>NZ_CP166815.1:0-4800000 GCF_059716235.1 Pseudomonas sp. LBUM1641
GTGTCAGTGGAACTTTGGCAGCAGTGCGTGGAGCTTTTGCGCGATGAGCTGCCTGCCCAGCAATTCAACACCTGGATCCGTCCGCTACAGGTCGAAGCCGAAGGCGACGAGTTGCGTGTCTACGCGCCTAATCGTTTTGTTCTCGACTGGGTCAACGAGAAATACCTGAGCCGCGTTCTCGAATTGCTCGACGAACATGGCAACGGGCTTGCTCCGGTGCTCTCCTTATTAATAGGCAGCAAACGCAGCTCGGTACCTCGTGCTGCGCCGAATGCACCGTTGGCAGCAAGTGCCTCGCAGGCTCAGGCCGCAGCGGCACCTGTTAATAACTCGCCTGCATCGGTTGCCCAGACGCCTTCGAAATCCTCGTCGCAGAAAAACGCGCCTATAAATGAAGAGCCGTCCCGCGACAGCTTTGACCCAATGGCCGGCGCCAGCTCACAACAGGCTCCGGTTCGTGCTGAACAGCGCACCGTTCAGGTTGAAGGTGCGCTCAAGCACACCAGCTATCTGAACCGCACGTTCACCTTTGAGAACTTTGTCGAAGGTAAATCCAACCAGCTGGCCCGCGCGGCTGCCTGGCAGGTCGCCGACAACCCCAAGCACGGTTACAACCCGCTCTTCCTTTATGGTGGCGTTGGCTTGGGTAAAACTCACTTGATGCACGCCGTGGGTAACCACCTATTAAAGAAGAACCCGAATGCCAAGGTCGTGTACCTGCACTCGGAGCGCTTCGTGGCCGACATGGTCAAGGCGCTGCAGCTCAATGCAATCAACGAGTTCAAACGGTTCTACCGTTCCGTTGATGCCTTGCTGATCGATGACATTCAATTCTTCGCCCGCAAGGAACGTTCCCAGGAAGAGTTTTTCCACACGTTCAACGCGTTGCTCGAAGGTGGCCAACAGGTCATCTTGACCAGTGACCGTTATCCGAAGGAAATCGAAGGCCTGGAAGAGCGCTTGAAGTCGCGCTTCGGCTGGGGCCTGACCGTTGCGGTAGAGCCGCCGGAACTGGAAACCCGCGTCGCGATCCTGATGAAAAAGGCCGACCAGGCTAAAGTCGACCTGCCTCACGACGCCGCGTTCTTCATTGCCCAACGCATTCGTTCCAACGTGCGTGAGCTGGAAGGCGCACTCAAGCGTGTCATCGCTCACTCGCACTTCATGGGCCGCGACATCACCATCGAGTTGATTCGCGAATCTCTGAAAGATCTGCTGGCGTTGCAAGACAAGCTGGTGAGTGTGGATAACATCCAGCGTACTGTGGCCGAGTACTACAAGATCAAGATCTCCGATCTGCTGTCCAAGCGCCGTTCGCGCTCGGTGGCACGTCCCCGTCAGGTAGCGATGGCGCTCTCCAAAGAGCTGACCAACCACAGCCTGCCGGAAATTGGTGATGTGTTTGGCGGTCGCGACCACACTACGGTTTTGCACGCGTGCCGCAAGATCAACGAACTTAAGGAATCCGACGCGGATATTCGCGAGGACTACAAGAACCTGCTGCGTACACTGACTACTTGATGAACACCAGCGCAGCTTATTAAGGCAAGGGACTAGACCATGCATTTCACCATTCAACGCGAAGCCCTGTTGAAACCCCTGCAACTGGTCGCAGGCGTCGTCGAGCGCCGACAGACCTTGCCGGTGCTTTCCAACGTCTTGCTGGTTGTCGAAGGCCAGCAATTGTCCTTGACCGGTACCGACCTCGAAGTCGAACTGGTTGGTCGTGTCCAGCTCGAAGAACCCGCCGAACCTGGCGAGATCACCGTGCCGGCGCGCAAGCTGATGGACATCTGCAAGAGCCTGCCCAACGACGCGCTGATCGACATCAAGGTTGATGAGCAGAAGCTGGTGGTCAAGGCCGGTCGCAGCCGTTTCACCCTGTCGACCTTGCCAGCCAACGACTTCCCGACCGTGGAAGAAGGTCCTGGTTCGCTGACCTGCAGCCTGGAGCAAAGCCGACTGCGCCGTTTGATCGAGCGCACCAGCTTCGCCATGGCCCAGCAGGACGTGCGTTACTACCTGAACGGCATGCTGCTGGAAGTCTCCGAAGGCATCATCCGCGCCGTGGCCACTGACGGTCACCGTCTGGCCATGTGCTCGATGAAGGCCGATATCGGTCAGCCGGATCGCCACCAGGTGATCGTGCCGCGTAAAGGTATTCTGGAACTCGCGCGCCTGCTGACCGAGCCGGATGGCATTGTCAGCATCGTCCTGGGCCAGCACCACATCCGTGCGACCACTGGCGAGTTCACCTTCACATCCAAGCTGGTTGACGGCAAGTTCCCGGATTACGAGCGTGTCCTGCCTAAAGGCGGCGACAAACTGGTGATCGGTGATCGTCAGGCCCTGCGTGAAGCGTTCAGCCGTACCGCCATTCTTTCCAACGAGAAGTACCGCGGTATTCGCCTGCAATTGGCCAACGGCCAGCTGAAAATTCAGGCGAATAACCCTGAGCAGGAAGAAGCGGAAGAAGAAGTGGGTGTCGACTACAACGGCGGCAACCTGGAAATCGGCTTCAACGTCAGCTACTTGCTGGACGTGCTGGGTGTGATGACCACCGAACAGGTTCGCCTGATCCTGTCTGACTCCAACAGCAGCGCCCTGGTGCAAGAATCCGATAACGATGACTCGGCTTACGTTGTCATGCCGATGCGCCTGTAATCATGTTCAGCAGAAGCTAGATGTCCCTCAGTCGCGTCTCGGTCACCGCGGTGCGCAATTTGCACCCGGTGACCTTCTCCCCTTCCCCCCGCATTAATATCCTCCACGGCGCCAACGGCAGTGGCAAAACCAGCGTGCTGGAAGCCATTCACCTGCTGGGGCTTGCCCGTTCCTTTCGCAGTGCCCGCTTGTTACCGGTGATCCAGTACGAGCAACTGGCGTGCACGGTATTTGGCCAAGTCGAATTGGCGGAAGGCGGTCATAGCAGCCTGGGGATTTCTCGTGATCGTCAGGGGGAGTTTCAAATACGCATCGACGGGCAGAATGCTCGCAGTGCTGCGCAATTGGCGGAAATCCTGCCACTGCAACTGATCAACCCGGACAGCTTTCGTTTGCTGGAAGGCGCGCCAAAAATCCGCAGGCAATTCCTCGATTGGGGAGTGTTCCACGTGGAACCGCGTTTTATGGCCACTTGGCAGCGCCTGCAGAAGGCCCTGCGGCAGCGGAACTCATGGCTGCGGCATGGTACACTTGACGCCGCTTCGCAAGCTGCTTGGGACCGGGAACTGTGCCTGGCCAGCGCTGAAATAGATGAATACCGCCGCGCCTATATCAAAGCCTTGAAACCAGTCTTTGAGCAGACCTTGAGCGAGTTGCTTGAACTCGAGGGGCTGACGTTGAGCTACTACCGTGGTTGGGACAAAGACCGGGAACTGAGTGCAGTGCTCGCGACGTCCTTACAGCGGGATCAGCAAATTGGTCACACCCAGGCCGGACCACAACGGGCTGATTTGCGCCTTAGATTGGGCGCACATAATGCCGCGGACATCTTGTCCCGCGGTCAGCAGAAGTTGGTGGTCTGTGCCCTGCGTATCGCCCAAGGGCATCTGGTTAGCCAGGCCCGGCGCGGGCAATGTATTTATCTGGTGGATGACTTGCCGTCCGAACTGGACGAGCAGCACCGCCGCGCGTTATGCCGCTTGTTGGAAGACTTACGCTGCCAGGTGTTTATCACCTGTGTAGACCACGAATTATTGAGGGAAGGCTGGCAGACGGAAACGCCAGTCGCTTTGTTCCACGTGGAACAAGGCCGTATCACCCAGACCCACGACCATCGGGAGTGAAGGCATGAGCGAACAAAATACGAATACGTACGACTCGACCAGCATTAAAGTGCTTAAAGGTTTGGATGCCGTACGCAAACGTCCCGGTATGTACATCGGTGATACCGATGATGGCAGCGGTCTGCACCACATGGTGTTCGAGGTGGTCGATAACTCGATCGACGAAGCTTTGGCCGGTCACTGCGACGACATCAGCATCATCATCCACCCGGACGAATCCATCACCGTGCGCGACAACGGTCGCGGCATCCCGGTAGATGTGCATAAAGAAGAAGGCGTTTCGGCAGCTGAGGTCATCATGACCGTGCTCCACGCCGGCGGTAAGTTCGATGACAACTCCTACAAAGTATCCGGCGGTTTGCACGGTGTAGGTGTTTCCGTGGTGAATGCCCTCTCCGAACTGCTGGTGCTGACCGTGCGTCGCAGCGGCAAGATCTGGGAGCAGACCTACGTTCACGGCGTTCCGCAAGAGCCGATGAAGATCGTTGGCGAAAGCGAAACCACCGGTACCCAGATTCATTTCCGCCCTTCTGACGAAACCTTCAAGAACATCCACTTCAGCTGGGACATCCTGGCCAAGCGGATTCGTGAACTGTCCTTCCTCAACTCCGGTGTGGGTATCGTCCTCAAAGACGAACGCAGCGGCAAGGAAGAGCTGTTCAAATACGAAGGTGGCCTGCGGGCGTTCGTTGAATACCTGAATACCAACAAGACTGCGGTCAACCAGGTGTTCCACTTCAACATCCAGCGTGAAGACGGCATCGGCGTGGAAATCGCCCTGCAGTGGAACGACAGCTTCAACGAGAACCTGTTGTGCTTCACCAACAACATTCCTCAGCGCGATGGCGGCACTCACCTGGTGGGTTTCCGTTCGGCACTGACGCGTAACCTGAACACTTACATCGAAGCAGAAGGCCTGGCGAAGAAGCACAAAGTCGCCACCACCGGTGACGATGCCCGTGAAGGCCTGACCGCGATTATTTCGGTCAAGGTTCCGGATCCGAAGTTCAGCTCCCAGACCAAAGACAAGCTGGTATCTTCCGAAGTGAAGACCGCCGTTGAACAGGAAATGGGTAAGTACTTCTCCGACTTCCTGCTGGAAAACCCGAACGAAGCCAAACTGGTTGTCGGCAAGATGATCGACGCGGCGCGGGCTCGTGAAGCGGCGCGTAAAGCCCGTGAGATGACCCGTCGTAAAGGCGCGCTGGATATCGCTGGCCTGCCGGGCAAACTGGCTGACTGCCAAGAGAAAGACCCTGCCCTGTCTGAACTGTACCTGGTGGAAGGTGACTCTGCTGGCGGTTCCGCCAAGCAGGGTCGTAACCGTCGCACCCAGGCCATCCTGCCGTTGAAGGGTAAGATCCTCAACGTCGAGAAGGCGCGCTTCGACAAGATGATTTCCTCGCAGGAAGTCGGCACGTTGATCACCGCCCTGGGCTGTGGCATCGGCCGCGACGAGTACAACATCGACAAGCTGCGCTACCACAACATCATCATCATGACCGATGCTGACGTCGACGGTTCGCACATCCGCACCCTGCTGCTGACGTTCTTCTTCCGTCAGTTGCCTGAGCTGATCGAGCGTGGCTACATCTACATCGCCCAGCCGCCGCTGTACAAAGTGAAAAAGGGCAAGCAAGAGCAATACATCAAAGACGACGACGCCATGGAAGAGTACATGACGCAGTCGGCCCTGGAAGATGCGAGTCTGCACTTGAACGACGAAGCCCCGGGGATCTCCGGTGAAGCGTTGGAGCGTCTGGTAAACGATTTCCGCATGGTAATGAAGACTCTCAAGCGTTTGTCGCGCCTGTACCCTCAGGAGCTGACAGAGCACTTCATCTACCTGCCAGCCGTCAGCCTTGAGCAATTGGGCGACCACGCTCACATGCAGAATTGGCTGGCCCAGTACGAAGTCCGTCTGCGTACCGTCGAAAAATCCGGCCTGGTTTACAAAGCCAGCCTGCGTGAAGACCGTGAACGTAACGTCTGGCTGCCAGAGGTCGAACTGATCTCCCACGGCCTGTCGAACTACGTCACCTTCAACCGCGACTTCTTCGGCAGCAACGACTACAAGACTGTTGTCACCCTTGGCGCGCAACTGAGCACCCTGCTGGACGATGGTGCTTACATTCAGCGTGGCGAGCGTAAGAAAGCGGTCAAAGAGTTCAAGGAAGCCCTGGACTGGTTGATGGCTGAAAGCACCAAGCGTCACACCATTCAGCGATACAAAGGTCTGGGCGAAATGAACCCGGATCAGCTGTGGGAAACCACCATGGACCCAGCTCAGCGTCGCATGCTGCGTGTGACCATCGAAGACGCCATTGGCGCGGATCAGATCTTCAACACCCTGATGGGTGATGCGGTCGAGCCTCGTCGTGACTTCATCGAGAGCAACGCCTTGGCGGTGTCCAACCTGGACTTCTGATCAGGTTGCAGCGCAAACAAAAAGGCCAACGCTAAGCGTTGGCCTTTTTTATTGAGTGGGATTTGGGCACTTTATAAATGCTCCACGTGGAACATCTCACTCTTCGGAGGCAGCCGTCACGCTCTCCAACCGGTACCCGTACCCATAGATCGTGAGCAGCTGCCACCCCCGCTCCGCCGTCAGCCCGAGCTTATTCCGTAGCCGATAAATATGCGTATCCAGCGGACGAGACGAGACCATTTCCTCATGGGTCCAGAACCGCTCATACAGATATTCACGAGACAGTGGCCGCGCCAGGTTCTCAAACAGACACCGAGCCAAGCGGTATTCGCGTTCTGTCAGGTTGATAGGTTTCCCCGCCCTGCTCACCGTGAGTTCAGCATCATCGAACGTCAGGTCGTTGAAGGTCAGCACTTCGCTGGCTGCAGACTTTTGCAGTCCGTGGCGGCGCAGCACCGCATTGACCCGTGCCTTAAGCTCGTTAGGGCGAAATGGCTTACTGACGTAATCATCGGCGCCACTGTTCAACGCCTGGACGATATCGCTCTCGGCATCGCGGCTGGTGAGCATGATGGCGGCCGGTGGCGCTTCCATGTGCTCGCGGGTCCAGCGCAATAATGCCAGGCCGCTGAGGTCAGGCAGTTGCCAATCCAGGATCAGCAGGTCAAAGGTTTCCCGGCGCAGTTGGCGCAGCAGGTCTTCTCCACGCTCGAAGCAGTGCAGGCTCCAAGGCTGATCCGCGGCGCTGGGGATTTGTCGCAGTGTCTGTTCCACCCGCCGCAGTTCGGCAGGTTCGTCATCCAGTATTGCGACACGCATGGCAGGGTCCTTTCTGATTAAGAATGCAGGCATGAATCTGAACAATTATGGCCAGATTCTCAGGCCCTTTGAATCTCTCGGTACGCTGATATCAAATGGCCGTAAGCCATTGGAAATCGTAATACCCAAGCTGGGAAGATACCGGCTCGGGACCTTCAGGAAAAGGATCAATGGCAATCTGGTTTTATGCTGTTTCGAGACGTGCGGCGGCTCTGGAGAAGATTAATGTATGGGGGCGAATGGTATTGGTGGTAATGGCGGCAACCTTGGGGACGGAAACGGTAGGGGCATCCAAACCGGTAATACCTGCTTCGTTCGATGAACGTCAAACCCTGAGTGAACCGGGTAACGGTATGGGCTTCGCCAGCTCGCCGCTTCAGCAACTCGGTCAACAACAGCAGAATCAACGCTGGGTGTTTTAAGCACCGCCAAATCTGAATAAATGTTGCGATTCGGTCCTACGCACCTATCTTGTAGGTAAATTCGCTCTCGCTGGATGACACACGGATTGGAGCGAGGGAATTGCTCCGGCACAAGGATGTGTCATCTTCTGCCATAGATCCCATGCCCCAGACATTTCGGCTATCGACTGGATACCTCATCGAGTATCGTAGGCGGTATTCAAGGTCTTCCCGCGCAAGACGCTTCCTGAAAGTGCTTTCTGATGCCCCATTAGAACTAGAATCTTGATGAGCGCCATGACCTTTTTCACCTGCCGATTTCGCTTTGCCATTTCTACGCTGTTGGGCTCAGGCTTGATTGTTACGCTTGGCGTAGTGAGCTTGCCGGCCTTGGCACGTCCCGCCCCTCCCCGCGCCCCCTACATTGACGACAACCAGATGTGCCGCGCGCAGCCTCTGCCGGCGGTGGTGCAGCACCTGACAGGCGAAGCCTGGAAGCTGGATGCCAAGGGCGTTTCCACGGCCTTGGCAGAAGGCATGGTCATTGATGAACAAGAGAGTGTGAAAACCTCACCGGACGCGTTCGTCAGCCTTTTGCTGGGAGACGGTACGCGGGTTGTCTTGCCGTCCAGCTCCCAGGTTCGACTGCACCTGGTCGAGGAGCAATCTATTCCCCAGGTCATTCTTGAAGAAGGTCAGGTTGAGGCTTATGTCATCAAGCGTGCCAGTGACTACGACCGTTTCCAGATCGTGACCCCGGTGGGCGTGCTCGGTGTGCGCGGCACACATTTCCGCGTGCGCAACGACGGCGAACAATCGCTGGTGGAAGTGCTCAATGGGCAGGTTGCGGTCAATCGGGATGACGCTCCACCGACTCTACGACCCATCAAGAAGAAGCCCATTACCGGGCCGGTTGCGGGTGAAGTGAAGGTCGGTGCGAGGCAGGGTTTGGCATTCAAGAAACAAGGTGAACTCAAGCCCGTGGAACTGCTGGATGCTCCACGTCTGGTGGGCCAGGATGGGCAAAAAGGCGATGCGCCGATATGGACGCTTTTTCTGCGTCCGTTAGCCGGCGCCCAGCGTTACAGGGCCCAGGTCGCGACCGATAAGGAGTTTCTGAACATCAAGCAGGAAAACTTCTCCGACAAGCCGCAAATGCGCTTCACTGGGCTGAAAGCATCGTTCTATCACGTTCGTTTGTCGGCCTATGATGAACACGGGCTTGAGGGAGAAACCGGGGTCTATGACATCTTCTATTACCCGCCCGCGAACCGCGTGCAATAGCGCTCCGGACGCTCGCCGGTGAGGCTTTGGCGCCGGGCTGAAAAGCGCCAACCGACCCAGGCTCAGCGGCTGTTCAATGGCCTGGTGCGCGAATGGCTCTGGGTCAGCCTGTTGCTGTTACCTATCACGGCATTCCTGTCCCTGAGCCCGGGCTTTTCCCTCAACAACCTGCTGTACGACAGCCTTCGCCGCCTGGCCCCCTTGCCGGTGGATCCACGCATCTTGCTGGTGACCATTGATGACCGAAGCCTGAAGGAGCTCGGCCAATGGCCTTGGTCCCGGCGCGTACACGCCGACCTGCTTGATCGGCTGAGCGTTGCCAAACCCGCAGGCATTCTGTTCGATGTGATCTTCAGCGAACCTGCCCGGGAGCCGGCCAATGACCTGCGCCTGGCCGAGGCTATGTGCAACGCCGGTACTGTTCTGTTGCCCTTGATTCGTGAAGGCTCGCCCCGCTACGAGCAACCTGTGGCGCAAATCCTGCCGGTGCTGCCCTTGCGCGATTGCGCCAGGGGCGTCGGCCATATCAACGTTGAAGCGGACAGCGACGGTATTGTACGAAGCCTGTATTTGCGTGAAGGCCCGCCAGGGAACATGACGCCCCAACTGGCCTGGTTGGCGTTTGAACTGAGTGGCCAGCAAGCCGTTATGCCGGGCGCGCTTGGCCCGGTGGACAGCAACCATTGGCAGCGGGAAAACTCCATTCGAATTCCGTTCATCGCCAGCCATGCCGGCTTTCCCAGCGTGCCGTATATCAGCGTTTTACGCGGTGAGGTACCGCCTGAGTTGCTGCGAGACCGTTTGATCCTGATCGGTGCCACCGCACCGGGCATGGGCGATCGATATGTCACGCCGCTGTCGGCCAGCGTTGGCACCACACCAGGCGTGGAGATCCAGGCCAACATCCTCAATGGCTTGCTGCAAGGGCGCAGCATCGTTGACCTGCCAGCCTGGATGGCAACGCTGCTGGCCACTGCCATGGTCGCGCTGCTATTGGGCTTGCTGTTGTTTCGCCCGCGTTATGCGCTGTGGTTGACCGTCGGTTGCATGGGCGCCGCGCTTCTCGGTTCTTGGGGCCTGTTGCGCCTGGGCCATTGGTGGTCACCGGCGGCGTGCCTGATCGGCATGCTGCTCAGCTACCTGATCTGGAACTGGCGGCGCCTGAGCGTGATCCTGGCTTACTTCGGTTGGGAACTGGCACGGTTGGACAACGAACCCAAAGTGCTCCCGGAGCGGCGTAGAGCGCCCGCCAGCCAGGGTGATGTATTACAGGGACGGATCTTCGCCCTGGAACAAGCAGTCAGCCGCACCCGGGACACGCGCCGCTTTATGGCCGATGGCCTGGAATGTTTGCCGGTAGCGACCTTGATTACCGATCCCAAGGGCAATGTCCTGCTGGCCAACCGGATTGCTCGTGATGTATTCGGCAATGAATTGGTGGCTGAAAACCTGTTGGAGCAACTCGCTGCGTTGGGTTATCCACCGCTGCAGGACGGCATTCGCCCTGCCCTGTCGGCGCTGGAGATCGTCGAATTTCGTGACACCCTTGATCGCAGCCTGCGCCTCGACCTGGCCCCGCTGCTGCCCGCAGACGGGGATGTGGCCCTGGGCTGGCTGTTGAGCCTCACAGACTTGAGTATCGAGCGCGAAGCCCAGCAGCAGCGGGAAACCTTGTTGCGTTTCCTATCCCATGACCTGCGTGCTCCGCACTCGGCGATCCTGGCCCTGTTGGACGTCCAGGACACCGCTGCGCCGATATTTGCCCAGATCGAGCAGCAAGTCCGCCGTGCCCTGAACCTGACAGAATCCTTCGTGCAACTTGCGAAAGCTGAATCTGACGGATACCAATTCCAGCCCAGTCTGTTCGCCATGCTGGTGCTCGACGCGTTTGATCAAGTCGCTGTGCATGCCCAGCTGAAAGGTATCCACCTGGCCCGCAACCTGGATGACGACGGCGAGGAGATGGTCTGGGCGGATCAATCGCTGCTGACCCGCGCCTTGTTTAACCTGTTGGAGAACGCGGTCAAATACAGCCTTTCAGGCACCACCGTCACATTAAGACTGACTAGCAGTGAAGATCGCCTGGAATGCCGTATCAGCGATCAGGGGCGAGGAATCGCTGAGCAGGATTTGCCCGAATTGTTCGGCCAATACCGGCGCTTCGCCTCTGCTCAAGGCAGTGAAGGATTGGGGTTGGGCCTGACCATGGTCAAGGCCGTCGTAGATCGCCATGGTGGGCGAATCGGCTGCGAAAGTGTGGTGGATAAAGGTACGACCTTCATCCTTCAACTGCCGTTATGGAAGGAGTGAACCGCTGCTTTTTACCTGTGCATAAAAAACCGGTCTCAAGGACCGGTTTTTTAATGCGGAAAAAACTTATGCACCTTTTCCGCTGTTTTATGAGCTTAGGAAATATGTAAGTAAATCAGCAGCCTATAATCGAAAAAGCATGATTCGCCAACAAACCGTACACAGGTTATCCACAGAAACTTAAATCACCGGAGTGTCGATGACGACCGGCTCCGGCGGCAGCGAACCCATGGCTCTTTGTTGCGCTTCATTCCATGCCTGGGCACGGTCGTTCAGCGCTGCAATAGCGCGTGGGCCTTCACCCTCTGCATACATCGGTTCGCCAATGACCACCGTGATGGTGCCTTCACGCTTGGCCCAGCCGGTCTTTGGCCAGAACTTGCCGGCGTTGTGGGCAATTGGCAGCACCGGCAGGCCGGCGTTTACCGCCAAAGCCGTACCGCCGCGTGAGAACTTGCCCACAGTGCCGTAGGGCACGCGTGTACCTTCGGGGAAGATCAGCACCCAAACGCCGTCCTTGAGCAGCTCGTCGCCCTTCTTCGCTACATGCTTGAGCGCCGCCTTGGGGTTGTCGCGGTCGATGGCGATCGGACGCAGCATGGCCATGGCCCAGCCGAAGAACGGCACGTACAGCAGCTCACGCTTCAGCACTTGGCTAAGGGGCGAGAAATACGCAGACAGGAAGAAGGTTTCCCAGGTGCTCTGGTGGTTCGACAGAATCACGCAGGGCTGGTCCGGGACGTTTTCGGCGCCCTTGATCTCGAAACGAATGTTCAGGAACACCTTGGTCAACCACAACGCGCAGTTGCACCAAAAGACGTTGATGAAACGATAGCGCGCCTTGAACGGCAAAAACGGCGCGATAAAAAAGCTCAGGGTGCACCAGAGGAGGGAACTGGTGCCCAGCAGCAGGTAAAAGAAGAAGGTTCTGATGGCCTGCAAAATCGACATGGCGGCATTTACCGTTGCGGGACAAGGCCCGCCTGTTAAAAGCGCGCTCCCGAACAGTCCTTGGTCAGGAAGTCGAGAAGTGCTGCTAGTTGTTGATAAGTTCTGCGGCAACCGCCGCCAGATCGTCAAAAATCAAGGTGCCTACCGGCAGGGTTTTAGCCTGGGTCTTTTCGCCTTTCCCGGTTTTTACCAAAACTGGCTGAGAGTCGACGGCCTTGGCGGCTTCCAGGTCACCGAGGCTATCCCCGACAAACCAAAGCCCAGCCAATGGCACGTTGTAATGTTCAGCAATAGTTTTAAGCATACCCGGTTTGGGCTTGCGGCAATCGCAACCTTCATCCGGGCCATGTGGGCAATACACCACCAGCCCTACTTCACCGCCCTGCTCGGCCACCAGCATGCGCAGGCGCGCGTGCATGGCGTCGAGGGTGGCGATGTCGTAGTAGCCGCGGGCGATGCCGGACTGGTTGGTGGCGATGGCCACCGTCCAGCCCGCTTTGCTCAACTGCGCGATGGCCTCGATCGAGCCGGGCAGTGGAATCCATTCCGCCACCGATTTGATGTAAGCGTCGGAGTCGTAATTGATCACTCCGTCCCGGTCGAGAATCAGCAGTTTCAACATGATCAGCTCAGGGTCGAAATGTCAGCAATGTTGACGAACAAACCACGCAGACGCGCCAGCATGGCGTAGCGGTTTTTCCGTACGCCCGCGTCTTCGGCATTGATCATCACCGCTTCAAAGAACGCATCCACCGGCTCACGCAAGGTGGCCAGGCGCGCCAGTGCTTCGGCGTAGTTGCGTTCGGCGATCAGCGGCTTCACTGCGTTTTCTGCCTTGGCGATGGCCGAGTTCAGCGAGAACTCCTTGGCATCGGCAAACAGGCCCGGGTCGACTTCGGCATTGCCGAGGTTGTCGGCCTTGCTCAGCAGGTTCGATACACGCTTGTTCACAGCGGCCAGGGCACCGGCTTCCGGCAATTTGCGGAAGGCCTGAACGGCTTGTACACGTTGGTCGAAGTCCAGCGCCGAACCCGGTTGCAGGGCACGTACCGACAGGTACACCGAAACGTCAACGCCTTCGTCTTCGTAACGCGCACGCAGACGATCGAACACGAACTCCAGCACTTGCTCGGCCAGGCCCGCTTGCTTGACCTTGGCACCAAACTGGCCGACAGCGAATACCACGGCCTGTGTCAGGTCGAGGTCGAGCTTCTTGTCGATCAGGATCCGCAGCACACCCAGGGCCGCACGGCGCAGGGCATACGGGTCTTTGCTGCCGGTAGGCAACATGCCGATACCGAAGATACCGACGAGGGTATCCAGCTTGTCAGCGATGGCTACGGCCGCACCGGTGAGGGTGGTTGGGAGCTCGGCGCCAGCACCGCGCGGCATGTACTGCTCGTTCAGCGCCAGGGCGACGTCTTCCGGTTCGCCATCATTGAGGGCGTAGTAGTAACCGGCAACACCTTGCATTTCCGGGAACTCGCCGACCATCTCGGTGGCCAGGTCGCACTTGGACAGCAGGCCGGCACGCGCCGCCCAGGCAGCATCGCCACCAATGCGTGGCGCGATGTAGGCCGCCAGCTTGGAGACGCGCACGGCCTTGTCGTAGACGCTGCCGAGTTTTTCCTGGAACACCACGTTCTGCAGGCGCAGGTTGAAGTCTTCGAGCTTCTGCTTTTTGTCTTGCTTGAAGAAGAACTCGGCGTCGGTCAGGCGCGGGCGAACGACTTTCTCGTTACCGGCGATGATCTGCTGCGGGTCCTTGCTTTCGATGTTGGCCACGGTGATGAACCGCGGCAGCAACTTGCCGTCGACGTCCAGCAGGCAGAAATACTTCTGGTTGTCCTGCATGGTGGTGATCAGCGCTTCCTGCGGCACGTCGAGGAAACGTTCTTCGAACGAGCACACCAGCGGCACTGGCCACTCAACCAAAGCGGTCACTTCGTCCAGCAGGCTTGGCGGCACGATGGCGGTGCCTTCCTGCAGGCGGGCCAGTTCTTCAGTGCGTTTGCTGATCAGCTCGCGACGCTCATTGGCATCGGCCAGCACGTAGGCGGCACGCAGGTCAGTGGCGTAGTTGGCCGGCGAGGTGATGCGCACGGCTTCAGGATGGTGGAAGCGGTGACCACGGGAATCACGGCCGGCCTTCTGGGCGAGGATGGTGCAGTCGACGACGTCGTCACCGAGCAGCATCACCAGCCATTGGGTTGGACGCACGAACTCTTCCTTGCGGGCACCCCAGCGCATGCGCTTCGGGATCGGCAGGTCGTTCAGGGAATCTTCAACGATGGTCGGCAACAGGCTGGCAGTCGGCTTACCGGTGATGACCTGGCTGAAACGCAGTTTCGGGCCGCTCTGGTCGATCTCGCTCAGCTCGACGCCACACTTCTTGGCAAAACCAAGGGCGGCTTGAGTCGGGTTGCCTTCAGCATCGAAGGCGGCCTGGCGTGGCGGGCCGTCGAGGTTGATGCTGCGGTCCGGCTGCTGGGTTTCCAGCGCGGTGAGCAACACCGCCAGGCGACGCGGCGCGGCGTAGACCTTCTTCGCGGCGAACTTCAGGCCAGCGGTTTGCAGGCCTTTTTCGATACCGGCCAGAAACGCATCGGCCAGCGTGTTGAGTGCCTTGGGTGGCAGCTCTTCGGTGCCCAGTTCAACCAGGAAATCTTGAGCACTCATTGTGCAGCCTCCAGCTTAGCCAACACTTCATCACGCAGGTCCGGGGTTGCCATCGGGAAGCCCAGTTTGGCCCGAGCCAGCAGGTAGGCTTGGGCGACGGAACGCGCCAGGGTGCGTACACGCAGGATGTATTGCTGGCGCGCGGTGACCGAGATGGCACGGCGAGCATCCAGCAGGTTGAAGGTGTGGGATGCCTTCAGCACCATTTCATAGCTTGGCAACGGCAGCGGCTGATCCAGTTCGATCAGGCGCTTGGCTTCGCTTTCATAGAAGTCGAACAGCTCGAACAGTTTCTCGACGTTGGCGTGTTCGAAGTTGTAGGTCGACTGCTCCACTTCGTTCTGGTGGAACACATCGCCGTAGGTGACCTTGCCGAACGGGCCGTCAGCCCATACCAGGTCGTAGACCGAGTCCACGCCTTGCAGGTACATGGCCAGACGCTCGAGACCGTAGGTGATCTCGCCGGTCACCGGGTAGCACTCGATGCCACCGGCTTGCTGGAAGTAAGTGAACTGCGTCACTTCCATGCCGTTGAGCCAGACTTCCCAGCCCAGGCCCCAGGCGCCGAGGGTTGGCGATTCCCAGTTGTCTTCGACGAAACGGATGTCGTGGACCAGCGGGTCCAGGCCGACATGTTTCAGCGAGCCCAGGTACAGCTCCTGGAAGTTGTCCGGGTTCGGCTTCAGAACCACCTGGAACTGGTAGTAATGCTGCAGGCGGTTCGGGTTTTCGCCGTAGCGGCCGTCAGTCGGGCGACGACTGGGCTGCACATAAGCGGCGTTCCAGGTTTCCGGGCCGATGGCCCGCAGGAAGGTAGCGGTGTGGAAAGTGCCGGCGCCTACTTCCATATCGTAGGGCTGAAGTACCACACAACCTTGCTCGGCCCAGTATTGCTGGAGGGCGAGGATCAAGTCTTGGAAGGTACGCACGGCTGGCGTAGGCTGGCTCACGAAATTCACCTGTTACTTGGGCTGCGATTTAAAGAGCGGGAGTATACCCGATTCGGCCGCGCCACCATCCCCTGGAGCCTTATGCCACGCTGCTTTTGGTGTTCTGAAGATCCGCTGTACATGGCTTATCACGATCAGGAGTGGGGAACGCCGCTGCGCGATGCGCAGGGACTGTTCGAGTTGCTTTTGCTCGAAGGGTTCCAGGCGGGCCTGTCCTGGATCACCGTTTTACGCAAACGCGAGCACTATCGAAAGGTCTTGTTTGGATTTGATGCACAGCGTTTGGCGCAACTGAGCGATGCCGAGATTGAAGCGCTGATGCTCGATCCGGGCATCGTGCGTAACCGCCTGAAACTCAATGCCACCCGGCGCAATGCCGCCGCCTGGCTGACGCTGGAGGATCCTGTGGGGTTGCTCTGGTCGTTTGTTGGCGGCGTGCCCAAGGTCAATCATTTCAAGGATCGCAGCCAGGTTCCGGCGATTACGCCTGAAGCGGAAGCCATGAGCAAAGCCCTGAAAAAAGCCGGCTTCACGTTCGTCGGACCGACCATCTGCTACGCGTTCATGCAGGCCTCGGGCATGGTCATGGACCACACCCAGGACTGCGACCGTTACGCGGACTTGGCCAACGCCGGTTAGAATGGCGGCTTTGCGCACCACAAACGATCAGGAGTGACCTGTGGAAAAGTTTAAAGGCGCCTTGCTGGTAGGCGCTCTTCGGTTGTTTGCCCTGCTGCCTTGGCGCGCGGTGCAAGCGGTCGGTTCGGCAATTGGCTGGATCATGTGGAAAACCCCCAACCGCTCCCGCGAGACGGTGCGGATCAACCTGTCCAAATGCTTCCCCAACATGGACCCGGCCGAGCGCGAGCGCTTGGTGGGCCAGAGCCTCAAGGATATCGGCAAGTCCCTGACCGAAAGCGCTTGCGCCTGGATCTGGCCGGCCCAGCGCTCCATTGACCTGGTGCGTGAAGTCGAAGGCCTGGAAGTGCTGCACGAAGCCCTGGCCTCGGGTAAAGGCGTGGTGGGTATCACCAGCCACCTGGGCAACTGGGAAGTGTTGAACCACTTCTATTGCAGCCAGTGCAAACCGATCATTTTCTACCGTCCGCCGAAGCTCAAGGCGGTGGATGACTTGCTGCGCAAACAGCGGGTGCAACTGGGCAATCGTGTGGCGGCGTCCACCAAGGAAGGCATCCTCAGTGTGATCAAGGAGGTGCGTAAAGGTGGCCAGGTGGGCATTCCTGCCGACCCGGAACCGGCGGAATCCGCCGGGATTTTTGTGCCGTTCTTCGCCACCCAGGCGCTGACCAGCAAGTTCGTACCGAACATGTTGGCGGGGCACAAGGCGGTCGGGGTGTTCCTGCATGCCCTGCGGCTGCCGGATGGCTCGGGCTACAAAGTGATCCTGGAAGCGGCACCGGAAGACATGTACAGCACGGACACTGCGACTTCGTGTGCGGCGATGAGCAAGGTGGTGGAGCGGTATGTGGCCGCTTACCCAAGCCAGTACATGTGGAGCATGAAGCGCTTCAAGAAACGCCCGCCGGGTGAGGCGCGGTGGTATTGACCCGCTTCCTGTAGGAGCGAGCTTGCTCGCGAAGGTCGTTAACGATTATGCGGTCTTTCTGATTTGACGCGGCGCTCTCGGGTTTTTCGCGAGCAAGCTCGCTCCTACAGGTGTTTATCGAGTTTCTTCAGGAATACGGTCATTTCTTTTTCGGCTTGCTTGTCGCCATGGGCCTGGGCCGCTGTAATCCCCTGCTCCCACGCCAACCGCGCCGCAGCACTATCACCCTGCCCCAATTGCGCCTTGCCCAACAGCTTCCAAGCCGCCGAATACTTCGGATCGAACTCGACGCATTTCTGCAAATGCTCCGCCGCCTTGGCGTTGTCCTTCAGGTCCAGATAACCCTTGCCCAACCCAAACCGCAGCAGTGAGTTATCCATACCCTTGGCGAGCATTTTTTCCAGGGATTCGAGCATGTCGGTCACTACGATTGATCAGAAAAAGCTCAGGCCCACGTGGAACAGCTTCTCCACATCGCGGATATGTTTTTTATCCACAAGGAACAGAATCACATGGTCGCCGGTGGCGATCACCGTGTCGTCGTGGGCGATGATCACTTCTTCATCGCGAATGATTGCGCCAATGGTAGTACCCGGTGGCAGGCCGATATCGCGGATCGCCTTGCCAATCACCTTGCTCGACTTCGAGTCGCCGTGGGCAATCGCCTCGATGGCTTCCGCCGCGCCCCGGCGCAATGAATGCACGCTGACGATATCGCCGCGCCGCACGTGGGCCAGCAAGGTACCGATGGTTGCCAGTTGCGGGCTGATGGCGATGTCGATATCGCCACCCTGGATCAGGTCGACATAGGCCGGATTGTTGATGATGGTCATCACCTTCTTCGCCCCCAGCCGCTTGGCCAGCAACGACGACATGATGTTGGCTTCATCATCGTTGGTCAGGGCCAGGAAAATGTCGGCGTCGGCGATGTTTTCTTCCAGCAGCAGGTCACGGTCCGAGGCGCTGCCTTGCAGGACCACGGTGCTGTCGAGGGTGTCGGACAAGTACCGGCAGCGTGCCGGATTCATCTCGATGATCTTCACCTGATAGCGGCTTTCGATGGCCTCGGCCAGGCGCTCGCCGATCTGCCCGCCGCCGGCGATGACGATGCGTTTGTAGGTCTCATCCAGCCGGCGCATTTCGCTCATCACCGCGCGAATATTCGCCTTGGCCGCGATGAAAAATACTTCGTCGTCGGCTTCGATCACCGTATCGCCCTGCGGCAGGATCGGCCGGTCGCGACGGAAGATTGCCGCCACCCGCGTCTCGACGTTGGGCATGTGCTCGCGCAGCTGGCGCAGTTGCTGGCCCACCAACGGCCCGCCGTAGTACGCCTTGACCGCCACCAGTTGCGCCTTGCCTTCGGCAAAGTCGATTACCTGCAAGGCGCCCGGGTGTTCGATCAGGCGCTTGATGTAGTGGGTCACCACCTGTTCCGGGCTGATCAGCACGTCCACCGGGATCGCGTCATTGTCGAACAGTCCCGCGCGCGTCAGGTACGCGGCCTCACGCACCCGAGCGATTTTGGTCGGGGTGTGGAACAGGGTGTGGGCCACCTGGCAGGCGACCATGTTGGTCTCGTCACTGTTGGTGACTGCCACCAGCATGTCGGCATCGTCGGCACCGGCCTGGCGCAGCACCGTAGGAAACGAGGCACGGCCTTGTACGGTACGGATATCCAGACGGTCGCCCAAATCCCGCAGGCGCTCCGCGTCGGTGTCGACCACGGTGATGTCGTTGGCTTCGCTGGCCAAATGCTCGGCCAGCGTACCGCCGACCTGCCCTGCGCCGAGGATGATGATTTTCATCCGGTCACTCCCTTAAAACCATTCAGCCGCGAGCGGCGGCAATCTTGATCAGCTTGGCGTAATAGAACCCGTCGTGGCCGCCTTCCTGGGCCAGCAACTGGCGGCCATGAGGCTGCTTGATCCCGGCCTGGATGTCGAGGTCCAGTTCTCGTACGCCGCTGGTGCGGGCCAGGAAGGCTTCGATGACTTCGGTGTTTTCGGTGGGCAGCGTTGAGCAGGTGGCGTATAGCAGGATGCCGCCGACTTCGAGGGTCGGCCACAACGCGTCCAGCAATTCACCTTGCAGCACGGCCAGGGCGGCGATGTCGTCGGGTTGGCGGGTCAGCTTGATGTCCGGGTGGCGGCGGATCACGCCGGTGGCGGAACACGGCGCGTCCAGCAGGATGCGCTGGAAGGGCTTGCCGTCCCACCAGGTGGCAGTGTCGCGGCCATCGGCGGCGATCAGTTCGGCGCTCAGGCCCAGGCGCGCGAGGTTTTCCCGCACGCGCACCAGGCGCTTGGCTTCCAGGTCGACGGCGACGACGCCGGCCAGGTCCGCTTGCACTTCCATGATGTGGCAGGTTTTGCCGCCGGGAGCGCAGCAGGCGTCCAGCACGCGTTGGCCAGGCGCCAGGTCCAGCAGGTCGGCGGCCAGTTGTGCGGCTTCGTCCTGCACGCTGATCCAGCCTTCGGCGAACCCGGGCAGGTTACGGACATCGCCCGGTTCTGTAAGAACGATGCCGTCCTGGCTGTAGACACAGGCCGTGGCTGCTACGCCGGCTTCGCCAAGCAGCGCGAGATACGCATCGCGAGTGTGATGACGGCGATTGACCCGCAGGATCATCGGCGGGTGCGCGTTGTTAGCGGCGCAGATGGCTTCCCATTGCTCGGGCCAGAATGCCTTCAGGGATTTTTGCAGCCAGCGCGGGTGGGCGGTACGCACCACCGGGTCATGTTCCAGTTCGGCCAGCAGCGCTTCGCTTTCGCGCTGGGCGCGGCGTAGCACGGCGTTGAGCAATGCCTTGGCCCAGGGCTTTTTCAGTTTGTCGGCGCAACCGACGGTTTCGCCGATGGCGGCGTGGGCCGGCACGCGGGTATAGAGCAGTTGATAGAGGCCCACCAGCAACAGCGCCTCGACATCGGCATCTGCGGCCTTGAACGGCTTTTGCAGCAGCTTGGCCGCCAGCGCCGACAACCGCGGCTGCCAGCGGGCGGTGCCGAAAGCCAGGTCCTGGGTGAAGCCGCGATCGCGGTCTTCGACTTTATCCAGCTGGGTCGGCAACGAACTGTTGAGGGAAGCCTTGCCGTTGAGTACGGCGGCCAGGGCCTTGGCGGCTGCCAGACGTGGGTTCATTGGGTGTCTACCGCTTGGCCGAGGACGATGCCGACGGCAAATTTCTCACGACGGCTGTTGAACAAATCGCTGAAGTTCAGCGCCTTGCCGCCGGGCAATTGCAGACGGGTCAGGCACAGCGCCTGTTCGCCGCACGCTACCAACAGGCCGTCTTTGCTGGCGCCGATGATCTCGCCGGGGGCGCCCTTGCCTTCGGCCAGGGTGGCGGCCAGTACTTTCAAGGCTTCGCCATTGAGGGTGCTGTGGCAGATTGGCCAAGGGTTGAAGGCGCGCACCAGGCGCTCCAGCTCAACGGCCGGGCGGCTCCAGTCGATGCGGGCTTCGTCCTTGTTCAACTTGTGGGCGTAGGTGGCGAGGCTGTCGTCCTGCACTTCGCCTTGCAGGGTGCCGGCGGCGAGGCCGGCGATGGCCTGGACTACCGCCGGCGGGCCCATTTCGGCGAGGCGATCGTGCAGGCTGCCGCCCGTGTCTTGACCAGTGATCGGGGTGGTGACTTTCAGCAGCATCGGGCCGGTGTCCAGGCCTGCTTCCATGCGCATTACGGTCACACCGCTTTCGGCATCACCGGCTTCAACGGCACGCTGTATCGGTGCCGCGCCACGCCAGCGAGGCAGCAGCGAGGCGTGGCTGTTGATGCAGCCCAGGCGCGGTATATCCAGCACGGCCTGCGGCAGGATCAAACCATAAGCCACCACCACCAGCAGGTCCGGCTTCAGCTCAGCCAGTTCGGCTTGGGCATCGGCGTTGCGCAGGGTTGGCGGCTGCAGCACGACAATGTTGTGCTCAAGTGCAAGCTGCTTGACCGGACTCGGCATCAGCTTTTGCCCACGACCGGCCGGGCGATCGGGCTGGGTGTAGACCGCCACGATTTCATACGGGCTGGCGAGCAGGGCCTTGAGGTGTTCGGCGGCGAATTCGGGGGTGCCGGCAAAAACGATGCGCAGTGGCTCGGTCATGGGAAACGTCTCACAAAAGAAAAAGGCTTGCCGGAGCAAGCCTTTGAAAGAAGGGAATCAAGCTTGCTGGCGATGCTTCTTTTCCAGCTTCTTCTTGATCCGGTCGCGTTTAAGCGTGGACAGGTAATCGACAAACAGCTTGCCGTTGAGGTGGTCGCATTCGTGTTGGATGCACACCGCCAGCAGGCCTTCGGCAATCATCTCGAACGGCTTGCCGTCACGGTCCAGGGCCTTGATCTTGACGCGCTGGGGACGGTCGACGTTCTCGTAGAAGTCGGGTACCGACAGGCAGCCTTCCTGATACTGGCCCATCTCGTCGGTCAGGGTTTCGAACTCAGGGTTGATAAACACCAAGGGCTCGCTGCGGTCTTCGGACAGGTCCATGACCACGACGCGCTGATGCACGTCGACCTGAGTCGCGGCGAGGCCGATACCCGGGGCTTCATACATTGTTTCAAACATGTCATCGACCAACTGACGAACCTTGGCGTCCACTACGGCCACTGGCTTGGCAATGGTGCGCAGGCGTGAGTCCGGAAATTCGAGGATGTTCAAAATAGCCATAAGCGTAATTGCTGCACATGTGAGGTAAAGGCAAGTCGGCGCCGGGGATGGACCCCTGCTGTACCGGTGTAAGTGCCGTGGGAGAACGTCCGAGAGCCGCGAAGGCCAAGGCGTTTCACGCGAATGCACATAATAAAGGAGATTCACCCCATGAGGAAATCGCTACTCGTCTTGCTGCTGTGGGCCCAGGCCGTTGTTGGCCAGGTTCCCGCGAGCTTTCCACAGGCGGGTCAACCGCTGCCGCTTCATACGCAGCAAGCCATCCAGCGCTTTTTACTGCACAACCGCATTCTCGATACGCCCCAGGAACTGGACCACGCTCCCTATATTGTTGCAGCAGATGCCGGCCGAGTATTGGGCGCCAATGGCGAACGTGTTTATGCGCGTGGGCCCCTGGACCCTGCCGTCCAAAGTTACGGGATTTTCCGCCGGGGCCAGGCTTATACCGACCCCGATAGCCAGGAATTGCTGGGCATCAACGCCGACGACATAGGCACCGCACGTTTTGTGACAGCGGGCGACGTCAGCACATTGGGTGTGCAGCGGGTGACCCAGGAGGTGCGTCCCGGGGACCGGTTGCTCGGCCAGCAAGCACCCACGGACCTGGCCAGCCTGGTGGTTCAGTGGCCTGCCCGCGCCATTGCCGGGCACATCATCGACATACCCCGGGGCGTGACGCAGATCGGTGTGCTGGATGCGGTGACGTTGAACAAGGGCCGCCGTGACGGGCTGATGGAAGGTCATTTGCTGGCGGTGGTGAAAGCCGGTGAAACCATTCGGGACAGAGTGACCGGCGCGCCGGTGAAGATGCCTGACGAGCCAGCCGGAACGCTGGTGGTGTTTCGCACCTACGAAAAGCTCAGTTACGGCCTGGTGCTCAGCGCGTCCCGATCCCTCGCGGTAATGGACCGTTTTGAGGTGCCTGATTGAAGGCAATAATTAGGTTGCTAAATAAGTTACCAACAGAGTTATCCACAGCTTGTTCCGATCAAGGACGATCAAATGTTACCGACGAATAACCGCGAAATTTCCCCGGCAGAGCTGGAAGCCCGACTACGCTTGCACAGGCTGCCGGAACTGGGTCCCAAAGGTTTTCAAAAGCTCATCGAGGCGTTTGGTTCTGCGTCAAAAGCCATCAGCGCACCGGCGAGTGCCTGGCGTTCACTGGGACTCAAGGTGGCCAGCGCCGACGCCCCGCGCAGTGAGGAAGTACGTGATGGTGCCAGTGCGGCACTGGCCTGGCTGGAGTGTCCGGTCCAGCATTTGCTGATGTGGGACCAGCCCGACTACCCGGCGCTGCTGGCAGAATTGGATGACGCACCCCCGCTATTATTCGTCGCCGGCAACCCGGCGATTCTGGAAAAACCGCAACTGGCGATGGTCGGTAGCCGTCGTGCCTCCAGGCCAGGAATGGACACCGCCGCCGCGTTTTCCCGCAGCCTGGCCAGTGCCGGTTTTGTCATCACCAGCGGCCTTGCCCTGGGTATCGATGGCGCTGCTCACCAGGCGGCGTTGGATGTTGGTGGACATACAATCGGCGTGCTGGGCACCGGGCTCGAAAACTTTTATCCACAGCGCCACCGACGCCTGGCCGAAGCGATGATTGCCCAAGGCAGCGCCGTGGTTTCCGAGTTTCCGTTGGACGCCCCGCCCCAGGCCGGTAACTTCCCGCGGCGTAACCGCATAATCAGCGGCCTGTCCCTTGGAGTGCTGGTAGTGGAAGCCAGCATGGCCAGCGGTTCGCTGATCACCGCACGCCTGGCGGCGGAGCAAGGGCGCGAGGTATACGCCATCCCCGGCTCGATCCATCACCCCGGGGCCAAAGGCTGCCATCAACTGATCCGCGATGGGGCGGTGCTGGTGGAAACCATTGAACACATCCTCGAAAACCTGCGCGGCTGGCAGGCACTTTCCCGCCCGGCGCCGATTGCAGTCACTCACCCGCTGGTGGCGCTGTTGCACGCGGCGCCCCACACCAGCGAAGCCTTGGCGATTGCCAGCGGAAGGGCCTTGTCCGAGGTGCTGGCCAGCCTGACGGAACTCGAGCTGGAAGGCCGGGTAATCTGCGAAAGTGGGCGCTGGTTTGCGCGCGGCTAGGTTTTGTAACGAAGATCGGTAAACTGCGCAGAGCTTTAGTCCGGAGAGTGAGCAATGGTCAACAGGTGGCGTGTGCGAGAAGCCGCACGAGAAATTCGCGCAGGCGCGGTGATTGCCTATCCAACCGAGGCGGTCTGGGGCCTGGGCTGTGACCCTTGGAACGAAGAGGCCGTGGATCGGTTGCTGGCGATCAAGGGCCGGTCTGTGGATAAGGGGCTGATCCTGATTGCTGACAATATCCGTCAGTTCGATTTTCTCTTCGAAGACTTTCCTGATGAGTGGATGGACCGCATGGCCAGTACCTGGCCGGGTCCCAATACGTGGCTGGTGCCCCATCAGGATTTGTTGCCCGAGTGGATCACCGGTGTGCATGACACGGTGGCGCTACGGGTGACTGATCATCCGCAAGTGCGGGATCTGTGCTCGCTGGTCGGGCCGCTGATTTCCACCTCGGCCAACCCACAGGGCCGCCCGGCGGCGCGCACGCGGATTCGTGTGGAGCAGTATTTCCGTGGGCAGGTGGATCTGGTGTTGGGCGGGAATCTGGGGGGGCGCAAGAACCCGAGTTTGATTCGGGATCTGGCGACGGGCGAGGTTGTGCGGCCTTCCTGAGACCGAGTCGCCTTCATTCGCGAGCAAGTCGAATCGTCGCACCGCCGCTCCCACATTTGACCGAGTCCAATTTTTGGAACGTGGACAAATGTGGGAGCGGCGGTGCGACGATTCGACTTGCTCGCGAAGAGGCCCTCAAAGCCGCTGAAAATCCAACGCCCTATGGCAACAGAATGGTCGACCCAGTCGTCCGCCGCGCCGACAACTCAATTTGCGCCTTCGCCGCATCCCCCAACGAAAACCGCTGGTTAATATCAATCTGCAACTTGCCACTGATGATCATCGAAAACAGATCATCCGCCATCGCCTGTAGATTTTCCGGGTTGTTGGCATAGGTCGCCAAAGTCGGCCGGGTGACATACAGCGAGCCCTTGGCCGCCAGAATCCCCAGGTTAACCCCATCCACAGCGCCCGACGCATTCCCAAAACTCACCACCAACCCGCGGGGTGCCACGCTGTCCAGCGAGGTAAGCCAAGTGTCCTTGCCTACGCCGTCGTACACCACCGGGCATTTCTTGCCGTCAGTCAGTTCCAGCACGCGCTGTGCGACGTTTTCCTTGCTGTAGTCGATGGTTTCCCAGGCACCGAGGGATTTTGCCAGCGCTGCCTTTTCCGGCGAACTGACGGTACCGATCAGCTTCACGCCCAAGGCTTTGGCCCATTGGCACGCCAGCGAGCCCACACCACCGGCAGCGGCGTGGAACAGGATGGTTTCGCCGCCCTTCAACTCATAGGTCTGACGCAGCAGGTACTGCACGGTCAGGCCCTTGAGCATCGCGCCAGCGGCCTGTTCGAAGCTGATGTCGTCTGGCAGGTGCACCAGGTTGGCAGCCGGCAACACATGCAATTCGCTGTAGGCACCCAGCGGGCCGCTGCCGTAGGCCACGCGATCACCGACCTTGAACTGAGTGACTTCGCTGCCCACCGCATCAACCACGCCAGCGCCTTCCGCGCCCAGGCCCGACGGCAAGGCCGGTGGCGCATACAGGCCGCTGCGGAAATAGGTGTCGATGAAGTTCAGGCCAATGGCCTTGTTCTGCACGCGAACCTGCTGCGGGCCGGGTTCTGCCGGGGTGTAGTCCACATACTCAAGTACTTCGGGGCCGCCATGGGCACGGAACTGGATACGTTTGGCCATCTGCACTCTCCTCAAGTCAATTTCGCGTAGCCCCCTATCGGACTCCTAAGCTTGATCTTCGTCAACTGCGGCAATACGGGGTGCAGTGGTATCCTGTGCGCCCATTTGCCGCCGACGCCCAATGGCCTCGCGTAGCTTTGCCCGATTCAAGGTGATGTCATGACTACCCGCACCGAGGCTGTCAAAGCCTACCTGCTCGACCTGCAAGACCGCATTTGCAGCGCCCTGGAATCCTTTGAGACGGACACTCGCTTTATCGAAGACGCCTGGACCCGGCCTGCCGGCGGCGGTGGTCGCACCCGTGTGATCGAAAACGGTTCGGTGATCGAAAAAGGCGGCGTTAACTTTTCCCACGTATTTGGCAGCGGCCTCCCACCGTCCGCCAGTGCCCATCGCCCAGAATTGGCCGGTCGCGGTTTTGAAGCCCTCGGCGTGTCGCTGGTGATCCACCCGCACAACCCGCATGTGCCGACCTCCCACGCCAACGTACGGTTTTTCATCGCTGAAAAAGAAGGCGAAGAGGCGGTGTGGTGGTTCGGTGGCGGTTTCGACCTGACGCCCTACTACGGCAACGAAGAAGACTGCATCCACTGGCACCGCGTCGCCGAACAGGCCTGTGCGCCGTTTGGCCCGGACGTGTACTCGCGCTACAAGGCCTGGTGCGACACCTACTTCCACATCAAGCACCGCAACGAACCCCGAGGCATCGGCGGTTTGTTCTTCGATGATTTGAACGAGTGGGACTTCGACACCAGCTTCGCCTTCATGCGCGCCATTGGCGATGCCTACATCGACGCCTACCTGCCGATCGTCCAGCGCCGCAAGGCCATGGCCTATACCGAGCAGCAGCGAGAGTTCCAGGAATTCCGCCGTGGCCGCTACGTCGAGTTCAACCTGGTCTACGACCGTGGCACCCTGTTTGGCCTGCAATCCGGCGGGCGCACCGAGTCAATCCTGATGTCGCTACCACCGCAAGTGCGTTGGAGCTACGACTGGAAGGCCGCGCCTGAAAGCGAAGAAGCACGTCTTACCGATTACTTCCTGCAAGACCGCGACTGGCTGGGCGTGCTGCCCAAGGCGGCGGTCTGATGGATCGTTATGTCGTCTTCGGCAACCCCATCGGCCACAGCAAGTCGCCGCTGATTCACCGCCTGTTCGCCGAACAGACCGGTGAGCAACTGGACTACAGCACCCTGCTCGCGCCGCTGGAGGATTTCACTGGCTGTGCCCGCGAGTTTTTCCAGCAAGGCCGTGGTGCCAACGTCACCGTGCCGTTCAAGGAAGAGGCCTATCGCCTGGCCAACACCCTCACCGAGCGCGCGCAACGTGCCGGCGCGGTGAATACCCTGAGCAAACTCGCCGATGGCAGCCTCTTGGGAGACAACACCGACGGCGCCGGCCTGGTGCGGGATTTGACGGTGAATGCCGGGTTCAGCCTGCAAGGGAAACGCATCCTGCTGCTGGGTGCTGGCGGTGCCGTGCGCGGTGCGCTGGAGCCGTTACTGGCAGAGCAACCGGCGTCGCTGATCATCGCCAACCGCACCGTGGAAAAAGCCGAACTGCTCGCCGAGCTGTTCGACGACCTCGGGCCGGTGTCCGCCAGCGGTTTTGACTGGCTGCGTGAGCCGGTGGACCTGATCATCAACGCCACGTCCGCCAGCCTGTCAGGCGATGTACCGCCGATTGCCGGCAGCCTCGTTGAGCCGGGCAAGACCTTTTGCTACGACATGATGTACGCCAAGGAGCCTACGGCGTTTTGCCGTTGGGCCAATGATCAGGGCGCCGCGGTAGCGATGGATGGCCTGGGAATGTTGGTGGAGCAGGCGGCGGAAGCGTTCTACCTGTGGCGCGGCGTGCGCCCGGATTCGGCGCCGGTTTTAGCTGAACTGCGCAGGCAACTGGCCTGATGCAAATCTAAATGTGGGAGCAGGCAAGCCAGCTCCCACAGTTTCAACCGCGTTCAGTCTTCGAAATGGATGGGGCATTTATCGGCCCCTTCCAGTTTCTTCAACTCTTCCACCACCTGCGGCCGGGCCTTGCGCAACGCCAGGCTGCGCCCCAATCCGTTCAATCGGCGCGCTTCCTGGTGCAGCATCTCCACCCCGGAATAGTCGATAAAGTTGATCTGCTGCGCCTCGATCACCACCCGCTGGCCGTGCAGGCTTTGCAGCCGCACCTGCAGGTAATGGCTGGCGCCGAAAAAGATCGAGCCGCCGACCCGCAGCACATCGTCCTCACCGTCACGCCATTGCTGGACTCGCGGCTGCGAGGTGCGCTTGAGATAGAAAAACAGCGACGCCAGCACACCCGCATAAATCGCCGTCTGCAATTCCAGCAGCAGCGTGGCGATGCAGGTCAGGCTCATCACCACGAACTCTGCGCGGCTGACCCGGAACAGCGCCCGAATACCGCGATGGTCCACCAACCCCCAGCAAATCAGCAGGATGCTCGCGGCCATGCTCGGGATCGGGATATGCGCAATCAGGGCCGCGCCGAACAGCGCAAACAGCGCCACCCACAGCGCAGAAAACACCCCGGCCAGCGGCGAGCAAGCACCTGCTTCATAGCTCAGGCCCGAACGGGTGAAGGAACCTGCCGACAAGTACCCGGAGAAAAATCCGCCGACGATGTTGGATAAACCCTGCGCACGCACTTCCTGATTCGCATCGAGCAATTGCTGGGAGCGGGCCGACAGCGAGCGCGCAATCGACAGGCTGGTCACCAGCCCGAGCATGCCCACCGCCACGGCACTCGGCAGCAGGCGCAAAACCATGTCCAAATCCATCGGCAGCGGGCTGAAGGGCGGCAGTTTGCCGATAAATGAACTGACCAACGCCACCTGCCCGAACATCGCCGGCCATAGCCAAGGGATGAGGCTACCCAAGGCCAGCGCGATCAACAGTGTGGGCCAGCGCGGCACCCACAGTTTCAGCAGCACCCCCACCAGCAAGGTGCCGAGCCCGAGCACCAATGAAGGATGATTCCATTCCCCTGCATGGTTGATCAGCGCCAGCAGGCTGTTGATCGCCGTGGCCTGGCTGGGCAGGTCCAGCCCCAGCAGATTGGGCAGTTGCCCCAGTGCGATCACCACCGCAGCGCCGAGGGTGAAGCCGAGCACCACTGAGTGTGAGACGAAGTTCACCAGGGCACCGAAGCGCAGCATGCCCAGCAGCCATTGGAAGACGCCGGCCAGGAAGGTCAGCAACAGGATGAGCGTGATGTAGTCCTGGGAGCCGGGCACGGCCAGCGGGCTGACGCTGGCGTACAGCACGATGGAAATCGCGGCCGTAGGACCGCAGATCAGGTGCCAGGAAGAGCCCCACAAGCAGGCGATCAATACCGGAAGGATTGCGGCGTACAGGCCGTATTCCGGTGGGAGACCGGCGATCAGTGCGTAGGCAATGGATTGCGGTAATGCCAGGACTGCACCGCTCAGGCCGACGATTGCATCTCGCCCGACGCTGGCGCGGGTTTGGCGCGGGAGCCAGCCGAGGAAGGGGAAGAGTGTATGGCGGTTGGGCCAGGGCATTGGAAACTCGGGCTGGAAGGATTGGGTCAGGATATCAGTTGGTCAGGCGTAGCAGCTGCCGAGCCTTGGCGAGGCTGCGTTGGCGGCGTATCTGACACACCGCGGACGCAGCCTCGCCAAGGCTCGACAGCTGCTACGCGGGTTTTAGCGTTAGAGCTTGGCTTTTACGGCAGCCAGCGCATCCTGGCCATCGACGGTTTTAACCCCGTCCAGCCACTTGTCCAACACCGCCGGATTTGCCTTGATCCAGGCCTTCGCCGCATCAGCGTTGCTCACCTTCTTGTTCACCACCTCTGCCATGATGGCGTTCTCCATCTCCTGGGTGAAACTCAGGTTGGTCAGCAATTTCCCGACATTCGGGCAGGCCTGCGCATAGCCCTTGCGGGTCAAGGTATACACGCTGCCGGTGTCACCAAAGTACTTTTCCCCGCCTTTGAGATAATGCATCTTCAGTTGCACGTTCATCGGGTGCGGCGTCCAGCCGAGGAAGGTCACGAACTTCTGCTTCTTCACCGCCCGGGACACTTCGGCGAGCATCGCCTGTTCACTGGACTCGATCAGCTTCCACTGGCCCAGGTCAAAGTCGTTTTTCTTGATGATTTCCTGCAACGAGATGTTCGCCGGCGCACCCGAACCGATGCCATAGATCTTCTTGTCGAACTTGTCGGCAAACTTGTTCAGGTCGGCAAAATCATGCACCCCGGCGTCCCACACGTAGTCCGGCACGGCGAGGGTGAACTCGGTGCCGTCGAGGTTCTTCGCCAGTTGCACCACATCGCCATTGGCCACGAACTTGTCGTAGAAGCCCTGCTGCGCCGGCATCCAGTTACCCAGGAACACATCCACCTGGCCGTCCTTGAGCCCGCCAAAGGTGATCGGCACCGCAAGGGTATCGACCTTGGCCTTGTAGCCCATGCCGTTCAACAGGAAGCCGGTAATGGCATTGGTGGCGGCGATATCGCTCCAGCCCGGATCGGCCATCTTCACGGTGTCGCAGCTTGAGTCCGCGTAGGCACCGGCACTGCTCAATGCCAGCAGCGCAACGCTCAACACGGTGGATAACTTTTGCATGGCCTTCCCCTCAGTTTTATTGGTTTTGGCAGGGTTGTGGAAAACGTGCCTTGCGCTCCAGATCGTCGAGGTCGATATGGTTGCGCATGTATTGCTGACTGGCGTCTACCAGTGGCTGGTGGTCCCAGCTCTTCAGCTTGCCCTGGGTCAGCGCCTCGAATACCAGGCGGCGACGGCGTTGGCTGGCGAGCACCTGCTGGTGGATCGCCGGGATGTCCCATTTGGTCCGCGCCTCACTCAAAAACGCCTCGAACAGTGGCCGGTGTTCCGGTGACTGGCTGAGTTCTTCCCGCTCGTGCGGGTCGTTGTGCACATCGAACAATAGGCAAGGATCGTCCTCGCTGTAGATGAACTTGTAAGCGCCACGGCGAATCATCATCAGCGGGCTGATGGTGCCCTCGGCCATGTACTCGCCGAACACTTCGTCGTGCCCGCCCTGCCCTTGCAAGTGCGAGACCAGCGAGCGGCCGTCCAGTGGCAGGTTGGCGTCGAGTTGGCCGCCGGCCAGTTCCACCAAAGTCGGCAGCAGGTCGGCGGTGGACACGGCAGCCGTCACGCGGCCCGCAGCAAACTGCCCCGGCGCGCTGATCAGCAGCGGCACCCGGGCGGCCATTTCAAACCAGTGCATTTTGTACCAGAGCCCGCGCTCGCCGAGCATGTCGCCGTGGTCACCGGAGAAGATGATGATGGTGTCGTCGGCCAGGCCGGTGTCTTCCAGGGTTTGCAGCAGCTTGCCGACGTTGCTGTCGATGTAGCTGCACGCACCGAAGTAGGCGCGGCGCGCATCGCGGATCTTGTTCACCGGCAGCGGCTTGTCCCACAGGTCATAGACCTTGAGCAGGCGTTGGGAGTGAGGGTCCAAGTCAGCCTGCGGCGGCGTTGTAGGCAACGGGATGTCGTTGTCGTCGTACAGGTCCCAGAACGGTTTGGGAATCGTGTACGGGTCGTGTGGGTGCGTCATCGACACGGTCAGGCAGAACGGCTGGTCGCCATCCTCGCGGATATGGTCGAACAGGTACTGCTGGGCCTTGAACACCACCTCTTCGTCGAAATCCAGCTGGTTGGTGCGCACGCACGGCCCGGCTTGCAGCACCGACGCCATGTTGTGGTACCAGGTGGGACGCACGTCCGGCTCATCCCAGTTCACCGCCCAGCCATAGTCGGCGGGGTAGATGTCACTGGTCAGGCGTTCTTCATAACCGTGGAGCTGGTCGGGGCCGCAAAAATGCATCTTGCCCGACAGCGCCGTGCGGTAGCCGAGGCGACGCAGGTAGTGGGCATAGGTCGGCACGTCGGCGGGGAAATCGGCTGCGTTGTCGTAGGCGCCGATCTTGCTCGGCAGTTGGCCACTCACCAGGGTAAAGCGCGATGGCGCACACAGCGGGCTGTTGCAGTAAGCGGCGTCGAACACCACGCCCTCAGCGGCGAGGCGGCTCAAGTTCGGCAGTTTGATAGGCGAAGGACCGTAGAACGGAAGCATCGGCGCGGCCATTTGATCGGCCATGATAAAAAGAATGTTCTTGCGCTTCATGGTTTCGCGGCATTCCATAGTCAACGTTTATGCGAATGAGCATGCAGGCCATGGAAATCGTGGTAAAGCCCATGAGAATCAATGTCTAGGATAAGAACAGCTTATGTATGAATCCCTCGGTAACCTGTCACTCGACCTGCTGCGCGCGTTTGAAGCGGCGGCTCGCCAACGCAGCTTTACGGCGGCGGCGATGGAACTGGGCACCACCCAGCCGGCCATCAGCCAGCAGATCAAGCGTTTGGAAGCACAACTGAAGGTGCGCCTGTTTGATCGCATTTACCGTGGCATTGAACTGACCGACGCGGGCGCCCTGTTGTTCGAGCAGGTGCAGGCCGGCTTGCAGAGCATCAACCAAGGCTTGAGTGCGATTGCCGAGCAGGACCAGCACGAAGTCCTGCAGGTGGCGACCGACTTTGCGTTCGCCGCTTATTGGCTGATGCCGCGCCTGCATCGTTTCCACGAGGCGAACCCGCAGGTGGACGTGAGCCTGGTCACCAGCGAGCGCAATCACGCCTCGTTGCGCAGCGATATCGATGTGGCGGTGTTATTCGGCGACGGCCGTTTCAAACAGGGCGACAGCCTGTGGCTGTTCAACGAGGAAGTGTTCCCGGTGTGCAGCCCGCAGTTGCTCCAGGACCGCACCGCGCCGCTGCCGGTGCAGAGCCTGCTGGAGTTTCCCTTGCTGCACCTGCGCCAGCAAAACAACAACCAGTGGTTCGACTGGAGCGGCGTGTTTCGCGAGCTGGGCATCAACACGGCGCCCACCCCGGGCCAACTGCGTTTCGACAATTACACGCTGTTGATCCAGGCCGCGATCGCCGGCCAGGGCGTGGCCATCGGCTGGCGCCACCTTGTGGATAACTTGCTCGAGCAAAAGTGGCTGTGCCGGCCGATTGGCGACACCGTGATCTCACGCTTCGGCTATTACGTGGTGCTGCCCCAGCGCAAACGTCGCAGCCAGTTGATCGAACGTTTCGTCGACTGGCTGATGGCCGAACAAGCCAGCAGCGCACAATCGCTGACCGGTCTGGCCCTGCCGTCCATTGCGGTCTAGGATTTGCCGATCATTGAGCCCGGAGCCTGTCATGCAACGTATCAAGGGCTACCACGCCCACATCTACTTCGACGCCAACACCATCGACCAGGCGCGCAAACTCTGCGAGGACGCCGCGCAAATGTTCCCGCTGCGCATGGGACGGGTGCATGAGCGCCCGGTAGGCCCGCACCCGGACTGGAGCTGCCAGCTGGCGTTCGAGCCTGAATACATCGGCGTCGTGCTGCCGTGGCTGGCCCTTAACCGCAACGGCCTGGTGGTGTTCCTGCACCCCACCACCGGCGATGACCTCAAGGACCACACCGAACACGCTATCTGGATGGGGGCGATGCGCACGTTGGACCTGTCGATATTCTAAGTTTGCATATTCCCTATATATGGGACTGATATTTATATATTGAGACTTTGCCGGTCTTGGGTTTATATTCGCCTCATCCGCTCAGAACACTCAGGTGAAGCGATGCAGGCGCAATTGATCGCGCTCGATTGGGGAACCAGTTCCCTTCGTGCTTACAAGCTCGGCCCGGCAGGTGTCGTGATCGAACGACGCGCCCTGGCGTCGGGGATCATGCACTTGCCCACCGAACCCCGGGACATTGCCGGTGTTCGCTGTAGCAATGGCTTCGAGCTGGCATTCGATGCGGCCTGCGGTGACTGGCTCGATGCCCAGCCCGGCCTTCCGGTCATCGCCTGCGGCATGGTCGGCAGCGCCCAAGGCTGGAGCGAAGCGGCTTACCGCGACACCCCGGCGGATGTTTCCACCCTCGGCCAGGCGCTGCATGTTGTGCGCAGCCTGCGGGGCACAGCGGTGCACATCGTGCCCGGCGTGATTCAACGCGGCGCGTTGCCCAACGTGATGCGCGGCGAAGAAACCCAGGTGCTTGGCGTGCTGCAAAGCGTATCCGCCACTACCGGGAGCGACGTACTGATCGGCCTGCCGGGCAGCCATTCCAAGTGGGTCGAGGTGGTGGAAGGCTGCATCACCCACTTCGACACCTTCATGACCGGCGAGTTGTTCGCCGTGCTCAGCCAACACAGTATTTTGGGGCGCACCCAGCGACCTTCCGAAGAGTTCCAGGCGGCCGCTTTTGATCGCGGCGTGCAGGTGGCGCTGTCGGTGGACGGCCAGGCCGGGCTGTTGTCGAACTTGTTCAGCGCCCGCACCTTGGGATTGACCGGTGAGCTGGCGCCCGACGAGCAGCCCGACTATTTGTCCGGCCTGATGATCGGCCACGAACTCATGGGCCTGCGCACCCGCCAGGCTGCCCAGCAGCGCGACATCGTTCTGGTGGGCGCTACCCAACTCTGCACCCGCTACCAGCGTGCACTCCAACTCTGTGGCTTCCCCCGCGCGACCCTGGCACAGGAGGCTACCGAGCGTGGCCTTTGGCAGCTGGCCATGGCGGCGGGGCTGCTGCCTGCAACCTGACGAGAGGCTCGACATGCTCAAGCAAGCACTGACACACAACGGTTTGATCGCGATCCTGCGCGGCCTGCGACCGGAGGAGGCGTTGGCGATCGGCGAGGTGTTGTACACCGCGGGCTTCAGGGTGATCGAAGTGCCGCTCAACTCACCGGACCCTTATTCCAGCATCCGCATCCTGCGGGACAGCCTGCCCGCCGATTGCCTGATCGGCGCAGGCACCGTGCTGACCCCGGAACAGGTTGATCAAGTTAAAGCCGCCGGCGGCCAGGTGATCGTCATGCCCCATAGCGATGCCAAGGTGCTGCGTGCCGCCAAGGCTGCGGGCCTGTATCTGTCGCCGGGTGTCGCCACGCCCACCGAAGCCTTTGCCGCGCTGGCCGAAGGCGCCGACGTGCTGAAGCTGTTCCCCGCCGAGCAAATGGGCCCGGCCGTGGTCAAGGCCTGGCTCGCGGTACTGCCCGCGGGCACGGTGTTGCTGCCGGTGGGCGGCATCACTCCGGACAACATGCAGGTATTTTTCGACGCGGGCGTCAAAGGCTTCGGCCTGGGCTCCGGGTTGTTCAAGCCGGGCATGAGCGTCGCCCAAGTGGCGAGTAACGCCCAGGCCTACGTCGCGGCCTGGCACGCCTTGGGCTGATCAGCGTTCTCCATCTACAAGAGAGATAAGAAGATGAAAATCACCAAACTGACCACCTTCATCGTCCCGCCGCGCTGGTGCTTCCTCAAGGTTGAAACCGACCAGGGCGTGACCGGTTGGGGCGAACCTGTGGTCGAGGGCCGCGCCCACACCGTGGCTGCCGCCGTCGAAGAACTGTCCGACTACTTGATCGGCAAAGACCCACGCAATATCGAAGACATCTGGACGGTGCTCTATCGCGGCGGTTTCTACCGTGGCGGCGCGATCCATATGAGCGCCCTCGCCGGTATCGACCAGGCGCTGTGGGACATCAAGGGCAAGGCTCTCGGTGTGTCGGTCAGCGACCTGCTGGGTGGCCAGGTGCGCGACAAAATCCGCGTGTACTCGTGGATTGGTGGCGACCGCCCGGCCGACACTGCCCGCGCCGCCAAGGAAGCCGTGGCCCGTGGTTTTACTGCGGTGAAAATGAACGGCACCGAAGAGCTGCAATTTCTCGACAGCTTCGAAAAAGTCGACCAGGCCCTGGCCAACGTCGCCGCCGTGCGTGATGCGGTAGGCCCCAACGTCGGCATCGGCGTCGACTTCCATGGCCGGGTGCACAAGCCCATGGCCAAGGTGCTGATGAAGGAGCTCGATCCCTACAAACTGATGTTCATCGAAGAGCCGGTGCTCAGCGAAAACTACGAAGCGCTGAAAGAGCTGGCGCCGCTCACCAGCACCCCGATTGCCCTTGGCGAGCGCCTGTTCTCGCGCTGGGACTTCAAGCGCGTGCTCAGCGAAGGTTACGTCGACATCATCCAGCCGGATGCTTCCCACGCCGGCGGTATCACCGAAACCCGCAAGATCGCCAACATGGCCGAAGCCTACGACGTGGCCCTTGCCCTGCACTGCCCGCTCGGCCCGATTGCCCTGGCGGCGTGCCTGCAACTGGATGCGGTTTGCTACAACGCGTTCATCCAGGAACAGAGCCTGGGCATTCACTACAACGAGAGCAACGACCTGCTGGATTACGTACGTGACCCGGGCGTTTTCGACTACGACCAGGGCTTCGTGAAAATCCCCAACGGGCCAGGCCTGGGCATCGAGATCAACGAGGAATACGTGATCGAGCGCGCGGCCATCGGGCATCGCTGGCGCAACCCGATCTGGCGTCATGCCGATGGCAGTTTTGCGGAGTGGTAAATACCGCGAATTTGAGGTGAAAACCCGATCAATGTGGGAGCGGGCTTGCTCGCGAAGGCGGAGTGTCAGTCAACACATCCGCTGCTGGTAGACCGCTTTCGCGAGCAAGCCCGCTCCCACATTTGATCCGGTTTCTTCAGTAAGACCTGTCCTCAATAACCATAAGAAGAGGCAACCCCCATGCAATCCGAGTCCTTTACCGGGCAGGCTTCTCTCGTCACGCCTAGCCGAAAGCGCTACTTCATCATGGTGCTGCTGTTCATCACGGTAGTGATCAATTACCTGGACCGCAGCAACCTGTCGATTGCCGCCCCGGCCCTGACCAGCGAGTTGGGGATCGACCCGGTGCATGTCGGGCTGATTTTCTCCGCGTTCGGCTGGACCTACGCTGCCATGCAAATCCCCGGCGGCTGGCTGGTGGACCGGGTGCCGCCGCGCATTCTCTACAGTGTCGCCCTGCTGCTGTGGTCGATCGCCACCGTGATGCTCGGCTTTGCCGCCAGCTTCATCGCGCTGTTCGTATTACGCATGGCGGTCGGTGCCCTGGAAGCCCCGGCCTACCCGATCAACAGCCGCGTGGTCACCACCTGGTTTCCCGAGCGTGAGCGGGCCACGGCGATTGGCTTCTACACCTCCGGGCAGTTTGTCGGGTTAGCGTTTCTCACACCGGTGCTGGCTTGGCTGCAACACGCTTTTGGCTGGCATATGGTGTTTGTCGCCACCGGCGGCGTGGGCATTCTGTGGGCGTTGATCTGGTACGCGGTGTACCGCGAACCACGGGATTTCAAGGGCGCGAATGCGGCGGAAATCGAGCTGATCCGCGAAGGCGGCGGGTTGGTGGATATCCAGGCACAAGCGGCCAAGGCGCCGTTCAGTTGGGTCGACCTTGGCATCGTGCTGAGCAAGCGCAAGTTGTGGGGTATCTACCTGGGGCAGTTCTGCCTGAACTCCACGCTGTGGTTTTTCCTGACGTGGTTTCCGACCTACCTGGTGAAATATCGCGGCATGGACTTCATCAAGTCCGGCCTGCTGGCGTCACTGCCCTTTCTCGCCGCGTTTGTCGGGGTGCTGTGTTCGGGGTTGTTTTCCGACTGGCTGATTCGCCGGGGAACGTCGGTAGGGTTCGCGCGCAAGTTGCCGATCATTGGCGGCCTGTTGATTTCCACAGCGATCATCGGCGCCAACTTTGTTGACTCCACGGCATGGGTGATTGCGTTTCTGGCGGTGGCGTTTTTCGGCAATGGCCTGGCGTCGATCACCTGGTCGCTGGTATCGACCCTGGCACCGGCAAGGCTGCTGGGGCTGACGGGCGGGGTGTTTAACTTCATCGGCAATCTGTCGGCGATTACCACGCCGATTGTGATTGGCTTTCTGGCCACCGGGGATTCGTTTGCACCGGCGATTACGTACATCGCGGTGTTGGCGTTGCTGGGGGCGTTGTCCTACATCTTGTTGGTCGGCAAGGTCGAGCGCATAGAGATTTAGGCGACTGGTTAATACCTGTGGCGAGGGAGCTTGCTGTGGCGAGGGAGCTTGCTCCCGCTGGAGTGCGCAGCGCTCCCAAGATTTTGGGGCCGCTGCGCAGCCCAACGGGAGCAAGCTCCCTCGCCACAGTGGGTCAAACTCGCGCGACTAGTACAGCGCGCCATCCAGAATCTGATAAACGATACTGGTGCCAATCGCGATCAACACGATGTCCCCACCCGAGCGGCGCCATTCATAACCAGGGTATTGCGGCAGATGTCCCAGCGCCCGTGGGTCCAGGCGCTCGCCGTAGTAGTTCGGCGGCAGGCGCTGGCCGCGCACCAGGTGGATACCGGGAGGCGGCGGTGCGCCACGGCGGAAGTCGCCATGGTTATCGCGGATGACCTGTCTCACAGGGCCGAAGTCCTGAGGAGGCCCGCCACGGTGATTGTCCTGGGGCCCGCGACGGTCATCGCCACGGTGATCGTTCTGCTGGCCCGGCGGGCCGCCACGGTCAGGTCCGCCGCCTTGGTCATACGGTGCGGCTTGCACCAGCGCGCTGGCGCCGAGCAACAGCACACCCAGACCGGCTATCACACGTTTAGGCATTTTCATCAGGGGTTTCCTCAACTGCACAAACAACAAAAAGGGATTTCGAACCACGTTCGAAATCCCTTGGTCTTGTTAGCTTAGGTGCTGATTTCCCGGCTTGATTCCTCTGTATCAGGAACTTTACCTACCGCTTACGAGCCGCTTACTTACGGGCGTTGCGCACACCTTCCGACAGCGCTGAACAGAGGGTCAATACACCGTCGATGGCCTGTTGATCGTTGCTGGCATTGGCGATGTGATCGATCAGTGCCGAACCCACCACCACACCGTCTGCCAGGCGGGCGATTGCAGCGGCCTGCTCCGGGGTGCGGATACCAAAACCGATGCTGATCGGCAGGTCGGTATGCCGACGCAGACGGGTCACGGCTTCTTCAACGTGTTCCAGGGTTGCGGCACCGGCACCGGTCACACCGGCCACCGAAACGTAGTACACAAACCCGGAGCTGCCGTTGAGTACGGTCGGCAGGCGCACGTCATCGGTGGTCGGCGTGGTCAGGCGGATAAAGTCGATACCGGCAGCCTGGGCCGGGTCGCACAGCTCGCCGTTATGCTCGGGCGGCATGTCGACCACGATCAGGCCGTCGACGCCGGCTTCTTTTGCATCGCTGATAAAGCGTGGCACGCCGTACATGTGGATCGGGTTGAAGTAGCCCATCAGCACCAGCGGCGTGTCGCTGTTGCCCTCGCGGAACTCGCGAACCATTTGCAGGGTTTTCGTGAGGTTCTGCTTGGCGGTCAGTGCACGGATGTTGGCCAGCTGAATCGCTGGGCCATCGGCCATCGGGTCGGTGAACGGCATGCCCAGCTCGATTACATCGGCGCCGGCCGCCGGCAAGCCCTTGAGGATCGCCAGCGAGGTGTCATAGCCCGGGTCGCCAGCGGTGACGAAGGTCACCAGGGCGGCGCGGTTTTGTTCTTTCAGTTGCGCAAAACGTGTTTGCAGGCGGCTCATCAGTGTTTCTCCTGCTGGGACTGTTCCATGTGGTGCATCACGGTTTGCATGTCTTTGTCGCCACGGCCGGACAGGTTGACCACCATCAGGTGATCTTTCGGCAAGGTCGGCGCGCGCTTGAACACTTCGGCCAGGGCGTGGGCGCTTTCCAGTGCAGGAATAATCCCTTCCAGGCGGCAGCATTTGTGAAAGGCGTCGAGGGCTTCGTCGTCGGTCACCGAGGTGTACTGGACGCGGCCGATGTCGTGCAACCAAGCGTGTTCAGGGCCGATGCCCGGGTAGTCGAGGCCAGCGGAGATCGAGTGGGCATCGATGATCTGGCCATCGTCGTCCTGCAACAGGAAGGTACGGTTGCCGTGGAGCACACCCGGTACGCCGCCGTTGAGGCTCGCCGCGTGTTTGCCGGTCTCGATGCCGTAGCCGGCCGCTTCAACGCCGATGATTTCGACGCTGGTGTCATCCAGGAATGGGTGGAACAGGCCCATGGCGTTGGAACCGCCGCCGATGCACGCCACCAGGCTGTCGGGCAGACGGCCTTCCTGGGCCTGCAGTTGGGTACGGGTTTCCTTGCCGATCACGGCCTGGAAGTCGCGAACCATGGCTGGGTACGGGTGCGGACCGGCCACGGTGCCGATCAGGTAGAAGGTGCTGTCGACGTTGGTGACCCAGTCGCGCAGGGCTTCGTTCATCGCATCTTTCAGGGTGCCGGTGCCGGCGACTACCGGGATCACTTCAGCGCCCAGCAGCTTCATGCGGAATACGTTGGCCTGCTGGCGCTCGATGTCGGTGGTGCCCATGTAGATCACGCAGTCCAGGCCAAAACGCGCGGCGACGGTGGCGGTGGCCACACCGTGCATGCCGGCGCCGGTCTCGGCGATGATGCGTTTTTTGCCCATGCGCCGCGCCAGCAGGATCTGGCCGATGCAGTTGTTGATCTTGTGGGCGCCGGTGTGGTTCAGCTCTTCGCGCTTGAGGTAGATCTTGGCGCCGCCGCAGAATTCGGTCAGGCGTTCGGCGAAGTACAGCGGGCTTGGGCGTCCGACGTAGTCGCGCTGGAAGTAGGCCAGTTCTTCATTGAAGGCCGGATCGATCTTGGCCGCTTCGTATTCGCGGGCCAGATCAAGGATCAACGGCATCAGGGTTTCCGCCACGTAGCGGCCGCCGAACGAACCAAACAGGCCATTGGCGTCTGGGCCGTTGCGTAAATCGGTCTGGGTCTGAGTCATGGGACGCTCCAGGTAGAAAATGTGTAATTGGCAATGACGGTCACTCTACCCCTGACGCTTCCACGTGAAAACCGATAAGATCGCCACAACCCGTCAGGAAAACTCACAGATGAGCCGAGACCTCCCACCACTGAACGCCCTGCGCGCTTTCGAGGCGGCTGCACGCCTGAACAGCGTCAGCCAGGCCGCTGAGCAACTGCACGTGACCCATGGCGCGGTCAGCCGGCAGCTCAAGGTGTTAGAAGAACACCTCGGTGTCAGCCTGTTCGTCAAGGACGGGCGCGGCCTCAAACTCACAGATGCCGGCATCCGCCTGCGGGATGCGAGTTTCGAGGCCTTCGAGCGACTGAGGGACACCTGCGCCGAACTCACGCAAAGCAGTGCCGACGCGCCGTTTGTGCTCGGCTGCTCCGGCAGTCTGCTGGCGCGCTGGTTTATTCCGCGTTTGGGGCGCCTGAACGCCGATCTGCCGGATTTGCGCCTGCACCTGTCGGCGGGCGAAGGCGACCTCGACCCGCGCCGCCCCGGGTTGGACGCGCTGCTGGTGTTCGCTGAGCCGCCGTGGCCGGCGGATATGCAGGTGTACGAATTGGCCAGCGAGCGCATCGGCCCGGTCATGAGTCCGCGATTTGCCGATTACGAGCGTTTACGCCAGGCACCTGCCGAAGCCCTGCTGGATCAAGCCTTGTTGCACACCACTTCGCGCCCACAAGCCTGGCCCAGCTGGGCGCAGCACCACGGAATCGACGCTGGCGCGTTGAAATACGGTCAGGGTTTCGAGCATTTGTATTATTTGTTGGAGGCGGCGGTGGCCGGGCTGGGGGTGGCAATTGCGCCTGAGCCGCTGGTGGCAGAGGACCTGCGAGCGGGTCGACTGGTTGCGCCGTGGGGTTTCAGTGAAACCCCGGCGCAACTGGCGTTGTGGCTACCCAAGCGCGCCGCGGATGGGCGCGCCCGGCAACTGGCGCAGTGGCTCAAGGCTGAGCTTGCGCGCCAGGTTGTTTAGTCGCCGCGTTTGCACAGCAAGTAAGCAGCCAGCAGGCCCAGCGCGCCAACGGCGACGCCAGCGGTAGTCCAAGGGTGCTCTTGCGCGTAGTCCCGTGTCGCAACACCGGTTTCGCGGATTTTGACTTTGCTTTCTTCGTAAGCATCGCTGATCAGGTGACGGGAATGCTTTAGGGCATTCTCGGCATTGCTTTTCAGGGCCTTCAGGGTTTTGCGCGACTCGTCAGACGCATCGTCCTTGAGGCTTTCCAGAGATTTGAGCAGGCTCGAAATCTCGGCTTCCATGCTTTCCAATGACGCTTTGCGTAAAGAGGTGTTGGCCATGTGGGCTCTCCTGGAGTGATTGAGTGGCGTGTGTTGTTTCCGACTGCGGCGGTTTCAGAAAGTGCAGTAAATCTGAACTTTCGTATGGGAATGGTCGCCAGAAGCAGTACGAGAATTCACTGCTAGGCTTCATTAACGACCCCAGGAGAAAACCTTATGAGTGATCATCACACCTACAAGAAAGTCGAACTGGTGGGCTCTTCCACCACCAGCATCGAGGAAGCCATCAACAATGCCCTGGCCGAAGCCAGCAAGAGCATCAAGCACTTGGAGTGGTTTGAAGTGACCGAAACCCGCGGTCATATCAAGGACGGCAAGGCCGCGCATTTCCAGGTCACCCTCAAGGTGGGGTTCCGAATTGCCAGTAGTTGATTGAGCCGGTTGAACTTGCGCGCTGGCCGATTGCCATAAACTCCGCTACAACCTTTAGGCACATCGACGTGGTGAGCGGCGATGTGCTTCCTTTCGATCAACCCAAGGAAGTGACGGATGAAGAACTTTTTGTTGGCGGTAGGTTTGTTGAGCATTGCGGGCACAGCCCTGGCGGCGGGCAAGCCTTGTGAAGAGCTGAAAAGCGAGATCGCGGCGAAAATCGACGCGAAAGGCGCTTCGGGCTACTCCCTGGAAATCGTGGACAAAGGTGCTGCACCTAGTGACCACACGGTTGTCGGCAGCTGTGAAGCCGGTACCAAGGAAATCGCCTACAAGCGCGGGTGATCCCGTGTTGCAGACGTAAAAAACCGACGCAAGTGCGTCGGTTTTTTTATGCCTGCGATTCAGCCCTTCATGATCTGGGCCAGCAGCTCGTAGGAATGAATCCGGTCGGCATGCTCGTACAGGTCACAGGTGAAGATCAGCTCATCAGCGCCGGTCTGCTCCACCAGCACTTCCAGCTTGGCGCGGATCTTCTGCGGGCTGCCCACCATGGCCAGGCCAAGGAAACTGCCTACAGCGTCTTTCTCATGGGGCAGCCACAGGCCGTCCATGGTCTTGACCGGCGGGCGCTGCACCAGGCTTTGCCCACGCATCAAAGCGAGGATTCGCTGGTACACCGAGGTGGCCAGGTAATCAGCCTGTTCATCCGTATCGGCGGCCACCAACGGGATGCCGAGCATCACGTAGGGCTTGTCCAACACGGCCGAAGGCTTGAAGTGGTTGCGATAGACGCGAATCGCTTCATGCATCAGGCGCGGTGCGAAATGTGAGGCAAAGGCGTAAGGCAAACCGCGCTCGCCTGCCAGTTGCGCACTGAACAGGCTCGAGCCCAGCAGCCACACAGGAACGTTGGTGCCGGTGCCGGGCACGGCGATCACTCGCTGGTCCGGGGTGCGCGGGCCGAGGTAGGCCATCAGTTCCGCTACATCTTCCGGGAAGTCATCGGCGCTGCCGGAGCGTTCACGGCGCAGGGCGCGGGCGGTCATCTGGTCGGAGCCAGGTGCGCGGCCCAGGCCCAGGTCGATGCGGCCCGGGTACAGGCTTTCCAGGGTGCCAAACTGCTCGGCGATCACCAACGGCGCGTGGTTGGGCAGCATCACGCCACCGGAACCGACACGAATCGTCGAGGTGCCGCCCGCCAGATAACCCAGCAATACCGAGGTCGCCGAGCTGGCGATGCCGTCCATATTGTGGTGTTCGGCCACCCAGAAACGGTTGTAGCCGAATTTTTCCACGTGCTGGGCCAGGTCCAGGGAATTGCGCAGCGACTGCGCCGGGCTGCCGTTGGCGCGCACTGGCACGAGGTCGAGGGTCGAGAACTTTACGTCGGACAGCGATTTCATAAGCCTGCTTCTCCAATGGGGGCGCAGGCTTCTTAGACGAACCAAAACCTGCCGCTTCATGTGCATGTTCTATGCAATGAGGGCATATACCCGAGATTCAATAGCGAAGGTGAAATTTCCTACTTAATCGCTAGGTTTCTCCGACAAGATGAACTTTGCCGGGGCGTCTATCCTCAGAACCCTTACTGAGGCAAAACCACCGTTCGAGGAGACCGCTATGAGTATCGTTAAAAAAGCATCCGCGCATTGGGAAGGCGACCTGAAGACTGGCCTGGGTTCCATCTCCACGGAAACCGGCGTGCTGCGCGAAGCGCCCTACGGTTTCAAGGCCCGTTTTGAAGGCGGCAAGGGCACCAACCCTGAAGAACTGATCGGCGCCGCCCATGCCGGTTGTTTCTCCATGGCCTTTTCCATGATTCTCGGCGACGCCGGGCTCAAGGCCGATAGCATCGACACCCAGGCCGAAGTGACCCTGGACCAAGTGGACGGTGGCTTTGCGATTACAGCTGTGCACCTGATCCTCAAGGCAAAGATCCCAGGCGCCAGCCAGGCCCAGTTCGATGAGCTGAGCAAGAAAGCCAAGGAAGGATGCCCGGTATCCAAGGTACTGAACGCAACCATTACCCTGGATGGCACCCTCGTTAATTGATCGAGCCTTGTAGGAGCGAGCGTGCTCGCGAAGACCTCAAAGGCGCCGCGCCCTTCCAGGCGGCACGCGTTATCGTTGAGGTTTTTCGCGAGCACGCTCGCTCCTACACGTTCAGGTATGGTCGAATAGCCGATTGCAGACTCAGCGCACACCCGTGCGCGTGCATTCAGGGAGCTTCACACATGAAACGTATTGCCTTGGCGGTTATCTGCGGTGCACTGGCCACGTCGGCCCTGGCGGCGCCGAAAGATTGTGAAGAGCTCAGGAAAGAGATCGAGGTCAAAATCCAGGCGAATGCCGTTCCGTCCTACACCCTCGAAATCGTCACCAAGGAAGAAGCAGACAAGCACGACAGCGCCATGGTTGTCGGCAGCTGTGAGAATGGCACCAAGGCCATCGTCTACCAGAAGAACAACGACTGATCAGATGCAGTTGACGCTACGTTCTTCGGCCAGCAATTGACCCGCTTTGTTGTACAGCCGGATATTCGGGTTGTAGCCCAGTGAGCGCCCTTCCAGGCGATAGCGCTGGCCTGCCTCGAAACGGTCGTATTGCAGGGTCATGAAGCAGGTTCGGTCGGTAGTTTGGCCAAATCCGCTGAAACTGCCGCCAGTGGGCACCTCGAAATCAAATCGCACCATCAATTCGTGGCTGCCAGGTGGCACCTGGAAGTAGCGCCCGTCGTTCAGGTTTTTCCCGTCCAGGCGTTGCGCCATGACCAGCTTGGCGCCGGGTGTCGGGGTGGCGAAGTCGACCCAGGCTTGCTGCGGATCAACCGCGGGTAGCGGCGTCGACGTGCAGGCACTGAGAAAGATCGCGGCGACGGGAAGCAGTAGCTGACGCATGTTAAGCACTCAACTGTAGGAATGGTCGTTTGAGCGGCTGCGCTCGGCAACACGCTCCCTGAGTATAAACACGCCACGCCATGGAAAAATTCCCCACAGGCGAGATAGTCTGGCGGGATAGTTACCTGCGAGAGGTTTTAATGGTCAGGCGTTTACTTCCCGGGTTGATGCTGCTGTTGCTCAGTGGCTGTTCCAGCGTCAGTTACTACAGCCAACTGGCAGGCGGGCAATTGCAACTGCTGCGGACCCGGGAGCCGGTCTCCGTGGTCATCGCCGATCCGTCTCGTCCACAGGTGCTGCGCGAGCATTTGGTGCAATCGCAGAAAGCCCGCACCTTCGCCAGCGAACACCTGCACCTGCCGGATAACCAGAGTTACCGCTTGTATGCGGATATTGGCCGCCCTTATGTGGTCTGGAACGTCTTCGCCACGCCTGAATTTTCCCTGTCGCCACAGACTCACTGCTTCCCGATTGCCGGGTGCGTGGCCTATCGCGGTTATTACAACCAAGGCGCCGCGCGCGGCCAGGCGGCGTTGTTGAAACAGCAAGGCATGGACGTGTCGATTGGTGGCGTGGAGGCCTATTCCACCCTCGGCTGGTTCAATGATCCGATCATGAGTTCGATGATGAGCTGGGGCGACGAGCGCCTGGCCACGCTGATTTTTCATGAGCTGGCGCACCAGCGGTTTTATGTGAAGGACGACACTGAGTTCAACGAGTCGTACGCCACCTTCGTCGAGCAGGAAGGCACCCGGCAATGGCGCGCGGCCCGGGGCTTGCCGCCTGCCAGCGAGTCGGCGTTGAAACAGCGTGACCAGTTCACCCGGCTGGTGCTCGATACCCGCAAGCGCCTGGAGCAGTTGTACGCGCAGCCGCTGGCGGCAGATGCCATGCGCCAGGCCAAGGCGGCTGAATTCGAACGCCTGCGCCGTGACTACCGGCAAATGCGCGATAGCCAGTGGGGTGGCGACAAGCGTTATGACGCCTGGATGAACTTGCCGATGAACAACGCCAGGTTGTTGCCGTTTGGCCTGTATGACCAGTGGGTGCCGGCGTTTGCCGCGTTGTTCCGGCAGGAAGGCGGGGATTGGCCGAAGTTCTTTGCGGCGGTGGAGAAGCTGGGCGGGTTGCCGGTGGAACAGCGCAAGGCGTCACTAAAAACACTGGAAGCCCCTTCCCCGTAGCAGCTGTCGAGCCCCAGCGAGGCTGCGTAGGCCGCACCGCAGCTCTCAAACCAGGCTTGGGACCGAGTCGCGCCCGACGCAGCCTCGCTGGGGCTCGACAGCTGCTACGGGATGGTTTTATGGCCGCTGCAAAAAGGCCTGATGCATCTCATCCAGCGTTTCGAAGTGCCAGGTCGGCGCTTCGGCATTCAACTCTTCATAGCTACCAAAGCCATACCCTACAGCCGCCGCATCCAGCCCATTGCTGCGCGCGCCGATCAGGTCGTGTTTGCGGTCGCCAATCATCAAGGTGCCGGCCGGGTCCAGGCCTTCTTCGGCCATCAGGTGGGCGATCAGCTCGACCTTGTTGGTGCGGGTGCCGTCCAGCTCGCTGCCGTAGATCACCTTGAAGTGTTTGGCGAGATCGAAATGCCGGGCGATTTCACGGGCGAACACCCAAGGCTTGGACGTGGCCACATACAGCTGGCGGCCCTGGCCATTCAACGCTTCCAGCAGCGGCATCACGCCGTCGAATACGCGGTTTTCGTACAGGCCGGTAACCTTGAAGCGCTCGCGGTAGAAATTCACTGCTTCCCAGGCCTTGGCTTCGTCGAAGTCATAAAAATGCATGAACGCTTGCAGCAGCGGCGGGCCGATGAAGTGCTCCAGCTTGGTCAGGTCCGGTTCATCAATCCCCAGTTTGGCGAGGGCGTACTGGATCGAGCGGGTGATGCCTTCGCGCGGGTCGGTGAGGGTGCCATCGAGGTCGAACAGAACGGTTTGGTAATGCATGGGTGTCCTTGTCATTGGTCGAAGCCTTCGGCCAGGTGCAGGTCTTTGAGCTTCACGTAGTTCGCGGCGCTGTAGGTGAAAAACGCCCGTTCCTTGTCAGTCAGCGGGCGGATCTGTTTAACCGGGCTGCCGACATACAAGAAACCGCTCTCGAGTTTCTTGCCCGGCGGCACCAGGCTGCCGGCGCCGATGATCACGTCGTCTTCCACCACGGCGCCGTCCATCACAATGCTGCCCATGCCGATCAGAATCCGGTTGCCCACGGTGCAGCCATGCAGCATGACCTTGTGGGCAATGGTCACATCGTCGCCGATCAACAGCGGGAAACCATCAGGATTGAAGGGCCCGGCATGGGTAATGTGCAGCACGCAGCCGTCCTGCACGCTGGTGCGCGCACCGATGCGGATACGGTGCATGTCGCCGCGAATCACCGTCAGCGGCCATACCGAGCTGTCGGCGCCGATTTCGACGTCGCCGATCACCACCGCCGATGCATCGACGAAAGCCCCGGCAAGCAAGGCCGGCGTGTGATTCTGGTAGGTGCGAAGGGTCACGATAGGCTCTCTCTCTTCTGCTGATAGCTGCGGTGGGCGTTGATTGTAATTAAGATGGCCCCATCTTTGTTCTTACATGTTTCTTCAGCCAAGGTGCCAACCGTGAGCGCGAACAACCCTCTTCTGCAGTCCTACGACCTGCCGCCGTTCTCGGCGATCCGTGCCGAGCACGTACAGCCGGCCATCGAACAGATCCTCGCCGACAACCGCGTCGCCATCGAAGGCATCCTGCAAAGCCAGGGTAAAAATCCGACCTGGGCCGGCCTGATCCTGGCCATGGACGAACTCAACGACCGCCTGGGTGCCGCCTGGAGCCCGGTCAGCCACTTGAACGCCGTGTGCAACAGCGCCGAACTGCGCGAAGCCTACGAGGCTTGCTTGCCGGCACTGAGCGCCTACTCCACCGAAATGGGCCAGAACCGTGAACTGTTCCAGGCGTTCGAAGCCCTGGCTAACAGCCCGGAAGCCGCCGGCTTCGACGTGGCGCAAAAAACCATTCTGGAACACTCGCTGCGGGACTTCCGCCTGTCGGGTATCGATTTGCCGCCTGAGCAGCAAAAGCGTTATGCCGAAGTGCAGAGCAAGCTTTCCGAGTTGGGCAGCAAGTTCTCCAACCAATTGCTCGACGCCACCCAGGCCTGGACCAAGCACGTCACCGACGAAGCGACCCTCGCCGGCCTGACCGATTCGGCCAAGGCGCAAATGGCGGCCGCTGCCCAGGCCAAGGGCCTCGACGGCTGGCTGATCACCCTGGAATTCCCGAGCTACTACGCGGTGATGACCTACGCTCACGACCGCGCCCTGCGTGAAGAAATCTACGCGGCCTACTGCACCCGTGCGTCGGACCAAGGCCCGAATGCCGGTAAGAACGATAACGGCCCGGTCATGGAACAGATCCTCGACCTGCGTCAGGAGCTGGCGCAACTGCTGGGCTTCGCCTCGTTCTCCGAACTGAGCCTGGCCACCAAAATGGCCGAGTCCAGCGACCAGGTGCTGAGCTTCCTGCGGGACCTGGCCAAGCGCAGCAAGCCGTTCGCCACCCAGGACCTGCAACAGCTCAAGGCCTATGCCGCCGAACAAGGCTGCCCGGACCTGCAAAGCTGGGACAGCGGTTTCTACGGCGAAAAGCTGCGTGAACAACGCTACAGCGTGGCCCAGGAAACCCTGCGTGCCTACTTCCCGATCGACAAAGTGCTCAGCGGCCTGTTCGCCATTGTGCAGCGCCTGTACGGCATCGAAATCGCCGAGCAGAAAGGCTTCGACACCTGGCACCCGGACGTCCGCCTGTTCGAAATCAAGGAAAACGGCCAGCACGTCGGCCGCTTCTTCTTCGACCTGTACGCCCGCGCCAACAAGCGTGGCGGTGCCTGGATGGACGGCGCCCGTGACCGTCGCCGCACCGTTGATGGCGTGCTGCAAAGCCCGGTGGCCAACCTGGTGTGCAACTTCACCCCGGCTGACAGCGGCAAGCCTGCCCTGCTGACTCACGATGAAGTGACCACACTGTTCCACGAATTCGGCCACGGCCTGCACCACCTGTTGACCCGTGTCGACCACGCTGGCGTGTCCGGCATCAACGGCGTGGCCTGGGATGCGGTGGAGTTGCCGAGCCAGTTCATGGAGAACTGGTGCTGGGAGCCGGAAGGCCTGGCGCTGATTTCCGGTCACTACGAAACCGGTGAGCCGCTGCCTCAGGACCTGCTGGAAAAAATGCTCGCGGCGAAGAACTTCCAGTCTGGCCTGATGATGGTTCGCCAGTTGGAGTTCTCGCTGTTTGACTTCGAACTGCACGCGACCCACGGCGATGGTCGCAGTGTGCTGCAGGTGCTGGAAGGCGTGCGTGACGAGGTGTCGGTGATGCGTCCGCCGGCCTACAACCGCTTCCCCAACAGCTTTGCGCATATCTTTGCCGGCGGTTACGCGGCGGGTTACTACAGCTACAAGTGGGCCGAAGTGCTGTCGGCGGATGCCTTCTCCAAGTTCGAAGAAGACGGCGTGCTCAATGCCGAGACTGGCCGCGCGTTCCGCGAGGCGATCCTGGCCCGTGGCGGTTCCCAGGCACCGATGGTGCTGTTCGTCGACTTCCGCGGACGTGCGCCGTCGATTGACGCACTCTTGCGCCACAGCGGCCTGAGTGAGGACGCGGCAGCATGAGTGAAGCGCCTGTGAAAACCAAAAAACGCTTTATCGCCGGGGCGGTCTGCCCGGCGTGCAGCGAGCCGGACAAGTTGATGATGTGGAACGAGGACGACGTGCCGCACCGCGAATGCGTGGCCTGCGGCTATTCCGACACGCTGAATGAGCAAGGTCTGTCAGTGCCCAAGGAATTGGGTACACGGGTCAATACATCAGCGTTGAAAGCACCGGATCCCAAGGTGCAGGCGGTGCAGTTCTTCCCTAATCCGAAGCTGAAAAAAGACTGACTGGCATGCGCGCCCTGAGTTGATGGCTCAGGGCGCGATCACCCAGGCTGTTTTTTCCTGGGCCGGGTCTTTGGCGTTGTCCGCGGTATTCAGCCAGCTTTTCATCGAGCACAGCGCAAAAGCGCTGGTGCTGCATTCACCGCTGGCCAGCGCCGTGCGTAACTTGTCGACATCGGCCTTCATCATGTAGCGAACGCCGTCCTTGAAGCCACTGCTGGCGCCAAACCCGCCCAGGGTCATTTCGTTCAGCGCGTCTTCCTTGCTCCATCCCTGAATCACCACCCGATACATCGCCGCCATCAGGCCCGTGCGGTCGGAGCCGTGTTTGCAGTGCATCAGCACCGGGCCACTGGCTTCGGCGTCTTGAATGGCACGCAGCGCCGCGAGCACATCGGCGTCGTCGACATGGTTGGTGCGATAAGACAATTGCACCTGGTTGATGCCGGGTGATTTCAGCCAGCTGGCATCGGACTCTGGCAGAAAGTTGATCACCGTTGCGATCTTGAGTTTTTCCAGTACAGGAACAGCACCGCTATCCGGCAGCGCGCTGCGATAGAGCGTGGGCGTCATCTGGTACAGGTTGTATTGATCGCCTACCGGCTGGGCCCATTCCAATGAACGCATGGGCGTGAGTTCTTCGGCTTGGGCAGGGGCGGTTGTGAACAGCGCCATGAACACGAGGCTGAGAGCTGGCAGCAATTGATTCTTGAACATGCGCGATGTAACCGAATAGGGAGAGGGCTGATAGGGCCCAGATTCGCTTACAGGGGGTCAATGCCGTGTGAGGTGCTCGTCAAAGAATCGTGAATAAGCCGGCTGCCGGTATGTTTTTTCCCGTTGAATCGATTTTCATCGATCCTTAGCCTGCTATCATTTGTAACTATTGATTACTACTGTGTTCTATCTTTTGGGTCCTTTGGATCCCATTTGCTGCCAAAACTATAAGTCGTTCCTTGAAGCGGCTGATAAACCCGTGACCACATGATGAGGTGCCACCATGTCTGATCAAGATCAAGACAACCCCAGGCGTGAGTTTTTGCGCAAATCCTTGACCTTGATCCCCGTGGTCACTGTCGCCAGCACGGGCCTGGGCGGTTCGATGCTGATGGCGGTTCCCGAGCCGGCTCAAGCCAGCCCCGAAAAGGCGCCTGTCAGCAGCAAGGCCTATGAGCCGAGCTATTTCACTGCCGAGGAATGGGCGTTTATCAACGCGGCCGTAGCCCGCTTGATCCCGGCGGACGACCAAGGCCCAGGCGCCCTGGAAGCCGGCGCGCCGGAATACATCGACCGTCAGATGAACACCCCCTACGCGGCTGGCGCCCTCTGGTTCATGCAAGGCCCCTTCAATGCCGATGCGCCGCCTGAAATGGGCTGGCAGAGCAAGTTGGTGCCCAAAGAGATCTATCGCCTGGGCATTGCTGCCACGGATGCCTGGTCGAAAGCGATGAACGGTAAGCTATTTGCTGAGCAAGACAGCGCTACCCAGGAAAAATTGTTGCAACGACTGGAAGCCGGTGACGCGCAGTTCGACAGCGTACCGCCGAAGATTTTCTTCAATCTGTTGCTGCAAAACACCAAGGAAGGGTTCTTCTGCGACCCGGTCCACGGTGGCAACAAAGGCATGGTCGGCTGGACCATGATCGGCTTCCCCGGCGCCCGCGCCGATTTCATGGATTGGGTTGAACGCAACGAGCAATACCCCTTCCCGGCTGTATCGATCCGTGGCGAGAGGGCATAAACGTGGCGACCATCATGAAGAAAGTGGATGCGGTGATCGTCGGCTTCGGCTGGACCGGCGCGATCATGGCCAAGGAGCTGACGGAAGCGGGTCTCAACGTGGTAGCGCTGGAGCGCGGCCCGATGCAGGACACCTACCCGGATGGCAACTATCCCCAGGTCATCGACGAACTGACCTACAGCGTGCGCAAGAAACTCTTTCAGGACATCTCCAAGGAAACCGTGACCATTCGCCATAGCGTGAATGACGTGGCGATGCCCAACCGACAACTGGGCGCCTTCCTGCCTGGCAATGGTGTCGGCGGTGCCGGCCTGCACTGGTCCGGCGTGCACTTTCGGGTGGACCCGATCGAGTTGCGCATGCGCAGCCATTACGAAGAGCGTTACGGGAAAAACTTCATTCCCAAGGACATGACCATCCAGGATTTCGGCGTCAGCTATGAAGAGCTGGAGCCATTTTTCGACTATGCCGAGAAAGTCTTCGGCACCTCCGGGCAAGCCTGGACGGTGAAGGGCCAGTTGGTAGGCGAAGGCAAGGGCGGCAACCCTTATGCGCCGGATCGCTCCAATCACTTCCCGCTGGAATCGCAGAAGAACACCGTCTCCGCACAGCTCTTCCAGAAGGCCGCTACGGCCGTGGGGTACAAACCTTACAACCTGCCTTCCGCGAATACGTCCGGGCCGTACACCAACCCTTACGGTGCGCAGATGGGGCCGTGCAACTTTTGCGGCTTCTGCAGCGGTTATGTCTGCTACATGTATTCCAAGGCTTCGCCGAACGTGAACATCCTGCCGGCATTACGCCAGGAGCCCAAGTTCGAACTGCGGCCCAATTCCCACGTGCTGAAGGTCAACCTCGACAGCACCAAGCGCAAGGCCACCGGCGTGACGTATGTCGACGCCCAAGGTCGGGAATGCGAGCAGCCGGCGGATCTGGTGATCCTTGGTTCTTTCCAGTTCAACAACGTGCGGCTGATGTTGCTGTCGGGCATTGGCAAACCCTACGACCCGATCTCCGGCGAGGGCGTGGTGGGCCGTAATTTCGCCTACCAGAACATGGCCACCATCAAGGCGTTCTTCGACAAGGACGTGCACACCAACAACTTCATCGGCGCCGGCGGCAATGGCGTGGCGATTGATGACTTCAACGCCGACAACTTCGACCACGGGCCTCACGGCTTTGTGGGCGGCTCGCCGATGTGGGTCAACCAGGCGGGCAGCCGGCCGATTGCCGGCACCTCCAACCCGCCGGGCACGCCGGCCTGGGGCAGCGCGTGGAAGCGCGCCACGGCTGATTACTACACCCACCAGGTGTCGATGGATGCCCACGGCGCCCATCAATCCTACCGTGGCAACTACCTCGACCTGGACCCGGTCTACCGCGATGCCTACGGCATGCCGCTGCTGCGCATGACCTTCGACTGGCAGGAAAACGACATCAAGATGAACCGCTTCATGGTCGACAAAATGAGCAAGGTTGCCGAAGCGATGAACCCCAAGGCGATCGCCTTGCTGGGCAAAAAAGTGGGCGAGCACTTCAATACCGCGGCCTACCAGACCACCCACCTCAACGGTGGCGCAATCATGGGCACCGACCCGAAAACCAGTGCCTTGAACCGCTACTTGCAGTGCTGGGACGTACACAACGTGTTTGTCCCGGGCGCTTCCGCGTTCCCACAAGGCTTGGGCTACAACCCTACGGGCCTGGTGGCGGCGTTGACCTACTGGTCGGCGCGGGCGATTCGCGAGCAGTACCTGAAAAACCCCGGCCCACTGGTTCAGGCATAAGGAGCGATGACCATGAAAGCATTTGTGATTGCCTCCCTCGCCTTGATCAGCAGTTGCTCGGTAAGTGCGGCTGATACCGACCTGGTCAAACAGGGCGAATACCTGGCGCGCGCCGGTGACTGCGTGGCCTGCCACACCGCCAAGGGCGGCAAGCCGTTCGCCGGCGGCCTGCCGATGGAAACCCCGATCGGCACCATTTACTCCACCAACATCACCCCGGATAAAACCGGCCTGGGCGACTACAGCTTCGAAGACTTCGACCAGGCCGTGCGCCATGGCGTCGCCAAGAACGGTAGTACGCTTTACCCGGCGATGCCCTACCCGTCTTACGCGCGCGTCAGCGAAAGCGACATGCAGGCGCTGTACGCGTACTTCATGAAGGGTGTGGAGCCGGTGGCGCAGGTGAACAAGGACAGCGACATTCCCTGGCCGTTGAGCATGCGCTGGCCGTTGACTGGGTGGCGCTGGATGTTCGCGCCCAAGGTTGAGGACTATCAGGCTCAGGCGGGCGCAGACCCCGTGATCAGCCGTGGCGCGTATCTGGTAGAAGGCCTTGGCCACTGCGGCGCCTGCCACACGCCACGGGCGCTGACCATGCAGGAAAAATCCCTGAGTGCGTCGGACGGCAGCGATTTCTTGTCCGGCAGTGCACCGCTGGAAGGCTGGATTGCCAAAAGCCTGCGGGGCGACCACAAGGACGGCCTGGGTAGCTGGAGCGAAGACCAACTGGTGCAATTCCTCAAGACCGGTCGCAGTGATCGCAGCGCGGTGTTTGGCGGCATGAGCGACGTTGTGGTCCACAGCATGCAGTACATGTCGCAAGATGACCTGACGGCTATCGCCCGCTATCTCAAGAGCCTGCCGGCGGTGGATCCCAAGGATCAGCCGCACCAGTACGACAAGCAGGTCGCCGACGCGCTTTGGAAAGGCGATGACAGCAAGCCCGGGGCATCGGTGTATATCGACAACTGCGCGGCGTGCCACCGTACCGACGGCCATGGCTACACCCGGGTATTCCCGGCGTTGGCGGGCAACCCGGTGTTGCAGACGGCGGATGCCACGTCGTTGATCAATATTGTGTTGAACGGCGGTACGCTGCCGGCGACCCACACCGCGCCTTCGACCTTCACCATGCCGGCGTTTGCCTGGCGTTTGTCGGATCAGGAAGTGGCGGATGTCGTCAGTTTCATTCGGGGCAGTTGGGGTAACAAAGGCGAGCCGGTGAAAGCCAGTGACGTGGCGAACCTGCGCAAAAATGATATGCAGACCACCTCCGGCGATGACCTTGGCCAAGTGACCTCCAAGCATTGATTGGAGGTTGACCGCCCAACGGCACTGGTCAGAAACCCTGCGCCTCTATACTGTACAAAAAAACAGTATAGAGGCGCTTTCATGTCTACTCCTCTGCCGCCTCGCGGGCGCGGCACGGCCACCAACCTGCACAACCGTTTTGCGCCCACCGTCAGCGTGGCGGAAGACGACGGCTGGTATCAGGAAGTGCCACAGACCCAGGGCACCGAAGTCCGTATCGAAACCGCGAAAACCATCATCACCCGCAACAGCTCGCCGGATATCCCGTTTGATCGGGCGATCAATCCGTATCGCGGCTGTGAGCATGGCTGTATCTACTGCTACGCGCGGCCCAGCCACGCCTATTGGGACCTGTCACCGGGGCTGGATTTCGAAACCAAGCTGATTGCCAAGACCAACGCTGCCGACGTGCTGGAGCAGCAACTGTCGAAGCCGGGCTACACCTGCGCGCCGATCAACCTGGGCTCCAACACCGACCCGTACCAGCCTATCGAACGCGAGTACAAGATCACCCGCCAAACCCTCGAAGTGCTGCTGCGCTATCGTCACCCAGTGACGATCATCACCAAGGGCTCGCTGATCCTGCGGGACCTCGACCTGCTGACCGAGCTGGCGCAGCAGCGGCTAGTGGCGGTGATGATCAGCCTCACCAGCCTGGACGACGAGCTCAAGCGCATCCTGGAACCGCGTACGGCTGCGCCCAAGGCGCGGCTGAGGGCGATTCGGGTGATGCGTGAGGCGGGAATCCCGGTCGGCGTGTTGTGTTCACCGATGATTCCGATGATCAACGACAGCGAGCTGGAAAGTTTGCTGACCGAGGCGCATGCCGCTGGCGCACAAAGTGCGGCGTACATGATGCTGCGCCTGCCCCTGGAGGTTGCGCCGCTATTTGAAGGATGGCTGGCGGCCCACTACCCGCAGCGCGCGGCCCATGTGATGAGCCTGGTGCGGCAGGTGCGCGGTGGTGAGGTCTATGACAGTCGCTTCGGGGTACGCATGCGTGGCGAAGGGCCGTTTGCCGATCTGTTGGCGCAACGTTTCGCCAAGGCGATCAAACGATTGGGGCTCAATCGCCGGGAAGGGTTTAATCTGGATTGCACCGCGTTTTGTCCGCCTGGCAGGCAGATGGCATTATTGTAAACTGCTGGGTAAAGCGCACGGCCCTGTAGGAATAGTCGCGTTTTGACATCACTGAAAGCCCCGATCTAGAGCGGTTCATTCAGTTTGAGTTAAGTTTCGGCGGGTACCTTGTTCATCGAGTGACTAATGAGTCGGCGCTTCGGTTTGGGCGCCAACCACACTGGAAAACGCCCCTGCTCCAACCAAGAGGATGAATCATGAGTGACAAGGATAAACAGCCGTTGGCTGCGTCGGCTTCAGCCCCTCACGAGGCGGAGTCCGCCGATGCAGCGCTGCAGCACATCGTTGAAGGCTTTTTGCATTTCCATAACGAGATCTTTCCGCAGCAGGAAGAGCTTTTCAAAAAACTCGCCACGGCCCAGAGCCCACGAGCGATGTTCATTACCTGCGCAGATTCGCGCATCGTTCCCGAACTGATCACCCAGAGCTCCCCCGGGGATTTGTTTGTGACCCGTAACGTCGGCAACGTCGTGCCGCCTTATGGGCAGATGAACGGCGGTGTATCCACGGCTATCGAGTACGCGGTACTGGCCCTTGGCGTGCAGCACATCATCATTTGCGGCCACTCCGACTGCGGCGCCATGCGCGCAGTGCTCAACCCTCAAAGCCTGGAAAAAATGCCCACGGTAAAGGCCTGGCTGCGCCACGCCGAGGTCGCCAAGACCATGGTCCAGGACAACTGTGACTGCGCCAACGAACACGAAAGCATGCACGTGTTGACCGAAGAAAACGTGATCGCCCAGTTGCAGCACCTGCGCACTCACCCGTCGGTAGCCTCGCGCATGGCCAACGGGCATCTGTTTATCCATGGCTGGGTCTACGACATCGAGACCAGTGAAATCAGGGCCTACGATGCGGATCAGGCGGCGTTCCTGCCGTTGAACGGTACTCAGCCGATCCCGTCCGCGACGCCTAAAGCGCGCTTCTAAAACAATCCCCTGTCGGGTAACGCGATGGTTGCCATTCGAGCAGCCAGGCGTTGCCACGCCCGGCAAATGCCTCGGGAGAGTCATCATGCGTGCTGCTCAATTAAAAGCTGTGCTGCCACGGGAGCTGCTGGCCTCCGTGGTTGTGTTTCTGGTCGCCCTGCCGCTGTGCATGGGGATCGCAATCGCGTCAGGGATGCCGCCTGCCAAAGGCCTGATCACTGGGATCATCGGTGGGCTTGTGGTGGGTTGGTTGGCGGGATCGCCGCTGCAAGTCAGCGGCCCGGCCGCGGGCTTGGCGGTGCTGGTGTTCGAACTGGTGCGCCAGCATGGCATGGCCATGCTCGGGCCGATCCTGTTGTTGGCGGGCTTCCTGCAGTTGGTGGCCGGCCGATTGCGCCTGGGCTGCTGGTTTCGCGTGACGGCGCCTGCGGTGGTCTACGGGATGCTGGCGGGGATCGGGGTGCTGATTGTCCTGTCGCAGGTCCATGTGATGCTCGACGGTGTGCCAAAGCCCTCGGGGCTGGATAACCTCGCCGGCTTTCCGGCGGCGTTGGTCCAGGCGATTCCTACCCTCGGTGGCGGCCTCGGTTGGCAGGCCGGTTTGCTTGGGCTGTCGACGATTCTGGTGATGTGGCTGTGGGACAAGTTCCGTCCGCAAAAACTGCGCTTTGTGCCCGGCGCCTTGCTTGGCGTGGGATTGGCGACGGTCACCAGCCTGGTGCTGGCGTTGCAGGTCAAGCGTGTGGAAGTGCCGGAAAACCTGGCGGACGCCATCGACTGGCTGCGGCCCAGCGACCTGTTGAACCTGGCGGATCCCAACCTGTTGATCGCCGCGTTCGCCGTCGCCTTTATCGCCAGCGCTGAAACGCTGCTTTCGGCAGCAGCCGTTGATCGTATGCACAGTGGCCAGCGTTCCGATTTCGACAAGGAACTGTCGGCACAAGGCGTGGGCAACATGCTGTGTGGCCTGGTCGGCGCCCTGCCGATGACTGGCGTGATCGTGCGCAGTTCGGCCAACGTCCAGGCCGGCGCTACCACGCGCTTGTCGGCGATGTTCCACGGGTTGTGGCTGCTGGCGTTCGTGCTGTTGCTGTCCAGTGTGCTGCAAAGCATTCCGGTGGCGAGCCTGGCGGGTGTCCTGGTGTACACCGGGATCAAGCTGGTGGACATGAAGGCGTTTCGTGGCCTGGCGCGTTACGGGCGGATGCCGATGTTTACCTACGCAGCGACGGCCCTGGCGATCATCTTTACCGACTTGTTGACGGGTGTGTTGGTGGGCTTCGGGCTGACGCTGGTCAAGTTGGCGTTCAAGGCTTCGCGCCTGAAAATCAGCCTGGTCGACCTGCCACAGGACGGCGAGATGGAGTTGCGATTGACGGGGGCTGGGACCTTTCTCAAGGTGCCGGCATTGACCCAGGTGTTGTCGACGGTACCCGCCGGGACCACCTTGCATGTGCCACTCAATAACCTGAGTTACATCGACCACTCCTGCCTGGAATTGCTGGAAGAATGGGGTCGGGCCAACGCGGCCAAGGGCTCGAAGCTGATGATTGAGGCGCGGGGGTTGAAGCGCAGGTTGGAAGGACGGGTAAGAACGACGACCGGAATAGGCTCGGCTGCGTTGTGACCTTCTGTAGGAGCGAGCTTGCTCGCGAAAAACTTCAGCACGCCGCGTGCATTCAGAATGCCCGCGTTATCGTTGACGTCCTTCGCGAGCAAGCTCGCTCCTACAGTGAATCTGCGTCAGCGATAAAAATCAGGCAGGCTGATCCAGCTCCAACCCAACCCCCAACTGCCGCGACAGGCACGGCCAGCGCTTCCACGCCGCTTCCGTGTCCGGGCTCTTGAGCTTGTCGCGGTATGCTTCGACCGATTCCAGCGCAAAGCTCTCTTCGTTGAGCATCTCATCCACCGCGTGGTGCACCGCTTCATCCAGCTGATTGGCAAAGGTCTCGCCGATCAATTGGTGAGCAATCACGTTCGCCACCGTGGTATCCAGCGGAATCAACGGCTGGCCGAAGTGCTTGATATACAGATCGTTGACCTCTTCCACCAGGCGATGAGCCAGGTAGGCCTCGTCCAGCAAACCGTCCAGGCCTTCATGCCCGGCCAGGATCGCTGGCGGCTGCAGGAAGAAATGCTCGGCGATTTTCAGCACCGGTTTGATCTGGCTTTCAATACCGGCTTCACGGGCAACATCATTGGCCGCATCCAGCAAATCCGGGACCTGGTCAATGTAGGCGCTGACAAAGCGCGTCATCACGCCCTTGGCGTCAACGTCCGGCAGGGCAATCGCCGGGTGCAGGTGCGGTAACTGGACTTCCAGCTGCTGAGCAAGCTGGCCAGTGCTGGATTCGTGTTGATGGGCACGGGAAATCTGCTCGCGCAAAGCGGCGGTGTTCATGAAAGCTCCAGTGATGCAGGCGTAGGAAATAGGGAGAGGATAAGGTAGCTCGTTTATACGAGCGCCTAAGACACATTTGTCATAATTATTTCATGGTTATGCGCTGCCGTTATATCAAATTGCCAGCGTTCGTCGGATAACTCGCGCCACCGGTCCTGTTGTGTGGTCGCTTCACCCATTTTCGTTCATTTGCCCGATCACATTGCGGGGTGGCGGTCGGTGTCTATACTCGGTTTTGTACGCAATTAGCTGATGACGCCCGACTGCATGAGCAGGCAAGGCTTGGCGGTTGTAAGCAGTATGGAAGCCGCTCCCTTGGCCGCAGGTGCAAACCGGCGGGATAACAAGAACGATAAGGGGAACCCGCAATGACGCGACATCCACATGTTTGGATGGGCCTACTGTTGTGGTCAGTATTCAGCCAGGCGCAAGCCGCCTGGACAACGAATATGGCACCAGGGGCCACTGAAGTCAGTCACGCCGTGTTTGACCTGCACATGACCATTTTCTGGATTTGTGTGGCGATTGGCATCGTTGTGTTTGGCGCGATGTTCTGGTCGATGATTGTTCACCGGCGCTCAACGGGCCAAGTGGCGGCCAAATTTCACGAGAGTACGACGGTGGAGATTCTATGGACCGTGGTGCCCTTGCTGATCCTGGTGGCGATGGCCATTCCGGCCACCAAGACGCTGATCAACATCTACGACAGTACGGAATCGGATATCGATATCCAGGTCACCGGCTACCAGTGGAAGTGGCATTACAAATACCTGGGCCAGGACGTCGAGTTCTTCAGCAACCTGGCTACGCCCGCCGAGCAGATCCATAACCAGGCCGTCAAAGGCGAACATTACCTGTTGGAAGTCGACCAGCCGCTGGTGCTGCCGGTGGGCGCCAAGGTGCGCTTCCTGGTGACTGCCGCCGACGTGATCCACTCCTGGTGGGTGCCCGCGTTTGCGGTCAAGCGTGATGCGATTCCAGGCTTCGTCAACGAGGCGTGGACCCGGGTCGAGAAGCCCGGCATCTACCGTGGCCAGTGCGCCGAGCTGTGCGGCAAAGACCATGGTTTCATGCCGATCGTCGTGGAGGTCAAGTCCAAGGCGGACTACGACACCTGGCTCGGCGAGCGCAAGGCAGAAGCCGCCAAGCTCAAGGAATTGACCTCCAAGGAATGGACCCTGGATGAGCTGGTGGCCCGTGGCGACAAGGTTTACCACACCACTTGCGTGGCCTGTCACCAGGCTGAAGGCCAGGGCCTGCCGCCGATGTTCCCAGCACTCAAAGGCTCGCCGATTGCCGTCGGGCCCAAGGAAGACCACCTGCACCGCGTGTACTTCGGCAAACCCGGCACCGCCATGGCGGCGTTCGGCAAGCAACTGTCGGAAGTCGATATCGCGGCGGTCGTGACCTACGAACGTAACGCCTGGGGCAACAACAAAGGCGACATGGTCACTCCTAAAGACGTGCTGGCTCTGAAACAGGCGGAAAGCAAATGACTTCCTTCATTGCGTATTCCCTGAACCGTTCCGCCCACTCGTTCGCAGGAGAAAGGCCATGAGCGCTGTGATCGATGACCATGGTCATGCCGGTGAGCACGCTCACGGCCCCGCCAAGGGCCTGATGCGTTGGGTGCTGACCACCAACCACAAAGACATCGGGACCATGTACCTGTGGTTCAGCTTTGCCATGTTCCTGCTTGGCGGCTCGTTCGCCATGGTGATCCGCGCCGAGCTGTTCCAGCCGGGCTTGCAGATCGTGGAGCCGGCGTTCTTCAACCAGATGACCACCATGCACGGCCTGGTGATGGTGTTTGGTGCGGTGATGCCGGCGTTTGTCGGCCTGGCCAACTGGATGATCCCGTTGATGATCGGCGCGCCCGACATGGCCCTGCCGCGTATGAACAACTTCAGTTTCTGGCTGTTGCCGGCGGCGTTCCTGATGCTGGTGTCCACGCTGTTCATGCCCGGTGGCGGGCCGAACTTCGGCTGGACCTTCTACGCTCCGCTCTCCACCACCTACGCGCCGGAAAGCGTGACCTTCTTCATCTTCGCCATCCACCTGATGGGTATCAGCTCGATCATGGGCGCGATCAACGTGGTCGCCACCATCCTCAACCTGCGTGCCCCTGGCATGACCTTGATGAAAATGCCGCTGTTCGTCTGGACCTGGCTGATCACCGCGTTCCTGCTGATCGCGGTGATGCCGGTGCTGGCAGGCTGCGTGACCATGATGCTGATGGACATCCACTTCGGCACCAGCTTCTTCAGCGCTGCCGGTGGTGGTGATCCGGTGCTGTTCCAGCATGTGTTCTGGTTCTTCGGCCACCCTGAGGTGTACATCATGATCCTGCCGGCCTTCGGTGCCGTCAGCTCGATCATCCCGACCTTCTCGCGCAAGCCGCTGTTCGGCTACACCTCGATGGTGTACGCCACGGCGAGCATCGCGTTCCTGTCGTTCATCGTGTGGGCGCACCACATGTTTGTGGTGGGCATCCCGCTGGTGGGCGAGTTGTTCTTCATGTACGCCACGCTGCTGATCGCGGTACCCACGGGCGTGAAGGTGTTCAACTGGGTCAGCACCATGTGGCAAGGCTCGCTGACCTTCGAGACGCCGATGCTGTTCGCGGTGGCCTTCGTGATTTTGTTCACCATCGGCGGCTTTTCCGGGCTGATGCTGGCCATCGCTCCGGCGGACTTCCAGTACCACGACACCTACTTCGTGGTAGCGCACTTCCATTACGTACTGGTGCCCGGCGCGATCTTCGGGATCTTCGCCTCGGCCTACTACTGGCTGCCGAAATGGACCGGCCACATGTACGACGAAACCCTGGGCAAGCTGCACTTCTGGCTGTCGTTCGTCGGGATGAACATGGCGTTCTTCCCGATGCATTTCGTAGGACTTGCCGGCATGCCGCGTCGGGTGCCGGACTACAACCTGCAGTTCGCCGATTTCAACATGGTCTCCTCCATTGGTGCCTTCACCTTTGGTGCGACGCAGATCTTCTTTCTGTTCATCGTCATCAAGTGCATCCGCGGCGGTAAGCCTGCGCCCGCCAAGCCGTGGGATGGTGCCGAAGGCCTGGAGTGGAGTGTCCCTTCACCTGCGCCGTACCACACCTTCACCACGCCGCCGGAGGTCAAATGATCACCCTGACGGGAGACGACCATGCTTGAGTCCGTGCCTATCAAGCGCCTGGTCACGCGGCTGCTGATCCTGGTGGTGGCGATGTTCGCCTTCGGCTTTGCTTTGGTGCCGATCTACGACGTGATGTGCAGGGCGTTCGGCATCAATGGCAAGACTGCCGGGCAGTACGAAGGCGAGCAGGTGGTGGACCCGACGCGCCAGGTGCGGGTGCAGTTCCTGTCCACCAATGCCATCGACATGGTCTGGGAGTTCCACTCCAAGGCCGACGAGGTGGTGGTCAATCCCGGAGCGGTTACCGAGATGCTGTTCGTGGCCTACAACCCCACTGACAAGCCGATGACCGCCCAGGCGGTGCCAAGCATTTCGCCCGCCGAGGCGGCGATGTACTTCCACAAGACCGAGTGTTTTTGCTTCACCCAGCAAGTGCTACAGCCAGGTCAGCGCATAGAAATGCCGGTGCGCTTCATTGTCGACCGCGACATGCCGAAGGATGTGAAGCATTTGACCCTGGCGTACACGCTGTTCGATATCACCGCGCGCCAACCGCCCGTGGCTGTCCATACCGGCGGCTAGGCGTTGCTTGCGGGCTCGATTAGGAGAACGAATACATGTCGACTCATGATACGTACTACGTACCAGCGCAAAGCAAATGGCCAATAATTGCCACGTTGGGCATGCTGATTACGGTGGTCGGGCTGGCTATCTGGTTTAACGATTTGAAGGCCGCACGTCCGGAATCCCACGGCCCGCTGATCTTTTTCGTCGGCGGACTGCTGCTGGCCTACATGATGTTTGGCTGGTTCGGCGCGGTGATCAAGGAAAGCCGCGCCGGTTTGTACAGTTCACAGATGGATCGCTCCTTTCGCTGGGGCATGACCTGGTTCATCTTCTCCGAAGTGATGTTCTTCATCGCGTTCTTCGGCGCACTGTTCTATGTGCGGCACATGTCGGCGCCCTGGCTGGCGGGAGAAGGCTCAAAAGGCGTTGCCCACATGCTGTGGCCGAACTTCGAATTCGCCTGGCCGCTGCTGAACAATCCTGACCCGAAACTGTTCCCTGCACCCAAGGGCACCATCAGCCCCTGGGGCTTGCCGCTGATCAATACGATCTTGCTGGTCAGTTCCAGCGTGACCATCACCATCGCCCACCACGCCTTGCGCAAAGGCCATCGCGGCGCGCTGAAGATCTGGCTGGCGATCACCGTGTTGCTGGGTTGGGCGTTCCTCGGGTTCCAGGCCGAGGAATACATCCACGCTTATAAAGAGTTGGGCCTGACCCTCGGTTCCGGCGTGTACGGCGCGACCTTCTTCATGCTCACGGGTTTTCACGGCGCCCACGTGACCATCGGCACGATCATTTTGTTTGTGATGCTGATGCGCATCCTGAAGGGGCATTTCAATGACGAGCACCAGTTCGGTTTCGAGGCGGCCAGTTGGTATTGGCACTTTGTGGATGTGGTGTGGATTGGGTTGTTTTTCTTCGTTTACGTGCTTTGAGGTCGTTCACCAAGGCGCATGAGACACAAGCTGGCCGCTGAAGAAACCCCAGGTGATCAAACCCAGGGTGATCACGGCCAGCACCACACGCACGGTCAAGGCAGTGACGAGGCGATTGGAGTTGCCCTCGTCCTTGACCAGGAAGAACAAGCCACTGAACAGGCTCACGACGGTAGCAATCAGCATCAGGGCAATGGCTGCTTTGAGCATGGTGGGCTCCGGGGCTCTTTTTTGGAGGGGGCGAGCAATGAGATTCAGTATAGCCAGCGCAGCACCGACCTCTGCGGCAATGCCATGAAACCCTTTCGCCCCGGTATTGCGCCGACGCTGGTGGTGCTTGTGCTACTGCCGCTGATGGTGTTTCTCGGCTTCTGGCAGCTGTCTCGCGGCCAGGAAAAACAGGCGCTGCTGGAAACCTACGCCGAGCGCCGCGCTGCCGAGCCCATGAGCAGTACGCAATTACAGGCCACCGAAGATCCGGCCTTCCGCCGCGTGCATTTGCGCGGGCAATTCGATGCCGAGCACAGCGTGCTGCTGGATAACCGCTTTCGTGACGGCAAGGTCGGTGTGGAGGTGCTGCAACCGTTCCACGATCAGGCCAGCGGGCAGTGGCTGCTGCTCAATCGAGGCTGGCTGCCTTGGCCAGACCGGCGCACACCGCCCGTTTTCAATACCCCCGAACAACCGCTGAATCTCGACGCCTGGGTCTATGTGGCCCCGGGCGAGACCTTCCAGCTGCACGCCGATCCAGCGGGCGCACAGTGGCCGCGATTGTTGACTGCCCTGCATCCCGAAGCGCTGTGGACAGAGTTGGGCCGCAGCGGATTCGCCTATGAAGTCAGGGCCGAAGCGGGACCGGCAACCTTTGAAACCAATTGGCCTGTGGTCGCCATGGGCCCGGAAAAACACTTGGGCTACGCCGTGCAGTGGTTCGCCATGGCGCTGGCGCTGTTCGGTCTTTACCTCTACCTCGGATGGCACAACACAAAGGAGAAGCGCCATGGGAGCGGCCATGAATCCACTCAACATGTCTGACGCGCCAGCAGCGCCCAACCGGCGCAAGGGTCGCTGGCAACTGATTCTGATCCTGCTGATGGTGATCGGCCCGATGGTGCTCGCCACCTTCATGTACAAGTTGCAGTTCTGGGTACCGGACAACCGCAGCTACCACGGCGAGATGATCGGCAACGGCCAGACTCGTGCCGACATTGGGGTGCAGGCCGACGAAGATCGCTGGCAGCTGCTGGTGACTGCGCCCACTGCCTGCGCCGCCGACTGCCAGCAACTGGTTTACCTGGCTCGCCAGCTGCAAATCGGTCTGGGTCGCGATGCCTCTCGTGCCAGCCACGCCCTGGCCAGCGCGCAGCCGGTGAACACTGCGTATGACGCCAAGCTCAAGGCCGAATACCCGCAACTGCAGCGTTATTCCCTGGACCTGTCGACCTTCAACAAAGACGCCGCCGCCCAAGGCAGCGGCGATGCCCAGCTGTGGATCGTCGACCCCCACGGCAACCTGGTGCTGCGCTACGACGCCCGGGTCAAGGGCAAGGACCTGCTCAACGACCTGCGCCTGCTGCTGAAACTGTCGAACATCGGCTAAGGACACCGTCATGGCCAAACCTGGATTTCGCCTCGCGCTGTTTGCCACCCTGTTGGCCCTGATCGTGGTGCTGCTGGGTGCTTATACCCGGCTGACCCACGCGGGCCTCGGTTGCCCGGATTGGCCGGGTTGCTATGGCTTTATCAGCGTGCCAAAAAGCGAAGCCCAGCTGGCCCATGCTGAACTGCATTACCCGGACACGCCGGTCGAGGCAGACAAAGGCTGGAACGAGATGACCCATCGTTATTTCGCCGGCGCCCTCGGCCTGCTGATCGTGCTGCTGGCGGCGCGTGCCTGGACCCATCGGCGTCATCCGGGGCAGCCATTGAAGTTGCCGTTGTTTCTGCTGGCGGTGGTGTTTGCCCAGGCGGCGTTTGGCATGTGGACGGTGACGCTGAAGCTCTGGCCGCAAGTGGTTACCGGGCATTTATTGGGCGGGTTTGCGACGTTGAGCCTGCTGTTCCTTCTGACGCTGCGATTGTCCGGCGTGCTGCCGGCGCTGATCGTGCCCAGGCGTTTGCAGTATTGGGCGACGGCCGGGCTGGTGCTGGTGATCGGCCAGATTGCCTTGGGCGGATGGGTCAGCTCCAACTACGCGGCCGTGGCCTGTATCGACCTGCCGACCTGTCACGGGCAGTGGTGGCCGGCGGCGGATTTTGCCAATGGCTTTCACCTTACCCAGCATATCGGACCCAATTACCTCGGTGGGCAACTGGACAGTGATGCGCGCACGGCGATTCACCTGACCCATCGGATTGGCGCGCTGCTGGTCACCGTCGTACTGCTGGGCCTGGCCTGGCAACTCAAGGTGGTCGGCATGACCCGCTTGGCCGGCCTGTTGTTGATCGCCCTGGCGGCGCAAATCTGCCTGGGCTTGAGCAACGTGTACTTTCACCTGCCGCTGCCGGTTGCCGTTGCGCATAACGCCGGCGGCGCGGCGTTGCTGCTGACGCTGGTGCTGGTCAATTACCACGCCCGCACCAGCCTGGTCCGGGTGCGCCATCAGTTGCCGTTCGGCTGGCGCTTCAGCCCGCGTAAACACGTGTCGGGCCTCATAACCCTAAAAGGAGAGATGCCATGGCGACCTTGATCGGCGAGCGTCATAGCCAGGCTATCTGGCGTGACTATCTTGAGCTGACCAAGCCAAAAGTGGTGGTGCTGATGCTCATCACCTCGCTGGTGGGTATGTTTCTCGCCACCCGCGCCGGGGTGCCTTGGCCGGTGCTGATTTTTGGCAACCTGGGAATCGCCCTGTGTGCCGGTGGTGCGGCGGCGGTGAACCATGTGGTGGATCGGCGCATCGATGCGCTGATGGCGCGCACCCATAAACGTCCGCTGGCGGAAGGGCGCGTATCACCTGCGGCGGCGCTTGTTTTCGCGATGGTGCTGGCGGTGGCCGGGCTGGCGTTGTTGCTGGCGTTTACCAATCCGCTGGCCGCCTGGCTGACCCTGGCTTCGCTGTTGGGCTACGCCGTGATCTACACCGGTTTCCTCAAGCGTGCGACGCCGCAGAACATCGTGATCGGCGGCCTTGCCGGCGCCGCGCCGCCGTTGCTGGGTTGGGTTGCCGTCACTGGCCACGTCAGCGCCGAACCGTTGCTGCTGGTGCTGATCATCTTCGCCTGGACTCCGCCACACTTCTGGGCCCTGGCGATTCACCGCAAGGAGGAATACGCCAAGGCCGACATCCCGATGCTGCCGGTGACCCATGGCGAGCACTACACCAAGGTGCATATCCTGCTCTACACCTTCGCCCTGCTGGCGGTCAGTCTGATGCCGTATGTCATCCATATGAGCGGCATGCTGTATCTGGTGTGCGCACTGGTTCTGGGCGGGCGCTTTCTGCAATGGGCCTGGGTGCTGTACCGTGGCAGTCGGCCGCACGCGGCGATCAACACCTTCAAGTACTCTATCTGGTACCTGTTCGCGCTGTTTATCGCCCTGCTCGTAGACCATTACCTATTGTTGAACCTATGACTCGAACTCAAAAAACTGTCTTTATTCTGGTGGCCATTGTCGCGTTGATCATGGGCCTGACCGTCAACAAAGTACTGAGCGGCAAAGGCCAGGGCGACCCGACTGCCTTGATCGATGCCGGCATCATTCTGCTGCCGCAAAGCCGCCAGTTGCCGCCGGTGACCATGACCAACCAGGACGGCCAGCCGGTGGTGGTCAACGAGCTGAAAGGCAAGTGGAGCGTGCTGTTCTTCGGCTACACGTTCTGCCCGGACATCTGCCCGACCACCCTCGCCCAACTGCGCCAGATCAAGAGCGAGCTGCCTAAAGACGTGGTGGATAAGTTGCAGGTGATCCTGGTCAGCGTTGACCCGAACCGTGATACGCCGGCGCAGCTCAAGCAGTATCTGGGCTACTTCGATCCGCAGTTCGAGGGCCTGACCGGTGCGAACGTGGACGATGTGCAGAAGGTTTCGAATGCGGTGAGCATTCCGTTTATTCCGGCGGACACCAGCAAGCCCAACTACACCGTCGACCACAGCGGCAATCTGGCGCTGATCGGGCCGGACGGCACCCAGCGCGGGTTTATCCGGGCGCCGTTGAACAACCAGAAGTTGGTGGCGCAGTTTCCGGGGTTGTTGCAGCGTAAATAAGCCTGCCGACAATTTCCTGAGCGACACAAATCAAATGTGGGAGCGGGCTTGCTCGCGAAGGCGGTGTGTCAGTCAACAGATGTATCGACTGAACCACCGCCTTCGCGAGCAAGCCCGCTCCCACAGGGTTATGTGCACGGTGCCTGAACGGTGTGTCGTCGGACTTTTCCCGCAACGTGTAGCGGTCGGCGCGAACTTGTTTGGCATGCGTCGACTGACTAGTCTTTGCCCTGTCGCTGCAAATTCAGTGACAGGGTGTGGAAGCCCTTATATCGTTAGGCGCACAAAGCGCCACCTAGAGTCAGGCGCTTTTTATCGTCTGTGTTTTATGGTGGTTGTGCGCGGGGCGCTTTCGAGCGCGCCGGGTGCCTAACGTCCCGGTCTTCCACACCTGCGTACAGCCGCCACCCATTACGTGGAAGTAGTGCTTGGCGGCTCCTCAATACGTTAGGAGCCAGATCATGAAAGTACACACCCCCGACCCGCCCTGCACCCCCGAAGTCTTCACCCGCCATCGCCAGCAACTGCACGCCATCCTCATCGACGGCCAAGCCTGGTTCAGCGCCCGCGACATTGGCCATCTGATGGGTCTGCATCTCAACGAAGCTCTGCTGCGCAAGCTCGATCCTGACCAACAACAAACATTAACCGCGATTACCCACGGTCACGCTGCACCGACGTTGATGCTCAGCGAGTCCGGGGTTTACGCGATGTTGATCTATCACTACTGCCCTGAAAACCGCGCCCTGCGCCAATGGCTGACCCATGAAGTGGTGCCCGCCCTGCATGGTAAACAGCAGGCAAGCGAAGGCCCGGCCCTGAGTTGGTTGGCTTGGTCGACGGCAAGTTTGAGTGTGTTGCAGTGGCGCAATGAGCCGTGGATCCGGCTGCGAGATATGCCCAAGGTGTTGCCGGGCGTGTAGCGCTTAAAAGTGTGGGAGCTGGCTTGCCTGCGATACAGGCGGCGCGGTGTTACTGATACACCGCAGCGATGCCATCGCAGGCAAGCCAGCTCCCACATTTGATCTCCAGTGTTTGGGAGATCGGGGTTTCAGCTTTGGATCAGAACGCCGGCAGGATCGCGCCTTTGTACTTCTCGGCAATGAACGCTTTCACTTCCGGGGTGTGCAGGGCTGCTACCAGCTTCTTCACTGCATCCGAATCCTTGTTGTCTTCGCGGGTCACCAGGATGTTCACGTAAGGCGAGTCTTTGCCTTCGATGGCCAATGCGTCCTTGGACGGGTCCAGTTTGGCTTCCAGCGCGTAGTTGGTGTTGATCAGCGCCAGGTCGACCTGGGTCAGCACGCGCGGCAGGGTGGCGGCTTCCAGTTCGCGGAACTTCAGGTTTTTCGGGTTTTCAGTGATGTCCTTGATGGTCGACAGGATGTTGGTCGGGTCCTTCAGGGTGATCAGCTTGTTGTTGGCCAACAGCAACAGCGCACGGCCGCCGTTGGTGGCGTCGTTCGGGATCACCACGTTGGCGCCGCTTGGCAGTTCGGCCAGGGTTTTGTATTTGCTGGAGTAGGCGCCCAGAGGCTCTACGTGAACAGCGCCGACGCTCACCAGGTGAGTCCCCTTGGCTTTGTTGAATTCATCCAGGTACGGCTGGTGCTGGAAGAAGTTGGCGTCCAGGCGTTTTTCGGCAACCTGTACGTTTGGCTGGACGTAGTCGGTGAAGACTTTGACCTGCAAATCCACGCCTTCTTTAGCCAGAACCGGCTTCACGAATTCGAGGATTTCAGCGTGGGGCACCGGGGATGCGGCCACGGTCAGGGTTTCGGCGGCGTGGGCGGAGAACGCGGCAACGGCGGCGAAAGCAACCAGTAGTTTTTTCATTCAACAAGCTCCTTGTTCGGGAATTGGCCGGCTTCGCGCCGGCAATAGCCGTTATTTTCGAGAAAAGTGCACCACCAGCTTGTCGCCGACGGTTTGCAGAATTTGTACCAGGATCAACAGCAGCACCACGGTGACCACCATCACATCGGTCTGGAAGCGTTGATAACCGAAGCGGATCGCCAGGTCACCCAAGCCACCGGCACCCACCACACCAGCCATGGCCGTGTAGGAAACCAGTGTAATCGCCGTCACCGTAATCGCCGCGAAGATGCCGGGGCGGGCTTCGGGCAGCAAGGCGTTGGTGATGATCTGGCGAGTGGTGGCGCCCATGGCCTGGGTCGCTTCGATAATCCCGCGGTCCACTTCACGCAGTGCGGTTTCCACCAGGCGTGCAAAGAACGGCGTGGCCCCCACCACCAGCGGCGGAATCGCACCGGCAACACCCAGCGAGGTGCCGGTGATCAGCACCGTGAACGGAATCATCACGATCAGCAGAATAATGAACGGCAGCGAACGCAGGATGTTCACGATCAACGACAGCATCGCGTACAGGCCTTTTTGTTCGAACAGCTGGCGCGGGCTGCACAGGAACAACAGCACGCCCAGCGGCAGGCCCAACAACACGGTGAACAGCAGCGAGCCGAACAGCATGGTCATGGTGTCGCCGGTGGCCAGCAGGATTTCGGACCAGTCGATGTTCGAGAAAAAGCTCAAGAAGATTTCCATTAGCGCAGCACCTCCATGTGGACGTCTGCGGCGGTGAAGGCGGCGAACGCGGCCTCCATGTCACCACCGGTGACGGCGAGGGTCAGTTGCCCGTAGGGAATGTCTTTGATGCGGTCGATACGACCGGCAAGGATGCTGTAGTCCACACCCGTTTCACGGGCGACGGTACCCAGCAGCGGTGCGTAGGTCGCTTCGCCCTGGAACGTCAGGCGCACGATGCGGCCCGGTACGTGAGCGAAGTCATCACGCTGCTCGCCTTCGTCAACCTGCTCGGACTCTTGCACGAAACGCTTGGTGGTCGGGTGCTTGGGGTGCAGGAACACGTCGGCGACGGTGCCTTGCTCGACGATCACGCCCGCGTCCATCACGGCCACGTGGTCGCAGACCCGGCGGATCACGTCCATTTCATGGGTGATCAGCACGATGGTCAGCTTCAGCTCACGGTTGATCTCGGCCAGCAGTTGCAGCACCGAGGCCGTGGTTTGCGGGTCGAGGGCGCTGGTGGCTTCGTCGCACAGCAGGATCTTTGGCTTGGTGGCCAGGGCGCGGGCGATGCCGACGCGCTGCTTCTGGCCGCCGGACAGCTGCGCCGGGTACTTCTTGGCATGGTCGGACAGGCCGACCCGGGCCAGCAGTTCGGCCACGCGCACGTCGATTTCCTTGCGGGAAAGTTCGCCGGCGAGGGTCAGCGGAAGCGCCACGTTGTCGGCCACGGTCTTGGATGCCAGCAGGTTGAAGTGCTGGAAGATCATCCCGACCTGTTGCCGGAAACGGCGCAGGCCGTTGGCGTCGAGGGCGGTGACTTCTTCGTCATCGACCTTGATCTGGCCGCCGCTGGGTTCTTCCAGGCGATTGATCAGGCGCAGCAAAGTACTTTTTCCCGCACCGGAATGGCCGATCAGACCAAACACCTGGCCATTTTCGACGCGCAGGTTGGTGGAATGCAGTGCGGGGATATCCTTACCGGCGACCCGGTAGGTTTTATGGACGTTATGAAACTCGATCACGTAGCGAACCTTGTGGGGCGCATTAAAAAGGGATCAGCGGTTAGCCGGGCGCGCATTTTAGCCTGTCCGTATAGCGTTTCTTAGCATTTATTTCTCATCCGACCAGCGATTTGGCAATAACGCGATCAAAGGTCATAAAAAAGGAACGGTAAAAAACCGTGTCAGTCACTACATAAGCAACTCGAAATTCCCAGGTGCCGTGCCTGGGGTTTTGCTCAAGAAGAGCCGGGGATCGCTCTGGCCTACGCAAACGAGGAGTTTTTGTCTGATGAGCACTAAAAAGCCAGTCACCCCGCCCAAGAGCGAACTTGCGGGTACCGACACTCTGGACCGTGGCAATACCAACGCCAAGCTGCAAAGCCTGGAAACATTTCGCTCCGACGCTACCGGCCAGGCGCTGCGTACCAACCAGGGCGTGAAGGTTTCCGACAACCAGAACAGCTTGAAGGTCGGCTCCCGCGGTCCTTCGCTGCTGGAAGACTTCATCATGCGTGAAAAAATCACGCACTTTGACCATGAGCGCATCCCGGAACGTATCGTTCATGCCCGGGGTACCGGTGCCCATGGTTATTTCCAGACCTATGAAAACCATTCGGCGCTGACCAAGGCCGGGTTCCTGCGTAACCCCGAACACAAAACCCCGGTATTTGCGCGTTTCTCTACGGTTCAGGGCCCTCGCGGCTCGGGTGATACCGTGCGTGACGTGCGTGGCTTTGCCGTGAAGTTCTTCACCGACGAGGGCAACTTCGACTTGGTGGGTAACAACATGCCGGTGTTTTTCATTCAGGACGCGATCAAGTTTCCTGACTTCGTGCATGCGGTAAAACCTGAGCCGCATAACGAGATTCCTACAGGCGGCTCGGCCCACGATACGTTCTGGGATTTTGTTTCGCTGCAGCCAGAGTCGGCGCATATGGTGATCTGGGCCATGTCTGACCGGGCGATTCCGAAAAGCCTGCGGACCATGCAGGGTTTTGGCGTGCATACCTTCCGTTTGGTGAACGCCGAGGGGAAATCCAACTTCGTCAAATTCCACTGGCGGCCGACAGTCGGCACTTGTTCCCTGGTGTGGGACGAGGCGCAGAAGCTGGCGGGCAAAGACACTGATTTCCACCGGCGCGACCTATGGGAATCCATTGAAGGCGGCGATTACCCGGAATGGGAATTGGGCGTGCAGATCATCGCGGAAGAAGACGAGCATAAGTTCGACTTCGACATTCTCGACCCGACCAAGCTGATCCCCGAAGAGCTGGTGCCGATCACGCCGCTGGGCAAGATGGTGCTCAACCGCAACCCGGACAACTACTTTGCCGAGACCGAGCAAGTGGCGTTCTGCCCGGGCCATATCGTGCCGGGCATCGACTTCTCCAATGACCCGCTGCTGCAGGGTCGGTTGTTTTCCTACACCGACACGCAGATCAGCCGACTGGGTGGGCCGAACTTTCACGAGCTGCCGATCAACCGTCCGGTCGCGCCGTTTCATAATGGCCAGCGCGATGCCATGCATCGCACCACCATCGACAAGGGTCGCGCGTCCTACGAGCCGAACTCGATTGATGGCGGCTGGCCGAAAGAGACGCCGCCTGCTGCCGAAGACGGCGGTTTTGAGACGTATCCGGAGCGAATCGACGCCCACAAGATCCGTGAGCGCAGCGAGTCGTTCGGTGATCACTTCTCCCAGGCGCGGTTGTTTTTCCGCAGCATGAGCAAGCACGAGCAGGAGCACATCATTGCGGCCTACAGCTTTGAGCTGGGCAAGGTGGAGCGTGAATTCATCCGGGCCCGGCAGGTGAACGAGATCCTCGCCAACATCGACCTGGAGCTGGCCAAGCGCGTGGCGCAGAACCTGGGCTTGCCGGCGCCGAAGAAAGGCACCGTGCCGGAGCGCAAGACCTCTCCGGAACGTTCGCCAGCGTTGAGTCAGGCAAACTTGTTGTCGGGTGATATCAAGACTCGCAAGGTGGCGATTCTGGCCGCCAACGGCGTTGATGGTGCGGCGATTGCTGCCTTGAAGGCGGCGCTGGAAGCCGAAGGTGCGCACGCGAAGCTGCTCGGGCCGACATCGGCACCGGTGACGACGGCAGATGGCAAGAGTCTGCCGGTGGATGCGTCCATGGAAGGTTTGCCGTCAGTGGCGTTCGATGCGGTGTTTGTGCCGGGCGGGGCCAAGTCGGTGCAGGCACTGAGTGGCGACGGCGTTGCTTTGCATTACCTGCTGGAGGCGTACAAGCACCTGAAGGCGATTGCCTTGGCCGGTGAGGCGAAGCAGTTGCTGGATGTGCTGAAGCTTGAGGCGGATGCGGGGCTGATAGTGGGCGGCGATGCGAAGGCGTTGAAGGCGTTTTTTGCGGCGATTGCCCAGCATCGGGTCTGGGATCGGGAGCCGAAGGCTAAAGCTGTTCCGGCTTAAGTCATTGGTTGATTGTTAGACCGCTTTCGCGAGCAAGCCCGCTCCCACATTTTGAGTTGTGAATACATTCAAGTGTGGGAGCGGGCTTGCTCGCGAATGGCGTTATTCAGTCTTACGCGGAATCAGTACAACCTGCGCCGGAACCTTCTTCAGGATCTGCCGGTGAATCTTCAAGTCATACCCCGAATCGATGCGCTTCACCCGTTTGGTCAGCAACGTGGCCAGCCATGGGTAATCTTCGGTGCGCGGTGCCTGGATGCTCACATCACACTGGTAATTCACCACATCGGTGGCGATCTCATCCAGTTGATGGCGCAGCGCCTCAATATCGGTGAGGTTCAGTGCAACCGTGGTACTGGGTGCTGCCGGGTCGATGACCTTGGCGGGCGGCTTGGCTTCAGCGGCTTTCAAGGCAGCCTCGGCTTTATCCAGCTCGACCTTGCGGGCGTGGGTAATCGCGCTGTTGACGCCACCGGTCAGCGCCGGCGCCTTGGGCATTAATGCACGGGCGCGGCTCAGGGCCGTGGCGGCTGCATTGACGTCACCTTTTTGCAGAACGATCTGGCTGCGCTGCAAATAGGCTTCGGCCAGTTGGCGCTGATAAGGCTCCAGCGCCGGGTCGTTGGGCGATTGGGCCTGCAAGGCGGCCAGCTCGTCTTCGGCGGTGGCCAATTCACTGCTGGCGAGGTTTTGCTCCAGCTGTGCGATGGCCGCAGCACGTGCGTCCGGGGCCTCGGGGGCGGCGGGCGGGGTGCTTTGGCAGGCGCCCAGCAGCAAGGAAAATGCGGCAAGGAGCAGATAACGGGCGTTGAACAGCTTCATTCCTGCGACTCTCTAATTGCGCAAAAAGCGAGCAAGTCTACACCCCACGACGGGGCAGGACAAAACTCAGCAGAAACAGGGCGGCCGCCGTGACCACAATCGACGGGCCGGCCGGGGTGTCCTTGAACCATGACAGCGCCAGGCCACCACACACCGCAAGCATCCCCAACAGGCTGGCGCCGACCGCCATTTGCTCCGGCGAGCGGGCATGACGCTGGGCCGCTGCCGCCGGGATGATCAGCAGTGATGTGATCAACAATACGCCGACAATCTTCATCGCGACAGCAATCACCACGGCGATCAGCAACATCAGGGTCATGCGCAGCGCCGCCACGGGCAAGCCTTCGACAGTGGCCAGTTCTTCGTGGACGGTGATCGCCAGCAGCGGGCGCCACAGCGTCACCAGCAACACGAGCACTGCCGCGCTGCCGCCGAGAATCCAGGCCAGGTCGGTGGGGCTGATTGCCAGCAGGTCGCCGAACAGATAGGCCATCAGGTCGATGCGCACTTCATGCATGAAGCTCAGAACTACCAGGCCCAGGGACAGCGTGCTTGGCGCCAGGATGCCCAACAACGTATCGGAAGCCAGCGGCTGGCGCTGTTGCAGGGTCACCAGCAGTACGGCCAGCAGCAGGCAGCCGACGGTGACGGCAATGGTCGGGCTCACATCCAGCAGAAAGCCCATGGCCACGCCCAGCAGCGCGGCGTGGGACAGCGTGTCGCCAAAATAGGCCATGCGCCGCCAGACCACGAAAGAGCCCAGTGGACCCGCCACCAGCGCCAAAGCCAAGCCTGCCAGCAGGGCGTAGAGCAGAAAATCAGCCATGCTTGCAGCTATCTCCATGAACGTGGGTGTGGGGTGCGGCGGGGTCATCAACTACGGCGCCATGCAGGTCATGGGCGTGGTCGTGATGGTGGTGATAAATCGCCAGGCTCTGGGCGTTCTTGCCGAACAGCTCGACGAAAGCCGGATCGCCGCTGACTTGTTCCGGGTGGCCGGAGCAGCACACGTGGCGATTGAGGCACACCACCTGGTCGGTGGTGCTCATCACCAGGTGCAGGTCGTGGGAGACCATCAGCACGCCGCAGCCATGGCGGTCCCGCAGGCGGGTGATCAGGCTGTACAACTCGGCCTGGCCGGCCACGTCGACACCCTGCACGGGTTCATCGAGTACCAGCAATTCCGGCTCGCGCAACAGGGCGCGGGCGAGTAGCACACGCTGCATTTCGCCGCCGGAGATGCTTTGCACCGGGCTGTCGATCACCTGTTCGGCGCCGACTTCCTTGAGCGCGGACTGCGCGCGGGCACGGTCAACACCGGGCACCAGGCGCAGAAAGCGCAGCACCGACAGGGGCAAGGTCGGGTCCACATGCAGCTTCTGCGGCATGTAGCCAACCCGCAGCTTCGGCTTGCGCCACACGCTGCCGCTGTCGGGCTTGAGCAGGCCGAGCACGGCGCGCACCAGAGTGGTCTTGCCGGCGCCGTTGGGGCCGATCAGCGTGACGATCTGCCCCGGCTCGACGCTCAGCGCAATGTTATCCAGCACGTTTTGCCCGGCGAACGTGACCCCGACCTGTTCCAGGCGGATTAACGCAGTGCTCATCAAGCCCCCTGGCAGCCCGAGCACACACCGACCACTTCGACGGTTTGCCCTTCGACCTTAAAGCCGACGTCGCCGGCGCTCTTGATGATGCTGTCGCTGATGCTTTTTTGCTCAAGCTCGATGGCGGCGTGGCATTCGCGGCAAATCAGGAACTGGCCCTGGTGCGCGTGCTCCGGGTGGTTGCAGCCGACAAAGGCGTTCAGCGACGAGATGCGGTGCACCAGGCCGTTGTCCAGCAGGAAGTCCAGCGCACGGTACACCGTGGGCGGCGCGGCGCGGCGGCCGTCCTGCTCGCTGAGCACGCCGAGGATGTCGTAGGCACCCAGCGGCTTATGGCTTTGCCACACCAGCTCCAGCACCCTGCGACGCAGGGCGGTCAGGCGCAGGCCTTGGCGCGCGCACAGTGCGTCGGCCTCTGACAGCGCGGTGTGCACGCAGTGAGAGTGGTCATGGGGACGGCTGGCAAGCGGTGTTATAGGCATGAGCGGCGACAGATATTTGTGAGAGACGTTATTATGTTACCTGTTCCTGCCTCCTTGAGTGGTCATCGTGTCCAGACTTTTTCCCGTTTTTGTCGTATTTGTCACCAGTTTGCTGCTTGCCGCTGCCGCTCAGGCGGAGGTTCGGGTGCTGACCAGCATCAAACCGTTACAGCTGATTGCCGCTGCCGTGCAGGACGGCGTGGCGGTTCCCGAGGTATTACTGCCTCCGGGCGCGTCGCCGCATAACTATGCGCTGCGTCCATCCGACGTACGGCGCGTGCAGTCGGTAGACCTGCTGTATTGGATTGGCCCGGACATGGAAACCTTTCTGCCGCGAGTCCTGAAAGGCCGTACCTTGCCGACGGTAGCCGTGCAGGACCTTGCGGGTATGAAGCTGCGCCGGTTCACCGAAGACAGCCACTCCCATGCCGAAGATGCCGACGAACATGATCACGATCATCGTCCGGGCAGCCTGGATGCGCATCTATGGTTGTCGACGGTCAACGCCCGAGTGATCGCCAACCGCATGGCAGCGGACCTCAGCGCTGCCGACCCGGCCAACGCAGAGCGTTATCAGAGCAACGTGAAGGCCTTTGATGGCCGTATGGACGCCTTGGATGCGCGCTTGAAAGCACGTATGGCGGATGTCGCCGGCAAGCCGTATTTCGTATTCCATGAGGCATTCGACTACTTCGAAGATGCCTACGGCCTCAAGCACACGGGTGTGTTCAGCGTGGCCGCAGAAGTGCAGCCGGGCGCCCAGCATGTGGCGGCGATGCGCACGCGTTTGCAGGAAGTGGGCAAGACGTGTGTGTTCAGCGAGCCGCCGTTGCGCCCGCGTTTGGCGGAAACCTTGGTGGCGGGTTTGCCGGTGAAGCTGGCGGAACTGGATGCGTTGGGCGGCTACACGCCCGCGACGGCTCAGGGGTATGAGCAGGTGCTGGAGAAGCTGGGGAATGACTTGGCAGGGTGCCTGGAGTCGCTCTGACAGACGCCGCATAACCAATGTGGGAGCGGCTTGCTCGCGAATGCGGAGTTTCAGTCACCAGATGCGCTGACTGATCCACCGCATTCGCGAGCAAGCCCGCTCCCACATTTCTGGCCGCGTACGACCTTTACAACGCAAACGGCAGCGGGGTCTTGACCTGCTGGCGTTGCGCCAGGCGCACTTGAAACTCCCGCGGGTCGTGAATCAGCACGTCCTGCCCGGCGAACGATTCCGCCGCAATCAGGCGTGACAGCCAGAACCGCACACAGGCCACGCGCAACATGGTCGGCCACAGCTCCGCTTCCTTGGCGGTAAACGGTCGCAAGCCCGCATAAGCCCCCAACAATGCCCGCGCCCGTTGGCCGTCGATCACGCCGTCGGCGTCCGAGCACCAGTCATTCAGGGCGATCGCCACGTCATACAGCATCGGGCCGGAGCAGGCATTGTAGAAGTCGATCAGCCCGGTCAGGTGCGTGCCTTCGAACATCGCATTGTCGCGAAACAGGTCGGCGTGGATATTCGCCCGGGGCAGCGCGAGGATCTGCGCCTTATGCGCCTCGATCTCATCCAGCGCGGCTTGCAGCAGGCGCTGTTGTTCTGTGTCGAGGTGCGAAATCAGTTGCGCGCCTTCGCTGAGCATCCAGTCCAGCCCGCGATCGGTCTTGCGTTCCAGTACCTTGTCGCCTTGGGTGGCCAAGTGCAGGTGACCGAGCAATTCGCCCACTTGCACGCAATGCTGGGCGTTGGCGTCCTTGATGTGCTTGCCCGCCAGGCGCGGTTGCAGCAGCGCCGGTTTGCCGGCAAGCGTGCGCAAGGCCACGCCGTCGGTGGTACGCAGGGCGTAAGGCACTGGCAGGTCGGCGTCGTGGAGCACGTCCAGCAGTTCGATGAAGAACGGCATTTCCTGCACCGGGCCACGTTCAACCAGGGTCAGGACAAATTCGCCCTGTTCCAGGCTGATAAAGAAATTGGTGTTTTCACTACCAGCGGCAATCCCCTGGAAATCAAGCAGGCGGCCGAGCCCATAAGGGGCAAGAAAGGTTTCCAGCTCGGGCCGAGCCAGGGGGGTGAACACAGACATGGTTAAAACTGCCGTTACGGGCGCTGCGGGGAGCAGCGCCGATTAAAGTTAAGAAATCATTTCCATTCGAAGATCTTCCATGACGGGATCAGCATATCCGGCTGGTCAGAGCGGATGAAGTTCGCATCGGTTCCGTCGGCGCGCACCAGGAAGTAAGGCGGAAAGCCTTTCTGAGTCACCTTGATTGCGTACAGGAAGCCATTTTGGCGGTATTCCTGGATGGTCTTGTCGCCTTCCGTGCGAATGGTGACTTCCGGGTCGCCTGTAGGGGCAGAATCTGCCGCCATGGCCACCATCGGAGTGAGTGCAATCAAGCCGGTCAACAACAGGCGATTTACTGTACGCATGATAACCTTGTCCCTTTGTCGTCATTGGTCCGGCTATTCTAGCGCCTGACCCGCCGAAAAGGTTGATCCTGCTCATGAGCCAAGCCCCCCTCGTCCTGGTGGACGGTTCTTCTTACCTGTACCGCGCCTTTCACGCGCTGCCGCCGCTCACCACTTCCAAAGGCCTGCCTACCGGCGCGGTCAAGGGCGTGTTGAACATGCTCAAAAGCCTGCGCAGGCAATACCCGAACAGCCCGTTCGCGGTAGTGTTCGACGCCAAGGGCGGGACATTTCGCGATGAGCTGTACGCCGAATACAAGGCCAACCGCGCGAGCATGCCCGATGACATGCGCGTGCAGATCGAGCCGCTGCACCAGAGCGTGATCGCCCTAGGCTTCCCGCTGCTGTGCGTCGAAGGCGTTGAAGCGGACGACGTGATCGGCACCCTCGCCCGCAGCAGCGCGGCCGCCGACCGGCCGGTGGTGATTTCCACCGGTGACAAGGACATGGCGCAACTGGTGGACGGGCACATTACCTTGGTCAACACCATGACCGGTAGCGCCATGGACGTTGAGGGCGTGAAGGAGAAATTCGGTGTCGCTCCCGAGCAGATCATCGATTACCTGGCGTTGATGGGCGATTCGTCCGACAACATCCCGGGCGTTCCCGGCATTGGTCCGAAGACAGCGTCCGGCTTGCTGGTAGGCGTGAACGGCGGTTTGAAAGAGCTCTACGAGCAGCTCGATATCGTGCCGACCTTGCCGATTCGTGGTGCCAAGACGCTGGTCGCCAAACTCGAAGAGCATAAGGCGAGTGCGTTCCTGTCCTACGAGTTGGCGACGATCAAGATCGACGTCCCGCTGGATGTGGGCCTGGACGACTTGCACCTGATCGAGCCGGATCGCGAGAAGCTGCTGGAGCTGTACACGCTGCTGGAGTTCAAGAGCTGGATTGACGAGATTCAGCGCGATGCCAAGCGTGTCGAGTTGAGTGCAGCTCCATCGGTCTCTGTTGCAGAAGAAACGGTTGAGACGATCGCGCCCGCTTCCGTGGAGCCCGTATACGAAACCATCCTCACCCAGGCTCAGTTTGATGCCTGGCTGAAGAAGCTCAACGACGCCAAGCTGTTCGCCTTTGATACCGAAACCACCGGGATCGACGCCCAGAAAGCGCAACTGGTGGGGGTGTCGTTTGCCGTACAGGCCCATGAAGCGGCCTACATTCCGCTGACCCATTCCTATATAGGCGCGCCGGAACAGCTGGATCGCGACACTGTGCTGCTGGCCCTGAAGCCGTTGCTCGAAGACCCGGAAAAACTCAAGGTCGGCCAGCACGCCAAGTTCGACATGAACATCCTGGCCAACTGCGCCATCGGTGGCGACCCGGCACACGGTATCACCGTGCGCGGCATCGCCTTCGACACCATGCTTGAATCCTACGTGCTGAACTCCGTCGCGACCCGCCACGACATGGACAGCCTGGCGAAGAAGTACCTGGACTACGACACCGTCAGCTTCCAGGACATCGCCGGCAAAGGCGCCAAGCAGCTGACCTTTGACCAGATTGCCTTGGAGCAAGCCGGGCCTTACGCGGCGGAAGACGCTGATGTAACCCTGCGCCTGCACCAGGAACTGCATAAGCAACTGTCGGCCATTCCTACCTTGGCCAGCGTCGTGTCCGACATCGAGATGCCGCTGGTGCCGGTGCTGGCGCGCATTGAACGCCAGGGCGCCCTGGTGGATGCCGCCTTGCTGGGTATCCAGAGTATCGAGCTGGGCAACAAGATGGTCGACCTGGAGCGCCAGGCCTACGAGATCGCAGGCGAGGAATTCAACCTGGGTTCGCCCAAGCAGTTGGGCGCGATCCTCTACGAGAAGCTCGGGCTGCCGGTGTTGAAGAAGACCGGCAAGGGCCAGGCCTCGACGGCCGAGGAAGTCTTGGCCAAATTGGCTGAAGACGACTATCCGCTGCCGAAGGTGCTGATGCAGTACCGCAGCATGAGCAAGCTGAAAAGCACTTACACCGACCGCCTGCCGGAGCAGATCAACCCACGCACCGGGCGGGTTCACACGTCCTATCACCAGGCCGTCGCGGCTACCGGGCGTCTGTCTTCCAGCGATCCAAACCTGCAGAACATTCCGGTGCGTACCGCCGAAGGCCGGCGGATTCGCCAGGCGTTTGTCGCACCGAAAGGCTACAAACTGCTGGCGGCGGACTATTCGCAGATCGAGCTGCGCATCATGGCGCATTTGTCCAAGGACGAAGGGTTGCTGAATGCGTTCCGCGACGACCTGGACGTGCACACCGCCACGGCGGCCGAGGTGTTCAAGGTTGAGTTGGCTGAGGTCACGTCCAATCAGCGTCGCAGTGCCAAGGCGATCAACTTTGGCCTGATCTACGGCATGGGTGCCCAGAAGCTCGGCAAGGACATCGGTGTCGACACCAAGACCGCCAAGGCTTACATCGATGTGTATTTCGCCCGCTACCCGGGGGTTCGCGAGTACATGGACCGCACCCGTGCCCAGGCGGCTGATCAGGGCTACGTGGAAACCCTGTTCGGGCGCCGCCTGTACTTGCCTGAGATCAACTCCAACAAGCCTCAGGAGCGTGCTGGCGCCGAGCGTACGGCGATCAACGCGCCGATGCAGGGTACCGCAGCCGATATCATCAAGAAGGCCATGGTCAAGGTCGACAACTGGCTGACGGCCTCGGGCCTGGACGCCAAGGTCATCCTTCAGGTGCACGATGAATTGGTGCTGGAAGTGCGTGAGGATCTGGTGGCTGAAGTCAGCGCGAAGATTCGTGAGCACATGAGCGATGCGGCGAAGCTGGATGTGCCGCTGGTGGTGGACGTCGGCTTGGGCGACAACTGGGACGAGGCGCACTAAGCACGGGCCTGGGCCGCGGCGTCATGCCGCGGCAGCGCTTTAGATCGGAAAACGCGGCGAGTTATTTCCAATAGTTTTTTGAGCGTGCCGGAACTTAACCCGTGAATTGCTACTCAGAGTTACTGAATGGGTGGTGAAGCCCTTCAATGCTCCTATGTTGTGTTAAGTGTTGGCAGATATCTGGACCCCGCCCTAGCGGTCCGGAATTTGGACCCCGAACTTCCCCTCCCCATACGAAGTCCGGGGTTTTTTTTGCCCCGAGTTTTTACTCGGCAGCTTCCGAACCCTTGTCAGCCAGTTCCATCCAGCCTGCCAGTACTGTGTAGGCATCTTCCAGGCCCATGCGTTTTGGCGCCGAGAACAGCTGGATAGTCACCGCATCGCCCCAACCTTTACGGATTTCTGCCTGCACTTTGAGCAGGGTGTTTTTCGCTGCGCCGTAGGTCAATTTGTCGGCCTTGGTCAGCAGGACATGCATCGGCATGCCGCTGGCGACGGCCCAATCGAGCATCAACAGGTCGAAGTCGGTCATTGGATGACGGATGTCCATCATCAGAATCAGACCCTTCAAACTCTCCCGGCCACCCAGATAGGCTTCCAGGTGACGCTGCCAGTGCAGCTTCAGCGGGATAGGTACTTTTGCGTAACCGTAGCCCGGAAGGTCGACCAGACGCCGATCATCGTCTAGCTTGAAGAAGTTGAGGAGCTGTGTGCGCCCCGGGGTTTTCGAGGTGCGGGCCAGGCTGGCGTGGGTCAGGGTGTTCAGCGCGCTGGATTTACCGGCGTTGGAACGGCCGGCGAATGCGACTTCGAAGCCTTCGTCATCGGGGCATTGGTCGACTTTGGCGGCGCTGAGCATGAAGGTGGACTGTTGGCACAGGCCGAGGATGGGATTCTTGAGTTGCATGAGTTTTCCGATGTGGGCGGTGCCGGGAATGGGTGCGGCAAGCGGTGTCGTTTCCGTTTCAGTAGCGCCAGTATATAATGCCGCAGATTTTGTGTGTGCTTTGTCCCAGCGAAGGATGAAGTTCACGGGAGCGATAGACCTTTATTGCGCATTAGAACGCAAAACGCTCTCAAACCCTGAAAAGGTCGATGTATGACCAAGTGGCTGCTAGCCGTCGGTGTCTTGATGCCACTTTACAGTGCTCAGGCTACACAGGATCCGGAGGCTGTGTACAACCGCGTTTGCGGGGCCTGCCATGCCGGACAGTTGCCCAACGCCCCGAAACGGGGTGACCAGGCAGCCTGGAAGCCAAGACTGGCTCAAGGTATGGACACGCTGGTGCAACATGTGACCCAGGGTTTCAAGGCGATGCCGCCGCGTGGTTTGTGCATGGACTGCAGTACCGAGGATTACCATGCCGTCATTCAGTTGATGGTGAGTGAACCCGGTCCATAACTCTTTAACCCTTAGCCGTAGTTGGATTAGCTGATGAACAAACTGATCGTGAGTCTGCTGTTGACCTTGGGCATCACCGGTGTTGCCCATGCCGCAGGCGACGCCACAGCCGGCCAGGCGAAAGCTGCCGTATGTGGTGCTTGCCATGGACCGGACGGTAATAGCCCGGCGCCAAACTTTCCAAAACTGGCCGGCCAGGGTGAGCGTTACCTGGCCAAGCAGATGCACGACATCAAGGACGGCAAGCGTACGGTCCTGGAAATGACCGGCTTGCTGACCAACCTCAGCGATCAGGACCTGGCGGATATTGCGGCGTATTTTGCCAGCCAGAAAGGCAGTGTGGGAGCTGCTGATGCGAAACTGGTGACCCGCGGTGAAGAATTGTTCCGCGGCGGCAACCTGGAAAAAGGCATGCCTTCCTGCATCGGTTGCCACTCGCCTAACGGCGCAGGCCTTGCTGCTGCGGGCTTCCCGCACTTGAGCGGGCAGCATGCGCAGTACATCGGCAAACAGCTGACGGACTTCCGCGAAGGCAATCGCACCAACGACGGCGACACCAAAATCATGCAGAGCATCGCCGGGAAACTCAGCAACAAGGACATCGAAGCCGTGTCCCAATACATCCAGGGCCTGCACTAACTGCCCCGGCTACGTTAACGCTCGATTAATCCGTCGATGCAAGCATAAAAAGGGTGGCCCAGGCCGCCCTTTTTTGTGGCCGGTGCCGTTACACTAACGAACTCATGCCCGCGTAGACCTGTCACAACAAAGGTCGCGTGAGGCGACTTTATTTGTCCAGGAGTAAAGCATGCGTAATCTGATCCTCAGCGCCGCTCTCGTCACTGCCAGCCTTTTCGGCATGACCGCACAAGCAGCCGACGTGCCGCTTGAAGCCGGTAAAACCTATGTCGAATTGACCAATCCTGTGCCGGTTTCCGTACCGGGCAAGATCGAAGTGGTGGAGCTGTTCTGGTATGGCTGCCCGCATTGCTACGCCTTTGAGCCGGTGATCAATCCGTGGGTCGAGAAGCTGCCTGAGGATGTGAACTTCAAACGTATTCCTGCCATGTTCGGCGGCCCATGGGATGCCCATGGTCAGCTGTTCCTGACCCTGGAAGCCATGGGAGTGGAGCACAAGGTCCACAACGCGGTATTCGACGCGATCCAGAAACAAGGCAAGCGCCTGACCAAGCCTGATGAAATGGCTGACTTCGTCGCCACCCAGGGTGTCGATAAAGACAAATTCCTGGCCACCTTCAACTCCTTCGCTATCCAGGGCCAGATCAAACAGGCCAAGGAACTTGCCCAGAAATACGGCGTGCAAGGCGTACCGACCCTGATCGTCGACGGCAAATACCGTTTCGACATCGGCAGTGCCGGTGGCGAAAAGGAAGCACTGAACGTGGCTGACCAGTTGATCGCCAAAGAGCGCGCAGCCAAGTAAGGGGCCTGTCATGCGTCGCTGGGGTACTGAACGTGTCGTTGGCCTGCATGACCCGAAGGTCAACGAACACCACTTGGAATCCACAGGCCTGCCGGCAGACAGCCGGTTGCGCCTGCTCAGTTTCAATATCCAGGTGGGTATCAGCACCGAGAAATACCGGCATTACCTGACCCGTGGCTGGCAGCACCTGCTGCCCCACAATGGGCGTGCCGGTAATCTGCAGAAGATCGGTGACCTGCTGGGCGACTTCGACCTGGTAGCCCTGCAGGAGGCCGATGGTGGCAGCCTGCGTTCGGGCTACATCAACCAGGTCGAGCATCTGGCCCAGCTCGGCGCCTTTCCCTACTGGTATCAACAACTCAATCGCAACCTCGGCAAACTCGGCCAGCACAGCAATGGTGTGCTCAGCCGCCTGAAGCCGTGGGCGATCGAGGATCACCCATTACCGGGCCCAAAAGGCCGCGGGGCGATTCTCGTGCGGTTCGGCGAAGGGCCGGAAGCCTTGGTGGTGGTGATGATGCACCTCGCGTTGGGGGCTCGAACCCGCACCATGCAGTTGGCCTACATCCGTGAGCTGATTGGCAACTACAAACACCAGGTGCTGATGGGTGACATGAACACCCATGCCACAGACCTGCTACAGAATTCCCCGTTGCGCGACCTTGGGTTGCTGGCGCCGCAAGTCGAAGCCACCTTTCCCAGTTGGCGTCCGCAACGCTGTCTTGATCACATCCTGCTCAGCCCGACCCTGACACTCGAAAGTGTGCAGGTACTGGCGCAGCCCATCTCCGATCACCTGCCCGTCGCGGTAGAGATTCGTCTGCCGGGTTCGCTCACGGCTGATGCATTGCCCGCGTTGAGCCCCGGCCCTCGCGGACCTCTTGCATGAGCGACGACGCCCAGCGTTGGAAAGAAAAATACCTTAAAAGCGTCGAGCAACAAGAAAAGCTCGAGCGCCGCTGGGCCGCCCGTCTCGATCTGCTGCGCCGGGGGCTGGTGCGTAGCACCCTGGCGGCGGAAGGCACCGACCGTGCGGTTGACCAATGCATGAAGGAAATGCGCGACGTGGTGCGCACCGACGACATGGACGCTGCCCTCGCCGCATTGTTGCCGCGCCTGGAAAAGGCCGTGCTGGATTCGGAGCAGCGCCGCGAAACCCGGGTTGACCAAATCGGCAGCGCGTTGACGGCCTTGGTCACCCAGTTGCAGAAGCTGCCCTTGCCGCGTGAGGTGAGTCGCCCGCTGAAGGCGTTCGCCAAACAGCTGGATGGTCGGGTCGGCCAGGCGCGGGAGATCCCGCTGTTGCTGAGTGAGTTGAGCGGCCTTCAGGGGCAGGCGTTGAGTAACCTGGAACCAGAGGGCGAAACCAGCCGTTCGAGCCCTGGCCTGTTGCAACGTCTGTTTGGTGTCAAAGATGCAGCGACCGACGCCCCGGAGACCGAGCTACCCGCGCCATCCCGCCCGGCTGTTCAGGCGCCTGCTGTGCCAAAGCCGGTGGATGAAGTTGAAGCGCCGGCGCAATCGGCGGAGCTGACCCAGGCGCTGCGGGCTTTTGCACCGCAGCCGAAGGTCACGGCCCCCGTCGAGTCGTCCCCTGAGCCCGTACCGCAAATAAAGCCTGTCGAGGTTGTCAGCGAAGCAGCGCCAGTGGCACCCGCCGTCGTGGCCAAAGCGCCCGTCATCGAGGTGCCCGCTGCGATTATCGAACCCGTGGAGCCCGAACAACCGCTTGAGCCGGAGGTTGAGCCAGCGCTCGAGAGTGCTTTTGCCGCCATGGTCGAGGCGCCAGAGGTTCAGGCCCGTGAGCCGGAGCAGACGGAAATCGGCAGTCTTTCCTTGCCACCGGTCATGTCCGACGAGTCCGAAGAGTCGCCAGAGCTGAACCCCGACGAGCTGCAAGCGGATCAGACCTACGCCCTGCCCGACACCCCCGAGCCGTCTTACAGTTCGGTGGCCAAACACATCGAAGACACCCTGCTCGGCTTGTTGGAAGACCTGTCGCTGCCCGAGCGTCACAGGCCCCAGGCCGAAGCAATGCGTGAGCGCCTGGCCCACGGATTGAACTGGTACGAACTGCTGCCGATTCTCGATGACCTGGCGGTGTTGATGCTGGCGATTACCGACAGCGGCCAGCACGAGTTTGAAGCCTACCTCAAGCAACTCAACGAGCGTCTCGAGGCATTCCAGGGGCATCTGCAGGTCGCCAGCGACGGCCACGCCGACAGTCGCTCTGCCGCCAGAGAGCTGGATACGCAGATCCGCGAACAGGTGGATGGTTTGCAAACCAGCGTCCAGGATGCCGCGGATCTGGACAGCCTCAAGCACGTGCTGGAGAGCCATCTCGAAGGGCTGTTGGGCACCATGGACCAACACCAGCACCAGCGTGACCAGCGCGAGCAGGAAGTGGCTGCACGCCTCAAAAGCCTGGCCGAACGCGTCGCCAATATGGAGCAAGAGGCTCAGGGCTACCGAGAGCATTTGGAGGTTCAGCGCCAAAAAGCCTTGATTGACCCGCTCACCGGCTTGCCCAACCGTGCCGCCTGGACCGAGCGTCTGGAGCAAGAGGTCAACGCCTGGCACCAGCGTGGTAACAGCCTGTCATTGGCGATGCTGGACCTGGATCACTTCAAGCGCATCAATGACGGCTATGGCCATCTGGCTGGCGACAAGGTGCTGAAGATCATCGCCACGGTGCTGCGAAAACGCCTGCGGCCCAACGACTTCATCGCACGCTTTGGCGGTGAAGAGTTTGTGTTGCTGGTGCCCAACTCATCACTGTCAGATGCGTTGGCCGTGGGTGAAACCCTGCGTGCAGCCATCGAAGCGTGCCCGTTTCACTTCAAGGGCGAGCCGGTGACCATCACGGTTTCCATGGGCGTGGCGCAGTTTCAGCCGGGTGAGCGCAGTGATCTGGCTCTTAAACGTGCCGACGAGGCGCTTTACCGTGCCAAGGCTGCCGGACGCAATCAGGTGCAGGCGGCCTGAAAATGTTCCATTTTGTTTAAAACTTTGCATTTGGCCGCCCGGCAGCAAACGGTACGTTACACTGTTGCATTATCGTCTTAAGCGTATTGTCTGCTGCCATGAAATTTCTGTGCTCCGCTTTTCTGCTTCTCCTGCTCGCCGGCTGCGCGAGTGGCCCTCGCCTGGACACCAGCCATCCGTCGGTGAACCACGACAATCGTGTTCAGTTCGTCATCGTGCACTACACCTCGGCGTCCCTTGAGCGCTCCCTGGCGCTGCTGACCCATGGCCAGGTCAGCAGTCATTACCTGATCGGTGATGACGCCTCGGCCACCATCTATAAACTCGTGGATGAAAGCCAACGCGCCTGGCATGCCGGGGAAAGCGAGTGGATGGGCCGCACCTGGCTCAACTCCAGCTCCATCGGGATCGAGATTGTGAACCCGGGCTATCGAGACCTGCCGACGGGCCGCGTCTGGTACCCGTACTCCGAAGCGCAGGTGCAGTCGCTGGTGGTGTTGCTCAAGGACATCAGCAAGCGCAACGGCATCGACCCGCGAAACATCATTGGCCATAGCGACATTGCTCCGCTGCGCAAGCTGGACCCCGGGCCATTGTTCCCGTGGAAGCGCCTGGCGGATGAAGGGCTGGGCATATGGCCGGACGCCAAGGCGGTTGCCCGTTACCAGGTGCAGTACGCAGCCGAGCTGCCGAGCATTACCTGGTTCCAGGAAGAGTTGGCGAAGCTGGGCTATCCGACGCCGCAGACGGGCGAGCTGGATGTGGCAACGCGGCATGTGGTTGCCGCGTTCCAGATGCATTTCCGGGCGTCGCTGTTTGACGGGACGCCGGATGCCGAGAGTGCCGCGATCCTGCGGGCGTTGAATCACCAGTAACGGTTGGCGCGTGACCCTACAGGGGCAGCGCCATATAGAACTGCGTCCCCTGCCCTGGCCGTGAATAAACCCCCATCCGGCCACCGTGCAATTGCACGATCTCCTTGCACAGCGCCAGGCCCAGCCCGGCGCCGCCTTTCTTGCGGCCTACCTGCACAAACGGTTCGAAGATTCGTCCTTGCTGGCCGTAGGCAATGCCTTCACCGTTGTCCTCGACGCTGACAATCACCCGTTCGCCATGACGACGCGCCTGCAAGCGGATCTGTCCACCGTCCGCCGTGTGCCGCAGGGCATTGCCTAAAAGGTTGTCGAGCACCCGTTCCAGCTGCGCTCGATCAGCATGCAACCTCGGCAGCGGGGATTGCTCCTCAACCAGCAGCTCGATGTTCTGCGCGTTCGCCTGCTCTGCGAAACGCGCGCGGGCATGTTCCAGCAGGTCGCTGATATCGCACGGGCCGAGGGTAAGTTTCTGCAAGCCATTCTGATAGCGCGAGAAGTTGAGCAAGTCGTTGATCAACTGCATCAGGCGCTGCATTTCCTCATTGACCGTATCCAGCAGGTCCGCTTCGCGGGATTCCGCAGGAAACTTCGCCCGTTCCCGGAACAAGCCGAATGCCATGTGCATGCCCGTCACTGGCGTGCGTAATTCATGGGACGCGCGCAACACGAACTCACTGCGTACCCGTTCAAAGGCGCGTTGTTCGGTAACGTCATGCAGCACCATCACCGCGCCCAGAATGTGCCCCTGGGTATGGCTAACCGGCGTCAGGCTGTACGTCAGCAGGCGCAGCTCACCCTCAACCTCCACCTCAAGGTCTTCGGGTGCGCGTTCGAGGTTGCCGCCGCGCAGCACCAGGTGCAGTTGCTCATCCAGTTCCGGGCGGCCCAGTGCTTCGCCAAGGCCTTGGCCAAGGCGGTTCTCGTCCCAACCCAGTTGGCGCTGCGCCACGGGGTTAAGGTGCTCCAGGCGACCTTGGCGGTCGATCATCAGCAGGCCGTCGTCGATGCTGTCGAGCACCGCCTGCAGGCGTTGCTGCCCGGCGAGCAGCTCATCGACATTGGTTGCCTGATGCTGGCGCAACGCTTCGGCCATGATGCCGAAACGCCGGGTGAGCAGGTTCATCTCGGCGGCTGACGAAATGGGCAGCGTGACTTCGAAGTTGCCCTGGCCGATCTTGTCGGCGGCCTTGGCCAGCGCTTCGATCGGCCCGCCAAAGCGCCGGGCGATCCCGTGGGCGGTGACGAAGCCTATGATCAGCACCGCCAGCCCGACCAAACCCAGCAAGCCGGCGATCAACAGCGCGCGCTCACGGGACTTGTGTTCGGTGTCGTTGATGTTATCCAAGGCTTTCTTGTGCTCGGCGATGAGGCCGTTGCGCAAAATGTTGAAACGCTTCGTCAACTCGTCGTTGTTACGCAGCTGCGCCGGAGCATTCTCCTTTTTATCGAATGCCTCGAGAAAGCTCAGGTAATCAGTCTTGGCCTGGGTGAAACCGCTGGTTGCCGCATCCTTTTCTTCGTGTTCGATGCCTTGCTGCAGCAGCGCGAAATAACGTTGCTTGGAATCTTCCAGCGCAGCGGTATTTGGCTGCTCGTTGAGCATGATCATCAGCTGGTCGCCGAGGGTCTGCCGCAGCTTGAGGCCCAGGTCCAGGGTGATGAAGTTGCTGCGAATCAGCGATTCCTGGGTCTTGGCCATTTGCATGACACTCACCAGGCCCAGCAACAATCCCAGCAGGGCAACGGTGATCAGCGCGGAAATGCTCAGGAACAGCCGAGTGCGCAGCTTCATCGCAAGCTTCATAGGCTACAGCTCACAGGTTGTATTGTTTGCGTTTGCGGTACAGCGTTGACGCATCAATGCCGAGGGTTCGTGCCGCCTGGTCCAGGGTGTCACTGGTGGCCAGTACGGCGCCGATATGGGCCTTTTCCAGTTCATCCAGGCTCAACGCCGCACCAATACGCGGGGCGTTGTTGGTCGGCTGTTCGGCCATGCCGAGGTGGCTGATCTCAACCTTTTCCTGCGGGCAGATGATGCTGGCTCGCTCTACCACGTTGCGCAGCTCGCGAATGTTCCCCGGCCAGCGGTAGTTGAGCAGCGCCTCGCGGGCTTCATCGCTGAATCCGCGCGCCGGCCGCGCATATTCCTTCACAAAGCGCGCCAGGAAGCGGTCGGCCAGGGTCAGGATGTCTTCGCTGCGCTCGCGCAGGGGCGGCAGGTGCAAGGTGATGACATTCAGGCGATACAGCAGGTCTTCGCGGAAACGACCGTCGCGGACCATGTCTTCCAGGTTCAGGTTGGTAGCGGCGAGAATTCGCACGTCGGCGCGGCGAGTCACTGGATCGCCGACGCGCTCGTATTCCTTGTCCTGGATAAAGCGCAGCAACTTGGGTTGCAAGGTAAGCGGAAAGTCGCCGATCTCGTCGAGAAACAGCGTGCCGCCATCTGCCTGGTTGACCCGGCCCAGGGTGCTTTCGCTGGCGCCCGTAAACGCACCACGACTATGGCCGAACAGCTCGCTTTCCATCAGCTCCGCCGTCAGCGACGGGCAGTTGATGGTGACGCAGGATTTTTTCGCCCGCTTGCTCCAACCGTGTATCGCACGGGCCAGCTCACCTTTACCGGTGCCGGACTCGCCGAGGATCAGGATGTTGGCATCTGTACCCGCCACCTGGCGTGCCGTTTCCAGCACCACCATCATTGCCGGGCTATGGGAGTCGAGACCGTCCTTGGGTTTGCGCACTTCGCCTTCGAGGGCTTCCAGGCGCGCCGACAGTTGGCGCACCTCCAGCTGCTTGGCGGTGGCCAGGCGCAGTTGGTCGGGGCTGCAAGGCTTGACCAGGTAGTCGGCCGCGCCGGCCTGGATCGCATCCACGGCGGTGTCGACGGCCGAATGGGCGGTGACGATCACCACCCGCATCCATGGCGCCTGGACGCGCATTTGCGCCAGTACGTCGAGGCCGTTGTCTTCGCCCAGGCGCAGGTCCAGGAAGCACAGGTCAAACACCTGGCGTTGCAGCAAGGCGTCGGCTTGGGCGGCGCTGTTGGCGGTGGCTACGGTGTAGCCTTCATCTTCCAGGCAGTAACGGAAGGTGCGAAGGATCGCGGATTCGTCATCCACTAAAAGAATGCGGCCTTGAAGTTCCTTGGCTGATTCCATCTGTCCCGCGCTCCCACTAAGAATGAATGATGTTGTTTAGTCCCAGAATAATCGGGCAAGTTGCATGGTTTATTCTGATTGATTAAAGCCGTCATCGCGCAGCTATCTGCGCTTCTTCTTACAGAGACGCCGATTCATGGCGTTTTTATCTCCCTGTAGCCACTTCGGCAGTCGAACGTTGCTTTCCTATCCCCTCATCCGACCAGTGACCATCGTGCATTTCGCACGGTAAGGATAGGGGCATCGTGCAGGATGCTCGTGGTGTCAAAGCGCTTTTTTTTTAACTTATTGATTTTATTGAGTTTTATTTTGTTAAAAAACTGGCACGCAGGCTGCAATACACCTCATACGAGCGTCACCAACGAATAATCAGATCAGAATGCGGGAGACACACAGCATGACTCGCCAAAGCCTCACTCAACTGCGTGTATCGCCACTGCGTCTGCAACAGGGGCTGTTTGCCAGCCTGGCCCTGTTGGTGACTTTGATCGGCGGTCAGCAATTGGCGCATTGGCAGCAGAGTCAACAGCAAGTCGCGCATTTTGAACGTCCGATGATGACCCAGACCCATTTCCGTTCCGTCGGCAGCACCACCGCCGACGTGACAACCCCGCAACTGACGGCGGTTGAACAAGACTCCACCCTCGGCGACCTGCCTTATCAGGAACGCTGGGTGTTCTAGGCAAGACACGGTCCTTGAATCAAGCGACCGCAAGCATCACCGCTGTTACCCCTAAAAGAAGCGTAAGGAGAATCACCATGTTGAGTTGGGCAATCACATTTCTGATCATCGCCATTGTGGCTGCAGTCCTGGGCTTCGGCGGTATCGCGGGCACCGCCACGGGTATCGCCAAGATTCTGTTTGTGGTCTTCCTGGTGATGTTCATCGCTTCCTTCTTCTTTGGCCGTCGTGGCCGAGGCTAAGCATGTTCAATTCGTCCCTTAAAGCCCTGGCTGCCGCCCTGTTGTTGGGCGGCAGCGGCCTGGCGCTGGCTGCCAATGACGGCCAGTCCCGGGCCAACGAACTGCTGAGCGCGGACCCGCAGTACCGCGAAACCTGGCAGAGCGTGGTCAAGAAGGAAGAGCGCTTGCCGGAATGGGTGATGAACCTGTCGGGCAGCGCGGAACAAATGAATGCCGTTGAAGAGGACGGTGACAAGTACTTGGTAGGGCCGCTGTGTGAAACCGCAGATACGTGCCTTAACAAGCGCCTGATCGTCGCTTTCAGCTTCGACAAGGAAGATGCGTACGCCATGTTGGTGGAAGTTCCTGCAGGCCTGCCTGCGGATAAATCGCCAACGCGGCACGCCGACTACCGCTTTCTTGGCAAGCCCGACGAAGGCATGCAGAAGCTGTTGATGGAACAGCTCAAGAAAGATCCGAATTGGTACTAGGTTTGGTCTGACGACGCTGTCGTCTGCCGGCCTATCGTCCATAGAAAGAAGCGCCATGCTTCTTTCTGTTTGCAGCGCCCGACAAGGGCGGTGCATGACCAAGGGGTCGGGTTGCTCTGATCGTTCGGATCGGCGTGACCTACGGGTACAGGGAGTGCCTGCGCAAGGGCCGGGTCAGGTGAAAAGCTGCGACGCAAGTTCCCAAGCCGATGGTTTGTGGAACTTGCGACGGGCTTGCGGCTCTTACGCCCGCTTCTGTCATACCGCCCATAGCGGCAATTTCCTTTTTTGCTTCGCCTCAACCATTTCTTGGTGTTTCCGCGTGACCATCTATCGAGAAAGTTTGTCTCCTGCCAGACAAGTTTTTCGATGGTATGCGTAGGAATTTTCAGCAGTTTTCAGCCGAAGCCGTAGATTTTCAAAAAACCCTGCGCGAGCCTGAAATGGCCGGTTCGCGGCATTTATGCCTGCCGAAATGTCACATTCGAACTGACCGTTCAGACAGAAAAACTCAAAAAAACTCATGCCGATTCGGCATAGGGTAGGCGTTTACGGCATTAGACGTCGCCTCCTTGCATCGGAATAGTTGCGCCTTTTTTCGCCTGCCAGTGAGCCATATCGGCCAACTGCGGTGACCTTCTACGGGGGCAGATGCACACACTTTTTCGCTTCCGAGCGTTCCAGCTGCTGGCGCATCTGCCTGAGTCCACTTGAAGTAAGGGTAATGACATGAAGAAGGCAAAGCTAAGCCTCGCCTGGCAGATCCTCATCGGTCTGGTGCTGGGGATTGCAATCGGTGCGGTGCTTAACCATTTCAGTGCTGAAAAGGCCTGGTGGATCAGCAACGTGTTGCAGCCCGCTGGCGATATCTTTATCCGCCTGATCAAGATGATCGTTATCCCGATCGTGATTTCGTCGCTGATTGTCGGAATCGCCGGTGTTGGGGATGCGAAAAAGCTCGGTCGGATCGGCGTGAAAACCATTCTTTACTTCGAAGTAGTCACCACCATTGCCATTGTGGTCGGCCTGCTGCTGGCCAACCTGTTCCATCCGGGTACCGGCATCGACATGAGTACCCTGGGTACCGTCGACATCTCCAAATACACGGCCACTGCCGCTGAGGTCCAGCACGAGCACGCGTTCATCGAGACGATCCTCAACCTGATCCCGTCGAATATCTTCGCCGCCGTAGCCCGTGGCGACATGCTGCCGATCATCTTCTTCTCGGTGTTGTTCGGCCTCGGCTTGTCGAGCCTCAAGCCTGAACTGCGCGAGCCCCTGGTAACCATGTTCCAGGGCGTTTCCGAGAGCATGTTCAAAGTCACCCACATGATCATGAAATACGCCCCGATTGGTGTATTTGCGCTGATCGCGGTGACCGTCTCCAACTTCGGTTTCGCCTCGCTGCTGCCGCTGGCCAAGCTGGTGATCCTGGTTTACGTCGCCATCCTGTTCTTCGCCTTTGTGGTCCTCGGCCTGATCGCCCGCCTGTTCGGCTTCTCGGTGATCAAGTTGATGCGCATCTTCAAGGATGAGCTGGTGCTGGCCTACTCCACCGCCAGTTCCGAAACCGTGCTGCCGCGTGTGATCGAGAAGATGGAAGCCTACGGCGCGCCGAAGGCGATCTGCAGCTTTGTGGTGCCGACCGGCTACTCGTTCAACCTCGACGGCTCGACCCTGTACCAGAGCATCGCGGCGATCTTTATCGCGCAGCTGTATGGCATCGACCTGTCGATTGGCCAGCAACTGATGCTGGTGCTGACCCTGATGGTTACCTCCAAAGGCATCGCCGGCGTGCCGGGTGTGTCCTTCGTGGTACTGCTGGCGACCCTGGGCAGCGTAGGTATTCCGCTGGAAGGCCTGGCGTTCATCGCCGGTGTCGACCGCATCATGGACATGGCGCGTACTGCACTGAACGTGATCGGCAACGCCCTGGCCGTACTGGTCATCTCCCGCTGGGAAGGCATGTACGACGACGCCAAGGGCGAGCGTTACTGGAACTCCCTGCCGCACTGGCGTACCAAGCAAGTGATGCCGGCCGGCGAGACCACTCGCGGCTGATCGCCAGAGTTGGCTCCTACACAAACCCCGGAAAATTCCGGGGTTTTTCGTTTCTGCCAGCCCCGCTATCATTCGCCCCATCTTTCGGGGGATTCAACTGATGCTCAATGGCCTGTGGCTTGGCTTTTTTATCGTGGCGATGGTGTCCGCGCTGGCGCAATGGCTGATTGGCGGTAACGCCGGCATCTTTGCGGCGATGGTGGAAAGCATATTCGCCATGGCCAAGCTGTCGGTCGAGGTCATGGTGTTGCTGTTCGGCACGCTGACCTTGTGGCTGGGCTTCCTGCGCATCGCCGAGAAAGCCGGGATCGTCGATTGGCTGGCCAAGGCCCTGGGGCCACTGTTCCGTCGCCTGATGCCGGAGGTTCCCGCCGGCCACCCGGCCATCGGCTTGATCACCCTCAACTTCGCCGCCAACGGCCTGGGCCTCGACAATGCGGCCACGCCCATCGGCCTCAAGGCCATGAAGGCGCTGCAAGAGCTCAACCCCATCCCCAACACCGCCAGTAACGCGCAAATCCTGTTCCTGGTGCTCAACGCGTCTTCCCTGACCCTGCTGCCGGTCACCATCTTCATGTACCGCGCCCAGCAAGGTGCGCCGGACCCGACGCTGGTATTCCTGCCGATCCTGCTGGCCACCAGCGCCTCGACGCTGGTGGGCCTGCTGTCGGTGGCGGTGATGCAACGCCTGCGGCTGTGGGACCCGGTGGTGCTTGCGTATCTGATTCCGGGTGCGCTGGTACTGGGTGGCTTCATGGCCTTGCTGGCGACGCTCTCAGCCACTGCGCTGGCGGGGCTGTCATCGATCCTCGGCAACCTGACGCTGTTCGGGCTGATCATGTTGTTCCTGGTGATTGGCGCGCTCCGCAAGGTCAAGGTCTACGAGGCGTTTGTCGAAGGGGCCAAAGAAGGCTTCGACGTGGCCAAGAATCTGCTGCCGTACCTGGTGGCGATGCTCTGCGCGGTGGGCGTGTTGCGGGCGTCCGGCGCGCTGGATTTCGGCCTGGAAGGGATTCGCCATCTGGTGGCCTGGACCGGCATGGATACACGCTTTGTTGATGCGTTACCGACAGCGATGGTCAAGCCGTTCTCCGGCAGCGCGGCGCGGGCGATGCTGATTGAGACGATGCAGACCCAGGGCGTGGACAGCTTCCCTGCGCTGGTAGCAGCGACGATTCAGGGCAGTACCGAGACCACGTTTTATGTGTTGGCGGTGTACTTTGGCTCGGTGGGAATCCAGCGGGCGCGGCATGCGGTGGGGTGTGCGTTGTTGGCGGAGTTTGCCGGCGTGGTTGCGGCGATTGCGGTGTGCTACTGGTTCTTCGGCTAAATCGCTATCCCTGTAGGAGCGAGCTTGCTCGCGAAAAGCCTGAGAACGACGCGGGGCATCAGGTTCCCCGCGTTATCGTTGACGATTTTCGCGAGCAAGCTCGCTCCTACATTGGTGGGCTATCTTCTCGGTGCTGAATTGCCCTGGCCCACCACCCAATCCACTACCTGTTTATTCAGTACATCCCCAGCCTGACCAAACCCGGCCACCACCGCCGGCACCTTGGTATCCCCCACCGGCTGCCTCACCTCAAACCGCTTGCTGGCAATAATCCGCTGATCACTGCCGCGCACCAGCCGCGCATCCAACCGAATTACCACCTCAACCGCACTGCCGCGATACTCACTCTGAAACGCCTGTAACTGCCCGCCCAGCTCAAAGTCCGCCTGCAGATTGGTCTCATCAGTACTCAGCAACGTCACCCGCCCATCTCGCTGGAACCCGTCCAGCAACCGGTTACGCAACAGCACCGGTGACGGATCGCTCCAGCGGGAATTCGCATAGCTGCTGATCAGGTCGCCATTGGGCACCACCGCAATCCGCGGGCTGTCGAGGAATTCGCTGGTCTGCGGCTTCGCCACGCGCAGTGACCAGGTCACGGGGCTGGCTTGTGTGGTGGTCTGCGCCGAAGGCAACCGGTACACGTCCGAAGGGTCCGCCTTGGGCAAGATCGAACACGCACTGACGAATGCCAGGGCGACGGGGACGATCACTTGGTAAGCACGCTTCATGGCGTGAACTCCTTGTTCTTGTCGCTGCCCAGCAGGTAACCGCTGGGGTTGGCTTCCAGGCGGCGGGAAATGGCGCGCAACGAACCCAGGGTTTCCCGCAGCTCGCGCACCGCTGGCGCCAGTTCGTTGAGGCCCTGCATGCCGCTGTTGAGGGAGTCCTTGTTGTTAGCCAGCAAGGTGTCGATGGTGGCCGTGCTTTGTTGAAGGGACTGCATGGCCTTTTCAGCACTGCCGAAGACCTGCTTGCCTTGATCGTTGAGCAAACCATTGGCGTTGCGCATCAATGCGGTGGTTTGCTCCAGGGTGGCGCTGGCCTGTTTGCTCACCTGCATCAATTGCTGCATCACCACCTTGATATCGCCGCGTTGATCGGCAATCGCGCCGGTGGTCTGTTGCAGGTTATCCAGGGTGTTGCTGAGGCGGTCGACGTTCTCCCGGGAGAACATGTGGTTGGCGTTGTGCAGCAGCAGGTTGATGCTGGTCATCAGGTCATTGCTGTTGTTCAGCAGGCGAGCGATAGGCGACGGCGAGGCAATGATTTGCGGCAGTTCGCCGTCCCTGCCCTTGAGCTCCGGGCTTTGGGGCGTGCCGCCGCTGAGCTGGATGATCGAGGTACCGGTGATGCCGGTCAGCGCCAGCTTGGCCTGGGTGTCTTCCTTGATCGGCGTTTGCCCGGCCAGGCGGATGCGCGCCAACACCCGGCGCGGGTCCTTCGGGTCGAGGCGCAGGCTGGTGACATCGCCGACCTTGATCCCGCTGTACTGCACCGCGCTGCCCTGGGACAAGCCACTGACCGCCTCGTTGAAGATCACTTCGTAATCTTGAAACGCGCTGTCGACGCTGGATTTGGCCAGCCACAGGCCAAACAGCATGGCGCCGACCACGACGATCACGCTGAACAGACCGATCATCACATGATGGGCTCGGGTTTCCATGTCATACCTCGTTGAGCAGTTGAGCGGCATCCAATGCCGCGCGGCCCCGTGGGCCATGGAAGTATTCGTGAATCCAGGCGTCGTCGGTTTCCGAGACGACATCGATGGCATCCGCCACCAGTACCTTTTTCTGCGCCAGCACCGCCACGCGGTCGGTGATGGTGTACAGCGTGTCGAGGTCGTGGGTGACCAGGAACACGCTCAGGCCCAACGCATCGCGCAGGGTCAGGATCAATTGGTCGAAGGCGGCGGCGCCGATCGGGTCAAGGCCGGCGGTGGGTTCGTCGAGAAACAGAATGTCCGGGTCCAGCGCCAGGGCACGGGCCAGGGCCGCACGCTTGATCATGCCGCCGGAGAGTGACGATGGATATTTGTCGGCGGCCGACAGCGGCAGCCCGGCCAACGCCAGCTTTACCGCCGCCAGGTGTTCGGCATCGGGACGGCTGAGGCCGGCATGTTCGATCAGCGGCAAGGCGACGTTTTCGGTCACCGTCAGCGAGGAAAACAGCGCGCCCTTCTGGAACAGCACACCGAAGCGCCGTTCGACCATCGAGCGCTCGTGCTCCGAGAGGCTCGGCAAGTTCTGCCCGAACACCCGCACTTGCCCTTCGCTGGGCTGGCGCAGGCCAATGATGCTGCGCAGCAGCACCGACTTGCCGCTGCCGGAGCCACCGACTACGGCGAGGATTTCGCCCTTGTACAAATCCAGGTCGAGGTTCTCGTGCACGCTTTGCGGGCCAAAGCGGTTGCACAGCCCACGGACTTCGATCACCGCCTCGGTGGGCGCACGGCGTAAACGACTCACCAGCCCATCTCCATGAAGAACAGCGCGGCGACCGCATCCAGCACGATCACCACGAAAATCGATTGCACCACGCTGGAGGTGGTGTGGGCGCCGACGGACTCGGCGCTGCCGCTGACCTTGAAGCCTTCCAGGCAGCCGATGGCAGCAATCAAGAAGGCGAAGATCGGCGCCTTGATCATGCCGACGATAAAGTGCTGTACGCCGATGTCCGATTGCAGCAGCGAGAGGAACATCGCCGGTGAAATATCCAGGGCCACTGCGCACACCACACCACCCCCGATAATCCCCGAGATCATCGCCAGGAACGTCAGCATCGGCAGCGCCACCAGCAATGCCAGCACGCGGGGCAGCACCAGCAACTCCATCGGGTCGAGGCCCAGGGTGCGAATAGCGTCGATTTCTTCGTTGGCCTTCATCGAGCCGATTTGCGCGGTGAAGGCACTCGCGGTGCGGCCGGCCATCAGGATTGCGGTGAGCAACACGCCGAATTCCCGCAGGAACGAGAATGCCACCAAGTCCACGGTAAAAATGCTCGCGCCAAAACTGGCCAGCACCGTGGCGCCGAGAAACGCGACCACCGCGCCCACCAAAAAGGTCAGCAAGGCCACAATGGGCGCGGCGTCGAGGCCGGTCTGTTCGATATGCGCGACCATTGGCGTCACGCGCCAACGCTTGGGCCGGAACACGCCACGGGCGAAGGTTTCGAGGATCAGGCCGATAAAGCCCAGCAACTTCAGGCCGTCTTGCCAGACGGTGTACACCGCGCTGCCGATGCGCGCCAGCAACATGATGCCAGCGGCTTCTTCCGCTTCCTTGACCGGTACACAGAAGTCGTTCAGGGAGCGGTAGACGGTTTTCAGCAGTGCACGGTCGGCGGTCGAGAGGCTGCAGTCGGTCTGTTCGGCGGATTGTTCGATGCGCTCGGGCCCGAGCAATTCCACCAGCAGCGAGGCGCCGGCCGTGTCCAGGGCGCCGAGGCCGTTAAGGTCGATGCGCGCGCCGGCGTCGTACTGGCCATCGAGCTTTTCCGACAGCTTCTTCAGGTTGGCATAGTGGGCAAGCGTCCAATCCCCCGTAATCCTCAGTTGTGGAGGTTGGGTGGACGTGTCCAGATGGGCTGCACCGGCCGTTGTGCTACTGGTCATAAGCTCCGAGCTTGTTTGGCTATTCCAGAATTCCTACGTAATAGCACGATCCTGCCTACTTTGGCGCGTCCGGCGTTGTAGCGCCCTGACCGGGGTCAGTCACCTTGAAGCGCAACACGCCGATCACCTGACCATCTTCGGTCAGCACCCGCACCTGCCAGCGTCCCACCGAGTCGGGTGGGAAGTTCTGCTTGTGGGTCCAGGCCCGATAACCTTCCTTGCGCCCGCCATGGATATCCAGGGCGATACGGTCGACTTCTTTGCCGTTGAATTTCCACACATGGTAGATCCGCTCATCCAGCCCGCGCGGCGCGTTGATCGCGGTGTAGGCATACAACCCGCTGCTGCGCAGTTGGGCGGCGCTGACTTCTTTCAGGTCATCGCCGGGCGTGCGGTCCTGCAATTGAGTGCTGATGGCCACTTCGGTCATCCACAGCGTGGCGGGCGGCACCCAACTGCGCAGGAACCAGCCTGCGCAACCAATTGCCGCGGTAACCCCCAGCAGCATCGCCCAGCCTTTGATGCTGCGCAGCGGCAGGCTGACGGCCAGGCTCGGGATAGATAGCGCCATAGCCACACCGAGGGCCAGTTTGTAACTCTCGGCGGTGGTCAGGTGCAGGATGATCGGCAGCGCGGTCAGCAGGGCTGCGAACAGGGTCAGGGTATGCAGTGCCAGAAACAGCGAGCGTTTGGGCGCCAGCCACTTGTAGTACAGCGGGTCGATGATCGAGACCAGCGCCGCCGCGCCCAGCAGGCCGGTAAAAATCGACTGGCCGCTGTTCCAGGTGGTGGTGACAAAAAAGAACGGCAGGACAAAAAACAGGCTTTCCTGGTGGATCATCTGCGTGGCGTAGCGTAGCAGCGGTTCGGGAATTTCCCGTTTGAAGACTTTGCTGAACAGCTGGGTGAGGCTGTTTTCGAGCATCAGCCATAACCAACTCACCAGCATGATGACCGCGATCCAGCTGGCCATGCCTTGCTGGCGATCCACCAGGATGAAGCTGCCCACACCCGAGATGAAGCCGCCGAGTGCAATCACCCCTGGGTAGCGCTTCATCAGCTCGAGGATGCGCTGGATGTAGTGGGTCAGGATAGGCATTCGGCAGTTCACAGTCTTTGTAGGGGAGATCCCAGACAGAATAACGTTTTAGCCGTTTTCTCGGGGCCTCATTACGCAATCCCTTTGCGATAACGCCACACGCCGAGCAACACAATCGCAATCAGCCCCAGCGCACCGGCGGCGATCCAGTTGAGGGTGTCGTAGCTGAACAACGGTTTCTCGATGCGCCAGTAGCCGTTCTGCTTGAACAGCTCGCGCATCGCCTGGTTGGCTTGCGCCAGGCTGACGGCCTTGATGCGCTTGGACGGGTCACTGAAGCGCCCTTTGGCGTAGTCGCCCGAGGCACTCCAGTAATAGTCGGCCAACGCGCTGTTGCCTTGAACGGCCCAGGCCTGGCGCGCGATGGCGGCTTGTTGCAGGCGGGCAAAGGTGGCGGGGTCGAGGCCGTCCTGCAGCAGTTGGGCCTTGAGGGTTTCCAGCACTTGCTCCGCTTCGGGCAGGTCGTCGCGCTCAACGTCGGCGTTGAGGCTCATGAAGCCGACGCCGCCCAGCACTTCGCGCTCGCTCCATGGGCCGTAGGACAAACCATGCTGCAGCCGCAGCTGGCGATACAGTGCCCAGTCCAGGTAGTCCTTGAGCAGGTCGAAGGTTTCATCGTACTGATCGTCCAGCACCGGCTCGGGGAATAACCAGTGCAGCTTGGCGTTGTCACCGACCCAGCCGTGGATCAGATCGCGGCGGATGGCGGCGGCGTGTTGAATCTCCGGCAGTGGGCGATGTTCGCTGGGGTCAACCGGGTCAAGCGCGCCGTAGGTGCGTTCGAGGTAGGCCGGCAACAGCTTGTCGAGGTCGCCGACGATGATCAGGGTCATGTTGTTGGGGGCGTACCAGGCCTTGCGCAGCTTTTCCAACTGGTCGCGGGTCAGGTGCTCAACTTCGGCCCGCTCGGCGCATTTGAGGCCCAGCTCCACGGCAAGCTGGCTGCTGGCCTTGTGGCCGAGGTCCTGGCGATCCAGCAGGCGTTGCAGGTGTGAGTAATGGCCGCCGTCTTCGCGTTCCACCACTTGTTTGGCGGCGTTGATGTTGGCGTCGGTCAGTTCGGTGCGGGTGACGATGGCCAGCAGCAGGTCGAGCACCTTGCGCTGGTTTTGCGCCGGGGCCTCGATGACGAAGGTGGTGTCGGAGTTGCTGGTGTAGGCGTTCCAGTCGCCGTCGAGGGCTTGCATGCGTTCTTCCAGCTCACCTTCGCCACCGCCGTCGATACCGCTGAACAGCAGGTGTTCCAGCAGGTGCGGCAGCTCCTTGTCTTCGCAATTGAAGTCATCCAGGCCCACGCCCACCACCAGGCGAATGGCTACGTGGCCGCGCTCAGTGCCCGGTTTGAGCAGCAATTGCAGGCCGTTGGGCAGCGTGTAGCCCTCGACTTGCAGGCGGTCAAAGGCAAAGGTGTGTGCCGAGCCGATGAGCAGGCAGGCGAATAGCAGGCGACGCATAACAGGCTTCCTGGCGAATGAGGTCCGTTGTTAACTGACTTCACTCGCCGTCGTACGTTCAGGGCGAATGGGTGATGTCGGCAATATCGTCCGCCGAGAGCGCGCCGGTGTCGGCGGTTTCCAGCACCACATAAGCGCTGCTGCAGAACAGCGAGTTGAGACGCTTCATGTCGGCAATCAGCTCCAGGTGCAGGGAACTGGTCTCCAGGCTCTGTACGATTTTACGTTGCAAGCGGCTGACGTGGGCGTGGGCCAGGCGACGCTCCTGGGCGCGAAAACGACGTTTCTCCCGCAGCAATTGCCGGGCGCTTTCCGGGTCGGCGCTGAGGAACACCGACAGGCCCAGGCGCAGGTTGGCGATCAACTGAGATTGCAGGCCGGCCAACTCCTCCAGGCCGACTTCGGAGAACGAGCGGCGCTGGGAGGTCTTTTGCTGCTGGACCTTGCGCAGCATGCGTTCGATCAGGTCGCCGGCCAGTTTCAGGTTGATCGACAACTCGATGATCTCGGCCCAGCGCCGGCTGTCTTGCTCGCTGAGGTCTTCCCGGGGCATTTGAGCGAGGTAGAGTTTGATCGCGCTGTAGAGCGCCTCGACATCGTCGCTCAGGCTGCGCATTTCCTGGGTGATGGCGGTCTGCTTGCCCCGCAGCACTTCCAGCATTGAGGTCAGCATGTTGTCGATCAGGTCGCCCAGGCGCAGGGTTTCGCGGGCGGCGTTGGCCAGTGCAAGGCTTGGGGTGGCGAGTGCTGCCAGGTCCAGGTGGCGTGGCTTGGCCAAGCCGTTGACCTCCTCGCGCTCCGGCAGCAACCAGGCGCACAAGCGGGACATCGGGCCAATGGTGGGCAGCAGGATCAGGCAGCGAGTGACGTTATAGAGCAGGTGAAAGGTGATCACCATGCCTTGGGCGCTGTAGTCCAGGGTGTCCATCCAGCCGACCAGCGGGTCGAGTACCGGGATGATCAGCAGCAAGCCGATCAGCTTGTACAGCAGGCTGCCCAGGGCCACCTGGCGACCGGCGGCGTTCTGCATGCTGGTACTGAGGAAGGCCAGCACGCCGCTGCCGATGTTGGCGCCGATCACCAGGCCGATGGCCACGTGCAGGCCGATCACGCCGGCACCGGCCAGGGTCGCGGTCAGCAGGACGGCGGCCAGGCTGGAGTAGGAAATCATCGCGAACAGTGCGCCGACCAGGGCATCGAGCAAGATGTCGCCGGTCAGTGAGGCGAACAGGACTTTAACGCCCTGCGCGTGAGTAATCGGGCCCGCAGCTTCGACGATCAGTTGCAGTGCGAGGATGATCAGCCCGAGGCCGATTCCGACGCGGCCCATCTGCCCGGCACGCGTCTGTTTGCGCGACAGGAAGAAAATCACCCCGAGAAAAATCAACAGCGGCGACAGCCACGACAAGTCAAAGGTCAGCACCCGGGCCATCAGCGCGGTACCGACGTCGGCACCGAGCATGGTCGCCAAGGCGGGCATCAGGCCCATCAAGCCCTGGCCGACAAACGAGGTCACCAGCATCGCCGTGGCGTTGCTGCTTTGCACCATGGCCGTTACCAGGATGCCGGCGATAAACGCCAGCCAACGCTTGGACATGTTCTGCCCGATGACCTGGCGCAGGTTGGAACCGTAAACCCGCAGGATCCCGGTACGGACGATGTGCGTGCCCCAGATCAGCAGGGTTACCGCGGAAAGCAGATTGAGCAGGGTCAGCATGCTGGGCCCCCTGTGTTGAGTCGTGCCCCAATCGGAGCAAGTGAATAGTGCCGCGTGCCTTTCTACGTCTTGTACTTAAGCTGTAGTTGGCGAATGGGCTCTGCGCCAGCATCGCATAGCTAAAGTCGGGATTGAAACAAAACTGTCATGAAATCAGCTTTTTGCAGATGAAAAAAAGGGGCTTTGCAGGAGCGAGCTTGCTCGCGAAGCACTCAAGGACAACGCGTTCAATCAGACTGCGCGCGTTATCGTTGGCGATCTTCGCGAGCAAGCTCGCTCCTACAGGAGTTCCAGGTTATTGACCCGGAATGTCCTTGCGCAGTTTCACAGGGTCCTGCTGTTTCTTCTTTTTGTTGATGGCAGTGCGCATCTTGATGTTCACCGCTTCTACCGCCAGGGAGAACGCCATGGCGAAGTAAACGTAGCCTTTTGGCACGTGTACGTCGAAGGCCTCGGCGATCAGCACGGTACCCACCACCAGCAGGAACGACAGCGCCAGCATTTTCAACGACGGGTGTTTGTCGATGAAATCGCTGATGGTGCCAGCGGCCATCATCATCACCAGTACCGCGACGATGATCGCGGCCACCATCACCGGTACGTGGGAAACCATACCAACGGCGGTAATCACCGAGTCCAGCGAGAACACGATGTCGATGATCGCGATCTGGATGATGGTGTAGATGAACTGGCCACCGGCACCTTTCGGTTCGTCGTGGGTTTCGTCTTCGCCTTCCAGCGCGTGGAACATCTCCTGGGAGCTTTTCCAGAGCAGGAACAGGCCACCAAAGAACAGGATCAGGTCGCGGCCGGAAATGCCTTGGCCGAACACCATGAACAGGTCGTCGGTGAGGCGCATCACCCACGTAATCGACAGCAGCAACAGGATTCGCGTGACCATGGCCAGGGCCAGGCCGAAGATCCGGGTGCGGGCCTGCATGTGCTTGGGCATGCGGCTGACCAGGATCGAAATCATGATGATGTTATCGATGCCCAAGACGATTTCGAGGGCAGTCAGGGTGAAGAAGGCAATCCAGATTTCTGGATTGGTCAGCCATTCCATGTGTAGTCCTTTGAACGAGTTTGGACCGCGCCAGCCTTAAGATCCGGCGCGGTGAGTTGTACGATTACAGAGTGCTGAACAGCGGAAAAATCCCCATCAGCAACGCTGCGACCATTATGCACAGGCACACCAGCACCGCCCACTTGAGGGTGAAGCGCTGGTGATCGCCGAATTCGATACCCGCCAGCGCCACCAACAAGTAGGTCGATGGAACCAGTGGGCTCAACAAGTGCACGGGTTGGCCAACGATCGAGGCGCGGGCCATCTCCACGGCAGTGATGCCGTAATGGCTGGCGGCTTCGGCCAGTACCGGCAGTACGCCGTAGTAGAAGGCATCGTTGGACATGAAGAACGTAAACGGCATGCTCACCAGCGCCGTGATCACCGCCAGGTAAGGGCCGAGGGCGTCAGGGATGACTGCGAGCAGGCTCTTGGACATGGCGTCGACCATGCCGGTACCGGACAGAATACCGGTGAAGATACCGGCGGCGAAGATCAACCCGACCACCGCCAGTACGCTGCCGGCGTGGGCGGCGACGCGGTCTTTCTGCATTTGCAGGCATGGGTAGTTGACGATCATCGCGATACTGAAGGCCACCATGAACAGCACGGGCAGCGGCAGTAGGCCGGCGATCAGGGTGCACATCAGGGCCAGGGTGAGCGCGCCGTTGAACCAGATCAGCTTCGGACGGCGTGCATCCGGGTACTGTGAAACGCTGATTTCGCTGTGGTCGATCTCGTCGCCGTGCAGGTGCAGTTCGCCGAGGCGCGCACGTTCGCGTTTGCCGTACATGTAGGCAATCACCAGGATCGCAACCACGCCCGCCAGCATCGCCGGGATCATCGGCACGAAAATGTCCGACGGGTCTACATGCAGCGCACTGGCCGCACGGGCAGTCGGGCCGCCCCACGGGGTCATGTTCATCACGCCGCCGGCGAGGATGATCAGGCCGGCCATGATCCGCGGGCTCATGCCGATGCGCTTGTACAGCGGCAGCATGGCGGCCACGCAGATCATGTAGGTGGTGGCGCCGTCACCGTCCAGCGAGACCACCAACGCCAGTACGGCGGTGCCGACCGAGACCTTCAACGGGTCGCCTTTGACCAGCTTGAGGATCTTGCGCACGGCCGGGTCGAACAGGCCGGAGTCGATCATCAGGGCAAAGTAGAGAATGGCGAACATCAGCATCACGCCGGTCGGCGCGAGCTTGGTGATGCCTTCGAGCATCATCGGGCCGATCTTCGGCGCAAAGCCGCCGAACAGCGCGAACAGGATCGGCACGATGATCAGGGCAATCAGCGCGGACAGGCGCTTGGTCATGATCAGGAACATGAACGTGATGACCATGGCAAAGCCAAGGAAAGTCAGCATAGGAATACTCCAGGCGTAGCGCGGCTAGGGAATGGCGAACCGGTTGGGGTCAGCGCAGAACGAACAGCACGAGGCGTACGGGTGGAGTTGGGGCAAACAGGCGGGTACGAGCGGACATCGGGAATCACCATTGTTGTTGTTAATAACCGGTCTGTTGCCGGTAGTGGTGGGCGATCCTAGTCCCGGAAGCTTTCAGCCAGCTTTCGCTTAAGAAACAGGCTACGTTGAGTGACGACTGGTCCTATATAAAATGAGGATATGGGAGACAAAGCATGCATGAGCAACACCAAGGCGGCTGCCACTGCGGCCGGGTGCGCTATGAGTTCAGCGGGGCGATGGTGGACATTGCCCACTGCCACTGTTCGACTTGCCGGAGGGTCAGTGGAGGGTTGGTGACCACCTGGATCACCCTGCCCCGTTCCGCATTTGCCTGGGTGGCGGGAACGCCGGCGCAGTACGAATCGTCATCGACGTGTGTGCGGTATTTCTGTTCGAACTGTGGGGCGCACCTGGCATTGGTGACCCGCCTGAGCCCCGAGAGTATCGATGTGACCATCGCTACCCTGGATCACCCGGAGCGAGCCCCGGCAGATCGGCATATTTGGGTAGAGAGCCGATTGCCGTGGTTGCATCTGGATGAGCAGTTGCCGGAAGAGGATGAAGAGGCGCTCTAGGGCAGCTCGAATCCGCCGGAGGCCTTGTGCAAGGCGCGCAAGTGTTCGCCCAGCAGCTTGAGGTTGGCTTCACACGCGGCAATCTCTGCGGCGCGGGACGGCTCCAGCAGCGCCCTCACCTCTTTGTCCAGATCGCCCGTCAGCGACTGCAATTGCTTCTGGCGCGCGGCGCTTTCCGATTCCAGGCGCTGGGATTCCGTGGGCTGTGGCAAGCCATAACCGCTGGTGCCCAGCAGCTCTGCCGGGCGACTGAGGAAGCCGCTGTTGGCGAGGATCTGCTGCAAGGTGGCGTTGGCTTTCTCCATGCCGCCGTTTTTCAGCTCGCGGGCGCCGAGGTAGCGTTGTTTGACTTCATCCTGGGCCAGCATGAGCTGCTTGCGAAAGCTCGCCTGCTCCAGCAACAGCAAGGCCGCGCTGGCGCGCAGGTCCGCCTCGGCGAACCATGGGCGACGTTCCTCCGCGCTCAGGGACAACCAATCTTCCACCTCGGCCTGTTTGATCGGCAGGCGCTTTTTCAGCACCTCGAACATCGCCTGGTAACGCTCGCGGAAGGAATCGAAGTGATAGCCGAGGCGCGGCGCGCGCTTTTTGTCATCCAGCACGCTGGTATCGGCCAGGCCCCGGCCCTTGAGGACTTCCAGCAGGCCATTCGGCGTGATGTTGTCCAGGCCGGTCAGTTGCGGGTTGGCGCTGCCGCTGCGTAGCAGTTTCAGGCTTTCGACTGCGCAGTTGTTGGAGATGAAGAAGTAGTTGCCGTCATAGCTCCAGTGCATTTCGGCGGCGTGTTCAACGGTGTCGTTGATCTCCTGGCGCGTGAGTTTCAGGGGCACCGAGGCCAGGCCACGCAGTTCGGTCTTGGTGTACTCGTCGATGACCTGGGACAGCGGCAGCACGAACAGCCGCGACGGGTACTTGCCGATCAGTCCGTACCAGCTTGAAAGCTGTACGTCCCCGACAAACGCGCGGTAAGACAGAACCAAGTGCTGGTCCAGGTCCAGTCGGCAGTCCGGGCCGCGTGGCCGGCCTGGGGCACAGATCACCAGGCGCAACATGCTGTGGCCCCAGCGGCTTACCAGGTTCTGGTTGGCTTCGGCCAGCAGGTAGTCGATTTCATAGACCCGCTCGGGATCGACCTGGCCCAGTGGCGTCTTGGCGAAGTCGTTGCCGGCGTTTAGGAAGGCGTAGGTTTTGGCGCAGGTGTCCTTGGTCGGCGGCGCCCAGCCAAAGTGTTCCTTGTAATAGCGGTACAGCGAAGGCCGGCGGCAGGCGTAGCTCGGGTCGAGGAGGAAGTACTCCATGTTGACCGCGACGAACTCCAGCGGGCTGGTGGTTTCGTAGATGTCCGGGCTGCGGGCGACCTGGTGGTTGTTCTGTTCACGTTCGCCGCGGCGACCGACGTATTGCGGCCACCCGGCGAGGTCCAACAGGCGCGGGTCATCGCTGAGGGTAAAGCGGCGGTCGTTCTGGCCACGGCATTGATCGGGCAGGCCGATCAGGCCAGTGATGTTGTTCTGGCGACTGCAACGCTGGATCAGCTTGCGGTCGGCGCTGGACCACAGGCGGGCGCGGTCGTAAATGTGGGTCAGTTCATGCAGCACGGTGGCGAGCATTTCCCGGCGTACGGTACCGTGGGGGCGATTGGTTTTTTGGGTTGCAGCGCTGCCGTCGGTGAGGCTGACCAGCAGGTTGCTGTTGAGGTCCAGTTCGGACACCAACGAGGCCTGGCCGTAGGCGTTCTCGGGCATCTTGTCGGTCCAGCCGACGTCGATGGTCCGGTCCAGTTGCTGGATGAAACGCGGCGGCAACGCCTGCATCGCTTCATCCAGCAATGCCTGGCTGGCCTGCTGTTGGGCCGGGCTCAAGCCATCGGTCTTGAGCCGTAGTTGCAGGTCGGCCTGAGCCGCGCTGGCGCCCAGCAGCAAGGTGCCGGCCATTAGCCAGGCGGCAATGCGCCTCACAGAGAGAGGATAGCTTCGGCGAGGACCTGGTCGCTGGCGTCGCGGGCTTCCGGCACGCGGGTTCGCAGGGTGTCGAAGGCGGCTTCCAGTTGAGCGCCGCGAATCTCACCATTGCTGGCGACGAAGCTGGCGGCATCGTCATGGGCTTCGCGTACGACTTTCGAGTCGCGGATGGACGTGGTGGTGTCCGAGGTAAAATCAATGGTGCGGGCCGAGGCGCGGACGATGATGTTACTGGTGGCCTTCAGGGTTTGTGCCTGGGCAACACCGGCCAACAACAGCAGGCCGAGAGCGGCGGCGATCAGCGGGCTACGCATGGAAAGACTCCGAAATACAAAGATGATTATTGGACGAGAATTGCTTGCGCCAGTTCAAGGTCACTGGCGTTAAGTTTTGGCTGGGTTTGGCGTAGATAATCCAGCGCTGATTCCAGTCGGGCTCCCCGCCATTGGCCGTCAGTGGCAATGAAAGCGGCAGCGTCATCCTGGGCGGCCAGTATCAGTTTATGGTCGAACGGTGCGGAGGTCACTTTGCTGGTGGCGTACGCACTGACAACGAGGCTCTGGGTGGATAGGTCAAAGGCCAGAACTTGCGTGGACCAGCAGGCGCAAAACATTACGGGAACGATCAACAGGCGGTATGAAAAAGCCATGGGACTCGACAACTGAAAGCGAGCGCCAAGGCTAGCGTAATGCCCGTGCGAGAGCCAGCGCGGAGGTTTCAGGGAGCGTTTGGGCTCCCCTCTTCCTCGCCTGCGGTCAGATGGCCAGGATCGCCTGGGCCAGTTGAGCATCAGTCGCGATGTTCAGTTGTGGGGCCTGTTGGCGGATCTGGGCCAGGGCGCTTTCCAGTTTCACACCACGGATGGCACCTTCGCTGGCCACAAAGCTGGCGGCGTCGTCGCGGGCGGCACGTACGACTTTGTTGTCACGCAGGGAGGATGTAGCGTCGGAGGTCGCATCTGAGGTGGCTTTCAGTGCGCCGACGATCGAGTCCGTGGTCACGATCAGGCTGGAGGCGTTGGCATTGGCAGCCAGGGACAGCAGTGCTGCAGTGCTCAGCAGGCGAAGACGGGACATGGGGTGACTCCTGTGGATGAACGAATAAAGGTGGCACAAAGCCGCTAAGTGAGCAGCGGGACCATGGGCATCAGACGCCCGTTCTACAGGGTTCGCCACGTGGTAACCGGATATTAAGCCGCCGTTTATCCGTTCGGATAGCCACCCGAGCGGATTACTCGCTCCAGAACGATTTGGACAGCTCAGATGCTCGGTCCCCGTGACTGATTCCCGCGTCAGACAATTCCCGCGGATCCAGTTGAGCCAGCAGCCTGCGCGTGCGGGTACGTTGCCCCCAGCGGGCGAGCGCTGCGGTCGTGCGCTTGAGTAGCCGTATCAACAGAGAGCGTTGCTGAATTTGGGTAGTCATGACGAGCGCCTTTCATGGAGTTCTGGAACACCATGTTGGGCCGGAAGGTATTACCGGTACAGATACACCAAGGCTTAATTGTACTGCTTAATTGTTATGTTTTTTAAACTGTACCTGTCCAAATGAAAGCCTTCTGTTTTAGCCCTTGAAAAATCCAAACCCCAGAAACCACAAAACCCGCCTTCGGTTACCCGGGGCGGGTTTTGCTTTATCAATTCGGAGTGCTGGCGGTGGACCCGGTGGGTCAGGGCCAGCGGACGCTAATTAGCGCCAGAACGGCTTGCTCAGCTCTTCGTAGCGTTGTGCTTCGCTGATACCGGCGTCAGCCAGCAGACGCGAATCCAGGCGAGCCAGTTGATGGCGGCTGGAGATGCGGCGCTGCCACAACATCAGGTTGGCGAGAACGCGCAGAGGCAGGGAAGCCTGGGTGTTTACAGCTTTTTCTTCGAAGAACAGATCGGAACTGAGTGTACGTTCCATGATGACATCCTTCCGCTTGTGGCGGGATTAGGTAGTGGTTTAACTGATGCCAATGATCCTCCTCCGGCGCAAGACTCTCTAGATACAGTTCACCTGTATTGTGAGGGGCCAGTTAACTGTTTATAGAGGCTGTACTGTACGAATTTGGGGCAACTGTACCTATGAGCACTTTAATGGTGCGTTTTAGGTGGTTTTGGAGGTGCGGGTAGGATTTTTCGGTAGGAAATGACCGGTACAGCAGTACAGTTTTTTATAAAAATTGGGTTTGGAAGCCCGGACTGATGAAACTGTGTTTGCATCAGTCCGAATCTGTATCAATCACGCCTTCAGCATATGCCCGGTTTCTTCCAGGTTGATGTGCCAACTCAGGGCTTCTCGCAGGATATGCGGGGTGTGACCGCCTAAAGCACAGGCTTGGGTGAAGTACGTGTTCAGGGCATCGCGGTACGCCGGGTGCACGCAGTTGTCGATGATGACCCGAGCCCGCTCCCGCGGCGCCAGGCCCCGCAGATCTGCCAGGCCGACCTCGGTCACGAGGATGTCGACGTCATGCTCGGTATGATCCACATGGCTGACCATTGGCACCACGCTGGAAATCGCGCCAGCCTTGGCGATCGACTTGGTGACAAAGATTGCCAAGTGCGCGTTACGCGCAAAGTCGCCCGAGCCGCCAATCCCGTTCATCATCCGCGTGCCGCAGACGTGGGTGGAGTTGACGTTGCCGTAGATGTCGAACTCCAGTGCGGTGTTGATACCAATGATGCCCAGGCGCCGCACCACTTCCGGGTGGTTGGAGATTTCCTGAGGCCGCAGCACCAGCTTCTCTTTATAGCGTTCCAGGTTGCCGAACACGTCGGCGTTGCGACGCTCCGACAACGTGATCGAGCTACCGGAGGCGAAGCTGAGTTTGCCGGCGTCGATCAGGTCGAACGTGGAGTCCTGCAGAACTTCCGAATACATCGTCAGGTCTTCGAACGGCGACTCGATCAAGCCACACATCACCGCGTTGGCGATGTTGCCGATGCCGGCCTGCAGCGGACCGAGCTTGTTGGTCATGCGCCCGGCGTCCACTTCTTCTTTAAGGAAGTTGATCAGGTGATTGGCGATCGACTGAGTGTCGGTGTCGGGCGGCGTTACGGTGGAGGCCGAGTCCGATTGGTTAGTGATGACGATGGCGACGATCTTCTCCGGCGGGATCGGGATCGCGGTGCTGCCAATACGGTCGTCCACGGCCACCAACGGAATTGGCGTACGGGTCGGGCGATAGCTCGGGATATAGATGTCGTGCAGACCTTCCAGGTTCGGGTTGTGCGCCATGTTGATCTCGACGATCACCTGCTTGGCGAAAATCGCAAAACTGGCAGAGTTACCCACAGAAGTGGTCGGAACAATGTGGCCTTGCTCGGTGATCGCCACGGCCTCGATCACCGCAATGTCTGGCAACTTGAGCTGATTGTTGCGCAGTTGCTCGACGGTTTCGGACAGATGCTGGTCGATAAACATCACTTCGCCGGCGTTGATCGCCTTGCGCAGCGTGCTGTCCACCTGGAATGGCATGCGTCGCGACAGTACGCCGGCTTCGGTCAGTTGCTTGTCCAGGTCGTTGCCCAGGCTGGCGCCGGTCATCAGAGTGATTTTCAGCGGTGATGTCTTGGCGCGTTCGGCCAAGGCGTGCGGCACGGCCTTGGCTTCACCGGCGCGGGTGAAGCCGCTCATGCCGACGGTCATGCCGTCCTGGATCAGTGCGGCAGCGTCAGCCGCGCTCATGACCTTGTTCAACAACGAAGGCAAGCGGATACGATCACGGTACATGGATTGTTATCTCGGGCTACGGAAGCAAGATGCGCAGTCTAGTGATTTCAAAAAGTTTCGTCCCGCTACCATGGTCGAATGCCAGGCAGCGATTTAGAGCCTTTTGTCGGTTTTCTATCGGTAATAAAAAACCCCAGCCTACTAAAGGCCAGGGTTTTGGGTATTGCGCTGGCGCAGTGTTTATTCGACGGCCTTGACCATGTCTTCGATGACCTTCTTGGCGTCGCCGAAGACCATCATGGTCTTGTCCAGGTAGAACAGTTCGTTGTCCAGGCCGGCATAGCCGCTGGCCATAGAGCGCTTGTTGACGATGATGGTCTTGGCCTTGAACGCTTCGAGGATCGGCATGCCCGCAATGGGCGATTTGGGATCGTTCTTGGCGGCCGGGTTGACCACGTCGTTGGCGCCAAGTACCAGCACCACGTCGGCCTGGCCGAACTCGGAATTGATGTCTTCCATCTCGAACACCTGATCGTAAGGCACTTCTGCCTCGGCCAGGAGCACGTTCATGTGGCCAGGCATGCGACCGGCAACCGGGTGGATCGCGTACTTCACGGTCACGCCGCGGTGAGTCAGCTTCTCGGTCAGCTCTTTCAGCGCATGTTGCGCCCGTGCTACCGCCAGGCCGTAGCCCGGGACGATGATCACGGTGTCGGCGTTGGTCAGCAGGAAGGTCGCATCGTCAGCCGAACCGGACTTCACCGGGCGCGCTTCTTTCGAGCCGGCCGGGCCAGCGGCGTCTGCCGTATTGCCGAAACCGCCGAGCAGCACATTAAAGAAGGAGCGGTTCATCGCCTTGCACATGATGTACGAGAGGATCGCGCCGCTTGAACCGACCAGCGAGCCGGCGATGATCAGCATCGAGTTGTTCAGCGAGAATCCGATACCCGCTGCTGCCCAGCCGGAGTAACTGTTGAGCATCGAGACGACCACCGGCATGTCGGCGCCGCCAATCGGGATGATGATCAGCACGCCTAGCACGAACGCCAGGGCCAGCATCAATGCGAACGCGCCGAGGTTGCCGGTGAACATGAAGGCCAGGCCCAGGCCCAGCGTCAACAGTCCCAGCACCAGGTTCAGCTTGTGCTGGCCGCTGAACTGTACCGGTGCGCCCTGGAACAGGCGGAACTTGTACTTGCCCGACAGCTTGCCGAAGGCGATGACCGAGCCGGAGAAGGTAATTGCACCGATGGCTGCGCCGAGGAACAACTCCAGGCGGTTGCCTGCGGGAATCGAATCCCCCAGGTGTTTCACGATGCCCAGGGATTGCGGCTCCACGACTGCGGCGATGGCAATAAACACCGCAGCCAGGCCGATCATGCTGTGCATGAACGCCACCAGCTCCGGCATCTTGGTCATTTCCACGCGCTTGGCCATGATCGAGCCCGCGGTGCCGCCGACCAGCAGGCCGACGATGACGTAGCCGATGCCAGCCGTTGCCAGCTCGGCGCCGAGCTTATAGATGAGGCCCACAGTCGTGAGCACCGCCAGTGCCATGCCGAGCATGCCGAACAGGTTGCCGCGCCGCGAAGTGGTTGGGTGTGACAAGCCCTTGAGGGCCTGGATAAAGCAGATCGACGCGACCAGGTAGAGCGTCGTAACCAGATTCATGCTCATTACTTCGGCGCCTCTTCTTTTACTTTCGGGGCTTTCTTCTTGAACATCTCAAGCATCCTGCGGGTAACCAGGAAGCCACCGAATACATTGACCGCTGCGAGGGCCACAGCCAGGGTGCCCATGGTCTTGCCCAGCGGCGTCACGGTGAGCGCGGCAGCCAGCATGGCGCCAACGATCACGATTGCCGAAATCGCGTTGGTCACGGCCATCAGCGGGGTATGCAAGGCCGGGGTGACGTTCCAGACCACGTGATAACCGACATAAATCGCCAGCACGAAGATGATCAGGTTGTAGATACCGGGGGAGATAAGCTCTTCCATCGTCTGAATCCCTGCTTAGGCGTTTTTGCGGATGACTTGGCCGTCGCGGCACATCAGGCACGCGGCGACGATGTCGTCTTCGAGGTTGATTTCAAACTGCCCTTCCTTGGTGAAGACCAGCTTCAGGAAGTCCAGCAGGTTGCGTGCGTACAGCGCCGAGGCGTCGGCTGCGACGGCGCCTGCCAGGTTGGTCGGGCCGCAGATGGTCACGCCGTTTTCCACGACCACCTGGTCTGCCACGGTCAGCGGGCAGTTGCCGCCTTGGGCTGCGGCGAGGTCGATGACCACCGAGCCTGGCTTCATCTGTGCGACGGTCTCGGCGCTGAGCAGGGTCGGTGCCTTGCGGCCCGGGATCAGTGCGGTGGTGATGACGATGTCGGCTTGCTTGGCGCGCTCATGCACGGCCAGGGCCTGGCGCTGCATCCAGCTTGTTGGCATCGGGCGCGCGTAGCCGCCAACACCGACGGCGCACTCACGCTCTTCATCGGTTTCGTAGGGCACGTCGACGAACTTGGCGCCCAGGGATTCGATCTGTTCCTTTACGGCCGGACGCACGTCGGACGCTTCGATGACCGCACCCAGACGCTTCGCGGTAGCGATCGCCTGCAGCCCTGCTACGCCTGCGCCGAGAATCAGCACGCGGGCGGCTTTCACTGTGCCGGCGGCAGTCATCAGCATTGGCATGAAGCGAGGGTAGTGATGAGCGGCAAGCAACACGGCCTTGTAGCCGGCGATGTTGGCTTGGGAAGACAGCACATCCAGGCTCTGCGCGCGGGAGGTACGCGGCGCGGCCTCAAGGGCAAAGGCCGTGACGCCATGCTCGGCCAGCCGGGTGATGGTTTCGTTGCTGAACGGATTGAGCATGCCCACCAGCACGGCGCCACGGTTGATCAGCGTCAGTTCGCTGTCATTGGGGGCGACCACCTTGAGGATCAACTCGGCGCCGAATGCATCACTGGCGCTGCCAATGGTTGCGCCTGCAGCTTCATAGGCACTGTCGACGACACTGGCATTGACGCCTGCCCCGCTTTGCACAGTGACCTTGTGGCCCTGGCCGATCAGCTTCTTGATGGTTTCCGGGGTGGCAGCCACCCGCGTTTCACCGGTCTGGGTTTCGAGAGGAACACCAATGTGCACGTCAAATCTCCTGCATGATCTTTTTGCTTTGATTTTGTAAAAAGGCCAGTGCACCGCAAGAGGCACATCTGGGCGGCCGATCAGCACGATCCCGCTGAAACACAGCGGGGCGCGGCATTTTGCAGGCGAACTTTACGGCCTTCAAGAGATTATGACGGGTGACGAAAAATTAACTACAAGTCACCCTGTGACTGATTGTCGCAACGCTTGGTTATAAACCTTTCAAATACATACAGTTAAAGGGTTTTAGCTGATCTCAGCGCTTTTTTCCATCGCCGATGTGAATGGCTGTGTATCGCCGGGAATTTATGGCTACAGGCCAATATAAACATGGCTTTAAGCCTTGTTTTGGGATGAAAGTTACGGTCTTCTAAATTGCGACATATATATACATATGTAGGTATTTGTATTTTTTGACTACAGGATCAGCTTATTGATTTTACCCTTTAGATATTGGGGTTATAGCGTTGTGACTGATCAATCAGCCAGTCTCTGAATGCGTGGAGAGAAGCAGATTCGACTTTTCTCTCGGGAATCATCAGGTAGTAAGCCTTCGCGCTCGCCAATACCTGAGGGCTGGCGACCACCAAGTGCCCTTCCTTCAATTCCCCCTGAATAAGGAACGGCGGGATCAGTGCGACGCCCATGTCGTGCATGGCTGCCTGGGACAACATGGAGAATAGCTCGTAACGCGGCCCTGTCATGTCGCGGGGTATGTCCAGCTGTTGCGCGTTGAACCACTGGCGCCAGGCGTAGGGTCGTGTGGTTTGCTGCAGAAGAGGCAGTTCGGCGATTTCCTGCGCGGTGAAGTGCGTGCGCTCGCCCAGCAAGCGAGGGCTGCACACCGGGAGTGGGTTTTCTCCCATCAGTTTGTGGGATTCGGTACCGGACCAGTCGGCATCGCCAAAGTAGATCGCGGCATCAAATTCGGTATCGGCGAACAGGAAAGGCCGTGTGCGGTTGGTGAGGTTGACGGTGACTTCGGGGTGTTGGCGCTGGAAGTCCTTGAGGCGCGGGATCAGCCATTGGGTGCCGAAGGTCGGGACCACCGCCAGTTCGATAACGTTGGTGCCCTGCTGGCCCATGACCGACAAGGTGTCGCGCTCGACCGCGTCCAGCTGTGTAGCCACCCGGCGGCTGTAGGAAAGCCCGGCTTCTGTCAGTTTTACACCTCGGCGCGAGCGTCGAAACAGCTCGACACTCAAAAATTCCTCGAGGCTGGCGATCTGTCGGCAGATTGCGCCTTGGGTGATTGAAAGCTCCTGCGCAGCCTTGGTAAAGCTCTCGTGGCGGGCTGCTGCTTCAAAACTGACCAGGGCTGTCGTGCTGGGAATCTTTCTGCGCATGTACCGTAGCCTCACAAGTAAAGAGCATCTATAGCGCTTATGGATGTTACGGAGTGAGAAATTAGCACAAGGCTATGCAAAAACCTCGTTTGCCCTCTTCGCCTGCCCGGCCTAGGCTCCATGCACGACTTTTGATTTACTTCGCGAGGACTCACTCATGGGCGGTAAGGCAAGCTTCAACTGGATCGATCCACTGCTGCTGGATTCACAGCTCACCGAAGAAGAACGCATGGTGCGCGACAGTGCCGAGCAGTTCGCCCAGGACAAGCTGGCGCCGCGTGTGCTCGAAGCCTTCCGCCATGAAAAGACGGACCCTGCGATCTTCCGCGAGATGGGTGAGACCGGCCTGCTGGGGGCGATGATTCCAGAGCAGTACGGTGGCAGCGGCTTGAACTACGTCAGCTATGGCCTGATCGCACGTGAGGTCGAGCGCGTGGACTCCGGCTACCGTTCGATGATGAGTGTGCAGTCCTCGTTGGTGATGGTGCCTATCAATGAGTTCGGCACCGAAGCGCAAAAGCAGAAATACCTGCCAAAGCTGGCCTCTGGCGAATGGATTGGCTGCTTTGGTCTGACCGAGCCTAACCATGGTTCCGACCCGGGCGCGATGATTACTCGTGCGCGTAAGGTGGATGGCGGCTACAGCCTCACCGGCAGCAAGATGTGGATCACCAACAGCCCGATTGCCGATGTGTTCGTGGTGTGGGGTAAGGACGATGCTGGCGACATCCGTGGCTTCGTCCTGGAAAAGGGTTGGAAAGGCCTGAGTGCTCCAGCGATTCACGGCAAGGTCGGGCTGCGCGCGTCGATCACCGGTGAGATCGTCATGGACAACGTGTTTGTGCCTGAAGAAAACATCTTCCCGGATGTGCGCGGCTTGAAAGGACCGTTCACTTGCCTTAACTCGGCGCGCTACGGGATCTCGTGGGGCGCGTTGGGTGCTGCGGAGTTCTGCTGGCATACCGCGCGCCAGTACACCCTTGATCGTCAGCAGTTCGGGCGACCATTGGCAGCTACCCAGTTGATCCAGAAGAAGCTGGCAGACATGCAGACTGAGATCACCCTCGCCCTGCAAGGTTGCCTGCGGTTGGGCCGTATGAAGGATGAAGGCACTGCGGCTGTGGAAATCACCTCCATCATGAAGCGCAACTCGTGTGGCAAGTCCCTCGACATTGCCCGGATGGCGCGGGACATGCTCGGTGGTAACGGCATCTCCGATGAGTTCGGTATTGCCCGCCACCTGGTCAACCTTGAGGTGGTGAATACCTATGAGGGTACCCACGACGTGCATGCGTTGATCCTGGGGCGCGCGCAAACCGGCATTCAGGCGTTCTATTAATAGGAGAACGACCATGGGCGCGCTATCGCACCTGCGGGTACTGGATTTGTCGCGAGTGCTGGCGGGCCCTTGGGCCGGGCAGATACTTGCGGACCTGGGCGCTGAGGTGATCAAGGTCGAGCGGCCCGGCAGCGGCGACGACACTCGTGCCTGGGGGCCGCCTTTCCTCAAGGATGCCTATGGGGAGAACACCACTGAGGCGGCGTATTACCTGTCGGCCAATCGCAACAAGGAATCAGTGACCATCGACTTCACGCGGCCGGAGGGTCAGAAGCTGGTGCGTGACCTGGCGGCGAAGTCCGACATTCTGATCGAGAACTTCAAAGTGGGGGGCTTGGCGGCTTATGGGCTGGACTATGAGTCGCTCAAGGAGATCAATCCGGAGTTGATCTACTGCTCGATTACCGGGTTTGGCCAGACGGGCCCTTATGCGACGCGGGCGGGCTACGACTTCATGATTCAGGGGCTTGGCGGGCTGATGAGTCTGACTGGCCGCCCGGAGGGTGAAGACGGCGCCGGGCCGGTCAAGGTGGGTGTAGCGCTGACGGATATCCTTACGGGGCTCTATTCGACGGTTGCGATTCTGGCTGCCATGGCTCATCGAGACCATGACGGCGGCGGTCAGCATATCGATATGGCGCTGCTGGATGTACAGGTAGCTTGTCTGGCCAATCAGGCGATGAACTACCTGACGACGGGTGTCCCTCCCAAGCGTCTGGGTAACGCTCATCCGAATATCGTGCCGTATCAGGATTTTCCTACGGCAGATGGCGACTTCATCCTTACAGTGGGTAACGACGGGCAGTTCCGCAAGTTTGCAGAGGTGGCCGGGCAACCGCAGTGGGCAGATGATCCTCGGTTTGCCACTAATAAGCTGCGAGTGGCCAATAGGGCGACGCTGATCCCGTTGATTCGCCAGGCGACTGTATTCAAGACAACTGCTGAATGGGTCGCTCAGCTGGAGCGGGTGGGCGTGCCTTGCGGGCCGATCAATGATTTGGCGCAGGTGTTTGCCGATCCGCAGGTGAAGGCGCGCGGCTTAGCAATGGAGTTGCCTCATGCGCTGGCGGGAATGGTGCCCCAGGTGGCCAGCCCTATGCGCCTGTCCAAGACGCCCGTTGAATACCGTAGTGCACCACCCCTATTGGGTGAGCATACCCATCAGGTGCTACAGCAAGTGCTGGGTTTGACGCCGGCGAGTGTGTCGGCACTTAGGGACGCTGGAGTTATCTGAAGACTCTCTTCTATATAGAGGGCTGTTTAGGCTCTCTATATAAGAGGGGATTGGTCGAATTTTAGTCAGAAGTGCCTATTTGATAGAAATCCTAAATTAAGGGTTGACGGCAGATTCTGGAAGTCTATAATTCGCCCCACTTCCGGCGCAGTCGAAACGGAAAACTCCTTGGTAAACAAAGAGTTATGTAGGTTTCGATAGCGAGCTGCTTCAGATCATCGAAGCCCAGAAGGAGTTAGTAAGGTCGTGTTGTTTAGCCCTATTAACGGTTCGATCTTCTCGGTCGAAAGCGGAGAAAAAGAGGTGTTGACAGCAGCGTGTAACGCTGTAGAATTCGCCTCCCGCTAACGAGAGATCGGAAGCGCAAGTGGTTGAAGTTACAAAGGAAACTTTGAAAACTTCTTAAAAAAACCGCTTGACAGCAACAGAGGCTGCTGTAGAATGCGCGCCTCGGTTGAGACGAAAGATCTTAACCAACCGCTCTTTAACAACTGAATCAAGCAATTCGTGTGGGTGCTTGTGGAGTCAGACTGATAGTCAACAAGATTATCAGCATCACAAGTTACTCCGCGAGAAATCAAAGATGTAACCAACGATTGCTGAGCCAAGTTTAGGGTTTCTTAAAAACCCAAAGATGTTTGAACTGAAGAGTTTGATCATGGCTCAGATTGAACGCTGGCGGCAGGCCTAACACATGCAAGTCGAGCGGTAGAGAGAAGCTTGCTTCTCTTGAGAGCGGCGGACGGGTGAGTAATGCCTAGGAATCTGCCTGGTAGTGGGGGATAACGTTCGGAAACGGACGCTAATACCGCATACGTCCTACGGGAGAAAGCAGGGGACCTTCGGGCCTTGCGCTATCAGATGAGCCTAGGTCGGATTAGCTAGTTGGTGGGGTAATGGCTCACCAAGGCGACGATCCGTAACTGGTCTGAGAGGATGATCAGTCACACTGGAACTGAGACACGGTCCAGACTCCTACGGGAGGCAGCAGTGGGGAATATTGGACAATGGGCGAAAGCCTGATCCAGCCATGCCGCGTGTGTGAAGAAGGTCTTCGGATTGTAAAGCACTTTAAGTTGGGAGGAAGGGCAGTAAATTAATACTTTGCTGTTTTGACGTTACCGACAGAATAAGCACCGGCTAACTCTGTGCCAGCAGCCGCGGTAATACAGAGGGTGCAAGCGTTAATCGGAATTACTGGGCGTAAAGCGCGCGTAGGTGGTTCGTTAAGTTGGATGTGAAATCCCCGGGCTCAACCTGGGAACTGCATTCAAAACTGACGAGCTAGAGTATGGTAGAGGGTGGTGGAATTTCCTGTGTAGCGGTGAAATGCGTAGATATAGGAAGGAACACCAGTGGCGAAGGCGACCACCTGGACTGATACTGACACTGAGGTGCGAAAGCGTGGGGAGCAAACAGGATTAGATACCCTGGTAGTCCACGCCGTAAACGATGTCAACTAGCCGTTGGGAGCCTTGAGCTCTTAGTGGCGCAGCTAACGCATTAAGTTGACCGCCTGGGGAGTACGGCCGCAAGGTTAAAACTCAAATGAATTGACGGGGGCCCGCACAAGCGGTGGAGCATGTGGTTTAATTCGAAGCAACGCGAAGAACCTTACCAGGCCTTGACATCCAATGAACTTTCTAGAGATAGATTGGTGCCTTCGGGAACATTGAGACAGGTGCTGCATGGCTGTCGTCAGCTCGTGTCGTGAGATGTTGGGTTAAGTCCCGTAACGAGCGCAACCCTTGTCCTTAGTTACCAGCACGTAATGGTGGGCACTCTAAGGAGACTGCCGGTGACAAACCGGAGGAAGGTGGGGATGACGTCAAGTCATCATGGCCCTTACGGCCTGGGCTACACACGTGCTACAATGGTCGGTACAGAGGGTTGCCAAGCCGCGAGGTGGAGCTAATCCCAGAAAACCGATCGTAGTCCGGATCGCAGTCTGCAACTCGACTGCGTGAAGTCGGAATCGCTAGTAATCGCGAATCAGAATGTCGCGGTGAATACGTTCCCGGGCCTTGTACACACCGCCCGTCACACCATGGGAGTGGGTTGCACCAGAAGTAGCTAGTCTAACCTTCGGGAGGACGGTTACCACGGTGTGATTCATGACTGGGGTGAAGTCGTAACAAGGTAGCCGTAGGGGAACCTGCGGCTGGATCACCTCCTTAATCGACGACATCAGCTGCTCCATAAGTTCCCACACGAATTGCTTGATTCATTGAAGAAGACGATAAAGAAGCAGCCCGAAATTGGGTCTGTAGCTCAGTTGGTTAGAGCGCACCCCTGATAAGGGTGAGGTCGGCAGTTCGAATCTGCCCAGACCCACCAATTTTGTGTGGGAAACGCCTGTAGAAATACGGGGCCATAGCTCAGCTGGGAGAGCGCCTGCCTTGCACGCAGGAGGTCAACGGTTCGATCCCGTTTGGCTCCACCACTACTGCTTCTGTCATGTAAAGCTTAGAAATGAGCATTCCATCGTTGTGATGGTGAATGTTGATTTCTAGTCTTTGATTAGATCGTTCTTTAAAAATTTGGGTATGTGATAGAAAGATAGACTGAACGTTACTTTCACTGGTAACGGATCAGGCTAAGGTAAAATTTGTGAGTTGCTCTTAATTGAGTATTATCGAATTTTCGGCGAATGTCGTCTTCACAGTATAACCAGATTGCTTGGGGTTATATGGTCAAGTGAAGAAGCGCATACGGTGGATGCCTTGGCAGTCAGAGGCGATGAAAGACGTGGTAGCCTGCGAAAAGCTTCGGGGAGTCGGCAAACAGACTTTGATCCGGAGATGTCTGAATGGGGGAACCCAGCCATCATAAGATGGTTACCTTACACTGAATACATAGGTGTATGGAGCGAACCAGGGGAACTGAAACATCTAAGTACCCTGAGGAAAAGAAATCAACCGAGATTCCCTTAGTAGTGGCGAGCGAACGGGGACTAGCCCTTAAGTGGCTTTGAGATTAGCGGAACGCTCTGGAAAGTGCGGCCATAGTGGGTGATAGCCCTGTACGCGAAAATCTCTTAGTCATGAAATCGAGTAGGACGGAGCACGAGAAACTTTGTCTGAATATGGGGGGACCATCCTCCAAGGCTAAATACTACTGACTGACCGATAGTGAACTAGTACCGTGAGGGAAAGGCGAAAAGAACCCCGGAGAGGGGAGTGAAATAGATCCTGAAACCGTATGCGTACAAGCAGTGGGAGCCCACTTTGTTGGGTGACTGCGTACCTTTTGTATAATGGGTCAGCGACTTATTTTCAGTGGCGAGCTTAACCGAATAGGGGAGGCGTAGCGAAAGCGAGTCTTAATAGGGCGTCTAGTCGCTGGGAATAGACCCGAAACCGGGCGATCTATCCATGGGCAGGTTGAAGGTTGGGTAACACTAACTGGAGGACCGAACCGACTACCGTTGAAAAGTTAGCGGATGACCTGTGGATCGGAGTGAAAGGCTAATCAAGCTCGGAGATAGCTGGTTCTCCTCGAAAGCTATTTAGGTAGCGCCTCATGTATCACTGTAGGGGGTAGAGCACTGTTTCGGCTAGGGGGTCATCCCGACTTACCAAACCGATGCAAACTCCGAATACCTACAAGTGCCGAGCATGGGAGACACACGGCGGGTGCTAACGTCCGTCGTGAAAAGGGAAACAACCCAGACCGTCAGCTAAGGTCCCAAAGTTATGGTTAAGTGGGAAACGATGTGGGAAGGCTTAGACAGCTAGGAGGTTGGCTTAGAAGCAGCCACCCTTTAAAGAAAGCGTAATAGCTCACTAGTCGAGTCGGCCTGCGCGGAAGATGTAACGGGGCTCAAACCATACACCGAAGCTACGGGTATCACCTTCGGGTGATGCGGTAGAGGAGCGTTCTGTAAGCCTGTGAAGGTGAGTTGAGAAGCTTGCTGGAGGTATCAGAAGTGCGAATGCTGACATGAGTAACGATAATGGGTGTGAAAAACACCCACGCCGAAAGACCAAGGTTTCCTGCGCAACGTTAATCGACGCAGGGTTAGTCGGTCCCTAAGGCGAGGCTGAAAAGCGTAGTCGATGGAAAACAGGTTAATATTCCTGTACTTCTGGTTATTGCGATGGAGGGACGGAGAAGGCTAGGCCAGCTTGGCGTTGGTTGTCCAAGTTTAAGGTGGTAGGCTGGAATCTTAGGTAAATCCGGGATTCTAAGGCCGAGAGCTGATGACGAGTGTTCTTTTAGAACACGAAGTGGTTGATGCCATGCTTCCAAGAAAAGCTTCTAAGCTTCAGGTAACCAGGAACCGTACCCCAAACCGACACAGGTGGTTGGGTAGAGAATACCAAGGCGCTTGAGAGAACTCGGGTGAAGGAACTAGGCAAAATGGCACCGTAACTTCGGGAGAAGGTGCGCCGGTGAGGGTGAAGGACTTGCTCCGTAAGCTCATGCCGGTCGAAGATACCAGGCCGCTGCGACTGTTTATTAAAAACACAGCACTCTGCAAACACGAAAGTGGACGTATAGGGTGTGACGCCTGCCCGGTGCCGGAAGGTTAATTGATGGGGTTAGCTAACGCGAAGCTCTTGATCGAAGCCCCGGTAAACGGCGGCCGTAACTATAACGGTCCTAAGGTAGCGAAATTCCTTGTCGGGTAAGTTCCGACCTGCACGAATGGCGTAACGATGGCGGCGCTGTCTCCACCCGAGACTCAGTGAAATTGAAATCGCTGTGAAGATGCAGTGTATCCGCGGCTAGACGGAAAGACCCCGTGAACCTTTACTATAGCTTTGCACTGGACTTTGAATTTGCTTGTGTAGGATAGGTGGGAGGCTTTGAAGCGTGGACGCCAGTTCGCGTGGAGCCAACCTTGAAATACCACCCTGGCAACTTTGAGGTTCTAACTCAGGTCCGTTATCCGGATCGAGGACAGTGTATGGTGGGTAGTTTGACTGGGGCGGTCTCCTCCTAAAGAGTAACGGAGGAGTACGAAGGTGCGCTCAGACCGGTCGGAAATCGGTCGTAGAGTATAAAGGCAAAAGCGCGCTTGACTGCGAGACAGACACGTCGAGCAGGTACGAAAGTAGGTCTTAGTGATCCGGTGGTTCTGTATGGAAGGGCCATCGCTCAACGGATAAAAGGTACTCCGGGGATAACAGGCTGATACCGCCCAAGAGTTCATATCGACGGCGGTGTTTGGCACCTCGATGTCGGCTCATCACATCCTGGGGCTGAAGCCGGTCCCAAGGGTATGGCTGTTCGCCATTTAAAGTGGTACGCGAGCTGGGTTTAGAACGTCGTGAGACAGTTCGGTCCCTATCTGCCGTGGACGTTTGAGATTTGAGAGGGGCTGCTCCTAGTACGAGAGGACCGGAGTGGACGAACCTCTGGTGTTCCGGTTGTCACGCCAGTGGCATTGCCGGGTAGCTATGTTCGGAATAGATAACCGCTGAAAGCATCTAAGCGGGAAACTAGCCTCAAGATGAGATCTCACTGGAACCTTGAGTTCCCTGAAGGGCCGTCGAAGACTACGACGTTGATAGGTTGGGTGTGTAAGCGCTGTGAGGCGTTGAGCTAACCAATACTAATTGCCCGTGAGGCTTGACCATATAACACCCAAGCAATTTGACTACTCCTGACTTGGAAACAAGTAGAAGCATCAGATTGCGGTGTGTGAAGACGAAACGAACCGAAAGTTCGAGATACTCACAAAACACCGAAAGCTATCACATACCCAATTTGCTGAAGCGAGACCAATTGGTCACGACTCAGTACCCGAATTTCTTGACGACCATAGAGCATTGGAACCACCTGATCCCATCCCGAACTCAGCAGTGAAACGATGCATCGCCGATGGTAGTGTGGGGTTTCCCCATGTGAGAGTAGGTCATCGTCAAGATTAAATTCCGAAACCCCTGATTGCTAACGCAATCAGGGGTTTTGTTTATGTAGAAGTCCATGATTTTCACCGGCACGTTGCGAACGCAACGGTCTGGTACACAGAATTTCTTGACGACCATAGAGCATTGGAACCACCTGATCCCATCCCGAACTCAGCAGTGAAACGATGCATCGCCGATGGTAGTGTGGGGTTTCCCCATGTGAGAGTAGGTCATCGTCAAGATTGAATTCCGAAACCCCTGTCTGCTAACGCAGACAGGGGTTTTGTCGTTTAAGGAAGCAAAGAAACAGGACCGACTCAACCTTTGCGTGCCTTCACATTTCGCCTGGCCAGCAACTTGCGCCACCAGATGTAGATCCCGGTTGCCGACAACATCGCGATCACAATCCCCAGCAGCGCAATCAATACCTGCCCCATCAGCCCGATGATCCTGCCTCCATGGATCGGCAGCTGCAGCCGATAAAAGCGCTCTCCCAACGTACCTTGCCCTGCTATTTCCTGCCCTAATAAACGCCCGTCCGTCCCATGGAAAAACAACCAGGATTTTCCATGGGCCTCGGTATCATGTTGCCCAAAACCCGCGCCATAGAAGTTGTACTCGAAGCTGTAGTACAGCTCCCCAATCGCCGCTGTAAGCCCAAGCCGTTTGCCTTCCTCTAACGCCCTTTCATAGGCCTGTTGATAACTCAGCTGCGTCACGCCCAATTGCTCGCTCGGTAGCCTGCCACGAGCCTCATAGATGCTGGCCTCAACCGGTGAAAACAGCGAGACAACTGGTTTGAACACCTGGCTTGGCAAATTCATCGCCACGCTGCTAACTGCAATCGGCAGCAACAACAGCCAAAGCCACAGCCCGCTTGCGCGATGCAGGTCGAAATTCAACCGATAAGCATGACCACCCTTGATCTTCCAAGCCGTGGACCACTTCTTCCAGAATGGTGTGCCCCGCGGCAGGGTCAGCCACAGCGCGATAAAACAATCGAATACCCACGCAATCGCCACCAACCCCATCAGCCACAAACCCCAATTTCCCGGCAGTGTCAGGTTGTAGTGAAACTCCAGAATGAATGGAATGAGATTCTCACGCTGAAAGCAGCAAGCGCCCCAAAAGCGTCGCCCCATTTCTTCACCACTGACCGGATCGAGATAGAAAACCTGGTTAGGTTCATCAAAGGGTTTGCCGGTCGCCGGATCGTTTCTGGCGACTGCCGCCAACATAGCGGTATGACCGGCCTCTTGTGGATATTCCATGTACCAGACCTGCAGCTTGGGATGCTGCCCCTGCAGCGTGTCCACCAGTTCACCTGGCGGCAATGCACGGCCCTTGGCTGTCGCTTCGTAGAACCCGGGATTGAGCCATTCATCCAGTTCATGGTTGAACGCCAGAAGGCTGCCCGTTATCCCCGCCATCATCAGAAACAACGCCGTCGCCAACCCGATGTAACGATGAAATAAAACCAGCAATGCACGCATAAAGTTTTCCTGCAAAGACGACAAAGCCAGCGCCTGGAATCAGGCACTGGCTTTGGATGAATCGAGAGAAATTAGAACTGGTAGCTCACCGTCGCACTGACGTTGCGCTCTTCACCCAGGTAGCAGAAGTTAAGGCTCGCGCACGACGCCACGTAAGACTCGTTCGTCAGGTTGTTGGCATTCAGGCGCACATCCACATCCTTCAACCCCACCTTGCCCAGGTCATAACCCATCGAGGCATCAAACAGCGTGTAGGCGGGCACCTTCATGGTGTTCTCCGCATCCGCCCAGCTGTAGCTGACATAGCGCACGCCACCGCCGAGTCGCAGGCCATCCAGGGCGCCGCTATCGAATTTGTAGTCCGCCCACACCGAAGCCATGTGACGCGGTGCCTGGGTCGGCGAATTTCCCTTGTTCTCGATCACGTTGTCCGCAGTACTCAACGTGCTGACCATCGACTTTGAATACTCGATGTCAGTGAAGGTATAGCTGCCCAGCAACTTGAGATTGTCAGTCAGCTGCATATGCGCCTCCAACTCCAGGCCCTGGGAGCGCACAGCACCTACCGCGCGATAGAAGTTTTCCTGCGGCAGCTTGGTCGCCAGGTTTTCCTGATCGATACGGAACAGCGAAGCGGTGAACAGGTTGTCAGTACCCGGCGGCTGATATTTCAAGCCAACCTCCCACTGGGTGCCGTCGGTAGGTGCCAGGGGATTGCCCGCACTGTCCGAATAGGAGTTCGGGTTGAAGGATTCGGAATAGCTGACGTAGGGCGCAAGACCGTTATCAAATAGATAAAGCGCTCCTGCACGCCCGGTCAGCTTGGTACGTTTATCACTGATCTCCGTGCCCACCGGCCGTCCCGCTTCAGCAATGCGGTTTTCATCAGAGGTCTCAACCCAATCCTGACGCAGCCCGAGGGAGAACCGCCACTTGTCCATCTCAATCAGGTCCTGCAGGTAAACGCCGGTCTGCTCGAGCCGACGCAGATAACTGGTTGGACTGTAATAACTGATCTCGGAATTGCCATACGCCGGAATGAACGCATTGATCGGCGCAAGAGAGCCGCTGCTCCAGTCCACAACGGTTTTGCGCCGCTGATAGTCCGCCCCCATCAACACCGTGTGCTTGGTTGCGCCGGTAAAAAACTCAGCCTGCAGCATATTGTCGATAATGAACGCATGCAGCTTCTCGTCACCGCCTGAGTAGTAGCGATTCAGCTCATTACTGGTGGGCGTGGTCCAGCCATAGGCATACACCTGGTCCAGCCGGACCTTAGAATCCAGATACCGAAAGTTCTGCCGCGCCGTGAAAACATCATTGAAGCGATGCTCAAACTGATAGCCGAACGACTGCTGATCACGTTTGTACCCATCAATGTCCGGCTCACCCTCAAAGAAGTGATTGGAAATTCGCTGGCCATTGCGCTGATGCAGCGCGCCATCCGCTGGCATGCCACCGTGATAGCCACCGTCGGGATCATGCTGTAGATAAGTCTGGAGTGTGAGGGACGTGTCATCGGTAAAGTCGATGCTCAAGGTGGGCGCCAGTGCGTAGCGTTTTTCCTTGGCATGGTCGAACTGTGTGTCGGACTTATCCGCAAGCCCGGTCAGTCGGTAAGCAATACGCTTGTCGTCATCCACCGGGCCGCTGAAGTCGAAACCCATGCCTCGCTGCCCTTGGGAACCCACAGTGGCCTGCACCTGATGGTAGGGCTCAAACAATGGCTTCTTGCTGGTCAACGCCACCAGCCCGCCCGGCGAGCTGCGTCCGTAGAGCACCGATGACGGGCCTTTGAGGATATCCACCCGCTCGAGGAAGTACGGGTCCACCTGCATGGTGCTGTAGGTGCCGCTGTCCCCCATGGATTTCAAACCGTCGAGGTAGATGTTGTCCACCGAACCGTCGTTGAAGCCACGCATCGCCACATAGTCATAGCGGTGAGTCGCGCCATACGGGTTGGTCAACACGCCAGGGGTGTAACGCATGGCCTGGGCAACGGTTTGCGAGCCTTGGTCGTCCATCTGCTCGCGGGTCACCACTGAAACCGTCTGGGACGTTTCCACCAGCGCGGTACTGGTCTTGGTGGCAATCTGGCTGTGAGTCGCGTTGTAGCCGTCCATGCTGCCCAAGGCGTTACCCAGGGCGAAGCCTTTGATATCGGTGGTCGGCAAGGTCAGCGCCTCGCTCTCGGGCTGTGCCTGCAACACGAAACTCACGTCGTCCTGAGCCTGCGCCTGCAAGCCTGACCCGCTGAGCAACTGACTCAAACCTTGTTCGGCAGAGTACTCCCCATGCAGCCCGACAGACTGGCGACCCTGAGTCTGCGCAGGCGTGCTGGAAAGTGTGATGCCTGCCTGACGGGCAAACTGATTGAGCGCATCGCTCAGCGGGCCTGCAGGGATGTCATAGCGCTGGCTGATACGCTCGACGCCGCTATCAGCCGCGGCGCCGGCCACCGGCAGCAAGCCGATGCCCATTGTGGTCGACAGCAACGCTGCACGTACGGCTTTGCTGAGCAAAGGGTAGGAAGAGGGTGAGTTACTGAAAAAACGCACAGTCATTATCGAGATCCGTAGAGGTCGCTGAAGGCAGATTGAATTGCTTACTGTCTAAGCCGGACTCACGGAAAAAAGCCGCCAAAAATAAATCAGGTGCGACAAAAATAATCAGGCCTGACGCTCCAGGCTCACCCACCAGCGGGTGCGATAGCGCAGACGCACAGGCAGCGTCTGCGGAAGGATCGCCAACAGCTTCTCAGTGTCTTCCAGGCGAAAAACACCCGACAATCGCAAGTCTGCGATATCACTTGAACAGCCCAGATAACCCTGGCGATAACGCCCCACCTCCGCCAGGAAGTCGGCAAGACGCATGTTGCGGGTGACGATCAATCCGTCGGCCCAGGCCCCAGTATCCATATCCGAAGGCGGCGCGAGAACGGCCCCGTTCTGATGCACCACGTAGCTTTCTCCTGCATGCACTTGAGTAAACAGCCCGTCGGCGGTATGCGGTGAGTGAATCGCGACGTTGCCTGAGGCCACGCTCAAGCGTGTGCAATCACCGTCCTGGCGCACCACAAACCGCCCGTCGATGCCTTCGAACAAGCCATGGCGGGTGCGAACCAGCAGCGGTGCGGTTGCGACGGCGCCGCAGGTCACCAGGATTTCCCCGCGTACCAACGTGATCAAGCGTTGCTGCGGGTTGAAGTCCAGGTCCACCGCGCTGTCGGTATTGAGCTGCAGGCGTGTGCCATCCGGCAGTTGCACGCTGCGACGCTCGCCGGTGGTGGTCGCCAGGTCCGAGGTCCAACGCTGCCAGCCGGTGAGGTCTCGACTGGCCCAGGCCGCCGAGCCCATCAACAGCACGCCGGACAACACCTTCAACGCTTGCCGGCGGCCAAGGCGCTGGGCACTGTTCTCCAGCGCCACATGGGCTCCGGGAATCGCCGCCAACTGGCTGCTCAATTCATGCTGCAGCGCCTGCACGCGTTGCCAGGCCAACTCGTGTTCATGATGAGCCTCACGCCAGTGCTCGCACTGCGCCTTCAGCCGGACATTGGCGCGATTGTTACGCAAGCGCAGCATCCAGCTGATGGCCTGCTTGACCACCTGCGGGTCGGGCCCGGAGCGCGCTGCGTTATCCATCGAGGTCATGCCTCATACCGCAGCACATAACAGTGATACAGCGCCTCGGCGACATACCGCTCTACCGAGCGCACCGACACGCCCATCTGCTGCGCAATCTGCTTGTATGTCAGCCCGTCGCACTGAGCCAGTAGAAACGCCTTGCGCACCTTGGGCTTGAGTCCGTCCAGAAGCCGGGCGATGGACTCCAGCAATTCCAGAATCAGCGCACGCTCTTCAGCACTCGGTGCCAAGGCGTCGGGCAAATGCGCGATGGACTCCAGATAGGCGCGCTCGATTTCTTCGCGACGCCAATGATCGATCACCAGGCCTCGGGCGATGGTGCGCAGGAAGGCCCGAGGAGCCTTGAGTTCGAAGCGTTCGGTTTTTTGCAGCAGGCGCACGAACGTGTCCTGCGCCAGGTCTGCCGCATCTGCTGCATTGCCCAGTCGGCTGCGCAGCCAGGTGTTCAGCCAGCCATGATGGTTGCTGTAGAGCGTCTGTACTGCGTACTCGGAAGAGGGCATTCACGCGGCCTGGCAAAGCGTCACAAATGATAATTAGTCGCATTGTCGGTAAGGCTGAAAAATTTTGCAACTCCTGCCACCACAGGCCTACCGCTGGTCGGCTTCTGACGCAAAAAGCAGATGCTTCTCACAAATTCCTAAGATTTATCCTGACTTGGCCGACAGCCTGACGAGCCATGCGTGCACCGAAATAGAGCAGTCACAGAGTCTGCCTATCCCGTTACATGGAATGTTGCATCCGGCACGCTCACCCCCTTTTGGCAAAAAGAAGTCAATGAAATGAATCTCAAGTTCAGTCATAAAATTCTGTTGGCCGCGTCAGGCGTAGTGGTTCTGGCCTTCGCGTTATTCACGTTCTACAACGACTACCTGCAGCGCAATACCATCCGGCAAAACCTGGAATCGTCTATTCAGCAGTCCGGTGAACTGACCGCCAGCAGTGTGCAGAACTGGCTCAGCGGCCGGGTACTGGTACTGGAAAGCCTGGCGCAAAACGTGGCCCACCAAGGCAGTGCTGCCGATCTTCCGGGGTTGGTCGACCAGTCGGCATTTACCTCCAACTTCCAGTTCACCTACGTCGGTTCAACCAACGGCGTGTTCACCCAACGGCCCGACGCCAAAATGCCCGATGGCTACGACCCGCGTCAGCGCCCTTGGTACAAACAAGCCGTGGCCGCCGACAAGACCATGCTCACGCCGCCCTATATGGCAGCGGTAGGTGGGCTGATCGTGACCATCGCGATGCCGGTGAAAAAGAATGGCGAACTGCTTGGCGTGGTTGGCGGTGACCTGAGCTTGCAAACCCTGGTGAAGATCATCAACTCGGTGGATTTCGGCGGCATCGGCCATGCGTTTCTGGTCAGGGGTGACGGCCAGGTGATCGTCAGCCCGGACCAGGACCAAGTGATGAAAAACCTCAAGGACATCTATCCGGGCACCAACGTACGCATCGAGAAGGTCAGCCAGGAAGTGGTCCTCAATGGCCAGGAACGGATTCTGTCCTTCACCCCCATCAGCGGGTTGCCGAATGCCGACTGGTACATCGGCCTGTCGATCGACAAAGACAAAGCCTACGCACCGCTGGGCAAGTTCCGCACCTCGGCATTGATCGCCATGTTTATTGCAGTCGCTGCCATCGCGGTGTTCCTGAGCCTGCTGATACAGGTCTTGATGCGCCCGCTGACCACCATGGGCCGCGCCATGCAGGACATCGCTCAGGGCGAGGGTGACTTGACCCGCCGCCTGACAGTGGAAAGCAAGGACGAGTTCGGTGACTTGGGCAGTGCCTTCAACCAATTCGTCGAGCGTATTCACGCGTCAATTTCCGAAGTTTCCTCGGCCACCCGTCAGGTACATGACCTGTCCCAGCGCGTAATGGCCTCGTCCAACGCATCGATCGTCGGCTCCGACGAGCAAAGCGCCCGTACCAACAGCGTGGCCGCGGCAATCAACGAACTGGGGGCTGCCACTCAGGAAATCGCACGCAACGCCGCTGATGCTTCGCAACACGCCAGCGGTGCCAGCGAGCAGGCTGATGACGGTCGCAAGGTGGTGGAGAAAACCATCCTGGCGATGTCGGAGCTTTCGCAAAAAATCAGCCTGTCGTGCACGCAGATTGAAACCCTGAACGCCAGCACCGACAACATCGGCCACATCCTGGATGTGATCAAAGGCATTTCCCAGCAAACCAACTTGCTGGCCCTCAACGCTGCGATTGAGGCTGCGCGCGCCGGTGAAGCGGGACGTGGGTTTGCCGTGGTAGCGGATGAAGTCCGCAACCTGGCGCACCGCACCCAGGAGTCGGCAGAAGAGATCCATAAAATGATCACCTCGCTGCAGATCGGCTCGCGTGAGGCCGTGACCACGATGAACGCCAGCCAGACCTCCAGCGAAGAAAGCGTCGAGGTCGCCAACCAGGCCGGTGAACGCCTGGTCAGCGTGACTCAGCGGATCGTCGAGATCGACGGCATGAACCAGTCGGTAGCGGCCGCCACCGAGGAACAGACTGCCGTGGTGGAAACCCTCAACGTCGACATCAACCAGATCAACCTGCTGAACCAGCAAGGCGTGGCCAACCTCAACGAAACCTTGAAGGATTGCGACGCGTTGTCTCAACAAGCCAACCGGCTGAAGCAGTTGGTCGACAGTTTCAAAATCTGATGATTAACCTGTAGGAGCGAGCTTGCTCGCGAAGAACGTCAACGATAACGCAGCGCTATCAGATAGCCCGTGTTGCCTATTCGTTTTTCGCGAGCAGGCTCGCTCCTACAGTTTTAGCCAAGCATCGCTCGCACATTCTCCAGCGCGCTGTCAGCGAATGCCTGCACGAACGGCTCAAACTCTTCCACACGCTGTTCAACCGGTTCGGCGATGATCGTCCAGGTGACCCGTGAGCAGCCCTCTCCCAATGCTTCGACATCCATGGCTGCCCACAGGCGTGCCACGCCCAAGGTGTTGTAAATCGTTGTCCAGGTCATGTGCATGGCCTGCTCGTCCCGGCTGTTGAGTTGTTCCACCACCAGATTTCCATCGTGGAAGAACTTCTTGCGCAGCGATCCCGTGCCCGCTCCGGTCATTTCGATGTGCGACAAGGCGGGGATAAATTTATCAAATCCAGAAAAATCACCGACTACCGCCCACGCATGGGCGGCATCGCAAGCAACCATTACTGAAGACACCACAGGCTTGCCGCAAGGGTTACGAATCAACGTATCGGGTTTCATAGGGTTTCCTTCAATTGAGAGCCTGGTCGCAGGAAACCGATGCTCTTGAGGTACTCGCAGCCCATGCGTAACAGCGCCGGATTTTTTTCGGGGTAGTGCGTGCCCATCTGCTCGACGCCATGTTGTGCGTTGTCATGCCGGATCATTGAGGTATCGCCGATGTCCTCGCCTACGCCATTCAGGTAGAAACCCAGTACGCCGAACAATGCATTGCGGCTATCCACCGTGTGCAGGTGACGTTGCCAGTGGGCGACGCTCACCAGTTCGAATGCATGGCCTGCCTGGCGAAAGGCGTCGACGTAGGATTCCCAGCTCAAGGGTTGCGGGTTGTGCAGGTTGAACACGGTTCCTCCATCACGACAGCGGCCGCTGTGGAACGCAACAAACCGGGCAAGAAAGTCCACGGGCATCAAGTCAAAGTTCAGCTTGAGGCTGGGCACCAGGCCCAGTTGGAGTGAGCCTTTGAGCATCAACATCAGGCGATTTTTCTGTGGTTCGCAGACACCGCTGCGGCTGTTAAAACTGATGTTTCCGGGGCGATGGATATTGACCCACGCTCCTTGCTCGGCGGCGCGCCCCAGCAAGCGCTCCGCGACCCATTTGGACAGGTTGTAGCCATTCTGGATGTAAAGCGGCGGGGTGGCGGCGTGGGTCTCGAGTACCTGCCCTTGGGCATCGATGCTGCTGGCCGCCGACAGCGTGGAGATAAAGTTGAAGACTTTTTTGCAGCGGGTTTCACACAGGCGCAGGCATTCCAGCACCGGTTCGACGTTGTCCTTGGCCAGCGTGGCGTAATCCATCACATGATTGACGTGGGCGGCGTTGTGCACCAGCACGCCGAACGCCCCGGCGAGGTAGTCATATGCCTGGCTGGACAAGCCAAGGCGCGGCTGACTGATGTCGGCGGCATACACCCGGACTCGGCTCAGGTCCAGGTGTTCCAGGCGGTACTCACGCAGCGCCTCGGCGAACCGTGCGGTCGCCGAATGTCCGGGGTGCTCGCGCACCAGGCACGCCACTTCAAGTGCGCCCTCGGCCAGCAGCGCCTCGACGATATGCACCCCGAGAAAACTGTTGGCCCCGGTCACGATCACCCTGCGGCGTTCTCCCGCCTGGTCCGCCGGCAATGTCTGCACGTCCAGCTCACGGAAGGTACCCCGGGTGGCCTGGCCGGTCGGTGCTTCGGGTGGTGCATCGTCACCCATCAGCGTCGCGAGAGTGCGGACCGTGGGGGTCTCAAAAAAACGGCTGAGGGAGAGGCTGCGCCCGAACTGCTCGCGAATGCGCAGCAGCATCGTCGACAGGAGGATGGAATGGCCACCGAGATTGAAGAAGCTTTCATCCGTCGACAACTGCATGGCCGGCACGCCCAGCAACTCGCTCCACAGGTTGAGCAACTGCACTTGCATCGGCGTGTGCGGTTCGCCGTGAGTGGTGGCCGGCAGCGGTTGAGTCGGTAGCGTAAGCAATGCCTGGCGGTCGACCTTTCCGTTGGGCGTGCACGGCATGCTCGCAAGCTCTGTGCACAGCGTGGGTTGCAGATAGTCCGGCAGTGTTTGCCGGGCATGCTGCTTCAGTGCAGTCAGGGCGTCTGGTGTTTCGGGCTGGGCAACAAAGGCCAGGATTCGCCGATGATGATCAATCACGACTGCCACTTGGCGAAACAGCTGACTGCTACGCAGGCAATGTTCGACCTCTTGCGGCTCGACCCGGAAGCCACGGATCTTCACTTGCTGATCCCGTCGCCCGCCCAGTTCGATCCCGCTTTGCGTCCACTTCGCCAGATCGCCGCTGCGATAGGCCCGCAAGGCCTGACCGTCGGGCAGCGCCAGGTGTACGAAATGCTCGGCGGTCTGCCGAGGCTGGTTAAGGTAACCCAGGCTGACGCCAGGGCCGACGATGTACAGCTCGCCCATCACCTGTTCGTCCACCGGTTGTAGCTGCTCGTCGAGGATCAGTACCTGGCTGTTGGCGATGGGGGTGCCGAGGTTGCGGTTACTGTCGCCTGGCAGCAACGTGCGGTGGGTCGCCAACACGGTGGCTTCGGTGGGGCCATAGAAGTTGTGCAGGCGACACTGCCCCGCCAGTTGCTCGATGACATAGGGCTCGCATAGATCACCGCCGGTGATCACATGGGCCAGGCCAAGGGGTTGATCCAGCGGCAGGATGCTCAGCAACGCGGGAGGCAGGAAGGCGTGAGTGATGCGCTGTTGGCGGATCAGCTCCACCAGTTGCTGCGGGTCGCGACGCTGGTCCTCACTGGGCACGATCAACTCTGCGCCCGCTATCAGGCCCGCGAAGATATCAATCAGTGAAGAGTCAAAACTCAAGGGCGAGAATTGTAAGACGCGGCTCTGTTCGTTCAGTTGTACCTGGCCGCCGAACCAGCTGGTGAAGTGGGCCAGGTTGTACTGACTGAGCAGCACGCCTTTGGGCTGGCCAGTGGTGCCCGAGGTATGGAGCACCATGCAGGGGGCGTCCATAGGCGGGCGCTGGCGCAATAACGGCGGGTTGTCGTGGGTGTCGAGGGTACTGACATCCACTGCAGAAAAACCGTCCCGCAGTGGATGCTTGCCATCATCCAGCAGCACCGAGACGTTGGCGTTTTCCAGCATGGCTTGCTGGCGTTGCAGCGGGTGGCCCTGCTCCAACGGAAGGTACACCGCGCCGCAGGCCAGCACCGCGAGGATGCTGGCGTACAGATCAAGGGACTTGCCCAGGCAGACGCCGATCACCGGCGGCGTGTCGCAGGACCCAAGCAGAGGCCCTAAGTGCTGTCGGATCGCCAGGCTCTTGCGATGCAACTGTCGATAACTCAGCACGCTGCCAGCGATATTCAGCGCCGGCCGGTCGGCGAAGGTTTGAAGACTGCTTTCCAGTCGTTCGATCATTGGCACCTGGGCTTGCTGCCACAACACCGCATCGGCGGTCTGGTTAAAGCGATGCAGGTACGCCAGCGATGCGAGCGCTTGCAGGCTGTGTTCCGGATCATCGGAGGCGACCGTCGTCTGCGAGAAATAGCTCGGGTCTCGGGAGAACCCGCTCACCTGCTGGGCCACCCATTCCACCAAGTCGCTTACTGCCTGTTGACGCAACCGTTGACCATTCCCACAGGCTTCGCCGGCAACGTTCAGAGTCGCCAGAAGTCGCCGTGAGCGGGCGTAACACCTGAACTGCAGGGCTGGCAGCCGGCAGTCTGTCAACGCTGCCATACTCAAGCGCAGGCTCATCAATGCCGTGCAGGCCAAGCCTGGCGGCACCTCCTCGCTACCGTCATCAATCAGCAGATCGACGTGGGTCACGTCCTGTGCTCGCACCAACCCATGACCGTATTGCGCCAGCGTCTTACTGATTTCATTCAACGCTGCACTGGAGCCCGTCAGCCCAATCTTCAGGCGCCTCATGGGTGGCTTCCTGGCGCTGGAAGAAAGGCATCCAACGCCCGAACCACGCTCGGCGTTTGCAGCAGGCCGCTGTGATTCAGGAACCCCATGATATTGCCGACCAGTGGGTGCTGGCGGGTAATGGGAAAGCCCATCGCCTGCACTTCAGCGCGTAGCGCAGAGCGCGTGTCGTCACTGACATCCAGGTGCTCGATCAATTGCAGATCGAAGTTTTTTTGCAGGTCGTGGGTCAAGTAATGCTGGAGAAATACCGGCAGGATCCGAGCGATGCAGTCGCGGTCCGAGGCGTTTGCAGACTGCCAATAAATACGCACCAGACGCGTCCAGAAAACCGCATGACGGCCCTCGTCAAACAAGTGGTCGGCCATCAAACCACGGATGGATTGCTTGACGCTGTCGTCCTTGGAAAACGCCGCGACGTCATGGGTCACGGTATTTTCGGCGATGGCCACGGCGATCAGTTCCACGGCATCGCGCAGGTGTTCGGGGGCCAGCGCCAGCGCGGCAGGCAAGGCGCGGCTCAGCTCGATTTGCCCGGGCAGTTCAAGGGGCGGGATGCCGGTCATCTCGACGGTCTGTTGCATGAAATCGAGGGCGACGAGGGCGTGGTAGTCCTCATCCACCACGACGGTCATGGCGTCGTAGCGGCAGGCGAGCGGAAAGGGCACTGAAAAGCGATTCTTGGCAATGCTGCGTGCGGTCTTGTCGACGATCTCGGTTTCAAAGATCACCACGTCGTTGATGAACTTGTAGAACGTCTGCAACAAGACAGAATCCCGGTGCTGTGGGCATTGATCGACAAAGGTCGCGCTCAGCACCAAGGGTTGTCGGCTCATGGGATAAATCAACTTTTGATCATTTTCCAGCAGGCGGCGCGGGCGCGTGCGGATAGTCGCGCGGCGCTCCCAGTCGTCGGCAAATGAGCGGTAGTCGGCGGGGTTCATACGCTCACCTCCGACAGGCGCAGGTGCAACCCGTCCCATAAGGCCAGGCGGCTTTCCACGGCGCCGAGGGCGGCACTGTTGGCTTGCTGCTCGCGAGTCGGGTCTGCGAGTGTGAGGCGTTGCAGCAATTGTGTTGCCGCCGGGCCATGCTCTTCGGCGTCGATCTCCATATGGCGCTTGAGGTAGTAGCAGAAGGTCGGTGCCTGGCGGTGAGCTATCTCACAGCTTTCCAGGAGGCGGTTGAACATCATCGGGATAACGCTCTCGCGACCGTGCAGAAAGGCCGCGGCGACGCAGTGAGTCGGCGCGTTCAGGGCAACCTGCAGCGTGTTTCTGACGAACCGAGCCACGGCAGGGTGGATATCGACTTTTTGCAGGGCCGTTTCTGCATCGCAGCCGTCACGTTGCAGGCTGACGAACCGCTTGATGGTCGCCGTATTCGCGCCGACTTCACGCATGGCCTCCAGGTACAGCTCGAAGTGGCTACCGTGTCCGTGCCCGGGGTACACGTCCGACTCTTCGCCCAATACGATTTCATTGATCAGGCGAGCGGCTTGTGGGTCCGTTGGCGGTAACCAGGGCAGGCGCATACCGGTCAGGTCATGTTGCAGGCGCTTGGTCAGTGTCATGAAGTCCCAAACAGCGAATACGTGGTTCTCCATAAAGTACTGCAACTTTTGGAGCGTATTGATTTGTGTGAATAGTGGGTGGTTGTGCAACTGCTGCTTTTTTTGTTTAAGCAGGTGTGAGTGTTGGAACATGGTTGATGCCTATAAGTCGTTGTCTCTTCCCTGATAAAAGCGTTTTGCTTTAGCGACAAATAAGTATTGGTTTTCTCGCGCGCGCGGATGCCTTGATCGCGGACAGCCATACGTGAGGCTGGCGCCGTTATTCAACACGCCGCACGCTGTGACAAAACACAAGGCTTTATTTAAAGGAACGCCACTCAGAGTGACGCCCGAGCATGGGTTCACGCTATTGGTTTGGAAGATTTGGAGTATGGATAATTAAAAACAGTAATCTGATTGGGTGTTCAGTGGTTTTTAGTTTTATAAATGGTTGCAGATAAATATGTTGCTGTAGTTAGTGCGCTCTGTGGAGTGTGGGAAGCTTCCTTGAATGTTAAATAATAAGCTGGAGTAGTTGTTTGTTTTGAACTGTAAGTTTCGGCGGGGCAGCACTTCGTTGCTGTGATGCACTGAGCCCCCTGACCCAGGCGGCCTCGCAGCGCTATGTGGTCGAAGGGGGAGGTTCAGTTCCCTGGAGCATTCAAAGCGATGTTTTATCGTCGCTCTGTTCAAGGCTCCTGAGGTAACCCGTAATCACCTCCATGCCGCGGGTGAGGTGGTTACGCAAGGTCAGGATGCTTTCCTCGATTTTCTTTTTCGCCACCAGGTCCAGCAGTTCCCGGTGGTCTTCCTGGGACGTTTTGCCCAGGCCCATGGCTTCGAGGTTGAAGCGCAGGAAACGCTCCTCTTCGTTCAAGCCGTGTTCCACCAACTTGAGCAACCGCTGATTGCCCGCCTTGCCGTACAGCGCCATGTGGAACAGACGGTTGAGGCGGCCGATTTCGGTGTAGTCGCTTTCCCGTTCCAGTGCGTCGATGAAGGCGCCAGCCTGGGCAATGTCATCGGCAGTGAGCAGAGGAATCGACAAGCGCAGTGCTTCGGATTCCAGGAGTATGCGCAGCGCATAGGTTTCTGCCGAATGGTCTTCAATCAGTGGCGCCACCACTGCGCCTTTGTGGGTGACCACATGCAGCAGTGACTGGGCTTCCAGTTGACGCAATGCCTCGCGCACCGGCATCCGGCTGACCCCGAACAAGCTGGCCAGCTCCTGTTGGCGCATGGCGGTGCCGCAGGGCAAGCGACCATCCAGGATGGCGTTGCGCAATGTTTCTTCAATCACGGAGCGAGCAAGATGGGCGGGGATAGGCCCGCTGATCTGGATGCTGCTCAAAGGGTTCGGCTTCTGCGTCACGACTACGCTATCCTCCTTTTCAGGGTGAGGTGGCTAATTGGATCCAATGCACACTAGAGTTTGTCTACAAGCTTGTCAAACAGGCAAGGTTTCGGCTTGTAAGTGACTCAACAATGCGGTCTTTTGACCCACATTTCTGACTTGCCGTGTCTTACGGCTGCTATGGAAAAATGGGTACTGTTGCGGTGATTGCACCGTGCCATTGTTTTTTACCATTCGAACCTTCACCATCCAACGCTACTCCGTCTTCTTCCACGGATTGAACGCTTTGGCGGTACGTTTTATTCCCCCTTGGGTCCTGCGCTGGCTTTTTTCGGTGCTGTTGCTGGCTGGCTTATTGCCTGGCGGGCTGCATGCCGATTGGGATTTCTCCCAGATCAGCCGCAAAGCGACCGCACTGTACGGCCCGTTGGGAGAAGGGCAGCAGCGCATCGATGCCTGGCAACGGTTGTTGGCGACACAGAAACAAGTCAGCGAACTGGAGCAGCTTAAGGTAGTCAACCTGTTCTTCAACAAGCAAATGCACTATGTGGAAGACATCGACCTGTGGCACCAAGTGGACTATTGGGAAACCCCTATCGAAGGCCTGTGGAAGGGCGCCGGGGATTGCGAAGACTATGCAATCGCCAAGTATTTCAGCTTGCGTCATCTGGGCGTCGCCAGCGACAAATTGCGCATTACCTACGTCAAGGCGTTGCGTCAGAATCGCGCCCACATGGTCTTGACCTATTATTCGACGCCGGACGCGATGCCGCTGGTGCTCGACAGCCTGACCGATGAAATCCAGCCGGCAAGCCAGCGTACCGACTTGCTGCCTGTCTATTCCTTCAATGCTGAAGGCTTATGGTTGCCGGGCGCCAAGGGCGACAAAAAAGTCAGTGATACCAAACGCTTGTCACGCTGGCAGGATGTGTTGAAAAAAATGCGTGCGGAAGGCTTTCCAGCCGAGCCTGCCAACTAGGAGTACCTCTACAGATGTCACTGTTCAAACAGCTTTTGATCGCTATCTGTCTGTTTTTGGTGGTCGCCTTCAGCGGCAGCTTCATGGTGAGCCTGGAAAGTTCGCGCACCCAATATGTCAACCAGTTGCGTTCCCACGCGCAGGACGCCGCCACCGCGTTGGCGCTGTCACTGACCCCTAATATCGATGACCCGGCGATGGTGGAGTTGCTGGTCAGTTCGATCTTCGACAGCGGCTACTACGCCAGCATCCGCGTGGTGGACCTGAAGAATGACCAGGTCATTGTCGAGCGCAACGGTACCCCCGACAGCGATGGCGTGCCCAAATGGTTCGTCAACCTGATCGGCCTGGAGCCGGCGGGCGGCGACGCCTTGGTTAACCGTGGCTGGGAGCAGGCGGCACGGGTAGAGGTGGTCAGCCACCCGATGTTCGCCCTGGCCAAGCTCTGGCGAAGCGCGCTTGGCAGCCTTGGCTGGCTGTTGCTGTGTGGCGCTGTCAGCGCCGTGCTGGGAGCCCTGTTGCTGCGCAGACAATTGAAGCCCTTGGACTACATGGTCAAACAGTCCCACGCGATTGCCCGTCGGGAGTTCTTGAGCTTGCCAGAACTGCCGCGCACCCCGGAGCTACGTCGTGTGGTGCAGGCGATGAACCAGATGGTGGAGAAACTCAAGGCGCTGTTTCAGGAGCAGGCCGAGCGCAGTGAAAGGCTGCGGGTCGAGTCATACCAGGACAACCTCACTGGCCTGGCTAACCGGCGCTATTTCGAGATGCAACTTAACGCTCGGGTGAGTAATCCGGAGGAGACCAACTCCGGTTATTTGCTGCTCCTGCGGGTCAAGGACCTGGCCGGACTCAACCAGCGCCTGGGCGGCCAGCGCACCGACCAATTGCTGCAGGCGGTGGGCGAGCAATTGTTGCGTCAGTGCGAGCCGTACCCGGAAACCCACAACCTGGTCACCCGGATCCGCGGCGGCGAGTTTGCCGTGCTGGCGCCGGGGCTGGTACGCGAAGAGGCCTTGCAGCTGGCGCAAAACCTGGAAAGCGTCCTGCTTAGCCTGCAAGCCACGGGTGCCAGCGATGTCACGCCGGTCGCTTACATCGGCCTGGCACCGTTCAACCATGGCGACGCACCGCAAGCCGTGCTGACACTGGCCGACCAGGCCTTGGCCCAGGCGGAGACCCAAGGCGACACCAGTTGGGTCTGCCTGGACCATAGCGCGCCCGCCAGCGTTGGCGATGACCATCATGCCTGGCATACCTTGCTCGACCAGGCGTTGACCGAGCGACGTTTTCAACTGTATTTCCAGCCGGTGGTTGCCAGCCACGACCCGCAGGTTGTGCTGCACTACAAGGTGTTGTCACGCCTGCAGGACGACCAGGGGCAGACGATTGCGGCAGGGCGTTTCCTGCCATGGCTTGAACGGTTCGGCTGGTCGGCGCGTCTTGACCGCATGATGCTGGAGCTGGTGTTCAAGCAGATGGCCGGCCACACGGAATCCCTGGCGCTGAACCTGTCGGCCGCGACCTTGGCCGACCCTCAAGCCCTGAATCGAGTGTTTGAGCTGCTGCGTCAACACTCCAATCTCGGCCCACGGCTGACCCTGGAAATCGGCGAAGAGCAATTGCCGGAACAAGCGGCGCTTGAGCAACTGACCCATCGCCTGCGCGAGCTCAATTTCTCCTTGAGCCTGCAGCGCTTCGGCGGGCGCTTCAGCATGATCGGCAACCTGGCGCGCCTGGGCCTGGCCTACCTGAAGATCGACGGCAGCTACATTCGCGACATCGACCAAGAGAGCGACAAACGCCTGTTTATCGAAGCGATCCAGCGCGCCGCCCACAGCATTGACCTGCCACTGATCGCTGAGCGTGTTGAGACTGAGGGTGAGCTGGCGGTGATCTGCGAGATGGGTGTTTTCGGCGTGCAGGGGCAGTTGTTTGGCGAGCCGGCGCCCTGGAAGTAATGCGGGTAGCCGCTGCTGAGGCAGCGGCTACCGTCTGGGGCCTCAGATCAACCCGGTTTCTTCGTCGTTGATCAAGCTGTTCAGCCCGCCGAGTGCTTCCCGCGCCTGGTTGCGATCCAACAGTTTGGCTTGGGCCGCCGGCGGCAGGTCGGTGACGCGAATCACCCCCTTGCTGGTCAACACCTGAATCAAGTCATCCAGAACCCGAATCATCTCCAGGTCGCTTTGCTTGAGCTGATTCAGGCTGGTTTCCACGAGCGTATTGGCATACCACGCCTCAATCTCATGGTGATCGGCCGGTAGCGTCTCCGTTGACTCGTCGAAGGCGGCGGCCTCTACGCGAATCAGCCCGCCGTGTGCATCACGTTGCACATAAAACATAACAATCCCTCAGCAATGAAGCCCGCAGCCACCAACACAGGCTAACGGTGGGTAATGGGTGCGAGTATGCGGTGCAATCGTCCCACAGAGCCAGTGACGAGCTACTAATGTACATCGGCCGCCCGGTTGGGCGGCCGATGAACGCAGGCTTAGGCGGTGTGATCGATCTTGATGGTCGGGTCGGCACCGCTGATCAGCGAGTTGATGCTGGTGTGAGACCAGTCGTTGCCTTCCAGCTTGATGGTGACATCCGCGTTCGCCAGACCGCCGGCCTTGTTCAGATTGCCTTCGGTACTGACTTGCAGCGTCGAGACACCCTCCACCGTGGTGATCTTGAGGTAGTTGTCGATGGTGCTGTCGCTCTCACCTTTCAACAGATCCCGCAGGTCAATCCGGTCGCCGTCCGCAGCCTTGAAGTCCTTGATCACGTCGTTGCCCAGGTCGCCAGACTTCCACACGAACAAATCAGCGCCGGAACCACCGATCAGGATGTCGTTGCCCTGGCCGCCGACCAACGTGTCGTTGCCGGTGCCGCCCAGCAGGATGTCATTGCCCTTGCCACCGTCGAGGTAGTCGCTGCCGCCCTGGCCGAACAGAATGTCGTCGCCGTTGCCGCCCAGCAGCGTGTCGTTCCCGTCCTTGGCGCCGGACACATCAAAGTCGGCGTAGTGTTCGGTCACGTACTGATGCACGTTCGACGTGGTGACGGCCGTGACGGCCATCCCGGTTTTCTGTGCGACGAAGGCCTGCAGCGCGTTGTAGCCCTCGCCGGTAACCCCACCGAAGCTCACCAGGTCACCGAAGATGATGTCATTGCCGTCGCCACCGTTGATGGTGTCAGAACCCGGCAAGGTCGCCTCGGTGTGACCCAGGATAGCGTTGGCCAAGTCCTTCGGATCGATGTTGCTCTGTGGCTTGCCGTCCGAGTCGTACGGTTTGAGGTCGTTGAGGCTCACCCCGCTGTTGATACCAATGGCTTCCACGCTGGACAAGCCGCTGAGCAATGCAAACCCGCTGCCGGAATTGCTGGTCGTCGCAGAGCTGGTGCTGCTGCCGCTGCCGTCCAGGTACGAGACTTCATAGGTGCCGTCGCCTTGCGCATGCACGGTGCCGATGACGCCGCTGTCGTACCAGCTGCCGTTCCAGTTCTGCATCCACTTGTGAACCTGACCGGCGCTGTCGATCAGTTGCAGCCTGCTGCTGCCGACGGTGATCGAGAACGCGTTGCCCAACTGATAGTTGTTGGTGTTGATGTAGTCATCCAGACGGCCATCGGTGGTGGTGTAGTTGTAGAAGTCGGCGACCACCGGATTGGTTTGTTCGCCGTTCTGGAAGTACGTCGGCTGGCCATCAGTGATGAAGTAAGTCAGGTTGGTCGCGCCGGTGTTGCCGGTCGCCAGGCTGCTCTGGAAGAAGTTGGCGGTGGCCTTGAACACGTCTTCATAGTTGGTGCCGCCACCGGAGACCATCGAATCCAGCACGCCCTTGAGTATCGCCAGCGCGTTCGGATCGTTCAGGTTAATCGCCACCGATTTATTGACCTGGGTATCGAAGTCCGCCACGAAGATATTCACGGTGCCCGAGGTGTTGGCGCCAAGGCTGTTTTTCAGTGAGCTGAACACCGAAGTCAGCGACGCCTTGGCCGCGTTGACCGAGTCGGTGCTCATGCTGCCGGAGCTGTCGACCATGAACGCGATGTTGTAGTTTTTGCCTTGCACCACGTTCAGGCCACCGATGTCCGAGACCACGATGTCATTGCCATCGGTGCCGGTGATGTTGTCGCTGCCCGACGTTGCGGTGATCGAGTTGTAGTTCGCCGGGTAAATCGTGACCGGCAACTGCGCGGTGGTGACGGCCGAGCCGCCCAGGCTTTCAGTCGAGGTCGAGGTCACCGTCAGGTTGAACTGGCCGCTGTAGTAGGTCGGTGGCTTGATGGTCAGGGTGCTCAAGTCCCAGGCCGTTACGTTCACCTCACCGGTGCTCGCGCCGGCGCTATAGGTATGCCCGGCACCATCGGTCAGTACCGAGCCTGCCGGGATCCCGCTGATCTTCACGCTCAGGCTTTCCGAGCCGTCAGTATCGTTCAGGCTGGTGGTGACCTTGGACAGGTGCACCGAGCCATTCTCCAGGCCTTCGTTGAGCTTGTAGCCGGTGTAGTAACCGTCGCCGTTGCTGCCATGCAGGTCGGACACGGTCACGCCGGCATTGATCAGGTCGCTGACGCCGGTGTAGAGCGGTATGCCGCTGGCGTTCAGGGGCTGGACCGCACCGTTGCCGATTTGCACGTTGACGTTATAGCTGCCAGGTCCGGACTGGTTGGCGTGGTAGATCTCGATGCTGTAATAGCCGCTGACGGTCGGGGTGATCGATCCGCTGAACTTGCCGCTGTTGGTGCCCCACAGCGCGCTCGCTACGTCTTTGCCGCCAACGTTGACCACCAGGCTGTCATCGCCGGTGCCGCTGAAGGTGTAGCTCTTCCCGGCTTCCATGTAGATCAGGCCGGAAGTCTTGGAGCCAGAGCCCCCCGCAACGTTCGCTTCAGACACGACCGTGGTCACGGTGGTGCTGGTGTTCGGCGTGCCGGCGTTATCAATCGCGTTTTTCAGGTCTGCTGGTGCAGCGCCGTTGCCGTTGGTGCCCAGGTTCGCAATGCTGTTCCAGCTTTGCTTGGTCAGGCCCACGGAGTTCACGGCGTTATCTGCCACCGTCAGGTTCGGCGCGTCCGCCACAGGGGTGATATCGACTTTCACCGTCGCGGCAGTGCCCAGATCCTTGCCATCGGTTGGCTGGAACTTGAACTGCGCATAGTCGGCCTGTTTATTGCCAATGCCGGTGCCGCCGTAACCATTGGTCCCGGACTCGTTGGCATTGGGCATAAAGCGCAATTGGCCGCCGTCGATCTGGGCCTTGGTAAAGGTCTGGCCGCTGGTCACGTTGGACCAGGTCACCCCGTCCGCTGCCAGGAACTGCAATTTACCGGCAACCGGCAACTCGGTGATTTTCACCCCGAGGCTCGCTTGTGGCGAGTCGACGTCAGTCACGCCGAAGTTCGACCAGGCCAGGGCCAGCGGCGTGTCCTCGGTACCCGTGACGGCGCTACCGGTAGCGACCGGCGCATCGTTGACGGCCACCACGTTGACGGTGGCAGTGGCAACGTTGGAGTAGTTACCGCCATCGGTCACTGTCACGGTAATGATCCGCGGTGTGGTGCTCGGGTCATGGCTGCTGTTGGAGAACGTGATGTTCTGGATCCGCGTCATGTAATCGGCCAGCGTCGCGCTGCCCGACAGCGTCAGGGTGATGGTGCCCGTCTGGTTGTTGGAGTTGATCGTGATGCCGTTGACGCTATTGCCCAGGTTCAGCACGTCGCCCGCTTGCGCGTTGGTCAGGGTGACGGTGGCGCCGGTCAGCATCGTGCTGTCCGGGTCGGTGATCTTGATGTCGGTGTCAGCAATCGACACACCTGGCCCGGTGGTGCCTTCGGTGAACGTCACCTTGTAATCCGCACCGGTGGCGCCGCTGGAATTGTTGGCGTCCAGGTCGATGACCGGCGGGGCGTCGTTGTCGATGATATTGGTGCTGATGCTGCCATTGGTGCCGCTGATCGCCAGCTTCTCGAAGTTGCCACCGGAGGTCTTGTCGATGGTAATCACCAGCGTTTCGGTCGGCTCGGTCAGCTTGTCGTCAAGGGTGTTCACGTTGAAGGTTGCACTGCTGGCGCCAGCCGGGATCTTCACGGTGTAGACGCCGTTGAAGTCCGAACCGTCGGTGGCTGTGCCGCTGTATTTCAGCGTGACGGTCACGTCAGTTGCCGCCGGGTTGCTCAGCGTGAGGGTGTAGTGGGCTGCCTGGCCCTCATTTACCGACGCATCACCGGTGATGCTGATGGTGGTGGTGTCGATCGAGTCGGTAATGGTGGTGACAGCCGGATGGCTGTTATCCGGAACCAGCTTCTCGAAGTTACCGCCAGTGGCCGTGCTGATGGTGGTACTGACGGTGGAGCCGTTGTTGTAGACATCGTTGGGTGGCGTCTGGAAGACCACAGTGCCGGTGGTTTTGCCGGAATCGATAGTGATCACCTGGCCGTTGGACAGGGTCACGGTCACCGGGGCGTGAGCGATGTTGCTCAAGGTCGCGGTGTAGGTGATCTGACCGCCTTCGGTGATGGCGGTGTTGGCTGTCGACAGGGTAACGGTGGTGGTGTCGATCGAATCCGAAATGACGGTGGTCGGCGGATTGGTGTTGTCCGGGACCAGTTTCTCGAAGTTACCGCCAGTGGCTGTAGTGATAGTCGGGCTGACGGTGGAACCGTTGTTGTAGACGTCGTTAGCCGGAGTTTGGAAGACCACGGTGCCGGTGGTTTTACCGGAATCGATAGTGATCACCTGGCCGTTGGACAAGGTCACGGTCACCGGAGCGTGAGCGACGTTGCTCAAGGTCGCGGTGTAGGTGATCTGACCGCCTTCAGTAATGGCGGTGTCAGTGGTGCTCAACTTAACGGTCGTGGTGTCGATCGAGTCGGTGATGGTGGTGACAGCTGGGTGGCTGTTGTCCGGGACCAGTTTCTCGAAGTTACCGCCAGTGGCCGTGCTGATGGTGGTGCTGACGGTGGAACCGTTGTTGTAGACGTCGTTGGCTGGTGTCTGGAAGACCACGGTACCGGTAGTTTTACCGGAGTCGATAGTGATCACCTGGCCGTTGGACAAGGTCACGGTGACCGGGGCGTGAGCGACGTTGCTCAAAGTCGCGGTGTACGTGATCTGGCCGCCTTCAGTGATCGCGGTGTTGGCCGTCGACAGGGTAACGGTGGTGGTGTCGATCGAATCCGAAATGACAGTGGTCGGCGGGTTGGTGTTATCCGGGACCAGTTTCTCGAAGTTGCCGCCAGTGGCTGTGGTGATAGTCGTGCTGACGGTGGAGCCGTTGTTGTAGACGTCGTTAGCCGGAGTCTGGAAGACCACGGTGCCGGTGGTTTTGCCGGAATCGATAGTGATCACCTGGCCGTTGGACAAGGTCACGGTGACCGGGGCGTGAGCGACGTTGCTCAAGGTCGCGGTGTAGGTGATCTGACCGCCTTCGGTGATGGCGGTGTCGGTGGTGCTCAACTTAACGGTCGTGGTGTCGATCGAGTCGGTGATGGTGGTGACAGCTGGGTGGCTGTTATCCGCAACCAGCTTCTCGAAGTTGCCGCCAGTGGCCGTCGTAATGGTGGTGCTGACGGTGGAACCGTTGTTGTAAACGTCGTTGGGTGGTGTCTGGAAGACCACGGTACCCGTGGTTTTACCGGAATCAATGGTGATCACCTGGCCGTTGGACAAGGTCACGGTTACCGGCGCGTGAGCTTCGTTGCTCAAGGTCGCGGTGTAGGTGATCTGGCCACCTTCGGTAATGGCGGTGTCGGTGGTGCTCAACTTAACGGTCGTGGTGTCGATCGAGTCGGTGATGGTGGTCACCGCTGGATGGCTGTTATCCGGAACCAGTTTCTCGAAGTTGCCGCCAGTAGCGGTGCTGATGGTGGTGCTGACGGTGGAACCGTTGTTGTAGACGTCGTTGGCTGGTGTCTGGAAGACCACAGTGCCGGTGGTTTTACCGGCATCAATGGTGATCACCTGGCCGTTGGACAGGGTCACGGTGACCGGCGCATGCGCTTCATTCGAAAGCGTGGCGGTGTAGGTGATCTGACCGCCTTCGGTGATGGCGGTGTCGGTGGTGCTCAACTTAACGGTCGTGGTGTCGATCGAGTCGGTGATGGTGGTCACCGCTGGATGGCTGTTATCCGGAACCAATTTTTCGAAGTTGCCGCCAGTAGCCGTCGTAATGGTGGTGCTGACGGTGGAACCGTTGTTGTAAACGTCGTTGGCCGGCGTTTGGAAAACCACAGTGCCGGTGGTTTTTCCGGAATCAATGGTAATCACCTGGCCGTTGGACAAAGTCACTGTGACCGGGGCGTGAGCGACGTTGGTCAACGTCGCGGTGTACGTGATCTGCCCACCTTCGGTGATCGCAGTGTCGTTTGTCGACAGCGTCACGGTGGTGGTATCGATCGAGTCGGTAATCGTGGTGGTCGGCGGATTAGTATTATCCGGGACCAGCTTCTCGAAGTTGCCACCCGTTGCGGTGGTGATGGTCGTGCTGACCGTCGAACCGTTGTTGTAAACGTCGTTGGCGGGCGTTTGGAAGACTACGGTACCGGTGGTTTTGCCCGTGTCGATGGTAATGACCTGGCCGTTGGACAGCGTCACGGTCACCGGCGCGTGCGCTTCGTTCGAAAGCGTGGCGGTGTAGGTGATCTGACCGCCTTCGGTAATGGCGGTGTCGGTGGTGCTCAACTTAACGGTCGTGGTGTCGATCGAGTCGGTGATGGTGGTCACCGCTGGATGGCTGTTATCCGGAACCAGTTTCTCGAAGTTGCCGCCAGTAGCGGTGCTGATGGTGGTGCTGACCGTCGATCCGTTGTTGTAAACATCGTTGGCTGGTGTTTGGAAGACCACGGTACCGGTGGTTTTGCCTGCGTCGATGGTGATGACCTGTCCGTTAGACAGAGTCACGGTGACCGGCGCGTGAGCTTCGTTGCTCAAGGTCGCGGTGTAGGTGATCTGGCCGCCTTCGGTAATCGCAGTGTCTTTGGTCGACAATGTCACCGTAGTGGTGTCGATCGAATCCGAAATGATGGTGGTCGGCGGATTAGTGTTATCCGGAACCAACTTCTCAAAGTTACCGCCAGTAGCCGCCGTAATCGTGGTACTGACGGTGGAACCGTTGTTGTAGACGTCGTTGACCGGAGTCTGGAAAACCACAGTGCCGGTGGTTTTACCTGCATCAATGGTGATCACCTGTCCGTTGGACAGGGTCACGGTCACCGGCGCATGCGCTTCATTCGAAAGCGTTGCCGTGTACGTGATTTGGCCACCTTCGGTGATCGCAGTGTCAGTGGTCGACAGCGTCACAGTGGTGGTGTCGATCGAGTCCGAAATGACGGTGGTCGGCGGATTGGTGTTGTCCGGAACCAGCTTCTCGAAGTTGCCGCCAGTTGCGGCTGTGATCGTGGTGCTAACGGTCGAACCGTTGTTGTAAACGTCGTTGACCGGAGTCTGGAAAACCACGGTGCCCGTGGTTTTGCCTGCATCAATGGTGATCACCTGGCCGTTAGACAGAGTCACGGTCACTGGCGCATGTGCTTCATTGGAAAGCGTAGCGGTGTAGGTGATCTGACCGCCTTCAGTGATCGCAGTGTCGTTGGTCGACAAGGTCACGGTGGTGGTGTCGATCGAGTCGGTAATCGTGGTGGTCGGCGGATTAGTGTTATCCGGGACCAACTTCTCGAAGTTGCCGCCAGTAGCGGTGGTGATCGTGGTGCTAACGGTGGAACCGTTGTTGTAGACGTCGTTGACCGGAGTCTGGAAAACCACGGTGCCCGTGGTTTTGCCTGCGTCAATGGTGATCACCTGTCCGTTGGACAGAGTCACGGTCACCGGCGCATGAGCTTCGTTGCTCAAGGTCGCGGTGTAGGTAATCTGCCCACCTTCGGTGATGGCAGTGTCAGTGGTCGACAGCGTCACAGTGGTGGTGTCGATCGAGTCCGAGATAACAGTGGTCGGCGGATTAGTGTTATCCGGGACCAACTTCTCGAAGTTGCCGCCAGTAGCGGTGGTGATCGTGGTGCTAACGGTCGAACCATTGTTGTAGACATCGTTGACGGGAGTTTGGAAAACCACATTACCGGTGGTTTTTCCGGCATCAATGGTGATCACCTGGCCGTTGGACAAGGTCACGGTGACCGGCGCATGCGCTTCATTAGAAAGCGTTGCCGTGTACGTGATCTGACCGCCTTCAGTGATCGCAGTGTCGTTGGTCGACAACGTCACCGTCGTGGTGTCGATCGAATCCGAAATGACGGTAGTCGGCGGATTGGTGTTATCCGGGACCAGCTTCTCGAAATTGCCGCCAGTGGCGGTGGTGATCGTGGTACTAACGGTCGAACCGTTGTTGTAGACGTCGTTGACCGGAGTCTGGAAAACCACGGTGCCCGTGGTTTTGCCTGCATCAATGGTAATGACCTGGCCGTTAGACAGCGTCACGGTGACCGGGGCGTGAGCTTCGTTGCTCAAAGTCGCGGTGTAGGTAATCTGACCGCCTTCAGTGATTGCGGTGTCAGTGGTCGACAGCGTCACGGTGGTGGTGTCGATCGAGTCCGAAATCACAGTGGTCGGCGGATTAGTGTTATCCGAAACCAACTTCTCGAAGTTACCGCCAGTGGCCGCCGTAATCGTGGTGCTAACGGTGGAACCATTGTTGTAGACATCGTTGACGGGGGTTTGGAAAACCACATTACCGGTGGTTTTGCCGGCATCAATGGTGATCACCTGGCCGTTGGACAGGGTCACGGTCACTGGCGCGTGAGCCTCGTTGCTCAAGGTCGCGGTATAGGTGATCTGACCGCCTTCGGTAATGGCGGTATCGGTGGTCGACAGCGTCACGGTGGTGGTGTCGATCGAGTCCGAAATGACAGTGGTCGGCGGATTTGTATTGTCCGGAACCAACTTCTCGAAATTACCGCCAGTAGCGGTGGTGATGGTCGTGCTAACGGTCGAGCCGTTGTTGTAGACGTCATTGACCGGGGTCTGGAAAACCACGGTACCCGTGGTTTTGCCTGCGTCGATAGTGATCACCTGGCCGTTGGACAGTGTCACGGTCACTGGAGCATGAGCTTCGTTGCTCAATGTCGCGGTGTAGGTGATCTGACCGCCTTCGGTAATGGCGGTATCGGTGGTCGACAGCGTCACGGTGGTGGTATCGATCGAATCCGAAATGACGGTAGTCGGCGGATTGGTGTTATCCGGGACCAACTTCTCGAAGTTACCGCCAGTAGCCGTCGTAATCGTGGTGCTAACGGTGGAACCGTTGTTGTAAACGTCGTTGATCGGAGTCTGGAAAACCACGGTACCCGTGGTTTTGCCTGCGTCGATGGTAATGACCTGGCCGTTGGACAGAGTCACGGTCACCGGCGCATGCGCTTCATTCGAAAGCGTGGCGGTGTAAGTGATCTGACCGCCTTCAGTGATTGCGGTGTCAGTGGTCGACAGCGTCACGGTGGTGGTGTCGATCGAATCCGAAATGACGGTGGTCGGCGGATTGGTGTTGTCCGGGACCAGCTTCTCGAAGTTACCGCCAGTAGCCGTCGTAATCGTGGTGCTAACGGTAGAACCGTTGTTGTAAACGTCGTTGACCGGTGTTTGGAAAACCACAGTGCCAGTGGTTTTACCCGCGTCGATGGTGATCACCTGGCCGTTAGACAGGGTCACAGTCACCGGGGCATGAGCTTCGTTGCTCAATGTCGCGGTGTAGGTGATCTGACCGCCTTCGGTAATGGCGGTATCGGTGGTCGACAGCGTCACGGTGGTGGTATCGATCGAATCCGAAATGACGGTGGTCGGCGGATTGGTGTTATCCGGTACCAGCTTCTCGAAGTTACCGCCAGTAGCGGTGCTGACGGTGGTGCTGACCGTCGAACCGTTGTTGTAAACGTCATTGGCCGGGGTCTGGAAAACCACAGTGCCGGTGGTTTTGCCCGCGTCGATAGTGATCACCTGTCCGTTGGACAGAGTCACGGTCACTGGAGCATGAGCTTCGTTGCTCAAGGTCGCGGTGTAGGTGATCTGGCCGCCTTCGGTAATGGCAGTATCGGTGGTCGACAGCGTCACGGTGGTGGTGTCGATCGAGTCCGAGATAACAGTGGTCGGCGGATTTGTATTGTCCGGAACCAGTTTCTCGAAGTTGCCGCCAGTGGCAGTGGTGATCGTGGTGCTAACGGTCGAACCGTTGTTGTAGACATCGTTGACGGGAGTTTGGAAAACCACATTACCGGTGGTTTTTCCGGCATCAATGGTGATCACCTGGCCGTTGGACAGAGTCACGGTCACCGGCGCATGCGCTTCATTAGAAAGCGTTGCCGTGTACGTGATCTGACCGCCTTCGGTGATTGCGGTGTCAGTGGTCGACAGCGTCACAGTGGTGGTGTCGATCGAATCGGTAATCGTGGTGGTCGGCGGATTAGTGTTATCCGGGACCAGCTTCTCGAAATTGCCACCAGTGGCCGCCGTAATCGTGGTGCTAACGGTCGAACCATTGTTGTAGACATCGTTGACGGGAGTTTGGAAAACCACATTACCGGTGGTTTTTCCGGCATCAATGGTGATCACCTGGCCGTTGGACAAGGTCACGGTGACCGGCGCATGCGCTTCATTCGAAAGCGTGGCGGTGTAGGTGATCTGGCCGCCTTCAGTGATTGCGGTGTCGTTAGTCGACAAGGTCACGGTGGTGGTATCGATCGAGTCCGAAATAACGGTGGTCGGCGGATTAGTGTTATCCGGGACCAACTTCTCGAAATTACCACCAGTAGCGGTGGTGATCGTGGTGCTAACGGTGGAACCGTTGTTGTAGACATCGTTGACGGGGGTTTGGAAAACCACGGTCCCGGTGGTTTTACCGGCATCGATGGTAATCACCTGGCCGTTGGACAGAGTCACGGTCACTGGCGCATGAGCTTCATTGCTCAAGGTCGCGGTGTAGGTAATCTGACCGCCTTCAGTGATCGCAGTGTCGTTGGTCGACAACGTCACCGTCGTGGTGTCGATCGAATCCGAAATGACGGTAGTCGGCGGATTGGTGTTATCCGGAACCAACTTCTCAAAGTTGCCGCCAGTAGCCGCAGTAATCGTGGTGCTAACGGTCGAGCCGTTGTTGTAAACATCGTTGACCGGTGTCTGGAAGACCACGGTGCCCGTGGTTTTACCCGCATCGATGGTGATCACCTGGCCGTTGGACAGGGTCACGGTCACTGGCGCGTGAGCCTCGTTGCTCAAGGTCGCGGTATAGGTGATCTGACCGCCTTCGGTAATAGCGGTGTCATTAGTCGACAGCGTTACCGTCGTGGTGTCGATCGAATCCGAAATGACAGTGGTCGGCGGATTCGTATTGTCCGGAACCAACTTCTCAAAGTTGCCGCCAGTAGCCGCAGTAATCGTGGTGCTAACGGTCGAGCCGTTGTTGTAAACATCGTTGACCGGTGTCTGGAAGACCACGGTGCCCGTGGTTTTACCCGCATCGATGGTGATCACCTGGCCGTTGGACAGGGTCACGGTCACTGGCGCGTGAGCCTCGTTGCTCAAGGTCGCGGTATAGGTGATCTGACCGCCTTCGGTAATAGCGGTGTCATTAGTCGACAGCGTTACCGTCGTGGTGTCGATCGAATCCGAAATGACAGTGGTCGGCGGATTCGTATTGTCCGGAACCAACTTCTCAAAGTTACCGCCAGTAGCCGTCGTAATCGTGGTGCTAACGGTAGAACCGTTGTTGTAGACGTCATTGACCGGGGTTTGGAAAACCACGGTACCGGTGGTTTTACCGGCATCGATGGTGATCACCTGGCCGTTGGACAGGGTCACGGTCACTGGTGCGTGAGCCTCGTTGCTCAAGGTCGCGGTATAGGTGATCTGACCGCCTTCGGTGATCGCAGTGTCGTTAGTCGACAAGGTCACGGTGGTGGTGTCGATCGAGTCCGAGATCACAGTGGTCGGAGGATTTGTATTGTCCGGAACCAACTTCTCGAAATTGCCGCCAGTCGCGGTGGTAATGGTGGTGCTAACGGTCGAACCGTTGTTGTAGACGTCATTGACCGGCGTTTGGAAAACCACGGTGCCCGTGGTTTTACCCGCATCAATGGTAATAACTTGACCGTTAGACAGGGTCACGGTCACCGGCGCTTGAGCTTCGTTGCTCAAGGTTGCGGTGTAGGTGATCTGACCGCCTTCGGTAATGGCAGTGTCGCCGGTCGACAACGTCACCGTAGTGGTGTCGATCGAATCCGAAATGACGGTAGTCGGCGGATTGGTGTTATCCGGAACCAACTTCTCAAAGTTGCCGCCAGTCGCGGCTGTAATCGTGGTGCTAACGGTCGAGCCGTTGTTGTAGACGTCATTGACCGGCGTTTGGAAAACCACAGTACCCGTGGTTTTACCTGCATCAATGGTGATCACCTGACCGTTAGACAGGGTCACGGTCACCGGCGCTTGAGCTTCGTTGCTCAAGGTTGCGGTGTAGGTGATCTGACCGCCTTCGGTAATGGCAGTGTCGTCGGTCGACAACGTCACCGTAGTGGTATCGATCGAATCCGAAATGACGGTGGTCGGCGGATTGGTGTTGTCCGGAACCAGTTTCTCGAAGTTGCCGCCAGTGGCGGTGGTGATCGTGGTACTAACGGTCGAACCGTTGTTGTAGACGTCATTGACCGGCGTTTGGAAAACCACGGTGCCCGTGGTTTTGCCCGCATCAATGGTGATCACCTGACCGTTAGACAGGGTCACGGTCACCGGCGCTTGAGCTTCGTTGCTCAAGGTCGCGGTGTAGGTAATCTGCCCACCTTCGGTGATAGCAGTGTCGGTGGTCGACAGCGTCACGGTGGTGGTGTCGATCGAGTCCGAAATCACAGTGGTTGGAGGATTTGTATTGTCCGGAACCAATTTCTCGAAATTGCCGCCAGTCGCGGTGGTAATGGTGGTGCTAACGGTCGAACCGTTGTTGTAAACGTCGTTGACGGGGGTTTGGAAAACCACAGTGCCGGTGGTTTTACCAGCATCAATGGTGATCACCTGACCGTTAGACAGCGTCACAGTCACCGGCGCCTGCGCTTCATTCGAGAGCGTGGCGGTGTAAGTGATCTGGCCACCTTCAGTGATCGCGGTGTCGTTAGTCGACAACGTCACCGTCGTGGTATCAACCGAGTCGGTGATCGTCGTCACCGCTGGCGTAGTGCTCGGCACCAGGTTCTCAAAATTACCGCCAGTAGCCGCGGTAATGGTGGTGCTAACCGTCGAACCATTGTTGTAAACGTCATTGGCTGGCGTATCGACGACAACCGTCCCCGTGGACTTCCCGGCTTCAATGGTAATCACCGAGCCATTGCTCAAAGTGACGGTCACCGGCGTCTGCGCGGGGTTGGTCAGGGTCGCGGTGTAAGTAATCTGACCGCCTTCGGTCACGCTTTCGCCCGCTGTCAGGGAGACGGTGGTGTTGTCGATCGAATCGGTAATGGTGGTAACCGCTGGCGTAGTCGCCGGTACCAGGTTCTCGAAGTTACCGCCGGTAGCCCCGGTAATCGTAGTGCTGATGGTTGAACCGTTGTTGTAAACATCGTTGGCTGGCGTATCGACGACAACCGTCCCGGTGGACTTCCCGGCTTCAATGGTAATCACCGAGCCATTGCTCAAAGTGACAGTCACCGGTGTCTGTGCTGGGTTGGTCAAGGTAGCGGTGTAAGTGATCTGACCGCCTTCGGTGACGGTATCACCGGCCGTCAGCGTGACCGTAGTGGTATCGACCGAATCGGTAATGGTGGTAACCGCTGGCGTAGTCGCCGGCACCAAGTTCTCGAAGTTACCGCCGGTAGCCCCGGTAATCGTGGTGCTGATGGTTGAACCGTTGTTGTAAACATCATTGGCTGGCGTATCGACGACAACCGTCCCCGTGGATTTCCCGGCTTCAATGGTAATCACCGAGCCATTGCTCAAAGTGACGGTCACCGGCGTCTGCGCGGGGTTGGTCAGGGTCGCGGTGTAAGTAATCTGACCGCCTTCGGTCACGCTTTCGCCCGCCGTCAGGGAGACGGTGGTGTTGTCGATCGAATCGGTAATGGTGGTAACCGCTGGCGTAGTCGCCGGTACCAGGTTCTCGAAGTTACCGCCGGTAGCCCCGGTAATCGTGGTGCTGATGGTTGAACCGTTGTTGTAAACATCATTGGCTGGCGTATCAACGACAACCGTCCCGGTGGACTTCCCGGCTTCAATGGTAATCACCGAGCCATTGCTCAAAGTGACGGTCACCGGCGTCTGCGCGGGGTTGGTCAGGGTAGCGGTGTAAGTAATCTGACCGCCTTCGGTCACGGTATTGCCGGCTGTCAGAGTGACAGTGGTGGTGTCGACGGTGTCGGTGATTTGGGTCACCGCAGGCGCGGGGTCGGTGGTCAGCACCAGGTTGTTGCCACCGGTGGTGCCGGTGACGGTGACGCTGATCTGGCTTGCATCGATGTACGGGGTGTCGTTGGGGGCCAGAGGCACATTCACGGTGCCCGTCAATTGGCCGGCCGGGATGGTGATCACCGCGCCATTGGACAGGGTGATGCTCAGGTCGCTGGTGGGCGCCTGCGTTACCGTGGCGGTGTAGGTCAGCACGCCGCCAGCTTCGGTGATGGTCGGGGTCGCGCCCAGGGTCAGGGTGGAGGCTTGCAGCACCAGGCCGCCCGCGTCGCTCGCCTGTCCGCCTGTATTCTGGGTCAGGGCCGAGGTGGTCACACCCAGGCCGGCTGTTGGGAAGCCAATGGTCGGCACGACGCTGGCCGCCGTTGCATCCAGCACCACGAAACTATGGCCGCCACCCGCTGCGCCCGTGCCGGCCGCAGTCGGCCCTGCTGCGGTAGCTTCCAGGTCGGTGGTCGGGTCGGCGCCGGCAGCGATGGCTTGCTGCAGCTCGGCAACCGACGGCGCGGCCTGGGCAGTGGCTTGGGCCAGGTCGAGGCTGGAGTCCGGCGTGTCGGCGCTCCACTGGGTATCACGGCCCAGGTCCAGTGTGCGGCCGTCGGCCAGTTCCAGGCTGACGGCGCCCGAGAGGCCGGTGTCTACCTGATCCCCTGCGAACAGTCGGTCGCCTTCGACAAGTACACGTCTGACTCCTTCTGGAGAAATGACGAAAACTTGGCCAACAATGCTTTTGACGATGGCAACAACACTGCTCATTGAAGATTTCTCCGGCGATCCGTTCGGGTAACTTCCATAGACCTGAGCACTAGTTAGCGTCAGTTTGGAGGTGTTAAGACTTTTGACAGGTGACTCGTCAATAATTTGGCTATAATTTTTAGGAATTAACTTTATGCCAAACTATTGACCTTATGGCCGCCATCCTAAACAATCGCCCCACTAATGTCACATTGATATTTATGCGGCGAACCGTCCTACATGTGTGAACCAGTTCCGCTTTTGAACTTTCCGACGTACGGTCATTACGGTTGCCATTTTCCGACACAGCGACTCGATCTGCTGTGATTTGAGACAAGAAGTCCTGGGGAATTTTTGAAATGCGTTTGCATCTGTTTAAGGCACTGCCGTTCGTCCTCGCCGCGAGTTTTGTACACGCCCAAACATTGCCTCAGGCCATGCAACAAGCGCTCGACGTGCATCCTGAAGTCCAGGCCGGCGTAAATAGCCGTATCGCCGCCGACTACCAATTGCGAGCCGCCCAAGGTGGCTACCTGCCGAAGGTGGATTTGGCCGGCGGCTACGGTCGTGAAGGCGTGGACAACTCCACCACTCGTGCCACCAATGGCCGTGGCAACAACCAATGGGACACGCTCAACCGCGGCGAATCGAGCCTGCGCCTGCAGCAAATGATTTTTGACGGTTTTGCCACTTCCAGCGAAGTAGGGCGTCAACAAGCCACCGTTAACTCCCGTGCTTATTCGTTGCTTGGCACCTCCGAGCGCACCGGCCTGACCGTTGCCCAGGTTTACCTGGACGTGCTCACCCGTCGTGAATTCGTACGCCTGGCTGAAGAGAACCTGCGCAACCACGAGCGCATCTACGACCAGATCAAATTGCGCACCCAGCGCGGCGTCGGTAACGGTGCTGACCTGGACCAGGCTGAAGCCCGTCTGGCTCAAGCCCGTAACAACCTGATCACCGAGCAGACCAACTTGGCCGACTCCCAGACTAACTATCTGAGTGCCGTGGGCCAGATGCCTGACCAGTTGGAGCGCCCGGCACCGTTCATGGCAATGCTGCCAGCCGATCTGAACGAAGCGCGTCGCCAGATGCTCGACAACAGCCCGATCCTGCGTTCGGCTGAATCCGACATCGTCGCAACCGAACAGCAGTACCAAGCCGCCAAATCGACGTTTTACCCGCGTTTTGATGCTGAACTCGGCACCAATGCCGACAACAACGTCAGCGGTGACCCGTCCCACAGCAATGGCTGGGAAGCCATGTTGCGCATGCGCTTCAACCTTTACTCCGGTGGCAGCAACAAAGCTGACCTGGAATCCAAATCGGCCCTGTCCAACCAGGCCCTGGATATCCGCAATAACGCCTTGCGCCAGTTGAACGAAGAGCTGGGCCTGGCCTGGAATGCCCTGAACAACGCCAACGCCCAAGTGCCGATCGCCCAGCAATACGTCGATCACAGCACCCGAGTACGCACTTCTTACCAGCAGCAATTCAGTTTGGGCCAACGTACCCTGCTCGATTTGCTCGACAGCGAGAACGAACTGTTCACCGCTTCCCGCCGTTTGGAAGAGATCAAAAATATTCAGTTATTTACTCAGTACCGAATCAAGGCGACCATGGGCGAATTGCTCAAAAGCCAGGGAGTGGTCGCGCCAATGGCCTCCGTCGTGCAAAACGACGTGAAGCCTAAAGTCCAACTGCCCGGGATGAATTGAGTCCCCCCTCAAGCCCCATCTGTTAGTCGAGAGTGCCCCGCGTGGAATCAGAAGTCAGTCGAGTTCATCTCAGTCATGATCCACGCACGCTGCACGACGACCCGTTACTTGACGGGTTGCTTGCGCTTTGCGCATTGCATCAGAAACCTGCCAGCGCGGCGATGCTCACCACTGGGCTGCCGTTGCCTGCGCAACGCCTGAGCGCCGAGCTGTTGCCTCGCGCCGCCGCACGCGCGGGGCTACAGGGGCGTTTGTTGCAACGCAAGCTGGAGCAGATTCCGACCATCGCCCTGCCGGCCTTGCTGTTGCTCAAGGACGGTCGCAGCACGGTGCTGGTCGGTTGGCATGGCGAGGACGAAGCCCGCATTCTGCTCAGCGAAAGCGACGGCGGTGAAGTCATCATCAAGCGCGACGTGTTGGCCGATGATTACACCGGCAAAGTGTTCTTCGCCCAACCCCAGCACAAGTTCGACGTCAACCACGGCACGCTGATTCCCCGTGCCCGCTCCTGGTTCCGCGACACCTTGAAGCGCTCGCGCTGGCTTTATACCGACGCCATCGCGGCCAGCTTCCTGATCAACATCATCGCCATGGCTGCGCCGTTGTTCGTGATGAACGTCTATGACCGCGTGGTGCCGAACCAGGCCACGGCCACTTTGTGGGTGCTGGCTATCGGTATTGCTGGCGCCTACCTGTTCGACCTGATCCTCAAAAGCCTGCGCAGTTTGTGCCTGGACCTGGCCGGGAAAAAAACCGACCTGATCATCTCGGCGACGCTGTTCGAGCGCATTGTCGGGATGTCCATGAAATACCGCCCGGCGCGGGTGGGCAGCTTTGCCCAAAACATCCACGAGTTTCAGAGCCTGCGGGATTTCCTCGCGTCATTGACCCTCACCAGCCTGATCGACCTGCCGTTCACCCTGCTGATTTTCCTGGTGATCGCTATCCTCGGCGGGCACCTGGTGTGGATTCCCGTGCTGGCGTTCCCGCTGGCCCTAGGCATCGGTTATGCCTTGCAAAAGCCCCTGGTGGCGACCATGGAGCGAACCATGGCCCTGGCCGCCGAGCGCCAATCGAGCCTGATCGAAACCCTCGCCGGGCTGGATGCGGTCAAGGTCAATAACGCCGAAAGCGAACGCCAATACCAATGGGAACAGACGATTGGCACCCTCAGTCGCCTGGAGCTGCGGGTGAAGTTGCTGTCGGGCCTGTCGATGAACATGACGCTGCTGATTCAGCAATTGGCGGGCGTCGTGATGATTTGCTTCGGTGTTTACCAGATCATCGACGGCAACCTGAGCATGGGCGGCCTGATTGCCTGCTACATGCTCAGTGGCCGTGCCTTGAGCCCGCTGGCTTCGCTGTCCGGCCTGCTGACCCGCTACCAGCAAGCCAAAGTCACCATGAAATCGGTAGACCAGATGATGGAGTTGCCCCAAGAGCGCAACTTCGAAGAGCGTCCGATGAGCCGCCGCACGCTGCAAGGTGCGATCGAATGCCGGGGCCTGAACTTCACCTACCCGGACCAGCAAAACGCCGCACTGAAAAACCTCAACCTGGTGATCAAGCCCGGAGAAAAAATCGGCATTATCGGCCGCAGTGGCTCGGGTAAAAGCTCACTCGCCAAATTGATTGTCGGCCTCTATCAACCCGACTCCGGCGCCTTGCTGGTGGACGGCGTGGACGTTCGCCAGATCGACGTCAGCGAGCTGCGCCATAACATCGGCTACGTACCTCAGGACATCCAACTGCTGGCCGGCACCCTGCGCGACAACCTGGTATCGGGTGCGCGCTATGTCGAAGACGAAATGGTCCTGCAAGCTGCGGAATTGGCCGGCGTCCACGAGTTTGCCCGCCTGCACCCCCAAGGCTACGAGCTGCAAGTCGGCGAGCGCGGGCAGAACCTGTCCGGCGGCCAGCGGCAGAACGTCGCGCTGGCCCGTGCCTTACTGCTCAACCCGCCTATCTTGCTGCTCGACGAACCGACCAGCGCCATGGACAACACCGGTGAAGAACGCTTGAAACAACGCCTGCTAGCTGTGGTGCAAAACAAGACGGTGGTGCTGGTCACGCACCGCGCCTCGCTGCTGTCCCTGGTGGACCGCCTGTTGGTGGTCGATCGGGGTCAGATCCTCGCGGATGGCCCGAAAGCCGTGGTCATGGAAGCGTTGAAGAAGGGGCAGATCAGTGTCGCTTAAGTCCGTCAAAAACTCGATTGGCCGCTACTTCAAGGGCTCCGAATCCCTGCAAGACCAGCCGCTGCCCGAGGTCAACAAAGCACTGATCGAAGATGCGCCGCGGGTCATCCGCCTGACCATCTGGGCGATCATCGCGTTTTTCCTGTTCCTGGTGGGCTGGGCGTATTTTTCCAGCATCGACGAAGTGACGCGCGGTGACGGCAAGGCGATTCCGTCCTCCAAGTTGCAGAAGATCCAAAACCTTGAAGGCGGCATCGTCGCAGAGCTGTACGTCAAGGAAGGCCAGATCGTCGAAGCCGGGGCACCGTTGATTCGCTTGGACGACACGCGCTTTGTGTCCAACGCCGGCGAAACCGAAGCCCTGCGGCTCTCGATGTTGCTGCGGGTCGAACGCTTGAGCGCGCAGGTGGATGACCGCCCGCTGAACATCCCGGACGACGTGCTCAAGGCCGCGCCAAGCCAGGCCGCCAGTGAGCGCTCGTTGTACGACAGTCGCCGTCAGCAGCTCAAGGACGAAGTCGGCGGGTTGCAGGAGCAACTGGTGCAGCGTCAACAGGAACTGCGCGAGTTCTCCTCCAAGCAAGGCCAATACCGCAGCCAGCTGTCGTTGCAGCGCCAGGAAATCAACATGTCCGAGCCGTTGGTGGCCCAGGGCGCGGTCTCGCCGGTTGAAGTGCTGCGGCTCAAGCGTGCGGAAATGGAAACCCGTGGCCAACTTGATGCAACCACCCTGGCGATTCCACGTGCTGAATCGGCGATCAAGGAAGTGCAGCGCAAGATCGACGAAACCCGCGGCAAATTCCGCAGTGAAGCCCTGACTCAACTCAACGAAGCCCGCACAGAACTGAACAAGGCCGCCTCTACCGGCAAGGCCCTGGAAGATCGGGTCAGCCGCACCCTGGTGACCTCGCCGGTACGTGGCATCGTCAAGCAACTGCTGGTGAACACCGTAGGCGGCGTGATCCAGCCAGGCAGCGACATGGTGGAAATCGTACCGCTGGATGACACCCTGCTGGTGGAAGCCAAGATACGCCCGCAAGACATCGCCTTCCTGCACCCGGGACAAGAAGCGGTGGTCAAGTTCACCGCCTACGACTACACCATCTACGGCGGCCTCAAGGCCAAGCTCGAGCGCATCGGTGCCGACACCATCACCGACGAAGACAAGAAAACCACCTACTACATGATCACCCTGCGCACCGACCGCAGCCACTTGGGCACCGATGAGAAGCCGCTGATCATCATCCCCGGCATGGTGGCTTCGGTCGACATCATCACCGGCAAGAAAAGCATCCTCAGCTACCTGCTCAAGCCGATCCTTCGGGCGCGGGCAGAGGCGTTGCACGAGCGCTGATCCGGATTACACGCCCAGGCAAGCCCGGCCCCACATGGATGAATGTTTCCCTGTGGGAGCTGGGCTTGCCCGCAGTTAGGCCGTCCAAAACACCCTTTACAAAAGCCATATCGATATTCGTTAACGGTATTTAAAATGCCGTTCTTATGACTATAAAGTCACTCTCCTGACCGCCCGGGAGTGAACTCATGTCTGCCACCTCTACTGTTCCAACAGCGAACGACACTGCACAAACCTTTGAGATCCGTCCATTTCCCGGCAGTGTCGGTGCCGAGATCATTGGCCTGGACCTGACCCGCCCGGTCAGCGACCAGGACTTCGCCCGCATTCATCGCGCGCACCTGGACTATCACGTCGTGGTGTTCCGCGACCAACGCATCACCCCCGAACAACAGATCGCCTTCAGCCGCCGCTTCGGTGTGCTGCAAATTCATGTGCTCAAACAATTCCTGCTGGCCAACCATCCGGAAATCCTGATCGTCTCCAACATCATCGAGAACGGCCAATCCATCGGCCTGGGAGACGCCGGCAAGTTCTGGCACTCGGATCTCTCCTACAAAGAGCTGCCGAGCCTCGGCTCGATGCTTCATGCCCAGGAGCTGCCGTCCGAAGGCGGCGACACCTTGTTCGCCGACATGCACAAAGCCTGGGACCACCTGCCCGAGCACCTGCGCAAGGCTGTCGAAGGTCGCAGCGCCGCGCACTCCTACACGGCGCGCTACAGCGAAACCAAATTCGAAGGCAACTGGCGCCCGACCCTCACCCCTGAGCAGCTCGCTCAGGTGGCGGAAGTGGTGCACCCGATCGTACGCACCCATCCGGAAAACGGCCGCAAGGCGTTGTTTGTCAGCGAGGGCTTCACCACCCGTATCGTCGGCCTGCCGGACGATGAAAGCCGTGACCTGCTGGCTCAGCTCTACGCCCACAGCGTGCTGCCCGAAAACATTTATCGCCATCAGTGGCAGCCCCACGACCTGGTGTTCTGGGACAACCGCTCGCTGATCCATCTGGCGGCCGGCTGCCCAAGCCACCTGCGGCGCAAGCTGTTCCGCACCACCATCCAGGGCGACGCGCCTTTCTGATCCGGAGCATGACCATGTCCAAGAAAATCCCATTTGCGCGTCTGGCTGCCACGGTCGGCCTGGGCGTCAGCCTGCTGGCCGGCAGCCTTGTTGCACCTGCCGCCGCCCAGGCCGAAGGCGAGATTCGCATCGCCGAGCAGTTCGGCATCGTCTACCTGTTGCTCAATGTGGTGCGCGATCAGAACCTGATCGAGAAGTACGGCAAGCAGGAAGGCATCGACATCAAGGTCGACTGGACCCAGCTGTCCGGCGGCGCCGCCGTCAACGATGCGTTACTGTCCGGTTCCATCGACATTGCCGGCGCTGGCGTCGGCCCGCTGCTGACCATCTGGGACCGCACCCACGGCAAGCAGAACGTGAAAGCCGTCGCCTCCCTGGGCAACTTCCCTTACTACCTGGTGAGCAACAATCCCAAGGTCAAGACCATTGCCGACTTCACCGAAAAAGACCGCATTGCCGTACCCGCGGTGGGCGTCTCCGTACAGTCGCGCTTCCTGCAATACGCCGCGGCCAAGCAGTGGGGCGACAAGGAATTCAACCGTCTCGACAAGTACACCGTGGCTGTCCCGCACCCGGATGCCACGGCTGCGCTGATCGCCGGTGGTACCGAACTGACCGGGCACTTCTCCAATCCGCCGTTCCAGGAACAGGCCCTGACCAACCCGAACGTGCATGTGGTGCTCAACTCCTACGACATCCTCGGCCCCAACTCGCCGACGGTGTTGTTTGCCACCGAGAAATTCCGCAACGACAACCCGAAAACCTACAAGGCGTTCGTCGAAGCGCTGACCGAAGCGGCCCAGTTCGCCCAGAACGACAAAGGCGCCGCCGCCGATACCTACATCCGCGTGACCAAGGCCAAGATCGACCGCGCCGAGCTGCTGAAAATCATCGAAAACCCGCAGTTCGAATTCAGCGTCACACCGAAAAATACTTACCCGCTGGCGGAATTCCTCTACCGCGTCGGGGCGATCAAAAACAAACCCGAATCGTGGAAGGATTACTTCTTCCAGGACGCCAAACCGCTGCAAGGGAGCTGACATGAACGCGCCCTTGCAAGGCCACACGGCCAGCAACCCGAAAACCCCTTCAGCGCTGCTGTCGGTGGACCACGTCAGCCTTGAATACCGCACGCCGGAACGAGTGGTGCGGGCCACCCACCAGGTCAGTTTCGAGATCGACCCGGCGGACCGCTTTGTACTGCTGGGGCCTTCGGGCTGCGGCAAATCCACGCTGCTGAAATCCATCGCCGGCTTTATCAAGCCCTGCGAAGGCGAGATCCGTTTGCTCGGGCAAAAAGTCGAGCAACCGGGGCCGGACCGCATTGTGGTGTTCCAGGAATTCGACCAACTGCCGCCGTGGAAAACCGTCAAGCAGAACGTCATGTTCCCGCTGCTCGCCTCCAAGACCCTCAAGCGTCGCGAGGCCGAAGAGCGGGCGCTGTACTACCTGGAAAAAGTCGGCCTTACGGCTTTTGCCGATGCCTACCCACACACCCTGTCCGGCGGCATGAAGGCCCGCGTGGCCATCGCCCGGGCGTTGGCCATGCAGCCGAAAATCCTGCTGATGGACGAACCCTTCGCCGCCCTCGATGCGCTGACCCGACGCAAGATGCAGGAAGAGTTGCTGCTGCTCTGGGAAGAGGTGCGCTTCACGCTGTTGTTCGTCACCCACTCCATCGAAGAAGCGCTGGTGGTGGGCAACCGCATCCTGTTGCTGTCGCCGCATCCCGGGCGGGTGCGGGCGGAAATTCACAGCCATCAATACGACCTGCACAGCCTCGGCGGTGTGGCGTTCCAGGCTTCGGCGCGGCGCATTCATCGGCTGCTATTTGATGAAGCGCCCGAGGCGGAAACCGAGCTGGGTTTCGCCGATATCCGCATCGCTTATTGAAGGGTTCCACCATGCGCCAGGAATATGAAATCACTCTCGAACCGTTGCCCGGTGTTCGCGTAGAGCGCGAGTTGCCATGGCGTCAACGCTTGTGGCAACAAGGCTGGCTGCGTAAAAGCCTGATCCTGATCGTGCTCGCGATCCTCTGGGAAGCGGCCGCGCGTTATCAGAACAATGACCTGCTGCTGCCAAGCTTCCTGCAGACCCTGAGCGCGTTCTACGACGGCATGGCCAGTGGCGAGCTGTTGAGCAAGGTCAGCATCTCGCTGGTGGTGCTGATCAAGGGTTACCTGATCGGCATTGTGCTGGCGTTCGCCCTGACCACCCTGGCGGTTTCGACCCAATTGGGCCGTGACCTGCTGAGCACCCTGACCTCGATGTTCAACCCGTTGCCGGCGATTGCCCTGCTGCCGCTGGCGCTGTTGTGGTTTGGCCTGGGGCAGAACAGCCTGATCTTCGTGCTGGTGCATTCAGTGTTGTGGGCGCTGGCGCTCAACACCTATTCCGGGTTTCTCGGTGTCTCGGAAACCCTGCGCATGGCCGGTCGCAATTACGGCCTCAAGGGCATGCGTTTTGTGCTGTTCATCCTGATCCCGGCGGCGCTGCCTTCGATTCTCGCCGGGCTGAAAATCGGCTGGGCGTTTGCCTGGCGCACGCTGATTGCGGCCGAGCTGGTATTCGGCGCCACCAGCGGCAAGGGCGGGCTGGGCTGGTACATCTTCCAGAACCGCAACGAGTTGTACACCGACAAGGTGTTTGCCGGCTTGGCAGTGGTGATCCTGATCGGGCTGCTGGTGGAAAATCTGGTGTTCGACACTTTGGAGCGAGTCACCGTAAAGCGCTGGGGCATGCAACGCTAATCACCTGCTGCTCCCTGTAGGAGCGAGCTTGCTCGCGAAAAATGTCCAGGCGACGCGTCCCTTCAGGATGCCCGCGTTATCGTTAACGTTCTTCGCGAGCAAGCTCGCTCCTACAGAGAAGCCTGCTACGATTGCGCCAAGTTCACTCCCTACCCATCACGAGTGCTTGGCATGCAATTACCGGACATGAACCTGCTGGTCGCCCTCGACGCCTTGCTCGACGAGGGCAGTGTGGTGGGTGCCGCGCGGCGGATGAACCTGAGCCCGGCCGCCATGAGCCGCACCCTCACGCGAATCCGCGAGGCAGTGGGTGATCCGATCCTGGTGCGCGCCGGTCGCGGCCTGGTGCCGACGCCCAAGGCCCTGGAGTTGCAGGGCCAGGTGCGTAACGTGGTGGAACAGGCGGCGCTGCTGTTCCGCTCGGCGGACGAAGTGGACTTGCGCACGTTGCGCCGCCGGTTCAGCGTGCGGGCCAATGACTTTTTTGTCGGGGTGTATGGCGGTCGGCTGTTCGACACCATGGAGCGCATGGCACCGCTGTGCGAGCTGCGCTTCGTGCCCGAAGGCGACACCGATGATGAAGCCCTGCGGGAAGGCAGGCTCGACCTGCGGGTGGGCAACACTATGCCGATCACCCCGGAAGTGAAGGTGCAGAACCTGTTCACCACCACCTTCGTTGGGCTGGCGCGGGAAGGGCACCCGTTGTTCGATGGGGAAATCACCGCCGAACGGTTCGCCAGCTACTCCCACATCAGCATCTCCCGGCGCGGCATCGCCCGTGGTCCGATCGACACCGCGCTCAACGCCCAAGGCCTGGAACGTCGAGTCGCCATGATCGCCCCGGGGTTTCACGGCGCGATGTTCATGCTGCCGGACTCCGACCTGATCCTGCCGGTGCCCAAGGAAGCGCTCTACAGCGCCAATCGCCTGAAGCTGCCGTTGCGCGCATTCACCCTGCCAATCTCCCTGCCGACCCTGGTGTTGACCCAGGCCTGGCACCCGCGTTTCGACAAAGATCCGGCCCATAAATGGCTGCGCGAAACCATGCGTGAATGCTGCGAGGCGACGTGGCAAGAAGCGCAACCCACGTGAGTCGCAAGTGAGCTCGGTCAATGTGGGAGCTGGCTTGCCTGCGATGCGGGCGACCCGGTTTTTCAGGAATAGCGAGGTAATGTCATCGCGGGCAAGCCCGGCTCCCGCAGGGATCGCCTATATTTTGATCATTGCGTCTGGTGCACTTATAAGCTTCCTATAAGTCACTTTTTGTCATGTCTAAGCCTGATTAAACTGCTCGGGTATTTCCTATTCCGAGTTGTAGTTCATGACGTCCCTCGCTGCTCCCGCACCCCTGGCCGCAGCCAAGCCGACCGCCATCACCCCGCCCGTTTTCGGCCCGCGCATCATCATCGGCCTGGTGGGCGTATTGCTCGCAGTGCTGGTGTCCGGCCTCAACGAGATGGTGACCAAAGTCGCCCTCGCCGATATTCGCGGTGCGATGTACATCGGCTTCGACGAAGGCACCTGGCTGGTGGCTGCGTACACCGCCACCTCCGTCTCGGCGATGGCCTTTGCACCCTGGTGTTCGGTGACGTTCTCTCTGCGCCGTTTCACCCTGTGTGCCATTGGCCTGTTCACCGTGCTTGGCGTGCTGTGCCCGTTCGCGCCGAATTACGAAAGCCTGCTGATTTTGCGCACGGTACAAGGCCTTGCCGGCGGCGCTTTGCCGCCGATGCTGATGACCGTAGCGCTGCGGTTCCTGCCGGCCCACGTCAAGCTGTACGGCCTGGCGGGCTACGCCCTGACTGCGACCTTCGGCCCCAGCCTCGGTACACCGTTGGCGGCAATGTGGACCGAATACGTCGGTTGGCAATGGGCGTTCTGGCAGATTGTCGGGCCGTGCCTGCTGGCCATGGCTGCTGTGGCCTACGGCTTGCCTCAGGATCCCGTCCGCCTGGAGCGCTTCAAGCAGTTCAACTGGCGCGGCCTGCTACTGGGGTTCCCGGCGATCTGCATGCTGGTAATCGGCCTGTTGCAGGGCAACCGCCTGGACTGGTTCGAATCACCGCTGATCACCTCGTTGCTGATCGGCGGCCTGGTGTTGCTGGTGTTGTTCATGATCAACGAGTGGTCGCACCCGATGCCGTTTTTCAAGTTGCAGATGCTCGGCATCCGCAACCTGGCGTTCGCGCTGATCGTGCTCGCCGGCGTGCTGATTGTGCTGCTGGCGGTGACCATCATTCCGTCCAGCTACCTGGCTCAGGTGCAAGGCTACCGCCCGCTGCAAACTGCCCCGGTAATGCTGATCATGGCGCTGCCGCAGTTGATTGCGCTGCCGTTGGTGGCGGCGCTGTGCAACCTGCGTTGGGTTGATTGCCGCTGGGTATTGGGCATCGGCTTGAGCATGCTGATCCTGTCCTGCGTGGGCGGGGCGCAACTGACGTCGGCGTGGATCCGCGATGACTTCTACGCGCTGCAATTGCTGCAAATTTTCGGGCAACCGATGGCGGTGTTGCCGCTGTTGATGCTCTCCACCGGCAGCATCACGCCGCAAGACGGGCCGTTCGCCTCGGCGTGGTTCAACACCGTCAAAGGTATGGCCGCCGTGGTCGCTACCGGCGTGATCGACGCCCTGACCACCCACCGCCTGCATTTCCACTCGACCATGTTGGTGGATAGCCTGGGCAACTCGCCCCTGGCCGACAGCGATGCCGCCGGCCTTGCCCATCGCTTGCACCAGCAGGCCGTGGTGCTCACTTCTTCGGATCTCTACTACGTCATGGCCGGTGTCGCGGCGGTGTTGATCCTGCTGATTTTCTGGATGCCGACGCGGATCTATCCGCCCCGCGCGCCGACTTGATTGCTCACTGAGCCAAAGGGATCGTTATGAAACGCAAAGACAAAATCGCTGTAACCGTCATCACCGTGTTCGCCGTGGGTGTGCTGGTTTACCTGCTGGCGCCGGGCGTGTTCGGCAGCAAGCGCCAGAGCACCAACGACGCCTTCGTCGCCGCCGACTACACCCTGGTGGCGCCACGTGTGGCCGGGTTTATCAAGGAGGTGCTGGTGGAAGACAACCAGCGGGTCAAGGCCGGCCAGTTGCTGGCGCTGATCGATGACCGTGACTTCCGCGCCGCAGCCCAGGCGGCCGACGCCGATACCCTGGTGGCCCAGGCGCAGCTGAAAAACGCCACGGCGACCCTGGAGCGGCAAAGCTCGGTGATCGCTCAAGCTCAGGCCACCGTCGCGGCGGACCGTGCCGAAGTGGCGTTTGCCGAGCACGAGCTGAACCGCTACAACCACCTCGCCGGCGTAGGCGCTGGCACCGTGCAAAACGCCCAGCAAGCCAAGACCCGCATCGACCAGGCCACCGCGCGCCTGGCGAATGCCACGGCGGTACTGGCTGCCGAACGCAAGCAGGTGGAAATCCTCAGCGCCCAGCGCGACGCGGCCGAAGGCGGTCTGAAACGTGCCCAGGCGGCGCTGGAAATAGCCAGTTTTCAATTGTCGTACACCCGCATCGTTGCACCCGTGGACGGCATGGTCGGCGAGCGGGCGGTGCGGGTTGGCGCCTATGTGACGCCGGGCAGCAAGATCCTCGCCGTGGTGCCGCTGGCCGAGGCTTATGTGGTGGCCAATTTCCAGGAGACCCAACTGTCCCACATGCACGCAGGCCAAGCGGTTGAAGTGCGGGTCGACAGCCTCGACGGTGACGTGCTCAAGGGGCACCTTGAAAGCCTGGCGCCGGCCACCGGAGTGACGTTTGCCTCGGTCAAGCCGGACAACGCCACCGGCAACTTCACCAAGGTGGTGCAGCGCATTCCGGTGAAAATCATTCTGGAGCCCGGCCAGGCGCTGACCGAACGCCTGCGGGTCGGCATGTCGGTGGAAGCCAGCGTCGACACCCACGCCGCCGCCCAGCCACGCGAGGTCGCCCAGCAATGAGACGTCTCGCCTGGATTACCTTGAGCCTGCTCAGCCTGAGTGCCTGCACCGTTGGTCCGGACTTCCAGCGTCCGCAAAACCCGCTGGGCAAATGGACCGAGCCTCAGGGCCGACAAGCCGCCAGTCATGCGGTCAACGACCCGCTGGAGGAGCGCTGGTGGGAAGTGTTCCACGACGCACAACTCACCGCGCTCACCCGTCGCGCGCTGACCGATAACCTCGACCTGAAACTCGCCAGCAGTCGCCTGCAACAAAGCCGTGCGGCGCGCCAGGTGATCACTTCCGAGCGCTACCCGACCGTCAACGCCACCGGCGATTACCTGCGCCAACGCAACAGCGCCGATGGCTTGAGCGATCCCTCCGGCAAGAATGGCCGCTCGGCCTTTAACCAGTGGGACATGGGCTTTTCCGCCGCCTGGGAACTGGACTTCTGGGGCCGGGTAAAACGCGAAACCGAAGCCGCCGACGCTACCTTGCAAGTCGCCGAAAACGACCGCCGTGCCGTGCTGTTGTCAGTGCTGGCGGAAACCGCCCAGGACTACATCCAACTGCGCGGCGTGCAGAACACCCGGGCCGTCACCGAGCAAAACCTCGACGTCGCCCGCCACAGCCTCAAGCTGTCGCAACTGCGCCTGGCCGACGGGGTTGCCACTGACCTGGACGTAGCCGAAGCCGCCGCTCAAGTCGCCGCCATTGAGGCGCGCCTGCCGGACTTGCAGCAACGCCAGGACCAGTTGATCAACGCCCTGAGCCTGCTGATGGGCGAGCCGCCACAAGCCTTGTATGCCGAACTGTCCAAGGACGCCGCCGTGCCGCAGACCCAGCGTCAGGTTGCCATCGGCCTGCCGTCGCAACTGGCCGAACGTCGCCCCGATATCCGTCAGGCAGAAGCGCGCTTGCATGCCGCCACCGCTTCCATCGGCGTGGCCAAGGGCGACTTCTACCCGCGCATCACCCTGTCCGGCAGCGTGGGCTCCCAGGCGTTGCAGTTGGCGGACTTAGGTTCATGGAGCTCCCGTGCATTCGCCTTTGGCCCACAACTGAGCTTGCCGATTTTCAACGGTGGCCGATTGCAAGGCATGCTCGATCTGCGCGAAGCCCAGCAACAGGAAGCGGCCCTGGCCTACCAGCAAACCGTGCTGCGGGCCTGGCATGAAATCGACGACCAACTGACTCGCTACAACGCCAGCCAACTGCGCCGCGACAGCCTTGCCGAAGCCGTCCGGCAGAACCAGATCGCCCTTGCCACTGCACAGCACCAATACGTCGAAGGCGTAGTGGATTTCGTCAACGTGCTGACGGTGCAAAGCGCGTTGCTGGCGACGCAAGAGCAGTGGGTGGAAAGCTCCACCGGCGTGTCCCTGGCCATGGTCGGGTTGTACAAGGCGTTAGGCGGGGGCTGGGAATCGGTGTATCCGTTGCAGACCGCCGGGCGGTAAACTTTTGGGGCATTTGGCCGTTAGCCTTTTCCAGCCAAATAACTTCCAGGAGCTTCCCAGTGTCAGTGATCGACAACCCCTACGCGCCGCCGCAGGCCGAATTGAGCCAACCGCTCGCCGCTGCATCCACGTTTTTTGTGGTCGCACCGCGCAAGCTGGTGATCATGATTCTGCTGACCTCGGGTATGTATTTCGTCTATTGGTTCTACAAGCAGTGGACCTGCTATCGGCAGGCGACTGGCGCGAACGTCTGGCCGGTTGTGCGGGCGTTCTTCTCGGTGATTTTCCTTTACCCGCTGATCATGAAAATCCGCCGGCAAGTTGAGGTCAAGGCTCCGACGTATCAATGGCAGCCACGCAGCGTGGCCATCGGGTTGGTTGTCTGCGGTGCTTTGCCCTACACGTACTCATGGGCCCTCGCGCCGCTGACCGCGATGAAGATCAGTGCTTGCCTGACGATTGTGCATCTCTACCTGATGGTGCAGGTACAGCGCGCGGTGAACCAAGTGGAGAATGACCTCAGGGGTGAGGTGAACAAGCGCCTGACCTTGGCCAACTGCATCTGGATCGCTATCGGGTTGTGTTTTTACGCGCTCTCGATTGTATCGGCGATGCGGTTAGCTGAGCTGGCGCGGGGTTAGAGATGAGCTGCTTCTGCAGCTTGCAGCAGCATGAAGGTAATGTCGTCGTCGCCTTGGAGATCATCGAGGCTTTGGCCCGCAATAGCCTTAAGTTGTTCCGCAGGTGAGAGCTCAGCCCAAAAACCGTCGGTGGCCAAGATCCACTTCGTATCAGGGCTTGCTTGCAACGATTGGATATGCGGCTCATGCGGCCTGCGATAACTCATGCAGTTCCACAGTATTTTACGTGTAGGGCTGCTGGCGATAAGGTCTTGGCTAAGGTCGCTCTTCCAGTTGGGGCCGCAGTGAGGCGGGCTTAGCCAGTTTACCGCGCGCCCATCTTCCAGCTGTCCCAGGCAACAGTCACCTGCGTGAATGGAAACGGCGGTGTGGCCATGAGTCATGAGTACGAGGTAGCTGGCGGAGGCGAAGGGGTAATTTGCGCAAAGGGTTGAGCGTACTTCGCTGAGTGAAGTGAGTGTCAGATCAAGGGTTTTGTCGGGACAGGAAATCTCAGAGCGCTTGAGGTTGGAAAAGGAAGCCAGCACATAGTGAGTCAGTGCCCGCGCCAAGGCGCCGCTTTCGGGCTTTGAGGTGCCGTCTGCTATTACGTAAAGGTAGGCACCGCTGTTGTATGCCGAGCCGGCGGCGTCCCTGTTTTCCGCTCGGTTGGTTCCTTGGCGGGTTACGCTCACAGGTAGGGTCAAGCGTGCGCTCCGGATGCAATCATTGTGTTCAGCCGTTCATGAATCAACGTTTCACGATCAGGGTCCTGAGCTGTACTTTGAACCACGTCTAAAAACGCCGTAAGCCTCAGGAGTTCAGAAAGTTGTTGGCTGACGAACGTTCGTAGCTCGCTCGGCGCTTGCTTCATTTCTTCACCCAGCTCTTCGCGGCCATCAACCAATGCGATGATGTCTTCAATGTCGTTGGACATCAGAACATCCCCGTTTCCTCGCCCCTTATAGGCCTGCAGTTTCGCGGCAAGAAACCACGGCGCAGCGAATACCTTGATTCGAATGCCGTCGGGCAGGTCGTGGTAAACAGCATTTTCCAACCCGCCCACGAACCAGGTATTTGAAAACCCTAATACCTTTTCATCCGTCGGCATAAAGTCGACTTTCAGGGCGCCCAGGCGCAAGCGGCAGGTAACAGTGTCTTGTCCGGTATTCTTGAAGCCCTTGGATTTGAGATGATCCTCCAGCCGATACCAGTCAGCGGTACTTGTCAGGTGAATGACCAGATCGACATCGTCGGTGCCACGAATGGATTCCTGAGTGAATTCATCGGTGATAAGCAGGACAGTGGTGCATCCGCCGACGAAGGCCACTTGTTCCCGCAGCTCCTCCCCCAGCGCCTCAGCAACCTCTCCAAGCATGCGCAGCATCATTGTTCTGTTTGAGTTCAAAGGATCCACTCCCGCAGCATGGCGTCGGCCACTTTGGTTTCTCGTGGGCCACCGATACGAATGGCGTCGACGAGGGCGAGGAAGTGGTAGAGAAGCTCGTCCTTTTTTACTGCGCCCGGGACAGTTTTATATAAGGGTGTGATTTCCTGACCTTTACTTTTGCCATAGGCATCAGGCCAAACAGGCATGAGGTCGCCGCCACTCATGACTTTCCCTGCCAGGATCGGGGCTGCGAATGCAGTCGGAATGCCTCTCACAATAGGGCCGGGCTTCACGGGAAATATATAGCGAATGCTGTAGGTCACCAGATCGAGAAGCGCTTTGCTTCTAACCAGTGGTGAACCGTCGGAGTGGTTTGTGTAAATCAGGCCAATGTCGCGGCAGCGATTGAGTGACGAGGACACTTCGGTTTTGCTTAGCCCGAGTGCGGAAGATAGAGCTCGCACGGAATAGCTTTGAAGATTGCCCTTCTCTACTTCTTCGTCGCGATCATCCCAGCCACGCCAATCTTCCGGCTCGGAAAACTGATAGGTCTTGAGATAACTGAAGGTGCCGTCAGAGTGCTGCATTCTCTGGGCCCATGGGTCATGCTCGTCATTGGGGACGGTAAATTCGCGCTTTTTTATGCGCTCCCCTTTTGCCCGCAGTTCAAGACTGATTAGTTTGAACAGAACTACGATATCTTGACTTTTCATGGGGCTCCGGTTCCGAGTGTCCTCTGTCCGCGGACAGAGGACACTTTCTTGCATAAAGTCTTAATCCGTGTCAAGCATCAGGTCGGATTCTGCAAAAACACCACATACCCACGAAACCACTCATTCCCCTTCAAATACCCCGGCTCCTCCCATTCCCCACCCTGAATCAACCCAATCTTGAACGGCACCCCCAGCCGATTCATGCGTGGCAGGTACGCCGCGTAATCCGGGATGCTGTGGCGGCCCTGGTAGGTTTGCACCACCACTTCATCAATCACGCCTTTGAGTTGTGCGATGGCGGCCGGGTCAGCATTGCTGCTCCAGTCCATCAGCCCGGTGATGCTCAGGCGCAAATCGTTGGGCAGGCGTTGGCGCAGGTCGCGCAGGAAGTCGGCGTATTCGTTGAGGTATTGCGTGCGTGCGTCGAAGTCGATCTGGATGCCAACCACCGGGTTGCCCGCGTCTCGCCAGCGTTGCACTTGGCCGAGCATCTGGGTGTAGACCGACTCGGGCCAGTGCAGGGTGTGGGCGCGGTACACCACCCAGATTTCACCTTGGGTGATGCGCGGCACACTCATGCCCTGGGCGATGAATTGCACGCCACGCTGGGGCGCGCGGCGGGTTGAGTTGATCTGGCCCTGGAGGATGTACAGGGTTTTCGCCTGCTTGAGCACCGGCTGTGGCGCGACGCCGCTCCACAGCCAGAACGCATCATGGTCGCGGGCGTCTACCGCGCCGAAGGCCGGGCTTGCCAGCAGGAGCAGGGCCAGCCAGAAGCGCTTCACGGCTTACCAGTAGTACTGCTGCGACTTGCCCCACTGGGTATCGGCAAACCCGGTTTTCAGCTGGCGGAACCAGCCTTTGCGCACCGCCTTGTCGACGTCTTCGCCACCGCAGCTGTTGTAGCCCGAAGGCCCATAGCAATTGATGGCGCGAAACAGTGCGTAGGCCTTGTCGTTGTGAGGGGCCTTGGGATTGCCGATCACCCGCTTGTAGCCTTCGAGCCGCGAGAAGGTTTCACCCTTGAAGGGCGAGGCGGTACTGCCCAGGCTGCCGGCGGAGCGCGCTTGTTCCAGGGGCATGCCGTCCAGACCGTTACGCAGGACGAATTCACCGAGGCAGTTCAGGCCCTGCGGGTTTTTCGGATCGGCCTGCAGGGTGCTGGCGATTTGCGCGATGCTCGGGCAGTTGTAGCCGGACTCGGCCTTTTCACCGTTCCATTGGAACAGTTTCAACGACTGGCCGCCGCCGTAGACGTAACCCAGGCTGGTGCCGAGCTTGTCGTCGGGAACCGAGGCAGGCAGTTGTTTCAAGTCCTCGGCGAAGGTCTCGAATTGGCCGCGCATCAGGTCTTTATAAAGCAATGTGAATTGCGCGGTCTGGCGCTCTACCGGGTCGTTGGCATCGGCAAGCTGTTGGCGCAGCAGATCAGGACCGGCGACGTTGCGCAGCAGGATATAGCGCACCTGTTTGGCACTGATCGGCGAGTCGGCGGCGAATACCTTGGCCAGTTGGCCGCTGCGTTCGTAGTTCATCGCCAATGCCAGCTCCAGCTGGTCGCGTTGCAGCGGTTGTTTGGCTAGCGGCAGCAGTTGCAGCCACAGCGCTTCGGCGGCTTTCCAGTCTTCCTTGGCTTCCAGTGCCAGGCCGCGCAAGGTCTGTTGGCTGAAGGCGAAGTAGTCCAGATTCGACGGCACGTCTTGCGGCAACAACTTCAAGGCGCGATCGGGTTGATGCTCGACGTACACGGCAAACGCCGCTTGCACGTAGGCGTACAGCGCCGGTTCCTGGGCGAATATCGACTTTTGCCCGTCAAGGGCTTCGCGAGTGAGCCTTGGCGGTTCACCGGCGCGCATCCACATCAGGTCGTTGAGGGCCAGGATCAACGGATTGCCCACGGGTGCCGTGGTGGTGGTCAGCAGCTTGGTGTCGGCTTCCTGCACAAGTTCATCCAGCGATACGTTGCGCTGGGCATCGGTGGCCTGGGTCAATTGCCAGGCAAAGTCGTTTGCCAGTTTGTCGGGGTTGGGCGCCAGCCAGTACACCCGGCGCAGCAGGCCGCGGGCGGAAGCGGCGTATTCGCCCTGTGGATAAGTTTTCAGGTAATCATCGAATCCAGTCTCGGCCCGTTGCAGCGCGGACTTATCCACATGCTCAAGCGAGGGGGTGCCGTATTCGTCGAAAGCATTTTGCTGGGCGTCGTTCAGCGCGGTGCGCGCCGTCATGTACAACGCCGTTTCCTTGAGCCAGGGCAGCGAACTGCTCGTCAGCGCCGTGAAGCCTTTTTGTGCGTCGCTGAAGCGCCCGCTGTAAAAATCCCCGGCCGCTTGCAGGTAGGCCAGCAATGCCTGGCCGTCTGCCGATTTCAACTGATCGGCCTCGCCCGCAGGGACGCCGTCCGAGGAACAGCGGGTGAGCATCTGCAAGCGCAGTTTGGCCAGCAACTGGCGCTCGGCCTGCGGTACATCGGCCTTCACCACCTGGCTGATAAACGCGGCGGCGCTGTCATCGGCGTTGCTGCGGCAACGGCTGCCTTCGCCGGAAAGGAAGGCTTCACCGGCGGCCTTGTAGTCATCGCGCTTGATGCCCAGTGGGCTGAGCAGTTCATCCAGTTCGGCGGTGCGCGAGTCGTCGGGCTGGTTGTCGGGCTCATCCGCTGCGGGCGTGAGCCGATACGCCGGGAATGGCACCGGGCCAAAGCCTTCGGAAAAATCCTGCTCGCCCAGGGCATTCGGTGCCAGCGGCATGACGTTTTTGTCTGCCAGCAGCAGCCGCAGGTTGACCCGGCTGTCATTGCCCGGGCTCAAAAACGGCAGGTTGCTGCACACGTCCAGGCTGTTACGCGACACCCGCCAATCCGGGTAGCACGAATCATCGCCGCTGGCGTGGGCCTGAAGGGGAAGAGTGGCGAGCAATGCCAGTGCCAGGGGTGACAGAAGACCGATGCGCATGAAGTGTCCTTGATCCTGAATCCATGGAAGGCTGCAATCATAGCCTGATCCGGCCAATGCGTCGGAGATGCCCTGCGCAAAATTCAGATTTGTCCGATTGGCGGATGGCGGCTCAAAACGAGCAAAACAGCGGGCGAATCGAGGTCTTTTCACCTAGAGTGGCGGGTGTTCGCGCAAGCGCAGGTTTGGTAGTGGGTGAGGAAGTAGAGGTGCGACGCTCTGTGGCGGAACAAGACAACAAGGCCGGGGCCTTTCCCGTGGTCAATCCTGGCCTGTGGGAGCATGCCGGTTGGCTCGCTCGATTGTGGTGGGTGCCGTTGGTGGCATTGGCCATGGCCGTGCGCTTCTATGGTTTGACCGCCTCCGCGATTTGGGGAGATGAAGGTTCAAGCCTGCTGCTCGCCGAGTACTCCCTGGAAGACCTGTGGTTTCACGCCGCCCATGACGTTCATCCGCCGCTGTATTTCTTCATGCTGCGCGGCTGGATCGAGCTGTTTGGCGACAGTATTTTCTCCCTGCGCAGCATGAGTGCGATCCCAGGCGTGGTCGCCGTCGGCCTGGGCGTCTGGCTGACACGCCTGGTCGCGACCCGCCGCGCGGCGGTACTGGCCGGAATTCTGTTGGCGTTGCTGCCCACGGCGGTGCGCTACAGCCAGGAAGTACGGATGTATTCGCTGCTGGGCGTGTGGCTGCTGGCTGCCACCCTGGCATTGGTGTATTGGGTCCGCCAGCCTGAGCGCAAGCGGTATCTGGTGGTCTATGCGCTGTTGATGACAGCCGCCTTCTACACCCACTACTTCACAGCGTTGTGCGTGCTGGTGCACTGGACTTGGCTGGTATTGCTGCGGCTGCCACGGGCCGGCGGCCTGCGCCTTGTCACCCGTCCGGGCTGGTGGTTGGCCAACGTGGCGATTGTGTTGCTGTACTTGCCCTGGCTGCCGAACTTGCTCGGCCTGGTGCAGCACACTGAAGAACTCAAGGTGGGGGGTGATATTGGCTGGGAAGACCCGGTCAACCTGTATTCCCTACCGTCGATGGTGTGGCAGTTCCTCATTCAGGACCCGGGCGACCATGTGTGGCGGCCACTGTTTGTCGGGTTTCCGTTGTTGCTGGTAGCGCTGGTGGGCGTGACCGCCTGGCGCGATCAAAGCCGCTATCGCTTTGGCTGGTTGCTGGCGCTTTTCTTCATGCTGCCGGTACTGCTGGTCTATGGGGTTTCGTTTATTTCCCCGGTGTTTATCGAACGTTATCTCACGGCCTACGCGATGAGCTTGCCGATCATCGTGGCGGTGGCTTTCGACCGTCTGTCGCACCGCGTGTCACTGGCCGCGGCGGCGCTTTTCGTGCTGTTTGTCGGGGTCGAACTGGTGGGCGTGAAGACCAACTCCACCGTCGATGAACATGATCAATTCAACGTCGCGGTGGAGTTCGTCAACCGCAACTACCAGGAAGATGACCGCATCGTCATCAGCGACATGCTGTGGTACTTACCCTACGTCTATTACGACGAGACCGACGCCCAGTTGCAGCTCTTCACACCGCCGACCCCCGCCGGCAAATCGACGCGGCCGAATGCCTATGGTTTTGGCACTTTAGTGGACCAGGATGGCGGTCGGATTTACCTGGATCGCCTGTCGGCGTTGCCAGCCGAAATCCAGCGTGTCTGGCTGATCAGCGCCGCTGACGGCCCGGATGATTTTGCCCCATTGCCGGCAGGATGGCGCCAGCTCAGCCAGCAGGATGGCGGTGGCGCACGGGCCCGACTGTTTGTGCTGTGCAACGCGCCGGCAGGTGTTCACCGCACTGGCTGCGATTAATCTGCGCAGCACCTCAGAGGTTCTAGACTCAGGTGAACCCCTCCTTCAGGAACGCACCATGGAATCTCCAGTCCACAGCTTGCCGTCATTGTTCAAACAGCTTGGCTTGCCGGATGACCCGGTGAGCATCGAGCGCTTTATCGCGGTGCATTCCCCACTCAAACCCGAACTGCATCTGGCGGATGCGTTTTTCTGGACGCCAGGCCAGAAGGCGTTTTTGCGTGAAGAGATTTTGGAGGATGCGGATTGGGCGGAGGTGGTGGATGAGTTGAACTTGCGGCTGAGAGAGGGGCGCGGGGTGTAAAAAAAATTTTGTAAAAGCCCCTTAATGTAAAAATAAATGGTGAGAGGTAAAAAAAACTGAGCTTTAATGCCCCTAGTTAATTTTTTCTAGGGACGCTCACCATGCCCGTCGTTGGTTACGCTCATTTATGTGAGGCGTTGAGCCTTAAGGTCATCGCTCCCAAGCGCGTCGCCATGATCAAACCGGTGACCCGCATCACCTTGATTGGTGATTGCCTGGCGGTCCCGCAATCGGTGGCACCCGGACAAGATTCTTTATTCGAGCATGTGCTGTTCGCCCTCAAGCATGAAGGCATCAACCTGCCTGTTTTGGCTCAGACATTTGAGCAGTTTGGCCCTGAGCCTTTTCTGTCTGAACTCGCCAAGTCTCCCAATGGAGTGTTTATTCGCAAAGCCTGCTTCCTATGGGAAGGGCTCACTGGACGCTCGCTGGATTACACGACGCCGGTGCGCGGAAGTGTTGTTTTTTTGTTCGATCCCAAGCGCTATGTAACTGGCCCCAGTACCCGCAATAGCCGCTGGCGAGTCGATTTCAACGGTCTGGGCTCGTTGCATTACTGTGCCACCGTAGAGCGCACTCCCCAGATAGAGACGTTACTCGCGCTGGATGTGTTGGGCCGCGCCAAGTCCTTCATGGCCACCCTCCCGCCTGAAATGATGGACCGCGCCATCCAATGGGCTTACCTGCATGAAACCCGCGACTCGTTCGCCATCGAAAAAGAACAACCTAGCGAAGAAAAGTCCCGTCGCTTCGTTCAACTGCTGCGCCAGGCCCATGAAGGGCGCCTGCTCACCGAGGACTACCTGGTAGAGCTGCAAAACAGCACTGTATCCAATCCCTTCGACAAAGCGGTCGCCTTCCGTCACGAGCAGAATCACCTGCATAACGGTCTGAGGGGCGCTGCGGGCGTCAGCTACGTGCCCCCCGCGCCGGATTTGTGCCAGGAGTTGATGGAAGAGCTAATGGCATTTGCCAACCAGCCAGTGCGGGACGTCGACCCATTGGTGGCAGCAGCAGTGACCGCCTTTGGCTTCGTGTTCTTGCACCCGTTCATGGACGGCAATGGGCGCCTGTCGCGCTTTCTGGTTCATCAGACGCTCTGTCATTACGGTGCTTTGGAAAACGGGCTGTTACTGCCGGTATCGGTCGCGATGAAGCATGAGGAACAAGCCTACCTGCAAGCCCTCAAGGCATTCTCACAACCCTCCCGGGAATTCTGGAATGTCACCTGGCTGGATGGCGACCAGATGGCCTTTGACTTCATTGGTCATCCTTCGATTTATCGCTATTGGGATGCCACTCGCTGCGTTGAATTCACCCTGCAGATGGCCCGCCGGGCGCTTGAAGTAGAGCTACGTGAGGAAACCGAATTCCTGGACCGTTACGACCGTGTGGTTAAAGCGGTGAACGAGCGGTACGACGTGCGCGGCAGCGATCTGTCAAAGCTGGTGATGATGTGCCTGGATAACGAGGGCAAGGTTTCCCGGCACAGGCGTAAGCAGTTCCAGTACAGCGTTGCGCAGGAGGTGTTTGAGTTTATTGAGGAGGAGGTGGAAAGGGTGACGGCATAGCGGTGCTTGGCGCGCTGCAAAAAAACCGAACATCACACTGATGTTTCCCGCTCATGAACTAGGGTAAAGAGCAGCGGTTCCTTGGGCTGCGTCGCTTCGCCACCCATCCGCAAATTTGTATCAAAACTTGACTGCTTTGGATCCATCGACCATATTGATAGTTAGCAAACTAACTGTATGCGAAGAGTCCAGTGTCCCAGACCCTCGAACAACTCCAGATGAACATCAGCAGCAGCATGGTGGTAGGTGCCAGAACCTGGCGCAAAATCTGCCAGACCACGCTCGTCAGCTATGGCATCTCCGAAGCCTGCGCCGTGCCGCTGCTGATGATCGGCCGCCTCGGCGACGGTGTGCATCAGGTCAAGGTGGCCCAGGCCGCCGGGATGGAAAGCCCATCCCTGGTGCGTCTGTTGGACCAGCTGTGCCATTCCGGCTACGTGTGCCGCACCGAAGACATCCACGACCGCCGGGCCAAGGCCTTGAGCCTCACCGAGCGTGGCCGCGAGCTGGTGCAGGCGGTGGAAGAACAGCTGGTGCGCCTGCGCCGCGAGGTGCTGGCGACGATCGATCCCGATGACCTGGAAGCTGCCCTGCGTGTACTGCGAGCATTCGAAGGCGCCAATCAACATCCCATGGTTGTGAGTTCTTGAACGGATTTTTTACCGGCATGCCGCCGGCCAAGGATTGGTTCTATGGCGTAAGGACATTCGCCGCTTCAATGATCGCGTTGTACATCGCCATGCTGATGCAAATGCCGCGTCCGTATTGGGCGATGGCCACGGTGTACATCGTTTCCAGCCCGTTTGTCGGCCCTACCAGCTCCAAGGCGCTGTACCGGGCGGTCGGTACCTTCATGGGCGCCGCCGCTGCGGTGTTTTTTGTGCCGATGTTTGTGCAGACGCCTTACGTGTTGGTGGTGGTGATCGCGCTGTGGACCGGGATTCTGCTGTTCCTGTCCCTGCACCTGCGCACCGCCAACAGCTATGCGCTGATGCTGGCCGGCTACACCTTGCCGCTGATCGCCCTGCCGGTGGTGGATAACCCGCTGGCGGTGTGGGATGTGGCCGAAGCGCGTACCGAAGAAATCTTCCTCGGCATCGCCGTGGCGGCGGTGGTCGGTGCGATGTTCTGGCCGCGACGCCTGGCGCCGGTGTTCGATGATTCGGTGAGCAAGTGGTTTGCCGACGCGCAGGTCTACAGCCAGCGCTTCCTCAGCCGCAACGTGCAGCCCGAAGAAATCAGCACCCTGCGCGGCGGCATGGTTGCCACCTTCAACACCCTGGAATTGATGATCGGGCAACTGCCCCATGAGGGCTCGCGACCGCAAACGGTGCGCAACACCAAGGAACTGCGCGGGCGGATGATCCACCTGCTGCCGGTGATCGATGCTCTCGACGATGCCGTATACGCCCTGGAACACCGCGCGCCGGAATTGCTCGATCGCTTTACGCCGTTGCTGACCGCCGCCAACGAGTGGCTGGACAGCACGCAAAAGGACGCGCCCCTCGAGCGCTGGCGTGTTCTGCGCGACCAGATCGAAGCCCTGCAACCCGATGCCGACGCCCTGGATGACCGCCACCAGTTGCTGTTCTCCAACGCGCTGTATCGCCTCGGCGAGTGGGTGGATTTGTGGCAAGACTGCCGCAGCCTGCAAGCCGCTATCCAGTGCGAAAGCCAGGACAGCTGGCGTGCGGTGTACCGCCACTGGCGCCTGGGCCGGCTGACCCCGTTCCTCGACCGTGGCCTGATGTTCTACTCGGCGTTTTCCACCGTCACCGCGATCATCGTCGCCTCGGTGCTGTGGATCCTGCTGGGCTGGACCGACGGTGGTAGCGCGGTGATCCTCGCGGCGGTGGCCTGCAGCTTCTTCGCCTCGATGGACGACCCGGCGCCGCAGATCTACCGGTTCTTTTTCTGGACGGCGATGTCGGTGCTGTTCGCCAGCCTCTACCTGTTTCTGGTGCTGCCCAACCTGCATGATTTTCCGATGCTGGTGCTGGCGTTTTCGGTGCCCTTTATCTGCATCGGCACGCTGACGGTACAGCCGCGCTTCTACCTCGGCATGCTGCTGACACTGGTCAACACCTCGTCGTTCATCAGCATCCAGGGTGCCTATGACGCGGACTTCCTGGCCTTCGCCAACTCCAACCTGGCGGGCCCGGTGGGCTTGTTGTTCGCCTTTGTCTGGACCCTGATTGCCCGGCCGTTCGGCGCCGAGCTGGCGGCCAAGCGCCTGACCCGCTTCAGTTGGCGCGACATCGTCACCCTGACCGAGCCCGCGACCCTGGCCGAGCACCGCAAGATGGGCGTGCAAATGCTCGACCGCCTGATGCAACACCTGCCGCGGCTGGCCATGACCGGCCAGGACACCGGCATCGCCCTGCGCGAAGTTCGGGTGGCGCTGAACCTGCTGGACCTGCTGGCGTACTCGCCGCGCATCCTCGGTGTTCCGCGTGTGTTGTTGAACCAGGTGGTGGAAGGCGTCGGCGGTTACTTCAAGGCCTGCCTGAAAGCCGGTGAACGTCTGCCGGCCCCCAGCGGTCTGCTGATGACCCTCGACCGTACCCGCCGCGCCCTCAACGGCCAGGGCCTGCAAGGTGAGGACGAAACCCGCCTGCACCTGCTGCACGCCCTCAGCGGCTTGCGCCTGGCGTTGTTGCCCGGCGTGGAATTTCTTGGCGGCACAGAGACGCAAGCGCCGTTACCCGATGGAGCGCCTTTATGATCGGTGATCTGGATATCAGCGGGGTGTTCCTGCCCACGCTGCTGGTGCTGATGGGCATTACGTATGTGTTGTACCTGGTGGTGCACGGGCTGTTGACCCGCGTCCACTTCTATCGCCTGGTCTGGCACCGGGCATTGTTCAATGTGGGTCTCTACGCTCTGTTGCTGGGCGCAGTGGACTCACTCAGTCGATACCTCATGACATGAAAAAACCTTTTTTGACCATCGGCCGTGTAGTCCTGACGTTATTGGTGGTGACTTTCGCCTGCGTCGTGGTGTGGCGCATGGTGATGTACTACATGTTCGCCCCCTGGACCCGTGACGGCCACATCCGCGCCGACATCGTGCAGATCGCCCCGGACGTGTCCGGGCTGATCCAGCAAGTGGACGTGCGTGACAACCAGTTGGTGGTGCGCGGCCAAGTGCTGTTCTCCGTCGACCAGGACCGCTTCAAGCTGGCCCTGCGCCAGGCCCAGGCCGCCGTGGCCGACCGCCAGGAAACCCTGGCCCAGGCCGTGCGCGAGAACAAGCGTAACCGTGGCCTCGGCAACCTGGTGGCCAGCGAGCAACTGGAAGAAAGCCAGTCCCGCGTGGCCCGTGCCCAATCGGCCCTGGCCGAGTCGCAAGTGGCGGTGGATGCCGCGCAGCTCAACCTGGACCGCTCGGTAATCCGAAGCCCCGTGGACGGCTACATCAACGACCGTGCACCGCGTAACCAGGAGTTCGTGACCGCCGGGCGCCCGGTGTTGTCGGTGGTGGACAGCAACTCCTTCCACATCGACGGCTATTTCGAAGAGACCAAGCTCGACGGCATCCATGTCGGTCAGAGCGTCGACATCCGCGTGATCGGCGACAACGCCCGCCTGCGCGGGCATGTGCAGAGCATCGTTGCCGGTATCGAAGACCGTGACCGCACCAGCGGCTCCAACCTGCTGCCCAACGTCAACCCGGCGTTCAGCTGGGTGCGCCTGGCCCAGCGGATTCCGGTGCGCATCGCGTTTGACGATGTGCCGGCGGACTTCCGCATGATTGCCGGGCGCACTGCCACGGTGTCGATCATCGACGACCAACCCAAGTCGGAGAACAAGCCATGAAACGGCTTTTAGCAACCGCCGGGCTGGGGTTGTTGCTGTCGGCCTGCCAAGTGGTGGGCCCCGATTACAAGCTGCCGGACAAGGCGGCCGTGAACCGCGGTGACCTTCAGGGCCAGTTGGCCGGGGAGGGCAACAATGTGGTGTCGGCGCCGGTGCCGGCCGACTGGTGGAAGCTCTATCAAGACCCGCGCCTGGATAAGCTGGTGGAGCAGGCCATGGCCTCCAACACCGACCTGCGGGTGGCTGCGGCCAACTTGCAGCGCTCGCGCTATCAGGTGCAGCAAGCCGAGTCTGCCGGCGGCTGGAGTGCCGGGGCCAAGGCCGAAGCCCAGCGCCTGCAAGAGTCTGGTGAGGCGTATTTGCTGACGGAAAAAGTCCCGGTGGGCAATATCGGCGCTGCGAGCATCAGCACGTCCTACCAATTCGATTTGTTCGGCACCTTGCAGCGCGGCATTGAAAGCTCCCAGGCCAGCGCCGATGCGGCCCAGGCGGCGGCCGATATCGCCCGTATCACCCTGGTGGCGGACGTGGTGCGGTCTTACACCCAGGTGTGCGCGGCCAACGAAGAGTTGGCGATCGCCAACGAGTCCCTCGACCTGCAAGCCCAGAGCACGCACCTGACCCAGCGCCTGCGGGATGCCGGGCGTGGTGATGAAACCCAAGTCACCCGTTCGCAAACCCAGTACAAATCCCTGCGCGCCGAAATGCCGCGCTATGAAGCGTTGCGCCAGGCCGGGCTGTTCCGCCTGTCGATGCTGCTGGCCAAGCCACTGAATCAACTGCCGGCCGGCACCGCCCAATGCGCCGAGCTGCCGCATATCGCGCAATTGCTACCGGTGGGCGACGGCGCCACGCTGCTCAAGCGTCGCCCTGATGTGCGCCAGGCCGAACGCCAACTGGCGGCTGCCACCGCACGCATCGGTGTGGCCACCGGCGCCTTGTACCCGGACATCAGCATCGGGGCCACCGTCGGCACCGTGGGTCTCCTGGATGACCTGGGCACACCGGCCACCAACCGCTGGGGCTTTGGCCCGCTGATCAGTTGGACGCTGCCGACCAACGGTGCCCGTGCGCGTATTCACGAAGCCGAAGCCGCGACCCAGGGCGCCCTGGCGCATTTCGACGGCGTGGTGCTTAACGCCATCCGCGAAACCCAGACGGGCCTGGCGCAGTACACCGCGCAACTGCAACGTCGCGATGCGTTGGCCGATGCTGGCGCGTCGGCCAAAGAGGCCGCGGAGCAGACGCACCGCTTCTTCCAGGCCGGCCGCGCCTCATTCCTGGCCGACCTGCAAGCCACCCGCACCTACACCGATGTACGGGCGCAACTGGCGGCGGCGAACACCCAGGTTGCCATGAGCCAGATCGATTTGTTCTTGGCCCTGGGCGGCGGCTGGGAAAGTGGACGAACGCAAGCCACACAAGCCAGCAAACCCTGAGCTGATTGCTATGCTTTGACAGGCGGACCCCGGTGCTTTTTACAAGTGGGGCATCCGCCTGACACTGCTCGCGTTTGCTCATGGGGATTCCAATAATGAAAAACCCTTATGCTCCCGCTTTCTGGTGCGTGTTCTTCGCACTGGTGTTGCTATCGGCGACGTACTTCTACGGCATCATGCTGGCCCATCAAATCGACAAGGCCATGGTGTTCCTCGACAGCGCCAGCGCGCTGATCGCGGTGCTGTCCATCGGTGTGGTGGCCTGGGCCACCTACCAGGGCCAGCGAATCAAGCGAAGACTGCTCGAACAAGGCAAGACCCGCGTGGCAATCTGGGACACCAAAGTCGCCCTGCGCCGGGTCGAGACGGTGTTCGACCGCTACTTCTGGGGCAGCTACTGGCAACCGGGGCGCACCTTCCAGGAAGTCATGGGTGAACTGACCGGCACCCCGCTGGAAAAAAGCCTCGAAGCCCTGAAAAAACAATGCGTGATGCTTGATCGGCAAGTCGCCGACGGACGGCATTGGCTGAATAACGCCCGGGAATTATCCGACGTGGCCACCGCGATGGCGCGGGAGCGTTACCAGCTGGATTTTTATGATCCCAAGTCGGATACCCCGGGCAACGCGGTGATTCACCGCGAATTTGAAGTGCTGGTGTACACATGGACGGCACGGCTGAAGAGCTTTGATCATCAATTGGATGAGATCGAAACCGAGTATTCCTGAAATCTGTGGTGTCTGTACTGACGCCTTCGCGAGCAAGCCCGCTCCCACATTCGATCGAGTTCCATCTTTGGAATGCAGCCGAATGTGGGAGCGGGCTTGCTCGCGAAGGCGCTTTACCTTTCACCGCTGAAGTCTGCGCCTATTGAAAAATTGGGCTGCATACGCCAGCCAATGCTAATCTTCCCCGGATTTCGGCGGGCTTGAGCCGACACCCTTCGGGGTTCAGGGAAGACAGCCCATTTCACAGGATTTGATCAGGTCACTACATGAATAAGCCAGCAGTCGTTCTCTTGGGTATCGTCGTCGCCATTGGTGCGATCAGTGCAGGCGGTGCCTGGTACACCGGCAAGCAACTGGAGCCGGTGCTGCAAACCGCCATCCAGGATGCCAACAAGGAACTGCAGACCTCCATGGCCGGCGTCGACGGCACCGTGACCCTCGAGCTCGTTTCCCTCGACCGCCAGCTGTTCAGCAGCACCGCGCACTATCGCCTCAAGGCCCAAGGCGCCGTGTTCGGCGAAAACAATCAGGACACCGAGCTGCTGTTCGTCGACCATATCGAACACGGCCCGCTGCCGTTCTCACGCCTGGTGTCGCTGAAGTGGCTGCCGGTCATGGCCACCAGTCACTACGAGCTTGAGAAAAACCCCACCACCGAAAAATGGTTCGCCGCCAGCAAAGACGTGTCGCCGCTCAAGGGCGTGGCCAACATCGGCTACAACCGCTCGGTGAACGGCAATGTTGAACTGCTGCCCCTGGAACTCAAGGACGACAAGTCGGCCGTGAGCTTCTCCGGTGCCAACCTGGACTTCGATTCGACTGCCGAAGGCAAGAAGGTCAAGGCCAGCGGCTACATGGACAGCCTCAAGGTCTCGGTTGTCGATGCCAACAACGCCAAGCTGGATGCCGAACTGAGCGGCCTGACCATCGCCAGCAACCTGGAAAAAACCACCTTTGGTTTCTACACCGGGCAAAACACGGTCGAGCTGACCAACACCAAGGTCACCTTCGGTCCGCAGCAAGCCGTGCTGACCCTCAAGAACTTTGAGCAGAAAGACAGCAGCGAAACCAAGGACAACAACCTGGCCGGCCGTGTCGACTACAAGATCGACGAGATCGGTTACCAGGGCAAGCCAGTGGGTTCGGCGGCCATGGCGGTCAGCATGAAGAACGTCGACATCCCGTCGATGCTGGTGCTGACCAAGCTCTACCAGGAAAAAGTGCAACCGGCCCAAGCCGCTGCCGCTGCCGGCCAGCCAGTGCCTGAGTTGCAACTGACCGAAGCCGAGCAAACCCTGGCCCAGGCCAATGTCAACCAACTGCTGGCTGCCAAGCCGCAAGTGGCGGTAGAAAACCTGTCGCTGAAAACCACCAATGGCGAGAGCCGTTTCAACTTGGTGGTCGACCTGGCCAAGCCGTCGAGCATGGACCTGCCGCCGGTTGAACTGGGCAAGCAAATCGTTGCGCTGCTGGACGCCAACCTGACGCTGTCCAAGCCGATGGTTCAGGACGTTGCCGCCCTGCAAGCGCAGATCGGTGGTGTGACCGACCCGAAAGCCATCGAGCAGCAATCCCAGATGGCCAGCGAGATGATCAGCGGCATGGCCGTGGGTACTCAACTGGCGACCCTGGTGGGCACCGATGTCGTTTCCAAGCTGCACTACGCCAACAATGAAGTGACCTTCAACGGCCAGAAAATGACCGTCGAGCAATTCATTGGTTTTGTACTGGGCAAGTTCGGCGCGGTTAGCGGCGCTCAATAGAACTCGCCTCAAAGTGATGGAGGCCAATTCTGAATAATTGTTCGGAATTGGCCTTTTTTGTACCCCTCTCAAGGATATTGCGCCCCAGGAAAGCTTGGCCGCGTCATCAGATGCTGGCCGCCTGGAGTGTCGTGCAGGTGAATTTATCGCTACAGCTTTCCCAGGTGAGGAAGCTGACGACATGTCGCGTAATGTTCATCCCTTTATCCGTCTGGCCCTGTGTAGCCAGTTGCTCTGGCCTTTCGTGGCGTCGGCGGATGCTGCCTATGATTCGCTGATCAACCAGGCCCGCAGCGGCAACTATGGCCCGGCCCTCAATCTGTTGCGCCAATTGCCCGCCGAGCGTCAGACGCCGGGGCAGGTCAGCGATCACCTGTTGATTGCCAGCTGGGCACGCCAGGACGCCGAAGTGCTTTCGGTCTACGAGACCCAAGGCCGCAGTCGTACCCTTACCACCCAAGCGCTGGCCACCGTCGCCCGCACTTATCGCAACCAGCAGCGTTGGGAGCCGGCAATTGCCGTGTATCGCCAGGCGCTGCAACGCGAGCCGAATAACCCGGACCTGCAATTGGGCCTCGCCCTGACCCAGGCCGACGCCGGCCAAACGGCCGAAGCCGTACAGCGCACCCGCGCTCTTGTGGCCGCCAAACCCGACGACGCCGACCGCCGCATGGCCTTGGGCTACGCCCTGACTCGCGCCGGTTCAACCTATGACGCGCTGTTCGAGTTCGACCAGGCCTTCATCCGCGCCGGCAACAAACCCGAAGTCGCCCGCGAATACATCGTCGCCCTGCAACGCGCGCGCCTGCCGGAACCGGCCCTGCGCCTGGCCGCCCGGCGCCCGGGCCTGTTGGACCCGGTCACCCAGCGCCGCCTCGAAGGTGACCTGGCCGCCGAACGCGTGCGCATGGCCGAGTTCGCCTCACGCAGTGAAAAAGAGCGCTATGTCATCGCCGACCGCGCCCTTAAGGATTACGACCAACTGCTCACCACGTGGACACCGGATGCCACCGCCCATGATGACGTGGTGCGCTGGCGCATCGACCGCCTGGGCGCGCTGAAGGCCCGGGCACGCACCGCCGAGGTGGTCCGCGAGTACGAAGCCCTGACGGCCCAAGGTGTGCAACTGCCGACCTACGCCGTGCGTTGGGTCGCGGCGTCCTACCTCGACCAGCGCCAGCCAGAAAAGGCTGCGCCGCTGTATCGCCAGGCGGTGACCGCTCCGGACGCGGACGTCGGCGACCATGTTAAAGACAGCTCCGCCCTGTTCTACGCCTTGTTGGAAAGTGACCAGGTGGCAGAGGCTCGCGCGGTCGCCACTCACCTGGCCGATACCGAGAAGCCCCGGGTTGAACTCAAGGGCCTGCCCATCGGCAACCCTAACGATGAATGGATGGACGCCCAGCAACTGGCGGCCCAGGCCGGTACCTATGGCGCGGACCTCAACGCCAGCGAAGAAAGCCTGGAGGCCCTGGGCAATAAAGCCCCCGGCAGCATCGGCGTACGTCTGGCCCAGGCCGAGATGTACCGTGCCCGTGATTGGCCGAGGCGCGCCGAAGATTCGCTCAAGGAAACTGAAAACCAGAGCCCGCGCGACATCGGCGTGGAAATGTCCCAAGGCTTCACGGCGTTGGACTTGCAGGAGTGGCGCCAACTCGACCTGCTCACCGACGATGTGGTCGCCCGCGCGCCAGAAAACCGCCAGGTGCAGCGCCTCAAACGCCTGCGCGATGTGCACGACATGGCTGAAGTCCGGGTGGAGGCCTACACCGGTAAAAGCTTCGGTGGCGGCAACGACCAGGAAGCCGGTGCGGTGTCCGGTAGCCGTGACTGGGGCATTGAAACCGTGATCTACACCCCGCCCATTGACGAAGACTGGCGCCTGTTCGCCGGTGTCGGTTATGGCACCGCCGACTTCGCCGAAGGCACCGGCCATCATCGCTGGCAGCGCGTCGGCGTAGAGCGGCGTACCCGCGACATGACCCTCGAAGCGGAGGTCTCCAACCACTCCTATGGCTTTGGTTCCAAACAAGGCGCGCGGGTGTCGATTGCCAGGGACATCAACGACCACTGGCAATACGGGGGCAGCCTCGATTACCTCTCGGCCACCACCCCGTTGCGGGCGCTGAATGCCGACGTCACGGCCAACGGCGGCAGTGGTTTTATCCGTTGGCGCGCCAACGAGAGCCGAGAGTGGAAACTCGCGGTCAGCCCGTCCCATTTCAGCGATGGCAACAACCGGGTCGAAGCCTTGCTCACCGGCCGCGAGGGTGTCTACAGCTCGCCCAAGGTGCAAGTGGAGCTGGGCCTGGATGTCAGTGCCAGCCGCAACAGCAAGGAAGACACGCTGTACTTCAACCCCAAGTCGGACCTCGGCGTGTTGCCCACCGTCACCGTCAACCATGTGCTCTACAACCGCTACGAAACCCAGTGGAGTCAGCAGTTCCAGGTCGGTGCGGGTACCTATAGCCAGCGTGATTACTCCACCGGCGGTATCGGCTTGGTCGGCTACGGTCAACGCTTGCGCTGGAACGACGTACTGGAAGCCGGCGCCAACCTGAGCCTGGTCAGCCGACCTTATGACGGTGAGCGCGAGCGCGATCTGCGCCTGCTCGTCGACCTCACTTACCGTTTCTAGAAGAGCCTGACCATGACCCTCCTCAGCCGTTGCTTGCTGGTCCTGGGCGTATTGCTGGCCGCCGCCTGCGCCCAGCAACCCGCGCCATTCACTCCTCCCGCCGAGCGGCCGACCCTGGCCAGCGAAGCGCCGTGGCCGAAGAACCACTTTTTGGGCATTGCCTACCACGATGTCGAGGATAACGACCCCGATCAGGCGGTGGTGGCCGTGCGCACCGAGCGTTTGATCGAGCAGTTGGCCTGGCTGCGGGAGAACGGTTACCAAGCGGTCAGTGTGGACCAGGTTCTGGCCGCTCGCCGGGGCGGGCCGACACTGCCGCCCAAAGCCGTCATGCTGAGCTTCGACGACGGCTATTCAAGCTTCTATACCCGCGTGATGCCGATTCTGCGGGCGTATAACTGGCCGGCCCTGCTGGCGCCGGTAGGTAGCTGGATTGATACACCGCTCAACCAACCGGTGGATTTCGCCGGAACGCCTCGGCCCCGTGGCGACTTTCTGACCTGGCAGCAGATTCGGGAAGTGTCCCAATCCGGCCTGGTGGAAATCGCCGCCCACACCGATGCCAATCACAAAGGCATCCTGGCCAACCCCCAAGGCAACCTGGAGCCGGCGGCTACCACACGGCGCTTTGATCCGGCGACCCATCGCTATGAAACCGAGGCGCAGTTCCAGGCGCGGATGCGTGCCGACGTGGTCGCGATCTCCAACAAAATCCGCACGGTCACTGGCAAGGCGCCTCGGGTATGGGTATGGCCGTATGGCGCCGCTGACGGCACCTCGTTGGCGGTGGTGGGTGAGCACGGCTATGAGATGGCGCTGACCCTGGACGACGGCCTCGACGACTCGAACAAACTGATGAACAGCCCGCGCTTCCTGGTGGATTCCGACCCGGACGGCGAGCACTTCGCCAGCAGCATTGTCTCGGTGCAGGCCAAGGCCCCGATGCGCGTGCTGCATGTGGATCTGGATCACGTCTACGACCCCGACCCGGTGCAACAGGCGCATAACCTCGACGTGCTGGTACAGCGTGTGGTGGACATGGGCTCTGTGACCGTGTTCCTGCAAGCCTACGCCGACCCCAAAGGTGACGGCCTGGTGCAATCGTTGTACTTCCCCAACCGTCACTTGCCGATGCGCGCTGACTTGTTCAACCGGGTTGCCTGGCAGTTGCACACCCGTGCCCGTGCCAGCGTGTTTGCCTGGATGCCGGTACTGAGTTTCGACCTTGATCCCAAACTGTCACGCGTCACGCGCTGGGATCCGGAAACCGGCAAAGTCAGCCCTGATCCCGACCAATACCAGCGCTTGTCGCCGTTTGATCCGAAAGTGCGGCAGATGATCGGCGAGATTTATCAAGACCTGGCGAGCACCGGCAACAGCGCCATTGATGGTGTGCTGTACCACGATGACGCGCTGCTCAGCGATTTCGAAGATGCCAGCCCGGCAGCGCTCAAGGCCTACGCCGCCAACGGCCTGCCCAACAGCATCGCCGCACTGCGCGCTGACCCGGCCGTCCTGCAGCGCTGGACCCGTTTCAAGAGTCGCTACCTGATCGACTTCACCAAGGAGTTGACCGCCAAGTTCCGCGCCATCCGTGGCCCGCAAATACAAACCGCGCGCAATCTCTTCGCCGAGCCGATGCTCAATCCCGGCAGCGAAACCTGGTTCGCACAGAACCTCGACGACTTCCTCCAGACCTACGACTGGACCGCGCCCATGGCCATGCCGCTGATGGAAGGCGAGACACTCAAAAACTCCAATGCCTGGCTGGAAAGGCTGGTGGCGACGGTCAAGGCCCGTCCCGGTGCGCTTGAGAAAACCGTATTTGAATTGCAAGCCAAAGACTGGCGCACCAAGGCCGCTCCCGACATCAGCGGTACGCAATTGGCCGAATGGATGAATGTGCTCAAACGCCAGGGCGTGACCAGTTTTGGCTACTACCCCGACAACTTCCTGGAGAATTCGCCGGATCTGAAAACCGTGCGTCCGGCCCTTTCCAATCAGTGGAATCCTTGACTCATGTTCGACAGAATCCTTGCGCTTATCGTTTTGTCGTTGGTATTGGGTGTGCCCCTTGGCCTGATCTTTCTGGTCACCGGGCAGTTCCTGATGGACTTCGTATTCTTCTATCCGCTTTTCATGTCTGGCCTGTGGATCGCCGGCGGCCTGTACTTCTGGCTGCACTGGGAGCGCCATTGGCCATGGGCGGATGACACCCCGGAGCCGGTGTTGGCCGGTGAGCCACTGATCTCGATCCTGATCCCTTGCTACAACGAAGGCGACAACGCCGCCGAGACCATCGGCGCCGCGTTGGCCCAGCAATACCGCAACATTGAAGTGATCGCGATCAACGACGGCTCCAGCGACAACACCGCCGCCGTGCTCGATGCGCTGGCGCTGAAAGAACCGCGCCTGCGGGTGCTGCACCTGGCGCAAAACCAGGGCAAGGCCGTGGCCTTGCGCATGGGCGCGGTAGCAGCGCGCAGCGAATACCTGGTGTGTATCGACGGCGATGCGTTGCTCTCGCCGAACACTGCGGCGTACCTGGTGGCGCCGATGCTCGACAACCCGCGCCTCGGTGCCGTCACCGGCAACCCGCGGATTCGCACGCGCTCGACTTTGATCGGCCGGGTGCAGGTAGGCGAGTTCTCTTCGATCATCGGCTTGATCAAGCGCACCCAGCGGGTCTTCGGGCGGATCTTCACCGTCTCCGGCGTGGTGGTGGCGTTTCGGCGGGCGGCCCTGGACCGGGTCGACTACTGGAGCACCGACATGATTACCGAAGACATCGACGTGAGCTGGAAGCTGCAACTGGACCACTGGAGCATCTTCTACGAGCCCCGCGCACTGTGCTGGATCCTGATGCCGGAAACCCTCGGCGGCCTGTGGAAGCAGCGCCTGCGCTGGGCCCAGGGCGGCGCCGAAGTGCTGTTCAAGAATATCCGGGGCATCTGGCAATGGCGCCATCGCTACCTGTGGCCGCTGCTGTTCGAGTACTGCCTGTCCACCGGCTGGGCCTTCACCTTTTTGCTCTCGGTGATCTTCTGGGCCGTGGGCAAATTCGTGACGCTGCCCGCCGCCATCGCCGTCGACTCGCTGATGCCGCCGGCCTTCACCGGCCTGTTGCTGGCAGTGGTGTGCCTGGTGCAATTCGCGGTGAGCATCATGATCGACCGGCGCTATGAAAAGGGCCTGTGGAAAACCCTGTTCTGGACCGTCTGGTACCCGCTGGTGTTCTGGCTGGTCAGCCTGTTCACCACCCTGGTCAGCTTCCCCAAAGTGTTGTTTCGGCAACACCAGAAACGCGCGCGCTGGGTCAGCCCGGATCGCGGTATCAAAGCCCCCACCAAGGAACTGCAACCATGAACCTGATCCGAACCCAACAGCGCCCGGTGATGTGGGCGATCGACGTATTCCTGACCTTGCTGGCCTGGGCCGGGCTGATCCTCCTGCTGGTGCGCGGCATGGTGCCGATGCTCGACAGCCATGGCGGCCCGCGCATCGAAGCACCGATTTTTGCCATGCTGGACACCTTGCAGATCTACCTGTGGATCGCTGTGTTCAACGCGGTGGTACTGATCGGTTGGGCGCGTTACCAGCAGCAACGCGGCAAGCGCTTTGCCCAGCGCCGCTCGGCGGCCAAGGCTTTGAGCGACCAGCGTTTGAGCCACAGTTTCAGCCTGGGGGAAGGTGACTTGGAGCAACTGCGCCGCCCGGGTGTGCTGGTGATTCATAACGACCATGAAGGTGGCGTGCAGGAAGTGACAGCGCACGTATCCCGGCATGTGGAGCGGCCAGGGTTGAAGCTGGTGCCGGGGCAGGAGCGGGCGAAAGAGGTCGGTTAACCTGAATGCCGAAAAGTGGGATCCAATTCACAAAGTAGCCGCGAACTTTTCCGGTTTTTTGGCTACTAACCAGTCGTGATACGGGATTGATGGCTAAGTAATAGCAATTGTAAGCCCCTTAGCCGAAGTTGTATCAATACTGTTACCGCTTGTCGGAATAAAAATTCCAATTGCAAGCGATTAAGCGTTGCATGATTTATTTATTGTTAATAATCAGCAACTTAAAGGCCTATTAAACATAACTTCCAACTAAGTTAGATTCTTGGCCGACCGGAAGTTCGAGGTTAGTTTGCCGGCCCCCGCTTTCTCGACGGATCGAACATGTCTTTATTACTGCCACGGACTCGGCTGCTGCTGGGCGTTTGCCTGCTGACTTGCTTCGCACTCAATAGTGCGACGGCTGCGCCCACGCCTGGCGATCAGGACCTGATCCGTGATCGGCAAAACCGTCTGCTGGAAGAACAGCGCCGGCGCCTTGAAGACCTCAAGGAACTGCCCGGCAAAGAAGCCAAGCCCGAAGCGCCTGCCACCCCGGCCGACACCCGTTGCTTCCCGATCAAAGACATCGAACTCAAGGGCGCCGACAGCCTGCCTGCGTCGGACCGCGAGCGTCTGCTCAAGCCTTATATCGGCCAGTGCCTGGGCGTCTCTCAGCTCAATCAAGTGCTCAAGGCGATCACCGACTACTACATCGACAAAGGCATGGTCACCAGCCGTGCTTACTTGCCGCAGCAGGACCTGTCCACCGGCCACCTCCAGGTGTTGGTGGTGGAAGGCAAACTCGAAGGCTTGAAGGGCGCCGACGGCAGCAACCTGTCCCAACGCGAGCTGGCCATGGCCTTTCCCGGCAAGGTTGGCGAGCAGCTCAACCTGCGGGAAATCGAGCAGTTGGTGGACCAGTTGAACCGCTTGCCGTCCAAGCAGGCACAAATGGAACTGACTCCCGGCAGCCAGGTGGGCGGCAGTGAAGTGCAGGTCAAGAACGTCCCGCAAAAACCCTGGCGCGCCAGCCTGTCACGCAATAACGACGGGCAGAAAAGCACCGGCGAACAACAGTGGGGCGCCGGCCTTGAGTGGGACAGCCCCCTGGGCCTGGCCGACCAGTTGGTGTTGCGTGGTGGCCACGATGCCGTCAGCGACCACCAGAAAACCTCGAAAAACACCATGCTCTACTACAACGTGCCGTGGGGCTGGTGGAACTTCAGCTACACCTACAGCGAGAGTGATTACCGCACCTTTGGCGTAACCAACGACTTTAAATTCAAGCAGAACGGCGACAACGAAAACCACCAACTGCGCGCCGAGCGGGTGATCCATCGTGACGATGTGAGCAAGACGTCGGTGAACGTCAGCCTGTCGCACCTGCGCACCAACAACTACATCCTCGACGTGCGCACCGAGCCCAGCAGCAACCGCCTCAGCGAACTGCAACTGGGCATCAACCACGGCCGCCGCATCGGCAATGCCTTCGTCAACCTCGACCTGGGCGTGCAAAACGGCATCGGCGCTTTCGATGCCCAGCGCAACGACCAACAGCGCGACCGCCTGGGCAACCTCACGCCAACTCCCGACTACCGCAAATACACCGCAACCGTCAGCTACCTGCAACCGTTCACGCTGTGGGGCGAGTCGTTCACGTTCACCAGCCTGGCTACCGGTCAGCGCAGTGAGGATGTGCTGTACAGCCCCCAGCGCATGAGCCTGGGTGGCTCGTCGTCGATCCGTGGGTTTAAGGACCAGCAACTGACCGGCGACAGCGGCGGCTATTGGCGCAATGACGTGCGCTGGGCCCGTCCGGTGACCTTGAGCTGGCTGCGCCCGGCCTTCGCCGAATACGGTGCCAGCGTCGGCTATGACCAGGGCGTTATCCGCAACGACCGCTACAACGACAACCTGCATGGCCGGGTCTCGAGCAACTCCCTGGAGCTGTTCGCCCGTGGCAAATACGTCAGCACCAGCGTGACCTTTGCCCATTCCCTGGAACGCCCGGCAGTGATGAGCGAGCGCGAAGCGCCGATCTACTTCCGCATGGATTTCTTCCTGTAATTCAACGCCCCGTTACATCGAGAATATGACAATGGATGTTCGCCACTTTGCCTTTCTGGCCCGCCAACCTTCTGCTGCGCTGAAACCGCGAGACTCGTTCTTCGGCCTGCCCAAGCGCGGTTTGGTGCTGATCCTGGCCAACGCGCTGTTCTGGCAGCCGCTGCTGGCCCAGGCCGAAGGCATTGTGGTCAGTGCGCCGGGCACCACCGTCGGCCAGGCCGGCAATGGCGTACCGGTGGTGAACATCGCCACCCCCAATGGCAGTGGCTTGTCCCATAACCAATTCAAGGACTACAACGTCGGCCCCAACGGCGTGATCCTCAACAACGCCAACGGCCCGATGACGAACACCCAGCTGGGTGGCTACATCGTCGGCAACCCCAACCTCAAGGGCGGCGCGGCCAGCGTCATCCTCAACGAAGTCAACGGCGGCAGCCCCAGCCAACTGCGCGGCTACACCGAAGTGGCGGGCCAGTCGGCCAAAGTCATCGTCGCCAACCCGTACGGCGTCACGTGCAGCGGCTGCGGCTTTATCAACACCCCCAACGTGACCCTCACCACCGGCAAACCGGTGCTCGACGCGAGCGGCCAGTTGCAGCGCTATCAGGTTGACGGCGGCGCCGTGACCATCGATGGCCAAGGTTTGAATGCCAGCAACGTCGACCGCTTCGAGATCATCACCCGCTCGGCCAAGATCAATGCGCAGATCAACGCACGGGAATTGACCGTCATTGCCGGGCGTAACGACGTCGATGCCAAAAGCCTGAAAGCCACCGCGCGTGCCGATGACGGCAGCGCAAAGCCAGAGCTGGCCATCGATTCCTCGGCATTGGGCGGCATGTACGCCGGTGCGATCAAACTGGTGGGCACTGAAGCCGGCGTAGGCGTGAAGCTCGACGGTACCTTGGCCGCCAGTGGTGGGGATATCCAGTTGGATGCCAATGGGCACCTGAGCATGGCGCAGACGGCGACCACCGGTAACCTCAAGGTCACCGCGCAGAACGTGAACCTGACCGACAAGGTCTACGCCACCGGCAATGTGCAGGTGAGCAGTGCCGAAGAACTGGTCAACCAGAAGAGCCTGGCCGCGGGTCAGCGCATCGAACTCAACGCGATCAAGGTCACCAACCCGGGCATCATCGAAGCGGGCGTGCAGGCAGATAACAGTCGCAATGCCACCGGCGACTTGGTGGTGAACGCGCAGACCGTGAACACCAGCGGCGACCTGCTGGCCAGCCGCGCGTTGGCGATCACCGCCGCGCAGGCGCTGACCAACCAGGGCAGCATCATCCAGGGCAAAACCGTCAGCGTCAGCACCGCCAGGCTGACCAACCAAGGCGCCACCGCCCGTGTGTACGGCGAGCAAAGCCTGGCGATCAGCGCGCCGGCGATCGTCAACCTCGGCGGGTTGATTCGCTTCGGTGAAGGCCAGGCCGCTACCCTCGACAGCGCCTCTTTGGACAACCGCCAAGGCCGCATCGAAATGTCCGGCGGCAGCCTGGTGCTGACCAGCGCCGCACTTAACAACAGCGGCGGGCAAGTGATCGCCAACGCCCTGACCGTCAACGCCGGCAGCCTGAATAACCAGAACGGCAAGCTGATTGCCGGCGCCCTCACGGTGAACGCCAGCGACCTCGACAACAGCCTCAAGGGCCTGATCCAGGCCGACAACGGCGCACTGAACCTCACCGTCGCCAATGGGTTCAACAACAGCCAGGGTTTCGCCCAGGCCAGCACCGACCTGAACCTCAACGCCGGCAGCCTCAGCAGCAACGCCAACGGCGTACTGAGCGCCAACACCGGCAAGTTGACCCTCGTCACCGCGCAACAGCTCAATAATGCCCAAGGCCGCTTGCAGGCCGGGCAGGGCGATGTCGAGCTGCGCGCGGCGAACCTGGATAACCAGAGCGGCGTAATCGTCGGCAAACAACTGCTGCTCGACGTGACTGGCGGTGACATCGACAACCGCGCCGGGCGCGTGGTGGGCGACCAACTCGACGTGCGCGCCTCTGGCCTCGACAACCGCAACGCGGGCCTGCTGGCCGGTGGCGCGCCGGGCGTGAGCCTGCTGCTCAAAGGCCCTGGCCAATTGCTCAATGCCCAAGGCCGTATTCAAAGTGAAGGCCTGTTGCAGGTACAAGGCGAGCGGCTGGACAACAGCGCCGGTATCCTGATCGGCACCTCGATTGACGTCACCGCGCAGAGCCTCAACAACGGCAACAAAGGCTCGCTGGTCAGCAATGGCGGCGACGTGACCCTCAACGTCAGCGACCTGCTGACCAACGCAGGCGGTGTCGTCGACGCAGGCGAGCGAGCCGTGCTGGTCAAGGCGCTCACCACCCTCGACAACAGCGGGGGCACCCTGCGCGGCAAGCGCCTCGACATCGCCGCGCAGCACCTGAACAACGATGGCGGCCAGCTGCTGGCCGGTAACCAGGGCCTGAGCTACAGCGGCCAGGACGCGACCAACCGCAAAGGCCTGATGCTCAGCGGCGGCGCATCTACCCAACTGGATACCGGCAGCCTGGATAACACCGGCGGCACCGTGCAAGGCGACACCCTGACCGTCAACGCCGACAGCGTAAACAACGCCAGCAACGGCACGTTGGCCAGCCTGGTGGGCAACCTGCAACTGACCGTCGAAGCCCTGGCCAACCAAGGTGGCAAGCTGTTCGGTAAAGAACAGGTGACGATCACTGGCAACACCCTCAACAACAGCGCGGGCGGCCAGATCAGCGGCAACCAACTCAACCTGACTTCACGCGACACGCTCACCAACCAAGGCGGCCTGATTGAAGCCAACCAGGGCCTGACCCTCAACGGTGGCAACCTCGACAACAGCGCACGCGGGCAACTGCGTGCGCTGGCCGGTGCCAGCAGCAGCCTCAACCTCAGCGGCACGCTGAACAACCAGGACGGCACCCTCGAGTTCGGCAGCACAGCCTTCAGCCTCGATGCCACGCACCTGAATAACCAGGGTGGCCAGTTGCAGCACGCGGGCAACGGCCTGTTCCGCATCAACACCGCCAGCCTCACCGGCAGCCAGGGCAACATCAATGGCATGGGTACCGCTGACTGGGCATTCGGCAGCGTCGACGGCCTGGGCCGTCTGCAACTGAACGAAGTGCTCACGTACAAAAGCAGCCAGGGCCTGACCCTCAAGGCCGGCGACCGCATGGCCAGCAGCAAGGGCCTGATCCTCGACGTGGCCAGCCTCGACAACGGCGGCGAGCTGCTCAGCGACGGTGACATCAGCATCACCACCGGCGATATAACCAACAGTGGCCGCGTATCGGCCCTGCAAACCCTCACCGTCGCCGCGAACACTCTCAACCAGAACGGCGGCCGCCTGGCGGCAACCAATGCGCGCCTGACGCTCAGCGGCACCCTGGCCAACCTCGGTTTCCTCACCGCCCGCCAGCAACTGGATATCGCCGCCGCGCAAATCGACAACCGTGGCACCCTCGGTGCCCAGGGCGCGGTGAACCTCACTGCGGTCAACGGCATCACCAATGCGGCCGACACGCTGTTGTTCAGCGGCGGCGACCTTACCCTGCGCGGTAACAGCTTCAGCAACCTTTACGGTGATGTCTACACTAAGGGCAACCTGACCTTTGCCGCCGTCAATGGCGCACGCGCGGCAGGTTTCAGCAACCTTTCCGGCACTGTGGAAAGCGAAGGCAATATCGGCATCAACGCCGCCTTCGTGGAAAACGCCAAGGCTGAATTCGAGTTGGGCCAGACCGTCACCACCGGCAGCCTCAATTGGCAGTGCGGCCAGCACTGCGGCGGGCACGACTCGTTCAAGCGCGGTCAAATCACCATTAACCAGACCTTCCTTGAATCCGCGATCAAGGACTCGGCCTCTGCGCACTTGGTGGCGGGCAAAGACCTGCTGATCCAGGGCGATAACGTCCAGAACCGCTACAGCCTGCTGGCGGCCAATGGCAACCTGAGCATCACCGCCAACGACCTGCTCAATCAGGGCGCGGGCACCCGCACCGGCCAAAACACCATCGTCGTGGGTACACCCAAAAGGATCGACATCGATTATTGGGACCAGATGGAGTTTCGTGACGTCCCAGCGTTCAATGCCGCCGTCGCCGCCGGCAACTTCGACCTGGCGCGGTTTGAAGCACTCAAGGCGCGGTCTTCCGATGACCGTTTTGCCGAGGTCAGTAATGTCACCACCTGGACCGACAACGGAGGCCCTGGCTACGCGGCCACGCTACAAGCCGGCGGTACGGTCAACCTCAACGTTGCTCGCACCCTGCAAAACGGCACCCTGCACGAAAACACCCTGGCGCAACTCACTGGCACCCTCGGCGAAGACCAGACCGGCATTCCCGTCGGCGGCATCAACATCAACCTGAGCAAACACGCCAACGACCCGAGCGCTCAGGCGCCCGGCAGCGTATTGCCTGTAGTGGGCGTGGCCCCCGGCGGCGGCTTCGTGCCCGTGGACTACACCGGCACCGCCTTCGCCCCGGTCGACCCCACCACTTCGCCCACCTTCCAACTGCCCAAGGGCGAGTACGGCCTGTTCGTCAAGAACGCCGACCCCACCAGCCACTACCTGATCGAAACCAACCCCGAGTTCACCACTGCATCGGGCTTCTTCAGCTCCGACTACATGCTCGGCAAACTCGGCTTCAACAGCGACAACGCCTGGCGCCGCCTCGGTGACGGCCAGTACGAAACCCGCCTGATCCGCGACGCGGTGCTCGCCCAGACCGGCCAACGCTTCCTCGCCGGTGGCCTGCTCAGCGACGCCGACCAATTCCGCTACCTGATGGACAACGCCCTCGCCAGCAAAGACGCCCTGCGCCTGAGCGTCGGCGTGTCCCTCACCGGCCAGCAAGTCGGCGCCCTGACCCACGACATCGTGTGGATGGAAAACCGCGTGGTCGACGGCCAAACCGTCCTCGTGCCGGTGCTCTACCTGGCCCAGGCCGAATCGCGCAACGTACGCGGCAACAGCCTGATCCAGGGCCGTGACCTCAACCTCGTTACCGGCGGTGACCTGATCAACGTCGGCACCCTGCGCGCCAGCAACAACCTCAGCGCCGCGAGTGGCGGCAGCCTCTACAACGGCGGCCTGATCGAAGCCGGCAACAACCTGAGCCTGCTGGCCCAAGACAGCATCCGCAACGCCATGGGCGGCGAAATTCGAGGCAATCAAGTCAGCCTTACCGCCCTCAAAGGCGACATCACCAACGACAACACCGCGATCCAGGTACGTGACGGCGCTGGCATGCGCACCCTTACCGATGCTGGCGCGAGCACCATCACCGCGCGTGGCAACCTCGCCATCGACGCCGGCCGCGACCTCACCAACCGTGGCGCACTCACCGCCGGCAACGACGCCACCCTGACCGCCGGCCGCGACCTCAACCTCATCGCCGCCAGCGATACGCGCGTGAAACACGAGTTCAGCGACGGCGGGCACAAATCCAGCATCACCACCGACGTCAAAAACCTCGCCGCCAGCGTCACGGCGGGCGGCAACGTCAACATGCAGGCCGGGCAAGACGTCAACATTATTGGCAGCACCGCCACTGCCGGTAAGGACCTGAATATTCAGGCTGGGCGCGACTTTAACGTTGCGTCTGTCAGCGATGTGCACAACGTCGAGGGCAAAGAAAAAGACGGTAAAAAACGCATCAAGACGGCTGATGAGCAGACCACGCAGTTGGCCAGTGTGCTGACGGCGGGCGCGGACTTTAAGAGCCAGGTCGGGCGCGACACTACGATTGTGGCGAGCAAGATCAGTGCGGGGAATGAGGCGTATCTGTACAGCGGGGATAAGTTGAACCTGCTGGCGGCTGAGAACAGTACGCATACGTTGTATGACATGAAAAAGGTCAGCGGTTGGGGCAACAAAAAGACCCAGCGTGACGAAGTGACTCGCGTGACCAACGTCGGTACTGAAATCAAAACCGGTGGTGACCTCGTGCTTAAGAGCGGTGGTGATCAGACTTACCAGCTCGCCAAGCTTCAGAGTGGGAAAGACATCACCCTGGACAGTGGTGGTGCCATCACCTTTGAGGCGGTAAAGGACCTGCATCAGGAAAGCCACGAGAAGACTAACAACAATGCGTTTTGGGTCTCTTCCAAAGGCAAGGGCAATACTGATGAAACCCTGCGTCAGAGCCAGTTGATTGCCGAAGGCAACGTGGCAATCAAAGCCGTCGATGGTTTGAAAATCGACATCAACCAGGTTAACCAGCAAACCGTCAGCCAGTCCATTGATGCGATGGTCAAGGCGGATCCGCAGTTGGCGTGGATCAAGGAAGCGGAAAAGCGCGGTGATGTGGATTGGCGTCAGGTCAAGGAAATCCACGACAGCTTCAAGTACAGCAACTCGGGGTTGGGGCCGGCTTCGCAGATCATTATTGCGATTGTGATGGCAGCAGTGGTTGGGCCTATGGCAGCGGCCGCTGCAGGCGGCGGCACTGTCGGCGCCGTCGCAGGCGCTGTTGCGACGGGTGCTTCAACGAATGCAACGGTCAGTGTGGTTAACAATCGAGGCAACCTTGGTGCTGTGCTCAAGGATGTGACTTCCTCGAGTGCCATCAAAGGCTACGCAATCGCGGGTGCCACCGCTGGCTTGACTACCGCCTATTTTGATGGCTGGACAGGAACTCATACGGAATGGACTTCGGCGGGTGGCAAAGTCGTCGGCCCTCCGCTGAATACATGGACAGGAGTGGGCCAGTTTGCGGCTAACCAAACCTTACAGGCAGGAACATCCACACTCCTTAGCAAAGCATTGGGGCAAGGGGGAAGTGCAAGCGAAGCCTTGAAAGGGGCGCTGTTCAATACGTTGGCGGCTGCCAGCTTCAATGCAGTGGGCGATTACACCAAGGGTGTATACGCCGATGGCTCTGTACAAAAAATTGCGATCCATGCCATGGTCGGAGGACTGCTAGCCGAAGCAACCGGCGGCGATTTCAAGACGGGTGCGCTAGCGGCAGGTGCCTCTGAGGCGCTGGTCGTTGATCTGAATAACTTGGTCAAGGGCAATGAAGGCCTGTTGACCATGAGCTCGCAAATTGTTGGTGTTTTAGCTGCGGCGGCACAAGGTGATGTTGATGCCAGTCAGTTGGAAAAAGGCAGTTGGATTGCCAAGAATGCTACCCAGTACAACTTTCTTGGCGATCATTCCGGTCCTGAGCGGGATAGGGCTCGGGAGGCATTTGAGAAAGATCGAGGAATTAGTGCTGCTCAAAAACTGGTAAGCCTGGAAGGGGCCGATCAGCGTAGCGATAACCTGCTGGCGGCTTACAGAAAAGACCCCTACTCGCTCTCTGCGGCTGACGTAACAGAGCTAAACGCTTACCTGCAGGTCTACACCTATGAACAACTGACTCTGCATGGCGAACAGCAGGCAAAGTCAGACGTGGCAAATCTGCTGAAAAATGGGCCTACGCCGAACTATGAGTATTCCTACGCGGGTACCACCGACGCGAAAAATGCCTACGCGGACTCAGTCCGAGCTGGGCTTGGTCCTTTAGACCAGTTGATGTGGAGCAGAGACAAAAGCTCGAACGAGCTGACATACCGAGATGCTAAAGGCTATTTGCAAATCAACAATGAGCAGCAAGGGCTCGCGAACATCGGTGGACCAGCGATTTATGGCCTTACAGGGCCGTTAGGGGCATCGATTCGAATTGCTGCTGCGGCGAACGGTGTGCTTCAGGCCGGTTATGGTGCAAACCAAGCGATTAATGGCGATACGTGGAATGCCGCTGGCAACATCCTCTTAGGCGTTGCAGGGATGGCGAGTTTGGGCTTGCCGGGTGTAAGGAATCCTAACGCTTCAGGCATTGGCAAAGCATCCGTTGCTGACCGATCACCCCCTACGTTACAAATAGCCGGGGAGGGCGGTAGCGTTTTTGATAAAAATATACTGCGTGTACCAGCAAAAGATGAGCTTGCGGACCAGGCAAGCAAAGAGCTTTTAGATGCGATCTTTGCATTTCCTAGCAATACTCAGGCTTCTAAGGTCGCCACGATGATCGGGGCTTATGACCCTGTGACCGGTAAAATTGCTGTGGGTAGCAGCACCGGTAAGGTAACCGCTGAGAGCTTGGATCCCCGCACAGTTAGCTACGTTGAGAGCAAGCTTGGTGTGAAAATAGGTGAATTAACAAGTTTTTGCAGGAATTCTGCTGGTGCATGTGCAGAGGTATCAGCAGTAGATAAGCTTGTTAGGTCAGGAGGGAATCCAGAAAATATCAAATTCACACAGGCTTTACGTCCTAAAACCATCAGGGATGAAGGTGGATACACCCCTAAAGCAATTATAGAAACATGCCCGAATTGTAAGGTGACTTGGCCGGGGAATAAATGATGGTTATTGATGAACAATGGGTTCCAGGATTTGGAGAAATTGTTACTTGGTTTGCGATGGACAAAGCCGGTGCTATTGCCGTCATGGTGAATAACTGTTTTGGATCGTTACCAAAGGTTTTGTTGGAAGTTACAGCTGTGGAGCAGAAGCTTGATAGCTTAAGTGAGTACTTGTGGGAAGAGTCTGGTGATTACGAAGAGTATCCGAAAGCTAAAAACGGTAAAACAATTCTTGATTTATACTCTGCCTGTGCATATCGTCACCTAGACTCTAGGGCTGAAGTGGAACGATGGATAGCGGATCGATCTTCACTTCAAGCCAGGCTGACAGAATATAACCTTCCAGCAATTAAAGGTGTCTATATATACCATGCTATAGAAGGTAGTGTGCCTGGGGAGGACTTCCCTTCCGGTTATGATGGAGAGTCTAAAATGGGAGACTATTTTCGCTACTTAATCCCTAGCGTTAAGGCTGGTATAGAAGATATTCCTTTTGAGCTTAGGGGGATAGTTGTTGTTTCTGATAGCCTGGAATTTTCAGATGTGAGTTTTTGGTCTGGAAGTTCTATTGATGAGCATTTCTCTCGTATGTATTGACGTAAAGTGACGTAAAAGGGACAGATTTATTTAAATATTAAATTTAAAAAACTCCAGATGGGTCGATTAAATAAATCCGTCCCCTTTGACCCCGGATATCGTCCAACCCTATCCCTAAAGGGGGTTGGGAGCAGCATATTAAAAATATCAACCCAGGCGGAGTGTCAATCTTTGATAAGTTGAAGGGGTTAAAGTAATGGGTGTGACTAGGATTTTAGACTCGGAAGGTGAGCTGCTAAATATTCTTCATGACTTGGGTGCACTTGAGTGGAGAAAGTATAGGCAACGTAATCCAGAGGTCTGGGTGGGTGATCATTTTGAAAGAGAGGACCGTTCAAGATTTCCTCCATATATAGCTTTTCGATTTGAAAAAGAAAATGAATATGTTATCTCTACTTTGAATGAGGTGGTTGGTTCTTATGTTGGCTTGATTTCTTGGGTGCTGATAGGTTTGAGCGTTATGCGTCCTCTGGCATGAATTGGGTAATTGAGCCTGTATATATTAAGGAGGTAGAGGCTAAAGCCAAGTCTTTAGGGCTCTCTTCTGAAAGCTACCTTGCTAAGTATGAACCTGAGTTTGGCTCTATTGCCTTTGAAGACTTGGCTAGGTTGACTAAACATATTCGTAAAAAATTCTAGAGCGTAAAGGGGACGAGCGTAAAGGGGACGGATTTATTTAAGTATTAAACTCAAAAAATTCCAGATGAGTCGATTAAAGAAAGTAGGGGTCAGACCACGTTTTAAGGCTGGCAGAGTTGCTCTTTAAAAACATAGAAGAATAGTGGCCTGACGCCTATTTCCTCGCCTTAATGGGCGGCCTGCTAGCGAAGCGACTGGCAGCGACTTCAAAACCGGTGCTGCGGCTGCCGGACTGAATGAGGCACTGATCAACCAGCTGGCTTGGGCAGCACGCGGTAATGACGACATCACGTTGATGCTGTCGCAGCTGACGGGCTTGTTAGCAGCTGCAGCCGTTGATGGTGATCTTGAAAAGGGCTCGGAGATCGCCCAAAAAGCCTCGACGTACAACTGGCTGACTCACCGTGAAATTGAGGATGCGGACAAGGCGAGAGCTGGGTGTAGTGCGCTCGGAGCGGGAGCGGGTGCGTGCGAGAAGAAAATCATCAGGGATATGGACGAGCTTGATAAGTCCAGAAACCTTGGAATGTTTGATCTTGAGCGCTCATTGCAGCTATCAGTTTTGCGAGATGGAATGACGCAAGGTGAGTACCGTGAAGCACTGCTCGACGGCTTCAATGGCCTTGATCCGAGGGACCTGGTCTTCACGGGCTACGAGCCCGCCAATGAACTGGGTTACCGAGCGGAGGCTTTAGGCAGTCACGTTGTGGACCTTGCCGCCGAATTTCCTGGGCGGTTCAAGGCGGGGCTTGAAGGTCTTATAAACAATTACGACCAAATTCCCGCAGGCATCGCACAGTCGGCCAGGGATGGCGTCGATTGGTGGACGGGCCCGATTCCGGCACAAGCCATCGCCCGGGCTGAGGACAAACTGGTTTTCTCCACACCCGAGCAATTGGGCGACAGATTGTTTGATATGACATTGGGTACTGCGGCGGGTGCTGCCGGCGGACTGGTTGGTGGGAAGGCGATTGAGTGGTTTGCGGGGCGTTGGGCTACACGGGCGGGGGCGGAAGGTGTTGGTGCAAAAGGGCTGGACACAGGAAAGGCGCCATACACCTCGACAGTCTCGCCGGATGCTGAGGCTGGCATGGCGTATGCCCACCCGTTAAAGGAGGCTGGTACAAAAGGTGTACTTCGAATAGATCCAAATGGAAACTTTACTCAGTCAGAGATAAATTCTGCATATTATATGGCGGCCCAAGGTAAAAAAGTTGAGTTGCGCAGCCCTGTTGGTACACGAGCAGAAGGAAATACTTCAGATCTTCTAGTTGACGGTGTTCGCTACGATGTATATACGCCTACAACAGGTAACGCGGGCCGAATAATTTCTGCGATAGCGAAGAAAAATACACAGACTGAGGGGGTTGTCCTAGATTTATCGAAAAGCTCCGTTACCAGAGAGCAATTAGGAGATGTACTGCGTAGAGTTAACGGCTCAGGTGCAAAAAATATTAATGATGTCGTTATTATAGGAAAATAAAATGCCATCAGTTCTCTGCAAGTGTGGTAATAAGTTAAATTTTGGTGAGATACCTAATTCAATTGAATGGCTGATGATTTCAGATGATGGATTTGAAAAATTCCAAGGCTCCGTTGACGCGGAGGCTATTTATCGAGAAATGAATAGTGCACTTAAGTGTTCTTGTTGTGGGCGATTATTAGTGTTTTGGAACGGCTTTGATGTTTCCCCGATTTCATATATGCCGGAATAGTTATTTTTTGTAAGTTAAGTTGGTGCAAAAGGGGCTGGAGACACTCTGGCTACGCTGAGTCAAGGCCAAAAAAGAGCTGTCGGAAAAATTGACAATATTCTTAATAATTTCAAGGATAGTGATATTACGGGTGCCTTAACGTAAAGGGGACGGATTTATTTAAATATATAAACTCCAGATAAGTTGATTAAATAAATCCGTCCCCTTTAACCCAAAGTGGTACGCGCAAACTGGAACCGGTGGCGCTTATACAGCTAAAGGAGATGCTGCTAAATGGGTCGCTTATGAAACTCGTGATGGCGTACGAATGCGAGTTGTATATCAGCCGGCTACAGGAAAGGTTGTTACTGCATTTCCTGATGATGCTCCAATTCCACCTTACAAACCAATCAAGTAGGATTTATGTTTGCGGATCGTATCATTAGGTTTGGGAAAAAATTTGAAGGTCGATTAAATTCCGATCTTCTCCAAGGCGCCTTGGATTATGTCGCGTATAGCGAAGAGAACCTAGCCTTTGAGATATTGTGCGATCATATTTGCGAATATGATATTTCTATAACGGACGAAGAATATAGAGAGGCTGTTCTGCTGATTCTAGATATGGGGCTTGATTTGGATGAAGGGCCATTTAAGCACCTGCTGGGGTTGAAGCAGTAAAGAGCTAGAAGTTAGTTGGTGCAAAAGGGCTGGACACAGGAAAGGCGCCATACACCTCGACAGTCTCGCCGGATGCTGAGGCTGGAATGCCGTATGCCCACCCGGTAAAGGAGGCTGGTGCAAAAGGTATTCAAAAGGTTCCTGGTTTTGGAGAGGTAGATGACTTCTTTGCATCACAGTCGGCTAACCTCAACAAAAAGCTGGGAACAAAAATTGGTGAGGGTCGCCTACCCTATGAAACAAGCAGGGCCGGTGTAGAGCAGGCTAAAGCGACGGTTAAAGAAACCTTAGAGAGCGTTACATCTGTGAGTCCATTGGTCCCCAGCTCAACTGTGCGAGGAAATTATGATCTTATTCATGTGTACAGCTCCAAGACAAATAGCACCGTAAGTCTGCGAGTATTGCCAGATGGGAAGTACGAGTTTGATACATTGATTCCAGAGAAGTCATCTAAATTTTAATGTGGAGGGCGAAAAACTGTGCTGATCAATGAGGTATTGCGCGAAGTCAGATTTCGCTCATTTTTTATGAGTGGAAATTTGGTTTGTGAGTTTTTGGTGTTGTTTTTTAAATTATCTAATTCTGGGTGGGTGTCCCTAACAGTTAGTGAGGGTGTGTCAAGGTTTTTAAAGCTAGATTCAGATCCTGAATTACTGGGGTTGTCTGAAATAAATGATGAGTTTGCGTACCCGATCAACTCGTTAAGTAGGTTGGATAAGTATCTGGGTTTGAAAGTTTTGTCAGTATATGAGTACAGGATTAGTGCTATCGATGAAGGTTGCGTTGGAGTATATTTGGATTTTGGGGGCTGCGGGATTAGTGTGATTGAGTCTAACGAGTGCCTAACAGTTACAGATGATGTGGTTCAGTTTTCAGATGGTAAAATTTTGCTGCGTAAAGTGAGAGTTTAATTGGTGCAAAAGTTCTCACGACGAATCTTTCAGAGGTTTGGAGAGCGTAAAGAGCGTAAAGGAGATGGATTATTATTTAATAAATCCGTCCCCTTTGACCACTTAAGCGTGTCTACGACTATAAATCGGGCGGCACCCAGGCCGCCCGGCTTTTACTCAGGATGGATCGGTATTGAGCCGGCGACTGATGACATCCAGCAAATCACACCCATCGCGCAGCGGGATAGCCAGCAATTGGGCGAAGTCTTGAAGCACCACAGCATTGCTGCTGAGCTGTTCGCGGAAGGCCAGGTTTTCCAGCAGTTGGGTGACGGCGCGAATCCGGTACACGGCGGCGTCGTGGAGGACATCGAGGGGCGCATGGGTGTCGATAAGCAGGGCGGGGACGGTGCAGTCGTGGCCCGTTAGGGGCATGTATCGATTCATTGTCAGTACTCTGTTGGTGGATTAAGCCACCACTCATTCATCGCCAAACGAATGGGTGGCAGCTGTACGCAGGTTGGCGAACCGGCAACAGAGTAAACCGGCAGACCCGAAGGTCTCCCACGCACAGCCGCCATATCATGCACAGCTTTGCGGGTGCAAAAACACCTGCATAGAAGCGGGGTGCTTTTGCGCTCTGTTGTCAGGTCGCCAAACCTGAATCGCCATGTGGGCGACGGCCCGGACTATAAGCCCGCACCCAAACCCACGCAAGGCAGCAAAGTACTGGCCCACTCCCAATGCCTCATGTCTTCACCCCCATTGCCGACACACTGCCGATGATTAAACGCATCCACCCACCACCAACATTAAAGGACTGATGTGAAAAACCTTCTCCTGATTCTCCTCTCCACCCTCATCCTCGGCGGCTGCGTCAGCCAGCCCCTCACGCCCGAGCATCGTGCGCAGGTCAAGACGGTCAAAGTGCTGCCCGTGAAATGGGAAAAGAACATGGTCTACATGGGCCGTGAACAAGCCTGGGGTGCGGCCCTGGGTGCCGGGCTCGGCGCGGGCGTTGGCATGGCCAGCGGTGCGTCCAAGCTGGGCACGTCGGCCTTGAGCGGCGCGGGGTTTGCCGCCGGTATGAAGGCGGGGCAACTGGCCGAGATGTCGACGCCGGCGGCGATCCTCACGGTGATGGACGCCGAAAATATCGACTTGGGCGTGTTGCTCAAGCAGGCCTTTATCGATGCCTTGGGTAAGACGTCATCGCTCAGGGTGGTGGGTGACGACGAGCCGGCCGATGCGCAGATTCAACTGACGGTGGGCGAGTGGGGTTTTCGCCTGACCCAGGGTTTCAGCAGCGTGGTCTACCCAACGCTAACCGTCGTGGCGCGCATGGACCGTGGCGACGAGATGCTCTGGCGCACGGTGGAGACGGTCACGCCGTTCAATGGTCAGAATGTCTACGGCTACACACCGCTCACTTATCGCACTGATCCTGAGGCGTTGCGCCGCGCGTTGACTGGTATTACGCAGATCTCCGGTGGATATCTGGTGAAAGAGCTCAAGTAACTCCGCGAGCAGATCAGGAAATACCAGGAGAGTGACAATGGAAAACACACTTGAAATACGACAGTTGGTCAGCGAGATAACCTCGGCTGTGGGCTATGAAGGGGACTTTGGCGACCGTATAGATAACGTCGACTTGATACTGAGCGAGGTGGATGCCGCGAGTCGCAATGGTGTTCCTGCTGACTATCTGGAGTTCCTTGCCACCTTTGGGTTTGGTGAGCTGGACTGTGCGCTCTATGTGAGTGATGGGCCGGTAAGGTATACCGCTCTAGCCGATGCAGACGCGGGCATCTATGCCGGGCTGTATGTCTTCGCGGGGGACTCCTGTGAGGTTTCATACGCTTTTGATACTCGGAGCAATTGGGCGATCGTTGAGCTGGACGCTGAAATCGATGAGGTTGAAGTCGTGTCTGAAGACTTTTCGAGCTTCATTTTGAATAAGCTGGCTTATGTAAAAGATTTGATCAAAAGGAGACAGGTATGAAGCGCTATAACCTCGTGCGTGATGTGCCCAATCTGTTTGTTCGGTTAGCGCCTTGAGCCTGCCGGATACGCTGCTGGCCTGCGCGCAGGGCGCCATCAGGGTGCCTATCTGCACGCTGGAAGCTCCCGCAGGCTGGTACGGCCACCCACCTGCGCTTACGCCCATCTGGAGCGACGGCTCTGGCCCCACTTACATCGGTTACTGGAAACACTGGTTTGTGGACCGCGAGCCCTGCTTTGTGAAGATGTATGTCGAAGCCGACGGCATGACCTATGAAATCGCCAGGACTCCCGCACAGTTGTTCGCCGTGATCGCGATGATGTCGATGAGCCTGGACGATGGCATCACACCGGAGCTTGAGGCGTTCGCTGACGCGGTAGGGCTTGATTGCCTGGCTGAGTTAGATGCGTTGTCGTTGAAAACCGGTGACGACCCGAAGGGGTTTGCGCAGGCCGAATTGTTTAAAACGCTGACCCCGCTTCACAGCATGCCCGACAGTGTTACACCGTACTCCGGGGACTTCCCTGACCCGTCGAATGCCTCACGAGCCTGGTGGAAGTGCAGTTGCTCCTTCGAAATCGTGGATCGGGACATGCCCACTCCACCCGGTGTGAGACTGCCCGCCTGGTTTGATCCGCTACGGGATAAAAGGACCTTGTTCGATGAGTTCATCGCCGCCGGGCGCCTTGATTGCGCCTGGCTGACGTTGAACTCCGCGGGTTGGTCGATTGCCGATGCCAGACGCGCAATTGTCCAGTTGCAGGTAAAGGCTTGTGATGAGGCTTTTGATCAGGTGGTCGCCGCGTGGCTTGCGGTGGCTGATGTCGACGCGGGTGGTTATTGACCGAACCCGCAGGGCACCTTGAACATTTTGTATATCCCATTGTCTTTACCCCGCCCACCCGCAACCGGTCGGGTTGCATGGACTGCAGCGTTTTCAAATGACATTAAGGATTAATGTGAACCTCGCCCCCAAAACCTCTTCTCTGTCATCGCCGGCTGCGGTGCACATTTGCGCGCCTGCGTTTCAGAAAGGCACCCCGGGGGAATGCATCGGATCAATTGATCCCTCTCTCAGTACACCTACTGCCGCCGGGCCTATTGGCGGCTTTTAATGTAGTTCATGGAGTTTGAAATGAAGCGTAAGCAGTTCCAGAAAAGCCTGTTGGCACTCATGGTCGGCGCAATCAGTGCGCAAGCGCTGGCGGTGGAATTCGACCTGGGGCAGGGCAAGAACATTTGGGTCGGCGAGACCTTTAATGAGTCATTGATTATCAACGGGACGTTCTCCGAAGTAGTGGTGCCGACCACTACCAACCCTGCCGGACTGGGTGTGGCCAACACCACTATCCAGGGTTCGTTGATCAACCGTGCCGACATCACTCTGGATTCCCAGGGCGCCGCCATCCGTGCGATTGCCCTGGACCCGCTGTTCTGGTCGGGCCCGCAAAACCTGAGCCCGGGAACTGTCACCGGGGACGTGGTTCAGGCGGGCAACATTCTTATGAAAAATGGGGGTTACGAGGGCCTTGAGATCGGCGCGACGACCATCGGTGGAAGTGTCATCAACTCCGGCACCATCCGTTCCACGCTGCCCCTGACCCCGCCGGCTTCACCCTCCTACGTGGATGGCGGTGAAGGCATTTACCTGCATGGCACCACCATCGCCGGCGACGTTTCCAACACCGGCGTAATCGACTTGAACGGTGATTACTCAATCGGCCTGATCCTCGACCGTCAGAACAATCTGGGCACCACCGTCGGTGGCAAAATCCTCAACGCCGGCACGCTCAAGGCAACAGGCGAGGGCGCCTGGGGTATCGAGGTGGAAACTGACACCAATCCTCTGCGCATTGAAAACAGCGGACTGCTTTCCGCCAACGGCAATGACGCCAAGACAGTGATGTTTCTAAACGGCACGGTCGACTACATCCTCAACACCGGCACCCTTGAGGCCACGGGCACCAACGCCAATGCCTTCGAGTTTGCCGGGGCAACCTTTGCCCAGAACAGCGCAACCGGTGCGCGTGGCATCGTTAACCGCGGCACGATCAGCGCCGATGGCACAGCCATTCACGTGGACGCTGCCGATCAGACTTCGGCGTTTGAGATCAACCAGCAAGCCGGCGAGATCCGCAGTAACTCCGGCACCGCCATCGACGCCGCCAACCTCGCCACGCTGAACTGGACCGGCGGCAAAATCACCGGCGACCTGCTCAACTTGAGCGCGGTGAATGTCGCAGGCCAAGCCGATTTCACCGGCAGCCGTATCATCGCGCCGGTCTCGATCAACTCCGGCTCGCTGAACCTTTCCGCCCCGGGCACCACGATCACCGGCGATCTTAACGTGGCCAACGGCGCGGGCATCGATATGCACCTGTCCGACAGCGTCGTGCCGACCACGCCGTACCTCAACGTGAATGGCAACGCCACGTTCGCCCAGGCCTCGAAGCTGACGGTGAGCGCGCAGCCAGGCGACTTCGCGCGCACCAACAACGGCACCCAATACACCTTGTTGCAAGCCACCAGCGTGCAGAACAACGGCCTGTCGGTCGCCAGTTCGTCGTCGTTGCTCGACGTGCTCAGCTACTCGGCTGACGCGCAAACCGTCAAGGCGGTGGTGGCGGTCAAGGACAACCAGCAAGTGCAGCAAGAGCTGGCCGGCGTGGGCGCCAGTGCCGCAGCGGCCACGGCGGTCAATACCTTCAAAAATGACGTGCTCGGCGGCCTCAACCAGAACGATCAAGTGTTCCAGGCCCTGGCCAACGCCGGTACTGCGCAGCAACTGGCGCAAGTCAGCGAGCAACTCAAGCCGGACGTCAACCGCGGCGCCCTGGACGTGGCGTTGTCGGGCCAGACCGTGATCAACGGCGCGATCTTCAACCGCCTCACCGACCAGCGCGAAAGCCACCAGGTCGGCGGCGTGTGGGTGCAGGGCCTGAGCAGCAACATGGACCAGGACGGGCGTGGCGGCAACAACGGCTACTCGGCCAACAGCAGCGGCATGGCCGTGGGTGTGGACGGGCGCTTGAACGACACCACCACGTTGGGCGTGGCGTACAGTTACCTTAACTCCAACATCCATTCCGACCTCGGCAACAAGACCGATGTGGAGGGCCATGCGCTGTCGCTTTACGGCAACTGGTCGCTGCAAAACTGGTTTGTCGACGGCAGCCTCAGCTATGGCCATAACGACAACGACAGCAAACGCCATATCGCCGGCACCACAGCCAAGGGCAGTTACGACAGCAATGTGCTGTCTGCCAGTGTGATCGGCGGCTACAGCTTCAAGCCGTCGCAGGCCGTGGTGATCGAGCCGCGCGTAGCAGCGCGTTACGCCAACGTGCGCATGGACGGTTTCGACGAGAAGGGTTCTTCGGCCGCGCTGAGCACCCAGTCGCAACGCTATGAAGTGGGCGAGCTGGGTGCTGGTGTGCGCTTGGCGGGCAACTTGCCAATCGGCGCCGGTAGCCTGCAGCCGGAAGCAACCTTGATGGCGTATCACGACCTGATGGGTGATCGCGTCGCACAAACCTCCAGCTATGTGCTCGGCGGTTCTGCGTTCACCGTTACCGGCGCTTCGGTGGCGCGTGACAGCTATGAAGCCAGTGTCGGCGTGAACTACCAAGTGTCGGACTTTACCGTGGGGGCCAGCTACACCCGCCAGGCCCGCAGTGGGTTTGATGCGGATGGGGTGATGCTCAAGGCGCGGTACGCGTTTTAAGTTTTACAGCCGATAGAAAACGGCGTCGGGCTGCGGTTCTCCCACGTAGCCCGAGCCAGATTTTTAATTGTGTTCAAGGAAGTTACCCATGAAAAAGACCTCACTCCTAATCCTCGCCCTGGCCTTGGCCGGCTGCCACTCCACTGCCAGAAACTCCTCGCCAACCCTGCTTAAGGACGGCGTCCAGTTGCAGCAAAACAAGGTCGAGGTGGACGCCGAACACGCCAAGGTCATCATGAAGGCAACCGGTTTTACCTACCCGGTGCAGTTCTCCGTACGCCGTAGTTCCGATGTGGACCAGCGCCCGGAAATTCTCGGGACGGTGGTTGATTCCGGTCGCGGCAAGGTATTTGGCTGGATCGCCAAGATGAGCGAAGTCACCAACAGCGCTGTCGTCAAACGCTTCCCGCAGTTGGAAGTGCAGGCTGACCCGGGGCAGCCCTTTGAAGTGATCGGTGAGTCTCGGGTCTACAACGCCAACTACGTTGGCCTCGTCAAAACCTATGTGTATGAATGCGGCCCCATGAGTTCTACCTTCAAGCCTGAGAAGCAAAAGGTTTACCTGGTGGAGTTCGTGATTATCGGGAAGGGGTGTGAGCAGCATGTGTATGACGTGACGGTGCCTAACGAGCGTATTCCGGTGGCGACTGTGGCTCCGGCGGCGTGAGCCAGAGCCCGGCGCCAATGCAAATCCGATAGTCGCTCAGGTATCGACGGGTACCGCCGGGCTCCGTGGCAACAGAAGAGGCGCTGATGATTTCTGCAGATGATGTTGATGGCCTGCTTGAAGATATTTTCGAGGGGCACAAGGACTTGGCGGTGTTTGTCGCTGGTGGCAAGTACTACTACCTGGCAGACGACAAGGGAAATTTCTGTATCGATGTCAGGCCTGAATACAGGAGCTATATCGAAAGTGGCGTCATGGACAGTAGCCTCTATGACCAGGCCGTTTCCGAGTTCAGAGGGGGCGTTCCGGTCCTGGAGGTGAACACCTTTCAGCGTTATCTGGATAACAACAGCGTCAACGTTTATTCGCTGGAGTGGATGGTCAGTTTCTTCACCTACGGTTACTCCGCTGCCTACCTTGGCGAATTTCATAACCATATCGAGGCCGTTCTATCTGGCCACGCGAAGCCTCGTCTGGATGAATGCGAAAAAATGCGGATGAGGCTGCCCCGCTTTTATGTGGACCTGGATAGCAAGGTGTTCCGGCATGTTGATTGGGACAGGTTTCATGAGTCCTATGTGCCCTCGGACTGGGACGGGCAAGCGTCTGGATCATTCGCGGAGCTGATCCCGAAAGAGCAAAGATATTGGGTTGTGGATGGCATGGACTTTTGGACGTTGTACGCCTGATGGCGGGTTAGCTTCGTCGCCTTGGCGATAAGTTGGTCTGTGCCGTCGTGCCCCACTCGAAGTAACACACGCACCCGCGCAGGAGAAATACCGTGGTAATGACATTGGTAATGGTTGGACTGGGCCTGGCGATTTTGATGCAGCTGGCCATTTTTTGTGTGGCCGTTAAAAACTCGCTGGGGCATGCACTGCTGTGCCTGTTCATCCCGTGCTATGTGTACGTTTATGCCAAAAAGGATCGCCAGGCCAGGCCGTTCCTTTGGGGGTGGTACACCGGTATTGGCTTGCTGGCCGCTGGGGCTATTGCTTCAAATTGAAGCAGGACTCGAAAAGGCGCCGACAACGTCGTAAAATGAAGTCAAATTGACATCATTCAGGGACGAGTTCAGACATGCGCGTTGTTGCTTTACTCCTGGCATTCAGCTTTCTGGCTGGCTGCGCCTCCAAGCCGGCTTACTACATTTCCCCCGCACCGGTTCACATCCCCAAGACCGCCACCTATTGGCTCGATACCTTCGACGTTGACGTGGTGGGCAAGAACCCACGCTTCCTGCCTGATGACAAAGTTCGCGAGCAACTGGGTGTCGACCTGGTCAATCGCCTGATCACGGCCAAGCGCTACGCCACCAGCAAGGAAAGCGCCGACTATCTGTTGGATGTGAAGGTCGTCTACGCCCGTCATTTCCAGGATTCGAAGGGCGGGATCGCCACCGTGCTCGTTGATGACAACACGGTCCTGACCAGTGTGGATTTCAACTACCTGGTCAAGGTCAAGAAGGCCGGTGCCGAGGTATTACACTTCGCCAAGGACCGCGACAGCCTGGTTCCCGCGGGCTTGTTTGGCCAATGGCAGCAATACAAGACGATCGGCGGGATCGTCAGCAATACCGGCAACACCAGCGTCGAGCCGTTTTACACGGGCGTGTTGAGCCGCTTTATCGTCGATGATTTGCGCGATATTCCGTCACGCTAAGTTGCTTTAACCCGAATCACCCACTCCTTGCGTCTGACCTTGTGAACGGATCATTCACTCACGAGGTTCAGACCATGTCCCGTCCTGTTCTGCTGTTGCGTCCTGCCGCCCAAGGCTTTGCCGTGACCCTGTTGGTGGCGCTCGCCGGGTGTGGGCTTTCTTCATCCCGTGATGTGGCCAAGCCTGCTGAATCGGCACCTGTTGTGGAGGTGCAAAGTGAGCCCGCCAGCGTTCGGGGGGCCATGGTCAAGCGGATGGTTGCTCCTGCACCGATGGCGTCGCGGTTGGTCATGAACGACGCCGTCGCCCTGCAATACCAGGCCGAGCCTCGGGAGCACTATCAGAACCTACCGGACAACCCGATCCGCAGCGTAGCCGAAGCGCCGGTTTCCACCTTCAGCGTCGACGTCGACACCGGCAGCTATGCCAACGTACGACGTTTCCTCAACCAAGGCAGCCTGCCGCCCGAAGGTGCTGTGCGACTGGAGGAAATGGTCAATTATTTTCCCTACGACTACGCCCTGCCCACCGACGGCTCGCCCTTTGGTGTGACCACGGAAGTGGCCCCCTCACCGTGGAACCCCCACACCCGACTGCTGCGCATCGGCATCAAGGCCTCGGACCGCGCCGTGGCGGACCTGGCACCGGCTAACCTGGTGTTCCTTGTGGATGTGTCAGGCTCGATGAATCGCCGCGAAGGCCTGCCACTGGTCAAGAGCACCCTGAAACTGTTGGTGGACCAACTGCGCGATCAGGACCGCGTATCGCTCGTGGTCTACGCTGGCGAATCGCGAGTGGTGCTCAAGCCCACTTCGGGCCGAGACAAAACCAAGATCCGCAATGCCATCGACCAGTTGACGGCCGGCGGCTCCACCGCAGGCGCTTCGGGTATCGAAATGGCCTACCAAATGGCCCGCGAAGGGTTTATCGACAAGGGCATCAACCGCATCCTGCTGGCCACCGATGGCGACTTCAACGTGGGCGTCAGTGACTTCGACAGCCTCAAGCAGATGGCCGTCGACCAGCGCAAAAGCGGTGTGTCCCTGACCACCCTCGGCTTTGGTGTGGATAACTACAACGAACACCTGATGGAACAACTGGCCGATGCCGGTGATGGCAATTACGCCTACATCGACAACCTGCGCGAAGCCCGCAAGGTGCTGGTGGACCAACTCAGCTCGACCCTCGCTGTGGTGGCCCGGGATGTGAAGCTGCAAGTGGAATTCAATCCGGCGCAGGTCAGCGAATACCGACTGCTGGGCTATGAAAACCGCGCCCTGAAGCGTGAGGATTTCAACAACGACAAGGTCGACGCCGGCGAAATCGGTGCCGGGCATACGGTGACCGCGTTGTATGAAATTGTCCCGAAGGGTGAACAGGGTTGGCTGGAGCCACTGCGCTACGCATCGGCGGCCAAGGCTGACGGTAAAACTGATGAGTTGGCGATGTTGCGGGTACGCTACAAACCAGCGGAAGGCGGCAACAGCCGACTGATCGAACACCCGATCAGCAACCAGCAGAGCGGCAAACCCAGCGACGACCTGCGTTTCTCTGCCGCCGTGGCCGCCTTCGCCCAGCAACTCAAGGGTGATGGCCGCTACACTGGCTCCATGAGTTTCAAGGACACGGCCGCACTGGCCCGCTCCGCCCGGGGCGACGACCCCTTCGGCTTGCGCAGCGAGTTTGTGCAACTGGTCGAATTGGCCCAGAGCCTCCAGGCCCCGGCCAAACACTGATCCACCTCAAAGGAGTGCGCCACCTGATGGATTCACCCAGCGACGAAGCCCTGCTGTCCCGCTACCGCAGCGGCGACGGTGCAGCGTTCGAAGCCCTGTACGCGCGGCATCGACAGGGCCTGTACCGTTTTCTGGTGTCCTTGAGCAACAAGGCCGAACTGGCCGAGGAAGTGTTCCAGGACACCTGGCTCAGCCTGATCCGCAGCACCAGCGAGCCACAGGGGCGGGCGAGTTTTCGCACCTGGTTATTCCAGATTGCCCGCAACCGCCTGATCGACCACTGGCGCAAGCACGGCATCCACAACCCGCTGCACGACAGCTACGATGAGCAGCTTCACGGCCAGCCCGACGACAGCGACGGGCCCGAGCAACTACTGAGCCTGAGCCGCGACCAGGCGCGCCTGGACAGCGCACTGCAAGACTTGCCCGAAGACCAGCGCGAAGTGTTCCTGCTGCGCCTGCATGGCGAGCTGGAAGTGCCACAAATCGCCGCACTCACCGGCGCCCCACTGGAAACGGTAAAAAGCCGCTTGCGTTACGCCCAGCAGAAACTGCGCCGACTGCTGGCCGAGGAGGTACCCGCATGACTGACTCCCGACATACCCAGGACTCGAACGACGACCTGCTGATCGAGCATTTCCGTCAACACACCAGCGGCGAGCCGCCGGCTTCCCTGGACGCCTTCATCCTGGCCACCGCCCACCGTGAAGCACCGGTGCGGCAACCCAGCCTGTGGCAGCGCTGGTTACAGGCGTGCCAACGGCCGCGCTGGCAGATGGCTTTTGCGACCGTGGCGGGTGTGGCGCTGATGATTGGTTTGGTCACGCGCTCGCCGGTGCCGCAGCCGGAGTTATCCACAGGGACTTACGCGGCGGCTCCGCAAGAACTGGCCCGTCCGGCACCGGCAGCGGCGCCGATGGCTCGATTCTCAGTGGCTCCGCAGGCCGATAGCGCACCGCAGGTGCAGGCAGAAGTCGCGGGTTCGCTGGCGGATGAGCCGGTGGCGAAGATGAGCAAACGCGCGGCTGTTGTGCTGCCGCCGCTTGAGCAAGGGCTGCAGGAAATCCTGCGGTTGCGGCAGGCGGGAGAGGCGAAGGCGGCGGATGAGAAGCTGCTGGAGTTGCACAAACGCTTTCCCAATGAGGATCTGCCGGCGCGGTTGGAGGCGTTGAAAAATCCTTGAGGTGGAGGTCGCCAGCCGGTGGTTGACGAGAGACTCCCGGCCTTTGTAATCATCCGCAACACGGCCCCTGTCGGTTGATGCGCTTCGGTGCAGCAATTGCTCAGGGGTTTTTTATTGCCTTGATTTTTTCGATTACCAATCGCGCTTCTGCCAGTGGTGATCCACTCCCATGCCCTCCAAATTCAGATCAAGGTGGGACAAGTCTGGAAAGTCATTCTCCAATAGTGCTTTCAGCCGTCGTCCCCAGCTTGATGACGGATTGATGATCTTCATCAAGTGGTGGGTGAGGCGTTATATCGTTCTGTAACGATCATTCCGCGAGCTATCAATATCTCAAGTTGGTCCTGGTAGCTCTGCCAAGGTTTAGGGTAACCCTGGATCATTGGTGCATCACTTTAGGCATGTGCAAGTCCCTCCTGCTTGAAATCGATACAAGCGCCCGCCCTTCGATGTGTGGCGTCACTCGGGCTTTCACTTTGCTGGTCGAGAAACTTATGGTCAGCCATAAAACTGTTACTTTATTTGCATCTTCTTCCTTATCTTGCGCCCACAAAAAAGCCCCAGGTCTTTCGACCTGGGGCTTTTTCATCTGTATATGGTGCACCCGGCGGGATTCGAACCCACGACCCCTGCCTTCGGAGGGCAGTACTCTATCCAGCTGAGCTACGGATGCTTGTGCGGGCGACATCATACCCATGTCGACCTTGGGCGTCCATGCCGCTTTTCGCCCGGCCGCCCGTAGGAATACGCGCCGCTGACGCCCTGTGCCGGGCGTCTCGGCGCAATAGGGCGGAACTCGCCTGAAACACGCTGATCAGAAAAATGGAGCAAATGCGCCGTTTTCGTTCTTTTTTTCGAACAGACTATTGCCCTGCACCCCCATTGATCCTAGGATTCGTTTGAGATTTCAAACGCTCCTGCCTGGGTGCTGAACCGCACATTTGTCCTTTCGTGCGCTATTTACGTGCTTGCGCCCAGTGAATGATTTCCCTGACGGCAGCCCTCAAGGCGCCTTTCAACAACTCTAATTCGCTCCGCGCGTGCGCGGTGCTGTTAAGGAAAGCCGACATGCAGCTCAAAGACACCCAGTTGTTCCGCCAGCAAGCCTTCATTGATGGCGCTTGGGTCGATGCGGACAACGGTCAAACGATCAAGGTCAACAACCCCGCTACCGGCGAAATCCTCGGTACCGTGCCAAAAATGGGCGCCGCCGAAACCCGTCGCGCCATTGAAGCAGCTGACAAGGCCCTGCCGGCCTGGCGTGCACTCACCGCCAAGGACCGCGCCAACAAGCTGCGTCGCTGGTTCGAGCTGATTATCGAGAACCAGGATGACCTGGCTCGCCTGATGACCCTGGAGCAAGGCAAGCCGCTGGCCGAAGCCAAGGGCGAAATCGTTTACGCCGCTTCGTTCATCGAGTGGTTCGCCGAAGAAGCCAAGCGCGTCTACGGTGATGTGATTCCCGGCCACCAGCCGGACAAGCGCCTGATCGTGATCAAGCAACCGATCGGCGTTACCGCTGCCATCACGCCGTGGAACTTCCCGGCCGCGATGATCACCCGTAAAGCCGGCCCGGCCCTGGCCGCCGGTTGCACCATGGTGCTCAAGCCTGCGTCGCAAACCCCGTTCTCCGCGTTCGCCCTGGCTGAACTGGCCCAGCGTGCCGGCATTCCGAAAGGCGTGTTCAGCGTGGTCTCCGGCAGCGCCGGCGATATCGGCAGCGAGCTGACCAGCAACCCGATCGTGCGTAAATTGTCCTTCACCGGCTCCACCGAAATCGGTCGCCAGCTTATGGCCGAATGCGCCAAGGACATCAAGAAAGTTTCCCTGGAATTGGGCGGTAACGCGCCGTTCATCGTGTTTGACGACGCAGACCTGGATAAGGCCGTCGAAGGCGCGATCATTTCCAAGTACCGCAACAATGGCCAGACCTGCGTCTGCGCCAACCGCCTGTACATTCAGGATTCGGTGTACGACGCGTTCGCTGAAAAACTGAAAGTGGCGGTGGCCAAGCTGAAGATCGGCAACGGTCTGGAAGAAGGCACCACCACCGGTCCGCTGATTGACGAGAAGGCCGTGGCCAAGGTTCAGGAACACATCGCTGATGCCCTGAGCAAAGGCGCGACCCTGTTGGCTGGCGGCAAGGTGATGGAAGGCAACTTCTTCGAGCCGACCATCCTGGTCAACGTGCCGAAAGACGCCGCCGTGGCCAAGGAAGAAACCTTCGGCCCACTGGCGCCGCTGTTCCGTTTCAAAGACGAAGCCGAAGTGATCGCGATGTCCAACGACACCGAGTTTGGCCTGGCTTCCTACTTCTATGCCCGCGACCTGGGCCGTGTGTTCCGTGTGGCGGAAGCCCTGGAATACGGCATGGTTGGCGTCAACACCGGGTTGATCTCCAACGAAGTGGCGCCGTTCGGCGGCATCAAGGCTTCGGGCCTGGGCCGTGAAGGCTCCAAGTACGGGATCGAGGATTACCTGGAAATCAAATACCTCTGCCTGGGCATCTAAGCCCGGCGCGAGATTGCAGTAAACGCAAAGGGCACGAGAGCGCTGTCCCTTTGCGTGTTTCACACCGTTATTCGTAGTGGCCGGGAAAGCTGTGGCAGTCGATCATCGCATGCTGCCGTAGTTGCCTCCCCGCCACGTATTCCTTGGACCACGCCACCCGATGAGTGGCGAATGAGGACTTTATGAGCAAGACCAACGCATCCCTGATGAAACGCCGCGAAGCCGCTGTACCGCGCGGCGTTGGCCAGATTCACCCGATCTTCGCCGAGTCGGCGAAGAACGCCACCGTGACCGACGTTGAAGGTCGCGAGTTCATCGATTTCGCCGGCGGTATCGCCGTGCTGAACACCGGTCACCTGCACCCGAAAATCATCGCGGCCGTGACCGAACAGCTGAACAAGCTGACGCACACCTGCTTCCAGGTATTGGCCTACGAGCCGTACGTTGAGCTGTGCGAAAAAGTTAACGCCAAGGTGCCGGGTGATTTCGCCAAGAAAACCCTGCTGGTCACCACCGGTTCCGAAGCGGTAGAAAACGCCGTGAAGATCGCCCGTGCCGCCACTGGCCGTGCCGGCGTAATCGCGTTCACCGGCGCTTACCACGGTCGCACCATGATGACCCTGGGCCTGACCGGCAAAGTCGTGCCGTACTCGGCCGGCATGGGCCTGATGCCAGGCGGCGTGTTCCGCGCGCTGTTCCCGAACGAACTGCACGGTGTGAGCGATGACGACTCCATCGCCAGCATCGAACGCATCTTCAAGAACGATGCCGAGCCGCGTGATATCGCTGCCATCATCATCGAGCCGGTGCAGGGCGAAGGCGGTTTCTACGTCGCGCCTAAATCGTTCATGAAGCGCCTGCGCGAACTGTGCGACAAGCACGGCATCCTGCTGATCGCCGACGAAGTGCAAACCGGTGCCGGCCGTACTGGTACCTTTTTCGCCATGGAACAGATGGGCGTCGCTGCCGACCTGACCACCTTCGCCAAATCCATCGCGGGCGGCTTCCCGCTGGCCGGCGTGTGCGGCAAGGCGGAATACATGGATGCCATCGCGCCGGGTGGCCTGGGCGGCACCTACGCCGGTAGCCCGATCGCTTGCGCTGCGGCCCTGGCGGTAATGGACGTGTTCGAAGAAGAGCACCTGCTGGACCGCTGCAAGGCTGTCGGCGAGCGCCTGGTGACCGGCCTGAAAGCTATCCAGGCCAAGTACCCGGTAATCGGTGACGTGCGTGCCCTGGGCGCGATGATTGCGGTCGAGCTGTTCGAAGATGGCGACAGCCACAAGCCGAACGCCGCTGCCGTTGCTTCCGTGGTGGCCAAGGCTCGCGATAAGGGCTTGATCCTGCTGTCCTGCGGCACCTACGGCAACGTGTTGCGCGTGCTGGTTCCGCTGACCTCGCCGGACGAGCAGTTGGACAAAGGCCTGGCGATCATCGAAGAGTGCTTCTCCGAGCTGTGATCGAAAGTTGACCTGATCGACAAAAAACCCGCTTAGGCGGGTTTTTTTGTGCCCGATGAACGGTATTCAGCCGTTGTTCATTGTACCCAGGCGGCTCCTTTGTCTAAGGTGCTGGTATTGCCGATGGAGCGTGCTGGATGACTGCTGTTGATTTACCTGCTGTACCCCGTGTGCTGATTGCCGAGGCCGACCCTTGGTCCCGGGATTTGCTCAAGCAGGTGTTACTGAATGTGCGCTGTGACGCACGGCTGGATGTGTGTGCCGATGGCCAGCAAGCCGCCGAGTTGCTGCGTGACAAACCCTACGACCTGATCATCGCCGACTGGGAGCTGCCCGGCGTCGATGGCCTGAGCCTGTTGCACAGCGTGCGCCAGCAACGGCGAACGCCGCTGTTGCCGTTTATCCTGCTGGGCACCCGCAACGACAGCGCCAGCGTGCACGAAGTCTTGCCCCTGGCGCCGACGGCGTACCTGACCAAACCCCTGAACATGGAAAGCCTGACCCAGCGCCTGCAAGACTTGCTGCTGAATGAAGGCGAAACGGTGTATTGCGAAGTCCCGGCCCTGGCGCCGGGCATGACCTTGCCGGTGTTTCTGGAGCGGCGCCGCGAAGCGTCCGATGGCGCGCCGCTGCGAGTCGACGTGCAGGCCGCGGTGCAATACAGCCTGGAACCGGAGGGCCTGGACCTCAAGCGCCTGGAAGAGCAGGTGCGCATGGACCCGCAAATCACCGCCGTGCTGATCGCCGCCGCCAACAGCGCCGGGTATCACGGCTCGCCGGTACAAACCCTGGCCATGGCCCTGCACAAGCTGGCGGCCGGGCAGAGCATGAACCTGATCCTGGGGCTGGCCCTCAAGCACAACGTGGTGCTGAGCGACCCTGGCCTCAAGGATTACGCCGAGCGTTACTGGCAGCTGTCCCAACGCACCGCCGATTACGCCCGCAGCCTGGGGCGCATGCTCGACCTTGATCACGAGCGCTGCTACAGCGCTGGCATTCTCCATCGGCTTGGCGACCTGGCTTTGTTGCGATGCCTGCAAGACTGGCTGCAGGGCGGTGGCGAACTCGATGACGAAGCCATTGGCGAGTCCCTCTACACCTTCGGCGCGGCCTATGGCTCGGCGCTGCGCACGCGCTGGCGCTTGCCGCTGGAGTTGCGCCAGTTGATCGCGGCGATTTACTCGCTGGAAGGCGGGGTGTATTCCCGGGAAGCGCTGGTGGTGAACCTGGCGGCGCAGCTGGCGCGGCTGACCGAGCATGAAGGCGTCGAGGCGCTGGCAAAAAGCAAGACGGCGCGCTTGCTCAAGGTGGGTTTGCCGGAATTGGCGCGTATGCGCAAAACTTAGCAGGCGATGCGGGCCAGTGTGGGAGCTGGCTTGCCTGCGATAGCATCATCCCGGTACAACTGACACACCAAGGTGCCTGCATCGCGGGCAAGCCCGGCTCCCACAGGTAATGGTGTAGCTCAGCCGGCGAGTACGCGGTTTTTGCCTTGTCGCTTGGCCTCGTACATCGCGGCGTCGGCGCGGGCGAACAGGCTGTCGACGTTGGCATCCTCGGCCGTCAGGCTGGCGAGACCCTGGCTGACGGTGACCGCGAAGCTCTCACCGTCATGGCTGAAACTCAGTTGCGCAATCTCGTGCCCCAAGCGTTCGGCCACCTGCATTGCCATCTCCGGTGCGCAACCGGGCAGCACGGCGGCGAATTCTTCGCCGCCAATGCGCCCGAACAGGTCGCCACGGCGCAGAACCCCTCGACCGCTCTCGGCGATACGCTGCAACACCTGATCGCCCTCCAGGTGGCCGTAGGTGTCGTTGACCACTTTGAAGTCATCAATGTCCAGCAACAGGAACGCCAAAGGCGTGCCTTGCAGGCAGGCGCGTTCGAACTCGTGGTGGGCGCATTCGAAGAAGTGTCGACGATTACTGCTGCGGGTCAGCACGTCGGTAGTGGCCAGGCGCTGCAACTCAAGCTCAAGCTGCTTCTTTTCAGTGATGTCCTCGGCCATGCCCACGACGATCACCGGCTGGCCGGGCTCGGCCTGCTGGCTGATGTAGCACTTGTCGCTGAGCCAGCGGATCTGCCCGTCGGCGGTGATGATGCGGTACTCGCGGTCTTCCACGGCGCCGCTGAGCAGCACTTGGGCCAGGCTGTGCTCGGCATAGTCGAGGTCTTCGGGGTGAATGCTGTTGCGCCATTCCCGATGGTCCGCCAGCAGCATGCCCGCCGTACGTCCGAAAACCCGCTCATAGGCCGGGCTGACATACAGCACGCGGCGGGTATCCCACTCGATGGCCCAGAGCACGGCATTCACGCTGACCAGCAGTGAACTCAGCAGTTGCTCGCGTTCACTCAAGCGTTCCACTTCGCCCTGGGCATGCATCAGCGCCAGCAACGTAGCGGCGGCTGCCGGTCGTGGCTGGTCGTGGACGGGGGTGTCGGTGAAGGTCTTTTCGGGGACCATCGGCACAACTCTCTCTGGGCATGCCGCGGGGTTGGGCAGCGGTCACAACAAGGGCCGCCGGGATGGCGAAGTGTTGTTTGAGAGGGGGAATTTGCAGCTAAGTTCCGTTATCAGCGCCGATTTGAGGCGACCAAGAAATGGCGCCAGAAACATGTAGGAGCGAGCTTGCTCGCGAAGGGCGTCAACGCTAACGCGTGCTGTCTGGCTTCACGCGGTGTAATTGGGCCCTTCGCGAGCAAGCTCGCTCCTACAATGATCAGACCGCGGCAGGCCGCAGCGAATAGGTCTTCAGTTGATGGGCAAAGTCCCGCAGGGATTGAATCCCGCTGGCCTCGGCCTCGTGTACCCATTCCTTGATCGCCGCCAGCATGTCGTGGCCGTTGGTGCTGGTTTTCAGCCAGATCTGTTGCAGCGCCAGGCGCTTCTCGTAGATCACTTTCAGGGCCTGGCTGTGTTCCAGCATGCTTTGGATGCGCACGTGGTGACGGTCATCCAGCAGGCTGGTTTCCCGCGACAGCAGGCGCTTGGCGCGATGGAATTGGTGACGCACCGAGTGATCGACCTTCTCCAGTTCCTGCTTGACCAGCGGGCCAATCACCAACTTGCGGTACTGGGCCATGATCTGGAAGCGGTTGTTGAGGATCGCCATGGCGGTGTCCATGTCCAGGTGGCCCTTGCCTTCAACCCGGTGGGCGATCGGCGCGACCCGTTGCACCTTGGCCAGGCGCAGGAAGCTGAACACTTTGATCCAGGCCCAGCCCAGGTCGAACTCCCATTTCTTCACCGACAATTTGGCGGAGTTGGGATAGGTGTGGTGGTTGTTATGCAGTTCTTCGCCGCCAACGATGATGCCCCAGGGAATCAGGTTGGTCGCCGCGTCGCGGCATTCGAAATTGCGGTAGCCGATGGCATGGCCCAGGCCGTTGATCACGCCGGCGGCCCAGAACGGGATCCACATCATCTGGATAGCCCAGATGGTGATACCGATGGTGCCGAACAGCAGCAGGTCGATCACGCCCATGATCGCCACGCCCAACAGCGGGTAGGGGGTGTAGAGCTTGCGTTCGATCCAGTCTTCCGGGCAGTTCTTGCCGTAGATGCGCAGGGTCTCGGGGTTTTCGGCCTCGGTGCGGTACAGCTCGGCGCCTTTGCGCAGGACCGTGGACAAGCCCTTGATCACCGGGCTGTGGGGATCGTCGACGGTTTCGCACTTGGCGTGGTGTTTGCGGTGGATAGCGGTCCACTCGCGGGTGTTCTGCGCCGTGGTAAGCCACAGCCAGAAGCGGAAGAAGTGTTTCAGGCCAGCATTGAGCTCCAGGGAGCGGTGGGCTGAATAGCGGTGCAGATAGACCGTGACCCCGACAATGGTCACGTGGGTCATCAACAGGGTGACTGCAACCAGTTGCCAGGCCGACAAGTCAAGAAAACCGTTGTACCACATAGGCTGTATGGCCCTCAGATAAAGAAAAAACCAGCTTGCGCATTATCACTAAGCCTACAGATAAAACCAGCCGCCCTTTCAGATAGGAGTGACTGGATGTTTCTTATTCTATAATCCGTAACCTTTGTAGGGCGAATCTGGTTTTTTAGTAAGGATTACTAAACATATGCTGTTTTCATACCGAGGTGCCCTGCGTGCAGGGCTGGTGTACCTGCTGGTTTCGATTGTGTGGATTCAGCTCAGCCATCAGGTATTGATCAACTTTATCGATGAACCCGGGGAGCTGGACCGCTGGCTTCAGGTGCGCGGCTACGTGTGGGTCAGCCTCAGCGCGCTGGCGATTTACCTGCTCTGCGCGGGTTTTGCCCGGGCGAGCCAGATCCGGCAGCCGCTGGAGGAAAACCGCGAGCGTCTCCGCCAGGCCGCTGCCGTATTCGATTGCACCCGCGAAGGGGTGTTGGTCACGGACGCCAAGGGGCTGATTGTTCACGTCAACCGGGCCTTTATCGAAATCACCGGCTACCAGTGCGAAGACGTCATGGGCCACCAGCCGAGCCTGTTTAAGTCCGGACGCCACTCGGCCAGTTTCTACCAGGCCATGTTCCAGACCCTGGAGCGCGACGGTGAATGGAGCGGTGAAATCTGGAACCGCCGAAAAAGCGGCGAAATCTACCCCCAGTGGCAGACCATCCGGGTGATTCGCGATGACCAGGGCCAGGTCAGCCACTACGTCGCGGTGTTCTCCGACATCAGCGCCATCAAGCACTCCGAGCACGAGTTGGCGCACCTGGCCCACCACGACCCGCTGACCGACCTGCCCAACCGCCTGCTGTTCACCGACCGCGCCGAACAGGCCCTGGCGTCGGCGCAGGCGCATAAACGTGGCTGCGCCTTGCTGCTGCTCGACCTCGACCACTTCAAGATCATCAACGACAGCCTCGGCCATAACGTCGGCGACCAGTTGCTCAAGACGGTCGGCGAGCGTCTGCAAAGCCTGTTCGGCCCCGGCGTGACCTTGGCACGATTGGGCGGTGACGAATTTGCGGTGCTGGCGGAAAGTTGTCCACAGCTGGTCCAGGCCGCCGCACTGGCGCAACGCATCCTTGATGCGATGAAAGAACCCTTTATCTTCGACGGTCATCAACTGTTCATCAGCGCCAGCATCGGCATCAGCCTGTTCCCCGGCGATGCCCTGAGCGCCGAGCAACTGCTGCGCAACGCCGATTCTGCGCTGTTCAAGGCCAAAAGCGCCGGCCGCGAAAGCTACGCGCTGTATACCGAAGAACTCACCGCCCACGCCCAGCATCGGGTGGAAATGGCCGGCGAACTGCGCCGCGCCCTGGAGCAGCAAGAGCTGCGGGTCTACTACCAGCCGGTGCACGAGTTGCAGAACAGTCGCCTGATCGGCGTCGAAGCCCTGGTGCGCTGGCAGCACCCGGAGCGCGGGCTGGTGCCGCCGGGAGAGTTCATCCCGATTGCCGAGCGTACCGGGCTGATTGCCGATATCGACGCCTGGGTCATGGACCAGGCCTGCCGCCAGATGTGCCAGTGGCTGGCCGACGGCGCGCCGCTGACGTTCCTCGCCGTGAATGTGTCCAGCCGCCTGTTTGCCCGGCGTGAGCTGTACGAACAAGTGGCCAAGGTATTGCACGATACCGGGCTGGATCCGGCGTTTCTGGAGTTGGAAGTGACCGAAAGCGCAGTAATGGAAGACCCGGAAGTCGCCCTTGAGCAAATGCACCGCCTGCGGGAGCTGGGCTTGCGCCTGGCGATTGATGACTTTGGCACCGGTTATTCATCGCTGCTGCGGCTCAAGCGCTTGCCGGTGCAGAAGCTCAAGATCGATCAGGGCTTTGTCGCCGGGTTGCCGTGGGATGAGGACGACGCGGCGATTGTGCGGGTGGTAATCGCATTGGCGCAGAGCATGGGCATGCAGGTGCATGCCGAGGGCATCGAGCAGGTCGATCAGGCGCGGTTTCTGTTGGACCAACAGTGCGACCTGGGCCAAGGGTACTGGTTTGGTCGGCCGATGCCGGCCAGTGAGCTGGATTGGGCGACGGCGCCGACAATTCGCTAAACACCGCCTGGCTTGATTTGAAATAGGGCCAAGTGTAGGAGCGGGCTTGCTCGCGAATGCGGTGGATCAGCCAACCTATGTATTGACTGACACGCCGCCTTCGCGAGCAAGCCCGCTCCCACATTTGGATCTCCACACGGCTTTATTTCACGGGTCGTCCCGCAAAACCCCTCGCAACCCCACGTCCCACCAGAAAATTCTTTCTGGTTATATAAACATTCTTAAATAGTATTTTTAAGAATATCCGCGCTTATCTACTATCGCCCTCACGCCGCAAGCAGTGCCGCCACTGCGAGGCACTTCTCATTTCAGGAGCACGACCATGAGCGCATCTCTACGTAGCGTTGACGGCCAGGACGAAGCAGCCATTTTGCGCGAGATCCAGAGCGCTCTGCGCGATCTGCGGTTTGGTGCGGTGGAAATCACTGTGCACAACGCCCAGGTAGTACAGATCGAACGCAAAGAGAAATTCCGTTTGCAGAACCCGGGCAACAAACCGAGCTGAGCAAGATCGGCGATTCGATTGCAAGACCCGCAACTATAAGAAAAAAGCCAACACCCAAGAATTTCAGGAGCCTTCTATGTCGTCGATTCGCCGTTATGCCCTGGCAGCACTGGCCAGTGCCGTGTTTGCCGGTTCCGCCGTTGCCAAGGATTACGAATTGCTCAACGTGTCTTACGACCCGACCCGCGAGCTTTACCAGGACTACAACGCTGAATTCACCAGCTTCTGGAAGCAGTCGCACCCGGGCGACAACGTCAAGATCCAGCAATCCCACGGTGGTTCGGGCAAGCAAGGCCGCGCGGTGATCGACGGCCTGCGTGCCGACGTCGTGACCCTGGCCCTGGCCGGTGACATCGACGAAATCGCAAAACTGGGCAAGACCCTGCCGGAAAACTGGCAAACCCGCCTGCCGGACGCCAGCACTCCGTACACCTCGACCATCGTGTTCCTGGTGCGCAAGGGCAACCCTAAAGGCATCAAGGATTGGGGCGACCTGATCAAGAAAGACGTTTCCGTGATCACCCCGAACCCGAAAACCTCAGGCGGCGCCCGCTGGAACTTCCTCGCCGCCTGGGCCTACGGCCTGAAAGCCGGTGGCAGCGAAGCCAAGGCCCAGGAATACGTGAAAGAGCTGTTCAAGCACGTGCCGATCCTCGACACCGGCGCTCGCGGTTCGACCATCACCTTCGTCAACAACGGTCAGGGTGACGTGTTGCTGGCCTGGGAAAACGAAGCCTTCCTGGCCTTGAAAGAAGACGGCGGCGCCGACAAGTTCGACATCGTTGTACCTTCGCTGTCGATCCTCGCCGAGCCGCCAGTGGCCGTGGTCGACAAGAACGCCGAGAAAAAGGGCAACACCGAAATCGCCACCGAATACCTCAAGCACCTGTACAGCCCGGCTGGCCAGGAGATTGCGGCGAAGAACTTCTACCGCCCACGCGATGAGAAAGTCGCCGCCAAATACGCCCAGCAGTTCCCGAAACTGGACCTGGTGACTATCGACAAAGACTTCGGCGGCTGGAAAACTGCCCAACCGAAATTCTTCAATGACGGTGGCGTGTTCGACCAGATCTACTCGGCCCAGTAAGAGCGAGCTTGCTCGCGAAAAACTTCATGACGCCGCGTGCTTGCTGACTGCCCGCGTTATCGTTGACGTTTTTCGCGGGCAAGCCCGCTCCTACAGGGATCAGGAGCCCGCATTCGTTTGCGGGCTTTGCATGTCCGTTCCGCTAACCAAGGAATCTTATGTCGCGTCGTATCTCCCCCGTCATACCCGGCTTCGGGCTGACGCTGGGCTACACCGTGGTGTACCTCAGCCTGATCGTACTCATCCCCCTGGCGGCGATGTTTGTACATGCCGCTCAACTCACCTGGGATCAGTTCTGGAACATCATCACCGCACCCCGCGTGCTGGCGGCGTTGAAACTGAGCTTTGGCACTGCGTTTTGCGCAGCGATCATCAACGGCATCATCGGTACCCTGCTGGCCTGGGTGCTGGTGCGCTACACCTTCCCGGGTCGAAAAATCATCGATGCGATGATCGACCTGCCGTTCGCACTGCCCACCGCCGTCGCCGGTATCGCGCTCACCGCGCTCTACACGCCCACCGGCCTGGTGGGCCAGTTCGCCGCCGACCTGGGCTTCAAGATCGCCTACACCCCCTTGGGCATCACCCTGGCGCTGACCTTCGTCACGCTGCCATTCGTGGTGCGTACCGTGCAGCCGGTGTTGGCCGATATCCCCCGGGAAATCGAAGAAGCCGCCGCCTGCCTCGGCGCCAAGCCCTTGCAAGTGTTCCGCTATATCCTGGTGCCAGCGCTGTTGCCGGCCTGGTTGACCGGCTTTGCGTTGGCCTTCGCCCGCGGCGTGGGTGAATACGGTTCGGTGATTTTCATCGCCGGTAACATGCCGATGAAAACCGAGATCCTGCCGCTGCTGATCATGGTCAAGCTCGACCAATACGACTACACCGGCGCCACTGCCATCGGCGTGATGATGCTGGTGGTTTCCTTTGTCCTGCTGCTGCTGATCAACTTGTTGCAGCGGCGCATCGAAACCCCATAAGGAGGCGCGGAACATGTCCCAATCGTCTATTTCCGCCGCCTCGTCGGCGAACGCTGCCCGCCGTGGCAGTGCTGTATCCCGGCGCATCCTGATCAGCCTTGGCTGGTTGATCTTCGCGCTGTTTCTGCTGCTGCCGCTGTTTATCGTGGTGTCCCAGGGCCTCAAAAATGGCCTGGGTGCATTCTTCACCGCGATCCTTGAGCCGGACGCGCTGTCGGCGCTGAAACTCACGGTGATCGCCGTGGCGATTTCGGTACCGCTCAACGTGGTGTTCGGTGTCAGTGCCGCCTGGTGCGTGAGCAAGTACTCGTTCCGTGGCAAAAGTATCCTGGTGACCCTGATCGACCTGCCGTTCTCGGTATCGCCGGTAATCGCCGGCCTGGTCTACGTGTTGATGTTCGGCGCCCAAGGCTTCTTTGGCCCGTGGCTGCAAGACCATGACATCCAGATCGTGTTTGCCTTGCCGGGTATCGTGCTGGCGACCATCTTCGTCACCGTGCCGTTCGTGGCCCGTGAGCTGATCCCGCTGATGCAGGAGCAGGGTACCCAGGAAGAAGAGGCCGCGCGCCTGCTGGGCGCCAACGGTTGGCAGATGTTCTGGCATGTCACCGTGCCGAACATCAAGTGGGGCCTGATTTACGGCGTGGTGCTGTGTACCGCGCGGGCCATGGGTGAGTTCGGTGCGGTGTCGGTGGTGTCCGGCCACATTCGCGGCGTAACCAACACCTTGCCGCTGCACGTCGAGATCCTCTACAACGAATACAACCACGTCGCCGCGTTTGCCGTCGCGAGTCTGTTGCTGATCCTGGCGCTCTTCATCCTGCTGCTCAAGCAGTGGAGCGAGAACCGTATTAACCGCCTGCGCGCCGGTGCGGCTGAGGAATAAGTCATGTCGATCGAAGTCCGTAATGTCAGCAAGAATTTCAACGCCTTCAAGGCCCTGAACAGCATCAACCTGGACATCCAGAGTGGCGAGCTGGTGGCGTTGCTGGGCCCGTCCGGCTGCGGCAAGACCACCTTGCTGCGGATCATCGCCGGGCTCGAAACCCCGGATGCCGGCAGCATTGTGTTCCACGGTGAAGACGTCTCCGGCCACGACGTGCGTGATCGTAACGTCGGCTTTGTGTTCCAGCACTACGCGCTGTTCCGCCACATGACGGTGTTCGACAACGTCGCGTTCGGCCTGCGCATGAAACCGAAAAACCAGCGCCCCACCGAAAGCCAGATCGCGGTAAAAGTCCATGAGTTGCTGAACATGGTGCAGCTCGATTGGCTGTCGGATCGCTACCCGGAACAACTCTCCGGCGGCCAGCGCCAGCGTATCGCCCTGGCCCGCGCCCTGGCCGTAGAGCCTAAAGTGCTGTTGCTGGATGAACCGTTCGGTGCCCTGGATGCCAAGGTCCGTAAAGAACTGCGCCGCTGGCTGGCGCGGCTGCACGAAGACATCAACCTGACCTCGGTCTTCGTGACGCACGACCAGGAAGAAGCCATGGAAGTGGCGGACCGCATCGTGGTGATGAACAAGGGTGTGATCGAGCAGATCGGCTCACCGGGGGAAGTCTACGAAAACCCGGCCAGTGATTTTGTTTATCACTTCCTTGGGGATTCGAACCGCCTGCATTTGGGTGAAGACAAGCACGTGCTGTTCCGCCCGCATGAAGTGTCGCTGTCACGCCATGAGCTGGAAGACCACCACGCGGCTGAAGTGCGTGATATTCGCCCGCTTGGCGCGACTACCCGGGTGACCCTGAAGGTCGAAGGCCAGAGCGAACTGATCGAGGCCGAAGTGGTGAAAGACCACGACAGCCTGACCGGCTTGGCACGGGGCGAGACGTTGTTCTTCAAGCCCAAGGTCTGGCAAAAAGCCTAAGACCGATGCAACCCACTGTAGGAGCGAGCTTGCTCGCGAAAATCGTTAACGATAACGCGTTCATGCTGGATGAACGCGGCGCTCTCTGGTTTTTCGCGAGCAAGCTCGCTCCGACAGTGGTCAGGCGGCGACATTTTTCTGATTTGTCCGCACCGGCCCAGAACGCTCTTCAATCTGCCGTTTGAGGTCATGCCGCATCCCCACCAGAAACGCCAACTCCGCCACCACAAACAACGGCCCCACGATCAGCCCGGACACGTCATCGACAAACGCCGGCTTGCGCCCCTCGTAGTAATGCCCCACAAACTGGATCACCCAGCCCACCACGAACATGCCGATGCCGCTGCTCAGCCACACCAGCGTGCTTTGCGCCGCCAGCACATGCCCGGCCCACACCGACAGGCCCATCAGCACGGTCATCAGCACACCGAGTGCCAGCTCCAGGCGCAAATAGAACCACGCCGAGAACAGTGGCAGCAGCACCGCAGGCGACAGCCAGAGCCCGGCCACCGTCCATTCGGGGCGTGACAGCAGCACGGCCACCGCCACCACAATCAGCGGGATGCCGATAAAGTGGCTGGCGATATTGCGCGGGTCACGGTGGTAGGCGGCGTATTGACTGAGATGGTCGACGAGGCTTTTCATTGTTGTTCCTCCTGTAGGATGTTTGATCATGCCCTGTAGGCCCGCGATACACTGTCAACTGGCCGACAATCTTCGGAGTTCGCATGGATGTAGAGAAGTGGCACCCACGGCTGGCCACCGGTCACTGGTACAGCCATCTGCCTGCTGACTTACAGAATAGCTTGCTGGCCAGCGCCCGGTTGCGGCAGCTGACGGCGGGGCAGTACCTGTTCAAGCGCGGCGATCCGCCGTGTGGGTTGTACGCGGTGCTGGAAGGCTCCCTGCGCATCAGCGCGGTGAACGAGCAGGGCAAGGAAGCGGTGTTGAGCCTGGCGGAATTACCGTACTGGTTCGGCGAGATTTCCCTGTTCGACGGGTTGCCCCGTACCCATGACGCCTGCGCCGCCGGGCCTTGTACGTTGTTGCAGGTGCCGCAGCCGGCGTTGCTGCAGATCCTTGAACAGGCTCCGCGTTATTGGCGCGACATGGCCCTGCTGATGAGCCAGAAGCTGCGCCTGACCTTTATCAATATCGAGCAATTGAGCCTGATGCCGGCGTCGGTGCGGGTGGCGCACCGCTTGCTGATGATCGCCGAAGGCTACGGCGACATCGAGCAGGTGCGGCAGGTGCTGCAACTGCCCCAGGAAGACCTGGCCGCGATGTTGAGCCTGTCGCGGCAGACCACCAACGCGTTGCTCAAGGACCTGCAGGGCCAGGGCATCCTGCGCCTGGGCTATGGCGAGATCGAAATCCTCGACCCGCAGCGTTTGCGCGAGGCGGCGCACGCCTGAGGGTGGTAGCCTGCGTTCACGATTATTCGAGGTGTGTTATGCGCGTCCTGTTGGTGGAACACGAGTCAGAGGCGGCCGAGGCGATGGGCCGCAGCCTTGAAGAGGCCAGTTACACGGTGGAGGTGGCGGCCAATGGCATGGCGGCCCTGCGCTTTGTGGAAAACACTGAATACGACCTGGTGATCCTGGATGTGATGCTGCCGGGGTTGAATGCCTGGAAGCTGCAGCAGGCGATTCGGTTGAAAGGTGAGACGCCGATGCTGTTTTTGACCACGCCTGACGGGATTGAAGACCGGCTGCGTGGGCTGGAATTGCATGAGGATGATTATTTGCTCAAGCCGTTTGAGGCCCGGGCGTTGGTGGCGCGGGTGAAGAAGGTGTTGCGGCGGGATCGCGGGCGCTGACTGCCTCTTGTATTTGTGGTGGCTGAACCATCGCCATCGCGGGCAAGCCCGGCTCCCACATTTGAACACTGTTGCCCAAGCCAACTCGGTCAAATGTGGGAGCGGGCTTGCTCGCGAAGAGGCCCTCACAGCCACCGCAACTCCAGCTACCTCAACCCATCCCGAAACTGCCCCGGCGTGATCCCGGTCCAGCGCTTGAACGCCCGGTTGAAACTGCTGGTATCGGCAAACCCCAACAAATGACTGATCTCCGCCAGCGAGCACTCGGGGTCCCGCAGGTGCAGCAGCGCGAGGTTCTCCCGGCACTCATTGAGCAGCGCATCAAACCGGCAGCCCTCATCCGCCAAGTGCCGCTGCAAGCTGCGCAAACTCAAATGCAACGCCTGGGCGATGCGCTCGGCACTCGGCTCACCGTCGGGTAACTGCGCTTCAATGGCCGAACGCACTTTGCGCTCCCAGGTCAGCGGTCGCAGTTGTGCCAAGGTGCGCTTGAGTACGGTTTCATTGTGTTCGGCCAACTCCGGGTTGGCGTCGTCCAGATGACTGTCAAAGTCCTGGGCGGCGAATTCCAGACGGTCTTCCTCGGCGGCGAAAAATACGGGTGCACGAAACACCGTGTGCCACGGCTTGGTATCGGCCGGCTCGGGCCGCCGCAGGTACACCGCCAGCGGCGCATAATCCCGGCCCAGGCGATTGCGGCAGGTGCGCACGTAAATCGCGGCAAACGCATCAATCGCCTCAAACGCCGGTGCGGGTGTGCCGGCAGGCTGTTGCAGGCGAAAGCGGTAACGATCGCCCTCCCGGCTAAGCTCCAGGCTCAGGGCATCGCTGACCACCTGGTGATAGCGCACGATCCGCTCGAACACTTCCCGCAGGCTGCCGCTGGCCACCAGCGCGTAACCCAGCGCATGAAAGGTGGTTGGGCTGACAAACCGCGACACCCGCAAACCAATCGCCGGGTCGCCACTGGCCTGCACCGCCAGCTCCCAAAGACGCGTGGTGGCCGACAACGGATAGCGCGCGTTGGGATCGTCCATCTGCTGCGGGTCGAGCCCGGCCTGGGCGCACAACGCGGCGCTGTCGAGGCCCAAGGCGTCGAGCTGCTTGCGCAGGGCGCGGGTCCAGCTGGCGAGGGAGGTCGGTTCGGTCATGTTGATTGGCGCTTGCGGTCAACAGGTTGGCGTGTGGGGCTAGCGTCCCGCCAGATCGCATAGGGCAGGATGTACGCATCAATAAGACAGAGGATGGAAGCATGGACGGTACTTCTGCAAGCCCCCGGCAGATGAACGCACAACAGCGGTCAGCGCATATTCGTGAAGTGGTGCTGGCCGAGGGCCTGTTATTGCGCCAGCGCCACCCCTGGCTGCTGCATCAGGACGCGTTGGGCGCGGGCATCCTGGCCTTTGCCCTGGTGGGCATGCTGGGTTCGGCGGCGCTGTATATCACCGGGCACATGGCGTGGTGGGTGTGCCTGCTGCTCAACGCGTTCCTCGCGTCATTGACCCACGAGCTGGAACACGACCTGATCCACAGCATGTACTTTCGCAAGCAACGCCTGCCCCACAACCTGATGATGGGCCTGGTGTGGCTGGCGCGACCCAGCACCATCAACCCTTGGGTGCGGCGCCATATTCACCTGAATCACCACAAGGTGTCTGGCAGCGAAACCGACATCGAAGAGCGTGCAATCACCAATGGTGAGCCGTGGGGCTTCGCACGCCTGCTGATGGTCGGCGACAACATCATGTCGGCGCTGATCCGGGTGCTGCGCGCACCGACCTGGAAGCACAAGCTGGGCATTCTCAAGCGCACGGCGCTGGTCTACGCACCGCTGGCGCTGCTGCATTGGGGCGCGTGGTATGTGTTCCTCGGCTTCCATGCCGCCAATGGCATCGCCAGCCTGCTGGGCGCGCCGATCGACTGGTCAGCCAACACCTTGGCGGTGATGCACGTCATCGACATCGCTTCGGTGGTGATCATCGGCCCCAATGTGCTGCGTACCTTCTGCCTGCACTTTGTCAGCTCCAACATGCACTACTACGGTGATATCGAGCCGGGCAATGTGATCCAGCAAACCCAGGTGCTCAACCCGTGGTGGTTGTGGCCGTTGCAGGCGTTCTGCTTCAACTTCGGCAGCACCCACGGGATTCATCATTTCGTGGTCAAGGAACCGTTTTACATCCGTCAGATGACGGTGAAAACGGCGCACAAGGTGATGGCTGAGATGGGTGTGCGCTTCAACGATTTCGGCACCTTTGCGCGGGCCAATCGGTTTGAGCGCGCCACCCATTCATCGGTGGCGATCAATCCGGCTGAAACGGCGACGCACTGAGGATTGCTCCTCGTTAGCAGGCAATAAAGGCCAGGGGCAGGTCGCGGATCTGTTCGCGCACCGGCGGCTGGTAGTGGTCGTCGCTGATCAGTTCGTGCAGCAGTTCTTCACGCAACTGATGGAAGTCGAAACTGCTGCGCTGGCGCGGATGGGGCAGGGCGATGTCCACCACCTGCTTGATCCGCCCCGGGCGGGGCTCCATGACCACCACGCGGTCGGCGAGAAAAATCGCCTCTTCCACGTCGTGGGTCACCAGGATCGTGGTGATTTTCGCCCGCGCGCGGATGGCCAGCAGTTCGTCCTGCATCTGCTGGCGGGTCAGGGCGTCGAGGGCGCCGAAGGGTTCGTCCAGCAGCAGGATGCGCGGGCTGGCCACCAGGCCGCGGGCAATCGCCACCCGTTGCGCCATCCCGCCCGACAGCTGGTGCGGGTAGGCACGAGTGAAGTCGGTGAGGCCCACCAGCTCGATAAAGTCGCCGATGCGCTGCTGCTTTTCGGCAGCGCTCAGGGGCTCGTTGACCAGGCCCAGGCCGATGTTTTCTTCCACCGTCAGCCAAGGGAACAAACGGTGTTCCTGGAACACGATGCCGCGCTCGCCACCAATCCCGCTGACGGCCTTGCCATCGACGCTGATCTGGCCGCGAAACTGTGTGTCCAGGCCTACCAGCAAGCGCAGCAGGGTGGATTTTCCACAGCCGCTGGAGCCGACGATCGCGACGAACTCACCTTCGGCGATATCCAGGTTGAATTCGCGGATGGCCTCCAGTTCGAAGCCGTCGACGTCAAAGGATTTGCCCACATGGGTGAAGCTGACGATAGGTGCGTTCATGCGTGTCTCCAGCGAGTGGCGCGGGTTTCGATGCGTTGGCCGATAAGGTTGAGAGCGGCGCCGGTAAGGCCCACCAGGAGCATGCCGCTCATGATCAAGTCCATGCGCAGCAGTTGCTGGGCACCGATCATCAGGCTGCCGATGCCGCCGTTGGACGGCATGAAATATTCAGCGCCGATGGTGCCCAGCCAGGCGTAGATCAGGCTCAGGCGCAGGCCGGCAAAAATCCCCGCTGCCGCACCCGGCAGCACCAGGCGGCGCAGGCGCTGGCCGAGGCTCAAGCGCAACACCTGAGCTGCTTCATTCAGTTGTGGGGACAGGTTGAGCACGCTGCGTTGAGTGGCGATGAACAGCGGGAAAAACGCGGCCAGGGCGATGAACACCCACTTGGCCAATTCGCCGAGGCCGAACCAGGCAGTGAGCAGCGGTACCCAGGCGAAAATCGCAATCTGGCGCAGGGCGGCGAGTGTCGGGCCGAGTACCCGCTCACTGGTGCGCGACAGGCCCAGCAACAAGCCGACTATGAAGCCCAGGCCGCCGCCCAGCACCAACCCGCCCAAGGTTCGCCCGAGACTCAGGGCCAGGGCGCTGACCAGGCTCATGTCCAGCACCCCGGCAACGGTGGTTTGCAGGACTGCCCATGGGCTGACCAAGATGTTCGGATCCACCCAGGCCTGCTGTGTTGCCAGTTGCCACAGCGCCACTAAACCCAGCGGCAGCAGCCATGGTTGCAGACGTTGCCAGCCGTGGTAGCGCGGGCCACGGCGAATCTGTGCGGTGGCCGGATGCGGCCAGTGCACCCACTTGCGGTCCAGCCAGCCGACGCCGCGGTCCATGACCACGCCCAGCACGCCGATCACCACGATGCACACGAAGACGATATCCAGCATGAACAGTTGCCGCGCCCACACCATCAGGTAGCCGATGCCCTCACTGGAGGCCAGCAGCTCCACGGCCAGCAACGAGGTCCAGCCGGCGGCCAGGGCCAGGCGCACACCGGCCATGAACGCCGGCAATGCGGCCGGCAGAATCAGGCGACGGATCAACAAGTGAGAAGGCAGGCGCAGCACCCGTGCCGCTTCGCGCAGCCCGGGCTGGGCGTCGCGCACCCCCACCAGCGTATGCAGCGTGATCGGCACCACAATCGCCTTCACCAGCACCACCAGCTTGAGGGTTTCGCCAATTCCGAAAAACACCATGAATAGCGGGATCCAGGCCAGGGTCGGGACCTGCGACAAGGCGCTGAACGTCGGGAACACCAGGCGCTCCGCTCGGGGACTGAAACCCAGCAGCGCCCCCAGCAATGCTCCGGCACTCACGCCCGCCAGCAAGCCCCAAAACAGCCGTTGCAGGCTGATCGCCAAGTGGCTCCACAATTCGCCACCGGCCAACTCCACCGCGCTGCTCCAGACCAGCGACGGTGCGGGCAGGATCTGCTCGCTCATCCAGTGATTGCGGCTGGCCAACCACCATAGGGCGAACAACACCAGCGGCAGCAGCCAGGGCAACAGGCGTTCGCCCAGTTGCGGCCAACGTGGCTGCCGCCCTTGGGCAGGGGCCGCCAGTGGCAGGCTCAACAGCGAGATTCGGGCCATGGATGACCTCCGTTGTCCGGTGGGCGTTATGTTTTTTTGATCTTATAAACAAACAATCAAGACGATTGAGGGATAAGAAAAACCATTTAAAGCCGCTACCTGACACGCATCCAATGCATTTGGAGAATATTTTCAATGCTGTTGATGCATAGCCTTCTGGGGCCTGCGTTTGGTGGCCTATAGATCTGAAAGCTATTAAATTGTGAATTTATAGTATTTAAAGTTTTGACCCGCTTATGCCTACTTTCTGCTCCCCAGGCTACCGCCGCCCTCAGGAGCACCCCCTATGAAGCTGCCCTTCAAACGCTTGATCACACTCGTTGCCGGCACGGCGTTGGCCGGGCTGGTGCAGGCTGCCGACCTTAAGGAAATCCGGATTGCCGTGCCCGACCTCACCGCCGGTACTCAACACAGCGGCGGCGGGGTGGTGGACGTGCTGCGTCAACAGCAGATCTTCGAAAAGGCCTTCGCCGACCAGGGCATCAAGATCCAGTGGAATTTCTTCAAGGGCGCGGGCCCCGTGATCAATGAAGCCTTCGCCAATGGCCAGGTGGACCTGGCCTACCTGGGCGACCTGGCGGCAATCATCGGCAAATCCAACGGCCTCGACACGCGCCTGCTGAGTGCCAGCGCCCGAGGCGTCAAACATTATCTGGGGGTGGTGCCGGGTTCGGGCATCAAGACCCTGCAGGACCTCAAGGGCAAGCGCGTTGCGGTGTTCCGCGGCACCGCCAGCCAACTGTCGTTCGACAGCGCTCTGGCCAGCCAGGGCTTGAGTGAAAAAGACCTGAAAGTCATCAACCTGGACTTCAATGCCGCCGTCGCCGCACTGGCCGCCAAGCAGATCGACGCGACCTGGGGCAGTTCGGGCCTGAGCGCATTGCAGGCCAAGGGCCTGGCCGAAATCCCGCTGAGCACCAAGGACCTGGGCGACGCCGGCAGTATCCAGAGCGTGCTGGTGGGCAGTGGCAAGTTTGTCGATGAGCATCCCGAAGCCGTGGCCACGCTACTCAAAGCGCAGCAGCAAGCAGTGCAATGGTTGACCGATGACAACAACAAGCAGGTCTACATCCAGTTGGTGTCGGGGCTGGCCAGTTATCCACCGGTGATTCTCACCAACGATTTGCAAGACCAGAAACTCAGCGAGATATTCCCGTCGACCCTCGACCCGGTGTTCCTCGCCAAATTGCAGGACAAGGTGGACCTGGCATCGCAGCAGCGGTTGATCCGCAAGCCGTTCCAGGTGAGCGATTGGGTGGCGCCGAAGTTGGCGGCCGCCGGAATCTGAAGGCCCCCTATCGCAAGCTTCCTTCGTGGCGGGAGTGAGTGTGGCGGTGCACTAGACCGCCACACTCACCTCCTGCTGATCCACTGCCACCAGCGTCTCGATCATCGCCTTCGCCGCCGGCGACAAGCGAAAACCGGTGCGGCTGACGATCCCGCAACGAGCATTCAGGCTCTCCAGGTTCTGCGGCAGGTTGCGCCAGTGCAGCAGCACCAGCTCACCTTTGGCAATGTCCTCGGCAAACGCCTCTTCGGTGCCCACGCCAATCGCATTCGACTGCAACACGATCTTCACCAATGCCGGGAAATGTTCGGTGTGAATGCTCGGTGAGAAATCCATGCGCCCGCTGAGATTCGCCAGCAGTTTGCGAGTGCCTTGGGAAATCAGCGGCGCGGCCAACGGGTAATCAAACATGTCGTTGGTCGACAGGCTGTCCTTGGCCAGCAGCGGGTGCCCCGGGCGGCAGAAAAACACCCCGCGTTTGGGCGTCAGTGGCCGGGTCTGAAAGTTCGGGTCGGACTCGAACTGGCGGATGTCGGCGATAAAAAATTCGATATCTTCACGGCTCAGGCTGCGGCTGAGCTTTTCCCAGTTATCCACCTGGAAACTGGTGCGGATTTTCGGGTGCGCGGTGATAAAGCGCGCCACCGCATCCGGCACCAGTTTCACCGCCGGCGCCGGGCCGCAACCGAAGCGCAGTTCGCCCGCATCCAGCTTGGTCATGCGCGTGACTTCGCTGCTCAACAAGGCTGCGCCGTGCACCAGGGTCAGGGCGTGTTGCAACACCACCTGGCCTTCGGGCGTGGGGCGCAGGTCCTTGTTGCCCCGGTCTACCAGCACGCAGCCGAACTCCTGTTCCAGCCCCTGGATGCTGCGGCTGAACGCCGGTTGGGTGATGCCCATGGCGTCGGCGGCACGCACAAAACTGCGGTGCTCGTTGAGGGCAATGAAGTAGCGCAGTTGGCGAAGATCCATATGCTTTCCTGGCATTTTAAAAATAGGTCGAAGGCATTTGCGACCGGGGGAGCTGAGGTTTTAAATGCAAGCTCTTATTCCGTCAACGAAGCATTCGTTCATTTGCTAGACCTAAAATGCATATGAATAGAGTCTTGTTGCACGCTACTCCCAACCGAAAGCTGGCACATGAGGGTCATCACCATGAGCAACGCCGCATTAGCTGTTCAACCCGTCGCCCTGGCGCTGGACATCCACCCGGTGGCCGGACGCATCGGCGCCGAGATCCGTGGCATCACCTTATCCGGCGGGCTGGACGCCGCCACTGTCGACGCCATCCAGCAGGCGCTGGTGCAGTACAAGGTGATCTTCTTCCGCGAGCAGACCCACCTCGATGACCAGAGCCAGGAAGCCTTCGCCCATTTGCTCGGCGAGCCGATTGCCCACCCCACCGTACCGGTGCGCGACGGCACGCGGTTCCTGCTGGAACTGGACGGTGCCCGTGGCCAGCGCGCCAACTCGTGGCACACCGACGTGACCTTTGTTGATGCCTACCCGAAAGCCTCGATCCTGCGTTCGGTGCTGGCGCCTGCCTCGGGTGGCGACACTGTCTGGGCCAACACCGCGGCGGCCTACAACGACCTGAATGCCGAACTGCGCGAACTGGCGGACAAGCTCTGGGCCGTGCACAGCAACGAATACGACTACGCCGCGCGCAAGCCGGATGTGTCGCCGGAGAAGCTGGAGGAATACCGCAAGATCTTCACCTCGACGGTCTACGAGACCGAGCACCCGGTGGTGCGTGTGCACCCGGTCAGCGGCGAAAAGACCCTGCTGCTGGGGCACTTCGTCAAACGCCTGAAGGGCTATTCACAGGTGGATTCGGCGCACCTGTTCAACCTTCTGCAAAGCCACGTCACTCGCTTGGAGAACACCGTGCGCTGGCGCTGGAACACCGGCGACGTGGCGATCTGGGACAACCGCGCCACCCAGCATTACGCAGTGGACGACTACGGCACCCAAGAACGCATCGTGCGCCGGGTGACGCTCAAGGGCGATGTGCCGGTGAGCGTGCAGGGGCAGCGTAGCCAGACCACTAAAGGTCTGTAGTCAGACGATCTCTTTGTAATGCTGGAGATCAAAATGTGGGAGCGGGCTTGCTCGCGAAAGCGGTGTACCCGTCACCCTCAAGGTGACGGTCAGTCCGCCTTCGCGAGCAAGCCCGCTCCCACACTGGATTTGTGCTGTTCACCAGACCCCGATCTGCACCACCTTCTCCGCTTCCGGCTCTCCATACCTGAACCATTGGCCACGCAGATCAATCTCGGCGTGGCTGATGGTGGTGCGCCGCTTCAAGCCTCGCAGCCATTCAAACAGATAACCCCGATGCGCCTCGCGCACATCCGCATGCGCCGGGTCGGTGCCCAGGTCGTGCAGTTCCTGCGGGTCATTCTGCAAGTCGAACAACTGCGCGCGGTAACCGTCGTAGGCCAGGTATTTCCAGCGTTCGCTGCGCACCATGGTCATGCGGCAGCGGTCGATGGGCTGGTCGAGGCGTTCCCGGGCCGGGGCCTGGAAGGCGTAGTCGTATTCGGCGATGGCGTAGCGGCGCCAGGTGATGTTTTCACCGTGCAGCAGCGGGATCAGCGAGCGGCCTTCCAGGCGGTGTTCGGCACCGGGTAATCCCAGCGCTTGCAGGAATGTCGGCAGCGCATCGATGGTTTCCACCAGGCGCTCGTCCACCGAGCCACGGCTGATATCGGCGGCAGCCCGAGGGTCGCGCACGATCAGCGGAATACCCACTGCAGGCTCCAGCAGGAATTCTTTTTCACCGAGGAAATGATCGCCGAGGAAGTCACCATGATCGCTGGTAAACACGATCAACGTGTCGTCCCAGCGGCCATTGCTTTCGAGAAAATCAAACAGCCGGCCGAGTTGATCGTCCACCTGCTTGATCAGGCCCATGTAGGTTGGGATCACGTTAAGCCGCACTTCATCCCGGGAGAAATTCAGGCTCTCCTGATGCTGGCGGAAGGCGTGGTACACCGGGTGATCACTTTCCTTTCCGGGCACCGGCCGAATCGGTGCCTGTACATGCTCAGCGGAGTACAGCGCGTGGTACGGCGCCGGGGCGATGTAGGGCCAGTGAGGCTTGATGTACGACAGGTGCAGGCACCACGGTTGCTCGCCTTGCTCGGTGATGAAGTCGATGGCGCGGTCGGTGGTGTAGACGGTTTCCGAGTGCTGTTCATCCACCCGCGCCGGCAGGTGAGCGTTGCGCATGTGCCAGCCGCTGAGGATCTCCCCGGATTTACCGGCCGCCGCATTTGCCCATTCGTGCCACGGGTTGGTGCCGTCGTAGCCTTGTTCGCGCAAGTAGTGGGTGTAGGGCGCGGATTCACGTTTTTCGGTGAACAAGGGGCTGTCGGGAAAGATCCCGTCGTGGCGAAAATAGGCTTCGAAGCCGACCTCATTCAGCGGTTGGGCCTGGGCACTGTCGGGGTCGATGTCCAGGCGTTGCAGGGCTTCGAGATTGGGTGTGGCGTGGGTCTTGCCCACCAGTGCGGTGCGGATGCCGTGGGGCCGCAAATAGTCACCGATAGTCAGTTCTTCCAGGGGCAGCGGCACCGCGTTCCAGGCCACCTGATGGCTGCTGACATAGCGCCCGGTATAAGCCGACATCCGCGACGGGCCGCAGATCGTGCCCTGGGTGTAGGCCCGGCTAAAGCGCACGCCGGCGGCGGCCAGGCGGTCGATGTTGGGGGTGTGCAGATGGGCATGGCCATAGCACGACAGGTAATCGCGGCGCAGTTGGTCGCACATGATGTACAGCACATTGCGTACGGGGTTGGGTTGGGACATGAGGCTTCACCGAACGGAGGACAGGCGAACGATTTCGCCGCTTGGCAGGCCTTGAAGCAAGTGCATTTGGGGAATGGGTTTTATGCAGTGAGTGCATTTGTTTGGCGACTAACGCTTTCGCGAGCAAGCCCGCTCCCACATTCGATCGCGTTTCTACAGGATGTACGCGGTGAAGTGTGGGAGCGGGCTTGCTCGCGAAGGCGGTCGCTCAGACAGCAAAATTCTCCAGCGCGCACACCTCTTCATCCTGCTCATCAATCACCTTGATCTGCTCGATCATCGCCTCCGCCAGCGGTGACAGCCGATACCCCGCGCGACTGACAATCCCATAGCGGGTGTAGCGCTCCTCCAGGTCTTCCGCCAAACCTTCAATCCGCAGGCACACCAGCTCGCCACGGGCCATGTGCAGTACGTCGCTGTTGGCGCTGACGATGCCGATAGCGTCCGAACGCAGCACCACGCCCAGCAGGCTGTAGCCGTTTTCGCATTCGACATTGGGCGTGTAGTCGGGTCGGCCGCTAAGGTCGACGATGACCTTGCGCAGGTTCGGCGGGCGAATCGTCACCGCCAGCGGATAGCTCATCAGCTCGGCAGCGGTCACGCTTTCCAGGCCTGCCAACGGGTGCCCGGCGCGGCAGCAGAAGTGCCATTTACGCGGGCGCAAGCGGTGGGTCTGGTAATCCGGGTGGGCCTCGAAATGCCGGGTGTCGGCGACGAAAAATTCGAACTCTTCGCTGAGCAGGCGCTTGCTCAGGCTTTGCCAGTCGTCCACCTGGAACTGCACCCGGGCCTTGGGGTAGCGCCCGATAAAACTGCCGATGGCCCTCGGGATCAAACCTGCCGCTGGCGCCGGGCCGCAACCGAAGCGCAGCTCACCCGCCTCCAGCCCGTTGAACTGGCTGATCTCATTCGCCAGTTGCTGGGCGCCGCTGACCAGCCGCCGCGCATGTTCGAGCAGCACCTGGCCTTGTTTGGTCGGCGCCAGGTCCTTGCGGCCACGGTCTACCAGCTGGCAACCGGCGCTGAGTTCCAGCGCCTGGATGCTGCGGCTGAAGGCCGATTGCGACAGGTTCACGGTCACCGCCGCCGCGACGAAACTGCGTTGCTCGGCAAGGGCGATGAAGTGGCGAAGTTGGCGCAGGTCGATATGCATTTTTCACATTGAAAATATCGGGGAAATGCATTGGCTATGCATTAGGTCGACTCCTTATAAAGGCTATCTCTTATGCAGTAAATGTTTGTAAAAACATAAATAAATAGCCTTTAGGAATATGCGATCCAGCGTATTTCCTGACACCGGAGCCGCTTATGAGCCTGTTGAATCGCGCTGTCCCTCCCTCTCCCTGGCGCCTTAAACGCCTGCCGATGGCGCTGTTGCTGGCGGGCAGTGCCGGTTGGTCCAGCAGCCAGGCGGCCGATGAGCCCGCGCCGGCGCCCAAGGGTGAGAACGCCAGTGGCCAGTTGGAAACGGTCACGGTGACGGCGCGGCGGCGTACCGAAAGTGCCCAGGACGTGCCCACGCCCATGAGCGTGATCGGCGGCCAGGCCCTGGAGAGCCAGCGGGTCTACCGGATTCAGGATTTGCAGCAGCTGGTGCCCAGCGTCAACGTCGCCTACATGCATGCGCGTCAGTCCAGCGTGTCGATTCGCGGGTTGGGGAACAACCCGGCCAGTGACGGCCTGGAAGGCAGCGTGGGGTTGTACATCGACAACGTGTATCTGGGGCGGCCGGGGATGGCCGTGTTCGACTTGATGGACATCGAACAGCTCGAAGTACTGCGCGGTCCCCAAGGCACGCTGTTCGGCAAGAACACCACCGCCGGGGTGATCAATATCAGCACCCGCGCGCCGAGTTTTACTCCGGAGCGCAGTATTGAGACTTCCTTGGGCGAGGACGGTTATTTCCAGACCAAAGGCACGATTTCCGGCCCGCTGACCGAGGATCTGGCGGGACGTTTTTCCGCGTACCGCACCCGCAGCGACGGCGACATCAAGAACGAGTACGACGGCCACGACCTCAATGGCGGCTCGCGCCAGGGCTTTCGCGGCCAACTGCTGTACAAGCCCAGCGACACGTTCAACCTGCGCTGGATCGGCGACTACAACGAAGAGGACTCCAGCGCCGGCACCCGCGTGCTGTACAGCACCGGGCCGATCATCAATGGCACCAACCTGTATCAATCGCGGGCGGCGGCGGCAGGCGCGACCCTGGTCGACGGCACGCACCGCAAGGTCAACCTCGACAGCGACCAGCACGTCACCGTGTTTCAGGGCGGCACTTCGCTGGAAGCCAACTGGACGCTGCCCAGCGACTTCACCCTGACCTCGGTCAGCTCCTACCGCTGGTGGAATTTCACCCCGCGCAACGACGACGGTCTCAATGTACCGGCCTCCTACAACGCCGGCGTGTCGGTGGAAGACAAGCAGTGGTCCCAGGAATTTCGCCTGGCCTCACCCACCGGTGGCTTCTTCGATTACGTGCTCGGCGCCTACTACTTCGGCTCCGACCTGGACAACAAATCCTTCGCCTATTACGGGCCCAAGGCCGACATCTGGAACGGCACGCCCACGGGCGCCTTGAACAACGTCAGCAGCGTGGGCAACGGGCATATCCGCACCGACAGTTTTGCGCTGTTCGCCCAAGGCACCTGGCACCTGACCGAGCGTCTGGATTTCACCGCCGGCCTGCGGGGTACCTATGAACAGAAAAGTGCCTGGGTCACGCGCAACGCACCTATTGGCGGCGCTGCGGTGACCGGTGCAGCGGCCACTGCACGACGCGGTCGAGCGGGGGCATATGACTCCGGCGACCTCAACCAATACAGCACCAGCCCGTCCGGGTTGTTGAACCTCAGCTATCGGTTCAACGACGACTTGCTGGGCTACGCCACCTTGTCCCATGGCGAGAAATCCGGCGGGGTCAACCTGGCGGTCGGCTCCGCACCCACGGCCGGGCCGGATTCGCTGTTGATCGGTACCGAGCGCGCCAACAATGCCGAGCTGGGTTTCAAAAGCACCCTGTGGGACCGCCGCCTGCAACTCAACGCCAACCTGTTCTGGACCCAGGTCAACGGCTACCAGACCAACGCCTACGACGACAGCAACCGCGTGCAGTACCTGACCAACGCCGGCTCGGTGCGCTCACGGGGCGTGGAGGTGGAGAGTACGCTGATCCCGATCAAGGGCCTGACGCTCAACATCAACGGCTCGTACAACGACGTGCAGTACCTGTCGTACAAAGATGCGCCGTGCCCGCCGGAAGTCAGCCTGCGCCCGGGCGCGCCGGCTTCGTGCGACTTGAGTGGCCATCAGGTGGTGGGCGCTTCGAAGTGGATCGCCAACGCCAATGGCGAATACAAATGGAACCTGGATAACGGCTTCGAACCCTACGTCACCGCCAGTTATGCGTTCCGCTCCAAGGCGGTGGGCACGGTTGAAGATTCCGATTACGGGCAGATCCCGGCCTACGCGGTGGTCAACCTCTCCACCGGCCTGCGGGGTAACTACCAGCAGGGGCAGTGGGACGTGTCGTTGTGGCTGAAGAACGCCTTCGACAAGACCTACTACACCACCCTGTGGACCGGCGGTAACGGGGGGTATGAAGGGCTGTTGGGCACCCCGCGCACGCTTGGGGTGACCGGGCGTTACGACTTCTAGGCCGCCACCGGCGCGGTGCGATACGTCGCAGGGCTAAACACCCGGGTGAGTATCAGCATCGCCACCACCGTCAGCGTCAGCACCAGCCAGGCGCTGACGAAACTGCCGGTCAGTTCCCGCAGCCAGCCGGTCAGCCACGGCGAGATGGCGTTGATCAAAAAGCCCACGCCCTGGACGAACGCGGCCAGTTGGCCGGCTTCCCGAGGGTCGCGGCGGTGATCCAGGGTCAGCAGCAGGCTGAGGGCAAAACATGCGCCCAGGCCGAAGCCGACCAGCGCCACCCACAGGTGCGGGAATTCCAGCGGCGCTACCAGCAGGCCGATATAGCCCACGGTCTGGGCCAGCAGGCTGATGCTCAGCAACGGTCGACGATCAATGCCGCGTTGCGCCAGGGCGGGCATCAACAGCGCGGCGATCACCTGGAAGATCGTCATGAACGCCAGCAGCGAACCACTAGGCAATACGTCCCAACCCAGCTGCTGATAGTAGGCCGGCAACCACGCGACCATGCTCATGTAGCCGCAATTCACCAGGCCGAAATACAACGCCAGCAACCACGCACGACGGTTGCGCAGGCCCTGGAACGGCGCCGTCACCTGCGGGTTTTTCGCCGCGCCCAATGGCAGCCACGCCCACAGCAACAGCGCGCCCAGGGCCGGTAGCAGCCAGATCCCGAGCCCCGCCTGCCAGTGCTGGAAATGCCCCGCCACCAACGGGCTGAGCAGCGCCGCCAAGCCACCGCCGCCCATCAGCGACGCCGAGTAAACCCCCATCGCCAGCGGCACGCGCTGGTGAAACTGGCGCTTGATCATCGCCGGCACCAGCGCCTGGATCAGCGCCACACCCGCGCCGCCGAACAGTGCGGTGGCCAGCAGCGCCGGCGCCTGGCCAAACAGCCAGCGCGCGAGGCATGCCAGCAGAATCATCATCAGGCCGAGGGCAATCCCGCGACGCTCCCCCAGCTTTGCCTCCAGGCGCACACCCACTAATGCCACCAGGCCCATGCAGATGACTGGCAGGCTGGTGAGCAGGGCGCTGCTCTGGAAACTCAGCCCGGTGGCCAAGCGGATTTCCCCCAGCAATGGGCTGATGGAGCTGAGGATGGGCCGCAGGTTCAGGCCCAGCACTACCAGCAAACCCCAGCCGGCGAGTTTGCCGGCGAACGAATTATTCAGCGTCATGCAGGGCCTGCCATTCACCGTAAAGAGCTTGCATCGCCGCCTGTGGCAGATGCTGCACGGGCAATTTTTGCTCCGCCAAAGGCAACGCCATTTGCTGGTAGATCGCCGCTGTCGACAGGCCAAAAGGTGCCGCCACTTCGTTGCTGGCGGCGAATACCACGCGGGACACGCCGCACAGGTACATCGCACTCAGGCACATCGGGCAGGGCTGGCCGCTGGCGTAGATCACGCAGCCTTCCAGGCGCGGGCCGAGTTGTTGGCTGGCGGCGCGGATGGCGAGCATCTCGGCGTGGGCGGTGGGGTCCTGGCTCAAGTGGATTTCGTTGACCGCTTCCACGAGCACCTTGCCGTCGCGCACCAGGACCGCACCAAACGGGCGGCCACCGGCGGCTACGTTCGCCTTGGCCAGTTTTACGGCGTGATGCAGATGCTGCTGATCGTCAGTCATGGAAAACCCCTCGTGCGCAATGAGGCGTGAAGTATGGGCAGCCGCCGGAGTATTCTGAAATTAAATATAACCATGCCAATCAGTGGCAAATGGAATGGTGGGGCCCATGTTCGATCCCGTCTTATTGCGCAGCTTTGTTGCCGTCGTCGATTGCGGCAATTTCACCCGCGCGGCCGAGCGCCTGCATCTGACCCAGTCCACGGTCAGCCAACAGATCCGCCGCCTCGAAGAGGCACTCGGCAGCCAGGTGCTCGACCGCGATCAGCGTCGCGTGGTGGCCACGGTGGAGGGCGAACGCTTGCTGGCTTATGCGCGGCGCATCCTGGCGCTGCACGAAGAGGCGGCTGACGTGCTGATCAACCAGCAGAGCGATGGCGTGCTGCGCCTCGCGGTGCCCGAGGACTTTGCGGCTGAGCGCTTGATGCCATTGCTGTCGGCGTTTGTGCAGGCTTATCCGCGGGTACGCCTGGAAGTCACCAGCGGCTTGGGGCCGGAGTTGCTGCGGGATTATCGCGGCGGTGAATTCGACGTGCTGCTGGTCAAGCAGATGGGCGACAGTGATGACTGCCTGGCGTCTTGGCCAGAGCCGTTGTGCTGGGTCGACAGCCGCAGCGCGCCATCCCTGGGACGTGATCCGTTGCCGCTGGTGGCGTTTCCTGCCGGTGGCCTGTATCGCAATGAAATGTTGCATCACCTGGAGGTGGGTGGCTGGCGCTGGCGCATCGGTTATTCCAGCGCGAGCCTGGCCAGCGTGTGTTCGGCGGTGGCGGCGGGGCTGGGAATCAGCTTGCTGCCGGTGCGGGTCGTGCAGCCCGGGCATGTGGTGTTGGGCGCAGACAGCGGTTTGCCGGCGGTGCAGGGCGTGCGGCTGGCGCTGTATGGCCGCAATGGCCTGGGCGCGGCGGGGCAGGCGTTGCTGCGCCAATTGCAGGATTTATGTGCCAGTAACCCCCGCTGAGCCATGCCTTCAGTGAATATTTTGTATGCCTCAAAAGCATTCGGATTTTGCGCCTCGGCGCCAGGCCACGCAGGCCGTGGCTTCGGCGTTTCTGGATGTTTCGGATATTCAATTTAGATCTATCTATAACTTTAAAGATTACTTTAAGAGATAAGCGTCTGGCCCCGATGATTCAGCCCTCGACGGCCGCCAAGGCAGGCCCGTCGGTTTTTTTGCTTAAGACCGCAGGGGAGTTAATCAATGGGCAATGTCCAGACCGCCGCCAGTGCACAAGAGGCGCAATGGCGCCACGCACCGGGTGGTGAGTTGGTCGACCTTGGCCGGCCGCATCGCGCGCCGTTGGGGCAGTTGCGTACGCAGAAAACCCCCAAGGGTGTGCTGAGTCGGCGTGAAGCGATCCTGTTGGGGATTCTCGCGTTGGCCTTGCATGGTGCGGTGATCTATTGGGTCAGCCAGAAGCCAACCCCGGTGCTGCCGATTGTGCCGCCGGAAATTCCGCCAATGACGATCGAATTTTCCCAGCCGGCGCCGCCGGTTGTGGAGCCGCCACCGCCCGTGCCGCCACCGCCGCCATCACCGGTTGTCGAGCCACCGCCACCGGTGGTTGATGAATTGGCCGCCAAGCCGGCGCCGAAAAAGATTCCGAAACCCAAGCCGGTACCCAAGCCTGTGCCCAAGCCCGCACCGAAACCGGTCGCCGAGCAGCCGCCCGCACCGCCTGTACCTGCGCCACCGGCTCCAGCACCCGCACCGCCTGCGCCAGCGCCGGTAACACCGGCCTCGGCCAACGCCGCGTACCTGAAGAACCCGGCGCCCGAATACCCGTCACTGGCCCAGCGCCGGGGTTGGGAAGGCACGGTGTTGTTGCGGGTGCATGTGTTGGCTACCGGCAAACCGGGTGAGATCCAGATTCAGAAAAGCAGTGGTCGCCAGCAGCTCGACGAAGCCGCACTGGCTGCCGTGAAGCGCTGGAGTTTTGTACCGGCCAAGCAGGGCGATGTGGCCCAGGACGGCTGGGTCAGCGTACCGATCGATTTCAAGATTCATTAATTATTGGATGCGGTGTGTCGGACACATCGCGACCTGCACAGAGGGAATACATCATGGCATTAGCATCTCCAACTGAGTCCATCGAAAGCGCGGTGATCTGGCTGCTGGTGGTTTTTTCGGTCGCCACCTGGGGCCTGGCCCTGCTCAAGGGCGTCCAGTTCGGCCGCCTCAAGTCCCAGGATCGCAAATTTCATAAACAGTTCTGGGCGGCCTCTAGTCTGGATTCGGCCGCTGAACTGGCTGAAACCAAGCCGGGCGCTGCCGCTCGTGTGGCCCAGGCCGGTTACGCCGCGATTCAGGTGGGTGAGGCGCCACACGCTGCTGACCTGAGCCAGGCGATCAATCATCAGGACCGCCTCGAACGTGCACTGCGCCAACAAATTGTGCGTGAGCGCCGCTCCCTGGAAACCGGCCTGGCCGTGGTTGCGAGTATCGGCAGCACCTCGCCGTTTATCGGTCTGTTCGGTACCGTTTGGGGGATCATGGAAGCCTTGAAAGGCATCAGTGCCGCCGGCTCCGCCAGCCTCGAAACCGTGGCCGGGCCGATTGGTGCCGCGTTGGTCGCCACCGGTGTGGGTATCGCCGTCGCGGTGCCGGCGGTGCTGGTTTACAACTACTTCCTGCGTCGCCTGAAACTCACGGCTGCGGACCTGGACGACTTTGCCCATGACTTCTACAGCCTGGCGCAGAAGAACTCGTTCCGTGTGCTGCTGCACCCGACGTTGAGCAAGGCCGGTGCCCAGGGCGGCGTGCAAAAAGTGAAGGAGGCGTCCTGAGATGGCCTTCTCCACGCAAGACAGCGATGAGGTGCTGAGTGAGATCAACGTCACGCCGTTGGTGGATGTGATGTTGGTGCTGCTGGTGGTGTTTATCGTCACGGCGCCGTTGTTGACCAATGCGATTCCGATCAACCTGCCCAAGACTGAGGCCGTGGCGCCGGTGGAGCAGAAAGACCCGCTGGTGGTGAGTATTGATGCTGCCGGCAAACTGTTTATCAACAAGGATGAAATCCAGCCGGATTTGCTGGAATTCAACTTGCAGTCGGCCAAGGCCAAGGACCCGGATGTTCGGGTGCAACTGCAGGCTGACGATGGAGTTAATTATGGCGAAGTGGCGCGAGCCATGGCGTCTATCGAGCGCGCGGGGATTACCAAGCTGTCGGTGATTACTGCACGTTAGTTTCAAATGCCTCGACGATTTTTTTGGCCGTTTCCTTGGCAGGGTGCGGCCTTTTTTTTTGGCTTTGGTTTTTTGGGGGGCTGGGTACATATCCGTTATTTGGGTGATGGCTTCGATTGGTTCCGCTCTTACAGCGGGTCACTTTTGGCAAACGCCCCAAAAGTAACCAAAAGGTCTTTGGCCCACCACTCGGTGCCTCGCCTGGGCTCGGCATGCCCGCACTCCGGCCCGATTCCGCGGGCCGCCGCGACGGGCCATCCATGGCCCGGCGCGGCTAAATCGGCTTCCCTGCCGATTTACCCGCTCCACCGTGCCTACTTGCGGCCATCGTGGTTAACGGGGCCCGCAGATCAAGATCACAAGCAGATCAAAAGCAAGAGCACAGCGGCCTACAGGCCGGCTTGAGTGGTAAAAGCAAAAACAGAGCTGCTTTTCTGTAGGAGCGAGCTTGCTCGCGAAAAACCTGAGGGCGCCGTGTTGAATCAGGATGCCAGCGTCATCGTTAACGACCTTCGCGAGCAAGCCCGCTCCCACATTCGGACCGTGCCCGCTTTAGCTTCTGATTTTGCTGTTGCTGTTGCTGTTGCTGTTGCTTCACCACACTCAAGCCGGCCGGTAGGCCGCTGTGCTCTGGCTTTTGATCTGCTTTTGATCTTGATCTTAGGCGCCCCGTTAAACCACGCTGGCCGAACGTAGGCAGTACGGAGCGGGTAAACCGGCAGGACGCCGGTTTAGCCGCGACGGGGCAGGGACGCCCCGTCGCGGCGGCCCGCTTCGTGCTGCCGGAGCTGAGGGCACACCGAGCCTAGGCGAGGTGCCGAGTGGTGGGGCAAGAGCGTTTTGCTTACTTTTGCGCTCTTCAAAAGTGAGCCGCTGTAAGAGCGGAACCAATCGAAGCCGTTACCTAAATAACGGATATGTACCCCCAACCCCCTAAATCCCCCCCCCACCCTCAAACAAGCATTTTGGTTATTAATAAATAGCTTCTTATTCCTTAACGAATATATACCCCGTGCCTATACTGACCCACAACGTTAAACGCTGCAGGAGGGCACACCCATGCACAGCGAGTCGATTCGTTATCTGATCGTGCCGGGCTGGCAAGGATCGCCAGAAGATCATTGGCAAAGTCATTGGCAGAACAGCCTGCCCAACAGCGCGCGCGTAGAGCAGGCCGACTGGCTCACCCCGCGCCGCGAAGACTGGGTGGCCGCACTGGCCGAAGCCATCGCCGCCGACAGCACCCCGGTGATTCTGATCGCCCATAGCCTGGGCTGCATCACCGTCGCCCATTGGGCCGCCACCGCACCGGTGCAGTTCCTGCGTCAGGTACGCGGCGCTCTGCTGGTGGCCCCGGCCGATGTCGAACGCCCTGCCTGCGCTCCCGCCCTGCGTAACTTTGCGCCCATCCCCAGTGACCTGCTGCCGTTCCCAAGCCAGGTCGTCAGCTCCGACAACGACAGCGCCGTCAGCGCCACCCGCGCCCTGGAACTGGCGCGTAACTGGGGCGCCGAAGCGGGGATTCTCGCAGGGGCCGGGCATATCAATGTGAAGTCCGGCCATCAACGCTGGGAACAGGGTTTCGCCTACCTCTATCGCCTGCAAAATCGCCTGGAACATCACTCCCGGCGCCGTGCATAAAATTTTTTAAACGCCCCTTCCCCTTCGTGGATGGGGCGGGAGTCTGCCATGAGCCTGCATGAAACCTTCGGTCAGCCCCTGCTGACCTTCCCCGACGCCGAAAAAAGCCCCCTGAGCATTCGTGCCAAGGCGCTGGTATTTGTCGACCCACGTTCGCGGCAACTGCGCGAAGACCTCGAAAACCTCGCCCCCCGTGCCTTGCCCGTGTTGATCCGTGGCGAAACCGGCAGCGGCAAGGAATTGCTCGCGCGGCATATCCACCGTGGCAGCGACCGTACCGGTTTGTTTGTCTCGGTGAATTGCGGCGCCATCAGCCCGACTTACGCCGACGCCGAGTTGTTCGGCTATGCCGCAGGCAGCCACAGCGGTGCAGCCAGTAGCCGTGCCGGCTGGTTTGGCTCGGCCAACGGCGGCACGTTGTACCTGGATGAAATCGGCGACCTGCCGTTGCCGATCCAGGTCAAGTTGCTGGCGGCGCTGGAAAACCATGAAGTCACTCGCGTCGGGGCCCATCAGCCAAGCCCGGTGGATGTGCGGCTGGTGGCCGCCACCAGTATCGACCTCGCCCAGGCCGTAGCGGCCGGCAAGTTTCACGAGCGCTTGTTCCATTACCTCAGCGAAGGCCAGTTGGAGTTGCCGGCACTGCGCGAGCGGGTGGGCGATATCCTGTCACTGGCCGAGTATTTCCTCGGCATCTACAGCCAGCGCCTCGACCTGCCGGTGCCGCTGATCAGCGACGAGGCCCAGCGTGTGTTGGAGCATCACACCTGGCCGGGGAACACGCGGGAGTTGGAGAACGTGATTCACTTTGCCCTGTTGGTCAGCAGTGGCGACGAAATTTTGCCGGAGCATTTGAACCTGCCGCTGCCGTCGGTGACGCAGATCGAACATCACGCGCGGCAGATCCTCAGTAGCGGCACCGAGGCCGAGCGCAGTGCGCTGAAGCGTCTACTGGAGGGGTTGGCGTCTACATGAACAAAATGGAATATCAAAGTGAATAAAAAGTATTGTTCTGGAATAAAAAACCTCGGTATTGTCCGCTTCACGCCGCGATAGCACTTCGCTGGCATCCACTAAAAAAGCGGCCGTCCCAGACGACCCGGATTTTCGATAAGGACACTGCATGAAAAAGGTTCTGTTGTTTACCGCACTGGCGGCTGCCCTGACTGCGAGCTTCGCCCAAGCCAACGAGAAGCTGGTAGTTGCGGCCACTCCGATCCCGCATGCCGAGATCCTTGAGCTGGTCAAGCCGGCCCTGGCCAAAGAAGGCGTGGACCTGGAAATCAAAGTCTTCACCGACTACGTGCAGCCGAACGTGCAGGTTGCCGAGAAGCGTCTGGACGCCAACTACTTCCAGACCCTGCCGTACCTGGAAAACTTCAACAAGGGTAAAGGCACCAACCTGGTCACCGTGATCGGTGTGCACGTTGAGCCCTTCGGTGGTTACTCGAAAAAGATCAAAAATATCTCTGAGCTGAAAGATGGCGCCACCGTGGCCATCCCGAACGAAGGCAGTAACTCCGGTCGTGCCTTGCTGCTGCTGCAAAAGGCTGGCGTGATCACCCTGAAAGATCCAACCAACGCCCTGGCCACGCCGAAAGACATCGCCAGCAACCCGAAAAACCTGAAATTCAAAGAGCTGGAATCGGCGCTGCTGCCACGCGTACTGGACCAGGTTGACCTGGACCTGATCAACACTAACTACGCCCTGGAAGCGGGTCTGAACCCTGCCAAAGATGCACTGATCATCGAAGACGCCAAGTCGCCGTACGTGAACTTCCTGGTTGCCCGCCCGGACAACAAAGACAGCGACGCGATCCAGAAGCTGGCCAAAGCCCTGACCAGCCCTGAAGTAAAAGCTTTCATCGAGAAGAAATACAACGGCGCCGTCGTGCCGGCGTTCTGATCGAGCCCCAAAACCTCCTTCAAGGTTTAAACGCCGACGGCTTCTAGAGCGTCGGCGTTTTTTATGGCTGGAATGCAATCGAAATGTGGGAGCGGGCTTGCTCGCGAATGCGGTGGGTCAGCCAACACATCTGCTGACTGATACACCGCATTCGCGAGCAAGCCCGCTCCCACATTGGGTACAGCATCAGCTCAGATATTCCGGCTATTGATGGCCCTGCGCAGCGCTACCAGCCACTTCACCAGCTCCTGCGGATCAATCGGTTTTGCTTTTTTCATCGCTCATTCCCTCGCCTGTTGATTGGCCCTCAGTCTGGCCATGCGCTGCCTGTCCCTGAAGTGCAGCACCGATAAAAAGACCCTTCCTACCTCCCCGGGAACAGTAGCTGTCATCCGCCTGCACCGCGAATCCGCCGGTTATCTATTTGGGTGATATCAATATGCTATTTCGGTATTTAAATTTTACTTTTTATACCTTTAAAGTCGGCGCTACTCGGCGTTACCCACGCTGAACCGGACCGCACCAACGCCGCATTACCCCTGCGGCGTCAGGGATTTCAGATGACCTTCGATTACGCATTTATCCTCAGCACGCTGCCTGCGTTTCTCAAGGCCGTGGCCGTGACCTTGCAAGTCGGCCTGATCGCCATCGGCACCTCGTTAGTGGTGGCCTTGATCAATGCTGCGCTGCTGGTATTTCGCACGCCCTACGTCTGGCGCCTGGTGGCGCTGTACGTCGAGCTGGCGCGCAACACACCGCTGCTGATCCAACTGTTTTTTGTCTACTTCGCGTTGCCGGCCCTGGGCTTGAACATTTCCGGGTTCTGGGCGGCGATCATCACCATGACCTTTCTCGGCGGCGCCTACCTCACGGAAGTGCTGCGCGCCGGGGTCGAGGCGGTGCCGCTGGCGCAGATCGAGTCCGGCAAGTCCATCGGCCTGTCCCACTGGCAGCTGCTGCGGCATGTGATCCTGCCCCAAGCGGGGATCCTCAGCCTGCCAGCGCTGTTTGCGAACTTCATTTTCCTGCTCAAGGAAACCACCATCGTGTCGGCGGTGGCGGTGCCGGAAATTCTCTACACCACCAAAAGCTACATCGCCCTTTATTACAAAACCTATGAAATGCTCGCAGTGCTGACGCTGATCTGCGTGCTGTTATTCCTGCCGTTGTCGCTGCTGCTCAGCCGCCTTGAAAGGAGGCTCCAGCATGGCCAGTTCGGGTCTTGAATTACTCTGGGTGTCGTTGCCGCAACTGGGCAAGGGCGCTGCGCAAACCCTGTCGATCTCATTCTTGAGCATTGCCTTCAGTACCGTCGGCGGCGTGTTGTATGGCGTGCTGCGCACGCTGAATTCAAAAGCGATCAACCTGGTGCTGCGAATTTACCTGGAGCTGTTCCGCGCGATCCCGGTGCTGGTGTGGCTGTACCTGCTGTTCTTCGGCCTGCCGATTTTCTTTGGCCTGAGTATCCCGAGCTTTTGGTGCGCGGTGCTGGTGTTGTCGCTGTGGGGCGCCAGTGAAGTCGGCGAAGTGGTGCGCGGTGCCTTGCATTCGTTGCCCCGCGGCCAGCGTGAAGCCGGCCTGTCGATTGGCCTGTCAGACCCGCAACTGTACGGCTACGTATTGCTGCCCCAGGCCCTGAAACGCATGACCCCGCCGACCATCAACGTCTACACCCGCATCATCAAGACCAGCTCCCTGGCGGTGCTGATCGGCGTGGTGGACGTGATCAAGGTCGGCCAGCAAATCATCGAGCGCACCTACGAGTCGGTGTTGATCTACGGCGCGCTGTTCCTGTTTTTCTTCTTTATCTGCTACCCGTTGTCGGCCGCCTCCAAGGTGCTGGAACGGCGCTGGGCCCAAGCATGAGCGCATTGATCGAGTTTCAGGGTTTCAACAAATACTTCGGCGACCAGCAGGTGCTCAAGGGCATCGACCTGAGCGTGCAAAGCGGCGAAGTGGTGGTGATCCTTGGCCCCAGCGGTTGCGGCAAAAGCACCTTGCTGCGGTGCCTCAATGGCCTGGAAGTGGCCCACAGCGGCAGCCTGCGTTTTGCCGGCAAGGAGCTGCTGGTTAAGGCCACCGACTGGCGCCAGGTGCGCCAGGACGTGGGCATGGTGTTCCAGAGTTATCACCTGTTCCCACACATGAGCGTGCTCGACAATATCTTGCTCGGCCCGCTGAAAGTGCAAAAACGCGAACCCCGCGAAGCCCGTGCCCAGGCTGAAAAATTGCTGGAACGGGTGGGCCTCTCAGACAAGCGTGACGCCTATCCGCGCCAGCTCTCGGGCGGCCAGCAGCAACGCATCGCCATCGTCCGCTCGTTGTGCATGAACCCGCAGGTCATGCTGTTTGACGAAGTCACCGCCGCCCTCGACCCGGAAATGGTCAAGGAAGTACTGGAAGTGATCCAGGGCCTGGCCCGGGACGGCATGACCCTGCTGATCGTCACCCATGAAATGGCCTTCGCCCGCGCCGTCGCCGACCGCGTGGTGTTCATGGAGGCCGGCCGCATCCTCGAACAAAACACCCCCGAGGCATTCTTTACGAACCCGCAAACCGCACGCGCGCAGCAGTTCCTGGAGAAGTTCTCCTTCGTTTCAACACTGCCCAAAAGAACCAAGGAATTGGAGCTGCTATGAAAACTGCCAAGTTGTTATTCCCCCTGTTCGGCCTCGCTCTGCTGGCCGGCTGCAACAAATCCGAAGAGCCCGCCAAGACGGCCGCTGCGGCCACCCCGGCCCCGGCTGCGGTGAGCTACATCGATAAGATCAAGGCGCGGGACAAGCTGATCGTCGGCGTGTTTACCGACAAGCCGCCGTTTGGTTTTGTGGATGAGTCCGGTCGCTACGTCGGCTTCGATACCGACATCGGCCGCCGCTTCGCCAAGGACCTGCTGGGCGACGAGAACAAGGTTGAATTCGTTGCCGTCGAACCGGCGAGCCGCATCCCGTTCCTGCAAAGCGACAAGGTCGACCTGATCCTCGCCAACATGACCGTGACGCCTGAGCGCAAGGAAGCGGTGGACTTCACCAACCCGAACCTGAAAGTGGCAGTGCAGGCACTGGTAGCCAACGCCAGCCCGGTGAAAAGCCTGGACGACCTGGCGACCCGCACCACCATCGTCACCACCGGCACTACCGCGGATATCTGGCTGACCAAGAACCACCCGGACTGGAAACTGCTGAAGTTCGAGAAAAACTCCGAGTCGCTGCAAGCGCTGTCGGCTGGCCGTGGTGATGCCTATGCCCAGGACAACCTGGTGCTGTTCAGCTGGGCCAAGCAGAACCCGGGCTACCGTGTGCTGGAGCAGAAACTGGGGGATGAAGCACCGATTGCGCCGGCGGTGAAGAAGGGCAACATCGAACTGCGGGATTGGGTGAATGCCGAGCTGGCCAAGCTGGGCGAGGAGAAGTATCTGCTCAAGCTGTACGACCAGTATGTTCGCAAGGAGCTGAGCGATGACACCAAGCCTGAGAGTGTGATTGTTGAAGGCGGGAAGTGGCAGGGTTGATCAGTTAGCTGTTGGGTGACTGATCTACCGTCTTCGCGAGTAAGCCCGCTCCCACATTCGACCGAGTTCCACCTTTGGAATGCGGACAAATGTGGGAGCGGGCTTGCTCGCGAAGAGGCCCTCACAGGCACCGCCTAACTCGGCCAATGCCACGCCGGCTGATCCAGCACCCGCTGCCCCACCACCTGCGTCTGCCCCATCACCTTCTCCAGCACGATCGAATTACACCCTTCATCCTGCTGCAACGCCGCAATCAAGCGGCTGGCATGGGACACCACCCACACCTGACACTGCTGCGACACCTGGATGATCAGGCGCGCCAACGCCGGCAACAGGTCCGGGTGCAAACTGGTTTCCGGCTCGTTCAGTACCATCATCGTCGGTGGCCTCGGCGTCAGCAGCGCCGCCACCAGCAGCAAATAGCGCAAGGTCCCGTCCGACAGCTCCGCCGCCGATAACGGCCGCAGCAAGCCTTCCTGATAAAACTCGATGGCAAAGCGTCCACCCTGCAATGGCTCGATATTCAACCGCGCGCCCGGAAACGCATCGCTGATCGCCCGCTGCAAGGCTTCCGGGTCGCCGATTTCGCGAATGGTCTGCAACGCCGCCGCCAAATCGCGACCGTCGTGATGCAACACCGGCGTGCGTGTGCCCAGTTGCGGCTGGCGCACCGGGGCGTCGACGTCGCTGCGAAAGTGATCATAAAAGCGCCAGCCACGAATGCTTTCGCGCAGCAGCAACACCTCCGGCGAACCCCGCAGGCTGCCGACCTGGTCGAACAGGCTGTGGTAGTTCGGCGTGTGCTGGGCCAGCACATCCCAGGCTCGGCCATCGCGGGCGCGCACCATCGGGCCGGAGCGCTGTACCAGCAGGCTCGCCGGGCGAAACACATGCCCGGCCCAGATGCATTCTTTCTTGATCTCAGGGTCCAGGGAGAAATAAGACGCGCCGGGCTCAGGCAACCCCAGGGAAATCGCATAGCTGAAATCCTCCCCGGAAAATCCCAGGCGCAAGCGCTTGGCGCCCTGGCGCACGACGGGCTCTACCGGGACTTCGCCGCTGAGCATGCGCCGGCTGATGTTTTCCGGCCCGGCCCAGAAGGTCGAATCCAGCCCGCCTTCGCGGGCCAGTGCGTTGATCACGCCGCCTTGGGCCGTCTCCGCCAGCAGCCGCAGGGCGCGATACAGGTTGGATTTACCGCTGCCATTGGGGCCGGTGATCAGGTTCAACCGATCCAGCGGCACCACCAATTTGTTGATCGAGCGGTAATTGGCCACCGCGAGGGTCTTGAGCATGGGAAAAATTATCGGCGAGGGAACCATTGGAGTATGGGATTCTCCATGCAGATAAGGAACCCTGTTCTAAGCTCACAGTCGCATAGACACTGGCACGGCGGCATCACGCAAAAGGAGCCTGCATGGGCGGTCCCAACTCCACATTTATTATCCTCGGCCTTGGCTTGCTGGCGCTATTGAGCGGTTGCGGCCAGGAAAAAGCCGAACCCAAGGAACATTCCCGGGTGTTCGTGCAGACCGTGAAGTCCACCGACTTTGCCGCCGCTGTGACCTTGACCGGCGATATCCAGGCGCGGGTGCAGACCGATCTGTCGTTCCGCGTCGGCGGCAAGATCATCCAGCGCATGGTGGATGTCGGTGACCGCGTCAGCGCCAAGCAAGTACTGGCCAAGCTCGACCCGAAGGATTTGCAGACCAACGTCGACTCCGCCCAGGCCCAGGTGGTCGCCGAACAGGCGCGGGTCAAACAGACTGCCGCCGCGTTTGTGCGCCAGGAAAAACTCCTGCCCAAGGGCTACACCAGCCGCAGCGAATACGACTCCGCCCAGGCCGCCTTGCGCAGCAGCCAAAGCGCGTTGACTGCCGCTCAGGCGCAGTTGGCCAATGCCCGTGAGCAGTTGGGCTACACCTCGCTGATCGCCGACGCGCCGGGCATCATCACCGCGCGCCAGGCCGAGGTCGGCCAAGTGGTGCAGGCCACCGTGCCGATCTTCAGCCTGGCTCGGGATGGTGAGCGCGATGCGGTGTTCAACGTCTATGAGTCGCTGCTGGTAGAGCCGCCGCCGGACAAACCGATCACCGTCAGCCTGCTGGAAAATCCGCAGATTACCGCCGTGGGCAAGGTCCGCGAAGTCACCCCGGCCGTGGCTGCAAATACCGGCACGGTGCAAGTCAAAATCGCCCTCGACGTGCTGCCCAAGGGCATGCAACTGGGCTCGGTGGTCAGCGCCACCGCCAACGGGCCGGCCAAGGCCAGCATCGAGTTGCCGTGGGCTGCCTTGACCAAAGACATCAGCGCGCCGGCTGTCTGGCTGATTGACGGCGACGGCAAGGCGCAACTGCACAAGGTCACGGTCGCGCGTTATCTCACCGGCAAGGTGATCATCAGCGACGGCCTCAAGGGCGGTGAAAAAGTCGTGGTGGCCGGCGGGCAATTGCTGCACCCCGGCATGATCGTGGAAATCGCCCAGCCGCCGGATCAGGCTCAGGCCCAAGGAGTGCAGCCATGAAGCGGCTGACGGTATTGCTCGCTGCCAGCCTGCTGTTGATGGCGTGCTCCAAGGAAGAACCTGCGCCGGAACCGGTGCGCCCGGTGCTGTCGATTGAAGTGAAGTCCGAAGACCAGGAAAACCTCGGCCGCTTCGCCGGTACGATCCAGGCCCGTTATGAAAGCAACCTGGGTTTCCGTGTGCCCGGGCGCATTGCCCGGCGCGCCGTCGACGTGGGGGCCGAAGTGGAGCAGGGCGCGTTGCTGGCCGTGCTCGACCCCACCGATCAACAGAACCAGTTGCGTGCTGCCCAGGGTGACCTGGCTCGCGTGCAAGCGCAGTGGATCAACGCCCAGGCCAATGCCCGCCGCCAGCAGGAACTGTTCAGCCGTGGCGTCGGCGCCCAGGCCCAACTGGACATCGCCCAGACCGACCTGAAAACCACCCAGGCCTCCCTCGACCAAGCCAAGGCTTCGGTCAACCAGGCCAAGGACCAGCTCAACTACAGCGAACTGCGCACCGACCACGCGGGCATCGTCACCGCGTGGAATGCCGAGGCCGGCCAGGTGGTCAGCGCCGGTCAGCAAGTGGTGACCCTGGCGCGTCCCGACATCAAGGAGGCCGTCATCGACTTGCCCGCTGGCCTCGCCGAGCGCCTGCCGCCGGATGTGGTGTTCCTGGTCGCCGGGCAAATGGACCCGAACATCAGCACGACTGCCACTGTGCGCGAGATCGAACCCCAGGCCCAAAGCGCCACCCGGACCCGTCGCGCCCGCCTGACCCTGGCCGAAACGCCGTCTGCGTTTCGCCTCGGCACCGCCATCAGCGTGACCTTGAGCTCAGCCATCGCTCCGCGTATCGAACTGCCCCTCAGCGCCTTGCAGGAAGCCGACGGCAAGATCCGCATCTGGGTGATCGACACCCAAAGCCAGACCGTACAACCCCGTGACGTCACCATCGTCAGCCGTGACGCCGACAGCGCCTTGCTCAACGCTGGCGTCAAGCCCGGCGAGCGCGTGGTGAGTGCCGGCGTGAACAGCCTGAAGCCCGGGCAAAAAGTCAAAATCGACGAGGACAGCCCGCGATGAAAGGGAGCTTCAACTTATCCGACTGGGCCCTCAAGCATCAGTCCTTCGTCTGGTACCTGATGTTCGTCGCACTGCTGATGGGCGTGTTCTCTTACATGAACCTCGGCCGCGAGGAAGACCCGTCGTTCACCATCAAGACCATGGTGATCCAGACCCGTTGGCCAGGCGCGACCCAGGAAGAGACCCTGAAGCAGGTCACCGACCGCATCGAGAAAAAACTCGAAGAGCTGGACTCCCTCGACTACGTGAAAAGCTACACCCGGCCCGGTGAGTCCACGGTGTTTGTGTTCCTCAAGGACACCACCAGCGCCAAGGCTATTCCGGAGATCTGGTACCAGGTACGCAAGAAGATCGATGACATCCGCGGCAGCTTCCCCCAAGGCTTGCAGGGGCCGGCGTTCAACGACGAGTTCGGTGACGTGTTCGGCTCCGTGTATGCGTTTACCGCCGATGGCTTGTCGATGCGCCAACTGCGGGATTACGTTGAGCAGGCGCGCGCCGAGATTCGTTCGGTGCCGGGGCTGGGCAAGGTCGAGATGATCGGCCAGCAGGACGAAGTGATTTACCTGAATTTCTCCACCCGCAAACTCGCGGCCCTGGGTATAGATCAGCGCCAGGTGGTGCAGAGCCTGCAATCGCAGAACGCGGTGACCCCGGCCGGTGTGATCGAGGCGGGGCCGGAGCGGATTTCGGTACGCACCTCCGGGCAGTTCGCCTCGGAGAAGGACCTGGCCAACGTCAATCTGCGGCTCAATGACCGTTTTTATCGCTTGGCCGATGTGGCGGAAATTACCCGTGGTTATGTCGACCCGTCGACGCCGATGTTCCGCTTCAACGGCAAGCCGGCGATTGGCTTGGCCATCGCCATGCAGAAGGGCGGCAACATCCAGGATTTCGGCAAGGCCCTGCACAAACGCATGGACGAGCTGACCGCCGACCTGCCGGTGGGTGTGGGTGTGCACAAGGTTTCCGATCAGGCAGAAGTGGTGGAAGAGGCCGTCGGCGGCTTCACCAGCGCGTTGTTTGAAGCGGTGATCATCGTGCTGGTGGTGAGCTTTATCAGCCTCGGCGTGCGTGCCGGGTTGGTGGTGGCGTGCTCGATTCCACTGGTGCTGGCGCTGGTGTTTGTGTTCATGGAATACAGCGGCATCACCATGCAGCGGGTGTCGCTGGGTGCCTTGATCATCGCCCTCGGCCTGTTGGTGGACGACGCGATGATCACCGTGGAGATGATGATCACGCGCCTGGAAAAAGGCGAAACCAAGGAGCAGGCGGCGACCTTCGCCTACACCTCTACGGCGTTCCCGATGTTGACCGGTACGCTGGTGACCGTCGCCGGTTTTGTGCCGATTGGCCTTAATGCCAGTTCGGCGGGTGAGTACACCTTCACGCTGTTTGCGGTGATTGCCGTGGCGATGCTGGTGTCGTGGGTGGTCGCGGTGTTGTTCGCGCCGGTGCTCGGGGTGCATATCCTCAGCAGCAAGGTAAAACCTCATAACGCCGAGCCGGGCCGTGTGGGCCGGGCGTTCAATGGCGGCATGCTGTGGGCGATGCGCAACCGCTGGTGGGCCATCGGCATTACCGTGCTGTTGTTTGTGGCGTCGGTGTTTTCCATGCAGTTCGTGCAGAACCAGTTTTTCCCGTCTTCGGACCGTCCGGAAATTCTCGTCGACCTTAACCTGCCGCAAAACGCCTCGATCAACGAGACCCGCAAGGCCGTCGACCGTCTTGAGGCGATCATCAAGGACGACCCGGACATCGCCCGCTGGAGCACCTATATCGGCGAGGGCGCGATCCGTTTCTACCTGCCGCTGGACCAGCAACTGGAGAACCCGTATTACGCGCAACTGGTGATCGTCAGCAAGGGCCTGGAAGAGCGTGGCGCCTTGATTGCGCGCCTGCAAAAACGCCTGCGGGAAGATTTTGTCGGCGTGGGCAGCTTCGTGCAGCCGCTGGAAATGGGGCCGCCGGTGGGGCGTCCGATCCAGTATCGGGTGTCTGGCAAGGACATCGACCAAGTGCGCAAACACGCGATCGAACTGGCGACCATGCTCGATAAAAACACCCACATGGGCGAAATCATCTACGACTGGAACGAGCCCGGCAAAGTCCTGCGGGTGGACATCGCCCAGGACAAGGCGCGGCAATTGGGGCTGTCGTCGGAAGACGTGGCTCAGTTGATGAACAGCGTGGTCAGCGGTGCGTCGGTGACCCAGGTGCATGACGACATCTACCTGATCAATGTGGTCGGCCGCGCCGAAGATGCCGAGCGCGGTACGCCGGAGACGTTGCAGAACCTGCAGATCGTCACGCCCAATGGCACCTCGATTCCGCTGCTGGCGTTTGCCACCGTGCGCTATGAGCTTGAACAGCCGTTGGTGTGGCGTCGCGACCGCAAGCCGACCATCACCATCAAGGCGGCGGTGCGCGACGACATGCAACCGACCGACCTGGTGAAACAGCTCAAGCCGGAAATCGACAAGTTCAGCGCCGCGTTGCCGGTGGGCTACAAGGTCGCCACCGGCGGTACCGTGGAAGAAAGCGGCAAGGCCCAGGGCCCGATTGCCAAGGTGGTGCCGCTGATGCTGTTCCTGATGGCGACCTTCCTGATGATCCAGCTGCACAGCGTGCAGAAGATGTTCCTGGTGGCCAGCGTCGCGCCGTTGGGGCTGATTGGCGTGGTGTTGGCGCTGATTCCCACGGGCACGCCCATGGGCTTCGTGGCGATCCTCGGGATCCTCGCGCTGATCGGCATCATCATCCGTAACTCGGTGATTCTGGTGACCCAGATCGACGCCTACGAGCGCGACGGCTACACGCCGTGGGACGCGGTGGTGGAAGCCACCGAACACCGGCGCCGGCCAATCCTGCTGACCGCGGCGGCGGCCAGCCTGGGCATGATCCCGATTGCCCGGGAAGTGTTCTGGGGGCCGATGGCCTATGCGATGATCGGCGGGATCATCATCGCCACCTTGCTGACGCTGCTGTTTTTGCCGGCGCTGTATGTGGCCTGGTACAAGATTCGCGAGCCGAAGAAAGAAAGCGCCTGACAGCCACTGCGATGACATTCCTACACGGACGTGGGAATGTTCGCTGAAACATTTTTTTGCCCTTGGCGCCCGGTCAATTGTTTTACCCTCCGTGCCTGATCCTTTTGCCAAGGCTTGCCCCATGCGTTGTTTCCTGCTGGTTTGTACCTTGTTGCTGTCGCCCGTGGCCCTTGCCGGCACGGTGCTGGAGAACGCCCTGTGGCGCGTTGAGCTGGACCCGGCGACTCTCGCGATCCACGTTACCCCCAGCGACAAGATCGCCGTGCAGGCTTCAAGCGGAGTGCCTGCGCACAGGGTCAACCAGCTCTCCCAAAGCGCCAGTCGGGCCAGTTGGCAATGGGACGATGGCGCCTATCGCCTGAGCGCCACCCTCGATCAACGCGATCTCGCCCTGACGATCACCGCCCGTGATGCCGGTGAGTTGGCGATCCTGCGGCAACCCGCCAGCGCCATGGGCAACGGCCTGATCTGGCCCCTGGCCGAAGGGCACTACGTGCCGGCGGGCAATGCCGTGTGGCAAAAATTCCTGCTGGAACAGGGCGACGTCAACACCACTCAAGACCTCAGCCTGCCGCTGTGGGGGGTGGACCACGGCACGTTCACCCTCAACTGGCTGATGACCAATCCTTACAACAACCGCCTGCACTGGCAGGCCGACGGTAAAGGGCTAGCGTTGTCCGCCTTCCATGAATTCACCACGCTGGACCCCGCCGCGCCGATGACCCTGCTGTTGCACCTGGGCGAAAGCGACCCGTTGGCCGGCGCCAAGCGTTATCGCCAGTGGCTGGTGGAGCAGGGACGTTATGAGCCGTTGGCAGACAAACTGCGGCAAACCCCGGAAGCGGAAAAACTGCTGGGCGCCAGCCATATCTACCTGTGGGGCAATGACTTGCTGGCCCCGCGCGATGTTCGGGACTGGCCGCAGCTGCTCAAACTGCTGCGCAGCGGCAAAGGGCTGGCAGCTGAGTTGAATGGCTTGCTGGACAAAGAGGCGGCGCAGGTTCGACAGGTCAAGCAACCGTATGAGCAGGCTGTCCTGCTGCGCGGCCTGAACGCGGCGATCAACACAAAAGCCCGGCAGGGCTGGCAGCCTTCCACCGAGCCGGACATGACTCAGCTCGCTGACGGCTACGGTGCGCTGCGTCGCGAGTTGGCCGTGGCTTTTGCGGGTGCCTTGAGCGCCACGCCTGAGACTTGGGGCAACACCTTGTCCGTCACCAACGCGCTGAAAGGCGCCGGTCTCAAGCGCCTGCTGGTGACCCAGGGCGAAGGCTGGGAAGGCGGGCTCTGGCATCCTGAGGCCGTGAAGGCCGGTGTTGATGCCGGTTACCTGATGGCGCCCTACGACTCTTATGAAACGGCCTTGTCCGCCACTGAAAACCCCGACTGGACCACCGCGCACCTGGGCAGCAAGGCCTACGGCGAGTGCGCGATTGTGTTGAAGGGCGGCCAGTTGAAGACTGGCTTCCAGAAGTCCGGCCACTACACCGACCCGCGTTGCGTGCGGCCATTGCTGGAGGCGCGGATCAAGGCAGTGCAGGCCAAGTCCGGGTTCAACGCCTGGTTTCTCGACGCCTACGCCACCAGCATGTTGTTCGACAGTTACCGCACGGGCGCCAGCATGACCCAGGCACAAAACGCCGAAGGCAATATCGATGCATCTCGCTGGATCAGTACGGTGCTCAAGTTGCCGGTAGGTTCCGAAGACGGCAACGCGATCACCGCCCGAGGCATCCTGTTTGCCCACGGTATGCAAACACCGGTGTTGGGCTGGGGTGATCGGGAGATGACCCAGGACAAGCAGTCGCCGTATTACGTCGGGGCCTGGTACCCGCCGGAACAGCCGGCGGTGTTCTTCAAGTCGGTGCCGTTGAAAGAGCCGTTTCGCACGGTCTACTTTGACCCGGCGATGCGCCTGCCGCTGTATCAGGCGGTGTTCCATGGCTCGGTGATCACCACCCACCATTGGCTGTTCGACAGCCTGAAACTGAGCAACGTGCGGGCCGAGAACGAGCTGACGCAACTGCTCTACAACGTGCCGCCGCTGTATCACCTGAGTGCGGCGACGGTGAAGCAGCGCTTGCCGGTGATTCAGCGCCAGGATGGGTTCTTCCGTCCGCTGCATGAGCGGTTGGCGACTCAGGCCATGACGGATTTTCGCTGGCTGACCGAAGATAAGCAGGTGCAGCAGACTACGTTTGCCGATGGGACGCGGTTGGTGGCGAATTTTTCCGGGGATGCGCGAGAAGGCTATGCGGCTAACAGCCTGACGGTATTAATTTCCGGCGAATCACCGACGATTTATTCCGTAGCAGCTGTCGAGCCTTAGCGAGGCTGCGTTGGCCGCGCTGCCGAGTTTGAGCCAGGCTCGGGCCCGAGGCGCGCCTGACGCAGCCTCGCCAGGGCTCGACAGCTGCTACGGGGGGTCAGGTTTTGCGCCACACACTCGCCAGCCACGGCTGCTGTTCCCGAGGCAACCCGGCGGGTCGGTAGTAATGCTCCAACTCCACAAACCCCGCCGCCGTAAGCAACTCTTGCCACGCCTGCAAGTCGTGATACGAGCCATACCGCGGCCCGTTCCAACCCTCCTGGTTTTCTCCCCGCGGGTTTGAGCTGAACAACACGCCGCCGACCTTCAGTGCCCCGTGAAGCTGTCCAAGAATGCGCGGCAACTCCTGCTTGGGAATATGAAACAGCACCGCGTTGGCGAAGATCCCGTCGAAACGTCCGGCGGGTAAATCCAGCTTCAGGAAGTCCTGTTGCAGCACTTCACAGCCGCTGTCTTCCCGGGCCATCTGTGCGAAGCGCTCCGAACCATCGAGCCCCACGGCGATGTGGCCCATGCGGGTAAACGTCTGCAAATCCCGGCCCGGCCCGCAGCCGAAATCCAGTACGGTAAACGGCGCTTCACCCTGGATATGCCGCAGCAGCGCATCAATGTTCTGGCTCACATCGTGGTCACGGGTGCCTTCACGAAAATCCTCGGCCACCTTGTTGTAGTGGCCGAGGGTGGTGGAAGTGATCTGGTCGAGGTCGTCGGGGGCGAGTTTCATGGCGGGCAATACCGGGCGCTGAGATGGCCCGACTATACCTCACCTCTTGTTCAGAACCCTGGCCAACCGATCGCCGCCCAACTGAATCACCGCCACCAGAATCACCAGCAGCACAATCACCGTCAGCATGATCTGCGTATCAAAGCGCTGATAACCATAGCGGTAGGCAATATCTCCCAGCCCACCGGCGCCAATCGCCCCGGCCATGGCCGAGGAGTTGATCATCGTCACCAGGGTAATCGTGAACCCGCCGACAATCCCCGGCAGCGCTTCCGGCAGCAGCACATGCCAGACGATATGCCAGCGCCGGCAACCCATGGCCTGCGCCGCCTCGATCAAGCCGTGATCGACTTCGCGCAAGCTGACTTCGGCGATCCGCGCAAAGAACGGCGTGGCTGCGATGGTCAACGGCACCACCGCGGCCCACACGCCATAGGTGGTGCCGACGATCAGCCGGGTGAACGGGATCAGCGCCACCATCAGAATCAGAAACGGAATCGAGCGGAACAGGTTAACGAACGCCCCCAGCACCCGGTTCAAGGCGGGCGCCTGATAGATGCCGCCCTTGTCGCTGGTCACCAGGAACACCGCCAGCGGAATCCCCACTAGCAACGCGATCAGCGACGACACACCGACCATCAACAGCGTGTCGATGGCGCCCTGCAATAAACGATCAAACCACATAGCCCAGCACCTCCACCTGTTGTGCCCAGCGCCCGGCGCGGGTGCGCAGTTCTTCAGCGGTCAGGGACGAGCCGCTCACCGCCAGCAGCAATTGCCCCAACGCATGGCCCTGAATGCGCTCCACGCCGCCTTGCAGCAAGCGCACGCGCCCGCCGAGGGCGCTGAATAGCGCGGCAAGGTCCGGCTCGTCTTCGGCACTGCCAGTCAGTTGCAAGCGCAGCACCACGGCGGCGTCCTTTGAGGTCGGATTGGCCTGCAGGCGGCTTTGCAACTCTTCAGGCAAGCCGTGTTGCAGCGGAGCCAGCAGGGTTTTGCTGACGTCGTGCTGCGGGTTGCCAAACACTTCCCACACCGGGCCTTGCTCGACAACATGGCCGTGTTCCAGCACCACGACGCGGTCGCAGATTTCGCGAATCACGGCCATTTCGTGGGTGATCAACACGATGGTCAGGCCCAGGCGTTTGTTGATCTCCCGCAGCAGGCCGAGGATCGACTGGGTGGTCTCCGGGTCAAGCGCCGAAGTGGCTTCATCGCACAACAGAATCTGTGGGTCATGCACCAGCGAACGGGCAATGCCCACCCGCTGCTTCTGCCCGCCGGACAGCTGCGCCGGATAGGACTTGTGCTTGTCCTGCAAACCCACCAGCTCCAGCAGCTCGCGCACCTTCTTCTCGCGCTGCTCCTTGGGCACACCCGCGACTTTCAGCGGCAGTTCGACGTTCTGCCACACGGTCTTGGCCGACATCAGGTTGAAGTGCTGGAAGATCATGCCGATGCGCCGGCGCAGGGCTACCAGGCGGTCTTCGTCGAAGTCGCCGATGTCTACCTGATCAATCAACACCCGACCGCTGCTCGGTTGTTCCAGGCGGTTGATGGTGCGGATCAGCGACGACTTGCCGGCGCCGCTGCGGCCGATGATGCCGAAGACTTCACCGCGCTGGATTGCCAGGTCGATGCCTTGCAGGGCGGGCACGACCTGGCCGTCATAGGTCTTGCCGAGGTTGATGAATCGCACATGGGCATGGTTCTGCGCCGGATGCAGCTCGGTCTGCTGCGCGTCCAGGTGCGGTGGTTGCGTCTCGCGTCGTTGTGCTGTGGCGGCGCTCATATTCAGCCTTCCCAGCCGACTTGGTAGAGCTTGCCAAGGGATTTATCCAGGGCGGCGCGTACCACCGGCGAGTGCTGGTAGATGTCGATGAACTTGATCAGGCGCGGGTCGGTTTTGCTTTTCGGCTGGATCACGAACTGGATCACGTATTCCTTGTGGTCGATGCCGTCGAACAGCAAGGCCGACTCAGGATCGAAGGTCTTGGACAGGCGGATATACGCCGGGTAGCCCTGCACCAGGTCGGCGTCGTCATAGGCGCGTACCAGTTGCACGGCTTCCACTTGCAGGATCTTGATCTTCTTCGGGTTGGTGACGATGTCTTCTTCGGTCGCCTTGTAGCCCACGCCCGGCTTGAGGGTGATCAAGCCCGCCTTGGCCAGCAACTGCAGGCCGCGACCGCTGTTGATCGGGTCGTTGGCAATCGCCACCGTTGCGCCTTGAGGCAGGTCGTTGAAGTTTTTGTACTTCTTCGAATACAGGCCGACGTTATTGATGATCCCCGGGGCGAACGGCACCAGGTCAAACCCGGCGGCGGCCTTGGCGTTTTCCAGGAACGGGATGTGCTGGAAGTAGTTCACGTCGATATCGCCCGCCGCCAGGCTGACGTTGGGCGCGATCCAGTCGGTGAACTCCACCAGTTCGACTTTCAAACCCTGTTTGCCGGCCTCTTCGACGGCGGCCTCCAGGGGAATCGCGAAGGCGGCGGTGGTGCCGACTTTCAAAGGAGCGTCAGCGGCGAATACCGCCGAGCTGAAGAGTCCGAGGGCGAGGGCCAGTGCTTTGACTGGGTGGCGGAGCAATGTTTTTTTCATAATGGATTTCCAATTGTAGGAGCGAGCTTGCTCGCGAAAAACTTGAATGCGCCACGGGGTGTCAGGTGCCCCGCGTTATCGTTGACGATTCTCGCGAGCAAGCTCGCTCCTACAGGGTTCAGTGGCGGTAGGAAGAGCCGGTGTGTTGTTCAGGCAGGTGCGCTGAGTGGTGGAACACTTTTTCCCGCAGCGTCCCGTTGTCATACGCGGTCTTGTACGAGCCCCGACGCTGCAGCTCCGGGATCACCAGTTCGATAAAGTCGACGTAGCTTTCCGGGGTAACGATGCGCGTCAGGTTGAAGCCATCCAGGCCGGTTTCGCTGATCCATGATTCAAGTTCATCCGCCACCTGTGCCGGCGAGCCCACCAGGGTGATGTAGCGGCCGCCGAGGGCGTGTTGCTCCAGTAATTTGCGTCGGGTCCAGTCGTTGTTTTGCAGGTTTTTGGTCGCGGACTGGATGGCGTTGCTCTTCACGTACTGGATCGGTTCATCGATTTCGTACTGGGAAAAATCAATCGCCGTGGACGCCGAGAAATGCGCCACGCCGGCTTCCGCACTGGCGTAGCTCAGGTACTCGGCGTGCTTGGCCCATGCGGCTTCTTCGGTGGCGCCGACAATCACGTTCAGCCCCATGAACACCTTGATGTCGTCCGGGTTGCGCCCGGCTTCCACGGCGCTGGCGCGCACCTTGTCCACCTGGATTTTGGTCGAGGCCTTGTTCTGCCCGCTGATGAATACGCACTCGGCGTGGCGCCCGGCAAACAGCAGCCCACGGTCCGAGCTGCCCGCCTGGAACAGCACCGGCGTGCGTTGCGGTGACGGCTCGCACAGGTGATATCCCTCCACCTGATAGAACTCGCCCTTGTGCTCGACCTTGTGCACTTTCTCCGGCTGGGCATACACCCGCGCCTGCGGATCGTTGATCACCGCGTCGTTTTCCCAGCTGCCTTCCCAGAGTTTGTAGAGCACTTCCAGGTATTCGTCGGCCTGGTCGTAGCGCCGGTCGTGCTCGACCTGCTCGGTCAGGCCCATGGCCTTGGCGGCGCTGTCGAGGTAGCCGGTGACGATGTTCCAGCCCACCCGTCCACGGCTCAGGTGGTCGAGGGTCGACATGCGCCGGGCGAACAGATAGGGCGGTTCGTAGGTGAGGTTGGCGGTCAGGCCGAAGCCGAGGTTTTTGGTCACCGCCGCCATGGCCGAGACCAGCAGCAACGGATCGTTGACCGGCAGCTGGATCGACTCTTTGAGCGGCACATCCACCGAGTTCTGGTAGACGTCGTACACCCCGACGATGTCAGCGATGAACAGCCCGTCGAACAGCCCGCGCTCGAGCAACTGCGCCAGTTCGGTCCAGTATTCGAGGGTCTTGTATTGAGTCGATGTGTCCCGTGGATGGGTCCACAGGCCATGGTTGATGTGCCCGATGCAGTTCATGTTGAAGGCATTGAGCAGGATCTTTTTCTTGGCCATCAGATAGTCCCCCGCAGTGGCGGGTTTTCATCGTTGAGGTAGTAATTGCCCACAGCAAAGTACTTCCAGCGCACCGGGTCGTGCAGGGTGTGCACCCGGGCGTTGCGCCAGTGGCGGTCCAGACCGTGTTCGGCGAGGGTGGCCTGGCTGCCGGCGAGTTCGAACAGGGTGCTGCCGGCGGCGAGGGAAATCTCGGTGCTGAGTGCGCGCACTTCGGCAACGGCGATGGACGCGGCCGCGACGGTGTCGGCATTGCTGTCGGCCTGGGCGCGGTCGAGGAATTCACCGGAGCGCTCCAGCAGGGCTTCGGTGGCGTGCAGGCGGATGCTCAAGTGGCCGAAGCTTTTCAGGGTCAGCGGGTCTTCGGTGGCCTTGTCGCTGGTGGCATCGATCCAGGGCCGGGTCTTGGTGCGCACGAAGTGCAGCGCATCTTCATAGGCCGCACGGGCGATGCCTGTGTCGATGGCGGCGTGAAGGATCTGCGCCAGCGGGCCGACGGTGGTCGGGCGTTCGAAGGCGCTCTGGAACGGAATCACGTCCTGGGCCGCGACCCACACGTTATCGAACACCACCGAACCGCTGCCGGTGGTGCGCTGGCCGAAGCCGCTCCAGTCGTCGATCACGGTCAGGCCCTGGCTGTCACGGGTGACAAAGGCCAGTTGCTGCACGCCGTTTTCGTCCACCACAGAAGTGGGAATGCGTTGGGCGTAGATCGCGCCGGTGGAATAAAACTTGCGGCCGGTGATACGGAAGCCGTCACCGTCGCGGGTGATCTTGGTGATGCGGTCATGGGCGGTCTTGGTGCCCAATTCTGCCAGCGCATTGCCGAAGCGCTGGCCGGCGAGGACTTCGGCGTACAGGCTTTTTTGCTGCGCCGGGCTGCCATTTACCCGCAGTACTTCGAGGGCATAAAAGTGGTTTTGCGGGATCTGCCCCAAGGACGCATCCGCCTGGGCAATCAGTGCCGTGACCTTGGCCAGGGTCACGTTTGAAACGCCGGCACCGCCGAATTCCTTGGGTACGCTGATGCCCCACAGGCCGGAGCGTGAAAACACGTCCAGTTCAGGCAAGGGCAAGCGGCGTTCGCGGTCACGCAAGGCGCTGTCGCGGCGGAAGTCTTCGGCCAGGTCGCTGGCGACAATAAGGGCTTGTTCATCGCTGGTAATAACCGCGACGTGGTGAGAATGGGTCATGTACTTCTCCAGAAGCTTGTAGAAAAAGTGTTCTGGTCGGTTAAATCCAGGAATGCCGGGCAGGCAAAGTGCCGTTCAGGTGATAGGCGCCCACCGCGTGATATTTCCAGCGCACCGGGTCGTGCAGGGTATGCACCCGGGCATTGCGCCAGTGACGGTCGAGGTTGAATTCGGCGAGGGTCGCGCGACTGCCGGCCAGCTCGAACAGCTTCTCGCTGGCGAGCAAGGAAATCTCGGTGGTCAGCACCTTGGCTTCGGCCACGGCAATCGAGGCGCGTGCGGCAGACTGCGCGGTGATCGGCGCGGCACTGACTTGATCCAGTACCTGGCCAGCCTTGCGCAACAGGGCTTCAGCGGCGTGCAGTTCGATCTTCAGCTTGCCGATATCGGCGATCACATACAGGTCATCGCTGGCCCGCTCGACCTTGGCATCGATCCATGGCCGCGAGCGCTCGCGTACAAAACTGATGGTGTCGTCGATTGCACCACGGGCGATGCCGGCGTCGATGGCCGCCTGGATCAATTGCGAAACGGCGCCCTGGATACCCGGCGCTTCGCCGAGGCGCCAAGTCTCCACCACCAGTTCGGCATCCACCGCCACCTGATCGAGAAGCACTGTGCCGCTAGCCGTGGTGCGTTGCCCAAAGCCTGACCAGTCATCGACGATACGCAGGCCTTCGGTGCCACGGCGCACGAACGCCATGACGACTTTGCCTTCATCGTTCAACGCCTTGACCGCCACCCAGTGGGCGAATAGCGCGCCGGTGGAATAAAACTTCTGGCCACTGATGACGTAGCCGTCACCTTCGGCAGTGATGCGTGCCTTGAGGTCCAGGGTGTTTTTGGTGCCGCGTTCCGGACCGCCGTTGCCGATGCGCCAGCCGTCCAGCACGCTCTGGAACAGCTGCTTCTTCTGGCGCTCGCTGGCCGCACCTTGCAGCACGTGCAGGATGCCGAAATGGTTCTGCGGGATTTGCCCCAGCGCCGGGTCGGCCGCGCTGATGATCGCGAACACCTCGGCCAGGGTCACAAAGGACACTTGCGGGCCGCCGTACTCACGGGGAATGGAAATACTGCCAAGGCCGCTGCGGGTGAAGTGCTCGATTTCAGCCCAGGGCAGTTTGCGTTGCTGATCACGCCTGGCCGCTTGCAGGCGCGCAGCCTGGGCAAGCGTATGAGCCGCGCTCAGGGCCTCGGCGTCGTTGCGCAGCACCTTGGCGGGCAACAACAGCGGGGCGACGTCCAGATCACTTTGGGGGGGTGTTTGTGCCAAGTTAGACATCAGCGCCGCTCCTTGGCTGCACGTAATGCCCTGGCGTTACGCACCGGGGTAATTTTGACCATACCTACCTCACATCCGTTGAAAAGATAAAAAAATCAGGAATGTCCGGTGGTCCGGTGCATATACCCTAAGCGTGTTAAATTTTTAAATAAACTAACTTTTAGGAATATGCATAGAAGGTCTGTCACCCCGGCTCACAAGGCGAACCGGGCCGGCGGGGTTGGTAGGCCAGCGCAGGCTTGGCGGGGCTGGTCGGGGCCTTGGGGACGTGCGTGGCGATGCGCAAGGTGCGGGCTGGCGCCCAGCGTGAATTATTGCCGACCCGGTCGCGAATGCAGTAGGTCACTTCGAGGCGATGGTCATCCCCGGCCTCGACGATGATCGTCGACGGCACCCATACTTGCACCGCCTTGCCGACATCGCTGGCCTGGATTTTTGGCAGGTCCAGGCGCACGTCGCCCCAGCGCAGCGTGATCTCGTCGTCGGTCGCCATGTTCAGGTAGGGCTCGATGGTCAGGGGCACGCCGCGGCGGATCTGGCTGCTGTTGACGCCGTGGCGGCGAATGGTCTCGGGCAGGCTGACGGCGGCCAGGTTCTGGTTTTCATCGATGCTCAGTGCCAGGGGCATGCCGCCGGGATAATCGGTCTTGATCTGCACTCGGGTGATGGCTGAACGCGCCGGGCCGTGGCCGACTTGCATGACCCGGTAATGAATTCGCGCCGGACCATTTTGCACAAAGCTTTCCGGCACTCGAAGGCTGGTGGACATGCCGATTTTGCCGGCGGTCACCCGCCGGGAAGCGGCAAAGCAGTTGTTCCAGAACAGTTCGATCAGATCACCTTCGTCCATGCCGCAGTAAGGCGCGATATCGACCTGCAAGTCTGTCGCGGCGAGGGCATTGATGCCTTCTCGATGCGCTTGGGGCAAGGTCGGGGCACAGAGCAACGCCCGAGTGGAAATACGCTTCATAAATAATCTCCTTGATGCAGCCAACAGCAATCGTCCCGGACATTGGGCGCGTGCAGGCGGCGTAGTCCGAAAGGAACGATTTAATGAAAAACCGGAATGGATCCAATTATCTTGGCTCTAGATAAGAGGCTCGGTTAGTTGGCGTCAAGAGGCTGGGCGGGGCAAACAGGGGGTTATGGGATATTCAGAAGGGTCTTACTGGCGGGGCGCTGCAAGTGTGTGTTTCAAGGTGACTTTTACCCAATGAATAAAGGGCTTTTCCCAAAAAACGCCTAAGAGGCGAGTTGCCTTTCGGCAACTCTATAAAGCGAAGTTTCTTACATCCGATGGGCGCAAGTTAGTTATTGATGAACTTGCTGAGAAACTGCCGGGTACGTTCTTCTTTCGGGTTGGCAAACAGTGCCTTTGCATCGCCTTGTTCAACAATTACGCCCTTGTCGAAGAAGATCACGCGATTGGCAACATCCCGGGCAAAACTCATCTCATGGGTCACGATGACCATGGTGCGGTTTTCTTCAGCAAGGCTGCGAATGGTCGCCAGCACTTCGCCTACCAGTTCCGGGTCCAGGGCCGAGGTGGGTTCATCGAACAGGATCACCTCCGGTTCCATCGCCAAGGCCCGTGCAATCGCTACCCGTTGCTGCTGCCCGCCGGACAGGCGCCGGGGGTAGGCGTCTTCCTTGCCTGCCAGGCCGACCCTGGCCAACAGCTTGCGACCGAGGGCGTCCGCAGCGGCCCGGGGCATCTTCTTGACCACGATCGGGCCTTCGATGACGTTCTCCAGAGCGGTGCGATGCGGGAACAGGTTGAAGTTCTGGAACACAAAGCCCACGTGCTGGCGCAGGCGCCGCACCAGGCCTTGCTGTTGGTTGAGCGGGCGGCTGCTGTCGATCTCGATGTCACCGACCTTGATCCGGCCACTGGTGGGTTCTTCGAGGAAATTCAGGCAGCGCAGGAAGGTGGTCTTGCCGGAACCGCTGGGGCCGATGATGGCGACGACTTCGCCTTCCTTGACCTCAAGGTCGATCCCGTTAAGCACCACCTGACCCTTGAATTGTTTGGTCAGTTTTTCAACCACGATCATGCTTCAAGACTCCAGGTCATGCCGGTTGACTCGTGCTTCCAGGCGGTTTTGCACGTGCGCCAGAACGCTGGCAAGAATCCAGTAGATCAAGGCGGCGGACAGATACATGGTGAAAATTTCAAAGGTACGGGCCGAGACCAATTGCGCCTGGCGGAACAGCTCCGGCACCTGGATGGTGGCGGCCAGGGCGGTGTCCTTGACCAGGGAAATAAAGCTGTTGCCCAACGGCGGCAAGGCCGTGCGCATGGCCTGCGGCAGGATGGCCCGGCGCAGGGTCTGCGCACGGGTCATGCCGATGCTGGCCGCAGCTTCCCACTGGCCGCGCTCGATGGAACCGATGGCGGCACGCAGGATTTCACAGGCATAAGCGGCCATGTTCAGCGAGAAGCCGATCATGGCTGCCGGGATCGGATCCAGCTCGATGCCCACTTGCGGCAAGCCGTAGTAGATCAGGAACAGCTGTACCAGCAAGGGCGTGCCGCGAAAGAACGACACGTAGACTCGGGCGGTCCAGCTCAACAGCTTGAAGCGCGACAGGCGCATCAAGGCCAGGCCGAAGCCCAGCAGCAAGCCGAAAAACATCCCGCCAAGGCTAAGAATTACCGTGAAATACGCGCCCTTGAGCAGAAAGGGCGCGGAGTCCAGCGCGAGTTGGAAACCTGCTTCCATTATTGAGTAACGTCAGCGTTGAAGTACTTCTCGGACAGTTTCTTCAAGGTACCGTCGGCGCGCAGTTCGTCGAGGGCCTTGTTCACCGCGGCCAGCAGTTCAGGCTCGCCTTTGCGCAGGGCAATACCGGCTTCCTGACGGGAGAAAGCAGCACCTGCAGCGGCAGTGTCCTTGGCTTTCTTGGCGTATTCCAGCGCCGCCAGGCGGTCGATCAGAATCGCGTCGACACGGCCGATGCGCAGGTCCTGAAACTTGGTTGGGTCATCGTTATAGGTTTTGACGATGGCTTTCGGTTGGTTTTCCTTGAGCCATTGTTCGTAGTTGGTGCCCAGGCCCACACCGATCTTCTTGCCAGCCAGGTCGTCGGCGGTCTTGATGGTGTCGACGTTTTTCGCCAGGGTCAGCGCCTGGATACCGGAGACGGTATACGGCTTGGAGAAGTCGTACTTTTCCTTGCGCGCGTCGGAGATAGTCACCTGGTTGACGACTGCGTCCAGGCGTTTGGATTCCAGGGCGGCGAGGATGCCATCCCACGGCGTGGCTTGCAGCTTGACCTTGACGCCGAGCTTCTTGGCGAGGGCTTCAGACAACTCGACCTCGAAACCGCTGAGCTTGCCGCTTTCATCGACGAAGCTGAACGGCGGGTAGGTGCCTTCCAGGCCAATCTTGATTTCGCCGGCTTTCTTGATGTTATCCAACTGCTCGCCGGCAACCGCCTGACCGAGCCACCCGGCGCCAAGCGCCAGCCCCAACGTACCAACCAGTAACGTGCGACGGAATACAGAAATAGTCATGAAGAGCCCCTGTGTTTTTATGTTGAGCGATGCAGGTGACGCGGTAGTCGTATCCTGCCTTAAAAGCGCGGTGTGTGGGAGCGGGCTTGCTCGCGAATGCATCAACTCGGTGGTGAAGTTTTTACCGAGTTGTGGGCATCGCCAGCAGATTCGCCTTCGGCGCGACTATAAAGCCGGTTTTTAAGACTTGAAAATAATATAAAATCAGATTGATATTTCTTTATGGAATATCAGAAGCTCGAATCATACGCAAACAAGGCGGGTGCGCCACCGGTGTGCAGGAAGATGATCGGTCCCTCTTCAAAGCGCTGCCGGCCAATGCCGTCCAGCAACCCGGCCATGGCTTTGCCAGTGTAGACCGGGTCCAGCAGCAAGCCTTCCTGGCTGGCCACCAGCTTGATCGCCGCCAGCGTGCCGGCACTCGGTTCGCCATAACGGGGGGCGAAGTACTCGTCCCACAGGATCACCTTGAACGCATCGGGCATAGGCACGCCGAGCAATTCGGCGGTGCGTTCGGCCAGGCCTTGCACCTTGGGGCGCTGGGCTTCGTCGGTGCGGGACACCGTGACGCCAATCACTTGCAGGTCCGGCAGTACTTCGGCCAGTGCCAGTGCCAGGCCGCTGTGGGTGCCGGCGCTGCCGGAGGCCAGGACCACGGTGGAGAACTGGATGCCGCTGTCTTCAATCTGCCCGGCCAGTTCCAGCCCGGCGCGCACGTAACCCAGGGCGCCGAGGGCGTTGGAGCCACCGATGGGCACCAGGTACGGCTTCTTGCCGTTGCTGCGCAGGCGGTCGGCGACGGCGTTGAGCTGGTCGTCGACGTTGTCCAGGTTTTCTACCAGCTCGACCTTGGCGTCGAACAGTTCCAGCAACAGGCGGTTGCCGTTGGCCAGGTAGTTGGGGTCTTCGGTGCCCGTCGGGTTTTCCAGCAGGGCGACGCAGCCCAGGCCCAGCTTGGCGGCCAGTGCAGCGGTTTGGCGCACATGGTTGGACTGGATCGCACCGGCGGTGACGAGGGTATCGGCGCCTTGGGCGAGGGCGTCGGCGGCGAGGTATTCGAGTTTGCGCAGCTTGTTGCCACCCAGGGCCAGCGGCGTGGTGTCGTCACGTTTGACGTAGACGTCACGCCCCAGCCAGGCCGACAGCCGTTCGAGTTTTTCCAGGGCGGTGGCGCCGCCCAGCAGTTCCAGACGGTTAAAGCGGTCGAGCTGTTGTTTGATCATGGCTACGCACGGGTGGTCAGATATGCACCGACTATAGGCAGGCACTTTTCAGGGGGCAACCGCCAATCGCTTATGTCTGTGGGTTATTAGCATTGCACTATTGGTTCTTAAGGACGCTCAGGTGCCTTGCCGTAAAGTGGTGGGCATTTCGTCAGGAGTGAAGACCGTGAGTGAGCGTTCCAGTCATTGGCAATTACAGACCATCGTCAGCCAGCTGCGCAGCGCCCGGGACCAGTGGCGCACCCGCAATGGCAGGGTCAGCGGCGAGCAGGGCGGTCGCGAGCTGCCTTCACGGGAAGCCGTGGCGCAGATTCTCGAGGCGTTGTGCGGCGCGCTGTTCCCCATGCGTTTGGGGCCGGTGGACCTGCGTGAAGAAAGTGAAGACTTCTACGTCGGCCATACCCTGGATGTGGCGCTGAATGCGTTGCTCGCCCAGGCGCGGCTGGAGCTGCGGTATGCCGCACGGCAAGGCGGCCAGGATGACAGTGAGGTGGACGCCCATGCCATCCACCTGATCCAGGATTTCGCCCTGGCATTGCCAGCCTTGCGCAGCCTGCTGGACACCGACGTACTCGCCGCCTACCACGGCGACCCGGCGGCGCGCAGCGTGGATGAAGTGCTGTTGTGCTACCCGGGGATTCTGGCGGTGATTCACCATCGCCTGGCGCACCACTTGTATCGGGCGGGGTTGCCGTTGCTGGCGCGGATCAGTGCGGAAATCGCGCACTCGGCGACCGGGATTGATATTCACCCGGGCGCGCAGATCGGCCCGAGCTTCTTTATCGACCACGGGACGGGTGTGGTGATTGGCGAGACGGCGATCATTGGCGAGCGGGTGCGGATCTATCAAGCCGTGACTTTGGGCGCCAAGCGTTTCCCGGCGGATGAAGACGGGCAGTTGCAGAAGGGCCACCCGCGGCATCCGATTGTCGAGGATGATGTGGTCATCTACGCCGGGGCGACGATCCTGGGGCGCATCACGATCGGCAAGGGTTCGACCATTGGCGGCAACGTGTGGCTGACGCGGAGCGTGCCGGCGGGGGCGAACCTGACCCAGGCGAATCTGCAGCATGATGATGGGACGCAGAAGTAGAACCCCTCTCTCAAGATCACACAGATCAAGTGTGGGAGCTGGCTTGCTCGCGAAAGCGGTGTATCAGTCGCCAGAAGTGTTGGCTGACACACCGCATTCGCGAGCAAGCCCGCTCCCACATTTTGACTGCATTTCAAATTCGAGCCGTATTTCGCTCAGCAATCGCTGAACGTTTCGTCATCCCCATACGTCATACCTTTCCTTGAGCTAGTGTAGGAAATACCTACCACTCGGCCCTGCGATTAGTCCTCAAACCCCTATCCATGTTTAACTTGACTGTTCGTTCAAGTTAAATCGGTGGTTCGCTGCCCGCTCACAACAGGAGGCTTACCTTTGCTGAGTCCGTTTTTTACAGCCACATCCCACACCCTTGAGGTGCACCCTTCATGAGTGCATCGTCGATACCTTCAAGCGGTCAGGTCCGCATGAACCCGCCGGTGTTTTACTTCGCCGCGAGCTTCATCCTGCTGTTCGGCCTGACCGTCATCGCTATTCCCGAACAAGCCGGCGCCTGGCTGCTGGCCGCACAAAACTGGGCGGCCAATACGGTCGGCTGGTATTACATGCTGGCGATGACCCTGTATCTGGTCTTCGTGGTGGTCACCGCGTTATCGGGCTACGGCAAGATCAAACTCGGTGCCGACCACGACGAGCCCGAATTCAGTTACCTGTCCTGGGCGGGCATGCTGTTCGCCGCCGGGATCAGCATCACGCTGTTTTTCTTCTGCGTTTCCGAACCGTTGACGCACCTGGTGCAACCGCCTCAGGGCGAGGCGCTGAACGGTGACGCGGCGCGCCAGGCCATGCAGATCCTGTTTCTGCACTGGGGCCTGCATGGCTGGGGTGTGTTCGCCTTCGTCGGCATGGCCCTGGCGTATTTCGCCTACCGGCATAACCTGCCGCTGGCGTTGCGTTCGGCGCTGTACCCGCTGATCGGCAAGCGCATCAACGGCCCCATCGGTTACGCCGTGGACGGCTTCGGCATCATCGCCACGGTGTTCGGCCTTGGCGCCGACATGGGCTTTGGCGTGTTGCACCTCAACTCCGGGCTCGATTACCTGTTCGGCGTGGCCCACACCCAGTGGATCCAAGTCGGCCTCATCACCTTGATGATGGGCGCGGCAATTCTTGTCGCCGTCTCGGGCGTCGACAAGGGCGTGCGAGTGATGTCCGACATCAACATGCTGCTGGCCTGTGCGCTGCTGCTGTTCGTGTTGTTTGCGGGGCCCACCCAGCACTTGCTCAACACCCTGATCCAGAACATCGGCGACTATCTCGGCGCCTTGCCGACCAAGAGTTTCGACCTCTACGCCTACGACAAACCCAGCGACTGGCTGGGCGGCTGGACCGTGTTCTATTGGGCCTGGTGGATCGCATGGTCGCCGTTCGTGGGCCTGTTTATCGCGCGTATTTCCCGCGGCCGCACCATCCGTGAATTCGTCTTCGGCGTGCTGTTGATCCCGTTGGGCTTCACCCTGGCGTGGATGTCGATCTTCGGCAACAGCGCCATCGACCAGGTGCTCAACCACGGCCTCACGGCGCTCGGTCAGTCGGCCATCGATGATCCGTCGATGAGCCTCTACCTACTGCTGGAAACCTACCCGTGGAGCAAGACGGTGATCGCCGTCACGGTGTTTATCAGCTTCGTGTTCTTCGTCACCTCGGCCGACTCCGGCACCGTGGTGCTCTCGACCTTGTCGGCCAAAGGCGGCAACGCCGATGAAGACGGTCCGAAGTGGCTGCGAGTGTTCTGGGGCGCGATGACCGCATTGGTGACCAGCGCGCTGTTGTTTGCCGGCAGCATCGACTCGCTCAAATCTGCTGTGGTGCTGACATCGCTGCCGTTCTCGATGATCTTGCTGCTGATGATGTGGGGGCTGCACAAGGCGTTCTACCTTGAATCCCAGAAGCAGATTGCGCAGATGCATTCCCTCGCGCCGGTGTCGGGCTCACGTAAAGGCACGGGCGGTTGGCGCCAGCGCTTGAGCCAGGCGGTGCATTTCCCGTCGCGGGATGAGGTGTACCGTTTCCTTGAGACCACGGTGCGTCCGGCGATCGAAGAAGTGACGGCAGTGTTTGTCGAAAAAGGCCTGAACGTGGTCGCCCAGCCGGACCCGGCCAACGACAGTGTCAGCCTGGAAATCGGCCACGGCGAACAGCATCCGTTCGTGTATCAGGTGCAGATGCGCGGCTATTTCACCCCGTCATTTGCACGGGGCGGCATGGGTTCCAAGCAGCTCAACAACCGCCGCTACTACCGCGCGGAAGTGCACTTGAGTGAGGGCAGCCAGGACTACGATCTGGTGGGCTACACCAAGGAGCAGATCATCAACGACATCCTCGACCAGTACGAACGGCATATGCAGTTCCTGCACCTGGTTCGCTAAACGAAAAGGCCCTGTTCAATACCTCGAACAGGGCCTTTTTTTTGCTCCTCGTCTCGCCTCCATACCCCTCCACCCTTGGCGCGCTGAAGCGCTCGTCAGCGCCCGCAAAGCCCCGTGCTTGAAGGGTTCCTTAAATTTAATTTCATCCGGGTAAAGGGTGTTTTGACTCCGAACTGTCACATGGCCATCGCCTAATTGTGTGAAGCGTTTGACGCTTTCATTTCAGAACAGTGACGGAGACCGGTACCAATGAAGACGTTATTGAGCCCCATGGTGGGTGCCGCCATGGCGAGCTTTATGCTGTCCGCCCACGCCGATTTTATCGATGACAGCCACGCCGACGTGACCTTGCTCAACCGCTACCTCAATCAGCAGGGGCGCGATGTGGTGAACAGCAATAACAAGGCCCATAGCATCCGTGATTGGGGCCAGGGTTTTGAGTTCAACTTCAAGTCCGGCTACACCGATGGCCCAGTGGGCTTTGGCTTGGACTTGCAGGCGTTCTACGGCTTGAAACTGGATTCCGGTGGCGACCTCAATGACAAGGATCACCAGGGCCGATACCCCGGCAGCATGTTCCCGCTGGATGACGGCAAATCCGCCGACCAGTTCGGCGTGCTCAGCCCGACCTTCAAGATGCGCTTCGCCCAGGATGAATTGCGCGTCGGTACGCTCTACGGCAACAACCCGGTACTGGCCAACACCGACGGCCGCTTGTACCAGCAGACCAACACTGGCGTGCAGTTGGTTTCCAAGGACTTGACCGACTTCACCTTCACCGCCGGTAACATCCTCAAGACCAAGATCCGCAACGAAACCGGCGACCAGGGCATGATCACCGCCGGCGGCACCAAAGAGAGCGATCGTTTCTTGTACGGCGGCGCGGACTACAAGGGTTTGCCGGACACCACCGTCAGCCTGTGGTACTCGAACCTCGAGGATTACTACCAGCAGTTCTTCCTCGGCGCCAAGCGCCATGACGCCTTGCCTGTGGGCGCGATCGACACCGACGTGCGCCTGTACCGCAGCCTGGGTGTGGGTGCAAACGCCGATGGCGACAAGGACTATTCCGCAGCCGGTCTTTATGGCGACGGCACCTCCAAGGGTCGCATCAACCAGTCCACCGTCAGCCTGTTGGAAAGCTACAGCCTGGACGGCCATACCGTCGGCCTGGGCATCCAGAAAAACAGCGGCGAGAGCGACTTCCCGTACCTGGATTCCGGCCTGAACAGCGGTGCCAGCAACCAGGGCCCGGGCTCGGGCGCCGACACCCCGGCACTCACCAACATGCAACTGAACAAGTTCCAGCACGCCGGCGAACGCACCTGGCTGGCGCAGTACAAATATGACTTCGGCAAGCTCGGCCTCAATGGCCTGACGTTCGCCACTTCCTACGCACACGGTGATGACATCCGCACCACCCAGGGCACTACCAGCGAATGGGAACGTAACGTCACTGTGGCTTACCAAGTGCCCACCGGGACCCTCAAAGGCCTCGGCGTGACGTGGCGAAATGCCCACGCCAGCCCGGACATTACTGGCGCCACCGTGCAAGATGAAAACCGTCTGTATGTGAGCTATGTCGTTCCACTCTGGTAGGACTTTGCTGTAAAAGGGAAAGGCAGACTTAAGCGATTCAGCTGCTTAAAAGGCCCGGGAATATGCTTATTCCCGGGCCTTATTTGCCCCAAGTCCAAGAGAGGATTCGATGACTTACATTGCTGCCGAAAACCGCTATGAATCTATTCCTTATCGCCGCGTAGGTCGCAGCGGATTGGTGCTGCCGGCACTGTCCCTGGGGCTGTGGCACAACTTTGGCGACAGCACCCCGATCGACACCCAGCGCGCCCTGCTGCGTACGGCGTTCGACCTGGGTATCAACCACTTCGACCTGGCCAACAACTACGGCCCCCCGTACGGCAGCGCCGAGATCAACTTCGGCCGTTTGCTGCGGGAAGATTTCAAGCATTACCGCGATGAACTGATCATCTCCAGCAAGGCGGGTTGGGACATGTGGCCAGGCCCTTACGGCCAGGGCGGCGGTTCGCGCAAGTATGTACTGGCGAGCCTCGACCAGAGCCTGCAACGCCTGGGCGTCGACTACGTGGACATCTTCTACTCCCACCGTTTTGATGCCGACACCCCACTGGAAGAAACCGCCAGCGCACTGGCCACTGCCGTGCAACAGGGCAAGGCGTTGTACATCGGGATTTCGTCCTATTCCGGCGTGAAAACCCGGGAAATCGCGGCGCTGCTCCAGGAGTGGAAAGTGCCACTGCTGATCCACCAGCCGGCCTACAACCTGCTCAATCGCTGGGTGGAAAAAGACCTGCTGGACGTCACCGAAGAACTCGGTGCCGGGGTGATTGCGTTCACGCCATTGGCCCAGGGTCTGTTGACCGACAAATACCTCAACGGCGTACCGGCGGATGCGCGGGTGAATCGCCCGGGTGGCGGTTCGTTGCAGGCCAAGCATTTGTCCGAGTCCAACATCGCCCACGCCCGTGCGCTGAATGAAATTGCCAAGCGTCGTGGCCAGAGCCTGGCGCAGATGGCGTTGGCGTGGACGTTGCGTGATCCGCGGGTCACCAGTGCCCTGATCGGCGCGAGCCGGCCGGAGCAGATCATTGAAAACGTCGGGGCGTTGCAGAATTTGAGCTTCAGCGCGCAAGAGCTGGCGGAGATCGACGGGTTTGCCCGGGAAGGCGGGATTAACTTGTGGGAGAAGCCGTCGACGGCTGAATAAGCAGTAGAGCCCGATTCCTGCATCAACCTCTACCCAATGTGGGAGCGGGCTTGCTCGCGAAAGCGGAGTGTCAGTCACTGGATATGTCGACTGATTCACCGCCTTCGCGAGCAAGCCCGCTCCCACACTTGATTTGTGGTGTGCCTGCTAGAACGGCACATCTCCAAGAATCGTCGCCCGGTGCATCACCCGCCGTTGCGGCCGGTAATCATCCACCGCGTAATGTTGGGTCACGCGGTTATCCCAGAACGCCACGTCATTTTCCTGCCAGCGCCAGCGAATGGTGAATTCCGGCCGTGTCGCGTGCGCAAACAGCAGCTTCAACACCGCCTCGCTTTCCGCCGGCTCCAGTTCGTTGATCTTGCTGGTGAACCCTTCACTGACGAACAGCGATTTACGCCCGCTCACCGGGTGCGTGCGAATCACCGGATGGGACAGTGGCGGATTCTTGCGCCGGGCTTCTTCCCAGCGCGCCAGGTCTTGCGGCGTATTGCCGTAACGCTCCAGCGGGAAGGAACGGGTGAAGTCATGGGTCGCCGTCAAACCGTCCAGCAGCTTTTTGAACGGCTCCGATAACGCCTCATACGCGGCAATCCCGCTGGCCCACAACGTATCGCCACCGAACTCCGGCAGCAGCTTGGCGCTGAGTACCGCGCCGAGGGCCGGCGTGGGCAGGAAGGTCACGTCGGTGTGCCAGATGGCGTTATCGCGTACATCGGTCACGGCGGTATCGAGGATCAGCACTTCAGGCTGCTCCGGCACGTTGGGGTAGATCGGGTGAATGTGCAGGTCGCCGAAATGCGCCGCGAACCGCGCCTGTTGCTGCGGGTTGATCGGCTGGTTGCGGAAGAACAGCACCGAATGCTTGAGCAGCGCCTGTTCGATGGCGTCGCGTTGTTCGATGTTCAGCGGTTGGGTGGTGTCGACGCCACTGATCTGGGCGCCAAGGGCGGTGCTGAGAGGCGTTACGGTCAGGCTGCTCATGGGATTCTCGTCGAAAATTTCTTAGTGTGCCTGGCCATGCCACGGCACCAGTTTGCGCTGCAGGGCACGCAAGCCCATTTCCATCGCAAAGGCGATCAATGCGATCACCAGGATGCCCAGCACCACCACATCGGTGACCAGGAACTGCGCGGCGGACTGCACCATGAAACCCAGGCCGCTGGTGGCGGCGATCAATTCTGCGGCTACCAAGGTCGACCAACCCACACCGAGGCCAATCCGCACGCCGGTGAGGATGTCGGGCAGGGCGCTCGGCAGGATTACGTGGCGAATCAACTGTGCCCGTGTGGCGCCCAATGACTGCGCGGCGCGCAATTTGGCCGGGTCGACGGTGCGCACGCCGGTGGCGGTAGCAATGGCGATCGGCGCAAAAATCGCCAGGTAGATCAGCAGCACCTTGGACAGCTCACCGATGCCGCACCAGATCACGATCAGCGGCAGGTAAGCCAGCGGCGGGATCGGGCGGTAAAACTCGATCAGCGGATCCAGAATGCCCCGGGCGATGCGATTGGAACCGATTGCAATGCCCACCGGCACGGCGGTCAGCACGGCAAAGCCGAGGCCGAGGCCGATACGCTTGAGGCTCGCGCCCAAGTGCTGCCACAGGGTGGAGTCCATGTAGCCAGTGGTCGCCAGCAGCCAACCTTTTTGCAGCACGGCGGAAGGCGGTGGCAGGAACAGCGGTTCGATCAGCCCGCTGGCGGTCACGGCCCACCAGATAGCGACCAGAGTCACCAGGGTCAGCACGCTGATCCAGCGGGTGCTCAGGCTGCGGCGTACCGGCACCACCGAGGTTTGCGCGGTGCGGGTTGCCGGTAATTCGTAACTGCTCATGCGGACACCTGCCGTTGGGAGAACACCTTGCCCAGCACGTGTTCGCGGGTTTCGATAAAACGTGGGTCGGACTTGATCGCCCGTGCCGACTCACCGGCGGCGTAGCGCTGGCCGAAGTCCAGGCTCAGGCGCTCGACGATCTGGCCTGGGTTGGGCGCCAGCAGAATCAGGTCCGTGGCGAGGAATACGGCTTCTTCGATGTCGTGGGTAATCAGGAACACCGGCTTGGCTGTGCGCCGCCAGACTTGCAGCAACAGCTCCTGCATCTGTTCGCGGGTGAAGGCATCGAGGGCACCGAACGGTTCGTCCATCAGCAGTACGCGCGGGTCAGCAGCCAACGCGCGGGCCAGGCCCACACGTTGCTTCTGGCCACCGGAGAGTTGCCAGATGCGGCGGCTGTCGAAGCCGGCGAGGTCCACCAGGGCGAGCATTTCCCGGGCGCGGATTTCGCGCTTGGCCTTGGGCACGCCCGCCAACTCCAGGCCGAAGCCGACGTTGGCCAGTACGTCCTGCCAGGGCAGCAGGGCGTCGTCCTGGAACACCACGCCGCGTTCGGCGCTCGGTCCTTTTACCGGCACACCGTCAAGGGTGATGCGCCCGGCGCTGGGTTCGACAAAACCGGCAATCAGGTTCAACAGCGAAGTCTTGCCACTGCCGGAAGGGCCGAGGGCTACCAGCAATTGCTGGGGCCCAAGGCTCAGGGAAATATCGGCCAGTACGGGCTCCGGGCTGCCTGGGTACTGTGCGCTGATGCGCTCCAGTTGTAGCAAGGCCATCGCGGTGAACTCCTGGTATCAGTTAGTGATGAACTTCGGGCTGACGTACGGGGCGTAATCCGGCAGTACGGCGTCGACCTTGCCCTGTTCCTTGAGGAACGCGGCGGTGTCGGTGACGGCCTTGGTGGTCGGTGCGCCGAGCAGGGTGACCTGGTCAGCCGCCAGCGGGTAGACGTTGCCTTGCAGCAGCAGCGGAATGTCGCTGGCCTTGGCTCCGGAGAGTTTCACCAGTTTGTCGACGTTGCCTTTGTCCGCCAGCCAGGCTTGTGGGTCTTTGCGGTAAGCGGCGTAGGCATCCAGGGTAACTTTGGCAAAGGCCGTGACGATTTCCGGGTGCTTCTCGGCGAAATCCTTACGCACGATCCAGGCATCGAAAGTCGGTGCGCCAAATTTGGCCAGTTCGCCGGAAGTGATCAGCACTTTGCCGTTTTCCTTGGCTACGCCCAGAGCCGGATCCCATACGTAGGTGGCGTCGATATCACCGCGCTTCCAGGCGGCGATGATGGCCGGCGGGGCGAGGTTGAGGATGGTCACTTTCGAAGGGTCGATATTCCAGTGCTTCAGCGCGGCCAGCAGGCTGTAGTGGCCGGTGGAAACGAACGGCACGGCGACTTTCTTGCCGATCAGGTCCTGCGGGCTGTTGATCCCGGAACCGTTACGCGCCACCAGGGCTTCGGCGCCGCCGATCTGGGTGGCGATCAAGAAGGTTTCCACCGGGACCTTGCGGGTCACGGCAGCAGTCAGCGGGCTGGAACCGAGGTAGCCGATCTGCACGTCGCCGGAAGCGATGGCGGCGATGATGTCGGCACCGTTGTCGAATTTGCGCCAGTCGATCTTGGCGTTGGTGGCTTTTTCGTAGGCGCCGTCGGCCTGGGCGACTTTCGCCGGATCAACGGTGGTCTGGTAAGCGATGGTTACGTCGGCGGCCTGGGCAAACAGGCTGGCACCGGCCAGGGACAACGCCGCCAAGAGGCGAAGGGGGAAGTGCAGTTTCAAGGGGGAAGTCCTCATCAGGCGGCCGGAGGTCGGCGTGTGAGAAGACTAAATGATCTAAGAATCCGAAAATAAATAACATTTTCGAATTAGCTTATTATGTAGGAGCGAGCTTGCTCGCGAAAAACGTCAACGATAACGCGTACTGTCTGGATGAGCGCGTTGTTCTCAGGTTTTTCGCGAGCAAGCTCGCTCCTACAGTAGGTTGCGACTGGTTAGTTGCTGATGGCGAGGATACTCGCCTGGTACGACCCGACAAACACGTCAAAATCGCCCACTTCGTTCTGCTCCAGCTCCGCTTGTTGCGCCAGCGAATTACGCGCCAGCTCTTCAAAACGCGCCTGTTCCTCAGCCTTCAACGGCTCGCTGCGGAAGTGTTCGGCGTGCACCTGGCTCTGATGCAACGAGAACTGCGCAAAGCTCTCTTTACGCTCGCTCATCGCCGCCAACACCTGGGCCGACGGGGTCAGGGACGAATCCTTGACCTTCGCCAACTGGGCGTCCAGTGCCAGGCTGTGTTCATTGATGCCCTGGCTCTGATCCAGCAAGGCAGCCAGCGGAGCAATCTGCTCCAGCAACTCGGCGGCCCATTCTTTCATGTCCACCGATTCGCCACGGCGCTGCAATTGCAGGCCCGGACGGCGACCCTCCTTGACCACGCTGAGGAAGTTGGAGGTGGCGTTGCCGCACTCGTTATCAGCGAACAGCGGGCTGTCATTCAGCGCGCAATACAGCAGGAACGCGTCGAGGAAGCGCGACTCTTGCAAGTCGATGCCCATCGGCAGGAACGGGTTGATGTCCAGGCAGCGCACTTCGATGTACTGAATGCCACGAGCCATCAACGCCTGGATAGGCCGTTCGCCGGTGTAGGTCACGCGCTTGGGCCGGATGTTCGAGTAGTACTCGTTTTCGATCTGCAGGATGTTGGTGTTGAGCTGCACCCATTCACCGTCCTTATGGGTGCCGACTTCGACGTACGGCGCGTAGGGCGTTGCCACCGCTTCGCGCAGGCTGTCGGTGTAGCTCGCCAGGTCGTTGTAGCACGGCGTCAGGCCGGCCTGGGCGTTGCTCTGGTAACCCAGGTCGCTCATGCGCAGGCTGGTGGCGTACGGCAGGTACAGAGTGTCGGCGTCCAGCACTTCCAGCTGGTGCGAGCGACCACGCAGGAAACCCGCGTCCAGGGCCGGCGAGGCGCCGAACAGGTACATCAGCAGCCAGCTGTAGCGGCGGAAGTTGCGGATCAGCGCGATATAGGCCGTGGACTGGTAGTCGCGGTCGGTACCTACAAAGCCTTCGGCTTCCTTGAGCAGCGGCCACAGCTCTTCCGGAAGGGAGAAGTTGTAGTGGATCCCGGCGATGCACTGCATGGTCTTGCCGTACCGCAGGGCCAGGCCCTTGCGATACACATACTTGAGCTGTCCGATGTTGGAGGTGCCGTAGTAGGCAATCGGAATATCTTCCTCGGCCGGCAACGGGCACGGCATCGATGGACTCCACAGGTACTCGTTGCCGAGCTTGCTGTAGGCAAAGCGGTGGATCTTGTCGAGGCTGCTCAGGGTATCGGCCGGGTTGGGCAACGCCGGGGTGATGAACTCAAGCAGCGACTCGGAATAGTCGGTGGTGATTTGTTCGTGGGTCAGTGCAGCGCCCAACGCCTCGGGATGCGGCGTTTGTGCCAGTCGGCCTTCACCGGTGACGCGCAGGCATTCACGCTCGATGCCGTGCAGGCATTGCTCGAGCAAAGAGAGGTGTTCGTGCTTGCCGAGCAGGGCCAGGCGGCGGTTGAGAAGTTCGCTCAAGTTGGATTCCTTCACGCGTCAGTCGCCCCAATATGGGGGTGGGCAGGACGGTCTACAAGGGTGAAGTGGAAACTGGCGTTATCGCCTGGTTTTTGAGCCGGATTGACCCACTCTGAAAGAGCCGCCTTCGTCCCTGAGTCTGGCTATCGCGCACGAAGAAAAGTTCGGCGCAACTTTCGCAGCGCCGAAATTAACTCAAATCGATGACAGGGAGCTATAGGACAGCGAAGGTGCCTTGTGCTTTTGCGACTAATCTTTCGTCCTGATACACATCGGCTTCAACCACCAGCGTGCGCCGGCCTGGGTGAATCACCCGGGCGGTGCACAGCACATCGCCGTCGGAAACGGCGCGGATGTAGTTGATCTTGCATTCGATGGTCGCGCTCTGCTGGTCGAAACCATGGGAGCTGGAGCAGGCCAGCCCCATGGCAATGTCCACCAGGCTGAAGATCGCCCCGCCATGGAGCTTGCCAGCGCGGTTGCGCAGCTGCGGTTCCAGGGTCATGGCCACCTCGGCAACACCGGTTTCCAGGCGTTGCAGGCGGCAGCCAATGAGTTCGCTGAAAGCGCTGTGGGTCAAGCCGGCTGGCAGTTCCATTAACGTTTCTTCAGTTGTTTGGCATTGGCGAACAGCGAAGCCATGGCGTTATTGGCCGGGGCTGGCGCAGCGGTTTCCTTGCGCGGTGCGCTGCCTTGGGACTGGCGTGGCGCCGAGCCAGGGCGTGCGCCGCGGGCACCGTCGATTTTCTCGCCCGGGGTGTCGCTCATGCGCATCGACAGGCCGACGCGTTTGCGCGGGATGTCGACTTCCATGACCTTGACCTTGACCACGTCACCGGCTTTCACCGCTTCGCGCGGGTCCTTGATGAACTTCTCCGAAAGCGCAGAGATGTGCACCAAACCGTCCTGATGCACGCCGATATCCACAAACGCGCCGAAGTTGGTCACGTTGGTGACGACGCCCTCGAGGATCATCCCCAGTTGCAGGTCCTTGAGGTCTTCGACGCCTTCCTGGAACTCGGCGGTCTTGAACTCGGGACGCGGGTCGCGGCCAGGTTTTTCCAGCTCTTGCAGGATGTCGGTGATGGTCGGTACGCCGAAGGTTTCGTCGGTGTACTTTTTCGGGTCCAGGCGCTTGAGGAACGCGGCGTCGCCGATCAGCGAGCGGATGTCACGGTCGGTTTCAGCGGCGATGCGTTGTACCAGCGGGTAGGCTTCCGGGTGGACGGCCGAGGAGTCCAGCGGGTTGTCGCCGTTCATGACGCGCAGGAAGCCGGCGGCTTGTTCGAAGGTTTTTTCGCCAAGGCGTGCGACTTTTTTCAGCGCTGCACGGGTCTTGAACGCACCGTTTTCGTCGCGGTGGGTCACGATGTTTTGTGCCAGGGTGGCGTTGAGGCCGGAGATCCGGGCCAACAGCGCAACGGAGGCGGTATTCACATCCACGCCGACCTTGTTCACGCAGTCTTCCACTACCGCATCCAGGCCGCGTGCCAGTTTCAGCTGCGACACGTCGTGCTGGTACTGGCCGACGCCGATGGATTTCGGGTCGATCTTCACCAGTTCGGCCAGTGGATCCTGCAGGCGGCGAGCGATGGATACTGCGCCACGGATCGACACGTCGAGGTCCGGGAATTCCTTGGAAGCCAGCTCAGACGCGGAGTACACCGAGGCGCCGGCCTCGGAGACCATCACCTTGGTCATCTGCATGCCTGGGTATTTTTTGATCAGCTCGGCAGCCAGCTTGTCGGTTTCGCGGCTGGCGGTGCCGTTGCCGATGGCGATCAGGTCCACCGAGTGCTTGGCGCACAGGGCGGCGAGGATCGCGATGGTCTGGTCCCATTTGTTGTGCGGCACATGCGGGTAAACCGTGGCGTGGTCGAGCATCTTGCCGGTGGCGTCGACCACGGCAACCTTGCAGCCGGTACGCAGGCCCGGGTCGAGGCCCAGGGTGGCGCGTGGGCCGGCTGGCGCGGCCAGCAGCAGGTCGTGCAGGTTGTGGGCGAAAACGCTGATGGCTTCGGTCTCGGCGCCGTCGCGCAGCTCGCCCAGGAGGTCGGTTTCCAGGTGGGTGTAGAGCTTGACTTTCCAGGTCCAGCGCACGACTTCACTGAGCCACTTGTCCGCAGGACGATTCTGATTCTGGATGCCGAATTGTTGACCGATCATGCCTTCGCACGGGTGCATGGTGCCTGGCAGCTCGTCGCCGACTTTCAGCGCGGAGCTCAGGATGCCCTCGTTGCGACCGCGGAAAATCGCGAGGGCGCGGTGGGACGGCATGCTTTTCAGCGGCTCATCGTGTTCGAAGTAGTCGCGGAACTTGGCGCCTTCCTCTTCCTTGCCGGCGATCACGCGGGCACTGAGGGTGGCTTCCTGCTTCAGGTAGTTGCGCAGTTTTTCCAGCAGGTTGGCGTCTTCGGCGAAGCGCTCCATGAGGATGTACTTGGCGCCTTCGAGGGCAGCCTTGACGTCGGCGACGCCTTTTTCGGCATCGACAAAACGTGCAGCTTCGCTTTCCGGAGCCAGGGACGGATCGTTGAACAGACCGTCGGCCAACTCGCCGAGGCCGGCTTCCAGGGCGATCTGGCCCTTGGTGCGGCGCTTCTGTTTGTACGGCAGGTACAAGTCTTCGAGGCGGGTCTTGGTGTCGGCGAGCTTGATGTCGCGTTCCAGTTGCGGGGTCAGCTTGCCTTGCTCTTCGATGCTGGCGAGGATGCTGATACGCCGTTCGTCGAGTTCTCGCAGGTAGCGCAGGCGCTCTTCCAGATGCCGCAACTGGATATCATCGAGGCTGCCGGTGACTTCTTTACGGTAACGGGCGATGAAGGGCACTGTGGAGCCTTCATCCAGTAGAGCGACGGCCGCTTCGACCTGTTGTGGGCGTACACCGAGTTCCTCGGCGATGCGGCTGTTGATGCTGTCCATAAAACCACCTGAAATTCTGAAAGCAGGCTCGCAGGCCCGAAAAACAAGGCTTGCGAGGCTGGTTGAGCGGCCCGACTGGCGCCGCTGCCTGGGTCAAGAAGCAGCCTATTGACCCTCGAAATCGAAAAAATCACGACAAGCGGGTGAAAAAAATCCCCTGGCAGTAAACGGCAGCGAACTGACGTTGCCCTGCACAAAGGCGCCGCATTATAACCAGCGTTCCGCCCTTGGGGGGATTGCGGCCAAGGTTGTAGGGCGCGGCTTAGCTGGCGGTAGAGGAAAAATCTGCTAACAATGCACACGGTGCGTATAACGGCAGCTACGCCATAATGCGCGCCGAGATAAGAGGAGCATCTAATGAGCAGCACTGCACAAACTGCTGAAGGCGAAAAAATTCTCATCGTTGATGACGATCCGGGGCTAAGCAGCCTGCTGGAGCGTTTCTTCAACTCCAAGGGCTATCGCGCACGCGCGGTGCCAAACACCGAACAGATGGACCGCCTGTTGGGACGTGAAGTCTTCAACCTGGTGGTTCTGGACCTGATGCTGCCTGGCGAAGACGGCCTGACCGCCTGCAAACGCCTGCGCGGCGCCAACAATCAGATCCCGATCATCATGCTGACCGCCAAGGGCGATGAGCTGAGCCGTATCAAGGGCCTGGAACTGGGCGCTGACGATTACCTGGCCAAGCCGTTCAACCCGGACGAGCTGATGGCGCGGGTCAAGGCCGTACTGCGTCGCCAGGCCGCCCCGGTACCGGGTGCCCCAGGCAGCGAAGACGAAAGCGTGACCTTCGGTGACTACGAGCTGTCGCTGGCCACCCGTGAGCTCAAGCGTGGCGATGAAGTGCACATGCTGACCACCGGCGAATTCGCCGTGCTCAAGGCACTGGTGATGAACGCTCGCCAGCCGCTGACCCGTGACAAGCTGATGAACCTGGCCCGTGGCCGCGAGTGGGACGCCCTGGAGCGCTCCATCGACGTACAGATATCCCGTTTGCGCCGGATGATCGAACCCGATCCATCCAAGCCGCGTTATATCCAGACGGTGTGGGGTGTGGGTTACGTGTTTGTGCCGGATGGCACTGCAACCAAGTGACCAATGATTTGCAGAAGCGGGCTTGCCGGTGTTGACTCGATAAGAGTCAGCCGGTTGCCCGGCGTTTGCAATTCTGCGAGCCTCGCTCGCTCCTGCAAGGTGTCTAGCTGTCTTCTATGAAAACCCCGTTGTGGTTCCCCCAAAGTTTTTTCTCGCGCACCCTTTGGCTGGTGCTCATCGTCGTACTGTTTTCCAAGGCCCTGACACTGGTTTATCTGTTGATGAACGAAGACGTGCTGGTGGACCGGCAGTACAGCCACGGTGTCGCGCTGACCTTGCGCGCCTATTGGGCCGCAGACCCCGAGAACCGTGAAAAGATCGCCAAGGCCGCCACCCTGGTCCGGGTCGCAGGCGCGGGCGTGCCCGAGGGCGAGCAACATTGGCCCTACAGTGAAATCTACCAAAGACAGATGCAGGCCGAACTGGGTGAAGACACCGAGGTACGGCTGCGCATGCATGTGTCGCCGGCGCTGTGGGTGCGGGCCCCGAGCCTGGGCGAGGACTGGCTGAAAGTACCGCTGTACCCGCATCCACTGCGGGGGCAGAAGATCTGGAACGTGCTGGGCTGGTTCCTGGCGATTGGTTTGCTTTCCACCGCGTCTGCCTGGATTTTCGTGCGCCAGCTCAACCAACCGCTCAAACGCCTGGTGTTTGCTGCACGTCAGCTCGGTCAGGGACGTAGCGTGCGGCTGCCCATCAGCGACACGCCGAGTGAAATGACCGAGGTGTACAGCGCGTTCAACCAGATGGCCGAGGATGTCGAACAGGCGGGGCGCGAGCGCGAGCTGATGTTGGCGGGGGTATCCCATGACCTGCGCACGCCATTGACGCGTTTGCGGCTTTCCCTGGAACTGATGGGCAACCACACCGACCTTACCGACGACATGGTCCGCGATATCGAGGACATGGACGCGATACTCGACCAGTTCCTCGCGTTTATCCGCGACGGTCGCGACGAGGTAGTGGAAGAAGTCGACCTGACGGACCTGGTACGTGAGGTGGTGGCGCCCTACAACCAGAACGGCGAGCAGGTGCGCATGCGCCTGGAGCCGATCCAGCCGTTCGCGTTGCGTCGGGTATCGATGAAACGCCTGCTGAACAACCTGATTGGCAACGCCCTGCATCATGCCGGTTCCGATGTGGAAGTGGCGGCGTATGTCTCCGGGGATACCAGTGCGCCTTACGTGGTGCTGAGTGTCATGGACCGTGGCGCCGGTATCGATCCGGCAGAGCTGGAAGGCATCTTCAACCCGTTCACACGTGGCGACCGTGCCCGGGGTGGCAAGGGCACCGGCCTGGGGCTGGCTATCGTGCGGCGGATTGCTTCGATGCATGGCGGCAATGTCGAATTGCGTAACCGGCCGGATGGCGGTTTGGAAGCGCGAGTGCGCTTGCCGTTGGGGCTGATGTTGCCCAGGGACGCGGTCTAAATGTGGGAGCGGGCTTGCTCGCGAAGGCGGTGGTTCAGTCCATAGAAATGTCGACTGATCCACCGCCTTCGCGAGCAAGCCCGCTCCCACACTGGTTTTGCGGCGCTTTATAGGTCGGGTGTATTCAACCCTTGCCTTTGGTGCGCGTCATATTCGGCCCACCATTCTTCTCCAGATGCTGAATGATGATCCCCGCCACGTCCTTGCCGGTGGTGGTTTCAATTCCTTCCAGACCTGGTGAGGAGTTCACCTCCATTACCAGCGGCCCGTGGTTGGAACGCAAGATATCCACACCCGCGACACTCAACCCCATGACCTTGGCCGCCCGCAGGGCCGTCATGCGTTCTTCCGGGGTGATCTTGATCAGGCTGGCGCTGCCGCCACGGTGCAGGTTGGAGCGAAACTCACCCGGCTTGGCCTGGCGCTTCATCGCTGCAATCACCTTGTCGCCCACCACGAAGCAGCGGATATCTGCACCGCCGGCCTCCTTGATGTACTCCTGCACCATGATGTTCTGCTTGAGGCCCATGAACGCCTCGATCACTGACTCGGCCGCTGTCGCGGTTTCACACAGCACCACGCCGATGCCCTGGGTGCCTTCCAGCACCTTGATCACCAGCGGCGCGCCATTGACCATGTCGATCAGGTCGGGAATGTCATCCGGGGAGTGCGCAAAGCCGGTCACCGGCAAACCAATGCCTCGGCGCGACAGCAGCTGCAGCGAGCGCAGCTTGTCCCGCGAACGGGCGATGGCCACGGATTCATTCAGGGGGAACACCCCCATCATTTCAAACTGGCGCAGTACTGCGCAGCCATAGAACGTCACCGAAGCACCGATACGGGGGATCACCGCATCGAAGCCTTCCAGCGGTTTGCCCCGGTAGTGGATCTGCGGCTTATGACTGGCAATGTTCATATAGGCGCGCAACGTATCGATCACAACCATCTCATGGCCACGTTCGGTGCCGGCCTCGACCAGACGACGGGTGGAATACAGACGCGGGTTACGCGACAGCACAGCGATCTTCATGCAACACCTGTGGCAGAGGTAGTAGAGACCGGGAACACCGGCTTGTCTTGAACGTATTTGAGGCCGGGGTTGACCACCAGTTGGCCGTCAATCAGCGCCTTGGAACCCAGCAACAGGCGATACCGCATCGCCTTGCGGCAGGCGAGGGTAAATTCCACCCGCCATACCCGATCGCCCAGGGCCAGGGTGGTGCTGATCACGTACCGCACCTGGGCTTGGCCGTTGGAGCTTTTAATGGTTTTCATCGCCACCAGCGGCGCTTCACAGCGCCGGTGACGCAGCTGCACCACGCTGCCCAAGTGCGCGGTAAAGCGCACCCACTTTGCACCGTCGCGCTCAAACGGCTCGATCTCGGTGGCATGCAGGCTTGAGGTACTGGCGCCGGTGTCGATCTTGGCGCGCAGGCCAGCCACTCCCAGGTCGGGAAGTGCCACCCACTCACGCAGACCCACAACGGTCAAATGGTCAAATGTCTTCAATATGAATAACCAGCAATTAATTCGCCCAGGCGTCGGGTGATACCTCGGCCAGGGCTTTGAATGCAGGCTTGGCGAACCAGTAGCCTTGCATCAGGAATATTCCGCAGTCGGCGAGAAAGTCCCGCTCACCGGCACTTTCGATGCCCTCGGCGATGACAGTAACGCCCAACTGCTCACAGATTGTGACAATCCCCCGGACGATCACCTGACGGACACGATCACGGTCGACATCGCGGATCAGCGCCATGTCGAGTTTGATCAAGTCGGGTTGGAAATCAGCCAGCAGATTCAGCCCCGAATAGCCCGCACCGAAATCGTCGATGGCGGTCTTGAAGCCGAATTCGCGGTATTCACGCAGAATATTCGTCAAATGGCGATAGTTATCTACGTGCTCGCTTTCCAGGGTTTCGAAAATCAGCCGATCCAGCGGAAAATTATGCTCACGGGCCGCTTCCAGCGTGCTGCGAATGCACAATTCAGGCCGGTAGACCGCGTTGGGCATGAAGTTGATTGAAAGGTACGTCTGCATGCCCAGTGTGGACGCCGTGGCTATCGCCTGCGTTCGGCAGCGCTGGTCAAAGCGATAGCGGTTGCTGTGGTTGACTTGATCCAGCACCGACAGCGCCCCCTCGCCATTGACGCCCCGCACCAGGGCTTCATGGGCAAAGATCGACTGGTCCCGCAGGTCCACGATGGGCTGATATGCAAACGCAAACTCAAAACCCAGCGGTTCACTTTGCTGGCAACCCGCACAGCCTTGTTTGGGTGAGGTGAGTGAAACAGGAAAGTCGGTCACACGTTAACCTCGCGAAAACAGGATGCTACCTGGCGTATCTTAGGTGAGCTCAAGGGTTTATGCGTTGAAGGGCTTCAACGGTAAAGTTGCGACATTTTTCAGAGCGAGGAATTCAAGTGGCTCAGAAGCAGGAAGAGGAAGAAAAAGTCCGTTTGGACAAGTGGTTGTGGGCGGCACGGTTCTTCAAGACCCGCGCCTTGGCCAAGGCGGCGATCGAGAGTGGCAAGGTGCATTGGCGCGGTGAGCGTTGCAAGCCCGGCAAGGAGCCGCGCATTGGCGATGAGTTCCAGATTCGTGCCGGTTTTGATGAGCGAACCGTCGTGGTCCAGGCGCTTTCAATTGTGCGAAAGGGCGCTCCCGAGGCGCAGGCGTTGTATACCGAAACCGAAGCCAGCATCGCCAAGCGCGAAAACGCGGCGGCCATGCGCAAGTCTGGCTCCTTGGGTATGACCACCGACGGCAAGCCGAGCAAGAAACAGCGGCGCGACCTGTTCAAGTTTCGCGGCAGTGGCAATGATGATTAACCGGAAAACCGCAGGAGCCAGGCGGCTCCTGCAACTTCAACTCAAACGCTGCGGATAACGCTCAAGCGATTGACCAACGGTACCCGCTGAAACCAATCCAGCAGCGGCGTCGTCACCCGCACCAATCCCCCGGAAAACTTCGCCGCAAACGGCGTGTAGTAGCCCCAGCCCAACGCCAACAGCGCCAGCAACACCCCGCCGATGTAATCGTCCTGCCCCCAATGCGCGCCGGCCACCAGCCGCGGCATCATGAACAGCAGCGCCAGCCCCCAAATCACCATAATTTGGCTGATCCGTTTGGCAAACACGGTCATAAACATCCCCCAGATCAACAACACCGAGGCGTGATCCCCCGGGAAACTCTGGCTGGAGCGGTCCTTCAATTCCCACGTCTTCTCAAGGCCCGGGAAATAGTCGCTCATCTGAATCGCCCCGCTGATCACCATCGACGGGCTATGGTGTTGCCAGCCCATCTGGGCCGCGAGCTTGGAAAACAGCATGCGGATAAACAGCAACAGCAGCAGAATGCCCAGGAACCCGAAAAACGCCTGGCGCACCTGAATCGCCTTGAACACCCAGTCGCCGCGGATCAACAGTGCGAGCAGAATCACCCCGACCACCGCGTCAAACGGTCGCAAACTGGCTACCGCCCACACATGCAGCCACGCCGAGCTGCTTGCCAAGGGGTCGTTAAGCAGATGAAACAGCCACTCGTCGAAAACCACACAGAGCGCCTGGCCCGCTGGCCAGAGCCAAAAACACAGCAGCCCCACAGCGAATAAATTGCACAGGGCCAATCGCCCGAGGTTCCACTTGGCTTGGAACAAACCCGGATTGTTCATAAACTGTTTCCTCTTTGCTTTAAAGCGCTTCGTTTTTCCGTAGAAGGCCGCACCAAAACGGTGCTAAAGCGTGTAATTCTATAAACGTTGTCATCTTTTTGTCATCAATTCAGATACCCAGACCTATGACTGATCTACCGGATACCGACTTCACCCAACGCTTCATCTTCGACGACAGCGACGCCCGCGGCGAACTGGTCGCCCTGGAGCGAAGCTATGCCGAAGTCCTCGCCAAGCACCCCTATCCGGAGCCGGTTGCACAATTGCTCGGCGAACTGATGGCGGCTGCCTCGCTGCTGGTAGGCACCCTGAAATTCGATGGTTTGCTGATCCTGCAGGCCCGTTCCGAAGGCCCGATCCCGCTGTTGATGATCGAATGCTCCAGCGCCCGCGAAATCCGTGGCCTGGCCCGCTACGACGCCGATCGGATCGCCGCCGATGCAACACTGGCCGACCTGATGCCTGACGGCGTACTGGCACTGACCGTCGACCCGACTGTCGGCCAGCGTTATCAGGGCATTGTCGACCTCGACGGCGAAACTCTGTCTGACTGCTTCACCAACTATTTCGTGATGTCCCAGCAAGTGGGCACCCGCTTCTGGCTCAATGCCGATGGCAAGCGCGCCCGTGGCCTGCTGCTGCAACAATTGCCGGCCGACCGCATCAAGGATGAAGAAGACCGCGCCGAAAGCTGGGCACACATCACCGCCCTGGCCGGCACGTTGAAAACCGAAGAACTGCTGGGCCTGGACAACGAAACCATCCTGCACCGCCTCTACCACGAAGAGGCCGTACGTCTGTTCGATGTGCAATCGTTACGTTTCCACTGCAGCTGCTCCCGCGAGCGCTCGGCCACTGCCCTGGTCAGCCTGGGCCTGGAAGATGCGCAGGATCTGGTGGTGGAACACGGTGGCAACATCGAGATCGACTGCCAGTTCTGCAACCAGCGCTACCTGTTCGACGCCGCCGATATCGCTCAATTATTCGCCGGCGCCGGCGTAGACACCCCTTCAGGCACCCGCCACTAAAACGTTTAAGCACAGGTAAATCACCTGACAAACGCCGGATTTCCGCCGTTCTGACCGGAGGGCCCTACTCTTTTTGGGCTTTTCTGGCATAATCCGGCCCACTTTTTTCGCGGTAGTAGTGCGCAACTTTCTACTACAAAACGTTTGGAGCACTCGGCCATAGGCCGATGGGGAACCTCATGACGCAAGCCAATAACGCCGTATACACTGACCTGAGTGTTGACGATCTGGTCAAAGAAGCCCTGCAGCGCGGTGAAGGCGTGCTTGCCGATACTGGCGCGCTGGTCGTAGAAACCGGTCATCGTACCGGCCGTTCTCCGGTCGACCGCTTCATCGTTGAAGAGCCTTCCACCCAGGCTGCCATTGCCTGGGGCCCGATCAACCGCAAGTTCCCGGCCGACAAGTTCGATGCCCTGTGGGCTCGCGTCGAGGCATTCAACAACGCGCAAGAGCATTTCGTTTCCCACGTTCACGTAGGGGCTGCAGAAGACCACTACCTGGCCGTGAAAATGACCACCCAGACTGCCTGGCAGAACCTGTTCGGTCGTTGCCTGTTCATCAACCCGGCCCAGTACAACCCGGCCGGTCGTGAAGAGTGGCAAGTGCTCAACGTGGCCAACTTCGAATGCGTGCCAGAGCGTGACGGCACCAACTCCGACGGTTGCGTGATCCTCAACTTCGCCCAGAAAAAAGTGTTGATCGCTGGCATGCGTTACGCCGGTGAGATGAAAAAAGCCATGTTCTCGGTGCAGAACTTCCTGCTGCCAGCCTCCGATGTACTGCCGATGCACTGCGCAGCCAACATCGGCGAAGCAGGCGACGTGACCTTGTTCTTCGGCCTGTCCGGCACGGGTAAAACCACCCTGTCCGCCGACGAAAGCCGTTACCTGATTGGTGACGACGAACACGGCTGGGGCGAAGGTGTTGTGTTCAACATCGAAGGCGGTTGCTATGCCAAGTGCATCGACCTGTCCGAGAAGAACGAGCCGGTTATCTGGAAAGCCATCAAGCACGGCGCCGTGCTGGAAAACGTCGTGATCGACGACGCCAAGCACGCCGACTACGCTGACGTCAGCCTGACCCAGAACAGCCGCGCCGCCTACCCGCTGGAACACGTTGCCAAGCGCTCCGAGCAAAACCTCGGTGGCGAGCCAAACGCTGTGATCTTCCTGACCTGCGACCTGACCGGCGTACTGCCGCCAGTCTCGATCCTCAGCGAAGAACAAGCGGCCTACCACTTCCTGTCCGGCTACACCGCACTGGTGGGCTCCACCGAAATGGGTTCGGGCGCCGGCATCAAGTCGACCTTCTCCACCTGCTTCGGCGCACCGTTCTTCCCGCGCCCGGCTGGCGAATACGCAGAGCTGCTGATCAAGCGCATCCGCGGCTTCGGCTCCAAGGTCTACTTGGTCAACACCGGCTGGACCGGCGGCGGCTACGGCGTTGGCAAGCGCTTCAACATCCCGACCACCCGTGGCGTGATTGCAGCGATCCAGAGCGGTGCGTTGATTGGTGCCGAGACCGAACACCTCGACACCATCAACCTGGACGTGCCGTTGGCTGTACCGGGTGTTGATACCGGCCTGTTGAACCCACGTAACACCTGGGCTGACAAGGCTGCTTACGATGAAGCGGCGAAAGCGCTGGCGGGTCTGTTCATTGAGAACTTCAAGAAGTTTGAAGTGAGCGATGCCATCAAGGCTGCGGGTCCGAAGTTGTAAGATTCGGCCGTTGTGAAAAAGCCGCCCTTTGTGGGCGGCTTTTTTGTGGGCGAGGGATTAGTCGACGAGGTGCAGAACGACGGCTCCGACCAACACCAGCACAACACCGGTAACTTGCACTGCCGACAGTCGTTCCTTGAAAAATACAAACCCCAGAATCGCGGCAATCCCGCCGGATAAGGTACTGATCACGGTCACTACCGAAACCGACCCAGCCATTGCGCCCCACGAGAACGCCGAAAACCCGCCGAGGTTCATCAGGCTCGCGCCGGTCAGCGTTGCGCAGTTTTTCAGCGGTGGGATTTTCAGGCCGTCTTTGACTTTAAGCACCATCAGCACCAGTACACACAAACCGACTAGATAACCAAGCCAAAGCATCGTGACCGGGCCGAGTGTCGGCAGCGTGTAGCGGCCCTGCATCCAGAAGCTGGTGCCGTAAAGAAGTGCCGCGAGCATCGCGTAGGCGATCGAGCGAGTGGAGCTGTTGTGAGGGACCCCGTTGTCCTTGTGGATGCTGGAGAGGATCACCCCGACCACGCACAAGGCGATGCAGCCGAGTTGGATCAGGCTGATGTGTTCGCCGCTGGCCCATGACAGCAAAGTAGTCACCACGCCGTAGGACGTCACCAGAGGCGCGACGATGGCCGCTTTCCCAAGGGCGAAGGCCTTGGACAATGCGAGGGCGCCGGAGACGGTCAGCAGGGCTGCTGCGGCGCCCAGGAGCCAGACACTTAAAGGTGCCGCGAGGGATTTGACGAGGAAGGCCGGGAATATGACCAGCAGCAGGGTCATGATCAGGAAGCCCAGGGCCTGGCCGAAGTACACCGCGCGTTTGACGCCGACGGCTCGGGCGTTGAGGCCCACGAGGAAGTCCGTGCCACCCCAAAGCAGGGCGGCCAGCAGGCCCATTAGTACGTCCATGTAAGGTCCTTAGTTGTGGGAGCGAGCTTGCTCGCGAAGGTCGTTAACGATAACGCGGGCTTCCAGGTTTGACGCGGCGCTCTCAGATTTTTCGCGAGCAAGCTCGCTCCTACAGGTTTTCCAGGGTTTGCGTGTCCCAGCGTTGGGCCTTGATAGCCAGGTAAAGCATGCCGATGGTCAGTGGGACTTTGTCGCCGCGGCCTTTGGCTCTTTGTTTCAGGAAGACGTCGAATACGGGAGGTTGGAAGTAACGATAAGCGTCGAAGTCGTTCAAGTCGACAGCGAAGTCTTGCTCCAGCGCTTCCATCAATTGATTGGCCTCAGCGCCGTCGCAGTCCAGGTCGAGGTTGATGGCGGTTTCAAGGCGCAGCGTCTTATGTTCAGGCAAGCCAATTTCTTCATGCAGCAGTTGCAGGAGCTGCTGCATGGCAAGGTCTTCGGGAAAGTTGGGGGCCAGGTTCATGGTGGGCACGCGTGATTGGGTGGAGGCGAGTGACTTTATCGATCGAACCGTGACCCTTCAAACGAAACAGGTCAAATGTGGGAGCCGGGCTTGCCCGCGATAGCGGTGTGTCAGTGGCAGCAGTGTTGTCTGACACACCGCTATCGCAGGCAAGCCAGCTCCCACATTTTTAGCTGTGTGGTTGCTCAGGTGGCGTTCGCTTTACGGCGTCGGCGGTCGTGAGTTGCATCATGCCGGTTTGGGCAGCTTCCAGCAGATCGCAGCCATCCTGGACCAGCAGGTATAACGCGTTGGTGATGTGGGAAATGTCTTTGATATCGGCCTGCTCATAGGTCAGGCAGGTGAAGGTTTCTAACAGATCGGCAGCGGCGCGGATGCGTTGGTGTGCTGCGGACTGGATGTCTTCGGCGGCAGCCTCTGTATCAATGAGCAGAGGATATGTATCGCTGAAGTTGGTACCAAGAGGACGGTAGCGGTTTGTCGCTTCAGGTGTTTGCATTTGAAGTTACTCGGTTTGCTGTTAAGTAACCGTCATCACCGTGGCCAAACGATGGGTGGCGGACTGTGTGCAGGTTGGCCAGCCGGAAACAGCAATCCGGCACGTCCGAGGACGTCCCACACACAGCCGCCATAGCATTGCGCTGAGAAGACGATAGACGTCCGCAAGGCAAGTGATGGCACTTATGTGTGCTGTTTTTCGAGTGACCAAACCCGTTCGCTGAATTTGCAGCGACGGGGCGAACCTTGGCGGGAGTGTGGGGTGAGAGCAATAAACAGATCGTTACCAGCTTTAACGGACACTGATCGTTCCAACGCCCCGCGTGGGAATGCATCCCGTGACGCTCCGCGTCACCAGTGTTCATGACTTGGGTCGTGCGCGGATGGCGGGACGCGGAGCGTCCCAGGCGGCATTCCCACGCGGAGCGTAGGGAGCGATCAGGGGTTAGCGCGGTGTACTGATACACCGCTCAAAAATCGCCTCCAATCCCCGATAATCACACGCCACCGCATCGATATTCGCCGGTATCCACGCCGCGTTCTTAACCAGCCACCAATTCACCGAAAACCCTGCATTGACGATGATCTGCTCGAACAGAATCCTTTGCGCCCGGCCGTTCCCTTCGCGAAACGGGTGGATCACGTTGAGGTCGCCATAAGCTTCGGCGATTTGCGTCACCAACTCGGCCTGCGTCACCCCGACAAACCAGTTAGCCTGCGCCATGTGGTGGATGATCTTGGCCGCCTCGGGGGGAATACGCTCCGGCGTGCAGAACAGCGTGTCGCCTTTCTGGATATTGACCGTACGCAGTTCCCCGGCCCATTCGTAGATGTCCCCGAACAGGGTGCGGTGGATGTGTTGCAGGCGTTCAAGGTCGTAGGGCGGGGGATACAGCGGAAGGCTGCCTACGGCAATTTCAGACAGTTCCCGCTCGGCCTGGTGCAGGCGTTCTTCGTCGAACAAATCGAGGCGGTTGCGCAGGACGCTGCTACCGGGGTAGCAGTACGGGTCCTGGCCCACGCCATATTTGTCGAGCATCAGCGTGGGGTGTTGCGGTACTTGGCGAGGACGGCTTCGCGGGTCGGCAGGGGTTTGTCGACATCGGCGGGCTGGGTGTCGAACCCTTCCAGGCGCAGGCTGGCCAGGTAGTTGGAACGGCGGATCTTGTCGTAGTGATCCTGCTTTTGCTCAAACGTCAGTTCGCTCATTACAGCGTCCTCTCATGGCAAGCGTTGATTGTAGCGCAATGGGTTTCGAGATGCGTCCTGCTTAAGGTTGGAACGTTTCCTACTGGTACCTACTCCATTGCCCAGGCTGTGTATCATCCTGTCTCTTTTTTCCTTGCGACCTTTCTCGATTCGCTGAGTGCGCTGGTCTATGTTTTGGGCTCGTTCAGCGGTCAATGGAGTGACAGCTTATGCACAACACCCTCCAACAGGTCTTTGGTTATCCACAGTTTCGTTTGGGCCAGGAGGCGGCGGTCAGTGCCGTGCTGGCCGGCCGTTCGGCGGCGGCGATTTTCCCCACCGGTTCCGGCAAGTCCTTGTGCTATCAACTTTCCGCCGTCTTGCTCCCGCACCTGACGCTGGTGGTGTCGCCGCTGCTGGCGTTGATGCAGGACCAGTTGGGTTTCTTGCAGCGCCATGGTATCTCGGCAGGCAGCATCGATTCGGCCCAGAGCCGCGATGACGCCAATGACGTCATGGCTCGGGCGCGTTCGGGTGAGCTGAAAATCCTGATGGTTTCCGTGGAGCGCCTGAAGAACGAGCGGTTCCGCAACTTTCTGCAAAGCGTGCCGATTTCGCTGCTGGTGGTGGACGAAGCCCACTGTATTTCCGAGTGGGGCCATAACTTCCGGCCGGACTACTTGAAGCTGCCGGACTACCAGCGCGAGTTCCGGATCCCCCAGGCGCTGCTGTTGACAGCCACGGCGACGCCCAAGGTGATCGCTGACATGCAGGCCAAGTTCGCCATTGCGCCGGACGATGTGATCACCACCGGCTTCTACCGCTCCAATCTCAACCTGCTGGTGGAGCCCGTCAGCGGCCAGGACAAGCGCCGACGCCTGGTGGAATGGATGAAGGAGCGGGCCAATCAGCCGAGCATCGTCTACGTCACCCTGCAGAAAACCGCTGAACACATTGCCGAGCATTTGAATCGCAACGGCATCCAGGCCGAGGCTTATCACGCGGGCTTGGCCCACGATAAACGCGAGGGCATTCAGAAGCGGTTCATGGGCGGCCAATCCAATTGCATCGTCGCTACCATCGCCTTCGGCATGGGCATCGACAAGAGCGATATCCGTAACGTCGTGCATTTCGACCTGCCCAAATCCATCGAGAACTACAGCCAGGAAATCGGCCGTGCCGGGCGTGACGGGCAGCCATCTGACTGTCTGGTTTTGGCTAACCGCGACAGCCTGAATATCCTGGAAAACTTTGTGTACGGCGACACGCCGGAACAGGAAGGTATTCGCCGCGTCCTGGAGGAAATTCAGGCCGCCGGTGGTGATGGGCAATGGGAGTTTCTACTCCGCTCGCTTTCGGACCTCAGCAACATCCGCGAGCTACCGCTCAAGACGTTGCTGGTGCAGCTTGAACTCAAAGGTGTGATCGCGCCGCGCTACGCGTTTTATGCCGAATACCGCTTCAAGTATCTGATTGAACCTGAAGCACTACTGGCGCGCTTTTCCGGTGAGCGGCAGCAGTTTGTCGCGGCGATCATCCAGGTCTGTAAAAGGGCAAAAACCTGGGCGACGGTGGATTTCGACGCGCTGTATCAACAGCATCAGGCCGAGCGCAATCGTGTGGTGAAGGCCCTGGATTATTTCCAGGAGCAGGGCCTGATCGAGATGGAAAGCAAGCAGATGACCGAGGTCTACGCCCTGCTGAATACCGACTTTGATCCACAGGTACTGAGCACGGAGTTATACACAGGCTTCAAGCAGCATGAGGTGACGGAGGTGGCGCGGATTCACGCCATGCTGGATCTGTTCGCGACGGAGGAGTGCCTGGGTTACCGCCTGGCGCATTACTTCGGGGATGAAAACGCGCCCCGGCAGTGCGGGCACTGCTCGGTGTGCCACGGCAACGTCGCCCACTTGCCGGCGCCGCCGAGCTTGCCGCCGCTTGTGGATAAAAACTTTCTGGCGCTGTGCGGTGAATTTATCCACAGGCATCATGAATACAACGGCCACCTGCCGGGCGCTGAGCGTTTGACGCGGTTTCTGGGCGGGATCAGCGTGCCGTTGTTTACCAAGTTGAAGGCGAAAGGGATTCCAGGTTTTGCTGTGCTGGAGGAGTATCCCTACGCTGAGGTGCGTGAGTGGGCAGAGGCGGGTTTGGAAGCGCTCTGATTTCCGGGCCGGGGGTGGTGATTTCCCACCCATTGGCAGACGCCGCCGACAGCTAGGCTTTGCCCGCAGGTGAGAAGGTTTGATGCTCCACTTCTTCTGCAAAGGAACTGCCCATGACTATTGGTTTTTCTCGTGGTGTTGTCCACGGAGCCGTACTGTTCGTCGGGATGCTGGTCGCCCAAAGTACGATGGCGTCCGTCACACCGTTGAGCGTCAATGACTGTCGGCGAATGCAGCTTCGCAACACCATCACCGCCTCCAACCCGCTGCCCTGTGCACGCCTCGCACGAGTCACGTTCAGCTATGTGGACTTTGACGGAGTGCTGCATAACAACGGGCAGCTCGTGGTGCTGGATGCCATCGCCCCCCATATGGAGGAGATCTTCAATCAGTTGGTGCAGCGCCGGTTTCCGGTGAACCAGGCGGTCACACTGGAAACCTATCGAGGCAATGACAAGGTGTCGATGGCCCGCAACAATACCAGTGGTTTTAACGGGCGGCAGGTCAGTGGGGCTTTGGGGTGGTCGCTGCATGCCTACGGTGCTGCAATTGATCTAAACCCGCTGCAAAACCCGTTTGTGCTATTCCGGCGTAGCCCGGGAGGTGAATTCACCGGGCAGGCCACCGTTGAGCCCAAGGCGAGTACTGTGACTGCCGTTAACCGCCTGGATGCTCGCCCTGGCAAGCCTGCGCGTCCTGGCCGGGCAGAGGAGGTGATTGACCTGTTTGCCGAGCACGGCTTTTTGACCTGGGGCGGTTATTGGGATTTTCCACTGGACTACCAGCACTTCCAGATCGGCCGGCGTTCGTTCGTGGAGTACCTGGCACGGGTCACGCCGCAGCAGGCCAGTGCTGCAATCGAGGCGTATATCGCTGCTTACCGCCAGTGCCTGCAGCATTCGGTTGAGACGGATCAAGCTCTCAAGCGTATGGGGTGTGTCCACGAAACGGTTGAGCAAAGTCCAACCTAGGCTTGCGGGTAGGGCTTGAACCCAGTATCAAGATAGCCTCTTCTTACCCGGGCTTTATCGATGACCAATGCCATCCCACTGCGCGCCGATTACCGCCACTTCCAGCCAATCATCACGCGCTGGCACGACAACGACGTTTATGGCCATGTGAATAACGTCACCTACTACAGCTTTTTCGACACGGCGGTGAATACCTACCTGATCGAGCAGGGCGGGTTGGATATTCATGACGGTGAGGTGGTGGGATTTGTGGTGAGTTCGGCGTGCGACTACTTTGCCTCGATTGCCTTTCCGGACCGCATCGAGATTGGCCTGCGGGTGGGCAAGTTGGGCAACAGTTCAGTGCAGTATGAGCTGGCGGTGTTCAAGGCGGGGGAGGATGAGGCCTGTGCGGCGGGGAGGTTTGTGCATGTGTTCGTGGATCGGGGGTCGAACCAGCCGGTGACGATTCCGCAAGCGCTGCGTGAGGCCTTGCAGCGCTTGGCACTGTAGGAGCGAGCTTGCTCGCGAAAAACCCGAGAGCGCAGCGGCGTGTCAGGTTTCCATCGTCATCGTTGACGACCATCGCGAGCAAGCTCGCTCCTACAGGTGGAAGGCCTTAGCGGTGGCGATAGTGATGCTTGTTCTTGCGATGCCCATACGCATGACCGCGCCCGCGATGATCATCGCGGTCATAACGGCGGTTATCACGACCACGGTAACGACGATCATCGTCATCGCTCTTGTTGCCCATGTAGTTGCCCAGCGCGCCACCAGCGCCACCGCCGGCTGCTGCGCCGATCAGGCTGCCGGTGCTGCCGCCGACACTGCGACCCACCACGTTGCCGCCGGCTGCGCCCAATGCGCCGCCAATGGCAGCTTCGCCGCGACTGCGCTTGTCTGCGCCGACCGCACTGCCGCCTGCGCCGCCGAGTGCCGCGCCGATGGCTGAACCGGTGTTACCGCCCAACTGCTGACCTACGACTGAACCTAGAACCCCGCCCAATGCGCCGCCCACACCGGCTTCGGTGGTGCCACCGGCCATGGCTGCGCCACTGACCAGGCCAAGGGACAACAAGAGAATCGAGGAGAACTTCATAGAGGAACCTCAAGAGGATGACGGCGCGATCCTGAGGTTGTATCGAGACGGTGACAATCGAAACCCGACCAGTGGTATGAGTTGTATACAATTCTCTAAGTTGCTGTTTTTTATACGGAACTTAAGTTGTTTTTGTGAGTCTTTACTTACTTCGGAACGGCCGCTTTTATGCAAAAGCGGCCTTTTTTGTGCCCGTAAAAAAGCTCAGGTGCTGTCTGTGGCGAGGGAGCTTGCTCCCGTTGGGCTGCGCAGCGGCCCCAAAATTTCTACGGGCGCTACGCACCCGAACGGGAGCAAGCTCCCTCGCCACAATAAGGTGTCGCTTAGGCCGACTTCGCCATGATCAGCCCGGTCGCGCTCGCCGCTTCCAGCCGAATCGCTACAAACTTCGACGTTGGCGTATGGCTGCCATCCCCCGTGCTCTCCAGCGGCACCAGTGGGTTCACCTCCGGGTAATAAGCCGCCGCCTGCCCCGCCGGAATATCAAACGCCAGCAGGGTAAAGCCCTTCACGCGGCGCTCACGCCCGTCATCCCAGATCGACACGATATCGGCCTTCTGCCCTGGCTTGAAGCCCAGGCGGATGATGTCGGCTTCGTTGACGAACAACACATCCCGCTGACCCTTGACCCCACGATAGCGGTCGTCCAGGCCATAAATCGTGGTGTTGTACTGATCGTGGGAACGCATCGACTGCATGATCAGGTCCGGCAATTGCCCGGTGTTGCGGGTGCGTTCGTGCACCAGGTCCTTGGGCAGGATGTTCGGGCGGAAGTTGGCGCGGCCCGAAGGGGTGTTCCAGCGACGGGCGCCGGCGGAGTTACCCAGGTAGAAACCACCCGGGTTTTTCAGGCGTTCGTTGAAGTCCTTGAAGCCGGGAATGGTGTCGGCGATCAGGTTGCGAATACGGTCGTAATCGGCCACCAGCCAGTTCCAGTCCACCGGCTTGCTGCCCAATGTCGCGGCAGCAATGCCCGCCAGAATCGCAGGCTCGGATTTCATCTGTTTCGACAATGGCTGCAGTTGGCCATTGGAGGCGTGGACCATGCTGAACGAGTCTTCCACGGTCACGGCTTGCGGGCCTTCGGCCTGGATGTCGATGTCGGTACGGCCCAGGCATGGCAGGATCAGTGCGTCCTTGCCGTGCATCAGGTGGCTGCGGTTGAGCTTGGTGCTGATCTGCACGGTCAGGTCGCAATTGCGCAGGGCTTCAAAGGTGCGCGGGCTGTCCGGCGTGGCTTGGGCGAAGTTGCCACCCAGGCCGATAAACACTTTGGAGCGGCCTTCGAGCATGGCGTGAATCGCTTCCACCACGTTATGGCCGTTATCCCGCGGTACCTGGAACTGGAAGCGACGCTCCAGGGAGTCAAGGAACGCCACCGGTGGCCGTTCGTTGATGCCCATGGTGCGGTCGCCCTGCACGTTGCTGTGGCCGCGCACCGGGCACAGGCCGGCGCCGGGGCGGCCGATGTTGCCGCGCAGAAGCATCAGGTTGGCGATTTCCTGGATGGTCGGCACCGAGTGGCGATGTTGGGTGATGCCCATCGCCCAGCACATGATCACGTTCTTGCCTTTGGCATACATGCGCGCGGCTTGCTCGATCTCCACCAGGGTCAGGCCAGACTGCTCGACGATTTCATCCCATGAGGTGTCGTCGATCTTGCCCAGGTAATCCAGCACGTTGGCAGTGTGTTCGTTGAGGAAGTCGTGGTCGAACACGGCCTCTTTGCCTTCGGCCTGAGCTTGGCGTTCCCACAGCAGCAGGAATTTGGCCATGCCGCGCAGGATGGCCATGTCGCCACCCAGCGCCGGGCGGAAGTAGGCGGTGTTGGTCGGTTTGTCACCGTTGGTGAGCATTTCCAGCGGGTGTTGCGGGTGCTGGAAACGTTCCAGACCACGTTCTTTCAGCGGGTTGATGCACACCACTTGGGCGCCGCGTTTTACCGCTTCGCGTAATGGTTCGAGCATGCGTGGATGGTTGGTGCCGGGGTTTTGGCCCCAGACGAAAATCGCGTCCGCATGTTCGAAGTCATCGAAGGTCACGGTGCCTTTGCCCACGCCAACACTTTGCGCCAGGGCGACGCCGCTGGCTTCGTGGCACATGTTCGAGCAGTCCGGGAAGTTGTTGGTGCCGTAGGCACGCACGAATAGTTGATACAGGTAAGCCGCTTCGTTGCTGGCCCGGCCCGAGGTATAGAACTCGGCCATGTCCGGGTTTGGCAGCGCATTGAGGTGCTTGCCGATCAAGTCGAAAGCCGATTCCCAACTGATGGGCTTGTAGCGATCGGTTTCTGCGTCATAGCTCATCGGCTCGGTCAGGCGGCCCTGATATTCCAGCCAGTAATCGCTCTGCTCCAGCAGCGCGCTGACGCTGTGCTTGGCGAAGAATGCGGCATCGACCCGGCGCTTTGTGGCTTCCCAGTTGACCGCCTTGGCGCCGTTCTCGCAGAACTTGACCATGCCGCTTTCCGGCGAATCACCCCAGGCGCAGCCCGGGCAGTCGAAGCCGCCGTTCTGGTTGGTCTTGAGCATCATGCGGATATTTTTCAGCGCGTTGTCGCTGGTCAGCCAGGCTTGCGCCACGCTGATCAGTGCGCCCCAGCCACCGGCCGGGCCTTTGTAGGGCTTGTAGCGCGGGGTAGGTTTGTCGTCGGCTTGATGATGAGTGCTCACGCTTGATTCTCCATCGCAGGGCTATAGACCCGCGGCGCACTTTTCTGCGGCAGGTGGATGAGATTGAGGTTGTGCCGACGGGCCCATTGCAGGGCCAGGCCGGTGGGCGACGACAGGCTGACCAGGGTCTGGATGCCTGCGCGCAATACTTTCTGGATCAGTTCGAGGCTGCAGCGACTGGTGACAATCGCCAGGCCACCGTCGGTCGGAATCTTTTGCCGGATCAGTGCACCGATCAGCTTGTCGAGGGCGTTATGCCGGCCGATGTCTTCACGGCCCAGCAGCAATTCGCCCTGATTGTTCATGAACACTGCCGCATGCACCGCGCCGCTGTACTGGCCCAGGGGTTGGAACGCGCTGATGCGCTGGCGCAGGCCGTCCAGCCAGTCGGCAGGCGGCAAAGACGCGCCGGGCAGCACTTTGAGGTTGGGCAGCGCCTGTTCCACCGCTTCCACGCCGCACAGTCCACAGCCGCTGGTACCCGCCAGTTGCCGGCGCTGCTGCTTCATATTCCAGAAGGCGCGGCTGGAAATCTGCACCTGAGCGTATTGGGTCGAACCCGAGCCGCTGATTTTCAGGTCATAAATGTCGCTAACGTCTTCGATAATGCCGCTACCGATGCTGAAGCCGACGATAAAGTCTTCAAGGTCGGTTGGCGTCACCAGCATCACTGCCTGGCTGATGTCGTTATAGGCAATCGCCAACGCAACTTCCTCGGCGAGCGCGGTGCTGGCCGATTCGGTGTGTTCGAGATTACAAAACTGATAACTCTGGCTGGCGGCGGGCGCGGGCGTTTCGAGGGCGGGCGCCGCGCAGACTGGGCGCTGGGCGTTCATTGGGCATTACCACCGGAAGTATTCAGCTGTAAGACTAGGCGCGACAAAGGGTCGCGTCTAATCGTCAGTACTGATCTACCGATAGATGACGTCGATCAAGGTTCCAGCAGCGATTTCTGGTACAGCGCAAAACAGGCTTCTGCCAGCGCCGAACGCGGCGCACTGCGGCGCATGATCAGCCCCAGGCGGGCCAGCGTGTGAGCGTCTTCAATGGGTTGCAGGCGCAAGTGCTCGGTAAGGGCGTCGAGGCCGCCGTCCAGTGGCATCACCGCGCAGCACAGGCCGCCGTGCACGGCTTGTAACAATTGATGGACGGCGTCGGTCTGCAACAGCGGCTGCGGGCTCAGACCGCGGCTGTGGAAGTTGTGGTCGATGGACTGGCGAAAGTGCATGCCACTGGTAAGCATGCCCAAGGGCAGTTCGATCAGCGCTTCCCAGCTCAGGGGCTTGTCGCCGAAGCTGAAAAACCGTTGGTCGTACAGCAGGCCCATGCGGGTTTCGCCCAAGGCCAGGGAGTCGAAGCGCTCGGCGTCCAGGCGCTCCAGGTACGACACGCCGAGGTCCAGGCGGTTGCTCGCCAGTTGTTCAAGAATTTGTTCGGAGCTCAGCGCTGACAACTCAAAGCGCAGGCTCGGGTGTTCCTTATGCAGCTTCTGCATCAACGCCAGCGGATCGAAACTCGACAACGGCACCACCCCCAGGCGCAAGGTCCCCACCAGATTGCCGCGACAAGCAGCGGCCTCGGCCTGCAAACCGTCATAGGCCGCCAGCACCGTGCGTGCCCAGGCCAGCACGCGTTCGCCGGGGGCGGTAAAGCCTTCGAAACGCTGGCCGCGATTGACCAGCGGCAGCTGAAGCTCTTCTTCCAGGCTGCGCAGGCGCATCGACAGGGTCGGCTGGGTGATGTGGCAGCGCGCCGCCGCCTGGCCAAAGTGACGGGTTTCGTCGAGGGCGATGAGGAATTTCAGCTGTTTGATGTCCATCTTCGCTCCGGGCTTATTCCAATGCGGTGGGATTCTAGCGTGTTTGGGTCTTTGGTCAGGCTGGAACCCAATTCTGTAGGACTGGTCTAGTCTCTGGCATCTGGAAATTAAATCCCAAGGAGAGCGCACCATGAGTATTTTTAGCTTTGTTAAGGAAGCAGGCGAGAAGTTGATTGATCTGTTGACGCCGGGTAATGCCAACGCGAGCAAGCAGTTAAAAGATCACGTGGTCAAGGTCGGGTTGGGTAACCCCAATGTGCAAACCACCGTCGACGGTGACAAGGTGACCGTGACAGGTGAAGTCGCCAGCCAGGAAGAGAAAGAGAAAATACTGCTGGCGCTGGGCAATATTGCCGGCGTTGCCAGTGTTGATGACCAGATCACCGTTTCCGGTCCTGCTGTCGCGGCGGCCCGCTTTGTCGTGGTGAAAAAGGGCGACACCCTGAGCGCTATTTCGCTGGCGGTCTATGGCAACGCCAACCAGTACAACAAAATCTTCGAGGCCAACAAGCCGCTGCTGTCCCATCCGGACAAAATCTACCCAGGGCAGACGCTGCGTATTCCTGTGTAAGCGGTACCCATGTAGGAGCGAGCTTGCTCGCGAAGGTCGTCAACGATAACGCGGGAAGCCTGACACCCCGCGTCGTTCTCGGGTTCTTCGCGAGCAAGCTCGCTCCTACAGTTACAGCCCAACAATCAATTCCCGGTAATCCCCAACCGCCGCAAACTCCGCCGTGTCCTTAGGCCCCTTCCGGCTGTCCGGTTCCTTCACCGCCAGCAAATGCCCCACGCCAAAATCCCGGGCACTGCGCAGGATCGGCAAGGTGTCATCGATAAACAGGCTACGGGCCGGGTCGAAGGCGATGTCGGCGTGCAGGGCGTCCCAGAACTGTGGGTTTTCCTTGGCGAAACCATAGTCGTGTGAACTGATCAGTCGCTCGAAATAAGGCGCCAACTCGATGCGTTCCAGCTTCAACGACAGCGAATCCCGATGGGCGTTGGTGATCAGGATCACCCGCTTGCCGGCCTGTTTGATCGCGGCCAGGAAAGTATCGGCATCCGGGCGCAAGGCGATCAGGTGCGCGGTTTCCAGCTTGAGTTCACGCACCGGGATCTTGAGTTCGGCGCTCCAGAAATCCAGGCAATACCATTGCAACTGTCCGGCGTTACGCTCGAACAATGGTTGCAACTCCATCTCGGCCATGGCCCGGCTCACACCATGCAACTCGGCATAGCGCTGGGGCAGGTGCTCCATCCAGAAATGGTTGTCGAAGTGCAGGTCGAGCAAGGTGCCGTCCATGTCCAGCAGGACGGTGTCGATGGCGTGCCAGGGCAGTGGAGGCATAAAGAACACTCATGTAAGAAAAGATATCCGACACAGACAATCGGAAAAGCCACGGTATAGTAACCCGATCACGCCAAGGAGCCGCTTATGCGCCAGAAACCCACCGTCCTCGCCCGCGAAATAGTCGCCAGTAGCCGTTTGTTCCGCGTGGAGGAAGTGCAATTGCGCTTTTCCAATGGCGTGGAGCGGACCTACGAACGCCTGGTGGGCAGGGGGGCCGGTTATGGCGCGGTCATGATCGTGGCGATGATCGACTCGGACCACGCGCTGTTGATCGAGGAATATTGCGGCGGCACCGATGAGTATGAACTGTCGTTGCCCAAGGGCCTGATTGAGCCGGGCGAGGATGTGTTGGCAGCAGCAGACCGCGAGCTCAAGGAAGAAGCCGGTTTCGGTGCCCACCAGCTGGAGCACATCACCGAGCTTTCGCTGTCCCCCGGCTACATGAGCCAGAAAATCCAGGTGGTGCTGGCCACCGACCTGTATGAAGAACGCCTGGAAGGCGACGAGCCGGAGCCGATGCGCGTCGACCGGGTCAACCTGCGGGAGCTCTCGCAGTTGGCGCAGAACGAGCAGTTCAGCGAGGGCCGCGCCTTGGCGGCGCTGTATCTGGTGCGCGACCTGTTGACTCAACGTGGAGCGTTCCAGCCATGAGCGAACTGTTCCTGGGTCACCCGTTTATTGCCCCCGTGATTGAATTGGCCCGCCAGGCCGGCGAGGTCATCCTGCCGTATTGGCGCGCCGATGTTGCCGTCACCACCAAGACCGATGATTCGCCGGTGACGGCCGCCGACCTGGCCGCTCACCATCTGATCCTCGCCGGGCTGACTGCGCTGGACCCGAGCATTCCGGTGCTCTCGGAGGAAGACGCGGATATCGACCAGAGCGTACGCGCCGGTTGGCAGCGCTGGTGGCTGGTGGACCCGCTGGATGGCACCAAGGAATTCATCTCCGGCAGCGAGGAGTTCACCGTCAACATCGCGCTGATCGAAAAGGGCCGCGTGGTGTTTGGTGTGGTGTCGATGCCTACCAGTGGTCGGTGCTACTTCGGTGGTGCCGGGCTGGGTGCCTGGCGTTCCGATGTGAGTGCTGCGCCCAAGCAAATCCAGGTGCGCCAGACACCGGCGATGGGTGAAGCGTTTACCGTGGTTGCCAGTCGTCGCCACACGAGCCCTGAACAGGACCGCTTGCTCGCAGGCTTGAGCGCCGGGTTGGGTGAGTTGAAACTGGCAAATATTGGCAGTTCATTGAAGTTTTGCCTGTTGGCCGAAGGCAGCGCCGATTGCTACCCGCGTCTGGCGCCGACCTCGCAGTGGGACACCGCCGCGGCACAGGGCGTACTGGAAGGGGCGGGTGGTGAGGTGCTGGAATTGAATGGGCAGCCGTTCAGCTATCCTGCGCGGGAGTCGCTATTGAATCCGTTCTTTTTGGCATTGCCGGCCAAGGCTGAATGGCGTGAGCGGTTGCTGACCCTGGCCCGGTCTTAAACACAACATCGATCAAAAATGTGGGAGCGGGCTTGCTCGCGAAAGCGGTCTTTCAGTGCCAGATGTATCAACTGACAGATTGCATTCGCGAGCACGCCCGCTCCCACATTTGTTATGTGTGCAGGACGTACTGGCCGGTAAAGGCTACGGCCCGCTCTTCACTGCCCTCATTGACGATCCACGTCTCCAGCGCCAAGCGCGCCCGGCCATAACGCTTATAGGTCGCCAAAAACCGCTTCCACACCTTCTCATCAGGTGCCTGGCAAATCGCCGTGGCATCCGTGGTCACCGGCAGCGGATAACTGATCTGCCCTTCCTGAATCACGATATGCCCGTCTTCGATCCCTTCCTCACGCAACTGCAAATGCAGCCAACCCCAACCCGCAAGCACGGCGCCGCAATAAAGGCTGCCACCAAACATGGTGCTCTTGTGGTTGATGTTGGCGTCGAGCGGCAAGTGCAGTTGCAGTCGCCGGTCCTGCCAGTCGATAACCTTGAGGCCCATTTCCCGGGTCAAGGGAATGTCGTGGTGAAGGATCGATTCCAGGTAACGGCTATCGCGACTCATGGTGGCCTCGTGGCAGGTGGAAAAGGGTCATTCGTCGTCAGCGTGGCTGTTGCCGCTGTCTGCGAAATTCAGCCCGTGCTTGCGCAGTTTGTCGTGCAGGGTTTTACGCGGCACGCCCAGGGCCTCGGCGAGGCTGCGCATAGAGTTGTGGGTGCGTGCCAGCTCCGCGGCGATCAGGCTTTTTTCAAACTGCTCGACCTGTTCACTCAAGCCGCCGGGTGTGCTGGTCAGTACGCCGGCAGAAGGGCTGTCCGGGGTGCTGTCCAGCGCCAGTTCAAGGCCCAGGGCGAAACGCTCGGCGGCGTTTTGCAGCTCGCGCACATTGCCCGGCCAGCTGTGACGCAACAGCAATGCGCGTTGCCCCGGTTGCAGCTCCTTCATCGGTAGCCCGTGGCGGGTGCTGGCTTCGTCGGCAAAGTGCTGGAACAGCATCAGCGCATCCTCACCCCGTTCGCGCAGCGGCGGAATGCGCAGGGGCGCGACGTTCAGGCGGTAATACAAGTCGGCGCGGAAGCGGCCCTGGTCGGCGGACTGGCGCAGGTCTTCCTTGGTGGCGGCGATGATGCGGATATCCAGCGGGATCAGCTGATTGCCCCCCAGCCGCTCCACCACACGCTCCTGCAACAGCCGCAGCAGCTTGACCTGCACATCCAGGCTCATGCTTTCGATCTCGTCGAGAAACAGCGTGCCGCCGTTGGCAAATTCGAACTTGCCGATGCGCCGTTTCTGGGCGCCAGTGAAGGCGCCTGGCTCATGTCCGAAAAGCTCGCTCTCCACCACTGACTCGGCCAAGGCACCGGCGTTGATTGCCACAAACGGGCCGGTGCGGCGGTTCGACAGGTCGTGCAGCGCACGCGCCACCACTTCCTTGCCGGCGCCGGTCTCGCCGAGGATTAGCACGTCAGCCTTGGTCGCCGCCAGTGCGCCAATCTGCTCGCGCAAGCGCAGCATTTGCGGTGAGTGCCCCACCAGGCGCGTGCTCAACTGTTGGCGGTCACTCAGGGCCAGGCGCAGGCTGCGGTTGTCCAGCACCAGGCGGCGCAAGGCCAGGGCACGGCGCACGCTGTCGAGCAGGGCGTCGCTGGCGAAGGGTTTTTCCAGGAAGTCGTAGGCGCCGGTGCGCATGGCTTGCACCGCCAGTGGCACGTCGCCGTGGCCGGTGATCAGCAGCACCGGCATTTCCGGGTCTTGGGCGTGGAGCTCCCTCAACAGTTCCAGGCCGTCCATGCCAGGCATGCGGATGTCGCTCACCACAACCCCCGGCCAATCCCGGGACAGGCGCGCGGTCAGGCCCTGGGCTTCGCCGAGGGTCAGGACTTTCAGCCCGGCCAGGTCCAGGGTCTGGCACAGGGCCTGACGCAGGTGCGGATCATCGTCGATCAACACCACCTGAATCTGGTTATCGATACTCATACACTGCGGTCCTCGGACGGTTGCAGACTGACACCCGGTGCTCCGGCGCGCAGTTTCAAGGTTAACAGCGCGCCACCTTCCTTGTGGTTGGCGAACAACAGTTCACCGCCAAAGGCGCGCATCAGGGTGTCGCAGATCGCCAGGCCCAACCCCAGGCCCTGGGTGCGGGTCTTGGTGGTGTAGAAGGGCTCGCTGGCGCGGCCCAGGGCTTCCATACAGAAGCCCGGGCCGTTGTCGCGAATGTACAGGTTGACGCCCTGTTCGGTAGTTTGGGCACTCAACCAGAGTTTGCGCGGCGGGCCTTTTTCGGTCAGGGCGTCGAGGGCGTTGGCCAGCAGGTTGCCCAGTACCTGGCGCAGGCGGGTTTCGCCGGCGGCGACCCACAAGGTGGCCTCGGGCAGGTCGCGGATCAGTTCCACTTCCATCGCCCGGCGCCGCTTGGCCAGCAGCGCCAGCGCATCATCCAGGGCCGGTTGCAGGGCCACGCTTTCCGGCGCATGCCGGTCGCGCCGGGCGAAGGCGCGCAAGTGGGCGATGATCGAGGCCATGCGCCCGGTCAATTCGCTGATCAGCTTGAGGTTGCCACGGGCGTCGTCGGTGCGTTGGTGGTCCAGCAGGATCTCGGCGTTTTCCGCGTAGCTGCGAATCGCCGCCAGCGGTTGGTTGAGCTCGTGGCTGATGCTTGCCGACATGGTGCCCAGCGCGGAAAGCTTGCCCGCCTGCACCAGGTCATCCTGAGCCCGCACCAATTCCTGCTGTGCGTGCTCGCGCTCCAGCACTTCCTGCTTCAGGCGTCGGTTGAGGCCTTCCAGGTCGCTGGTTCGCTCGATCACGCGCATCTCCAGCTCGCGGCGAGCCTTGGCTTCGAAGGCGATGCGTTCCAGGTAGTGACGACGGCGCTGCATCATCAGGCCGAGCAGCAGCATCAGCACCAGCAAGGTTGCGCCACCCACGGCAACCACGGTACGCACCGGGCGGTTGATCAAGGTGCGCGGGGCGAGAATCTCGACCTTCCAGCCGGTCTCGGCAATGTCGGTGGACTGGCGCACCCAGGCTGTGGAACTGAGGTTCAGCGGCTGCGGGTCGCGGGTCGGGTAGGGCTGGATGGCAATGATGGCCTTGCGTTCTTCGTCAGTCAGCGGCCGGGTGGCACGGAATCGCCATTGCGGGCGCGAGGTGAGGATCACCACGCCGTTATGGTCGGTCACCAGCAGTTGTTCCGGCGTGTTGCCCCACAGGCTTTCGGTGTGGTCCAGGTCGACCTTCACCACCAGCACGCCGATGATTCTGTCGCCATCGCGCACGGCAGCGGCGAAGAAGTAGCCGCGCTTGGCCGAGGTGGTGCCCAGGCCGAAAAAGCGCCCCAGGCGCCCGGCCATGGCTTCGCTGAAATACGGGCGGAAGGAAAAATTACGCCCGACGAAGCTGTCCTGCTTGTCCCAGTTGGACGCGGCGAGGGTCTTGCCGGTGGTGTCCATCAGGTACATCACTTCCACCCCGGCCTGGGCGGCGACGTCCTTGAGCAGGTGGTTGGCGTTGACCAGGTTGGTGCTGACCTGAGGTGCGTCGATGGCGGTACGCAGGGCCGGCAGGTCGCCGAGAATTTGTGGCAACACTTCGTAGCGGTGCAGGGTGCCCAGCAGGTTGGCGACGTACAGGTCCAGCGTCTGACGGTTTTGACCGGCCAGTTCGCTGCGGTAATAGCGCTCGGCCAAGTGCTCCAGCGGCCACAACAACGGTGCCAGGCACAGCGCCAGCAACGCCAGGCTGCGCCAGCGGGGTCTTCGCGGAAGGGGTGGAGTCATGGGAGTCATGCGCCTGTGGGTACAGGCGCATTATGCCTAGTGCTGCTCGGCAAGACACTCGCGAAATGCGTCGTGCCACTGCGGTTGCGAGACGTGCCACTGCTGTTGCAGGCGGCTGCAATCCAGGCGCGAGTTCAGCGGGCGCTTTGCCGGGGTCGGATAGGCGCTGGACGGAATCGGTTCCAGCTCGGTGCAGGCACGGCCGCTGGCCCGTAGTTGCTCGCCGATGGCCTGGGCAAAACCGAACCACGAGGTCTCGCCTTGGGCGGTCAGGTGATAGACACCCCAGTCTCCGGCCTGGCCTGCTTGCCAGCGTTCGATCAAGGCACGGGTGCTGTTGGCGATGGTCCCGGCCCAGGTGGGTGCACCGATCTGGTCGGCAACGATGCGCATCTGCGGTTTTTCCTGCAGCAAGCGTTGCATGGTCAGCAGGAAGTTTTTGCCATGGGTCGAGTAGACCCAACTGGTGCGCAGAATCAGGTGTTCACCGCCGACTGCGGCGATCGCCTGTTCACCGGCCAGCTTGCTTGCGCCGTAGACGCCCAGCGGGTTGGTAACGTCGCCCTCGTTGTAGGGCGCGGCCTTGCTGCCGTCGAATACATAGTCGGTGGAGTAGTGGATGAGCGGGATGCCCAGTGCCTTGGCTTCCTCAGCGAGAACGCCGGGCGCGGTGGCGTTGATGGCGAAGGCCACGTCCGGCTCGCTCTCGGCTTGATCCACCGCCGTATGGGCGGCGGCATTGATGATCAGGCCGGGGCGATGGGCGCGTACTTGCTGGCGGATCTGCTCGGGGTGCGTCAGGTCCAACTGGTCGCGGCCCAGCACGATCAACTCGCCCAGGCCCTGGAGGCGCTGTTGCAGCTCCCGGGAGACCTGGCCGTGTTGGCCGCTGATGAGGATTTTCAACGTGCTGCTCATGGGAACAGGTCGGCTTCTTTGAGGCTCATGCCGTTCTGGTCCTTGGTGGACAAGGTGGGCGCGCCGGTCAGTTGCCAGTCGATGTTGAGGTCCTGGTCGTCCCAGCGAATGCACCGTTCTGCCGAGGGCGTGTAGTAATCCGTGGTTTTGTAGAGGAACTCGGCGTAGTCGCTGAGCACCACAAAACCATGGGCAAATCCCGGTGGAATCCACAGTTGGCGATTATTCTCGGCAGACAAGCGTGCGCTTGCCCATTTGCCGAAGTTCGGTGAGCTGCGACGGATATCCACCGCCACGTCCAGCACTTCACCAGCGGTTACACGCACCAGTTTGCCCTGAGCGTGCTCGACCTGATAGTGCAGGCCGCGCAGCACACCTTTTTGCGAACGCGAGTGGTTGTCCTGCACGAACTCTTGTTGCAAACCAGTCGCCTGGGCGAAAGCCCGGGCGTTGAAACTCTCATAAAAAAAGCCGCGCTCATCGCCAAAAACCTTCGGCTCGATGATCAAAACACCGGGCAGTTCAGTGGCGGTCACATTCATTTAGTTTCCCCAGCGAGAGTGAACAAGTATTGACCATAGCCGGTTTTGCCAAAATATTTGGCCCGTTCCAGCAAGTGATCACGGTTGATCCAACCGTTCTCGTAAGCGATTTCTTCCAGGCATGCCACTTTCAAACCCTGGCGGTGCTCGATGGTCTGAACGTACGTGGAGGCTTCCAGCAGGCTATCGTGGGTGCCGGTGTCGAGCCAGGCAAAGCCACGGCCGAAGCGTTCCACGTGCAGATCGCCGCGCTGGAGGTAGGCGTTGTTGACGTCGGTGATCTCCAGTTCGCCGCGCGGTGATGGCTTGACCGCCTTGGCGATCTTGATCACGTCGTTATCGTAGAAATACAGGCCGGTTACCGCGTAGCTCGACTTTGGCTTCGCTGGTTTTTCCTCGATGGACAGCGCGCGCCCCTCGCTGTCGAAATCTATCACGCCGAAACGCTCTGGATCCTTGACCCAGTAACCGAACACGGTCGCACCGGACGGGCGCTCAGCGGCGGTGCGCAGTTGGTCGCCGAAGTGTTGGCCGTGGAAGATGTTATCGCCCAGGATCAGGCACACAGGATCATCACCGATAAACTCTTCGCCAATCAAAAACGCCTGTGCCAGACCGTCCGGGGACGGCTGCTCTGCATAGGTGAAGCGCACGCCAAACTGGCTGCCGTCGCCCAACAGATTGCGGTATTGCGGCAAGTCCACCGGGGTGGAAATCAGCAGGATGTCCTTGATCCCGGCCAGCATCAACACCGAGATCGGGTAGTAGATCATCGGCTTGTCATACACAGGCAACAGCTGTTTCGAGACGCCCAGGGTAATGGGGTGCAAACGAGTGCCGGAGCCACCGGCCAGTACGATTCCCTTCATCATGCGATCAAATCCTTAACGTCAGTGTTGCCCAATCGTTCGCCCTGATAACTGCCGTCCTGGACCCTGCGGCACCATTCCAGGTTATCGAGGTACCATTGCACGGTTTTGCGCAGGCCGGTTTCGAAGGTTTCTTCGGGCACCCAGCCCAGTTCGCGTTCGATCTTGCTGGCATCGATCGCGTAGCGCTGGTCGTGGCCCGGACGATCCTTGACGAAGGTGATCAGGTCGGTAAATTTTTCAACGCCGGCTGGACGCTGAGGCGCCAGCTCTTCCAACAGGCCGCAGATGCTGCGCACCACATCGATATTCTTCTGCTCGTTATGGCCGCCGATGTTGTAGGTCTCGCCTACCACACCTTCAGTCACCACCTTGAACAGCGCGCGGGCGTGGTCTTCGACGAACAACCAGTCGCGCACTTGCAGGCCGTCGCCATACACCGGCAACGGTTTACCGGCCAGGGCGTTGAGGATCACCAGCGGGATCAGCTTCTCGGGGAAGTGGAACGGCCCGTAGTTGTTCGAGCAGTTGGTCAGCAATACCGGCAGGCCATACGTGCGCTGCCAGGCGCGGACCAGGTGATCGGACGCGGCCTTGCTGGCCGAGTAAGGCGAACTTGGCGCATAGGGCGTGGTTTCGGTGAACAGGTCATCGACGCCGTGCAGATCGCCATACACTTCATCAGTAGAAATGTGGTGGAAGCGGAAGGCGCTTTTGGCCGGCTCTTCCAGCTTCTGCCAATAGGCGCGAGCGGCCTCCAGCAGGCTGTAGGTGCCGACGATATTCGTCTGGATAAAATCCGACGGGCCGTCAATGGAACGGTCCACATGGGACTCGGCCGCCAGGTGCATGATCGCGTCTGGCTCAAAGCGCGCGAGCACGGCGCTGACGGTGGCCTGGTCGATGATATCGGCCTGTACGAACTCATAGCGGCTGTTGTTCGCGACGCTGGTCAGCGACTCGAGGTTGCCTGCATAGGTCAGTTTGTCCAGGTTGAGCACTTCGTGCTCGGTGTGTTGAATCAGGTGCCGGATCAGAGCGGAACCGATGAATCCGGCGCCGCCGGTGATGAGAATGCGCATGTCGGAAGCCCTTTTCCTTAGACGGACATTAAGCGAATGGAGCATAGCTTGAGTTGTGGCGCGAGACGGTGCAAGGGGCGATGGCAATTTGCGTGCCGAAACACTGCATTCGCGGGGGTTGCGTAACTCCCTTCAACAATGGCGATATAAGCGCCTGATAAAGACACCAGGGGTCGTCACATGTTGCTCGCCACGTTGATTCATCGCGCCAGCCTGCCATGCCCGCAAGTCGGGCCGGAGCCTGCGGCGCAGCTACTTGAGCAGCATTACGGCCTCGGCGGGGCGATGCAGTCCCTCGGCAGCCAGCAAGACCTTAACTACCGCATCGACAGCGACCGTGGCCGTTTTGTGCTGAAAATCTGCCGGGGCGACTACGCCGCCGTCGAGTTGCAGGCCCAGCACGCCGCCCTCAAGCATCTGCAGGAACATTCGGACGTACGGGTGCCGAGGGTGATTTCGGCTCTTAATGGTGAAGAACTGCTGACCGAGACGGTCGCCGGTCAAACCGTGCACCTGCGGCTGCTGGATTACATCGACGGCCAACCGCTGACTCACTTGCCTCATTTAGGCCGTGAAGTGATCGCAGGCTTCGGCGAACTCTGCGGGCGGATGAGCCTGGCGCTGGCCGGTTTCGAGCATCCGGGCCTGGAACGCACCCTGCAATGGGACCCGCGCCACGCCTTAGAGCTGATCACCCATTTGCTGCCGACCCTCGAAAACCTCCCGCATCGTGCCGAGCTTGAGGACGTGGTGGAGCAGGTCGAGCGCCGCGTGCGGCCTTTGGCCGATCACCTGCCGTGGCAAGCCGTGCACATGGATCTCACCGATGACAACGTGGTCTGGCAGCGCGATGCCCAGCGGCATTGGCAGGTCCAGGGTGTGATCGACTTCGGCGACCTGGTACGCACCTGGCGTATTGCCGACCTGTCGGTGACCTGTGCCGCGCTGCTGCACCACGCCGAGGGCGATCCGTTCGCGATTCTGCCGGCGATTCAGGCATGCCACGCGATTACCCCGTTGCAGCACCAAGAGTTGCAGGCGTTGTGGCCCCTGATCGTCGCGCGGGCCGCCGTGTTGGTGCTGAGCAGTGAACAGCAGCAAAGCCTGGACCCAGATAACGCGTACCTGTTGAAAAACGCCGAGCATGAGTGGGAAATTTTTCATGTGGCTACCTCGGTGCCTTTTGAGCTGATGGAGGCGGCGATTCTTGGCTGTGTCGGTGCCGAGTTGCCACCCATTGCCGGCGAGGGCTTTGCGCCATTGTTACCGGGGTTGGTCGGGCGTGAATTTGCGCTGATCGACCTGGGCGTACTCAGCCCGCATTTCGAGGCGGGGAACTGGGAGCAGGAAGGCATTGATCGGCGGCTTTTAGAGGAGGCGGCCTTGGTGCATGGGCTAGCATCCAGCCGTTATGGTCAATACCGGCTGTCCCGAACCCAGCTCGACAGCGCCGTGGAACCGGAGACTTTCCCGCTTCACGTAGAACTGCATATGCCATTGGGCGCTACGGTGGAAGCGCCGTTCGCCGGCACCTTGCGCTACGCCGCCGACGGCCTGCTGTGCCTGCACAGCGCGCAGTTGAGCGTTCGCTTGTGGGGCGTGAGCGCCCTGTTGCAGCACGGCGCCGCAGTGGTAAAAGGCCAGGTACTCGGCGAAGTGGTTGCGCCGCTGACGGTGCAACTGTGCCGCGCCGAGCTTGAGCCGCCGCTGTTCTGCACGCCTTCCCGGGCCGCGGCCTGGCAGGTGTTGTGCCCGTCCCCGGCCACTTTGCTGGGGCTGGCGTGCGATGCCGAGCCGGAGTTGGACCCCGAAGCCCTGCTGGCCCGGCGCGACGCCAGCTTCGCCCGCTCGCAAAAGCACTACTACGTCGACCCGCCGCGCATCGAGCGCGGCTGGCGCAATCACCTGATTGACATGCAGGGCCGCTCCTACCTCGACATGCTCAACAACGTCGCGGTGCTCGGCCACGGCCATCCGCGCATGGCCCAAGTGGCGGCACGGCAATGGTCGCTGCTCAACACCAACTCGCGCTTCCACTATGCAGCGATTGCCGAATTCTCCGAGCGCTTGCTGGCGCTGGCGCCGGATTCCATGGACCGGGTGTTCCTGGTCAACAGCGGCACTGAGGCCAACGACCTGGCGATTCGCCTGGCCTGGGCCTACAGCGGCGGGCGCGACATGCTCAGTGTGCTGGAGGCTTACCACGGCTGGTCGGTGGCGGCCGATGCGGTGTCGACCTCGATTGCCGACAACCCCCAGGCCTTGAGCAGCCGCCCTGATTGGGTGCACCCGGTGACGGCGCCGAATACCTATCGCGGCGAATTTCGCGGGCAGGACAGTGCCCCGGACTATGTGCGTAGCGTGGAACGCAACCTGGCGAAAATCGCTGCGCAGAACCGCCAGCTGGCGGGCTTCATTTGTGAACCGGTGTATGGCAATGCCGGCGGGATTTCCCTGCCGCCCGGCTATTTGCAGCAGGTGTACGCCCTTGTCCGGGAACAGGGCGGCGTGTGCATCGCCGATGAAGTGCAGGTGGGTTACGGCCGTATGGGCCATTTCTTCTGGGGTTTTGAAGAGCAGGGCGTGGTGCCGGACATCATCACCATGGCCAAGGGCATGGGCAACGGCCAGCCATTGGGCGCGGTAATCACCCGCCGGGAAATCGCCGAGGCGCTGGAGGCCGAGGGTTACTTCTTCTCATCCTCCGGAGGAAGCCCGGTGAGTTGCCGGATCGGCATGGCGGTGCTGGACGTGATGGAGGAAGAAAAGCTCTGGGAAAACGCCCAGGTGGTAGGCGGGCACTTCAAGGCGCGTCTGGAGGCGTTGGTCCAACAGTATCCATTGGTGGGCGCCGTGCATGGTTCCGGGTTTTACCTCGGGCTGGAACTGGTCCGCGACCGACAAACCCTGGAGCCGGCCACCGAACAGACCGCACTGCTGTGCGACCGGCTGCGGGAACTCGGGATCTTCATGCAGCCCACTGGCGACTATCTGAACATCCTCAAGATCAAGCCGCCAATGGTCACCTCCCGGCACAGTGTGGATTTCTTCGTCGACATGCTGGCGAAGGTCTTGGAGGAAGGGCTGTAACATTAAACTCGATTGTTATCGGTAAGATTTGATCATTTTTCGATGGGTGGATATTTATTAGCTTCAAAAGCCGATATTTATCCGCTATAAAGGCGTCCACTTGCCCGCCGCCGAGGAGATGATCCATGAGCCGTATCGTTACCGTTGCCGCGACCCAGATGGCCTGTTCCTGGGACCTTGAAGCCAATCTCGTGAACGCTGAGCGGCTTGTGCGCGAGGCGGCTGCCAAGGGCGCGCAGATCATTTTGATCCAGGAGCTGTTCGAGGCCCCGTACTTCTGCCAGAAGCCGAACCCCGACTACCTGCAATTGGCGACTACGGTTGAAGATAACGTTGCGATCAAGCACTTCCAGAAAGTCGCCCGGGAACTGCAGGTGGTGCTGCCCATCAGCTTCTATGAGCTGGCAGGCCGCGCGCGTTTCAACAGCATCGCGATCATCGACGCCGATGGCTCCAACCTCGGGATTTATCGGAAAAGCCACATCCCGGACGGCCCGGGCTACCATGAAAAGTATTACTTCAACCCCGGCGACACCGGTTTCAAGGTGTGGAACACCCGCTATGCGAAGATCGGCGTGGGCATCTGCTGGGACCAGTGGTTCCCGGAGGCCGCCCGCAGCATGGCGCTGCAAGGCGCGGAAATCCTGTTCTACCCGACCGCCATCGGCAGCGAGCCTCACGACAAGACAATTTCGTCCCGCGACCACTGGCAGCGCGTGCAACAAGGGCATGCCGGTGCCAACCTGATGCCGCTGGTTGCCAGCAACCGCATCGGCAATGAAGAGCAGGACGGCTACGACATCACCTTCTACGGCTCGTCATTCATCGCCAATCAGTTCGGCGAGAAAGTAGAAGCACTCAACGAAACCGAAGAGGGCATCCTGGTGCACCGCTTCGATCTTGATGAACTCGAACACATCCGCAGCGCCTGGGGTTCGTTCCGCGACCGCCGTCCGAACCTGTATGGTGCGCTTAAAACCCTCGACGGTTCCCTGGAGTCCTGAATCGCCATGACCACTTTGCACAGCACCCCCCGCGCCGACGGCTTCTACATGCCTGCCGAATGGACGCCACAAACTCAAACCTGGATGATCTGGCCCGAGCGCCCGGACAACTGGCGTCTGGGCGGCAAGCCGGCGCAAGCCGCCCACGTGGCGGTGGCCAAGGCCATCGCACGCTTTGAACCGGTGACCGTGGCCGTCTCGGCCGGCCAGTACGAAAACGCCCGGGCGCGCCTGGACGTGCCGAATATTCGCCTGGTGGAAATGTCCAGCGACGACGCTTGGGTACGTGATACCGGGCCGACCTTCGTGATCAACAACACCGGCGAAGTCCGTGGGGTGAACTGGGATTTCAACGCCTGGGGCGGCTTCGACGGCGGCCTGTATTCGCCGTGGAACCGCGACTCCCAGGTGGGCGGCAAGATCCTCGAGATCGAGCGCAGCCCGCGTTACCGCACCGAGGGTTTTGTGCTGGAAGGCGGTTCAATCCATGTCGACGGCGAAGGCACCCTGATCACCACCGAAGAATGCCTGCTCAACCGCAATCGCAATCCGCACCTTCAGCGTGAGGAAATCGAAGCAGTGCTCAGCGCCAACCTGGCTGTGGATAAGATCATCTGGCTGCCGGATGGCCTGTTCAACGACGAAACCGACGGGCATGTGGATAACTTCTGCTGCTACGTGCGCCCGGGTGAAGTGTTGCTGGCCTGGACCGACGACCCGCAAGACCCGAACTACGCACGCTGCCATGCCGCCATGGACGTGCTGCAAAGCAGCACCGACGCCCAGGGGCGCTCGTTCACAGTGCATAAAATGCCGATCCCGGGGCCGCTGTATGCCACCGAGGAAGAATGTGCAGGCGTTGATCCGGTAGACGGCAGCCAGGAGCGCAATCCTAGCGTGCGGTTGGCCGGTTCCTACGTCAATTTCCTGATCGTCAACGGCGGCATCATCGCGCCGAGCTTCGACGACCCGCTGGACAGCCGCGCCAAGGAGATTCTGCAGAGCCTGTTCCCGCAGCACGAAGTGGTGATGGTGCCTGGCCGCGAACTGTTACTGGGGGGTGGCAACATTCACTGCCTCACCCAGCAGCAGCCGGCCCCGCACAAAAACTGAGTGCACTTGTAACAGCTTGATGCCGGGTTGAACGGCAATCGGGCGTGTTGCAGTTCGGGCGCTCACAGCAAGCCCACGGCCCGTCAGGTTCGTGGGCTTTTTTGCGTCCATGTGCCGATAAACCGGGCACATTGGCATAGCTCTTGTATCGGTGTTGCGACACAGAGCAGGGTGTATGACTAAGCAGTTCTGTCATAAACCTTGAGTAAGTTAGCCGCTCATGCAGTCGGAGAGAGCGCTGAAATGAATGCCGATATCAACCTGATGTACACGCGCACGTTCCACCCTTTGCGGGTGAACGGTGACGCGATCCATGCGCTGGCGCTCTGGTTGAAGGAAAACGGTTCAAGGCAGATCAGGACGCCCGACCCGCGCCGGGTGATGAGCGAACGGTACCCGGTGGGTCTGTTCAGCGAGGACGAGGTGCAGGCGTTGTGTGAGTTGATGGGCACCTTGTAGGAGCGAGCTTGCTCGCGAAGGGCGATAACGATGATGCGGGGAGCCTGACTCCCCGCAGCGACCTCAGGTTTTTCGCGAGCAAGCTCGCTCCTACAGGAACTGTTAGAAGCTGTAGGTTCCAGTCACCACCAGGCTCCGCGGGTCGCCGAACTGAATCTGCGCCGCACTGGTCGCTGACGCGTAGTACGTCTTGTCGCTGATATTGTTCAGCGCCGCCCGCACATCCCATTCCTTCTGCCGGAACCCGGCCAGTGCATCCCAGCGCCCATAACCCGGCAACACCACCGTGTTGGCGTTATCCGCGTAACGATCACCCACCAATGTCAGCCCGGTTTCCGCATACCAACCCATCTCCGGTTTCCAGGTCACGAACAGGCTGGCATTACGCTTGGCCACATCGCTGATGCGCTTGCCTTCAAAGCCATTGTTGTCCTTCACCACCTTGGCGTCCTGCACGCCAACCCCACCACGCACGTACCAGTTGCCGACGATCTTCCCGGTCGCGGTCAACTCCACGCCACGGGAGCGCTGCTCACCGCTGAGCAAGGTAATGGTCGGGTCCAGCGGGTCGCGGGTGCGGCGGTTGTAGAGTTCCAGTTCGTACACCGCCAGGGTGGTGCTCAGGCGGTCGTCGAGCCAGTCGCTCTTGACCCCGATTTCCTTCTGTTTGGTCAGCTCCGGGCTCAGGTCGTTGGCGTTGCCCGCCGCGTTGGGCGTGATGCCGATCAGGCCACCGCCGGTAGGCGAGAAGGTCTTGCTCCACGAGGCATAGAACGAATGGTGTTCCAGCGGCGTCCAGACCAGGCCTACGCGCGGGCTGGTGCTGTGGCTCACGACCTGTTCCGAGGCGTTGGTCAATTTGTTGGTGGACTCCACATCAAAGCGGTCATAGCGCAAACCGGCGAGCAGTTGCCACTGGTCGTTCAGGCGCAGTTGGTCCTGCACATACAGGCCCTGGCTTTGCGCTTCGGTGTGACTGCTGCTGAAGGCCGGCAGGCGGCCGTAGTGGCGCAGGTCCGGGTTGGGGTTGTACACATCCACGCTCGGCACAGCGGCGAGGGGCGCTCGATAGAGTTTCGGGTCACGGCGCTGATTGCCCAACTCCACGCCGGTCAGCAAGCGATGCTCCAGGCCAAAGGTGGTGAAACCGCCTTCCAGTTCGACGTTGTTGAAGAGGTTGCGTGTGGTCAAGTCCTGCTGCCAGCGCTGGCGCCCGACCTTGTTGGTTTTTGGGTCGTAGCTGACGGCATAGGTGTTATCGAAGTCGCTGTCGAGGGTGAACACCCCTAGCGTATGGCGCAGTTGCCAACTGTCGTTCAGTTCATAGGCAAGCCGGGAGCGCAGGGATTGGGACTTGTCGTCGATGTAATCGCGTTTGTCACCATAAGTAGTGCCGCGGCTGACATCCGCCGGGCGCCCGTTGACCCCGGGAATGCCACGGTCCGGCGTGCGGTTGTAGCGGCTGTATTCGTACTGCACCAGCCAGTTCAGGTCTGGGGTCAGTTGCCAGCTCATGGACGGCGCAAACAGCTGGCGATTGCCGCTGACGCCATCGCGGAAACTGTTGTTGTCCTCGTTGCCCATGTTCAGGCGCAGGCTGATGTTATCGGTGGCGTCGGTGCTGAGGTCGGCGTACAGGCTGCGCAAATCATTGCTACCGCCCTGGGCCTCGATGCTGGAGGCGTGACCGGCCTGGGGCAGCTTGCTCACGCGGTTGACGATGCCGCCCTGGCCGCCTCGGCCGTACAACACCGCTGCCGGGCCCTTGAGTACTTCGATGCGCTCGATGTTGTGCAGGTCGCGCACGTATTGGCTGTCGTCGCGAATACCGTCCAGGTAGAAGTCGTTGCTGGCGTCGAAGCCACGGATGCGCAGGCTGTCGAAACGCGTGTCGGCGCCGCTGCTGACGTTGGGTACGCCGCTCAACGCCTGGCCCAGGTCATTGGTCCCGTAGGAGCGCAGGTTGTCGGTTTTTACCGAGTCGATAGCCTGGGGCACATAACGCACGGGCGTAGAGGTGCGGGTGGCGGTGCTGGTTTCCTTGACGCGCGGGTCGTCCTCGTCGGCTTCGGCACTTACGGAGGTTTCCGGCAGGACGGTTGCAGCGCAGGCAAATCCGGCAGACAGCAGGACAGAAAGCCCAAGGGTAATGGGCGTCAGGCGGAAGGCAGGCATCGGGGTGTGTATCCAAAAAGGTTGGGAGGATAAAAGTACGTTAATGGTAATGCTTACTATTTGCGCAGGTTATCTATTCCTAAACGTACCTTTCTGAAAACTGTTACGGCGTATGTTTTTCAGGGTTATTCGACCGATTCTCGAAACAGTCTGAAAGCCAATCCAGGGTTTTTCCCAACTGTGCGTAAGACTAATCTGCCGTGCATCAACGTCCATCGGAGTCCGTCATGACGGCAGCCACGCTTCACTACATTTATGACCCGCTGTGCGGCTGGTGTTACGGCGCCGAGCCGCTGCTGCACGCCGCCCATAGCGTGTTGCCGATCCAGTTGCACGGCGGCGGGATGATGACCGGCGCCAATCGCCAATCCGTATCGCCGCAGTTACGTGACTACGTCATGCCCCACGACCGGCGTATCGCCGAGTACACCGGGCAACCGTTTGGCGAAGCGTATTTTGAAGGCCTGCTGCGCGATCACGACGCGGTGTTCGACTCAGCCCCGCCGATCACCGCAGTACTGGCCGCCGAAAAAATCGCCGGTCGCGGCCTGGAACTGCTGGCGCGTTTGCAAACGGCGCACTACGTCGAAGGCCTTCGAATCGCTGATCGCGACGTGCTGATTGATCTCGCCGAATCCATCGGTTTGGATCCTCAAATCTTCAACGCCGTCTTCAGTGAAATCCTGGGCGCAGACACTCAAGCACACATCAAAAACAGCCGCCAATGGCTGGCAAAAATTGGCGGCCAGGGCTTTCCCACGTTGGCCCTGGAGCAGGATGAGCAGCTGCATTTGATCGACATCAGCCCCTGGCTGGGCAAGCCCGAAGCCTTCGCTGAGTGGCTGAGACAAAGAGTCGCAATTTCGATTAAACCCACCCAATCGAGTGCACCAATGTGTGGCCTGCACGGGTGCGAAGATCGGAGAGAGGCTAGATAGAGCCTTGGAGGGTGATGGCCATTTAATGTCTCTTAGACTTTTTTAGCCTAAATACAGACGATTCACGAAATTGACACACAGTAAAGGGCGCGGATAGGATTCGCCCCAACGCCTGTGGCTAACCGCCATGACTTCCCCAATAAAAAAAGGCCCGCGGCATTTCACGTCGTCCGCGGGCCTTTTTTTATCTGGGAGAGTCGACACCAGAAAAGCAACACGGAGCCTGGTGTCACAGAGCGTACTCAACCAGTAATAAGGAATATAAGAAAATGTTGAAGCAACGGATGGGGCTGATCGCTCTGGGGATTTTGAGCGCTACGCAAGCAATGGCTGATGACCAATCCCAATCGAAGGGTTTTGTTGAAGACAGCCACCTGAACATCGCGGCACGCAACGCGTACATCAGCCGCGACTACAAAAACGGCAGGCAAGACAAAGCTGAATGGGGCCAGGGCTTCATCGGCAAGTTCGAATCCGGCTTCACCCAAGGCACCGTCGGTGTGGGTGTGGACGTGATCGGCCAATACGCCATTCGCCTGGATGGTGGTAAAGGTCGCAGCGGCGCGGGTGGTATCGACTTCTTCAAACAAGGCGACAGCGGCGCAGCTGCCGACGACCTGGCCAAGGGCGGCGCAGCCGTCAAGGCACGCATCTCCAACACCGTAATCAAATACGGTCAGCAGATGCCAGCGGTGCCGGTCCTGCAGTACGACAACTCCCGTCTGTTGTCGGAAACCTACGAAGGTACTTCGATCGTTTCCAAAGAAATCGCCGGCCTGCAACTGGACGCTGGTCACTTCACCAAGGAAGCTCGCAAGAGCGCCGAAGGTTCCGACAGTGGCGCGCTGAAAAGCATCGACTACATCGGCGGTAGCTACAAATTCACCGAAAGCCTGTCGGCAGCGCTCTACGCTTCCAACATGCAGGACGTGCTGAAGAAGCAATACGTCAACGTCAACTACGTGCTGGCCCTGCCAGAGAAACAATCGTTGACCTTTGACTTCAACGGCTACAAAACCAAGCTGGACCGCAGCTTCGCCCTGGAAAACCAAGGTGATGCCGACGCTCGCGACAACAAAATCTGGAGCCTGGGCGCCACATGGGCCGTTGGCCCGCACAGCTTCACCGTGGCTCACCAGCGCAGCACCGGTGACACCGGTTACCTGTACGGCGGCTACCGCAACGCAGGCGGCATCGGCGACGGTGGCAACACCATCCTGCTGGCCAACTCCTACTGGTCTGACTTCAACGGCAAGGACGAGCGCTCCTGGCAAGCAGGCTACGGCCTGGACTTCAGCGCTTTCGGCGTGCCTGGCCTGACCTACAACATCGCTTACGTGCGCGGCACCAACATTGACGACGGTTCCAACCGCGGCAGTGGCACCGAGCGTGAGATCTTCAACCAGTTCAAATACGTGGTACAGAGCGGCCCGGCTAAAGACCTGAGCCTGCGTGCCCGTGCGTCGTGGTTGCGCGTTTCCAACAACGCCAGCAACTACAACGTGGGTGGTAACGAGATCCGCCTGTTCGCCGACTACCCAATCAACGTTTTCTAATTGATTCGGCGTCGCGCCTGATTCAAAGCGATAAAAAACCCCGACTGGTCGGGGTTTTTTTATGCCTGCGATCCGGGCTATTGATTACACCGCATCACTAATGAAGTACTCCGCCCCACCTTTATCCACCTCAAGCAACCTCATAAATTGGCCTCACTGCCTGCCCACCACACCGATGGGCAAGTCACTGGAGCCTTGTCATGCCATTTGTCAGCGTACGTATCACCCGCGATGGCGTCACCTCGGAGCAGAAAGCCCAGGTCATTGCCGAAATCACCGAAACCCTCGAGCGCGTCCTTAACAAACGCCCCGACCTGACCCACATCGTCATCGAAGAAGTCGACACCGATAACTGGGGCTACGCCGGCATCACCACCACCCAGTACCGCAAGCAGCTCGCGGAAAATCCGTCATGAGCACGCCCGTCACCATCGACTTCATTTCCGACGTGGTCTGCCCATGGTGCGCCCTGGGCGCCACTGCCCTGGAACAAGCCATCGACAACCTGGCGGGCGAAGTGAAGGTTGAACTGACCTTCAAACCCTTCGAACTCAACCCCGACATGCTGGCCGAAGGTGAAAACGCCGTCGCCCACATGATGCGCAAATACGGGCGCAGCGCTGAAGAAGTCGCCAGCGGGAAAAGAATGCTGATGGAGCGGGGCGCGGCCATCGGCTTCACCTTCGACCTGGAAAAACGCAGCCACTTCTACAACACCTTCGACGCTCATCGGTTGCTGTTTTGGGCGTTGCAGCAAGGGCGGCAGATCGAGCTGAAAAAGGCGCTGCTGCATGGGTATTTCACCGATGGCCAAAACGTCAGCGACCACGAAACCCTGGCTCGTTTAGCCGCCGAAGCCGGGCTTGAAATCGAAGGCGCACGACGGGTGCTGGGCTCTGCCGCCTACGGCAATGAAGTGCGCGAGCTTGAAGCGTTCTACCGCGAGCACGGCATCAACTCCGTACCGTCCATGGTCCTCAACGGCCGCCAGTTGGTCTCCGGATCGCAATCCGTCAGTTACTACGAACAGATGCTGCGGGAAATGTCCGCCGCGGCTGCTTGAACCATCCCCTTTTCTATATAGAGGTTTCATCATGAGCAATTCGAAAAAAGTCGTTGTGATCACCGGCGCATCCCAAGGCCTCGGCGCGGCTGCGGTCAAGGCTTACCGCGAGCTGGATTACCGCGTGGTTGCCACCTCCCGGTCGATCAAACCGTCGACGGATCCGGACATCCTCACCGTGGCGGGCGACATCGCCGACCCGGCCACCGCCGAGCGCGTGATCCGCGAAGGCGTGGCGCGTTTTGGCCGCATCGACAGCCTGATCAACAACGCCGGCATCTTCGTCGCCAAACCCTTCACCAGCTACACCCACGAAGACTACGTGAACGTGCTGGCCGTGAACCTCAACGGGTTCTTCTACATCACCCAACTGGCGATTACCGAGATGCTGAAACAGGGCGCCGGGCACATCGTCAACATCACCACCAGCCTGGTGGACCACGCGATTGATGGCGTGCCATCGGTGCTGGCTTCGCTGACCAAAGGCGGACTGAACTCGGCGACCAAATCGCTGGCGATTGAATACGCCAAGCGCGGGATTCGAGTGAATGCGGTGAGCCCCGGGATTATCAAGACGCCGATGCATGGCGAAGAGACGCATGCGGCGTTGGGTAGCCTGCATCCGGTTGGGCATATGGGAGAGGCGCGGGATATTGCGCAGGCGATTGTGTATTTGGAGTCGGCAGGGTTTGTGACGGGGGAAATTCTGCATGTGGATGGTGGGCAGAGTGCTGGGCACTAAGCAACGCGGCTGAACGAAAAACGCCCCGGACCGTGATGGTTCGGGGCGTTTTTGTGGGTGGCGTATAAAGCAGTCAACCGGCTGTTGTAGGGGCGACCTGCTCCAATGCCCGATCTGCCAGCAGTGAACTCAACTCAATCAATTGCTGAATTCCCAATGCCACTGCCCTTTGTGATCCTTCCAGCTCAAATGCCAGGTTCGAAACCATTTCGTTAGCTGACGAGAGGGTTTCTGCCACATTGGCAAGCAGCGTTTCTGTATCCACATCGGGAGAAACAGAGAAAAGATTGCCGCCTGGACGCGCCGCAGGTTCTGCGTCGTCTGATGGGTGCAAGTAATGATCAATCGCCCGTTGTGCTGCCGCATGAAGTTTGGCGTCGGTTGGGGCTTGAGGTGGGTTAGGTGTGACCTTGAACATGGCGAAGCTCCTTTAGCGATTCAGGAACTGCCAATCTCACTTCCACATGAGGGTGGCAGCTGTGCGCAGGTGTGGAAGACCGGGGCTAAAGGAACCCGGCGCACCGAAGTGCCCCGCACACAGCCGCCATAACACAAGAATACAGGCGAAAAAAAACGCCGATAGGTGTTCATGGGCGTTTGAGCGCCTTTAGCCATAGTACGGACTTCCACATCCGGCCGCTGATTTTGCAGCGGCTGGCGGAGGTTAGCGGGGCTCGGGGCGGGGAAGCAACCTGATATGGGTGTACGAAAATTCAGTGGGGAGGAAAATTAATCGGTCATCTTTTCCGTCGTTGAAGCCTATGAGGCTCCATCGTAAAGGGGACGGATTTATTTATCGCTCTGCACTGTTCCGCCTAAACCCAAAATTTCGCATACAAAGATCGATGCGAGCGTGGTTACAGGAGTCGCGGCTTTCGAAAGGTTTGCAGAGGGACGTGGGAGCAGGTAGATGATCAGCAGGAAAGTAGTGAGGCTGCCAGATCAGGATCTGCGGTAGGGACACCCCAGAAACAACAAAGCCCTCACATTTCTGTGAGGGCTTTGTTTTGTATGGTGCCGGCACCAGGAGTCGAACCCGGGACCTACTGATTACAAGCTAGGTGCTCAGAACATATAAATCAATGAGTTACGAGATTCCTTGTTACGTGCGGACGCGCCAAAGCCCGCGTAGATAGCGGGCTCTGGTTCGCTTGTTACGTGGGGTTTGCTCAGTCTGCAGATGGTGAGACTGTGGGGATGCTCAGGTCGTAGACGTCCATCATCTTGGGGTCACGATGGCCGCTGGCCTCTTGCTTGTCCGCTCGGTTGCCAACGGTGTCGGTGATGCCGCGCCGTTTCAGGTCATGGAGGGCAAACCGCTGTTCTGGCGTGATGAACTCGTCCGCGAGTGCCAGGGTGATGAAGCGTTGCCAAGCCGTGTCCAGGCTGGTTTTTCGAAGCGGGCCGCCGTGGCTGGCCACAATGATGTTGCGACGAGACGGCATGATCGGAATCGCGGTTTTGCGTTTGGCCCATATCTTGGCTCGATAGGCCTTCGCGTGGTCCCAGGCTTTGCGCAGCCGTGGCGTCCAACGCACGATGTTGTCGCGGCTGCCCTTACGGCGGTTGGTCAGTATCCCGCTCTCCAGCTCGTTTTCGTCTGTAAGGGTCACGACCTCGATGCCGCGCAACCTGCAGAGGTAAGCCAGCTCCATGACGTAGCCCAGGTATTCAGGACAGCCGCCTTTCTCGTTGCGCTGCAGCAGGCCCCTGGCAATTGCCCGGTCGATAAGGGCGTCCATGACCTGATGATTCGGTAGGCGGCGCTGCTTGCGCTCTACGGGCGCTTCAATGCCCAGGGCAGGGTTCACGTCCAGGAAGCCCCGATTGCGGCCCCACTGCAGTACACGGCGAAGGTAACGCAAAGCGTGAGCGGCCTTCGATGGCGTGCCTTCGTCCGCGATTCGATCAACGATCCGTTGCACCAGGGCAGAAGTAAATTTCCGAACGGCCAGATCCCCCAGTGGTTTCCCCAGCTTGGTGGGGATGTTCAGCAGAACATCGCGGGAGTAGCAGTAATCGTCATGAGTTTTGGAACTGAGCTTCTTGTAACGATCGCTGTCATGAAACTGCGCACAAACGTAGCGAAGCGTTCCACGGTCGACATTGGTGGCCTCGTCCATGATCTGGTGTAGCTCTGCCAGTGAAACGCCAGCTGGCGCAATGTTGCGCCGGCGCTGTGTGCCCGTCTCGTCGCGATGAAGGGTGTACCAAACCCCCTCGTTTCGCTGGTCAAAGTAAACGGCCGCTGGGAGAGCGGCCTGGTCAATGTGAGCGGGAATGTGCGGATTGTGCTTCCGCGTCCGTGCTTTCCTCATAGGATGTCGGCGTCGTATCGCTCTGCAGCGGCAGGCTTCATGCCTGCGGCTTGGTTGATAAGGTCCAGCGTTGTCCAGGGCCCTGTGCGGCCACGGAACAGGCGAACGCCCTGGTCTATCAGCGTCCGCTCAACATCAGACCGGCGTTGGTAGCCGGTAATGCGTTGCAGGTCGGTGAATACCAGGACGTTGTCCGATCGGGAGTTCATTGCTAGCCCTCTGTAAGCTGGAGCACCCCGGGCAGTCTAGCGCTGCAGCCGGGGCATGGTTATTAGAAGTTGGGATGCAAACTGCTGGATCTATTGGGTCGGTGACTCTGTATGGCGTACACCTCAAGCCTTGAAGTGCCAGCACCGCACCGACTGCGGAACCGGTTGCAACGGCGTACGCGCCTGCAGGTTTGCGCGGATAGCACTTTCGGTGGGCTTGCTTGCATCGATCAGCTTGTGGGTCCGACCGTCCTTGAGCATCCGGCGCAGGGTGGCAAGGTCGGGGATACGTTGGCGGTGCTCGTGGGCGACTTCGGCAAACTGGTTGAGGTTGATGGCGATGACGCCAGGGTTTTTGCTGTGGTTGACCAGCGGGCTACCCGGGAGAGTTTCGAGGTAGTCGTACACCTGCCAGAAGTCGTTCAGCTCTTGTGGGTCGGTGGTGATTGCCGCCTGGCGATCGTTGGCCATCCCGGTGATGTACTTGCGTGTTTCACGCACCATGTGTTCAGGCACCTGCAGCACCAGCTGCAGACAGTCGACCAATGCAAGCAACATGCTGTGGTTACGGATGATGCGATCCGACGAGAGTTTTTTACTTGCCCACAGCTCGGCCCGGTACTTCGGATAGGCCTCGGCGAAACGCGCCATTACCTGCGGTTCAGCCTTCATTGCCTTGACCATGAAGTGGCTGACGTCCACCACCTCGGTCTGCACCAGGGAGTCCGCTGCTTTGCGGCTTTCCTCGGTGATGTTGGGCTTCGCGAAGTACAGTTTTGTGATCCGGCTCAGAATCGCTTCATGGCCCGACACACCGGCGTTCTGTGCGATGACGATGGACGCACGGAATGGAGGTTCGTAGGTGTCGTTGCTGTTGTTTTTCACCCCACGGGTCCGCAGCAGACCGCCGCCGTAGTAGTCCTTGAATTCATCCCATTCGAACGACTTAGCATTCTCTGCATCGGTGTTACGGTCGGCCTCAAGCAGTACCAGGGGGATGTTCGACACCTGGCCCATTGCTCGGCTACGACCGGAAATAGAACCCTTGGCCGGGTCGAAACCCTCATAGAGGCGACCGAACAGTTTCCAGAGGAATTTGATCAGCGTGGTTTTGCCTGAGTCAGGTTCGCCAGACATCTCCAGGAATGGAAAACTTTCGTAGTCGGCACGGATCTGCTCCGCAAACAGGGAGCCAAACCAGTATGTCAGCGCTACCAGGCCTTTCTCCCCGAAGCACAACCAAAGGTTGGGCAACCAGTCGTCGCGGTAGCCTTTCGAAGCACTCGCCATGTTGATCTTGATCGACTTCATCAGGCACTTGACGCGGACCTGGCCAAACTCAAAGTAGTCTTCGTCGTTGGCCTTGTAGACGTTTCCGCCCTGTACCGCGATGTCGTTGAAGATGTATGCCTTGTGCTCTTTGCTGTACCCGAGGAAGTCGATCGTCTCGACGGTTTTCAAGCGTTCCGTCTGACGGACGATGATCTGGTCCAGATGCTTTTGGGTGCCAAGCCAGCTCGCGCTGGCGTTCATCAGGCGCGCCTTGAATTCGCTACTGGAGGAGATCTGCTTAGGGGTAAACGTGTGTTTTTCGGGGGCGTTGTCGCTCGGGGTATCCACTTGGAAATAGAACCAGGCATCGCCGGTGACTTCGTTTACCTGCTTGTACAGAGCCTGGAAATTACAGTTGGCGATCAGTTTTAGTCCGCAGACGGACTCCAGCACTTTGTTGCGTGCCTGCCGATCGTTTAGCTGTTGGTCGTCGTGATCGTCGCTGTTGAGAAGAGCGCGCTGTTCATCTTCCAGTTTCGACAGGTCGAACTTTGCCCAGTACATCTTGCTCCCGAACTCAAAGTGGAATTCGGATGTGGCGTCCTCCCAGGTGTACATCAGGATGGCCTTATCGCGTGGCGACGGTGCCAAAAGCAGGTCACCTTCATGGCGTGCGATTTCAAGGTCACGGCTGCGGCGCTGATCGCGCTTGTCAGCTTCTTCAAAGCTCCAGCGCTGATGCTGGTCGTTCCAGTCAACCTTGCGGCCATCGCGTTGTGGAATCAGGGCAGCGGAACAGCTGAATCCAAGCTGGCGGGACATCTTTACCCAGCGCTGCAGGTAGCCGCGGGCCGCTGGCTCATTGTCCAGAGCCCATACCAGGCGTGGGAGGTTGCCTTTACGTTGTTCTGCCAGTTGCTCCAGGGCGTGCGCGGGATAGCTGACGCTCGACATCGCGGACACAGCATCGATCCCGTTGTGCAGCAAGGCAACGGCATCAAAGATCCCCTCAACGATCCACAGCTCCTTAACGGTGGCCAGGTCGACAGTCGGAGGGCACCACCAGTGACCCAAGGCGCTGTACTTGGGCTTGAAGCGAGCCTTCATCTTGCCGAAGCGAGCGGGCCGATCAATCAGCCTTTCCCAATAGCCCTCGTTTGGTAGAGGAAACCGAATCGTGGCGCTGGATTCGCCCGTTTCGTGGTTTACGTAGTTTTCCTGGGTGAACCAGCCGGTCAACGTCCCTACGTCGAAACCGCGTGCAAACTCCAGGTATGCACGCGCCGTTACCGTCGGATCGTTTTCTGTTGCCGGTGCGCGCTTGCTCCAGTCCTCGAACAGGTCGTCGTACAGATCCTTGACATGCTCGATGTGGCCACAGCGTTCAGGCCGGCCACAGCGGATCTGCCAAGGGTTGTCGTGGCGGGCGTACAGCTCTTTCTTTTTGCATTTTGGGCAGGTGCCGCCGCGCATGTAGTTGGAGCCGGTACGGACCTTCAAGTCGAAATCGAACTGCAACCGCTCGATGACTTGGGCGCGGATATCATCTTTCATCATGGACATTATTTCGCTGCCTTTAGGCTATGAGAGAGGGCGGCCATAAGGCGTTTTTGTGCTGCCATCACAGGGACGTGGGCGAGAATTGCGCCGTGGCGCAGACCGTCCGCAACAAGGCGGAACTGGTCGTCGTACCAATGCTCGTTGAGGCTCAAGCGATACTGTTCACGCAGCGCGGCCAGCAACGCCTCGGCCTCGGCCGGGGGCAGTTGAGTGGTGACAATTACGGCGTTTGCCATCGTTAAACCTCGATTTCGGGCGCAGCTCACCCAAACCCATGGGACGTGGGGCAGGCGATTGGTTGGGGTGGTGTTACGAGTTTGCGGAGCGCAAACGCATGTTGTCCGGGGTGTTCAGGACACGTTCATAAATCAGGCTGAGCGGAACAGACCAGCAATGACCCTTCACGGGATCCTTGATCACCACGACGGTGTCGGTGCTGTAGTCCAGGAGCAGGCGCTGGCGGAAAGCGATTTCCACCAGCTCGATGTGGGCGAGGGACACCAGTTTGATTGCAACCGGTTCGGCCACGTTAAAGCTGCTGACCAGGTGATTGATCGTGCGATTGAGCAGCGCGGACAGGTCGGCAAGGTGTTCGGCTTGGTGCCGCTCAAGGAACGCCAGTGCGGCGCTTTGCATGCATTCCTGATAGTCCTGGGTGGTGGTCTGAGATGTCATTGAGCTTTCCCCGATTTGGCGCGATAGAGATCAATGGCGGCGTACACTTCCGCTGTGCGTGCAGCCATGTGCAGGGTGTGAGCATTGATGATTAGCTCTGCTTCATTCTCGGTGATCACACCGTCCTCAAGCGCTTGGGCGATGATCTGGTCGACCGTGCCCTGTTTGGCGGAACTCTGCATAGCCCGTGAATACATCTCTACATTGTCCAGGCTATCCGGGTGGACGACCGGCACGAACATGCCGCCGTACATTGAGGCGATGTAGTTGGCCAAGTGCTGTGTGCCGGTGACTTGCTCCATCTGGAAGATCTGCGCATCTGTCAGCGGACGGCAGTTGTTGTTCTCGTAGGCGTGGTTGTCGAACTTCTTCAGCTGCAAGCCAATACGAGCGGCGGCGCATTCGCGACCACCTTCGTAGGTGCAAATAATTGCGCTGACGACTTCGCGACGTGTTTTTAGAACCCGACTTTTCATTTTCTGCTGTTCCCTCAGAGACCTGGCCATTACTGTGCAATCACGCCGTCTTTGATACCGAGTAACACGGCGGCGCGATGTGCCTCCCCCCGGCGACCTTTGATCCGACCGTTCAATAGGTCGCTGACTAAATTTTTATTCAACCCATGCTTACGGCTGAACTCCGCGATGCTCACTCCCTTGTGATCAAGAGCGGCCCGGGCTTGCTCGGGTGTAATGGTGGCGGGCATCATGTCTACTCTGTTCGTTTGTGGTTGTTTCTGTTTGTCTGTGGTGATTCTTGGTCAAATATTTGATCAGGTCAAGTGTGGTGAATAAAAAAATGCTCATAGCTGACGGAGTAGGTGATCGCCTAAGGGAAGAGCGCGAGCGCTTAGGTTTGAATCAAACTGATTTTGGGACGTTGTTAGGAGTCAGCCGTGGGACTCAAAAAAATTACGAGCTAGGTGCCAATTCATTGGATCTTCGTTACGTTTCGGCATTGGCGGAACATAAGGTTGACGCGGGATACGTGCTTTCTGGGCATCGATCTCCTCCACCTGGTCAGGGGCTCGATCCTGCAGAAGCTGATCTGATCGAGCAGTTCAGGCGCTTGCCTCTGGATGATCAAAAAACTGTGCGACGAATCGTTAAGTCCATGGCCGCTGAGGCGGACGAAGGCTCCAATTAAGTTGTAACAATTTACGTATCTCCATCGAAATGCCAGCGTTAGAACGCGATGGCTGCCCCAATACCGTCGATTCAGCAAATGCATTAACGGAGCAGTACGCATGTTGGATCGCAAGAAACTTGAATGCAGTTATCGCGAGTCGGTTGGCCATGAATGGCTGGAGCTGACGGATCTCGAAGTCCGGCTTATAAAGCTGTACCGACAAGTACCTGAAAAAGAGCGCAAACAAGTTCGGCGTATCGCCGGATACCTTGCACAGCCTTCTGATATTGAATGACGTCCTGGGATTGATGCTCCAGGCCACTTCCCTTTAGCCCAAAATTTAGCGCCGGCCCCCGTATAGCTGGCGCTTCGTCGACTCGTCAGGCGGCGCCAAGCTGATCAAAAAGCTCTCGCTGTTTCGCCCTGGGCATATCCCTCAAACGGTCAAATAACATTCTTTCGTATGACTGAGCCGAAGGGCTAAGGGTGTGCGAAAACGTCAAGTTTGCTACCCATGTGTGCCCGCAAGTTGCGTCCAGGCACTGGCAGTACAACTTCGCAAAGTCCCGCGATAGCTCTTCTCTAGAAGCAATCCGGCCCTTGTTCCCGCATTTGCAGATAACTCTCATCGTGTCCCTCCCCAGGGCAGCCAATAGCCACTATTTTGCCACAATTTGTAGTGGTAATAGCTGCTTTAGCTTGTAGGTGAAGTGTTATCAACTATTGACCAGGCTTCTTGCCAGCTGATTCTCCTGTCATGTCGCAGTGTGTCGTTCAGTTGGTCGAACAGCTGACAGATCGGCCTGATCTCATTGCTGGTGTAAACGCGATCGATCTTTTCAATATCGCCAAATCCCCCGCTGTTTTCCGGGATGATGCCCGCCAGCGCTGGGTTCATACGCCAAGCAGCAATCACGTCATTGCGGGTAATGTTCTTCACCTTCTCCAGCTCGTCCTTGGCCTGGAAGTCGCCGACAGGGATGATCTGGATCGCGTTTTCCTTGCCGTTCGGGATGTTGACGAACATAGAGCGGAAGTTGCCCACGCCCTTGCTGGCGCTGATCTGTGCGCGCAGGTTCTCTTCGTCTTCCTCGGTCAGGTCCGGGTCGTTGGTGTAGAAGATGTAGCCCGCGTGCGCGCCGTTGCTGTAGTAGCGCCGGCGGAACAGGGTCGCGGCTTCGTTAAGCAACAGCGCCTGCAGGCCGCCCAGGTAGTCGGGCACGCCGTAGATGTTCTGTTCCACGTCGTAGTCCAGGACGTGTTCAATTTCGTCCTGGTCGAAGTCCATGAACTTGCTGTCCGGCAGCAGCATCCTGAAACCGCCGTCGACCTTCACGCGCATGTTGATCGCTGGCAGGTGCTGCATCTCCAGCACCTCGCCGAACGCATTGGTATCGCGATAGAAATACGCCTCGCCGAACACCATGTAATCCAGGCTCGCTCGTCCCATGGTCTGCGTGCTGCAGCCCTCGGAGGGGATGAACTCACGCAACAGCAGGTTGCGTTTGAACTTGGGAATGGCGCCGTGGTGCGCGTTGGCGCGCAGCAACTTGGCCAGGCCCGCCCGCGATACCGGCGGTTTGTAGATTTCGCCGTCGTCGCTGAGAAACACCCCCAGATACTCGCCGATGTTGCCGGACAGCACCTGTTCGGGTTCCCCGAACGTAAACGCCCGCATGGGCTGCTGCTGTCGTACCTGCTGACTGGCTTGGGGCTTTCTGCGTTGTGGTTTGGGCATTGTTTCCGCTCGTGACGTAGCGGCTACGGCGCCGCTTGTTGGTATTCAGGGGTTCGTTGGCCAGGGCGTGCATGACGGCCCAGGCGATATCGGCGTGGCCGGTGGCGTCGGTGCGCGAAGCGCTGTAGGTGACCTGGCCGCTGTTGGTGGTGCCGCGCTTGATGGTCAGGAACGCCTGGGCGATGTCCGTCCAGCCGGCGTCCCACTCAATGCGGCTTCCCTGGATCGTGTCCTGGGCCTTGAGTACCAGGGTGTTTTTGGTCTCAAGGCTGTAGTGAATCGGCGTTGCCTTCGCGTAGAAGTCGCGCACCAGGTCGAATACGCCATAGCCCACGCCGGTGATATCGATCCCGATGTGTTGGACGTTGAAATGCTCGGTAAGCTTTTTGACCTGGGCGGCCTGGTAGGTGAACGAATGCCCCCGCCAGCTGTGCTTCTCCAGGATTCGAAACTTCGCCCCGGCCTCTAGCGGCGGGGCGACTACCACGCACGTGGCGTCGTCGCGGGTCCGGCTGGGATCGTATCCAAGCCACACCGGGCTGTTGCCGAAAGGGCGATCCAGTTCGGGGTTGTAGTCCTCCCACAACGACAGGTCGGAATAGCACCGCTCCAGATCCTTGAGGCCGAAGGCGCTCTGGCTGCTGTCGATAAACTTGCAGTAGAACAGCTGCTGGAATTTGTCTTCGTCGTACTCCAGCTGCAGTTGCTCCAGGTCGAACAAATCGCAGCCACCGGCGATGGCATCGTCGATGGTAATGGTCTTGCGCCATTGGCCATCAGGGCACAGCGCGCCCTGGGTGTAGGACGCCTCGGTGGGCCAGGTGCCGCCGGCCTTCTTGCCGCGTTTGCTGTTGCGGAATTCCTCCCCTGACCAGAACGGATAAGCCTGGTGCGACACCGCGCTGGGCGTTGAGAAGTAGGTTTTGCGCCACTTCTTGTGGGTGCCCATGGCGCTGGCCACGGTGCTGAGTTTTTCGAAGTCGCGGATCCAGAAATACTCGTCCACGTACACATGCCCGTGGTACCCCTGGGCGGTGCTGCTGTTGGTGCTGAGAAACCGCAGTTCGGCGCCGTTGCTGAGCGCGATCGGGTTGCCGGTCAGCTCGATGTCAAACCACTGCTTTGCAAACTGGATGATGTAGCTGCGGAAGATTTCCGACTGCGAGCGGCTGGCCGACAGGAACACCTGGTTGTCGCCCGTTAGCACAGCGTCCATGAACGCTTCGCCGGCGAAGTAGTAAGTCAGGCCGACCTGGCGGCTTTTCAGGATGTTGCGGATCCGGCACGTCAGCGGGTTTTGCTTGGCCGCGAACAGCTCCTGCTGATAGCGGTACATCTTGCTGATGAACTTATCCAGGAAGTCGACTTCGGTCAGCTCGCTGATGTCGTTCTTCACCTTCTTTTCGCGCTTCTTGCCGCCGACGTCGCCACGGCTGGAGCGCTCTCCGCGCTGCCCCGGGCGCCGTTCCTGGGGCTCACTGGCTGATTCCCCGATCGGCGCTGGTGTCGGTTTGACGGATTGCTTTAACAGCCGCTCGCGGACAGTGGTAAGCCGGTCCAGCTCGTTCAGTTCGTCCTTGGTGAGGCTGCTGGCTTTGTCCAGGAGCAGAGTGATCCGCCGTCCCACGGCAGTCAGCGGCTCTTCGTCCGACAGCATGTCTTCCCACCCGCCCTGGCGGATCCAGTAATAGACGATGCGGATGTTTGGCAGGTTGAGCTGCGCCTGAATTTCCTTGGCCTTACAGCGGCGCAGAAACAGGCGTTTGGCGGCTTCTTTAACTTCGGTCGAGTAGTACATGGACCGCAGTCTATGCGGCGAAAACGCTGGAAACGCGTGGTTAAATTCCGCGTTTCTCCTATATGCCGAATCTAGGAGGAACGCGCATTTGAACCGTTTGTTTAGGGCTTGGCGGCTCCCTATCTTGGCGGCTCATTCAACCGATTGAGCGCAGTTAACGTCCATGCCCCGTTCCCTTGTTTCGTACTGGAAACGTGTCGCCACCAGCGGCACTACCGCCGATGGTCGCGAGATCCTTCCCCAGGAACTGCGCGACATCGCTGAAACCTACAAGCCTTCGAAATATACGGCAGTGATCTGGTGCGACCACGAACGCTGGAGTGGTTCCCACGGCACCGTCTTTGCGGTGCGCCTGGTGGAAGAGGGCGAAGATCTGGAGCCCGGCCAGATCGCCTTGGAGGCACAGCTCAAGCCGAATGATCGCCTACTGCAGCTGAATGATCAGGGCCAAAAGCTCTTCTCCAGCATCGAGATCACCCCGAACTTCGCCGGCAGCGGAAAAGCCTACCTGACGGGTCTGGGCGTTACCGATGAGCCGGCCAGCCTGGGAACCCAGGAACTCTATTTTTCGAAGCAAACACACCAAAACTCCTTCTATGCCGCCTCCGTCGAACTGGGCTCCTTTGAAGCCGAACCGCAGAGCGAGGTTGGCAAGCTGATCGGCTTGCTCACTGGCCTGTTCAAGCGCTTTGCAACGGACGCCGAGCCCGCCGAACCCACCACCCCAACTGAGAGCAAAACCCCAATGGATGAAGCTACCGCAACGGCCCTCAAAGCCCTGCTGGAGCAGCTGCTTGTCGTCGCTGCCGGCATTCAGGCTGTGATTGAACCCGCCGCCGCAGATGCACCAGAACCCGACCAGGCACCTATCGACGACGTGAGCGCGGCTGTGGACGAGATCGTCACTACTGCCGAGGAAGAACGTGAGTTCCGCCGTAGCGGTGGTTCGAACAAGGCCGTTCTGGTTCAGTTGGAGAAGCTGCAAAAGCAGTTTTCCGCTCTGCAGAACACCTCAACCGGTCGCCAGTTGCCACGCAACCCGGGCCCGGTAACCGCAGCCAAGAAACGGGTGCTCTGATATGGCCCAGCCATTAAGCGCCCGGGGCGCCAAACAGTATGCGGAACTGCAGGAAGCGATGGCTGAAGCGTACGGCGTCGAGCGATCGAGCCGCATGTTCAGCGTGGATCCGACAATTGCCCAGGAACTGAACGACGCGATCACCGCCAAGGCTGATTTTCTGGAGCGAATCAACGTCACCCCGGTCAGTGAAATCAAGGGTGAAAAGGTGTTCATCGGTGTGAACGGCCCAGTCACTGGCCGCACCAACACCAAGACCACCGATCGCGAAGCCAAGGATGCTTCGGCGTTGGACAACACCACCTACGAACTGGCTGATACCCAGTCGGACGTTGGCTTGCCGTACGCCAAGATCGATGCCTGGGCGAAGTTTCCCGACTTCAAAGAGCGCTATTCCGCAGCAGTGCAAAAGCGAATTGCCCAGGACCGGATCGTTATCGGTTTCCACGGCACCCGTGCTGCAACTCAGACCGATCTGGCGGCGAATCCGAAGCTGCAGGACGTGAACAAAGGCTGGTTGCAGCAACTTCGCGAGCAGGCCCCGCAGCAGGTGCTCAAAGAGGGCAAGACTGCCGGTAAGGTTACGTTGGGCGCCGGTGGCGACTACGCCAACCTTGATGCCCTGGTGCATGACACCAAGCAGATGGTGGACGAGATCCTGCGCGAAGACGGCGACCTGGTCGCGATCATCGGCACGGATTTGCTCGCCGCTGACAAGGCCAAGTTGTACACCAAGCAGGGCGACACCCCAACCGAAAAGGAGCGTATCGAAAACGCCCAGGTCATCGCGACCTATGGCGGCCTGCCGGCGTTCAGCGTCCCGAACTTCCCGGTCAACGCGGTGCTGGTCACCAGCTGGGACAACCTGTCGATTTACTACCAGGACACCAGCTGGCGTAAGCAGACGATCGAGAACCCGAAGCGCTCCCGCGTCGAGGACTACAACAGCCGCAACGAAGGCTACGTGATCGAGCAACTGGAAAAGATCGCGTTCACCGAAAACGTTGAGCTGGTGGTCGCGTGAGCCTGGCCCTGGCGCACAAGCGCCGCACCCTGGCCTTGGGCAACACTGCAGTAGCGGCGCTCGCCGCTGCTGCAGGCATGGCCTATTCCCCGGCCGATGCGCTGAGCAGTCCCGCTAATGCGCGCAAGCATCTGCTGTTGCAGGAAGCGTCGTTGGACCAGGACCTGGCGCGAATCAGCGCCATCAACGGCCTGGCCGGACGCCAGGCGCTGAAGCGTGAAGAGCTGCTGCCCAAGTACCAGGAATACGTCCAGCGCTACTGCGAGTCGGGGCTGAACTTTCCCAACCGCGTTGCGGTGCAGGTGATGGTCTGGCTGTTCGACACCGCCCAGTTCGAAGACGCCCTGGAGCTGGCCGACTTCCTGATGGAGCAGGGCCAGGAAATGCCGGAGCGCTTCAAGCGACGGGATATTCAGACCTTTGTGGCCGACGCCGTGTGCGAGTGGGCCTACGCCGAATACAACGCCAACCGCAGCCCGGAGCCCTATCTGTCCGACCTGTTGCCCCGCGTTGACGGCGAATGGCAGCTGACGGAGCAGATCCCGAGCAAGTACCACAAGTTGATCGGCATGCGCGCCATGGAAGCCGAGCAGTGGGAAACCGCGCTCAAGCATTTGGAGCGCTCCACTCAGCTGTACGCGCAGGCCGGCAACGACACGCGCATCAAAAAGGTCCGCAAGGCCTTGGCAAAACAAGCGGCCGCTACCCCGGCTTCCGAATAACCGACTACCCCCCCAGCGGGGACCTGTGGAAGTGAGCCGCCCATTTATGGACCGTCCCACTGAAAACAGGCTCCCCGCCCTATTTGAGCGCCCAGCAATGAGCTTTTCCGGGAAATCCATCACCTTTGTGGAACAGACAATCGAGAACGACGGCTTTTGGCCGGACCTCTCCCTGTCCGAATTCCAGAAGGAATACCGCCTGCCGGCGGAGTACCTGGTAGAGCTGCTGGGCGGTGATTTGACCATGGCCATGATCGAGGTCAACGGCGACCTGGCCAAGTGCAAGGTCCGGTGGCAGGCCTTCGGCATCACGAATGTTGAAGCCGCAGACACGGTGCTGCTGCAGGAGCGTGCATTCAAGGTGAAGCTGTACAAGCGCGCCGTGTACTGCCGCACCAAGGCAAATTTGCTGCCGCAGTTCGCCACGGTCACCCGCAGGGAAAGCGCTGAGAACACCGGCAAAGAAGCCCCGGAGCGAGCTGAAACCTTCCTCGCTTTCAGCCAGCAGGCAATCCGCGCCCTGCAGGGCCGTGGCCGCATCACGGCGTCATTGCAGTGATCCAGCTGCAGGCGCTGACCGCCTACCTAATGGCCCGCAACCTGGTACCGCCTGAGCAGTTCGACAGCTGGACCGAGCAGGTCAGCCTGGAGCTGATCTGGAAGCCCGACCGCGACGGCCTGCACATGAGTGACATGCGATATCGCGCGGTGTTCTCCCTGGAGCGTTTCACCGGCCACCCGGCCAGGCTGATGGCCCTGGTCGGCAGCTGGCTGGAAACACACGATCCCGATCGCCACCGCCACGACCTGCCGGCGCCATTGTTCGCCGTCGAGCCCCTGGACCAGGACAGCTTCGACGTGGAGCTATCCCTGGAATTTATCGAGCCGCAATACCTGGCCGAGGATCCTGCCGGCGAGATCGAGGCGTTTGGCAAGACGTGGGCCTTTGTACCGTTCGATCTGTGGACCGCTGAACAGGGCGAGGTGGGCAGTCATGACCGATAGCCCGCTCGACCTCGATGTCAGGGGCTTGCTCAACGTCGATGCCCAGTTGGCGTTGCTTGATCTTTCGCCCCAGTTGCGCCGGCGGCTGTTGAACAACGTGACCAAGCGCGTGCGCTCGATGAGCCGCAAGCGGGTACGTGAACAAAAGAACCTGGACGGCAGCCCCTTCGCCGAGCGCAAGGGATCTGCCAAGGGCAAAAAGAAGATGGAGGCCGGCCTGGCCAAGCTGCTGCAGGTCACCCGCGTCAGTTCCGATGAAGCCGAACTGGGCTGGAAAAACGCGCTTACCCGCTGGGTCGCGTCCCAGCAGCACAACGGCGTCAGCGAACGGCGCACTGCTGCACAGATGAAGCGCTGGAACAAAGTCCCGCCGGGTATCGCCTGCACCGACAAACAAGCCAAGCGGCTGCGCCGGCTGGGCTTTCGCACCCGCCAGAAAGGCAAAAAGACGCTGACCAGGCCGTCAGTGGCATGGATTCAAGAACACGTGAACTACGCCAAGGCCGGCTTGCTGATCCGCATTTTGAACGACGAAAAGGCCGAGACATCGGGCGCACAAAGCTGGGACATCACCCTGCCGAAACGCCAGTTCCTCGGCGTGGAGACCGGCAACGAAACCCGCGAGCTGGTTAACCAGGTCTTTCAACAAATCCTTAATTCACCCCGCTAACGAGGCACAGCATGGCACTTGGCAAAGTCAGCGTTAACAATCTCAATCTGGGCCAGGGCGCCGTGACTGAGATCGAACGCTATTTTCTGTACATCGGCCCCGGTCCGAAAAACACCGGCAAATTGATCGCCCTCAACACCGACAGCGACCTGGATGCCGCCCTGGGCGTGCCAGCCAGCGACCTGAAAACCCAGATCACTGCAGCACGCTTGAACGGTGGCGATCGCTGGGCCTGCCTGGCGGCGCCGATCGCAGCGGATGGCGAGTGGGCCAAGGCGCTGGAAATGTCCCAGCAGCAGGGCTTTTCCGTCGAAGCCGTGGTGATCACCAAGCCGGTGGCCACCGGTGCCGAACTTTCGGCAATGCACGATGCAGCTGTGTCGATGAATGACACCTATGGTCGTCGTGCTTTCGTCATGGCGGCCACGGCAGGCCTGTCGCTGAGCCCTTTCCAGAGCTGGGCGGAATACCTGGTAGCCCAGAAGGCAATCACTGCCGGCCTGGCTGCGCCCCGGGTGTTGGTGGTGCCTCAACTGCACGGTAACGACCTGGGCGTGTTGGCCGGTCGTCTGGCCAATGCAGCAGTAAGTATTGCTGACAGCCCGATGCGCGTGGCCACTGGCGCGCTGCTGGGCCTGGGGCCAGTACCTGTGGACTCCGAAGGCGTGCCACTGCCGTCCTCGATCCGATCGGAGCTGGATAAGGCGCGTTTCTCCGTATCCCAGACCTATTCCGACTACCCGGGCGTGTACTGGGGTGACGGCAACATGCTGGACGCCCCTGGCAGTGACTACCAGGTAATCGAATACCTGCGCCTGGCCGATAAGGCCGCTCGCCAGGTACGTCCGCTGCTGATTCGCCGCGTGGGTGATCGGCGTCTGAACAACACCCCCAACAGCATGGCCGTGAACATCACCGCGCTGATGGCACCTCTGCGCCGTATGGCCAAGTCGGTGAAGTTCGCCGGCGAGGTGTTCCCGGGCGAGATCGAATCGCCGAAGGACGGCGACATCGTGCTGGTCTGGAAGAGCAAAACCGCCGTAGAGGCGTTCATCAAGATCAAGCCCCACAATTGCCCGAAAGACCTCACGGCGAACATCGCCCTGGACCTTTCCAACGACGATTCGGAGTAACCCCCCATGTCACGTATTGGCGGCAAGAACTTTGACGTGAACCTGGGCGACCTGCAGGTCCACGTCGAGAGCTGCACCCTGGACATCACCGACAACAGCAAGACCGCGCAAACCCGGGGCGTGCCTGACGGCTACGTCGACGGCGATGTGGCGGCTGCTGGCGACCTGGAGCTGGATTCCACCAACTTCAATCTGTTGATCGAGGCGGCGCGCAGTGCAGGCAGCTTTCGCAAGCTGCCGCCCTTCGACACGGTGTTTTTTGCCAAGGCCGGCGACGACGAGCTGCGCATTGAGGCCTTCGGCTGCAAGTTGAAGGTCTCCAGCCTGCTGAGCATCGATCCCAAGGGCGGCGAGAAGACCAAGCACAAGGTGCCGTTTGAGGTCACCAGCCCGGACTTTATCCGCATCAACGGCGTGCCGTACCTCGACGCCACCGAGATCGAGGGCCTGAGCTGATGACCTGCCCGTTCGACCGCGCCCAAGCCCTGGAACAACGTCAGCGGGACCAGGCTATCAACGCCCAGTTGGCCCAGGCCCGGCGTGAGTCAGCGGGCCCAAGCCTTACCCACTGCCAGGACTGTAATAACAAGATTCCTGCAGCGCGCCAGGCGCTCGGCGGCAAAACCCGCTGCGTCCTGTGCCAGTCCTTTTTCGAGAAAGGAGTGCAGCGATGAGCACGAATCAGGCGGCCCAGGACACCGCCATCGCACTGGCGAAGGCGTCACCTGCGATCGGTGTAGCGGCAACTGGAGCGACAGGGGCCGTCGACTGGTCGGCTGTCGCCTACATGCTGACTGCCGTTTACATGGTGCTACAGATCCTGCTGTTGGTTCCGAAGTATCGCCAGATGTTGCGCGACTGGAAGGTGAAGCCATGAGCCTGCGCGGCAAGATCGCCGCCGGCGCGATTGCGCTTTGCAGCTCCACGTTGGTGCTGTTCCTGGGTACTTGGGAAGGCGACGGCCAGAACACCGTCTACGCCGACAAGCTCGCCCGTGGTTTACCCACCGTCTGCAAGGGCATCACCCGCCACACCAGCCCTTATCCGGTGGTTGTGGGTGACTACTGGTCGGACGCCCGGTGCAACGAGGTGGAGCAACTGGTGATCAGCAAGGGCCAGTTGCAGTTGGCGGACTGCATCACCAACCAGGACGTGGGCCAGAACACCTTCGACGCGCTGAGCAGCCATAGCCACAACTTCGGCGTGCCCAGCACCTGCGCCAGTCGTGCCGTCGCGCTGATCAATGCCGGGCGCATCAAGGACGGATGCAACGCGCTGGCGTGGGCCGCTGACGGCAAAACCCCAGTGTGGGCCTACGTCACCACCGCCCCGGGGCAAAAGGAATTTGTACGGGGCCTGCACCGGCGCCGGTTGGCCGAAGCACAGCTGTGCAAGGAGGGTTTGTAATGCGCGACGCCATTTTCCCCCTGGTGCTGTGCCTGGTGGCCTGGTTCGCCTTTGACCTGCTGGAAGGTCAGCGCGATACGGCACGCAGCGAACGCGACAGCGCCTTGTTCGAAGTGGAGCGCCTGCGCGAAGCGGCCCGCATCGCCGGCGAGAGGATGGCCGAGCGTGACGCTATCGACCTTCAACGTACCCAGGAACTGAACAATGAACGCGCCCAAAACGACGGCCTGCGCCGTGCTGTTGACGACGGCCTTAGCCGGCTGCGGATCAAAGCCACCTGCAGCGCCCCCAAGCCCGGCGATGCCGGCGCCGGCGGCGTGGCTGATGCAGGCACCGCCGAACTCTCAGCAGACGCTCGATCGGATTATTTCACCCTCAGAGATCAGCTTGCCCTCAGCAAGCAAATGATCCTGGGGCTGCAGGACCACGTGCGCCGGGTTTGCCTGCGCTGATTCACCCACTTTAAAACCTGAACGGAGCTACACGCATGACCGATAAACGCGAGATCACCCTGGAAGTCGGCGACAAGGAATTCACCTTTGAACTGACCCCGCAAGACGTGACCAAGTACTTCAACGCGGTGACCCAGGCCAACAAGGTCGCGCCGGCGAACAACTTGCTGGTGACCACTGTTAAGCAGGAAGAACGCGCCACCCTCAAGCCGATGCTGGGCAACCCTGTATTTGTGATGCAACTGGCCGGCGCGCTGCTGGAGGAATACAGCCCCGACGTTGAAATCACCGTAAAAAAGCCCTCGACCACGCCGAACGACTGACCGAAAACGGCCTTGGCCAACTGGTGGCCCTGGCCGGTCGTTGGCTACCAGGTGCCGAGCCCACCGCCGAGGTGATGGGCACGGCTAAGTGGCTCGAGGACGAACACTGGCGGCGGATGGAAATCGCCATCGCCAACGGCATCGCCCATGCATTGAACGGATAAACATCGATGGCTGACCAAAGCGCCCGCCTGGCCTTCATTTTGAGCCTGACCGATAAGGTCACCGCCCCGTTGGGCAAGGTGAAAATGGGCTTTTCTGACCTGGCGGAACAGAGCGAAAAGCACATTAAGACCATGGGCCTTGGCCTGGCGGGCTTGGTCGGCGCCGGCGTGGCCATTACCCAGTCGCTGGAACCCGCTCTGGAGATGAATCGCGCCCTGGGCGAGGTCCGATCGCTGAGTGTGGCCGAGGATGCGTTGACCGCACTGAATCGCAAGTCCCTGGAGTTTTCGGTGGCCTACGGGGAAAACGCCCGGGATTTTGTCGCCTCGGCGTACCACATTGAGGGAGCCATAAAGGGGCTGGCGGGCAGTCAGTTGGCCACCTTCACCAACGCCAGCAACCTGTTGGCCAAGGCCACCAAGTCCGACGCGGACACCATGGGCACCTACGTCGGCACCATGTACAACCTGTTCAAGGGCCAGGCCGACGCCATGGGCAAAGGCCAATGGGTTGAGAACCTGGCCGGCCAAACCGCCACGGCGGTGCAGCTGTTTCGCACCAGTGGCGAGCAGATCGGCGAGGCATTTAAAGCCGCCGGCGGCCTGGCCAGCACAGCAGGTGTGAGCCTGGCTGAGCAAATGGCGGTATTGGGCACACTGGGCAGCACCATGGACGGCGGGGAGGCCGGTGGCCTCTATAAGTCGTTCTTTGAGAACGTCAGCGGCGCATCGGAAAAGCTCGGCATGTCCTTTGTCGACCAGCAGGGCAAGTTGCTGCCGATGATGGACATCCTGGACAAGCTCAAAGGCAAGTTTGGCGATCTGTCGATTGAGGCCAACGGCAAAAAGCTGCGTGACGCCTTCGGCGGCGAAGCTGCGCGGCTGATCACCACACTGCTGGGCGATACCGACCGCCTGAAAAACGGCATGGATCGACTGGGCAATGTGCATGGGCTGGAGAACGCCGAACGCATGGCCAAGCAGATGGTGGACCCGTGGCAACAGTTCGGCGCCGCTGTGCAGGCATTGCGTATCGCCTTCGGGCAGTCGCTGATCCCAATCCTGACGCCGCTGATGGATCGCCTGGTGGCCATCGCTGCCACGCTTACCCGCTGGACCCAGCTGTTTCCCAACATCACCCGCGTGATCGGCATCGCTACGTTGGTAGTGTTCGGGATCATTGCGGCCATGTCGTTGCTCACGCTGACCGTGGGCATGTCGAAAATCGTCTGGCTGGGCCTGGTCACTGTGTGGAAAGTCCTGACCATGGCCGGCCTGCGCAGTATCGCCATGTTCCTGTATCACACCGTTATGGTGATCGGGTTCGTTGCGGGCCTGGTGCTGATGGTCGCCTGGATGGGGCTGGTCAAGGGCGCGATGCTGCTGTGGCAGGGCGCCATCTGGCTGGTCAACACCGCGTTGCTGGCCAACCCGGTGACGTGGGTCGTGGTCGGTATTGTCGCCCTGGTCGCGGCGGTGGCGGCAGCGATCATCTACTGGGACGAATGGACCAGTGCACTACTCAACAGCGAGGCGTTCCAGTGGGTCAGTGCCCAGCTGACGGCGCTGTCTGACTGGTTCGACTCGATGGGCGGTTGGTCGGGCATGGCCAGCGCCGCGTGGGACGGCATCGTCAATATCTTTAAGTCGGCCATCAATGGCTTGATCGAGATGCTGAACAAGATCCCGGGCGTGCAGATCGATGCCGCGTTTGGCGACATGCCGTCGGCACCGCAACTGCCAACCATCACTGCACCGACGGTCGAGGCACCGTTGCTGCCGCAGCTGGTGAGCGCTCCCCAGCAACCCATCCAGGCGCCGCCCCTGGTGATGGCTGCCGCACAGAAAGCGCCCGGGCCGGCCATGCCCGCGCTCAACGCATTGCAGCCCCAGGCGCAACCGCCAGCGCTGGTCCTGGCTCCGGTACCGAAAACGCCGGCGCCGATCCCCCAGCCCCTCACGGCTCCTGAGCCACCGCGCACAGCGCCGGCACTGGTGGCAGCGCCTGCCTTGAAGACACCGGCGCCGATCGGACCGCAGCTCAACATCCCGCAGCCGAAGCAGCCGCCGGCGCTGGTGACTGCACCGGCACCCACTGAAAAGGCCGAGCAAAGCCAGCAACGCATGAACGGATCTGTGGTCGGCCTGTCACCGAAGCGGCCCGACGCCGTGCCCCGGGGCGGCCTGCTGAGCAGCATCCAGAACAACAACCAAACCCAGAACAAGGGCACCCACGTGGAGAACGTCAACATTCACACCGGTAAACCGATGAACCCGCTGGAGCTGGAAGGCATGTTGGCCATGGCGGTGGGCGGATGAGCGAATACATCGACCTGCTGATCATCGATAACGACCTGTCGCTGGACCCGTCCCGTCAGCCGTTGCTGATCGAGGACCGGGCCAGCATCGCCCAGGACATCGCGCACATGATCCGCGAAAGCGGCCTGCTGGTAACGCTGGTGGCTGAGCGCAGCCGCCTGCGTCAACGCGACTGCATCCAGCAACTGGAGCTGCTGGTGGAGGCTGATGAACGCCTGGTACCGGGCACCGCACTGATCAACCAGGTGCAGTCCGGCCAGTACCTGGTCACGGCCAAAACGCTGAAGTTTGGCGACATCGAGGTGACCCTGTGAGCGACGTAGATTTTAAACAGGCGCTCGCAGACGCCGGCATTCCCACCACCGAGGACGGCTTGCGTAAGGCCTGGGAAAAGGAAGTAGCCGCCCAGGGCAGCAAGATGAGCAACACCAGCGCCTATTCGCCGTTCTGGCGAGTGATCACGGCCCTGGTGACTAAACCGGTCATGTGGCTGATCAGCTTTGTCAGTGACACGGTCCTGCCCAACTTCTTTGTAAAAACTGCCCGGGACAAGTGGCTGGACATGCTGGCCTGGGCGGTCAACGTCGAGCGCAAAGGTGCGACCAAGGCCCAGGGCATGCTGTTGTTTACCCGGGACGTCGCCGGCGGCGTGCTGGAGCTGCCCGCCGGCGTCCTGGTGCAATCCGCCGCTATCAACGGCCATATTTACCAACTGATCACCACGCATGCCGCAACCTTTGCAGACGGCCTGCAGCAGCTGGAAGTCCCGGTAGAGGCCCAAGAGGTTGGCAGCGGCTACAACCTGGCCCCGGGTTACTACGCGATCCTGCCGGTACCCATTGCCGGCATCGCCCAGGTGGTGAACGTCGACGGTTGGTTGATCGCACCAGGTGCAGATCCTGAACCGGACGGTCAGCTGCGTTTGCGGGTGCGCAACCAGTTCTCGGCGGTCAATCAGTGGCACACCGATTCGGTATACCGCGCCATGATTTCAGCCTTCCCGGGCGTGCGTCCCGATGGTGTGTATTTCCTGCACGGCGCCCCCCGGGGCCCAGGCAGTGCCAATGCCTACGTGCTGTTTGATGCAGACGTGCCGGCGGCGACATACCTGGAGCAAATCAACGCGCATATCCGCGACCAGGGCAACCATGGCCACGGCGATGATCTGTTGGTCATGGTTATGCCTGAAACCCGGCACGCGTTGAGCTTGACCGTGTGGCCACGTCAGCTACTGACCGCAGAGCAGCGCACCAAGCTGCAGGCGGAAGTGGATCTGTTCATTCGTGCGGCCTTCCGCGAAAGCAGCGCCGGCGACTATCAGCCAACGCTGACTTATCCACAGTCGCGCTTTTCATTCAGTCGCCTGGGCGAAGAACTCCACCAACAGTTCGCGGGAATTGAGTCGCTGCACTTCGATAACGCCGACATCGTGTCAGAGCTGACCATTCCCCGGATCAGCAGCCTGCAGGTGGTGTTGGCATGATCAAACTGAATTTGCCGTTCTGGCTCGATGGGCCACAGCTCACCAAGCTGAAAGCCGCCGCCCAGTCCTGGTGGGAGAAGGTCGAAGGCTGGCTGCAATGGCCGCTCCTGCAGATGGACGCCGAGACCTGCCACCTGACCGTCCTCGATCTGCTGGCCTGGCAGCGGGACACCACCCGCTTCAAGGACGAGCCTGAAAGTTTGTATCGCTTGCGGGTCAAGTTCGCCTTTATCAACGCCGTCGACGCCGGCAGCACAGCGGGGCTCAAACGCATCCTGCAGCGTCTGGGCGTGGGCTACGTCGAGATCGACGAGCGTATGCCCGATCGGGACTGGGACGTGGTGCTGCTGCGCCTTTCCGACTCCCAGCTATCGCAGAACCCCGAGCTGCTGCGCGTGCTGATTCAGCAGTACGGCCGCACGTGCCGGCGCTATGACTTTGTGACCATCACCCCCGTATCGCTGCGCATCGTCGCGGCTGACTTTAACGACGATCAGCAAACGCTGATCGCCCGCCTGTAGGAGTCCCCCATGGGAGCCAGTATTACCCTTGCAGGTGAAAGCCTGATCGCCCAAAAAACAGGCGCACAGCAGCGCCTCGATGTCGTGCGCTTTGTCTTCGCCAACGTGCCAGGCCTGAACCCAAATGCTCCGGTCGACCGCGCAGCCGGTAAACCGCCGGCGGCGCAGATCGTCCACACCTACTCGATCCCGAAACAGAACATCGGCTTTGTGAACCCCAACCAGGTGGTTTACAGCTCGATGTTGGGCAGCGATGTCGGCGACTTTGATTGGAACTGGATCGGCCTGGAAACCGTCGAGAATGTATTGCTCGCCGTGGCCTACGTGCCTGTGCAGCAAAAGCGAAAGAACATTCCGCCGCTGCAGCTGGGCAACAACGTTACCCGCAATATCCTGGTGGTTTTCGACGGGGCCCAGGCGCTGACCGGCATCACCATTGATGCCAGCACTTGGCAGCATGACTTCACCGTGCGCCTAAAGGGCCTGGACGAGCGCGAGCGCATGAGCAACCGCGACGTATTCGGTCGAGCCTGTTTCTACCGTAGCGGCCTGCAGGTGGAAAAGGTTGGGGCTGGGTATCAACTCAAGCCTGGGTTGGCCTACATCGAAGGCATCCGCGTGGAGCTGGCCAGCGCCTTGCCGATCGCGCCGCCGGCGGTACCGGCACCGGTGTGGCTGCATGTGTCATTGCGCCGTGAGTTGAACGACGTGCAGGCCAGTTGGAAAGTGGTTTTTGATCCCAACCAAGTCGACTACCTGGACACTGACGGTTCCTGGCACTACTGCATTCCCTTGGCGCACCTGGTGAACGCGAACCAGATCAACGATCTGCGCACGATTGCGCCAATCGACGGCCCGCTGGTGGATCACTTCGCCGCCAAGGTGGGCCATTACCCTGACTTACGGTCGGGGTCCGCCACCAAGCTGGCCAACCCCCGCGCTATCAACGGTGTGCCCTTCGACGGTACCCAAGACATCACGGTGCAGGACGCCACCAAACTGCCGCTGACTGGCGGCACGATGATCGGTGATGTGGTCTACGCCGCCGGCAATTATTTCGGCAGCGCCTGGGCGCGTGGGATGACGTTCACGTCCGGCGGCAACATCGTGGGCAGCATCGGCGGTTACGGCTCGTCTACCGGCTTTAAAACCCTGTTCATGGGCTTGGGCACTGATGGGTATATCTACGGCAACGGCGTGCGTGTTTCTGACGCCGGCGTGGCTATTACCGGGAAACTATCTGGCGACGGTGGCGGACTGGTTAACCTCAACGCCGGCGCCCTTACTGCAGGAACGGTGCCCCGGGTAAACCTGTCCGGCTCCTATGACATCCAGGTCACCGGCAATGCTGGTACGGCCACCCGTTTGGAAACGGCCCGCCTGATCAACGGCGTGGCGTTCGACGGTACCCAAAACATCGCGATTGGCGACGGCTCCAAGTTGCCACTGAGCGGCGGGACGCTGACCGGCGGCGTGCGATTCAACGTGCCCATGATCGGCGGATCATTTGTCAGTTGGCAGGAGCGCCAAACCGCGATCCAGATTGATTGCGCGTCCAACGGCGCCGCTTATTCCGTGTGGAAGGGTACCAATTGGAGCGAGCGACACTTGGCTGCAATGGAGGTGTATGCCGGCGGCACTGCAGCCTCACTTCCATCCGTGGTCATGCATGTCGGCGGAACCGTTGCAGCGTTCACTCTGGACGGTGCGGGGCACCTGACCGTCAAAGGCTCATATTTCGGCGATGGCGGGCAGTTGACGGGTTTGAACGCCAATGCGCTGACCCTGGGAACATTGCCCAGGGCCCGATTGAGCGGCACCTACGACATTGCTGTGTCGGGTAATGCCGCTACCGCTACCAAGCTAACCACGCCTCGACTGATTAACGGTGTGTCGTTCGACGGCACCGCCAACATCGCGATCGCGGATAACTCAAAGTTACCGCTCAGTGGCGGTTATCTGACGGGAACGGCGCGGTTCGATTTTCGTGCAATGGCGGGCGCGTTTGTTGACTGGCGTTCGCGCTCGCCGGCTGTACAGGTCGACTGCCCTGACAACGGCAACGCCTACTTAATATGGAAGGCAACCAACTGGACCGACCGTCACTTGGCATCCATGGATGTTTGGGCTGGCGGTGGCTCCACTACACCGGCAAGCGTGGTCATGCATGTCGGAGGTACCAACGGTGCGCTGACGCTCACTGAAGGCGGCAACTTGCATGTGTCAGGTATGTACAGCGGTAACGCGGCAGGCTTGACCAACCTTCCCCAGGCCACGCCCGATGTTCCCGGGGCAGTCTTCAAGAATACGGCATCCCTTAGCCCTAACGGCTGGTGGAAGTGTGCACAGACCGGCCTGATCCGGCAGTGGGGCATGACCTTGGGCGCCTCTGACTCGGTGACGCACCGTAGTTTCCCAATCGCTTTTCCTAACCGTTGCGTGTCCCTGGTTGCATCCCGAACAAGCCTTTTTTATTCGGACGTTGCCACCGGCACTAACACCCTGATAGTCAGCAATGCCCAGTTCTCGGTTATTTCTGGCCCCTTCAACTCACCAGATGAAATCTATTGGGAGGCCACCGGCTACTAATCATGAGCATATTTTTTCACGCCACAACCGCAGGCTTTTACGACACACGCGCCCACGGCGAGCGCACCTTGCTGGTAGCCGACCCGACCTGGAAACACCCGATGATCAGTGTCCCGGATCCCAGCTGGATGGGCGCCGAAGGCTCGAAGGACAAGGCCCCGACGATCAAAGTGAAAGACCCGAAAGCCGTACCGCCCCTGGTCGAGGTTTCCAACCCGGGCTGCAGCCTGCCACCTGCCGGCGAGCTGTTGGAAATTACCCTGGGCGAGTACCAATCGTTGTTTGCCGCCCAGGCTATGGGAAAAGTCATTCAAGCGGTGAAGGGCCGGCCCGTGGCCGTCGACCCGCCGCCTTTGACCTGGGAGCAGCGCAAATCCGAGTACGTGGCCAGCGTCCAGATGTTCCTCGACAGAACGGCGAAAGCGTCCGGCTACAGCGACCTGAAGGACGTGATCACCTACGCGGATGAACCGTCGGTACCGAAGTTTCAGGCGGATGGGTTGGCGTTCCGCACCTGGCGCTCGTTGTGCTGGGCCTACTGCTATGAGCAGTTGGCCGCCATCGAGCAGAACAAGCGCAAGACACCGACCAGCGCCGAGCTGGTGTCCGAATTACCTGCCCTGGTACTGCCCAATGCCTGACGCGAATTGGGCACCTGTGACAATGCGCTGGCCCGCGCAGGCCACCGAATGGATGGGGCAATTGTCAGCCGCCCAGGGCCTGGCCGGCGGCGAGCTGGCCAGCACGGCTAAACGCTTGGCTGATTTGAGTGGCAAGACCAGTACCAGTCCGGGGCCGGTCGGTGGTGCTGCCCAGGGCGCGATCGCTGCAGGTCGTGCCGCGCTCGCCGACCAGATGGGCGAGGCGCCGGCCTGTCTGGTGGTGACGCCGTTTCAAAGTGGCATTGGGCAGGGCCGCGGCTACCAGCGTTTTCTGTCTGCACCGAACATGCTGCAGCAGCTGGCCAGCAAGCTGGTCGACGTGAGCGATACAGGCCGGCCCGATGGCCAACAGTACGCCCTATGCCTGATGTTCCTGGCCACTCGCTTTGATCAGTTGGCCGAGAGCCTGGCGCGGTTCAATGCCTTGCTGCCGATGCCTGACCTGGTGCGCGCCGAGCGCCGAGCGCGGCACCTGTCAAAGCTGGAGACGGAAAAGTGGGAGATCCCCACCGCCGGCGCGTTGCCGCGCTGGCAGGATCTGCCCCTCGAGCGCTGCACAGTAGTTAAGGCGGCGCAGCAATCCATGGCCGGACAGATCGCCGTCCTGGAGAGCTACGCCGCCGACAGTTCGCCCATGGCCGACCTCTCGGCCCTGGCCAACCGCAAGGTCGCGCAGCAACAGGGCCGTGACAAGCAGTTGGCAGATCTGAAAGCCCTGCTGGCTGATGGCAACCCTGACAGCAGCATGCGCGCGCGGCTGATCGGCCCGGGCAACGCTACCGAGCTGAGCCGCCGGCTGCTGGCCGGTGACGCCCCGGGGCATGAGTGGGTGTTGTGTGCCGGCGCGCTGCTGGTGGGATCTGAGCAGGGCCTGAGCTTTGTTCGTGAACTGGTGGGCCTATGACGCTTCTACTCGACGGGCAAGAGGTGCGCGGTAAGAACCTCAAAGTCACCGGCAACCTGCGCATTGAAAGCGACGATCTGTCAGGCCAGACCAGCAACACCGACAAGGGGCACAAGGGTTTCAAGCCCAAAACCCTGACCGTCAGCCTGATGATTCCGTTTGTTGACCAGGTGCAATTGCGCGACCTGATGCGCCTAGTGGAAGCGACCGAAGGCGGTGGCCAGCTCAAGACATACCGCATCGTCAACGACACCGCTGCCGCGTTCGGCATGCGCCAGGTGACGTTCACCGAAGGCGTCAGCGCCCGGGAAGACGACAACCTGCGCGGCTGGCTGATCCAGTTCACCCTGACCGAAAAGCTCTCCAACCCTGAGAAAGTCGAAGGGCGGCGATCGGGCAACGCAGTGACAGCACAGTCTGGCCCCGGCGGGGCAGTCGGCGGTGGCGGTACCGGCGGCGACACGCCTGGTGGCCCCGAAGAGCTGACCGGCTTTGAAGCCACGCTGAAAAAGGTGGATACCTGGTTAGGCGGGAGTCCCAATCCATGAAGCTGCACAAGGAATTGACCATTAGCGGGGTGCCTTATGTCCTGGTCAAAAACGAAGTCCGGCTGGATGCGAAGAGCCCAGGCCGGGCGACGTTCACGATCCAGGCTACGGCGCCGGTCAAGGGGCTGGTGACACTCGATATCGGCTACAACGGCAGCACGCTGCAGCGACACTTCATTGGCTACGTCGAGCGCAGCAGCACCGCCAGCAGCACCCAGCAGGTGCTGTTCTGTCGCGAGCTAGCCGCGATCCTGGCCAACCCGCTGCCGCTGAACCTGCGTCACGTCGACCTGCGCGCCGTCCTGGTCGAGATCGGCAAGCACACCGGTTTGCGCTTTCGCGTCCCGGAACAGCCGTATGCCAGCGTCAAGGCGCCGTTTTTCTACAGCCTGGCTGCCGGCTATCAAGCCATGGACAGCCTGGCCCGGGTTTTCAACATCCCCGACTTCATCTGGCAGCAACAGGGTGACGGAGAAGTGTTCGTGGGCAGTTGGGCCGACAGCTTCTTCGGCGTTCGCTCGCCGCTGCAGCTGCCGGTGGAACTGTTCGACGATTACCAGGGCAACCAGAGCGCGATGATCGCAGCCCTTCCCGGGTTGCGACCAGGTGCAACGATCAACCACGGCGGGCGCATCACCAGTGTGGCGCTCATCGACAACCAGATGGCCATCCGATGGACGACGCAATCCGCCGCAGCGTAGAACGACAATTCCCCGAACTCACCGGCGGTTACCACCTGCCACGCTTTGCCCGGGTTGTTGCCGTGGCTGATGCGCCCTCCGGTGCCGGGATTTGCGACGACTTCCGGCCACGCTATGCGGTCGACATCGAGGTCATGGGGTCGGACGGCGAGCCAGATACCAAGCTGCCGATCCTGGCCGGTGTACCTTTACCGCTGCCCACCGGTGGTGAGGAAATGGGCATCTACGCGTTCCCCGAGGAAGGCACCCAGGTTGTGGTGTGCTTTGCCTACGGCCTGCCGAACAAGCCCTATATCCAAACCATTCTGCCCCACGGCCTGAGCATGCCCAGCGTCCCGAAGGGTGACCAGGTGTGGCAGCACAGCGAGGCATGTCAGCAGCGTGTCGACGCCGAGGGCAATTGGCTGCGCCAAACCGACGGCAAGATCCTGGACAAGGCGATCGAGCGGGAAGTGGAGGCGATGGGCAACACCGAGAGGTTCCAGAGCCATACCAGGACCGTGGACGACCATTCAACCGAGTCGGTAGGGGGCATTAAGACGCTTGAAGCCCTGGGCGCGCTCAAGCTGCTGTCGGGCGGATCTGCAAGCCTGGCAGCGGTGGATGATCTGCATCAGGCGACCGGGCGAGACTTGAACCTGGTAGTGGGGCAGAAGCACAACGCCACGGTGGGTGGCGACATGGAGGAAAGGATTCAGGGCCTGCGTAAAAGCGTGGCGGCGGTGAGCCAGCGGCTTGTGGCGCCCAAGACCTGGTTGGGATCCGAAGGGGTGAACGTGCTGCAGGTGCTGTGTGATTTGCTCGACCTGGTGCAGCAGATGAATGTCCAACTTGCAAGCCATACACATGGACCAACACCGGCACCGGTGAATGCAGGGGAATTTATAGCTAATGCTGACATTGCCGTGTCGCTTGTTCAGCAGTTGAGGCCAATAACTTCCTAAGTTTTTTAGCAGTTTAGTGCTGCTTGGGGGTATGTATAAAAGTACGTTACGTAACTGTTTAAAGTACTGTTGGTGGCCCGCGAGTATTTACTAAGTCGCAAAAGCTAAGCGGCGAGCTCAGGCTGTTCTGGCTCGCCGAGGCTTTAAAGGAGATAAGTTCATTCAGTTAAAAGATGATAAAATAATTTTGCTTCACTAATCCACTGCTCTATTACTGACTGCGCCCTTCCTGTAACAACATGGCGCAATATGTCATCTGGGTGTTTAGGGCTTTTCGGACCTATTGATGCGCAGCCTGAGCAAGCCTTAAGGTAAGTATCCTTACATCGGTGAGCATAAAAATGACGCACGTATTTCAAGTCTCGAAATAAGTTCGAGTTTAGAGCTAAGGCATTTTGCAACGAGTTTAAATTGCTCGCCCCTGCGGCCATTAGTATTTTTTCTGTTTCCTTTGGGTCTCTTACAGTTGGCTCATCTGTTCGTTTGATTTTTATAGGGTTTCTCATTTTTTGAAACTTTACTGTATTTAGAACCGAGAGGATATATGCTCCAATCTCTTCCTCGGGACCGAGTAAATTGCTAACAGATACTTTATGCCCTTTCGTAGTTTTTGCACCACGTACTGTGCTAATGGTGAATTCTCTTAGCGCACCGATATTTAAATTATCTAGCTCTAAGGCTATATACGCCAACTGCTGGCTCTGTTCAGAGGGCTTGAGCGTAGCCAAATTGTTGTGCAGTCGATGTAATCTTTCTAATCGGTATTGCGCAGCGTCATTTAATCGTCCTAGATTCATAGAGGCGCGCATGATTTATACCAGTTGGCCTAATGCTGTTTTAAAATACAGGAAGCGTGTCGCTCGCGCTGAAGCAGTATTGGTTGCCTCTGAACATGCTTTAATAAAATCGCTTAACGCAGGAAAATCTTCTGGTTCTTGGAGAGATGAAACGAGGGTTTCTAAGTCATAAGTATGCTGGTTTACCGCAGCTACAATCTCGGGGTGCGCTTCGATAGCTTTCGCTTCGTATTTTTCATCATGATCTAGCGATATGGCAGCCATGACTATTGACTGGAAAACATGCATTCGAAGAAGCACGGCCTGATGGAGGGCTTCGTTCTCTATAAAGAAATCTACACCACGTCGAATTTTTTCTTCAAATATCGGTGCATTTTCAAAGTCGGCATTATATTTTTTATAAAGTTTGTCCAGTTGCGCGCCTTTTACAGTAATAAATCCCTCATCTAAAGTTAAAGCAATTTCAGCGTAAAGGCGTAGGTCTGTCATCCTTATTAAATCTCTGCGAGATAGCAGGCCAAGGGCTAGAAGTTTTTCCTTGTACAGTTCAGCGGTCCGGTTTATGAACCATTTGAAGTCACCTTGATACCGAGCGTTTCTCTGTTCCTCTGCGTTCAACGGAACATTGTTTGCATTCATACGCCGAAATGCTTCTCGAACTTCGTCTTCAGGAACACCGGAAAATTGATCGACAGGAAGCTGATAAGACAGGAATTTAGTTTTCCACTCATCCGAGAGTTTATTGTACTTCATCCCTCTAAGCTCTTCGGTCTCAATGTTTTTGGAAAGCGCTAGTTTATTTTCATAGAAAAGCATGAGTGCTTGACTGCGCTGTTGTCCATCTACAATCTCCTTAACAACCGCCCTTGTAAGCAAGTCTAGTTTTGCATATACGAACATTTTTGGAATTGGATATTCCAACAATATTGATTCTATGAAAAAAGATCTCGCTGGTGCATTCCACAGACCATCCTTTCGCTGGTAGTCGGAGTTGACTATGATCTTCTTATCCTGCATCGCGCTGCAATAATCTGCAACTGATATGGGTGAGGCATTGGCTTTCATTGCTTAGTCCTTTTTAGCTAATTTTATGTAAGCAAATCACTGATTCTATGGCGCCTTTCGCTCCACCATAGGTCTTTGATTTGGCATTTATCCCAGATAGCGAATTGCGTTGTGCAAAATCATCTTTTCGTCGAAGTTCAAGTTTAAAATTCGATGCCATTTCGATCAGAATTTTTGGCAGGTCGTTATGGAGATTTTTATAGTACGAGTCCTGTACAACAATCACGGCGTTGCAATTTTTCTTCAAGCTATTTGAGAGGGACTGCATGGATCTGTACATTTTGTCAAAATAATCAATATGAGTTTTGTAATAGTAACCGCTAGATGCTTTAGAGTGATGTGCTTTTAAAGTTTCGATAAAGTCGTTGCATGTTGAACCCCACTGGTTCCTTGGAAGGACCAGCGTTTCAGGAACTTTTGTGGATCCAATCATGCTCTTGCTCAACATCTCACGGCTAATTTTCAATGATGGATGAATGAGTGCAAGCTCAATACGAGTTGCAGCAGTGTAATCAAGTCGGGTGCAATATGGTGGAGAGGTTAATATGAAGTCGGCAAAATTCTTTTTTGAGAATTTTGTAGAGTCGCCCACAACTATATTCGATTTGAGTGTGACTAGTTCTTCTCTGTTCGATGCTCTTAAATTGGACGCAATCTGGATGACTTGTAAATTCAGTTCATCTTTGAGCATGTCTAACGTTACGTGGACTCTGTCTTCGACCTTTTTGGGTACTCGAAGCCAGGTAGGATTTGTTGATCGAAATGGTTTTATAAATTTTCGTATTGCAATGAACATTGCTACGTATAGGTTTGAAATTACGCATGAGTATTGGTTAAACTTTATTGTCTCATCTAACGGGTTGCCTGAAGGAGCTATATTTCTAATTCTTTTCTCAATGCTTCGTATATTTAAAGTGGTTTCGAAGTCAAACCATTGCAAAAGAGGATCATTGTCTTCTAATGCGCTGTAATCTGGCTGAGTTAGTTTGAAGGTTTCTTCTGCTAGGGACTCTAAGTGCGCTACGGAGGTGCTAGGAAGATTGCGAGCGCGCGCAACAATTACCATTACCGGATTCAAGTCAATGCCGTAAGCGTGGTGCCCAAGCTTAATAGCTGCAGATGTAGTAGTGCCACTGCCGTTCCACGGATCAAAGACTATTGAGCCAGGATTAAGCTGGGCGGAGTCGATCACTGCACTTGCAAACGATTCGGGAAAACCGGCGTAATAAGGAAAAAACTCCTTTAATTTCGTCGGAATATTTACCCTCCGTTTCGGCGAGTTGATAACTAATGAATCAAACAAGTAACACTCCACATTATGTGCTTCAGGCTAGTCAACTAACATTTTAGCAGTATGCTCGCTTCTCCCCTAGCCTTTGCTGGGCGCAAAAATACGGCTTTCCGTAGCCTGAAGCTGAGAAATCCTGCCGGTCTGGAGGTGCTTCCCGAATCACCTTCCAGTGACTATCTGCCTAATGCTTTCTGAAGATTTGGTAGATCCTACTGGCTGAGTCTATCGGACACAAACCCAAGAGAGTTCCTCGTCAAGTGCCCCCTCTCTTCCGCTCATGGTCCTTACACTACGCGGCTACGCCGCAGTCCGAGCTGGGTATCCAACCGCCCCTATAACGTATCGCCTAGGAGCGTCAGCGGTGCCGTTGCAGCACATCCAATCAATTTTTCGACGTCTAGGGCTAACGCTGCGATTCAGCCCCGATGGGGCTGATGAAATAAAATTTGAAAGAAAAACCACTTATCCCCCTCCCGCCGACGGGGTTAGCGTCCTTTTTTTGTGCAAACCCGGATGTAGTGCAAACGAACCGGCAGCCCAGGCGGGCCGGGGCGCTCTGCGGGCGACCGGCAGTTTCACAGATTGCAAAGTTTTGAAGAGAAGTGCAGTGCGGTTGCACAACGATGCAACAGACGACCATGAACGGGGCAGGGCTGGAAGCCCCGGTTTCATTGGGTCGAAAATTTTAAAATATTCGAACCAAGCGGTTTTCAGAATCGCAACCCGTCGAAAGTGCACGTCATTGCAGGTACAGGGCGTGTCTCAGGCTATGCAGGGAGTTGCCCGCCGGCTGGGCCTGGCAGGCTGATTACATGGGGGAGAGGGGTTTCAAACTTTTGCAGCGGCGCCGCGTACATGAGGAAGGGTACCGAGGCGTTCCAGGCGGGCGAATTCCGCTTCTACCAACGGGACCAGCAACTGGTTCAATGCGCCATAAAGTGTGTCGGCCTGATGTTGAGTCAGTCTTTTTACCGTGCCGGTCACGCCACTGGCGCAGCACACGCAATTGGGATCAATCCCAAGGATGTCCAGCGCACCATCTATATAGCCCCGCAGGTAGTCAGCGCGGTTGAACAGAATCAGGCTGGCCGGTCCTTCCTGGTAGTCCCAATGGACCTCCCACAGGGCGCCTTTCTTGATGACTTCAATTTTTGGAAGGGGAGCGACTGAGCTGGGCTTTGTCATGGTGTTCTCCGGATTAAAGTCACGAGGCGAGAGCAGTCTGGTGGGGCGTGCCTGAACGGCTGCTGAAAACTTTTTCCAGGTACACCCCCTCCTGACACGTAAGTGGCGTCAGCGGGTCGAGAAACGCCTGAAAAGCCCCGGATTCATTGGGGGGCGTCACTTACAGTCATGTCGTCAAAAAGTGTAAGTCAGGAAAGCGACTTAAAAAAACCCTTTAGAAACAGTAGGTTGCGGTCGACCTCACTTACAGTCACGAACTGTTCGGCGCCGACACTGATCTGACAGTCTACTTACGGTTTAGAGATTGTTCTAAGCTATTGAAATATAAGGGATAGAGATAGATAAAAAATCTCACTTACACTTCTTACGCACTTTTGATGGGTGCACCGGAAAAAAATTCCCGTGTGTCGTAGGGGGTGACACTTGATGCGTGGACACAGTTCGGCGGCGTTCAACTTGGCGGGGTATGCTCGCCGGCTTTAAAGATCATCCGCGAAACTCTCGTTGCTTTCGGTGGCTGGCGGCGTAGCTACTTGAAGCCTCTCTATCAGCCATGCGCAAGACGCTGACATGGACAGTGCGTCGTCAGTGTCGAGTTGCCTATCGGTTAGGTGAGCTGCATCGTTTCTAACCTTGGCCAGCCGCACAAAAGTCGAGTAGGTCAAATCATCGATAAGCCCCTGCTTTTGTAGAATCTTCATCTTGTAGCTGGGACGGTCGTATTTGGCCGCAAACTGCATGCCCCGCCTCGCAAGCAACAGATTGAGCGCGGATTCAACTTCAAACCAAGAATGCAGGATGGCAGCCCGGGGGGCGGTAGCAGCTAATTGAGCTGCGATAGAGGATATCGGCGGGGTGATCAGGGCATCTGAATCGCTAGCTTTGGTAGTCAAGTCCGCCTGGACTGCCTTCAGTTGTTCTTCAAGATCGATCTGGAGGTCGCCATACTTGAGGCTGCGGATTTTTGGCAGAAGCCGAGTGATGTGACGCTTGAACGACAAAAGCACAACAATCACTGCAATTGGCCAAGCCAAAGAGGAAGTCAGTGCGGCCACAAACTGCATCCAATCCATGGTGCTACTCCCGTTCGGGGTCATTGTTACGTGGCTTGTTACGTATGACGCAAAAAACAAAGGCCTGCATCGCTGCAAGCCTTTGATTTTAAATGGTGCCGGCACCAGGAGTCGAACCCGGGACCTACTGATTACAAGTCAGTTGCTCTACCAACTGAGCTATACCGGCGTGTTAGGGCGACGATTATAGCGATTGGCAAGCTTCTGTAAACCCCTGAATTCTGACTATTTTTGCAATCGCCTGGGTTTTCTCTGCCTGGCTTCGTTTCAACCGCCCCAACACCGCAAATTCCATGCGCTGGTCCCCTGGAAAAGCCGCTTGCGTAGCGGCAAGATGAGGTCCTTTCGTCGACCCTGCTGAGGGCGACCCAAGGATGAATAGAGGAAAGCATCACATGAAACGGAATATCTCCCTGGCTATTACCCTGCTGGCCGCCACTCTCGGTGGCTGCGCCGCCAACAAGCCGGCCAACGACCCTGCCCTCGTCGGCCAATGGAAAGGCCTGCGTGCAGAAAGCGGCAAGTGCCAGTTCCTGTCCTGGAAAAACAACTTCAAGCCTGACGGCCGCTTCACCATCACGTTTTTCCGTGATGCGCAGCAAACCCAGTCGATTCAAACCGAGAGCGGCACTTGGTCTGCGGTCAATGGCAAGAATGAGTTGAGAACGGACGGTGTGCGTACGCCGGATATCTACACCTACAAGATGCTCGACACGGACACGGTTCACTACGTGAGTGTGACGGCGGGCCCGACTGGCGATTGCCAGGAGGATTATGAGTTCACCGAGCACCGTATCAGAGGTTAAACCGCGCCGGTGGTAAGGGCCAAACTCCCTAACCACAGGTTTGCTGCTCTCACCGTTAGCTGCCTGCGCTACACGAATCCGCAAACTTCATGTACTCAAACACCTGCTTCTGCCCATGGGAATCCAGGTACGTCATCCGCGCATTCACCACGCCGCACGCCGCGCCGCCATCGTCGACGGTCGACAGCACTTGCTGAATATCCAGCTTGGGGCTGGCCTGGGCCGAGAAGGCGGCGATGTTGAGCAAGGCAAACAAGCCGCTGGCGATGAGGGTGTTCCGGTTCATGGTGGTGTCCTCTGAGGTTCAATAGGAGTGTGTTGCGTTGGAGCCTATTGAGCGCCTGGGAGGTATCCGGCCTGTGTCATGCACCTCGGGGTTTTGCTTCGGCATGTATAGGCGGTGGATTTCATACAACTTGATACACGAGCACCGCCATTAGAGGTATTTGCAGAGTGTTCCGATCCGGCGAGGGCAGTCATTAAATTGACCATTTGCCGCTCGTCGTAAAGATTTCTTCAGAAACACCAAAATAATGACACTTTCATTCCTTTGTCACAGAATGCGTACACAAAGGCGCCCACAAAAAGACCTGCGGTAAGCATCAGTACAGCTGACCTTTCACGTCTTTAAGATGCGTCGTGATGGAGTGTTGGCGATGAGCCGTACTGATGAACTTTTTGAGTTGTTTAATAAGACAACTGCCAATGATGTCCAGGGAATGGATTCGATGCTGCAATTCTTCGAAGACATGCCCATCGACGACAGCACCAGTCTCAACATGGGCAGCGGCGCGTCGTTCCCCCGGCATTCCCCCTGTGCCAACGAGCAGTCCCGCGAAGCCGCGACCGTCCGTGCGAATGTGGTGGCGCTGGTGTCCGTCAATGGCGGCGTTGGCCGCAGCACCCTGGCCACGGCGCTGAGCAGCGGTTTGCAGCGCCTGGGGCGGCCGGTGGTGGCGCTGGACCTGGACCCGCAAAACGCTCTCTATCATCACTTCGGCCTGAGCCACACCTTGCCCGGCATCGGGCGCACCAGCCTGCAGAACGAGCGCTGGAGCCAGATCCTTCATTCGGGCTTCGCCGGTTGCCAGGTGATCACTTTTGGCGAATCCGATATCCGTCAGCAGGAAGACCTGCAGCGTTGGCTCAAGCAGGAACCGCAGTGGTTGGCGCAGCACCTCTCGGCCCTCGGTCTGAGCGAGCAGGACACGGTGATCATCGACACCCCGGCGGGCAACAACGTTTACCTGCATCAGGCACTGAACGTGGCCGATGTGGTGCTGGTTATCGCCCAGGCGGATGCGGCGTCCCTTGGCACTCTGGGGCAAATGGAGCAGTTGCTGGCGCCACATATGGGTCGTCAGCCGGCGCTGCGGTGCCACTTCGTGATCAACCAGCTTGATGAGACCTCCGGCTTCAGCCTCGACATGGTCGAGGTGTTCAAGAAGCGCCTGGGTGAAAACCTGTTGGAAGTGGTGCACCGGGATTCGGCGATCAGCGAAGCCCTGGCCTTCGGCAGCGACCCGCTGGATAGCGAAGCCGCCAGCATGGCCTGTGACGATATCAACGAGCTTTGCCGCCTGTTGATTGCCCGCTGAAAAGACCGGGTTATGCCGCTAGGGCCAGATGCTTATGCACAATCGGTTGGTTCAACCTGTCACGAAACAGCAATTTTGCGGAGCCGTTCTCATCACGCTGCAACTGCCTGTTTTGCGTGCGTTTTATTTTGTGAACAAAAAATGACCAGTCAGCATTTTGCCCTGTAAAGCTTGCCGCCAGGGCTCGCAGCAGAATTCCATCAACAGACTTATCCACAGGGCGCGCTGCGACAAAATGCCCTTTAATCGCGCTCGGCGAGCAGCATCAGGTTACGCGGGGTCAATGGTGTTTCGCAGAAGCTGCCGACTTGAACCCTGTAGCCGTTTTCTTCGAGCAACAATGCTCGGTCCAGTACCAGCCATAGTTCCAGCGGGCGCCGAAACAAACCACGCAGCAATTCCAGGTTTCGCACGTGGGCCAAGCGCTGCCAGCCTTGGGCCTCCAGGGCCGACCAATCCTGTTCACCTGTGGATAATCCCTTGAGCACCGCCAGTTCCCGGCAGTAGTCGGCGAACGGCTTGGTCAGCCAGCTTGCAGGCAATGACGGGGTCGGCAGGTACTCGTCGCTACCGCGCAGTTGCCGCTGCAGCACATCAAAGCCCAAACGCCTGGCCATCGACGTATCGCGCTGCTGGCGTACGCGCGCACCTGCGGTGACGGTTTCGCTCAGCGGCAGGCCGAGGTCTTCCACTGATAAACGTAGTGATGAAGCCTGGGCCGCAAGCGACAGCGGTTGATATTCCTCGGCGCGGATGCGGTTGTAGCAGCAGGGCGCCACAGCCAGTTGCTGGCAGCCGGCGGCGCTGGCCAGTTGGAGCAGGCGTACATGCAAGTCGCCGCACGCATGCAGCGCGACCGGAGTTTGGTCGCGGCTGATCTGCACGTCGGCCATCACGTCTTGCAGGCGATGGGTGACGGGCAATTGATGGTGTTCGCTGAGGGCTTGCCCTGAAGCGATCAGTGCCGGGTCATATTCCAGGCAGGTCAGTTGCTGCCCGGGTTGCAGCAGGCGGCGGCCGAGGTGGCCCTTGCCGGCGCACCAGTCGAGCCAGTGCAGGGGTGTTCTAGAGAATTGCAGGGCCGCGCCGAAGGCTTCTATCTGTTGCCATTTGCGGCCGGGAACATCGACGTTTAAGCGGTGGTGGGCGGCCGGTAGCGCAGTGGACGGTAAGTTATCCACAGCACCGAGATTCAGCGACTGGGCCGCCAGCTCGGGAAACGGCGCGGGCGCCGGCAGGTTATGAGGTTGGTTATGGCTGCTTTCCGCCTCAGCCAGTGAGCGTCCGCGCAGCCAGTTGGCCAGCTCGGGATGCTGGGCTTCCCACGGCAATTGCAGATGGGTAAAGGGCCGTGGTCGCCACAGCCCTTGATGCTCGGTGAGGAACGCGTCCAGTGCCTGGAAGCGGGCGAGCAACTGCTCACCCGTCAACATGGCGTCAGCGCCCTTGGCAGGCATCAACCCGCAACCAGCGTTCCAGCAGCTTGAAGAAGCGCACCAGGACGTAGGACATCAGCAGGTAGAACAGGCCGGCAGCGAAGAAGATTTCCACCGGCAAGTAGGTGCGGGCAATGATCGTGCGGGCCATGCCGGTCAGTTCCAGCAAGGTCACGGTACTGGCCAGGGCGCTCGCCTTGAGCATCAGAATCACTTCGTTGCTGTAGGCCGGCAGGCCGATGCGCGCCGCACGGGGCAGGATGATGTAGAACAGCGCCTTGGGCTTGGACATGCCCAGCGCCCGCGCTGCTTCGATTTCACCCGGCGGGATGGCCTGGATAGCGCCGCGCAGGATCTCGGCGATGTAGGCGGCGGTGTGCAGGGTCATGGTGGCGGTGGCGCACCAGAACGGGTCCCGCAGGTACGGCCACATGAAGCTTTCACGTACGGCGTCGAACTGCGCCAGGCCGTAATACACCAGGAACAATTGCACCAGCAGCGGCGTGCCACGGAAGAAAAAGATGTAGCAGTAGGGCAGGGTGCGCACGTACCACAGGCGCGAAGAACGCGCGATGCCCAACGGGATTGCCAGCAGCAGGCCGGCGATCACGGCGATGGCCACCAGTTCCAGGGTCAGGGTTGCGCCCTGGGCCAACCGGGGCAGCCACTTGATGATTACGGCCCAGTTAAGGCCGAGGTCGAAATGCGACAGCCAGCTGTAGTCGCCACTCATTGCGTGCTCCTCGCAAAGCCGCGCGCGGCACGTTTTTCCAGGAAGTGCATGCCGGTCATCGCCAGGACGGTGAGGCCCAGATACATGAAGGCCGCGACCATAAAGAAGGTGAAGGGCTGCTTGGTGACGGTCACGCCGATCTGCGCGTGGCGCATGATTTCTTCCAGGCCGATCACCGAGACCAGTGCGGTGTCCTTCATCAGAATCATGAACAGGTTGCCCAGGCCCGGTAGGGCGATGCGCCACATCTGCGGCATGATCAACCGGGTGAAGATCCGGAACTTCGACAAGCCCAGTGCGACACCGGCTTCACGGTGGCCCTTGGGAATGGCCAGGATCGCGCCGCGGAACACTTCCGTGGCGTAGGCGCCAAAGCACAGGCCGAGGGCAATGACGCCGGCGGCGAAGGCGCTGAGGGACAGGTCGGGGTTGCCGAAAAACTCCCCGAGGGCACGCATCAAATTGACCGTGCCGAAGTAAATCAGCAGTACCCACAGCAGTTCCGGAATGCCGCGAACCAGGGTGGAGTACGCGCCGCCAAGCCATTGCAGCGGCTTGTACGGGGAAGTCTTGGCCAGGGCACCGGCCAGGCCGAGCACCAGCCCGAGGCACAGGGCGGTGAGCGCCAGCTTGACGGTCATCAGCGCGCCAGCGGCAAGCGCCGGGCCGAATCCGTAGAGGTCGAAATTCATGGTTTAGTCGTTTCGCAAGGCATTGCTAAGGACCGGCGCACTCAAGCGAGCGCGCCGGGCAGGCAATTCAGGATCACTCGATACTGAAAGGGAAGTACTTGTCGTTGATCTTCTTGTAGGTGCCGTCGGCTTTGATTTCTGCCAGGGCTTTGTTCAAGCGCTCGCGCAGTGGGTCGCCTTTGCGTACGGCGATACCGATCTTGTCGCTCTCTACCACCGGGTCGCCCTTGAATTCGTAGGCGGAGCCGTCTTTGCTTTTCAGCCACTCGTACTGCACGTACTTGTCGGCGAGCATCCCGTCCAGGCGGCCGGAAGTCAGGTCGAGGTAGGCGTTTTCCTGGGTGTCGTAGAGCTTGGCGGTGGTGTCCGGCAGCTTGTCTTCCAGGTAGGTACCGGCCAGCGTCGCGCGTTGAGCACCGATGATCTTGCCCTTCAGGTAGTCCGCGTCGGTCTTGAAGTCTTTGGTGGCTTTAGGCGCGATGAACTGCAGCTTGTTGGAGTAGTACGGGTCGGTGAAGTCGACGGCCTGCTTGCGTTCATCGGTAATGGACAGCGAGGAGACCAGGAAGTCGAACTTCTTGGCGTTCAGGGCCGGGATGATGCCGTCCCAGTCCGAGACATACACTTCGCACTTCTCGACTTTCATCTTGGCGCACAGGGCGTCGCCGATGTCCTTGTCGAAGCCGACGACGTTACCGCTGGCATCTTTATTGTTGAACGGCGGGTAAGCCGCTTCGATCCCCATTTTCAAGGTCTCGGCCATCGCCGTGGCGCTGAACGCCATCGAAACGGCGGCAGCCAGGAGGAATTTTTTATAGTTCTGCATGCATGTTGCTCCGTTAGCGGTTGCTGGACATGAATTGTTTGCAGCGCGCCGAAAGCGGGTTTTCAAACACCTGCTGTGGCGATCCTTGCTCTTCGACCAGGCCCTGGTGCAGGAACACCACTTCACTGGACACCTGACGGGCGAAGCCCATTTCATGGGTGACCAGCAGCATGGTGCGGCCTTCTTCGGCCAGTGCGCGGATCACATTAAGTACTTCCTGAACCATTTCCGGGTCAAGGGCCGATGTCGGCTCGTCGAACAGGATGACTTTGGGCTGCATCGCCAGGGTGCGGGCGATCGCGGCGCGTTGCTGCTGGCCGCCGGACAATTGCGCGGGGTAGGCGTGGCGCTTGTCGCTGATGCCGACCTTAGCCAGCAAGGCTTCGGCGATTTCAATGGCTTCGGCCTTGCTCTGGCCGAGCACCCGGCGCGGCGCCTCGATGATGTTGTCGAGGACGCTCATGTGCGGCCACAGGTTAAAGTTTTGAAACACAAAACCGATTTCGCTGCGCAGGCGGTTGATCTGTTTGCCGTCGGCGGCTACCAGCTCGCCGTTTTTTGCGGCCTTCAGTTTGAGTTCTTCACCGGCCACCAGGATTTGCCCCTGGTGCGGGTTTTCCAGCAGGTTGATGCAGCGCAGGAACGTGGACTTGCCGGAACCGGAGGAACCCAGGATCGAGATCACATCGCCGTCGCGGGCGGTCAGCGAGATACCTTTAAGCACCTCCAGCTCACCATAGCGTTTATGCAAGTTGCGGATTTCAAGCGCGGGCGTGGCCTCAGCCATGTGCGGTCCTCATTGTGTTCATTGCGCTCCTGCTGTTGGCCCGCCTTCCTGGCGAGGCGCCAAGCTAGCATAGCGTTTGGATGACAGCCAACAGCCCTGCAGGCGGTAAACAGACGGTGTGCGGCAGGGTGTCGCATCGGCACAGCAGTGTGTCGCGCCATCAACAACCGAACAGCCGTTTGAACCCCGATTCCTACAGGCTTCGCGTAAAAAAAGGCGCGATGGTGCCAGCTTTGGCCGGGTGTTGGAAGGGTTAAACCGGCGAACGGTCCTTATCAGCCCTGTAATGGAGCGTCACGCACAATTTGTGTGTGTTTTTGGTGCGCCTGTTCGTACTTCATGTGGGTCGCACAGTAACGCTATAGCGGAATGCCATTAGTGTCAGTGACTTACGGGAGCTGTTGAGTTTCCCTACAGGCCGCGTCAATCGCGGCTCTGTAACATTTTGGCGCAAATCTTGCGTAAAAAATAAAGAACGCCCCGTTGGTTTCTTTTCACGAGAAAGACCTCAGGCCGGGTGGACCGTATTCGCAATTCCTCGCAAAGGTGTGTCAATGAGTAGTACGCAAAGCTCCAATGACCTCGAACAGGGGCTCAAACCGCGTCACGTCACCATGCTGTCGATTGCCGGCGTTATTGGTGCCGGTTTGTTTGTCGGCTCCGGCCACGCGATTGCTGCCGCAGGCCCGGCCGTGCTGCTGGCGTATGCGGCCGCCGGTACGCTGGTGGTGTTGGTGATGCGCATGCTGGCCGAGATGGCCGTGGCATCGCCCGATACGGGTTCGTTCTCTACTTATGCCGACCGTGCGATTGGTCACTGGGCCGGCTTCACCATCGGCTGGCTGTACTGGTGGTTCTGGGTGCTGGTGATTCCGCTGGAAGCCAACGCCGCCGCGACCATCCTCCACGCCTGGTTCCCCGACGTGGCGATCTGGGCCTTCACACTGATCATCACCTTGCTGCTGACGGCGACCAACCTGTTCAGCGTGAAGAACTACGGCGAGTTCGAGTTCTGGTTTGCGCTGATCAAAGTGGTGGCGATTATCGGTTTTGTGATCCTCGGCATCCTGGCGATTTTCGGCTTCTTGCCGAGCAGCCAGGTCAGCGGCGTTTCGCACCTGTTCGACACCCAAGGCTTCCTGCCAAACGGCATGGGCGCGGTGTTGGCGGCGATCCTGACCACCATGTTCTCGTTCATGGGCACCGAGATCGTGACCATCGCGGCCGCTGAATCGAAGAACCCTGGCCAGCAGATTTCCAAGGCCACCAACTCGGTGATCTGGCGGATCGGCTTGTTCTACCTGGTGTCGATCTTCATCGTTGTGGCCCTGGTGCCATGGAATGATCCTGCGCTGGCAGCGGTCGGTTCCTACCAGACCGTGCTGGAACGCATGGGCATTCCGAATGCCAAGCTGATCGTCGACCTGGTGGTGTTGGTGGCCGTGACCAGCTGCCTGAATTCGGCGCTGTACACCGCTTCACGCATGCTGTTCTCCCTGGGCCGTCGCGGTGATGCACCGGCGGTGTCCAAGATCACCAACAAGAGCGGCACGCCTTATTGGGCAGTGTTGCTGTCTACCGGCGCGGCGTTCCTGGCAGTATTCGCCAACTACGTGGCCCCGGCGGCGGTGTTTGAATTCCTGCTGGCCAGCTCCGGCGCCATCGCGCTGCTGGTGTACCTGGTGATCGCGGTGTCGCAACTGCGCATGCGCCAGAAGCGCACGGAAGCGGGCGAGAAGATTGCCTTCAAGATGTGGCTGTTCCCGGGCCTGACGTATGCGGTGATCGTGTTCATCGTGGGCGTGCTGACGATCATGCTGTTTCAGGAAGCGCATCGGGTGGAGATCATGGCCACCGGGGTTCTGAGCTTGCTGGTGATTGCAGCGGGGCTGATTGTGTCGCGTCGGCGCAAGGGCCGGAAGGTTGGGGCTGCGGTGCTTAACTGACGGAATGCTTTCGTCGGAATACCGTTGATCAAATGTGGGAGCGGGCTTGCTCGCGAAGGCAGTGTGTCAGTCAGCGCAAATGTCGACTGATCCACCGCATTCGCGAGCAAGCCCGCTCCCACAGTTCGTTTTGTATCAGTCTTCGGAATTAGCCAGCGCTTGAGAGGCTGCGACGTAATCAGCCTGAAACTCCGGCGATTCAACCCACGCCAGCGCTGCCGCTTCATCTTCGGTATCCGTGGCCCACTGGCGATACTCGATCAGCGCCGCGAGGATAAAGTCGGTCGCTTCCTCTTCACCTTCCTGCTCCAGCACCACCGCCAACAGCGGGTGCGCCAGGAACACCGCACACAGCGCCTGTTGGCTGGTTTCGCCAGCGGTGCGCATCTCCAGGAACAGCTCGGTCAAATCCACCGACTCAAGATCAATGCGGCTGTCATCGCCGGCAAAGGCGTCCGGCTTGGTAGCGACGGCGCGTTGGGTGCGGTTCTGCTTGGCCTTGGCTTTTGCCCGGTGGGCGCGTTTTTGCTGCTTGTTCGGCGAGGCCATGGGCTCACGTCCTTGGTGTCAGGATCTGGGGGTGGGGTATTGAAGCGCAGGTCTGGGGAAATCCCAAGGCTTTCTAGGTGCGATCCGTCACTTGGCGCCCCGGAGTGTCGTTGGCCAACTCTCCCCGCTGTAGCCAAGCCAACGCAATCGGCCACAACCGATCCTGATACTGGCTGCGAAAGAACGCGAAATGTCCGACCTCTTTTTCGCCGATATCTTCAGGTGCGATCCGCAGATGCGTGCGCTCGCTGCCTTCGAAGTAACCCAGCAGGCGCTCGATTGCTGCGACGGTGCCAAACGGATCATCGGTAATGCTGATGGCCAATACCTGCGCCTTCACCCGAGAAAATGGCAACTCACCCAAGGCTCGCCCGCTCGGGCGCTGTTCATAACCCGGCGTCGGCGTACTCCAATCGCGCACCACACCTGCCGGTGTGTCCTCGAGCCAGCCCATGCGCTTGCCTGGGAAGTAGCCGAACACCGCCGTTACCACTGGCATCACCACATGCCATTTGGCAAACATTCGCCATCGCCCGTTCGCCTCGTAGTCGCGCCAGTAGGCAAACTGCGCGCCCACGGTGACCAGTCGCCGGATCACCGCTCCGGAAGCCCCGAGTCCCGCCGCGCACCCGCCAAAACTGTGCCCGACCACATCAATCGGCTGGCCGGCAAACTCCCGCTGGGCCCGCTGCAGGATCGCTTCGAAGTCCAGCGCGCCCCAATCCGTCCATGAGGCCTTGAACCCCTTCAGCGAGCCGTTGCGGGATTCGCCGATGCCGCGGTAGTCGTAGGTGATGACGTCGAAGCCATTGGCAAACAGGTAATCGGCAAAACGCGAATAGTGCCGGCAGCGTACGGAGGTGGCGGCGTTGATGATCACCACGGGGCGATCGGGATCAGTCCGGATGTGCCGCCAGGTGAAGCCGCCAATGGGATGGCCATCGGCAGCAGGTTCGCGAAAGGCTTCAGGCTGGGGGCGGGTTGGCAGGTTCATGGGCGGGCTCGGTGCTTGCGCTTTCGATGGGGCGTCAAAGGCCCGTGCGCAGTTTTATAAGGACTTGAAGCTAACAAATTTCGCGCAATAAAAAACCCCGAGGATTTCTCCTCGGGGTTTTGGCGCCTGCCGTCCTACTGTGCCAGTGGCAACGTCACCACGAATTCGCTACCCAATCCATCACCGTCACTCATGCCGATCACCGTGCCGCCGTGGGCTTCCACCAGTTCGCGGACCACCGTCAGGCCGATCCCCAGACCGGCACCGTTGAAACCCACCGCATGCACATCCTGGACAAATGGATCAAAAATAAACGGCAGCGCCTGGGCCGAGATACCGATGCCTGTGTCGATCACGCTCAGTACCAGCACTTTGCGCTCCAGCGTCACCGACAGCCGCACAATGCCGCCGGCGGGTGTGTATTTGGTGGCGTTGCCCAGGATGTTGCCGAGGATTTGCGCCAGGCGAATCGGGTCGCCGTTGATCATCAAGGGTTCTTCAGGCACCTGGGAAGTGAAGTGCAATTTCTGGGCGATCATCGACGGCGTGCAGGTTTCAATGGCCCGCTCGATGATTGGCGTCATGTCCAGCACCGTGCAGTCCAGTCGCAGTTTGCCGGTGCTGGCGCGGGACACGTCCAGCAGGTCTTCCACCAGGCGCGACATGTGCTGCACCTGGCCTTCGATCAACGATTGCATGCGGGGCAGTTCGGCGCTGGGGACGCGGGCCAGGCGGCCGGCGATCATGCTGATGGGCGTCAGCGGGTTACGCAGTTCGTGGGCCACGAGTGCCAGGATGTTCTTTTGTTGAATCAATGCCCGTTCGGCAGAGGCTTGCAGTTCCTGGGCGCTGAGGGCCGCAATCACCAGTTGCGCATTGGCTTCGCGCATTTCCTGGGACAGCTGCTGTTGCTCCGTGTGCCTGGACGGCGCGGCGTCGGATTGGGCAAGTAGAATGGCGAGGACCAGTTGTTGATTTGCCTCCACCAGATGCTCGACTTGCTGGTTGTCACCCAAACGATTTTTGACGTCGGCCAGCTCTTGTTGCAGGCCTGCGAGCACGGCACGGGCCTCGACGGTTTTCTGGCCGAGCAGGAACAGTTCGCGCGCGGCACTGGCCACGGCGTTCTTGTTCTTGTCATCGGCCGCGCTCATGAGCGTGATTCACACATTGACGGTACCGGGGTGCTGTCGGGTGGGGCGGCCGCCGAGCAGGCCTTCCTGGTCGGGCAGGCGTTCGCCGATTTGCAGGCCGTCGTCATCGATGTGGTATTGGCGCAGTTCATCGGAGTGCGCGCTGGACCGCACCTTGACCACGGCCATGATGCGCAGCAGGCGGCTTTGCACTTCGATGTAGCGCTGCACAATGATCGCGTCGGTGAGGAACGCCGTGCCGTAGGGGCTGAAGCGCAGGTCGGTGTAGCGGTCTTCCAGCTCGGAGGTCATCAACACGCTGACGCCCGCGCCGGTAAGGGCGGTGACCATGCGTGACAGCGACTCGCGAAAATCATCGCGAAAGGTCGGTGCCAAGGCCAGTTCGAAGCCAGACAGCGAGTCGATCACCACGCGGGTAGCCTTCAGGCGGGTGATTTCATTGAGCAGCAAATGCACCACTTCATCGATCGACAGATCTGGCGCGCGGCTATCCACCAGGCCCACTTGATCGTTTTCAATCAGTTGCGCGAGCACTGCGTTTTGCAGGTGGTTGGGACGCTGTTCAAATGCCGCGATCACGCCGGTTTCGCCGTTGCGCGCGCCCTCGGCAAGGAACGACGAGGCGAGGATGCTTTTGCCGGAGCCGGAAGGGCCGGCCACCAGCAACGAATAACCCCGGGGCAGGCCGCCGCCGAGCATTTCATCCAGGCGCGGTACACCCATTTTCAGGCGCGGCAATAACGGCGTCAGTGCTGCCGGAGCGTTCGCTGCTGCAGGTGGGAACACCTTGATGCCTGACGTCGCGATGCGGAAGGTGTGCAGCCCCGGCAATGTCGGTTGGCCGCGCATCTTCATGATTTCCATTTTGCGCACCATGGAGTTGCGCTGCACGCTCTGGCGCAGCCAGATCAAGCCATCGGCCACGGTGAAAATCGGGTTGGTGTCGGTTTCGGTGAAGTACTCGCCGATCAGGAAGGTGGTGGCCTGCCAGGTGGTCATCAACATGCCCAGTTGCTGGACGAACTGCGGCAGGTTGTTGTTGGGGTTGTCCTGGGTCTGGCTGGCCAGCACCACCGAGCGGAACGAGTCGACAAACACCAGTGCCGGGGCATGGGTTTCCACCGCGACGACGATGCGCCGCAGTACTTCATCAAGGTCACCGGCCAGGGTGTCGTCGGCCAGGTTGATATAGCGGATCGAGTGATTAATGGCCTCGCTGTCGAAAAAATCGAACTGCTGCTGGTAGCGCAGCATCTTCAGCGGTGGCTCACCCAGTACGGTGAAAAACAGTGCCGGGCGTTCCGGGGTGGCCAGGGCGAACATCATCTGGTGGGCCAGGGTGGTCTTGCCGCAACCCGGAGGGCCAGCGATCAGGTTGAACGAAAACTCCGGCAAACCTCCGCCAAGCACCTCGTCCAGGCCTGGCACGCCGGTGGCCAGGCGGTTGATTGTCACTTTGCTGCTCATGGCGAAGTATCCTGCGCAGGGTTGCCGCTCAAAGAGTTTTCCCACACGGCGCGCAGCAAGCGTGCGGTGAGCGAGGGCCCGATCAGTGTGGTCAGCAACTCATAGAGTGTCTTGAGCAGCGTTTCGCCAAAAAACAGGCTGTCGGCTTCGCTTTGCTCAAGCAGTAGGGTTTTGAGGGCGGTCATGTCGCCGGCGGGCAGGCTGTCAAAGCTGCCGGCCAGACGCGGATGGCCGGCGGCGCACAACAGCAGGCTGCGCCGGTACAGGGCGGCAACGCCGTGCTGGCCGATAATCGGGGTGAGGGCGCTGTCGATGTCCTGCAGCGTGGCAATAATTGCATCAGTTGCCCGTGACGGGCCGGAATTACCGCCCATCCGCTGCGCCAGAGAGGCGACTATCTGGCTACTCTCTTCGCTTTCCGGGGGCATGGCTGACTGATTGTGGTTGAATGCAGCCTTGATGGTACACCTTCTATACGGGCATAGAGATTCATTTGCCCGTGTGCTGGCATAACGTTCAATTGGCTTGGTTTGGATGCTCGACATGAGGCCCGCCGATGCTAGGCTTGCGACCTTTTAGCCCGGAATAAAGCGCCAATGAATCGCGATGCACTTGAGCACAATCAGATACCGATCTACTTCTGTGTGGTGATCGTCGCGGTTGTTGCCGGGCTTCTGGCGCCTTCATTTGCGCAGGGATTGAGTGCGTGGGTCACGCCGGCCATTGCGGTGTTGATGTACGCAATGTTCCTGCAAATTCCTTTTCTGGAGTTGCGCCAGGGCCTGAGTAACAAGGGCTTCATGGCCGCGTTGCTGTTGGCCAACTTCATCCTGATCCCGCTGCTGGTGTGGGCGTTGACCCGTGGCCTGGTGGATCACCCGGCGATTCTGATCGGCGCGTTACTGGTGCTGCTGACGCCATGCATCGACTACGTGGTGGTGTTCACCCACATCGGCAAGGGCGACTCGCGGTTGATGCTGGCCGCGACCCCGATCTTGTTGCTGCTCCAGCTGCTGCTGTTGCCGGTGTACCTGGGGTTGATCCTGGGCGCGCAGTCGCAGGTGGTGGTGGCGGTGGGGCCGTTTGTCGAGGCGTTCCTGCTGCTGATCGTTGCACCGATGATTCTGGCGGTGCTGACGACTTCCTTGTCCCGGCGATCAGGCCTTGTCAGCGCCTGGAATGATGCGTGGGCCTGGCTGCCTGTGCCGGCCATGGCGCTGGTGCTGATGGTGGTGATCGGTTCGCAGATTACCGCTGTAGTCCGCGATATCGGCCTGCTGGCGCCGGTGATCCCGGCGTATATCGGCTTCCTGTTACTGGCCCCGCTGATGGGGGCATTGGCTTCGCGACTGTTCAAACTACCGGCGACCACCGCGCGGGCGGTCACCTTCAGCGCGTCCACACGCAATTCTCTGGTGGTACTGCCGCTGGCGCTGGCATTGCCTGAAGACATCCGCGGGCTTGCCGCCGCCGCGGTGATCACGCAAACCCTGGTGGAATTGGTGGGAGAGCTGCTCTACATCCGGCTGATGCCGCTGCTGATCTGGCCCGCTCGTCGTTAGGCTGATGAATGTTTGATTCCGTTCAGGGGGCATTCAGCGTGGGGTTCGGCAACATGGACCGGTTTACACCACCTGACAGGCTGAATAATGGATCAACACAATCGCTTTCGAATGGAATCGCTGGGCATTTTCCTTATCGCCTTGCTGCTGTTTACCCTGGGCATCTGGGACCAGCAGCCGCAAGGCTTCGACGGCCGCTGGGCCGTGTTCATGCAAGAGATGTTTCGCCACGGCGCGAGCCTGTTTCCTACCACCTACGGTGAGCCGTACCCGGACTACCCGGGCACCGCGACCTACCTCAGTTACCTCTTTGCCCGCTTGTTCGGCGCCCCCAACGACCTGGCCAACGTGATGCCCACCGCCCTGGCGTCTGCCGGGGTCATGGCGCTGATCTACCGCTTGCTGGTGCCGTCGGGCCGGGCGTGGGCGCTGCTGACGGTGCTGCTCACCGCATTGACCGCGCAATTGCTGGAGAAGTCGCGCTCGGTGTGCCTGGACCAGATGATCTCGTTGCTGTGCCTGGGCTGTTTCTACCTGCTGCATACCGGCGAGCGCCTGGGCTCGCTGTTACGCCAATACGCGATCTTTCCGTTGTTCGTGGTGGCGTTTGCCATTCGCGGGCCGCTGGGGCTGATCGAGGTGTGTGGGGTGGCCTGCGTCTACTGGGCGCTGGGCACGGCTCGTACGCGGGAAGAGCGGATTTCGTTGCTGAAAAAGGTGATAGCCCACGGCGTGGTCGGCTTGGTCCTGCTGGCCGGCTGTTGGTGGGTATTGCTGAAGCTGGCGCGGATCAGCGGCGGGGATGCCTTCGTCGATGATGTGCTGCGGATGCAATTCGCCGGGCGCCTCGACGAGACCGGCGAGCCGTTTTACTTCTACTTCAAGTTGAGCCTGTACCGCTATTTCCCGGTGGTGCCGCTGGCGCTGGCGACAATGATTGCCCTGCGCCACAAATGGTCGTCGCGTAACGACGATACCGACGTGCAACTGATGCTGCGCCTGGCTGCCTGCGGGCTGATGATTTTGCTGGGCTTGTCCATCCCGCACTTCAAGCGCGCCTATTACATCGTGCCCATGGTGCCGATGTTTGCCGCAGTGGCCGCCTATGGGTTGCTCCAGGCCCAAAGCTGGCTGCTCGGGGTGCGTCGTGGCTATGAGTGGCTGGTGGCTGTGTTGCCGGTGCTGGGCATCGTGGTGGTGTTCGTCTGTCGGCTCCTGTGGCACAAACACGGTTACTGGCCCGAGGTTTCAGTGCCGGCGTTGGTGGGTGTGCTGATTGTGTTGCAACTGGCTGCCGTGATTGCCTGGCGCCGGTTGCAGGGCAGTCTCGGCCAGCGCCTGGTGGTGCTCAGCCTGATTGCGCTGGCGACCCAATGGCTGGTGCTGGTGAAGGTGGTGGAGCCGGCGAAGGACCTGCAATTCGACACCAAGAACTTTGTTGGCGCGGTGGAGAAGCTGCGTGCCGATACGCCGGGGACCCTGGTGTTTGTGGATCTCGCCAAAGACACCTGGGCGATTCGCTACATCATGAACCTGGATCACGACGAGAAGCCGTTGTTCATTGGGCGCAACGAACCGTTGCTCGTGGACACGCTGCCGCGCCCCGCCTGGGTGATTGTGGAGCGCAAGCAAACCGCATTGCTGAGCGGCACGCCGCTGGAGCATATGGCGCCGGTGTTCAATGGGCGGTTGAATGACAATCCACTGCTGGTGTTCCTGCTGAAGTAACTCAGTTGCCGTATTCATCGTGGAGGTGCGTCCATGTGTAGGCGGGCGTGACGATGTCTGGCAGTGCGGTGGTCATGGCGGGGTCCTCGTTCCTTATTGCTGAATTGCTCGGGCTGAGGCGCTATGTCAGGCCGTCTATGTCGTCTATGCGTAGGGATTCTCCAACTGCTCCGGTATGAAGCCTTCTTCGCGAAGTGATTTGATGACGCCTCTTATCAAATAATTGTTTGAGAAGCCGATGGTGTATTGCCGCGCGCCAGGGCTAATGGGCAGTAGCATGCCTTGGTCGACTAATTTCTTTATTTGGTAGGTTCTCTGTGCCGCGGAAAGTTTTGGCAACGCCTTGGCGATATCACCTGACTTGACCACCTTCAACTGGATTGCGGTAGTCAGGATTTTCTCCTCAGACGGCGTAATCCAGCCTCGCTCTTTTGCCATCGCGACAGTGGGTGCCAAAACGTGTTGGGTCAGGTAGCGGTAGTCAGTCAGCCTGTTTACCTTTTCCAGCTCATCTCTAATGCCACCCAGAACATAAATGCACCAGGCTTCAAGGCTTTCTTTGGTGCCTGTGTCGGCGGTCGACAGCATTGAGTAATACCTTTCCCGATCAATACAAAAAACCGCAGTAGGGTTAAGTACTCGACCTTCAGTACTGACATTGAAGCCGTACTTCATCAGCAGCGCATAGGTGAGAAGGCGTACCACTCGGCCGTTTCCGTTGCCGAACGGGTGAACCCAGCCGAATCGATGATGGGCGAGTGCAACCTTCATCAGGTCATATTTGGGTGGGTCTTTTTTATTGATGAAGGCGACCAGCTCTTGCATGTATCCAGGCACCATTACTGCGTCAGGCGGCAGATGCTGTGACTGAGCGATACGGACCCCGCCTTCACGGTAAGCGCCGGGCGTGCGGTCTCCCTCGCGCTGCAGGTCATGAACTGTCATTGAGTGAAGCTCACGGATAGCGAACTCGGTGAGCTCCGTGCCCCCTTCCATGACGCTTTCAATGTATTCCATGGCTTTTTCGATGTTCGCGATTTCGCGCAACTGGTCGGTTGCCTGCGCCGTTCCTTCAACCTTGCTTTCGATATAATCGGCCAAGGTCGTGTGGTTGCCTTCGATTCGTGCGGACCCCAGGCTTTCCAGCGTATGGAAAAGCTCTTTCAGCTGGAAGAAAACGGCAGGCGGTGTGTCCCCACCCAATTGCAGGCGCCGCAGGTGTTCCAGTTCGCTCAATACGTCAACCAGACCCGAATCGAACGACGGGTTCAAAAGCTCGAGATCGTGGTGAAGAAACTCGGCCATGGAAGAATTATCTCGGATGAGTTGAGGAGGTATCTCGAATAGTAGGTGCTTTGGTGCCTATGGATTGGGCACTTGGTACCTAATTAGGAACCACACTATCTCAAAAGCGCCATTGAGATAAGTAGGATTGTCCGTGACTGGAAGTGGAAAACTCTCTGCACCGTGTCGTACGGGTCCGGTCTGGAGACGCTTTTGGAAGCGCACAGCAGATGAAAGTGAGCGACCACAAATCCCAGACAACAAAAAACCCGCACTAGGCGGGTTTCTTGTGTGTTTCAGATGACGTTTGCACCACCTGAAACTAATTAGTGGTGCCCAGAGACGGAATCGAACCGCCGACACGGGGATTTTCAATCCCCTGCTCTACCGACTGAGCTATCTGGGCAACGGGGCGCATTAAACTGGTTTTTCAGGGGGTCGTCAAGCAAGTTTTCAAAAAATATTTAATTATTACCGTCGCTTACGGGCCAACCCCCACATTTGATCAATTATTCAGCAGGTGGAACGTAGCCGTCGGCCTTGGCGTAATCTTCGCCGGAAAAGAACTTGTCCATCTCGCCCTGAAGGTATTTACGGTCTTCGGCGTTCATCATGTTCAGGCGTTTTTCGTTGATCAGCAGGGTCTGGTGCTTTTGCCAGTCGGCCCAGGCTTTGGCGGAGACGTTGTCGAAGATGTCCTGGCCCTTGGCGCCAGGGAACGGGGCGCGTTCCAGGGCGGGCAATTCTTCGTGGTACTTGCGGCAGATGATGGTGCGGGTCATGACGGAACTCCTGCGTTCAATACTTCAGCCGCGCGCTTCAGCAGTTTCTTTACCGGGGCGGCAAGGCCCAGGCGCGGCGGGGTGGCGAGGTTATACCAGAGCCAGTCAGCCTCGGCCACGTGGTGGGCAGACTCCTGGACCTGGACCAGCCAGGGTTCGATAGCCAGTTGGAAGTGGCTGAAGGTGTGAATCAGGCTCGGCAGTTCCTGGTGCTTGCCCAGCGCCAGCGAGTGCTGGTTGGCCAGGTGTTCCAGGTCTGCCAGGTCATTCAGCTCCGGCAAGCTCCACAAGCCGCCCCACAGGCCTGTGGAAGGGCGGCGGTAAAGCAGAATCGCGCCCTCGCCATTGGCCAGCAACGGCATCAGCGTGCGCTTCTGGGGCACGGTCTTGCGCGGTTTGGGGATCGGGTAGCGGGTTTCCAGGCCGAGCATGTGGGCTTCGCAGCCCTTTTCCAGCGGGCACAGCAGGCAACTGGGTTTGCTGCGGGTGCAGAGGGTGGCCCCCATGTCCATCATCGCCTGGGTGTAGGCGTTGACGCGGTCGTGGGGCGTAAAGCGCTCTGCGGTGGCCCACAGCTGTTTGGCGACCTTCGGCTCGCCCGGGTAACCCTCTTGCGCGGTAAAGCGCGCCAGCACACGTTTGACGTTGCCGTCGAGGATCGGCGCCCGCAGGCCCATGCTCAGGCTGGCAATCGCGCCCGCGGTGGACAGGCCGATGCCCGGCAGTTCGGTGAGCTTTTCGACGTCACGGGGAAACTCGCCGCCGTATTCGGCAACGACGATCTTCGCGGTCTTTTGCAGGTTGCGCGCCCGGGTGTAGTAACCCAGCCCGGTCCACAGGTGCAGCACCTCGTCTTCCGGTGCGGCGGCCAGGGCTTCGACCGTTGGCAATGACGCCATGAACCGGTCGAAGTAGTTCAGCACGGTGCTGACCTGGGTCTGCTGCAACATGATCTCCGAGACCCACACCCGGTAAGGCGTGATGCCCTGTTGCCAGGGCAGGTCATGGCGACCGTGGCGGTCGTACCAGTCGAGCACCGCCGTTGAAAACTGCTCGTTTCTCATCGTTTGAACAGGCCTTTCAAAGCGTCTTTCAACTGTGGATTCACCTTGTCGAGCTTCTGTTCAAGCTTCTCGCTGAGCTTGTTGCCCGCCGCCTTGATCGCGACCTGGCTCAAGCCGTCCTTGTCCAGGCGGCACGCCTTGGCGCCCAGTTCCAGCGGGCCACGGCAGCGCAGCGGGACTTCGATGTTCTGGAAGTTGGAGCCCACTTGGCAAGCCGGGTCCGGCACTTCGCGCTGGTCACCTTCGACGATGATACCAACGCGGTAGTCCATGCCCAGTACGCGCAGGTCGACGTCACCGTCGCCGTTGACGGTCAGGCCCGGGATGCGCACTTTCAGGTCGGGGTTGCTGGCCACGCCGTTGCGGAAGGTCAGGTTGCCTTTGAGCTCCTGGAACGGGGTGTCCTTGCCGCGTTGGTCGCCGCTGAGGGTTTTGCGGTTGAGCAGGGCGATACCGGTGCACAGCTGTTGCTCAAGGTTGGCGTTGAGCAGCACGCCATTGTTGATCGCGAAGCTGGCAGTGCCGTTGAGGCTGTCGATCAGGGCTTTCTGGCTATTGCCGCGGCCATTGAGGTTGCTGTCGAGGGTGAGCTGGCCTTTCACCGGCGGGTTCTGCCCCTGGGCTTGCAGGATGCGTTCGATCGGCACTTGCTTGATGCGGGTTTGCAGCGCCAGCAGCGGGATGTCCTGGCGCACGTCAAGGTTGCCGTTGGCCTGGAAGGTGCCGTTGTAGAGGCCGCCGCTCAGGGTGTCGAGCTTGAGCTGGCCATCGAGGCCGGAGGCTTTCAGGGCGGCGTTCTGGATCGGCAAATGGCTCAGGGTGAGCTGGCCGAAGGACAGGTCGGCATTCACGTCCAGGGTGCGCAGGCGGGTCAGTGGCAGCAACTTGTCGTTGCTCCACGCGGCCTTGGTCGGAGCGTCCGGCAGCGGTGTGGTGCCGCCGGCCGCCATGGCGCCGGCTTCGCTGTTCTGTACTTCAGCCTGGCGCGCGGCTGCGGCGCCTTTGGCGGCTTCGGACTTGGCCGGCAAGTAGTTGTCGGCGTTGAAGGTGTCGGCCTTGAGCTGCACTCGCAGGGACTGCTTGGCGAAATCATCCACGGCCACGCGCCCGGTAAAGGTGCTGTCGTCGAGTTTCAGGTTGAGGTCTTCAAGCGCCAGGCTGGTCGGCGTGCCCTTGAGGCGGCTGACCAGTTCGACCTTGCTCAGGCTGCCGGCAGCCATCGGCGGTAGTGGATTGCCGACGCTGTCGAGGAACTTGGCCAGGTCAAACTGGGCAATCGACAGGGCGCCACTGAGTTGCGGGGTCTTGTCCAGGTCGTTGGCCTTCAGCTCGCCCAGGGCGCGCAGTTGGTTCAGCGACAGCTTCATGTTGGTCCATTCGGCAATGTTGGCGGACTGGTCCAGCAGCAATTGGCCTTGGGTCGAAAAGCTCACAGTCTTGCCTTGCAACGGCTCGCCGGTGGCTTCACCGGTGATTTTCATGTCTTCGAACTGGTAGCGCTTGAGGGCCCGCTGAATCCGCAAGTTGCCGTTGACCTCGGTCTTGACGCGCATCAGCGGCTGGTTGGTGCCGAAGAATGCGGTGAGTTTCACCGGGATGCTTGCACCTTCGTGCACGGCGCCGGCGCTCAACTGGATGCTTTCGGCGCTGAACTGCTTGCCGGTCTGCTCGTCGTTGTATTCGACGCGGGCGTTGTTGATGGTCAGGCTGTCGATGTCCAGGCGGATCGGCTGCGGCGGCTTTTCAGGCTTGGGCGGCGTGGCCGCTTCAGTGACGGCGGGCGCTGTGGCGGGAGTGCCCGCGTCGGGCACGTTCTTGCCGATGTCTTCCCAGTTGCCGTGGCCATGCACGTCTTTGTTCAGGCGCAGGTTCAAGCCTTCGACACGCACATCGCTCATCTGCACTTCACGGCGCAGCAGCGGCAGGACGCGCACCGACAAGCCGAGCATCTGCAGATCGGCAAACGGTTGGGTCGGATTGGTCAGGGTCGCAACGCTGGCCTCGTGCAATTCAAGACCGAGCCAGGGGAACAGGCTCCACCCGATGTCGCCATTGAGCGTCAGCTCGATGTGGGCCTTGTCGCGGGCAATCTGGCGAATCTCGTCTTTGTAGTCGTTGGGATCGAAGAGATGGGTCAGGGCAAAGCCTAGAGCCACAATGATCAGCAACAGCCCGAGAAGTACCAGACCCAGGATTTTGCCGAACGCTTTCATGGGCGAGTCCTTGTATGTCGATTTTAAAATTTAGCCGCAGAGTATAACGCTCGTAGCCCTATGGCTGTTTAGGGATCGTTACATGGCGTCAAACAAATCAGATAACTCCAGAAAGGTGATATCAGTTTGGTTTTTCTGTCATCCACAGATGCTAATCTGCACATGTTCGTCTGCCGTCTGCGACTAAACGTCGCGTTAAAAGGAGCTTTACTCAACAAAACGGCCACGCCTTGCGTGTAAGGCCGAGGGAGAGAGCGCCCGACGGACACATACTAATAACTGGGGGAAACACCAATGAGCACTAGCACTGCGGCGGGTCATACTGCTGCACAGCCTGCGGTCCTGTCCAAGGAACGCATTATCGCCAAGCCCGGGTTCAACCGTTGGCTGGTACCACCGGCCGCCCTGGCCATCCACCTGTGTATCGGCATGGCCTACGGCTTCTCGGTGTTCTGGTTGCCGTTGTCCAAGGCGCTGGGTATCACCGCACCGGTCGCCTGTGCGCCGGACATGAGCTTTATCAGCCAGGTCTTCTCGTCTCAATGCGACTGGCCCATCTCCATGCTGGGCTGGATCTACACCCTGTTCTTCATCTTCCTGGGTTGCTCGGCAGCGATCTGGGGCGGTTGGCTGGAACATGCCGGGCCACGTAAAGCCGGTGTCGTGTCGGCCTTGTGCTGGTGCGGCGGCCTGCTGATCTCTGCGCTGGGGATCTATACCCACCAGATCTGGCTGATGTGGATCGGCTCCGGGGTCATCGGCGGTATCGGCCTGGGCCTGGGCTATATCTCGCCGGTCTCGACCCTGATCAAGTGGTTCCCGGACAAGCGCGGCATGGCCACCGGCATGGCGATCATGGGCTTCGGCGGCGGCGCGATGGTTGGCGCCCCGTTGGCAGCTGCCCTGATGGGCCACTTCGCCTCGCCAACCAGCGTTGGCGTGTGGCAGAGCTTCGTGGTCATGGCCGTGATCTACTTCGTGTTCATGATCGGCGGCGCCTTGTCCTACCGCGTTCCGCCCACCGGCTGGAAGCCTGAGGGCTGGACTGCCCCGGCGAAAAAAGCCAGCAACGCGATGATCACCCACCGTCACGTGCACGTGAACGTGGCCTGGAAAACCCCGCAATTTCGCCTGGTGTGGCTGGTGCTGTGCCTGAACGTATCGGCCGGTATCGGCATCCTCGGCATGGCTTCGCCGCTGCTGCAGGAAGTGTTCGGCGGCAAGTTGCTGGGTAACGGCCTGACGTTTGGCCAACTGGATGCCGGTCAACTGGCTTCCATCGCGGCTATCGCAGCCGGCTTTACCGGGCTGTTGAGCCTGTTCAACATCGGTGGCCGGTTCTTCTGGGCGTCGTTCTCCGACTACCTGGGCCGTAAAAACACCTACTTCGTGTTCTTCGCATTGGGCTTTGCCCTGTACGCGTTGATTCCTAACCTGGGTCACCTGGGCAACGTCGCGCTGTTCGTGGCTGCGTTCTGCATCATCCTGTCGATGTACGGCGGTGGTTTTGCGACCGTCCCGGCTTACCTGGCAGACCTGTTCGGTACGCAAATGGTGGGCGCAATCCACGGTCGTCTGCTGACGGCGTGGGCAGCGGCGGGCGTATTGGGCCCGGTGCTGGTGAACTACCTGCGTGAGTACCAGTTGAGCATCGGCGTTGAACGCGCTGCGGCCTACGACATCACCTTGTACATCCTCGCCGGCCTGCTGGTGCTGGGCTTTATCTGCAACCTGCTGGTACGGCCGGTGGCAGACAAGTACTTCATGACCGACGCGGAACTGGCTGCCGAACAGGCGCTGGGCCACGATAAGGGCGCCGATTCCAGCACCGTGCTGGAATGGAAAGCCTCCTCCGGCAGCGTGCCATTGGCGGTTGCCGCCTGGCTGGTGGTGGGTATTCCGTTGGCGTGGGGCGTGTGGGTCACCCTGCAGAAAACCGCAGTACTGTTCCACTAACACCGCGTAAACCTTGTGGGAGCGGGCTTGTGTGGGAGCGGCTTGCTCGCGAAGGCGATGGATCAGTCAGCACATGTATTGGCAGACCCACCGCATTCGCGAGCAAGCCCGCTCCCACACAAAGCTGCTCCCACACTTGTACTGACATGTCTATCCTCGACACTCCATCAGTCTTATCCCCTCCGATGTTTCTGTTTAGCGCCCGCGCCCCTATAATGGCTACCTTTTTCGCCCAATGATTTTGCGGAGCTGGTGATGGCCGAACGTAAGGCGTCCGTCGAGCGCGACACTCTGGAAACCCAGATCAAAGCCTCGATTAACCTGGATGGCACCGGAAAGGCCCGATTTGATATCGGTGTACCTTTTCTTGAGCACATGCTGGACCAGATCGCCCGTCACGGGCTGATCGACCTGGATATCGTCAGCAAGGGCGACCTGCATATCGACGACCACCACACGGTGGAAGACGTCGGTATCACGTTGGGCCAGGCTTTTGCCAAAGCCATCGGCGACAAGAAAGGCATCCGTCGCTACGGCCACGCCTATGTCCCGCTGGATGAAGCGCTGTCGCGTGTGGTCATCGACTTCTCCGGCCGTCCAGGCCTGCAGATGCACGTGCCCTACACCCGCGCCACCGTGGGCGGCTTCGACGTTGACCTGTTCCAGGAATTCTTCCAGGGCTTCGTCAACCACGCGCTGGTCAGCCTGCACATCGACAACCTGCGTGGCACCAACACTCACCACCAGATCGAGACCGTGTTCAAGGCCTTCGGTCGCGCCCTGCGCATGGCCGTAGAGCTGGATGACCGCATGGCCGGGCAAATGCCGTCGACCAAGGGCGTCCTGTAATGCAGACGGTCGCGGTTATCGATTACGGCATGGGTAACCTGCACTCGGTGGCCAAGGCCCTTGAGCACGTAGGCGCCGGCAAGGTACTGATCACCAGCGATGCCGACGTGATTCGCGAAGCCGACCGGGTGGTTTTCCCAGGGGTTGGCGCGATTCGCGACTGCATGGCCGAGATTCGCCGCCTTGGCTTCGACAGCCTGGTACGTGAAGTCAGCCAGGACCGGCCGTTCCTCGGCATCTGCGTGGGCATGCAAGCCTTGCTCGACAGCAGTGAAGAGAACGCCGGCGTCGACTGCATCGGCCTGTTCCCGGGCCAGGTGAAGTTTTTCGGCAAGGACCTGCACGAAGACGGCGAACACCTGAAGGTCCCGCACATGGGCTGGAACGAAGTGCGCCAGACCGTGGATCACCCGCTGTGGCACAACGTGCCGGACCTGGCGCGTTTCTACTTCGTGCACAGCTACTACATCGCCGCCGGTAACCCGCGCCAGGTGGTGGGTGGCGGTCACTATGGCGTCGACTTCGCCGCGGCCCTGGCCGACGGCTCGCGCTTTGCCGTGCAGTTCCACCCGGAGAAGAGCCACACCCATGGCCTGCAATTGCTGCAGAACTTCGCCGCCTGGGACGGGCGCTGGTAATGGCCAAGAAGGTCAAGCCGCCGATCTTGAACCTCACTCCCCAGCAGGAGAGTGAGGCCACCGACAAGATCAAGCGTTTCATGGAAGACCGCTTCGAGCTCAAGCTCGGCTCGTTCGAGGTCGCAGAAATCCTCGAACTGTTCACCACTGAAATTGCTCCGCACTATTACAACAGGGCGATTTTCGATGTGCAGACGCACCTTAAAGAAAGGTTCGAAAGCATCGAAAGCGACTTGTGGGCGCTCGAGAAACCCTGATTTCCCGAGCAACGCTGAATATCGAATAAGGTTTGCCAGATGCTGATTATTCCCGCTATCGATCTCAAGGACGGCGCCTGCGTACGTCTGCGCCAGGGCCGCATGGAAGATTCCACGGTGTTCTCCGATGACCCGGTGAGCATGGCTGCAAAGTGGGTGGAAGGCGGCTGCCGTCGTCTGCATCTGGTGGACTTGAACGGTGCCTTCGAAGGCCAGCCGGTCAACGGCGAAGTGGTGACGGCGATCGCCAAGCGCTACCCGAACCTGCCGATCCAGATCGGCGGCGGTATACGCTCCCTGGAAACCATCGAGCACTACGTGAAAGCGGGCGTGAGCTACGTGATCATCGGCACCAAGGCCGTGAAAGATCCAGCTTTCGTTGCTGAAGCCTGCCGCGAGTTCCCGGGCAAGGTGATCGTGGGTCTGGATGCTAAAGACGGTTTCGTCGCCACCGACGGCTGGGCTGAAATCAGCACCATCCAGGTGATCGACCTAGCCAAGCAGTTTGAAGCCGACGGCGTCTCCGCCATCGTTTATACCGACATCGCCAAAGACGGCATGATGCAGGGCTGCAACGTACCGTTCACCGCTGCGCTGGCCGCTGCTACCAAGATTCCGGTGATCGCGTCCGGCGGTATCCACAACCTGGGCGACATCAAGTCGCTGCTGGACGCGAAGGCACCTGGGATCATCGGCGCCATCACCGGCCGGGCGATCTATGAAGGCACCCTGGACGTCGCTGAAGCCCAGGCTTACTGCGACGCCTATAAAGGCTGAGGACTGACCATGGCGCTGGCCAAACGCATCATCCCTTGCCTGGACGTCGACAACGGTCGCGTGGTCAAGGGCGTCAAGTTCGAGAACATCCGTGACGCCGGCGACCCGGTGGAAATCGCCCGTCGCTACGACGAGCAGGGCGCCGACGAGATTACCTTTCTCGACATCACCGCCAGCGTCGACGGTCGCGACACCACGCTGCACACCGTCGAGCGCATGGCCAGCCAGGTGTTTATCCCGCTGACCGTGGGCGGTGGCGTGCGTACCGTGCAGGACATTCGCAACCTTTTGAATGCCGGCGCGGACAAGGTCTCGATCAACACCGCCGCCGTGTTCAACCCGGAATTTGTCGGCGAAGCCGCGCAGCACTTCGGCTCCCAATGTATCGTCGTCGCCATCGACGCCAAGAAAGTCTCCGGCCCGGGCGAAACTCCGCGCTGGGAGATTTTCACCCACGGCGGGCGCAAGCCTACCGGGTTGGATGCCGTGGAGTGGGCGATGAAGATGGAAGCCCTGGGCGCCGGTGAAATCCTGCTGACCAGCATGGACCAGGACGGCATGAAAAACGGCTTCGACCTGGGCGTGACCCGTGCCATCAGCGACGCGCTGGGCATCCCGGTAATCGCTTCCGGCGGCGTCGGCAACCTGCAGCACCTGGCTGACGGCGTGATCGAAGGCCATGCCAGTGCAGTGTTGGCGGCGAGTATTTTCCACTTTGGCGAATACACCGTTCCCGAGGCCAAGGCCTACATGGCGGCACGCGGTATCGTCGTTCGCTAAACGTCACTGGACACCATGGCAGGCTCGCGGCACTCTCTGGGCTTGCCATGGATTCCGGTAACTTTCATGTTCAGAGACCTGCTGCTCGCCCTCGCCAGTACCACCGTTCTATTGACGGGTTCGGCCCACGCCGATGAGCCGTCCGACGGCACTTCCCTGGTGCTGCTGACGGAAAACTTCCCGCCCTACAACATGGCGAAAAACGGCAAGAATTTCGCCAAGGAAGAGAACGTCGAAGGCATTGCCGTGGACATCGTCCGCGAGACCTTCAAGCGTGCCGGCATCTCCTACAACCTGACCCTGCGCTTCCCTTGGGAGCGAATCTACAAACTCGCCCTGGAAAAACCCGGCTACGGCGTGTTCGTGATGGCACGCCTGCCGGACCGTGAGGCGCTGTTCAAATGGGTCGGCCCCATCGGCCCGGACGATTGGGTGCTGTTGGCCAAGGCCGACAGCAAGATCCAGCTGACCGACCTTGAGCACGCCCGGCGCTACAAGATCGGCGCCTACAAGGGTGATGCCATCGCCGAGAGCCTGGAAAAACAGGGCCTGAAGCCGGTGATCGTGCTGCGGGACCAGGACAACGCGCAAAAATTGCTCGATGGCCAGATCGACCTGTGGGCCACCGGCGACCCGGCGGGCCGTTACCTGGCACGCCAGGTCGGGGTGACCGGGCTCAAGACCGTGCTGCGTTTCAACAGTGCCGAGCTGTACCTGGCGCTGAACAGGAACGTGCCGGACGAGACGGTGGCCAAGCTTCAGGCAGCCCTGGATCAGTTACGGCAGGAGGGTGTCGTCGATGAAATCATGGGGCGTTATCTCTAAGTTGTTTTCTGTCAAAGGGGCTACCTCCTCCCGCACCACTAAGGCGGGGATCGCTGCCTGGGATTGCAGGAACTCGCTGAAGTAGACGTTATCCCCGTTGACATAACTGAGGGTCTCCCCCAGTTGGCTTCCGTCCGCCCTCAGCAATTTGTATTCACTCCTGACCAAGTAGGCCCCGACAGATTGATTCGCGGGAACATAAGCAATCAGGTCCAGCACGCTCGTCTGGCCCCAGCCTTTGGCCGATAAACCCGTGTGTGTGAAGTCAGGGCTTAGCCTGGCGCTGGCGCTCAGCGGGTGCCGGGGTAACCATTCAGCCACTAGATTGACGCCGGTCAAGGACCGCAGGCCTACCGAATGGGTATCGACCTCCCCCTTGGCAACAGCCCAACTGAAGGTCTTGCTGGTGAGTGTGGGGTTTTGCCCGGTGACCACCAAGGTGTACTGGTCCTTTCTTTGCAACCTGTAGATCGGGCAGTTCTGCAGTTGTTCGAGAGGTATCAACTCAGGGTCTCTCACGGTAAACCAAGGCAGTTCGCACACATGAGTGCCATCGTTCTCATGAAAAGGCGTCAGGTTTTCGGGGTCCATGACGGTCGGAAGTGGCGGTAAGGGTTGGGCGTGCAGTGTGAGGTCCAGGCGCAGGGCATGCACCGAGGACTGTCCGGTTGGCTTGGCAAAGCCCTCGATGCCCGTGAAGGTGCCGGGTGCCAGGTAGGCTTCCCCAGGAAGCGATTGTGGCGTGGAAATTCCCCAGGCACTGAAATCCCGGTCAGCGCCGCTGCCCTTGTCGCTCCAGATCAATTGGTCAATGTAGGCGCGAGTCGTCAGGTCTTCTCTGACGCAGCGAATGGTATTGCGCGGTGGTTTTTCATTGCCGACACCGCACACCAGACCCAGCGCTACATACCCTTCGGGAGCTATCGGTCGCCAGATTGAGACAGCGGTGCGGTGCCTTGGCCCTGAATGCTCCCAAACTCTCTCGAAGTCGTCGGGCGCCCGCAAGGCGGTGCCATTCTCCCGGTCAACTTCGCTGACGACGGCGACGATTTTCAGTTGATTGATGTTGTGGTAACCCGCCACTGCGACATCGCCCAATGAGATGAAGCCGCCCAAGGCGTCGGAGGACGTACTCGGGCGCCAGAAGGTGACAGGCTTTTCGGCGCGGGTGCCTTTGTCATTCCACACCGGAACAAACTCGGTGGTGAAATTGATAAGCAGGTCTTTGTATTGCAGTGAGTTCATGAGGAGGCTCTCCAGTTGATCCAGGGATCCACTATCGGTGAGCCTGCCGGGTGATGGGCAGTAGCTATGTAGCGCTAGCGATAGGTGCCGTTTTTACCGTGGCCGGCCATGGCCTGGTTACTGCGCACGCTGATCATCAACTTGATATCGATCCACTCCACGCCCTGGGACTTGAGCTTGGGCAGTTCACGCTCCAGCACCGCCAGCGTTTGTGGATAAGGATGGCCGATCATTACCGCAGAACCCTGTTTGTGGGCCAGCTTGATCGCGGTCTGCAACTGAGTGGTGATGGCCGCTTCGGTGCGTTCGTCATCGAGGAACACGTCCCGCGAGACGCTGGCCAAACCAATCTTCTGCGCCTCGGCGGCGGCGACGGTTTTAGCGCTGGTGCGGCTGTCGACGAAGAACTTGTGGCGCCGTTGCAACTCACCCATCAACCAGGCCATCGCCTCCGGCTGGGCGGTCATGCGGCTGCCCATGTGGTTGTTGATACCGGCGGTGTAGGGCACCGCCTTGAAAGCTGCGTCCAGGCGTTTGCCCAGCTCTTCGATGGGTAGCTCGGGGTGCCAGGCAAACGGGCCGGTGGCCGGGTCCATGGGCATGTGCAGGATGACGATCTTGCCCACCTTATGGGCTTCGCGGGCGAATTCGGCGGCGTGGGGTGTGTCGGGCATGATCGCCGTGGTCACCGGGCCGGGCAGGGCGAGCACGCGACGATCCCGGGGCAGGTTTTGCCCAAGGTCGTCGATGATCAGGGTCAGGTAGGCTTTGTGTTCAGCGGGGGCTGCACTGGCGGGGTTGCCGTGGGCAACTCCCGCCAGACAGCACAGCAACGCGATGATCAGTCCACAACGCATATCAACGGCTGCGCGTAATGCTCAAGCCCTTGAGCAGGCTCAGCGCCTGGGCCAGTTGATAATCGTCGTCCTGCGGCATCGGCTTGGCTTTCGAGCCGCTGCCGGTTGGCTGGTCGGCGCCGCCATTGCCATTGCCCAGGTGGCCCTGCAAGTCAGCTTCCTTGTAGAACTCGCTGTCGACTTCGTTGGTGATCTTGGCCTTGCGCACTTCGATGTCCGGCACGATGCCCTGTGCCTGGATCGAGCGACCATTCGGCGTGTAGTACAGCGCCGTGGTGATCTTCAGGGCGCGCTCGTTGTTCAGCGGCAGCACGGTTTGCACCGAGCCTTTGCCGAAGCTGGTGGTGCCCATCAGCACACCGCGTTTCTGGTCTTGCAGGGCGCCGGCGACGATTTCCGAAGCCGAGGCGCTGCCGCCGTTGATCAGCACAACCATCGGCACGCCTTCGCTGAGGTCGTTGCCGGTGGCCGAGAAGCGCAGTTCGGAGTTGGCGATACGGCCCTTGGTGTAGACAATCAGGCCCTTGGTGATGAAGTGGTCGACCACTTCCACCGCCGCCTGCAACACGCCGCCCGGGTTGTTGCGCAGGTCGAGCACAATGCCGCTGAGTTTCTTGCCGTTGTCTTTACGCAGCTTGGCCAAAGCCTTGGCGACTTCGTCGCCGGTCTTGACCTGGAACTGGGTGATACGAATGTAGCCGTAGCCCGACTCCAGCAGTTGGGCCTTCACGCTCTTGACCGTAATGGTGGCGCGCGCCAGCGTCACGTCAAACGGGTTGCCGCCGTCTCGTACCAGGGTCAGGGTGATTTTCTGGCCGAGCTTGCCGCGCATCTTGTCGACGGCTTCGGTCATGGTCTGGCCGCGGGTCGGCTGGCCGTTGATCTTGACGATCAGGTCGCCCGCCTGGATCCCGGCCTTGGAAGCTGGCGTGTCATCGATCGGCGAGACCACTTTGATCTGGCCGTCTTCGGCGCCGACTTCAATGCCCAGGCCACCGAATTCACCACTGGTGCTTTCCTGCAGCTCGGCGAAATCTTCCGGGCCCAGGTAGGCGGAGTGCGGGTCAAGGTTGCTGAGCATGCCCTTAATGGCATTTTCCAGCAGGATCTTGTCGTCTACAGGTTCGACATAGGCCGCCTTGATCCGGTCCATGACCTCGGCGAAGGTGCGCAACTCGTCCAGCGGCAGCGGGGCCTTGGTGGTCGCGGCCGTGGCTGACTGGGCGGTCTGGTCGGCGAATGCCAAAGGCGCGCCGATCACCAGGGCGATCGTCAGGGCCAGCGATGTGAGGCGGGACAAATGCAGCATGTCGAACGAACTCCTAATGTAGATGCGACCCTTATCCTTGGGTACGGCACCATTGTGCCGGGTCGCTCGGGCGGCCCTGCTGACGAATAGCGAAGTACAGCGCCGGAGTGTCCTGGCCACCACTGTTACCGACAGTGGAGATGGATTCACCGGCTTTTACAACATCACCTGCCGCTTTAAGCAAAGTTTGATTGTGGCCGTAAAGGCTCAAATAGCCATTACCGTGGTCAAGAATCACCAACAAACCTGCGCCACGCAGCCAATCGGCGAACACCACGCGGCCGCCGTGAATGGCGTGGACCTGGGTGCCGGCACCGGCACTGATCATCACACCGTCCCACTTGGCGCGGGTGTCATCGCCACGGGTTTCACCAAAGCGTGCCAGTAATCGACCATCAACTGGCCATGGAAGTTTGCCCCGGGCTGAAGCAAAAGGTCCGCCAAACGACTCACCGGAGCTGGAAACCAGCGGGCCAGGCGCTGCACGCGCCGGTTTACGCGGGGCCGGGGCATCAGTGGCAACTGCCTCGGCGGCCTCACGCTCGCGCTTTTTTTCGGCTTCCTGCTGGGCCAGCAGCGCTTTTTGCCGCGCTTGCTCTGCCTCACGGGCCTGCCGCGCCAGGGTTTCCTCGATGGTTTTCAGGACTTTGCCCAGGTCGGCCTGGTCCTGCTCGCGGGCCTGGAGCTTGGCGTCACGGGCCTTTACGTCGTCATTCAGCTTGGCCAGCGCTTGCTGGCGTTCCTTGCGAACCTTGTCCAGCTCGTCGCGCTGGCTGTCGAGGGCGGTTTTCTGGTCGAGCAACTGCGATTGCTGGTTAGCAATTTCTGTTTCGACGTTGGCCAACTGGCGCAGGGTCTCGTTGAAGCTTTTCAGTTGCTCCAGGCGGGCCTTGCTCAGGTAGTCGTAATAGGTGAGGGTGCGGGCGAATTTTTCCGGGTTCTGCTGGTTGAGCAGCAGCTTGAGGTATTCCTGGCGGCCGTTCTGGTAGGCGGCGCGGGCCTGGATCGCGATCAGGCGTTGCTGTTCAACGCGGGCGCTCTGGAGTTTTTTTTTCTCAGCGTCGAGTCGCTCCAGTTCCGACTCGCTCTTCTTTAATTCTTTTTGCAGCTCCTGGACCTGCTTCTCCAGCTTGCCCATCTCGGTTTCCGTGCCGCGCAGGTCTTTCTGCACACCGGATTTCTCTTCCTGGAGCTTGCCGAGCAGCTTCTTGAGCTCGGTAATGTCCTGACGCGTAGCGTCCAACTGTTGTTGGGTTTGTGCGCGCTCATCGGCAAACGCCGGTTGAAGCAGGCAGACAAGAGCAAGGGTAATCAAGGCGCGAAGCATAGAGGCGGGCGACACCAGGGAAAGGGACGGCCTAGTATGCCCGCCAAGCGCTGCAAAAAAAACGCCTCAAAGCCAACTGCTTTGAGGCGTTCGTCATAAAAAGCCGTTTCGGGCGATTTAATCGGGCGGTTTTGCTATTAAACCAATATCGAAGTGCCAGTCATCTCTTTCGGTTTCTCCAGCCCCATCAGCATCAGCATGGTCGGCGCCACGTCGGCCAGTACGCCGCCGTCACGCACTTTCAGGTCGCGTTTGCCAACGTAGATGAACGGCACCGGCTCGGTGGTGTGGGCGGTGTGGGCCTGGCCGGTGGATTCGTCGGACATTTGCTCGCAGTTGCCGTGGTCGGCGGTGATCAGCGCTTCGCCGCCTACCTTGTCCAGGGCGTCGACAATGCGGCCGACGCACAGGTCGAGGCATTCCACGGCTTTTACCGCCGCTTCGAGGTTGCCGCTGTGGCCCACCATGTCGCCGTTGGCGTAGTTGACCACGATCACGTCGTAACGCTGGTGTTCGATGGCGTCGACGATCTTGTCCGTGACTTCCGGGGCACTCATCTCCGGCTGCAGGTCGTAGGTAGCGACTTTCGGCGACGGGATCAGGATGCGTTCTTCGCCCGGGAACGGTTCTTCACGACCGCCGGAGAAGAAGAAGGTCACGTGGGCGTATTTTTCGGTTTCGGCAATGCGCAGCTGGGTCTTGCCGTTTTTCGCCAGGTAGTCGCCCAGTACGTTTTCCAGGCTGCCCGGGGCGAATGCCGACGGGGCCGGGATGTTGGCGGCGTATTGGGTCAGCATCACGAATTCGACTTTCGGCTGGCGGGCGCGCTGGAAGTCCTTGAAGCCGTCATCGACAAACACATGGCTCAGCTCGCGGGCACGGTCGGCACGGAAGTTCATGAACACCAGGGCGTCGCCATCTTCGACTTTTACCGGTTCACCGATGGTGGTGGCCTTGACGAATTCGTCGCTCTCGCCACGGGCGTAGGCGGCTTCCAGGCCTTCCTGGGCGGTGGCGGCGTTGAATTCGGCCTGGCCGTCGACGATCAGGTTGTAGGCCTGGGCTACGCGGTCCCAGCGGTTGTCACGGTCCATCGCGAAGTAACGGCCGACCAGGCTGGCGATGCGGCCCTTGCCGAGGGTCTTGAAGGTTTCGTCCAGCAGTTCGATGGAGGACTGGGCGCTTTTCGGCGGAGTGTCGCGACCGTCAAGGAAGGCGTGCAGGTAGATTTTTTCGGCGCCGCGCTTGAAGGCCAGTTCGGCCATGGCGATCAGGTGGTCCTGGTGGCTGTGGACGCCGCCGTCAGACAGCAGGCCCATGAAGTGCACGGCCTTGCCGGCCTTGACTGCCTTATCCACAGCCGCGCAAATAGTCGGGTTCTCGAAAAACTCGCCGTCGCGGATCGATTTGGTCACACGGGTGAAGTCTTGATAGACCACTCGTCCGGCACCAAGGTTCATGTGGCCGACTTCCGAGTTGCCCATTTGGCCATCCGGCAGGCCAACATCCATGCCCGAGCCCGAGATAAGGCCGTTCGGTACGGTAGCGCTCAGACGGTCCAGTACTGGCTTCTTGGCCGAGTACACAGCGTTGTCGTGGTGGCTTTCACTGTGTCCGAAGCCATCGAGAATTATCAGGACCAAAGGTTTAGGCGTAGTAGTCATAGATCCTCTCGCGGCGGTAATGAATGAAGGCAATTGAAAAGGGAGTGGCAGTTTAAAGCGAAGTTCCGACCACGTCACCGCTTTACGGGGGTTGGCCGACCATGACGGCTGTGTATACTTACCGCCATTTTAACGCCCTGGAACCTCCTTGATGGTTGATCACCTGATTGCATTTGCCACTACCCACTATTTGCTCGCTGGTGCGTTCGTCGTACTGCTGGCGCTGCTGATCGCTCATGAAATGAGCCGCGGTGGCCGCAGCCTCAGCACATCCGAGCTGACCGCCCTGGTCAACAAGGATGAGGCTGTAGTGGTGGACATTCGTCCCGCCAAGGATTTCGCCGCCGGTCACATTGTCGGCGCGCTGAACATTCCCCAGGACAAGCTGATTTCGCGCCTGGCCGAGCTGGAAAAGTACAAGGGCAAGACCATCATTCTGGTCGACGCCCAAGGCCAGCACTCCGGCACCCACGCCCGCGAGATGCTGAAAACCGGCTTCAACGCCGCCAAACTGTCGGGTGGCATTTCCAGCTGGCGTGGCGACAACCTGCCGCTGGTGAAGTGATATGAGCCAGGTTGTCGTTTATTCCAGCGATTATTGCCCTTATTGCATGCGGGCCAAGGCCCTGCTTGAGAAAAAGGGCATTGCCTTCGAAGAGATCAAGGTTGATGGCAAGCCCCAGGTGCGCGCCGAGATGACCAAGAAAGCGGGACGCACGTCCGTGCCGCAGATCTGGATCGGTGACAAGCATGTCGGTGGATGCGATGACCTGTTCGCACTCGAGCGCGCCGGTAAACTGGATGCGCTGCTTCACGTCTGACTCCTAACCCCTAAAAGACCCCAAGATCACGAAGGATCTGCGATGACTGACCAACAGAACACCGAAGCGGAAGCAGAAGAAGCTCAAGGCCCACAATTTTCCCTGCAGCGTATCTACGTACGTGACTTGTCGTTCGAGGCGCCGAAGAGCCCGGCCATCTTCCGTCAGGAATGGACCCCGAGCGTTGCGCTGGACCTGAACACCCGTCAAAAGGCTCTGGAAGGCGACTTCCACGAGGTCGTGCTGACCTTGTCGGTTACCGTCAAGAACGGCGAAGAAGTGGCCTTCATCGCTGAAGTGCAGCAGGCTGGTATCTTCCTGATCCAGGGCCTGGACGAAGCGTCCATGAGCCACACCCTGGGCGCGTTCTGCCCGAACATCCTGTTCCCGTATGCCCGTGAGACCCTGGACAGCCTGGTCACCCGTGGCTCGTTCCCGGCGCTGATGCTGGCTCCAGTGAACTTCGATGCCCTGTATGCGCAAGAGCTGCAGCGTATGCAACAGGAAGGTTCGCCAACGGTTCAGTAAGCTGTTGCTGCATAAAAAAGCGCCATAACAGGCGCTTTTTTATTGGGCGAGCCCCCTGTAGGAGCGAGCTTGCTCGCGAAAAACCTGAGAGCGCCGTGTCCATTCAGGATGCCCGCGTCATCGTTAACGTTTTTCGCGAGCAAGCTCGCTCCTACAGAGGAATAGGGGGCTATTTGAAACCGAGTTGGCGCCAACCCTCATACACGGCGACGGCCACGGTGTTGGACAGGTTCAGGCTGCGACAGCCTTCGCGCATCGGCAGGCGCAGGCGGTGGCCTTCGGGCAGGGCGTCGAGCACGTCCGCCGGCAGGCCCCGGCTTTCCGGGCCGAACAGGAAGGCGTCGCCTTCGGCAAAGCTGGCATCATGGAACGGCCGCGAGCCCTTGGTGGTAAACGCGAACAACCGTGGGTGGTTCAGGCTTTCCAGGCAACTGGCGAGGTCGGCATGGCGTTGCAGGGTGGCGTACTCGTGGTAGTCCAGCCCGGCGCGGCGCAGGCGCTTGTCGTCCATGTCGAAACCCAAGGGCTCGATCAAATGCAGGTGGCAGCCACTGTTGGCGCACAGCCTGATAACGTTGCCGGTATTCGGCGGAATTTCTGGTTGAAAAAGGATGACGTGAAACATGCACGGCTCCGAAGGCAAAGATGCGCTGCATTCTACCCCCGAAGAAGACCCCAGGCCGAACCTATTGCCACGGGTTTTAGGCTCGTTGGCCATTGTCGGCTTGATGGTGGGCCTGATGATCGGCCGGCTGACCACACCAGACCCGGTCGAGTTGCAGCAGGTAGAGCCTGCCACCGATGGCCTGGTGGTGTGGTTCAACAGCGAACCCAAGCTGCACGGCGAGCATATCGACGGCACGGTGGCGCTGCTGTTCGACGCGCTGGGCAAGGCTCAGGGCGGGCAACTGAAGGTCAACGACAAGGACGTGAACTGGCGCATCCGCAAGACCGATGGCGGCTTGCTGCTGAACCTGGTGGCGGCTCGGCCGTTGCGTGGGACGTGGTCGGGGGAGAAGGTCGAGGGGCGCTGGCGGGTGGAGATCCATCTCCAGGAGCAATAAAAGAGGGAATCCCCGGCCTGCCTGTACCGAGGTTCCCGAAACGGGTGTGGGGCGCGACGCGATCCGCATCAAGCACCCCGGGTGTAAAGAGGGGATTCTCGGCCTGCCTGTACCAAGGTCCCCGAAACTGGGTAGTAACAGGGTTATTGCAGGGGGCGTGCCAGAATTGCAAAGTTGTGCCAAAAAATTTCTTCAGAAAGCGCAAAGCCCCGGAATACGGGGCTTTGGCGTTTTCAGCTTTTAATATTTTTTTAACAAGGCATGTGTTTCAGGGGGCGGATAAGTGCGCGATGCCGGTTCGTGGTGCATTGAAGCGGTGCACGGTGCTGAAACTTTGTGGAGGTCCAAATGTGGGAGCGGGCTTGCTCGCGAAAGCGGCGTGTCAGTTGACACATAGGTTGACTGAATCACCGCCTTCGCGAGCAAGCCCGCTCCCACACTGGATCGTCGGTGTACTTGAGGGATCAATCAGCCCTCATCACCTTCATCGTCATCGCCGCCGTCGACCTTCATCCCCAGCTCCTTGATCTTGCGAGTCAGGGTGTTGCGGCCCCAGCCCAGCAGCACGGCGGCATCGCGACGGCGACCGGCGGTATGCTTGAGGGCAGTTTCGATCATGATCCGCTCGAAAGCCGGCACAGCGCTGTCCAGCAGGTTCGACTGGCCACGTGCCAGGGCCTGGTCGGCCCACTGGCGCAGCGCCTGCTCCCAGTTGGTCACCGGTGCCGAATCCTGCGGCAGGCTCAGCAGCTCAGGCGGCAGGTCGCTGATATGCACTTCGCGACCCGAAGCCATTACGGTGATCCAGCGGCAGGTGTTCTCCAGCTGACGCACGTTGCCCGGCCATGGCAGGTTCTTCAGGTATTCCTCGGTCTCGCTTTTCAGCAGCTTCGGCTCGACGGCCAGCTCCTGGGCGGCGCGGCTGAGGAAGTGACGGGCCAGGGTCGGGATGTCTTCGCGGCGGTCCGACATCCGTGGGATGTGGATGCGGATCACGTTTAGGCGGTGGAACAAGTCTTCGCGGAATTTCCCGGCATGCACCAGGGTTTCCAGGTTCTGGTGGGTTGCCGCGATGATGCGTACGTCGACCTTGACCGGCGTGTGCCCGCCCACCCGGTAAAACTCGCCGTCGGCCAGTACCCGCAGCAAGCGGGTCTGGGTGTCGGCCGGCATGTCGCCGATTTCATCGAGGAACAACGTGCCGCCATCGGCCTGTTCAAAACGGCCACGGCGCAGGTTGGCTGCGCCGGTGAACGCGCCTTTTTCATGGCCGAACAGTTCCGACTCCATCAAGTCTTTCGGAATCGCCGCCATGTTCAATGCAATGAACGGCGACGCCGCCCGTGGGCTGTGACGGTGCAGGGCGTGGGCCACCAGCTCTTTACCGGTACCCGACTCGCCGTTGATCAGCACGGTGATATTGGAATGGCTCAAGCGCCCGATGGCGCGAAACACTTCCTGCATCGCCGGCGCTTCGCCGATGATTTCCGGGGTGCGGGTCAGGGCCGGCGGGGCTTCCTGGTTCTGTTGTTCCTGAGCGTGCTGGTTGGCGCGTTTTACCAGCGCCACCGCCTCGTCCACGTCGAACGGTTTTGGCAGGTATTCGAAGGCACCGCCCTGATAGGACGCGACAGCGCTGTCCAGGTCCGAGTGCGCGGTCATGATGATCACTGGCAAGCGCGGGTGCTGCTCGCGAATCCGCGCCAGCAGGTCCAGGCCACTGGCGCCGGGCATGCGGATGTCGGAGATGATCACGTCGGGCTGCTGGCGAGCCAGGCGGCTCATCACCCCGTCGGCGCTGTCGAAGCTCTGGGTGGTCATGCCTTCCTGTTGCAAGGCTTTCTCCAGGACCCAGCGGATAGAACGGTCGTCATCGACGATCCAGACAGTTTCACTACGGCTCATGTCGATGGGGCTCCTTGTTCCAGTGGCAGAAAGATCGAGAAGGTGGTGTGGCCGGGATGGCTCTCACATTCGATCAAACCCTGGTGCTGGCTGATGATGTTCTGGGTAATGGCCAAGCCGAGCCCGGTACCGTCCGGGCGGCCGCTGACCATTGGGAAAAAGATGGTTTCCTGCAGCTCGGCAGGGATGCCCGGGCCGTTGTCGATGATCTCGACCTTGGTCACCAGGCGATGGCGCACGTGGCCGATGGTGAACTGGCGCAGGGCGCGGGTGCGCAGGCTGATGCGGCCCAGGCGCAGTTCGTTCTGGCTGCTGATGGCCTGCATGGCGTTGCGCACGATATTGAGCACCGCCTGGATCATCTGCTCGCGGTCGATCAATACGTCGGGAATGCTTGGGTCGTAGTCGCGCACCAAGGTAATGCAGCCCTGGCTTTCGGCCTCCACCAGTTGGCAAACCCGCTCCAATACTTCGTGGACGTTGGTCATCGCCAGTGACGGCAGCTTGTTGGAGCCGAGCATGCGGTCCACCAGGTTACGCAGGCGGTCGGCTTCCTCGATGATGACGTTGGTGTAGTCCTTGAGGTTCTCGTCCGGCAGCTCGCGTGCCAGCAACTGCGCGGCGCCGCGAATCCCGCCCAGCGGGTTCTTGATCTCATGGGCCAGGCCGCGCACCAGCATCTTGCTGGTTTCCTGCTTGGACAACTGCGCCTCTTCCTTGGTGATGCGCAGCAGGCGATCCCGGGGATGCACCTCCAGCAGCAGCAGGGTCGCGCCGTGACTCAGGATCGGCGTTACCGCGTAGTCGACGGTCAGGGTCTGGCCGGTGAGGGCGGTGAGCATCGCTTCACGCTTGGTGAACGGGTGCGCCTGCTCCACGGCCTGGCGCAATGAGCTCAAGGCCTCGGCCGACTCAGTGAACAGCTCACTGATGAATTGCCCATGGCTGCGCTGTCCGCTGATGGCCAGCAGCATTTCCGCCGCCGGGTTCATGTACTCAAGGCGAAGTTCGTCATTGAGCAGAATGGTCGCGGTGGTCAGGTTGTCGAGTAGCAGGCGGTGCAGTGCGTCGCTGATGGTCATTAGGACCTCTTTTGGAGCAAGGCGCGGCCTTGAGGCATGCGCTGATACAAGGAAAATGCAAAAACCAAACCAAAGCTCCGAAAAGAAGCGTTAAAGCCCTGAAATGGGGGGTTAAGGCGCGAAACTGTGGCGTTCTGCCAGCTTGAGCGGGAACTTTCGAACCAAAATGGGTTGGGTAAGTGGGAAGGGTGCAGCCTGTTGCACCAATATAGTGCGGTTTTGAAGAGTCTGTTCAGGAAAGCCAAAAGGCTTTCCTGGTGATCAGCCTTTGTAGAGGCACAGCTCGGCGGTGGCGCGGATCATCGCCAGTTGGTGCAGCGGGTCATGTGCCGGCGCGTGATTGGCCTGGGCCAGCCATTGTGGGCATTGCGGGTTGGTGCGCTCCGGGGTGAAGTCCGCCAGCTGTTGCAGCAGGCGTTTTTGCAGCAGGTCCAGTTTCGGGCGAATCTGACCGACCAGATCCGGGCTCGGGTCGCTGGGTGCCTTGCCTTGCAACTGCCAATCGGACAGATGGGCGTACTGCACCAATTTGTTCGCTTCGATCTGGGCCGAAAAAAACTGCTCGGCCTGGGCCGGTGCCAGTATGTAGCTCGGCGCTTGGGCGACGACGCTGGCGATCACGTCCTGCTCCCGCGCACGGTCTTCGACGGGCTTGTGGCTGTCCCATTTGCTCAAGGCCACCTGGTCGGCAATCGCCAGGCGTTCGGCGATGCTGTCGAGCAGTGGGGCGAGGGTGGGCGGCGCGGCGGATGCGCTGGCACTAATGGCCAGCAAGATGAAGGCGAATTTGAATTTCAAGGCAGAACCCTCTTCTGTAGGAGCGAGCTTGCTCGCGAAGGTCGTTAACGATAACGCGTAAATATTGAAGAAATGCGGTGCCTTTGGATTTTTCGCGGGCAAGCCCGCTCCCACAGGGTTTTGCGGGCAAAAAAAAGACCTCCCGAAGGAGGCCTTTTTTCATCACGCCACGTTACGCAGCGCTACCGGATCAGCAGCTGTAGTACAGCTCGTATTCCAGTGGGTGTACGAAGGTACGGACCTTGATTTCTTCTTCGCTTTTCAGGGCGATGTAGGCATCGATAAAGTCGTCGCTGAACACGCCGCCTTTGGTCAGGAACGCACGGCCCTTGTCCAGCTCTTCCAGGGCTTCTTTCAGGCTGCCGCACACTTGTGGGATCTCTTTGGCCTCTTCAGGCGGCAGGTCGTACAAGTTTTTGTCGGCGGCGTCGCCTGGGTGGATCTTGTTCTGGATACCGTCCAGGCCGGCCATTACCAGGGCAGCGAAGGCCAGGTACGGGTTGGCTGCCGGATCCGGGAAACGTGCTTCGATACGGCGAGCGCGAGGGCTGGACACGTAAGGAATACGGATCGAAGCGGAACGGTTGCGAGCCGAGTAGGCCAGCATCACTGGCGCTTCGAAACCTGGGACCAGACGCTTGTAGGAGTTGGTCGACGGGTTGGTGAAGCCGTTCAGGGCCTTACCGTGCTTGATGATGCCGCCGATGAAGTACAGGGCGGTGTCGGACAGGCCGGCATAACCTTCGCCAGCGAAGGTGTTCTTGCCATCTTTGGCGATGGACAGGTGAACGTGCATACCCGAACCGTTATCGCCGTACAGAGGCTTAGGCATGAAGGTAGCGGTACGGCCGTAGGCATCAGCCACGTTGTGTACGCAGTACTTCAGGGTCTGTACTTCGTCAGCCTTGGCAACCAGGGTGTTGAACTTCACACCGATTTCGTTCTGGCCGGCAGTCGCCACTTCGTGGTGGTGAACTTCGATGACCAGGCCCATCTCTTCCATGGCGTTGCACATGGAGGTACGGATTTCGTGGTCGTGGTCGAACGGAGGAACCGGGAAGTAGCCGCCTTTGATACCTGGGCGGTGGCCTTTGTTGCCGCCTTCGATGTCCTGGTCGGACATCCACGAACCTTGTTCGGAGAAGATTTTGAACATGGAGCCAGAGATGTCGGACTTGAACTTGACCGAATCAAAGATGAAGAATTCTGGTTCCGGACCTACGAATACGGTGTCACCGATACCGGTCGACTTCAGGTATTCCTCGGCACGCTTGGCGATCGCACGTGGGTCACGGTCGTAGCCTTGCATGGTCGAAGGCTCGATCACGTCGCAGACGATGATCAGCGTTGGGTCTTCGGTGAACGGGTCGAGTACGGCGGTGCTGTCGTCCGGCATCAGGATCATGTCGGAAGCTTCGATGCCTTTCCAGCCAGCAATGGAGGAGCCGTCGAACATTTTGCCTTCTTCGAAGAAGGCGTCATCCAGCGCGTCGCGAGCTGGCATGGTCACGTGGTGCTGAGTGCCTTTTGTGTCCGTGAAGCGCAGATCAATCCATTTGACGTCATGATCTTTGATGAGTTGAACCGACTTCGACATAGTGTCCTCCGGGTGGCTTCGGGCTGGGGTAGTGGAGTAGCCCTTAGAATGTGGGTGATGCCGGCGCGAATACTCGACCAAGGCAACCTGCCTCACAAGAGAGCAAATTGCATGCCAGTGCCCCGACATGGGTTTTTTGCCACAAAAACGCCCCTATAAAGGTGCAATCCGCTAAAGCGGAAGAAAATGCGCACCGCAATGTAGCGCGAATTTTCGTTTATGACCCGTTTTGGTGCGCGAAAGGTCCGATGCATATTAACTGGTTAAACCTTGAGCGATTTCCGCTATAATCCGCGCCCCCCTTTTTCGGCTGGGCCTGCGCGCGCTGTTTTCATGAAATTAATCGTTAAAGTCTTCCCCGAGATCACCATCAAGAGCCGACCGGTACGGATGCGTTTCATCCGTCAATTGGCCAAGAACATCCGTGCCGTGCTCCGCGATCTGGACCCGGCTGTGGTGGTGAACGGTGTGTGGGACAATCTCGAGCTGGAAACCCGCCTCACAGACCCCAAGGCCTTGAAGGACATGACCGAGCGCCTGAGCTGCGTGCCGGGCATCGCGCATTTCCTGCAGGTCGACGAGTACCCGTTGGGTGACTTCGACGACATCACCGAAAAGTGCAAACAGCACTACGGCGATGTACTGGCAGGCAAGGTTTTTTCGGTGCGTTGCAAGCGTGCCGGCAAGCACCCTTTCACCTCCATGGATGTAGAGAAATACGTGGGCAGCAAGCTGCGTCGCGAGTGCGGCGCCGCCGGAATTTCCCTGAAAGCGCCGCAAATTGAAGTGCGGATGGAAATTCGCGACCAACGGTTGTTTGTGATCCACAGCCAGCACGACAGCATCGGCGGCTACCCGCTGGGTGCCCTGGAGCAGACCCTGGTATTGATGTCCGGCGGTTTCGATTCCACCGTTGCGGCCTACCAGATCATGCGCCGCGGGCTGATGAGCCACTTCTGCTTCTTTAACCTGGGCGGGCGTGCACACGAATTGGGCGTGATGGAAGTCGCGCATTACATCTGGAAGAAGTACGGCAGCTCGCAACGGGTGCTGTTTGTCAGCGTACCGTTCGAGGAAGTCCTGGGAGAAATTCTCGGGAAAGTCGATAACAGTCATATGGGCGTAGTATTGAAGCGTATGATGTTGCGCGCTGCGTCCCGAATCGCGGATCGGCTGGAAATCGACGCACTGGTCACCGGTGAAGCGATTTCCCAGGTGTCCAGCCAGACCCTGCCGAACCTGTCGTTGATCGACTCTGTGACCGAGAAGCTGGTATTGCGCCCGCTGATCGCCAGTCACAAGCAAGACATCATCGACCTGGCGACCCAGATCGGCACGGCGGATTTCGCCAAGCACATGCCGGAATATTGCGGGGTCATCTCGGTGAACCCCAAGACCCACGCCAAACGCAACCGCGTGGAGTACGAAGAACAACAGTTCGACATGGCAGTTCTCGAGCGAGCGCTTGAGAACGCCAAACTGGTGCCGATCGATCGGGTTATCGACGAATTGGGCCAGGATTTGCAGATCGAAGAAGTCAGCGAGGCTCTGGCCGGTCAGATCATCATCGACATCCGTCACCCGGATGCCGCTGAAGACGAGCCGCTGGAAATTGCTGGCATCGACGTACAAACGCTGCCGTTCTATGCATTGAATGCGCGTTTCAAGGAACTGGATGACAGCCGTCAGTACCTGTTGTATTGCGACAAAGGCGTGATGAGTCGCCTGCATGCCCACCATTTGCTCAGTGAGGGGCATGCCAATGTGCGCGTTTATCGACCGAGCTAAGAGCCCGGGGCTGTTTGCCTGTGGCCTGCGTCACCGGCCCCCCGACTCTGCCGTCAAGCTGTAACGGCAAGGCCTGACTCTACTGTTAATCGCTGCCACGACCTGTCAGCACACCGAATCCTCTGATCGAGATACACAAGTGATCGAAAATCTACGCAACATCGCCATCATTGCTCACGTTGACCATGGTAAGACCACCCTGGTAGACAAACTCTTGCGTCAATCCGGCACCCTGGAGCGCAACGAGCTTAACGACGAGCGCGTGATGGACTCCAACGAACAGGAGAAAGAGCGCGGTATTACCATTCTGGCGAAAAACACCGCCATCAACTGGAACGGCTACCACATCAACATCGTGGACACCCCGGGCCACGCCGACTTCGGCGGCGAAGTTGAACGCGTAATGTCGATGGTTGACTCCGTTCTGCTGCTGGTTGACGCTCAAGACGGCCCTATGCCGCAAACCCGTTTCGTGACCAAGAAGGCTTTCGAAGCCGGCCTGCGTCCAATCGTGGTCATCAACAAGGTTGACCGTCCAGGCGCACGTCCGGACTGGGTTCTGGACCAGATCTTCGACCTGTTCGACAACCTGGGTGCTACCGAAGAACAGCTGGACTTCAAAGTCGTCTACGCCTCGGCCCTGAACGGCATTGCCGGTCTGGAACACACCGACATGGCTGAAGACATGACTCCGCTGTACCAGTCGATTGTCGACAACGTACCTGCGCCGAAAGTCGACCGCGATGGTCCGTTCCAGATGCAAATCTCCGCACTGGACTACAACAGCTTCCTGGGTGTTATCGGCGTTGGCCGTATCGCTCGTGGCCGCATCAAGCCGAACACTCCGGTTGTCGCTATCGACGCCGACGGCAAGAAGCGCAACGGTCGTATCCTGAAGCTGATGGGTCACCACGGCCTGCACCGCATCGACGTTGAAGAAGCAGCTGCCGGCGACATCGTCTGCATCAGCGGCTTCGACCAGCTGTTCATCTCCGACACTCTGTGCGACCCACTGAACGTCGAAGCGATGAAGCCGCTGACCGTTGACGAACCAACCGTTTCCATGACCTTCCAGGTAAACGACTCGCCTTTCTGCGGTAAAGAAGGCAAGTTCGTGACCTCCCGGAACATCAAGGAGCGTCTGGACAAAGAGCTGCTGTACAACGTTGCCCTGCGCGTTGAAGAAGGCGACACCGCCGACAAGTTCAAAGTCTCCGGCCGTGGTGAGCTGCACCTCTCGGTACTGATCGAAACCATGCGTCGCGAAGGCTTCGAAATGGGTGTTGGTCGTCCGGAAGTGATCATCCGCATGGTTGACGGCGTGAAGCACGAACCGTACGAAAACGTGACCATCGACCTGCCGGAAGAATCGCAAGGTTCGATCATGGAACAGATCGGTATCCGTAAAGGCGACCTGACCAACATGGTTCCGGATGGCAAGGGCCGTGTGCGCCTTGAGTACAACATCCCGGCTCGTGGCTTGATCGGTTTCCGTAACGAGTTCCTGACCCTGACCTCCGGTGCAGGCATCCTGACCTCGATCTTCGACCGTTACGACGTGATGAAGTCCGGCGACATGTCCGGCCGTCAGAACGGCGTGCTGGTTTCGGTTGCTACCGGTAAGGCTCTGACTTACTCGCTGGAAACCCTGCAAGCTCGCGGCAAACTGTTCCTGGGTCACGGTGAAGACGTGTACGAAGGTCAAATCGTCGGCATCAACAGCCGCGACAACGACCTGGGCGTCAACCCAACCAAAGGCAAGAAGCTCGACAACATGCGTGCTTCGGGTAAAGACGAAACCATCGCTCTGGTTCCGCCTATCCGCTTCACCCTGGAGCAGGCTCTGGAATTCGTTCAAGAAGACGAATTGTGCGAAGTCACTCCTAAGTCCATCCGTCTTCGTAAGAAGATCCTGGGCGAAAGCGAGCGTACCCGCGCTGCGAAAAAAGCCGGTAACTAAGTCTTTTAGTTAGCTGCAAAAAAAACGCCCCCGACCGCAAGGTCGGGGGCGTTTTTGTTTGTCTGGGGATTGTGTGGTGACCGTGCCGGCCTCTTCGCGAGCAAGCCCGCTCCCACATTTGGAATGCATTTCAAATGTGGGAGCGGGCTTGCTCGCGAAAGCGGTAGTTCAAGCAATAAAGCATTCGGATCAGAACTTATCGAGCGTACGCAACTTGGTCTCGCGCACCACTTCCTTCGGCTTATACGCGCAATACCCCGGCCGTGGCCCGATTTTCGGGTGATTGCGGCAAGTATCCGGGCGCTTGTCATAAATAGTGCAGAAGCGGCTCTTACGATCCAGGTACAGGCAATCGTTGTTGCTCATGCGCTGCAGGGTGAAGATCTCGGATTTGGCGTTGAAGCGCTCGACGATGCCTTCCTTCTGCAAGCGCTTGGCGATGTTCTTCGGCGGGTCGCCTCGCTCGAACTCATCGACGATGCCGATGCGGATCAGGTCCTTGATCTTCACCTCAACCGGCAGGGTGCAGCAGCTCGACACACAGCCGCCACACATATGGCTTGAGTATTTCTGCCAGGTCTCGAGACGGTCGAGTTCCGCGGCGGCGATCAGTTGAGGCTTCATCAGGTTTCCAAGAGGGGTGTTATCCGGCGCGGGATCATACCGGAATTGGTGATTTTTTGAACAATATCTTCCAGGTTTCAGCTCGAAGGCTGTGCTGGGCCATAAACGGGCACGGCCCCTGCATCTAAATCACGCAAAGGTGAATGAGTTTAAAAACTGCCGAACCAGAGCGTCTACCGTCTGTCAGACCGTCTAGGCTCTAGCAACTCCTTCTATCTCGCCCGAGGTCGCATTGATGTCTCAGGAACCGCTTGTACGAGAAGCAGAGGTAGCCGCATTTCGCGATGCCGTCTTGACCAAACTTACCTACGCGGTGGGCAAGGACCCCGATCACGCCTTCGACCACGACTGGTTCGAAGCCATCGCACTGGCCGCCCGCGACCACATGGTCGACCACTGGATGAACCACACGCGGCACATCTACCGCAAGGGACAGAAGCGGGTCTATTACCTCTCGCTGGAATTCCTGATCGGCCGTCTGCTCTACGACAGCCTGAGCAACCTCGGCTTGCTGGACGTGGCCCGTGAGGCCATGAGCGAGCTGGGCGTGGACATGGAGCGCATTCGCCTGCTGGAGCCCGACGCGGCCCTGGGCAACGGTGGCCTTGGTCGCCTGGCGGCGTGCTTCATGGAAAGCATGTCGACCCTGGGCATTGCCGGCCACGGTTATGGCATTCGTTATGAGCACGGCTTGTTCCGCCAGGCGATTGTCGATGGCTGGCAGCAGGAACAAACCGAACGCTGGCTGGATTTCGGCAACCCGTGGGAGTTCGAGCGCGCCGAGGTGATCTACCCGATCGGCTTTGGCGGTGGCGTGGAAACCCTGCTGGATGCGTCCGGCAAGTCGATTCAGGTGTGGTCACCGAATGAAACCGTACGCGCGGTAGCGTATGACACCCCGGTCGTCGGCTGGCGTGGCGCGAGCGTCAACACCTTGCGCCTGTGGCGTGCCCGGGCCGTAGAAGACCTGCACCTGGAACGCTTCAACGCTGGTGACCACCTGGGCGCTGTCGCCGAAGTGGCCCGCGCCGAAAGCATCTCCCGAGTGCTTTACCCGGCCGACAGCACCGAAGCGGGGCAGGAACTGCGCCTGCGCCAGGAATACTTCTTCGTTTCCGCCTCGTTGCAGGACTTGCTGCGTCGCCACAAAAACATGCACGGCTCGGTGCTGAGCCTGGGCGAACACGCGGCCATCCAGCTCAACGACACGCACCCGTCGATTGCGGTGGCCGAGTTGATGCGCCAGTTGGTGGACCTGCACGACATCCCGTGGGATGCCGCCTGGGACGTGACCGTCGAAACCCTGTCTTACACCAACCACACCTTGCTCCCGGAGGCGCTGGAAACCTGGCCGGTCGGCTTGATGGAACGCATGCTGCCGCGGCACATGCAGATCATTTACCTGATCAACGCCCAGCACATCGACTCGCTGCGAGCCAAAGGCATCCACGACTTCGACGTACTGCGTGCAGTGTCTTTGATCGAAGAAGACAACGGCCGCCGCGTACGCATGGGCAACCTGGCGTTCCTTGGTTCCCACAGCGTGAACGGCGTGTCTGGCCTGCACACCCAACTGATGCGCAGCACGGTGTTCTCCGAACTGCACAAGCTCTACCCGGACCGCATCAATAACAAAACCAACGGCATTACGTTCCGCCGCTGGTTGTTCCAGGCGAATCCAAAACTCACGGCGATGCTGGTGGAAGCGCTGGGCCCGGACATTCTCGACAACACCGAAACCCGTCTGGTTGAGCTGGAAACCTTCGCCGAGAAGCAAGCGTTCCGCAAAGCCTTCGCCGAACAGCGGCTGCACAGTAAACGGGCACTGGCCGACATCATTCACGAGCGCCTGGGGATTTCAGTCAACCCGGCGGCGATGTTCGATGTGCAGGTCAAGCGGATCCACGAGTACAAGCGCCAGCTGTTGAACCTGCTGCACACCGTCGCGCTGTACCAGGCGATCCGTGCCGAGCCGGGCACCGATTGGGTGCCGCGGGTGAAGATCTTCGCCGGCAAGGCAGCGGCCAGCTATCACCAGGCCAAGCTGATCATCAAGCTGACCAACGACATCGCCCGCACCGTCAACAACGACCCCACTGTGCGCGGTTTGCTCAAGGTAGTGTTCCTGCCCAACTACAACGTCAGCCTGGCGGAAAGCATCATTCCGGCGGCCGACTTGTCGGAGCAGATTTCCACAGCCGGTTTTGAAGCGTCGGGCACCAGCAACATGAAGTTCGGCCTCAACGGTGCGTTGACCATCGGCACCATGGACGGCGCCAACGTCGAGATGCACGAGCGCGTGGGCGCCGAACACATGTTCATTTTCGGTCTCAGCGCCGAACAGGTGGAAGCGCGCAAACATGCCGGTGAATTCAATGCCGGGCCGGATGTTGCCGCATCCCATCGCTTGAACGACGTACTGCAAGCGATTCGCGGCGGCGTGTTCTCACCGGATGATCCGGGCCGTTATGCCGGGTTGGTGGATTCGCTGATCGACTACGACCGCTTCCTGGTCTGTGCCGACTTTGATTCCTACTGGGGTGCCCAGGCGCGGGTCGAGGCCCATTGGCACGATTCCAAGGAATGGTGGCGCTCGGCGGTGCTCAACACCGCGCGCATGGGCTGGTTCTCGTCGGACCGGACCATCCGGGAATATGCGACGGAAATCTGGAAGGCTCTGGACTGAGTTTTCTTAATCTGTGCCCCAAGGCCCAACCTGTGTTGGGCCTTGTCGATATACTAAGCCCCGGTTCCGCCCGCTTCGGGCTGCTTAGGGATATCCGCCATGCAATGGATTTTCATGCTGATTGGCCTGGTGCTCGGCTGGACACTCGATGAGTCGTTCAGTGACGCGGGCATTGGAGCGCTGCTTGGTTTGGGCATTGGCCAGGCGATTCGCCTGTCGATGCTTGCCTCGCGTACGGAGGAGCAAGGCCGTCAGCTGGAGTCTGCCAGGAGCGCCCTTAAAGTAGTCGAGCAACGCCTGGCCTTGCTGGAAAGACCGGGTGCCGTTGAAACCCCCGAACCTGTCTTTGTCGAAGAGCCGCTGCCGGTACCGGCGCCGCCCGAACTCGTCTGGGAATTACCCGCTGAACTGGAACCGGCCTACGCAACTGTGGCGGCCGAGCCCAGCCAGCCATTGCCGGCTGACGTCTGGAGGGCTGAGCCGAGCGAAAAAATCCCTGAACAACCGGCTACGCCTGCGGCACCTCGCGGCCCCAACTTCATCGAACGCGCCATCAGTGGCGCACGCAACTGGCTGTTCGGCGGCAACACCGTGCTGCGGGTCGGCGTGGTGCTGTTGTTCCTCGGCCTGGCGTTCCTGCTGCGTTATGCCACTGAAGGCATGGTGGTGCCGATCGAGCTGCGTTACGCGGGCGTTGCCGGCTGTGCACTGGCCTTGCTGGGTTTGGGTTGGTGGCTGCGGCTGCGCAACAGCAATTACGGGTTGATGTTGCAAGGCACCGGCATCGCCGTGTTGTACCTGACGGTGTTCGCCGCGATGCGCCTGCATCCGCTGCTTGATCCCGGTGCGGCCTTAGGCTTGCTGGTGGCTGTCACGGTGTTCTCGGCGATCCTGGCGATTACCCAGGACGCCCTCGGCCTGGCCTGTGCCGCCGCCCTCGGTGGTTTTGCCGCACCTATCCTCACGTCTACCGGCGCCGGTAACCATGTGGCGCTGTTCAGCTATTTCGCCCTGCTTAACACGGGCATTCTCGCCATCGCCTGGTTCAAGGCCTGGCGCCTGCTCAACCTGATCGGCTTTGTCGGCACCTTCGGTATCGGCTTCGCCTGGGGCATGCGCTCCTATACGCCGGAGCTGTTGTGGAGCACCGAGCCGTTCCTGATTGTGTTTTTCCTGATGTACCTGGGCATTGGCCTGTTGTTCGCCCGGCGCAAGTTGCTGGAGATGCGCGACGCACCGGAGGATGACAGCCGTGGCGCATTGCTGCGCTGGTCAGCGGCCAAGGGCGACTATGTTGACGGCAGCATGCTGTTCGGCCCACCGCTGGTAGGCTTCGGGTTGCAGTTTGCGCTGGTGCAGCACCTGGAGTTTGCCGCCGCGTTCAGCGCGCTGGTCCTGGGCATTATCTACATGGGCCTGGCCCGTTTGTTGAGCGGCGGTCGCGCCTTGCTGCTGGCGGAAACCTGCCTGGCGCTGGGTGTGATCTTTGCCAGCCTGGCAATTCCCCTGGGCCTCGACGCACGTTGGACGGCTGCAGCCTGGGCCGTGGAAGGCGCCGGTATCTTCTGGCTCGGCTTGCGCCAGCAACGGCCGTTGGCGCGGGCGTTTGGCTTGCTGTTGCAAGTCGGCTCGGCGCTGGCGTTCCTCAGCGAATTGCGGGTTGGCGAGACCAGTCTGTTGGATGGCGCGCCGCTCGGTGCGTTGCTGCTCGGTGCGGCATTGCTGTTCAGTTTCTTCCAGCTGCGCAAAGCCCCGACTGAGCAGGCGGCGCTGTGGGAACGTCGTGGCTTGCCGGTATTGGCCAGTGTCGGCCTGGGCTTCTTGTACCTGCTCGCACCGCTGCTGCTGTCGACCCAAGGTACCGCCATCAGTTGGGCGATAGCGGGCCTTGCGACCTTGCTGGTCGGTCTGCGGGTCGGCTCGCGCACGTTCCTCTTCACCGCGTTTGCCGTGCAACTGCTGGGTGGGGCGCTGTTCCTGCTGCGCCTTCAAGCGGGCACTGATTCGGGTGCGGTCTTCAGTGCCGGCTGGAGCGGCTTGCTCACCGCCTCGCTGATTGGCCTGGCGTTGGTCGGCGGCATGTTGCTGGCAGCGCGGGACACGATGGTGCGCAGCGATGTGCGGTTGTTGCGTGGCCTGTCGGTGGTGCTGTTGGCCGGGCTGGTGCTGATCAACCTCGCGGTGCTGTTCGTGCTGCCCTGGGAGACCGCCAGCGGCGTGTGGGCGGCCAGCGGCTTGTTGATCATCTGGCTGAGCCTCTATCTCCAACAGCGCGTCAGTTTTGTCTTTGGGTTGTTGCTGCAAATCGTCGGCGGCGCGTCGTTCCTGATCGCGGTGCCGGACCTGTTCGGGCCGTTGACCAGCGAAGGCTTGCGTCCTTTGGGTCATAGCGGCTTCTGGACGCCGATGGTGCTCGGGCTGGCAGCGCTGGTCGGTGCCTGGCGCTTGCAGCGTCGGCCTCATGCGCCGGTGTTCGAAGCGTTGAGTTTGCAGCGGCTGTCCGACGTGCTGTTGGTGTGGGGCGCGGGTTGGTGGACGTTGGCGTTGGTCAGCGAAGTGCTGCGTTTTGCGCCGTCGATGCTGCAAGGCACTTGGCTGTTGGCAGTAGCGGCAGTGAGTGTGGCGATCTGGGCAGTGCTGGCCCTGCGCCTGCAATGGGCGTCGCTGGGCGTGTTGTGCACGCTGTTGATGCCGGCGGTGGGCGTGGTGTTGCTGGGCGCGTGGGGCTCGCGTTATCACCCGGCAGCGAATTTTGCCTGGCTGGCGTGGGCGGCGGTGTTTGCGGTGCACTTCGTGTCGCTGCGGCGCCTGGCTTCGGTCATTCCGGAGAAAGCCCTGAGCGCCGCGCATGTGCTCGGTTGCTGGCTGCTGATCGGCGTGCTGGCGCTGGAGTTGCGCTACGGCCTGTTGCTGTTGTCCGAGGAATACAACGCCTGGCGCTGGTTGGGCTGGGCGATTCTGCCGAGCCTGTACCTGGTGCTCGCCGCTGCGCCGCGCAGTTGGTCGTGGCCGGTGTCGGCGTACCCGCGCGAGTATCGGTTGTATGCCGCGCTGCCGCTGGCCGTGCTGATGCTCGGCTGGTTCTGGCTGGCGAATATCTTCAGCGACGGCACCGCCGAGCCGCTGCCGTATGTGCCGCTGCTTAACCCGCTGGATCTGGGGTTGTTGTTCGCGCTGCTGGGTGTGTACCTGTGGTCCCGCAGTGCCGCCCCGCAACGCGGGCCGCGCGCCGAATTGATCGCCCAGGGGGTTGCCGGGGTTTCGCTGTTCGCCTTCTTCACCGCCCTGGTGATGCGCACGGCTCACCATTGGGGCGGCGTGCCATTCCATCTGGATGCGCTGCTGGAGTCGATGCTGGTGCAAGCCGGGCTGTCGATCGTCTGGACCCTGATTGCCCTGAGCCTGATGATCGGTGGCCATCTGCGTCATCGGCGTGAGGTGTGGCTGATCGGTGCGGCGTTGATTGCCGTGGTGGTCGCCAAATTGTTCTTCGTCGAATTGAGCAACCGTGGCGGACTGGCGCGGATCGTATCGTTTATCGGTGTGGGCGGTTTGTTGCTGGTGGTGGGCTATTTCGCTCCGCTGCCGCCCAAGCGTCCCGATCCGGTGGTTGAAACTGAAGGAGTGGCCTCTTGATGGGCAAGTTGAGTGTGGCGCTGTTGGGGTTGTGCACAACGTTGTCGGCCTGGGCCCAGGAAACGCCCGCCGATTTCACCACGCGGGTACCGCTGACGGTCAGCGGTGAAGGCCCTTGGTATCGCCTGGAGCTGCCGCTGGCGGTGCAATTGAGTGCCCGTCAGGCCGACTTGAGTGATGCTCGCGTGTTCAACGCAGCCGGCGAACCTCAGGCTTATGCGCTGGCGCGGCAGTCGGCGCAAAGCACCGAAAGCCGCAGCCTGGCTAATGTGAAGTGGTTCCCGCTGTACGCCGCGGCCGACTCCGCTGAAGCAGTGCCCAGCGTGCGCGTGCAATCCACAGCGACCGGCACACTGGTGCAGGTGCAGCCGCCGAGCCAACTGGAGGCCGGCGAAGAAGTGCTGCGCGGCTGGTTGCTTGATGCCAGTGGGATCAAGGCGCCGCTGCAGCAACTGATCCTCGACTGGACCAGCGAGCGCGACGGCTTCCAGCGCTTCAGCATCGAAGCCAGTGATGATTTGCAGCACTGGCGCTCCTGGGGCGAAGGGCAGGTGGCGCGGCTGTCGTTTGCCGACGAACGCGTCGAGCAGCATGAAGTGAGTCTGCCGGGGCAGTCGGCGCGGTATCTGCGCCTGCTGTGGAAAGGCCAGGCGGCACCGACGCTGACGTCGGCGCAGTTGGAGAGTGTCAGTGCCCATAGCTTGCCGTTGCCGCTGGTGTGGTCGCAGCCACTGTCGGGTAGCCGGCTCAAGGCCGGCGAATACAGTTGGCAGTTGCCCAAAGCGCTGAACGTCGAACGTCTGCGTATCGACCTGAGCCAACCCAACAGCCTCGCACCGGTCACTCTGTCGGGCCGTCGGGAAAGCAATCAAGCGTGGCAGCCTTTGAGCAGTGGCTTGCTCTATCGATTGACGCAAAATGGCCAGGACGTTTTACAAAACGAATTGCAGCTGCCCGGCCAGGCCGTTGCGCAACTCAAGCTCAATGTGGACGAACGCGGCGGTGGCCTGGGTGTTGAGGCACCGACTTTGAGCTTTGCAGTGCGGGCCACGCAGTTGGTGTTCCTGGCACGGGGCGAGCCACCGTTCACTTTGGCGTTGGGCAATCCGTCGGTGAAGGGCGCGAACTTGCCGCTGTCGACGTTGATCCCGGATTACAGCGCCGAACGCCTCGCCGCGCTTGGGCAGGCCAAAGTGGCGGGCGGGGCGGTGGTGACTTCGCCAGCGGTTGCGACCCCTGTCGATGCCGGGCCGAACTGGAAAAAGCTCGGCCTTTGGGCCGTGCTGCTGCTCGGTGTGGCGGCACTTGGAGCCATGGCCTACAGTTTGCTGCGCAAGCCGCCGGTGGCACGTTAAATAAAGTCCATGAACTCTATTGGGTTTAAATCCTCTGATAGGAGGAAATACGCCCCGACTCGCGTTAAACTGCGCGGGTTTTTAGCCCCCAATTTCCGGAGCCTTCCATGTCCCGCGTTACCCTGAGTCGCTATTTGATCGAGCAGACCCGCAGCAACAACACGCCTGCCGATCTGCGCTTCCTTATCGAAGTGGTGGCGCGTGCTTGCAAGGAAATCAGCCATGCCGTCTCCAAAGGCGCGCTGGGTGGTGTCCTGGGCAGCATGGGCACTGAAAACGTACAAGGCGAAGTGCAGAAGAAGCTCGACGTGATTTCCAACGAAATCCTGCTCGAAGCCAACGAATGGGGCGGTCACCTGGCCGGCATGGCGTCCGAAGAAATGGACAACGCCTACCAGATCCCGGGCAAATACCCGAAAGGCGCGTACCTGCTGGTATTCGACCCATTGGACGGTTCGTCGAACATCGACATCAACGCGCCGGTCGGCACCATCTTCTCGGTACTGCGTTGCCCGAACGAATACCTGAGCCAGAACGAAGCCCTGAACGAAAAGGCCTTCCTGCAGCCAGGCACCGAGCAGGTAGCTGCCGGTTACGCGATCTACGGCCCGCAGACCATGCTGGTACTGACCCTGGGCGATGGCGTCAAAGGCTTCACCCTGGACCGTGAAATGGGCAGCTTCGTGCTCACCCACGAAGACATCACCATTCCTGCGTCCACCCAGGAATTTGCAATCAACATGTCCAACCAGCGCCACTGGGAAGAGCCGGTTACCCGCTATGTAGGCGAGTTGATGGCCGGCGAAGAAGGGCCGTTGAAGAAGAACTTCAACATGCGCTGGGTAGCGGCGATGGTTGCCGACGTGCACCGCATCCTGACCCGTGGTGGCTTGTTCATGTACCCACGTGACAGCCGCGAGCCGTCCAAGCCGGGCAAGCTGCGCCTGATGTACGAAGCCAACCCGATGTCGTTCCTGGTTGAACAGGCGGGCGGTGCGTCCACCGACGGCCACCAGCGCATCCTCGACATCCAGCCTGAAGGCCTGCACCAGCGCGTGGCAGTGTTCCTGGGTTCGAAGGAAGAAGTTGAGCGTGTGACCGGTTACCACAAGGCGTAAGCCTGGTGACCTGTAGGAGCGAGCTTGCTCGCGAAGAGCGTTAACGATGACACGAGCTGCCTGGTTGCCCGCGCCGCCTGAACGTGTTTCGCGAGCAAGCTCGCTCCTACAGTGATTTGATTCGCTTGATTGAGCCCCGAAACGTTTCAGCGTTTTCGGGGCTTTTTTGTTTTCGCTCGTCGGGAACCAGAAACCCCTTTTCCCTTCTAAGCTTCTGGCAGACCCCCAAGCTGCTTCGTCTCTCCAGGAGTTTTTCCATGTCGTTACGCCGTCTCGCCCTGTTGTCGTTTTGCGTGCTTCTGGCCGCTTGCAGCAAGGTCACTCAAGAAAATTACGCAAAACTGTCGGCCGGCATGCCCAAGGCCGAAGTGGAGTCGTTGCTGGGTAAGCCGACTGATTGTTCCGGCGCACTGGGTATGTCCAGTTGCACCTGGGGCGATAAAAACAGCTTTATCAGCGTGCAATATGCCGGTGACAAAGTACTGATTTTTTCCGGGCAAGGCCTGAAGTAAACCGGGGCGAAAGCCTGCGGGAGAAAAACAACATGATGCGTTTCGTTCTATACCTCTGCGCCAGCCTGTTTTTGGCGGGCTGCGCCAGCCATTCTGGCGATGATCTGCAACCCAAGACTGTTGGCAGCGTCAACCTCAAGCGTTACCAGGGCACCTGGTATGAGTTGGCCCGTCTGCCGATGTACTTCCAGCGCAATTGCGCACAGTCCGAAGCCCGCTACACGCTGCTGCCCGATGGCAATATGTCGGTGTTCAACCGCTGCCTGACGCCTGAGTGGAAGTGGCAAGAAGCCAAGGGCACGGCCACGCCGCAGGTCGCCGGCAGGACCGACAAACTGTGGGTGGAATTCAATAACTGGTTCACCTCGCTGTTGCCGGGCGTGGCCAAGGGCGATTACTGGGTGCTGTACGTCAGTGATGACTACAAGACCGCCATTGTCGGCAGCCCGAGCCGGCGCTACATGTGGTTGTTGTCCCGCACGCCGACAGTCAGCGCCGACACCCGCGAAGACCTGCTGAGCAGGGCGCGGCAACAGGGGTATGACACCACGCGTTTGATCTGGCGTACGTCTGACAAGCAGATGGCGAAGACCTCGCAGTAACGGAAGAACGACATCGTTCCAATGTGGGAGCTGGCTTGCCTGCGATAGCGGTGTTGGATTCACCATCGCTATCGCAGGCAGGCCCGCTCCCACATTTGTTATGTGTCGTCTGTTAGCCCAGCAAATCCCGCAAGACCTGGGTAAACGCCCGGCTGCTGTCTTCTTCGGCGGCGTGATGCCCGTCGCGAATCACCCACTTCCCGTTCACCAGAACGTCGCGCACCTGGCGATCACCACCGGCAAACAGCCAGCGATTGAGAATCCCGTCTTCGTTCGCCGTCGCCAGGTACGGATCGTTGCCATCCAGCACCAGCCAGTCCGCACGCTTGCCGACTTCCAGGCGCCCGATCGGCTGCCCCAGCGCTTCGGCACCGCCATCCAACGCGGCATCGAACAGCGTCCGCCCGACCATCGGCTGATCACTGCGATACAGCCGGTTGCGCCGCTGGTCCCGCAGCCGCTGGCCGTATTCCAGCCAGCGCAATTCTTCCACCACGCTCAGTGACACATGGCTGTCGGAGCCAATCCCCATGCGCCCGCCCTGGGCCAGGAAGTCCACCGCCGGGAAAATCCCGTCGCCCAGGTTGGCTTCGGTGGTCAGGCACAGCCCGGCAATCGCCCGGCTTTTGGCCATTAACGTCACTTCTTCCGGGTTGGCGTGGGTGGCGTGCACCAGGCACCAGCGCTGATCCACGTCAACATTGTCATACAGCCATTGCAGCGGACGCTTGCCGCTCCAGGCCAGGCAGTCGTCGACTTCCTTCTGCTGCTCGGCGATGTGGATATGCACCGGGCACGCCTTGTCGCTGGCGGCCAGCACTTCGCTGATTTGTTGCGGGGTTACCGCACGCAGCGAGTGGAAGCACAGGCCGAGTTGTTGCGCCGGTTGTGCGGCCAGAATCGGTTGCAGGCGTGATTGCAGGTTCAGGTAATGCTCGGTGCTGTTGATAAAGCGCCGCTGGCCTTCATTGGGTGCCTGGCCGCCAAAACCGGAATGGCTGTAGAGCACCGGCAGCAAGGTCAGGCCGATACCGCTGCTGACGGCGGCCTGGCTGATTTGTCGCGACAGCTCCGCAGGGTCGGCATAAGGCTGGCCGCTGACGTCATGGTGCACGTAGTGAAATTCGGCCACCGAGGTGTAGCCGGCCTTGAGCATTTCGATATACAGCTGGCGCGCGATGATCTGCAGTTGGTCGGGGCTGATCTTGCCAACCATCCGGTACATCAAGTCGCGCCAGGTCCAGAAGCTGTCATTCGGGTTGCCGGCCACTTCCGCCAGCCCGGCCATCGCCCGCTGGAACGCGTGAGAATGCAGGTTCGGCATGCCCGCCAGCACCGGGCCCCTGAGCCGTTCGGCACCGTCTGCACTGGCGTTGGGCTCAACCTTGGTCAGCAGGCCGTCGGCGCTGACTTCAAGACGTACATCATTGGCCCATCCATTAGGCAGCAGCGCGCGTTCGGCAAAGAAAGCGGACATGATTCAGGCACCCCGGTCGTGTGTTTATTTGTATATACATATACAGACGTTTGCCTGCTCGGTAAACTCCGGCAAGCTATGCTTCTTTTTCACCTGCAAGGATTTCCTGTGCCGACTCCGCCCGCCAAGTCTCCACTGGCTGCCCACATGGACGAAAGTCCGGCGCCCTTGTACGCCCGCGTCAAACAGATGATCAGCCAGCAGATCCTCAACGGCAACTGGCCGCCGCATTATCGCGTGCCGTCGGAAAGCGAACTGGTCAACCAACTGGGCTTCAGCCGCATGACCATCAACCGTGCCCTGCGCGAGTTGACCGCTGAAGGCCTGCTGGTGCGCATGCAAGGTGTGGGCACATTTGTCGCCGAGCCGAAGAGCCAGTCGGCGCTGTTTGAAGTGCACAACATTGCCGATGAGATCGCCTCTCGCGGTCATCGGCATACGTGCAAGGTTATTACCCTCGGTGAAGAAGCCGCCGGTTCCGAGCGCGCCGTCGCCCTGGAAATGCGCGAAGGCGGGCGGGTGTTCCACTCGTTGATCGTGCACTACGAAAATGACATCCCGGTGCAAATCGAAGACCGCTTCGTCAACGCTCTGGTCGCGCCGGAATACCTGCAGCAGGATTTCACCCAGCAAACGCCTTATGCCTACCTCAACCAGGTGGCGCCGCTGACTGAAGGCGAGCACGTGGTCGAAGCGATCCTCGCCGACGCCCACGAATGCAATTTGCTGCAAATCGAAACCAGCGAGCCGTGCCTGTTGATTCGCCGTCGTACCTGGTCTGGCCGCCAGCCGGTCACGGCAGCGCGTTTGATCCACCCCGGTTCCCGTCATAGCCTGGAAGGACGTTTCAGTAAATGAGTTCGATGAAAGTCTGGCGCGCCGCCGATTACGTCCGCATGCCGTGGAAAAATGGCGGCGGCAGCACTGAAGAAATCACCCGTGACGCGGGCGAGGGCCTGGACGGTTTCGGCTGGCGCCTGTCGATTGCCGATATCGCCGAGTCGGGCGGGTTCTCCACCTTCGCCGGGTACCAGCGCATCATCACCGTGCTGCAAGGTTCGGGCATGGTGCTGACAGTGGACGGCGAGGAACAGCGTGGTTTGTTACCGCTGCAACCGTTCCCGTTCAAGGGTGACAGCCAGGTGTCCTGCCGCTTGATCGGTGGGCCGATCCGCGATTTCAACCTCATCTATTCGCCGCAGCGCTATCAGGCGCGGTTGCAGTGGATGGACGGTACGCAGCGTTTCTTCAGCGCGGCGCACGCCGTGGTGGTGTTCAGCGTGGCGGATGAAGTGAAGGTGCTCGGTGAGCGGCTGAACCGTCATGACTGCCTGCAATTGGACGGTAACACTGGCTTGCTGGACGTCAGCATCACTGGCCGTTGCTGCGTCATCGAACTGACTGCACACTAAACCACTGTAGGAGCGAGCTTGCTCGCGAAGGTATTTCAAGCGTATTGCTACGTTGAATGTACCTTTTTCGAGCAAGCTCGCTCCTACAAAAACTGTTCCCACTTCCCGCACCAACTTGTTACCGAATGCCCCAGCATGGCGCAAAAGCCTGCCTGAGTAACGAGCCTCCCTCGCTGTAAAAACCTTCTGCAAGAAAATTCATCAAGCTGCCAAGCCTTGTTCTTAAAGGCTTGCGCTCCCGTTCGCGGAAAATCTGCAACTGCCCTCCGCCAAGTTGGCCGCTTGATTGCATATGCTTGTATGTACAAGTAAAGATGTGTGCGTAAGAGTCCATGAGTATCCTCTTCGCACCAATCATGTTCGCGCATTGATCGTTGAGGAATTTTTTGTGACCAAGCCTACCAAGTACCGTGACGTTGAAATCCGCGCTGCCCGTGGCAACAAGCTCACCGCCAAAAGCTGGCTGACTGAAGCGCCGCTGCGCATGCTGATGAACAACCTCGACCCACAGGTTGCCGAGAACCCGAAAGAACTGGTGGTGTACGGCGGCATCGGCCGTGCCGCGCGCAACTGGGAATGCTATGACCAGATCGTCGAAAGCCTGACCAACCTCAACGACGACGAAACCCTGCTGGTGCAATCCGGCAAACCCGTCGGCGTGTTCAAGACCCACAGCAACGCCCCGCGCGTACTGATCGCCAACTCCAACCTGGTGCCGCACTGGGCGAGCTGGGAACACTTCAACGAACTCGACGCCAAGGGCCTGGCCATGTACGGCCAGATGACCGCCGGCAGCTGGATCTACATCGGCAGCCAGGGCATCGTCCAAGGCACCTACGAAACCTTCGTCGAAGCCGGTCGCCAACATTACAACGACGACCTCAAGGGCCGCTGGGTACTGACCGCCGGCCTCGGCGGCATGGGCGGCGCACAGCCTCTGGCGGCCACCCTGGCCGGCGCGTGCTCGCTGAACATCGAATGCCAGCAGGTCAGCATCGATTTCCGCTTGAGCAGCCGCTACGTCGACGAGCAAGCCACCGACCTCGACGACGCCCTGGCGCGCATCGACAAATACACCAAGGCCGGCCAGGCGATCTCCATCGCCCTGCTGGGCAACGCGGCGGAAATCCTGCCGGAACTGGTCAAGCGCGGTGTGCGCCCAGACATGGTCACCGACCAGACCAGCGCCCACGACCCGCTCAACGGCTACCTGCCGGCTGGCTGGACCTGGGACGAATACCGCGCCCGCGCCAAGACCGAACCGGCCGAAGTGATCAAGGCCGCCAAGCAATCCATGGCGGTGCACGTTCAGGCGATGCTGGACTTCCAGAAAATGGGCGTGCCGACCTTCGACTACGGCAACAACATCCGCCAGATGGCACAAGAAGTGGGCGTGGAAAACGCCTTCGACTTCCCCGGTTTCGTACCGGCCTACATCCGTCCGCTGTTCTGCCGCGGCATCGGCCCGTTCCGCTGGGCGGCACTGTCGGGCGACCCGCAAGACATCTACAAGACCGACGCCAAAGTCAAAGAGCTGATCCCGGACGACGCCCACCTGCACAACTGGCTGGACATGGCCCGCGAGCGCATCAGCTTCCAGGGCCTGCCGGCACGTATCTGCTGGGTTGGCCTGGGCCAGCGCGCCAAGCTCGGCCTGGCGTTCAACGAAATGGTGCGCAGCGGCGAGCTGTCGGCACCTGTCGTGATCGGCCGCGACCACCTGGACTCTGGCTCGGTGGCCAGCCCCAACCGTGAAACCGAATCGATGCAGGACGGCTCCGACGCCGTGTCCGACTGGCCACTGCTCAACGCCTTGCTCAACACCGCCAGCGGCGCGACCTGGGTTTCGCTGCATCACGGCGGTGGCGTGGGCATGGGATTCTCCCAGCACTCCGGCATGGTGATCGTCTGCGACGGTACCGACGAAGCGGCCGAGCGAATCGCCCGCGTGCTGCACAACGACCCGGCCACCGGCGTGATGCGGCATGCCGATGCGGGTTACCAGATCGCCATCGACTGCGCCAAAGAGCAGGGCCTCAATCTCCCGATGATCAAATAACTAATGTGGGAGCGGGCTTGCTCGCGAATGCGGTGTATCAGTCACCGAAGTCGTTAGCCGACCCATCGCTTTCGCGAGCAAGCCCGCTCCCACATTTGATCTGCGTTTCACCCAAAAACAATCCATCAGAGGTTGAACATAAATGGCTGTAACAGACGCTCGTGCAAGCACCACCCCGTTGATCGAAAGACGTTCGATCGACTACATCCCGGAAGCGGAAAGACACGGCCGTCTATTGAGTCAGTTCACCCTGTGGTTGGGTGCCAACCTGCAAATCACCGCGATTGTCACCGGGGCCCTGGCCGTGGTGCTGGGTGGTGATGTGTTCTGGTCGTTGATCGGTCTGTTGATCGGTCAACTGCTGGGTGGCGGCGTCATGGCGCTGCACGCAGCCCAGGGCCCGCAATTGGGCTTGCCGCAAATGATCTCCAGCCGCGTGCAGTTTGGCGTGTATGGCGCGGTCATCCCGCTGGTGCTGGTGTGCCTGATGTACATCGGTTTTTCCGCCAGCGGCTCGTTGCTGGCGGGGCAGGCGGTGGCGCAGTTGCTCCACGTTGAAGACTGGGTCGGCATCGTGTTGTTTGCGGGGCTGATCATGGTGTTTACGATCTTCGGCTACCGGGTAATTCACGGTATCGGTCGCATCGCCAGCGTGCTGGGCGTGGTTGCTTTTGTTTACCTGTTCTACAAGTTGCTGGCCGGTAACGACATCGGTGCGTTGCTGGGCAACAAGCATTTTTCCCTCAGCAGTTTCCTGCTGGCGATTTCCCTGTCGGCGTCCTGGCAGATTGCGTTCGGCCCGTATGTGGCGGACTACTCGCGCTATTTGCCACGCAGCACTCAAGCGTCGAAAACCTTCTGGGCCGTGGGCCTGGGTTCAGTGATCGGCGCGCAGGCTTCGATGGTGTTTGGGGTGTTTGCGGCGGCCCTGGCCGGTTCGCAATTCGCTCACCACGAAGTGTCGTTTATCGTCGGCCTGGGTGGCACCGGGATCGTCGCGGCGCTGCTGTATTTCAGCATCGCTTTCGGCAAGGTCACCGTGACCACCCTGAATGCTTACGGCAGCTTCATGTCCATCGCGACGATCATCAGCGGTTTCCGTGGCAGCCGGCATATCGGCAGTGGCACGCGCCTGCTGTACATCTTTGTCATGGTGTCGATTGCCGCCGCGCTGGCGTTGCTGGGCAAGGACTCGTTCCTCAAGGATTTCTCCGCGTTCATCCTGTTCCTGCTGGCGTTTTTCACGCCGTGGAGCGCGATCAACCTAGTGGATTTCTACTGCATCACCAAAGAGCGCTACGACATCCCGGCGCTGTCCAATCCCGACGGTCGCTATGGTCGCTGGAACCTGATGGGCATCAGCATCTACGTGTTTGGCGTGCTGATTCAGATGCCGTTCATCTCCACGCATTTCTACACCGGGCCAATGGTCGCCAGCCTCGGCGACACCGATATCTCCTGGATCATCGGCCTGGTGGTGCCGGCTGCGCTGTACTACTGGGCTGCCAGAAAATGGCACAGCCCGACGCCTGAACGTTTGATCCTGCCAGTAGAGCAGGGCGCTGCACCAACGACAAACGGGCTGGCTGCACAGGCCTGAGGGGACGTGGACAAGGCAGGACGCCTTTTGACTGCCGTAATCCATTTCATGATTGGGAGCGTCACACAATGAAAATGCATAAGACCCTGCTGACCACGTTGTTCTCTGCTGGCTTGCTGGCCACCGCCGGCGCCCAGGCGGCAGGTTGGTGCGAGTCCGGCAAGCCGGTGAAATTTGCCGGTTTGAACTGGGAAAGCGGCATGTTGCTGACCGACATCCTGCAAACCGTGCTGGAAAAAGGCTATGACTGCAAAACCGACAGCCTGCCGGGTAACTCCATCACCATGGAAAACGCCCTGAGCAGCAATGACATCCAGGTGTTCGCCGAGGAGTGGGTAGGCCGCAGTGAAGTCTGGAACAAGGCCGAGAAGGCCGGCAAGGTCGTCGGTGTCGGTGCTCCAGTCGTGGGCGCTGTCGAAGGTTGGTACGTGCCGCGCTACGTGATCGAAGGCGACGCCAAGCGCAAGCTGGAACCCAAGGCACCGGACCTGAAAAACATCGCCGACCTGGCCAAATACGCCTCGGTGTTCAAGGACCAGGAAGAGCCGTCCAAGGGCCGTTTCTACAACTGCCCGGCCGGCTGGACCTGTGAGCTGGACAACAGCGAGATGCTGAAAAGCTATGGCCTGGAAAGCACCTACACCAACTTCCGCCCAGGCACAGGCCCGGCGCTGGATGCGGCGGTGTTGTCGAGCTACAAGCGTGGCGAGCCGATCCTGTTCTATTACTGGTCGCCCACCCCGTTGATGGGTCAGGTCGACCTGGTGAAGCTGGAAGAAAAGCCCGGTGTGGATAAAAGCGTGAGCATCAAGGTCGGTCTGTCCAAGACCTTCCACGAGCAAGCCCCGGAGTTGGTGACCGTGCTGGAAAAGGTCAACCTGCCCATCGACCTGCTGAACCAGAACCTGGGCCGCATGGCCAAAGAGCGAATTGAATCACCAAAACTGGCGAAAATTTTCCTCAAGGAACATCCTGAAGTCTGGCACGCATGGGTGAGCGACGACGCAGCCAAGAAAATCGACGCGGCCTTGTAGGTTGAGCGTTTCCGGTTGCCCTCGCAGGCAACCGGACGTCCGGCCACAACCCACTGGATCGAGAGCACACTATGTTTCCTGAGAGTTTTACGTTTTCCATCGCCGATTGGGTCAACAGTTGGGTTGATTCGCTGGTGACCAACTACGGCGATGTGTTCCGGCACATCTCCGATACCCTGTTGTGGGCCATCGTCAATCTTGAAGGTGTGCTGCGTGCAGCACCCTGGTGGCTGATGCTGGCAATTGTCGGCGGCATCGCCTGGCACGCCACGCGCAAGGTCGTCACTACAGCGGTGATTGTCGGTTTGCTGTTCCTGGTGGGCGCCGTTGGCCTGTGGGACAAGCTGATGCAAACCCTGGCGCTGATGATGGTGGCCACGGTGATCTCGGTGCTGATCGGCATTCCCCTGGGAATATTGTCGGCCCGTAGCAATCGCCTGCGTTCGGTGCTGATGCCGCTGCTGGACATCATGCAAACCATGCCCAGCTTCGTGTACCTGATCCCGGTGCTGATGCTGTTTGGCCTGGGCAAGGTCCCGGCGATTTTCGCCACGGTGATCTACGCCGCTCCTCCACTGATTCGCCTGACCGACCTGGGTATTCGCCAGGTAGACGGCGAAGTCATGGAAGCGATCAACGCCTTCGGTGCCAACCGCTGGCAGCAACTGTTCGGCGTGCAACTGCCGCTGGCCCTGCCGAGCATCATGGCCGGGATCAACCAGACCACCATGATGGCCCTGTCGATGGTGGTTATCGCCTCGATGATCGGTGCCCGTGGCCTGGGTGAAGATGTGTTGGTCGGTATCCAGACGCTTAACGTCGGACGTGGCCTTGAAGCCGGTCTGGCGATCGTGATTCTCGCAGTGGTCATCGACCGCATTACCCAGGCCTATGGTCGTCCACGGCATGAGGCGAGCAAATGACTACCGTCAGCAAGATTGAAGTCAAAAACGTATTCAAGATCTTCGGCAATCGTTCCAAGGAGGCGCTGGCGCTGATTGGCCAGGGCAAGACCAAGGACCAGGTGCTGGCCGAGACCGGTTGCGTGGTGGGTGTGAACGACCTGTCCCTGAGCATCGGCACCGGCGAGATCTTCGTGATCATGGGCCTGTCGGGTTCCGGCAAGTCGACCCTGGTGCGCCACTTCAACCGCCTGATCGACCCCACCAGCGGCGCGATCCTGGTGGACGGTGAAGACATCCTGCAACTGGACATGGAAGCCCTGCGCCAATTTCGCCGGCACAAGATCAGCATGGTGTTCCAGAGCTTCGGCCTGCTGCCCCACAAAAGCGTGGTGGACAACGTCGCCTATGGCTTGAAAGTGCGCGGCGAAACCAAGCAAGTGTGCGCCGAGCGTGCGCTGCACTGGATCGAAACCGTGGGCCTCAAAGGCTACGAAAACAAATACCCGCACCAGCTTTCCGGCGGCATGCGTCAGCGAGTGGGCCTGGCCCGCGCCTTGGCCGCCGACACCGACATCATCCTGATGGACGAAGCGTTCAGCGCCCTCGACCCGCTGATCCGCGCCGAGATGCAGGACCAGTTGCTGGAGCTGCAAAAGACCCTGCACAAGACCATCGTCTTTATCACTCACGACCTCGATGAGGCCGTGCGCATCGGCAACCGCATTGCGATCCTCAAGGACGGCAAGCTGATCCAGGTCGGCACGCCCCGGGAAATCCTGCACTCGCCGGCCGATGAGTATGTGGACCGGTTTGTTCAGCGGCGTGCTGCGGTGGTCTGATCCGGATCTTGTGGTGAGCCGGCTGGCCTCTTCGCGAGCAAGCCCGCTCCCACATTTGAAATGCATTCCCCTGTGGGAGCGGGCTTGCTCGCGAAGAGGCCGGTAAGGCTGCACAAGAATTGAAGAAGGTACAACGATGTCCCAGGCTGAAAAAATCATCATCGCCGACGCGCCAATGCGTTGGCAGGACGTGGTCGCGGTGGCCCGCCACGGTGCGATCCTCGAACTCTCGGGCCAGGCCTGGGCTCGCATCGACAATGCCCAGGCCATCGTCCAGCGCATCGTCAGCAGCGGCGAGCGCGCCTACGGTATCAACACTGGCCTGGGCGCCTTGTGCAACGTGTCGCTCAAGGACGAACAACTGAGCCGGCTGTCGCGCAACACCTTGCTCAGCCATGCCTGTGGCGTCGGCGCGCCACTGAGCGTGGAGCAAACCCGCGCAATCATCTGCGCGGCAATCATCAATTACAGCCACGGCAAATCCGGCCTGCATCCGCAGGTGGTGCATTCGCTGCTGGGGCTGCTCAACCATGGCATCACGCCGCAAGTGCCGTCCCAGGGCTCGGTGGGTTACCTGACCCACATGGCGCACATTGGCATTGCCTTGCTCGGCGTCGGCGACGTCAGCTACCGGGGCCGTATCGTTCCGGCGCACCAGGCACTGACCGAAGAAGGTTTGCAGCCGGTGGTGCTCGGAGCCAAGGACGGCCTGTGCCTGGTCAATGGCACGCCGTGCATGACCGGTCTCAGCAGCCTGGCCCTGGCCGATGCACATCGTCTGCTGCAATGGGCCGACGTGATCGGCGCCATGAGCTTCGAAGGCCAGCGCGGCCAGATCGACGCCTTCGATGAAGAGATCATCGCGCTCAAGCCGCACCCGGGCATGCAGCAAGTGGGCATCAACCTGCGGGCGTTGCTGGACGGCAGTGAAGTGATCGCCAGCAGCAAAGGCATTCGCACCCAGGACGCCCTAAGCATCCGTTCGATTCCCCAAGTGCACGGCGCGGCCCGCGACCAACTGGAACATGCGACTCGGCAGATCGAAACCGAACTCAACGGCGCCACGGATAACCCGCTGGTGCTCGGCACGCCGGACGACTACCGCGTGGTGTCCCAGGCCAACCCTCACGGGCAGTCCGTGGCCCTGGCGGCAGACATGCTCGCCATCGCCATGGCGGAAATCGGCTCCATCGCCGAGCGCCGCCTGGACCGCCTGATCAACCCGCATGTCAGCGGCCTGCCGGCGTTCCTGGTGAGCAACCCCGGGGTCAACTCCGGGATGATGATCGTGCAGTACGTCGCCGCCTCGCTGTGCGGGCAGAACCGCCAGTTGGCGCAACCGGCGGTGCTCGACAACTTCGTCACCTCGGGCCTGCAGGAAGACCATCTGAGCATGGGCACCAACGCCGCGCTGAAGCTGTATTCGGTGCTGGAAAACGTCACCCAGATCCTCGCCATCGAGTACCTGCTGGCGTCCCAGGCGTTCGAGTTTCTGCAGGAGCAACGCTTCGGCGCCGGCACCGACGCCGCCTGGCGCTTGCTGCGTGAACACGTCCCGGCCTACGACCAGGACCGTTGGCTGGCACCCGACATCGCGGCCACCGCAGCGCTGCTCAAGAACGCCGATTTACTGCAACACACGCTACCGAATTTGCACTGACCTTTTCCCAACAATAACCAGCGTGCCAAGCCGACTGATCCTCTAAACGAGCACAGCGGCGGATAACGGAAGCATCCGGAGCGACTGGTAGTTAACAACACTCTCAAAAGGAGCATGAATGTGACTGCGCTAAACCTGATTCCAGGCCAACTGAGCCTTGCCCAACTGCGGGCCATCTACCAGCAGCCGGTAACCCTCAGCCTGGATGACAGCGCCTCGGCCCAGATCGAAGCCAGTGTCGCCTGCGTGGAGCAGATTCTCGCCGAGAACCGCACCGCCTACGGCATCAACACCGGTTTCGGCCTGCTGGCCTCGACCCGCATCGCCAGCGAAGACCTGGAAAACCTCCAGCGTTCCCTGGTGCTGTCCCACGCGGCCGGCGTCGGTGAGCCCATCAGCGATGCGCTGGTGCGGCTGGTCATGGTGCTCAAGGTCAACAGCCTGAGCCGTGGTTTTTCCGGGATTCGCCGGCAGGTGATCGACGCGCTGATCGCCCTGATCAACGCCGAGGTGTACCCGCACATTCCACTGAAAGGTTCGGTGGGTGCTTCCGGTGACCTGGCGCCATTGGCCCACATGTCGCTGGTGCTGCTGGGCGAAGGCAAGGCCCGCTATAAAGGCGAATGGCTGGAAGCCACCGAGGCGCTGAAAGTCGCCGGCCTGACACCGCTGACCCTGGCGGCGAAGGAAGGCCTGGCGCTGCTCAACGGCACCCAGGTTTCCACCGCTTACGCACTGCGTGGTCTGTTCGAAGGTGAAGACTTGTTCGCCGGTGCATTGGCTTGTGGCGCCCTGACGGTGGAAGCGGTGCTGGGTTCGCGCTCGCCGTTCGACGCACGCATTCACGCTGCCCGTGGCCAGCGTGGCCAAATCGACTCTGCGGCCGCGTATCGCGCCCTGCTGGGTGAAAGCAGCGAAGTGTCCCAATCCCACGAGAACTGCGACAAGGTCCAGGACCCGTACTCCCTGCGTTGCCAGCCGCAAGTCATGGGCGCCTGCCTGACCCAGTTCCGCCAGGCGGCCGAAGTGTTGGTGGTGGAAGCCAATGCGGTGTCGGATAACCCGCTGGTGTTTGCGGCTGAAGGTGACGTGATTTCCGGCGGCAACTTCCATGCGGAACCGGTGGCCATGGCCGCTGACAACATGGCGCTGGCCATCGCGGAAATCGGCTCCCTGAGCGAGCGTCGTATCTCGTTGATGATGGACAAGCACATGTCGCAACTGCCGCCGTTCCTGGTGGGCAACGGCGGCGTGAACTCCGGCTTCATGATCGCCCAGGTGACCGCGGCGGCATTGGCCAGCGAGAACAAGGCGCTGGCCCATCCCCATAGCGTGGATAGCCTGCCGACTTCGGCGAACCAGGAAGACCACGTATCGATGGCGCCGGCTGCGGGCAAACGCCTGTGGGAAATGGCCGAGAACACCCGTGGTGTATTGGCGGTGGAATGGTTGGCGGCCTGCCAGGGCCTGGACCTGCGCAATGGTTTGAAAACCTCGCCGGCACTGGAAAAAGCTCGCGGGATCCTGCGCAGCAAAGTGGCGTTTTATGAGAAGGACCGGTTCTTTGCGCCGGACATCAATGCCGCCAGTGAGTTGTTGGCGACGCGTTGCCTGAATGAGCTGGTGCCGGCGAAGTTGCTGCCGAGCCTCTAAGGGATGGATGCCCCCTGTAGGAGCGAGCTTGCTCGCGAAAAAAGTACATCCACCGCAGCGATGCGCCTGGAATACCTTCGCGAGCAAGCTCGCTCCTACAGAAAATAAAAACAAATAGGGACGAGAAATGCACCAGCAAGAAAAGACGTTAAAACGCGGGCTATCCGCCCGACATATTCGCTTCATGGCACTCGGTTCCGCGATCGGCACCGGGCTGTTCTACGGCTCTGCCTCCGCCATCCAGATGGCCGGCCCGGCCGTACTCCTGGCCTACCTGATCGGTGGCGCCGCGGTGTTCATGGTCATGCGCGCCCTCGGCGAAATGGCCGTGCACAACCCGGTGTCCGGCTCCTTCGGCCAGTACGCCAGCACCTACCTGGGCCCAATGGCCGGCTTTATCCTCGGCTGGACCTACGCCTTTGAAATGATCATTGTCTGCCTCGCCGACGTCACGGCCTTCGGCATCTACATGGGCTTTTGGTTTCCCGAAGTCGCACGTTGGGTCTGGGTGCTCGGCATCGTGTTGCTGATCGGCGGCCTGAACCTGTGCAACGTCAAAGTCTTTGGCGAAATGGAGTTCTGGCTGTCTCTGCTCAAGGTCGGCGCCATCGTCGCGATGATCCTCGGCGGCTTCGGCATCATGCTGTTCGGTATTCACTCGGCGGGCGACGCGCCGGCCACCGGCCTCAGCAACCTGTGGGCCCACGGCGGCTTCATGCCTAACGGCGTGGGTGGCTTGATCGCGTCCTTCGCGGTGGTGATGTTTGCATTTGGCGGCATCGAAATCATCGGCATCACCGCCGGCGAAGCCAAGGACCCGCAGCGGGTGATCCCGAAGGCGATCAACGCCGTGCCGCTGCGCATCCTGCTGTTCTACGTGCTGACGTTGTTTGTGCTGATGGCGATCTACCCGTGGCCACAGATCGGCAGCCAGGGCAGCCCGTTCGTACAGATCTTCAGCAACTTGGGTATCGGCTCGGCGGCGACCATCCTGAACATCGTGGTGATCTCGGCCGCCGTCTCGGCGATCAACAGCGACATCTTCGGCGCCGGTCGCATGATGTACGGCCTGGCCCAGCAAGGGCAGGCGCCCAAAGGCTTTGCCCAACTGTCGAGCCAGGGCGTGCCATGGATGACCGTGGTGGTGATGGGCGCCGCGTTGCTCGGCGGTGTGGTGCTCAACTACCTGATCCCGGAAAACGTGTTCCTGGTCATCGCCTCGATCGCGACCTTCGCCACGGTGTGGGTGTGGCTGATGATCCTGGTCACTCAGGTCGCCATGCGTCGCTCGATGACCAAGGAACAGATTGCCGAGCTGAAATTCCCGGTGCCGTTCTGGCCGTACGCGCCAGCGGCAGCCATCGTATTCATGCTGTTTATCTTCGGCGTGCTGGGTTATTTCCCGGACACCCAGGCTGCCCTTATGGTCGGTGCCGTGTGGATCGTCTTGCTGATCGTTGCCTATCTGCTGTGGGTCAAACCCTCCGCCGGGCAAGCAGCCAAGGTTCATTACGACCCGGCTTTGTCTCATCGATAACCCAACGGAGGCGTTGATGAAAACGCTTTGGCAACACTGCCACGTCGCAACCATGGCCCAGGGCAAATACTCGATCATCGAGGATGCCGCCATCGTGACCTCGGGCACGCTCATCGAGTGGATCGGCCCGCGCGCCGAACTGCCGAAGGCGGACTACGCAACCACCCATGACCTGCAAGGGGCGTGGGTCACGCCGGGGCTGATCGACTGCCACACCCACACGGTGTTCGGCGGCAATCGCAGCGGCGAGTTCGAGCAGCGGCTGCAAGGCGTGAGCTACGCCGAGATCGCAGCGGCCGGTGGCGGTATTGCCAGCACCGTGCGCGCCACGCGGGCGGCGACCGAAGATGAGTTGTTCGAAAGCAGCCGCAAGCGCCTGCGCAGTTTGCTGCGGGATGGCGTGACCACTGTGGAGATCAAGTCCGGCTACGGCCTGGACCTGGCCAGCGAGCGCAAGATTCTGCGGGTGATCCGCCGCCTCGGCGCCGAGCTGCCGGTGAGCGTACGCAGCACGTGCCTGGCAGCTCACGCATTGCCGCCGGAGTACGTGGACCGTGCCGATGCTTACATCGAACACATCTGCGCCGAGATGCTGCCGGCGCTGGCAGCGGAGGGACTGGTGGATGCGGTCGACGCCTTCTGTGAATACCTGGCGTTCTCGCCGGAGCAGGTGGAGCGGGTCTTTATCGCTGCACACAAGCTCGGCTTGCCGGTGAAGCTGCACGCCGAGCAGTTGTCGTCCCTGCACGGCTCCAGCCTGGCGGCGCGTTATCAGGCGCTGTCGGCGGACCATCTGGAATTCATGACCGAGGAAGACGCCATCGCCATGGCCGCTTCCGGCACTGTCGCGGTGTTGCTGCCGGGGGCGTTCTACTTCCTGCGGGAAACCCAGTTGCCGCCGATGGACGCCCTGCGCAAGCACGGTGTGAAGATCGCCATCGCCAGCGACCTCAATCCGGGCACGTCACCGGCATTGTCGGTGCGCTTGATGTTGAACATGGCCTGCACCCTGTTCCGCATGACCCCGGAGGAAGCCCTGGCCGGCGCCACGCAACATGCGGCTACCGCCTTGGGTCTGGGGAACAGCCACGGTTCGCTGGAGGTGGGCAAGGTCGCGGATTTTGTCGCCTGGCAGATTGATCGTCCCGCTGACCTGGCCTATTGGCTGGGTGGCGAGCTGGAAAAACGCGTCGTGCGCCACGGCGTCGATGTCACCGTTTAAGGAGTACTGCTGTGGATAAGGTTCTGAACTTCAAACAAGGCCGTGTGCCGCTGCTGATCAGCATGCCTCACGCGGGCCTGCGCCTGACGCCGGCGGTGCAAGCCGGGCTGATCCCCGAGGCGCAAAGCCTGCCGGACACCGACTGGCACATTCCCACGCTGTACGACTTCGCCGAAGAGCTGGGCGCCAGCACCCTGGCGGCCGAGTATTCGCGTTTTGTCATCGACCTGAATCGGCCGTCCGATGACAAGCCGCTGTACGTCGGCGCTACCACCGGCTTGTACCCGGCGACGCTGTTCGACGGTGTGCCGCTGTTCCGCGAAGGCCTGGAACCGTCCAAGGCCGAACGCGCCACGTACCTGGAACAGATATGGACGCCGTATCACCGCACCCTGCAGAACGAGCTGGCCCGGCTCAAGGCCGAGTTCGGCTATGCACTATTGTTTGATGCGCACTCGATTCGCTCGGTGATCCCGCACCTGTTCGAAGGCAAGCTGCCGGACTTCAACCTCGGTACCTTTAACGGCGCTGCCTGCGATCCGCAACTCGCCAGCCAGATGGAAGCCACCTGCGCCGGCCACCCGCAGTACACCCATGTACTCAACGGACGCTTCAAAGGCGGGCATATCACCCGGCACTACGGCAACCCGGCCGAGAACATTCATGCGGTGCAACTGGAGTTGGGGCAGTGCACCTACATGGAAGAGTTTGAACCGTTTCGTTATCGCGCCGACCTGGCCGAGCCGACGCGGGTGGTGTTGAAGGAACTGCTGGAAGGGTTCCTGACCTGGGGCAAGCGGCATTACTCCTGATTGGCGTCGCTGCTGAGATAGCCTTCGCGAGCAAGCCCGCTCCCACATTCGACCGAGTTTCTGCAGTCGAAATGCAATCAAATGTGGGAGCGGGCTTGCTCGCGAAGAGGGCTTCACAGCCACACACCTCTCAAGTCGCCTGAGTGCAACTCACAGTCGCCACAGGTCGCTTCTATCGAGGTCTCGCTGGGTAAGGTGTTGGGCACGGCGCGTCAGACGCCACTCCCACAATAAAAACTGCCGAGTGAGACCGCATCGATGAAAAGACTGTTCAACCGTTGCCTGTTGACTCTCACCGGCGCCGCACTCCTGAGCGCCAATGCGATGGCCGCCGATCCGGCCTCGTGCAAGGTCGTGCGCATGGGCGTGGTCAGCTGGACTGACGTGATCGCCACCAGCGGCATGGCCGATGTGCTGCTCAATGGCCTGGGCTATGACAGCAAGCAAACCAGCGCCGTGCAGCAAATCATCTTTGCAGGCATCCGCGACAAGCGCCTGGATATCTTCCTGGGCTACTGGAAGCCGGCGATGGACAACAACATCGCACCGTTCCTCGCGGCCAACCAGGTCAAGGTGTTCGACAAGCCGAGCCTGGCCGACGCCCAGGCGACTTTGGCGGTGCCGCAGTATGTTGCGGACGCAGGCCTGAAGACCTTTGCCGACATTGCCCGTTTCAAGGACAAACTGGGCGGCAAAATCTATGGCATCGAACCGGGCAGCGGCGCCAATACCGATATCCAGAAAATGATCGACAGCAACCGCTTCGGCCTCGGCGGCTTCAAGCTGGTGGCCTCCGGCGAGGCGGGCATGCTGGCAGCCGTGCAGCGCGCAGTGAATCGCAAAGAGTTCGTGGTGTTTGTCGGCTGGACCCCGCACCCGATGAACATCAACATGAAAATGGCTTACCTGACCGGCAGTGAAGATGTGTTCGGCGCCAACGAAGGCATGGCCACGGTCTCCACGGTGACGGCGCCGGATTACGCCGAGCGTTGCCCCAACGTGACACGCCTGCTGGAGAACCTGACCTACACCGCGGCCCAGGAAAGCCAGTTGATGGTGCCGATCATGGATCGCAAGACGCCGCAGGAGGTAGCCAGACAATGGTTGCGGGACAACCCCGAGGATTTGCAGCGCTGGCTGACGGGTGTAACGACCCTGGATGGAAAAGACGGCGTGGCGGCGGTGCAGGCCAGTCTCAAGCCCTGATGCGAACACGATAGATCAAACAACAGAGAACCAATGTGGGAGTCGGGCTTGCCCGCGATGGCGGTGTATCAGTCGACGATGGCGTTGGTTGACACACCGCTATCGCAGGCAAGCCAGCTCCCACATTTGCCTTGTGGTGTGCTTTGAATCTTCCTATCAGGACGATCACCTTCATGTCCCACTACCCGATTTCCGCGCAGATGTGCGCCTTCGTCGAAAAAACCGAATCCTTCACCAGCGACGACACATCGCTGGCCGGATTGCGCCGGAGCTATGACCGCATGTGCCAAGCGTTCACCCCGGCGCGCCCTGAAGGGTTACAGGTGTCAGACGTTTCCCTGAGTGGCGTGGGTGTACGCATGTATCAACCGGCGACGCCAACCCATGATGGCGGATGGCCATGCATCCTTTATATGCACGGTGGCGGCTGGGTGGTGGGCGGGCTGGATTCCCACGACTTTATTTGCGGTGAACTGGCCGACTCGCTGCAGGTGCTGGTGATCGCCATCGACTACCGACTGGCACCCGAACACCCGTTCCCGGCGGCCTTCGACGATTGCCGCGCAGTCTGGCAGGCGATTCAGGCGGGCGAAGCGCCCTGCCAGGTCAACCTGCAACGCCTGTTGGTGGCCGGTGACAGCGCCGGCGGCAACCTGGCGGCCGCCTTGTGCCTGGGCCTGCGGGATGACCATCAACCGCAGCCCTTGGCGCAAATCCTGATCTACCCCGGCCTGGGCGGCCCCGCCGACCTGCCGTCCCGTCGCGACTGCGTCGACGCGCCGCTGCTCAGTACCGCCGACACCGAGTGCTATCTCGCCCTTTACCTGCGTGGGCCGGGCAAGCCGTCGCCCTACGCCATGCCATTGCTGGCCGTGGATTTCAGCGGGTTGCCACCGGCGCTGATCGCCGTGGCACAGTTCGACCCGCTGCGGGACGACGGCATGCTCTACGCCGAGCGCCTCCAGGCTGCCGGGGTGGCTGCCACGCTGTATCCCGGAAAAGGCCTGATCCACGGCTGTCTACGGGCCCGGGGCCAGGTGGCGGAGGTCGATCGGCTCTACGTTTATCTGCTGGATTATCTGCGTGGTGTTTTGCTGACACAGCTCTAAGTCTGCTAGGACATGCTCATTGCACAATTCGGGTTTATGATGCCAGACGGCAAAATAATAGACGTCCCCCCAGGGATGAACTCGACCCCTTACGGAGCGCGCAATGCAGACTTTGTACCCGCAGATCAAACCCTACGCCCGGCACGATCTGGCCGTCGATGAAACCCACGTCCTGTACGTCGACGAAAGCGGTTCCCCGGAAGGCTTGCCCGTTGTGTTCATCCACGGCGGCCCTGGTGCCGGGTGTGACGCCAATAGCCGCTGCTATTTCGATCCAAATCTCTATCGAATTGTTACTTTTGATCAGCGTGGCTGCGGGCGCTCCACTCCACGGGCCAGCCTGGAAAACAACACCACTTGGGACCTGGTGGCCGACCTTGAGCGGATCCGCGAGCACCTGGGCATCGAAAAATGGGTGTTGTTCGGCGGTTCCTGGGGGTCGACCCTGGCCCTGGCCTACGCGCAAACCCATCCGGAGCGCGTGCACGGCTTGATCGTTCGGGGCATTTTCCTGGCGCGCCCCCAGGACATTCAGTGGTTCTACCAGGCTGGCGCCAGCCGCCTGTTCCCGGATTACTGGCAGGACTACCTGGCGCCCATCCCCCAGGAAGAGCGCCACGACTTGCTCAGCGCCTATCACAAGCGCCTGACCGGCAACGACCAGATCGCCCAGATGCACGCCGCCAAAGCCTGGTCCACGTGGGAAGGCCGCATGTTAGGCCTGTGCCCGAACCCGCAGTTGATCGAGCGCTTTTCCGAACCCCAGCGCGCCCTGTCGATTGCCCGTATCGAATGCCATTACTTCACCAACAACTCGTTCCTTGAGCCCGACCAGCTGATTCGCGACATGCACAAGATCGCCCACCTGCCTGGCGTAATCGTGCATGGCCGCTACGACATGATCTGCCCGCTGGATAACGCCTGGGAGCTGCATCAGGCCTGGCCCAACAGTGAGCTGCAGATCATCCGCGAGGCCGGCCATGCGGCGTCCGAACCCGGAATCACCGATGCGCTGGTGCGTGCGGCGAGTGAAATGGCACGGCGCCTGCTTGATTTGCCGCCTGAAGAAGCATGAAGGGGCTTTTGCAACGGGTGCGCGGCGCCCGGGTCGAGGTAGAAGGGCAGGTGGTGGGTGCGATAGACCAGGGTTTGCTGGTGCTGGTGGCCGTCGAGCCTTCAGATACCCAGGCCAGCGCCGACAAGCTCCTGCATAAGCTGCTTAACTATCGGGTGTTCAGCGATGACGAGGGCAAGATGAACCTGTCCTTGAAAGACATTGGCGGCGGTTTGCTGCTGGTGTCGCAGTTCACCCTGGCGGCAGACACCAAGAGCGGCTTGCGTCCCAGCTTCTCCACGGCGGCACCGCCGGCGGTGGGCGAGGCACTTTTCGACTACCTGTTGTTACAAGCGCAACAATTGCATGGCACGGTAGCGGCGGGGCGTTTTGGCGCGGATATGCAGGTGCATTTGGTCAATGACGGGCCGGTCACCTTCCTGTTACAGACGTGAATGTACTGAAAACGACTTGTAATGCCCAAAAAACCGGGTTTTCGCTACAAATACTTCGCTGACCCTGATGCGTTGTCACGCGGGCTACTAGATAATCGCGCGCTACGGGGATCAGCGTTGATTGGTCCATTTTTGACTTAGGTAGAGACTTGTCCGATGGCTGTTGGGGAATCATTTAGCCCCATGGGAGTCGGAACAATGCTCGCCAACCTGGCATATAGATAGCTGGCCGTTGGTTTTTTGATCTGTTTTCGGCGAGGGTTGCTCGTGATTGTTAGTCCCTGTAATGCACCAAAATTGTCTGCCAAACGGTTACGAAACGCACTGGTAACGGGCTCTGCCCTGTTTTGCCTGTTCGGCGCGGGTCAACTGTGGGCATTCAGTCTGGATGATGTGTCGGCCAAGGCAAAAGAGCTGGCCGGGCAGAAATACGAAGCTCCGCGCAGCAATTTGCCAAACGAATTCCGCGAAATGAAATTCGCTGATTACCAGAAAATTCGTTTCCGCAACGAGAAAGCCGAGTGGGCCGATCAAAACACCCCGTTCAAGCTGTCCTTCTATCACCAGGGTATGCACTTCGATACACCGGTGAAAATCAACGAAGTCACTGCCGACAGCGTCCAGGAAATCAAATACGACCCGTCCCGCTTCGATTTCGGCGACGTCAAGTTTGATCCCAAGTCCACCGAACAGCTGGGTTATGCCGGTTTCCGTGTGCTGTACCCGATCAATAAGGGCGACAAGCAAGACGAGATCATGACCATGCTCGGCGCGAGCTATTTCCGCGTCGTGGGTAAAGATCAGGTCTACGGCCTGTCTGCCCGTGGCATGGCGATCGACACTGCCTTGCCGTCCGGCGAAGAGTTCCCGCGCTTCACCGAGTTCTGGATCGAACGTCCAAAGCCGGGTGAGAAGCAGCTGGTGATCTACGCCTTGCTGGATTCGCCACGGGCCACCGGCGCTTATCGCCTGATCCTGCGCCCTGGCACCGACACCATTGTCGACGTCAAATCCCAGATGTACCTGCGTGACAAGGTCACCAAGCTGGGCATCGCTCCGCTGACCAGCATGTTCCTGTTCGGCGCCAACCAGCCGTCCAAGGTTCTTAACTACCGTCGCGAGCTGCACGATTCCAGCGGCCTGTCGATCCATGCCGGCAACGGCGAGTGGATCTGGCGCCCGCTGAACAACCCTAAACACCTGTCGGTCAGCAACTTCACCGTGGAAAACCCGCGCGGTTTCGGCCTGCTGCAACGCGGTCGCAACTTCAGCCACTACGAAGACCTCGACGACAACTACGACAAGCGCCCAAGCGCCTGGATCGAGCCTGAAGGCGACTGGGGCAAGGGCTCCGTCGACTTGGTAGAGATTCCGACCGCCGATGAAACCAACGACAACATCGTTGCCTTCTGGAGCCCGGAAACACTGCCGGAGCCAGGCAAGCCGCTGGACGTTGCCTACCGCCTGCACTGGACATTGAAAGACGCCGAGTTCCATTCGCCTGAAAGCGCCTGGGTCAAGCAGACCCTGCGTTCCACCGGCGACGTCAAGCAATCCAACCTGATCCGTCAGCCAGACGGCAGCGTGGCTTACCTGGTGGACTTCGAGGGCCCGTCCCTGAAGAAACTGCCAGCTGACGCACCGGTTCGCAGCCAGGTCAGCGTGGGCGACAACGCCGAAATCGTTGAAAACAGCGTGCGCTACAACCCGCACACCCAAGGCTGGCGCCTGACCCTGCGCATGAAGATCAAGGACGCAGGCAAGCCGACTGAAATGCGCGCAGCCCTGGTCCAGGACATCGTGCAGCCGGAACCAGAGAAGGTTTCGACCCAAGTGCTGAAAGCCGACAAAGTGCTGGCTAAACAGCACGAGAAAGCGGCCAAGAAAGACGCCAAGGACAAGGACGCCAAGCAGCCGGAAGCGGCTGCCCCAGCCACACCGGAGCCGGCCAAGACAGAGCAAGTCCTGACCGAAACCTGGAGCTATCAGTTGCCTGCCGATGAGTAATTCTCAAGTCCAGCCAGAGACTCTTGCCGAGTACCTGGCGCATCTACCGATGACCGATGAGCAGCGCGCCGAACTGGCGGGCTGCGAGTCCTTCAGTGAATTGCACAAGCGCCTGTCATCGTCCACGTTCGACGCACCTGCCGACGCTGCCCAAGCGTCGGTCGGCGCCCGGCTGACCCTCAACACCGCCGAAGAGCTGCAAGACGCCGAAATGCTGGCGCTCGACGCCAGCGGCCGGGTTTGCCTCAAGGCCACGCCGCCGATCCGCCGGACCAAGGTTGTGCCTGAGCCATGGCGCACCAATATCCTGGTGCGTGGCTGGCGCCGCCTGACCGGTCGCACCAATCCTCCGGCACCGCCGAAGGATGAGCGCGTGCTGCCGGCTGCTCGCTGGCGCACCGTCGGTTCGATCCGTCGGTACATCCTGCTGGTGCTGATGCTCGGCCAGACGATCGTCGCCGGCTGGTACATGAAAGGCATCATGCCGTACCAGGGCTGGTCCTTCGTCGACTTTGACGAGATCCGCAACCAGACCCTGCTGCAAACCGCTACCCAGGTTCTGCCTTACGCCCTGCAAACCAGCATCCTGGTGCTGTTCGGGATTCTGTTCTGCTGGGTTTCGGCCGGTTTCTGGACCGCGCTGATGGGCTTCCTGGAACTGCTGACCGGTCACGATAAGTACCGTATCTCCGGTAAAAGTGCTGGTGACGAGCCGATTCCGAAAGACGCCCGCACCGCCTTGGTGATGCCGATCTGCAACGAAGACGTGCCCCGGGTATTTGCCGGCCTGCGCGCGACGTTCGAATCGGTGGCTGCCACCGGTAACCTGGATCGCTTCGACTTCTTCGTCCTCAGCGACAGTAACGAGGCCGACATCTGCATCGCCGAGCAGCAAGCCTGGCTCGACGTGTGCCGCGAAGCGGGTGGCTTCGGCAAGATCTTCTATCGCCGCCGTCGCCGTCGCGTCAAACGCAAGAGCGGCAACCTCGACGACTTCTGCCGTCGCTGGGGTGGTGACTACAAGTACATGGTGGTGCTCGACGCCGACAGCGTGATGAGCGGCGACTGCCTGACCAGCCTGGTACGCCTGATGGAAGCCACGCCGGATGCCGGGATTATCCAGACCGCGCCACGTGCGTCGGGTATGGACACCCTGTATGCGCGCATGCAGCAGTTCGCCACTCGTGTGTATGGCCCGCTGTTTACCGCCGGCCTGCACTTCTGGCAGTTGGGTGAATCCCACTACTGGGGCCACAACGCGATCATCCGCATGAAGCCGTTTATCGAGCACTGCGCCCTGGCGCCGTTGCCAGGTAAAGGCGCGTTTGCCGGTGCGATCCTCTCCCACGACTTCGTTGAAGCTGCGCTGATGCGCCGTGCCGGCTGGGGCGTGTGGATTGCCTACGACTTGCCGGGCAGCTACGAAGAACTGCCGCCGAACCTGCTGGACGAACTCAAGCGTGACCGTCGCTGGTGCCACGGTAACCTGATGAACTTCCGCCTGTTCCTGGTCAAAGGCATGCACCCGGTGCACCGTGCGGTGTTCCTGACCGGCGTGATGTCGTACCTCTCGGCACCCTTGTGGTTCTTCTTCCTGGTGCTGTCGACGGCCTTGCTGGCGGTCAACACGCTGATGGAGCCGCAGTACTTCATGGCGCCACGCCAGTTGTACCCGCTGTGGCCACAATGGCATCCGGACAAGGCGGTGGCGCTGTTCTCCACCACCATCGTGCTGCTGTTCCTGCCTAAATTGCTGAGTATCATCTTGATCTGGGCCAAGGGCGCGAAAGAGTTCGGCGGCAAGTTCAAGGTGACCTTGTCGATGTTGCTGGAGATGCTGTTCTCCATGTTGCTGGCGCCGGTGCGGATGATCTTCCACACCCGTTTCGTACTCGCCGCGTTCCTCGGCTGGGCTGCGACCTGGAACTCGCCGCAACGTGACGATGACTCCACGCCCTGGAGCGAGGCGGTCAAGCGCCACGGCCCGCAGACTCTGCTCGGCTTCTTCTGGGCACTGCTGGTGGTGTGGTTGAACCCAAGCTTCCTGTGGTGGCTGGTGCCGATCGTCGGTTCGCTGATGCTGTCGATTCCGGTGTCGGTTATTTCCAGCCGGGTCAAGCTGGGCCTCAAGTCTCGCGACGAGAGCCTGTTTTTGATCCCTGAGGAATACAATCCGCCCCAGGCGCTGTTGTCGACCGACAAATACACCCACGAAAACCGTTGGCATGCGCTGAATGACGGGTTTGTGCGGGCAGTGGTCGATCCACAGCAGAACGCCCTGGCGTGTGCCCTGGCGACTTCCCGTCATGGGCAGGCGGAGCCGATCGAATGGCTGCGTATTGACCGTGTTCGCCACGCGTTGAAAGTCGGCCCGGCCGGCCTCAACAACGGCGAACGCCTGGCCTTGCTCAGTGACCCGGTGGCCCTGGCGCGCTTGCACGAGCAGGTCTGGAACGAAGGCAACGCCGAATGGCTCAACGCCTGGCGCGAATCGGTCAAGGCTGATCCGCATGCGCCGTTGCTGCCATTGAAACCACTGTCGTCCCAGGCTCAACCAGCCTGATTCAGACGCCCCCGAGGTAACGCCTCGGGGGCGTTTGCTGCCACTGTCCTACGCTGTTTTTCCCTTCTGTTTCATTTCGCTAACTCCTTGTTATTTCGAAACAAAAGACCCTTCGCCGAGGCGTATTGCCGTGCCGGCGAGTGGGTTAGCATCGCCCCCCAAATCTGACTCGATACCTCTGGTCTACGCGGACTGACGCGTGGCCGGGTGCGCGTGTGTTTAACGGAATAGGGGCTTTTCATGATTAAAAGGTATTTGTCGAAGCTGCTGCTCGGCATCGTCGCGTTTTCCCACGGTTACCTGGCGCACGCGGGGGCCATCGATGAAGCCGTCCAGCGGGGCGTACTGAAAGTCGGCACCAATCCGACCTACGTACCTTTCGAGATGACCGACAAGAAAGGCCGTATTGTCGGATTTGAAATAGATCTGCTGCGGGAGATGAGCAAAGCGCTGGGGGTAAAGCTGGAGCTGGTTTCGGTGCCCTATACCGACCTGATCCCCGGCCTGCTGGACAGCCGGTTCGACCTGATCGGCAGCGGCATGACCGTAACGCAAGAGCGCAACCTCACCCTTAACTTCAGCGACTCGTTCATCATCGTCGGCCAGACCGTGCTGCTGCATCCGCAGTTGGCTAATCAGGTCCAGAGCATCGAAGACCTTGATGAGGCCGGTTACCGGATCGTGGCGGCCGAAGGCACCACGGGCGAAGCGGCGGCGAAAAGGTTTCTCGGCGCTGCACAGCTGCGCAGTTTTCCAACCCCTGAAGAAGGCGTGCGCCAGGTGGTGGAGGGCAAGGCCGACGCTTTCGTCCACGATGCGCCCTATAACCTGATCGCAATCACCAAGCCCCAGAACAGTGCGTTGCTGGCATTGGAGCAGCCTTTCACCTACGAGCCTTTGGCGTTCGGCGTGAAAAAAGGCGATTACGACAGCCTCAACTGGATCAATCACTTCCTCAATCAGGTGGCCCAGGATGGCACCTACGATCGGCTGCATGACAAGTGGTTCAAGGACTCGGACTGGATGGCGGAGGTGGACTGGTAGTCATAACTACTTACACATCAAGCAATTGGCCGACCTGTGGGTTGAAGTGTCTAGCTGCGGCGTTCTCTGCACGGTTGTGGGGCTTTCTGTCATACCTTGGCAACAAATCCCGGCGAAACCTTTGTACCGGGCGGTGAGTGAGTTAGGATCGCACCCCGAAATGGTGCAGCCCTTTTGCGCGCCGATCTCACAATAAAATGAGTTCAGGGGACTTGATGATGAAAAAGTATCTTTCGATGCTGCTGCTAGGCGTCACCGCACTGGTGGCGGTCAACGCGGCCCACGCCGGCGCCATCGATGATGCGGTCAAGCGCGGCACGCTGAAAGTCGGCATGGACCCGACCTACATGCCGTTCCAGATGACCAACAAGCGCGGTGAAATCATCGGCTTTGAAGTCGACATCCTCAAGGCCATGGCCAAGTCCATGGGCGTGAAGTTTGAGCCGATCTCCACCGGCTATGACGGCATTATCCCGGCCCTGCTGACCAACAAGTTCGACATGATCGGCAGCGGCATGACCCTGACCCAGGAACGCAACCTGCGCCTGAACTTCAGCGAACCGTTCATCGTGGTCGGCCAGACCCTGCTGATCCGCAAGGAGCTGGAAGGCACCATCAAGTCCTACAAAGACCTGAACGACGAGAAATACCGCCTGACCTCCAAGCTCGGTACCACCGGCGAAATGGTTGCCAAGAAGCTGATCTCCAAGGCCAAGTACCACGGCTATGACAACGAGCAGGAAGCCGTGCTCGACGTGGTCAACGGCAAGGCTGACGCCTTCGTCTATGACGCGCCGTACAACGTGGTGGCCGTGAACAAGGTCGGCGCCGGCAAGCTGGTGTTCCTCGACCAGCCGTTCACCTTTGAGCCCCTGGCGTTCGGCCTGAAGAAGGGCGACTACGACAGCATCAACTTCATCAACAACTTCCTGCACCAGATCCGTAACGACGGCACCTACGATCGCATCCATGACAAGTGGTTCAAGAGCTCCGAGTGGCTCAAGGACATGGAATAAGGTTGGCTTAATACCGAGTCGAGCCCTTCGCGAGCAAGCCCGCTCCCACATTAGATCGCGGTCGAAATGTGGGAGCGGGCTTGCTCGCGAATAGGGCCTGCCAGGCGATACACATCCCGGAACCTGAAATGAAACAGAAAAAAGCCCAATGGCCCTGGCACCTGCTGACGGTGCTGGTGCTGGTCGGCCTGGCCGGCGCGTTGTATTACGCCACCTCGCTGATGTCCTACGAATGGCGCTGGAACCGCGTGCCGCAATACTTCGTCTACCAGGCCGAAGAATCCCAGCGGGCGGCGGACATTTCCACCGTCAGCGAGTTGGTGCGCAAGGGCGATGTGGCTGAAGTCAGCCTGCGTAATGACGAGGGCAACGAACAGCACCTGACCGTGGCCGAGAACAGCCTGCAAGTGGCCAAGGGCGATGACGTGGCCGAGGGCGATGTAGTCGGCGTTACTCGGCATTGGGCTGCGGGCCCGTTGCTGTGGGGCCTGTGGACTACGTTGTGGCTGTCGGTGGTGTCCGGGGTGCTGGGACTGTTGATCGGCCTGGCGACCGGTTTGTGTCGCTTGTCGAATAACCCGACGTTGCGCGACTTGTCGACGATCTACGTCGAACTGGTGCGCGGCACGCCGCTCTTGGTGCAGATCTTCATTTTCTATTTCTTTATCGGCACGGTGCTCAACCTGTCCAGGGAGTTCGCCGGGATCGCCGCGCTGTCGCTGTTTACCGGCGCCTATGTGGCAGAAATCATTCGTGCCGGCGTGCAGTCGATTGCCCGTGGCCAAAATGAAGCGGCACGTTCCCTGGGGCTCAGTGCTGGCCAGTCAATGCGTCATGTGGTGTTGCCGCAAGCTTTCAAGCGTGTGCTGCCGCCTCTGGCCGGGCAATTTATCAGCCTGGTGAAGGACACCTCCCTGGTGTCGGTGATCGCGATTACCGAACTGCTGAAAAGCGGCCGTGAGGTCATCACCACCTCGTTCTCACCGTTTGAAATCCTGTTCTGCGTCGCAGGCCTGTACCTGCTGATCAACCTGCCGCTGTCGAAAATCGCCAGCCGGCTTGAGCGGAGGCTCGCGCAAAGTGATTGAAGTCCGCGATCTGGTAAAAGTCTTCGACACCCGTGGCCACGTCGTGCGCGCGGTGGACAACGTGACCACCCAAGTGGCCAAGGGTGAAGTGCTGGTGGTGATCGGCCCGTCCGGTTCCGGCAAGTCGACGTTCCTGCGTTGCCTTAACGGCCTGGAGGAATTCGATTCCGGTTCGGTAAGCATCGACGGCCTGCAACTGGCCGACCCGAAAACCGACGTGAACGCCTACCGCCGCGAAGTCGGCATGGTGTTCCAGCACTTCAACCTGTTCCCCCACATGACCGTGCTGGAAAACCTCTGCCTGGCGCAAAAAGTCGTGCGCAAACGCGGTAAGAAAGAGCGTGAAGCCAAGGCACTGGCCCTCCTGGAAAAGGTCGGCATCGCTCAGAAAGCCAACGAGTTCCCGTCGCGGCTTTCCGGTGGCCAGCAGCAGCGTGTGGCGATTGCCCGCGCGCTGGCGATGGAGCCCAAGGTGATGCTGTTTGACGAGCCCACCTCGGCGCTGGACCCGGAAATGGTCGGCGAAGTGCTGGACGTGATGAAGGCCCTGGCCCTGGAAGGCATGACCATGGTCTGCGTCACCCATGAAATGGGTTTCGCCCGGGAAGTGGCTGATCGCGTGCTGTTTTTCGATCACGGCAAGCTGCTGGAGGACGCCGCCCCGGCGCAGTTCTTCGATGCGCCGAGAGACCCCCGGGCCCAAGCGTTCCTGCGCCAGGTGTTGTAACGGCTAGACCTTGAACTTGCCCACCCATACCTGCAAATCCGTGCCCAGGCGCGCCAGTTCGACACTGGCCGCCGCAGTCTCCTGACTCGCGGCCGAGGTCTGTTCCGATACGTCCTTGACCTTCAGCACGCTGCGATTGATCTCTTCCGCGACGGCCGTTTGCTCCTCTGCGGCAGCGGCAATCTGCGGGTTCATCTCCTGAATCACGGACACGGTACGGGTGATGCCAGCCAGCGCATCACCCGCCCGGCGGGTCAGTTGCACGCTGTTGTCGGTGAGGCTGCGACTGTTGTCCATGATGTCCGCGACCTGCTGTGTGCCTCGGTGCAGGCCACTGATCAGTTCCTCGATTTCCTCGGCCGATTGCTGTGTGCGTTGCGCCAGGCTGCGCACTTCGTCGGCGACCACGGCAAAGCCTCTGCCAGCCTCGCCGGCGCGGGCCGCTTCGATCGCGGCGTTGAGGGCCAGCAAATTGGTCTGTTCAGAGACCGATTTGATCACCTCCAGCACGCTGCCGATCTTCCGGCTTTCCTGTTGCAAGCCTTGCATGGCCTGGCTTGACCGGGCCATCTCACGGGCCAGGTGCTCAATGTGCGCAATGGCCTCGGCCACCACCTGATCCCCCGCGCTTGCCTGCTGGTCGGCCTCGGTGGCAGCAAGCGAGGCTTGCTCGGCATGGCGCGCAACCTCCTGGGAGGTGGCGAGCATTTGATTCATCGCGGTGGCGACTTGTTCGGTTTCCTGTTTCTGGCCGTCGACCCCGGCACGGGTGTGTTCGGTGACGGCAGACAGTTGCTCGGCGGCGCTGGCGATCTGCCGGGCGCTGTCGCCGATGCCACCGATCAAGCCTCGCAGATTGACGGTCATCTGCCCGATGCTGCGCTGCAGTTGCCCCAGCTCATCCTGGCGCAAGGTCTGGATGTCGTGGCTCAGGTCACCTTCGGCAACCCGGTTGGCTACATGCAGTGCCTGGCGCAGCGGCGCGACGATCTGGACGGCGATCAACCAGGCGGCTACGACGCCGAGCAACAACGCCGCCGCGGTGACGTTGAGCAACAGGGCGCGGGCGAGGCTGGCTTCCTTGTCACGCTTGGCGGTCTGGTCCTGGCTCAGCAGGTCACTTTCCTTGAGCAACTGATCCAGCCATTGCTCAAGCTGGTTCTGGATGGCCTCGGTGTTGAGTTGGGTGTCCTTGAGGCGTGTCAGGTGAATCCGAAAGTCGAGCAGGGCGTTTTTCAGGGCACTGGCATCAACCGGCAGTGCGCCCACAACCGCTTGGGCGCCATCCAGAGCCAGTAGCGCGTCATTTACGCCGTTGGCATACGCGTCCAATGACGCCGCGGCCCACGCGGGGCTTTGGGTGCGGTCTTCGGCGTGTTCCATGGCCTGGCGCAATTGTTCTACGGCGTCGAGGGCCTTTTCATCGTCTTGATTGGGCAGGTTGCTGGACAGTTCAGAAAGGCTGTCACTGCTCTGTATTGAGCTGCGCTTGAGCTGTTCGCGGGCGTTCTCGCGTTGTTTGATCAGCCCGTCCAGGCTGCTGAAGGCGGTTTTGAAGCGGGTGACAAAACCTCGGCTTTCCTGCAATTGTCGTTGGTTGACCGGGTCTGAAAAACGTGGGGAAAGCTCAACCAGAAACTGGTCGATCCTGTCCATGTGCAGGCCTATCTTGGACAGGCTGGCGGGGTCGTTGAGGGTGCGATAGACAATGCGATCAGCGCGCAACTCTTCGCCGACGACCGCTAGTTGCGAAAGGATCGTGAGTTTTTGTGAGCGATTGAGCGATGCGCTCAAGGCTTGCCAGCCGGTAGACGCGATGATCAGGCTGAGGCTGAGCACCAGGCCAAAGCCCAGGGCAAGTTTGAGGCTGATGCTGATGTTTCCAAGCAGACGGGTCAGTGGACGAAACATGGTGAACCTCCAACGAATCAAAAGGAGCGTCTCAAGTGTCCGGCCGACAATGGTCAGGGGATTTGAAACGCTACTTTTATTCGGCGCCAGGTGTGTGATTCACGACCTGAAAAACGCGTAGGAAATTTCACAAGTTGTCAGGATGGCGGCCCGGATGGCCGCCGCGAGATGGCTAGACCTTGAAGCGGCCCACGAGGGTTTGCAGGTAAATCCCCAGCCGCGCCAGTTCGGCACTGGAAGCGGCGGTTTCTTCGCTGGCCGCCGAGGTCTGTTCGGAAACATCCCGAACGTTGAGCACGCTGCGGTTGATCTCTTCGGCCACGGCGCTTTGTTGCTCGGCGGCGGTGGCGATCTGCTGGTTCATCGCCTGGATGGTCGAGACGGTGCGGGTGATGTTTTCCAGGGCGTTGCCGGCCCGGCGGGTCAGCTCGACGCTGCTGTCGGTGAGGCTGCGACTGTTGTCCATGATGGTCGCCACCTGCTGGGTACCGCTTTGCAGGCCGACGATCAGCTCTTCGATTTCCTCGGTGGATTTCTGGGTGCGTTGGGCAAGGCTGCGCACTTCATCGGCGACCACCGCAAACCCGCGCCCGGCTTCACCGGCGCGCGCTGCCTCAATCGCGGCGTTGAGGGCCAGCAGGTTGGTTTGCTGGGCCACAGACTTGATCACGTCCAGCACGCTGCCGATCTTGTCGCTCTCGCGCTTGAGATGGCCCATGGCCTCGGTGGAGTTGCCCACCTCACTTGCGAGGCGCTCGATCTGGGCAATGGCCTCACCGACCACCTTGTCGCCTTCGCGGGCCTGCTGATCGGCGGCGACAGCCGCTTCGGACGCTTCCTCGGCATTACGTGCGACTTCCTGCACGGTAGCGGCCATTTCGTTCATGGCGGTGGCCACCTGGTCGGTCTCGACCTTTTGGCTGTTGACCCCGGCGCTGGTCTGCTCGGTGACGGCCGACAGTTGTTCGGCGGCGCTGGCAATCTGGGTGACCCCGTCGCTGATACCACCGATCAGCTCCCGCAGGCCTACAGTCATGCTCTGCATGGAGCGTTGCAGTTGGCCCAACTCATCGCGGCGTTCGGAGATCAGGTTGTGGCTGAGGTCGCCAGCCGCTACGCGTTCGGCGACTTTAAGGGTTTGGCTCAGCGGGATAACGATCTGGCGGGTGATGGCCCAGGCGGCGAGTATGCCGAAGGCCAACGCCAGGGCCGTGGCCAGCAGCAACAGGTTCTTGGCGTGGGCCGTGTCGGTATCGCGCACCACGGTTTGCGAGGTGGTGAGTTTGTCGCTGTGGTCGAGCAGGATGTCGCCTTGCTCGGCCATGATTTTCGTCGCGGCAGCGGTGGCCACTTGGGAATCACGGTACTGGCTGACGGCGGCGCGGTAGGCCTGCAGCGAGACGCTGGCTTCTTGCAGGTTGGCCCGATATTGCTCGGGCAACTGGTCGCTGAGGTCGGTGATTTTTTTCAGGGCGTTGTCGATGGCATCCAGGGCCGGCTGTTCGGCTTCGACCTTGCCGCTGTAGGTGTAGCCGCGCACCTGGAAGCGCGCTTGCTGGATCAGCTTGCTCAGGTCGACCACGCTGTTGAACAGGGTGACGCTGTCGCCTTGCAGCAGGGATTTTTCCACTTCGTTGGTTTTTGCCACGGCGTTGTCGGCGGTATCTCCCAGCTTGCTGCGGGCACCTTCGCGCTTGAGGCCGGCCTGCACCATGGCGCCGAAGGCTTTTTTGTATTGGCCCAAGGCCTCCTGTTGTTGTTCCACGACAAGCTTGTCGGCGGGTTGCTCGATCAGTTCTGCGGCGGTTTTCAGGCCGCTGTCCAGCTGTGCGATCAAGTCGTTGACCGCACCGGTACCTTGTTCGCCGCGACGCATTTCGAAGTCCAGGCGCGCCAGGCGCAGGTCTTTGGACAGCCCGTTGAGGCTGGAAATATAGCCCAGCTTGTCGCCACGGCTGATCACGCCGCTGAGGCCGGTCCAGCCGGTGAAGGTGATCAATAGGGTCAGGACCAATACCAGGCCGAAGCCTATGCTCAGCTTGCGGTTGACGCTGACATTCCCCAGTTTCTCGGCTAACCAACGATACATGCTGCGAACTCCCCTGGAACAAGGCTTGGACTTATTCAGAGCGTATCGGCAGGTCAGCAGGATTCTGTAGGAGCGAGCTTGCTCGCGAAGGTCGTCAACGATAACGCGGGCATTCTGAATGAGCGCGGTGTCCTTGAGTTTTTCGCGAGCAAGCCCGCTCCTACAGGAGAGGGCGGTGTCAGAAAAGGCGGGCGAGCAAGGCGGTGACGGCGGTTTCGACCCTCAGGATCCGAGCCCCCAGTTGCACCGGTTGTAACCCGGCCTTGGCCAGCAGATCCACCTCGTAGGGAATCCAGCCGCCTTCCGGCCCGATGGCCAGGGTGACCGGTTCATCCAGGCCACGAGGGCAGGGCGGATAGTCGCCCGGGTGGCCAATCAGGCCGAGGGTGCCGTGCGCCAGGGCGGGCAGGCGGTCTTCGACGAATGGCTTGAAGCGCTTTTCGATAACAATCTCGGGCAGCACCGTGTCTCGGGACTGTTCCAGGCCGAGGATCAGTTGCTCGCGAATGGCTTCCGGCTCGAGGAACGGCGTTTGCCAGAAGCTCTTTTCCACACGATAGCTGTTCACCAGCACTACCCGCGGCACGCCCATGGACGCGACGGTTTGCAGCACTCGGCGGAGCATTTTCGGACGGGGCAGGGCCAGCAGCAGGGTCAGGGGCAGTTTGGCCGGCGGCGGCTGGTCGAAGGTGACTTCCAGCTCGGCTTCCTGGGTTTCCAGGCGCAGCAATTGCGCATTGCCCATCAACCCGCCAATGCGCCCGACCCGCAGGCTATCGCCTACGGCGGCACGGTGGACTTCCTGCATATGCACCAGGCGCCGATCACGCAGCACCACCCGGTCGGCCGCGATAAAGTCGGCCTCCTCAAGCAGCAACAGGTTCACGGCTGGGTCGCTGGCGGCTGGTCGTCGTCGGCGGGTTGGTCATCCGGGTGATCGCCACGCTTGCTCACCAGGCTGCCAAACAGGATGCCAATCTCGAACAACATCCACATCGGTACGGCCAGCAGGGTCTGGGAGAAGATGTCCGGCGGGGTCAGGATCATGCCGACCACGAAGCAGCCGATGATCACGTACGGGCGGATCTTCTTCAGGTATTTGACGTCGACCACGCCGATCCACACCAGCAGCACCACGGCTACCGGGATTTCGAAGGCCACGCCAAAGGCGAAGAACAGCGTCATCACGAAGTCGAGGTAGCTGGTGATGTCGGTCATCATTTCCACACCGGCCGGCGTAGCAGCGGCGAAGAACTTGAAGATGAGCGGGAACACCAGGAAGTAGGCGAAGGCCATCCCGGTGTAGAACAGCAGGATGCTCGACACCAGCAGCGGCACGGCGATGCGTTTTTCATGCTTGTACAGGCCCGGCGCGATAAAACCCCAGATCTGATGCAGGATCACCGGGATCGCCAGGAACAGCGAAACCATCATCGTCAGCTTCAGCGGCGTGAGGAACGGTGACGACACGTCGGTCGCGATCATCGTCGCGCCAGCCGGCAAGTAGTCGCGCAGCGGCGTGGAGACGAAGGTGTAGATCTGCTGGGTGAAGGCAAACAGCCCGGCAAAGATGATGAAGATCGCCGCGACACAGCGCAGCAGGCGGGTACGCAACTCGGTGAGGTGCGAGACCAGTGGCATGTGCTGGTCGGTTTCCGGTTTATCAGCGCTCATGGGGCTCGCGGCGGCAATGTAGGGTCGTGGGGCGCGGGCGACACGGCAGGCGTCGGCGCGGGTTCGGTCGGGGTTGCTGGCGCGGCGGGCGCAGGCTCGGCGGCATGCACGGGCTCAACGACCGGTGCAGGTGCAGGTGCGGCGGGCGGTGCAATCGATTGCTCGGCCACAGGCTCAACCGGCTTGGGCGTTTCCTGCACTGGCGAGAGAATCTTCCGTGCCTCTTGCTCCAACGACAGAATGTGCTCGTTGTGCAGTTGCCGGCGAATCTCGTCGGCGCCTATTTCCCGTTCAACTTCCTGTTTGATGGCGTTGAAACTGCGTTTCAGGCGCCCGATCCACAGGCCGGCCGTGCGCGCGGCACCGGGCAGGCGTTCCGGCCCCAGTACCAGCAGGGCCACGAGGCCGACGAGCAGCAGTTCAGAGAAGCTGATACCAAACATTATTCAGTACTCACGAGTCTTTTTGGTTCTGCTCTTTGACGTGCTCGGCCTGTACGTCGAAGGTGCGACGTTCAGTGATCGGCTGAGTGGCCTGCGGGTGCACAGGCTGCGCCGGTGGCACCGGGTTCACGGTAGGGTCGGCAGGCTTTTCGTCGTCGTTCATGGCCTTGCGAAAGCCCTTGATCGACTCACCGACGTCGGTGCCGAGGTTTTTCAGCTTCTTGGTGCCGAACACCAGAACAACCACTACCAGAATGACGATCCAGTGTTTCCAGTCAAAAATGCCCATGCTGCAATTCCTCTGTAAAAGTTGGTCAGGCGGACGGGCGCGAGGCCTTTTCGGCATGCCCGGACAAGCCGAAGCGACGGTCCAGTTCATCAAGCACTGCCTGTGGATGCTGCCCCAGTTGGGCGAGCATGACCAGACTGTGGAACCACAAGTCGGCAGTTTCGTAGATCACGTCGCTGCAGTCGCCGCTGATTTGCGCGTCCTTGGCAGCAATAATCGTCTCGACGGATTCTTCGCCGAGTTTTTCCAGAATCTTGTTCAGACCCTTGTGGTACAGGCTGGCGACATAAGAGCTGTCGGCGGCCGCGCCTTTGCGGTCTTCCAGCACCTGGGCCAGGCGGTTCAGGGTATCGGTCATGTTCAGTGTCCTGCCGAGTAAATAGCGTGCGGGTCTTTGAGCACGGGCTCGACGGTCTTCCACTCGCCGTTCTCGAACACGCGGTAGAAGCAGCTGTGACGGCCGGTGTGACAGGCGATATCGCCGATCTGCTCGACCTTGAGGATCACCACATCGGCGTCGCAGTCGATGCGCATCTCATGCAGGGTTTGCACGTGCCCGGACTCTTCGCCCTTGCGCCACAGTTTGCCACGGGAACGTGACCAGTAAATGGCACGGTTCTCGGTGGCGGTCAGGCTCAGGGCCTCGCGGTTCATCCAGGCCATCATCAGCACGCGCCCGGTCTTGTAGTCCTGGGCAATGGCCGGCACCAGGCCGTCACTGTCCCACTTGATCTCGTCCAGCCAGTCTTTCATTTTCGGCTCCGGCAATTTGCGACAGTGTATAACCGGATTGGCTATCGACGCACGATCAGATACACGCCCACGGCGACCATGATGCCAGCTGGCCAGTGGCCCAGTTCGTTCAGCGGACCGCCGGCGGCCAGTATCGTGCCGCCCACCAGGTGCGCGGCGCCCAACAGGCGCAGGAACCAGTCGTCCTTGCGCTTGTGCCACGGCGGCGGCGGGTCGTTGGCGTGGGGCTGGGACATGCGCTCCAGCAGGTCGCGGGTCATGTTGGCCAGGTGCGGCAGTTGCTCGACTTGGCTTTGCAGGTTGCCCAGCAGGGTTTTCGGGCTGACACGGTCACGCATCCAGCGTTCGAGGAACGGCTGGGCGGTGTTCCACAGGTCCAGGTCCGGGTACAGCTGGCGGCCCAGGCCTTCGATGTTCAGCAAGGTTTTTTGCAGCAGCACCAGCTGCGGCTGCACTTCCATATTGAAGCGCCGCGCCGTCTGGAACAGGCGCATCAGCACCTGACCGAAGGAAATATCTTTTAACGGTTTTTCAAAGATCGGCTCGCACACGGTGCGGATCGCCGCTTCGAATTCATTGAGTTTGGTTTCCGCCGGCACCCAGCCCGAATCGATGTGCAACTGCGCCACGCGACGGTAGTCACGCTTGAAGAAGGCAAACAGGTTGCGCGCCAGGTAGTCCTGGTCTTCCGGGGTCAGGCTGCCGACGATGCCGCAGTCGATCGCGATGTACTGCGGGCTCCACGGGTTTACGGTGCTGACGAAGATGTTGCCGGGGTGCATGTCGGCGTGGAAGAAGCTGTCGCGGAACACCTGGGTGAAGAAAATCTCTACACCGCGCTCGGCAAGCATTTTCATGTCGGTGCGCTGGTCGGCCAGGGTCGCGAGGTCGGTGACCTGCACGCCGTAGATGCGCTCCATCACCAACACTTTCGGGCGGCACCAGTCCCAATAGACTTGCGGCACGTACAGCAACTGCGAGCCTTCGAAGTTGCGCTTGAGCTGGCTGGCGTTGGCCGCTTCGCGCAGCAGGTCGAGTTCGTCGTAGATGGTTTTTTCGTAGTCCAGCACCACGTCCACCGGGTGCAGCAGGCGCGCGTCGGCCGAGAAGCGCTCGGCGGCGCGGGCGAGGATGAACAGCCACGCCAGGTCCTGGCCGATGATCGGCTTGAGGCCCGGGCGGATCACTTTCACTACCACTTCTTCGCCGCTTTTCAACTGCGCGGCATGCACCTGGGCCACCGAGGCCGAAGCCAATGGCGCAATGTCGAAGCGGCTGAAAACTTCGCTGATCTTCTTGCCCAGCTGTTCCTCGATCAACGTGACCGCCAGTTGCGAGTCGAACGGCGGCACGCGGTCCTGCAGCAGCATCAGCTCGTCGGCGATGTCTTCGGGCAACAGGTCGCGGCGGGTGGAGAGGATCTGCCCGAACTTGATGAAGATCGGCCCCAGGTCCTGCAACGCCAGGCGCAGGCGCGCGCCACGGCTCAGCTCGAGGGTTTTGCGCGGGAACCAGCGCCACGGCAGCACATAGCGCACCGCCAGCAGAAACCACGGCAGCGGCAGGGCGAACAGCAGGTCATCGAGGCGGTAGCGGATTACGACGCGCTGGATACGAAACAAACGGCGGACGGCGAGCAGCTTCATGCGTTATCGCTTGAATCAAGGGAGCGGCTCAGGCGCTCGAAGCGCGCCTCAAGTCGTTCCAGGTCGAGTTTGGCCTGGTCGAGTTCACGAAAGCGCGCTTCCGCTTCCCGTTGTCCGACCAAGGTGCGCGATTCTTCGCTCAGGTATTCGGCGAGGTTCTGGTTCAGGCTGGCGAAACCCTGCTGGTACCAGCGCGTGCGACTGCGCAGGTGACCGCTGATCAGTTGGGTGGCCACCGGGCCGAGCCAACGGGACAGCTCGTACTCCCAGTCCAGTTCCAGGTCTTGCAGCACGGCTGCCAGGTCCATCAGCACCGCGCTGTCGCCTTCGAGTTCCACGTCCGGGCCGTGGAGGATCGCCGTCTTGTCCCGGCTCAGGGCCAGGCGCAGCAGGCTTGAGCCGGAAGCACGCAGGGTGCAGTCGGCATCGGCGGCCCAGTGGGACGCCAGCAACAGGCCTTCATCGCTGGGCAGGATAAACAGCTGCAAGGCGGGGCTGGTGCAATCGACGGCGATGATCCTGCCGTTCAGGTGCGCCAGTCGCGCCAGGGCGGTGCTGTCCAGGCGCAGCACACGGTTGAGGCCGTGTTCGACGCTGGCGAGCAGGCCTGCGAACAACATCAGGGCTTGATGCCGCGGTGCAGGGCAACGATGCCCGAGGTCATGTTGTGGTAGGTCACGCGGTCGAAACCGGCCTCTACCATCATCGACTTCAGGGTTTCCTGGTTCGGGTGCATGCGGATCGATTCGGCCAGGTAGCGATAGCTTTCGGCGTCATTGGTGATCAGCTTGCCCATCAACGGCATGAAGGCGAACGAGTAGGTGTCGTAGACCTTGGACATCAATGCGTTGGTCGGCTTGGAGAACTCCAGCACCAGCAGGCGACCGCCGGGCTTGAGCACGCGCAACATGGAGCGCAGCGCGTCTTCCTTGTGGGTCACGTTACGCAGGCCGAAGGCGATGGTGACGCAGTCGAAATGGTTGTCCGGGAATGGCAGCTTTTCAGCGTCGGCCTGGACGAATTCGATATTGCCCGCCACGCCTTTGTCCAGCAGGCGATCGCGACCGACCTTGAGCATCGAGCCGTTGATGTCGGCCAGTACCACTTGGCCAGTCGGGCCCACCAGCTTGGAAAACTTGGCCGCCAGGTCGCCCGTGCCGCCGGCGATATCCAGCACCCGGTTGCCGGCGCGTACACCCGACAACTCGATGGTGAAGCGCTTCCACAGGCGGTGCATGCCGCCGGACAGCACGTCGTTCATCAAGTCGTACTTGGCGGCTACCGAGTGGAACACCTCGGCGACTTTTTCCGCTTTCTGGCTTTCCGGGACGTTCTTGAAGCCGAAGTGAGTGGTGGGTTCGGCATCGCTGCCTTTGCGCTGATCAGTCATATCGCTGTCACCAAAAGAGAATGGGGGCATTCTAATCCCCAAGGCATGCTTTGTCTTGGCAAGGCTGAAGGTAAGATAGGTGGCCACCGAGACCTTTTGCCGCATGGCGGGTCGACAAGTCTCTATAACGAGGAGTCATTCAAATGGCCCGTATACAGGTTGAACGTGCCCACACACTGGGTAAAGACGCTGCCCGCGAAAAAGCCGACAAGTTGGCGAGCAAACTCAAGGATCAATATGGCCTGGAGTCTTCGTGGGTCGGCGACACGCTGAATCTCAAACGCTCGGGAGTTAAAGGCACCGTGAAAGTGGCTGAAGATTCCCTGCGCATCGAAGTCGAACTGGGCCTGTTGATGTCCGCCATGAGTGGCACCATCAAGTCCGAAATCGAGAAGGCGCTGGATAAAGCCCTGGCCTGATTTTCGTCCTTCTTAGGGTGCCGATTCTAATTTTTCTGCCTACTTTGTGCCCAAGCCCTCAACTTCTGTGGGCAGTTCCTCCCCCCTTTATGCGTGAGGTGCACCATGGCCAAAGTTATTTTGAAGAAAAAAATTGCTACCGGAACTAACGCCCTGATCGACGTTAAATCCTATGCCCGCAAGATCTGGCTGGCCGGTTTGGGGGCTTATGCCAAGGTCGGCAGCGAGGGCGCCGAGTACTTCAAGGAACTCGTTAAGACTGGTCAACATGTTGAAAGTAAAGGCAAAAAAGTTGTGATTGAACAACTTGGTGCGGCCAACAGTCAGATTGATCAAGTCAAGAGCGAACTCTTCGGCGTCAAAGGTCGAGTCGAAGTGCAACTGGATAAAGTTGAAAGCGCTTTTGATAGTCGTGTTGGAAGTGCCTTGAATCGGATCGGCATTCCGTCTAAACATGACGTGGAGACACTCTCTGCTAAGCTCGATGAGCTAACGGCATTGCTCGAACGTGTCGCGCGTAAACACTAAGGAGACAACGGGATGGCTGGTAAAAAGACTACTGATAAAGAAGGCAGCTCGTGGATCGGGGAAGTTGAAAAATACTCCCGCAAGATCTGGCTGGCCGGTTTAGGCGTGTACTCGAAGGTGAGCAGTGACGGCGGTAAATACTTCGAGACTTTGGTTAAAGACGGCGAGAAGGCCGAGAAGTTGACCAAGAGCACAGTGGGTAAACAAGTCGATGCGGCAAAGGCTTCCGCCGGTTCTGCCAAATCGCGTATCAGCGACAAGTGGGGCGAACTGGAAGGGGCTTTCGACAAGCGCCTGAACAGTGCCATTTCGCGACTGGGCGTGCCTAGCCGTACTGAAGTGAAAGCGCTGCACAGCAAGGTCGATACCTTGACCAAGCAAATCGAAAAACTCACCGGCGCGAAAGTTGCGCCCGTTGCGGCTAAAACCGCAGCGGCTAAACCGGCTTCCAAGCCTGCCGCGAAAACTGCAGCGGCCAAACCTGCTGCAAAAACCGCCGCTAAACCGCTGGTCAAGGCCGCCGCCAAACCGGCAGCCAAGCCAGCCGCTAAAGCGCCGGCCAAAGCTGCTGCAAAACCGGCTGCCAAGCCTGCGGCTAAAACCGCAGCGGCTAAACCGGCTGCCAAGCCTGCGGCTAAAACCGCAGCGGCTAAACCGGCCGCCAAGCCTGCCGCTAAACCAGTGGCCGCTAAAGCAGCTGCAAAACCTGCGGCAAAACCAGCCGCCAAGCCGGCAGCAAAAGCCGCAGCCAAGCCAGCGGCTAAAACCGCTGCCGCTAAACCTGCTGCCAAGCCAGCCGCTGCGAAACCTGCAGCCAAGCCGGTCGCTGCAAAACCCGCCGCGAAACCTGCGGCTGCAAAACCTGTAGCGGCCAAGCCGGCTGCCAAAACGGCCGCGGCGAAGAAGCCTGCCGTAGCCAAAAAGCCAGCAGCGCCAAAGCCAGCGGTAGCGGCCAAGCCTGCAACCCCGGCGCCAGCGACCAACTCGGTGACCCCACCGACCCACGCTGCCGCTACCCCGACTGCAACGCCGGCAACCCCGACGCCTACCAGTCAGTCCTGATTTTTACGGGACACATAAAAACGCCCGGCCTGCAAAGGTCGGGCGTTTTTTATGGAATCTACAGAACGACACAAATCCAATGTGGGAGCGGGCTTGCTCGCGAAAGCGGTGGATCAGTCACACATGTGTTGACTGACACTTCGCTTTCGCGAGCAAGCCCGCTCCCACATTTTAGTCCGCGTCGTCCAGGTAACGCAGCGCCAACCGCTCCGTCGCCAGTCTCGCCGGCATCAGCAGATGCGGAGCCACCAGCATCATGATCTGGTACACCACCACCCGCACCTCACCTGCACGGTCGAGAATCCGTTGGTAATCCAGGGAAAACAGCAGGGTCATGGTGATCTGTTCCACCAACTGCCCCAGCGCCTGGGTGTCACTGACCAATTGCCCATCCGTCTTGAGCCTGGCCAGCAACGAGGCCAGTGTGCGCTTGAGCGCCGTCAGCAAGGTGCGAATACCCTTGGCCAGTTTCGGCAAGCGCCCCGCCAGATTCGACAAGTCCTGGAACAGAAACCGGTAGTGCGCCATGCGCTCCACGATCAGGTGCAGAAACAGCCAGTAATCCTCGGCCGCCAGTTGCGCGTTCTCGGGCGGGTCGAGCAACGGCGCCAACTCGGCCTGGAAACGCTCGAACAGCCCGAGCACCAGCGGTTCCTTGCCATGGAAGTGGTAATAGAGATTGCCGGGGCTGATCCCCATTTCATTGGCCACCTCCATGGTCGACACGTTCGGCTCGCCCTTGTGGTTGAACAACTGCAAGGCACATTCAAGGATACGGTCGCGGGTCTTCATCCAGTCTTCTTAAGGTCTTCGTTGGGCTCAGCGGACCCGCACATACGTGCCCGGCGCCGCTTCCATCGGTGGGTAATTCTGGTTGCCCAGGGCGGTCAGGGTTTCGCGCTGCACACCGGAGCGCTGCTGGATCCACGCCAGCCAATTGGGCCACCAACTGCCCTCGACATGATCGGCGTCGTAGTACCAGGCCCGCGGGTCGCTGCTCAGCTTGAGGTTCTCGACGTAGTTGGCCTTGGGGTTGCCTGGCGGGTTGAGGATGCTCTGGATATGCCCGCTGTTGGACAGAATGAAACGCTTGTCGCCGCCCAGCAGTTGGGTGGAGCGGTACACCGCGTCCCACGGCGTGATGTGGTCGTTGATCCCGCCCACGCTGAAGCTGTCCACTGTGACCTTCTGCAAGTCGATGGGCGTGCCGCAGACTTCCAGGCCACCGGGATGGCTCAGCGGGTTGTGCTTGAAGAAGTCCAGCAAGTCGCCATGCAGCGCGGCGGGCAGGCGGGTGTTGTCGTTGTTCCAGTACAGGATGTCGAACGCCGGCGGTTCCTTGCCCAGCAGGTAGTTGTTGATCCAGTAATTCCAGATCAAGTCGTTGGGACGCATCCAGGCGAACACCTTGGCCATGTCCCGGCCATCGAGCACACCTTGTTGATACGAGCGGCGCTTGGCGGCTTCCAGGGTTTGCTCATCGGCGAACAGCGTGGCGGGGCTGTCGAGCTGGCTGTCGAGCAGGCTCACCAGGTAACCGGCACTGGAGATGCGACGCAACTGGCGCTTGGCCTGTAGATGGCCTTGCAGCGCAGCGATGGTCAGGCCACCGGCGCAGGCGCCCATCAGGTTGACCTCGCGGGCACCGGTGATTGCGCGGCACACGTTCAGCGCTTCTTCCAGAGCCGCGACGTAGGTGGACAGACCCCATTCCCGATGCCGTACATCCGGGTTGCGCCAGCTGACCATAAATACTTGCAGGCCGTTTTTCAGGGCGAACTGGACGAAGCTGTTGTTCGGGCTCAGGTCGAAAATGTAGTACTTGTTGATTTGCGGCGGCACGATCAGCAGTGGCTTGGCGTATTGTTTTTCGCTCATGGGTTTGTACTGGATCAACTCCAGCAGTTCGTTGCGAAACACCACCGAGCCGGGCGTGGTCGCCACCGTCTTGCCGACTTCAAAGGCCTGCTTGGTGACCTGCCTCGGCAAGCCATTGTTGTGCAGCAGATCATCGAACAGATTGCTGACACCCCGCACCACGCTGTTGCCGCCGGAATTGAGCAACTCCTTGATCGCCAGCGGGTTGAGCAACGTGTTGGACGGCGACACTGCATCGTTGAGCAGGGAAAAGGCAAATTGCGCCCGGGCCCGGTCGTCGGCGCTCAGGTTGCTGTCGTCGATCCAGTGCCGGGTTTGTTTTTGCCAGCTCAAGTAGGCTTGCAGGCTGCGCCGATAAAACGGGTTGAGCTGCCAGGTCGGGTCGGCGAAACGGCTGTCGGCCGGGTTCGGCTCGTGCACCGTTTCTCCGAGCAGCACACGGCCCAATTGCCCGCCCAACTTCAGGGCGTGGCGGGCGGTGTGCACCGGGTTGCGCAAGCCATGTGCGGCAACGCTGCGCAGAGTCGAGAGCAAATCCCGGCCGCGCAGGCCGGTGATCGCGCTTTGTGCATTGATGAACGCGGCGGGTGTGGGCACCGGGTTCGATACGGGTCTTTCTCGCATGCGCCAACACTCCTTCGTCAAGCCATCAACAAGCACGCCAATTCAGAACCATAGTCGGTTCTGGCCAAGTGACCCTATGCGCGACCAAAATTTCTTCCCAGTAACCCCCGTGATGCGTAATTCCGTAGCAGCTGTCGAGCGCCAGCGAGGCTGCGTTGAGCGCGCCGCCGATGATGAGCCTGGCGCAGGACCGAGTCGCGACTGACGCAGCCTCGCTGGCGCTCGACAGCTGCTACGGAGGGCTTGCTCATAGGGCGGGTTGCGGGTGAATCACCGCCCTCAGGCGTTCTTCCTGGAGAAATTTCATGATGATCGGCGCCACAGCCTCGGCCCGGGTAATCAGGAACAGGTGACCGTCGTCGATGATGTGCAGTTGGGCGTTGGGAATGCGCCAGGCCAGCATGCGCATGTTGATCAGCGGGATCAGCGGGTCATCATCGCCGGCCAGCACCAGGGTTGGTTGCTTGATCTTGTGCAGCCAGTGGATGCTGGTCCAGCCAAGCCCGGCGAACAGTTGCCAGTAGTAACCCAGCTTGCCGGCCGAACGCACTTTGCTGGCGTGTTCGGCGGCCAGCTTCGAATCCCGACGGAAGGAGCCGCCGTAGATCATCGGGGCAATGCGCACCACATGGGACGGCTGGATATAACGTCGAGGGCTGGCCATCAGCCATAAGACTTTCGGTTTGCCCGGCACCATAAAGGCGCCGGCAGCGGTGGCGGCGAGAATCAGCTTCTTGCAGCGTTCCGGGTAGTCATACGCGAACTGCTGCGCCAGCGCCCCGCCCCAGGAAACGCCCACCACGTTGACCTGGCCATAGTCCAGGTAATCGAGCATGCGCGCGGTGAGCTTGGCCAGGCCGGGAAAGCGATAAGGCCGGCTGGGGGTCGACGAACCGCCGACGCCCGGCACATCAAAGGCAATCACTTCCAGGTCCGGGTCCAGGGCCTGGACGAACGGAAACACCAGCTCAAGGTTGGCGCCGATGCCGTTGAAAATCAGCAGCGGCGTCAAGTGAGGCTTGCCCGGGCGTACCGCTGTGCGGATGGCTTGGCCATCCAGGTCGATGGTACGGAAGATGAACGGTTGCGGCATGGGCTTACCCTGCAAAATGGCGCGCTATTCCCTGTCGGAACTCGGTCAGTGTGGGAGCGGCGGTGCGACGATTCGACTTGCTCGCGAAGGCGGTGAATCAGTCTCCAGATGCATCAACTGACACACCGCCTTCGCGAGCAAGCCCGCTCCCACATTTGATCCCGTTCCAGTCACAAAAGTGTGTGTGCTTTATCGTTCATGTACATAAGTGCCCGGCGCCGCTTCAGCCGCTGCGTACGCTTTATTACCCAAGGCAGTCGGCGCCTTTTTCAACTTGCCCGAGCGCTCCGCCTGCCAGGCCTGCCAATGCAGCCACCACGAGTCGGTGTGCTTGGTGGCGTTCTCCTGCCAGTCCAGCGCCTTGCCCGGCATCGTGTCGCTGGTCTGGTAGCGCGATTTAGGATTGCCCGGCGGATTCAGGATGCTCTGGATATGCCCGCTGCTGGACAACACAAACTCGACCTTGCCGCCAAACAGCTGCGCCGACTTGTAGCAGGACTGCCACGGCGTGATGTGGTCGTTGGTGCCGGCCAGGGAATAGATATCGGCGGTGACCTGCTTCAGGTCGATCGGCGTGCCGCACACTTCCAGGGCGTTGGCGCGTATCAGCGGGTTGTTCTTGAACAGCTCGATCAGGTCGCCGTGGAACGCGGCCGGCAAGCGGGTGGTGTCGTTGTTCCAGAACAGGATGTCGAACACCGGCGGTTCGTTGCCCAGCAGGTAGTTGTTGACCCAGTAATTCCAGATCAGGTCGTTGGGGCGCATCCAGGCAAACACCTTGGCCATGTCGCGGCCTTCCAGCACGCCGGCCTGGTAGGAATGGCGCTTGGCCGCTTCCAGGGTCTGCTCGTCGACGAACAGCGCCACCTGGGTGTCCAGGGTGGTGTCCAGCACGCTCACCAGCAGGGTCAGAGCGTTGACCTTCTTCTCGCCCAGCGCCGCGTAGTGGCCCAGCAGGGCGGTGCAGGTGATGCCACCGGAGCAGGCGCCGAGCATGTTGATGTCTTTGCTGCCGGTGATCGCGCTCACCACATCGACCGCTTCTTTCAGCGCCTCGATATAGGTCGACAGGCCCCACTCGCGCTGGGCCTTGGTGGGGTTGCGCCAACTGACGATAAACGTTTGCTGGTTATTGCGCAGGCAGAAGCGCGCCAGGCTCTTGTCCGGGCTCAGGTCGAATACATAGAATTTGTTGATCTGCGGCGGCACCACCAGCAGCGGGCGTTCGTACACCTGCTCGGTGATCGGCCGGTACTGGATCAGCTCCAGCACATCGTTGCGAAACACTACGGCGCCTTCGGTGGTGCCCAGGCTCTTGCCCACTTCAAAGGCGCCCATGTTGACCTGGCTCGGCATGCCGCCGTTGTGCACCATGTCCTTGGCCAGATGCGACAGCCCGTCCAGCAGGCTCTTGCCGCCGGTTTCGAAGAAGCGTTTGACTGCCGCCGGGTTGGCCGCGCTGTTGGTGGGCGCCATGGCTTCGGTCATCAGGTTGATGACGAAGTGGCCGCGGCTGATGTCATGCTCCGACAGGTTGCTGTCACCGATCCAGTCGTGCAGCTCCTTGCGCCACGCCAGGTAGGTTTGCAGGTAACGTTTGTAGAGCGGGTTCTGGGTCCACGCCGGGTCGTTGAAGCGGCGGTCGTCGGCCTCGGGTGTCAGCTGTGATTTGCCGAACACCACGTTCTTCAATTCGACGCCGAAATGGGCGACGTGCTTGACGCTGTGCAACGGTTGTTTGATGGCCTGGGTCAGCACCATCCGAGCGGATGCCAGTAAATCCTTTTTCCGTAACGCGATGATCGGGTTCAGCGCCAGGGTGTTTTCCGAGGCTTGGCGTTTCAAGTCATCGTTGTTCTTGTTACTCATCTACGACGCTCCATTGTCCGACAGACGAGTACCGGGTACCGCTGTGTACCACTACTTGCGACACAGCACAGCCTGGTACTACTGCTCGGGTGACCGTTAATACCGCATCGTCAAATGCAGGGAACTTGCCAGTTCCATTGGTTACCCGAGTTTAATTTTTTTCGCAAGCGGGCCAATCGTTGGCCACGACAGAGGGGCATTCAAGCAGATGGAATTAGAAAATGCCCACTAATGAGCAAGAGGCCTGAGCTAGAGCATCAGCCGCACGACCGACTGGCTCGGGTCGCGGGTTTTTCCGGCGGCTTTCAGTTCGGCAAGATAATCAGCCCACAGCGCGTCCTGACGCACGGCAAGTTGATAGAGGTAGTCCCAGGTGAACAATCCACTGTCATGGCCATCGTCGAAGGTCAATTTCAGTGCGTATTGGCCGGCGGGTTCAATCTTGGTCAAACCGACATTGAGCTTGCCGAATTGCAGGATCGGTTTGCCGTGGCCCTGGACCTCGGCGGAGGGGGAGTGCACGCGAAGAAATTCGGCGGGCAGTTGATACACCTCGTCAGGACCGTAGGTAAGGCCCAGGGTCTTGGAGGCTTTGTGCAGGTTGATGGCGGTAGGCAGTTTGGTCATTTGGGGAACCGCTCAGAGATGATCCTGAAGGAACCGGCTTTAAAATGTGGGAGCGGGCTTGCTCCCACATTAAAGCAGAGCGGTTCCTGCGTAAGCCTTACAGGATATAACGAGACAGATCTTCGTTCTGCGCCAATTCGCCCAAGTGGCTGTTGACGTAGTCGGCGTCGATCTTGATCGCCTCGCCATTCTGCGCGCCCGCCATGTCGCCGGCACTGAAGGACACTTCCTCCAGCAAGCGCTCAAGCAAGGTGTGCAAACGACGGGCACCGATGTTCTCGGTCTTCTCGTTGACCTGCCAGGCAATCTCGGCCAAACGCTTGATACCGTCCGGCAGGAACTCAATGCCCAAACCTTCGGTTTTCAGAAGTTCGCGGTATTGCTCGGTCAACGACGCATGCGGCTCGCTGAGGATGCGTTCGAAGTCGCCCGGCGTCAGCGCTTTCAGCTCAACGCGAATCGGCAGGCGGCCTTGCAGCTCCGGCACCAGGTCGCTCGGCTTGCTCAGGTGGAACGCACCGGAAGCGATAAACAGGATGTGGTCGGTCTTGACCATGCCCAGCTTGGTGTTGACGGTGCAGCCTTCGATCAGCGGCAGCAGGTCGCGCTGCACGCCTTCGCGGGAGACATCGACGCCGCCGGAATTACCGCGCTTGGCCACCTTGTCGATCTCGTCGATAAACACGATGCCGTGCTGCTCGACCGCTTCCAGGGCCTTGGCCTTGAGTTCTTCCTCATTGACCAGGCGCCCGGCCTCTTCGTCGCGCACCAGTTTCAGCGCTTCCTTCACCTTGAGCTTGCGGCTTTTCTTCTTGCCCTTGCCCATGTTGGCGAACAGGTTCTGCAACTGGCTGGTCATTTCTTCCATGCCAGGCGGTGCGGAGATGTCGACGCCGGACACTTCGGCGACTTCGATCTCGATTTCCTTGTCGTCCAGCTGGCCTTCACGCAGGCGCTTGCGGAATAGCTGGCGGGTGTTGGAATCCGAGCTCGGTGCCGCGTCTTCGTTGAAACCCATGCGTGCCGGTGGCAGCAGGGCGTCGAGGATGCGTTCTTCGGCGGCGTCTTCGGCGCGATGGCTGACCTTGGTCATTTCCTGTTCGCGCAGCAGCTTCAGGGCAGCGTCGGCCAGGTCACGAATGATCGATTCGACGTCCCGGCCCACGTAGCCCACTTCGGTGAACTTGGTGGCTTCGACCTTGATAAACGGAGCGTTGGCCAGTTTGGCCAGGCGCCGGGCGATCTCGGTTTTACCGACACCGGTCGGGCCGATCATCAGGATGTTCTTGGGGGTTACTTCAACGCGCAATTCTTCGGGCAGTTGCATCCGGCGCCAGCGGTTACGCAGGGCGATGGCAACGGCGCGCTTGGCATCGTCCTGGCCGATGATATGGCGATTGAGTTCATGGACGATTTCGCGGGGAGTCATGGACATAGTAATTGGCGGTCCTCAAGCGGGAATAAGCCTGCGGCTTATTCGGCTAGGTCCTGCTCCTCAATGGTCAGGTTGTGGTTGGTGAAGACACAGATGTCGCCAGCGATACCCAGGGCCGTCTCGACGACTTCCCGGGCCGACAGGTCGGTTTTCTTCAGCAGGGCGCTGGCAGCGGCCTGGGCGTAACCGCCGCCGGAACCCATGGCGATCAGGCCTTCTTCGGGTTCAACCACGTCGCCGTTGCCGGTGATGATCAGGGAGGCGTCTTTGTTGGCGACGGCCAACATGGCTTCGAGGCGGCTGAGGGAGCGGTCGGTGCGCCATTCTTTGGCGAGTTCGACGGCGGCACGGACCAGGTGGCCCTGGTGCTTCTCAAGTTGGCCTTCAAAGCGCTCGAACAGGGTAAAGGCGTCAGCGGTGGCGCCGGCAAAACCGGCGAGGACCTGGCCGTGGTACAGGCGACGGACTTTTTTCGCGTTGCCTTTCATCACGGTATTGCCAAGTGAAACCTGGCCGTCGCCGCCCATGACGACTTTGCCGTGGCGGCGAACTGAAACGATGGTGGTCAAGGGGAGAGTCTCCACGCTGCGGGGCGAAAATGCCCTGATGGAACTCATATGGGGGTGGCGGGGGGGATTTCAACTGTAGGACGGGAGGGCGGACGAGTGGTGTTTATGTGTCGGACTCGGTCCTGAGGGCGATGAAAATCAAATGTGGGAGCGGGCTTGCTCGCGAATGCGGTGTGTCAGTCACCTAAAATATTGACTGATCTACCGCATTCGCGAGCAAGCCCGCTCCCACATTAACCCGATGCTGTTTCCGCAATCAGCGGCTTTGGCGTTGTTGTAACAACAGGTTGCTAAACCCTGCACCCGCCAGTTGTTTCTGCGCCACGGTCAGCTGTTCACGGTTGCTGAACGGCCCTACCAGCACGCGATACCAGGTCGCATCCTTAACCGTCCCGGACTCCACCGTCACCGCCTGCCCCAGCAGAATGATCTGCGCACGCACGCGGTCCGCATCCGCCTGTTTCGGGAACGAGCCCGCCTGCAGGAAGAACTTGGTCACCGGCGCTGCCTTGGTCGTGGCAACGGGTGGCGGTGGCGGCGGGGTAATCCCGGCCAATGCCGCCTGGGCCCGTGCAGTGTCGATTTTCGCCGCTTCCGCCGGAGTCACAGGTGTGGTCGGCACAGGCTGCGGCGTCGGCAGGGTTTTCTCCGGCACGGCGTCCGGCGGCACGATCACTTCCGATTCCGGCAGCAATGTGTAGAAGTCGTACTTCGGCTTCACCGGCGCAGTCGGGCTCGGGACGGTCTTGTTCGCTTCGGCCATTTTCGTGGCCCTCTGCTGCTCTTGCTTGACCCGTTTGACGTCATCGCCCTTGCCTGGGTCCAGCTTCATCAGGAACACGACAAACGCGCCGACCGTCAGGCCGATCGCCATCCACAACCAGCCCGGAATAGGTTTCTTCGCAGGTGCCTGGTAGCGGCTGGCGCCGCGCTTGGGTGCAGGTTTTTTCTTGGCAGCCAACTTACATACGCTCCAGAGTTTCCAGGCCTAACAATTCCAGGCCTTGCTTGAGGGTCCGTCCTGCCAGTGCGGCGAGGCGCAGGCGGCTCTGCTTTTGAGCTTCGTCGTCTGCGGTCAGGATCGGGCAGTTCTCGTAGAAGCTGGAGAACAAACCGGCGACTTCGTACAAATAGGTGCAGAGGATGTGCGGCGTGCCTTTCTCGCCGACGCTGTTCAGCACTTCGCCGAATTGCGCCAGCTTGGCCGCCAGTTCCTGCTCGTGTGGCGCTTCAAGGTTGATCTGGCCTTCGACTTCACTGAAGTCCTTGCCCAGCTTGCGGAACACACCGGCCACCCGGGTGTAGGCATACAGCAGGTACGGCGCGGTGTTGCCTTCGAAGTTGAGCATCAGCTCGAAGTTGAAGCTGTAGTCGCTGGTGCGGTGCTTGGACAGGTCGGCGTATTTCACCGCGCCAATGCCCACCACGCGGGCGATGTTGCGCAGGTCGGCTTCGGCCAGCTCCGGGTTCTTTTCCTTCACCAGGTTGTAGGCGCGGTCCTGGGCTTCGTTCAGCAGGTCAATCAGCTTCACGGTGCCGCCATCACGGGTCTTGAACGGGCGGCCATCGGCGCCGTTCATGGTGCCGAAGCCCATGTGTTCCATGTGCATCGGGTGGGTGACGAAACCGGCGCGGCGCGCCACTTCGAACACTTGCTGGAAGTGCAGGGCCTGGCGCTGGTCGACGAAATACAGGGCGCGGTCGGCTTTCAGCACGCCGCTGCGGTAGCGCACGGCGGCCAGGTCGGTGGTGGCGTAGAGATAGCCGCCATCGGCCTTGACGATGATCACCGGCAGCGGGTCGCCGTCGGCGGTCTTGAATTCCTCGAGGAACACGCACTGCGCGCCGTTGCTCTCAACCAGCAGGCCCTTGGCCTTGAGGTCGTTGACCACGTTGATCAGGTCGTCGTTGTAGGCGCTTTCGCCCATCACGTCGGCCATGGTCAATTTGACGTTGAGCAGCTCGTAGATTTCCTGGCAATGGGACAGCGAGATCTCGCGGAAGCGGCCCCACAGTTCCAGGCATTCGGCATCGCCGGCTTGCAGCTTGACCACCAGGCCACGGGCGCGGTCGGCGAATTCTTCGGATTCGTCGAAACGCTTCTTGGCGGCGCGGTAAAAGTTCTCCAGGTCCGACAGCTCGTTGCTGGTGATCGGGTTTTCCTGCAGGTACGCCATCAACATGCCGAACTGGGTGCCCCAGTCGCCCACGTGGTTCTGGCGGATCACGTCGTCGCCGAGGAATTCCAGGACCCGCGCCACGCCGTCACCGATGATCGTGGAGCGCAAGTGACCTACGTGCATTTCCTTGGCCAGGTTCGGCGCCGACAGGTCGATAGCCACGCGCTGTGCCGGGCCAGCCTTGCGTACGCCGATCCTGGCATCCGCCAGGGCCGCGTCCAGGCGCGAAGCCAGGGCCTGGGTGTTCTGGAAGAAGTTGATAAAGCCCGGGCCAGCGATTTCAGCCTTGGTCACCTGCGGGTCGGCCGGCAGCGCGGCGATGATTTTTTCCGCCAGGTCGCGAGGCTTCAGGCCGGCCGGCTTGGCCAGCATCATCGCAATGTTGCTGGCGAAATCACCGTGGGTCTTGTCGCGGGTGTTTTCCACCTGGATCGCCGGCGTCAGGCCTTCAGGCAACACACCTTCGTTGACGAGTTGGGTGAGGGCTTGTTGGATCAGCTGGCGAATGGTGTCTTTCATGGTGTTCTCTTTCGACCGCAAGCGGTGGCGCGCGATGCGCAGGTGGAAAAACTGGGCATTATCCGTGGGGAGGGCGGGCTTGCCAACCTTCGCTGGACCTTGACGGACGATTAACCTGTGGCGAGGGAGCTTGCTCCCGCTGGAGTGCGTAGCGCTCCCGGCTTTTTTGGGGCTGCTACGCAGCCCAGCGGGAGCAAGCTCCCTCGCCACAGGGGTCTAGTACAAATCTACCGGGTCTACGTCCAACGACCATCTCACTTGTCGCCCGCTGGGCATTTGCTCCAGGGCAAGTAACCAACTGCTTAATAAACGATGCAGCGGGGCGCGGGCACTGGCTTGCAAGAGCAGTTGGGCACGGTAACGCCCGGCGCGACGTTCCATGGGGGCGGGCACCGGGCCGAGCAGTTCGATGCCGGTCAGACCCAGTTCTCCCAGCAAACGTTCAGCCTCGCTGCACGCTTCATCCAGGAAACCTTCGGCCTGCCCCGGCTTGTGCGCCTCGGCCCGCAGCAGCGCCAGATGCGCAAACGGCGGCAAGCCAGCCGAGCGGCGTTCGCTCAAGGCCTGCTCGGCGAAGGCAAAGTAACCTTGCTCTGTCAGTTGAATCAGCAATGGGTGGTCGGCCAGATGCGTCTGGATGATCACCTTGCCTGGCTCTTCAGCCCGCCCGGCGCGGCCTGCGACCTGCACGATCAGCTGTGCCATGCGTTCGCTGGCGCGAAAATCCCCGGAGAACAACCCGCCGTCGGCATCCAGGATCGACACCAGGGTCACCCGTGGGAAGTGATGCCCTTTGGCAAGCATCTGTGTGCCCACCAAAATGCACGGCTGGCCCTTCTGGATCGTGGCGAACAGCTGATTCATCGCGTCCTTGCGCGACGTACTGTCACGGTCGACCCGCAGCACCGGGTAATCCGGGAACAGAATGCCCAGCCGCTCCTCGGCGCGCTCGGTGCCTGCGCCCACCGGGCGCAAGTCGACCTTGCCGCACTGCGGGCAGTGCCGTGGCACCCGTTCCACATGGCCGCAGTGATGGCAGCGCAACTCGCCGGAACGCTGGTGGACGGTCATTCGCGCGTCGCAGCGCTTGCATTCGGACATCCAGCCGCAGTCATGGCACAGCAGTGTCGGCGCAAAACCCCGGCGGTTGAGGAACACCAGCACTTGCTGGCCCGCCGCGAGGGTTTGGCCGATGGCTTGTTGCATAGGCCCGGAAATACCGCTGTCCAGTGGACGACTTTTTACGTCCAGGCGCAGGAAGCGTGGCTGCTTGGCGCCACCGGCGCGTTCGTTGAGGCGCAGCAGGCCATAGCGCCCGGTGTAGGCGTTGTGCAGGCTTTCGAGGGAGGGCGTGGCCGAACCCAGCACAATCGGGATGTTTTCCTGGCGGGCGCGCACCAGCGCCAGGTCGCGGGCGTGGTAGCGCAGGCCTTCCTGCTGTTTATAGGAGCCGTCGTGTTCTTCGTCGATGATGATCAGCCCAGGATTTTTCATCGGGGTGAACAGCGCCGAGCGTGTTCCAATAATAATGTCGGCCTCGCCGTCCCGGGCGGCAAGCCAGGATTCCAGGCGCTCGCGGTCGTTGACCGCCGAGTGCACCAGGGCGATGCGCGCGTTGAAGCGCTGTTCGAAGCGCGCCAGGGTTTGCGGGCCGAGGTTGATCTCGGGGATCAACACCAACGCCTGTTTGCCGGCCTCGAGGGTTTCGCGGATCAGTTGCAAATAGACTTCGGTCTTGCCGCTGCCGGTGACACCCGCCAGCAGGAACGCGTGGAAGCTGTCGAAACCGGCGCGAATTGCTTCATAGGCGGCGCGTTGTTCCGGATTGAGCGGCAGCTCCGGCTGGGCCAGCCAGTGTTCGTGGCGTTCGCCGGGGGCGTGTTTGCGGATCTCCACCTGCACCAAACCCTTGGCCAGCAGCAAATCCAGGCTGTCCTTGCTCAGCATCAGCTTGCTTAACAGCTGATGGGCGACGCCGTGGGGATGCTGTGCCAGGGTTGCCAGGGCTTCACGCTGGCGCGGGGCGCGGGCGATGCGCGGGTCATCCATGCGCGCCCCGGGCACCATCGACCAGAAACGCTCCTGGCGCGCCTCGGCCAACTCGCCCTGGCGCAACAACACCGGTAGCGCCCAGCTCAAGGTGTCGCCCAGGCTGTGCTGGTAATACTGCGAGGTCCACAGGCACAGCTTGAACAGCGCGGGCGGCAATGGCGGCGTGGCGTCGAGGATGGCCACGGCGGGCTTGAGCTTCTCGGCGGGCACTTCGCTGTGATCGGCGACTTCCACCAGGATGCCGATCATCTCCCGCCGGCCAAACGGCACGCGCACGCGCATGCCAGGCTGCAACTGCGACCGCAATACACCGGCAGGTGCCCGATAATCGAACAGGCGGCGCAGGGGCGAGGGCAGGGCGAGGCGCAAAATGGCGTCGGGCACGCGGGGGTTCTCATATGACAGGCGGCGAAGAAGGGCGGGAGCCTAGCAGACCAGCGGTGGATGTGGGAGCCGGGCTTGCCCGCGATAGTATCGATACGGTGCCCCTGAGAGACCGCAGCGCCTGCATCGCGGGCAAGCCCGGCTCCCACAGGGTGTTGGGTATGCCACGCTTTTCTGATGAAAGGGGCCGTAGTGCTTCTTGCGCGTTTAAAAAGGTCTGGTAGAATCCGCGGCCTAATTACGTGCGGTATTCAACAATAGTGTTGATTGGCGGCACGCTAGCCTGAGGAATACACCATGAAAGCCGATATCCATCCAAACTATGTTGCCATCGACGTTACCTGCAGCTGCGGTAACAAGTTTGAAACCCGTTCGACTTTCGGCAAAGCTCTGCCAATCGACGTGTGCAACGAGTGCCACCCGTTCTACACCGGTAAGCAGAAGACTCTGGATATTGGCGGCCGTGTTGATCGCTTCAAGACCCGTTTCGGTGCTTTCGGCGCAGCTAAAACTGCTGCTCCAGCTCCAGAAGCTGAGTAAGGCGATCGGCTTGAAAAGCCTGTTTGGCTTTTCTTTGTTGATAAAAAAGGCGCCCCTTGTGGGCGCCTTTTTTGTGTCTGCGATTTGGCTGGCGCCCGCCCAGGCCGAGGTGTTCTGCCTGGCGCCCGGCAATGTCGCTACCTTCGATGTGCAGCGAGTGGTGGATGGCGACACGGTGCGCCTCAAGGATGGCCGCAGCGTACGCATGATCGGCGTCAATGCCCCGGAAACCGGCAAGAAGGGACGCACTGACGAGCCTTTCGCCGTGGCCGCCCGCGAGCGCTTGCAAAGCCTGGTGGACGCGAGTGGTGGGCGCGTTGGCGTGGTGCCTGGCCGGGAGAGCAAGGACCGTTACGGTCGCACCCTGGCCCATCTTTACGGCGCCAATGGCGCAAATCTGGAGGCGCAGTTGCTCGCCGAAGGCCTGGGTTTCCAGGTGGCAGTCGCGCCGAATGTGGAACTGGTCGCCTGCCAGCAAGCCGCCGAACGCAGCGCCCGGCAGGCCCGGTTGGGGGTGTGGCGCCAGTCGCCCGTGGTAGACGCGGCGAAGATCCGGCGCTCGGGCTTTGCCGTGGTCAGTGGCCAGGTGAGCAAAATCGAACGCAATCGCGGCGGCGTCTGGATTGAGTTGCGGGGCTCATTGGTATTACGCATTGCACCCAATCTGATGGCCACGTTCGACAGCATGCTGTTGATGGGTTTGCAGGGTCAGTCCATCGAAGCGCGCGGCTGGGTGCAGGACCGTTCCCGGCGCGGCGCCCTGAAAAATGACCAGGCGCGCTGGCTGCTGCCACTGACTGATCCAAGCATGCTTCAGCGGGTGCCGTAAGAAAAAAATTGTAGACATTTTTTATTGCGATTGTGAACAGTTGAGCCCTTGTATCCCGTGGCTCTTGGCCAAAAGTCGTAGGGCAGGGCTCTTGACACCTGTGACTGCCCAGTCTTGTAGGGACTTTGCGACACGCGTATCCTCGGCGGTCCGTCGACCAACAGTAAAAGCGGAATGCCGATATGTCTGATTTGAAAACTGCCGCTCTCGAATATCATGCCCATCCTCGTCCAGGAAAGCTGAGTGTAGAGCTCACCAAAGCCACTGCCACCGCCCGCGACCTGTCGCTGGCCTACAGCCCTGGCGTTGCCGAGCCCGTACGTGAAATCGCCCGGGATCCTGAACTGGCCTACAAGTACACCGGCAAAGGCAACCTGGTTGCAGTGATCTCTGATGGCACCGCGATCCTCGGCCTGGGTAACCTCGGCCCGTTGGCTTCCAAGCCAGTCATGGAAGGTAAAGGCGTGCTGTTCAAGCGCTTCGCCGGCATCGACGTATTCGACATCGAAGTTGATTCCGAAAGCCCGCAGGCTTTCATCGACACCGTAAAGCGCATCTCCATCACCTTCGGTGGCATCAACCTGGAAGACATCAAGGCACCTGAGTGCTTCGAGATCGAAAAGGCCCTGATCGAACAGTGCGACATCCCGGTATTCCACGATGACCAGCACGGCACCGCGATCGTTACCGCGGCCGGCATGATCAACGCCCTGGAAATCGCTGGCAAAACCCTCGGCGAAGCCAAGATTGTTTGCCTGGGCGCCGGCGCTGCGGCCATCTCCTGCATGAAGTTGATCGTGAGCATGGGCGCCAAGCTGGAAAACATCTACATGGTCGACAGCAAGGGCGTGATTCAGTCCGAGCGTACCGACCTGAACCAGTACAAGGCGATGTTCGCGCATCCGTCCTCCAAGCGTACCCTGGCTGACGCCCTTGACGGTGCAGACGTGTTCGTTGGCCTGTCCGGCCCGAACCTGCTGAGCGCCGAAGGCCTCAAGTCCATGGCAGCCAACCCGATCGTGTTCGCGTGCTCCAACCCGGATCCGGAAATCTCCCCGGAACTGGCCCACGCCACCCGTGACGACGTGATCATGGCCACCGGCCGTTCGGACTACCCGAACCAGGTCAACAACGTACTGGGCTTCCCGTTCATCTTCCGTGGTGCCCTGGACGTTCGCGCCAAGCGCATCAACGAAGAGATGAAAGTAGCTGCGGCCAACGCCCTGCGCGAACTGGCCAAGCTGCCGGTGCCTCAGGATGTATGTGATGCCTACGGTGGCGCCAAACTGGAATTCGGTCGTGAGTACATCATCCCGAAACCAATGGACAAGCGCCTGATCACCCTGATCTCCGATGCCGTGGCTAAAGCTGCGATCGAGACCGGTGTGGCTACCCTGCCGTATCCGAAGAACTACCCGCTGCAAAGCGTGGATGATGTGTTCAACGGCTAAGCCGTCGTAGCGCACCAACAAAAAGCCCCGGCTCTTGCGAGTCGGGGCTTTTTTTGTGGCTGGCAATTAGCTCCTGCCTTGCGGTGATCCAACTGTGGGAGTGGGCTTGCCTCGCGAAGGCGGTGTGTCAGTCGGCCTATCTGAGCCTGATACTCCGCTTTCGCGAGCAAGCCCGCTCCCACATTGGATCTGCGTTCAGCCCGCAGATCAGGGTCAGAACAAATCGATCGGCGCTGCCTCATCCGCCGGCAGCGGGCTGCCCGGTGCAACACCATTGCCCAGCTCGTTGACCGACGGCGGCGTGTCTTCGCTCTTGAACAGCTCAAAGTACGCATTCGGCGTGCTCGGCGCTGCCGCACGACCACTGACCGGGTCGATCCGCAAGCTGAGAATGCCTTCTGGCTCCGGCTGGGTATGCGGCGGCATATCCTTCAGCGCAGCACCCATGTAGCTCATCCAGATCGGCAGCGCGACGGTGCCGCCGAACTCCCGGCGACCGAGGCTTTCCGGCTGGTCGTAACCGGTCCATACGGTGGTCACGTAGTCGGCGTTGTAGCCCGAGAACCATGCATCCTTGGAGTCGTTGGTGGTACCGGTCTTGCCGGCGATGTCCGCGCGGCCCAGGGCCAGGGCGCGACGACCGGTACCCTTCTTGATCACGTCTTCCAGGATGCTGTTGAGGATGTAGGTGGTGCGGCCATCCACAATACGTTCGGCCACGGCAGGCGCTTGCGGCGCGGCAGGTGTGGCAGGTGCACCCGCTGCCGGGGCTTCGCCTGGCGTCGGCTCGATGGTGATGCCGCCGTTGGTCGGTGCTGCCTGGCCGTCAGTGGCTGCGACGCCATTGACCACGTCGCCCGGTACCCGTGGCGGGTTGGCGGTGAACAGGGTTTCGCCGTTGCGGCTTTCGATCTTGTCGATCAGGTACGGTGTGATCTTGTAGCCGCCGTTGGCAAAGGTGCTCCAGCCGGTGGCGATTTCCATCGGCGTCAGCGTGGCGGTACCCAATGCCAGGGACAGGTTGGGCGGCAGGTCCGACTTGTTGAAGCCGAAGCGGGTGATGTAGTCGATGGTCTTGCCCACGCCCATCGCCTGTAGCAGGCGGATCGACACCAGGTTACGCGACTTATACAGTGCCTCGCGGATGCGGATCGGGCCGAGGAAGGTGTTGGTGTCGTTCTTCGGACGCCAGACCTTGTCCAGGTACTCGTCGACAAACACGATCGGTGCATCGTTGACCAGGCTGGCGGCGGTGTAGCCGTTATCCAGGGCGGCGCTGTAGATGAACGGCTTGAAGCTGGAGCCCGGCTGGCGCTTGGCCTGGGTGGCGCGGTTGTAGTTGCTCTGCTCGAAGGCAAACCCGCCGACCAGGGCGCGAATCGCACCGTTCTGCGGGTCAAGCGACACCAGGGCGCCCTGTGCCACGGGCACCTGGCTGAATTTCAGACTGTCGTCCTTCTGGCGCTGCACGCGAATCAAGTCACCGACCTGGGCCACGTCCGACGGCTGCTTGGGCATCGCACCCATGCTGTTGGTGTTCAGGAATGGGCGAGCCCATTTCATGCTGTCCCACGACACATGTTCTTCGCCGGTGCGGGTCAGTACCTGCACGCCATCTTTCTTCACCTGGGTGACGATGGCTGGCTCAAGGCCGCTGATCGGGCGTTGTTTGCCCAGCTCAACGGTCCAGGCGCTGAGGGTCTTGCCCGGCAGGCGAGATTCGGGGCCGCGGTAGCCGTGGCGCTGATCGTAGGCGACCAGGCCATCGTGTACTGACTTGTTGGCTATTTCCTGCAGGTTGCTAGGAATCGTCGTGGTCACGCGGAAGCCTTCGGTGTACGCCTCGCTGCCATAACGGCCGACCATCTCGGCACGGGCCATTTCGGCGATATAAGGGGCATTCACTTCCGGCGTCGGCACGTGATAGCTGGCGTTCAACGGCTCTGCCACCGCACTTTCGTATGCGGCCTGGTCGATTTTGCCCAGCTTGTACATGCGGCCCAGGATCCAGTCGCGGCGCTCTTTACTGCGCGCCGGGTTGGCCAGCGGGTTGAAGCGCGAAGGCGCCTTGGGCAGGCCGGCAATCATCGCCATCTGCGCCAGGCTGGCGTCACGAATCGACTTGCCGTAGTAAACCTGTGAAGCCGCCTCGATGCCGTAGGCACGGTTGCCGAGGTAGATCTTGTTGACGTACAGCTCAAGGATCTCGTCCTTGGTCAACTGACGTTCGATCTGCAACGCCAGGAGAATTTCCGTGGCCTTGCGGGAAAAGCTGCGTTCGCTGGTGAGGAAGAAGTTCTTCGCGACCTGCATGGTGATGGTGCTGCCACCGGACTGAATGTGTCCGCTTTTTACCAACTGCGTGGCGGCCCGCACCAGGCTGCTGGGGTCAACGCCATAGTGATTGGCGAAATTATCGTCTTCAGCCGACAGCAGGGCGTTGATGAAATTGGGTGGAATGTCGGCGAAACGGATCGGGGTGCGGCGCATTTCGCCGAACTCCGCGATCAGCTTTTCATCGCTGCTGTAGACCCGCAAAGGAATCTGCAACTGGATACTTCTCAGGGCCTCTACGGAGGGCAAACCCGGACTAAGGTAGAGATAGGCCCCGCTGAGCACGAGCATCAGCCCGCAGACGATCGCGACAATGGAGTACCCGAAAAACTTCAGCAGACGAATCAAGGCTTTTGGATTTCCAAGGAAAAGAATGGGTTAGGCGTCGGGGCATGCACGGCAAGCGGTGGATCGACCCGGCCAGCAGATAAACGCGGGAAAAAACGCTGGGCATTAAAGCATTTTTCGGCTTCGGGCGTCATTCGTGCCGCTCACACAAGCCGACCGAATGCAGGAAGCCTGGCAACAATCAGTCCGTAAGACAGGGAAAGTTTTGGGGAGTTTTATGAGAAAGGGATTTTTCAGGCGAAAAGCCGATGCCGTCCTGGGTATCGACATCAATGACGCCGGCATCAAGCTCGTGGAACTGGAGGTTTCAGGCGTCGGCTACAGCGTCCGGGGTTACGCCACGCAGCAGTTGCCGGTCCATGCGGTGGTCGACAGCAGCGTGATGGATTTCGATGCCGTCGCACAGGCACTGTCCAGGGCGCTGGTACAGGCGCATACCTCGCTCCGACAGGCTGCCGTCGCTGTCGCCGGGCCTTCGGTGATTACCCGTGTGCTCGAGATGGACGCAGGGCTCCCTGAGGCTGAAATGGTGCGTCGAATCTACTCGGAAGCAGACCAGTACATTCCTTATCCGTTGGAGGAGGTGGCCATCGACTTTCAGGTGCAGGGCCCTTCCGCCCGTGATCCTCAGTGCGTGGATGTGCTGCTTGTCGCCTGCCTCAAGGAACAGGTCGAGGCCCGGGAGGCGGTTTTGGCCCTGGCGGGCCTGGGGACGCGGATCGTGGATGTCGAAGCATTTGCATTGGCTCGCGCGGGCAGGCAGGCTTCGGACAGCATCACGCCGGGCCGTCGTGTCGATGGCGCGCAATGGGCCGTGGATGCCCAGGGAATGGGAGTGGCCTGCGGGTTGGCCCTGAGGAGTTTCGACTGATGACACGAATCAACCTGCTGCCGTGGCGCGCAGAACGGAATGAGCGGCGGCGCAAGTATTTTCTGGTGTTCTTGCTGGGTGCTGCGGCTGTGGCGCTGGCTGCGGTATGGCTGGCAGACCAGGTGATCGATCGCGCAATTGATCGGCAATTGGCCCGCAACAGCCAGTTGAGCCAGGGCGTGACCGGGCTCGACTCGCGAATGAAAGCGATCGACGAGCTGCATGAGCAACGCCAGCAGTTGATGGAGCGGATGAAAGTTGTGCAGGGTTTGCAGGACGACCGTTCGGCGGGTGCTCAGTTGTTGGATCAACTGGCCCGTGCCGTGCCGGAAGGTGTGCAATTGCGTGAAGTCAGCGTTGATGGTGGTTCTGTCTCGATCAGCGGCACTGCCGAATCGAACCAGGACGTTGCTCAGTTCATGCGTGGTCTTGAGGCTGCCGACGACTTGCAGTCGCCCCGGCTTCAACGGGTTCGCGGCGCGCAAGCGGGCGACGGCAATGGCTTTCAGTTGACGGTTCGCCATGGTCATTCGGATGAGGCAGGCCAATGAGAGGGGCGTCAGGCCTGTCAAGGCTGACGGAACTCGACATCGCCCAGCTCTACCGAAACGCCGCCGACTGGCCGCTGCCGGGCAAGGCTTTGCTGGGTGGCGCGGTGGTTTGCCTGCTGTGGGTAGCGGGCAACACCTTCTACTTGAGCGGGGCACGAGAGCAATTGCGCCAGCTGGAAGCGCAGGAAGTGGCGCTTGAGCAGCAGGTTGCGTTGAAAACCGTCCAGGTTGCCGGGCTGGAATCTCAGGCCCGCGACCTCAACACGATGCAAGGCCGTTTCACCAACCTGTTGCGGCAGCTGCCTGCCGAGACCGAAGTGCCCGGCCTGCTTGAAGACATTGGCCGCTTGAGTGCAACCAATGGCTTGGTGCTGGAAGCCATCGACCTGCTGGATGACCAGCCTCGCACCCTGTACATCGAGTCGCCCATGCAGATAGGTGTCACCGGAGCCTTTCACGATCTGGCGGCGTTCATCAGCGGCATGGCTGGCATGCCAAGGATTGTCACGGTGCATGACTTGGCGTTCAGCCACGTTGATCCCTCAGGGTTGCGCCTCAGCCTGGTGGCGAAGACTTATCGCTACAACCATCAAGCGGGTGATGATCTGGAGGCTGATTTGCACCAACCGTCGCCGGCGCTCGCCGAGCCAGTTGCCTACGATTTTTCATCCTTGCGCGATCCTTTTCAGTCGCCCTCTCGTCAGCGGGTGCGGCCCGCTGGGCAACCGGCCGCTGGACCTGATTTCGACCGGCCGCGCGGAGTCCTTGAAAGCGTCGCCCTGGATCAGTTTGAAATGGTTGGAACCTTGTCCCTTGGTACACAAACCTTCGTGCTGCTGCGCGGCGCGTCGTCTGTCTATCGGCTGGCAATCGGCGATTACCTGGGGCCGGACCACGGGCGCATCACGGCAATCCACGACTCCCATGTCGAACTGGCCGAGCTTTTCCCGGATGGCCAGGGCGCTTGGTTGGAACGCTTGCAAACCCTTGCACTGAACGTGAACTCATAACGGAAACAAACAATGAAAAGGACTTTTTCGTCCTTCGGTGTGGCGCTATGGATAGCGTTCACGGCACCGATGGTCATCGCTGTGCCCAATCGAATCGACCTGATTCACCTGCCGCCACCTGGTAATACGCCCCTGAGTAACGAGCGCGTGGCATTTACCGGTGACAAGCTGTCCCTCAACTTCCAGAACATCGAACTGCGCGCGGTGTTGCAGCAGATTGCCGACGTTGCCGGCCTCAACCTGGTGGCCAGCGACGACGTGCAGGGTTCGATCACCTTGCGCCTCAAGGATGTGCCGTGGGATCAGGCGCTGGATCTGGTGATGCAAACCAAGGGGCTGGATAAACGTGTGACCGCCAATGTGCTGCTGGTCGCGCCGGCCGAGGAGTTGGCCGCCCGCGAGCTGCTGGTGCTGGAGTCGCGCAAGCAAATGACCGAGCTGGCACCGCTGCGACGTGAGCTGCTGCAAGTGAATTACGCCAAGGCTTCGGACCTGGCCAAGCTGTTTCAGTCGGCCGTGGGCCTGGAAGGTGCCACCGATGAGCGCGGCTCGGTGGCGGTGGATGATCGCACCAACAACATCATCGCCTACCAGACCCAGGAGCGGCTGGAGGAGCTGCGCAAGATTGTGGCGCAACTGGATATTCCGGTAAGGCAGGTGATGATCGAGGCGCGGATCGTTGAGGCCAATGTGGATTACGACAAAAGCCTTGGCGTGCGCTGGGGTGGGCAGGTCAATCGGGGTAACTGGAGCGCTGGCGGGATCAGGAAACCGCTGGCCGAAGGCGCCGAGCCGCCTGAAAACCCGCCCAGCTCGCCGTTTGTGGACCTGGGTACGGTCAACGGCAGCGCCGGCCTGGGCATCGCCTTTATCACCGACAACCTGTTGCTGGACCTGGAGCTCACCGCCATGGAAAAAACCGGTAACGGTGAAATCGTCTCGCAGCCCAAGGTCGTCACTTCCGACAAGGAAACCGCACGAATCCTCAAGGGCACCGAGATTCCCTACCAGGAATCCAGCTCCACCGGTGCTACCTCGGTGTCATTCAAGGAAGCCTCGCTATCACTGGAAGTGACCCCGCAAATCACCCCGGACGGCTGGGTGAAGATGGAGGTCAAGGTCACCAAGGACGAGCCTGACTACCTGAACAAACTCAATGACGTGCCGCCGATCAAGAAAAACGAGGTCAACGCCAAGGTGCTGGTGAGGGACGGCGAGACCATCGTGATTGGTGGAGTTTTCTCCAATACTCAAAGCAAAGTGGTAGATAAAGTGCCATTTTTGGGCGATGTGCCGTATCTTGGCCGCCTTTTCCGGCGGGATGTGGTTTCGGAGAAAAAATCCGAGCTGCTGGTATTCCTGACTCCGCGTATTATGAATAACCAGGCGATTGCTGTGAGTCGTTGATTCTGTGCGAAATTTGATTCTTGTTGGACCGATGGGGGCTGGAAAAAGCACCATCGGCCGTTTGCTGGCCAAAGAGCTGCGCCTGCCATTCAAAGACTCCGATAAGGAAATTGAATTGCGCACGGGCGCCAATATCCCGTGGATCTTCGATAAGGAAGGCGAGCTGGGCTTTCGCGATCGCGAGCAGGCGATGATTGCCGAGCTGTGCGGCTGTGACGGCGTGGTATTGGCCACCGGCGGCGGCGCGGTGATGCGCGATGAGAATCGTCGGGCACTGCATGCCGGCGGTCGCGTAGTTTATCTGCATGCTTCTGTCGAGCAGCAGGTGGGCCGCACCGCTCGCGATCGCAATCGCCCGTTGCTGCGTACCGCCGACCCGGCAAAAACCCTGCGGGACCTGCTGACGCTGCGCGATCCGCTGTATCGGGAAATCGCCGATCTGGTGGTGGAAACCGATGAGCGGCCGCCACGAATGGTCGTTCTCGACATTCTTGAGCGCCTGGCGCAGTTGCCACCCCGTTAAAGCCAGAGCTGAAATGCGCTATTCTCGGCGGCGCGTCATGACCGTCCGAGTTGTGGCGTAGAGCCATCAGGCAGCGTCAGATCCCGACGTTGCCGACAACGTTAACGTAGGGCAATACGCCTGCTTTCATCTTCAACGCGGGGACACATGCAGACACTTAAGGTCGATCTTGGCGAACGCAGCTACCCGATCCATATTGGCGAAGGTTTGTTGGACCAGCCCGAGTTGCTTGCCCCGCATATTGCCGGGCGGCAAGTGGCGATCATCTCCAATGAAACGGTCGCGCCGCTTTATCTTGAGCGTCTGAGCCGCAGCCTCGCGGCGTATTCGGTGATCTCCGTGGTGTTGCCCGACGGCGAGGCCTTCAAGACCTGGGAAACCCTGCAACTGATCTTTGATGGCCTGCTGACTGCCCGTCATGACCGTCGCACCACCGTAGTAGCGCTGGGTGGCGGAGTGATCGGCGACATGGCCGGCTTCGCGGCCGCCTGCTACCAGCGCGGCGTGGACTTTATCCAGGTGCCGACCACGTTGCTGTCCCAGGTCGATTCGTCGGTGGGCGGCAAGACCGGCATCAACCATCCGCTGGGCAAGAACATGGTCGGTGCGTTCTATCAGCCGAATGTGGTGCTGATCGACACCGCCACCCTCAACACCCTGCCGCCCCGAGAGCTGTCGGCGGGCCTGGCGGAAGTCATCAAGTACGGCCTTATCTGCGACGAGCCGTTCCTGACCTGGCTTGAAGAGCATGTCGACGCCCTGCGCTCCCTCGACCAGGTGGCGCTGACCGAAGCGATTTCCCGCTCCTGCGCTGCCAAGGCGTTGGTGGTGAATGCCGACGAGCGTGAGTCGGGCGTACGCGCTACGTTGAACCTCGGCCACACCTTCGGCCATGCGATCGAGACTCACATGGGCTATGGTGTGTGGTTGCATGGAGAGGCCGTAGCGGCTGGCACGGTGATGGCATTGGAGATGTCGCAACGCCTGGGCTGGATCAGCGCCCAGGAGCGTGATCGCGGGATCCGCCTGTTCCAGCGCGCCGGGTTGCCGGTCATTCCTCCTGAGGAGATGACTGAGGCAGATTTTCTCGAACATATGGCAATAGACAAGAAAGTGATCGACGGTCGACTGCGACTGGTGCTGTTGCGCCGAATGGGCGAAGCGGTAGTGACCGACGATTATCCGAAAGAGATTTTACAGGCCACGCTGGGAGCGGATTACCGCGCCCTGGCCCAGCTTAAAGGTTAATAAGATCCCGATGACTAGTTTGCATGCCGACGAGGCGTTCCTCGGCCATTACCAGTTAAGCCACGACCCTTTTGCTCCACGGGTGCCTGGTTTCAAATTTTTCCCTGCGCAACGCAAGCCGGTGCTCGGGCAGTTGCACCACCTCGCGCGCTACAGCCAGCTGTTGCTGGTGGTTACCGGCCCTCTGGGCAGCGGCAAGACTTTGCTGCGCCAGGCGCTGGTGGCCAGTACCAACAAGCAGTCGGTGCAGAGCGTGGTGGTTTCCGCCCGTGGTGCCGGTGATGCGGCGGGCGTGTTGCGCCAAGTGGCCCAGGCCCTGGACGTGTCCACTGCCGAGCCGAATGCGATCCTCAAACAAGTGGTGCAACTGGGCCTGACCGGCCAGGAAGTCTACCTGCTGGTGGACGACGCCGAGCAGCTCGACGAATCCGCCCTGGAAGCATTACTGGCCCTGGCGGCCGGTACGCCTGAAGGTCGTCCGCATGTGTTCCTGTTCGGCGAGTCTTCGCTGATTGCCGAACTTGAGCAGATCAGCGGCGAGCAGGAACTGTTCCACGTCATCGAACTGCAGCCTTACGAAGAAGAAGAAACCCGCGAATACCTCGCCCAACGGCTGGAAGGCGCAGGGCAGGGCATCGAACTTTTCTCTGCTTCGCAGATCTCTGATATTCACGAAAGCTCCGACGGCTGGCCTGGCACCATCAACCAGGTTGCCCGCGATGCCATGATCGAAGCCATGATTGCCAGCCGCTCTGCGGTCAAGCGTCCAAAGATGGGGTTCACTATGCCTAAGAAGCACGTATTGGCAATTTCTGCCGTTGTCGTGGTCGCTGTTGCCGCCGCCTGGTTGATTCCAGGTCGCAACAAGGCCCCGACCACCGCTGGCGCGCCAACCGAACAGGCGCAGTTGCCACTGGGCAAGCCAACACCGAACGTTGAGTTCGCCAACTCCGGCCAACCGACCAACTTGCCGATGGTTGGCCAGCCAGTGATGCGCGGCCCGCTCGCCGAAGAAGCCGGCGGCATTTCCGAAGGTGACGATGGCGTGCCGGTAGAGGGCTCCAGCGCCACGCCGCCGACCGTGACCACCACCGCGCCACCTGCGGGCGTGCCGGCGGGTCAGCCAGCTGCCAAGCCAGCACCGGCACCGACGCCTGCGCCGGCTCAAGTCGCTACCGCCAAGCCAGCGCCAGTTGCGAAGCCAGTAGCCCCGGCGCCGGTGGCCAAACCAGCGCCTGCCGCCAAGCCTGCTGAAAAACCTGTGACCGTGGCCAAGGCCGGCGCTGCCGGCAGCAGCTGGTACACCAGCCAGCCTACCGGTAACTTCGTGGTGCAGATCCTGGGCACCAGCTCCGAAGCCAACGCCCAGGCGTTCGTGAAAGAGCAGGGCGGCGAGTACCGTTATTTCAAGAAAGTGCTCAACGGCAAGCCTCTCTTCGTGATCACTTACGGCAACTTCTCCAGCCGCGCAGCAGCTGAATCCGCTATCAAGGCCTTGCCAGCGAAGGTTCAGGCTGGTAAACCTTGGCCTCGCACTGTCGCCAGCGTCCAACAGGAACTGGCAACAACTCGCTGAAGATTCGGCGGCCTTACCCAGGCCGCCTCTCCCGGCACCTCAAAAAAATCCGCAAGTGCGTGCTGCCTTCCAGGCCGCGCGCTTTGTGGTGTCTGCGCACGTCGCTTTTGAGTCGTAGCGGTCAGAATTAAAAAAGTTTTGACTAGCACAGCATATCGCTTTAAACCTTTCATAAATGCGACATAGATTTGCGACATTTCGTCGCTAAATTTGTGAGCGTCTGTGTCGGTGTGTACAATGACCTCCCTTTTGCCCCCGCTAAGCCGGCGTACGTTCGGCGTGGAAGGTAACCGGTTGAATTGAAAAGAAATTTGCCTCGGAATAAGAGGCAGCCTGGTGAGAAAGTGTCTATGAAAGCAGGTCTGTACCAACCCGATGAATTCAAGGATAACTGCGGTTTCGGCCTGATAGCCCATATGCAGGGCGAGCCCAGTCATACCCTTTTGCAAACGGCCATCGAGGCCCTGACCTGCATGACCCACCGCGGTGGGATCAACGCCGACGGCAAGACCGGTGACGGTTGCGGCTTGCTGATTCAAAAGCCCGACCAGTTCCTGCGCGCAGTCGCCAAGGAGCATTTCGGCGCCGACTTGCCCAAGCAGTACGCCGTGGGCATGGTGTTCTTCAACCAGGACCCGGTTAAAGCCGAAGCCGCTCGCGAGAACATGAACCGCGAGATCCTGGCCGCCGGCCTGCAGCTCGTCGGCTGGCGCAAAGTGCCGATCGACACCAGCGTGCTCGGCCGCCTGGCCCTGGAGCGCCTGCCACAGATCGAACAAGTGTTCATCGCAGGCGACGGCCTGAGCGACCAGGACATGGCGATCAAGCTGTTCACATCGCGTCGTCGTTCGTCCGTGGCCAACGCCGCCGACACCGACCACTACATCTGCAGCTTTTCCCACAAGACCATCATTTATAAAGGCCTGATGATGCCGGCGGATTTGACCGCCTTCTATCCAGACCTGAGCGATGAGCGCCTGCAAACCGCGATCTGCGTGTTCCACCAGCGTTTCTCTACCAACACCCTGCCGAAATGGCCGCTGGCCCAGCCATTCCGCTTCCTCGCCCACAACGGCGAGATCAATACCATCACCGGCAACCGCAACTGGGCCGTAGCCCGTCGCACCAAGTTCGCCAATGACCTGATGGACCTGGAAGAGCTCGGCCCGCTGGTCAACCGCGTGGGTTCTGACTCCTCCAGCATGGACAACATGCTCGAACTGATGGTCACCGGCGGCATCGACCTGTTCCGTGGCGTGCGCATGATCATTCCACCCGCGTGGCAGAACGTTGAGACCATGGACCCCGACCTGCGGGCGTTCTATGAGTACAACTCGATGCACATGGAACCGTGGGACGGCCCGGCCGGCGTGGTAATGACCGACGGTCGCTACGCCGTGTGCCTGCTCGACCGTAACGGCCTGCGCCCGGCGCGTTGGGTGACCACCACCAACGGCTTTATCACCCTGGCGTCGGAAATCGGCGTGTGGAACTACAAGCCGGAAGACGTGATCGCCAAAGGCCGTGTCGGCCCGGGCCAGATCCTCGCCGTGGACACCGAAACCGGTCAGATCCTCGACACCGATGCCATCGACAATCGCTTGAAGTCTCGTCATCCGTACAAGCAATGGCTGCGCAAGAATGCCCTGCGCATCCAGGCGACCATGGAAGACAACGACCACGGTTCGGCTTTCTACGACGTTGACCAGCTCAAGCAGTACATGAAGATGTACCAGGTCACTTTCGAAGAGCGTGACCAGGTGCTGCGCCCGTTGGGTGAGCAGGGTTACGAGGCCGTCGGTTCCATGGGCGACGACACGCCAATGGCCGTGCTGTCCCAGCGCGTGCGCACGCCGTACGACTATTTCCGTCAGCAGTTCGCCCAGGTGACCAACCCGCCGATCGACCCGCTGCGCGAAGCCATCGTGATGTCCCTGGAAGTGTGCCTCGGTGCCGAGCGCAACATCTTCCAGGAATCGCCTGAGCACGCTTCCCGCGTGATCCTCAGCTCGCCGGTGATTTCCCCGGCCAAGTGGCGTTCGTTGATGACCCTGGACCGCCCGGGCTTCGACCGGCAGATCATCGACCTGAACTACGACGAGAGCCTCGGCCTTGAAGCCGCTGTGCGCAACGTCGCCGATCAGGCTGAAGAAGCCGTGCGCGCCGGCCGTACCCAGATCGTGCTGACCGACCGTCATATTGCCCCTGGCAAGCTGCCGATCCACGCCTCCCTGGCCACCGGCGCAGTGCACCATCGCCTGACCGAAAAGGGCCTGCGTTGCGACTCCAACATCCTGGTTGAAACCGCCACAGCCCGCGACCCGCATCACTTTGCGGTGTTGATCGGCTTCGGCGCTTCGGCGGTGTACCCGTTCCTCGCGTACGAAGTACTCGGCGACCTGATCCGTACCGGTGAAGTCCTGGGCGACCTCTACGAGGTGTTCAAGAACTACCGTAAAGGCATCACCAAGGGCCTGTTGAAGATCCTGTCGAAGATGGGCATCTCCACCGTCACTTCGTACCGTGGCGCACAGCTGTTCGAAGCCATCGGCCTGTCGGAAGAAGTCTGCGACATGAGCTTCCGTGGCGTGCCAAGCCGCATCAAGGGCGCACGTTTCGTCGACATCGAAGCCGAGCAGAAAGCCCTGGCAGCCGAAGCCTGGAGCGCGCGCAAGCCGATCCAGCAAGGCGGCCTGCTGAAGTTCGTCCACGGTGGCGAATACCACGCCTACAACCCGGACGTGGTCAGCACCCTGCAAGCTGCCGTGCAGCAGGGCGACTACGCCAAGTTCAAGGAATACACCGCGCTGGTGGATAACCGTCCGGTGTCGATGATCCGCGACCTGTTCAAGGTGAAAACTCTGGACACGCCGCTGGCCATCAGCGAGATCGAGCCACTGGAATCGATCCTCAAGCGTTTCGACTCCGCCGGTATTTCCCTGGGCGCCTTGTCGCCTGAGGCTCACGAGGCCCTGGCCGAAGCCATGAACCGCCTGGGTGCGCGTTCCAACTCCGGCGAAGGCGGTGAAGACCCGGCCCGCTACGGCACCATCAAGAGCTCGAAAATCAAGCAGGTCGCTACTGGCCGTTTTGGTGTAACCCCGGAATACCTGGTCAACGCCGAAGTGCTGCAGATCAAGGTCGCCCAGGGCGCCAAGCCGGGTGAAGGCGGGCAACTGCCAGGCGGCAAGGTCAATGGCCTGATCGCCAAGCTGCGATATGCAGTGCCGGGCGTGACCCTGATTTCGCCGCCGCCGCACCACGACATCTACTCCATCGAGGATTTGTCGCAGCTGATTTTCGACTTGAAACAAGTCAACCCGCAGGCCCTGGTCTCGGTGAAACTGGTCGCAGAAGCCGGCGTGGGCACCATTGCCGCCGGTGTGGCCAAGGCCTATGCCGACTTGATCACCATCTCCGGCTACGACGGCGGCACCGGCGCTTCGCCGCTGACCTCCATCAAGTACGCCGGTGCGCCGTGGGAGCTGGGCCTGGCTGAAACGCACCAGACCCTTCGCGGCAACGACCTGCGCGGCAAAGTCCGGGTGCAGACCGACGGTGGCCTGAAGACCGGCCTCGACGTGATCAAGGCCGCGATCCTCGGCGCTGAAAGCTTCGGCTTCGGCACCGCGCCCATGATCGCCCTGGGCTGCAAATACCTGCGCATCTGCCACCTGAACAACTGCGCCACCGGCGTGGCGACCCAGAACGAGAAGCTGCGCAAGGACCACTACATCGGTACCGTCGACATGGTGGTGAATTTCTTCACCTACGTCGCCGAAGAAACCCGTGAGTGGCTGGCCAAGCTGGGCGTGCGTTCGCTGGAAGAGCTGATCGGCCGTACCGACCTGCTGGACATCCTCGAAGGTCAGACCGCCAAGCAACAACATCTGGACCTGACGCCGCTGCTGGGCAGCGATCACATCCCGGCGGACAAGCCACAGTTCTGCCAGGTTGACCGCAACCCCCCGTTCGACAAGGGCCTGCTGGCCGAGAAGATGGTCGAGATGGCCAATTCGTCGATCAACGACGCAAGCGGCGGCGAATTCGCCCTGGATATCTGCAACTGCGACCGTTCCATCGGCGCACGCATCTCCGGCGAAATCGCGCGCAAGCACGGCAACCAGGGCATGGCCAAGGCGCCGATCACCTTTCGCTTCAAGGGCACCGCTGGCCAGAGCTTCGGTGTGTGGAACGCCGGTGGCCTGAACATGTACCTCGAAGGCGACGCCAACGATTACGTGGGCAAGGGCATGACCGGCGGCAAGCTGGTCATCGTTCCGCCGGTCGGCAGCGTCTACAAGACTCAAGACAGTGCCATCATCGGCAACACCTGCCTGTACGGCGCAACCGGCGGCAAACTGTTTGCAGCCGGTACGGCCGGTGAGCGGTTCGCAGTACGTAACTCCGGTGCCCACACCGTGGTTGAAGGCACCGGCGATCACTGCTGCGAATACATGACCGGTGGTTTTGTCGCGGTGCTGGGCAATACCGGCTACAACTTCGGTTCGGGCATGACCGGCGGTTTCGCCTACGTGCTGGACCAGGACAACACCTTCGTCGACAAGGTGAACCACGAGTTGGTGGAGATCCAGCGGATCAGCGGCGAAGCGATGGAATCCTATCGCAACCACTTGCAGCATGTGCTGGACGAATACGTTGAGGAAACCAACAGCGAATGGGGTCGTAACCTCGCTGAAAACCTCGATGACTACCTGCGTCGTTTCTGGCTGGTCAAGCCCAAGGCTGCCAACCTGAAATCGTTGCTTTCCAGCATCCGTGCCAACCCGCAGTGATATGCGCCTGAAGAGTTTGATGAGGTTTTAACATGGCTGAACGTCTGAATAACGACTTCCAGTTCATCGATGTCGGGCGCAAAGATCCGAAGAAGAAACTGTTGCGTCAACGCAAAAAAGAGTTCGTGGAAATTTACGAACCCTTCAAACCCCAGCACTCGGCCGATCAGGCCCACCGCTGCCTGGGTTGCGGTAACCCGTATTGCGAATGGAAGTGCCCGGTGCACAACTTCATTCCGAACTGGCTCAAATTGGTGGCCGAGGGCAACATCCTCGCCGCCGCCGAGCTGTCGCACCAGACCAACACCTTGCCGGAAGTGTGCGGCCGGGTCTGCCCGCAGGATCGTCTTTGCGAGGGTGCGTGTACCCTCAACGACGGCTTCGGCGCGGTGACCATCGGTTCGGTGGAGAAGTACATCACCGACACCGCGTTCGCCATGGGCTGGCGCCCGGACATGTCCAAGGTCAAGCCAACCGGCAAGCGCGTCGCGATCATCGGCGCGGGCCCCGCGGGCCTGGGCTGCGCCGACGTGCTGGTACGTGGCGGTGTGACCCCGGTGGTGTTCGACAAGAACCCGGAAATCGGTGGCCTGCTGACCTTTGGCATCCCCGAGTTCAAGCTGGAAAAAACCGTACTGAGCCATCGTCGCGAAGTCTTCACCGGCATGGGTATCGAGTTCCGCCTCAATACCGAAATCGGCAAAGACGTGACCATGGAACAACTGCTCGAAGAATACGATGCCGTGTTCATGGGCATGGGCACCTACACCTACATGAAGGGCGGCTTTGCCGGTGAGGACCTGCCGGGCGTGTACGACGCTCTGGACTTCCTGATCGCCAACGTCAACCGCAACCTGGGCTTTGAAAAGTCGCCGGAAGATTTCGTCGACATGAAAGGCAAGAAGGTCGTGGTGCTGGGCGGTGGTGACACTGCGATGGACTGCAACCGTACTTCGATTCGCCAGGGTGCCAAGTCGGTGACCTGTGCCTACCGTCGTGACGAAGCCAACATGCCGGGCTCGCGCAAAGAGGTGAAGAACGCCAAGGAAGAAGGCGTGAGATTCCTCTACAACCGCCAGCCGATCGCTATCGTCGGTGAAGACCGCGTCGAAGGCGTGAAAGTGGTCGAGACCCGTCTCGGCGAACCGGACGCCCGTGGCCGTCGCAGTCCTGAGCCGATCCCGGGTTCCGAAGAGATCATCCCGGCAGACGCCGTGGTCATCGCCTTTGGTTTCCGCCCAAGCCCGGCGCCGTGGTTCGAGCAGTTCGAAATCCAGACCGACAGCCAGGGCCGCGTTGTAGCCCCGGAACAAGGCCAGTACAAACACCAGACCAGCAACCCGAAAATCTTCGCCGGTGGCGACATGGTTCGCGGGTCTGATCTGGTGGTGACGGCCATCTTCGAAGGCCGCAACGCCGCTGAAGGGATCCTGGATTACCTGCAGGTCTGACCCCGATCCCGGATTGAAATGGGATCAAAATGTGGGAGCGGGCTTGCTCGCGAATGCGGTATATCAGTCACCAGATGTGTTGGCTGACCCACCGCTTTCGCGAGCAAGCCCGCTCCCACATTTGTTTTGCGGCGCTTTCATATCCGCGACAAATTGACCCGATAGACAAAAGGCACGGCTCTTGCCGTGCCTTTTGCGTCGCGCTCTGAGAAAATGTCCGCACTTTTTTTGCGGATGCCGACATGACTGCCCTCAAGAACGACCGTTTCCTTCGTGCCCTGCTCAAGCAACCTGTGGACGTCACCCCTGTGTGGATGATGCGCCAGGCCGGTCGCTACCTGCCGGAATACCGCGCCAGTCGCGCCCACGCCGGCGACTTCATGAGCCTGTGCATGAATCCGGAGTTCGCCTGCGAAGTCACGATGCAACCGCTGGACCGCTATCCACAGCTGGATGCGGCCATCCTGTTCTCCGATATCCTGACCATCCCTGACGCCATGGGCCAAGGCCTGTACTTCGAAACCGGCGAAGGCCCGCGTTTCAAGAAAGTCGTCAGCACCCTGGCCGATATCGAAGCCCTGCCGATCCCTGATCCGCATAAAGACCTCGGTTACGTGATGGACGCCGTCAGCACCATCCGCCGCGAGCTCAATGGCCGCGTGCCGCTGATCGGCTTCTCCGGCAGCCCGTGGACCCTGGCCACCTACATGGTCGAAGGCGGCTCGTCGAAAGACTTCCGCAAGACCAAGGCCATGCTCTACGACAACCCGCAAGCCATGCACCTGCTGCTGGACAAGCTGGCGCAGTCGGTCACCTCCTACCTGAACGGCCAGATCATGGCCGGCGCCCAGGCGGTGCAGATCTTCGATACCTGGGGCGGCAACCTGTCGGCGGCGGCGTATCAGGAATTCTCCCTGGCCTACATGCGCAAAATCGTCAGCGGCCTGATCCGCGAACACGAAGGCCGCAAAGTGCCGGTCATCATGTTCACCAAGGGCGGCGGCCTGTGGCTGGAAAGCATCGCCGACGCTGGCGCCGACGCGCTGGGCCTGGACTGGACCTGCGACATCGGCGAAGCCCGTCGCCGCGTGGGCAGCAAGGTCGCGCTGCAAGGCAACATGGACCCGACCGTGCTGTACGCCAAGCCGGAAGCCATCCGTACTGAAGTGGGGCGCATCCTCGCCAGCTACGGCAAAGGCAGCGGTCACGTATTCAACCTCGGCCATGGCATTACGCCGGAAGTTGATCCAGAACACGCAGGCGCGTTCCTGCGGGCGGTGCATGAGTTGTCGGCGCAGTATCACGAGTGATCGCGCGGCAATGAAAAAGCCCGGCAGATGCCGGGCTTTTTTGTGAGCGGTGATTAAGCCTTGGCTTCCTGCAACGGCGGCAACTTCGCCAGTTTCAAGGCCACCAGCAACGCGACGATCAGCAGCGCAACGATAAACCCGCCAATCCCGTTCCACCCGGCGTAGTGCCAGAAGAAACCCCCCGCCGTGCCCGCAATACTCGACCCGACGTAATAACTGAACAGGTACAGCGACGACGCCTGGCCCTTGGCTTTGAGCGCGCGGCGGCCGATCCAGCTGCTGGCCACCGAGTGGGCGCCAAAGAAGCCGAAGGTGAAGATCAGCATGCCGGGCACTACCAGCCACAGCGGGGTAAACAGCGTCAGGGCGATGCCGCCGAGCATCAGCACGATGGTTGCCCACAGTACGCGACGGCGGCCCAGGCGGTCGGCCAGGGAGCCGATTTTCGCCGAGCTGTAGATACCGGAGAGGTACACCAGCGACAGCAGGCCTACCACGGCCTGGCTCAACTCGTAGGGCGAGGCCAGCAGGCGATAGCCGATGTAGTTGAACATCGTCACAAAGGCACCCATCAGCACGAAAGCTTCAAGGAACAGCCACGGCAGGCCGGCGTCCTTGAAGTGCATTGTGAAGCCATCGAGCAAGCTGCGCGGGTTCAGGCGGTTTGCGCGGAAATTGCGCGACGGTGGCAGGATTTTCCAGAACACCGTGGCCGCGATCAGCGCCAGGGCGCCGATGATCAGCATCGCCGTGTGCCAGCTGACGAAGTCGATCAGTACGCCGATGATCAAGCGCCCGCTCATCCCGCCAATGGCGTTACCGCCGATGTACAGGCCCATGGCCAGGCCGATGTGTTGCGGGTGGATCTCTTCGCTCAGGTAGGTCATGGCCACCGCAGCCAGCCCGCTGAGGGACAGGCCCACCAGTGCGCGCATCAGCAGGATGCCTTCCCAGCTCGGCATCAGGCCGCTGGCGATGGTGGCCAGCGCGGCGCAGAACAGCGCGGCAACCATGACCGGCTTTCGCCCAAAGGTGTCGGAAATCGGCCCGGTGATCAGCAGGCCAATGGCGAGCATGCCGGTGGCTACCGAGAGGATCAGGCTGCTTTGTGCGGCATTGATGGAAAATTCGTGGGACAGCGCCGGCATCATCGGCTGTACGCAGTAGAGCAGGGCAAAGGTGGCAAAACCGCCGGAAAACAGCGCCAGCACCGTGCGCATGAACATCGGGGTGCCTTTTTCGATGTACTGCTCGTTGAGCTGTGCCACCACTTCATCGAGGGCGGTGGGCGGTACTTCTTGAGCAAGCGGAGCGACAGCAGATTTCACGCGGGACCTCGGGGAGGAAAGACTGCCAGGGCTGACAATGCAAAAAAGAATATAGCTCGCTAATGATTCTTTCCAATATATTGTTCGACCTGTTTAAGAGCTTTTACGACCTAATGAGGTTTTCATGGAATTGCGCCACCTGCGTTACTTCATCGCCGTGGCTGAAGAGCTGCACTTTGGCCGCGCCGCGCAGGTGCTGGGCATCTCCCAGCCGCCGCTGAGCCAGCAGATCCAGGCGCTGGAGCAGGAGATTGGGGCGCGGTTGTTCGAGCGTACCAATCGTCGGGTCGAGCTGAGTGAGGCGGGCCGGTTGTTCCTGCAAGAGGCGCGTCTGGTGCTGGCGCAGGTGGATAAAGCGGCGGACGTGGCGCGTCGGGCGCAGTTGGGTGAACTGGGGGAGTTGAAGATTGGCTTCACCTCTTCCGCGCCGTTCAACTCCAGCATCCCACAGGCGATCTTCGCCTTTCGCCAGGCGTTCCCGGCGGTGCATTTGAATTTGCAGGAGATGAGCAGTACGGAAGTGGCCGAGTCGCTGGTGGACGAGTCGATACAGGTGGGGTTGATGCGGCCGTTGCCGTTGCCTGATTCGCTGAGTGTCGTGGAACTGATGCGCGAACCCTTGGTGGCCGTGCTGAACGCCGGGCATCCGTTGGTGGAGGGCAGTGAGCGTGGTTTGCACCTGGCGCAATTGGCCGAAGAGCCGTTTGTATTTTTCCCGCGGACTTACGGCAGCGGGTTGTATGCCCAGCTGCTGAACCTGGCGCGTGATGCAGGCTTCAGCCCGCACTTCGCCCAAGAGGCAGGCGAGGCGATGACCATCATCGGTTTGGTGGCGGCGGGGCTGGGTGTTTCGGTGCTGCCGGCGTCGTATCAGCGGATACGCATTGATGGCGTGGTTTACCGCACGTTGTTGGATCAGGAAGCGGTGACGGCGGTGTGGCTGGTGCAGCGTAAGGGCCAGCAAACGCCGATGGCCAAGGCGTTTGTCGAGTTGCTGACCCGTAAAGCGTTGGTATGACCGACGTATAACCTGTGGCGAGGGAGCTTGCTCCCGCCGGGCTGCGCAGCAGCCCCAAAACCCGACGACTGAGTTTTACCAGACAACCCTCAGTCGCAGGTTTTAGGGGCGCTTCGCGCCTCAACGGGAGCAAGCTCCCTCGCCACAGAGAGCGGGCGTTTCAGTTCTGCTTCGAAGTCCCGGTTTGCTGGAACAACTGCGCCGCCGACCCATTGTCACTCACACCATTGGTGCGCAACGCCGCCAGAATATCCCGGTCCAGCATGCTCACCCAACGGTTGTAGTTGCGGTGGATCTTGCCGTCCTTGTAGCCCAGGTCGCGGCTGTCGCGGTAGGTGATGGCGTAGCTGGTAGCGGTGTAGCGGATGTCGATTTCAGCGTGGAATTTGTTGCGCACGTTGATCTCGGCCTGCACCAGCCGCGGGCTCAGGCGCTGTACGACCCATTCGCGTTTGTTCAAGGCCGCGATAATGGTCTGCTTCATCTTTTCTTCGTTGACCTGCGGGTTTGCCGGCAAGTCGTGCTGGGTGTTGAGCACCGGTTTATTGGTGCAGCCAGCGGTGGTGAGCAGGGCCAAAGCGACCAGTGTTGCGCGTAGCAGGGAAGACATTCCATTTCTCCAGTCAGTAAAAAAACTTACGCCCAGCGGCGGAAAATCAGCGAAGTGTTGACGCCGCCAAAGGCAAAATTGTTGTTCATCACGTAGTCGTTGTGCAGCTCGCGGAACTCGCCTTGCAGGTAGTCCAACTCGCCGCAGCGCGGGTCGACCTCGTCGAGGTTGAAGGTGTGCACGTATTGGTTGCGGTTCATCATTTCGATGCTGAACCACGACTCCAATGCGCCGCATGCGCCCAGGGTGTGCCCAAGGAAACTCTTTTGCGAACTGATGGGCATGCGGCTGCCGAACAGGCTGCTGGTGGCCAGGGTTTCGGCGATGTCGCCCTGGTCGGTAGCGGTCCCATGGCCGTTCACATAGCCGATGGCGTCGGGCGCAAGCCCCGCATCTTCCAGGGCCAGTTCCATGGCGCGGCGCATGGTGGCCTGTTCCGGGCGGGTGGTGTGCTGGCCGTCGGCGTTGCTGCCGAAACCGACGATTTCGGCGTGGATGTGCGCGCCACGGGCCAGTGCGTGTTCCAGTTCTTCGAGCACCAGGATGCCGCCGCCTTCGCCGATCACCAGGCCGTCGCGGCCACTGTCATAGGGGCGCGGGCTGGTTTGCGGCGCATCGTTTTTCAGGCTGGTGGCGTACAGCGCATCGAACACCATGGCTTCGGTCGGGCACAGCTCTTCAGCGCCACCCGCCAACATCAGCGGAAGGCGGCCGAACTTGATGGCCTCATAGGCGTAGCCGATGCCCTGGCTGCCGCTGGTGCAGGCGCTGGACGTCGGGATCAGTCGGCCGGTGAGGCCGAAGAAGATGCTGATATTCGCCGCCGTGGTATGGGGCATCATGCGCACGTAGGAGTTGGCGTTCAGCCCCTCGGCCACCGAGTTCAGCAGCATATTGCCGAAGGCCTTGATCTCGTCGGTACTGCCCGTGGACGAGCCGCAGGCAACGCCCATGCGCCCGTCCTTGATCGACTCGTCGCCCAGCAAGCCGGCGTCTTTCAGCGCCTGTTCCGCTGCCCATACCGCCAGGCGCGAAACCCGGCCCATGCTACGCAATTGCTTGCGAGTCCAGTGGGCGGGCACCACGAAATCATCGATCGGCCCGGCCAGCCGCGTGTTCAGTTCGGTGAAGCGCTCCCACTCGTCCATGCGCCGAATGCCGCTGCGGTTGGCGCGGAAGTTGGCGGCGATGGTTGCCCAATCGCTGCCCAGGGACGTAACGCCGGCCATGCCGGTGACCACCACGCGTTTCATCAGCACAGGCCTCCATTCACGGCCAGCACTTGGCGGGTGATGTAGCCGGCTTCCGCCGACATCAGGAAATTCACCGCCCCGGCGACTTCCTCCGGAGTGCCCATGCGTTGGGCCGGGATCATTTTCATCAATTCTTCCACCGGTACGTTTTCATCGAGCATCGCGGTGTCGATCAGCCCGGGAGCCACGCAGTTGACGGTGATCTTGCGCTTGCCGAGCTCGATGGCCAGGGCCTTGGCGGCGCCGATCAAACCGGCCTTGGACGCGCTGTAGTTGACCTGGCCACGGTTGCCGATCAACCCGGACACTGACGTGATGCACACGATCCGCCCAGCGGCGCGGCGCCGAATCATCGGCATCATCACCGGGTGCAGCACGTTGTAGAACCCGTCCAGGTTGGTGCGCATCACTACGTCCCAGTCGTCTTCCGACAGCGCTGGAAACGCGCCATCGCGCGTCAGCCCGGCATTGAGCACCACGCCGTAATAGGCGCCCTGTGCTTCCACGTCGGCTTCCAGAATCTCTTTGCAACTGGCGCGATCCGCCACATCGAATTGCAACACCCGGGCCTTGCGCCCCAGGGCTTCGATTTCGATCTGCACCGCATCCGCCTCGGCGCGCCCGCTGCGGCAATGCAGCACGATGTCGTGCCCGGCCTGGGCCAGGCGCAATGCGATAGCGCGGCCGATGCCACGGCTGGAGCCGGTAACCAGTACGGATTCAGTCATGGCGTGGTGTCCTTCGATTCATCTAAATAGTTGGCCGCCTGGGGCGGTCGAAATACGTTCAAGCGTGCACTCGCCTGGATACCGTCACCGGTGAGGTGGCATTCGAACACACCCATGCCGTTGTCGTCTTCCAGGGAGCGCAGGCCGTGGATGGTCAGCTCAGCGCCTGCGGGGAAATGCTCGACGTTGCACTCGAATTTGCGCGTGCCCAGCAGGAAGCCCAATTCCACGGCTTCACCTTTTTGGCGTGCGCGACAACCGGCGTAGGCCGCGACGCTTTGCGCCATCAACTCAATGCCGACCCACGCGGGCAGGCTGCCGTCGGCGCGGTTGAAAAGACCGCCGGGCGTGACCGTCAAGCGGGTCTGAATCTGTTCTTCATCAAAGCTCAGGACCTGATCGATCAGGATCATGTCACCGGCGTGGGGCAGCAGTTCGGCGAGCGGCCAATGGGTCATGGGGCGTCTCCGATAATCAGGCTGACGTTGTTGCCGCCGAAAGCAAACGAGTTGCTCATCAGGCAGCGTTTTTCCAGGGTGTCGCCGGGCGACGCCCACTTCAGTACGGGCAGGTCGGGGTCAGCCTGGCCGTCCCAGACATGGGGCGGCACCACGCCTTCCGCGAGGCTCAGCCAGCAGAATGCAGCTTCCAGCGCACCGGCGGCGCCCAGGGTGTGGCCGGTCATGGGTTTGGTCGACGAGCAGGCTACGCCGCCCTGGAACAGGGCCGCGACCGCCAGGCTTTCCATGGCGTCATTGTGCTGCGTGGCGGTGCCGTGCAGGTTCAGGTAACCGATCTGCCCGGGCGCCAGTTTTGCGCTGGCCAAGGCCTTGCGCATCGCTTGCAACGCACCCTTACCGGTGGGCTCGGGTGCAGAAATATGGTGGGCATCGCAACTGGCGCCACTGCCCAGCAGCGCGACCGGCGCCGGAGTTTTGCTCATCAGGAACAGCACCGCAGCTTCGCCGATGTTGATGCCGTTGCGGTTCGCCGAGAACGGATTGCAGCGCTGTGCCGACACGGCTTCCAGGGACGAAAAGCCATTGAGGGTCAGCTTGCACAGCGTGTCGACGCCACCGCAAATCACCGCATCGCACACACCCAGGTCCAACAGGCGTTGGGCACTCATCAGTGCCCGTGCGCTGGAGGTGCAGGCGGTGGAAATCACGTAGGCCGGGCCGCTCAGTTGCAGCCAGTCGGCGAGGAAATTGGCCGGGGCGCCGAGTTCCTGTTGCAGGTAGTCGTAGTCGCCGGGGAAGTTTTTTTCCCGCAGGTAGTGGGCGATGCCACGACTGGCTTCATCAATGCCCGAGGTGCTGGTGCCGAGCACGATGCCAATGCGCGACGCACCGAACGTCTGGATCGCTTGCCGGATCTCGTCGTCAATCTGCAACGCCGCTTCCAGCAACAGCTGATTATTACGGCTGTGGTGGGATTCCAGCCCGGGCGGGATCGCCGCGAGTTCACCGTGCACACCCGCCACCGGCAACACACGCTCCGGCACCCAGCCGCTTTCGGCGCGCATGCCGGAACAGTCGCCGGCAAACAGGTTGCGGCTGACTTCGCGCTTGTCGCGGCCCAGGGCGCAGATCACGCCGAGGGCATTGAGGTAGGCGGTCATCGGGTGGCCTCAAGCGGCGAGATGCGGTAGGTCAACGGTTGCCCGATCACGTCCACGCGAAACACCAGGGAGGAGTGGTAGGTGATCTTCCAGTGGGACGGCAGGGTACGGATCAGGTCCATTTCCTGGGTGCCGGGGTACAGCTTGGAGACTTCATCCGCCGAAGTGAGGGCGAACAACAGCGCGGCAAACAACTCTCGCGCCTGGGGATTGGGCGGCAGCAAACCGTCGGCTTGCCACGCACCGTTGATCAGCATCTGGCGGGCCTGGGGAATACCCAGCGGGTCCATCATCGACCAGCGAATCCCGCCGCCTTCGCGCTGCATCACCAGCAGCCAGTCCTGGCGCTGGCCATCCTGTTCGCGCTGCACATGCAGTTGCAACGGCAGGCTCAGCACCGGGTTTTTCGACGGCAACGGCGGCTGGCTGGCGCAGGCGCTCAGCAGCAACAGGCAGCCGATCAACAGCATTCGGATCATGTTTCAGCGCTCGCCAGAGGTTTGCGGGCAACCACGTTGACCAGGGTTTCTTCGCGCTGGCCGGCCGGTTTTGGCTGGCGCAGGCCCCAGCGCTCAAGCAGGCCGAAATCGGTGGCGCGGCTCCACCACAGGTACGGGTACGAAACGTTCTGCGGGCCGAATTCAAAGCCCTGCTCGCGAATCATCTCAAGGTACTCTTCTGCGCTTTTCTGCACATGCATCGGGTGACGGAACAGCCAGCGAATTACCCAGGTGTCGATATAGGCCTCGGTGGATTCGGCAAACAGCAGATAGCCGCCCGGCTTGAGCACGCGATAGAACTCTTTCAGGGCGCGATGTTGTTCTACCAGGTGATGGAAAGTCTGGTGACAGAACAGCACGTCGACACTGGCGTCGGCCACGTCGAGGGTCGCGCAATCGCTGCCGATCAACTCGATGGCGATATCTTGGCGCGCGGCTTCGGCGCGGCTCAGGTCGAGGCTGTGGGGGTCAGCATCCAGGCCGATCAGGCGTTCGGGGGCGAACACCTGCTGCAAATACTGGAACGACTTGCCCTGGCCACAGCCGGCGTCCAGCAGCACCGGGGCAACCGGCAGCGGGTCGCTGAACAGGCTGCGCAGGTCGTTGATTGCCACGCGCAGCACGTGGTGCTGCCAGGTGTGGCTGCGCAGGAACCAGAAGCCGAATTTGGTTTCTTCGACGTAGTTCTTGCTGAGGTATTGGCTGCTCATCGTTTCTTCCTTGTCCCGGACGGGGCGGCCCACGGTGCCAGCATGAAGCTGAATGCCAGCCCCAAGCTTACCGATAGCCCAAAATTACTCACCGCCGGCGTGCTGGAAATGGCCAGCAGGCCGAACGATAGCCAAGTAGTCACGGCCGCCAACAGTGTGCCCAACAGGCTCACCGCGGCGCCGCCAATTTGTTCACGCATCAGGATCGCGTAGTCGACGCTGATCGCGGTCACCAGCAGCAGGCCGAACAGGCTGAACAACGTCAGCGGCTGCCCCAGCCAACCGAGGCTGGCCAGGCTGCACAGCGCCGCCAGCAGCGGCAGGGCGACGATGCGCAGGGCACCGCCGAAGCCGAACGGAAGGATCAGCAACAGTACGATCAACACGCACGACATCAACTTCAATTCGGCGGCGCTGATTTGCGTCGCGGCAAACACCTGGTTCAAGTCGCCCAGGCGATCCACCAGCTGCACACCGGGTAAATCCAGGGCCTGTACCCGCAGCAAGGCCGGGTTGTTCAAACCTTGCAGGCTCACCATCGCTGCCACGCCACCGTCGACATTCCCCAGCCACAGTGTGCGCCACGGCTCAGCCAGCGGGCCGACCAGCGCGGCATCGATGTCTTCGGTGGGCAGTGCCTGCAACTGGGCCACCTCGGTTTGCAGTGCGGCGGCGGGCACGCCGAGGTCCAGCAATGGCTGCCAGTACTGCGGCAGTTGGTTCAGGGCTTCACGCAGTTGCTGTTGCTCGGCCGGCGCGCTGACCAACTGGTTGAGCGCCAGGTAACCCTGGAGCTTGTCCATGTTCACTAACTGATCCAGACGCTGACTCAGCGCGGCCTGGCGCTCCAGCAATTGCGGCTGGTTGTCCGCCCGCACCAGGAAGAACTGGCTGGTGGGCTGGAACCCGGTAATCCGCGCGACGGCCTGGGCTTCCTGCAGCAACTGCGGTGGTGCACCGATCCATTGGCGGATATCGTTTTTGCTGTTCAGATGCCACAGCCCCCCGGCGCAAAACACCAACACCAGTACCAATAACACCGGACTTGGCAGGCGCTTGAGCAGCGACTCGCGCACGCTCAGCAGGAACTCGGCAATGCGCAGCGGCCATTGGGCCGGGCGCAGTTCGACGCCCTTGAGCAAGGCCGGCAGCAGGCATACGGCGGACAGATAGGCGCCCACCAGGCCAGCGGCAGAGAACACCGCGATTTGCGTCAGCGCCGGGAACGGCGTCCAGGCCAGGGCCAGGTAGCCGATGCAACTGGTGGCCAGGCTCAGGCTCAGGCCCGGCAAGGTCAGGCGCAAGGCTGGCCAGCTGCGCCAAGGGCTCATGCTCCAGCTCTTGGACAGGTAATGCAGCGGGTAATCCACCGCCACGCCGATCAGGCTCGAGCCCAACACCAACGTGATCACATGCATATGCCCGAACAGCGCCACACAGGCCACCGCACCAAACAACATGCCCACCAGCACCGGTACAAACGCCAACAGCACACGCCAGCGGCGGAACGCCAACAGCAGCAATAACAGGATCCCGGCAGTCGCGCCGCCGCCGACCCAGGTGATTTCCCGCGTCGCCTGGTGCTGACCGTTGGCCGCGTACAGCAGGCCGCTGGCGGCGAGTAATTGCGCGCCTTGCTGGTCGGCCTGCTCGCGGCTGTCCTTGAGTAATTCAGCCACTTGCAGCGGCAGTTTCATGTCGAAGGCATTGCCAGTGGTGCGCGCCCGCAGCAGCACCCAGCTTTTGCCGTCGGCGTCGGCGATCAACGCGCCGCTGCCGATATCCAGCTGCACCGATCCGTGCTGCGGCTGGCTGTTCTGGATACGCCCGGTGAGGCCCAACCAATCGTCCTGGCTCGGCACCAGGCTGAAGCCGGTGAACGGGTCGAACAGCGCGTGAACCCGTTGCTGAATAAACGCCTGGGGCTCGTCGATCAGTTGCTCGCGATCCTTGGTCGAGAGCATCGCCAGCCGGCCTTGCAGCAGCTGCTGACGCAGTGCCGGCAGGTCGGCTTGCAGGTTCCACTGGACCTTCTCAAACAGGCCGCTGGCTTGCCAGGCTTCGCCCAATTGCGTCGCCACGGCCACGGCTTTTTGCCGATCGGCATGCCCCACCAGCACCAGTATTTCGCGGTTCAGTGGTTCCTGTATGCGTCGTTCGGCACGCAGCTCCAGCGCATCGGGTGCAGTGCCGGGCACCAGCTCCATCAGGTTCGCCGACAGCGGCGCGCCATGGCGCCATTGCCAACCCGCCAGGGCCATTACGGCCACCAGCAGGATCAGGAACAGGCGCGGCAACCAGCGTTCACTCGGCAAAGTCGTGTTGCTCCGCGTCGCTCAGGGGCTGGCTGCTGGTGCTGTCCTGCATGCGCAGTACGGTGCTGTCACCCTGGGTTTCCAGCAGCTCGATTTTTTGCACCCGCTCGCCGCCGTCGATATTGATCTGGTTGAACACCTGCTTGAGCAGCAGAGAGCGCGGGATCAACGTGAGTTTCCACTGGGTGGCTTCGCCTTGCAGTTGCAGTTCGAAGTCACGCTGCAAGCCGCTGCTGTCGCCCTGTAATACCGCGAGGAACAAACGGTTCTGCTCGGCACCGGCACTCTTGTTCGGCAGCAACTGCCAGCCGTTGGCATCACGCCGGGCGATGCCGGTGGCGCTGATGCGGTAGTCCTGTTGCAGCGGGGTTTTCAGCAGCCAGAGCAAGCCGTGGTCCTTGGCCAGGACGAAGGTGCCCTTGCTGGTCAGCGGCTGCGGCAGGGCGCGCAGGTGTTTTTCCTGGATGAAGTTGCCGTGGATCACCGACGGTTTTGCCAACTGATCGCTGAGTTGTTGCAGGTCGAAGGCTTGGGCCAGGCCTGGAATGCCTAAAAACAGCATCAACGCGACCCTTGTAGGAGCGAGCTTGCTCGCGAAGAACCAGAGAGCGCCGCGGGGTGTCAGGCGGCCTGCGTTATCGTTGACGTTTTTCGCGAGCAAGCTTGCTCCTACAGGGGAGGTCATTGCAGGGCCCTCTCGACTGCATCCACAAACACCTTTGGCGATGCCAACTGCATTTCGCGACTGGCAATTTCCACCGCCACTTGCACGGTGCTGGCGCGGGTCAGGCGCTCGCCCGTGGCCTTGTCGCTGATCAGGTAATTGACCTTCAAACGGTTCTCCCACTCCACCAGGCTGGCGCGCACGTTGAGGGTCTGGCCGAAGGTCGCACCGCGCACATAGCGCAGTTGCATGTCGATCACCGGCCAGGCGTAGCCCGCTTCCAGCATCGCCGTGTAGTTGTGGCCGAGCTTGTCCAGCAAGGCGCAGCGGGCGACTTCCAGGTACTTCACGTAGTGCCCGTGCCACACCACGTTCATGGTGTCGATGTCGAAAAACGGCACGAGGATTTCAGTGTCGCAGTGCAACACGCCGGGGCTACGCATGCAGCCTCCAGTGTTGCTCGGCGATGCGCTTCAGGCACAGGCGCAGTTCGCCTTCCAGGGCGCGGTCTTCGATAACCGGCGGGAAGTCTTTGGCCAGATCGATATGCATGGCGGCCAGCGCCGGGGGCAGCGGGCGCGCGTCTTCAACCTGGGCTCGCAGCCATACGCCCTGGTTGGCGGCGAGCAAGGTGGCGGCAGCGACTTGTTCGGTCAGTTCCAGCACACGAATCGCATCGCGGGCGGCGATGGTGCCCATGCTCACCTTGTCCTGGTTGTGGCACTCGGTGGAGCGCGAGAACACGCTGGCCGGCATGGTGTTTTTCAGGGCTTCGGCGGTCCAGGCGCTGGTGCCGATCTGCACGGCCTTGAAGCCATGGTTGATCATCGCCCGCTCGGCTGGCGCGCCCGACAGATTGCTCGGCAGCCCGTGGTTGTAGCGCACGTCCACCAGCAGCGCGAGCTGACGGTCCAGCAGGTCGGCGACGTTGGCCACCAGGGTCTTGAGACTGTCCATGGCGAAGGCGATGTGGCCGCCGTAGAAGTGGCCACCGTGCAGCACGCGCTCTTCTTCCGCGTCGATGATCGGGTTGTCGTTGGCGCTGTTGAGTTCGATCTCGATGAACGAACGCAGCCAGTTCAGGCTGTCGGCCAACACGCCGAGGACGTGGGGGGCGCAACGCAACGAGTAACGGTCTTGCAGGCGATGCAGCGGCGCGGTAGGTGCGTCGATGGCCAGATCCTTGCGCAGCCAGGCGGCAACTTGCATCTGGCCCGGGTGCGGCTTGGCGGCAAACAGGCGCTCGTCGAAATGCTCCGGATTGCCTTGCAGCGCCACCACGTTCAGCGCGGTGATGCGCGTGGCCAGTTGCAGCAGGTAGTCGGCGCGGGCGAAGGCCAGGCAGGCGAGGCCGGTCATCACGGCAGTGCCGTTCATCAGGGCCAGGGCTTCTTTCGGGCGCAGAACCAGCGGGTCCCAACCCAGCTCGCGGTGCACGTCGGCGGCCTGGCGACGTTCGCCACGGAACAGCACTTCGCGCTCGCCTGACAAGGTCGCGGCCACGTAGGACAGCGGCGTCAAATCACCGCTGGCGCCCACCGAGCCTTCTTCCGGAATCAGCGGCAGCACGTCGAATTCCAGGAATGCATGCAGGCGCTCCAGCAACTCCACGCGTACCCCGGAAACGCCATGGCACAGCGACTGCAACCGCGCCGCCAGTACCGCGCGGGTGGCTTGCGCGTCCAGCAACTTGCCGAGGCCGCAGCCGTGGAAGGTGTAGAGGTGGCGCGGCAGCGCTTCGACGTGCTCCAGCGGCACCGCCACCACGCACGAGTCGCCGTAGCCGGTGGTAACGCCGTAGATCACGCCTTCCTTGTCCAGCAACGAATCGAGGAACTGCGCGCCCTTGGCGATACGCTGGCGGTACTTGGCATCAGCTTGCAGTTGAGTCGGCGCCTGACGGTTGGCCAGGGCCAGCACGTCTTCGATGCGCAGGGGTAGTTCGCCGAAGGTTACCGGCTCAAGATGCGTCGTCATCGGTCTTCCAGAAAGGGTAAAAGTTGAACCATTGTTGGGGCGCTTCCAGGCAGAACTGGCCCAGGCGCTCGGCGTAGCGGGCGGTCCATTGCGCGATCACCTGCTGGCGGTCGCTGCGTTTCCATTCGATCAACTGGGCGAACGGCTCGATGATCAGGCGATAACGGCCTTGATGCTTCAAGCACATCAGCAGGTTGACCGGGCATTTCAGCAGGCCGGCCAGCAGCCATGGGCCTTGTGGAAAGGCGGCGTCATGGCCGAGAAAATCCACGCGCACCGTACGCCCGCCATGCAGCGGTACGCGGTCGCCGGCAATCGCCAGCCACTCGCCGTCGTCCAGGCGCTGGCTGAGCATCATCATCACCGCCGGGTCGAGTTCGCTGACCTGGATCAGGCGCAAATTGGTCGCCCCGGCTTCGCCCAATATGCGGTTGAAGCGTTCGGCGTGCTTGGTGTGTACCAGCACGTTCATCGTGACCTTTTCGCCCAGCTCGGCGAGGGCGCGGCACACTTCAAGGTTGCCCAGGTGCGCGCCGACCAGCATCTGCCCGCGCTCGCTGCGCAGCTGGCCGCGCAGTTGAGCCGGGTCGATGATTTCGATCTGCTCCAGGCGCAACTTGCCGTTCCATACGTCGAGTTTGTCCAGCAAGGCATCGGCGAACGCCATGAACTGTCCGAAGACTTTTCTGTGGGTAGGGCGCAGGTCGTCGCGCTGGGTCCAGTCGGCCAGGCGCTGCTGGTACTGCCAGGCGCTTTGGCGGGCTGTGCGACCGAACAGGAAGAAGTACAGAACGATGCCATACAGCAGCGGGCTCAGCAGACGGCGCCCGAGGACCTTGGCGGCGAAGGCGGTGAATTTCATCAGCCAGAAACTGCCGCGTTCTTCGCGGTCGGCCCAGTGTTTGGTGTCTTGGCTCATGCCTGCCACCGGCGCCAGAGGATCATCGGCGCGCGCACCAACATGCCGAAGAACAGCCGGGTGTGCATCGAGGAAATCAGCGCGTTATCGTGGAACAGGCGAAAGTGCGACAGGCCGTCGGCGGGGTAGTGCACCTTGGTCGGCAGCCAGCGCATCGGCTGGTTGCGCCAGGCGAGGCGCACCAGGATGTCCGAGTCGAAATCCATGCGTTTGCCGATGTTGGCCGAGTCCATCAAGGCCAGGGTCGGTGGCAGTGGGTACACGCGAAAGCCACACATGGAGTCGCGGATTTGCAGCGACAAGGTATTGATCCATACCCACACGTGGGTCAGGTAGCGCGCGTATAGGCGGCCCTTGGGTACGCTGTCGTCGTATTCCGGGTAGCCACAGATCACTGCATTTGGGTGGGCGCGGGAGGCATCGAGGAAGGTGCGGACCTCCCGCAGGTCGTGCTGGCCGTCGGCATCCACTTGCAGGGCGTGGGTGAAGCCCAGGCGCGCGGCTTCGCGAAAGCCGGCCATGACGGCGGCGCCTTTGCCCTGGTTGGTGGGCAAGGTCAGCAGGGATACGTTGTCGAGGATCGCCAGTTGCGCCAGCACGGCGGCGCAGGCGGCGCTGCTGCCGTCGTCTACCAACAGGCATGGCAGGCCGCTGGCCAGCACGCTATGAACCACGGCGGGCACGGCGGCTTCGTGGTTGTAGACCGGGATCAGGGCGCAGGGCTTATGCATAACAGGCACCCCATTGGCAGAAGCGCTTTTTGTGGCGAGGGAGCTTGCTCCCGCTGGGCTGCGAAGCGGCCCCAATACAGGCGACACCGATTTGCCTGATAAAACACAGTGCCTGGGTGGGGAGTGCTGCGCACTCCAGCGGGAGCAAGCTCCCTCGCCACAACAGAAGCTTATTCACTCGCCAGCTCCAAAAGAATACGGCCACTGGAGCAGGCTGCCGCCTCATTGCGGTAGGCGAAGTACAACTTGCCGCGCTCCTGATCGAACCGCAGGTGCAGCTCGATCCGGTCATCCGGGCGCACCAGTTGCTGGAATTTGAGCACTTCCATCCCGGTAAATTGCCCCGGCAGGTTGAGCAGTTGCTGGCCCAGGTTCAGCGCCCAATCCACCTGCACCACGCCCGGCAGCACCGGGGTTTGCGGGAAGTGGCCGCTGAAGTAGGCGAGGTCCGGCGGGATCGCCAGTTGCAGGGTCCATTCACCGTTGGTTTCGACTTGTTCCAACACTTCCGGCGCTTTCGGCCGGGGCGCCAGCAGCAGGGCTTCGACGTCGGCCTGGGGCAGCTTGCCTTGGGTGTTCAGTGGCAATTGGCGCAGCAGGCGCCAGCGGCGGGGCAGGGCCAGGGCTTCGCAGTGTTGGCTCAAGTGCTGGCGCAAAGTTTGGGTGACGGTGCGCCGGCCTTGGTTGCGCAGGGCATGCAAACCTTCAGCGCTGAGCACCACGAGAGCACCAAGGGAAGCACGGTTTTCCTGCACCACGCCCAGGCGCGTTTCGGCGACCCAGGCATGGTTCATCAGCGCTTGTTCGAGCATTGGCAGGGAAATGCGTTTTTCTTCCAGCTTGACGATGCGGTCCAGGCGGCCCAGCAATTCGAAGCGGCCGTCAGCATGGATGTTTGCGGCGTCGGCGGTCTGTTCGATATGGCCGGCGGGCAGGTACGGCGAGGCAATGCGCAGCGCCCCTTCGGCGTCCTGGCTCAGTTGCACGTCGGCAAACGGCTGCCACGGTTGTTCGCCCTGGCGCCAGGCGATGCCACCGGTTTCCGAGCTGCCGAGGATTTCCGTCGGCCATTGCTGCAAGCGTTGGTGCAGGCTGCTGGCGGCTTCAAGGGGCAGGGCGCCGCCGGAGGAGAACACCCGCTTGACCGGCGTGAGCGCCGGCCAGTCGAGGTTGTCGCCCATGCGCTTGAGCAATGCCGGGCTGGCGACCCAGGCGAATTGCGAATGCTCACGGCTGGCGCGCTGCAAGTCTTCGGGGAATGCCAACTGCTGGCGCACAAAGGTACGCCCCGCGCACAACGGCCACAGCACCCGGAACAACAAGCCATAGATATGCTGGGTGGCGACGCTGCCAATGATGCAGGCCTCGCCCAGGTCGGCGCCCCACAGAGTTTCCAGCGCCTGGACCTCGTTGGCCATCTGGCGCAGGGTTTTGTCGATGCGCTTGGGCTCGCCGCTGGAGCCGGAAGTGCACAGGCTCAGGCAGTGGGTGTCCAGGTCCAGGGCTGCGGCGCTTAATGGCGCTTGATACAGCGCATCCAGGTCGCCGGCTTCGGTCAGCCAGGCATCGACGACATCATCCCAGCGTTGGCGCGTTTGTGGTTGCAGGTCGGCGGGCAACAACACGCTGACGCCGGCGCGCCACGCACCCAGCAGGGCGATCGCCAGCAAGCCGGCATCCTCAAGGTGCAGCGCCAGGCGCTGGATGCCCCGGGCTTGCAACCCGGCGGCCAGGCTCAGGGACTTCTCCCACAGTTGTGGGTGATCCAGGGCAGGTTCGGTGGTGACCAAACGCTGACCTACAGGCTCAAGCAGCAAGTGCTCAAGATTCAACCAATTCATACGCGGCCTCGAACCCTTTGTCGTACCAGCCATTCCACGGCAAACAACAGCCCCATCAGCCCGTAGGCGATCATGCCGTTGTACAACGTCCACCAGCTCAGCGGCGCCCACAGGGTGAGGGCGGCGGCGAGCAGGCCGTTACACAGAAAAAACACACTCCACACCACGGTGACCTTGCGCGTGTACACAACTGCTTTTTCGGGCAGTTGCGGCTCGGTCATGCGGGCCAGGCGCTCGACCATCGGCGGCCCGTATTTCAGGCTCAGGCCGAACAGCGCCAGCATGAACGCGCTGACCAGGCTCGGGTACCAGCGCAGCATCTGCGGGTTGTCGAACCAGGCGAGCAACAGGCAAAAGACGATGATCGCTGCCGCCATCCAGCGGCTGCCCGGGCGCCTGGCGCCGGTCAGGGCGCGCAACAACCACAGGCTGCCCAGCAGCAGGCCAAATTGCCACGGGGCAAAGTGCTCCGTGCCGTAGTACACCGCAAAAGGGTACAGCAGCCCCGCCAGCAACAGGCCAAGGCTGATCAGCCGGCTCATGCGGCCGGTTGAACCAGACGGTACACCGCCTCAACCACGTCGTTCACGGTGCGCACGGCCTTGAACTCTTCGGCAGCGATTTTCTTGCCGGTCTGGCGCTTGATGTGGTCGATCAGGTCCACCGCATCAATGCTGTCGATCTCCAGGTCCTGGTACAGGTTGGCGTCAAGCGTGACGCGTTCAGGTTCCAGTTCAAACAGTTCCACCAGGGCGTCGCGCAAGGTGTTGAAAATATCGTCACGAGTTTGCATGGTACGGTCTCAAGCTGCCTGTCGGGCCGTGACGAACGCCGCGAGGCTGGCCACGTTGGTGAAGTGATTGCGGGTGTCCTTGGCGTCGGCATCGATCTTGATGCCGTACTTTTTCTGGATCGCCAGGCCCAATTCCAGGGCGTCGACTGAATCCAGGCCAAGGCCTTCGCCGAACAGGGTTTGCTCGTCGCCGATGTCGCTTTCGCTGATGTCTTCCAGGCCCAGGGCCTCGATAATCAGCGTTTTTATGTCGTGCTCAAGGCTGTGTTGGTTGCTCATCTTCGGCGAGCTCCTTAATAAAATACTGGTGCAGGTAATCGTTGAGCTTGCGTGAAGCCTGGGGCGCGGGCCCTTGTGCGGCAAACGCCTGTGGTTCTATATCGGCACCTACGCGCAAACTGAAGTGAAAGCGACGATTCGGGATGCGATACCAGGGTTCGGCCTTGGTCAGGGTGGTGGGGCTGACCTTGATCACCACCGGAGTGATGATGCTCGCACCGCGCAGGGCAATGGCGGCGGCGCCGCGATGAAAGGTCGGCGCCTGGCCCGGCGAGGTGCGGGTGCCTTCCGGGAAAATGATCAGGGTCTGGCCGTCTCGCAGGGCATCGGCAGCCGCATCGAGCATGTCGGCGCTGCCATCGTTGCTGATGTAGCCGGCGTCGCGCACCGGCCCGCGGGTGAACGGGTTTTGCCACAGGCTCTGCTTGACCACGCAGTTGGTCTGGCGCATCTGGGCGATCAGGAACACCACGTCCACCAGCGACGGGTGGTTAGCGATGATCATCTGGCCCGGGCGGCCGAGCTTTTCCGCGCCTTCGACGCTGTAGGTCAGGATGCCCAGGCGATACATCATGCGAATAAACAGCCAGAACAGGCAGCTGATGGTGTGGCGAGCACGCCGTTGATGCTGTTTGGCGTCACCCGGCAGGCAACTGAGCAGCGGGAACACCAGCACGCGCAGGCACAGGCCGCCGAGGCCAAACAGGGCGAAGGCGGTGGCAGTGGCGAACAGGCGCCAGTAGTAGGCCTTCCGAGGCTTTTCGGTCAGGGCTTGCGTTGCCAGTTCCATACTCGGTTCTTCCAGGCATGTTGGCAGGCGCCCTGTTCGTTCAGCAGGGTGCGCAGCAGGTTCAGGGCGTGGGGCCACTGGGCTTTGGTGGTGGGTTGGACAGCGGCTGTATTCAGTTCCAGTTGCCACTCGTCGCCCGGTGTCAGCAGCAGGCCGAGGGCGTAGGGGAAGGGCACGTCATCGATCCAGCGCGCATAGGCTTCGGGTGGCTGTTCCTCGGTAATGATCAGCAATACAGCCGGTGCGCCTTCATTCAGAAGGGCGGCGGCTTCGAGCATGCCGTGTTCCAGGCCGTCGCCGGCAGCGGCGAGGGCGGTCATTTCGCTGGTTTCATTGCGCAGGATCGACCACAGGCCAATCACCGCGTTGTGCACCGACAGGCTGAACTGGGTCGGCGACAGTGGCTCGTCATTGGCCAGGTCGCTGAGAATGTCGAGGGTGCGCGGGGTTTCGCCGTGACGGGAGACAAACACCAACGGAAGTTGTTGCAGGCCTTCGGCCAAGGGCCTGCCCACGCTGAAGGCCATGCGCGCCAGCCGGCTCAGGCGTCGGCGCTGCATGGCCGGCAGGAACGACACGTCGGGGGCCGACTCGCTTCGGGGGAGCACTGTCGGCTGCTGGCACCAGGTGCGCCAGTCGTCCGCGCTTTCGAGCCCGGGAGCCCAGGCACGCCATTGGGCGATGTTGAAATTGATCACTGAGAAGTTATCCCGCCCCTGCGGGCTTCCTTGTGCGGCCATTGGCCCCGAATACCGGGACAGGGTGCAATCGCCGAATGGCGCGCATTATCCCGGTGCTGCGGGGTTCTAGCAAACTTTGGTAAAGAATTGTTCACGACTGATTACAAATTCGCTGGAAAGAATTACGGATTGTCCGTCATGGAAGTGGGGTAGCAGGTGTCAGGCAATTCCTGCTTTGTCGGACAGACGGGAAAATGTTGTGCGAGATAGAGCCTCTGATGCTGTAGTACAGAAGCGAACGAGGTAGCTAACCGGCGCTTTTGCCCTCTACACTCGGTCATTCATTGATACACGGAGGTTTTTCCATGCGGCGCGTGGTGTTCAATCAAAAAGGCGGTGTTGGCAAATCCAGCATTGCCTGCAACCTGGCGGCGGTCAGCGCCAGCGAAGGCTATCGAACCCTGTTGGTGGACCTCGATGCCCAAGCCAATTCAACCCAGTACCTCACCGGGCTGACCGGCGACGATATCCCCATGGGAATCGCCGACTTCTTCAAGCAAACCCTGTCTTCCGGGCCGTTTTCGAAGAAGAACCAGGTGGATATCTACGAAACCCCGTTCGACAATCTGCACGTCATCACCGCCACGGCGGAACTGGCGGACTTGCAGCCCAAGCTTGAGGCCAAGCACAAGATCAACAAGCTGCGAAAGCTGCTGGATGAATTGAGCGAAGACTACGATCGGATCTACCTCGATACACCACCGGCGTTGAACTTCTATGCCGTTTCAGCGCTGATTGCAGCTGATCGTGTGTTGATCCCGTTCGATTGCGACAGTTTTTCCCGGCAGGCGCTGTATGGCCTGCTGGCAGAGATTGAAGAATTGAAGGAAGACCACAACGAAGGGCTGGAAGTGGAAGGGATCGTGGTCAACCAGTTCCAGGCCCGGGCGAGCCTGCCGCAGCAGATGCTGGATGAATTGATTGCCGAAGGGTTGCCGGTACTGCCGGTGTACCTGACCAGCTCGGTGCGCATGCGTGAATCGCACCAGGCGAACATGCCGCTGATCCACCTGGACCCACGGCACAAGCTGACGCAGCAGTTTGTGGAGTTGCATAACTTGCTGGAAAACGCGTGATCTAGCAGGCGTTTGCCCCCTGTAGGAGCGAGCTTGCTCGCGAAAGACGTCAACGATAACGCGGGCTGCCTGGATGAACGCGGCGCTCTCGGGTTCTTCGCGAGCAAGCTCGCTCCTACAAAGAGCCTGTCGTCTTGCGCCGTTGCCTACAGTTACGCCAGAATCCGCCGGCTTGTGCGTCTGGATGGGCGTCTCTAAGGTTGCTCGGTCGCTGAATTCTCAGTGATCGGGTTTAGTAGCCCGAGTGTTTGTCGTTAAGTGCATAAGCTTCATCTTTCAGGCGCTGAGTCTGTGCTTGATGGTAGCTGTGCGTAGGGCGTCTTCGGGCGCGCCGGCTTCGACATTTCCCGGTCTACTAACCTGCGTACAGCTGCCACCCTAATTCGTTTAGTAGCGATCAGATGGCGGCTCCAATCAGGAATGTCGACCATGTTTAAAGCTACTCCAAGTCCCCCGTCGTACCTTTTTACAGTCAGCCCCGGCCAAGCCACCGAAACCCTGATCCTCAACACTTACGAAACCTTCTCCTCAGTCACCACCCTCTTGCTCGACCTTTCCGACGACCTGACCGGCAAGCAGCGCGATGTCGCGTTGGCCATTCATCAATTGAGCGAATTGGGCGTATTGCTGATGGGGCAAGTGATGGACCGGGGTGTCCCGTTACCTCAAACGCCCTGACTGCGCAGCCAGCTCATCAACTGCGGCAACGGAAACGCACCGCTCTGACGCGCCACTTCCCGGCCATTCTTGAACAGGATCAGGCTGGGAATCGAGCGAATCCCCAACTGAGCGGATAACTGCTGATTGGCCTCGCTATCGAGCTTGGCCAACCGGCACTTCCCGGCCAGCTGCCCGGCGGCCTGCTCAAACACCGGCGCAAACGACTTGCACGGCCCGCACCATTCGGCCCACACATCCACCAGCAACGGCAGGTCGCCCTTGATCTGGCTGGCGTAATCGCCCTGTTTCAGCTCAAAGGGTTTGCTCAGCAGCACCGGTTGCTTGCAGCGCCCGCACTTCGGCGCATCGCCCAGGCGTTCATCGGGAATGCGATTGAGACCGTTGCAGTGGGGGCAGGGGATGACGAGAGAGTCGGACATGGTGGGCTCCGTGAAAGTGGCCAATAGGTTCTATTTGGAGCCAGGGCAGAGGTTTATCAAGCGTCGATGCGAATGACTCATGCACATACATTTTCGCCTGTGCTGACGTGAGGTGTTGTATCTAGGCTGTTGAGGTTGTTCCGCAATTGCGCCATTGGTCTGTTTTGGATTATCGCAAGTTGCGATAATTGGGCGCCGAGATTAACCTTCATAGCAAGATGCGATAAGGATGTTGCATGCGAGTAATCAGCGAAAAAAGGATTTGGGAAGCAAAAGAAAAATGGCCGCGATCCGCGACGGCGCTCGATGAGTGGTATCGGCGAGTAAAGCGCAACAGCCCCGCAGACTTTGCGTCGATGAAAGGAATGTTTCCAGCGACGGACAAAGTAGGGCAATTTCATGTGTTCGATATCGGGGGCAATAAGCTCCGGCTGATCGCCTTTGTGCATTATCAGGTGCAACGAATTTATATCAAGTACCTGCTCGATCACCGCGAATATGAGCAAGGTAAGTGGAGGGAGAAAATCAAATGAGTGCACTCATTAAACGCGCTGCCGAGCATTGGGAATTTGTTTCGCCATTGCTGCGCAAACCAAAGAGCGAGGCGGACTACGATGTGTTGGTCAATGCTCTCGACGAATTGTTGGACCTGATAGGCGAGGACGAATCCAGCCCACTCATGAGTCTGGTGGACATTCTCAGCGACTGGATCGAGGCCTACGACCTTGAACACCGCCCGATGCCCGTCGCCAGTGGGGTTGATGTATTGCGGTCAATGATGCGGGAGCACGGCTTGAACCAAAGTGATCTGCCAGGCGTTGGTACGCAATCAGTCGTTTCGGAAGTGCTGAGCGGTAAGCGCCAGCTCAACTTGCGTCAGATTCGTTGGCTGGCGGAGCGTTTTGGCGTTTCAGTGGAAACCTTCATTTAGCTCGCTTACGACGAACAACTAATCTCCAAATGCTTCCCCCAATCCGGCGGCCGCTGGGCGTATTGCTCCATCCCCGGCTGCTCTTCAAACGGTTTGGTCAGCACCTCGTGCAACCGGCGCACTTCACTGTAATCCCCAAGCTCTGCCGCCTGGATGGCGTTCTGCGCCAAATAGTTGCGCAGAATATAAAGCGGATTCACTGCACGCATCCGCTCACGTCGCTGTTCTTCTGTGCCACTGGCTTCCCGCTCGACACGTGCTTTGTACAGGTCGGCCCACTCATCAAACCCCTTGAGGTCGACAAAGTCGTCGCGCAACCGCGCCACGGCCAACGCGGCTGATTCATCCCCCAGACGGCGGAAGAACAGGGTGTAGTCGACGCCGCTGTTCTGCATCAGTTGCAGCAGGCGCTCTACCAGTTTTTGATCGTCATCTTCGGCGGTAGTGAGGCCCAACCGGCGGCGCATCAGGTCCAGGTAGTGGGCCTGGAACAACGGCAGATACAGCCCCAGCGTTTCCCGCAGCGCCTCGACGCTGATAAACGGCGTCAACGCCTGGGCCAGCGCGCTCAGGTTCCACTGCCCGATCAGCACCTGGTTGCTGAAGGAATAGCGCCCTTCATGGTCCGAGTGGTTGCAGATGAACTGCGCGTCGAAATCGTCCAGGAACGCAAACGGTCCGAAGTCGAAGGTGATGCCAAGGATCGACATGTTGTCGGTGTTCATCACTCCGTGGCAGAACCCATAGGCCTGCCACTTGGCGATCAACTCGGCATTACGCTCGACAATTTCTCGGAACATCGCCAGATACGGCTCCGGCTGTTCCATGCATTCGGGGAAGTGCAGGGACAGCACGTGCTCCGCCAATTGCTTCTGCAATTCGGGCTTCTTGGTGTAGTAGAAATATTCGAAATGCCCAAAGCGCACGTGGCTATGGGCCAGGCGCAGCACCATGGCTGCGCGCTCCTGTTTCTCGCGCCATACCGGCGTGGTGGAACCGATTACACACAGTGCACGACTGCTGGGAATGCCCAGTGCATGCAAGGCTTCGGACGCCAGAAACTCGCGAATCGACGACCGCAGCACCGCACGCCCATCGCCCATGCGCGAATACGGGGTTTGCCCTGCGCCCTTGAGGTGCAGGTCCCAATGTTCGCCCGCTTCGTTGTAAACCTCGCCCAGCAGCAATCCACGTCCATCACCCAGTTGCGGGTTGTAGGAGCCGAACTGATGCCCGGAATAGATCATCGCCCGCGGCTCGGCCTCGGCCCACAGTTTGTGCCCGCCGAACAGCTCGGCAAATACCGGCGTTTCGGCCACGGCAGGGTCGAGATCCAGCAGCGCCATGGCCGCTTCGCTCGCGACCACCAAACGCGGTTCGTCGATGGGTTCGGGCAACACGTGGGTTGAGAAGCCGTCGCCCAGGCGGGCGAAGCGGTTGTCGAAGGTCAGTTCGTCGAGGGCTTTCAACGGCCATCTCCCAGCAGAATGTCCGACCATTCTGCTGGGGATAGCGCGTTTAGTCGAGTTTGGCGGGCGGTGGCTCGGGCAGGTCCGGGTCCTTGGCGAGGGGCAGGATGGTTCTTTTTTCTTCTTCCACCGGCACCAGTTTGTATTCCTGGCCATGCAGGTTTTTCAGGTAAACCTCCATCTGCCGGAACGAGATGTTGATGTGGTGGTTCTTGAACTCGCGGTTGATGAAGCGGTTGACCTCATCGATTACCGGGTTGCGGTCGCCCAGGTCGCGCACATGCATGCGCAGTTCGTGGTCGAGGGTGCTTTCACCGAAGTTGAGGAAGTACACATGGGGCGCCGGGTCCTTCAGGACGCGCGGGTTTTCGGAGGCGGCCTTGAGCAGCAGTTCCTTCACCAGGTCCAGGTCCGAGCCGTAGTCCACGCCCAGTTTCAGGGTGACCCGGGTGATGGTGTCGGTCAGCGACCAGTTGATCAATTGCCCGGTGATGAACGTCTTGTTCGGGACAATGATGTCCTTGCGGTCGAAGTCGGTGATGGTGGTGGCGCGGATGCGGATCTTGCTCACCGTGCCCGACAGGTTGCCGATGGTGATGGTGTCGCCGATCCGTACCGGGCGCTCGAACAGGATCATGATGCCGGAGATGAAGTTAGCGAAGATTTCCTGCATCCCGAAGCCCAATCCCACCGAGAGCGCGGCCACCAGCCATTGCAACTTGTCCCAGCTCACGCCGAGGGTCGACAGGGTGGAGACAAAACCCACACCGGCAATCACGTAGGACAGCAAGGTGGTGGTGGCGTAGGCGCTGCCCTGGGCCAGGTCCAGTTTCGACAACACCAACACTTCCAATAACCCGGGCAGGTTGCGCGCCAGGGCAAAGGTAATGCCGATGATAATCAGCGCCCCCAGCAAGTCGCCGATGCTGATGGGCACCATGCTGATATTGGCGCCGGTGCCGCTGGTGTATTCGTAGAGGGTGACGTTGTCCAGGTAGGAAAATACCGAGATCAAGTCAGACCACACCCAATACAGCGCGGCGATAAAGCCGCCGAGCAGCGCCAGGCGAATCAGTCGCATCGACTGCTCGTTGACCTGTTCGATGTCCAGGGTCGGTTCTTCGATCACCGCTTCGCCATCACCCGCTTCCTTGGCGGCCTGGCGTTTGGCCAGGGCCCGCGCGTAGGCCAGGCGCCGTGCGGCAACCCCCAGGCCACGGACGAAGGTGGCTTCGATCACCAGCCAGAACATCAGCAGGTACAGGGTGTTGATCAACCGGTCGCTGAGCTTGAGGGCGGTGTAGTAGTAGCCAAAGCACACGGCAATAAACAGCGCGACCGGCAGCGCGGTAAACATCAGGCCGACGGCTTTGCGAAACAGCGAGGCTTTTTCGTGGGTCGGGCTATTGAGCAGCAGGCGCCCGAGCAGCCACGCCATCAGTGCGTAGCAGGTCAGTACCACGCCGATGCCCAGTACGTCGTCTGCCAGCGCCGCTGGCTGATGCTCGGCGATGGCCACCACGGCCACCAACGCCAGCACCACCAGCCCGAGCTTGCGTATCCAGCCCTGGAGGAATTCGACCTGGGGTTTTTCCCAACGGAAATGCAGTTCGGCGACGCCGCCGGGCGCCAGGATTCGATAGGCGGTGTAGAACACCAGCCACGCCTGGGCGATCTGCAGCAAGGCTGCGCCGAGGTTGGCGTTTTGCCCGCGGGCATCGATCTGCAACGCATAACCGCACAGCGCCAGGCCCAGGGCCACCGGCATTGCCAGGGCGATATTCACCAGGATCGCCACCGGCGTGTGCCATTGGCTGTCGCGCTTGAAGTGGCCGATGTCCTGGTGGATTTTTTTCAGGCGCTCATACAGGTAGCTACGACGCCACAGCAGCGCGCCGATCAACAGCAGCAGGGGCAGGAACAGTAGCGGGCGCTGGGTCAGGCCGTCATACAGTTCGCTGACGCTGGAAGCCCAAGGCAAGGTGGTGACCTGCTTGCTCAGGTGCGCCGGTACGGTTTCCAGCCATTCGGTGTCCAGCGGCTTGTTGCTGGGAATCCAGAACATCTGCTCGTCGAGGGTCGCCCGCAACGTGCTGGCGGTACTCAGCAGTTGTTTCTGGTTCAGTTGCAGGGTGATGGATTCGTTGAGCAGTGCGCTCAGCTCGCGGCTGAGGCGCTCCAGCAAGTCGCTGCGGGTGATTGCCAGTTCCAGCAGGGTGCGGCGCAGTTGTGGTGTGATCTGGTCGGCCGGTTGACTGGCCAGCAGGTTGTCGACGTAGGTGCTCGGGGTGCTGATCAGTTCGCGCTGTTGATTGACCTCGAACTGGTACAGGCGAATGTTGGCGATGTCATCTGCCAGGTCGCGGTCCACGGTCAGGCGCGGGAGGGCCTGCTTCTGTTTGTAGAGGATCTTGGACAACAGCAGGCTGCCCTTGAGCACGTTGATCTGTTCGTCCAGCGCCGAGTCGCTTTGGGTCACGCTGTCCAGTTGCTGCTTGGTTTGCAGGTTTTTCTGGGTCAGTTCGTTGAGCCGGTCGGTGCTTTTGAGCAGGTAGTCGGACAGTTTCAGGTTGGCGGCGCTTTCCGTGGCGAGCAGGCTGCTGCCACCGGCCTTTTGGGCTTCGATGGACTGCTGGGTCACGGTTTCCTGGGATTGGGCCAGGCGTTTCTGGTTGATCAGGGTTTGCAGGTCCTGGATTTCCTGCTCCAGGCGCGCGGTTTTTTCCAGTACCAGATCGTGTTGGCTGTTGCCCAGGTCTTGCAGTTGGCTGTTGCCGGCCAGCTCCTGGCGGCGCAGTGGAATCAGCGCGTTGAGGGCAGCCAGCTCGGCGTTCAGCAGGTTGCGCTGGTCACCGCTGAGGGCCTTGCCATTGTCTTTGCCGGCCTTGAGGATCGAGTTGATTTGCTGGATGCGCGTCTGGCTGCTGCTGATTTCGGTCTGGGCGCGTTCCGGGCGGGTCTGGGCGGCGATGCTCAGGCTGTTGGCGTCGGCCAGGTCCTTCTGCAGGTCGCCTTGCTGGGTGGTGCGCTGCACCAGCAGTTGTTCAAGCTGCGGTACCGGCAAGGTGGCGTAGCGTTGGGCGACCGGAATCACCTTGGTGGCTTTGAGCCTGGTCAGCTCGCGCTGGTTCTCGGCGCTCCGGCGCGGCGCGTCTTCCAGCTGGCGCTTGAGGTCGACCAGGCGCTGCTGGTAATCCTGCTGGTTGCCGAGGAAGGTGAGGGTCTGCTGCAGGATGCTTTGCAGCGCCTTCATGTCGGCGTCGGGCAGCTTGCGGTCTGGCAGCTTGTCCAGGGTTTGCTGGACGGAGTCGATGCTGGGCGGGTCGGCAGCGTGTACGGTGCCGACGCAGAGAGTCAGGCCCAGCAGGGCAGTAGCGAGAAAAGTGCGCAGGGTTGTCATAGAGACCGGTCGAGCAAGGTGATAAATAGGGGGCGTCCCGACATCGACTGGCGCGCCGTCGCCCCGCAGTTTAGAGGAAGAGTCCGGGGCCCGGGCGACTTCCTTCGGGGAATCTGACGCCAACTTTGCCGATCTTGTTCCCGTCCATGACGGCGACGGTCCAAATGGTGTTGTTCCATTCCACCTGGTCGCCGACCACGGGTGCCCCGCCGACTTTCTGGGTGATGAAGCGACTCAGTGGCATGTCCGGGTCGATTCCCTCGAGCTTGAGCCCGTACAGCGCCGAAACCGCGCCCAGCTGGGCGTCGCCTTCCAGGACGAAGTCACCGAAGAAGCGCAGGTCGAGGCCCCGTTGTGGTGCCTGGCTGAACAGTTTGCCGAGGGCCGGCAAGTTGTGTTCATGGCCGATCACGCACAGCAAATCATCGACTTCCAGCACCGTACTACCCGACGGATGGAGCAGTTGCTGGCCACGAAACAGCGCAGCGATCCGTGTGCCCTCGGGCATTTTCAGCTCCCGAAGGGCGGCGCCGATGCACCATTTCTCGGCGCCCAGGCGGTAGACGAACAGCTCCCACTCGCTGGTGACGTGCACTTCCAGGGCCGCCCGGGAGATTGGCGCAGGCTCGGGCGGTACTGTCACCTTCAACAGTTTGGCGACCCACGGCAGGCTCGTACCCTGCACCAGCAGCGACACCAGCACGATAAAGAACGCCAGGTTGAAGTACAGCTGTGCGTGGGGGAGGCCGGCCATCAGCGGGAACACCGCCAGAATGATCGGGACCGCGCCGCGCAGGCCGACCCAGGCAATAAAGGCTTTCTCTCGACCGTGGAAGGCCTTGAACGGCAGCAGGCCGACCATGACCGACAGCGGCCGGGCAAACAGGATCATCCACAGCGCCAGTCCCAGGGCTGGCAGCGCGATGGGCAGCAGATCATGGGGCGTGACCAGCAGGCCCAGCACCAGGAACATGCCGATCTGCGCGAGCCAGGCCATGCCGTCGAGCATATGCAAAATGCCATGTCGGCTGCGCACCGGGCGGTTGCCGATCACCAAACCGCACAGGTAAACCGCGAGGAAGCCGCTGCCGTGCAGGGCGTTGGTCAGGGCAAACACGAACAGGCCGCCGGAAATCACCAGGATCGGGTACAGGCCGTTGGCCAGGTTGATCCGGTTGACCATCTGCAGCATCAACCAACCGCCGCCCAGGCCAATGATGCCGCCGATTCCGAACTCGCGGATCAGGTGGCCCAGCAGGCTCCAGTGCAGGCCGGTCTGGCCGCTGGCGAGCATGTCGATCAGGGTGACGGTAAGGAACACCGCCATCGGGTCGTTGCTGCCGGACTCGATTTCCAGGCTGGCGGTGACCCGTTCGTTCAGGCCCTTGCCGCCCAGCAGCGAGAACACCGCCGCGGCGTCCGTGGAGCCGACGATGGCGCCGATCAGCAGGCCTTGAATGATGTTGAGGTTGAACAGCCAGGCGGCTGCCATGCCGGTGAGGCCGGTGGTGATCAGTACCCCGACCGTCGCCAATGACAGCGCGGGCCAGAGTGCCACGCGAAAACTCGCCACCCGTGTTCGCAAGCCGCCATCGAGCAGGATCACCGCCAGGGCGAGGTTGCCCACTAGGTAGGCGGTCGGGTAGTTATCGAAGATGATGCCGCCGCCGTCGACGCCGGCGATCATGCCCACGGCCAGGATGATCACCAGGATCGGAATCCCCAGGCGGGACGAAAGAGAACTCACCAGAATGCTCGCACCTACCAGCAACGCGCCGATCAAGAACAGGCTGTTGATGGTCGTCGCATTCAAAGGCAGTACTCCATGAGCGGGAAAGACGAGGCGCAAACTGACCATGCAGTCTGCGTGCCAGCGATTCTAACCTGTTGAATTGCTGTGCTGTCAAAAAGGTTTGTAGTGAGCGGGCAAGCCCGCTCACTCCATTCAGTTAAAGCCTGAACCGCCCCACCATCCCGTTCAAATCCACCGCCAACCGCGACAGTTCGCTGCTCGCCGCACTGGTCTGGCTGGCGCCGGTCGCCGATTGCACCGACAAATCGCGAATGTTCACCAGGTTGCGATCCACTTCCCGCGCCACCTGCGCCTGCTCTTCAGCGGCACTGGCGATCACCAGGTTGCGCTCGTTGATTTCAACGATGGCGGTATTGATGGTATCCAGCGACATCCCCGCACCCTTGGCGATATTCAGCGTCGACTCTGCACGCTCGGTGCTGTTACGCATCGAATCCACTGCATGCTCGGTACCGGCCTGAATGCTGCCGATCATCCGCTCGATCTCGCTGGTGGACTGCTGGGTGCGATGGGCCAGGGCCCGCACTTCATCCGCCACCACCGCAAAACCACGCCCGGCTTCACCGGCACGCGCCGCTTCAATCGCTGCGTTCAGGGCCAGCAGGTTGGTCTGGTCGGCCAGGCCACGAATCACGTCCAGCACCTTGCCGATGTCCCGGGACTCTTCCGCCAGGTTGCCGATCAGGGTCGCGGTGGCTTGCACGTCGCTGCTCATACGCTCGATGGCGCCGACGGTTTCCTGCACCAGGTCACGGCCATCGCCGGCCGAGGAGGTGGCGTTTTTCGAAGCTTCGGAGGTGCTGACGGCGTTGCGGGCCACTTCTTCAACCGCGCTGGTCATCTCGTTGACGGCCGTGGCGGCTTGTTCGATTTCGTTGTTTTGCTGGGTCAGGCCACGGGCGCTTTCGTCGGTTACGGCGTTCAGCTCTTCCGCTGCGGATGCCAACTGGGTGGCCGAGCCGGCGATGCGCTGCAAGGTGTCCTTCAACTTGTCCTGCATCTTGGCCATCGCCAACAGCAGTCGGCCGGCTTCGTCGTTGCCTTCGACCTTGATCGGACGCGTCAGGTTGCCTTCGGCAATTTCCTCGGCGGCGTCCAGGGCCTGGGCGATCGGCAGCGTGATGCTGCGGGTCAGCAACCAGGCGAACAGTATGGTCAGTGCAGTGGCCAGGATCAGCAGGATCACCACCAGCTCAAACGCCATGTCGTACTGGTCGGCGGCTTGCTGGTTGGTCGCTGTGGCCATCTTGTTATTGATGTCCAGCAGGCGGTTCAGCACGGCGTTGACCTGCTCCGAGTTGCTCAGCAGCTCGGTGTTCAGCAGGGTGCGCAGCTCGTCCACCTGATTGGCCCGGGACAGGCTCTTCATGCGTTCTTCGATCTGGTGGTACTGGGCCAAAAGACGCACGTATTCGTCATAGGCGGCGCGCTCTTCGCTGCTGTCGATCAGCTTCTCGTAGACCGTCTGGGCGGTACGAATCTGTTGATTGCGCAGATCAAACGCTTCAAGGGTCTTTTGCTGGACGTCGGGCTCGCGGTTGGTGAGCAGGCGATAGGACAGCACCCGCAGGCGCAGGGTCAGCTGGGTGAACTCGTCCAGGGCGCGAATGCTCGGCACGCTGCTGAGGGTGATGTCTTCCGTCGCCGCGCGAATCTTGCTCATCTGGTTCAACGCGAACACGCCGAGAAACAACATCAGCGCGCCAATCAACGCGAAGCCGAGGAAGGCCCGCGGCGCGATATTCATATTACGAAGAGACATGCTGTGATCCTGGGGAGAAGCGCGATCCATGCGGGGTTTGGGCGGGGTGTCCATGACCTATCGGTCATACGACTAAAGTCTTGAGGGGGGTGCGCGCTTTTGTCGCAGGCCGGGACGGTCCGACGGGATTCAGGAACCAGATGCCATAAATGCAGTCACTAAGGCTCGAAAGCGTGGCCTGCCCTGTAAAATCAAGGCCCCGCGCCAGGGATAACCCTGGCATCCGAGGTGATTTTTCTTTATCGTCACCGCCCTTTGAAAAAGCCCGAGAAATCAAAATGTTAGAAGCATCCCTCAGCCAATTGGAACAACTGGTCAGTGACCTGGTACAGCAGAACCAGGATCTGCTGGGCACCAACGAATCCCTCAAGGCCGAACTGGCTCGCGCCAAGGATGAGAACGACAGCCTGCAGCTGAGCCTGATGGAACAGGAAGAAAAGCAGGGCGCCACCGCAGCCCGTATCCAGGCGTTGGTTGAGCGTGTGAGCGCAGGTCCTGTCAGCGCATGAATGAAGGGATAAAGGTCGTTTCGATTCTCGGTGAGGATTACTCGATCAAGGCACCGGAAGGGGAAGACAACACCCTGATGAGCGCCGTGACGATGCTCAAGGCATCCCTGGCCACCACCAAGAAAAAGTACCCGACGCTGATCGGTGACAAGCTATTGGTGCTGGCGGCGCTGAACCTGTGCGCCGAGCAGATCGAAATGCAAAAGCACCACCAGCAGGAACTCGACCGTTACCAAGAGCAAGTCAGCGCCACGGTCGAAGTGATTTCCAAGGCGATCGGAACGCCTTAGAACCACTCATCCTGCATCCCCAGGCACGTGTCATCGCGTGCCTCGAGAATCGCCAGTTCATGATGGCAGCCCGGTATTTCCCACGTCAGGAAGTACCGGGCGGCCTGGAGCTTGCCTTTATAGAAGGCGACATCGGCAGCATTGCCTTTGGCCAGCCCTTCCTCGGCGCGAATCGCCTGTTCCAGCCAGCGCCAGCCAATCACCGTATGCCCAAACACCTTCAGGTACAGCGCCGAATTCGCCAGGCTGCTGTTGACCTTGCCGTGGGCGAGATCCGTCAGCAGGCCGAGGGTGACCTCTTGCAGGCGCGTTACCAGTTGTTCCAGCGGTTCCCGCAAGGCAGTCAGCGACGGGTATTCCTGTGCCCGCGCGCCGGTCTCGGCGATCAGGCGAATCAGTTGTTTCAAGCCCGCACCGCCGTTCTGCGCCAGCTTGCGCCCGAGCAGATCCAGCGACTGAATGCCGTGGGTGCCTTCATGGATCGGATTCAGGCGGTTGTCGCGGTAGTACTGTTCCACCGGGTATTCACGGGTGTAGCCGTGGCCGCCGAGGATCTGGATCGCCAGTTCGTTGGCCTTCAGGCAAAACTCCGATGGCCAGGATTTGACGATAGGCGTCAGCAGGTCCAGCAGTTCGTGGGCCTGTTTGCGCGCAGCTTCGGTTTCCAGGGTGGTGGTGTCGTCGAACAGGCGTGCGGCGTACAGGCCAAGGTCGAAGGCACCTTCCACGTAGGCTTTTTGGGTCAACAGCATGCGCTTGATGTCGGCGTGTTGAATGATCGACACCGGCGCGGTGTTCGGGTCTTTGCTGTCCGGCAGGCGGCCTTGCGGGCGCTCGCGGGCGTATTCCAGGGAGTACAGGTAGCCGGCGTAACCGAGCATCACCGCGCCCATGCCCACGCCGATCCGCGCTTCGTTCATCATCTGGAACATGCAGCTCAGGCCCTGATGCGGTTTGCCCACCAGGTAGCCGACACACTCGCCGTTATCGCCGAAATTCAGCGCAGTCGAGGTGGTACCGCGCCAACCCATCTTGTGAAACAGCCCGGCCAGCAGCACATCGTTGCGCTTGCCCAGGCTGCCGTCGTCGTTGACCAGGAACTTGGGCACGATAAACAGCGAAATGCCCTTCACCCCGGCAGGCGCGTCCGGCAGTTTGGCCAGCACCATATGCACGATGTTTTCCGACAGCGGGTGATCGCCACCAGAGATGAAGATCTTGTTGCCCTTGAGGCGATAGCTGCCGTCAGCCGCCGGCTCTGCCCGGGTACGAATATCCGACAGCGACGAACCGGCGTGGGGCTCAGTCAAGGCCATGGTGCCGAAGAAACGGCCTTCGATCATCGGTTGCAGGAAGCGTTGTTTCTGCTCCTCGGTGCCGAAGCTCTCGATCAGGTTGGCGGCGCCCATGGTCAGGAACGGGTAGGACGTGGAAGCGGCGTTGGCCGACTGGAAATGTGCGAAACAGGCTTGGGACAGCAGGGTTGGCAATTGCATGCCGCCCGCGTCGAAGCTGCGGGCGGCGTTGAGAAAGCCGGCTTCAAGGAAGGCATCCACCGCCGGTTTCACTTCAGGAATCAGAATCGCCTGACCGTTCTCGTAGCGTGGCTCGTTCTCGTCGCCCTTGCGGTTATGCGGGGCGAAGAACTTCTCGGCAATGCTGCGGGCGGTGCCGATGGCGGCGTCGAAGGTTTCACGGTTGTGTTCGGCAAACCGCTCGCGCTGGGTCAGGCCCTCGGCATCGAGGACTTCGTACAGCTCGAAAGCCAGATTGCGGGAACTGAGCAGCGTCTCGGACATGGCGGCTTACCTGTGTGGGAATGGGCCGAGTCTAAGTGCGTAAATAGAGGCTGGATAGCAAGATTGATCTGGGTGATGGAGGGGCAAAACAGGGAGGAAGCTGGGGCGCGGTCAATGTGAGAGCGGGCTTGCTCGCGAATGCGGTGGATCAGTCAATACATCTGGTGACTGACACTCCGTATTCGCGAGCAAGCCCGCTCCCATATTTTGACCGCGTTTCGACAGTTAGCCGATGGTCATCAGACTGGCGTTACCGCCCGCCGCAGCAGTGTTGACGCTCAACGCTCGCTCGATCACCAGGCGCTCCAGGGCAATCCCGGTTTCGCCCGAAGACAAACCGTGAACCCCGACAATCGCCCCGCCACGCTTGGCCACTTGCTGGCAAACCCCGCGCAGTTGGTCGGAATCGCCGTGATGCAGTACGGCATCAAATACGGTTTCATCCTTGGTCCAGTCAGCCACCAGCTTGACCTTCGCCTGAAGCTCCTTCGGCAAGCGTGCGAACACGGCCTTGGTCAATTCAGTTTCCGGCCATACCGCCGAGCCGCCGACTGCCAGTACCGCCGCCAGTTGCGTCAGCAGGTCGCCTTCCACTTCCGCCAGGCACAACACGTGCTCGCGGGGCAGGATGGCGTAGCTGTTGCGCTCGCCGGTCGGGCCGGCCAGTTGGCGGGTGATACCGCTTTGGGATTGCGCGGTGAACTGCACGCACAGGGCGCTCAAGTCGCTGAGCTTGTTGCTGTCGGCCCAGGCTTGCAGGGCGGTCAGCGGCTTGCTCATGGCATCCCGCAGGCGAACATCCGGTGCTGTCACGGCATCACCGCGAACGAAGGATTGCTCGATGGCATCCGTAGGACGGGTCGACAGCAGACGGTACAGGTACAGCGGACCGCCGGCTTTAGGGCCGGTACCCGACAAACCTTCGCCGCCGAACGGCTGCACGCCGACCACGGCACCCACAATGTTGCGGTTAACGTAGACGTTACCGGCATGGACGTTGTCGATCACCTTGGCGATGGTCTCGTCGATGCGAGTGTGCACGCCCAGGGTCAGGCCGTAGCCGGAGGCATTGATCTGGCCGATAAGCTGGTCGATCTCTTTGCGCTTGTAGCGCACCACGTGCAGCACCGGGCCGAAGATTTCCCGTTGCAGTTCGTCGAAGCTTTCCAGTTCGATCAGGGTCGGCATCACGAACGTGCCGCGCTTGACCTCTTCGCTATCGGCAATCGCGACCTGGTAAACGTTGCGGCCTTTGTCGCGCATGGCCTGGATGTGTTTCTCGATGCCGGCTTTGGCTTCGGCGTCGATCACCGGGCCAATGTCCACCGACAGGCGCTCCGGGTTGCCGAGGCGGCATTCAGCCATGGCACCTTTAAGCATTTCGATGACGCGATCAGCGGAATCTTCCTGCAAGCACAGGACGCGCAGGGCCGAGCAGCGTTGGCCGGCACTGTCGAAGGCCGAGGACACCACGTCGATCACCACTTGTTCGGTGAGTGCCGAGGAATCGACGATCATCGCGTTCTGGCCACCGGTTTCGGCGATCAGCGGAATCGGACGACCCTGTGCATCCAGGCGGCCGGCGACATTGCGTTGCAGCAGACGCGCGACTTCGGTGGAGCCGGTGAACATCACGCCCTTGACGCGATCATCACCCACCAGGCGGGCACCGACGGTTTCGCCTTGGCCCGGCAGCAGTTGCAGCACGCCTTCCGGAATCCCGGCTTCCAGCAGCAGGCGCACGGCTTGTGCGGCAACCAATGGTGTTTGCTCGGCAGGCTTGGCCAGCACCGGGTTACCGGCGGCCAGTGCAGCAGCGACCTGGCCACTGAAGATCGCCAGCGGGAAGTTCCACGGGCTGATGCACACCACCGGGCCCAGTGGGCGGTGGGCGTCGTTGGTGAAATCGTTACGGGCCTGCACCGCGTAGTAGCGCAGGAAGTCCACGGCTTCACGCACTTCGGCGATGGCGTTGGCGAAGGTCTTGCCGGCTTCACGGGCCAGCAGGCCCATCAGTGGCTGGATCTCGCCTTCCATCAGGTCGGCGGCACGTTCCAGGATCGCGGCGCGTTCGGCGGGCGGGGTGGCCTGCCAGATTGGCGCAGCGTTCAGGGCGCACTGGATGGCGTTGTCGACGTCTTCGACATTCGCTTCCTGCACATGGCCGACCACGTCACGCAGATCCGACGGGTTCAACACCGGTGCAGCCGCTTCGTTGCTGGAAGCGCAGCCGAGCATCGGCGCGGCTTTCCAGTTGTTGTGCGCGGTGGCCAGCAAGGCGCAGGACAGCGAAGCCAAACGGTGTTCGTTGGCCAGGTCGATACCGGCGGAGTTGGCGCGCTCGGCACCGTACAGGTCGCGGGGCAGCGGGATACGCGGGTGCGGCAGGCCGAAGCCGCCTTCCTGCGTCGCCATCTGCTCGATGCTGGCCACTGGATCGGCCACCAGCTCCTGGATCGAGATGGATTGGTCAGCGATTCGGTTGACGAACGAAGTGTTGGCGCCGTTTTCCAGCAGGCGACGCACCAGGTAAGCCAGCAGCGTTTCGTGAGTGCCGACCGGTGCGTACACGCGGCACGGACGGTTCAGCTTACCTTCGGAGACCTTGCCTACAACCTGCTCGTACAGAGGTTCGCCCATGCCGTGCAGGCATTGGAACTCGTACTGGCCGGGGTAATAGTTCTGACCGGCAATATGGTAAATCGCCGACAAGGTGTGAGCGTTGTGGGTAGCGAACTGCGGGTAGATAACTTCCGGAACCGAGAGCAGTTTGCGTGCACAGGCAATGTAGGAAACGTCGGTGTACACCTTGCGGGTGTAGACCGGATAGCCTTCCAGGCCTTCAACCTGGGCGCGCTTGATTTCGCTGTCCCAGTAAGCGCCTTTCACCAGGCGGATCATCAGGCGATGGCGGCTGCGGCGTGCCAGGTCGATCACGTAGTCGATCACATACGGGCAGCGCTTCTGGTAAGCCTGGATCACAAAGCCGATACCGTTCCAGCCGGTCAGTTGCGGCTCGAAGCACAGCCGTTCCAGCAGGTCGAGCGACAGCTCCAGGCGGTCGGCTTCTTCGGCGTCGATGTTCAAACCGATGTCGTATTGCTTGGCCAGCAGGGTCAGCGACAGCAGGCGCGGGTACAACTCGTCCATCACACGTTCGTATTGCGCACGACTGTAACGCGGGTGCAGGGCCGAGAGCTTGATGGAAATGCCCGGGCCTTCATAAATCCCACGACCGTGGGACGCTTTGCCGATCGAGTGGATGGCTTGTTCGTACGAGGCCAGGTATTTCTGGGCGTCGTGTTCGGTGAGTGCGGCTTCACCGAGCATGTCGTACGAATAGCGGAAGCCCTTGGCTTCGAACTTGCTCGCGTTGGCCAGGGCTTCAGCGATGGTTTCGCCGGTGACGAACTGCTCGCCCATCAGGCGCATGGCCATGTCGACGCCCTTGCGGATCATCGGCTCGCCGCTCTTGCCGATGATGCGGCTCAGGGACGACGTCAGGCCGGCTTCGTTATGGGTGGCGACCAGTTTGCCGGTCAGCAGCAGGCCCCAAGTGGCGGCGTTGACGAACAGCGACGGGCTGTTGCCCAAGTGTGGGTGCCAGTTGCCGGTGCTGATTTTGTCGCGGATCAGCGCGTCGCGGGTGCCTTTGTCCGGGATGCGCAACAGCGCTTCGGCGAGGCACATCAGCGCTACGCCTTCCTGGGACGACAGGGAGAATTCTTGCAGCAGGCCCTGGACGATGCCTGCACGTCCGCCGGCGCTTTTCTGATTGCGCAGTTTCTCGGCGATCGAAGAGGCGAGCTTGTTGGTGGCTTCGGCCATTGCCGCAGGCAGGCGAGCCTGCTCGATCAGCATCGGCACCACTTCCGGTTCCGGGCGACGGTAAGCGGCGGTGATCGACGCGCGCAGTACCGATTGCGGCAGGATGCTCTCGGCGAACTCCAGGAAGCACTGGTGGGCGTGGTCGGTCTGGACCTCGCCGGCTTCTTCTGCGTCCTTGCTGCCCATGCCGTTGAGCTCGGCCAGGGTTGCACCACCCTCGAGTTTCTCCAGGTAATTGAAAATCGCCTGCTTGATCAGCCAGTGCGGCGTGCGATCAATGGAGGTCGCGGCCGCCTTCAGGCGCTCGCGGGTCGGGTCGTCAAGTTTGACCCCAAGGGTGGTCGTAGCCATCTTTTTATCCTCATGGGTGCCACTACTGCGTGGCATCAGCTGGCGGCAAGATTAGCTTTGCGCCGTGAGAGGTGCAACCGGGTGCAACCCTTTTTATCCATGAAATTTTTGATGCTGATCGGGAAAAATTATCGCCGCAGCCGAATCGGCTGTGACTTGGTGCGTTTGCTTCTGACTTTTGCTGTTCTTGCTCCGAAAAGGAGCAAAAACACAGTGTTTTTCGAAAAACACATCAAGGTGCAACTTATTCTCAAGAAACTGGTTGCACCTTATTTACTTTGTTGAATAGCATTCGCGCCCAAGGTGCAACCTCTTACCGGCGGTTCATCGGCTGATGGCTTTCCTGGGGAAACGTCAGTCATAAATGCGCGGCGCCAGGCTTCGTCTATCCACTAGTTAGTGGGTGGCCGTCCGGACAGACCGCCGCTACATAAAAACAATGCCAGGGCGTAACTCAATGAGCGTAAGTAATCCTACCCTGATCACCTTTGTGATCTATATCGCTGCCATGGTGCTGATCGGCTTTATGGCCTATCGCTCCACCAATAACCTTTCCGACTACATCCTGGGCGGTCGCAGCCTCGGCAGCGTGGTCACCGCGCTCTCGGCCGGCGCATCGGACATGAGCGGCTGGTTGCTGATGGGTTTGCCCGGCGCGATTTACATGTCTGGCCTGTCCGAAAGCTGGATCGCCATCGGCCTGATCGTCGGTGCCTACCTGAACTGGCTGTTTGTAGCCGGCCGCCTGCGGGTGCAGACCGAGCACAACGGCGACGCCCTGACCCTGCCGGATTACTTCTCCAGCCGTTTTGAAGATAAAAGCGGCCTGCTGCGGATCATCTCTGCGGTGGTGATTCTGGTGTTCTTCACCATTTACTGCGCTTCCGGCATCGTGGCCGGCGCCCGTCTGTTTGAAAGCACCTTCGGCATGTCCTACGAGACTGCGCTGTGGGCCGGTGCTGCCGCGACGATTGCCTACACCTTCGTGGGTGGTTTCCTGGCGGTGAGCTGGACTGACACCGTACAAGCCACGCTGATGATCTTCGCCCTGTTGCTGACGCCGATCATCGTGCTGCTGGCTACCGGTGGCGTCGACACCACGTTCCTGGCGATCGAAGCGCAGAACCCTGACAACTTCAACATGCTGAAAAACACCACCTTCATCGGCGTCATTTCGCTGATGGGCTGGGGCTTGGGTTACTTCGGCCAGCCGCATATCCTCGCGCGTTTCATGGCGGCGGATTCGGTGAAATCGATCGCTAATGCCCGTCGTATCTCCATGACCTGGATGATCCTGTGCCTGGGCGGCACCGTGGCGGTGGGCTTCTTCGGTATCGCCTACTTCTCGGCGCACCCGGAAGTCGCCGGTCCCGTGACCGAGAACCACGAGCGTGTGTTCATCGAACTGGCCAAGCTGCTGTTCAACCCATGGATTGCCGGTGTATTGCTGTCGGCCATCCTGGCTGCCGTGATGAGTACCCTGAGCTGCCAGTTGCTGGTGTGCTCCAGCGCTCTGACCGAAGACTTCTACAAAACCTTCCTGCGTAAAAACGCCTCCCAGGTCGAGCTGGTGTGGGTCGGTCGCGCCATGGTGCTGCTGGTGGCGCTGATCGCCATCGCCATGGCCGCCAACCCGGAAAACCGCGTACTGGGCCTGGTGAGCTACGCCTGGGCTGGTTTCGGTGCTGCGTTCGGTCCTGTGGTGCTGATCTCGGTACTGTGGAAAGGCATGACGCGTAATGGCGCACTGGCCGGCATCCTGGTGGGGGCGATCACCGTGATCGTGTGGAAGCACTTCAACCTGTTAGGCCTGTACGAAATCATCCCGGGCTTCATCTTTGCCAGCCTGGCGATTTACTTCGTGAGCAAGCTGGGCGCTCCGACGGCTGGCATGCTTCAGCGGTTTGACGCGGCCGAGGCGGATTACAACCTCAACAAGTAATCGGCGGGGGCTTGAATGCCCGCTGAACTGAAAACGGCCCGCATCTTTTGGATGACGGGCCGTTTTTTTGCCTTCCAGATCTCGCAGTGGTGTTTTACAGGTTCAGATGATCACTGAAGTAAACAGCTATCCAGCCCGTCATCCCGGTTATGCCAAAAAAGCTCATCCCGCTAAAGATCGCTTTCAGGCCGCGTGGAAAAGCTTGGACTTGCCGTAAGTCAATAGCGCCACGTCTTGCGTTCCATCCTGGCAGCGTAATGGCCACATGGATGACGCATAGTCGGGTCATTTTTCCTCGTAGGGAGTTTCCCCAGAGACGCCGATGGGCAGCTACCAAGCGGCAGTTATCCAATAGGCCTTCCATGAACTCCAGTTTTCGGTAGGCCAGGAATACACCGATAGTGACGGAAGCGATGATTGCAAGGGACGAGCCCATCGCTAGCTGGGTTTTCACTGGAAGATTGAGAAAGTAGTCAATATTCATAAATGGCTTCTCCGATCTCCTCTCCTGCAACTCCACCAAGGCTGCCGAATGCTGCTCCGCTAGCACCGCTCGCGATTAATATGCAGCTCAGCGCGAGCGGGCCAGTGGTGGGGGCCAGTACCGCGACACATAAAGCTGTTCCCAGGTAGCCGCCGATTAATCCTCCTGCCACTCCGCCCGCCAACTTCCCTGCCTCCACATATTTGGCCTTCCTGCACTGCTCTTCTCTCCCCGTCGAGCAAGCCTCCTTGATTTCCAGTGCCGACGCCGTAGTGCTTAGCGCAATCCCCAGTGGCGTTCCATTTTTCAGCAGATTGGCCGTCTTTGATACCCGCGCAAGCGTGTCGGCATACCTGTTGATTTCTCCGGTACGCAGATAGCTTCGGGTGGATATCCCGAGCATTTTTTTGATCGAGCCCTCATTGCGCAAGTTGGTTCCATAGCGCGCAAAGCCGCGCATTTGCGCCTCCAGCTTGGCGAACAGGGTTCGTCTTCGAGCCAGGAAGTCGTCTCGTACGGCGCCGCCACCCTGGCGCAGGGACTGTTTATGCAGTGCATCAATGTCTTCGAGCGTTTTACCAATGTCCTGCAAATGTCGACTCCATGCATCGCCCGCCGTGCCTATCCCGAGCGAAGCGTAGCCCAGCATTTTTTGCAACAGGTCGTAGTTGTGCAGGGCATAGGTATCGCCGCCTTCGGCCATAACACTATGGCGAATATTCCAGGCGGCGCTCATCAGGCGGGATTCTTCCAGGGTGCAGGCCGCCGTGGAGTCATCGCCGATGATCACCAACTGGCCGGGTAGAACAACAGCATTGCGAATGTGTGTGTTAAGTACGTCGAACTTGGTTAGCGCGTGTTTGCCCAGGCGCAACCTTGCCTTGAGCTCGATTGACGTTTGTTGCCTTTCATTGATGAATGCATAGGGCTGAGGCATTGGGGCGTCCTCAGCAATCTTTGCGGGTGTTGGGGTTATTCAACGCAGGATGGTTGTGTGCCATATATGCGGTCCTTTCCGAATGGAGATGGCACCGCAATTTAAGGGCTTGCCTTGTGGCTCGGAGCGTTGAATGTGGGGCGTTTTTATACTTTGGGAAAACGGCTACAAACTACCGTCAGCTATCTGACAGTAGTTTGTGAAAGGGCATCCACCGATTTCGAATTCGTGGTTTTTCAGTCGTGGTCAGTGTCCGGCTGGTTGAGAAAAATCAGCACACCCAGGATCGCCATATAAAACTTGAACGCAGCTTCCTGGCCGTTCCACTGATGGGATTGCCACATCAGGAACCACTCGCCGCCGATCACCATAAATCCGAAGAACCACACGACAAAACCGAGGGTCAGTCCTACAACTGCGCATTTCTTTGCGCGGTTGAATTCGGTGCCGGTGGCACGACGAGCCCGCCACAAGGCCAGTGCGCCACGCGCCAGCAGCACGGCCGTCAGGGTTTCACCGGCGATGATCAGCCAATACGCACCGTGCCACAGCCATGGGGTGGTGATGGCGCGATACATCGCGGCGTTGCCGGGGAAGGTGGCGTCCATGCTCAGCACATGTTTGACGAAGGCAAAGTTGGAGCCGTAGTCGGTGATGTTGTTGAAGGCGACGAGTGTGGCGAAGGCTGCCAGGGCAAGGGTCAGAACGATTTTTGCGTAGCGGTTGGCCATGTTTTTTTCCATTGTGATGCCGATGAGGTGGGTTGTAACGCTAGCACGCTCATGACGGTGGCTCGACGTTTGAGACATGAAGAATTGGGCACTTGAGATGTAAGGATTTACTGATTTGCCTGCAGCGCACTCAGCTCGGCAAACAGCTGGTGCAGAATCGGCCACCCACTACTCGCAGAGAAACACCGGATGTTCGCTCCTGCCAATCAAAGTGCCTTTACCCTGACCCTCGACGGCGTGCCCAGTGATCTCAAGGTTTTTGAGTTCAAGGGCAACGAAGCCATCAGCGAGCCTTATCGCTTCGACCTTGAACTGGTCAGCGACCAGCCAGACCTCGACCTTGAAAGCCTGCTGCACCGCCAGGCCTTCTTGAGCTTCGATGCTCAGGGGAATGGCATTCACGGCCAAATCTACCGCGTTGCCCAGGGCGATTCCGGCAGGCGCCTGACCCGCTACCAGATCAGCCTGGTGCCACGCCTGGCGTACCTGCAACACAGCAGCCACCAGCGTATTTTCCAGCACCAGAGTGTGCCGCAGATCATCAAGCGGGTGCTGGAAGGGCAGGGCATCCACGGCGATGCTTTCGAATTCAGGTTGGCGGGCGTGTATCCCGAGCGTGAGTACTGCGTGCAGTTTGGTGAAAGCGATTTGGGGTTTATCCAGCGCCTGTGTGCCGAGTTGGGGATTCACTACCATTTCCAGCACAGTCCCGACGGGCACCTCCTGGTATTTGGTGATGACCAGGCGGTGTTCGCGCAGGGTGAGCAGGCGACTGACTATGTGCCTGGCACCGGGATGGTCGCCGATGCACCCGTGATCAAGCGTTTTTCGGTGCGTCTGGAAACCCGCACGACGGGTGTAAACCTGCGCGATTACGACTTTCGCAAGCCGCGACTGCAGCTGGAAAGTGAAGTGCTCGGCGAGCAGCTTCCGTCCCTGGAAGATCACGACTATCCCGGCCACTTCACCGATCGGGCCCACGGCAAGCACTTGGCACAGCGGGCTCTTGAGCGACATCGCGGCGACTATCGCCAGGCCCATGGCAGTGGCGATCAACCATCGTTGGTCAGTGGTCGGCTTTTCAAGATGGCAGCGCACCCCCGCGAGGAATGGAATGATCTTTGGCTGGTGACTCGGGTCGCTCACCGCGGCAGTCAACCTCAAGTACTTGAGGAGTCTATGGGCGATGGGGCGCTCCAGGGATACAGCAACACCTTCGTCGCCACGCCGTGGGACACGGTTTTTCGTCCCGACCTGCCGCCGGCACGCACCCCCCTATCCGGTTATCAGAACGCGGTTGTCACTGGCCCCGTCGACAGTGAAATCCATTGCGACGAATACGGTCGGGTCAAGGTGCAACTGGCCTGGGATCGCGCCGGGGAGCACAACGAACATTCCAGCTGCTGGCTCCGTGTGGCCAGTGGCTGGGCCCATGAACATTACGGCGCGGTGCTGATTCCACGGGTGGGCATGGAAGTGCTGGTGGGCTTCGTCAATGGTGACGCCGATACGCCACTGGTGGTCGGCTGCCTGGCCAATGCGGCGACGCCAGTGCCGCTGGACCTGCCGGCCGACAAGACCCGCAGCATCTTTCGTAGCCAGACCAGCCCCGGCGGCGGTGGCTACAACGAGCTGCGCATCGAGGACCGCAAGGGCGCCGAGGAAATCTACCTGCGTGCCCAGCGCAACTGGACCCAACACGTACTCCATGACCAGCACGTGCGGGTCGACAATCAGCGCAATGTCATTGTGAAAGGTCTTGATCGTCATGACCTTCAGGGCGAAGAACAGCGCACCACCCACGGCAACCGCCTGACGGAACTCAAGCAGGACGATCACCTGATGATCGCCGGCTCGCAGCAAACGCGTGCCGGCATGACCATTCGAATTGGCGCCGGGCAAAGCATCGTTATCGACGCGGGCGCCAGCGTGACCCTTCAGGCTGGCGGGCACTGGATCAATGTTTCAGCGGACGGGATTTTCAGCAGCACAGAGGTTCAGGGTGGCGGCTCGCCGGCATCGGTGGCAGCGCCTCTGATGGCAGGGCTACAGGAAAAGTTGCTGGCGGTGATACCGGCACCGCTGAGTGCCGTGCAGGTGTTCAGCCTGAAACGCAGTGCGCCCTTTTGTGAAGAGTGCGAGCGCTGCAGGAATGGCGTGTGTGACACGCCTCTGCACCGCAACGCATCACTGGCCGGAGGTGCACCATGATTTCTCCAGGGCAATGGTTGGCGTCTGCGCCATTGCAGGCGGGTGAGCAGTTGTTTGCGGTGTTGGGTAATGCCAGCGACTGCAAGCCGCTTGAAGCCTGGCGTCGTACCAGTGGTAGCTCGCTCAGTCCAGTCTGGGCGGACAGCGAATATGCGGCATGGGATGAAGTCATGCCCTACGTTGCGGTGGTTGCCGTTGAAAGCGCTTTTCTGAAATGGGCCGACGAATGCGAAGGTACTGACTGGGGATGGTTGGCTGTGTCGTCCTGTCCCGTGCAAACCGTCGTCGAGCATCTGCGCAGCCTGACCAAGGTAATGTTGCCGGAAGGGCAGGCGGTGTTCTTTCGCTTCTGGGACGGCGCCTATGTACTGCCTGTTTTGCAGGCACTGGGGCCGCAGGCAAAGGCGTTGCTCCCGGTGTTCAGTCGCTACTGGATCAATGGTCACCAGCTTGAGGTAGCCGTCACAACGGTGGGAGCGGCAAAGCCAAGCCCGTGGTGGCAAGTGCCGCCGCAGGTTCTCCAGCACTTGAGTGAGCAATCGAGCGTCACGCTGGTGGACAACCTCCTGCAATGGCTGGAAGAACAGCGCCCGGACCTGCACAGTGCCTTTGCGCCGGCGACCTTGAAGCACAAGGTCGCTCACTTCGTGCACCGGCCGGATGTCAGTCATCAGGCGCTGGCTGCCTGGCTGGGCTCAGAGTTGGGTTGAAGCCAAAGACTGCTGCAAGTCCTCGATCAGGTCCTCAATCGCCTCAATGCCGACTGACAGGCGAATCATCTCCGGCTTCACCCCGGCTTTCGCCTGCTCTTGTTCATTCATCTGACGGTGGGTGGTGGACGCCGGATGGCAGGCCAGGGACTTGGCATCGCCGATGTTCACCAGGCGCTTGAAGATTTGCAGTGAGTCATAGAAACGTACGCCAGCCTCATAACCGCCCTTCAGCCCGAAGGACAGAATCGCCGACGGTTTGCCCTGCATGTATTTCTGCGCCAGATGATGGTGTGGGTGATCCGGCAGGCCGGCGTAGCTGACCCATTCCACCAGATCGTGGTCTTGCAGGAAGTGGGCAATCTTCAAGGCGTTTTCGGTGTGGCGCTCCATGCGCAGGGCCAGGGTTTCCAGGCCTTGCAGCAGCAGGAATGCATTCATCGGCGCCAAGGCCGCGCCGGTGTTGCGCAGGGGCACGGTGCGGGCGCGGGCAATGAAGGCGGCAGGACCGAATTTTTCGGTGTAGACCACACCGTGATAGGCCGGCTCTGGCTGGTTGAGGCCGGGAAATTTCTCCGGGTATTGAGTCCAGGGAAAGGTGCCGCTGTCGACAATCACACCACCCAGCGAGTTGCCATGGCCGCCGACGTATTTGGTCACCGAGTGCACGACGATGTCCGCGCCGAACCGGATCGGTTTGCACAGAATCGGCGTGGCCACGGTGTTGTCCACCATCAGCGGAACACCTCGGGCGTGGGCGACGTTGGCCAGGGCCTCGATGTCGATGATGTTGCCCGCCGGGTTGCCAATGCTTTCGCAGTACACCAGCTTGGTGTTGTCATCGATCAGTTCGGCGATGGCTGCGGCAGAGTCGTCACGGGAGAAGCGCACGTCGACGCCGAAACTCGGCAGCAAATGGGCGAACAGGGTGTAGGTGCCACCATACAACTGCGGGGTGGTGACGATGTTGTCACCGGCCCGGGTCAGGGTCTGGATCGCGTAGTGGATCGCCGCGCTGCCGGCCGACACTGCCAGGGCCGCGATGCCGCCTTCGAGTGCTGCGATGCGTTGCTCCAGCACGTCGTTGGTGGGGTTCATGATGCGTGTGTAGATATTGCCGGGCACGTCGAGGTTGAACAGGTCCGCGCCGTGCTGGGCGTTATCGAATTCGAAGGCGACGTTCTGGTAGATCGGCACGGCGACGGCCTTGGTGGTCGGGTCCGACTTGAAGCCGTGGTGCAGGGCGATGGTGGCGTCTTTCATGAGTTTTTATGACCTCCATGGATAATTGCTGGCCACAATAAATCCGCTTTCGTACCGGCAATTAGACTATTTTCGGCGGCGCCCCTGTGTTTGCGGCATAAGCACCACCTGACGCGCAGCCCTGCACCTTTGCCTGCGTAAAAGGTAAACTTCGCCCCCTGCGCAGGAGCAACCATGAATTATCGTCACGCCTTTCACGCCGGCAACCACGCCGATGTCTTCAAACACCTGACCCTGACCCGCCTCATCGCCCTGATGTCGCGCAAGGAACAGCCGTTTGCCTATCTCGACACCCACGCCGGCATTGGTCTGTACGACCTGCAGGGCGACCAGGCGAACCGCACCGGTGAGTACCTGGAGGGCATCGCCCGCCTGTGGGGCCAGGCCGACCTGCCGCCGCTGACCGCCGACTACATGCGCGTGCTGCACGAGATGAACCCGGATGGCGAGTTGCGCTACTACCCGGGTTCCCCGGAGCTGGCGCGACGTCTGACTCGCCCTCAGGACCGCGTGTTGCTCAACGAGAAGCACCCGGAAGACGGCTTGCTGCTCAAGGACAACATGAAGGGCGACCGTCGGGTGAAAGTGCACCTTGGCGAAGGCTGGCACGTGCCCCGCGCATTGCTGCCGGTACCGGAAAAGCGCGCACTGATGCTGATTGACCCGCCGTTCGAAAAGCTCGACGAGATGCAGCGCTGCGCCGCGTCCCTCAAGGAAGCCGTGAGCCGGATGCGCCAGACAGTGGCCGCGATCTGGTACCCGGTGAAGGACCAGCGCATGTTGCGCCGCTTCTACCAGGACCTGGCCGGTACCGGTGCGCCGAAGTTGCTGCGGGTGGAATTGCTGGTGCATCCGCTGGATACGCCGAATACCCTGACCGGTTCTGGTTTGGCGATTGCCAACCCGCCGTGGGGTTTGGAGGAAGAATTGCGTGAGCTGTTGCCGTGGTTGTCTAAGCAGCTTGGGCAAACCCAGGGTGGCTGGCAGATGGATTGGCTTATCGCCGAGTAAGCCAATCTCAAGGTATTGAAGACCAATGTGGGAGCGGGCTTGCTCGCGAATGCGGTGTATCAGAAACACATTCAGTGACTGATACTCCGCATTCGCGAGCAAGCCCGCTCCCACATTTTTATCGGTGTCGCTCTTAGATCGGGCAGGTCACACCTGTGCCGCCAATCCCGCAATAGCCCTGCGGATTCTTCGCCAGGTACTGCTGGTGATACGCCTCGGCGAAGTACACCGTCGGCGCTTCTTCGATTTCTGTGGTGATGGTGCCTAGGCCGGCCTTGGTCAGTTCATTCTGATAAGCCTGTGCACTGGCCTTCGCCGCTTCCAGATGCTCCGGTTTGACCGCATAGATCACCGACCGATACTGGCTGCCGATGTCATTGCCCTGGCGCATGCCCTGGGTCGGGTTGTGCAGTTCCCAGAACATTTTCAGCAGCTCTTCGTAGCTGATCTTGTCCTGGTCAAACACCACCAGCACCACTTCGCTGTGGCCGGTCAGGCCCGAGCAGACTTCTTCATAAGTCGGGTTCGGCGTGTAGCCGCCGGCATAACCCACCACTGTGCTGACCACGCCGTCGCGCTGCCAGAACTTGCGTTCCGCACCCCAGAAACAACCCAGGCCGAAGATCGCAAACTCTACGTTGTCGACAAACGGGCCGAGCAGCGGGTTGCCGTTGACGAAGTGAGTCTCGGGCAGGGACATCGGGGTTTCACGGCCAGGCAAAGCTTGTTCTTGAGTAGGAAGCACGTTTTTGTTCACCAGAATTTCCGAGCGCAAGACCATGATCAGTCCTCTCAGTCAGATTGAGTTACAGGTAAGAATTCAGACTGCCAGTTTGCCCGAGTGTTACCGCGCTGTCAGGCGATTGGCCCGCGAGGGTAGCGTTTAAGCTTCTCGATCAGCTCGGACCCCGGGATTGGCCGGTCGAACAGGTAGCCCTGGCCGACGTCGCAACGGTGACGGCGCAGGAACGCCAGCTGTTCGGAGGTCTCGATGCCTTCGGCCACGACCTTGAGCTTGAGGTTGTGAGCCATGGCGATCACCGCCGAGGTGATTTCCATGTCGTCCTGGTTGTCCGGGATTTCATGAATAAAGCTGCGATCAATCTTGATGATGTCGATCGGGAATTTCTTCAGGTAGCTGAGCGACGAGTAGCCGGTGCCGAAGTCATCCATGGCCAGGGTCAGGCCAAAACTCTTCAGTTGGTCCAGTTGCAGGCGGGTGTCTTCAGTGGCTTCCAGCAGCAGGCCTTCGGTCAGCTCCAGTTCCAGCAGGTTGGCGGGCAACTGTTCTTCCTTGAGGATCGTGGCTACCGAGGCCACCAGGTCCGGGTCGGAAAACTGTTTGGGCGACAGGTTGATTGCCACTTGCAGATTGCCCATGCCCGCGGCAGTCAGCTGTCGGCTCATGCGGCAGGCCTGGCGGGCGATCCATTTGCCGATGGGGATGATCAGCCCGGTCTCTTCAGCCACGCTGATGAATTGGTCGGGGCGGATCATGCCCTTTTCCGGATGGTTCCAGCGTAGCAGTGCTTCCATGCCCAGCAGGCGACCACTGCGCAGGCACAGCTTGGGCTGGTAGAACACGTCCAGTTCATTCTGGGTCAGGGCGCGGCGCAGGTTGTTTTCCACGAACAGCTTGTAACTGGCTTCGGCGTTCAGTGCCTCGGTAAACACTTGCACCTGGTGCTTGCCGTTGGCCTTGGCCTTGTGCAGCGCCAGGCCTGCGTTGCGCATCAGGGTTTGCGGGTCGCGGCCATGCAGTGGCGCGCAGGCGAGGCCCACGGAGCCGGTGACGCTGATCAGTTGGTTGTCGACGAACATCGGCTTGTCGAGAGTCGCCAGCAATTGGCTGGCGACCTGCTGGCCGGTTTCAAGGTCGGTGTCGTCCAGCAGCACGGCAAACTCGTTACTGGCAAACCGCGCCAGGCTACCGCTGGCCGTCAGGCTGTTGCGCAGGCGCCGGGCCAGGCTGATCAGCAGCTTATCGCCGGTCTGGTGGCCGAGGCTGTCGTTGATCCGTTTGAAGTTGTCGATGTCCACCAGCAGCAGGCTGATGGGGCTGTCGCTGTCCCGGGCAAAGCGTTCGTCCAGGTTGCGGATGAATGCCGGGCGGTTGCCCAGGTTGGTCAGGTTGTCGGTATAGGCCAGGCGCTCGATGCGCTGCTGGGCCAGCTTGGTCTGGGTGATGTCTTCGTAGATACCGATGTAGTGCGTCAGCTCACGGTTGTCGCCATAGACCTTGGAGATCGACAACTGGCCCCAGTAGGGTTCGAGGTTTTTGCGCCGGCTCTTGAACTCGCCTTGCCAACTGTTGCTCTTGGCCAGGCTCGAAGGCGCGTCGAACAGCAGCTCGCTGAGGTTCTCCAGCGCCGGCAGTTCCGACAGCTGATGGCCATGGACTTCTTCGGTGCTGTATTGGGTGATCGCGGTAAAGCTGGGGTTGACGTATTCCACCACGCCGTCGCAATTGACCAGCAGAAACGCATTGGCGCTTTGCTCCACGGCCCGCTGGAACAAGTGCAGCGCGCTGGTGGCGGTGCGGCGATTGTGGTTGTTGATCACTTGGGCGAACTGGTCGGCCAACTCGCCGGCAAAGGCGATCTCGTCGGACTGCCACACGCGGGTGCTGCCACTCTGCTCCAGGCACAACACCCCGACCACGTTGCCATCGACCCGGATGCTGGCATCGAGCATCGCGTGGATGTCCCGTGGGCGCAGGCTCTCGACCATTTCCCGGGTGCGTGGGTCGCGCATGGCGTTGGTGGCATCGATGGCGCGGCTGGTTTGCAGGGCTTCCAGGTAATCCGGGAAGCCACTGGCGTCGATAGGCTCTGGCAGGTGGTGCTGCTGATCGGCGCGGTGATAGGCGGAAATCGGCACCAGGTGCTGGTTTTCGAGGTTCCAGATACTGGCGCAGTCGATCTGGTAGATATCGCAGGCACTGCGGGTGATCAGCTCGGCGGCTTCTTGCAGCGAGTTGTTGGTGCTGTAGCGCTGGCGGGCCAGCAGCAGGATCAGCTCCTGCTGGGCGCGCACCCGCTCCAGGTGTTGCAGTTGTTCCTGCTGGGCGCGCTGGTTGAGTTCCAGGGCGATCTGCAAGCGGCTGTTCTGGCTTTCGAGATCCACGGCAGGGGCCAGCGGGATATCACTGAACAGCCCGTCGACCACCATCAGGTAGCCACGCAGCAGGTGACGGTTGTGTTGTTTGTAGGCCTCACCCAGCTCCAGCAGGCTCAATGGGCCGTCATTGGTGTGGAGGGTGTAGCGCACCAGGTAGTGCGGGCTGATGGTCAGCTGTTGCTGGATCGCATCATGCAACTGATAACGCGCCTGGGGTTCCATCAGGCTGGCGTAGGGCGAGCCGATCAGGGCGCATAGCTCGACGGCGGACAGGCCGAATTGGCGTTCGCAATTGGGATCGAGGTACAGCAGGGCCCAGCTTGCCTCATTAAGCCGCTCGAAACGCAGCATACCGAGGCGCGAAGGCACCGGTAATTGCGTCACTACCTCGGCCGCCGTACGGGCGACATCGGGTTGGCTTTTCATGGGGGAACTCGCTTGGAAAAATGCGCTTCGCGCCGGGCTCACGCCCTCTTTACTGTTGCCTGCGGCAAGGTTGCATCATGCGGCACGGGCTGACAAGAGAGGATGAAGGCTAAGTGCTATAAGTGGGTTATCGGCCAGCGAACGGTTTTCTACAACCGGGGTGATGGGCGGTGTACAACCTCAATTTCCGTGTCCAGGATTTGCCTGGAAAGCAGGCAAAAAAAGCCCCGCCAATTGGCGGGGTTGAGGTACGAGCGTGGCGCTCGGAAATCGTTGAAGCCAGGTCTCCTGCGTGGGCAGGAGACCTGTTGAGGCTTAAAGCAGGATGGTGCGGATGTCGTTCAGCAACTGGCTCAGGCGCTGGGTGAAGCGTGCGGCAGCCGCGCCGTTGATCACACGGTGATCGTAGGACAGCGACAGTGGCAGCATCAGCTTCGGCTGGAACGCTTTACCGTCCCACACAGGCTGGATCGTGGCCTTGGAAACACCCAGGATCGCCACTTCCGGCGCGTTGACGATTGGCGTGAAGCCAGTACCGCCAATGTGCCCCAGGCTGGAGATGGTGAAGCAGGCGCCTTGCATGTCGTCTGCGGTCAGCTTCTTGTCGCGGGCCTTGGCAGCCAGTGCAGCAGCCTCAGCGGCAAGCTGCAACAGGCTCTTTTGATCAACGTTCTTGATCACAGGCACCAGCAGGCCGTCCGGAGTATCGACCGCAAAGCCGACGTTCACGTACTTCTTGCGGATGATCGCCTTGCCACTAGGGGCCAGCGAACTGTTGAAGTCCGGCAGTTCCTTGAGCAAGTGGGCGCAGGCCTTGAGCAGCAGTGGCAGCACGGTCAGCTTCACGCCAGCCTTCTCGGCGACGGCTTTCTGCGCAACGCGGAAAGCTTCCAGGTCGGTGATGTCGGCCTGGTCGAACTGGGTCACGTGCGGGATGTTCAGCCAGCTGCGGTGCAAGCTCGACGCGCCGATTTGCATCAGGCGGGTCATCGGCACTTCTTCGGTTTCGCCGAAGCGGCTGAAGTCCACGACCGGGATCGGCGGAATGCCCGAACCACCGGTAGCGCCACCGGCTGCCGGAGCTTCCTTGGCTTTCTGCATCATGGATTTGACGTAAACCTGCACGTCTTCCTTCAGCACGCGACCGTGCGGGCCAGTGGCCGACACAGCGTTCAGCTCAACGCCAAATTCACGAGCCAGTTGGCGCACGGCAGGGCCGGCATGAACCTTGGCACCGCTTGGCGCAGGTGCAGCCGCCGGAGCCGGTGCGGCCTCGGCTTTTGCAGCAGGCGCAGGCGCGGCAGCCGCTGGTGCAGCTTCAGCCTTGGCGGCCGGAGCAGCGGCGGCTGGAGCGGCAGCAGCAGGAGCCGAGGCGCCTGCTACTTTCAGCTTGAGGATGAAGTCGCCAGTGCCGACTTCGTCTTCCAGCTTCACGGCAATGCTTTCCACCACACCGGCGGCCGGCGAAGGGATTTCCATGGAGGCCTTGTCGGACTCCAGGGTGATCAGCGACTGGTCAGCCTCGACGGTGTCGCCGACCTTAACCAGCAGCTCGATGATCTTGGCCTTGCCCGACGAACCGATGTCCGGAACATGAATGTCCTGGACTGTTTCGGCGGCAGGTGCAGCAGCCGGAGCCGCAGGGGCCTCGGCAGCGGCGGCAGGCTTCTCGGCGGCTGGAGCCGGGGCAGCAGCAGGAGCGGCCGCCGCAGGGGCCGCATCAGCGGCACCTTCGATTTCCAGCTCAAGCAGTTCGTCGCCTTCTTTCAGGCGATCGCCCAGCTTCACTTTCAGGCTTTTGACCACGCCGGCCTTGGGAGCAGGGATTTCCATGCTCGCCTTGTCCGATTCCAAGGTCAGGATGCTCTGGTCGGCTTCGACGGTGTCGCCGACCTTCACAAACAGTTCAATTACTTCACCTTCACCGCTGCCGATGTCAGGTACGCGAATGAGTTCGCTCACAGAAAATCTCCTCAGCAGTCCAGTGGGTTGCGTTTTTCCGGGTTGATCCCGAACTTGACGATAGCGTCTGCTACCACCTTGGGTTCGATTTCACCACGGTCAGCCAAGGCTTCCAGGGCTGCCAACACCACGAAGTGACGGTCGACTTCGAAGAAGTGACGCAGCTTTTTACGGCTGTCACTACGGCCGAAACCGTCGGTGCCCAGGACTTTGAATTCCTTGGACGGTACCCACTGACGAATTTGTTCAGCAAACAGTTTCATGTAGTCGGTAGAGGCGATAACCGGACCTTTACGGCCAGCCAGGCACTCTTCTACGTAGGTCAGCGCAGGCTTCTGGCCTGGGTGCAGACGGTTGCTGCGCTCTACGGCCAGGCCGTCGCGACGCAGCTCGTTGAAGCTGGTAACGCTCCATACGTCAGCACCGACGTTGAACTCTTCACGCAGGATTTTTGCAGCTTCACGCACTTCGCGCAGGATGGTGCCGGAGCCCATCAGTTGCACGTGGTGAGCGGCTTCCTTGGTGTCTTCTTCGAGCAGGTACATGCCCTTGATGATGCCTTCCTCGACACCGGCCGGCATGGCTGGCTGCTGGTAGGACTCGTTCATCACGGTGATGTAGTAGAAAACGTCCTGCTGCTCTTCGGTCATCTTCTTCATGCCGTCCTGGATGATCACCGCCAGCTCATAGCCGTAGGTTGGATCAAAGGTGCGGCAGTTCGGGATGGTGCCCGCCAGGATGTGGCTGTGGCCGTCTTCGTGTTGCAGGCCTTCGCCGTTCAGCGTGGTCCGGCCGGCAGTACCGCCGATCAGGAAGCCACGGGTACGGCTGTCGCCGGCAGCCCAGGCCAGGTCGCCAATGCGCTGGAAACCGAACATCGAGTAGAAGATGTAGAACGGCAGCATCGGCTGGTTGTGGCTGGAGTACGAAGTACCGGCAGCGATGAAGGAGCTCATGGCGCCTGCTTCGTTGATGCCTTCTTCGAGAATCTGGCCCTTCTTGTCTTCCTTGTAGAACATCACCTGGTCTTTATCGACTGGCTCGTAGAGCTGGCCGACGGAGGAGTAGATGCCCAACTGACGGAACATACCTTCCATACCGAAGGTGCGTGCTTCGTCCGGGATGATCGGCACGATACGCGAGCCGATTTCCTTGTCCTTGACCAGCTGCGCGAGGATCCGCACGAAGGCCATGGTGGTGGAGATTTCACGGTCGCCCGAGCCGTCCAGGATAGCCTTGAGGGTATCCAGTGGCGGAGTCGGGATGTTGAAGCTCTTGGCGCGGCGCTGTGGCACGAAACCGCCCAGTGCAGTGCGACGCTCGCTGAGGTAGCGGGCTTCGGCGCTGTTTGGCTCGGGCTTGAAGAACGGCAGGTTCTCCAGCTCTTCGTCCTTGACCGGGATGTCGAAGCGGTCGCGGAACAACTTCAGGCTGTCGACATCGACTTTCTTGGTGTTGTGCGCAGTGTTTTTCGCTTCGCCGGCACCGGTGCCATAACCCTTGATGGTTTTGGCCAGGATGACGGTCGGTTGTTCTTTGTGGTTGACCGCTTCGTGGTACGCCGCGTAGACCTTGTACGGGTCGTGGCCGCCACGGTTGAGTTTCCAGATCTCGTCGTCGGACAGATCAGCAACCATCGCCTTGAGTTCTGGCGAGTTGAAGAAGTGTTCACGTACGAACGCGCCGTCTTTGGCTTTGTAGTTCTGGTATTCGCCGTCGATGACTTCGTCCATGCGGCGTTGCAGGATACCGTCGACGTCTTTGGCCAACAGTGGGTCCCAGAAACGGCCCCAGATGACTTTGGTCACGTTCCACTGAGCACCGCGGAACACGCCTTCGAGTTCCTGGATGATCTTGCCGTTGCCGCGAACCGGGCCGTCGAGGCGCTGCAGGTTGCAGTTGATGACGAAGATCAGGTTGTCCAGCTTCTCGCGGCCAGCCAGGGAGATGGCGCCCAGGGATTCCGGCTCGTCACACTCGCCGTCGCCCAGGAAGCACCAGACTTTCTGCTTGCCTTCAGGGATGAAGCCGCGGGCTTCCAGGTACTTCATGAAGCGTGCCTGGTAGATCGCCTGGATCGGGCCCAAGCCCATGGATACAGTCGGGAACTGCCAGAAATCAGGCATCAGCCAAGGGTGCGGATAGGACGAGAGGCCCTGACCGTCGACTTCCTGGCGGAAGTTGTTCATTTGTTCTTCGGTGATGCGGCCTTCCATGAACGCGCGGGCGTAGACGCCTGGCGAGGTGTGGCCCTGGAAGTAGATCAGGTCGCCGCCGTGTTCTTCGGTCGGGGCCTGGAAGAAGTAGTTGAAGCCAATGTCATACAGGGTTGCGCTGGAAGCGAAGCTGGAGATGTGACCGCCCAGGTCAGAATCTTTCAAGTTCGTGCGCATTACCATCGCCATGGCGTTCCAGCGTACCAGCGAGCGAATGCGGCGTTCCATGAACAGGTCGCCAGGCATGCGTGCTTCGTGGGTAACTGGGATGGTGTTGCGGTACGGCGTGGTGATGGCGTAGGGCAGTTGCGAGCCGCTGCGGGTCGCGAGTTCGCCCATACGGGTCATCAGGTAGTGAGCACGGTCTTCGCCTTCTTTGTCGAGAACCGATTCCAGGGCGTCCAGCCATTCCTGGGTTTCGACGGGATCGAGGTCTTGCATGGCTTGCTCCAGGGCGGAAAGGCTACCAGAATCGGTTGCCTGAAGTTTGCGACTGGCCTTGTGGGCAGACGACATAAATTCTTGGATGGCCGAAGGTTGCTTCGGCGTCCTGTAGTTTTACTACAAATCGTCGGCCATTTCAGCCTTTCGAATGTATATACGAGTAGTAAAACTACACAAGACTGAGCGGATTGCTCGGTCTAGCTGGCGAGCATAATCGTTATTGTTGATCTTTTGCGAACAAGAAAGGGTAGAGATTTGATGTTGACTGCCAAAAAAGAAAAATTTTCAGCTATTTCTAACCTTTGTTCGACAGTCCTTCACCGAGCGTGGTTCTTGCGTTCACAGCTACAAGCCCTTTACGCGCCGATCAAGGATAGACCATGAGCCTTCCAATGCAGGCCGAACTACCGGCCATCCTGCTTCCATTTGCCAAGCGGGCCGAGCAGTCATTTCGTGACGCCGTGGCCGGATTGGACGGCGATAATGGCCTTTCTGAGTGGACGCCGCAACGTTGGGCTGACTTCGCCCGCGTGTGCGCCGCCAGTGATTTCGTCATTGAACAGAGTGTTCGTGACCCTTTGATGTTGCTGGAACTGGTGGCATGGGGCGAGCTGGACCGCGGCTTTGCCCCCGGCGAGCTGTGCGGGCAGATTGCGGTTGCCGTGCAGCAAGCCGAGACAGAAGACGAACTGGGCCGCGTTCTGCGACGCCAGCGCACCCGCCAGCAAGTGCGGATCATCTGGCGCGACCTGACCCGACAGGCGGACCTGGTGCAAACCTGCCGTGATCTATCGGACATGGCCGACGCCAGCATCGATCAGGCGTATCAGTGGTTGTACCAGCGCCACTGCACATTGTTCGGCACGCCCACCGGCCGGCGCAGTGGTGAGCCGCAGCACATGGTCATCCTCGGCATGGGCAAGCTCGGCGCCGTGGAGTTGAACCTGTCGTCTGACATCGACCTGATTTTCGCCTACCCCGAAGGCGGCGACACCGTGGGCGTCAAGCGCTCGCTGGATAATCAGGAATTCTTTATCCGACTTGGTCAAAAACTGATCAAGGCTTTGGACCCAATGACCGTCGACGGCTTCGTATTTCGCGTCGACATGCGCCTGCGGCCCTACGGTTCAGCCGGGGCGTTGGTGCTCAGCTTCAACGCGCTGGAGCAGTACTACCAGGACCAGGGTCGTGACTGGGAACGCTACGCCATGATCAAGGCGCGGGTGGTGGCCGGTGACCAAGTGGCCGGCGCGCAATTGCTCGACATGCTGCGACCGTTTGTCTACCGGCGTTACCTGGACTTTTCCGCCATCGAAGCGCTGCGCACCATGAAGCAGCTGATCCAGCAGGAAGTGCGGCGCAAGGGCATGGCCGAGAACATCAAGCTGGGCTCGGGCGGCATCCGAGAAGTCGAATTTATCGCCCAGGCGTTCCAGCTGATCCACGGTGGCCGCGACTTGAGCCTGCAACAGCGGCCGCTGTTAAAAGTGCTGGGTACCCTGGAGGGCCAGGGTTACCTGCCGCCGGCGGTGATTGCCGAGCTGCGTGATGGCTATGAATTCCTGCGCTACACCGAACACGCGATCCAGGCGATTGCCGATCGCCAGACCCAGATGCTCCCGGACGGCCCCGAAGACCAAGCGCGGATTGCCTTCATGATGGGTTTCCCGGATTGGACCGCGTTCCATGAGCGCCTGATGTACTGGCGCGGTCGGGTGGACTGGCATTTCCGTCAGGTAATTGCCGACCCGGATGAAGAAGAGGGTGAAGAGAGCGAGTTGGTTGTGGGTGGCGAGTGGTTGCCGTTGTGGGAAGAGTCCCAGGACGAGGAAGCCGCTTGCCGTCAGTTGCAGGAAGGCGGCTTTACCGACGCGCCCAAAGCCTTGAAAACCCTGGCTGGCCTGCGCAGCAGCCCGCAATTGCGTGCCATGCAGCGTTTGGGGCGTGAGCGTTTGGATGCGTTCATCCCGCGCCTGCTGGCCCAGGCCGTTGAGCACGCCAACCCGGATCTGGTGCTGGAACGCGTCCTGCCCTTGGTCGAAGCCGTCGCCCGGCGTTCCGCTTATCTGGTGCTGCTGACGGAAAACCCCGATGCGCTGCGTCGCCTCCTGACCCTGTGTGCCGCCAGTCCGTGGATTGCCGAGCAGATCACCCGGTTCCCGCTGCTGCTGGACGAACTGCTTAACGAAGGCCGCCTGTTCAAGCCGCCGCTGGCGCCGGAACTGGCCGCCGAATTGCGCGAGCGCCTGACGCGTATTCCCGAAGACGACCTTGAACAGCAGATGGAAGCCCTGCGTCACTTCAAGCTGGCGCACCGTCTGCGGGTGGCCGCCTCGGAAATCGCCGGTAGCCTGCCGCTGATGAAAGTCAGCGACTACCTGACCTGGCTCGCCGAAGCCATCCTTGAACAGGTGTTGGCCCTGGCCTGGCGCCAGACCGTCGCCCGTCACGGCTCGCCGCAACGGGTGGACGGCACCTTGTGCGATCCTGGCTTCATCATTGTCGGTTATGGGAAAGTCGGCGGCATCGAATTGGGGCATGGTTCGGACCTGGACCTGGTGTTTATCCATGACGGTGACCCGCAAGCCGAAACAGACGGGGCGAAGCCGATCGACGGCGCGCAGTTCTTTACCCGACTGGGCCAGCGGATCATTCACCTGCTGACCACCCAGACCAACTCTGGGCAATTGTATGAGGTGGACATGCGCCTGCGGCCTTCGGGCGCATCCGGTTTGCTGGTGAGTTCCCTGGGCGCCTTTGCGCGCTATCAGGAAAACGAAGCCTGGACCTGGGAGCACCAGGCGCTGGTGCGTGCGCGGGTGCTGGTGGGCAGTCAGGATGTCGGTCGTGCTTTCGAGCAGGTACGGGCGCAAGTGCTGGGCCGCGCGCAGGACCTGGACAAGCTGCGCCAGGAGGTCAGCGAGATGCGCGCCAAGATGCGCGACAACCTCGGCACCAAGTCCACGGCGGCGGGAACGGCGGCGAATGCCTTCGAACCCACGGTGGCGTTCGACCTCAAGCAGGACGCCGGAGGTATCGTCGATATTGAATTTATGGTGCAATACGCGGCTTTGGCGTGGTCTGCGCAACATCCAACGTTGCTGCGCTACACCGACAATATCCGCATTCTGGAAGGGCTGGAGCAGGTCGGGCTGATGCCCGCCGCCGATGCCCATTTGCTGCGCGAGGTGTATAAAGCCTACCGTTCAGCCGCTCACCGCCAGGCCTTGCAGAACGAGGCCGGCACAGTTGCCGGGGACCAGTTCGCTGACGAACGGCGCCAGGTGCAGCGAATCTGGCATGAACTGGGGTTAAGCTAAACATTATATAAGGCGGGGAGGCATGAGCCTCCCCGTATCGTTTGTGGAAACTACATGAATATTCTGATCGTTGGGCCCAGTTGGGTCGGTGACATGGTGATGGCACAGACACTGTTCCAGTGCCTGAAACAACGCCATCCCGACTGCCAAATCGACGTGCTCGCCCCCGAGTGGAGCCGGCCGATTCTTGAGCGTATGCCCGAGGTGCGTCAGGCTTTGAGCTTCCCGCTCGGCCACGGCGCGCTGGAACTGGCGACCCGTCGACGTATCGGCAAGTCCCTGGCCGGCCAGTACGATCAGGCGATCCTGTTGCCCAACTCAATGAAGTCGGCACTGGTGCCGTTCTTCGCCGGTATTCCCAAGCGCACCGGCTGGCGTGGTGAGTTTCGCTATGGCCTGCTCAATGATGTGCGCAAGCTCGACAAGGCCCGTTATCCGCTGATGATCGAGCGCTTCATGGCCCTGGCCTACGCGCCGGGTGCCGAGTTGCCTGCGCCGTATCCGCGCCCGAGCCTGCAAATCGACCCGGTTACCCGTGACGCCGCCCTGGCCAAGTTTGGCCTGGAGCTGGACCGTCCGGTGCTGGCGCTGTGCCCTGGTGCAGAGTTTGGCGAATCCAAGCGCTGGCCATCTGAGCATTACGCCAAGGTCGCGGAGATGAAGATTCGCGAGGGCTGGCAAGTCTGGCTGTTCGGCTCGAAAAACGATCATTCGGTGGGCGAGGATATTCGCCAGCGCTTGATCCCGGGCCTGCGTGAAGAAGCGGTCAACCTCAGCGGCGACACGTCCCTGGCCGAGGCCATCGACCTGCTGTCCTGCGCCGACTCGGTGGTGTCCAACGACTCGGGCCTGATGCACGTGGCTGCGGCGCTGAATCGCCCGCTGGTGGCGGTGTACGGCTCGACGTCTCCCGGGTTTACCCCGCCGTTGGCCGACAAGGTCGAAGTGGTGCGCCTGGGCCTGGATTGCAGCCCCTGTTTCGACCGTACCTGCCGTTTTGGCCATTACAACTGCCTGCGCCAATTGCTGCCGCAACCTGTCAGCGACGCATTGCAGCGGTTGCAGGGCGACGTGGTCGAGGTTCACTGAGTTGCGGGTTCTGGTAATCAAGACCTCATCCCTGGGCGATGTGATTCATGCCTTGCCGGCATTGACCGACGCGGCGCGGGCGATCCCGGGCATCCGTTTTGACTGGGTGGTGGAAGAAGGCTTCGCCGAGATTCCCACCTGGCACCCGGCGGTGGACAAGGTGATTCCGGTGGCGATCCGCCGCTGGCGCAAGAACCTCTGGCAGACCTTCAAGAGTGGCGAATGGCGGCGCTTCAAAAAGAGCGTGCAGTCGACCAAATACGACTTGGTGATCGATGCCCAGGGCCTGCTGAAAAGTGCCTGGCTGACCCGCTACGTGCGCGCCCCGGTGGCCGGTTTCGACAAGCAGTCGGCTCGCGAACCGTTGGCGGCGCACTTCTATTCCCGCCGCCTGGCCGTGGCCCGTGGGCAGCATGCGGTGGAGCGTTTGCGCCAGCTATTTGCCGTCGCGCTGGGCTATGACCTTCCCAAGGGCTTGGGCGATTACGGCCTCAGCGTCGACAAGCTGTTGGGCCTGCCGCCGAAAAAGCCGTTTGTACTGCTGCTGCACGGTACCACCTGGGACACCAAGCACTGGCCGGAAGCCTACTGGCGCGACCTGGCCGAACGCATGGACCGCTTTGGCGTGGACGTGAAATTGCCATGGGGCAATGCCGCCGAAAAGGCTCGGGCTGAACGCTTGGCTCAAGGTCTGAAAAACGCTGAAGTGCTGCCCAAGCTGAACCTGGCGGGCGTGGCACGGGTGCTGGCCAGTGCCAAGGCGTGTGTCGCGGTCGACACCGGTCTTGGCCACTTGGCGGCCGCGCTGGATGTGCCAACGATTTCCCTGTTCGGCCCCACCAATCCCGGCCTGACCGGCGCCTACGGCAAGGCGCAGGTCCACCTGGCCAGCGACTTCCCGTGTGCGCCGTGCCTGCAAAAGAAATGCACCTATCAACCGACGGCTGAAGACCAGCGCCGGTTTGATCTCAAGCGCGAGTGGCCACTGTGTTTCACTCGCCTGAACCCTGAGCGTGTCGCAACGCGATTAAGCACGTTGTTATTGGCTGAGGAGCACTGATGCAACTGGCTTTTGTCCTCTACAAGTATTTCCCCTTTGGTGGCCTGCAGCGCGACTTCATGCGTATTGCCCTGGAGTGCCAGCAGCGCGGCCACAAGATCCGCGTCTACACGCTGATCTGGGAAGGTGACGTGCCGCCGGGCTTTGAAGTGCTGGTGGCGCCGGTCAAGGCGCTGGTCAACCATCGGCGCAATGAGAAACTCTACGCCTGGATCCAGGCCGACCTGGCCAAGCGCCCGGTTGATCGGGTGGTAGGCTTCAACAAAATGCCGGGGCTGGACCTGTACTTCGCTGCCGACGGCGTGTTCGAAGACAAGGCTCAAACCCTGCGCAACCCGATGTATCGCTGGTTCGGTCGGTACAAGCACTTTGCCGAATACGAGCGCGCGGTGTTCGACAAGCACGCCAAGACGCAGATCATGGTGCTGTCCGAGCATCAGCAGCAGCTGTTCACCCAGTATTACGGCACCCAGGCCGAGCGCTTTCATTTGTTGCCGCCGGGTATCGCCCGCGACCGCCGTGCGCCGCCCAACGCTGCCGAGGTCCGTGCCGAGTTTCGTCGCGAATTCGGCCTGGCCGAAGACGATTTGCTGCTGGTGCAGATCGGCTCGGGCTTCAAGACCAAGGGCGTCGACCGCAGCCTCAAGGCCGTGGCCGCGCTACCGTCGAACCTGAAGAAACGCACCCGGCTATTTGTAATCGGCCAGGACGACCCCAAAGTATTCCAATTGCAGAGTGCTGCGCTGGGCCTGGGCGACCAGGTGCAGTTCTTCAAGGGGCGCAGCGATATCCCGCGTTTTCTGCTGGGCGCGGACTTGTTGATTCACCCCGCGTATAACGAGGCGGCCGGCATGGTGCTGATCGAAGCGGTGGTCGCCGGCCTCCCGGTACTGGTGAGCAAGGTCTGCGGTTACGCGTTCTACATCGACAAGGCCCAGAATGGCCGGGTGTTGGACGAGCCGTTCGAACAGGCTCAACTCAACCATTACCTGGTCGACATGCTCGACGACCCACAAGCGCGCGCGGCCTGGAGCCGCAATGGTCTGGCCTTCGCTGAGACGGCCGACCTCTATAGCATGCCGCAGTACGCTGCGGACCTGATTCTGGCGGAGCCAAACCGATGAAGTTGATTCTTGCCGAACCGTTCAAGACCCTGTGGGCCGGACGCGATGCGTTCGCCGAAGTCGAGAAGCTGGACGGCCAGGTGTACCGTGAACTGGATGCCCGCCGTACCTTGCGTACGGAAGTGGACGGCCACGGCTTTTTCGTGAAAATCCACCGGGGGATCGGCTGGGCCGAAATCCTCAAGAACCTGATTACCGCCAAGTTGCCGGTGTTGGGCGCGGGCCAGGAATGGCTGGCGATCCAGCGTTTGCAGGAAGTGGGCGTGCCGACCATGACCGCCGTCGCTTACGGCGAAAAGGGCAGCAACCCGGCGGACCAGCACTCGTTCATCGTCACCGAAGAGCTGGCGCCGACCGTCAGCCTCGAAGACCTGAGCATGGACTGGGTCAAGCAGCCGCCGGTGCCTGTGATCAAGCATGCGCTGATCGCCGAAGTGGCGCGCATGACCGGCATGATGCACCGCGCCGGGGTCAACCACCGCGACTGCTACATCTGCCATTTCCTGCTGCACACCGACAAACCGATGGTAGCCGATGACTTCAAGTTGTCGGTGATCGACCTGCACCGTGCCCAGGTACGTTCGAAGATCCCGCTGCGATGGCGCAACAAGGACCTGGCCGCGCTGTACTTCTCGGCTCTGGACATTGGCCTGACCCGACGCGACAAGCTGCGCTTCCTCAAAGGCTACTTCCAGCAGCCGCTGCGTCAGATTCTCGCTGAAGAAGCCGCCTTGCTGGGTTGGCTGGAACGCAAGGCGGCCAAGCTCTACGACCGTAAGCAACGCTACGGGGATGCGCTCTGATGGCGGGTTGGAACCTGGAGCCCGCTTACGCCGCCCTGGCGGATGACTTTGGTAGCCTGGAAGCAGTGTTCGCCCTGCAAGGCGAGCGGCTGACCCGTGATCCATTGTCCGAAGTGATTCGCGTGGAACGCGGTGGGGTCAACTATTACGTCAAGCGCTACGTCGGTGCGGGCAAGGGGTTGCGCCGCTACCTGGGCAAGCCGCGGGTCAAGTCTGAATGGCAGAACCTCAAGCGCTTCGCCAAGTGGGGCATTCCCACTGCCGACGTGATCGCCTGGGGCCTGGAGCGTAAAGGCCTGGCTTATCACCGTGGGGCGATGATCACGCGCGAGCTGCCAAAGACCGAAGATTTATCGGCATTGGCCGAGCGCAAAGACCCGCAACTGTCTGACCCGGTGTGGGTCAACAAGATCAGTCGCCAGCTCGCTGAATACACGCGGACCATGCACGACAACCGGTTTACCCACAACGATTTGAAGTGGCGCAACTTGTTGGTGGACGACCAGCAAACCCTGTACCTGATCGATTGCCCCAACGGCGATTTCTGGCGCGGGTTCTGGCTCAAATACCGTATCACCAAGGACCTGGCCTGCCTGGACAAGGTCGCCAAGTATCACTTGTCGGCCACCCAGCGCCTGCGTTTCTACATGCAGTACCGTCAGCGTAAACACCTGAGCGTGGCGGACAAACAGCGAATTCGCCACGTGGTGAAGTTTTTCGAGGGGCGAGAATGAGTGATTTCGTGGCGGCCGAAGATCGAGCATTGCTTGAGCGCAACGGCCTCGGCACTTTCGACGCGTTGTGGGCCAAGCAACTGGATGCGGTGGACGAGCCCAATACCAGTCGTGGCGGCTGGAGCAGCGTGTTTCGCCTCGAACTTGAAGGCCAAGGCTACTACCTCAAGCGCCAGAGCAACTACCTGACGCGCACCTTGCACCGCCCGTTTGGCGAGCCGAGTTTTGCCCGTGAGTTTCGTAATATCAGCCGCTATCGGCAGTTGGGAATTCCGGCATTGCAGGCGGCGTTTTTCGGTGAGCGCAAAGTCGCGGGCGAGCACCGGGCGATGTTGCTGACCCGGGCGCTGGATGGTTGGAATGACCTGGATTCACTGCTGGAGCAATGGTCTTCATTGAGTGACTCGCAGCAGCGAGGGATCCTGCTGGCCTGCGGTCAGTTGGCGCGCCGTCTGCACCGCGTGGGTCAGGTGCACGGCTGTTTTTACCCCAAGCATATTTTCCTGCAGGCCGCCGGCGACGGTTATGCGGCGCAGTTGATCGACCTTGAGAAAACCCGCCCGCTGTTGTTCGGCTGGCGTGACCGGGTCAAGGACCTGGAACCGCTGTTGCGCCGTGCGCCGCAGTGGTCTGACGATCAGGTGCGTCAGCTGTTGGCGGCCTACCTGGATCAGCCGCAGGACAGCGCATTGGTTGCCACCTGGCACCAGCGCCTGGTGGCCCGTCGTAGTCACAAGGAGAAGCGTTGATGCGTTTGTCCGAACTGAAAAATGCCGGCCGCACGCCGAGCCTGCCCTTGAGCATCGAGCTGGCAGACGCTGCCGGGCCTGGGCAGTTGCAACTGCTGAGCCTGCTGCGGGTATTGCCGGGCCAGCGCTATGTCGGCGCAGCCGTGTGGCGCGGGCGCCCGGTGCTGGCCAAGCTGCTGGTGGGCAACAAGGCGGCGCGGCATTTTCAGCGTGAACGCAAGGGTGTGCGGCTGCTGGCCGAGCAAGGCCTGACCACGCCGCTGTTGCTGGCTGATGGTCTGCAAGAAGGTGAGGGCGGCTGGCTGCTGTTCGAGTTTCTGGAAGGCGCCGACAGCCTGGCCGATACGTGGCAGGCTGTTGAAAGCTTGCCGCCACTGGCTGACGAGCAGCAAGCGGTGCTCGCCGAAGCGCTGGGTGCGATTGCGCAGATGCACGCCAAAGGCCTGTGGCAGGAAGACCTGCACCTGGACAACCTGCTGCGCCAGGACGGCAAACTGTATTTGATCGATGGTGCCGGGATCTGTGTCGAAGAGGCGGGCAAGCCGCTGTCGCGCAACCGGGTGCTGGAAAACCTCGGGGTGTTTTTCGCGCAACTGCCGAAGAACCTCGAGCCGTTTACCGAAGAGCTGCTGGTGCACTACTTGCTCAGTAATGGCGAACACGGCTTGCCGCTGGAGGCGCTGCAAAAGCAGGTGCGTAAAGTCAGCGTCTGGCGTTTGAAAGACTTCCTGGGCAAGGTCGGTCGTGAGTGCACGTTGTTCAGCGTGATTCGCGGGCCGTTTGCCTTGCGCGCGATTCGGCGTGAGGAAGAAGCGTCGATGCTGCCGGTGCTGGAGCAGGCCGACGCGCTGCTGGATCAGGGCCACCTGTATAAAACCGGCGGGGCGGCCAGCGTCGCCAAGGTCGAGATGGCCGGTCGGCCACTCGTGATCAAACGCTACAACATCAAGGGTTTTGCCCATTGGCTCAAGCGTTTCTGGCGGCCAAGCCGGGCCTGGCATTCGTGGCGTGAAGGCAATCGCCTGGCGTTCCTCGGCATCGCCACGCCCAAGCCGCTGGCGTTGCTGGAAAAGCGTTTCCTGTGGCTGCGCAGCCGGGCGTACCTGGTGACCGAGTACCTGCCGGGGCCGGACATCATCGAGCGGTTTGCGCCCTATGTTGAAACTGGAGAGGCGCCCGAGGCCGAGTTGCAGGCCCTGGATTACTTGTTCGCCGAGCTGATTCGCGAGCGCATCAGCCACGGGGATTTCAAGGGGCACAACCTGTTCTGGCACACGGATCGCTGGGCGCTGATCGACCTGGATTCGATGTGTCAGCACGGCTCCCTGAGCAGCTTCGCCCCGGCCTATGCCAAGGACCGCGCACGGTTTATGCGTAACTGGCCTGAGAGCAGCGCGTTGTATCGGGTGATTGATCAGCGGTTACCAACGAATGTGGGTGGGGTAAATAGCTAGTCCTGTTGGGTAGTTGGGCTGAGGTAGTTTCTCAACTCATTTGTTTTTTCGGAGATCTACCCATGCGCTTGAATGCCCCTGTTGGTGTCACCCATAACGCTGTCGATCCGGCGCACAGTCGGCCGAAACGCGAGGCCGAACCTGATCCTGCGCCTGCGGGCGATCGTCCTCGTAACTGCCCCTCGATTTACTTCGGGCGTCAGCCTGTGCCTCCAGGGTGCAGCCGGCAAACGGGGCGGATACTTTAAACAAGTATGACGCGCGCCCGGCCCAGAATGGGCGGGCGCGTGACGGGTCAAAAGGTGTATTGCGCTCCCGCCCCGGCATACCACGAGCGCCCCGGCGCAGCTTCGTAGTACCGACCGTTCCCGTCCCCGACAATCACCGACCCCACGTACTGGCGATCCAGTAAGTTATCCAGGCGCAAGGTCTGGTGAAAGGTCCAGTGCTCTACCTTCTGCTCAAAGCGCGCACGCCAGTTGAACACGCTGTAGCCCGGTGCCGCGTGCTGCTGGTTGGTGTCTTCGACGTAGACCTTGCTGCGGTACATGCCTTCCAGGGCGGTGCTGACCCAGTCCCGGGGTTTCCAGTTCAGTTCGGCGAATAGTGTGGTTTGCGGAACGCCGGGGAGGTAGTTGCCTTTGTCCACGGGTTTGCCGCCGCCGATGAAGTCGCTGTCGTAGGTGGCTTGCAGGCGGGTGTAGGCGATGTTGGTGCTCCACTGCTCGCTGAGCTGGCTTTCGATACCCAGTTCGAAGCCGCGACGCAGGGTGCGGCCGGCGTTCTGGTAGCTGGTGCGGCCGCCGAAAGATTGGTCCACCACCAACTCATCCTCGGTGGTGATCTGGAAGACAGCGACGTTGACCCGGGTGTCTTTCAGCTGTGCCTTCAGGCCCACTTCATATTGCGTACTTTCGGACGGCTTCAGGCCGAAGTTAAACCCTTCGATACTGCCCGGCGCATACGCCAGTTCAGCCTGGGTCGGCGTCTCGAAACCCTTGCCGGCACTGACGTAGCCGTGCAGGTCGGGCGTGAAGGCGTACATCACGCTGACGGACGGCGTGTTCTTCTGGTAGGTCTTGTTGCCGCTGGAGTCGCCGTTGCTCAGGAACTGGTCGTCGACGTCCAGTTCCATGGTGCTGTGGCGCACCCCGGCTTGCAGGGTCCAGCGGTCGATGGCCCAGTTGGCCTGGATGTAGGGATCGAGGCTGCGGGCGGTGTCGATTTCATCCCGGCGTAGTTGGCCTTTTACGCCAAGGGTGTTGCCGCTGTAGTTCTGGTAGCCGTGGCGGCTGTCTTCGCTCTGGTCGAAATCCAGGCCGGTGATGATCATCAGCTCGCCCGGCACGCTGTCGATTGGCTGCATCCAGCGCACGGAGCCGCCGTAGAACTTGCGGTCGAACTGCACTACGCCGCCGCCGCGTTCGTTGGCGGGCGTTCCCTTGGGAATCGACAAATATTGAATCACGCTCCGTCGCCCGGTGTAGGCATTCACCTGCAGCGTGGCATCGCCTAAATACCGCTCGTAATTCATCCCCACTTGCTGGTGGTCGATGCTTTTGCGGGTGTTGTACAGCTCCGCTGCGGTGCTGACCGAGCGCGGGTCAGCCTTGTACGCCTCCCACGCCTGCCCCAACGGATCCTGCGTGCCGTTCTGCTCCAGGCTGCTGTAGATCAGCGCCAGTTTGCTGTCTTCATCAGGCTCGAAATTCAGCTTGGCAAAGGTCTGGTCGCGGCGGGCGCTGCTGTGGTCGCGATAGCCATCGGTGTCCATGCGCGAGGCGTCCAGCACAAAACCTGCGCCGTCTGCCGCGCCTTCGGCGGTCAGATGGTTCTTGCTCAGGCCATCACTGCCCACCAGCGTCTCGGCGCCGATGCGCGGCGGGCCTTCGCCGTTGCGGGAAAACATCTGGATCACGCCGCCCGCATTGCTGCCATACAGCGTCGCGGCCGGGCCACGCAGGACCTCGATACGCTCGGCGGTGTCGAGGTTGAACGTGGCCGCCTGGCCCTGGCCGTCCGGGGTGCTGGCGGGTATGCCGTCGGCGATCAGCTTGATGCCGCGCACCCCAAAGGCCGAGCGGGCACCGAAGCCACGGGAGGAAATCTGCAAGTCCTGGGCATAGTTCTGGCGGTTTTGAACCACCAGGCCAGGCACGCGGGACAAGGCTTCGGAGGCGTTGATGCCCAGTTGGCCGTCGCTGATTTGCTCCCGGCTGATGCTGTCCACTGAATAAGGCAGGTTAAACGACGGGCTGGCGCTGCGCGAGCCGGTGACCACGCTGGGGTCGAGGACCAACGGCGCCTCGTCGGCCTGGGCGCCGTTACACAGCCCCAGAAGGCCGGAAAGCAACAGGGCGAAGCGTTTGGGGGCAACAACTTTCATGAGTAAACCAGCATCCATGACGCACAAAAGTGCGCGAGTTTAACGATTCAGCCAGCTTTTACCATTTCGGAATCCTCCTACATGGCGCAGCGGTGCGCGGGGTCTGGGGCGCCAGCAGGGCCGATGTTAGCGTTGCTGACCACTCAGGGGGCTGGCCATGACACTAAAACTGACTGCGGCGCTAAGCGTTGGATTCCTTATGTTGAGCGGCTGCGGAACGGCCAATACGGTGTTGCGCGAAGACGCGGCAGCGGCACGTGAACTCAGGAAGCAAAAAACCTACTGCCAGTCCATTCCCCGTGTCTACAGCGGGGTTGCCTTTGATTTCTGCCTGCTGCACGCCGCGCCGGACCTCACTGGCGTGCTGATGCCATTCGTTCTATTGGATATAACGGTTTCGGGCATTGTTGATACAGTGGTCCTGCCCTATACGGTCTACAAGCAAGGTACCGATGGCAACATCAGTATCTATTGGCGCCCGGGTTCATAAACGGATGCAGTAGGGTTGTATGGGCCAGGGGTGAATGCCCACATTTATGCCAAATGGAGTTGTCCATGAGTCTTGCAACCAAATTCCTTCTCGCCGCTGTACTGGTATCCACCACCGGTTGCGGCACCATCAACACGGTGTTTCGCCCGGACGCCGTTGCCAGCCAGAACCTCAAGGAATCGCGCAGTTATTGTGAAAACGTGCCACGTATCTACAGTGGGGTGATCTACGGTTTTTGCACATTGAACGGCGCCCCCGACACCACCAAGGAGCACACCCGCGATGCTTCCGGGTCCTTGCCGATCTTCGCTGCCGAACTCGTGGGCTCCGGCCTGCTCGACACCCTCGTGCTGCCTTACACGGTCTACCGCCAGAACAAGGACGGCAGCATCGAGATTTTCCGCTAGGCCTGCAGTGACAACCGGTCGCCACAATCCCTAGATCATCCCGTGCCGTGTTTACGCTATAATCCCGCCCTTTAGCTGTTTCTCGCCCAGGCGGGGAGCACACTTTTTTCAGGCGTGACGCGCCTGCATGCAGACTAAAAGAGGCTAGACCCCTGTGGCATTGACGATTCTTGGCCTGTCCGGCGCCCTTAGCCATGATCCTTCCGCAGCCTTGTATATCGACGGCAAGCTGATTGCGGCCGCCGAAGAAGAGCGCTTCGTACGCGACAAACATGCAAAGAACCGCATGCCCTATGAGTCGGCGAAGTTCTGCCTGGAACAAGCCGGTATCAAGCCTTCCGACGTTGACGTTGTTGCGATTCCGTTCGCACCGATCAGCCTGTTCGGCGAGGCCCGCTGGCATTATGCCAAGCGTTACTGGTACGCCCCGGACCGCGCCCTCGACGCGATCCTGATGGGCAACCGTCGCTACAAGCGCTATCGCAACAAGATCGTCTGGTGCCTGGAGCAACTGGGCTTCGATCCGAAGAAAATCAAGATCGAACCGGTTGAACACCACCTGGCCCACGCGTCCAGCGCCTATCACTGCTCTGGCTTCCAGGAGAAGACCGCGATCCTCGGGATCGACGGCAAGGGTGAGTACGCCACCACCTTCTTCGGCTACGGCGAAAACGGCAAGATCCACAAGATCAAGGAATTCTACGATCCGGACTCCCTCGGCGGCCTGTATGGCGCGATCACCGAGTTCCTCGGTTTCGAGATGCTCGACGGTGAGTTCAAGGTCATGGGCATGGCGCCGTATGGCGATGCCAGCAAGTACGATTTCTCGCGCCTGGCCTCCTTTGAAAACGGCGAGCTGGTGATCAACACCGACTACGCCAACGTCATCGGCCTGCGCCGCTACAAAGAGAAGGGCAAGGGTTTCTACTTCTCGCCAAAACTGATCGAGTGGCTGGGGCCTAAGCGCGAAGGTGATATCGCCGACGAGCCGTACATCCACTACGCGGCCAGCATGCAGGCACTGTTCGAGAAGCTGGCGTTGCAGATGATCGACCATTACCTGGGCGACATCCTCAAAGACACCGGCAAGCTGGCCTTCGCCGGCGGCTGTGCGCTGAACGTCAAGCTGAACCAGAAGATCATCGCCCGTGACGACGTCAAGGAGCTGTTCGTGCAGCCGGCGTCCGGCGATGCCGGTACTGCGGTTGGTGCAGCCGCCTACGTGTCCCACGCCCGTGGCGTACCGGTTGAGAAGATGGAACACGTCTATCTCGGCCCGTCCTACAGCAACGAAGACGTGATCGCTGCGTGTGCCAAACACCCGAGCAAGCCGGTATGGCGCCAGATCGAAAACACCCCGAAACGCATCGCCAAGATCATGGTCGACGGCAACCCGGTGGCCTGGTTCCAGGGCCGCATGGAGTTTGGCCCCCGTGCCTTGGGCGGTCGTTCGATCATCGGTTGCCCAAGTGCCACCGGCGTGGCTGACCGGATCAACCACCAGATCAAGTTCCGCGAGCGCTGGAGGCCTTTCTGCCCGTCGATGCTCGACACCGTCGCGCCGCAGATGATCAAGGTCGATCACCCGGCGCCGTTCATGACCTTCACCTTTGAAGTCTCGGAAGAGTGGAAAACTCGCGTGCCGGAAGTGGTTCATGAAGACGGTACCTCCCGTGCCCAGGTGCTCAAGCGCGAATACAACCCGCGCTACTACGACATGATGAAAGAGCTGGAAGTGCTGACGGGCAACGGCGTGTCGCTGAACACTTCGCTCAACCGTCGTGGTGAAGCGATGATCTGCTCGCCGACTGACGCGCTGAACATGTTCTTTGGTTCCGACCTGCAGTACTTGATCATGGAAGACATCCTCGTGGTCAAGGACGGCGTGGACCCTTATGACGCTGTCGTCTAAATGCTGAACCGCTTCCAGGGCTGGCGTGAACGTGGCTGGACGCCTGTCGAGGCCGAGGTTTACGCCCAGGCCTGGCAGCGTTTTGGCGGCAGCGTAGCGACTCATCCGCAGATCGTCGAGCGGCTGGCGCACCTGGCGCAGATTCCGGTGCGTTACCTGGGCTGGGAGCAGGACGGCGAGCTGAAGGGTGCAATTGCTACCTGGGGGCGCGACCTGGCCCTGTCCAAGGACGTGCTCAAGCGCAAAGGCAAAAAAGGCCTGTTTGATCTGGGTAACGCCGAGATCATCCTGCCGATTGCCGCCGATGCGCAGTTGCCGCTGCGCCATCGCGCGCGTTATCTCTCTGCACTGAATGAGGGGCGCGTAAGCACCCTCAAGCCCCAGGCCGAGCAGTTGGCCATGGCGCGCACACCGGAAGAGTTGTCGAAAAAGTTTCGCTACAACCAGCGCCGCGAACTGCGTTTGCTGGAAGAGGCGGGCGGCGTGGTGCGGGCGGTCGGCGAGTTTTCCAGCAGCGAACTGGCCGCGATTTATTGCGACCTGTTCCAGCGGCGCTGGGGTTTCCCGGCCGCGGGCGCCGAGCGACTGGCAGAAGTGCTGGAGCTGCTCAAGGAATTCCTGTTCGGCTCGGTGCTGTTTCTCAATGACGCTGCGATTGCCGTGCAACTGGTGTATCAGGTGCAGGCGCCGGAATGGGTCAGCGCCGAGTACGTCAACGGCGGTGTCGACCCGGAAACCAAGGCATTCAGTCCTGGCAGCGTGTTGAGCTTCCTGAATACCCAAAGTGCCTGGGAGCAAGCGCGGGCGAGCGACAAGCCGCTGCGTTTCTCTTTCGGGCGATCCGATCGTGAATACAAGGAGCGCTGGTGTAATCCGGTGCCGGTGTTCAGCGTATGAGTCGCAAACAGCAACTGCTCAAGCAGCATCGGCGCAACAAGCGTATTGCGTTGTTGGTGGGCCTGTTGCTGTTGGTGGCCGTCGGTGTGCTGGTGGCCTGGTGGTTGCCGCTGCTGCTGGCCGTGATGCTGTGGGCTGCGCATGAAGCCTGGTTTGCCGACCATCTGTTCTACTCGCCTAAAGACGACTATGAGTACGCGTTTCCTGAAGGGAGCGAGTGCGCGGGTCTGCGTCTTGAAGCAGGACGCCTGCTGTTGGACATGCCCTTGGTGGGCGATGAAACCCTGATCGTAGGGGTTGAACTAAAAAGCTCGTGGCTGGGGCGTTTTCTCGACCCGGCGGTGGAAGTGTCGGGCCTGGATGCACCAGACCGGCAAGTCTTCGAGCGGGGTGTCGCAGGCCGGCGCTATCTCAACCTGACAGGCATGGGCGAAGCGCTGTCGGGAGGTAAGCTGCGCTTGCGCGGGCGTTTCTGCCGGATCAAGGGGCAGCCGACGCTGTGGTTGTTCCGCCAGCCGGGTTACCATCGCCAGCGTGTGATGGTGATCGCGCCCCATGCCGACGATGCCGAGCTGGCAGCTTTCAGCCTTTACAGCCAGGCCGATGAGAGCTGGATCGTCACCCTCACGGCGGGCGAAATCGAAGCCGATCACTATCAACAAATGGGCATGCCCAAGGCCGAGGCCGCACGGCTCAAAGGCCGCCTGCGTGCCTGGGACAGCGTCACCGTGCCTCGCTGGGCGGGCGTACCCGAGGCGCAGTGCGTGCAGTTGGGCTACTTCTGCATGCAGCTGCCGGCGATGCAGGCCGCGCCGGATCAGCCCCAGGCCTCCCGGGAAGCCCAGTTGGACGATACGCGGCTGTTTCGCCAGTTCAATGCCTTGGCCTTGCCCGGGGATGTGGACGGTGCCCCGACCTGGAATAACCTGATTGCCGATCTGCGGGCGTTGCTGCTCAAGGCGCGCCCGCAGGTGATCGTGTTGCCAACACCGCTGCTGGATCCGCACCCGGATCACATCTGCGCGCACGCTGCGATTCTCGAAGCGCTGCAAGGCCTGGAATGGCAACCCGACACGTTGCTCGGCTACGCCAACCACCTGCATGATAATGATCGTTGGCCCATGGGCGACTCGGGCGCTGGCGTGGCCTTGCCGCCACGCTTTGATGCCACGCGTGAACTGGTGCCTTGCAGCTTGCCGCTGACGCTGAGCCAGCAGCAAGACAAGGCCATGGCGCTGGGCATGATGCACGACTTGCAGCCGCGGGCACCGTTCAAGCGCCGCGTGCGCAGGTGGTTGCAGCAATTACTGGCGGGCCGTAGTCCATCGCCTTACGGAGAGAATGAATTCTTCCGCAAGGCGGTGCGCCGCCATGAGTTGCTCTGGGTTTTAAAGCAGGACTGAGACCTTATTGAAGGCAGGCTTGCAGCGCCTGCCGCCCCTTTTTTCGCCGGGCTGCGTGCCCGCAGCCAGATTGCAGCATGGAGAGTTATGAAACCTCGTTTCAAGGTTTTGCAGTTACAGCCGGACTACAACGTCAAGACCCACGACTTCGCCGACCTCGGCGAGCAGATCGTCAAGGCTTTGCCGGCTGAACGTTTCGAGGTCACATCCGGGTTTCTCAGCGGCCGTCCGCTGCCCGGCCAGCCCCTGAGCGTGGCTGAACACTCCCATTACTTCGAGCTGCCGGAAAAGTCCCTCAAGGGCATCCGTTTCGGCGCCATGTGGCAGATCTACAAATATTGCCGCGAGCAGAAATTCGACGTGGTCATCTGTAACCGCTTCAAGTCGGTGAACATGATGTTGTCCCTCAACCGCTGGTTGAAGATTCCCCTGTGCATCGGCATCTCCCACGGTTTTGGCGAGTACGCCCGTGGCTATCGTCGGCGCCAGACACAGAAGTGGGTCAGCCCGGCGTGGCGATTTGTCGGGGTGTCGGCCGCGGTCAGGGATTACCTGGTGGACCTCAACTGTGGGTTCACCCGTGAAAACACGACCTTTGTCACCAATGCCATCGACATCCCCCAGGCCGAAGCCTTGCAGTTGCCGCGCGATGAAGCGCGCAAGGCCCTGGGCCTGCCGCTGGATGCGCGGATGATTGGTGCCCTGGGTCGCCTGGTACCGATCAAGGGCCACACCCATTTGCTGCAAGCCTTCGCCACCCTCAAGGACAAATACCCTGAGGCTCAGGTGGGGATCATCGGCTCTGGTCGCGCCGAAGCGGACCTGCGTGCCGACATCGAGCGCCTGGGCCTGACCGGCCGTGCACACCTGCTGGGCTTTCGTGAAGATGGCATGAAGTACGTGCGCGGTTTCGACATCTGGACCATGCCCTCGCTGTTCGAGGGCCTGGGCCTGGCGCTGCTGGAAGGCATGAGCGGCCATCTGCCGGTCATCGCCTCCAATGGCCCGGCGATGTTGCCGTTGGTGGACGGTGCGGGCGGCCTGTCCCATGACCCGGGCAACGTCGAGCAACTGGCGGTGGCGCTGGACACATACCTGGCGTTGAGCGATGAGCAGTTGCGTGCCAAGGGCGAGCAAGTGTTCCGCTACCTGGAAAAAAACCACACCCTGGACGAGTTCCGGCACAAGTATTTGAACCTGATCGAAACCGGTCTGCGCGAAGTAGGTAAAGCATGAGTCTGCAGCAACCTTTGGTCACCGTGATCATCGCGTCGTACAACCACGGGCCGTACATCGAGCAGAGCATCCTCAGTGTGCTTGGCCAGACCTACGCCAACATCGAATTACTGGTGGTGGACGACGGTTCCAAGGATGACAGCGTAGAGCGCATCCAGCGCTTGCAGGCCGAGCACGGATTTGATTTCCAGGTCCAGCAGAACCAGGGCCTGACCAACACCCTGAATGGCGCCATCGCCCGCGCCAAAGGCAGCCTGATCGCGCCATTCGGCTCCGATGACATCATGCTGCCCGAGCGTATTGCCACTCAGGTTGCCTACATGGAAGGCAAGCCGAAGGTGGGCATCTGTGCCGGCAATATCGAGTTGATCAATGGTGACGGCAAGCCGTACCCGGAGAAGAAGCAGCGCCGCGATTTGCCGTTTCGCAGCCTGGATTTCGATGACCTGTTCCTGGACCGCAAGCCGTTCCCGCCGGCGCCGACCCTGATGATCCGCCGGCAGGCGCTGGAAGAGGTCGGGGGGTTCGATCCACTGATTCCGCTGGAAGACTTGCTGATCGAATTGAAGATTGCCCATGCCGGCTACACCATCGACGTGTTGAGCGTGGTGATGGCGCGCTATCGCCAGCACGCGACCAACACGTACAAGAATCATCGCTACATGATCCAGAACATCCTCAAGACCTACGGGTTGTTCTGCGATCACCCGGCCTATGATCAGGTTCGCTACAACTTCCTGAACTCGATGTTCCTCAAGACCGCCGACCGCGACCGCCCGCTGGCGCGGGAGATCCTCAAGCAGATTCCCTTGAAGTTCTGGGGTCGCAAGACCTTGCGTGGGTTGGTGCGGCTGTATCTGGCACCGCAGCGCAGTTCATAGGGTTCTGGCCTGGCCATTGCGTATAGCGCAATGGCCAGGGGCTTGGAACCTCAGCGGTTCAAACCATCACTTGGCCGGGTTCGCGACCTGTGCGACCGGACGATTGAGCTTCAGCACCTGTTCACGGATCTTCGCCGTGGCGCTAGGCGAGGCAACCGAGGCATAGCCCTTGGCCAATTGCTCGAAATGCGTTTCGAACAACCAATTGCGATCCTGGGGATAACGCTGCATGTGCCGCAGGTTGCGCTGGCGCAGGGCGTTACGCAGAGCCGACGGGTAGATGCGCATGTCGGCCACGTCAATCAGGCCGAACTCGCCGTCATCCATCAACAGCACGTTGCCCAAATGCAAGGAGCGGAAGTACACCCCGCGCTCGTGAAGCTGGGCCATGAACCCGCCGAAACGCTCAACCAACGATTCCCGCAGGCTGCTGTCCAGGCTTTGCAGGGCCTGGCGCAGGGTCAGGCCGGGCAGCGGCTGATAACGTACGGCGCTGCTGGCGTCCTGCAGTTGGTAGAGATTGAGGATGGCCGGTGATGGAATCCCCAATGTGCGCAACTGCTCGCTGTTGCTGGCAAAGCGTTCCGAATAAGGGTTGAAGCTGCCCGAGGTATACCAGCGACGAGGGCGGAACAGCTTGAGGAAACTGCCATCGTCCAGGCGCAGCACCTTGGGCCCCAGGCCGTCGGCTTCGATCACATGAGCATTGGCGCATAATTGCTCGAAGTCTTGAGGTTTCAGGCGTTGTACCGGCATGCGCAGCAGGCTGCGGCGACGCTGAGCGATGCTCAGGCCGGCGATCAGCGCCAGCGGGATCCACAGCAGGAACCAGTGCTCTTTTGGCCGCGAGAGAATGCCGCCGCCTTCGGTCAGGCCGGCACCGATGCCGTAGGCCAACAGCGAGGAGGCCAGGATGAACAACGGCTGTGCACGTTCCTTGAGGCTTTTGTACAGGCCCCAAACAAGCATGAAGGCCCACGGGATGAAGCCGATGATGCCGACGTAATAGATCACGCCCAGGGCAAAGCTGTGGGGTTCGCGCAGTTCGGTACCGCCTGCGATGGTCAGGTACAGCTCTGAGTCGTAGCTGTGGCCGATCCAGGGATGTTCGGCGATACGCTCAAGTGACATGCCCCAGAGTTCGAGGCGGAAGGAGCTGCCACGATTGGTGATCAGTTCGGGATAGAACAGCAATAGCGCCGCTGCGCCCAGCACCATGCAAGCGATCAGCAGGGCCGAGCGCCGATTGCGAGTGATGAAACTGATCCAGAGTACGGCGAGGACCAGTGCAACCAACGGCGTCCTCGATCCGGTAGCCAGCACCGCAGCGGCCATGATTGCCAGTGCCGGAACGCTGAACCAGAGTACGTGCGCACGCTGGGTGGTCATGCATACGTATAGCCAGTAAACGCAGAAGAATCCGAATACGTGAGAGCTCAGTAGCGGATTATCAAGAGCCCCACGCCCGCCGATCATTCGCGCGCCCTCCGAGAAGTGGGGGGCAAAAGCCACCAGGCTGCAGGCACTGGAGACCAACGCAATCAACGCGGCGCAGAAGAAGATGGGCTTGAACAGTTCGTTGCGGTAATGCAGCAACAGCCCGCAGCCGGCAAACAACATGAAGGTATGCAGGGGTCGTCGATACAGGTCGGCGTCGATGCTTTGTTCCGGGCTCCACAGCATGCTGGTCAGTGCCCAGGCTGAAAACACCAGGAACGCGATCGCCAGGGGCTCGCGCAACACCTGCTTGAATTCCGTCGGGCGCAGGCACAGCAGCAACAGTGTCGGCGCGCTGAACAGCACGTAGTAGAACTTGTGCAGTACGTTTCGATTGGTGACGAAGAACAGGGAACTCAGGAGCAACAACAAGCCGATGGGCAGAATCCACAGACAGAGGAAGTCGAAAACGCGGTTTGAGCCATATATGAGACGCTTGGATTGCATACAGAAAAGCCGTTCCAGAATAAAGAAAGCCGACCATACTAAAGTAGTGGCTATATAATGTCGCCCGTTGGATCCAACGGGGCCGCGGTTGTGCCGCGTGCAAGTACAACAGAGAAGCTGTGCTAAAGTCAGCCTCCTTTTTCAAAACCGCCGCGTGATATGACCGACTCCAGTCCGAGCGCAAGCCCTTCGAGCTTGAAAATATACTTCCGCCTGCTCAGCTACGTTAAGCCTTATGCCGGCTTGTTCGCGCTGAGTATCGTCGGCTTTCTGATTTTCGCATCGACCCAGCCAATGCTGGGGTACATCCTCAAGTACTTCGTCGACGGCCTGTCCAATCCTGAAGCGGTGTTGTTCCCTACGGTACCTGTCCTGCGGGACCTGCAACTGCTGCAGGCCGTGCCGCTGTTGATCATCCTGATCGCCGCGTGGCAGGGCCTCGGTTCGTTCCTGGGCAACTACTTGCTGGCCAAGGTGTCCCTGGGCCTGGTGCATGACCTGCGGGTGCAACTGTTCAACAACCTGCTGACCCTGCCGAACCGCTATTTCGACAATCACAACTCCGGGCACCTGATTTCCCGCATCACCTTCAACGTGACCATGGTCACCGGTGCCGCGACCGATGCCATCAAGGTGGTGATTCGCGAAGGCATGACGGTGATCTTCCTGTTCGCCTCGTTGCTTTATATGAACTGGCGCCTGACCCTGGTGATGATTGCCATCCTGCCGTTAATTGCCGTGATGGTCAGCACCGCGAGCAAGAAATTCCGCAAGCAGAGCAAGAAGATCCAGGTGGCGATGGGTGACGTCACCCACGTTGCCTCGGAAACCATCCAGGGCTACCGAGTAGTGCGCAGCTTCGGCGGTGAGGTGTATGAGCAGAAGCGCTTCCTCAAGGCCAGCCTGAGCAACACCAACAAGCAACTGCGCATGACCCGTACCGGCGCGATCTATACGCCGGCGCTGCAACTGGTGATCTACAGCGCCATGGCGGTGCTGATGTTCCTGGTTCTGTACCTTCGCGGTGATGCTTCTGCAGGTGACATGGTGGCCTACATCACGTTGGCCGGCCTGTTGCCCAAGCCGATTCGCCAGCTCTCTGAAGTCAGCTCGACCATCCAGAAAGGCGTGGCCGGTGCCGAAAGCATTTTCGAGCAACTGGACGAAGACGTGGAAATCGATCGCGGCACCATCGAGCGCGACAAGGTCAGCGGCCGCCTGGAAGTGCGCAACCTGAACTTCACCTACCCGGGCACCGAGCGCCATGTCCTCAAGGACATCACCTTTACCGCAGAGCCCGGGCAGATGGTTGCCCTGGTAGGCCGTTCGGGCAGCGGCAAGTCGACCCTGGCCAGCCTGATCCCGCGTTTCTACCACCACGAGAGCGGCGAGATTCTGCTCGATGGCGTGGAAATCGAAGACTATCGCCTGCTCAACCTGCGTCGACACATTGCCCAGGTGACGCAGCACGTGACCCTGTTCAGCGACACCGTGACCAACAACATCGCCTACGGTGACCTGGCCGGCGCGCCGCGGGCCGATGTCGAGGCGGCGGCGGCCGATGCTTATGCCAAGGACTTCATCGACCAGTTGCCTAAAGGCTTCGATACCCAGGTCGGCGAAAACGGCGTGCTGCTGTCCGGTGGCCAACGCCAGCGCCTGGCAATTGCCCGGGCCTTGCTCAAGAACGCTCCGCTGCTGATCCTCGACGAGGCGACCTCGGCGCTGGATACCGAGTCGGAGCGCCATATCCAGGCAGCCCTGGACAAGGTCATGCAAGGCCGTACGACGCTGGTCATCGCCCACCGCCTGTCGACCATCGAGAAGGCCGACCTGATCCTGGTCATGGACGATGGCCGAATCGTCGAGCGCGGTACCCACGGCGAACTGCTGGCGCAAAACGGTTACTACGCCCGCCTGCACGCCATGGGCCTGGACGCGCCGATCCCGGCCGACATCACCTGATTTGTAGGAGCCGGCTTGCCGGCTCCTACATTGCACAAGCCTTTGACAACCCTGTGGTAATATCGCGCCCCTGTTCATTTTGTATGTGGGTTGCTCCATGAAGTTGTCCATGCCGCGATTCGATCAAGCCCCTGTCTTGGTGGTCGGCGATGTCATGCTCGACCGTTACTGGCATGGCGGTACCTCACGGATTTCCCCTGAGGCACCGGTACCGGTAGTCAAGGTCGAGCAAATCGAAGACCGTCCAGGTGGCGCTGCCAACGTTGCCCTCAATATTGCCGCTCTCGGCGCCCCGGCCTCCCTGGTGGGTGTGACCGGCGACGACGAAGCCGCCGACAGCCTGGCCAACAGCCTGCGCGGCGCTGGTGTGCGTGCGTTGTTCCAGCGCATCCCGCACCAGCCGACCATCGTCAAGCTGCGGGTCATGAGCCGGCATCAGCAATTGCTGCGTATCGATTTTGAAGAACCCTTCGCCACCGACGCCCTGGCCCTCAGTGCCCAGGTCGACGAGTTGCTCGAAGGCATCAAGGTGCTGGTGCTGTCCGATTACGGCAAAGGCGCCTTGAAAAACCACCAGATGCTGATCCAGGCCGCCAAGGCCCGGGGCATTCCGGTGCTGGCGGATCCCAAGGGCAAGGACTTCTCGATTTATCGGGGCGCCAGCCTGATCACGCCGAACCTCAGCGAATTTGAGACCATCGTCGGCGGTTGCGTCGATGAGCACGAGCTGGTGACCAAGGGCGCCAAACTCATGGCCGACCTCGACCTGGGCGCCTTGCTGGTAACCCGTGGCGAACACGGTATGACCTTGCTGCGTCCCGATCAGCCGGCCATGCACCTACCGGCGCGAGCCCGTGAAGTGTTCGACGTGACCGGTGCCGGCGACACGGTAATTTCTACCCTGGCCGCGGCAATCGCGGCAGGCGAGGAGCTGCCCCACGCGGTGGCCCTGGCTAACCTGGCGGCAGGTATCGTGGTCGGCAAGCTCGGTACGGCGGCCATCAGCGCCCCTGAACTGCGTCGTGCTATCCAGCGTGAGGAAGGTTCGGAGCGTGGTGTGTTGAGCCTTGAGCAACTGCTGTTGGCGATTGACGATGCCCGTGCCCACAACGAGAGCATCGTCTTCACCAATGGTTGCTTCGACATTCTCCACGCCGGTCACGTGACCTACCTGGAGCAGGCGCGGGCCCAAGGCGATCGCTTGATCGTTGCAGTCAACGACGATGCATCGGTCAGCCGCCTGAAAGGGCCGGGGCGTCCGATCAACAGTGTCGACCGTCGCATGGCGGTACTGGCGGGGTTGGGGGCGGTGGACTGGGTGATCAGCTTTGCCGAGGCGACCCCGGAAAACCTGCTGGCTCAGGTCAAGCCGGATGTACTGGTCAAGGGCGGTGATTATTCGGTCGACCAGGTGGTCGGTGCCGATATCGTCAGTGCTTACGGTGGCAAGGTCAAAGTGTTGGGGCTGGTGGAAAACAGCTCGACTACGGCGATTGTGGAAAAAATCCGAAATAACGAGTAATGCTCGTATTGGTGTAGGAGCGAGCTTGCTCGCGAAGAACGTCAACGATAACGCGTGTCTTCTGAATAAACGCGGTGACTTTGGGTTTTTCGCGAGCAAGCTCGCTCCTGCATTAAGGCCTCAGCGGTTGGTTTTTTTCGGCACAATCTTGCGCAAGATCTGCCGCGCCTTACCGGTCAACCGCTTCAACTTCGACTCTTTCTCCGGCGCGCTCAGCCCCTGCTGCCGCAGCCAATCCTTCCAGCGGATTCGCTCATCACGCACCACCCAGCCTTCCTGCTGTGCAAAGCTCTCTGCCAGATATAACCCTCGCGTACTCGCCGGATACAGCTGATCCTTCTTCAAGGTATACAGCTCTGCACACGGCTGCCCGTCCTTGAGGGGCATCAGGTACAAGTCCGGACGTTGACGGTCCAGGCGGGCCACCAGTTGATCGCCTTCCAGTCGCTCGTCCACATGAAACAGACTCAGGGACTTTGCTTCCTTGGGCACTTCCAGGCGCAAGTCATAAATCAATTGCAGCGAAGCCGTGGGCAGATGCACATAGGCCCGTGGCCGCTCAATCAATTGCATGGTGGCGCAGCGTACCGGGCGCGCGGCCCCGGACAGCGGCGAGAGGCGAAACGGCAACGCTTCGCGGTAGTGCAGGGCAGACGAGTAGGGCGCCGGTAGCCAGGTGTCGTTGAAGCGCCCGCCCAGCCAGCCTTCCGGGGTTTCCAGCAGGCATTCCTCGGCGATTTCCTGAATGGCGGTGTGCAGTGGCAGGTTCAGTTCGTGGGCCGGCACATAACCGGAGATCAGCTTGAGCACCACATCGCCGCGGTCTTGCCGGCGCTGGCGCACCAGCACCCAGTAATCGCGGTTCTGCCAGTGCAGCGTCAGGCGTACCGAGACGCCAAGGTTGGCCAGTTCCAGTACGAACCGCTCGGTGTCTTCCACCTCTACCGGCTTGCGCCGTTGCAGGGTCTGGGCGAAGTTGAGCGGCATGCCGACGCTCTGGTAACTCAAGCCTTCGGGGGTGGCTTCGACGTGCAGCGGCAGTGTTTTAAAGTTACTCGGGTTTTTTCTAATGAGCGTTCGCGGCATGTCGGCTCCTTCTTGCGTCGGGGTCGGCCGCGTCGGCGGCATCAGAGTTGGCGAATGACCTTGGCAGCGGTCGCCACGTTGTGGGCGAGGTGCAGCGGATTAATGGTCCCGACAATAGCACTGGCCACGCCAGTTTGCGCAAACAACAACATGAAACTGGCGTGAATTGGATCCACTCCTGATTCGAGGCAGACATGGCCACTGGCTAGTGCCTTTTTCACCAGAGTCCCTTTGCCATGGGCAGCGGCATAATCAATGACGGCTTTCTCGGCCTGTTCGTTCAAATTGTAGGTGACCATGGCGCAATCGCCTTGTTCCAGAGCCTTTACGCCGCCCTCGACGGTTTTGCCGGAGAAGCCAAAACCACGGATTTTGCCCTCGCGCTTGAGGTCCGCCAGGGTCTGGTAAACCTCGCAGTCATTAAGGATATGCAGGTCGTTGCCGTCGGAGTGCACCAACACCAGGTCGATAAAGTCCGTTTCAAGTCGTTTCAGGCTGCGCTCCACAGAAAGCCGGGTATGGGTCGCGCTGAAATCGTGATGGGACACGCCCTCGGCGAACTCTTCACCCACCTTGCTGACGATCACCCACTCCTGGCGCTGACCGCGCAACAGCGGGCCCAGGCGTTCTTCGCTGCGGCCATAGGCGGGTGCGGTGTCGATCAGGTTGATGCCCAATTGCCGGGCCTGGCGCAGCAGCATCCGTGCGGCGTCGTCATCGGGAATCTGGAAGCCGCTGGGGTATTTCACCCCTTGGTCTCGGCCCAGCTTGACGGTACCCAGTCCCAGCGGCGAAACCATCAGGCCGGTGCTGCCCAATGGGCGATGAAGGTCGTGCAGGGTCGGCAGGGTCATGGCAGCAGTTGCTCCCAGGCGGGTTGGGCGATGGCGGGTTTCGGCAGCTCAGGCAGTTTTTCGGTAGTGCCGGGCTTGATGCCGTCACGTTCCAGTGCGTTGATCACCCGATCAGCAAAGTCCGGCGCCAATGCCAGCTTGGTCGGCCAGCCCACCAGCAGGCGATCCTGCTCGGCGAGGAAGGCGTTGTCCGGGCGGGTCAGGCCTGATTGCAACGGCTCGGCGCGGTCCACGCGCAGGGTGGCCCACTGGGTCTGGCTCATATCGATCCAGGGCAGCAGCTGCGCCAGCTCTTTTTGTGCCGTGGCGATCTGTTGCTCCGGGGTACGGGCCACACCTTCGGCCTCGGCGATATCGCCGCCCAGGTACCACACCCAATTGCCATCGGCGGCGGGGTGTGTGGTAACGGTGATTCGCGGCTTGGTGCCGCCACCCAGGCAGTGCGCATACAGTGGCTTCAGGCCGGGGCCCTTGGCGATGATCATGTGCAGCGGTCGGCGTTGCATCGCGGGCTGGCTCAGGCCCAGGGCGCCGAGGAGGTCGGCGGTGCCACCACCGGCGCTGAGAACGATACGTTGGGCGCGGATCTCACGGCCATCGACCTTCAGGCCTGCCAGCGTGCCGTCTTCCATTAACGGTTCGATCCTCTCCCCGGCAAGCAAGCCGTCACCGGCCAGTTGCGCCAGGCGTTCGATCAGGCTCGGGACGTCGATCACCAGTTCGGCCAGGCGATAGACCTTGCCCTTGAAGCGGCGGTCTTGCAGGGCCGGTGGCAGGTCATCGCCCTTCACTTGATCCACGCGGCCACGCACGGCCTTGCTGGCGAAGAAGCTGGTGAGGTTGCCGGCAATGGTGCCCGGCGACCACAGATAGTGGGCTTCGGACAGCAGGCGCACGCCGGAAAGGTCCAGCTCACCGTTGCCCGCCAGGGCTTCGCGCCAGCGGCGGGGCATGTCGGCGATGGCTTCGGAGGCGCCGGTCAGGGCGCCGTGCAGTGCGTATTTCGCACCGCCGTGGATGATCCCCTGGGACTTCACGCTTTGCCCGCCGCCGAGGGTGGCGCTTTCCACCAGCACCGTGGAAAAGCCCTGGCGGCGCAGGCGCGCATTGAGCCAGAGGCCGGCAACCCCGGCGCCGACAATCAGAACGTCGGTGGAAATAACGGATGGCATGCAGCGACCTCAGTGTTCAAGACAGGCTGCGGAGTATACAGGCTCATGAAGTGAATCTTCGCCCCAACGCTCCCTAATGACATGCGCACCGTAGGAGCTGTCGAGTGAAACGAGGCTGCGAGTTTCAGCCTCAATTAAGTCTCACGTGAACGCTCAGTGCCCGGCCGTTTTCGAGAACAACTGAATCACCACCACCCCAAGCACAATCAGGCCCATCCCCAGCATCGCCGGGATATCCAGTTTCTGCCCATAGATAAACAGCGCGGCGATGCTGACCATCACGATGCCCATCCCGGCCCACACTGCATACGCGACGCCCACCGGCACGGTGCGCACCACCAGCGTCAGCATCCAGAAGGCCACGCCGTAGCCGACGATCACCAGCAACAGCGGGATCGGCGTGCTGAAACCCTTGATCGCTTTCATGGAAACGGTGGCGATCACTTCCGAGCAGATGGCAATGGCCAGGTAATAGTAGGCGGCGTTCATGGGTAAATCCTCGGTACAGGGGTTCAACCGTAGGAGCGAGCTTGCTCGCGAAAATCGTCAACGATAACGCAGTGCATCTGTTTTAACGCGGCGCTCTCGGGTTTTTCGCGAGCAAGCTCGCTCCTGCAAAGGTCGGCATTTTAGAGAATTACCAGATGCGGTAAAGTCATTACCTATCCGAATTAAAGATGGGTTGAGCCATGAGCGTGCAATGGAGTCTTGAACAAATGCGCCTGTTTGTCAGCGTCGCGGAGCAGCGCTCGTTTTCGGCGGTGGCACGGGATCAGCGCAGGGCGCAGTCGGCGGTCAGCAATGGGATTGCCTTGCTGGAGGCGGACCTGGGCCTGTGTCTGTTTGATCGCAGCAGCGGCCGCCAGCCCCGTTTGACCGAGGCCGGCACGGCATTGCTCGAAGAGGCGCGGGAAGTCTTGCGCCAGTGCGAGCGCCTGAATGGCCGCGCCTTGTCGTTGATGCGCGGCGAAGAGGCGCGCCTGCGCCTGGCACAGGATGAAGCCATGCTCTATCAGCCGGTGCTTGATAGCCTCGAAGCGCTGGCGGGAAAATTTCCCAGCCTGGAAGTGCAGTTGTCCAGCGCGGCCCAAGGCGATGTCGCGCGCAAACTGGTGGAGCGCAAGGCCGATCTGGGCCTGCTGTTCTATCACGATCAAATCCCCGAAGCGCTGGAGCGCCGGGTGCTGGGCAGTGTGGAGATGGTGACCGTGTGCGGTATCGGTCATCCCATGGCCAAGGAACCGTTCGTGGATTGCCAGCGCCTGGCACAGTTTCGCCAGTTGCTGATGGCGACCCAGACCAGTGTGTATCCCGGCAGCGAGGCCGCCAGCCCGCAAGTGTGGCGGGCTGACAGTTTCTACGTGCTGGCCGAATGGCTCGCGCGCGGCCTGGGTTGGGCCTGGTTGCCACGGCATGTGGTGCAGTATCCGGCCTATCAGAACCAGATGGTCGAACTGAACAGCGAATGGACCCCGCCGGCGCTGGTGGTGGAGTTGGTCTGGCGCCGCGACGAACCCCTCGGCCCGGCCGCGAGTTTCCTCGCAGAACGTTTTGCCGAGTGCTTGCAGGCGATCGACTGAAAAAGCCGATAAACTCCGCCGCCATGAATAGAACTCTCTACAGCTGTCTGTTTTACCTGGCGCTGCCGTTGGTGGCTTTACGTCTGTGGCTGCGGGCCCGCAAAGCGCCGGCTTACGCGAAGCGCGTGGGTGAGCGCTTTTCCTATGGCTTGCCGGTGATGCAGCCTGGCGGGATCTGGGTGCACGCCGTGTCGGTGGGCGAAAGCATCGCCGCTGCGCCGATGATCCGCGGGCTGCTGGAACGTTATCCACAGCTGCCGATCACCGTCACCTGCATGACGCCTACCGGTTCCGAGCGCATCCAGGCGTTGTTCGCCAACGAGCCGCGCATCCAGCATTGCTACCTGCCGTACGATTTGCCCTGTGCGGCCAAGCGGTTTCTTGATCGCGTGCAGCCGAAACTGGCGGTGATCATGGAGACCGAGCTGTGGCCCAACCATATTCATCAGTGCGCCCAGCGCGGGATCCCCGTGGCATTGGCCAACGCACGGCTGTCGGCCCGGTCGGCCAAGGGCTACGGGCGTTTCGCCAAGCTGACGGCGCCGATGTTGGCGGAAATGAGCCTGTTCGCCGTACAGACCGAAACCGAGGCCGAGCGTTTTCGCAGCCTGGGCGCACGGCCCGAGACCGTCGAGGTCACCGGCTCGATCAAGTTCGACCTGACCATCGACCCGCAACTGCTGGAGCGCGCCGCCGCCTTGCGTGAGCAATGGCACGCCAGCGAACGCCCGGTGTGGATAGCCGCCAGCACCCACGAAGGCGAAGATGAAGTGGTACTCGCCGCCCATCGCCAGTTGCTCGCCAGCTATCCCAATGCCTTGCTGATTTTGGTGCCGCGCCATCAAGAGCGCTTCAACCCGATGTTCGAGCTGTGCCAGCAGCAAGGTTTCGCCACCGTGCGTCGCTCCAGCGGCGAGGCGGTGACGGCGCAGACTTCCGTGTTGCTGGGCGACACCATGGGCGAGTTGTTGTTCTTGTATGCCTTGGCCGACAGCGCCTTTGTCGGCGGGAGCCTGGTCGCCACGGGCGGGCATAACCCGCTGGAGCCGGCGGCATTGGCCAAGCCGGTTATCTGCGGGCCGCACGTGTTCAACTTCCTTGAAATCAGCGCAATGATGCGTGACGCCGGCGCGTTGCAGGAAGTGGACGATGCCGAGGGTTTGGCGGTGGCGGTGCAGCGCTTGTTCGAGCTGCCGCGTGACGCGCAGAAGATGGGGCAGGCGGGGCTGGCGGTGATGCGCGCCAATCAGGGGGCGTTGAAGCGTTTGCTGGACGGGTTGGGCAGACTGCTTAACGTCTAATAACACAAATCAAATGTGGGAGCTGGCTTGCCTGCGATACAGGCGCCTCGGTACATCAGTTAAACCGAGGTGATGCAATCGCAGGCAAGCCAGCTCCCACATGGGTTATGTGTTGTCTTTAATAAGCGGGGTTAGCCTTCAACTGCGCCGCAGCCGCCTTGGCCAGGTCCGGCGGCAGGAAGTCCTTGTCCGGGTTGTAGTCGGCCTTCAAATACCGCGCCAGATCCTGCAAATCCCCCGGGTTCAGCGTTCCCGCCGCCTGCTTCAAGCGCAGGTTGTCGAGGATGTAGTCGTAGCGGCTGTTGTTGTAGTTGCGCACCGAGGTGTAGAGCTGGCGCTGGGCGTCCAGCACATCAACGATGTTGCGTGTTCCCACCTGGTAACCGATTTCCGTGGCTTCCACTGCGCTCTGGTTGGAGATGATCGACTGGCGGCGCGCCTGCACCTGCTCCACATCGGTGTTCACTGCGCGGTGCAGGTTGCGGGTGTTTTCCACCACCTGGCGACGCAGGCCTTCGCGCTGCTGCTCGGTCTGTCCGAGGCGGGAATAGGATTCGCGCACTTGCGAGCTGGTCAGGCCGCCGCTGTACAGCGGGATCCTCAACTGCAAGCCCACGGTGCGTTGCGACACGTCACCTTGATACGGCTGGCCGAAGGCGCTCGGGTTGCTGAAACCCAGGGCGTCGTTGTCACCTTTTTCATATTGCGCCACAGCGTCCAGGGTCGGCGCGTGGCCGGCCTTGCGTTGCTTGAGGGTTTCTTCGGCGGCGGTGACCGCGTAGTTGCTGGCCAGCAGGTTCAGGTTCTGGCGGCCGGCGGTTTCGACCCAGGCCTTGGCGTCGTTCGGCGACGGTGGCAGCACCGGCAGCGTGTGCACGATGCCCTGGATCGAGTTGTACTGGCGGTTGGTCAGGGTGATCAGCGCTTCAAAGGCGTCGTCCACCTGGCGCTGGGCCAGGATCCGGTTGGCGCGGGCGGTGTCGTAGCTGGCCTGGGATTGCAGCACGTCGGTCTTGTCCGACAGGCCCACGTCAAAGCGTTCATTGGACTGGTCCAGTTGGCGCTTGAATGCGGCTTCCTCGGCCTTGGTCGAGGCCAGGTTGTCCTGGGCTCGCAGCACGGCGAAGTAGTTTTCGGCGCTTTGCAGGATCAGGTTCTGTTCGGTGGCCGAGAGTTGCAGCGAAGCCTGTTCGTTGACGGCTTCGGCAGCCTGCAACTGGAACCAGCGATCGGCGCGGAACAGCGGCTGGCTCAGGGTCGCGCGCCAGGAATGCGCATCGCGGTTGACCGTGGCCGCAGGTTGATCGAGCTGAGTGCGCACGTTATTGATGTCGGCACCGGCCGACAGGTTCGGCAGCAAGCCGGCGCGGGCCTGGGGCACCACTTCTTTCTGCGCGCCATACTGGGCGCGGGCCGCAGCCAGGTCGGCGTTGTTGTCCACCGCTTCCTGGTAGACGCTGACCAGGTCGGTTTTGGTCGTCAGGGGCGCTTCAGCTGCCCAGACCAGTCCGTTGGTCGCACAAGACACGGCGAGAGCCAGTGAAAGTTTGCGCAGCATGAGGCGATCCCTAGAATAATATTACGGCGATAATTTGGTGCCCAAGGCTAAGGCGGCCCATTCCTGGCGTCAAGACCTCAAGCAGTCACCGAGTGTAGTGGCGCTATCACGGCACAACAATCCTGTAATTACGCCATTCATCACGATGAATGCACCGCCGTTGGCAATTTGCCTGCTCCATGGTCTAGACTGGCCGCGTTCTTGTCGGGGTGCCTTGTTGGAAGGCTGAGATCGGTAAATACCGGATCCCGTTGAACCTGATCAGGTTAGCGCCTGCGTAGGGAACAAGATTTCTCGTCACCCGGCGAGTCCTCTTGTGCTTCGTCCGGGATGTTGTTCGACAATCGAACAGCCCGTGCGCCAAGCACAGCACTGTCACAGTGCGTCCATCCGTCACAGGTTCACTCCGACAAAAATCCACCGCCCGGATAGTTGGAGAGCCCGTGATGAGCATCGAATTAAAAAGCCAAAAATCAAAAAACACCGTGCACCTGAGTGAATCGGCCAAGGTCGACTCCGGTTCCGTGCAGCCGTTTACCCGCTCGCAAAAAATCTACGTTCAGGGCTCGCGTCCGGATATCCGCGTTCCGATGCGTGAGATCAGTCTCGATGTCACGCCTACCGAATTCGGCGGTGAAATCAACGCGCCTGTCGTGGTGTACGACACCTCTGGCCCCTACACCGATCCCAGCGTCATCATTGACGTGCGCAAAGGGTTGGCGGATGTCCGTTCGCCGTGGATTGAGGCCCGGGGTGATACCGAGCGACTGGCTTGCTTGAGCTCAAGCTACGGCCAGGAGCGCCTCGATAACCCGGACCTGGCCTACCTGCGCTTTGCCCACCTGCAAAACCCGCGTCGCGCCAAGGCCGGGGCAAATGTCAGCCAGATGCACTATGCGCGCAAAGGCATCATCACTCCGGAAATGGAATACGTCGCCATCCGTGAAAACATGAAGCTGGAAGAGGCGCGCTCGGCCGGGTTGCTCAAGCAGCAACACCCGGGGCACAGCTTTGGCGCGAGTATCCCGAAGATCATTACCCCTGAGTTCGTGCGCGAAGAAATCGCCCGTGGCCGCGCGATCATTCCGGCCAACATCAATCACACCGAACTGGAACCGATGATCATCGGTCGCAACTTCCTGGTGAAAATCAACGGCAACATCGGCAACAGCGCCTTGGGCTCGTCCATCGAAGAAGAAGTGGCGAAGATGACCTGGGGGATTCGCTGGGGGTCGGACAACATCATGGATCTTTCCACCGGCAAGCACATCCACGAAACCCGAGAGTGGATCATCCGCAACTCGCCGGTGCCGATTGGCACCGTACCGATCTACCAGGCCCTGGAAAAAGTTGACGGGGTTGCCGAAGACCTGACCTGGGAGCTGTTCCGCGACACCCTGATCGAACAGGCCGAGCAGGGCGTCGACTACTTCACGATCCACGCCGGCGTGTTGCTGCGTTATGTGCCCCTGACCGCCAATCGTGTCACGGGGATCGTCAGTCGCGGCGGTGCGATCATGGCCAAGTGGTGCCTGGCGCACCATAAGGAAAACTTCGCCTACACCCATTTCGAAGAAATCTGCGAAATCATGAAGGCCTACGACGTCAGCTTCTCCCTGGGAGACGGCCTGCGCCCGGGTTCGATTGCCGACGCCAACGACGCCGCGCAATTCGGCGAGCTGGAAACCCTCGGCGAACTGACCAAGATCGCCTGGAAGCACGACGTGCAAACCATGATCGAAGGCCCGGGCCACGTGCCGATGCAGTTGATCAAGGAGAACATGGACAAGCAGCTGGAATGCTGTGACGAGGCGCCGTTCTACACCCTCGGCCCGCTGACCACCGACATCGCACCGGGCTATGACCACATCACCTCGGGCATCGGTGCGGCGATGATCGGCTGGTTCGGTTGCGCGATGCTCTGCTACGTCACGCCGAAGGAACACTTGGGCCTGCCGAACAAGGATGACGTAAAGACCGGGATCATCACCTACAAGATCGCAGCCCATGCGGCGGACTTGGCCAAGGGGCATCCTGGGGCGCAGATTCGTGACAATGCGTTGAGCAAGGCGCGTTTTGAATTCCGTTGGGAGGACCAGTTCAACCTGGGGCTCGATCCAGATACGGCACGGGCTTATCACGACGAAACATTGCCCAAGGAGTCAGCCAAGGTCGCGCACTTCTGTTCTATGTGCGGGCCGAAATTCTGCTCGATGAAAGTCACTCATGAGGTTCGTGAGTATGCCGCTAACCAGCGTATCGAAGCAGTAGATGTGGACGTTGCCAAGGGACTGGCGGAGCAGGCGGAGCGGTTCAAGCAGGAAGGTAGCCAGCTGTACAAAAAGGTCTGATCCGGGATCGCGGGCGCCTGTAAGGGCCTCTTCGCGAGCAAGCCCGCTCCCACATTTTGATTTGTTAACACATTCAAATGTGGGAGCGGGCTTGCTCGCGAAAGCAATCTCTCAAACAACAAATACTCCTCTGAGATAACACCCTTGAGCATTCAAGCGAGTACCTACTCTCCCGACATCGCAGTCCCCTTAGACAAACGCGTCTTCGGCGCCCGCGATCTCTTTTCCCTGTGGTTCTCCTTGGGCATCGGCCTGATGGTCCTGCAAACCGGCGCGCTGTTGGCGCCGGGCCTGGGCCTCTCCAGCTCGTTGCTGGCGATCTTCCTCGGCACTCTGGTCGGCGTACTGCTGCTGGCTGCCGTCGGCGTGATCGGCAGCGACACCGGGTTGTCCTCCATGGCCGCCCTCAAACTCAGCCTCGGCACCCAAGGCGCAAGCCTGCCGGCGCTGCTGAACCTGCTGCAGCTGATCGGCTGGGGCTCGTTCGAAATCATCGTGATGCGCGACGCCGCCAGCCTGCTGGGCACCCGTGCGTTCAGTGAAGGCAGCCTGCTGGCCAATCCGCTGCTCTGGACCCTGGTATTCGGCGCCCTCGCGACCTTGCTCGCCGTCAGCGGTCCGTTGACCTTCGTACGGCAGATCCTGCGCAAGTGGGGCATCTGGCTGCTGCTGGCCGCCTGCCTTTGGCTGACCTGGAACCTGTTCGCCAAAGCCGACCTGGCCGCACTCTGGGCCCAGGCCGGTGACGGTTCGATGCCATTCGCCGTTGGCTTCGATATCGCCATCGCCATGCCGTTGTCCTGGCTGCCGTTGATAGCCGACTACTCACGCTTCGGCAAACGCGCGAAAAACGTGTTCGGCGGCACGGCGCTGGGTTTCTTTATCGGTAACTTCTGGCTGATGAGCCTGGGCGTGGCCTACACCTTGGCGTTTGCGCCGAGCGGTGAAGTGAATGCGTTACTGCTGGCATTGGCCGGGGCTGGCCTGGGGATTCCGCTGCTGCTGATTCTGCTGGATGAATCAGAAAACGCCTTCGCCGATATTCACTCGGCGGCGGTGTCCAGCGGGATTCTGTTGCGTTTGAAAGTCGAGCACCTGGCGCTGGCCATTGGCGCTATCTGCACGCTGATCGCCTGCTTTGCACCGTTGGCGCAGTACCAGAACTTCCTGCTGCTGATCGGCTCGGTGTTCGCGCCGCTGTTCGGCGTGGTGCTGGTGGATCACTTTATCCTGCGCCGCCGTGGCCTTGGCGTCGCTGCCAACCTGCGCTGGCCGGCGCTGTTGGCCTGGCTCGGTGGCGTCAGTACTTATCACTTGCTGGCGAATCTGTACCCGGATGTCGGCGCGACCCTGCCGGCGCTGGTGCTGGCAGGGCTGTTGCACTTCATCCTGGGCCGGGTCTTCAGTGACGTGCGGGCACCAGCTCAGGCTTGATCACGCCGGTCAGGCGCGCATAGGGGATGGTCATTTCGATCAGCCCCAATGCGTACGGGGCGATGGTGGTCACGTTGTACTTGAGCACCACGCCATTGCTGGTCAACGCCACATTCGGGGTTTTCTGGAACGGCCAGCTCTTCACGAACTCCGGGTCGCGGTCCATCTGCGAGTTGATCAGCCAGTTGTTGTGGGCGACTTTTGCGGTCTTCCAGAACGCATCTTCCTGACCCGGCAACATCATGTCGGTCAGGCTCAGCTCTTTGTGCAGCAGGCGTGAATAGTTGATGAAACCGCGGCCCGGCTCGCCGTGGGCGGTGCCGGTGTCCAGGTAGCTGGACACTTCGATGATCACCAGTCCGTCATGCTGCTCACGTACCTTGGCCTGCAAGTACATGCTGTTGCGGTCAGGCGACTCACGCAAAAACTTGTCGCGGTAGGCATTCAGGGTAGCGGGCATGCTCTGGCTCGGTGAGGTGCGAGCCATCTGCAGCAGGCGCTGTTCGATGATCTGGTCCAGCTGTGGCTCGGACGGGAAGTGCACGGTGTCGATGTTTACCAGCGGGCAATCCGGGCTGCTGCAGCCGGGTTTGATCTGCTCGGAGGCGTCGGCGGTGGTGTCCAGCGGCTTGAGATAGCTCGGTTGGAACAGGCTCTGGCAAGCACCCAGGGTCAAGGCGATACAGGCCATGGAGGCGATTTTTAAAAGCGACATGTGTGTCCTTCATAAATCGAGGAAAGGTGAAAATGTGGAGCTTCGACTACCGACAAGGCAGTCAGTTCGCCACTAAGCTGATTAGAGTGAGTTTGACGCCCGCCGTCTATCCCGGCAACCGGAAAGGGGCTGCATCAAGGGGCACGGGCGCGTTAGGATGGCGCGATGTCGAGGCCGCCTCGATACCGCAAGGCAAAAAACGAGGGTTGATATGACGGACACAGCGAAATCGACGCCGAGCAAGGTTGAGATTGTTCAGCGCGACAATGCCTACAAGGGCTTCTACAAACTGGATCGGCTGAAGCTGCGGCACGAGAAGTTTGATGGTGGCATGAGCCGTGAGCTCAATCGCGAAGTCTTTGTTCGTCATGATGCCGTGTGTGTGCTGCCCTACGACCCACAGCGCGACGAAGTGGTGCTGATCGAACAGTTTCGCGTAGGCGCCATGGGCCGTACCGACAACCCGTGGCTGATCGAAATGGTCGCCGGCCTGATCGATAAAGATGAGCAACCGGAGGAGGTTGCACACCGCGAAGCCGAAGAGGAAGCTGGCCTTACATTCTCTGCACTCTGGCCGATCACGAAGTACTTTCCGTCGCCGGGTGGCAGCACCGAATTTGTCCACTTGTTCCTGGGCCGTTGTGAAAGCGCCGGGGCCGGTGGCGTCCATGGACTGGAAGAGGAAGCCGAAGATATCCGCGTCACCGTCTGGGCCTTTGAAGACGCCCTGCAGGCGGTACGTGACGGTAAAATTTCCAACGCAGCGAGCATTATTGCCCTGCAATGGCTTGCGCTTAATCGCGCGGAAGTGAGGGGGTTATGGCAGTAAAGGCACGGGAGCGATATCGGGTTGACCTGATCGGGCTGCAAGCAGCCTGCGAGGCCAACTATGCACGGCTCATGCGGCTGCTGCCGGACATGCGCCACACCCCCGAGGCGCGGCGCATCGCCGTGACCCACGGCGACCAGATGCTCGGCGTGCTGACCCTGGAAGTGATCGTGAATTGCCCATACACCACCACCCTGCGGGTGCGCCAAGAGCACAGCCTGCCGTGGCTGCCGGTGCCGCAGTTGGAAGTGCAGGTGTACCACGACGCACGTATGGCCGAAGTGATCAGCGCCGAACATGCACGACGCTTTCGCAGCATCTATCCTTACCCCAATGTGTTCATGCACCAGCCCGATGAGAAAGCACAGCTCAATGTGTTCCTCGGCGAATGGTTGAGCCACTGCCTGGCCCTGGGCCACGAATTCGAAGTCGTTCGATAGATGTGAACTGTGTCCGCTTCACGGGTTTCCTCTTTGTGTCCTGCCCCAGCATAATCGCCTCAAATGTCCATTCCTGTGATCACGCCCTGGGAGAACGCCTTGCCGAGCGTATCCGCCTTGAACCCTGACGCTCCGGCGTTGCTGGTGCAGTTGTCCGATAGCCACCTGTTTGCCGAGGCGGACGGCGGGCTGCTGGGCATGAAAACCCGCGAGAGCCTGCAACGGGTTATCGAGTTGGTGCTGGCGCAGCAGCCGCAGATTGATCTGGTGTTGGCCACCGGGGATTTGTCCCAGGACGGTACGCTGGAGTCGTATCAGGCTTTTCGTGACATGACGGGGCAGATTCAGGCGCCGGCGCGCTGGATTCCGGGGAATCACGATGAGCCGCAGGTGATGCTGCAAGCGGCGATCAACAGTGCCTTGCTGGAGCCGGTGGTGGATGTTGGCAACTGGCGGATCACCCTGCTGGACTCGGCGGTGCCGGGCTCGGTGCCGGGGTATTTGCAGGACCAGCAACTGCAACTGTTGGCGCAATCGTTGAGTGAGGCGCCGACTCGGCATCATCTGGTGTGTTTTCACCATCATCCGGTGTCGATTGGGTGCGCTTGGATGGAGCCTATTGGTTTGCGTAATCCTGAGGCGCTGTTTGCGGTACTGGATCGGTTTCCTCAGGTGCGGGCGGTGCTTTGGGGGCATGTGCATCAGGAAATTGACCGGGAGCGTAATGGGGTGCGTTTGTTGGCTTCGCCTTCTACCTGTATTCAGTTCGCTCCCGGGAGTGAGGATTTCAAGGTGAGTGAGCAGGCGCCTGGGTATCGCTGGCTGCGTTTGCATGCCGACGGGCGGTTGGAAACGGGTGTGGAGCGGGTTGAGGGGTTTGTGTTTCAGGTGGATTACGGTAGCAGCGGGTACTGACGGCTTTGGGGGTATATCCGTTATTTGGGTAACGGCCGCCTAGGGTTCCGCTCTTACAGCGGGTCACTTTTGAAAAGCGCAAAAGTAACCAAAACGCTCTGCCCCGCCTGTCGGCACCTCGCCTAGGCTCGGTGTTCCCTCACTCCGGCATTACTCCGCGGGCCGCCGCGACGGGCCATCCATGGCCCGGCGCGGGTAAACCGGCGTCCTGCCGGTTTACCCGCTCCGCAATACCTGCGTTCGGCCTCGGGCTGAATGGGGCAGTCAGATCAAAATCAAAAGCAAAAGCACAGCGGCCTACAGGCCGGCTTGAGTGTTAAAAGCAGAGGCAAGATCCAGAGCGAAAGCAGAGCTGCTTTTCTGTAGGAGCGAGCTTGCTCGCGAAAAACCTGAGACCGCCGCGTTCATTCAGAATGCCCGCGTCATCGTTAACGACCTTCGCGAGCAAGCCCGCTCCCACATTTGGACCGTGCCCGCTTTAGCTTTTGCTGTTGCTTCACCACACTCAAGCCGGCCTGTAGGCCGCTGTGCCCTTGATCTGCTTTTGATCTTGATCTTAGGCGCCCCGTTAAACCACGCTGGCCGAACGTAGGCAGTACGGAGCGGGTAAACCGGCAGGACGCCGGGTTAGCCGCGCTGGGCCAAGGATGGCCCATCGCGGCGGCCCACGCTCCAAAGCCGGAGGAGGGCACACCGAGCCTAGGCGAGGTGCCGAGTGGTGGGGCAAGAGCCTTTTGGTTACTTTTGGGCTCTTTTCAAAAGTGACCCGCCGTAAGGGCGGAACCAATCGAAGCCATCACCCAAATAACGGATATGCCCCCAGAAACCCCGCTAGAGCCTAGCCCCCAAGTTCCCTGTAAACTGGCCCCTCTTTGAGCTGACCCACAGAGGACCCGGAATGTCCGCATCGATCTTGTATATCCACGGCTTCAACAGCGCTCCCGCCTCCAACAAGGCCAGCCAGTTGATCACCGTGATGGACAGCCTCGGTCTAGCCGACCAGTTGCGCGTGCCGGCCCTGCATCACCACCCCCGCCAGGCGATCCACCAGTTGGAGGCGGCTATCCGTGACCTCGGAAGGCCACTGCTGGTAGGCAGCTCCCTCGGCGGCTACTATGCAACCCATCTTGCCGAACGCCATGGCCTCAATGCCTTGCTGGTCAACCCGGCAGTCAGCCCTCATCGGATGTTCGACGGATACCTGGGCACCCAGAAGAACCTCTACACCGATGAAACCTGGGAATTGACCCACGACCACGTTGCGGCCCTGGCCGAGCTGGAAGTGCCGGCACCCCAGGACGCCCAGCGTTATCAGGTGTGGTTGCAGACCGGCGATGAAACACTGGATTATCGGCTCGCCCAGCAGTATTACCGAGCCTGTGCCTTGCGCATCCAGGCCGGTGGCGACCACGGTTACCAGGGCTTTGCCCAGCAGTTACCGGCGCTGTTGAGTTTTGCCGGCATTGGCGCAGATCAGTACCAATCCTTCGATTTCACCGCATTGTGAAACCGCAGGTTACTTTTTAATCGAACGACTCACGACGAGACCCCATGGCCACTCCCAGCGCTAGCTCTTATAACGCCGACGCCATCGAAGTCCTCTCGGGCCTCGACCCGGTGCGCAAACGCCCCGGCATGTACACCGACACCAGTCGGCCGAACCACCTTGCCCAGGAAGTCATCGACAACAGCGTCGACGAAGCCTTGGCCGGGCACGCCAAGTCGGTACAAGTCATCCTTCACGCCGACCATTCCCTGGAAGTGTCCGACGACGGTCGCGGCATGCCGGTGGACATTCACCCGGAAGAGGGTGTGTCGGGCGTCGAGCTGATCCTCACCAAGCTGCACGCCGGCGGCAAGTTCTCCAACAAGAACTACCAGTTCTCCGGTGGCTTGCACGGTGTGGGTATCTCCGTGGTCAACGCCTTGTCGAACCACGTGCGGGTCAAGGTCAAGCGCGACGGCAACGAGTACCAGATGACCTTCGCCGATGGCTACAAGGCCACCGACCTGGAAGTGATCGGCACTGTCGGCAAACGCAACACCGGCACCAGCGTGTACTTCGCGCCGGACCCGAAATACTTCGATTCGCCCAAATTCTCCATCAGCCGCCTCAAGCACGTGCTCAAGGCCAAGGCCGTGCTGTGCCCGGGCCTGCTGGTCAGTTTTGAAGACAAAGGCACCGGCGAAAAGGTCGAGTGGCATTACGAAGACGGCTTGCGTTCCTACCTGGAAGACTCCGTCAGCGAATTCGAACGCCTGCCCAACGAGCCGTTCTGCGGCAGCCTGGCGGGTAATAAAGAAGCCGTGGATTGGGCCTTACTGTGGCTGCCGGAAGGTGGCGACAGCGTTCAGGAAAGCTACGTCAACTTGATCCCGACCGCCCAGGGCGGTACCCACGTCAACGGTTTGCGTCAGGGCTTGCTGGATGCCATGCGCGAATTCTGCGAATACCGCAGCCTGTTGCCACGGGGTGTGAAGCTGGCGCCGGAAGACGTCTGGGAGCGGATCGCGTTCGTCCTGTCGATGAAAATGCAGGAGCCGCAATTCTCCGGCCAGACCAAGGAACGCCTGTCGTCCCGTGAGGCTGCAGCGTTCGTCTCGGGCGTTGTGAAGGATGCCTTCAGCCTGTGGCTCAACGAACACCCTGAACTGGGCCTGGCCCTGGCAGAGCTGGCAATCAACAACGCCGGCCGCCGCCTGAAGGCCAGCAAGAAAGTCGAGCGCAAGCGCATTACCCAGGGCCCGGCACTGCCGGGCAAGCTGGCGGACTGCGCCGGGCAAGACCCGATGCGTTCCGAGCTGTTCCTGGTGGAAGGTGATTCCGCCGGCGGTTCCGCCAAGCAAGCGCGGGATAAGGAATTCCAGGCGATCCTGCCCCTGCGCGGCAAGATTCTTAACACCTGGGAAGTCGACGGCAGCGAAGTGCTGGCCAGTCAGGAAGTGCACAACATCGCCGTGGCCATCGGTGTCGATCCGGGCTCGGCCGATATCGCCCAACTGCGCTACGGCAAGATCTGCATCCTCGCCGACGCCGACTCCGACGGCCTGCACATTGCGACTTTGCTTTGCGCGTTGTTCGTCCAGCATTTTCGCCCGTTGGTGGATGCCGGTCACGTCTACGTCGCCATGCCGCCGCTGTTCCGCATCGACCTGGGCAAAGAGATTTTTTACGCCCTGGACGAAGCCGAGCGTGATGGCATTCTCGACCGCCTGGTGGCGGAGAAGAAGCGTGGCAAGCCTCAGGTCACCCGATTCAAAGGTCTGGGTGAGATGAATCCGCCGCAACTGCGAGAAACCACCATGGACCCGAACACCCGGCGCCTGGTGCAATTGACCCTGGAAGATTTCGCCGCCACCTCTGAAATGATGGACATGTTGCTGGCGAAGAAGCGTGCACCGGATCGCAAGAGCTGGCTGGAGTCCAAGGGCCACTTGGCCGAGGTTGTTGGCTGATGCGCAGCAGTTTCGCCCTGGCGATTCTGTTGTTGAGCGGGTTGGCGGCCACCTCGGTGGTCGCGGCGCCTGTGGCTGAGCTGAAGCTGTTGTCGGAACACCCAGTGGAAGGCATGCGCGGCGGTAACCTGTCGGGCCTGGCCTTATGCGGTAACGAATTGTGGACAGTCTCCGATCGCGATGACGACCAGATCTACCGGCTCGATACCGCTGGTGATGTCTGGAAAGCAGAGAAATACGGGATTGACGTGCCGCCGGTGCCGGAGTCGGGTTTGCCCTTTGGCCTGCGCTCACGCACCAAGGCAGCTGCGTTGATTCGTGGTGGCGACCTGGATTTTGAAGGCATCAGCTGCGATGCGGCGGGCAACCGTTACATCGTCAGTGAGGCTCACGCGGCGGTTCTCAGGGTGCCTTTCTCCGCAGAGCACGGTGATACGGAGTGGCTGAAGATCGCCCCGGGCATGGTTCGCGAGGCTCGCGCCAGTGGCATGCTGCTGCACTTCAATGCATTGTTTGAAGGCATCGTGGTTAACCCGGAAGGCAATCAAATCTGGCTCGCGGCAGAGCGTGAGCGGCGCGGGCTGATCTCCATCAAGCGCCCGCAAACCCTCTGGGATTGTGACGGCCCTTGTGTATTGCTGAGCGAGGCGGGCCAGGAGATGCAGCCGGCGCAGTTCCCGGGCGCCAAGGCGGTGTCCAAGGACTTTGCCGACCTGGCGCTGTTCAATGGCAAGCTGTTTACCCTGGAGCGCAATGCGTTTCAGGTGTGTCGCCGGGATGCGGTCACGGCCCAGGTGGAGTTGTGCTGGTCGTTTGCCGATGAAGCGCTGACGCCGAATCGGCGTTATGCCCAGGCCTATGGATTGGCCGAAGCCTTGGTGGTGGACGCTGACGGTGCCTGGATCGGCATCGACAACAACTTCGGCGCCCGCGCCGATGGCGAAAAGCGGCCGGTGGTCTATCGTTTCGCCGCCCCTGCGGGTGGCTGGAGCGCCAAGCCATGAGTGCGCAACCACCCGGCAAGCGCGCCGGCCGTGTGTTGATGTTCGTCGCGTGGGGCGCGGGATTGTTTTTGGCGACACGATTTTTTGGGCAGTGGGAAGCGCGTCAGGAAAATCCCAATGCCGTGGTGACCTCGGAGCAACACGAGGGTTACATCGAAGTCAAACTGCTGGGCAACGGCCAAGGGCATTTCGTCGCCACTGGCCAGATCAACGGCCAGCCGGTGCAGTTCATGCTCGACACCGGGGCCACCGACGTGGCGGTTCCGGCTGAATTGGCTGACCGTCTCGGGCTTAAACGCGGCCTGCCGGTTGGTGTGAGTACGGCCAACGGGCGAACCCAGGGCTTCCGGACCGAACTGGGCCGCTTGCAACTGGGCGATATCGTTCTGCAGGACGTGCGCGCCCTGGTGGTGCCAGGGTTGGGCGACGAACAGGTATTGCTGGGCATGAGTGCTTTGAAACAACTTGAATTTACCCAGCGCAGCGGCACCTTGCTGCTGCGCCAGACCAAACAATGATGAGGCCCGCATGAGTGACATCCTTGCAGACAGCTTAGACGGCGTAGAACGCCGGTCGCTGGCTGACTTCACCGAAAGTGCCTACCTCAACTACTCCATGTACGTGATCATGGACCGTGCCTTGCCGCATATCGGCGACGGCCTGAAGCCCGTACAGCGGCGCATTATCTATGCGATGAGTGAGTTGGGCCTGGACGCGGACTCCAAGCACAAGAAGTCGGCGCGTACCGTCGGTGACGTGCTCGGTAAGTTCCACCCCCACGGCGACTCGGCGTGCTACGAAGCCATGGTGCTGATGGCCCAGCCGTTCAGTTACCGCTATACGCTGGTGGACGGCCAGGGTAACTGGGGTGCGCCGGATGATCCCAAGTCCTTCGCCGCCATGCGTTACACCGAAGCGCGCTTGTCGCGGTATTCGGAAGTGCTGCTCAGCGAACTGGGCCAGGGCACGGCCAACTGGGGCCCGAACTTTGACGGCACCCTCGACGAACCGTTGGTGTTGCCAGCACGTTTGCCGAATATCCTGCTCAACGGCACCACCGGCATCGCCGTGGGCATGGCCACTGACGTACCGCCCCACAACCTGCGGGAAGTGGCCAGCGCCTGTGTGCGCCTGCTGGATGAGCCGAAGGCTACGGTCGAGCAGCTCTGCGAACATATCCAGGGTCCGGACTACCCGACCGAAGCGGAAATCATCACGCCTCGCGCCGATCTGCTGAAAATCTACCAGACCGGCAAAGGCTCGGTGCGCATGCGCGCCGTGTACCACATCGAAGATGGTGACATCATCGTCACCGCGCTGCCGCACCAAGTGTCCGGCGCCAAGGTGCTGGAGCAGATTGCCGCGCTGATGCAGGCCAAGCCGTCGAAGCTGCCGCAAGTCGCCGACCTGCGTGACGAGTCCGACCACGAGAACCCGTGCCGCATCGTGATCATCCCGACCAACAGCCGGGTCGACCACGAAGTGCTGATGCAGCACTTGTTTGCCAGCACGGAGCTGGAGTCCAGCTACCGGGTCAACGTCAATATCATCGGCCTGGACGGCAAGCCGCAGTTGAAAAACCTGCGGGCATTGCTGGTGGAATGGCTGGAGTTCCGGGTACAGACCGTGCGTCGCCGCCTGCAATTCCGCCTGGACAAGGTCGAGCGCCGCCTGCACCTGTTGGACGGTTTGTTGATTGCCTATCTCAACCTGGATGAAGTGATCCACATCATCCGTACCGCCGAACACCCGAAGGCCGAGCTGATCGCGCGCTTCGAACTCAGCGAGATCCAGGCTGACTACATCCTCGACACCCGTCTGCGTCAGTTGGCGCGGCTGGAAGAGATGAAGCTGCGCGACGAACAGGACGCGCTGCTCAAGGAACAAGCCAAGCTGCAGGCCCTGCTGGGTAGCGAAACCAAGCTGAAGAAGCTGGTGCGCACCGAGCTGATCAAAGACGCCGAAACCTATGGCGACGACCGCCGTTCGCCGATTGTCGAGCGCGCTGAAGCCAAGGCCCTGACTGAAACCGAGCTGCTGCCTAACGAGAAAATTACCGTCGTTCTGTCGGAAAAGGGTTGGGTTCGCTCGGCCAAGGGGCATGATATTGACGCCACCGGCCTGTCGTACAAGGCTGGTGACGGTTTCAAAACTGCTGCAGCGGGGCGTTCCAACCAGTTTGCGGTGTTTATCGACTCCACCGGTCGCAGTTATTCGGTGCCGGCGCATACGTTGCCATCGGCGCGGGGGCAGGGCGAACCGTTGACCGGGCGCCTGACACCGCCGCCGGGTGCGAATTTTGAGTGCGTGCTGCTGCCGGACGATGATTCGCTGTACGTCATCGCCTCCGATGCGGGTTACGGCTTCGTGGTCAAGGGTGAAGACCTGCAGGCCAAGAACAAGGCGGGCAAGGCGTTGTTGAGCCTGCCGAACAACGCCAAAGTGATCCTGCCGCGTCCGGTGGAAGACCGTGAAGGCAATTGGCTTGCATCGGTGACCACTGAAGGGCGCCTGCTGGTGTTCAAGATCAGCGATTTGCCGCAGCTGGGCAAAGGCAAAGGCAACAAGATCATTGGTATCCCCGGGGAGCGGGTGGCCAGTCGCGAAGAGTACGTGACCGACATCGCCGTGATCCCGGAGGGCTCGACCCTGGTGTTGCAGGCCGGCAAGCGCACGTTGTCACTGCGCCCTGACGACCTCGAACACTACAAGGGAGAGCGAGGTCGCCGTGGCAATAAACTGCCGCGCGGCTTCCAGCGAGTGGATGCTTTACTGGTGGAAACGCCGGTTTAACGCGATATAGAGCGCCCGATCTACGATTTAACCCGTAGATCGACGCTTTCGCGCTGGAGTCATGGCGCATATTCACGGATGATATGGCCTTTCCAGCGCCGGCGTGGCTGAGCGCGTATAGGTTATTTTTAAGTATTACATTGTGGTTCGCCTTGTGGCAGCCACCTGGATGGGATGATGACTGCTCCGCGCCTTCCTTTATTTTTGTTGCTCGCTGGCGTTTTGGGCCTGGCGGGTTGCAGCACACATCAACCTGTGTCGCTGTATCAGCTGGACAGTGGAAGTCCGGCTCAGCCTGCACAAAGTGCCGGCATGGCCGTATTGCTTGGCCCGGTTGTGGTGGCCGACTACCTGCAACGTGAAACCCTGCTGCAACGTCAGAATGACGGCAGCCTGCAAGGTTCCACCGATGGTCGCTGGGCCGGTAGCCTGTCGTCCGACATCAATCAGTTGATGTTGCGCCAGGTGGCTGGCCATCTGGACAGCCAGCGTGTGGTATTGGCGCCGGCGCCGTTGGGTTTTGCCCCGGACGTACAGGTGCTGCTGACCATTACGCGGCTGGACTCGGGCGTTTCGCAGCCCGCGATCCTCGACGCGCAGTGGCGCTTGATCGACCGCCGTGGCCAGGTGCGGGATAACCGCATCGTGCACTTGCAGGAAGAACACGCCGGCAGCACCGCGTCCCAGGTCCAGGCTCAGGGTGTGTTGCTGCAGCGTTTGGCTGAGCAGCTGTCCGTTGCTCTCAAGCCATTGGCCAATCAGCCGGCGGTTGCAGAGGCGCCACGCAAACAGGCCCCGGCGCAGCCCAAGGCTGCGGCACCGGAGAAGCCGAAGATGCCGATGGCCGTACCGATTCGTACGGATATGGAAGTGTTCAGGTTCTGACCTGACATACCAACGAAAAGGCCCTCTGTAGGAGCGAGCTTGCTCGCGAAAAACACAAGAGCGACACGTTTTATCAGTGAGCCTGAGTAATCTTGACGCTCTTCGTCGGAACGCCGCCCGGAGCAAGCTCGCTCCTACAGAGAGCCAATAAAAAGCCCGCCAATGAGTGATCATTGGCGGGCTTTTTTATGGCTAAGGTTAGTTCTTCGCCCGCGTCTCATGCATCCGCGCCAACTGGCGCTCAAGCATCGACGGGTAAGGCTCCATCAGCCGCTCTACACAGCACGCACCCTCAGGACTGGCAATCGGGCGGATCCGCGCACGCTGGCGAATCAGCATGTCGTCACTGATCTTGCGCTCCACCAGCAGCAGGTTGCGGCTGTGTTGCGACAAGGCCAGGGCGTCCTGGGCGATCTCGGTCAGCAGCAGATCAATCTGGCTCATGCCATACAGATCGTCACCCACCGTCAGGCCCAATTGCAGCTGCAAGGTGATGCCGCTGTCGGCCACTTCGATCTGCAGCGCATGGCCCAGGGCTCGCAGCAGCTCACCGCAGCAGATGGCGTTGGTCAGGTAGTCTTCGCCGCTGTCTTCGCTGTGGAACAGCATCAGCGTACTGCCATCGTTCAACGTGTGCAGCTCGCTCTGATACAGCGAGGCCGCCTGGTCGAGGCAATCACGATAGCGCTCCAGCAACTCCGTCAGGCGTGCCCGCGGCAAGCGGCGAAGTTGGTCCTGTGCGCCCAGCTGCACGGCCAATACGGCGCTGTGCTGGGGCTGGGTGCTGCGCACAGGTGCCGGTTGCGGCACGGTGGTCGTTGGCGCTGAGTTGTCGCGAAGATCGGCGAACGGGTCTTCTTCGTCCAGTTCGTCTTCTTCGGCCTTGATCACCTGACGGGCCGCCGGTTTGAGACCGGCCACCGGCGCGGACTCATCGAAGCTTGGGTCGCGCAGGTTGCGCACTTCAAACTCGGGCTCGTCGTCTTCGTACTCGGTGTCGTCGAACTCGGGCTCGGGTTCAACCTCGGGCACCACGGGCTCCGGCGCGAAGCTGGTGTGCAGTTGGCGGGCGAGGTCGCCGATTTCGTCCTGGCGGTCGGTGGCCGGTGTGTGCTCGTCGATATCCCGCAGCCAGATGCGCAGTTGCATCAGTGGCGTGGAGATATGCCGGCCCAGGCGCAGGCTCAAGGCCAGGGACAGGGCCAGCAGGATCGCACTCAAGATACCCATGCTTTGCAGGCTGATGGTCATCGGCTGCTGGAACTGTTGCATGTCCAGGCTGATGCGCAGTTGGCCGGCCTTCACATCCTGAAACGTGATATTGCTCTGGTACAGGCCTTCGGCTTCACCCAGCAGGCCGTTTTTCGGGCGTTGCCCGGCTTCGGCCATGATCCGGTTGTCCACGCTATAGATAGCGGCGTGGGCCACCAGCGGGTTCTTGGTCAGGTTGTTGAGCAGCACGTTGAGGCTGAGGATGTCGTTGGACACCAACAACTCAGTCGCCGAGGTGGCGGTCTGGGTGGTCAGGCTCTCGCCCAGGGCGTCGGCTTGCTCATGCATGGCCTGCTTGAATTGCAAACCCATCACGCAGGCGTAGATGACCAGGGCCAGAGCGACCAGGATCACGTTATGGCTGGCGATGCGTAATGCGATCGGTACACGGCGGTGGCGCAGTGCCCGGAAGATCAGCAGGAAGAAGTTATCGGTTTTTACTGGCGTGGGCCGGTTCACTTAAGCTCGGCTCTTTAGTCCGTGAAGTTGACGCGCAGTATAGCGACAGGCCCAAGACCGGCAAAGCGCTGGCTGTGCCCGATGGTCACTGAAAGTGGGTAGAATGCGGTTTTTTTCCAGCTCGGGGGTGCGCTTTGCGCGAAATTGTCCTGATTAACATCACAGGTGAAGACCGTCCGGGTCTCACCGCAGCCATTACCGGTGTTCTGGCCCAGGGTGGTGTGAACATTCTCGACATCGGCCAGGCGGTGATTCACGACACGCTGTCGTTCGGCATCCTGGTGGAAATTCCCAGCACCGAGCAAGCCTCTTCCGTGCTCAAGGACATCCTGTTTACGGCGTATAAGCTCGATCAGCAGGTGCGCTTCACGCCAGTGTCCGAAGAGGATTACCAGAGCTGGGTGGCCGGCCAGGGCAAGAAACGCCATATCGTGACGCTGTTGACCCGCAAGGTGACGGCCGAGCAATTGCAGCGTGTCAGTTCGATCACGGCTCAGTACGGTTTGAATATCGACCATATTGACCGTCTGTCGGGTCGCATGCCATTGGACACGCCAGCAGACAAGGGCAAGGGTTGCATCGAGTTCTCCGTACGCGGTGAGCCGGCAGATCCTCAGGCCCTGCGTGCCGAATTCCTGAGCGTTGCCCAGGAACTGAACGTCGATATCGCCTTCCAGGAAGACTCGCTGTTCCGCCGCAATCGCCGCCTGGCGGTGTTCGACATGGATTCGACGCTGATCGAAGCCGAAGTCATCGACGAGTTGGCCAAGGCTGCCGGTGTCGGTGAGCAAGTCTCGGAAATCACCGAGCGCGCCATGGCCGGTGAGCTGGATTTCCGTGCCAGCTTCAAGGAGCGCCTGGCGCTGCTCAAGGGCCTGGATGTGAGCGTGCTGGACTCCATCGGTGCCTCCCTGCGCCTGACCGAAGGCGCCGAAACCCTGTTCGCCGAACTCAAGCGCCTGGGCTACAAGACTGCGATTCTGTCGGGCGGCTTCACCTACTTTGCCAAGCAATTGCAGGCCAAGCTGGGCATCGACTATGTGTTCGCCAACGAGCTGGAAGTGGTGGACGGCAAGGTGACGGGCGTGGCGGTGGAGCCGATTGTCGACGCGCAGCGTAAAGCTGACCTGCTGCGGGAATTGGCACACAAGGAAGGGTTGCGTCTGGAGCAGACCATTGCGGTCGGCGACGGGGCGAATGACTTGCCGATGCTGGCGATTGCCGGGTTGGGTGTGGCGTTTCGCGCCAAGCCGCTGGTCAAGCAATCGGCCAAACAGGCGATTTCAACCTTGGGGCTGGATGGCGTGTTGTACCTGCTGGGCTTCCGCGACCGCGACGGTCAGTTGTAAGCACCAGAAACAGACATGTGGGAGCGTGCTCCCACATGTGATTTTCAGATCAAGCCTTTGGCAAACCCATGCCCTGACCCATCTGCACCGGCGTCCCCGCCCGCATTTCTGCCGACCATGTCACCTGGTCCGGCCCAAACAGCACGATTGCCGTCGAACCCAGCTTGAAGCGTCCCAGCTCCGCGCCTTTTTCCAGATGGATCGGCCCGCGGGCAGCTTCGTCGTAGCGGAAGGTTTTCAGTTCGCGCTTCGGCGGCGTTACCAGGCCGGCCCATACGGTTTCAATCGACGCCACGATCATTGCACCCACCAGCACCACGGCCATCGGGCCACGTTCGGTGTCGAAAATGCAGGCAACACGCTCGTTACGTGCAAACAGTTCCGGCACGTTTTCGGCGGTGGTCTGGTTTACCGAGAAGATGCGGCCAGGGATGTAGACCATTTCCCGCAGGGTGCCGGCCAATGGCATGTGCACCCGGTGGTAGTCCTTCGGCGACAGGTAGACCGTGGCGAAATCACCGCCCATGAATGGCGCAGCCACCGCCGAATCACCACCGAGCAATTCCAGCACGCTGAAGCTGTGGCCCTTGGCCTGGAACACCCGACCATGTTCAATCGGGCCCAACTGGCTGACGGCGCCATCGGCCGGGCTCAATACCGCGCCTGGGGTTTGATCCAGCGGGCGTGCGCCGTCTTTCAGGGCGCGGGTGAAGAAGGCGTTGAAGTGCTCGTAAGCGGTCACGTCTTCAACCAGGGCCTGGGACATGTCCACTTGATAGCGCTTGGCGAACCAGGTGGTGAACGCATTCTTGAACCAGCGCACGCGGCATTCGGCAATGCAGCCGGCCAGACGCGACAGCAGGTGGTGGGGCAGCAAGTACTGGCTGAGGATGAACAACTGCTTTTTCATTAACTGTCCTTAAACCTTAAATCTCAACGGGGGTGTCGGGGTGGTTGCCCCATTCGCCCCAGGAGCCGGCATAACCTTTGACTCGCGGATAACCGAGCGCCTTGGCCACCAGGTAGGTGAAGCCAGAACGGTGGTGAGTCTGGCAGTGGGTGATGATTTCTTTGCCCTTGGTCAGCCCGAGGTCTTCGAGGATCTGCGGCATGTCGCGGCGAATCCGCAGTTGGCGGGCCTTGTCCATGCCGGCGGTCCATTCGAAGTTCACCGCGCCCGGGATGTGTCCACCCTTGGCCGCGAGGACTTTCTCCCCGGAGTATTCCAGCGGGCCGCGAGCATCCCAGATGCCCAGGTCGGCAGCGCCGAGGCGGCTTTGCAGGTACTCGCGGGTGGCGGTGGGTTCTTCATGCAACGTCAGGCTGACCGGGCCGCCGGCGCTGGCCGGTACGTCGGTGGACACGGGGTGTTTTTCTTCCAGCCACGCCAGCAGGCCGCCGTCGAGGTAGTGGTATTTCTTGTGGCCGATGACGTCGAGCATCCAGATGAATCGCCCGGCCCAGCCGCCGCCTTCGTCGTCGTACACCACGTAGGTGGCATCCGGGGTGTGGCCCAGTTCGCCGAACAGCTTTTCCAGATCAGCCTTGCCCGGCAGCAGGCCCGGCGCTGGCGCCTGTCCCAGTTGGGTGCGCTTGGGGTCGACAAAGCGTGCGCCGGGGATATGCCCTTCGGCGTAACGCGCGGCGCTGGTGAGGTCCACCAGAATCAGGTGTTCGGCATCAAGGCGACCGAGCAGGTCACTGGCCTCGATAACCAGCGGCAAGCCAGAGAAGTCAGGCATGTGAGGTCTCCTGGGCATAAAAGTTGGGCGCTAAAGGACGGCGATTGTAGCGCAAGCTTCAGGCGCTGCGGTTGGTAAAGCTGTGCAGGGCCTTTTCGATGCATTGGGCGGTTTTGCCGAAGGCCTGCACAGTGGTTTCCGAGAACGGCCCGCCGCCCTGGTCGGCCACCATCAGCATCACCACCCGGCCATTGCAACTTACGGAGCGCAGCAGCAGATGTTCGCCCTTGAACAGGCGGTGCAGTTGCGCAGGCAGGAGTGCCGAGAACTGGGCGTGATTGTCGGGGTTGAGGCGCACCTGGGCGGACTTGGCCAGCAGGCGTTGCAGCAGGGTACTTTGTGTCGCGTCGAGGCTCAGGTGGTCGGCGTCCTTGGGCAGGCCGTCGACTTGATGCACCCGCAAGGCGCTCAGGGTTTTGTCCGCCATCAGCAACATCACCCGTTGCATGCCGCAGGCCACGAGGGCTTCCTTGGCGCAGGTGGTCAGGTGCATGGCGTTGGCAAAGCGGCTCGGCTCTACCAGCAATTCGGTGCAGCGCTTGCGCCAGATCGCCAGGGATTCGGCGGTGGGCGGCGGTGCCGGCAGCAACCCGTGGTGAACACGCTGCACATCCCAGGGCCAGATCAACGACAGCGCCGGGTGCCACAGGTCGCGCATAAGGGTGTTGCGGGCACTGATCGCTGCGTGTTGGTGAGACTGTTGTTGCACCTCGGCCAGCGGTTGTTGCAGGTAAAGCGCGGTCAGGTATTGCCAGCGTTGGGTGTGCGGGCAGGTCCACGACTCCTGCGCCGCCAGCGCCAGGCCGTTGGCCAACAGCACGGTATTCGCCGGCTGATTCAGCCAGCGGCGCAGGTTCGGGTCGGCATCCAGCAACTGCTGTTGGCGCAACGGCTCGTCTTCGCGGGCGATGCGCAGCGCCTTGGCCAGCAAACGCTGTTCCGTCAGCAGCAACGTATAACCCTGGGACACCCAGATCGGCAGGCGCCAGGCCTCGGTCAATCCCAGGCACAGGTCCAGCAGGCGTACGCCGAATAATTCCTGTTCGACTGTGCGGGCCGATTCGCCCTTGTGAATCACCCGCAGCTCCCATTCTTCCAACAGCTTGGGGTACGCAATCGCCATCGGCCACAGCGGCGAAAGAAACAGCAGGCTGCCCCAATGGATGTCCTGCCACAACCGGGCCAGGCGGCTGGCGAACAGCCCGCTGGCTTGTTGCGAGGCGTGCTGGCTGATCATCTGCAACTGGCGCAGGGCCACGGGGATTTCATTCAGTGGCACTGAAGGCAGGCGCGACAGCAGTTCCTCGGTGCGTTTGAGGCCGAGGCGATTGATCGCCACTTCGAGGTTTTCCGCCGGTTCCGCCAGGCTGCCGTGGGACTGGTTATTCGCCTCGCGCATCACGCTGAGCACCAGTGCCGGGCTGTTCTGCATCAGCTCCGCAATATCGCGCAACGAATTGCGGTTGTCGCTGATGGCCTTGCAGACCCGGTCGTGGCTCGCCTGCGGAACAGGCAAGAGCACATCGTCCAGACGCTTTATCCATGCGGCCAGCGTCGTGGGTTTTTGAGGTGGGACTGTCGTTTCATTTGCCATGATTGGGGCGCGATCATCACTTGCGGTCAACACGCCCGGGACGGGCCGAACTGGTTTTTCGCCATAACGAGCTATAGTCTGGCGCAGATTTGCCGATAAGTAGAACAAGAGTTTTCAACTCTTGCGAATATGACCCTGAACCCGACGGCGCAAGTACTCATCCCCTATGGCTAAAATTATCGGCATCATCGTCGTCATCGCGAGCGTGCTCGGCGGATACGTCCTTTCCCACGGCAAGATTGCGGCGCTGATCCAGCCCTTCGAAGTGCTGATTATCGGCGGTGCGGCGTTCGGTGCATTCCTGCAAGCCAACCCTGGCTACATGACCATGCACGTGATCAAGAAGTCGCTGGGCATGTTCAGCTCGCGCTTCTCCCACACCTTCTACCTGGAAGTGCTGGGGCTGATCTACGAGATCCTCAACAAGAGCCGCCGCGAAGGCATGATGGCCATCGAAGGCGACATCGAGGACGCTTCGGCGAGCCCGATTTTCGCCAAGTACCCGGCGGTGCTCAAAGACGAGCGCATGACCGCCTACATCTGCGATTACCTGCGCATCATGTCGTCCGGCAACATGGCGCCCCATGAGCTGGAAGGCCTGTTCGACATGGAACTGTTCAGCCTCAAGGAAGAGCTGGAACACCCTTCCCACGCCGTGACCGGCATCGCCGACGGCATGCCCGGTTTCGGTATTGTTGCGGCGGTTCTCGGGATCGTGGTGACCATGGCCTCCCTCGGCGAAGGCGATCAGGCCGCCATCGGCATGCACGTGGGTGCGGCACTTGTGGGTACCTTCTTCGGTATTCTCGCGGCTTATGGATTCTTCGGCCCGCTGGCCACTTCTCTGGCCCACGATGCCAAGGAAGAAGTGAATCTGTACGAAGCGATAAAGGCGTGCCTGGTGGCTTCGGCTTCCGGCATGCCGCCTTCGCTGGCGGTGGAGTTCGGGCGCAAGGTCCTGTATCCGAAGCACCGTCCAAGCTTCGCTGAGCTGGAACAAGCGGTTCGCGGTCGCTAAGCCATGGAAAACAACCAGCCGATCATCATCAAGCGCGTCAAGCGCTTCGCTGCGGGGCACCATGGCGGCGCCTGGAAAATCGCCTTCGCCGACTTTGCGACGGCGATGATGGCGTTCTTTCTGGTGCTGTGGCTGATGTCCACTGCCACGCCGGAACAGAAGATCGCCATCGCCGGTTACTTCAAGGACCCCATCGGTTTCTCCGAGAGCGGCACGCCTTTTGTGATCGACCTCGGTGGTTCGCCGCAACTGGCGCCCGAGCGCACCATCAATCCTGAAATCAAGACTGACTCGCCCCAGGAAAAAATTCCGATCGAGCGCGATACCGTCGAGGCCATGGCTGATCAGGTTGAGCAGGAACGCCTCGAGCTGTTGCTGCAAGAGCTGCAAACCAAGGTTGAGGAAAACCCGCAACTGCTGAAGTTCAAGGACCAGATTTCCTTCGAAATCACGCCAGATGGCTTGCGCATCCAGATCACGGACGCCGCCAACCGGCCGATGTTCGACTCTGGCAGCGCGCGGTTGAAGCCGTACTTTGAAGACATCCTGCTGGCCATGGCCGACACCATCAAGGCCGTGCCGAACAAGATCAGTATCAGTGGCCACACCGACGCCAAGCCATATGCAGGGCAGGGCGACTTCGGTAACTGGGAGCTCTCGGCCAACCGGGCCAATGCCGCGCGTCGTGCACTGGTCGCCGGCAGCTATCCGGACCCGCAAGTGGCACGGGTGGTGGGGTTTGCTTCCTCGCAGCTGTTTGATCCCAAGGATCCGTTCAACCCGATCAACCGACGCATCGATATCGTCGTGCTGACCAAAAAGGCCCAGCGGGCGATTGAAGGTGAACCGCCTGCGACGGCACCGGTACCGACCCAGGGTGAAGGCGCGCCGGGCGAAGTGCCGGCAGACCCGAACGCACTGCCGCCCGACCAGGAGCCGTTGCCGGCCCATGAGCTGCGGCAGAAGCTGAACCTGTTTGATGACGGTGGAATGAAAGACCCGACTCAGCCAGCCACTGGCTCGTAAGCCGGACACAAAAAGGCCGCGATGATCGCGGCCTTTTTGTATCTGCTACATCCTGTAGGAGCGAGCTTGCTCGCGATGGACGTTAACGATGACGCGTGCTCTCTGAATGCACGCGGCGCCCTCACGCTTTTCGCGAGCAAGCTCGCTCCTACCTGTTAATAGCTGGTCTCGGGCAAGCTGGCGATGATCGAGCGATAGCTGTTCATTCGCTGCTGCTGCACGCGGCCGTCTTCCAGGGCCTTGAGCAGGGCGCAACCCGGCTCGCGGTCATGTTTGCAGTCGCGGAAGCGGCAGGTGCCGATCAAGTCGTTGAACTCGATAAAGCCCGCCTCAACATCGGCACGGCTCACATGGCCCAGGCCGAATTCACGAATGCCCGGGGAGTCGATCAGTTCACCGCCGCCCGGGAAGTGGAACAGCCGTGCAGTGGTGGTGGTGTGGGTGCCCTGGCCGGACAGCTCCGACAATGGACCCACACGGGTTTCGACTTCCGGCAACAGGCTGTTGACCAGGGACGACTTGCCCACACCCGACTGGCCGACGAACACGCTGATGCGTCCATCCAGTTCAGTCTGCAATTGTTCCATGCCATTGCCGTGATGCGCCGAGACTTCCAGCACCGGGTAGCCGAGGGTGCGGTACACCGCCAGCAGCGCGTTGAGCGCCGGGGCGTTCTGCTCGTCGATCAGGTCGAATTTGTTCAGCAGCAACAGCGGGCGAATGCCGGCGTGTTCGGCGGCTACCAGGTAGCGGTCGATCAGGTTGGCATGGGGCTCGGGCAGTGGCGCGAAGACGATGACGATCATGTCGACGTTGGCCGCCACCGGTTTGAGCTGGCCACGGCTGTCGGGGCGACGCAGTTCAGTGGTTCGCGGCAACTGGGCGACGATGACGCCGATGCCCTGGTTGCCGGCACGCCATACCACCCGGTCGCCGGTCACCAGCGCAGGCAGGTTCGCGCGCAAGTGGCAACGGAATACCTGGCCGGCGTGGTCGCCTTCTGTGGCCTCGACTTCGACCTGCACACCGAAGTGCGCGATCACCAGCCCCGTTTGCTCGGGGCCCAGGTCGCCGCCCTCAAGCGCTTCCACGGCGGAGGACTCACGTTTGGCGGCGCGGGCAGCGCGTTCGCCCTGAATCTTTTCGATGCGCCAGTTTTGGCGACGGTTGAGCTGGCGTTTGGCCATTGGTGTTCCGTGTCGATAATGCAAAGGTTAGGTAAAACGGTCGCGAGTCTAGCACGCCCTGCCTGCTAAACTGCGCAGCTACGCCAAGGTGCCAAGGAACCACGACATGCAAAACCCACAGAACCTGATTTGGATCGATCTGGAAATGACCGGTCTGAACCCTGACACCGACGTCATCATCGAGATGGCGACCATTGTCACCGACAGCAACCTCAACACCTTGGCCGAAGGTCCGGTGATTGCCATTCACCACAGCGACGCCGTGCTGGCGACCATGGATGAGTGGAATACCCGCACCCACGGTAACTCGGGCCTGACCCAGCGCGTGCGTGACAGCCGCGTCAGCATGGCCGAGGCTGAAGCGGAAACTATCGCCTTCCTGGAAAAGTGGGTGCCCAAGGGCAAGTCGCCGATCTGCGGCAACAGCATCTGCCAGGATCGCCGCTTTCTTTATACCCACATGAAAGCGCTGGAAAGCTACTTCCACTACCGCAACCTGGACGTGTCGACCTTGAAGGAACTGGCAGCGCGCTGGGCGCCGGAAGTCAAAGACAGCTTCCATAAAGGCAGCACCCACCTGGCGTTGGACGATATTCGCGAGTCGATTGCCGAGCTGCAGCATTACCGCAAGCATTTCATCAAGTTCTAAAGCGGTAATACCTGAGCCCAGCGGGCTTTTGTGGCGAGGGGCTTGTCTGTGGCGAGGGGGCTTGTCCCCCGTTGGGCTGCGAAGCGGCCCTAAAATCTGACATCCCGATCTACCTGAAAACTCTATTGCCTTTAAAAGGGGCTGCTTCGCACCCCAACGGGGGACAAGCCCCCTCGCCACAACTTTGCAAGGATCGCCACCATGCTGCTGATGCTCTACCTCGTCGCCATTACCGCCGAAGCCATGACCGGCGCCTTGTCCGCCGGGCGGCGGGGCATGGATTGGTTCGGTGTGGTGCTGATCGCCTGCGTGACGGCACTGGGCGGCGGTTCGGTGCGTGACGTGTTGCTCGGCCATTACCCGCTGACCTGGGTCAAGCACCCGGAATACCTGGTGCTGACCTCCATCGCGGCTCTGGTGACAATCTTCATCGCCCCACTGATGCGCCACCTGCGCTCGCTGTTCCTCGCGCTGGACGCCGTCGGTCTCGTGGCCTTTACCCTGATCGGTTGCATGACCGCCCTGGAAATGGGCCACGGCATGCTGGTGGCGTCGGTCAGCGGTGTGATCACCGGGGTATTCGGCGGCATCCTGCGGGACATCTTCTGCAACGACATCCCGCTGATCTTCCGCCGCGAGCTGTACGCCAGCGTGTCGTTCCTGGCCGCCTGGTTCTACATGCTGTGCATCTATCTGGAACTGCCCAGCGAGCAATCGATCCTGCTGACGCTGTTCAGCGGCTTTCTATTGCGTCTGTTGGCGATCCGCTTCCATTGGGAAATGCCCAAGTTCGTCTACAACGACGACGTACACTGACGTTCGGCGTGCTGGTTCAGCGCCCATTCCACATGTTCGCGCACCAGTTCCGACGGGTATTCCCTTCGCGCCTTCAACGCTTCCAGCACCGGAATGCTTGACGGCGCATTGCCCAGGCCCACCGCCAGGTTACGCAGCCAGCGTTCATAGCCGGCGCGGCGCAGGGGCGAGCCTTCGGTGCTGCTGAGAAATTTGTCTTCGTCCCACATGAACAATTCGGCCAGTTCTGCGTTATCCAGATTGTGCCGTGGCTTGAAATCACCTTCGTCGGTAGGCCGGGCGAAACGATTCCACGGGCAAACGATCTGACAGTCATCACAGCCGAATACCCGGTTGCCGATCAGTGGGCGCAGGTCTTCGGGAATCGCGCTTTTCAGCTCGATGGTCAGGTAGGAAATGCAGCGTCGGGCGTCGAGCACGTAGGGGCCGACGAAGGCGTTGGTAGGGCAGATGTCCAGGCAGGCGGTGCAACGGCCACAGTGTTCGGTGGCGTGGGGTGGGTCGACCGGCAACGGCAGGTCGACAAACAACTCGCTCAGGAAGAAGTAGCTGCCGGCCTTGCGGTTGAGTACCAGGGTGTTTTTGCCGATCCAGCCCAGCCCGGCTTTTTCGGCGATGGCTTTTTCCAGCACCGGGGCGCTGTCGACAAACGCACGGAAGCCGAACGGGCCGATCTGTGCCTGAATCCGGTCGGCCAGTTGCTGCACGCGCTTGCGGATCAGCTTGTGATAGTCGCGGCCCAACGCGTAACGGGAGATGTAGGCTTTTTCGGGTTTGGCCAGCAATTGGGCCATTTGAGTGTCGCCGGGCAGGTAGTCCATGCGCAGCGACACCACGCGCAAGGTGCCGGGAACCAGTTCTTCCGGGTGTGAGCGCTTGCTGCCGTGGGCGCCCATGTAGTCCATTTCGCCGTGGTAGCCGGCGTCGAGCCAGCGCTGCAGGTGCTGTTCATGCTCGGCGAGGTCGAGGCCGCTGATGCCCACTTGTTGAAAGCCCAGCTCGCGGCCCCAGTCTTTGATCGATTGGGCGAGGGCGGGCAGGTCGTAGGTAATAGCAGGCATGAACAAGAGAAACCGCAGGTTAGATGCGTATAATTCTGCCAGACATCGGAGCTTGAAGACGCATGCCGCAGACAAAACACGAAATACCCGACGTTCAGCACCTGTTGCCCGGCCAATTGCCGCAACTCGCTGCGCGTTCCCCGGACGCCCATAAAGGCCAGTTCGGCCATGTATTGCTGATCGGTGGCGACCGGGGTTTTGGCGGCGCCGCCTTGCTCAGCGCCGAAAGTGCCCTGCGCAGTGGTGCCGGCATGGTTTCCCTGGCGACCCGCAGCGAGCACGTTGCAGCGGCGCTGGCGCGGTTGCCGGAAGTCATGACCGTGGGCGTGCACTCGGCCAATCAGTTGATGGGCTTGCTGGAAAAAATTTCCGTGATCGTCATCGGCCCGGGCCTGGGCGAAGCCTCTTGGGGCAAAAGCCTGCTGTCGGTAGCGGCCAACGCCAGGCAGCCGCAGGTCTGGGATGCCGACGCCTTGAACCTGCTGGCGACGGGCAGCGTCAGCTTGCCGGCCAATAGTGTGATCACTCCACATCCTGGCGAAGCCGCCCGCTTGATGGGCATTTCGACAGCCGAGGTTCAGGCCGACCGCCTTAACGTAGCGCGCGCGTTGAGTCAGAAATTCAATGCAGTAGCGATCCTCAAGGGCGCAGGCAGCTTGATCGCTAGCCCGGACGGCCGCGTTGCCCGCTGTGATCAGGGCCATCCGGCGATGGCGACGGCCGGCCTGGGCGACGTGTTGGCTGGCCTGGTCGGTGCTTTATTGGCTCAAGGCATGTCGGCATTTGATGCCGCCTGCCTGGCGGTCTGGCTGCATGCCACTGCCGGAGATCGCCAGGGCATCTACGGTCGCGGGCTGGCCGCCAGTGACCTGATTCCTGCCATTCGTCAGTTGCTGGAGGAGCAATCGCCGTGTCTGAAGTAGTTCTTTTCCTGTCCGATGAAGACGCCATGGTCGCGCTGGGTAACCGTATTGCCCAGGTGACGAAAGGCTCGGGCTTGATCTTTCTGGAAGGCGACTTGGGCGCCGGGAAAACCACCTTGTCCAGGGGCATCATTCGCGGGTTGGGGCATCAAGGTGCTGTGAAAAGCCCTACGTTCACTTTGGTAGAACCCTACGAAATTGGCGACGTACGAGCTTTCCACTTCGACCTGTATCGCCTGGTGGATCCCGAAGAACTGGAATACATGGGCATCCGCGATTACTTCGATGAAGACGCGTTATGCCTGATCGAGTGGCCAGATAAAGGCACAGGCTTTTTGCCAAAGCCGGACCTGACCATTACCATTACCCCGCATAAGCATGGACGTCAGCTGAAGTTGTTGTCCCAGAGCGCGCGCGGCGAGTCGTGGTGCGCCGCTTTGGCATTGGAATTCAAATAATTAATGGGGTTAGGTATGCGCTTTCGCGCGTTGGTTACTGTCGTAGGGGTGTTGCTTGCGGCAATGACTTTCAATGCACTGGCGGCCTCACAGGTGAAAAGTGTTCGCCTGTGGCGGGCACCGGATAACACGCGACTGGTATTCGACCTGTCTGGCCCGGTTCAGCACAGCGTCTTCACCCTTACGGCGCCCGATCGCCTGGTGATTGATATCAACGGTGCGACCCTGGCCGCGCCGTTGAAAGTCGCCATGGCCAATACCCCGATTACCGCGATGCGCTCGGCCCAACGTACGCCGACCGATCTGCGGGTGGTCATCGACCTGAAAAAGGCCGTGACCCCGAAAAGCTTCGTGCTGGCGCCCAACGCGCAATATGGCAACCGGCTGGTAGTCGACCTGTTCGACAACGCCGCCGATGCCGCGCCGCCGCCTGCGCCAACCCCAAGCGTCGCGACGATACCGGCGGTGCCGGTCAACCAGTCGCAACCCCAGGTCAAATTGCCGCCACCGCCACCTGCACCCGCGGGCAAGCGTGACATTATCGTGGTCATCGATGCCGGTCACGGCGGCGAAGACCCGGGAGCCTCCGGCTCGCGCGGCCAGCATGAAAAAGACGTGGTACTGGCCATCGCCCGCGAACTGCAGCGCCAGATCAATGGCATGAAAGGCTATCGCGCCGAGCTGACCCGTACCGGCGACTACTTTATTCCGCTGCGTGGCCGTACCGAAATCGCCCGCAAGAAGGGCGCCGACCTGTTCGTCTCGATCCACGCCGACGCCGCCCCTTCGGCTGCTGCGTTTGGTGCTTCGGTGTTTGCCCTGTCGGATCGCGGCGCCACTTCCGAGACCGCCCGCTGGCTGGCGGACAGTGAAAACCGTTCCGACTTGATCGGCGGGGCCGGCAACGTGTCCCTCGACGACAAGGACAAAATGCTCGCCGGCGTATTGCTCGACCTGTCGATGACCGCCTCGCTGACCTCCAGCCTGAACGTCGGGCAGAAAGTCCTGAGCAATATCGGTCGCGTCACTTCGCTGCATAAACAGCGCGTGGAGCAGGCCGGGTTCATGGTGCTCAAGTCGCCGGATATTCCGTCGATCCTGGTGGAAACCGGGTTTATCTCCAACTCCAACGAAGCCTCGAAACTGGCCTCTTCCAGCCATCAACAGGCGTTGGCGCGTTCCATCAGCTCCGGTGTTCGCCAGTTCTTCCAGCAGAACCCGCCGCCGGGCACCTACATCGCCTGGCTGCGTGATTCCGGGAAGATCGCCCAGGGTCCGCGTGACCATCGCGTGCAACCGGGCGACACCCTGGCAATGCTGGCGGTGCGGTTCCAGGTGTCTGCGGCGACCTTGCGCAGTGCCAACAACCTGAAGACCGATGAACTGAAGGTCGGCCAGGTATTGACCATCCCGGGCACTGAACTGGCGGCGCAATAATGAGCGAAACAGTCTTGAGCAACACCTCGCGCATTGAGCTGCTAAGCCCGCGCCTCGCCAACCAGATCGCGGCGGGCGAGGTGGTCGAGCGGCCAGCTTCGGTGATCAAGGAGCTGCTGGAAAACAGCATCGACTCCGGCGCCAAGCGCATCGACGTCGACGTTGAGCAGGGCGGGGTCAAGCTGCTGCGGGTGCGCGACGACGGCAGCGGGATTTCCTCCGACGACCTGCCGCTGGCCCTGGCCCGTCACGCCACCAGCAAGATTCGCGACCTGGAAGACCTTGAGCGGGTGATGAGCCTCGGGTTTCGTGGTGAGGCCCTGGCTTCCATCAGCTCCGTGGCCCGCCTGACCCTGACGTCCCGCACCCGCGACGCCGATCAGGCCTGGCAAGTGGAAACCGAAGGTCGCGACATGGCGCCCCGGGTCCAGCCGGCTGCGCACCCCGTAGGCACCTCGGTGGAAGTGCGCGACCTGTTCTTCAACACCCCGGCCCGACGCAAATTCCTCAAGGCCGAAAAAACCGAATTCGATCACCTGCAGGAAGTCATCAAGCGCCTGGCGCTGGCCCGGTTTGATGTGGCTTTCCACCTGCGCCATAACGGCAAGACCATCCTCAGCCTGCATGAGGCCCATGATGATGCGGCCCGTGCCCGGCGTGTCTCGGCTATCTGCGGCGCGGGGTTCCTGGAACAGGCGCTGCCGATCGAGATCGAGCGCAATGGCCTGCGCCTTTGGGGTTGGGTGGGTTTGCCGACCTTCTCCCGTAGCCAGGCAGACTTGCAGTACTTCTTTGTGAACGGCCGGGCGGTGCGCGACAAACTGGTGGCCCACGCGGTGCGCCAGGCGTATCGCGACGTGCTGTTCAACGGGCGGCATCCGACGTTTGTGCTGTTTTTCGAGGTCGACCCGTCGGTGGTGGACGTTAACGTGCACCCGACCAAGCACGAAGTGCGCTTCCGTGACGGTCGCATGGTTCACGACTTCCTTTATGGCACGCTGCACCGCGCCTTGGGCGATGTGCGCCCCGATGATCATCTGGCCGCACCGATTGTCACGGCTGTCGTCCGTCCTTCGGGGCCGGAAGCCGGTGAGTTCGGACCCCAGGGCGAAATGAGCCTGGCGGCCAACTTGCTGCAATCGCCGCAAGCCCAGCCGAGCTATACCGCTCCAGGCTCAGGCTCAGGCGCCGGCTATCAATACCAATACACGCCGCGCCCGCAATCAGCGTTGCCAGTGGCCGAAGCCCAGGCAGCCTATCGCGAGTTTTTCGCGCCGCTGCCCGGTGCCGAGTCGGGGGCTGCCGCCTTGCCGGAAGGCCAGGGCGACGTGCCGCCGCTGGGTTACGCGTTGGCCCAGCTCAAGGGCATCTACATCCTTGCGGAAAACGCCCATGGCCTGGTGCTGGTGGACATGCACGCCGCCCACGAGCGGATCATGTACGAGCGCCTGAAGATCGCCATGGCCAGCGAAGGCCTTAGTGGCCAGCCGCTGCTGGTGCCGGAATCCCTGGCGGTCAGCCAGCGCGAGGCCGATTGCGCCGAAGAGCACGTCAGCGTATTCCAGAAACTGGGCTTTGAGCTGCAACGCCTGGGCCCGGAAACCCTGGCTATCCGCCAGATCCCGGCTTTGCTCAAGCAGGCCGAGGCCAACCGGCTGGTGGCTGACGTACTGGCGGACTTGATGGAATACGGCACCAGCGACCGAATCCAGGCTCACATCAATGAACTGCTCGGCACCATGGCCTGCCACGGCGCCATCCGCGCCAACCGCCGGCTGGCCCTGCCGGAAATGAACGGTTTGCTGCGGGACATGGAAAACACTGAGCGCAGCGGCCAATGCAACCACGGCCGGCCGACCTGGACCCAGATGGGCCTGGACGATCTCGACAAACTGTTCTTGCGCGGCCGTTGATGAGTGCCTTGCCCCCCGCGATCTTCCTGATGGGCCCGACAGCCGCCGGCAAGACCGACCTGGCCATCGAGCTGACCAAGGTCTTGCCGTGCGAACTGATCAGTGTCGACTCTGCACTGGTTTACCGGGACATGGACATCGGCACCGCCAAGCCCTCAAAAGAGCTGCTGGCCCAGTATCCGCATCGGTTGATCGACATCATCGATCCCAGCGAGAGCTATTCGGCGGCGGATTTTCGCACCGATGCCCTGGCAGCCATGGCCGATATCACCGCGCGGGGCAAGATTCCGCTGTTGGTAGGCGGCACGATGCTCTACTACAAGGCGTTGCAGGAGGGACTGGCTGATATGCCGCCAGCCGATCCACAGGTGCGTGCCGAACTTGAGGAAGAGGCTGCGCGCCTTGGCTGGCAGGCCTTGCATGACCAGTTGGCCGCTGTGGATTCGGTTTCCGCCGCGCGGATTCATCCCAATGACCCCCAGCGCCTGACACGGGCGTTGGAAGTCTGGCGGGTCAGTGGCCAGACCATGACTGAACACAGGCTGAAACAAACTGCGCAAAGTGCTGAAGCAGGCGCCTCGGGACACTCACAATTGCCCTATACTGTGGCGAATCTGGCCATCGCTCCGACGGATCGCCAGGTGCTGCATGAACGAATTGCACAAAGATTCACAATTATGTTGGAACAGGGGTTTGTGGACGAGGTCGTAGCACTGCGTTCAAGAGGTGACCTGCATGCGGGGTTGCCTTCGATACGTGCTGTAGGCTACCGCCAAGTCTGGGATCATCTGGATGGCAAGCTGACGTCAGCCGAAATGCAGGAGCGCGGCATCATTGCCACGCGCCAATTGGCGAAACGCCAGTTCACATGGCTGCGCAGCTGGACTGATTTACACTGGTTGGACAGTCTGGATTGCGACAATCTGTCACGCGCCTTGAAATACTTGGGAACGGTCTCCATATTGAGCTGAGTCCTTGCAATTGCCGTCTATCCTTGGGGGTGTGACGGCCATAAGCTATCTATTTTCCGATTTTTTATTATTGATCCTTAAAGGAGTGCGGCACATGTCAAAAGGGCATTCGCTACAAGACCCTTACTTGAATACTTTACGTAAAGAGAAAGTTGGGGTTTCCATCTATCTGGTCAACGGTATCAAGCTGCAGGGCACGATTGAGTCGTTCGACCAGTTCGTGATCCTGCTGAAAAACACCGTAAGCCAAATGGTTTACAAGCACGCTATCTCGACCGTAGTGCCGGTTCGTCCGATTCGTCTGCCTAGCGCAACCGAAGAACAGGGTGACGCCGAGCCTGCACCAGGTAACGCCTGATAGGAGTCTCCTTTGTTCTTTGAGCGCCACGGTGGTGGTGAGCGAGTAATCCTCGTTCACTTGGATGGACAGGACCCTGAGGCGCGCGAAGATCCGCAGGAGTTTCAGGAGTTGGCAAATTCGGCCGGCGCCGAGACCGTCGCGTTTTTTAACGTGCCGCGTCATCGGCCAACCGCCAAATTCTTGATTGGCAGCGGTAAGGTCCAAGAGCTGCACGACTTGGTCCATGCCGAAAAGGCCGATCTGGTGATTTTCAATCACATCCTCACGCCCAGTCAGGAACGTAACCTCGAACGAGTTTTCGAGTGTCGCGTGATCGACCGTACGGGTCTGATTCTCGATATTTTCGCTCAACGCGCCCGTACCCATGAAGGCAAGCTCCAGGTAGAACTGGCCCAGCTTGACCACATGAGCACCCGGCTGGTTCGCGGCTGGACTCACCTTGAACGTCAGGGTGGCGGTATCGGCATGCGTGGTCCGGGTGAAACCCAGCTGGAAACCGACCGGCGTCTGCTGCGGGTGCGCCTGCGACAGATCAAGGGCCGCCTGGAGAAGGTGCGCAGCCAGCGCGAACAATCGCGACGTGGCCGTATGCGTGCGGATATCCCGACCGTTTCCCTGGTGGGCTATACCAACGCCGGCAAATCCACGCTCTTCAATAACGTGACGAAATCGGACGTGTACGCGGCCGACCAACTGTTTGCGACCCTCGATCCGACCTTGCGCCGTCTGGAACTGGACGACCTGGGGCCGATTGTCCTGGCCGATACCGTGGGTTTCATTCGTCACTTGCCCCACAAGCTGGTCGAGGCATTTCGGTCTACGCTCGAAGAGTCGAGCAATTCCGACCTCCTGCTGCACGTAATCGATGCGGCTGAACCGGATCGCATGTTGCAGATTGAACAGGTCATGGTGGTGTTGGGTGAGATTGGTGCCCAGGACTTGCCCATCCTCGAGGTCTATAACAAACTCGATTTGCTTGAAGGCGTTGAGCCACAAATCCAGCGCGACGAAAACGGCAAGCCCCAGCGGGTCTGGCTGTCGGCGCGTGATGGCAGTGGCCTGGAATTGCTTGAACAAGCCATTGCCGAGCTGTTGGGCAGCGATTTGTTTGTTGGCACCTTGCGCTTGCCTCAGCGTTTTGCTCGACTGCGTGCACAGTTTTTCGAGCTGGGCGCGGTACAGAAAGAAGAACACGACGAAGAAGGTGTCAGCTTGCTGGCCGTTCGAATACCGCGCACGGAGCTGAATCGGCTGGTCAGTCGGGAAGGTGTTGTGCCGGCGGAGTTCATCGAACAACACACTTTGCAATAAAAGCCTGAAAAAGCGGTTGTGCCGCTGTGACAGGCATTCTGTAGCATTGGTCGGCGCGCCGTGGGTGCGTCTTTGCTTTATCAGATGGAGAGCGCTATGGCTTGGAATGAGCCGGGTGGCAACTCGAATAATCAGGATCCTTGGGGTGGTAAACGCCGCAATAATGGCGACCGCAAGGGGCCACCAGATCTCGACGAGGCCTTCCGAAAGCTGCAGGAAAGCCTGAATGGGTTGTTCGGTGGTGGAAAAAAACGTGGTGGTGACGAAGGCGGTCGTACGAGCAAGGGCGGTGGTTACGGCTTGCTTGGCATCGGCCTCGTCGTGCTGGCGGCCGTTTGGCTGTACAGCGCCGTCTATGTAGTGGACGAGCAGGAGCAGGCCGTGGTGCTGCGCTTCGGCAAATACTACGAGACGGTCGGCCCCGGCCTGAACATCTACTTCCCGCCGATCGACAAGAAGTACATGGAAAACGTCACGCGTGAGCGTGCCTACACCAAGCAGGGCCAGATGCTGACCGAAGACGAGAACATCGTCGAAGTGCCGCTGACCGTGCAGTACAAGATCAGCAATCTGCAGGACTTCGTGCTGAACGTTGATCAGCCGGAAATCAGCCTGCAACAAGCGACCGAAAGTGCCCTGCGTCACGTGGTGGGTTCCACCGCAATGGACCAGGTGCTGACCGAGGGTCGTGAATTGATGGCCAGCGAGATCAAGGAGCGCCTGCAACGGTTCCTCGATACCTATCGCACCGGTATCACCGTAACCCAGGTCAACATACAGAGCGCAGCCGCACCGCGTGAAGTACAGGAAGCCTTCGATGACGTGATCCGTGCCCGTGAAGACGAGCAGCGTTCACGCAACCAGGCTGAAACCTACGCCAACGGCGTGGTGCCGGAAGCCCGTGGTCAGGCCCAGCGTATCCTTGAAGATGCCAACGGTTACCGCGACGAAGTGGTTTCCCGCGCCAAGGGTGAGGCAGATCGCTTCACCAAGCTGGTGGCCGAGTACCGCAAGGCACCGGAAGTCACCCGTGAGCGTCTGTACCTGGACACCATGCAGGAAGTGTTCACCAACACCAGCAAGGTTCTCGTGACCGGCAGCAAGGGCGGGCAGAACAATCTGCTGTACCTGCCGCTGGACAAGATGATCGAAGGTGGTCGTAGCAGCACCAGCGCACCGGCCTCCGGTTCAACGGCTGCTGCCAACGAAGCGAGCGCCCGTGCTGCCGCTGACTTGCTGCAACAGCAAACACGTACCAGGGAGAGTCGTTGATGAGCAATAAATCGCTGACCGCCCTGATTGTGGGCGTCGTCGTGGTCATCGCTGCCTGGAACTGCTTCTACATCGTGTCTCAGACCGAGCGCGCGGTGTTGCTGCAATTCGGTCGCGTGGTCCAGGCAGATGTCCAGCCGGGCCTGCATGTGAAAGTCCCCTACGTCAACCAGGTGCGCAAGTTCGACGGCCGCCTGATGACCCTGGATGCACCGACACAACGCTTCCTGACCCTGGAAAAGAAAGCTGTGATGGTTGACGCCTACGCCAAGTGGCGCGTCAAGGACGCCGAGCGCTTCTACACCGCGACCTCCGGCCTCAAGCAGATTGCTGACGAGCGTTTGTCGCGCCGTCTGGAATCGGGCCTGCGTGACCAGTTTGGTAAACGCACCCTGCACGAGGTGGTATCCGGTGAACGTGATGCGCTGATGGCTGACATCACGCGTTCGTTGAACACGATGGCGGAAAAAGAACTGGGCATCGAAGTGATCGATGTTCGGGTCAAGGCTATCGACCTTCCGAAGGAAGTGAACCGTAGCGTGTTCGAGCGTATGAGCACCGAGCGTGAGCGTGAAGCTCGTGAGCACCGCGCCAAGGGTAACGAACTGGCAGAAGGGATCCGTGCGGATGCCGATCGTCAGCGTCGCGTACTGTTGGCAGAAGCTTATCGTGAGTCTGAAGAGGCTCGTGGTGATGGTGATGCTCAAGCCGCGTCGATCTACTCCAAGGCGTATGGCCAGGACCAGGAGTTCTACGCGTTCTACCGTAGCCTGCGTGCCTACCGTGAAAGCTTCGCGAACAAAACCGACGTCATGGTGCTGGACCCAAGTAGCGATTTCTTCCGCTACCTGGAAAAGTCCAAGTAACCCACATGTAGTCTGAGAATCACTCCGTCGGGCGGCTAAAATGCCGGGCGGGGTGATCCTTTCAGAAAACGGGTGTATGATGCGGCAGCCGGGAAATTCCCGGCTTTTTTGCGTCTGCATGTTTGATTGTGGTTTTGCTCCGCAGGCGCCACAGGTTTTTCGAGGAAAGTGCCCGACGAGGCCGATTGTTGGTCGTTCGTCACGTCGCTCTTGCGCGTGGTTTATGCAGGGGCCGGGTATTTTCTGCTTCACTCAAGGCTCGCCCGAGGGCTGGCCGCCCGGATCATAGGGGAATGGCGTAATGGCAACGGTAGACCGCTGGCTGCTGCCAGATGGCATCGAAGAAGTACTGCCACCAGAAGCTGCGCGCATTGAAATCGCGCGCCGCCAGGTGTTGGATCTGTTCCAGAGCTGGGGTTACGAGTTTGTCGTGACCCCCCATATCGAGTACCTGGAATCCCTGCTGACCGGCGCGGGCCAGGACCTGGATCTGCGCACCTTCAAGGTCATCGACCCGCAATCGGGCCGGCAAATGGGTTTTCGTGCCGACATCACGCCGCAAGTCGCGCGCATTGATGCGCACACCCTGCGTCGCGAAGGGCCAAGTCGCCTGTGCTACGCCGGCAGCGTGCTGCATGCTCAACCGCGTGCCTTGTCGTCTTCCCGTAGCCCGATCCAGTTGGGCGCCGAGTTGTACGGCGATGCGAGCCCGAGCAGCGACGTGGAAGTCATCAGCCTGATGCTGGCCATGCTGCAACTGGCCGATGTGCCGGATGTGCACATGGACCTCGGGCATGTCGGCATCTACCGCGGCCTGGCCCGTGCGGCCGGTTTGTCGGGTGAAGTGGAACAACAGTTGTTCGATGCCCTGCAACGCAAGGCCATCGATGAAGTGATCGCCCTGACGGCGGGCGTGCCTGCTGACCTGGCCGGCATGCTGCGTGCGCTGGTAGGCCTGTGTGGCGGCCGTGAAGTACTGACCGCCGCCCGTGATCGTCTGGCGAACGCGCCGGCTGATGTATTGGCGGCCCTGGACGACGTGGTGGCGATTGCCGAGCAGTTGTCTGCGCGCTTCCCGCAGTTGCCGCTGTACTTTGATTTGGGTGAGCTGCGTGGCTACCACTACCACACCGGTGTGGTGTTCGCGGTGTTTGTCCCGGGTGTTGGCCAAGCCATCGCCCAGGGCGGTCGTTATGACGATATCGGCGCCGACTTCGGTCGCGCCCGTCCGGCGACCGGCTTTTCCACCGATTTGAAAACCCTGGTGACCCTGGGGCGTGCTGAGGTCGTGCTGCCGTCTGGTGGCATCTGGATGCCCGACAGTACGGACGCAGCACTCTGGCAGCAGGTTTGCCAGTTGCGCAGTGAGGGTCAACGTGTGGTCCAGGCCTTGCCTGGGCAGCCATTGGCCGCCGCCCGTGAAGCGGACTGCGACCGGCAATTGATTCTGCAGAACGGGCTTTGGCAAGTATCGCCACTGGCTTCTTGAGTTTTCCTGCCGGCCGCTGCCGGCACCAAGTTTGCGCGAATGAGGACAAGTGTTATGGGTAAGAATGTCGTAGTCCTGGGCACCCAATGGGGTGATGAGGGCAAAGGCAAGATCGTTGATCTGCTGACCGAACATGCTGCCGCCGTAGTGCGCTACCAAGGTGGCCACAACGCTGGCCACACCCTGGTCATCGATGGCGAAAAAACCGTCTTGCACCTGATTCCGTCGGGTGTACTGCGCGAAGGCGTGCAGTGCCTGATCGGCAACGGCGTGGTGGTTGCACCTGACGCCCTGCTGCGCGAGATCACCAAGCTGGAAGAGAAAGGCGTACCCGTGCGCGAGCGCCTGCGTATCAGCCCTTCCTGCCCGCTGATCCTGTCCTTCCACGTTGCGCTGGATCAGGCCCGTGAAAAGGCCCGTGGCGAGCTGAAGATCGGTACTACCGGTCGCGGTATCGGCCCGGCCTACGAAGACAAGGTTGCACGTCGTGGCCTGCGTGTGGGCGACCTGCTCAACATGCCGCGCTTTGAAGACAAGCTGCGTGAACTGGTGGATTACCACAACTTCATGCTGGTGGGTTACTACAAAGAGCCGGCCATCGAGTTTGAAAAGACCCTGGCTGAGTGCAAGGAATACGCTGAGCTGCTCAAGCCGCTGATGCTGGACGTGACTGCCGAGCTGCACGACCTGCGTCGCGCTGGCAAAGACATCATGTTCGAAGGCGCCCAGGGTTCGTTGCTGGACATCGACCACGGCACCTACCCGTACGTCACCAGCTCCAACACCACCGCTGGCGGCGTTGCGACCGGTTCGGGCGTTGGTCCGATGTTCCTGGACTACATCCTCGGCATCACCAAGGCGTACACCACGCGTGTGGGTTCGGGTCCGTTCCCGACTGAACTGTTCGACGACGTCGGTGCGCACTTGGCCAAACAAGGTCATGAGTTCGGCGCAACTACCGGCCGTGCTCGTCGTTGTGGCTGGTTCGACGCCGTTATCCTGCGTCGCGCTATCGATGTGAACAGCATCTCGGGCATCTGCCTGACCAAGCTGGACGTACTCGACGGCCTGGAAACCATCAACATCTGCATCGGCTACAAAGATGCGCAAGGCAACGACGTTGCCCCAACCGACGCTGACAGCTACGTAGGCCTGCAGCCTGTGTACGAAGAAGTGCCGGGCTGGACCGAATCGACCGTGGGCGCCAAGACCCTGGAAGAACTGCCAGCTAACGCCCGCGCTTACATCAAGCGCGTTGAAGAGCTGATCGGTGCGCCAATCGACATTATTTCGACGGGCCCGGACCGCAACGAGACCATCGTTCTGCGTCACCCGTTCGCTTAATAAGCTGTTGATGTAAAAAGCAAAGGGCTCCTTCGGGAGCCCTTTGTCGTTTCAGCCTGGTAAACGGCACGGCCCTTGCTATGGTTCTTTCTTTCGCGGTGCTATCAAATTAATGGCACCCGTGGTGGAGGGATTCCCAGTGTCTGCCGTTCTCTCATTGTTACAAAGCCGACTGTTGCGGCCGGTGTTCGTTACCCTAGGTATCGCTCTTTTGGTGCAAGTGCTGGTGGCTGTCGCTCTGACCCGGAGCACGGTTACGGCCCTGGAAGCCGATTTAGACAATCGGCTGGGTGTCGACAGCCAAAAGCTTTCCGGTGAACTGGCCCAGGCCGGCAAGGAAGTCACCTCGAGTCTGGACAGCCTGTCTTCCAGTACTCGCCAGCGTCTCACCGCGGGGCTTTCCACGCGCCTGCAGGACGAGCAGAAGCAACTGCGTGCGACCCTGGAAAAAGACCTGAAGGACTCCGCCAACGATATGGCGCAACTGCTGGCCTCGGTGGCGCCCCGCGCCATGTGGGACAGCGACGTGCCGACGCTGTCGGAATTTGCTCGGCGTGCCCAGCGCAATCCCAATGTGTTGTTCGTGGTCTACGACGATGCCACCGGCCAGCACCTGACGCGCTACCTGAACCGGGATAACCCGATTAACGCTGCGCTGCTCGAGAAAGGGCAGGGCGAGCGTGCCCTGGATAAGGTGTTGGATGCGGCGAAAAACGATCCGGCGGTCTACTACCTCGAGGCGTCCATCAGCCCCAATGGCGTGGAAATCGGCAAGGTCATCATGGGGGTTTCGACCGCTTCGGTGGACGTTGATCTGGCGGCGCTGGATAAGCGCTTCGCCGCGCTGATTGCCAGCAGTGATCAACTGGTGGGTGACAGCCTCAAAGGTGCCGCCGCTGACAGTGCTGCCGCCATGGGCGCGCGTTTGCAGTCGGCACAAGCAACCGCCACCCAGATGACTGCCAATACCACCAATGCCGTGCAAGAGGCGGCAGGTACCTTGCGCTGGCGCATCGGCATGGGCCTGGCGGTTGTAGGCTTTGGCGTGCTGTTGCTGATTGCCGTGGTGCTCGGGCGTCGGGTGGTCAATCGCCTGAAGCTGCTGATTGCGGCGATGGACGATCTGGCGGCAGGCGAGGGCGACCTGACCAAGCGCGTGCAGATCAACAGCCGTGATGAAATCGGCGACATGGCCTCAGCGGTCAATCGCTTTGTGGATAAGTTGCAGCCCATCGTGCGTGAAGCGGGTGATGTGGCCCAGCGTACCGGCGTGGAAATCGGCGCGATGACCCTGCGTAATGCCGGTGCCGATGCCGCCGCCGGCCTGCAGCGTGATGAGGTTGCCGAAAGCCTGCGGGCGCTGTCGCAAATGGCCGACGAGGCGCAGGCGGAAAGTCATGCGATGCAGGCGGCGTTGCAGCAGGTGGTGGATATTCGCCAGGCCACTGATGAAAACTCGCGTACGTCAGCCGAAGTCGGCAGCCTGATCGAGGCGTTGGCGGGGCAGGTGCAGGCGGGGTCCAAGGTGATCGAGCGTCTGGCGCAGCAGAGCGAGCAGATTGAGGTGGTATTGACGGTGATCCACGGGATTGCCGAGCAAACCAACCTGCTGGCACTCAACGCGGCGATTGAAGCGGCGAGAGCCGGCGAGACCGGGCGCGGTTTTGCAGTGGTGGCGGACGAGGTGCGAGCCCTGGCCAGTAAAACCCAGAGTTCTACCGGTGATATCCAGGCGCACATCGTGGCCTTGCAGCAAGGCGCCCGTGAGGCGGTAGAAACCATCGGCAAGGCCGGGCGCCAGGCCAGCGAAGGTCTGTTGGTATTGCGCGATAGCGTGCGCCTGCAGCAGTCGGTGCAGGCCTCGGTGGAGCAGGTGCATGCAGCGATTGGTCTGGCGACGCGTGCGGCTGAGCATCAGGCGCAAGGCGCGCATGCGGTGCGTGGCCGGGTGGAGATCATTCATGCCCAGGCCGAGCGCGCGGCTCAGGCAGTGGTGGAGACTACCGCCAGTGGCAAGGTGCTGGATGGGTTGGCGGCGCAGTTGAAGGCGAGCCTGGGGCAGTTCCGGGCTTGATGTCGCCTGGTGCGGCCCTTTCGCGAGTAAGCCCGCTCCCACATTCGACCGAGTTCCACTTCTGGAATGCGAGCAAATGTGGGAGCGGGCTTGCTCGCGAAAGCTATTTCAGCGGCTCAGATACATCCGCGTCGTAAGCAGATACACCGGTAACCCCGACACCAGAATCAACAGCGCCGCATACGGCGCGGCAGCCGCGAATTCCACATTCGAGGTATGCGCCCATACGGCAGTCGCCAGTGTGTTCAACCCTGTAGGACTAAGCAGCAACGTCGCCGTCAATTCCTTCATCGCATCCAGAAACACCAGCGCAAACGCCGCGCCCAATGCCGGGAAAATAATCGGCAACGTCACCCGGCAAAACGCACTGAACGACGACGCCCCCAGTGTTCTCGCGGCCTCTTCCAGCTGGGGTGCCGCCTTGTTCAGTGCCGTGCGGATCGGCGCCTGGGCCAGCGGCAAAAACAGCAACGCATAAGCGATCAGCAACAGCGCGGACGTCTGATACAGCGCCGGCACGTAATGCAGCGCGAAGTACACCAGCGTCAGCGCAATCACCAGTCCGGGCAGTGCGTGTAGCAGGTATGGCAAGCGTTCTGCCCACAGCGCGAGCTGACCCTTGTAGCGCACCACCAGCAAGCCCACCGGCACTGCAAACAACAGGCACAGTGCTGCGCCGCCCAGCGATAGCGCCAGGGAAGAAAGCAGCGCCTCGCTGATCTCGGCGACCGGAAACGCCGCCGAACTGCCCACTGCCAGCCAGTAACCGAGCATGCCCAATGGAATGCCGCTGCCAATGATTGCCAGAAGCAGGCAATACAGCTGCCCCAGCGGCGCCCATTTGCCGAGCCGAACCTGCTCGGCATGCCGCGCCGCGCCCTGGCCGGTGCGCACATGCCGGCCTTTGCCGCGCACTCGCAGCTCCAGCCAAAGCAGCGTCAGGCACATCACCAGCAGCACTGCCGAGAGCATCGCTGCATTGGCATTACTGAATTCCAGCTCGAATTGCTGATAGATCGCGGTGGTAAACGTCTGCAGTCCGATGATCGACAGCGCGCCGAATTCCACCAGCATATGCAGGGCTATCAACAGCGCCCCGGCCAGTAGCGATGGCCACAACAGCGGCAAAGTGATGCGAAAGAACACGCCCCAGCGATTCAGACCGAGGGTGCGGGCCGATTCTTCCAGGGATGGATCAAGATTGCGCAGGGTCGCCGCCACCGGCAGAAACACCAGCGGGTATTTGGACAGGGTCATCACCAGGATCGCCCCGCCCAGCCCCTCGAAATTGGCGCTCAACGAAACCCAGGTAAAGCTGCTGACAAACGCCGGCACTGCAAACGGCAGGCACAGGATCACTCCCCAAATACGCCGCCCCGGCAAGTTGCTGCGTTCCAGCAGCCAGGCCAGCGACAGGCCAATCACGCCGCAGGCCACGGTCACACCGACCATCAGCGCCAGGGTGTTGCGCAGCAGCCCGAACACATAAGGCCGCCACAGCAAATGCACCGCCTCGGCCCAACCCGCTTGCCAGGCCTTGAGGCCGACATACGCCAGCGGCAACAGGCTCAGGCCTACCAGCAGCAGGACCGGCAATAACAACCAGATCGAGGGGCGTTTGCGTCTCGGCGTAAAACCCCCGCGCAAGGCGGGGGCGGGGAGCGATGGGTTCATCAGTTCAAGCCAACGTCACGTTCCAGTTCCAGGGCTTCTTCGGCGTTGCCCAGGTCGGCAGGGGTGACTTTCGGCGGTTGCAGCTCGCTGAAAGGCTTGAGGCCGCGGTTGGATTCCATGCCCTTGCGCAACGGGTATTCGGCAGAGGTGTTGGTGATCACCCGCTGGCCTTCCTCGCTGGCCATGAAGGCCAACAGTTGCTGGGCTTCCTTTGGATGCTTGCTGGATTTCAATGCTGCTGCGGCAGACACGGTGATCAGGCCGCCGGCATCACCGTCGGTGAAGTAGTGCAGTTGCGAATCCAGGTTGGTTTTTTCTTTCTTCAGGGCGAACCAGTAGTAGTTGTTCACCAGGACGGTGGCGACCTCGCCATTTTCTACGGCTTTGAGCGCAACCATGTTGTTGCTGTAGACCTTGCCAAAGGCGCGCAGGCCGGTCAGCCACTCTTCAGCTGCTTCGCGACCGTGCAGCTTGATGATCGCCACGGCCTGTTCCTGGAAGGCGCCGCTGGTGGGTACGAAACCAACCTTGCCTTGCCATTCAGGGCCGGCGAAATCCAGCACCGATTTGGGCAGGTCTTTCTCGGCGATCAGTTTCGGGTTGAACGCCACGACGCGGGTGCGTGCGGTCACGCCCATCCAGGCGCCGTTGGCGGCCACGTATTCCTTGGGTAGAACGTCGAGGGTGCTGGCGTCGATGGTCGCCAGCAGCCCTTGCTCGCCGAGTTTATTAAGCGGCGGTGATTCTTCGGTGTAGATCACGTCGGCAGGGGAGCGGTCGCCTTCTTCGACGACCTGGCTGGCCAGCTGGTTGCTGCTGCCCTTGCGCACATTGACGTGGATGCCGGTCTTGGCTTCGAAGGCCTTGGCAAGTTCATCGCCGACCTCCTTGTGTTGGCCGTTGTACAAGGTCAGTGCAGCCTTGTCGGCAGAATAGGCAGCGGGCGAGAGCAGGGTCAGGCCGAGCAGAGTGATGGTCAGGCCACGCAGAAGGGATGTCTTGAGACGGGTATCGCGGATCATCATCCGGGGTGTTCCTCACTTGAGTGCAACAAATCGTTGCTAGGATAAACGATAAAGTTTCTCAGGTGCGGTCATGAGGCAAATCGGCCTGGAAGTTTTCAAACCCCGGAAACGCAAAAACCCGCTTTCGCGGGTTTTTGTGAGACTCAAGGTTAAAACCTCAAGTTTGGAATTGGTGCCCAGAAGAAGACTCGAACTTCCACGACCTTGCGGTCACCAGCACCTGAAGCTGGCGTGTCTACCAATTTCACCATCTGGGCAGCATCAGCAACGTTGCCGCTGTTGATGGAGCGAACTATACGGAGGGCTTTTTGATCTGTAAACCCCTGATTTGATTTTATAAATCAACTTTATGGTTAAAAATCAAAGGCCTGAAACGCAAAAACCCGCTTTCGCGGGTTTTTGTGAGACTCAAGGTTAAAACCTCAAGTTTGGAATTGGTGCCCAGAAGAAGACTCGAACTTCCACGACCTTGCGGTCACCAGCACCTGAAGCTGGCGTGTCTACCAATTTCACCATCTGGGCAGCATCGTCAACGTTGCCGTCGTCGATGGCGCGCACTATACGGACCACTTTTTGCGCTGTAAAGCCCAGTTATCAAAAAAGTCTGGAAAATTTCGCGGGCGGTCGCGCAAGGTGCATTCCGAGGGCTACAAAGTGCTTTTACGGGCTTGTCGACACCTGAAATTTCCCGTTTCAATACGCGTATGCCAAACTAACCCGCATATAGACAAGGTGAAAACTCTCTAATGGCCGATTGGCAGTCCCTCGATCCCGAGGCCGCTCGTGAAGCGGAAAAATATGAAAACCCTATTCCTAGCCGCGAACTGATCCTGGCGCATCTCGCCGATCGGGGTTCGCCTGCTAGCCGCGAGCAGCTGGTTGAAGAATTCGGTCTGACCACCGAAGACCAACTCGAAGCCCTGCGTCGCCGCCTGCGCGCCATGGAGCGCGATGCCCAGTTGATCTACACCCGCCGGGGCACCTACGCGCCTGTGGACAAGCTAGACCTGATCCTCGGTCGCATTGCCGGCCACCGTGACGGTTTCGGCTTTCTGATCCCGGACGACGGCAGCGACGACCTGTTCATGAGCCCGGCGCAAATGCGCCTGGTGTTCGATGGCGACCGTGCCCTGGCGCGCGTTTCCGGCCTCGACCGTCGCGGCCGCCGCGAAGGCGTGATCGTCGAAGTGGTGTCCCGTGCCCACGAGTCCATCGTTGGTCGCTACTTCGAAGAAGGCGGCATCGGTTTTGTCGTGCCGGATAACCCGAAGGTCCAGCAGGAAGTGCTGATCACCCCGGGCCGCAATGGCGCCGCCAAAGTCGGTCAGTTCGTCGAGGTGAAAATCACCCACTGGCCAACTGCGCGCTTCCAGCCACAGGGCGATATCGTTGAAGTGGTCGGCAACTACATGGCGCCGGGCATGGAAATCGATGTTGCGCTACGCACCTACGATATCCCTCACGTCTGGCCTGAGGCTGTGCTCAAAGAAGCCGCCAAGCTCAAGCCGGAAGTTGAAGAAAAAGACAAAGAGAAGCGCATCGACCTGCGTCATCTGCCGTTCGTCACCATTGACGGCGAAGATGCCCGCGACTTCGACGATGCGGTCTACTGCGAAGCCAAGCCTGGCAAGTTGCGCCTGTTCTCCGGCGGCTGGAAGTTGTTCGTCGCGATTGCCGACGTGTCCAGCTACGTGAAGATCGGTTCGGCCCTGGACAACGAAGCCCAGGTGCGCGGCAACTCGGTGTACTTCCCTGAGCGCGTAATCCCGATGCTGCCTGAGCAGCTGTCCAACGGCCTGTGCTCCCTGAACCCGAAAGTCGACCGTTTGGCCATGGTGTGCGAGATGACCATCTCGAAAACCGGCGAAATGACCGACTACCAGTTCTACGAAGCGGTGATCCACTCCCAGGCGCGACTGACCTACAACAAGGTCAGCACCATCCTGGAACAGCCGAAAACCAGCGAAGCGAAAGCCCTGCGCGGTGAGTACGGCCATGTCGTGCCGCACCTCAAGCAGCTCTATGCGCTGTACAAAGTGCTGCTGGGCGCTCGTCACGTGCGTGGCGCGATCGACTTTGAAACTCAGGAAACCCGGATTGTCTTCGGTTCCGAGCGCAAGATCGCCGCAATCACCCCGACCACTCGTAACGATGCCCACAAGCTGATCGAGGAATGCATGCTGGCGGCCAACGTGGCCACCGCAGAGTTCCTGAAAAAGCACGAGATTCCTGCGTTGTACCGGGTGCACGACGGCCCGCCGCCGGAGCGTCTGGAGAAGCTGCGCGCGTTCCTCGGTGAGCTCGGCCTGTCCCTGCACAAAGGCAAGGACGGCCCGACGCCGAAGGACTACCAGGCTCTGCTCGCAAGCATCAAGGATCGTCCGGATTACCACGTGATCCAGACCGTCATGCTGCGCTCCCTGAGCCAGGCGGTGTACAGCGCTGATAACCAGGGCCACTTCGGCCTGAATTACGAGGCGTACACCCACTTCACCTCGCCGATTCGCCGTTACCCGGACTTGCTCACGCACCGGGCGATCCGCAGCGTGATCCATTCCAAGCAGAACACCCCGCACGTCCAGCGCGCCGGTGCCATGACCATTCCGAAAGCACGGATCTATCCGTACGACGAAGCGGCCCTGGAACAGCTGGGCGAGCAGTGCTCCATGAGCGAGCGCCGCGCTGACGAAGCGACCCGCGACGTAGTGAACTGGCTCAAGTGCGAGTTCATGAAAGACCGCGTGGGCGAGTCGTTCCCGGGTGTGATCACCGCCGTGACCGGTTTTGGCCTGTTCGTCGAGTTGACCGATATCTACGTCGAGGGCCTGGTGCACGTCACCGCCTTGCCGGGTGACTACTACCACTTCGACCCTGTGCATCACCGCCTGGCGGGCGAGCGCACCGGTCGTAGCTTCCGTCTGGGCGACACCGTGGAAGTGCAGGTTATGCGCGTCGACCTCGACGAACGCAAGATCGACTTCGGTATGCCCGACAAGCCGGCCGAGCCGACTGGCCGTAAAAAACGTGGCGGCGAAACGACTGCGCCGGCCAGCAAAGGCAAAGGTACTCCTGCGAAAGCAGCGGTCGCCGAACCTGCGCCAGCCAAGCCTGCTCGTCGTTCGTCTGCCAAGGACAAGGCCCCAGAAGCTTATCGTCCAAGCGATGCCGCGGCGAAAAATGCCGAGCTGCGCAAGAGCCGCGAGTTGAAGCAGCAGTTGCTCAACGAAGCCAAAAGCGGTGGTAAAGCGGCGTCTGGGGGAAAGTCCCGCGAGGCGGAAAAACCGTCGAGCAAGCCGAGTAAACACCGTAAAGGCCCGCCAAAAGCGGGTTCGGCCCCCGCGAAAAGCGGCGGGTCGCGCAAAACTAAGGCCAAGTCATGAGTCTGGAAAAAATCTACGGCGTACACGCCGTAGAAGCATTGCTGCGTCACCACCCGAAACGCGTCAAGCAGGTGTGGTTGGCAGAAGGCCGCAGTGAGCCGCGCGTTCAAGCGCTGGTCGAACTGGCCAACCAAAATAAAGTCGCCATCGGCCAGGCCGAACGTCGTGAAATGGACGTCTGGGTCGAAGGCGTTCACCAGGGTGTGGTTGCGGACGTAAGCCCGAGCCAGGTCTGGGGCGAAGCGATGCTCGACGAGCTGCTCGATCGCACCGAAGGCGCACCGCTGTTGCTGGTGCTCGACGGCGTGACCGATCCGCACAACCTCGGCGCCTGCCTGCGTTCGGCGGATGCTGCCGGTGCGCTGGCGGTGATCGTGCCCAAAGACAAGTCGGCTACCTTGACGCCTGTGGTGCGTAAAGTCGCCTGCGGTGCGGCGGAAGTGATTCCGTTGGTAGCCGTGACCAACCTGGCGCGCACCCTGGAGAAACTCCAGCAGCGCGGCCTGTGGGTCGTGGGTACGGCGGGGGAGGCCGAGGTCAGCATTTATGACCAGGACCTCACCGGCCCGACCATTTTGATCATGGGTGCTGAAGGCAAGGGCATGCGTCGCCTGACCCGTGAGCACTGCGACTACCTGGTGCACCTGCCGATGGCCGGTAGCGTCAGCAGCCTCAACGTTTCAGTCGCAACGGGCGTCTGCCTGTTCGAAGCCCGGCGCCAGCGTGGCGCCAAGGCTAAAGCCAAGAAATAAGGCTTGAGAGCGACGCAAGACCCTGTGGGAGCCGGGTTTGCCCGCGATGACGGTGTGTCAGTCAGCAGAGATGTTGCCTGTGCCCTTGTCATCGCAGGCAAGCCAGCTCCCACATTTGTTTTGTGCTTGCCTTGATTCTGCGTTGTTCAAATAATCACCAATCACCTTGCGCCCTTTCTCCCCCTTCTCTACAATTGCGCCCCTTGCCTTCATGGCAGGCACGCATGTGCCTCCCTTCGGCAAGATCCATAAGTGTCATTCACTCCTTGTCTGACCGTTTTTGAGCGGCAGGCTACAACCCGTAAGGAGCATTCATGCGTCATTACGAAATCATCTTTTTGGTCCACCCGGATCAAAGCGAGCAAGTCGGCGGCATGGTAGAGCGTTACACCAAGCTGATCGAAGAAGACGGCGGCAAAATCCACCGTCTGGAAGATTGGGGCCGTCGTCAACTGGCCTACGCAATCAACAATGTTCACAAGGCTCACTACGTGATGCTGAACGTTGAATGCACTGGCAAGGCCCTGGCCGAGCTGGAAGACAACTTCCGCTACAACGATGCAGTGATCCGTAACCTGGTCATCCGTCGCGAAGAAGCCGTTACCGGCCAATCCGAGATGCTCAAGGCTGAAGAAAACCGCAGTGAGCGCCGTGAGCGTCGCGACCGTCCTGAGCACGAAGGCGCTGAAAGCGCTGATAGTGATGACAGCGACAACAGCGATAACGCTGACGAGTAATCCACGGACCTTTTAAGGAGCCTATCAAATGGCACGTTTCTTCCGTCGTCGTAAATTCTGCCGCTTCACCGCTGAAGACGTGAAGGAGATCGATTACAAAGATCTCAACACTCTGAAAGCCTACGTATCCGAGACCGGCAAAATTGTTCCAAGCCGCATCACCGGTACCAAAGCTCGTTATCAGCGTCAGCTGGCCACCGCTATCAAGCGCGCCCGCTTCCTGGCCCTGCTGGCCTACACCGACAGCCACGGCCGCTGAGACCGGGCAGTCGACAAGTAGTAAGGGATTGAATGCATGCGCGCCTTAGCTGAGTTCATCATGCGCGGTCGTGTGCAGGCCACTCTGGTAGTGGCTGGATGTGCAGCGTTGCCGTTGTTGTATTGGTTGGGTGCTGCTGCAGGTTGCCTTGTGCTCCTGCGGCGCGGTTTGAAGGACGCCCTTGGCGTTCTTGCCCTGGGAATGCTGCCGGCCTTGGTCTGGTGGTTGAAATTCGATGATCCACGGGTACTTCTGGTACTGCTCGGTTCATCGGCCCTTGCGTTGGTTTTACGCGCAAGTGAGTCCTGGGTCCGTACGCTGCTGGTCAGCGTGGCATTGGGGTTGGTGTATTCACTGGCGCTTGGCGCGGCTTTCCGCCCGCAAATCGAGGCGCTGGCGCAGGAGATCATAAAGATCCTGCCGCTGGCTCTCGGGGATCTCTACCAGCAGTTATCGGTAGAGGAGCGAGCGCGCTTTGCGTCAGTGGTTGCACCGATGCTTACCGGCCTGATAGCGGCACTGTTGCAGATCGTCAGCGTGCTGAGCCTGATTCTTGGGCGTTATTGGCAGGCGTTGTTGTATAACCCGGGTGGTTTTGGTCGCGAGTTTCGCAGTATCAGAATCCCCGCTGGACCAGCGATGTTGCTGTTGGCGTTCATGGTGGTCGGGCCGACTTTTGGCCTGGCGCTGTTGGTGCCGTTGTGCAGCGTACCGCTGGTATTCGCCGGGCTATCCCTGATTCATGGGCTGGTGGCGCAAAAGCGACTGGGCAGATTCTGGCTGGTGGGGTTGTACGTGACGCTGTTGCTGTTCATGCAGCTGATCTATCCGTTACTCGTGGTCTTGGCCATTGTCGACGGCCTGATTGATTTTCGCGGTCGTCTGGCGCCGAAAGACGCCGATAACGCGAACGGTGAAGGTTAAAAGTTAGAGGATTTTCACATGCAACTGATCCTTCTGGAAAAAGTCGCCAACCTGGGCAACCTGGGCGACAAAGTGAACGTTAAGGCCGGCTACGGTCGTAACTACCTGCTGCCATACGGCAAAGCCACCGCTGCAACCGCTGCCAACCTGGCTGCGTTTGAAGAGCGTCGTGCTGAGCTGGAAAAAGCAGCAGCAGACAAAAAAGCTTCGGCCGAAACTCGCGCTGCCCAACTGGCTGAGCTGGAAGTGACTATCACTGCCACCGCCGGTGACGAAGGCAAGCTGTTCGGTTCGATCGGCACCCACGACATCGCTGATGCACTGACCGCCTCCGGCGTTGAAGTGCAGAAGAGCGAAGTTCGTCTGCCGAACGGCACCATCCGCAACGTTGGCGAATTCGATGTAGCCGTGCACCTGCACGCTGAAGTCGAAGCAACCGTACGCGTTGTTGTGGTAGCAGCTTAAGCAGCACCTAACTGACTGGCACCTCGCGTGCCGGGCGGTTAACATCGGGCACGATCCTGTTTACAGGTCGTGCCTTTTGTTTTTCTGTAGCCCCTGATTCTCCAACTATTCCAAGTGGCCATGAACGATATCTCCGCTCCTGAGCAATATGATCTGCAAACCGCTGCCCTGAAGGTGCCTCCGCATTCCATCGAGGCCGAACAGGCCGTGCTCGGTGGTTTGATGCTGGACAACAACGCCTGGGAGCGCGTGCTGGATCAAGTCTCGGACGGCGATTTCTACCGTCATGACCACCGCCTGATCTTCCGCGCTATTGCCAAGCTGGCCGACCAGAACTCACCGATCGACGTGGTGACCCTGGCCGAGCAACTGGACAAGGAAGGCCAGACATCCCAAGTGGGCGGCCTGGGTTACCTGGGCGAGCTGGCGAAAAACACGCCATCGGTCGCCAACATCAAGGCCTATGCGCAGATCGTCCGTGCGCGGGCCACGTTGCGCCAACTGATCGGCATCGCCACCGAGATCGCCGACAGTGCCTTCAACCCGGAAGGCCGTACCGCTGAAGAGATTCTCGACGAAGCTGAACGCCAGATCTTCCAGATTGCCGAGGCCCGGCCTAAAACCGGCGGCCCGGTCAGCGTCAACGACCTGCTGACCAAGGCTATCGACCGTATCGATACCCTGTTCAACACCGATAACGCCATTACCGGCCTGTCCACCGGCTACACCGACCTCGACGGCATGACCAGCGGCCTGCAGCCGTCTGACCTGATCATCGTCGCCGGCCGTCCGTCCATGGGTAAAACCACCTTCGCCATGAACCTGGTGGAGAACGCCGTGTTGCGCAGCGACAAGGCCGTTCTGGTTTACTCCCTGGAGATGCCAGGTGAATCGCTGATCATGCGTATGTTGTCGTCCTTGGGCCGCATCGACCAGACCAAGGTGCGTGCCGGTCGCCTGGAAGACGACGATTGGCCGCGGTTGACCTCGGCGGTCAACCTGCTCAACGACCGCAAGCTGTTTATCGATGACACCGCGGGCATCAGCCCGTCGGAAATGCGCGCGCGTACCCGACGCCTGGTGCGTGAGCATGGCGACATTGCCCTGATCATGATCGACTACCTGCAACTGATGCAGATCCCGGGTTCCAGCGGCGACAGCCGGACCAACGAGATTTCCGAGATTTCCCGCTCGTTGAAAGCCCTGGCCAAGGAATTCAACTGCCCGGTGGTTGCCCTGTCGCAGCTCAACCGATCTCTTGAGCAACGTCCGAACAAGCGCCCAATCAACTCCGACTTGCGGGAATCCGGAGCGATCGAGCAGGATGCTGACGTGATCATGTTCGTGTACCGGGACGAGGTGTATCACCCGGAAACCGAGCATAAAGGCATCGCCGAAATCATCATCGGTAAACAGCGTAACGGGCCAATCGGCACCACGCGCCTGGCCTTTATCGGCAAATACACCCGCTTCGAAAACCTGGCGCCGGGCAGCTATAACTTCGACGACGAGTAAAAAGTCGTCCTGCCAATTCCGACTGCAAAGGTCGGAATTGGTCAAAATTTGTGCTATATTCCGCGCCCGCGATTTTTCATCTCAACACCGGTCACCGTCATGCAAACAGCCAAGCCGTTATTTGACTATCCCAAGTACTGGGCCGAATGTTTCGGTCCTGCGCCATTCCTGCCGATGAGCAGGGAGGAGATGGATCAGCTTGGCTGGGATTCATGCGACATCATCATCGTCACCGGTGACGCGTACGTGGACCATCCGTCGTTCGGCATGGCAATCATCGGCCGGCTGCTGGAGTCCCAGGGCTTCCGCGTCGGGATCATTGCCCAGCCCAACTGGCAGTCCAAAGACGACTTCATGAAGCTCGGCGAGCCGAACCTGTTCTTCGGCGTCGCGGCCGGCAACATGGACTCGATGATCAACCGCTACACCGCTGACAAGAAAATCCGTTCCGATGACGCCTACACCCCCGGTGGCATGGCTGGCAAACGTCCGGATCGCGCGAGCCTGGTCTACAGCCAGCGCTGCAAGGAAGCCTACAAGCACGTGCCAATCGTGCTCGGCGGCATCGAAGCGTCCCTGCGCCGCATCGCTCACTACGACTACTGGCAGGACCGGGTGCGTAACTCGATCCTGATCGACGCCTGCGCCGATATCCTGCTGTACGGCAACGCCGAGCGGGCCATCGTCGAAGTCGCCCAGCGCCTGTCGTGGGGCCACAAGATCGAAGACATCACCGACGTGCGCGGCACTGCGTTCATTCGCCGTGACACGCCTGAAGGCTGGTACGAGGTGGACTCCACCCGTATCGATCGTCCGGGCAAGATCGACAAGATCATCAACCCGTACGTGAATACCCAGGACACCCAGGCCTGCGCCATCGAGCAGGAAAAGGGCCCGACGGACGACCCGGAAGAAGCCAAGGTCGTACAGATTCTGGCCAGCCCGCGCATGACCCGTGACAAGACGGTAATTCGTCTGCCGTCCGTGGAAAAAGTCCGTGGCGACTCGGTGCTGTATGCCCACGCCAACCGCGTGCTCCACCTGGAAACCAACCCGGGCAACGCCCGTGCGCTGGTGCAGAAGCATGGCGAAGTGGACGTGTGGTTCAACCCGCCACCGATTCCCATGACCACCGAAGAAATGGACTACGTGTTCGGCATGCCTTACGCCCGTGTTCCACACCCGGCGTACGGCAAGGAAAAGATCCCGGCCTACGACATGATCCGTTTCTCGGTAAACATCATGCGTGGCTGTTTCGGCGGCTGCACCTTCTGCTCGATCACCGAGCACGAAGGCCGGATCATCCAGAACCGTTCCGAAGAGTCGATCATTCGCGAAATCGAAGAGATACGCGACAAGGTGCCGGGCTTCACCGGCGTCATCTCCGACCTCGGCGGCCCGACTGCGAACATGTACCGCATCGCCTGCAAGAGCCCGGAAATCGAATCCGCGTGCCGCAAACCATCCTGCGTGTTCCCGGGCATCTGCCCGAACCTGAACACCGACCACTCGTCGCTGATCCAGCTGTATCGCAGCGCCCGTGCGTTGCCGGGTGTGAAGAAGATCCTGATCGCTTCCGGCCTGCGCTACGACCTCGCCGTCGAGTCTCCGGAATACGTGAAAGAGCTGGTGACCCACCACGTTGGTGGCTATCTGAAGATCGCCCCGGAACACACCGAGGAAGGTCCGCTCAACCAGATGATGAAACCGGGCATCGGCAGCTATGACAAGTTCAAGCGCATGTTCGAGAAGTACACCAAGGAAGCGGGCAAGGAGCAGTACCTGATTCCATACTTCATCGCGGCCCACCCGGGCACCACCGATGAAGACATGATGAACCTGGCCCTGTGGCTCAAGGGCAACGGCTTCCGCGCTGACCAGGTGCAGGCGTTCTACCCGTCGCCAATGGCCACGGCCACCGCGATGTACCACTCGGGCAAGAACCCGCTGCGCAAGGTCACCTACAAGAGCGACGCGGTGACCATCGTCAAGAGCGAAGAACAGCGCCGTCTGCACAAGGCCTTCCTGCGCTACCACGACCCGAAAGGCTGGCCGATGCTGCGTGAAGCCTTGACCCGCATGGGCCGTGCCGACCTGATCGGGCCGGGCAAGGAGCAACTGATCCCGTTGCATCAGCCGTCCACCGACAGCTACCAGAGCGCCCGTCGCAAGAACTCGACGCCGGCTGGCAGCCACAAGGTTGCGAAGGAAACCACAACCAAGATCCTCACCCAGCACACCGGCTTGCCGCCCCGTGGCAGTGACGGCAGCAACCCGTGGGACAAGCGTGAGCAAGCCAAGGCCGCGGCCATGGTGCGCAACAAGCAGGCCGCCAAGGAACGCACCGACGCCGCCAAGGGCAAAGGCAAGAAGCCAGCCCGCAAGCCGGTCGTGCCGCGTTGATCGCAGCCTGAAACGCAAAACGCCAGCCTCGTGCTGGCGTTTTGCTTTCTAGCGGGTGGGTAGCCTGTTTGTTAAGGTGGCGCCCATTCGAGCGCCATCGCAGGCAAGCCAGCTCCCACATTTGACCGGGTTCCAGCATGAGAATGCGGTCGAATGTGGGAGCGGGCTTGCTCGCGAAAGCGCCAGTTCAGACACCACCCATTTCAAGGAAGAGCACCCCCATGAGCAGCCCCCTGCTTGGCATCGGCATGGACTCCAACCGCTCCCAGTTCATGGCGCGCCAGCGCATCGAAAGCCAGATCAATCTGCCACGCCTGTTTGCCGCCATCGACGCCGACCCCGGCATAGTGGGGGCGGGTGTGGTGTATATCGATGCTGACTTCAACATCGTGACCCTGCGTGAATTCAAACCCCTCTGCAGCATTACGCCCAAGCGCGTGATTCTGCGGGAGGCGCAGAAGTACATTGCCCCCACGCAATTTGCTGAACATGTTGTGAGTAATCCGCGCGAATCCCGCCTGATTGGTGAGGCGGTGAATACCGGCATTTCTTGTTTTGGCGCCGTCATCAGTTGGGCGGCTATTGCCAGCGGAACCATTTTGGTTCCATTCAGCGCCGGCGCGAGTTCCGTCATCGTCGTGGTCGGATACGCGGCTGCTGGTGCAAGCGCACTCCAGTGTTTCAATGGCATTACTCGAACGGTACTCGAGGTGGCAAGGCCAGAGGGAAATGATTGGCTCGACAGCGAGGCGTGGTATCAGAACACCTCAACGGTTTTGGACGCAGTATCGTTAGCTGGAGTGGGTGCCTCCGCCCTGACGACAATAAAACTTGTCAATGTCGCGAAGGCGGCCACAGGCAAGACGTTGCGCGAAGTGCTTCGTGGCTTGAATCGACAAGAAAGAGCGAAGCTCACAAAAGAACTGCTGACCATCAATGACCCTCGCCTCACATCGAAGATGCTCAAGCTCAAGCAGTTGTCGGGCGAACTGCCCAAGCGTTTTACCCCGACCCAACTTAAACACAGCACCAAAACCCAGATTAAAGACGCCTTAGGCGCAACGGCGGGCCTTATAGGGAGTGCTTACACGGGCAACGTAAAAACCATCGCATTGGGGTTGTATGAGGAGGTCGGAGAATGAGCGAGCTGATGACGCTTCGTGATTTTTTCAGGGATTACTTCCTTACTTTTATCGGTGGTGTATTTGCGGCCTATTTTTCTTTGGGCTTCGCTACAGCGCTTTCCTTTGCGACCTATTTTCGTGATTCGCCTCTCGCTGGCGGTTTGGGCTTTTCGATCATGCTCGTCGGAGCATTGCTGATCCTGTTAACGGTCCATAGCAATTTCATGATTTTGCGCGGGCGCCCGTCGTGGGTGTGGGTAATGGTGGGTATTTACTTCGCCTGCTTTCTGTTTGTGCTTCCCATGATTCAGTACACGCCGCACGCCGTTCTTTATGGCCTGGCGTTGGTTTTTCCGCTGTTTGGCCTCTTGATACTCAACAGCTCTGTTCAGCGAGATATGCGCATTAAACTCGTGGGAATTCGCCACATTCGGCAGGCATCAGAAGCCCGGCATAAAAACCGATAGGTATCACAGCACGGATCGACATCTGGGTACTTTCACCACCCACCCTCACACTCCCGCCACAAATATGTGCAACCCTCGCACCACGACGGCAGCCATCGCGCCGTTTTGGTGCTGTACTGCACCGGGTCCCACGATAAAGCGCAATGACTGCTGCTCTGGCATAAGTCTTGCGCGCTTTGTTTTCATGCCCTGGCTCGCAGGAGGCCGCCGTGTCGATTCATGTCGCGTTGCACCACGTTACGCATTACCGCTACGACCGCGCGGTCGAACTCGGCCCACAGATTGTTCGTCTGCGTCCGGCGGCTCATAGCCGCACGCGGATTCTTTCCTACGCGTTGAAGGTGTTGCCGGAACAGCACTTCATCAATTGGCAGCAAGACCCCCAGGGCAATTACCTGGCGCGTCTGGTGTTCCCGGAAAAAACTGACGAGTTGCGCATTGAGGTCGACCTGGTCGCCGAGATGGCGGTGTTCAACCCTTTCGACTTTTTCCTGGAACCCTACGCCGAAAAAATCCCGTTCAGCTACGCCGCCGATGAGCAGCGCGAGCTGGCGCCGTACCTGGAAACATTGCCGCTGACCCCGCGATTCGCCGCCTACCTGGCGGGTATCGACCGCACGCCGTTGCCGGCCGTGGATTTCCTGGTAGGCCTCAATCAGCGCCTGGCCGCCGACATCGGCTACCTGATCCGCATGGAACCGGGCGTACAGACCCCGGAATTCACCCTTGAAAACGCCTCCGGTTCCTGCCGGGATTCAGCGTGGTTGCTGGTGCAACTGCTGCGCAATCTCGGATTGGCGGCGCGGTTTGTGTCCGGTTATCTGATCCAGCTGACCGCTGACGTCAAAGCCCTCGACGGCCCGTCCGGCACCGAAGTGGATTTCACCGACCTGCATGCCTGGTGCGAAGTGTATTTGCCCGGCGCCGGTTGGATCGGTCTAGATGCCACCTCCGGCTTGTTCGCCGGTGAAGGGCATATCCCGTTGGCTTGTAGTCCTGATCCTTCCTCAGCAGCGCCCATCAGTGGCTTGGTGGAACCCTGCGAGTGCGAATTTACCCACGAGATGTCCGTAGAGCGGATTTGGGAAGCCCCACGGGTTACCAAGCCCTACACCGAAGAGCAGTGGCTGGCGATCCAGGCCTTGGGCCGGCAGATCGACGGTGACCTGCTCAAGGACGACGTGCGCCTGACCATGGGTGGCGAGCCGACCTTCGTCTCCATCGACGACCCCGACGGTGCGGAATGGAACACCGCCGCTCTCGGTCCGGACAAGCGCCGCCTGTCTGCCGAGCTGTTCCAGCGCATGCGCAAGCACTACGCGCCCAAGGGCCTGGTGCACTTTGGCCAGGGCAAGTGGTACCCCGGCGAGCAACTGCCGCGCTGGTCCCTCAACTGCTACTGGCGCCGCGACGGCGTGCCGATCTGGCACAACAGCGCGCTGATCGCCGATGAGCAGGAAAGCTATGGCGCCGACGGCGTGATGGCCGGGCGTTTTCTGGCCAGCGTCGCCGAGCGCCTGAAACTGCCTACGCATTTTGTATTCCCGGCCTACGAAGACAATTTCTATTACCTGTGGCGTGAAGGCGCCTTGCCGCAGAACGTCAGCGCCGAAGATCCGCGCCTGGAGGACAAGCTCGAGCGCGAACGCCTGCGCAAAGTCTTCAGCCAGGGCCTGGATAAAGTCATCGGCCAGGTGCTGCCGCTGGCGCGTACGGCGGCCAATGACCGCTGGCAGAGCGGCCGCTGGTACCTGCGGGACAACCATTGCCGCCTGGTGCCGGGTGATTCGCCACTGGGTTACCGCCTGCCACTGGCCTCGCAGCCGTGGGTGACGGCGGCGGACTATCCGTTCGTGCACCCCACCGATCCCAATCAGGATCTGGCAGACCTGCCGACCACCTCACAGTTGCAAAGCCACGGCGAGGCGGCCGAGAGCAAAGAGCGCACTCCGAAGATCGACGAATCCGCCGACTGGCTGACCCGCACCGCCCTGTGTGCCGAAGCGCGGGAAGGCCGGCTGTACCTGTTCATGCCGCCGCTGGAGCGGGTGGAGGATTATCTGGAGTTGGTGGCGGCCATCGAAGCCACTGCCGAAGAACTGCATTGCCCGGTGCTTCTGGAAGGTTATGAGCCGCCGAGTGACCCGCGCCTGAGCAACTTCCGGGTGACACCGGACCCGGGCGTGATCGAGGTCAACGTGCAGCCGTCCGCCACCTGGGACGAGTTGGTGGAGCGCACCGAGTTTCTCTACGAGGAAGCCCGGCAAACCCGCCTCACCACTGAAAAATTCATGATCGACGGCCGCCACACCGGCACCGGCGGCGGTAACCATTTCGTCCTCGGTGGCGCCACGCCGAAGGATTCGCCGTTCCTGCGGCGTCCCGATCTACTGCGCAGCTTGATCAGCTATTGGCATAACCATCCATCCCTGTCCTACCTGTTTTCCGGCCTGTTCATCGGCCCGACTTCCCAGGCGCCACGGGTCGACGAAGCGCGTAACGATGCGCTGTACGAGTTGGAAATCGCCTTCGCCCAGATGCCCGAAGTGGGCGAAGAATGCCCGCCCTGGTTGGTGGACCGCCTGCTGCGCAACCTGCTGATCGACGTCACGGGCAACACTCACCGCGCCGAGTTCTGCATCGACAAGCTCTACTCGCCGGACGGTGCCACCGGCCGCCTGGGCCTGCTGGAATTGCGCGCCTTTGAAATGCCGCCTCACGCGCGCATGAGCCTGACCCAGCAACTGCTGCTGCGGGCGCTGGTCGCGCGCTTCTGGCGTGAGCCCTATGCGCCGCCGAAGCTGGCGCGCTGGGGCACGGAGCTGCACGACCGCTTCCTGCTGCCGCACTTTATCGAGCAGGATTTTGCCGACGTGATTGTCGAGCTGAACGCTGCCGGTTATCCGCTGCGGGCCGAATGGTTTGCCGCGCACCTGGAATTCCGTTTTCCCAAGGTCGGCGACTATGCCGTCAGCGGTATCGAACTGGAACTGCGCCAGGCCCTGGAACCCTGGCATGTGCTGGGCGAGGAGGGCGCGGTGGGCGGCACGGTGCGTTACGTGGACTCGTCCCTGGAGCGCTTGCAGGTCAAGTTGAGCGGCCTGCCACCCCAGCGTTACCTGCTGACCTGCAACGGCATTCCGGTGCCGTTGCAACCCACCGGGCGTGTCGGCGAGTTTGTGGCTGGCGTGCGCTATCGCGCGTGGCAGCCGGCCAACTGTTTGCAGCCGACCATCCCGGTGCATGCGCCGCTGGTGTTTGATCTTTTGGACACGTGGATGCAGCGCTCGCTGGGTGGTTGCCAGTACCATGTCGCCCATCCGGGTGGGCGCAATTACGACAGCCTGCCGGTGAATGCCAATGAAGCCGAAAGCCGGCGAATGGCACGGTTTTTCCGGCTGGGGCACAGCCCTGGAAAATTGCCGGTGCCGAGCGTGGTGATCAACGATGAATTGCCGATGACCCTGGATTTACGACGTTTCCCCAATAAGAATGACTAAACGCGATTCAAATTGTGGGAGCGGGCTTGCTCGCGAATAGGGTGTGCCAGAAACACATTAAGTGACTGACACTCCGCTTTCGCGAGCAAGCCCGCTCCCACACAAGCCCGCCCCCACAGTTGGATCGCGTGGTTTGTGAGTTAATCTGACTTCCCTTGCCTCTGCCGAGCGTTCCATGCCCGACTTGCTCGACCGTTACCCGCTGACTGCGGGCACTTATCACGAACTGCTGGACGACAGCGGCGCGGTTCGTGCCCATTGGCAGCGCCTGCTCGATCACCTGCAACGCAGCACCCCGGTGCAACTGGCCCAGCGCCAGGCCTTGCTGACCCGGCAGATCCAGGAAAACGGCGTGACCTACAACGTCTACGCCGACCCCAAGGGCGCCGATCGCCCTTGGGAACTGGACCTGTTGCCCCACGTGCTGGCGGCCGATGAATGGAAGCAACTTTCCGCCGGTATCGCCCAGCGGGCGCGCCTGCTGAATGCGGTACTGGCCGACCTCTACGGCCCGCAACGCTTGATCGCCGAAGGTTTGCTGCCGGCAGAACTGGTGTTCGGCCACAACAATTTCCTGTGGCCGTGCCAGGGCATTCAGCCGCCCGAAGGCGCCTTTCTGCACCTGTACGCCGTGGACCTGGCGCGCACGCCGGATGGCCGCTGGTGGGTCACCGCCGACCGTACCCAGGCCCCGTCCGGCGCCGGTTATGCCTTGGAAAACCGCACCATCGTGTCCCGTGCGTTCCCGGACCTGTACCGCGACTTGCAGGTGCAGCACCTCACCGGGTTTTTCCGCACCTTGCAGGAGACCCTGGCCCGCCAGGCGCCGAGCGACGACCAGCCACCGCTGATCGTGTTGCTGACCCCGGGCCGTTTCAACGAAAGCTATTTCGAGCATTTGTACCTCGCCCGCCAGCTTGGCTACCCGCTGGTGGAAGGCGGCGACCTGACCGTGCGCGACGCCACGGTGTACCTCAAGACCCTCAGCGGCCTGCGCCGGGTGCACGCGATCATGCGCCGCCTGGACGACGACTTCTGCGACCCGCTGGAGCTGCGCACCGACTCGGCCCTCGGCGTGCCCGGCCTGTTGGACGCTGTGCGCCAAGGCAATGTGCTGGTGGCCAACGCCCTGGGCAGCGGTGTGCTGGAGTCCCCCGGCCTGCTGGGCTTTTTGCCGAAGATCAATCAATTCCTGTTTGGCGAAGAACTGATCCTGCCGTCCATCGCCACTTGGTGGTGCGGTGAGGCGCCGGTGCTGACCGAAGCCCTGGAAAAACTGCCGGAGCTGCTGATCAAGCCGGCGTTCCCGTCGCAAAGTTTCGCCCCGGTGTTTGGTCGCGATTTGAACGACGAACAACGCGAGGCCCTGGCCGAACGCATGCGCGCGCGGCCTTACGCCTATGTCGCCCAAGAGCTGGCGCAGCTGTCACAGGCGCCGGTCTGGCACACCGTCGACGATCACCTGCAACACCGCGCCATCGGCATGCGCGTGTACGCCGTGGCCAGCGCCGACGGTTACCGGGTACTGCCCGGCGGCCTGACTCGTGTGGCCGCCGAAGCCGATGCCGAAGTGGTGTCGATGCAGCGCGGCGGTGCGAGCAAGGACACATGGGTGCTTGGCGAACGCGCCCTCGGCACCGAGCAATGGCGCGCCCAGCGGGCCATCGGCGCACATGACCTGGTGCGGCGCGATCCGTACCTGCCGTCGCGGGTGGTGGAAAACCTGTTCTGGTTTGGCCGCTATTGCGAGCGCTGTGATGACAGTGCGCGCTGGCTGCGCATCGTCCTCGCCCGCTATGTCGACGGAGACGACCCGCTGGCGCTGCAGGCGGCGGTTGAACTGGGTGAGAACCTGCGACTGTTGCCGGAGGAGGGCGAGTTGCCTGAGCGGCTTCAGGCGGCGTTGCTCGGTGACGATTGGCCGTCGAGCCTGCGGGCCAACTTGCAGCGCTTGCAGTGGGCGGCGTCCCAGGTGCGCGGCAAGCTGTCCCGGGAAAACTGGCAGGCGCTGGTGGAGTTGCAGCGCGAAGCCCTGGAGCTGGAGAGCGAAGAACCGGACTTCGGCGAGCTGCTGGATTTCCTCAACCGCCTGGTGATGTCCCTGGCGGCGCTGTCGGGCTTTGCCCTCGACGACATGACCCGCGACGAAGGCTGGCGTTTCTTGATGATGGGCCGGCGCATCGAGCGCCTGCAATTTCTCAGCAGCAGCCTGGCAGCCTTCCTGCGCGGCGTGGCGGTGTTCGATCAAGCCGGGCTGGAATGGTTGCTGGAACTGGGCAACAGCAGCATCACCTATCGTTCGCGCTACCTCGCGGTGCCGCAATTGATTCCGGTGCTGGACCTGTTGCTGCTGGATGAGCAAAACCCACACGCGGTGCTGTTCCAGCTGAAACTGGTGAGCCGCACCTTGCGCCGCTTGAATGACGATTTCGGCGTGCCCCGGGAAACCGGGTTGGCACCGTTGGTGGAGCGCCTGGCGCGCTTTGACCTGGGCTGCCTGGAGAACCCGCTGTTCGGCGAGTCCAGTGTGCGCGCTGCGCTGGACGGCCTGGCCGACCTGCTGCAAGCGGTGGTCGATGAAAGCGGGCAAGTCTCCGACCGCCTGGCCTTGCGCCATTTTGCCCATGTGGACGATGTCAGCCAGCAAACGGTGTCTGTGTGATGAGTGCCCGCTACCAGATTTTCCACGATACCCATTACCACTACGACAGCCCGGTGTCCCTGGCCCAGCAACTGGCGCACCTGTGGCCGCGGCCTTGCGCCTGGCAGCGCTGCAGCTCGCAGCAACTGGAGATCAGCCCCGAGCCGACCTCGCGCCGGGATGAGCTGGACGTGTTTGGCAATCCGATCACCCGGCTGGCGTTCGAGCGGCCCCACGATGAGCTATTGGTCAACGCCGGGCTGACGGTGGAAGTGTTGGCGCGGCCGGTGCTGGATTTCAGCCTGTCGCCGGCCTGGGACGAGACCCGCAACGGCCTGACCTACAGCAGCCAGCCATTGTCGGCCGAAGTGATCGAGGCCTGCCGCTATCGGTTCGAATCGCCCTATGTGCATTTGAAGAAAAGCTTCGTCGAGTTCTCCGAAGACTGTTTCCCGGCAGGTCGCCCCTTGCTGCTGGGTGTGCAGGCGTTGATGGAAAAGATCTTCAGCGAGTTCACCTTCGACGCCGAAGCCACCCAGGTCGCCACGCCGCTGGTGGAAGTGCTGGAGCGCCGGCGCGGCGTGTGCCAGGACTTCGCCCACCTGATGCTCGCGTGCCTGCGCTCCCGAGGCCTGGCGGCGCGGTATATCAGTGGTTACCTGCTGACCCAGCCACCGCCCGGCCAGCCACGGTTGATCGGCGCGGATGCGTCCCACGCGTGGGTATCGGTGTTTTGCCCGGTGTCGGGTTGGGTGGATTTTGATCCGACCAACAATGTGCAGCCGGCACTGGAACACATCACCCTGGCCTGGGGCCGTGATTTTTCCGATGTTTCGCCGTTGCGGGGGGTGATTCTGGGGGGAGGGAGCCATGACCCGGAAGTGCGGGTGACGGTGATGCCGCTGGAATAAACAAGGCCTGTAGCCACTGCCTGGGCAGTGGCTACAAGTGCGAGGCCTTAGGCGTCTGGCGCCTGATCTTTCGGTGCTTCGGTGTCGTCTGTAGCAACTGTACCTTCAGCATCCGGGTTCAGTGCACCGGCTTCTTCGTCGGCTGCAGTTTTCTTGCGCTGCAGCTTTTCCTCTTTCTTCTGCTCTTTGGCCAAGTCTCTCTGACGTTTGGCGAAGGAGTAATTAGGTTTTGCCATGGGCGATCCTCTGGGGTCGAAGGTGAGGTTGAGCGGCGCGTATTCTGCCTTTAATCGCGTCCCAAGGGTTAATCGGGTTTTTGGTCCACCCATTTGGGCAGGACCAGCGGTTGCCAGGCATCCAGTACGTCAAGCAGCTCAGCCGGCGATTCGCTCATTTGCAGCATGGCACGATGCGGTGCACGGACGAAACCTTCGCCGACGATATGATCAAGAAAATCGGTCAACTTGCGGTAAAAACCATTCACTTCGAGCAAACCCAGCGGTTTTCCGTGGTAACCGAGCTGGCCCCAGGTCCAGACTTCGAACAGCTCTTCCAGAGTGCCCAGGCCGCCCGGCAGTGCAATAAACGCGTCGCTCAGTTCGGCCATGCGCGCCTTGCGCGCGTGCATGCCGTCGACCACTTCCAGGCGGGTCAGGCCTTTGTGGCCGATTTCCAGGACTTTCAGGCTTTCGGGAATGATCCCGATCACTTCACCGCCGGCTTCCAGGGCGGCATCGGCGACGATGCCCATCAGGCCCACGGCGCCACCGCCGTACACCAGGGTCAGCTTGCGCTCGGCCAGCGCGCGCCCAAGGGCCACGGCTGCTTCACGGTAGGCCGGGTTGGTGCCGCTGCTGGCACCGCAAAACACACAGACGGACTTCAAGGACATACCTGACTCCACTCAGTTGTGGCTAAAGAGTAAAGGCTGGCCTGCGTCTCTCAAAGGATTAAACCTCGCGTCGAGGCGTTTCGTAGGTGCCGCTGGCGCCACAGGCATAGGCGGCAAGCAGGCTGCGGAACAGGCTATTGAGGTGCATGGCTCGGACTCCGGAAGGGTGATGAGCCGATCATAGGCCGGCAGCAGTACTTTGGCCGGTAGATTGTGTCGATGAGTCTGATAGCCTAAAGTTGTATACAATCTGTTGACTCAGATCATAAGAATTCCCGCCTGCCTCAGGCACCCTTGTCGCAATACGCGTTTTTTAAACCCTGCCCTGGAGATTCACATGTTTGCCAAACTCGTTGCTGTTTCCCTGCTGACTCTGGCTAGCGGCCAGTTGCTTGCTGCAGAGTGCAAGGTCACTGTCGACTCCACTGACCAGATGTCCTTCAACACCAAGGCCATCGAAATCGACAAGAGCTGCAAGACGTTCACCGTTGAGTTGACCCACTCCGGCAGCTTGCCGAAAAACGTGATGGGCCATAACTGGGTGCTGAGTTCCGCCGCCGACATGCCTGGCATTGCCAGCGACGGCATGGCCGCCGGCATCGACAAGAACTACCTCAAAGACGGCGACACCCGCATCATCGCCCACACCAAGATCATCGGTGCTGGCGAGAAAGACTCTGTGACCTTCGATGTGTCGAAGCTGGCGGCAGGCACTGACTATGCGTTCTTCTGCTCGTTCCCAGGCCACATCTCGATGATGAAAGGCACTGTGACCCTGAAGTAATCACCCTTGTAGGAGCGAGCTTGCTCGCGAAAACCTCAAGGGCGCCGCGCTCATCCAGGATGGGCGCGTTTTCGTTGACGATCTTCGCGAGCAAGCTCGCTCCTACAGTGCTCAGGGTGCAAACGGCATCACCCGCTTGTGCTCGGTCTTGCGATAGGTGTCACAAATGATCCGGAACGCTTCCTCGCGCACCGGCTCGCCGTGCAGGAACGCATCGATCTCGGAATAGGTCACGCCATGGGACGCTTCATCCGGCTTGCCCGGCGAGAGGTCTTCCAGGTCGGCCGTCGGGATTTTCTCCACTAACGATTCCGGTGCACCAAAGTGCCGGGCAATCGCGCGCACCTGGTTCTTCACCAGCCCGCTCAGCGGCGCCAGGTCGCAGGCGCCATCACCGAACTTGGTGAAAAAGCCCATCACCGCTTCCGCCGCATGGTCGGTACCAATCACCAGGCCACCGGCCGCGCCGGCGATGGTGTACTGCGCCACCATGCGCATGCGCGCCTTGGTGTTGCCCAGCACGAAGTCCCGGGAGACTGCGGCCTTGCCTTCAAACGCCGCCACTTCATTGGCCAGGGATTTCACCGCCGGGCCGATGTTCACCGTGTGGCGCTCGTCGGGTTCGATAAAGTCCACGGACGCCTGGGCATCGTGTTCGTCGAACTGGGTTTCGTAGGGCAGGCGCACCGCGATAAAGCGGTAGGCGTCGTCGCCCTTGGCGGCCCGCAACTCTTGCATCGCCCGCTGGGCCAGCAGGCCGGCGGTCAGGGAGTCGACGCCGCCGCTGATGCCCAGCACCAACGTCTTGAGGCCTGAATTGAGCAGGCAGTCCTGGATAAAGGTAACGCGCCGGGCGACCTCCGCCTCAAGGGCGGCCTGGTCCTTGAACGGTGGTTGGACCTTGAGCTGTTCAGCAATCTCGCGCTGTACGGCTTGCATGATTCACTCCTTGCTGGGTAGGGCAGGTACTTTGAAAACGTGGCGCAAATAAGCGACGAAGTTCGGATCGGTGCAGTGGGTCTTGCCCGCTTCATCAGAGATCTTTGCGACGGGCTGGCCATTACAGGCGGTCATTTTAAGCACGATGCTCATCGGTTCCACACCTGGAATGTCACAGGTCAGGTTGGTGCCGATGCCGAAGCTCACATTGATCCGACCACGCAGCGCGCGGAAAATCTCCAGCGCCTTGGGCAGCGACAGGCTGTCGGAGAACACCAGGGTCTTGCTCATCGGCTCGATCCCCAGCTTGTGATAGTGGGCGATTGCCTTTTCGGCCCATTGCACCGGGTCACCGGAGTCGTGGCGCAGGCCGTCGAAGAGTTTGGCGAAGTACAGGTCGAAATCGCCGAGGAACGCATCGGTGGTGATGCAATCGGTCAGGGCGATGCCCAGCAGGCCACGGTATTCCCGCACCCAGCAATCAAGGGCGGCGATCTGGCTGTCGATCAGGCGCGGGCCGAGTTGCTGGTGGGCCATAATCCATTCGTGGGCCATGGTGCCCAGCGGCTTCATATCAAACTCACGGGCCAGGTGCACGTTGCTGGTGCCGACAAAACGCCCGGGGAAGTCGTGCTTGAGCACGCTCACTACTTCTTCCTGCACGCGGTAGGAGAAGCGTCGGCGCGTGCCGAAATCCGCCACCTGCAATTCGGAGAGTTCTTCGACGCTGGCATTCGCCGTCAGCCAGTCGAACTTGCGATACAGCTGCTCGCGGGCCTGTTCGAGGATCACGGTCTGGTAGCGATAGCGGTTACGCACTTCGCTGACGATGGCCAGCATCGGCACTTCAAACAGGATCACATGCAGCCACGGCCCGCGCAGGCGGATAAACAGCTCGCCGTTTTCGATGCCGGTCTGGACGTAGCGCAGGTTGAAGCGAAACAGCCCGAGGAAGCGCAGGAAATCCGGCTTCATGAAGCTGATGCGTTCCAGGAAGCCCAGTTGGTCGGGGCTCAGGCTCAGCTCGGCGAGGCGCTCGATCTGGTAGCGGATCTCCGCCAGGTACGGGCGCAGGTCTTCACTGTTACGGCAACGAAACTCCCATTCAACTTCCACGTTCGGGTAGTTGTGCAGCACCGCCTGCATCATGGTCAGCTTGTAGAAGTCGGTGTCGAGCAGGTTCTGCACGATGCGATCGGCAAACACACTCTCGCTCATAACGGGAATCTCCAGACGGGTCGGCGATGGGCGCCGACCTTTACGCACAATTAAGGAATGGCGCTAGTGGCGCATAGACCTGTGTTGTTTTGCCAGTGTTTTTTCAGCTGGGCATTGTTGTTTGGCCCCTGACGCCTTCGCGAGCAAGCCCGCTCCCACATTTGAAATGCGTTCCAAATGTGGGAGCGGGCTTGCTCGCGAAGGCGGTATTGCAGGCGACGCGCCTCAATCAGACTCAACCTGCTCCATCATCCACTTCACAAAATCCCGCACCTTGGGCACTTCCGCCGAGTGCTCGGGGTAGGCCAGGTAATAGGCATCCTGGCTCGGCATCGCGTGCTGCCAGGGGATCACCAGCTTGCCTTCGGCCAACTCTTCTTCCACCAGAAACCTGGGCAATAGCGCCACGCCACAGCCGACTTGTGCGGCGCGGATGCACATATAAAAGGTTTCGAAGCGCGGCCCGTGGTAGCTGTGTTCGGTGTGATAACCCTGGGCGGCGAACCAGTCGTGCCAGCCCTGGGGGCGCGAGGCGTTTTGCAGCAGCACCAGTTCGCTGAGTTGCGTGGGGTCGGTAAACGGCTGGGAGGGCAGGCTGTCGGGCGAGCACACGGGCACCAGTTCTTCGCTGAACAGCTTGAGGCTCTCGGTACCGGGCCGTGAGCCCTGGCCGAAGTAGAAGGCCAGGTCGGCCTTGCCTTGCAGCAGCTCGTCGGGCTCCTGTTCGTTGCAAAGGTCCAGGTGAATCTGCGGATGCCGCAGTCGCCAGCCCTTGAGGCGCGGCACCAGCCAGCGCGCGCCGAAGGTGTAGGGCGTGGAGACCCGCAGCACTTCGGTCTCGCCGCCGTAGGAGCGCAGGTAGTGGGTGGACATCTCCACCTGGGTGAGGATCTTGCGCACTTCCACCAGGTACAGATCGCCTGCCGGGGTCATCTGCAAGCGGCGGCGCACCCGGCGAAACAGCAGGTGCTGCAGCAGTTCTTCCAGCTGCGCGACCTGTTTGCTGACGGCGCTCTGGGTGAGGTTCAGCTCCTCGGCGGCGCGGGTAAAACTCAGGTGGCGGGTGACCGCTTCGAAACACTGCAAGGCGGTGATCGAGGGCAAATGTCTTTTATTCAGCACGGCACGCCTCTTTTTGTTCTTAGCATGAATAAACGGAATGATATCTCGCCTAATCGTCGTTTGTTGGCAAGTCTTGGGCCAGCTACAAATAAGGTCTGGATCGCCGTGTGAACTGGCGGCGCATATTTCTGTTTGTGGATTGAAGGAGTGACCCATGGTTGCCGCATTGCTTGATCGTCTCGGGGTAAACCCGGCGCTGTACCAGTCGGGTAAACAACCCGTGCATTCGCCGATTGATGGCAGCCGGATTGCCAGTGTGCACTGGGAAGGCGCCGCCGAGGTGGAGCAGCAGGTCAGTCGCGCCGAGCATGCATTCGACGCCTGGCGCAAGGTGCCGGCACCCCGTCGTGGTGAGCTGGTGCGCCAGTTCGGCGACGTGTTGCGCGAGTACAAGGCCGACCTCGGTGAGTTGGTGTCGTGGGAAGCCGGCAAGATCACCCAGGAAGGTTTGGGTGAAGTGCAGGAAATGATCGACATCTGCGACTTCGCCGTCGGCCTGTCGCGCCAACTGTACGGCTTGACCATCGCCTCCGAGCGCCCGGGCCACCATATGCGTGAAACCTGGCACCCGCTGGGCGTGGTCGGCGTGATCAGCGCGTTCAACTTCCCGGTCGCCGTATGGGCGTGGAACACCGCGCTGGCGCTGGTATGCGGCAACGCGGTGATCTGGAAGCCCTCGGAAAAGACCCCGCTCACTGCCCTGGCCTGCCAGGCGCTATTCGAGCGCGTGTTGAAGAACTTCAGCGATGCACCGCCGTACCTCAGCCAAGTGATCATCGGTGGCCGCGACGCCGGCGCCGCGTTGGTGGATGACCCACGCGTTGCGCTGATCAGCGCCACCGGCAGCACCCGCATGGGCCGCGAAGTGGCACCGAAAGTCGCCGCACGTTTTGCCCGCAGCATTCTCGAACTGGGCGGCAATAACGCGATGATCCTCGGCCCAAGCGCCGACCTGGACATGGCCGTGCGCGCCATCCTGTTCAGCGCCGTCGGCACCGCCGGGCAGCGCTGCACCAGCCTGCGCCGCTTGATCGCCCATGAGTCGGTGAAAGAGGAAATCGTCACCCGCCTCAAGGCCGCGTATTCCAAAGTGCGCATCGGCCATCCGTTGGAAGGCAACCTGATCGGCCCGCTGATCGACAAACACAGCTTCGAAAACATGCAGGATGCCCTTGAGCAAGCCTTGAGCGAAGGCGGCCGGGTGTTTGGTGGCAAGCGTCAGCTGGAAGACAAGTTCCCGAACGCTTACTACGTGTCGCCGGCAATTGTGGAAATGCCGGAGCAGAGTGATGTGGTGTGCACCGAGACGTTTTCGCCGATTCTGTACGTGGTCGGCTACACCGATTTTGCTGAGGCGCTGCGCCTGAACAATGCGGTGCCACAAGGCCTGTCTTCGTGCATCTTTACCACTGACGTGCGTGAAGCTGAGCAGTTCATGTCGGCGATAGGCAGTGATTGCGGGATCGCCAACGTCAACATCGGCCCAAGCGGCGCGGAGATTGGTGGCGCGTTTGGCGGTGAGAAAGAAACCGGCGGCGGGCGTGAGTCGGGTTCGGATGCATGGCGCGGGTACATGCGTCGCCAGACCAACACCGTGAACTACTCGCTGGAATTGCCGCTGGCCCAGGGCATTACTTTCGACTAAGTCTCTGTTCGGAGTGCGGTCCATGTGGGAGCGGGCTTGCTCGCGAAAGCGGTGTGTCAGTCAACGAATACTTATCTGATCCACCGCTTTCGCGAGCAAGCCCGCTCCCACATTTGACCGTATTTACAATTCGGAAAAGTGGTTTGTTAGGTCTCATCGGAGTCTGGCAATGGCATTACGCGAAGCGTGTTTGTGGGAGCAACTCACCCCTGGCCGGCCGGATCGCGCCGCGCTAAAGGGCGAGGTCAAGGTGGATGTGTGCGTGATCGGCGCCGGGATCACCGGTTTGTCGGCGGCCATTCATTTGCTGGAACAAGGTAAAAGCGTCGCCGTACTCGAAGCCCATCGCACCGGCCACGGTGGTTCGGGGCGCAACGTGGGGCTGGTCAACGCCGGGATGTGGATTCCCCCGGACGAGATCGAAGCCGGTTTCGGCGAAGCGGTAGGCAGCCAGCTCAACCGCATGCTCGGCGCGGCACCGTCCCTGGTGTTCAGCCTGATCGACAAATACAACATCGATTGCCAACTGCGCCGCGAGGGCACGTTGCACATGGCGCATAACGCCCGTGGCGAGGCGGACCTGCGCAGTCGTGAAGAACAATGGAAGCGTCGCGGCGCACCGGTGGAGCTATTGACCGGCGCGGCCTGCGAGCAAGCCACCGGTACTAAAAAGATCGCTGCCGCCTTGCTCGACCGACGTGCCGGCACCTTGAACCCGATGGCCTACACCAGCGGTTTGGCCAATGCCGCAGTCGTCCTGGGCGGGCAGTTGTTTGACCATTCCCCGGTCACCCAACTGGAACGCCAGGGTCAGCACTGGTCTGTGCAAACTGCCCAGGGCTCGGTGCAGGCTGAGCAGGTGGTGATCGCTTCCAACGCCTACACCGAAGGCGAGTGGACCGAGCTGCGCCGCAACTTCTTCCCCGGTTATTACTATCAGGTGGCGTCGGCCCCGCTGACCGACGCAGCCGCACAACACATCCTCCCCGGCGGACAAGGCTCCTGGGACACCCGTCAGGTACTCAGCAGCATCCGCCGCGACGCCGAAGGCCGGCTGCTACTCGGCAGCCTGGGCAATGGCAACCAGAAACCCGCCTGGTTTCTCAAGGCCTGGGCCGATCGGGTGCAGCAGCACTACTTCCCGTACCTCAAACCGGTGCAGTGGGAGTGCACCTGGACCGGCTGCATCGCGTTCACCCCGGACCACCTGATGCGCCTGTTCGAACCGGCGCCCGGGCTGGTGGCCGTCACCGGTTACAACGGGCGTGGAGTGACGACCGGCAGTGTCGTGGGTAAAGCCTTTTCGGATTACCTGTGTCACCAGGATCCACAGGCGTTGCCAATCCCCTTTGCACCCATGCAGCCGCTGGCCGGTGTGGGCCTGCGTAGCTGTCTATATGAGGCGGGATTCTCGCTGTATCACGCGGGCCAATGCCTGCGGATCGTGATCTGATCAACGAAATACCGCTCAGAAGCCTGCATTTTCTTAGCAGGCTACTAATCTGTATTGGTGCGAGTCGTAGCAGTAACGCACTGTAAATGTGCACTTCCGTTACGCACGCTGTTACAGGTTCAAGGGTGGCCGTTTAATGGCCGGGTTGCAGTGCTTGATTGGTCGGGTTGCACTTTATGGGTCCAATGGTTGCACCCGGTTGAGATAGACGGTTGCACGTCCAATCAAAAGGCGCCCAAAAACCTGTAATAACAATGACACCGTGTCTTTTTGAATAATAAAAACGTAATGGCACGCCGCTTGCTCTGGGCTTTCCTCGAAAGTTTTTGAAGTGAAGCTGCAGTGCCAATTCAACAAAAACCTCGGAGCACCACTCATGTCCCAGACGTTTTACAAGAAAGGTTTTCTAGCCCTCGCCGTTGCTGCGGCGCTGGGTGTTTCTGCGTTTGCTCAAGCTGATGTGAAGATTGGCGTAGCGGGGCCGATGACCGGCGCCAACGCGGCATTTGGTGAGCAGTACATGAAAGGTGCCCAGGCGGCAGCCGATGTCATCAACAAGGCCGGCGGCATCAACGGCGAGCAGATCAAGCTGGTGGCCGGCGACGACGCCTGCGAACCCAAGCAGGCCGTGGCCGTGGCCAACCGCCTGGTTGACCAGGACAAAGTGATTGGCGTGGTCGGGCACTTCTGCTCGTCCAACACCATTCCAGCCTCCGAGGTGTATGCCGATGCGGGCGTGATCATGATCACCCCGGGCTCCACCAACCCACAGGTGACCGAGCGCGGCCTGTCGGCTGTGTTCCGCATGTGTGGCCGTGACGACCAGCAAGGCATCGTGGCCGGCGACTACATCGTCGACGTGCTCAAAGGCAAGAAAGTCGCGGTTATCAACGACAAGGACACCTACGGCAAAGGCCTGGCTGACGCCACTGCGGCTCAGCTGACCAAGCGTGGCGTCAAGCCGGTGCTGGAAGAAGGCCTGACCCGTGGCGAGAAAGACTTCAGCGCGCTGGTCACCAAGATCCGCTCCACCGGTGCTGACGTTGTGTACTTCGGCGGCCTGCACCCGGAAGCCGGTCCACTGGTTCGCCAGATTCGTGAAGCCGGCCTGAAAGACGTCAAGTTCATGTCCGATGACGGCGTGGTCACCGACGAACTGGTGGCGACCGCCGGTGGTGCGCAGTATGTGGATGGCGTGTACATGACCTTCGGCGCCGACCCGCGCCTGCTGCCAGACAGCAAGACCGTCGTGGAAGAGTTCCGCAAAAATGGCACCGAGCCTGAAGGCTACACCCTGTACGCCTACGCGTCGGTCCAGGCCCTGGCGGCTGCTTTCAACGGCGCCAAGTCCGACAAGGGCGAAGACGCTGCCAAGTGGCTGAAGGCCCACCCGGTCAAAACCGTCATGGGCGAGAAGAACTGGGACACCAAGGGCGACCTGAAAATCTCCGACTACGTGGTTTACCAGTGGGACAAGGACGGCAAGTATCACCAGCTGGAAAAGCAGAAGTAATCCGAACTGACTGCATGACCTCTCTGTAGGAGCGAGCGTGCTCGCGAAGAACGTCAACGATGACGCGGGCATCCTGGATGCATGCGTCGCTCTCGGGTTTTTCGCGAGCAAGCTCGCTCCTGCAGTGGGCGAGTGCCGAGCCTCTGTTTTCCTCCTAGAAGATCCGCACACCCACCAGTGTGCAGGCTCTCACTGCGTGAGATTGCGTTATGGATGGTATTTTCCTGCAGCAACTGGTCAATGGGCTGACCCTCGGGTCGGTCTATGGCTTGATCGCCATCGGCTACACAATGGTCTATGGCATCATTGGCATGATCAACTTCGCCCATGGCGAGGTTTATATGATTTCCGCTTACCTCGCGGCGATCAGTCTGGCACTGCTGGCTTACTTCGGCATCGAATCCTTCCCGCTGCTCATTCTTGGCACTCTGATCTTCACCGTCGTCGTCACCGGCGTTTACGGCTGGGTCATCGAGCGTGTCGCCTACAAACCGCTGCGTAACTCCACCCGACTGGCACCGCTGATCAGCGCCATCGGTATTTCGCTGATCCTGCAGAACTACGCGCAGATCGCCCAGGGCGCCAAGCAACAAGGCATCCCGACGCTGCTGGCCGGCGCCTGGAGAGTCGATATCGGCACCGGCTTCGTGCAGTTGACCTACACCAAGGTGTTCATCCTGGTGGCCGCGTTCGTCGGCATGGGCCTGCTGACCTACATCATCAAGTACACCAAGCTCGGCCGCATGTGCCGCGCTACCCAGCAAGATCGCAAGATGGCGTCGATCCTCGGTATCAACACCGACCGGGTCATCTCCTACGTATTCGTGATTGGTGCTGCCATGGCCGCCTTGGCCGGTGTGCTGATCACCCTGAACTACGGCACGTTCGACTTCTATGCCGGCTTCATCATCGGCATCAAGGCATTTACCGCCGCGGTGCTCGGCGGCATCGGTTCCCTGCCTGGGGCCATGCTCGGCGGGATCATCCTGGGTATTTCCGAGTCGCTGTTCTCGGGGTTGATCAACTCTGACTACAAAGACGTGTTCAGTTTCTCCCTGCTGGTGGTGATCCTGATTTTCCGTCCCCAGGGCCTGCTCGGTCGCCCACTCGTGGCGAAGGTGTAACTATGTCTGCTGCCTACTCTATCGATATCAAGAAAAGTGTCGTCGATGCGGTACTCGCCGGGCTGATTTCGCTGATCGTGTTCGGTCCGATCGTCGGCGTGGTCCTCGACGGCTACAGCTTCAACCTGCAACCGGCGCGCGTCGGCATCCTGGTGGCCATCGTGATGATCGGCCGGTTCGCCATGAGCCTGTTCCTGCAAACCCCCAAGGGCCTGCGGATTCTGCAGGGTTTTGAAAGCACCGGCTCCGGTGTGCATGTGCTCAAGCCGGACTACAAATCGCGCCTGCGCTGGATCATCCCGGCGTTGATCGTGATTGCCATCGTGTTCCCGTTCTTCGCCAACAAATACCTGCTGACCGTGGTGATCCTCGGGTTGATCTACGTGTTGTTGGGCCTGGGCCTGAACATCGTGGTGGGCCTGGCCGGGCTGCTCGACCTCGGTTACGTGGCGTTCTACGCCATCGGTGCCTATGGCCTGGCGCTGGGTTATCAATACCTCGGTTTGGGCTTCTGGACGGTGCTGCCGCTGGCGGCGATCTGCGCGGCGTTGGCGGGGTGCATACTCGGGTTCCCAGTGTTGCGAATGCACGGGGATTACCTGGCGATCGTGACCCTGGGCTTCGGTGAGATCATCCGCCTGGTGCTGAACAACTGGCTGTCGTTTACCGGTGGTCCGAACGGCATGCCGGTGCCGTCGCCAACCTTTTTCGGCCTGGAGTTCGTGCGTAAGGCGAAGGACGGCGGGGTGCCGTTCCACGAGTTCTTCGGCATCGACTACAACCCCAACTTCAAATTCCTGTTTATCTACATCGTGCTGTTCCTGGTGGTGCTGCTGGTGCTGTACATCAAGCACCGCCTGACCCGCATGCCGGTGGGCCGCGCCTGGGAAGCCTTGCGCGAAGATGAAATCGCTTGTCGTTCCATGGGCCTCAACCACGTACTGGTGAAGCTCTCGGCGTTCACCATCGGCGCTTCCACTGCCGGTCTGGCCGGGGTGTTTTTCTCCAGCTACCAGGGCTTCGTCAACCCGTCGTCGTTCACCTTCTTCGAGTCGGCGCTGATCCTGGCCATCGTGGTGTTGGGCGGCATGGGCTCGACCGTCGGCGTAGTGATTGCCGCGTTCGTACTGACCGTGGCGCCGGAACTGCTGCGCAGCTTCTCCGAGTACCGCGTGCTGTTGTTTGGCGTGTTGATGGTGGTGATGATGATCTGGCGACCACGAGGCCTGATTCGTATCAGCCGTACCGGTGTAGTCCCACGTAAAGGAGTGGCGCCATGAGCAAGGAAGTCGTCCTCTCCGTGGAACACCTGATGATGCACTTCGGTGGCATCAAGGCCTTGAGCGATGTGAGCCTGCAGGTCAAACGCAACTCGATCTTCGCCCTGATCGGCCCCAATGGCGCTGGCAAGACCACGGTGTTCAACTGCCTGACCGGTTTCTACAAAGCCTCCGGCGGCAAGATCGAACTCAATGTGCGCGGCAAGCAGACCAACGTGATCCAACTGCTGGGCGAGCGCTTCAAGGTCACCGACTTTGTTTCGCCGAAAAGCTTCTTCAGCCGGGTGTTCTACAAGATGTTCGGCGGCACACACCTGGTGAACCGTGCCGGTTTGGCGCGCACCTTCCAGAACATTCGCCTGTTCAAGGAAATGTCGGTGGTGGAGAACTTGCTGGTGGCCCAACACATGTGGGTCAACCGCAACATGCTCGCGGGCATCCTCAACACCAAGGGTTACCGCAAGGCTGAAAGCGATGCCCTCGACCATGCCTTCTACTGGCTGGAAGTGGTGGACCTGGTGGACTGCGCCAACCGCCTGGCCGGCGAGCTGTCCTATGGCCAACAACGCCGCCTGGAAATCGCCCGCGCCATGTGCACCCGGCCGCAGATCATCTGCCTCGACGAACCGGCTGCCGGCCTCAACCCCCAGGAAACCGAAGCCCTCAGCGCGATGATTCGCCTGCTGCGGGACGAGCACGACCTGACGGTGGTGCTGATCGAACACGACATGGGCATGGTAATGAGTATTTCCGACCACATCGTGGTGCTGGACCACGGCAACGTGATTGCCGAAGGCGGCCCGGAAGCGATCCGCAACGATCCTAAAGTGATCGCGGCTTATCTGGGCGCTGATGAAGAGGAGCTGGTATGAGTGAGCCAATCCTCGAACTGAAAGACCTGGACGTGTACTACGGCCCGATCCAGGCCTTGAAGAAAGTCTCGCTGCACATCAACGAAGGCGAAACCGTCAGCCTGATCGGCTCCAACGGCGCGGGTAAATCCACGCTGCTGATGTCGATCTTTGGCCAGCCACGGGCCGAGTCCGGGCAGATCATCTATCGCGGCGTCGACATTACCCACAAGTCGTCCCACTACATCGCCTCCAACGGCATTGCGCAGTCGCCGGAAGGGCGGCGGGTATTCCCCGACATGACCGTCGAGGAAAACCTGCTGATGGGCACCATCCCGATTGGCGACAAGTTCGCTACCGAGGATATGCAGCGGATGTTCGAGCTGTTTCCGCGGCTCAAGGAGCGGCGTAACCAGCGGGCGATGACCATGTCCGGTGGTGAGCAGCAGATGCTCGCCATCGCCCGCGCGCTGATGAGCCGCCCCAAGTTGTTGCTGCTGGACGAGCCGAGCCTGGGGCTGGCGCCGATTGTGGTGAAGCAAATCTTCGCCACGCTGCGGGAGCTGGCGTCTACCGGCATGACCATCTTCCTGGTGGAGCAGAACGCCAACCATGCGTTGCGCTTGTCGGACCGGGCGTACGTGATGGTCAACGGCGAAATTCGCCTTACAGGCACTGGCAAGGAGCTGCTGGTGAATGAGGAGGTGCGTAACGCCTACCTCGGCGGGCACTGATCACCAGTTGGACCCTCTGTAGGAGCGAGCTTGCTCGCGAAGAACCTGAGGGCGCCGCGTTCATTCTGAATGCCCGCGTCATCGTTAACGTTCTTCGCGAGCACGCTCGCTCCTACAGTTTTTTGCGCTTGCGGCAAATTGTGGACAACAAATCCAGCCACCTGCCAAAGCGCGACATATAGCCGCCGCAAATCCCTGTTTTGTCACAGTTTTGACTTGTCCCCAACCACTGTGGAACCGGCTGTGGGTAACGTGGGAGTAGCTGGCTGGAGGCCTTTGTTTTCGTGGCTTGTAGCGCGGTGGTTGTTTATTGATCAGTGAGTTTTTCGCGACCACCCGAGGGTTTTGTCAACCTGTTTAAAGACACAGGTATATGACCGGAATATGTCACTCCGGCCTGTGGATAAGTCTGTGACTAAACTCTGGAAAGAGTGCCGCAGAGGCCGGAATGACTGGCCTGGAGCCATCGCCCTGAGTGCACTGTTTTGAACCGGGCTACATATGGCTTGGTCCAGGTCAAGCAAAAAACTTTTTGAATCGCGCTGAAAGCCTTGTACACCGTGGCTTTCAGCTTTTGCACTTGCCCCCAAAGACTGTGGACGGGGCTGTGGATAAGGTGCGCGCACATGGCTGCACGCCACGGCCTGTATGGGTCCCGGGCGATTGGTTGAATTTCGTACAGTATGAGCGGCATTCACCTGTGTCCACAGCGTGTATCAGTTGCCGCCAGCCCGGCAGCCGGGCATTCTGCTGGCTGATTTTTTACCTCGTAGCCCTGCAAGGAGAACACCATGTCCAATACGCTGTTTATTACTGGCGCGACCTCCGGTTTCGGCGAAGCCTGTGCCCGCCGTTTTGCCGAAGCCGGCTGGAAACTGGTGCTCACCGGCCGTCGCGCAGAGCGTCTGAACGCCCTGTGCGCCGAGCTCTCCAAGCAGACCGAAGTGCATGGCCTGGTGGTGGACGTGCGTGACCGCAAGGCCATGGAAGAGGCAATTGCCAACCTGCCGCCTTCCTTCGCCACGCTGCGCGGGCTGATCAACAACGCCGGCCTGGCGGTGGGCACCGACCCTGCGCCCAAGTGCAGCCTCGACGATTGGGAAACCATGGTCGACACCAACATCAAAGGCCTGCTGACCACCACCAGCCTGCTGTTGCCGCGCCTGATCGCCCATGGCCGTGGCGCCGGCATCATCAACCTTGGTTCCATCGCCGGCAGCTACCCGTACCCGGGCAGCCACGTGTATGGCGGCACCAAGGCCTTCGTCAAACAGTTCTCGCTGAACCTGCGGTGTGACTTGCAAGGCACCGGCGTGCGCGTGACCAACATTGAGCCCGGCCTGTGCGAAAGCGAGTTCTCCCTGGTGCGGTTTGCCGGTGACCAGGCGCGGTATGACGCGACTTATGCCGGTGCCGAGCCGATCCAGCCACAGGACATCGCCGACACGATCTTCTGGGTGCTGAACACCCCGGCGCACGTGAACATCAACCGTCTGGAACTGATGCCGGTCAGCCAGACCTGGGCCGGGTTTGCGATTGAGCGTGGCGCCAAGGGCTAATTTCGTCGAGCTGTTGTGGCGAGGGAGCTTGCTCCCGCTGGGGCGCGAAGCGGCCCTGGCTTTTTTGGGGCGGCTTCGCAGCCCAGCGGGAGCAAGCTCCCTCGCCACAGGTTTTTGTCAGCCTTGAATATGCGGCAAATCGGCCAAAACAGGACATAAGGTACACTCCACTCCTGAAAACCCCGCCGCGCTGTGCGGTTTTAAGGTTTTGACAGGAGGATATGTGAGTAACCGAGGTGAGCAGTCGCTGCTCAAACAATCGACCATCCTGATGTTCGCCGTAGCGATCGCCGGGATTGTCACGGGTGTGGTGTCGGGCGCCCAATCGATTTTATTCGACGGCTTTTTCTCGCTGATCGCCACGGCCATCAAGGTGCTGATGCTGATCACGGCCAAGCTGATCGCCAAGAAAAGCAACGAACGTTTCCAGTTCGGCTACTGGCACCTGGAGCCCATGGTGCTGTTGATCGAAGGCAGTTTCCTGCTGTTGATCGCTATCTATGCGTTTCTCAACGGTGTGTTCGGCATTATCAATGGCGGGCGCGATATCGAGTTGGGCCTGGTGATCATCTACGCGGCGGTGTTTACCGTCGTCGAGTTCGCCTATTTCTTCTATGTGCGTTACCGCAATCGCACGCTCAAGTCGTCGCTGATCCAGTTCGACAACATCAGCTGGCTGGTGGACGCGATGCTGTCGGTGGGGCTGCTGGTGAGCTTCCTGGCTGCGCTGTTGCTCAAGTCCCAGGGCTACGGGCAGTGGGCGGTGTATGTCGACCCGTTGATCCTGATCCTGCTGGCGTTGAGCATGCTGGCGCCGGCCTTCAAGATCCTGCGCCCGGCGCTACGGGATGTGCTGGGGATTGTGCCGGACCAACTGGACGGCAAAGTGCGCGAAGTAATGGATGCGGCCCAGGCCAGGCATGGTTTCGACGACTACGTGTCCTACGTGCAGAAGCACGGGCGGGCGCGGTTTATCGAGATTCATGTGGTGCTGCCGGCGGATTACCCGGTGGATAACGTCGCCACCCTGGACGGGCTGCGCGAAGAAATATCCACAGGGTTGGGCAAGCCGGACGCGGCGCGCTGGCTGACGATCAGTTTTACCGGGGATCGCAAATGGATTGCGTAAGGCCCAGGTAGCACGTCGCCAAGTGGTAAGGCGTGGTCGACGGCATGTCCCGTCGGCTCACTTGCCCCTTGGCATCCAGGCACTCATTCCAGCCTTTGTCGTGCAGGAAGCGCTGTTGCAACGCCAGCAATTGGCGTTGCAGCACGGCTTCACTGTTGGGCCGCAAGGTCAGCGCCCGCAGGTATTCGGCCTGGGCCCAGATACGCTGGGTGCCGTCGCGTACGCTGCCGTCCAGGGCAAGCATGCCGCTGACCGCGCCAGTCACTTTATCCACACCCTTTTGCTCGGCATAGGTGAACGCTTTGTTCAACGATGCGTGCAGCGGCGTGTCCCGCAACAAGTCCGAAGACTCCAGCAGGAAGAACCATTCGAACTGGTGCCCCGGCTCAAACCAGTTATCCACAGCGCCCAGCGGTTTTTCCATCATCACGCCCTGTTGGCGGTCGATGAAGCGCTTTTGCATGGCGTTGGCCAGGTCCACCAGTGCGTCTTGGGTGACGGCGTCTTCACGCACGGCCAGCGTGGCGAGGAAACCTTCGGCAAGGTGCATCAACGGGTTTTGCAGAGGGCCGGACTTGAGGGATGACCAGTTACGTTCCAGCACCGCTTCGTACAGGCCGTCGCCGTTGGCGAAGCGTTCGGCAACCACTTCCAGGGCGGCATCAAGCACCGACTCCACCAGCGATTCACGCACCTTGGCCCAATAGTGGGCGCAGGCAAAGATGATGAAGGCGTGGGTGTAGAGGTCTTTGCGTTTATCCAGCGGCTTGCCGTGGGCGTCGATGCTGTAGAACCAGCCGCCGTGCTCGGCGTCGTGGAAGTGCCGTTGCAGGGAGCGGAACAGCGCGGCGGCGCGCTCCTCGGCAAAGGCTGCGCCGGGCTCGCCGATCAGGCTGGCGAACAGGTACAACTGCCGTGCGCAGGCCATGGCGCGGTAGCGTTGCGGGGGCAAAGGCCGATGATCGGCGTCCAGGGCCTCATAGGGCAGCGCCAGGTCGGCATTCCAGCCCGGGCCATGCCAGAGCGGCACGATCAGGTCGTGGAAGTGCGTCAACACAGCGGTCAATTGAGGCTTGAGGGCGGAGCTTGGAGCGATGGGCATCGGCTGGCGTCGTCACGGCAGGGGTGTTTGCGCGACATGGTATCAGGCTTGGGATCGGTGTTGTCTTTACTGCCGCCTTCGCGAGCAAGCCCGCTCCCACATTCGATCGAGTTCCATTGTTGGAATGCAGTCGAATGTGGGAGCGGGCTTGCTCGCGAAGAGGCCCTCAGGAGCACCGAAAATCAGGCAGCGAGCAACCAGACCCCAGTCGCCGCCGACGCCGCACCAGCCACCCGCACCAACGGCGCTGCCGCCGCTGGCAGGAAACGCACCACGGCATAGCCCGCCGCATGCAAAACCGCCGTCGCACCCACAAACCCTACGGCATACGCCCAAGGGCTGGACATGTCCGGCAGCTCCAAGCCATGCGCCACGCCATGGAACAGCGCAAACAGTGCAGTCGCTGCCACCGCCACGAACAACGGCGGACGCACTGCCAGCGCAACCGCCAGGCCCAGCGCCAGCACCGACGCGGCAATCCCGCTTTCCAGCGCCGGCAGTTCCAGCCCTTCAAAGCCCAGCATCCCGCCGATCAGCATGGTGCCGACAAAGGTGCACGGCAGCGCCCAGCGTGCTGAGCCTTTTTGTTGAGCGGCCCACAGGCCCACGGCGACCATCGCCAGCAAGTGGTCGATGCCGCCCAGCGGGTGACTGATGCCGGCCACCAGGCCGTTGTCGCCATGGCCGGGGTGGGCGAAGGCGAGGGCGGGAGTGAGCAGCAACGCTGCGGCGGCGAGAAGTGTATTGAGGCGCATGGACAGGCTCCTTGTTGGGGTTGATCAGGCTGCGGTCAGCAAGCCCTGGCGTTCGATGAAGGCGACGATTTCTTCCAGGCCGACGCCGGTTTTCTGATTGCTGAAGACGAAAGGTTTACCGCCGCGCATACGCTGGGTGTCGCTGTTCATCAGCTCCAGGGACGCGCCCACCAGCGGCGCCAGGTCGATCTTGTTGATCACCAGCAGGTCGGACTTGCAGATCCCCGGCCCGCCTTTGCGCGGCAGCTTGTCGCCGGCCGACACATCGATCACGTAGATGGTCAGGTCCGACAGTTCCGGGCTGAAGGTGGCCGACAGGTTGTCGCCGCCGGACTCCACCAGGATCAGGTCCAGGCCGGGAAAGCGCCGGTTCAACTGGTCCACGGCTTCGAGGTTGATCGAGGCATCTTCGCGAATCGCGGTGTGGGGGCAGCCGCCGGTTTCCACGCCGATGATGCGTTCGGGCGCCAGGGCCTGGTTGCGCACCAGGAAGTCGGCGTCTTCGCGGGTGTAGATATCGTTGGTGACCACCGCCAGGTTGTAGCGGTCGCGCAGGGCCAGGCACAGGGCCAGGGTCAGGGCGGTCTTGCCGGAGCCGACCGGGCCGCCGATGCCGACGCGCAGGGGTTGGGTGTTCATATGATTCTCCAAGATAAAGTGCCCTAGGAACGGAATAGGCGGCTGTACTGGCGCTCATGGGCCATGCACGCCAGGGACAGGCCAAAGGCGGCGCTGCCGTAGTGATTGGGGTCGAGCTGGCTGGCGCTGTGCTGGGCTTGTTGCAGCAGCGGCAGCAGTTCACTGGTCAGGCGCTGGGCGGCTTGCTGACCCAGTGGCAAGGTTTTCATCAGCACCGCCAGTTGGTTTTCCAGCCAGCTCCACAGCCAGGCGGCCAGGGCGTCATCCGGGCTTATCCGCCAGGCGCGGGCGGCCAGCGCCCAGCCCAAGGCCAAGTGTGGTTCGGGTCGCTGCGCGAGAAACTCCCGTGCGGCGTCGTCCAGTTCCGGCAAGCCGTTGAGCAGTTGATGCAGCGAATAACCCATCTGCCGGCTTTCCTGGTACAGCTCGCGGGTTTCGCGGCTGGCGCGGTGTTCTTCACACAACCGCGCGAGGTGTGGCCAATCCTGTTGCGCGGCGGCCTCGCAGTGGGCGAGCAGCAGCGGCGCTTCGAAGCGCGCCAGGTTGAGCAACAGTTGATCGCTGATCCAGCGCCCGGCACTCGCCGGGTCGGTCACGCGGGCTTGCTCCACGGCCATTTCCAGGCCCTGGGAATAGCTGTAGCCACCAATCGGCAACTGCGGACTGGCCAGACGCAACAGCGCCCAGGCTGGGTTCATAGACGTACGCCGAACTGGTGCAGCTTGGGCGGGTAGTTGAAGTCTTCGTCGCCATGGCGGGAGTGGTGGTGGCCACCGCCATAGGCACCGTGTTCCGGCTGGAAGGGGGCCTCGATGGTTTCGGTCGTCGCGCCCAACTGATCGAGCATGGCCTTGAGCACGTAGTCATCGAGCAGGCGCAGCCAGCCGTCGCCCACTTGCAGGGCGACATGGCGATTGCCCAGGTGATAGGCGGCGCGAGTCAGTTCAAAGGCATTGCCGCAGGTGACGTGCAGCAGTTGTTCAGGCCGGGCACATACGCGTACGACACGTCCGTCTTCGGCCTGTAGGAATTCGCCATCGTGCAGTGGCGATTGGCCGCGCTCCAGGAACAGGCCGACGTCTTCTCCGTCGGCACTGAAACAGCGCAGGCGGCTTTTGCTGCGGGCTTCGAAGTTCAGCAGCAACTCGGCGGCCCAGACGGGTTCGGGCGCGATTCGGCGGTGGATCACCAGCATCAGAAAGCTTCCAGCTATGAGCGATAAGCAAGCTAGAGCAAGGGTCTTGCCAACCACGCGGGGAGTAGGAATTCCCTGTAGGCAGGCGGCGTGTGCCACCTGATGGCGCAGGAAATTATTCCAAAATGTTTCATTTTGGTGCGTGAGTGGATTTATAGCACCGGATTCGGGCGCTCAGCGTTGAATTCCATGGCTCGCTGCATGAAATTTCTTTCATCTTTGGGAGGGTGATGAGTTGTTTCGGATTTGTCCCACGCAGTTTCAGGATTTGGCGTTCATCGGGTTACGCGCTGTTTCATTAGGATTCCGCTCCGTGTTTAATTCTCAGCGGTTCCATCATGTACAAGTCATTTTTCTGTTTAATCATTGTCAGTTTGTCGCTCACCCTTTCATCCGCCTCGGCCAATCTCCAGCGGGCCCCGGCATTTGCCCCGCGGCCTTCTATCGACAACGTGATCGATCGTGCCCATGCACTGCTGGGTACGCCCTACAAGTGGGGCGGAACCTCGGTGCGGCAAGGCTTCGATTGCAGCAGCTTCCTGGTGTACCTGTTCAAGACCGAAGCCAACATTCATCTGCCCCGCACGACTTCTGCGATGCATCGCTCAACGGCAGCCACGATCAAGCGCGATGCATTGCAACCGGGCGATGCGGTGTTTTTCAGGGGCAATGGGCGCGGCCAGGTCAGTCACGTCGGCCTCTATATAGGCGAGGGCAAATTCATTCACTCGCCCCGCACCGGCAAAAGCGTGCGCATCGACTCACTGGCTAACAGTTACTGGAACAAGAACTACACCACCGCCAAGCGTTTCCACGCCGTGCGATGAGTTATTCAGTGCTGCCCAGGCCTTGCCAATGCTTGAGGCCAATGAAGATAAAGCGCAGTTGCTGGGTGATCTTGGCTTGAGGCGTGAGGTGCGCAGGCAGCGCTTCGGCGGGCGGGTCGATGATGTCGGGCAAGGTGGCGAACACGCTCTTGACGATCAGGTCGGCCATTACGTGCAAGCCGTCGGCATCCAGGTGCTGGAGCTTGGGCATCAGGGTCAGGTCGGCGGCGAGGTCGCTGGTGATGTCCTCGCGCAGGGCACCAATGGCTTGGCGAACGGCGAGGCTGCCACCGTATTGCTCGCGGGCCAGGAACAGGAATTGCGAACGGTTGGCGGCGACCACATCCAGGAAAATCCGCACTGAGGCATCAATGATGCCGCCCATCACGAATTCATTGTGGCGAACCAGGCGAATCGTCGCGCGAAAGGTCTGGCCGACTTCACTGACCAATACCAGGCCCAGCTGATCCATATCGGCAAAGTGACGGTAGAAACCGGTGGGCACGATGCCGGCGGTCTTGGCCACTTCACGCAGGCTCAGGCTGCCGAACCCACGGCCACACTCCATCAGATGGCGGGCTGCGTCCATCAGGGCGAGTCGGGTCTGTTGCTTCTGTTCGGCACGGGGCAGCATTGGCAGGCGGGCTTTGTGGACAAGGACAGCGACGCACTCTAGCAAATCAGCTTTGCCAGCGTCGAACTTCAAAAGGGAGAAGGGCGTTGCGGTTCACACAAAGTCAAAGCCCGATCGGGTGATCGGGCTTTTTTCCAGGGCCAGCACGGGCTTAGCTCTGTGCTTGATGCAGTTCTTGCAGACGGTCAGCACCGCCTTCAGCTACAGAACCGGCGTAGGCACGTTCGTTGGCTTGCTCAGCACCGCCTTCAACCAGACCTTTCTGTTCCAGGCGATCACGGCCACCTTCGGCAACAGCGTTGCGTTCCATCAGGCGATCAGCGCCACCTTCAACCAGGCCTTTCTGTTCCAGACGATTACGGCCGTTTTCTACAACACCTTCGGTGTAAGCGCGTTTGTTGGCGTTGTCCGAACCGTTTTCAGTGATGCTGCCGTTGTAGTCGGTGTTGTTCTTGTCCGAAGCACCGCTGCGCGCCAGGGTTTGGCTAACGTGGGAAGCATCGGCTTTCACTTGTGGGGTGGCCTGTTCAGCAGCTGGCAGGGCAAATGCGCTGGTGGCCAGGACGGAAAGTACAAAGCTTGCGAGTAATTGGCGTTTCATGATGGGTTGCTCCTTGGGAGGGCGATAAATTGGGTACAGGGCTAATGCTACTCTTGATAAGTCGATATAAAAGTTCATAAACACAATGGTAATAATCAACAGAATTGATTGTTCTCGCCGAGGGCTCTATCTCGCAGGTCTCAAGCCCGCGCTTTTGCACCGTGGTGGGTATTTTCGACACGACCGTGGGTAACAACGGTGCGTGATTGATGATTGAAACTGTCTGATTGGTCAGGAAAGCCGGTTTTGAGGGCTAATTCATCAATGGGGTTAAACCCCAGCGCCGTTTGTCAGTCGTAGCCATATAAGCTGTAGTCAAAACGCGCGCCGCAATGCGCCCGCTCAGTCGTAACCTGGAGTCCTGTGCAATGACGCGCACTCGTAAAATTCTCGCCTGGAGCTGCGCCAGCTTCGTTCTGTTAATCGCCATTGTGGTGTTGGTCCTGGTGTTCTTTGACTGGAACCGGATCAAGCCGCCGCTCAACGCAAAGGTCTCCGAAGAGCTGCATCGACCGTTTGCCATCAATGGCAACCTGGCAGTGGTTTGGCAGCGCGAGCCCGATGAAGGCGGCTGGCGCGCCTGGATTCCGTGGCCCCATGTGATTGCCGAAGACCTGACCCTGGGCAACCCCGACTGGTCGAAAACCCCGCAGATGGTCACCCTCAAACGCGTGGAATTGCGCGTCTCGCCCCTGGCGTTGCTGGCCCAGCGCGTGGTGATCCCGCGTATCGACCTCGCCGAACCGAGTGCGCAGTTGCAGCGCCTGGCCGATGGCCGCGCCAACTGGACCTTCAAGTTCGACCCCAAGGACCCGAACGCTGAACCCTCCAACTGGGTGGTGGACATCGGCGCGATTGGTTTCGACAAAGGCCACGTGACCCTCGACGACCAAACCCTCAAGACCCAACTCGACGTAGTGATTGATTTGCTTGGCAAGCCAATTCCCTTCGGTGAGATCGTCGGTGATGCCGACGCCAAGAAAGCCCTGGAAAAAGGCTCGGCGCCGCAGGATTACGCGTTCGAGCTCAAGGTCAAAGGCAAGTACCACGGCCAGAAGCTCGATGGCACCGGCAAGATCGGTGGACTGCTGGCATTGCAGGACGCGGCCAAGCCGTTCCCGCTGCAAGCCCAGGCCAGGATCGGCGACACCAGCATCGCGCTGGCCGGCACCCTCACCGACCCGATGAACCTTGGCGCGCTCGACCTGCGCCTCAAGCTCTCCGGCAGCAGCCTGGGCAACCTGTACCCGCTCACCGGCGTGACCTTGCCGGATTCGCCGGCCTATTCCACCGACGGCCACCTGATCGCCAAATTGCATGAGGCCAGCGGTGCGTCGTTCCAGTATGAAAACTTCAACGGCAAGATCGGCAATAGCGACATCCACGGCAACCTTGGCTATGTCGCCAGTCAGCCACGGCCCAAGCTCACGGGCGCGCTGGTTTCCAACCAACTGTTGATGGCCGACCTGGCGCCGCTGATTGGTGCCGACTCCAACGCCAAGCAAAAAGCCCGTGGCGGCGAAAGCAAACAGCCGGCGACCAAGGTGCTGCCGGTGGAAGAGTTTCGCACGGAGCGCTGGCGCGACATGGATGCCGACGTCGAATTCACCGGCAAGCGCATCGTCCACAGTGCCGAACTGCCGTTCACCGACCTTTATACCCACCTGGTGTTGAACGATGGCCAGTTGAGCCTCGAGCCCCTGCGTTTCGGCGTAGCCGGTGGCAAGCTCGACGCGCAGATTCGCCTCAATGGGCGCACCACGCCGATGGAAGGCCAGGCCAAACTCACCGCACGTAACTTCAAGCTCAAGCAACTGTTCCCGACCTTTGAACCGATGAAAACCAGCTTCGGTGAACTCAACGGTGACGCCGACATTTCCGGTCGCGGAAACTCCGTCGCGGCGCTGTTGGGCACGTCGAACGGCGATCTGAAGATGTTGATCAACGACGGCGCCATCAGCCGTAGCCTGATGGAAATCGCCGGGCTCAACGTCGGTAACTACGTGGTCGGCCGCCTGTTTGGCGACAAGGAAGTGAAGATCAACTGCGCGGCGGCGGACTTTGGTATCAAGTCCGGCCTGGCGACGACTCGTCTGTTTGTGTTCGATACCGAGAACGCGATCATCTACATCGATGGCACCGCGAACATGGCCAGTGAGCAGCTTGATCTGACGATCACGCCAGAGTCGAAAGGCTTCCGCTTGTTCTCCCTGCGCTCGCCGTTGTACGTCAACGGGCCGTTTATCAAGCCGAATGCGGGCGTGAAGGCGGTGCCGCTGATGCTGCGTGGCGCGGGAATGGTTGCACTGGGTGTGATTGCCGGCCCGGCAGCAGGCTTGCTGGCGCTGGTGGCACCGAGCGGCGATGAGCCGAACCAATGTGCGCCGTTGCTGCAACAGATGAAGGAAGGCAAGGCGCCGAAGACGGTGAAAGGCTAGCTGACAAAGCAGGGAACCAAATGTGGGAGCGGGCTTGCTCGCGAAGGCGGTGGATCAGTCAAGAATGTTCCGACTGATCCACCGCCTTCGCGAGCAAGCCCGCTCCCACATGGGTTTTGCGGTGTTCGTTGTGTTAGTTACAGGTCCTGCAGAATATCCGCCATGTCATCGGCGTGTTCTTCTTCCTGGGCCAGGATCTCTTCGAAGATCCGGCGAGTAGTCGGGTCTTTATCGCCGATGTACTGGATGATCTCACGATAGCTGTCCACCGCAATACGCTCGGCCACCAGGTCTTCGTAGACCATTTCCTTCAGCGTATTACCGGCCACGTACTGCGCGTGGGAGTTTTTCGACAGCAGGTCGGGGTTGAACTCCGGCTCGCCGCCCAACTGCACGATGCGTTCGGCGAGTTTGTCGGCGTGTTCGGCTTCCTGGGTGGCGTGCTCGAGGAATTCCTCGGCGGCGACATGCGCCTTGACGCCATTGGCCATGAAGTAGTGGCGCTTGTAGCGCAGCACGCACACCAGTTCGGTGGCCAGCGATTCGTTGAGCAGACGCAGGATTTCCTGGCGGTCGGCGTCATAGCCTTCAGTCACGGCACCGTTTTCGACGTTCTTGCGGGCGCGCTCACGTAAGGTGGCTACGTCAGACAAATGTGAGTCAGTCATCTCATTCTCCTGGTACTAATCCGGTTTTGCGCCACGCTCTGCCGGCGTGATCGCTCATTGGTTGTGAGTCCCAGGCAACCCGAAAAGTTTTATCGGATTTTACAGCGCGTGTCCCGATAGCCGCGCTTCGTCCTGCAACCATTCAAAAAACGCCCGGACCGGCGGGTGTCGTTCACGGCCCGGCACGCACAGGGCGCTGTAACCGGCGCCGTCGACATGGACCTGTGGCCGGTAAGGCACCAGTAAACCGCTGGCGACGCTTTCCGAAACCAGGATATTGCTCGCCAACACCAGGCCCTGGCCGGCAATCGCTGCTTGCAAGGCGTAGTGCTCTTCGTCGTATTCGCGCAGTGGCGAGGCGGATTGCAGCCAGTCTTCCCCGGCTTTTTCGCACCAGGCCTGCCAGCCCAGGGCGTACAGCTTGGAGTTGTGCCAACGCACGCTGATCAGGGTCGGGGTGCGTTCGCTCGCCAGGGCGACCTGTTCGGGGGAGCCATACACCGCGAAGCATTCGTCGAACAGGCATAAACCGTACAGGTTCACGTAGTCGTCGATGCTGTAGCGGATCACCAGGTCGACGCTGGCGTCCTGCTGCAAATCGACCACGGCGCAGTGGGTGTCCAGGCGCAGGCTGATATCCGGATGGGCGGCATAGAAGCGGCCGAGTCGCGGCACCAGCCAAAGAGCGGCAAACGCCGGCGTGGTGGAGAGCGTGAGATTGCCGGCGCTGCGCTGCGGGCGCAGGGTGTCGACGCTTTGCGCGACGTCCAGCAGCGCGCCGTGCAGGCTGTGGAACAGGCGCTCGCCGCGTTCTGTAAGTCGCACCTGGCGCGGCAGGCGCTCGAACAGTGGCACGCCGAGCCAGGTTTCCAGGGAGCGAATCTGGTGGGACACGGCCGTCGGCGTTACCGACAGCTCCTGGGCGGCGGCCTTGAAGCTCAGCAGGCGCGACGCCGATTCAAAGGCACGCAGGGCGGTCAGGGGCAGCGAGGCAAACATATGAGGCTCCATGGATGAATTCAGATCATCCAGAACAACTATTGCTCATTTGTGAGGTAAGCCAGGCATCTCTAGATTTGTGGGCAAGAGAGGCGGCCAGTCAGGTTGCCTGAGTCTAGCGTGTGAAGGCCTACAGATGAAAAAAATGCTTGCGATCCATTCCAGCCCCCGCGGCGAACGTTCCCACTCCCGGCGCCTGGCCGAGGTGTTTCTAGGCGCCTGGCACGCCGCCAACCCTGACGCGCAACTGAGCCGCCGCGAAGTCGGCCGTGCATCGATTCCCCATGTCAGCGAAGCCTTTATTGCCGCCAGTTTTCACCCTGAGCCGCAGTCGATGCCCTTGTCCATGCACGCTGATTTGCAACTGAGCAATGAGCTGGTGGCCGAGCTGGTCGAACACGAACTGCTGGTGATTTCCGTGCCGATGTACAACTTCGGGATTCCCAGCGGCCTCAAGGCCTGGGTCGACCAGATCGTGCGCATGGGCCACACCGTGGACATCACCCAGGACAGCCAGGGCATCGCCCAATACCAGCCGTTGCTGTTGGGCAAAAAGGCGCTGATCATCACCAGCCGCGGCGGCAATGGCTTTGGCCCGGGTGGGGAAAACGAGGCGATGAACCACGCCGATCCGCACTTGCGCACCGCGTTGGGCTTTATCGGCATCGAAGACGTCACGGTGATTGCAGCAGAAGGTGAAGAGTCCGACCCGAGCGTGTTCCGTCGCTCCTGCGATGCGGTCGAAGGGCAACTGCGCGATCTGGCCGGGAGCTTCTGAGGTGTCCTGGCTCTTCCTGCTGATCGCTGCCGGGTTTGAGGTGATCTTCGCCATGGGCATGAAGTACGCCGACGGCTTCACCCGGCTGTGGCCATCGCTGATCACCGTCATTGCAGCGGTGGGCGGGATCTATTTCCTGACGCTGGCCATGCGTGAACTGCCGGTGAGCGTGGCCTACCCGATCTGGACCGCCATTGGCTCTCTGGGCACGGTGTTTCTCGGGTTTGCGCTGCTGGGGGAGAGCCTGACGATGATCAAGCTGGTGTCGGTGGGCTTGATCGTCGCCGGCGTGGTCGGCCTTAAGTAGTTTCAGGCACGCTGACATTGCTGCGAACCGGAGTCGTCCAGCGCTCCGACAAAATCACCCCGCCCAAGGTCAGCAAGCCGCCCACCAGGTGATACATCGCCAGTTGCTCCTTCAACACCACTGAGGCAATCAACGCGGTGATCAGCGGCAGCAGATTGAAAAACAGCGTGGTGCGGCTCGGGCCGAGGGTCTTCACCGAATGCATCCACGCCAACGGCGCGAGCATCGAGGCCAGCAGGCAGGCATACAGCACCAGCGGGATATTCGACCAGCCAAGGCCGGCCTTGTCGGAGAACAGGAACAGCGGAAACAGCACCACCACCGCCACCAGCACCTGCAAATACAGCAACACCAGCGGTGGCAAACGCAGCTGCCACTTTTTCAGCAGGGTGCTGTAGACCGCGTAGGCGAGGGTGGCCACCAGCATCATCGCATCACCCATATTCAGCCCGTGTTGCAGCAGCGCGCTGAGACTGCCGGCGGAGACCACCACCGCCACGCCAGCGAACGACAGCACGGCACCGGTCAGGGCGCCGAATGTCAAGCGTTGGCCAAGGCTGATGATTGCGGCGGTGAGGGCCATCAGCGGCATCAGCGAGAGGATGATGCCCATGTTGGTGGCCGAGGTCAGGTTGGCGGCGTAATACGCCAGGCTCTGATACACCGCCATGCCCAGCACGCCGAGGATAAAGATCTTGCCCAGCTTGGGACGAATCAGCGACCAATTGGCGATGACAGGTTTGAGCATGAACGGGGTAAACAGCACGCCGGCCAGCAGCCAGCGATAAAAGCCGATCTCGGCAGGGAAAATTGTCCCCACCGCGAGTTTGTTGACCACGGTATTGCCTGCCCAGATAAAAATGGCCAGTAACGGATAAGCGTATTGCATCGAAAGGAACCTGTTACGTCTATGAGGGGCGATTATCCTTTGTCTGGATCGAAGCCTATACTTCGATCCAGCCATCCGACCTTTGTATCCAGACAATATGCTCAAGAAGTACATCAACCTTCCCGATTTCGATCAGTTGCCGTCCCCGGTGTACTTCCGTTATTCGGAGTTCGAGGCCGACACCCATGCCAGTGCGCACCAGCATGCCTGGGGCTCCCTGGACTACTCGGCCCGAGGCGTGATGCGTTTTGAAGTCGCCGGCAGCCGCTTCATGTCGCCGCCGCAATACGCGGTGTGGATCCCGCCGAATACCCAGCACAGTTCCTACAATGCCCAGGCGGTTGTCTATCGCTCGGTGTACCTAGCGCCCACGCTGTGCGAGCACTTGCCGGCGCAGCCGTGCACCCTGACCATCAGCGATATCCTCAAGGCGATCCTCAGCGATTTCGCCGAGCGTGACGTCAACATTCCCGAGAATGAAGCTGATGTGCGCCTGGCCCAGGTGCTGGTCGACCAGCTCCGGCAGGCCCCGGTGCACGATTGCTTCCTGCCGTACGCCAGCCATCCCGGGTTGCTCAGCGTACTGGAAGGCATGCAGGCCGACCCCGGTGATAACCGCGCGCTGGCCCAGTGGGCGGAGCAGGTACATGTCAGCGAGCGCACCTTGGCCCGGCAATTTGCTCGTGAACTGGGGATGAGTTTCGGCGAATGGCGCCAACGCCTGCGCTTCCTCGCGTCCATCGAAGCCTTGGACAGCCCGCGCAGCGTCCAGGAAGTGGCGTTTGACCTGGGCTACAGCACCGCCTCGGCGTTTATCGCGATGTTTCAGCGCCAGGCCGGCTGCACCCCGGAGCAGTACCGACGGACGAATATTCGTAGCAGGTGAACGTGTAACAAGGTTTGACTACACTGCTGGGGAGGCCGTGCCCCTCGGCACGGTAACAGGGAGAAAACTCCATGAAGATGCTGCGTATTCCGCTGTTGATGATGGGCTTGCTGTTGTGTTCCCAAGGCTTTGCCGCGACTGCCGCACAGACGGCTCAGCAACAAAAAATGACCACTTGCAACGCCGAAGCCAAGACCAGTGGCAAAACCGGTGATGATCGCAAGGCATTCATGAGCACCTGCCTCAAGGCCGCCCCGGCCGCCAACGACGCCAAGACCCTCACGCCACAGCAGCAAAAAATGAAAGACTGCAACGCCACGGCGAAAACCCAGGCGCTGACCGGCGATGCACGTAAAACGTTTATGAGCACCTGCCTGAAGAAATAATAGCCGGGTGCCATAGAAGGCTGCGACACTCGCACACAGCCCTCTGTTGTCTTGTAGGAGCGAGCTTGCTCGCGAAGAACGTCAACGAAAACGCGTTGATCCTGAATAAACGTGGCTTCCTTGCGTTTTTCGCGAGCAAGCTCGCTCCTACAAATAACAGCATCTTTTAACGCCGTTCGTTTTGAGGCTGTATGCCAACGTTTTCTCAGCGTCACGTGTTGTTGTTGGTCAGTTGCGTGCTGATTTTTGGCGGGCTGCTGCTGGTTTTGCCGTTGAAGTTGCTGCCGAGCCTGCTGGCCGGGCTGCTGGTGTACGAGCTGGTCAACATGCTCACCCCGCAGTTGCAGCGGCTGATAGAAGGCCGGCGTGCGCGCTGGTTGGCGGTGGCGTTGTTGGGGACTTTGATCGTCAGCATCCTGACCCTGATCTTCGCTGGGGCCATCAGCTTCCTGCTGCACGAAGCGGAAAACCCGGGGGCTTCCCTCGACAAATTCATGGGCGTGGTTGACCGTGCCCGCGGCCAACTGCCGCCGTTCCTCGACGCCTACCTGCCGGCCAGCGCCGCCGAGTTTCGCGTGGCCATCGGCGAATGGCTGAGCAAACACCTCAGCGAATTGCAGTTGGTGGGCAAAGACGCCGCGCACATGTTCGTGACCTTGCTGATCGGCATGGTGCTGGGCGCGATCATCGCCCTGCAACGGGTGCCGGACGTCACCAAGCGTAAACCCTTGGCTGCTGCGCTGTTCGATCGCCTGCACTTGCTGGTCCAGGCCTTTCGCAACATCGTCTTCGCCCAGATCAAAATCGCCGCGCTGAACACTGCGTTCACCGCGATCTTCCTCGCGGTGGTGCTGCCGCTGTGCGGGATTCACCTGCCGCTGACCAAGACCCTGATCGTGCTGACGTTCCTGCTGGGCCTGCTGCCAGTGATCGGTAACCTGATGTCCAACACCCTGATCACCATCGTGGCTTTGTCGCTGTCGATTTGGGTGGCGGTGGCGGCGTTGGGCTACCTGATCGTGATCCACAAGGTCGAGTACTTCCTCAACGCGCGCATCGTCGGCGGGCAGATCAGTGCCAAGTCGTGGGAATTGTTGTTGGCGATGCTGGTGTTCGAAGCCGCGTTCGGCCTGCCGGGGGTGGTGGCGGGGCCGATTTATTATGCGTACTTGAAGAGTGAGTTGAAGCTGGCGGGGATGGTTTAGGCATTGATGTTGCCTGGACTGGCCCCTTCGCGAGCAAGCCCGCTCCCACATTCGGCTGCATTCCAAAGCTGGAACTCGGTCAAATGTGGGAGCGAGCTTGCTCGCGAAGGGCGCGCCACGGTTTCAGCTAAAACTCAGTAGCCGTACCGCTTGCTGGCCTCAATCGCCAGACCACTGCCAATACTGCCAAAGATATTGCCTTCCACGTGCTGCGCATTCGGCAGCATCGCCGAGATACTGTGGCGCAGCGCCGGAATCCCGCTGGAGCCCCCGGTAAAGAACACAGTGTCCACCTGGGCCACGTCCACCGAGGCGTCGTTGAGCAACTGGGTCACGCTGTTGCGCACCCGCTCCAACAAGCCATCGATGGCCGACTCGAACAATGCCCGACTCAACTCCACGCTCAACCCTGGCTCGACCCGGTCCAGCAGCACATGGCGGCTGTCCTGCTGGGTCAGCTGGATTTTGGTCTCTTCCACTTCCATCGCCAGCCAGTGCCCGGCGCGCTGTTCAATCAGGTTGAACAGGCGGTCGATGCCGCCGGTGTCCTCGATGTCGTAGCGCATGCTGCCCAGCGCCAGCTTGGATTTCTGCGAGTACACCGAGTTGATGGTGTGCCAGGTGGCCAGGTTCATGTGGTGGCTGGTGGGCATGTAGGCGCCGCTTTTCATGCGGCTGCCGTAGCCGAACAACGGCATCATGCCGGCCAGCGAGAGTTGCTTGTCGAAGTCGGTCCCGCCGATGTGCACACCGCCGGTGGCGAGGATGTCGTCGTGGCGGTTGCCGATCTGGCGACGCTCGGGCGACAGGCGCACCAGGGAGAAGTCGGAGGTACCACCGCCGATGTCGACGATCAGCACCAGCTCTTCTTTCTCGATGGTGGACTCGTAGTCGAAGGCCGCAGCGATTGGCTCGTACTGGAAGGAAATGTCCTTGAAGCCGATCTTGCGCGCCACGTCCACCAGGGTGTTTTCGGCTTCCTGGTCGGCCATCGGGTCATCGTCGACGAAGAACACCGGGCGGCCCAGCACCACTTCGTCAAACTCACGCCCGGCGGTGGTCTCGGCACGGCTCTTGAGTTGGCCGATAAACAGCGCCAGCAGGTCGGTGAACGGCATGGCCGTGCCCAGTACGCTGGTGTCGTGCTTGATTAGCTTGGAACCCAGCAGGCTCTTGAGCGAGCGCATCAGCCGGCCTTCGTAGTTTTCCAGGTACTCGTGCAGGGCCAGGCGACCGTACACCGGGCGGCGTTCTTCGAAGTTGAAGAACACCACCGACGGCAGCGTGATCTTGTCGTCCTCCAGCGCGATAAGCGTTTCCATGCCGGGACGAATCCAGCCGACGGTGGAGTTGGACGTGCCGAAGTCGATACCGCAGGCACGGGCTGGGGATGGGTTTTTCATGTCAATCGGGTTCCGGTTGAAAAACGGCCGCGCAGTGTATGCCACCCGCGTGCAGATGCGTAGGCCGACTATCCGCTAAATACAGCGGACTTGTTACCTTGAAAGCCCGGGCTTTGCCCCCAAATCCTCCCCATACGGTTGGTGGCTGCACGATTCTGCCCGCAGCGCCGATAAACTTCTGACGCACCCTTCGGTCACACGATTGAGATCGGTCAATCCAGACGCCGCAAACAGGCGCATGCTGTGACGCTGGCAGTGCGATATCGATAATGGATGGTGATGCCCCCGATGGACTTCAAAGACTATTACAAGATTCTCGGTGTAGAACCCACCGCTGACGACAAGGCGATCAAGGCCGCCTATCGCAAGCTGGCGCGCAAATATCACCCGGACGTGAGCAAGGAAAAGGACGCCGAAGCCAAGTTCAAGGACGCGTCCGAAGCCTATGAAGCGCTGAAAAGCGCCGACAAACGCGCCGAATACGACGATTTGCGCAAATACGGCCAGCATGGCCAGCCGTTCCAGGGCCCGCCGGGCTGGCAGAGTCGTGGCGGCTACGGTGGCGGTGGCCAGGACACCGGCGACTTCTCGGACTTCTTCAGCTCGATCTTCGGTTCGCGCGGCAATGGTTTTGGTGGTGCCCAGGGCCGCAGTGCCGGGCGCCGAGGGCAAGATGTGGAAATGGAACTGCCGGTCTTCCTCGAAGAGACCCTGTCCAACGAGTCCAAGCAGGTCAACTTTCAGGTGCCGCAATACAACGCGGCCGGCCAGCACGTCAGCAACACCACCAAGAGCCTGAACGTGAAGATCCCGGCCGGTGTGGCCGACGGCGAGCGCATCCGCCTCAAGGGCCAGGGCGCGCCGGGGATTGGCGGGGGTGCCGCGGGTGATCTGTACTTGATCATCAAGTTCGCGCCACACCCTAAATTCGATGTGGAAGGCGAAGACCTGATCATCACCCTGCCGCTGGCCCCATGGGAGCTGGCGCTGGGCACGGAAGTGGCGGTGCCGACCCTCACCGGCAAGATCAACCTCAAGGTGCCGGCCGGCAGCCAGAACGGCCAGCGCATGCGCGCCAAGGGCCACGGCTTGTTGAACAAGGCCGGGCAGCGCGGTTACCTGTTTGTACAACTCAAGGCGGTGATGCCGAAAAACACCGACGAAGAGGTCAAGGCGTTGTGGCAGGAACTGGCACAAAAAGCCGCCTTCGACCCAAGAGAATCATGGAGTAGCTAACGATGAGCAATCCCCGTTTGGTTCAAGTGAACATGGCAGAATTCTGTGAGGCCACCGACCTGTCGGTGGCCTACGTGATCGAAATCGTCGAGCACGGCATTGTTGAACCAGTGGGGACGAGTCCCGAGTCCTGGCGCTTTACCGATTACGAACTGGCCCTGGCCAAGCGTGCCTCGGCGCTGCAAAAGGACCTGGAGCTGGAATGGGAAGGCGTCGCCCTGGCGCTCGACCTGCTGGAGGAAGTCCAGCAACTGCGGGCCGAGAACCAGATGCTAAAGCAGCGCCTGGGGCGCCTTGTGCAGAACCCCTGAGTCATTCAGGTGATGGTGCAAACCTCCTGACCTTCGCAGGGTTGAAGCGAGCCCGTCCAGTCGCGGCGGGTGAGTGACTCGGCAAGCTCCGCCTGTTTGATCAACCATTGTGCCTGCAGGTCCTGAGCCTGGGCCTGATACTGCGCTTCACTCAAGTCTGCGCCCAGGTGCTGCTCGAACAGGGCCTGCTCACTCACCCGGAAGGGTTCGGCAAGGGTTTCGAACGACTCCGGGTAGCGGTTTCGGATAAACGTTTGCCAAAAGTCCCGACCCAAGAGCGATCTCAGGTAAGGCTCGGTGTTATCCATCCGTTCTATCCTGGCCGCAGTAGCGTCGAGCATCGGTTGGGTCACGCCTCCCGAGGCGGTGTAGCGGGCCGCGGCCGGTTGGCCGGGTAGCCCCAGGCGTTTGGTCAAGCCCATGCGATAGGCCAGGCGTATTTCGATATCCTCCAGGTTGCGGATTTCTTCGAGCTTTTCTGCTTCCGATTGATTGGACAGGCGAATCTGGCCCTCGCGAATACGGATGTCCTTGCTGGCCGTCATTTCAACTTGATCCAGGCGGAAAAGGCCCTTCGCGAGTTCCATCAATGACGGTCCCGCCTCGCCATCGCCGGCTGCGTGCGTGGCTTTCCAGGTCATCATTTTTATTTCCATATCACTGAACACCAGCGCCGCCCGGTCACCGCAGCGGGGGTCGCCCGCCAGGTTGAACAGCTCTTCACGCAAGTCTTCGTCCTGGGCCGCGTCGAGAAGTTGCCACAGGCGTGACTGCAGGTCCGTGTAGCCGCCGCGGTACTCCGCCGAGTCTTTCAGGTTATCGAGTATGTCGAAGAAGGTTTGCGACCCGGGTTGTTCGGCAATCGATGCCCAGAGGGTGCGTCGGTACGTAATCTGCCGGGAAGACAGCCCATTCATCCAGTGCTCGAATGCGGGCTGCGGGACGTCGTCCGCACTCGGCGACTGTGGGGGCGATTCCGCGGCTGGCACGGGTTCCGGTGCCCGATAGCGCAGGCTACCCGACAATCTGCCGGCCTCGGCCTCAGGGTGGCGTGAAGCAACATTCAGCCAATATTCATTCAGTTGCCCCTGAGCGTCTGCGGTCAGCGGGTTTCCGTGGATAAACGTCACGTTGTTGGTCCGGATGGCAGACGCTGCCCGCTCCGGTACCGGGTTGACCTGTGAGGCCGGCAGCGTCGTGATGCGGTTGTCACGCAGGTCGACCACGTCCAGCGTCTGGTATGGCCCCAAGCCTTGGGGCCATTCGGTGATACCGGTGTTTCTCAACATGACCCCGCTCAGGTTCGGCAGGGTACTGAAGTCGGGCGTGCGCGCCAGCGGGTTACCGCTGAGGTCGATGAGCTTGAGTGTGGCAAGGCTTTCCAGCACACGGGTGTCGGCCTCGGTCAGGGACAGTTGATTGCCCTGAAGGTGCAAGCGGGTGAGCCCGTTCATCCTGCTCATGGAAGGCGGGATAGAACGCAAGTCACACCTCGACAGGTCGAGCCAGCGCGTGTGGCTGAAGTGTCCGAGAAACTCATCCAGGCCGTATAGCGATCGCATGCTCTGCAGCTTGATCGAGCCGACGTGGCTGAAATCTGCCTCGAGCACCGGTAAGTCGCCGACGCTTAAACCGAGCGCCTCAAGCTCGTAGCCGATGGCCGTACCGTCTCTGGCCAGGGCTTTGGGGGTCAAGCGCTGCCAGCATAGCTTCAGGGCTTGGGCAAATTGCTGACGTTGAGTGCTGTCGCCCACCCGAATGCTGTTGCTGGCGCCGTCGACCATGAACCGTTGCGCGGCCCAGGCGTCCAGGTGGGTTTCCAGGGTTTGCCATTGGGCTTCCAGGCGCGTCAGCTCGGCCTCTACCGCGTCGGTGCGCAGTACGAACTGCTCGTTTTCCGCTTCGCTGAAGCCGGGGAACAGAGTTCTGATCCGCAGCATCTCATCAGTGTTGCTCATGGGAACCTCAAACGCACCCGGCACGCCGCCATTGCGCCAACCCGAGCGGGTTTGCGACAGGCGAGTGAGGTAGGCGCGCATCTGCTGATTGGCTTGGGGGGTGAAGGGGTTGTTGTTCAGGCGTGTGATGCGGTTGAGCTGAATGCTGGCTTCCACCGCTTCGGGAGGTGGGTGAAGCAGGCTGTCGGGGAGGGAACTGAGTTGGTTGTCGGCCAAGTCGACCAGGCGCAGCTCTGGCATGCCCAGCAAGCCAACGGGCCACTGGTCGAGCCGGGCTTGCCTTAGCCTGAGCTTGTGCAACTGGGGCATGGCACTGAAGTCGGGCAGGGTGCCCAAAGGGTTTTCGCTCAGGGTCAGCTCTTGCATCCGACTCAGGCCGGCGAGTTTGCTGGCGCTGGTTTCGGTCAGGCGAATGGCATTGGCGGACAGGTCCAGGTGGGTCAAGTCCTTCATCGCCGTGATTGCTTGTGGCAGCTCGGTCAGCGTCCGTTGCACGGGGCCGCCCACGTGCCTGAGGCTCAATCGTTTTACGTTGGGGAAATGGCTGAGGAACAGCTCGGCACTGTCCGTGAACGTCACTTGATCGAGAGCCAACTCCTCGACATGGGCAAAGTCTGCGCTCAAGTTCGGCAGCTTCACCAACGCGCTGATCTCAAGCCGGCGCCCGTTGGTTTCTCCGCTGCGGTCGGCGGTCTGGCGCCGCCAGCAGCTCTTGAGCGCATCTGCGGTCGCGCGCTCCCTGGCGCCTGGGTTTGGCTCCAGTGGGTGTTGGCTCCTCTCGTTTCGCGTGCTGCGTTCAACCCAGCCCTTCAGTTCCTGTTTGAAGGTGGCGTATTGGGTTTCCCGGCGCTTCAATTCGTCGCGTACGTCGCTGCCGTGGGTTTCGATGAAGGCATTGACCTGTTCTTCGCTGAAGCCGGGGTACAGCTTGCGCACCCGGGCCGGCGTGCTGCGCAGGCGGTTGAGGTTGAGTAACGGGGAGCCACCGCGCAGCAGCGGGTGTCCCGCCAGTGGTTTCCTGAACACCGGGTATTCCAGCAGTACCGGGCGAAAAGTCTTCCGGGCCAGCGGCATTTCCTGCACCCGCTGCTTCAAGCTGCCGGCGTCGAGCGCCACCTCACCCAAGGCTCGCCGTTGGCCTTGGGTGAGCTTCGCCAGGATGGCGCCGTAGAGGTTGGTTTCACCGAAGGATCCATCTTCACTCACCGCCAGTACGGTGGATGGCACGTTGGACAGCGGCCCGATGGCATCGAGCAGCGGCCCGCGTTCGTTGCCCAGGCGGATCTCCACACGCAGGTCCGCCTGCCAGCCGGGCAAGGTTGGCAGGGTATGCAGCGCCAGGCGCCGACTGTCCTGGCTCTCCAGTGCGTCCAGATAGAGGCCTTCGTAGGCCCGTGTCATTCGCACCTGTTGTTGGCATTCACGGGCCAGGCCAGTCAGGTTTGGCGACAGGCTTGCGTGTTCGCTGAACGCAGTGACCTCGGCCGCGCTGGCAGTTTCCAGTAGTTGCCTGGCGACGTCGGCGGGCAGGCCGGGGAACTTGTCTTTGAGTTGTTGCACCTGCGGCGATCGGGTCACATCGTGGGCGCGGTAGTCGGTGTCGAACAACGACGTTCGGCTGTCCCTGGCGGCCTGGGCAACTCCCCGGCGCCACTCGATTGCCTGCTCATCCAGGGCCGGCTGGCGACTGCCGGGCAGCGGTTCAGGTTGATAACTCAGCCCCTGTTGCTCGATCACCCGCTCGCTCAAGGCGCTTTCCGCCTGGGTGTAGACCAGCGGGTCATCGCTGCCCATTTGTGCGATAAACGTGTCGATCCGTTGATTGATGCGAAAGCGCGCCAGGCTGTCGGCCAGCGTCGCCGGCAAGGGTTGCTGATCGGCGTGCAGTTCGCGCAGTTGTTCAGGCGTGATGCCATTGGAGACCCGCACATGCTCCAGTTGCGCGTCGCTCAAGCCCCGGGTGCGATGACCCAGGCGGCGCATCAGCAGCGGCCCATCCCAGGTCAGCGGTTCTTCGCCCTCATGGGCCCAGGCGCCCTCACCGTTATGCGTTATTTCAGGCGCATAGGCGTCTGGCCGCGTCGGGTGCTGTATGCGGTACGTGTCGCTGTGGGGTTCGTGCTCGAGGGCATAGAGCTGATCGTCGAGGGGGAGCAGCGGCTGCTGGTCGTGACTGTGCAGGCCCAAATCATCAAGCACCGCGTCCTTGGGCAGCACGACTGCACTGCGGTAGGGGGCCAGGTCGGGTCTCCACAAACGTTGCGTACCGTCGGGCAGCCTGACCGGTTTGAGCGTGCTGACCAACGTGGGCGTCGCGGGCGCGGCCAGCGCTTGCAAACCTTTACCGGCGCCAGCCAGCAAGGCGATGAGCGCAAGGTTCTGGGCCACATCGAGTAAGTGCTGCCGGGCGGTTTCCCGGTCACCTTCACTCCACTCTATCGAGCCCTCGAACGTTTCATACAGCAGCTGTCCCGCCATGGCCGCCATCATCAATTCGCTCAGCACCGGGACGAACATCAGCGCCAGGCCCAGCACGGTGGCGCCGCCCTCCAGCCAATGGGCGTTTTTTGCTGCGCGCACCCGGGCGTCGACATCGGCAGTGGGGACTGCCTGGGTTCGTGCGTCGCCGAGGAGCTTGTCGCGGCCGTGCTCAAATAAATCGACCCACAGGTCGACGTTGGTGGCCCACAAGCCACGCCTGGAAACCACGGACAAATAGACGTCGGGTTTTTCGGCCGGTACCCGCGCGCTGGGTTTGGGCGGCGGAAGCTCCTGGGGCAGGCCCAGTGTTGTGAGTGTCGGGAAGGCGACATGCAGCACCGTGTGGGTCACTGGCGAGCGGGCAACGGCATCGGCTATGGCCCGGGAGCCTGACGCGGGCTGGGTGAAACGGTTGAAGAAGGCAGGCTTGTCGGCTTCAGCGAAAAACTGGCTAAGAAACCGCTGATAGCGGGTGGGCGCGCTACGGCCCTCGCTGACGGTTTCGCTTGGCTGCTTGTCTGGCGCCAGCAGTTGGCGATTGAGCTCTTTTCTCAGGTCGTCAAAACTGTCGTAGCGTTTGAGCGGGTGTTCCGGGTCATGGGGTATGTAGAGGATGAACTCGTCGGCATAGCGGTATTTTTCCACCGGGGTGAATGCAACGCAGCCCTTGAGCGCGTGGTTCATCAGGCTCAGGCAGGCAAACCATACCGGCTTGCCGCCCAGCGTCGGGTGGCGTTCGCCGCCGATGACCTGAAGTATCATGATGAAGTCGTCGGAACGAATGTCCTGCTTGAGCAGCGCCTGATACGCCGCCGCCCTGAGCGCGTCCTTCTGGCTGGTGATGACGGCATCACGCAGCGCACCGTCGTCGGCGGGCAGCAGGGTCGCCTTGAGGTGTGCCTGGTAACGTGCGCCAACGTCCAGCGTACGGCACAGCGTTATGAACCTGGGGACGGTCAGGGTTTGATTGATACCGGGGGCAGCGCCCTCCCTGTCCAGGTGCTGGGTGAACCCCGAGGAAGCATCAAATGCCCCGGCTTCGGCTTCACTGGCTTCAAAGTTGTGTAAGGCCGCCTGTAGAAGTGAAACCTCCATGACCGTGTATCGACTCACCTCGATGCCCAGAGTGCCGAGCTTCAACGGCTTATAAAGCCGCAGGTAAGTGGCTTCGACGTCTACTTCCAGATTGAATTGGCTTTTAAGGGCCTCATTCAGCAGGCGGGCCGCGAATGTGTTGAGTGGCTGTATGGGGGCCAGGTGTTTATCCGCCACGAGTTGAGACTTGAAACTCGTTTCGTTGAACGCTTTCAATGTTTTGCGCTGTAGCGGCGACACGTTGTCCGTCCACCGCGCCAGCTCCAGATTTGCCTCTTTCAACGCGTCGAGCCGGTGGGGCGGCGCCTGTATCAGCCACGGCGCGATGGCCTGGCGAATAACGAGACTGTTGTCGTCGAGCGACGCGTCGCTGGCGACAGAGGGAGCATCCTGCATGGGGCATTCCTTTGAGTAAGCAAAGTAAAAAGCCTACTGAAAACCTTCGCAGATTAATAAGTCGAAAACCCGCTCGGTAGCGTGCAATAGTTAGTGCAGTCGCGGGAAATTACGCATGCATTGACTAGCGGGATACCACCCGGATTTATCTCGTTGGCACCAGGCATGTTTGTGCTGTGGCCCGCATGCTTTTGCTTTATCCAGGGGGCGTGGCAACCTCATTCAAATAGCTACCGCCGAGTACCGGGTGGGACTGACTAAGGTCATCACCTTTATCCCCTTCAAGGTACTCGGATATGTCAGCACCTCAAGCCGTCCCGCCCCCTTCGCCGGGCCGTGTCGGGCGCCACGATGAACAGATCAAGGCCGCCATTCCCCAGAGCTTGATCAAGGCATCGCCTTCATTGCGTGCCGCGATCTTGCGAGTCAAGCCAGAGGCTTTCACGTGGTACGACGCCACTACCCAGGCACAAAAGGACCAACTGAAAAGCCTGTTTGACGCAAGTTTCCAGTCGCATACCGCGATGGAGAAAATCATGTGTCATGTGCAGGGCGCCAGCGAGTTCGGCCAGCCGCTGTTGGAGGCTGCGTTGAAAACCAACGGGTATGATCTGGACGTACACCAGACTTACTTGCGGCTCTACGTACCGGATACGGAGTCGTTGGCTGGGGTGCGCACCGGGTTCAAGGTCAAGACGTTATCCTTGATGCAGGCAGCATTGAATAATTTCGAGGCCGATGAAGCGCAAGCCGGCTTTTTCGACGATGTCTCGGGCTTTGTCACGGCTCCCGATGCCCGCGGTCATTTCGAGCGTCACAGCACCAGCTTGAGAATCGAAACCTTCGCCCAGCTATGTCGCGATCTGGACCTGGGCAAGCGGTACCAGGAGCACCTCGCCACCTACCTGACCCCAGCGGAGACCGTCTCGCGCAACCTGCTGCGTCAATCCTTTATCACCCACCAGAAGGATGCCTTCAAGGCTGCGGCCTACATGGCACTGCTCAAGGGTGATATCGGCAGTGACGATCACAAGTTACTGCTGCGTATCGCCAATGGCGAGCGTCGCATCAGGCTCGACGCAAAGCAGGTCTGGCTTCGCTGGCCCGGCATGATGAACCTGCAGCTGCATGGCTGCATCATGATCGACCCATGCGAGGAGCATCGGTTTGGCACCTGGTTTATCGTCTACATTCCCGACCATCCCGAGCACCCCATCAAACGTTATGAGTGCTTCGCCGACTTCGAGGAGGAAACCACCCGCGAGCTGACGGCATACAAGCCTGAGGATTACCGGGACAGCAGAGGGGTTCCGGTCACGGCTCACCAGCAGTTCTTTTCGCGTTTCATCGGGAAAAAATCCCTCGCTTACTATTACTCGCGCTTCAGTGAAAAAAGGGCCGACGAACCAGGCCGGACAGTCGCCCTGGGACCCGATGCCCAATGGCGCGAGTACTGGAGAAGAAGGTCGACTGGGGAGCTCAGTGCGATCAACGCGGTCATCAAGCACCCTCGACATGTCAGCCGCACACCGCAGGAAAGTCCTGACCTGAACCTCGGTGGCTACCCGATCAAGGGGATGTGGGTTGACGTCGATATCTGGAAAGAGCTGTATGCCGACATGCGCAAACGCGCCTTCAACGATGCCTTGATCATGGCGGTACCCACGGCCTCTACCGACGCTGCAAGCCGCGACCGGCGGATGGCGCATTTGATGAACATTGGCCTGTTCGCGCTGAACCTCGTTTCAATGATCATTCCTCCGTTGGGAGCGGTCATGGCGGCGGTCACCGCCGGGCAACTCCTTTTTGAAGTGCTGGACGGCGTGATTGAACTGAGCGAAGGCGACAGGGAGGCGGGCTGGGCCCACATTGGCGGCGTCCTGGAAAATCTCGCGCAGCTGGCGGTGGGGGGCGCAATACTGCACGTGACGGTGTCGCCCTTTATTGAAGGGCTCAAGGCCGTCAGGCTACCGAACGGCGAGGCGCGCCTGTGGAAACCCGACCTGTCGCCGTACGCGCAGGACATCCCGCTGCCTTCCGGCTCGACTCCAGATGAAGCGGGCTTGCATACCCTCAATGGACGCCAGGTGCTGCCGCTGGAAGGCAATCACTACGCCTTGAGCGCGCAAGCCGAGCCCGGTACCTATCGGATCCAGCATCCTCACCGGTCGGGTGCTTATGAGCCACACATCGCCAGCAATGGTTCGGGCGCCTGGGTTCACGAAGCGGATCAGCCGCTGACGTGGCAAGGCCCGCGGCTGATGCGTCGGCTTGGCCATGCCATGGACGGCCTGAGCGATATTCAGTTGGAGCAGGTGCGCAGGATCAGTGATATCGATGAAAGCGTGCTGCGCCGGCTGCATGCGGAGAATGAGCCGACGCCCGCTATCGTGCTTGATACGGCGCGGCGCTTTCGGGCCTACGAAAACGCCAGTGGCCTGCAGGCGCATATCCTTGGCGGGGCGCTGCCGGCCGACCTGGCTAGTTACGCGGCGTTGTTGATGGTGGAGATGCCCGGTTGGCCGTCCGCCAAGGTCATCGAAGTATTTGAGGGAAGCGGCGATACCCGGACCGCCGTCCGGTATGGCAATCCCAACCCTGGCAGGACGGACCTGATCAGCATCAGTCGCAATGACCTGATCAGCGGCAAGTTGCCGGCGCGGATCATCGACGTGTTGCCCGATGATCTACTCAAAGGCCTGCTCGGCCAGCACCTGCCTAACGAGTCGGTGTCACGTGCCCAAACGTTGAAAGAGCGGCTGGGGGATTATGCAAAACAGTCCCTGCGCCGGGTATTCGACAGCCTCTATCTGGGGCGCTCGACGCCTAAAAGCATAGAAATTCAGGTATTCGAGCGGGATTTTACTGACCTGCCCACGCGCATGGCCCAGGAAATTCTGGACAATGCCACCGCCAAGCAACGGGAGAGCCTGGTCAACAACCGCAAGATACCGCTGGAGCTGGCGCAAGAAGCGCGCCTGAAACTCGGGCAAGTGCGCCTCGCCCGAGCCTATGAGGGGCTCTATCTGGATGTACTGGCCAATGCCGACACCGAAGTGCTGGTACTCAACACACTGGAGCATCTGCCCGGTTGGCGTAACAGTATGCGCATTGAGGTTCGCGAAGAGTCCCAGTACGGGCGTATTCGTGCCAGTTACGGCCCACCCGACTCCGCAGGTCGCAAGATCCTGGTACGGGTGAGTGACGGGCAGTATCAGGCTTTTGACGCTGAAGGTAGCGAGCTGCATGGCATCGACAGCCTTTACAGTTCCTTGCAGCACGCGCTGACGGACGCCCATCGCCAAGCCTTGGGTTTGCCTCACGTGGGGCAAGGTACGCAGTTGAAGGTAAAAATCCAGGCACATGCCCTGTCGCACAGTGCCTTGCGCAAGGCATTAAAGATGCAGCACCTTTCCCCGTTCTTTAAACCGCCATCGCTGTTGTCGGACGGCAGGCGTGGGTATCCCTTGAGTGGGCACGGCGGCTCGGTACTGGAGCAGGGCATACAGTCACGTATTCGCTTTTTGTATCCCGACATCACCGCCGAAGAAATTCTGGAGTTGCGGCCCACGCGCAACCCCCTCATTGATAATTGGTTAATAGAGCTTGAGAACGAATTCAGCGCCCTCACCCAGACGCTTCGGCGTTGGAGGATCAGCGCCCGAGAAGGCACCTCGGCGACCGGCCCGGCGGCGGACCGGATCTATCGGGCCAGAGGGAGGATAATCAAGGTCATCGATGCGGCATGGCGAAGAATCGGACCTCGACATATTGATGCGAACGGCCAATACCTCGGCCAGGCAATCCGGTGGCATGACGTCGAGCTACTTCAGCAGTTGCGCACGCTGCCGCAGCTGCCGGCCGACTTTAGCCATGTCACCAAGGTATCCCTGAGCGAAATGTTCGTGACGAGTGAGGATCTCGATGGGTTTGTTTCCAACTTTCGCGGGCTGAAAAGCTTGTCCGTGGAGGCCTGTCGTTTGACCCGATTGCCGCCTGCCATCGAGCATATGCCAAAGCTGAAGAAGCTTTATTTAGGGGGCAATGAGATTGTCCTGAATCAGCAAAGTGTCGAGATGCTGAGCAATCTGAAACAGCTCGAGGAGCTGGCATTGGAAAACAATCCCTTGGGCTTGCCGCCGGACGTGAGTCGCATGCCGGATCTATGCCAGCTGTGGCTGGCCGGCACTGGCTTGGAGGAGTGGCCCGCCAGCGTGTTTCTCATGAAACGACCGCGCAATTTCGCACTGGATTTGCGTGATAACACACTTGCCCGCGTGCCCGTGGTTGAGCCTGGCTCTGATGACGCGCTGATCATCGCGCGCACCACAGTCTCCCGTGAGCGGATGAGTGAGGACGACGTGCGTGCGTTAAGGGCCTATATCGAGGCTTCTGGCAACGATCCAGATCGTCACTTTCCACCCAGAGGCGAGGCTGACAGCAAGCTTTGGAAAACGGGTTTGACCGAAGAAGAGTGGCAAGCCAGGCAGACACTGTGGCAGAGGCTGGAAGATACCTTTGGCTCCGAAGCTTTTTTCAATGAGATTCGTGCCTTGGCCAAATCCGCGGATGCGGTCGTTGAGGGCGGACGCCACCTGCCCGAGTTGACCGAAAAAGTCTGGCGAATGCTGGAGGCCATGGGGGAAGACGCCGAGTTGCGTGGGGAACTGTTTCGTATGGCGCAGGCTCCCACCGCCTGTGTAGATGCAGGCGCGCAGTTGTTCAATGCCATGGGGGTTGAGGTGTTGTTGCGATCGGCATATGCCAGTGACGACATCAATCTGGTCAGGAGGAGCGTGTTCAAGCTGGCCCGAGGCAAATGGCGGCTTGATGAGTTGGGGCGAATCGCTCATGAGCGCGTCGCAGAACTGGTGAGTCAAGGGGTGAGGTATCCGGAGTATGACGCCGAGGGCAGTTTGGTGATTCATTACGACAATGCGGGCAATGCGGTCTCGCCTATTGATGAAGTCGAGATTTACCTGGCGTATACCGCCCACCTGTCCACCCGCCTGGAGTTGCCGTGGCAGGCTTCCACCATGCTGTACCGCGAAGACTATGTTACGGCCGCCATGGTGGAGGCGGCATACGAGCGGGTGATAGCCCTGGACCAGGGGGAACAGCTCAACACCAATCTGCTTGAGCAGCCGATGTGGAGCAGCTTTTTGCAGCGGGCCAACCAGGCCGAATACGCGGCAATCGCCAGGAAATTCGAGGCGCTGATCGACTACGAGGATGCGCAGACGCAATGGGCCCGGGATGGCGGCTTGTCTGACGCAACCAAACAGACCCTGCTCGAAACCATCGACAAGACCGTCGCAATCCTCGGCCGTTCACGCACTGACAGCCTGCCGGGAACCGTCATGACTCAGGCTGAATACGACGTGTCGTTTGCCAGCATCGACAGCGAGCTCACGACGCTGAACCGGACACTGACCGATCAGGCGATCAGTGCCATTCTCGGGGACTAGAACAAGAAGTAACGCTGCGCCATCGGCAACACATCCGCTGGCTCACACCACAGCAATACCCCATCGGCCTTGACCTGATAGGTCTGCGGGTCAACCTCGATATCCGGCAGGTAATCGTTGTGGATCAAGTCGGTTTTCTGCACCGCGCGGCAACCCTTGACCACGGCGATCTGCTTCTTCAAGCCCAACTGCTCGGGCAAACCCGCCGCCAACGCCGCCTGGCTGATAAAGGTCAGGCTGGTGGCGTGCAGCGAGCTGCCGAAGCTGGCGAACATCGGGCGGTAGTGCACCGGCTGCGGCGTTGGGATCGAGGCGTTGGCGTCGCCCATCAGGCTTGAGGCAATCGCGCCGCCCTTGAGGATCAGCGTCGGCTTGATCCCGAAAAACGCCGGGCGCCACAGCACCAGGTCGGCCCATTTGCCCACTTCGATGGAACCCACTTCATGGCTGATGCCGTGGGTGATCGCCGGGTTGATCGTGTACTTGGCGATGTAGCGTTTGGCGCGGAAGTTGTCGTTGCCTTCGCCGTCTCCCGGCAGCGGGCCGCGCTGTTTTTTCATCTTGTCGGCGGTCTGCCAAGTGCGCGTGATCACTTCACCGACGCGGCCCATGGCCTGGCTGTCGGAGCTGATCATCGAGAACGCGCCGAGGTCGTGCAGGATGTCTTCGGCGGCAATCGTCTCGCGGCGGATGCGGCTTTCGGCGAAGGCCACGTCTTCGGCAATGCTCGGGTCCAGGTGATGGCAGACCATCAACATGTCCAAGTGTTCGTCGATGGTGTTGCGGGTGAACGGCCGGGTCGGGTTGGTGGAGCTGGGCAGCACGTTGGGGAAGCCGCAGGCCTTGATGATGTCGGGCGCGTGGCCGCCACCGGCACCTTCGGTGTGATAGGTGTGGATGGTGCGGCCCTTGAAGGCGGCGAGGGTGGTTTCGACAAAGCCGGATTCGTTGAGGGTGTCGCTGTGGATCGCCACCTGCACGTCGTACTCGTCGGCGACGCTCAGGCAGTTGTCGATACTCGCCGGCGTGGTGCCCCAGTCTTCATGGAGCTTCAAGCCAATGGCGCCGGCCTTCACTTGTTCGATCAACGGCTCCGGCAGGCTGGCGTTGCCCTTGCCGGTGAAACCGATGTTCATCGGGAACGAGTCGGAAGCCTGGAGCATGCGCGCCAGGTGCCACGGGCCGGAGGTGCAGGTGGTGGCGTTGGTGCCGGTAGCCGGGCCCGTGCCGCCGCCGATCATGGTGGTGACGCCGCTGGTCAGTGCCTCTTCGATTTGCTGTGGGCAGATGAAGTGGATGTGGGTGTCGATGCCGCCGGCGGTGAGGATCATGCCTTCACCGGCAATCACTTCGGTGCTGGCGCCGACGCAGATGGTCACGCCGGGCTGGATGTCCGGGTTGCCGGCCTTGCCGATGGCGAAGATACGGCCGTTCTTCAGGCCGACGTCGGCCTTGACGATGCCCCAGTGGTCGATGATCAGCGCGTTTGTGATCAGGGTGTCGACCACCTCATGGGCGAGCAGTTGGCTCTGGCCCTGGCCGTCACGGATCACCTTGCCGCCGCCGAATTTCACTTCTTCGCCGTAGACGGTGAAATCCTGTTCGACTTCGACGAACAGCTCGGTGTCGGCCAGGCGGACCTTGTCACCCACGGTGGGGCCGTACATGTCGGCGTAGGCTTGTCTGGAAATCTTCATGTGTTTAGTTCCTTGATCGTTCCCGATAGGTGGCGAGGGAGCTTGCTCCCGCTGGGCTGCGCAGCAGCCCCAAAAGCCAGGCACCGGGGTGAGTCAGAAAGATTGAGTCAGCTCTTTTGCGGCCGCTGCGCGCCCGAGCGGGAGCAAGCTCCCTCGCCACAGGTCAGTCCAGGTCGCCCATGATGCGTCCGGCAAACCCGAACACCCGGCGCTTGCCGCTCAATTCCACCAGTTCCACCTCACGACTTTGCCCTGGCTCAAAGCGCACGGCGGTGCCGGCCGGGATGTTCAGGCGCATGCCACGGCTGGCGGCACGGTCGAACGCCAGCGCGTCGTTAGTCTCGAAAAAGTGATAGTGGGAACCGACCTGGATCGGCCGGTCGCCGCCGTTGGCTACGCTCAAGGTGGCGGTGCGACGGCCTACGTTGAGTTCGATGTCGCCAGGCTGGATCTGAAATTCGCCAGGAATCATGCGGGTTGTCCCAGGGTCTTGAAGTAGATGGCGGTCGGGGTGTAGCGCCCGTCCGGGCTTTGGCAGTAGTCGGGCAATTCACCGATCTTGGTGTAGCGCAGCGACTGGTAGAACGCTTCGGCGCCGGAGCCGGCTTCGGTGTCCAGGTACAGCAACCCGCGTTTGTACTGGCGGGCACTCAGTTCCAGGGCGCTCATCAGTTGCTGGCCGAGGCCGCGGCGCCGGGCCTCGCTGTGCACCAGCAGCTTCTGCACTTCGGCGCGGTTCAGGCCGTTGGCCTTCAGGCACAGGGCTAACTGCACGCTGGCAACGACCTGCTCATCACGCACCACCACCCACAGCAGCAGGCTGCCGTCGGTGAGACTGGCCTGCACACCGCTGAGATAAGCGCTGGCCTGGGCTTCATCGAAGTCGGCCATGAAACCCACCGATGCGCCGTGCTTCACGGCGTCCAGCAACAGCTCAATCAAACCCGGGCGGTAATGGGCAAAACTTTCGGCATTGACTCGACGCAGTTGGGCAGCGTTCATCGGTATCACTCCTTGGGCGGCACAGCGCCTGGGTTGAGCGTCAGTTGCATGAAGGTCAGGTCCAGCCAGCGCCCGAACTTGGTGCCGACCTGGGGCATCTGCCCGGTGGTGATGAAACCCAGGCGCTCATGCAGGCGAATCGAGGCCTGGTTGCCGCTTTCGATGGCGGCGACCATCACGTGTTTGTCGCAGGTTTTCGCCCGCTCGATCAGCGCCTGCATCAGATGAGGCCCGAGGCCTTTGCCGCGCTGGTCGTTGCGCACGTATACCGAGTGCTCGACGGTGTGGCGAAAGCCTTCGAAGGGCCGCCAGTCGCCGAACGAGGCATAGCCGATGACCTGCTCGTCTTCGACGGCCACCAGGATCGGATAAAACTGCGACTGACGGGCACTGAACCAGGCCTGGCGGTTGCCCAGGTCTACCGGTTGTTCGTTCCAGATCGCCGTGGTGTTCAGCACCGCGTCGTTGTAGATATCGCGAATCCCTGGCAAATCGGCGTGCACCGCATCACGAATCAAAAAGGACATGGCCGGACCTCAGGCGATGGGTTGGTGGACGGTGACCAGCTTGGTGCCGTCGGGAAAGGTGGCTTCCACCTGGATGTCCGGGATCATTTCCGGAATGCCTTCCATCACCTGTTCGCGGGTGAGCAGGGTGGTGCCGAAGTGCATCAGCTCGGCGACGGTGCGGCCATCGCGGGCGCCTTCCATCAGCGCGGCGGAAATGTAGGCGATGGTTTCCGGGTAGTTGAGCTTCACACCGCGTGCCAACCGCCGCTCGGCCACCAGGCCGGCGGTGAAGATCAGCAGTTTGTCTTTTTCCCGTGGGGTCAGGTCCATCGTTCAAGGTCCACTATGAAATACATTCGTAAAAACACCGGAGATCCAATGTGGGAGCGGGCTTGCTCGCGAATGCGGTGTGTCAGTGAATGCATCTTTGCCTGACCCACTGCATTCGCGAGCAAGCCCGCTCCCACATTTTTAATCTTCATGTGCTCCAGATTCTCGGTGATACAGCCTCGCGGCCCAGCACGGCCGGGCGCAACAGGCGCCACAGCGCGATCAGCCAGCCTCGCGCCAGCAGCGCTTCGCTGGCCAGGCAGCGGGCTACCAGCAGGCCGGGCAATTGGGTCAGGTCGCCGCGTACTGCGTGGGGCAGGGAGCGGCATTGTTCGAGCAGGTCAGGGTCGATTTCGCCGGTCACCAGCAAGGTGGCGAACACCGGTTGCCCGTCCAGCCCGATGGGTGAGTCGAGCAAACCGTCGGCGCCCACAATGCGCTGGCGCTCATGCCAAATCAACTGGCCGTCGCGGCGGATATCCAGGTGCGACTGGAAGTGCCCGAGGTCGAAACGCTCGCCACTGGCGGGGCGCCCGAGGGCGACCACGTCCCAGTAGAACAGCCGGGCATCGCCTTGCAGGTCAATGCGGGTGGTGAGTTCGGCCTGGGCGGCGCTGAACACGATGGTCTCCTGCGGCAGCCATTCCAGCGTCGCACCAGCCTCCACCGTCAGCTCCAGTTTCTGATAGGCCGGCCCGCCGGCGCGGTACCACTTGGCCGCGCCGGGGCTGGTCAATTGCGCCCAGGCTCCTTCGGCGACATGGGCCGTGATGTCGAGGCGATCACCGCCGGCAATCCCGCCCGGCGGGTGCACGATGATGTGCTGGCACACCTCGGGGCCTTCGGCGTACAGGTGCTTTTGCACCCGCAGCGGGCCGAGGTGGCGGCGCATCACCGGGCGCGTGGTGTCGCCGAATCGCGCGTAGCCGAGTTCCAGCTCGGCGTGCCAGCTGGGGGTGAACAGCGCGGTGGGGGCAGGTAGAGTCATGGTCAGTGCTTATCGTTAGGACGCTACAGATTAGATCGTAACGAGTCCGCGCACACCCTCGCTTTCCATATTTTCTCCACGCCCCTGCTGGACGATTTCGCCCCGGGACATCACCAGGTACTGGTCGGCCAGTTCAGCAGCAAAATCGTAGAACTGTTCCACCAGCAGAATCGCCATGTCGCCGCGCGCCGCGAGCTTCTTGATCACCGCGCCGATCTCCTTGATCACCGACGGCTGGATGCCTTCGGTGGGTTCATCGAGGATCAGCAGGCGTGGGCGGCTGGCCAGTGCCCTTCCGATAGCCAGCTGCTGTTGCTGGCCGCCGGACAAGTCGCCGCCCCGGCGTTGCTTCATTTGCAGCAGCACCGGGAACAGCTCGTAGATGAAGGCCGGCACTTCCTTGGCTTCGGAACCGGGGAAGCGTGACAGGCCCATCAGCAGGTTTTCTTCCACCGTCAACCGACCGAATATCTCCCGGCCCTGGGGCACATAAGCGATACCGGCGTGCACCCGCTGGTGAGGCTTGAAGCCGGTAATGGCCTTGCCTTCCCAGTTCACCGCGCCTTCCTTGGCCGGTAGCAAACCCATCAGGCACTTGAGCAGGGTGGTCTTGCCCACGCCATTGCGGCCCAGCAAACAGGTGACTTCGCCGACTTTTACCTCAAAGGAAAGCCCGCGCAGGATGTGGCTACCGCCGTAGTACTGGTGCAGCTTGTCGACTTGCAGCATGTTCAAATTCTCCTCAATTCCTTGTGGGAGCTGGCTTGCCTGCGATACAGGCGACTCGGTGTATCAGTTGCACCGTGTCGATGCCATCGCTGGCAAGCCAGCTCCCACATAAAGCATCAGCGGCCGAGGTAAACCTCGATCACCCGCTCATTTTCCTGCACCTGTTCCAGCGACCCTTCGGCCAGCACGCTGCCCTGGTGCAACACTGTCACGTGGTCGGCAATCGAGCCGACAAAGCCCATGTCGTGCTCCACCACCATCAGCGAATGCTTGCCCGCCAGGCGCTTGAACAGCTCGGCGGTGAACTCGGTTTCGGCGTCGGTCATGCCCGCCACCGGTTCGTCCAGCAGCAACAGTTGCGGGTCTTGCATCAGCAGCATGCCGATTTCCAGAAACTGTTTCTGGCCGTGGGACAGCAAACCCGCGGGGCGGTTGACCGAGGCGGTGAGGCGGATGGTGTCGAGCACTTCGCTGATGCGGTCTTTCTGCTCGCCGCTCAAACGCGCCCTCAAACTGGCCCACACCGACTTGTCGGTCTTCTGCGCCAGCTCGAGGTTTTCGAACACGCTCAGGGCTTCAAATACCGTTGGCTTCTGGAACTTGCGACCGATGCCGGCCTGAGCGATCTGCACTTCGCTCATGCTGGTCAGGTCGAGGGTTTCGCCGAACCAGGCCTTGCCGTGGCTGGGCCGGGTCTTGCCGGTGATCACGTCCATCAGCGTGGTCTTGCCCGCGCCGTTGGGGCCGATGATGCAGCGCAATTCGCCGACGCCGATGTACAGGTTCAAGTCGTTCAACGCCTTGAAGCCATCGAAGCTGACGCTGATGTCTTCCAGGGTCAGGATCGTGCCGTGGCGGGTGTTCAGCCCTTTACCCGCAGCCTGGCCGAGGCCGATGGCATCGCGGGCGCTGCCCTGGTCTTTGTTCGGTTCAAGAATGGGTTCGAGCATGAATTCCGCCGTCGCTGTAATTCTCATTGGTCGCCCCGTTTCTTCAGCAGGCCAATCACGCCCTTGGGCAAGTACAGGGTGACGATGATGAACAGCGCACCGAGGAAGAACAGCCAATACTCAGGAAACGCCACGGTGAACCAGCTCTTCATACCATTGACCACACCGGCGCCCAGCAACGGACCGATCAAGGTTCCACGCCCGCCGAGGGCCACCCACACAGCGGCCTCGATGGAGTTGGTCGGCGACATTTCGCTGGGGTTGATGATACCCACTTGCGGCACATACAACGCGCCCGCCAAACCACACAGCACCGCGCTCAACACCCACACGAACAGCTTGAAGCCGCGTGGGTCGTAGCCGCAGAACATCAGGCGGTTTTCCGCATCCCGCAGTGCCGTCAACACCCGACCAAACTTGCTCTGGGCCAGGCGCCAGCCGATGTACAGACTCGCCACCAGCAACGCCACGGTGGCCACAAACAGCACCGCCCGCGTGCCCGGTTCGGTGATACCAAACCCAAGGATGCTGCGGAAATTGGTAAAGCCGTTATTGCCGCCAAACCCGGTCTCGTTGCGGAAGAACAGCAGCATCCCGGCGAAGGTCAGGGCCTGGGTCATGATCGAGAAATACACGCCCTTGATCCGCGAGCGGAAGGCGAAGAACCCGAACACCAGTGCCAGCAAACCCGGCGCCAACACCACCAGGCACATGGCCCAGAGGAAGTGGCTGGTGCCGGTCCAGTACCACGGCAATTCGGTCCACGACAAGAAGGTCATGAACGCCGGCAGCTCATCGCCGGACGCCTGGCGCATCAGGTACATGCCCATGGCATAACCGCCCAGCGCAAAGAACAAGCCGTGGCCGAGGGACAACATCCCGGCATAACCCCACACCAAATCCAGGGCGAGGGCGACAATGGCGTAGCACAGAATCTTGCCCACCAACGTCAGCGCGTAGGCGGAAACGTGCAGCGGGTTTTCCGGTGACAACAGCGAGAACAACGGCAGCGCCAGCAGCAGGATCAGGATCACTGCACCGACCGCAACGGTCACCTTGGGGCCGGCCTTTTGCGCGGCCGTGAGCATCAATGGCTGGTTCATCAGTCGATCACTCGTCCTTTCAGTGCGAAGAGTCCCTGCGGGCGTTTCTGGATGAACAGAATGATCAGCGCGAGGATCAGGATCTTGCCGAGTACGGCGCCGATCTGCGGCTCAAGAATCTTGTTGGCTATCCCTAAGCCGAAGGCCGCCATGACGCTGCCGGCCAACTGGCCGACGCCACCGAGCACCACCACCAGGAACGAGTCGATGATGTAGCTCTGGCCGAGGTCCGGGCCGACGTTGCCGATCTGGCTCAAGGCAACACCGCCGAGGCCGGCGATGCCGGAACCGAGGCCAAAGGCGAGCATGTCCACGCGCCCGGTGGGCACGCCGCAGCAGGCGGCCATGTTGCGGTTCTGGGTCACGGCGCGCACGTTGAGGCCCAGGCGCGTCTTGTTCAGCAGCAGCCAGGTCAGCACCACCACGAACAGCGCGAAGGCGATGATCACGATGCGGTTGTACGGCAGCACCAGGTTGGGCAGCACCTGAATCCCGCCGGACAGCCATTCGGGATTGGCCACTTCAACGTTCTGCGCACCGAACACCAGGCGCACCAGTTGGATCAGCATCAGGCTGATGCCCCAGGTAGCGAGCAGGGTTTCCAGTGGGCGGCCATAAAGGTGACGAATCACCGTGCGTTCCAGGGCCATGCCGATGGCGGCGGTGACAAAAAACGCCACCGGCAGCGCGATCAGTGGGTAGAACTCGATGGCCTGGGGCACGTAGCGCTGCATCAGCAACTGCACCACATAGGTGGAGTAGGCGCCGAGCATCAGCATTTCGCCGTGGGCCATGTTGATCACCCCGAGCAAGCCGAAGGTGATCGCCAGGCCGAGCGCTGCCAACAGCAGGATCGAACCCAGGGACATGCCGCTGAAGGCCTGGCCGAGAATCTCGCCCACCATCAGTTTGCGTTTGACCTGGGCCAGGCTGGTTTCGGCAGCGGTGTGCACGGTGGCGTCGGCTTCGACACCAGGCGCGAGCAGGGCTTCCAGGCGAGTACGGGCCAGCGGGTCACCGGTGCCGCCGAGCAAGCGCACGGCGGCCAGGCGCACAGCCGGGTCGGGGTCCACCAGTTGCAGGTTGGCCAGGGCGAGGCTGAGAGCTGTGTGTACGTCGTCGTTGGTTTCGCCGGCGAGTTGCTGGTCGAGGAATTTCAGCTGCGCAGGTTGTGCGCTTTTTTGCAGGGTTTGCGCTGCGGCCAGGCGCACCTTGGGATCGGCTGCGAGCAATTCCTGGCTGGCTTGCACGTTGTCAATCAGGCCGCGCAGGCGGTTGTTCAGGCGTACGGTTTTGGTTTCACCGTTGACGCTGATCTGGCCTTGTTGCAGGGCGTTCACCAACTCGATACGCGCCGGGTCAGGCTGGGCGGCCCAGTCCTGGAGCAGCTTGGCTTGTTGCATCGGGTTGGCGGCAAGGAAGTCTTCGGCGTCGCTGGCGTGTGCGGCGAAGGGCAGCAACAGCAGGGCGGCGAGGATGAGGCGGTATAGGGCAGTGGGCATACAAAATGTCCTGATTATGCACGGACAATGTGGGAGCGGGCTTGCTCGCGAAAGCGGTGGATCAGCTTCGGATGCGTCGACTGACACACCGCTTTCGCGAGCAAGCCCGCTCCCACATTTAGACCGAGTCGGTCTTAGTTGCTCTTGACGGCGTAATCCGGCTTCTTGTCATTCCCCGGGATATACGGGCTCCACGGCTGCGCACGAATCGGCTCCTCGGTCTGCCATACCACCGAGAACTGCCCGTCGGACTGGATCTCACCGATCATCACCGGCTTGTGCAGGTGGTGGTTGGTCTTGTCCATGGTCAGGGTGAAGCCCGACGGCGCGGCAAAGGTCTGCCCGGCCATGGCTTCACGCACTTTGTCGACGTCGGTGGACTTGGCTTTCTCCACCGCCTGGGCCCACATATGGATGCCCACGTAGGTGGCTTCCATCGGGTCGTTGGTCACGGCTTTGTCCGCGCCCGGCAGGTTGTGGGCCTTGGCGTAGGCTTTCCAGTCGGCGACGAATTTCTTGTTCACCGGGCTCTCCACCGACTGGAAGTAGTTCCAGGCCGCGAGGTTGCCCACCAGCGGCTTGGTGTCAATGCCGCGCAGTTCTTCTTCACCCACGGAGAAGGCGACGACCGGTACGTCGGTGGCCTTCAGGCCCTGGTTCGCCAGCTCCTTGTAGAACGGCACGTTGGAGTCGCCATTCACGGTGGAGATCACGGCGGTCTTGCCACCGGCCGAGAACTTTTTGATGTTGGCCACGATGGTCTGGTAATCGGCATGGCCAAACGGGGTGTAGACCTCTTCGATGTCTTTATCCGCTACGCCTTTGGAGTGCAGGAACGAGCGCAGGATCTTGTTGGTGGTGCGCGGGTACACATAGTCGGTGCCCAGCAGGAAGAAGCGCTTGGCGCCGCCGCCTTCTTCGCTCATCAGGTATTCCACCGCCGGGATCGCCTGCTGGTTCGGCGCCGCACCGGTATAGAACACGTTCGGCGACATCTCTTCGCCCTCGTATTGAACCGGGTAGAACAGCAGGCCGTTGAGTTCTTCGAACACCGGCAATACCGATTTGCGCGACACCGAGGTCCAGCAACCGAACACCACGGCGACCTTGTCCTGGGTCAGCAACTGGCGGCCTTTTTCAGCGAACAGCGGCCAGTTGGAGGCCGGGTCTACTACGACGGGTTCGAGCATCTTGCCGTTCACACCACCCTTGGCGTTGATCTCGTCGATGGTCATCAGCGCCATGTCTTTCAGCGAGGTCTCGGAGATGGCCATGGTCCCGGACAGCGAGTGCAGGATGCCGACCTTGATGGTCTCGGCGGCCTGTACGGTCCAGGCCATGCCCATGGCGGCGATGGACGCCGACAGTGTGAAAGCCTTGATCAAGCTGCGACGCTTCATTGTGCAATCTCCATGACTCAATGATGTGATGAGGGAGTGATTGCAAAGGCTGTGCCGAGGCGCGCAATCGTGGTGCGCCAGAGCTTTGCTTGGGCTATGCGCGCGGGCGACGCACCAATGCGGCGCCAATCGTGGCGACCTGTGCACGCAGGTGCACCCGGATGGTGCCAGGCGCGCCGGGCTACTTACCTACCGCTTGAACGCTGAGTGGGCCACCGAGAATGGACGCCGACGATTACTTGAAAGGAGTTCCCATGGCGATCCGATTAGACCGCGAGCGACGTGCCGCCAGCACCAACCGAGGCGCGGCAAACTTGCCGCCGTTAAGCCCGGTTTTTTTGCATGAAGCGGATGCTGCCTACTGGGCCCATCTGAAAATAGGCGAGCGCCGGGACCGGGAATACGGCGGGGTGATTGTGAAAAATCCGGACGGACAATTTTTGGCCACCGAGCCGGTGCCCGGCGATGAGATGCAGTTCAACCTGCTCAAGGTCCTTGGCGTCGGCACCGATGGTTATTACCAGCAGCCCAAGGGCTACACCTGCGTTGCCAGCTACCACTCACACCCGGCGCAACATCAGCTGATCCAGAGCCGCAACCGCACCTTCGACAGTCGAATGGTCAAAGCCTTCCTCGGTTTTTTTTCGGGTTCGGACTTTACCCATGATGTCGATGATCGCGAGTTTTTTCCGGCCGCTTATCTTTCTGGGCCCGATGGTTCGTTGATTCGCTATGCCCCGAGCGGGTCAGCCCAGGAGCGCAGCTTTGCCTTATGGATCAAGGCTGGAAAACCACTGAAAAATCCCGTCGGGGTATACGGTCCGTTCAGTGAGCTGGTAAAAAAAATCTCCCTGTTGGGCGAGCTCACGCTGGTCGTCCCTACTTCATTGTGGGGCGGTTCTGCCGGCAAGGTTCCGGCCGACTGGGTGGTGTTCGAGCCCTTCACCAACCCGGCGGTAACACTCCCGCCGCTGTGCACCGCGATTTTCCAGCGGGCTGAGGAGGCCGTGCGTGCTGCGCAGTCAGCATCCGGCCAGCGCACGTCGGGTTTTGTGCTCAAACACCGCCAGCGCGAAAGCTATGTGGCGACCTTTGGCCAGGCAGAGCAACTGCCTTTGTTTTCACCCCTGGGCGTGTTTGCGCAACGTGCGGACGGCCTGTGGCAGCTGCCCTCCAGCTATCGCATCGAGGCTATCCACTATCGCCCGGCGTCTTCGTCGGTTGAACGTTCAGTACGAGAGCCCTGGCTGTATTTAAACTTTTTCACGCCTGCCGAAGTGGTTGCCGCGATGATTCAGGCGAAGGCAACCGCAGGCGTGCAAGACAGCAGCCGAGGGCTGGGCCTGTACCGACACGCCACGGATGGCGGGCTGCTTAAGCTTAAGCTGGCAGTCGCCGATACCACTCCCGGGCTGGAAGACAGTAACGCCCAGGCTGCGCTGCTCAACGGCACTTTGACGCCTCGTCAATATGTGCGCCGAGTGATTGCCGCCACCGATGTATCGGTGGTGTACCCCGGCAAACTGTGGCGCGATAAGGGAGCGGTGGATGTCCGCTCGCCTGCGTTGAACGCGGTTTATGGCGCGAGCTGGAATCGCTCGTTTCTCTCGGCCAATGACGCGGCGTTACATGCCCATGAGCTGATTGGCAATCGTCGGGATCGCTACTACGGGGGGTATGTACTCAAGGGCGCAGATGGACGTTTCACCGTGACCAACCCGCTGGAAAGCGCTGCCAACCCGTTTGATGACACCCTGTTTTTCCGGGCGGATAACCAGGGGCCGTTGATTCCTCCTGAACACTATGAAGTGCAGGCGCGTTACGGTTCGCACCCGGCGTTGTCGATGATCGACCCGGAGTGGGTCCGCCAGCGTGGCTGGACCAGGGAACAGGCGCTGATCAATCTGCAGGTGTTTGCTCCGGACGAGGTGCTCTCGATCCTGAGGTCGCGTCACGTCGCCTATCTGTCTGGAGGCGCTGATTGTTTGTTGGCGTATGTCCCAAGTGGTTCACCCAGGGAACAGACGCTACTGGCCAGCCTCGCAGGCAACACCACGCAGTCGCGTGCGCCGGTCAAGTGGGTGAGCGAGCTGGCTGAGAGTGGGGCGCTCAGGGTGATTCAGGGCAATCAGCTGTGGGGACCACGCTCGGTGGTTGGCAGCAGTTGGCTTGCGCATGCCACCTATGCGGCGCGACTCGGCCCGCCCGAATTCACCCTCTTCGGCGCGGTATTCGGCAGTGCCAACGAGGCTGCCCGTGACCTCCACCGGCGGGTTCATGGGCGCAACCTGAGAACGGCTGACTGTTTCGCATTCATTCTCAAGCACAAGGACCAGGAGCAGTACATCGCCAGTGAGGTCGAGTGTGTCGACAGCGTCAATACGCTGTTCAGACTCAACAGCCTGTTCGCCGTAACAGCGCAGGGCGGCTACCGGTTTCCCGAGGGTTTTGTGCTGCACGCGCTGTTTCGTTCCCAGCAGTGGCCACCGAGCGGGCTGGATGCCGCGAATACCTGGCTGACCACGTACTTCGTGACACCTTTGGTGCTGTACATCGCGCTCTACGAATCAATACGCCGAGGCAAGCAATACAACAGCGGCAATAACCTGCCCGTGTACTTTTCGACCCTTGATGGCGCGTTGCTGAGGTACGTAGTGCAACCAATGGTCATCGGCCAGGCAGGGGCGGCGGAGATCGAACTTGAAGAGGCCACTCGGCAGTTGACCGGCGGCCAGCTGACGCCACGGGATTTCCTGCGGCGCTGGGCAGGTCGCGGGCAGTTGGAGGTGGTGCGCACCAGCCAGTGCTGGGACCGGGTCGGCCCCCTCGGTATCACCTGGTCGGGGTATGACAACATTATGCGCCGGCGCTTGAGCCCCGGATTCGCCAATGCCGATGATGCCGCGCGCCACGCCGCAGCGCTGGTGGGGCAAGGGCGAAAGCGGCTGTACGGCGGGGTGATCCTCAGGTTCGCCAATGGCCTGTTTGCCGCGACAGAACCCCTGGCGGTACCGCCCCAGGGGTTCACCTTTAGCTGGATCTACCCGGACCAGATCGTTTCACGAGGGCTTTACCCGACGGGCAGCACGCTGGTGGCACGCTATTCATCCCGTGTGGAGCAGGAGGTGCCGATCCTGTTGTCGGCCACGCAAAAGGCGGTGTACACCAGCATGATACCCAGCGCGGTATTGTCCAACCTGCTGCGCCGCGAAGCGCATATCAAGCGTGAGTACGTATTCGGGCCTCGGGGCTCGATCCTCAGCTATCAGCTGTCGGGTTCCGCGGCTGAAACCGCGCTGAAAAACCAGCTGGCACCGCGCAACCTGGTCAAGGCCGAACTCGCTGACAATGATATTGAGTACGCTATTCGCGCAGGCAGCCTGTTGCCGGAAGAGTTTGTCACCCGAGCGGCCCTTGCAGGTTCGGTGCGGGTGATTGAGGGCAACGCGCTATGGGGCCCTGTCAGGGAGCTCAGCAACGGGTTTGTGCCCTACACTCCGCGAGCGGGCGCGTTTGAGATTCGAGCGTCCGTTGCAGACCCTGCTTACAGCCCGGTGTTTACCCGGGCGTTCGATGCAGTGCGGCATGTGCAGCGGGAGTTTAAGGCCGGCCCGCAGATAACGTTCGGGTATGTGCTCAAGTCCGTGAACAAGCCGCTGTACAGGGTCACTCTGCCGCTGGTCAGAGCGAGTTTTGCGGACTTGAGACAAGTCTTCATTGCTGGCCAGTTACCGTCTGGCTATGCGTTGGATGGCTTGTACCTGGGCGCCGATGAAGATGCTATTGCGATGACCGGCGACGATATGGCTCACAACTTCTTCGGGGCACAAGTCATCGCCAATGCCTTGCACTTTGTCAGTCACGCCATCCGTGGGCAGGTGTTGGCGCTGTACCTGATGTGTGCCGACGGTGCGCTGCTGCGGTATCGTTTTGCCACGCCGGAGCGCCTGCCCGGCTTCATGTCGCAAGCGCCCCGTTTGCGTGCGCAGCTGCAAGACGGGACGTTGCGGGTACGTGACTACGTGCGGCAACTGGCGGGCATGGGAGAGCTGCATGTCAGGCTCACCAGCCAGACCTGGAGCAGGAAGGGGCGGGTCACCGCGCAATGGCAACCCCGGGAGAACCCTCACAGTTTCCTTAACGACCCTTATTTTCATTCGTTCTGCAGCCCGCTGTTCGCCCATGCCGATGATGCAGCGCACTTCGCCCATCGTCAGGTGGGGCCTTACACAGGCAAGCAGTACCTGGCCGCAGTACTGGTGCCGCCCCAGACGCCGGGTTATGTCGCGATAGACCCGGTCAAGGACTTCGATGAGGGGGACGGGGCGAGCACCCTTGAATGGCTGTTCCGGATTGGTCACAGCGGCTTTGATGTGCCGCACACCAATGCACTTTATTTTTACAGCATTGCCGCGGTGCACGCGTTTTACAAAGCCATCCCTTCAACCTCAAGCACCGCAGTCCTGGACCTCGCGTTGCTGGATAACTTTACTGCCCACCAGGACCTGCAGCGTTATATGGACGTGCTGCAGAGCAACCGCCCGCAGGCCGAAAGCTGTTACCTGAGCTGCCGTGACGGCGCGTTGCTGAGGTACATACCCGGTTTTACCACCGAGGAAACCGCGCTGCTCAGCCCCAGCCTGCAGCCGAATCCAAGCGAACTGGTCAGCAGGTTGAGAAGGACGGGCACATTGTCCGTTCTGTCCACCGGCCTGTTCTGGACGCAGGCAGGCCCGCTGCCCGAGACGTGGCAAACAGCTGATGTGCAAGCCCGGCCCGATGGAGACGAGGCTGGCTTCGGCCGGGACAAAGATGAGCTGTAGCCACAGCTAAGTATCTAACGCCTTTCGCTGGCCAGATCCTTGAAAGTTGAACCCTCTGATGCGGCCGTGACGTGCATGGCCGCCTCTTTTTTCTTCTCTCGGATGGTAACGACATGGACAGTACTGAAACGCAAAACGATAGCCCCAACAAACTTCCCCCCTTGGGGCCGGAATTTATCACCGGTAACGACGCGGCCTCCTGGGCTCACAGACAGGTCAGTAACAAACGCGACCATGTCTACGCAGGGCTGATTCTTAAACGCGCCGGTAGGTATGTGCCAACCGTACCTAGCCGCGGCAATGCCCGGGGGGTAGATTTTTCCACCCTGTTGAACCTGGACGCCAAGGGTGATTTTGAGCAGCCTGACGGTTACCAGGTTTACGCCTTCTACAGCTCCCGCTCGGAAAAGGACGACGCACGGGCCGCCGAGTTGACCCATTGGACGCAGGCGCAGCGACGGCTGGAGATCAGTTTTTTTTCCATGGGCGGGCTGCGGTTCGTCATTGAGAATCGCGATTTTTGCCCGATTTACTATTTGTCGGGCCCCCACGATTCGCTGATCAAATACGAAAGCAGCGGCTCCGCTGAGGAGTCACATTTCCTGCGCACCATTAAAGGCAGCCGGGCGTCGGATGTATTTGAAGACTTCATGTTCTTCATCAAAATCACCGCGAGATCGGGAGTGCTGCGTGTCGTGGTACCCAACACAGAATTGGGCGGAAAGGCCGGGCAGATCGTTGAGCCATGGGCCCTCAACCAACCGGTTGCTGATGTTTCCCAGTCCAGACAGTCGCAGCCGTCCACCCAGGTATTTCTCCGCTGGCAGGACGCAATCCGCTCTGCCTTGCCACCTCTGGACGCCCCGACCCAGGATAGCCATTTTGGCTACCTGCTCAAGGATGATGCAGGCGAGTACGTGGCGATGCTGCCTGACGCTGACCTCAAGAGTATTTTTGTGAACCTTCCGGCCGGTGCCTCGTTGCCCAAAGGCCGGCCGAAGTTGCCGAGCGGCTTTTATCTGCACGCGATTTATTGCTCGCTGGCCAAGCAACATTTTCCCAAGGTGCCGAAGGAGCAGTGGCTGAGCGAGAGCTTTTTTACCGCTGATGTCTTAGCGATGGCGGCGGTCCTGGCCGCTTCCGACGAACCGGACCTGGAGCTTTACTTGCGCACCAATGATGGTGCTTTGTTGATGTATCGCTGCACCGGGTCCGAGGCGCAAACCCGGCTATTCGGCAGCAATGGCGCAGATATAGGCAAGCGCTTGAAGGACGGCACCCTGAGCCCCTCCGAGTTTGTCCGGCAAGTCGCTGGCGTAGGCACATTGACTGTGCTGGAGGCCGGGCAGGTATGGGACAAGGTTGGCGTGGTGGATGAACACTGGCGCTCATTTACGCGGATTCATCAATCGTTGAGCCAGGCCTTTGTGAACGGCGATGACGTGGCACGTTACCTCCACTACGCACTCGGCAAGCAGCGGGATGATTTCTACTACGCCTTTATCCTGCAACGCGACGATGGTCGGTTTGTTGCCACGCCGCTATTTGGCGAAACACAGTGGTTCAGCCTCTGGTGGGATGCGCCAACAACCGAAGAGTACCGCATGCGTTTCGGGCTTGAGGGCTACCGTGTGGTCGCGCAATTCAATCGGCCTAAATCCGACCTGACCGAGTTGCGCGCCAGATTCAAAAAGCGCACTCCAAGCCAATTGGACTTTCTGGTCAGTACGCCGCCGCCCCATTCGATTTACATAACCGCTCACTTTTCTGATCTGATCAAGGCGCTCTATACCAGCGGACCGAACGGTACGCTGCTCAAGTACACAGCCAGTGGCTCACGATCCGAGCGTGAGTTTGGCGACTTCCTGCTGCGTGCGCTGCAAGCCAACAGGGTGGTGGTGCGAGCGCAAGGCTATGACGGGACGCCTGAGGGGCTGATCAAGGAGTTGGTCCAACTCGGTGAATTAACTGTGCTGCTGGCCGACGAGAGCTGGTACCACACCCAGGGCCGGGTGCCAGCGACCTGGGCGCCGCAAACTCCCTTCACGGCGGCCGCCTAGTTGGATGCACCGCTGAGCTGGGTATTCACGTACCTGGAGAATGCCCGCAGTTACGCCCATGACCAGTTCAAGGCGTTGCCGCCGGGACGTCGTGTCGGATTTATTCTCAAGCATCGGGAGCGCTCAGAGTACGTGGTCAGCGATCCTTTCGAGGTGATCGGTGACAATGACAGGACCGGGCTGTTCGCGCTCTCGCGCACCTTCCCTGGGCACGCCGGTGCCGCGCCGGCATTGCCACCTGGGTTTATCCTGCACAGTTTTTATTATCACGCCTTACCCGACGGCTCCAGGGTAGTTGGCGAGCCGTGGTTATACGAAAGTTTCATCGCCACCCTTGACCTGGCCGAGGCCGTTGCGAGTGCCCGCGAAACAGGTGCCACGGCGCTTTACATCAGCGCCGCCGACCGCGCGCAACTGGGCTATGAGTTTTCCGCTACGGCCAGGGAAAGTGCGCTCTTTGAGGTGCTGCCCAGCGGTGAGGTCACGGATAATGGGCTGGCAGACGAACTGCAGGCCGGCACCCTCACGGCCCATGATCTGGTCCTGAAAGTGGCGCAAGCTGGCGATTTGGCGGTGCTCACGCGCGGCAAACTGTGGGACGTTGCAGGGCCGGTGGACGTTGATTGGCGACCGCTCGCACTGGCAACACAACCCCGGCTCAGTCCGGGATTCCTCCAGGTGGAAGATGCCGCCCGCTATGCCCATGGCCAGATCGGCAACCAGCGCGAGCGTGAATACTGCGGCTATATCCTGCAGCGGCCCGATGGCCAGTACGTGGCGACGGAGCCGTTGTACGCCAGCGATGCCGGGCGTTTTGTGTTGGGACGGGTTTACCCTCAGGACGTGAAGGGTCGATCCTTGCTGCCGTTACGCCATGTATTGAAAGCCGTGTATGGGTCCAGCCGTGGCGTGTCGCTGCTGGTGCCCGAGCGCTTGGTGCGCCCAGGCTGGTCACGGGATGACGCTTACCTGGCGGCGCACATGTTCAGTGCCGAAGACGTCTACACCCTCATTCAGAATCGCCAGCAGGTGCCCATGGCTTACTTGTCGGCTGCCGAGGATTGTTTGCTGGCCTTTGAACCAGGTGACTCATCCGGGTTGACGAATGTGCTCAAGGCGGTCACCCCTACGGACCAAGGCAGTCCGGCGGCGCGCAATCTGGTCAGCGGTACGCTGACGGCGCCGGAATGGATCCGCCAGGTCGCAACAGCCGGCAGTGTGCGAGTGGTGCTGGGCAACCCCCTGTGGGGGGCATCGGGCCTGATCACCGAGCACTGGCGCCCACGGCTGGTGGTGCCCCGGCTTGAACGTCCGGAGCAGGTTGCCTATGGCCAGGTCTGTGCCAGCGCAGCCGATGCCGCGCGGGCATTGCATGCGCGTGTGGACCGTGGCGCGCCGACGCAAATCAGTTTCGGCTTCATTCTCAAGCACCGCGATCGAAATGCCTTTGTCAGTTCGGAGCTGGTGCCGGCCTGGAACAACGCCGGGTTGTTCGCGTTGAATGGCGTATTTGGGGTCGATGATGAGGGTGAGTTTATCTACCCGACGGGCTATCAACTGCATGCGCTGTTTTACCGGCGCAACTGGATGCCAAAAGGGTTAAGCACTTCAGAGCAGTGGCTGGCAGAGCACTTTATCTCGGCGGCGGATTTGGCCAGTGCAACCCTTCAGGCCAAGCGCCAGCGCGAGACGGGGGCGCTGACCGGATTGCCGGTGTTTATTTCAACCCTGGACCAGGCCCTGCTGCAGATGCAGGCGCCAGTGTCGTCGACCCTGTTCAACCCGATCCGCCAACCTTCAGGGATGTTCGAAGATGTGCAGACCCTGGTCGCCAGCGGGCAACTGACTGCCGTCGGGTTCGTCAACGAGGTGGCGAAGTTGAGTTGGCTGAGTGTATTGGTCACCAATGAGTGCTGGGCGCTGACGGGCAAGCTGGACGTCAGCCAGATACCTTGGACCGCCTTCGCCAGTTTTATGCGCCGAGGGATGAGCCCCTTGTTCAGCAGCCAGGCAGACGCCGTGCGTTACGCCCATCAACAATTGGGCACGCAGCGCGACACGCTGTACGGCGGCCTGGTGCTGCAACGCAACGGCAAGTTTGTCGCGACCCTTGCCATTGCGGTGTTGAGTGAAGATTTCGACCCGAACGTGATCCTGCCCACCATGGACGTTAGCCAGGCGCTGCTGGCACCCGGCTGGAAAGTTGTCGGGCGTTATCGCTCGCGGGCTGCCCGGGTGCTGCCGTTCTGGCTGGCGTCCCAGGAAAACGCGACCTATCAAAACCTGTTCTCCACCAAGACCCTGGAGACCGCGCTGAAGTCTGGCCACCTGTGGACCCACGAATACCTGCTGACGCCGGACGGTTCACTGATCGGTTTCAGTACCCGGGACGCCGAGCGCAACCTGATGAGCAACACCCAGCGAGACGAAGCGACGCAGTTGCTCAACCAGCTGGAAACTTCCCTCGCACCCAACAGCCAGGCACCCCAGGATCCCGACAGTAACGCCATTGAACAGCAGCTGCGAGCGGGCCGTAAAACCCCGACCGAACTGGTTAACCAACTGGCACGAGTGGGTACCTTGCAGGTGATCGAGGGCGGCCCGTTGTGGGGGATTGCCAAGCGCATACTGCCGGGCTGGATGCCGGCCCTGGCGTATATTGCGCCTGAGGTGGCTCTGCATGCCGTGGCGGATCGAGCGTTGGGCCCCGTGTACAAGCATGCCGACGATGCTGCACGCGATGGGCATCAAGGCACCACCGGGCGTGGTGTGCTGACCTTTGGCCTGATCCTCAAGTCTTCCGACAACGGGCATTTTGTCGCGAGTGTGCCGGTCAATTGCGATGATTTGAAGTTCAGCTACGACCGCGTATTCCTGCGTGGCGAACTGCCTAATGGCTACAGCATGCACGGCCTGTATCTGCGGCTACCCGAGAAGGCCGCCGCCGAGCTCCCTCAGGCACAGGGCTATGAGCAACTGCCGGCCCCGGCGTTGGTGCGTGCGGTGCTGAGTTTTCTGCAAGTATTGAATCAGCCTGTGGAACGCTTCCTGCCACTGTATGTGTCCTGTGCCGACGGTTCGCTGTACCGTTATCAGGCCGTCCAAATAGACCGGGACTGGGATTCCAGCCACCGACAAGTGGAGTATCTGCGCCGCCTCAAGGACCGTGGCAGCAATGACAGCCATGTGCTGAAACTGGCTGATTCCGGTGAACTCCGTGTGCTCGACAGTAGCCCGTTCTGGGATGCCCTGCTGCCGCGAGTGAAGCACATCGCAACCACGCTGAAAGACTTCGATACGCGCCTGGCCCTGGGGCCGTTGTGTGGCCATCCGGACGATGCGGCGCGCCTGGTATGGCAGCGTTTCAAAACCCTGCCGAACCCGCCACGATTGGGGGCGATCCTTGGCAATGGCGACAGCGACACCTTTATTGCCGTGCAGCCGGTGGCTGATCCGGGCCCCTCGGTAGCGGTGGGGTTGCGCCCCGATACACCGGCCTACAGCGCCTTGTTCAAAGGCGTGATGAACTTGGGTTACCCCGGCACGTCGACCCGATACCCCGCCGGTTACACGGTCATGGGTGTGCAGCAGTTGTTCAAGCTCGGCGGTGAACGCCAGCGTATGAGCGATCGCTACGAAGAGGGCCTGGCCCATAACTTCATTGACCAGAAAGAAATCCGCGGCTTCGTTGAAATGCTCCGCCAGGACCGGATTGCAGGAGCCCGTTACTACTTCACCCCGGTGCAGGGCGCGCTGATTGTCTACCAGCCCAGCTATCACGAGGATGAAAGCCAGTTGCTGCGCGATGACTGGATTGACGAAACCACAGGTTGGGTAACGGTAAAACCCAGCGAGGTGATCCGTCGGCTGGCGACCTCGGGCAAACTGACGATCCTTGAACCCGACCGTTTCTGGCAACCCCGCAGTCAGGTTGCGCGGCGCATGCTGCATGAGTTCAAGGAGGCCGACCAGGGCGTTTAACGCCGGCGCATCAACCCGATAAAAAACAGACCGCCAATGGCTGCCGTGGCCACACCGATGGGCAGGTCCTCCGGGGCGATCAGGGTGCGTGCGGCCACATCGACCCACACCAGGAACACACTGCCCAGCAGCACGCATACGGGCAGTAAACGGCGATGCTCGGCGCCTACAAGGCGCCGGGCAATGTGCGGCACCATCAGCCCGACAAAGCCGATGGAGCCGCTGATGGACACCAGCACGCCGGTCATCAGCGAGGCGATCAGGAACACCTTGAGCCGCACATTGCGCGCGTTCAGGCCCAGGGTCACGGCGGTCTGTTCGCCAGCCATCAACGCGTTCAACGGACGTGCCATCCCTAACAGCAACACCAGCCCCAGCAACACCGTGGCGAAGGGAATCGCCAGCAGTTCCCAACGTGCCAACCCGAGGCCGCCGAGCATCCAGAACATCACCGCCGAGGCCGCGCGGTGATCACCCATGAACAGCAGCAAATTCGCCACCGCCATCATCACGAATGACACCGCCACCCCGCACAACAGCAGGCGGTCACTCTCCAGCCGACCGTTGCGACTGGCCACCGCCAGCACCACGATCATGCTCAGCAACGCGCCGATGAACGCCGCGATGGGCAGGGTCAGCAAGCCGATCACTTCACCCACATGCAGCACGACGATCACCGCACCGAGGGTGGCGCCGGAAGTCACGCCCAGCAGGTGCGGATCCGCCAGCGGGTTGCGCGTCACCGCCTGCAACACCGCACCGATCAACGCCAGCCCGGCGCCCACCAGAGCACCGAGCAACATGCGCGGCACGCGGATCAGCCACACGATGTGTTCCTGCCCCGCGCTCCAGTCCACCTCGCCAACGCCGAAGGCTTTATGCAGCAGGATCCGCCACACCACGTCCACCGGCACCCGCGCCGAGCCGAACCCCAGCGAGACCACGCAAGAGACCAGCAACAAGGCGCCAAGGGCACTCAGCAGCAGGGCGTAGCGACGGGTAATCATTCGCCGTGGAACCCCTTGGCCAGGGTTTCAACCGCCAGCACGTTGTCGATGCCCGGTGTAGCTTGCACGTAGGGGATGACGATGAAGCGCTGGTTCTTGATGGCGTCCACCGATTGCAGCGCCGGGTTGTTCAGCAGGAACTGCTCTTTCTGATCGGCGGTGATTTCGCTGTAGTCGACGATCACGATGACTTGCGGGTTGCGTTCCACCACGGTTTCCCAGTTGACCCGAGTCCAGCTGGCGTCCACGTCATCCAGAATGTTGCGCCCGCCGGCGGCGTCGATCAGTGCCTGGGGCATGCCCAGGCGGCCGGAGGTCATGGCGCGGTCTTCGCCGCTGTCGTAGAGGAACACGCGGGGTTTGTCGGCCGGCAGGTTTTTCTGCACTTCGGCCACCTGTGCCTGCATCTGTGCGATCAAGGCATTCGCGCGGTCCTGCACGTCGAAAATTTTGCCCAGGTTGCGCAGGTCGTTATAGGTGTCTTCCAGGGTGGCCGCCGGGCGCTTCATCACGAAGGCGCAGGACTCGGTCAGCTCATAGACGTTGATGCCCAACGGTTGCAGGGTTTGCGGGGTGAGGTCGCCGCCCACGCGCATGCCGTAGTCCCAGCCGGCGAAGAAGAAGTCGACGTTGGCGTTGAGCAGGGTTTCCACCGACGGGTATTTGCTTGCCAGTTCCGGCAGGCCGTCGAGGATCTGCGCCATTTCCGGCGTCACGGACTTCCAGCCGGTCACGCCGCTGTAGCCGGCCATGTGCGACTTGAGGCCCAGGGCGAGCATCATCTGGGTCATGTTGATGTCGTGGCTGACCGCGTGTTTCGGGGCTTCGGCGAAGGTTGCTTCGCGGTTGCAGCTTTTGATTTGCAACGGGTAATGAGTCGCTTCGGCGAACGCTTGAGCAGTGCCGAGCAGCAACGCGAGAGACAGCAGGGAGCGCAGGATCATGGTTGGGTTATCCAGGTAATTCGGGGGTAGCCGGACAAGGGGTGAGTGTCGATCAATGCTTCAACGCCGAACACTTCGCGCAGTAATTCGGCGGTCAGCACCTCGTGAGGTGTGCCGCTGGCGACGATGCGCCCGTGGTTGATCACGTAAAGCCGATCACAGAACGCGGCGGCCAGGTTCAGGTCATGAATGCTGGCCAGGGTGCTGATGTTCAGGCGCTTGACCAGTTGCAGCAATTGCAGCTGGTAGCGCGGGTCGAGGTGGTTGGTCGGTTCGTCGAGGATCAGCAGTTGCGGTTGCTGGGCCAGGGCGCGGGCCAGGATCACTCGCTGCTTTTCACCCCCCGAGAGGGTGGCGAAGGAGTGGTCTTCAAAGCCCAGCAGGCCGACGGATTCGAGGGCCTGGCGGATCAGGTTGCGGTCTTCAAGGGTGTCGCTGTCGAACAGGCCCTTGTGAGGCGTGCGGCCCATGGCGACCACTTCATCCACTCGCAGGCCGAACGCATCGGGAAATTCCTGGAGCACCACGGCGATACGTTGCGCGCACCATTTCGAGGATTGCTTCCAGACATTCTGGTGTTCCAGCAGCACCTCACCCGCCGCCGGTTTGCTGAACCGGTAGGCGCACCGCAGCAGGCTGGTCTTGCCGCTGCCGTTGGGACCGATCAGCCCGACAAATTCACCGGCACTCACCCGCAGGCTGGCGTCACGCAGTTGGAACTGGTGATGACAGTGCTCGTGGCCGGGTGGGGCCCAGGCGAGGTCGGTGAGGTTGAGTGAGGTCATCAATACTCTCGGGTCCAACACAGGACAAATGTGGGAGCGGGCTTGCTCGCGAATACGGTATGTCAGTGAATACATCTGTAACTGATCCACCGCATTCGCGAGCAAGCCCGCAAACATTGGACAGTGTCGCATTCAGTTAAAAGGTGTAGTCCGCCGTCACAAAGAACGACCTGGGTTCACCCAGGATCCATTGCTGGCCGTCATTGTATTGGCTGACGGCGTAGGTGCGGTCAAACAGGTTATTCAATTGCAGGCCCAATGTCGTGTTACGCATGGCTTTCCACGACACGGTGGCATCGACCACGGTGTAGCTCGGCACTTCGCTGGTGTTGGCGGCGTTGGCGAAACGCGAGTCTACATAACGCACCCCGGCAGCGGCGCGAACGTCGTCAGTGATGGCCTTGCTCAGCCATAGGTTGGCGGTGCGGCGCGGCACGTCGGTGGGGCGGTTGCCGTTGCGGGACGCGGCCTGGCCGTTGACCACTTCAGAAAAGTCGTCGTACTGCGCACGCACGATGGCTGCGTTGGCCTGCAACTGCCAGGCGTTCGGCAGTTGCAGGTCGAGGCTGGCTTCCAGGCCATTGGAGGATTGCTGGCCGACTTGTTCCTTGAGGGTGGTGCCTGGGATGCTCACCAACAGCTTCTTTTTGACGATGTGGTAGGCCGCCAGCGTCCATTCACCCCGCGAGTCCCAGAACGCCTGCTTGAGGCCGATCTCGGTTTGCCTGGCGGTGGACAGGCCGAACTGCTGCTGGCTCGGGCTCAGGGTAATCAGGCTGCCGACGCCGTCGGTGCTGGTAGCGTACTGGCCGTATACCGAGGTGTCCGGGGTGATCGCGTAGACCAGGCCGGCTTTCCAGTTGTTGCCGGTAAAGGTCTTGTTGGAGTCGCTGCCATCCACCAGGGAGTCGCTGTCGATGTGCACGTAGTCGCGGCGCACGCCGGTGATCAGTGACAGTTGATCAGTCAGTTGCAGGCGGTTTTCGGCGAACGCAGCCAGCTGTTTGGTGGTGCTGTCCGACTGCTGAACGAAGGGGCTGGCGCTTTCAAACGGTTGCGGTACCGGGTGGTTGATGTCCACTGGTTGGCCGGCGTTCGTCAGGTCATCGAACGGCGAGTTGCTGGCCAGGCGGAAGCGAATGCGGTTGTACTCGACGCCGGTCACCGTCTGGCTGTCGAGGCCGAACAGGGTGTGTTTGAAGGTAAAGGTCTGGCGGTCGCCGACCTGTTCCTGGTTGTGCTTGATGCCCAGGTAGCTCTGGCGCACCAGCCCGCCGTCGACGTAGTTGTAGCTTTCGGCGTTCTGCCAGCGGCGCTGGTTTTTCAGGTACGACAGTTCATTGGTGGCGGTGACGTTGTCGTTGATCTGCCACTCGCTGGTCAGGCGTGTCCACTGGTCGTTGTAGTGCTGGATATCGTTGCTGACGTTGTAGTTCTTGTCCCGCAGGCCCTTGTGCAACTGGCCGTTGATCAGCGGCGTGCCGTAGTCGTTTTGCGGGGTCTGGTCGCCGTAGTCGGACGCCAGGGTGAAGCTCAGGTTGTCCGCCGGCTGCCAGCGCAGGGCGCCGCTGACGAAGTCGCTGCTGGAGTCGCCACGGTCGATGAAGCCGTTACTGCGCAGGCGGTTGATGTTCAGGCGATAGCTCAGGGTGTCGGTCAGCGAGCCGCCGCTGTCGAGAGCTTGCTGCTGGCGGTCATAGGAACCGTAGCCCAGGCGGATATGGTTTTCGATCTCGCCTTCGAAGGGTTTCTTCGGGATGGTGTTGATCACCGCGCCGGTGGCGCCCTGGCCGTACATCACCGAGGCCGGACCGCGCAGTACGTCCACCCGCTCCACAGACCAGGTGTCTACCGGGAAGGTGGAAGTGCCCGCGCCATCGAACATGCGGGCGCCGTCGTACAGTTGCAGCACCGAACTCTGGCCAGTGAAACCGCGTGCCGACAACGAGGTGCCGCCGTCGCCCGGCGTGCCGGTGCGGCTGACGCCGGTGGCCCGGGAAATGGCGTCTTGCACCGTGGCATCGCCCCGTGCGCGAATCTGCTTGCCGGTCTGGCTTTCAACGCTGCCCGGGGTTTGCAGGGCAGTGAGGTTCAAGCGCGAACCTGCGGTGGTCGGGGTTTGCAGGTCGACGCGCTCGTCGTCGACGGCGGGGGCGGAGACGGCACTGGTGGGAAGCGTCAGGGCTTGGGCACTGTTTTGCAGGGCGAGCAGGCACAGGCCGGACGCAAGGTACTTGTTCATCGGACGATAAATCGCTTCTTCGAGGCGGTACTCGCCGCTGGGTGCGGCGAGTGGGGGAACGCATTAAGCGTTACAATATAACACTTTGTGCGACGTGGGCGAAAGCCCGCGTAAGACTACATAACGCCTCTAGGTAGGGCATCTCGTCTGTTTCACGCTGAACCTGAAGCAGATTCACGTTGGCCAAACAGACGTGAAAGCACCAGGCGATCCAACGCCCAGACCACGGTCAATGAGGCGCCCACCAGCGGAAAGACAATCGCCAGCCCAAGCATGATCGCCATCGCGGTTTTCCATTTCGGCAGGTCATGGCGCAACGGTGGAACCCCCAGGCTGCCCTGTGGCCGACGCTTCCACCAGATCACCAGGCCGCTGACGGCACTGAGCAGGATCATCAGGCAAATCAGCAGCACGATGATCTGATTGACCACGCCAAACATCTTGCCTTCGTGCAGCATCACGCCGGATTCGGTAACCCGCGCCACGGTGTTGTAGTGCTCCCAGCGCACATCGGCCAGCACCTTGCCGGAGTATTGGTCCACATGCAGGGTGGCGTCGTTGCGCGGGTCGTTGGCGAACACCGCGATGGTGAACACGCCTTCGGCAGTGGTGGGGAAGGTGATGCTGTAGCCGGGCTCGACCTTGCGTGAGTTGGCGAGGTCGACCACCTGTTGCAGGCGGATACTCGGGGCTGCCGGGCCCTGGCTCATGCCGGCGTGCTTCATGTGCTCGGCATGCTCGCCGGACATCGGCATCGGCGTGTTTTCCATGGCCCACGGCACGGTCTGTTGGCTCGCGGTGTTGAGGCTGCGGGCCTGCTGGTCGGACTGCGGTACGTTGTTCCACATCGCCGCCGGGAATGTATTCCACAGTTCGGCATATTGCTTGCCCCAGAAGCCGGTCCAGGTCATACCGCTGAGTAGCATCACCAGCAGGAAAGCCGCGCCCCAGAAGCCGGCGACCGCGTGCAAATCCCGCCAGAACAAGCGGCCGCGACTGCCCAGTCGTGGCCACAGAATGCCGGCCGCCGACTTGCCTCGCGGCCACCACAGATACAGGCCCGAAATCACCAGCATCACGCCCCAGCCGGCGGCCAGTTCCACCAGGCGATCGCCGACGGTGCCGATCATCAACTCACCATGCAGCGCACGAGCGATGGCTTGCAGGTTGTATTTGGAATCCTGTTCACCGAGCACGGTGCCGCGATACGGGTCGACGAATACCGTCGCTTCGTGCCCGTCGTTGCGCATCACGAATTGCGCGCTGCTGGTGGCGTCGGCAGGTGGCAGGTACTTGCTGATTTTGCCTTGGGGATAGGCGGCTTGGGCGCGTTGCAGTTGTTCGTCGGCACTCAGTGCGTGTTCGGCGCTTTGCACCGTCAGCAGGTTGCCGTACATCAGTGGGTCGAGCTGGGGTTTGAACAGGTAGATGATGCCGGTCAAGGCCAGCAGCACCATGAACGGCGCGACAAACAGCCCGGCGTAGAAATGCCAACGCCAGGCCAGGTTGTAGAAGGAAATCTTGGGTGTACTCATCAGGGGCTGCTCCGCAAAGGCATTTTGGTTATTCGTTGATGAACGCAATCCCGTAGGAGCGAGCTTGCTCGCGAAGAACCTGAGGACGCCGCGGTCATACAGAAGCCCCGCGTTATCGTTGGCGATTTTCGCGAGCAAGCTCGCTCCTACACTGGGCATTAGAAGCTCATGTCCACCTTGGTCCAGAGCGTGCGCCCCGGTTCCTTGATGGCTTGCGGGTCATTGGCCGGGTAGCCGAACCCGGCGTTGCCGGCCAGGTTCAGGTGCTCGGCGTATGCCTTGCCGAACAGGTTGTCGACGCCGGTGCTGACCTTGAAATTCTTGTTGATGCGATACGCCGCGTTCAGCGAGAACACGCCAAACCCCGAGCTCTTGTCGAAGTCCTTGCCGACCACGTTGCCCTTGTTCTGGTCGATGCGGTTTTGCGCCGCGACCACCCGCCACAAGGCGCCGGCGCTCCAGTCGTCCTGGCTGTAAGTCAGCCCGAAGCGCGCATCCAGCGGCGGGATCTGCGGCAGCGGTTTTCCGTCGTTGCTGTTCTTGCCCCAGGCGTAGGCGAAGGTGGCATCGGCTTTCCAGTTGTCGGTCAGCTTGTATGCCGCGCCCAACTCACCGCCCATGATTCGCGCATCCACATTGCGCGCCTGGGAAGTGGTGCCCATCATGCCCGGCTGGTAGTCGAACAGGATGAAGTCGCGCACCTGGCCAACGTAGCCCGAGGCCCAGGCGTCCAGGTCTGCGGATTTATATTGCAGCCCGAAATCCAGTTGGGTGGTTTTCTCAGGCTTCACGCCATCGAAGGCATTCACTGAACCGACCGCCCCGGTGTTGGGGGAAAACAGCTCCCAGTAATCCGGGAAACGTTCGGAGTGCCCTAGGCCGGCGTACAGGGTGGTCGGGCTGTCGGCCAGGTCGTGCTCGTAGCGCACAAAGCCCGACGGCAAGGTATCGGCGCGGGTGTTGCCGGCAGTGGGGTTGGGCCTGCTCATCATCCCGGAGCTAATGGTTTGCCGGAAATCCTTGGCCGAGGCGCGGTCCACACGAGCGCCGGTGATCACGCGGTCGCGGTCGGCGGCGTACCAGGTCAGTTCGCCAAATACCCCGTAGTTGTGGAAGTTGGCGTCCTTGCTGCGGGGCAGGTCCTTGTAGGTGTCGACGCCCATGGCGCTGCGTTGGCGGTGCTCGTTGGTTTGTGCATCAAGGCCGCTGATCAACTGCACATCGGCCCAACGCCAGGTGGCCTTGATGCGTGCGCCGAGGGTGCGGCGGTCGACGTTGGACGCCATTGGGCCAGCCATCATCCCGGTGCCCGACGGGACGCGCAGGGTGTAGTTGTCCATCACATGGTCGGCGTAGTTGTAGTAGACCTGCGCTTCGACCTTATCCAGCACTTCGCCGATATTCGACTTCTCGAATCGCAACCCGAGGCTCTCGCGCAAAAACTGCGAGCCATCCATGCCACGCCCGGCGTAGCGGGCTTCGCCATCGCCACGGCCGGCGGTGAGTTCCAGCAGGGTGTCGGCGTCTGGGGTCCAGCCCACGGCCACGTCGCCGTTCCACTTGTCGTAGCGCGAGGCGACGGTGGCGTTGTTGCCGTCCTTGTAGTCATCGGCGTGGGCCTGGTTGCCGATCACCCGCACATACCCCAGCGGCCCGCCGGCTGCAGCGTCGACGACTTTGTCGAAGCGCCCGTTGGAGCCTGCCAGGATGCTGGCGTTGACCCGCGTGCCCAGCTCGCCGAACTGCTCGGGCTCGCGCTCGAACAGGATCGTGCCGGCTGAAGCACCAGGGCCCCAGAGTACGGTTTGCGGGCCCTTGATCACCGTCAGCGTGTCGTAGGTTTCCGGCGAGATATAGGAGGTGGGCGCGTCCATCCGGCCGGGGCAGGCACCGAGCATCATGCTGCCGTTGGTGAGGATGTTCAGGCGCGAACCGAACATGCCGCGCAGCACCGGGTCGCCGTTGGTACCGCCGTTGCGCACCAGGGCGAAGCCGGGGATGGTCTTGAGGTAGTCGCCGCCATCGCTGGCGGGCACTGGCTGGCGCGGGTCTTTCGGGTTAGTGATCACGGTCAGCGGCGAGCTGGGGGCGATCGCCGTGATCACCGTCGGGCTCAGTTCATTGTGGTCGGCATGTTCGTCGGCGTGGGCCTGAGGAACCAGCAGCGCGCCACACAAAACGGCGAACACGGGAGTACGTCCCAAACGGGTGTCAGCAGAAAACCTGGACATGAAAAATTCCATCAATCATTCGTAAACAACACGGCCAGCAGCCTGCGGCTGTCTGTCTAAAGTCGGCCGGGGTGAAGTAACGGTGTGAAGTGCTTACGCGATGATGGGCGGGGCGCGGCTACGGGCGCCGGGGAAGACGGTTTGCCGGGCATGGCCCAGGCGTGGAGCGGGGGTCAGGGCGTTGGCGGGCGGCGGGCTGCCGAGGGTGACGAACGACACGCTGCCGGGCAGCGCCGGGCAACTGAAGAGCAGGCTGCAATAGCCGCACTTTTCCCAGAGCACGTGGTGTTCGTCGGGGGCTTTGTTGTGCTCGGCTGGGGGCTTTGCATCGCCATGGCAGCTCGGGCCGTCCATGGGCATTTCCATGGACATGCCGGCGTGATGATCCATCGGCATCGCTTGGGAAATCAGCGGACCGATAAAGATCATCAGCATGGCGAACAGGCTGATCCAGCTGCCGCGCATAAGGCCTACAGGCTTACGGCGGTGCGGGGACAACCTGGCGCGTGGGGCGCCCATCAAGAATTATCTATTGGGCGTGCATATGCTCGTGGCCAGCCATGGGCGGTTGCTTCTGCACCGACACTTCCACCTTTACAGGCCCGGCTTTCTCGAAATTCAGGGTCAGCGGGAAATGCTGGCCATCGCGCAAAACGCTGCGGTCCTTCAGGTCCAGCAGCATCACGTGGTAGGCCATGGGGGCGAACGTCAGGTCGCCTTTGGCCGGCACCGCGACGCTGGTCACCTGCTGCATCTTCATCAGGTCGCCCTGCATCACATGCTCATGCAGCTCGGCCTTGGCGGCCACGGGCGTGTCGACGCTGAGCAGGCGATCCGCATTCTCGCCCTGGTTATGAATCACGAAATACGCGGCGACGGTCGGCGCGTTGGGCGGCAGCTCCTGGGACCAGGGTTCGCTGACCACCAGTTCGCCGACCTTGAAGTCTTCGGCATTGGCAGCAGCACACACCGGCAGCAACAACGCAGCCAGAAGCAGGGAAGATTTGAGCATGGCAGTTCTCCAGAACGGTTCTAAACGCAGTTCACTTGCGAAGAAATCAGACCGTTGGAGAGGCGCGGGGGTTAAGGCTCGGCCATTGCTGGCGCGGGGTAGGGGATTGCAATGACGGCGGTGGCAGGTCTTGCACCGCGTCGAATCGAGCAAAATACAGGTTGGGTGTGTGCCCAGGCAGCGCGACCAGAGGCGCCGAGCCCGAGCAGCACCAGCAATGCTGCATGGTGGAGTGATCGTCTTGTTGCGGTGCCGGAATCTCCAGCTTGCCCAAGGCAATCGCTGTCAGCTTGTTGGCATTGGAGGAGCAGAAACCGCCCCACAGCAATTGCTTGACCGGGTCATCCGCCTGCTGCATCGCACTCGCCATCGGCATGGCAAAGGCGTTGAACAGCACTGCAAGGCAGGCTATCCAGGCAATTGCAAAGCGTTGACGGGCCATGGCGGACAATCCGTAGGGTTAAACGATCAGGTGGGTATTTAGCCTGATCGGGGGGGATAAGTAAAAAGGCGCGGTGTGGTTTGGTGTCGCAGTGCGATCACGTTATGCCGTAGGGACGCCGTGGACCTGCATATCGACACCTAGCGCTTTGCGGATCACTGCGAATATTGCAGCCAGGTTATCCATGCTGGGGTTACCACTGGCTGACAGCATTCGATGCAGGCTTTTACTCGGTTTTGCTGTCTCTTTCGCGAGCCCTTCAAAGCCCACTGTCGCATTGACCAAGTCACGGAGAATTACGCGTGAGATTTCCGGTTCGCCATTGAGAAACAGCGTAGCAGCCTCATCCAGGAGTGCTTGGGCAAATTCAGGGTCGCGTTGAGCACGTTCGGCAATGGTGTGTTTGTAACTGCGGGTTAGCGCCATGCTGACTACCTCCTTTATTCCGATTTCTTGCCACGCTGATGCTCATTGATCAGCGTTTTCACTACTTTGATATCGCGTTTTTGACTCGATTTATCGCCACCGCCGAACAGGATGATTAATCGGTGGCCTTCTTGTATCAGATAGATTCGAAGGCCTGGCCCCCAGTTAATACGGTATTCGCCGAATCCCTCGAACCATTTGATGTTGCTGGTGTTACCCCTTTCAAGTCGCACCAGCGCAGTTGAAACTTTGGTTGCTGCCGTTACATTCAAGGATGAAAACCACTCATCGAACGGGCTGATCTGGTTATCGCGTCGATATTCTTCAATCTCAATCATTGGCCGTCCTGAAGGTAACAAATAGGTTACTAATCAAGCAAGCGAGCGATCCTGACTTATCGAATGAAATTTGCCAACGCCATGAGTGTTTCCTTGAGCGACAAGAGTTCCCGGTCCACCGCCGCCAACACCGGCCGCCTCAACACCAACACCGGCACGCCCCGCTCCCGTGCCACTCCCAGCTTCGGCTCGGTAGCCGTACTGCCGCTGTTCTTGCTGATCAGCACATCAATCTGCCGCCGCTCAAACAACGCCCGTTCATCCTCGATCAAAAACGGCCCACGGGCGCCGATCACTTCGCAGCGTTCATTGCCGGGGTACACATCCAGTGCACGTAACGTCCAGAACTGCTGGGCGGGGATTTCGTCGAGGTGTTGTAACGGTTCACGGCCCAGCGTGAACAGTGGTCGCTTGAATGGCTTGAGGGCTTCGATCAGCTCTGCCCAGTCACTGACTTCGCGCCAGTCATCACCGGCCTGTGGCTGCCACGCCGGGCGGCGCAGGGCCCAGCAGGGAATGCCACACACACCAGCGGCAAGGGCGGCGTTGGCGCTGATCTGTGCGGCATACGGATGGGTCGCGTCCAGCACCAGTTCGATGCCTTCATCGCGAATAAACTGCGCCAGGCCATCAGCGCCACCATAGCCGCCAACCCGTACCTGACAGGTGAGATCGGTTGGCACTCGCCCTACACCCGCCAGGCTGTAGATATGCTCCGGGCCCAGTGTGCGGGCAATGGCCAGGGCTTCCGTCACACCGCCCAGCAGCAGGATGCGTTTCATAGCGGCTTGATCACTTCCAGCAGGGTGATCGGCAGCGCCTGGCGCCAGGTATCAAAGTCCCCCAGCGGTTGTGCCTGGGCCACATGAATGCGGGTCAGCTCGCCGCCGTGTTGTTCGCGCCAGGCCATCAGGGTCATTTCACTTTGCAGGGTCACGGCATTGGCCACCAGCCGACCGCCGGGGCGCAGGTGTTGCCAGCAGGTGTCGAGCACGCCGTCGCGGGTGACGCCGCCGCCGATGAAGATGGCGTCGGGTGCTTCCAGGCCAGCGAGTGCGTGGGGCGCGGTGCCGCGAATCAGTTGCAGGCCGGGAACGCCTAGGGCGTCACGGTTGTGTTCGATCAACAGTTGCCGACCTTCATCAGCTTCGATCGCCAGCGCGCGACAACTGGGGTGGGCGCGCATCCATTCGATCCCGATGGAGCCGCTGCCCGCGCCCACGTCCCACAGCAGTTCGCCGGGCATTGGCGCGAGGCGGGCGAGGGTCATGGCGCGTACGTCGCGTTTGGTCAGTTGGCCGTCGTGCTTGAAGGCCGAATCCGGCAGCCCCGCCAGGCGTGACAGACGCGCGGTGTTGGCGTCGGCCACGCAGTCGATGGCCACCAGGTTCAAGGCAGCAATCGGTTCACCTGGCCAATCCCGGGCGATGCCGTCGATGCGCCGCTCATCCGGTCCGCCGAGGTGTTCAAACACGCTCAGGCGACTTGCGCCAAACCCGCGCTCAGCCAACTGCGCCGCCATCGCCGCCGGGCTCTGGCCATCATTGCTCAACACCAGCAAACGCACGCCGCTGGCCAGGTGCGCATTCAGCGCTGCCAACGGTCGGGCAACCACCGACAGCGTCACCACGTCCTGCAATGGCCAGCCCAAACGTGCCGCCGCCAAAGACACGGATGAGGGCGCCGGCAGGATCAGCAGCTCATCGGCGGGCACCTGCCGCGCCAGGCTCGCGCCTACGCCATAGAACATCGGGTCGCCGCTGGCCAGCACGCACACCGCTTCACCACGCCTCGCCAGCACCGGCTCCAGGGAAAACGGGCTGGGCCACAACTGGCGTTCGCCACGGATACACACCGGCAACAAGTCCAGCTGGCGTTGGCCGCCAACAATGCGCGAGGCGCGCAACAAGGCGTGCCGGGCGTTTCTGCCCAGGCCCTTGAAGCCGTCTTCACCGATGCCTACTACCGTCAGCCAGGGCGACATATGAATTCCTTGAACGACATCCGACGGGCAGGCTTTTCATGCCGCCGGACAAAGCAGGCATAATACCGCGCCTTTACCCGTGAACCGGTAGCCCTGTGAAACCAACACCACTGTCCAATACCTTGCGTCCCTCGGCCTGTCCGGGGTTGCTGCGTATTGTCCAGGCGTTGGATGGCGGGATTTGCCGGATCAAGCTGGCCGGTGGTTCGATCCGCGCCGAGCAGGCATTTGCCGTGGCCGATGCGGCCCTGGCTCATGCCGGCGGGGTGATCGAGGCGACCAACCGCGCCAACCTGCAAATTCGCGGGATAGGCGCCGGGCACGACGCATTGATCGCCGCGTTGCTGGCCGCCGACCTGGGCCCCCGAAGTGCCGCCGGGGACGATGTGCGCAACCTGATGCTCAGCCCCAGCGCCGGGATTGACCGCGACATGCTGTTTGATACCCGGCCGTTGGCAGACCAGATTCTTGCCACTCTGGAAACCCACCCGCGTTTCCATGAGTTGTCAGCCAAGTTCGCCGTACAACTGGACGGCGGTGAAGCGCTGGCAATGCTCGAACATCATCACGACCTGTGGCTGTCGGCATTCGACGCCAACGGCGAGACGCTGTTGGCGTTCGGCCTGGCAGGCTGCCCGGCGCAGGACTCGCCGTTGGCCGCAGTGCCTTTGGCGCAAGGGCATGCACTGGTGGTGGCGGTTCTGGAGCTATTCCTTGAACTGGCCCGGCCCGATCAAACCCGGATGCGGCACCTGCTGGGCGAAACCGCTGTGGATAGCTTTCTCGGGCGACTAAACCTGCCCTTGCAGCCGGTTGACGGCTTTTCACGCCACTCCAACCCCGCGCCGCTGCACTTGGGAAGTTATCCACAGCGCCAAAAAAACCAGGTCTACGTCGCCGCCGTCGCACCTTTGGGCCGCCTGGATTCGGCGATGCTCAGGGGCGCCGCACAATTGGCTGTCGATCATGGCGACGCCACCCTGCGTGTCACGCCATGGCAGGGCCTGCTACTGCCCAATATCCAGAATGCAGCTGCCGTTACCGAACGCCTCGAACAGCTTGGTTTTTTGTGCTCGGTGGACCAACCCCTGGCGCGCCTGATCGCCTGCACCGGCTCCAGTGGATGCGCCAAAGGCTTGGCCGACACCAAGACCGATGCCCTGCAATTGGCAACGCTCGCGCCCGGCCACACCGTGCACCTGTCCGGCTGCCCGCGTTCCTGCGCCGCCGCACACACCGCGCCCGTCACCTTGCTGGCCGTGAGCCCAGGCCAGTACGACCTCTATTTTCGCGACGCAGGCCAGCCCGGTTTCGGCCGCCTGCACGCGCGCACTCTTTCTATTGAAGCGGCGGGCGCCTTGTTGCGCGCCCACCCACGGAGCAACACCGATGATTGATTACATCCGCGACGGTCAGGAGATCTATCGCAACTCCTTCGCGATCATTCGCGCAGAAGCCAAGCTGGATCGCATCCCTGCCGACCTGGAAAAACTCGCCGTGCGGGTGATTCATGCTTGCGGCATGGTCGACGCCATCGACGGCCTGCAATTTTCCGAAGGTGCCGGCAAGGCCGGGCGTGAAGCCCTGGCCGCCGGTGCGCCGATCCTGTGTGATGCGCGGATGGTTTCCGAAGGCGTGACCCGCACCCGCTTGCCGGCCAATAACCAGGTGATCTGCACCCTGCGCGATGACAGCGTGCCGGAGTTGGCCCGCGAGCTGGGCAACACCCGTTCCGCCGCCGCCCTAGAGCTGTGGCGCCCGCACCTGGAAGGCAGCGTGGTGGTGATCGGCAATGCGCCGACTGCCTTGTTCTACCTGCTGGAAATGCTCGACGCCGGCGCGCCCAAACCCGCACTGATCCTCGGTTTTCCGGTGGGATTTGTCGGCGCCGCCGAATCCAAGGCGATGCTGGCCGCAGACAGCCGCGGCGTACCGTTCGTGATCATGCAAGGCCGCCTGGGCGGTAGTGCGATGGCCGCCGCCGCGGTCAACGCCTTGGCCACGGAGGTCGAATAATGCCGGCACGCGGACGTTTGATTGGGCTGGGCGTAGGCCCCGGTGACCCGGAACTCATCACCCTCAAGGCCCTGCGCCTGCTGCGCGAATCGCCGGTGGTGGCGTACTTCGTGGCCAAGGGCAAGAAGGGCAACGCCTTCGGCATTATCGAAGACCATTTGGTGCCACAGCAAACCCTGATGCCGCTGGTGTACCCGGTGACCACTGAAGTGTTGCCAGCGCCGCTGTCCTACGAGCAAGTGATCAGCGATTTCTACGACACCGCGAGTGTCGACGTGGCCGCACATCTGGACGCCGGGCGCGATGTGGCAGTGATCTGCGAAGGCGATCCGTTCTTTTACGGCTCCTACATGTATTTGCACGATCGTCTGGCCGAGCGTTACGAAGCCCAGGTGATCCCGGGCGTTTGCTCGATGCTCGGCGGCGCGTCCGTGCTGGGTGCGCCGTTGGTGTATCGCAACCAGAGCCTGTCGGTGCTCTCCGGCGTATTGCCCCATGACGAACTCAAGCGTCGCCTGGCGGATGCCGATGCGGCGGTGATCATGAAGCTGGGGCGCAACTTCACCAAGGTGCGTCAGGTGCTTGAAGAGTTGGGGCTGGCGAGCCGGGCGTTGTACGTCGAGCGCGCGACCATGGCCAATCAGAAAATCGTCGCCCTGAGCGACGTTGATCCAACCTCTTCGCCGTACTTCTCGCTGATCATCGTTCCCGGCGAAAGGTGGCAAGGCTGATGACGGCTCCCGCGATTGTCATTCTGGGGCAGGGCAGTCTCGCCACTGCCCGGGCTATCCAGCAGGTGTATCCCGATGCGCTGATCCACGGCTTGGCCGGTCGGGTCGAGGGCGCAGATCAGGCCTATAACGAATTTGGCGCCACCGTGCGCCAGTTGTATCAACAGGGCACGCCGATCATCGCGTTGTGCGCTGCCGGGATTGTGATCCGCACCCTGGCGCCGCTGCTGCTGGAGAAGGGCGTCGAACCTGCCGTGCTGGCGGTTGCCGAAGACGGCAGCGCCGTAGTGCCGCTGCTTGGTGGCCTGGGTGGCGTGAACGTAATGGCGCGGGAAATCGGCGCCGCCTTGGGTGTTGCCGCCGCGATCACCACCAGTGGCGAACTGCGTTTCGACACCTGCCTGCTCAACCCGCCCAGCGGTTATCAGCTCGGCGATCTGGAGCTCGGCAAGCGCTTTGTTTCCGACTTGCTGGCTGGCGAATCGGTACGTATTGAAGGCGCGGCGCCGTGGCTGGATCAGGCCAACTTACCGCAAGATCAGCAGGCGCGTCTGGCGATTCACGTCGGCAGTGCCGAGCGCACGCCTGCAGCCAATGAGTTGCTGATTTATCCGAAGAACGTGTTGGTCACCTGCCAGCCGGGGCCGCAACTGGCCGCGCGCATTCGTGCGGCGTTGCAGAAGGCAGGGCTCGCCGTGCAGTCCCTGGCGTGTTTGCTGGCGGCTGAAACCGAGATGGCCGATTCGTCTTTGCATGAAGCTTCAGTCGAGTTGGGCGTGCCGTTGCGCTTCGCCGGTTTGCCGACCCAAGCGGACATCGCAATCACGGTGGCCGATGCACCTCTGGACCTGTCCCAGGTCGGACGCCCGCGTGGTCGCCTGGCGGTCATTGGTTTAGGCCCCGGCGCTGCCGAACTGATGGTGCCGGCGGTAAAGGCCGAACTGGCCCGCTGCACCGACGTGCTGGGTTACGAAACCTATGTGCGCATGGCAGGGCCGTTCCGCCCGGATCAAATCCAGCACTGCACCGACAACCGCGAAGAAATGCAGCGCGCCCGTCACGCCTTTGAGCTGGCGGCGCAGGGGCGTTCGGTGGTGGTGGTGTCCTCGGGTGACCCAGGCGTGTTCGCCATGGCCGCTGCGGTGATCGAAGCCTTGCACGAATCCAGCGACCCGGCCTGGCATCAGGTCGACCTGGAGATTCTGCCGGGTGTGTCGGCATCCCTCGCCACGGCGGCACAGGCGGGGGCGCCGCTGGGGCATGACTTCTGCGTGATGTCGCTGTCGGACAACCTCAAGCCCTGGTCGATCATCGAGAAGCGTCTGGACCTGGCTTCCCAGGCCGACCTGGCGCTGGCGTTCTACAACCCGATTTCCCGTGCACGGCCCTGGCAGTTGGGGCGCGCCCTGGAGATCGTCGCGCAGCATCGCACGGCCGAAACGCCGGTGGTGTTGGGCCGTGATATCGGTCGCCCGGGCCAGACCTTGCGTGTCACAACGCTGGGGCAACTGACGCCGGACCAGGTGGACATGCGCACCATGGTGCTGATCGGTTCGTCCACCACCTGCGTATTTCCTCGTGCCGGCGGTGGCGAGTGGGTGTACACGCCACGTTGGTATGGCGAGAAGCCGGCCTCCTGAAAAAGGGTGGCCCCGCAATGGGGCTGCCTTGAAAAAGTCATCAGGTGATGGAAGAAAGGTCTGCTTGCCGAGTGCTTTTTGCGTCGGGTCGAGTCATACCTTTCTCTACTGATTGAAGAAAAGTACGACGCCTTTGCGCACCACCGATTCATCCCCAACGTTTACTCACCTGCGCCGCCTGCAGTGATTTTTCCTGCGTGTCGCCGCGCGTTCTGTCGTCAATTCCCAGCAGCTCAAAATTCCCGGCAACTCGACTAGTGTTGGCGTTGAGCCCCATGTTGGGGGTTATGGAGAAATGGATATGGAGCGAAACAACAGACGGATCAACAGCGCAAAAAGGAGGAAGCTGATTGCCACTTACCGGCTTCCGGGCGCGTCCAGCCTGCCGTCGGGTTTGAGCCCGGCGGTGCAGCCCGAAGGGGATGAGGAGATGAACGCGGCGGTGGTGAACAACAGCGTCATGTCGTTCGTGGAGGGCATGACGAGTCTCAACAAGGAGTACACCCGCAAAAGCTATTTGCTGGCGAGCAGCTACGTCAGCGATGTGTTGCGGATCGCCCGGGGCACAGAGGCCTGGTACAACGAATTCATCAACGTGATGAGCAGCCTTGGGTGGATGCCGGTCAGGAGCAGTTTCGAGCGGGTCTACACGACTCGCAAGGGGTTGTCGGTGCAGTTGGCGGCGCTGAACCTGGTGGCGGCCACGGTAGCCTCGACGTTCCTGTCGGGGCCATTGATCAGCGCTCTGCCCAAACGGGTGGGGGAGGCTATCGAAGCCTTGAAGCAACTCCCGGCCTCATTTGAGTTATTCAAACGAAATATCACGACCCATGAGGGCGGTGATTTCGGCTTGGCGTCGTGCTCGGAAACGGCGGGGGAAGTGTCGATGGTGCTGGTGACTTACAGTTCCCACGGCGTCAGCAAGCAGTTGGGCATGCCGTTTCTGGAGTGGGACAGTGCGTCCGTTGAAGCCTTCAGTGGCCGCACGTGCCTGGTGCTGAACAGCTCGGTGGTCAACGAAGCCACGATTCAACTGCTGCGCGACAGCGCAGGGGACAAGGTCCGCCAGGCTATCGCCCAATACAGGATCTGACCTACGGCACCAGGTAACCGCGTACACCGGTGAAGATGATTTGTGCGGCCAGGGCGCACACAAACAACCCCATCAATCGGCTGACAATCTGCAAGCCCTGGTCGCCGAGGATGCGTTCGATACGGTTGGACAGGTACAACACCACGCCCACCGTAAGGCTGGCCAGCGCAATGCTGAGGATCGCGGTGATCTTGTCGTCCCAGTGCGGCTGGCTGACGCCCATCACCAGCAGCGCACCGATGGTGCCGGGGCCGACGGTCAGGGGGATGGTCAGCGGGACGATGGTCACGTCCTGCTGCACGTTGTCGGTCTGCACCGCCGACTTGCCTTGGGCCATGCCCAGCGCGGAGATAAACAGCACACTGCCGGCGCCGATGCGGAAGGCGTCGACGGTGATGCCGAACACACTGAAAATCACCCGGCCGAACAGGTAGAGCAACACGCTCGATACCAGGGTGGCGAGGGCCACTTTCCAGGCCAGGCGCCGCCGCTCCTTGCTGGAGTAACCGCGGGTCAGGCTGATAAAGCAGGAAAGCACGAAGAAGGGGCTGTAGAGCACCAGCATCTTCAGGTAAACGCTGAACAACACGTGGAGCATGGTGGGAGCTCACAGCGAAGGAGGGCGAGCGGGAGTTTATCAGGCCTGTGACGAACGGGCTGCACTGATCCCCTGTAGGAGCGAGCTTGCTCGCGAAGGTCGTTAACGATAACGCGGGCTTTCTGGTTTAACGCGGCGCTCTCAGGTTCTTCGCGAGCAAGCTCGCTCCTACAGGTTGGGCGTGTCAGGAAGTCGGGGCGTGCTCGGGGCGTTGTGCCCGCTGTGCTACCCAATACTCCACCAGCTCGCGCAACTGTGACAGCTCCACCGGCTTGGCCATGTGCCCATCCATCCCGGCCTGGCGTGCACGCTCTTTGTGTTCCGAAAGAATGTGCGCCGTCAGCGCCACGATCGGCGTACGAATGCGCTGGTTGCTGACTTCCCACGCCCGCAGTTGCTGGGTGGCGGAGAAGCCGTCGAGGATCGGCATTTCACAGTCCATCAACACCAGGTCATACCGCTGGGTTTTCATCGCTTGCAGGGCTTCTTCGCCATTGCTTGCAGTGTCCGGCTGCAGGTTGAGCTTGCCGAGCATGCCGCGAATGACCTTGGTGGAGATGCTGTTGTCTTCAGCCACCAGGATCCGGAAATCACTCGGCACCGTCACAGGCGCTGGTGCGCTGATCGCCGGCTGGCGCGGTTGCGCGGTGCCTTTGCTGCGTTGGGTCAACTCGTCGGCCAGTGTGGTCTTGAGGGTGTAGCCGGCCACCGGTTTGGCGAGGATGCGTTTGATCCCGCAGTTGCGCGCGATGATCTTGCTCGGCGCATTGCTGATGCCGGTGAGCATGATCAGCAAGATGTCGTGGTTCAGGCTCGGGTCTTCCTTGATCTTCGCCGCCAGTTGCATGCCGGTCATGCCGGGCATGTTCTGGTCCAGCAGCACCACGTCGAAATAGTCTCGCAGGTGCGCCTTGGTGCGCAGCAGCGCCAGGGCTTCCTTGCCCGAAGGCACGGCACTCACGTTCAGGCCCCAGGCCGTGCATTGCTGCACCAGCACTTTGCGGCAGGTGTCGTTGTCGTCCACCACCAGCACGCGCGCGCCCTTGAGCGGGCCGTCGAGGTCGGAGGTGGGATGTTCGAGACGTTCCGGGTCCAGTGGCAAGGTCAGCCACAGGGTGCTGCCTTGTTGGCTACCACTCTTGATGCCGAACTCGCCGTTCATCAACAGGATCAACTGGCGAGCAATGACCAGGCCCAGATGGCCGCTCAAGCGTGTGGCAGACAGGAAATTCTTGCTGTGCAATTCGCTGTGCAGCAGGGCGTCGCGCTCGGCGGGCTCCATTGGCAGGCCGCTGTCCTGCACCGCAATGCGCAGGCGCGGTTTGCTGCTGCGCTCATCCAGCGCCACCACGATCAGCACTTCGCCTTCATCGGTTTTTTGCAGGGCGTTTTCCAGCAGGCTCAACAGCGCCTGGCGCAGGCGCGTCGGGTCGCCGCTGATCACCCGTGGCACCTGGGGCTGGATAAAGCTGATCAGCTCAACGTTTTGCTGTTCGGCCTTGGCGCGGAAAATACTCAGGCAGTCTTCGATCAACGCGTTGAGGTCGAACTGCACGTCGTCCAGTTCGATCTGCCCGGACTCAAGCTTGGAGATATCGAGAATCTCGTTGATCAGGGTGAGCAATTCGTTGCCGGCACTGTGGATGGTTTGCACGTAGTCGCGCTGCTTGACCGACAGCGGCGTGCCCAGCAGCAGTTCGGTCATGCCTAGCACGCCGTTCATGGGCGTACGGATTTCGTGGCTGATCTTCGCCAGGAACTCGGCCTTGGCGGCGATCTCGGCATTGCTCGCCGCCAGGTCGCGGCTGAGGCTGAAGTTGTCTTCGGTGATGGCGCGCTGGCGTTCGCCCAAGGCCAGGCTCATCAACAGGCCGCTGAGGCAGATAAAACCGAGCAGGGTAACGATCAAGCCTTGGGGCGCTACCAATGTCAGGCCCAGCAAGGCCGGCAGGATAATCAGCGTGCCGATGTTGAAAATCACCATCGCCACCATGAACAGGCGCGCCGGGCGATAACCTTTTTGCCAGTGATAGGCCGAGACGAACAGCATGCTCAGGCCGGCCAGCGCCACCAACGCGTAGGTGATGATGTTCAGCGGCAGCGTATTGACGAATAACAGCAACAGCCCGCTCAGGACGATCAACAGGATGTCCGCCATCAACAGCTTGTTCAGCGGATGCGGGCCCAGAGGCGTAAAGAAGCGATAGGCGAACATCAGCCCGCACGGCGCCGTCAGCAGCAGGGCGAGGTACGCGCCAGGAGTTTGTACCGCGTGCCAGTTCGGCAGCCACGGCCCGACCACGTTGAGCAGCAGCGCCAGGCTGAGCAGCAGCAACACTTCACACGCGGCGAGCCACAGGCTGCTGCGGGAGCGATGGTAGGCGTAGCGGGTCAGGTTGTGCAGGATCAGCATCACCAGGCAGCCGAACAGCAGCCCGTAGATCAGCGTCTGGTTCTGGTTGGCCGCCGCGAGTACGGCGGGCTCCAGGGTGATGTACGGGCGCAGCTCGTGTTCCGAGACCATGCGCAGGTACACGTCCAGCGGCTTCTGGCTTTGGGGCAGCGGCAGCATGAAGTCGCTGCTGGGCAGCGGGCGCTCGGCCTGGGGCTGGCGGGTGCCGGTGGCTTGCTGCTCCACCAGGGTGTCGCCGTCGAGCACGTACAGGTTCAGGTGTGCCAGGTCCGGAGCGAATACCCGCAGCACTTGCTCGTGCTTGCCGGGTTGCAGCCTGAAACGTACCCACAACGCACCGTCCGGTTGCGCGGCGGTAATCCGGTCCAGTTCGATGGGGCTGAATTGATTGATGTAGCGGGGCGAGCGGATATCGCTCAGTTGCAGATCGGCCTGTTCGTCAAGCAATACCGCCCAGCCACTGCCTTGTGCCGCGGCTTGTGCCGGAAGCAAGCAGAGCAAGGTCAGCAGACTGACAGTGAAACCTATGGCGATCCTGAGCCAGCGCACGGCGAAATCCCTTCGTAGGTTTATGCATGGGTATAACTATGCGCGGGGCCACAAGCGTAGGGCAAGGGCCAAGGGCCCCTGCCTAACCGAACGGATAGCTGTTTACTGACTTTCGCCGCGCTCACGGGCAATGGCGCGGTAGCCAATGTCGGTGCGGTAGAAGCAGCCTTTCCAGTCGATCTTCGCCGCCAGCTTGTAAGCCTGTTGTTGGGCGGCATCTACGCTGCTGCCCATGGCGGTGGCGCACAATACGCGACCACCGGCGGTGACAACCTTGCCATCCTTGAGCGCGGTGCCCGCGTGGAACACCTTGCCTTCCAGCGTAGCAGCCGCATCCAGACCTTCAATCACATCGCCCTTGGCGTAGTCGGCCGGGTAGCCGCCGGCGGCCAGCACGATGCCAACGCTTGGGCGCGGGTCCCACTGGGCTTCGACCTTGTCGAGGGCCTGGGCCAGCGCCGCTTCCACCAGCAGTACCAGGCTCGATTGCAGGCGCAGCATCACCGGTTGGGTTTCCGGATCGCCGAAGCGGCAGTTGAACTCGATGACTTTCGGGTTACCGGCTTTATCGATCATCAAGCCGGCATACAGGAAACCGGTGTACACGTTGCCTTCATCGGCCATGCCGCGCACGGTTGGCCAGATCACCAGGTCCATCACGCGCTTGTGCACTTCGGCAGTCACTACCGGAGCAGGGGAGTAAGCGCCCATGCCGCCGGTGTTCGGGCCGCTGTCGCCGTCGCCCACGCGTTTGTGGTCCTGGCTGGTGGCCATCGGCAGCACGTTCTTGCCGTCGACCATCACGATGAAGCTGGCTTCTTCGCCGTCGAGGAACTCTTCGATCACCACGCGCGAACCGGCTTCACCGAAAGCGTTGCCGGCGAGCATGTCGCGCACGGCGTCTTCGGCTTCTGCCAGGGTCATCGCGACGATCACGCCTTTGCCGGCGGCCAGGCCGTCGGCCTTGATCACGATCGGTGCACCGACCTCACGCAGGTAAGCCAGGGCTGGCTCGATCTCGGTGAAGTTCTGGTAGTCGGCCGTCGGGATCTTGTGGCGAGCCAGGAAATCCTTGGTGAAGGCTTTCGAACCTTCCAGTTGGGCGGCGCCGGCGGTTGGGCCGAAGCAGTCCAGGCCACGGCTGCGGAACAGGTCCACAACGCCGGCTACCAATGGCACTTCCGGACCGACGATGGTCAGGGAAACGTTTTTCTCTGCAAAGTCCGCCAGCTGCTCAAGGGCCAGCACGTCGATGGCGACGTTTTCGCACTTGGCTTCAATGGCGGTGCCGGCGTTGCCGGGTGCAACGAAAACTTTCTGGACGCGCGGGTCCTGGGCAACTTTCCAGGCCAGGGCGTGTTCACGGCCACCGCTGCCAATGATCAAAACATTCATTTCAAAAACCTCAAATTCTGTAAGGCGCCGCTGGAGCGCTTTATGTGGGAGCGGGCTTGCTCGCGAAAGCGGTGTGTCAGTCGCAGGATATGTAGCTGATACACCGTATTCGCGAGCAAGCCCGCTCCCACATTTCGATCAAGTTGGATCAGTGGCGGAAGTGACGCATGCCGGTGAAGACCATGGCGATGCCGGCTTCATCCGCCGCTGCAATCACTTCTGCATCACGCATCGAGCCGCCCGGTTGGATCACGGCGGTCACACCGGCTTTCGCGGCGTTGTCCAGGCCATCACGGAACGGGAAGAATGCGTCGGACGCCATCACCGAACCCTGTACCTGCAAGCCGGCATGCTCAGCCTTGATTGCAGCGATACGTGCCGAGTTCACACGGCTCATCTGGCCCGCGCCGACACCGATGGTCTGGCGATTCTTGGCGTAGACGATGGCGTTGGATTTAACGTACTTGGCGACTTTCCAGGCGAAGATCAGGTCGTTGATTTCCTGCTCGGTCGGGGCGCGTTTGGTCACCACTTTCAGGTCTTCGCTGCCGATCATGCCGATGTCGCGGCTCTGTACCAGCAAACCGCCGTTGACGCGCTTGTAGTCCCAGGCAGCGGCACGCTCAGCCGACCACTCGCCGCAGGCCAGCAGTCGCACATTGGCCTTGGCCGCAACGATGGCGCGGGCTTCTTCACTGACGGATGGGGCAATGATCACTTCAACGAACTGACGCTCGACGATCGCCTTGGCGGTCTCGGCGTCCAGCTCGCGGTTGAAGGCAATGATGCCGCCGAAGGCCGACTCGGTGTCGGTGGCGTAGGCCAGTTCGTACGCCTGGCGGATACCGCCTTCAGCGTCCGGGCTCACGGCCACGCCGCACGGGTTGGCGTGCTTGACGATCACGCAGGCTGGCTTGACGAAGCTCTTCACACATTCCAGCGCGGCGTCGGTGTCGGCCACGTTGTTGTAGGACAGCTCTTTGCCTTGCAGTTGGGTCGCGGTGGCGATGCCGACTTCAGCAGGCTTGGCCTCAACGTAGAACGCCGCGCTCTGGTGCGGGTTCTCGCCGTAGCGCATTTCCTGGGCCTTGATGAACTGGCTGTTGAAGGTGCGCGGGAACTGGCTGCGACCTTCAGTGCTCAGGGTTTCAGCCGCCTGGTTCACGGTGCCCATGTAGTTGGCGATCATGCCGTCGTAGGCGGCGGTGTGTTCGAAGGCCTTGAGCATCAGGTCGAAGCGCTGGGCGTAGGTCAGGCCGCCGGCTTTCAGGCTTTCCAGAACGTTGGCGTAATCGCTGGCGTTAACCACGATGGCCACGTCTTTGTGGTTTTTGGCTGCCGAGCGAACCATGGTCGGGCCGCCGATATCGATGTTCTCGATGGCGGTCGGCAGGTCGCAGCCTGGCTTGTTGATGGTGGCTTCGAACGGGTACAGGTTAACGGCCACCAGGTCGATCGGCTTGATGCCGTGCTCGCTCATGATGGCGTCGTCGATACCGCGACGACCGAGGATCCCGCCGTGGATTTTCGGGTGCAGGGTCTTCACCCGACCGTCCATCATTTCTGCGAAACCGGTGTAGTCCGCCACTTCCACTGCGGCCACGCCGTTGTCCTGCAGCAGTTTGAAGGTCCCGCCGGTGGAGAGAATCTCCACGCCCAGGGCTTCCAGCTCCCGGGCAAATTCGAGGATCCCGGTCTTGTCGGAGACACTGATCAAGGCACGGCGGATCGGCAGGCGGGTAGTCTGGTCGGTCATTTCAATTTCCATCAAAAGCAAAGGAGTCAGCAAAAAAGGCGTCCGTTTTTACGCGGGCGCCTTTCTGGTTTGATTGAATGCTTACAGCAAATCGTACTGCTTGAGTTTCTTGCGCAGCGTGCCACGGTTCAGACCGAGCAGCTCACTGGCCTTGGTCTGGTTGCCCTTGACGTAGTTCATTACGCTTTCGAGCAATGGCGCTTCGACTTCGGAGAGCACCAGGTTGTACACGTCCGTGACGGCAGCGCCCTCAAGGTGGGCGAAATAATTGTGCAGCGCCTTCTCGACACTGCCGCGAAGGGTCTGGCCTTCTTCGCTCGGCGTGTTGAGGTGCTGTTTCAAATTGACGTTGTCGCTCACGGGTGTTGTTCCACTCACTAAAGTCTCGGTCATCATCGTCATGCGGCCACCCCTTCTCCGTCCCCTGTCACCAGGCTCTTGTAACGTTCGCTGAAGAACTCACGAACGTTGGCGCACTGTGCTTCCGTATCATCCAAACGATTGAAGTGGGCGCGAAACTCCTTGGCGCCCGGCAAGGTTGCGAGATACCAGCCCACATGCTTGCGAGCAATGCGTACGCCCATCACGTCTCCATAGAAGGCGTGCAGGGCGGCCAGATGCTCTAGCAGAATACGTTCCACCTCGATCAGCTCCGGTGCCGGCAAGGTTTCACCTGTACGCAGAAAATGCTCGATCTCACGAAAAATCCACGGCCGCCCCTGGGCAGCCCGGCCAATCAACAAACCATCGGCGCCGGTCGCGTGCAGCACGCGCCGGGCTTTCTCGGCTGAATCGATGTCGCCGTTGGCAAAGACGGGAATCGACACCGCCTGCTTGATCGCGGCAATGGTGTCGTACTCGGCTTCACCGGTGTAAAGGTCGGCGCGGGTGCGGCCATGCACCGCCAGCGCTGTAATGCCTGCCTGCTCGGCGATCTTCGCCACCGTCAGGCCATTCTTGTTGTCCCGGTCCCAACCGGTGCGGATCTTCAGGGTGACCGGCACATCCACTGCAGCGACAACGGCATGCAGGATCTCGCTCACCAACTGCTCATCCTTCAACAGGGCAGAACCTGCGGCCTTGTTGCAGACCTTCTTGGCCGGGCAACCCATGTTGATATCAATAATCTGCGCCCCCAACTCCACGTTGGCCCGGGCCGCATCCGCCAGCATCTGCGCATCACCGCCGGCGATCTGTACCGAGCGGGGCTCGGGATCACCTTCGTGGATCATGCGCATCCGCGATTTGCGGGTGTTCCACAAGCTCATGTCGCTGGTGACCATTTCCGAGACTACAAGCCCTGCGCCCAAACGCTTGCAAAGCTGACGAAAGGGCTGGTCGGTGACGCCCGCCATAGGGGCGAGGATCAAGCCGTTGTGCAATGTGTATGGGCCGATGCGTACCGCCGACATAGGACTTCCCTGTTGTGGGGCCGGATCATTAGAGTTCGAAAAAGGGTTGGCATGATACCCGCTCTCGATGACTGGATAAAGGCTGAATTGGATAAAATCTGAACAGTTATTTTCTTATCGCCGCTGGTTTGGTCAAGGGCGGAGCAGTCAAGAATCTGCCGTCAAACCTTACTCCTTGGGCCGGATCACTCGGGAGAGTGGAAGCTCAGGCTGTAATTCACCGCTTTGTTGCCCGGGTCGAGGATGTCCAGGGCAATGTGGATCGGCGTCTGGGAGGGCATCTCGGTTACGCCTGCCAACTCGCCGCTGAGGTATTCGGCGGGTTTGAAGCGACGACTGGCGATCATATTCCCGTTCATGTCGGCAAAGCGTAGCTCCAACAGCGGGAACGGTTGGGAGAATGTCGCGCGGTTATAGATGATCGCGTCCACCACCAGGGCGCCAGCGAACTCCGGGTGGCTGCGCACCACCAGGTTGCTGCTCTTGATGTGGGCGATATCGACGCGTGATGGCACCGTGCAGCCCAGTTTCGGGCACAGTTCCTGGAACCACGGGCGGTAGGCGTCCTGGCGTGCCAGTTCGTCGAATTGGTAGGCGACGTATTGTCCCGCCAGGCCGGCGGCGGCCAGCAACACCAGCAAGCCCCAGAACAGACGGCGGCCCCAGCCGGAGGCGCGTTTCTGGGAATACAGGTGAAGCGGATCGTCTTCCAGGTCCTGCAGCATCTCGTCGTGGGCGCCGGCCTCGGGGCGAGGGCGCTTGCGTTTGGGCTGCGGGCGTTCCGGTTGTTCGGGTTCTGGCTCGTCTGCTACGGCGGTTACCGGTGGATCGAGTTCGTCATCGGTGGTGTTGGCGTGCAGCGCTGGTTCTTCGTCGGGCTCGACCGCTTCAAACGACATCGACGGTTCGGTGCGCTTGGGTTTGGCGAGGCTTGCCTTGGCCGGTTGCGGCTCGTCATCGGTCGGTTGTGGGGCTTGCGCCCGTTCATCCCGAGGCTCGCTGAACAGGCTGGCGGCCCATTGCTCTTCCTCGGCCTTAGCCGTGTCGCGGCTGGCGCTGAGGGAGTCTTCTTTTTGCCGACGGTCGGCGCCGGGTTGGCGACGATCTGCACCTACGGGCTGGGTGTGCTGAATCTCGCGACGTTCCAGCTTGGCCAGTTCTTCGTCGAGGTCCAGGTTATCCAGGTCAAGCTCTTCGGCGGTCCATTGCTTCTGGCTGATGGCCCGCGGGGCTTCGGGTGGCAGTTCTACTGCTGGCGGTGGCTCTACCGCTGCTGCTGCCTGGGGCGCGGGCGCACTGGCGCGCTGCTCCAGCAGTTGGCGGGCGGCATTGAACACTTGCAGGCATGAGCCACAGCGCACCACGCCACGGGCCACGCTCAATTGAGCGTGGCTGACGCGAAAGCGTGCTTGGCAATGTGGGCACTGGGTGACGAAACTGTCGGTCATGCGGCCATCCGATTCATGCAGGCGCTCATTCTAGCGCCGACGACCACTGATGCGTACCCAGCCATCGCGGTTGGCGATCGGATCCAGCTCGAAATCCCGGGCGTAGGCAGCGGCAACGTCTTCGCCTTGTTCGACGAGGATGCCCGACAGCGCCAGGCGGCCGCCCGGCTTGACCAGGCTCGACAGCTGCGGCGCCAAAGCAACCAGCGGCCCGGCGAGGATGTTGGCCACCAGTACGTCGGCTTGCACCTGGGGCAATTGCTCCGGCAGGTACAGCGGGAATTTCTCTTCAGCGATGTTATTGCGCCCGGCGTTATCGCGGGAGGCTTCCAGGGCTTGCACGTCGATGTCAGTACCGACGGCTTCCTTGGCGCCCAGCAGCAGGGCGGCGATCGCCAGGATCCCCGAGCCGCAGCCGAAGTCCAGCACGTTGCAGTCTTTCAGGTCCTGGCCGTCGAGCCATTCCAGGCACAGGGCGGTGGTGGGGTGAGTGCCGGTGCCAAACGCCAGGCCCGGGTCCAGCAGCAGGTTGACGGCGTCAGGCTCGGGGGCGGCGTGCCAGCTCGGCACGATCCACAGGCGCTGGCCAAAGCGCATCGGCTGGAAGTTGTCCATCCAGCTGCGTTCCCAGTCCTGGTCTTCGATGATTTCGCTGTGGTGCTCCGGCAGTGGGCCACCGGTGAGCAGTTCCATATGGGCCAGCACGCTGGCGGCATCGGTGCCGTCTTCGAACAGGGCCAGCAGATGGGTGTGGGACCACAGCGGGGTGGTGTTGAGCTCGGGCTCGAAGATCGGCTGGTCTTCGGCGTCCATGAAGGTCACCGACACGGCGCCCACTTCGAGGAACGCGTCTTCGTAGGTTTCGGCTTGTTCTGGGCTGATGGCGAGACGGACTTGCAGCCAAGGCATGGCGGGCACCTTTGAAAAAAATGAGTGTGCAGCGGGGTAGGGCTGCGAAAGACGCGCAAGTTTACGCGAGCGAACAGCAGAAGACGACTGTACTGCTGGTGTACACAGAACAAAATGTGGGAGCGGGCTTGCTCGCGAATGCGGTGTGTCAGTCATGGATGTGTTGACTGGCACACCGCATTCGCGAGCAAGCCCGCTCCCACAAGGGGAATGTATCCATTCAGAAAAATCGGGTGGGCAGAAACAACAAAGCCGCCCGAAGGCGGCTTTGTTGGGTGGATCACTTCGCTTACTGATTAGCCAGCTTGTGTTCCAGGTAGTGAATGTTCACACCACCTTCGCAGAAGCCTTCATCGCGAACCAGATCCCGATGCAGCGGGATGTTGGTCTTGATGCCGTCTACCACGATTTCGTCCAGGGCGTTACGCATACGGGCCATGGCCTCGTCGCGGGTGGCGCCCCAGGTGATCAGCTTGCCGATCAGCGAGTCGTAGTTGGACGGAACCTTGTAGCCGCTGTACAGGTGCGAATCGACGCGAACGCCGTTGCCGCCTGGAGCATGGAAATGCTTGACCAGGCCTGGACTCGGGATAAAGGTTTTCGGGTCTTCGGCGTTGATCCGGCACTCCAGGGAGTGGCCGTGGATCTTCACATCGTCCTGGGTAAACGACAGCTTGTTGCCAGCGGCGATGCTCAGCATCTCCTTGACGATGTCGATACCGGTGACCATTTCCGAAACCGGATGCTCTACCTGCACACGAGTGTTCATCTCGATGAAGTAGAAACGGCCGTTCTCGTACAGGAACTCGAAAGTGCCCGCGCCACGGTAGTTGATGTCGATGCACGCCTTGACGCAGCGAGCCAGTACTTCCTGGCGAGCGGTTTCATCCAGGCCCGGTGCCGGAGCTTCTTCCAGTACCTTCTGGTGACGACGTTGCAGCGAGCAATCGCGGTCGCCCAAGTGGATGGCGTGGCCCTGGCCGTCGGACAGTACCTGCACTTCCACGTGACGTGGGTTGGTCAGGTACTTTTCCAGGTAGACCATCGGGTTGCCGAACCAGGCGGCCGCTTCGGAGCGAGTCTGCTTGGCGGCTTCGATCAGGTCTTCTTCCTTGTGTACCACACGCATGCCGCGACCACCGCCGCCGCCGGCGGCCTTGATGATCACCGGGTAACCGACTTCGCGACCAATGCGCAGGGCGGTTGCCTCGTCTTCAGGCAGCGGGCCGTCGGAACCTGGAACGGTTGGCACGCCGGCTGCGATCATGGCGTCCTTGGCCGATACCTTGTCGCCCATCAGGCGAATGGTTTCGGCTTTCGGGCCGATGAAGGCAAACCCGGATTTCTCTACCTGTTCGGCGAAATCGGCGTTTTCCGCGAGGAAGCCGTAGCCCGGGTGAATACCATCGGCGCCAGTGACTTCAGCGGCGGCGATGATGTTCGAGACTTTCAGGTACGAGTTCGTGGCCAGTGGCGGGCCGATGCAGATGCTTTCGTCCGCCAGTTTCACGTGCATCAATTCGGTATCGGCCGTCGAGTAAACAGCGACGGTCTTGATGCCCTCTTCCTTACAGGCGCGCAGGATACGCAGCGCGATCTCGCCGCGGTTGGCGATCAGGACTTTTTGCAGTTTCTTCGCAGGTTTCAACATCGAAGGCGCTCCGCGGTTCAAACGATGGTGAACAGCGGCTGGTCGTACTCAACCGGCTGACCGTTTTCTACCAGGATGGATTCGATGACGCCGGCTTTTTCAGCCGTGATGTGGTTCATCATCTTCATCGCTTCAACGATGCAGATGGTGTCGCCCACTTTCACGGTTGCGCCGACTTCAACGAAGGCTGGCGAGGTCGGTGCCGGGGTGCGGTAGAAGGTACCGACCATTGGCGACTTGACCACGAAACCGTTCAGTTTTGGAGCGGCAGGGGCTTCGGCAGCAGCCGCAACCGGAGCAGCCACTGGCGCAGCGGCCGGAGCCGGTGCTTGCATCTGAGGTGCGTAGAACTGTTGGGCCGGAGTCTTGCTGTGACGGCTGATCCGTACGGATTCCTCGCCTTCCTTGATCTCCAGCTCGTCGATACCGGATTCTTCCAGCAGTTCGATCAGTTTCTTAACTTTACGGATATCCATGAATCATCAACTCCCAAAGGGTCGGTCAGGGGCGCTTGGCCGTGTCTTCAAGCTGTTCCAGGGCGGCCTCCAGGGCCAGTCGGTAACCGCTGGCGCCAAGGCCGCAGATCACTCCTACCGCAACGTCGGAGAAGTAAGAGTGATGGCGGAAAGGTTCGCGTTTGTGCACGTTCGATAAATGCACTTCGATGAATGGGATGCTCACCGCCAGCAGCGCGTCACGTAATGCAACGCTTGTGTGCGTAAAAGCGGCGGGATTGATCAGGATAAAGTCCACGCCTTCGCTGCGCGCGGCATGGATGCGATCAATCAGTTCGTACTCGGCATTGCTTTGCAGGTAGAGCAGATGGTGGCCGGCATCACGTGCCCGTCGTTCCAGATCGAGGTTGATCTGTTCGAGGGTCACTGACCCGTAGACGCCCGGTTCGCGGGTGCCGAGCAGGTTCAGGTTGGGTCCGTGAAGAACCAGTAAGGTCGCCATCGGCTGTTCCTTGTTATTGATGTGGGCACGGTAGAACCCGGCGACTATGCCGCAAAGGCTTTGTGACTGTCCAGTTCTATGCAGTAGGCAGCACGATTAGCGAGGATTGCGCAAAATATGTGACCGCAAGCCTGAATCCGGTCAGTGTGGGAGCGGGCTTGCTCGCGAAGGCGGTGGTTCAGCCGGCACATGCGTTGGCTGGTGCACCGCCTTCGCGAGCAAGCCCGCTCCCACATTTTGATCTTCACAAGACGGGAGAGCCGGTTAGACGCGGAATGCCTGCACGGCGGTATTGAGTTGCCCGCCAAGTACCAGCAAGTGCTCGCCCTGGCTGCGTCCCTGGCCAATTCGCAGCAAGTTGTCCTCACCCAGTTGGTGAATCCGCTCACTGTTATCGCGGATTTCGCTCACCGCGCCACTTTGCTGGGCGGTGACATCGGCAATCCGCACCGCCGTGTCGGAAATGGTCTGGATTGCTCCGACGATTTCATCCAGCGCGCCGTCAGCCGCCTGGGCTTGCTCGGCGGTGGCTTCTGCGTGTTCGACCTGGGCGCGCATGCCTTCCACCGATTGCCGGGCGGCGGTTTGCAGGCCGGCGATCAGGTGCTGGATTTCAGCGGTGGCGCCGGCGGTGCGCTGGGCCAGGGAGCGCACTTCATCGGCTACCACGGCGAACCCGCGCCCGGCCTCACCGGCCCGGGCGGCTTCGATGGCGGCGTTCAGCGCCAGCAGGTTGGTCTGGTCGGCAATTGAGCGAATCACTGTGAGTACGCCGCCGATGGTTGCGGACTCCTCGGCGAGTTTCTCGATCATCTGCGCATTTATCTGCACTTCGCCGACCAATGCGTGCAACCCGGTGAGGCTCAGGCCGATCACCCGCTGGCCCTGTTCCACGGCTTGGCCTGCACTGCGGCTGGCTTCGGCGGCCTGGCTGGCGTCGCCGGCAACCTGCTGGATAGTGGCTTCCAGTTCACCCAGGGAATCGCGAATCTGCGCGGTGTCACCGGCCTGGCGCTCGGCACCGTCGTGCATGCCGCTGCTCAATTCCGCCAGGGCGCTGCTGGTGCCGGCCACCTGCTCGGCGTTGCCGCGGATGGTACCCACCAGGTCCACCAGGTAGGCGCGCAGGCGATTCAGGGACTCCTCGATATCGTGCAGTTCGCGGTTGGTCTTGCCTAAGGCAATGGGCTGGCTGAAGTCGCCTTCGGCCCACGTGGACAAGGCCGGCGCCAAGTTGGTCAGCACCCGCGCCAGGCGCCGCTGCAAAGTGTCGATCAACAGCGCGATCAGCAAAATCAGGCCGATCATGACGCCTTGTATCAGCCGCACTTCGCCTTGGATCTGCGCATGCTGGGCCCGCACCACCGGCTCCAGCCCGGCGATGGCTTGCTGCACGGCGTTGATTTTCAGGTGGGTGCTGGTGGCCAGTTCGGTACGTTGCTGGATTTGCTCGCGGGTGCGTTTCAGCTCGGCGGGGTAGCGGGTCAGCAGGCTGTTGAGTTCGCGCTTGAGGTCGACGCCGGTGTCCTGGGCTACGGTTTTTTCAGCGTTTTCCAGGCCCATCATGGCCGAGAAGTCGTCGGTATTGGACTCGCTGCTGGCGGTCACCCCCAGTAATGGCAGTTGCCCCAGCACGTCAGCCTGGCTGCGGATATTGCTGACTTCGCGCTCCACATCGTCGGCCAGTTCGCTGCGACCGCTGCTCACCAGCTTGTCCCGGGCCAGGGAGAGTTTGGCCAGGTGCTGGGACGCCGCGAGCAACGGCGGCAGATAACGCGCGGCGTCGGGGGAGGTGACGCCGCTGGCGTATTGGTTGAGTTGCTCCAGATTGGCGCCGAGCTCGCGTTCGGCTTGCAGCAGCAAGGCCTGCGGGTCGCCCGCCAGCTTGCCGGCGGCCAGCAGGTCGGTCTTGCTGAAAGTGTCCAGGTCTACCAGGCTGGGGCGCAGGTTTTGCGCCAGGTCTGCCGGCAGTTCATCCAGATGCTGCAACAGGTTTTCCAGGCTCTGGCTGGCGCTGCTCAGGCGCAGGGCGTCGCCGCTGGCGAGGTAATCGTCGATATTGCGCGCGGCCTGGTTCTGGAAGGTCTGCGACAGGCCCAGGTAGCGCTCCATCAACAGATAGGGCCGTTCCAGGGCGCGTTGCGACCACCAGAGCGTCGCGCCCAGGGCCAGGCAAACGGCGACCAGAAGGAGGGTGTTCAGATTCGTCAGCAGCTTCAGGCGCATGCGTGGTTTCAACCGACAGCAGAAGTAAGTGCCTGAAGTTATTGCGTTTCCATTACAGAGTTATGACGGATTCGGTGGATTCCGGTGAAAAGGTGGCACTTTGCTTTGATGCGCGCGCCGACATCACCCGGTTACGCCCCGCATCCTTGGCGCGGTACAGCGCCTCGTCGGCCTGGGCCGCCATCATCAGGCTGTCGGAGCCATCACACAGCTCCACCACGCCGGCGCTGAAGGTGCACCACAAATCCTGCGGCTGGGCGGGGTAGTGAATCTCGGCAAAGCGCCCACGGATTTCGTCGAGCACTTTGCAGGCCGAGTCGAGATCGGTGTCGGGCATCACGATGGCAAATTCTTCACCGCCGTAACGGCCTATATAGTCGGTCTTGCGCAGGCGCTGCTTGAGAAACAGCGCGAGGCTCTTGATCACCCGGTCGCCCATGGGGTGCCCGTGGCTGTCGTTGACCCGCTTGAAGTGGTCGATGTCGAGCATCGCAAAGCTCAGCGGCTTGCTCTCGCGGCGCGCGCGGAAGCTGCAGTCTTCGAGCAATTGCAGGATGTGGGTGTGGTTGTACAGCCCGGTGAGGCTGTCGCGCACCATCCGCGCCTTGAGGTTTCGCGCCCGCGCCGCACGGTTGCGCACGGTGGTGATCAGGTGTCGGGGCTTGATCGGCTTGGTGAGGAAGTCGTCGCCGCCTTCGCTCATGGCGTCCAGTTGCTTGTCCAGGTCGTCTTCGGCCGAGAGGTAGATGATCGGCACGCTGACGTAGCGGTCGTTGTGGCGGATCACCTTGGCCAGTTCGGTACCGGTGCAGGCCGGCATATACATGTCGAGGATGATCAGGTCCGGCTGAAAATCCGCCAGCTCGGCCATGGCCTGGATCGGTTCGATCAGCGTGCGGGTGACGATGCCTGCGCTGTTGAGCAGGCGCTCGGTGTGCATCGCCTGGGCCCGCGAGTCGTCGATGATCAGTACTTTATAAGGTTCGTACTGGGCGACGCAGGTCAGCACTTCGATTTTTTCCAGCAGGCTCGAGGCCTCCAGGGTTCCGGTGAGGAACTCCTGGCCGCCGGCGCGGACGGCGGCCAGGCGGGTGGGGGTGTCGGTTTCGTGCAGGCTGAAAAACAGCAGCGGCAGTTTTTGCTCCAAGCCTTCCTGGGCTTCGGCGGCGAGCTTCAAGCCCAGGCCGGTGCCGCAGAAATCCACATCCATCACGATGGCCGCCGGCAAGCGCTCGGCCATCGATGAGCGAAATGCTGCCACGCTGTCGAGGGACTGCGCGCTCAAGCCGAAAAATTCCAACTGCTTGGCCAGGCGCTCGGCGCGATCGTGGTCGGCAAGCATCACGTAGATTGGCTTGCGCATCGGCGGCAGGAGGGTTTGCTCCAACTGATCGCCCTGGCGCAGGCCAGTGCGCGACAGGCGCTGCATCAGACGGTTGAGTTCGGTGATCAGATGGCTGCTCAGGCGGCCGCGGTTATCGTCCACCGCCTTGAGTGAAGCGCCGATCTGGTGTGCCAACTGGCCGTGTTCCGGCTGCTCGAAGCGTTCGGCAAAACGCAGCAGGCGCAGGTTGGCCTCGCCGAGTTCGGTCAAGTCGGCGGTCGACCATTCGCTGCGTTGCAGGCGCTGCCAGATCTCAAGAATTTGACGTGCCTGATGAATTACCCGCTGGGCAAAATGGTGCTTGAGACGATCACGGCTGGGGTCTTCTGGCTCGGTCATATCCTGACTACTAGTTAGGCTGCATGCTGAGGTCGAACTGATGGCTCTATGCTAGCACCTCTTTTCCGTTGCACGAGTGTCATACGTCAATTAACTGCGAGGTCTTGGATATTCATTTACCGACCCTGCAGTCGCGCGGGCGTAAACAGCGTGCATCCTTTATAGTCGAGCCGCGCACAAGCGCCACCCTGACTAAAAGCGCCGCACGGCTCGGCACGATGGGGTAGGGTTGTGGTCGTAGCTATTGAACTCAAGTGATTGAAAGGATATCGCCATGCTGGACTGGAAAAACCGCGCAGGCAGTGCAAAGGGCCCGGCCCCTGAAACCAAGTCGGCCCCCCGCAGCTATTTCCGTAACCTGCTGATGAGCCGTGCGTTGCTCTCGCTGGTTGCGTTGTATCTGTTGGTCACCGGTGCCCTGGGGTGGTACTGGAGCGAAGAGCCTGCATTGTTTCCGGTCCAGCAGAACGCGCAGATTGCCGCCGAGAAGGAAGGCAAGCAGATGGTGGTGGGCTTCACCACCGTCGAAACCCTCAAGACCGTGGTGGGCACTTTGCTGAATAAGCCGGGTGGCTACATTTCCAACGACCGTTTCCCGCCGGGCCTGTGGATGGACAACATGCCGAGCTGGGAATACGGCGTGCTGGTGCAGGTGCGTGACCTGACCCGTGCCTTGCGCAAAGACTTCGCCCGTTCCCAGTCGCAGTCGGCGGAAGACGCGGACCTGGCCAAGGCCGAACCGCGTTTCAACTTCGACAACAAGAGCTGGGTGCTGCCGTCCAGCGAGTCGGAATACCAGGAAGGCATCAATTCCCTGAGCCGCTACGAAGCGCGGTTGTCCGACCCGAATCAGCGCGGCGCGCTGTTCTATGCGCGTGCCGACAACCTGAACAACTGGCTGGGTGATGTGGCGACCCGTTTGGGTTCGCTGTCGCAACGGCTGTCGGCCAGCGTGGGCCGGGTCAAGCTCAACACCGCGCTGAAAACTGAAGCGCTGGCGCCGGGTGAAGTGCCGCAGGTCGACGAAGAAGTGGTGGAAACCCCATGGATGCAGATCGACAACGTGTTCTACGAAGCCCGCGGACAGGCCTGGGCCTTGTCCCACCTGCTGCGCGCCATCGAAGTCGACTTCGCCGACGTGCTGGCCAAGAAGAACGCCACCGTCAGCGTGCGCCAGATCATTCGTGAGCTGGAAGCCTCGCAGGAACCGGTATGGAGCCCGATGATTCTTAACGGCAGTGGTTTTGGCGTCCTCGCCAACCATTCGCTGGTCATGGCCAACTACATTTCCCGGGCCAACGCTGCAGTGATCGACTTGCGTCAGCTGCTTAACCAAGGTTGATGATGGACGCTTCCACCAGGGAGGCTGCGCACCGCGCGGCCTCCGACGCCGAACTGATTGCCTGGGTCGACGAGCACGACAACCTGCTCGGCAGCCTGGTGCGTTCCGACCTGCGCCAGCGCGGGCTGATCGGGCGCTGCACCTTTATCTTCCTGTTCAACTCTGCCGGTGAGCTGTGTGTGCACCGGCGCACCCTGAGCAAAGCCATGTACCCGGGGTTCTGGGACACGGCGGCGGGCGGCATGGTGGCGGCCCACGAGTCCTATGCCGAATCGGCGGCCCGGGAGCTGGAAGAGGAACTGGGGGTAAGCGGCGTCGAATTGACCCCGCACGACCACTTCTACTTCGAAGACGGCGACAGCCGGCTCTGGTGCACTTCGTTCTCTGCCGTGTGGGACGGGCCGTTGCGGATCCAGCCGGAAGAAGTCATGGAGGCGCGCTTTCTGCCACTGGCGACGGTGTTGCAGGAGGCCGAACAAAAGCCCTATTGCCCGGATGCGCAGGAAGGCTTGCGTCGTTATTTGGCCCTACGTCGCTAAAGTTGCATAAATTGGCGCCATTTGGCTCTTAGCAAGGGGCCTTTTTGCCGTTACACTGCGCGACTTTTCAGGCTGAACCGCTGTTGTTCCACCCTGTAGGAGCGAGCTTGCTCGCGAAAAATGTAAGCCCGACGCGTGGTGTCTGAATGCCCGCGTTATCGTTGACGACCTTCGCGAGCAAGCTCGCTCCTACAGTGGTTTGAATATCGGCGGCTCAGTAGCGCTGCCCCTGCCTGAGTGGGGCTTCGCGGTCGATGATCCCATCGATCAGTCTTTGTCCTCCCAAGAGGATTGCCGGTGGCCAAAAAAGCCGCATCCTTCGCCGCCCTTGGTGGCCTGGTATTTTCCACCGACGCAGGTCGACACTGCCCGGACTGTCGCCAGCCCGTGGACGCATGTACCTGCAAAACAACCCTGATTCCCGAAGGCGATGGTATTGCCCGCGTCCGTCGCGAGAGCAAGGGCCGTGGCGGCAAGACGGTGACCACCATCACCGGCGTGCCCCTGGCCGAAGACGCCCTGAAGGAGTTGGCCACGACGCTGAAAAAGCGCTGTGGCACCGGTGGTGCCTTGAAAGACGGCATCATCGAGATTCAGGGCGACCACGTCGAGTTGCTGTTGGCCGAGCTGATCAAGCTGGGTTACAAGGCGAAGAAATCCGGTGGTTAGCAGCCTCTGTGAAAACCACCCCGATGACCCGCTTGCTGAACGCAAACTGTCGTCTCCATGGTTTTCACAGAGCCTGTTCCTGACCGGTGTCTAAACTCTGTCCTGCAAGTGGGGTCTACCCCTCTCACAGGCAAATCGTCATTTTCATTCTTTAGACTGCGCCAGCCTCTGATCAGGCCGGTGCACTTCGACTTCATTTATAGGGGACTTCGATGTCCGTACGACGCACACGCAAAGACGATGGCAGCCAATGGACAGTTGCGGACAGCCGCAGTGTTTACGGGATTCGCCATTGGGGGGCCGGGTATTTCGCGATCAATGATGCCGGTCGCGTTGAAGTCCGTCCGAACGGCCCGAACAGCACGCCTGTCGACCTGTACGAGCAAGTAGACCAGCTGCGCAAAAGCGGCCTGTCCCTGCCGTTGCTGGTGCGCTTCCCCGACATCCTGCAAGACCGCGTGCGCCAACTGACCGGTGCCTTCGACGCGAATATCGAGCGCCTGGAATACCAGAGCAAATACACCGCGCTGTACCCGATCAAGGTGAACCAGCAGGAAGCGGTGATCGAGAACATCATCGCCACCCAGGATGTGTCCATCGGCCTGGAAGCCGGCTCCAAGCCCGAGCTGCTGGCCGTGCTGGCCCTGGCGCCGAAAGGCGGCACCATCGTCTGCAACGGTTACAAAGACCGTGAGTTCATCCGCCTTGCGCTGATGGGCCAGAAGCTTGGCCACAACGTGTTTATCGTGATCGAGAAAGAGTCCGAAGTCGGCCTGGTGATCGAAGAAGCCGCCAACCTCAAGGTCAAGCCACAGGTGGGCCTGCGAGTTCGCCTGTCGTCCCTGGCGTCGAGCAAGTGGGCGGACACCGGCGGCGAGAAATCCAAATTCGGTTTGTCGGCGGCGCAACTGTTGTCTGTGGTCGAGCGCTTCCGCGCGGCGGGCCTGGACCAGGGCATCCGCCTGCTGCACTTCCACATGGGTTCGCAGATCGCCAACCTGGCCGACTACCAGCACGGGTTCAAGGAAGCCATTCGTTACTACGGCGAACTGCGCAACCTCGGCCTGCCGGTGGACCACATCGACGTGGGCGGCGGCCTGGGCGTGGACTACGACGGTACCCACTCGCGTAACGCCAGTTCCATCAACTACGACATGGACGACTACGCCGGCGTGGTCGTGGGCATGCTCAAGGAATTCTGCGACGCGCAGAGCCTGCCGCACCCGAACATCTTCTCCGAGAGCGGCCGTTCCCTGACCGCCCACCACGCCATGCTGGTGGTGCAAGTGACCGACGTCGAGAAACACAACGACGACGTGCCGCTGATCGAAAACAAGGAAAGCCTGCCGGAAACCGTGCAATGGCTGGTGGACCTGCTGGGCCCGACCGACATTGAAATGGTCACCGAAACCTACTGGCGCGCCACGCACTACATGAGCGATGTGGCCACCCAGTACGCTGACGGCAAAATGACCCTCGCCGAAAAGGCCCTGGCCGAGCAATGCTACTTCGCCGTGTGCCGCCGCCTGCACAACTCGTTGAAGGCGCGCCAGCGCTCCCATCGCCAGGTGCTGGACGAACTCAACGACAAGCTGGCCGACAAGTACATCTGCAACTTCTCGGTATTCCAGAGCCTGCCGGACACCTGGGCCATCGGCCAGGTACTGCCGATCCTGCCGCTGCATCGCCTCGACGAAGAGCCGCTGCGCCGTGCCGTGCTGCAAGACCTGACCTGCGACTCCGACGGCAAGATCAAGCAGTACGTGGATGAGCAAAGCATCGAGACCAGCCTGCCGGTGCACGCTGTGAACGAGGGTGAAGATTACTTGCTGGGCATCTTCCTGGTGGGTGCCTACCAGGAAATCCTCGGCGACATGCACAACCTGTTCGGTGACACCGATTCGGTGAACATCTACCAGCGTGAAGACGGTTCGGTGTACAGCGCCGGGATCGAGACCCACGACACCATCGAAGACATGCTGCGCTACGTGCACTTGTCGCCGGAAGAGTTGATGACTCACTACCGTGACAAGTGCGCCAGCGCGAAGATCACGGCGGCGGAGCGGACTCAGTTCCTGGATGCGTTGCGATTGGGCCTGACTCGTTCGTCGTACCTGTCCTCGTAAGTACACCGCTCCCAGGCTGACAAAGATCTCAAAGTGACAGAGATCCAGTGTGGGAGCGGGCTTGCTCGCGAAGGCGGTGTATCAGTCTGCCCATGTATTGACTGCCACGCCGCCTTCGCGAGCAAGCCCGCTCCCACATTTGGATCGCCGCAAGTCCTGCAGTTTTTATAGGGCCTGAATAATGTCGAGAAAGCTCTTGCAAGCGCTCACCCTGGCCATAGCCGCGCTTCTTGCGGCTTGTTCGCCCATTAAAGTGCTCAACGCACTCACCCCCACCAGCACCTTCACCAAAACCTCCTCCATCGCCTACGGCGATGACCCCCGCCAGAAACTCGATATCTACCGTCCCGTCACCGCCTTGCCCAACGCCCCCGTCGTGGTGTTTTTCTACGGCGGCAGCTGGAACAGCGGCTCAAAGGATGACTACGGTTTTGTAGGCGAGGCCCTGGCTTCGCGTGGAATCGTGGTGGTGATTGCCGATTACCGGCTTTATCCACAAGTGCGCTACCCGGCGTTTTTGCAGGATGGTGCAAAAGCCGTGTCCTGGACCCATCAACACATCGCCGAATACGGTGCCGACCCCAAGCAGCTTTACCTGATGGGCCACAGCTCCGGCGCTTATAACGCGGCCATGCTGGCGCTGGATCCACGATTACTGGCGGCGGTGGGCCTGTCGCCGTCCATGCTCAAGGGCTGGATCGGCCTCGCCGGGCCGTATGATTTCCTGCCGATTGAAAACCGTGATGTGCGCCCGGTGTTCTTCTACCCGGATTCGCCGCCCGATTCCCAACCCATCAACCACGTCAGCCAGGACGCACCGCCGAGCCTGTTGATTGCTTCGGTGGACGACAGTCTGGTCAACCCCAAGCGCAACACCGGCGGCTTGGCGAACAAACTGCGGGCGGCGGGCGTGCCGGTGGAGGCGTTCTACTTCGCCAAGACCAGCCATGCCACGTTGGTGGCGTCGATGTCCCGGCCACTGCGCTGGCTGGCGCCAGTGCTCGACCGGGTCACGGCGTTTATCACGTTCACGCCGGGCCAGTGAGCCAGCGGTCCTGCTTGTTCAGGCGCCAGGCAATTGCCCACAGCGTGAGGCTGCGCAGGGCCATGAACAGCAGGAAGGTTATCCACAAGCCGTGATTGCCAAGGCTCTGCAATGCCCAGGCGAAGGGCAGCACAATCACCACCGTCAGCAGCATGCCATTGCGCATTTCCCGGGCGCGGGTGGCGCCGATAAACAGGCCGTCCAGCAGGTAGCTCCACACCGCAATCAGCGGCAACACGGCGAGGTAGGGCAGGTAGAGGTCGGCGGTTTCGCGCACGCTCGGGATGTCGGTTTGCATCGCGATAAACAGGTGGCCGAACACGGCGAACAGGATCGCGAAACCGACGCTGGCCAGCAGCGACCAACCACAGGCCACCACCAGCGAGCGGCGCAAGGCCTGGCGGTCGTGGGCGCCGATGGCGTGGCCGCATAACGCCTCCACAGCGTGGGCCAATCCGTCCAGGGCATGAGCGGTCAGCAGTAACCCGTTAAGCAGCAGCGCGTTCGCCGCCACGGTGGCATCCCCCAGACGCGCACCTTGCACGGTAATCATGAAAAACACCGATTGCAGGGCCAGGCTGCGGATGAAGATATCGCGGTTCACCGCCAGCAGCGGGCGCCAGCTTTGCCACAGCTTGAGTGCGGCCCAGGCGATATGGCCGGGGTAGGCACGCAGGGCTTTTTGGGTGAGGGCCAGGCCGAGGAGGGCGCCGGTCCATTCGGCGATCACCGAGGCGCGGGCCGAGCCGACCACACCCCAATCCAGACCCAGCACGAACCAAAGATTGAGGGCGATGTTCACCAGGTTGGTGGTCAGCAAAATCGCCAGCGGTGCGCGGGCGTTCTGGGTGCCGAGGAACCAGCCCACCAGCGCGTAGCTGGCCAGGGCGGCGGGCAGGCCGAAGAGGCGGGTATGGAAGAATTCCCGGGTCAGTTGGTTCAGTTCGGGCGATGGCTGCATCCACTCCAGCACCAGGCCGCTTAACGGAATGCCGATGCTGCCGAGCAACATCGCCAGGCCCAGCGCCAGCAGCAGCCCCTGCAGCAGAATCTGCCGCAGCGCCGCGCCATCACCGCGCCCGGCGGCCTGGGCGGCAAAGCCGGTGGAACCCATGCGCAGGAAACCCATGGCCCAGGCGAGGAAGGTATACAGGCTGGCCCCAACGGCCACGGCACCGAGTTGATGGGCGTGAGGCAGGTGGCCGATGACCATGCTGTCTACCAGCGCTACCAACGGCACGGAGATGTTCGACAGGATCATCGGCGCGGCGAGGGCCCACACGCGGCGGTGGGTGGGGCGATCGCGCCAGTCGGTTAGCAGGGAAGTCATGCGGGCTCCTTTGGGGAGCGGTAGTGTAACTGTCCATTAGCTGCGCCGCAGGTCCAATGTGGGAGCGGGCTTGCTCGCGAAAGCGGTGTGTCAGCCAATACATCCGGCGCCTGACACACCGCCTTCGCGAGCAAGCCCGCTCCCACATTTTTGACCGCGTAGTGTCAGGTTTTACGGGGATGCAGGCATTCGATGGAGCGGTCGACGGTGGTCTTGGCAATTTCCAGCAAGTGCCAAACGGCCAGGATCTTCGCCCGCTGTGGGCTCTCCAGCAGCTCACTGCAATCAAGCGCAGTGGCCGAGGCGCTGCTCAGCAGGCTGGCGGTGTAGAGCAGGGAGTCTTCGAAGCTCAGGTCTTCGTTGATGGTGTGGAAACCCTGCGATGGCAGGTAGTGTTCGAGGGCGCGATTGAAGGCGGCGCGGTCGTTGAGGAAGTCGCTGGGTGGATCGGGGACGAGCTTATGCATGGTGTAACTCCACTAGTAGGTAAGGAGCTGACACCCGCGCGACTAAACGAGGGTGGCGGCTGTACGCAGGTTAGTCGACCGGCTAGTGGAACCCGGCGCACCCGAAGGTGCCCTGCGCACAGCCGCCATGAAGCATGGCGACAACTTGCGCTCACTAATTCCGGGCGACTAAACCCGATCACTGATATGCAGTGAAGGGCCGAAGACTAGCCACCCATCCCAACAGGCACAAGGCCGAAAGATTGTCTCGGAAACGTCTCTCAAATTAAAGGGATTTGCCTTGCTGGCCCTTTATTAATGCACCACCCAACTGAGCACCCAGAGCCCGAGCATCAACCAGATAATCCCCATGATGATCGAAGCTCGCATAAACGCACGCACTGCCGAGTACAACAGCATCAACCCGATAATCAGCATGAGGATGCTGATGATCGAGGTGTCCATCCCTAAGGATCTGGACAGCCCGTCGACAAAGTCGCCGCCCGCGTGGGACAGGGTGTTGAACAGCCCGCTGAACAACTCGACGATAAAGTGGATGATCTGGCCGATCTTGAGACCCAGCCATCCGAAAAAGTCTGTTTGCATGTGTGTGTCCTGATAAGACGGTGGGCGTAGCTGCCGAACCTGAGCCTTTGGTCGTTATTGGCCCAAGCTAGTTCCCTTCTAGCATAGAGGTTTACAGGCCGCAGGGATTCACTTGCCTTCGCGCGGCTTGCGCCCGAAGCTATACACCTTCAGGAGCGCCCCATGAATCTTGACCACCTCACCGAACGCCTGCACCGCATCCGCGATACCAACGACTGGAAGCAGTTCCACAGCCCCAAGAACCTGGCGATGGCCGCCAGCGTCGAAATGGCCGAGCTGGTGGAGATTTTCCAGTGGTTGAGCGAAGACCAGTCGCGCCAGTTACCCGCCGACAAACTCGCCCACGCCGGCCAGGAAGTGGGTGACATTGTGCTGTATCTGCTGCTGTTGTGCAGCGAATTGGGGTTGGACATGGATCAGGTTGTACAGGCCAAACTGGCCGACAGCGAACGGCGGTTTGCCAAATGAGCGACCGTCATTTCGACCAGCTTGCTACCCGTTTCGCCGAGAAGATCTACGGCGGTGCCAAGGGCGCGATTCGCCTGGCGGTGCTACAGGCCGACCTGATTGAAGCGCTGCCGGATTGCCCGCTGCGGGTGCTGGATATCGGCGCAGGGCTGGGCCATATGTCGCTGTGGCTGGCCGAGCGCGGTCACGATGTAACCCTGGCCGAACCCGCCGAGCCGATGCTCGAAGGCGCCCGCCAGCGTTTCGCTGAAGCCGGGCAGACGGCGACGTTCATTCAGGCGCCCTGGCAGGACCTGCTCGGTCAGCTCACCGAGCCCTACGACCTGGTGCTGTGCCACGCCGTGCTGGAATGGCTGGCCGAACCCCATGCGATCCTGCCGGTGCTGCACCAGTTGACTGCGCCCGGTGGCTGGCTATCCCTGGCCTTCTACAACCGCGACGCCTTGATTTACCGCAACCTGCTCAAAGGCCATTTCCGCAAAATGCGCAAGAACGACATGGCCGGCGAAAAGCAGAGCCTCACGCCGCAACAACCCCTGGACCCACGGGAGTTGGCAACGCAACTAGAGGGCCTGTGGCAGGTCGAAACCCAGAGTGGCGTGCGGGTGTTCCACGACTATATGCCGGTGGAATTCCAGGCTCGGGCCGAGTTGCAGGATTTGTTGGAGATGGAGCTCGCACACCGTCGTCACCCAAGCTTTGCCGGACTTGGGCGTTATTTGCACTGGATCTGCCGTCCGGTTTAAGCGGCCCAGTCTGCGGAGGTCGAAATGAAGCGCTGTCTTGGACTGATCCTGCTGGGCCTGGGCCTGGCGGGTTGCCAGAGCAACAACCCGTATGTAGCGGCGTCCGCCCCGATGCCGCCGGCGCCTGCCCAGGCGGCCAACACCTTTGATGCCAGCGCCTACCCGGCGCCGGTGCGCGACTATGGCGCCTATCGCAGTTGGGCCTGGCTCAACAACCAACTACCGGCGGGCTCGGCCTGGGCCGATTCGGCGCAGATTGCCGATGCCGTCAGCGGCGCCCTCGACCAGCGCGGCCTGCGCCCCTTGCATGACAATCGCACCCCCGACCTGCTGGTAAGCGCCGACGTGCGCCTGGAAAAGCGCCTGCGCCAGGTCCAGGACGACTATGGGTACGGTTACGGCGGCTATAACCGCTACGGCAACGGCTACGGCATGTACAACACGGTGCCGGTGGTACGCACCTATGAAGTGACCGTGGCCGTGGCGCGCATCAGCCTGTTCGACGCCCGCACCCGCCAGCCGGTGTGGAGCACCAGCGCCGAAACCACGAGCCAGGGCAGCCTCAGCGAACGCGCCGATTCCCTGCGTGAGGCGATGCAAAAGGCGATGACTGCCTACCCGCCCAGTTAGCAGCTATTCTCATTTCAGGCTCAGTTCGTCTTTTGGAGAAAAACCATGCTTCGTCGTATCGCTGCACTTGCTGTTGTTGTATTGCTGAGCGGTTGCCAGACCAGCCAGGTCAACTATGATTTCGACGCCAGCCGGGACTTTGGCGCGTACCGCAGTTGGAGCTGGAAAGAGCCGGCGTTGCAATACCGCCCGGATGACCCGCGGATCAAGAGTGACCTCACCGAGCAGCGCATCCGCCAGGCCGTGGGCGAGCAGCTCGACCAGCGCGGCCTGCGCCCTGCGGCGCCGGGCACCAAGGCTGACCTGAATGTGCAGACTTACCTGATCGTCGAAGACCGCCAGCAACAAGTCACCACCAACTACGGCGGCGCCTGGGGCGGCCCGTGGAATGGCTACTGGGGCGCGCCGATGTACAACGAAACCCGCAACATCACCTACAAGGTGGCCACCATCCAGATTGATTTGCTCGACGGCAAGGACGGCAAACTGGTGTGGCGCGGCAGCGATGAGCAAATCCTCGCCAGTACCCCCGAGCCACAAGACCGCAGCGCGGCTATTCGTGCGACGGTGACGAAGGTGCTTTCCAACTACCCGCCGCATTGATTCGTTAATACGCCCTCCGCCAGTCGCCTGCCCATGGCGACTGGCCTGCAGCCCCTCAGCCCTTGTCTACACTCTTCTACAACACAGGAGAGGAAGCAGGAGTGCTCGATGTCTCCCCTATTTCGTGACGGCCAGCGTGGTGCAATAGGCTTGATAGCGGTCGGTACTTTGGCGCTGGCGCTGGTGTGCACGTTGCTGGTGGTCGACAGCGGGCGTTTGTACCTGGAAAAGCGCAAATTGCAGGGCGTGGCCGATACGGCGGCGCTGGAGGCGGTGGGCCGCAAAGGTACTTGCCTGCCGGGTTTGACGGCGGCGGCCTATGCCGAGCAGAGCGTGGCGCGCAATAATTTTGTGGTGGGCAATGGCAATACCCTCGTGACCACCTGCGGCTCGTTGACCACCGCCGCGACGGGCATGCGTACGTTCACCGCCAACCCGGCGCAGTCGACAGCGGTGCAGGTGGTGGTCACCAAGCCGGTGACCACCAGCATCGCCGGTGGCATTTGGGCGCTGGTCTCCGGGGCGCCGCTGCGTCTCAACACGGCCTTGTCGGCGACGGCGGTAGCGGCTTCGCCCATGCCGACCGTGGCTCAATTGAGCATCAACAGTACCGTCGCTAATATCAATCTGTTGAACCCGCTGTTCACCGGTTTTCTCGGCGGTAGCGTCACCGTCTCGGTGGCCGGCTGGAATGGGCTGCTCGGTGCCAACATCAACCTGTTGAGCTACCTCGACCAGTTGGCGATAAATCTGGGCGTGTCTGCCGGTAATTACACTCAACTGCTCGCGACCAACGTGACAGCGTCCCAGTTGATTCAAGCTGCGATCAATGTAATGACGCTCAACGGCGCGACAGCTGATGTGTTGACCGCCTTGGGCAACCTGAAAGTCGCCGCGATCAATCAGGCACCACTGAGTATCGGCCAGATCCTGCAATTGCAGACGGGCACCACGGCTGCGGCCTTGAATGCCAACGTGCAGCTTTTTCAGCTGATCCAAGGCGTGGTGCAGCTGTCCAGCAGCAAAAGCGCGGTGGCGGCCACCTTGCCAGTCAGTGTGCTGGGGTTGGCCAATGTCACGACGCAGATCAAAGTCATCGAGCCGCCCCAGGTGTCGGCGGTAGGCAATCCGGTGTTGGCGGCGGCCAACCCGCTGGGGCCCAATGGGATTGTCGTGCGTACCGCCCAAGTGCGTACCCAGGTAACGGTCAGCTTGCCGATATTGTCTTCTCTGTCGGGGCTGACCACGGCGGTGAGTAACCTAGTGGCGCCGCTGACCCCGGTGATCAATGGCCTGTTGAGCCTTAACCTGGTGACCACCATTAATTCGGCCCTTTGCCTGCTGGGCGCCGGTTGCCAGCAGTTGGATGTGCTGGCACTGCCCGGCGCGTTGCCGCTCAATATCGTGCTGGATGCCGGCGGTGCCCAAAGCTATGTGACCGGCTATACCTGCCCTACAGGTACCACCGGTATCAAGAGCGTAACGGCTTACACCAGCACCTCGTTGGCCTCGCTGAACGTGGGCAGTATCACCAATGCGTTCTCCTCCACCTTGCCGATGGTGGTTTCGCCACTGCCGCTGATTGATATCGGTATCAAGACTTGCCACAAGATCCTGGGGATCGGCACCTGTGACCCCCGCGTGCCGTTTGCGGGTGGCGGGATAGGTATCAAAGTGCAAAGCCCGATTGGTGCAACCAATCAGAGCCTGGTGTTTTCCAGCACCACGCCGTTTCCTGCTCCGCCCAATGTGAACCTGCCAACCATCTATCAAGCGGTCGCACCGTCGACCAATGTGGTCAGTAGCCTTTCAACCACGCTCAATGGTGTTGGCATCACGGCCTATCAACCGGTCGGCAACAGCCCGCTGGGCACAGTGATGTCGGGCGCGGTGGCGGCGATCAGTGGCGTTGGGGCGATCGTGACGCCCGTGGTGGACAACCTGCTGGGGCCGCTGCTGGACCCGATTCTGAACAGGCTGCTGAATACCCTGGGAATCAGCCTGGTAAACGTAAACGTTGGCGCCAACCTGACCTGCGGCCAAAAGGGCGGAGCTTACCTGGTGATTTAAGCCCCGATGACGATCGGCAGCTCCACACAAAACCGTGCACCCTGGTCGCTGTTGCTGACGCTTAGTCGCCCGCCCATGTTTTCCACGATGCCGTAGCTGACTGACAGGCCCAGACCGGTGCCCACGCCGATCGGCTTGGTGGTGAAAAACGGCTCGAAAATCCGCTCCAGCAGGCGCGGGTCGATGCCGCCGCCGTTGTCCTCTACCCATATCCGCACGTGGCGATTGTCGTGTTCGCTGTGCACCGAGATCCATGGCTGGAAGCCTTGCTGGTTTTGGCGTTTGCTCAGCAACGCATCGCGCGCATTCACCAGCAAGTTGATCAACACCTGCTCCAACTGGTCGGCATAACCCACCACCTGCACGCTGAAGTCCGGTGCCATGACCCGCAGTTCGACCCCTTTACCGCGCAGTCCTTCATTGAGCAACGACAGCGTGCCTTCCAGTGCCTGCGCCGGGTCGAACGGTTGTTGCTCGACTTCGGAGCGCCTGCCGAACACCCGCATATGGTCCACCACCCGCGCCGCCCGCTGGACCTGTGCGTCAATGCGCTGGAGTTTTTCCGTCAGGTAGTCGATCTGTGCGTCGCCGTTACTCAAGCGCTTGAGCACATTGACGATGGCCATGCGCATCACGTTCAGCGGCTGGTTGATCTCATGCGCCAGGCCCGTAGCCATTTCTCCCAGGGTGGCCATTTTCGCGCTCTGGGTCAGTTGCTGCTGCGAGCGGCGCACTTCGGTGTTGTCGCGCCCCACGGCCTGGATTTCCTGCAACTGGCCGTGCTCGTCGAACACACCCCGGTCCGACCACACCCACCAGGCATGCTCACGCCCTGGCAATTGCAGGCTGATTTCGGCGGTGCTCACCGGAAACTCCGGGGTCAGTTGGCTGATTCGCTGCACAAAGGCGTTGTGTTGCTCGGCTGACAGCCATTGGCTGAGGTTGATCCCGGGCAACTGGGCTGGCGTGCATTCCAGGTAGTTGGCCAGTGGCGTATTGCCGAAGGTCAGGGTCAGGTCCGGGCGGTAGCGGCAGATCATCGCCGGCGAGTCTTCCACGAGGATGCGGTAGCGTTCCTCGCTGTCCTTGACCTGTTGCGCCGCCAGGGTCGCCTCGGTCACGTCGAGCCACAGGCCGACGGCTTCCACCGGCAGGCCAAGGTCGTCGCGCAGCAACTTGGCCTCGTCGAGCAACCAGTGGTAGTTGCCTTGTTTGTCACGCACGCGGTAGCGACTGCGCACGCTGCCTTCACGCAGCAGATGACGTGTGCGCTCGAAGTAGAGGTCGCGGTCTTCGGGGTGGATCAGCGAGGCCAGGGTCTCGTGGGTGCATTCGGCGAGGGTCCAGCCCAGTAATGGCAGCAGACTGCTGCTGAAAAATGCCGGGTGCAGGGCTCCGTTGACGTAGCGCTGTACGTAGATCACCGCAGGCGAGCTGGCAATCAAATTATCCAGGCGGGCATGGGCGGCAGAGGCTTCCAATTGCTGGTTCTTGATGTCGCTGATATCGAGCATAAAGCCGATCCAGCGCCGGTTTTCCCCCACCCCCAGCACCTGGCCCTGCACGCGGTACCAGATCGGTTGGGCGGCTTCTCCACGGCTGAGGCGCACGCTGGTGAGCAAGGGTTTACCCAAGGCCTGCAAATCCCCCAGGCGGCTGTTGAGTTCCTGGCGGTCGGCGGGGTGGATCAGGTTCAGCCAAGTGCCCAGGGCTTGCTGGGTCGGGCCGTCTTCCAGGCTCAGGCTGAGGATTAATTGCGGCGCCAACTGGATCTCGCCGCTGGCGGGCAACAGCTCCCACCAACCGGTACCGAGCAGGCCTTGCAGGGCGTCCTGGCGTTCCAGTTGCTGGTGGTGATGTTGCTCACGCAGACGGCTGAGCAGTGGGGCAGCGAGGGCGGCGCAAAGGTTCAGCCAGTCTCGCTCGCTGTTCTGCTGGTGGCCGTTGTAGCAGCCACACAGCAGCCATGCGGTAATGCCCTGGCCATCGCGATACGGCACCAGGAAGCCGTCGGTGTTACCGAATACGCTGACGAGGCGCGGGTATTCATTGCGCCCGTGGGAAATGTCCAGGTTCAGCGGGGCATTACCATTGGCGCTGTCCAGGCTGGTGCCCAGCCGTTGCCCGTTTTGCCATAGCGTGGGGGCGTCATGGGCGGTGTACTGGCTGTAAATTATCCAGCCCTGTTCCTGCTGATCGAGCAGGGCCAGGGCCACACAAGGGACACGCCAGCGCTGGGCGACGCTACGCAGTTGTTCGTTGAGCACCTCCGGCAACCGGGAGAGGCTACACACGCGCAACTGCTCGCTCATCTGGCTGATCAGTAGATGGTTCTGTTCACGCTGCTGGAACAGTTGGCGGCTGTCGAGCAGGTCGCTGATGTCTAGCGCGCGCAGCAGCCATCCGTGGTCATGGGCCTCAATCGTGCCTCGGGTATGCAGCACTTGCCCGGCGATGCCGATGAAGTCCAGGTCCAGGCTGTGGCGCTTCCAGTCTGCCGGCACGCCTTCAATCACCAGCGCGCTATGAACACACAACAGGTCTCGCAGCAACGGTGGGTCATCGTGCTGGGCCAACTGCTGGCGCAGCGAACCGCTGATCTCGAGCACATTACCTTGATCGTCCAGTTGCAGTTGTAATCCTGTAATGACTGCGCCAGCGGCCGGCGCGATGGGCAGTGCGCTGCTTCGGCCGAGCAGGCGCCCGAAGAGTTTGTCGCCAGGGGTCAAAATTGCAGGCTCGACTGGGCTTGCAGCAGGGTCGGCAAGCGCGGCACCGTGCCCAGTCCTGGCAGCACGATAAAGGGCATCACCGCTTGAAGATTGGCCGAGGGGTAGTTGACCTGTACGGTCAGAACGCTATTGCCGTCGAAGGTCGCTGAGACTTGCGCCGCGGTGAACCCGAAGGTGTTCGGGATCCATCGCAGGCGCGTAACCACTGTGTTTTTGGCAGTGGTGATGACCGCGTTCTGGTAGCCCGCCATAGTGGGGTCCAGCCCCACACTCAGGCGCACGGCTTCGGCGGTGGCTTGATTGAACGACTGCAACAACAGCAACGGCAGGCTATAGCTGATCATCCCGTAGAACACGGCGAAAAAAATCACGAAGACCGCGGCGAATTCGATCGCCACGGCACCTTTCTGCTTTCTAGGGAGGCTTGTTCTCATCACCGCGACTACCCTGACGGCTACTACTTGATATCAGCATAGAATCAATCGACGAAAAGGGATGTTTTTTACGTGATCCAAGGCCTGGTGGTGATGCTCTGGTTGGTGCTGTGTGCGGTGCAGGATATTCGTCGGCGTCAAATCGCCAATCGGCTGACGTTGGGGGCGGCGCTGCTGGCGCTGATCTATTTGCTTTGGACCGGCACCACTTGGCTGGGGGCGCCAGGCAGCTATGGGCTGGGGGCGTTTTTTCTGGCGCTGCTGTTGACCCTGCCGGGTTACGCCCTCGGCCGCCTGGGTGCAGGGGATGTGAAGCTCCTGGCCGCCCTGGGCCTGGGGTCGGATATGAACTACCTGCTGTGGTCGTTCATCGATGCCACGGTGGCCAATGTGCTGTGGTTGCTGGTGGCGCCCAGGCTATGGCCGCTTATGAGTCAAGGGCTTAGAAACGCCCTCGGCTATCTCGCTCCGGGGCCGTCAACTAAACTGCCATTTGCGCCGTTTCTATTGGTGGGTTTTAGCCTGTTCTGGTTTTGGATCCATTAGTCGAAAGCCGCTCTATTGCTATGGAAATAGTCGGAAAGTAGGTCTACGTTTATGAAGTAGTTGTATAGGAATATTTGTCGTGAGGGATGGGTCAATCTTTTGGCTGCCAGGCATGGAGTAGCGTGTGAACAAAGTGAAGTCTGCGATAAAAGTGCTCGTGGTCGACGATCAGCCCCTGATCGTGGAAGAGCTCTGCGAATTTCTCGAAAGCAGTGGTTATCGCTGTGTCCCTTGTGAGTCGAGCCAGGAGGCTTTGCAACGCTTTACCGAAGACGCCGACATCGGCCTGGTGTTGTGCGACCTGCACATGCCGGAGATGGATGGCATCGAGTTGGTGCAGGCCCTGCAACGGGTATCCGGCAAAAAGCGCGCCTTCGAGGCAATCATGTTGACCGGGCGTGCCGACAAGCAGGATGTGATCAAGGCCCTACGCGCCGGGATTGCCGATTACTATCAAAAGCCGATCAACCTTGAGGAACTGCTCGAGGGCCTGCAGCGTCAGGAAGCGGCGCTGGAAGACCGGCGCAAGGACCTGCACCTGGGGAACCTGAACCAGAAGCTGCAATACCTTTCCGAGTCTATCGACGACCTTTACCACGACCTCGACAAGGCGCGTCGCAGCCCGCGTGAGCCAGAAGGCGAAGAGCTGTCCGGCGAGGAATCCGGGTCGGTGGAAGTCCCGGCGATCTTCAACCAGCTGTCGCCCCGGCAGTTGGACGTCGCCAGGCTGGTAGGCAAGGGCCAGACCAACTATCAGATTGCCTGCGAGCTGGGTATCACTGAAAACACCGTGAAGCTGTATGTGTCCCAGGTATTGCGCCTGACGCACATGCATAACCGCACCCAGTTGGCCCTCGCGTTGTCGCCCAACAATTCGGCGATGCGCCAGCGGGTAACGGCGCATTGATATCTGCGCTGTAGGAGCGAGCTTGCTCGCGAAGGGGCGATAACGATAACGCTGGTTGCCTGACACCCAGCGGCGCAGTTGTTTTTTTGGCGAGCAAGCTCGTTCCTACAGGGTTTTTTAATTGCTGCCCTGGGTTTGCCCGCCGACCTTCTGATCAAAATGCTCCGGGATCGGATGCTTGAAGCTGTCCAGCCAGCGCTGGGTGGCCAAGTCGCGTTCGGCGGCGCTGGCCTTCTGCTGTGCCGGTGACGCCACTTGTCCGCTCGACTGCAACGTCAGCCAGGTTTCGGTTTGTTTCTGCTGCGGTGAAGACGGGCCCGGCTCGACGGCCACTACGGTGAGGGGGAGTGTCAGCAAGGCAAGGCTGGCGAGGTAATGAGCTTTCATTGTGAACTCCTCGGATTATTTGGGGCTGGGTGACGGTAAGTCACTCACCGTTGCTATCTGGTCGTTGGCCTTGGCCACAGGCGCGCTTGAACCCTTGAGTTTCTCTGCACGGGCCTGGGCTTCGGTCACCTGTTCAGGGCTCAGGCCCAGTTGACTCACCAGTTGCGCCGCTTGTTTCCAGTTGTCTTGGTAGATCAGCAAGGTCACCAGGTTGATGGCTGCAAGTTGGTCAGTCTGCTTGAGTTCCATGGCGGTCATGAACTCAAAACGTGCGTCTTCGATACGCAGTTGGTTGAGGTACACCACGCCCAGGTCATTGCGGATTTTCTCGTCGGTGGGCGCCAGTCGTGCGGCACGCTGCAAGTGCGCCATGGCTTGCCCGTTGTCGCCCTTGGCCGAGGCCAATTGCCCCAGGCCGTGCTCGCCTTCGGCCGCCATGCAGGTGCCCAGCAGGCTGCGGTACAACGGCTCGGCCTCACTGCGCCCGAGCAAACGATAAGCCTTGGCTTTGCGCAGGCGTACCTGGGGCAGGTTGTCGGGCAGGTTTTGCAGGTTGGCCAGGCTGGCGTGCAGCTTGCCGTCGTTGGCCATCTCATCGGCCAGGTTCAGCGATAGCTCCTGGTCGGCGCCGGGTTTTGGACAACTGGCATTGGACATCAGGGCGCTCCAGGGGGCCTGGCCATTGCTGGCGCACCCGCCGAGCAACAACAGGCTCAAACCGGCTATCAACGCTTTCATCGGGCGCTCCTCATAAGTTAGTCAGGGCGCGGGTGATACCAATGAACGCCGGCCCCCCGAGCACGATCAGCAAGGCGGGAAACAAGAACACCATCATCACGACTGACATCTTTGCCGACATCTTTGAAATGAATTCCTGCAGGCGAGTCAGGCGTCGGTCATCCAGCAGTTGTTTAAGCGCCAGCAACGACTTCATCGCGCCGCCGCCCTGTTGCACCAACTGCTGGAGGATGACGCAGGTGTCGGTAAATTCATCCACGGCCAACAGCTTGGCGGTTTTGCCCAGCTCCTCGCTCAGTTCCAGGCCGGAGTCGACGCGCGTCAGGATCAGGCGCAGCTCATGGGTCAGCGCCGGCAGCAGGCGCTGCGCTTCAACGCTCAGGACCCGCAGCGCCTGTTCGACGGCCATGCCCGATTCGAACAGGATGCGCAGCAGTGGAATGAAGGTAGAAACCTCGCGGGAGATACGCTCCTGGCGGGATTTGGCGATGGCCGCGAGAAAACGCTTGGGCAGCAGATAGCCGATGCCGAGGGACATCAGGGGGGCGATCCAGGGTGAGGCGACCTTGGGAAACAGCAATTCCTGAAGCAGGATGCAAAGTCCCAGCATCACTACGGGCACGCCAATCTGGCAGGCGGCAAACATCGAGCGCTGGCTGGACTTTCTCCAGCCCATGCGGTTGAGCAGAATTTGCGTTTCGTTGTCCAGGCTCACCGAGCGCTGGGCGAGCTGGCTGTTACCCAGTTGGCGCATCATAGTGCCAAGCCGGTTTTCGCGGCCCATCTGGCCCTGCAAGCGCTGGGCAATCAGACGCTGGCCGCGCCGCTGTTTCATCAGGTTGAGCAATACCAACGCCAAGGCGGCCAAGAACATTACGGCGCTGATCAGCAGTGAAGTCCCCATCTCATACGCTCCGTAGCATGCGCCATAGGGCCACGCAACCGAGTACCTGCATGCCCAGTGCGACAAACAGCAGGATGCGTCCGGTGGTGTCATTCCACATGGTCATCAGGTAGCCCGGGTTGATCACCATGAAATACCCCACCATCGCTATCGGCAGGCCCGCCAGCACAAAGGCGGTGACGCGGGTTTCGCCGGTCATGGCCCGCAGTTGCCGGGCGGCTTGCTCGCGCTCGCGAATCATCTTGATCAGGTTCTCCAGGAGTTCGCTGGCATTGCCGCCGTAGCGGTGGTTAACCTTCAAACCAAGGGCGAACAGACGGAACTCGTCCTGCTCGTAGAACTCGGCGAAGTCGTGGGCGGATTCCGGCAGGCTGACGCCCAACTGCACGTTGCGCTGGATACGCCCCATGGCTCTTTTGAGCGGGTCGTCGGCGGCTTCGATACCACCGAGCACTGCGTCGGCCAGGGTGCGGCCCGCCTTGAGACTGCGCACGGTGTGATCCAGCAACTGCGGCAATTGCTCGATCATGCGCTTGAGTCGACGCTGGTAGCGCCAGGCGATGTACACGCGCAACGCCAGCGGCGGCAATACCAGCATCGTCAGCAGGCCGATCCAACTGGCGACCATCAGCCCCAGCAGCGCGCTCAGGGCCCAGGCGGTCAGCCACAGGCCGAGGCTGTCGGTGGGTTTGCCCAAACCGGCGCGTTGAAACATGCGCTCCAGGCCGCTCCACTGGTTAGTCGCTTCGACGAGTTGCGGCTGGCCCTCGGCAAGCCGGTCCAATACCCGCTCGGTTTCGGCCCGGCGTATGCCGTTTTGAAATAGCCGGATCGACAGGCCGATCAGGATCACGCAGATAAGTATCAGAATAGGCCCGGTCATACTCACATCCCTATAAAGGCAATGCCGGCTCGCGGCGCAGTTTGTCGCCGGCAGGGTTGACCGCCTCGCGCAGGAAGCCGAAACCGGTGCGCCGGTCATAGCGAAACAGCGTATTGGTCACATACACGTCTTCACGTACGCCCACCACCTCCACCACTTCACTGACGCAGCGTCGACCGTCTGGCAGGCGCGTCAGTTGAATCACCACATCGAGGGCCGCGCAGATCATTTGGCGCAGGGTTTTTTCCGCGACCACCCGGCCGGTCAAGCCCACCAGGGTTTCCAGGCGCAGCAGGGCGTCCTGGGCATTGTTCGCGTGCAAGGTACTCATGGAACCGTCGTGGCCGGTGTTCATCGCGGTGAGTACATCGAGTACTTCCACACCCCGGATCTCGCCGAGGATGATCCGGTCCGGGCGCATCCGCAGGGCGTTGCGGATCAGGTCGCTAGCCTTTACCTCACCGTGACCCTCGGCATTCGGCGGGCGTGTTTCCAGGCGCACCACGTGGGGATGGCCCAGTTGCAGTTCGGCCACGTCTTCGATGGTGACCAGCCGCTCCTGGGGGTTGATCAATTGGCTGAGAATATTCAACAGCGTGGTTTTACCGGTGCCCGTGCCGCCGCTGATCAGGATATTGCAGCGCTTGCCCACTGCTTCCTGGAAGAACTCGAAAATGTGTTGGTCGATGGTTTGCATCGCTACCAAGTCGCTGCTCTTGAGCATGTCCTTGCGAAATTTTCGGATCGACAGGCAGGGACCGTCGAGGGCAATCGGCGGGATGATTGCGTTGACCCGACTGCCGTCGGGCAGACGCGCATCGACCATCGGCGACGACTCATCGAGGCGTCGGCCCAGGGGCGCAAGGATGCGTTGCATGACGCGCTCCACGTGATGCGCATCGATGAAACGCAGGTCGCTCTGGTGCAGCAGGCCGTCGCGTTCGATAAACACCCGGTGCGGGCCGTTGACCAGAATTTCGGTCACGGACGGGTCGCGCAGAAGCACTTCCAGCGGGCCGAATCCGGTGAGTTCGTCGACGATTTCTTCCGCCAGGCGCTCCATTTCATAACGGGAGATCGCCAGGTGCATGCGGTTGATGTATTCGGCCACCTTGTCGATGACAAATTGCGCCAGGACCTGGCGCGAGCCTTCCAACAGATTTTTTCCCGACTCTTCGATGGCATCGATGATGTAGCGGTGCAGCACCAGTTTCAGACCCTCGTGGTCCGTGTTGCCAGCGCTGCCGCGGGCGGGGGAGCCGAACAACTTTTCACCGTTCATTTGCCGGTACCCAGCAAACGGTCAAGCCAGCGGTTCGAGGGCTTGGACAGGCCTTCGGAGCGTTTTGCCAGGCGTTCACCAAGGGTTTTCAGGCCTTGGGTAAGGCCCTCCCTGGGCGACAAGGCGAACAAGGTCTGGCCCTGGTTTTTCGCGTTCAGGCGAACCTCCGGGCTCAACGGCAGCACCGCGATCACCTCCAGCCCGAAACTCTTGCTCAGGGCTTCGGAGTCCGGCGCGCAGCTTTTCACGTAGCGGTCTACCAGCAGCTTGGCATGCTCCAGCTTCATGCCCTTTTCCCGCCACTGATTCAGCACGGCGAGGTTGCGACGGCAGTCGAGTACGTTCTGGTCGGTGCACCACAGCAGCTTGTCGCAATGGCTGACAAAGGTGCGCAGGGCTTCACTATCCGGCTGGCCGGTGAGGTTCACCACGATGTGATGGAAGTGTTGGCGCAAGGCACTGAGCAGCATGTACAGCTCGGCGGCGCTGGTCAGTTCCAGGGGCTCGTCACTGGCGGTATAGGCCAGGATGCGCAAGCCTTCTTCGGTGGCGGTGAAGGCACTGTTGATCAGGGTAGTGTCGAGGCGCCTGAGGTGGCGCAGGGCGTCACCGAAATTGAATGAGCTTTCCAGCCCCAGCAGCGCCAGGCTGTCGCCCCTGGGCAGGCCCAGGTCCAGCAGCAGGGTTTGCTGCCCGCTCTTTTGCACTACCAGCGCCAGGTGGCTGGCGAGCAGTGCGCCGTCGGCATTGCCCTGGGTGCCATAGAGGACGGTCAGGCCGCCGAGGAGGGCATTGGATGTCACGGGAGGCAGGCGTTTGCTCAGGCGACGCACCAGCCCGGCGACTTCGCTGGAGCGCGAACCGTAGGCGACGAAATCCCGCGCGCCGGCACGCATCGCATTCAGTACCAACTGGTTGTCCATGCCGTCGCCGAGGGCGACGATGGCGAGCATCGGTTTGGCTTCCAGAGCGCCTTCGATGAGTGCGCTCTGGGCCACCACGTGCTCACGGTCGAGACCAACGAACACCAGGTTGGCGAAGGTCACGTCCACCAGGGCGAGTAATTCGTCGAGGCTGCCGCCACCGGCACTCACCACTTGGCCAAGGGGGGCGAGTGCGCCCTGCAGCCATTCCAGGTCGGTGGTATTGCGGGTAATTGCCAGGAAAGTCTGGCTCAGGCTATCGCTCATTGGGACAGCCCATTGCTACGGTCGAAGTTACCGTTTTCCAGGAAGTACAGGCGATACCAGTTCGGGTCGTAGTTGCGTAGGTTCTCGCCAGGTAATGAGGGCAATTGGGCGTTGGCAGCCAAGGGTTGGACCAGGTGCGGGGTGACGATCATCAGCAGCTCCTTTTCCTGGCGGTTGATCGAGGAATCACGAAAGAACGCCCCCAGGATCGGGATGTCACCCAGGCCCGGAAATTTACTGATGGAGGTGGTGTTGTTGCTGCTGATCAGGCCGCTGATGACGAAGCTTTCACCGTCGGCCAGGGACACACTGGTGTCGGTGCGGCGAATGGTCAGGGCCGGCACTGAGATGCCCTGGATGGTCACGGCGTTTGTGTAGTCCAGCTCGCTGACCTCCGGGGCGACCTTGAGGGAAATCCGGTTATGGTCGATGACGGTTGGCGTCAGCGTCAGACGAATCCCAAACTCCTTGTATTCGATCGAGATGGTGTTGCTGGCGGCACTGGGCACCGGGATCGGCACTTCACCGCCAGCCAGGAATGTTGCGCTTTGACCGCTCAGAGCTACCAGGCTCGGGCGCGCAAGCGTATATGCAAAGCCGCTGCTTTCCAGGGCATTGATCATGGCCGAGATCTTGCCTCCGCCGAAGCCGATGTTGAAGGTACCGTTATTGACCGCTTGCCCGCGGAAGCTGTTGGTGGGCGGCGCTGGCGCCGTCCCATTGCCGGGGCTGCCAAACAGGAAGTTGCCGCCTTGGCCGAAGAGCGAGGTACTGGCCTCCTTAAGCTTGGTTCGCGTCACTTCGACGAAGCGAATATCGGTCTGTACCTGGCTCGGCAGCGTGGGGTCGTCCGAGGGTGAAAGTGACAGGCTGGTTAGCGCGGAAGTGGCCTTGCCCTTGACGAACACCATGCTCTGGCGAGGTGCGCTGGCGCAAGCCGTCCATACCATCAGGCTGGTGGTGCCGGAGCCGACGCCGGTCAGCAGGAAACCACGGTCGCCATTGAGGTGTACGTCGGCGACTTTCGGGTCACCGATCGCCAGGCGGGTAATGGCCACGGGCGATTGCAATTCCTGTTGCAAACCTTCGCCCACCGAGAGGGTGGCGGGCAATTGTCCCAGGCTGCTGCAGTTGCCCGGGGCTGCGAAGGCAATACCCGCGGGCAGGCTCGACAGCAGCAGGGCACAGGCCAATCGCGTGAACACCGGTGCGTAACGACGGGTCATTCAAGGCATCCTTGTTCAGTCAGGGCGTTTTTTGGTTCGTTTGATTGCCGCGGATGATCTCAATCTCGGCGCGCGGCTGGCTTCCCTGGGCGACTTTTTTCGGCGCTTGGGCGAAGGCCAGTTGGGTGAATTGATAAAGGTCGCGGTTGGCGCTTTGCACGTTGCCAGGCGAAGTGCTTTCACCGGCCCAGTACTGGCTCAGCAGGTGCTCGTCGGCGCTGCGCACGGCCAGGCGCAAGGTGCCGGCCTGGGAAGCCAGCATCAGACGGCTCAGCAGTTGTTCGGGCACTGCGAGCACCACGGTGCGGGCGGCGTTTCCGCGTTGGGCCTGTTGTTTTTTCTCTTCAGCGGTAAGTGGCTGCGAGGCTGGGGAGCCATCGTTGGCCAGGCCCAGCTGGTCACCGACACTGAGTAGGCGCATGGCCGGAATCACCACTTGTGCCGACTGTTCCAGGTTGGTGGTGTCCTGGCGCAGGTACAGCAGCACGTCCACATAGTCGCCGGGACTCAATTGGCCGGCCACGCCGATGACCTCATCAACGGCCACGGCAAGGGCGCGTTCATCCGGGCGAATCATCCGCGCCAGCGGGCCACCGGGTGTGAAGCTTTCCTCGTTCAACCAGGTGCCGGCGTGCAGGGTTCTCCAAGGGATACGGCCGATGGCTTGGTCGACGCTGGTCAAGCTGCCGGCGGGTACCGTGCGCAGTTTTTCCACGGTCAGGTCGGCAGCATTGAGGGCGACAAAGGGCGGTACATCGTGTGCGAGCACTACCACCGGCTGGCGGGTCTGGTCTTCAACTACCGCGACGGCGGGTTGCGCCGGCGTGGCCTGTGGGGGCGGCTGGACTACGGGCGCTGGTGCGCGACTTAAGACCAGGCCCCAGTAACCGGCAAACAGCGCGCCAACCAAGAGCACTCCGGCCAGTATCATGCTGATACGAGTGTTCATGACGGCTCTCCTTTTCCCTGTTGCACTGCAACCTGTCTATCCGGACAGGCTAATGACGCAACCTGGCTGCTGTGAACATTTAACTAACTATTTCGCTATTTGAAGGTAGTTCAGCTAGGACGAAATGCCATTACTGACAGCAAGATTTCTTAATGGATACAAATGTAGCCCTGAAAACCACGGTTTCAAGGCGTCAGAAAAACCACCACTACTTTGTGATTAATCATTTCTTACAGTTGTGAGGGTGAGGTTTGTTGACAATGCTGAGGTGGCACATCGCAATTATTGTGCGGCATCGTGATAGGGCGCTTGGTCGCCAGAGGAGAAGTCTTATGTTCCTTGATCTTTTGATGAAACTTCACGTTCAACTCCACTTGCTATTTCATCGCAAAGACGGCGCTACAGCGATCGAGTACATTATTCTTGTAGCGGTCGTAGCACTGGTTGTGCTGGCTGCTGGGAATTTGCTTGGGCCGCAGATCACTGCCATGTTTGCCAGGATCCAGGCGGCAATTACTCCCGCTACTCCTTGACCTTCAAGCAGTAGCCTATGAGCACACCCGTCAGCACTTGGCCAAGTTAGGTATTGCTCATGAACACGGCTGCACATGCCCGCCAGCAGATTCTGTTGGTGGACGACGAAGAAGATGCCCTCATTGAACTGGCGGAGTCGCTGGAGAATGAGGGTTTCGTTTGCTTTACGGCAACGTCCGTGACCTTTGCCCTGCAAGAGCTGACCCTGCACCCCGATATCGCCCTCGTCATCACCGACCTGCGCATGCCCGAGGAAAGCGGTATTTCCTTGATCAAGCGCCTGCGCGAACACACCGCTCGCCAACACCTGCCGGTGATCGTCATGTCTGGCCATGCCGATATGGATGATGCCAGCGATATGCTGCGTTTGCAGGTACTGGACCTGTTTCGCAAGCCGATCTATCTGGTGCGCTTGATCGACACCCTCAATAACCTTTTCCCCATCCCCAAAATCAGACTGATGTAGGAGCGCGCTTGTGTGGGAGCGGGCTTGCTCGCGAAAAACGTCAACGATAACGCGGGCAGTCTGGTTCCCCGCGTTGCCTTAACGTTCTTCGCGAGCAAGCTCGCTCCTACAGTAAATAGGGGTCAGAGTTGGTAGCTGAAACTCAGCGTGTACCGCGGCCGGCGATTGAAGCTGTCCAGGGCGATGTCCGACATTGGCTTGGCCGCTTCCAGCGCGATGTTGTAGTACTTGTTGTCCCCGAAACGCAGGCCCACCGCTGCCGATGACATGTTGTTGGCCTTGACCGGCAACTCGTTGAACCAGGTCTTGGCCTTATCCAGTACCACATACGGCTGCAGGATTTTTACCCATTCGCCGCTGCGGTTGAAGCTGTAGTTGACCTCATACGCCACGCCCCAGCCCTTGTCGCCTGAGCCCTGGTCATCCGGGTAGCCACGCCCGAAATTCTGCCCGCCGAACGTCGCGCGTTCGCTGTCGGGCAGGGTGTCGTTGCTCCAGTAAACAGCCGCCGAGGCGACGCCTTGCCAGTTGTCGAAGAACTTGTCGCTCTGCACGCCCGAGAGGCGCAGGCGGAAGAAGTCGATGTCCGGTTTTATGCCTTCGAAGTCGCTGCGCGTCTTGGCGCCCAGGCCGTCGATGCCTTGGTAAAGGCCGGCGCTGAGGATGCGCAGTTGGCGCGTGTCGGACTTGCGCCAGTCGCCCTCAAAAGCCAGGGCGCGCAGGTTGGTTTCCAGGTCGAAACGTTGAGGGAATCCCACCAGTTGATAGCGGGTGGTTTGGTCTACGGCATAGAGCCGTGTGCCCAGGGTCAGCGACTCGGTGGGGGAGGCGATCAGCGGATGGCTGAGGCCAACGGAGTAGCGGTCGATTTCCTGGCGTGGCTTGAGTTCAAAACCGCCGTCCAGTTGCACGTTACTGCGCGGGTCGGCGCGGTAACGTTCGGCGTTCACCACCAGTTGGGTACCCTCGGCGTTGACGAATTGGCTGTAGCCCAGGCGGTAGTAGTGCTCCTTGTCTTCGCCAGGCGGGAACAGGCCGCTGAGGCTCAGTTGCTCACCCATGGAGGTCTGGGAGTTGCTGGTGCCGGTGATCAGGGCTTGCAGGCCACCACGGCTGTCGTCGGTCATGCTCATGCTGCTGGTGAAGGGTTTGCGCGAGGCCTGGATCTGCATGTGTGTGCCGCCATCGGTAGTGCCCGGCGGCGGTACTTGCGCCTGCAGCGTCACACCCGGAATACGCCCCATCAGCGTGGTGTAGCGTTCGAAGGTCTTGCGGGTCAGTGGGCGCTCGCCCAGCAGCTTGGCCGCCAGTTTGTCGACGTAGGCCGAGACTGAGCCGATGTCGCCCTGCACGTTGTAATCCTTGATGTAGCCCTCCACCAGTACCACGTGCACCAGGCCGTTTTCGAAGCGCTGATCAGGCAGGTAGGCGTAGGACAGCAGATAGCCGTCCTGCTGGTAGCGGCGGGTGATGCCGCGGGTGGCTTCGATCAGTTGTGAGACGGTGGTTTCATGACCAATCAGCGGCTCGAAAGCCTGGGCCACGTCCTTGAGCGGGTAGATCGTCCCGCCATCGATTTGCAGCTTGCGGATGGTCACTTTGGTGTCCATCAACAGTGGCTGATTCTGGGTAGCGGCCGGCTCGGGCAACTGGGTCTGCGGCGTGACCGGACGATAGGCGTCGGCGGGTAGATTGGGCACCGGCAGGTTGCGAATGGTGTCGTTGCTGTTGAGGAAGCTGGGCAGGGTCTCGGCGTGGACACTGGCAGCAATCAGGGTGAGTAGAAACAACGGCGTCAAGGCGCGCATAGGACACTCCATGGTCAAACTGCAGCAGCGTTTCGCGGGTTCCCGCCGGGCTCTGGGGCGCGGTTCGGGAAGGCCTTTCACTGGCCAATAAAAAAGACGAGAGACTCATTGGAATCTCTCGTCTCAACCAAGCGTAGGCGCTGGAGGGGAGGCCGTCTAATGGCCAGGTGCAATTCTATTTTTTGCCGGTCAGCCCGCCGAGCAAGCCGCCCAGGCCACCACCGGTGTTTGTGTTTGCAGTGCCTCCAGCGGGAGTGCCACCACCTACATTCAAGCCGCCGAGCAGGCCACCACCGCTACCGCTGGTGCCGCCGGTGACCAAGCCACCCACCGAGCCGACCGTATTGCCGACTGCATTCAGCGTACCGCCTACAGCGTTGGTAATCGGGTTGGCGTTGGCCGCTGTCAGGTTGGTGCCCAGGCCGCTGACTGCGCCGCCGACCTGGGTCACCAGACCGTTCACCGGTGCACCGATACCGGTGGTGGTGCCGATGTTTTGGGTCAGCCCGGCAACGCCCGAAGTCACTGGGTTCAGTGCGGCGCCGACAGTGGTCGCCAGACCGGCGACCGGAGCCGTGGCGCCGGTGTTGGCTACACCGTTGCCGCCAATCAGAGTGCCGAGGGACGCGACGGTGTTGCCCACCGCGCCGCCAGTGATGCCTGCCGCACTGACAGTGCCATTGGTGTTGCCGATATTCAGGCCGTTGCCCACGTTGGCGACAAGGCCACCGACCAGTTCAGGCAGACCCGATTGCGGGGTAGTGGTTGCCGGATTGACGTAGCCACTCGACTTATCAAGGGTGTTGCCAACACCGGTCAGCGCGCCGCCTACGATAGTCCCGAGAGGGTTGCCTGCACCGCCCGCGCTGGCCACTTGGCCACCGAGACCTTTGACCGTGGCCCCGACTTTGTCCAGTACGCCACCGACAGGATTGCCCAGGCCGGTTTTATTACCCAGGTTGCCGGTGGTGTTTTCCACCAGGGAGACGACGGGTACCAGTACGCTTTTGCCGACCGTATTGGTCAAGCCGCCCAGTGGCCCGGTGGTACTGGCCGTGCTCAAGGTGTCGCCGAGCATAGTCACGGTTTGGCCGACCTTATCGACCAGGCCGCCTGCTGCGCCACCCACGCCACCGGTTAAACCACCGACCACGGGAATGCCACCCAATGTAGTGCCCAGGGATTTACCGGTGTTGGAAACGCCGGTACCCAAGTCGGCCACGCCGTTGGCGACGCCGGCAACAGTGATGCCCAGGGAATTGCTATTGGTACCCAGTGTGCCCAGACCGTCGGTCAGGCCGGTGCCGATGCTGTTGACGGCAGTGCCTGTCGCGGTGACGAGCCCGCCAGCAGTGGTGCCGACAATTGGGACAGTGGTGAGGGTTGAACCCAGGTCGCCCACCGCGGTGCCGACGTTGCCGACGACACCGCCGACAGCGCCAACTACCTGGCCGGTGACCAGCGGAGTGGTCGAACCTGTACCGCCACCGGTACCGCCGCCAGTGCCGCCACCTGTACCTCCGCCGGTACCTCCGCCAGTGCCGCCACCTGTACCTCCGCCAGTGCCACCACCTGTGCCGCCGCCGGTACCGCCACCAGTACCGCCATCAGTGCCACCGCCGGTACCACCGCCAGTGCCTCCATCTGTTCCGCCGCCAGTGCCACCACCTGATCCGGCGCCGGCATCCGGAGAGGACGCGGCGACGCTACTGTGATGACCACCACCACCGCTGCTGCAGCCTCCGAGGCTTACTGCCAGAATCAGGGCCAGCGCGGTACTTGCTTTCCACAACACGACTTGAGTTTTCATGATTGAGTTCCTTGCACCTGGTACAGCCTTTGTTGTTATCGAAGTTCGCTGTTTCTAAGGGCAGCGATACATTCGTCCGTTATGGCTATAACAGACCCGGGCACTTCTTCTCGCAATGCTCAACTTGGTATTAACGATTTATATACCCCCACGAGTGGTCCGCTTAGTGATTAATACCAAGGGTATATATAAGAGGGAATTGAAAAGCAGGAGGTGTTTAAAATCATAGGGTTAATAAACTTAGCGGGCTATCGATAGCCCGCTATAACTTAAGGTGTATATATACAATTAATCAGGCGATAGGCCGCCAGCGTCCCGTCATGTGCTCGAGGTCCCCGGTTCCCTTTAGTTGCAACTCACCGCTTGAGCCGGCGGCACTTGCCCATAAGGTCACTTCACTGGGCAAGCGCACCGGCTTTTTAAACTCGACGTCTATCTCAATATTGGCTGCAGGTAAGTGTTCACTCAGTTCGGCCAGTGTGCGTGCCGTGTTCCATAGTCCATGGGCAATTGCCTGGGGGAAGCCAAACAACTTGGCGGTGATCGCACTCAAGTGAATCGGGTTGTAGTCGCCGGACACCCGAGCGTAACGGCGTCCGATATCGGCGGGGGCTTTCCATCGGGTCAACTCGCTGACGCTGACGGGTGCTTGCAACGCGTTATCCGCCGCAACGCCATCGAGTTTCACGCCACGACAGAGCATCCGGCTTTCGGCTTCCCACAGCAGCCCCAATGAATCCTCGACCGTGGTCACGATATCGAAAGTCGCGCCCTTGGCATGGGGTTGCAAGTTCTGCGCGTAGACGCCAACTGTCAGGTCGCTCACACCACCCAAGGGGCGCAGGATGCGGATCCGGTTGCTCAGGTGAATCAACCCCAGCAATGGGAATGGAAACGCCTTGTCGGTGAGCAACTGCATCTGCAGGCCGAACGCCAGGATATGGGGATAAGTGGCCGGCAGCACCGGGCTCTCGGCAAACCCGCAGACCTTGCGATAGGCGGCCACCTCCTTGGGGTTGACGCTGACCCGGCAGCGCAACCCTTGTTCGGGCAACGTGGTGCCGGTGATCTTGCGCTTGAGCGCCGCACGCCAATACAGCGGCGGCAGAAACGGGGTGCTGCCTAATGTTTGCCACTCCATGCTTACGCTCCCAATAGACTTTGCCCACACACTCGCAACGCTTGCCCGCTGACCGCGCCCGAACCCGGTTGACCGAGCCAGGCCACCGCTTCGGCGACGTCCTGGGGCAAGCCGCCCTGGCCCAGCGAACTCATACGGCGCCCGGCCTCACGCAAAGCGAAGGGAATGTGCGCGGTCATTTGGGTTTCAATGAACCCTGGGGCCACGGCATTGATGCTGATCCCGCGTTCCCCCAGCAGCGGCGCCCACGCCTGGGCCAGGCCGATCAGCCCGGCCTTGCTCGCGGCGTAATTGGTTTGCCCGCGATTGCCGGCGATGCCGCTGATGGACGCCAGCAGCACTACGCGGCCATTGTCGTGCAGGGTGCCGTTGTCCAGCAGCGCCTTGGTCAGCACTTGCGGCGCGTTGAGGTTGACCGCCAATACCGCGTCCCAGTATTCCGGGGTCATGTTGGCCAGGGTTTTATCGCGGGTGATGCCGGCGTTGTGCACCACAATGTCGATGCCGTCCGGCAGGTGTTCGATCAACTGCGTGGCGGCGTCTTCGGCGCAGATATCCAGGGCGACGCTGCGGGCACCCAGGCGCGCGGCCAGGGCGTCGAGATCGGCCTTGGCTTGTGGCACGTCCAGCAGAATCACTTCGGCGCCGTCACGGGCCAGGGTTTCGGCGATTGAGGCGCCGATGCCGCGTGCGGCGCCGGTCACCAGCGCCTTGCGCCCGGCGAGTGGTCGGGTCCAATCCTCGACCTGGGTCGCGCAGGCATTCAAACGAATCACTTGGCCGGAGATGTAGGCGCTTTTAGGTGAGAGGAAGAACCGCAGTGCACCTTCCAGCTGGTCTTCGGCGCCGTCGCCCACGTACAGCAGTTGCAGGACGCCGCCGCTGCGCAGCTCTTTCGCCAACGACCGGCTGAAACCTTCAAGGGCGCGCTGGGCGCTGGCGGCAAACGGGTCGCTGAGGCTTTCCGGGGCGCGGCCGAGGATCACCAGATGCGCGCTGTGATCGAGGTTCTTCATCAACGGCTGAAAGAATTCCCGCAGCTGCTTGAGTTGATCGGTGTGCTGCAACTGGCTGGCGTCGAACACCACGGCCTTGAGCTTGGGCCCGTGGCCGGGAATCCAGGTGGTTGCCGTCGACGGTTCGGTGCCGTAGCTATAGATAGCGTCGGTCAGCTTATTGGCGAACGGCAGGATTTTTGTTGCCAGCGGGCCGCCGCCGATCAGCAGCGCACCCTCCACCGGGCGCAGGCGTCCGGCCTGCCAGCGTTCCAGGCGCACCGGTGACGGCAGGCCAATGGCGGCGACCAGGCGATGGCCGAGGCTTGAGTTGGCGAAGTCGATATAACGGTCAGACATGGAACGCTCTCCGAGTGCTGGGGTTCAAACGGTGGACCATCAATAGGTGAAAGTCGTTCGATTGAGCCTAGGCTAGTCTCAAAGACTCACCCCACAACCTTCAGGGAGCTTTCCATGACTCAATTGCGCCGTGTAGCGATCATTGGCGGTAACCGCATTCCCTTCGCCCGTTCCAATGGCCCTTACGCCACGGCGAGCAACCAGGCGATGCTGACCGCGGCACTGGAAGGCCTGATCGAACGCTACAACCTGCACGGCCTGCGTATTGGCGAGGTGGCCGCCGGGGCGGTGCTCAAGCATTCCCGGGACTTCAACCTGACCCGCGAGTGTGTGCTGGGCTCGCGCCTGTCGCCACAGACTCCGGCCTACGATATTCAGCAGGCCTGTGGCACGGGGCTGGAAGCCGCGTTGCTGGTGGCGAACAAGATCGCGCTGGGGCAGATCGAGTGCGGGATTGCTGGCGGCGTCGACACCACGTCAGATGCGCCCATCGGGGTGAACGAGGGGCTGCGCAAAATCCTGCTGCAAGCCAATCGCAGCAAATCCATGGCGGATAAATTAAAAGTCCTGTTACAACTTCGTCCCCATCACCTCAAGCCGGAGTTGCCGCGTAACGGTGAACCGCGCACCGGGTTGTCCATGGGCCAGCATTGCGAGTTGATGGCGCAGACCTGGCAGATTCCCCGCGCCGAGCAGGATCAACTGGCGTTGGAAAGCCACCAGAAAATGGCCGCGTCCTACGCTGAAGGCTGGCACAACGATCTACTCACGCCCTTTCTCGGCCTCACCCGCGACAACAACCTGCGCCCCGACCTGACCCTTGAAAAGCTCGCCAGCCTGAAGCCGGCCTTCGAACGCAGTGAAAAGGGCACCCTCACCGCTGGCAATTCGACGCCGCTGACCGACGGTGCCTCGTTGGTGCTGCTGGGCAGTGAAGCCTGGGCCAAGGAGCGCGGCTTGCCGATTCTTGCCTACCTGCGTGATGGAGAAGCGGCGGCGGTGGATTTCGTCAACGGTGCCGAAGGCCTGCTGATGGCGCCGGTGTACGCCGTGCCGCGCTTGCTGGCCCGCAATGGCCTGACGCTGCAGGACTTCGATTACTACGAGATCCACGAAGCCTTCGCTGCCCAAGTGTTGTGCACACTGAAGGCCTGGGAAGATCCGGAGTATTGCAAGACCCGCCTGGGGCTGGACGCATCGCTGGGCTCCATCGACCGCAGCCGCTTGAACGTCAAGGGCAGCTCATTGGCCGCTGGCCATCCGTTTGCCGCCACTGGCGGGCGTATCGTCGCCAACCTGGCCAAGCTGCTGGACGCGGCCGGCAAGGGCCGGGGCCTGATCTCGATCTGCGCCGCCGGAGGCCAGGGCGTCACCGCGATTATTGAGCGCTGAATTACACTATTGATGAACAACAACCCCTGTAGGAGCGAGCTTGCTCGCGAAGGTCGTTAACGATGACGCTCTCATGCTGAATCAACGCGGCGCCCTCGGGTTTTTCGCGAGCAAGCTCGCTCCTACAGGGGATCGCAGATTAATTTGGCATATTGGATGCATTCTTAAGCGGTCAAAGGTCGGTACCCTCTCCCCGCGGCGAGAGGATTGCCGTATAACGAGTGCCATACGCGTGTTTGGTAATAAAGGACCCACAATAAAAGCTGATGAAGACTCCTAAACGCATTGAACCCCTGATCGAGGACGGTCTGGTCGACGAGGTGCTGCGCCCACTCATGAGTGGTAAAGAAGCAGCTGTTTATGTGGTGCGCTGTGGCAACGAGTTACGTTGCGCCAAGGTCTACAAGGAGGCGAATAAACGAAGTTTTCGTCAGGCGTCCGAATACCAGGAAGGCCGCAAGGTCCGCAACAGCCGTCAGGCCCGGGCCATGGCCAAGGGCTCCAAGTTCGGCAAGAAAGAAACCGAAGACGCCTGGCAGAACGCTGAGGTAGCGGCGCTGTTTCGTCTGGCCGGTGCGGGCGTTCGCGTGCCCAAGCCTTACGACTTCCTTGAAGGCGTGCTGCTGATGGAACTGGTGGCCGATGAATACGGCGACGCCGCGCCGCGTCTGAACGACGTGACGCTGGAGCCGGACCAGGCCCGTGAATACCACGCCTTCCTGATTAGCCAGATCGTGCTGATGTTGTGTACCGGCCTGGTGCACGGTGACCTTTCCGAGTTCAACGTGCTACTGACGCCGACGGGCCCGGTGATCATCGACCTGCCCCAGGCGGTGGATGCGGCGGGCAACAACCACGCGTTCACCATGCTGGAACGGGATGTGGGCAACATGGCTTCCTATTTCGGGCGCTTTGCCCCGGAGTTGAAGAAGACCAAGTACGCCAAGGAGATGTGGGCGCTGTACGAAGCCGGCACTCTGCACCCGGCCAGCGTCTTGACTGGCGAGTTCGACGAGCCGGAAGAGTTGGCTGATGTGGGCGGTGTTATCCGCGAGATCGAAGCGGCGCGGCTCGATGAAGAGCGTCGCCAGGCGATCCGTGCGGCTGATGATGCTCCACCGAGCAAAGCATCAGAAGAGCCTCCGCCGCCGCCTTGGATGCAGTGATCTAACGGCGAGTGGATATCAAATGTGGGAGCGGGCTTGCTCGCGAAAGCGGTGTGACAGTCACCAGATGCATTGACTGATCCACCGCATTCGCGAGCAAGCCCGCTCCCACATTTGGTTCTGCGTGTGCCTGGTTAAGCCTGATCAGGCGCAACAACTGCCCGACGCCAGTTCCTTGAGAATCGGGCAATCCGGCCGATGATCACCCTGGCAGTGTTCCACCAGGTCCTGCAACGTATCGCGCAATTGCCCCAACTCGCGGATCTTCTGGTTCAGCTCATCGATATGCTGGCGGGCCAATGCCTTGACGTCGGCACTCGCACGGCCCCGGTCCTGCCAGAGGGTCAGCAACTTGCCAACCTCCTCAAGGGAAAATCCCAAATCCCGCGAACGCTTGATAAACGCCAGGGTGTGCAAGTCATCGGCGCCATAAATGCGGTAGCCGCTGTCGGTGCGATGGGCGGCTTTCAACAAGCCGATGGACTCGTAATAACGAATCATCTTGGCGCTCAGGCCACTTTGGCGTGCTGCTTGGCCAATGTTCATGGACGTTCGTCCTCCAGATCCTTGGGTTTCCAGGTTTTCAACAGCAGCGCATTACTCACCACGCTGACGCTGGACAGGGCCATGGCCGCACCGGCCATTACCGGGTTGAGCAGGCCGAACGCGGCCAGCGGAATGCCGATCAAGTTATACACAAAGGCCCAGAACAGGTTCTGTCGAATTTTCGCATAGGTCTTGCGGCTGATTTCCAGCGCGGCGGGCACCAGGCGTGGGTCGCCGCGCATCAGGGTGATCCCGGCGGCGTGCATGGCCACGTCGGTGCCGCCACCCATCGCGATGCCGATGTCGGCCGCGGCCAGGGCCGGTGCATCGTTGATGCCGTCGCCGACCATCGCGACCACGCCGGTCTTCTTCAGCTCGGCGACGGTAGCCGCCTTGTCCGCAGGCAACACCTCGGCGTGCACGTCGTCGATGCCCAAGGCTTCGGCGACCACGCGGGCGCTGCCACGGTTGTCGCCGGTCAGCAGGTGGCTGCTGATGTGCCGCGCCTTGAGTGCTTGTATCGCTTGCAGCGCCCCCGGCTTGAGCGTGTCGCCGAAGGCAAACAAACCCAGCACGCGGGGCTGCGGGCCTTGCTCGATCAGCCAGGACAAGGTGCGGCCTTCCGCCTCCCAGGCGCTGGCCGAGTCGGCGAGGTCGCCGGTGCTCAAGCCGGTTTCTTCCAGCAGGCGACGGTTGCCCAATGCCAGTTGCCGACCGTCGAGAGTGCCTGCGATGCCGCGCCCGGTAAGGGATTGGCTGGCGCTGACATCGGCCACGTTCAGGCCCTGTTCGGCACAGGCATCCAGCACCGCCTTGGCCAGCGGATGTTCACTGCCGCGTTGCAGCGCCCCGGCCTGTTGCAGCAGGGCCGCTTCATTGCCATCGACGGCGGCCACGTGCGCAATTTTCGGTGCGCCGGAGGTCAGGGTGCCGGTCTTGTCGAATACCACGGCGCTGACTTCATGGGCGCGCTCCAGGGCTTCGGCATCTTTGATCAGGATGCCGTGGCGGGCGGCGACGCCGGTGCCGGCCATGATGGCGGTGGGTGTGGCGAGGCCAAGGGCGCAAGGGCAAGCGATGACTAACACGGTCACGGCATTGATCAGCGCAACCTCCAACGGTGCGCCATACAGCCACCAGCCGATCAGCGTGGCCAAGGCCAGCACCAGCACCACCGGCACGAACACCTGGCTGACTTTATCCACCAGTTTCTGGATCGGAGCCTTGGCAGCCTGGGCGTCTTCCACCAGGCGGATGATCCTTGCCAATACGCTCTCTGCGCCAAGGGCCAGGGTGCGCACCAGCAGCCGGCCTTCGCCGTTGATGGCGCCGCCAGTGACCGCATCGCCAGGCTGCTTCGGCACCGGCAGGCTTTCACCGCTGATCAACGCCTCGTCGGCATGGCTTTGGCCTTCAACCACTTCTCCGTCCACCGGGAAGCGCTCGCCGGGTTTGACCAGCACCAGGTCATTCAGCTTGAGGGCGGTGATGGCGACGTCTTGCTCGCGCCCGTCGATCACTTGAATTGCCCGCTCCGGGCGCAAGGCTTCCAGGGCGCGGATGGCACTGGCGGTCTGGCGCTTGGCGCGGCTTTCCAGGTATTTGCCCAGCAGCACCAGGGCGATCACCACCGCTGAGGCTTCGAAATACAGGTGGGGCATCGTGCCCGCGGACGCCGTGAGCCATTCATAGATACTCAGGCCGTAACCGGCGCTGGTGCCGATGGCTACCAATAGGTCCATATTGCCGGCCCCGGCGCGTACGGCTTTCCAGGCGGCGATATAGAAGCGCGCGCCGAAGATGAATTGCACCGGGGTGGCCAGGGCAAATTGAACCCAGGCGGGGAGCATCCAGTGCAGGCCGAACGGTTGCACCAGCATCGGCAGCACCAACGGCGCGGCGAGCAGGATCGCCAACAGCAGCGACCAGCGTTCGTGGCTCAGGCGTTGTTCCTGGCTGGCCTGGGTGGCGGTTTCGCTTTGGGGCAGGGTGGCCGTGTAGCCGGCCTTGTCGACGGCGGCGATCAGGACGCTGGGGTCCATTTGGCCGAGCACTTCAATGTGGGCGCGTTCGTTGGCCAGGTTGACGCTGACGCTTTGCACCCCGGGCACTTTGCCCAGTGCCCGTTCAACCCGCCCGGCGCAACTGGCGCAGGTCATGCCGCTGATCGGCAGGTCGAAGGTGGTGGATCCGTTCATGGGCAGTACTCCAAGAGAGATTGCCCATAGGATCAACCTTGACCTGCGGGGAAGGTCAAGGCGCTTTTTACTGTAGGGGCGAGGGGGACGCCTAGTTCTTGCTCGCGAAAAGCCTGGGGGCGCCGCGTTTATCCAGAATAAACGCGTTATCGTTGACGTTTTTCGCGAGCAAGCTCGCTCCTACAAGGTTTTCGGGGCTTAGTACTCCAGTGCCGCCGGTTTCAGATACATGCCGTCTGGACCTTGCGCGATACGCAACTTGCGTACATCACCCGCCTTCAATGTGATGTTTTGTGCGGGTGGCGCGAGCATGCCAGGCAAGCACCCCGGCGACTGCCCCGGCAACAACTTCAGGCGCAACGACACATTCCCGGCCGGCAAGTTGAAGGAGGTGGCCTGCTCCTGGAACAGCCGCCCGGCCAACTGGTCTTGAATGTACAAACCAATCTCGCAGTTGGTCGGCACTTCGAGGCGCTCCCGGGAAATGATCAGCACCGCATAATCTTCATCCGCGCTGGCCGGTGGCACAGCAGTAAACAAGCCCAACAGGCTGACAAGGCCAAAAAACGACCAGCGCATGGTGAATTCTCCGAGGTTTACATCGTGGATAGGTGCAGCTTGGCCGAGGGCGCCAATGAATGCCAGCCCGGCCGATGTTTTCAGAACTTGACCTTGCCATCGTGGCAAGGTCAAAACTGCGGGCAACCTCATCAAAGGAGTCATGTCATGCAAGTATTCAGCGTTGAAGGAATGACCTGCGGCCACTGTGTTCGCTCGGTCACCCAGGCGGTGCAGGATAAGGACCCGGCGGCCAGCGTGCGCGTCGACCTCGCGGCAAAGGAAGTCGGAGTGGAAAGCAGCCTGCTGTCGCCAGCGGAGGTGATCAACCTGATCAGCGAAGAAGGCTACAGCGTCAAGCTCGCCTGATTTTCTGATAGTTAGCGAGCTAACTTAATGTTCAAGGCATCCATGCCCGGCTAGACTGTCGAGCTGCCGACTCACCTGGGTGCCTGATGAACCTTCGTATAATCCTGATTTTGGGGGCCTTGAGCGCGTTCGCGCCATTGGCCATCGACTTCTACCTGCCGGGTTTCCCGGCCATGGCCGTGGCATTCGGCACCGACGAAAAACATATTCAGCTGACCTTGGCCGTGTACTTCACGGGCCTGGCGATCGGCCAGTTGATCTATGGGCCGCTGGCGGACCGTTTTGGCCGACGCGGGCCGCTGCTCAGCGGCGTCACCCTGTTTACCCTGGCCTCGTTCGCGTGTGCATACGCGCCTTCTCTGGAATGGCTGATCGGCGCGCGCTTCGTCCAGGCCTTGGGCGGTTGCGCGGGCATGGTGATCTCCCGGGCGGTGGTCAGCGATAAATGCGACGCGGTGGGCTCGGCCAAGGTGTTTTCGCAACTGATGCTGGTTACCGGGCTGGCCCCGATCCTCGCGCCGCTGGCGGGCGGGGTGATGGTCGGTATCTGGGGCTGGCAGTCGATCTTCCTGGCGCTGACGGCATTCAGTGTGATGGCGGCCATCGCGGTAGCGGTCGGGCTGCCGGAAAGTTTCCCCGCCCATCAACCGCGCCAGCCGCTGTCGGGCGCGCTGCGCCAGTACGGCCGGTTGTTGTCGGACCGGGTGTACCTGGGCTATGCCTTGACCGGTGGTATCTCGATTGCCGGCATGTTTGCCTACATCGCGGGCTCGCCTTTCGTCTTTATCAAACTCTATGGCGTGCCCGCCGAGCACTATGGCTGGGTCTTCGGCTCCAACGCCGCCGGCTTTATCCTGGTGGCACAGGTCAATGCGCGCTTGCTGGCCTCACGCGGCCCGGCGTTTTTGCTGTCGCGCACGGTATGGGTCTACCTGGCGGCGGGCCTGTCGTTGCTGGCAATTACTGCACTGCGCACTGACGCCTTGTGGCCTTTGCTGGTGCCGCTGTTTATCTGCATCGCCAGCCTGGGCTGCATTTTGCCCAACACCTCGGCCTGCGCCATGAGCGGGCAGGGCGCGCGGGCGGGCAGCGCGTCGGCGTTGCTCGGTTGCATTCAGTTTGGTGTGGCAGCAGGCGCTGCATCGTTGGTCGGCGTGTTGCACGATGGCACGGCGATGCCGATGGCAATGGTCATCAGCTTGTGTGGCGTGCTTGCGGTGACGTTCGCGATGCTGACCCAGCGCCTGCAGCGCCAATGGGCACTGCAGGCGGCGGACTGAGCGGGTCAGCCAGCAGAACGCTGCTGGCTTTCGGGGAATCGGTGAGGGGCCTGGATACGGGTTTGCAGGGTGTCGGCAAACGCGCGAGCTTCGGCCTCACTGCGGAAGGTAAAGGCGTTCTGGTCGAGACGGACCTGCCATTTGTTGCCTTCGGATCTTGCTAGCGCTTTTATCAGGATCTTCATTGCTGACTTCCTCACGTAAATTGCGTGGCAAAGGCGGCCAATATAAACCCGAATACGCTCACAAATATGACAAGGATCAAGTCTCTGACTAGCGGTGTCGTCCATTACTCACATGAATAACAGACGACACTGACAGAACCTTTCGTTAGAACCCTTCCAGCACGATCTTGCCCTTGGCCTTGCCGCTTTCCAGCAGTTCGTGGGCGCGGCGCAGGTTGGCCGCGTTGATCACGCCAAAGTGCTTGCCCACCGTGGTTTTCAGGGTGCCGGCGTCGATCAGTTCGGCCACGCGATTGAGCAGGTTGTGCTGCTCGATCATGTCGCTGGTCTCGAACATCGAGCGGGTGTACATGAACTCCCAATGCAGCGACAGGCTCTTGCGCTTGAGCTTGCTGATATCCAGCGCCTTGGGATCGTCGATCAGCGCCAGTTTGCCTTGTGGAATCAGCGCTTCTACCAGTTGGTCCAGGTGCTGGTCGGTCTGGGTCAGGCTGGCGACATAGTTCACCTGCGGATGGCCAGCGTTTTTCAATTCTTCGCTCAACGGTTTGCTGTGGTCGATCACCAGGTCGGCGCCCAGGTCCTTGGCCCATGCTTGGGTTTCAGGCCGGGAGGCGGTGCCGATGACTTTCAGGCCGGTAAGCTGTTTCGCCAATTGGGTCAGGATCGATCCCACACCACCCGACGCACCGACGATCAGCAGGCTCTGGCCTTCATCGGTCTTGCCTTCACGCACTTGCAGGCGTTCGAACAGCAACTCCCAGGCGGTGATGGCGGTCAGCGGCAGGGCGGCTGCGTCGGCAAACCCCAGGGTTTTTGGCATATGGCCGACGATGCGTTCATCCACGGTGTGCAGTTCGCTGTTGCCGCCGGGACGTACCAGGGAGCCGGCGTAGAACACCTTGTCACCGACCTGGAACAGGCTCACTTCACTGCCCACGGCCTTGACCACACCTGCCACGTCCCAGCCCAGCACTTTGGCGGCGCCGTTTTCCGGGGCGACGTTCTGGCGCACCTTGGTGTCCACCGGGTTCACCGAGATGGCTTTGACTTCCACCAGCAGGTCGCGGGGGCCGGCGACCGGTTCTGGCAGTTCGATGTCTTGCAGGGATTTTGGATCGTTGATGGGCAATGCGGCGTAGTAGGCGATGGCTTTCATGATGGTTTCCAAAAAGGGGTCGGTTGATCAGGCAAGAAACTTCAGGCGCTTGAGTTCGAAATGCTCGAGCACGTCGGCAGCCTTGGCGCGGAAATTCTGGATATGGGCGCTCTGGTCGTGGTCGGCCAGCGCGGCGTCGTCGCTCCAGCGTTCGAGCATGTAGAAGGTCTCGGGGTGTTGCAGGTCCTGGTGCAGGTCGTACTGCTGGCAGCCGGCTTCGACGCGGGTCGGTTCCAGCAGCTCGCGCAGCAGGGTTTCCAGGGTGGCTTGTTGGCCGGGTTTGGCGATCAGCGTGGCGATGACGTTAAAGGCAGCAGACATATTCGACTCCAGACACGTGATGAACGGGATGGACAGATGATTGGCTATTTCTCTCGAAGATAAAACCCGCTAAAAGAGCAGTCTCTTTCAACATTTTTTTGATAATGGGCGGTCAGCGTGCTGCGTTTTGATGACTTGCAGTTGTTTGTGCGTGCGGCAGACCTGGGCAGCCTTTCGGCGGCGGCGCGGGTCATGGACATGTCGGCGGCGGTGGCCAGCGCGGCGTTGAAGCGTATCGAACAGCAACTGGGCGCACGTTTGCTGGCGCGCTCCACCCGCAGCCTGCGTCTGACAGCCGAGGGTGAGGGCTTTCTGGAGTACGCCCGTGCCGCCTTGAGCAGCCTGGATGAAGGCCGGCGCTTATTGGCCAGTGGCCAGGACCAGGTCAGCGGGGTGCTGCAACTGTCGGCGCCGTCGGACTTTGGGCGTAACCAGCTGTTGCCCTGGCTGGATGAGTTCCAGCGCGAATACCCCGACCTGAGCGTACGCCTGCTGTTGGGCGACCGGATCGCCGACCTGTTCCGCCAGCCGGTGGACATCGCCCTGCGCTACGGCGAGCCGGAAGATTCCAGCCTGATCGCGCTGCCCATCGCCCCGGACAACTACCGCGTGCTCTGCGCCGCCCCCAGCTACCTGGCGCGGCATGGCGAACCGCGCCATCTGGAACAGCTCACCCAACACAATTGCCTGCTGTATATGCTCGGCAGCCGGGTGCATGACCATTGGGGTTTCAACGATGGCAAGCGCGACATCAGCCTGACCGTGACCGGCGACCGATTCAGTGACGATGCCGATGTGGTGCGGCGCTGGGCGGTGGCCGGGGTGGGTATCGCCTACAAGTCCTGGCTGGATGTCAGCTCTGATGTACTGGCCGGCCGCTTGCGCCTGATCCTGCCGGAGCTGCGAGGCGAGCGTACGCCGCTCAACCTGCTGTGCGCCCATCGCGCGCAACTGAGCAAGCCGATCAATCTTCTGCGGGAAATGCTCGTTGCTCGTTGTGCGACATTGACTGCGCAGTTGCCGGAGCGGTCCGCCTCTACACCCTAACTCCGGGAATATCGGGAAATTTCCTTCAGCCTCTGTCCTTGGTTGCGCTGTAAGACGGCACGGAACCCGGCGTTTTCACGCTTATACTTTTCCGCGAACTGCAGCAGACGAATGATTCAACAGGGAGTGAATGAGCACATGGAACAGGCACCTTGCATCAGTCAGATCGCCACCTTGCTGGCCGACCCGAAACGCACCGCGATGGTGTGGGCATTGATGGACGGCTCGGCCAAACCCTCCGATGAGTTGGCGGCACTTGCCGGGCTGTCATCGGCCTCGGCGAATGCGCATCTGACGCGATTGACGGCCAGTGGCCTGCTGCGCGTCGAAGCCCGTAGCGGCAAACGCTTTTTCCGTATGGCCGCCGCCGACGTGGCGGCCGCCGTGGATGCCCTGGCCTGGACCACCATGGCCAGCGTTGCACGCAGTACGCCCACCCATTCCCAGTCACTGATTGCGCCTCTCGCTTTACGGCGGGCCAGGCTTTGCCATGGCCACCTGGGCGGCGAACTGGCGGCGGGTTTGTATCAACGGATGATGGCAGCAGGGTGGATCGAACGTGCGGAGCAGCGCACTGAAGTGACACCGCTGGGTGCGCGCAAACTCGCTGCGTTGGGGATTTTTACCCAGGCGCTGGTTCAGCCGGTCGTGTGTGATTGTTTTGATTGGAGCGAGCAGCAGCCGCACCTGGGCGGTGCGTTGGGGGTCGCGCTGTTGCAGCTGTGTTTGCAGTCGAACTGGGTCAGTGTGATCAATGAGTCCCAGGTGCTGCAGGTCAGTGAAGCCGGGCAAATGGAAATTGCCCGGCTCGCCAGACCGGTCGTTGGTTAAGGCTTGACCAACCGTGCATCCAGGCTGTTTTGCGCCAGGCGCTTGGCCTGATCCTGGGTCATGCCCAGGGAGGTGTACAGCGCATGGAAGTTCTCGGTGACATAACCGCCGAAGTACGCCGGGTCATCCGAGTTCACCGTGACCTTCACCCCGCGCTCAAGCATGTCGAGGATGTTGTGCTGGGACATGTCGTCAAACACGCAGAGCTTGGTGTTGGACAGCGGGCACACTGTCAGCGGGATCTGCTCGTCGATGATCCGCTGCATCAGGCGTTCGTCTTCAATGGCGCGTACACCATGGTCGATACGCTGGATTTTCAGCAGGTCGATGGCTTCCCAGATGTACTCCGGCGGGCCTTCTTCACCGGCGTGGGCGACGGTCAGGAAACCTTCGTGACGGGCACGGTCGAACACGCGCTGGAACTTGCTCGGCGGGTGGCCCATTTCCGAACTGTCCAAGCCCACGGCAACGAACGCATCACGGAATGGCAGCGCCTGGTCGAGGGTTTTTTCGGCTTCTTCTTCGCTCAGGTGGCGCAGGAAGCTGAGGATCAAACCACTGGTGATACCCAGTTGCTGCTCGCCGTCTTTCAACGCGGCGGCGATACCGTTGAGCACCACTTCGAACGGCACGCCACGGTCGGTGTGGGTCTGCGGGTCGAAGAACGGTTCGGTGTGGATCACGTTCTGCGCCTTGCAGCGCAGCAGGTAGGCCCAGGTCAGGTCGTAGAAGTCCTGGGAGGTGCGCAATACATCGGCGCCTTTGTAGTAGAGGTCGAGAAACTCCTGCAGGTTGTTGAAGGCGTAGGCCTTGCGCAGGGTTTCGACGTCGTTCCACGGCAGCGCGATTTTGTTGCGTTCGGCCAGGGCGAACAGCAGCTCAGGCTCCAGCGAGCCTTCCAGGTGCAGGTGCAATTCAGCCTTGGGCAGGGCGTTGAGCCAATCGTACATTTATAAATTCTCATCAGGTGCAATGGCGGCATTCTACAGGCGCACGCCGAAATAATCGGCAAAACCTGACCAAGCGGTGAGCATCCGCGAACGTCGTGCAAGCGATGCGTGAACTAAGGTGTAACGAAACGTTAGCGGCGCGGTGCAGTCTGTACCCCATCAATGACGGATTCGCCGCGTTCAAAAGGCCTGCAATGCTCACATCTATCAAGCAAGAAAAATTCATGCTGTTGGCGCTGATTGCCGCCATCGCCGCTTACCCGCTGGAGCACTGGATGCTGCACAGCGGGCAGATAGTGGCGCTGCTCGGCGGCATAGCGCTGATCGGTTTTATCGTCGTAGCCTCGATGCGCGTGGCGCATCATGCCGAGCAACTGGCGGAAAAGGTTGGCGATCCCTACGGCACCATGATCCTGACCCTCGCCGCCGTGTTGGTGGAAGTGGTGATCCTGGCGATCATGATGAGCAACGAGCCGTCGCCGACCCTGGTGCGCGACACCATTTATTCGGCGGTGATGCTCGACATCAACGGCATCCTCGGCCTGGCCGCGCTGATGGGCGGGATCAAGCATGGCGAGCAGTCCTACAACGACGATTCGGCGCGGACCTACAGTGTGATGATCCTTACCGCCATGGGTGTGTCGATGGTGGTGCCGGAATTCATCCCCGAGGCCGACTGGAAAATTTACTCGGCCTTCACCATTGGCGCGATGGTGGTGCTGTACACGTTGTTCCTGCGGATGCAGGTGGGGCCTCATAGTTATTTCTTCAGCTACAGCTACCCGGAAAAACGCCGCAAGAAACAGCCGGAAGAAGAGTCGCCGCCGATTAACCTGGCGTTCTCTGTCGGGACTTTGGTGTTTGGCGTGATCGTGATTGGCGCGTTGGCCGAGGTGATGTCCAAGACCCTCGACCTAGGCCTGGAAGGAACCGGTGCCCCTCCCGTGATCACGGCGATCATCGTGGCCGCGATTTCCGCTGCGCCGGAGATTTTGACCGCGTTGCGCGCAGCACTGGCCAACCGAATGCAGTCGGTGGTGAACATCGCGCTGGGTGCGTCGCTGTCGACAGTGATCCTGACGGTGCCGGTGATGGAAGCGATGGCCCTTTACACCGGCCAGCCGTTTCAGATGGCGATGACGCCGGTGCAGACGGTAATGGTGTTTATCACGCTGATTGTCAGTGCGATCAACCTCAACGATGGCGAAACCAACGCCATCGAAGGGATGACCCATTTTGTGTTGTTTGCGACGTTTATCACGTTGTCGCTGCTGGGGTTGTAGCCGATCCTGAAAACACCGCAGAACTAATTGTGGGAACCGGGCTTGTGTGGGAGCGGGCTTGCTCGCGAATACGGAGTGTCAGTCGCCAGATATGCTGACTGACCCAATGCTTCCGCGAGCAAGCCCGCTCCCACATTTTGAGGGTGTTTCTTCAGTTAAGTCCGGTTGATCAGTTCTCGCGCCGCCTGGCTGTGATCGGCAATCAAACCTTTCAAATCCAGGCCCTCAACCTGCCCGTCGATCACCCGCCATTTGCCGCCGACCATCACTCGGTCCGCGCGGTCGGCGCCGCACAGCAGCAGCGCCGAAATCGGGTCATGGCTGCCGGAAAAGCGCAGTTCATCCAGTTTGAACAACGCCAGGTCGGCCTGTTTGCCTACGGCCAGTTCGCCGATATCGCTGCGGCCGAGTAACTGTGCCGAGCCTTTTGTCGCCCAACCCAGCACCAGTTCCGGAGTGATCTTCTCCGCGCCGTAACGCAGGCGCTGGATGTACAGGGCCTGGCGCGTTTCCAGGATCATGTTCGACGCATCATTGGACGCCGAACCGTCCACGCCCAGGCCAATCGGTGCGCCGGCGGCGAGCAGGTCGAGGGTCGGGCAAATCCCCGAAGCCAGGCGCATGTTGGAACTCGGGCAATGGCAGATCCCCGTTCCGGCAGCACCGAGGCGTGCGATTTCTTCCGGGTTGAAGTGAATCCCATGGGCCAGCCACGTACGCGGGCCGAGCCAGCCGACGCTGTCGAGGTAATCCACAGTGCGCAGGCCGAAACGCTGCAGGCAGAAGTCTTCTTCATCGAGGGTTTCTGCCAGGTGCGTGTGCAGGCGCACGTCGAGGTTGTTGGCCAGTTCGGCGCTGGCTTCCATGATTTCCGGGGTGACGGAAAACGGCGAGCAGGGCGCCAGGGCGATCTGGATTTGCGCGCCGTCGCCGCGCTCGTGGTACTGGCGGATCAGACGGCGGCTGTCCTCCAGAATCACTTCGCCCTGTTGCACGGTTTGCTGCGGTGGCAGCCCGCCGTCGGCCTCGCCCAGGCTCATGGAGCCGCGAGTAAGCATGGCGCGCATGCCCAGTTCACGCACGCTGTCGACTTGTACGTCGATCGCATGTTCCAGGCCGTCCGGGAACAGGTAGTGATGGTCTGCCGCCGTGGTGCAGCCTGAGAGCAGCAGTTCAGCCAAGGCCACTTTGCTCGCCAAGGCGAGTTTTTCCGGAGTGAGTCGGGCCCAGACCGGGTACAGGGTTTTCAACCAGGGAAAGAGCGGCTGGTTAACCACCGGTGCCCAGGCGCGGGTCAGGGTTTGATAGAAGTGATGGTGGGTGTTGATCAGCCCCGGAAGGACGACATGCTCACGGGCATCGAAGACTTGTCCGCAGGGCACGGCGGGCTCTTGTCCCCAGCCCAGCACTTCGGTGATCACACCGTCTTGCAGCACCAGGCCACCACGGGCGTCGAGGCCATTGGCAGTGAAAATCGCGAGGGGGTTTTTTAACCAGATACGGGTCGCAGGCATTGGCCGGCTCCTCTGAATGATGGGTTCAGGTTTGCCAGCTCAGTGTTGCCCTGTCTGCTGATCCAGGGTCGCCGGGAAGGGCGAGGTGCGCAGTTTACGTGTGGATCGTTATCGGCGGCAATCGGCCGATAACGATCGCGGTTTTTTACCAGGCGATGGTCTCGCCTTTGTAGTCCACAAAGTGATGGCCGCCCTTGCCGCTGTAGGCATTTACCTGATCGATCAGGCCGCGCACGCTGGTGGGCACGTCGATGTGTGCGTTTTCGCCGCCCATGTCGGTTTTCACCCAGCCCGGGTGCAAGGAAAGCACGGTCAATTTCTGATCACCCAACTGGGTAACGAAGCTGTTGGTCATGGAGTTGAGGGCGGCCTTGCTGGCTTTGTACAGGGCCAGGTCCGAGCCGTCGGGGATGGTCACGCTGCCGAGGATCGAACTCATGAACGCCAGCACGCCAGTATCCGGGCGGATCTGCCCGACAAAACGCTGGGCCAGGTTGATCGGCGCCACGGCATTGGTGAAGAACAGTTGGCCGACTTCGGCCAGGGTGGCGTGGCCCGGTTCCTGATTGGCCGGGCCTTTGACGCCGGCGTTGACGAACAGCAGGTCGAAGGTTTTTGCCTTGAGGCGCTGGCTCAGGGCGATCACGGCCTGTTGGTCATCCATGTCGAGCTTTTCGATCTGAACCGGGCCCAGGGCTTTCAAGGCATCGGCCTTTTGCGGATCGCGCACGGTGGCAGTCACGTCCCAGCCGTCCGCCAGCAGTTGCTTGGCCAGGCCAAGGCCCAGGCCCCGGGAGGCGCCGATAATCAGTGCGGTTTTTGAAGTGGACATGAATGGCTTCCTTTGACGATGGAGGTTCACGGGTTCAGTGGACAACGCTGGCCGAGCCTTTGCTGCAACTCCTGGCGCAGTTGGTCGAGTTCGGCGATGCGGGTTTCGATCAGGTTGAGCTTATCTTGCAACAGTTGGGTTACGGCGCTGTCGGGATCTGGAGCTTGCCATAGTGCGCCGACGCTGTTGCCGATTTCAGCCAGGCTGAAGCCCAGGCGCTGGGCGGTCTTGATGTACAGCACCAACTGCACCATGTCGGCGAGATAGTCGCGGTAGCCGTTGGCACTGCGTTGCGCGGCAATCAACCCGCGTTGTTCGTAGAAGCGCAGGGTGTCGCGGCTGACCTGGCTGGCCTGGGCTAATTCGCCGATACGCATGCGGAGGACTCGAAGGGGCTTGACCCTGGAGCATACTCCAGGCTTTAGCGTGCTGGCTTCTTGAATTGAAGGAGCTTGCTGCTATGTGGACTGCACACCAATACCGTCAACTGGTTCGGGCCAGCGGTTGGTACGATTTGATCGTCACCGCGGCGCTGGTCACCCCTTGGACCTTTGTTCTACTGCATAACGCTTTGGTGGCGTTGAATCTGCCCGGCGAACTGCCGCCGTTCGCGCCTGTGCATATGTTGATGGCCAACCTGATGGGCTCGATTGTGTGCGTGTGGTCGGTGCTGCGAATCCGTGATCCCCAAGCGATATTCGGCCGCTATGACGCCGCCGGCCGGGTGTTATTTGCGACTTGGCAGATTTACGCGCTGGCCCACGGCGCAAGTCTAGTGTTGGTGGTTGTCGTGGTGTTTGAAGTGCTGTGGGCGGTGGCGCAGTTGATGCCGGTGCGCCGGGCAGCAAATTGATCAAAAAACGCTCAGTTGCGCCGGGGCGTTGCGGGCTCTGCTGCCGGCTCACTCTTGCACGGGTTATCCACAGGTTGCTCCACAGTAATTGTGCGCAAGCCTGATCGGTGGATATAAGCGCTGCGACCCTTTGTTCTAAAGGACATAACCCGCCTAACTGACTATTTTTGAGCCGGATTAATACTTTAGTGTGACGGGCTGAGCAAAAACTGAACAACCGGCTGAAAGCCTTGTGACAGAAGGGTTACAGGCGAGTGTGCTCAGGTTATCCACAGGCGGGTGCACAGTAGATGTGGGCAGTTTCAGCGCTCCAGTAGAATGCGCCCGCGGCTCAGGTCGGCGAGCTGGGTTTGCAGGGTGTCAATATGGGCTTCGCCGAGGGCCAGTTGCAGGTCGACGCCATTGGCGGTGAAGACTTCTTCAACCACCAGCCCGCCCAGTTCGGCCACTCGCAGTTTCACCAACTGCAGCTCGGCAAAACCACAGGAGCAACTCAGCGGCACACGTTTGATCAACTCGACGCGTTCGGCGGCTTGCAGGCATTTGTTGGCGCCGCCGCCGTAGGCCCGGGCCAGGCCGCCGGTGCCCAGCTGGATGCCGCCGTACCAACGGATCACCAGCACTACGACTTGGTCGCAATCCTGCGCTTCGATCGCGGCCAGGATCGGGCGCCCGGCCGTGCCGCCGGGTTCGCCGTCATCGTTGCTGCGGTATTGATCGCCGAGTTTCCAGGCCCAGCAGTTGTGCGTAGCGTTCAGGTCGCTGTGCTGGTCGATGAAGGCCTGGGCGTCCTGGGGGCTGCTGATGGGGGCGGCGAGGGTAATGAAGCGGCTTTTGCGAATTTCTTCGCGAAACTCGCAAAGGCCGGTAAGCGTGAAAGGCATGGGTAACTTCGTTTAGAGGGCGGGCTTGATGCCACAGCCTTTGAGAATGATGTGGATAAGGTTGGTGCCGGCGTCTTCCATGTCCTGTTTGGTCAGCTTGGTGCGCCCGGTCACGCGGCAGATCTGCGTGGCGAAGTCGGCATAATGCTGGGTGCTGCCCCACAGCAGGAAGATCAGGTGCACGGGGTCGATGGGGTCCATCTTGCCGGCGTCGATCCAGGCCTGGAACACCGCCGCACGACCGCTGAACCAGGCGCGGTAGTCCTGGCTGAAATATTCGGTCAGGCATTCGCCGCCACTGATGATCTCCATCGCAAAGATCCGCGAGGCTTGTGGCTGGCGCCGGGAGAATTCCATCTTGGTGCGGATGTAGCGGGTCAGGGCCGCAGCAGGGTCATCCTCGGCGGTCAGGGTGTTGAAGGTGCTGTCCCAGAGTTCGAGGATGTTGCTGAGCACGGCAATGTACAGGCCCAGCTTGTTGGTGAAGTAGTAGTGCAAGTTGGCTTTCGGCAACCCGGCACTCGCCGCGATGGTGTTCATGCTGGTGCCTTTGTAGCCATGACGGGCGAACTCGTCTTCGGCGGCCTGCAGAATCGCTTGTTCGTTCTTTTGCCGAATGCGGCTTGCAGGTTTTCCGGCGTGGTTGCTGTGGGCAGGAACTTCGAGGCTCATGGAGGTTTCCGTGCAGATCGATGAATACGACGTGTGCACAGATAACCCACCCTCAAGCCCCAGACAAGTCCCGATACGATAAAACCGTCAAAGCGGCTCCAGAGTGTCGCTTTCCAGGGCCTGGTTTGCGGCATCCGCGGTGGCCTTGGGTTCAGGAAGCAACAGGCACAACACAATGGCGGTCAGGCCGCCGCTGGTGATGGCGGAGTCGAACAGGTTTTGCACCAGCGTTGGCATCAGGTGCAGCAGGTTTGGCTGGGCGGCGATCCCGAGGCCGACGCCGAACGAGGTGGCGATGATCAGCATGCTGCGTCGGTCCAGCGGGGCTTGGGCGAGGATGCGCACACCGGCAGCGGCGACGCTGCCGAACATCACCAGGGTTGCCCCGCCGAGTACCGGTTTGGGGATTTGTTGCAGCACCGCGCCAATCAGCGGAAACAGCCCGAGGCAAAACAGCACCACGCCGATGTACAGGCCAACGTAACGGCTGGCGACGCCGGTCAGTTGGATCACGCCGTTGTTCTGGGCGAAGGTCGTGTTGGGAAAGGCGCTGAAGGTAGCGGCGATCATGCAGCTGATACCGTCCCCCAGCACGCCGCCCTTGAGCCGGCTTATATAAGACGGGCCGCTGATGGGTTGGCGGGCGATCATGCAATTGGCAGTGAGGTCGCCGACGGTTTCGATGGTGCTGATCAGATAAATCAGCGCCACCGGCAGGAAAGCGCTCCAGTCGAAGTTGAAACCGAAGTGGAATGGTGTAGGCAGGCTGATCAATGGCAGGTCAGGCAGGGCCTGCGGCACCAGTTTGCCGCTGAACCAGGCGGCGAGGCTGCCCAAAGCCAGGCCGATGATGATGGCGCTGAGGCGTACCCATGGGGTGTTCGAGCGGTTGAGCAGGATGATGGTCATTACCACGAACACACCGAGTGCCAGGTTGGTCGGGGCGCCGAAGTCCGGGGCGTTGAAGCCGCCGCCCAAGTCGGTGATGCCGACCTTGATCAGGCTGATGCCAATCAGGGTGATGACGATGCCGGTGACCAAGGGCGTGATCACTCTTCTCAGTTGGCCGATAAAGCGGCTCAACACCACCTGCACTGCGGCGCCGAAGAAGCACACGCCGAAGATCATCGCCAGGATGTCTTCCGGGCTCCCGCCGCGTTGCTTGACCAGGAAACCTGCCGACAACACCGCACCGAGAAACGCGAAGCTGGTGCCTTGCAGGCAGATCATCCCGGCGCCAATCCCAAATGGCCTACGCGCCTGGATGAATGTGCCTACACCAGAAACCATCAACGCCATGCTGATCAGGTAGGGCAGGTGGGCGGTGAGACCGAGGGTGGAACCGATGATCAGCGGTGGAGTAATGATGCCGACAAAGGCGGCCAATACATGCTGCAACGCGGCAAGCAATGCAGGCAAAGGTTTGGGCCGATCGTTGAGGCCGTAGATCAGGTCGCTGGGGTTTTCGGATTCTGGCGGCATGGTGGGGAGCTCATGGCTGATGGTTCGAGATCCCCTTGCCTTGCAAAAAGCTGTCCAGTTGCTCAGGTTTTTCTGTAAGGCCCGTGTTAGCGCGTTGCGGCCAGACTTTCGAGAAAACTTTCCAGCACCAAATGAGGGCGACGGCCCTTGCGCGTGACCGAAGCGAGGCTCAAATCGTAAAAACGTGTAGCCGGTTTCAGCGCACGCAGTCGGCCTTGTTGTACCCACAGGCTGGCGTAGTGGTCGGGCAGGTAGCCGATGTAGCGGCCGGTCAGGATCAGGAAGGCCATGCCTTCGCGGTCCGAGGCGCTGGCGGTGCAATTGAGTGCCTGGTAGTGCGCCTGGATATCGGCGGGCAGGCGGAAGGTCGGGGCTATGGCGTCCTGGCTGTTGATGCGTTCGTCGTCCAGTTGCTTGTCGTCGGCGTAAAACAGCGGGTGGCCGACTGCGCAGTAGAGCAGCGAGCGTTCGCTGTACAGCGGCTGGTATTCAAGCCCCGACAGGGCGCTGGCCTGGGGGACTACGCCAACGTGCAGGCGACCGTCGAGCACACCTTGTTCGACTTCATTTGGGGCGATCATGCGGATCTGGATCTGCACGTCCGGGCCGCGCTCCTTCAACTGTGCCAACGCGTGGGTGATGCGCATGTGGGGCAGGGTGACCAGATTGTCGGTCAGGCCGATGATCAGTTCGCCACGTAAGTGTTGGTGCAGGCCGTTGACCTCGGTGCGGAAACTTTCCAGGGCGCTGAGCAGCTGCAACGCCGACTGGTACACCTCGCGTCCTTCTTCGGTCAGGGAAAAACCCGCACGCCCGCGTTGGCACAAGCGTAGGCCAAGGCGCTGTTCAAGATCACTCATTTGCTGGCTGATGGCCGAGCGACCAATCCCCAGAACGGTTTCCGCCGCCGAGAAGCCACCGCATTCCACCACGCTGCGAAAGATGCGCAACAGGCGGATATCGAAGTCGCTGACTTGGGCCAGAGGGTCGGGTCGACGGCTGCTCATAGTTTAGTGAAGGCCTGACTGAAGGTTAGAAGAGTTGGATTTCACCGACTTTATCCCCGTGGCAATTTAGCTGCAACAACGCTTTTCAAATCCCTACGCTGCCTTTCGCCTTGCGAGGTTTTGCTCATGAACATGCCCGAGAACGCTCCGTCCACCCTTGCCAGCCAACTGAAGCTGGACGCGCACTGGATGCCGTACACCGCCAACCGCAACTTCCATCGTGACCCGCGCCTGATTGTAGCGGCCGAAGGCAGCTGGTTGACCGATGACAAGGGGCGCAAGGTGTATGACTCGCTGTCGGGTCTGTGGACCTGCGGCGCCGGGCACACCCGCAAGGAAATCCAGGAAGCGGTCTCCAAGCAGTTGGGGACGTTGGACTACTCGCCGGGCTTCCAATACGGTCATCCGTTGTCGTTCCACCTGGCAGAAAAGATTACCGACCTGACCCCGGGCAACCTGAACCACGTGTTCTTCACCGACTCAGGCTCCGAGTGTGCCGATACCGCCGTGAAGATGGTGCGTGCGTACTGGCGCCTGAAGGGCCAGGCGACCAAGACCAAGATGATCGGCCGTGCCCGTGGTTATCACGGTGTGAACATCGCCGGTACCAGCTTGGGCGGCGTCAACGGCAACCGTAAGATCTTTGGTCAGGCGATGATGGATGTTGACCATCTGCCTCACACCCTGTTGGCGAGCAATGCGTTCTCCCGTGGCATGCCGGAGTTGGGCGGTATTGCCTTGGCGGATGAGCTGCTCAAGCTGATCGAGTTGCACGATGCGTCGAACATCGCCGCAGTGTTTGTTGAACCGATGGCGGGCTCTGCTGGCGTGCTGGTTCCGCCGCAGGGTTACCTGAAGCGTCTGCGCGAGATCTGCGATCAACACAACATCCTGTTGGTGTTCGACGAAGTGATCACCGGCTTCGGTCGTACCGGTTCGATGTTTGGTGCCGACAGTTTCGGTGTGACCCCCGACCTGATGTGCATTGCCAAGCAAGTCACCAACGGCGCGATCCCGATGGGCGCTGTGATTGCCAGTACCGAGATTTATCAGACGTTCATGAATCAGGCGACGCCTGAGTACGCGGTGGAATTCCCACACGGCTACACCTACTCGGCTCACCCGGTGGCGTGCGCGGCCGGCCTGGCGGCACTCGACCTGCTGCAGAAGGAAAACCTGGTGCAGAGCGTGGCCGAAGTCGCACCGCATTTCGAAAATGCATTGCACGGCCTGAAGGGCAGCAAGAACGTGATCGACATTCGTAACTACGGCCTGGCCGGTGCGATCCAGATTGCGCCGCGTGACGGTGATGCGATTGTGCGTCCATTCGAGGCCGGCATGGCCTTGTGGAAAGCCGGCTTCTACGTGCGCTTTGGCGGCGATACCTTGCAGTTCGGGCCAACCTTCAACAGCAAGCCGCAGGACCTGGATCGCTTGTTCGATGCGGTCGGCGAAGTGCTGAACAAGATCGACTGATTTCTCCTTCTATATAGAACAACTTTTCAGGAGCCCTGCATGAGCCTCATCCAGCATTTGATCAACGGCCAACTGGTGACCGAAAACGGTCGCACGGCTGACGTGTACAACCCGTCGACTGGCCAGGTGATTCACCAGGTGCCGTTGGCCAGCCGTGAAACCATTCAAAGTGCCATCGACTCGGCCAAGGCTGCCTTCCCGGCCTGGCGCAACACGCCACCGGCCAAGCGTGCCCAGGTGATGTTCCGTTTCAAGCAGTTGCTGGAGCAGAACGAAGCGCGTATCTCCCAGCTGATCAGCGAAGAGCACGGCAAGACTCTGGAAGATGCGGCGGGTGAGCTGAAGCGTGGGATCGAGAACGTTGAGTATGCGTGCTCGGCGCCGGAGATCCTCAAGGGTGAGTACAGCCGTAATGTTGGCCCGAACATTGACGCATGGTCTGACTTCCAGCCATTGGGTGTGGTGGCCGGTATTACGCCTTTCAACTTCCCGGCGATGGTGCCGTTGTGGATGTATCCGCTGGCGATCGTCTGCGGTAACTGCTTCATCCTCAAGCCGTCGGAGCGTGATCCAAGCTCGACGCTGCTGATTGCACAACTGTTGCAGGACGCGGGCTTGCCTAAAGGTGTGCTGAGTGTGGTGCACGGCGACAAGGGCGCGGTGGATGCGCTGATTGAAGCGCCGGAAGTCAAAGCGTTGAGCTTTGTGGGTTCGACACCGATTGCCGAGTACATCTATTCCGAAGCGACCAAGCGCGGCAAGCGTGTACAGGCGTTGGGCGGGGCGAAGAACCATGCGGTGCTGATGCCGGATGCGGATCTGGACAACGCGGTCAGCGCCTTGATGGGCGCGGCGTATGGTTCGTGCGGTGAGCGTTGCATGGCGATCTCTGTTGCCGTGTGTGTTGGCGACCAGGTAGCGGATGCGTTGATTGCCAAGTTGGTGCCGCAGATCAAGGCGCTGAAGATCGGTGCGGGCACTACCTGTGGCTTGGACATGGGGCCGCTGGTTTCCGGTCAGGCGCGGGACAAGGTCAGCGGCTATATAGAAGACGGCGTTTCTTCGGGGGCCGAACTGGTAGTCGATGGTCGTGGCTTGAGTGTTGCCGGTCATGAAGACGGCTTCTTCCTGGGTGGCTGCCTGTTTGATCGCGTGACGCCTGAGATGCGCATCTATAAAGAAGAAATCTTCGGGCCGGTGTTGTGCGTTGTTCGGGTGAATAGCCTGGAAGCGGCCATGCAGCTGATCAACGATCACGAGTACGGCAACGGTACCTGCATCTTCACCCGTGACGGTGAAGCTGCGCGGTTGTTCTGTGACGAGATTGAAGTAGGCATGGTTGGCGTCAACGTGCCGCTGCCAGTGCCGGTGGCGTATCACAGCTTTGGTGGCTGGAAGCGTTCGCTGTTTGGCGACTTGCATGCTTATGGGCCGGATGGGGTGCGTTTCTACACCCGTCGCAAGGCGATTACCCAGCGCTGGCCGCAACGGGCCAGCCATGAAGCGTCGCAGTTTGCCTTTCCTAGTTTGTAGGTTCGGTAAGTAGAAGGCCGGTCCCTTGGGGCCGGCCTTTGCTTTTCAGGGCTTTTTTGACCGATATGACAGTATTGTGAAAAAAAGGTGTTGACGGCAGATTCTGGAAGTCTATAATTCGCCCCACTTCCGGCGCAGTCGAAACGGAAAACTCCTTGGTAAACAAAGAGTTATGTAGGTTTCGATAGCGAGCTGCTTCAGATCATCGAAGCCCAGAAGGAGTTAGTAAGGACGTGTTGTTTAGCCCTATTAACGGTTCGATCTTCTCGGTCGAAAGCGGAGAAAAAGAGGTGTTGACAGCAGCGTGTAACGCTGTAGAATTCGCCTCCCGCTAACGAGAGATCGGAAGCGCAAGTGGTTGAAGTTACAAAGGAAACTTTGAAAACTTCTTAAAAAAACCGCTTGACAGCAACAGAGGCTGCTGTAAAATGCGCGCCTCGGTTGAGACGAAAGATCTTAACCAACCGCTCTTTAACAACTGAATCAAGCAATTCGTGTGGGTGCTTGTGGAGTCAGACTGATAGTCAACAAGATTATCAGCATCACAAGTTACTCCGCGAGAAATCAAAGATGTAACCAACGATTGCTGAGCCAAGTTTAGGGTTTCTTAAAAACCCAAAGATGTTTGAACTGAAGAGTTTGATCATGGCTCAGATTGAACGCTGGCGGCAGGCCTAACACATGCAAGTCGAGCGGTAGAGAGAAGCTTGCTTCTCTTGAGAGCGGCGGACGGGTGAGTAATGCCTAGGAATCTGCCTGGTAGTGGGGGATAACGTTCGGAAACGGACGCTAATACCGCATACGTCCTACGGGAGAAAGCAGGGGACCTTCGGGCCTTGCGCTATCAGATGAGCCTAGGTCGGATTAGCTAGTTGGTGGGGTAATGGCTCACCAAGGCGACGATCCGTAACTGGTCTGAGAGGATGATCAGTCACACTGGAACTGAGACACGGTCCAGACTCCTACGGGAGGCAGCAGTGGGGAATATTGGACAATGGGCGAAAGCCTGATCCAGCCATGCCGCGTGTGTGAAGAAGGTCTTCGGATTGTAAAGCACTTTAAGTTGGGAGGAAGGGCAGTAAATTAATACTTTGCTGTTTTGACGTTACCGACAGAATAAGCACCGGCTAACTCTGTGCCAGCAGCCGCGGTAATACAGAGGGTGCAAGCGTTAATCGGAATTACTGGGCGTAAAGCGCGCGTAGGTGGTTCGTTAAGTTGGATGTGAAATCCCCGGGCTCAACCTGGGAACTGCATTCAAAACTGACGAGCTAGAGTATGGTAGAGGGTGGTGGAATTTCCTGTGTAGCGGTGAAATGCGTAGATATAGGAAGGAACACCAGTGGCGAAGGCGACCACCTGGACTGATACTGACACTGAGGTGCGAAAGCGTGGGGAGCAAACAGGATTAGATACCCTGGTAGTCCACGCCGTAAACGATGTCAACTAGCCGTTGGGAGCCTTGAGCTCTTAGTGGCGCAGCTAACGCATTAAGTTGACCGCCTGGGGAGTACGGCCGCAAGGTTAAAACTCAAATGAATTGACGGGGGCCCGCACAAGCGGTGGAGCATGTGGTTTAATTCGAAGCAACGCGAAGAACCTTACCAGGCCTTGACATCCAATGAACTTTCTAGAGATAGATTGGTGCCTTCGGGAACATTGAGACAGGTGCTGCATGGCTGTCGTCAGCTCGTGTCGTGAGATGTTGGGTTAAGTCCCGTAACGAGCGCAACCCTTGTCCTTAGTTACCAGCACGTAATGGTGGGCACTCTAAGGAGACTGCCGGTGACAAACCGGAGGAAGGTGGGGATGACGTCAAGTCATCATGGCCCTTACGGCCTGGGCTACACACGTGCTACAATGGTCGGTACAGAGGGTTGCCAAGCCGCGAGGTGGAGCTAATCCCAGAAAACCGATCGTAGTCCGGATCGCAGTCTGCAACTCGACTGCGTGAAGTCGGAATCGCTAGTAATCGCGAATCAGAATGTCGCGGTGAATACGTTCCCGGGCCTTGTACACACCGCCCGTCACACCATGGGAGTGGGTTGCACCAGAAGTAGCTAGTCTAACCTTCGGGAGGACGGTTACCACGGTGTGATTCATGACTGGGGTGAAGTCGTAACAAGGTAGCCGTAGGGGAACCTGCGGCTGGATCACCTCCTTAATCGACGACATCAGCTGCTCCATAAGTTCCCACACGAATTGCTTGATTCATTGAAGAAGACGATAAAGAAGCAGCCCGAAATTGGGTCTGTAGCTCAGTTGGTTAGAGCGCACCCCTGATAAGGGTGAGGTCGGCAGTTCGAATCTGCCCAGACCCACCAATTTTGTGTGGGAAACGCCTGTAGAAATACGGGGCCATAGCTCAGCTGGGAGAGCGCCTGCCTTGCACGCAGGAGGTCAACGGTTCGATCCCGTTTGGCTCCACCACTACTGCTTCTGTCATGTAAAGCTTAGAAATGAGCATTCCATCGTTGTGATGGTGAATGTTGATTTCTAGTCTTTGATTAGATCGTTCTTTAAAAATTTGGGTATGTGATAGAAAGATAGACTGAACGTTACTTTCACTGGTAACGGATCAGGCTAAGGTAAAATTTGTGAGTTGCTCTTAATTGAGTATTATCGAATTTTCGGCGAATGTCGTCTTCACAGTATAACCAGATTGCTTGGGGTTATATGGTCAAGTGAAGAAGCGCATACGGTGGATGCCTTGGCAGTCAGAGGCGATGAAAGACGTGGTAGCCTGCGAAAAGCTTCGGGGAGTCGGCAAACAGACTTTGATCCGGAGATGTCTGAATGGGGGAACCCAGCCATCATAAGATGGTTACCTTACACTGAATACATAGGTGTATGGAGCGAACCAGGGGAACTGAAACATCTAAGTACCCTGAGGAAAAGAAATCAACCGAGATTCCCTTAGTAGTGGCGAGCGAACGGGGACTAGCCCTTAAGTGGCTTTGAGATTAGCGGAACGCTCTGGAAAGTGCGGCCATAGTGGGTGATAGCCCTGTACGCGAAAATCTCTTAGTCATGAAATCGAGTAGGACGGAGCACGAGAAACTTTGTCTGAATATGGGGGGACCATCCTCCAAGGCTAAATACTACTGACTGACCGATAGTGAACTAGTACCGTGAGGGAAAGGCGAAAAGAACCCCGGAGAGGGGAGTGAAATAGATCCTGAAACCGTATGCGTACAAGCAGTGGGAGCCCACTTTGTTGGGTGACTGCGTACCTTTTGTATAATGGGTCAGCGACTTATTTTCAGTGGCGAGCTTAACCGAATAGGGGAGGCGTAGCGAAAGCGAGTCTTAATAGGGCGTCTAGTCGCTGGGAATAGACCCGAAACCGGGCGATCTATCCATGGGCAGGTTGAAGGTTGGGTAACACTAACTGGAGGACCGAACCGACTACCGTTGAAAAGTTAGCGGATGACCTGTGGATCGGAGTGAAAGGCTAATCAAGCTCGGAGATAGCTGGTTCTCCTCGAAAGCTATTTAGGTAGCGCCTCATGTATCACTGTAGGGGGTAGAGCACTGTTTCGGCTAGGGGGTCATCCCGACTTACCAAACCGATGCAAACTCCGAATACCTACAAGTGCCGAGCATGGGAGACACACGGCGGGTGCTAACGTCCGTCGTGAAAAGGGAAACAACCCAGACCGTCAGCTAAGGTCCCAAAGTTATGGTTAAGTGGGAAACGATGTGGGAAGGCTTAGACAGCTAGGAGGTTGGCTTAGAAGCAGCCACCCTTTAAAGAAAGCGTAATAGCTCACTAGTCGAGTCGGCCTGCGCGGAAGATGTAACGGGGCTCAAACCATACACCGAAGCTACGGGTATCACCTTCGGGTGATGCGGTAGAGGAGCGTTCTGTAAGCCTGTGAAGGTGAGTTGAGAAGCTTGCTGGAGGTATCAGAAGTGCGAATGCTGACATGAGTAACGATAATGGGTGTGAAAAACACCCACGCCGAAAGACCAAGGTTTCCTGCGCAACGTTAATCGACGCAGGGTTAGTCGGTCCCTAAGGCGAGGCTGAAAAGCGTAGTCGATGGAAAACAGGTTAATATTCCTGTACTTCTGGTTATTGCGATGGAGGGACGGAGAAGGCTAGGCCAGCTTGGCGTTGGTTGTCCAAGTTTAAGGTGGTAGGCTGGAATCTTAGGTAAATCCGGGATTCTAAGGCCGAGAGCTGATGACGAGTGTTCTTTTAGAACACGAAGTGGTTGATGCCATGCTTCCAAGAAAAGCTTCTAAGCTTCAGGTAACCAGGAACCGTACCCCAAACCGACACAGGTGGTTGGGTAGAGAATACCAAGGCGCTTGAGAGAACTCGGGTGAAGGAACTAGGCAAAATGGCACCGTAACTTCGGGAGAAGGTGCGCCGGTGAGGGTGAAGGACTTGCTCCGTAAGCTCATGCCGGTCGAAGATACCAGGCCGCTGCGACTGTTTATTAAAAACACAGCACTCTGCAAACACGAAAGTGGACGTATAGGGTGTGACGCCTGCCCGGTGCCGGAAGGTTAATTGATGGGGTTAGCTAACGCGAAGCTCTTGATCGAAGCCCCGGTAAACGGCGGCCGTAACTATAACGGTCCTAAGGTAGCGAAATTCCTTGTCGGGTAAGTTCCGACCTGCACGAATGGCGTAACGATGGCGGCGCTGTCTCCACCCGAGACTCAGTGAAATTGAAATCGCTGTGAAGATGCAGTGTATCCGCGGCTAGACGGAAAGACCCCGTGAACCTTTACTATAGCTTTGCACTGGACTTTGAATTTGCTTGTGTAGGATAGGTGGGAGGCTTTGAAGCGTGGACGCCAGTTCGCGTGGAGCCAACCTTGAAATACCACCCTGGCAACTTTGAGGTTCTAACTCAGGTCCGTTATCCGGATCGAGGACAGTGTATGGTGGGTAGTTTGACTGGGGCGGTCTCCTCCTAAAGAGTAACGGAGGAGTACGAAGGTGCGCTCAGACCGGTCGGAAATCGGTCGTAGAGTATAAAGGCAAAAGCGCGCTTGACTGCGAGACAGACACGTCGAGCAGGTACGAAAGTAGGTCTTAGTGATCCGGTGGTTCTGTATGGAAGGGCCATCGCTCAACGGATAAAAGGTACTCCGGGGATAACAGGCTGATACCGCCCAAGAGTTCATATCGACGGCGGTGTTTGGCACCTCGATGTCGGCTCATCACATCCTGGGGCTGAAGCCGGTCCCAAGGGTATGGCTGTTCGCCATTTAAAGTGGTACGCGAGCTGGGTTTAGAACGTCGTGAGACAGTTCGGTCCCTATCTGCCGTGGACGTTTGAGATTTGAGAGGGGCTGCTCCTAGTACGAGAGGACCGGAGTGGACGAACCTCTGGTGTTCCGGTTGTCACGCCAGTGGCATTGCCGGGTAGCTATGTTCGGAATAGATAACCGCTGAAAGCATCTAAGCGGGAAACTAGCCTCAAGATGAGATCTCACTGGAACCTTGAGTTCCCTGAAGGGCCGTCGAAGACTACGACGTTGATAGGTTGGGTGTGTAAGCGCTGTGAGGCGTTGAGCTAACCAATACTAATTGCCCGTGAGGCTTGACCATATAACACCCAAGCAATTTGACTACTCCTGACTTGGAAACAAGTAGAAGCATCAGATTGCGGTGTGTGAAGACGAAACGAACCGAAAGTTCGAGATGCTCACAAAACACCAAAGCTATCACATACCCAATTTGCTGAAGCGAGACCAACCGGTCACGACTCAGTACCCGAATTTCTTGACGACCATAGAGCATTGGAACCACCTGATCCCATCCCGAACTCAGCAGTGAAACGATGCATCGCCGATGGTAGTGTGGGGTTTCCCCATGTGAGAGTAGGTCATCGTCAAGATTAAATTCCGAAACCCCTGATTGCTAACGCAATCAGGGGTTTTGTTTTGGGCGGTCGGAAAGTATCGCGAGCGTCCCCAAGTGTTCCTCACTTGCAGCCTACGGTTGCCTTCAATGCTAAAGTCCATCCCTCGATTTTGCTTTTCCCAAGGAAGCCGTTATGCCGGATGCGACGTCCCTCAGTGCTGGATTCATGGTGGTTCACGGCAACCGCCTGGATGAGCTGCGCAGCCTGGTTGTCAGCTGGATGCGCCGTTACCCACTGGCTCCCCTGGAAAACGAAATCGCCCTGGTACAAAGCAACGGTATTGCCCAATGGCTCAAACTGGCGCTGGCTTCAGACCCTGAAGATGACGACATGGGCGGCTGCGGCATCGCTGCGGCTATAGACGTACAACTTCCCGGCAGCTTCATGTGGCAGCTCTATCGCATGGTCCTGGGCAAAGATGAAATCCCGCTCAAGTCCCTGTTAGATAAAGCCCCACTGACCTGGCGTCTTATGCGCCTGCTCCCCGAGTTGATCAACCAGCCCCACTTCGAGCCCCTGCAACGCTTCCTGACCCACGACACGGACCTACGCAAACGCTACCAACTGGCAGAGCGCCTCGCCGATCTGTTCGACCAATACCAGGTCTACCGTGCCGACTGGCTGGAAGACTGGGCTGACGGTCGCCATCAGCTACGTAACGGCCGAGGCGAATCCAAACCCCTGAGCCCAGCCAACTGCTGGCAAGCCGAACTATGGCGTGCCCTGCTGCTGGATGTCGGAGAGGAGGGCATGGCCCAGAGTCGCGCCGGTGTTCACCAGCGCTTTATCGAGCGCATCAACACCCTCGAAAAAGCCCCGGTTGGCCTGCCTTCCCGCGTGATCGTTTTCGGCATTTCTTCCCTACCAGCCCAGGCCCTGGAAGCGCTCGCCGGCCTCGCCCGTTTCAGCCAAGTGCTGCTGTGCGTGCACAACCCTTGTCGCCACCACTGGTCCGACATCGTCGCCGACAAAGACCTGCTCCGAAACGAATACAAACGCCAGGCGCGCAAAGCCGGAATGCCGGTCACCATCGACCCGCAAACCCTGCACCAGCACGCCCACCCGCTGCTCGCCGCCTGGGGCAAGCAAGGCCGCGACTACATCAACCTGTTGGACAGCTACGACGACCCCAACAGTTACCGCTCGGCATTCCGCGACGGCCGCATCGACCTGTTCAGCGAGACCGAGCCCACCACATTGCTCAACCAGCTTCAGGACGACATTCTCGAACTGCGACCGCTCAACGAAACCCGCGAACTTTGGCCAAGCGTCGATCTGCAGCGTGACACGTCCATCCGCTTCCACATCGCCCACAGCGCCCAACGCGAAGTAGAAATTCTCCACGACCAGTTACTCCAGCGCTTCAGCGCCGATCCCACGCTACGTCCACGGGACATCATCGTCATGGTCCCCGACGTCGACAGCTACGCGCCGCACATTCGCGCCGTGTTCGGCCAGCTTGATAGAAGCGACCTACGCTTTATTCCGTTCACCCTGACAGACCAAGGCCAGCGCGGCCGCGACCCATTGCTGATCGCCGTCGAACACTTGCTCAAGCTCCCCGACAGCCGGTTCCCGGTCAGCGAAATCCTCGACCTGCTCGACGTCCCGGCCCTGCGTGAACGCTTCGCCATCAAGGAGCGCGACCTGCCGACCCTGCACCGCTGGATCGAAGGCGCAGGCATCCGCTGGGGCCTCAACGCCGAACAGCGCGCCGGTCTCGGCTTGCCCCAGGAGCTGGAGCAAAACAGTTGGCGTTTCGGCCTGCGCCGCATGCTCCTGGGCTACGCCGTCGGTACGGGTTCGGCCTGCGATGGCATCGAGCCTTACGATGAAATCGGTGGCCTCGACGCCGCACTGATCGGCCCGCTGGTCGCACTGCTCGACGCACTGCACGACGCCCACCAGGCACTGTCACAACCCGCCGCGCCGAGAGAGTGGGGCGAGCGCCTGCAGAACCTGATGCAGTTGTTCTTCCTCCCGAGCAACGAGCACGACGACTACCTCTTGGGCCAACTCGAGCAACTGAGAGAAACCTGGCTGGAGACCTGCGAGTCCGTCGGCTTGCACGACGAGTTACCCCTGACAGTAGTCCGTGAGGCCTGGCTGGCTGGGCTCGACCAGGGCCGCCTGTCCCAACGATTCCTCGCCGGGGCTGTCAATTTTTGCACTCTGATGCCGATGCGTGCGATCCCGTTCAAGCTGGTGTGTCTGCTGGGCATGAACGACGGCGACTACCCGCGCGCGCAACCGCCGCTGGACTTCGACCTGATGGGCAGCGACTACCGCCCGGGCGACCGCTCACGCCGTGAAGACGATCGCTACCTGTTGCTCGAAGCCCTGCTCTCGGCCCGCGACCAGCTTTACATCAGTTGGGTTGGCCGCAGCATCCGCGACAACAGTGACCGCCCGGCATCTGTCCTGATTGGCCAGTTGCGCGACCACATCGCCAGCGGCTGGCACACCACCAGCGGCGAACCACTGCTGGAAGCCACCACCCAGGAACACCCGCTCCAACCCTTCAGCGCCCGCTACTTCCACGAAGGTGATGAGCTGTTCAGCTACGCCCGCGAATGGCAGTTGCTCCATGCAACAGCGGACAATCTCCCAGATACCGGCAGCCTGGCGCCCTACATCCAGGAAGAACCGCTGAGCCTCGGCCAACTGCAAGACTTCCTGCGCAACCCGGTCAAACACTTCTTCAGCCAGCGCCTGAAAGTGTTTTTCGAAGCCGCCGAAGTCCCGCTGGAAGATGAAGAACCCTTCGTCCTCGACGCACTGCAGCGCTACAGCCTGAGCGACAGTCTGCTCGCCGCCGCATTGACCCGGCCCGACAACCTCGACGAAGCCCTCAACGCCCAAGCCCTGCGCCTGCAAGGCAGCGGCTTGTTGCCCATGGTCGGTTTCGGCGAATGCCTGCGCAAAGAACTGATTGAGCCCTTGCCGGATCTGCTGCAACGTTATCAGCAACTCCTGGCTCTCTGGCCAACACCGCACACCAGTGCTGAACCGATCAGTTTTGAGCATCACGGCATCCAGCTGGAAGGTTGGATCAGCGGCCTGCACCAACGCAGCGACGGCAGCTTTTTAAGCGTCACCGCCATTCCCAACAGTATCGGCTCGATCAAGACCCGCAAGTGGCATCGCCTGATTCGTCCGTGGGTGAACCACTTGGTGGTCTGCGCCTGCGGGCTGCCATTAAGCACCGGCCTGGTTGCGAGCGACGACACGCTGCTATTGGCCCCGCTGGAGCAAGCCACCGCCCAGGAGCTCCTCGGCAACCTGCTGCTCGCGTGGAAAACCGGCATGAGCGAACCACTGCCGATCGCCGTTAAAACAGCGTTCGCCTGGCTCGGTCAAACCGACCCGGCCAAAGCGCAAGCCGCCGCCAGCAAAGCCTATGAAGGCGACGGCCAAACCACCGACGGCGAGCGCCGCGAAAGCCCTGCGCTCACCCGGCAGTTCCCCGACTACGCTGCCCTGCTGGCCAGCGAAGAGTTTGAAGGTTGGTGCGAAACCCTCTATCGACCGTTGATCAACGCCCCCTGGCGATCACTCACCAGCGCGGAGGCCAGCGCATGAGCGGCATAAAACCCCTGGCCCTGGCGTTCCCGCTCAAGGGTAGCCAACTGATCGAAGCCAGCGCCGGCACCGGCAAGACGTTCACCATCTCGGCGCTTTACCTGCGCCTGGTACTTGGCCACGGCGGTGACGAATCGGGCTTCGGCCGCGAGTTGCTGCCGCCGCAAATTCTCGTCGTGACGTTCACCGACGCCGCCACCAAAGAACTGCGCGAACGTATCCGCATCCGCCTGGCAGAAGCCGCGCGTTTTTTCCGCGAAGAAATCGAAGAACCCGATGCACTGATCGCCGAACTGCGCGACCAATACAGCCCCGAACAATGGCCCGGCTGCGCCAATCGTCTGGATATCGCTGCCCAATGGATGGACGAAGCCGCCGTCTCTACCATCCACAGTTGGTGCCAGCGCATGCTGCGCGAACACGCCTTCGACAGCGGCAGCCTGTTCACCCAGACCCTGGAAACCGACCACAGCGACCTGCTCGGCGAAGTGCTACGCGACTACTGGCGATTGTTCTGCTACCCGATGCACGACGACGCATTGAACTGGGTGCGCAACAATTGGGGCGGCCCGGCAGCCCTGATGCCACGGGTACGCGCGTTGTTCAATAGCGAGCGGCCCACGGATGAAACTCGCGACCCCGCCGAGCTGATCAACGAATGCCTACAGGAACGCCGCCAAGCCCTCGTCGCGCTCAAGGCACCCTGGCAACAATGGGCAGAAGAGTTGCGCAACATTTGCTTGCAGGCCGTCGCCGCCAAAGCCGTCGATGGCCGCAAGATGCAAGCGCGTTACTTCGAGCCCTGGTTTGAGAAGATCAGCGCCTGGGCAGCTGACGAGTCCCTTGAACAACTGGACATCGGCACCGGTTTCACCCGCCTGACGCCCGACGGTATGGCCGAAGCCTGGAAAGGCGAACCACCGCACCATCCGGGTATCGACGCCATGGCCAGTCTCAAGGCCAGCCTCGACGCCCTGCCAACGCCGGACGCCGCAGTACTGCAACACGCCGCCGGCTGGGTTGGAAAACGCTTCGAAGAAGAAAAACGTCGTCGCGCCGAAATGGGCTTCGACGACATGCTGATCCGCCTCAACGCCGCCCTGCAGGCCGACGGCGGCGAACGCCTGGCCAGTGTGATCCGTGAGCAATTCCCGGTCGCCTTGATCGACGAATTCCAGGACACCGATCCGGTGCAATACAGCATCTTCGACAGCATCTACCGCATTGAAGAAAACCACCTCGACAGCGGCCTGTTCCTGATCGGCGACCCGAAGCAGGCGATCTACGCCTTCCGTGGTGCCGACATCTACACCTATCTGCGTGCGCGCCAGTCCACCACCGGCCGCCATCACACCCTGGGCACCAACTTCCGTTCCAGCCACGCCATGGTCGAGGCGGTAAACCATGTGTTCCAGCGCGCAGAAAAAGGCCGCGGCGCGTTCCTGTTCCGCGAACCCGACGGGACGAATCCGGTGCCGTTCCAGTCGGTATTGTCCCAAGGCCGCAAAGAACAACTGCAGGTCAACGGTCAGACGTTGCCCGCGCTGAACCTCTGGCACCTGCCCACCGACCAGCCGATCTCCAGCGTGCTCTACCGCCAACAGCTGGCCGCGACCTGTGCCAGTCAAATCGTCGCATTACTCAACGGCGGCCAGCAGGGTACTGCCGGATTCCTGAGCAAAGACGCTAGCTTCAAAGGCGTGCTGCCGTCAGATATCGCCATCCTCGTGCGCGACGGCAAGGAAGCCCAAGCGGTGCGTGGTGAACTGGCCGCCCGTGGTGTGCGCAGTGTCTACCTGTCTGATAAGGATTCGGTGTTTGCCGCCCAGGAAGCTCACGACTTGCTGGCCTGGCTCAAAGCCTGCGCCGAGCCGGACGTCGAGCGTCCGCTGCGTGCTGCCCTGGCCTGCGTTACCTTGAACCTGTCATTGCCCGAACTGGAGCGTCTGAACCAGGACGAACTAGCGTGGGAAAAACGCGTGATGCAGTTCCGCGACTACCGCACGATCTGGCGCACCCAAGGCGTGCTGCCGATGCTGCGCCGCCTGCTGCACGACTTCAAATTGCCGCAAACCCTGATCACCCGCAGCGATGGCGAACGGGTGCTGACCAACCTGTTGCACCTCTCGGAATTGTTGCAACAGGCGGCCGCGGAGTTGGACGGCGAACAGGCATTGATTCGCCATCTGGCTGAACATCTCGCGCTCTCCGGGCAGGCTGGCGAAGAGCAGATCCTGCGTCTGGAGAGCGATGAGCAACTGGTCAAAGTGGTGACGATCCACAAATCCAAGGGGCTGGAATACGACCTGGTCTTCCTGCCGTTCATTTGCTCGGCAAAACCGGTGGATGGCAGCCGCTTGCCGTTGCATTACCACGATGCAAACGGCAAATCCCAAGTCAGCCTCAGGCCCACCGCCGAGTTGATCGCCCAAGCCGACGACGAGCGCCTGGCCGAAGACCTGCGTTTGTTTTACGTAGCGCTGACCCGGGCCAAACACGCTTGCTGGCTGGGGATCGCTGACCTGAAGCGCGGCAATAACAACAGCTCGGTGTTGCACCTGTCGGCCCTGGGCTACTTGCTCGGCGGCGGTGCTTCACTGGGCGAGTCCGCCGGCCTGGCCCGCTGGCTGCTCGACTTGCAGCAAGGCTGCCCTGCGCTGCATTACTCAGAGATGCCCGAAGCCGATGCGGTCATCTTCCACCCGCCGCGCAACGAAGCCACTTTGCTCGCGCCGCTCCTACCCAAACGCAAGGCGGCAGAAAACTGGTGGATCGCTTCCTACAGTGCGCTGCGCATCGGCGAAAGCATGAGCGCCGCCAGCCTCGAAGCACCGGAAAGCTCACAAGCGCAGAAGCTGTTCGACGACGAACGCCTCGACCCGGACGCACCGCGCGAAGTGCCGGCTTCTGGTGGGGATATTCACCGTTTCCCACGCGGGCCAAACCCCGGCACCTTCCTCCATGGTCTGCTGGAATGGGCGGGCGGCGAAGGCTTCGACGTTACCCCGGAGGCCATCGAAGATGCGGTTGCTCGCCGCTGTAACCGGCGTGGATGGGAAGGCTGGATCGGCACCCTCGGCGGCTGGCTCGGGCACCTGTTACAAGCCCGGCTGCCGCTGGGCAACGGGCAGATGGCCCTCAATGAGTTGCAGCACTACCAGATCGAAATGGAATTCTGGTTCGCCAGTCACAAGGTCGACGTCCTGGCGCTCGACAAACTGGTGTGCCAGCACACTCACAATGGCGTATCCCGCGTGTCGGCTGAACCTGTGCTGCTCAACGGCATGTTCAAGGGCTTTATCGACCTGACGTTCGAGCACCAAGGCCGCTACTACGTGGCTGACTACAAATCCAACTGGCTCGGTCCCGACGATTCGGCCTACACACAACAGGCCATGGAACTGTCGATCCTCGATCATCGTTACGACCTGCAATACGTGCTTTACCTACTGGCCCTGCATCGCCAGCTCAAGGCTCGTCTGCCGGATTACGACTACGACCGCCATGTCGGTGGTGCGTTGTACCTGTTCCTGAGGGGCACTCATTCCTCGAGCCAGGGTGCGTACTTCACCCGTCCGCCCCGGGAATTGATCGAAAACCTGGACCTGCTGTTCCAGGGTAAACCGCTACCACCCAAGGCCGAGCCTGCCTGGGAACAAGGAGAGCTGCTATGAGCCTGTCGCCGTTACCGCTCGAGGCGCTGACGCCCCTCAGCCGCGCCGCCGACCTGGTGCAATTGCTCGATCTTTGGGGGCAGCGCGGCTGGTTGCGCGCATTGGATAAAGCCTTCGTCGGCTTCCTCCACGAGCTTGATCCCCAGGCTGACCCCCTGGTGTTGCTGGCCGCCGCCCTGACCAGTCACCAACTGGGCCATGGCCATGTGTGCCTGGACCTGTTCGAAACCCTCAAGACCCCGGATTTCGCCCTGTCGCTGCCGCCCGAAGGTGATGCGCAAACGGGCGTCATGCTGTTGCCATCGCAATTGCTCGACGGCCTGGATGGCGCTCACTGGTGCAACGTCCTGGCTGCCAGCCGCCTGGTGGCACTGGCCGTCGACGGCAGCGCGGACGCGCAAAGCCGGCCACTGGTGCTGTCGGGCAAACGCCTGTATTTGCGCCGCTACTGGACTTACGAACGGCGCATCGACAGCGCCTTGCGCCTGCGACTCGCCACCACCGAAAGCGTTGCCGACGATCTGCCCGAACGCTTGAATCGGCTGTTCGACCAGGCCCCGCCAGACGGTGTCGTCGACTGGCAAAAACTCGCCTGCGCCCTGGCCACACGCGGTGCATTCAGCATCGTCACCGGCGGCCCGGGCACTGGCAAGACCACCACGGTGGTGCGCTTGCTCGCTCTGCTGCAGGCGCCAGCGGTGGAGAACGGCAGCGCATTGCGCATCCGGCTGGCAGCACCCACCGGCAAGGCGGCCGCACGCTTGACCGAGTCCATCAGCCAGCAAGTGCTGTCGCTGAAAGTGCCGGATGCGGTGAAGGAAAAAATCCCGACTCAGGTCACCACCGTCCACCGTTTACTGGGCAGCCGACCCGGCACCCGACACTTCCGGCATCACATCGGCAATCCGTTGCCCCTGGATGTATTAGTGGTGGATGAAGCCTCAATGATTGACCTGGAAATGATGGCCAACCTGCTGGACGCGCTGCCGCCCCATGCCCGCCTGGTGCTGCTGGGGGACAAGGACCAGTTGGCCTCGGTTGAAGCCGGCGCGGTGTTGGGTGATTTGTGCCGCGACGCCGAAGCCGGTTTCTACAGCCCGCAAACCCGCCAGTGGCTGCAACAGGTCAGCGGCGAAGACCTCGGCGCCAGCGGCCTGCAGGAAGACCTCGACGGCCGTCATCCATTGGCGCAACAAGTGGTGATGCTGCGTTACTCGCGGCGTTTTGACGAAGGCAGCGGCATCGGCCAACTGGCCCGTTGGGTCAATCAGCAAAATCCTGAACAGGCCCGCAAACTGCTGGCTGCCCGCAGCCATGCCGATCTGTTTTGCGTCAGCCTCAAGGGCGAGCACGACCATGCCCTGGAGCGCCTGGTGCTGGACGGCCACGGTGACGGAGCCCACGGTTATCGCTATTACCTGAAGCTGCTGCAGACCGCGCGCCCGTCCCTGGAGACGCCACGGGATGCCGAGGCCTGGACGCTCTGGGCGCAAAAGCTGCTGAAAGCCTTCGACGCATTCCAGTTGCTCTGCGCCGTCCGCAAGGGCCCGTGGGGTGTCGAGGGCTTGAACCTGCGCATCACCGCGGCGCTGCTCAAGTCCCGGCTGATCGACAGCGATCAGCAGTGGTACGAAGGCCGCCCGGTGTTGATGACTCGCAACGACTACGGCCTTGGCCTGATGAACGGCGACATTGGCATCGCCCTGAAACTACCCGAAAGCGACGGCGGGCCGCAGGTGCTGCGGGTGGCATTCCCGCGCAACGATGGCCAGGGCGGCGTGCGCTTTGTGCTGCCCAGCCGGCTCAACGACGTCGAAACCGTTTATGCGATGACGGTGCACAAATCCCAAGGCTCTGAATTCACCCATACCGCACTGATTCTGCCGGATGCGCTGAACCCGGTGCTCACCAAAGAGTTGATCTACACCGGCATCACCCGCGCCAAGGACTGGTTCAGCCTGATCGAACCCCGGGGTGGCGTGTTCGAAGAGGCGGTGAGTCGCAAGGTGAAGCGCTTGAGTGGGCTGATGCTGGAGCTGGGCACTTGATCGTTAAAGAACCTGACCAATGGGTCATCTAAATTTTCTGATCCAAATGTGTGATTTTTCTTAATAAAATGTCGGAATCCTCCTGGGTGTCGCCTCGGGGGGGTTCCGCCGTTGTGCTATCGTTGCGGCATCATCCCGAGAAGATCTTAGAGAATCGCTGCATGAACGTGGCTGTCTCGCCCACAGAGCGAAGTTTGAGCTGGAGACGAATGCTGCTGTTGGCGCTTCTGTGGATCTTCACGCCTCTCGCTTTTGCCCAGCCCCCTGCCGACATGGCCGATCACCGGGCCAAGTCTGTCACGCAGGTGGTCCTCGGAATCCTCAGTTATGCCCGCTGGCCGGTAGAGCCCGCGCAATTGCGCCTGTGCATCGTCGGGCCGACCCAATACACCGATGACCTGGTCAAAGGCACCACCCAGGCTACCGGCCGTCCGGTAGTGGTCCAGCGCCTGCTGGCCGACCATCCCGACATTGCCAGCGCATGCGACGCGGTCTACATCGGCCAATTGACCAGCGAGGAGCGCAGCCGCCTGTTCACCACATTGGCCGGCCGTCCGGTGCTCAGCATCAGCGAAGGCGGCGACCAATGCACCGTGGGCAGCCTGTTTTGCCTGCGAGTGGCCGACGAACAGGTCTCCTTCGAGGTCAACCTGGACTCCGTTGCCCGCAGCGGTGTGCGCATTCATCCGAGCGTACTGCAACTGTCCCGCCGTCGAGCGCCGGGCTCATGAGTGTTGATAAGGCGCCAGTGCGCCCTACTTTGCGTTCGGTGATCGGGCGTGGGCACCTGAGCCTGGCGCTGATGGCCGTCAGCATGGCCAGTATCTCCCTGACCCTGCTCGGCGTGCTCGCGCTACGGGTGTATGCCGACCACAACCTGCACCTGATCGCCCGCTCCATCAACTACACCGTGGAAGCGGCGGTGGTGTTCAACGACAGCGCGGCAGCCACTGAAGCCTTGGCTGTGATTGCCTCGGAAGAAGAGGTGGCCGAGGCAGAAGTCTTCAACGTTGAAGGCAAGCAACTGGCACATTGGGAGCGCCCGGAAACCGGGATGCTGTCGATGATTGAGCTGCAGTTGGCGCATGCGCTGCTTGAACAGCCCATCACCCAGCCGATTCTGCACCAGGGCCAGGTCATCGGCAGCGTGCACCTGACCGGCCATGGCGGCAGCCTGTTGCGCTTCCTGCTCAGCGGCCTTGCCGGGATTTTGGTGTGCACCGCCCTCAGCGCCTGGGTTGCGCTGTATCTGGCGCGGCGCCTGTTACGCGGCATCACCGGGCCGTTGCACAGCCTGGCTTCGGTGGCCCACGCCGCCCGCAGCGAGCGGGCCTTTGACCGGCGCGTACCGCCGGCGCAAATCGCCGAACTCGACAGCCTGGGCAACGACTTCAATGCCTTGCTCGACGAGCTGGAAGCCTGGCAGACCCACCTGCAAAGCGAAAACGAAACCCTCGCCCACCAGGCCAGCCACGACAGCCTGACCGGACTGCCCAACCGAGCGTTCTTCGAAGGTCGGCTGATCCGCGCCCTGCGCAGCGCCGCCAAACTCAACGAGAAGGTCGCGGTATTGTTCCTCGACAGCGACCGCTTCAAAGATATCAACGACAACTACGGCCACGCCGCCGGCGACGCAGTATTGGTGGCAGTGGCTGCGCGCATTCGTGCGCAACTGCGCGAACAGGACCTTGTGGCACGCCTGGGCGGCGATGAATTCGCCATCTTGCTGTCGCCCCTGCATAGGCTTGAGGACGCCCAGCGCATTGCCGAAAAAATCATCGCCAGCATGGACGCGCCCATTGCGCTGCCCGGCGACACCCACGTATTGACCTCACTCAGTATTGGCATTGCCATCTACCCTGATCATGGTGCCACCCCCGGTAACCTGCTCAACGCCGCCGACGCGGCGATGTACCAGGCCAAACGGCTCTCCCAGGGTGGCCAGCAAACGGCGGAATCCGAGTCTCCCGCCGCCAACGTTCAACACAGGAGTTGATCCCTTGTTCTCGACCGCACGCTTTTTATTCATCACCTTGCTCGTGGCCATGCTCGCCCTGAGTGGCTGCCAGACACCGCCGCCCAAAGGCCTGACACCGGCGCAAATCGCCGTGCTCAAACAGCAAGGCTTCGAACTGACTGACGAGGGCTGGGCCTTTGGCCTCTCGGGCAAGGTGCTGTTTGGCAGCGACGTCGAGAGCCTGAATGCCCCCAGCACCGAAATCGTCCAACGCATCGGCAAGGCGCTGATGGGTGTGGGCATCGAACGCGTGCGGGTTGACGGCCACACCGACGCCTCGGGCAAGGAAACCTACAACCAGCAACTGTCCCTGCGCCGGGCAAAAAGCGTCGCACAGGTGTTGGTGGGCGTTGGCATGAAAGAAGAAAACGTACAACTGCGCGGGCTGGGCAGCAGCGAGCCGGTGGCGTCCAACACGACAGCGGCGGGGCGCACCGAGAATCGTCGGGTGTCGATTGTGGTGATTGCAGACTAAGCAGAGAGCGAAGGGCTAATACGGTAATGTTACGGTTACACGAAAGTAACTGACAGGCATTACGGTTAGCCCTTGTTAACCTGTCGGCCGTTCTTACTCATGCATAACGTTTGTTGTTACATCAAGGATACTTACCTGCAAAGTGGTGCCGCTCTACAGTAGGTTTGTCAGTGTGTTTACAGGGTTGTAGCACGTTATTCAGGCCACTCACCTCGTTATTTGGCGAGGCATGGAAGTGATGTTCAGAGTGGTTTGAATAAAGGTCGATTGACATCGACACCCGATGCTCACTGATAAAACTTCAGATAAATAGAGGTGACATCATGAACTTCGTAATTATTGAAAAAAACAATAACAACGTGCCGAGTGAGCAGCAACTTGAAGCTGCTCTAAGGGCCGTCGGCGGAAATCCAGTTGCATCCGAGGGGTCACCCGCTTCGCGAAAAGTAACGTTTACCGGTGAGGTCAACCATACGGATTTCGAAAATGAGTTGATCAATACTGTCCCTCGCGGCCGGCGTACCAGCTGGAGTTTTGTGTGGGGTGATGCCTTGCAGACCTCGCTGATCAGCCTGGGAGGCAAGCCCGTTGTAAGTCATACTGACTACGCACAGGCACTCAGCGCCATTTTGCAAGCGACAAGGAAGTCAGTGAAAATTCAAATTGCCCCAGGGGATTTGGAGACGCTTAAAAACGCTGACTACAAATTGTGCTTTGCAAAAAAAGTCGGTGACAATGCTTATAACGTTGTCTGGCAGGCTTATGGTAAATATGCATTTACCACTGGTTTTTCGTGGGTTCCGCAATATCAATTGTTCGGCACCAATAACTTCGACGCCAGCGTTCAGGTCGATGTGTCAACCAATCTGGTGGATATCGGGTTGGGCGAAACTTCAGTCCTGAACAAGGTGGGCACTCTGGAGGATCCACGTACGGGTGGGAAATCCACTGTCATTACAATGGTAAATAATTACGATACCATTCATCCGGGTATTAACCAGGTCTCCACCGGCGCTGATGGAAAACTGGTCAGTACCCCGATCTACGTAGCGACAGAGGAAGTTGTCAAAGGTACTGTTGAACTTGAACCTGTTGAAAAAGTGCTAGTGTGGTTCGAGCAAAAGATCCAAACGAGTACTATGTTCAGTTCGTCGCGCTCTCAGTCGGTTGAGATTGACCTGACTAAAAGTGACAATGCAGTACGCTTGTACTCCGACGGTAAGTGGTCAACTCCGTGATCTATAAAAAATAATGAAGCAGGGCGATATTGATCGCCCTGTTTCGTTTTTATACCACTTGTTGTGCTGGCTGCAGATGCTCGTCAAAGTAGGCTTTCAACGCACAGCAAATAGTGTTCGCCAAGTCCTCCTGGATCGTTATTCCATAGTTGCTATCCCGGTCGAACTGGGCCGACCAGGAAATCAAGCCGATGGAGGTGTCCACAAGACGAACAGACGTTCTCAATCGCGACGGTTCCACCCGAACACTGCCTTCAAGGGTGTATTCCCTGACGACCTCTTCAACGGAGTCAATATAACGAGAAGCCGTGAAGGAGTGCGAAATGATCGGGTTGTCAAACGATTCGAATAACCGGTAACTCAACTCTTCACACAAGCCTTGAGTAAAGACAGCGCCAGCATGAGTAATACATTTGAACTGCCGTACCGACAATCGGTGAATACGTTCCGGTGCTTCTTCAGCTAACGCAATACTGGCAGATGGTATGTAGCTGCCCAGCGGCACGGAAAATCGCAACGTCGGCTGTGGTGCGACGCTGGAATAGTACTCCGTGAGTTTTTTTCGCAGTCGTCCAATCTGCACCCTTACGATAGGGTCATCACACGTTGCGTATTGAGTAGGGTCGCGGTCGAATACCGATAGGCCTACGTCATATTCGGTCAGCTTCTTCGTCGTTTCCTGCAACGCGTTTTCAACCAAAAACCTCAATAATGTGCACAGCCGATCAGACCTCGCGAACCGCTGATCCTCCAGGACTCGTCCTAATGCGGCCCTCACATCCTCCTGAGTGACGTGAGCCTTGTATTGCAATAACGAGAACTCGATGCGTCCAGTCTTTTTGCTTGAGCTACTCATTAGTTTTCCCCTCCCTGAGCCTATGGATTATCAATAAAGCTCAGGAAACCCGAGGGGGGGGCTTAAAGTGCACCTGCTTAGTCTGCGAACTCCATCTGCCGCGTTTCCCCCATCAACAACGGCTGATTCTGCTCCGTCACCTCACGGATGTAATCCCACAACAGGGTGATCCGTTTCAACTTCCTCAAATCCTCGCGGCAGTACATCCAGAACTGCCGCGTAATGTTGATCTCCTTCGAAAGCACCGGCAGCAACCGCGGATCCTGCGCCGCCAAAAAACACGGCAGGATCGCCAGCGAGCGCCCTTGCTGCGCCGCCACGTACTGCGCGATCACGCTGGTACTGCGCAAGCTCGCGCTGGCGCCGGGCACCACATTCGCCAGGTACAACAGCTCCGAACTGAACGCCAGGTCATCCACGTAGCTGATAAACGGATGTTCGGCCAAATCCGCTGCCCGGCGGATGGGTGGGTGTTGGTCCAGGTATTCCTGGGTCGCGTAAAGCTGCAACTTGTAGTCGCACAGCTTGCAGCACACGTACGGCCCGTGTTCGGGCCGCTCCAGGGCGATGACGATATCCGCCTCGCGCTTGGACAGGCTGATGAAGTGGGGCAGGGGCAGGATGTCCACGGAGATCGCCGGGTAGGTGTCGACGAAGTGGCTCAGTTGCGGGGTGACGAAGAAGCTGCCGAACCCTTCGGTGCAGCCCATGCGCACGTGGCCGGACAACGCCACGCCGGAGCCGGAAACCTGTTCACAGGCCATGTGCAAGGTGCTTTCGATGGACTCGGCGTAACCCAGCAAACGCTGGCCTTCGGTGGTCAATACGAAGCCGTTGGTCCGGGACTTTTCAAACAGAAGAGTGCCCAACGATCCTTCAAGGGAGGTAATGCGCCGCGACACGGTGGTGTAGTCCACCGCCAAGCGCTTGGCGGCGACGCTGGCCTTGCGGGTGCGGGCGACTTCGAGGAAAAACTTCAGGTCATCCCAGTTCAGGGAGCCTAGTGACGTGATGTTTTTTTGCATATTGGACCGGCTTTTATGTGCGTTCTTATTAGAAGTTTGCACATCTATACTCCAAAAACAGTCCGAACGCCTCATGTGTAGGAGCGAGCTTGCTCGCGAAGGGCGTTAACGATAACGCGGGGAGCCTGAATGAATGCGGCGCTCTCCGGTTCTTCGCGAGCAAGCTTGCTCCTACAAAAGTCCGAACGCCTCATCCTCAAGGCGATTCAACGCCTTGGTTCTCTGCATACCTACAAGAATTGGAGACCACATGAACGCATCTGCCGATATTTCCGTGAAACAGGTCAAGCTGCTGATCAACGGCGAGTGGGTCGAGTCCAAGACCACCGAATGGCAAGACATCGTCAACCCCGCCACCCAGCAAGTACTGGCCCGTGTGCCTTTCTCCACCCCCGAAGAAGTCAACGCTGCCATCGACGCCGCCCATCGCGCCTTCCAGACCTGGAAGCTGACGCCGATCGGTGCGCGCATGCGCATCATGCTCAAGCTGCAAGCCTTGATCCGCGAGCACTCCAAGCGCATCGCCGTGGTCCTCAGCGCCGAGCAGGGCAAGACCATTGCCGACGCTGAAGGCGATATTTTCCGTGGCCTGGAAGTGGTCGAACATGCGTGCTCCATCGGCACCCTGCAGATGGGCGAATTCGCTGAAAACGTCGCCGGCGGTGTGGATACCTACACCCTGCGCCAGCCGATCGGCGTGTGCGCAGGCATCACCCCGTTCAACTTCCCGGCAATGATTCCGCTGTGGATGTTCCCGATGGCCATCGCCTGCGGTAACACTTTCGTGCTCAAGCCGTCGGAACAGGACCCGCTGTCGACCGTGCTGCTGGTTGAGCTGGCAGTCGAAGCCGGTGTGCCAGCCGGTGTGCTGAACGTGGTTCATGGCGGCAAAGATGTGGTGGATGCGCTGTGCACCCACAAAGACATCAAGGCCGTGTCCTTCGTCGGCTCGACCGCCGTGGGTACTCACGTCTATGACCTCGCCGGCAAACACGGCAAGCGCGTGCAGTCGATGATGGGCGCCAAGAACCACGCCGTGGTGCTGCCGGACGCGAATCGTGAGCAAACCCTCAACGCTCTGGTAGGTGCCGGATTCGGCGCGGCCGGTCAGCGTTGCATGGCAACTTCCGTGGTGGTGCTGGTAGGCGCGGCCAAGCAATGGCTGCCGGACCTCAAGGCCCTGGCGCAAAAACTCAAGGTGAATGCCGGCAGTGAAGCCGGTACTGATGTGGGCCCGGTGATCTCCAAGCGCGCCAAGGCACGCATTCTCGACTTGATCGAAAGCGGCGTGAAAGAAGGCGCCAAGCTGGAACTGGATGGTCGCGACATCAAGGTTCCAGGCTTCGAAGACGGTAACTTCGTCGGCCCGACCCTGTTCTCCGGCGTGACCACCGACATGCAGATCTACACCCAGGAAATCTTCGGCCCGGTGCTGGTGGTGCTGGAAGTCGACACCCTCGACCAAGCCATCGCCCTGGTCAACGCCAACCCGTTCGGCAACGGCACCGGCCTGTTCACCCAGAGCGGCGCGGCAGCGCGTAAATTCCAGAGCGAAATCGACGTCGGCCAGGTCGGCATCAACATCCCGATCCCCGTACCAGTTCCGTTCTTCAGCTTCACCGGTTCCCGCGGTTCGAAACTCGGCGATCTGGGCCCGTACGGCAAGCAAGTGGTGCAGTTCTACACCCAGACCAAGACCGTCACCAGCCGCTGGTTCGACGACGACAGCGTCAACGATGGCGTCAACACCACCATCAACCTGCGCTGATCGAGGAGACGACCATGAAGATTGCATTTATTGGCCTGGGCAACATGGGCGCGCCGATGGCGCGCAACCTGATCAAGGCTGGCCACGCGCTGAACCTGTTCGATTTGAACCAGACCGTGCTCAAGGAACTGGCCGAACTGGGCGGCACCATCAGCGCCTCACCGCGTGCGGCAGCAGAAGGCGCCGAGTTGGTGGTGACCATGCTCCCGGCCGCAGCCCATGTGCGCAGCGTATGGCTCGGTGAAGATGGCGTGCTGGCCGGCATCGGCAAAGGCGTGCCGGCAGTGGATTGCAGCACCATCGACCCGCAAACCGCCCGCGACGTAGCGGCGGCGGCGGCAAAACAAGGCGTGGTGATGGCCGACGCACCGGTGTCTGGCGGGACCGGCGGCGCCCAGGCCGGGACGTTGACCTTCATGGTCGGCGCCACCCCGGAACTGTTCGCCACCCTGCAGCCAGTGCTGGCGCAGATGGGCCGCAACATCGTTCACTGCGGTGAAGTCGGCACCGGGCAAATCGCCAAGATCTGCAACAACCTGCTGCTGGGTATCACCATGGTCGGCGTCAGCGAAGCCATGGCCCTGGGCGATGCGCTGGGCATCGACACTCAAGTGTTGGCGGGAATCATCAACAGCTCCACCGGGCGCTGCTGGAGTTCGGACACCTACAACCCATGGCCCGGGATTATCGAAACGGCGCCGTCGTCGCGGGGTTATACCGGCGGGTTTGGTGCGGAACTGATGCTCAAGGACCTTGGGCTGGCTACTGAAGCCGCCCGCCAGGCGCACCAGCCGGTGATCCTCGGCGCAGTGGCGCAGCAGTTGTATCAATCGATGAGCCAGCGTGGGGAAGGGGGCAAGGACTTCTCGGCGATCATCAACAGCTATCGCAAACCCCAATAGGGGATTTTCCGGGAACTGTGGCGAGGGGGCTTGTCCCCCGTTGGGCTGCGCAGCAGCCCCAAAAAAAGCGGGAGCGCTACGCACTGGAGCGCCAGCCCGGTCCAACGGGGGGCAGGCCCCCTCGCCACAATGGCTGTCAGGCAAACACAAAATACTTACGCACCGTCTCCACCACTTCCCACGTCCCCTTCATCCCCGGCTCTACCACAAAGATATCCCCAGCCCGCAAATGGATCGGCTCCAGGCCGTCGGGGGTGATCACGCAGTAGCCTTCCTGGAAGTGGCAGTATTCCCACTTCACGTACTCCACTCGCCATTTGCCCGGGGTGCAGATCCAGGTGCCCATGATCTTGCTGCCGTCTTCGCTGGTGTAGGCGTTGAGGTTGACGGTGTGTGGGTCGCCTTCGAGTTTTTCCCATTTGCAGGCGTCGAGCACCGGCAGTGGGTGGGTATCGCGCAGTACGGTGATCGGCTTGGACATGATGATTCCGAGGCAGTGGAAGGGAAGTCTGAACCCTATCGCCTTGGGCGGGCCGCCAGTGGTCTGATCTCGACATCGGGATGCCCAGAAGCGCAGGCGGCCGTTGATCTTGATCCCCTGTAGGAGCGAGCTTGCTCGCGAAGGTCGTTAACGATGACGTTGGCATTCTGACTCCACGCGGGGCCCTCGAGTTTTTCGCGAGCAAGCTCGCTCCTACAGGGGGCATTGCCTGACCGGGCGCTTTGAAACATCCAATCACCAATCAGCCATTTCCTCGCAGTAAGTGCGAAAGATTTCCCGCTTTGCGCTGGAATTCGCAAGAATATTTACAGCTGGCCCTCGTATCATTCACCCCAGTAACGACCGAGAGCCTTGAAATGAATCCAATAACAACGTGGTGGGACATCAGCCCGCCCTTGAGCACCGCGACCCCGACCTGGCCGGGCGATACGCCGTTTCAGGAAGAGCGGGTGTGGCAGTTCGGCCCCGAGTGCCCGGTGAATGTCGGGCGCATCACCCTGTCGCCCCACACCGGCGCCCATGTGGACGCGCCGTTGCACTACAGCGCTGACGGGGCGCCCATCGGCGAAGTGTCCCTGGATGTGTACATGGGCCCGTGCCGGGTGCTGCATTGCCTGGGCAGCGGCGCGCTGGTGCAGCCGCATCAGTTGGAAGGCCGCCTGGAAAACCTGCCGGAGCGGGTGCTGCTGCGCACTTATCAACAGGCGCCACTGGATACCTGGGATTCGAATTTCACCGCCGTCGCTCCGCAAACCGTCGAGCTGCTGGCCAGCCTCGGTGTGCGCCTGATCGGCATCGACACGCCGTCCCTGGACCCGCAACAGTCCAAGACCATGGATTCCCACAACGCCGTCGCCCGTCATGGCATGGCGATTCTCGAAGGCATCGTCCTCGACGACATGCCGGAGGGCGATTACGAGTTGATCGCGCTGCCGCTGCGTTTTGCCAACCTCGATGCCAGCCCGGTACGAGCCATTCTCCGCCCGCTCAAGGAGCCCACGCGATGAGCCAGTGTCCTTTCTCCCCTGACTACCAGCCGCCGGAAGAATGGCATAACGCCGAGCTGAATTTTTCCGAGTCCATGAGCTATGGCGACTACCTGGACCTGGGCAAAGTGCTCAGCGCCCAGCATCCGCTGTCGCCGGACCATAACGAGATGCTGTTCATCATCCAGCACCAGACCTCGGAGCTGTGGATGAAGCTGATGCTCCACGAACTCAAGGCCGCCCGCGAACACGTGCGCCTGGGTGAGTTGCCACCGGCGTTCAAGATGCTGGCGCGGGTGTCGCGAATCTTTGATCAATTGGTGCACGCCTGGGCGGTGCTGGCGACCATGACGCCGTCGGAGTACAAGTCGATTCGCCCGTACCTGGGGCAATCCTCTGGCTTCCAGTCGTTCCAGTACCGGGAAATCGAATTCATCCTTGGCAATAAAAGCGCGGCGCTGTTGCGGCCCCACGCCCATCGTCCGGACCTGTTGAACGAGCTGAAAGTGGCGATTGCCACGCCGTCGCTGTATGACGAGGCGATCAACCTGATGGCCAAGGCCGGCCTGGCGATCGACCCCAAGCGCGCCGAACGCGACCCCACGGCGCCGACGGTTCACGATGAATCCGTGGAGGCGGCGTGGCGCGAGGTTTATCGCGACCCGAGCCGTTATTGGGACCTGTACCAACTGGCCGAAAAGTTTATCGACCTGGAAGATTCCTTCCGCCAGTGGCGCTTCCGCCACGTCACCACCGTGGAGCGGATCATCGGCTTCCAGCCCGGTACCGGCGGCACCGAAGGCGTGGGTTACCTGCGCAAGATGCTCGACACCGTGCTGTTCCCCGAGCTGTGGCGAGTGCGTTCCACGCTGTAATCAAGGCCCAACAAAAAGCCCCGGTACTCATCAGTACCGGGGCTTTTCATTTGGAATACGATCCAAATGTGGGAGCGGGCTTGCTCGCGAAGACGGTGGGTCAATAAACACATGTGCTGACTGACATACCGCCTTCGCGAGCAAGCCCGCTCCCACATGGGTTATTGCGCTGTTACTGCCTTCGCGTTATTCAACCGCAACCGGTACGCCACATAGATAATCCCGACCCAAACCGGAATCGCATACACCGATGCCCGCACACCCGGAATCGCCAGCATCACGCAGATAATCATCAGCATGAACGCCAGGCAGAGGTAGTTGCTGAACGGGAACCAGAAGGTCTTGAACGACGGCACCACGCCTTGCTCGCCCATGGCCTTGCGGAACTTGATGTGGGTCAGGCTGATCAGCGCCCAGTTGATCATCAGCGAGGCAACCACCAGCGCAAACAACAGTTCCAGTGCGTCATGCGGCGCGACGTAGTTGATCACCACGCACAGCAGCGTCACCAGGGCCGAAATACCCAGGGCACGCAGCGGCACGCCTTGCTTGTTCAGCTTCATCAGCGCTTTCGGCGCATCGCCTTGCTCGGCCAGGCCGAACAGCATGCGGCTGTTGCAGTACACGCCGCTGTTGTACACCGATAGCGCCGCGGTCAGGACCACGAAGTTGAGGATGTGGGCGGCGGTGTCGTTACCGATCAGCGAGAAGATCTGCACGAACGGGCTGCCGCTGTAGGCATCGCCCGATGCGCCGAGGGTTTGCAGCAGTTGATCCCATGGGTACAACGACAGCAGCACGGTAAGTGCGCCGACGTAGAAAATCAGGATCCGGTACACCACCTGGTTGATCGCCTTCGGGATCACCTTGCGGGGTTCGCTGGCTTCGGCGGCGGTAATACCCACCAGCTCCAGGCCGCCGAACGAGAACATGATGAACGCCATGGACATCAACAGCCCCATGCCGCCATTGGGGAAGAACCCACCGTGGCTCCACAGGTTGCTCACCGAGGCTTGCGGGCCGCCGGTGCCGCTGAACAACAGGTAGCAGCCGAGCACGATCATGCCGACAATCGCCACCACCTTGATGATCGCGAACCAGAACTCGGTCTCACCGAAGAACTTCACGTTGAGGGTGTTGATCAGGTTGACCAGCACAAAGAACACCACCGCACTGGCCCAGGTCGGAATTTCCGGCCACCAGAACTGGATGTACTTGCCCACCGCTGTTAGCTCGGCCATGCCTACCAGCACGTAGAGTACCCAGTAGTTCCAGCCGGCGAGGAAGCCTGCGTAACCGCCCCAGTATTTGTGGGCAAAATGGCTGAAGGAGCCGGCTACCGGTTCCTCGACGATCATCTCGCCCAGCTGGCGCATGATCAGGAACGCGATGAAACCGGCTACTGCATAGCCCAGGATCATCGACGGCCCCGCCGACTTGAGCACGCCCGCCGAGCCGAGGAACAGCCCGGTCCCGATCGCCCCACCCAAGGCAATCAGCTGAATATGCCGGTTCTTCAGGCCACGCTTGAGGCCCACCGGGTTAACCATGTCATCCGCCATTAACATTCCCTTCTACTTGTTTTTTTCAGGGTTGATCGCACACCGAACCAGCCCCTCATACCGCTGAGGGGTCAGATATTACTCTCGGTAAACTTTTCGTAATACAGCTGAACGCCATCAAGTGCCTGATCCAGCAGCCATTGTTTGATGGATTCGACCATCGGAGGTGGGCCGCAGACGTACATATCCGCCGATTGATCCCGCAATTCGGCCAGGTCGAAATGCTCGGTGAGGTAGCCACGCTTGCCGGCCCAGTCGGGCGTCGGGTCGCTGAGTACTTCGGTGTAGCGAAAGTTTGGGATTTTTTCGGCATAAGCGGCGATGCGGGCGGCCTCGCACAAATCGGCCGCACCGCGCACGCCGTAATACAGGTGCACCGGCTGCTGGCAGGCGCTGGCGGCCAGTTCATCAAGCATGCCGAGCAGCGCCGATAAGCCGGTGCCGCCAGCCACCAGCACCAGCGGTCGGGTGACATGCCGTAGGTAGAAGGCACCCAATGGCGCCTCCAGGAGCAGCTCATCGCCCACCTGGCAGCGTTCGCGGATGTAGTTGCTCATGACGCCATCGGGCAGCAGGCTGATCAGGAACTGCAATTGATTGCCCGGGCGGTTGGCGAAAGAGTAAGAACGCCAACAGTCGGTGCCGGGAATCGACAGGCGGGCGTATTGGCCCGGCAAAAAGTCCAATGAGTTTTCCAGCAGCAGGTGCAGGATCGCGGTGCTGGTCGAGATCTGGTGCACATTGCTCACCGTGCTGCGGATTTGCACTGGCCCCGGCGCGTTGCACAGGCTGGAATCAAAATCGAAATAAAACGCCGCGTCGGACTGGACCCGGGTCTGGCAACTGAGCATTTTGCGTTGTTGCAGGTCGAGGCTGGAGAGGGCTTCCTCGTCCACGTAGTCCTGAGTGAAATCGCCGGACTCGCAACGGCCCTGACAGGTGCCGCACACGCCTTCGCGGCAGTCGAGCGGGATCTTGATGCCGTTGCGCAAGGCGGCGTCCAGCAGGATCTCATTGGCGCCCACCGGGAAAAACAGGGTCTTGCCATCGGCAAAACTGAAGGCCACTTTGTGATTCATTCGCAGAACTCCGCGAGTTTGATGGTTATGCCTGACGAGCAAGCTTTTGTGGTGAGGGGGCTTGTCCCCCGTTGGGCTGCGAAGCGGCCCCAAATCCAGGCACCGCGATCCGTCTGTCAGAGCGCGTTTACCTTATTGGGGCCGCTGCGCAGCCCAACGGGGGACAAGCCCCCTCGCCACAAGGTCGCGCTCGCCACAAAAGCTCGCTGTCACAGGTGATAGAAATCCAGCACCGAGTTGATGGTGTCGTTGAGCAGCAGCGCATGCTTGCGGGTGATCAGCCAACTGTCGCCATCGGGCTTGAGGCTGTAAATGGCGCTGCCGTAGAACTGCTCCGACGTCGCCAGCCGATAGAACAGCGTGTGCCAGTTCAGCTTCACTTCCAGCAGCCCGCCCGCCTGCTCGGCAATCCGCACGTTGTTGATCAAATGCAGCGTCCTCGGCATCGGCGTGGCCGACGCGGCCTTGCCCGTGCGCAGGCGAAACACCCGATCCTCCAGGCCCGAGCGGTTGGCGTAGTAGATCAGCGACATCTCGCGCTTCGGGTCGCGGGTGTAGACGTGTTCCGAATCCCACTGCGGCAGGTGGAACTCGCTCTGCGGGTCGAACAGCTGCACATACGCGTCCCAATCCTGTGCATCACACAGCTCGGATTTACGGTAAAAAAACTGTTCGATCTGGTACTGCAATTGCGCATTCATCATTTCACCTCCCGCAGTTTCAGGGCTTGGGCATCAAGCCCGTCCAGCAGGAATTTCTGCCAGTTGCGGTGCTGGTTGACGTACAGCCCTTCGTGGGTGAATTCGGTGCCGGTCATCGCCGGCTGGATGCCGATGGATTCGCTATTGGGCGTCGGCCCGGTTTCCCAGCGATGGCTGCCACGGGAGATATCGCTCCAGCGCTCCAGGCGGCCCTGGAAGCCGCGCTGGGCTTCGCGAAATTCCACCAGGTCATCCGGCGTGCCCATACCGGAGACGTTGAAGAAATCCTCGAACTGTCGAATGCGGTTTTCTCGGTCGGCGTCAGACTCGCCTTTCACCCCCAGGCACTGGCTGATGATCTCGGTCTTGTTCCAGGCGATGGGGCGGATGATCCGCAACTGCGAACTGATCTGGTCGAGGAAAAACAGGCTCGGGTAGATGTTCAGGTTGCGCAGGCGGTGCATCATCCACTCGGCTTTTTGCTGGCCGTGTTCTTCGATCAGGCGCGGCATGATGGTGGCGTAGCCGGAGCGGACCGTCGGATTCGGCATGTCACTGAACAGCAGGCTGTGGCCATTGTTGAAGGCGAACCAGCCGTCATCGGTATTCGCGTCGCCGGCGCCGAGCTTGCTGTAGTCCAGGGTCGTGCCAGAGCCGGTACCGTTTTCAGTGTTGACCTGCTGGCGGTGCTGCACCGTGGCCACGTAGTTGTAGTGCACGGTGCTGACGTGATAACCGTCCAGGCCGTTTTCGTTTTGCAGTTTCCAGTTGCCGTCGTAGGTGTAGGCCGATTTGCCCGGCAGCACTTCCAGTTCACCGGTGGCCGACTGGGCGACCATCATGTCGAAGAACACTTTGGCGTCGCCGAGGAAGTCTTGCAGGCTATTGGTGCCGTTCACGTCCAGGCTGATAAACACGAAGCCCTTGTAGCTCTCGATCCGCGCCTTTTTCAGGCCGCGGGTGGCCTTGTCGAACCCTTCGGGGTATTCCCCCGGCGCCTTGACCTTCACCAACCGGCCGTCGCTTTTGTAGCACCAGGCGTGGAACGGGCAGGTGAAGATGGACTGGTTGCCCTTGCCGACCCGCGTCAGGGTGGTGCCGCGGTGCTGGCAGGCGTTGATCAGTGCGTTGAGCTGGCCCTCACCGTCGCGGGTGATGATCATCGGCTGGCGCCCGGCGCGCATAGTGATGAAGTCATGCTTGTTGGCCAATTCGCTTTCGTGGCAGGCGTAGATCCAGTTCTTTTCGAAGATCAGTTCCATCTCCAGATCAAACAGCTCCGGCTCGGTGAACATGTCCCGGGCGATGCGGAACACTTCATCCACCGGACGAAAGTCCAGGCAGCCTTCGATAAAGCTTTTCCACTGCTCGACGCTTCTTGCACCACTCATGGGAGGCACCTTTTTTGATAATGGCTAAACGGGTAGGCCATTAAGAGGCTGCGGCGGGGTGGTGGGCTATCCGGTTAATGGGGGAAGGTGGGCCACTTAGTTGGGCACCAAATTCCCACGGCGGTGCAGGGCAGTGGTGGAATGCGCTACTGTCTAGCAAGGCGATTGTCGGAAAAGTCGGCGAGTTATCCACTTAATCGACGGTTGCTATCCACCCAGTGGCAATGCCGCTGGCGTGGCGCAAAACTTGCTGTTGCTCTACCAGGACGCGCCGTCAGAGCGCGCCGGCCACAATTGCCGTGGGTGCCCCGTGATGAGTAGCAATACACGCGATATACGTATCGAGCGCTTCGACCTTGAAGGCGCCTGCAGCTGGATGTCCGGCATTTGCGGGCCGCACCGGCTGCAGACCGCGACGCCGGAACGCATCCGCTTTCACCACAGTGCCAATGTGTTCAAGTCCCGCGCCACCACGCTGGGGATTATTGAGTACGGCACCGACGTCACGATCGACATCGAAGACGCCGAGCACTTCAGCAGTTACAGCCTGAGCCTGCCGTTGGTGGGCGAGCAGGAACTGAGCAAGAACGGCGAACGGCTCAGTTCCAACCGCGACCAAGGCGTGATCATCTCGCCCAATGAGCATCAAGTGCTGGCGATTTCCGGCGACTGCCGCAAGTTGCAGGTGGTGATCACCCGCGCGGCGATGTGCGAATCCCTGGAAGGCCTGCTGCAACGGCCGATTGAAGCGCCGCTGCGCTTTGAGTCGGTGATGGATGCGGTGGATGGCGCCTCGGCGTCATGGTGGCGTATGGCGCGGTATTTCATTGCGGAGCTGGAGCGTAGCAGCGAGCTGTATGACCAGGCGGCGTTTACCCGGGATCTGGAAAGCTCGCTGATCAAGGGCCTGATTCTCGCCCAGCCGAATAACTATTCCGAAGAACTGCGGGACGTGCTGGGGGTGAAGCTGCCGCACTATTTGATCCGTGCGCGGCAGTACATCCACGACAACGCCCGGGAAGCGGTGCATCTGGAGGATTTGGAGACGGCGGCGGGTGTGTCGCGCTTCAAGCTGTTCGATGCCTTTCGAAAATACTTCGCCCTGTCGCCCATGGCCTATTTGAAGAAATACCGCCTGGGGGCCGTGCGCCAGGAAATCCTCGAACACGGCTCGACCCGCACCATCTCCGAAATCGCCCTGGGCTGGGGCTTTACCCATTTGGGGCGATTCTCGGCCGAGTACCGCAAGCTGTTCGACGAGTCCCCCAGCCAGACGCTGCAACGCAACGACGCACGGCGCATGCGGGGATGAACACTTTACTCAAAAACAACGGAGATCAAATGTGGGAGCGGGCTTGCTCGCGAATGCGGTGCATCAGCCAGCTCATTCGGTGACTGACACTGCGCATTCGCGAGCAAGCCCGCTCCCACATTGGATGTGTGGTGTTCTTTTAAATCAACTCTTCCACCAATTGCAGGCAATGACTGAGCCCTGGCGACTGGTCATTGATCCGCCGGCTGAGAATGATCGGCGACGTGGCGGTGGCTTCCACCACCGGCGTATAGCCGATGTCCGCCCGATGCAGCACCTGCACCGAGGCCGGCACCAAGGTCACGCCCATGCCCGCGCCCACCAGGCCGATGGCGGTCTGCAATTCATTGGTCCACTGCGCCACCTTCAGGCTCAAACCGTGGGCGTCGAACAGCGCGATCACATGGTCGGCGTAGCTGGGGCGCGGGTTGCCGGGGTAGAGCACGAAAGGTTCTGCGGCCAATTGCGCCAAGGTGGCCGGCGCGCCCAGCAAGGGATGCCCGGCGGGCAACACCGCCACCAGTCGATCCTCCACCAATACCCGCTGCACAATCGCTGGATCGTCGATGCGAATCCGCCCGAAGCCCACGTCTATCCGCCCGGCCTTGAGGGCTTCGACCTGTTGCAACGTGGTCATTTCCGACAGGCCCAATTCCAGCTCGAGGCCATCGTGGCTGCGCAGCCGGCGAATCAACTCCGGCAGCACGCCATACAGCGTCGACGGCGCAAAACCGATGCCCAGCCAGGTCTTTTCGCCCAAGCCAATGCGCCGGGTGCTATCGCACACCTTGCCCAGTTGCTCCAGCAGCACGTTGGCGTGCTCATAGAAAAACCGCCCGGCCTCGGTCAGGCGCAACGGTCGCCCGCGTTCCAGCAGGACCACGCCCAGTTCGTTCTCCAGTTGCTGGATCTGTCGGCTCAACGGCGGCTGGGCAATGTGCAGGCGTTCGGCGGCGCGGGTGAAGTTGAGGGTTTCCCCCAGCACCTGGAAGTAACGCAGATGGCGCAGTTCCATAAGGACTCCTTTCATACCTTGAGGGTATTGCTCGAGACTCATTCTATATTGGAAGCCAGCAGAGATCCGGAACAGAATCAGGCCAAATCTATAAAGAACCCAACGGGTATTGCCATGCCGATTTGCGCCATCGAGTCGATCGAGACCATCATCGTCGATCTCCCTACCATTCGCCCGCATAAGCTGGCGATGCACACGATGCAGAACCAGACCCTGGTGATCATCCGCGTGCGCTGCGCCGACGGTATCGAAGGTATCGGTGAATCCACCACCATCGGCGGCCTGAGCTACGGCAATGAAAGCCCCGACAGCATCAAGATCAACATCGACCGGCACTTCGCGCCGCTGCTGCTTGGCCAGGATGCGAGCAACATCAATGCCGCCATGTTGCGCCTGGAGCGCAGCATCCGGGGCAATACCTTTGCCAAGTCGGGTATCGAAAGCGCCTTGCTGGATGCCCTCGGCAAACGCCTGAACCTGCCGGTCAGCGAATTGCTCGGTGGCCGTGTGCGGGACGCCTTGCCAGTGGCTTGGACCCTCGCCAGTGGCAATACCGAAAAAGACATCGCCGAAGCCGAGAAGATGCTCGACCTGCGCCGCCACCGCATCTTCAAACTGAAGATTGGCGCCGGTGAAGTCAGCCAAGACCTGGCCCACGTCATCGCGATCAAAAAAGCCTTGGGCGATCGCGCCAGCGTGCGGGTTGACGTCAACCAGGCCTGGGATGAAGCCGTGGCCCTGCGCGCCTGCAAGGTGTTGGGCGACAACGGTATCGACCTGATCGAACAACCGATTTCGCGCAATAACCGTGGCGGCATGGTCCGGCTCAACTTGTCGAGCCCGGCGCCGATCATGGCCGACGAATCTATCGAATGTGTGGAAGATGCCTTCAACCTGGCCCGCGAAGGCGCGGCCTCGGTGTTCGCCCTTAAGATCGCAAAAAACGGCGGCCCGCGTGCGGTATTGCGCACCGCGGCGATTGCCGAAGCGGCGGGCATCGGCCTGTACGGCGGCACCATGCTCGAAGGCGGTATCGGCACCCTGGCCTCGGCCCATGCCTTTCTCACCTTGAACAAACTGGCGTGGGACACCGAGCTGTTCGGCCCGCTGCTGCTCACCGAAGACATCCTCGCCGAGCCGCTGGTGTACCGCGATTTCCACCTGCATGTCTCCACCGCTCCGGGCCTGGGCCTGGCCATCGATGAAGAGCGCCTGGCGTTCTTCCGTCGCGATAAATAACCCGAGGACACCTGCGATGTTATTCCACGTAAAAATGACCGTGAACCTGCCCGTCGACATGAACCCCGAGCGCGCTGCCGGCCTCAAGGCTGAAGAAAAAGCCTTCTCCCAGCGGCTGCAACAAGAGGGCAAATGGCGCCACCTGTGGCGCATTGCCGGGCTGTATGCCAACTACAGCGTGTTCGATGTCGACAGCGTGCAGGAACTGCATGACCTGTTGATGCAACTGCCGCTTTATCCTTACATGGCCATCGAAGTGAATGCCCTGTGCCGGCATCCATCGTCGATCCGTGAGGATGATCGCTGAGTCTGTTTTTTCACCTAATAATTACAAGATGAGGATTGCACCATGTCCATCCGACTTTCCCAGACTGCTCACGCCCAACAGTTTCTCGAAGAAGCCAGCGGCAACCTTAACGACGGCGGCAACCCACGGGCCAAGGCGCTGATCTACCGGATCCTGCGGGACACGGTCAACATCATCGAAGACCTGGAAGTGACCCCGGAAGAGTTCTGGAAGGCGGTCAATTACCTCAACGAACTGGGCAAGAATCAGGAAGCCGGGTTGCTCGCGGCCGGCCTGGGCCTGGAGCATTACCTGGACATGCTGATGGACGCGGCAGACGAAGAAGCCGGCAAGTCCGGTGGCACCCCGCGCACCATCGAAGGCCCGCTGTATGTGGCCGGGGCGCCGCTGTCCAAATATGAAGCGCGGCTGGACGACGGGCAGGACCCGGGTGTGCCGCTGTTCATGCAAGGCCAGGTGCGCGACACCAACGGCAAGCCGCTGGCGGGAGCGATTGTCGATGTGTGGCAGGCCAACACGGGCGGCACGTATTCGTGGTTTGACGGCACGCAATCGGAGTTCAACCTGCGTCGGCGGATCGAGACCGATGCCCAGGGCAACTACCGTTTCCGCAGCATCGTACCGTCCGGGTATGGCTGCCCGCCGACCGGTCCGACCCAGCAGTTGCTGGACCAGTTGGGCCGCCATGGCCAGCGGCCGGCGCATATCCACTTCTTCATCTCGGCGCCAGGCCATCGGCACCTGACGACGCAGATCAACCTGTCGGATGATCCGTACCTGCATGATGATTTTGCCTATGCGACGCGGGATGAGTTGATCGCCGAGATTCGCTTCAGCGACGACGCAAACCTGGCGAAAGAGTTTGGGGTGGAAGGGCAGTTTGCGCAGATTGATTTTGACTTTGAGTTGCAGCCGGCGGCGGCGCCGGTGGAGCAGAAGCGCATGCAGCGAGTTCGCGCCCTCGAAGACTGAACGCGGTAAAAAATGTGGGAGCGGGCTTGCTCGCGAATGCGGTGGATCAGTCAATATTTCCGGTGACTGACACTCCGCCTTCGCGAGCAAGCCCGCTCCCACATTGGATCTGTATCGTTTGGCCTACTTGCGAACAACCAGGTCGAGCAAATCATCCCGATCCTTGATCTTCTGCAACACGATCTCCGAGCGAATATCCATCACCCCCGCCGTGCGGTTCAGGTGGTTCACGATAAAGTCCGAAAAGTGCTTGAGGTTACGCGCCTGCACCCGCAGCACATAATTGCTCGCCCCCGTAATCACATACGCACTGGCCACCTCCGGCCATCCCTGCACCTTCTTGATAAACGTCTCGTGCCAATCCTCCACATCCTGGCGCAACGACAGGTGGACGATGGCCTCCAGCTCAATCCCCAGTTGCTCGGCGTTCAACACCGTCCGATAACCGCTGATGATTCCTTCGCTCTCCAGCAGGCGCAAACGCCGCAGGCAAGCCGAGGGCGACAGGGCGACTTTCTCCGCCAGTTCCTGGTTACTGATACGGCCATCCTGTTGCAGGAAATGCAGAAGGCGCAGGTCGGTAGCGTCGAGAATCATGGTTAGAATAAATCCGCGTGTTTGGGGGTTAAATTCGAATTTCCTACAGCTTAATTAGCCTGTTGCCCACCACTTTGCACGAAAATTCTCTAAAGCTTCGTTCATTATTTGGCTCATTGTTACTACAAGAACAGGACTGACCATGACCACCCGCACCCATTGCCTGACCCTCGACGCCCAGGATCCGCTGGCGCCACTGCGCAACCAATTCGCCTTGCCCGCCGGGGTGATCTACCTCGACGGCAACTCCCTCGGCGCCCGCCCGGTGGCAGCGCTGGAGCGGGCGCAAGCGGTGATCGCCGAGGAGTGGGGCAATGGCCTGATTCGCAGCTGGAACAGCGCCGGCTGGGCCGACCTCTCCCAGCGCCTGGGCAATCGCCTGGCACCGCTGATCGGTGCCCGCGACGGTGAAGTGGTGATTACCGATACCACCTCTATCAACCTGTTCAAGGTGCTCAGCGCGGCACTGACCGTGCAGCGCGAACGGGCGCCAAGCCGCAAGGTGATCGTCAGCGAAGCGAGCAATTTCCCCACCGACCTTTACATCGCCGAAGGCCTGACCGAACTGCTGCAACAGGGCTACTCCCTGCGCCTGGTCAACAGCCCGGACGAACTGCCCCAAGCCATCGACCAGGACACGGCCGTGGTGATGCTTACCCACGTCAACTACAAGACTGGCTACATGTACGACATGCAGGCCCAGACCGCGTTGAGCCATGAGTGCGGCGCGCTGACGATCTGGGACCTGGCGCATTCGGCGGGCGCGGTGCCGATCGACCTGCATCAGGCCGGTGCCGATTATGCGATTGGCTGCACCTACAAATACCTCAACGGCGGGCCCGGCTCCCAGGCGTTTGTGTGGGTCAACCCGGCGTTGGTGGATGTGGTCACGCAGCCGCTGTCGGGCTGGTTCGGGCATACCCGCCAGTTCGCCATGGAGTCGCGTTATGCGCCAAGCCAGGGCATCGCCCGCTACCTGTGTGGCACCCAGCCGATTACCTCGCTGGCAATGGTGGAGTGTGGCCTGGATATTTTTGCCCAGACCGACATGGCCAGCCTGCGCACTAAATCCCTGGCGCTGACCGACCTATTTATCGAGCTGGTGGAATCCCGTTGCGCCGCCCACGAACTGACCCTGATCACCCCGCGTGAACACGCCCGACGGGGCAGCCACGTCAGCTTCGAACACCCGGAAGGCTATGCGGTTATCCAGGCCTTGATCGCTCGCGGCGTGATTGGTGATTATCGCGAGCCGCGGATCATGCGTTTCGGCTTTACCCCGCTGTACACCAGCTTTGCTGAGGTGTGGGATGCCGTGGAAATCCTGGGTGAGATTCTCGACCAGAAAACCTGGGATCAACCGCAATTCAAAGTGCGTAACAGCGTCACCTGAGTAAACGCAGAGCAAAAATGTGGGAGCGGGCTTGCTCGCGAATGCGGTCTATCAGTCCCTGATGTATTGACTGACACAGCGCATTCGCGAGCAAGCCCGCTCCCACAGGGGACAGTGTTTCAACCAGAAAGCAGTGCAATCACAATAATAAAGGGGCACGCCACGTGACCACGCCAGACCAAGGCTTTGCCGAAATAACCAATCGCGAACTGGGCCTCAGGCGCCAGCTCACTTCCGGCCAGATGAGCATGATCGCCATCGGTGGCGCCATCGGCACCGGGCTGTTCATGGGCAGCGCCTACGCCATCGGCTATGCCGGGCCCAGCGTGCTGGTGAGCTATGCCATCGGCGCACTGATCACCTTGTTGCTGATGGGCTGCCTGGCGGAGATGACCGTGGCGCATTCCACCTCGGGCTCCTTCGGCGCGTATGCCGAATTTTACGTCAGCCCGCTGGCCGGTTTCCTGGTGCGTTATGCGTACTGGGCGGCGATTGTGCTGGCGGTGGGCGCCGAGGTCACGGCGGTGGCGATGTACATGAAGTACTGGTTCGCCAACGTGCCGGAATGGGTGTGGATCGTGTCGTTTTCCAGCGTGTTGATCGTGCTCAACGCCATCAGCGTCAAGACCTTCGGCAACTTCGAATACTGGTTCTCCACGATCAAGATCAGCGCCATCGTCGGCTTCATCATCCTCGCGGTGTATGTGGTGTTCGGCTCCGGCAACCCGGATTACGGCGTGCAGAACTACACCGCCCACGGCGGCTTTTTCCCGAATGGCTTGAGCGGCATGTGGATCGCAGTGATCGTCTCGATCTTCAGCTACCTGAGCGTGGAGATGATCGCGGTGGCCGCCGGTGAAGCGGCCGACCCGGAGCAGGCGGTGAAGAAAGCCTTCCGCGCGACCATCGTGCGGCTGGTGGTGTTCTACTTGCTGACCCTCGCGCTGATGCTCGCCATCGTGCCGTGGAACCAGGCCGGGCATGCCCAGAGCCCGTTCGTCACGGTGATGCAGACCATCGGCATTCCCGGCGCCACTGGGGTGATGAACTTTGTGATCCTGATCGCGGCCTTGTCGGCGATGAACAGCCAGCTCTACATCACCACCCGCATGATGTTCAGCCTGTCCCGCGCTGGCTTCGCGCCCAAGTCCATGGGCGCCTTGAGCAAGAGCGGGATCCCGTTGAACGCCTTGTTGCTGTCCAGCTCGGGCATTGCCCTGGCGACCTTGCTGAACGTGGTGTACCCGGAAAGCTCGTTCACCTTGATGATGGCGATCTCGATGTTTGGCGCGATCTTCACCTGGTTCATGATTTTCCTTACCCATCTGTTTTTCCGCCGCTACCGCAAGCGTCACGGCGGGCCGAAGCTGTCGTTCCAGCTGGCATTGTTTCCCTACAGCACGCTGCTGGGCCTGGTGCTGATGGGCGCGGTGATGATCACCACGTTCTTCACCGAGGCCTTCAAGATGACGCTGGTGTTCGGGGTGCCGTTCCTGCTGATTCTGTCGCTGGTGTACTACGTGTTTTTTCGCAAGGGGCGCCAAAACCCTGTAGGCGCGAGCTTGCTCGCGAAAAACCCGAGGGCGCCGGGTTAAATCAGAAAGCCCGCGTTATCGTTGACGTTCTTCGCGAGCAAGCTCGCTCCTACAGGGGGAGAGGGCGTTTAGCAGTTGGGCGGCGTAACCGGGCAATTGGTCGAACCCGCGGGCACATAACAGCAGTTTGCGGCAGGCCCAATCCTCGGTCAGGGGTTGGGCCTGGAAGCGCCGCTCCAACGGCCAGCGTTCCAGCGCGGCCAAGGGCACGATCCCCAGCCCGGCGCCCCGGGCGACCATGCGAATCAATCCATCAAAACCGTCCGCGCGGATGCGGGTCTGCAAGCGAAAGCCTGCGTGCAACGCCTGTTCTTCCAGGTACACCGCCAGCGCGCTGTCGGCAGCCAGGCCCACGAAGTCATGCTGCAAGCTGTCGATAAAACTCACGGTGCGGTCTGCCAACGGGTGATCGAGGGGCATGATCAGCACCAGCGGGTCGTCGCGAAAGGGCAGGGTCTGCAAGCCGTGGGTGTCCACCGCATCGGAAATAATCCCCAGGTCTGCCGCACCCTGGCGCAAGGCGTGGGTGATGCGCAGGCTCGGCAGTTCCTGAAGGTCGATATCCAGGTTGGGGTGTTCCCGCAGAAAGTCCGCCAGCAATTCCGGCAGGTATTCGCTCAGGGCCGTGGTGTTGCACAGCAGGCGCACCTGGCCTTTGACGCCGTTGGCGTACTCCGCGAGGTCTTGCTGCAGGTGCTCGGCCTGCTGCAACAGCAGGCGGGCGTGGCGGGCCAGGGCTTTGCCTGCTGCTGTTGGCGTTACGCCACGGCGGCCGCGTTCCAGGAACGCGATGCCCAGCGAGGCCTCCATCGCCCGAATCCGCGCACTGGCGGCGGCCAGGGACAAATGGCTGCGGCTGGCGCCGGCGGTGATGTTGCCGGTGTCGAGGGTGTGCAGGTAGAGGCGCAGGTCGATCAGGTCAAAGTGCATGGGCTGGGGATCTCGGTGTCTGGACGGGCCTCTTCGCGAGCAAGCCCGCTCCCACATTTAGATCTGTGAACCCTTTCAAAATGTGGGAGCGGGCTTGCTCGCGAAGAGGCCATCTGCCTCACGCGAAACAAGAGGCTGCCTTAGTATATGGCGAATTTTCAGACATCACCCAAACCTGCAAAATCGACCCATGAATACCTTACTCGCGTTCTACCAAAATCTCGGCCTGGCCCTGACATTGCTGGTGATAGGCACCTTCCTGCTGGCCGGTACGGTCAAGGGTGTGATCGGCTTGGGTCTGCCCACCGTCGCCATGGGGATGCTCGGCCTGGCTATGTTGCCGGCGCAGGCTGCGGCCTTGCTGATCATTCCGTCCACCGTCACCAACCTCTGGCAACTGGCGTTCGGCGGTCATCTGAGCGCCTTGATCAAACGCCTGTGGCCGATGCTGCTGCTGATTTTCCTCGGCACCGGGCTGGGCTCGTTGTGGCTGGGTATGGACGGCGGGCACTGGGTGGTGCGGGCGTTGGGCGGGGCGTTGCTGGTGTATGCCTTGAGCGGGTTGTTGTTGCCAACCTTCAAGGTCAGCCCGGCCACCGAGCGCTGGCTGGGGCCATTGTGCGGCGTGCTGACCGGGGTCATCACCTCGGCCACCGGAGTATTCGTGATCCCGGCGGTGCCGTATCTGCAAGCGTTGGGCTTGAACCGCGATCAACTGGTGCAAGCGCTGGGGCTATCGTTCACCGTGTCGACCCTGGCGCTGGCGGCCGGGTTGTTCTGGCGCGGCAGCCTGGGCGGTGGGGAATTGAACGCCTCATTGCTGGCATTGGTGCCGGCGCTGCTCGGCATGTGGCTGGGCCAGGCCCTGCGCCAGCGCATCAGCGCGGTGCTGTTCAAGCGGGTGTTTTTTATCGGGATGGCCGCGCTGGGTGGGCATCTGCTGATCAGTGGTTAAGAATCTGCTGTTGATTTGTGTATTTTGGTCAAATGCGTTTTGACTGTCCGGTGCGTATTCCAAAGCACAGGCCCCGTTATCCTGAGCTGTAATGCGGCTAGTATCCGTGTAGCCGCTATAAAGAGGATTCACGTTGAAAGCCCGATCCGATGAGCTACAGATCTTCGTCTGCGTAATTGAATGCGGGTCGATTTCCGCCGCCGCCGAACAGGTTGGGCAGACGCCGTCGGCAGTCAGCCGCACCTTGTCGCGCCTGGAAGCCAAGCTCGACACCACCCTGATCAACCGCACCACACGGCGCATGGACCTGACCGAAGAGGGCAAGTATTTCTTCGAGCGGGCCAAGGTGATCCTCGAGCAAATGGACGACCTGGAAGAACGCCTGTCGTCGCGCCAGCAAACCCCCTCGGGGCGCCTGCGGATCAACGCGGCATCGCCGTTCATGCTGCATGCGATCGTGCCGTACATCGTCGAGTTTCGTGGCCTGTACCCGGATATCCAGCTGGAGCTGAACAGCAACGACCTGATCATCGACCTGCTGGAGCAGAGCACCGACATCGCCATCCGCATTGGCGCCCTCGCGGACTCGACCCTGCATGCCCGCTCACTGGGATGCAGCCCGCTGCATATCCTCGCCAGCCCGGCTTACCTTGAACAACACGGCACGCCCACCACCGTAGCCGAACTGGCCGGACACAGCTTGCTCGGGTTCACCCACACCGAAACCCTCAACCACTGGCCGCTGCGCCATGTGCACGGCGATCGCTGGCAGATCCAGCCGAGCGTCGCCGCTTCCAGCGGTGAAACCTTGCGCCAGCTGGCGCTGGAAGGGCAGGGCATCACCTGTCTGTCGGACTTCATGACCGCCCAGGACATCAAGAGCGGGCGCCTGATACCGGTGCTGGCGGAGTTCAACAGCGGCTATCGCCAGCCGATCAACGCCGTGTACTACCGCAACTCGCAATTGGCCTTGCGCATCCAGTGCTTTCTGGACTTTATCCAAGGCAAGCTGGTCAGCTACGCCAGCTGATTCGTGATCCCTGCGCAAGAGTGAATTGGGCAATACGGACTTATTCGGAATGGATAGGTCCGCAATACTGGCGCCATCAATTATTCACGCAGGGAGACACCTCCATGAACGTATTCATTACCGGCGCTGCCGGTTTTATCGGCGGCTCCATCGCCACTGGCCTGGTCAAGGCCGGCCATAAAGTGACCGGCCTGGTACGCAGCGCCGAACAAGCCGAAGAAATGACTGCACTGGGCATCACGCCGGTGATCGGCACGTTGGATGACAGCGCACTGTTGACTGAGCAGGCGAAGAACGCTGACGCCGTTATCAACGCCGCCAGCAGTGACCATCGCGGCGCCGTGGAAACCTTGCTGGCCGCGTTGCGCGGTTCCAACAAAACCTTCCTGCACACCAGCGGTTCGAGCATCGTCGGCGATGCGTCGGGCGGTAAGTCCAGCGATGTCATCTACTTTGAAGACAACTTGCCGGAGCCGACCGTCGACAAGGCCGCTCGCGTGGCTATCGACAATTTGATCCTTGCTGCCGCCAAAGATGGCGTGAACTCGGCGGTGATCTGCAACACCCTGATCTACGGCCACAGCCTGGGTGTTAAGCGCGACAGCGTGCAGTTGCCACGGTTGCTCAAGCAGGCGCGTAAAAGTGGCGTTGTGCACCATGTGGGCACCGGCCAGAACATCTGGTCCAACGTGCACATCGAAGACGTGGTCGCGCTGTACCTGCTGGCGCTGGAAAAGAATGTGCCGGGCACGTTCTACTTTGTGGAAAGTGGCGAAGCGGCGTTTGTCGACATGACCACCGCGATTGCCGAAGCGTTGAAGCTGGGTAAACCGCAGGATTGGCCATTGGCCGATGCCGAGGCCGAGTGGGGCTATGAAATGGCCAACTATGGCTTGGGCTCCAACAGCCGTGTGCGTGGCAAGCACGCGCGGGAATTGCTGGGTTGGGCGCCGAAGCGGACCTCCGTAGTCGAGTGGATTCGCAACGAGATGGTGTGATGTTCGCTTGAAACCGAGGCGAGCCCTTCGCGAGCAAGCCCGCTCCCACACTTAACCGAGTTCCAAGTTTGGAATGCGGTCAAATGTGGGAGCGGGCTTGCTCGCGAAAGGGGCGACTCGGTCCAACGGTCTTATCCAACACTAGCCCCACTTCACTCATTTCCGTACCATCCCCCGCCTTATCCCTCGCAACTCCCCGGTACTTCAATGAACCTCACCCGTCTGCGCGCCGACGCCCTGGCCGGACTCACCACGTCTTTTGCCTTGCTCCCCGAGTGCATCGCCTTCGCCCTGGTGGCTCACCTCAACCCGCTGATGGGCCTCTATGGCGCGTTCATCATCTGCACCCTCACCGCGCTGTTCGGCGGCCGACCCGGCATGGTCTCCGGTGCCGCCGGTTCGATGGCGGTGGTGATCGTTGCACTGGTGGTGCAGCACGGCGTGCAGTACCTGCTGGCCACGGTGTTGCTGGGAGGCTTGATCATGGTCGCCTTCGGCCTGTTGCGCCTGGGCAAGCTGGTGCGCATGGTGCCGCACTCGGTGATGCTCGGGTTCGTCAACGGCCTGGCAATCATCATCGCCCTGGCGCAGTTGGAGCATTTCAAGAGCGGTGACACCTGGCTCAGCGGCACGCCGTTGTACGTGATGACCGGGCTGGTCGCGGCAACCATGGCCATTGTCTACCTGCTGCCGCGCCTGACCCGCGCGGTGCCGCCAGCCCTGGTGGCGATCCTCGGCGTGGGCCTGGCGGTATACCTGCTCGGCTTGCCGACCCGCACCCTGGGCGATATGGCTCACATCGCCGGCGGCCTTCCGACCTTCGCGTTGCCGCAGATTCCCTGGACCCTCGAAACCCTGCACATCATCGCGCCTTACGCGATCCTGATGGCCATGGTCGGCCTGCTGGAAACCCTGCTGACCCTCAACCTCACCGACGAAATCACCGAAACCCGTGGCTACCCCGACCGCGAAAGCGTGGCCTTGGGCGCTGCGAATATGGTCTCTGGCCTGTTCGGTGGCATGGGTGGCTGCGCGATGATCGGGCAAACCGTGATCAACCTCAGCTCCGGCGGGCGCGGGCGGTTTTCCGGTGTGTTCGCCGGGGTGATGATCCTGTTGTTCATTCTGTTTCTGTCACCGCTGATCGAGCGCATTCCGCTGGCGGCGCTGGTAGGCGTGATGTTCGTGGTGTCCCAGCAGACGTTTGCCTGGGCTTCGTTGCGGGTGATCAACAAGGTGCCGCTGAACGACGTACTGGTGATCATGGCGGTGACGGTGATTACCGTGTTCACTGACCTGGCGACGGCGGTGTTGTGCGGGATTGTGATTGCGGCCCTGAACTTTGCCTGGCAGCAAGCGCGCGAGCTGTACGCGGACGAGCATATGGAAGCGGACGGCAGCAAACTCTATCGCGTACATGGCACGCTGTTCTTCGCCTCGACCACGCCATTTCTCAACCGGTTCGACCCGGCCAACGATCCGGCCCAGGTAACGCTGGATTGTCGTCATTTGAGCTTTGTCGACTATTCGGCGATTGCGGCGTTGATGACCCTTCGGGAGCGCTACACCAAGGCCGGCAAACATCTGCGGGTGCTGCACCTGTCCGAGCGCTGCCGCAAACTGCTCAAGCGTGCGCGGGTGCAGCACGACTGACAGTTGTTGAAGTGCGATTGCGTAGCAGCTGTCGAGCCTTCGCGAGGCTGCGTCCGCGGTGCCTCTGACACACCGAAGTCTCAGGTTTTACGACTGCTGCGCAGCCGAACGCGGCCTCGTTCTACTCGACCGCTGCTACGCAAGGGTGTGCTCGGCCATCATGGTCCGACCAGGTTTTCCAGTTCCTGGGCGCGGGTCTGGGTCATGTCCAGCACGCAGCCGGAGCCGTTGACCTGATCAATGGTGCCGCCGGTTGCTGAGCCGATGAAGCCGCAGTTGGCATCGCGAAACTTGAGCCACTGGCGCTGTACGTCCTGCAACTGCTGCTTGCGGTTGCCTTCCATCGCGGTCATGGCGGCTTTGTAGGCGGTGTTCAGGCGTGCGTCCTGCACCTTGGTTTCCTTGGCGTTGCAATCGACCATGTCGGCGGTGGTGTTGGCGCCGTCCATGCATTTTTTCAGCGCCGGATTCTCGTCGGCTGAAGCCGTGCCGCAAAAGGCCAGCAGCAGTGCGCCGGCAGCGAAAGGAACAAGCAGGTGGTTACGATTCATTCTGGGTTTTCCTGGTCATGAGTCGGTGTGCAGTCTAAGACTCGACCTGCGCAGTTGAGTTTCCAGCCCCGGCGATCTTCATGTAAGAACGCCCCCCGAATTTTCATCCACTGACCCAGGGCATATCCCTGTGCGACAGGGCTTGTCTGTGGGCGAAAATTACTTTCATAAAAATTGAAAATCCACCTCGGTAATGATTTATGAGTTTCACAACCTATTCGACGTGACCCTTTCCGAGGAGTACCGCATGGCCGCATCACCGGGGTATTGGCTGCTGATCTACGCCGCCATCGCCATCATTGCATTGATCGTATTGATCGCGCGTTACCGGCTCAACCCGTTTATCGTCATCACCCTGGTGTCTATTGGCCTGGCGCTGTTGGCCGGGATGCCGGCGGATACGATCATGGGTTCCTACGAGGCCGGCGTCGGCAAGACGCTGGGGCATATTGCGCTGGTGGTCGCGCTGGGCACCATGCTCGGCAAGATGATGGCCGAGTCCGGCGGCGCCGAGCAGGTGGCGCGCACGTTGATCAATCGGTTTGGCGAGCGTAATGCGCACTGGGCAATGGTGTGCATTGCGTTCCTGGTGGGGCTGCCGCTGTTTTTCGAGGTCGGTTTTGTGTTGCTGGTGCCGATCGCCTTTACCGTGGCGCGGCGAGTGGGCGTGTCGATCCTGATGGTCGGTCTGCCGATGGTGGCCGGCTTGTCGGTGGTGCATGCGCTGGTGCCGCCGCATCCGGCAGCGATGATGGCGGTGCTGGCGTATAACGCGTCGGTTGGGCAAACGGTTTTGTATGCGATTCTGGTGGGTATCCCAACGGCGATCATTGCCGGCCCGCTGTACGCCAAATTCATCGTGCCACGCATTCACCTGCCGGCGGAAAACCCGCTGGAGCGCCAGTTCATCGACCGCGAACCGCGCACCCGTTTGCCGAGTTTCGCCCTGACCATGGGCACCATCCTGTTGCCGGTGGTGCTGATGATGATCGGCGGCTGGGCCAACCTGATTTCCACGCCGGGCACCGCGTTCAACCAGTTCCTGTTGTTCATCGGTAACTCGGTGATTGCGCTGCTGGTGGCGACCCTGGTGAGCTTCTGGACGCTGGGCCTGGCCCAGGGTTTCAACCGCGAATCGATCCTCAAGTTCACCAACGAATGCCTGGCACCAACGGCCAGCATCACCTTGCTGGTGGGCGCGGGCGGTGGTTTGAACCGGATTCTGGTAGACGCTGGCGTCACCAATGAAATCCTCGGCCTGGCCCATGCCTTCAACTTGTCGCCATTGGTGATGGGCTGGCTGTTCGCTGCGTTGATGCGCATCGCTACCGGCTCGGCCACCGTGGCCATGACCACTGCCTCGGGCGTGGTAGCGCCGGTCGCCATGGGCCTGGGTTATCCCCATCCGGAATTGCTGGTGCTGGCCACCGGTGCGGGTTCGGTAATCTTTTCCCACGTGAACGACGGCGGCTTCTGGCTGATCAAGGAATACTTCAATATGACGGTGATCCAGACCTTCAAGACCTGGACCGTGCTGGAGACCCTGATTTCGGTAGTTGCCTTCGGTCTGACGTATGGTCTGTCCTGCATCCTGTAACCGGAGACCTCATGGACATCCTCTACCAGATCCGCGCCCGTCAGGATTCCTTCAGTGCCGGCGAAGGGCGTATCGCCAAGTTGATGCTTGATGACGTCGGTTTCGCAGCGTCCGCCAGCCTGGAAGCGTTGTCCCAACGGGCCGAGGTCAGCACCGCCACCTTGTCGCGTTTTGCCCGCAGCGTCGGGTGTCGTGACTTGCGTGACCTGCGCCTGCAACTGGCCCAGGCCAGCGGAGTCGGCAGCCGGTTTCTCGACCCGGCGGGCCTGCCTGAGCAGTCGGCCTTCCACCGGCAGATTCTCAGCGATATCGAATCGACATTGCGTCGGCATTTGTCCGGTTTCAACCAGCGCAGTTTTGTCGACGCCGTGAGCCTGCTGGGCAAAGCGCGGATGATCCACGCGTTCGGCATGGGTGGGCCGTCGAGCCTGTGCAGCGACGAGTTGCAAGTGCGCCTGGTGCGGCTGGGCTACTCGATCGCCGCCTGCCACGACCCGGTGATGATGCGTGTGACGGCCGCCACCTTGGGCCCGGAACACGCGCTGATTGTTTGCTCGCTGACCGGCATCACCCCGGAGGTATTGGGCGTGGTGGCGCTGGCGCGTAACTACGGCGCCAAAATCATCGCCATCACCCTGCCGGATTCCCCGCTGGCGCAGTTGGCCGATGTGCTGCTGCCGCTGCAACCGGCGGAAACCAGTTTCATCTACAAGCCAACGGCGGCGCGCTACGGAATGCTGTTGGCCATCGACGTGCTCGCCACCGAGCTGGCCTTGGCCATGCCGGACGATAACCAGGAACGCCTGCGACGGATCAAGCTGGCCCTGGACGATTATCGCGGCGGCCCCGACAGCCTGCCGCTTGGAGATTGAAATGAAGTACCACACGTTGATCCGCCAGGCGCTGATCATTGATGGCAGCAACACTCCCGGCTATGTCGCCGATGTGGCCGTGCACGAGGGCCGTATCGAGAAGATCGGCGACTTGTCCCGAGACAGTGCCGAGCATGAAATCGACGCCACCGGGCGCGTATTGGCGCCGGGGTTTATCGACGTGCACACCCACGACGACACGGTAGTGATCCGTCACCCGCAGATGCTGCCCAAGCTGAGCCAGGGCGTGACCACGGTGATCGTCGGCAACTGCGGCATCAGCGCTTCGCCGGTCAGCCTGCGGGCCGATCCGCCGGACCCGATGAACCTGCTGGGCAAGCGCGAGGCCTTCGCCTATCCGCGGTTTGCCGATTACCGCGCGGCGTTGGAAAGTGCCCATCCGGCGGTCAACGTGGCGGCGCTGATCGGCCACACGGCGCTGCGCAGCAACCATATGGACGACCTGCACCGCACCGCCACTCCCGATGAAATCGCCGCGATGCGCGTGCAGTTGCAGGAGAGTCTTGCGGACGGTGCCCTGGGGTTATCCACCGGCCTTGCCTACGCCAGCGCCTTCAACGCCGAGACCGATGAAGTGCTGCAACTGAGTGAAGAACTCACGGCGTTCGGCGCGGTGTACACCACCCATTTGCGCAGCGAATTCGAACCGGTGCTGGAGGCCATGGACGAAGCGTTTCAGATTGGCCGGCACGCCAAAGCCCCGGTGATTATTTCCCACCTCAAGTGCGCGGGCGCCGGTAACTGGGGGCGCAGTCCGCAGTTGTTGGCTTCGCTGGAGCACGCGGCGAAGACTCATCCGGTGGGCTGCGATTGCTATCCCTATGCGGCCAGTTCATCGACCCTGGATCTGAAGCAGGTTACCGACGCGTTTCGCATCACCATCACGTGGTCCACGCCGCATCCGGAAATGGGCGGACGGGACCTGCAGGACATCGCCGCCGAGTGGGCGGTGCCGCTGATGGACGCCGCCCGACGCCTGCAACCCGCCGGGGCGGTGTATTACGGGATGGATGAGACCGACGTGCAGCGTATCCTGGCGCACCCGCTGTCGATGATCGGCTCGGATGGTTTGCCGGAAGACCCGTTCCCACATCCACGTTTGTGGGGCGCGTTTCCACGGGTACTCGGGCATTTCAGCCGAGACCTTGGTTTGTTCCCGCTGCACACCGCCGTGCACAAGATGACCGGCTTGTCGGCGGCGCGCTTTGGCCTGGCCGAGCGCGGTGAGATCCGTGAAGGGCATTGGGCGGACCTGGTGCTATTTGACCCGTTGCGGGTGCGGGATGTGGCGGACTTCAAGGAGCCGCAGCGCGCGGCGGAAGGGATTGACGGTGTGTGGGTCAATGGCGTGCTGAGCTACAGCGATGGGCAGGCCAACGGACAGCGGTCCGGACGATTCCTCGCGCGAAACGGGGATTTGCGTAAGGGGTTTGCGGCCGTATAGTGGCCGCTCTCAAATACGGAGCAATCGCCATGCACTTAGGAAAAGTCACCCCCATTTTGCGCAGTTTCGACGAGGCCAGGACACTGGAGTTCTACGTCGACTTCCTAGGGTTCAAGGTCGATTGGCAGCACCGGTTTGAAGACAACTTTCCGCTGTACTTGCAGGTGTCGCTGGGGGAATGCGTGCTGCACCTGTCCGAGCACCATGGCGACTGCACGCCGGGTGCAGCGGTGCGGATTCAGGCTCAAGGGCTGGAAGCGTACCAGCAACAGTTGCTGGCCAAGAATTACCGCAATGCCAAGCCGGGGATTGAAGACACGCCATGGGGCAGTCGCGAGATGAGCATCAGCGACCCGTCGGGGAACCGGTTGGTGTTTGTTGAGGAAATCAGCGGCTGAGGCTGCGTGCATAAATCGCAGGCAATAAAAAACCGCCTTAGTAGGGCGGTTTTTTTGCAAACCCAGTTTAGTGGCTGGGGTTGCGACTCACCGGAAGCATTGACCTGCTAACCGGATATTACTGTCGGTTCAGGCATCACGCAAGGCCTGGTGATGCTCGGTGTTCTCAGTTGTTTGAGATATACGCTATTCAAAGACAACTGCAAAAATTGGCAATAAATTCCTGGAGCGTTACCGGCGGATTAATCCTCCCTGGTCACACCTTTGAGCGGGATGTTGGTTAGTATCGCCCCCGTTCTGTGTATGTCGTTTGTAGGTAGGCTGGGTACGCGCGCGAATTTATGGACCGAACGCCACGGGCTAGTAATCCGTGCCGGATTCATGCGGGAGGACCCAAAGCCCGGCCGCCTCACTGGAAGCATTGACCTGCGTCCGAAGGCTCACGTGTTCCGGTAAGTGTGCTGGAGGTAGGCCCAACTGATGGAGGGCCGAGTATGTCCAAGTTTGCACGACGTACGTGGGACCTCGTAGTGAATTCCCTGCGTGTTTATCACGTGTGGAAATTCCTGCGGGACAGCTTTGATGACCGTTAAGGTCTGAGAAGTGGGCCGCCCCGGTTTCGACCGGGGCGGCTTTTTTGTGCCTGGGATTTATACCCGGAAATGGCTGACCATCTGCTGCAACTGCCCGCCCAAACGCGCCAGTTCCACACTCGACTTGGCCGTTTCATCGCTGGCCGCTGCGGTCTGCTCCGACACGTCCCGCACGTTCACGATACTGCGGCTGATCTCTTCCGCCACGGCGCTCTGCTGTTCGGCGGCGGCAGCAATCTGCTGGTTCATCGACTGGATGTTCGACACCGTACGGGTGATGTTTTCCAGTGATACACCGGCCTTGCGCGTCAGTTCGACGCTGCTGTCGGTGAGGCTGCGGCTGTTGTTCATCACGGCAGCCACTTGCTGGGTGCCATTCTGCAAACCGGCCACCAGGCCTTCGATTTCTTCGGTGGATTTCTGGGTGCGCTGGGCCAGGCCGCGGACTTCGTCGGCGACCACCGCAAAACCCCGACCGGCTTCACCGGCACGTGCGGCTTCGATGGCGGCGTTGAGTGCCAGCAGGTTGGTCTGTTCGGCCACGGCCTTGATCACGTCCATCACGCTGCCGATCTTGTTGCTCTCTTGTTGCAGGTGCGTCATGGCGTCGGTGGAACGCGCCACTTCGGCTGCCAAACGCTCGATCTGGGCGATGGCTTCGGCCACCACCTTGTCACCGGCGCGGGCTTCGCCGTCGGCGGCCGAGGCAGCCTGGGACGCTTGTTCGGCGTTACGGGCGACTTCCTGCACGGTAGCGGTCATCTCGTGCATGGCGGTGGCCACTTGATCGGTCTCGATCTTCTGGCTGTTGACCCCGGCGCTGGTCTGCTCGGTCACGGCCGACAGCTCTTCGGCGGCAGCGGCGATCTGGGTCACGCCGTCGCGGATGCCGCTGATCAATTCACGCAGGGTGGTGCCCATGCGCTGGATGCCTTGTTGCAACACGCCGAGTTCGTCGCGGCGCGTCACCTGGATGTTGTGGCTAAGATCGCCGGAAGCGATGCGCTCCACCACGGCGAGGGTCTCGCGCAAGGGGCGGGTGATCTGGCGGGTGATGATCACGGCAGCCACTATGCCCACCAGCAACGCCAGCAACGTGCTGATCAATTGCAGGCTGCGGGCCTGGGCGCTTTCGGCGTCGCGGCGTTGCAGCTGGATGTCGTACAGCTTGTCGCTGATGGTGACGATGTCGGTGCCCTGGGTGGTCATTTCTGCCCGGGCCGAGACGATGTTGGCGTTGGCTGCCTTGTAGTTCTGGACGGCGCTGCGATAGGCGCCGAGGGCGGTTTCCAGTGAGCTGAGAGCTGTCTGTTGGCTGGCGCCGAACACCGCATGCAGGCCTTTCAAACCGTCGATGGCTTTCTCGATCTGCGCGGCGGCACGGGCTTCAGTCTCGGCGTTGACGTTGCCGGTGTAGCCGCGCACTTCGTAGCGGGCCAACTGGAACTGTTCCTTGGCGGTGTTCACAGCCTCGAACTGAGCGAAGCGTTCGGTGCTCTCGGGCATCTGGCGCACGCTGGAGTCCAGGGCACTGATCTGCGCGTTGGCGATGTCAGCCTTGTCGCCCATGACCTGGCGCGCGGCGTTACCGTTGCGGTACGCCTCGCGCATTTTGTTCAAGGACTGCTGGTAGGCGGTGATGATCGCTTTTTGCTCATTGAGCAGCTTGAGGTTGTCCGGGCTCTTGAAGCTGTCCAGCAGCTTCTGTTGCTGGGCGACAAAACCGTCGAGGTTGGTCTGCACGTTTTGCGCCACGGCTTCGTCGCCGTTGGCCAACATGTATTGCAGGCGCACGATTCGCAGTTTGGTCAGCGAAGCGTTGAGCTGGGTGATGTCGCTCATCCAGTTGCTGCGGTCGATCAGGCCGCCCAGGCTGGTCCAGCCGGTGAGCGCGAGGATCGAGGTGAGTACCAGTACCAGGCCGAAGCCCAGGCCCAGTTTCATGTTGACGCTGATGTTGCCGAACCAACTATTCATCGCATTCCTCCAGGAACAGATTTGCGGGTACATCCGGTTGCTGGAAGTAGCGACCAGCCGATGGGTAGTCAGGAGGTATCGGCAGCCCTGGCGAGAGCTGAAACGGTTTTTTCGTGAGGGCAGGGTTTATGGAAGGTAGGCGACGAGCGGTAACACCGCCCTCCGGGATGCAGAGGGCGGGTACATGGGTTAGTGAACCTGGCGCATGTTCTTACGGGTTTCGATAAAGTGCATCAGCGCTTCACGGCTGCCGAAGCGTCGCTCATCCAGATTCCAACGGTTGACGAAATGCCCCCTGGCATCTTGCTGCAATGAGGTATGGGTCAGTACGCCGTCGCGGTTTTTATGGACGATCTCCATTCCATTGTCCGAGGTGCGCTGCAGCAGGTAATCCCCTTTGCGTTGAAGCCGCTGCTCCAGCCCGCGTACCGGCGTTGGCAGCGCCGGCAGTGGCAGGGGGGCACCCGCGACCTCGACGTTTTTCTTGAAGTCGTAGCGCACCAACGGCCATTGTTGTTCGCGCGACAGCGCCTGGACACTGGCGGGTTCACGCACAAAACCGCTCGCCGAGCCTGGCGGCACATCGTCCAGCAGCAAGCTGACGCCGTTGTTGAGGTCGGCAATGCCCGGCACGCCGCGATGGGTGTTGGCATGCGTTTCACCGACCAGCGCGACCCACTTGTGTGGCCCGTGTTGAAGTTGGTCGGCGCGTATCACCTGGGTTGCAAAGTAGCTGAACATCGATGTTCTCGACGCCGTCATCCCGTCGACCCGCAAGCTGGCGATGCAGTCCAGGGCACGCACACGCACGTTATGCTTGATCGCCACCTGCACCAGGCTGACAAAACTGTGGGGGCTGCTGGCGGGCACACCATGACCGTTGTCGAGCGCTTTGAGGTAGGCCCACAGTTCATCAGTGATAAAGCCAAAGCTGTGGGCGATGTCCAGATCAGCCTGATGCAAGTCGGTGGTGAGTTGCGCCACATAAAGCGTTTTGACCTGGCGTTGGCTACTCAGGTGTTCCATATGCCGGCTGAGGAAGGCTTTGCTTGACGTAATGGCATGGGCCTCGCCCACCACCAGGCCGTCGGCGGTTTCGAGCAGTTGATCAACGAACGCGACCTCGTCGAGGGACGACTCGACGCTGGGTAACGTTGCCCGCACCGACGGAGTGTGGTCGGTAAAAAATTGCTGGGCCTGTGCCTGCAACTTTTTGCGGGTTTGATCGAAGGTGGTTTGTGCTGCCCGGCGGCTGCTGGCGAGCTCCCTGTAGGCCGTGACGAAAAGCGCCTCGCGTGTACCCATTGGCAGGCTGATTTCATGGCTGAACAGGGCCAGGTGTTCTTCGGGTAAATCGAAGGTGTTGAAGTGTTTGGCAGGCTCGGCCGGGCGGGGGCGTATTGGCTGCAGCGTTTGTGTTGGGATGGGGCGCGACACGGGCTGCAGCGCTGGGCTGGCGATGTTCAACGAGAGCTTCAGGTTGCCCTTGGCCAAGGCATCGCCCGGGATGCCGCCGGCCACGTCGGCGAGTAACTGGGTGGGTCTATCAAGGGCATCCTCGACGCGCAGGGCGATGCTCTTTTGCAAGTCCGCCAGGCCCGGCGTGCCGCGATAAGCGCTCATGCGTTTTTGATCGATCAAGGCAATCCAGCGCTCGCCGGGTTTTTTCGCCTGGTCGGCGCTGATGACCGTGTGGGAATAGTAGTTGGTCAGCTTGTTTGAACGCAGGGAGGCCGTGCGAGTGTCGGCCAGGCTGAGTACGTTTTCCAAGTCGTAGGATGTCGAGGCGTTTAACGACCTGACCTCGATTCCGTGACTGTCAGCGGTTTGCACCAGCTGCCAATAACCAAACTGGGTATTCGGGTCTCGGAAGTTTTCTTTGTCGATGGACTTGAGCTGTCTTTCGGCTTGCTCGGAAATCCCGTTGAAAAAGCGTGAGTGGGTTTTCAAGTGATGAATGTCACGCCACAAGGGCTCGACATAGAGAACGGATACATTGATTTCTTTTAAATACTGCATGTTTTCTATCAGTAGTTTTTTACTGACGAGGGAGAAAGAGGCTTCGCCTATGACCAGGTTTTGTGCGTCGTCGAGCAGTTGTTTAAGCAGGTCTCGCAGGGCAATGTCTGGTGCCAGATTCAGGGTGTCTGCACGAGGCACTAAAACAGGCAGTCGGGAAAAAAACTCATCGGCGGCGTCGGTCAGTGACGTGACGAGGTCGAGATGCTGCTTGAGAGCAGGTGCGAGTTGAAGTCTCGCGCTGAAAATACTGGATGCGTACAGGTCGCTCTCACCCTGGATGGCCAGCCGGAAAAAAGCCGCGCGGTCGTCGGGCGGCAGCATGGCGGCAATGTTCTTGCGATATTTATCCGGTAGTTCGTATGGCGCCGGAAGCGGTTCATATTTAGGCGGTGCGCCACCGATTACGCCGGAGCGCTGCCACTGGCCGTCCATGGTTTTATTCACCAGTTTGCCGGTGGAGCGCAACTGCCCGCTGGCGCTGTCGAAACGAAACAACAGGAAGCGCCTCAGGCTGTCAGGGGTATGTGAGGCCCATAGATTGTCGCCACCCAACAGCACGGGCTGCATGCCCTGAGGTACCGGTGGTTGCGGTTGCAGTTGCTTGATCAGGGTGATTGCCTGCTGCTCCTTGGGGGCACGAGCGATATGGCGCAGCGGCGGGCGGATGAGCCGGGTGGGCGCGAACAACAGTGGCCGCAGGTCGGTCAGCAACGCCCCGCCGGCATTGAGCAGCGCTCCCAGGTAGTGGCCCAGTGCGACGGCAGTCTGGTTGCGGCTATAGGCATGCAGCGCGAGCATTGAATCCTTGAACACCAGCAAGCCGCCCAAGGCCAGGCTCAGGGCCGGGAAGGGAGCGGTGAGCACGGCAATGGTGATTTCACCGATGACGCTGACCAGTTCCATGATCATCTGCAGGCGCCCGGGCGTGGTGTTTTTGACTTCATCGATGCGATGGCGCAGTGGCTTGTCGTAGCTGTGATAATGCAGGTCTTTGAGTGGCAGTGCGGTACGGGGCACTTCGTCGAATACGGGCTTGGAGTAAACCCCCTTGAGCTGCGCTGGCAGGCCGGTCACCAATGCTTGCAACTTGGGTTCGAACGCCGCGCGTTCAATGCTGGCAACCCGGCTGATGTAGTAGGTATCCATGCCCACAAGGTTTTTCAGGCGTTCGTTGAATTCCCTTTGCGGCCTGAAGGCGATACCGTCGGGCGCGTTAGGGGTGTAGAGCAAGGGCAGGTCGTTGGCGTGGTGGAACAGGTAGCAGCCATCGATCACTTGGCCGCTGATGTGGAGTGGGTAAAGGCGATACAGGTTGCGTACTGCATTGCTGTTGTCGGCCAGACTGTCGATGCTTTTTTCCAGCCAGACCAGGTCGGCCGATGCCAGGCAGCCTTGCAGGCAACATTCCAGCGCGGCGACTCGCATGTGCAATTGGGTGACTTCCAGGGCCATCCCACGGTGCCAGTCATAGCTGGCATGTTGCGGGTCCAGCAGGGTTTTCTCGACCTCGGCGACGTAGCGATCGCCGACCCAGATGCCCCTTACCGAGTTGCTTACCGTTTGCGCGGTGAGTCGACTCAGGTCGACGCCGGGCGGTCCCTTGAACTGTGCGGTAGTGCTGGCGTCAGGGTTGATAAAACCCAGGCTGGCGTCATAACCATTGCGGTACAGCATGGTGTAGCTGACGCGCTCGCGCGGGGTGATTACGCCCACCAGGTTTGGGTCTACCGCGGGGGTCGGATTACCCAGCAGTTGGTTGAGTGCGGTTTTTGCCGCCTTGTGCAAGTAACGGTCGAAGTCGGGAAACTGTTGTGGGCTACCCGGGCTTGCGCCGTAGGCCTGTGCAGCGCCCAGCGCCTGGTCCTTGAGGTCGGCGAGTTTCTGTCGGTCAGCCGCTGAAGCCTGGCTCAGCCAATTGGGCATCTGATGCAGGTATTCATCGGCCTGCATGGCCAGCGTCGTGGTGCTCATTTCCACCAGGCAGGCTTCATAGGTCGAAGGCGCTCCGAAACTGATCATCAAGTAATCGCGGTTGGCCGGCATAAAACCCAAAGCGGAAAGCATCGCGCTGTATTTGGGCCGGATCCGGCTTACCACTTGTTCAAGCAGGTAATCTTTCATGCTGCGCGAGCCTGGAGCGGACGCCACCTCCTGGCTCCAGCCGAGGATGTGCGCCTGCAATTCCCGCTCGCTGGCAAAGGCCTGGAATTGCTCGGCGCGCGGCGCGTGAGGCGTGCACAACAGCAAGCGTTTGACCGCGCCGGTGGCATCGACCTGGCGTAGCACCCAAAGGTCTTTGAGCGGTGCATTGTGCAGGAACAGGCAGCACGCGGTGAGCGTTTGCGAAGGGCCTGCACTGAGGGTCTGAAGCAGTGCGTAGTCGTCAGTGCTGATGTGGTTTTGCAGCGATGCACTGTAGGCCAGCGCGTGCAGGCGGCTGTCGAGCATCTGCTGCATGGCTTCCTGCACCGCAGGCAAACTGTGGGCGCGCTTTTGTTCTTCGGCGAAGTTCAGGCTCGGTTGCACCCTGGCCAGCAGATCGGCCAGGTAGGCGGGGGTGATGTCCTGAAACTCGGGTGGCAGGGGCTGGTGAGCGTAGGTCAGTTGGGTGTGTTTGAGAAACTCGGAATCCGCCAGCTCATCACCACGGTGCAAGCCACGTACCGCCAGTTGCACCAAATTGTTTTGCTGGGGGTACGAGTTGCCCGACTTCAGGGTGCGCTCAGTGCTGATTTGCAGCTGCTCGGGGATCAGGTTCTGTATCCCCAGGTCTTCATCCAGGTGCTCAAGCAATCGCACACGCGCCATAGCCTCGGGCGAGGCCGCCGGGCCCAGCCGCGCAAGGACTTGCAGGCTGAGGTGTTCATAGCCGCGCAAGTGCGCGGCGAGGGTGCTGCGCTGTGCCTCGCTGGCGCTGCGGTACCAGTCGGGGGCGGATTGGAGCAGCAGTTTTTCGAGCAACTGCTGCGCGCGCAACTCCAGGCGAGACGTCAGGTGCCACGGTGAATTGCGCAGCGCCCGGTCCAGTTCGAGAGCCATTTGGGCGACGTCTGTCGGCGCTGGATGACCGTCCAGGCCAAGGGCAAACGCGATGTCCTGGCGCTGTTTTTCCTGCAGGGCGCTGTAGGTGTGCTCGTTCAGCGGGACGCTGTCGACAGGGCTCAGCACCAGGGGCCAGATACTGGCGGTATGCAGATGCTGGTGGCGGCGCGGCAGGTGCTGCAACAGCTCCTGGCGCCAGGCCGCCTGGTCCATGCGCTCTCGCAACGTGCGGTCCAGATGCTTGAGCGAGGTGAAGGCTTCCAGGCCTCTGGAGGGGGTGAACAGCACCACATCGCCGTCTTCCGTCTCCAGGTGGGTGATCGCTGCCTGACTGCGGGTGAGGACAAACGCCCCGGCGAACTCGATGGTTTGTTGACGGTAGCGAAAGGTCAGGCGATGGATCCCCGGACGAAGCTCGGGGCCGCTGACGATGTTCATCACCAACTGTTGGTCACCGGGGTTGAGCAGGCGATCGGCAACCTTCAATTTGACCTCGGCCTCCAGCATCTGCTGGTGGCTGTCGAGTATCCAGTTCTTGCGCAAATGGCCGTTGGGCCGCCGTTCGATTTCCAGGGCGGCCAACTTCTTGTGCAATGCCAGGCTGATGCGCGTGCGGTTCAGCAGGCCTGGCTCGCCCTGGATCACCCAGTCGCGGGGCACGGTGTAATGCACTTGCGCATTCTGCAGGACCCAGCGGCCTTCCTCTGCCAGTGCCGCGTGCAGCACCTGCACCGCCAGCAACTCGGCAGAGGACTGCGCTGCAGGGGCTTGGCCATTGGGGAAGACCTGCAAACGGTGGCCGATCTGCAGCAGGTAGTTGTTCAGTTGTTCGGGGGTTAGCGGTGATGTTTCAGGGGGCTGGGCGGGCATGGCCGGTCCTCAGGGTTGATTGAGCCCTGAGGGTGCGCAGTCTTGCGGTGTGGATGGCGGTAGTTAGTTACTCGTACTCCACACCACTTTCATCACTGCTCGACGAAATAGTACGGCTGACGGTTGATCGCCATCTCCTTGACCACCGTCACCGGTACGTTCAGCCGCTCAGTATTGTCCACCAATGCCACGTTGCCGGGCTTGGCCGCGAGGTAGCGCTTGAGCTCCTCCGGCGTCTGCAGGATCGTCAAATAACCCTGCATGTAAAACACCCCGGCGCCGGCGATTCGTTCGTTCGCCTGGTATAGCACCACCTCTTTGCCTTGCGCCTGCATGGCCTGGATCTGGCTGATCACCGGCACAAACGACTGACGCACATCGGCCTTGGGCGCGAACCAGAAAGCGGCAACCAGGTAGCAGGCAACCACTACGGTGAAAAAGCCGCCCACCAGGCCACGGCGATGCTCATAAACGTGTTCGGCGATGTTGGAAACCCGCCCGCGACTTTTCAGCCAGCCCAGTAGGACGCCGCCGTATTCGGCGGCCAGCACTGCCGCGGCGGGCGTCAATGCCATCAAGTAAACCGTGCGCTTGCTGGAGGCGAGCGTCAGCAGGGTGAACTGCGCCACCAGCCATAGGCTGAAAAACAGCCGGTAGCGGTTGCGCACCAGGCTTTTGCGGAAGTGCCACAGTCCCAGGTACACCAGGATATTCCAGGGCAAAAAGGCTTCGGGCAGTTTGACGATGTAGTAATAGAACGGCTCGTAGTGACCGGCTTCGACAAACGAACCGCTGAAGCGCCCGACGCTGTTGGTCAGCAGCACTTCACGTACCGCTTGCAGCCCGTCGCGCTGGTACAGGAAACCCAGCCAGATCATCAGCGGCACCAGCGCCAGCAGCGTGAACAGCCCGGGGTTGATCCAGTCGCCGAGCTTGAACCGTTTATCCATCAGGCTGGTGCTGGCCAGATAGACGAAGATCACGACGCCCGGCATGGCCAGGCCTAGAACACCTTTACTCAGCGTGGCGATGACCATCCCCAAGGTGAACAGCAACCAGGTGCCCAGGTTGGAACGGTCGCGCTCCGACTCGGGGCGGTTGGCCTGATAGAACGCCAGCAGGGCCATGGTGACCCCGAGGGTGAGCAGCGAGTCTTCACCCACACCGCGCACGTTGCTCCAGTAACTGGCCATGGTCGCCAGCATCAGCCCCGCGACAAACGCCAGCGTCTTGGGCCGGCCAAACTTGCGCAGCATCCCGTACAGCAGCATCACACTGAACAGCCCGGCAAAGGCCGACGCCAGGCGCACAGCCCAAGTGGTACCGCCAAACAGCCGGATCGCCCCGGCGTCGAGCCACAGGCTCAGCGGCGGTTTTTCCAGGAAGGGTTCACGGAACAGTCGCGGAACCACCCAATCGTTATCCAAGTGCATGGCCATGGCGATCCCGGCCACACGGGCCTCGGTCGAGCCTTGCAACTCGTGATTGCCAAGGGCAAAGAAAAACAACAGCGCAGCAAGCAGGAGCAGCAAAGGAGCGGAACGCGTCATGGATTCTGGCTACCGGGGCAGGGGGCTGTTCGGGGGAACAGTCCGGGCGATCGGCGAGTATACGAGGGCGATTCTTAATAATTCGTGAATGAATGTGAGGTTTTTGTAGGGTTAGGGTTGTTTCAGCAGTGGCCAGTGGGTTAGCCAGCGTTTGGAGGTGATGCGTTGTTGGTAAATGGCGTGTTTCTCTTTGGTGAAGCGGTGCGTCGGCCTGAGTTGAAGATTGAATAAATCTTCCAGGCCGAGTGGTGCCGATACTTCGCAAAAATCTTCAGCGGTTCTTCTGACGGCCACTGCGGTGGCTGTTTCTGGCCAGTGGCGCATGGCATCGCTGACGTCGCGATAGGGCGCGTCGCCGTTTCGCAGGTGCATGCGGGCCTGGTTCTTTACCGACCAGTCGATGGAGGGTTCTGCTGCGCGCAGCAGGGCTTCGAGGCGGCGGTCTTCGTTGGGGTCGGTACAGGAGGCGTCAAACCACAGCACGTCGACGTCGCCAGACGGTGCCGATAGCGGGCGCCCGTGCAGGTGATCCCACACGGCGTTACGGACGAAGCCGGCGCCGATCCAGCAGTCAGGGAGCGCGAGGGCGCGGACGACGTCCAGCAGTTGCCAGCGCTCGGTATCGTCACTGATGAGTGCCTGGAGAGAGGTAAGCATCGTGTATCGGGCTTCCGGTTGTCCGAGGTGGTTAAGGCTACACCGCTTGAGTGAAATGTCTGAAATGCACTGAAAGTCGGATGCCTGCAAACCATCGGCGGGCTGCTTTCGAGTAGGGTCTCAGGCCCGTAACTCCATGTGAGCTTTTCATGAATGATGCTCAGTTTTCCTCGCTTGACTCTCCTGCCACAGCTGATCAAAATCGCCCAACAGCTCAGTACAGCGCGCAGGCATTCGTTAGAACCTGCCCAGCAGTCCTGGGCTTTTTTGTGCCTGGGGGAAAATGAATGAAGCGAACAGCCATTCTTGTTGATGGTGGCTTCTTCTTTCAACGAGTACTGTTTTTCGGTCGAAAATACTTTGGCACGGGGCTTGTACTTACCGCAGACCAGCTAATCCAGATTATAAGGAAGCTGGTGAGGCTCCACGTGGAGGATGAGCGCTCTGTCAGGCGGGAGCTTTATCGGATTTATTATTATGACTGCCCTCCACCTTCGAATCAGGTGCGCCTGCCGATCGTTCAGGCAGGGCACAAAACGCCAGGACACATGAATTTCAAGACGCACCCCCCCTATCAGTTGCGTCGGGACCTGCACGATCAACTGCGCGCCAGCCGAAAAACAGCGCTTCGTCTTGGCGAGCTTGCAAAGAACGGGGAGTGGCAACTGAACTCCCACTCCCTCAAGGCTTTGCTAAGAGGCGAAAAGACCTGGAGCGCTTTATCCAACGAAGACTTCCATTACAACATCGAGCAGAAAACGGTCGATACCAAGCTCGGTATGGATATCACCACGCTCGCATTGGATAAGCTTGTCGATGTTATCGTTTTGGTTGCAGGTGACTCTGACTTTGTGCCCGCCGCAAAGCTGGCCAGGACCAAGGGAATTGATTTCGTCCTCGACCCTATGTGGGCTAATACCACAAGCAGTCTCAGTGAGCATGTCGACGGGCTGCGTTCTTTCGATATCGTAAGAATTATCCGTGATGTCACAGGTGTTCCCGTAGCGACTGGTCCTGAATGGTGGGATGAAAAAACACATACGGCGAGTCAGCATAGTGACGGTTCAATCATCCCGGTCGCGGGGAATCTTGACGCCGACCCCGGGCTTTCACAGGCTGTTGTAAACCATCTCCTATAGTTGGAAATTGACGATTTCTGCCGGGCCAGTGTTAGGCATCCAGCAAACGCCAGCGCAAAGGATCGCCGCCGATCAGCATCTGCACCATCGCGTGATGGTTATGCACTCAAGGCATCTTCAGGCTGGCAAGTGCGGCTTTACCCTTGGCCGACAAAACAGGCTCCAACTGCTCCCAGGTGAAGCTCAGGTCATTGTCGCAACCGTCGCCATTGGCCGGCGTCGACAGCTTCATGCCTTGAGTGTCGAAGCTCAGGTCGAAGCTCGAGTAACTGGTGACCGCCGGGCAACCTTCATCGGTGGTGGTTTGCTTCTCCAGCCATGCGCTGAATGTGGCGGGCAGTTTCAGATGGCCGGAGTAAGCGTCATACCATTCCTGGTGCCCGCCGAGCCAAGTCCATGGGTCAACGCTCTCGCCGGTTTGCAGGTTCCAGGAATGCAGCCCCCAACTGATACCCCTGGCGCCCGTGCCGGCGGCCCATCGGTAAAACCTGACGGTGATCCACTGGGATGACCAATACGTGGGTTCGACGATGATTTCGCTGGTATAGACCGCGCCATGGCGTCCCAGGTATTCCCGTCGTTCGTTGAAGTAATCGGCTTGATCCTCAGTGCTGACGGCCAGGCTCGCCAACTGCCGGTTGATCTTCTGAATTGCCGGACTGTCGCCCTCAAGCTTGAGCGTCACCTGGGCGCCTTGGGTCTTTAGCTGGTAGCTGTGCCCGGCGAAGGATTGCTTCTGCGTCATGACCGGTAGGGGCGCGGCTTCCATGGGAGCGTTATACGCATCGCTGGCACAACCTTCGGGCGGCGTTGCCACGCGCTGCAATGCCAGGGGCAGAGGATTGCCGCCCTTGGTTTTGCTCCAGACGCCCTTGAGCGAGGCGCCCTGTGGCGCCTCCAATTGCCAAACACCGCTATTGCCTTCTTCGGCCCAGGGAGCATCGGGCGTTTCCTGGGTGAGCTGGATCGGTGTCAGAAAGCGCTGGTAATAGTAACTGCCGCCTGTATTGGGCGCGGCGTTGAAACAGGCGGTGATCGGCGTCTTGCCGAGCGTGCCTTGCCAGACCCCTGCGAGGTCGGCGTGGGCGAGCGTGGAGAGCGTGGCGAGGGCCAGGAATAAACAGGGCTTGAGCATGAGGTATCGGACTTCCGGTTGTCTGATAGAGGCGAATTCAGGTGGAGCTGTGCTGGGCACGGGATGGAGAAGTATCACAACCATCCCCAATAGAAAAAGGTGACGGATTTATTTTCGAAGAAAATAGCCCGCTCACCCTTTGGTTACTTTTTGGCGATTTCCTGCTGTGTCGCTATTTTAATACTCGGAAGCCGTCCTTTCCTGCGTTTTCGAGTCTGCCGTTGGCACAAGAATGTCCAGTGCGCGAGTTACCAGCAACTCACCCAGGACGCTCAATTGCTGGGTGGCCAGAAGTTTATGGCGAAAGGCTCCGTCAAGTTCGAAAGCGAGGTCAGTAGTAAGCGCGTTTAGTGAGGCGAGGGTTTCGCAGGCCTGTACGAGCAGGGTTTCTGGGTCGATGCCTTGAGCGATGCAGAAGATATCCGTGCAGGATTGGCTCGGGCTCGGAGGATTGGGACTGTTCTTTTTCATGAGTGCAACTCCTTGATTGGTGGAGTCGCCAGACATCGCTGCTAAACGAAAAGGGTGGCGACCGTACGCGGGTTAGCAGACCAGGAATCAAGGAACCCAGCGCACTCGAAAGTGCCCCACGCACAGCCGCCATAACGTGGACAAGCGGACGCACGATGCTTCGCTTGGACAGATGGTGGCATTGCATGCCTTGATATTAACCGAGCTGCTAAACCCGGTCGCTGATTTTGCAGCGACGTTTCAAGGCTAGTCGTGTCGATTGATGAGCACCAGTTCACCAAGGGCGCGATGTCTTGCGGGAAAAATCCGAAGGCCCATTCGGCGGTGTATTTACAGGCCCCCAGAAACAACAAAACCCGCACAAGGCGGGTTTTGGTGGTGCTTCGTATTTGGTGGAGCCGGGGGGATTTGAACCCCCGTCCGCCAGTACTCCGCTGTCGGTACTACATGCTTAGCCGTATCTATTAAGTTAACCCTCAGCGACCCGAAGGGCAGGGTGCTTTGGGCGAGTTGTGTAAGTTTTAGCCGATTCGTCCACAACGTACTGCACGGCGATTCTGTTCTATATGACAATCACTTTGGGTTTACAGACATCCCCTGGTGATTGCTGGACCCGAAGGTACCAGAAGCTCAGGATCTAAAGCTGCTTACGCAGCGAGAGAGAATTCCTGGCCGTAGGTTTCGTCATTGGCAACTATAAGAAGTTGCAACAGTGGATTTACGAGTTCTGTTACCAACTCGGCATGCACCTAAAGTTTCGCGACCGGCGTCGAATCCTAAACGGCCCCGTGCTTGTAACTCGTTGTTTCTTAGTGAGTGACAAGCCTGTGCAGTGTACGCCAATCGCTCACAGAAGGCCAACCCGAAGGTTGGCCTGAGCAGTCAGCGGGTTACTGATTGCCGCCTTTGTCCGAGTCCTGCAGGCTTTGCAGCGCCTTGGAGGTGATCTCGATGCATTTTTTGTCATCGCCTGCCGCATGGGCTGCCTTGGCTTGGGAAACGGCGGTGTCGATTTCGCCAGATTTGCCGCTGGTGTCGGTGGCGAGCAACGCTTTCCCGTTGTTGATTTTGTCCAGGTTGATTTGGCACAGATCGTCTTTTGTTCCGGCGGCAAACGTGGGGGACGCCAGCATCGCAGCGGTAATGAACAAACCAGCAAGAGCGGAACGCTTCATGGGTATCTCCTTGTGCAAATAGGGCTCGATGCTGCCGGTTTTCCGTGCAGCCAGCGAGGTCACTGATGAGCCTCGTTTGTCGAGGCTTATGCAGATGACTACGCCGGCGCGCAGGGGTTCTGTTTTGTCGCTGGATTAGTCGAAAAACCCCGAAATCATTAGGTTCGGCACCAAAAAGGGGCGGCTCTAATGGGCCCGCGCCTGGGTCACTCGGTCCACCAGGTACACCAGGCCGTGGTAATCAATTCCACCATGTTGCGTCAGGCCAATCTCACACGTACGGCTGGTGGAAATGCCCTCGCTGCAATACTGCACTGCGTCCTTCAGGCTGCGCAGTGAGTGCGCATTCAGCTCCGGCGTGGTGAAGCCTTTGTCGCCGGCAAACCCACAGCAATGAATGCCTTCGGGGATCACCACGTTTTTGCTGCACTGCCTGGCCAAGTCGATCAGCGCCTGGCTTTCTCCCAGGTGCTGGGTGCTGCAGGTGACATGCACGGCGATCGGGGCTTCCTGGGGAGTGAAGTCGAGGCGGTCCATCAGGTGAGTGCGGATAAAACGCACGGGGTCGTAGAGGTCGAGACGGGTTTCGGCCAGGTCCTGGACCAGGCGCAGGGTGCACGGGCTGGTGTCGCAGTAGATCGGGTCGAGGCCGCCACGGCTGGCGTGGAGCAGGGCGCCGATCAGTTCCTGGCGTTTGTGTTCGGCTTGTTCGGCGTAGCCTTTGGACGCGAAAGGCTGGCCGCAGCAGAGGTTGTCCTGATTGTCGGGAAAGACTACCTGGTAACCGGCTTTTTCCAGCAGGCCGCGGGTTTTGTCGTACAGCGACATCTGTTCCTTGTCACCGGCTGCCGGCCCCATCGCACGTGATACGCAGGCAGCGAGGTACACCACGCGTGGTCGCTCATCGCTCACGGCGGGGCTGAAGCGAATGGCCTTTTCCGGTTGCGGCATGGCGTTGGTCCACTGGGGGATTTGCCCCTTGGACAGGCGGGTCAGCGTGGCCGAGAGCTTCGCCAGTCGCGGCGCGCCCAGCAGCATGCGCGCGCCGTTGGCTACGTGCAGGGTGAAGCGCGCGCCTTGCAGTGCCGTGGCGAAGTGCGTCGACAGCCATTCGGCTGTTTTGGTGCGGTCGGCGTCGCGGCTGCGAAGCTTTTTCACAAGGTCGCCGGTATTGATGCCTACCGGGCAGCGTTGGGCGCAAAGCCCGGTGGCCGCGCAGGTGTCGATGCCTTGGTATTGATAGGCCGCTTCCAGTTCGGTGGTGTCGATGCCGGCACGTTTTCGGGCCTGGATATCGCGCCAGATCACAATGCGCTGGCGCGGGCTCAGGGTCAGTCCCTTTGATGGGCAAACCGGCTCGCAGAAGCCGCACTCGATGCACTTATCCACAAGCTCGTCGGCGGCGGGCAGTGGCTTGAGGTGCTTGAGGTGGATTTGCGGGTCTTCGCTGAGCACCACATCCGGGTTGAGAATGCCGTTGGGGTCGAGCAGGCGCTTGAGTTGCCACATCAACTGGTAGGCATCGCTGCCCCATTCCAATTCGACGAAGGGTGCCATGTTGCGACCAGTACCGTGCTCGGCCTTCAGCGAGCCGCCAAACTCCACCGCCACCAACTGGGCGACGTCGTCCATGAACGCCTGGTAGCGTGCGACTTCTTCCGCGCTGTTGAAGCCTTGAGTGAAAACAAAGTGCAGATTGCCTTCCAGGGCGTGTCCGAAAAGGATCGCTTCGTCGTAGTGATGTTTGTCGAACAACTCGATCAGGCGATTAACGCCAATGGCCAGTTGTTCCAACGGGAAGGTCACGTCTTCGATGATCACGGTGGTGCCGGTTTTACGCACGGCGCCGACGGCGGGGAAGGTGTCTTTGCGGATCGCCCACAGGCGGGCGTTTTCCACCGGGTCTTCGGTGAAGTCGACTTGTTTCTCCACCGGGAAGCTGGCCAGGGAGGCCATGATCAGCGCCAGTTGCTCATGCAGCAATGAGGGCGAGGCTGCGCGGGATTCAATCAGCAGTGCGCAGGCCTTTTCCGACAACTGTTGTACGAAAGCCGGCATACCGGGTTTGTCCTGCACGGAGCGCATGCTGCGTCGGTCCAGCAGCTCAACGGCTGAAACAGGTTGGGTTTTGAGGGCGGTCACCGCGTTGCAGCAGGTCTCCACATCGGGGAACACGATCAGGGCCGAGGCTTTGTTCGGGTGATCGATCACCGTGTCGTAAGTCACTGCGCTGATAAAGCCCAAGGTACCTTCGGAACCCACCAGCAGATGGCTGAGGATATCCAGTGGCTCGTCGAAATCCACCAGGGCGTTGAGTGACAACCCGGTGGTATTTTTTAGACGGTATTTGTGGCGGATTTTTGCAGCCAATTCGGCGTTGGCCCGCGTTTCGCGGCCCAGTGTCGCCAGGCGCTCAAGCAGTTCGCCGTGATGTTGGCGAAAGGCCGCAACACTGGCGGGATCTTCCGTGTCCAGGCGGCTGCCGTCGGCCAGCACCAAGCGAATGCCTGCCAGGGTGTGATAGGTATTCTGCGCGGTGCCGCAGCACATGCCGCTGGCATTGTTGGCGACGATGCCGCCAATCTTGCAGGCATTGATCGACGCCGGATCCGGACCGATCTTGCGCCCGAATGGCGCCAGCCAAGCGTTGGCCTGCGCCCCGATCACGCCGGGCTGCAAGCGGATTTGTGTGCCCTGGCCGCGAATTTCGCGCCCGTTCCAGTTGTCCCCCAGTACGATCAGTACCGAGTCGCTGATGGCCTGACCCGAAAGGCTGGTGCCCGCTGCACGAAAGGTCACCGGCACACGGTCGCGCTGGGCCAGTTGCAGCAGGGCCACCACTTCATCTTCCGATTCAACACGGATCACCAGTTGTGGGATCAGTCGGTAAAAACTGGCGTCGGTGCCGAAGGCGAGGGTGGAAAGTGGATCGTCGAAGCGACGATCTTGCGGGATCAGTTGTGCGGCGTCGCTCAGAAAAGCAGCAGGCAGGCTCATCGGTCCTCCAGAAATAGCTGACGCCGGAATCGCTGTCCGGCGTCGGTTCTTACCCTATTACGTGCAGGTCTTAGTGCACCAGCATACCGGTGAACCAGTAGGCCTGGGCCAAAGTGATCAGCCCGACAATCGTCGCGAAGAACAGGCTGTGCTTGAGGGTGAAGCGGAACAGGTCGGACTCCTTGCCTACCAGGCCAGTTGCTGCGCATGCCACGGCGATCGACTGCGGCGAGATCATCTTGCCGGTCACGCCGCCGCTGGTGTTCGCCGCTACCAGCAAGGTGTCGTTGACGCCGATCTGGTGCGCGGTGGTGGCTTGCAGCGAGCTGAACAGCGCGTTGGACGAGGTGTCGGAGCCGGTCAAAAAAACTCCGAGCCAGCCAAGGAATGGCGAGAAGAATGGGAAGGCTGCGCCGGTACCTGCCAGCACCAGGGCCATGGTCGATGACATGCCCGAGTAGTTGGTGACGAAGGCAAAGGCCAGCACCATGCCGATGGAGAGAATCGGCCAGCGCAGCTCATAAAAGGTTTCTTTTAAGGTGGTCAGACCAGTTTTGAAGTCGATCTTCAGCACCAGCATCGACACCAGAGCGGAGAAGAAAATCGCCGTGCCGGTCGCGGAAATCGGATCAAGCTTGAACACCGCAGGGATGGCCGTCGGCATGGTAACGATCGGCGCAACCTTGATCACCAGTTGATCCAGGTGCGGGATCGCAAAGTTGAACACCGAGCTGTACATCGCGCCGCCGGCGGCGAACATCGCCTTGAACGGCTTGAGGGTCCAGATGGTGACCAGCACGGTCAGAATCAGGAACGGCGACCAGGCTTTGAAAATTTCCCCCAGGCTGTAAGGCGAAGCCACAGTATTGCGGGGCAGGCCAAAACCACCGGCGCTGGCGGTGATGGCGGTGCCAGACGTTGCGCCAGCGATTTGCGCGCCGGCACTGCGCTTGGGCTGCCAGACTTTCAGGAACAGGGTCAGGGAAATCAGGCTGGCCAGGGCCGAGGTGATGTCCGGCAGTTCAGGCCCGATGTAGTTCGAGGTGAAGAACTGGGTAACGGCGAAGCTCAGGCCCGCAACCAGCGCGGCAGGCCAGGTTTCCTTGACGCCGCGCAGGCCGTCCATCATGAACACCAGCCAGAACGGCACGAACAACGACAACAGCGGCAATTGGCGGCCGGCCATGGCGCCGATCTTGAACGCGTCGATGCCCGTCACCTGGCCCGCCACGATGATCGGAATCCCCAGTGCACCGAAGGCAACGGGTGCAGTGTTGGCAATCAGGCACAGGCCGGCGGCGTACAGCGGGTTGAAGCCCAGGCCTACCAGCAATGCGGCGGTAATCGCCACCGGTGCACCAAAGCCGGCCGCACCTTCCAGGAAGGCGCCGAAGCAGAAGCCGATCAGCAGCACTTGCAGGCGCTGGTCGTCGGTAATCGACAGCACGGAGCTGCGGATGATTTCGAACTGGCCGCTCTTGACCGTCAGTTTGTAGAGGAATACAGCGGCGACGATGATCCAGGCGATGGGCCACAGGCCGTAGGCAAAGCCGTAACCGGCGGCGGCGAGTGCCATGTCGACTGGCATCTGGAAGGCAAAGATCGCCACCAGGATCGACAGTGCCAAGGTGATGCTGCCCGCAACGTGGCCTTTGAGGCGGAACACCGCCAGGGCCAGGAAGAAAAATACGATGGGAATGACGGCGGCCAGTGCGGACAGGCCGAGGCTGCCGAGCGGGCTGTAGAGCTGTTGCCAGGTTTGCATATGGGGTGGCCCCTAATTGTTGTTGGTCAGGCTCTGCTTTAGCGATTTGGGTAATTGGTAATACCAATTTACAATCGCTGTTGGCTAGGTTAAAAGCCTTCGGGGGGATGTGTCAATTTGCCGCTTGTGAATCTTTGGTCGTAGGTCGGCGTAAACGGGTACTGATCGGATGAAACGAGGGCGTTCTGATAGGTGCCGGATGCGCGGCGATAGGCCAGAATAGGGGCCCCGGCGAGTGGTCGGGATGGTGGAGAGTGAGTTATGGGGTTTGATCAGGTGCGTCAGCGCCGTTTGTCTGACGATATCGTCGAGCAGCTTGAGGGCATGATCCTTGAGGGCACGCTGAAGTCGGGCGAGCGCTTGCCGGCCGAGCGCGCACTGGCCGAGCAGTTCGGGGTGTCGCGTCCGTCGTTGCGCGAGGCGATCCAGAAACTGGCGGCCAAAGGTTTGCTGATCAGCCGTCAGGGTGGTGGCAATTATGTGGTGGAGTCGCTGGGTTCAACCTTCAGTGATCCGCTGCTGCATCTGCTGGAAAATAATCCCGAGGCTCAACGCGACCTTTTGGAGTTTCGTCAGACCCTGGAAGCTTCGTGCGCGTACTACGCAGCGTTGCGCGCCACTGAGGTGGACCGCGAGCGGCTGACGGCGGCTTTCGAAGAACTGCAGGATTGCTATACGCGGTCAGATGAAGTGAGCCGGGCGGAAGAGGGCGCGGCGGATGCGAGGTTTCACCTGGCCATCGCCGAGGCCAGCCATAACGCGGTATTGCTGCATACCATTCGCGGCCTGTTCGATCTGCTCAAGCGTAACGTGGTGACCAACATTGGTGGCATGTATCAGCAGCGTACCGAAACACGGGACATGCTGATCAATCAGCACCGTGATCTGTACCTGGCGATTATCGAAGGGCGTGCCGAGCAGGCGCGGGAGGTTTCAACACGTCACCTGCTGTATGTGCAGGAAGTGCTGGAAGAAGTGCGTCAGGAGGTTCAGCGCATGGCGCGGGCGGAGCGGCGCAAGGGGATCTAGCGATTGTTGTAGCTGAGGGAGCGGGCTCCCTCGGCCACATCAAGTCACAAGAAAATCAGTCTTCCTTGCCCTTGTTACGCACGGCACGCTGCAATTCCCGGTTGGAATCGCGCTCGCGCTCGGTGTCACGCTTGTCGTATTCCTTCTTGCCCTTGCCCAATGCGATTTCGCACTTGACCAGGTGCTTGCTCCAGTACCACGACAGGCAGACGCAGGCGTAGCCCTTTTGCTGCACCGCAGCTTGGAGTTTTTCCAGCTCGCGAGCATTGAGCAGCAGCTTGCGCGTGCGCACCGGGTCGGCAATCACGTGGGTGCTGGCAGTCATCAGCGGCGTGATATGACTGCCGAGCAGCCATGCCTCACCGTCTTTGAGCAGCACATAACTGTCGACCAGTTGCAGCTTGCTGGCACGCAGACTTTTTACTTCCCAGCCGGCCAGGACCAGACCAGCCTCGAACCGATGTTCGATGAAGTAATCGTGTCGCGCCTTTTTATTTTGCGCGATGGTCCCTGTTGGGTGTTTCTTTTGTTTAGCCATAGGGGCGGCATTATAGGGAGTTGCGAGCGCGTCGGCTACGGTCAACCTGCGTGCTTGAGCGTGTTGAATGAATCCCGGACAATGTAGGCTGTTTTTTGATTTTTTCTTTCGCGAATCCTGTTGTCCTTTCGCGATGTTTGCCGCTCAGCTGTGGAAATAACGCTCACATGACGACGCATATTCAACGTTCGGCCCTGTTGCCTTACCCGGCACAAGCGCTCTATGACCTGGTCAACGACGTGGCGCGTTACCCGGAGTTCCTGCCTTGGTGTTCGACTGCCGAGGTATTGGAGAGCAGTGATGAGCATATGCTCGCCAGCGTGGGTGTCGCTAAGGGCGGCTTGAGCCAGCACTTTGTCACGCGCAACACGCTGGTGCCCGGGCAGTCCATCGAGATGAATCTCGAGGAAGGCCCGTTCACTCAGCTGCATGGCGTGTGGGTGTTCAAGGCGTTGAACGAAAAGGCCTGCAAGATCAGCCTGGACCTGTCGTTCGATTATGCCGGCCCTATCGTACGTGCCACCTTGGGCCCGTTGTTCAATCAAGCGGCCAATACGCTAGTGGACGCGTTCTGCCAACGCGCCAAGCAAATGCATGGCTGAGCCATTGGTTGAAGTCGAGGTGGTGTACGCCGCGGTGGATCGCCAGGTGTTGATGAGCCTGGCAGTAGCGCCGGGTTCGAGCCTCAGGGCGGCGGTGCAGGGTTCTGGAATGGCCGCGCAATTCCCGGAACTGAATCTGGAGAGTTGCCCTTTAGGGATTTTCGGCAAGGTGGTGACGGACGCGGATGTTCGTTGTGTGCAGGCAGGAGACCGAATCGAGATCTATCGGCCATTGCTGGCAGATCCGATGGAGATACGTCGCTTGCGTGCGGCGAAGGCTGCCAAGGCAAAACAGCAGAATTCATAGCTTGCGAAACGGCAGGCAACAAAAAGCCCGGCATGCCGGGCTTTTTATCGAGCGTTACAAACTTACTGCGGGCTGGCGTCCAGAGGTTCTGGAGTTGGCACCGGAACGGTTTGCACGCCGTCGACGCCTTTCTGGATCTCGTCCAGCAAGGAGCCAGGCTTGGCCGGTACTTCGGACTTCGGTTTCTCCTCGTTCTGCGCGGGCGCAGGAGCGGTGGTGCCGTTGTCCTTGCCCAGCAAGGCTTCATCGCGGCTTACGCCCGGTTTGAAGTCCCCCGACAGGCTGGTGAGCTGATCATTGCCATTGAAGATGACACTGACCCGCTCCTGCTGGCGTTCACCGCCACCAGGTTGGATGCTATAGAGATAATCCCAGCGATCGGCATGGAATGTGTCGGTCAGCAGGGGATTGCCCATGATAAACCGTACTTGCCGTCGGGTCATTCCCGGGCGTAACTGGTCTATCATGTCCTGCGTGACGACATTGCCCTGCTGGATGTCGATTTTGTAAACCCCGGGGAATGAACAACCGGCGAGTGCGAGCAGTCCCACAAAGGTGAAACTGGTTAGCAAGAGCTTGGTGTTTTGCATCGGTGGGCGACTTCCACTATCTTGGCTGGGACAACGTAAACGCCGATCATACCCGTATTAAGAGAAGCTGCGAAGCAGCATCCGCGAGAAAGCTAACCATGGTTGAAAATAGCGAACTACGCAAAGCCGGTCTTAAAGTGACTCTGCCACGAGTCAAGATTCTACAAATGCTCGATTCTGCTGAGCAGCGCCACATGAGTGCCGAGGATGTATACAAGGCACTGATGGAGTCTAACGAGGACGTCGGCCTGGCCACGGTTTACCGTGTACTGACCCAGTTTGAAGCAGCAGGACTGGTGGTTCGTCATAATTTCGACGGCGGTCATGCAGTATTTGAATTGGCCGACGGCGGTCATCACGACCACATGGTTGACCTGGATACCAATGAGGTTATCGAGTTCACCAGTCCGGAAATCGAGAAGCTCCAGCACATGATCGCTGAGCAGCATGGATTCGATTTGGTGGACCACAATCTGGTTCTCTACATACGTAAGAAAAAGTAAGAAAGCTACGCAGATTCGCTCTGCGAAACGATCGAAGGCGACCCTAGGGTCGCCTTCGTGCTTTCTATAGAAAGAAAAGGATCAGTGAGCTGAGCCTTAGACCTTCGCGGTGACCACCATTTTCTTCGCGTGAGCCAAGGATTCTTTGGTCAGGTCAATGCCTCCGAGCATCCGCGCGACTTCTTCCACCCGTTCGGTCTTGTTCAGCTTGGACACGGCGGTATGAGTGGCATCGCTGCCCCGTACCTTGTGCACGAATAGGTGCTGGTGCCCTTGAGCAGCCACTTGTGGCAAGTGGGTGACGGTCAGTACCTGGCCGCGATCGCCCAGTCGGCGCAACAGTTGACCAACAATTTCGGCAGTCGGGCCGCCGATCCCGACGTCCACTTCATCGAATACCAGCGTTGGCACGCGTGAGGTCTGGGCTGTGATCACCTGGATCGCCAGGCTGATCCGCGACAGTTCGCCGCCGGATGCCACTTTGGCCAATGCCTTGAGTGGTTGGCCTGGGTTCGCACTGACAAGCAGCTCTACCTGCTCAAGCCCGTTAGGCAGCAGCTCGTTGCTGGTGTTGGTGTGCAGTTCGATGGTGAAGCTCCCGCCGGGCATGCCCAAGCGTTGGATTTCCTGTTCTACCGCACTGGCCAGGCCAGTGGCAGCCTGATGGCGCAGATCGCTCAGCTCTCGGGCTTTTTCCTGGTAGTGGCGAGCAAAGGACGCCAATTCTTCGCCCAGTCGCTCAATGGATTCATCATTGGCATTCAGGGTTTCGATTTCATCCAGCAGCTTTTGCTGCATGGTCGCGACTTCGGTCGGCTGGATCCGGTGTTTGCGCGCCAGGGTGTAGATGGTGTCCAGGCGCTCTTCTATATCCTGCAGGCGAGCCGGGTCCGCATCGAAGTGATCGAGGAAACGGTTCAGTTCGCCCACGGCTTCTTCAACCTGGATTTGCGCGCTGGTCAGCAGCGTGGTGGCTTCATTCAGCGAGCCGGAGGCATTGTTCACGCTGGACAGGCGATTAAGGCTCGCCGTCAGGGCGTTGAGCACATTGCCGGAATCACTTTCGCTGCACTGTTCCACCACTTGCCGGCAAATGCCCAGCAGGGTTTCGGCGTTGGTCAGGTTTTTGTGTTCCTGCTCCAGTTGCTCCAGTTCCGTCTCGCCGAGCCCCAGGCTTTCCAGCTCTTCCAGTTGATAGCTGAGCAGTTGGTGGCGGGCGCGCTGCTCATCGCCGGAGTTGGAGAGGCGCTCCAGTTCCTGGCGGGTTTGGCGCCAGCGCTGAGCGGCCAATTGCACCTGGCGTGCAAGGTCGGTGGCACCGGCATACTCGTCGAGAAGTCGGCGATGGGTGTCGGTTTTCATCAGGGATTGGTGTTCATGCTGGCTATGGATATCGATCAGCAGCTCGCCCAGGGCTTTCAAGTCGCCGAGCGGGCAGGGTGTGCCATTTATATAGCCGCGGGAGCGCCCTTCGGCAGTGATCACCCGGCGCAGGATGCACGGGCCTTCATTATTAAGGTCGCGCTCGGCAAGCCAGGCCTCGGCTTCCGGGATGTCGGCCAGGTCAAAGGTGGCGAGGATGTCGGCCTTGTCGGCGCCCGGGCGAACCACGCCGCTGTCGGCGCGATCACCCAGGGTCAGGCCCAGGGCGTCGAGCATGATCGACTTACCGGCGCCGGTTTCGCCTGTGATTACGCTCATCCCGCGATCCAGTTCAAGATCCAGATGTTCAACGATGGCGTAGTTATGTACGGACAGGTGCACCAGCATGACGGCCGCTCCCAGGCTTTATGTCTGGTTATTTATACAGTGTTTTGTTTGGGGGTGACAATCCTGATGCTTAGTCCGATTTGCTTGAATGGCTGGCTTTTTAAGTGCGACGGGGAATGACCGGGAAGAATTGATCCAGGGCAAGTGAAAGACTTTTGGTAACGCCTCAACCCTTGAACCTGAAAATTGTGGCCCCATATACCGGAACAGAAGCGCGAGTCGAGTTCGCGCATGATTTTGAAAGGAGAAATCTATGGCTGACGAACAGACGCAGGATACGCAAAATCCAGACGCCAACCAGGCAGCAGGTGAAGACCTGGCAGCTCGTGTGCAAGTGCTCGAAGAGCAATTGGCCGGCGCACAGGATCAATCGTTGCGTGTTGCCGCTGATCTGCAGAACGTCCGCCGCCGCGCCGAGCAGGATGTAGAAAAGGCTCACAAATTCGCCCTGGAAAAATTTGCCGGTGATCTGTTGCCGATCATCGACAGCCTGGAGCGTGGCCTTGAGCTGTCCAACCCGGACGACGAGAACATCCGCCCAATGCGCGAAGGGATCGAACTGACCCTGAAAATGTTCCAGGACACCCTGAAGCGTTATCAGCTGGAAGCCATCGATCCGCAAGGCGGTGAGCCGTTCAATGCAGAGCATCATCAAGCGATGGCGATGCAGGAAAACGCTGATCTTGAGCCGAACAGCGTATTGAAGGTGTTCCAGAAGGGTTACCAGCTCAACGGTCGCTTGCTGCGCCCGGCAATGGTTGTAGTGAGCAAAGCTCCTGCAACTGTTGCACCTTCGATTGATGAGCAGGCTTGAAATAAGTCGTAACGGCCCCATCTATAAGTCAAGCGTTTAAGTCATGCCGCAGTTAGCCACCACTGCTGCGGCAAAAAAATCTAAGTTTCGGGAGAGTAAATCATGGGCAAAATTATCGGTATCGACCTGGGGACTACCAACTCCTGCGTCTCCGTGCTGGAAAACGGCGTATCCAAAGTTATTGAAAACGCCGAAGGCGCACGTACTACCCCGTCCATCGTGGCTTATGCCAACGACGGCGAAATCCTGGTAGGCCAGTCCGCCAAGCGTCAAGCTGTGACCAATCCGCATAACACCCTCTACGCGGTGAAGCGTCTGATCGGTCGTAAGTTCGACGAAGAAGTCGTACAGAAAGACATCAAGATGGTCCCGTACAAAATCGCCAAGGCTGACAACGGTGACGCCTGGGTTGAAGTGAACGGTCAGAAAATGTCGCCGCCACAAATTTCGGCTGAAATCTTGAAAAAGATGAAGAAAACCGCCGAAGACTACCTCGGTGAAGCAGTGACTGAAGCGGTGATCACCGTTCCGGCCTACTTCAACGACAGCCAGCGCCAGGCGACCAAAGACGCCGGCCGTATTGCTGGCCTGGACGTAAAACGTATCATCAACGAACCAACCGCAGCCGCTCTGGCTTACGGTATGGACAAGGCCAAGGGCGATCACACCGTGATCGTTTACGACCTGGGTGGCGGTACCTTCGACGTTTCCGTGATCGAAATCGCTGAAGTCGATGGCGAGCACCAGTTCGAAGTGTTGGCCACCAACGGTGACACGTTCCTGGGTGGTGAAGACTTTGACATTCGTCTGATCGACTACCTCGTCGACGAATTCAAGAAAGAAAGCGGCATGAACCTCAAGGGTGACCCGCTGGCCATGCAGCGCCTGAAAGAGGCCGCTGAGAAAGCCAAGATCGAACTGTCTTCGAGCAATTCGACCGACGTGAACCTGCCGTACATCACTGCAGACGCCACCGGTCCTAAGCACTTGAACGTGAAAATCTCCCGCGCCAAGCTGGAGTCGCTGGTAGAAGACCTGGTTCAACGCACCATCGAGCCTTGCCGCATTGCGCTGAAAGACTCGGGTATCGACGTTGGCGCGATCAACGACGTGATCCTGGTCGGCGGTCAGACCCGTATGCCACTGGTTCAGAAGCTGGTTACCGAATTCTTCGGTAAAGAAGCGCGTAAAGACGTTAACCCGGACGAAGCGGTTGCCATGGGTGCTGCCATCCAGGGCGCGGTATTGGCCGGTGATGTGAAAGACGTTCTGCTGCTGGACGTCAGCCCGCTGACCCTGGGTATCGAAACCATGGGTGGCGTGATGACCGCGCTGATCGAGAAAAACACCACGATTCCTACCAAGAAATCGCAAGTGTTCTCGACTGCCGACGACAATCAGGGCGCCGTGACCATTCACGTGCTGCAAGGTGAGCGTAAGCAAGCCGGTCAGAACAAGTCCCTGGGCAAGTTCGACCTGGCCGAGATTCCACCAGCACCACGTGGCGTGCCACAAATTGAAGTGACCTTCGACATCGACGCCAACGGCATCCTGCACGTAGGCGCCAAAGACAAGGCCACCGGCAAGACTCAGTCGATCGTGATCAAGGCAAACTCGGGTCTGTCCGAGGAAGAAATTCAGCAGATGATCCGTGATGCTGAAGCCAACGCTGACGAAGACCGCAAGTTTGAAGAGCTGGCCGCTGCCCGTAACCAGGGTGATGCACTGGTTCACTCGACGCGCAAAATGATCGCTGACGCTGGCGACAAAGTGACTGCCGAAGAGAAAACTGCGATCGAAGCAGCCGTAGTAGCCCTGGAAGCCGCCGTTAAAGGCGACGACAAGGCCGCTATCGAAGCCAAGGTTGAAGAGCTGTCGAAAGTCTCTGCGCCAGTGGCTCAGAAAATGTACGCCGAACAAGGCCAGCCGGCTGATGGTGCTGCACACCAGGCAGAACCTGAAGCCAAGCACGACGATGTTGTCGATGCCGAGTTCGAAGAAGTCAAAGACCAGAAGTAACTTGGTCGCCCGGTTGACCGCTCACAAGCGGTGACTGGTAGGATGTCGCCGCGCGGGAGCTTGCTCCCGCGTTGGCGTGTCTGGGGTACGCGAATTTTTACAGCATGCGACAACGCTCGGATGCTGGCGGTGTGATCGGGAATGCTCCTGCTTTCCGGACGACAGTCACCGCGTTTTTGGCCGGTTGCCGGCTGAAAGCAGTAACGACCAGGATCGTTGAATTGACGTGAGTTGGGTCCGGGCCTGTATTGGGGCTCAACGAGTTTGGCAAGGCTCAGGAGGGTTTTGCCGGACGTCCTTAAGAGTGCAAAGACTTATGGCAAAGCGTGACTATTACGAAGTGTTGGGTGTGGAGCGCGGCTCCAGCGAGGCGGACCTGAAAAAGGCTTATCGTCGCCTGGCGATGAAGCACCACCCGGACCGTAATCCGGATAACAAAGAATCCGAAGAGCTGTTCAAAGAGGCCAACGAGGCTTACGAATGCCTGTGTGATCCAAACAAGCGTGCCGCTTACGATCAGTACGGCCATGCCGGTGTTGACCCAAGCATGGGTGGCGGCGGTGCCGGTTTCGGTGGTCAGAACTTCTCCGATATTTTCGGCGACGTGTTCAGCGACTTCTTTGGCGGCGGCCGCGGTGGCCAGCGTGGCGGTGCTCAGCGTGGCAGCGACTTGCGCTACACCCTGGAGCTGAACCTGGAAGAGGCGGTGCGTGGCACCAGCGTTAATATCCGCGTTCCGACGCTGGTAAACTGCAAGCCGTGCGACGGTTCGGGTGCCAAGAAAGGCTCCTCGCCGATCACTTGCCCGACGTGCGGCGGCATCGGCCAGGTACGTATGCAGCAAGGCTTCTTCTCGGTGCAGCAAACCTGCCCGCGCTGCCATGGCCAGGGCAAGATCATTTCCGATCCGTGCGATTCGTGCCATGGCGAAGGGCGTGTCGAAGAGTACAAGACCCTCTCGGTGAAAGTGCCGGCGGGTGTTGATACCGGTGACCGCATTCGTCTGTCGGGTGAAGGCGAGGCGGGTACTCAGGGCGGCCCGACGGGCGACCTGTACGTGGTGATCAATGTGCGCGAGCACTCGATCTTCCAGCGTGACGGCAAGCATCTGTTCTGTGAAGTGCCGATCAGCTTTGTCGATGCAGCCTTGGGTGGCGAGCTTGAGATTCCGACGCTGGACGGTCGGGTCAAGCTGAAGATTCCTGAGGGCACGCAGACCGGCAAGCAGTTCCGTATCCGTGGCAAAGGCGTTGCGCCGGTGCGCGGTGGCGGTGCTGGCGACTTGATGTGTCGTGTGGCGGTAGAGACGCCGGTGAACCTGGGTCGTCGTCAGCGTGAACTGTTGGAGGAATTCCGCAGCTCCCTGGCCGGCGATGACACTCATTCGCCAAAGACCACTGGTTGGTTCGAAGGCGTAAAGCGTTTCTTCGGCGACCTGTAAGGAAGTGAGTATGCGACGTATCGCGGTGATGGGCGCTGCCGGGCGCATGGGCAAAACCCTGGTCGAGGCCGTACAGGCGCGCTCGCCGGCCTCCGGGCTGACGGCGGCGATTGTTCGTCCCGGCAGCACCTTGATTGGTGCGGACGCAGGTGAGTTGGCGTCCCTGGGGCGGATTGGCGTTTCGTTGTCCGGCAATCTGGAACAGGTCGCCGACGAGTTCGACGTGCTGATCGATTTCACCCTGCCGGACGTGATGCTGAAAAACCTGGCGTTCTGCCGCAAGGCGGGCAAGGCCATGGTGATCGGAACGACCGGTCTGAGCGCCGAGCAAAAGCAGCAGCTGGTGGAGGCGGGCAAGGATATTCCTATCGTGTTCGCGGCCAACTTCAGCGTCGGCGTCAATCTGTCGCTGAAGCTGCTCGACATGGCGGCGCGCGTGATGGGTGATGAGGCTGATATCGAGATTATCGAGACTCATCACCGGCACAAGATTGATGCGCCGTCCGGTACGGCGCTGCGCATGGGCGAGGCGATTGCCGATGCCCTTGGGCGTGATCTGTCGAAAGTGGCGGTGTACGGCCGCGAGGGTCACACCGGTGCTCGTGCTCACGACACCATTGGTTTTGCCACTGTTCGCGGTGGTGACGTGGTGGGTGACCATACGGTGCTGTTTGCAACCGAGGGTGAGCGTCTTGAGATCACCCACAAGGCGTCGAGCCGCATGACGTTCGCCAAGGGTGCCGTACGTGCGGCGCTGTGGCTGGAGGGTCGTACGCCGGCCTTGTACGACATGCGTGACGTGCTGGACCTGCATTAAGAAGTAGCTAAAACGGGGCCTCAGGATTATTCTAAGGCCCCGTTTTTACCCGCTAAGCGACGTCCTGTCGCATTCCCCTGCCTTTAAGGCTCATTAGCGGTGGACCAAAAAAGCCTTTTTCTGTAAGCTACAGCTTTAGTGTGTCCACTAAAAGCGCGCAGAATAATTCGGTGAAGAAGCGGGGTGACGTGTCCATACGTCACTCCGCTTTTTTACAACCTGCGATCGCCCTTTCAGGCTTTATTTACGGGAGGTCTTCTTGACTAAGCCAGCCATACTCGCCCTTGCTGATGGCAGCATTTTTCGCGGCGAAGCCATTGGAGCCGACGGTCAGACCGTTGGAGAGGTGGTGTTCAACACCGCCATGACAGGCTATCAGGAAATCCTTACCGATCCTTCCTACGCCCAACAGATCGTTACCCTGACCTATCCGCACATCGGCAACACCGGTACTACACCGGAAGACGCCGAGTCTGATCGTGTCTGGTCGGCTGGCCTGGTCATTCGTGACCTGCCACTGGTTGCGAGCAACTGGCGTAATACGATGTCCCTGTCCGATTACCTGAAAGCCAACAACGTTGTGGCGATCGCCGGTATCGATACGCGTCGCCTGACACGCATCCTGCGTGAAAAAGGTTCGCAGAACGGCTGCATCATGGCCGGTGACAACATCTCCGAAGAAGCAGCGATTACAGCGGCCCAAGGTTTCCCTGGCCTGAAAGGCATGGACCTGGCGAAAGTCGTCAGCACCAAGGAAAAGTACGAGTGGCGCTCCACTGTCTGGGACTTGAAGACCGACAGCCACGCGACCATCGAAGCTTCCGAGCTGCCGTACCACGTTGTGGCCTACGACTACGGTATCAAGCACAACATCCTGCGCATGCTGGTCGAGCGCGGTTGCCGCGTGACCGTGGTGCCGGCGCAAGCCCCGGCCAGCGACGTTCTGGCTTTGCAGCCGGATGGCGTGTTCCTGTCCAACGGCCCGGGTGACCCGGAGCCTTGCGACTACGCCATCAAGGCCATCAAGGAAGTGCTGGAAACCGAGATTCCGGTATTCGGCATCTGCCTCGGCCACCAGCTGCTGGCCCTGGCCTCCGGCGCCAAGACCCTGAAAATGGGCCACGGCCACCACGGTGCCAACCACCCGGTGCAGGATCTGGACACTGGCGTTGTGATGATCACCAGCCAGAACCACGGTTTTGCGGTGGATGAAGCGACGCTGCCGGGCAATGTCCGGGCGATTCACAAGTCGCTGTTCGACGGTTCCCTGCAAGGCATCGAGCGCACCGACAAGAGCGCCTTCAGCTTCCAGGGCCACCCTGAAGCAAGCCCGGGCCCGAACGACGTAGCACCGCTGTTCGACCGTTTCATCAATGAGATGGCCAAGCGACGCTAAGTGAGCGGCCTGAGGGTGGCCCGGGAAACCGGCGGCCCCCTCGGGCTCTTCAAAGATTGTTCAAGACGGCTTGCCGACTGACCTGCGGATTTGAGTGACAAACCCATGCCAAAACGTACAGACATAAAAAGCATCCTGATTCTCGGCGCTGGCCCGATCGTGATCGGCCAGGCCTGCGAATTCGACTACTCCGGCGCCCAGGCCTGTAAAGCCCTGCGCGAAGAGGGCTACCGCGTCATCCTGGTGAACTCCAACCCGGCCACCATCATGACCGACCCGGACATGGCCGACGCCACCTACATCGAGCCGATCAAGTGGCAGACCGTTGCCAAGATCATCGAGAAAGAACGTCCGGACGCGCTGCTGCCAACCATGGGTGGCCAGACCGCCCTGAACTGCGCACTGGACCTGGAGCGTGAAGGCGTCCTGGAGAAGTTCGGCGTAGAGATGATCGGCGCCAATGCCGACACCATCGACAAGGCTGAAGACCGTTCGCGTTTCGACAAGGCCATGAAGTCCATCGGCCTTGATTGCCCGCGTTCTGGTATCGCCCACAGCATGGAAGAGGCCAATGCGGTCCTCGAGAAGCTTGGCTTCCCGTGCATCATCCGTCCGTCGTTCACCATGGGCGGCACTGGCGGCGGTATCGCCTACAACCGTGAAGAATTCGAAGAAATCTGCGCCCGTGGCCTGGACTTGTCTCCGACCAAAGAGCTGCTGATCGACGAATCCCTGATCGGCTGGAAAGAATATGAGATGGAGGTTGTCCGCGATAAAAAGGACAACTGCATCATCGTTTGCTCGATCGAAAACTTTGACCCAATGGGCGTGCACACCGGTGACTCGATCACCGTTGCGCCGGCACAGACCCTGACGGACAAGGAATACCAGATCATGCGTAACGCCTCTTTGGCGGTACTGCGTGAGATTGGCGTGGAAACCGGTGGCTCCAACGTCCAGTTCGGCATCTGCCCGGACACTGGCCGCATGGTTGTGATCGAGATGAACCCGCGTGTATCGCGTTCTTCGGCGCTGGCATCGAAAGCTACCGGCTTCCCGATTGCGCGCATCGCTGCCAAGTTGGCGATCGGTTACACATTGGACGAGCTGCAGAACGAAATCACTGGCGGCGCGACGCCGGCATCCTTCGAGCCGTCGATCGACTACGTCGTCACCAAGCTGCCACGCTTCGCTTTCGAGAAATTCCCGAAAGCCGACGCCCGTCTGACCACTCAGATGAAGTCGGTCGGTGAAGTCATGGCCATCGGCCGGACTTTCCAGGAATCCCTGCAGAAAGCCCTGCGTGGCCTGGAAGTGGGTGTTTGCGGCCTGGACGAGAAACTCGACCTGAGCAACCCGGAAAGCATGAGCGTGCTCAAGCGCGAGCTGACCGTGCCGGGTGCCGAGCGTATCTGGTACGTGGCCGATGCTTTCCGCGCCGGCATGACCGTCGAAGACATCTTCGGCATGAACATGATCGACCCGTGGTTCCTGGTACAGATCGAAGATCTGATCAAGGAAGAAGAGAAGGTCAAGACCCTCGGTCTGTCTTCTATCGACCGCGACCTGATGTTCCGCCTCAAGCGCAAAGGCTTCTCCGACATGCGTCTGGCCAAGCTGCTGGGCGTGACCGAGAAGAACCTGCGCACGCATCGCCACAAGCTGGATATCTTCCCGGTCTACAAGCGCGTTGATACCTGTGCGGCCGAGTTCGCAACCGACACGGCGTATATGTACTCCACCTACGAGGAGGAGTGCGAAGCAGCGCCGTCGGGCCGCGACAAAATCATGATCCTGGGTGGCGGTCCAAACCGTATCGGCCAAGGTATCGAGTTCGATTATTGCTGCGTGCACGCCGCTCTCGCCCTGCGCGAAGACGGGTACGAGACCATCATGGTCAACTGCAACCCGGAAACTGTTTCCACCGACTACGACACTTCCGACCGTCTGTACTTCGAGCCGGTAACGCTGGAAGACGTACTGGAAATCTGCCGCGTCGAGAAGCCAAAAGGCGTGATCGTCCAGTACGGCGGCCAAACCCCGTTGAAACTGGCCCGCGCACTTGAAGCTGCTGGCGTACCGATCATCGGTACCAGCCCTGACGCTATCGACCGTGCCGAAGACCGTGAGCGCTTCCAGCAGATGGTTGAGCGTCTGAACCTGCGTCAGCCGCCAAACGCCACTGTGCGCAGCGAAGACGAAGCGATCCGCGCAGCCAGCAAGATCGGTTACCCGCTGGTGGTGCGTCCGTCCTACGTACTGGGCGGCCGGGCGATGGAAATCGTCTACGAAGAAGACGAACTCAAGCGTTACCTGCGTGATGCGGTGAAAGTGTCCAACGACAGCCCGGTGCTGCTGGACCACTTCCTCAACTGCGCCATCGAGATGGACGTGGATGCGGTCTGCGACGGCACCGACGTGGTGATCGGCGCGATCATGCAGCACATTGAACAGGCGGGCGTTCACTCCGGTGACTCCGCTTGCTCGCTGCCGCCGTACTCGCTGCCTGCGCACATCCAGGACGAGATGCGTGAACAGGTCAAGAAAATGGCCTTGGAACTGGGCGTGGTTGGCCTGATGAACGTACAGTTGGCGCTGCAAGGCGAAGACATCTACGTCATCGAAGTCAACCCGCGCGCTTCGCGTACCGTGCCATTTGTTTCCAAGTGCATCGGTGTGTCCCTGGCGATGATTGCAGCCCGTGTGATGGCCGGTAAGACCTTGAAGGAAATCGGCTTCACCAAGGAAATCATTCCGAACTTTTACAGCGTGAAAGAGGCGGTGTTCCCATTCGCCAAATTCCCTGGTGTGGACCCGATCCTGGGCCCAGAGATGAAGTCCACCGGTGAAGTGATGGGCGTGGGCGATACCTTCGGTGAAGCGTTCGCCAAAGCCCAGATGGGCGCCAGCGAAGTGCTGCCGACCGGCGGTACTGCGTTCATCAGCGTGCGCGATGATGACAAGCCACTGGTTGCGGGCGTGGCCCGTGATCTGATCAACTTGGGCTTCGAAGTCGTGGCTACTGCCGGGACCGCCAAGCTGATCGAAGCTGCCGGCCTGAAAGTACGTCGCGTGAACAAGGTGACGGAAGGCCGTCCACACGTGGTCGACATGATCAAGAATGACGAAGTCACCCTGATCATCAACACCACTGAAGGTCGCCAGTCGATCGCGGACTCCTACTCCATTCGTCGTAACGCCTTGCAGCACAAGATCTACTGCACCACTACCATTGCTGCTGGCGAAGCTATCTGCGAAGCGCTCAAGTTCGGTCCTGAAAAAACCGTGCGTCGCTTGCAGGATCTACACGCAGGATTGAAGGCATGATCAAATACCCAATGACCGTCCAGGGCGCAAAAGCCCTGGAAGAAGAGCACGCTCACCTGACCAAGGTCGTCCGTCCGAAGCTGAGCCAGGACATCGGTACGGCCCGTGAACTGGGTGACCTCAAGGAAAACGCTGAATACCATGCTGCCCGCGAGCAGCAAGGTATGGTCGAGGCGCGTATCCGTGACATTGAAGGCCGTATGCAGAATGCGGTGATCATCGACGTCACGACCATTCCGAAGACCGGCAAGGTGATTTTCGGCACCACCGTGGAAATCGCCAACGTCGAGACTGACGAAAGCGTGGTTTACCACATCGTGGGTGAAGATGAGGCCGACTTCAAACTCGGCAAGATCTCCGTCGGTTCGCCGCTCGCCCGCGCCTTGATCGCCAAGGAAGAGGGTGATGTGGTGGCCGTCAAGACGCCTGGTGGCGTGATCGAGTACGAGATTGTCGAAGTTCGTCACATCTGAAAGACGGCGCCCGCTTCATGCGGGCGCCATGCTTTGGCAGTTTGCCCAGATGCTTTGGGTTGGCGGCCTATGGCTGTTACATATTGGTGTGCTACCGGCGCTGGGCCTGATTGGCCTGGCACCGTTGCTGATCGATGAGGTCGGCGGATTATTAAGTGCGTTGCTGGTGGGTTTTGCAGCGGCGTGCGTGACGCTTCAGGCGCTGGTGCTGATCAAAGCCGAAGGCTTGGAGAGTTTGTGGCGGGATATACGCGGGCAACTGCTGTTGATGGCGCTGTATGCGTGCGCAATGTTTTGCGTAGTGCGCATCTTTCTGCCGGAAGCGTTGCGCTGGCAGCTGTTCAGCTATCTTGTGCTAGGGTTTTCCGGGTTGGTGCTGGTTGTACAGCCGGCGCCAGGATGGAGTGGCAGGGCGCGCGAAGCACGCCCGTGACCCTTGTTTCACTTGAAGCGGTGTACGTTCGACAGTTGCTTGTTGACGCTGAAGTTCTTGCGATACAGCAGCGCCATCTTGCCGATGACCTGAACCAGGTCCGCTTTGCCAGCCTTGCACAGTTCTGCAATGGCTGCCAAGCGCGCCTCGCGATCAAGGATGCTGACCTTGATTTTGATCAGTTCGTGATCGCCCAATGCGCGTTCAAGTTCGGCTAACACACCTTCAGTCAAACCGTTGTCAGCCACAGTCAAAACTGGTTTCAGATGGTGGCCAATGGATTTGTACTGTTTCTTCTGCTCTTGAGTGAGCGGCATAATCTGACCCCTGCGTCTGATCTTGTAAAAAGCGGCGGCCAGTTTACCCGAGCGAGTCCGGGACCGCCCAGTTAATCACGACCCGTTTTATTTTCGAGGTGGCCCGTGGCCCGTTCCAAAACTAGCCTTAAGTGGCTGCAAGAGCATTTCAACGACCCTTACGTCAAAATGGCGCAAAAGGATGGCTACCGCTCCCGGGCCAGCTATAAGCTGCTGGAGATCCAGGAAAAGGACAAGTTGATCCGCCCTGGCATGAGCGTTATCGACCTGGGCGCCGCCCCAGGTGGCTGGTCCCAAGTGACCAGTCGTCTGATTGGTGGGCAAGGTCGCTTGATCGCTTCAGATATCCTGGAAATGGACAGCATCCCTGACGTGATCTTTGTTCACGGCGATTTTACCCAGGATGAAGTGCTGGCACAGATACTGGAAGCCGTCGGTAATTCGCAGGTAGACCTTGTGATTTCCGATATGGCCCCCAATATGAGTGGATTACCAGCTGTTGATATGCCGCGAGCCATGTTCCTCTGCGAATTGGCACTGGATCTGGCGGGACGGGTACTACGTCCGGGTGGTGATTTTCTGGTCAAGGTCTTCCAGGGTGAAGGCTTCGACGAGTATCACAAGAACATCCGCAAGCTGTTCGACAAGGTACAGACACGTAAACCTGACTCTTCCCGGGACAGGTCCCGTGAGCAGTATTTGCTGGGTCGCGGCTTCCGTGGCATTGAAGGCGCTGCGAGTGAAGAGCGTTTTTGAGAAATTTGACGGAGGCGATAGGTTTTTTTATATCGCTTTCGTCACGAAGCTTTACGAATATTGTGTAGTCAAAGTTTCACAAAGGGTTACAGACGGCGCCTGCCAGAGTTGTAGGTAATGTAGTAAGTTAGGCCGGTGAATATCATGCGAAGCACGCGCCAGTAGCGGAGCTTGCTTCAGAGGGTAGTTAATTGAACGATATGGCAAAGAATCTGATCCTGTGGTTGATCATCGCGGCTGTCCTCGTGACGGTGATGAACAACTTCTCCAGCCCTAACGAGCCGCAGACCCTCAACTATTCCGACTTCATCCAGCAAGTTAAGGATGGCAAGGTCGAGCGCGTAGCAGTTGATGGCTACGTGATTACCGGCAAGCGCAACGATGGCGACAGCTTCAAGACCATCCGTCCGGCAATCCAGGACAATGGCCTGATCGGCGATCTGGTGGATAACCACGTGGTCGTTGAAGGCAAACAGCCTGAACAGCAAAGCATCTGGACCCAGCTCCTGGTGGCCAGTTTCCCGATCTTGGTGATCATCGCCGTATTCATGTTCTTCATGCGCCAGATGCAAGGTGGTGCGGGAGGCAAGGGCGGGCCGATGAGCTTCGGCAAGAGCAAGGCGCGCCTGCTCTCCGAAGATCAGGTGAAAACCACCCTGGCTGACGTTGCTGGTTGCGACGAAGCCAAGGAAGAAGTGGGTGAACTGGTTGAGTTCCTGCGGGATCCGGGCAAGTTCCAACGTTTGGGCGGCCGTATTCCACGCGGCGTGCTGATGGTTGGCCCGCCAGGTACCGGTAAAACCCTGTTGGCCAAGGCCATTGCAGGCGAAGCCAAAGTACCTTTCTTCACCATTTCCGGTTCCGACTTCGTCGAAATGTTCGTCGGTGTCGGTGCCAGCCGTGTTCGCGATATGTTCGAACAGGCCAAGAAGCACGCGCCATGCATCATCTTCATCGATGAAATCGACGCCGTTGGTCGCCATCGTGGCGCCGGCATGGGCGGCGGTCATGATGAGCGTGAGCAAACTCTTAACCAGTTGCTGGTTGAGATGGACGGCTTCGAAATGAACGACGGCATCATCGTGATTGCTGCGACCAACCGTCCTGACGTACTCGACCCTGCGCTGTTGCGTCCGGGCCGTTTCGACCGTCAGGTTGTGGTCGGTCTGCCGGACATCCGCGGTCGTGAGCAGATTCTGAAAGTGCACATGCGCAAAGTGCCAATGGGCGACGACGTGGCTCCGGCCGTGATTGCCCGTGGTACTCCAGGCTTCTCCGGTGCTGACCTTGCCAACCTGGTGAACGAGGCGTCGCTGTTTGCCGCACGTACCGGCAAGCGCATCGTCGAAATGAAAGAGTTCGAACTGGCGAAAGACAAGATCATGATGGGCGCCGAGCGCAAATCCATGGTCATGTCCGAGAAAGAGAAGCAGAACACTGCTTATCACGAAGCCGGTCACGCCATTGTTGGTCGCGTTGTGCCCGAGCATGATCCGGTCTACAAGGTGTCGATCATTCCTCGTGGCCGGGCGCTGGGCGTTACCATGTTCCTGCCGGAAGAGGATCGCTACAGCCTCTCCAAGCGTGCCTTGATCAGCCAGATCTGCTCGCTGTATGGCGGCCGGATCGCGGAAGAGATGACCTTGGGCTTTGACGGTGTTACCACCGGCGCCTCCAACGACATCATGCGTGCCAGCCAGATTGCCCGGAACATGGTGACCAAGTGGGGCCTTTCGGAAAAACTCGGTCCTTTGATGTATGCCGAGGAAGAAGGTGAAGTGTTCCTGGGTCGTGGCGGTGGCGGTCAAGCTGCCAGCTTCTCCGGCGAGACAGCCAAGCTGATCGATTCCGAAGTGCGCAGCATCATTGACCAGTGCTACGGCACGGCCAAGCAGATCCTCTCCGATAACCGTGACAAGCTCGACGCCATGGCTGACGCCCTGATGAAGTACGAGACCATTGATGCCGAGCAGATTGACGACATCATGGCCGGTCGTACGCCTCGCGAGCCTCGCGATTGGGAAGGTGGTTCGGGTACTTCGGGCACTCCGCCAGTAGTACAGAGCGAGCGTCCTGAAGCCCCGATCGGCGGCCCGGCTGCTGACCATTAAGGTTTGAAATGACTTCTGCGTTGTCCTCGACCCGGTTGCCTTGCGGCAGCCGGGTTCTTGATTTGGCCCATACACACGTTATGGGCATTCTTAATGTAACCCCTGATTCCTTTTCCGACGGCGGTCGCTTCAGTCAGCTTGATGCTGCGTTGCGCCATGCGGAGGCTATGGCGGCTGCCGGGGCGACCCTGATTGATGTCGGTGGCGAATCGACCCGTCCCGGGGCACGTGCAGTTTCTCCTCTGGAAGAGCTTGAGCGGGTTGCGCCGATTGTCGAGCGCATCCATCGAGAGCTGGATGTGATCATTTCTGTCGACACCTCGACACCGGCCGTCATGCGCGAAACTGCGCGGCTGGGCGCAGGGTTGATCAACGATGTGCGTTCCTTGCAGCGAGACGGTGCCTTGGATGCCGCTGCCGCCACTGGCCTGCCAGTTTGCCTGATGCATATGCTCGGTGAGCCGGGCACGATGCAGGATGACCCGCATTACGACAACCTGGTCGGTGAGGTGAAAGGCTTCCTTGCAGAGCGCATGGCTCAATGTGCAGCCGTGGGGATTGCCCCTGAGCGGATAATCCTCGATCCGGGGTTTGGCTTTGCCAAAACCTTGCAGCACAATTTAAGTCTGTTCAAGCATATGGAATCCCTGCATGCCCTTGGTCGCCCTTTGTTGGTCGGCGTTTCGCGCAAGAGCATGATAGGTCTGGCGTTGAATCGTCCGGTGGGTGAGCGGCTGCATGGCGGCCTGGCACTTGCGGCACTTGCCGTGGTCAAGGGTGCACGTATCTTGCGCGTCCATGACGTGGCCGAGACGGTAGATGTGGTGCGAATGATCGCAGCGGTTGAATCAGCCGAATAAGAATGATGGAGCACTTATGACTAAAAAGTATTTTGGCACCGATGGCATCCGCGGTCGGGTCGGCGAATTTCCGATTACTCCCGATTTCATGCTCAAGCTGGGCTGGGCTGCCGGCATGGCGTTCCGCAGCATGGGTGCCTGCCGCATCCTGGTGGGCAAGGACACGCGTATCTCGGGTTACATGTTTGAGTCCGCGCTGGAGGCAGGTCTGTCTGCTGCCGGCGCTGATGTGATGCTGCTGGGGCCGATGCCTACGCCGGCGATCGCTTACCTGACGCGTACCTTCCACGCTGAAGCCGGTATTGTGATCAGTGCTTCGCACAATCCTCACGATGACAACGGTATCAAGTTCTTCTCGGGCCAGGGCACCAAGCTGCCGGACGAGATCGAGCACATGATCGAAGAGTTGCTGGATGCGCCGATGACCGTCGTTGAATCGAGCAAGCTGGGCAAGGTTTCGCGAATTAACGACGCTTCTGGTCGTTACATCGAATTCTGCAAAAGCAGCGTACCAAGCAGTACCAATTTTGCCGGACTGAAAGTCGTCATCGACTGTGCTCACGGCGCGACCTACAAAGTGGCGCCGAGTGTGTTCAAGGAGCTTGGCGCAGACGTTACTGTGCTGTCGGCCCAGCCAAACGGCTTGAACATCAACGACAACTGCGGCTCGACTCATATGGGGCAGTTGCAGGCGGCTGTGCTGGCTGAGCATGCTGATTTGGGTATCGCGTTCGATGGTGATGGTGACCGGGTGTTGATGGTCGACCATACGGGCGCAATTGTTGATGGCGACGACCTGTTGTTCATCATCGCCCGCGACTTGCACGAGCGTAACAAGCTGCAGGGCGGTGTTGTCGGCACCTTGATGAGCAATCTGGGGCTGGAGCTGGCCCTGGCAGATCTGGGTATTCCGTTTGTGCGCGCCAATGTCGGTGACCGCTACGTGATTGCTGATCTGCTGGAGCGTAATTGGCAGGTGGGTGGCGAAAACTCTGGTCATATCGTCTGCTTCCAGCACACGACTACCGGAGATGCGATCATCGCCGCGCTGCAGGTGCTGCTGGCGCTGCGTCGTCGCGAAGAAAGCCTGGCCCAGGCGCGTCAGGCGCTGCGTAAGTGCCCTCAAGTACTGCTCAATGTGCGCTTTGCGGGCGGTGACAACCCTATCGAGCATCCGGCCGTGAAAGAGGCCAGTGAGCGCGTTACTGCTGCCATGGCGGGTCGTGGTCGGGTCTTGCTGCGCAAGTCGGGTACCGAGCCTTTGGTGCGTGTCATGGTCGAAGGCGAGGACGAAACGCAGGTTCGCAGCTATGCCGAAGAGCTGGCAAAACTGGTAACTGAAGTTTGCGCCTGAATTCGGCTTGCCAGTGATGATGTGGTTGGGTAACATCTGCGCCCACTTTGACCGACGAGGTACAGCATGCGTCGCACTATGGTAGCTGGTAACTGGAAGATGCACGGTACCCGCGCCAGTGTCGCTGAGCTGATCAACGGCCTTCGTCACTTGGCCTTGCCTAGCGGTGTTGATGTCGCGGTATTCCCACCTTGCTTGTATATCAATCAAGTGATTGATGGCTTGAAAGGTAAGTCGATTCAGGTCGGCGCGCAGAACTCTGCAGTGGAATCCATGCAAGGTGCGTTGACCGGTGAGATTGCGCCGAGTCAGCTGGTTGATGCGGGTTGTTCCCTGGTGCTTGTTGGGCACTCCGAGCGCCGCCAGATCATGGGCGAGCGTGATGGGACACTCAATCGCAAATTCGCGGCGGCACAGGCTTGTGGCTTGATTCCGGTGTTGTGCATAGGGGAGACCCTTGAGCAGCGTGAGTCCGGTAAAACTCTTGAGGTTGTCGGGCGTCAGCTGGGCAGCATCATCGAGGAGCTGGGAGTCGGTGCCTTTGCAAATGCAGTAATCGCTTACGAGCCGGTCTGGGCCATTGGTACCGGGCTGACTGCTTCGCCGCAACAGGCGCAGGATGTGCACGCAGCCATCCGCGCGCAGTTGGCGGCAGAGAATTCTGAGGTCGCGCGAGGTGTGCGGCTTCTATACGGCGGCAGCGTGAAGGCGGCCAATGCGGTCGAACTGTTCGGCATGCCGGATATCGATGGGGGGCTCATTGGTGGAGCTTCCCTGAATGCAGATGAGTTCGGTGCGATTTGTCGCGCCGCGGGAAACTGAAAAAATGCTGGAAACAGTCATCGTTGTTTTTCATCTGCTGGGTGCACTGGGCGTAGTTGCTCTGGTTTTGCTGCAGCAGGGTAAAGGTGCGGACGCTGGTGCGTCTTTCGGGGCAGGTGCTTCAAATACTGTGTTCGGAAGCCAAGGTTCCTCTACCTTTCTTAGTAAGTTTACTGCTATACTTGCCGCCGGTTTCTTCATAACCAGCTTGGGGTTAGGTTACTTTGCTAAAGAGAAAGCTCATGTGCTGACTCAAGTAGGTCTCCCAAATCCAGCAGTGTTGGAAGTACCAAAAGCAAAACCGGCTTCTGATGATGTCCCGGTGCTTCAAGAGCAAAAGTCGGCTACTCCAGCGACTGACGTACCTCCAGCTCAAGAGCAGAAGTAAGAAGGTTGTAAACGCTGTATTGCCGAGGTGGTGGAATTGGTAGACACGCAACCTTGAGGTGGTTGTGCCCATAGGGTGTAGGGGTTCGAGTCCCCTTCTCGGTACCAATTATCAGGAGAGCCCGCTGTTGCGGGCTTTCTTGTAGGTGGAAGGTTACATTGACCCTGTAAGGGATCGGTCGTATACTTCCGCCCCAGCTTTGTCGCGGGGTGGAGCAGTCTGGTAGCTCGTCGGGCTCATAACCCGAAGGTCGTCGGTTCAAATCCGGCCCCCGCAACCAGTTTTAGCGGAGCCCCTTTTAAGGGGCTTTTTGTTAGCTGGACACTTTCAACGCCGCTGTTCGACGGCGTTTCAAGGATGGGCGTTTCGCCCATTTTTTTATTTTGCACAGCATGCACATACATGCACGAGGGGGTTCAGGTGTCGAGCAAGCTAGAAGAGTTGCAGGCCTTGTTGGCCCCGGTGATCGTGGCCCTAGGCTATGAATGCTGGGGTATTGAGTTTTCGGCTCAAGGTCGCCACTCAATGTTGCGCGTTTATATCGATAAAGAGGGCGGCGTGCTGGTGGACGATTGTGCCATTGTCAGCCGTCAGATCAGCGGTGTCCTGGATGTTGAAGATCCGATCTCCGTTGAATACACCCTCGAAGTTTCCTCGCCTGGCATGGAACGCCCACTGTTCACTATTGATCAGTTTGCAAAATTTGCCGGTGAACAAGTGAAGATCAAGCTGCGTTCTCCCTTTGAAGGACGACGCAACTTTCAGGGCCTTCTGCGCGGTGTAGAAGAGCAGGACGTCGTGGTGCAGGTAGAAGACCATGAGTTCCTGTTGCCGATCGATATGATCGACAAGGCCAACATTATTCCCAGTTTTGACTGAGACGCGGATCCCGCGGATCCAATGGCTTGCGAAAGGCGAGGCGTACGATGAGCAAAGAAGTACTGCTGGTTGTTGAGTCGGTATCCAATGAAAAGGGCGTACCGGCAAACGTGATTTTTGAAGCGCTGGAGCTGGCCCTGGCCACTGCTACCAAAAAGCGTTTTGAAGACGAAGTTGATCTGCGTGTGGAAATTAACCGCCACACCGGTGCCTACGAGACTTTCCGTCGCTGGACGGTCGTCGAAGAAGCCGATCTTGATGATCCGGCCATCGAAACCTGGCCGAGCAAGGTTGCTGAAACGCATCCGGGCGCCCAGGTCGGTGATGTCGTCGAAGAAAAGATCGAGTCCATCGAGTTCGGTCGCATCGCTGCACAGACTGCCAAGCAAGTCATCGTGCAGAAGGTCCGCGAAGCCGAGCGCGCTCAAGTCGTTGACGCTTATCGCGAGCGCCTGGGTGAAATCATCTCCGGCACCGTGAAAAAAGTCACCCGCGACAATGTGATCGTCGACCTGGGTAACAACGCTGAAGCGTTGCTGGCCCGCGAAGACATCATCTCTCGCGAAACTTTCCGGGTTGGCGTGCGTTTGCGTGCGCTGCTCAAGGAAATCCGCACCGAGAACCGCGGCCCTCAGTTGATCCTGTCGCGTACTGCGCCGGAAATGCTGATCGAGTTGTTCCGCATCGAAGTGCCGGAAATTGCCGAAGGCCTGATCGAAGTCATGGCTGCGTCCCGCGATCCGGGTTCGCGCGCCAAGATCGCGGTCCGCTCCAAGGACAAACGCATCGACCCGCAAGGTGCTTGCATTGGTATGCGCGGTTCGCGCGTCCAGGCAGTGTCGGGCGAATTGGGCGGTGAGCGTGTGGACATCGTCCTGTGGGACGATAACCCGGCGCAGTTTGTGATCAACGCAATGTCGCCAGCTGAAGTGGCGGCAATTATCGTTGACGAGGATGCCCATGCAATGGACATCGCCGTTGGCGCAGACAATCTGGCTCAGGCCATCGGTCGCGGTGGTCAGAACGTACGTTTGGCCAGCCAGTTGACCGGCTGGACCCTGAACGTGATGACCGAATCGGACATCCAGGCTAAGCAGCAAGCAGAAACCGGTGACATCCTGCGCAACTTCATCGACGAGCTGGAAGTCGACGAAGACCTGGCACAGGTGCTGGTAGATGAAGGCTTTACCAGCCTGGAAGAGATTGCCTACGTACCGTTGGAAGAAATGCTCAACATCGACGGCTTTGACGAAGACACCGTCAACGAGCTTCGCGCTCGGGCCAAGGATCGTTTGTTGACTAAAGCCATCGCTACTGAGGAAAAGCTGGCAGACGCCCATCCGGCCGAAGACCTGCTCTCGCTTGAGGGTATGGACAAGGATTTGGCGATGGAACTGGCGGTGCGCGGCGTAATTACCCGCGAAGACCTGGCCGAGCAGTCTATTGACGACCTGCTCGACATCGACGGCATTGACGATGATCGTGCCGGCAAGTTGATCATGGCCGCCCGAGCCCATTGGTTCGAGTAATTAGGCGCGGCCTGAGGAGAGAAGTGCATGACGCAAGTCACGGTGAAACAACTGGCCGATGAGGTCAAAACACCGGTAGAGCGCCTGTTGCAGCAGATGCGTGAGGCAGGTCTGCCGCACACCGCCGCCGACGAAGGTGTGAGCGATAGTGAGAAGCAGTCTTTGCTGACTCACTTGAAGAGCAGCCACAAGGCGAAAGTGGAAGAACCGCGCAAGATTACATTGCAGCGCAAAACCACCAGCACCCTGCGTGTTGCTGGTAGCAAGAGCATCAGCGTTGAAGTACGCAAGAAGAAAGTCTTCGTACAGCGCAGCCCGGAAGAAATCGAAGCCGAGCGCAAACGCGACCTGGAAGAACGTCGCGCAGTAGAAAACGCTGCTCGTCAGAAGGCTGAAGAAGAAGCCAAGCGTCGCGCCGAAGAAGAAGCGCGTCGCCAGCCTGCTGCTGCGCAACCTGCTAACACTGACGCAGTTGCCGCGCCTAGCGCGCCTGTAGAAGCTGTTCGTGAGGCCGCTCCGGTTGCCGCCGCGCCTGCTCCTGCAGCCGACGCTCGCAAACGCGAAGAACCTCGTCGTCCGGACAAACCACGTGCCGACGATAACAATCGTCGTGGCAGTGGCGATGGTGAGCGCAAAAACGCTCCACATCGTGCTTCGGTCAAAGAGAAGGCGCCAGCGCCACGCGTTGCTCCACGTACTACCGACGAAGAAAGCGACAGCTTCCGTCGCGGTGGTCGCGGCAAGGCCAAGCTGAAAAAACGCAACGCCCACGGTTTCCAGAGCCCAACCGGCCCTGTCGTGCGTGATGTGCAGATCGGCGAGACCATCACTGTTGGCGACCTCGCCAATCAGATGTCGGTCAAGGCTGCTGAAATCATCAAGTTCATGTTCAAACTGGGTACCCCAGCGACCATCAACCAGGTACTGGATCAGGAAACTGCCCAACTGGTTGCTGAAGAGCTGGGCCACAAAGTGACCCTGGTCAGCGACACCGCCCTGGAAGATTCCCTGGCCGAGTCCCTGAAGTTTGAAGGCGAGACCTTCTCCCGTGCGCCAGTCGTGACCGTAATGGGCCACGTTGACCATGGTAAGACTTCGCTGCTCGACTATATCCGTCGTGCCAAGGTAGCTGCAGGCGAAGCCGGCGGCATCACCCAGCACATCGGTGCATACCACGTTGAAACCGAACGCGGCATGGTCACCTTCCTCGACACCCCTGGTCACGCTGCGTTTACCGCCATGCGTGCCCGTGGTGCCAAGGCGACTGACATCGTGATCCTGGTAGTTGCAGCGGACGACGGCGTAATGCCGCAGACCATTGAAGCTGTCCAGCACGCCAAGGCCGCTGGTGTTCCACTGGTTGTTGCAGTGAACAAAATCGACAAGCCGGGCGCCGATCTCGATCGCATCCGTAGCGAGCTGTCGGTTCACGGCGTGACTTCTGAAGAGTGGGGCGGTGATACGCCATTCGTTTCGGTTTCGGCGAAAGTCGGTACCGGTGTAGACGAACTGCTCGAAGCTGTTCTGCTGCAAGCCGAAGTTCTCGAACTGAAAGCAACTCCATCGGCCCCGGGTCGTGGTGTTGTGGTTGAATCGCGTCTCGACAAAGGTCGTGGCCCGGTTGCAACCGTTCTGGTTCAAGACGGTACCCTGCGCCAAGGCGACATGGTTCTGGTCGGTTCGAACTACGGCCGTGTACGTGCCATGCTCGACGAGAACGGCAAGCCAATCAAGGAAGCCGGTCCTTCCATCCCTGTCGAGATCCTCGGCCTGGACGGTACCCCGGACGCTGGCGACGAGATGAGCGTGCTGTCGGATGAGAAGAAAGCCCGTGAAGTGGCTCTGTTCCGTCAAGGCAAGTTCCGCGAAGTCAAGCTGGCCCGTGCTCACGCCGGCAAGCTGGAAAACATCTTCGAGAACATGGGCCAGGCAGAGAAGAAGACGCTTAACATCGTCCTCAAATCTGACGTTCGTGGTTCCCTCGAAGCGTTGAACGGCGCCTTGAATGGCCTGGGTAACGACGAAGTGCAAGTGCGTGTTGTTGGTGGCGGTGTCGGTGGTATCACCGAATCCGACGCCAACCTGGCACTGGCTTCCAACGCTGTACTGTTTGGCTTCAACGTGCGTGCCGATGCTGGCGCACGGAAGATCGTCGAGCAGGAAGGCCTGGACATGCGTTACTACAACGTCATCTACGACATCATCGAAGACGTCAAGAAAGCCCTCACCGGCATGCTTGGCAGCGACGTCCGGGAGAACATCCTGGGTGTGGCCGAGGTGCGTGACGTGTTCCGCTCGCCGAAATTCGGCGCGATCGCCGGTTGCATGGTTATCGAAGGTGTTGTGCACCGTAACCGTCCAATCCGTGTACTGCGTGAAGACATCGTTATCTTCGAAGGCGAGCTGGAATCCCTGCGCCGCTTCAAGGATGACGCTTCCGAAGTACGTGCCGGCATGGAATGCGGTATCGGCGTCAAGAGCTACAACGACGTCAAAGCGGGTGACAAGATCGAAGTCTACGAGAAGGTTCAGGTTGCTCGCAGCCTCTAACTCGGGCACTTCAAGGGCCACGCGGCGCCCTGGCATGCAAATGCCTGGCGCCGTGTTCGGACTCTAAACGCAACGCCCGGTCTGGCTTTTGTCAGGCCGGGCGTTTGCCGCTTTCAGACCCCACGGGTTTCACCGTGTGGCAGTAACAGGTAACAAGACATGGCAAAAGAATACAGCCGTACCCAACGTATCGGCGATCAGATGCAGCGTGAGCTGGCACAGCTGATCCGTCGTGAAGTAAAAGACCCACGTGTTGGCCTGGTCACCATCACCGCCGTTGAAGTCAGCCGTGACGTTGGTCACGCCAAGATCTTCATCACCGTGATGGGCCAGGACAGCAGCGAAGAAATCGCGCAAAGCATCAAGGTGCTCAACTCTGCCGCAGGCTTCCTGCGCATGCAGTTGGCCCGTGAGATGAAGCTGCGCAGCGTCCCTCAGTTGCACTTCCACTACGACGAAAGCGTCGTGCGTGGCGCGCACCTGTCGGCACTGATCGAGCGGGCCGTGGCTGAAGACAATCAGCACCCGGTATCCGCCACGCCTGAAGACGCCAAGGAGTAATCGGTGGCTCAGGTCAAACGTATCCGTCGTAACGTCAGCGGCATCATTCTGCTCGACAAGCCCATTGGCTTTACCTCCAATGCGGCGCTGCAGAAGGTCCGTTGGCTGCTCAATGCCGAGAAGGCAGGGCACACCGGTAGCCTCGACCCATTGGCAACTGGCGTGTTGCCGTTGTGCTTTGGCGAGGCCACCAAGTTTTCGCAATACCTGCTCGATTCCGACAAGGGTTACGAAACCCTGATGCAACTGGGCAAGACCACCACCACGGCAGACGCTGAAGGTGATGTTTTGCAGGTTCGCGAAGTGACCGTTGGTCGTGCTGATATCGAGGCTGCCTTACCTGCTTTTCGTGGGCAAATCAGTCAGATACCGCCGATGTACTCGGCTCTCAAGCGTGATGGCCAGCCGCTTTACAAGCTGGCACGTGCAGGTGAAGTGGTGGAGCGCGAACCGCGTTCTGTTACTATTGCGCGCTTGGAATTGCTCGCCGCTGAAGGCGACACTGCCCGGTTGGCGGTGGACTGCAGCAAAGGCACCTATATCCGTACCCTTGTGGAAGATATCGGTGAGCAACTAGGCTGTGGCGCATACGTTGCAGAACTGCGACGCACCCAGGCAGGCCCTTTCACGCTGGCCCAGACGGTCACGCTGGAAGAGTTGGAAGCGGTACATGCCGAAGGCGGCAACGAAGCGGTTGATCGCTTCCTGATGCCATCGGACAGCGGTTTGCTGGATTGGCCATTGCTGCACTTCTCGGAGCACAGCGCGTTCTACTGGCTTAACGGCCAGCCAGTACGTGCACCGGATGCCCCGAAGTTCGGCATGGTGCGGGTACAAGATCATAACGGTCGCTTTATCGGTATCGGTGAAGTGAGCGAAGACGGGCGCATCGCGCCGCGTCGACTGATTCGGTCAGAATGACCGAACGAGGGTGGCTGTTAACAGGCACGGTCACTACTCATTTTTAGATACAGGGATTTGTCCCTGGCCTGTTGAAACCGCCCTTTGGGTGGTTTCCTGAAAAAAGGATTGCCTCATGGCTCTCGACGTTCAAGAAAAAGCTCAAATCGTAGCTGACTACCAGCAAGCTGTTGGTGACACTGGTTCGCCAGAAGTGCAAGTTGCACTGCTGACCCACAACATCAACAAGCTGCAAGGTCACTTCAAGGCCAACGGTAAAGATCACCACTCCCGTCGTGGTCTGATCCGCATGGTAAACCAGCGTCGTAAGCTGCTGGACTACCTGAAAGGCAAGGATCTGGGTCGTTATCAGGCTCTGATCGGTCGCCTGGGTCTGCGTCGCTAATAAGCGATTGCGCTAGAGGTTGGTTGGCTGTCGTGTGTCAGTGGGTTTCCCGCTGGCCCATGGCAGGCTTCCAGCCTCAAGTTTTATCTGGATACACGTTTTACCCTGGACAGGCGTTGGGCCGATTCCCGACATTGCCCAAGAATTTCGCAAGAAGACAAGTTCCCCAAGAGCCACAAAGAAGGTAGGACACCGTGAACCCGGTTATCAAAAAATTCCAGTTCGGTCAGTCGACCGTTACCCTCGAGACAGGCCGTATCGCCCGTCAAGCCTCCGGCGCAGTGCTGGTTACCGTTGACGACGACGTCACCGTATTGGTGACCGTTGTAGGCGCCAAGACCGCTGACCCAAGCAAAGGCTTCTTCCCTCTTTCCGTTCACTACCAGGAAAAGACTTACGCTGCCGGTAAGATCCCTGGTGGTTTCTTCAAGCGCGAAGGCCGTCCTTCCGAGAAAGAAACCCTGACTTCCCGACTGATCGACCGTCCGATCCGTCCGCTGTTCCCAGAAGGCTTCATGAACGAAGTGCAGGTTGTCTGCACCGTCGTTTCCACCAGCAAGAAGACCGATCCGGACGTCGCTGCGATGATCGGTACCTCGGCTGCCCTGGCCATCTCCGGTATTCCTTTCGATGGCCCGATCGGCGCTGCCCGTGTTGCGTTCCACGAAAGCACCGGCTACCTGCTGAACCCGACTTACGAACAACAGAAAGCTTCGAGCCTGGACATGGTCGTTGCCGGTACTTCGGAAGCCGTTCTGATGGTTGAATCGGAAGCCAAAGAGCTGACCGAAGACCAGATGCTGGGTGCAGTACTGTTTGCTCACGACGAGTTCCAGGTCGTGATCAACGCTGTTAAAGAACTGGCTGCTGAAGCTGCCAAGCCAACCTGGACCTGGGCTCCTCAGCCAGAAGCTACCGCACTGCTGGGCGCTATCCGCTCCGAGTTCGGCACCGCTATCTCCGACGCCTACACCATCACCATCAAGGCCGACCGTTACGCTCGCCTGGGTGAGTTGAAGGACCAGGTTGTTGCCAAGCTGTCCGGTGAAGAAGGCCAGCCTTCTTCCAGCGAAGTCAAAGCAGCCTTCGGCGAAATCGAATACCGCACCGTTCGCGAAAACATCGTTAACGGCAAGCCACGTATCGACGGCCGCGACACTCGCACCGTACGTCCGCTGAACATCGAAGTCGGCGTTCTGCCAAAAACCCACGGTTCGGCCCTGTTCACCCGTGGTGAAACCCAGGCTCTGGTAGTCGCGACGCTGGGTACTGCCCGTGACGCACAGCTACTGGACACCCTGGAAGGCGAGAAAAAAGACCCGTTCATGCTGCACTACAACTTCCCTCCGTTCTCGGTAGGTGAGTGTGGTCGCATGGGTGGCGCTGGTCGTCGCGAAATCGGTCACGGCCGTCTGGCCCGTCGTTCGATTGCTGCGATGCTGCCTGCCGCCGACGTGTTCCCGTACACCATTCGTGTTGTGTCGGAAATCACCGAGTCCAACGGTTCCAGCTCCATGGCTTCGGTCTGCGGTGCTTCCCTGGCTCTGATGGACGCTGGCGTACCGATGAAGGCACCTGTTGCCGGTATCGCCATGGGCCTGGTTAAAGAAGGCGAGAAGTTCGCCATCCTGACCGACATCCTGGGTGACGAAGACCACCTCGGCGACATGGACTTCAAAGTAGCCGGTACCGCCAAAGGTGTTACCGCGCTGCAGATGGACATCAAGATCAAGGGCATCACCGAAGAAATCATGGAAATCGCTCTGGGCCAAGCCCTGGAAGCGCGCCTGAATATCCTCGGTCAGATGAACCAGATCATTGGTCAGTCCCGTACCGAACTGTCGGAAAATGCTCCGACCATGATCGCGATGAAAATCGACACCGACAAAATCCGTGATGTTATCGGTAAAGGCGGCGCGACCATTCGTGCGATCTGTGAAGAGACCAAGGCTTCGATCGACATCGAAGACGACGGTTCGATCAAGATCTTCGGCGAAACCAAGGAAGCGGCTGAAGCTGCACGTCAGCGCGTCCTGGGTATCACCGCTGAAGCCGAGATCGGCAAGATCTACGTCGGTAAGGTTGAGCGCATCGTCGACTTCGGCGCATTCGTCAACATCCTGCCTGGCAAGGACGGCCTGGTTCACATCTCCATGCTGAGCGATGCTCGCGTTGAGAAAGTGACCGACATCCTGAAAGAAGGCCAGGAAGTGGAAGTGCTGGTACTGGACGTGGACAACCGCGGCCGTATCAAGCTGTCCATCAAGGACGTAGCAGCAGCCAAGGCTTCGGGCGTTTAATCACCACGTCGCTGTAAGCTGAAAAAAGGACTCTTCGGAGTCCTTTTTTTATGCCTGCGGGAAAGTGTCGCGAAATCAGGCGTTTAGCCAATCTCAAAAGCCGCAACTTGCATGCAGGCACGGTCGTCTTCATGCAAGTTGCACGATTCCGAAAATTGACAGATTTCATAACGTGTTGTTTTATAAGGATTTAATGGATCGTCTCGAGTTGGCACACTGCCTGCAATATCCCTGTTAACGCTGCAGCATCAAGGTTTACGTACTGCAGACTTTTAATAAAACAGGAGTTACTCGTATGAAGAAGTTCGCTCTCGCTACTGCTACCGCTCTGACCCTGGCCATGGGTGCTAACGTAGCCTTTGCTCAGACTTCCCAAGCCCCAATGACGTTGGCGGCCGGTGAAGTCACCAAGGCTAAAGAGTCCACTTCGGATACCTGGATCACCACCAAAGTCAAAGCTGACCTGCTGACCGAGAAAGGTATTCCTGGTTCGGACATTAAGGTAGAAACCAACAAAGGTGTGGTTTCCCTGTCCTCGACAGTCGCTATCTCCGACGCGCAGAAAGCCACTGCTGTAGCGATCACCAAAAAAATCAAAGGCGTAACCGCAGTTTCGGCTGACGGCCTGATGGCTGGCGGTGCTACCAAGGCTGATAACGTCGACAAAACCAAAAGCGCAGCTGCTGGCGCCAAAGAGTCCACCTCGGACACTTGGATCACCACCAAAGTGAAAGCTGACCTGGTAACCGAGAAAGGTATTCCTGGCACCGACATCAAAGTCGAAACCAACAAAGGTGTAGTTTCCCTGTCGTCGACCGTCGCAGTGACTGAAGCACAGAAAACCACCGCGGTGAACATCACCAAGAAAATCAAAGGCGTTAAAGCTGTATCGGCCGACGGCCTGAAAGCAGAGTAACGCTTAACGAATCGCCTGAGCTAGGCGGAGGCGGCCACGAGCGAGTTAGATATCCGCTCAATGCACCTCACAGGTTCATGCGACCGACCACACGGATGTGGTCATTACAGGCCCCGGCACTTGTGCCGGGGCCTGTTCTATTGTGGGTAGAAAAGTGGGGGGTTAGCGAGGCTCTTGTGGCGAGGGGGCTTGTCCCCCGTTGGGCCGCGTAGCGGCCCCTTGGTATGACGACGGTGACCTGCCTGAATGACCGCGACGCCCTGATTGGGGCCGCTGCGCAGCCCAACGGGGGACAAGCCCCCTCGCCACAGGTGCTCAGCAGGCGCCGGATTATTCGGCATCCAGATGCATCGGTGTCACCACCCGACCATCTTTCTCCGCCTGCCCGAGATTGGCATCGATAAAGTAAACCCGATCATCTTCCAGCTGGCCATTGTCCACCAGATAGTCCTTGATCGCGCTGGCGCGGTCCTGGCCCAGTTGGCGCAGCAACACGTCACTGCCACTCCAGAACTTGATCACACCGTCCCGCAGCTTGGCGGTGCGCTCGTCATTGCTCAGGTCTTTCCACTCGGCCGGCGGCTGTTGTTTCAGGCGGGTACGGTAGATGCCTTCCAGCAGCGGGGCCTTTTCCTTTTCCGGGACTTCAAGCAGTGACGCCTGGGCCGGGACCTTATCGCCACGGCGCTGGAGGATCTTGTAGTAGTTGTACTGGTATTCGCGTTCCAGCCGCTGTGCGGCCAACAGCGGACCGTCACTGCTGGCAGCGGCGGTGCCTTCGATCTCCAGGCGCAGGGCAGGGCGCTCCTTGAGGGCCTTGGCCAGGCTGTCCAGTGCCGACTGGGACTCCTTGCTCAGCTCACTGGAACCTGCGGCGAACGACACGTTGCCAAGGTCTTGTGCACCACCACCGCTAATCAACCCGCCAATGAACTTGAAGGGCGCAGTGGCCGCGCGTACCACCAGGTTACGCAGGGTCTGCCAGACAATCGGCATCACGCTGAATTGCGGGTTGTTCAAGTCGCCGGTCACCGGCAGCTCAATGGAGATCTTGCCGTCGGAATCCTTGAGCAGAGCAATCGCCAGGCGTATCGGCAGGTCCACGGCATCAGCACTGTCGACCCTCTCACCCAGTTGCAGTTGCTCGACCACCACCTTGTTCTCGGCCTTCAACTGGCCCTTGGTGATGACGTAATGCAGGTCCAGGTTGAGCCGGCCCTTGCGGATACGGAACCCGGCGAACTTGCCCGAGTAGGGCGTCAGGTTGGTCAGTTCGACACGTTTGAAGCTGGTGGCGATGTCCAGCGCAGCCATTGGGTCAAACGGGTTCACATTGCCCTTGATGGTCACCGGCGCATAACGGTCGACCTTGCCCTTGATGTCGACGCTCGCTGGCTTGGCCTGGCGACTGTCGATGGTGCCGATCTGGCCGTTGAGCTGTTGAATCGCCGTGGCGAAGTTCGGGGTCAGGCTGAAGTCGGCAAAGTTGGCCGAACCGTCGTTGATCGCAATTTGACCAATATGAATGCCCAGGGGCTTCTCTTTGCCGGCCGCAGGTTTGGCCGCGGACTTGCTGCCGCTGTCGGCCGGCTGTGGGATCAGCAGGTCATCGATGTTGGTGGTACGGTCATCGTTGATCATGAAGCGCGCATAAGGCTGCAGCAGGTTGACCTTGTCGATCGACAGGCTGTCGCCATGTTGATAATTCACGCCTTCCAGCACCAGGCGCTGCCATTTCAGGAAGTCGCGGGTCTTCAGGGTGTCCAGGGTGTGCAACTGATCGACCTGTGCCCGGCCAGTCACCTGGAACGCCAAAGGCTCGGTGCTTTTCAGGTTCACGTCGAGGTTGCTGCCGAGCATGCCGCTACGCAGTTCCAGGCGGATAAACGGGCTGATGTAGGACTGGGCGACGCGCAGGTCGATGTCCTTGGTATCCACTTTCAGCTTGGCGCTGACCGGGTTCAGGTTGACCTGGCCGGTCGCCTGGAGCTTGCCCTGTTTGCCTACGCCGGTATCCAGCTTGAGGGTAAACGGGCTTTGGTTGAGGCTGTCGAAATCCTGCAGGTCAAGGTTCAGCGGCCCCACTTCCAGGGCGACTGCCGGCTTGGCGGAACGGTCCGCCAGGTGCACTTGATAGTTGCGCAGTTGCACATCCTTGAGCAGCACTTGCCATGGTTTGCTCGGCGCTGCCGGTGCGGGCTTTGGCGAGTCGGCGGTGGCGGGTGCGGTGGCTGGCTCGGCGGAGGGTGCAGGCTTGCTCGGTTGGCTGGCAAACAGTTTCTGCCAATCCAGTTGGCCGTCTGCTTCAAGGGCTGCCCAGGTTTCGAGCTTGTTGCTGCGGATCTTGCCGACAATTACCTGCTGCTTGGCCAGGTCGACAGTGGTGTCGCTGACTTCCAGCTTCTCAAGGCGGGCAAGTGGCCGGCCATCCGGGGCTTTGATCGCAAACGGCGCGACACTCAGGGCGACGTTGGTCAGGTTCAGCTCGGTTTCCTTGGCCAGGCTCAGCTTGTAGTCGGTGCTGAAATTGAGGATGCCGTCTTCCAGAACCAGCGGTAACGCGTCACGTACATACGGCCACCAGACTTTCATCTTGCCGTCGGTAACCTTGAGTTTGCCCTCGGAGGCAATCGGGATGAGGCTGAAGTTACCGGTCCAATCGATCTGCCCGCCTTCAGGGCCGGCCGCAACCAGCGTCATATCAGCGTTGTCTTCGGGCAGCGTGCTGAGGTGTTTCAGCTCGAAATCCAGCTTGTCGTAGAGAAACTCGATCGGTTCGCTGGGGCGCAAATCCTGGAAGTGCACATAGCCGGCTGCCAGCTTGATGTTATCAATGCGCAGCGGGAACGGCTTGGCGTTGGGGTCGGTGGACGTCGGCTCGCTGGCTGGCAATTTGAACAGTTGCGCCAGGTTGAGTTGGCCGGACTTGTCGAACAGCAGCTCGGTCTTGGGCTTGTCGAGCTGTACGTCAGCCAGGTGCAGGGCGCGGGTCCATAGGCTGTCGATCTGCAGGTTGGCATAGAGGCGTTCAAAGCCCACTTGCTCCTTGCCAGGCTCACCGATATTCAGGCCCCACACGGTCAATTCGAGGCTGAACGGGTTGAGCTCGATACGCTCGATGCGCGCCGGCACGGTGGCGTAATTGGCCAACTGTTGGTTGGCCACGCGAAGGGCGATGCCGGGGAGAATAAGGAAGCCCAGCAAACTGTACAGAGCAAGGGCGGTCAGCAAGGCGCCAGCGGCGCGAATCAATCCTTTGGGCATATGTGACGCCATCTATGTCAATCAAGAGTGCCTTGGAGTATGGCACGGGTTTACGGTTCCGAAGCAACGGGCCTTTATTCCTGCGGCCAGGCTCTTTTGGGACAGATCCTACAACTGCAGGATCAGCGTCTTCAGCGGAGGCTGCTGGTCTTGCGACGGGAAGTCTGCGCCAGGGGGCATGATCTGCCAGTCACGTACCGGGCGCCCGGCCTTTTCGGCGCAGCGCAGGACCTGGTCGCGCCAGTCGTCCATGCTGACTTTTGCCAGGTTGTTGCAGCAGATCAGCACGCCGTTGTCGGCGGTGGCCAGCAGTGCCGGCTTGAGCAGGCTCTGATAGTCGCGCAGCAGGTCGACGGTGCCGAACGCGCTCTTGGCCCAGGCGGGAGGGTCAAGCAGTACCAGGTCGTATTGGCGTTGCTCCAGGCGTGGATAACTCGGTAGTTTCTGGCCGCGACGCTGGCTGATGGGCAGGCCGGCCAGTTGGCGGATTGCCGGGAAGTAGTCGGACTGCACGAATTCCATCGTCGGCAATTGCGGATTGAGCAGGCCGTTTTCGCGACCGACCGCGAGATTACCCTCGGCAAAGTCCAGGTTGCACACCTCACGGGCGCCACCGGCAGCCGCGCTCAGGCCTACGCCACAGGTGTAGGCAAACAGGTTCAGCACGCTTTTACCGGCGCTGTGTGTCTTGACCCAGCCGCGGGTATTGCGCAGGTCGAGGAACAGCAGCGGGTCTTGCCCTGCATGGCGGCCGCGTACGCGGTAGTTGAGGTCCCATTCGTGGCCGATCAAGTCTTCCAGGGCCGCAGGTTCCGCGCGGTACACCGTGTCTTCACGGTCGATGCGCGAGTTGCCCCGGGAGCGGTCGTTGTAGACCAGCAGCAGTTCCAGCCCCAGGTACTGGTTGATCGCCTGGTGCAGTTGCAGCAGGTCGTCGCTTTCCAGCGACTGGTGAAAGCTTTGCACCAGCAGTTGCGGGCCGTAGCGGTCGATCGTCAGGCCGCCGGCGCCTTCCTGGCTGCCGTGGAACAGGCGATAGCAATCGGTGCCTTGGGCATGCAGCTCAGCGAGCAGGTCTTGGCGATGATCGAGGGCGGCGCGCAGCGCCTGATTCAAGGAAGACATATTGCGCGCCTTGCAGAGTAATGGGGGCGCGGGAGTTTAACAGTTATGGCTCCAGCAGGCCCATTCGCCTGTGGGCCCGTTGCACCGAACCGTTGCGCATGGCCCAGCGTAGCAATGGCGCGCTGCGCTTGACCCCGGCGCGAATCATCTGGCGTTGCAGCGGGCTTTGCTTCTGCCCGAGCATGTCGCTGGCCCAGTCTGGCAGCAGGTCGATGCCGGCCTGCATCATCAGCGAGCCAAACGGCTTGGCCAAGGTGCTGGGGGACGGCGCATTCACCAGCAGACGCAGCACTTCGTGGCTGCGGTCGTCACACAGCAGTTGCGGGCGAATGCGCTCAAGGTAGTCGGAAATTTCCTGACGTGAGCGCGGCACATGGCGCGCACCCAGTTGCTCAGCCACCAGGGCGATTTCGCTGTAGTACCGGTCTTGATCCCTGGGGGATAGTTCCGGGTTGCAATAACGCAGGTGGGCCGCAAGAAAGTTACTGACCTCCGCCACATGCACCCACGTCAGCAATTCCGGATCGCTGGCGGCATACGGTCGACCATCAGGCGCATGCCCCACCACTTGCAGGTGGATGGTGCGCACTTTCTCGATCAGCCATTCGGCGTCACGTCGTGAGCCAAACGTGGTGCCGGAAATAAATTGCGAGGTGCGACGTAGCCGCCCCAGCATGTCTTGCCGAAAGTTCGAATGGTCCCACACGCCGGCCAGGGCCAACGGGTGCAACGCCTGCAACATCAGCGCGCTGATGCCGCCAATCAACATGCTGCTGAAGTCGCCATGGACCTTCCAGCTCACCGAGTTCGGGCCAAAGAGACCTGGATCGCCCTTGGGGTTTTCCAGGTCGAGTTGGCCGAGCGATAGGCCGGTCAGGCTCATCAGCTGGTTTTCGATGCGGCTGCGAATGAATTCCATGGGTTCCTATCGGTTGAGGCGTTTGTCGATCAGGCCATCCACCACGCTCGGGTCGGCCAGGGTGGAAGTATCTCCCAGGCTGTCCAGTTCATTGCAGGCAATCTTGCGCAAAATCCGCCGCATGATCTTGCCTGAGCGGGTTTTCGGCAAGGCCGGTGCCCATTGAATCAGTTCGGGCTTGGCGAAGCTGCCGATTTCCTTGCTCACCAGGTCCAGCAAGTGCTTTTTCAGCGCGTCGTCGGGCTCAACGCCATTCATGGGCGTGACGAAGGCATAGATGCCCTGGCCCTTGACGTCGTGGGGATAGCCCACCACGGCGGCTTCGGCGACCTGATCATGCAACACCAGGGCGCTTTCCACCTCGGCGGTGCCGATACGATGCCCGGACACGTTGATCACATCATCGATACGCCCGGTGATCCAGTAATCGCCGTCCTCGTCCCGCCGGGCGCCGTCGCCGGTGAAGTAGTAGCCGGGGTAGGGTTTGAAATAGGTGTCGATCATCCGCTGCGGGTCGCCGTACACGCTGCGGATTTGCCCTGGCCAGCTGGACTTGATCGCCAGCACGCCGCTGCCGGCGCCGCTGATTTCCTTGCCTTGCTCATCAAGCAGCACCGGCACTACGCCAAACATCGGCTGGGTAGCACAGCCGGGTTTGATGCGCTGGGCGCTGACCAGCGGGCTGAGCATGATGCCGCCGGTTTCGGTCTGCCACCAGGTGTCGACAATCGGGCAGCGTTGTTCGCCGACCGCGTTGAAGTACCAGTCCCAGGCCTCCGGGTTGATCGGCTCGCCGACACTGCCCAGCAGGCGCAGGCTGGCGCGGGAGGTATTTTCCAATGGGCCGTGGCCTTCACGCATCAGCGCGCGCAAGGCGGTAGGCGCGGTGTAGAAGATGTTGACCTTGTGTTTGTCGATTACCTGCCAGAAGCGCGAGCTGTCCGGATAGCTCGGCACACCCTCGAACATCAGCGATGTGGCGCCATTGGCCAGCGGCCCATAGACGATATAACTGTGGCCGGTGACCCAGCCGACATCTGCAGTGCACCAGAACACTTCGCCGTCGCGGTAGTCGAGGACGTACTTGAATGTCATCGCAGCCTGCAACAGGTAACCGCCGGTGGTGTGGAGCACACCTTTGGGTTTGCCGGTGCTGCCGGAGGTATAGAGGATAAACAGCGGGTCTTCCGCCTCCATCGGCTCGGGCGGGCAGTCGTCGCTGGCCGCATCCAGGGCCTGTTGATACTTGAGGTCGCGGCCTTCGGTCCAATTGACCGCCGCGCCGGTGCGCTGCACCACCAGAACTGTGCTGACGTCCGGGCAACTGGCCAGGGCCTTGTCGACATTCTGTTTCAGCGCCACAGGCTTGCCACCGCGCACGCCTTCATCGGCGGTGATCACCGTGCGGCAGTCGGCGTCGAGAATACGGTCGCGCAGAGCGTCCGGCGAGAAACCACCAAACACCACCGAATGCACCGCGCCGATCCGCGTACAGGCGAGCATCGCGTAGGCCGCCTCGGGAATCATCGGCATGTAGATACACACCCGGTCGCCTTTCTTTACGCCGCGGCTTTTCAGCACGTTGGCCAGGCGGCTGACGTTTTGGTGCAGTTGGCGGTAGGTGATTGTCGAAGACGTTGCAGGATCATCGCCTTCCCAGATGAAGGCCGGCTGGTCGGCACGTTGCGCCAGGTGGCGGTCGATGCAGTTGTAACTGACGTTCAGTTGGCCGCCGGCAAACCATTGGGCGGCGCCGGTCTTGATGTCGGATTTCTGAACGGTTTGCCAAGGCGTGGACCAGTCGAGAAAGCGCTTGGCTTGCTCGGCCCAAAAGGTATCGGGTTGTTCGACGGATTGGCGGTAGAGGCGCTGGTAGTCATCTTGACTGAGTTGCGCAGCCCGGCGGACGGCATCGGCGGTGGGGAACGTGCTGATATCGAACATGAGGGATCCTTATTCTTGTTTTTGCGACAAGCAATAAAGATGCACCCTGTGGCAGGCGGGTTCAAGGCCAACGTCCAAACAGACGTTGGCCTTGCAGGCATTACATCAACCGCGGTGACGACCGCGGAAGTAGTTGATCAACCCTTGGGTGGACGCATCGTCCGCCGGCTGCTCTTCAGTGCCGGTCAGGCGGTTGTAGACGCCTTTGCCCAGTTCCTTGCCCAACTCTACGCCCCATTGGTCGAAGGCGTTGATGCCCCAGATGACGCTCTGCACGAACACTTTGTGTTCATACATGGCCACCAGCGCGCCGAGGCGGCGAGGGCTGATGCGTTCAACCACAATGGTGTTGCTCGGACGGTTGCCCGGGATCACCTTGTGCGGTGCCAGCTTCTGCACTTCGGCCTCGTCCATGCCTTTTTCGCGCAGCTCGGCTTCGGCTTCGCTGCGGGTCTTGCCGAGCATCAGTGCCTGGCTCTGGGACAGGCAGTTGGCGTACAGCCACTGATGGTGGTCGGAGACCGGGTTGAAGCTGACGATCGGCACGATGAAGTCGGCCGGGATCAGCTGGGTGCCTTGGTGCAGCAACTGGTGGTAAGCATGCTGACCATTGCAGCCTACGCCGCCCCAGATAACCGGGCCGGTGTCGGTGGAAACTGGTGTACCGTCCTGGCGCACGCTCTTGCCGTTGGATTCCATGTCCAGCTGTTGCAAGTGCTTGGTGATGTTGCGCAGGTAGTGGTCGTACGGCAGGATCGCGTGGCTCTGCGCGCCCCAGAAGTTGCCGTACCACACGCCCAGCAGACCCAGCAGCACGGGCATGTTCGCTTCGAACGGCGCGGTCTGGAAGTGCTGGTCCATGGTGTAGGCACCGGACAGCAGTTCCTTGAAGTTGGACATGCCGATGGCCAGCGCGATCGGCAGGCCGATGGCCGACCACAGCGAGTAACGACCGCCAACCCAGTCCCACATCGGGAAGATGTTCTCTTCGCGGATACCGAACGCCACGGCGGCCGCGTTGTTGCTCGATACGGCGATAAAGTGGCGATACAACTCGGCTTCCGAGCCACCCTGGGCCAGGTACCAGGCGCGGGCAGCCTGGGCATTTTTCAGGGTTTCGAGGGTGTTGAAGGATTTCGACGAAACGATGAACAGCGTGGTCTCGGCGCGCAGCTTCATGGTCAGCTCGTGGAACTCGCTGCCGTCGATGTTCGCCAGGTAATGGCAGCGCACGCCTTTGTGGGCGTAGGACAACAGCGCTTCAGACACCAGCTCCGGACCGAGGAACGAGCCACCGATGCCGATGTTCACCACGTCGGTGATCGGCTTTTCGGTGTAGCCACGCCACAGGCCGTCGTGGATGCGGCCGACCAGGTCAGTGATCTGGTTCAGCACCTTGTGCACGTCCGGCATGATGTTCACGCCGTTGACCGACAGCTTGTCGCCGACCGGGCGACGCAGCGCGGTGTGCAGCGCCGGGCGACCTTCGGAAGAGTTGACCGGCTCGCCGTTGAACAGCGACTTGATCGCGCCCTGAAGGTCGACTTCCTTGGCCAGGCCTACCAGCAGGTCGCGGGTTTCGCTGGTGATCAGGTTTTTCGAGTAATCGAGGAAAAGTCCGCAGCTGCTCAAGGTGAACTGGGTAAAGCGCTGGGGATCGGCATTAAAGGCTTCGCGCATGCTGAAATCCTGCATGGCTTGGCGATGTTGATTGAGCGCTTGCCAGGCGGGCAGAGCGGTAACGTCATGAGGGGTGCGGTAGTACGCCATCGCTGCGGGTTTCCTTTTTATTGCTGGGACTGCTTGTAGGACACTTCAAAGCCGGGAATGTCCTGTCTTTGTGAAGATGACAGGCTCCGGTCGACGCCAACGAATAGCGTAGGGCGAATACATTAAACCTAGCGTGTCGATCTGTCTTGGCTTTGTCTGCGCTGTGGCCGGTACTTTTTTATACCGGCCGATCAGGCAGTGCAACAGGAGGGGTGTGCCGCGGGGTCAGTTCAGCTGCAAATGCAGGTTGTCGATCAGCCGGGTGGCGCCCAGGTAGGCGGCGACCAGAATCACCAGATCCTTGTCTTCAGCGGTGGCCGGACGCAGGTGCAGGCCCTGGCGGACCTCCAGGTAATCCATGCGAAAGCCCGCGGCTTCAATCTGCTGGACCTGTGCCGCGCGCAGTTTGGCGAAATCACGGTCGCCCGCTTCAATGGCGGCGGCAATCTGGCTGAGGCTGCGGTACAGCACCGGTGCGATCGCGCGCTGCTCTTCGGTGAGGTAACCGTTGCGCGACGACAGCGCGAGGCCATCGTCGGCGCGAACGGTCGGCTCGCCGATAATCTGGATCGGCATGTTCAGGTCATGGACCATGGCGCGAATGACTGCCAGTTGCTGGTAGTCCTTCTGGCCAAAGATCGCCAGGTCTGGCTGGACCATGTTGAACAGCTTGCTGACCACCGTGGCCACACCTTCAAAATGCCCGGGACGGCTGGCGCCGCACAGTCCTTCGGACAGTTGTGGCACGCTGACGCGCGTCTGGCCGGCCATGCCGTCGGGGTACATCTCGTCGACGGTCGGGGCGAACAGCAGGTTGCAACCGGCTTGCAGCAGCTTCTCCTGGTCAGCTGCCAAGGTGCGCGGGTACTTGTCCAGGTCTTCGCCGGCGCCGAATTGCAGCGGGTTGACGAAAATGCTCGCGACCACGAAGTCCGCTTGTTGCGCAGCCTTGGTCACCAGCGTGGCATGGCCACTGTGCAGGTTGCCCATGGTGGGCACAAAGCCGATGCGTTTGCCTGCGCTGCGGGCATGGGCAACGGCGGCGCGCAGTTCGCGCACGGTCTTGACGGTGTTCATGCAGAGAATCCGTGTTCAGCGCCTGGGAAGGTAACGGCTTTGACTTCGCTGACGTAGGCGGCGAGGGCCGATTGAATGCTGTCCTGGCCAGCCATGAAGTTCTTCACGAACTTGGGTACGCGACCGGTCAGGGACAGGCCCAGCATGTCGTGCAGTACCAATACCTGGCCGTCGGTGCCAGAACCGGCGCCGATGCCGATCACCGGGATTTTGACGGCCTGGGTGATTTCCGCTGCCAACTCGCTTGGCACGCACTCCAGCAAAATCATGCACGCACCGGCCTGCTCGAGGGCGATGGCATCGGCCCGCATCTGACGCGCCTGGGCTTCGCCGCGGCCTTGCACCTTGTAGCCGCCGAGGATATTCACCGACTGGGGCGTGAGGCCCATGTGCGCGCAAACCGGCACACCACGTTCAGCCAGCAGGCGAATCGACTCCGCAAGCCACGCGGCACCTTCAACCTTGACCATGTGTGCACCGGCACGCATCAGTTGAGCGCTGTTGGTCAGGGTCTGTTCGATGGTGGCGTCGGCCATGAAGGGCAGGTCGGCGATGATGAAGGCGCCTTCGTTGCCGCGTTTGACGCAGGCGGTGTGGTAAGCGATTTCGTCGTTGGTGACCGGCAGGGTGCTGTCATGCCCTTGTAGAACCATGCCCAGGGAGTCCCCCACCAACAACACTTCAACTCCTGCCTGGCAGCTGGCCTGGGCAAAAGTGGCGTCGTAGCAGGTCAGCATGGTGATCTTTTCACCTTTGAGTTTGAGGCTCTGCAAGGTGCTCAGGGTAACGTTTGGCATGAAAAGGGTCCTCATTCAGGCGCTTGGAAACAGCGAGTAACGCGCGTGAGTCTTCGTTTATACAGGCGCACTTTCTTAAGGATCAGTGCTTATAAGGCCTGGATTGCGCCCTTTAGCGCCGGGTAGGCGGCAGCGGGACGCCTATAGTCGTGAGGAGGACTCTGGAAGTCAATTGGATGTGTTACCGCATTGTTACGCGAGGGGTGTTACCGCTGTTACTGATGCGATTCAGCAGTAAATGATGCGTAGTTAATGTAGGAGTGAGCTTGCTCGCGAAGGTCGTTAACGATGACGCGGGAAGCATGACACCCAGCGGTGTTCTCAGGTTTTTCGCGAGCAAGCTCGCTCCTACAGGTTTGAAGGCAGGCGTTCCAGGCCGACAAACGGGCAGGCGTCCAACAGGTCGCTGAGCAGGCGGCCATCGGCGAGTTGCAGGCTGGCGGGGGCCAGTTCTGCCAATGGGTAAAGCACGAATGCACGCAGATGCATTTGATAGTGCGGCACCTTCAGGCGCGGCTCGTCGATAAGCCGGCCGCCAAAGATCAGGATATCCAGGTCCAGGGTGCGCGGGCCCCAGCGCTCGAGGCGCTCGCGGCCTTGGTCATTCTCGATGGCTTGCAGGGCATCAAGCATTTCCAGAGGCGCAAGTGCGCTGTCCAGGGCCGCGACCGCGTTGGTGTAGCGCGGTTGGCCCGGGAGCAGGGAATCACTTTGATAGAAGGCGGAGACGCCCGCCAGCGTGGTGTTCGGCAACTGCGCCAAGGCCTCGATGGCATGGCGCAATTGTTGTTCAGGGGCCGCCAGGTTGCTGCCCATGCCGATGTAGATACGTTCCACGGGCTTACTCGCCAGACGCGCTCGAGGCGTCGCCAGCGCTTCGCTTGCGCTTGCTGCCACTGCTGCGGCGACGCTTTTTCGGGCCATCGCCGGTGGCTTCGCCTTTGCTGCTGAGCTCTTTGATCATCTCGCGGCGCTGGCTGTCGTTGGCGTCCTGGTAATCGGTCCACCATTCACCCAGGCCGTCGGTCTGCTCGCCGGCGCTTTCACGCAGCAGCAGGAAGTCGTAGCCGGCACGGAAGCGCGGGTTGTCCAGCAACAGGTCGGCACGTTTACCGCTGCGGCGTGGCAGGCGCTCCTGCATGTCCCAGATCTCGCGGATCGGCATGGTGAAGCGTTTCGGGATCGCGATGCGCTGGCATTGCTCGGCGATCAACTCGTGAGCCGCTTCCTGCATGGCCGGGATCGCCGGCATGCCACGGTCCTGCAGGCGCATCACGCGTTTTGGAAGCGCTGGCCACAACAGTGCAGCAAACAGGAACGCCGGGGTGACCGGTTTGTTCTGTTTGATCCGCAGGTCGGTGTTGATCAAGGCTTCGCTGATCAGCGTGTGGGTGTAGGTCGGGTTGTACTCCAGTGCCTCGGCGCTGGCCGGGAACAATGGGTCGAACAGCTGCAGGTCTACGAGCATTTCGAACGTGTCGGCGGCATAGCCGGAGAGGAACAGCTTGAGCACCTCTTCGAACAGCCTGGCCGAGGGGATTTCCCGCAACATCGGCGCCAGGTCGCGAATCGGCGCGGCCGTGTGCTTCTCGATGCCGAAGTTCAGCTTGGCCGCGAAACGCACGGCCCGCAGCATGCGCACCGGGTCTTCCTGGTAGCGCTGCGTCGGGTCGCCGATCAGGCGCAGCAGGTTGTTGCGAATGTCGTGTACGCCATTGGCGTAGTCGAGGATGCGCTCGCTGACAGGGTCGTAATACAAGGCATTGATGGTGAAGTCGCGGCGTTGCGCGTCTTCTTCCAGGGTGCCGTAGACATTGTCCCGCAGGATGCGACCGCTTTCATTGCGGGAAGACTGGTTAGTGTCTTCTTCTTCATCGTTTTGCGGGTGGTTGGCGCGGAAGGTCGCGACCTCGATGATCTCGCGACCAAAGTGGATATGCACCAACTTGAAGCGCCGGCCAATGATCCGCGCATTGCGGAATTCGGCACGCACTTGTTCCGGCGTGGCACTGGTGGCGACGTCGAAATCCTTGGGAGTGATGTTGAGCAACATGTCGCGCACGCAACCGCCAACCAGGTAAGCCTGGTAGCCGGCGTTCTGCAGGCGTTCGACGATGTTCACCGCATAACGGCTGAACTGGGCACGCTGCAACGAATGCTGGTTGCTATTAAGCACTTCAGGCGTGCTGCGGATGTGTTGCGTACGACGCAAGGGAGAACGGAATGACTGGAACAACTTCTTCAGCATGGGATGCACTGTTTGAAGGAATGTTCGGCCATAACGAAGAATGACCGCATGATGGGCGGGGATTCTAGCATTTAGTCAGGGGATGGTGTAGGAACTAGCTGCAAGGCTTGAGCCAGAAGCTTAAAAGAAGGGTGGCAGGTACCAAATCGCGGAAACTACAAGGGGAGCCGAAGCTCCCCCAGAAGTAGTTGCGTGCTCTATTTTTATTATTGGTTTCGGGCTTCTTGTTTTTGTTGATCGCCCTCGCCATGAAGCTTCACCTTCATGACACTCCCAATCGGGAGCCAAGAGCAAACGGATTGCTTTGGTCGCTGTGTTGCTGATCTACGATCCAACCAGTTCAGGCTCTGCCTTAGGGCAGTTTTTGTTGTTCTCGGCCTGGTTGCGGGGCAAGCCCCAAATGCAACGCCTCTCCAAAAGAATCAGTTAGCTGCGCCTCCGCCGTGTTGTTTTTGTTATGCGTGAGTCGATTCGTCTTATTTTTATTGTCTTGTACATTTGCTTGTTATTGTTTTTGTAGTAAGCATATAGCAGGGTGCGTGCCAACTTTTGCGAAGCCCAGCAAAATAAGGGGTTCGGAGCGCTTTCGGGTTTTTTGAAGGCGAAAAAAAGCCGGGGCTTCGTTACCGTAAGCCCCGGCTTTTGTTACGTGAAAAATCAGCGGTAACAGTTTTTTCACATCTGAGGGTGTTACCTGTGGGGGCGCCCCCACTCAGCTTTCGCTGGCAACCCCGGTTTTGCGCCGTGGGATACCCAGGCGCTGGCGCCGTTCCCACAGGCATTTACGGCTGACGCCCAGTTTGCGCGCCAGTTCGGTCTCGGTCATATGGTCCTGATGCTCGAGGACGAAGTGCTGGAAGTAATCCTCCAGTGACAAATCTTCCGTCGGCTCGTGGCTGCTGTTACTGCCACCCTGCTGCGGCGGAAGGCCGATGAAGTCGTCGTCATCCAGGTCGCTGAGCTCGATATCGATCCCCAGCAGCTCGGCGGAAATCTCCGGGCTCTCCGACAGGATCACCGCGCGTTCTACCGCGTTCTCCAGCTCCCGCACGTTACCCGGCCAGGAGTAGTGTCGGATTGCCTGCTCGGCATCGGCAGCAAACTTCAGGTCGGTACGGTTGATCCGCGCACTCTGGCGGGCCAGGAAGGCCGTGGCGATTTCGTTGACGTCGGCGCCACGCTCACGCAGGGCCGGCAGTTTGAGCGCGATCACGTGCAGGCGGTAATAAAGGTCTTCACGGAACTGGCCGATCTTGGCCAGGCTTTTCAGGTCACGGTGCGTGGCCGCGATCAGTCGTACATCGACCTTCTGCGACTGTACCGAGCCAACGCGGCGGATTTCACCTTCCTGGAGTACCCGCAGCAAACGTGCCTGAGCTTCCAGTGGCAGTTCGCCAATCTCGTCGAGGAACAGCGTGCCGCCATCGGCGGCTTCAACCAAACCCGCACGGCCAGCGCTGGCGCCGGTAAAGGCACCTTTTTCATGGCCGAACAATTCGGATTCGATCAGGGATTCGGGGATCGCCGCGCAGTTCACCGAAATCATCGGTGCCTTGGCGCGCTTGGACAGGTTGTGCAGGGCGCGGGCCACCAGTTCTTTACCGGTGCCGGATTCGCCCTGAATCAATACATTGGAGTCTGTTGGCGCCACTTTGCGGATCTTGCTGTACAGGTCCTGCATCGGTGGGCAGGAACCGATAATGCCGATTTCGCCATTACTGTTATCCACGCCGGGCTTTTCAGCGCCGTTGACGGCCTTGCCCGCTGCCGGGCGTTCAGCCGGTGTGCTGCTGGCGGATTGACGGTCACGCAGGATGCGCGCCACGGCCTGGAGCATTTCGTCGTGGTCGAAAGGCTTGGCGATGTAGTCCACCGCGCCCATCTTCATCGAGTCCACTGCCGAGCGCAGGCTGGCGTAGCTGGTCATGATCAGCACCGGAGTGCCTTGGCCGAGTTTGATCAACTCGGTGCCAGGGGCGCCCGGCAAACGTAGGTCACTGACGATCAGGTCGAACGTGGGAATGCTGAAACGCTCTTGGGCTTCCTGCACCGAGCCGGCTTCGCTGACCTGGTACTGATTACGTTCAAGCAGGCGACGCAAGGCAGAGCGGATAATGGTTTCGTCTTCGACGATCAAAATGTGCGGCATTGATTCAACTCTCTCGACGGTCTCAGTTCACAGCGGACGTCGCTTCGACATGACGCGGCAAGGTCACCCGAATACGGGTGCCGCGTTGGCTTTCGGTGTCAGCCGGGCTGTCGATGGTGATTTGTCCATAATGCTCTTCAACGATGGAATAGACCAGTGCAAGGCCCAGACCGGTACCTTCACCCGGATCCTTGGTGGTGAAGAAGGGTTCGAACAATCGATCCATGATGTTCTGTGGAATGCCGCTGCCTTCGTCCTCGACGATCAGATCGACCGTGTGCTCGAAAGCCTCGCTCTTGACCCGTACTGCGCTGCCGGCCGGCGACGCGTCGCGGGCGTTGGACAGCAGGTTGATCAGCACCTGGGCCAGGCGTTGTGAATCACCGTCGACCCAATGTTCCGGGTCGCACAGGTTAAAGAACTGTACTTCGAAATTGCGCCGGTTCAAGGCCAGCAGCCCAATGGCATCCTGGGCGACTTCGGCCAGGCACACTGCTTCGTCGTGATTCTGATGGGCACCCGCGTGGGCAAAGCTCATCAGCGACTGCACGATGCGCGAGACACGCTTGGTCTGCTCGAGAATCTGCCCGCTGATTTCGATGATTTCGCCGTCTTCCTCGCGCTCTTCCCGCAGGTTTTGCGCCAGGCAGGCGATGCCGGTGATCGGATTGCCGATTTCATGGGCCACACCCGCCGCCAAACGCCCGATGCTGGCCAGGCGCTCGGAGTGCACCAGTTTGTCTTCGAGCATCTGGGTGTCGGTCAGGTCTTCCACCAGCAACACCAGGCCGCTGTTACCGGGAGCGAGGGGCTCGTCGATGGCGGCCTTGTGCAGGTTGAGCCAGCGGGTCTGGCCGTCCAGTGCCAGGTGCTGTTTGTGCAAGTGTTCGTCGGGCAGGTTGATGAAGCCCTGGAGCAGTTCTTTCCATGGGTCGCCAATAGTGTTCAGGCGCGAACCCACCACGCGCTGGGCGGCGATCCCGGTGAGTTCTTCCATGGCCTTGTTCCACATCAGGATCTCTTGATCCTTGGCCAGGGAGCAGACGCCCATCGGCAACTCTTGGAGCGTCTGGCGGTGATAACGGCGCAGCGCGTCGAGTTCGGCGGCCAGGCCGGTGAGGCGCGAGTGGTAGTCCTCGAGCCGGCTCTCGATGAAGTGGATGTCTTCGGTCACGTAGTTTTCGCCACCGGCCTTGTAGGGCAGGAAGGTCTCGACCATGTCTTGGGACACACTCGGGCCCATCAAGCCGGAAAGGTTGGCCTCGATACGGTCACGTAACCGGCGCAAAGCGTAGGGCCGGCGTTCGTCGAATGGCAGGTAAAGGTCGCGCAGGGCCTGCTCGACTTCCTTTTGTGCAGCCTTGGCGCCCAGCGGCTTGGCCAGTTGCGTGGCGAACTCCTGGGGCGAGGCAGCGTGCAGTTCGCGGCGTTGCGGGCGGCGTACGTTGTCCACGGCGCAGGCTTCGGCGGCGCTGGTTTCTTCCGGGCTGGCGTTAGTGAACAGCGAGATCAGAGTGAACATCAGCACGTTGGCCGCCAGCGAAGCAATCGCCGCCATGTGCCAACTGGTGTCATCCAGCACGTAGATCATGTTCAGCAGCGGGATGTAGAAACCCTGCAGATTGCCCACCAAGGGCAGCAGCATGGTTACGGTCCACACCAGGATGCCGGCCAGCAGCCCGGCGATAAACCCACGGCGGTTAGCGGTCGGCCAGTACAGCACCGACAACACGCCCGGCAGGAACTGCAAAGTGGCGACGAAGGCGACGATGCCCAGGTTGGCCAGGTCCTGCTCGGCACCCAGCATCAGGTAGAAGCCATAGCCAGCCATGATGATGGCGACGATCAGGGCGCGGCGGGTCCATTTCAGCCAGCGGTAGATATTGCCTTCGGCTGGCGGCTGGTAGAGCGGCAGTACCAGGTGATTGAGCGCCATCCCCGACAGGGCCAGGGTACTGACGATGATCAGGCCGCTGGAGGCCGATAATCCGCCGACATAGGCCAGCAGGGCCAGTGACTTGCTGTTGGCGGCAATGCCGATGCCCAGCGTGAAGTATTCCGGATTGGTGGTGGCGCCAAGCTTCAGGCCCGCCCAGAGAATCAGCGGCACCGCCAGGCTCATCAGCAGCAGGAACAGCGGCAAGCCCCAGCTGGCGCTGACCAGTGAACGCGGGTTGAGGTTTTCGGTGAAGGTCATGTGGTACATGTGCGGCATCACGATGGCCGAGGCGAAGAACACCAGCAGCAGCGTGCGCCATGGGCCTTCCTGCAACGGCGTGTGCAGCGCGGCCAGGGCGGTCTGGTTTTGCAGCAGCCACAGTTCCAGTTGTTGCGGGCCGTCGAATACACCGTAGAGCGCATACAGGCCAACGCCGCCAATGGCGATCAGCTTGATCACCGACTCAAATGCGATCGCGAACACCAGGCCTTCATGCTTCTCACGGGTAGCGATATGCCGTGAGCCGAAGAAGATTGTGAACAGGGTGATCAGCGCACAGAAGCTCAATGCAACGCGGTGCTGCACCGGCTCGCGGGTGAGGATGCTGATGGAGTCGGCCACCGCCTGGATCTGCAACGCCAGCAACGGCAGCACGCCGATCAGCATGAAGATCGTGGTCAGCGCACCGGCCCAGGTACTGCGAAAGCGGAACGCAAACAGGTCGGCGAGTGACGACAGCTGATAGGTGCGGGTGATTTTAAGGATCGGATACAACAGCACCGGCGCCAGCAAGAATGCCCCGGACACCCCGAGATAACTCGAAAGAAAGCCATAACCGTACTGATAGGCCAGGCCCACCGTGCCGTAAAACGCCCAGGCGCTGGCGTACACGCCCAGGGACAAGGTGTAGGTCAACGGATGGCGAATGATCGCCCGCGGAATCATTCCACGCTCACTGATCCAGGCTACCCCGAACAGCGCGGCCAGGTAGGCGGCGCTGATCAGCAGCATCTCGGTCAGGCTAAAGCTCATCGGCATCTTTTTGGCTCTGCAGGATGAAAGTCACGACGATCAGAATCAGCCAAAGCAGATAGGGCCGGTACCAGGCGCCTGTGGCGTCGATCCACCAATCCATGATGGCGGGAGAAAACAGGTAGATCCCGACGACCAACAGTAGGACCAATCGATAGATGTACATGTTGGCCCTTGATTGAAATTGCGGAAATATAACGATTTTTTGTATGAGCGATGGTAACGGATGGCTCGCAAGCTGCAAGCGCCTTCAGCGCAATTGCGCTTCGGCCAGTGTGAGTGTGCGCGGGATCTGTGTGGCATCCCAGTGCGCAATGCCCCACTCCAGCAGTTCCCGTGGGCTGGCGTGGTTCAGCTCGTCGCCCGCTGGCTGGCCCAGGGCACGCAGTGCTCTTAACAGCAAAGGCGTGGCCTGGTCGGTGGCCAAGGGCGGTGAACGATAGGATTTGCCCAGTTTGTTACCGTCCGGCTGGATGATCAGGGGCAAATGCAGGTAGCGCGGTTGGCGCAGGCCCAGCAGTTCTTGCAGATACAGCTGGCGCGGCGTGGAGTCGAGCAGGTCGGCGCCACGCACGATGTCGGTCACACCTTGCCAGGCGTCATCGAGGACCACCGCCAGTTGGTAGGCATACAGGCCGTCGCGACGGCGAATGATGAAATCGCCTACGTTGCGACCCAGATGCTGTCGGAATTCGCCTTGTACACGGTCAGTAAAGTAGTACTCCAACTCTGGCACCCGCAAACGAATGGCGGCATCTTGCTGGTCATGCCCGGCATTGCGGCACAGGCCGGTATAAATCCCGTTGTAGGGTTCCAGTTGCTTGCGCGAACAGGTGCAGGCATAGGCCAGGCCGTGGTTGAACAGGCGGTTGAGCACTTCGGCGTAGGCATCGTGCCGCTCGCTTTGTCGGACCAATTCCCCGTCCCATTCGAAGCCGTAGCTTTCAAGGGCATTGAGGATTGCGGCCTGGGCGCCGGGTTCTTCCCGTGGCGGATCGAGGTCTTCCATGCGCATCAGCCAGCGGCCTTGATTGGCGCGGGCGTCGAGGTAGGAGGCGAGGGCAGCGACCAGGGAACCGAAGTGCAGGTGTCCGCTGGGCGTGGGGGCGAAACGCCCGATATAGGAGGAGGCTGTCATGGGCCGGATATTACTGGAAAACCAGCAAACGCCAGAAACAAAAATGGAGCGTTCGCACGCCCCATTTGTACAGCTCGGCGGTGATTACTTGCCGACCTGTTTTTCCTTGATTTCAGCCAAGGTCTTGCAGTCCACGCACAAGTCGGCGGTAGGACGCGCTTCCAGGCGGCGAATACCAATCTCGACGCCGCAGGACTCGCACCAGCCATACTCTTCGTCTTCGATGAGTTGCAGGGTCTTGTCGATTTTCTTGATCAGCTTGCGCTCGCGATCACGGGCGCGCAGTTCAAGGGCGAACTCTTCTTCCTGGCTGGCACGGTCTGCCGGGTCCGGGAAGTTGGCCGCTTCGTCCTTCATATGGTCAACGGTACGGTCAACCTCTTGCATCAAGTCCTGTTTCCACTGCTTCAGGATCTTGGAGAAGTGATCGCGCATGGGCTTACCCATGTATTCCTCACCCTTCGATTCGACGTAGGGTTGGAAGCCGCTGATGCTCTGTTGCTTTGCTTGGGTGGGCATGAATGGACCGCCTCTCACTCTTCTAATCCATTGCGCAGGATTGCAACATCACCGACACCTGCCGGCCCTGCGGCTGCAAGCGGGCGAACTTACCAGATAGATTCGGGGTGCGCCACTCCCGGTTGTCGAGGCACCGTCTCCTGAGGGTTGCAAACCACCGCAGGCCCCAGCAGGGCGGGCTTGTACGGTCTCGAATGTTGATTTTAGCTGTTTTGCAGGTAGTTGCTCGCCGTGCTTGCTACATGGCTTCGGGCAATAGAGCAGGTTTTGCGCGGCGGGTTGGGTAGAATCAGGGTTTGTCCTCACAGTTAAGGAAGGCTAATGGCTCAGCCCTACAGTGCTCGCAGTCGCGCTATCGAACCTTTCCATGTCATGGCGTTGCTGGCGCGGGCCAATGAATTGCAGGCCGCCGGTCACGACGTGATTCACCTGGAAATCGGCGAGCCGGACTTCACCACCGCCGAGCCCATCATCAAGGCCGGGCAGGCGGCGCTGGCCAATGGCAAGACCCGCTATACCGCGGCCCGCGGGCTGCCGGAGTTGCGTGAGGCTATCAGCGGTTTCTACCAGCAGCGCTACGGGCTGGATATCGACCCTGAGCGAATTTTGATCACCCCGGGTGGCTCAGGTGCCCTGCTGCTGGCGAGCAGTTTGCTGGTGGATCCCGGCAAGCACTGGCTGCTGGCAGACCCCGGTTACCCGTGCAACCGTCACTTCCTGCGCCTGGTGGAAGGCGCGGCGCAATTGGTCCCGGTCGGCCCCGACGTGCGTTATCAACTGACCGCCGACCTGGTGGCACGCCATTGGGATCAAGACAGCGTGGGCGCGCTGGTCGCTTCGCCTGCCAACCCTACCGGCACCATCCTGACGCGCGAAGAGTTGGCCGGACTGTCGAGCGCCATCAAGGCGCGCAATGGGCATTTGGTGGTGGATGAGATCTATCACGGCCTGACCTACGGCACCGATGCCGCCAGCGTGCTGGAAGTCGACGATGAAGCCTTCGTTCTAAATAGTTTTTCGAAGTATTTCGGAATGACCGGCTGGCGCCTGGGCTGGCTGGTGGCGCCGCCGGCGGCCGTGGGTGAGTTGGAGAAGTTGGCGCAGAATCTCTACATCAGCGCACCGAGCATGGCCCAGCATTCGGCCCTGGCTTGCTTTACCCCGGAAACCTTGAACATTCTTGAAGACCGCCGGGCCGAGTTTGGTCGTCGTCGCGACTTCCTGCTGCCAGCCCTGCGGGAGCTCGGCTTCGGCATCGCCGTTGAACCGGAAGGCGCGTTCTACTTGTATGCCGATATCAGCGCATTCGGCGGTGATGCCTTCGCTTTCTGCCGGCACTTCCTTGAAACCGAACATGTAGCCTTCACCCCGGGCCTGGATTTCGGTCGCTATCAAGCCGGTCACCATGTGCGTTTTGCCTACACACAAAACCTTGATCGACTACAGGAAGCTGTTGAACGGATTGCTCGTGGCTTGCGGAGTTGGCAAGGCTGATGCGCTTTAATCCTCCCCTCGAAGAAGGCCGGCTGATCCGCCGCTATAAGCGTTTTCTCGCCGATATCGAAACCGTTACCGGCGAGTTCCTGACCATTCACTGCCCGAACACCGGCTCGATGTTCAACTGCATGGTGGAAGGTGGCCAAGTCTGGTTCAGCCGCTCCAATGACCCCAAGCGCAAGCTCCCCGGCACCTGGGAAATCAGCGAAACCCCTCAAGGGCGCCTGGCATGTGTGAACACCGCGCGGGCCAATCAGTTGGTGGAAGAGGCGCTGCGGGCCGGTGTTATCAGCGAGCTCAACGGCTTTACGGCGCTGAAGCGCGAAGTGGCCTACGGTCAGGAAAACAGTCGGATCGATTTCCGTCTGGATTACCCAACGGGCCCAGCGTATGTCGAAGTCAAAAGCGTCACCCTTGGTTTTGACGGGACCTCGACGGCGGCGTTTCCCGATGCCGTGACCCAGCGCGGGGCCAAGCATTTGCGGGAACTGGCGCATCTGGCGCGTGAGGGTGTGCGGGCGGTGCAGTTGTATTGCGTCAACCTCTCGGGGATTGATGCGGTGCGTCCTGCCGAAGAAATTGATGCCGGTTATGCGGCTGCATTGCGTGAGGCCAAGGCGGCGGGCGTCGAGGTGCTGGCCTATGGCGTGCGGGTGACGTCAGAGGAAATCTGTGTCGACCGTCGCCTGGAAGTATTGCTCGGCGATTAGAGTTGTACCCAGAGGCCCTGTTCGTCCTCACGGCCGGGCAGGGTTGTCAGGCTTTGACCGGCGCAAGGCCCGGCGACGCACTCACCGCTTTCGATCAGGAACAGTGCGCCGTGGGTGGCGCACTGGATCAGGCTCGCGCTCGGGTCGAGAAACTGGTGCGGCTGCCATTCCAGCGGCACCCCGCGATGTGGGCAGCGGTTGATATAGAAGTAGGCAATGCCTTCGCGGCGCACGGCAAACAGCTTGCGGCCGTCGATATCGAAACCGCGGCTGGCGTTGGGTGCGAGTTCGCTGGAGGCGCAGAGAAACTTCATATCGGTCCTTAAGTGCCGCCGTTTGCGGGCTGCAAGGCTATCCTGATTTTACCGAAGAGCCCGGCGCTTGACGTGCAAATGCAAACAATTATCAAATGCCGGCTTCGCCCGTTAGCTGACTGGGCGCTCTGTACGATGTCGGGCAGCCTTGATCTGTCACATTGCGAGTGTTTCAGCGGGCTCACCCCTTGGAAGGAAACCCTTTTATGCGCCTGAGTGCCAGTGCTATCGCGCTCGTTGTCGGACTGCTGGTCAACGCTGGGGCCCAGGCCTCTGAACTGCCACAACGTTGGGTCAGCGCCGGTGGTGCGTTGTCGGAATGGGTGGCGGCCCTGGGCGGTGAGTCAAAGCTGGTGGGCGTGGATACCACCAGTCAGCATCCTGAATCCCTCAAGGCGTTGCCGAGCATTGGTTACCAGCGGCAGTTGTCGGCGGAGGGCATTCTGAGCCTGCGCCCGCAAATCCTGGTCGGCACCGAGGAAATGGGCCCGCCGCCGGTATTGGCGCAAATCCGCAATGCTGGTGTGAAAGTGGAGCTGTTTTCGGCCGAGCCGGATCTGCCGACGCTGCAGGGCAACCTTCAGCATTTGGCCAAGTTGCTGGGCAACGAAGCCAAGGCTGCGGAGCTGTTCGGCGACTATCAGCAACAACTGGATCAACAAAAGAACTGGGTGACCAAGGCCCAGTCCACGCAAAAAGCGCCTGGAGTGCTGTTGCTGCTGGGGCACGCTGGCGGCAAACCGCTGATTGCGGGTAAAGACACGGCGGCTGACTGGATGTTGCAGCAGGCCGGCGGCCATAACCTGGCGACGCACAATGGTTACAAACCGTTTTCCGTGGAGTCCCTGGCGGGTCTCAATCCTGAAGTGCTGGTGTTTGCCGATCGTGCCCTGACGGGCGATGCGGCCCGCGCAGCGTTATTCAAGGAGAACCCGATCCTGGCTTCGACGCCAGCGGCCAAAAACGGTCGCGTCTACGAATTGGACCCGACGCTGCTGGTGGGCGGGCTTGGGCCGCGCTTGCCGCAAAGTCTGGTGAAGTTGTCCGCCGGGTTCTATCCGTCCCAGGCTAAAACCGCCCCATGACCACTCTGGTTAAACCGCGAACCCTGTTTATCGGCTTGAGTCTGCTGTGTGTATTGGCGATTTGGCTGTCATTGGCCCTGGGGCCGGTCAGCTTGCCGTTGATGGACACACTCCGGGCGGCGTTGCGCTTGTTGGGTGTGCCCATCGACGCGCACGGCCTGGAGCAGGCGGAGTTAATCCTCGGGCAGATTCGCCTGCCGCGTACGTTACTCGGCTTGGCCGTCGGCGGGGTTCTGGCACTTTCCGGCGTTGCAATGCAGGGGCTGTTTCGTAATCCCTTGGCCGATCCCGGGTTGGTCGGGGTTTCCAGCGGTGCAGCGTTGGGCGCGGCGATTGCGATTGTCGGTGGTTCGTTTTTTGGTGGTTTGCCGGATGCCCTCGGGCCGTATCTGCTGTCGTTGTGTGCCTTCCTCGGTGGTTTGGGGGTGACGGCGCTGGTCTATCGCCTGGGGCGGCGCAACGGACAAACCAATGTCGCGACCATGTTGCTGGCGGGTATCGCCCTGACGGCGCTCGCCAGTTCCGCGGTGGGCCTGTTTACCTACCTGGCAGATGACGCCACCTTGCGCACCCTGACGTTCTGGAACCTGGGCAGCCTGAATGGCGCCAGCTACTCGCGGTTATGGCCGCTGTTGTTGGTGAGCGCTGGCGTCGCCCTTTGGCTGCCGCGCCGGGCCAAGGCGCTGAATGCCCTCCTGCTGGGTGAGTCGGAAGCCAGCCACTTGGGCATCAATGTTGAAGGTCTCAAGCGCGAACTGGTGTTCTGCACCGCGCTGGGCGTGGGCGCCGCTGTGGCGGCGGCGGGGATGATCGGCTTTGTCGGGTTGGTGGTGCCGCATCTGGTGCGCCTGCTGGCGGGGCCCGATCATCGGGTGCTGCTGCCAGCCTCGGTGTTGGCGGGGGCGAGTTTGCTGTTGTTTGCCGATCTGGTGGCGCGCCTGGCCTTGGCGCCGGCGGAATTACCTATCGGCATTGTTACCGCGTTTATCGGTGCGCCGTTTTTTCTCTACCTGTTGTTACGAGGGCGCGCCTGATGCTGCGAGTAGAAGGCCTGCAGATCCGCCGTGGGCGCAAAACCGTGTTGGCGGACGTCACCTTGGACCTGCTGCCAGGTGAAGTGCTTGGCGTGCTGGGCCCCAACGGTGCGGGGAAAAGTACATTACTCGGTGCGTTATGCGGCGAGTTGCAGCCCGACCAGGGCCGTGTGTGGCTGGACCAGCGCGAGTTGAAGGACTGGGGCGGAGCGCAGCGTGCCCAGCGCCTGGCGGTGTTGCCGCAGACCTCGACCCTGGACTTTGCCTTTCGCGTCGAAGAGGTTGTGGGCATGGGGCGCTTGCCCCATCAGACCGGCCGGGTGCGTGACGATGAAATCATCAACGCCGCCTTACAGGCTGCCGACGTCGGCCACTTGAGCGGGCGCAGTTACCTGGCGTTGTCGGGCGGTGAGCGGCAGCGTGTGCACCTCGCACGAGTGCTGGCGCAGCTATGGCCAGGTGAGGCGGGGCAGACCTTGTTGCTGGATGAGCCGACGTCGATGCTTGATCCGTTGCACCAGCACACCACCTTGCAGGCGATCCGTACCTTTGCCGACCGTGGTGCGGCGGTGCTGGTGATTCTTCACGACCTGAATCTGGCGGCGCGCTACTGTGATCGCATCCTGTTGCTGGAGGATGGGCGGCCCCATGCGTTGGATACACCTGCGCAGGTGCTGCGGCCTGAGCCGCTGAAGGCGGTATTCGGGTTGGATGTGTTGGTGCAGCCGCATCCGGAGCGCGGCCATCCGTTGATCATTGCACGCTGAAATCGCCGCAGTTTTTCATAGGCAAAAAAAGACCCGGCAAGAGCCGGGTCAAATAACCGTGATTAGCCTGATGAGGAGATAATCTGAGAGTCCGAACCAATGGTCTTTCAGTTATCGGCTGATCTCGCGACCAGTTGTGATAATCATAACGATTCTCATTTAAGAGTCAACATTTGTTTTTGCGACCTTTTCGAATTTCCTCAAACATTCGTTTGGAACCCCCGGAAACGTGGGGGCAAGTTGCCGTCTCAATTCTTTTGGCGTGCCGAAAGAGCGTCCAGTTGACGGTTTAAAGCCTCCTTGCGTTCAACGGGAATGTCATTCCAGTGCACATCCATCAGCGCGCCTTCAATGGCGTACAGCAATACCTTGGATGCCCTGAAGCCACGGGTGCGTACTGCACGGTACGCGTCTACTGCCCCCAGACGGCGTAAGTCGGACGCACTGTGGATGCCCACCGCATGCAGCCATTGCGCCGACGTCTTGCCAAGGTTTTTCAGGTGTTGCAGCTCATCATTCATCAAGCCTCCTTGCGACGGCCGAATGGTTCGGTGGGTATCGTGACCAGGCAAGCCTGAAAGGAGTGTAGCGCTCAGTAGGAAAAGCGTAGTTCTTTGGTTGGCAACGACCTAAAGCTTCTAAGGCAGGCGGGGATTTTGGCGTAGGAAAGGGTGAAGCCCCCCGGTAAGCCTTGGGCGTAGCCGGGAGGCGATACAGCGGTTTTACCGTGTACGGTAGCGCAAGCGCGTGCCGAAATTGACGGACATCAGGATCTCGTCAGCGCTCAGCTCAGGGGGGAAATAAGTGCCGGAAATCTGGGCATGCGCCAGGCTCGCGCCTTCCAGTGGGCAGTCGCGCAAATCCAGGCCGCGCAAGTCGGCGGAGCGGAAATAAGCGTCGGTGAAATCTACGCCCTCGGCATTCAGGTCGCGCAGGTCCAGGCCGCGAAAGTCCCCGCCGCGCATATCGATCGGACCGTCTTTCGGACGCTCCTGGTTGAAGCCGCGGATGTCATCTTTATGCAGAAGCGCGTACAGCGGGGTATCAAGTAGCTTCGGATGGCTCACAATGGCGACTCCCGTGTTGGAATTATGACGCCATTATAGTGCCACTATTGCTCGGCCGTGAGCCCCGGAAGGCTACACGACCAAGAAATATTTCTTACAGGCCCGGCAGGCGCTGGCGGATATGGGCCACCAATGCGTCCAGGGTTCCGCTTTCATTGGTTTCCACGCGTTTGCTCAGCAGTAGCTCTTCAGCGCTGAGTGGGTCACGGGTGGCTTGCTGCTCTTCGATGATAGTCAGGGTGGCGTCGGACGGATCATTCTTGTCCGCCTGACGCTGTGCCAGCCAAGCGGCGATAACAGCCTGTGGCGCATTGCAGTCGAGGATCAGGAACGGTGCGCCGGTGGCCTCGGCGATTTTCGCCGCAGCGTCGCGCTGTTCGCGCTTGAGGAAGGTCGCGTCCAGTACCACCGGGAAACCGGCGCGCAGCACGGTGTCGGCGACCTCGTTCAAGCGCGCGTAGGTGGCGGCGCTGGCGTCTGCGGCGTAGATCCCGGCCTGTGGCGTGTTCTCGACCTTCTGCTCACCGAACAGGCGCTTGCGCTCTACGTCCGAACGCAGGCGAATCGCCCCCAACGCTTCTACGAGGCGCATGGATACATGGCTTTTGCCAACGGCCGATACGCCGTGGGTGATGGCCAGGAAGCGTGATGGGATGGTGCTGTAGCTTTCCGCCAGGTTGGCGTAGTTGCGGTATTGGCGCAGGGTGGTAGCACGCTGCACCGCGTCCGCTTCGGAAGGCATGCTGAACAGCGCGACCTTGGCGCGTACCAAGGCGCGGTAGGCTTTATAGAAGTTCAGCACCTCCAGGCCTTGATAATCGCCGGTCAGCTCCAGGTACTGGCTGATGAAGCGTCGCGCCAGGCTCTTGAGGCCACGGTCTTCCAGGTCCATCGCCAGGAAGCCGGTGTCGGCATACACGTCGGTGAAGCGGAATGGCTCGTTGAACTCGATGCAGTCGAAGATCACCACGTGGCCATCAATCATCGTGGCGTTGCCCAGGTGAATATCACCGTGGCATTCGCGGGTAAAGCCGTTGAGCTTGCGTTGTTCGAACAGGGGCTTGAGGCGCTCGAAGCTGCTTTCGGCCCAGGCCTGCAAGGCGTCCAGTTGCGCCAGATCGGCCTTGTCGCTGAGGAACGGGCGGATCTGCTCGAAGTTCTGCAGCACCGGCGCCATGACGTCGTGCGGGGTGCCGGCGGAGTGGGTGGCCGGCACTTTCGGGGCGTTCAGGTGAAAATGCGCGATCTGCCTGGCCATTTCGTCGATGTGTGCGTTGGTCAATTCGCCGTTGGCTTGCAAGGTGCTGAGCAGTTGGCTCTGCGGGAACTGGCGCATTTTCAGCACATAGTCGATCACCGGGCCGTCGCCATCCAATTGCGGTGCTTCGGCGCTGCCGGTGATTGGCAACACTTCAAGATACAAATCATCGGTCAGGCGCTGGTTGAGGCGCAGTTCTTCATTGCAGAAGTGGGCGCGGGCTTCCAGAGTGGTGAAATCGAGAAAGCCGAAATTCACCGGCTTCTTCATCTTGTAGGCGTAGTCACCCGTGAGAAGGACCCAGGAAATATGGGTCTCGATGACTTGGAACTGATCCACCGGGTGGGGAAACAGGGCCGGGTTTTGCAGGGCAGCAATCAGGGACTGGCTCACGGGCGATCCTTCAGAGTCTGGGAAAATTCATGGCGGGCATTATGGCGGCTACAGACGGTCATGCAAACCGCTGTCCGGCTCATGTTGGTCATCAATAAAGTGCGTATAATCCGCCGCCATGACTCGTACCCGATCTCCCCGTTCCCGTAAAAAACCTCCTTCCCGCGGCCTGCGCCCTTGGCTGGGCTGGGCGCTTAAGCTCGGCCTGGTAGGGCTTGTAGTGATCGCCGGCTTCGCGGTTTACCTCGACGCTGTGGTCCAGGAGAAGTTCTCCGGCAAGCGCTGGACCATTCCGGCCAAGGTATACGCGCGCCCGCTGGAACTGTTCACCGGCCAGAAGCTGAGCAAGGATGACTTCCTTACCGAACTCGATGCCCTGGGCTATCGCCGCGAACCCGTGAGCAATGGACCCGGTGCCGCTGCCGTCTCCGGTAACACCGTCGACTTGAACACCCGCGGCTTCCAATTCTATGAAGGCCTGGAAAAACCCCAGCCGGTGCGCGTGCGTTTCTCTGGCGACTATGTGGCCGAACTGTCCTCGCTCAACGGTTCGAAGCTGCCGGTGGTGCGCCTGGAACCCTTAATGATCGGTGGGATTTATCCGAAAAACCTGGAAGACCGCATCCTGATCAAGATCGATCAGGTGCCGCCTTACCTGCTGGATACCCTGATTGCCGTAGAAGACCGGGATTTCTACAGCCACTGGGGCGTATCACCGAAGTCCATCGCTCGCGCCGTGTGGGTCAATACCTCCGGCGGCAAGATGACCCAGGGTGGCAGTACGCTGACGCAACAATTGGTCAAGAACTTCTACCTGACCAACGAACGCAGCCTGACCCGTAAACTGACCGAAGCCATGATGGCGATGCTGCTGGAGCTGCATTACAGCAAGCAGGAAATTCTTGAGGCGTACCTCAATGAAGTGTTCGTCGGCCAGGACGGCCAGCGTGCGGTGCACGGTTTCGGTCTGGCCAGCCAGTTCTTCTTCGGCCAGCCGTTGTCCGAGTTGAAACTGCATCAAGTGGCGCTGCTGGTGGGCATGGTCAAGGGGCCGTCCTACTACAACCCGCGTCGCAACCCGGAGCGCGCGCTCGAACGGCGCAACCTGGTACTTGATGTGCTTGAGCAGCAAGGCGTCGCCACTCCTGAACAAGTCGCTGCCGCGAAGAAAATGCCACTGGGTGTGACCACCCGAGGCAAGCTTGCCGACAGCTCATTCCCAGGCTTCATTGACCTGGTCAAACGCCAGTTGCGTGAAGACTACCGTGACGAAGACTTGACCGAAGAAGGCCTGCGGATCTTCACCAGTTTCGACCCGATCCTGCAAATGAAGGCTGAAGCTTCGGTCAATGACACTTTCAAACGCCTGGCAGGCCGTAAAGGCTCCGACGACGTCGAGGCCGCGATGGTGGTAACCAACCCGGAAACCGGTGAGGTCCAGGCCATGATCGGCAGTCGCCAGGCCAGCTTTGCCGGCTTCAACCGCGCGCTGGACGCGGTGCGTCCGATCGGCTCGCTGGTCAAGCCGGCGGTGTATCTGACGGCGTTGGAAAAACCGAGCAAGTACACGCTGACCAGTTGGCTGTCCGATGACCCATTGTCGGTCAAAGGTGCCGATGGCCAGATGTGGACGCCGCATAACTTTGATCGTCGCTCCCACGGTACGATTTTCCTGTACCAGGGCTTGGCGCATTCCTACAACATCTCGACCTCTCGTCTTGGCCTTGAGCTGGGCGTGCCGAATGTTCTCAAGACACTCGGTCGGCTGGGCATCACTCGCGAGTTCCCGGCGTTCCCGTCGATGCTGCTGGGTGCGGGTGCGATGAGCCCGATGGAAGTGGCGACCATGTACCAGACCCTGGCCAACGGTGGTTTCAATACGCCGATGCGCGGGATCCGCAGTGTGTTGACGGCTGAAGGCGAACCGCTCAAGCGTTATCCGTTCCAGATTCAGCAGCGCTTTGACCCGGCCTCGATCTACCTGATCCAGAACGCCATGCAGCGCGTTATGCGTGAAGGTACCGGGCGCTCGGCCTACAGCGTGTTGCCAGCCAACCTGACGCTGGCCGGCAAGAGCGGTACCAGTAACGATTCGCGGGACAGCTGGTTCGCAGGTTTCAGCCAGGACCTGCTGGCGGTGGTCTGGCTGGGGCGCGACGACAACGGCAAGACGCCGTTTACCGGTGCCACCGGCGCGTTGCAGGTGTGGACCAGTTTCATGAAGAAGGCTGATCCACTGCCGCTGAACATGCCGCAGCCGGACAATATCGTTCAGGCCTGGATCGATCCGCATACCGGACAGGGTTCCGATGCCAACTGTCCGGGCGCGGTGCAGATGCCGTATATTCGCGGCAGCGAACCGCCACCCGGTGCAGCGTGCGGTGCCAGTGCACCCGCGAGCGCTGAATCGGTGATGGATTGGGTCAAGGGCTGGATGAATTAAGCAAAGAGGGTTTCACGTGAACAAGTTGTTGATTCCAGCTATTACAGTTTTGGCATTGCTCGGTGGTTGCGCCAGCGTGGAGCGGGGTTCTATCCCGGTGGTGGATTCCAGTACAACGGTGTCCAACAACGACCGGATCTCGGCCAATGGCGGCTTCCGTCAAACCGTCACCAACCGCCCAGCCCAGGCTAAGGCGCAAGCCGTGCCTCAGGATTCGGGCGTAGTGGTGATGATCCCGGGCGCTGGCGCAGCTACCTCGGCACCTATCAGTACTCAGCCGTGGACTCCAGGCCCGAGCACCTCGGGCCCGGCGGACTCTGCGCCGATTCAAACGGCGCCAATCAACCAGGGCACCTACAACATGCCGTCGACGCCAAGCGGGATTCCGTCCGCCAGCAGCGCCGGTGGCTTGTCGGCCGATGAGCAGTTGGACGGCCCGGTGCTGGCATTGCTGACTACCGCCCAACAGCAGCAGTCTGGTGGCGACTTGAACGGCGCATCGTCGAGCCTCGAACGCGCCCAGCGCGTAGCGCCTCGCGAGCCACAAGTGCTTTACCGCCTGGCTCAGGTGCGCATGGCCCAAGGCGATGCCCCGCAAGCAGAACAATTTGCCCGCCGTGGCCTGACCCTGGCCAATGGCCGTCCTGATCTTCAGGCCAGTCTGTGGAGCTTGATCGGTGATGCCCGTGAGAAGCAGGGCGATGCTGCCGGCGCTGCCCAGGCTCGGCAAAAAGCCAAGGTAAGCCTCTGATGGATGCACGCTTTCCGGCGATTGCCGAACAGTTGTTGTTGATCGAGCGCGAACTGCGCTTGCAGGGCTGGTGGGACGAAGTGTCCCCCAGTGCTGAAGCCTTGAGCAGTGTTGAACCCTTTTCCGTCGACACCCTGGACTTCCACCAGTGGCTGCAATGGATTTTCCTGACACGGATGAAGCAGATCCTCGAGCAGGACCTGCCATTGCCCAATGCGTCGGGGATTCTGGAAATGGCCGAGATGGTTTACGCCGATCGTCCGCTCGAGAGCCTTGGCCTACGGACTGCGCTGAAAAAGTTCGATCAACTGATCGTCGACGCTCGTTAATTGCCTGGCTGCCGGTTTTTCCGGCAGTCTTGCGCATATTTCTACCGCTTTGCGCCATTCAGGCGAGTTTTATCCCTCCTCAAGCCGCTTTCTTCTACGTTCTCATGCGCTTAGTTGGAAAAAAGCGCAATTATTGCTTGACTTGCAGAGGCTGAAACAGAAGAATCCAAAGTCCGCTGTAGAGGGACTGCCAGAAGCAGACCCACTCAGCAGATCATGAGGCGCATACCCGCGCCGACCTGTTACACCCGCAACGCGTTACCTCGCGCTGGGTGGGAAAATCCCGCAACACTTGGGACGCTCCCAATACTTGCTCAGTCAGTGCTGACGTAGTCGGCGACCACCGTCGCTCATGCTCTGCTGAGAAGTAAACCTATTAAGACCCGTCGGTTTTTAACGGACGGTATTCTGGCGTTTTAGAGGTGAACAACGTGGAGCTTTTATCTGGCGGTGAGATGCTCGTCCGCTTTTTGCGTGACGAAGGCGTCGACTATATCTACGGGTACCCAGGCGGTGCTCTGCTGCATGTCTACGACGCACTGTTCAAGGAACCGGCTGTTACCCACATCCTGGTTCGCCACGAACAAGCTGCTACCCATATGGCTGACGGTTACGCCCGTGCCACCGGTAAAGCCGGTGTAGTACTGGTGACTTCCGGCCCTGGCGCGACCAATGCCATTACCGGCATCGCGACGGCTTATATGGACTCCATCCCGATGGTGATCATTTCCGGCCAGGTGGCGAGCACCATGGTCGGTACCGATGCATTCCAGGAAACCGACATGATCGGTATCTCCCGGCCGATCGTGAAACACAGCTTCATGATCAAGCATGCCTCGGAAATCCCGGAAGTCATGAAGAAGGCGTTCTACCTCGCACAGTCCGGTCGCCCGGGTCCTGTGGTGGTCGATATCCCGAAAGACATGACCAACCCGGCGGAAAAATTCGAATACATCTTCCCGAAGAAAGCCAAGCTGCGTTCCTACAGCCCGGCTGTTCGCGGGCACTCGGGGCAAATCCGCAAGGCGGCAGAAATGCTGTTGGCGGCCAAGCGTCCGGTGCTCTACTCGGGTGGTGGCGTGATTCTGGGCGGCGGTTCTGCACCGCTGACCGAACTGGCCAAGATGCTCAACCTGCCAGTCACCAACACCTTGATGGGCCTCGGCGCATTCCCGGGTTCGGACCGTCAGTTCGTCGGCATGCTCGGCATGCACGGCAGCTACACCGCCAACCTGGCCATGCACCATGCTGACGTGATCCTCGCCGTCGGTGCGCGGTTCGATGACCGGGTGATCAACGGCGCGAGCAAGTTTTGCCCGAATGCAAAGATCATCCACATCGATATCGACCCGGCATCGATCTCCAAGACCATCAAGGCCGACGTGCCTATCGTAGGTCCTGTGGAAAGCGTGCTGACCGAAATGGTTGCTGCGCTCAAGGAAATCGGCGAAGCCCCGAACAAGGATTCCGTCGCCAGTTGGTGGAAGCAGATCGACGAGTGGCGCGGTGACCGCGGCCTGTTCCCTTACGACAAGGGCGATGGCAGCGTCATCAAGCCGCAGACCGTGATCGAAACGCTGTGCGAAGTGACCAAGGGCGATGCCTTTGTGACCTCCGACGTGGGCCAGCACCAGATGTTCGCGGCGCAGTACTACAAGTTCGACAAGCCTAACCGCTGGATCAACTCCGGTGGCCTGGGCACGATGGGCTTTGGTTTCCCTGCGGCCATGGGTGTGAAGCTGAGCTTCCCGGATACCGACGTTGCTTGCGTCACCGGCGAAGGCAGTATCCAGATGAACATCCAGGAACTGTCGACCTGCCTGCAATATGGTTTGCCGGTGAAGATCGTCTGCCTGAACAACGGTGTACTGGGCATGGTTCGCCAGTGGCAGGACATGAGCTACGGCAGCCGTCACTCCCATTCCTACATGGAGTCTCTGCCGGACTTCGTCAAATTGGTTGAAGCCTATGGCCATGTCGGCATGCGCATCACCGATCTGAAGGATTTGAAGCCGATGATGGAAGAGGCGTTCGCCATGAAGGACCGCCTGGTGTTCCTCGATATTCAGGTCGACACCAGCGAGCACGTCTATCCGATGCAGATCAAAGACGGCTCCATGCGCGATATGTGGCTGAACAAGACGGAGCGTACCTAATCATGCGGCACATTATCTCCCTGCTTCTGGAGAACGAACCGGGCGCTCTGTCACGTGTGGTCGGACTGTTTTCGCAACGCAACTACAACATCGAAAGCCTGACCGTGGCGCCGACCGAAGACCCGACCTTGTCGCGTCTGACGTTGACCACCGTTGGCCATGATGAGGTGATCGAGCAGATCACCAAAAACCTCAACAAGCTGATCGAAGTGGTCAAGCTGGTCGACTTGTCGGAAAGTGCCCACATCGAGCGTGAACTGATGCTGGTCAAGGTCAAGGCAACAGGCGCCCAGCGCGCCGAGATCAAGCGCACTACCGATATTTATCGCGGGCAGATCGTCGATGTGAGCGCCAGCGTTTATACCGTTCAATTGACCGGTACAAGCGACAAGCTGGACAGCTTCATCCAGTCGATCGGGACGGCCTCGATTCTGGAAACTGTACGCAGTGGCGTCACCGGGATTGCTCGTGGCGACAAAGTACTCAGCATCTAACCCAATTAGTGAATGGCCTAACGGCCTGGATATATAGAGGAACCTCATGAAAGTTTATTACGAAAAAGATTGTGACCTGTCGATCATCCAGGGCAAAAAAGTCGCCATCATCGGCTACGGTTCCCAGGGCCACGCTCAAGCGTGCAACCTGAAAGATTCCGGCGTTGACGTGACTGTTGGCCTGCGCAAAGGTTCGGCCACTGTTGCCAAGGCTGAAGCTCACGGCCTGAAAGTAACTGACGTTGCTTCTGCTGTTGCTGCTGCCGACCTGGTCATGATCCTGACCCCGGACGAGTTCCAGTCCGCGCTGTACAAGAACGAAATCGAGCCGAACATCAAGAAGGGCGCCACCCTGGCCTTCTCCCACGGCTTCGCGATCCACTACAACCAGGTTGTGCCGCGCGCTGACCTCGACGTGATCATGATCGCGCCGAAAGCACCGGGCCACACCGTGCGTTCCGAGTTCGTCAAAGGCGGCGGCATCCCTGACCTGATCGCGATCTACCAGGACGCCTCGGGCAACGCCAAAAACGTTGCACTGTCCTACGCCGCTGGCGTTGGTGGCGGTCGTACCGGCATCATCGAAACCACCTTCAAGGACGAGACTGAAACCGACCTGTTCGGCGAGCAAGCCGTTCTGTGCGGCGGCACCGTTGAACTGGTTAAAGCCGGTTTCGAAACCCTGGTTGAAGCTGGCTACGCGCCAGAAATGGCCTACTTCGAATGCCTGCACGAACTGAAGCTGATCGTTGACCTCATGTACGAGGGCGGTATCGCCAACATGAACTACTCGATCTCCAACAACGCCGAATACGGCGAGTACGTGACTGGCCCGGAAGTGATCAACGCCGAGTCCCGTCAGGCCATGCGCAACGCCCTGAAACGTATTCAGGACGGCGAATACGCCAAAATGTTCATCAGCGAAGGTGCAACCGGCTACCCTTCGATGACCGCCAAGCGTCGTAACAACGCCGCTCACGGTATCGAAATCATCGGCGAGCAACTGCGCTCCATGATGCCGTGGATCGGTGCCAACAAGATCGTCGACAAAGCCAAAAACTAAGTCGTACGTATCAAGGGAAAACGCGGCTTAGGCCGCGTTTTTTCGTTTGCGGGGCAGGTTCTGGTATAAAGCTGCATCGTTTGCGGGCGAACACTCGCCGCAAGTTTCTGTCGAAATTTTTCACACCGTTGCAAGGTAAAGTCCATGAGCGAACGTCCCGAAGAGCCAAACCAGGCCTCTGACGCCGAAAGCCTGCTACCGATCGATGAACATGTCGAAGAGGGGCACGATGCTGAAGGCCGTAAAGTCCGGCATCGTGGCATCTATCTTCTGCCCAATCTGTTTACCACTGCGAACCTGTTCGCGGGGTTCTACTCCATCATCAATTCCATGAGTGCCCAGAGTGCATTGGCGGCCGGCGATGCTGCCGGGGCAAGCAAGTATTTTGGTTTCGCCGCGATTGCGATCTTCGTCGCCATGGTCCTTGATGGCCTGGATGGGCGCGTGGCACGCATGACCAATACCCAAAGTGCCTTCGGCGCCGAGTATGACTCGCTGTCAGACATGGTTGCCTTTGGTGTGGCACCGGCGTTGCTCGCATTCGCCTGGGCGCTGGGTGATATGGGCAAGGTCGGCTGGATGGTCGCCTTCATCTATGTGGCTGGCGCGGCATTGCGTCTGGCGCGGTTCAATACCCAGGTAGGGACTGCCGACAAGCGCTACTTCATTGGCCTGGCCAGTCCGGCTGCGGCGGGTGTGGTAGCCGGTATTGTCTGGGCATTCAGCGACTACGGTATCCAGGGCTCGAAGATGTCATTCCTGGTGGCCTTGATGGTTGCGGCGGCCGGCATGCTGATGGTCAGCAACATCAAGTACAACAGCTTCAAGGAGCTGGACCTCAAGGGGCGCGTGCCATTTGTGGCCATTCTGGCGGTGGTGCTGGTGTTCGCCGTGGTCTTCAGCGATCCGCCGCGAATCCTGCTGTTGGCGTTCCTTGTCTATGCCGCGTCGGGCCCGGTGCAGTATTTGCTGCATCTTCGTCAGCGCAAAACGTTGCCTTAATGTAATTTCCCCCATACTCCGCAGTCTATTGGTGCATCTGTCCTCCAAAGCTGCGGAGTTGCCATGTTAATCAAGTTTCCCAAAGCGTCTGATTGCCAAGAATCGGACGTCACGCCTGAATCCCTCTATTTCTCCCGTCGCAGCTTGCTCGGTGGTGCGCTTGCCGGCCTGGCTGCCAGCAGCCTGCCGCGTTGGGCCAGTGCGGATGATGCTGCGCGTTACGCGGATGTTGAGCCGGGCAAGGCGCCCGGATGGTTTGCCGAAAAGCTGCCGGGTACGAAATGGCAGGCGGTAACCGTCAAGGACGAGGCGATCACTCCGTTCAAGGATGCGACCCACTACAACAACTTCTATGAGTTTGGTACGGACAAGGGCGATCCGGCGGCGAATGCCGGGTCTCTGAAGACCGAACCGTGGAGCGTGGTGATTGATGGCGAGGTCGCCAAGCCCGGGCGTTACGCGCTTGAAGACTTCATGAAGCCGTATCAGTTGGAAGAGCGAATCTATCGACTGCGCTGCGTAGAGGCGTGGTCGATGGTCATTCCGTGGATAGGTTTCCCTATTTCGGAATTGCTCAAGCACGTCGAGCCGACGTCCAAGGCTAAATACATCCGCTTTGAAACCCTGCAGGATCCCAAGAGCATGCCGGGGCAGCGGTCTAACTTCGCTTTGATCGACTGGCCTTATGTAGAAGGGTTGCGACTGGATGAGGCGATGAATCCCCTGGCGATCCTGGCGGTAGGTATGTATGGGCGGGAGTTGCCAAATCAGAATGGTGCCCCGTTGCGGTTGGTGGTGCCATGGAAGTATGGATTCAAGAGCGTGAAGTCGATCGTGCGCATCAGCCTCGTCAGCGAGCAGCCGAAAACCACCTGGCAAAGCATTGCGGCGAGTGAGTATGGGTTTTATGCGAACGTGAATCCTACCGTCGACCACCCTCGCTGGACTCAGGCGCGGGAGCGGCGTTTGCCCAGTGGGCTGTTCAGTCCCAATGTGCGTGAGACGCAAATGTTCAACGGCTACGCCGATGAAGTCGCCTCTCTATATACGAGCCTTGATCTGCGGAAGAACTATTGATGCGCTACCCGGTTTGGCGCATCAGCGTCTTTATAGCAGCGGCGGTGTGGCCGCTGTTCTGGTTGTACGAGGCCTGGAGTTTTGCTCTGGGGCCTGACCCGGGGAAGGTGCTGATGGATCGGCTCGGGCTTGGGACCTTGATTCTGCTGCTGGTCACTCTGGGCATGACGCCCCTGCAGAAGCTCAGTGGTTGGGCGGGGTGGATTGCTGTGCGGCGGCAGCTGGGGTTGTGGTGCTTTGCGTATGTGGTTTTGCATCTTGCGGCTTACTGCATCTTCATCCTGGGCCTTGATTGGTCGCAGTTGGGCGTCGAGCTGCAGAAGCGGCCTTACATTATCGTCGGTGCCTTGGGGTTCCTTTCTTTATTAGTGCTCGCAGTCACTTCCAACCGCTACAGCCAGCGGCGGCTTGGTACGCGCTGGAAGAAGCTGCATCGCTTGGTTTACGTGATTCTCGGGCTTGGACTGCTGCACATGTTGTGGATCGTACGGGCAGATCTGAAGGAGTGGGCTATCTATGCATCTATTGGAGCGCTGCTTCTAGTCCTGCGTGTACCACCTGTAACGCGCCGGATTCCCCGTCTTATTGCTAAAAAACCATCTTCTGCAACAAAAGCGTAATTAACCCTTGACGGCAGATTCTGGAAGTCTATAATTCGCCCCACTTCCGGCGCAGTCGAAACGGAAAACTCCTTGGTAAACAAAGAGTTATGTAGGTTTCGATAGCGAGCTGCTTCAGATCATCGAAGCCCAGAAGGAGTTAGTAAGGTCGTGTTGTTTAGCCCTATTAACGGTTCGATCTTCTCGGTCGAAAGCGGAGAAAAAGAGGTGTTGACAGCAGCGTGTAACGCTGTAGAATTCGCCTCCCGCTAACGAGAGATCGGAAGCGCAAGTGGTTGAAGTTACAAAGGAAACTTTGAAAACTTCTTAAAAAAACCGCTTGACAGCAACAGAGGCTGCTGTAGAATGCGCGCCTCGGTTGAGACGAAAGATCTTAACCAACCGCTCTTTAACAACTGAATCAAGCAATTCGTGTGGGTGCTTGTGGAGTCAGACTGATAGTCAACAAGATTATCAGCATCACAAGTTACTCCGCGAGAAATCAAAGATGTAACCAACGATTGCTGAGCCAAGTTTAGGGTTTCTTAAAAACCCAAAGATGTTTGAACTGAAGAGTTTGATCATGGCTCAGATTGAACGCTGGCGGCAGGCCTAACACATGCAAGTCGAGCGGTAGAGAGAAGCTTGCTTCTCTTGAGAGCGGCGGACGGGTGAGTAATGCCTAGGAATCTGCCTGGTAGTGGGGGATAACGTTCGGAAACGGACGCTAATACCGCATACGTCCTACGGGAGAAAGCAGGGGACCTTCGGGCCTTGCGCTATCAGATGAGCCTAGGTCGGATTAGCTAGTTGGTGGGGTAATGGCTCACCAAGGCGACGATCCGTAACTGGTCTGAGAGGATGATCAGTCACACTGGAACTGAGACACGGTCCAGACTCCTACGGGAGGCAGCAGTGGGGAATATTGGACAATGGGCGAAAGCCTGATCCAGCCATGCCGCGTGTGTGAAGAAGGTCTTCGGATTGTAAAGCACTTTAAGTTGGGAGGAAGGGCAGTAAATTAATACTTTGCTGTTTTGACGTTACCGACAGAATAAGCACCGGCTAACTCTGTGCCAGCAGCCGCGGTAATACAGAGGGTGCAAGCGTTAATCGGAATTACTGGGCGTAAAGCGCGCGTAGGTGGTTCGTTAAGTTGGATGTGAAATCCCCGGGCTCAACCTGGGAACTGCATTCAAAACTGACGAGCTAGAGTATGGTAGAGGGTGGTGGAATTTCCTGTGTAGCGGTGAAATGCGTAGATATAGGAAGGAACACCAGTGGCGAAGGCGACCACCTGGACTGATACTGACACTGAGGTGCGAAAGCGTGGGGAGCAAACAGGATTAGATACCCTGGTAGTCCACGCCGTAAACGATGTCAACTAGCCGTTGGGAGCCTTGAGCTCTTAGTGGCGCAGCTAACGCATTAAGTTGACCGCCTGGGGAGTACGGCCGCAAGGTTAAAACTCAAATGAATTGACGGGGGCCCGCACAAGCGGTGGAGCATGTGGTTTAATTCGAAGCAACGCGAAGAACCTTACCAGGCCTTGACATCCAATGAACTTTCTAGAGATAGATTGGTGCCTTCGGGAACATTGAGACAGGTGCTGCATGGCTGTCGTCAGCTCGTGTCGTGAGATGTTGGGTTAAGTCCCGTAACGAGCGCAACCCTTGTCCTTAGTTACCAGCACGTAATGGTGGGCACTCTAAGGAGACTGCCGGTGACAAACCGGAGGAAGGTGGGGATGACGTCAAGTCATCATGGCCCTTACGGCCTGGGCTACACACGTGCTACAATGGTCGGTACAGAGGGTTGCCAAGCCGCGAGGTGGAGCTAATCCCAGAAAACCGATCGTAGTCCGGATCGCAGTCTGCAACTCGACTGCGTGAAGTCGGAATCGCTAGTAATCGCGAATCAGAATGTCGCGGTGAATACGTTCCCGGGCCTTGTACACACCGCCCGTCACACCATGGGAGTGGGTTGCACCAGAAGTAGCTAGTCTAACCTTCGGGAGGACGGTTACCACGGTGTGATTCATGACTGGGGTGAAGTCGTAACAAGGTAGCCGTAGGGGAACCTGCGGCTGGATCACCTCCTTAATCGACGACATCAGCTGCTCCATAAGTTCCCACACGAATTGCTTGATTCATTGAAGAAGACGATAAAGAAGCAGCCCGAAATTGGGTCTGTAGCTCAGTTGGTTAGAGCGCACCCCTGATAAGGGTGAGGTCGGCAGTTCGAATCTGCCCAGACCCACCAATTTTGTGTGGGAAACGCCTGTAGAAATACGGGGCCATAGCTCAGCTGGGAGAGCGCCTGCCTTGCACGCAGGAGGTCAACGGTTCGATCCCGTTTGGCTCCACCACTACTGCTTCTGTCATGTAAAGCTTAGAAATGAGCATTCCATCGTTGTGATGGTGAATGTTGATTTCTAGTCTTTGATTAGATCGTTCTTTAAAAATTTGGGTATGTGATAGAAAGATAGACTGAACGTTACTTTCACTGGTAACGGATCAGGCTAAGGTAAAATTTGTGAGTTGCTCTTAATTGAGTATTATCGAATTTTCGGCGAATGTCGTCTTCACAGTATAACCAGATTGCTTGGGGTTATATGGTCAAGTGAAGAAGCGCATACGGTGGATGCCTTGGCAGTCAGAGGCGATGAAAGACGTGGTAGCCTGCGAAAAGCTTCGGGGAGTCGGCAAACAGACTTTGATCCGGAGATGTCTGAATGGGGGAACCCAGCCATCATAAGATGGTTACCTTACACTGAATACATAGGTGTATGGAGCGAACCAGGGGAACTGAAACATCTAAGTACCCTGAGGAAAAGAAATCAACCGAGATTCCCTTAGTAGTGGCGAGCGAACGGGGACTAGCCCTTAAGTGGCTTTGAGATTAGCGGAACGCTCTGGAAAGTGCGGCCATAGTGGGTGATAGCCCTGTACGCGAAAATCTCTTAGTCATGAAATCGAGTAGGACGGAGCACGAGAAACTTTGTCTGAATATGGGGGGACCATCCTCCAAGGCTAAATACTACTGACTGACCGATAGTGAACTAGTACCGTGAGGGAAAGGCGAAAAGAACCCCGGAGAGGGGAGTGAAATAGATCCTGAAACCGTATGCGTACAAGCAGTGGGAGCCCACTTTGTTGGGTGACTGCGTACCTTTTGTATAATGGGTCAGCGACTTATTTTCAGTGGCGAGCTTAACCGAATAGGGGAGGCGTAGCGAAAGCGAGTCTTAATAGGGCGTCTAGTCGCTGGGAATAGACCCGAAACCGGGCGATCTATCCATGGGCAGGTTGAAGGTTGGGTAACACTAACTGGAGGACCGAACCGACTACCGTTGAAAAGTTAGCGGATGACCTGTGGATCGGAGTGAAAGGCTAATCAAGCTCGGAGATAGCTGGTTCTCCTCGAAAGCTATTTAGGTAGCGCCTCATGTATCACTGTAGGGGGTAGAGCACTGTTTCGGCTAGGGGGTCATCCCGACTTACCAAACCGATGCAAACTCCGAATACCTACAAGTGCCGAGCATGGGAGACACACGGCGGGTGCTAACGTCCGTCGTGAAAAGGGAAACAACCCAGACCGTCAGCTAAGGTCCCAAAGTTATGGTTAAGTGGGAAACGATGTGGGAAGGCTTAGACAGCTAGGAGGTTGGCTTAGAAGCAGCCACCCTTTAAAGAAAGCGTAATAGCTCACTAGTCGAGTCGGCCTGCGCGGAAGATGTAACGGGGCTCAAACCATACACCGAAGCTACGGGTATCACCTTCGGGTGATGCGGTAGAGGAGCGTTCTGTAAGCCTGTGAAGGTGAGTTGAGAAGCTTGCTGGAGGTATCAGAAGTGCGAATGCTGACATGAGTAACGATAATGGGTGTGAAAAACACCCACGCCGAAAGACCAAGGTTTCCTGCGCAACGTTAATCGACGCAGGGTTAGTCGGTCCCTAAGGCGAGGCTGAAAAGCGTAGTCGATGGAAAACAGGTTAATATTCCTGTACTTCTGGTTATTGCGATGGAGGGACGGAGAAGGCTAGGCCAGCTTGGCGTTGGTTGTCCAAGTTTAAGGTGGTAGGCTGGAATCTTAGGTAAATCCGGGATTCTAAGGCCGAGAGCTGATGACGAGTGTTCTTTTAGAACACGAAGTGGTTGATGCCATGCTTCCAAGAAAAGCTTCTAAGCTTCAGGTAACCAGGAACCGTACCCCAAACCGACACAGGTGGTTGGGTAGAGAATACCAAGGCGCTTGAGAGAACTCGGGTGAAGGAACTAGGCAAAATGGCACCGTAACTTCGGGAGAAGGTGCGCCGGTGAGGGTGAAGGACTTGCTCCGTAAGCTCATGCCGGTCGAAGATACCAGGCCGCTGCGACTGTTTATTAAAAACACAGCACTCTGCAAACACGAAAGTGGACGTATAGGGTGTGACGCCTGCCCGGTGCCGGAAGGTTAATTGATGGGGTTAGCTAACGCGAAGCTCTTGATCGAAGCCCCGGTAAACGGCGGCCGTAACTATAACGGTCCTAAGGTAGCGAAATTCCTTGTCGGGTAAGTTCCGACCTGCACGAATGGCGTAACGATGGCGGCGCTGTCTCCACCCGAGACTCAGTGAAATTGAAATCGCTGTGAAGATGCAGTGTATCCGCGGCTAGACGGAAAGACCCCGTGAACCTTTACTATAGCTTTGCACTGGACTTTGAATTTGCTTGTGTAGGATAGGTGGGAGGCTTTGAAGCGTGGACGCCAGTTCGCGTGGAGCCAACCTTGAAATACCACCCTGGCAACTTTGAGGTTCTAACTCAGGTCCGTTATCCGGATCGAGGACAGTGTATGGTGGGTAGTTTGACTGGGGCGGTCTCCTCCTAAAGAGTAACGGAGGAGTACGAAGGTGCGCTCAGACCGGTCGGAAATCGGTCGTAGAGTATAAAGGCAAAAGCGCGCTTGACTGCGAGACAGACACGTCGAGCAGGTACGAAAGTAGGTCTTAGTGATCCGGTGGTTCTGTATGGAAGGGCCATCGCTCAACGGATAAAAGGTACTCCGGGGATAACAGGCTGATACCGCCCAAGAGTTCATATCGACGGCGGTGTTTGGCACCTCGATGTCGGCTCATCACATCCTGGGGCTGAAGCCGGTCCCAAGGGTATGGCTGTTCGCCATTTAAAGTGGTACGCGAGCTGGGTTTAGAACGTCGTGAGACAGTTCGGTCCCTATCTGCCGTGGACGTTTGAGATTTGAGAGGGGCTGCTCCTAGTACGAGAGGACCGGAGTGGACGAACCTCTGGTGTTCCGGTTGTCACGCCAGTGGCATTGCCGGGTAGCTATGTTCGGAATAGATAACCGCTGAAAGCATCTAAGCGGGAAACTAGCCTCAAGATGAGATCTCACTGGAACCTTGAGTTCCCTGAAGGGCCGTCGAAGACTACGACGTTGATAGGTTGGGTGTGTAAGCGCTGTGAGGCGTTGAGCTAACCAATACTAATTGCCCGTGAGGCTTGACCATATAACACCCAAGCAATTTGACTACTCCTGACTTGGAAACAAGTAGAAGCATCAGATTGCGGTGTGTGAAGACGAAACGAACCGAAAGTTCGAGATACTCACAAAACACCGAAAGCTATCACATACCCAATTTGCTGAAGCGAGACCAATTGGTCACGACTCAGTACCCGAATTTCTTGACGACCATAGAGCATTGGAACCACCTGATCCCATCCCGAACTCAGCAGTGAAACGATGCATCGCCGATGGTAGTGTGGGGTTTCCCCATGTGAGAGTAGGTCATCGTCAAGATTAAATTCCGAAACCCCTGATTGCTAACGCAATCAGGGGTTTTGTTTTGGGCGGTCGGAAAGATTACCGACATGCTCGATATACAGCGGTACCCCGACAAATTTGCACAGTTATTTCTGAACCAGAACACTAGAATAGGCACCTAACCTTTTTTAGAGTCCGAGCCCTATATGCCCGACCCGGTTGATGCCCTCGAGGTGTCAGACTTACCGCTGGACGAACTCGTGGCATGCCATGAGTGCGACTTGTTGATGCGCAAGCCGGAGCTTGCCCGCGGTGAAAAGGCCCAATGCCCACGCTGCGGCTACGAGCTGTACGCTCACCGCCACAACGTCGTTGAACGAAGCCTGGCCTTAGTGATTGCCGCGCTGCTGTTGTACGTCCCCGCGAACTTTTTACCCATCATGCAGCTCAATCTACTCGGGCAGTCCTCGCAGGACACCGTATGGACCGGCGTGGTTGGTCTGTTCGACACCGGTATGCAAGGCGTCGCTGTGGTGGTGTTCCTCTGCAGCATGGGCATTCCATTGCTCAAGCTCCTGTGCCAACTGGCGGTATTGCTGAGCATCCGCTGGAACATCGGCCGCAGCTACGGCCTGCTGTTTTATCGCATCTACCACCATCTGAAAGACTGGGGGATGCTCGAGGTCTACCTGATGGGCGTGCTGGTGGCGATCGTAAAACTGGCCGACATGGCCACCATCACCGTTGGGCTGGGCCTGGCCTGCTTCGTAAGTCTGTTAATGGTCCAGATACTGCTGGAGGTGGTCATGTCACCTCACCAGATCTGGGAAGCGCTGTCAGGAGAGGATGCTCATGCGGGCGATTGATGCGGGCATTCTGATCTGTACCGAATGCCATGAACTAAACAAACAAGACCCCGACACCGACGAGCAAACCTGCACCCGTTGCGGTGCGCTGGTCCACGCCCGTCGTCCGAACAGCCTGACGCGCACCTGGGCGCTGCTGATCACGGCAGCCATCTTGTACATCCCGGCCAACCTGCTGCCGATCATGACCGTCAACTCCCTGGGCCAAGGCGATCCGAGCACCATCATGTCCGGCGTGATCCAGCTGATGCAGCACGGCATGTTCCCGATCGCCGCTGTAGTGTTTATCGCCAGCATCCTGGTGCCCACCTTCAAGCTGGTGGGCATCGGCTTGTTACTGTTCTCGGTGCAACGTCACCAACCACTTTCCGCGCAACAACGCATTATCATGTACCGCTTTATCGAGTTCATTGGCCGCTGGTCCATGCTGGATATCTTCGTGATTGCCATCCTTGTGGCGGTCGTAAACTTTGGGCGACTTGCCAGTGTCGAGGCCAATCTCGGTGCCGTGGCGTTCGCCAGTGTGGTGATCTTGACGATGCTTGCCGCAGTAACTTTCGATCCCCGACTGATTTGGGATAACACGGAGTCGGACGACGACCATGAGTGATTTGCCTAAGGCTAAAACCCGCCCAGCTTCCAACTGGTCGGCCATTTGGGTGCTGCCCCTGATTGCCCTGATTATCGGCGGCTGGCTGGGATGGCGTGCCTATAACCAACAAGGGATCGAGATTCAGGTTCGCTTTGAAAGCGGCGAAGGCATTCAGGCCAACAAGACCGAAGTGGTCTACAAAGGCATGTCCGTGGGTAAGGTGAAAACCCTGGCCCTGGATGACGAAGGTAACAATCGCGGGGTGATTGCCACCATCGAGATGAACAAGGATGTGGAGCAATACCTCAAGACCAACACCCGCTTCTGGCTGGTAAAGCCGAGCGTCAGCCTGGCCGGGATCACCGGCCTGGAAACCCTGGTCTCGGGTAACTACATCGCCGCCAGCCCGGGCGATGGTGAGCCGACACGCAAGTTCAAGGCCCTGTCCGAAGAACCCCCGTTATCCGACGCCAAGCCCGGCCTGCACCTGACGATCAAAGCCGATCGCCTCGGCTCGCTGAACCGTGGCAGCCCGGTGTTCTACAAGCAGATCCAGGTTGGCCAGGTCAAAAGCTACCTGCTCTCCGAAGACCAGACCACCGTTGAAATCAAGGTCTACATCGAACCGACCTACGCCAGCCTGGTGCGCAAACACACGCGTTTCTGGAACGCCAGCGGCATCAGCATCGACGCCAACCTCTCCGGCGTAAAAGTGCGCAGTGAATCCCTGGCCAGCATCGTTGCCGGCGGTATCGCCTTCGCCACGCCAGAGAACCGCAAGGACAGCCCACCGACGGATCCAAGCCTGCCGTTTCGCCTGTACGAAGATTTCGACGCCGCCGCGGCGGGCATCAAGGTCAAGATTAAACTCACCGACTTCGAAGGCCTCCAGGCGGGTCGTACACCCGTGATGTACAAAGGCATCCAGGTCGGTAGCCTGAAAACCCTGAAGATCGACCCGGACCTCTCCAGCGCCAATGCCGAGTTGACCCTCGATCCACTGGCTGAAGACTACCTCGTCCAGGACACCCAATTCTGGGTGGTCAAACCCTCCATCTCCCTGGCGGGCATCACCGGCCTGGAAGCGTTGGTCAAAGGTAACTACATCGCCATTCGTCCTGGCGACAAGGGCAGCGCGCCACAACGGGAGTACGTCGCCCGGGCCAAGGCACCGCCACTGGACCTGCGTTCCCCCGGCCTGCATATGGTGCTGTTCACCGACAACCTCGGTTCCCTGGACGTCGGCAGCCCGATCCTCTACAAGCAGGTCAAGGTCGGTTCCGTACAGAGCTACCAGTTCTCCCGCAAGAACAAGCAACTGGTGATCGGCGTCCACATCGACAAAGAATATGAAGGCCTGGTCAACGGCTCTACCCGATTCTGGAATGCCAGCGGTGTGACCCTGACCGGCGGACTCACCGGCGGCATCCAGGTGAAGAGTGAATCCCTGGCCAGCCTGATGGCGGGCGGTATCGCCTTCGAAACCCCGGAGCCGAATGTACCGCTGAAAAAGCGCATCCCGCGTTTCCGTCTGTTCCCGGACCGCGAAGCCGCCAACCAGCACGGTACGCTGGTGACCATCAAGGTCGACCGCGCCGACGGCCTGCGCCCCGGTACGCCGGTACGCTTCAAAGGCCTGGACGTAGGTAAGATCGAAAGCGTCGACTTGAGTGCCGACATGCAATCGGTACTGCTCAGCGCGCGTATCACCCAAGTGGCTGATCGAATCGCCCGGGCTGGCAGTCAGTTCTGGGTGGTCAAGCCTGAGCTCGGGCTGATGAAAACGTCGAACCTGGAAACCCTGGTCACCGGGCAATACATCGAAGTGCAGCCAGCGGTGAAAAACGCCGGCCCGCAAAAAAGCTTCGTTGCCCTCGAACAACCGCCTGAGGCCGTTCATCAGGAAGCGGGCTTGAGCCTGGTGCTCAGCGCTGCGCGTCGTGGTTCGCTGAAGGAAGGTGTGCCGGTTACCTATCGAGAAGTCACGGTAGGCAAGGTCACAGGCTACGAGTTGGGCCAGACCGCCGACCGCGTGCTGGTCCACATCCTGATCGAGCCCAAGTACGCGCCGCTGGTGCGCAGTGGCAGCCGGTTCTGGAACACCAGTGGCTTTGGTCTCGACTTCGGCCTGTTCAAGGGCGCGACGGTACGCACCGAATCCCTGGAGACCCTGGTCGCCGGCGGAATCGCCTTTGCCACGCCAGACGGCGAACGCATGGGTAATGCTGCTCGGCCCCAGCAAACTTTCCCGCTGTTCGACAAGTTCGAAGACGAGTGGCTGACTTGGGCTCCTAAAATTTCGCTAGGTAAATAGACCGAGTCGCGGCCATCGCGGGCAAGCCCGGCTCCCACATTAGAGATGCATTGTCAGGAAGAGTGCATTCCAAGTGTGGGAGCCGGGCTTGCCCGCGATGAGGCCCTCAGCAGCACCACAAAATCCAAGCCACAAAAAAGGCCGCGATCCAAAAGATCGCGGCCTTTTTGCATTTCAGCGCAGTTGATTAAACCTCATCCAACTCCGGTTCATCCGCCTGCACATTCACCGTCGCCTTCACCACATCGTGACGACGAATGTATTTCCAGTCCGCCTCATCAATGTAGATCCCGTTCGGCCCGCTGCCGCCTTCCAGATCAATCGCCACCTGGGCGGAAACCTGTGGCTTCACACTGGCCAGAATCGGCACGAAGCCCAACTGCAAGCTGGTTTCCAGCAACGCCGCCTGGTTCTTCTCATCGATATCCGCCGCCTCGTCGAGGTAGTAAGGCAAGCGCACGCGCCCGGCCTGGTCGCGGTCCATCAAGTGCAGCAACAAGTACATGTTGGTCAGCGCCTTGATGGTCATGGTGGTGCCGTTGGAGGCGGCGCCATCAATGTCGGTGTGAATGATCGGCTGGCCGTTGACCTTGGTGATCTCGAACGCCAATTCGAACAAGTCCTTGAGGCCCAACTGGTTATGGTTGGCCGCCACCAGGCGCGCCAGGTATTCCTTGGCTTCCTCGTTCTTGTTGTCCTGCTCGGCGCTCTGGCTCAGGTCGAATACCGACAGGGTTTCGCCTTCTTCATACTGACCGGCACTGTGGATGATCTGGTCGATATGCTTGAGGGCTTCCTTGTTCGGCGCGAGCACGATGCGGAAGCTCTGCAGGTTGGACACCTGGCGCTTGTTGATCTCGCGGTTGAACAACGCCAACTGGTGCTCAAGGCTGTCGTAGTCGCTGCGGATATTGCGCAAGGTCCGCGCGATATCGGTGACCGCCGCACGCCGTGCCTTGCCCAACGTCAGGGCTTCATCGGTACGGTGCGCGTAAGCGTTGATCAGCAGGTGCAGGCGGCGCTCCATATCGTCTTCACTGTCGAACTTGGCCACGCCCTTGAGGCGCACCTGTGCATACAGCGCGTCGATCTGGCCGTCAGCCCGCAGCAAACCCTGCCAACTGTCCTGATAGTCATTAAGCAGTGGCAGCAGGTTTTCCATGGAGTCGTCGACCGGGTCCATGAACGGCGTACCAAACGGCAAGTCCGCCGGCAGCAGCTGGCGACGACGCAACGCGTCATCCAGCGTGCGCTGCTTGGCTTCCATATCACCAATCTGGCGGCCTACCAGTTGCAGCTTGGCCGACAGTTGCTGGACGCGCTCGGTAAACGCATCGCTGGAACGCTTCAACTCGTCCTGGGCCGCTTCCATCTGCGCCAGGCTTTCCAGCTTCTCGCCTTCTTCGGCACTCAGGGTTTGCGAGCGGCGGAAATCTTCCAGCGCCTTCTGCGCGTCCAATACCTGTTGGTACAGCGCTTCAGTCTGGGTCTTGCTCGCCGCGCGGTCAGACGCCACGGCTTGCTGGGTTTTCAGTTGCTTGAGTTCTTTTTCCAGACGCTCTTTCTGGTCACGCAACGCGGCGCGGTCAGCCAAGGCCTGCAATGCCGGCGGCTCGATATGCGAGATATCGATGGCCAACCCCGGCACTTCAAAACGCTCGCCCTTGAAGCCGTCGAGGATCTGCTCCAGGGATTTCACCCACAGGCCGTCTTCATCCAGGGTGATGCCATGCTCACCCAGCGGCAAGCTGAACAGCGAACTGTTGAACAAGCGCATCAGACGCTCGACATCCTGCTGCGAGAATTCTTCCCGCAGCTTGGCGTAGCTGTTGTTGTCGGCGTGATCGAGTTGTTGCTTCACCGACTTCAGGCGTTTTTCCAGGTCCCGCAGACGCTCGTCCAGATCCTCGGCACTGAACTGACGCGACTGCGCCAAGGCACCGGCCAATTCATCGTGAGCATCCTTGGCGGCCAGCAGTTGCTGCTCCAGCACCTTGACGTCATCCACCAGGGCGAAGCGATGCTTGAGCACCGACAGTTCACCGAGCCAGCGCTGAATGCCGCTGATTTCCCGCTCCAGGCGCATCAGTTCCTGAGTGCCGCCGCGCTGGTCGTTCTGCAGTGCGTCTTGCTCGTTGCGGTAATGCTCGGCCTGGATCGTCAGCTCTTCCTTGCGCGCACTGGCGTAGTCCGACCAAGTGCCCAACAACGAATCCAGCAGCGGCGACAGGCGATGCAGTTTGCCCCGCAGGATTTCCCGCTGTTTCACGCCATTGGACAGCGCTTCCACCAGCGGCCCGGCGGCTACCAATGAGTTGTAGTCCTGCTCCATGCGTCGTACATCACGGAAGGCTTCTTCACACGCTGCGATGTAATCCACGCTGCCGGAACGCAGGCTGTGTTCGAAGGCATCCAGGAACAGCTGCTTCAACTTGGCCGCGGTAATTTCCCGCATGTGCAGCAAGTTGATAAACAGCGCACGGAAGGTCTTCAGGCTCTGCTCGCTGGTGGAGCGCAGCGGAATCAGAGTCAGGTCCAGCGGGATCGACGTGTGGCCGCCCACCAGCAAACGCCGCAGTTCATCCGGCTTCAGCTCGTAGGCCTTCAGGCCTTCACGCTCAAGGTTGGTGAACAGCTCTTTCTGGCGCAGGCAGGTGTCGTTCTTCTGGTAGTGAGCCAGGTCCAGCTTGCCCGCGTAGGCAAAGAACTGGTGACCGAAACCGCCGCCCGGGCCGCGACCGACCACGCCGATCACGTGTGGACCATGGGGCAGGGCCACTTCCACCAGGATGTAGCTGGTGTCGGTAGCAAAGTAGAAACGCCGGGATTGCTCCAGGGTGTACTTGCCGAAACTCATGTCCGACATGCGCGCCAGAATCGGGAACTGCAAGGCGTTGATCGACGCTGATTTACCGAGGTTGTTCGCGCCGTACACCGACAACGGCTCTTCCAGCGGGAACAAACCCAGGCTGTAACCGGCGGTGTTCAAAAGGGCGAAGCGGCGAATGCCGTAGCGTTCCTTGCTCATGCATCGGTCTCCTGTTCTTCGGCAATGGCACGGGCCATGGCGTCTTCTTCGCTTTCTTCTGCGAAGTCACTCAAGTCCAGCGGGTCATCGGTCTTCAGCAGCTTTTCATCGCTGTCTTCGTCGATGATTACCGGGGCCGGCAACGGCAACACGCTGTGGATACTCGCGGCGAGGTCACGGTCTTGCTGCACCGAGAGACACACATCGAGGAAGCGGTGCATCGGCGGCAGGAAGCGGTAGATACCGTTCTCTTCACTGGCAAAACCCAGCTGGGTCATGCGACGCATGATTTTTTCTTCCAGCTCCTCAACGGTCGTCACTTCAGCCTGGATAAACAGGTCGCGGTACTTTTCCAGCAACGACGGCAGCTCATCTCGGCCCAGGCTGCCACCGTCAAGCACAGCGATCGGGTCGCGGCCCTGGTCGGCCAGGTGCTCGACGATGATGAAGGTGAACAACGCCAGGCGCTGGGCGGTCTTGTTGACCTGCGCGGCGGCCACGGCGGAGTCCGGTACGAAGTAGTAGAAACCCCGCGTGTCGCACACCAACTCAAAGCCCAGGGCCTTGAACAGCGTGCGGTACTGGTCCTGGAAGTTCGACAGTTGGGCGTACAGCTCCGGGTCGCGGCGGCTGACGTGGTAACCCTTGAACAGCTCGCGAAAGATCGGCGCCAGCTGGGACAGTTCGGATAGATCAAGTTGCATGCGAAGTCCTTACATAAGCAATGCTCGCAGAATTCTCGGCAGAGTCAGGCGTGGCCGGGAGCAGGGCGAATGAGCGCAGGCTGACCTGGTGCTCGTGAGTGTGGTAATCCCGTCGTTCCAGACGTTCGCGCTTGAAGCGTTTCTCCCGCGAAAGGCGTGAGAACCAGTACAGCAACTCGTCGGTTGCGCCGTCCGGTTCCTGCTCCAGCAGCCAGGTCATCAGGTCGGGCATCGGCAGCGCGTCTTCGCAGCGCTCGAGCATTTCCTTGACCGTGCGCGGTGCGCGAGGGGCTTCGCCCTTGTGGGACTTGTGCGCCTTGGGAAAACGCGCCGGTTTCGGTTCGAAGTTGGCCAGGGCGTACACATAGGCTTCGACTTGGCTCGCACTGCCGAGAAAGGTGCTTTGCGGCCGGGTGAACATCGGCATCGCCGCTTGCGGCACCGCGTCCAGGCCCTTGCGGCGAATCGCCGACAAGGCCAGCGCCGCGCCTCGGGTCACGGCGTTGTGCCGACGCGCTTCTTCACGCAGCGGCAGCAGCAGTTCCCGGGCGTGACGCAAGGTCAACTGGGCGCTGGTCTGCATTTCGAGGATGCGCGCGTGGGTGCGCAGCAGCATGTCGTCGTCCACCAGGTGGCCGAGGCGCTGCTGTTCGGTAAGCATGCGCAACAGCACGTTCTCGACCTTGCGCACGCCTTGTTCGAAGGCGCCGTCGGCGTTTACCAACTGAATCATCGGTTCGACGTATTCGTCCCAGGTCGCCAGTACTTCGGCGTAGCGCTGGCGCAACGGGATCTGCCGGTCGCTGGTCTTGGCGCGGTCGGCCACGGCGGCGAGGGCTTGTTCGTCGTTGGCGAGTTTTTTCAGCACATCGCGCACGCGCATGTCCAGCAGGCGCAATTGGCGCGCCAGGTCATGGCCATCACGGATGTCGAAGGCGTCCTGGATATAACCTGCCAGGCGCTCAAGGTGGCGCAGGTAGGCTTCGATTTCCAGGCACAGGCCTAGCCGGTGCTCCTTGCGAAGATAAGCCAGGAAGTCGTGGATCTGCGCGTTGAGCTCGAAACGGTTCGGGCTCTTGGCGACAGGCACCAGGATATCCAGGCGAATCCACACGTCCAGCAGGCTGGTGATGTCCTGTGGCGTGCTGTCCAGTTGTTGGGCAGCCAGTTGGGCGCGCAGTTCGCTGAGGCTCAGGGTGCCTTGGTCGAAGTGTTCGCACAGTGGCTCAAGCAGGGCCCAGTGTTCGGCGAGGGCGCGCAAGACGCGCTTGGGTTCGATCATCGGAATGGCCGGCTGGTTAGCGATTAAAAGCAGCGATTGTACTGCATCGGTGGTGGGATTTATCCACAGCCGGTCGTGAGGCACCCACTTGCACGATCAACTGCGGGCGATCTTCGTCGAAGGGCGGTAGAATCCCCGTTCTTTAGTTATCCACAAGTGGCCGACCTTTGCTTATCGAGTCCCGACGTCGCGCTTACTTGACCGCCATGCAGGTGGTCAACTGGCTGCCGCGCACTGAATTGCCCTTCGCCGCACCCTCGCGGCCCGAGCTGCTGGAGGCCCCGGAACCGTTCGAGGCTTTCGAGCCTTCGGGTGAGGAGGCGGCGGCGCCCGTGCCGCTGGTCAAGCCTGTGGCTGAAACCCCGGTGGTTCGGCCAAAGGTCGAAGTCCCACGGCCGTCGCCGGTTGCCAAGCCGGTCGTCGCCGAGGAAGCGCCTGCCGTGGCCAAGGCCCCGGTCGTGCCGCCGCCGCGCTTTGCCCTGCAACTGCTGCGGGCCGGGCGTTGCCTGTTGCTGGTGGAGTTGCCGACCGGCGAGCGCTTCCAGTCCCGTGACCCGGCCTATCTGCTGCTCAAGGACATGTTGCGCGCCGCCGGCCTGCCCGACAGCCCGCAAATCGTCGGCGAGCCGGTACGCTGGCCACTGCTGGCCCGTGGCACCATGGACCAGGGCCCGGAGGCTGCGCGGGACTTTGTGCAAGGTTTTGTCTCGGCACGGCTGGAAGACGAGCCCTGCGTATGCCTATGGCTGATCGGCCTGCCCGCCGTGCGTTTTGCCGGCGAAGCCGACGCCGAGGCCTGGTACCGCGAACTGCAGGTCGAAGGTCTGGGCTCCGTCTGGGCCTTGCCGGGCCTGGAACTATTAATGGAAGAGCCACAGCGTAAGGCTGATGTCTGGCAAGCCATGCGCCGGCTGATGGCGCGCTGGAAAAGTACCGATGAGTGAAGCTTTATCCTTCCGCCCGATGACCGAGGCGGACCTCGACGCTGTACTGAAGATCGAATACGCAGCGTTCAGCCACCCCTGGACCCGCGGGATTTTTCTCGATGGGCTGGGCAAGTACCAGATCTGGCTGATGTTCGAAGGTGAGCAGCAGGTGGGCCACGGGGTGGTGCAGATCATCCTCGATGAAGCGCATTTGCTGAACATCACGGTCAAGCCGGAAAACCAGGGCCGTGGCCTGGGTTTGAGCCTGTTGGAACACCTGATGTCACGGGCCTACGAGGCCAAGGCGCGGGAATGTTTCCTGGAAGTACGCGACAGCAACACCGGCGCGTTCCGGCTGTATGAGCGTTACGGATTCAACGAAATTGGCCGCCGGCGGGACTATTACCCCGCCGTCGGTGGTCGTGAAGATGCGGTCGTGATGGCCTGCACCCTGGTCGACTAAACACAGGGCCTAATGTGGGAGCGGGCTTGCTCGCGAAGGCGGTGGTTCAGTCGCCCGATGTATTGACTGACACATCGTATTCGCGAGCAACCCCGCACACACATTTAGTTCAGCAGAGTGTCAGCGGTTTCCATCTACTGGATCGATATCGGCCAGCTCGGCCTCATCCAGGCCATTGCCGCCGCCAATCTCGTCTTCATCGACGATGCTCAGGTCCCAATCGGCCTGTCCATCTTCACCTTCTTCCCGCGCGTCCCGCGCACCATCTTCGCGGATCAGCGTTTCCGGGCTCATGTCATCATCGGTTGATTCATGATCAGCAGTGGAAGCCCCGGTCATCCCGGCTTCGCGCACCCGTTCGTCGGGCATCAAATGCTTGCGTTCACCTGGCGGAATTTCTTCGCCGATCTCTGCCGTTGGCTCCTCTTCGTCAAAATCCAGTTCGCGCATCGAACCCATGCGGTCTTCGTTATCATCAATCGGCTCGGGTTGGGTGGCGCCGAAAGGACGTCGTGAATCAGTCATGGCGATTCCTCATACTGTGGGGCTTATAGTGTGTGGACAGGCATGGCTCCCCAAGATTCAAGTAATTGCCAGCCGGCTATCTTTATTCCCGGCGTGACCCGGATGGGCGGTCGTCTGTCAAAGCTGCGCATCATTCCTGAGGCTTTCCCTGATGAACGAACTACAAGACCTGCTTGATAACAACGAACGCTGGGCGGATGCGATCAAACAGGAAGATCCCGAATTCTTCGCCAAGCTCGCCCGCCAGCAAACCCCGGAATACCTGTGGATCGGTTGTTCCGACGCCCGCGTACCGGCCAACGAGATCGTCGGCATGCTGCCAGGCGACCTGTTTGTGCATCGCAACGTGGCTAACGTGGTGCTGCACACCGACCTCAATTGCCTGTCGGTGATCCAGTACGCGGTCGACGTGCTCAAGGTCAAACACATCCTGGTCACTGGCCACTATGGCTGTGGCGGTGTGCGCGCCTCGATGCAGGACAACCAGTTGGGCCTGATTGACGGCTGGCTGCGCACGATCCGTGACCTGTACTACGAAAACCGCGACGTGCTGGCCCAGTTGCCCACGGAAGAGGAACGCGTAGACCGCCTGTGCGAGCTGAACGTGATTCAGCAAGTGGCCAACGTCGGGCACACCAGCATTGTGCAAAACGCCTGGCACCGCGGGCAGAGCCTGTCGGTTCACGGCTGTATCTACGGGATCAAGGACGGTCGCTGGAAAAGCCTGAACACCACCATCAGTGGTTTCGAGCAGTTGCCGCCGCAATACCGCCTGCGCCCGCTGGGTGCGGTCTAAGGGCTTTTGCGTTTGCGCCACTGCTCCATGAACTGTTGACCCTCGGTGTTCAGCGGCTCGTTCATGCCGGTGATCCATCCCCGGCAGTTGAGTTCGCCACATTGGCAGCGAAACTGTCGGAACAACACTTCCTCGGTGTGGGCGTAATCCATGGTCAACAGGGCGCCTGCGGGCACCGGCTGAACGGACCACAGTTCCAGGTACGTCATGTCGAGAAACACGTTCGGGTTGCACGAGTGCGACAGCAGACCGCTGAACCACGGGTCGTACAAGTGGATTCGCGAGGATATCTGCACCGTATGCAGGCGCCGCTCACTCAGGGCATAGCCGGACACCTTGGCGATGCACAGACGGCTATCAAAGGCGACGCGGGTTTTGATGCCATCCCCTGAGCCGTCCCGGGCACGCACCACTTCGTAGTCGCGGGTGCGTGGGTAGGCGTGTTGGGCGAGCACGGACGCAAACGGGTAAAGACAGTCACTCACAACGGTTTTAGCCTGATCCATGGCTTGAGTTTTCATGACTCTCCAAGAGGGGCTGCATCGACCTGCCGAGGGTGTCTGGACTGCCAGTCTTGCAGCGGATGGGCACGGCTCAAGCCTCGCCTAAGCGGGAGCCGATTTCTACTGTCAAATCTGACAGTAGAAATCGGCTATTTTTTCTGTAGGAAAACGCCCCCCTTGCAGCTTGTGTCAAAGCGCCGGCGCATCAACCGACGATGCCGGCACTGCGCCCTTCAATTGCCTTAGCTGAGTTTTGATCGCCGGTTGGGCGCACTTGGCGTTCGCTTGTTCGGGCGTCAGTTCGCGGATCGAGGTGTAGAACAGTTCGCAGGTCTGCTCTTTGCGTGTTACCTGCCAGGTGTTCATGCAGCCCTTGAGCTGCACATTCGGATCGCTGGCGGGTTTCTGGCCCATCGAGGCCTGCCAGCAGGCGGCGCTCAAATCCTGGCCCATCACCTTCAAACCGGCCTCATCGGCCTTTTGCTCGTCGCCGTCATAAGTGTCGGGGTTGGCGGCGTACCAGATGTAGCTCGGGTGATTGGCCCCCAGCACGGCGACCTTGCTGCCATCGACCGGACTGATCTGCGCCAGGCCCAACACACCTACGGTTTGCCCGTATTGCTGCTTGATCCAGCTGCGCACTGGCGCCCCGAAGGCCACCATCGGCAGTGCGCCGCCCGCGTGCAGGCTCAGCTCCTTGACCATGCGCGTCTGGTAGTCGGTGAAGTAACCGTACACGCCTTCCAGGTCCTTGCCCGCGGTGGCGGGGGCGGCGATCGGGGCGATGTCGATGATGGTCTGGTATTCCGGCGTCTGGGTTGCCGGGATGCCATTGGCCGTCAGCAGGGTCGCCCAGCGGTCAGTGGTGGCCGACTCCAGGTAGTCCTGGAAGTGGGTCAATGAATAGTCCGGCGGGAAGTGCAGCAGTTCGATGCTCTTGCGGTTTTCCAGGGCCATGCCCAGCGGCAGGAACAGGTACCAGTTGAACTGCCACTTGCCATCGCCATTGAGTTTGCTGGCGCCCTGGTAAGCCAGGTCGGCGGTGTCGAGCAAGGTGGTCAGCGGCTGGCCATAACCGTCCGGCACGCCGCTGAAGGTGGCAAGCACCTGGTCATGCTCGGTTTTTACGCTGACTTTGCCTCGGCTGTAACCGTCTCGTTGCAGGCTCTGGTTCAGGTAGTGCTCGACGGTCTGCTCCAGCGTCCAGGGACGAAAGCAGATGACGTTGCAATTGTTCGGGTACGCGAACAACTGGGTGACCCGTTGCGGGGTACCCAGCGGTACGGTGACGTCAGCGTGTACGACCGCACTCAAGGTCAGTGCGGCCAGGGTGAAGGACAACCTGGTGAGTTTAAACATGGATGGTTCCCTGTCAGCGAAAGCCCGTCTGCGCGGGGTGAATGCCCACCCTCACACAGTAGCGGTTGACCGGGAAAAGCGCGTAGAAAAACTGCGCGCTTGTCGCTTTTGAGCAAGAGCGTCTACACCTTGAAGTGCAGCGCGTTGGTCAGGTCACCCATGGGTTTCTGGCCGCGTGCGACCATCGATTCGTCCCGCAGCTTGATGCCATCGAGTTTCTCCAGTTGGAACACCCGGGTGATCAGGCGCAGGATCGACGCCGTGTCATACACCGTATGGTCCACCGTGCCCTTGCGCGCGAACGGTGAAATCACCAGCGCCGGAATGCGCGTGCCCGGGCCCCAGCGGTCGCCTTTTGGCGGTGCCACGTGGTCCCACCAGCCGCCGTTCTCGTCGACGGTGATGATCACCACCATGTTTTTCCACTGCGGGCTTTCCTGCAGCATCTTCAACGTACGGGTGATATGCCGGTCGCCCGAAGCCACATCGGCGTAACCGGCGTGCATGTTCAGGTTGCCCTGGGGCTTGTAGAAACTCACCGCCGGCAGCGTGCCGGCCTGGGCGTCGGCCATGAAGTGGTTGGTGCTCGGGTCGTCGCCCAGGCCACCATCGCGCAGGCGTTTCTTGCGCTCTACCGGGTTTTCCGGGCCTTGCTGCTTGAAGTAGTTGAACGGCTGGTGGTGGTACTGAAAGCTCGGGATCTTCGGAATCGCTGCCGAATCTTTGTGCTCGTCGATCGTTGCCTGCCAAGCGCCGCCGTACCAGGCCCAGTCGACGTTCTTCTTCGACAGTTTGTCGCCGATGTGCTCGTGGGATTGTGGCACCAGTACGCTGGGCAGGTCCGGCTTGGCGTAGTCCGGACGTTCCGGGTCGCGGATCCAGGTGGGCCAGTAGGGCGGCGCCATGGTGTTCACTGCATAGCCATCGGGGGTCAATGCGCTCGGACCGAATTGCGGCGGGCCGGTCATCGCGCTGGCCGGGGATTTGTCCAGCGGCTTGAGGCGTGTGCCGGTCGGGTCGTCGCTCTGCAACGTGGCGATCTGCGACTTGGCCACTGAATTGGCGGCGTCCGGGTAGAACGGCACTTGGGCGCTGATCAGGTACTGGTGGTTGAGGTACGACCCGCCAAAGGCGCCCTGGAAGAAGTTGTCGCACAGCACAAATTCCCTGGCCACGTCCCACAGGCGCAGGGAATAGCGGGTTTGCGGGTAATGGCCGAAAGTCAGCGCGCCCGAGTCGGCCCAGGCGACGAAACGGTCGTTCTTGCCGCCGTTGATCTGCATTTGGTTTTGATAGAACACGTGCCACAGGTCGCGGGTGACCAGGGCCAGCGGCAGGTCTTCACCGTCAGGGCCTTTCAACGCGAAAGGCGCGTTGGGCAGGTGTTGCTGATATTGGGTGGCACTGGGGTAGACCACCCCGTCGATGGTCTGCGGGCCCAACTGGGTCACCCCGCCCCACACCTCAGGCAAAGTGTCCAGCAGGCTGCCGTCACGGTCGTGTTGCTGGTAGTCGGCGGGCTTGAGCGCGGAGAGCGGGCTCTCCACGCCGGGGAAGTCGGCAAACAGATTGTTGAAGCTGCGGTTCTCGCCGTAGATCACCACCACGTTTTTCACGTTGTCGTGCAGGGCCTTGTCCAGTTCTGCAGGAGTCAGTTCGCGGTCGACCGGCGAGCCCGGCTTGTCCGCCGTGCCACCGCAGGCGCTCAGGGTGGCTCCGGCGCCGAGTACGGCAACCCCGCCTAGAAAGCGCCGACGGCTGGAGTCGGGGAGGGTGTCGGAGGCGTTTTTGGAGGCGTTCTGGTCTTCTGTTTCGTCAGTCATCCGAGGCTTCTCACTGCTGTTTTTGGTTTATTTTATTTCTGGATGTTTCATTGAAATGGCGTGAAATATGGCAAAGCTTAAACGCTTCAGTCTATAAGGCGAGGCCTTAGGGCGTAAGGGAACTGTTTGTGACTGACGGGTTTTGTAACGCGACCGCGCTGCGACGCACTGATTTGCCCCTTGATCGGCGAGGTGCCGATCAAGGGGCAAGAGGCGTTGCCGGGCCTGGGTGAGAAGCTTAAGCAGGCAATATGACAGAAGCGTTTACGGCATCACCGGCGGCAAATATTTAAGCGTCGTGCCCAACGCCCACAGCAAAAACAGCACCAGCGGCGTATGCACCAGCAACTGCACAAACGAAAAACCGATCAAGTCCCGCGCCTTCAACCCCAGCACGCCCAGCAGCGGCAGCATATAGAACGGATTGATCAGGTTCGGCAGCGCTTCGGCGGCGTTGTAGATCTGCACCGCCCAGCCCAGGTGATATTCCAGGTCATTGGCGACCTGCATCACGTACGGCGCCTCGATGATCCACTTGCCGCCGCCCGACGGAATAAAGAAGCCCAGCACCGCCGAGTACACGCCCATCAACAGCGCGTAGGTGTCGTGGGACGCGATCGAGGTGAAGAAGGTCGAGATATGGTGGGCCAGGGTTGCGCCGTCACCACCTTTGACCACCGTCATCAGCGCCGCAATCGAGCCATACAACGGGAACTGGATCAGCACCCCGGTGGTGGTCGGCACCGCCCGGGCCACCGCATCCAGGAAGCTGCGCGGGCGCCAGTGCAGTAACGCACCCACCATCAGGAACAGGAAGTTATAGGTGTTGAGCCCCGAGATCGCGCTGATCGCCGGCTTGGTGGAGAACTCGTGGAACAGCCACCCGGCCGCCAGCAACGCCAGCAGGATGGTCAGCAACGGGCTGTGTTCCAGCCACTCGCCCGGGCGCGTCGGCGGTTGTGGCTTGGGCAGGTTGAAGGCTGGGTCGACACCGCAGGCCTTGGCGTCACGGGCGGAGTTCGGACCCGGCGCGGTGGCGTAGGCGATGATCAGCGAGACCACGATCAACGCCAGCAACAGCACGCCGGATTGCCACAGAAAGATCGTCTCGGTGAACGGGATCATCCCGGTGATCGACAGAATCGAAGGCGGCAAACTGGCCGGGTTGGCCTGCAACTGCGCTGCCGACGACGACAGCCCCAGCGCCCAAACGGCACCTAGACCGAGGTAGGCCGCAGCACCGGCCGCGCGATAGTCCATGCGCAAATCCGTACGACGGGCCAGTGCCCGCACCAGCAAACCGCCGAACACCAGGGACAGGCCCCAGTTGAGCAACGAGGCGACCATCGAAATCAGCGCCACCCACGCCACGGCAGAACGGCCGTTCTTCGGAATGCGCGCCAGGCGATCGATCAGTTTCACGGCGGGTGGGGAGCTGGCGACCACGTAACCGCCAATCACCACAAAGGCCATTTGCATGGTGAACGGGATCAAACTCCAGAAACCGTCACCAAAGGCCTTGGCGGCCTCGGTCGGCGCGGCGCCCATGCTCAGGGTCGCCACCGCGACAATGATCACGGCGAGGGCGGCAAACACCCAGGAGTCCGGAAACCAGCGCTCGGCGAAGTTTGAACAACGCAGGGCGAATCGGGCGTAGCGGCTGTCTTCGATAGCATCGGCCACGTTCAGTACCTCTATTTGTATTTATTATGGGGGCGGCAGTTTTGCTGCATGTTCCTCTACGGCTATTCATTTGGGAATGTAGTTATCTTCATTGATCAATGAGTAAAGCAAATATATCCAGCGTGATTGCCATCACTCGGCCCAGCTCATAACCTGCAGTCCATTTCGTTTGTCTGCCGAGCTTTCACATGACTGCCACCGCTTATCCACAGGCGCAGCGTTTCTCCCGCGCCGACTACAAAACCCTGGGCTTGGCCGCCCTGGGCGGGGCCCTGGAAATCTACGACTTCATCATCTTCGTATTTTTCGCGCTGACCCTCAGCCAGCTGTTCTTCCCGCCTGAAATGCCCGAGTGGCTGCGCCTGCTGCAAAGCTTCGGCATCTTCGTCACCGGCTACCTCGCGCGCCCGCTGGGCGGGATCCTGATGGCGCACTTCGCCGATCACCTGGGGCGCAAACGGGTGTTCAGCCTGAGCATCCTGATGATGGCGCTGCCGTGCCTGCTGATCGGGGTGATGCCCACCTACGCACAAATCGGTTATTTCGCGCCGTTGATCCTGCTGGCGCTGCGCATCCTCCAGGGCGCGGCGGTGGGCGGGGAAGTACCCAGTGCCTGGGTGTTTGTCGCCGAACACGCCCCGGATAATCATCGCGGCTATGCCCTCGGCTTCCTGCAAGCCGGGCTGACTTTCGGCTACCTGCTCGGTGCGCTGACCGCGACACTGCTGGCGCAAGTCTTCACCCCGGCAGAAATCCTCGACTACGCCTGGCGCTTCCCGTTTCTGCTGGGCGGCGTATTCGGCGTTATCGGCGTGTGGTTGCGGCGCTGGCTCAGTGAAACCCCGGTATTCATCCAAATGCAGGCCCGCCGCCAGGCCGGCGCCGAACTGCCCCTGCGCACCGTCTTGCGAGAGCACCGCAGCGCGCTGCTGCCGGCGATGATCCTCACCTGCGTACTCACCTCGGCGGTCGTCGTGCTGGTAGTCATCACCCCGACCATGATGCAGAAAACCTTTGGCATGAGCCCCAGCCACACCTTCGCCCTGAGCGCGCTGGGCATCGTGTTCCTGAACATCGGTTGTGTGTTGGCCGGGCTGCTGGTGGACCGTATCGGCGCCTGGCGCGCGGTGTTGGTCTACAGCCTGTTGCTGCCGGTGGGGATTGCCGTGCTGTATGCCAGCCTGATTGCCGGCGGCGTATGGCTGGGCGCGGCATATGCGATTGCCGGGTTGAGTTGTGGGGTGGTGGGCGCGGTGCCGTCGGTGATGGTCAGCCTGTTTCCGGCGCAAGTTCGGGTGTCGGGAATCTCCTTCACCTACAACATTGCCTATGCGCTGTGGGCGAGTACCACGCCGCTGATGTTGATCGCACTGATGCCCACCAGCCCATGGATCTGCGTGGGGTATTGTGTGGTGATGGGTGCGGTGGGCGCAGTGAGTGCGGCGCTTTTTGGCAAGCGCCGCACCCAGGCAGGATAAGGCTTACGTCAGGAAGTGCCACATCAGCAGCGTGCCGACCAAACCGACCACCGACACAATGGTCTGCAACACCGACCATACCCAAATCGTCTGCTTCAACTGCAAGCCGAAGTACTCACGCACCATCCAGAAGCCGGCATCATTGACGTGGCAGAAGAACACCGAGCCGGCACCAATCGCCAGGGCGACCAGTGAGCTTTGCGTCGCCGCCAACCCCGCCATCATCGGCGCGAGGATGCCCGCCGTTGTCGTGGTGGCGACGGTCGCCGAACCTGTGGCCTGACGCAGCGCTACCGCAATCAACCAGGCCAGCAACAGGTACGGCATGTGTGCGCCTTCGGCCACCTTGCTGATGGTCTGGCTCACGCCGGCATCCAACAGGGTTTGCTTCAACCCGCCGCCCGCGCCGATGGTCAGCAACAGCACCGCGATTGGCGCCAGCGCCTTGCGCAAGGTATTGCCGACATCGGCCCGCGGCATGCCGCTGGCCCAGCCCAGGCAAATCACGGCGGCAATCACCGCCAGGCCCAGCGCGATCAACGGCTCACCGAGGAATTTCAAGGTCAACGCCACCGGGCTTTCCGGCGACATGGCGACCTTGGCCAAAGTGCTGCCGAGCATCAGGATCACCGGCAACAGAATGATCAGCAGCGACACCCCAAAGCTCGGCTGGCGCGGGGCCTTGGGCGGTGCACTGAACAGCGCGCCAATGTCGGCCGGCTCGTCCACGTGCATGCGCTTGGACAGCCAGTTGCCGTACAACGGGCCCGCCAGAATCACGGCCGGTACCGCCAGGCAGAAGCCCAGCAACATGGTCAGGCCCAGGTCGGCGTGCAACGCGCCCACCGCAATCAGCGGGCCCGGATGCGGCGGCATCAAAGCGTGCAGGGTGGTCATGCCCGCCAGCGCCGGGATAGCGATTTTCAGCAGCGGCTGGTTCGAACGCTTGGCCATCACAAAGATGATCGGCACCATCATCACCAGGCCCACTTCGAAGAACAACGGCAAGCCAATCACCATTGCCACCAGCGCCATCACCCAGGGCAACGACTTGCCCTTGCCCAGCCCGAGCAGGGTGGTGGCGATACGGTCGGCAGCGCCGGACTCGGCCATCAACGCGCCGAGCATCGAGCCCAAGGCAATGATGATCCCGGCTTCACCGAGGATCGCCCCGGCGCCTTTGCTGAACGCCTTGGCCACTTCTTCCGGCGGTAAGCCGGCGCCGACACCGGCGATAAACGTGCCGATCAGGATCGACAGGAAGGGCGGCAGCTTGGTCGCGCTGATCAACACAATGATGCTGGCGATGGCCAGTAATACGCAGAACATGAGGCGGGTGTCGTGAACCATCCACGCGGCAGTCGATAACTCCAAAACGGGACTCCTTATCGAACAGGTTGGCTAATATGTTTCTTTTTGTTTCCTGCTCGAAAAGCATACCTGATACAACGGTTCCAGAGCGTTCATGTTCAATTTTGGTGCGCATGGCGTAACGTCCAGCTGACGGCGGGATGACAATTTCGCAACCCATGCCGGTGGTTTTGACCTATAGCTCTATGATCAACCGGACCACGACCCACGAGGACATTTCATGAGTGCAGGACACAGCCACGCCCAAGTACGCGCCGGTCACGAGCGGTTGTTATGGATCGCATTGGCACTTACCGGCAGCTTTATGATTGCCGAGGTGATCGGCGCCTTTATCACCGGCAGCCTGGCGCTGTTGTCCGATGCCGCGCACATGATGACCGATGCCTTGGCGCTAGGGATTTCCCTGGTGGCGATCCAGGTGGCCAAGCGCGCCGCCGACCGCAAGCGCACATTCGGCTATGCGCGTTTCGAAATCCTGGCGGCGGCGTTTAATGCGCTGCTGCTGTTCGGCGTGGCGTTCTACATCTTGTATAAGGCGTATCAACGCTTGCAGGCGCCCGCTGAGATCCAGTCCACCGGCATGCTGGTGATCGCGGTGCTGGGGCTGATCGTCAACCTGATTTCCATGCGATTGCTGAGTGCGGCCAGCGGCGAAAGCCTGAATGTGAAGGGCGCGTACCTGGAGGTCTGGAGCGACATGCTCGGCTCCGTCGGCGTGATCATCGCGGCGTTGGTGATCATGTACACCGGCTGGGGCTGGGTGGATTCAGTGGTGGCGGCAGCGATTGGCTTCTGGGTGTTGCCACGTACCTGGACGCTGCTCAAGGAAAGCATGAACGTGCTGCTGCAAGGTGTGCCGGACGGCATCGATATCGACAAGGTGGAGCAGGCGATTCGCGGCGTTCCCGGCGTCAAGGACGTGCACGATCTGCATATCTGGGCCCTCACCAGCGGCAAAAATGTGCTGAGCACTCACTTGGTGGCGGATTCGGCGCAAGTCACCGAGCAACAGATCCTCAGCCAGGTGACGGAGTTACTGCATGAACAATTCGATATTTCCCACGCCACGATCCAGATCGAAGGCGAAGGTTTTCAGCATGACGAGCACGACGAGGTGCACGCCTGACCGTCATTCACGGTCTTCCAGCACATAACCCACGCCGCGCAAGGTATGGATCAACTTGCGCTCGAACGGGTCATCGATCTTCGCCCGCAGGCGGCGGATCGACACTTCCACCACATTGGTGTCGCAATCAAAGTTCATGTCCCACACGAACGAGATGATCTGCGTGCGGGACAGCACCACGCCGCTCTGGCGCATCAGCAGGTGCAGCAGGGCGAATTCCTTGGTGGTCAGGTCGATGCGCTGCAGGCCGCGAAACGCCCGGTGGCGGCCCTGATCCAATTCCAGGTCGGCCACCCGCAACACATCCGGCACCGGCGAGTGCACGCTGCGGCGCATCAAGGTGCGCACTCGTGCGAGCAATTCGGGGAATTCAAACGGCTTGACCAGGTAATCATCGGCGCCCAGGTCCAGGCCCTTGATCCGGTCGGCGAGGCGGCCTTGGGCGGTCAGCATCATGATCCGCGTGCTGCTGTTCTGGCGGATGCGTTGCAACACATCCCAGCCATCCATCAGCGGCAGATTGACGTCGAGCATCACCAGGTCATAGGCGTGCTGGCGGGACAAATGCAAGCCGTCGGCACCGGTGGCGGCACAGTCGACGATATAGCCACTTTCACTCAATCCCTGATGTAAATAATCGGCGGTTTTAGGTTCGTCTTCGATGACCAGAATACGCATGTCGGGGATCCCGCTGGGCAGTGGAAAGTTGCCGGGAGCTTAAAGCAAAAGCCCGTGGCAGAGCCGTTGCTAACGGATTTGTAATGTTCTGGCCACTCCTCTGATAAGTACTGAAAGTTACATTGCCCACCTGTTAATTCATGGGCATGGAACTCTGGTTATGCCAACTTTTATAAGCACGTTCATTGGGCCCGCCGTTCTATTGCTGATGACGGTTCAGGGCGTCAATGCGCAAACCCTGACCCTCGAATCGGCCCTGCAAACCGCCTTCGCCAACAACCCGGACATGGCCGCTGCACAGTGGGAAATCGACATCGCCCAAGGCGGTCGCCAACAGGCCGGTTTGATCCCGAACCCGGTCGCCTCGTGGGATGCCGAAGACACCCGCCGCAACTCGCGCACCACCACCGTCAAGCTGAGCCAGACCCTGGAACTGGGTGGCAAGCGCGGCGCACGGATTGATGTCGCCACCCGCGCCCAGGAAGCCGCCGCACTGACCCTGGAGCAGCGCCGCAACGGACTGCGTGCGGATGTTATCGACGGTTACTACGGCGCGCTTCGGGCCCAGGAACGTCTCGACCTGGCCCAGCGCTCATTGGCATTGGCCGAGCGCGGCCTGGTGGTTGCCAACGGTCGCGTCACTGCCGGCAAATCGTCGCCAGTGGAAGCCACCCGGGCCCAGGTTCAGCTCTCGGAAATTCGCCTGGAATTCAACCGCGCGCAGATGGGCCTGACCGACGCCTATCGCCGCCTCGCTGCCAGTACCGGCGCGGCCAGTACCGACTTCCAGGCGGTCGCCACCCAAGCCCAGGCGGCACCTGAATTACCGCCGACCGCGCAGTTGCTGGGGCGTCTGGAGCAAACCGTCGAACTGCGTTTGGCCGAGCTGCAAATCGTCCAGGGTGAAGCGGCACTGGGCCTGGAAAAAGCCCAGCGCATTCCCGATCTCGACGTGTCCATCGGCAGCCAGTACGACGCCAGCGTACGTGAGCGGGTCAACGTGGTGGGCGTGTCGATGCCCATCCCGCTGTTCAACCGCAACCAGGGCAACGTGCTCGCCGCCAGTCGCCGTGCCGACCAGGCCCGCGACCTGCGCAACGCCGCCGAACTGCGCCTGCGCACCGAAACCCGCCAGGCCCTGGACCTCTGGCAAACCGCGAATACCGAAGTGCGCTCGTTCAACCAACAGATCCTGCCCGCCGCCCAAAGCGCCGTGGACAGCGCCACCCGTGGCTTCGAAATGGGCAAGTTCAACTTCCTCGAGGTGCTCGACGCCCAGCGCACCTTGATTGCGGCCCGCACCCAATACCTCGCGGCGACCGCCCAGGCCACTGAAGCCTGGGTGCGTATCGAACGGATTTACGGCGACCTCGCCCGGTTTTGAATTTCCAGGAGCATTCCATGAACAACACACAAAGTAGGGCACTGGCCATTGCGCTGGGGCTGATGCTGGCGTGGCCGGCCATCAGCGGTGCGGCAGAGGCGGAAGAAGAAGGCAAAATCGAGCTGACCGAACAGCAGATCCAGGCCGCCGGCATTCAACTTGCCCCGGCGCAATCCCGGCAGATCAGCACCGTGCTTTCACTGCCAGGCGAGGTGCGTTTCGACGAGGACCGCACCTCCCACATCGTCCCGCGTGCCGCTGGCGTAGTGGAGTCGGTGAAGGTCAACCTCGGCCAATCGGTAAAGAAGGGCGAGCTGTTGGCGGTGATCGCCAGCCAGCAGATTTCCGATCAGCGCAGTGAACTGGCAGCCAGTGAGCGCCGGGTTGTGCTGGCCCGCACCACCTTCCAGCGCGAACGCCAGTTGTGGCAGGACAAAATCTCTGCCGAACAGGATTACCTGCTGGCGCGTCAGGCGCTGCAAGAGGCCGAAATCGCCCTGAACAATGCGCGGCAAAAGATGAGCGCCCTGAGCGGCAGCGCTGTGTTGGTCGGCGGTAATCGCTACGAATTGCGGGCGCCGTTCGACGGCGTGGTGGTGGAAAAACACCTGGGTGTCGGCGAAGTGGTGAGCGAGACCAGCAACGCCTTCACCCTCTCGGACCTGTCCCAGGTGTGGGTCACCTTCGGCGTGTTCCCCAAGGATTTGAACAAGGTCCGAGTCGGCAAACCGGTGAAGGTCACCTCCTCGGAAATGGGCACCGAAGTGCTCGGCACCGTGGCCTATGTCGGCAATTTGCTGGGGGAGCAAACCCGCACGGCCACCGTGCGCGTCACGGTGCCGAACCCCGACGCTTCGTGGCGTCCAGGGCTGTTCGTCTCCGTGCAAGTTGCCACCGACACTTACCAGGCCAAGGTCACGGTCCCGCAGGAAGCGATCCAGACCGTCGAAGACAAACCCTCGGTGTTCGTGCGCACCGGCGACGGCTTCATGACCCGGCATATCGAACTGGGCGTCAGCGAAAACGGTTTCGTCGAAGTCCGCCAGGGCCTCGACGCCGGTGCGCAGGTGGCCACCGTCGGCAGCTTCATCCTCAAGTCCGAGTTGGGCAAGGCCTCGGCCGAGCACGCCCATTGACCCTGCGAGTGATTTCCCATGTTTGAGCGCCTTATCCAATTCGCCATCGAGCAGCGCATCATCGTGTTGCTGGCGGTGCTGTTGATGGCCGGTGTCGGCATCGCCAGTTATCAGAAATTGCCCATCGACGCAGTGCCCGACATCACCAACGTCCAGGTGCAGATCAACTCGGCGGCGGCGGGGTTTTCGCCGCTGGAAACCGAGCAGCGCATCACCTTTCCCATCGAAACCGCCATGGCCGGGCTGCCGGGGTTACAGCAGACCCGCTCGCTGTCGCGCTCGGGCTTGTCCCAGGTCACGGTGATTTTCAAGGACGGCACCGACCTGTTCTTCGCCCGCCAACTGGTCAACGAGCGCTTGCAAGTGGCCCGCGAGCAATTGCCGGATGGCATTGAAACCATGATGGGGCCGATTTCCACCGGGCTCGGGGAGATTTTCCTGTGGACCGTGGAGGCGAAAGATGGCGCCCGCAAGGAGGACGGCTCAGCCTATACGCCGACTGATCTGCGGGTGATCCAGGATTGGATCATCAAGCCGCAACTGCGCAATGTGCCGGGCGTGGCCGAGATCAATACCATCGGCGGATTTGCCAAGGAATACCAGATCGCCCCGGACCCCAAGCGCCTGGCGGCCTACAACCTGACCTTGGGCGACCTGGTCACGGCGCTGGAGCGCAACAACGCCAACGTCGGCGCCGGTTACATCGAGCGCAGCGGCGAGCAATTGCTGATCCGTGCGCCGGGGCAAGTCGGGTCCATCGACGACATCGCCAACATCGTGATCACCACCTCTGACGGTACGCCGATTCGCGTGCGCAACGTCGCCCAGGTCGATATCGGCCGTGAGTTGCGTACTGGCGCCGCCACTGAAAATGGCCGCGAAGTAGTGCTGGGCACGGTGTTTATGCTGATCGGTGAAAACAGCCGCACCGTGTCCCAGGCGGTCGCGAAAAAACTCGAAGAGATCAACCGCTCACTGCCTGACGGTGTGGTCGCCGTCACCGTCTACGACCGTACCAACCTGGTGGAAAAAGCCATCAGCACCGTGAAGAAAAACCTCTTCGAAGGCGCACTGCTGGTGGTGGCGGTGCTGTTCCTGTTCCTTGGCAACATCCGCGCCGCGCTGATCACTGCGATGGTGATTCCCCTGGCGATGTTGTTCACCTTTACCGGGATGTTCACCAACAAGGTCAGCGCCAACCTGATGAGCCTCGGCGCCCTGGACTTCGGGATTATCGTCGATGGTGCGGTGGTGATCGTCGAAAACTCCATCCGCCGCCTGGCCCATGCCCAGCAGCGCCACGGGCGATTGTTGACCCGCAGCGAGCGCCTGCATGAAGTGTTCGGGGCGGCCAAGGAGGCGCGGCGCGCGCTGATCTTCGGGCAACTGATCATCATGGTGGTGTACCTGCCGATCTTCGCCCTCACCGGGGTGGCCGGGAAGATGTTCCACCCGATGGCGTTCACCGTGGTGATCGCGCTGCTGGGGGCGATGATTCTGTCCGTGACCTTCGTGCCGGCAGCGATTGCGCTGTTCGTCACTGGTAAGGTCAAGGAAGAAGAAAACCTGGTGATGCGCACCGCACGTCGCGTCTACGCGCCGGTGCTGGATTGGGTGATGGCGCGCCGCCCGTTGGTGTTCGGCCTGGCGGTGCTGACCATCGTCGTGTCGGGTGCGGTGGCCAGTCGCATGGGCAGCGAATTTATCCCCAGCCTGAGCGAAGGTGACTTTGCCCTGCAGGCCATGCGCGTTCCGGGCACCAGCCTCACGCAATCGGTGCACATGCAGCAACAGTTGGAAAAAACCCTGATGGCCGAAGTGCCGGAAATCGAGCGGGTATTCGCCCGCACCGGCACCGCGGAAATCGCCTCCGACCCGATGCCGCCGAACATCTCCGACAGCTACGTGATGCTCAAGCCCAAGGACCAGTGGCCGGATCCGAAGAAGTCCCGCGAGGCGATCATTGCTGACATCCAGCGTGCCAGCGCGATTGTGCCGGGCAGCGTGTATGAACTGTCGCAACCGATCCAGCTGCGCTTCAACGAGCTGATATCCGGGGTGCGCAGCGACGTCGCGGTGAAGGTGTTTGGTGACGACATGGCGGTGCTCAACAAGACCGCCGGGGAAATCGCCGAGACCTTGCAAACCCTCAAGGGCGCCTCGGAAGTGAAGGTGGAACAGACTTCCGGCTTGCCGGTGCTGACCATCAATATCGACCGTGACAAGGCCGCGCGCTTTGGCCTGAACGTGGGTGATGTGCAAGACACGATTGCCGTCGCCGTGGGTGGGCGCCAGGCCGGAACGATGTACGAAGGCGACCGGCGTTTCGACATGGTCGTGCGTTTGTCCGACGCCCTGCGTACCGACATCGAAGGCCTGTCGCGGCTGTTGATCCCGATTCCGGCATTGGCGAATAACGCGGCGGGGCAGTTGGGGTTTATCGCGCTGTCGGAAGTCGCCAGCCTGGACCTGGTGCTCGGCCCCAACCAGATCAGCCGCGAAAACGGCAAGCGTTTGGTGATCGTCAGCGCCAACGTGCGTGGGCGGGATATCGGCTCGTTTGTCGAGGAAGCCGGGACTGCCATCGGCACCCAGGTGAAAATTCCTGCGGGCTACTGGACCAGCTGGGGCGGCCAGTTCGAGCAGTTGAAGGAGGCCTCCGAACGCTTGCGCATCGTGGTGCCGGTGGCGTTGCTGCTGGTGTTCGGGCTGTTGTTCATGATGTTCAACAACCTCAAGGACGGGCTGCTGGTGTTTACCGGGATTCCCTTCGCGTTGACCGGTGGGATCATGGCGCTGTGGCTGCGGGATATTCCGCTGTCGATCTCGGCGGGCGTGGGCTTTATCGCGCTGTCGGGAGTGGCGGTGCTTAACGGGCTGGTGATGATCGCGTTCATACGTAGCCTGCGGGAGGAAGGGCGCTCACTGTCGGTGGCGATTAACGAAGGCGCCCTGACGCGCTTGCGCCCGGTGTTGATGACGGCACTGGTGGCGTCGCTCGGGTTTATCCCCATGGCCCTCGCCACCGGCACCGGCGCCGAAGTACAGCGCCCGTTGGCGACGGTGGTGATTGGCGGGATTATCTCGTCGACGCTGCTGACCCTGCTGGTATTGCCGGCGCTGTATCACTGGGCGCATCGGCGTGAGGAACAGGAAGACCGCGTGATGTCTGACCAATAACCTGTGGCGAGGGAGCTTGCTCCCGCTGGGCTGCGCAGCAGCCCCAACACTGGTGACCTATTTTCAGCTGAAAGAATGCGGTGGGCTTTTTAGGGTTGCTGCGCAACCCAGCGGGAGCAAGCTCCCTCGCCACAATGATTTATTGGCAGATAGCGTTGGTGTGAAGAGGAAACACCAGTCGAAACTCAGTGAAACTTTCAGGCAGGCTGCTGACTTCAGCCCGCCCCTGATGCAGCATCATGATCGACCGCACAATCGCCAGCCCCAGCCCGGTGCCACCTTCGGAGCGGGCGCGGCTGCTGTCGACGCGGTAGAAGCGTTCGAACAGGTTCGGCAGGTGTTGCGCTTCAATCCCCGGGCCGGAATTGCCCACCGACAGCGATACTTGCTCGGTGTGAGTCTCTACCTGCAACGAAATATTGGAGGCTGGTGGACTATGACGAATGGCATTGGACAGCAAATTGGAAATCGCCCGCTGAATCATCAAACGGTCGCCATGCACGAAGGCATCGCCGTCGAGGCTCAAGGTCAATTGCTTGTCTTCGGCACTCAACGCAAACAGCTCCATCACCCGGCGTGCTTCAGCGGCCAGGGACACCGGCGCAAACGAAACCCGCGCCGCAGGGTGGCTGACCTGCGCCAGGAACAGCATGTCGGAGACAATCCGCGCCAAGCGTTCCATCTCTTCAGTGCTGGATTCCAGCACCGCTTTGTACTCCTGCGGCGGGCGCTCCCGGGACAACGTCACCTGGGCCTTGCCCATCAAATTGGTCAGCGGCGCGCGCAGCTCATGGGCCAGGTCATCGGAGAACTGCGACAGCTGCTGCACGCCGCCGTCCAGGCGCTGCAACATGAAGTTGATGCCTTGCGCCAACTCGCCCAGCTCCTTGGGCAAGTTATCCACAGCCAGGCGGTGGGTCAGGTCCTGCGTGGTGACTTTTGCGGCGACGCGGCTGAACTGCTGCAGCGGCGCCAGCCCGCGTTGCACCACCCACCAGGCGCCGATGCCGATCAGCAGCAACAGCAGCGGCAGGGCGATCACGGTGGAACGCAGGTAGGCGCTGAGCAGCGCCTGATCGTCCCTGCGATCCAGCGATAACAGGACCCGCACGCGCTCGCCACTGGCCAGGCGCATCAGGCTGGAGGCACTGAGTACTTGATTGCCGTTGCCGTCGTCCCAGTTCAGGTAACCGAGGTTCTGGGACGGGGCGAAGTCGGTCAGCAACGGTTCCTGGGGCTTGGCGCCGATGCTGAGCAGCACCACTTCATTGGGCGCAGTGCCAACGATGGTCAGGTAGAAATTATCGTGCCCCATCACCAGGTCCATCAGCGAGTGCGGGCGGGCTTGGATGTCGCGGGTGTCCAGGCCGAGGGCGAGGCTGTGCTGGATCTGTTCCATCTTGCTTTCCAGGCCCTTGCGCGCCAGTTTCTCCAGCTCGTGGGTCAGCGCCAGGTACGCCAACGTTGCGAGCAACACCACCAGGCCGGCGCCCATCAGGCTCACCGTCAGCCCAAGGCGCATCGACAGGCTGCTGGCTTTCATTGACGGGCCTCCAGCACATAACCCACGCCGCGAATGGTGTGGATCAGCTTGACGTCACTCTGGTCATCGACCTTGGCCCGCAAGCGGCTGATGGAGACTTCCACCACGTTGGTGTCGCAGTCGAAATTCATGTCCCAGACCAGGGAAATAATCTGCGTGCGGGTCAATACTTCGCCGGACTGGCGCATCAGCACGTGCAGCAGTGCAAATTCCTTGGTGGTCAGGTCGATACGTCGGGTGCCTCGGTACGCGCGGTGGCGGCGTGGGTCAAGTTCAAGGTCCGACACCTGGAACACTTCCGGCACCGGTATGTGCTCACTGCGACGCAGCAGGGTGCGCACCCGGGCGAGCAACTCCGGAAACTCGAAGGGTTTGACCAGGTAATCATCGGCGCCCATGTCCAGGCCCTTGATCTTGTCGGCCAACCGGCCACGGGCCGTCAGCATCATTACCCGCTGGCTGCTGTCGCGGCGCAATTGCTCAAGCACTTCCCAGCCATCCTTGGCCGGCAGATTGACGTCGAGAATCACCAGTTCATAAGCGTGTTGCGCGGCCAGGTGCAGGCCGTCCACGCCGCTGGCTGCACAGTCGACCACGTAACCGCTTTCGGTCAGGCCCTGCTGCAGGTAGGCGGCGGTTTTTTGCTCGTCCTCAACCACAAGGATACGCATGGGGAATTTACCTTTTATTGATAGAGAGAGACTGTGATTCGGATTTTCCGAAGCCTGAAGGCTGAAGTAACTACAGGGTCAACCGGGCAGTTTGTGACTGCTTGTTGCGCTGCAAAACCGGCAGGCAAAAAAAACGCCCCATGCGGGGCGTAAAAAATTCATCTCTTTCCAAAGGAGCTACACAAAAGCTTCAGAGATGAATGTGCTCGGTGTGCGCCGTTCAGATCGACTGCTTCTGTGCGTCGGCGGGCGCGGTCTCGGCCACGGACTGTTCGCCGTGGACCTGCTGCTGTTGCTGGCGGAACTCGGCGAGGAACTGCCGGGAACGGTCGGCACCGTCGTCGGCCAATGCGAGGCTGGAAGTGGCGCCGAGAAAACTGATCAATAACAAGTGCGATGGCTTCATGACGTGTCTCCAAATAAGGCGTGTGCCGTTAGTTGTAGCCAGTATAAGAAGCGCAACTTAACGAGAAGGTGAGGCGCATATTACAGTTCTGACAGGCTTCAAATTGTGAACAGATGTTATTCAATTGTAGGAGCGAGCTTACTCGCGAAAGTCGTTAACGATAACGCGGGGCTTCTGGTTTAACGCAGCGCTCTCAGGTTCTTCGCGAGCAAGCTCGCTCCTACAAAGGGCGTCGTTTAGAGAATTGCCAATGGATATTCGACAATCAGCCGAACTTCTTCCAGGTCCGACTCAAAGGCACTTGAACGAACCGTCGCCTGGCGCAGCCGCAGCGACAGGTCTTTCAAGTTGCCGCCCTGCACCACGTACTTGGCCTCGATATCCCGCTCCCAGCGGCGTTGATCGGTCAACGGGTCGCCGGCCGCGTCACGGCGCATGTACACCGCATTGGCGTTGCTGTAGTCGGCGCCGGTGCCCTTGCCGTAGCGGGTCATGAACGACAGGCCGGGGATGCCGAAGGCCTGCATGTCGAGGTTATAGGCGAGCATCCACGAGCGTTCCTTGGGCGAGTTGAAGTCGCTGTACTGGATCGAGTTGTTGAGGAAGATCGAGTCCGACATGCGCAGGTAGTCAAAGTCGTCATCACCGTTGTTGCGCTGGTGGGACAACGCCAGGCTGTGGGCGCCCACCTTGACCCCGACCCTGGCGCTCCAGATGTTGTTATCGAACTCGCCCAGGCGTTTCTTGCCCTCGTCCACCGCCTTGTAATAGTTGAAGTCGCCAAAGAGCGACACATCATCGTTCAGCGGGTAGCTGGCGGCGCTGCCGAAGTAGTACTGGTCCCAGGCATCCTTCAGGCGGCTGGTGTACAGGCTGACGCTGAGGTGTTTGTTTACTTGATATTCGCCACCGGCGTAGCCGATCCAGGGCGAGTCCACCTTGCCCGCATAAAACGTCGCAAAGCCTTTATCCATGCCGCTCTGGGTGGGCTGGCTCATGCCGCTCAAATGCCCGGCCTGCAGGCTCAGGCCTTCAACACTGGTGTTTTGCGCGGTGACGCCACGGAAACTTTCCGGCAACACCCGCGAGTCGCCATAGGCCACCACCGGGGTCAGCGGGAATACATCACCGGCCTTGATCACGGTATCCAGCAGGCGCAGTTTTACCGCGCCGCCGAGCTTGCTGTAGCCGTCCTCCGGGTGGTTGTCGCTGTCTACCGGCAGCACGCCGAACGAGCCCTTGCCACCGCTGCGGCCGGTGCCGGAGTCGAGTTTCAGGCCATACATCGCAAACGCGTCCAGGCCGAAACCTACCGTGCCTTGGGTAAAACCGGATTCGAATTTGCCGATAAACCCTTGGGCCCAGGCTTCCGAGTAGCCATTGCCGGTGGGGCTGGACTGGCCCTTGCGATCGTCACGGTTGAAGTAGAAGTTGCGGGCCAGCACGTTCAACGTGCTGCCTTCGATAAACCCTTCAAGTTTATCTTCCGCGGCCATGCTTGAAAGCGGGGTAAGCCCCGCGAGTGCGGCAATCATGGAAAGCGAAAGTGTGCGGTGATTACTCATGTAGCGCTCCTCGGTAGTGGCAGCTATTAGCTTCTTATCGATGGGGCATTCTTGTTTTAGTGGTGCCCGCGCAGATAGTTGCAAACACGAGATAACGACGAGGTGGCGCACAGATTACAATTTTGGAATTTCAACAAGACATAACGGATAAGTAATCTTTCGGTGAACTTTGCGACAGGCTTAGTTAGTTACTCTTGCTCTGACTTTCAATCAATGAAATCAGACGAGGACGCCCTCATGAACACCCTGAAAACCACTGTCGCTGCATTGGCCCTGATCTTTTCCGTCGGCGCGATGGCTGAAGGCGGCGGTGATCGCACCTTCGCCCAGATGCTGCAAAACAACGAGCAAGCCATGGCCGCCTATGCCGCGAAAAAAGGCAAGGCGGTACCCGTGGTCCAGGACTATCGCTACGGCATGAAGCTGGACATTGCCAAGGTGGTCAACGTCACGCCGCCGATCCGTTCGTGCAACGCGGTACCGTCGCGCATGACCTATGAAGATTCCACCGGCAAGCTCAACACGCTCCAGTACCAGGTCATGGGCATCTGCCGTAACAACGGCAGTTGAGGGGCCGCGAAAATATAGTTGAGCAATGCGCTAAAGCGCTCTTCAGAAAGCGCCAGCAGCGCCGATGCAGGTCAGACCCACGTCCTTACTTGCCCACCGGTGCCTCCATGTTCAACACCCGTCTCAAGCAGGAGCTGTCCGCTCTTCGCGAAGAATTGTCCAGCCTGCAGCAAGTCAGAGAGAGCCTGGAAAGTGAAATGATGACCCTGACCCTGGATCCCGAAGGGCGCATCGAGTCGGTCAATGCCATCTTTCTTCAGGAGATGGCGTACCAGACAGGCCAACTGCAAGGCCGCTTGATCGAAGACCTGGTACCGGCGCACGTCAAGCAGGACGCGTTTCAACTGCGCTTCAAAAACGCCCTGGTGCGTGGCGAACATTTCGCCGGCACGGTGCGCCTGACGCGGGGCAATGGCAACGAGGCGTGGCTGCGTTCCATCGTGCAACCGGTGCGCAGCAGCGACGGGCGTATCAAGCATATTTCGATGTTTTCCAGCGACCTGACCCGCACCATCGAGGCCTCCCGCGAGCACGAAAACCTGATCACCGCGCTGGTGCGCTCTACGGCGGTGATCGAGTTCGACCTGAACGGTAATGTGCTGACGGCCAACGACCGTTTCCTCAACGGCATGGGATACAGCCTGGCGCAAATCCAGGGCAAACATCACCGGATATTTTGCGAACCGCAGGACGCCAACAGCGTCGAGTACCAGCAGTTCTGGAAGCGTCTGAACGCCGGCGAATTCGTCGCCGGCCGCTTCAAACGTGTAGACAGCCACGGGCGGGTGGTGTGGCTGGAGGCCTCGTATAACCCGGTACTCGACGCCAATGAGCGGCTGTACAAAGTGGTCAAGTTCGCCACGGTGATCACCGACCAGATCAACCAGGAACAGGCCGTGGCCGAAGCGGCCAACATCGCCTACAGCACCTCGCTGCAAACCGATAGCAGTGCCCAGCGCGGTACCACTGTGGTCACCCAGGCGGTGGACGTGATGCGCGACTTGGCCAAACACATGCAACAGGCAGGCGAGGGCATTGAAGCGCTGAACGCCCAGTCCCAGGTGATTGGCAGCATCGTCAAGACCATCAGCGGCATCGCCGAACAGACCAACCTGCTGGCGCTCAACGCCGCCATCGAAGCCGCCCGCGCCGGTGAGCAAGGCCGTGGTTTTGCGGTGGTGGCCGATGAGGTTCGGCAACTGGCTTCGCGTACCAGCAAGGCCACTGAAGAAATCGTTGGCGTGGTGCGCCAGAACCAGGACATGGCCCGCGATGCAGTGGCGCTGATGACCGATGGCCGCCTGCAAGCCGAGCAAGGCCTGGCGTTGGCGGCCGAGGCGGGCACGGTGATCGTCGAGATCCAGGACGGTGCCCAAAAGGTGGTCAGCGCGGTGGGGCAGTTTGCCAATCAACTAAGCAGCTAGCCACCGGGGTTCGTGCTTGAGGTATCGTAGGTTTTTTTTTCGAGCCTTTCGTCCATGAGCCCTAACCATCGCCGTCCCGTCCCGCTGTCCAAGGCCTACCGCTTGCTCAACCACGGCCCGACCGTGCTGGTCAGCGCTGCGCACAACGGCCAGCGCAACATCATGGCGGCGGCCTGGGCCATGCCGCTGGATTTCGAACCGCCCAAAGTCGCCGTCGTACTCGACAAGGCCACCTGGACCCGGCAACTGCTGGAAAGCGCCGGCACCTTCGTGCTCAACGTGCCGTGCGCGGCCCAAGCCGATATTGTGCAGACCGTAGGCAACACCACCGGCAGCGAGACGGACAAGTTCGCGGCGTATGGCTTGCAGGCGTTCAGCGGCGAACACACCGAAGCACCGATGCTCGAAGGTTGCGTGGCGTGGCTGGAGTGCCGGTTGCTGCCGGAGCCGCATAACCAGCAGACCTACGACTTGTTCCTCGCCGAAGTGGTGGCGGCCGAAGCGGATGAGCGGGTGTTCAGCGACGGTCGTTGGCATTTCGAAGGGCACGATGCGCTGCGTACCTTGCACCATGTGGCGGGTGGGCATTTCCTGACGATCGGTAAGCCCATTGATGGGCGACAGCTTTAAGCCCAGTGCCTAATTCTTCCGGTAAAGCCTGGTTTTGTGGCGAGGGAGCTTGCTCCCGCTGGAGCGCGAAGCGGTCCCATTGTTTCCTGCCAATACACTTGGTCGGTAGATATACGACTGCTGCGCAGCCGAGCGGGAGCAAGCTCCCTCGTCACAAAGGTTGTGTTACCACTGGGTTTTGCTGAGCGCTTCGGCAAACGCCATCAACTTCGGTGAGTACTGCCGCGATGGCGGATACACCAGGGATATCGCTCGACTGCGCCCGGCAAAATCCTCCAGCAAGGGCACCAGGCGCCCGGCGGTCAGGTCCTCCCGCACTGCAAAATCCATCACCTGGGCGATGCCAAACCCGCCCAGTGCGCCGTCCACCAGCGCATCGCCAATATCAAAGATCAGCCGTCCCTCGACGCTCACGTCCTGCACCTTGCCCTCCAGCATGAACTGCCAGTCCACCAGTCGGCTGGTGCGCAGGTTACGTACGGTCAGGCAGTTGTGGTCTCTCAGTTCATCGACGGTTTGCGGTGTGCCAAAACGCGCGAGATAAGCCGGGGCGGCAACGGTGACCCAGCGCAGCGGCGGCAGTGCCCGGGCGATCAGGCGTTGGTCCTGGATATCGCCGGTGCGCAGCAAGGCATCAAAACCTTCGTCGACGATGTCCACCAGGCGATCAGTCATCACTGCTTCGATACGCAGTTCGGGGTATTGCAAAGTCAGTTCGCCGATCACCGGCATCACCACTTTGCGGCCAAACAACGATGGCGTGCTGATCTTCAGCAACCCCGAGGGTGAAGCGCGGCGGTCGAGCATCTGTCGTTCGGCTTCGGCCAGTTCAGCCAGCAACGGCGCGCTGCGTTCATACAGCATCTGGCCGTCGGGTGTGAGGCTGACGCTGCGAGTGTTGCGTTGCAGCAGGCGTACGCCCAACTGGTTTTCCAGGCGGGAAATGGCGCGAGACAAGCCCGATTGGGTTAACCCCAAGTCTCCTGCAGCCCGGGTGAAACTGCGGGTTTCGGCGACCCGCACCAGTAGGCGAACAGCGTTCAGATCCATGATTAAATTCATTACTGAAAGAGTGATAAGGCTATTTATCATCTGTTGGGCATGAAAGACACTGGCGCCTCTCACTTTTTGGCAGGACGCTGTGATGTCTTTATCTCGACCCTCAGGCTGGATGCTGTTGCTGCTGGCGACCGCGCAACTGATCATCGCCCTCGACGCGACCATCGTGTTTGTCGCGCTGCCGCAGATCGGCAACCACCTGGGTTTTTCCGCCCAGCAATTGCAGTGGGTGGTCAGCGCCTACAGCGTGGCGTTCGGCGGCTTCCTGTTGCTGGGCGGTCGCGCCGCAGACCTGCTGGGCAAGCGGCGCTTGTACATTCTCGGCCAGTCTCTGTATGCGCTGTCTTCCCTGGCGGCGGTGCTCGGCGGCAGCGCGTTGTTGCTGGTGCTGGCCCGGGCGGTACAGGGCGTGGGTGGGGCGCTGTTGTTCCCGGCCACGCTGGCGCTGATCAACACCCACTACGCCGAAGGGCCGGCGCGTAATCGTGCATTTGCGGTGTGGAGCGCGGCCTCGGCAGCGGGCCTGGCATTGGGCGCGTTGCTCGGCGGCGTGCTGACCCAGGCCTGGGGCTGGGAAGCGGTATTCCTGGTGAACGTGCCGCTGGCCGGCGCCTGCGCCCTGGCGGCGCGTTACTGGATTCCCGCCGATGGCGAGCGGGCCTGTGGGCGCAACTTTGACATCAGCGGCGCGTTGACCGTGACGGTAGGCGGCACGCTGCTGGTGTTCTCCCTGGTGCAGGGGCCGGAGTGGGGCTGGGCGGCGCCGTCGACCCTGGGTTGCATGGCCTTGGCGCTGGCGCTGCTCGGGTTGTTTGCCTGGATCGAACACCGAGGGCGCGATCCCCTGATGCCGCTGCGGTTGTTGGGCTATCGGGAGTTGCGCATGGCCATGGTGTTGACGGCGGTGTTCATGAGCAGCTTTGGCGTGCAGTACTACTTTCTGGCGGTGTATTACCAGCAGGTCTACGGCTATAGCGTGTTGCAGGCGGGCTTGGCATTTTTGCCGGCGACCCTGGTGTGCACCGGCGGTATCTGGCTGGCGGAGCGTTCGTTGGCACGCCTGGGATTGCGCACCACCTTGGTCAGCGGCCAGTTGGCGGGTGCGGTGGGCATCGCCCTGGTGTGCCTGGCATTGCCGACGGGGGCGGGGTTCTGGTCATTGCTGCCGGGGATTTTCATCTTGAGCATCGGCCAGGGCATGACCTGGACGGCGATGTGGGTGGCCGCCGGTTTGGGCATCCGGCCGGGAGAGCAAGGTGTGGCGGCGGGCATGGCGTCCACCAGCCAGCAGATTGGCGGCGCATTGGGGTTGGCGTTGCTGGTGTCGCTGGCGAATGCCGGCGGGTCGACGGGTGCGGCGCAGGCGGGCGGGATTGAACTGGCGTTGTGGTGGAGCGCGGCGATTGCCCTGGCGGGGGCGGTGCTGGCGTTGGCCCTTAAAGAACGAGCTCCAGCGTCGAATACGATTTCGGCAGCGACATAGTTCAAATGTGGGAGCGGGCTTGCTCGCGAAGGCGGTGGATCAGTCAATGCATTCAGTAGCTGACACACCGCATTCGCGAGCAAGCCCGCTCCCACAGGTTGATCGCATTTCAAGGCGGGATTTCAGCGCCCGAGCATCTTCACCCAGCGCGACGGCGGCATGCCGAAGGTGCTGCGAAACTGGCGGGTCATGTGACTCTGGTCGGTGAAACCGGCGGTCAGTGCCGCATCCACCAGTGACTGGCCCTGACCCAGCAAGCTGCGCACCAGGTCCAGGCGGCGCATGGTCAGGTAGCGATAGGGACTGGTCCCGAACAACAACCGAAAATCCCGCGACAGCGCCCAGCGGTCGCGGTTGGCGTGCTCCGCCATTTCATCGAGGGTGATCGGCCGGCCCAAGGCGCTGTGGATAAATTCCCGCGCGCGTTCGGCAGCGCGGTAGTCGAAAGTCTTGCGATTCACCGTGATCCCCGAGGCATTGTTCAGCGCCTGGGCCAGGTCGAACATTGCGTCCTGTTCCTGCAACGGATCAATCGGGCAATCCAGGCTTTGCAGCAACACTTCACTGGCGCGGTACAGCCACGGGTCGCTGGACAGCCCGCCGGGAATAAACGGTAACGGCTTGCCACCGAGCACTTGCTGGATCAGCGCCGGCTCCACGTAAATCATCCGGTATTTGAAACCTTCCTCGCTGCCGGCCCACCCGTCATGCACTTCATCGGGATGAATCACCATGGTCCGCCCCGGCAGGCTGTGGGTCATGCCGCCGCGATAGTGAAAACTCTGCACACCGAACAGGGTACGGCCGATGGCGTAGGTGTCGTGGCGATGAGGGTCGAAGCCAAACCCGGCAAAATACGCCTCGATACGCTCCAGGCCACTGGCGTGGGGCGCGCGGTGCAGCCAGTCGAGAGAGGGTTTGATCATGGTGTCAGTCGCAGGTCGGGACGCAAATACGTTACCCCAGTGTGACCGGGCTGTCTGCTGCGGTCTTGAACGATTGTGCCACTGCTGAAATTTCGGAGGGCAGTATCGGTTTTGTGTTCAGGTATCGTTAATCATTAAAAAATGATTGTTTTACAATAATTAATCGTTTATTTTTCCGCCTCAAATTTCTGAGAGGCTTCCCCATGAATTCCCAACGTCTTGCCCAGCTCAGCCAGCGCATGGCACTGCTTACCCTGTTGATGATTGTCGCCATACTGCTGCTCAATACCGCCGCGTGGCTTTACCCGCAACAAAGCGCTTCGTTCGGATTTGGTTTCGCCTTGAGTGGCAAACAAATCGAGGGGCGGGCGGAGATGGTGGCGGCTTTCCCTTGGTGGCAGACACTGGGCGGCGTCCTGCTCTCCAGCATTCCCTTGATGGCGCTGGTGTCCGGTTTGAATCATTTGCGCCAGCTGTTCCAGAACTATGCTCGTGGGGAGTATTTTTCCTGCGCCGCCGCGCAGCACTTGGGTAAAGTAGGCCGGGCCGTGGCACTGTGGGTGTTGCTGGATTTTCTGTGTGAGCCCTTGCTCAGTGTCTGGGTCACGATGAACGAGCCGGTTGGCCAGCGGCTGCTCACCTTGAGTTTTACTCCGCCCAGCATCGTGGCGCTGTTTCTCGCCGGCTGCATTTCGGTGATCGCGCGTATCCTGTGGCAGGCCAGTGAAGTGGATTCTGAAAACCGCACGTTTGTTTGAGAACAGCATGTCTATTGTGATTGAGTTGGACGTTATGCTCGCCCGGCGCAAGGTCAAGTCCAAGGACCTGGCCGCCGCCATTGGTATCACCGAACAAAACCTGTCATTGCTAAAGCAAGGCAAGGTCAAGGGCATACGGCTGGCCACCCTGGATGCAATCTGCAAGTATCTGGAGTGTCAGCCGGGCGACCTGCTGGTGCATGAACCCGAACCTGAGCTGTAAACGGCAAGGATCTTTAATTCCCTGAAGGATGGATCAACCGATGCTTTTCCCAAGCCTGCCGTACGCCGCGCCTCTTCTGTCGCTGGCCTTGCTCTGGACCGTCGCGGTCGTCACCCCCGGGCCGAACTTCTTCAACACGGCGCAATTGGCCGCCAGTTGCTCGCGCCGCCATGGCGTGGTGGCGTCCGCTGGCGTGGCCACCGGCACAGTGATGTGGGGCCTGGCCGGCGGCTTGGGGATCAAGTCATTGTTTACCGCAGCGCCGATGCTGTACCTGGCGTTCAAGATCATCGGTGGCTGCTACCTGATTTACCTGGGGTTGAAACTGTTCCGGCGCTCGGCGCCGGCCATGGCCCAGAACCTGTTGCCCGACGAACCTCGGCGCTCGCTGTTTTCCGCCTGGCGCCTGGGTTTATTGGGCAACCTGTCCAACCCCAAGGCGGCGCTGTTCGTCGCGACGATCTTTGCGTCCACTATGCCCCCATCACCGTCGCCGATGCTGCTGACCCTGGCTGTGATCACCATGGCGACGCTGTCATTCAGCTGGTATTCCTGCGTGGCGCTGGTGTTTTCCAGTGAACGGATGGCCAACGTCTACAGCCGCTCGCGCAAGTGGCTGGACCGGTTTGCCGGTGGTTGTTATGTGCTGTTCGGGGCTACGCTGGTAGCGAATCGCTGACGGCTCATGGTAAGAAGCCTTACTTTCAAACGTGAGGCCGATCATGAGCAAGCTGCGGGTAGGGATTATTTTTGGTGGCCGTTCGGCCGAGCATGAAGTGTCGCTGCAGTCGGCGCGCAACATCGTCGATGCGCTGGACCGTTCGCGCTTCGAGCCGATCCTGATCGGCATCGACAAGGCCGGCCACTGGCACCTCAACGACACCTCGGGCTTCCTGCTCAATGAAGAAAACCCGGCGCTGATCGCTCTCAATCAATCCAATCGTGAACTGGCGGTCGTGCCGGGCAAGGCCAGCCAGCAACTGGTGGAAACCGCCAGCCAGGCCTCGCTGGAACACGTCGATGTGATCTTTCCAATCGTCCACGGCACCCTCGGCGAAGACGGCTGCCTGCAAGGGCTGCTGCGCATGGCAGACCTGCCGTTTGTCGGCTCCGACGTGCTGGGCTCGGCCGTGTGCATGGACAAGGACATCAGCAAACGCCTGCTGCGCGATGCCGGGATTGCCGTGACGCCGTTCATCACCCTCAACCGCAGGAATGCGGCGCGTACCACCTTCGACCAAGCCCAACAGAAACTCGGATTGCCGATGTTCGTGAAACCGGCGAACCAGGGGTCGTCCGTGGGTGTGAGCAAGGTGGGCAGCGAGGCTGAATATCACGCTGCCGTAGAGCTGGCACTTGGGTTTGATGAAAAGGTGCTGGTGGAGTCGGCGGTAAAAGGCCGGGAAATCGAATGCGCCGTATTGGGCAACGAGAATCCCATCGCCAGCGGTTGTGGCGAGATCGTGGTGCGGGACGGGTTCTATTCCTACGACAGCAAATACATCGATGACCAGGCGGCCCAAGTGGTGGTGCCGGCGGATATCAGTGTTGAAGCCAGCGAGCGCATTCGTGCGTTGGCCATCGAAGCGTTTGAAACCCTGGGCTGCGCCGGGCTGGCGCGGGTGGATGTGTTCTTGACGGATGAGGGTGAGGTGCTGATCAACGAAATCAACTCGTTGCCCGGGTTCACCCGCATCAGCATGTACCCGAAGTTGTGGCAGGCGGCTGGCATGAGCTACAGCGAGCTGGTGAGCCGGTTGATCGAGCTGGCGCTGGAGCGGCATTCGGCGCGTAAGGGGTTGAAGATTAGCCGGTAGACCAGTAACGCCATCAGGCGTTACTGAGGACTTCTCGAAAAACGTCTGGCCTGATGGCTGCTATGTGCAGCAAGGAACGTGCCGCGCCGGAAGGAGAACGGCGCCCTTGCTCCCATTCTTGAAGCGTTCGTACAGAGACCCCCAGCAGTTCGGCAAACTTGGGCTGTGACAACCCGGTCTTGCTGCGCGCCTCAGCCGCTTGGGTAATTTCGACGTGATGGACGTGACCATGACGCCCTTCCTTGACGTCGATAACGGCAGCCAGCAATTCCTCGCCGATGTTGCGCTTGGCGTCACGTTCCTTCAGCTGTTTCTCAGTGAGTGGCATGGTTCATCTCCTTGGCGATTTTGTAGAGGACATGCGCGGGAATATTCTCGGTGGCACCTTTGGCATAAATCAGCAAGGCAACTAGTGCGCCGCACGCCAATTGCGTTGTGTAAATGATCCGTACTGAGCTGCTCTTGCCCCGGCCTTCCAAGCTCCAGCGTACTTTTCGGCAACCACCAGAACCTGGAATGACAGTACCTGAATCGGGGTGGTTGGCTAGAAAAGCCATAAAAATACCCCGTTCTTCTTCGGTCCAGTAATCGGGCCATAGCTTACTGAATAATGGTGACTCGATGATCGTTAACACGCAAAAATTCTACGTCTTTGACGTAGCCTCTGGCAAGAAGGGGCGGGGCCAGAAAATGTCAGCGGATGGAGGGGGATTCAAGAAACGTTGTTTCGCAAAAAATGACAGCCTACAGATTTTCTTAGGCTAATAGCTAAGAGAGCTGTGGGTGTCGTCCCATTACACGGCGCGAGCAATCCACGAATACAACAACGTCTTCCTTTCCGTACTGTCATGGGTCCTTCTGCGATAACTCGCAAACGCCGGCGAGGTGCAATACGTACACACCTCGCTCACCTCAACCTGCTCACGTTTTATCCCTGCCGCCTCCAGTAAGATCAGCGCATAACGGCTCAAATCAAACCACGCACTCAAATCCTGCCTCGGATCAGGCGGCGCAATCTGTGGCGCCAACAGCGGCCCCGGCTGCTCAAACGTCCACGGCGCATTTCCATCCCGCCACAAATTCCCCTGGCTCGCCTGCAACTGCGCCACAAACTCGCCACTCACCTCATAACAACAAGGCTTGATCGAAGGCCCAATCGCAATCCGCAACTGATCCAGCGCCACACCCTCGGCGGTAAACCTTTGCATGGCATTGGCGATGATCCCGCCTTGCAGTCCCTTCCAGCCGCCATGAATCGCTGCGACAAAGTCCCCGTTCTCCGAGGCCATCAGCAGCGGCAGGCAGTCGGCGGTGATCACCGCAATTGGCTGCGTATCCCGGCTGAAAACCCCATCGGCTTCAACCGTATTGGCTACCAGCTCCGGGCGCCATTCAAGGGTCGTGGCGCTGTGCACCTGCTTGCAGATGAACACCTCGTCAGGCCGCAATGGATCGTCAATCGAACAAAACCCATGATCGACGCCCACCAGGGCGCCGAGGTTATTTGCCTTGTGCACGCGCAGCTCTCCAATGAGTCAACTCAATCCCCCAGCGCTTCGCCTTCACGGCGTGGATCAGCCCCGCCGATCAACGACGCTTTGCCCTGCGCATCGCGCACCCGGACGATCGCCTGGGCGCCGCTGGTCATGTCGATTTCGCTCAGGGCGTGGCCTTTGTCCTTCAGCGCCTGTTTCAACGGTGCACTGAACAACCCGGCTTCCAGCTCGGTCGCGCCGTTGCGGCTGCCGAAGTTGGGCAGGCCGACGGCGGCTTGCGGGTCGAGGTTCCAGTCGAGCATGGCCACCAGGGACTTGCTCACATATTCGATGATCTGCGATCCGCCCGGGGAACCAACCGTGGCCACCAGCTCGCCGCTCTGGCGATCAAACACCAGCGTCGGCGCCATGGACGAACGCGGGCGTTTGCCCGGCTCGATCCGGTTGGCCACCGGCTGGCCGTTCTCTTCGGGAATGAAAGAGAAGTCGGTCATCTGGTTATTCAGCAAAAAGCCCTGGACCATCACATGGGAACCGAATGCCGCTTCCACCGTAGTGGTCATCGACACCGCGCCACCCACGTCATCCACTGCCACCACTTGCGAGGTGGAAATGCGCAGCGGCGAGCGATCCGGCGCGTAGGCCACTTCAATCCCGGCCGGCTTGCCCGGCTTGGCGACGCCCATGCTGCGTTCACCAATCAACGCGGCGCGGCTGGCCAGATAGTTCGGAGCGATCAGCCCGGCAACCGGCACCGGCACGTAGTCCGAATCGGCCACGTATTGGGCGCGGTCGGCGTAGGCCAGGCGGTCGGCCTCGGCGATCAGGTGCACCGCTTCGGGCACCGGCTCCAAGCCTGCCGGTGAGTCGCTCTTCACCGGCTTCAACGGCGCGAGGGCCATGCGCGGGTCGCGGGCTTCCAGAGCCTGCAACGTGCCGAGGATCTGCGCAATGGCAATCCCGCCCGACGACGGTGGTGGCATGCCGCAGACTTTCCAGCGCTTGTAGTCAGTGCACAACGGCGCCCGCTCAACCGCGTTGTAGCCCTTGAGGTCGGTCAGCGTCAGGCTGCCGGCGTTGCTGTTGCCCTGCACCTTGCGGGTGATCTCCTCTGCAATCGGGCCGAAGTACAGCGCGTCCGGCCCTTCCTTGGCGATGCGTTTGAAGACGTTGGCCAGCGCCGGGTTTTTCAGCAGTGTGCCCGTGGCCTTGGGGCTGCCGTCGGCGTTCAGAAAGTACGCGGTCATTTCCGGCGAGCGGGTGATGTAGCGGTCGGCGGCAATCAGGCTGTGCAGGCGTGCCGAGATCGGGAAGCCCTGTTCAGCCAGGCGAATGGCCGGCTCGAACAGCGTCGCCCATTGCAGGTGGCCGGTCTTCTTGTGGGCCATCTCCAGGGCGCGCAACACGCCCGGAGTTGCCACGGAACGCCCGCCAATCTGTGCATCGGGGAAGGCCATCGGCGTACCGTCGGCCTTCAGGAACAACCGCTCGGTAGCGCCCGCTGGTGCGGTTTCGCGACCGTCGTAGGCATGCACCTGCTTGCCGTCCCACAGCATGATGAACGCGCCGCCGCCGATCCCGGAGGACTGCGGCTCCACCAGGGTCAGCACGGCCTGCATGGCAATCGCGGCGTCGATGGCCGAGCCGCCCTTGCGCAAGATTTCCCGCCCGGCTTCGGCGGCCAGCGGGTTGGCGGCGGCGGCCATATGGCGCTCGGCGTGGCGGGTGCTCATGTCGGTGCGATAGCCCGAGCCGAGTTCCGGGGCGGGCGGCAGTTCAGGTGCGGTGGCACTGTGGCAAGCGGCGAGGGTGAGGGCGGCGGTGATCAGCGAGAGGGTGGTAAGGCGTTGGCGGTGGAAAATCGAAAGCACGCGATGACTCCGTTCATTTGAGAATGATCTGTTGTCCGTGTAGGGAATGTACCTCAGTGCTTTAGGAGAGGGGAGATTGATCTGTATTTGGTTGTGCGGTACAACTATATCTCTTCATTCGGGCAAGAGGTTTTTCCGTGAACCGTTCCAGGCCAGACCTTATCGATCAGATCCGCTGTGCCTCACGCCTCATGGTGCGGGAGCTGGGCTTCATGCAGCCGAGGTTGGCGGCCAGCAGTTATCCACCGTCATCAGTGCACACGATTGTTGAAATCGGCGAGCGTGGCGCACTGACAGCGGCTGAACTGGTCACCTTGCTGGGCCTGGAAAAATCGTCGGTGAGCCGCATGGTGCGCAAGCTGATCGAGGCGGGCGAGCTGGAAGAGTTTGCCAACGAGGACGATGCCCGCTCGAAAAAGCTGCGGCTCACCACACGAGGCCAGAAGACGTTACGCGACATCGAAACGTTTGCCCGGCGCCAAGTGGGCGAGGCGATTGGCGACTTGTCCAGCGAACAGCAACAGGCCGTCAGCCGTGGGCTTGATCAGTACGCCGCAGCCCTGCAAACCCAACGCACCGGCGTCCGACAGCCAAGGCACTACAGCATTGCCCGTGGCTACCGGCCTGGGGTGATTGGGCGCATCGCGCAGATGCACGCTGAGTACTACGCCAAACACGCCCATTTTGGCCAGCCGTTCGAAAGCCTGGTGGCGGCGGACATGGCCGAGTTGATGGGACGCCTGGCCAACCCTCGCAACGAAGTGTGGGCGGTACTGGATGGGCCGCAGATTGTGGGTTCGATTGCCATTGATGGCGAGGGCGAAAACGGCGAGGCGATCTTGCGCTGCTTCATCCTGGACCCGTCGGCTCACGGTCAGGGCCTAGGTAAACGGCTGCTGAAAGAGGCGCTGGATTTCTGTGACGAGCACCGGTTCCCGGCGGTGCGGCTGTGGACGTTCAAGGGCCTGGATGTGGCGCGCAAGCTTTATGAAAACGCGGGCTTTGTGCTGGAGTCCGAGCAGGAAGGGCAGCAGTGGGGCAAGTCGGTGGTGGAGCAGTGTTTTGTGCGGCACGCTATTTGACGCAACAGCGCCCCATGCCACGGGGCGCTGGCGCCTGGCCGGTTAAAAGTCCCAGCGCGTGGTGAGCATCACATTGCGCGGGGTGCCGTAATAGGCCGTGTTATAGAACCCGATGTTGGTGTAGTACTGCTTGTCGAACAGATTGTTGACGTTCAGCGTCGCGGAAAGGTGTTCGCTGACCTGGTACTTGGCCATCGCGTCCACCACCCAATACGCTTCCTGCGAGAACTCTTCGTTTTGCGCCTTGGGCCGGTTGTACACCACTTGCCAGCTTCTGCTCTGCCAGCGTGCGCCGCCGCCGAGGGTCAGGCGGTCCAGCGGGCCCTTGAGCTTGTACGAGGTGAAGAAGCTGAGCTGGTCTTCCGGCTCCCAGGTCGAAGCCTTGTCGCCATGTTCATCCCGCAGGATCTTGTGGGTGTAGCCGGCTTGGGCCTGCCAGCCCGGCGCCAGTTCGCCGGACATTTCGGCCTCGAAGCCTTTGGTCTTGGCCTTGATGCCTTTTTCGGCATAACCCAGGGACGGATTGGTAGGCGCGGCGTTGTATTCAGCGTCCGGCTCCGCGCGGTTGGTTTCATGCACTTCGAAGTAGGCCATGCTGGTGTTGAGCCGGCCCTCGAAGAACTCGCCCTTGAGGCCGGTCTCGTAGTTCTTGCCTTCATCCGGTTCCAGCAATTTGTTGTTGCGGTCGCGGCTGTAGCTCGACGGCATGAAGATGTCGGTGTAGCTGGCATACGCGGTGAAGTTGTCGTTCAGGTCATAGGTGACCCCGGCGTAGGGCACCAGCTTGCCGGTCTCGGTGGAGTCGTCGTCGCCGCGCAATGTGTAGTTGGCCACGCGGCTGCCGAGGAACAGGTTCAAGTCGTCCGTGAGGTTGAAACGTGCGGCCATGTAGCCGGCGGATTGCCGGGTGGTGGCATCGATGGTGCGGGTCGGCGCGCCCCAGTCTGGCTCCGGCACATTGCCGTCGAAATTCCAGAAATCAATCTGGTTGTTGCCGACATAAGTGGGGGCGCCGTAGTCTTTTCCGGTCCAGTGGGAGTTCGAGGCCGACGCGCCAATCACCAGTTCATGGGTACGGCCCAGCAGGCTGAACGGACCGCTGGCGTAGATATCGCCCGAGTCGGCGCGGGTATTGCCGGTGAACTTGTTCGCGTACAGGGACGAGAGTCCGGTGGCGGCGAACGGACCACTCATGATCGAGCCCAACGGCGCGTCGTAGCCCATGAGTTGATGGGTGTATTGGCCCTTGATCACCCAGCCATTGTCGAAGTTATGCTCGAGGGTGGAGAACGCGCTGCGGGAATACTGCTCCCAACGGCTCCACTTGGCGCCGTTGTTATAGGAGCGTTTCACGTCGATGCGGTTGCCGCTGCGGTCGAACAACGCCCGGCTACCGGACCAGCCCGAGCCCTGCGGGTCACTGTTCTGGTAATCGAAGCCGACGGTGAGCAGGGTGTCTTCGGTCATGTCAGCTTCCAGTGTGCCGAAGTACACATTGGTGTTGCGCTGGTAGTGGTCCATGAACGAGTGCTTGTCCTGATACGCCGCCACCGCGCGTCCACGCACGTTGCCGCTGTCGGTCAGCGGGCCACTCACGTCGATCTGGGAGCGATAGTTGTCCCAACTGCCGGCGCCGAGTTCCACGCTGGCCTTGAAGTCGCGGGTGGGCTTTTTGCGGATCAGGTTGATCGTCGCGCCGGGGGCGCCAGCGCCAGTCAGCAGCCCGGTGGCGCCCTTGAGAATTTCCACGCGGTCATAGATCGCCATGTCGGTCAGGGTCTGGCCGGACGAGTAGGCGGAGTTGCGCAGGGTAGGAATGCCGTCGTACTGGAAGTTCTCCACCGAGAAGCCGCGTGCGTAGTAGTTATTGCGCTCGCTGTCGAAGGTCGACACGGTGATGCCCGGCGTATGGCGCATCACGTCATCGATCGAGGTAAGCGCGAAGTCATCCATATGCTGGCGCGTGATCACGGTGATCGACTGCGGGGTTTCCCGTGGGGTCAGCACCATGCGCGTGGCGGTGGCGATGGTGCCCGGAGTATAGGAACGGCTGCCCTCCGTGATGGTGCCCAACTGGTTGGCAGTGATCTCTGTGGCGCCCAGCGACAGCGCGCCGCCGGCTACCGGCAGGCTTTCCAACTGATAGCCATCGGCATTGCCGGCTGCGGCAAAACCGGTGCCGGCCAGCACCTGCGCGAACCCGTCCGCCACGCTGTAGCTGCCGCGCACACCGGGGCTGTTCAACCCGGCCACCTGTTGCGACAGGAACGAAATCGGCACACCGGCGGCCTGGGCGAAGCGGGTCAGTACATCACCGAGTTTGCCGGGCGCGACGTCGAACGTCTGCACCTGCTGTTGCGCGTAAGCCAGGCCCGGCACCGCCAGCGGCAGGCAGCCAAGCAACAGTCGACTGGCCAGTAACAGGCCGCCGCGAGTGGGGGTTGAAGACATGTTATCGGTGCTCCTTTGGATGTTGGCCAAGGGAAGGACGCGGTAAAACCGAAAACACGCAACGAGGCGCAAAAATTATTCGGCGGGTACTTTCAAGCGCACACGGGTAAGCCACGGGGTGTAGGTGCTGACTTCAATCGGCAGGGTGCGCGTGAGCAGGCGCAACGCGCGGTCGCTGTCGTCCGTCGGCAGCATCACGGTCACCCGGATGCCTTGCAGCACCTTGCGATCGAACATCAGCACTCCCGGGCGATGCCGCGCCAGGCGCTCAAGCACATCCGCCAGCGGCTCGTCATTGGCCAGCAATTGATGGGCTGTCCAGGCTTGCTGCTGCGCCTGCACATCGACGCTTTTCGGCGTGCCCGGCCCGTTTGCATCCAGGCGCACTTGCTGGCCGGGGGCGAGGGTGATCGTGTGCCCGGCACTGTCGATGCGGGTGGAAGATTCGAGCATCTTGACCACCGTGGCGGTGTCGCTGAGTTCGACGATAAAGCGCGTACCCAGGGCGCGAATGCTGCCTTGCGGGGTGTCGACATAAAACGGCCGCTGGGCGTCCTTGGCCACTGTCACCAGTATCTCTCCGTGCAGCAGTCGCACGCGGCGCTGGGTGGCGTCCAAGTGCAGGTTCACGGCGGAGTTGCCTTCCAGTTGCAGGTCACTGCCGTCGGCCAGCAGCGTTTGGCGCCATTGGCCACGGTCCGTGCTCAGGTCGGCGAACAGATAGCCACGTTGCTCGTACTGGTACGCCGGCACGCCCGCTAGCAGCAGGGCCAGGGCGAGACACTTAACCAGCGTTGCCCCGTGGCGCGGCTGCCGGGCCCGGCGCAATGCGGCACGGGCCGGGGCTTGTTTGAGAGGCTGCAAGTGGCCCTGAAGGCGGGCAATGGCTTGGGGGTGCAGCGGGTCGGCGGCCAGCCAGGCGCGAAATGCTTGTTCGCTGGCGTCGTTGCCTTCGTGATCCAGCCGCACCAGCCATTCGGCAGCCTGGCGCAGCACAGCGTGGGGCAGAGGCTGGTTCATGGCTGGGCGCACGCATCGCACGCCAGCAAGGCTTCCACCAGGTCGTTCTGTACCGTGCGCACCGAAACCCCGAGGCGCTGGGCGATTTGCGCCTGGTCCAGGCCTTCGAGGTAACGCAGGATGAAGGTGTCGCGTATCCGCTTGTTCATGCGCGCCAAGGCCCGATCAATCGCTTCAAGCATTTGCGCGGCTTGCAGGATCTGCTCCGGTGAAGGCGCCTGTTCAAGGTACGCGGCGCAGCGTTCGAGCTCTTCGCGGTAGGCCTGTTCCAGGCGTCGGCGGCGGCCATTGTCCATCAGCAACCGGCGCGCGATGGTGGCCAGATAAGCCCGTGGCTCACCCGGTGCGACGTAAGTGCCCGATGCCAGCAAGCGTACGAAAGTGTCTTGCGCCACGTCGGCCGCCTGATGGGAGCAATGCACGCGACGCCGCAACCAGGTCAACAACCAGCCGTGGTAGCCGCGGTACAGCGCATCGAGCGTAGGAGCGTCGGTGGGCGAAGACAGCTTCATGAGAGAGAGTCGTAAGTGAGAATTAATCCCATTTTAGTGGTTTCAAACTTCGGGCTGCAATAGAAAGCCCGCATTGCGCGGGCTTTCGTGTCAGTGGCGGGTCAATCGTCGAGATTACCCATGGCCGTGGTATTGAAACCGCCGTCCACGTACATGATCTCCCCACTGATACCCGACGCCAGGTCCGAGCACAGGAAGGCGCCGGCGTTACCGACCTCTTCAATGGTGACGTTACGCCGCAGCGGCGTTTGCGCCTCGTTGGCGGCCAGCATCTTGCGGAAATTCTTGATGCCGGAAGCGGCGAGGGTGCGAATCGGACCGGCGGACACCGCGTTAACCCGCGTGCCTTCCGGGCCGAGGGAGCCGGCCAGATACCGCACGCCAGCCTCCAGCGAAGCCTTGGCCATCCCCATCACGTTGTAGTTGGGCATGGTGCGTTCTGCGCCCAGGTAAGACAGGGTCAACAGGCTGCCATTGCGGCCCTTCATCAACTCCCGACCGGCCTTGGCCAGGGCCACGAAGCTGTAGGCGCTGATGTCGTGGGCGATGCGAAAACCCTCGCGGGTGGTGGCGTCGGTAAAGTCCCCTTCCAACTGATCACCCGGGGCGAAACCCACGGAATGCACGATGCAGTCCAGGCCATCCCACTGCTTGCCCAGCTCGGCAAACACCTGGGCGATCTGCTCGTCACTGGCCACATCACACGGGAAACACAGCGCCGGGCTGGAACCCCAACCGGTGGCGAACTCTTCCACGCGGCCTTTCAATTTCTCGTTCTGATAGGTGAAGGCCAACTCGGCGCCCTCACGGTGCATGGCGGCGGCAATGCCCGACGCGATGGACAATTTGCTGGCGACGCCCACGATCAAAACGCGCTTTCCGGCGAGAAAACCCATGTGTAGCTCCTTTTTTCAGGTTGTTCGGCAGTGGTGGGATTTCGACGGCGGGGGGATATTGCGAGGCACATGGGCGGTTGGGGAGATACTTTTCAGGGTAGTGGCATTAAGCTATCCAGCACCTAGCCATCATGGCATTTAACAAGGTTTGAATTTATCTATGGGTCGTTCCTTTGCTTGGATCTTTCCGTTGTGCCTGGTGGCTGTTTTTGGTGCGGGTTGTTCTTCTCATAAAGGCCCGCCGCCGACCAAACCCAAGCCGGTCGTACTGACGGCAGACGACCACCATGCGAAGGTTATTTTCAAAATGCTCAGCACCGAATCGCAGGTGAGCTTCAGCGCTGGGCCCGTGGGGAATTTGAGCAGCGTGGGGGTTGTTTACAACGATTCCCTGGAGCAGCAGGCGCCGGCGTTTATCCGAGGGTTATACAAGGGCCTGGCCCATGGGCTCTATCGTGCCCGGCCGTTCAGGGAGACGTTGGTGCCCGCGGATCAGTTGACGATGGTGGAGGGCGTTGCGAACTGGCGTAATGATCACGGCACGTCGTACAGCCTGGAAAAATGCGGGCCGCTGTCGCGCAGCTTTCTGCCGAAAGCGAACAAGACCTATGTGGTGGAGTTTGATTTGCAGGGGTTCTCAGTGTGCAGCCAGAAGATTTATGACGTGACGGCGGAGGGGCAGAAGGAGTTGGTTGTGCCGGTAGAGATTTAATGGATTGACACGCCCTCATCCCGTTTTTCTGGAGTTTTTTATGCGTACTTTACCGCTGATGTTATTCGTTGCCGCCCTCCTGCTGAGTGGCTGCAGCATCCCCTACCAAACCCCTCAAGCCCGGGCCCAGATAGCGCAAGACCTGGGAGTTTCCGGCAGTGACATTATCGACATCTCCTATACCAACTTCTGCAGACTGAAGTACGGCGACGAAGCAATCTGCCATGCCGAGCAAGGGTTGGCGGTGCTGACCCGTAAAGGGCTGATCCTGAGCAAGTATCAAAGCAGCCGGTACGTGCCTTCCTACACACTGAAAACCGCTGAAGTGCTGTGCGGCCATACCGCCACCTCGCGGGAAGCGGCGGAAGCGCTGAACATGTTTACGGCGAACTCCAACTTTGTGTTGCTGCCGCTGGATGCAGACAAACACTGGAATGGAACGATGCATCGGGAGATGGTGGATTATTTGTTGGCCAATGGTCAGCCATTGTTGATCGGTGCTGGCGCGAAGGCGGTCAGGCCGAGCGGGAAGAAGATGTATGGCGGAGGGATGATTCCGGGGACAAAGATTCCGTACTTTACGGAGTTTGAGTATTCGGAATTGGTGAATCCTTGTCCGGGTGTGCGGCCTGGTGGGTAATTCCTAAGCATTTTCTGCGTTCTAGCGTTGATGGACAAACCGGCGATGTTGCTATATTAGATGTTCTTTCTGCTATTACATGACAAGCAAGGAGTAAGCTGATGATCACCAGAGGACATTTTATAGGTGAAATTATTGATAATTTTTCAGAACTTAGGGGGCATATAGAGTTAAGGGTTTCTCTCGGGCTTACAGATTTGCCCGTGTATGCTGAAAATTTTATTCGTGATGTCTTGAATATAATTGAAGGGCGCTCGTTGGAAAGTCTGAACAAAACAAGATCGAATAATCCTGGTCTTGATTTGGGAGATAAAGTCTGGAAGGTCGGTATCCAGGTTACGGCAACCTCTTCGTCTGCTAAAGTTTACAAGACTCTTTCAAAAATTACGGCTGCACAGAAGTTAGCCTATAAAAAAATTATTATTGTTATTCTTGGGGCGAAGCAAGGATCTTATAAGCTAAACGCTACCAAGCTCAGTGGGTTTTCTTTTAATAAGCAAGATATTTGGGACTTGTCCGATCTGGCGCGCAAGTCCATGGATCTAGACAGTCGTAAATTGCAGGACCTTCACGAGTTGGTGCAGTCAGAATGCATGAGGTTGAAAAACGATCTTGAGGTTCGAAAAAAAGGCGGAAAATATAAAACCGATGGTTACGCGATGTGGGAATTGCCACCGCAGCCTCAGATTGGTGACGGTAAGAAGTTTGTTTCATATCTGATGAATGATATGAAGATAGGTGTGACAAGCTCAGAAAAGAAAGGCATCGCTCAGGCGCTAGTAGTGATGGGCGATAAGCTTACTAGATTGCCTAGGGTGACAAGGGAGTTTCTTGTTTCATTAATGGAGCACCGACGCTCAGGTGATTCTAAAAGATTTGGGGAACTACATGCCCACCTGCTTTATTCCGTTGTAGAGCGGAAGTTTCAAGGTGTGGATTTAGACGGCGAGTTGGGGATCTTGGCGGAGGCGGGATTCGTCGAGGTAAACGGAGAGGAGTCATACGATTACGGTCCCGCTGAAATTGGGGTGACAATCACTGAGTGTTATGAGCTTGCAATTAGCTTTTTTGAATTTATTGACGTCAAGAAGTTGAACCTGCGGCAGGTAGTTGGTGAGGTAAATTTGTCGGGGTTCTAAATCGCAAGTCGTCGGGCAATTTTTTTCCGGATTTACAAGAGGCGATTTTATTCACAAGACTTCGAGGTTAGTTAATGCGGTCAATATATGGTCGGTCCAAACCCCGTTGATCCTAAGATACGCCCGTGCTTCACCTTCTCTTTCAAACCCCAGCCGCGCCAGCAGGCGCGCGCTGCGCTCATTCTCTGGGCGGTAGTTGGCCATGATTCGGTGCAGTTGCATGGCGTCGAACACATGGGCAATCGCCGCCGTCAGCGCTTCATGCATCAGGCCCTGGCCTTGGGCGGATTCAGCGAGTGCGTAACCCAAGTGACAAGCCTGAAACGCACCGCGCACGATGTTGCTGAAGTTGCAGGCACCGATGATTTGGTCCTGGCTGAATATCAGCAGGTGCAACGCTTCGCCGCTGGCGGTTTTGTCGGCCATGGCGTGGAGGCGTTCGGTGATGGCGTCCAGTTCAAAAAAGGCGTCGTCACGCAAAGGCTCCCAAGGCTGCAGGAAATCGCGATTTTGCAGCAGGTACGTTTGCATGGCGCGAGCGTGGGAAGGGTGGGCGCCCAGCAGTAAGAGGCGGTCAGTGCTGATGCCGGTAGCGGGGAATGTCATGCGTCACCTTCTTGTGGTTTGCCAGCCGGGCTATCCTGCCGCTTCAGTCGCACAGAATCCAGCCAGGCTGGCGTTCACGTAATTCTTACCCGGGCACAGCTATGATGCTCGTCCTTATGCAATAAGCCTGATAGGGCAACCCATTATGAATGTGAGCGTTCTCTACGCGTTGGCTGCTGCGGCGTTGTTCGGCGCCAGCACTCCGCTTGCCAAGCTCTTGGGGCTGGATACGCCGCCCATCCTGTTGGCAGGGCTGCTCTATCTGGGCAGCGGCCTGGGCCTGGCCATCGTTCGGTTTGCCCGCGACCACGGCTGGAAACGGCCCGGGCTTGCAGCCGGAGAGTGGCCCTGGTTGATGGGCGCCATTGTCTTTGGGGGCGTGCTTGCGCCTGTGGCGCTCATGTATGGCCTCACCCGTACCGCGGGCGCCACCGCATCGCTGATGCTCAATCTTGAGTCAGTGCTCACGGCCGTTCTGGCGTGGGTCGTGTTCAAAGAGAACGCGGATCGCCGGATTGTCATCGGCATGATCGCCATTGTTTTGGGCGGGCTCGTTTTGTCGTGGCCGCAAGGGACGGCGACGGCTCATGATTGGACGGGGCCGCTGGCCGTGGCGTTCGCCTGTTTTTGTTGGGCCATCGATAACAACCTGACCCGTAAGGTCTCTGCCTCGGATGCGCTTTTTATCGCCGGGAGCAAAGGCTTGGCGGCGGGGGTGGTCAATTGCTGTCTGGCGTTGGCCATCGGGTCGCAACTGCCAGCCGTGGCCACGCTGGGGTCCATCATGGTGGTTGGGCTGCTTGGGTATGGCGTGAGTCTGGTGTTGTTTGTGCTCGCTCTGCGCGGGCTTGGCAGCGCGCGCACCGGGGCCTATTTTTCCACGGCTCCCTTCCTTGGCGCGGTCATCTCGATTCTGATCCTGGGCGAGTCGGTCTCGCTGATGTTCTTGCTCGCTGCCGCCTTGATGGCCATCGGAGTGTGGATTCACTTGATGGAACATCATGCGCACGAGCATCAGCACGATCCACTCACGCACGGCCATCGTCATACACACGATGAGCACCACCAGCATGTGCACGGCTTTGAGTGGGACGGTACCGAACCACATAGTCATGCGCATGAGCACGCACCGATTCAGCATAGTCATGCGCATTTTCCCGATGTGCACCATCGGCATAAGCACTGATTTCGCAGGAGTAATAGGGCCGAGTACTTTTCTTCGGGCATAAAAAAACGGCCTACCTTTCGGTAAGCCGTTTTTAGTACTTGGTGGCTACACAGGGACTTGAACCCCGGACCCCAGCATTATGAATGCTATGCTCTAACCAACTGAGCTATGTAGCCAAGTGGCGCGCATTATTCGCGGAGAACGGGAATGCGTCAAGCGCTTTTTTTGAAAATTTATCTACGCTATCAACTGTTTAACGGGAAACACCGGGTTTGGTGACGAGCGGTTGGGGTTTGCGCAGGTCCCAAGGCGGCGAAGATCAAAAGGTGGGAGCGGGCTTGCTCGCGAATGCGGTGTGTCAGTCAACAGAGGTATTGGCTGGTCCACCGCATTCGCGAGCAAGCCCGCTCCCACATTTGATCTGTGGTGTTCTGGCGTTCGCGCGTCAGGTTTTGCGCGGGTGCAGGCACTCTATCGAGCGGTCGACCATGGCTTTGGCCATTTCCAGCAGGTGCCACACGGCAAGCACTTTGGCACGCTCGGGGGTTTGCAGTTGTTCACCACAATCGAGCGCGGTGGCCGAGGCGCTGTGCAGCAGGTCGGCGGTGTAGAGCAGGGAGTCTTCGACGCTGATTTCGTCGCTGATGGCGTAGAAGTTTGTCGAGGGTTGCGGCGGATCGGTGGGTAAGTAGTGGTCGAGCGCTCGGTTGAAAGCGGCGCGGTCTTTGGCTTGGTCACGGGGTGGATCGGGGACGATCTTGAACATGGTGTAGCTCCTATTGACCTGAAGAAGCTGCCACCGTCGCTGCTAAACGAGAAGGGTGGCGGCTGTACGCGGGTTAGCAGACCAGTCAATAGGAAAACCGGCGCACCCGAAGGTGCCCCACGCACAGCCACCATAAACTGGGGCGTAAAGCGTGTGCCTATTGAGTTCAGGCTGCTAAACCCGATCACTGAAAACCAGCGACGGACCGAAGACTAGTCACCGACTCCCCCAGGCACAAGGCCGAAAGATTCTCTAGGAAACGTCCCGCAAATTAAAGGGATTCATCTTGCTGGCCCTTTACAAGCCATGACCGCTGCATCGATTCACCTACTCGTTAGCCTGCTAACGGGATAGCCTTCCTGCACCCAAAAGTGGCACATTGTCGCACCTGCACCTGTGCATCCATCTGCTGTATGGAAAACCTCCCATGGCTCTGAGCAATTCCCAGCCCTCCGTGGCTACGGCGCCTGCCGCCGGGCAAACCAGCCCGTTGGTGATGCGTGTGATCGGCGCGGTGGCGCTGGCGCATTTGATCAATGACTTGATCCAGTCGGTACTGCCCTCGATCTACCCGATGCTCAAGGCCAATTACGGCCTGACGTTCACCCAGGTCGGGCTGATCACTCTGACGTTCCAGCTCACCGCTTCCCTGCTGCAACCGTGGGTGGGTTATTACACCGACCGCCATCCCAAGCCGTACCTGTTGCCCTGCGGGATGATTTGTACGCTGGTGGGCATTTTGATGATGTCCCAGGTGGGCAGCTTCCCATTGATCCTGCTGGCAGCGGGGCTGATTGGTATCGGGTCGTCGACTTTCCACCCGGAAGCGTCCCGCGTGGCGCGCCTGGCTTCGGGCGGGCGTTATGGCCTGGCGCAATCGACCTTCCAGGTGGGCGGTAACGCGGGTTCCGCGTTCGGTCCTTTGCTGGCGGCGGCGATCATTATTCCGTTCGGCCAGGGCAATGTGGCCTGGTTCGGTCTGTTCGCTGTGTTTGCGTTGTTTGTGCTGTATGCGATCAGCCGCTGGTACGCGCACCACTTGAACCTGTTCAAGCTCAAGCAAGGCCAGGCGGCCACCCATGGCCTGTCCAAAGGCCGGGTGCTGAGTGCATTGGTGGTGCTGGGCCTGCTGGTGTTTTCCAAGTACTTCTACATGGCGAGTTTCACCAGTTACTTCACCTTCTACCTGATCGAGAAGTTCGACCTGTCGGTGGCCAGTTCCCAGTTGCATCTGTTCCTGTTCCTGGGGGCGGTGGCGGCGGGTACGTTCTTTGGCGGGCCGATTGGCGACAAGATCGGCCGTAAGGCGGTGATCTGGTTTTCGATCCTCGGCGTTGCGCCGTTCACCTTGCTGCTGCCCCATGTGGACCTGTTCTGGACCAGCATTCTGAGCGTGGTAATCGGCTTTATCCTGGCCTCGGCGTTCTCGGCGATTGTGGTGTACGCGCAAGAATTGGTGCCAGGCAATGTGGGGATGATCGCCGGGGTGTTCTTCGGTTTGATGTTCGGTTTCGGCGGGATTGGTGCAGCGCTGCTCGGGCACCTGGCTGACATTCACGGCATCGAGTACGTGTACACGCTGTGCTCGTTCTTGCCGCTGTTCGGGGTGTTGGCGATTCTGTTGCCGCGTACCAAAAAGGCCTGATATCGGGTCAATCGAGTCGGGCAGATATCCTTGCTGCCCAACGTTTGCGTCAAACGGGTAAATCAACTGCTCCTGCAAAGGGTGTCGGCGTTGCGCCGGTGCCCTGATTTACGGTTGTAGCGGGTTGTAGGTGGCTCGCTTCAACTGTTCCCGCGCCCGGGACAATCGTGAGCGCACGGTGCCGATGGGGATGTCCATGGCGTCGGCGGTGTCCTGGTAGCTGCCGTCGGTTTCCAGCGAGGCGTAGAGCGTTTTACGCATTTCCGGGGGCAAATTCTTGATCGCCCGCAAGGTCTTTTCGAGTTTGCGGTTGATCTCGAACTGCCAGTCCAGGCTGTTGTTTTCTTCCTGCCCATGCCACAGCGCCTCATCGAATTCGCAATGCACCGGTTTGGCATACATGCGCCGGAAGTGGTTGCGGATCAGGTTCTGGGCAATCCCGCACATCCAGGTGCTGAGGGTGGCCTGGCCACTGAAGCGGTCCCGGTTGCGCCAGGCCTCCAGGTACGTCAGTTGCAGAATATCGTCTGCGTCTTCCGGGTTCAGTACGCGTTTATGAATGAAGCGGCGGAGTTTCTTGTGGTGGTCTTCCGACAGGTTCTGGATGGAGCGGTGCGGGTCAGGTGTAAGGTGAACTAAAACATCGATAGGGATATCCATGATTTTTTCCTCAGGGTAGACACGATCGAAATAATTCCGACGGGAACCCCCTTAGCACTGCCTGTGCCAAGCACAAATCACTCATAAGCTGTTGATATATATAGCGAAATATCTTGTTTTCATGCTTTTCCACGCAAGGTTTTGCACAAACCTGCGCAGGGTTGTGCCGGTTTTTTCATAAGCCTCGCAATCGCCGATAAGTTGGAACCGTAACGGGTTTGCCCGCCACACAAGGACACGAATCTCCCCGTCCTGGCATTCCCCATGAAAGTCGATCCCCATATTGATGTGCAAAAGCCCCAGAGCCTGGATCAGCCTGCGCCTGCAAGGGTTGATCACCGGCCACCCTCCACGGCGAGCGCCGCGCCGATCGGCGACGACCTCGGTTCGCTGTTCAACCAAGAGGTCGAGCTCAACAGCCGTGCGCTCGGACGGCGGCAGATAGGCCTGCGTGTAATGCCGGTCGAGCAACTGGCGCAACTCTATGAACAGTTGGGGCATCCGGCTCAGGCAACGCTGGCGACCGTCGCGCGTAATGTCAGGGTTCAACTGTTGGTGAACTCCAGCGTCGAGAAATTTCTGGAGATCACCGGCAATGACCCGGCCCGGGCCTACGTGGTGCTCCAGCAAGTGGCCGCGCAGGCCGATGCCGAGGTGCGCAGCAACGAGGCGAAGCTGGCTCGTGAGGCGCTGGTGAAGCTGGAGATGCGCTTCAAGCCGCAGATCCAGGCGGGCCTGAACACGGCATTGGCGCTGCAGGCCAGCAGTGATGACCCTCAACTGCGCCAGGCGGTGCGCGGTGTGTATTACGCCAGCGTGGTTACCCGGCAATCCCTGGCAACGATGCTGCAGGCGCTGCTGGGGTTGTTCGGTGGCGATGACTTTGGCCTGGGGCTGAAGCTGATGCGCCGTGCCCTGGCCGACGATATTGCGGCGCTGACCCCTTCGATCGCATCGGCAAAACTACTCACGCTGCTGGTGGGGTTGCGCGGCTGCGATCAACTGGGTGGCATCTTGTGTAATTGCCGGGACCTGATCGAACGCCTGGCCCTCACCTATCCCGCGGTGACACGGGACGCGGTGGCGCTGCTCCAACGCTTGCTGGCCTACTCGAACACCGGGATTGCGGCTGCCGAGATCCAGCGTCTGGCCAATGAGTTGGGCGGTGCTGACGTACTCAATCAAGTGATTTCACTCAATAGCGTTTACCCCGTTCTCAAGAGCCTGCCGCTGGCAGTGTGGCGTGATACCAGGGGCCGTGAAGAGTGCCTGAACAGCTTTTTGCTGGTGATGGACGAGTACGCACGCACCGAGCGCGGCGCCCGGCAGGGTATGGCCTTGCAGGGCCCCGATGCATGAGCGCGTTACGGGTCATCAATGGCGTGCTGCTGAAGGTTGCACAACGTGCCGAAGTCTTGGGCGCGGTGGTCATCATGGCCATTGTGTTTATCTTTATTGTGCCGCTGCCCACCTGGCTGGTGGACATCCTGATTGCCCTCAATATCTGTATCTCGTGCCTGTTGATCGTGCTGGCGTTGTACCTGCCGGGACCGCTGGCATTTTCTTCGTTTCCGTCGATCCTGTTGCTGACCACGATGTTTCGCCTGGCCCTCTCGATTGCCACCACGCGATTGATTCTGCTGGAGCAGGACGCCGGCGATATCGTCGAGGCCTTCGGCAATTTCGTGGTGGGCGGCAACCTGGCGGTGGGGTTGGTGATCTTCATGATCCTGACCATCGTCAACTTCCTGGTGATCACCAAAGGTTCCGAGCGTGTTGCTGAAGTGGCGGCGCGCTTCAGCCTGGATGCCATGCCCGGCAAGCAAATGTCCATCGACAGTGATTTGCGTGCCGGCCTGATCGATGGCGAGCAGGCCCGGGACAAACGTGAGCAGTTGTCCCGCGAGAGCCAGCTGTTCGGGGCCATGGACGGGGCCATGAAGTTCGTCAAGGGCGACGCCGTTGCCGGGCTGATTATCGTGGTGATCAACTTGCTGGGCGGTTTCTCCACCGGCATGTTCCAGCACGGCATGAGCGCCGGCGATTCCATGGCGCTGTACTCGGTATTGACCATCGGTGATGGCCTGATTGCGCAGATTCCCGCGCTGCTGATTTCCTTGACCGCCGGCATGATCATCACCCGTGTGGCACCGTCCGGGCGTAACAAGGGCTCCAATAACATGGGCGCCGAGATCGCCCGGCAAATGACCAGCGAACCCAAGAGCTGGATCATCGCCTCGGTCGGGATGCTCGCGTTTGCGGCGCTTCCCGGGATGCCGACGATGGTATTCATCCTCATCTCATTGATCACCGGTTCCCTGGGTTATTACCTGGTACGCAAGCGCCAGCGGCTAGAGCAGCCGGAGCAAACGAATGCCGACACGGTCGCCCCGCAAGACAATGGTGAAGAAGACTTGCGCGGCTTTGATCCGTCGCGGCCTTACCTGTTGCAGTACCCCGCAGCTTTGCACGGCAGTGCGCAGGTGGCGCAGGTCACCCATGGCATTCGCCAGGCGCGCAATGGCCTGGTCACGCAAATCGGCCTGACGCTGCCGCCGTTTGAAGTCGAGTTCGCACCGGCACTGGCCGACGATGAGTTCCGCTTTTGCGTGCATGAAGTGCCGATGATCAAGGCCACTCTTGGCAATCGCATGGCGGTGGTCCGTGACACCCTGGCCGCTGAGCCCGAAGACGGCGCCAAGGGACTGCCTGAGCGCGACGAACAGGAATGGGTGTGGTTGGCGCCCGATGATCCATTGCTTGATGATGAGCAATTGGAGCGCTTCACCCCAGAGGGCTTGATCATCGAGCGCATGACCCGCGCGATGCTGCTGAGCGGGCCGCAGTTCCTCGGGATTCAGGAGAGCAAGTCGATTCTCAGCTGGCTCGAGTTCAACCAGCCGGAGCTGGTGCAGGAGCTGCAACGCATCATGCCGCTTTCACGTTTCTCGGCGGTGTTGCAGCGCCTGGCCAGCGAGGGTGTTCCGCTGCGTGCCGTGCGCCTGATCGTCGAGGCCTTGATCGAGTACGGCCAGCATGAACGTGAGCCGGACGCCTTGGCCGACTACGCGCGCATCGCCCTCAAGTCGCAGATTTTCCATCAGTACAGCGAAGCCGATGGCCTGCATGCCTGGCTGTTGTCGCCCCACACCGAAAACGTGCTGCGCGATGCATTGCGCCAGACCCAAACCGGGGTGTTCTTTTCCCTCGACAACGACAGCAGCGCGGTGCTGGTCAGCCTGCTCAAACAAGCCTTTACCGTGCGGGCCAAGAGCAAGAGCGTGCTGTTGGTTGCGCAGGATTTGCGCAGCCCGTTGCGTACCTTGCTGTTGGAAGAATTCAACCATGTGCCGGTGCTGTCGTTTGCCGAGTTGGGCAGCTCCTCGAAGGTGAAGGTGCTGGGGCGTTTTGATCTGGGTCAGGATGATCTGTTGCACGGCGCAGTGGCATGAGGGCTTGATGATGTTTGAGTTGCGCGTGCTGGATGGCCAGCACCAGGGGGCGGCGCTGCCGCTGTTTGGCGAGCAGTGGAGTATTGGTGCCGATCCTGACGCGGACCTTTCACTGTTCGACCCGGGCATTGCCGAGTGGCACGTGTGGTTGCGCCTTGCCGGCGGGCAATGGTTGCTGCAGGCCGAGCAAGGGCTGGTGCAGAACGCCGAGGGTCAGCTCGTCGCTCAGATCAGTGACTTGCCACTCAACGTGCCTTTTTCGATTGGCCAGATTCGGCTCTGCGTCACCCGGGCCGATCAGCCCTGGCCCAAGGCGCCTGTCGTTACGGATCTGGAGCCGGCACCCGTCAGTGAGGCGCCGCCGACGCTGATGTTGTCCTCGATCTCGAGGTCGCAGCAGAAGCGTTTGATCAGCCTAGTGGTGGTGGGGGCGGTCATCATCACGGCGATCGGTATGGTTTCCAATGGCGAGCGACAGGCACAGGCATCGCTGATGCCACCAGAGGTCCGCAAGCCCGAGTTGGGCTCGCCCTACGAGGTGCGTCAGCAGTTGCTCAAGATGCTCGGCGAGCGAGAGTTGGGCCACCGTGTGAGCCTGCAAGTGATCAATGGCCAGGTCAGCCTCAACGGCGATGTGTCCCGGGACGACGTGGAATTGGTATCGCGCATGCTCAGCCGTTTTGGTGAGCAGTTCGAAACCTCGGTGCCGGTGCTCAGCCGTGTCAGCGAACGCAACAGTGAACTGCCCTTCAAGATTTTGCAGATCGTCGGCGGGCCCAACGGGCACGTGGTTTTGGAGCAGGGCAACCGACTGTTCGTCGGTGATGAGGTGGAGGGTTTGCGGCTGGTGCTGATCGACAACACCAAGGTGGTATTCGACGGCGTGCAACGGTTCGAGGTGCGCTGGTGAGTGAGCAGATGCAGGCTCGTCTTGAGGCCTGGCAGCAGCGCCAGTCGAGTGCGCTGGCCAGCTTTGCGCCGGTGGCGGTGCGCGGGCGTATCCAGCGGGTCAACGGCATGTTGCTGCAATGCCGGCTGCCTCAGGCGCGCATCGGTGACTTATGCCAGGTCGAAAAAACCGTGGGTGACTACATGCTCGCCGAGATTATCGGGTTCGATCAGCAGGATGCCGTGCTCAGTGCCCTGGGCAACCTGGAAGGCGTGCGGGTGGGCGCCAGCGTGCAGCGCCTTGGGGTGCCGCATCGGGTGCGGGTGGGGGACGATTTGCTGGGGCAGGTGCTGGATGGCTTTGGCCGGCCGATTGCGGGCGAAGGTCCGAGTGCGTTTGTCGAGGATGACGCCGAGGATGCGAGCCCTGTGCTGTGCGAGGCACCCTTGCCCACCGAGCGGCCGCGGATCAACCGGGCGCTGTCCACCGGGGTGCGCTCGATCGATGGGTTGGTGACGCTGGGGGAAGGTCAGCGTGTCGGCCTGTTCGCCGGTGCCGGCTGTGGCAAGACCACCTTGTTGGCCGAGATCGCCCGGAACGTGGAGTGCGATGTGATTGTGTTCGGCCTGATCGGAGAGCGCGGCCGCGAACTGCGCGAGTTTCTCGACCATGAGCTGGACGATCAGCTACGAGCCAAGGCGGTGCTGGTGTGTGCGACCTCTGATCGCTCCAGCATGGAACGGGCGCGCGCCGCCTTCACGGCGACCGCGTTGGCCGAAGGGTTTCGACGCAAGGGCAAACGTGTGTTGCTGCTGATTGACTCCCTGACCCGGTTCGCCCGGGCCCAGCGCGAGATCGGCCTGGCCGCCGGTGAGCCACTGGGCCGTGGCGGCCTGCCGCCGTCGGTGTACAGCCTGATGCCGCGCTTGGTGGAGCGCGCCGGGTTGACCCGCGACGGGGTGATCACCGCGATCTACACCGTGCTGATCGAGCAGGACTCGATGAACGACCCGGTGGCCGATGAAGTCCGCTCGCTGCTCGATGGCCATATCGTGTTGTCCCGCAAGCTGGCCGAGCGCGGCCACTACCCGGCGGTGGACGTGTTGGCCAGCCTTTCCCGAATTTTAAGCAACGTGGCTGAGCCCGCGCACATCAAGGCCGGCACCGCATTGCGGCGTTTGTTGTCGGCCTACCAGCAGATCGAGCTGATGCTCAAGCTGGGCGAGTACCAGCCTGGCAGCGATGCCCTGACAGACCTGGCGGTGAACAGCCGCCAGGCAGTGGATGGTTTCCTGCGCCAGGACTTGCGTGAGCCGGCGCCGATGCAAACTACCCTTGATCTGCTGATGGAGCTGACCTGCGATGTCCCTTTCTGAAATAGACACCCTGCGGCGCCTGCGCAAGCATCGGGCCGATCGCGCCGAGCGCACGTTGCGGGCGGCCAAGCGGCTTCAGCAAGCGCTGCTGTTGCAGATCCAGCAGGCACAGGACGCGCTTGAGCACACCCGCCAGGAGGAGGCGCGCAAAACCGCAGAGCTGTTGGGCCAGCATCAAGGGCAAGTGATCTCGTTTCGCGACCTCAAGTCCTGGAATACACAGGAGCGCACGTTCTCCGCCGACACCCGGCGCGAGGAAGGGCAGTTGCATGCATTGCACGGCCAGCGTGAGGAGCAGTTGACCCATATCGACAGCGCACAGCGGCACGTTACCCAGTGTTTGCGCGAGGTTGAAAAACTCCAGGAGCTATCCCTTTTGTTGGTGCAGGAAGAGAACGATGACGCAAGTTCCAGTGAACAAACCTGAGCGTCCGCGTCCGCGCGAGCCTCGGGATGAACGTGAGCCCGGTACGGGGGCGTTCGTGCCCGTGGAGCAGAGGCTGTTATTTACCCAACTGTTTACCCGCGACCGTGAGGGGGGCGGCTATGGTTCCTCCCGCACGGCACTGACAGCGCCAACCGAGGCGCTGATGATCGAGACGATGACCGAGCAATTGGCGCCCCGTATGCAGGCCGCTGCGCAGTGGCCGTTGCAAGCCATGTTGTACCTGCCGCGCCTGGGGCGGATCACCGCGAGCGTGCGCCGCGAACAAGGCGCCTGGAACGTTGAGCTGACGGCTGAGGAAACGCACACCGCACGTTGGCTGCCAGGCGTGCGGCAACGCCTTGAGGACGGCTTGGCCGGAGCGCTGGCCCAACCAGTGCACGTGCACCTGGCACACATGGCCCCGGCATGATCATGCCGGTTTTGAGCGTGCCCGTGGTCAACGCAAACACAGTGGCGGCGCGGCGCAGATTAGGGCGTGGCATGCGCATGTCATTTCAGGTCTCTGGGCAGCACGGTGAGTTGCTGATGGTGCCCGGTCGTGCGCCCGTGGGGGGCAAACCGCTGTGTTTCGAGAGTACCAGCGGGGTGCTGGCTTTCGCCGAGCCCGGGCCGCTGTTCAGCCTGCTGGGGGAGTGCCCGGTGACACTGGCAGAGGCCGGTAACGACCCGGATTCCTGGTTCTGGGAATTGTTCCAGCACCACCTGAGCCCTGAGGTGCGAGCGGCGTTCGGTTACCTGCGGTTGTTGCCTGCTCCCAGGAAGTTGACGTTCGGTTGCCGGTTGACGGTGACGCTGGGTGCGTCCCGCGTGGTGAGTTACCTGTGGCTGGCGCCCGAGACCTTGCTGGCGTTGTGCGACGCCGGCCCCTGGCGGCCCATAGCCGCCCCGCTGCCCGCGTCGTTTCAACTGGCGCTTGCGGTGACGCTGGGGCGCCTGCGGCTGCCGATTCTCCAGGTGCGCCAGCTGCGTGCCGGTGACGTGGTGATGCTTGAACAACCCACGTTCGACCCACAGGGCAATGGCCTCCTGCACGTCGGCAGGCACCGGCTGCACGGCTGTATTGATGATGAATCCGGGCCGTTGTGTCTGACGCTTATTTCGATCGAGGAAACGTCTGTGGACGAGGATTTTGCAACACAACAATACCCGGGGCATGAGGATGAACAACCCGTGGTGGATGTCTTCGGCCATGAGCCCTTCGACGAGTTGAGCATGGCCCTGAATGTGCGCTGCGGCACCCTGAGCCTGACCCTCGGCGAATTGCGCAACCTGGCCCCCGGCGCGGTATTGGGCATCTCCGGTTACGCTCCCGGCATGGCGGGGCTTTATTACGGCGACCGGCCCATCGGCCAGGGGCAGTTGGTGGAAGTGGACGGGCGCCTTGGGCTGCAGTTGTCTCGTGTGGTTTTTGCCCGATGACGCTCCAGGGGATTGACCCCCTTGTACTGGCAGTGTTTCTCGGCGCGTTGTCATTGATGCCGATGCTGTTGATCATCTGCACGGCCTTCTTGAAGATCGTCATCGTGCTGATGATTACCCGTAATGCCATCGGCGTGCAGCAGGTGCCGCCGAGCATGGCCATCAACGGCATAGCACTGGCCGCGACGCTGTTTATCATGGCGCCCGTCGGGTATGAAATTGCCCAGAACGTAAAGGCGTCCCCGGTGGACATGAGCAATGTACAGACGCTTATGGAAACAGGGGTTGAGGCCATCGCGCCGTTGCGCGCGTTCATGCTGCGCAACACCGACCCGGATGTGTTGACCCACCTGCTGGAAAACAGTGCGCGCATGTGGCCGCCCGAAATGGCGCAAAGCACCCAGCGCGAAGACCTCATCCTGTTGATCCCCTCGTTTGTGTTATCGCAGTTGCAGGCGGGGTTCGAGATCGGCTTCCTGATCTACATCCCGTTCATCGTCATCGACCTGATTGTCTCCAACCTGCTGTTGGCCCTGGGGATGCAGATGGTCTCGCCGATGACCATTTCCCTGCCGCTCAAACTGCTGTTGTTCGTCATGGTTTCCGGGTGGTCGCGATTACTCGACAGCCTGTTCCTTTCTTACCTCTGAGTGACCTATGGAACCGATCGTGCTGTTCAAGCAGGGCATGCTGCTGGTGGTGGTGCTGTCGGCACCGCCGTTGATCGTGGCGGTGATCGTCGGCGTGCTGACGTCCCTGGTGCAGGCCCTGATGCAGATCCAGGACCAGACGCTGCCCTTCGGCATCAAACTGGTGGCGGTGGGCGTTACCCTGATATTGACCGGGCGCTGGATCGGCCTGGAGTTGATCCAGCTGATCAACCTGATGTTCGACATGATCGCCCGTTCGGCATTGAACTGAGGGACTGCACGTGTTGCTTTATCTTGAGTATTTGCCAAGCCTGCTGGTGGCCATGGCGCGCATTTATCCCTGTGCGTTCCTGGTGCCGGCGTTCAGTTTTCAACATATCCGCGGCATGCCGCGGCACGTGATCGTGATGGTCATGGCGTTGATTCCTGCGCCCGGTATTCATGCCGCCATGAGTGGCCAGGACTACTCCGCGCTGATGATCAGCGGGCTGGTCCTCAAGGAAGCGGCCCTGGGCTTTTTGCTGGGGATCTTGCTGGCGATGCCGTTCTGGATGTTCGAGTCGGTGGGGGCACTGCTGGATAACCAGCGCGGAGCCTTGGCCGGTGGCCAACTCAACCCGTCGCTGGGGCCGGATGCCACACCCATCGGGCATCTGTTCAAACAGTTGGTGATTTATCTACTGATCGTCATGCTGGGGCTGAGTGTGTTGACCCAAGTGATCTGGGACAGCTACCTGATCTGGCCGGCAACCGCCTGGCTGCCGCTGCCGGCTATCAATGGCTTCAGCGTTTTCCTCGGCGTGCTCGGCGACACCTTTACCCACATGATGCTGTACGCCGCGCCGTTCATTGCGGTGCTGCTGTTTCTCGAATTCGGCTTCGCGGTGCTGGGCTTGTACAGCCCGCAGCTGCAGGTTTCAACGTTGGCAACGCCGGTCAAGTGCCTCGCCGGGCTTGGGATTCTGCTGCTGTATTTTCCATTGCTGCAGGATTTGATCGTCACCCGTATGGCGCAGCTGGCAGACCTTAAACATTCCATCGGCCTGATGTTTCAGGGGGTTGCACCATGAGTGATTCGGGGGAGAAAAAACACGCCGCCACCCCCAAGAAGCTCAAGGACCAGCGCAAGAAAGGCCAGGTCGCGCAGAGCCAGGATGTCGGCAAGTTATTGGTGCTGACCGCCTTGAGTGAAATCGCCTTGCTCACCGCTGAAACCAGCATGCAGCGCCTCCAGCAATTGATCATGCTGGCGATGTCGGGCATCGGCCGGCCCTTCGTGCGGGCCCTGGAAGAAGTGCTGATGGAAGGCCTGCTGATGTTTTTCTCGTTCGCCCTGTTGATGGCCGGGGTGGCGATTGCCGTGAAGCTGATCAGCGGCTGGTTGCAGTTCGGCTTCCTGTTCGCGCCGGATAACTTGGCACCGAACTTCAGTCGCCTTAACCCGCTCAGCCAACTCAAGCAGATGTTCTCCGCCCAGTCGGTGATGAACCTGTTGATGGGGCTCGCTAAGGCGCTGCTGCTGACCCTGGTGTTGTACGTGGTAATCGAGCCGTCGTTGGCGGCGTTGATCAACCTGGCCACCAGCGATTTGCAAAGCTACATCCTGGCACTGATCACCTTGTTCCGGCACTTGCTGCATGCCTGCCTTGGATTGTTGCTGGTGCTGGCGCTGATCGACATGGCGATGCAGAAGCACTTCTTCGCCAAGCGCATGCGCATGACCCAGGTGGAGGTGATGAAAGAATACAAGGACATGGAAGGCGACCCCCATGTCAAGGGTCAGCGGCGTCAGCTGGCGTATCAACTGGCCCAGGAAGAGCCGAAGGTCAAGCTGCCCAAGCTTGAAGAGTCCGACATGCTGGTGGTCAACCCGACGCATTTTGCCGTCGCGCTCTACTACCGCCCCGGGAAAACCCCGCTGCCAATGTTGGTAGACAAGGGCACGGATGCCGAGGCCCGCAAACTGATCGACCGCGCCAAGGCGGCCGATGTACCGGTGATCCAGTGCGTATGGCTGGCGCGTACGCTCTATGAGAAGAAACTGGGGGCGCCCATTCCACGGGAGACACTGCAGGCGGTGGCCCTCATCTACCGTACGCTGCGTGAGCTGGATGATGAGGCCAAGCGCGACACCCTGCATTTGCCGGAGCTGGAGCAGCGTTAACGCGTGCGGCGTACATCCAGCGCTTCAAGTTTGGCCAGGGACAGTATTCGGCTGACGATGCCATTGAGCGCAGCGCCGTCCACCGGTAACGCGTGCCAGATCACCAGCGCGCCCTTGGCATCCAGATAAACAAAGCACCCGTCGAATGCCAGCGCATGTTCGAAGCGCCGTTCAAGCACGTGCTGCAACTGCCCGGCCTGCAAGGCCTCGGGTGTTATCTGCAAGGCCAGGCCCCGCTGGGTACCGGCCTTGATGGGGAGCAGGGTAATACCTGGAGAGAGGGGCAGGTGAGCGTCATTGCCGCTCACCAGCTGGTCCAGGAACACCTGGCGATGTTGATCATCGTCGGGTAATCCCATGGGGTTCACCGCTCCAGGGATATGGTCTGATAATCCGACCGCTCGCCGGCAGGGCCGGGTTCTGCGCGCATTTGTGGCGGCCACCAGAACACCATTTTATCGGCGCTGGATTGTGGGCGTGAGCAGGAGTCGCCCTTGCACGTTGGCGTGCAACCGACGATGAGCAGGGCCAGGCAAATCAAGGTGGCGCAGGACAGTTGTCGTTTCATTGTGGGTTGCTCCGGGCTGGCGTGAGCAGGGAAGGGCGGGGCACGCCGATGTGCTCGTCTTTGATGACAGGGCGGATGGCGATGAGCACTTCAGCCTCTTCGCCCGGCTTGAGCCAGGCACGCGGCCAGACGCTGACCGCCAGGGTCTGGGAGTTGCTGCATTCCTTTTCATCAATGCGCACGTGGCGATTGAACTGGTTGCGCAACACCACCACCGCTACGTTGAACTGCGGGCCGGCGTACCACTGGCTGCGCTCGGTATTGAGGGCCAACAGGTCCCGGGTGGCGCACAAGGTATTCAGGCCAAGTGGCATCGGCGCGGCCTTGAACCCCCTGGGCACTTGCCCGCTGACGAGGTGAGCCAGGGTGCTGGTGATGTCGCTGCGCTTGATCACCGGTTGATGCTCGGCATAGCGCCTGGCCAGAGGCTTGAGCGCCGCCTGCAGTTCGGCCTGGTCTTCCTGTGGCAAGTAGCGTGAAGGGTCGGCCTGATCTCCGATGACCCGCGGGGTCAGGATAAACAGGCGCTCGCGCCGGTTGTTCTGGCGTTCGGTGGAGGAAAACAGCGCTTTGCCCAGCAGCGGTATGTCGCCCAGCAACGGTATCTTGTTCTGCTTGTCGGTTCTTTCGGTGACATGGAAACCACCGACCACCAGCGAGCGTTTCTCCGCCATCACGGCCTGGGTGCTGACCTTGCCCCGACGCACATCGGGGCCGATACGCTCGGGGTTGGACTCATCGAAGTTACCGTCCTCGATGTCCACCACCAGATGAATCTGGTGTTGACCCCGGCTGGTGATCACCCTGGGCACGACCTGGAAACTGGTGCCGACCGTGATCGGCAGGACGGTTGCGACTTCTGCACCGGCAGTCAGGTATTGAGTGCGGTTGAAATCAATCACCGCCGGTTGGTTTTCCAGGGTGAGCACCGACGGGTTGGACACCATCGTCGCCAGGCCACGTTGTTCCAGGGCGCGTACATCGGCATAGAAGCGATCGCGGTTTTCGATCGACAGTTGCGATGAAGTCCCGGGTGCCATGTTCACGCCGCCACGAAAGCGGCTGTTTTGAAAGCCCCAGTTGACCCCGAATTCGCGCAATTGAGTGCGCTCGATATCGAGGATGATTGCGTCGATTTCCACCAGTTTGCGCGCCACGTCGAGCCGGGCGATCAGCTCTCGGTACATTGTATGGCGTTCCGGCAGGTCATAGATCAGCACGGCGTTGTTGCGCACATCGGCTTCGACCCGGATTTTACTGGTGGAAACCGGTGCCCGTGGGGTGAGCCCCATGCCGCTGTCCAATGGCCCAGGGTTGATTGCCGTGCCGAGCATCTGCCCCAGCATCGGGTTGCCCAGCCGTGGAAAGCTCGGCGTGATAGGCGAGGGTTGTGAGGCTGAGGCGGGGCGTTGGCTCAACGTCGAGAGCGTCGAGGCGGGGCGAGGTTCCAACAAACCGCGCAGCATGCTGGCGACGCCGGGAATGATCAGTTTTTCACCGCGATAATCAATCGGACGGTCCGCGGCATTGGCGAATTTCAGCGGGTAACTGAGGATGCTCTGCTTTTCATCGGGAGATTTGCGCTGGCTGCTGAATTGCTTGATCTGCTCGATATAGCGCTTGGGGCCCGAGACCAGCACCACGCCATCGTCGGACAACTCTCCCCAGCCAAACCGGCTGTCGAGCAGGCCAATATCGGTCAGGGCCTGCTTGAGGTCGGCGAGGGTCTCGGAAGAGACTTCCAGTCGCGCTGACTCTTGTTGGTCCAGGGTGCTGATGTACAGCGTGTTGTTGTACAGGTACCACTGGAAGCGATGCTCTACGCCAAGCCTGTCGAGCAGCGATTGCGGAGTATTGGCGCGTATCTTGCCATTGACGTTGCCTTCCAGCAGGCCGTCGATTTGCAGTTGCGTGCCGAACGACTGGGCGAAGTCTTCCAGCACATCCCGCAGCGGCTTGTGTTCGGCTTCATACGCGAAGGCGGTGTTTTTCCATTCGGCGGGGACGGCGGCGAGGGTGCTTTGCGATGGAATCAGCAACCACGGCATGAGGATCAGGCAGGGCCAATGGGCTCGCTTTACGGTGGTTGCGGGCGAGTTGGCGCGCAAGCGAGTGTGCTTGTCGATCTTATTAGGCATGAAGAGTTCTCAGGTTAATGCGTCAGCGAGCGTAGCGAAGTGGGCGTGAACTTCTGGGTGGGCCTGGCCAGGCGCGTGGCCATGGCTCGCCAGGTATCGCGTTGGTTGAGCAGGGCTTCGAGACAATCCAGCAGGCGCTTCTCGTTGGCCCCTTCCCGCTGGCACTGGACGAGCCAGAGCACGCCGCTGACCGGGTCCAGGGCGAGTGCGCCATGAAAGTGGTTCAGGCTGGCGCCTCCCAGGCGCATCAAGGTTTGCAGCCCTAAGGTGTCCGGGCGACTTTGAGTCAGCTGGACACTCAGTTGCACGGTATTCGAAATACGCTGAAAAATAATTTCATCGTCGTCTTCGAACAGCCTGAGCTGGCCTTCTGTGCCGTTCACCCAGCGAGCAATCAGCGACTGCAACTTACTGCACGCCGTCGATCACAGTCTTGAACAGTGAGTGTTGGACGCGGACCTGTTCGTGAAATGCGAACGAAGAGATGCGTTCTTGTTTAACAAGATCGCCGAAGTATGAATCGCCCCGGATTCTCTAGACACCTTGCAAGCTCATTGCGTAACGTTTTTCAAACTCTACCGGTGACAGCTGATTGTTGAAACCATGGCGGCGTTTTGCGTTGTAGAACATTTCGATGTAATCAAACACATCACTGCGAGCATCTTCCCGCGTGGTGTAGATTTTTCGCTTGATCCGTTCCCGTTTCAGAAGCTGGAAAAAGCTCTCGGCCACGGCGTTGTCATGACAATTGCCTCGGCGGCTCATGCTGGCAACCAAATTGTTTGCCTTCAAAAAACTGCGCCAATCGGAGCTGCTGTACTGGCTGCCCTGGTCGGAATGAACCATCACCTCTTGTTTCGGTTTTCGCCTCCAAACCGCCATCAATAACGCATCAATGGCCAAATCACTGGTCATCTGCGCCTTCATTGACCAGCCAATGACCTGACGAGAAAACAGATCCAGCACCACCGCCAAATACAACCAACCTTCATACGTACGAATGTAGGTGATGTCGGTGACCCAAATTTTGTTAGGTTCTACGACATCGAACTGGCGCTCCAGTAAATTGGGTGAGGCGACCGCTGGCTTACCGCCGTATTTGCCAGGACGGCGTCGATACCCTGTCTGAGAGCGCAGACCTTCAAGACGCATCAGCCTCGCCACACGATGCCGACCACAAGCTTCACCGACCTCGCGCAGGTCGTCATGGATTTTGCGATAGCCATAAACTCCGCCGCTCTCCAGCCACGAGTGCTTGATCAAACCCAGCAATCGCTGGTCGTCTTTAGCGCGTGCAGATTGCGGCTCAGACAACCAAGCGTAATAACCACTGGGATGGACTTTCAGCGTCAGGCAAAGCCGTCGAATGGAATAGTCGCCCGCGCGCTGCTTGATAAAGGCGTACTTCAGCCGCACTCCTTGGCAAAGTACGCGGCGGCCTTTTTTAAGATGTCTCGCTCTTCAGTGACCCGCTTGAGTTCCGCTCGCAGACGACGCAGTTCAGCGTGCTGATCGTCGTCTTGCTGCCGTTCTGCCTGAGGTTTGCTGTAGCGCTTTATCCAGGCATAGAGGCTATGCGTCGACACGCCAAGACGCGCCGCCACATCAGCGACAGGCAGCTTCTTTTCGGTCACTTGATTGACCGCTTGGATTTTGAATTCTTCGGGATAACGTGGGTTGCTCATGGCACCTCCTGATTGGCCTCAGTTTAAGGCATGGAGGTGTCTACGAAACCCGGGGCGATTCACATAGGTATCAGCCAATTCGCGGTAGACGACACCTGGGTGCGGGCTCGCCACAACCTGTCGAGGTAGCAGAGCCACGCCAAAACCCGCTGCCACCAGGCTGACCATACTCGACATCTGCCAGGCCTCAAGGGCAATGCGGGGGTTGAATCCGGACGCTTCACAGGCCAGCAGGAATTTGCCGTGCAGGCTGGGGATCCTGTCGGCGGGAAATGCCATGAACGAGTCGTGAGCCAGATCCTTCAACCACAGCGTTTCTCGGCCTGCCAAAGGATGAGCGGTAGGCAGCACTGCGATTAGTCGCTCGGTCTCGATCACCTGTGTGTGTATATCACCAAGATTGGCGACGGGCAGCCGGACGATGCCCAAGTCGATTTTACTCGCCTGCAATTGGCTGGCCTGTTCGGCGGAGGTCAGTTCACGCAGGTCGATATGGATGCGGGGAAAGGCTTCACGAATCTGCGCCAGCAGCCGGGGCAACAGCTCGTAACTCACTGAACCAACGAAGCCAATGGTGAGTCGGCCGTCAATACCTTCGCTCGCGCGCACGGCAGCATCGATCGCTTTTTTACTCCGATCGAGCAACTCTCGCGCTTCACCCAGAAAGACCTCACCAGCAGGCAGCAGCGAAACTGAGTGTCGGTTTCTGGCGAGCAGCGGGACACCGACCAGTTCTTCGAGATTTTTGATGGCTTGGCTCAGGGGCGGCTGCGCCATATGCAGCCGCAGCGCTGCGTGGCCAAAGTGCAGCTCCTCAGCGACCGCGATGAACTGTTGGAGTAATCGGGTAGATATCATCAGGCGCTCGTTCAAAACTGAGGAACCAGCATACCAATCCAGCGGCATGCTGGGTTCCTTGGAGGGGTCAGACTTGTGCCGACCCGCCATCCACGAACAGCTCGCTACCATTGACGAAGGAACTTTCGTCCGAAGCCAGGAACAGGGCAGCGGCGGCGGTTTCTTCTGGTCGGGCGAGGCGACCCAGTGGAGTGGTACTTTCGACGAACTGGATCATTTCCCGGTTAGCCTTCTCATCGGTCGCCAGATCGTGCCATCCAGGTGTGGAAGTGGCGCCTGGCACCAGCACGTTGACGCGGATCTTGCGCGGTGCCAGGTCGAGGATCCAGTTACGAGCGAAGTTACGAATGGCAGCCTTTGAGGCCCCATAGACACTGAAAGCGGGTGTGCCGGTGATCTGCGTTGTCGACCCGGTCAAGATGACAGAAGCTCCGTCCTTGAGCAGTGGAAGGGCCTTTTGCACAGTGAACAAAGTGCCTTTCACGTTGGTTGCAAATGTAGAATCGAATTGCTCTTCCGTGATTTGCCCGAGTGGGGCGAAGCTGCCACCGCCTGCATTGGCAAACAGCACGTCGATAGAGCCCGCTTCACGTTTTACGATCTCATAGAGGCGATCCAGATCGGCCAAGTTGGAGATATCGGCTTGGACTCCTCTGGCGTTACCTCCTACCTCAGCCACAGCAGCGTCCAGTTCTTTTTGTCGCCGACCACACATGAACACCGTCGCGCCTTCGGCTGCAAAACGTTTGGCTGTCGCCAGGCCAATTCCACTATTTGCGCCTGTGATGACAGCGATCTTTCCAGTTAGTTTGCTCATTACGTTCTCCAGGTTTTTTTGAATTCCATTCGAGTGTGCGCTGATACATTCTGTTATGGTAGTACCTACCTAAAGGTGCGTACCGAGATTATCGCTATGAGTTCGATAGAAAAAGACTGTGGTTTGGAAGTGGCTTTGTCGGTCATCGGCGGCAAATGGAAGCCCATCGTGCTGTTCTACCTCAACGGAGGGCCGCGTCGGTATGGGGAGCTGAAGCGCCTTGTAACAGGCATCAGCGAAAAAGTACTGATTCAGCAGCTGCGAGAGTTGGCCCGAGACGGGATCATCCAACGTCGTGATTATCACGAGGTGCCGCCTCGGGTTGACTACGAAATGACTGAGTTTGGGCAATCGCTCTCAGCCGCTCTGGTGCCGCTCTGTGATTGGGGAACTGCCAATCGCGCTCGTGTGCAGGCTTTGTTTACCTTACCTGCTGAGCCTGCGGCGTCTGGAAATTCAGTCAAGTAAGGTTCGATGCAGCTCAGGCGGGCCACCCAGACTGTAACGATAGGTTCTTGGCAGTGTGCCGTCTGATTCGGTCACACTCAGCGCCAGACCGAGTTCTACGCCGATCAAAGCGCGCCCCGAATAACTCATGCGCTCGGGTGATCGCTGCAGCGCTGCGATTAAATGTCCGCTGAATTCTGGAGATTCGCGACGAGTTTTCGGTCGTGACTTTTCTGGAAGGCTGTCGAAGTAGGCACGCGCGCGTTCGGTATCCAGACCGCCCATCCAGATCGAAACTGCAGCGATACCATGAGGCCGAAGCTCCTTGGCCATGTCGGCAACCATCTTGTCGGAGCCTGCTTTCTGAGCCCCGTAAGCAGGTCCTTGATGGTAGGAAACCGCTCCATAGTGGCCAGTATTCACGATGAGGCCGACGCCGCTGGCGATTAACAACGGGGCAGCGTAGTAGCTGGCGATGTAATGGGAACGCAACCCCACGGTGATGAGATCGGCTTCATCTATTCGGCGCTCCCAGAAGCCGGGAGAGGTCAAAACCGGCGGCACCTTGGCCGCGTTATTGACCAGGATGTCCAACTTGCCATGGTCTCGCTGGATAGTTGAAAAAAGGGCCTCAACCTCGGCGTCGACATTGTGATCAAGCACCGCCGCTATACCTCGACCTCCCGCTTGCGTTACCAAATCTGCCGTGTCGTGCACGGTACCGCCGAAGGGGCTGTCGGCAGAAGCCGTGCTGCGACCTGTTACGTACACCGTCATACCTGCCTTCCCGAGCGCAATTGCGATGCCTTTTCCTGCTCCACGGGTAGCGCCTGTGACGACGGCTACCAACTCCGAATCTGAGGGCATATCGATCTCGCTTAACTGTCAGTTTAAGAAACGATGCCTGCCGTGAGGATCTAGAACCAATAACGACAAGCGTAAAAAATGGTCATGAGCGTGCCTGTTCCGATTACGACTGCGCGTACCAGCCAGCTTGGCAGCCAGCGAGTCAGGTGGCCCCCGGCATAGCCGCCGAGCAGCGCGCCAACGAGCATGGGCAAGGCCGCGGCCCAAATTACGGCGCCCTTGACGATGAACACCACGACAGCCGCTAGGCTGACGCTGCCTGCAATGAGATTCTTCAGGACCTTGACCTTGCGGATGTCCTGCGGCTCGCGCAACGCAATGACGGCGGACAGCAGGATGCCGAGGCCTGCGCCGAAAAAGCCGCCGTACAGTGAACTGAGTATCAGCGCGGGCAACGCGCCTTTCGCGACAATGGATGCACGCCGCTGCATCGACCATCGGCCGAGCATCGGCGCCACCGCGAAGAGTGCAGTGGCGAAGCCGATCAACGCCGGCACTGGCAACATGAAAGCTTCGCTAGGCAGCGCGAGCAGCAGGCCCGCGCCGACCATGGCCGCACAGAAGGCAATGACCAATGACCCGATCAGTTGCCTATCCAAAGGCGGCATCTTGTGTCTGTCGGCCAGTGCCGCAAGCCAGTGCCCTGGTGCGATGGCAACTGCGTTAGTGGCATTGGCCAGCACCGGAGGCAATCCGCCCATCAGCATGATCGGAAAGGTAATCAACGTCGCCCCCCCAGCCACGGCATTGACCACTCCGCCGACAATGCCGGCGCTGAACAGCAACAACATTTGATTCATTCCCGACTCCTTTACAGTCGGGGGGAAGATACCTTCATGGCCAGATTCATCTCTCGTACGTTTGTGACCGGCCGAGGCTTTTCCGGTAAGCCCCAGGGGTCGTGCCGAACACTCGGAAAAAATGCCGTGCCAAATGGGTTTGATCGAAGAAGCCGCAGGCGGCTGCGACATCCGCCAGTGCCGCTCCAGACCGAAGCTGGCGACGGGCATCGTTCAAGCGGGCCACGACATTATGGGCGTGAGGCGGTATACCGAACTTTCGAGTGAATTTGCGGGTGAATGCTTCTCGACTCAGGCCGGCTTTTGCAGCCAATCGGGCAATGTTTGGTTCTGCTGGGATAATCGCATCGTGAGCATGAAAGAGCGCACCAATAGCGCTGGCGTGCGTGTCGGCACCTGGGCGAAAGGTGAGCACATGCGGTTGAACGCCTAGTTCGAGGTCGCTGACGTAGAGATTCAGACAACGTGTCCCAGACTGCACTTCCGGCAGGCTGGCGTGAGGACAGCCTGCGGGGATGTACAGGCAGGAACCCGCCGGAACGTTGATGCACTCGCCACCGATGCGAAAGAATCGACTTCCGCTGATCACGAAAGTGAGTTGATGTTCATCATGGAAATGCACGCCAGACACCGGTGTGTCATCGCCTGACCAAGCGCCGTATTCGGCGAAGTCATCGCGCCAATAGGTCCACATCCACTCACTCCGGTTTTTACCTGTGATTCGTTTATGATGGCGTGCATCCTGACAATCGGACCCGACATGAGCCCAACGCGCGACGCCTTCGCCAGCCGTCTGATCAACTACAAGACCATCGCCGACAGCATGGCCACTTTGCTGTTTCCACACGCAGAGGTGGTGCTGCACGATTTGGCGACGCAAACGGTCGTGCACATCGCCAACAATATCTCCAAGCGCAAGATCGGCGACGACTCGGCGTTGGAAGAGGTCGGTGGCGATCTGAGCCAGCAATTGAGCTTGGGTCCTTACGAAAAACTCAACTGGGACGGCCAGCGCGTAAGGTCTATCACCAGTGTCCTGCTGGATGATCAGGGTAAGCCCGAAGTGGCGCTGTGTATCAACCTCAACTATTCAGTACTGGAGCAGGCGCGGGATGCGCTGAATCTGTTCTTCCAGGCCAGTCGCATGGTCACCCAGCCCGAAGCGCTGTTTCGTGACGACTGGCAAGAGCGCATCAACACATTCCTGCACAGCTGGCTGCAGGACAGGCACCTGGCGCTCAACAGCCTGACTCGGGCCCATAAACGCGACCTGATCGAGGCCCTGTTTCACGAGGGCGCATTCGACGGTAGAAGCGCCCACGATTATGTTGCCAACGTCCTTAACATGGGGCGCGCAACCGTCTACAAATACGTCAAAGCGTTCCGAGACGCCTGATCGAGAGACTTGAGGAATGGGAGCGAACAAGTCCGCTCCCGATGTCTCAGCGCCGATCACTGTCCATAGATATCGAAGCTGAAGTATTTCTGATCAATCTTTTGATACTCGCCGCTAGCCCTGAGCGCGGTAATCGCGCTGTTGAAACGGCTCGCCAGGTCCTGATCATTTTTGCGCACAGCAATGCCCACGCCATCGCCGAAGTATTTGGGATCGCGCAGTGGCTCCCCCACGAACGCGTAGCCCTTGCCATTGTCTGTATCGAGAAAGCCCAACTGCACGGCGACGTCATCGCCCTGTACCGCATCCAGACGACCTGCCAGCAGATCGAGATAAGCCTCGTTCAGCGTGGCATAGCGGACAACCTCCGCGCCTGCGGGCACCAGTATTTCAGTTGCGAATCGGTCATGGGTGCTGGACCGCTGCACGCCAATGCGCTTGCCCTTCAGGTCACTGAAGTTGCTGCTAAGAGCAGAGCCTTTCTTCATCGCGATACGGCTGGCGCTCTGGTAATACTTGTCGGTGAAATCCACCGATTTCTTGCGGTCTTCAGTGATAGTCATCGAGGACAGAATCGCGTCGATCTTGCGCACTTTCAGCGAGGGGATCAGACCATCGAACTCCTGCTCGACCCATACGCACTTGACCTCCATCTGCTTACAAAGCGCGTTACCGATATCGTAGTCGAAACCGACTATTTGGCCATCGGCGGCCTTGAAAGCGAAAGGAGGATACGCCGCTTCGATGCCGATCCTTAGGGCGTCCTGGGCGAACGTCGGTGGGGCGGCGAATGCGCAAACGAGTGAGAGAGTAGTCCAACGCAACAACGGCTTTACAGTCATGATTCAGATCTCCGGCAAGTCGCCAGTCAAAGAAGGTCGATGAGCGTCCCGACGGAGCAGGGACGCCTGTTGCAGCGGCAGTAAAGCGATTGAAAGTCAGGTCCTCACGCTTGGGCGCAGGATTCCAGTGCGCAGCGGGATATCTGTGCATCCTGTACGGCGACACCGGTCAGATCGATGACGGTGATTTGCTTGTCATTGCTGCGGGCGCTTACATCGCCTGCCAGCACCTGACCGAGCTCCAGCAGTTGTTCCTTGTCGATCAGGCCTGCTTTCAGAGCGTGAGAGATTTCCCCGTACTGGCTGCACTGGACGATCGAATCCACGACGATGACATCAGCGCGGCCAACCAATTCCGGATCCAGTTCCTGCTTGCCCAAAGTGTCCGCACCGACGGCGGTAATGTGGGTCCCTGGGCGGATCCATTCGCTTTTAAGCAATGCTTCACGGGAAGGCGTGGTGGTAACGATCAAATTGGCCTGCAGCGCGACCTGCTGTGCATCGAGTGTGGTTTCCACGCGAAAACCCAAAGCCTGGGCAAAGCCGCGATAGGCATCAAGTTCTGACTGCCTGCGCCCCCAGACAATGACATCGCGGCAATCGGTGACGGCCATCAATTGCTCTAGTTGCATGCGCGCCTGCATGCCGGTGCCGACGATACCGATTGCTTGTATGTTCGACGGCGCCAGTGCTTTCGCGGCAATTTGCCCGGCGAGCGCGGTGCGGATGCAGGTCAACCAGCCACCGTCCTGCAACAACGCCAGCGGCTGCCCGGTCTGGGCCGACAGCACCAGCATCAGGCCATCATTGCTTTCCAGCCCTTTGGACGGGTTGTCATAAAAGCCGGTGGAAATCTTCACCGTGAAGGTTTCCGCACCCTCCACCCATGCTGATTTGACGCAACAATCGCCGTTGGACTGCGGGAAAACGAAATTCTGCACCGGCGGGACCTTGACCTTGCCCTGCGAAAACGCGATGAAACCTTGCGCGACCTGTTTGGCTGCCTCGGTCAGGTTCAACGCGCTGATGATCTGTTGCTGGCTATAAACCTTCACTGGATGGCTCCGACGAATTTTTCGAGAAGTATGTTGCGGCCGCACAGGACCACTGCGATGCGTTTGCCTTGAAAGTCGCCAGCCAATTTCAGAGCCCCGGCCAAGGCGACGCCCGCAGCGCCTTCGATGATCCAGCGCTCATAGCGCGCGACCGCTTTCATGGCTGTGCGGATGTCGTCTTCACTGACCAGCACTGTGCGATCGATGACGCGCTGACACAGGGGGAAGGTGATGCTGCCGGGCTCGATGCCACCTGCTGTGCCATCGGAAAGGGTGTCCAACTCTTCCATTTCGATGATTTCGCCGGCGGCCAGCGAGCGTTCCATGGTTGGGGCGTTTTCCGGCCAGCAGCCGATGATCTGTGCGTTCGGGCTGAGGTGTTTGAGCGCCGTGCCGATGCCTGAAATCATTCCGCCGCCTCCGACTGCGACGAACACCGCATCGACGTCCGGCAGTTGTTCCTGGATTTCCATGCCAATGGTGCCTTGGCCCGCAATGATTTGCAGGTCGTTATAAGGCGAAATGAAGAGCGTGCCCCGGCGCTCGGCCACGCGCGCTGCTTCCAGCTCGACGCTCAGCGGATCGGTATCGAGGGTGACGACATCGGCACCCAGAGCGCGGATCGTATCCAGTTTCAACGCCGAAGCCGTGGTGGTTGCATACACCGTGACTGGCACACCGGCGGCCTTGCCCGCCAGTGCCACGCCTTGGCCGTGATTGCCGGATGACGCGGTGATTACACCTTGCTGGCGCTGCTGTTCGGTAAGCAAACGGACCTTGTTGCTGGCGCCGCGAAATTTGAACGATCCCGTGTGTTGCAGGTGCTCACACTTGAGATACAACTCGACTCCGCTTAAGTCTGACAGACGCGGGCTATAGGCCAGCGGAGTTACTGCAACCCCCGGACGTAGCTCCGCGTGGGCCTGCTGGATGGCGCCGAACAGCTTGGCGAAAGTTTCATTGTCGATTGCCATGAGACGTCCTCTTTGAATATTTGATTAGAAGTGCTGCAGCAACTTGCCTGGCTGACGGTGCGGCAAGGGTGTCTTACTGGCGAGCAAGGCAACGCGCTGTCCTGCGCGGACAAGCTTGAAAAGAGGTTGCACGATCACCACGCCATCAACATCGCTATTCACCGGAATTCGGGGGGTGCCCAAAGGAGCATCAAGCGGCACGATTTCGGCGATCAGCTCACCGCGGCAGACAGCTTCGCCGAGACTTTTTTTCCACACGAGCAGGCCGTTGCCGTTTGCCTGTAAATGCGAAGCGCCCTCCAGCGGATACACCTGGACCAGACGCACGTCCGGTTCTGGCACCTCCAGCGCCAACAGACCCTCGCGAGCCAAGAAGCGCAGAATGCCTTCGGCGTCTTCCCGTGCGAGCTCGTCATCGACGTCCGCCTGTCCGCGTAGCTCGATGCTCGCCGCGAAGCCCCTCTGCTCCGGAGCGGCCAGCCCTTGTTCGACGAGTATTTTCCAGGGCTTGTTGTAGGCTTCGTCGAAGGGCTGGCCGCCTGCTTCGTCCTCGAGGAAAACTGCTCCGATGTTCATGCAGGCCGCGAGCTCCAGGGCACGTTTATGCTGATCGTTGATGCAATACAGATGCATCACGGCCGCCGTATCGCAGTGCAGATCGAGTACCAGATCGTGTTTGAACGCTTCCTGGAGCAGCGCTCGCTTGTTGCTCGCCACGCATTCCTGTGACTCAAGGCCAATTAGCGATTGAGCGAGCAGATGCTTGAGTTCTGCTGTGTCGGTACGCTGCCCGATCAATGGAGAGACGATCTGCGAAAGCGCTTGAGTGGCATCCGGGAAATTACGATTGAAGTTTTCCCCGTTGGCCAGATTGAAGCGCCCGGTCACATAACCGAACACGTTTTGTCCGAGTCCAACAGGATTCGCGAAAGGGCAAATCACGATGTCCCCAAGGATGCGCTGCTCTTGTTCCAGCGTCTGCAAGCGCTGCAGCAGGTGCTGTACAACCAGCAAGCCGGGGTGTTCATCGGCGTGCAGGCCTGCCTGAACATAGGCGCTACGTTCGCCGCTCCCGCCTGTGAATCGGTGCTTGAGAATTTGATGCTGGCTGCCTGGCGCAAGCGAGGGCAGCGTCACGATCTCTGTGATGATAGGCATGGCGACAACCAAGCGACGTGGAATATTAATCTACGGTAGATCTATTTTCCATGTACTGCAATGGTTTTTTTAGAACTGGAAGTGGCCAGTGGTAGAGAGATCTAGGGCTGCGCTCCTTTGAACCGACAGCAGGGCGGAGAGCTGGCTAGGCACCATCCCAGTGTTGATGCTCACATATCGATACCAACTCGCTATCGATCTGCCTCTCTAACAAACCGGCGAAGGTGGAGCATCTGATCCCTCATCAGCTCACGTCTTTGTGAACCTGTAGATCCGTGGTGAAACTCCCATAACACGATTAAAAGCTGCACTGAATGCAGTCTCGGACTCATAACGATGAGTGAGAGCGATAGACGAAACTGTGGCTTTGGTCTCCACCAGAGCTTGGCTGGCGAGACGCATCCGCCAGTGCAGCAGGTAGTGAAGCGGGCTGGTCCCAAGCGCGACATGCCTACGCAGCGCCCAAGGTCACCAAACCTCCATTGTCCAAATGGAGCCGCGTGTATGGTGGCCAGTGCTTTGCTCACTTTCGCGTCGGCCAGCGGCGCCAACTAGACCTGCGGTGGAGCGGACTGTTCTGATGACAGGTAGATACGGATCATCTGGATTAGCATTATTTGGGTCAGTTGTTCGAGCATTGATGCAGATCCCGCCTCATCTGAGCGTTGCTCGACCACTATCGCTTCACGAACCCAGTGCAGCCGGTTCGCTGCGTCTCCCTGCACTTTGATATGGCAGTCTATGGCGTGAGTCAGCTATCGACCCAAAGCCGCCCCTCGCGAATGGCGGCATTCGGCCAAGAGCAGCCTGTCGAGTCACGCACAGAGATAGGCTCGATACGGAAAGATCCGTAATCGAATTCAGCGCTGCTAAATAACCGCGCGCTTTTTGATGAATGCAAAATGCGTTGGGCCATCATTGACGAAGGTTTCCACTCTAACGTTCCTGTAAGCCCGCATTGGGGGCAACCCTTGGCCGAAAGGTCCTCCAGCATCAACCCCTCTCAACCACCGGTGCATGTTCGGCCATCAACTCTATGACCCAGTCGATAAATACTCGCACCTTGGTGCTGACATGACGGTTGGGTGGGAATGCCAGATACATCGGCATCGGTTCCATGTGCCATTCCTCAAACAGCGGCAGCAGCTCGCCGCCGGCTAAGTGCGGTTTGGCCATGTACTGCGGTAGCCAAAGCACGCCCAGGCCAGCCAGACCTGCGGCAAGGTATGCATTGCCATCGTCGATAATCAACAGCGGGCGGCCTTGGACCTCGATGATCTCCTCACCCCGCTGCATCGCGTAGGGCAAGGCCTTCCCCGTACGCGACCAGAGAAAGCCGACAGTACTGTGCCTGCCCTCATCCAGTTCTCGTGGATGCGCCGGCTTACCCAAACGCCGCAGGTAGTCTGGCGCGGCATAGATGCCGAGCTTGAGGTCACCCACATGCCTTGCCACCAGGGACTGATCGGTGATCTCGCCGCCACGTACTACGCAGTCGATGTTTTCGCCAATGATGTCGATGATGCGATCGCTCACGCCCATGGTCAGCTGGATTTCAGGGTAGCGTGCGTAGAATCCTGGCAAGGCGGGTATCAGTACCATGCGCGCCAGCGGACTGGGCACGTCCACCCGCAACCGGCCGCGTGGTGCAATCGATGCGCTGGACAGGCTAGTCTCGGCATCGTCCATATCGGCAAGCAGCCGGATGACGCGCTCGTAGTAGGCCGCGCCATCGGCGGTGATGTTGACCTTGCGTGTGGTGCGGTTGAGCAGGCGCACGCGCAGCCTCGCCTCCAGTTGCTGGACGAGTTGCGTCACGCTGGTCTTGCTCATGTGCAGGGTGGCTGCCGCCTTGGTGAAGCTGCCGGTTTCCACCACTCGGACGAAGGCCTGCATCGCATCGAAACGGTCCATTTCACGCCTCACTCGGGTCGGGATAGTTTGGATTCTACAAACAATCATGACCAGAGTTGCTCGTTTATCCAGGCCGGCGTTTTTTTTACAGTGGCTCCATCTTAAACAGCGGGCCGCGATGGCCCTGAAGGAGATATGCCATGACCAGTAAACGTGATGTGGTTTTCCCGCCTGACCGCCATGCACTGTACGAACTGCACCGCTACTCGCCGGCGATTCGCTCCAATGGCTTTCTGTTCGTATCCGGCCAGGTCGGCAGCCGCAAGGATGGCTCGGCCGAACCGGACCTCGTGGCACAGGTTCGCCTGGCCTTCGCGAACCTCAACGCGATCCTGGCAGAGGCCGGCAGCAGTTTCGACGATGTGGTCGACACGACCATCTTCATGGTCGACCCCGACTTGAAATTTGAAACTATCTGGGAGATAGCAGCTGAGTACTGGGGCGAAGCGCCCTACTCGACGGCGACCGCCATCGGCGTGACCTGGCTGTCCGGCTTCGACTTCGAGATCAAGGTGATCGCCAAACTACCGGAATAAAACCGGATCAGCGCCACTCCGACCGTCGAACGGAATCCTCTTGTTTTCAGATGAAACGCGCATCCCACTCCCGGTCGAGTTCTGCCTTTAGTGACTGTCCGCATATGGCCGATTTCTGCCTGTCACGAAAAGCCACTAACACACCAAAGCCGATACCCTCCGCCCGATGTCCCTATATTTCGGGAGCGGAGAGATGTAATTCCGTTACAGACATGGTGAATATCAGCTTGGATTTCCCGCCGTTGGAATAGGAGTGTGGAACATCGGTTTTTGCCACGGCAGAACAACCTTCTGAAACTGATAACTCGGTCTCACCCACTATGAACTTAAGAATTCCTTTCTCTACATGAAATAGCTCAACAGTGTCCTGAGGGTGCCCTGATGAAGCGAATGTCTCGCCTGGATACATCTCCCATCGCCATAGTTCAATCATGTTCGGGCCAGTGGTCCCTGCAAGCAGGCGTGCTGTTCCCCCTAAACTACCGGTCCATAACGTCGGGATTTCCTGACGTTCAATGAGGTGAGCGGATGGGGCGTCGGACACGTTGACAACATCCGCAACAGAAAGGCCCAAGGCACCTGCGATTTTGCAAAGAATCGCGATGCTTGGGTTGGCAGTGCACTTCTCGATCTCGACAACCATGCCTTTGCTTACACCGGAGAGACGGGAAAGCTCGTCCAGAGTGATTTTCCGCTTCTTTCGCTCCTGTTTGAGCTTGCGGGAAACCGCTTCGCTAACCGTATGAACGTCAGCACCTGTATTGGTCGATATATTGACTATTTTGGTCATTGGTCCCTAGTATGCAGTGGATTTTAGGGTTGAGAGGATTCTCTGATGTTGTCCGTACTACCGTCAATTGACCAGCATGTAGCCAAACTGGCACCTGGGTTCAGAGCGCTGAGCATTGTGGTCGAAGCTGCCCCGATAGCCAATCCGGATATCGGCAAAGATGCTTTGGCTCGTGCCTGCCAATCGGTTTCGGCAGGTGGCCCAATATGGGCAGAGGCTCACCTGACAGCTTGGGCGGGTCTTTTTCGAGCGTTCGGTGCCAAGCCGCAGCGCACACCTTGCTCGGCTGAAGCTCTACGCAAACGGGTTCTGCGCGATGGCAGCCTGCCGAGTATCGATCCAGTGGTTGATCTCTATAACGCGATTAGCATTGAGTATGCAGTCCCTGTCGGCGGTGAAAACCTTGAAGCCTATGTGGGCTTGCCACGACTTGCTATTGCTGATGGATCGGAACCCTTTGACACTATGAGAGAGGGCTCCGCTGTCCATGAGTTTCCTGAGCACGGCGAAGTTATTTGGCGGGATGATAAAGGCGTGACTTGCCGTCGTTGGAATTGGCGACAAGGCGTGAGAACGCGGCTGAGCGCAGATGCAAAGTATATATGGTTTATTCTGGAAAGTTTGCCGGCCATGCCCCTTGAAGCGTTGACGGAAGCGGGTGACAAGCTGATCGAAGGCTTGCAACTGATGATGCCCGGTGTGCAGATTGAGAGTGTGCTCATCGGCCCTGGAGCCGACTGATGATAAGCGAGATGGCACAGGCTTCTTCTGACGGGTATCTAACTTTGCTAAGGGGCTTTAAATGTCGTTTGATTTGCACCATCTGCTGCTCGTATTCACCGCCTATATCGTTGGTGCGGCGAGTCCGGGACCTAGCAATATGCGGATCATGGGGGTCGCGATGCATCAAGGCAGGCAGCCTGCGCTGCTTCTTGCGGCAGGCGTTATCAGTGGTTCGTTTTTTTGGGGATTGATGGCCGCTACAGGTGTCTCAGCCATCCTGGCACAGTACGCGCAAGCGCTCGGTGTCTTGAAAGTGGTCGGGGGGGGCTACCTGTTATTCCTCGCCTTCAAGGCTGGTCGATCCGCGCTTACTACCGATGAACATCTAGAGAAGGGGATCGCGGCTGCACCGAGAGGTTCAGGCTTCAGCCTCTACCAGCGCGGATTGCTCATGCATCTTACAAACCCCAAAGCGTTGCTGGGTTGGATTGCGACTATGACGCTCGGGTTGGGGCCGGAAGCTACGCCAACAACGGTTGCGATTATCCTGGCCGGATGCGCGATGCTGAGTGTCACTATCTTCTGCGGCTATGCGATCGTCTTTTCCACCGAGCCCATGATCAGGGGGTATCGCAGGGCGCGCCGACACATCGAAGGTACCCTGGCCATAGTGTTTGGAGCCGCTGGGATTAAGCTGCTGATCTCCCCCACCTGACACGCTCTAGATCCAGAAACATAAGGCCGTGATGATATTACAAGCTGCTGTTCAACTGAACCGCTGAGCGTCCGCTTTTGGACCAGAGTGTGTAAAAACGTTTCGCAAAAATTGAAGTGTGTGCGTCTACGTTAAATCTGAAATGTATTGGCCCTTCAGCAGATGTGGATTTCGCAAAGAAGCGCGATTTCCAGTCCGGTTTTGAGTACCTGTCGCGCTGAAAAACGATTTTACACAGCCTCGGCCGGTAGCTGCCGCTCAAGAGCGATCCCTTTCGACCACAGCAGATGCTCAACGGTGTCCAGTAAAGCCGGAGCGTTTCAGCTGGAGTATTAATGCCACCCTCGGCGGTTATGCCGGGAAAGTAATTAGTGCTCGTAATTCTGAGAGATCGGGGGCCATCCCATTTGGCAGATAGATCATTAGTATAGACAGTGAAGAAGGTTCTCTGGCCAATTAGGACTCTGTGATTCGTTATAGGGTGTACTATCAAAGATTAGCCATCAGAAATCAGCTAGCCATGTCCGCGCTAAACGAAGAGAGCCGCCAGATCGTAGCTGCTCTGGCGCAACGGGTTGGCCCCAATGCTGATACTGCAAGCATCGCGCAAGCGACTGTCTCGATTTTGGAGGCTATGCACGCAGCACTTACCCCCATCATTGGTCAGCAGGGGGGCGCAGCGCTTTATCGACGCAGCCTTCATCTCTGCGCCTCCCGCCAGCCGTACCTGGCCCACATATCTGCTCGTGTGCAAACCGGGCTGGATCTGAACACTCTTAATTCTGAACTCGTTACAGAAAGCGAAGCAGACGCCTTGTTGTTTGGTGAAGTGATGCTGACCACCTTCTACGAACTGCTCACTACGCTGATCGGGCCCTCGCTCACCGCACGCTTGCTTCGTGACGTGTGGAAACCTTCTTTGAGCGACACATCTGCGCAGGAAAATTCGCAATGAACACCAAAGTGACTATCAACCGCTTGGCCACCGGGGTGCCAGGACTGGACGAGGTGCTGGGCGGGGGATTGCCGGAATTTTCGTTCAACCTAATCGCCGGCCCGCCTGGCTGCGGCAAAACCACCCTGGCGCATCAGATGATGTTCGCCCTGGCGACGCCCGAGCGTCCGGCATTGTTCTTCACCGTACTCGGCGAACCTCCGTTGAAGATGCTGCGTTACCAACAGCAATTCGACTTTTTCGACGACGAAGCCATCAATCAGTCGATCCGTTACATCAACCTTTCCAGTGACACCCTGGAGGGGGATTTGGATGAAGTATTACGCCGAATCGTCGCTGAGGTAGAGGCATACTCTCCGGCGCTGGTGTTCGTCGACTCGTTTCGTTCAGTCGTGCTCGCGAGCCAGGCGCAGGACAACCCCAACAACAACTTGCCGCAGTTCGTTCAGCAACTGGGCATGTTGATGACCACTTGGCAGGCGACGACCTTCCTGATTGGCGAATACTTCACCGAAACCGACACCAACCCGATTTTTACCGTGGCCGATGGCCTGATCTGGCTGCGCCAGAGCGTTCAGCGCAACTCGATGGTGCGCAAGCTGGAAATCATGAAGATGCGCGGCCAGCCAACGCTGCCAGGCCTGCACACCTTCCGCATCGCAACATCGGGTATCAAGGTTTTTGCGCCAGCCCAACTCAACCAGGTTGAAGCCCCACCGACGCTTCCAATGCGGCGCCTGAAAATGGGTGTGCCACAGCTCGACGAGATGCTTGGCGGGGGCTTGCCCCGTGGTTACTCATTACTTGTGGCAGGCCCATCAGGTTCGGGCAAAAGCATTCTGGCTGCGACCTTTCTCGCTGAAGGTGCGCGCAACGGCGAAACCGGTGTGATCGCAATGTTCGAGCAACGGCCCAATCACTCCCAGAACACCACCCTCGCGAGTCTTATCCAGAGCGGACAGATCGGACTGATAGACAGCCGCGCGCCGGACTTGTCCATCGACGAAATCGTCCAGTTGCTGTTGAGCGAGATCAAACGGCTGAATGCCACCCGCGTTGTGATTGACTCACTGTCAGGTTTCGAACTGGCGCTGGCGCCGACCTTCCGCGAAGACTTCCGTGAGTCTCTGTCGCGCATGGTTACAGCCCTCACCAGCGTCGGCGTCAGCGTGCTGATGACCTCTGAGCTGGAAGACCGCTACACCGATCTGCGCTTCAGCCCCTACGGCACGGCATTTCTCACCGATTCGATCATCGTTCAGCGCTACATTGAAGTGCAGAGCCGCTTGTTGCGCATCATGGCTGTGGTCAAGGTTCGGGCCAGTGCCCACTCCGATGAACTGCGGCTGTACAGCATCGACAATGATGGCTTGCAGATCGGCGAAATGTTGCCGGATAAAGAAGGATTGCTGGGTGGACGACCTACCCAGCAACGTTTGGGCACAGTCGAAGGATGAGCGACATATTATGAGTGAGGCCGACGGAAAGAATGAGCGAGCGATAGCCACTGCAGCACGCGAGCTGTTTCTGCTCGGCCGGAAAACGGTGGCGGCGCGGGCGGTGCTCGCAGCGGTGCATAAAGAACTCAACCAAGCCAATACCCAGCTCGTCGATAGCCAGCAGGTCGAGCAACTGATTGAAGCAAACCAGCAGTTAGTGCTGGCAATTCTATCGGCGCAGTCGGATGCTGAAAGTCCGAAATTCGCTCAAGCAGAGCAACAAATGTACCTGGAGATGCGCGAAGCCAATGAACAATTGGTGATAGCCGCGCTTAGCGCACAAGACCTCCAAGTTGCAGCAGAACATGCGCTGGATCAGCAACGCAACTTTCTAAACCAGGTGGCCCACGAACTGCGAAATCCACTGACGCCCATTAGCATGATTGCTGGCAGGCTGGTATGTGTTCCTAGCGAAGAATTACCCCGTATGCAGATGTTGATTGAGGGCCAGGTGAAGCAGATGTCCCGATTGGTCGAAGACTTACTCGACATTGCCCGCGCCAGCACCGGCAAATTTCGCCTTGATTGCCACATTGTCGATATGGCTCAAATCATCCATGAGGCAATAGACATCTGCACCCCGATCATGGTCGCTCATAACCTGCATCTTATTTCGCAACTGCCGGAGGGCACTTTGATGGTTAAGGGCGATCCTGCTCGCCTTACTCAAATCCTTGGCAATCTGCTGGGCAACGCAGCGAAGTATACGCCTGCCGATGGTACGGTCATTATGACAGTGACAACTCAAGCCGAATACTTGGAGATACTTATACGCGATACCGGTGTTGGTATAACTCCTAGCGCACTACCATTTATTTTTGAGCCCTTTGTACAGGATGTTCACGCAGTGGGTTTCAACGGGGCAGGCCTGGGCATCGGTCTGACTGTCGTGCGTGAGTTGATCGAGGCCCATGGCGGTACGGTGACTGGTACCAGTGAGGGAGAAGGGAAGGGAAGCGAGTTTGTAATGAAACTACCCCTAGCGAGCCATTGACGGCGTCTAGACGGAAAAAAAGCTTTCCAAAGGCCTAACTGTAAAGCATTGAATGACTGCTTTTGGCCGATTGCTGCCCGTCACTAGCGGCAGAAATCGGCCAGCAGCGGACAGTCGAATCCCTTGGGCATCGCGCGCGGCTGGCTTTCATCTGACTACCAGGGCTGTCTACCGTGACTTCCAAAAAAGCCACCGGTTGGACCATCGGGACCCAGCAGCGACATCTTGATGACTATTTGTGCCCCTTCTTCAGGCGTCAATACGCCCGAGTTGCCATTAAGATCGGTCCGCACATGCCCAGGCTCGACAGCATTCACTTTGATTCCCAGCGGCTCAAGCTCTTTCGCAAAGGAGACCGTTATGGCATTCAGTGCCACTTTTGACGAGGTGTAATCGAGAAGGTTGACGGTCGAATAGATAGATGTCGGATCTGTTATCAAAGTGAGCGAACCGACGCCGCTGCTCATCATGACGATCCGGGCGTGGGCGGCATTTTTCAGCAAGGGCAGGAAAGCTTGGGTGACGCGCACCGGACCAAACAGATTGACCTCGTAAACAGCTTTCATGTCCTGCATTCGCACCTCACTGGGTGCCTTGGTCATGTCGACCGCAATCCCGGCATTGTTGATCAGGACATCAAGTGCACCTATTTGCTCAGACAGCATCGCTGCGGCTCGGTACACACTGTCTTCGACCGCAACGTCCAGTTCCAAGAGGCCTGCATCGAGCCCGGCATCACGTAACTGGGCGACGGCCTGCTCGCCTCGGTGCTGATCGCGTGCACCGATCCAAACAAAGAACCCTGCCTCGGCAAGTCCCTTAGCAATCGCCAGCCCAATGCCTTTATTGGCGCCGGTGATGAGCGCCTGTCGTTTGATAGTCATCGTGGTAGTCCTTGGAATTTCAAGATGCTCTTTCTTTAGTTTGCAAGGCTCCGGGGTGCCAACTCGAAGAGTCAGAGCCCCACACCCGAACCCTCTCGCGAGCTGAGCGTAGAGCCTGTTTGTTCTGTCAGGCGGTTTGGGCGACCGCATCACTTTGAACACCTTTAACGTGGTGCTGAAGGTCGCCTGCAAAACGCAAAGTCACCTCACGACGAGTGAAACGCCACGCCCCATCCTGCAGCTCGAATTGGTCGAGGTACTTGCCGGCGCAGATAGGTTGCAATGGGAATCCGTCGAGCTGCTGATGCACGGTGTAGTAACTCTCAGAACTCGCTTTATCGCCCGAAGGCGCGACGTCAATCAGTACGTTGGTGATCGAATGCCAAGTGCGCGGCGTACCGTCGGCGTGTACCTGAAGACCCGCCTCGAAAAAAACCAGCAACCCCTCAACCGTGGAGGCCTCAGTGCCTAGCACATGAATCACCGCATGCTGAAGCACTTCGGCCACACCCGCGAAATCTCCGCTGTCAAGACGATGGATGTAGGTAGCGTGAAGACGATGAATGGCGCTCTCGGCTGCAAGACGTGCGAGGATTTCTGGTGAGTTAGTCATGACTCTCTCCTAGGCTTCAGCCCACAAAGGAAGGATGTATAGCGGCGGCCATACATTTGATGCGCTCGGCAAACGACCTTGGCGATAATCCAATTTGGCGTCGGACGAGCAATGATTTTGATAAGCGAATTGTCAGTCTTGTGGCTGGCGCCGAAACGGGATCAACACTTGCGGTGAACCTCGGGCTCCGCAGCCATCCAGTGATCTAACACTGCGAAGCCCCGCCATCCGCGAACAGTTCGACGCCGTTGACGTAGCTGGCTGCATCACTGGCCAGGAAGGCCACGGCAGCGCCAATCTCATGGGCCTGACCGATACGTCCGATGGTACTCTTCTCACTCAGGGACTCGATCACGGCCTCAGCGTGTTCCGCTAGCATATGACGTAGTGACGGGGTATCCACAGGGCCCGGGCTCAGGAGGTTGATGCGCACTCCTCTGCCTTTGATATCGAGCGTCCAGCTTCTGACCAGCGTGCGCAATGCTGCTTTGGTGGCGCCGTACACGCTGAGGCCGGGGCCGGGATCAATGGAGGCAGTAGAACCAATGATAACAATGCTGCTGCCTTCGCCCATGAGAGGCAGTGCGCCCTGAACGGTGAAGGTCACACCCTTGACGTTGGTGCTGAATACTCGGTCGAAATAGGCCTCGGTGATGCTGCCAAGCGGAGCGATTTCACCCATACCGGCGTTGGCGACCAGCACATCGATTCGGCCATGACGAGTCTTGATTACGTCAAATAGCACAGCGAGATCGGCTATCACCGAGACGTCCGCGACCACCGCGCTGGCCTGGTCCCCGAGCTTCGATAAAGCCTCCTCCAGTTGCTCCTGCCGACGCCCGGTAATCACCACCGTGGCCCCTTGCCCTGCCATCTCTTGGGCGATGGAAAGGCCCAATCCCGAGGACCCTCCGGTGACGAGAACGACTTTGTCTTGAAACTGCATGCTGATACTCCCGTATGTGTTGAGGGCGAATGAATTTATATAGCGCACACTACATAGCGTTCGCGAAGGCCGCAAGCTATTTAGTAGTTGCTATATAATCCCGCCGTTCAGCTCAGCGCAGTTGCCCCAGGATATAGCGGTCGCTACAATCACGAGCACACCAACGAGATCACCATGACTGACAAAATTCGCCAACGCCGCCCTGCTTTCGATAGAGAGGCTGGTGTCGCCATTGCCCAAGCCATGTTCCACGAACACGGCTTCGACGCGGTGAGCCTCACGGATCTCGTCGAGGCCATGGATATCAAGCCGCCCAGCTTTTACGCCGCGTATGGCAGCAAGGCTGAGTTATTCGAGAAGGCCATGCTGCGCTACACCCGCGAGCACGCTTTGCCGCTGGACAAACTGCTGGCGCCGGACCGACCAGTGCCTGAAGCACTCGCCGCCTTGTTGGTCGCGGCAGCGAAGCAGTATGGAAACGACAGTGTCTTACGCGGTTGCATGGTCACCGAGGGCACGCGTGCGGACGACGAGGTAGCCCGCCAGATGGCGCAAACTCTGGCGGACGGAGGCGTCAAGGCGATTCGGAATTATCTTGATCTGACACTGCCCGAAAAAGCCCAATGCCTCACTGACTACCTTTCGATTACCCTGCGCGGGCTATCGTCCGCGGCGTGTAACGGCATGCCCCGCAAACGACTAATCGACGCCGCGCAGACGGCGGGCCGGTTCATTGCTCACGAGTTGAGTAAAGAACAGCGAACGGCACGCTAACCCATGCACCCACCACCGAGCTGTCAGTCTTGAATATACGCTGACCTGGCCGCACACGGCTGAAGGGACTTCCTGCGACCGCCAGAGGCCGCTTCTGGCCGATTTCTGCCTGTCGCGAAGGGCTGAAAACAACCCGTTGCTGACTGTCGCATCGTTACAGTGAATGTCGCCTTAGGAGCCGCGGAGCAGCGGCCTCTCCTGGATATCAGTCACGGCGCAAATGGCAGAGGGTCGGATATCTACCTGGCATGGGATACTACGCACCCGATCGATCACGGTTCAATCAAGATGCTTCGTCTTCTTTCCTTGTCTGGCAGCCTACGCACTGCGTCGTCAAATACGCACACACTCATCGCGGCTGGCCTGTTGGTGCCGCCGGGCGTTGTAGTTGAACATTACGATGAGATTGGCGAACTGCCCCACTTTAATCCGGACCTCGAAGTCAACCTTCCCCAGAGCATCGTTGATTTACGCACTCGAGTGGGTCAGGCAGACGGCCTCCTGATTTCTTGCCCGGAATACGCTCGCGGGATACCAGGGTCCTTCAAGAACATGCTGGATTGGCTGGTAGGAAGCCTGGATTTTCCCGGAAAGCCAGTCGCACTTTTCAACACCTCGCCTAGAGCATCTGCTGCCCAAGCCGCTTTGAAGCTGGTCTTGGAAACGATGTCCGCAACGCTCGTCCACGATGCTTGCGTCACTCTGCAATTGCTGGGCAAGCAGACCGATCCAGTCGCCATAGCGAATGATCCCGTTAGCGGCGAAACACTGCGGCAAGCGCTTCAGGCAATCGTCGAGCATCTACATGTCGTGGCGGCACCATCTTAAATCCTAGGGGCGGAGCAATGATGCACCACGTCATTTGTCACCTTTGATCGACGTCTTTGCATTTGCCATACCTAAACGTCGGATAGTGCCTCGGTAGCGGACCTTCGCAAACCGGCCGCGAGGGACCGCTTTTGGCCGATGACTGCCTGTCGCCAGCGGCAGCAATGGGCAGCTCTCTACCGATCATGTTTACTAAGCGTGCTGGTCAAATCCGATGCAATCGGTGGTCTAATCGAATGCAAACGCCTGGTCAAGTGCAATGCAAACGAGTGGTCAGTACCGATGCAATCAGATGGTCAAGTGGAGTGCAATTTCGCAGCCGTTCGATGTTTTTTTGAAACTCCTCGAGTATCAATGCCATCGAGCGTTCAATGAAGAGGCCCTAAAGGGGCGCCGTTATTTTTTCCCTGGATGAAAATCGTTAGTGTCCAGATTCACTGGGTCACACATGAATGGGTACGAGAGGATAACTTTGGTTCCGTTTGTTTCAATATAGTTAACCAGCAACTCACAGTTATCCTCAAAGCCAAAATTTGACCTGAGTATTTGCTTTCTTTCGTGTTCAATTATCCCTGGAATCAAGCTTCCGTTAGAAGCATTGATAATGTATGTTTTTCCAGTTTCGAGCAGTTTTTCATCCATGTCGCTGTGTAAGTACCATGTCGAATAGCCGAATTTGGTCTTGCTTCTTATTTGTATTTTTTCTAAAGTTGCTGGCCTAGAGCCGTTGTTGCTAATCATGAAATTGGCGTGCAGATGGTCACCCCCCGTCATCGATATTTGTATTACTGCCTTTTCAGGGTCTAACAACCGTTTAACTGGCTCTGCTGCCCAAATAGAAACGAGTGTTAGTGCAAAGCCAGCTAGCATTAGTGGGCTGCCGATGAAGCGCCGCCATCCTTGAGCGGCAGAGCAATGTTTGCATCTGGTGGCTTTATTATTTATTTCTTCTCTACATGCACAGCACAATTTCATTGCGTAGCTCAGTTCCGATGTGGAGGGACTTACTTCATCAATGCAGCGATGCTTTGTGAAGATTTGTTGGGGTGAAGTCGGGCAGTTGGCCTACATTCTCGAACCAGCCTTCTTGAACCGCAGATAGCTCATGTTCTGCGTGAGTCTCAAACGAGTCTACGGTGAGAGACATTGCGTAGTTAAGCTGGTTTACATATGGTGTCATCGAATTTTTTATCTCAGCGCATTTTGCATTGTTTACTATCGATTGATCTCTCATTGGTTTAGCGACTTTGATCAAGGAGGCTGCAAGGCTCCAGTCAATGTTTTGGGTGCCTGACGAATGAAGCGCGAGCATCACGCATCTCATAGCAGCTGTGGCGTTTCCATCGACATCTGGCAAGAATGTGTCTTCTGTTTTGCACTCAACCAGGGCGGATATAGATACGAAATCATTACGCGTATTCACCGGTATTCCGTAGGAATCTAAAGCAGCTAGCAAAGGAAATGCATACAGCGCACGTAAAATTTGATTTGATCTAGTCGGGGATAGAGAGTCCTCGGGTAATTGCTTGATTCGTGTATCTAGCTCAAGTGCGGTTTTAGTAAGGCTGCTTATTGTTTCACTGATATTTGCACTATCAGTTGCCTCATGGCTGTGTAAAACCAGATCCTGTGTGTTTAGGAGTCTGAGTGAGTTTGTGAGGCGTCTAGCATCCGATGCCGCTTTTTTGAGTGCTCTTAGGCGGGCTTGAACGTCGCAGGGGCGCTGGATGGGGAGGGGGGAGCGCTTCTGCGAGAAAAAAGCGATCAATGTTGTTTTTTCCGCTGTTGATAGGTGATCCAAAGACGTATGGTTCAAGATGCTTTCAACTAGTAAGCTGCGAAAAGTTTCCCTGCCTTTATCGTCACATCGAAGCATTCGAGGCCTCCGTTTTCCATAGGTCCAGTTTGTCTGCCCACTGCTGCATCATTTCTGCCCGTTCATCCATGTAGGTGGCGTGATTATAAGCCCGACGAACTGAGTTGGGCTCTGTATGAGCCAGCTGCGCCTCAATCGCGTCTGGTCTGTAACCCATTTCGTTAAGCCTTGTGCTTCCTGTAGTACGAGTCCCATGGGGGCTATATATCGTTGCCCAACCAAGTTTTTTCAGAGCTTGGCGGAATGCCGCATCAGACATCGGCTGATGGCGATCATCTCGGTTAGGGAAAACATAGGTGCCTTGACCGGTGATGGGCTGCATAGTTGTTAGCACTGAGATTGCCTGGCGGGGCAGGGGGAGCAAATGCTCGCGACGTGCCTTCATGCGCTCTTTAGGAATTTTCCACAGCCCATTGGCTAGGTCGAACTCATCCCACTTCGCCTGAACGCTTTCATTGGCTCTAGTCAGCGTCAACCACATTAATCTGAATGCCATCTGCGTCTGGAATTGCCCGCCGTGGGACTCAAAAGCGTTAAGCAGATTGCCTACCTGGGCCGACGAAAGTGCCGCTTTGTGTTGGGTTTTGTTTGGTGGCAATGCCTTTCTAACAGGCCATACGGGATCGCTATCGGCTCTGAGAGTAGCTACTGCTAGCTCGAAGACCCCTGACATTGTGCGTTTTGCTTCTGCAGCTACAGATGGGGCACCGCGCTTCAGTGTTTTGTTCAGAATCTCGAGTACATGTGCCGATGTAATGGTACGAACCGGAAGCTTTCCAATCGAAGGGAAAACAACTCTCTTCAGCATCGCTAATCTCCGAGACTTCGTCACTGGTTCCCAACCCTTCAGGGCGAGCCACTCTTGGGCGATCATCTCAAAGGTATTGGAAGCATCAATCTCACGTTTGATTTTCGTGAGCTGCCTGTTCTGTACCGGGTTGATGCCCTGTCTGACTAGCTTGCGCGCTTCGTCGCACTTCTCTCGAGCATTGGCTAGCGAGAGGTCGGGATAATCGCCAAGGGCGAACCAAGAGGCTTTGCCGCAGAGCTTAAAGCGGTATCGCCAAGCCCGAACCCCATTAGGCTTTACCTCTAGGTACAGGCCTCTAGCGTCGTTGATGCGGTACAGCTTGTCTTTGGGTTTTGCAGCCCGGCAGTGAGCGTCGGTGAGCATGGTATGACTCAGTTTTACAGGATGCATTTATCGTATACACCTAAAAACGGCCTGTCCAAGAATCATATACACCGGTGTAGTCGCTTTTTTTCTGCATGCCGGTGCAATCACATGCAACTCATAGAAACGCGAAAGCCCCATAAAATGGGGCTTTCTTGGCGATTTGCACGCCGCTAAGCAAGCTTATGCAATCACCTGCAATGTTATCTACAATTTACACGTTGAAGCGGAAGTGCATCACGTCGCCATCCTTGACAATGTATTCCTTGCCTTCCAGGCGCCATTTACCGGCTTCCTTGGCACCGGCTTCACCCTTGAACTGGATGAAGTCGTTGTAGGCGATCACTTCGGCACGGATGAAGCCTTTTTCGAAGTCGGTGTGGATCACGCCAGCCGCTTGCGGGGCAGTGGCACCGACCTTGACGGTCCAGGCGCGGACTTCTTCGACACCGGCGGTGAAGTAGGTCTGCAGGTGCAGCATTTCGTAGCCGGCGCGGATCACGCGGTTCAAACCAGGCTCTTCCAGGCCCAGGGCCTCGAGGAACATGTCTTTCTCTTCGCCGTCTTCCAGCTCGGCGATTTCCGCTTCGATCTTGTTGCAGACCGGAACAACGATCGCGCCTTCTTCTTCGGCAATGGCCAGGACCACGTCGAGCAGCGGATTGTTCTCGAAACCATCTTCAGCGACGTTGGCGATGTACATCACAGGCTTGGTGGTCAGCAGGTGGAAGCCCTTGATCACGGCCTTTTCGTCGGTGCTCATGCTCTTCATCAGGCTGCGTGCCGGCTTGCCCAGGGTGAAGTGGGCAATCAGCTGCTCCAGCAAGGCTTTCTGGACGACTGCATCCTTGTCGCCGCCTTTGGCGTTGCGCGTGACCTTTTGCAGTTGCTTTTCGCAGCTGTCGAGGTCGGCAAAGATCAGTTCCAGGTCGATGATCTCGATGTCGCGTTTCGGGTCGACGCTGTTGGAGACGTGAATCACGTTCTCGTCTTCGAAGCAGCGGACCACGTGCGCGATGGCATCGGTCTCACGGATGTTGGCGAGGAACTTGTTGCCCAGGCCTTCACCTTTCGACGCGCCGGCTACCAGGCCTGCGATGTCGACGAACTCCATGGTGGTTGGCAGGATGCGCTTTGGATTCACGATGGCCGCCAGGGCGTCCAGGCGTGTATCGGGCATCGGCACGATACCGGTGTTCGGCTCGATGGTGCAGAAGGGGAAGTTCTCCGCCGCAATACCGGATTTGGTCAGGGCGTTGAACAGGGTGGACTTGCCGACGTTAGGTAGGCCGACGATGCCGCAATTGAATCCCATGGTGTTTCCCCTCGGGTAAAGAGTCAGGCCTTCTGGCTGTGCAGGTTTTTCATCGCACGGTTCCATTCACCGGCGAAGATATCCGGCAGCACGCCGAGGGCAAAATCGATGCTGGCATCGAGTTTTTCCTGTTCGGCGCGTGGCGCACGACCCAGGACGAAATTTGAAACCATACTGGCAACGCCCGGGTGGCCAATGCCAAGCCGCAAGCGGTAAAACGTATTCTGATTGCCCAACTGCGCGATGATGTCGCGCAGGCCATTATGCCCGCCATGGCCGCCGCCTTGCTTGAGCTTGGCAACGCCGGGTGGCAGGTCAAGTTCGTCATGGGCCACCAGGATTTCTTCGGGTTTGATCCGGAAGAAGCCCGCAAGCGCCGCGACAGCCTGGCCGCTGCGGTTCATGTAGGTGGTGGGAATCAACAGACGAACATCCTGACCCTGATGCGAAAAGCGTCCGGTCAGGCCAAAATATTTGCGATCGGCCGTAAGGTTTACACCTTGTGCGTGGGCGATGCGCTCAACAAAAAGGGCCCCCGCGTTATGCCGGGTCTGTTCGTATTCGGCGCCTGGATTTCCCAGGCCAACGATCAGTTTAATGGCAGTCACGACAGGGGCCCTTCCTTTGGAGTTGTGGATAACATCGCCGTTGGTGCGGCGAAAGTGGACGACAAAAGCTTAGTAACCGTTAGAGGCCAACTTCGCATTCTCGCCCGCTTTCTCGCTACGTTCCGGTCCGCGATGTTTCCTCAAGCTCCGGCATTACAGAGTGAATTACTCTGCAGCGCCTTCTTCAGCTTCTGGTGCAACGCGTGGAGCGTGTACGTTTGCAACAGCTTTGTCGTCACCGTGAGCCAGTGCAACGAACTCAACGCCTTTAGGAGCCTTGAGATCGGACAGGTGAACGATTGCGCCGATTTCCAGAGCCGACAGGTCGACTTCGATGAACTCAGGCAGATCTTTCGGCAGGCAGGTCACTTCGATGTCAGCGATAAGGTGCGAAACTTCGCCGCCTTTCTTGACCGGAGCTTCTTCACCAACGAAGTGCACAGGCACGATAGCGGTCAGTTTCTGACCAGCTACTACGCGTACGAAGTCAGCGTGCAGCACGTGGCCTTTAGCTGGGTGACGTTGCAGTGCCTTGATGATGACGTTCTGCTTCTTGCCACCAACGTTCAGCTCGATGATGTGGCTGTAAGCCGCGTCGTTTTCGAGCAGTTTGGCGATTTCTTTAGCCAGCATGCTGATGGATTCAGGGGCTTTTTCGCCACCGTAAACTACAGCTGGAACCAGGCTTGCGAGACGACGCAGGCGGCGGCTCGCACCTTTCCCCAGGTCGGAACGCAGTTCAGCATTCAAAGTAAAATCGTTCATGTTGTATCTCCAAAATAACCACATTCGCCCTAGCGTTTGCGACCAGCGCTAAAGGCGATATGGGCAAAAAAGCCCCGCCCCAACAGAATGCTGGGGCGGGGCGCTTTTCGTCAGGTTGATGTCGCTAAGGTTTGACCCTTAACGGAACATCGCGCTGATCGATTCTTCGTTGCTGATGCGGCGAACCGCTTCGGCAACTACCGGTGCGATATCCAGTTGACGGATACGCGAACAGGCTTGAGCGGCAGCGGACAACGGGATGGTGTTAGTCACCACCAGTTCGTCCAGCATTGAGTTCTCGATGTTCTCGATCGCTCGGCCCGACAGCACAGGGTGTGTGCAGTAGGCGAAGACTTTTGCTGCACCGTGCTCTTTCAAGGCTTTCGCCGCGTGGCACAGGGTGCCGGCGGTGTCGACCATGTCATCAACCAGAATACAGGTACGCCCTTCGACATCACCGATGATGTGCATCACTTCAGAGTGATTGGCTTTCTCACGGCGTTTGTCGATGATCCCGAGATCCACGCCCAGGGATTTGGCAACAGCCCGTGCACGCACGACGCCACCAATGTCCGGGGACACGATCATCAGGTTTTCAAAGCGCTGGTCTTCGATGTCATCCACCAGGACGGGGGAGCCGTAGATGTTATCTACCGGAATATCGAAGAACCCCTGGATTTGGTCAGCGTGCAGGTCAACCGTGAGAACACGGTCGATGCCTACCACGGTCAGCATGTCAGCAACGACTTTCGCGCTGATAGCCACACGTGCGGAACGCGGACGGCGATCCTGACGGGCATAACCAAAGTAAGGGATTACAGCTGTGATTCGAGTCGCTGAGGAGCGGCGGAAGGCATCAGCCATCACGACGAGTTCCATCAGGTTATCGTTGGTCGGAGCGCAAGTCGGCTGAATAATGAAGACGTCTTTACCGCGAACGTTTTCATTGATCTCGGCTGTAATTTCGCCGTCGGAGAATTTACCGACAGATATGTCACCGAGAGGGATATGCAGCTGACGTACAACACGCCGAGCCAGATCGGGGTTGGCATTCCCCGTAAAGACCATCATCTTGGACACGCGCAGTACCTAGAGGCTGAGGGTAACCTGGATGAGTATAGAAAATGGCAGGGGCGGCTGGATTCGAACCAACGCATGGCAGGATCAAAACCTGCTGCCTTACCGCTTGGCGACGCCCCTGTATCTGTTGCAACGAGTACCCAGTACTCGGTTCCTTTAGAGCAGACTTTGCAGCTTGCGATGCAACATCGAAACGTTGCTTCCCTTTGCTACAAACCCTGTAAGGGTCTCTGTAAGAAGGGCCGAGACTTTATCAGCTTCAGCTTTGCTTGGGAAGCCCCCAAACACACAACTTCCAGTTCCGGTTAATTTTGCTTCGGTAAAATTACCTAACAAATTCAAAGCGTTACGTACATCTGGATAACGCCTTGCTACAACCGGTAAGCAGTCATTTCGACTGTTTCCCTTGGGAACGGGGCGCACTTTAATGGGAGGAGAGTTACGTGTCAACAGTGGATCTGAAAAAATTTCTGCTGTACTTACAGATACTTGCGGAACAAGCACGACATACCACGGCTCTTCGGGGTCTACAGGGGTGAGTTTCTCCCCCACGCCTTCGGCAAAAGCGGCGTGCCCACGCACGAAAACCGGGACGTCCGCGCCCAGTGTCAGGCCCAGCGCCGCTAGGCGATCGTGGTCCCAGCCCAGCTGCCACAAGTGATTCAGGCCGAGCAAAGTTGTCGCGGCATTTGAGCTGCCGCCACCGATGCCGCCACCCATGGGCAGGATTTTTTCGATCCAGATGTCGATGCCCAACGGGCAACCGGATTGTTCCTGAAGTTTTTTCGCGGCCTTCACAATCAGGTTGCTGTCGTGAGGCACGCCTTCGAATTCGGTGTGCAGTTGAATCACGCCGTCATCACGAACGGCGAAAGTCAGCTCATCGCCGTAGTCGAGAAATTGAAAAATAGTCTGCAGCTCGTGATAGCCGTCTTCACGACGACCGAGAATGTGCAGCATCAAATTCAGTTTGGCCGGGGAGGGCAGTGTCAGACGTTGCGCGGTCATGTCACTGCCCCAGTTTGCGAGGTTGCCAGTCCTTGATCACCAGCGTGACGTCAAGGTCGGTGCCGTGCAGCTTGATGCGCTCGGGCAGCCAGTAACCGTTCTGTTGCACATAGCTCAGGTACTCGACCTGCCAGCCATCCTGCTCCAGCGAAGCCAGGCGGCTGTCGCCATTTAGGCTCAGGCGGCTCTTGCTGTCTGGCGCGGGAAGACCGCGCACCCACCACACCAGGTGCGATACGGGCAGTTTCCAGCCCATCTGTTCTTCCAGCAGGGCTTCCGGTGTCGGCGCCTCAAAGCGGCCCTGATTGGCCACTTCCAGGCTGACTTGCCCCGGGCGGCCGGTCAGGCGTGCTGCACCGCGGCCCAAGGGGCCGGACAGGCGGATGTCGTAATAGTCCTGGCGTTGCAGCCAGAACAAGGTGCCGCTGCCCGAATCTTTCGGGGCGCGAATGCCGACCTTGCCCTCGATCTGCCAGCCATCAAGGCTGCTCAGTTGATCCTTGTGCTGCTGCCATTGCGCCGGGTTGCCCGGGCCTTCGACAGATTCACGGGTGCCAAGGCCTGAACAGCCGGCGAGCAGGGCGATAAAGCTGAAAACGATGACGTGGCGCAAAAACATAAAATTAAAGGGTCTCGGATCCGGTCAGGCGCTTGATGGTGCTGCGCAGGATTGGGCTTTCGGGTTGTTCCTTGAGGAACTTCTCCCAGATTTGTCGTGCTTCACGCTGCTTGCCGTTGGCCCAGAGCACTTCGCCCAGGTGTGCGGCCACTTCCTGGTCGGGGAAGCGCTCCAGCGCCTGGCGCAGCAAGCGTTCGGCTTCGTCCAGGTTGCCCAGGCGGTAATTCACCCAGCCGAGGCTGTCGAGTACGGCCGGGTCTTCCGGGTTCAGCTGGTGAGCCTTTTCAATCAGCTCCTTGGCTTCGGCGTAGCGCGTTGTACGGTCGGACAAGGTGTAGCCCAGGGCGTTCAGTGCCATGGCGTTGTCCGGGTCGCGCTTGATGATCAGGCGCAGGTCTTTTTCCATCTGCGCCAGGTCATTGCGTTTTTCCGCCTGCATGGCGCGGGTGTACAGCAGGTTCAGGTCGTCCGGGTATTGCAGCAAGGCTTGCTGGAGGATTTTCCAGGCGCGATCGCCTTGCTTGTTGGCCGACAAAGTCTCGGCCTGGATCAGGTACAACTGAATCGCGTAGTCCGGCTCGGCATCCCGTGCGGCAGCCAGGCGTTTTTCGGCCTCGTCGGTGCGGCCGTTGTTCATCAGGATATCGGCCTGGCGCAGTTGCGCCGGCAGGTAATCATTGCCGGGGCCAACCTGGGCGTACTCAAGCAGTGCGGCCTGCGGGTCGTTACGCTCTTCAGCGATGCGGCCCAGGTTCAGGTGCGCCGAATCAACGTGGCTCTCGCGGGCGATCAAGTCTTCCAGGTAACCCTTGGCCTCATCCCACGCCTTGGCTTCCAGGCACACCAGCGCCAGGGAGTAACGCAATTCATCATCGTCCGGGTATTGCTGGACGAGGTTGGCGAACTGCACTTTGGCGTCTTCCATGCGGTCCTGTTCAACCAGCATGCGTGCATAGGTCAGCAACAGGCGTTTGTCGCCCGGGTACTTCTTGATGCTTTTTTCCAGCAGCGGAATCGCTTCCTTGCCGCGGTTGAGGTTTTGCAGCAGGCGGGCACGCAGCAGGATCGGCGCTATCTCGCCGTCTTCCGGTGGATGCTGCTCCAGCAGCTTCAACGCGGCCTCGGGCTCGTCATCCTGTTGCAGCAACAGCGCCTTGCCGAAAATCAGCTGGCTGTTGTTCGGGTGCTTTTGCAGCAGGCGGTCGAAACTCTTCATCAGGCCGTTGCGGGTGTCCTGATCGGTGTCGGCGGCCGACAGCGCGAGGAAATCGAAATGCGTGTCGCCCTTGCCCTGAAGGACTTTCTCCATATACACCATGGAGTCGTCATAGCGCCCGGCGCGGGCCAGTTGAATGGCGGCTGCCCGTTGCGCTTCGAGATCGTCCGGCGCGTTTTTCGCCCAGATCAGCGAGGTGTCCAGCGCGGCCTGATCTGCGCCCAGGTACTCGGCGATACGAAATGCGCGCTCGGAAATCCCCGGATCCTGAGTGTTGATGGCCTGGGTCACGTAGTTGTCCAGTGCAATGTCGAAACGATTGCGCTGGCCGGCCAGCTCCGCGCTCAGCAGACTGAAGACCGTCTCTTCACTGAACGAGGAATAAACCTTGGGCTTTTCAGGGGCGGGGGTGCTGTCTTCTACCGGCGGTGTACCGTCCGGCGACACGGGTGCCATGGCCTGGCAGCCGCTGAGGAAGACAAAAGCAAGGAGCAACGCGGAAGATCTATTCATATAGGAAGAGGACGACTAACCTGCGGTCGGATCATCATGACACAAGCCTTCGGCCAAACATAACCGGGGCGCCCGTAATACGCTTATTGCTTTCCCTGTAGGAGCGAGCTTGCTCGCGAAGATCGTCAACGATAACGCGTTCATTCTGGATTGACGCGTTGTGTGAGCGTTTTTAGCGAGCAAGCTCGCTCCTACAGGATGCCTTTATAGACACAAGGCATTAGGACAATAGACTACGGTGGTTGTTCTGAATCATTCGAAGTAGGACAATTGTCGGCTTCCCGACATCATCAGCGATATTGAATGGCCTTCCTTGCACTCGGTATTAACCACAAGACTGCTTCTGTAGACGTCCGCGAGCGCGTGGCTTTTACTCCAGAGCAGTTGGTTGAGGCCTTGCAGCAGCTCTGCCGGCTCACCGACAGTCGCGAAGCTGCGATCCTTTCGACCTGCAATCGCAGCGAGCTCTATATAGAGCAGGAACATCTTTCAGCGGATGTGGTGCTGCGCTGGCTGGCCGATTACCACCATTTGAGCCTCGACGAACTGCGCCAAAGCGCCTATGTGCACGAAGAGGATGCGGCAGTTCGTCACATGATGCGCGTCGCCTCCGGGCTCGATTCGCTGGTGTTGGGCGAACCGCAGATTCTCGGCCAGATGAAATCGGCCTACGCCGTGGCCCGCGAGGCCGGCACTATCGGCCCGCTGCTGGGGCGCTTGTTCCAGGCCACCTTCAATTCCGCCAAGCAGGTGCGCACCGACACCGCCATCGGTGAAAACCCGGTGTCCGTGGCGTTTGCCGCCGTCAGCCTGGCCAAACAGATTTTCAGTGACTTGCAACGCAGCCAGGCCCTGCTGATCGGCGCTGGCGAGACCATCACCCTGGTCGCCCGCCATCTGCATGAGCTGGGGGTGAAGCGCATTGTCGTCGCCAACCGCACCCTGGAGCGCGCCAGCATCCTCGCCGAACAGTTCGGTGCCCATGCGGTGTTGCTCTCCGACATCCCGGCCGAACTGGTGCGCAGCGACATCGTCATCAGTTCCACCGCCAGCCAGTTGCCGATCCTCGGCAAGGGTGCGGTGGAAAGTGCCCTGAAACTGCGCAAGCACAAGCCGATCTTCATGGTGGATATCGCCGTTCCCCGGGATATCGAGCCTGAAGTCGGCGAGTTGGACGACGTTTATCTCTACAGCGTCGACGACCTGCACGAAGTGGTCGCGGAAAACCTCAAGAGTCGCCAGGGTGCAGCCCAGGCCGCCGAGGAGATGGTCAGCACCGGTGCCGACGATTTCATGGTGCGCCTGCGTGAACTGGCGGCGGTGGACGTGCTCAAGGCCTACCGACAGCAAGGCGAACGCCTGCGGGACGAGGAATTGATCAAGGCCCAGCGTATGCTCGCCAATGGCAGCAGCGCCGAAGACGTGCTGATGCAACTGGCGCGCGGCCTGACCAATAAATTGCTGCACGCCCCCAGTGTTCAGTTGAAAAAGCTTACCGCCGAAGGCCGCCTCGATGCGCTGGCCATGGCCCAGGAACTCTTTGCCCTCGGTGAGGGCGCGACAGAAAGCTCTTCGGATAAAAAACCGCAATGAAAGCGTCACTGCTCAATAAACTGGACGTCCTTCAGGACCGTTTCGAAGAACTGACCGCCTTGCTCGGCGATGGCGAGGTCATCTCCGATCAAACCAAGTTCCGCACTTATTCCAAGGAATACGCGGAAGTTGAACCGATCGTGGGCACCTATAAACAATTGCTCAAGGTTCAGGCTGACCTCGAAGGCGCCCAGGCGCTGCTCAAGGACAGCGACCCGGACATGCGCGAAATGGCCGTTGAAGAAGTGCGAGAGGCCAAAGACAAGCTGATCGAACTGGAAGGCGACTTGCAGCGCATGTTGCTGCCCAAGGACCCGAATGATGGGCGCAACGTGTTCCTCGAAATCCGCGCCGGCACCGGTGGCGACGAGGCGGCGATTTTCTCCGGCGACTTGTTCCGCATGTACTCGCGCTATGCCGAGCGCCGCGGCTGGCGGGTCGAGATCCTGTCCGAGAACGAAGGCGAACACGGCGGCTATAAAGAAGTCATCGCCCGGGTTGAAGGCGAGAATGTCTACGGCAAGCTGAAGTTCGAGTCGGGCGTGCACCGCGTGCAGCGGGTTCCGGCGACGGAATCCCAGGGTCGCATCCACACTTCCGCCTGCACCGTGGCCGTATTGCCCGAGCCGGACGAACAGGAAGCCATCGAGATCAACCCGGCAGACCTGCGGGTCGACACCTACCGCTCATCGGGCGCCGGTGGCCAGCACGTGAACAAGACCGACTCCGCGATCCGCATCACTCACTTGCCTTCGGGCATCGTGGTGGAATGCCAGGAAGAACGTTCCCAGCACAAGAACCGTGCGCGGGCCATGTCCTGGCTGTCGGCCAAGCTGAATGACCAGCAAACCAGCGCCGCCGCCAACGCGATTGCCAGCGAGCGTAAATTGCTGGTGGGCTCGGGCGACCGTTCCGAGCGTATCCGTACTTACAACTTTGCCCAAGGCCGGGTCACCGACCACCGCGTCAACCTGACGCTGTACTCCCTGGACGAAATCCTCGCCGGTGGCGTTGATGCGGTTATCGAGCCGTTGTTGGCCGAATACCAGGCTGACCAACTGGCGGCGATAGGTGAATAAATGACCATTATTGCCAGCCTGTTACGCGCCGCCGACCTGCCAGACTCACCCACAGCGCGCCTGGACGTGGAATTGTTGCTGGCGGCTGCCTTGGGCAAGTCCCGCAGCTACCTGCATACCTGGCCGGAAAAAATCGTCAGCAGCGAAGATGCACTGACCTTTGCCGCCTACCTGCAACGCCGCCGCACCGGCGAGCCTGTGGCCTACATCCTCGGTCAGCAAGGCTTCTGGAAGCTGGACCTGGAAGTGGCGCCGCACACGCTGATCCCGCGTCCGGAAACCGAGATGCTGGTGGAAGCCGCCCTGGAATTGCTGCCTGCCACACCGGCCAAAGTCCTCGACCTCGGCACCGGCAGCGGCGCGATTGCCCTGGCCCTGGCCAGCGAACGCCCGGCCTGGCAAGTCACGGCTGTCGACCGCGTGCTGGAAGCCGTGGCCCTGGCCGAACGCAACCGCCAGCGCCTGCACCTGAATAACGCCACGGTGCTGAACAGCCATTGGTTCAGCGCCCTTGAAGGCCACACCTACAACCTGATCATCAGCAACCCGCCTTATATAGCCGACACCGATCCGCATCTGGTGGCCGGTGATGTGCGCTTTGAGCCGGCCAGCGCGCTGGTGGCCGGCCATGACGGCCTGGACGACCTGCGGCTGATCATCGCCCAGGCGCCCGCGCACCTCGACGCTGCGGGCTGGCTGTTGCTGGAACACGGTTACGACCAGGCGGCCGCCGTGCGCGACCTGCTGCTGGGCGAAGGCTTCGAGGAAGTCCACAGCCGCATCGACCTGGGTGGCCACGAACGTATCACCCTGGGGCGCCGGCCGTGCTGAATGATCAGGAGCTGTTGCGTTATAGCCGACAGATTCTGTTGCAGCATGTCGACATCGAAGGCCAGTTGCGTCTGAAAAGCAGCCGCGCGCTGATCGTCGGGCTCGGTGGCCTTGGTTCGCCGGTAGCGCTGTATCTGGCGGCGGCGGGTGTGGGTGAGCTGCATTTGGCGGATTTCGACACCGTCGACCTGACCAACCTGCAACGCCAGATCATCCATGACACCGACAGTGTCGGCCTGAGCAAGGTAGATTCGGCGATTCGTCGCCTGAGCGCGATCAATCCTGAGATACAGCTGGTCGCTCATCGCAGCGCGCTGGATGTCGATTCCCTCGCGGCTGCCGTGGCGGCGGTCGACGTGGTGCTCGATTGCAGTGACAACTTCTCCACCCGCGAAGCGGTCAACGCCGCCTGTGTTGCCGCCGGAAAACCTCTGGTCAGCGGCGCCGCGATTCGCCTCGAAGGCCAACTGTCGGTGTTCGACCCGCGCCGCGCCGAAAGCCCTTGCTACCACTGTTTATACGGGCACGGCAGCGAAGCCGAACTGACCTGCAGCGAAGCCGGCGTCATCGGCCCGTTGGTGGGCCTGGTCGGCAGCCTGCAAGCCCTGGAAGCGTTGAAGTTGCTGGCTGGTTTCGGCGAGCCGTTGGTGGGAAGGCTGTTGTTGATCGACGCCCTGACCACGCGTTTTCGCGAGCTGCGGGTCAAGCGTGATCCCGGTTGCAGCGTCTGCGGTAGCCAACATGGTTAAGGACGCGCCGATTGGTGTGTTCGACTCCGGCGTCGGCGGCCTGTCGGTGCTGGACGAAATCCAGCGCCTGCTGCCCCATGAATCGCTGCTGTACGTGGCGGATTGCGGGCACATCCCTTACGGCGAGAAAACCCCGGCCTTCATCCTTGAACGTTCGCGGCGAGTGGCGGAGTTCTTCCGTGAGAAAGGCGCCAAAGCCTTTGTGATTGCCTGCAACACGGCGACTGTTGCTGCGGTCGCCGACTTGCGCCAGGACTATCCCGACTGGCCGTTGGTGGGCATGGAGCCAGCGGTCAAACCCGCCGCCGCCGCGACACGTAGCGGCGTGGTCGGAGTGCTCGCGACCACCGGCACCCTGCAAAGCGCCAAGTTCGCCGCCTTGCTCGACCGCTTTGCCACCGATGTACGGGTGATTACCCAGCCGTGCCCGGGCCTGGTGGAACTGATCGAGACCGGCGACCTGGGCAGCCCGGCCTTGCGTGTGATGTTGCAGGGTTATGTCGAACCGTTGATCGCCGCCGGTTGCGACACCATCATCCTCGGCTGCACCCACTACCCATTCCTCAAGCCGCTGCTCGCCGGGATGCTCCCGCCGACGATCATTCTGATCGACACCGGCGCTGCAGTAGCACGTCAATTACAGCGCCTGTTGAGTGATCGCGAACTGCTGGCCACCGGCACTCCGCAGCCGGCGCAATTCTGGACCAGCAGCGATCCGCAGCATTTAAGAAATATCCTACCTACCCTATGGAAATTCCCCGGAGTTGTGCGTAGTTTTGCGATGTGAAAAAAACGTGAAATAACGCGTTTATCCGCTGAACTTCTGGCTCTATGGCAGCTTCTATAGCAAGTTAGCCTGTACAAAATCATACAACTTCGTTCGGAAAGGATGTTTCTTATGAAGCGCTTGTTCTGTTTGGCTGCGATTGCGGCCGCCATGTTGGGGCACTCTTTTTCCGCGCAGGCAGCGGGTCTGGAGTTTGGAGTGGGGAGCACCAGCGATTCGACCATGACCTATCGCCTGGGGCTGACGTCGGATTGGGATAAAAGCTGGTTGCAGAGCAACACGGGTCGTCTCACGGGTTACTGGAGCGGCGCGTACACCTTTTGGGACGGTGACAAGCGCGCCAGTGTGAGCAGCCTGTCGTTCTCGCCGGTGTTTGTGTATGAGTTTGCCGGGGAGAAGGTGAAGCCCTACATAGAGGCCGGGGTCGGCGTGGCGCTGTTCTCGCGCACGCGGGTCGAAGACAACAATATCGGCCAGGCTTTCCAGTTTGAAGACCGACTGGGCTTTGGTCTGCGCTTTGTCGGTGGGAGTGAGGTGGGGATTCGGGCCACCCATTACTCGAATGCCGGGATCAGCAGCAACAACGATGGTGTCGAGAGCTATTCGCTGCACTACACGATGCCACTGTAATTCCTCAGAACGCTGCAACACCATTGTGGGAGCGGGCTTGCTCGCGAAAGCGGTGTATCAGCCACGAATCAGTTGACTGACACACCGCTTTCGCGAGCAAGCCCGCTCCCACATTTGCTTATTGTTGGTTTCAAAATCAGCGATACACCGTCGCAAGCCCCTGGCGCTCATCGATGCACTCCGGTGCGCCCATCTCGAACTCCCGGCAGATCAGCGGCCGCTTCTCGTAAATCGTGCACATCATCGTGTCGCGATCCAGCGCCGCGCACCAGCCATCATCCAGGCGCAGCATGACTTCGCCGCCCCAATCGTCGGTATCGATAAAGCGGTCAGGCACGCCGGTGTCGGTGATCAGCATGACTTCCAGCTGGCAGCAGCACGCGGCGCAGGTGGAGCAGGTGACGGCGGGTTCGGCGATTTGTGTGTGGGGGATGTTGGTCATAGGCGCGCAGTGTAAGGCAAGCGGCTTGCATGTGTGTAAAAGGCCTGACGGACGTCAGTGTGACAACTGCCTGGCGACCCAATGCAGCAACGGGAAGATCATGCCCCAGAGCAACGCGAGACCGATGACGGTCGGCACCGTGCCATAGCCGAAACTGACGCCGGCCAACTGGCTGCCTGCGTAATAGGACAACGGTCCGCCCACCGCGCCCAACAGACTGGCGCGCCACCAGGGTTGGGCGCTCCAGGCCAGGCAATGGCGCAGGGTGGTCGCCAGCAGTGCCCACAACAGGATCAGCCACAAAGGCGCCAGCGGCCCGGGCAGGCTGAAATGAAACACACCAAAGGCGCGCAACGCGGTGTCGACCACCGTGCCCAGCAGGGTGACCGCGAGAATCACCTGGCCTTCCTCGGACCACGAACTTATCCACAGCAGGTGGACCGCCAGCACCGCCACTCCCACCAACAGCCACAGGCTGTCGCCGCCCAGCACACAGGCAAACCAGCCGCACTGGAACAGCACGGCATTCGCCAGTGGTTTAAGCATCAAAGCGCCCGAGCAGCGGTTGGGTCAGCGCCGCCGGCTTGGCCAGCAGCATCTGGGCAGTACCGATGGTGCGCTCCATAAAGCCTCCCTCGCAGTAGCACAGGTAAAACTCCCACAGCCGCAGGAAGTATTCGTCGTAGCCCATTTCCGTCAGGCGGCTGTGGGCGCGGCGAAAGTTCTCGTGCCACAGGCGCAGGGTTCGTGCGTAGTGCAGGCCGAAATCCTCCATGTGCAGCAGGTTCATGTCGGTGTCGCGGCTGACGATCTCGAGCATTTTCTGCACGCAGGGCAGGGCGCCGCCGGGGAAGATATAGCGCTGGATGAAATCCACGCTGCTCTTGGCCTGCGCGTAGCGCTGTTCACGAATGGTGATGGCTTGCAGCAACATCAGGCCGTTGCTCTTGAGCAACTGCGCGCATTGTTTGAAATAGGTCGGCAGGAAGCGATGGCCCACGGCTTCGATCATCTCGATGGACACCAGCTTGTCGTACTGGCCGGTCAGGTCGCGGTAGTCCTCCAGCAGCAACGTCACCTGATTCTGCAAACCCAGGGCCTCGATGCGTTTTTCAGTGTAGGCAAACTGCTCTTTGGACAAGGTGGTGGTGGTGACCTTGCAGCCGTACTGCTGCGCGGCATAAATCGCCATGCTGCCCCAGCCGGTGCCGATCTCCAGCAGATGGTCCGACGGTTTCAGCGCGAGCTTCTGGCAGATGCGCTCCAGCTTGTTCAGTTGTGCCTGTTCCAGCGTGTCGTCGGCGGTGAGGAACTGTGCGGCCGAATACATCATGGTCGGGTCGAGGAATTCTTCGAACAGGTCGTTGCCCAGGTCGTAGTGGGCGGCGATGTTTTTCTGCGAGCCCTTACGCGTGTTGCGGTTGAGCCAGTGCAGGCCTTGGGTGAAGGGCCGTGCCAGTTTCGCCAGGCCGCCTTCCAATGCATCCAGCACGTCGAGGTTGCTGACCATCACCCGCACCACGGCGGTCAGGTCGGGGCTGCTCCAGTAACCATGAATAAATGCCTCGCCCGCGCCGATGGAACCGTTGGCCGCCACCAGCCCCCACACCGCCGAATCGAGGATCTGGATTTCCCCCAGCAGGTGCGCTTCCCGTGCGCCGAAGACTTGCCGCTCGCCATCCTCGATCACCACCAACTGGCCGTGGCGCAGTTGGCCGAGCTGGCGCAGCACCGCTTTGCGCAGCAGCGCGGCGGTCATGCCGTTGACGTTCAAACGATTGGATTTGACCGATAAGCTAGGGGATTTCATGGCGGCGATCCTTGGTGTACCCGACTGCGGTGCGAGAAGCGCCTTCGGCGGCGTGATGGGAAAAAATCGGCGTGCGTTTAAGCAGAAGGCGCAGGGCCTGCCAATAAATGGCCAGGCAGGTCTTGGCGGTCATCCACGGGAAGCGCCACAAATAACGGTGCAGGCTGGCGCGGTTCAAGTCGTCACGTTGCAGACTCAAGGTGGCGTCGAACACTTTCAGCTCGCCCTGCCAGTCGGCCATGTGCACGCCGAGTCTGGCGGCGGGCGGGCTGAAGCTCATGCGGTATTCCAGGTCCCGGGGCAAAAACGGCGAGACATGAAAGGCCTTGGCCACGGCGAAGTGCTGATGCTCACCAGCAGGCAGCGCCTGGGCCGGCAGCACGTAGTGATAGCGCTCGCGCCACGGCGTGTTGGTCACTTCACACAGAATCGTGGCCAAGGTGCCATCGGCCTCGAAGCAGTAGAAGAAACTCACCGGATTAAAAGCCAGGCCCCAACTGCGGGCCTGGGTCAGCAGGCAGATTGCGCCCTCGGGGATGCGCCCGAGGGCCTTGCCGACTTCTTGGCGCACGGCATCGGTCAAGCTCATGCCGTGACGGGTAAATTCACGCAGGTAGTCCTGCTGGCGAAACGCGAACGGCGCCCAGCGGTCGCCGGCCAATGGCGACAAGCCGAAGACTTCGTCCTGTTCACTGAGGTCCAGGTACAGCAGGCCTATCCGATAACGGAAGGCGTGGCCCTTGGGCGTAAACCGCCGATGGGCGATCCAGCCGCTGTACAGGGCGCTGTTCACAGCGCTTCCCCAAACGCTTTGGCCACGCGCAACGCGCTGACCACACCGTCTTCGTGAAAGCCGTTGGCCCAGTAGGCGCCGCAGTAATAGGTGTGCTGCGTGCCGTGCAATTCTTCCCAGCGCGCTTGAGCAGCCACGGCGGCCAGGCTGTATTGCGGGTGGGCGTAGGTGTAGCGGGCGAGGATTTTTAGCGGGTTGATCATCGCCGTCTGGTTGAGGCTGACGCAAAAAGTGGTGGCGCTGTCGATGCCCTGCAGGATGTTCATGTCGTAGGTCACGGCAGCCTGTTTTTGCGTGCTGCTGTCCAGGCGGTAATTCCAGCTGGCCCAGGCCAGTTTGCGCTCGGGCAGCAAACGGGTGTCGGTGTGCAGGACTACGTCGTTGTCGGCGTAGGGCAGGGCACCGAGGATCTGCTGCTCGGCCAGGCTCGCATCCCCCAGCAATGCCAGGGCCTGGTCGCTGTGGCAGGCGAACACGACTTTATCGAACGCCTCGCTGCCCGCCGCGCTGTGGATAAGTACGCCGATCGGTGTGCGCTCAACCCGGGTCACGGGGCAATTGAGGCGAATTTTTTCACGGAAGGACTGGGTCAGCGGCTCGATATAGCGGCTGGACCCGCCTTCGATCACGCACCACTGCGGCCGGTTACTCACCGATAACAAACCGTGGTTCTTGAAGAACCGTACGAAGAATTGCAGGGGAAACCCGAGCATGTCAGCCAGGGACATCGACCAGATCGCTGCGCCCATCGGCACGATGTAGTGCTGGATAAATCGCTGGCCGTAGCCGCCCGCTTGCAGGTACTCGCCCAGGGTCATCTCGGCGTTGATACGTTGCTCTTGCAGGTCCAGCGGCGCCTGGCGGTTGAAGCGCAGGATGTCGCGCAACATGCCCCAGAACCCCGGCGACATAATATTCCGGCGCTGGGCAAACAGGCTGTTGAGGTTGTTGCCGTTGTACTCGAACCCGGCGTTCGGGTCGCACACCGAAAAGCTCATCTCGGTGGGTTTGAACGTCACGCCGATCTGCCCCAGCAGCTTGATGAAGTTGGGGTAGGTCCAGTTGTTGAACACGATGAAGCCGGTGTCCACTGCGTAGCTTTTGCCATCCACCGTGACATTCACCGTGTGGGTGTGGCCGCCGATGCGGTCACCCGCTTCGAAAAGGGTGATGTCGTGGCGGCGACTGAGCAGATAGGCGCTGGTCAGCCCGGCTATGCCGCTGCCGATAATCGCGATCTTCACAGGTCGTCCTTCCTCGGCGGCGGGCTGCGCAACATGCGTTTGCCGATGATCAGCTTGACGCGGTTCGGCAGTTTCGACAGCGGCCATAGCGCGGCAATAAACAGGGCCGGGAAGGCAATTTCCAATGGGCGGTTTTGCAGCTTGGCGAAGATATGCCGTGCGGCCTTGTCCGCCGGCCAGCTCAAGGGCATCGGGAAATCATTGCGGGCGGTCAGCGGTGTGTCGACAAAGCCCGGGCTGACCACGGTGACGTCAATGCCCTCGGGCGACAGGTCGATGCGCAGGGATTCGAACAGATAACGCAGGCCCGCCTTGGAGGCACCATAGGCTTCAGCCCTGGGCATTGGCAGGTAAGTCACCGCGCTGGCTACGCCGACCAGGTGGGGTGTATGGCCGACACGCAACAGCGGCAGCGCGGCTTCGATGCAGTAACTGCTGGCCAGCAGGTTGGTGCGCACCACGTGCTCGATGATCGAGGAGTCAAACTGCTTGGCGTCCACGTATTCGCAGGTGCCGGCGTTGAGAATCACAGTGTCCAGCGAGCCCCAGACCACGGCGATATGCTCGCCGATTTCGCGTACGGTCTGGCTGTTGGTCAGGTCGCCTGCCACCACCAGCACTTGCCCGGGGTATTGCTGCGCGAGCTGTTCCAGCGGCTCTTTGGAGCGGGAGCTGACAGCCACGTGGGCGCCGCTGTCGAGCAGCGCTTTGGCCAGTTCGGCGCCGATGCCACTGCTGGCACCGGTCAACCAGTAACGACGAGGCGGCACGAGGTTCATCCCATTCTCCTTTTTAGCCAGCTGATCACGCCGCCGAGGACCGGCACGTGTTCATACAACAGTGCACCCGCATCAAAATAATCCCGGTGGTGGTACACCTTCTCGCGCCATAGCAGGTGCGAGCAGCCTTCGACACGAATCACTTTACCGCCGCCCAGGCGTGGGTGGCAGAAGCTCATTTTCCAGCGCAGGTAGCCTTCACCCTCAGCCACTTGATCGAAGCCATGGAAGTCAAAGCGCAACTGGGTCACGTTGTCGTACAGCTCGGCGAAATAACGCTGCAGCGCCGGCAGCCCGTGCACTTCGTGCAGCGGGTCGGTGAAGCTGATGTCCTTGCTGTACAGGCTGTCGAGCAGGTGCAGATTGTGTTTGTCCACACTGGCAAAGGCCTGGGCGAAGCGGCGCAGGAAGTCACTCATAACCACCCCCGACCGCCTGGCGTGAAGGCAGGCTGCGGAAGGCGGCGAGGGCGCGCTCGCGGGACTTTTTCAGATCGACGATAGGACGAGGATAGTCGGCCACGCCAAACAAGCCGCCCACGGCATCGGGGTTGTGCACTTCCTTTTTGTTCAGCGCTGCCAGTTGTGGCAGCCAGTGCTTGATAAACACGCCTTCGCCGTCGAATTTTTCCGACTGGCTCAAGGGGCTGAAGATCCGGAAGTACGGCGCCGAGTCGGTGCCTGTGGACGAACTCCACTGCCAGCCACCGTTGTTGGCTGCCAGGTCGCCATCGATCAGGTGGCGCATGAAAAATCGCTCGCCTTCGCGCCAGTCGATCAGCAGGTTTTTGGTCAGGAACATCGCCACCACCATGCGCAGGCGGTTGTGCATCCAGCCGGTTTCGAGCAATTGGCGCATGGCCGCGTCGATGATCGGCAGGCCGGTGCGTGCTTCCTGCCAGGCTTTCAAGTCTTCCGGGCTGTTGCGCCAGGCCACGGCTTCGGTTTCCGGGCGGAACGCGCGGTGGCGCGAGACCCGTGGGTAACCCACCAGAATATGTTTGTAGAACTCGCGCCACAGCAGCTCGTTGATCCAGGTAATCGCGCCGATGTCGCCGCTTTCGAATTCACCCTGGTTGCTTTGCAGCGCGGCATGCAGGCACTGGCGCGGCGAAACCACACCGGCGGCCAGGTAGGCCGAAAGCTGGCTGGTGCCGGGCTTGGCCGGGAAGTCGCGTTCGTCCTTGTAGTAGCTGATTTGCGCGTCGGCGAATTGATCGAGACGGCGCCGGGCTTCGGCCTCACCCGCCGGCCACAGGGAGCGCAAGGCTTCGGTCGGCGTTGCAAAACCCTCGACGTGATCCGGGATCGGGTCGCTTTTGAGCTTGAGTGCCGCCTGTGCCTTGGGTGTGGCGATCAGGCGCGGCAAGGCGCCGTGCAGACGGTTGTAGCAGACCTTGCGGAACTGGCTGAACACCTGGAAGTACGTGCCGGTCTTGGTCAGGACGCTGCCGGGCTGGAAAAACAACTGGTCCAGGTAATTGTGAAACGTGATGCCCCGGGCTTCGAGGGCCTTGGCCACGGCGGCGTCGCGGCGCTCTTCGTGGATGCCGTATTCGTCATTGACGTGTACCGACTGGATCGACAGCTCCTGGCACAGGTCTCCCAGGACGTGCGGTGCCTGGTCCCAGGTCGAGGCATGGCGGATCAATAGAGGAATGTTCAACTCCCCCAGTGCCACGCTCAAGCTCTTCAGGTTGCGCAGCCAGAATTCGACTTTGCACGGCGCGTCATCGTGGGCCAGCCATTGCTCCGGGCTGATCAGGTAGACAGCCACCGTCGGCCCGCGCTGTGCGGCGGCGGCGAGGGCGGTGTTGTCATGTAGGCGCAGGTCGGTGCGCAGCCAGATCAAGTGCATTTAAATAAGTCCACGCTGGATCAGTACCTGATGGGCCGACAAAGGGTCTTCGGCCAGGAGCAATTCAGGAATGTCTTGGGTTAATACGGACAGCTCCGCCTGGTGGATGCATACCGTTGGTCCGGTTATCAGTTTTGGGCAACTGAAGCCGCTCAACAGTTTGCCCAGCGCCGACACATGGAGTGCCTTGCTCGAATACAACAGCACCGCGCGGGGTTGCAGGTGTTCGACGGCCAGGGCCAGTTCGCCGGCCGGCAATGGCCAGTCGAAGACTTCCACCGGGCAATCGGCACTGCTGGCGAGCCAGGCGGTGAGCCACAGGTGCGGCTCCAGCGGCAGGTCGGAATGGTTGATCAGCAGCAGCGGGGCGCCGTTGAGCTGGCGGTTGTTGTGATACATCCGCGCGCCGAATTTGCTGCGCAGCCAGGAATAGAAAAATACCCGCTCCATCTGCGCACCGAATTGGCCTTGCCAGCGCAGCTCAAGTTCCTTGAGCAACGGCAGCAGAAGTTGCTCGCACAGGGTGCGCGGTGGGTACAGCGCCATCGCCTGGTTGAAAGCATCATCCACCCGGCGCTCGGCCAGCTCGCTGATGGCCTGCAACAGGTGCTGGCGGCGGTTGTGCCATTCATTTTCCACCGGCGGTTCGCTGGCGGTTGGTGCGGTGTCGATCAGGCTCTTGACCTGGCTGACCGGCACCCCGCGGTTGAGCCAGGTCAGGATGGTGTGGATGCGTTGTACATGCTCGGCGCTGAACAGGCGGTGCCCCTTGGGCGTGCGCTGGGGCACGATCAAACCGTAGCGCCGCTCCCAGGCGCGCAGGGTCACAGCGTTGACACCGGTTTGGCGCGCCACTTCGCGGATCGGCAACCAGCCTTGTTCGAGGGCCTCGGCGATGTCTTCCACAGGTGCTTGCAGGGGGAAAGTCATAGGTTAAATCGCATTACGCAGGCTGAGGTTTTCCGGGTGCGGTTGCAGGTAGGCCTGCTGCGCGATGTAGCGGTCCGGATGCTGGCGAAAGTGGTGCTTGAGCAGCGTCAGCGGCACCACCAGCGGCACGATGCCCTGGCGGTATTGGCTAATGATGGTCTGCATTTCCTGTTTGTCTTCGGCGCTGATGGCTTGCTTCAGGTAGCCGCTGATGTGTTGCAGCACGTTGGTGTGGGTGCCGCGTGTGGCGCACTGGGTCAGGGCGCTCATCAGTTCGCTGAAGTAGCCGGCGGCCAAGGCGTCGAGGTCGACGTCCTTGGGCATGCTGCCCAGCAGGTTGCCCAGGCTTTTGTAATGCACCGGGCTGTGGGCCATCAGCAGGTATTTGTAGCGTGAGTGAAATTCCAGCAGGCGGTGACGGGTCAGACCTTCGGCGAGCAGTTGCTGCCAGGTGGCGTAGACGAACACCCGGGTCAGGAAGTTTTCCCGCAGCACCGGGTCATTCAGCCGACCGTCTTCTTCCACCGGCAGGTTGGGATGGCGTGCGCAAAACGCTTGGGCGTAGATGCCGCGCCCGCCACCGTCGATGGGCATGCCGTTGTCCTGGTAGACCTTGACCCGCTCCAGGCCGCAGGACGGGGATTTCTGCATGAAGATATAACCGCAGAGATCGGTGTGTTCAGCGGCCATTTGTTGGCCGTAGTCATCCAGTGGCTGGGTCACGTTGAGTTCGCGATGCACGGTGCCGACAGCTTGGGGATTAAGCGGGTCGCCCACCAGGCGAATCGGCTCGCGGGGAATGCCCAGGCCGATGGCGACTTCGGGGCACAGCGGCACGAAGTCGAAATAGTCGGCGAGGGTCTGGCTGCACAGTTGGGATTGTTTGTGCCCGCCGTTGAAGCGCACGTTCTCGCCCAACAGGCAGGCGCTGATGGCGATTTTCGGTTTTCCGGTGGCGGGCAGGGTGCTGGACATGGCCAAACCTCAGTGAAATTCCTGTACAGAGTTAAATTTCTGTACAACTTGATCTCATCATAGGTTTTAAGCTGTACAAGTCAAATAATTTGTACAGGTATTTGCAGGATGGCTATTTCCAACCAATTTTCCAGTCTTCGGCGCTTTGCAGGGTTTGCCAAGCCAGGCGCTGAACCCGATGGCTCATTACAGCTTCCAGTTCGATTTCCTGCACATCGCCTTCGTCGTCGCGCAGCAACTTGGTCACCAGGAAGTGTTTTTCCTTGTGCTGCGGACGGGCTGCTGTCCACTTCGACAGCAGCAACTTGGCGGGATTGATACGGTTCATTGCAGGTGCTCGATCAACCGCCGTGCCGCTTCCTGGCCGCTGAGCCAGGCGCCTTCCACGCGGCCCGACAGGCACCAGTCGCCGCACACGTACAAGCCCAGGTCGGCGTCGGCCAGCACGCCAAATTCATGGCTGGTGGACGGCCGCGCATACAGCCAGCGGTGGGCGAGGGTGAAGGACGGTGCCGGCATGGCGCTGTGCAAAAGTTCGGCGAAGGCACCGTGCAAGTGCTCGACCACCGCTTCCTTGGACAGGTCCAGATGTTGCTTGCTCCAGGTGCTGGTGGCGTGCAGTACCCAGGTGTCGAGGCGGGTGTCGCGCCCGGGTTTGCTGCGGTTGCGGGCCAGCCAGTCAAGCGGGCTGTCCTGCACGAAGCAGCCTTCCATGGGCGTATCCAACGGTTTGTCGAAGGCCAGGGCGACCGCCCAGGTTGGGTCCATTTTCACGCCGGCGGCGGCACTTGCCAGCTTTGGCGCGGCGGCCAACAGGGCGGTGGCTTGGGGCGCCGGCGTGGCGATAATCACGTGGCTGAACGGGCCGTGGTTTTCGCCGTCGGCGTCCAGCAGGTTCCAGTGGTGTTTGCCCTGGAACACTTCGGTGATGCGGCAACCGAACTGCACCGGCAAGTCATCCAGCAGGGCGCGGGTGATCGCACTCATGCGCGGCGTGCCGACCCAGCGGATCTGTTCATCGGGGGAGGGCGTCAGTTGCCCGGACTTGAAGTTGTACAGCTGCGGCTTCCATTGCTCGGCACAACCATCGGCCTGCCAGCGTTGCACCTCGTTGACGAAGCGCCGGTCGCGGGCGGTGAAGTACTGCGCGCCCATGTCCAGTGCCCCCGCATCGCTGCGCTTGCTGGACATACGACCGCCACTGCCACGGCTTTTATCGAAGAGTTGTACAACGTGCCCCGCGTCTTTTAACGCTCGGGCGGCGGAGAGACCGGCGATGCCGGTGCCTATGATCGCGATGGGAACAGTCATGGGAGGCCTCGTTTTACCGTTGGGTACAGACTACGCCGACACCAATAGCTGTACAATATTGTTTTTTGGTATAAGTTTTGGCGTACCTGATCGTTTGGCGTGACCTATGGTTAACCCTGAGGGTTTAACCACCGTTGCGCCCGATTAGAACATCCCTGTCTATAAAATAGACTAACGGTGGTCGGCGAACGTTACACGAGGAACAACTCATGCACATTTTGCTGACCGGCGGTACGGGTTTGATCGGCCGCCAACTTTGCCAATACTGGCTTACCCAGGGCCATCGCCTTACGGTCTGGAGCCGTCACCCCGAACAAGTGGCCAAGTTGTGTGGCGCCCAAGTGCGCGGCGTGGCTCGCCTGCAAGACATAAACGAGGCGGTGGACGCGGTGGTCAACCTGGCCGGCGCGCCGATTGCCGATCGGCCCTGGACGCATAAGCGAAAGGCGCTGCTGTGGAGCAGCCGCATCGGCCTCACCGAAACGTTACTGGCCTGGTTTGAGGGGCTTGAGCAAAAACCGGCGGTATTGATCTCCGGTTCTGCGGTGGGCTGGTATGGCGACGGCGGCGAGCGTGAGCTGACCGAAGACAGCGGCCCGGTACAGGACGATTTCGCCAGCCAGCTCTCTATCGCCTGGGAAGAAACCGCCCAGCGCGCCGAGGCATTGGGTATCCGCGTAGTCCTGGTGCGTACCGGGCTGGTGCTGGCGGCCGAGGGCGGCTTTTTGTCGCGGCTGTTATTGCCGTTCAAACTGGCGCTGGGCGGGCCGATCGGCAATGGTCGGCAGTGGATGCCGTGGGTCCATATAAAGGATCAAATCGCCCTGATTGATTTTCTTCTGCACAAGGAAGGCGCCAGCGGTCCTTATAATGCCTGTGCGCCACACCCGGTGCGCAACCTCGAATTCGCCAAGACCCTGGGCAAGGTCCTGCACCGCCCGGCGTTCATGCCCATGCCGGCGTTTGCCTTGCGCATTGGCCTGGGTGAGCTGTCCGGTTTGTTGCTGGGTGGCCAGCGGGCGTTGCCGCAGCGGCTGCTGGCCGCCGGTTTCACTTTTCAGTTTACTGAGTTGCACGCGGCCCTGGACGACTTGTCCAGCCGCCTCTAGAGATAGGATGTTGCATGACGGATCACGCGTTGTTACTGGTCAACCTGGGTTCACCGGCGTCCACTTCGGTGGCGGATGTGCGCAGCTACCTTAATCAATTCCTGATGGACCCTTACGTCATCGACCTGCCGTGGCCGGTGCGGCGCTTGCTGGTGTCGCTGATCCTGATCAAACGCCCCGAGCAGTCGGCCCATGCCTACGCCTCGATCTGGTGGGACGAAGGCTCGCCGCTGGTCGTCCTCAGCCGCCGCCTGCAACAACAGATGACCGCGCAATGGACCCAAGGGCCGGTGGAACTGGCAATGCGTTATGGCGAGCCGTCGATTGAAAGCGTACTGACGCGCCTGGCGTCCCAGGGCATCAAGAAAGTCACCCTCGCGCCGTTGTACCCGCAATTTGCAGACAGCACCGTGACCACGGTGATCGAAGAAGCCCGACGCGTGGTGCGGGACAAAAAGCTGGCGATCGAGTTTTCGATTCTGCAGCCGTTCTACGATGAGCCGGAATACCTCGATGCCTTGGCCAACAGTGCCAGGGCCTATGTGGAGCAGGATTTCGATCACCTGCTGCTGAGCTTTCATGGATTGCCCGAGCGTCACCTGAAAAAGCTCGACCCTACCGGGCAACACTGTTTCAAGGACGCCAACTGCTGCCAGAACGCCTCACCCGAGGTGCTTGCCACGTGTTATCGCGCGCAGTGCTTCAGCGTTGCGCGGGACTTCGCGGAGCGCCTGGGGTTGCCAGATGGCAAATGGTCGGTGGCGTTCCAGTCGCGGTTGGGCCGGGCCAAGTGGATCGAACCCTACACCGAGGCGCGCCTTGAAGCGTTGGCTCAACAAGGCGTGAAGAAGTTGCTGGTGATGTGCCCGGCGTTTGTCGCGGACTGCATCGAGACGCTGGAAGAGATCGGCGATCGCGGCCTGGAACAATTCCGCGAGGCGGGGGGCGAGGAGCTGGTATTGGTGCCTTGCCTGAATGATGACCCGCAGTGGGCGGCGGCGCTTAATACCCTGTGTGAAAGAGCGCCGGTTGCACTGTAATCAAGCCGAGTGAGGACTGAATGTGGGAGCGGGCTTGCTCGCGAATACGGTGGGTCAGTTAATGAAGATGGCGACTGACCCACCGCCTTCGCGAGCAAGCCCGCTCCCACATTGACTGTGCCCACTCTGAGTTTTCGGGGTTACTCGTGATGCGGCTCGCCCAGGAAGGTCAGGGAACTGAACAGTCCGCGAGTCGCTACATCAGCATTGTCTTTAAGCGGGATCTCCACCTGCGCGGCAATCACATTCAATCCTTCATTCCTCACCATCACCTGGGCGCGACCGTCTTTATCGGTCTCGGTGCTCAAGGTGTTCGGTGCATTGCGATAGTCCCCGATCAGCTTGATTCCTGCCGCTGGCTTGCCATCCAGCAGCACCCGTACGGGCAGTGATTTACCCGGGCCTACGGTCAGCGGATCAACTTCCGGCAAGATCAGCAGTTTGATCTGATCCAGCTTCGGCAACTTTGCTCCCGGCTGGTAGATCGCCAGGCTGTACTTGAAGGTCTGGGTCGACTCAATCGCCCCCGGCACTTTGCTGCGGCCCTCGTTGATCCATTTCTTATCAGCCGTCTGTGACCACATGCCGTTATCCAGCGCCACGGCCAGGACAACCGGCGATTTGAGCGGCTTCAGGCGTGCATGGTCGGGCAGGCGTTCCACGGTCACCGGGATCATTTTGCCGCTGGCGTCATAGGCCCAGGCGCCGCTGATTTTCTGCGCCTTGAACGCGTTGTCTTCGGCGCCGTGGCCGTAGATCACTTCGATATTGCCGCGCCGTTGTTCGGTCCACAGCCCGTGGGCCGAGACTTGGGTGGCAAACAACAGGCCGAGCACGGCCAGGGATTTGAAGGCTTGCATGGAGACGTCCTTTTACAGGTTGAGGGTCAGGCTGACGGTGAAATTGCGCGGCTCGCCGTGGTTGACCCAGTAATTGCTGTAGGAGCGCTCGTAGTACTTTTCATCGAACAGGTTGTTGAGGTTCAGGCCCACGGTGACGTTGTCGCTGGCCTTGTAATGGGCCAGCAAATCGACGGTATGGTAGGCCGGCAATTCAAAGCTTTTGCCGGCTTCGCCGGAGCGGTCGCCGACGTAGGTAAAGGCCGCACCGAGGTCGGAGCCACGCAACAGGCCGTCCTGGAATTCATACACCCCGAGTAAACTGCCGCTCCGTTTGGCCACGCCGAGAATTCGGCTGCCCGCGGGGATGTCTTTGTCACCTTTAGTCACTTCGGCGTCGATGTAGGCAAAAGCGCCGATGACCCGTATCGCGTCAGTCACTTGCCCGGTCAGTTGCAGGTCAAAACCCTGGCTGCGTGCCTTGCCCATGGCCCGCTGCATGTCGGTGGCCGGGTCTTTGGTCAGGACATTTTCCTTCTCGATATGGAAGGCGGCGAGGGTGGTGCTCAGGCGGTCGTCGAACAGCTCGCTCTTGATCCCGATTTCATAACCCACGCCTTCCTCCGGCTTGAAGGTTTTGCCGCCGGCGTCCAGGCCATTGTTGGGTTTGAACGAGGTGGAGGCGTTGGCGAACAGGCCCACTTCGGGCGTCAACTGATAGAGCAGGCCGGCGCGTTGGGTCAGGGCGTCATGAGTCTGCTGGCTTTTGGCGTGGTTGCGGGCGAAGTCGTCGGTGTGTTGCTCGAAGTGTTCGAAGCGCGCGCCGATCATCCCGCGCAGGCGGTCGGTGAAGATGATCTGGTCCTGCAGGTTCAGCGCCTGGCTTTTCACCTGTTCGAAAAAGTCGGTGCCCGAGCGTTCGCCGTTGGGTTTTGGCTTGCCGTAGACCGGCTTATAGATGTCGATGGTGTAGTCGCCGCCAGCAATCGCGGTCACCCGTTCTTTCTTGCGGTAATCCTCGTATTCGGTGCCGATCAGCAACTCGTGCTGCCAGCTGCCAATGTCGAACCGGCCGCGCAGTTCGAGCTGGGTGATGCTGTCGTGCCAACCGGTGGAGCGTTCGCGGTAGCGACGGTTGAGGGTGTGGCCGTCGGCACTCAGTGGGCGGTTTTCCGAAGCGTCGCCCCACAGGCTGCCCTGTTTGTAGTGGCTGGCGAGGCGCAGTTGCCAGGCATCGTTGAGGTGATGTTCGAGGGTGGCTTGCAGGCGGTTGTTGTGGTTGCGGATATCGCCGTCGTTGGGCTCGCCGAGGAAGGTCGAGCGGGAAACGCCGCTCCAGCGATTGTTCGGCGCGACGATGCCACGGTCGAAGGTGGAGCGGTGGCGCACGAATTCGCTTTCCACCAGCAGGCGGGTGTCCGGGTCCAGTTGCCAACTGATGGAGGGCGCGACGAACACCCGTTTGGCCTCCACGTGGTCGCGGAAGCTGTGGTTGTCTTCCAGCGCCAGGTTCACCCGTGACAACACGTTACCCTCGCTGTCGAGCGGCGTGTTCACGTCCAGCGCAGTGCGATAGCGGTCCCAACTGCCGGCGCTGGTCTGCACGGTGGTGAAGGCTTCGGGTTGCGGCTTCTTGCTGACGATATTCACCGTGCCGCCCGGATCGCCACGGCCATACAGGCTGGCGGCGGGGCCCTTGAGCACTTCGATGCGTTCGATATTGGCCGCATCCGGCGTGCTCGGGTAACCGCGGTTGGCGCTGAAACCGTCCACGTAAAACTCAGAGGTGGTGAAGCCGCGAACACTGTATTCGTAAAGCGTCAGGCCGCCGAAGTTGTTCTGTCTGGATACGCCGCCGGCAAATTCCAGGGCGCGCTCGACGTTGGTGCTGCCCAGGTCCGTGAGCACCGAGGCGGGAATCACGCTGATGGATTGTGGGATGTCTCGCAGGGCGGTGTCGGTTTTGGTAGCGCTGGCAGAGCGGGTGGCGCGATAGCCTTTGACGGGGCCAGTGGCGGATTCATACGCCTCACTGGTGATGCGGGTAGCCTCCAGTTCTAAGGTGGCAGTGTCTTCGGCGTAGGCGGGGTCCACCAGCAAACCCAGGGCGATTCCCGCCAGTGGGGCAAATCTTCGAGACGGCATGATAGAACGTTCCAATAGCGATATTGAAACAATATAACATCTCTATTGAGAGTAATTTTCTTCCGAAACATTAGGTAACAGGAGCCCTCGAACGGGCTCCTTCCCAGGTTATTCCTCTTCTTTCACCGGCGCCGGCGGCGGACGCAGGCCGATTTCTGCCGACAGCTTGATTTCCTTACCGTTGCGCATCACCTGGATCGCGACCTTGTCGGTCGGCTTGATCCGCGCCACCTGGTTCATCGACTTGCGGCCATCACCGGCCGGCTCGCCGTCGATGCTGAGGATCACATCTCCCAGTTGCAGGCCGGCTTTCTGCGCCGGGCCGTCGCGGAAGATCCCGGCGACCACGATGCCAGGGCGCCCGGTCAGGCCAAACGACTCGGCCAGTTCCTTGGTCAGCGGTTGGACTTCAATCCCCAGCCAGCCACGAATCACCTGGCCATGCTCGATGATCGACTTCATCACTTCAGTGGCGAGTTTTACCGGGATGGCGAAGCCGATGCCCTGGGAGCCGCCGGACTTGGAGAAGATCGCGGTGTTGATGCCGGTCAGGTTGCCGTTGGCATCCACCAGCGCGCCGCCGGAGTTGCCCGGGTTGATCGCCGCGTCGGTCTGGATAAAGTCTTCGTAGCTGTTGAGGCCCAACTGGTTACGCCCGGTGGCGCTGATGATGCCCATGGTCACGGTCTGGCCGACCCCGAACGGGTTGCCGATGGCCAGCGCCACGTCACCTACGCGCAAGCCTTCGGAGCGGCCGATGGTAATCGAGGGCAGGTTTTTCAAATCGATTTTCAGGACGGCGAGGTCGGTTTCCGGGTCGCTGCCGACCACCCGGGCCAGGGTTTCCCGGCCATCACGCAGGGCCACGACAATCTGGTCGGCGCCGGTGGTCACGTGGTTATTGGTGAGGATGTAGCCTTCGGGGCTCATGATCACGCCGGAGCCGAGGCTGGATTCCATGCGACGCTGCTTGGGTGAGTTGTCGCCAAAGAAGCGCCGGAATTGCGGGTCTTCAAACAGCGGATGCGCCGGTTTGTTGATGACTTTGGTGGTGTACAGGTTCACCACGGCGGGCGCCGCGATCACCACCGCATCGGCATAAGTCACCGGGCCTTGTACCACCGCGCTGGTTTGCGGTGCCTGTTGCAGGTTGACATCGAGGGTCGGCAGGCCGACCAGTTGTGGATAACGCTGAATAATCAGCATCGCGATCAGCACGCCAGCCAACAATGGCCATCCAAAAAAACGCAGTGCCTTGAGCATTAAGAAAATCCTGACGGGTTGCAGGGGGCGGGAGAGCGCCCATAATGTCGCGCATTATACGAGGCCGTGAGCGCCTCTGAACGGGATATTTAGGAGTCTTTTATGGCCGTCGCCCTGAGCACCTTAGTCGAGGAAGCGGACCGCTACCTTAATAGTGCAAAAATCGCCGATTACTGCCCCAACGGCCTGCAGGTCGAGGGCCGGCCGCAGGTGCTGCGCATCGTCAGCGGGGTGACCGCCAGCCAGGCATTGCTGGACGCTGCCGTCGAAGCCCAGGCCGACCTGGTGCTGGTGCACCACGGTTACTTCTGGAAAGGCGAAAGCCCGTGCATCACCGGCATGAAGCAGCGCCGCCTGAAAACCCTGCTCAAGCACGACATCAGCCTGCTGGCCTACCACTTGCCCTTGGATCTGCACCCGGAGGTCGGCAACAACGTGCAACTTGCCCGGCAACTGGACATCACCGTCGAAGGCCCACTGGACCCGGACAACCTCAAAGTCGTCGGCCTGGTGGGTTCCCTGGCGGAGCCGATGTCGCCCCGCGACTTCGCCCGCCGCGTGCAGGAAGCCATGGGCCGTGAACCGCTGCTGATCGAAGGCAGCGAGATGATCCGCCGCGTGGGCTGGTGCACCGGTGGTGGCCAGGGCTACATCGACCAGGCGGTGCTGGCCGGGGTCGACCTGTACCTGAGCGGCGAAGCTTCGGAGCAGACCTTCCACAGCGCCCGGGAAAACGACATCAGCTTCATAGCGGCCGGGCATCACGCCACCGAACGGTATGGTGTACAAGCGTTGGGTGATTACCTGGCGCGACGCTTCGCCCTCGAACATCTCTTTATCGATTGCCCAAACCCCATATAAGAGCACCCACCTCCGTAGCAACTGTCGAGCGCCAGCGAGGCTGCGTCGGCAGCACCGCCAATCCCGAACCAGGCGCCATACCGAGGCGCGCCCGACGCAGCCTCGCTGGCGCTCGACAGCTGCTACGGGGAGGGGAGGTTTCAGCCAAACCGGGCGGTATATTGATATACCGTTTCGATCTAGCCGGCGCCCTCAATAGAATCAGGTGCTGTGCTAGCATGCCCCGCTCGAACACGGCCCGCTGGCCGTCCATAAGATCGTTTTTCCGTGAGTAGCCATGGTCGACAAACTGACGCATCTGAAACAGCTGGAGGCGGAAAGCATCCACATCATCCGCGAGGTCGCCGCCGAGTTCGATAACCCGGTGATGCTCTACTCGATCGGTAAAGACTCCGCCGTGATGCTGCACCTGGCACGCAAGGCATTTTTCCCGGGCAAGCTGCCGTTTCCGGTGATGCACGTCGACACCCGCTGGAAATTCCAGGAGATGTACAAGTTCCGCGACAAGATGGTCGAAGAACTGGGCCTGGACCTGATCACCCATATCAACCCCGATGGCGTGGCGCAGAACATCAACCCGTTCACCCACGGCAGCGCCAAGCACACCGACATCATGAAGACCGAAGGCCTCAAGCAGGCTCTGGACAAGCATGGTTTCGACGCCGCATTCGGCGGTGCCCGTCGCGATGAAGAGAAATCCCGCGCCAAAGAGCGCGTGTACTCGTTCCGCGACAGCAAGCACCGCTGGGACCCGAAAAACCAGCGTCCCGAGCTGTGGAACGTCTACAACGGCAACGTCAACAAGGGCGAGTCGATCCGTGTGTTCCCGCTGTCCAACTGGACCGAGCTGGACATCTGGCAGTACATCTACCTGGAAGGCATCCCGATTGTTCCGCTGTACTTCGCCGCCGAGCGCGAAGTGATCGAGAAGAACGGCACGTTGATCATGATCGACGACGACCGCATCCTCGAGCACCTGTCCGACGAAGACAAAGCCCGAATCGTCAAAAAGAAAGTACGTTTCCGTACCCTTGGCTGCTACCCGTTGACGGGCGCGGTGGAGTCCGAAGCCGAGACGCTGACGGACATCATTCAGGAAATGCTCCTGACGCGAACTTCCGAGCGCCAGGGCCGGGTCATCGACCACGATGGCGCAGGCTCGATGGAAGATAAAAAACGTCAAGGCTATTTCTAAGGGGCTGTCATGTCGCACGTATCTGATTTGATCAGCGAGGACATCCTCGCCTACCTGGGCCAGCACGAGCGCAAGGAAATGTTGCGCTTCCTGACCTGTGGCAACGTCGATGACGGCAAGAGCACCCTGATCGGGCGCCTGCTGCACGACTCCAAGATGATCTATGAAGACCATCTGGAAGCCATCACCCGCGATTCGAAGAAGTCCGGCACCACCGGCGATGACATCGACCTGGCCTTGCTGGTCGACGGCCTGCAGGCCGAGCGCGAGCAGGGCATCACCATCGATGTTGCCTACCGCTACTTCTCCACCGCCAAGCGCAAATTCATCATTGCCGACACCCCCGGCCATGAGCAGTACACCCGCAACATGGCCACCGGTGCCTCCACCTGTGACCTGGCGATCATCCTGATCGACGCCCGCTACGGCGTGCAGACCCAGACCCGTCGCCACAGTTTTATCGCCTCATTGCTGGGGATCAAACACATCGTGGTGGCCGTCAACAAGATGGACATCAACGGCTTTGACCAAAGTGTGTTCGAGTCGATCAAGGCCGATTACCTGAAGTTTGCCGACGGTATCGCGTTCAAACCGAGCACCCTGACATTCGTGCCGATGTCGGCGCTCAAGGGCGACAACGTGGTGAACAAGAGCGAGCGTTCGCCTTGGTACACCGGCCAGTCGCTGATGGAAATTCTCGAAACCGTCGAGATCGCCAACGACCGCAACTACACCGACCTGCGTTTCCCGGTGCAGTACGTCAACCGTCCGAACCTGAACTTCCGTGGTTTCGCCGGCACCCTGGCCAGCGGCATCGTGCACAAGGGCGACGAAATCGTGGTGCTGCCGTCGGGCAAGAGCAGCCGCGTCAAATCCATCGTCACCTTTGAAGGCGAGCTGGAAAACGCCGGCCCAGGCCAGGCCGTGACCCTGACCATGGAAGACGAGATCGACATCTCCCGTGGCGACTTGCTGGTACATGCCGACAACGTGCCGCAAGTGACCGACGCCTTCGACGCCATGCTGGTGTGGATGGCTGAAGAGCCGATGCTGCCGGGCAAGAAATACGACATCAAGCGCGCCACCAGCTACGTGCCGGGTTCCATCACCAGCATCGTGCATCGCGTCGATGTGAACACCCTGGAAGAAGGCCCGGCGAGCGCCTTGCAGTTGAACGAGATCGGCCGGGTCAAGGTCAGCCTCGACACGGTCATCGCCCTGGACGGTTACGCGAGCAACCGCACCACCGGTTCGTTTATCGTCATCGACCGCTTGACCAACGGCACCGTGGCAGCCGGCATGATCATCGCGCCGCCGGTGACTCACGGCAGCGCGGCGCAGCATGGCAAGTTGGCTCACGTGGCCACCGAAGAACGCGCCCAGCGCTTCGGCCAGCAACCGGCAACCGTGTTGTTCAGCGGCTTGTCGGGCGCCGGCAAAAGCACCCTGGCCTATGCGGTTGAACGCAAGCTGTTCGACATGGGCCGTGCAGTGTTTGTGCTGGATGGCCAGAACCTGCGCCATGACCTGAACAAGGGCCTGCCGCAGGACCGTGCCGGGCGCACCGAGAACTGGCGCCGTGCCGCGCATGTGGCGCGTCAGTTCAACGAAGCGGGCTTGCTGACTCTGGCAGCGTTCGTTGCCCCGGATGCCGAAGGGCGTGAACAGGCCAAGGCGCTGATCGGCGGTGATCGTTTGCTGACCGTCTACGTGCAGGCTTCGCCGCTGGTGTGTGCCGAGCGGGATCCGCAAGGGCTGTACGCAGCGGGCGGGGATAACATCCCGGGTGAGTCCTTCCCGTATGACGTGCCGTTGAATGCTGATCTGGTGATCGACACCCAGGCGTTGTCGCTGGAAGAGAGCGTCAAGCAAGTGCTGGAACTGCTGCGCCAGCGCGGCGCGATCTAAGCGTCACGCGCACAAAAAAGCCCGCCACCGATCACTCGGTGGCGGGCTTTTTCATGCGAACCGTGATCTCTGTAGGAGCGAGCTTGCTCGCGAAAAACCTGAGTGCGCCGCGTTGAATCAGGATGCCAACGTCATCGTTAACGACCTTCGCGAACAAGCTCGCCCCTACAGCTGTCAAGCAGGAAAGTCGCGGTGAAGCTGTTCCAGCAACACATCCTTCTCTTCCCACAACCGGTTGATCCAACCCTGGAACGCCAACCGATATTCCCCATCCTGCTCATAATTCTTGCCGATGAATTCGGCCGGAATCTGCACTTCCTCAAACTGCACGACAACCTCCTTCACATTCCCACACAGCAAATCCCAATAACCGGGGCGCCCACCAGGATAGTGAATGGTCACGTTCACCAGCGACTTCAGCTGTTCACCCATGGCATCCAGCACAAACGCGATACCACCGGCCTTCGGCTTGAGCAGATAACGAAACGGTGACTTCTGCTGTGCATGCTTGCCGGGGGTAAACCGCGTGCCTTCGGCAAAGTTGAAAATGCCCACCGGGTTGTGGCGAAACTTCGCGCAGGTCTTGCGGGTGGTTTCCAGGTCTTTGCCTTTCTTCTCCGGGTGCTTTTCCAGGTACGCCTTGGTGTAGCGCTTCATGAACGGGAAGCCCAGTGTCCACCACGCCAGGCCGATCACCGGGACCCAGATCAGCTCTTGCTTGAGGAAGAACTTCAGCGGTCGAATACGCCGGTTGAGCACGTATTGCAGCACCATGATATCGACCCAGCTCTGGTGGTTACTGGTCACCAGGTACGAGTGCTCATAGTCGAGGCCTTCCAGGCCCTTCAAGTGCCAGCGGGTGCGACATACCAGGTTCATCCAGGCCTTGTTGTTGCTGATCCAGGCCTCGTGGGTCTGGTTCATCAGCCATTCGCTGAAGCGCTTGGCAAACGGCAGCGCCTTGAACAGCGCCACGATAAACAGGAACGAGCACAGCAGGATCGTGTTCAACGCCAGCAACAGCGAGGCGATCACCCCGCGCACGGCAGCAGGTAGAAAATCCAGCATTTAGACATCCATAGGTCGGTTGGCGGCTTGAATCGCGGTCAATGCGATGGTGTACACGATGTCGTCCACCTGCGCCCCACGGGGCAGGTCGTTCACCGGTTTGCGCAGGCCTTGCAGCATCGGCCCCAGGCTCACGCAATCGGCACTGCGCTGCACGGCCTTGTGGGTGGTGTTGCCGGTGTTGAGGTCAGGGAACACGAACACCGTGGCCTTGCCCGCCACCAGGCTGTTAGGCGCCAGTTGCCGGGCCACAGTTTCGTTGGCAGCAGCGTCGTACTGCAACGGGCCGTCGATCAGCAGCGAGCTTTGGGCTTCGTGGGCGAGCAGGGTGGCTTCGCGGACTTTCTCGACTTCTTCGCCCGTGGCGGAATCACCGCTGGAATAACTGATCATCGCCACCCGTGGCGTGATGCCGAACGCGGCGGCCGAGTCGGCGCTTTGCAGGGCGATTTCCGCCAGCTCTGCGGCACTTGGGTGCGGGTTCATCACGCAGTCGCCGTACACCAGCACTTGCTCCGGGAACAGCATGAAGAACACCGACGAGACCAGGGTGCAGCCCGGCGCGGTCTTGATCAGTTGGAGGGCCGGGCGAATCGTGTTGGCGGTGGAGTGGATCACGCCAGAGACCAGGCCATCGACTTCATCCAGGGCGAGCATCATGGTGGCGATCACCACTGTGTCTTCCAGCTGCTGCTCGGCCATCGGCGCGTTGAGGCTTTTGGTTTTGCGCAGGGCCACCATCGGCTCCACGTAGCGCTGGCGAATCAAGTCCGGGTCGAGAATCTCCAGGCCTTCGGGCAGCTCGATGCCATGGGCGCGGGCCACCGCTTCCACGTCCGCCGGCTTGGCCAGCAGTACGCAACGGGCAATCCCGCGTGCCTGGCAGATGGCGGCAGCCTGCACGGTCAGCGGCTCGCTGCCTTCCGGCAAAACGATGCGCTTGTTGGCAGCCTGGGCGCGCTGGATCAATTGATAGCGGAACACCGCCGGCGACAGGCGCATCTCCCGCGGCGTGCCGCAGCGTTGGTGCAGCCAGCGAGCGTCGAGGTGGCTGGCGACGAAATCGGTGATGATCTCCGCACGTTCGCGGTCATCAATCGGGATTTCCTTGTTCAGGCTGTTGAGCTGGTTGGCGGTGTCGTAGGAGCCGGTGCTCACCGACAATACCGGCAGCCCGGCCTGGAACGCGCCCCGGCACAGGTCCATGATCCGTGGGTCGGGCAGGGTGTCACTGGTCAGCAGCAGGCCGGCCAACGGCACGCCGTTGATGGCGGCCAGGCTGACGGCGAGGATGATGTCGTCGCGGTCACCGGGGGTCACCACCAATACGCCGGGCTTGAGCAGCTCCACGGTGTTGCGCATGGTGCGGGCACAGATGATGATTTTGGTCATGCGCCGGGTTTCGTAGTCACCGGCGTTGAGGATTTGCGCGCCCATCAGGTCGGCCACGTCGCGGGTGCGCGGGGCGTTGAGTTCCGGCTGGTACGGGATGCAGCCCAACAGGCGGAAATCGCCACTGCGCAACAACGGCGAATGCTCTTTGAGGCGCGCCGAGAACGCGTCCATGCTTTCGTCGGTGCGCACCTTGTTGAGGATCACGCCCAACACTTTTGGATCTTTCGGGCCGCCGAACAACTGGGCCTGCAATTCCACGCGGCCGGAGAGTTCGGTGAGCACTTCGTTTTCCGGGGCCGAGACCAGGATCACTTCGGCGTCCAGGCTCTTGGCCAGGTGCAGGTTGACCCGGGCCGCATAGCTGGCGCTGCGGGTTGGCACCATGCCTTCGACAATCAGCACGTCTTTGCCCACGGCAGCTTGTTGGTAAAGGGTGATGATTTCTTCCAGCAGTTCATCCAGCTGGCCGTCGCCGAGCATCCGCTCTACATGGGCCAGGCCCAAGGGCTGGGGCGGTTTCAGGCCGTGGGTACGGGCCACCAGTTCGGTGGAGCGCTCGGGGCCGGTGTCGCCGGGATGTGGCTGGGCAATCGGTTTGAAGAAGCCGACTTTCAGCCCGGCCCGTTCAAGGGTACGCACCAGCCCAAGGCTGATGGAGGTCAGACCCACACCAAAATCGGTGGGCGCGATAAAAAAAGTCTGCATGCGAATTCTCTGGAGGTGCATGGCTTCGGTGGCGGCCTATGGCTGGCTGCCTACCGGGAATCAGGTGCCAAGGTTATCTCTATCTGAGCCTTGCGCACACCAGCCGCACGTAAAGGGCTTGTCTATTTTTTCAAGGCGTTGCGCCGGGTCCGTGACCCAGGCGCGGGATTGCCAGGGTGGCTGGTGGCGCAGGTGCTGGGTGTGGCCGCAGGAAAGCTCGACGACCCAGTGCAGGTCTTCGTCCTGGTGAAATCCGACGACCGTCGGGTCAGTTGTTCGACCCCGTCCGTCCGGGTTGTGTTCGCTTTCGGGCAAATCCTTGTTTAGACTTGTCCGTTCTTCATTCTTCTGCAAAAGGTCTCGCCCCATGCCGATCGCCGCCAATAAGGCTGTCTCCATTGACTATACCCTGACCAACGACGCTGGTGAGGTCATCGACAGTTCTGCCGGCGGCGCGCCGCTGGTCTACCTGCAAGGTGCAGGTAACATCATCCCGGGCCTGGAAAAGGCTCTGGAAGGCAAAGAGGTCGGTGACGAACTGACCGTTGCCGTAGAACCTGAAGATGCCTACGGCGAATACGCTGCCGAACTGGTCAGCACCCTGAGCCGCAGCATGTTCGAAGGCGTCGATGAGCTGGAAGTGGGCATGCAGTTCCACGCTTCCGCTCCGGACGGCCAGATGCAGATCGTCACCATCCGCGACCTGGACGGCGACGACGTGACCGTCGACGGCAACCACCCGCTGGCTGGCCAGCGCCTGAACTTCCAGGTGAAGATCGTCGCTATCCGTGACGCTTCCCAGGAAGAAGTGGCCCACGGCCACGTGCACGGCGAAGGTGGTCACCACCATTAATTGATAGAGCGACGCTCTGTCAGTTGGAAAAAGGCGCCTTCGGGCGCCTTTTTCATTTGGCGGCTATTCTTGCCGACTTGTCGGCTGTAATCTCGAGTGGCCGTTACAAAGAACATAGGATATCTGGAGTTCGTCATGAGTGCTTTCCACGACCTTAAACTCAAAGCCCTGGATGGTCAGGAGCTGCCTCTGGCGCCCTTCAAGGGGCAAGTCGTGCTGGTGGTCAACGTCGCCTCCAAATGTGGTTTGACACCACAGTACGCCGCGCTGGAAAACCTCTATCAGCAATACAAAAGCCAGGGTTTCACCGTACTCGGGTTGCCGTGCAATCAATTTGCCGGGCAGGAACCGGGCACCGAAGAAGAAATCCAGGCGTTCTGCAGCCTCAATTACGGCGTGACCTTTCCTTTGGGCAGCAAGCTTGAGGTGAATGGCCACGATCGCCACCAGCTGTATCGATTGCTGGCGGGCGAGGGCGCCGAGTTTCCCGGGGACATCACCTGGAACTTCGAGAAATTCCTGCTGGGTAAAGACGGCCGGGTCCTGGCGCGTTTTTCGCCGCGTACACCGCCGGATGATCCCACCATCGTGCAGGCGATTGAAAAAGCATTGAGCTGATACACGCGCTCTTGTTGTGAGAGAGCTTGTTGTGGCGAGGGGGCTTGTCCTGTGGCGAGGGGGCTTGTCCCCCGTTGGAGTGCGAAGCGCTCCCGCTTTTTTTTTGGGGCCGCTACGCAGCCCAGAGGGGGACAAGCCCCCTCGCCACAAAAGCCAGTCACCAAAGTCTTCCGGCTTTTACCCCTTAATCACCCCAATCAATAGTGCTATCCAGCACGCTGCTCACTCCATATTATCCACATCATAAATTCCTTTCTGATGGAGTGCTCCCATGCCTGTCCAAGCCTTGTTCAAACCGTTCCAGCTCGGCGCACTGCAACTGCCGACCCGCGTGGTGATGGCGCCGATGACCCGTTCGTTCTCCCCGGGTGGCGTGCCTAACTCCAAAGTGATCGAGTACTACCGCCGTCGCGCCGCTGCCGGTGTCGGACTGATCATCACCGAAGGCACCGTGGTCGGTCACCCGGCCTCCAACGGCTACCCGAACGTCCCGCACTTCTACGGTGAAGCCGCCCTGGCCGGCTGGAAGAAAGTGGTCGACGCGGTGCACGCCGAAGGCGGCAAGATCGTTCCGCAACTGTGGCATGTGGGCAGCGTACGGCGCATCGGCACCGAGCCGGATGCCAGCGTGCCAGCTTACGGCCCGACCGAAAAACTCAAGGACGGCAACGTCGTCGTCCACGGCATGACCGTGCAAGACATCAAGGACGTGATTGCTGCGTTCGCCCAAGCCGCCAAGGATGCCCAGAGCATCGGCATGGACGGTGTGGAAATCCACGGCGCCCACGGTTACCTGGTGGACCAGTTCTTCTGGGAAGGCACCAACCAGCGCAGCGACGAATACGGCGGCAGCCTGGCCAACCGTTCGCGCTTTGCCATTGAGTTGATCCAGGCCATCCGCGCCGCCGTGGGCCCGGACTTCCCGATCATCTTGCGTTTCTCCCAGTGGAAGCAGCAGGACTACACCGCGCGCCTGGTGCAAACCCCGGAAGCGCTGGGTGAATTCCTCAAGCCGCTGTCTGACGCTGGCGTGGATATTTTCCACTGCTCCACCCGCCGTTTCTGGGAGCCGGAATTCGAAGGCTCCGAACTGAACCTGGCTGGCTGGACCCGCAAGCTCACCGGCAAGCCGACCATCACCGTGGGCAGCGTCGGCCTGGACGGCGAGTTCCTGCAGTTCATGGTCAACACCGACAAGGTTGCGCAACCGGCCAGCCTGGAAAACCTGCTGGAGCGCCTGAACAACGACGAGTTCGACCTGGTCGCCGTGGGCCGCGCACTGCTGGTGGATCCGGATTGGGCGCTGAAGGTTCGGGAAGGCCGTGAAGGCGACATCCTGCCGTTCAGTCGTGAGGCGTTGACGACTCTGGTGTAAGGGGCGACAGGGCGGGCACCGGTTGCTCGTCCTCGCACACCCCGCGTAACTGCCGCTCAAACTGCTCGACAATCGCTGGCCAACCCTGACGGCTGGCATGTTGCCGGGCATTAAGCCGCACCCGCCTTAGACTCTCGCGCTCTTCCAACAGCCAGTTCGCGGCGTCGCAAAACGCCTCCTCATCCCCCGGCATCGCCAGCACGCCGCTGTAGCCATGGCGAATATGCTGGGTTGCGGCCGCCTGGTCGTATGCCACGACACCCAACCCTGACGCCATGGCTTCCAGTACCACGTTGCCGAAGGTTTCAGTAAGGCTGGGGAACAGGAACAGATCCCCGGATGCGTAATGCCTGGCCAACTCTTCACCGCGCAGGGTGCCGCAGAAAATCGCCTCCGGCAGTTCTTTTTCGAGCATCGCCCGTTGTGGGCCGTCACCGACGATGATCAGTTTCATCTGGCGCAGTGGGTAGGTGTCCTGCAGCGTTTCAAAGCAGCGCTTGAGCAACCCGAGGTTTTTTTCCTGGGCCAGGCGGCCCACATGCAGCACCGCAGTTTGCTCACTGGTCAGTGCCCAACTTTCACGCAGCGCATTGTCGCGTTTGGCCGGATGAAACAGCTGGCTGTCGACACCTCGCGCAAGCATGCCCAGGCGCTCGAAGTGGCGCCGCTCGAGCTCCATGCGTTGGCTGGCGCTGGGCACCAGGGTCAGGGTCGAACGGTTATGGAACCAGCGCAGATAGTGGGTCAACACCCGGCTTAACATACCCAGGCCGTACTGGTTGGAGTACTGCTGGAAATTGGTATGGAAACCGCTCACCACGCTGATCCCCAGGCGCCGCGCGGCCCTGAGTGCGGACAAACCCAACGGCCCTTCGGTGGCGATGTACAGCACATCCGGACGCTGGCGGGTCCAGCGCCGCAACAACTTGTGCATCGACGACTGGCCCCATTGCAGCCCCGGATAACCCGGCAACGGCCAACCACGGCAAAGCATCAGGCCGTCGTCGCTGGGCCGGCTCTGGTCGCTGCCCTGGCGCGGGCGAACCAGTTCGACTTGATGCCCACGCGCGCGCAAGCCGTCACACAGGCGGCCAAGTGTATTGGCCACCCCGTTGATCTCAGGCGGGAAGGTTTCGGTGATCAGGGTGATGTGGAGCGAAGCTGTCGTCATGACCCACAGTGTCGGCGTGGGCCATGTCGTCATTGTGTCTTTTGGATGATGGATTTGTGACGGCTCAGGCCTTTTTAACGGCCATCGCCTCGGCGCCTTGCTCACGCACCCAGAACAACGTCGCCCCGGCCACCGCCGCCGGCATCATCAGCAGGTTCACCACCGGCACCAGCAGCACCAGGTAAACGATGCCGCCAAAGCTCATGCTCTGCCAGCGCTTCTGGCGCAGCCAGGCGAGCATTTCGTTCCAGCCCAACTTGTGGTTGTCCGCCGGGTAGTCGATGTACTGGATCGCCATCATCCACACGCCGAACAGCAGCCACAGCGGCGCGGCCACCAGGTTGACCACCGGGATGAACGACAGGATAAACAGGCCGATGGCCCGTGGCAGGAAGTAGCCCAGTTTGCGCATTTCCCGGGTCAGGGTGCGGGGGACCATGGCCGCCAGTTCGCCCCAGCTGAATGCCGGGAAGTCATCGGTGCCGCGCACCACCACTTCGACCTTTTCCGACAGAAAGCCGTTGAACGGCGCGGCGATGATGTTGGCGAGCATGGTGAAGGTGAAAAACACCATCAGCACCACCAGCACCACGAATAAAGGCCACAGCAGATAATTGAGAAAGCTCAGCCAACTCGGCAGCGTCGGCATCAGCGTGTCGACCCACAGGCTGAACTGATGGCCGGCGAAGTAGATCAATCCGACGAACAGGATCAGGTTGATCGCCAGCGGCAGCAGCACGAACAGGCGCAAGCCAGGGCTGAGTACCAGTTTGAGGCCTTCGCGCAGGTACTGTGGGCCTGAAAGAACGGGGGCGGGCATGGATAACTCCGGGCAATGGGGGCGAACGCGCCGACCTTACCGGCTTTGGGAGTACCGGGAAAGCACGGCCCGCCTCGCGACATTAACGGTAACAAAGGTGTCGATTAATAGAGGGCACGGGATAGAGACCACCTATGAGCTGGATTGTTATTCCGTATTTCCTTAATCTTGCCTCCCTCTATACGCTGCACCCATTATTTTCAGGATCTGCGAGTTCAAGCCTTCCCCAAGTGCTTCGCGGTCCTTTTTTATTCCAGCCGTTCTGTAGTCCGGGCGGTCGATAGGAGTGAGTCATGTCTGATACCCGTCATTCGCGAGTGATTATTCTCGGTTCCGGCCCTGCCGGTTACAGCGCTGCCGTCTACGCTGCCCGGGCCAACCTCAAGCCGCTGCTGATCACCGGCATGCAAGCGGGCGGTCAGTTGACCACCACCACCGAAGTCGACAACTGGCCAGGCGACGTTCACGGCCTGACCGGCCCGGTGCTGATGGAACGCATGAAAGAACACGCCGAGCGTTTCGAAACCGAAATCGTGTTTGATCACATCAACGCGGTCGACTTCTCGAAAAAGCCATACAGCCTGACCGGCGACAGCGGTGTGTACACCTGTGACGCGCTGATCATCGCCACCGGCGCCAGCGCTCGTTACCTGGGCCTGCCGTCGGAAGAAGCGTTCATGGGCAAGGGCGTTTCCGCCTGCGCGACCTGCGACGGTTTCTTCTACCGCAACAAGCCAGTGGCTGTGGTCGGTGGCGGCAACACCGCGGTGGAAGAGGCGCTGTACCTGGCCAACATCGCCAGCACTGTGACCCTGGTTCACCGCCGCGAGACCTTCCGCGCCGAGAAGATCCTGATCGACAAGCTGCATGCCCGCGTTGCCGAAGGCAAGATCATCCTCAAGCTCAACGCCACCCTGGATGAAGTCCTGGGCGACAACATGGGCGTGACCGGTGCTCGCCTGAAGAACAACGACGGCAGCTTCGACGAACTGAAAGTCGACGGCGTGTTCATCGCCATCGGCCACACCCCGAACACCTCGTTGTTCGAAGGCGTGCTGGATGCCAAAGACGGTTACCTGATCGTGCAGGGCGGCCGTGAAGGCAACGCGACGGCCACCAACATCGAAGGTATCTTCGCTGCCGGTGACGTGGCTGACCACGTCTACCGCCAGGCGATCACCTCCGCCGGCGCTGGCTGCATGGCGGCACTGGATGCCGAGCGTTACCTCGACGGTTTGAAAGACGCTGCGTTCTAAACCGCTGAAACAAAAAAACCGGCTGCGAGGCCGGTTTTTTTACGTCTGCGATTTATGCAACACCGCAGCTCAAATGTGGGAGCGGGCTTGCTCGCGAATGCAGAGTGTCAGTCAATACATCGGGTGACTGATACACCGCATTCGCGAGCAAGCCCGCTCCCACATTTTGATCTATGCCTGACTCAGGATTTGCGAGTCAGTGGCTGTGCGGCAAACTTCACCCCGGCCAACCCATGCTCGATCAGCGCACGAATGTTGCCGTGGTCACTGCCTTCAGGCGTGGCCAGCACCGAACGGTAATGCTCGCCAAACGCCAACAGCGCTTCCTGGTCGCTAAAGCCTTCCAGCAACGCCAGGCCCAGGGTCTTGCACGATCCTTCGTTCTGCCCGGCGGCGTTTTCCACGCTGGCGTTGGTGAAGGCTTGTGGCTGGTAGTCGTAACCGGCGGCAACAAAAGCCAGGGTGTCGGCGAAAGCGTGTTCGCCGCTGTTGAGGCTGGCGCGCAGGGTGTTCAGGTCAGTCATGGGTTTTTCCTTTGGCGAATGCCGCTTGCTGTTCGGCACTGGCTTCTTGCTGGTATTGGGCTTTCCACTCGGCGTACGGCATGCCGTACACCACTTCACGGGCGTCATCGAGGCTCAGCTCGATCTGGCGCTCGTCGGCCTCGGCCTTGTACCACTTGGACAAGCAGTTGCGGCAGAAGCCCGAGAGGTTCATCAGGTCGATGTTCTGCACATCCTTGCGGCTGTCCAGGTGGGCCACCAGCCGGCGGAAGGCGGCGGCTTCGAGTTCGAGGCGTTGTTGATCGTTCATGGTACTCACTGCAAAGGTAAGGGTTAGCGACTGGCCGCCAGGGTGATCGACACCGATTCGGCAAAACGCAACGCATGGGGTTTGTCGACTTCGACTTCGGCGTACAACACCGACGTATTGCTCATCACCAGGTCGAGGATTTCCTGGGTCAGGCGCTCCAGCAGGGCGAAGCGGTTGCCTTCCACATGGGCGATGATCGCCTTGGTGATGGTGCGGTAGTTCAGCGCGTGGTCGATGTCGTTGTCGCGTACGGCTTCCTGGGCGGCATACAGGATGGTCAGGTTGATCAACACATCCTGCTTGTTGAGGATTTCATCCTCGTTGATCCCGATAAACGTGCGCAGGCACAGGTCTTTGACCCGGATGCGCGCCATGCCTGGCTGAAGTTGTGGCATTGCTACTTGCTCCGTCCAATCAGTTGCAGGAACTCCATGCGCGTGGTGTTCGACTCGCGGAACGCGCCGAGCATCACCGAGGTGTTCATGGTTGAATTCTGTTTTTCCACGCCGCGCATCATCATGCACATGTGCTTGGCTTCGATCACTACTGCCACACCTGCTGCTTGAGTGACTTCCTGGATAGCGTCGGCGATTTCCCGCGTGAGATTCTCCTGGATCTGCAGGCGCCGGGCGAACATGTCGACGATCCGCGCCAGCTTCGACAGGCCGAGGACCTTGCCGGTCGGAATATAGGCCACATGGGCCTTGCCGATAAAGGGCAGCAGGTGATGCTCGCACAGCGAATACAGCTCGATGTCCTTGAGGATCACCATCTCGTCGTTGTCGGAGGCGAACAGCGCACCGTTGACGATTTCCTCCAGGTTCTGCTCGTAACCATGACACAGGTACTGCATGGCCTTGGCGGCCCGCTTCGGCGTGTCGAGCAAACCTTCGCGCTCCGGGTCTTCGCCCAGGCCCTTGAGGATCTCGCGGTAATGGTGGGGCAGGGACAAAGTCATACAACATCCTCGCAAACGGCTTACTTGATATGCCGCCCGCCGTTGACGGTCAGGGTGGTACCGGTGACATACGGGTTATCCAGCAGGTAACGCACGCTCTGGTAAATCACCTCGGGGCCGGGTTCGATGCCCAGTGCCGCCTTGGCCAGGACCTTGGCGCGGTAGGCCGCGTCGTCGCCCTCGTTGAACATCACCATCGCCGGGGCAATGCCGTTCACCTTGATCGTCGGTGCAAGTTGCGCGGCAAACGACAAGGTCAGGCTGTCGAGCCCGGCCTTGGTGGCGCAGTAGGCAATGTGCTGGCGGCTGCCCTTGCGGGTCACGTCATCGCTGATGTGCACGATATCCGCAGGCGTGGAGCGTTGCAGCAAGTGAGCACAATGCAGGTTGATCAGGTACGGCGCAAGCATGTGCACGCTGAACATGTCGGTAAAGGCGCGGCTCTCGTCCCCGGGCGTTTCCGCCTCCCAGGCCGACGCATTATGGATGATCGCGCGCAGGCTCTCGGTGTGCGTCTTCAGCTCGTCGATGAAGGCGAGAATACCTGCCTCGCAGGAAAAGTCGGCAAACACGCCAATCGCACCCCGCTCGCGCAGGGTCTGCACGCCGGGACGTTCGCTGCGGTAACTGAAAATCACCGGCTGCCCTTCGTCCAACAGGCGCAGGGCGCAATGCATGCCGACACGTTGGCCGGCACCGGTGATCAGGATCGGGGCGGGAGTTGAAGACATGGGAAGCTCGAGTCGCTGGCAGGCTAAAACTATACCAGCGCGCGGCCTCCCTTGTACTCAAGCAGCGGCTTCGGTGGCCTTTACCCGGGCCGGAGCCGGATGCAGCCAGTTGGCCAGCAGGTGGGTCGACAACGGAATAAAGAAGTAAACCATCAGCGGCGTCAGCGCGAGGGTGCTGACCAGCACACGGCTCAACAAACCCAGCTCGCTGAGCAGCGGCTCAAGGGCGAAGTTGAACAGCAGCGACACCGGGAAAAACGCCAGCCAGATGGCCACGGCCTGCTTCCAGCGTGGCGGTCGTGCGGCGGCGGCGCCAAACCAGCCGTCGATACCGCGTACACGATGCTCCGAGGGCGCAGCAAACAGCTCGCTGCCACGACCGAGCCATGCACCACGAGACGCGGAAAACTCCCAGGCATGCAGGGTCTTTTCGTCGGCGAAGCGGAAAATAATTTGGAATTCATCATCGTTGGGCGGCGGGGCGAGCACGCCGGAGCCCAGGTAACCGGGAAAGTCCGTGGCCAATTGCTCGCCTTCGCGCAGCCAGGCCATCAACTCTTCATAACGACCCTTGGCCACGCGGCGCGCAACCATCAGGGTGACGGGGGAGGTAGACATTGTGTATCTCCATAAGGATCAGGTGCGCTTGGCCGGGTAGGTGGCGCACGAACGAAGCTGCGGGGTAAGCAGCCACGTTGAAAAAACAGGCAAGGATTATTCCTGTTTTGAAAAAATACACCAGCGGCATTGGTCGGCTGGCCGAAGACCTTGAAACGGACAGCTGTATGGGCGTTAAATGGGATCCAAATTCCTCACGGTGTTTTTAGTGCGCTGATGTCTGTAATGACTGCTCCATCCCCTGATATGACGCTTGGCAACCCCGCCGATTCCGACGAGTTGTTCCCGATTCGTGAAGTGGCAAGATTGACAGGCATCAACCCCGTCACCCTGCGTGCCTGGGAACGTCGGTATGGGCTGATCCAGCCGGTTCGCACCGAAAGCGGGCACCGCCTGTATTCGCGCACCGATATCGACACCGTTCATCGTATTCTTGACTGGATCGAACGCGGTGTGGCAGTGAGCAAGGTGGGGAAAATCCTCGCCCGGGATGATCAGCAAGTCGAAGTTGCAGCCGTCGCACCCGCCGGTGCGGAACATGAATGGAGCCAATGGCAGCAACAGTTGCGAACGGCCGTCGGTGCCTTCGACGATCGGCAACTGGACCGGTTGTATGGCCAAATTTTCGCAGCCTACCCGGTGAGCGTGGTTTTCCAGGACATCCTGATGCCGCTCTGGCAGCAGTTATTGCGTCACCAGGGACTTTTTGGCCAGACCAGCGAATGGCTGTTTTTGGATGGGTTCCTGCGCAGCCGCACCTGGAAACGCCTGCAAACCGGCTGCGCCTCCCCGGCGCCCCGGGTATTGCTGGCTGCTGTCGCCGGAGAATGCCGAGAGCTTGAACTGTTGGTCGCAGGTGTGCTGCTGAGCAGTGACGAGTTGGCCGTCAAGGTCTTGAGCGTGGGCCAACCGATCGATGAGTTGACGCTTATTTGTGAAAAAACCAGGCCACAAGCCCTTGTGGTGTTCTCCAATCACTCGCCCACCAGTGAGTTGCCCCGGCGCCTCGAGCGGCTTGCCCTGACCATCGACTGCCCGCTTTTGTTAGCCGGTGATGCGGCAGAATTGGCTCAGGAGCAACTGAAGGGGTCGCCGGTCGGATGCTTGGGCAATGAAGGACGATTGATGCAGCGCCGCCTGCAGCAGTTTCTGCGCGGCGGCCTGGATACCTGAATTCAGGCGTGGACTTCGGGGTGGAACAAGCGATGTTGCTGCAGGATAAACTGGCGCAGGCGCTCGGTTTCATCCGCATCACTCTGGCTTAGGCGATAGGCAAACAACCCTCGGGCATTTTCCCGCTCCAGCGTGCCGCGTACCGAGATACGCTCATACCCGGACGGGCTGAACCACAGGGAAAAGGTTTTTGGCGCCTTGATCCGCCCGCGAATTTCCACCAGCAACCCTTTGAACGACACCTCATGCACCCACAGCGCACCCGGCTGCCCCTTGATATTTTCCAGCGGTACCGGCTCTTCAAGTGCCAGGCGCCACGGGCGAATCATCGGCCCGTCTTCGAAAATACTCGGCACACCCAGGCGCAAATGCACGGCATGAAACTCGTCTTCCACTAGTTGCAGCGGAAAGGTCATTTGCTGGTTATCGAATTGTGCCTGGAGGGTGACATGGTCGTGAGCCGCCAAGCGGGTGAGCAAATCACGAATCTGCGCACCGCCATTGACCGTCAGGCTCGACGACGCATCCCGCACGTTGAGTTGCGGGTTGTGGTGCATGGTCTGAATAAAATCCAGCTCGTCCTGCGTCAAAAGCGCGTCGCGTTGCATTGATCTTGCTCAAGGAAAAGGTATTAAAACGCCATTATCTCTTTAAAGACCGCGTTTTCTAGTTTTTGTTAGATCCGCTCGTCGCCCTGAGTGCCTCAAGCTCCGCCTTGAGGTCCGCCAACTGGGCTTCCAATTGCGCGACACGCTGCTGGGCCTTGACCTGAGCGGTCACATCTTTCTGCACGCCGACAACGTAGGTCTGCTTGTCGGCCGGGTTGTAAACCGTCGATAACGACAGCTCATTCCAGAAGTGGGTGCCATCCTTACGGTAATTGCGCAGGATTTCCCGGCAGGGCTCACCGCTCTCCAAAGCTTCGCGAATCGCCATAAGCCCTGGCTGGTCACGGTCTCCCGATTGCATGAAGCGGCAATCCTGATAGAGGATTTCGTCGAGGGTGTAGCCGGTCATGCGCTCGAACGCCGGGTTTACGTAAATCAGTGGCATATCCTTGCCTTCGCGCTCGGCAATTACGATGCCGTCGTTGGAGGCGTTGATCACCAGTTGCATCAGCTTGGCGTTAATCATTGAGCGGTCCATGGCTTGTCTTTGGAATTCGCAGTTTAAGACATGCTGGCAGCCTTTCCACTGGCCCCAGCTGTTAATATCCCAGGCTTTTAGTCAGTTACAGGATCAGATTGATGAAAGTCGCCATCCTTTCCGGCTCGGTGTACGGCACGGCTGAAGAAGTCGCCCGGCACGCTGCAAGCATTCTCAACGCTGCCGGTTTCGACGCCTGGCACAACCCGCGTGCCACCTTGGCTGACGTGCAGGGCTTCGCGCCCGAGGCTTTTTTGGCGGTGACTTCTACCACCGGCATGGGCGAGTTGCCCGACAACCTGCAGCCGCTGTACTCGACCATCCGCGACCAATTGCCCGCTGCCTGGCGTGGCCTGCCGGGCGCGGTGATCGGCCTGGGCGACGCCAGCTATGGCGACACCTTCTGCGGCGGTGGCGAGCAAATGCGCGAGCTGTTTGCAGAGTTGGGCGTGCATGAAGTACTGCCGATGCTGCGCCTGGACGCCAGCGAAAGCGTGACCCCGGAGGCCGACGCCGAGCCATGGCTGGCGGAACTGGTCACTGCACTGCGCGGTTGACCGGGAATTCTCGCAACAATGCCAGCCAGGCCTGGGCGGCTTTCGACAGATAGGCGCCCTCACGCCAGATAAAGGCAATGTCCCAGCGCAGGTATTCCGGCGCCTTGAGCGTCAAGCGCACCACGCCGGGCCTTACCAGGCCACGGGCTACCACGCTGGGCAACAACACCACGCCTTGGCCGGCGGCCACCAAGGCGGCGAGAAAATCCGCCTGGCCACTGCGCCCGCTTTCCTTCGGGGTAAAGCCCAGTTGCTGACAGGCCTGCAACAGGCGGTCGTTCAATACAAAACTACGTTGGTACATCAGGAACGGCGTGTCAGCCAATTCCTCCAGGCGGATTTGCGCGTTATCGGCCAGCGGGTGATCCATGGGCAGCAGGGCGTCCAGCGGCTCATCACAAAATGCCTGCCAGGCGAACGCCGGGTCGCTGGGCATCAAGCTACCGCCCACCTCCAGTTCTCCACTCAAGATTGCCTGCTCGATATTGCGGCTGCCACCTTCCATCAGTTGAATCGTGACGTTCGGATAGCGCCGGCGGTATTCGGCAAACAACCCGGCAAACAGCGTGTCGCCACCCAATTGCGGCAAGCCCATACGCAGTTCGCCACGGGTCAGCTGATTCAAGTCATCCAGCTCGCTGAGCAACTCGGCTTGCTGGCGCAGCATCGCCTCTGCCCGCTGCAACACCACTTGCCCGGCCGCCGTCAGGCGAAACTGCGAACCCAGGCGATCCAGCAACGGCGTGCCCAGGCTTTGTTCCAATTGCGCGACCTGCTTGCTGACAGCGGACTGGCTGATGTGCAGGGTTTTGCCGGCTTGGGTAAAACCGCCCCGGTGGATCACTTCGACAAAGCTGCGCAGCTGTTTAAATTCCATCGACCTGATTCCAGTTTGGAATAGATTGCAGTCTAACAATTCGCTGTGGGGATGCCAGGCACCTCTTTAAAATAGAAGCCCTGCGAGGACCCAAAGCTCATGAAACGTTTAACTTTCAAACTCGTCGGTCGGTTGCTGGCTGAACTGATCGTCCTGCTGGCCATTTACTTTCTGGGCTGCGAATTGGCCGCCTGGCTCAGCTGGCCCATTCCCGGCGGTGTGGTCGGCCTGGGCCTGTTGCTGCTGACCTTCGCCACCGGCCTGGTAAAACCGGCGGCCCTGCAATTGGGCGCCGGTGTGCTGATGGCGGAGATGCTGCTGTTCTTCATTCCTGCGTTGATGAGCCTTCTGGACTACGGCAGCCTGGTAAAGCACGACGGCTGGCGGATCATGCTGGTGATCGGCTTCAGCACCTTGTCGGTGATGCTGGTGACCGCGTTTACCGTGGAATTCGTTTGCCGTTGGAAGTTGCGCCATGAAGCTTGAGCTGATGCCGATGTTCTGGTTGGCGCTGACCCTCGGCGCCTACGCCTTCAGCCGCTGGATCTATCGGCGGACCGGGCGTTACCTGCTGTCGCCGCTGATCCTGGTGCCCGCGCTGTTGCTGGCGGTGGCCGTGCCAATGAAGACTGCTTATGCCGAATACTCCACCGACACCCACTGGCTGATGCTGGTGCTGGGCCCGGTGACCGTGGCATTCGCCATTCCGATCTGGCAACAGCGCCAGTTGCTGATGCGTCATTGGTCAGCGTTGATGCTGGGGATGGTGGCGGGCAGCGCGGCGTCCATCGCCACTTCGTATGGCCTGGCCAAAGCCTTGGCGCTCGACAGCTCGGTGACGATGTCGTTGGTGCCCCGTTCGATCACCACGCCGTTCGCCATGCCGGTGTCTTCCGACCTGGGCGGAGTGCCGGAACTGACGGCCGTATTCGTGATGTTCACCGGTGTGTTCGGCGCCATGCTCGGCGGCGTGTTGCTCAAGTGGCTGCCGCTGCGCACACCGTTGGCTCGTGGCGCATTGTTTGGCGTGGGCGCTCACGGCGCGGGTGTCAGCCGGGCCCATGAAGTGGGTGGCGAGGAAGGCTCGGTGGCGGGTCTGGTGATGGTGCTGACCGGGTTGCTCAACCTGTTTGCCGCGCCTTTATTGGCGTCGCTTCTCTGACGCAATTTGAGCGAGTTGCAACTATCCTCATGACTGACCCGCTCGGTCATCAAGGTGGCTGCCAATGCAACTACGGCAGCCTCGGCGTCTGACTAGACTGCCTCTTCTGCCTGGATTGCCCCTTCACTCAAAAAAATAATAAAGCGCGCCAAGGAGGTCATTGCCGTGAGCCTAGCCACTGTTCAATCGACACACAGCGTAAAAGATCAGGTCAGCGCTGCCGAATGGCAGACCCGCGTCGACCTCGCCGCGTGCTATCGCCTGGTAGCGATGCACGGTTGGGACGACCTGATTTTCACCCATATCTCAGCCAAGGTGCCGGGCACCGAAGACTTCCTGATCAACCCTTATGGGCTGATGTTCCACGAGATCACCGCATCGAGCCTGGTGAAGGTCGACCAGGCCGGCAACAAGCTGATGGACAGTCCCTACGAGGTCAACCCGGCGGGCTACACCATCCACAGCGCGGTTCACGAAGTTCGCCACGACGTGGTCTGCGTGCTGCACACCCACACCGCTTCCGGCATTGCTGTTTCCGCGCAGAAGCAGGGCGTATTGCCCATCAGCCAGCAGTCCTTGTTTGTGCTGTCCAGCCTGGCCTATCACGCCTACGAAGGCGTGGCGCTGAACCACGAGGAAAAGGCCCGCTTGCAGGCCGACCTTGGCGAAAACAATTTCCTGATGCTGCACAACCACGGCTTGCTGACTTGCGGTGGCAGCATCGCCGATACCTTCCTGATGATGTTCATCTTTCAGCGCACCTGCGATATCCAGGTGATGGCGCAGAACGGTGGTGCGGAATTGATCACGATTGCACCACCGATATTGGCCGGTGCCCGGGCGATGATCGCCGGGGTTACCAAAAGCGCCCAAGGCATGGGCGGCGCGCTGGCATGGCCGGCGCTGCTGCGCAAACTCGACGCACTCGACCCCGGGTATAAAAGCTGATGCCACTCGCCGAGATTCCGCTGCGTATCTGGCGCCAGCGCGCCCAGAGCTTCGAGTTTCGCGGCCGCACCATTCGTTATTGGGTGGCGGGGCAGGGCGAGCCGTTGCTGCTGATCCATGGGTTCCCGACGGCCAGTTGGGATTGGCATTACCTCTGGCAGCCGTTAGCCCAGCGCTATCAAGTGATTGCGTGCGACATGCTGGGGTTTGGCGACTCGGCCAAGCCGTTGGATCACACGTATTGCCTGCTGGAGCAGGCGGATTTGCAGCAGGCTTTGCTGGAGCATCTTTGGGTGCAGCAGCCGGTGCATGTGTTGGCCCATGATTACGGTGACAGTGTGGCGCAGGAGCTGTTGGCGCGGCATTACGAAGGGCGGTTTCAGATGGCCAGTGGTGTGTTTCTCAACGGTGGGTTGTTTCCGGAGACGCATCGTCCGGCGTTGGTTCAGAAGCTGTTGCTGAGCCCGTTGGGTTGGATGATCGGGCGGGCGTTTGGGCGTAATGCGCTGGCCAACAGTTTCGGGCAGATTTTTGGGCCTTCGACCCGGCCCAGTGAAAGTGCGCTGGATGATTTCTGGAGCTTGATCGAGAGCCAGGATGGGCCGCGGATTTTGCACAAGTTGATTGCGTATATTCCTCAGCGTAGGCAGCAGCGGGATCGATGGGTGGACGCGATGCAGCGGGGGGAGGTGCCGTTGCGGGTGATCGATGGGGAGGTTGATCCGATTTCTGGGGGGCATATGGTTCAGCGCTATCGTGAGCTGGTGCCGCATGCGGATACGGTGTTGCTGGCGAATATTGGGCACTATCCGCAGATTGAGGCGCCGGTGCAGGTGTTGAAGCATTATCTGGCGTTTCGGGAGGGGCTTGGGGTGGGGGCTTCTCGTGTGGCTTATTCTTGAGGTTTTGATGGGGGGCATATCCGTTATTTAGGTAACGGCCACCTATGGTTCCGCTCTTACAGCGGGTCACTTTTGAAAAGCCGGAATGCCGGCCCAGTCAAAAGTAACCAAAACGCTCTGCCCCGCCTGTCGGCGCCTCGCCTAGGCTCGGCGTTCCCTCACTCCGGCACCGCGAAGCGGGCCGCCGCGACGGGCCATCCATGGCCCGTCGCGGCTAAACCGGCGTCCTGCCGGTTTACCCGCTCCTCAATACCTGCGTTCGGCCTCGGGCTGAATGGGGCAGTCAGATCAAAATCAAAAGCAAGAGCACAGCGGCCTACAGGCCGGCTTGAGTGTTAGAAGCAGAGGCAAGATCCAGAGCGAAAGCAGGGCTGCTTTTCTGTGGGAGCGGGCTTGCTCGCGAAAAACCTGAGACCGCCGCGTTCATCCAGAATGCCAGCGTCATCGTTAACGACCTTCGCGAGCAAGCCCGCTCCCACATTTGGACCGTGCCCGCTTTAGCTTTTGATTTAGCCTTTGCTTCACCACACTCAAGCCGGCCGGTAGGCCGCTGTGCTGTTGATCTGCTTTTGATCTTGATCTTAGGCGCCCCGTTAAACCACGCTGGCCGAACGTAGGCAGTACGGAGCGGGTAAACCGGCAGGACGCCGGTTTAGCCGCGACGGGGCAGGGACGCCCCGTCGCGGCGGCCCGCTTCGTGCTGCCGGAGCTGAGGGCACACCGAGCATTAGCGAGGTGCCGAGTGGTGGGGCAAGAGCGTTTTGCTTACTTTTGCGCTGTTCAAAAGTGAGCCGCTGTAAGAGCGGAACCAATCGAAGCCGTAACCGAAGGAATGGATATGTACTCACCCCAACGCCCCGCCAATCATCCCCGAGCCTTATCGCGCACCATTCACCCCCAACCGTATTTATTGTGACCACAAGCCCCGTGCCTGACACTCAACCCATCCACCCCTAACCACCCCTGGAGTCCCCAATGAGTGAGCCTGTGCAGTTCCAAGACAAGGTCGTGATCGTCACCGGTGCCGGCGGCGGACTGGGCCGCGCCCATGCACTCCTGTTCGCCAAACACGGCGCCAAAGTGCTGGTCAACGATCTTGGTGGCTCAACCCAGGGCGAAGGCGCCAACGCCTCAGCGGCGGACCGCGTCGTAGCCGAAATCCGTGAAGCAGGCGGTATAGCCGAAGCCAACCACGACTCCGTCACCGACGGCGACAAAATCGTCCAGAACGCCCTCGACGCCTTCGGCCGCATCGACGTCGTAGTCAACAACGCCGGGATCCTGCGGGACAAAACCTTCCACAAAATGGAAGACAGCGACTGGGACCTGGTCTACCGCGTGCACGTCGAAGGCGCCTACAAAGTCACCCGCGCCGCATGGCCACACTTGCGCGAGCAAGCCTACGGCCGCGTGATCTTCACCGCCTCGACCTCGGGCATCTACGGCAACTTCGGCCAGTCCAACTACGGCATGGCCAAACTCGGCCTGTACGGCCTGACCCGCACCCTGGCGCTGGAAGGCCGCAAGAACAACATCCTGGTCAACGCCATCGCGCCTACCGGCGGCACACGCATGACCGAAGGCCTGATCCCGCCGCAAGTCTTCGAACGCCTCAAGCCGGAATTGATCAGCCCGCTGGTGGTGTACCTGGGCAGCGAGGCATGCCAGGAAACTTCCGGGCTGTTCGAGGTGGGCGGTGGCTGGATCGGCAAGACCCGCTGGGAGCGCAGCCTGGGTGTTGGGTTCGACCCTGAGGCAGGGTTCTCGCCGGATGACGTCGCCGCCCACTGGCAGCAAATCTGCGATTTCGAAGGGGCTGCTCACCCCAAGGACAACATCGAAGCCTTGAAAGAGATGATGGCCAATCTGCAGAAATACAGCCTGTGATCGTTGCATGAAAAAGTTTTAATCAACCGGGGCGCCATGGCGCCCCGGTTTATTTCAGGCATAAAAAAAGCCGCTGCAAAGGCAGCGGCTGAAGTAAGACGTTTGATCAAGGAGCAATAAATCAACGTCAGTGAACACCGGTAACAGATTGAAAATAGTGATCAATCCATAAAAAACGTGCTGTTCTTCCTGGTTCTGGAAGCGGGCGGTTTGCCCTGAAAGCCAAGCAAGAATAGGCTTTTGTTACAGAATGAAAAATAGCGATTCAAGACAAGGACTGTTACCAAACCAGCAACAGTGACAATAGCGCCCATCCATCCTTCTGATAATCCTTCATCCATCTCGTCCATACCCTCGCCAATACGCCGCCCAGAGCGCTCTTTCATCCTTTCGAGCGACAACACGAATACCTCCTTGGTGCGCTTATCGCTCCTGATCGCGGGCAGTAGGGTGGGGCCTTCTGTCACACCACCGGGGAAGACGCATGACAAGAACAACAATGCGCGCCATCTTCAGGCCACAGGCGCTGGCCGCTGCGGTTGCTTTGGGTTGCTGTGCCCAGGCGCAGGCTGTTTCGTTCAACATCGGCGAGATCGAAGGGCAATTCGATTCCTCGCTGTCGGTCGGTGCCAGTTGGGGCATGCGCGACGCCGACAAGAAGCTGGTGGGTATTCCCAACGGCGGAACGGGCCAGGCTTCCACCGGCGATGACGGTCGCCTGAACTTCAAGAAGGGCGAGACCTTCTCCAAGATCTTCAAGGGCATCCATGACCTGGAGCTCAAGTACGGCGACAGCGGCGTGTTCGTGCGCGGCAAGTATTGGTACGACTTCGAACTGCAGGACGAAGACCGCGAATTCAAGCAGATCAGCAATAACCACCGGGACGAGGGCGCGCGCTCTTCCGGCTACGAATTACTGGATGCCTTCGTCTATCACAACTACTCCATCGGCGATTTGCCGGGCAACGTGCGCGTCGGCAAGCAGGTGGTCAGCTGGGGTGAAAGTACGTTCATCGGCAACTCGATCAACAGCATCAACCCCATCGACGTTTCTGCCTTCCGCCGGCCCGGCGCCGAGATCAAGGAAGGGCTGATTCCGGTCAACATGGTGTTTGCATCCCAAAGCCTCACCAACCAGTTGAGCGTGGAAGGCTTCTACCAGTTGAACTGGGAAAACACCGTGGTGGATAACTGCGGCACCTTCTTCGGCAACGACGTGGTGGCCCACGGCTGCAACGGCAACTACACCGTCGGCAGCCCGGCGATTGCGCCGTTGCAACCGGTGGCGGCGGCGTTCGGCCAGGGCTTCCAGGTCACGAACGAAGGCGTCGTGGTGCAGCGTGCAAAAGACCGCGAGGCGCGCGATGGCGGCCAGTTCGGGATGGCGCTGCGCTGGCTGGGGGATGACACGGAGTACGGCCTGTACTTCATGAACTACCACAGCCGCACGCCGACCGTCGGTACCATCACCGCCAACACCAACCTGGCAACCATTGGCCGTATCGTCAATACAGCCAACGGGATCGCCCCGGGGTCCGGGGCCGGCCTGGCGCAAAGCACGATGCTCGGTCGCGGCCAGTATTACCTCGACTACCCGGAAAACATCCGCCTGTTCGGTGCCAGCTTCTCGACCACCTTGCCCACCGGCACGGCCTGGACCGGCGAAATCAGCTACCGCCCGAATGCCCCCGTACAACTCAACACCACCGACCTGACGCTGGCCTTGGTCAACCCGATTGCCGGTAACGCCGCGTCACCGATCGCCAGTTCCTTCGGTTCCGACAACGCTGGCTATCGCCGCAAGGAAATCACCCAGATCCAGAGCACCATGACCCAATTCTTCGACCAGGTACTGGGCGCCGAACGCCTGACCCTGGTGGGCGAAGCGGCTTTTGTGCACGTCGGCGGGCTGGAGGCGAAATCCAAGCTGCGCTATGGCCGCGATTCGGTCTACGGCCAATACGGCTTCGGTGGCGACACCGACGGTTTTGTCACGGCCAACTCCTGGGGTTATCGCGCCCGGGCCATCCTCGATTACAACAACGTGTTCGCCGGGGTCAACCTCAAGCCCAACGTCTCGTGGTCCCAGGACGTCAGCGGCTACGGCCCCAACGGCCTGTTCAACGAAGGGGCCAAGGCCCTCAGCGTTGGCGTGGACGCGGACTACCGCAACACCTACACCGCGAGCCTGAGCTACACCGACTTTTTTGGCGGTGACTACAACACCCTCACCGACCGCGACTTCATCGCCCTCAGCTTTGGCGTGAACTTCTGATTTGGCTTAAAGAAGGACAAGAGACTATGCGCAAGATGATTCTGCAATGCGGCGTGTTGGCACTGAGCCTGTTGGCGGCCAACGTGATTGCCGCGGTGTCGCCGGAAGAAGCGGCCAAGCTCGGCACCACCCTGACCCCGGTGGGTGCCGAAAAGGCCGGTAACGCTGACGGCTCGATCCCGGCATGGACCGGTGGCATCCCGAAAAACGCCGGGGCGGTGGACAGCAAAGGCTTCCTCGCCGACCCGTTTGCCAGTGAAAAACCACTGTTCGTGATCACCGCCGCCACGGTCGACAAGTACAAGGACAAACTGTCCGAAGGCCAGGTGGCGATGTTCAAGCGCTACCCGCAAACCTACAAGATCCCGGTGTACCCGACCCATCGCACGGTCAACCTGCCACCGGAAATCTACGAGTCGATCAAGCGCAGTGCGTTGAACGTGCATGCGATCAACGACGGCAATGGCCTGGAAAACTTCACCGGTAACCGCTACTACGCGTTCCCGATTCCGAAGAACGGCGTTGAAGTGTTGTGGAACCACATCACCCGTTACCACGGTGGCAACCTGCGCCGCATCATCACCCAGGCCACGCCGCAGACCAACGGCAGCTACACGCCGATCCGTTTCGAAGAAGAAGTGGCCGTGCCGCAGCTGATACCGGACATGGACCCGGTCAAGGGCGCCAACGTGCTGACCTTCTTCAAGCAATCGGTGACCGCCCCGGCGCGCTTGGCCGGTAACGTGCTGCTGGTGCATGAAACCCTCGACCAGGTGAAGGAGCCGCGCCTGGCCTGGGTCTACAACGCCGGCCAGCGCCGGGTGCGTCGTGCGCCGCAAGTGGCCTACGACGGGCCGGGCACCGCGGCCGACGGCCTGCGTACCTCGGACAATTTCGACATGTTCTCCGGCGCCCCGGACCGCTATGACTGGAAGCTGGTGGGCAAGAAGGAGATGTACATCCCCTACAACAGCTACAAGCTCGACTCGCCGACCCTCAAGTACGACGACATCATCAAGGCCGGCCACATCAACCAGGATTTGACCCGCTACGAGCTGCACCGGGTCTGGGAAGTGGTCGGTACCGTCAAGCCGAGCGAGCGGCACATCTACGCCAAGCGCCACATGTACATCGACGAAGACAGCTGGCAAGTGGCATTGGTGGATCACTACGACGGCCGTGGCCAACTGTGGCGTGTCGCTGAAGGTCACGCGCAGTTCTACTACGACCACCAGGTGCCGGCCTACACCGTCGAGACCCTGTACGACATCATCGCCGGGCGCTACATCGCCCTGGGGATGAAGAACGAAGAGAAGAGCAGCTTCGTGTTCGGCTTTGCGGCGAAGGCGGCGGACTACACGCCAGCGGCATTGCGTTCTGAAGGCGTACGCTAAAACCTGATTGGAACACGGTCAAACTGTGGGAGCGGGCTTGCTCGCGAAAGCGGTGTATCAGTCAATATATCCGGTGACTGACACTCCGCTTTCGCGAGCAAGCCCGCTCCCAGATTTACTGTGTTCCACCTTTAGAACATATGCCCGGCAATCAGCCTGCTGAATATTCCTCAACAACCGCCAGCCACAGGACTAGGGTAGGGCGCACGCCGCCTAATAATAAAAAACAGGGACGCAGTAATGACCGCCATGACCCGTTGTCTGGATCGTCCTGGATTCATGCCACGCTTGTCTCCCCATCATCTGTTGCGCCCGCGTTTGTCCGGGCCGTTGCTCAACGCCTCGGCGCGGGTGAAGTTGCTCTGCGCCCCGGCCGGCAGTGGCAAGAGCGCGTTGCTTGCCGAATGCGCATTGCAGGCACCTGCGGATTGCCAGGTGTATTGGTTACCGCTGAATGGGGCGGCCCTGGATTTGTGTCAGCGTCTGGCCCAAACCCTCGGCCTGGTGTTTGTCGATGAACCCACGCTGCTGCTGGCCCTCAACCGCTGGCAAGCGCCGGCCTGGCTGTTTCTCGATGACTTCTGCCGGGTGCCGGCACCTGAACTGGATGCGCTGCTCGATCGCATTCTGGCGGCCAGCAGTCCCGTTTTAACCTGGTGGATTGGCGCGCGGCGGCGGCCGGCGTGCAACTGGCCACGGCTGTTGCTCGACGATGAGTTGTGGGAGTGCAACGCAGCCGAGCTGGCGTTTGATCACACCGAGATCCAGCACTTGGCCGGGCCCTGCGTCGACAAGGTGCTGAAGTTCAGCGCCGGCTGGTGCGCCGGCGTGCGCATCGCATTGCTTGAGAGCGACGGGCACCCCGACAAAACCTTGCTCGACTACCTGCAACACGAGCTGTTCAGCGGCCTGGCGCCGGAGCTGGCCGAAGCCTGGCGCGTGCTTGCGCACTTGCCACGTTTCAACCCGAGCCTGTGTGATCACCTGTTCGGCTTCGGTGATTATCTGCGTGACTTGCAGACGTTGGGCGCCTTTATCGAACCCTGGGAAGACTCCACCGACTGGCTGCAAATCTTCCCGCCGCTGGCGCAACTGTTACTCGACGAACCGTGGCCGGCCAAGCGCTCCTGGCACCGTCGCGCCTGCCAGTGGTTTACCGCCGCCGAGGATTGGCAAGCCGCGTTTGAGCAGGCGCTGCTGGCCGAAGAGTACGAAGTGGCCGTGAGCCTGTTGCAGCACTTCAGTTTTGAAGACTTGTTCCGCCAGCAAAATGCGGTGCTTTTGTTGCGCCTGCATGAGCAGCATGGCGATGAATTGATGCTGGGTTCGGCGCAGCTGGTGGGCCTGGTAACGGCGGCGTTGCTGTTTGCCGGGCGCTTTGACCAGGCGGCGTTATGCATCGATCAACTGGCGCGTTTCACCCCGCAACCGACTGCGCATTCGCAGCGCTATCTGCTGGCCCGCTGGCAGGCGCAATGGGGTTGGTTGTTGCACCTGGGAGGCGAAGCCGTACGCGCCCGGGAACATTTTCTGGAAGCCCTGCAAGACTTGCCCGAGAGTGCCTGGACCTCGCGCCTGATGTGCCTGTCGGGCCTGACCCAGCAAGCCTTGCTGCGTGGCGAGTTGGACGTCGCCCAGTCGTTGAACCGTGAAGCACTTTGCCTGGCGCGTTCCCATGGCTCGTTGCTGCTGGAGGCGTTGCTGGAACTCGATCATGCGCAGTTGCTGGAGCAGCGCGGCGCGCCGTATCGGGCCCAGAGCCTGCTGGAAAACGTGCAGCGCATGCTGGTGCAACAGCGGCTTAAAGCCGGGCCGTTGATGGGGCGGATTTCCTTGCGGCGTGGGCATCTGGCCTTGCGCCAAGGGCACGACGCCGTGGCCGCCGAATGCTTCGAATCCGGCCTGGGCATGTGCCTGCACAGCCAGGACAAACGCGTGCTCTATGGCTACCTCGGTCTGGCTTTATTGGCCGCCAACAAAGGCGATTACGCCGAGGCGTTTATCCAGTTGCGGGACGCCGAGCGCCTGATGCAGCAACGCCAGGTGCCCGACACCGTGTACCGCGCCGTGTTGCTGTTGCTCAGCGGGCATTTCTGGCTGCAACAGGGCCGCGCCGAACTGACCCTGGAAGCGGTGACCCGCGTGCTGCGGCACTACCGTGGCCCGAAGGCCAAACAGGCGCCGCCGGCCACCCTTGAATTGATCCCGCGACTTGAGTATTTGCAGGTGCTGGCGGAAGTAAAATTACGCCGCGCCGAAGAGCCTATCGCCCGCCTGAGTGCATTGCTGGAGACTGCCCGTCAGCGCGGCATGCTGTGCCTGGAAGCGGAATTGCAGTTGGTGTTGGGGGAAGTGGCCTGGCAAGTCGGCGATCGACCGTTGGCCGTGCGCTCACTGGAAGCCGGGTTGGAACTGGCAGGACGATGCCAGGTACAACAGGCGATTCGCGAGTTGCGCCTCAGGCAGCCGGGATTGTTGAGTGCGTTGGGGCTGGAGCCGCAAGAGTGCCTGGCGACGGCGGGGGAAAACCCTCTGAGCCAGCGCGAGCTTGAGGTGCTGCAATTGATTGCCCAGGGCAATTCCAATCTGGAAATTGCCGGGCAGTTGTTTATCTCGCTGCACACGGTGAAAACCCATGCGCGGAGGATTCATAGCAAGTTGGGGGTGGAGCGGCGTACCCAGGCGGTGGCCAAGGCTAAAACCTTGGGATTGATGGCCTGAAGCCAAGCGCCATTTCTCAAACAATGAAGATCACATGTGGGAGCGGGCTTGCTCGCGAATGCGGTGTATCAGTCACTGATGCTTTAACTGACAGACCGCATTCGCGAGCAAGCCCGCTCCCACATTTTGCTTTGTTGTGTGCCTGATACTGGGAGTCAGGGCTGATAACCCATCCGCCAACTCACCGCCTGGGTTGCCGCCAACAAACGCTTCGCCGCCGGGCCGTCTTCGTCGGCATGGAACAGCGACGTCGGCCCAACCACGGTCAATACCGCCGCCACCTGCCCGACCGCGTTGAACACCGGTGCCGACAACGCGTCCACACCCGGCATCAGCAAACCGTGCACAAAGTGCAGGCCACGCTGGCGGATCTGCTCGCAAGCGGTGGCGTAGGCCTGGTCATCCGCCAACGCATGGGCGATGCCCGCCTGAATCTCCCGCTCGCGCAACTCCACGGTTTCCCGCGACGGCAGAAACGCGCTGAACACCAGCCCGGTGGATGAACTGAGCAGCGGCAACACCGAGCCCAATTGCGTCACCACCGTTACCGCGCGCACCGCCGGCTCGATGTGCACCACGGTCGCGCCTTGATTGCCCCAAACGGCCAGGAAGCAGGTTTCATTCAACTCGTCCCGCAGTTCCGCCAGGGGCAGGGCGGCGACTTTCAGCACGTCCATGCTGCCCAGTGCGGCCAAACCCACGCGCAAGGCTTCGCGGCCCAGGCCGTAATGGTTGGTGGCGGTGTTCTGTTCGGCAAAACCGGAGGCAATCAGCGCCTGCAAATAGCGGTGGACCTTGCTCGCCGGCATTTGCACATGTTCGGCCAGGCGCGACAGCGAGGTGGCCGGCGACAGTTCGGCCAGGGCCTTGAGGATGTCGGTGCCCACTTCAGCCGAGCGGACTTTCTGTTTACCGGTGTCGCGAGGGGCGGGCGGCTTTTCCATGGAAGGCATGAATCCGAAAGACGAATGGGCGTCTTTATAGCTTGACGGTCAACAGGTATCAAATTACGTTATTCGTAACTGGATTACGATAAAAACAACTTCCGCTCAGAGGACGATCCATGACCCTCGAATACCAATCAGGCTTCGGCAATGAATTTGCCAGCGAAGCCTTGCCCGGCGCACTGCCGGTCGGCCAGAACGCTCCGCAAAAAGCGCCCTACGGGCTGTACACCGAACTCTTCTCCGGCACTGCCTTCACCATGGCCCGCAGCGAAGCCCGGCGCACCTGGTTGTACCGCATCCAGCCGTCGGCCAATCACCCGGCGTTCGTCAAGCTGGAGCGGCAACTGGCCGGTGGCCCGCTTGGGGCTGTGACGCCTAATCGCCTGCGTTGGAACCCGTTGGATATTCCCGCAGAGCCGACAGATTTCATCGATGGGCTTGTCGGCATGGTCGCCAACTCCGGATCGGAAAAGCCCTCAGGCATCAGCATCTACAACTACCGCGCCAATCGCTCCATGGACCGCGTGTTCTTCAACGCCGACGGCGAACTGTTGATCGTTCCCGAGCAGGGCCGCCTGCGCATCGCCACCGAACTGGGTGTGCTGGAAGTGGAGCCGCTGGAAATTGTCGTGCTGCCCCGCGGCCTGAAATTCCGCGTCGAGTTGCTGGATGCACAAGCCCGCGGCTACGTCGCTGAAAACCACGGCGCGCCACTGCGCCTGCCGGACCTCGGGCCGATCGGTAGCAATGGCCTGGCCAACCCACGGGATTTCCTCACCCCCGTCGCCCATTACGAAGACCTCAAGCAACCGACCACGCTGGTGCAGAAATTCCTCGGTGAACTCTGGGGCTGCGAGCTGGACCATTCGCCGCTGAACGTGGTGGCGTGGCACGGCAACAACGTGCCGTACAAATACGACCTGCGCCGCTTCAACACCATCGGCACCGTGAGTTTCGATCACCCGGACCCGTCGATCTTCACCGTATTGACCTCGCCCACCAGCGTGCACGGCCTGGCCAACCTCGACTTCGTGATCTTCCCGCCCCGCTGGATGGTTGCCGAAAACACCTTCCGGCCACCGTGGTTCCACCGCAACCTGATGAACGAATACATGGGCCTGATCCAGGGCGCCTACGATGCCAAGGCCGAAGGCTTTGTGCCCGGCGGCGCGTCGTTGCACAGCTGCATGAGCGCCCATGGCCCGGATGGCGAGACCTGCACCAAGGCCATCAACGTGGAGCTGGCGCCCCACAAGATTGATAACACCATGGCCTTTATGTTCGAGACCAGCCAGGTGCTGCGTCCTACACAATTCGCGCTGGAATGCTCACAGCTGCAACCTTCTTACGACGCTTGCTGGGCCTCGCTCCCTGCAACCTTCAACCCGAATCGGAGATAACCCATGACTCAGCCTAATCTCACCCGCAGTTGGGTGGCTTCCGCCAACGGTCACCGGGATTTCCCGCTGCAAAACCTGCCCTTGGGTGTGTTCAGCGTTAACGGCGCTGAACCGCGCAGTGGCGTGGCGATCGGCGACCATGTTTTCGATCTGCATGCCGCGTTGGAATTTTTTGACGGTGAAGCCCGCCGTGCGGTTGAAGCCACCGCTGGCGGTCAACTGAACGCGTTTTTCGAACTCGGTCGCGGCCCGCGTGTGGCCCTGCGTGAACGCCTGCTGGAACTGCTGGCGGAAGGCAGCGACCTGCAAGGCAAACTGCAATCAGCGCTGCACCCGGCTGCCGATTGCCAGATGCACCTGCCGGCCAAAATCAACGATTACACCGACTTCTACGTCGGCATCGAGCACGCGCAAAACGTCGGAAAATTGTTCCGTCCCGATAACCCGCTGCTGCCCAACTACAAATACGTGCCGATCGGTTATCACGGCCGTGCGTCGACGATTCGTCCGTCGGGCACCGAGGTCCGCCGCCCTAAAGGCCAGACTCTGCCAGCCGGTCAAACCGAGCCGACCTTCGGCCCCTGCGCCCGCCTGGATTACGAGCTGGAACTGGGCATCTGGATCGGCCAGGGCAATGCCATGGGCGACTCGATTGCCATTGGTGACGCCGCTGATCACATCGCCGGTTTCTGCCTGCTCAACGACTGGTCGGCGCGGGATATCCAGGCCTGGGAATACCAGCCACTGGGCCCGTTTCTGTCGAAGAGTTTTATCACCAGCATTTCGCCATGGGTGGTGACGGCTGAGGCCCTGGAACCATTCCGCAAGGCACAACCGGCGCGCCCTCAAGGCGACCCGCAACCCCTGCCGTACCTGCTGGACAAGCGCGACCAGGCCGCCGGTGGTTTTGATATCGAACTGGAAGTACTGCTGACCACCGCCTCGATGCGTGAGCAGAACCTGCCGGCCCATCGCTTGACCCTGAGCAACACCCAACACATGTACTGGACCGTCGCACAAATGGTTGCGCACCACAGCGTCAACGGCTGCCAGTTGCAGGCCGGCGACCTGTTCGGTTCGGGCACCTTGTCGGGGCCGGAAGCCGGTCAGTTCGGCAGCCTGCTGGAAATCACCGAGGGCGGTAAAAAGCCGATCGAATTGGCCTCCGGCGAAGTACGTAAATTCCTCGAAGACGGCGACGAAATCATCCTGCGCGCGCGCTGCAGCCGCGACGGTTTTGCCTCCATCGGCTTCGGCGAATGCCGGGGTACCGTGGTCGCGGCGCGCTAAGAGGGCAGGGCCATGGAACTCTATACCTACTACCGCTCCACTTCGTCGTACCGGGTGCGGATCGCGCTGGCCCTCAAGGGCCTGGACTTCACCGCGGTGCCGGTCAACCTGCTGGTGCCCAAGGGCGGCGCCAACCATCAGCCGGAGTACTTGGCGATCAACCCGCAAGGTCGTGTACCGGCCTTGCGCACGGATGATGGGGATGTATTGATTCAGTCGCCAGCGATCATCGAATACCTGGAGGAACGTTATCCACAGGTGCCGTTGCTCTCCAGGGATCTGGCAACCCGCGCCCATGAGCGCGCGGTGGCGTCGATCATCGGTTGCGACATTCACCCTCTGCACAACTCCAGTACCCAGAATCTGCTCAAGCAGTGGGGGCACGATGAAGCGCAGGTGCTGGAGTGGATCGGGCACTGGATCAGCCAGGGTCTGGCGGCGGTTGAGCAGTTGATTGGTGATCAGGGTTATTGCTTTGGCGACCAGCCGGGGATGGCGGATACGTTCTTGATTCCACAGTTGTATGCGGCGCAGCGGTTCAAGGTGTCGTTGGCGGCGTATCCGCGCATTCAGCGAGTGGCGGGATTGGCGGCGCAGCATCCGGCGTTCATGGCGGCTCACCCCGCCAACCAACCGGATACCCCTGACACGCCATAAATCTCCAGGCTCCCACATGTGATCTTCAGCGTTTCCCAAATATATAAAAACAATACAGGTCCCTTGCGATGCACAATCAGATTGCCAGCTTTCGTGCGGCACTCGACGCCCGCCCGGTGTCGCGCTATCAGTGGTTGATTCTCCTGTTGCTTGCGCTGTTACTGGTCACCGACGGCTACGACGCCCAAGTCCTGGGCTATGTAGTACCGGCGCTGGCCAAGGACTGGGGCCTGGAAAAAGCCGCGTTCGGCCCGGTGTTCAGCGCCAACCTGCTGGGGCTGACCCTCGGCTCCCTGGCCGTCACACCGCTGGCGGATCGCTTCGGGGTGCGGCGCATCCTGTTGTGCTGCGTATTGATCTACGCCAGCCTCACGGTGCTGATGGTGTTCGCCAATTCCCTGAATACCCTGATGGCCGCGCGCTTTATCTGCGGCATCGGCATGGGCGGTGCGATGCCCAGCGCCATGGCTTTGATGTCGGAGTATTCGCCACCACGCTTGCGAACGTTGATGGTGACGCTGGCGGCCTGTGGCTTCTCTTTCGGTGGTGCGGCAGGTGGTTTTGTCGCGGCCGGGTTTATCGACAGTTTCGGCTGGCAGGCGGTGTTCCTCGCCGGTGGTGTGACGCCATTGCTGTTGTTCCCGTTTCTCGCTTGGATGCTGCCTGAATCGCTGCCGCGCCTGCTGCGTGATGCACCGCCTTATGCGCGCCTGCAAAAAGTCACCGCGCGCATGCTGCCCGACTGGCAACCACCGGCGGCGAGCGAGGAACAAAACCGCCAGGAGCAAGGCAGCAAATTGACGGTGGTGGAGCTGTTCCGCCATGGTTACGCGCGCCCGACTTTGCTGTTATGGGCGACGTTTTTTGTCAGCCTGATCCTGCTGTATTTCATGATCAGCTGGTTGCCTTCGCTGTTGCTGGAAAGCGGCTTGGGCCTGAACGAAGCCAATCTGGTGACCTCGATGTTCCTGTTCGCCGGGACACTGGGTGCCATCGGCATGGCCTGGTTTGCCGACCGGTTGAAAAGCAAAGTCCGCCTTTTGTCCGGTGTGCTGGCAGCGGCGGCGGTGTGCACCATTTTGCTGGGACTGAACCACGACAACCCGCGTTATCTGGTGGCCTGCGTGTTTGCGGCGGGCTTCTGCATCATCGGCGGTCAGCTCACCTTGAACGCGTTCGCCAGTAACTTCTACCCGGCTCACGTGCGAGCAACCGGTACGGGCTGGGCGTTGGGCGTCGGGCGGTTCGGCTCGATCCTCGGCCCACTGTTCGGCAGCATGCTGCTGGCGATGCACATACCGGTGCAGCAGATTTTCTTTTTCTGCGCGATTCCGGCGGTGATAGCGGCGTTGCTGATTATTCAGGTGCGTTCGCCCAAGGGCGCAGCGCCAACAGGCCCTGATACGTTATTGGCGCCTGGCGCTGATCACGCGTAATCCCCAGCCGGTGGACACGCTGCCATCGTTCTGCTGAAGGTGAGCGATGGCGGCCAGGAAGCGTTCTTTCAGGCGGGCCTTGGCAGGGATTGTCAGCCGGTCGATATCGTAGGTTTCTTTCAATGACGTCCACAGTGCCGCTGGCTGAGGCTGCCAGTGGACGTCGATGTCTTCGAAGCGGATGTCAGTGAAATGATCTGCCAGCAAGGCTCGCCAGCCGTCTTCGTTGCGCGTGCGCGGGTCGCCCATTGGCATGTGGGCCAGTTGGTCTTCCTTGGCGATTGGACGAAAGGCGTCCAGAAACGCGTCGCCGACAGGGCCCAGTAGAAAACTCCTGCCGATCAGCACCGCCAATGTGCCGCCCCTGCGCAATACCCGCTGTACCTCTTGCAGTACCTGTTCAAGATCATCCATCAGCATGAGCGCCATGTGCGACAGCAATACGTCGACGCTGGCCGTGGCCACGCTCAATGCCTGGGCGCGTTCCTTGAGCAGGGTGACCTCAACTGGAAGACGCTCGCGGGCGGCGTCGAGTTCGGCCTGGCTCATGTCGACACCGATCAGTTGCAAGCCGGGTTGCTGGCGGTCGGCCAGCAGCTTGAGCAGATAACCATCGCCGCAGGCCAGGTCCAGCACGTTCATCGGGCTTTGTGCGGTGGGCACGTGCGCAGTCAAGGCAGCATAGGATGAGCTGTATTTCACCGCCGGCAGTTCGGCGAATGCCGCGCTGGTGGTGCCGGGCTGGCGATGGTGAAAATCTTCGAGGTAACGTTCGGCGGGGGAGCGCAGGGGCATGACAACCTCATCCATGGGGCGGTACAGCTTACGCCATGCGGGTCAATGCACCACAGAGTTGGGCGGCAAGTGCCCCAGCCGTTCGGTCAGGCGCAGGCGCTGGATCGGGTCTTCGCTGAGCATCAAGGCATGCTCAAGATCAAAACGCTCAGCATTCGGGCAATCCAGACGCTGATACAAACTGGCCCGGGCCAGGTAATCGGCGGCGCTGGCATTGCCCAGTTCCAGCACGCGTTCGGCATCCACCAGAGCGGCCAGGTGGTCGTCGTTGGACAGGTGCAACTGGCGCAGATTGCGCGACAGCCGCTGCAGGATCGAACGCGGCTCGGCAGTGTGCAGGTGGTCGGCCTGCAACTTGAGATTCGGCCCGTACTGGCGAGTCAGCAGGTCGCGGCAATCGTTGGGGTACAGGCGTCGGCCGCCGCAGGGGTCGAGTAGATGATCGGCGCCCGGTACGCGCAACAGGAAGTGCCCCGGGAAGTTGACGCCGACCAGCGGAATGTCCAGGCGCCGCGCCAGCTCTAGGGCAATCAGCCCGAGGGCCAGCGGCTGCCCGCGCTTGCGCTTCAACACCTTGTCCAGCAGCGCGGCGGCGGGGCGCAGCGGGGTGTGGTCATCCTGGGCAAACCCCAGGTCGTTCATGCGCCGCAGCAAGGGTTGCCCGAGTTCATCCGCCGGCAGCATCGGCATGCTGAGGCTGACCAACTGTTGCAACACCTTGAAGTCCTGCAGGATGGCCGCCGGGTCCACCGCCGGGTCGTGCTCGGCTGCCATCCACAGCGCGGCTTCAAACAGCGCGGGCGGTGACCGTTCAAGGCAGGCAAAAAAGGCGTCGCGGGGCTTCATTGGGTTCTCCGGCGGATGTCTCGTTTTAGCCTTGCTGCGAACTTTCGTCCAGTACCTTAAGACGTGTCCTACCTGTTTATGTCGCAAACCCTTTAAAACCGGTGGCCTTATTCCTGCACGCTCGGGCAGGGTTTCGCTGGCAGTCCTATACTTGGCGCCTACCAGAAGTGATTCGGGAGCTCGACGATGTTTGCGCTCATGCACAGCACCCGCCTTGAATCGCTGCACCTGAGCGTTGACCCGGCCACCGGGTTGAAGGCGGTCATTGCCATCCATAACAGCCGCCTGGGCCCCGCCCTTGGAGGTTGCCGCTATCTCTCTTACCCCGACGATGAAAGTGCCGTGGAGGATGCCGCGCGCCTGGCCCAAGGCATGAGCTACAAGGCCGCACTGGCGGGGTTGCCGGTGGGCGGCGGCAACGCGGTGATCATCCGCCCGGCCCATGTGGAAAGCCGCGCCGCGCTGTTTGAGGCCTTTGGTCGCTGCATCGAGCAGCTCGACGGTCGCTACATCACCGCCATCGACAGCGGCACTTCGGTGGCCGACATGGATTGCATCGCCCAGCAGACCCGCTATGTCACCAGCACCACGGCGGCTGGCGATCCGTCGCCCCACGCGGCGATGGGCGTATTTGCTGGCATCCGCACCACCGCCATGGCCCGCCTGGGCAGCGATAATCTGGAAGGTTTGCGCGTGGCGATCCAGGGCCTGGGCAACGTCGGTTATGCACTGGCCGAGCAACTGCACGCCGCCGGCGCGGAATTGCTGGTGAGCGACATTGACCATGGCAAGGTGCAACTGGCCATGGAACAGCTGGGCGCGCACCCGATTGCCAACGAAGCCCTGCTCAGCACCCCGTGCGACATCCTCGCGCCCTGCGGCGTGGGCGCGGTGTTCAACCGCTACACGGTCGCGCAGTTGCGGTGCGCGGCGGTGGCCGGCTCCGCGAGTGCGCAGCTGACCAACCTGCAAGTGGCCGATCAACTGGAAGGCCGTGGGATTCTTTACGCGCCGGACTACGTGATCAACTCCGGCGGGCTGATCTACGTTGCCCTCAAGCACGGCGGCGCGGAGCTGGAAACCATCACCGCGCACCTGTCGAACATCGGCACCCGCCTGACCGAAATCTTCGCCCATGCCCAGGCTGAAAAACGCTCACCCGCGCGGGTGGCGGATGAGCTGGCGGAGCGGTTGCTGTACCGCTGAGGCGGGTCAAAGCTGATATTTATCCCGGGCCAGTTGGCCCACGCCCATACGATCAAGGATGTGCATCGGGCACAGGATCGTGACCCGCACGGTTCCCGGCAGGCGGCTGATTTCGATGGAGCCGTTGATGGTCGCACGGTTGCGCACTTCGTCGATCGTCAGCCCGGTCACGGCGGCTGCGCGTTCCAGCCCGTTGTCCGTCGCGACGTTCAGATTGGTCCCACTGCCGATAAAGGTGATGGGCGCGTTCTCCTCGATCTCCACCTGGCCCCAGCGCTCGCCCAATGCCTTCACCTGTAGGCGTTGCTCCGCGGTCATTGGGCGTGCCATGGGCGGCAGGTCGTCGAGGTTTTGCAGCAGGATCGGGCCGTCCAGGTTCAGGCCTTTGATCACCTGCACCGTCAGTTCGGTTTCCCCCGACACATCGGTGGCGTGCCCGGCAATTTCGCCGTTGCCTTGCTGTGCATGCATATCGCCTATGTACACCCCGGCGCCGGGGACTTTCACTGGGCAGATCAGGATGCAGCCTTCGCGCACGGAATTGGTGTCCATGTGGCCATCGGTTTTCGCGGCGTGCAGTTCTTCATGAGTCATGCCGTAGCGATGGGGCGCGCCCACCAGGTACTGGCCGAAGTCGCCGCAGTTGTGGGAATCCGGCAGATCCCTCGAAGGCGTGGTGCCGATGTTGCCCAGGAACGGGCGCATATGCGCGGCCAGGCCGGGGATGTCGGCGCGTGCCAGCGACAGGATCGAATGCTGGGCAGACAATTCGGGCAGCGCCGACATGTCCGAGGCTTTGCCGGCCAGGCGATCCGCCACGGCCTGATTGACCGTCAGACTCACCTGATGCTCGGCATCCAGGACGATCACGTAGCCATTACTGAAACGGAATGCACTGACTTCAGCCCCGCAGGCATCGCAGCGGATAGCTTCTTCGCCAATGCCTTCGACGTGGCTGGCGGGATGCTCTTGCCCGCAATTGGAGCAGAACTTCGCGACGAACGGGTCGCCGTGGTAACGCCCTTCGACAAAACTCATGACCCCCGACGATGTGGCCAGGGAGGTGACCCGCATGCGCTTGATCTTCAGCGCCACCGAGTCGCCGATTTCGGCCCCGGCGATAAACACCGGCTGGGTCACCTCATGGCCACCCTCAAAGGCCGGCGTAATCATCGGGCCCCAGCACCCGGGCGGGGTACCGGTGATCAAGGTGCCACCGTCGGCCAGCGGGCCGAGCATTTTCTGGCTGGGGCCGAGCAGCCCATTGGTGTAGGAGGTGACGGTGAGGCGGTCTACAGAAGGGAGGTTATTCATTTTATTTTCCGGGCCCTGGGTGATTGAATGTTGAACAGGCTTCATCACTTAAACGCCGGTGTGTATCTGTCGTGTGTCGCGCTGCCGCGATTGCCGGTACGTGTGTATCTGAGGGGCATCCATACACACTTTGATACACCCGCAGTGGCGGTCACGGGCAAATACAGATATCTCTGTTATCAAACCCATCAGAACGAGGTTGGCATGTCCAAACAAACAGCAGGGCGCTCCAGCGGGCGCATGATCACCTTCAAACGCCCGGATGGCGCGGACGTCAACGGCTACCTGGCCAGCCCGGCGGTACTCGAAGGCGCGCCGGCGATCGTGGTGATTCAGGAATGGTGGGGCGTCAACGACCAGATCAAGGGCGTGGCGAATCGCTTGGCCGAGTGCGGCTACCGTGTACTGGTACCGGACCTTTATCGCGGCGCGTCCACGGTGGAAGAGGAAGAAGCTCATCACCTGATGGATGGCTTGGATTTTGGTGATGCGGTTTCTCAGGACATCAAGGGTGCCGTGCAGTACTTGCAGGCGGATTCGAAAAAAGTCGGCGTGACCGGCTACTGCATGGGCGGGGCGTTGACGTTGCTGGCGTTGAACGCGATTCCGGAAGTGGCGGCGGGCGTGGTGTGGTACGGCTTCCCGCCGCTGGAATACCTGGATGCGTCGAAGATCAAGGCGCCGCTGATTGGACACTGGGGCACACAGGATGCCTTCTTCAACATCGACACCGTGGCTGAGCTGGAGTCAAAACTGCACGCAGCCGGTGTGGATGCGACCTTCCATCGTTATCTGGCGCGTCATGCGTTTGCCAACGAGACAGCGATTGGCGATGGCCGTATTGCGGATACGCAATACGATGCTGCCTGGTCGCAACTGGCTTGGGACCGGACGTTGACGTTCTTCGGCAAGACCTTGTGGCAGGCATGACACATGTGAAAGGCATCAACGCATAACCTGTGGCGAGGGAGCTTGCTCCCGCTGGGCTACGCAGCAGACCCAAAAGCTTGGGAGCGCTGCGCACTCCAACGGGAGCAAGCTCCCTCGCCACAGCAAGCTCCCTAGCCACAAGCAAGCTCCCTCGGCCACAGCAAGCCCTTTCGCCACTACTGGCAATGCATCACTCAGCCGCTGGTTGCCCAATCTCCGCCAATGCACTCGCATTGTTCTTGAACGCCGCCGCAAACGCCGCGCGGTTCTTGGCCATGAAAATACCGGCATCTTCTGCCTGCTTCTCGCTCAAGCCTTCGACGTTTTTCAACAGCACTTCCATCAGGGACTCTGCCAGTTCAAGCATCTGGTCGTGTGCGTCGGCAAGTTTGCGATCCACGAATGTAGTCTCCAGGTCACGGGTACTGCGATACAGGGTTTCAACAGCCATTTTTCGGCCTCGTCATCGGTGCAGTATTGAAGGGAGTTGCCCTTGGTTCGAGTGTCGCCAAGCGTTCTCGCGACTACTGTATTTATATACAGCTAAAAGCATAAGCCAATCCATGGGCTTTGGGTAGTGGCTTTTCAATGTAGTTGGAATCCGGGGGTTTGCAGCAAGAGAAATTTCTGACAACTTGCCGGGGTTGCGCCGGTTTCGTCCGTTCGCTTACCTTCCTCGGGCGCTGCAAATGCAGCGAACGGGCTTGGCGGCTCGGTAACGAAAGGCGTAACAACGTCCCAACAAGATTGCAGACGCTTCCTGGCGTTTGTATTCCTGTGTCATGACGGGTTGCGCATGGACCCTTCGGGGTGCCGGTTTTCTTTCGTACCGGTCCGCCAACCTTGTGCAATCCGTCACCCAATCTGCTTGGCGGCAGATGGGGACGGTCCTTAATACGGAAGAGTCTGACCATGAAAAAGATTACCCCGAGCCCGCCTTACGATTCACACACTGACACCCGTCTTCAAGCCGCAGCCAACCGCGCGATTGATCACTATCTGCGCCCAGAAACACCTGAACCACCTTCCGAGCCCTCCTCGATTCTTTTCAGCGTAACGCCCAATGCCGACACCGAAACGTTACTCGCCAACGCCAGCGAAACGTTGAACAGTGCCCGTGAAATGGCCTGTAGCCTGGCTTTTGAGCTTGAGGGCCCACAGCGCAGCTTGTTGCTGGCGATCCATCAATTACTGGAAATGAGTGGCTTATTGGTCGATCAAGCGCTCGATCAGGTCGCGCCAACCTGAACCGGTATTCCAAATAAGCGGAGGAGGCAGGCTAAGTACGCTCGTGCGAGGCCTGTTCTTTTCAGTTGTTGAGTCCAAACGGCGACTTTTTCTGTTACTCACTTCATCGCTTGGCCCACGACAGTGAAAAGTCTAGCGACTAGACTCCTTTCTCATCGACAACGGAGGCCCCTATGAGCACTTCCTTTTTTCCTCGAGCTCCCCTGACCGAAACCGAGGAGCAAGCTGCCAGCTACGACCGCTGGTTTCGTGCCAAGGTGCAAGCCGCTTTGGATGACCCTAGTCCCGGCATCCCTCACGATCAGGTGATGGCCGAAATGCAGGCGCTGATCGAATCTAAACGCAAGAAAGGCGATGCTGATTGAATGGGCACCCGCTGCGCGGGCGCAACTCTGGAAAATTCTTGATTACATCAGCGATCGCAATCCCAATGCCGCTCTTGAGCTGAACCGAGCAATAGAAGCCTCAGTATTGGCCCTCTCCCGCAGACCTCATCTTTACCGAACAGGCCGTGTTGGCGGCACACGAGAAATGGTCGTGCATCCCAATTACCTGGTGGTTTACCAAGTCACCGACTCTGTTCGGGTCCTGGCGGTTTTACACGCGCGACAGCAATACCCTTGAGCAGTTGATGGTTGGGATGAGGAGTGTTTTTTGTTCTCCTCTCCCTTCACACGTGCCTCATATCACCCCGCCACCATCTCACTCCCTGTTCCCTGGCCTTTTTTCTGCATGCAGAGAAACCGTCACGTCCAACCTGCATTATCCGGTCGAGCCGACCTAAGGAAGCATCATCGTGAAAATCAACTGGGCTGAAAACCTGCGCAAGGCCGTGCACCAACTGGCCGAGTCCTTGGGAAATCTGTTCGTCGAGACGTTCCACTACCTGGCGCTGTTCGCCATTGGTGCGGTGACTGCCTATGCAGCGGTTATGGAGTTTCTGGGGATGCTGGAAACGGGGCACATCAAGATCGATGACATCTTGCTGCTGTTCATCTACCTGGAACTGGGGGCGATGGTCGGGATTTACTTCAAGACCAACCATATGCCGGTGCGCTTTCTGATCTACGTGGCGATCACGGCACTAACACGTCTGCTGATCTCCAACGTCTCCCACCACAACCCGCCCGACATCGGCATCATCTACCTGTGCGGCGGGATTCTGCTGTTGGCATTCGCGATTCTGGTGGTGCGGTATGCGTCGTCGGCGTTTCCGTCGGTGAAGGTCGAAGGCCCGCGCCGCAAGGGCGAAGCGAGCCTTGAAACAGAGAAAGGCGAGGTTTAAAACCCGACGTTCAGCGGCGGCCGGGTGACGGGCGGCCGCTGCAACACTTTGTGACTGTCCCCATCGGTCATCACCGCCAATATCTCGATCGCGCTATGCCCCTGTTCGATCGCAATCCCGAATTGCACACTTTGCACCAGGCGTTTCAGGCGCTGTGGGTCGTTGCGTTGTTCGGCGCTGATCATGCGTTTGGCCACGACGCCGTCTTCATCGGACAGGGTCAGCATGATGCTGCCGTCCAGCCGCTGGATGCTTAAATTGACCCGGTATTTCGGGGCGAAGGTGTCGGTGATGATCTGAAAAGGGTTGTCCATGGTGCGTTACCGCCTGATAAGAACATGCAGTCATTGACGACCGGTGTCGGGATTAGTTCGCGTTTCCTGACCACCGGCCATTCGCTCGCTGAGGCTTTCACAAGGTCCGTTTTCCTCAGTAGCTGTACAGCAAAGGGCGTGCCGTACAGCAAATCTGCCTGCCATCGGATGACCCCTGTGGGAGCGGGCTTGCTCGCGAATGCGGTGTGTCGGCCAATGAATCCTCAGCTGAACGACCGCTTTCGCGAGCAAGCCCGCTCCCACATTGGGTTGGCGGTGTTTTTACGCGCGGTGATCCGTTTCAGGGCATCACGGAAAAAACGATCGCAGACAGCGCAATCAAGCCGACCAATACCACAAACACGTTCGACGCCTGGCCCGAATACTGGCGCAAAGATGGCACTCGGCGGATGGCGTACATCGGCATCAGGAACAACAGGCAGGCGATGATCGGCCCGCCCATGGTTTCGATCATGCCGAGGATGCTCGGGTTGAAGGTGGCCACGGCCCAGCAGGTGAGCACCATGAACAGCGCGGTGCAGCGCTCCAGCCACTTGGCGGACATCGAACGGTTACGTCCGCGCAGGGATTTGACGATCAGGCCCTGGAAGCCTTCGCTCGCGCCGATGTAGTGGCCCAGGAAGGATTTGGTGATTGCCACCAGCGCGATCAACGGCGCGGCGTAGGCGATCACCGGGGTCTGGAAGTGGTTAGCCAGGTACGACAGGATCGAGATGTTCTGCGCCTTCGCGGCGGCGAGGTCAGCCGGCGACAGGGCCAGCACGCAACTGAAGCAGAAGAACATCACCGTCAGCACCATCATGCTGTGGGCCATGGCCAGGATGCCGCTGCTTTTGCGCTCGGCCTGCGGGCCGTACACGCGCTTCTGGTCGACGGCGAAGGCGGAGATGATCGGTGAGTGATTGAAGGAAAACACCATCACCGGGATTGCCAGCCACAAGGTCTTGAAGAAAGCCGGCAGCGGCATGCCTTCGCTGGCGGAGGCGAAGAACGCGCCGTTCCAGTTGGGGATCAGGCTCACCGCCAACAGCAGCAGGGCGGCGACGAACGGGTACACCAGCACGCTCATGGCCTTGACGATCACGCCCTGGCCGCAACGCACAATGGCCATCAGGCCGAGGATCAACACCAGCGACAGGATCGCCCGGGGCGGCGGCGCCATGTGCAGTTGGTGTTCCATGAAGCTGGTCAGGGTGTTGGTCAGCGCCACGCTGTACACCAGCAAAATCGGGAAGATCGCGAAGAAGTACAGCAAGGTGATCAGCTTGCCGGCGCCGATGCCGAAGTGTTCTTCCACCACGTCGGTGATGTCGCCGGATTTGCCCGACAACACAAAGCGCGTCAGCCCACGGTGGGCGAAGAAGGTCATCGGGAAGGCCAGTAGCGCCAGCACGATCAACGGCCAGAAGCCGCCGACACCGGCGTTGATCGGCAGGAACAAGGTGCCGGCACCGATGGCGGTGCCGTAGAGGCCGAGCATCCAGGTGGTGTCATGTTTGTTCCAGCCTTGTGTAACGGTGGTCGGCGTCAGGTCTACAGCAGGATTTTCGGCAGCAGGTGTACGTACATCGGTCATCGTTATTGCCTCGTTATTGTTTTTGCGCGGGCTCACGTTGGGGCGATCAGGGAATGCTCCTCAGCACTCCACCCAGCTGACCGCCAGGCCGCCCCGTGAAGTTTCTTTGTATTTGTCGTGCATGTCGGCGCCGGTGTCGCGCATGGTGCGGATCACCCGGTCCAGGGAGATGAAGTGCTTGCCGTCGCCGCGCAGGGCCATTTGCGTGGCGTTGATCGCCTTGACCGCGGCGATGGCGTTGCGCTCGATGCACGGCACCTGGACCAGCCCGCCAACCGGGTCGCAGGTCAGGCCGAGGTTGTGTTCCAGGCCGATTTCGGCGGCGTTTTCCAGTTGTTCCGGAGACGCACCGAGTATGTCGGCCAAACCTGCGGCGGCCATGGCACAGGCCGAACCGACTTCGCCCTGGCAGCCGACTTCGGCGCCGGAGATCGAGGCGTTTTTCTTGCAGAGGATGCCGACGGCGGCCGCGGCGAGGAAGAAATTCACCACGTCATCGTCGGACGCGTCCGGGTTGAACTTCATGTAGTAGTGCAGCACCGCCGGGATGATTCCCGCCGCGCCATTGGTCGGCGCGGTGACCATGCGACCACCGGCAGCGTTTTCTTCGTTGACGGCGAGGGCGAACAGGTTGACCCATTCCATCGCCGACAAGGTCGACGTGATGACGTTGGGTTTGCCGATTTCCAGCAGGCTGCGGTGCAATTTCGCCGCGCGCCGTGGCACATCCAGGCCACCGGGCAAGATGCCTTCGTGGCGCAGGCCTTGTTCGACGCATTCGCGCATCACCGACCAGATATGCAGCAGGCCGCTGCGGATCTCGGCGTCACTGCGCCAGGCCCGTTCGTTGGCCATCATCAGTTCGGAAACCCGCAGGCCGTGCTTGTTGCACAAGGCCAGCAGCTCGACGGCGCTGGAGAAGTCGTAAGGCAATTGCACTTCGCTGGTCGGCGCGATGCCGGATTCGGCTTCCGCCGCTTCGATGATGAAACCGCCACCCACCGAGTAGTACGTCTGCTCGCTCAACAGGCCGTTTTCGCCATAGGCGTGCAGGGACATGGCGTTGGGGTGGTAGGGCAGGCTTTCGTCCAGCAGCAGGAGGTCGTGTTGCCAGTTGAAGGCAATCGGCGTGCGGCCGGCGAGCAGCAATTGGCCGGACTCGCGCAATTGCTGGATGCGAGGGCCAATGCTAGTGGGGTCGATACTGTCTGGCCATTCGCCCATCAGGCCCATCACACAGGCGCGGTCGGTGGCGTGGCCAACACCGGTGGCGGACAGCGAGCCGTACAAGCGCACTTCTACGCGACGGGTTTCGTCGAGCAATTGCTGGTCGATCAGCGCCTGGACGAAGGTCGCCGCCGCCCACATCGGGCCCACGGTATGGGAGCTGGAAGGACCAATGCCTACCTTGAATAGATCGAAAACACTGATAGCCATGCTAAACCCTTACAAGCAATGGAGTAGGAATCGCTGCCATCTTTTGTAGGACAAGCGGAATTGGCGCGATACTGAGCCTCTGGATCGGCAGTGACCAACGAATTATCCTAAGACACCCTTTAGCAGGACTAAACCCTATGGCTCGCCCGCTTCATGGCCAGACCTACGTCTGGTTGCACGTTTTTTCCTGCGCGGCACGGCATTTGTCGTTCACCCGTTGCGCCGAAGAACTGCACATCACCCCGGGCGCGGTCAGCCAGCAAATTCGCCAGTTGGAGGAGCGTTTGGGCTTCCGGCTGTTCCATCGACGGGCACGCGGGGTTGAGCTGAGTGCAGAAGGCCAGCGGCTGGCGATTACCGTGGGCGAGGCCTATGGCAGCATTGATGCCGAGTTGCAGCGCCTGGACGCCGGGATGATCAGCGGCACCTTGCGCTTGCGTTCGATCCCGTCGTTTCTCGGTAAATGGCTGACCCCGCGTTTGCCACGTTTGCAGCAGCGTTTCCCGGACATCCAATTGCGCATGGTCGCGGAAGACAGCAGCATCGCCTTGCACGAGGGCGACTTCGACCTGGCCATTGACCTTAACGACGGCAGCTACCCGGGATTGTTATCCACAGCCCTGCTGGATGAGCAGATCTTCCCGGTGTGCGCACCGAGCCTGCTGCGCGGGCGGCCGCCGCTGCATGGCCCCGCCGACCTGGTGCATTTCCCGCTGCTGCACGACATTACCGCCTGGCGTGGGAGTTATGAGTACGCGGAGTGGGAGTTCTACCTGAACGCCATCGGCTACGACGCTGCCGACGTACGGCGCGGGCATACCTTTAACCGCAACCACCTGACCATCGAGGCGGCCATTGCCGGCATGGGCGTGGCGATTGCCCGGCGAACCTTGCTCAATGACGAACTGGAACGTGGCACGTTGATCGTGCCGTTCGGCCTCGCTGTACCCAATCATAAACGTTACGTGCTGCTGTATGCCCCAGGCGCGCTGAGCCATCCGGGTGTGCGGGCGGTGCATGACTGGCTGGTAGAGGAAGCGGGAATTTTTCGCGGATTGCACCCGTTGGGAGAGGGGCAATTGTAAGGAAAGTGGTCGTAAGAAGATGTAACTAACTCCCCACCCTAACAGCGCTTTTGCTCGTTGTCAGACTTAATTTGTAATGTGGGATTTATCTTTGCAAAGGGCTTGAAATGTTCCTCTGTCTGCTCAATTGTGTAATCAGGAGGTCATGGTTTTCACCCATCCGGTGAAGCAGGAATGGCCTTCGGCGAGCTAGCTGAAATAAGGGAAAACTATGCAAATCCAAGTCAATAGCGATAACCATATTGAAAGCAGCATCCGACTGGAGGAGTGGGTACGTACCACCATTGAGAGCACGCTCGAACGTTATGAAGAGGATCTGACCCGCGTCGAGGTTTACCTGCGGGACGAGAACGGTGACAAGCCCGGTCCACACGACCTGAGTTGCCGACTGGAAGCACGGCCAAAGGGCCATCAACCGATTTCGGTCCTCCATAAAGCCGATACGCTGGAACAGGCGATCGATGGCGCAGCTACCAAGCTGGAGCATGCCCTGGAGCATCTGTACGGCAAACTGCGCGGCAAACCACGCGCCGCGGGTCAAAGCCTGCCTAATACCAAGGCCGACGAGGCCGAGCTTGAAGAGGAATTTCTGGAAAACGAACAGGCTGCGCTTAACGGCTGATAGCTGATACTTTTTTCAACCCCACTGAAAACGGGCCTGCAGATGCAGGCCCGTTTTTCGTTTAAAGCGTCAGCGCGGGCTGCGCCGGAAAAAACAGGCGCTCAAGACTGCCAGTGCGCAAGCGCCCAAGCCTGCATACAACATGGCCCAACCTGCACCGTTGCGTAGCGCGGCCTGGGCAATCAACGAGCCCTGCGGCAACACGTCCAGCTTGCCGGCGGCGATGTCCTGGCTGAGGGTGGCCAACTGCGCCGTGTCGGGCAATGCGCCAGCCAGGTGGTGAGCGATCCCGAGTATCAACACCAAGCCCATCAACGCGATATTGAGCGCCAGGGTAATCAGCCGTGCACTGAAGTCGATGCCCGACGCCATCCCCGCGCGGTCGGATGAGACTGAGCCAGTGGTGGTGTTGGTGGTGGGCGAGTTGGTAAACGCCAAGCCGCTGCCGGCAATCCCACAGGCGATCAGGATCAGTACCACACTGGGCTGGTCGCTATGGTTGATCGCGGCCATGGCCACAAAGCCCACGCCCATCAGGCCCAGGCCCAACGGAATGATGCGTTCGGCGCCGTAGCGCAGGGCCAGGCGTTCGGCCAGGGGCGGTACCACCAGCGTGGGCAGGGTATAGGCGAGCAGGGCGAGCCCGGTGAGCAGGGTGTCGTAGCCCAGGCCGGCCTGGAAATACAGCGGCAGGTAGATCATGAAGGGCCAGAAGCTGAAGTTCATGCCGATCGAACCCATCAACGCGCCGTTGAAGCGCGGGATGCGGAACACCGAGAAGTCGAACATCGGGTGTGGGCTGCGCCGCTCCACAGCCACGAACAACAGCAGGCTGGCTACCGATAATCCGGCCCAGCCGAGCATGGCTGGGGTGGCAAAGCCGCTCTCGGTGCCCTGGGTGATGAAGTAAACCAGGGCGAACACCGCCAGAGTCAGGGTGGTCATACCGGCGATGTCGAGGCGATGAGCGGCCGGGTCGCGGGATTCCTGCACGCTGATGCGCAGCAATACCAGGGTGAACAAGGTCAGCGGCGCATGCACCAGGAACACCCAGCGCCAATCCGCGACTGCCAGGATCAACGCCCCCACCATCGGCCCGAAGCCCAGGCCCACACCGGCAATCACACCCCATATGGCAAAGGCTCGCGCCCGCGCCGCCTGCTCGCGGAACTGGTGCGACAGGATCGCGAACTGGCAGATCATCATCGCCCCGCCACCCACGCCCTGGACGAAACGCGCGGCGATCAGCGTAGACGCATCATTGGCCAGCCCACAGGCCAGCGACGCCAACCCGAATACCCACAGGCACAGCACCAGCATGCGCCGCCGGCCAAAGCGATCGGCCAGTGTGCCCGCCGCCATCAGCACGCTGGTGCAGGCCAGGGTGTAGGCATTCATGATCCATTGGGCGTCCTGGAAGCCGGTACCCAATTGCTGTTCGAGGGTGGGAAGGATCACGGGCACGCTGGAAATCTCCAGCCCGAACATCAGCGCCACCAGGCATATGGCGGTGAGCGCCAGGCCGTCTCTGGCGGTACGCGGCGGGTTGATGGCGGATACAACGGCGTCGGATGACATGGCCTCTTCCTTTCGATGGGGGAAGGTGTCATTTTCACGGGAACAGGATTCTTTATTAGCGATACTTCTTCCTTCGATACGGGAATAAAAGGCGACAAACGACGATGGCTACTCCGCGTTTTGATGGTGTTGAACTGTTTTTACAAATCGTCGAGAGCGGCAATCTGACCGAGGCCGCCGAACGGCTGAACCTCACGCGCTCAGCGGTGGGCAAGGGCTTGGCGCGCCTGGAAGCGCGGTTGGGGACGTCTTTATTGCAACGCTCTACCCGGCGCCAGCGTCTGACCGAGGACGGGCAGGCCTATTACGAGCATTGCCTGCGTGCGCTGGCGGAACTGGAAGCCGCCGAATCCGTGCTGGAAAGTGGCCGTCAGCAGCCTCGTGGACGGTTAAGGGCCAGCTTGCCTTTGGCGTTCGGTCACCACTATGCGGCGCCGGCGTTATGGGGGCTGATGGACCGATTTGCGCAACTGGAGATCGAGATTTCCTTTTCCGACCGGCTGATAGACCTGGCCCAGGAAGGCTTCGACCTGGCGGTGCGCATCGGCGCATTGCCCGACACCGACCGCTTGAGCGCAAGGCGCCTTGGCGAGCAGGCGATTGCCCTGGCGGCGTCGCCCGCGTACCTGCAGCGCACCTGTCGAATCGAATCCATCGCGGACCTGGCCGGGCATCGAGGCATTGCCTACCGCAGCAATGCCCCGCAGCGGCAGCGAGTGGCCTCGCCGTTGATCCTCGATGACCTCCAGGCTGTGGCCGATGCCGCCATCGCCGGAGTCGGCCTGGCCTGGTTGCCCAGCTGGCTGATCGCCCACTACGTACTGCGCGGGCAACTGCAGGCGGTACTGCCGAACCACCGCGAGCAACCGATGCCGATCCATGTCATCTGGCCCACGGCGACGCACATGCCGGCCAAGACCCGGTGCGCCATCGACGCGTTGGTGGCCGGCACACCGTCGTGCCTGGCGGGTAGCTGATCAGAACGCGATGGACGTCTGCACATACAGGGTGCGCGGCTCGCCCACGTATTTGCCCTTGTTGTTATCGTCAAACGAGCGGGTGTAGTACTGCTTGTTGAAGATGTTTTTCACACCGACCGCCACGTTCAAGTCCGACAGCTGCGGGCCGAAGTCATACGCCGCGCGGCTGCTGAACAGCATGTAGCCAGGAATGCGCCCGGTGCTGCCGTCAGCGCTTTCCGCCTCGGTGTTGGCGTTGTCGGCGAACTGGCTGCTCTGGTAGCTGCTGTCCACATTCAACTTCCAGCGACCTTCGGTGTAACCCACGCCCAGGGTGCCCTTGTGCTTGGAGGAGAAGGGCACGCGGTTGCCTTTGTTCGGGCCGTCTTCACGAATGGTGGCGTCGACGTAGGCGTAAGTGGCGTACACATCAAAACCGGCGAGCGCCGGGCTCAAGCCGTCGAGGGCATAGTTGATGCTGGACTCGATGCCCTGGTGACGGGTTTCGCCACGGGCGATCACCGTGTCGTTGGTCTGGTTACTGTCGTACTGATTGTCAAAGTTGATCAGGAACGCGCCGATTTCGGCCCGCAGGGTGCCGTTGTCGTAACGGGTGCCGAGCTCCCAGGTGCGGGCCTTTTCCGGCTTCACTTCGCCGCTGGTCACACGGTTGGGCATCTGGCTGTACTGCACGCTGCCGAACGAACCTTCGGTGTTGGCGTAGAGGTTCCAGTCGTCCGTCAGGTGGTAGAGCACGTTCAACGCCGGCAGGGCGGTGTTGTAGTCACCCTTGTATTTGACGTTGCTGAGGTTGTTGGTCTGCTGGGACTCGATCATCTCGTAGCGGATGCCTGGGGTGATGGTCCATTTGCCGATATCAATCCGGTCATCGACGAAGAATGCATTGGCCTCGGTGCTGCCCCGGGTGTCGCGGTCGTTGCGGCTGTCGGTGGTGGGCAGTTGCTGGTTGGTGGAAATCGGCGTGCGGTAGCGCATTTCGTGGCCGGCTTCGTTGATGTAGCGATAGCCCACGCCGACTTCGTGGCTGGTCGGGCCGAGGTCGAAGCCTTGGGCGAAGCGGGTTTCCAGGCCACGGACCCAGTACTCGCGAGGCGACAGTGAGAGGAAGCTGCCCTGGTCGAGGTAGCCGCTGCGCAGGGTGGTGGTGAAGAAGCTGTTGACGGTGAATTCCCGGCGGTCTTCCTGATAGCGGTAGCCGGCGTTGAACATGGTGCGGCGCCCCCAGAACTGGTCGTAGGGGCGGGTGGATTGATACGGGTTGGCCTTGTAGGCCGCGGTGCTCAAACCGCCGGGCATATCGGCCTTGCCTTCGTAGTACTGCGCCATGGCGTTGAAGCTGTTGGCGTCGTCCAACTGGTATTTGCCCTTGAGGATCAGGTCGTCGATGCGGGTGTCGCTGTTCTCGCGCCAGTCACCACCACGGGTGCCGGAATACAGGATCGCGCCGCCCAAACCGTTGTCTGCAGTGCCGCCCGCCAGCAGGTTGCCGGTGGTCTTGAAGCCATCGTGGCTGGAAGACGGGCTGGTTTCGGTCTGCAGGCCGCCTTTCACCGTTGGGGCGTCGGGAATCGCGCGGGTGACGAAGTTGACGATGCCGCCGACGTTCTGCGGGCCATAACGCACCGCGCCGCCGCCGCGCACCACGTCCACCGCGTCCATGTTGCCCATGCTGATGGGTGCGAACGACAACTGCGGCTGGCCATACGGTGCAAACGGCACCGGGATACCGTCCATCAATACTGTGGAGCGCGAGGCCAGGCGTGGGTTGAGCCCGCGAATACCGAAGTTCAGTGCCATGTCGTGACTGCCGGTGCCGTTGTTTTCCGGAGCGTTGACCCCGGGAATGCGGTTGAGCACATCGCGAGCCTGGGTGGCGCCCTGGCGTTCGAATTCTTCGCGACGGATCACGTCCCGCGCCCCCGGGTGGTCGAAGACGTTGGTTTGCGCCGCGTCCCCCAGCCAGTCGCCGACCACGTTGGAGGTGCCCAATTCGAGAGTGGCCGGAGCATTCGCCGGTTGCAGGCTGAAGGCATTGTTACCCTCGGCGCGGGCTTGCAGGCCGGTGCCTTTGAGCAAGGCATTCAGGCCCTCTTCAGCGGTGTAGTTGCCCGACAGGCCATGGCTTTGCACGCCGGCGGTCACGTCGGAGCCAAATGAAATCAGCACGCCGGCTTCGCGGCCAAACTGGTTCAGCGCCGCTTCAAGTGACGTAGGGGCGATGCGGTAGGGCTTGGCATCGGCCGCCAACACGTAGGGCACGGCGCTGAAACTGAGGCTGGCCCCCAGCAACAAATGGCGCAGGGTGCGAGCGAGGGGCGTCAAGCGAGTCGGTTGCTGGGGCATGAAGTGCGGTCCTGAGAAGGAAGGATCAAGGTGGCTTTCCTTCTCTGTCACGCGAGGTGCGGAAAACGGCTCACGGGTTGTGAAAATAATTCAGGCGCGGGCTTCGACGGTGACCCAGTAGCGGGTAAACCGCCGAACCTTGACCGGCAGGCTGACTTGCAGCAGGTCCAGGATTCGCTCGCTGTCGTCCAGCGGGTAGCTGCCGGAAATCAGCAGGTTGGCCACTTGCGGGTCGCAATTGAGCTGGCCACGGCGATAACGGCTCAGTTCAGCGAGGAAATCTGCCAGGCGCATGTGGGCCGCCACCAGCATGCCATCGGCCCAGGCACCGCTGCCGGCGTCGGTGGGGCGGGCGGTGTCCCAGCCTTTGCGGGTGAAATTGACCTGATGGGCGTTGTCGACGGTCAGCGGCAAACCGCTATAGGTGTTGGGCATCACGTCAACGTGCCCGTCAAACACCGCCAACTGCGTGTGATCATTGAACTGCCGTACGTTCAGCCGAGCCGCCTGGGCGCTGAGCAGGCCCTGGGCGGTGACGATCCGCAGCGGGGCGTTGCCGGTTTTGGCGGTCAGCTGGATTTCGCCTTCGAGCAGGCGGATCAAGCGTTGTTGACCCTCAAAATGCACATCAACGGCACTGCCGGTGTTGAGCTGCAACTGGCTGCCATCTGCCAGCTGGAACGTGCGCCGCTGGCCGATGGGGCTGCGGTAGTCCGCGCTCAACGGCGGCAGTATATGTTGCTGGCGCAAACCCCAGGCCGCTGCCGACCCGGCGCCGAGTATCAGCAACAACTTCAGGGCCTGACGGCGACTGCTGGATTTCGGTGCATTCAAGGCGGCGTGGGCCAACGGTGATGGCATCCCGCGCAGCCGCTGGTTCACTCGCTGGATGTGCTCCCAGGCCCGCTGATGTTCGCTGTGGGCGTCCAGCCAGTGTTGCCAGGCCGCCTGTTTGCGCGGGTTGAGCGGGCCTTGCTGCATTTCCATCAGCCAGTGCACCGCTTGTTCGGCGACTTGCGTTGAGACACTCATAGGGCGAAGTAGCAGCGCATCGCCGCTTTATGCAGGTGACGCTTGACCGTGGCGATGGAGATCCCCAGTTCCGCGCCGATTTGCGCGTAGGTCAAGCCGTCGAGCTGGGCCAGCAGGAACGCGCGTTTAACCTGGGGCGCCAAGCCATCCAGCAACTGGTCCAGCTCCATCAGGGTTTGCAGAATGATCGCCCGCTCTTCTTCCGACGGCGCCACGTGTTCGGGCATCTGCGCCAGGGCGTCGAGGTAGGCGCGCTCCAGGTCCTGGCGGCGGTAATGGTTGAACAGCACGCGCTTGGCGATGGTGGTAAGGAAGGCGCGCGGTTCGATCAGCGTCGGGGTTTCCCGTGCGGTCAGCACGCGAATGAAGGTGTCCTGGGCCAGGTCGGCGGCACTTTCCGGGCAGCCGAGCTTGCGTCGCAACCAGCCGGTGAGCCAGTGGTGATGGTCGTGGTACAGCACTTCGACGGTATTGGACGGCTGCAACGCGCACACTCCGCAAGCATGGGCATACTTTAGAGAACAAGAATTGTTCGCATTGTAGGGCGCCTAAGCAGGTTCGGCAATTGCCAGGCATGCGTTCTCTTTTGCTTATGAGAATATTTATCATTAATATTGCGGGCTGACGAACCTGGCGCCCTGTGCATGAAACGCAAAACCTCACTTCCCGTTTCCTACCGTCTTGCCGTGACTTCGCGGGTGCTGGCGGCTGTGGTCGGCGGTTACTTGCTGGCGTCCCTGGCCAGCGTCTGCATGACGTTGTGGCTGCCCACCCGCCGCGCTGATGCTGTGATCAGCGGGATGCTGAGTTCGTTTGTGTTCTATCTGTTGGCGGTAATCTGGTGTTTCGCCTGCCGTACCGCCTGGCGCGCCTGGTTTGGCGTGTTGCTGCCCAGCGCGATGCTGGCCACGTTCGCCGGGTTGACGTACTGGATGGCACGCACATGAAAGAGGGCTTCCGCCAGGCCATGGCCTGGTTGCACACCTGGGCCGGGTTGATATTCGGCTGGCTGCTGTTTGCGATTTTCCTGACGGGCACCTTGTCCTATTTCAAGGACGAAATTACCCACTGGATGCAGCCTGAAGTGCAGGCGCATCCCGTAGACGACGCCCGTAGCCTGGCCGTCGCCCAAGCGTATTTGCAGCAACAGGCACCCAACGCCGCGCGCTGGTTTATCAATGTGCCGAGCCCCCGTGAACCCGGCCTGTCGGTGATGTGGCAAGACAAGGTCGACCCGGGCAAGCGCGGCAATTTCGTCGAGAAACTCCTCGATCCCGTCAGCGGCCAGCCGGTCCACGCCCGGGAAAGCATGGGCGGCGAATTCTTCTATCGCTTCCACTTCCAGCTGCAAATGCCGTATCCGTGGGGGCGCTGGCTGTCGACCATCGCCGCGATGGTGATGTTCGTGGCCCTGATCACCGGGATCATCACCCACAAGAAAATCTTCAAAGACTTCTTCACCTTCCGCCCGCGCAAGGGCCAACGCTCCTGGCTCGACGGGCACAACGCCGTGGGCGTGCTGGTGTTGCCCTTTCACTTGATGATCACCTACAGCAGCTTGGTGATTTTCATGAGCATGGTGATGCCGGCGAGCATCCTCGCCTCTTACGGCAACGACACCCGTGCGTTTTTCAACGATGTGTTCCCGGCCACCGACAACGCGCCGGCCCTTGGCCAACCCGGGCAGCTGTTGCCGCTGGGGCCGATGTACGAGCGGGCGCGCGAGCAATGGGCGGGTGGGCATGTCGGACGGCTGGTGGTGAATAATCCAAGCGATGTGAACGCCTCGGTCAATGTGTTCCGCGCCGGGTCGGATCGAGTGGTGCACGACTTTGGCAGCACCGTCTCATTCAACGGCACCACCGGCGAACTGCTGCGGGTGAGCGGTGAGCAGTCGCTGCCGGCGGCGATTGGTGGCAGCTTCTACGGTTTGCACATGGGCCATTTCGCCGGCCCGGTATTGCGCTGGCTGTATTTCATCTGCGGCCTCGCAGGCACCGCGATGATCGGCACCGGGCTGGTGATGTGGCTGGGCAAGCGTCAGCTCAAGCACACCAAAACCGGGGTGATGCCCTTTGAACTGCGGTTGGTGGAAGTGCTGAACATCGCCAGCATGTCGGGCTTGATGATCGCCATCGCCGCGTTCTTCTGGGCCAACCGCCTGTTGCCGGCAAGCTTTGCCGGGCGTTCGGACTGGGAAGTACAAGCCTTCTTTATTGCCTGGGGCTTGAGCGTTGTACACGCGATTGTCCGCCAGGGTCGCCGCGGCTGGGTTGAGCAATTGGGCGTGGGCGCGCTGCTGTTTATCGGCGTGCCGGTGCTCAACGCGCTGACCACGTCGCAGCATTTGGGTGTGTCCCTGGCCAACGGCGATTGGGCCATGGCCGGCTTCGACCTGACTTGCCTGGGCAGCGGCGTGTTCCTGGCCTGGGCTGCGTGGAAAATGCAGCACCGCCGCGTCCCTCAACACAAGGCCGAACGCGCCCGGCCGTTGACCCTCAAGGGCGAGGTGAACTGAATGCTCCTGGCGCTGTTGCTGTGTTACGCAGGCTTTACCGCATTGTGCCTGTCCATGGACCGGCACCATGGCGAACTGCTGCGCAGTAAACCCTCTCCCCGTCGGCGGTTGGGTTTGCGCGTGGGCGGCTGGCTGCTTTTGATCGTCTCGATCTGGCCGGCGGTGCTCGCGACCGGTTGGAGCCAGGGTCTGGTGGAGTGGTGCGCGGTGTTGATGCTCAGTGGATTGCTGCTGGTGTTGCTGTTGCCGTATCGGCCAAGGCTGGCCTTGATTCTGGCGGGCGTCGGCCTGCTGGCCAGCCCGGTTGCGGCCTTCGCGACCCTTTGAGTCCACCGTTGATGATCATCACGCCTCCCGAATCCAAAGAGCAGCACGCAGACGCGGCAGGCGGACGGGCGCATTTCCTGCAAGTGTTCCTGTCCCAGCGCTCGCAGATGGAAGCGCTGGTCAGCCGCCGCGTGGGTTGCCGTGCGACGGCGGCGGACCTGGTGCAGGATTTGTTCCTGCGCTTCTGGCGCCGGCCACTGGTGCAGGTCGAGGAGCTCAGCACCTACCTGCTGCGTTGTGCCGGCAATATCGCCATCGACCACCTGCGCAGCGAAGGCGCCCGGGTGCGCAGCAGTGAAGGCTGGCTGCCGGAACAACAGGATAACCAGGGCTCCGAGCCCCAGGCTGCGCTGGAGGCGGGCAATGATCTGCGCCATGTCGAAGCGGCTCTGCGCAGCTTGCCGGAGCGTACCCGACAGATTTTCCTGCTCAACCGCATCCATGGCCGCAAGTACGCGGAAATCGCCAAGGCCATGGGCCTGTCCCAAAGTGCCGTGGAAAAACATATGATGCGCGCCCTCGAAGCCTGCAAGGCCAGCCTTCGTGAACCATCGCCAAGGAAAGCCCCGTGAACGCCACTGCCCGCGTCACCCCGACGCCCGACCAGGAACAGGCCGCATTGGCCTGGCTGAGCTTGTTGCACGACCAGCCCAGCAGTGGCGATCAGGCCACGTTCAGCCATTGGCTGCGGGCCGACCCGGCGCATGTCGAGGCCTATGCCCAGGCCCAGGTGCTGTGGGAATTGAGTGAAGTACCGGCCAGAACGTTGGCGGATGAGGATGCCCTGGCGCTGCAGGGTTACTTGAACGCGATGAATACCTCGAAACGTTCCAGCGTGCGGCGCTGGTCTGGCGCCCTGGCCATGGCCGCCTGCCTGCTGGTGATGATCTCGATGGGCGCCGGCTGGCAGCCGTCGCGCTGGGTCGATGACTTCGGCGCGGATTACGTCACCGCGCCGGGTGAGGTGAAGACCGTGACCCTGGCCGATAAAAGCCTGGTTACCCTGGACGCCGACAGCGCGATCTCCGTGGATTTCAAGCATGGCGAGCGCCATATTCAGCTACGCCGTGGCGCCGGTTTTTTCAGTGTGACCCACACGGGCGAATCCTTCGTGGTCGAGGCCGGCAGCGGCGAAGCGCGGGTGCTCGGCACGCAGTTTGAAGTGCGCCTGCAACCGGCGGGTGCGCAGGTGACGGTGTTGTCCGGTCGGGTTGGGGTTACGCCGTCGAAGTATGCTCAGCAACAGATTCTGACGGCCGGCCAGCAAGTGGCTTACGCCGATGGTGTCGCCGATGAACTGCACGCGGTCGACAGCGAGTCGCGACTGGCTTGGCGCGATGGCTGGCTCAATTACTACAAGGCGCCGCTGGCCGACGTGGTGCAAGACCTCGGCCGCTACTATCCCGGGCGCATTCTGCTGCTCAACGAAGACCTCGGCACGCGGCGGGTCAGCGGCAGTTTCCCGAGCAAGGATCCACAAGCGGTACTCAACGCGCTGCAGGCCGTCCTGGGGTTTGAACAGCACACGCTGCTCGGTCGAATGATCGTATTGCGCTAGACACAGGTCGCTGCGTTGCAATGGCGTAGCACTGTCATTACTTGCACCTTCCCTCCTTGAAGATCCCCATGCTTTGGCACCTCGGGGTCTGTAGACCTTTCATTTAACCTTCATCGCAATCGCCAAAACCTGTAACCAAACCGTTACGTGATGCACGGATGATCCTCGGATTCCTGAGCAGGTGGTCAGGAAGATTGGCGGCGCTGTTCACCCAGCCCAAATCGCCAATACCTCCCCCATAACAACAGATGGATGCATGTAAGGGATCTACTCGTGACCTACAACAAACTCTATGCCCTGCTTTTAGCATCGGGCCTGGGCGGCTTTGCGCCGCTGGTTCTGGCAGACGACTCCCAGGATGTCGGTTCGGTGCACGTCGCCGGCGAACGTACCCTGGGCACCGGCCACATGATTCAGGAAGAAAGCGCCAAGGCCCGGTCCACCGTGACCAAGGAAGCCATGGACGAAATGTCCCCGACGGCCAACGCCATCGACAAGCTCAAGTACACCCCGGGCATTAACGTTTCGAACGATGACGCCAGCGGCATGAGCGGCACCAGCTTCACCATGCGCGGCATGAACTCCGACCAAGTCGGGGTTTCCATGGACGGCGTGCCGATCAACGACTCTGGTAGCTACGGTGTGTACGCCAACCAGCTGGGCGACCCGGAAAACGTCGGCGAAGTGTTTGTCACCCAAGGCTCATCAGAAGCGGACGGCCCGCACATCGGCTCCAGCGGCGGCAACATCGGTATGGTTACGATCCGGCCGACCAAAGAGCCAGGCTTGTTCGTCAAACAATCCATCGGCTCGAACAACCTGACAAAGTCTTTCGCACGGCTCAACACCGGCGACCTGGGCGGCTTCAAGACCTGGCTCTCGGCCTCTCACACCGAAGGCGACAAGTGGCGCGGCAAGGGCACTGTGCGCGGTGACAAGGTAGAGTGGAGCACGCTGTTCGAGGACGACAATGGCAACTCCAGCAACTTCACCATGAAGTACAACAAGCAGGAAAACTACAACTACAACACCCTGAGCAAGGCCCAGTTCCAACAACAGGGGCGGCGCCTGGATTACTCGGAAACCCCGGTCTACAAAAACGGCTTGCTGTCGTCTTCCTACAAGCTCAACCGCAACCCTTTCGAAAGTGTCATGACCACCTTCACCCAGCGCTGGCGCCTGCGTGATGACCTGGCCCTGACGGTTGCGCCTTACTATTACTGGGGCAACGGCGGCAGTTTCAGCGGCCAGACCGCGACCAACCTGGGGCCGAAGTCCGACAAGGCCGGTAACTACGACCTGGGTAACCTCAAGTCGGCCAACTACTATCGGCCGTCCTGGACCGAAACCTGGCGCCCAGGTGTCACGGTCAAAATGAAATGGGACATCAACGAAGAGCACAGCCTGGATTACGGCTACTGGTACGAGCGCGCTCGCCAGCGCCAGACCCAGCCGTATATCGGGATCAACAGCGAAGGTGCACCGGACGACATCTGGGGTGATTACAACAGCGGCGGCCAGGTGGTCGACAAGAACGGCAAGACCGTCCAGGGCCGCCACCAGTACACCGTGACCCCGGCTCAGAAACTGTGGGTGCAGGACAGCTGGCAAGCCACGCCAGACCTGAGTTTTGTCGGCGGGCTGGCCTACCAGTACGTCGAGCGTGACGGCGACAACCTGGGCAGCCTGTACGACAAGCCGGAAAAGCGTAACGCCCGTTACCATCAGTTCCTGCCGAACTTCAGTGCCAAGTACCAGGTCGACGAGAGCAACCAGGCGTTCTACAACGTCACCCGCAACATGCGCACCCCGCAGAACTACGTGCTGTACAACAAGGGTGACTCCCTCAACCTCAACCCCGAGTTGAGCTGGAACCAGGAACTGGGCTGGCGCTACACCGAAGAAAAAATGGCCTTGAGCGCCACCCTGTTCTACATCACCTTCAAGGATCGCCAGCTGTCTACCACCGACTTGAACGGTGACTACGTGATGGCCAACGTCGGTGACGTGACCAACAAAGGCCTGGAGCTGGAGTGGAGCGGCCTGCTGCCGTACAACTTCAACTACTACGCGTCGTACACCTATACCCAGTCCGAGCAGCAGGACGACTTTGTCAGCAAGAACGTGCTGTTGCCGACCAAGGGCAACCAGTTGGCCAACGTGCCGGAAAACATGCTCAACCTGGTGTTCGGGTATGACGACAAGCGCTACTACGGCAACATTGCCGGCAAGTATGTCGGGGCGTTCTACGGCGATTTGACCAACAACGAGAAAATCTCCGGGCGCACCGTGTTTGACCTCAACGCCGGTATCTACTTGCCGGTGGACAAGAAGGTCTTCAAGTCGGCTGCGCTGCGCTTCTCGATGCTCAACGTGTTCGACAAGGAATACTTGAGCTCGGCGCGTACGGTGTCGTTCAACTCGGCGCCGGTAAATGGCCTGGCGGCCAGCTCGGCGTATTACAACGTGGGTGAGGAGCGCACGGCGATGGTATCCCTGGAAGCCAATTTCTAAGGCGTACGCAAACTCAATGTGGGAGCGGGCTTGCTCGCGAAAGCGGTGGGTCAGTCGCCAGATGTATTGACTGAACCAGCGCATTCGCGAGCAAGCCCGCTCCCACATTTGATCGGCGGTGTTTTACAGAGTGAGTTACTTCAGCGCGGCCATGATCGCTTCCGGGTTGTAGTCACGAATCAGCGTGCCGTTCACGTCCACAAACGGAATCCCGCCGCCCCCCAGCGCCTCATACGCCTTGCGCGCCTGGTCATCCTTCTCGATATCAAACGCCTGGTAGGGAATCCCCTTGGAATCCAGAAAGCGCCGGATCTGTTTGCAGTAGCCGCACCACTCGGTGGAATACAGCACCACACGCGCCGCCGCGCGTGTCTGCTCCGGCACCACCTGGGAGGGGTTGAACAGCCGCTCGATCTTGCCCCAGTTCTGGAAAACCACCACCACCAACAACACCAGCAGGACTTTCTTCAGAACCCCGCCCAGCATCAGTTGCGACGCTTGAGCTGGTCGGTCAACTGGGTCGGCAGACCCTTGATGATCAAGGTGCCGGCGGCTTCGTCGTATTCGATCTTGTCGCCCAACAGGTGCGCTTCAAAGCTGATGGACAAGCCTTCGGCGCGGCCGGTGAAGCGACGGAACTGGTTCAGGGTGCGTTTATCCGCCGGGATTTCCGGCGACAGGCCGTAGTCCTTGTTGCGGATGTGATCGTAGAAGGCTTTTGGCCGATCTTCATCGATCAACCCAGACAGCTCTTCCAGGCCCATTGGCTCGCCGAGCTTGGCCTGGCTGCTGGCGTAGTCCACCAGGGTCTTGGTTTTCTCGCGGGCGGACTCGTCCGGCAAGTCTTCGCTTTCGACGAAGTCGCTGAAGGCCTTGAGCAGGGTGCGGGTCTCGCCCGGGCCGTCGACGCCTTCCTGGCAGCCGATAAAGTCGCGGAAGTACTCCGAGACCTTCTTGCCGTTCTTGCCCTTGATAAAGGAGATGTACTGCTTGGACTGCTTGTTGTTCTGCCACTCGGACACGTTGATCCGCGCCGCGAGGTGCAGTTGGCCAAGGTCGAGGTGGCGCGACGGCGTCACGTCCAGTTGGTCGGTCACTGCCACGCCTTCACTGTGGTGCAGCAGGGCGATCGCCAGGTAATCGGTCATGCCCTGTTGATAATGGGCAAACAGCACGTGGCCGCCGGTGGAGAGGTTGGATTCTTCCATCAGCTTTTGCAGGTGTTCCACGGCAATGCGGCTGAACGCGGTGAAATCCTTTCCGCCGTCAAAATACTCCTTCAACCAGCCGCTGAACGGGTGCGCGCCAGACTCGGCATGGAAAAAGCCCCAGGCCTTGCCTTGTTTGGCGTTGTAGCTCTCGTTGAGGTCGGCAAGCATGTTCTCGATCGCGGCCGACTCGGCAAGCTCGGAGTCGCGGGCGTGGAGAACTGCGGGTGTGCCGTCGGGTTTTTTGTCGATCAGGTGGACGATGCAATGACGGATCGGCATGGGCTTCTCGGCAGGTGAAGGGGAGTGGTTGAGCTCCCGGAAAAAGTCGCCAGTGTACCGCACCCGCTAGGGATGGCGTTGTTCGGAGGGCATTTTGAGAGCCCTCCGACGGGCCATATGCCTTTTTTTCACGGTTTAGAGCGATAAAGCTGACCAAATGGGTATGTTGAGGCGGATATTTCCCCGTCTCTGTGCTAGTTTTGCCCCGTCTTACGCGCAGTCTGGGCGTTAAGCGTGCATTCAGCATTTGTCAGGTCGAACCAAACCCGGTTTCAGGTATCTATAACCCCGATCTTCGTGGTTATAGCCCTTGGGTGCCAGGCCTTGATGGCAGGGCTCGATGGCTGACACTGCACTCTGCAATCCAAATGAATTTGATAGGGAAGGAACACCACAATGGCTATTACTAAAGACCAACTGATCGCTGATCTGGCTGAATCCACTGGCGCCACCAAAGTTCAAGTGCGTGCAGTGATTGAACAACTGAGCCAGATCGTTGCTGATCAGCTGGAAAACGGCGGCGAAATCACTCTGCCAGGCGTTGGCAAACTGAAAGTGACCGAGCGTCCTGCCCGTACTGGCCGTAACCCTTCGACTGGCGCTGCCATCGAAATCGCTGCCAAGAAAGTTATCAAGCTGGTTGTGGCGAAAAGCCTGACCGACGCTGTTAACAAGTAAGACGCAGCAAAAAAAACCGTGCTCCGGAGCGATCCGGGCACGGTTTTTTGTTGCCTGCGGTTTTGTTTTTAACTGTAGGAGCGAGCTTGCTCGCGAAGGTCGTCAACGATAACGCGGGGCATCTGATACCCCGCGGCGCCTGTTGGTTTTTCGCGAGCAAGCTCGCTCCTACAGGTTTTAGTCTTTGCGCGCCCAGCGCTGGCGCCACACCTGTTGCTCGCTCGGGGTCTGGAAGGTCCAGGCAACAAAGCGGCTCTGCTTCTGGCCCTGGGACATCTCCACCACCTGGCTTTCCAGTACACCGGCCTTTTTCAGCGCAGTCTGAATCGCCGGCAGGTTTGACGCCTTCGACACCAGGGTGCTGAACCACAGCACTTTATGTTGGAAATGCGCGCTTTCAGCGATCAACTGCGTCACAAACCGCGCTTCACCGCCTTCACACCACAATTCCGCCGACTGGCCACCGAAGTTCAGTACCGGCAACTTGCGCTTCGGATCAGCCTTGCCCAGTGCTCGCCATTTACGCTCGCTGCCCTTGGTTGCTTCATCCATGGACGCGTGGAAGGGCGGGTTGCACATGGTCAGGTCGAACCGCTCACCCGGCTCCAGCAGGCCCAGCAGGATCTGCTTGGGATTGGTTTGCTGGCGCAGATGGATGGCCTTGTTCAGCCCGTTGGACTGCACGATCGCCTTGGCGGCCGCCACGGCCGTTGGGTCGACTTCCGAGCCGAGGAAATTCCAGCGGTATTCGCTGTAGCCGATCAACGGATAGACGCAGTTGGCGCCCATGCCGATGTCCAGCACCTTCACCGGCGCGCCACGGGGGATCACGCCTTCGTTGACGCTGGCCAGCAGGTCGGCGAGGAAGTGCACGTAGTCGGCACGGCCCGGGACCGGTGGGCACAGGTAATCAGCCGGGATGTCCCAGTGATTGATGCCGTAGAACGCCTTGAGCAACGCCCGGTTAAACACCCGCACCGCGTCGGGGCTGGCGAAGTCGATGCTTTCCTTGCCGTACGGGTTGATGATCACGAATTGCGCCAGTTCCGGCGTGGTCTTGATCAGCGCCTGGAAGTCGTAACGGCCCTGGTGGCGGTTACGCGGGTGCAAGGTGGCCTCTTTGCGCGGAACGACGGGCTTGGCCGGCGTGGCGGATTTAGGCTTCTTGCGCGGTGCTTTGGGTGTGCTGGGGGCGGTCATGGGCTGCGTCGATTCTGGAATTTGGCTCAAAGTGGCGGGCATTGTCCCACATTCTTGAGTCGAACTCGGTCAAATGTGGGAGCTGGCTTGCCTGCGATGGCATCGCCTCCGTCTGACAGATACACCGAGTCGCCTGCATCGCAGGCAAGCCAGCTCCCACATTGATCGGGTTTACAAAGAGATATGTCATTGCTTTCCTGGGCAAAAAAAAGAGACCCGAAGGTCTCTTTTTTCACACGGGCTGCACCTTACAGGCTGGAAATCCGCGCATGTTGCTCCGCCAGCTTGCCCAAAGCCTGTTCAGCTTCGGCCAATTTGGCGCGTTCTTTCTCGATGACTTCAGCCGGAGCCTTGTCGACGAACGCCGCGTTGGACAGCTTGCCGCCCACCCGCTGCACTTCGCCTTGCAGACGCAGGATTTCCTTGTCCAGGCGCGCCAGTTCGGCACCTTTGTCGATCAGGCCGGCCATCGGCACCAGCACTTCCATCTCGCCAACCAGTGCGGTGGCGGACAGCGGCGCTTCGGCGCCTGCGGCCAATACGGTGATCGACTCCAGCTTCGCCAGCTTCTTGAGCAGTGCGTCGTTCTCGGTGAGGCGACGCTGATCTTCGGCGCTGGCGTTCTTCACGAACACGGCCAGTGGCTTGCCCGGACCGATGTTCATCTCGGCGCGAATGTTGCGCGTGCCCATCATCAGGGTCTTGAGCCATTCGATGTCGCTTTCGGCCGCCTCATCAATGCGGGCTTCGTTGGCCACCGGCCAAGGTTGCAGCATGATGGTCTTGCCGTCTTTGCCGGCCAGCGGCGCGAGGCGCTGCCAGATCTCTTCGGTGATGAACGGCATGAACGGATGCGCCAGGCGCAGCGCCACTTCCAGCACGCGCACCAGGGTGTGACGGGTGCCGCGCTGACGTTCGATCGGCGAGTTCTCGTCCCACAGCACGGGCTTGGACAGTTCCAGGTACCAGTCGCAATACTGGTTCCAGATGAACTCGTACAAGGCCTGCGCCGCCAGGTCGAAGCGGAACTGGTCGAGTTGACGGGTCACTTCGGCTTCGGTGCGCTGCAGCTGGGAGATGATCCAGCGGTCCGCCAGGGACAGCTCGATGGCCTCGCCGTTCTGGCCACAGTCTTCGCCTTTATCCAGCACGTAGCGCGCGGCGTTCCAGATCTTGTTGCAGAAGTTGCGATAGCCCTCGACGCGGCCCATGTCGAACTTGATGTCGCGACCGGTGGACGCCAGCGAGCAGAAGGTGAAGCGCATGGCATCGGTGCCGTAGCTGGCGATACCTTCCGGGAATTCTTCGCGGGTCTGCTTTTCGATCTTTTTCAGCAGTTTTGGCGTGGGTTGCATCAGGCCGGTAGTGCGTTTCTGCACCAGGGTTTCCAGGTCGATGCCGTCGATGATGTCCAGTGGGTCCAGGACGTTGCCCTTGGACTTGGACATCTTCTGGCCCTGGCCATCACGTACCAGGCCGTGCACGTACACGGTCTTGAACGGTACCTGCGGCGTGCCGTCTTCGTTTTTCACCAAGTGCATGGTGAGCATGATCATCCGGGCAACCCAGAAGAAAATGATGTCGAAGCCGGTGACCAGCACGTCGGTGGAGTGGAATTTCTTCAGGAACTCGGTCTGTTGCGGCCAGCCGAGGGTGGAGAAGGTCCACAGGCCCGAGCTGAACCAGGTGTCCAGTACGTCGTTGTCCTGTTGCAGCGCCACGTCCGGGCCGAGGTTGTGCTTGGCACGTACTTCGGCTTCGTCGCGGCCAACGTAGACCTTGCCCGACTCGTCGTACCAGGCCGGAATCCGGTGGCCCCACCACAGCTGGCGGCTGATGCACCAATCCTGGATGTCACGCATCCACGAGAAGTACATGTTTTCGTACTGCTTAGGCACGAACGCGATGCGGCCGTCTTCCACGGCAGCAATCGCCGGCTCGGCCAGCGGCTTGGTAGACACGTACCACTGGTCGGTCAGCCAAGGCTCGATGACGGTGCCGGAGCGGTCGCCTTTCGGCACCTTCAGGGCGTGGTCATCAACGCTGACCAGCAGGCCAGCAGCGTCGAAGGCTGCAACGATTTGCTTGCGCGCTTCAAAACGGTCGAGGCCGGCGTATTCAGCCGGGATCTTGCCGTCGATGCTCTCGTTCAGCGTGCCGTCGAGGTTGAATACCTGGCAGGCCGGCAGGACAGCGGCGTTTTTGTCGAAAATGTTCAGCAGCGGCAGGTTGTGGCGCTTGCCGACTTCGTAGTCGTTGAAATCGTGGGCCGGGGTGATTTTCACGCAGCCGGTGCCGAATTCAGGGTCGCAGTAGTCGTCCGCGATGATCGGGATACGACGGCCAACCAGCGGCAGCTCAACGAACTTGCCGATCAGCGCCTGGTAGCGCTCGTCGTTCGGGTTGACCGCGACGGCGGCGTCGCCAAGCATGGTTTCCGGACGAGTGGTGGCGACGATCAAGTAGTCGTTGCCTTCGGCGGTCTTGGCGCCGTCAGCCAGCGGGTACTTGAGGTTCCACAGGAAACCTTTCTCGTCGTGGTTTTCCACTTCAAGGTCGGAAATCGCCGTGTGCAGCTTGGTGTCCCAGTTGACCAGGCGCTTGCCGCGATAGATCAGGCCGTCTTCATGCAGGCGCACAAAGGCTTCCTTCACGGCTTCCGACAGGCCGTCGTCCATGGTGAAGCGCTCGCGGCTCCAGTCGACGGACGAACCCAGGCGCCGGATCTGACGGCTGATGTTGCCGCCGGACTGATCCTTCCATTCCCAGATTTTATCCAGGAATTTCTCGCGACCCAGGTCGTGACGGTTCTGGCCGGTGGCTTCCAGTTGGCGCTCCACCAGCATCTGGGTGGCGATACCGGCGTGGTCGGTGCCCGGCTGCCACAGAGTGTTGCGACCCTGCATGCGGCGGAAACGAATCAGGGCATCCATGATCGCGTTGTTGAAGCCATGGCCCATGTGCAGGCTGCCAGTGACGTTCGGTGGCGGAATCATGATGGTGTAGGCATCGCCCGCGCCTTGCGGAGCGAAATAATTCTCGGACTCCCAGGTCTGGTACCAGGAAGTTTCAATAGCGTGCGGCTGGTAGGTCTTATCCATGCGCGGCGGGACCCTAGTTGGCATTAATTCAGGAAAGCCGACAAGTATAACGGGGGATAGGGGAGAGGGGTAGGAGCGAGCTTGCTCGCGAAAAACCTGAGGGCGGTGCGTTCATTCAGGATGCACGCGTTATCGTTCACGCCCTTCGCGAGCAAGCCCGCTCCCACAAGGAATATGTGTCAGCCTTAGTTCTGGTACTGGCTCAATAACCGCTCCATGCGCGCATCCAGTCGGCGCTTGATCTCGGTTTCGATATGCGGGGCAAAATCGTCGATCACGTCTTGCATGATCAGTTGCGCAGCGGCGCGCAGTTCGTTGTCCAGGTGCAGCAACAGGGCGTCGGGCGCTTTCTCTGCGGCAGGCACGGCAACTGTCGGCGCGGGTGCGGCTTGCTCTGCGGGCGTTTCGACAGGTTCCGACGCAACAGGCTTGCCACCGACCATATCGAACAGCAAAGGAATTTGTACGTCACCGTTGACCGCATCGGTCAGCAGCGGCGGTTGCAGGTCATCATCACCGAGCAGCTTGCGGATCGACTCAAGGTCATCCAGCAGGTGATCAGAGTCTTTTAGCGGGTTTGGAGTGTCCATCATGTGCTCAAAGTCGTTGTAGCCGGTGATCTTGCAGAGAATAGCCCTGTTCGCGGTAGAAACGGAAACTCTCCCGCGCGGCCTGACGAATAGCCGGGTCTTCCACCACCACTTCCGCCACGCGGGCAAAACCTTTGGCGAAGGCCGGTACTTTCAGGTCGAGGTTGACCAGCAGGTCTGTGTGATCGCCACAGCTATCGCCCAAACCCAACACCACCAGGCCTTCCGGCTCTGATTCGGCGGGGCCGTGGGGCACGAAGCTTTCGCCCTTGAAGCGCCACAGGCGGGCGTCGAGGTCGTCACGTTGGGCGGCATCGCTGCAATGCAGGTAGATGCGGTGGCCCATGCGCCAGGCTTTTTCGGTGAGCTTGCAGGCAAAGTCCAGGCGCGCGGAAGGATCGGCGCTGGGCAATATATAGAAGTCGACTTGGGTCATTGGGGGTCACTGTAATCGATCATCACGAAAATCCCGTAGCAGCTGTCGAGCCTCAGCGAGGCTGCGTTGCGGTGTGTCAGGTACTCCGCTGACGCAGCCTCGCCGGGGCTCGGCAGCTGCTACGGTCGGGGCGGCGTTGAAATCACCGCCCCGGGATCGTCAGTTTCAGGCTTTGGCGCGGTCCAGCAGGTACTGGGTCAGCAATGGAACCGGACGGCCAGTGGCGCCCTTGTCCTTGCCGCCGCTGGTCCAGGCCGTGCCGGCGATGTCCAGGTGCGCCCAGTTGAAGTTCTTGGCGAAACGCGACAGGAAGCAGGCTGCGGTGATGGTGCCGGCTTTCGGGCCGCCAATGTTGGCGATGTCGGCGAACGGGCTGTCCAGCTGTTCCTGATACTCATCGAACAGCGGCAGTTGCCAGGCGCGGTCGTCTGCAGCCTGGCCGGCGCTGAGCAGTTGGCCGATCAGTTCATCGTTGTTGCCCAGCAGGCCTGATGTGTGGGCGCCCAGGGCAACCACGCAGGCACCGGTCAGGGTGGCGATGTCGATCACGGCTTGCGGCTTGAAGCGTTCGGCGTAGGTCAGGGCGTCGCACAGCACCAGGCGGCCTTCGGCGTCGGTGTTGAGGATTTCCACGGTCTGGCCGCTGAGGGTGGTAACGATGTCGCCCGGACGCGCCGCGCCGCCGCTCGGCATGTTCTCGGCGCAGGCCAGGATGCACACCAGGTTGATCGACAGCTTCAGTTCCAGCACGGCACGCAGGGTACCGAACACGCTGGCGGCGCCGCCCATGTCGTACTTCATCTCGTCCATGCCCAGGCCCGGCTTGAGGCTGATGCCGCCGGTGTCGAAGGTGATGCCTTTGCCGACCAGGGCGTATGGCTTCTCGGACTTCTTGCCGCCGTTGTATTGCATCACGATCAGGCGTGGCGGCTGGTCGCTGCCCTGGCCCACGGCATAGAACGAGCCCATGCCGAGTTCCTTGATCTTCTTCTCGTCCAGGACTTCGACTTTCAGGCCCTTGAATTCTTTACCCAGCGCCTTGGCTTGCTCGCCCAGGTAGGTTGGGTGGCAGATATTCGGTGGCAGGTTGCCCAAATCACGGGTGAACGCCATGCCGCCAGCGATGGCCTGGGCGTGGGTCACGGCGCGTTCGACTTCAGCCTGGGCCGCCTTGATGGTCAGCAAGGTGACTTTCTTCAGGGCGCGGGGTTCGGCCTTGGTGCTCTTGAACTGGTCGAAGACGTAGCCGCCATCCAGCAGGCTTTCGGCCAGCAGGCGGGTCTTGCCGTAGCTGTCGCGGCCCTTGACCACGATTTCGTCCAGCGCCAGGGCTGCATCGGTGCCGCCCAGGCCCTTGAGGGTAGTGAGGATGCTGCTGATGATCTTGCGGAACGGACGGTCGCCCAGTTCGGCGTCTTTGCCCACGCCCACCAGCAATACGCGCTCGGCTTTAAGGTTAGGCAGGCTTTGCAGCAGCAGGCTCTGGCCCACTTTGCCGGCCAGGTCACCGCGCTTGAGGACCGCGCTGATGGCGCCGCCGCTCAGTTCGTCCAGTTGCTTGGCGGCAACGCCCAGCTTGCGGCCTTCGCCGACAGCGACCACGAGGGTGGCGGTTTTCAACGTTTCGGGGCTAACGCTTTTTACAACCAGTTCCATTTTCGGGTCCCTTATAAAGGTCAGTGAGCCAGGAGTCTGTACTCCGGCTTGTAAGCTTGGCAGCCTGTAGGCCGCCCGCGACAAAGGCCGCAGTTTGAACCTCGCCGCCCGAGCCTGACAACCCTTGTGGGCAGCTTTGTGCACGCGTATGAGCAAGCTCCGTGACAGGTGCGGTCAATCACAGGATAATGCGCCATCTTTTTAGCCGGCCTGCAGCAATGGGTCGTCTCGATATGCTTGCTTGTTTGGCCGCCTTAGCCTGACAACCCTGGAGTGTCTGGTTTGATCGTCTTCCGTTATCTATCCCGCGAAGTCCTGTTGACCCTGAGTGCCGTGAGTGCGGTATTGCTGGTCATCATCATGAGTGGTCGCTTCGTCAAATACCTCGCCCAGGCTGCCTCGGGTGCCCTGGATCCGGGTTCGCTGTTCCTGATCATGGGCTTTCGCCTGCCGGGCTTCCTGCAGCTGATCCTGCCATTGGGCCTGTTTCTCGGGATCTTGCTGGCCTACGGCCGCTTGTACCTTGAAAGCGAAATGACCGTGCTGTCGGCCACCGGCATGAGCCAGCAGCGTCTGCTGGCCATGACCATGGTGCCGGCCACCGGTATCGCGCTGGTCGTGGCCTGGTTGAGCCTGAGCCTGGCGCCCCAGGGTGCCTTGCAGTTCCAGCTGGTGCTCAACAAACAGGACGCCATGACCGAATTCGACACCCTGGAGCCGGGCCGCTTTCAAGCGCTCAACGACGGCACCCGGGTGACCTACACCGAACAGCTGTCGGATGATCGTGCCAACCTGGGCGGTGTGTTCATCTCCCAGAAGAACCTCGGCCAGAACCAGAAAGACCGTGGTATTTCCATATTGGTGGCCGACAGCGGGCGCCAGGAAGTGCGTCCGGACGGCAGTCGCTACCTGATCCTGGAGAACGGCTATCGCTATGACGGCAGCCCCGGGCAGGCGGATTACCGGGCAATCAAGTACGACACTTACGGTGTAATGCTGGCCCGTCCGGATGTCAGCGACGAAGTGACCGACCGCGACGCGATCCCGACGCCGGACCTGATCGGAAGCAAGGAATTGCGCTCGATCGCCGAGCTGCAATGGCGGATTTCCCTGCCGTTGCTGGTGTTTATCGTGACCTTGATGGCGGTACCGCTGTCCCGGGTCAACCCGCGCCAGGGCCGCTTCCTCAAACTGTTGCCGGCCATCCTGCTTTATATGGCTTACCTGACCATCCTGATTTCCGCCCGCGGCTCCCTGGAGAAGGGCAAGCTGCCGCCGGCTCTTGGGTTGTGGTGGGTCCACGGGATCTTCCTGGCGATTGGCCTGGGGCTGCTTTATTGGGAGCCGATGCGTTTGAAGATGCGGAGTCGTCGCAGCATGAAGGAGATGGCTCGTGGTTAAGCTCGACCGCTACATTGGTAGCAGCGTCCTGGTCGCAATCCTTGCGGTATTGGGCATTATTCTGGGCCTGGCCTCGTTGTTCGCCTTCATTGATGAAGTCGGCAACGTCAGCGATACCTACACCGTTACCAACGTTCTGAGCTACGTGGCGCTGACCGCGCCCCGTCGTCTCTACGACATGATGCCGATGGCTGCGCTGATCGGCTGCCTGATTGGCCTGGGTAGCCTGGCCAGCAACAGCGAATTGACCATCATGCGTGCGGCGGGTGTTTCCATCGGCCGCATCGTGTGGGCGGTCATGAAGCCCATGCTGTTGCTGATGGCGGTCAGCGTGCTGATCGGTGAATACGTGGCGCCTCCTGCCGAATCCACAGCCCAGGCCAATCGTGCCCTGGCCCAGGGTTCGGGTGATGCCCAGAGCGCCAAACATGGCCTGTGGCACCGCCAGGGTGAGGAATTTATCCACATCAACGCCGTGCAACCGGGTGGCCTGTTGATCGGTGTAACCCGCTATCACTTCGATAAAGAACGTCACCTGTTGTCGTCCAGCTTCGCCAAACGTGCGCAGTACGCCGACGAAAAGTGGCAACTGAGCGAGGTGACCACCACCTATTTCCGTGATATCGGCAAGGGCGCGGCGTCGAGCACTGAAGTGATCAACGTTCCGACGGAGCAGTGGGATATTTCCCTCAAGCCCGAATTGCTGAATACCGTGGTGATGATCCCGGAAAGCCTGCCTATCTCCGGCCTGTGGGGTTATATCCACTACCTCAAGGACCAGGGCTTGAACAATGGCCGTTACTGGCTGGCGTTTTGGGTCAAGGTGTTGCAGCCGGTAGTGACCGCTGCGCTGGTGCTGATGGCGATCTCGTTCATCTTCGGTCCGCTGCGTTCCGTAACCCTCGGCCAACGTGTGTTTACCGGCGTGCTGGTGGGCTTTACCTTCCGTATCGCCCAGGATCTGCTGGGGCCGTCCAGTCTGGTATTCGGCTTCTCGCCACTGTTTGCGGTGCTGGTGCCCACGGCTATTTGCGCGGTGGCCGGCTTCTGGCTGTTGCGTCGGGCCGGTTGAGCCTGCGCTTATGAACAAAAAATGCCCCGTTCGAACGATCGGGGCATTTTTGTTCTTGGTCACCATGGATGACGTCAGGTCTGCGCATCAGGTACAATTCCCGGCTATTTTTCAGCGGGCAGTCTGCCTGCAGCCTTTTTGAGTGTTGATCCGTGAGTGATTTGAGTCATATCCGCAATTTCTCCATCATCGCCCACATTGACCATGGCAAGTCGACGCTGGCCGATCGATTTATCCAGATGTGCGGCGGCCTTGCCGAGCGTGAAATGGAAGCCCAGGTGCTGGACTCCATGGACCTCGAGCGCGAGCGCGGGATCACCATCAAGGCCCACAGCGTTACTCTGTATTACACCGCCAAAGACGGTATCAAGTACCAGCTCAACTTCATTGACACCCCGGGCCACGTCGACTTCACCTATGAAGTCAGCCGTTCCCTGGCGGCCTGTGAAGGTGCGTTGCTGGTAGTGGATGCGGGCCAGGGCGTTGAAGCCCAGTCCGTCGCCAACTGCTACACCGCCATCGAGCAAGGCCTGGAAGTGATGCCGGTGCTGAACAAGATCGACCTGCCACAGGCCGATCCGGACCGCGTCAAGGAAGAGATCGAGAAGATCATCGGCATTGACGCCACCGACGCCGTCGAGTGCAGCGCCAAGACCGGCCTGGGTGTCGACGAAGTGCTCGAGCGCCTGGTCAAGACCATTCCCGCGCCTACCGGCAACTACGAAGATCCGCTGCAAGCGTTGATCATCGACTCCTGGTTCGACAACTACCTGGGCGTTGTTTCCCTGGTACGCGTGCGCCACGGCCGTGTGAAGAAGGGTGACAAGATCCTGGTCAAATCCACCGGCAAGATCCACCTGGTGGACAGCGTTGGTGTGTTCAACCCCAAGCACACTGCAACCGTTGATCTGAAAGCCGGTGAAGTGGGCTTCATCATCGCCGGCATCAAGGACATCCACGGTGCACCGGTAGGTGACACCCTGACCTTGAGCTCCACCCCTGACGTCGACGTGCTGCCGGGCTTCAAACGCATCCAGCCGCAGGTTTACGCCGGCCTGTTCCCGGTCAGCTCCGACGACTTCGAGGATTTCCGCGAAGCCCTGCAGAAGCTGACCCTCAACGACTCGTCGTTGCAATACACCCCGGAAAGCTCCGACGCCCTCGGGTTCGGCTTCCGCTGCGGTTTCCTGGGCATGCTGCACATGGAAATCATCCAGGAGCGCCTCGAGCGCGAATACGACCTGGACCTGATCACCACCGCGCCGACGGTTATTTTTGAGCTGGCGCTGAAAACCGGTGAAACGATTTACGTCGACAACCCGTCGAAGCTTCCGGATCTGTCTTCCATCGAAGACATGCGCGAACCGATCGTGCGGGCCAATATTCTTGTGCCGCAAGAACACCTGGGCAACGTCATTACCCTGTGTATCGAAAAGCGTGGCGTACAGCACGACATGCTGTTCCTCGGTACCCAGGTGCAAGTGACCTACGATTTGCCGATGAACGAAGTGGTCCTGGACTTCTTCGACCGTCTCAAATCCACCAGCCGCGGCTATGCTTCGCTGGATTACCATTTTGATCGTTACCAATCAGCTAATCTGGTGAAGCTGGATGTGCTGATCAACGGCGACAAGGTCGATGCCCTGGCGCTGATCGTGCACAAGGACAACGCGCACTACAAAGGTCGCCAGTTGACCGAAAAGATGAAAGAACTGATTCCGCGCCAGATGTTCGACGTCGCGATCCAGGCCGCCATTGGCGGGCAGATCATTGCGCGGACCTCCGTCAAGGCACTCAGAAAGAACGTACTGGCCAAATGCTATGGCGGCGACGTCAGCCGTAAGCGCAAGCTGCTCGAGAAGCAAAAGGCCGGTAAAAAACGCATGAAGCAAGTGGGCAACGTGGAAATTCCACAAGAAGCCTTCCTTGCGGTGCTCAGGTTGGATAGTTAGGTCCTATGTCACTAAATTTCCCGCTGTTGCTGGTCATTGCCGTTGCCGTTTGCGGTCTCCTGGCGTTGCTCGATCTGATGTTCTTCGCCCCGCGTCGCCGGGCTGCCATCGCGTCCTATCAGGGCAGCGTCAGCCAGCCCGATGTAGCGGTGGTCGAGAAACTGAACAAAGAGCCAATGCTGGTTGAATACGGCAAGTCGTTCTTCCCGGTGTTGTTCATCGTGCTGGTGCTGCGTTCGTTCCTGGTGGAACCGTTTCAGATCCCTTCGGGATCGATGAAACCTACCCTGGACGTGGGCGACTTCATCCTGGTGAACAAGTTTTCCTACGGGATTCGCTTGCCGGTGATCGACAAGAAAGTCATCGAGATCGGTGACCCGCAGCGCGGCGATGTGATGGTGTTCCGCTACCCAAGCGACCCGAACGTCAACTACATCAAGCGTGTAGTGGGCCTGCCGGGCGATGTGATTCGCTACACCAGCGACAAGCGCCTGTTCGTCAATGGCGAGTCGGTGGCGGAAAAACTGATCGGTTCCGAGCCGAACACCCTGGGCAGCGCCGAGCTGTACCAGGAAAAACTCGGGGCGGTAGAGCACGAAATCCGCAAGGAAATGAGCCGCTACCGTTCGCCGCCTGACAACCAATGGACAGTGCCTGCCGGGCATTACTTCATGATGGGCGACAACCGCGACAACTCCAATGACAGCCGCTACTGGGATGATCCCAATATTCCCAAAGAGCTGCTGGGCATGGTCCCCGACCAGAATATCGTCGGCAAGGCCTTCGCGGTCTGGATGAGTTGGCCGGAACCCAAGCTCAGCCACCTGCCGAACTTCTCGCGGGTCGGGCTGATCAAGTAATCCATGCGGCGCTGTGAACACAGCGCCGAATGCTTTTCTGGGGCTTGGACAAAGTCCGGCTCCATGCAGCAACCACCAGGATTTGAATTTGAACACAGCGTTAATCGTCGCAGGCCACCGGTGCCTCGAACTGAATGTGGGTAAACCGTGAGCGTTTCTCTAAGCCGTCTCGAGCGTCAGCTCGGCTACACCTTCAAGGATCAGGAACTGATGATCCTTGCCCTGACACACCGCAGTTTTGCCGGGCGTAATAACGAGCGCCTGGAATTCCTCGGTGATGCCATCCTCAATTTCGTCGCCGGCGAAGCCTTGTTCGATCGCTTCCCGCTGGCCCGTGAAGGCCAGTTGTCGCGCTTGCGTGCGCGCCTGGTAAAAGGCGAGACCCTGGCCGTACTGGCCCGTGGTTTCGACCTGGGTGATTACCTGCGCCTGGGTTCCGGCGAGCTGAAGAGCGGCGGTTTCCGTCGCGAGTCGATCCTGGCTGACGCCCTTGAAGCACTGATCGGCGCGATCTACCTCGATGCAGGCATGGAAGCAGCCAAGGAGCGCGTTGTCGCCTGGCTGGCGACCGAGATCGAAAGCCTGACATTGGTAGACACCAACAAAGATCCGAAGACCCGCCTGCAGGAATTCCTGCAGTCCCGGGGTTGCGACCTGCCGCGTTACGAAGTGGTGGATATCCAGGGTGAGCCGCATTGCCGAGTGTTCTTCGTCGAATGCGAAATCACCTTACTGAATGAAAAAAGCCGAGGTCAGGGTGTGAGCCGTCGTATTGCCGAACAGGTAGCGGCCGCTGCAGCACTGATTGCCCTGGGCGTGGAGAATGGCCATGACTGATTCAACCGCAACTCGCTGTGGCTATGTTGCCATCGTTGGCCGTCCGAACGTGGGCAAGTCCACGTTGCTGAACCACATCCTGGGACAGAAGCTGGCGATCACCTCGCGCAAGCCTCAGACCACCCGCCACAACATGCTTGGCATCAAGACCGAAGGCGCCGTACAGGCGGTCTACGTTGATACCCCGGGCATGCACAAAGGCGGCGAAAAGGCCCTTAACCGCTACATGAACAAAACCGCTTCGGCGGCGTTGAAAGACGTCGACGTGGTGATCTTCGTGGTCGACCGCACCAAGTGGACCGATGAAGACCAGATGGTTCTGGAGCGCGTGCAGTACGTCACCGGCCCGTTGATCGTCGCGTTGAACAAGACCGACCGTATCGAAGACAAGGCCGAACTGATGCCGCACCTGAGCTGGCTGCAGGAACAACTGCCGAACGCCCAGATCATGCCGATCTCGGCCCAGCACGGGCACAACCTCGAAGCCCTGGAGCGTGTGATCGCCGGTTACCTGCCGGAGAACGAGCACTTCTTCCCGGAAGACCAGATCACCGACCGCAGCAGCCGTTTCCTCGCCGCCGAACTGGTACGCGAGAAAATCATGCGCCAGATGGGCGCCGAGCTGCCGTACCAGATCACCGTCGAAATCGAAGAGTTCAAGCAGCAGGGCAAAACCCTGCATATCCACGCGTTGATCCTCGTTGAACGTGACGGCCAGAAGAAAATCATCATTGGCGACAAGGGCGAGCGCATCAAGCGCATCGGCACCGAAGCGCGCAAGGACATGGAATTGCTGTTTGATTCCAAGATCATGCTCAACCTGTGGGTGAAGGTTAAGGGTGGTTGGTCCGATGACGAGCGTGCGTTGCGTTCGTTGGGTTACGGCGACCTGTAACAGGTCTCCGGAACACCGCAGGACAAATGTGGGAGGGGGCTTGCTGTGGCGAGGGAGCTTGCTCCCGCTGGGGCGCGAAGCGGCCCCAATCCAGTCGCCGAGGCCCATCAGTTAAAACGCGGTGTCTGGTTTTAGGGCTGCTTCGCAGCCCAGCGGGAGCAAGCTCCCTCGCCACAAAAGCGCTTCACCACACTGGCCTCTCTTTAGAGACTCTTACACGGCATGTCCCAAACCCCACCCACCGGCCAACCCGCCTACGTCTTGCACAGCCGCGCCTACCGCGAGACCAGCGCCCTGGTGGACTTCCTCACACCCCAAGGCCGTCTGCGCGCAGTCTTGCGCAGTGCTCGCGGGAAGGCGGGCACCCTGGCGCGGCCCTTCGTGGCCCTGGAAGTGGAGTTTCGCGGACGTGGCGAGCTGAAGAACGTCGGCCGCATGGAAGCCGCCGGCGTCTCCAACTGGCTCAACGGCGAGGCGCTGTTCAGCGGCCTCTACCTCAACGAGTTGCTGATCCGCCTGCTTCCCGCCGAAGACCCACACCCCGGCGTCTTCGATCACTACGCCGCCACCTTGCTTGCCCTCGCCGAAGGCCGCCCCCTCGAACCGCTGTTACGTGCATTCGAATGGCGCCTGCTGGATGACTTGGGCTACGGCTTCGAACTGAGCAACGACCTGCACGGCGATCCCATCGCCGCCGACGGCATGTACCGCCTGCAAGTGGACGCAGGCCTGGAGCGGGTCTACCTGCTGCAACCCGGCCTGTTCCAAGGCACTGAGCTGCTGGCCATGAGCGAAGCCGACTGGACCGCCCCCGGCGCCTTGTCTGCCGCCAAGCGCTTGATGCGCCAGGCCCTGGCCGTGCATTTGGGCGGTCGGCCACTGGTCAGCCGCGAGTTGTTTCGAAAGCCCTGACATCCCCGTGTATGCTGTGCAGCGATTCCTTCCCTCTTCAGGAGCGCTTTTCGTGACCACCAGCAATCGCATTCTTCTCGGCGTGAACATCGACCACGTAGCCACCCTGCGCCAGGCCCGGGGCACCCGTTACCCGGATCCGGTCAAGGCCGCGCTGGACGCCGAAGAAGCGGGCGCCGACGGCATCACCGTGCACCTGCGCGAAGACCGCCGCCACATCCAGGAGCGCGACGTGCTGCTGCTCAAGGACGTGCTGCAAACCCGAATGAACTTCGAAATGGGCGTCACCGAAGAAATGATGGCGTTCGCCGAGCGCATCCGCCCGGCGCATATCTGCCTGGTGCCGGAAACCCGGCAGGAACTCACCACCGAAGGCGGCCTTGATGTGGCTGGCCAGGAAGCGCGGATCAAGGCTGCCGTGGAGCGTCTGTCGAAGATCGGCAGTGAAGTCTCGCTGTTCATCGACGCCGACGAGCGCCAGATCGAAGCTTCGCGCCGTGTAGGCGCACCGGCCATCGAACTGCACACCGGCCGTTACGCCGACGCCACCACGCCGACTGAAGTTGCCGACGAATTGCAGCGCATCATCGATGGCGTTAACTGCGGCCTGGGTGAAGGCTTGATCGTCAACGCTGGCCACGGCCTGCACTACCACAACGTCGAAGCGGTCGCCGCAATCAAGGGCATTAACGAGCTGAACATCGGCCATGCGCTGGTGGCGCACGCGCTGTTCGTCGGCTTCAAAGGCGCCGTCGCCGAGATGAAAGCCTTGATTCTGGCTGCCGCCAAACATTAAAAGAGCGCTGAAGATCCAATGTGGGAGCGGGCTTGCTCGCGAATGCGGCGTGTCAGCCGGTGCATGAGGAACTGACCCACCGCCTTCGCGAGCAAGCCCGCTCCCACATGTGGCAATGCGAACCCTTACTGTTTAGGTGATGCAGGTGTATGGTATCTGCCCTTTGCGGGTCTCGGACTCGCGGCAGATACGTGAGGTTGTTGTGTCCCAATCGTTTTCCCGTCGACAAATCCTGGGTGGTCTTGCCGGTCTCGCGGTAGTGGGCGTCGGTGCCGGTGGCGCCTACCGCTATTGGCTGGGTAAGGTCGCCGAGGCCGAGGCAGGGCACGATTACGAGTTGATCGCCGCGCCATTGGATGTGGAGCTGGTACCGGGACACAAGACCGAAGCTTGGGCGTTCGGCCCTTCGGCGCCGGGGACCGAGTTGCGGGTGCGTCAGGGTGAATGGCTGCGGGTGCGCTTTATCAACCACCTGCCGGTCGCCACCACCATCCACTGGCACGGCATTCGCCTGCCGCTGGAAATGGACGGCGTGCCGTATGTCTCGCAATTGCCGGTACTGCCGGGCGAATACTTCGACTACAAATTCCGCGTGCCCGATGCCGGCAGCTACTGGTATCACCCTCATGTGAACAGCAGCGAAGAACTCGGCCGTGGCCTGGTAGGGCCGCTGATTGTCGAAGAGCGCGAACCCACCGGTTTCAAACACGAACGCACCTTGAGCCTGAAAAGCTGGCACGTGGACGAAGAGGGCGCCTTTGTGGCCTTCAGCATCCCGCGTGAAGCGGCGCGTGGCGGTACCGCCGGGCGCCTGTCGACCATCAACGGTGTGTCTCAGGCGGTGATCGATCTGCCGGCCGGCCAGATCACCCGCGTGCGCCTGCTCAACCTCGATAACACCCTGACCTATCGCATTAACATCCCCGACGTTGAAGCGCAGATCTATGCCCTGGACGGCAATCCCGTCGAACCACGCCCGTTGGGCAAGGAGTACTGGCTGGGCCCCGGCATGCGTATCTGCCTGGCCATCAAGGCGCCTCCCGCCGGTGAAGAACTGTCGATCCGCAACGGCCCGGTACGCCTGGGCACCTTCCGCTCGGTCGCCAGCACCGACGCACCTACCGAATGGCCGCCTGCGTTGCCCGCCAACCCGGTCGCCGAGCCGGACCTGGCGAATGCCGAGAAACTCAACTTCAATTTCGAATGGGTTGGATCGGTTTCGGTGAACGTGGACAATAAGCCGCCGAGCCTGTGGCAGATCAACGGCCAGGCCTGGGACATCACCGACAAGACCTGCGCCGACCGCCCGATTGCCAAGCTGGAAAAGGGCAAGAGCTACATTTTTGAATTGAAGAACATGACCCAGTACCAACACCCGATCCACCTGCACGGTATGAGTTTCAAGGTCATCGCCTCGAACCGCCACAAGGTGATTCCGTACTTCACCGACACCTACCTGCTGGGCAAGAACGAACGTGCCCGCGTAGCGTTGGTGGCGGATAACCCGGGTGTCTGGATGTTCCATTGCCATGTGATCGACCACATGGAAACCGGCCTGATGGCCGCCATCGAGGTGGCGTGATGCGCCAGTTTCGCCCCACGGCGATTATCGACCGCAGCCGCGACCAGGACTTCATGCGTGAAGCGCTGACCCTGGCCGCCCAAGGCGCCGCGCTGGGTGAAGTGCCGGTGGGCGCGGTGCTGGTGCAGGATGGAGAAATCATCGGGCGTGGCTTCAACTGCCCCATCAGCGGCAACGACCCCAGTGCGCATGCCGAGATGGTCGCGATCCGGGCCGCGGCCCAGGCCGTCAGCAATTACCGGCTGCCGGGCAGCACGCTCTACGTCACGCTGGAGCCGTGCAGCATGTGCGCCGGGCTGATCGTCCACTCGCGGATCGCCCGGGTGGTGTACGGCGCGCTCGAACCAAAAGCCGGGATCGTGCAAAGCCAAGGGCAGTTTTTTACCCAGGGCTTTCTCAATCATCGGGTGCTGTATGAAGGCGGGGTGTTGGCCGAAGAGTGCGGGACGGTGTTGAGCGAGTTCTTCAAGGCGCGAAGAGCCAAACCCACGGTTTGATCGTTATATTCTCGTAGCAGCTGTCGAGCCCCAGCGAGGCTGCGTCGGCGGCACCCGTTAGTGCGCGGTGCTCCCCACGCAGCCTCGCTTGGGCTCGACAGCTGCTACGGGAAGGGTTACTTCTTGGCGACAATCACCGCCCGCATCGGCGCCGGCAGCCCTTCGATGGTCTTGCTGTGATCCTCAGGGTCCAGGAAGTCGCTGAGGGACTGATACTTCATCCACTCCGTGCCGCGCTGTTCCTCAATCGTCGTCACGCTCACATCCACACAGCGCACATCGGTGAAGCCCGCGCGGCGCAGCCACAGCATCAGCGCCGGCACCGACGGCAGGAACCACACGTTGCGCATCTGCGCGTAACGGTCTTCCGGCACCAGCACCTGCTGCTGATCGCCTTCAACCACCAGCGTCTCCAGCACCAACTCACCGCCCTTGACCAGGCAATCCTTCAACGCCAGCAAATGCTCGATCGGCGAACGGCGGTGGTAAAACACGCCCATGGAAAAGACGGTATCGAAGCCTTCCATATTCGGCGGCAGATCTTCAAACGGGAACGGCAGGTGCCAGGCCTTTGGCTCAGGCAAGTAGCGCTGCACCGCCTGGAACTGGCAGAAGAACAGCCAGTTCGGGTCGACGCCAATCACGCTGTCCGCCCCGGCGCCGAGCATGCGCCACATGTAATAGCCGTTACCGCAGCCCACATCGAGGATGCGTTTGCCCTTGAGGTCCAGGTGCGGCGCGACTCGCGACCACTTCCAGTCCGAGCGCCATTCGGTGTCGACGTGCACGCCGAACAGATCAAACGGGCCTTTGCGCCACGGGCATAAGCCCAGCAGGGCCGTACGCATTTGCGCACGGGTTTCGTCGTCGCAATCGGTGTCGAGCACCAGACCATTGAGCAGGTCGATGTCGCTGGGCATGATGTTCGGCAGCGCATCCAGCGCACTCTGCCAGCGCTCCAGGTCGCCATGACCTTTTTCCATCTTCGCATCGAGTTGCGCCTGCAGGCCCTGGGCCCAAACGGCCAGGGGAGTGCCGACCAGATGGCGGGCGAGGGGAGACAGATCAATCATGGCAAGGCAATCAACGAGGCAAAGTTAAGACACTGGAACCACGGCACGACTTTCGAGAATCCGGCCGCCAGCAGGCGTTCGCGGTGTTCTTCGAGGCTGTCGGGCTTCATGACGTTTTCGATGGCGCTGCGCTTCTGGGCGATTTCCAGTTCGCTGTAGCCGTTGGCGCGCTTGAAGGCGATGTGCAAGTCGGTGAGCAGCGCGTGTTCTTCAGGATCATTGAAGCGCAGCTTTTCCGAGAGGATCAGCGCGCCGCCCGGCAGCAGCGATTGGCGAATGCGCGAGAGCAAGGCCAAGCGTTGTTCGGGGGCGATAAATTGCAGGGTGAAGTTCAGCGCCACCACCGAAGCCGGCTGGAATTGTAGCGCGAGGATATCGCCCTCGATCACCTCCACTGGCAGCAACTCCTGGAACATCGAGTCCTGGCCGTTGAGGTATTCGCGGCAACGCTCGACCATCGCCGCCGAGTTATCCACAGCAATCACCCGGCAACCGTCGGTGCGCACGTGACGGCGCAGGGCCTGGGTGACTGCGCCGAGGGATGAACCGAGGTCGTAGAGCACGCTATTGGGCTGGGCAAACTGCGCCGCGAGTACGCCGAGGTTCTCGACGATGGTCGGGTAGCCGGGCACCGAGCGCTTGATCATGTCCGGGAATACCCGCACCACGTCTTCATTGAAGGCGAAGTCTGGCACCTGGGGCAGGGGCTGGGCGAATAGGCGATCGGGTTCTTTGCTCACGGCTGTTCCGGCGACGAAGGGGGAAAGCCGGGCATTTTAGCCAAGTTGGTCGTCGGATGCGCGGGTTGTCTGATGGAACGCCGATGCGGTAATCCCCCACTGCCCCAGCCAATAACTGACGATCAGCAAATACGGCGCCGCTTCAAACGAAACCACAAACCGATTGATCCCAATCAGCGTGTCGGAAAACACGAACGACGCTGCGCCCGCCGCCGCCAGGTACGCTGAGCGCTTGGGCACATCGCTGCCCAATCGCGCCAGCGCTCGCCACAACATGGCGCTGATCACCAGCGCATACACCACCACCGGCACCAGCAATGGGCCAAGGCCGTGGGAAATCAGAATGCTCAGCAATATCGCGCCCACCACCAGTGCCAATACCAGCGGCAAAAAGGCCGGTCGGCGGCAGTCGCTCAAGTAGGCTTTCAGGTACGCCAGGTGCGCGAACAAAAACGCCCCCAGGCCGAAGATGAACAAGTCGCCGGGCCAGGCCAGCAGCACATCGCCCACCAGGGAAAAAATCAGCCCCAGGCTGATCCAGCGTCGATAGTCGGTAGGCGGCGCATCATGCAGCCAGCCCAGCAACGCCAGTACCGGCAACGGCTTTACCAACAGGCAGAGCAGGGTGGCGTGGGTGCTCAGGCCGTAGATAAAGGTCACCGCACCCATCAACGCAAGGATCATCCATGGCATATCAGTTCACCGTAATGGCGCAGTCGAAGGTTTCGGCCGGTTCTGCTTCCGGCTCCCAGGGTTGTTGTGAGGTGAGGCGCAAACGGCCCTGGCCGGCGTTGAAGGCCTGGAAGCGCCAGGTGGATTGACCGCCGCTGCCGACCACACCGGTGTCTTCAGTGTTGCTGTAGACCTCGGGGCTCAGGCTGCGCAGCACACCGCCGGCCGAGTCCTGGATGGCCCAGCGATAACCGGTGGTGGGATTGCTTGGCAGGGTCAGGATCAGGTTTTGCCCGGTCTTGAGTTGCAGTGGGCAAGCGCTCTGTTTTTCCACGGTGACGTTTTGCTTCGGCGCGCTGGCGCAGGCGGCGAGCAGGCAAAGGCTCAGGGGGAGAAGCAGGCGGGCAGCGGTCATGGGGGCTCCGTTGTTTGACGACGAAGGGCGAGCATAACCGAAGATGAGACAAGGTGTGACAGATGGCGTTGTGTTGGCTGCTCCGGCCTCTTCGCGAGCAAGCCCGCTCCCACATTCGACCGCATTCCAAAGGATTAACTCGGTCAAGTGTGGGAGCGGGCTTGCTCGCGAAGGGGCCAGCTCAGGCACTACATAACTATCAGAACAACACCTTCGCCACATCCGCAAAGCGCTTGGCAAAGTGCACCGTCATCCCTTCCTTCAGATACTCCGGCAGCTCCTCAAAGCTCCCGCGGTTAGGCTCCGGCAAGATCAACTCGTGAATCTTCTGGCGCCGCGCCGCAATCACCTTCTCGCGGACCCCACCAATCGGCAGTACATGTCCGGTCAACGTCAGTTCACCGGTCATCGCCACGCCCTTTTTCGGCGGCTGGTTACGTGCCAGGGACAGCAGCGCACTGGCCATGGTCACGCCCGCGCTCGGGCCGTCTTTCGGCGTGGCACCTTCCGGCACATGCAGGTGCACGAAAGCTTCGTCGAAGAACTTCGGATCACCGCCGAACGACTTCAGGTTGGAGCTGATGTAGCTGTAGGCAATCTCGGCCGATTCCTTCATCACGTCACCCAGTTGCCCGGTGAGTTTGAAGCCACGGTTCAGTGTGTGAATACGCGTCGCCTCGATCGGCAGGGTCGCGCCGCCCATGCTGGTCCAGGCCAGGCCGGTGATCACACCGGTGCCCGACAGCACTTGCTCGTTACGGAACACCGGCATCCCCAGGGAGGCTTCCAGGTCTTTGTTGCCAATCTTGATCACCGAGTCCGGCTCATCCAGCAGCTTGACTACCGCCTTGCGCACCAGTTTGCCCAGCTGTTTTTCCAACTGACGCACACCGGCTTCCCGGGCGTAGCCATCGATCAGGGCGCGCAGGGCGCCGTCGCTGATGGACAGGCTGTTTTTCGACACGCCGGCTTTTTCCAGCTGTTTTGGCCACAGGTGACGCTTGGCAATCGCGACCTTTTCTTCGGTGATGTAGCCCGACAGGCGAATCACTTCCATGCGGTCCAGCAATGGGCCGGGGATCGAGTCCAGGGTGTTGGCGGTGCACACGAACAGCACTTTGGACAGGTCCAGGCGCAGGTCCAGGTAGTGGTCGAGGAATTCGACGTTCTGTTCCGGATCCAGGGTTTCGAGCAGCGCCGAGGCGGGGTCGCCCTGGTAGCTCTGGCCCATCTTGTCGATCTCGTCGAGCATGATCACCGGGTTCATCACTTCCACATCTTTGAGGGCTTGCACCAGCTTGCCCGGCATCGCGCCGATGTAGGTGCGGCGATGGCCCTTGATCTCGGCCTCGTCGCGCATGCCGCCGACGCTGAAGCGGTAGAACGGCCGGCCGAGGGATTCTGCAATCGATTTGCCGACACTGGTCTTGCCCACGCCCGGCGGGCCCACCAGCAACACGATGGAGCCGGCGACTTCGCCTTTATAGGCGCCCACCGCGAGGAATTCGAGGATGCGACTCTTGATGTCGTCCAGGCCGGCGTGGTGCTTGTCGAGCACTTTGCGGGCGTGCTTCAGGTCGAGTTTGTCCTCGCCATACACACCCCATGGCACCGAGGTGGCCCAGTCCAGGTAGTTGCGGGTAACCGCGTACTCCGGCGAACCGGTTTCCAGGATCGACAACTTGTTCATTTCTTCGCTGATGCGTTTTTGCGCCTGGGCCGGCAGCACCTTGTCCACCAGGCGTTGTTCGAACTGCTCGACGTCGGCGCTGCGATCGTCCTTGGTCAGCCCCAGTTCCTGCTGGATGACCTTGAGTTGCTCCTTGAGGAAGAACTCGCGCTGGTGCTCGCCGATCTTGCGGTTCACTTCGGCGGAGATTTCTTTTTGCAGGCGCGCGACTTCGACTTCCTTGCGCAGCATCGGCAAGACTTTTTCCATGCGCTTGAGCATGGGTACGCAGTCCAGCACTTGCTGCAACTCATTGCCGGTGGCCGAGGTGAGGGCCGCGGCAAAGTCGGTCAGCGGCGACGGATCGTTGGGGCTGAAGCGGTTGAGGTAGTTCTTCAGTTCTTCGCTGTACAGCGGGTTGAGCGGCAGCAGTTCCTTGATCGCATTGATCAGCGCCATGCCGTAGGCCTTGACCTCATCGGTCGGCTGGGTCGGCTGGTGCGGGTATTCGACTTCCACCAGGTACGGTGGACGGTGGTGCTTGAGCCAGGTCTTGATCCGCACGCGGGTCAGGCCCTGGGCGACGAATTGCAGCTTGCCGTTTTCGCGGCTGGCGTGATGCACCTTCACCAGGGTGCCGTACAGCGGCAGGCTGGAGGTGTCGAAGTGGCGCGGATCTTCGGGCGGGGTTTCCATGAAGAACAGGGCAAGGGAGTGGTGGTCGGATTTGCTCACCAGCTCCAGGGTTTCGGCCCACGGCTCTTCATTGACGATCACCGGCAACACTTGCGCCGGGAAGAACGGCCGATTGTGGATCGGGATGATGTAGACCTTGTCGGGCAGGTTTTGCCCTGGCAGGGCCAGGCCAGTGTTGGAAGAAGTGTGTTCAGCGTTTTCCGGATCGGCGTAGTCGTTGAGGTCGATGTCCGGGAATTCTTGCTGGTCGCTCATGGGGCACCTGCATAAGGAAGTATGCAGGTTAGATGGGGCAGGTCGGCCGTGGTTTCAATGGGTGGGGTGAGATAGCAACATATTGCACAATATTTTCAAAAGCGCCGCTGAACAAATGTGGGCTTGCTCGCGAATGCGGTCTGTCAGTCAATGCATCTGTGACTGATGCGCCGCATTCGCGAGCAGGCCCGCTCCCAAATTTTCGATTGCATTTCGTCAGCTGAGTTTGTGCAAGTAGGCCGGTAAAGGCTGTTCAGGCAGCACCGACAGCACCTTCAAGCGCTGCAACATCCGCTGCCTGGCCCGTTGCAGGTGCTCGCGCAGGTTCAGTGCGGCGGCGTCGAATGCGCCATGCAGCAACAGTTCAAGGATCAGCCGGTGCTCGGCCAGCATCGCCGGATCGGCACCGATGCCCAGCAGGCGGTAGAAAATCCGGCTGATGATCATCGGGCTCTGGCCCTGGCGAATCAGCGCGGCGATCTTGCGGTTTTGCAGGCCCGCCAGGCAGTGCTGGTGCAGGTCTTCCTCGATTTGCTCGATTTCTTCCAGGCTGCAATGGGCGCTGTCCTGGGCATCGAGCACCCGCTGCAACATGGCTTGCAGCAGGTCGCGGTCGAGGTTTGGCGCGCTCTGGCGCAGGGCTTCCGGCTCCAGGCAGGCGCGCAGTTCGTAGTCTTCGGTGACTTCCCGGGCGGTCAGCGGCCCGGCCAGCCATTGGGAATAGGGTTCTTTTTCCACCAGGCCACGGTCCCGCAGGCGCATCAGTGCTTCGCGCACCACCGCACGGCTGACGTTGTAGTGCTCGGCGGCAGCCTGTTCATCCAGGCGGTAATGCCCGAAGGCGATGCAGGTCGAAAGCGCTGCGCCGATTTCCTCGACGATGCGCTCCCCCAGCGGCCGGGTGTCCACCAATTCATCTTCACCGTTGAGGCCCAGGTGCGCATGGCTCAGGGGCAGGCGCAGCGGCTCCATGTCCAGGCCCTCGGGGTTGATCAGGTAACCGCGGCCATCAAAGCGGCAGATCAGCCCTTCGTCATGCAGCAGGTTCAGGGCTTTGCGCACCGGCACCCGGCTGGTGCCGAACAGTTCGGCCAGCGGCGCTTCCAGCAACACCAGGCCATGGCGCGCGGTGCCGTGGGTGATGGCATCGCGCAAAACCTGGTGAATCATCGCGTAACGGGAAGCCGAGGCTGACACTGCTTTCATCGGGTTCTCTGGAGCAAACGGGTCGGTGGCCGGGGATTCTCTCATAGTTGCGCCTGTCACTCTGCGCCACGTCGGTGGCACTTTTTTGGGGCCTGCAGAGGGAGTTGTTACTTTTCTGCACCAAAATGTACTTATTAAGAAAAGATACATTATTTCATTGTGAACGAGTGTTAAACGCCCGCCGATATTTCTTTTGATGTCTGAAACCCATCTAGGCCGTGTATCTGCTTCAAGCTGCCCTACATGCCCAACGCGGTGTCAACGAGACTGGCACGAAAGCTGCCTTTGTAAAATGTACATTTTATTAATATGTACGTTTTTAAAAGGTCATTCCCATGTCAGACGCCACTTCACTGGCCGAGGATTTCGCCAGCGGTCACAGCGACCCGGTGCAGGCACTTGAACAGGCACTTGCCGACGCGAGCAAGGTCCCCAGCGTATTCATTTCCCTGACCGCCGAGCGCGCCCGCCGTGAGGCCGAAGCGTCCGCTGCCCGTTGGCGTGCCGGCCAGCCGTTGAGCGTGTTCGACGGCGTGCCGCTGGCCTGGAAAGATCTGTTTGATGTGGCCGGCAGCATTACCACAGCGGGCGCCGCCTATCGCAGCCACGCACCGGCCGCCTTGCTGGACGCGCCGAGCGTAGGCCTGTTGTGCCGCGCCGGCATGGTCAGCGTGGGCAAGACCAACCTCAGCGAGCTGGCGTATTCCGGCCTGGGCCTGAACCCGCATTTCGGCACGCCGCATAACCCGAGCAGTGTCGATCAACCGCGTATTCCCGGCGGCTCATCGTCCGGTTCAGCCGTCGCCGTGGCGGCCGGCATCGTACCGATCGCCATGGGCACCGACACTGCCGGCTCCATCCGTATTCCCGCAGCACTGAATGGCGTAGTGGGTTATCGCAGCAGCTGCCGACGCTACAGCCGCGACGGCGTTTTCCCGCTGGCCCACACCCTCGACAGCCTCGGCCCGCTGACCCGCAGCGTGCGCGATGCGCTGGCCATCGACGACCTGCTCAACGCTCGCGACCAGCGCCCGCCACGCCAGGCCCGCAGCCTCAATGGTCAGCGTTTTTGGGTCGAACAAAATGTGCTCGAAGACGCCCGCGTCGAACCCGCAGTGCGCGATAACCTGCAGCGTTGCGTGGACCGCTTGAAAGCCGAAGGTGCGCTGATTGATGTGCGCCCCTCGAAGACCTTCCAGGCCACCCTCGACCTGATCCAGCAACAAGGCTGGCTTGGCTCCTTCGAAGCCTTCGCCCTCCACGAAGCCCTGCTCGACAGCCCTGATGCCGAGCAACTCGACCCCCGCGTACGCCGTCGCCTTGAAGCGGCTCGCACGCTGCCGGCCAGCCAACTGCTGGCGCTCTACGAAGCCCGTCGCCGCCTGCAACAACAGCTTGTCGACGAACTCGACGGCGCGATCCTCATCACCCCCACCGTGGCTCGCGTAGCCCCGGCCCTGGCGCCACTGGAAGCCGACGATCAACTGTTCGTCAGCACCAACCTCGCCACCCTGCGCCTGACCATGCCCGGCAGCCTGCTGGACATGCCCGGCGTCAGCCTGCCCAGCGGCCGCGACGCCCTGGGCCTGCCCACTGGCTTGCTGCTCAGCGCCCCCAGCGGCGAAGACGCGCGCCTGCTTCGGGCCGCGCTGTCAGTCGAAACCGCACTCACTTTTTAAGGAGACACATCATGGCTAAAGACATCCTCTGTGCATTTGGCGTCGACGTCGACGCGGTCGCCGGCTGGCTCGGTTCCTATGGCGGCGAAGACTCCCCGGACGACATTTCCCGTGGCCTGTTCGCCGGTGAAATCGGTGCGCCACGCCTGCTCAAATTGTTCGAGCGCTATGGCCTGCGCACCACTTGGTTTATCCCCGGCCACTCGATGGAAACCTTCCCTGAGCAGATGAAAGCGGTGGCCGACGCCGGCCACGAAATCGGTGTGCACGGCTACAGCCACGAAAACCCGATTGCGATGACCGCCGAGCAGGAAGAAATCGTCCTCGACAAGTCCATCGAACTGATCACCCAGGTTACCGGCAAGCGCCCCACCGGCTACGTCGCGCCGTGGTGGGAATTCAGCAAAGTCACCAACGAACTGCTGCTGAAAAAAGGCATCAAGTACGACCACAGCCTGATGCACAACGACTTCCACCCGTACTACGTCCGCAAGGGCGATACCTGGACCAAGATCGACTACAGCCAGCACCCCGACACCTGGATGAAACCCCTGGTGCGTGGTGAAGAAACCGACTTGGTGGAGATCCCGGCCAACTGGTACCTCGACGATCTGCCACCGATGATGTTCATCAAGAAAGCCCCCAACAGCCACGGCTTCGTCAACCCGCGTCACCTCGAAGAAATGTGGCGCGACCAGTTCGACTGGGTCTACCGCGAGCACGAACACGCGGTGTTCACCATGACCATCCACCCCGACGTTTCCGGCCGCCCGCAAGTGCTGCTGATGCTTGAGCGGCTGATCGAACATATCCAGAGCCATGCCGGCGTGCGCTTCGTCACCTTCGACGAAATCGCCGATGACTTCATCCGCCGCCAACCGCGTACCTGAACTGCCCAACTTTTGTAGGAGCGAGCTTGCTCTCGAAAACCGTCAACGATAACGCGGCCCGTCTGGTTAAAACGGGGCGTTCTCAGGTTTTTCGCGAGCAAGCTCGCTCCTACAGTCGGGCCAACCGCGTACCTGACACCCGTACCTAAACCCTGGCCAACCTCCCGAGGCGCGATTCATGTCTATCTACAACAAGCTTGATCTGACTGGCTGGAAACCCCGGCAACTGACGCCCAAGGAAGTGCGTTTCGCCACCTGGATCGCATTTTTTGCCTGGGTGTTTGCGGTGTATGACTTCATTCTTTTCGGCACCTTGCTGCCGGAAATCGGGCGGCACTTTAATTGGGGTGAAGTGGAGCAAGCGCAGATAGCGACATGGGTGGCGGTAGGCACCGCCGTGGTCGCGCTGGCCATCGGTCCGATCGTGGACAAGCTGGGTCGGCGCAAAGGGATTATTTTCACCGTGGCCGGTTCGGCAATCTGCTCGGCGCTGACCGCCATTGGCGGCGCGTGGGGCAAGTCTTCGCTGATCCTGATCCGTTCGCTGGGCGGCCTGGGTTATGCCGAGGAAACCGTCAACGCCACCTACCTGAGCGAGCTGTACGCCGCTTCGGATGACCCGAAACTGGCCAAGCGTCGCGGCTTTATCTACAGCCTGGTCCAAGGCGGCTGGCCGGTGGGCGCGTTGATCGCGGCAGGTTTGACCGCGCTGTTGCTGCCGGTGATTGGCTGGCAGGGCTGCTTCGTGTTTGCGGCGATCCCGGCGATTGTGATTGCGGTCATGGCGCGCAAGCTCAAGGAGAGCCCGCAGTTCCAGATTCACCAACGCATCAGCGAGCTGCGCAAAAGCGGCTCGGTGAAAGAAGCACAAAACGTCGCCGTGACCTACGGCGTGGACTATGACGAACACAGCAAGGCCGGCCTCAAGGCTGCATTCCGTGGCCCGGCCCGCCGTGCAACGTTGGTGATTGGTGCGGCGCTGTTGCTCAACTGGGCCGCGATTCAGGTGTTCAGCGTGTTGGGTACGTCGGTGATCGTCAGCGTGCACCACATCTCGTTCGAGAACTCGCTGATCATCCTCGTGCTGTCGAACCTGGTGGGTTACTGCGGCTACCTCAGCCACGGCTGGATGGGCGACAAGATCGGCCGGCGCAACGTGATCGGCCTGGGCTGGATGCTCGGCGGGCTGTCGTTTGCCGGGATGCTGTTTGGCCCGAGCAACATGGCAATGGTGGTCGGGCTCTACAGCCTGGGCCTGTTCTTCCTGATCGGGCCGTACTCGGCGGCACTGTTTTTCATCAGCGAAAGTTTCCCCACCAGCATCCGTGCCACCGGTGGCGCGATCATCCATGCCATGGGACCGATTGGTGCAGTGGTTGCCGGGTTTGGCGCGACCCAAGTGTTGTCGGCCGGCAGTGACTGGCAGACCGCTGCGCTGTGGTTTGGCGCGCTGCCGTGCTTTCTGTCCGGTGCGTTGATGTTTGCCGCACGCCATGTGCGTCCGGAAACCGTTCAGTAAGGAGTCATTTGATGAGTCGTAAAGTTGCATTGATTACCGGTGCCGCCAGCGGCATCGGCCAGGCCCTCGCGGTGGCGTATGCCCGCAGCGGCGTGGCGGTGGTGGGTGGGTATTACCCGGCCGATCCCCATGACCCGCATCACACGGTTGCGCTGGTGGAAGAGGCCGGCGGTGAATGCCTGATGTTGCCGCTGGACGTGGGCGATACGGCGTCGGTGGATAACCTGGCGGCGCAGGCGGTCCAGCACTTCGGTCGCCTCGATTACGCGGTGGCCAACGCAGGGCTGTTGCGCCGTGCGCCACTGCTGGAGATGACTGACGAACTATGGAACGAGATGCTCAACGTCGACCTGACCGGGGTGATGCGCACCTTTCGTGCGGCGACCCGCCACATGAGTGACGGCGGGGCATTGGTGGCGATTTCGTCGATTGCCGGTGGCGTGTATGGCTGGCAGGACCACGCGCACTATGCGGCGGCGAAGGCTGGGGTGCCGGGGTTGTGTCGGTCGCTGGCGGTGGAGTTGGCGCCGTTGGGGATTCGTTGCAATGCGGTGATTCCGGGGTTGATCGAGACGCCCCAGTCGCTGGACGCGAAGAACTCCCTGGGGCCGGAAGGCCTGGCGAAGGCGGCGCGGGCAATTCCGCTGGGTCGGGTAGGGCGGGCGGATGAAGTGGCGTCTCTGGTGCGTTTTTTGACCAGTGAGGAATCGAGTTACCTCACCGGACAGAGCATCGTGATTGATGGTGGCCTGACCGTGCGCTGGCCGGATTAACCCCGGTTTTAAGCCGGACTCGGTCAAAAATGTGGGAGCGGGCTTGCTCGCGAATGCGGTGGATCAGTTCCGCATGTATTGGCTGGCACTCCGCTTTCGCGAGCAAGCCCGCTCCCACATTTTTTTTGCGTTCGCCGTTTGATTATTTGAGGAGTTCACCATGCCCCAACTCTCTAACCGCCGTGCCGTGATCACCGGTGCCGGCAGCGGCATCGGCGCCGCCATCGCCCGTGCCTACGCCGTCGAAGGCGCACGCCTGTTGCTGGCCGACCGCGACGCCGCAACCCTCGCCGAAACGGCCATCACCTGCCGCAACCTCGGTGCCGAAGTCCTCGAGTGCGTGGCCGATGTCGGCACTGTCGACGGCGCCCAGGCCAGCGTCGATGCCTGTGTCACCCACTACGGCGGCATCGATATCCTGGTCAACAACGCCGGCATGCTGACCCAGGCCCGGTGCGTCGACCTGACCATGGACATGTGGAACGACATGCTGCGCGTCGACCTCACCAGCGTCTTCGTCGCCAGCCAGCGCGCCTTGCCCCACATGATTGGCCAGCGCTGGGGCCGGATCATCAACGTTGCCTCGCAACTGGGGATCAAGGGCGGCGCCGAGTTGACGCACTATGCAGCGGCGAAAGCTGGCGTGATCGGCTTCACCAAATCCCTCGCGCTGGAAGTGGCCAAGGACAACGTACTGGTCAACGCCATTGCGCCCGGGCCGATTGAGACGCCGTTGGTAGGCGGCATCAGCGACACCTGGAAACGCGCCAAGGCTGCCGAGTTGCCCTTGGGTCGTTTCGGCCTGGCGGATGAAGTCGCGCCCACCGCGGTGCTGCTGGCCAGCGAGCCGGGCGGCAACCTGTTCGTCGGCCAGACCCTCGGCCCGAACTCCGGCGATGTCATGCCATGAGCGGGCAATAAGCATGTGCGGACTCTGCGGCCTGCTGGGCGAAGACTTGCACTGGAGCGATCCCCTGGGCGATGAGTTGCCGCGTCGCCGCGAACGCCTGCGCCGCATCGCGGCGATCAACCAGGTGCTGGCGGTGTTCCGGCTCAAGGTCGAAGACTTCCAGGGCGCGTCCTATCTACTGCTGGGCGCCACCGGCAAACAGGAACTGGCCAGCGGCCTGGATCAGCTGTGGCGGGCGGCAGAGACCATGCTCGGTCGGCCGCTGGACCCTCTTGACCCCAAATTACTCGACCACTTGGAACAGGGTCTTCTGTAGGAGCGAGCTTGCTCGCGAAAAACGTCAACGATAACGCGCCCTCTCTGGTTGAACGCGGCGTTCTCAGGTTTTTCGCGAGCAAGCTCGCGCCTACAGGAGGCCAGCAACGAGGTAGAAATATGAGCATCGCCCTGAATGTCATCACCGGCTTCCTCGGCAGCGGCAAGACCACCTTGCTCAAGCGCCTGCTGCAAGGCGAAAGCCTTGGCGACACAGCGTTGCTGATCAATGAGTTCGGCGACGTCGGCATCGACCATCTGCTGGTGGAAGAAGTCGCGCCGGACACCGTGCTGCTGCCCAGCGGTTGCGTCTGCTGTTCGATTCGCGGCGAGTTGAAAGACGCCTTGCTCGGCCTGTTGCAGCGCCGTGAGCGTGGCGAGATTCCGGCCTTCAAACGGGTGATTCTGGAAACCACCGGCCTGGCCGACCCGGCGCCAATCCTCGCCACCTTGAACAACGACGTGCAGCTTCGCGGGCGCTTTCATATCGGCTTGGTCGTGACGTTGGTAGACGCCAGCCATGCCGTCTTGCAAGAGCGCCTGCACCCGGAATGGCTGGCGCAAGTGGCCGCCGCGGATCGCCTGCTGTTGAGCAAGACCGACCTCGTCGAAGACTGCGCCCCACTGCGCGCGCACTTGCAGGCACTGAACGCCGGTACGCCGATCCTCAATACCTGCGATATCGACAGCGGTGAACAACTGCTGCTTGGCGAAGGCCTGCGCAGCGCCGAACCTGCGGCCGAAGTCAGTCGCTGGCAACTCCATCAAACCACCGCCGCCAACCACGGCGCCGCGCAAGTCTGTTGCCTGACCTTCGACCAGCCGCTGGATTGGGTGGGGTTCGGAGTCTGGTTATCGATGCTGTTAAGATGCAACGGCGAACGTATTCTTCGCGTCAAAGGACTGCTCAACGTGAACGCAAGCTCGGCCCCCATCGTTATCCACGGCGTGCAGCATTGCCTGCATGCCCCGGTTCACCTGCCTGCCTGGCCGGGGACCGATCGGCAATCACGCCTGGTGTTTATCCTGCGAGGTCTCGACCCGGCGTTGCTGCGTCGCTCCTTTGAAGTGTTCTCCAGAAGGTTCGCCGCATGATCACGCTGCGCGTCCTCGGTACCTCGGTGACCTTGCTCGAATGCCTGCGTGTGCGAGCGGAAAAAGAGCTGGGCATTCGCCTGGTGTATCAGGTGCACGATGTCGAGCAGGCCCAGCGTATTGCAGTGATGCAGCCGGACAGCTACGACCTCTACGACCAGTGGTTTCACAACGTCGATTTCGTGTGGCCGGCCCGGGCGATCCAGCCGATCGACACCCGGCGCATTGCGCTGTGGCACGAGATCAACGACCTGCCCAAGCGCGGACGTTTGTCCGCCAACGACCGCCTGGGCAGCGGCAGTGTGCCCAGCGAGCGCCTGTTCGTGCAGCACGATGGCAGCCTCGGCAGCACCGTGACCGAACGCATCAGCATGTTGCCCCTGACCCACAACGCCGACAGTTTCGCCTACCGCCCCGAGCGCTTGCCCGAAGGGTTCAACCGCGCCAACGAGAGCTGGGGCTGGCTGCTCGACCCAGCCTGGGGCGCACGTACCGCGCTGCAGAGTGACGCCGCCATCGGTGCCCTCGATGCTGCACTGGCGGTGCAAGGCGCAGGGCTCGCGAGCTTCAAGGACATCGGCAACATGAGCATCGAAGAGATCGATGTGCTGGCGGATATCCTGGTACGCAAGCAGAAGGAAGGGCACTTCGCGGCGTTCTGGTCGGATGACGAAGAAGCGGCGCAACTGATGCTCAGCCCGAGCATCGACATCCAGAGTTTGTGGTCACCGACCCTGATGCGCCTGCACCGGGCCGGGGTTAAGTATCGCCTGGCGGTGCCCCGTGAAGGTTATCGCGCCTGGTTCGGCGGGTTGTCGTTGTCGCGCCATGCCAAGGGCCCGGTGCTGGATGCGGCCTATGCCTACCTCAACTGGTGGCTGTCCGGCTGGCCAGGTGCGGTAATGGCGCGCCAGGGTTATTACATCGGCAACCCGGCCCGCAGCCGTGATCACCTGAGCAGTGCCGAATGGGATTACTGGTACGCCGGCCAGCCCGCGCGGGAAGAGCTGTTGGGCAGCGATGGCTTACCGTTGATTGATGTGGGCGAAGTGCGCGACGGGGGCTCCTATGAGCAACGCATGGGGCACATCGCGGTGTGGAACTCGGTGATGGACGAGCACAACTACCTGGTGCGGCGCTGGGGTGATTTCATGCGGGCGCGCATGTAGCAACGGCTCTATGTCGCCAAATTAATGACGGGAAAACTCCCGTACTTATTGGATGCACTTCCTCTCTTGCGCAGCTAGTCTGGATCATTCGAATGTCCTTTTAAAAAGGATATTTATTTGACGCCAGTTCAGCTTTCGCGAGGGACGCGTATGACGAAGGGAGATTTCGGCTGGAGGAGACGGGCGCTGCCAGAGGGCAACAAAATGAGGTGGCGCCATACCTTTCAAACCCGGATCGCCGGGGTGCTGGCGCTGCTGTTACTGGTGGTCGTGGCGGCGGTGTATTTCGCAGTGAAGACCGCGACCAATCACGCCGTGGAAAATCAGGCCCAAGTGCAACTGGAAACCGGCAGCCAGGTGTTCGAACGGCTGCTCGACCTGCGTGGCCGGCGTCTGCAATATGGCTTGAACTGGCTCGCGGCAGACCTGCCCTTCCGCCAGTCTGTCGCCGAGGGTGAGCCCGCCGAGATTCTCGCCGCGCTGCGCCGGCATGGTACCGGCCTGACGTCCAGTGAGGTGTTTGTGCTGGGCCTCGACGGTCGGGTGATGGTCAGCACGTTACAGGCGCTGACCCCGGGCCAGCCTTTTCCCTACAACGATGCCTTGCGCCAGGCCCGGCGCAGCGGCCTGCAAATGTTGATCGTGGCCCTGGATGGCCGGCCTTTTCTGCTGGTGCAACAGGACGTCGTCGACCTCACACCGATTGCCCGTGTCGCCATGGGCTTCCCCATGGACGAAATCTTTGCCAGTGAATTGCGCTCCATGAGCAACCTCGAGGTGTCGTTCTTCAGTGCGCAGCACGGCCAGCCCGGCGAACTGTTCAGCACTCAGCCCGAGTCACTGCAGGCATCGATTGCCAGTAACTTGCAGGCGCCGTACATCAATTCCGAGGCGCAACTGAACCTGTTTCACGGCCAGCGTTACCTCAGCCAGGTGTTGCCCTTGGGTAACACCGCAGACGGCGGTGAAGTGCGGGTGCTGCTGCAAAGCCCGCTGGACCACGCCCTTGAGTCCTTCGCGCCGCTGGACCGGCAATTTCTTGCAATCGCCCTGGTGGTGCTGCTGGTGTCGCTGGCGGGCGCTTTGTTCCTGGCGCGTAGGGTTTCGCGCCCACTCAATGCGCTGGTGCAGGCCGCCGAACGCATCGGTGCCGGTGATTACCGTACGCCAGTGCGGGTGCGCAGCCATGATGAGTTCGGCCTGCTGGCCCAGGCCTTTAACGCCATGCAAACCGGGATCGCCGTGCGCGAACGGCAACTGGCCCACAACGCTCTGCACGATCCGCTCACCGGCCTGCCCAACCGGGCGCTGGCCATGGAGCGCCTGGGCAGTGCCATCAGCGCCGGCCGGCCCGTGGTGTTGCTGTACCTGGGGATTGAAAACTACCGGGTGATCAATGAAAGCTATGGCCCGGAAGGAGTGGAAGAAATGCTCCGCGAAGCCAGCCGCTGCCTGCTGTCGAGCCTCTCGGCCAGTGACACCGCCGCGCGCATCACCGGCAGCGAGTTTTTGCTGCTGCTGGAAAACACCGAGATCGACCGTGTCGTGGCCTTGGCTGACCGCCTGTATGGGCTGCTGACCGAGCCCCAGCGCATCGGCGGCGATGAACTGCGCCACGAAGTGAGCATCGGCATCGCCGCGTACCCGGCCGACGGCCAGCAGGTTGAAGAACTGATCAGCCGCGCCGCGCTTGCCCGCCACGATGCGGCAGCGTTACCGGGCTATTTACAGATCTACCAACAAGACCGCGACCTCGCCCACCAACGCCAGATCACGCTGATCCGCGACCTGCGCCGGGCGGCGGCGGAAGGTGAGTTGCACCTGTGTTATCAGCCCAAGCTCGACTTGCACCATGGCCATGTGAGCCAGGCCGAAGCGCTGTTGCGCTGGCAGCATCCGACCCTTGGGCTGGTATCGCCCGCCGAGTTCATTCCCCTGGCTGAGCGCACCGGCAGCATGGGCAACCTTACCCACTGGGTGATCGAAGAAGCCATTCGGCAATTGGCCGAGTGGGAGGTGCGCGGGTTGCAGGTGCAGTTATCGGTGAACATCTCGGTGGATGACCTGGCCGATGACAGCCTGGCCCTGCAGGTGACCGAGCTGTTGGCGCGCTACTGCGTATCGGCCCGGCAACTGATTTTCGAAATCACCGAAAGCGCGATCATGCACAACCCGGCTCAGGCCCTCAGCGTGCTGGAGCAACTGCGCGGTTGTGGCATCAGCCTCTCGGTGGACGACTTCGGCACCGGCTATTCATCCCTGGCGCAACTGCAACGATTGCCAGTGCAGGAACTGAAGATCGACCAGTCGTTCATACGCAATCTCGACGGCATCTCCGGCGACGGCGTGATCGTGCGCTCGACCATCGAAATGAGCCACAACCTGGGGCTCAAAGTGGTGGCTGAAGGTGTGGAGTTCGAGCCTAGCCTCAAGCTGCTCAAGCTCTGGAAGTGCGACACGGCCCAAGGCTATCTGATCAGCCGGCCACTGAACGCCATGGCGTTCGAAATGTGGATGCGCCGCGAACGTGTGCCGGTGTGAACACAAAAAAAGGCGGCTACCCATAAGGTAGCCGCCTTTGTCTTGCCGCCGCTGTTACTTAGTCCGGCAGTTTGAACGCCATCACATAGTCGCCCTGCTTGGTGCCCAGGGAACCATGACCGCCGGCCATGACCAGCACGTACTGCTTGCCGTCCTTGCCGGTGTAGGTCATCGGTGTGGTTTGCGCGCCTGCTGGCAGGCGGCCTTCCCACAGTTGCTTGCCGTTTTTCACGTCATAGGCACGCAGGTACTGGTCAAGGGTACCGCTGAGGAAAGACACGCCACCGGCCGTGGTGAAGGTCCCGCCCAGGCTTGGTACGCCCATGGTCAGTGGAATCGGAACCGGCGAGCTGTCACGCACGGTGCCGTTCTTGTGCATCCAGATGGTCTGGTGGTTGGTCAGGTCGACCGCGGCCACATAACCCCATGCTGGCGCCTGGCACGGCAGGCCCAGTGGCGACAGCATGGCTTCGAGGATCACGCCGTACGGCGCGCCTTTGTTCGGCTGCACGCCTTCGGTTTCGCTGACCCGTGGGCCTTGCTTGGCGATGTCGGCGGCCGGGATCAGTTTCGATTTGAACGCCATGTAGCTCGGGTTCACGAAAGCAATCTGGCGAACCGGGTCGACGGAAATGCCACCCCAGTCGAACACGCCAAAGTTACCCGGGTAAACGATCGAACCTTGCAGCGATGGCGGGGTGAACGGACCGTCGTAGCGCATGGATTTGAAATCAATCCGGCACAGCATCTGGTCGAACGGCGTCACGCCCCACATGTCACGCTCCTTGAGGGGCGGTGGCATGAAGTTCAGGTCCGATTTCGGTTGGGTCGGAGCGGTGTGATCGCCGGCCACTGCACCTTGCGGTACAGGGATTTCATTGATCGGCACCACTGGCTGACCGTTCGAGCGGTCGATCACGTAGATGCTGCCTTGCTTGGTCGACGCCATTACCGCTTGCTTCACGCCGTCAGCGGTCTTGATGTCGATCAGCGAAGGCTGGCCGCCCACGTCCATGTCCCACAGGTCATGGTGAGTGAACTGGAAGGTCCACTTCACGTGGCCGCTGTCGATGTCCAGGGCGGTCAGGCCGGCGCTGTACTTCTCGGAGTCCGGAGTCCGGTCGCCGCCGTACTGGTCGGGCATCTGGTTACCCATCGGCAGGTAGAGCATGCCGAGTTTTTCGTCCACCGCGAACATCGACCACATGTTTGGCGAGTTGCGGGTGTAAGTCTTGCCCTCGGCCAACGGGGTGGTGTCGTCCGGGTTGCCGCTGTCCCAGTTCCACACCAGCTTGCCGGTGTGCACGTCGAACGCGCGGATCACGCCGCTTGGCTCGTCGGTGGAGACGTTGTCGGTCACGTGACCGCCGATCACTACCAGGTTCTTGGTAACGGCCGGTGGCGAGGTGGAGTAGTAACCGCCCGGGGCGAAGGTGCCGATGTTGGCACGCAGGTCGACCTGGCCTTTGTCACCAAAGTCTTCGCACATCTTGCCGGTGTCGGCGTTCAGGGCGATCAGACGGGTGTCGGCGGTAGGTACGAAGATGCGTTTCGGGCAGGCATTCGGCGCGGCGGCCGGGCTGGCGCTGCCAGTCGGGCTCTGCTCGGAAGCGTAGACCGCGTCATCGTGATACGACACGCCACGGCAGGTCATGTGCGCCCAACCCTTGAAGTTGGCAGCACCCTCGCTGCTGATCTTTGGGTCGAAACGCCAGATTTCCTTGCCGGTGTCCGGGTCCAGGGCAATGACCTGGCTGTGTGGTGTACACACGTAGAGCATGCCGTTGACTTTCAGCGGGGTGTTTTCCGCGGTGGTTTCACCGGGATCGCCTGGGCCAGGAATGTCGCCAGTGCGATACGTCCAGGCTGGAACCAGCTTGTGGGCGTTTTCCGGGGTGATCTGCGCCAGTGGCGAGTAACGGTCACCAAAGGCCGAGCGGCCATAGGAGTTCCAGTCACCGTCCGCCTGGGCTGGCGCGGCGCTGGCCATGCCTGGCACCGCATCGCGGTCCAGTTGGCCTTTTTTGACCATGGCACCCGGGTCGGTGAATTGGCTGGCCAAGGCAGCAGCACCGGCCAGCACGACGGCGACGCTCAGGGCGCCAGTGCCCAGCGGCGCGGCTTGGCCACGCAGCAATGGACGGCGGAACCACGGGAGCAGCATGACGATGCCGAGGGCGAACAGCAGCGCCAGGCGCGGCACCAGTTGCCACCAGTCCAGGCCGACTTCCCACAGCGCCCAGACGGTGCTGGCAAACAGCACCAGTGCGTACAAGCCCAGCGCCGCGCGGCGTGTTGCCAGCAGCAAAAGACCGGTGACGGTGATGCCGAGACCGGCCAGCAGGTAATACAGCGACCCGCCGAGCATGCTCAGCTTGATCCCCCCGGCCAACAAGGCCAGGCCCATTATCAGCAGCAAGATCCCCAGTAGCCTGGGCAGCAGGCGACTTGGACTTGAAGCACCATCAGTGCTCATAGTGTGGTTCTCCGTTACGTTTTGAATTGATTGCGCACAGTTCACTGTAGATGACGTTCCGGCGCAGGCTTGGTTCAGGGCAAATTAGCTTTATTCAGAATCAGAACGAGCTTTGCAGCTTGATCCCGCCGATCAGCGCGTCATCCACCTGGGCCACGGCCCCGGGGTGACGGATGTATTGCAGGTTCGGGCGCACGGTCAGCCAGTGGGTGACGTGGATGCCGTAATAGAGTTCGGCGCTGTATTCGGTGTGTTGAATCGGCATATAGGCCGGGTCATCGAAGTCGTACACCGCACGGGCCTGGTTGCTCGCCTCGGCGTTCTTGCGATAGGCCGGGTTGACGTGCACCCGGGCCACGGCAAGGCCGATATCGTCCTTGGCGCGGGCGTCAAACGGGCCCTTGTAGACCACGCCGGCCTGCACGTAGTTATCCACAGCGTTGGTTTTCTTGTCGTGCATCGTGCCGTTGGCGAACACGCTCAAGCCTCGCGAATGGTCGCTGGCCAGGCTGGTGACTTGCTGTTGCACTCCCAGCCACACCCCGTGTTTGCTGGAGGCGCTGCGATAGGCCTCGCCGCTGAGGGCTGCCGGTTGGTCGTTGCGGTCTTTATAGACGTCGCTGGCCTTGGCGCTGCTGTAGTAGTAACCGGCGCGGTATTCGCCGGGCAGGCCGTTGAGCGTGGGTGTCCACACCAGTTCCACCGGGAGCAGGGCGCCTTGTGTGCCGCTGCCACTGAGCTTGAAGCCATTGCCGCGATCCAGGTTGGACGGGTTCTGTTCATAGGCGCCGACCTGGGCGTACAGTTCGGGCGTCAGGTGATACTTGACCCGCAGCGCCCACTGGCTCACCGGCCAGTTGTACCAGATGCTGCCCACCCAGTTACCGACCTGTGAGCCGCAGAACGCCAGGTTCTGGAAGTCGCAGGGGAAGCTGTTGAAGTCTTCGCCTTCGCCAAAGCGCCCGGCCTTGATGTCGAGCTTCTGGTCGAAGAATTTCTGCTGGTACCACATTTGCGTCAGGCGCCAGGTCTGGCCACGGCCCCAGACTTCCTGGGACGAAGTGAACCCGCCCACACGCGGATCGTTAACGCGGTCGTTGGTGATGTTGTTGCCGCTGCGCTCGGTCACCGTCAATTGGAACTCGGCGTCGTGCCAGCCGAGGATCTTCTGCAGATCCAGGTGCGTGCCCAGGCCGAACTGATCGCTGTAGCGCGCAGTACGATCGTGGTCAGAACCGCCATGCAGGTTACTGCCCATCTCGCCGGTGTAGTCGAGTTTGAAGTCGTAGCCTTGTTGAGACAGCGCTGTCCGGGTGCCGCCGAAATCACCCAGCATCCACGGTGATTCAGCGTCAAAGGCAGGAGCGGCTTGGGCACAGGTGGCCAGACCGAAAGGCAGCAGCGCAGCGCACAGGCGCAGGTTTGGGAAAGCTGGCATAGGCAAAATGGGGTCTTAATATTTTATGGTTTTGAAACGCCAACAGCGACCTGGCGCGTTCGCACAAAGGCGTTGAACACGGGCGGACGATGTTTTATGGAATGATGAAACGTTTCAGTTTGTTGCCGACAAGGATAAAGCCCCGACGCGGGGAGAGAAAGGGCTAAACGGAAGATGGATTCTTTCGGATTTGGTAATAGTGGCGTCGCTGGGTCATTGTGCGCCTTTGGACAACTTGAAGGCGGGGCTCATTTCGTCCTGCTCACGTCTTGAGATGCCCACTGCATTGGCCAGCGTTGGCCACTGATTCACAATGCCCCTGAAACGTTCGATAAGCGTGTCGGCCTCCGGGAGTGGCACCCTGAAGATCCCGGCGACTGATCGCACCAACTCCAGATCCAGAGCGTTGTCATGTTCGCTGATATTGAGTTTCAGGCCATGACCGTAACGGTCGGGATTCATATCGTAGGCAGGAGAGAGCCGCCAGCCCCGTCCCGGTTCCAGCAGGAAGCCGTGGTTACGCAAGTGATCATCGGTATTGGAAACCAACACGTTAAACAGAATTCGGCACCACAGTTCGCGCAAGTCAGCTTGGGTATCGGCGCCTTGCGTGATCAACACCCGTGCAAGTTCCAGGTAGCTGACGCCAGTCGAGGCATCGTCACCATCGGTATGCCCGGTCAAGGTCATGGCGGAGGCGAAATGCAAACGTCGCCCCTGAGCAGACCGGTCAAAACGTTTAACCCTGAAGCAGTGATGCTCGCTGGCATAGCGTTCTGCATCCATGGGGGCGACGCGCAGACCGCAGCCCTCGGCGAGAGACCCAACGATGTATTCCCAGGCTCCCACATCGTGCTCATCGCGCAGGCTCGAAAACTTGGCAATCCAGAGATGCCCATCGGGGTCGACCACGCTGGCTTTAGGGCGTGCGCCACCCAGCGAGCCGCCGGGTGCGATCAACGTCCGCAGCCATTCGCTGCCTTCGACGGCGGTATTGTCGGTATCGTTTTCCAGGGCGCGGCTGGCTGCTTCCAGTTCCCGCAGTTTGATCAGTGGCGGCGCCGCCAGGCTGTCCTGATTGTCCAGAAAGGGGCCGCTGTCATCTTGCTTGAAACGCAACGCGCCGACGCGGAAGGTATCGTGTACACCCAACAGGAAGTCTGACTCCATAAGCCGAGTGTGGGGTGCAACTCTTGCCGCTCGTTTATCGCGTTCCAGCCGACGCTTCATCAGCATGCGCCCCCATCGGTCGGGGCTGGAGTCGGCAAATACACCGAAGGTATCGCGACCTTGCGGGGGGAACTGCGGGCCTTCGAACAAGCCTAGGCGCGGGTCAAGTTGAGTCAGGCCCAACTGCGGATCAGCCAGCGCCTCACGGTCGTATTCAAACTCAAACAACTCACTTGGACCGCCTTGGCGCGCATGCAGTACGCCAAGGCGACGGGCATGATCGAGCCCATCCCAGTCGGCATAAACGAGAATACGGGTCATGGCTTGGATGACTCGTCACTAGAACGGCTGACGGGGTTGACGATCAGGGCCGAAAGTTTCGAGGCCGTTTGTGCCTGGGGGGAGACTGAGGACGCGATGGTGGCAGACAACGTGTGTGCAGCCTTCTTCACGCGAGGCTTGGTTGCCCCCTGCTTTTTGTTTGTAAGCGCGGCGTCTTGCAGATGGCGTCCTACTGTGTCGGTTTCAGCGATCGAGGCTATATCCTGTTCGAGCCCGAGCACTTGCAATACGGACAGGTAGGCGCCGATGGTCACTCCCGTAGAGCCTCGCTCCAATGCACGCAGGGTCATGAGTGACATACCGGCACGCTCCGCCACTTGTTTGGCGGTGAGCTTGCGACGCAAGCGCGCCAAGCGCAGGCGTTCGCCCAAGTCCGCCAGCAATTGCTGGGTCATAGGGAGCAGCGGAGCGGTTTTGTTGGCCATGGGTGCAATTATTCCGGCGCTTTCGAGATGAATATGCAGGAATAATAGCACTACCGGTGAGCATTTGATCTGCAATTATTTTGGCTGTTTTGTAGTCTTATGGCTAAAATAATTGCAGTTTTGTTGTGGTGGGGGGTTGACCTAAGCCAGCTTCACCAAACACCCCTCAAGAATATCCAGCCCTTCCTCCAGCACCGCCGCCTCAATCGTCAACGGCGCCAGCAGACGGATAATGTGCCGTGATTTGCCGCTGGGCATCAGCAGCAAACCCGCCTCGCGGGCCAGGGCCAGCAGTTGGGTCAGTTGTTGTGGTGCCGGGCTGCCGTCGGCGTTGGCCAGTTCGATACCACGCATGGCGCCCACGCCGGTCAAGCGGCCGAGGTACGGCGAGAGCTTTTTCGAACGCCATGATTCATAGCGGCTGAGGATGGCTTCTTCCTGCTGCGTGCCCCAACTTTTCAGGTGTGCATCCGTCATTTCATCCAGGGTCGCCAACGCCGCCGCGCAGGCAATCGGGTTGCCGGAATAGGTGCCGCCCAGGCCGCCTTTGGGCAGGCTGTCGAGCAACGTTTTGCGACCTACTACTGCGCCGAGCGGCACACCGCCGGCGATGCTTTTGCCCAGCAGAATCAGGTCAGGCTCGATGCCCAAGCGTGAGAACGCAAAACGCTGGCCGGTACGGCCGAAGCCGGACTGGATTTCATCGGCAATCAGCAGGATGTTTTTCTCGTCGCAAAAGCGGCGCAGCGCTTGGGCGAATTCCACGTCCAGCGTCAGGAAGCCCCCTTCGCCCTGCACCGGTTCGATGATGAAACAGGCCACGTCGTCGACGTCGATTTCCACGCTGAACAGCCGGTCCATCGCCTTCAGCGCTTCGGCGCAGGTCACGCCGTTGTCGCGACTGGGGAATGGCAGGTGGAACACCGGCCCCGGCAGTACGCCGACTTTTTGTTTGTACGGCGCGACCTTGCCATTGAGGTTCAAGGTGGCCAGGGTGCGTCCGTGAAAGGCACCGTCAAAGGCAATGACAGCGGTGCGGCCCGTCGCTCCCCGGACAATTTTCAAGGCGTTTTCCGCCGCCTCCGCACCACTGTTGGTGAGCATGCCACTGACCGGGTAATCCACCGGGATGAACGCGGTGAGGCGGTCCATCAGTTCGATGTAGGGCGCGTGAGGGGCGGCGTTGAAGGCGTAGTGGGTGAGTTTGGTCGCCTGCTCGCGAATCGCCTCGACCACACGCGGGTGGCAATGGCCCAGGTTGAGTACGCCAATGCCACCGACGAAATCGATGTAGCGCTTGCCCGTGGTGTCCCAGACTTCGGCGTTCTTGCCATGGCTGAGGCTGATGGGGTGGACGATGGAAATCGACTGGCTGATGGTTTCGCGGCTCATGGATCCGGGACTCAAGAATAGGATGCGTCCTTTTATCTAAGCCGTGAGCCGCCTTGCCCCGCAAACGAAATAAAGTCGCCGGGTCATTATTAAAAGTCGGGATGTGCTGTGGTGTACTCCACCATCCAGCTCAAAAACGCCTGCACTTTTGGAATCCCACCGGCATGTTCGGCATGGGCGATAAAGTGCGCGCCGGCGCTGGGCATCGCGTAATCCCAAGGGATCATCAGGCTGCCGTTCGCCAATTCCTCGGTCACCAGATACTGCGGCACCAACGCCACGCCATACCCCGATTGCGCTGCGCGAATGCACATGTAGAACGTGTCGAAGCGCGGCCCGTGGTAGCTGTTTTGCGAGTGCAGGCCTTGTTCCAGAAACCACTCGTGCCAGGCTTCCGGACGCGAGGTGCATTGCAGCAACGTGTGGCGAGACGAGGCGTCGCTGCCTGCGGCGACAAAACCGGGTGCGCACACCGGCACCACGGCTTCGCGAAACAACTCGATGCAGGTCGCTCCCGGCCACGATCCCTGGCCGAAGAAGAACGCGATGTCGGCCTTGGCCTGCAACACGTCGAACGGCTCCAGTTCATTGCGCACGTCCAGGTGGATATTGGGATGGCGCGCGGCAAAATCCTTGAGCTTGGGCACCAGCCAGCGGTCACCGAAGGTTGGCTGGGTGGCGATGCGCAGCACTTCGGTTTCGCCGCCGTAGGTCAGGATGTAGCGGCTGGAAATATCCACCTGGTTGAGGATCTTGCGCACTTCCTCCAAGTACAGCGAGCCTGCCGGCGACAGGTACAAACGCTGGCGCACTCGCTGGAATAACGGGTGGCAGAGCATCTCTTCCAACTGCGCCACTTGCTTGCTCACCGCACTCTGGGTCAGGTGCAGCTCTTCGGCGGCGCGTGTGAAGCTCAAGTGGCGGGCGGCGGCTTCGAAGCACTGCAGGGCAGTCATCGAAGGGGTCAAGCGTTTCGAAATCACGGGATCGCAGATCCTTTCAAATAGCCAAGTTCATTCCAAATCGGAAGGAGCCTTTGCCTAAACGTCGTTTGTGGCCAAGGTGTAAAGCCGTTGATACTGACCGGCAACACTATAAACGGCGCGGGTTTTTGGCGCCGAATAATAAAGATCGACAGGGAGCGCCTTGCATGAAGAACATCAAATCCACGTTGGCGGCATTCACCGCCGCCGCAGTATTGGGGTTGGCCGGGAGCGCGCACGCGGGGGCGACCCTGGATGCGATCCAGAAGAAGGGTTTTATCCAGTGTGGGGTCAGCGATGGTTTGCCGGGTTTTGGCGTGCCGGACGCCAACGGCAAGATGACCGGCATCGATGTGGATGTGTGCCACGCCGTCGCCGCCGCGCTGTTTGGTGACGCGTCGAAAGTGAAGTTCAGCCAGTTGACCGCCAAGGAGCGCTTCACCGCGTTGCAGTCCGGCGAGATCGACCTGATTTCCCGCAACACCACCTGGACCAGTTCCCGCGACGCCGGCATGGGCATGGTGTTCACCGGCGTGACCTACTACGACGGCATCGGCTTTCTGGTGAACACCAAGCTCGGTGTGAAGAGCGCCAAAGACCTGGACGGCGCGACCATCTGCATCCAGGCCGGCACCACCACCGAGCTGAACGTCTCGGACTACTTCCGCTCCAACGGCCTGAAGTACACGCCGATCACCTTCGACACCGCCGACGAAAGCGCCAAGGGCCTGGAAGCCGGCCGCTGCGATGTGCTGACCACTGACCAGTCGGGCCTGTACGCCCAGCGAATCAAGATGGCTCACCCGGATGAATTCGTGGTGTTGCCGGAAGTCATTTCCAAGGAACCGCTGGGCCCGCTGGTGCGCAAGGGCGACGACGAGTGGTTCAGCATCGTCAAGTGGACGTTGTTCGCCATGCTCAACGCCGAGGAAATGGGCATCACCTCGCAGAACGTCGAAGAGCAGGCCAAGTCCACCAAGAATCCGGACGTCGCCCGCCTGCTGGGCGCAGACGGTGACTACGGCAAGGACCTGAAACTGCGCAAGGACTGGGTGGTGCAGATCGTCAAGCAAGTGGGCAACTACAGTGAAGTCTTCGAGCGCAACATCGGCCAGGGCAGTGTGCTGAAGATCAAGCGTGGCCTGAACGCGTTGTGGAGCAATGGCGGCATCCAGTACGCGCCGCCGGTTCGCTGAAGGTTTACTCAGACACGGTGTCCTTGCCCGCCGCCTTGGAGCGATACAACGCCTGATCGGCCCTGGCCATCAGGCTTGTGGGTGATTCTTCGTTGCGCCGCTCCACCACGCCCAGGCTCAGCGTTACTTTGAAATTGCCCACGGCGGGCAGCTCCTTGAGCACACAGCGCATCCGCTCGGCCAGTTCCCGCGCGGTTTCCAACGTGCTTTTGGGCACAATCACCATGAACTCATCACCGCCCCAGCGGGCCAGCAAGTCGCCGTGGCGCAAGCAGGCTTCCAGGCATTGCACCACATGCACCAGGGTTTCATCACCGACGGCATGGCCGTGTTGGTCGTTGATCGGCTTGAAGTCATCTACGTCCATGGCAATCAGCGACAGCGGCAGGCGAAACCGTTGGGCGCGATCGCATTCTTCCAGCAGGACCCGCTCCAGGCGGTAACGATTGGCCACACGGGTCAGGGCGTCGCGCTCTGCCAGGGAGCGGTTCTCATCCAGTTGCACCTGCAGTTGTTGATTGACCCGCGACAGCTCGCGGGTGCGTTCAGCCACCAGGGCTTCGAGGGATTGATTGCGTCGTTCCAACTGTTCGATGGACTGTTTGCGTGCCTGGATGCTGCGGTGGGCGCCGACCATGCGTGCTACCGAGCCGTCGTCGTTCCGTGAGATCACGTAGCCACGGTCTTCAATCCACAAGTAGGAGCCGTCTTTCTTGCGGCAGCGGTATTCGGCTTGATAGTGAGTGGTGCGGCGGTTGATGTAGTTATCGAACAGCACCATCACCTGAGGGTAGTCCTCGGGATGAATCACGTTTTCCCAGGTGAATACGCTGTTTTCCAGGGAGTGATGGGCGTACCCGAGCATTTCGTACCAGCCGGGGTTGCGGTAGACGAACCCGCTGTTGGCGTTCCAGTCCCAGATCCCGTCGCTGACCAGCTCCATGATTGCGTGCAGCATGTCGGCGTTAAGGTCGGAAAAGTCGTTCCGTGACGGTTCGCTGGCAGATGTATCGTCCATTGCGCGTTCCTTGCGTGTGCTGGCTCTTATGGCCAGTCAATATTGACGCCGATACTCCGTGGCTGACGGTACTGTACAACGGCGCTTTGGCGCTTAGAAAGGGGTGCTTTGGTCTAGTCGAGGGTGTGGCTCAAGGCCGCTATTTGTTAGGGGGCAGCCTTTAATTTGGCGGCACCATCCTCGTCTTCGGCGCACCATTGGCATTGTGTTGATAGATCGCCTCAGGTTGCCCTTGCTGGTTAAAAAACACCTGCCCGATCCCTGCGGAGTTCCACAACCGCTCCCCCGCCTCGGCGTGTTCCGGAATATGCGGCACTACCTGCATGGGTCTGCGTCGGGTCAGCCAGTTCAACGGCGAGCGGGGCGAGTAGAGCCAGCGATTGAGGCGGTCGAACCATTCCAGCAGGCGCGGTGGGAATTCGTTCTTGATGCCGCTGCTGGTGATCTGCCAGATCTTCGGGCCAGCGTTGCGGTGGCGGATCAGCACTTCGTAGACGAACGAGTAGTGCACGTCTCCGGACAGGATCACGTAATTACCCGGGGTGCGGGAATGGCGAAAGATGTTGAGGATCACCTGCGCCGCGCCGCGATGGGCCATCCAGTTTTCCGCGTCCACCAGCAGCGGGTAGCCGCACCAGCTGAAGGCTTTCTGCACGGTCTCGATCAGCTTGACGCCGAAGATCGGCGCCGGTGAGACGATGATCGCCGAAGGGTGGTCCAGCAGTTCCTGTTGCAGTTCGCTCAAGGCTTCCCAGTCCAGCAGGCCGGACGGTTGCTTGAGGTTGAACTCACTGCGCCAGCGCCGGGTGCGGGTGTCGAGTACTACCAGCGCGGGCGTGGTGGGCAGCACGTAATGCCATTGCTGGAATTTCAGCAGTTCGTCTACCAGCTCATCCTGCGCATCAGCATCCAGGTAGTTGCCATGGGTTTGCGTGGTCAGGGCCAGGGTTTTGCCTATTACGGTGTCAAACACATCGGGGTTATTGCCCCAGCCCTGGCACAGCATGTAAGCCAGCAGCGCGTTGCCGATGATGCGTTTGGAGAACGGATGGCCGTAGGCCGTTTCTTCCCATTGGGCGCTGAGGTTCCAGTCGTCGGTGATGTCATGATCATCGAAGATCATCAGGCACGAAAGATGGGCCATTACCCTGGCCACGCCACCCAGGCCATCCCGAAACTTGTCGATCTGCATTTGCTCGTGGGCGTAGCGTACGTGCCCTTCGGCGCGCAGTTGCGGCGCTTGCGGGTTGATCAGGCCCCACGACACGGGTGACCAGGCGAGCAAGTACATCGCCATGACTTCGGCGAAGGTTACAAGGTGGTTGTCGGCGCTGCTGCTGGTGAAAATCGGCTTCTTCACGCCACCAAAAAACCGCTCGCGCAGGGTCTCGTTGCTCTCCAGGGCGGGCAACAGATCGGCTCGATGGTAGTAGCTGGCGGCATGCTCATAGAGTGCAGCGCTGTTGTCGACGACGGCACCGTCGAGGTGTTCGTCGAACAGGCCGAGGCGTGTGATCAGCGTATGAATGGCTCGCAGCATTGGCCCGGCGACATCGTCGGCGTAGACCTGGTCGCCGCTCATCATCAACAAGGCCGGGCGCTCTTCGACGGTGGTCGACTCGGCTAACAGACGGTCGACACACAGCAAACCTTCATCGGCTCTGTGGTGGGGCTTGCGGCACGAGCCGTGTACCAACTGATGGATGCGGCTGTGCAGGACGAAGTTCGGGGTTTGGGTGCCCGGGTAGAGCAGGTGCGGTGCCCACTCGGCGATGCCGGCACCGTTTACCAGCAGGTCGTACCCGATGATCACGTCCTGGGGCAGGGCGTCGGCCAGCGGCACGTCGATCAAATGGATAAAGGCCTGGCGCCCGACAGGCACGACCTGGCAGCGGCTGGCGTCCAGTTCGATATCCAGCCTCTCGCCTTGGGCGGGTTGCAGCCTCAGGGTCAATGCCAGGGCACGACTTCCCACCAGCCACATCAGCAGGCGCCGGGGCTCCAGGCGTCGCAGCAATGGGCCAGCAAGTACGGCAGGAAGGGGGGCGGGTTGCAGCATGAAGGCCATGGCTCTTTGCAGGTTGGGAACAAAGGGTAACGCAATGGATGTCAGTGTTTTGTCAAGGATTGCACCAGGTGAGAGGGCAGCGGTGCTGCCCTCCGGTTGGCAGGTTAGGGCAGGCGGCCACCGCCCAGGTTGTCCAGGCCACCAGAGTTTTTACGACCCCGGTCGCTGGCCGAGGCGCCGTTGTAGTCAGCGGTCTCTCTCGCTTCGGCAACGGGCTCGAGGCTTCGTTTGTTGCGCACTGGTGCAGGTTGTTCAGTGTGGGCAGGAGGCATGTGCAATTGTGCAAAGGAGCCGTGCGTAGGATTGATCATGGAGACTTTCCTTTTCTAAAAGAGAGGGTTCTCCCTTGATAACTCGCGCTATCAAGGAGAGCGAGAAACTACCCATCCCCCGGTTGCCTCGCTATAAACGTCTCGCGTCAAATTATGACCTGGTCAGGTCCATCGTCTTCTGGGGGCGCATGGGTTGTGACTGATGTTTCTCCCAAGGTAATAAGCCAGCGCATGACATCCGCCAGCGCCATGCTGTGTTGGCGCTCAACCCAGCGCATGCCTTGGGGGCTGTAGTGTTCGACATAGCGACTGAGGATCAGCCGATTCTGGTCGCCAGAGAGTTGCAGGCGTGTTTCCCGGCAGAGCAGCGCATTGGCCCCGCGTTTACGCACATGGTGCTTTAGCACCAGTGAGCCTGAATCAGAAATCATCGCCGGCTCCCTTTGCGCAATCATCGGCCCGGGGTGACGTCGCCCCCTGCTTGCCCTCCAGCACAAAGGCCGCGCGGTGTTCGGCCACCACGTTACGCAACGCGCTGTAGTAGTCCGGCAATTTTTGCAGGCTGTCGGTCAGCGGCAGCAACGACGCGCGCGTATCCACCGTGCCACCCACCAGGCTGATAGTACCCAAGGTTTGCACGGTATCGCTGTCGCCCAGCGGCGCCACCAGGAAGTTCAAGACTTTGCCCGCCGCATCGCGGCTGTTGCCGGTGCCCAGCAACGGCAGCTCGACGATCGGCCCGTTGCCAATCCCCCACACGCCAAAGGTCTGGCCGAAGTCAGCGGTGTGACGAGGGATACCCAGCGGGTCCGAAACATCAATCAACCCGACGATCCCCACGGTGGTGTTCACCGCAAAGCGTCCCAGGGTGTTGATCGAGCGCCGTGGATTGCCTTGCAGCAGGTCGTTGATGAATACCTTGGGCTCGCTGAAGTTGCTGGCGAAGTTATGCACACCCTGCTGGAAGAAATCCGGCATGTATCGGTAGCCGCGGGCTACAGGTGCCAGGGCGTAGTCATCCACCGCGCGGTTGAAGGCGAAGACGCCCCGGTTGACCGGCTCGGCAGGGTCATATACCGGGTAGGAAACCTGTGCGCAGCGTGTGGTACTTGCCACGTTGGCCGGGCTTGCGCAGCCTGTCAGGTAAGACACGGTCAGCAACAGCACGGCCTGGCGAGCCAGGTGCTGGGGATACGTCAGCGAGCGCATAAGCACAGTCTCCGGAAAAAGGAGGCCGATCCTGGCATTCGGGGCTTGCGCAAAGATGTCTGCTTTATTGCGCCGTTGACGCTTTATTGCACGATTGAAATATATGACGAGCCGCCTCGAATGGTTTTAGATGGCGCATCGACAAGACCAAGTGATGCCCACCGGTGAGCCATCTTTTAATCGTGGACGATGACCTTGAGGTCCTCGCCCTGCTGAAGAAATTTTTTCTGCAACATGGCTACACGGTCGAGACCGCCGCCAATGGCCCCGACCTGTGGGCGGCCATGGAGCGCATGCCTGCCGACCTGATCATCCTCGACCTGATGCTGCCAGGGGATAACGGCCTGTTGCTGTGCCAACGCCTGCGCCAGCAATACGCAACACCGGTGATCATGCTGACTGCCATGGGCGAGTTGAGTGATCGTGTGGTGGGCCTGGAAATGGGCGCCGATGACTACTTGAGCAAACCTTTCGACGCCCGTGAATTACTCGCTCGGGTGCGCGCCGTGCTGCGTCGGGCGGGTGAGAGCCGGCCGACCTTAGGGGATGCGTCTCGCCCGCTGATTCGCTTCGCCGGTTGGCAACTGGACCTGACACGCCGGGAGTTGCGTTCGCCGGACCAGGTGATGATTCCGTTGTCGTCCGGGGAGTTCGACCTGCTGCTGGTGTTCGTCGAACACCCTCAGCGCGTACTGACCCGCGAGCAATTACTGAACCTGGCGCGGGGCCATAGCCACGACGCGTTCGACCGCAGCATCGACGTGCAGGTCAGCCGCCTGCGACGCAAGCTGGAGTTCGACACCAAGCGCCCGGCGATGATTCGTACCGTGCGCAACGGTGGTTACCAGTTCACCGTCGCGGTGACCCGCTCATGAAGCGCTTCAAACCCCGGGACACTGTGGCCCGCTGGATTGCCCTGACCATCCTGGTTGCGATGCTCACTGCGCTGGCCTTCAACGCGCTGTTCGTACAACTGGCGGGCGTCTGGGCCAGGCCGCCGTTGGGTGAAACGGGCCTGTTGGAAAAGGTCGCGGTGATCGTACGGATGATCGAAGCGGCAGAGCCCTCCCAGCGCCCACAACTGGCGCAGGCGGTGGGTGACGACAGTTTCAACGTGAGTTGGTCGGCCACCCGCGCAGGTATTGATGTGCCGATTCTGGAAGACCCGGTTTTTCATTCCGATCAGCTGTTTAAACAGCTGCTCAAGGGGCCGGAACGGCGAATGGAGGCCTATGAGCCAGCTGATTGGCCAGGCCCCGGCGGGCACTATGCGCTGGTGGTGCAACTGGTTGACCAGTCCTGGCTGATGTTCAGCGCGCCGTCCCGCAGTTGGGGGCTGGCGGAAGGCCCGCGAAGCCTTGTAGTGATGATGCTGGTGCTGATTTCCACCGCGTTGGTCACGCTGATTGCCACCCGGCGCCTGGCCCGTCCGCTGCAACATTTTGCCCAGGGTGTGCGACGTTTTGGCGCCGACTTTCGTGCGCCACCCATCGAACCGGTCGGGCCCCATGAAATCCGCCAGGCGATTCTCGCGTTCAATGGCATGCAAGCGCAGTTGCAACACTTCATCCAGGATCGCACCCAGATGCTCGCCGCGATTTCCCACGACCTGCGTGCACCGCTGACCCGCCTGCGCCTGCGGGGCGAATTTATCGAGGATGCCGATCAGCAGCACCGCCTGTTCCGGGATGTCGACGAGATGCAGGCGATGATCAACACCGCTCTGGAGTTCTTTCGCGACGACGCGCGCCTGGAGCAGGCGACCCAACTGGACTTGGCCGAGTTGCTGCAAACGTTGATCGACGACTACCGCGACCAGTCCTTCGACATCACCTTCAACGGCCCGCCGCGGCTGGTTTATTTCGGCCGGCCGCTGGGGCTTAAACGGGTGATGACCAACCTGATGGACAATGCGATCCACTATGGGCTCGCACCGGAAATCGAACTGCAACACAGCCCTGGACAGGTGACGGTGCGGGTGCTCGACCGTGGCCCCGGCATTCCGCAGGAGCAGCAGGAACAGGTGTTCCTGCCGTTTTTTCGCCTGGAAGGTTCACGCAATAAAAGTACGGGCGGGGTCGGTTTGGGGCTCTCCACTGCACGGGCGATTGTGCTGGAACACGGTGGGACGCTGACGCTGGAAAATCGCCCGTGCGGCGGACTGGCCGCCGTGGTGGTATTGCCGGTTTAGGAAGGCTTGAACGGTCAGAGCAAGTTGCCGCCCAAGCCGCTTAGAGCAACGCCTTCTTTGTTACCTTTAGGTTCGTCCTTTGCTGGGGAGGAGGGTTGGACGGGCTGGACGGGTTGAACCGGCTTAGGGGTTTGAAAAGGCTGAATCAAGGTTTGGTAATGGAAAGCGCTGCCAACGATCATGAAGGTACCTCTCGTTCAATAGGAAGTTTGTTCTGTGCATCACCTCCCTTTGAGTGCGTCCTGATCAGTGGCGTTGGCCCGGTCCAACGTTCCGGGCCATTGGGTTTCCATTTGCTTCGACGTCTCAACCAAGAGCCGTTTCAAGCCGGCTTGGGCACCGTAAACCGAAACTCACTGCCTCGGCCCAACTCACTTTCAGCCTCGATCCGCCCGCCATGCGCCTGGACGATGCCCTGGGTGATGTACAGCCCAAGGCCGCTGCCGGTGGGATTGTTTTCGGCTTGAGTCCAGTAGCGATCAAACACATGAGGCAACTCATCCGGGGCAATCCCTTCGCCGGAATCACGCACCGAAAACACAATCTCTTCGCTGGTACTCATGGCGCTGATGCCGATATTGCCCTGGCGTGGTGTGAACTTGATGGCGTTGCCGATCAGGTTCGACAGCACCTGGAACAGGCGCTCCGGGTCGGCGTTGATTTGCAGTCCGGGCTCGGCGTTGAAGGACAAGTCGATACCCTTTTCCATCGCCAAGGGCGCCAGCAATGAATAGGCCTCTTCGAACATCTGGCCCACGTCCAGGGCCACCGGCTTGACGGTATAACGCCCTGCTTCGATCTTCGAGGTGTCGAGCAGATCCTCCAGCAGCACATTCATACGCGCTGCGGCTTGCTGCATGGTGTCGATGGCCGAGGAAATCCGCCGCGAGGTGTGTGGGCCATCGGAGCTGAAGGCTTTTTGCATCATGCCGCAGAGCATCGAAATGACCGTCATCGGGTTGCGCAGGTCGTGGGAAACCACCGCCACCAGTTCATCCCGGGCGCGCACGGCTTGCTGTTCGCGTAGCACCTGGCGGGCCAGGTCATTTTCCAGGGCCGAGCGGCGCAGGTCGTTGGCGGCGAAGCGGTCGCCGTGGCTCCACTTGGTGGAAATGCCTGCCATTTCCACCTTCCAGATTTCAAACGAGGTACGTGGGCGAAGGTGCAGGCCAGCGTCGGTGCTTTCCAGGTCCAATGGCTTATTCGGGTCGCCACTCCAGTTGATGTTTTCCTTCACTTCAGGGCGAAACCACAGCACGCCGTTATCCACCGGTTTGGGCAAACTCATGGCCAGCACGCCACTGGCGACGTGCTGATAGTCAGCCGCTGGCGGGTACACCGAGGCCAGGTTATGGCTGGCGAATACCGGCTGCCCGGTTTCTTGCAGCCACTTGTGCAGGGCGCGGATTTGCACGGGGTCCGGGCAGTTGCCGTAGCGGTGCAGTTGTTTGTCTTCGATGATCGCCACGCCGCCCGCCAGGGTCAGGTCCATCAGCAGTTGCGGACGTTGCGCCAGGCCGTCAAAGACGTTTACCGGCGACGCCTGCATGGCCTCGTTGAGCAGGGCCAGGGCCTCGACCTTTTCTTCGCGCTGGCGGCTCAGGTCCAGGGCTTCCATGGCACTGATCTGCAAGGACAGCACCTGGCCAATGGTCTGGCAGGCGGTGCGCAAATCATTCGGTACCAACAGTGGCTGGCGATTGCCACAACTGATCAAGCCCCACAGTTTGTCGCCGGCCATCAGGGAAATGCTCATGGACGACAGCACGCCCATGTTCTGCATGTACTGGCAGTGGATCGGCGACACGCTGCGCAGGGTAGCGAAGCTCAGGTCCAAAGGTTGGCCGGTGTCCGGGCGCAACCTGGGCACCAGGGGCACCGCTTCATAGTCGGCATTCGGGATGATCCGCAGCCAGTTGGTGCGGTACAGCTCCCGGGCTTGTTCGGGGATGTCGGACGCTGGGAAGAACAGGCCGTTGAACAGTTCCATGGACGGTGCGGACGCTTCGGCGATCACCTGGCCGTGGCCTTCTTCCTCGAAGCGATAAATCAGCACCCGGTCGTAGCCGGTCATGGCCTGGATTTCGTTGACGCTGATTTCATACAAGGCTTGCAGGGTTTTCGCCGACTGCAGGCGTTGCAGCATCTTGCCCAGGTTGCTGGTTCGGCCATTAAGTGCCCGTGGCTGGAAGTCCTTGAGGCGTGGCTCGAACTCCAGCACCAGCACCTCCTGATGGCGGTGGAGCAACCCTTCGAACTCGCCACCGTTGAGGTTCATGTGCAGCGGAGGGGCGTCGAAGAAGCTGTTTTGCGTAACCATCGCCTGGACCGCTTCGGCATGTTCTGTGCCGATCAATGTGTGCAGTGGCTGGCCCAGCAGGGATTCTGGCGAATGATTGAACAGCTCGGCCACGTTGGCACTGACCTGCATGATATGCAGGTCGGGCTCGGACAAGGTCAGCAGCACCCCGTGAGGCTGGATGGCCCCCGGGAAGCGGATGGGTTCGTCGGCACAGTTGGCAAGCAGTTCTTCAAAATCTTCGGGTTTCATAGCAGTACCTCCTGGCTGTCGAGCCATTGCTCGAAGCAGCTGAATGTTGAGCGGGCAGCATTCACCGCGCGCAGTTTGGCGTGCGCGTCGAGGGGCACCTGGTTCAGGTAATCAAGGAAATCTTTCCAGCGCCGACCGGTTTCGGCGCCATACACATTGAGAAACGCGCCACCGTTGTCGGCGTCCAGTCCCAGGCGCTGGGCCATTTCCCGGCGCAGTATTTGCCCGCCCAGGGTGGCGCCTTCCAACACATACAGCGCGCCGAGGCAGGCAGCAGGCGTGTCCAGAGGCGGTAACGACGAGCAGTGGGGAAGGGCGGCGATGGCCGGTTCATCCAGGCCAAGGGCGTGGAGATCCGTCAACAAGGTAGGGGTTTTCAGGCGCAGCACCTGATCGAATCCCTCGGGGATCAGGCCACTGTCGTACAACGCTGCTTCCAGAGGGCTGTAGAACCCGTAGTACGCCTGAAGCAGGCGTCTGTAGCCATTGTCATCCAGTTGCGGAGAGAAAAACGGCAAGCGTTTTTCCAGGGCGACGTGCAGTAACGCGGTACCCGAGCGCAAGGCTTCAAGTACGGGGGGCGCACCAACGTCATGGGCCTGTGAATGCATTCAGTAAACTCGAACTGGGGGCCTGCTGGCCATGTAGGGTTGCGTAATAACTGACCGCAGGAGCTGCCGCGAAGTTCGCTGCAGTTGATGTCGCGATGCTATCAGCGCACGGGCGGGCCCTGCACAAGGGCCGATTGCACGCAATCGAGCAGGTGTTCAGTGCTCCAGGGCTTGGGCAAGAACCGCACGGTGCAGCCCAGTTGCGAAGCCATTACGGTGTTTCCCGAAGTCAGCACCACCGGCAGTGACGGCCAGCGATGGGCGACCACCTTGCTCAAGTCGTAGCCATTGAGCAGGCCGGGCATCTGGATATCGCTGACAATCAGGTCCACCGGATCACTGGTGCGCTCAAGAAAAATCATCCCTTCGTCTGCTGAGGGAAATGACGTCACGACTGCACCGAAATCCTCCAGTACATCCACCATCAACGAGCGAATGATTTCGTCGTCTTCCAGCACCAATATCGATGGCTGAGCCATGATCCTTACTCCACCATCCGGGTTAAGTAAGGTGGAGTGAGGCGCCGTTGATTAGGTTCGATTGAATGTATTTTTTGCGATGGGTGGTCATTTGGTTAGCTTTAAGTTGCCTCAGCGCAGGATGCTCTCCTGGCGAAACGTGCTAGAAGCGCTCATCCAACAGCGCCGGCAACGTCAGCTCCTTGACGAAACTGGCGCCGGACAGGCTCAAGACCATACGCACCACCTGCACCACGTCATGCACCGGAATCAATTGGCCCTCACCGCGCTCTTCGGCCTGGGTACGCGAAGTGCTCAAGGGGTCTTCGGTATTCAGATAACCCAGGTTCAGGCAAGTGACGCCCAGGCGCTGCTGGCGATAGCCTTCACGCAGCGCATCGGCAATACCGCGCAACGCGAATTTCGAGGCGCCGAATGCCACTTCCGGCCGGCCGCTCTGGGGCAGACCTGAGGTCGAGCCCGTGAGGATGATGCGCGGCTGGGGGCTCTTCAATAACACCGGCAGCAGCCGCTTGATCAGCAACAGCGGTGCGGTGATGTTGCAACTGACGATGGCTTCCAGTTGCGTGTCCTCGTCGGTGAGAAAGCTATACGCCGGATCAAACGCCCGCGCCTCCCAGATGCCCAGGTTATAGATCAGTGTGTCCAGCCCCTCATCCGCCACGGCTTGCTCGATGACGTGCGCCGCGTGGGCAGGCACGCCAAGATCAGCCTCCACCCAGCGCACCTCGGCGCCAGTGCTGGACACCAGTTGACCGGGACGGCTGCGGGAAACCCCGATCAGCGTATCCCCAACCCCGCCCAGGCCTTCCATCAAGGCCCTGCCCAATCCTTTGCTTGCACCGACCACCATGGTTTTCATCGCTTGTCTCCTGAACCGCTGTGCCGAGGGGAGCGGGCATGCAAGCAGAGTGGCGGGGTGATATCAATTGAGTGGCTGTTTCCAGATGTTAATCTCTACAACGCCGACCAAGCCTTCAAGGATCCTTATGTTCATCCGCAACCCCATTGTTCCCGAACTCATCGTGACAGGTCTCACGGCGAGCCTCGACTTTTGGGTCACCCAGTTGGGCTTCGACATTGCCTATCAGCGTCCCGAAGAAGGCTTTGCCTATCTCGACCTGCAAGGTGCGCAAATCATGCTGGAGCAATACGATCCGGATGCCGGCCAGTGGTTGACCGCCCCGCTGGAAAAACCTCTGGGACGAGGCATCAACCTGCAAATCGATGTGCCTGCCGTGGCGCCTGTCTTGCAGCGTCTGGCTGCCATCGGCTGGCCGCTGTTCCGCGAGGTCGAAGACGCCTGGTATCGGGCGGGCGAGGTGGAGGCGGGCCAACGGCAATTCATCGTGCAAGACCCGGATGGCTATCTGGTGCGTCTGGTGCAGCGGTTGGGCGAACGACCTGTGGGGAGCCATTCATGAAATACGCCGCGTTACTGTCCATTGCCTTCATCGGTGTGGCCTTCAGTCTCCAGGCCGTCGCAGAAGGCGATGCCGAAGCCGGTGGAAAGCTGTTCAGCAAGACCTGCGGTGGTTGCCATAGCGTCGGCGAAAACGCTCGGGGCGGTTTCGGGCCGCAGCTCAACGGCATCATTGGCCGGCCGGCTGGCACCACCACTGATTACCAGTATTCAGATGCGATGAAAAATTCAGGCGTGGTCTGGACGCGTGACAAGCTGGCCGCCTATATCGAGGCGCCGAAAAAGGTGGTGAGCGGCACCCGGATGATTTTCTGGGGGATCAGCGACCAGGAGAAGATCGACAACTTGCTGGCGTACCTTGCGACCTTCCAGGCGCAATAAACACCGATCCCAAGACAAGGATTTCACCCCATGGTCGCACCGCGTATCCGGGCGCTCGCGCTTTGCATCTTCCACCGCAACGGCCGAATTCTGGTTCACGAATTCCAGGATGCGGTGAAACAGCAGACGGTATTTCGTCCCATCGGTGGCGGCATCGAATTCGGTGAACACAGCGCCGAGGCGATCGTACGAGAAGTGCAGGAAGAACTGGCGCAGCCTATTCACAGCCTGCGGCTGCTCGGCACGCTTGAAAGTATCTTCACCTACGACGGCAACCCTGGGCACGAGATCGTCCAGGTCTACGATGGCCAATTTGCGGACCAGAGCCTGTACGAGCAACCGTACCTCGACGGTGCCGAAAGCAACGGTTTTGCGTTCAAGGTGAGTTGGAAGGACAGCTCAAGCTTCACTGCGCAGTCGCCATTGGTGCCGGAAGGGCTCTACGCGTTGCTCAAAGGTGCAGCGTTACTGGATTGACGGGACGCACCCCGATAATGGTGGTCGTCCCCAGCCTGCGAAATTAATCAGGATTTCTGTCGTTTTCCCACCGCGCTCACCGCCAGGAATGGCTGGTCGTGATAGAGCTTCAGCTCTACGGTGTTGACGGATTGTGGCTTGCCGAAAAACTCCCCTCGTTTACCGGTGTATGCCTTTTCAAAGGTGAAGGGCGTTGTAATTACGTTGATGATTTCTTTGTCGAACTGGTCCTGATGTTTGCGTATCCAGGCTTTGCTCTGTGCTTGCTCCTTGGCTGTAGCCTTTTGAGTGTTGCGGTTATCGCCTATAAAAGCCACAGGTGCAAAGGAGTGCGCGGAATCGAAGTCAAACCGCATATAGACGCAACAAAGCCCTCTGCCTTTTGAGTCGTAGATGTTCAGCATCAAGTTGGATTGACCATTTTTGTGCTGGCGTGCCTTGGGTTTGGCCGACACATGGATCTTCCAGTCCGGGCGGAGCGGGAACTCTTTGAAGTCCAGTACCACGTCATCGGCGACGAAAGTAATCCGTGTTTTATTGATCCTTGCCCACCCAAGTTTCTGGCTGTCCAGCACGCAAAAATAGCGTTGCTTGGGTTCGAGCGAATAGGGTTCTGAATCGATTTTCCACTCCAGGAAACTCTGGTCCTTGGGCGGATAAAGCGACAGTTTTGCTTTACCTTCATCGTTGAAGTTAACGACTTTCACTTGCGCAGAAAGGGGCGCCGAACTGCGAAGTTTTGCGATGGACTTGACGATGACACTGCTGATGTCGTCTTTGGCGGACTGCGCGTTTTCGGTCTTTTCAAAAGCATCGGCGACGTCAGCGCAGGCTTTTTTATAGTCCTGGTATTTTGCCTTCAGGCTTACCACCGCGGCCTCCATCGCCTTGATTCGCTCTTTTGTCACAGGCGTTGCGCCGACCTGCCATTGGTCTATTTGCTTCTTGATGGCGGTTATCTTGGTTCGTTGCTCGGTGGAAATGCTCAGCTCTTTGTTTCTCTGGCCGTTTGTCGTGAAGTTTTGGCTGCCCACCGTCGCCATTCTGTTGCCCACCACGATTACCTTCGCGTGCAGTTGGGCTACCTGATAAATCTCATGCTGGTCGGTCAAAAGGCCTTTGAGGGTTTTCAGGTCGGAACTGTTGCTTGCAAACAGCTCCGGGTGAAACAGGGTGTAAATTTTTGCTGGCCCTCTATTCTTTAGAAAGCTGCGCAGCGTTTTCCCGGTGATGTAAGGCGACATGACTGCCACGGGCTCGTTGTCGACAAGGGCGCAGTCGGTAAGGGCGTTGAAAACATCAGTTTGGAGGTTCACTGCATTTATTCCATGAAATCAATGAAAGACAGGGCTGGAGTGGTTGGCAACCCTGTGATGCCCAATGATGGCATAATGACTTCTTTGTTGTTTGCGGATATCTCTTCTCGCTCAACCCTCAAGGATGACTATGCGAACGCTTTTCCGGATCTGGCTCACCCTCACCATTGTTTCGATGGTGTTCTACCTACCGTTTTACGTGTTCTCCAACAACGCCATCAATGCCGTTGAAGAACTGACCCCTGACGAAATCATTCCCTTCACCGGTATTCGCGGGCAGGATCCCGAGCGTGTGCACAACCTGTTGGCCCGCACCGGTATCGATATGTCGATGGAACTTGAGGACGCGCTCGAAGACAACAAGAGCCTTTCCAGCGTCAAGGTTGAGTACCTGCAAACGCCAGAAGCCACGCGTGTTGAACAGGCAACCGGGCTGAAGTTGGTTGAAGCTTCGGCCGATGCGGGCAACGGTCGGCAACTCAAGCTGGTGTTCACGGTCATTCCGAAGCGGTTCTTGCGCAGCACCGCACAGGTCAACGGTTTGCTCGCACTGCAGATCACCGACGGCAAACACACACTCACGATGAATGATGGCCCGAATGACGAGCTTCATCTTTGGGCGCTGTTCGAGAAGTCGGGTAAAGCCGGTCGTGAGTCAGTGCAGCGCATGAATGGCCGGTTCGACGTGATGGTTGCTGAAATCGATGCTCGCGAGAAGGCTCGCAGCGCACCGGCCGCCGTGACCCCATCCGCACCTGCTCGTCAGTTTGCGAGCAACACCGTCGCCGGTAACCCAGGTACGGATCAGGTCATCATTTTCCAGTTTGATGGTAAGCCTGCGTATTGCGCAGACGAAGGCGCGGACGGAGCCAACTGCCATGGCGACAGTGCCGCATTTATCGGCCAAGGCTCCTACAAGGACTACATGGACCCCGACAGCAGCTTATGCATCGCAGGCGAGAATGACTGCACGTTGCCGCAATTTTTTCCTGCCGATATACGGGGTTAATCCCAGCCCCGTTGCCTCTTCAAGAACCCTGCGGTGTTTCCCCGCGCGCCAGACGCGCATTGATGTCTTCGATCACCGCGGGCAGTTCGACAATGGTGTCGATCAGGTAATGTGGCCGTGAGCCTTCGAACATCTGGGTAATACGTGCACGCTCCAGCGCCAGCTCAGCAGCGGGCAGCGCCTTGTATTGCTCGTAGGTCAAACCCAGCGCATTGCCGGAGCAGGTCAGCGCGACTGTCCACATGCCTGCGCTGCGGCCTTCCAGAATCCCGGGCCAGGTGTCGTCGACTTTCACGCACGCGGCCACATCACTGATGCCCAACGCAATCACGTTGGCCAAGGCCTGCGCCGGATGTGGACGCCCATTGGGCACCTCATCGGTCGCCACCACGTGGTCGGCGACGTAGCCATTCTGCCGCGCCAGCTCGACCACCTTGGCCATCACCACCGCCGGGTACCCGGAGCAGGAGCCAATCTTCAAACCCTGGCCGCGCAGGGTGTTGATCGCCTCAAGGGCGCCGGGAATGACTGCCGAATGCAGCGCGATTTTCTCGATCTGCAACGGCATGAAGCGTTCATACAGTGCGGTGACATCCGCGTCTGTCGGCAAGCGATCAAACACCGCCCGATAACGCTCGGCAATCTGCGGCAGGTTGCACAAGGTGCGGATGTGGTCCCACTTGCCCATGCCCATCGGGCCGCGCGCTTCTTCCAGGGATACGGCGACGCCGAATTCGCCGAATGCCTCGACAAAAATCTGCGTGGGGGCGAAGGAGCCGAAGTCGACGACGGTGCCGGCCCAATCCAATACCACGGCTTGCAGCTTGGAAGGTTGTTGGTAATTCATGGCAAGTCTCCATTTTCAGGTGTAAGCAGGCCGTCCCTCTATCGAAGAAGAGGTAAGTGCCTGGTGAGGGTTTAAACGGGTAAGGCGATCAGGTAACCGGGATCGGGCTGGCCTCGAACAACTCCGCGATCATCGGTCGGTTGCGCCGGATGCCCAGGCAACACAGGTGGTAGTCGATGAAAAACGGATGGTCGACGAAGGTGATCGGCGTGGTGCCCGGGGTTTCGGCGTATTCCACCGCGGACACAAAACCGATGCCGATGCCCTTGGTGATCGCATGCACGATGGCTTCGCGACTGTTCAACTGCATCACGCAGTTCACGGCGACGCCCTGGCGCTTGCAGCTTTCTTCCACCAGTTGCCGGGTGCGTGAGCTTTTCTCGCGCATCACCCACTTTTCGCGGCTGATCTGTTCCACGTGCACCTCTTTCTGTTGGGCCCATGGATGGTCATCGCGTACCACTGCAATGATCGGATAGCGCCGGTAAAGCTGGGTATCGAAGCGCTGGTCGAATTCCGAGAGGGCCAGGATCGCCACGTCGATATCGAAGTTGAAGAGCCGGTCCAGGGTTTCCTTTTCCGGGGAAAACGAGGTCTCCAGTTCGATGTCCGGGTGGCGCTGCATCAGCTCGTAGGTCAGGTTCATCGCGATCGGCGGCGACACCGCGCCCAGGCGCAGCAGCCCGGTCTTGCGCTGCTTGAAACTCTGCAACAGTTGCATGGCTTCATCCTCCTGGCCGAACAGCCCTTGGGTGATTCCGTAAAGGGCGTGCCCGGCCGCGCTCATCTCGATAAACCGCCCGCGACGGTGGAACGGCTCCACCGAGAACTGCTTCTCCAGCCCATTGACCTGCTCGCTGACCGTCGGCTGGCCGACGCTCAGGTACTCGGCGGCGAGGGTGAAACTGCCGGTCTTCGCCACTGCATGAAACGAGCGCAGCCACTTGTGGTACTGGTACATAAAAAGTCCTGTTCCTGAGGTCCGCCGGGCCGGTCATCAACGTCGGATAAACAACGCCACCACCGCGCTGCACAGGCAGGCCGAGGTCACGACGATGAAGATCAGCGAGGTGTTGCCGGTACTGTCGAGCATACTGCCGATCAGCGGTTCCGCCAGGCCGGCGAACAGATAGGATGAGAAGTTCATCACGCCCGTGGCCGTACCCGCACGCTTGGCGCCCACCAGATCCGGGCACAGCGCCCAGAAACTCGAGGCCGGGCCGTACACGAAGAACCCGCAAAGGAACAAGGCGACCAGGCCGATTGCGCTGTGGGGCGGCAGGCTCCACATCCACAGGCTGGTGGCGGCGCCGAGGAACATGTACAGCATGATCGCCAGGTAGCGTTTGGAGCCGAACAGCTTGTCCGAGACCCAGCCGTTGCTCAGGGCGCCGATGGCCATGCCCACCGGCAGGGCCACGGTGATCCACTTGGGGTCGATCATGCTGTCGCCGCTTTTCCAGTCGGCGCCCAGGAAATGCACCGGCACCCAGACGATCAGGCCGTAGCGGGCGGCGTTCTGGAACCCCAGGGAGAGGGCAGCGATGATCAGCCGCGGGTTTTTCAGCACCGCCTTGTAGCGCTGCGCCGAAGTTTCGACTTCGCCGTGGGCCACTTCATGATTCTTGTCTTCAGCGTTGGCCACGCCGGTATCGGCCAGGGGTTCGAAGCCCAGGTCCTGAGGCCGTTCGCGGGCCACCAGGTAGAAAATGATGCCGCCCGCCAACATCAACAGCACCGGCAGACGGAAGATCCAGCGCCACTCCAGTTGCAGCACTTCCAGCACCACGATCGAGGTCACGTACGACAGGACCGAGGCGCATCCGGCGGCGAATACATAAAAGCCATACACCTTGCCGCGTTCGCCGGCGCTCCACCAATTGGATATCAGCCGGCTGCCGGGCGCCCAACCGAGGGCCTGGAAGTAACCGTTGATGCCCCATGGCAGGATCAACCCAGCAAAGCCGCTGGCGAAACTGGTGACCCAGTTGGCCCCGCAGGACAGCACCGCGCCAAGGGTCATGATGCGGCGCCCGCCGAATTTGTCGGCGAGGTTGCCGTTGATGGCTTGGCCAATCGCGTAGGCCCAGAGCATCGCGGCTGAGGCCCAGCCGAGTGTTTCCTTGGTCAGGCCGAACTCGGCCTGGATCCCGGGGATCGCAAACCCGAAAGTCTGGCGACCGGTGTAGAAAAACAGATAACAAAACATCGCGGCCAGCAGCATGCGCCACTGGGCAACGCGGAACGATGAGGTACGGACGGCAGGAACAGGCAGCACGTGTGCACGATTCATGATGTTTTCCTTATTGTTATTCGCCCCGGCGACCGCAGCCGCAGGGGGGCACTCTTGATAGGTGCAACAGGAAACGACTGAATTACGATGAGTCTAGGCCGCTTGCGCACCGATGAAGTTCTTGCCGCGTGCGCCTTGCAGGGCGAAGCGGATCATCGCCTCGGCCTCGCTGGCATTCACGCCGTAGTCGGCAAATTCGGTCTTCACGTCCAGGCTGTGGAGGAAGTCGCGCAACTGCGCCTGGGCCTGGTGCAGGTCGGTACCGAATACCCGTTGCAGGGTGCGGTCCCGCGCGGCGTCATGCCCCCATGCCAGGCCCAGCACCAGCGGCAAGGTGAAGGAGCAGGCGATGCCGTGGGGCAAGCCGTGGTGCAAGGTCATTTCGTAGGAGATGGAATGGGCGAGGGCGGTCTTGGTATTGGAAAAGGCCAGGCCGGCTTTCAGGGCCGCCAGCGCCATCCGTGAGCGTAACTCCTGATTGCCAAGGTCACGCCGCAAGCGCGGCAGGCATTCCAGGATGTCTTCGATGGCGGAGATGGCGAAGGTGTCCGAGACCGGGTTGGCGTTGATGTTCCAGATCGACTCCAGCGCATGGGACAAGGCATCCAGCCCGGTGGAAACCGTGACTCCGGCCGGCACCGTCAGCATCAACTGCGGGTCGATGATCGCCACTTTCGGCCAGGTGCAGTCCAGGTGCAGCGAATACTTCTTGAGGCTCGCGGAATCCCAGATCGTCGCCCATGGCGTGACTTCGCTGCCGGTGCCGGCGGTAGTCGGTGCGGCAATCAGTTGCTTGTGACGGGCCGGCACGAAAGGTTTTCCGGTGGCCAGCAATGCCAGCAACTCGTCGAAATCCCCCGATTCGGTGCCGACGATCAACGCCTTGGCCGTATCAATCGCGCTGCCACCGCCGACGGCGACCACCACCTGGCAATCACCGGCCTGCTGCCAGAAGCGCTCGTAGGTGTCGCGCAGTTGAGCCACGTCGGGGTTGGGCTGCACGTCTTCGATCACGTACACCAGGCGTTCACCCAGCAGGTCCTGGATGCGGTCAACCAAGCCGAGCCCGCGTGCTTCGGGGAAGGTCACGAGGGCGACGCTCTGGCCTTCGGTAAGGACGGCGAGTTCTTGCAGGCAGCCCCAGCCGAAGCGGGTGTCTACCGGGTTGTGGAATCGGGCAGTCATGGCGGGTTCCTGGTTTTTGTTATTGGAAGTGCCGCCATAGTCGGGGAGGGTGAGGTTGACCTCAAATCGATAGATTGGGGGGATGGATTGGCTGGGCCGATAGTAAGGCCCAGCCGCCAAGTGCCTTCAGCGCACGTTGCGGAACAACATCAACCGCGCACTCTCATGCAGCCCGCGAGTCAGTCCCTGCAAACGCTGGAACTCTTCCGGGTATTCCTGGGCCACATCTTCCCTTGGTGTTTGCGACGCCAGGTCATGCAGGGTGGGCGAGCTGCCGTCGTGTTCCATTTGCAGCAGGAAGTCCTTGGTCACGCCACCGATCAGCGGGAAGGTGCCTTCGCGTAATACCAACGGCACCACGCGCTCACCTTCTGGTGCAGGCTGCTGGATATCCCGGCCCATTGCGCCATTGCGAAACGGAATGCCCGCCATGCCGGCGACGGTCGGCAGCAGGTCTGCCAGGCCGACGGCTTCTTCGATCACTTTGGGTTGCAGCCCGGGCGCGTGGATCATCATCGGCACGTTGTTGCTTTCCAGGCCAAGCTGCTCGAACGCCGGCGCCATGTGCGGGATCTGGCTGATGCGGGTGTTGTGGTCACCGAAGAACACGAAGATGGTGTTGTCGTAGTAACCGCCGGCCTTGGCGATTTCCATCAGGCGGCCAATGTTGAAGTCCAGCAGGCGTACGGCGTTGTATTGCTCGACGCTGCGACTGCCCGCGGCCTGGACTTGTTCCACGGTCAGGTCATGCACCACGAAGCCGTCGTTGTTCTTGGGGATGGTGAACGGGCGGTGGTTGCCGGAGGTTTGCAGGTAGGCGAAGAACGGTTGGTCCTTGGGGATGGTGCGCAGCAGTTCGTCGCCTTCCTTGAACAGGTCCAGGTCGGAAACGCCCCACACGTCCACTCGTGGCGAGCGCCAGTGGCTTTCGTCATAGAGCTTCACGCCGTCGATGCTCTGGCGGATCAGCGCGTTGATGTTCGCCCAACCGGCATTCCCGCCGATCATGTAGAGCTTTTGATAATCCTCGAACGCATTGATCAAGGTGTGTTGCCGGGTGATCAACGGGTTGCGGGTCGCGGTCTCCTGGCGCGTGACGTCGGGCACGCCGGTGATGCTTGCCCATACGGTTTTGGCGGTGCCGGTGACGGGCACGTAGAAGTGTTTGAAGAACCAGCTTTCCTTCGCCAGCTTATCGAGGTTCGGCGTGGGGTTCAGCGGGTTGCCGTAGGCGCCCACAGCGCTGGTGCCGAGGGATTCGAGCATCACGAAAATCACGTTCGGCGGGCGCTCGCCCTTGAGCCGATAAGGCTGCACGGCTTGTTCGCGGGCGAAGCTCAATTGCTCGGGATCGGGTTGGCTGACACCCAGGTAATCGGCAACTTGCGGGTAATGCTCGCGCACCCGCGCCTCATCGAATTGCGACTGGCCAACCTTGAGGGTGTCGTACAAAAACAGCACCGGGTTGAGGCCCACGGCGGCGATCTGGTTATTGCCGGAAAAGAACGCGTCGCTCCAGCGCAGGGGCACCGGGTTTTCGAGATTGAGGTTGGCGACGCGGCCGAGCAGGGCCAGCAACACCGCAATCACGCCAACGGTGGCCACGGATGCAATGGTCAGCTTGCCGATGGGTTTGCGTTCGTCATCCAGGGTGATGCGTTCAAGGCGAACCAGTGCATAGGTCCACAGGCCGACTGCGGTAAGCCAACTCAAGGTTATCCACAGCACCGGGTAGGTTTCCCACACCATCTGCTGGGAAATCTGCGCGTCTTCCAGATAACGCAGCACCGTGGCGTTGATGCGCACGCCGAGGTAGGCGTAGTGGCCGAAGTCGATGATGTACACCAGCCCGACGATGCCCAGTGCCAGCAGCAGATAACCCCGTGCCAGCCAGCGCAATGCCGGCACAGTCAGCAGGTTCCAGCGCGGTAGCCAGGCAAGCAGGGCCAGCGGCAGCAGGATCAGCACCGCCAGGCGCAGGTCGAAACGCAGGCCGATGCCGAGGGTTTCCAGCAGTGCATCTTCCCGGAGATCGACTCCGGAAAACGCCAGTACAAACACCAGCCGCAGTGCGGCCAGCAACGCAAATACCAAACCGATCGCGCCCACGCCGTAGCGCAGGCGGCGCGAGTACAGCCATCCCATCATTGACCTCTGTGCAGTTTTAAAAGAGGGCGCCAGGCAGCCAGCGCCAGCATCCACAACCCGGCTACCAGGCAGTAGCCCGTCAGCAATGGGTCGATCAGATAGTCCCAGTAGTTTTCCGAGGCCTTGAGCCGCAGCGCAAAAGCCAAAGTGCCCGCCGCGAGCATCCACACGGCCAAGGTATTACGCAGCCAGAGCATCAACAGCGCGGCCATGCCGATCAGCACAATCATCGGCCGGGGATTGAAACCCCAGCGGTACGGATCGAAGTAGGTCAGGCCCATCGTCGCGGGGTACAGCGCCAGGCTGAGTGCGCCAAACAGCAGCAACACCTGGACCTTCTGCGGGCGCTGGAGCGGCTGCACCACGCCCAAACGGCACAGGCTGACCCACGCCAACAACACCAGGGTGCTGATGGCGAGGTCGTCGGTGAAGCTGCGCACATACGCCGCCAGCGGCAGCTCGTTGACCGGGATAAAACTTACCACCACCAACACCGGCAGCAACCACGGCCGCCAGGGCGCGGTCACGCGCAACAGGCTGAGCAGTACAAAGCCCAACAACACAAAACTCAAATGCGCTTGCCATATAGAAAACATCACAGGCGCTCCGACAGCCAGGCTTCGTTGAAGCTGACATGTTTGATAAAGGTGTTATTCCACGAGTACACCAGGTGGTACATGCCGTCCGGGCTGCGGCTGAAGTACGGGTACTCGTATTCGAAATCGCAGCCACGGGGTTTGCACACCCGGTAATCCAGGCTGCTGAGGAAGCGTTGCTCCAGCGGCAGGCGCCGGGCACCGCTGGATTCGCGGAAGCCTTCGCCGATGATTTCCTTGTAGGCCGCGGGGGAGAACGGCTGCCCCAATGGGTCGGGGGATTGGTCCAGTTCCACCACCGTGCGCCAATGGTTGAGATTGGCATCGGTGCCATACAGGCTGAGCTTGAAGCGGCCGTCCTGCAGGTCGTTGAGGGCCACCAGCAAACCGTCGCCTTCGGTGCTGACTGCCGCCAGCGAGGAGTTGGGATTGGAGGGCTCCAGCGGATAAGGCTCGCTCCAGGTTTGCCCGGCGTCTTCGGTGCGGCTGGCGAGCACGCGGTGATGGGTTTCGCCGGCGTAACGCAACATGGCGATGGCGCGCTGGCCGTCCTGCGGGACGATGGTCGGTTGCAGCGAGTTTTTCCCACGGCTGATACGGAATTTATCGATCACCGCCCCGTCGGCGCTCAAGTACAGGTACTCAGCGAACTTGCCCATGAACTCGTGGTACACCGGCAGGCCGATGGAGCCGTCGGCATGGAACACCGGTGCGGCGCGCACCAGGGTGCTGATGTTGAAGAAAGGCGAGGTGATCAGTTGGCGAGGTGCCGACCAGGTTGTGCCGAGGTCGTCCGAGACCATCACATTGATCGCGCTGGTGGCCCAGCCGCCTACCGACACCGAGACGTAGAACATCCACAGGCGATTGTCCGGCGCCAGGGCGATCACCGGGTTGCCCAACTTACGGATGTAGCGGTGGGTGCCGTCGCGGGTGCTTTCGCGGGTGGCGAGTACTTGCTCCGGGCCCCATTCGGCGCTTTTCGCGTCAAAGCGCGCGGTGCGTACCTGCACATCGGCAGCGCCTTCGCGGGAGCCGGCAAACCATACGGCCATCAGGTCGCCGCCGGGCAGTGCAGTGACCGAGGAGGAGTGCACAAAGTCATTGAGCTGCGAGGAGACGAAGCGGCTGCTGTATTGTGGTGCGGCCGCTGCGGGGGACTTGTCCTTGCCAGCTTGGGCAAACGGCGCCAGCACGTGGGGCGGGTGACTGGTCCAGGCAGCTACAAACACCAGTAGCAGACTGCAGATCGTTAAAGGCGCGCGTATCGAAAACGTGTCGAAAAAAGGCTTGTTGCGCACAGAAACACTCTCAACAGGCATAGGAGGTTTCACTGTGCAAAACCAACCTTAGCGAAAGCTTAGTTGGCAACGGCCCGTAACATCTTTCCGGGAATAGACGTCGGCAGAACCCTGCATGATGCCGCCGGTCTCTACAGAGAATCTCTCATGCGCCTGCTGCTGGTAGAAGATGATCGTGCCCTCGCCCAAGGTATCCGCGTGGCCCTTAGCGCCGAAGGCTACACCCTGGACTGGCTGCAAGACGGCGTCAGTGCCCTGCACGCGTTGCGCAGCGAAAGCTTCGATCTGCTATTACTCGACCTCGGCCTGCCGCGCCTTGACGGCCTCACACTGCTGCAAACCCTGCGCGCCGAGCAATATGACCTGCCGGTGATGATCCTCACCGCCCGCGACGACACCACCGAACGTATCGCCGGCCTGGATGCCGGCGCCGACGACTACCTGGTCAAACCCTTCGACGTCGAAGAGTTCAAGGCTCGCGTCCGTGCCCTGTTGCGCCGCAGCCAGGGCCGAGCGCAGCCGTTGCTGGAGCATGCGGGCGTCAGCCTGGACCCGGCGACCCAGCAGGTCAGCTATCAGGGCCAGGACATTGTGGTCACGCCGATGGAATACCAACTGCTGCATCAACTGATGGTGCGCCCCGGCAAAGTCGTCACCCGCGAACGGCTGTCCCGCGCGCTTTATGGCTGGCAGGACCGCGTCGAAAGCAACACCCTCGAAGTCCTTATCCACAACCTGCGCAAAAAACTCTCCACCGAACTGATCCGCACCGTGCGCGGCGTTGGCTACGTGGTGGAACTCAAGCCATGAACTCGGTCCGCGCGCGCATCCTCATCCCGGTGCTGGTGCTGATCCTGCTGGGTGATGGCCTGATCAGCTGGCTCGTCCTACGGGACAGCCACCACGAAATCGAGGAAGTCTACGACGCCCAACTCGCCCAGAGTGCCCGTTTGCTGCAAGGCGTATTGCGCCAGCGCGATCCCGGCGATGCCGACTGGGACCGCCTCTACCAGGCTTTCGACCAGGCCATGAGCCGCGTCGGCGAAGACGGCGCCGCGCACCCTTATGAAACTCGCCTGACCTTCCAGGTATGGCGCACCGATGGCCAACTGCTGGTGCGCTCCACCGACGCCCCGATCCTCAACACTCCGCCCACCACCCTCGGGGCGCACGACCTGATGGAAAACGGCAACGACTGGTGCGCGTTCATGCTCGCCGACATGCAACAAGGCCTGTTGATCTGGGTGGGCGAGCGCGATGACATCCGCCAGGACGTGATCCAGCGCATCATTCGCCACACCCTCTGGCCGATCCTGATTGGCGTACCGCTGCTGGCGGTGTTGATCTGGCTGACCATCGGCTGGGGCCTCAAACCTCTGCGCGCCATGGCCCTGGCGATTCGCGGGCGGGATAGCGAGACATTGCGGCCGCTGCAACTTGAACCCTTGCCGGCGGACCTGGAACCAATGCAAACCGCGCTGAACCGTCTGCTGGTGCAGGTGGACGAGCTGCTGGAGCGCGAGCGACGGTTTATTGCGGATGCAGCCCACGAGCTGCGCACGCCGTTGGCGATATTGCGCATTCATGCGCAGAACGCCCAGAGCGCGGGTACCGAGGAGGAGCGGCGAGAGGCGTTAGACTTTCTGGTCAATGGCGTGGACCGGGCGACGCGGATTGGCAGCCAACTGCTGACCATGGCGCGGATTGAGCCGCAGTTGAACAGCACCGTTCGCACTCGCGTGCCTCTGACGGAATTGGTACGCGAAGAACTTGCGGAATTGACGCCCCTGGCAATGGAGAAGGGCGTTGAACTGGTGCTGGAAGGGGATGAGGAATGCTGGATTGAAACGGACCCGGTGGCGTTGGCGATTGCGCTGCAGAATCTGGTGACCAATGCACTGAATTTCTCGCCGGCGGGGAGTGAGGTGCGGGTGGTGGTACGGGGTTCGGATTCGGGAGTGGTGCAGTTGTGTGTGGAGGATGCGGGGCCGGGGATTGATGAAGGAGAGATCGGGCGGTTGTTTGAGCGGTTTTATAGTCGCGGGAATGCGAATGGAGCGGGGTTGGGGCTGGCGATTGTGCAGATGATCGTGGGGAAGATTGGGGGGCGGTTGGAGTTGTATAACCGGGAGGTGGGTGGGTTGTGTGCGCGGTTGAGTTTTAGCGCCTGTGAGGTGGGATCGGTGGGAATACCACACCGTTGAAGGTGTGGGTGCAGCAGTTGCAAAACGGCTTCATCAACTCGGGTGTCAGTTGTGGGTTAACCTTTTGCAGCAGGCCAGCCTCGTCGACGTACAAGCCGCTGTAGTAACTGGATTCGTCCGTTCGTACGTACTCTTTTTTGTCGCTTTCATGCAGAGCAACCATCCAGAACACAGGTTCCGGGCGGTCCAGGCGGGCGTTGGCTTCGCTGAACACACCATCCCAATGATGGCCGACCTTGGACAGAAGAAACCGGAATAGTGGCGTGTAATCGAGACCGTGCCGGTGATGGCTATGCATTGATCCACGGCTGAGCATGGAATTCTTTTCGCTTTTACTATGGCGTTGTTGCCTGTAGGTGCGGCAACTGCCGTGACGCACGTTGTGCGTGCGGGTGTTGACTGAGCGGTAGAGAGGGGGCTTTTTCATTGGATTCCTTTATGGTTTCTTGGAGGATTGGGGCGGCCATGTGCCTTGGTAGCTGAAAGAGATTTGGTAATCGAAAAGTCTTGGATTTATCACCTGTTTGAAATGGGGCTGCAGGATCCCAATCCAATTTGGGAGAATGTCGAATCCTCCGGCATAAATTTGGGGCTCTTCGTCTAATCCGAGTGCAATAAGGATGCTTTCGTCATCCTCGAAATTCATCGAGTACTCCTCGGCTTCCAAGTTTTCGGTTCGCTTGTCGTACCAGGCCAATCTGATCTTCATAACCATTAAGGCGTCTCCACTTATTTGTTTGTACGGCGCTTGTCTTTTGCTTTGCCCCTACGTTCGCCGGTAAAGGGATCAAAGGAACCCAGATGACTGAGATCATTGCTGCGGTAGGCTTCCAGTTCGCCTTTCTCATAATCCCATTCGTAAATTGTTCTTCCCCTAGCGTCTTTCCAGCGTTTACGTAGGCCGCCTCCGCCTCGTCTTTGGGTTTTCCCCTTTTGCTCTATCAAGCCAGGGAAACCAGTGATGTCTTCAGTTCTTGGAGCGGGAAAGTAATCATGGTCAGAGTTTCTCAAACCTTTCCTGGGCTCGTTAACCACCACATAGAGAGGCCGAACCCCCGATTCCACCGGGAACACCAGAATGAAGTCCCGATACTCCGGCGGATAAATCGGGCTCACCAAAATCTGTTTGGCCGCTTCAGTCGGCGGATAGATCCACATCACCGGTGCTTGCGGCGCGGCCTCCAACGCCGGGATGCCAAGGGTGTCGTCAGGATCAATGGACGGCGTCCAAATCAGCTCAACGCCCTCGCCAAGATCCGCCACGAACTGACTTTCACGACTCTGAAACTGCACCACATCGATCATCTGCCAGTCGGTATTTTTACCGGTGTAAAACCCATATCCCTTCAGCGTCCCATCGGCGCGTTGCTCGATATGCAACCGCATCCGCGAGCGGGCTTTTTGCAGGTGACGAAGTTGTTCTTCGCTATAGAGCGCACTGTCGCCAAGCTCCGACGGCCATGCCAGCGCCACCAGCCCTGCAAGCAAACTCCCGGCTGCGGCGCCGACCGCCGCAGCTGCGGATTCCATTACCGCTGTGCGCAATACAAGCTGGCCAAGCCCAGCGGGCAGGGCATTGCCACTGATCTTCCTGAGGGACACACCGCCATGGCTATCCACCTCCCGTCCGCCTAACAGCGTTAAGTGGCCGTAGTCCTTGATCAGCTCAAGCGGCACATACCCGGTGGGGTTGTTGTAGCTGATGATCCCGTCGGGCAACTGGCACGACTTGGCGAATACATGGCCTGGAATCCTCGCGGGTTCAGGCGATGGCGGGGGAGGCGCTTCATACAAATCAATAAACTGTGAATACGGAATCTGCTTAGGCTGCGGAGTCAGAATTCGCCGCTTCAGCTGCTCTTCTTCGGTAATTGGATACGCGCGCTCTGTCATGGCTGCTCACTTCCCTGTGCAAGGAAGCGAGCCTATGAGAGCGGAGGCGAACCTGAAATTCCCGTTGTTCGATGGTGTGCGTGGGAAAACTCACTTTCTGAACGGGTGCTCACCTCCTAATCAGGTGTAGGAAGCTTCCAGTTCGTGTGCCAGCGTCGAAAAACCGGTGTGTCGATATGCTACGGTCGTGCGCCATTAGCGATGGGGATAAGGCGAGTGCCTGCCCTCAGTGGAAATTGGACAGGACGCCAGTTGATGATTTATGAAGATGTAGACCCGCAACTACTCGCCTTTTTGCATAACCCTATGGCGAACACGACTGCCCTCCCGCCAGTTGGCAAACGTCTCACCTGGCGCAGTCGAATACTTTACAAAATACCCGCACTGCGTCGGCTGATTTGTCCCGAACAGGTTCAGGCAATACTCTGGGAGAAACTTAAGGCAAACCTGGAACAGGCCCGACAATCGCTGCCGCAGTATCTCTTCGAAGACAACACACCACTCAACCCTAATACGGTGCACCGGTTCACAGATCAACTGGGCAGCTATTTCAGGATTGAGGTGGCGTCTGCAGGTCATGGTGCATCGTCAGCGCCGGGAAGTCATACGTACGCTGATTTTAGTAAGGCCTACACATGGGCGGCGCTTGAATATACGTGCAACAGGATTGCCGAAAACCTGCAGCTGCGAGCCGTACATAACTTATCCATCCTGAAGAATGCTAACTTGTGGTTGTGTTATTACCTGAGTGAAATCTATTTTCTTATGGGGCATGGACTTCTGACAGCCAGGTTGGTTGGCGGTACTCTCCATATTGTACCTACTGCTAAACTACAGCGACGGATCAAGGGGTATTGGTTGGCGGAGGTCACTGAGGCTAATTCTAAAATCAGTGACACACGCACATTGTATGACATGGCGGAACTGTTGCAGAAACATGGCCGTTTGAATCCGGATTTGCGTGGGCTTCTGGTGGATCAGACCCTCGATAAATGCCTGTCTATACATTCGGAGTACTTGTCCGCCGCCATGACCCGGCATCCCAAGTATCATTACTTGCGAGAAATAGTCGATTTTGCCCTTCACCTGGAGCTGCGTGTGATGTCGGGCGAACGTACAACCGACGAAGCTTACCTGAGGACTATTGTCAGTCCTGCCACGGTGGATATGATCAACAGTGCCTTGGCCGGACGTGCACCCACGTTGGACTCCGCCAGCAGTTTCATAGAATACAAGGGCGGCATGTATGTGCGGGGAGCGCTAAACTTTAAGTATGGGTTGAGAAAGTTTGTCAGGTATTTGCTGGGTACGGCAACCGTCAACGGAAAAGAGGCGGACTTTGGCCAATTGCTCGGAGCCGGCTTCGAAAAAGACTACGTTTTAAATTACATTAAAAAACTTAATGATCCGCGCCTGGAAGTGTTTGGGGAGTTCAAGCCGGGCAATAATGCGAAAATCAAGGGGTATGATATTGATTTGATAGTTCGGGACGTGGAGGATGATATTTATTACTTTATTCAGGTTAAATATCAATTGTCGGAAATTCCAACCTATCTTTCGGAGCAGTGCCAGCTATTTCTAAATGCTAATTTTCGTACCGGATTCGTCAGACAGTTGGCCGTGCTCAGGGACACTATTTCCGACGAAAGTATTCGCCAGAAACTGAGCCAGCATGGCTTGGCCGGTGCTCATGCGGGTAATAGTCACTTCGTGTTGTTACACAATATTCCCTTCCTGAACTTTTATGAGCTGGATGGTATTTTCTTTTATGAGTGGAATCTGCTTCGGAATATTCTCCGTGATGGGCGGGTGCAGGTTCGAAAAGATCAACACATTACCGAAGAGCGAGTGTTGAGCAAGCCACGGATGCACCGGCCTCAGGAGATGGTAGACGCTTACTTCAACGAGTCGCAGAGCGGAAGGCAGATGACCGAGCACTATGATGTCTATTGCAGGGCTAATACGCGCTTTATTTTCGATGAGCTGGACGTGATCTGCAAACTGTTATGAGATCCAGTGGCTTGCCCCTGAGCAGGCGTTATTGTTTACGTCCAATCAGGGGCAAGGCTGGTTTCTTCAATGGTTTTTTCAGGTAGTCCTGAGCAGGGCATTAGCTCAGAGCACATGCCTTGAAATCACCCTCGATATCTCAACAATCGACGTCTTCCCCGTGAACTCAAACTTCACTTTCCCCACCGCCGAAAAGTAAATCTCCAGCTCTGAATCCAGATCAAACGTCCCGGACGTTTCCACTGAATACGCGACGATGTTTTTGTACGGCAGGGAGGTGAAATCCTTCTTGCTGCCGGTAATCCCTTGCACGTTCACCGCGATGATGCGCTTGGTGGTGAACACCACCCCATCGCGCATGGCCTTGTATGAATCGATGACCTGCTCATCATCCAGCAGCAGGGACGAAACGCGTTCGGCGTATTCGTTGTTTTGTTTGAGTTTGAAGAAGCCTTTGTTGTTGAAGTCGATCATTTGCCTTTCCTTGGGTGAGCGGTGCGGTAAACGTACGCGCCGGTGTATGACGTTTTGCTCGCGGATCTGTATCTAACGGCCTTCCTTTTATCGCCCTACCATGGCGCCAACAACCCGCCGGCCATTACAAAGTTTTACGTCGCCAAGGAGTTACACCATGCCCGAGATGTCCAGTCTGCTCGCCTACGGCCTGATTTCGCTCGGCATGGTACTGACGCCCGGCCCGAACATGATTTACCTCATTTCGCGGTCGATCTGCCAGGGGCGAGTAGCCGGGCTGATTTCCCTGGGCGGTGTTGCGCTGGGTTTTGTCGTCTACATGTTCTGCGCGGCATTGGGCATCACCGCGTTGGTGATGGCGGTTCCTTATGCCTACGACGCGCTGCGACTCGGCGGGGCGTTGTACTTGGTGTACCTCGCCTGGCAGGCGGTCAGGCCGGGTGGCCGTTCGCCGTTCCAGGTTCGCGACCTGCCCAAAGACAGCCCGCGCAAGCTGTTCATGATGGGCTTTGTCACCAACCTGCTGAATCCCAAAGTGGCGGTGATGTACTTGTCGTTGCTGCCTCAGTTTATCGACCCTGACGGCCACGCCAGTGTGCTGTCGCAATCCCTGGTATTGGGCTTTACGCAGATCATGATCAGCGTGAGCGTCAACGCGCTGATCGCCGTTATGGCAGGCTCGATTGCAGGATTTTTCATCCGCAAACCCGTCTGGCAAACCGTGCAACGCTGGTTGATGGGCTCGGTGCTGATGGGCCTGGCCGTGCGCATGGCAGTCGAAGGGCGACGCTGACTCGCGCGTTACAGGATGGCTTTCAGGTAATCCTTGAGTGCGTTGAGCGGAGCATTGAGTGCTTCAAGTGTCGTCGCTTGGTGCACATCCAACGCGAGCCGTTGCAGCTCGCGGCCCATCACGGTGTTTGCACCGCCCAGGGATTCGAGTGCCAATAGCAGGCACTCGTCGATTTTTTGCTGGATGGCCTTGATATCGCCCTTGCGCACCAGCAAGCCAAACACTTCCCGCTCATACCCGTCCATGACCGGGTCGTCCCGCAGAATCGGGCTCGCGCCTTCGGTCTCATGCACCAGCTTGAGCGCAAAAAGTGCTACAGCTTCCAGCGTCTGTTCCATGGCCAAGGTTCCTCTTCTCTCGCGTTCGCCCGTCCATCATCACTTTCCTGCAGGCGAAAAAAAAGACCTTGAATTTCAAGGTCTTTTTTTAAGATGGTGCCCCGAGGGAGACTCGAACTCCCACTCCTTTCGAAAACGGATTTTGAATCCGCCGCGTCTACCAATTCCGCCATCAGGGCTCAATGGCGGCGAAGTATAGAGATGAGATTACCGTTGGTCAATCACGTTTCATGGTCAATTTTCACTATTTCCGCTAGACTTCCCGGCCCTGCTAGACGAACCCCATCATGCGCGTTGCTGACTTTACTTTTGAGCTCCCTGATTCGCTGATCGCTCGCCATCCTTTGGCCGAGCGTCGCGCCAGTCGACTGCTAACCCTGGACGGGGTCAGCGGTGCCCTCGCACACCGTCAATTCACTGATTTGCTTGAGCATTTACGCCCAGGCGACTTGATGGTTTTCAACAATACCCGGGTGATTCCGGCACGGCTGTTTGGCCAGAAAGCGTCCGGCGGCAAGCTGGAAATTCTGGTGGAGCGGGTGCTGGACAGCCATCGCGTGCTGGCCCATGTGCGCTCCAGCAAGTCGCCGAAACCGGGTTCGAAGATCCTTATCGATGGCGGAGGTGAAGCTGAAATGCTGGCCCGTCACGATGCGTTGTTCGAGCTTGGGTTTGCCGAGGAAGTGTTGCCGCTGCTGGAGCGTGTCGGCCACATGCCGCTGCCTCCTTATATAGACCGTCCGGATGAAGACTCGGACCGCGAGCGCTATCAGACGGTATATTCCGAGCGTCTTGGCGCGGTGGCCGCACCGACGGCTGGGCTGCATTTCGATCAGCCGCTGCTGGAAGCGATTGCCGCCAAGGGCATCGAGTCGGCCTTTGTGACCCTGCACGTGGGGGCCGGCACGTTTCAGCCGGTGCGTGTGGATAACATTGAAGACCATCACATGCACAGCGAATGGCTGGAAGTCAGTCAGGCGGTCGTGGACGCGGTCACTGCGTGCAAGGCGCGCGGCGGGCGTGTGGTGGCGGTCGGTACCACCAGCGTGCGGTCGCTGGAAAGTGCGGCGCGCGATGGCGTGCTCAAGCCGTTCAGTGGCGACACCGATATCTTTATCTACCCGGGCCGCCCATTTCATGTGGTCGATGCCCTGGTGACCAATTTCCATTTGCCGGAATCCACGCTGTTGATGCTGGTGTCGGCATTTGCCGGTTATCCCGAAACCATGGCCGCTTATCAAGCCGCCATCGATAATGGATACCGTTTTTTCAGCTACGGTGATGCGATGTTTATCACCCGTAATCCGGCGCCGCGCGGCCCAGAGGAACAACCATGAGTCGTATGTCGTTTGAATTGCTGGCCACGGATGGTAAAGCTCGCCGCGGCCGTTTGACTTTCCCTCGCGGTACCGTCGAGACCCCGGCCTTTATGCCGGTCGGTACCTACGGCACGGTAAAAGGCATGCTGCCACGGGACATCGTCGCCACCGGCGCCGAGATCATCCTGGGCAACACCTTCCACCTGTGGCTGCGCCCGGGCACCGAAGTGATCAAGAAGCACGGCGACCTGCATGACTTCATGCAGTGGAAAGGCCCGATCCTGACTGACTCCGGCGGTTTCCAGGTGTTCAGCCTGGGCGCCATGCGCAAGATCAAGGAGGAGGGCGTGACCTTCGCCTCCCCGGTGGACGGCGCCAAAGTGTTCATGGGCCCGGAAGAGTCGATGCAGGTGCAGCGTGACCTGGGCTCCGACATCGTGATGATTTTCGACGAGTGCACGCCGTACCCGGCCGATGAAGACGTCGCGCGGATTTCCATGGAGCTGTCGTTGCGTTGGGCTCAGCGCTCGAAAAATGCCCATGGCGATAACACCGCTGCCCTGTTCGGTATCGTGCAGGGCGGCATGCATGAAAGCTTGCGCAAGCGCTCGCTGGAAGGCCTGGACAAGATCGGTTTCGACGGCCTGGCCATCGGCGGTCTGTCGGTGGGCGAGCCCAAGCACGAGATGATCAAGGTGCTGGACTACCTGCCGGGCCTGATGCCGGCTGACAAACCTCGTTACCTTATGGGCGTTGGCAAACCAGAAGATCTCGTAGAGGGTGTGCGCCGCGGTGTGGACATGTTCGATTGCGTGATGCCAACCCGTAATGCCCGCAATGGGCATCTGTTCATCGATACAGGCGTGCTGAAGATCCGTAACGCGTTCCATCGCCATGATGAATCGCCGCTGGATCCTACCTGTGACTGCTACACCTGCCAGAACTTCTCGCGCGCTTATCTGCACCATCTGGACAAGTGTGGGGAAATGCTGGGTAGCATGTTGAATACCATCCACAATTTGCGTCACTACCAAGTCCTGATGGCTGGTTTGCGCGAGGCTATTCAACAGGGTACATTGGCCGCCTTCGTCGATGCCTTCTATGCCAAGCGCGGGCTGCCTGTGCCGCCCTTGGACTGAGTTTTCCGACCCTAAGATTCACTATTTGCAACTGGAGTGCTAAATGAGCTTTTTTATCTCTAATGCCATGGCTGATGCCGCTGCACCGGCCGCTGCCGGCCCATTGGGCGGTGGTTTTGAGTGGATTTTCCTGGTCGGCTTCCTGGTCATCTTCTACCTGATGATCTGGCGTCCACAGGCCAAGCGCGCCAAAGAGCAGAAGAACCTGCTGGGCAGCTTGCAGAAAGGCGACGAAGTCGTGACCACTGGCGGCATCGCCGGCAAGATCACTAAAGTGTCCGACGCTTTCGTGGTTCTGGAAGTCTCCGACACCGTAGAAATGAAGTTCCAGAAGGGCGCCATCGCCGCCACGCTGCCAAAAGGCACGCTGAAAGCGATCTAAGTTCCAACCTTTACCAATCGACGGGGCGCGCAAGGCGCCCCGCGTTATAAGCGGGCGGCGTGATGCTGAACAAATACCCTCTGTGGAAATACGTACTGATCCTGGCGGTGCTGGCGATCGGTTTTATTTATTCCGCTCCCAATCTCTATCCTGATGACCCGGCGATCCAGATCACGGGTGCCAGCACTGCGTTGCAGGTCAATCAGGCTGATCTGGACCGCACGAGCAAAGCGCTCACCGACGCGGGCATCCAGGTTAAAGCGGCAACCTTGGCAGCTGACGGCAAGGGCGGTTTGTTGCGCCTGGCCAAGCAAGAAGACCAATTGCCGGCCAAAGACGTTGTGCGCAAGATCATGGGTGATGACTACGTCGTCGCACTGAACCTGGCACAGACCACGCCAAAATGGCTGCGCGCGATTGGCGCACACCCGATGAAGCTGGGTCTGGACTTGTCCGGTGGTGTGCACTTCCTGCTGGAAGTGGACATGGACAAGGCCCTCGACGCTCGCCTGAAAGTCTACGAAGGCGATGTGAAGAGCCTGCTGCGTAAAGAGCGCCTGCGTTATCGCAGCCTGCCGCAGCTCAACGGCGCCATCCAGCTGGGCTTTGCTGACGAAGCAACCCGCGAACAGGCCCGTGCACTGATCCGCAAGAACTTCAACGATTTCGACATTGTTCCGGCCGACCTCAATGGTCAGGCGGTACTGCGTCTGGCGATGACCCCGGCCAAGCTGGCGGAAATCCGTGAATACTCCATCAAGCAGAACTTGACCACGGTACGTAACCGCGTCAACGAGCTGGGTGTGGCCGAGCCGATCGTTCAGCGCCAGGGTGCCAACCGCATCGTGGTTGAACTGCCGGGCGTGCAGGACACTGCTGAAGCCAAACGTATCCTGGGTAAAACAGCCAACCTGGAATTCCGCCTGGCGGCTGAGCCGGGTGCCACCCGCGCCACTGCCGAGGAATTCGAATTCCGTGAAGGCGGTCGCCCACCTGCACTGATCGAGCGTGGCTTGATCATCACCGGTGACCAGGTAACCGACGCCAAGGCCGGTTTTGGCGAGCACGGCACGCCAGAAGTGAACATCCGTCTGGATGGTCATGGCGGCGAACTGATGAGCCGCGCAACCCGCAGCAACGTCGGTCGCAGCATGGCGGTGATCTTCATCGAACAGCGTCCTGTCACCACTTACACCAAGCAAGTGGTCGGCGGCGTAGAGAAAGACGTACCGGTACAGACCTTTAAAGAAGAGAAGAAGATCATCAGCCTGGCGACCATCCAGTCGCCCTTGGGGGCTCAATTCCGCATCACTGGCCTGAACGGCCAGGGTGAGTCGTCCGAACTGGCGCTGCTGCTGCGTGCCGGTGGCCTGGCGGCCCCGATGTACTTCGCTGAAGAACGTACCATCGGCCCGAGCCTGGGTGCTGACAACATCACCAAGGGTATCGACGCTGCACTGTGGGGCATGCTGTTCGTCTCCCTGTTCATCATCGCCATCTACCGCTTCTTCGGCATCATCGCTACCGTCGCACTGGCGGGCAACATGGTGATGCTGCTGGCCCTGATGTCGCTGTTGGGTGCAACGCTGACCCTGCCAGGTATCGCCGGTATCGTACTCACCATGGGTATGGCGGTAGACGCCAACGTACTGATCTTCTCGCGTATTCGTGAAGAGATCGCTGCGGGCATGACCGTACAGCGGGCAATCAACGAAGGCTTCGGCCGGGCATTTACCGCGATTCTCGACTCCAACCTGACCACTCTGTTGGTCGGTGGGATTCTCTTTGCCATGGGCACCGGCCCGGTCAAAGGTTTTGCGGTGACCATGTCCCTCGGTATCTTTACCTCGATGTTCACGGCCATCATGGTGACCCGCGCAATGGTCAACCTGATCTTTGGCGGGCGTGACTTCAAGAAGTTGTGGATTTAAGGGGCTGCCATGTTACGTACAATCAACTTCATGGGCGTTCGCAACGTTGCGTTCGGCTTCACCATGCTCCTTACCGTTCTGGCGTTGTTCAGCTGGTTCCATAAGGGCCTGAACTACGGTTTGGACTTCACCGGCGGTACGCTCATCGAGCTGACCTACGAGAAGCCGGCCGACGTTAGCCTGGTGCGCAACGAGCTGGTCAAGGCCGGCTATCACGAAGCTATCGTGCAGAGCTTTGGTGCAACCACTGACCTGCTGGTGCGTATGCCGGGCGAAGACCCGCAACTGGGTCACCAGGTAGCCGAGGCCTTGCAGAAGGTCGGTGGCGATAACCCGGCGTCGGTCAAGCGCGTCGAGTTCGTGGGCCCGCAGGTAGGTGAAGAGCTGCGCGACCAGGGCGGCCTCGGCATGCTGATGGCGCTGGTCGGCATCATGATCTACCTGGCTTTCCGCTTTCAGTGGAAGTTCGGTGTCGGCGCCATTGTGTCGCTGATTCACGACGTGATCGTGACCGTGGGTATCCTGGCCTACTTCCAGATCACCTTCGACCTGACTGTGTTGGCGGCGGTGCTGGCGATCATTGGTTACTCCCTCAACGACACCATCGTGGTATTCGACCGGGTTCGTGAGAACTTCCGGGTACTGCGCAAGGCGACGTTGATCGAGAACATCAACATCTCCACCACTCAGACCCTGCTGCGCACCATGGCAACTTCGATCTCCACCTTGCTGGCGATTGCGGCATTGATGGTGTTCGGTGGTGACAACCTGTGGGGCTTCTCGCTGTCGCTGTTCATCGGCGTACTGGCGGGTACCTACTCGTCGATCTACATCGCCAACGTGGTACTGATCTGGCTGAACCTCAACAGCGAAGACCTGATCCCTCCTGCCAGCACCGGCAAGGAGGTCGACGACCGCCCTTGATGGTTGGTTGTTGATCTGCTGTTACAAAAAAGGCGCGAGTATTGAACTCGCGCCTTTTTTTTTGCTCCAAGGCTGGGTATAGCGCGGATCGATCGGTCCGTTTGTGATGGTCAGGAGGTTCACGTGAACAAGTCGTTACTGGTTGGTGCGGTATTGGGTGCTGTCGGTGTGACTGCCGGGGGTGCTGTTGCCACCTACAGCCTGGTAAAAAGCGGCCCTGAGTATGCGCAAGTGCTGGCAGTGCAGCCGGTGAAAACCCAGATTAAAACCCCGCGTGAAGTCTGCAAGGACGTTGCCGTAACCCGGCAAAAGCCTGTGCAGGATCAGCACCAGATCGTCGGTACGGTGGTCGGTGCGCTGGCGGGCGGCCTGTTGGGTAATCAGGTCGGCGGCGGTAATGGCAAGAAGCTGGCCACGGTGGCCGGTGCGGTCGGTGGCGGTTATGCCGGTAACAAGGTTCAGGAAGGCATGCAGAACCGCGATACCTACACCACTACGCAAACCCGTTGTAACACCGTTAACGACATCAGCGACAAGGTTGTCGGGTACGACGTGCGTTACACCCTGGACGGCAAGGAAGGCTCCGTGCGCATGGATCGTGATCCTGGCAACCAGATCCCGGTCGACAAGGAAGGGCGCCTGGTTATCGGTCAGAACCAGCCGCAGCAGTAATTTCAGGTATAAAAAAAGCACCCCGAGGGGTGCTTTTTTGTGCTCGCTCGCTTAGCGCTTCAGCGAAGCCGGCAGGTGCGGCTGGATCGCCGTCAGTACTGCCTTGAAGCATTTGGTGTTGCCGGCAACGACGTGACCCTTCTCCAGGAAGTCGTGACCGCCGGTGAAGTCGCTCACCAGGCCGCCCGCTTCTTGAATCAGCAGTGCGCCTGCAGCCATGTCCCACTCGGACAGGCCCGACTCCCAGAACGCGTCAAAACGACCGGCAGCGACATAAGCCAGGTCCAGGCTGGCTGCACCGGCGCGACGGATGCCGGCGGTCTGGCCAACCAGGGCGCGGAACATGCCCAGGTAATTTTCCAGGTTGTCCATCTGGTCATCACGGAACGGGAAGCCGGTACCCAGCAGGGCGCCGTCCAGGCTGGTGCGACCGCTAACGCGCAGGCGACGACCGTTCAGTTGGGCGCCACGACCACGGCTGGCGGTGAATTCTTCCTGGCGAACCGGGTCCAGAACAACAGCGTGCTCCAGGCGGCCACGGTATTTGCAGGCAATGCTCACGGCAAAGTGCGGGATGCCGCGCAGGAAGTTGGTGGTGCCATCCAGTGGGTCGATGATCCACAGGTAGTCTTCGCCTTCGCCGCTACCTTTGTGCAGGCCGGTTTCTTCACCGAGGATGCCGTGGGTAGGGTAGGCCTTGCGCAGCGCGTCGATGATTTTCTGCTCGGCGGCGCGATCCACCTCGGATACGTAATCCTTGGCGTCTTTTTCGTCGACCTTGATGGTATCCAGGCGCTCGATGGAGCGGAAGATCAATTCACTGGCGCTGCGGGCGGCGCGCAGCGCGATATTCAGCATGGGCTGCATGGATGTGTCACCTAAGGTTGTTAAAGAAAGCCGAGCATTCTAGCAGAAACTTTCTTCAGGTGAAGGACGACGTTACCTTTCATGGCATAACCTTAGGCTGTTCTGTAAGATTTGCTCCCCTTTCCCGTGTCCGAGAGCGCCTCCCTTGCTGCAAAACATCCGTGTCGTCCTCGTCAATACCAGTCATCCCGGCAATATCGGCGGCGTGGCGCGAGCCATGAAGAACATGGGGCTGACGCGCCTGGTGCTGGTCGAACCGCGTCTGTTTCCGCACTACGAGGCCGATGCCCGCGCGTCTGGCGCCAATGACATCCTCGAAAAAGCCCAGGTCGTTGCCACCCTGGAAGACGCCCTTGTCGGCTGCAACCTGGTGCTCGGTACCAGTGCTCGCGACCGTCGCATCCCCTGGCCACTGCTGGATCCTCGCGAATGCGGGACCAAAGTCGTGGAAGAGGCCGCTGGCGGCGCTGAAATCGCCTTAGTGTTCGGCCGTGAAGATTCCGGCCTGACCAATGAGGAGCTGCAGCGATGTCATTATCACGTGCACATCCCATCAGACCCTGAGTTCAGTTCGCTGAACCTCGGGGCGGCGGTGCAGGTGTTGAGTTATGAAGTGCGCATGGCCTGGCTGGCCGCTGAAGGTCAGCCAAGCAAGGTTGAAAAGGATGAGGTTGCATCGACCAAGAGTGGCGAGCTGGCCACCATGGACGGGCTGGAGCGGTTCTATGAGCACCTGGAGCAAACCCTGGTGGCCATCGAATTCCTCGACCCGGAAAAACCACGGCACTTGATGGCGCGCCTGCGTCGGTTGTACGGACGCAGCTCGGTCAGCCGGGCGGAAATGAATATATTGCGTGGCATCCTCACGGAAACCCAGAAAGCGGCCCGTGGCGAGCTTCTTAAGCGGAAGGATTAAAAATGTTCGAGCGTTTGCGAGAAGATATCCAGAGTGTTTTCCACCGTGACCCGGCGGCGCGCAACGCCTTTGAAGTGCTGACCTGCTACCCGGGCATGCACGCGATCTGGATCCACCGCCTGTCCGGCGCCTTGTGGCATATGGGCTGGAAGTGGCTGGCGCGGCTGGTCTCCAACTTTGGCCGCTGGCTGACCGGGATCGAGATCCATCCGGGCGCCAAGGTCGGTCGTCGCTTCTTTATTGATCACGGCATGGGCATCGTTATTGGCGAGACCGCCGAGATTGGCGATGACGTGACCCTGTATCAGGGCGTGACCCTGGGCGGCACCACCTGGAACAAAGGCAAGCGCCACCCGACGCTGGAAGATGGCGTTGTAGTGGGGGCGGGCGCCAAAGTGCTCGGCCCGTTTACCGTCGGTGCCGGCGCCAAGGTCGGCTCCAACGCCGTGGTGACCAAGGCCGTACCGCCTGGTGCAACGGTTGTCGGCATTCCGGGGCGGATCATCGTCAAGCCGGAAGTCGGTGATGAACAGGAAGCCAAGCGCAAGGCCATGGCCGAGAAAATCGGCTTCGATGCCTATGGCGTCAGCGAAGACATGCCTGACCCGGTGGCGCGTGCTATCGGCCAGTTGCTGGATCACCTGCAAGCGGTGGATGGCAAGCTGGACGGTATGTGCGGTGCCCTGAAAGACCTTGGCAGCAACTACTGCGCCAAGGACTTGCCTGAGCTGCGCACCGAAGACTTTGCCGAGATCAAGGACGAAGGTGCCGCTACCAAGGCGGGCTGAAGTCTCGCAATCACTGCAAAACCCATGTGGGAGCGGGCTTGCTCGCGAAAGCTGCGTGTCAGTCGCAGAATATATTGACTGATCCACCGCATTCGCGAGCAAGCCCGCTCCCACATTTTGACCTCCATTGGTCCCGCATTCCCGGCTTGGCCCTGTTCCCGCTGGTCCATCCCGTCCCGCCCTGCTATTATTCGCGCGCCCTTTTTGCGGCTATTCCTGACTAAAGTACTAGGTCTTATAGTTGACTTAAATACTCGGGAATCGCATACTTGCTCCCATTCTGAAACACCTTGGTACTTGTCCATGAGACTGACTACAAAAGGCCGATACGCGGTAACCGCCATGCTGGATCTGGCCTTGCACGCGCAAAATGGGCCGGTGTCCCTGGCCGATATCTCCGAGCGCCAAGGCATTTCCCTGTCCTACCTCGAGCAGTTGTTTGCCAAGTTGCGCCGCAGCAATCTGGTTTCCAGCGTTCGTGGTCCAGGCGGCGGCTATCAACTGTCCCGCGACATGCAGGGCATCCAGGTAGCCCAGGTGATCGATGCGGTGAATGAATCCGTCGATGCCACCAAATGCCAGGGCCTGGGTGATTGCCATGCCGGCGACACCTGCCTTACACACCACTTGTGGTGTGACCTGAGCCTGCAGATCCATGAGTTTTTGAGTGGTATCAGCTTGGCTGATCTTGTGACTCGCCGTGAGGTGCAAGAAGTAGCCCAGCGTCAGGACCAGCGCCGTTGCAACACCAAGGCGCCGCGTCTGGACAAGATTGAAGCGTCCGCCGTCGAGTGACAGCCGAAGAGCTAACGGCACGCCAGCCAGCCTGATTTAGGAGAAAGTCCATGAAATTGCCGATTTACCTTGATTACTCAGCGACCACCCCGGTTGATCCGCGTGTCGCGCAAAAAATGAGCGAATGCCTGCTGGTTGACGGAAACTTCGGTAACCCGGCGTCCCGTTCCCACGTTTTCGGCTGGAAAGCTGAAGAAGCAGTGGAAAACGCTCGTCGCCAGGTCGCTGACCTGGTGAATGCCGACCCGCGTGAAATCGTCTGGACCTCCGGTGCCACCGAGTCCGATAACCTGGCAATCAAGGGTGCGGCGCATTTCTACGCGACCAAGGGCAAGCACCTGATCACCACCAAGATTGAGCACAAGGCTGTCCTCGACACCATGCGCCAACTGGAGCGTGAAGGTTTCGAGATCACTTACCTCGAGCCAACCACCGACGGTATCGTGACCCCTGCGATGATCGAAGCTGCGATGCGTGAAGACACCATCCTGGTTTCCGTGATCCACGTGAACAACGAAATCGGCACCATCAACGACATCGCCGCCATCGGCGAGCTGACCCGTTCCAAGGGCGTGTTGCTGCACGTCGACGCTGCTCAGTCCACCGGCAAGGTCGATATCGACCTGTCGAAACTGAAAGTCGACCTGATGTCGTTCTCTGCCCACAAGACCTACGGCCCTAAAGGCATTGGCGCGCTGTACGTAAGCCGCAAGCCTCGCGTGCGTATCGAAGCCACCATGCACGGCGGCGGTCACGAGCGCGGCATGCGTTCCGGCACCCTGGCGACCCACCAGATCGTCGGCATCGGCGAAGCGTTCCGTGTGGCCAAGGAAGACATGGCTGCTGAAAACATGCGCATCAAGGCCCTGAGCGATCGCTTCTACAAGCAGGTCGAGCACCTTGAAGAGCTGTATGTCAACGGCAGCATGACTGCCCGTGTACCGCACAACCTGAATTTGAGCTTCAACTACGTCGAAGGCGAGTCGCTGATCATGGCGCTCAAGGATCTGGCGGTTTCGTCCGGTTCGGCCTGCACCTCGGCTTCCCTTGAGCCGTCCTACGTCCTGCGCGCCCTGGGCCGCAACGACGAACTGGCTCACAGCTCGATCCGCTTTACGTTCGGCCGTTTCACCACCGAAGAAGAAGTCGACTACGCCGCGCAGAAAGTCTGCGAGGCCGTCACCAAGCTGCGTACCTTGTCGCCTCTGTGGGATATGTACAAAGACGGTGTCGATATTTCCAAGATCGAGTGGGCGGCACACTAACTATAGAAGCCGCCACCCAAAAGGCTCTGTAAAGACGTGGCGGAAAACGCAGGCGTGTTTACAGGGTTCCAGAGCGGCCCTGATGAGTGAGGATTCAGTACCATGGCTTACAGCGAAAAGGTCATCGACCACTACGAAAACCCGCGCAACGTCGGCAAGATGAACGCGGAAGACCCAGATGTCGGCACCGGCATGGTCGGCGCTCCGGCGTGCGGCGACGTTATGCGCCTGCAGATCAAGGTCAACGAAGCTGGCGTTATCGAAGACGCCAAGTTCAAGACATACGGTTGCGGTTCGGCCATCGCCTCCAGCTCCCTGGCGACCGAATGGATGAAAGGCAAGACGCTGGATGAGGCTGTGACTATCAGCAACACCCAGCTGGCCGAAGAACTGGCCTTGCCGCCAGTGAAAATCCACTGCTCGGTACTCGCAGAAGACGCTATCAAGGCGGCTGTTCGCGACTACAAGCAGAAGAAAGGCTTGATCTAAGCAATTTGGCGACGAGTAAGGAGTCACGATGGCTATCAGCATGACAGAAGCGGCTGCGCAGCACATTCGCCGCTCCCTGAATGGGCGCGGTAAAGGTGAGGGGATTCGTCTGGGTGTTCGCACCACGGGCTGTTCCGGCCTTGCCTACGTGCTGGAGTTTGTCGACGAGGTGGTCGAGGAAGATCAGGTGTTCGAGAGTCACGGCGAAAAAGTGATTATCGACCCGAAAAGCCTGACTTACCTGGACGGCACCGAGCTCGATTTCGTCAAGGAAGGGTTGAACGAAGGCTTCAAGTTCAACAACCCCAACGTACGCGGTGAATGTGGCTGCGGCGAAAGCTTCAACATCTGAGGCTGATCGTGGGTACTCCTTGTCATTTCGCTTTGTTCGAGCTGCAGCCGAGTTTTCGACTGGACCTTGAACAGCTTGCCACGCGCTACCGTGAACTGGCGCGTGGGGTGCATCCGGACCGTTTTGCTGACGCTTCCGAGCGTGAGCAACGCTTGGCGCTGGAGCAATCAGCCAGCCTCAACGAGGCCTATCAGACGCTCAAGAACCCTCCCAAACGCGCGCGCTACCTGCTCGCCATGGGCGGTCGCGAGCTGCCGCTTGAAGTCACGGTCCAGGACCCTGATTTCCTGATGCAGCAGATGCAATGGCGCGAGGAGCTTGAAGAACTGCAGGACGAGGCTGATCTGGCCGGAGTCGCAGTGTTCAAGCACCGTCTGAAAGCGGCCCAGGATGAACTCAACGAAAGCTTCGCAGCCTGTTGGGATGATGCAGCGCAACGTGAACAGGCCGAACGCCTGATGCGGCGCATGCAGTTCCTCGACAAGCTCACCTACGAAGTGCGCCAGTTAGAAGAGCGCCTCGACGATTAACCCAGTGCCGCCCAGGTTGCACGCCTGATATACAGATAAGTCCTGATTACCATGGCCCTACTGCAGATCGCCGAACCCGGTCAAAGTCCTCAACCGCACCAGCGTCGTCTGGCGGTCGGGATTGACTTGGGCACTACCAATTCGCTGGTCGCTGCATTGCGCAGCGGTCTTTCCGAGCCGCTGCCCGACGCGGATGGCCAAGTCATCCTGCCGTCTGCCGTGCGCTATCACGCTGACCGTACCGAAGTGGGCGAGTCGGCCAAGCTGGCGGCGTCTGCCGACCCGCTGAACACCGTGCTGTCGGTCAAGCGCTTGATGGGTCGTGGTCTTTCCGACGTCAAGCAACTGGGCGACCAGCTGCCGTACCGCTTTGTCGGCGGCGAATCCCATATGCCGTTCATCGACACCATCCAGGGCCCAAAAAGCCCGGTGGAAGTGTCGGCCGATATCCTTAAGGTGCTACGCCAGCGTGCGGAAACCACCTTGGGCGGCGAACTGGTGGGTGCGGTGATTACTGTTCCTGCGTATTTCGATGATGCTCAGCGCCAAGCCACCAAGGATGCGGCGAAACTTGCCGGCCTGAACGTGCTGCGCCTGCTCAATGAACCGACTGCAGCGGCTGTGGCTTACGGCCTGGACCAGCACGCCGAAGGCCTGGTGGCTATTTACGACCTGGGCGGCGGTACCTTTGATATTTCGATTCTGCGCCTGACCGGCGGTGTCTTCGAAGTGTTGGCTACCGGTGGCGACACTGCCCTGGGTGGCGATGACTTCGATCACGCCATTGCTGGCTGGATCATCACCAGCGCGGGCTTGTCTGCCGACCTGGATCCGGGCGCGCAACGTAACCTGCTGCAAACCGCCTGTGCCGCCAAAGAAGCACTCACTGACGCTGCGTCTGTGGAAGTTTCCTACGGTAGCTGGTCGGCGCAACTGACCCGCGAAGCCTTCGATTCGCTGATCGAACCGATGGTCGCCCGCAGCCTGAAAGCCTGCCGCCGTGCGGTGCGCGACTCCGGTATCGAGCTGGAAGACGTCGCCGCCGTGGTGATGGTGGGTGGTTCGACACGCGTGCCACGTGTCCGCGAAGCCGTTGCCGAAGCCTTTGGCCGCCAGCCGCTGACTGAAATCGACCCGGATCAGGTGGTGGCCATTGGTGCCGCGATCCAGGCCGACACCCTCGCCGGTAACAAGCGCGATGGTGGCGAACTGCTTCTGCTCGACGTTATTCCGTTGTCCCTGGGGTTGGAAACCATGGGCGGCCTGATGGAGAAGGTGATTCCACGTAACACCACCATCCCCGTTGCCCGCGCCCAGGATTTCACCACGTACAAAGATGGCCAGACGGCCATGATGATTCATGTGCTGCAAGGCGAGCGTGAGCTGATCAGCGACTGCCGTTCCCTGGCGCGCTTCGAATTGCGCGGCATTCCGGCAATGGTGGCCGGTACGGCGAAGATTCGCGTGACCTTCCAGGTCGACGCCGACGGCTTGCTCAGCGTTGCCGCTCGCGAATTGGCCTCCGGCGTTGAAGCCAGCATCCAGGTCAAGCCGTCCTACGGCCTGACCGACGGCGAAATCGCCAAGATGCTCAAGGATTCGTTCCAGTACGCCGGTGACGACAAAGTCGCCCGCGTGCTGCGTGAGCAGCAAGTCGACGCCCAGCGCCTGCTCGAAGCCGTGCAGGGCGCCCTTGAAGCCGACGGCGAGCGTCTGCTGGATGCCGAAGAGCGCATGGTTATCGACCTGCAAATGCAGGAACTGGCTGATTTGATGAAAGGCACCGATGGTTACGCCATCGAGCAACAGACCAAGCGCCTGTCGCAAGTGACCGATGCCTTTGCCGCCCGTCGCATGGACCAGACGGTAAAAGCCGCGCTGGCGGGCCGCAACTTGAATGAACTTGAGGATTAACTGATGCCGCAGATCATTTTTCTGCCACACGCCGAGCATTGTCCGGACGGTATGGTTGTGGAGGCTGAGACCGGCAAGTCCATTCTCGAAGTCGCTCATGACCACCACATCGAGATCGAAAGCGCCTGCGGCGGCGTTAACGCCTGTACCACCTGTCACTGTGTGATCCGTGAAGGTTTCAACAGCCTGGAAGAGGCTGATGAGCTGGAAGAGGACTATCTTGATAGGGCGTGGGGCCTTGAGCCGACATCGCGCTTGAGCTGTCAGGCAAAAGTGGGAACAGAAGACCTCACCGTCGAGATTCCGAAATATTCGCTCAACCATGCCGCTGAAGCGCCGCACTGATTCAAGGAAGTGTCATGAGTCTTAAATGGGTTGATGTACAAGAAATCGCTATCCTGCTGGCCGATGGTCACCCGGATGTGAACCCTTATTCGCTGAACTTTGTAGCTTTGCGTGACATGGTCATGGCCTTGCCAGGGTTCGAAGATGACCGGGAACGCGGCGGTGAAAAGGTGCTTGAAGCTATTCAGACTGCCTGGAAAGAAGAGCAGGACTGAAGCCTCCCTTACGCAGTTAGGCAATACCCAAGAACCCGCGTATAATTCGCGGGTTTAATTTTTCGCAAATTACCGTTTCTGGAGTTACACCATGGCTGTTCAACGTACTTTCTCCATCATCAAGCCTGACGCTGTTGCAAAAAACGTCATCGGCGAGATCACCACTCGTTTCGAAAAAGCCGGCCTGAAGGTTGTAGCTTCGAAACTCAAGCAACTGTCCAAAGCTGAAGCTGAAGGCTTCTACGCTGAGCACAGCGCTCGTGGTTTCTTCGGCGACCTGGTTGCCTTCATGATCTCCGGCCCTGTTGTTGTTCAGGTTCTGGAAGGCGAAAACGCTATCGCTCTGAACCGTGAGCTGATGGGCGCTACCAACCCTAAAGAAGCTGCTGCCGGCACCATCCGTGCTGACTTCGCTGAATCGATCGACGCCAACGCCGTTCACGGTTCGGACTCCGAAGCCGCTGCTGCCCGCGAAATCTCGTACTTTTTCGCTGCTACTGAAGTAACCGCTCGCTAAGCATTGGCTTAAAAGAGCGAAGGTGAATCCATGACTACATTGACTGCAAAAACCAACCTGCTGGGTCTGACTCAACAGGAAATGGAAAAATTCTTCGACTCAATCGGGGAGAAGCGTTTTCGTGCCGCTCAGGTAATGAAGTGGATTCACCATCTTGGCGTCGATGATTTCGACGCCATGACGAACGTCAGCAAGGCCCTGCGCGACAAGCTCAAGGCCATTGCCGAAGTTCGCGGCCCCGAAGTGGTCAGCGAAGACATTTCCACCGACGGCACCCGTAAATGGGTGGTGCGCGTGGCGTCCGGCAGCTGCGTCGAGACCGTGTACATTCCCCAGGGCAAGCGCGGCACTCTGTGCGTTTCGTCCCAGGCAGGCTGTGCCCTGGACTGCAGTTTCTGCTCCACCGGCAAGCAAGGTTTCAACAGCAACCTCACCGCCGCCGAAGTCATCGGCCAGGTGTGGATTGCCAATAAATCGTTCGGCAGCATCCCGGCAACCGCCGACCGTGCCATCACCAACGTGGTGATGATGGGCATGGGCGAGCCGCTGCTGAACTTCGACAACGTTGTTGCGGCCATGCATTTGATGATGGACGACCTGGGCTACGGCATTTCCAAGCGCCGTGTGACCCTGTCGACCTCCGGCGTGGTACCGATGATCGATGAGCTGGCCAAGCACATCGACGTCTCCCTGGCGTTGTCGCTGCACGCACCGAATGACGCATTGCGTAACCAATTGGTGCCGATCAACAAGAAGTATCCGCTTAAGATGCTGCTCGAATCTTGCCAGCGTTATATGGCGACCTTGGGTGAGAAACGTGTGTTGACCATCGAGTACACCATGCTCAAGGACATCAACGACAAGGTCGAGCACGCGGTCGAGATGATCGAGTTGCTCAAGAATGTACCGTGCAAGATCAACCTGATTCCGTTTAACCCGTTTCCCCATTCTGGCTACGAGCGGCCGAGCAACAACGCCATCCGCCGTTTCCAGGATCAACTGCACCATGCAGGCTTCAATGTCACCGTACGCACTACCCGCGGCGAAGACATCGATGCGGCATGTGGCCAATTGGTAGGACAGGTGCTGGATCGCACCCGTCGCAGCGAACGTTATATTGCCGTGCGTGAACTGAGTGCCGCCGACGATATGCCGCAAAGCGCCGCGACTCGAACCTGAGAGAGGATCTCTATGCCCTTGCGCCTTGCGCTGCTTTTGCTTGTTGCCAGCCTCGCGGCTGGCTGTGTTTCATCGGGCCATGACAGCCCGCTGCAAACCGGCAAGGGCCGTGACGAGGCGCGTGCTGCCTATGTGCAGTTGGGCTTGGGGTACTTGCAGCAAGGAATGGCCGAACGGGCCAAGGTGCCGCTGAAGAAGGCCCTCGAGCTGGATGGCAGCGACGCCGATGCCAATGCTGCGTTGGCCTTGGTATTCCAGGCCCAGGCCGAGCCTGAATTGGCCGATCAATATTTCCACAAGGCCCTGGCCTCACGTCCTGGCGACCCAAGACTGCTGAATAACTACGGCAGTTTTTTGTTTGCGCAGAAACGTTATGACCAGGCGTCCGAATATTTCCAGCAGGCTGCGGCCGATACCCTTTATCCTGAGCGCTCGCGGGTTTTCGAGAACCTTGGGGTGACCTCAATGCTTCTCGGCCGGCGCGACACCGCCCGCCAGCAACTGGAAAAAGCCCTGCACCTGAACCAGCGCCAGCCACGAGCCTTGCTCGAAATGGCTGAGTTGTCCTTCGAAGACAGGCATTATGTGCCGGCACGTGACTATTACGAGCGTTTTAGCCTGCTGAGCGGGCAAAATGCACGTAGTCTATTGCTCGGTGTGCGCCTGGCGACGGTTCATGAAGAACGCGACAAGGCCGCACGTTTTGGCCAGCAACTCGAACGACTCTATCCCGGTACGCCGGAATATCAGCAATACCTGTCGGAGCAATGATGAAAGCGGCGCACCCGGAAGTTGTAGCAGCTAATCGTGGAAACCCAGGCGAGACCTTGCGTCAGGCCCGCGAAAGCAATGGTTGGTCGCTGGCAGAAGTGGCCCTCAAGCTCAATTTGACCACGACTTCATTGGGCAACCTTGAAGCTGGCGCGTTCGACAAGCTGCCAGGGCATACCTTTGCCCGCGGCTATATCCGTGCCTACGCCAAGCTGCTCGGTATTGACCAGGCCGCATTGGTCCAGCAATTCGACCAGATCACCGGTACCGATTCCCAGGGCAGTAACGTCCATGGCCTGGGCCGCATTGAAGAGCCTGTGCGTGTTTCCCACACGATTTTGCGAATTGTCAGCCTGTTGCTGCTGATCGCCGTGATCGGCGGTGGTTTTGTATGGTGGCAGGACCAGACCTCCCAACGCGGCAAGGACCTGTCCAGCAACGCCATGGAGCACGTCGAAGTCGAAAGCGCCGACGGCACCACCCAGATTCATCCATTGGACGAACCGGAAGACCAGGCCGTGGCCGAGAGCCAGGCGGCACCTGAGGCAGAGCCTGGCGCCGAGCAGTCTGCTCCGCAAGCGGGAACTGCCCCGGCAGTGACCCCGGTGGCACCGGCCCCGGCTCCTGCCGTTGCCGCCACGCCAACTGCTCCAGCGCACACCCCGGTGGTGCCGGCGCAGGCACCGGCGCCAACCGCTCCGGCTGCCCCGGCGGTTTCCGCGCCAACCACCCCGGTGCTGATCGCCGGTGATGGCCGAGTACAAATTACCTACGTCGCTGACTGCTGGACGCAAGTCTCCGATGGCAACGGCAAGGTGCTGTTCAGTGGTCTGAAGCGTAAGGGAGATACACTTGACCAGGGCGGCAAGCCTCCTTTGACGCTGCGTCTGGGCTATGCCCGTGGCGCGCAAGTGGCCTACAACGGCCAGCCTGTGGACGTGGCGCCGTTCACCAGTGGCGAGACTGCTCGCCTGAAGTTGGGACAATAAAGTCATGCACGGCGAATCTCCAATCAAACGTCGCGTATCGCGCAAGATCTGGGTCGGCTCGGTGCCGGTGGGCGGCGATGCCCCCATCGCAGTACAGAGCATGACCAACAGCGACACCAATGATGTGGCGGCCACTGTCGCCCAGATCAATCGCCTGGAAGCGGCGGGCGTCGACATCGTGCGGGTTTCCGTACCGGACATGGACGCTGCCGAAGCCTTTGGCCGCATCAAGCAACTGGTCAAGGTGCCGCTGGTCGCCGATATCCACTTCGACTACAAGATCGCTTTGCGCGTGGCCGAACTGGGCGTCGATTGCCTGCGGATCAACCCGGGCAACATCGGTCGTGAAGACCGGGTTCGCGCCGTGGTGGATGCCGCCCGTGATCGCGGGATCCCAATCCGCATCGGCGTCAACGCCGGTTCCCTGGAAAAAGACCTGCAAAAGAAATACGGCGAGCCGACTCCGGCCGCCCTGGTCGAGTCCGCGTTGCGCCACGTTGAACACCTTGAGCGCCTGAATTTCCAAGACTTCAAGGTCAGCGTAAAGGCTTCCGACGTGTTCATGGCGGTAGAAGCGTACCGCCTGCTGGCCAAGGAAATCGTCCAGCCGCTGCACCTGGGTATCACCGAAGCCGGCGGTTTACGCTCAGGCACAGTGAAATCTGCGGTGGGTCTCGGTATGCTGCTGGCCGACGGGATTGGCGATACTATTCGCATCTCCCTCGCGGCAGACCCGGTAGAGGAAGTGAAAGTCGGTTACGACATTCTCAAATCCCTGCATTTGCGTTCCCGTGGCATCAACTTCATTGCCTGCCCGAGCTGCTCGCGGCAGAACTTCGACGTGGTGAAAACCATGAACGAACTGGAAGTACGCCTCGAAGATCTGCTGGTGCCGCTGGATGTTGCAGTGATTGGCTGTGTGGTCAACGGGCCGGGTGAGGCCAAAGAAGCCCATGTGGGCCTGACCGGCGGTACGCCAAACCTGATTTACATCGACGGCAAGCCGTCGCAGAAACTGACGAATGACAATCTGGTGGATGAGCTGGAACGGCTGATCCGCCAGAAAGCGGCCGAAAAAGTCGCGGCTGACGCAGCGCTGATCGCGCGCGGCTAAGAACGAATTTAAGGATTAGATGTGAGCAAGTCTCTGCAAGCCATTCGTGGCATGAACGACATCCTGCCTGAGCAGACGCCCCTGTGGCGCTACTTCGAGGGCACTGTCGCGCGCCTGCTGGATAACTACGGTTACAAGCAGATCCGCATGCCGATCGTCGAGTTCACCGAGCTGTTCAAGCGCTCCATCGGTGAAGTGACCGACATCGTCGAAAAAGAGATGTACACCTTCGAAGACCGCAACGGCGACTCCCTGACCCTGCGTCCGGAAGGCACTGCCGCGTGCGTGCGTGCAGTGCTCGAGCATGGCCTTACCGGCGGTGGCCAGCCGCAGAAGCTCTGGTACATCGGCCCGATGTTCCGCCACGAGCGTCCGCAGAAAGGTCGTTATCGCCAGTTCCACCAGATTGGCCTCGAAGTGTTCAATCTCGACGGTCCGGACATCGACGCCGAGCTGATCGTGCTGACCTGGCGCCTGTGGGGCATGCTGGGTATTCGCGACGCGGTCAAGCTTGAGCTCAACAGCCTGGGCACCAGCGAATCCCGGGGCCGCTACCGCGAAGCCCTGGTGGAATTCCTGTCGGGCCACCTGGACAAGCTGGACGAAGACAGCCAGCGTCGCCTGAAAACCAACCCGCTGCGGGTACTGGACACCAAGAACGCCGAGACCCAGGCCGTACTCGTGGACGCGCCGAAAATGGCCGACTACCTGGACGACGAGTCTCGCATCCACTTCGAGGGCCTCAAGGCTCGTCTGGATGCAGCCGGTATTCCGTACGTCATCAACCCGAAACTGGTGCGTGGCCTCGATTACTACAGCAAGACCGTGTTCGAGTGGGTCACTGACAAGCTCGGCGCCCAGGGCACCGTGTGTGCCGGTGGCCGTTACGACGGCCTGGTCGAGCAGATGGGCGGCAAGCCGACCACTGGTGTTGGTTTCGCCATGGGCATCGAGCGGCTGATCCTGCTGCTGGAAACCCTGGAGCAGGTCCCCGAAGAAATCTCCCGTCAGGTGGACGTGTACTTCTGTGCCTTCGGCGAGGCGGCCGAACTGGCTGCCCTGGCCCTGAGCGAGAAGTTGCGCGACCAACTGCCGAACCTGCGCCTGCAAGTCAATGCCGGCGCCGGCAGCTTCAAAAGCCAGTTCAAGAAAGCCGACAAGAGCGGTGCGTTGTATGCACTGATCCTGGGTGATGATGAACTGGCCCAGCAAGTGGTAAGTTTCAAACCCCTGCGTGGTCAGGGTGAACAACAAAGCATTGCCTTTGATGCGCTTGCAGCGCACCTGGCCACCTGCATCGTGCAGGGTTGAAGCTGTCAAACAGCCGATTTAGCGATTAAGGAGTATTGGGGTGTCGAGTACTGATGATGACCAGCTGGCCGAGTTCAAAGACTGGTGGCAGCGCAACGGCAAGCCCCTGGTCACTGGCGGTTTGCTGGCTTTAGTAGTGGTGTTCGGCTGGCAAGCCTGGCACAAGTATCAGGCTAACCAGTCGCAAGGCGCCTCGATTATCTATCAGCAATTGCTGGAAACCACGCTGACGCCCAACGGCAAGCCTGACCTCGCCCAAGTGGCAGACCTGGCCGGCAAGCTGAAGAGCGAATTTGGCGGTAGCACTTACGCGCAATACGGCAGCCTGTTCGTCGCAAAAGTTGCGGTCGACAACGGCAAGCTGGATGACGCAGCCTCCGAGCTGAAAGCCATCACCGACAAGCCGGCCAACCCGACACTGGGTGAAATCGCACGTCAGCGTCTGGCTCAGGTACTCGCGGCACAGAACAAGGCCGACGACGCACTGAAACTGCTCGACGGCGATGCTGACAAGGCATTCCTGGCTACTCGTGAAGAGCTCAAGGGCGACCTCCTGGTCCAATTGGGTCGTACCGACGAAGCCAATGCTGCGTACCAAAAAGCCAAGGCGGCGCTGTCTGATGAAGCGGCGGTCGGTGGCTTACAAATCAAGCTCGACGACTTGGCCAAAGGGGATGCGTGACGTGATCCGTTGGAAACATGCAGCATTGCTGGCTCTGGCCGTTTTGGCCGCGGGTTGCAGCAGCAACAGCAAAAAAGAACTGCCTCCGGCCGAGCTGACCAGCTTCAAGGAAGAAGTGGTCCTGCAAAAGCAATGGAGCCGCTCCATTGGTGACGGTCAGGGCGATCTGTACAACCTGATGGTTCCGGCTATCGACGGTGACACCATCTTCGCTGCTGACTCCACCGGCGTTGTGGTCTCCATGGATCGCATGAACGGCGACGTCAAATGGAAGAAAGATCTCGAACTGCCTGTGTCCGGCGCCGTAGGCGTGGGTTCCGGCATGGTGCTGCTTGGCACGCTGAAAGGCGATGTGGTGGCGCTGGACGAGAGCACCGGTGAAGAGAAATGGCGCGCTCGCGTGACCAGTGAAGTGCTCTCGCCACCGGCTACCAACGGTGACATCGTTGTCGTGCAAACCCAGGATGACCGTGTGATCGGCCTCGACGCCGCCACCGGTAACCAGCGCTGGTTGTACGACAGCACGCCGGCGGTCCTGACCTTGCGCGGTACCAGCGGTCCGGTTGTGACCAGCAACCTCGCACTGGCAGGCCTGTCGACCGGTAAAGTGGTCGCCCTGGACACCCAGAACGGCGTACCGGCCTGGGAAACCCGGGTTGCTATTCCTCAGGGTCGTTCGGAACTGGACCGCGTAGTGGACATCGACGGTGGCTTGCTGCTGTCGGGTGATACCCTTTACGTCGCCACTTACCAGGGCCGTGTTGCGGCGCTGGACGTGCAGAGCGGCCGGATCAACTGGCAGCGTGATGCTTCCAGCTACGCCGGTGTCGCCCAAGGGTTTGGCAGCGTCTACGTAAGCCTGGCGTCTGGCACGGTTGAAAGTGTCGACGAGCGTTCCACCACTGCATTGTGGAGCAACGACTCCCTGGCTCGCCGTCAGTTGTCGGCACCGGAAGTGTTCTCCAGCTACGTAGCGGTAGGCGACTTTGAAGGCTACCTGCACCTGCTGAGCCAGGTGGACGGTCGCTTCGTCGGTCGCGAACGTATCGACAGCGACGGCCTGCGTGCTCGTCCGCTGGTAGTGGGTAACATGCTTTACGTGTATGGCAACAGCGGCAAACTGGAAGCGCTGACCATCAAGTAATGGTTTGACTATGCTTGGGGTAACACCCAGGCGGCCCCGCTTCGGCGGGGCATGCGGCATTTGAATATGCTGCCCCGAGCACCAGCCGCTGCCTTGCAGCGGCTTTTGTATTTTCTGAAATAACGAAGTGGAGAGCCGCATGGTTCCCGTAATCGCCCTGGTGGGCCGACCGAACGTCGGCAAGTCCACCTTGTTCAACCGCCTGACCAGGACTCGCGACGCCATTGTCGGCGACTTGTCCGGTCTGACCCGTGATCGCCAATACGGTGAGGCAAAGTGGCAAGGGCGCTCCTACATTATTGTCGACACCGGTGGTATCTCCGGTGACGAGCATGGCATGGACGAAAAGATGGCCGAGCAGTCGCTGCTGGCCATTGAAGAAGCTGATGTCGTGTTGTTCCTGGTGGACGCCCGCGCGGGCTACACCGCTGCTGACCAAATGATTGGCGAGCACCTGCGCAAGCGCAACAAGCGTTCCTACGTGGTAGCCAACAAGATCGACAACATCGATCCTGAAATGGCCCGCGCCGAATTCAGCCCGATGGGCCTGGGCGACGCGATCCCGATCGCCGGTGCCCACGGTCGCGGTATCACCCAGATGCTGGAAATCGCCCTGCGCGACTTCCCGCGTGATGACGTGGATGAAGTCGAAGGCGAAGAAGAGATCGTTGCCGAAGGCGAGGAAGCCAAGCGCATTCCTGGCCCAAGCGAAAAAGACGGTATCAAGATCGCGATCATCGGCCGCCCGAACGTCGGCAAGTCGACCCTGGTCAACCGCATGCTCGGTGAAGATCGGGTAATCGTCTATGACGAACCCGGCACCACCCGCGACAGTATCTACATCCCGTTCGAGCGTAACGACGAGAAGTACACGCTGATCGACACCGCCGGTGTGCGCAAGCGCGGCAAGATCCACGAGGAAGTTGAAAAGTTCTCCGTGGTGAAAACCCTGCAGGCGATCAAAGACGCCAACGTGGTGATCTTCGTCATGGACGCCCGCGAAGGCGTGGTAGACCACGACCTGAACTTGCTGGGCTTTGCCCTGGAAGCCGGTCGCGCCCTGGTGATCGCGATCAACAAGTGGGATGGCATGACGCCGAGCGAGCGCGATTTCGTCAAGATCGAGCTGCAGCGTCGCCTGTTCTTCGTCGAGTTTGCCGATATCCACTTTATCTCGGCACTGCACGGTACCGGCGTGGGCAATCTCTACGCTTCGGTGCAGAACTCGTTCAAGTCCGCGGTCACCCGCTGGCCGACCAACCGCCTGACCCAGATTCTGGAAGATGCGGTCAGCGAGCACGCGCCGCCGATGGTCAACAACCGTCGGATCAAGCTGCGTTACGCTCACTTGGGTGGTGCCAACCCGCCGATTATCGTGATCCACGGTAACCAGCTGGAGAAGGTGCCGAAGTCCTACGTGCGTTACCTGGAAAACACCTATCGCCGTGTCTTGAAACTAGTCGGTACGCCGATCCGTATCGAGTTCAAGGGTGGCGAGAACCCGTACGAAGGTAACAAGAACAGCCTCACCGACCGCCAAGTAAACAAAAAGCGCCGGATGATGACGCACCACAAGAAAGCCGACAAAAAGCGCCGCGACAAGCGCTGATCCTGATCGGTTGAAAAAGGGCTCTTTAAGAGCCCTTTTTTGTGCCTGGCGGTTGACCCTTCGCGGCATGCAGCTTAAAACTTGGGGCTCACCGCAAGGGGCGCACCGATGATCACCAGTAAGCTGCCGAATGTCGGCACCACCATCTTCACCACCATGTCGCAACTCGCCGCCGAAACCGGTGCGCTCAACCTGTCCCAAGGCTTTCCCGACTTCAATGGGCCTCAGGGTTTGCTCGATGCGGTGGGCAAGCACATTGCTCTGGGCCATAACCAGTACGCACCCATGACCGGCCTGCCGGTGCTGCGTCAGCAAGTGGCGGCCAAGATCGCCCGCAGCTATGGCGCCACGGTGAATGCCGACAGCGAAGTAACCATCACCCCTGGCGCAACTGAAGCGATCTTCTGTGCGATCCAGGCGGTGATCCGCAGCGGTGATGAAGTGATCGTGTTCGATCCGGCCTACGACAGCTATGAGCCCTCGGTTGAGCTGGCGGGCGGTCGCTGCGTGCATGTGCAACTGGGCCTGGATGACTTCTCCCTCGACTTCGAACAGATCAAGGCGGCGCTGTCCCCGCGCACCCGCATGATCATCCTCAACAGCCCGCACAACCCCACCGGTGCCCTGATCAGCCGCGCCGAGCTGGACCAGTTGGCCGAGTTGATCCGCGACCGCGACATCTACCTGGTCAGCGACGAGGTCTACGAGCACCTGGTATTCGACGGGGTGCCCCACGTCAGCGTGCTGGCCCACGAAGAGCTGTACCAGCGCGCCTTCGTGGTCAGCTCCTTCGGCAAGACCTACCACGTCACCGGCTGGAAAACCGGCTATGTGGTCGCGCCACCGGTCCTCAGTGCCGAGCTGCGCAAGGTGCATCAATATGTCAACTTTTGCGGCGTGACCCCATTGCAGTACGCTTTGGCAGACTTCATGGCCGAACACCCGGAACACGTAGAGGAATTGCCGGCTTTCTATCAAGCCAAGCGCGACCTGTTCTGCGACCTGCTGGAGCCGTCGCGTTTCAGCTTTACCCGGGTGGCCGGTACTTACTTCCAACTGGTGGATTACTCACAGATTCGCCCGGACCTGGATGACGTCGCCATGTCGCTATGGATGACCCGCGAACATGGCGTGGCGACCATTCCGGTCTCGGTGTTCTACCAGAACCCACCGCAGGGCCAGCGCCTGGTGCGACTGTGCTTTGCCAAACGCGAGGAGACGCTGCGCCAAGCAGCCGAGAAACTATGCGTGATCTGAGTGCACTGCCAAACCTGAACATTGCCCTGGTGCAAACCACCCTGGCCTGGCACGACCGCCAGGCCAACCTGGAGCATTTCGAACTGCTGCTGGACCAGGCTGAGGGCGCCGACCTGATCGTGTTGCCGGAGATGTTCACCACCGGTTTCTCGATGGAATCGGAAACCCTCGCCGAGCCCGAAAACGGCCCCACTCATCAATGGCTGCAGGCCCAGGCGAAGAAGTACAACGCGGTGATCACCGGCAGCGTGATCATCCAGGCCGCCGACGGCAGCCACCGCAATCGCCTGCTGTGGGCGCGCCCGGATGGCGAGGTGCTGCACTACGATAAGCGTCACCTGTTCCGCATGGCCGGTGAGCACGATCACTACACCCCCGGCGAGCGCCAGGTGCAGTTCGAACTCAAGGGCTGGCGGATTCGTCCGTTGATTTGCTACGACCTGCGCTTCCCGGTGTGGAGCCGTGACGCCCAGGACACGGACCTGCTGCTGTACACCGCCAACTGGCCGGGTGCTCGGCGTCAGCACTGGAACCGCTTGTTGCCGGCACGGGCCATTGAAAACCTTTGCTACGTGGCGGCGGTAAATCGGGTGGGCACGGACGGGAAGGGTTTTGCCTACACCGGCGACAGCCAGGTCGTGGACTTCCAGGGAGAAAGCCTGCTGAGCGCAGGGGAGGCGGACGGGGTGTTCCAGGTGTGCCTGGACGCAGCGGAATTGGCGGAGTACCGCACACGCTTCCCGGCGAACCTGGATGCGGACAGCTTCGAGTTCACCTGAAGGATTTTCGTCGCCTTATAGATTGCCTTCGCGAGCAAGCCCGCTCCCACATTCGACCTGCGCCACCTGAAAGAACGCGGTCAAAATGTGGGAGCGGGCTTGCTCGCGAAGAGGCCCTGAAAATCACCACAAACTCTAATAAAAAAGCCCCTGGATTCTCATCCCGGGGCCTTTTGCATTTCAGCGGTCAGTGTTTACGCCGCTTTCGCTTCCAACTGGCTCAACGAGCGGTTCAGCGCACTGAACACCGCCTTGAAGCTCGCCGTGGTGATGTTCTCATCAATACCCACGCCGTGCACCGGACGCTCACCGTTCACTCGCAGCTCAATGTAAGCAGCGGCCTTGGCATTGGTGCCGGCACCAATCGCGTGTTCGTTGTAGTCCATGATCTCAACACCAATCGGCAGGCCGGCCACCAGCGCTTCCAGGGCGCCGTTGCCTTTACCATGCCAGCGCAGGTTGGTTTCGCCCTGGCCCTTGCCGGAGACTTCAACTTCCACCGAGCTGTTGCCGTTCTCTTCCTGCAAGCGATGGCTGACCAGCGCGTAAGGAATGTTGGCTTGCAGGTATTCACGCTGCAGCAAGCTGTAGATCTGCGAGGCAGTCATCTCCAGGCCCACGCGGTCGGTTTCGGCCTGTACCACCTGACTGAACTCGATCTGCATGCGGCGCGGCAAGCTGATGCCGTATTCCTGCTCCAGCAGGTAGGCGATGCCGCCTTTGCCCGACTGGCTGTTGACGCGAATCACTGCCTCGTAGCTGCGGCCGATGTCCGCCGGGTCGATCGGCAAGTACGGCACTTCCCACAGGGCATCGTCTTTCTGCTGGGTAAAGCCCTTGCGGATCGCGTCCTGGTGAGAGCCGGAGAACGCGGTGTGAACCAGGTCGCCGACGTACGGGTGACGCGGGTGCACCGGGATCTGGTTGCACTCTTCGACGACTTTGCGGATGCCGTCGATGTCGGAGAAGTCCAACTGAGGGTCGAGGCCCTGGGTGTACATGTTCAACGCCACGGTCACCAGGTCGACGTTACCGGTACGCTCGCCGTTGCCGAACAGGCAGCCTTCGACACGGTCGGCGCCGGCCATCAGGCCCAATTCGGTAGCGGCCACGCCGGTGCCACGGTCGTTGTGGGTGTGCAGGCTGATGATCACGCTGTCACGACGGTTGATATGGCGACCGAACCACTCGATCTGGTCGGCATAGATGTTCGGGGTGGCGCATTCAACGGTAGCTGGCAGGTTGAGAATCACCTTGTGCTCAGGGGTCGGGTTCCAGACCTCGATCACCGCATCACAGACTTCCTTGGCGAACTCCAGCTCAGTGGCGCTGAAGGTCTCTGGCGAGTACTCGAAGGTCCACTGGGTTTCCGGCTGCTGGGCGGCGTATTTGACGAACAGCTTCGCCGCGTTGACCGCGATGGCCTTGATGCCGTCCTTGTCCTGGTTGAACACGATGCGGCGGAACGACGGCGAGGTGGCGTTGTACAAGTGAACGATGGCTTTCTTCGCCCCGCGCAGGGATTCGAAGGTGCGTGCGATCAAGTCTTCACGGCCCTGGGTCAGCACCTGGATGGTGGTGTCCTCGGGGATGTGATTGTCTTCGATCAGGGTACGCACGAAGTCGAAATCGGTTTGCGACGCGGCCGGGAAGGAGGCTTCGATTTCCTTCACACCGACGGCGACCAAGGTCTTCCAGAAGCGCAGCTTTTTCACCGCGTCCATCGGCTCGATCAGCGACTGGTTGCCGTCGCGCAAGTCGGAACTGCACCAGATCGGCGCGGCGGTAATGGTCTTCGACGGCCAGGTGCGGTCCGGGATATCAATGGTCGGGAACGCGCGGTACTTCGAAGACGGGTCTTTGAGCATGCTCATCGGGAAATCCTTTGTTTAGGGGCCGAGAAGAGGCGGCCTGCCGTAAAACTGTTATTGGGAATAAAGCAGAGGACGAGGCAGATCGATTCAGCCTGGCAGTCGTGCGCTGACGAGGCACAGGCTGCGGTGCTGGCGGAGCTGAATGAGGGTGTGAGAGGTTTTCATAGGTCCAACCCTAATCGTGGGCAGGAGAGATGGCAAGTGGTCTTGGAAAATTGATAGGATTTCTTCATTAATTGAATTTAATAGATATTTATTGCTGTTTTTTTGTAAGGTCTTAAGTGTTATTGCGGTGCTATCCAGAGGTGTGCAATTTAAACGAGGCAGTCACAGTTTTTCTATCGGATACGCAAAGGTGAGGGATTCACCCTTGCGTACCGGGTTCACTCAAGTGATTTTATGGAAGATCTGATAATCACCGGCGGTCAAGCTGCCCGTTACGCTGCTGCCGGGATCCCTCGGTATTGATGGACCACTGATAGCAATGCTCCTGTTCGATGTTGTCGCCGGGTACACGCCGATCCCGATGCCGCCAGTGAGTTCGGCCAGCCCTGGTATGTTTCGGGCGGTGTTCATATGGGACCTGCCGACCACGGCCAGTACTTTTTCACCCGGCTTGCGGTTTTGCAGGATGCGGGCCGCATAGTAGTTGAACTCCTGCAGGCGAGTAATGCCCTTTTCGTTGTCTCCAACGTCTTTGTAAAAACCCGGCATATCCGACCTTCGGGTCAAATAGCGATGCTCAAGGGCTTTTACTGTTAGGCCGTTTTCCCGAGCAAGCTGAGTCAGTTCCGCAAGCGTGGGCGATGCACCTGCTGGCCGGCCACTGCCCATGCCGGCGTCGACCACTTGGCCTGCGGTGTTGGTTTCGACACTTTCAAAAGCGATGGTGGTGTAACCGGCCTCCTTGATGGCCTGCATATTTTCCTTGATCAACTGAAAGCTGGCGATTTCGTTGTGAATCTCACCGAGTACGACAACGTCGGTGGCCCGGGCGGCATCACGCAAGAGGTCTGCAGGCGATGCTCCGGGCTCAAGTGTGAGCCGAGGCGGACGCGGTGGCATTTGACCGCCTGCGACCATGTTCTGATAGAAGCGCTGAGCATCCCGCCTGAACCAATGCCGAGCCACCGGCAGCGTGTTCGGAGTGAAATCGGCCTCGATCAACCGGCCATTGTTGCGGCTGATAAACTCGGTTTCGGGTAATGGCTTTCCTCCTCCCGGTAGTTCATTCAACCGCCATTCGCCGTTTCCAGCGGACTGCACCGACGCTACGATTTTGCTGCTTCTGGGCGCCGTTGGCGCGGCATTCGGGTCGACGATATTGACCCGTCCGCTGCGTGCGTGAAATGCCGAATCGATCTGGTACACCTTGTTCATCCCGGTGTTGTCGGTAAAGCGCACGTACCAATGGTCGCCGACGTTGTAAGTGCCGTCCGGCCTCAGCGGGCGCCCCTGGATCAGCGTATCCGGCACGGCATAGCGGCTCAGGTCACGGCCTGCACTTGAGAGTGGTGCTGCTGGTGGAGTGCTCGTCGTGACGACGTGCGAGCGGCTCGAGCTTGGCGCCGGTGGCGGGATCACCAACGGCGGCGGTGCTTTGAGCATGGGGAGCTTTACCACCGGCCGTAGTTGCGAGGTGCGAATCACCGGGATCCCCGTCGCCGACGTCGCAAAGTCAGCATAGATCGCGCGCCCCAGCGCCGGATGCTTGATCAGTTTGGGCAGCACCCTTGCGTTGGCACGCAGCGCTGTGACCCCGGCCTTTCCTAGCCGGGCAGCCGTGGACACACCTTTGCCCAACACCGGCAGCAGGTCGAGGAACATCGTAGCGACTTCAATGCCGAACTGGATCTTGTTGGTAGTCGATTGCGCCGCCACTTCAGCGCTGCTGACTGACTGGTGGTCGGCTTTATCGACCAGTAGCTGTACCTTTTGTTTGTACAACGCATCCTGGACGTTGCCGGTTATGGGCGTGAGGGTATTGGCGTCGCCCGTAAGCTTGAGAGCCTTGATGAATGCATCGATGGTGGCGGCCGGGTTGGTGCCCAGGGCGCTGGCGTGCTGTTTGAGCGCGTCCCTTGCCTTGGCAACGTCATCCTTATTGACTGGCGACTTCCGGTTCGCGGTGTAGAGCTTCCATTCGTTTTTATCCAGCAGGGTGTTGAGTGCGTTTTGGTCTGCCAGTTCGCGGAAGCTCAAACCGTCGGGCGCGTCCGGCGTGTACAACACCCGCTCTGGGTCTGTGCCGTTGGCAATCACCATGACGCCCTGTACGGGCAAGCCGCTTTGGAGGAGGGTATGGGCGACGATGGGCTGGCCGTCGACGGATGGGCGGTTGGCCGGGTCTGGGTGGTACACCACGGCCGCGACCCATTGCTCTGCGCGTTTGGTGGTTTTGTCTTCTTTCGCCTCAGTCTTATAGGCAGAAGGGTTCAACTCCGAGAGAAGCAACTCTTTATACATCTGGTTCGTCTGGCTGGCTTTCCAGGCCTTGCGTCTTTCCGCGGCGGGGCCCGACGCGGCGTCCGTCGCCAGTTCCTTCTTCAGCAGGCGGGTGTATTCACCGCCCACATCGGCCGTATTGACCATGGCTTTGAGCTGATTGGTGTCCAGGACTACCGGATTGCCGTCAGTGTCCAGTGTCGGGTTGCCCTGCTTGTCGACCAGCGGCAGTTTGAACGTGATCTGTGTAAATCCGGAAGGTTCGCCCGTGGGGAACTCGGTTGGGTTTTTCAGGGCAAGATCGGCCAGCGACAGGCGTGTGTGTGTTACGGATGGCGCGTGAGCGGGACCTGGGCGGCCCGTGTGAATTCGGGTTCTGGTTTGCGCTTGGACCATCAACTGATCGGCATCCACGTCTGCCGTCGGGTATAGCTGTGTTATCGCTGCGTTCATCCGGTCTCGGGCGAAGGTAGCCAGTGAGGGAATCGTCTCAAGCAGGGGATTCAGTGTGTTCGCGCTTTTCTCCTCGCCTTGTTCCAGATGGGCATAGAACGCTTCCTGGCCCGGAGTCAGGTTTTTCATCCACTCGGGTTGCAGGCTCTCGGCCAGTTTCTGGTTGCGTGCCAGCACGGCATTGCTGCCGTCAAGCAAGTAGGACCAGTCGGCAGCCTCATCAATCGCCTTGTGCAATGGGATGGTGGATTGGGCGGGTGTTTTGGCCAGACTCGCGTTGATCTCGGCCTGCTGGCGCTTGAGCATCTCGGGTACTCCCGCGGCCAGCACGTCTCCTCGCAGCGGCTTGGCGCTGAGCATCAGGTCGTCCCCGGTGGGAGGATCAGGCCGGTTTTGCAGAGACAGTGGCAGGGTCTGCAACAGCAAATCCTTACTGGATCCGCCTTGATCCAGACGTTGCGCCACCGCCTCGCGTGCTTGGGCAGGTGTGGCGAACTCCTCGAATCCTTCGCCGGGTGTGTACAGCACGACTGGGCCATTGGCATCGTTGAGCACCAGGGATCTGCCTTTGGGCCAGGCCGGTGGGTTGGCAAAGGATCCATCCGTTTGAGTGATCAGAAAGGAGCCCGCGAGTAACGCGCCGTGTTCGGTGCCGTCATCCAGGGTAAGCGGGTACACGCCAGGGCGAGCGCCATTGGCAAAGACCTGCTCGCGTTCGGCCAGGGTGGGGTATTGCAGTGCCGTATCGATCAGCTTTTTGCTGGTCGGGCTCAGGGTGCTATCGCTTGCACGCAGCGCAGTCAGTCTCGAGAGTTGTTGCTTGTGCAGGTGCAGCAATTCGTCCTGTGGTGCCTTTGGTACACGCGGGTTTGTGATTGATAGACGTGGTGTCGTCCAGAATTTCCTTACCGTCTTGGGGTATTGCTCGGTGATGCGCTGGGCGATGGTGCTTAACGAGTGCGTTGTGCTGATGTAAGTGGGCGGCTCGCTGGAACTGCCTCGGGTGAATACGCCTGACAGTACGTTGGCGTCCTCGTCGGTATTGCTCGCCAGCCCTGCAATCTTTTTATCCAGCGCATCCAGGAGTGGTTGCTCAGAGAGTGTCCTGATACTGCCATCACTCTGTTGAATCCAGCGCTTGAAGGTCAACTCGGGTGGATTGAGTTGGGGCTGACCGGTAAACATTGTGGCCAGTTGCTGCAGCTGGAAATCCTTGAAATTCGGTTGCTGGCTATGCAGCCGTTGCATGGCGGTCGTGAGGATGTCGTGGTCAGTGATGAAGGCTTGCTGAGCGCTGACTTTGAAATGTATTGCGAGCGCTGATTGTCGGGCCGGCGGTATTCCCGGCGACTTGGGCAACGGCAGGTCATTTGACGCTGAGTTCGAGTGAGACGCGGTGGAGGTCGGGACCGGCAGTGGGGGAGTGAAGGCTGATGTTGAGGTGGCGGTAAGTAAAACGGGGGGCTGGGGCGACGGGGGAAGCGTGGGCGTTGTGACACGATCAAACATAAGGGAAACCTCACAGTATTTGAATGTCGTCGTTACGTTCCTTGTAAGTCGTCAGATGGGTGAGGGTTCACAGTGAGTTGGTTCCTGCGGGAAATGTAAGCAAAGAACGCCGCACCGGTGAGGGTGCAGCGCAGTGTTCAGGGCTGAAACGCGCCGATAAAGATCGCCGGATCCACCCGTGCATCGTTCAGGCTGATGTTCCAATGCATATGCGGCCCGGTCGCCCGGCCGGTAGAACCGACCTTGCCCACTACCGCTCCACGGGCGAGTTGCTGGCCGACGCTCACATCAATCTTCGACATATGGCAGAACATGCTGATAAAGCCCTGGCCATGGTCGACAAACACGGTGTTGCCGTTAAAGAAGTAGTTGCCGGTCAGGATCACCTTGCCCGCCGCCGGGGTCTTGATCGGCGTGCCGGCGCCTACGGCAAAGTCCAGGCCGGAATGCGGATTACGCTCCTCGCCATTGAAGAAGCGTCGTACGCCGAACTTGCTCGACAGCGGCCCGTTCACCGGTTTGTCCAGCAGCAGGTTGCTCGGCGTGTTCGGGCTGAAGCTGCGATACGCTTTGAGCTGGACCGCCAGCTCGCCTTCGATGCGCTTGAGTTGCGCCGGGTCCGGGTTCACCTGGCTTTTGTTCTTCAGCGTGATGTGCTGCTCGGGGTATTTCTTGAACCCCACGACAAACGGCAGGTTCTGGCTGCCGCTGGTGATTCGCTGGGTGCCGGGTTTGACTGTCAGCGGAATGCCCACAATCGCCAGCCAGTTGTTCTGTTCCTTCACCACCAGCACTGGCCGGTTCAGGTAGGTGGCTTTGGGTGCAGTCGCCGAGGTACCGAGGTCGACCACCGCGACGCCACCGGGCACCGGCTTGTTCAGCAGCCGGGTGATGTAGCTGTCGGCGTGGGCATTGAAGGTCAGGCACAGCAGCATCAACAAACTTAAAAAGCGTGGCATCAATCAATCCAGTAACGAGAGGGTGACGGGCGTCAGGTGGTTGTCTTCCACCCGCACTTGCAATTGGCCTTCACCGAGGCGCGCGGTCAGGCGCTGGCCGGTGTGGGTTTGCGCGGCGTTGCGTATTGCCTGGCCGCGCTCGTCGAGCAGGATGCTGTAGCCGCGTCCGAGAGTGGCCAGCGGGCTGACCACGTGCAGCGTCTGCACCTGGCTTTGCAGTTGCAGGCGACGGGCCTTGAGGCCTTCGCGCATGGCGCGCGGCAGGCGCTCGGCGAGGCTGTCCAGGCGTTGGCGCAACAGGGCCAGTTGGCGGCCTGGGTGTTGGCCGGCGAGGCGGGTTTCCAGGCGGATCAGCCGTTCACGACGGGTATTCAGGTTGCGCTCGAAGGCCCGGCGCAGGCGCATGTCCAGGTCGTCGAGGCGTTGGGCTTGCTGGCGCAGGCGTTCGCCCGGGTGACGCAGGCGACGGGCCATGCCTTCCAGGCGCAGGCGGTCGTGGGTCAGGCGGTTGCGCATCAGCATCACCAGGCGGCGGTGCAAATTCTCTACCTGGCGAGTCAGGTGGCTGGAATCCGGCGCTAATAGTTCGGCAGCGGCGGAAGGGGTAGGGGCGCGTACGTCGGCGACAAAGTCGCTGATCGACACATCGGTCTCATGGCCAACGGCGCTGACGATGGGTGTCACGCAGGCGTCCACCGCACGCGCCACCGCTTCTTCGTTGAAGCACCAGAGGTCTTCCAGCGAGCCGCCGCCACGGGCCAGGATCAACGCGTCGAAGCCCCGTGCATCGGCCAGCTTCAGTGCGCGGACGATTTGCGCGACCGCTTCACGGCCTTGCACGGCTGTCGGGATCAACGTCAGTTCCACGTTGGGTGCCCGGCGGCGGAACACGCTGATGATGTCGCGAATCACCGCGCCGGTGGGCGAGCTGATAATCCCGATGCGCCGTGGGTGCGCGGGCAGCGGCACCTTGCGCTCGGCACTGAACAAACCTTCAGCGCTGAGTTTTTCCTTCAGTGCGTCGAAGGCCAGGCGCAACGCGCCGTCACCGGCCGGCTCCACCGTGTCGAGAATCAGCTGATAGTCGCCACGGCCTTCAAACAGCGAGACCTTGCCCCGTACCTTCACCGCCAAGCCGTCTTTCAACGCCTGGCGCACCCGTGCGGCGTTCTGCCGGAACAGTGCGCAACGCACTTGGGCGCCACTGTCCTTGAGGGTGAAGTACACGTGGCCGGAGGCCGGGCGGGCGAGGTTGGAGATCTCGCCTTCGACCCAGATATTGGTGAACACGTCTTCCAGCAACACCCGCGCACGGCCGTTGAGCTGGCTGACAGTCAGGACTTCGCGGTCCAGGCCCAGACGGGCAAAGGGATCTTTAATCATGGGCGGCAGTTTATAGGCATTCGTGCAGGGTTTGACAGAACTGCTCCACCAGCGCGCTCGGCGTTTGCTGGCAGGCGAGGGCGACGGTGCTTTGGCAATCGGGATCGGCCAAGGGCAGAAAATGAACGTTGGCCGGCGCAATGTCCCGCATCGACTCCGGCAGCAGGGCGATCCCGAATCCGGCCTGGATCAGCTGTAACTGCGTGGTCTTGCGCGACATCACCCGGGCGGCCTTGGGGAAAAATCCTGCACGCATGCACAACTCGGCTGACAGGTAACTCAGCCCTCCGCGCTGTGGGTGAGGGATCGAGATAAACGCTTCGTTCTTCAGTTGCGCCAAATCGATACCGGATGTGTGCCCGGCCAACCGGTGGTTCGGCGGCACGGCCAGCAACAGCCGCTCGCTATATAAAGGCACGATGCGCACGCCTTCGCGCTGGCGCAACACCGGCAAGCGCAACAGCCCGACCTCCAGCCGACCGTCGGCGATTTCTTCCAGCTGGGCTTCGGAGGACAGTTTGACGATCTCCATCGACACGCCCGGGCATTGCTCCAGCCAAGCACCGATGCCGCGCAGCAGGCGGCCACTCATCGGCACCGTGCTCGAATGGCTCATCCGCAGCGTGCCGAGTTGGCCATTGCCCACTTGCGTCGCCATTTCACTGGCTTTGAGCAGTTCGCCCAGCAGGTTGCGTGCCCGTGGGTAAAACGCCTCGCCCGCAGCCGTTAGCCGTGGCTGGCGTGCGGTGCGTTCGAACAAGGGCGTTTGCAGCAGGTTTTCCAGCTCCTTGATCTGCCGGCTGAGGGCCGATTGCGCTACAAACAGCCGCTCGGCCGCCGCGCTGAAGCTGCCGCTCTCGGCGATTTCGACGAAGTAACGCAACTGCCGGGTGGAAATCACAAGTCATGCCTTTTCGAGATGGGTGGCGGGCTTTGAAGATATTAGTCGCAACCCTCGCCAATGGCTAAAGTGATGGCCATCTCCAATAAGGAATACGTCATGAGCCCGGTCGAACTGTTGAGTCATTGGTCGTTTGGCGGTGTTGACTGGCTGGTGATCGGCGTGGCGATTGCCCTGGCCTATATCGTGTTTGGTATCGCCGGTTTTGGTACTGCGCTGGTGGCGGGGCCGATCCTGATTCTGTTCATGCCGCTGTCGAAGATCATCCCGTTGCTGGTGCTGCTGGATTTTGTCGCAGCCTTTGGCAACCTCCTGCAATCGCGGCGGGATGTGGTGAAACCGGAATTGCTGAGGCTGCTGCCGTGCATGGCGATTGGCTGCACCCTGGGGGTGATCTTCCTGCTTAACCTGCACTCCGATTTATTGCTGCTGCTGATGGGGCTGTTTATCAGCGCCTATGCGATCTACAGCCTGGCGGTGAAGACCAAACCCACGCAACTGGCGTCCGGCTGGGCGATTCCCATGGGCGTTGTGGGCGGGTTGTTCGGGGCGTTGTTCGGCAGCGGCGGCTTTTTATATGCGATCTACCTCAACAGCCGTTTGCCCAAGGATGGCGCGCGGGCGACCCAGAGCGCGTTGATCAGTTGCAGCACGGTGGTGCGCCTGAGCCTGTTTTTGATCGCGGGCGTGTATGCCGAGCTACCCTTGTTGATGTTGGCGGTATGCCTGTTGCCGGCCATGGCGCTCGGGCTGTGGGCCGGGCGGCGGCTGACCCTGCGTATGTCCCGCGAGGCGTTCGTGCGGTTGGTGACCTGGCTGGTGCTGGCCAGCGGCATTGCGTTGATCGCCCGTTACTTGAGTACTTGACCTGTGGGTGTCAGGGATTAAGCTGCCGGGCTTTAGGGCCTCTTCGCGAGCAAGCCCGCTCCCACATTCGACTGCATTTATCCTGTTGGAACGCGGTCGAATGTGGGAGCGGGCTTGCTCGCGAAGGCGTCAGAAGCCACACCGCAGGACACCCAGGCACCATGAACTCCCAAAGCATCCTTGTCCCCAAGATCTCCACCTTGCCCGTCCACGAACCCCGCGCCCGGGCGATCGTGCGCTGGCTGGTGCGCAAGAACATCGTCAAGGAAGAACTCACCACCTGCGGGCGCACCGGCAACCGCATGGGCTATGCCCTGGCCGACGGTGCCCGCGCCGTGGTGCTGCATCCCGACGCGCTGCCGTTCAACGAGCCGATCAATGGCCTGGAGATCATCTACAAGCGCTGCATCTACACCCCGGCCAAGGGCTTTCTCGAAGAAGCCGGCTGCCCCGAATGCCTCAAGGAAGTCGGCGAAGCACTGTTCGAAAGCCTGGAAGACTGGATGCCCGGCCACACCGATAACTTCACCTGCCCGCTGTGTGGGCATGAAGACGACATCAACGGCTTCCTGTTCCTGCAGGAATGCGGCTTTTCCAACCTGGGATTCATCTTCAATAACTGGGCGGAGGCGGGGTTCAAGCAGAGTTTTATCGACGAATTTGCCGATTGGCTGGACCAGAAGATGAGTTGGGTCAAAGTCGAACTTTAATCCATCTATCAGTATTACCAAGTTTGTCAGAGTTTTACATTGAACCCGAGGGGGTGTCTGACTATAATGGCGCGCTTCCATTTTCCCGCTCGGGAGCCCCCGCGATGCTGCGTATCAGCCAAGAAGCTCTGACATTCGACGACATTCTCCTAGTGCCCGGTTATTCCGAGGTGCTTCCTAACGAAGTCAGTCTCAAGACCCGCCTAACCCGTGGCATCGAGCTGAATATTCCTCTGGTTTCCGCTGCCATGGACACCGTCACTGAAGCCCGTTTGGCAATCGCCATGGCTCAGGAAGGCGGCATTGGCATCATCCACAAGAACATGACCATCGAGCAGCAAGCTGCCGAAGTTCGCAAGGTCAAGCGCTACGAAGCCGGTGTGGTCAAGGACCCGATCACCATCGAGGCCGATGCCACCGTTCGTGACCTGTTCGACCTGACCCGCCTGCACAACATCTCCGGCGTTCCGGTACTGCACGATGGCGACCTGGTCGGCATCGTCACTTCCCGTGACGTGCGTTTCGAGAACCGTCTTGAAATCACCGTCCGCGAAGTGATGACGCCTAAAGAGCGCCTGGTCACTGTCATGGAAGGCGCAGACAAGGACGACGCTCGTGAGCTGTTGCACAAGCACCGCATCGAACGCGTACTGATCGTCGACGACAAATTCGCCCTCAAGGGCATGATGACCGTCAACGACATCGAAAAAGCCAAGGCTTACCCGCTGGCCAGCAAGGACGATCAAGGTCGTCTGCGCGTAGGCGCTGCGGTCGGCACCGGTAAAGACACCGGTGACCGTGTAGCGGCCCTGGTGGCTGCCGGTGTTGACGTGGTAGTGGTCGACACTGCCCACGGTCACTCCAAAGGCGTGATCGACCGCGTTCGCTGGGTCAAGCAGAACTTCCCTGACGTGCAAGTGATCGGCGGCAACATTGCCACCGGCGCTGCCGCCAAGGCCCTGGCCGAAGCCGGTGCCGATGCAGTCAAGGTCGGTATCGGCCCTGGCTCGATCTGCACCACCCGTATCGTTGCAGGTGTAGGCGTGCCGCAAATCAGCGCCATCGCCAACGTCGCCGCTGCCCTTGAAGGCACTGGCGTACCGTTGATCGCCGACGGCGGCATCCGTTTCTCCGGTGACCTGTCCAAGGCCATCGTAGCCGGTGCTTCCTGCGTGATGATGGGCTCGATGTTTGCCGGCACTGAAGAAGCGCCGGGCGAAATCGAACTGTTCCAGGGTCGTTCGTACAAGGCTTACCGTGGCATGGGTTCCCTGGGCGCCATGTCCCAGGCTCAAGGCTCTTCCGACCGTTACTTCCAGGACTCCTCCGCGGGCGCCGAGAAGCTGGTACCGGAAGGCATTGAAGGGCGTGTTCCGTACAAGGGCACCCTGAGCGCCATCATCCATCAACTGATGGGCGGCCTGCGTTCCTCGATGGGCTACACCGGCAGCGCCGACATCGAAGAAATGCGCACCAAGCCTGAGTTCGTGCGGATCACCGGTGCAGGCATGGCCGAGTCCCACGTCCACGACGTACAGATCACCAAGGAAGCGCCAAACTACCGCGTAGGTTGATGCTTCCAGCAAATAGTTAAGTAACCGGGGCTGTCTTATTCAGCCCCGAGTTGTTTCTGATTCATTAGACGAGACTGATCTCATGGCCCTCGACATTCACGCCCACCGCATCCTGATCCTCGACTTCGGTTCCCAGTACACCCAGCTGATCGCCCGCCGCGTGCGTGAAATCGGCGTGTACTGCGAACTGCATCCGTTCGACATGGACGACGAAGCGATTCGCGAATTCGCTCCAAAAGGCGTCATTCTCGCCGGCGGCCCCGAGTCCGTGCACGAAGCCAATAGCCCGCGTTGCCCGCAGGCGGTGTTTGACCTGGGCGTGCCGGTCTTCGGCATCTGCTACGGCATGCAGACCATGGCCGAGCAGCTGGGCGGCAAGGTTGAAGGTTCCGAGCTGCGTGAATTCGGTTACGCCCGTGTCGACGTGGTCGGCAAGAGCCGCCTGCTGGACGGCATCGAAGACCACATCGACGCCGACGGCCTGTTCGGCCTCGACGTGTGGATGAGCCACGGTGACAAAGTCACCAAGATGCCGGAAGACTTCCACATCCTGGCCAGCACCCCGAGCTGCCCGATTGCCGGCATGTTCAACGACGAGCGCGGCTACTACGGCGTGCAGTTCCACCCGGAAGTGACCCACACCAAGCAAGGCGGTCGCATCCTGTCGCGCTTCATCCTCGACATCTGCCAGTGCGAAGCCCTGTGGACCCCGTCGAAGATCGCTGAAGACGCCATCGCCAACGTGCGTGCCCAGGTCGGCACCGACAACGTCCTGCTGGGCCTGTCCGGCGGCGTTGACTCCTCCGTGGTTGCAGCCCTGCTGCACAAGGCTATCGGTGACCAACTGACCTGCGTCTTCGTCGACAACGGCCTGCTGCGCCTGCACGAAGGCGAGCAGGTTATGGCCATGTTCGCCGAGAACATGGGCGTCAAGGTGATCCGCGCCAACGCTGAAGATCAGTTCCTGAACAACCTGGCCGGCGAGTCCGACCCGGAGAAGAAGCGCAAGATCATCGGCCGCACCTTCATCGACGTATTCGATGCCCAGTCCAACAAACTGGACAACATCAAGTACCTCGCCCAGGGCACTATCTACCCGGACGTGATCGAGTCGGCTGGCGCCAAGAGCGGCAAGGCCCACGTGATCAAGTCCCACCACAACGTGGGTGGCCTGCCTGAGGAAATGAACCTCAAGCTGGTAGAGCCACTGCGCGAACTGTTCAAGGACGAAGTCCGTCGTCTGGGCCTGGAACTTGGCCTGCCGTACGACATGGTCTACCGCCACCCATTCCCGGGGCCTGGCCTGGGCGTGCGGATCCTGGGTGAAGTGAAGAAGGAATACGCCGACCTGCTGCGTCGCGCCGACCACATCTTCATCGAAGAACTGCGCAAGGCCGACTGGTACCACAAGGTCAGCCAGGCGTTCGTGGTGTTCCAGCCGGTGAAATCGGTTGGCGTGGTCGGCGATGGCCGTCGTTACGCCTGGGTTGTTGCCCTGCGTGCGGTGGAAACCATCGACTTCATGACCGCCCGTTGGGCGCACCTGCCGTACGAGCTGCTGGAGACTGTCAGCGGTCGTATCATCAATGAGATCGAAGGTATTTCGCGCGTTACGTATGACGTGTCGAGCAAGCCGCCGGCGACGATTGAGTGGGAGTGATCCTGCCCTAGCAGGTGAGCGCTGAATATCAAAACCCCGGCCTGGTGCGGGGGTTTTGTGTTTGTGGGATAGGCGCTTTTAATCGAGAGCTGCAAATGATCGTTTATGTGAGTTGCATCGTATGCGATGCATTTTTACGCAATTACCTTTTTATGCACTGTATAGGATGCATTTGGATAGAGATGAGTTGGGAGTCCTGATCAACAATCAATGAGTCACCCAATTCTTTGTTCCCTCACCGCCGCGCAATATCCGAAAAGTAAAACTTATCCAGCGTATGCCGCGACTCGGTGTACTCGAACTGCCTTCCATCCTGCAAAAACGTCTGGTTGCTCACCACGATCACATGGCTCTGACCTTCGAGGTCCAGGTGTGTCTGATCGTCCTTCCCCCGCGGCAGCGCTTCGATGGTGCGCTGCGCATAGCTGATCTGCAGCTGCAAGGTCTGCTCGATAAACGCATAGATCGACTGCTCGGCAATCCCCCGGTCCAGCCCCGGAATCAGGTCGGCGACGAAGTGGTTGATGTCGAGGATCACCCGTTTGCCGTCGATCCGCCGTACCCGTTTGACCCGGGTTATCAGGCTGCCGGCTTCGGCTTCGATGTGTTGCATCAGTGGCCCTTCCAGCGGGAATTGGCTGAACTCCACCACTTCGGTGCTGACGTCATCGCCGAGGGCGGCATGGGTCTCGCGAAAGCTGACGATGCCGCCGAGCTGGAACTCGATGGGGTTGGGCGATAACACGAAGGTGCCCTTGCCGTGGATCTTTTGCGCGAACCCGCGCTCCTGCAATTGCTCGATCGCCCGGCGCACCGTGCCACGGCTGGCCTGGTAGGCGTCCATCAGTTCGGTTTCGGAGGGCAGGCGCGTGCCGCGTTGCAGGCGTTCGGTGGTGATGCTGGCAAGCAGATCGGTATAGATCTGGTTGTATTTGCTCATGGGGGAGGGCTCTGTGCCGCGTTGGCGTTCAAGGCAGGAACCTTAGTGGCAGCGATGGGGTTTGTCCATGCAACCCATTGTAGAACTCGGAAATTTCTGACTTAAAAAACAGAAAATTAATCATTTTCAAACTCGTACATACGAGTTATTGCTTTAACTCGTACAGACGAGTACTTTTGGCTTCGGCGTGCTGCCTATGACCGCCCCAATAAAAAAAACCAAAGTGGATACCAAGCATGAGCCACGACTATCCGAATATTGCCCGCGAGATTCTCAAGAACCTCGGTGGCAGCGACAACCTTGAGCAAGCTGCCCACTGCGTGACCCGCCTGCGCCTGGCCCTCAAGGACCCGAGCCTGGCGAACAGCGGCGCTCTGAACCAGGTCGACCTGGTCAAGGGTTCGTTCTTCACCGGCGGCCTGTTCCAGATCGTGATCGGCCCCGGCGAAGTGGAAAAGGTCTACGCCGCCCTGCGTGAGCAAACGGGCCTCGCCGCGTCGACCATCGCGGACGTGAAACAGAAAAGCGCCGACAAAATAAACCCGATGCAGCGCCTGGTGCGGGTGTTCTCCGACGTGTTCATGCCGATTTTGCCGGCGCTGATCATTGCCGGCTTGCTCATGGGGGTGAACAACCTGATGGGCGCCAAGGGCATGTTCATCGCGGACAAGACCCTGCTCGACGCCTATCCGAACCTGGATGGCCTGTGGAGCCTGATCAACCTGATGGCCAACACCTCGTTCGTGTTCCTGCCGGCGCTGGTGGGCTGGTCGGCGGCCAAGCGTTTTGGTGGCAGTGAAATCCTCGGCATCGTCCTCGGCCTGATGCTGGTGCACCCCGATTTGCTCAATGCCTGGAACTACGGCAAGGCGGTCGCCGGCCTTGATGGCGCGAGCCTGCCGTACTTCGATATTTTCGGCTGGTTCAAAATCGAGAAGGTCGGTTATCAGGGGCAAATCTTGCCGATCCTGCTGGCCGCCTACGTGATGAGCGTGATTGAAAAATGGCTGCGGGCACGGGTGCCGAATGCCATCCAATTGCTGGTGGTACCGATCACTACCATCGTTGTCACCGGTGTGCTGGCGCTGGCGATCATCGGCCCGGTGACCCGTCACCTTGGCATCCTGATCACCGAAGGCGTGGTCACTCTGTTTGACCTGGCGCCCATGGTCGGCGGCGCCATTTTCGGCCTGCTGTACGCACCGCTGGTGATCACCGGCATGCACCACATGTTCCTCGCCGTGGACCTGCAACTGATCTCCACCCAGGGCGGCACCTTTATCTGGCCGATGATCGTCATGTCCAACCTGGCCCAGGGCAGCGCGGCGCTCGGCGTGTTCTACATGAGCCGCAATGCGCGGGACAAAAGCATGGCCTCCACCTCGGCGATTTCCGCCTACTTCGGTATCACGGAGCCGGCGATGTTCGGGGTCAACCTGCGCTTCAAGTTTCCGTTCTACGCCGCCCTGACCGGCTCGGCGCTGGGCAGTATTTTCCTGTCGCTGAACAAGGTCCAGGCCTCGGCCATTGGCGTCGGTGGCTTGCCCGGGTTCATCTCGATCATCCCGCAATACATCCCAAGTTTTGTCATCGGCATGGTCGTCGCGATTGTCGTGCCGTTTGTTTTGACCTGTGTACTGAGCATGAAGATTGTTCGGCCTGGATACAGGGTCGCCTGACCTACCGCTATCGCAGGCAAGCCAGCTCCCACAGTTGATCGCATTTCAAATTGAAGGAACCCACCATGCAAAACTGGCAACACTCGGTGATCTACCAGATCTACCCAAAAAGCTTCCATAGCCACGCGGGTAACGCCACCGGTGACCTGCTGGGCATCGTGGACAAGCTCGATTACCTGAAATGGCTGGGCGTCGACTGCCTGTGGATCACCCCGTTCCTGCGCTCGCCCCAGCGCGACAACGGCTACGACATCAGCGACTACTACGCCATCGACCCGAGCTACGGGACCATGGCCGATTGCGACCTGCTGATCAGTGAAGCCGCCAAGCGCGGGATCACGCTGATGCTCGACATCGTGGTCAACCACACCTCCATCGAACACGAGTGGTTCCAGCAGGCCCGCAGCAGTCTCGACAATCCGTACCGCGACTTCTACATCTGGCGCGACCAGCCGAACAACTGGGAATCCAAGTTCGGCGGCTCGGCCTGGGAATACGAGGCGCAAACCGGCCAGTACTTCCTGCACCTGTTCGACCACACCCAGGCCGACCTGAATTGGGACAACCCCAAGGTGCGCGCCGAAGTGTTCAAGTTGATGCGCTTCTGGCGCGACAAGGGCGTGGGCGGTTTCCGCCTGGACGTGATCAACCTGATCTCCAAACCGGCGGATTTCCCGGAAGACAACAGCGACGGTCGACGCTTCTACACCGACGGCCCGAACGTCCACGAATACCTGCAGGAAATGCACCGCGAAGTGTTCGAAGGGCATGACCTGATCAACGTCGGCGAGATGTCGTCCACCAGCCTTGAACACTGCATTCGTTATTCGAATCCGCAGTCGAAAGAGCTGTCGATGACCTTCAACTTTCACCACCTGAAAGTCGATTACCCGAACCTGCAAAAGTGGGTCACGGCCGACTTCGACTTCCTGCAACTCAAGCAGATTCTGTCCGACTGGCAGCTCGGCATGCAGGCCGGTGGCGGCTGGAATGCGCTGTTCTGGTGTAACCACGACCAGCCGCGAGTGGTCTCGCGTTTTGGTGATGACGGCGAACACCGCGTGGTCTCGGCGAAGATGCTCGCCACTGCATTGCACTTCCTCCAGGGCACGCCTTTTGTGTACCAGGGCGAAGAGCTGGGGATGACCAATCCGGGCTTCGACACCATCGACCAATACCGAGATGTCGAGACCCTGAACATCTACCGGCTCAAGCGCGAGGCGGGTGAATCCGAGGCGTCGAGCATGGCGGCGATCATGCAGAAATCCCGCGATAACGGCCGCACGCCGATGCAATGGAATGCCGAGCAACACGCCGGCTTCAGCCGCGGCGAACCGTGGATCGGCATCCCGGCCAACGCGGCGCAGATCAACGTGCAAAGCCAGCTGGATGACCCGCAATCGGTGCTGCATCACTACCGCGCGCTGATCGAACTGCGTCGGCACGAGCCGCTGATTCAGGAAGGTATTTATCGCCAACTGCTGCCGCAGCACACCCAGGTATGGGCGTACCTGCGCGAAGGCCACGGCGAACGCCTGCTGGTACTCAACAATTTCTATGGCACGCCGTGCCAGATCGAATTGCCCGATGGCCTGCTGACGGCGGCGAGTGAGCAGCGCCTGCTGATCAGCAACTACAACGACTGCCCACAGCGTTCGAGCCAGGTCTCGCTACGCCCCTATGAATCGTTTGTGCTGCACCTCAAGGACTGAGACGCCAAATCCAGGCCGTAGCAGCTGTCGAGCACCAGCGAGGCTGCGTCAGGCGCGACTCGATGTCTGCGCCTGGCGTGATTGCGGCGGTGCGGCCAACGCAGCCTCGCTGGTGCTCGACAGCTGCTACGGGATGTGGCGCGTTAACACCCTGCGTGGGAGCGCAGGGGGCTTCAAAAAAACATAATAAAAATATCGGAGTGCTTCATGAAAACAACAATAAAGCTGGGCCTCGTTGCATCCTGCCTGACCTTGCCGATGGCTGCTCAGGCGTTGGAATTTGCCGGCTACTTGCGTAGCGGGGCGGGGACTTCAACCGGCAGTGGCAAGCAGCAGTGCTTCCAGTTGCCGGGTGCACAATCCAAATACCGTCTGGGCAACGAGTGCGAGCAGTACGCCGAACTCGAATTGCGCCAGGACCTGCTGACCCTCGACGACGGCTCGGTGTTCAGCGTCGATGCCATGGCCTCGCTGTACAACAAGTACGACCGGGCGCTGAAGTTCCAGGGTGAAGACAACGGCTCGGCACGCATGCCGCAGATGTATGCGCAGTGGTCGAACATCCCCAGCCTCAACGGCGGTTCGCTGTGGGCCGGCCGGCGCTACTACAAACGAAATGACATCCATATCTCCGACTTTTACTACTGGAACCAGAGCGCCACGGGCGGCGGTATCGAGGACGTGAAAATCGGCGACCTGAAGTACAGCTATGCACTGTCCCGCAAGGACAACCTGTACCAGAAGGAATACGCCACCCGTCACGACTTCAACGTGGCCGGCTTCAAGACCAACCCGGGCGGCGAGCTGGAACTGGGCTTGAGCTACATCGAAAAAGCCGGTGGCCGCGACACCAACAGCGGCTGGGCCATCACTGCCCAACACGTGCAGAAACCCTTTCTTGGCGGGCGCAACAAGTTCGCTTTGCAGTACGGCGAAGGCCCCGGCACCGGCCTCGGCTACACCGGCGATACGTTCCTCGATAAAAGCAGCAAGAGCTATCGTGCGGTGGAGTTCTTCGACTGGCAAGTGACCCCGCGGTTTGGCGGGCAGATCGAGGCCGTCTACCAGAAGGATATTCGCCCGGGCAGCCAGGACCAGACCTGGATGTCGCTGGGCGTGCGCCCGGCCTATGCGATCTCCGAACAGTTCAAGCTGGTCACCGAACTCGGTCATGATCAGGTCGAGGCCACTGGAGGCACGCGCAAGCTGAGCAAATTTACCTTCGCCCCGACCTGGTCACCCAAAGGCCCGGATTTCTGGGCGCGGCCGGAAGTGCGTTTGTACTACACCTACGCGACCTGGAACGAAGCGGCCAAGCGTGCGGCCAATGAGCTGGCGGCAGGTTCGGCGTTGTCCGACACCGGCAGCTACGGCACGGCGCGGCATGGTTCCAACGTTGGTGTGCAAGTCGAATATTGGTGGAAGTAATCACTTATCTGTAGGCGCGAGCTTGCTCGCGAAAAACTCAAGGGCAACGCGTCTATCCAGAATGCACGCGTACTCGTTGACGACCTTCGCGAGCAAGCTCGCTCCTACAGGGATTTTTACAGAACAAAACAGCAGGTGAAGTCATGACCACAACTCAACCCCTGGAATTGCTGGCGCCCTTGTCCGGGGTGCTGCTCGCCCTGGATCAGGTGCCGGATCCGGTGTTCTCCAGTCGCCTGATCGGCGATGGCCTGTGCATCGATCCGACCTCGCAGACCCTCTGCGCGCCGCTGGACGGGGTGATCAGCAATATCCAGGACAGTGGTCATGCGGTGAGTGTCACCGACGACAACGGCGTTCAGGTGCTGATGCACATCGGCCTGGACACCGTGAATCTCGCGGGCAAGGGTTTCACCCGACTGGTCGAGGAAGGCCAGCGGGTGGAAGCCGGGCAACCGTTGATTGAATTCGATGCCGACTACGTGGCGCTCAACGCCCGTAGTTTGCTGACCCTGATGCTGGTGGTCAGTGGCGAGCCCTTCAAACTGCTGACGCCCGAGCAGGGTTTGGTCGATGTGGGGCAACCGCTGCTGCAAGTAACCTCGCAAGTCGCTGCGGATGAGGCGAAAGACGAGGAGGGCGAAGCCCTGTTCTCCAAACCGCTGACGCTGCCCAACGCCAATGGCCTGCATGCGCGCCCGGCGGCGGTGCTGGCGCAGGCGGCCAAAGGCTTCAAGGCGAGTATTTACCTGCACAAGCAAACCGAGAGCGCCAACGCCAAGTCGCTGGTGCGGATCATGGCGTTGCAGACGGTGCAGGGCGATACCTTGCAAGTCAGCGCGGCAGGCGAGGACGCCGAAGCGGCAATCCAGGCGCTGGTGACCTTGCTGGCCGAAGGCTGCGGGGAAGCCGTCGCGGCTCATCAACCTGCCGCTTCACCCGTGACGCCTGATTCATCGGCGACCTTGCTGCGCGGTGTGTGCGCCTCGCCGGGTTCGGCGTTTGGCCAAGTCGTGCAGGTTAAAGAGCCGGCGCTGACCATCGTCGAAGCCGGTAAGGGCGAAGCGCTGGAGCGTGCTGTCCTGACGCAGGCCCTGAGTGATGCGAATCTGGCCCTGCAAGCCTTGCAGGAAAAAGTCGTCGGCAGCGCCCAGTCCGAGATCTTCCGCGCGCACCAGGAATTGCTCGACGACCCGGCCCTGCTGGAACAGACCCGCGACCTGCTGGACCAGGGTAAAAGCGCGGCCTTCGCTTGGAACAGCGCCACCGAAGCCACCGCCACGCTTTTCCAGGGCCTGGGCAATGCCTTGCTTGCCGAGCGTGCTGCCGACCTGGCAGACGTTGGCCAGCGGGTGCTGAAACTGATCCTCGGCGTTCAGGACCGCGCCTGGGATTTGCCGGAGCAGGCGATCCTGATTGCCGAGCAACTGACCCCGTCACAAACTGCCAGCCTTGACACCCGCAAGGTATTGGGCTTCGTCACGGTGGGCGGCGGCGCTACCAGCCATGTCGCCATCCTTGCCCGCGCTCTTGGCTTGCCGGCCATCTGCGGCGTGCCGGCGCAGGTGCTGGAGTTGGTCAACGGCAAACAAGTGCTGCTGGATGCCGACAAAGGCGAGCTGCACCTGAACCCGGACCTGGCCGAGATCGAGCAGCTGCAAGTCACCCGCCAACAGCAAGTGCTGCGCCGTCAGCGGGAAGTGGAGCAGGCTTCATTGCCCGCCACTACCCGCGACGGTCATCACGTCGAAGTGACGGCCAACGTCGCGTCATTGCAGGAAGTGGAGCAGGCGCTGTCCCTGGGGGGCGAAGGTGTCGGTTTGCTGCGTTCCGAATTCCTCTACCTGGACCGCAATCGCGCACCGAGCCCCGAAGAACAGGCGGGCACCTACAGCGCCATCGCCCGTGCGTTGGGCCCTGAGCGCAATCTGGTAGTACGCACCCTGGACGTCGGTGGCGACAAGCCGCTGGCCTATGTGCCGATGGACAGCGAGACCAATCCATTCCTCGGCCTGCGCGGGATTCGCCTGTGCCTGGAACGCCCGGAACTGCTGCGCGAACAACTCCGCGCGATCCTCGCCAGTGCCGGTTTCGCCCGCCTGCATATCATGTTGCCGATGGTCAGCCTGCTCTCGGAATTGCGCCTGGCGCGGAAGATTCTTGAAGAGGAAGCACTGGCCCTGGGGCTGACGGAATTGCCGAAGCTGGGAATCATGATCGAAGTACCATCGGCGGCGTTGATGGCCGACCTGTTTGCGCCGGAGGTGGATTTCTTCTCCATCGGCACCAACGACCTGACCCAATACACCCTGGCCATGGACCGTGATCACCCGCGCCTTGCCAGCCAGGCCGACAGCTTTCACCCGGCGGTGCTGCGCCTGATCGCCACCACCGTCAAGGCGGCCCATGCCCATGGCAAGTGGGTGGGTGTATGTGGCGCGCTGGCGTCTGAAGCGCTGGCGGTACCGGTGCTGATCGGGTTGGGGGTGGATGAGTTGTCGGTCAGCGTGCCGTTGATCCCGACCATCAAGGCCACCGTGCGCGAGCTGGACCTGGCCGACTGCCAATCCATTGCTCGACAGGTGCTCGGCCTGGAAGAAGCGGCTCAGGTACGCGAGGCGTTGCGCCTGTACCACGCGGCTACCGTTGAAACCTCATTGGTTGTGGAGAACTGACATGTTCGAGAAATTTCAGCGGGCGTTCTGGAAGGCCCTGACGCCGGATCTGGTTCTTGAAACGCCACAGGCGGTTGTTGCGCCAGCGGGCGAAACAGCGCTGGCGCCGGCGGTGCTGAATGCGCTGGGCGGGGCGGAGAATCTCAAGTCGCAGCAGCGGGTGGCATTGACCCGGGTGCGGGTGCAATTGAAGGATGCGGGGCGGTTGGATGCGCAGGCGTTGAAGGTGGCAGGTGTGCCGGGCGTGATGGTGTTGGCGGGCGGAGTGGTGCACCTGATCACCGCCTGAGAATTTGTAGGAGCGAGCTTGCTCGCGAAAATCGTCAACGATAACGCGGGGAGCCTGGTTGACCGCGGTGCCCTTGCGTTTTTCGCGAGCAAGCTCGCTCCTACAGTGAGATGTTCTGCCGGTTACAACTGCGGGGTTTCGTCGGTCGGCTTGGTCTTGTCCACACCCGGCACATGCAGGTTGCCTTCCACCACCTGATTGCCTTCCAACTGCGGCTGCGTCACCCACGTCAGGATGTCGTAGTAGCGCCGGATGTTCGCCACAAAGTGCACGGGCTCACCGCCACGGGCATAGCCATAACGGGTCTTGCTGTACCACTGCTTCTGCGACAGGCGTGGCAGCATCTTCTTCACGTCCAGCCACTTGTTCGGGCTCAGGCCTTCTTTCTCGGCCAGCTTGCGCGCGTCATCCAGGTGACCGGTGCCGACGTTGTACGCCGCCAGGGCAAACCAAGTGCGGTCCGGCTCGGCAATCTTGTCGTCCAGTTCATCCTTGATCTTGGCCAGGTACTTGGCGCCGCCCATGATGCTCTGCTTGGCGTCCAAACGGTTGGACACGCCCATGGCTTGCGCAGTGTTCTGGGTCAGCATCATCAGGCCGCGCACGCCGGTCTTGGAGGTGACCGCCGGCTGCCAGAGTGATTCCTGATAACCAATGGCCGCCAACAGCCGCCAGTCGACCTTTTCTTCCTTGGCGTAGGCGCGGAAGTGTTTCTCGTATTTGGGCAGGCGCTGCTGCAGATGCTGGGCGAAGGTGTAGGCGCCGACATAGCCGAGTACATCGACGTGCCCGTAGTAACGGTCTTTCAGGCGTTGCAGGGTGCCATTCTTTTCAACCTTGTCGAGGTAGCTGTTGACCTCGTTGAGCAGGCTGTTGTCATCACCCGCGGCCACGGCCCACGCCTGGTTGCTGGCATCACCAAGGTCAAAGGCCACCCGCACGTTGGGGAAGTACACTTGGTTCATCGCCACTTCGTTGGAGTCCACCAGGGTCAGGTCGATCTGGCCTTCGTCCACCATGCGCAGCAGGTCGACCACCTCAACGGCGTCGGATTCTTCGTATTCAATTGCGGGAAACTGTTTTTTCAGCGCCGCCAGTTGCTCGGCGTGGGTGCTGCCCTTGAGCACCATGATCTTCTTGCCCACCAGGTCTGCCGCAGTGGTCGGGCGGGACTGGCCGTTGCGGTAGATGATCTGCGGGGTGACTTCCAGGTACGGATGGGAGAAACGCACCTCTTGGCGACGCTGCTCGCTGCTGACCAGACCGGCGGCGGCCAGCACCGGGCCGTTGGGTTTGCCGATCTGTGAGAACAGGTCGTCAAGATTGTCGGCGGTCTGGATCTCCAGCTTTACACCCAGGTCGTCGGCAAAGCGCTTGACCAGTTCGTATTCGAAACCGGTTTCGCCGTTACGGTCCTGGAAATAAGTGGCCGGGCTGTTTCGGGTAACCACCCGCAATACGCCATCCTCCTTGATTCGCTCGAGCGTGTTGGGTTTATCCACACACGCGCTGAGCAGCAGGAAGAGTCCGGTGACGAAGAGCCATTTGGCGCATCGCGGGCGTAAAGCAGTAGGGGAGAACATCTGCGCAGTATACGCAAAGGACTCGCGGCGCCATATCTCGACAGCGGGGCACTTGTCTGCTAGCGGCCGTAAAGCTGGGCTACAGGCCGCAGAAACGGGGCTTGGCAGCCGATTGTGACGGTTAAAATAACTGCCCGGAATAGCCTGGATGGCCATCTGATATCGTGCGATTTATGCCAACTGACGTCCGGCAGCGGCCATAGGTGCCGTTTCGGGTGCCGTTGGCGACGGTTTACGCTAGAATGCACGGCCTCAAAGCACACCCCCTTCCCGAGGCTGTCCCGAAGATGTTGATCCTGCGCGGCGCTCCTGCCCTTTCTGCCTTTCGCCACAGCAAACTCCTTGAGCAACTGAGCCAGAAGGTACCTTCTGTCAGTGGCTTGTATGCTGAATTTGCTCACTTCGCCGACGTTACCGGCGTTTTGACCGCCGACGAACAGCAAGTGCTGGCGCGCCTTCTGAAGTACGGTCCCAGCGTTCCTGTTCAAGAGCCTAACGGCCGCTTGTTCCTGGTCCTGCCACGGTTCGGCACCATCTCGCCCTGGTCGAGCAAGGCCAGCGACATCGCCCGCAACTGCGGCCTGGAAAAAATCCAGCGCCTGGAACGCGGGATCGCCTTCTATGTAGCAGGCCAGTTCAGCGACGCCGAGGCCGAGCTGATCGCCAGCAGCCTGCACGACCGCATGACCCAGATCATCGTGGCCCAGCTGGAACAGGCCGCCGGTCTGTTCAGCCACGCCGAGCCCAAGCCGCTGACCGCGATTGACGTGCTCGGTGGCGGTCGCGCCGCGCTGGAAACCGCCAACACCGAACTGGGCCTGGCCCTGGCCGAAGACGAAATTGACTACCTGGTCAACGCCTTCATCGGTCTGAAGCGCAACCCGCACGACATCGAACTGATGATGTTCGCCCAGGCGAACTCCGAGCACTGCCGTCACAAGATCTTCAACGCCAGTTGGGACATTGACGGCCAGAGCCAGGAAAAAAGCCTGTTCGGCATGATCAAGAACACCTACGTGATGCACAGCGAAGGCGTTCTGTCGGCTTATAAAGACAACGCCTCGGTCATCGTCGGCTCCGTCGCCGGCCGTTTCTTCCCGGACCCTGAGACCCGCCAGTACGGCGCGGTGCAGGAGCCGGTGCACATCCTGATGAAGGTCGAGACCCACAACCACCCGACCGCGATTGCCCCGTTCCCGGGCGCAGCCACCGGTTCCGGCGGCGAGATTCGCGACGAAGGTGCAACCGGTCGTGGCGCCAAGCCAAAGGCTGGCCTCACGGGCTTCACCGTGTCCAACCTGCAGATCCCGGGTTTCGAACAGCCGTGGGAAGTGCCGTACGGCAAGCCTGAGCGCATCGTCACCGCGCTGGACATCATGATCGAAGGTCCGCTGGGCGGCGCTGCGTTCAACAACGAATTCGGTCGTCCGGCCCTGACCGGCTACTTCCGTACTTTCGAACAGTCCATCACCACCCCGCGTGGCGATGAAGTGCGCGGTTACCACAAGCCGATCATGTTGGCCGGCGGCATGGGCAACATCCGCGCCGAGCACGTACAGAAAGGCGAAATTCTGGTCGGCTCCAAGCTGATCGTCCTCGGCGGCCCGGCGATGCTGATCGGCCTGGGCGGCGGTGCCGCTTCCTCAATGGCTACCGGCACCAGCTCGGCAGATCTGGACTTCGCTTCCGTTCAGCGTGAAAACCCTGAGATGGAACGCCGTTGCCAGGAAGTCATCGACCGTTGCTGGCAATTGGGTGACAAGAACCCGATCAGCTTCATCCACGACGTCGGCGCGGGCGGTTTGTCCAACGCCTTCCCGGAACTGGTCAACGATGGCGACCGTGGCGGCCGTTTCGAACTGCGCAACATTCCAAACGACGAGCCGGGCATGGCCCCGCACGAAATCTGGAGCAACGAATCCCAGGAGCGTTACGTCCTGGCCGTCGGCCCTGCCGACTTCGAACGCTTCCAGGCGATCTGCGAGCGCGAGCGCTGCCCGTTTGCCGTGGTCGGCGAAGCCACTGCCGAGCCGCAACTGACGGTCACCGACAGCCACTTCGGCAACAGCCCGGTGGACATGCCGCTGGAAGTGCTGCTGGGCAAAGCCCCACGCATGCACCGTTCGGCCGTGCGTGAAAACGAACTGGGCGACGATTTCGATCCGTCGACCCTGGCCATCGCCGACTGCGTGGAGCGCGTCCTGCACCACCCGGCCGTTGCCAGCAAAAGCTTCCTGATCACCATCGGCGACCGCACCATTACCGGTCTGGTTGCCCGTGATCAAATGGTCGGCCCGTGGCAGGTTCCGGTGGCTGACGTCGCCGTCACCGCCACCAGCTTCGACGTCTACACCGGTGAAGCGATGGCCATGGGCGAGCGCACTCCGCTGGCCCTGCTGGACGCCCCGGCGTCGGGCCGCATGGCCATCGGCGAAACCCTGACCAACATCGCCGCTTCGCGTATCGCCAAGATCTCCGACATCAAACTGTCGGCCAACTGGATGTCTGCTGCCGGTCACCCGGGTGAAGATGCGCGTCTTTACGACACCGTGAAAGCGGTCGGCATGGAGCTGTGCCCTGAGTTGGGCATTACCATTCCGGTGGGCAAGGACTCCATGTCCATGGCCACGCGCTGGAACGATGAAGGCGTGGACAAGAGCGTCACCTCGCCGCTGTCGCTGATCGTCACCGGCTTTGCGCCGGTCACCGACATCCGCCAGACCCTGACCCCGCAACTGCGCATGGACAAGGGCACCACCGACCTGATCCTGATCGACCTCGGTCGTGGCCAGAACCGCATGGGCGCCTCGATCCTCGCCCAGGTGCACGGCAAGCTCGGCAAACAGGCCCCGGACGTCGACGACGCCGAAGACCTGAAAGCCTTCTTCGCGGTGATCCAGGGCCTGAACGCCGACGGTCACCTGCTGGCTTACCACGACCGTTCCGACGGTGGTTTGCTGACCAGCGCCGTGGAAATGGCCTTCGCCGGTCACTGCGGCCTGAACCTGAACCTCGATGGCCTGGCAGAAACTTCCGCCGACATCGCTGCAATCCTGTTCAACGAAGAACTGGGCGCCGTGATCCAGGTTCGCCAGGACGCAACGCCAGACGTACTCGCACAATTCAGCGCTGCTGGCCTGGGCGACTGCGTGGCGGTGGTTGGCCAGCCGATCAACAACGGTGAAATCAACATCGTCTTCAACGGCGAAACCGTGTTTGAAGGCCAGCGCCGCCTGTTGCAACGCCAGTGGGCCGAGACCAGCTACCAGATCCAGCGCCTGCGTGACAACGCTGACTGCGCCGAGCAGGAATTCGAGGTGATCCTGGAAGAAGACAACCCGGGCCTGAGCACCAAGCTCAGCTTCGACGTCAAGCAGGACATCGCCGCGCCTTACATCAAGAAAGGCATCCGCCCACAAGTGGCCGTACTGCGTGAGCAGGGCGTCAACGGCCAGGTGGAAATGGCGGCGGCGTTCGACCGTGCCGGCTTCAATGCGATCGACGTGCACATGAGCGACATCCTCGCCGGTCGCGTTGATCTCAACGAATTCAAAGGCCTCGTGGCCTGCGGTGGTTTCTCCTACGGCGACGTACTGGGTGCCGGTGAAGGCTGGGCCAAATCGGCCCTGTTCAACAGCCGTGCCCGCGACGCGTTCCAGGGCTTCTTCGAGCGCAACGACAGCTTCACCCTGGGTGTGTGCAACGGTTGCCAGATGATGTCCAACCTCAGCGAACTGATCCCGGGCAGCGAGTTCTGGCCGCACTTCGTGCGTAACCGTTCCGAGCAGTTCGAAGCCCGTGTTGCGATGGTCCAGGTGCAGGAATCTAACTCGATCTTCCTGCAGGGCATGGCCGGTTCGCGCATGCCGATCGCCATCGCCCACGGTGAAGGCCATGCCGAGTTCGCCAGCGAAGAAGCACTGCTGGAAGCCGACCTGTCCGGTACCGTGGCCCTGCGTTTCGTCGACAACCACGGCAAGGTCACCGAAGGCTACCCGGCCAACCCGAACGGCTCGCCGCGCGGGATCACCGGGCTGACCAGCCGCGACGGTCGCGTCACCATCATGATGCCGCACCCGGAGCGTGTGTTCCGCGCCGTGCAGAACTCGTGGCGCCCGGAAGAGTGGAACGAAGACGGCGCGTGGATGCGCATGTTCCGTAACGCTCGCGTCTGGGTGAACTAAGACGGTGTACAAGCTCGCCTTCTTTGTGCCCGACAGCCATGTGGAGACGGTGAAAGCCGCCGTCTTCTCAGCCGGCGGCGGGCGTATCGGCAACTATGACAGCTGCGCCTGGCAGGTACTGGGCCAGGGCCAATTCCGCGCGATGGACGGCAGCCAGCCGTTTATCGGGCAGGTGGGGCAGGTTGAAGTGGTTGAAGAATGGAAGGTTGAGCTGGTGGTGGCGGATGAGTTGATCGTGGCTGTCGTAGCTGCGTTGAAACTGAGCCACCCGTATGAGACACCGGCGTATGAGGTGTGGCAGTTGGCGGATTTTTGATTCGTCGGCTGCAAAACAAGAAACCCGCTGGGCCAGTTTGGTCAGCGGGTTTTTTGTTGCCTGTGAAGGCCTCATCGCGGGCAAGCCCGGCTCCCACATTTGACCGCGTTGCCATGTATGGTGGCGATCAAATGTGGGAGCTGGCTTGTCGGAGCGACTCGGATTTTTCTGGCAAGCCTTTCAGGTTGTCCCTCGGAACCTGCCTCTCTAACCTTCGCCAGTCGCTGCCAATTCAGTGACCGGGACTGCAAGCTCGTAAACATCACTAGGAGCGTATTCTTCTCGGAGCTTCACGATGGTCAACGAAAACACTTCATCTTCCATAGCCTCGCTTCAAGCTGCAGCCCGTCAGGCGACGAGTCAACCTGCCGATCAGTTATTCACCCTTGTACCTAATCTGGATAGCGAAACCCTGCTGGCCAACGCCTCTCAGGACCTTGCCTCAGTGCAGGCGCTGATGGTTCATCTGGCGTTTGAAGTCGACGGTTCCCACCGTGATGTGGCGCTGGGGATTTGTCGGATGCTGGAGGGGATTCAAATGATGGTGGATCGGATGCTGGACTTGTATGAGGTGCCTGAGCCTGAGTAATCGGCGCCTGTGAGGGCCATTCGCGAGCAAGCCCGCTCCCACATTTGACCGCGTTGCCATGACGGGCACCGATCAAAATGTGGGAGCGGGCTTGCTCGCGAAGAGGCCCTGATGCTCAGCAAAGATTCAGGCTTTTACCCCAACCTCACGGCCACTGACCAACCGCTCCAACGCCTCACCCAACCCCGAGGCCTTGTCACCAATCAGCAAGTGCCAAACCCCACTCTCAAGCTGGCTAACACCCTGGCAACCCAGCGCAGTCAGTTGGGCTTCCGACAACACCGAACCGTCCCCCAACTCCACCCGCAGCCGCGTCATCGCCACCGCATCCAGTTGCAGCACATTGGCCCGACCGCCCAGGGCGCTCAGCCATTTCTCGGCCTCATGCACATTCACCGGTGTGCTCTTCTCAACAGGCGTTACCACCGCCGCCGGCGCCGCAACATACGAGGGCATCGCCAACCGAATCTCATCGGCAATGCTGTCCGCCATCGGCCCGACCACTACCTGCAAACTCCCGCCATTTCCTGGCCGAACCACAGCCATGGCACCCAGTGCTTTCAGCTCGGCATCTACCGCCTTGTTGCGGTCCACCATGTCCAACCGCAGGCGCGTTGTGCAAGCACCCACACTCAGCAGATTGTCCGCACCACCCAGCGCTCGGATGTAAGCCCCGGCCCGCTGGTTATCGGTCATGGTCTCAGCCTGTACGACCTGAATATCCTCACGCCCCGGCGTCTTCAAATTGAAGCGACGGATGCAGTAGTTGAACACGCTGTAATAGATCACCGCATACGCCAGCCCAACCGGGAACACCAGCCAGCCGTTGGTGGATTTACCCCAACCCAGCACCATGTCGATAAACCCGCCGGAGAAGGTAAAGCCCAGGTGGATGTTGAGCATGTTGGTGACCGCCATCGACAAGCCGGTCAGCAGCGCATGCAGCAGATACAGGAATGGCGCGAGGAACATGAACGCGAACTCAATCGGCTCGGTCACCCCGGTCAGGAACGAGGTCAGCGCCATCGACAGGAAAATCCCGCCCATGATTTTGCGCCGCTCCGGCAGGGCATTGCGGTACATCGCCAGGCACGCCGCCGGCAGACCGAACAACATGACCGGGAACATGCCGGTCATGAACTGGCCGCCTTTCGGGTCGCCGGCAAAGTAGCGGGTCAGGTCGCCGGTCACTACCGCGCCGGTCGCAGGATCCGTGAAGCTGCCGAACACAAACCACGCCATGTTGTTGAGGATATGGTGTAAGCCGGTGACGATCAGCAGGCGGTTGAACACGCCAAATACGAACGCGCCAAAGCTGCCGCTTTCCATCAGCAGTACGCCGAAGCTGTTGATGCCATGCTGGATCGGTGGCCAGATCAAACCAAAGATCACCCCCAGCGCCACCGCCGAGAACCCGGTGACGATCGGCACAAACCGTCGCCCTCCAAAGAACGCCAGGTACTCCGGCAGTTTGATGTCCTTGAAGCGGTTATACAGCGCACCGGCCATCAAGCCGCTGGCGATCCCCGCGAGCATGCCCATGTTGATGCTGGCGTCCATCACCTTGAGGGTGGAGACCATCACCAGGTACCCAATGGCACCCGCCAGGCCCGCCGTGCCGTTGTTGTCGCGGGCAAAACCCACGGCAATCCCGATGGCGAAGATCAGCGCCAGGTTGGCGAAGATCGCCTGCCCGGCGTCGTGCATCACCGCGATGTTCAGCAGGTCAGTGTCGCCCAGTCGCAGCAGGAGGCCGGCGATCGGCAGAATCGCGATCGGCAGCATCAGTGCACGGCCCAGGCGTTGCAGCCCTTCGATAAAATGTTGATACACGGCGTGTCTCCCTATTCTTGTTGTTTTCAGCTCAGCGGCCAGTGGTGTTGACAGGCTTGGCGAACGGCTTTGGCGCTGCTCAGGTTAAGCAGGCTTTGGCTCAGTTGCCGGCATTGGGCTGCGTCCAGGTGACGGACACGGTCCTTGATTTCTCCGATTTGCGGCGGGCTGACGGACAGCTCGCTGATGCCCAGGCCGATCAGCACCGGCGTGGCCAGCGGGTCGGACGCAAGCGCCCCGCACACACCCACCCAACGGCCATGCCTGGCGGCGCCGATGCAGGTCTGGGCGATCAGTCGCAGCAGCGCTGGGTGCATGGCGTCGACCCGGGCGGCGAGGCCGGCGTGGTCGCGGTCCATGGCCAGGGTGTACTGGGACAGGTCATTGGTGCCGATGGACAAAAAGTCCGCATGCTCGGCCAGTTGCTCAGCCATCAGCGCGGCGGCGGGCACTTCAATCATCACCCCCAGTTCCGGGCGCTGGGTCAGTTCCAGTTCGGTGCACAGTTCATCGAGGCGCTGGCGGATGTGCAGCAGTTCGTCGACTTCGCTGACCATCGGCAGCAGGATCCGGCAGCGTTCCAGTGGCGAGACTTGCAGCAGCGCACGCAGTTGCTGGTCCAGCACTTCTGGGCGGACTTGCGCCATGCGAATGCCCCGCAGGCCCAGCACCGGGTTGGTCTCGAACGGCAGCGGCAGGTAGTCGAGTTGCTTGTCGCCGCCGACGTCGATGGTGCGGATGATCACGGACTTTTCACCCATGGCATCCAGCACGGCCTGATAGGCCTGGCGCTGCTCTTGCTCGTCGGGCGCGGTGCGGCGATCGACGAAGAGAAATTCGGTACGCAGCAGGCCAACGCCATCGGCGCCATTCTCGAAGGCCAGTTGGGCTTCGGCGCTGGAGGCGACATTCGCGGCCACTTCAATACGCACGCCATCCTGAGTGCTGGCGGTGCCTTGAGCCTCCGCGTGTTGCTGCTGGCGACGCAGTTTCTGCGCATCGCGCAACTGGTGGACCTGGGCGTGGCGCGCATCGTCCGGCGTCAGTTCCAGGCGACCATTGGCGGCATCCAGCACCACCCGTTGACCTTGTGGCACTTCCAGCACTTGCTCGCCTAAAGCGACCACACACGGCAGGCCTTTGCCCCGTGCCAGAATCGCCACATGAGAAGTCGCGCCGCCTTCGGCCATGCAGATGCCGGCGGCGTTTTGCTTGCTCAGTTGCAGCAGGTCCGAGGGGGTCAATTCATGGGCCGAGACGATCGCGCCGGCCGGCAACTCGAAGTGCCAGGCCTCGCCCAAAAGGGCCCGCAGCACGCGTTGTTGCAAGTCCCGCAGGTCGTTGGCGCGTTCGGCAAATAGCGGTTTACCCAGTGCCAGCAGCACCGCACATTGTGCCTGGATTGCATCGCGCCAGGCATGAGTGGCAGCGCTGCCGTGTTCGATGCTGGTGGTGGCGGCTTCCAGTAGCGTCGGGTCTTCCAGCAGCGCCAGGTGGGCGGCGAAGATCTCCTCTTCCTCAACGTCCTTGCGCTGGCGCGCCTGGTCCAGGGTGTGGCGGATTTCGCTGCGCACCTGTTCCAGGGCACTGTCCAGGTGCTGCAATTGTTCATCCGGAACGTTGTTGCCCGGGTCCGCCGGCAGCTCGATTCCGTTCAGGCGGAACAGCGGGCCGCAGACCAAACCCGGCGCTGCGCAGACGCCTTGCAGCACCCCGGCCTCGGTATTTGCGCGTCGCGGGGCGGCGGCCACCGGGGCGTGATGTTCTTCGCTGACAGCCACCGACAGCGCGGTAATCAACGCTTGCAGCGCCGCTTCACAATCCTTGCCGCGACAAGTGACCTGTACCTCGTCCTGCTCACCAATCCCCAGGCCCATCAAGCCGATCAAGCTGTCGCACGAAGCCGACTTGCCGGCGAAATGCAGCTGCGACTGGCTGCTGAATTCCTGTGCAGTCTTGCGGATCAAGGCCGCGGGGCGCGCGTGCAGGCCGCCACGATGGGTGATGCGAATAGTCGCGCTGGCTTCGGTGACAGACTCATCAATGACCTTCGCCGCCCCGGCCACCCGCGCAACCACGTGTAGCAGCGGCTCGCCGACCCGGACCGTTTTCAGGGTGATCGGCCGCAGTTCGAACACATCACTGTTGGTCAGGATGATCAGGCTGACCAGGCTTTTGCACTGGCGCGCAATCAGGTCCAGGTCAAACTGCACCAGCGCCTGGCCCTTGCTGACCCGCGCACCTTGCTTGACCAGCAACGCAAAGCCTTCGCCGTTCAACTCCACCGTGTCGATGCCCACGTGCATCAGCAATTCAGCGCCGTTATCGGCGCGAATCGTCAGCGCGTGCCCGGTGCGGGCGACGTGGATGATCACGCCGTCGCACGGTGCATGCAGGCAATCGTTGAGCGGGTCGATGGCAATGCCGTCGCCCATGGCGCCACTGGCGAACACTTCGTCGGGAACGTTGCCCAGGGTCAGCACCGGCCCACTGAGGGGAGCGCTGAGGGTAAGGTCTTTATTATTGTGGGACATGGGCACGGTACTCATCAGGAAAACGCTGCAATCAACTCAGTGGGTGCGGGTCACTTTGCTCAAGTGACGCGGTTGGTCCGGGTCCATGCCCCGGGCCTCTGCCAAACCGGCAGCCATCACGTAGAAACTCTGGATCGCCAGGATCGGGTCCAGGGCCGGGTGTTCGGCGCGGCTCAGGGTCAGGTCGCGTTCGGCGATGTCGTCGGGGGCGGCCAGCAACACGCGGGCACCACGCTGGCGCATGTCGGCGGCGAGGCTCAGCAGGCCGGCTTGTTCGGCACCACGGGGGGCGAAGACCAGCAGCGGGTAGTTGGCATCGATCAGGGCCATCGGGCCATGGCGCACTTCGGCGCTGCTGAACGCTTCGGCCTGGATCGCCGAGGTTTCCTTGAGCTTGAGCGCGGCTTCCTGGGCAATGGCAAAACCGGCGCCACGGCCGATCACCATCAGTTGCTGGCAGCCGCGCAGGGCTTCGATGGCCACGCTCCAGTCTTGCTTGGCGGCTTCACGCAAACCGTCGGGCAAGGCCTGGCAGGCTTGCAGCAACTCGGCTTCCTGATTCCAGTGGCCGATCAGTTGGGCGCTGGCACTCAGGGTGGCGATAAAGCTTTTGGTAGCGGCGACACTGCGTTCCGGGCCGGCGCACAGCGGTACGTGGAATTCGCAGGCGGCTTCCAGCGGTGAGTCTTCGGCGTTGACCATCGAGATGCTCAAGGCGCCGCGCTTGCGCAGCAGGCGCAGGCTGTTGACCAGGTCCGGGCTTTGCCCCGACTGGGAGAAACCGAACGCCACTTGCCCGCTGACCTTGAGCGGCGATTGCAGCATGGTCACCACCGACATCGGCAACGACGCCACCGGAATCCCCAGGTGTTGCATGGTCAGGTAGGCGAAGTAACTGGCGGCATGGTCCGAACTGCCACGGGCGATGGTCATCGCCACTTGCGGCGGTTGGCGACGCAGGCGGCCGGCGACTTCCTCCAGCAATGGGTCCAGGCGTTGCAGTTGAGCCTCGACGGCCTCGCAGGAGGCCAGGGCCTCTTCAAGCATTTTTGAAGTCAATGGTTTCTCCTTCGACCATTACGTCGGTGAGGTTCAGGGATCGGTCCAGGCGCACGCAGTCGGCAAAGCTGCCGGGTTGCAGGCGACCGCGTTCTTCCAGGCCCAGGTAGTCCGCAGGAAATTGCGACAGGCGTTGTGAGGCTTCGCTGATCGGCAGGCCGATCTTCACCAGGTTGCGCAGCGCCTGGTCCATGGTCAGGGTGCTGCCGGCCAGCGTTCCATCGGCCAGGCGTACGCCGCCCAGGCATTTGGTCACGGTGTGGCTGCCCAGCTTGTATTCACCGTCGGGCATGCCGGCGGCGGCGGTGGAATCGGTGACGCAGTACAGGCACGGGATCGAACGCAGGGCCACGCGCATGGCGCCGGGGTGCACGTGCAGCAAGTCGGGAATCAGTTCGGCGTATTTGGCGTGGGCCAGGGCCGCGCCGACGATGCCGGGCTCGCGGTGATGCAGCGGGCTCATAGCGTTGTACAAATGGGTAAAGCTGGTGGCGCCGGCGGCGAGGGCGGCGACGCCTTCTTCGTAGCTGCCCAGGGTGTGACCGATCTGCATGCGCACGCCACGTTCGCTGAGGGCGCGGATCAGTCCGTCATGGCCGGCGATTTCCGGGGCAATGGTGATCACCCGGATCGGCGCCAGGCGCAGGTATTCTTCGACTTCGGCCATCAAGGCGGTGTGAGCGAAGTTCGGTTGTGCGCCGAGTTTTCCCGGATTGATGTAGGGGCCTTCCAGGTGCACGCCGAGCACACGGGCGGTGCCGGTCGGACGGCTTTCGCAATAGGTGCCGATCTCGCCGAGCACACGGGTGATTTCGTCCACCGGTGCGGTCATGGTGGTGGCCAGCAGCGAGGTGGTGCCAAACCGCACGTGGGTGCGAGTGATGGTGTGGAAGGCGTCGGTGCCTTCCATGATGTCTTTGCCGCCACCGCCGTGCACGTGCAGGTCGATAAAACCTGGCAGCAAATACGGCAGGTCGTTGTCAGCCGGGTCGCACGGGCGGCCTTCAACGGCAGTGACCTTGCCGTGCTGGTGCACCAGGCGGCCGCGAATCCAGCCGTTGGGCGTAAGAATGTTGTCTTCGGACATGGGCAGTTCTCTAAATTCGCAGTTCAGCGGAATAGTCGTGGCGGCGCAGTTCTGCGACGAAGTCGTAGTAGTCGTTGCGGCAATAGGTGTCGGTGATTTCAATCGGGGTGTTGTCGGCGGTGTAGCCCACCCGGGTCATCAGCAGCATGGCGGTGCCGGGGGCGATGCCCACCAGGGCTGCAAACTCGTCCGACGCGTTGATTGCCTGGATGTGTTGCAGGGCGCGCACGATGGGCTTGCCGATGCTTTCCAGGTATTCGTACAGCGAGTTGCCGATGGCCTGCGGGTGGGGGAGGACGGAGGCGGGCATGGCGGTCATTTCAATCGCCATCACCGTGTCGTCGGCCTTACGCAAACGCTTGAGCCGCGCGACCTTGTCGCTCGGCGACAGGCCCAGGCGGATCAGCTCTTCATGGGTCGGCGGGGTGATGTCGCGCTCCAGCCACTGGGAAGTCGGCACAAACCCCTTGAGCCGGAGCATTTCGCTGAAGCCCGAGAGGCGCGACAGCGGCTGTTCCAAGCGAGGTGTGATGAAGGTTCCGGAGCCTTGGCTGCGACGGATCAGGCCTTGTTCGAAGAGTACTTCCAGCGCTTTACGGGCGGTTACCCGGGAAATGCTCAGTTGCTCGCTGAGGGCGCGTTCCGACGGCAATGCCTGCTCGGATTTCCATTGGCCAGCATGAATCGCGGCTTCGAGGTTACGGGCCAGTTGCAGGTACAGCGGCGTCGATTGTTTATCGTCGGGGCGCAGGGCCAGGATGGGGTTCATCGTGTCGGTTTCCGATGCGGTTATTGGAGTGTTGTCGCCCGGTAGTGATCGCAAGCTAATACCACTTAAATACCATGTCAATGCAGCGAAAACGGTGCAGGCGAGCGTTTACGGGCGCCTTAATAGTGCGCCAATCCAAGTGGTATTAGAGAGGTCTTTCTGTCGGGCAGAAGCGCGCAGCTTGCCGGGGTGAACTGGTATTCACCGGTAAGCGCTGCGCGGGGCAGGAATTTTTTTTGAATTATTTTACGAGCGGCGGGAAATTACGGACGAATCTCGATCATCGTGCCGTCTTTCACCAGGTTCCAGACTTCGCGCATGTCGACATTGCGCATGCCGATGCAGCCGTCGGTCCAGTCCAGGGTGTGGAACAGCTCTTCGGGGTAGTCCTCGGCGTCGGGGGTGCCGTGGATCATGATCATGCTGCCGGGCTTGACCCCTTCGCGGCGGGCGCGGGCGGAGTCGCTGATATTGGGGTAGGAGATGTGCATGGCCAGGTTGAAGCGGTCGCTGGTCTTGCGCCAGTCGATCCAGTAGAAGCCCTCCGGGGTTCGGCGGTCGCCTTCCATCAGCTTGGTGCCCTTGGGGTTTTTACCCAGGGAGATGCGATAGGTCTTGAGGGGCTTGCCGTCGTTGATCAGTTGCAACTGATGGGCGGACTTGAGCACCAGGATTTTCTCGACCGGTTTGCCGCCCAGGATCAATTGGGTGGAGGCTGGCGACAGCGTGGCAAACGACAGGCAGATCAGAGCAAGCAACCAACGCATTAAAACGGTATCCCCTGAAAAGCCTACGTGCCACCTGGATTGTTATTTGGCCAACTGGGTCAGTGGCGGCACGGACTCGCTGCGCACCGGATACGACTGTTGCCGGCGGTCAGCAAAAAAGCATTCTAAGGTACGCCCGACCGTGCGGAAAGCCAGCTCGGACCAAGGGATGTCGGCTTCATCGAATAAGCGCACTTCAAGGCTTTCGGGGCCTGCGGCAAAATCCAGGTTGATCAGTTCGGCGCGGTAGAAAATGTGCACCTGGCTGATGTGCGGCACGTCGATCAAGGTATAGATGCTCAGGTTACGCACCCGGGCGCAGGCTTCTTCCATGGTTTCGCGCATGGCGGCCTGTTCGACGGTCTCGCCGTTCTCCATAAAGCCTGCAGGCAAGGTCCAGAAACCCAGGCGCGGCTCGATGGCGCGGCGGCACAGCAGCACCTGCTCGCCCCACACCGGCACCGTGCCGGCGACGATATTGGGGTTCTGGTAGTGAATGGTCTGACAGTGATCGCAGACATAACGCAGGCGTGCGTCGCCTTCGGGAATGCGCTGGGTGACTGGTTTACCGCACTGGCTACAGAAGTTCATGCTGGGGTTCCTGGAGAGTGCGCCTATCTTGGCGTGACCGGGTATGGCCTGCAAGTTGTCGTTTAGCGACATGGCCAGGGTTTTGGGGTTGGGCGTGCGCAAGGTTTGGTGCATGATGCAAGGTAGCCAACAGACCGAGATGACTCATGCTGGACGAGCTACTTCGCCGGGTAAGCAATCATACGCCACGCACGCTGGAGACCGACGGTCGGTTCCCGGAAGCGGCGGTACTGGTGCCGATCACCCGCAGTGACGAACCCGAGCTGATCCTGACCTTGCGCGCCAGCGGGTTATCCACCCATGGCGGTGAAGTGGCGTTCCCTGGCGGGCGCCGCGACCCTGAAGATCCCGACCTTATATTCACCGCGCTGCGCGAAGCCGAAGAAGAAATCGGCCTGCCGCCGGGGTTGGTTGAAGTGATTGGTCCGCTGAGCCCGCTGATTTCCCTACACGGTATTCGTGTCACGCCTTATGTAGGCGTTATCCCTGATTACGTTGAATACCTGGCCAATGACGCCGAGATCGCCGCTGTCTTCAGCGTGCCCCTGGAGTTTTTTCGCCAGGATCCCCGCGAACACACCCACCGTATCGATTACCAGGGCCGCAGTTGGTATGTGCCCAGTTATCGGTTTGGCGAATACAAGATCTGGGGCCTGACGGCGATCATGATTGTCGAGCTGATCAATCTGCTCTATGACGATGCCGACATCAGCCTGCATCGGCCGCCGAAAAGTTTCATCAATACCTAAGAGCCAGATGGCCATCGTTCCTGCCGTGAGGATCCACCTATGAAATACCGCCTGGGCGACGCCCGAGTCGAAACCCATCCCAACAGCTGGGTGGCCCCCAATGCCACGCTGGTGGGCAAGGTCAAGCTGGAGGAGGGCGCCAACGTCTGGTTCAACGCGGTGTTGCGCGGCGACAACGAGCTGATCCTGATCGGCAAGAACAGCAACGTGCAGGACGGCAGCGTGATGCACACCGACATGGGTTACCCGCTGACCCTCGGCACCGGCGTGACCATCGGCCATAACGCCATGTTGCATGGCTGCACGGTGGACGATTACAGCCTGATCGGCATCAACGCGGTGATTCTTAACGGCGCGAAGATCGGCAAGCACTGCATCATCGGCGCCAATTCGCTGATCGGTGAGGGCAAGGAAATTCCCGATGGTTCGCTGGTAATGGGCTCGCCGGGCAAAGTGGTGCGGGAACTGACCGACGTGCAGAAGAAGATGCTTGAAGCCAGCGCTGCGCACTATGTGCATAACTCCCAGCGTTATGCCCGTGATCTGGTTGAGCAGGAAGAATGACCGTATCTGAACGGCCGGTAGCGTCGCCTTGCGTGAGCATTTGTGCGCTGGATGACGATGATATCTGCACTGGCTGCCAGCGCACGGTGGATGAAATCACCCGGTGGAGTCGCATGGACAGCGCCGAGCGCCGGGTGGTGCTGGGGTTGTGCCATGAGCGGGCGAAGGCGAGCGGGCTGGTGTGGATGATTCCCGGGAAGTCCGGCGGCTGATCGCTAGAGGGCTGCTCTTATGTGGCGAGGGAGCTTGCTCCCGCTGGGCTGCGAAGCAGCCCCAAATCAGACGACTGCATTACTTCAGATACACCGCTATCGCCCATTTCAGGGCCGCTTCGCGCCCCAGCGGGAGCAAGCTCCCTCGCCACATTGATGGGTTGTGAAGTACCCTGTGCCCATTGTTCACAGGTCCCTCGCCCCATGTTCTTCCTGATTGCCTACATCAGCAGCGTCGTGCTGATCAATTTCGCCTTTTCCACCGCCCCGCACCTGGATGTCATCTGGTCTGCCTGGGGCGGTTTGGTATTTGTCCTGCGGGACATGGTGCAAACCCGCTTCGGTCACGGCGCGATCATCGCCATGCTGGCGGCGCTGGTGCTGTCCTATATCACCTCCGATCCGTCCATCGCCCTGGCCAGCGCCACGGCGTTCGCGGTGTCCGAGTGCATCGACTGGCTGGTGTTCAGCATCACCAAGCGCCCACTCCACGACCGCCTGTGGATAAGTTCGGCGCTGAGCATCCCCCTCGACACCTTCATCTTTTTCGGCCTGATCGGCGCGCTCACGCCTGCCGTAGCCGGTACTGCCCTGGTCTCGAAGTTCGCCGGCGTTACCGTGGTGTGGCTGGCCATGGCCTGGCGTTTGCGCCGGCAGCGCGTCGCCAACTGAAGCCAATCTTTACAGTTCATGTAAAATGCCGGCCTTTCTCCACATGATCCGCTCCCCTGAGGACCTGAGATGACCCGAATCGGAACTCCATTGTCGCCAACCGCGACCCGCGTAATGCTGTGTGGCTGCGGTGAGCTGGGCAAGGAAGTGGTAATCGAACTGCAACGCCTGGGCGTTGAAGTGATTGCCGTGGATCGTTACGCCAACGCACCGGCCATGCAGGTTGCCCACCGTAGCCATGTGATCAACATGCTCGATGGCGCCGCCCTGCGTGCCGTGATCGAAGCCGAAAAGCCGCACTTCATCGTGCCGGAAATCGAAGCGATCGCCACCGCCACCCTGGTTGAGCTGGAAGCCGAAGGCTTCACCGTGATCCCGACCGCCCGCGCCACGTTGCTGACCATGAACCGCGAGGGCATCCGTCGCCTGGCCGCTGAAGAGCTGGACCTGCCGACCTCTCCGTACCACTTCGCCGACACCTTCGAGGACTACAGCAAGGCCGTCACCGACCTGGGCTTCCCGTGCGTGGTAAAGCCGGTGATGAGTTCGTCGGGCAAGGGCCAGAGCCTGTTGCGCAGTGCCGATGACGTGCAGAAAGCCTGGGATTACGCCCAGGAAGGCGGGCGTGCCGGCAAGGGCCGGGTGATCATCGAAGGCTTTATCGACTTCGACTACGAAATCACCCTGCTGACCGTGCGCCACATCGGCGGCACCACGTTCTGCGCGCCTGTCGGTCACCGTCAGGAGAAGGGCGACTACCAGGAATCCTGGCAGCCACAGGCCATGAGCCCGATTGCGCTGGCAGAGTCCGAGCGCGTTGCCAAGGCAGTGACCGAGGCCCTGGGCGGTCGTGGTCTGTTTGGTGTCGAGCTGTTCATCAAGGGCGATCAGGTGTGGTTCAGCGAAGTATCGCCGCGTCCCCACGACACTGGTTTGGTGACGCTGATTTCCCAGGACTTGTCGCAGTTTGCCCTGCATGCGCGGGCAATTCTCGGCCTGCCGATCCCGTTGATCCGTCAGTTCGGGCCTTCGGCTTCGGCGGTGATCCTGGTAGAAGGCAAGTCGACCCAGACGGCGTTTGCCAACCTGGGTGCAGCCTTAAGCGAGCCGGATACGGCGTTGCGTTTGTTCGGCAAGCCGGAAGTGAACGGTCAGCGTCGTATGGGCGTTGCGCTGGCGCGGGATGAGTCGATTGAGGCTGCCCGGGCTAAAGCCACCCGTGCTTCGAAGGCGGTTGTTGTAGAGCTGTAACCGAGTCGCGCCCTTCGCGAGCAAGCCCGCTCCCACATTTGAATGTATTCGCAAATCAAAATGTGGGAGGGGGCTTGCTCCCGAAGGCGGTTTATCAGGCGACCTTGTTCAGATCGTTATTGCGCGTCTCTTTCAGGCACAGCACAGCAATCAAGCTGATCACCGCTGCCGCCGACACATACCCGCCGACATAACTCAAACCGCCCATCGCCACCAGCTTGGTCGCGAAGAACGGGGCCGCCGACGCGCCCACGATCCCACCCAGGTTATACGCCGCCGAAGCACCGGTATAACGCACGCGGGTCGGGAACAGTTCCGGCAACATCGCGCCCATCGGGGCAAAGGTCACGCCCATCAGGAACAGCTCCAGCGCCAGGAACAATGCCACGGCCCAGGTTGAACCGTGGGTCAGCAATGGTTCCATGGTGAAGCCGGAGAGGATGGTCAGAATCGCCCCCACAATCAGCACCGGCTTGCGCCCGTAACGGTCGCTTGCCCACGCCGCCAACGGCGTCGCCGCACCCATGAACAGCACGGCGAAGCACAGCAGCCCGAGGAACGTCTCACGGCTGTAGCCCAGCGTGGACACACCGTAGCTCAAGGAAAACGCGGTGGTGATATAGAACAGCGCATAACACACCACCATCGACGCCGCGCCCAGCAGCACCGGCAGCCAATGCTGGCTGAACAGCTCCACCAGCGGCACTTTCACCGGAGCTTCTTTGGCTACGGCATTCGCGAACACCGGCGTTTCGTGCAGTTTGAGCCGCGCATAAAGACCGACCATCACCAGCGCTGCGCTGAGGATGAACGGAATGCGCCAGCCCCAGCTGCGGAACTGCTCGTCGCTCAGGTTCATGGCGAGGATCAGGAACAGCCCGTTGGCCGCCAAAAAGCCAATCGACGGGCCCAGTTGCGGAAACATGCCGAACCAGGCGCGTTTGCCCTTCGGTGCGTTCTCGGTGGCCAGCAACGCCGCGCCACCCCATTCGCCGCCAAGCCCGAGGCCTTGGCCAAAACGCAGCACGCAAAGCAGGATCGGTGCCCAGGCGCCGATGCTGTCATAACCGGGCAGCAAGCCAATCAGCGTGGTGCACACGCCCATCAGCAGCAGGGACGCCACCAACGTCGATTTACGGCCAATCCGGTCACCAAAGTGGCCGAACAGCGCCGAACCCAACGGCCGCGCGATAAACGCGATACCGAAGGTCAGGAATGAGGCGAGCATCTGCGCCGTGCCGGAGGTTTGCGGGAAGAACACCGGGCCGATCACCAGCGCGGCGGCAGTTGCGTAGATATAGAAGTCGTAGAACTCGATGGCGGTGCCGATGATGCTCGCGGTGGCGACCCGGGCCGTCGAGTTGGTCGGGGCGGCGGTCGCCGTCTCGTTATAGGTGGTGCTCATTGAGGTATCCCTGACGGTCATTGCGCGTTTGGACGCGGATTATTATTGGTCGAACACCCATGGATCAGGGTTGTGCGCGGGGCGGCTCGGGATGGGAGCAAACACCGGTCAGACAAGGTAAAACGATGCCTGGACGCGCTTAGTGCGGGTAGCACGCGGTCGGGCGGGGCTTGGGTAAGCCGCCCCGATTATAGGAAGGGGTTTACGGATCCAACAAGGGCCTTAAGCGGCGACCGGCACGGTGCTGGTGTGCCAGATCAGCACCTTGGCGACGCGGTTGTCCTCGGTCTCGAGGATTTCCAGGCGATAGCGGCCGATTTTCAGGCACACGGCGCAATCCGGGATGGTCTCCAGCGCTTCGGTCACCAGGCCGTTGAGGGTCTTGGGGCCGTCGCTGGGCAGGTGCCAGCCGAGGGTTTTGTTCAGGTCACGAATCGAGGCGGCGCCGTCGATCACGTAGCGGCCATCCAGTTGGGGCTGGATGTGCGGGTTGTCGAGGTGCTGCTCGCTTTCGAACTCACCGACGATTTCTTCAAGAATGTCTTCCAGGGTCACGATGCCCAGCACTTCGCCGTATTCATCCACCACCATGCCCAGACGGCGCTGCTGCTTGTGGAAGTTCAGCAGTTGCAGTTGCAGTGGCGTGCTTTCCGGGACGAAGTAGGGCTCGTGACAGGCGGCCAGCAGCGCTTCCTTGGTCAGGCTGGCGTCCGGCAGCAGGTGGCGGATCTGCCGGGTGTTGAGCACCGCTTCGACCTGGTTGATGTCGCTGTGGAACACCGGCAGCCGGGTACGCGTGGAAACCCGTAGCTGCTCGATGATTTCCTCTACCGAGTCATCCAGGTTGATGCCGTCCACTTCGCTGCGGGGCACCAAAATGTCGTTCACGGTGATGTTGTCCAGGGCATGGATGCCTGGCATGCCCGGTGCGCGGGTGTTGGGGATTTCGGCTTCCGGCTCGTCGTCCTGATCCGGCTGCGGCTCGTCGCTTTTCTTGACCACACCAGGCTTGCGGGCGAACGGGCGCAGCAGCAACAGGCTGATTCCGTTGAGCAGCCAGGCCAGCGGGGAAAGGATTTTCAGCGGCACGCCCAACAACGTATTGCCGAAGCCGAGGATGGTTTGTGGGTGGCGAGTAGCCAGAGCACGGGGCAGATAGTCGGCCAGCACCAGCAGGACCGCACTGGAGATCACCCAGCCGAGCCACGGGCCGTTTTCCGCCCAGGCGTAGATCGCCAGCAGTGTGCAGAGAATCACCACCACGGCGCGGCACAGGGTGTTGCAGAGGATCAGGCTGTTGCGCGGGAAATTCAGGCGGGCGGCGGCTTTGTCACCCTGGCGGGTGCCAGGGCGCAGTGCCAGCAAATGTTGCTGGGCGGCTTCGATGGCGGTAAACAGCGCCGACCATAAAACCAGCAAGGCTACTACGGCAAGCATCGGCCCTAAGGGCAAGTTGTCCATGTCGGCTGCCCGTCAGATATGCAGGATGTATTCGCGAACCAGCTTGCTGCCGAAATAGGCCAGCATCAGCAGGCAGAAACCGGCCAGGGTCCAGCGGATCGCCTTGTGCCCGCGCCAGCCGAGGCGGTTGCGGCCCCACAGCAGCACGCTGAACACCACCCAGGCCAGGCACGCCAGCAGGGTCTTGTGCACCAGGTGCTGGGCGAACAGGTTCTCGACGAACAGCCAGCCGGAGATCAGCGACAGCGACAGCAGCGTCCAGCCGGCCCAGAGGAAGCCGAACAGCAGGCTTTCCATGGTTTGCAACGGCGGGAAGTTCTTGATCAGCCCGGACGGGTGCTTGTGCTTGAGCTGGTGGTCTTGCAACAGCAGCAGCAAGGCCTGGAACACCGCGATGGTGAACATGCCGTAGGCGAGGATCGACAGCAGGATGTGGGCGAGGATGCCCGGCTCTTCATCAATAACCTGCACGGTGCCGGTCGGCGTGAATTGCGCCAGCAGCACCGTCAGCATCCCGAGCGGGAACAGCAGCACCAGCAGGTTCTCCACCGGGATCCGGTAGCAGGCCATGAGGGTCAGCGCGATCACCGCGGCGGCAATCAGACTGGCGGCGCTGAAAAAATCCAGGCCCAGGCCGACCGGCGTCATCAAATGCGTGAACAGGCTGGCTGCGTGGGCCAGCAGGGCGATCACGCCAAGGCCTACCAACAGGCGTTTGTCGGCCTTGGCGCCTTGGGCCAGACGAGTGCCCTGATAGAGGGTCGCAGCGGCATACAAGATGGCGGCGGCGAGGCTGGGTAGCAAACTGGGTGACAAAGGGAGCATAAATCCTGTTAAGCAGGCCCGAAAGGCGCTGAGTTTGGCATACACCTGCGTAACACGAAAGACTCTCAGGCCAGACAGCGGGTGTGCATGGCGGCAGTCTTCGCTATAATCCGCGACCTGCCCACGCCGCAGGCTCGCCGAGCGCTGTTTTTAATAGCGATTTACCACAGCCTGGGCCGCCATTACCTCGGTCTAACATAGGGCCTGAAAGGATCGCGCATGTTTGAAAATCTGACTGACCGTCTCTCGCAGACGCTGCGCCATGTCACCGGCAAGGCCAAGCTGACCGAGGACAATATTAAAGACACCCTGCGTGAAGTGCGCATGGCGTTGCTGGAAGCCGACGTCGCCTTGCCGGTGGTGAAGGACTTCGTCAACTCGGTCAAAGAGCGCGCGGTCGGCACCGAAGTGTCCCGCAGCCTGACCCCGGGCCAGGCGTTTGTGAAGATCGTCCAGGCCGAACTCGAAAGCCTGATGGGCGCGGCCAACGAAGATTTGAACCTCAGCGCCGTGCCGCCAGCCGTTGTGCTGATGGCTGGCCTGCAAGGTGCGGGTAAAACCACCACGGCCGGCAAACTGGCGCGCTTCCTTAAAGAGCGCAAGAAGAAGTCGGTGATGGTGGTGTCTGCGGACGTTTACCGTCCGGCCGCGATCAAACAGCTGGAAATGCTCGCGGGCGAAGTCGGTGTGACCTTCTTCCCGTCCGACCTGAGCCAGAAGCCGGTCGATATTGCCCAGGCTGCTATTAAAGAAGCCAAGCTGAAATTCATCGACGTGGTCATCGTCGATACAGCCGGTCGCCTGCACATCGATGAAGAGATGATGGGCGAGATCAAGGCGCTGCATGCCGCGATCAACCCGGTAGAGACCCTGTTCGTGGTCGACGCCATGACCGGCCAGGATGCGGCCAACACCGCCAAGGCCTTTGGTGACGCGCTGCCGCTGACCGGTGTGATCCTGACCAAGGTCGACGGCGACGCCCGTGGCGGTGCCGCCTTGTCGGTGCGTGCGATTACCGGCAAGCCGATCAAGTTCATCGGTATGGGCGAGAAGAGCGATGCGCTCGAGCCGTTCCACCCTGAGCGGATCGCCTCGCGTATCCTCGGCATGGGCGATGTGCTCAGCCTGATCGAGCAAGCGGAAGCGACCCTCGACAAGGACAAAGCCGACAAGCTGGCTAAAAAGCTGAAGAAGGGCAAGGGCTTCGACCTCGAAGACTTCCGCGACCAGCTGCAACAGATGAAGAACATGGGCGGCCTCGGCGGCCTGATGGACAAGCTGCCGAACATCGGCGGCGTGAACCTGGCGCAAATGGGCAATGCCCAGGGCGCGGCAGAGAAGCAATTCAAGCAGATGGAAGCCATCATCAATTCCATGACCCCGGCCGAGCGCCGCGACCCTGAGCTGATCAGCGGTTCGCGCAAGCGTCGGATCGCCATGGGTTCCGGCACCCAGGTGCAGGACATCGGTCGCTTGATCAAGCAGCACAAGCAGATGCAGAAGATGATGAAGAAATTCTCTGCAAAAGGCGGAATGGCCAAAATGATGCGCGGCATGGGCGGTATGTTGCCCGGCGGCGGCATGCCAAAGATGTAAAGAATTCGAGCAAAAGCCTGCTTTTGCTCCGACCCACAGGGATGTGGGATCTCCAGCAAACCCGCCGTTGGCGGGAGCTGACTTGCCGTTTTAACCGACGGCTCTATAGCAGATCTGAATGGCACGCTGATAGGCGCCAGAAAAAGACATTTGCAAAAGTCCGGATATTCCTTAGAATATGCGGCCTTTCGGGCACCTATGCCCGCTGTGCATTTAGATTTGCAGCACCGACTACAGGAACGATGTTCACATGCTAACAATCCGTCTTGCCCTTGGCGGCTCCAAAAAGCGCCCGTTTTACCACTTGACCGTAACTGACAGCCGCAACCCACGTGACGGCTCTCACAAGGAACAAGTTGGCTTCTTCAACCCGATCGCTCGTGGTCAAGAAGTCCGTCTGTCCGTGAACCAAGAGCGCGTAGCCTACTGGCTGAGCGTTGGTGCACAACCTTCTGAGCGCGTTGCTCAGTTGTTGAAGGATGCATCTAAGGCTGCGGCCTGAGCAATATGAACGCGACGCCAGCGGTTGCTGATGATTTGATCGTTATCGGCAAGATTTACTCTGTTCATGGCGTTCGCGGCGAAGTGAAGGTGTATTCCTTTACTGATCCGACTGAAAACCTGTTGCAGTACAAGACCTGGACGCTCAAGCGCGAAGGTAGTGTGAAACAGGTAGAGCTGGTCAGTGGACGCGGGAGCGACAAGTTCCTGGTCGCAAAGCTCAAGGGTCTTGATGATCGTGAAGAAGCTCGTCTTCTGGCCGGTTATGAGATCTGCGTGCCGCGCAACCTGTTCCCTGAATTGACCGACGGCGAGTACTACTGGTACCAGCTGGAAGGTCTGAAGGTAATTGATCAACTCGGGCAATTGTTCGGGAAAATCGATCATCTTCTGGAAACCGGCGCCAATGATGTAATGGTGGTCAAGCCTTGCGCTGGCAGCCTGGATGATCGTGAGCGCCTGTTGCCCTATACAGAGCAATGCGTGTTGGCCATCGACCTGGCAGCGGGCGAGATGAAGGTGGAATGGGACGCGGACTTCTAACGTGGCTAACCTGCGCGTTGAAGTGATCAGTTTGTTTCCCGAGATGTTTTCCGCCATCAGCGAGTACGGCATCACCAGTCGGGCGGTGAAACAGGGGCTCTTGCAGCTCACCTGTTGGAACCCGCGAGACTACACGACGGATCGACATCACACTGTGGACGATCGCCCATTTGGCGGTGGCCCGGGCATGGTGATGAAGATCAAGCCCCTGGAAGATGCGTTGGTTCAGGCCAAGGCAGCCGCCGGGGAGAAGGCGAAGGTAATTTACCTGTCCCCTCAAGGCCGTCAGCTGAATCAGTCGGCGGTACGCGAGTTGGCGAATCTGGAAGCATTAATCCTGATTGCCGGTCGCTATGAAGGCATTGACGAGCGGTTTATTGAAGCTCATGTCGATGAAGAGTGGTCGATTGGGGACTATGTCCTGTCTGGCGGCGAGCTGCCGGCGATGGTCCTGATAGATGCGGTTACACGACTGCTGCCTGGAGCTTTAGGGCATGCGGACTCCGCGGAGGAAGATTCCTTCACGGATGGTTTGCTGGATTGCCCGCACTACACCCGACCGGAGGTGTATGCGGATCAGCGTGTTCCCGACGTATTGCTAAGTGGCAATCACGCACACATCCGGCGTTGGCGTTTACAGCAGTCCCTCGGGCGGACCTATGAACGACGCGCCGATCTTCTGGAAAGCCGCTCGCTTTCTGGAGAAGAGAAGAAGCTGCTCGAGGAATACATCCTCGGGCGGGACGATAGTTAACAACGTATCGATGGTAGGTCCGACGACTTACCTTAGGAGCACAGCATGACTAACAAAATCATCCTTGCACTCGAAGCAGAGCAGATGACCAAAGAGATCCCTACCTTTGCCCCGGGCGACACCATTGTCGTTCAGGTGAAAGTGAAGGAAGGCGACCGTTCGCGTCTGCAAGCGTTCGAAGGCGTGGTAATTGCCAAGCGTAACCGTGGTGTGAACAGTGCTTTCACTGTTCGTAAAATCTCCAACGGTGTTGGCGTAGAGCGTACTTTCCAGACCTACAGCCCGCAAATCGACAGCATGGCCGTTAAACGTCGCGGTGACGTACGTAAAGCCAAGCTGTACTACCTGCGTGACCTGTCCGGTAAAGCAGCTCGCATCAAGGAAAAACTGGCTTAAGTCCAGCTTCCCGATGCAGAAAAAAGCAGCCTACGGGCTGCTTTTTTGTTGCCTGAAATTTGTCCATTTCCCTGGTACCTGTTCATGACCACCCGCCTCGAAGAAATCCAGCGCCGCATTGACCTGTCCGTCACCCATGTGACCAAAGCGGTGTTCCCGCCCACCACCAACCACCACAACACCCTGTTCGGGGGCACCGCATTGGCCTGGATGGACGAAGTGTCGTTCATCACCGCCACGCGTTTCTGTCGCTTGCCGCTGGTGACGGTGTCTACCGACCGCATCGACTTCAACCATGCGATCCCTGCCGGCTCCATCGTTGAACTTATCGGTCGCGTGATCAAGGTGGGTAACACCAGCCTCAAGGTCGAAGTGGAAGTGTTTGTCGAAAGCATGAGCGTTGACGGACGAGAAAAGGCCATCCAGGGTGTGTTCAGTTTTGTCGCGATTGATGCTGACAAACGACCGGTGCCCGTGCTGCCAGGGTTTGCCGACTGATCCTGAATCGAGTCGCTTTTGTGGCGAGGGAGCTTGCTCCCGTTGGGCTGCGCAGCGGCCCTGAAACCGGCAATAGAAGTCTCTCTGTTGGGCCTCAGGGTCAGTCAGGGCCGCTTCGCGCCCCAGCGGGAGCAAGCTCCCTCGTCACAGATTATTTGCCCGCCTTCATTGATGTGTAGATGCCTGTGCTGCGATAGGATCTACCCGACACCGCCACTTTCCCAGCCTGAGCCCTCATGCCCGCCATCGACCACCCCCAGATCGACCGCTTTCTCGATGCCCTATGGCTGGAAAAAGGCCTGTCAGACAACACCCGCCAGGCTTACCGCAGTGACCTCGCGTTGTTCAATGGCTGGCTGCAGGAAAAAAACCTCGAACTGCTTAACGCCGGTCGCGAGCTGATCCTTGACCATTTGTCCTGGCGCCTGGAGCAAAACTACAAACCTCGCTCTACCGCGCGTTTTCTTTCCGGCGTACGTGGCTTTTATCGCTACCTGCTGCGGGAAAAGCTGATCGCTGTCGACCCAACCCTGCAAATCGACATGCCGCAGTTAGGCCGGCCCCTGCCCAAATCCCTGTCGGAAGCCGACGTCGAAGCCTTGCTCGCAGCCCCGGACTTGAGCGAAGCCATCGGTCAGCGCGACCGCGCCATGCTGGAAGTGCTGTATGCCTGCGGCCTGCGCGTCACCGAGTTGATCAGCCTGACCCTGGAGCAGGTCAACCTGCGCCAGGGTGTATTGCGCGTGATGGGCAAGGGCAGCAAGGAACGCCTGGTGCCCATGGGCGAAGAGGCGATTGTGTGGATCGAGCGCTACATGCGCGATGCCCGCAGCGAGTTGCTCAACGGTCGGCCCAGCAATGTGCTGTTCCCCAGCCTGCGCGGTGAGCAGATGACCCGCCAGACCTTCTGGCATCGCATCAAGCACCAGGCCAAGGTCGCGGGGATCGGCAAGTCGCTGTCGCCCCACACCCTGCGTCACGCCTTCGCCACGCATTTGCTCAACCACGGCGCGGATTTGCGCGTGGTTCAAATGCTCCTGGGCCACAGCGACTTATCCACCACCCAGATCTACACCCACGTGGCCCGAGCGCGTTTGCAGGAGATGCACGCCAAGCACCATCCCCGCGGATGAAAATCACATCGGAAAAAGCCCAATTTCCCCGCGACTGGCTGCCCTGCGGCCCAACTGTGGTAGGCTTTGCCGGTTCGCAAAGGGGACGGCCCAAACCCGTGTTTGAAGATCGGTGTTCCTGCTCCCGTCCCTGCATCTGCCTTCAGGAGTTCCCATGCGCTTGACCCAGATTTTCGCCATCGCAGCCATTGCGTTGGTCTCCACCTTTGCCGTCGCCGATGACGCCGCAGAAAAGACAATCCGCAAGAGCCTGGAAGCCCTCCAGCTCGACACTCCGATTGAAAGCATCAGCGCCAGCCCGATGGCCGGCCTGTATGAAGTCAAGCTCAAGGGCAGCCGCGTGCTGTACGCCAGCGCCGATGGCCAGTACATCGTCCAGGGCTACCTGTTCCAGTTGAAAGACGGCAAGCCGGTCAACCTCACCGAGAAAGCCGAGCGCCTGGGCGTGTCCAAGCTGATCAACGGCATCCCGGTGGCTGAAACCGTGGTTTACCCGGCCATTGGCGAAACCAAGACTCACATCACCGTCTTTACCGACACCACCTGCCCGTACTGCCACAAGCTGCACGCCGAAGTGCCTGAGCTGAACAAGCTCGGCGTTGAAGTGCGCTACGTGGCGTTCCCGCGCCAGGGCCTGGGTTCGCCGGGTGACGAGCAGTTGCAAGCCGTCTGGTGTTCGGCCGACAAGAAAGCCGCCATGGACAAGATGGTCGATGGCAAGGAAATCAAGGCTGCCAAGTGCGCCAACCCGGTTTCCAAGCAGTTCGCCCTCGGCCAGTCGATTGGTGTGAGCGGCACGCCGGCCATCGTTTTGGCTGACGGTCAGGTGATTCCGGGCTACCAGCCGGCGCCGCAAGTTGCCAAACTGGCACTCAACGCAAAGTAAGCAAAATCGTCGAGCCTTGACGATCATGACTCGCCGACAGTTCGGCGGGTCATTAATAGAGAGCCGCAGTTGTGCGGCTGTTTTCACGGCCGACCTTGAGTCGGCCGTTTCATGGGGAGTTCTTCAGTGAAACCGGTCAAAGTAGGCATCTGTGGGTTAGGGACCGTCGGTGGCGGCACCTTCAACGTACTTCAGCGTAATGCTGAAGAAATTTCCCGCCGTGCAGGGCGTGGGATTGAAGTGGCACAAATTGCCATGCGTACGCCAAAGCCTCAGTTCCAAACGACCGGTATTGCGATTACCAACGATGTCTTCGAAGTCGCCACCAACCCTGAAATCGATATCGTCATCGAACTGGTGGGCGGCTACACCGTGGCCCGCGAACTGGTGCTCAAGGCCATCGAAAACGGCAAGCACGTAGTCACCGCCAACAAGGCGCTGATCGCCGTGCACGGTAACGAAATCTTCGCCAAGGCCCGCGAGAAGGGCGTGATCGTGGCGTTCGAAGCTGCCGTGGCCGGTGGTATCCCGGTGATCAAGGCGATCCGTGAAGGCCTGTCTGCCAACCGCATCAACTGGGTGGCCGGCATCATCAACGGCACCGGTAACTTCATCCTCACCGAAATGCGCGAGAAAGGCCGTACCTTCGAAGACGTGCTGGCCGAAGCCCAGGCCCTGGGTTACGCCGAAGCCGACCCGACCTTCGACGTCGAAGGCATCGACGCTGCCCACAAGCTGACGATCCTGGCGTCCATCGCCTTCGGTATCCCGCTGCAGTTCGACAAGGCCTACACCGAAGGCATCACCAAGCTGACCACTGCCGACGTGAACTACGCCGAAGCCCTGGGCTACCGCATCAAGCACCTCGGTGTGGCGCGCAGCACCCCGGCCGGTATCGAGTTGCGTGTGCACCCGACGCTGATCCCGGCCGACCGCCTGATCGCCAACGTCAATGGAGTGATGAACGCTGTGATGGTCAACGGTGATGCCGCCGGTTCGACCTTGTTCTACGGTGCCGGTGCCGGCATGGAGCCCACGGCTTCGTCGGTGATCGCCGACCTGGTGGACGTGGTGCGTGCCATGACCAGCGACCCGGAAAACCGCGTACCGCACCTGGCCTTCCAGCCGGACTCGCTGTCGGCCCATCCGATCCTGCCGATCGAGGCCTGCGAAAGTGCCTACTACCTGCGCATCCAGGCCAAGGATCACCCGGGCGTGCTCGCTCAGGTGGCCAGCATCCTGTCGGAGCGCGGCATCAACATTGAATCGATCATGCAGAAGGAAGTCGAAGAACAAGACGGCCTGGTGCCCATGATCCTGCTGACCCACCGTGTGCTGGAACAGCACATCAACGATGCCATCGCCGCGCTTGAAGCGTTGCAGGGCGTGGTTGGGCCGGTGGTGCGAATCCGCGTCGAACACCTGAACTAATCGTTTTGCGACAAGGGCCCCACGTGTTCGGCGGCCCTTGTTCAAACATGCTCTAGAGGAGCCAGTCATGCGTTATATCAGCACCCGCGGCCAGGCACCGGCCCTGAATTTCGAAGACGTTTTGCTGGCCGGTCTGGCCACCGACGGCGGCCTGTACGTGCCGGAAAACCTGCCACGCTTCACCCAGGAAGAAATCGCTTCCTGGGCCGGCCTGCCGTACCACGAGCTGGCGTTCCGGGTCATGCGCCCGTTCGTCACCGGCAGCATCCCGGATGCGGATTTCAAGAAGATCCTGGAAGAAACCTATGGCGTGTTTTCCCACAGCGCCATCGCCCCGTTGCGCCAACTGAATGGTAACGAGTGGGTCCTGGAACTGTTCCACGGCCCGACCCTGGCGTTCAAGGATTTCGCCCTGCAACTGCTGGGTCGCCTGCTGGACTACGTGCTGGAAAAACGTGGCGAGCGCGTGGTGATCATCGGCGCCACTTCCGGTGATACCGGCTCGGCGGCGATCGAAGGCTGCAAGCACTGCGAAAACGTCGACATCTTCATCCTGCACCCGCACAACCGCGTGTCGGAAGTGCAGCGTCGGCAGATGACCACCATCTTCGGCGAGAACATCCACAACATCGCCATCGAAGGCAACTTCGATGACTGCCAGGAAATGGTCAAGGCCAGCTTTGCCGACCAGAGCTTCCTCAAGGGCACGCGCCTGGTGGCGGTGAACTCGATCAACTGGGCGCGGATCATGGCCCAGATCGTCTACTACTTCCATGCGTCCCTGCAGTTGGGCGGCCCGGCGCGTTCGGTGTCGTTCTCGGTGCCAACCGGCAACTTCGGCGACATCTTCGCCGGTTACCTGGCGCGCAACATGGGCCTGCCGATCAACCAGTTGATCGTCGCCACCAACCGCAACGACATCCTGCACCGCTTCATGAGCGGCAACCAGTACGTCAAGGAAACCCTGCACGCCACGCTGTCGCCGTCGATGGACATCATGGTGTCGTCGAACTTCGAACGCCTGCTGTTCGACATGCACGGTCGCAACGGCGCAGCCCTGGCTGGCCTGATGGACAGCTTCAAGCAAGGTGGCGGTTTCAGCGTCGAGCAAGAGCGCTGGACTGAAACCCGCAAGCTGTTCGATTCCCTGGCCGTGGACGATGCCCAAACCTGCGAGACCATTGCCGAAGTCTACGCCCAGACCGGCGAGCTGCTGGACCCGCACACTGCCATTGGCGTCAAGGCCGCGCGCGAATGCCGTCGCAGCCTGGACATCCCGATGGTGATTCTCGGCACCGCGCACCCGGTCAAATTCCCGGAAGCGGTGGAGAAGGCCGGTGTTGGCAAGGCGCTGGAATTGCCACCGCACCTCACCGACCTGTTTGAACGCGAAGAGCGTTGCACGGTGTTGGCCAATGACCTGAAAGCGGTGCAGGCGTTTGTCAGCCAGCATGGCAATCGCGGCAAGCCACTCTGAGCCAACGGCTTTACGTGGTAGCTCAAGCCCGTCTTCGTGACGGGCTTTTTCATTCTGGCGAGCCATACTTGCGCGGCGACCAACAAGAATAATCAAGGAAACCCAACTGGTGTATGTATCGACCCGCGCGTGTGTGTGGCTGACAGGTGTGCTGTTGCTTGTGCAGGGTTCGGCAAGCCTCGCGGCTGTCAGCCTGCCGTTCAAGCTGGTGCCGGCGTTCATTGCCCTGGAGCCCATGGCCCTGACGGCCAGCGAGCAGCAATGGCTGGCGGCACATCGGCCGTTGAAAGTGGGCATCTCGATTGATGACTATCAGCCGATTGATATCACCCGCGACCGCAATCGCTACCAGGGCATCAGCGCCGATTACCTGAGCCTGATCGGCGCTCGCCTGAATGCACCGATGCAAGTACTGGGTTTCGCCGAACGGGCGCAGGCGGTGGAAGCCTTGCGTAACGGCACCATCGATATTCTTACCAGTGCCAACGGTTATGAGCGCGACGTCTCGGGGCTGCGCTTTACCGAAGACTACATGCCGGATCGTTCGGTGGTGGTTGTGCGCCGGGATGACACCACCCAGAACGAAGACCTCAACGACAAGAGGCTGGTGTTGCTGGACGGCTACGCCAACGTCAAGAACGTCCATCAGGCATATCCCGGCAGCCACATCATGCTGGCGCCGAATCTCTACAGCGGCCTGGAAGCGCTGAAACAAGGCGATGCCGATGCGTTTATCGGCAACGAAGTGATTGTGCGCGCCTACAAGTCTTTGCGGCCTTACCTGGGCTTGCAGATCAAGGTGGAAAGCCGCCTGGCGCCCATTGGTTTTGCCTTTGCCACACGGGAGGCCGACCCGCTGCTGGGGACGATGATGGACCAGGCGCTGGCGAGTATCGATGACTCCGTGCGCCGGGAAATCCTCGCGCGCTGGACCACCGGGCTGGGCGTCGGTATGGCCGCCGAGCGCATCGCCTTGTCGGCCCGGGAGCGGGCCTGGGTGCTCCAGCATCCCCATGTGGTGGTGGCGTCCCAGCAACTGTCGCCTTACGTATTCAGGGACAAGGACGGCCAATGGGTGGGGCTGAATGTGGACTTGCTCAACCGCATTTCACGCATGACCGGCCTGCAGTTCGTCATGGAGGACGTGTCTTCCACGGCGCAAACCCTGGCGTTGCTGGAAACGGGCCGGGCGGACATGAACACCACCCTGGCCGAGAATCAGGAGCGCAAGGCATTCCTCAATTTCAGCCATGGTTTCGGGGGTTCCGGCTGGGTGTTTATCCAACGCGTGGATGCACCGCCAGTGGCCAGTTTGAGCGAGCTGTCAGGCAAGGTCCTGGCGCTGCCGGCACGCCATGTCCTGGAGGGATACATTCGTCGCGAGCACCCCGAGATCAAGCTGCAATCGGTGGATAACTACGCACAAGCCCGTGAGCTGGTAACGCAGGGCCGCGCGGCGGCGACTATCCAGAGTGAAGTGGAAGTGCAGAGTTACCCGGCCGATGAATTGCGCATCGGTCGCAGTGTCGAGGGCAAGTGGTCGGCCAACAGCCTCTCGGTGCGCAAGGATCAACCCGAGCTGCTGAGCATTTTGAACAAAGCGCTGGAGGCGCTGCCGGTCGCGGAGTTGAGTGCCTTGCGCTTGCGTTGGCTGGGCACAGTGCCAGTCCCGGTGCCCGCCTGGCAACGTGTGCCACCGTGGGCGTATTGGACGGTCGCGATGGCGCTGTTGTTTGTGCTGGTGTCCCTGGCCTGGAACAGCCGGCTCAAGCGCCAGATTCGCCAACGCTTGCAAGCCGAGCAGCGGCTCAACGACCAGTTGGCATTCAAACGCGCGTTGCTGGATGGCATGCCCAACCCGGTATTTGTGCGTGATCTGGAAGGACGCCTGGTGACCTGCAACACCCGTTACGAACAGCAGTTGGCCACCAAGCGTGAGCATATTAAGGGCCTGACGCTGATGGAAAGCGGCCTGATGCCTGACGCAACGGCTGCGCGCCTGCACGCCGGCCATATGGAACAGTTGGCGACCCAACAGTCGCTGTTCGTCGACCGGCAACTGGAGTTCAAGGGCGGGGCCTTTCATGTCTATCAGTGGACGGTGCCGTTCTTTGACGCCAAGGGCCAATTGCAAGGGTTGCTCGGTGGCTGGATTGACATCAACGAGCGCAAGGTCCTGGAAAACCAACTGATGGACGCACGCCAGGCCGCTGACGAAGCGAACTACGCGAAAAGCGCCTTTCTCTCGACCCTGAGCCATGAGATTCGTACACCGATGACGGCGATCATCGGTCTGCTTGAACTGGAGCAGGAGCGTGCCCTGGCCGAAGGCAAGCCGGTGTCCGAAGCGCTGCGGGTGGCCCATCGCTCGGCACGCGAGTTGATTGCCCTGATGGGGGACAGCCTGGACCTGGCGAAGATTGAAGCCGGACATCTGCAACTGGCACCGCAGACCACTGACTTGAAAGCTTTCTTTGAGGGCATACAACGGCTGTTTGAAGCCATGGCGCAGAAAAAGGGCCTGCACTTGACCCTCGCTTTTGATCCGGCGGCGCAAGGGCACTACTGGTTCGACCCGCTGCGCCTGCGCCAGGTTATCCATAACCTGTTGGGCAATGCGCTCAAATTCACCCGGCGCGGCGAGGTTCGGGTCAGTGTCGCGCGCAAGCTTGACCAGGCGGGTGCCGAATACGTGCACATCTGCGTGGAGGACAGCGGCCCGGGTATCGGCATCGAGCAGCAGGCGCGGGTGTTCAAGCCGTTTATCCAGGTCAGCGCGCTGACGGCTGCCGAGCACGGTGGTACGGGGCTGGGCTTGAGCATCTGCCAGCAACTGGTGGAGTTGATGGGCGGCAGCATCGCCTTGAGCAGTGTTGTGGGGCAGGGCACGGTGGTGTGCATCGACCTGTACCTGGACCGGGTCAGCAGCGACGACGTGCCGGCGGCACCTGCCGTATCATTGCCCGTCGCCGGCCGCAGCCTGTCGGTGCTGGTGGTGGATGACCTGCCGGCCAACCGCCTGGTACTGGTTCAACAGTTACAGTTCCTTGGTCATCAGGTGGTGGCCGTCGACTCGGCCGAAGCTGCCTTGCAGCATTGGCGCAACGAGGTGTTTGATCTGTTGGTCACCGACTGCAACATGCCGGGCATGTCTGGCTACGCCTTGAGCGAGGCCATCCGCCGGCTTGAAGCCCAGGAGCAACGGCCACGCCTGGCGCTGGTGGGTTGCACGGCGAATGCCCAGGATGACGAACAACAGCGGTGCCGGGAGGCTGGAATGGATGAATTGCTGGTCAAGCCCGTGACCCTTGAACACTGGACGCGCGTGCTTGCCCGGGTGGCGCCTTCGCGTTCTTTCAGTATCGAGACCCTGCGCACCATGACCCAGGCCGACGGACCGGTTTTGCAGCAGATGTTGCAGGAGCTGGCGAGGAGTCTTGAGCAGGAACAAAGCGTGATGACCGCCGGCATGGCGGACCACGATCAGGCCCGGCTGGTCGCCTCGTTGCACCGCCTGAAGGGCATATGCTGCCTGGTGGATGCGTTGCCGCTGGCCAAGGCCTGCGTGGCGCTGGAAGGTTGTATTCGGGAGCAGCGCAACGCTGAGATTGAAAGGCATTGGTTAGCGCTGCGCGAAGCATTGATCGAGTTCCGGTGCGAGCTTGATGCCTGTCTGGATCAGTCCGAATAAGACATGTCCTATGGGGAAGGTGCGGGGTTTTGACTAGTCTGTGCACCCTCGCTTCTCCCCGGTAAAGTTTTCATGCGTTCCCTTAAAGTCCTGATCCTCGAAGACAACCCGTTCCAACTGATGGCCCTGCATCAGATGCTCAATGCCAACGGCGTATTCAATGTGCGCACTGCCGAAACGGTTGACGCCGCTCGGCAGTCACTGGAGAGCAAGGGTGCGGTGGACATTGCGATTTGCGATCTTTACCTGGAGCAGGGCGATGGCCTGGAGCTGATCCGCGAACTGGCTGAACGTCGCCAGGCTCAGGTGTTGATCTTGTTGAGCAACGCCGAGCCTGAGGTGTTGGAGGGCGTGGCGAACATGGCGCGGCAGTTGGGGCTCAACGTGCTCGGCTGCTTGCCCAAGCCCGCGTCGGCAAAGCTGATCGGGCAAGTCCTGGCGGCGTGCCAGGAACGCCTGCGGCCCGGGCCGGTGGCGATGTCCTGGGAGCGGGTGCGCCAGTTGCTGGGTTTGAGCGAAATCGAGTTGTTGCCACCTTCAGCGGATCTGAGCCAGGCCGTTATCGCACGCTGTGGCACGGTCTGGTATCAGCCCATCGTCAGCCAGGCCGGTGCGTTGCAAGGTGTTGAGGCGCTGGCGCGTTGGCAGCTTCCTGAAGGTGAACTGCTGTTGTCTGACGAGTTTCTACCGGTGCTGGAGTTTGCCGGAATGGAAGAGGCGTTTACCTGGCACGTATTGGAGCAAGCGCTGGGCCTGGCGGCACACGTCATGCGCGAGACCGGCCAGGTCCTGCCGGTGGCGGTGAATATCCCGGGGCGAATGCTGGAGCGCGCGCATTTCCCCCAGGTGCTGCAAGGCTTGCTGCAACTCCACGGAATACCTGCTCATAGCCTGACCCTGGAACTGGTGGAAACCTCGCGCTTGAATACCGACAGCGCCCACGTCACCGGCTTGCTGCGTTTGCGAATGATGGGGTGCAAGCTGTCCATTGGTGATTTCGGCGTGGGTGGCACCAGCCTGCAACGCTTGCTGGAATTGCCCTTCAGCGAATTGAAGATCCCGCCGGCGTTTGCCAGCGGCATGGCCAAGGACGATCGCAAGGCGGCAGTGGTTGCCGGTGCCATGAGCATGGCCGTGCGCTTGGGCGTCGGAGTAGTGGTGACCGGGGTTGAAAGTGCCGCCGATTATCACGCGGTGAGTGAGCTGGGGGCTGCGTGGTTGCAAGGCTGTTTTATCGCCCGGCCCATGGATGTCGAGGCGCTGAAACAGTGGATCGCGTTTCAGGCTAGGCCAGTCCGTGTTCCTGCACATAGATAAACAGCGCGGCGTCGTTGCTCAGGCCCAGCTTGCGCATGGCGCTGACTTTTTGCGCGCTGACGGTTTGCTTGCTGCGATGAAGATTCGCGGCGATCTCGCCTACCGTCAAGCCGCCGGCCAGCAGGCGGATGACTTCCAGTTCACGGGGTGACAGTTGATCCTGGGAGTGCACGCGCTCGACGCCTGCCAGGTTCAGTGACTGACTGATGGTCTGGGCCACATAACGTCGCTGCTGACGCACCTGGCGGATCGCTTCAGGCAACTCGTCCGCGAGACTGGCCTTGCTCAGCAGGCCCATGACGCCCAGTTCCAGGATGGCGTGGAACAGGCCAGCGTTGTTCAGCATGGTCACCACCACGATGGGCAGCGCCGGGTGATGCCGGCGCAGCTGCTCGATCAGGCGCAAGCCATCGGCCTGGGGCTCGGCGGGCATCATGAAGTCGGTGACCAGTACGTCACAGGAGCAGTGTTGCAGTAGCTCGGCAAGGGCTTGGGGGGAATTGGCCTCACCGACGATGGTCAGCCGCTCGTCACGTTCCAGCACCGCCCGCAGACCGATGAGGAAAATCGGATGGTCGTCGGCGAGGACGATGCGCAATGGCTTTTCAGACGCTTCTTTCAATACAGGCTCCCCGGGGTAATTTGGGGATTCTAGCCTGTTAACGCAGGAGCGGTTCTGAAGTTGCGGTTTACAAAGGCGTAAAAAAACGCCGCGTTCCCGTCCTTGGGTGAGCGGCGTTTTTCGTTTCTGGCAGGCCCGGCCGGAGCGATCGTTTATGCGAGTAGTTTTTGCGCGACTGCCATTACGGTTCCGACAGCCGTGAAGAATCCGATGGCGATACCCACGGGATACCAGAAATTCTCTCGGGTTATCTTGTGGGATTCTGCGTTGAGCTTGCGTTGCTCGGCATAAATTCTTGATATGTCGGCGTGAATCTTCTCTAGTACAGCCTGCTCTTTTTCGTGTTCCAGCATGGTCTTTATCCTTCGCAACGGGGGCCTTTTGGTATGCGCAGTTTATCGGTGTGGCAGCATGATCAGCACTCACCGAGTAATGGATTCACTCTCGGCATCAGCGCCAAAACGGCGACCCATTAAGTAAGCAGTTATGTGCTGCCGTTTTTTGGTTGTCATGTTGCAAGCGCATGCTGGACACGTCATCCCCCGGCAACCCTTGCAAGACGAAAAAGCGAACTTTCCTACGACACAAATAGTCACTTAGGATAGATGCAGCTCCCGTTTACACGATTGTTCCCGAACTATTGAGTGGTGATCGAGATGGAAAGTATCAGCCTATTGCTCGGTGAAGCACTGAGCCCTTATCAGGTCACGCTGACCACCTCGGGTGTGCAGGGCGAATGCCTGGTAACCGTAAAGAATCCGGCCGGTGCCATCGTGGTCGAACGTGAAGTCGACCAGGCGCAATTGACCGACAAGCGTGCGTTGGTAGACGTGGTGGATTGTTTGCACCGCGACCTGATGATTGCCGAAGGACGCCTGGAGCCCTCGGTCATGGCGGCTCTGCGCAACGCGGCCCTGACCAGGCCGAACGCCTGTGCATGAAGATTTATTTTTGTTTGGAACCTTCCTACGGTAAGGCGAGTCAGACTTTGTAACAGCGAGACCAAGCATTGTGCTCCGGTGCTTGTGGCTCGTTGTTACTGGTCTTTTTAGGCCCTTATTAACCCCGAGTTGTCTCCCCACTGCTCGGGGTTTCTTTTTGCCCGCGATTTGTCAGGGCCTCGGGGCATCCTGGAAAAACGTCGGGTTGTCTTTCAGGTATTGCTCACGCATGACCGGGTCGAGCCATGAAGCGTAGGACTGTCGCAGTTGCTCCTGCGGGATTTCGCGCAACACCTGATTGATCCGCTCGATGGCTACGCGCCCTGCTGCAGTATCCGTGCAGCCGATATGGGTCAGTTGAGAGGGCGGGGTGCCCTTGATGGGATAAAAGATCAGGTCCTGGGGATCAATGCCCTGTTGCAACGCCTGATAGCGAACTTCTGTCCAGTAACCCAGCACCGCCTCCAGCCGCCCTTTGCGTTGCATCTGCAGCAGGCTGCCGAGGGCGTCATTGCCGTAGTGCGGTGCCAACTTATGCGTACTGGCGTGCTTCAGTGCTTCATCGATAATGGCGCCATAGCTGCGCTCAGCGATGATGCCGAGGCGCGCCTCCTGCGCATTCAGAAACGCCTCCAGGTCAAACATTCCATCCACCACAAACGGCGCCAGCGCTGCCCGCTGATTTTGGCGGATCGTCACCCCATTGCTCAACGTCGCAAAGGCCTGGGCGGAAAAAACAACGGTTTTTGCGCGTTCTGCCGTCCACAGCAGAGACGGGTCGCATGTAAGAGTGGCGGGGTCGCGGAGCATCTGCATGGCGCGTGCACGGTTTACGTGGAGGATCTGGTGTCGATATTCCGGCATGTGCTCGGCAAGTATCGGCAGCAGTTGGTCGAGGGCGCCCTGGCCTTTTTGCGGGCCTTCGAAAATCGTCACTGGCGGCAGGTCACGCAGCAGCCAGATCAAGGTGTCCTGTGCCTGGCTCGACAGCGGCCACGCCCCGAGCAGTGAACCCAGCAGGCACAGGCGAATGATGAAGCGCCGGGCCATCAGATCGCGCCATCCTCACGCAGGCGCGTAATGGCAGCCGCGTCGTAGCCCAATTCATTGAGCACCACGGCGTTGTGCTCACCCAACTGTGGTCCGACCCACTCACAACTACCCGGTGTGTCCGACAGTTTGGGCACGATGCCGGGCATCTTGAAGTCCTTGCCGCCTGGGAGCTGGGCCTTGAGGAACATTTCGCGGGCGAGAAACTGCGGGTCTCCCAACATGTCTTCAGCGCTGTAGATACGGCTGGCGGGCACTTCGGCCTTGTTCAGCTGTTCCACCACTTGCTCCAGCGGCAGTGAGTTGACCCAGCGATCAATCACGCCATACAACTCATCGCGCCGACTGTCGCGGCCATCGTTGCTGGCCAGGGCCGGATCGTTGGCCAGGTCGTCCCGACCAATGGCCAACATGAACCGCTTGAAGATCGCATCGCCATTGGCGCCGATCTGCACATGCTTGCCATCCTGGCTGGTGTGGATCGAGGAGGGCGTGATGCCGGGCATGATGTTGCCGGTGCGCTCGCGGATAAAGCCAAATACGTCGAACTCCGGGATCATGCTTTCCATCATCGCGAAAATCGCTTCATACAGCGCCACATCCACGACTTGGCCGAGCCCGCCATTCACTTCGCGATGACGCAGGGCCATCAGTGCCCCGATCACCGCCCACAACGCCGCAATTGAGTCGCCGATGGAAATCCCGGTGCGCACCGGCGGGCGGTCCTCGAAACCGGTGATGTAGCGCAGGCCGCCCATCGACTCGCCCACCGCGCCAAACCCTGGCTGGTCCTTCATCGGCCCGGTCTGGCCGAAGCCGGAGAGGCGCACCATCACCAGCTTCGGGTTCAGGGCGTGCAAGGTTTCCCAGCTCAGGCCGAGTTTTTCCAGCACGCCAGGGCGAAAGTTCTCGATCAAAATGTCGGCGTCCGCCAACAGTTGCTTGAGGATCGCCAATCCGTCCGGGTGTTTCAGGTTCAGGGTCAGGGATTTCTTGTTGCGGGCCTGCACAAACCACCACAGCGAGGTGCCTTCATACAGCTTGCGCCACTTGCGCAGCGGGTCGCCGCCATCCGGGGATTCGACCTTGATCACTTGCGCACCGAATTCGGCACAGATGCGGGACGCGAACGGGCCGGCGATCAGGGTGCCGAGTTCGATGACTTTCAGGCCGGCAAGTGGTTTGGCGGTAAACGACATGAGGAACCTTTCGGGCAGGGCAGGGATGTGAGCCTTTTAACATAGGCGAGTCGCGCAGTGATAAGGATGATGCAGCGCAGGATTCGTTGAATCAGCTCGCCATCGGTTAGACTTGCCGCCTTTCCCTGTCTCTAGAAGTCCGTTCATGGCCCAGCCGTCCACGACCTACAAGTTTGAACTCAACCTCACCGACCTTGATCGTTCGGTGTACGAGAGCGTCAAGCAGACCATCGCCCGCCACCCTTCGGAAACCGAAGAGCGCATGACCGTGCGTTTGCTGGCCTACGCACTTTTCTACAACGAACAGTTGTCTTTTGGTCGTGGCCTGTCAGATGTAGACGAACCAGCGCTGTGGGAAAAAAGTCTGGATGATCGCGTCCTGCACTGGATCGAAGTCGGCCAGCCGGATGCAGACCGCCTGACCTGGTGTTCCCGCCGTACCGAACGCACCACCTTGCTGGCCTATGGCAGCTTGCGCGTCTGGGAAGGCAAAGTGGTGCCGGTGGCGAAAAACCTGAAAAACGTGAGCATCGCCGCCGTACCCCAGGAAATCCTGGAAGTGCTGGCCAAGGACATGCCCCGGGTGATCAAGTGGGACGTGATGATCAGCGAAGGCACGATCTTCGTGACCGATGATCGTGGCCAGCACGAAGTCCAGCTGGAATGGCTGGCTGGCGAGCGCGGCTGAAACGTCGATACCTGATTGGATGCTGGTCGAGTGTGGGAGCTGTCGAGCGTTAGCGAGGCTGCGATGCAGGCGCTGCGGCCTGACAGGTACACCGAGGTGATCCTATCGCAGCCTCGCTGGGGCTCGACAGCTCCTACAAGGGATCACCGCTAATTTTCAACATTAAAGAGAAGTTTCCGTCACCCCATGCGTATCGATCCTCGCCCGTTGCCCGCCGTCCTGCCATTCCTCGGTGAATTGCCACCGCTATTGACCCGTCTCTACGCCGCACGCGGGGTGCAATCGGAAGCCGAGCTGGATAAAAGCCTGGCGCGGCTGATTCCATATCAGCAGCTCAAGGGCATCGATGCCGCCGTGGACCTGCTGGTGACGGCCCTGGAACAGCGCCAGCGGATCCTGATCGTGGGTGACTTCGACGCCGATGGCGCCACCGCCAGCACCGTGGGCACCCTGGGCCTGCGCTTGTTGGGTGCCGCCCATGTCGACTACCTGGTGCCCAACCGTTTTGAGTACGGCTACGGCCTGACCCCGGAAATCGTCGCCGTGGCCTTGCAGCGCGAGCCACAGCTGCTGATCACCGTGGACAACGGCATCTCCAGCGTCGAAGGCGTGGCGGCGGCGAAAGCGGCGGGGCTCAAGGTGTTGGTCACCGACCACCACTTGCCGGGCGACGAACTGCCGGCGGCGGATGCGATCGTCAACCCGAACCAGCCGGGCTGTGAATTCCCCAGCAAGGCGTTGGCCGGTGTGGGCGTGATCTTCTACGTGCTGATGGCCCTGCGCGCCCGTTTGCGCAGCCTTGGCTGGTACGAGAACAAGCCGCAGCCGAATATCGGCGAACTGCTGGACCTGGTAGCCCTGGGCAGCGTGGCCGACGTGGTCCCGCTGGACGCCAACAATCGCATCCTGGTCTATCAAGGCCTGGAACGCATTCGTGCCGGTCGTGCCCGCCCGGGGATCAAGGCGATCCTCGAAGTGGCCAAGCGCGATCACGCGCGCATCACGTCCACCGACCTCGGGTTTATCCTTGGCCCGCGCCTGAACGCCGCCGGTCGCCTGGATGACATGAGCCTGGGCATCGAATGCCTGCTGACTACTGATTTCGCCGCTGCCCGGGAAATGGCCGCGCAACTGGACGGCATGAACCAGGACCGTAAATCCATCGAACAAGGCATGCAGCGCGAGGCTCTGGCCCAGCTCAAGGACTTGCCGGTAGAGTCGATGCCGTATGGCTTGTGCCTGTTCGACCCGGAATGGCACCAGGGCGTGATCGGCATCCTCGCCTCGCGGATGAAAGAGCGCTACTTCCGCCCGACCATCGCCTTTGCCGATGCAGGGGATGGCCTGCTCAAGGGCTCCGGGCGTTCCGTGCCGGGCTTTCATATCCGTGACGCGCTGGCCGTGGTGGCCAGCCAGCATCCGACGCTGATCGCCAAGTACGGCGGTCACGCCATGGCGGCAGGTCTTACCTTGCCCGAGGCCAACTTCCCACTGTTTGCCGAGGCCTTTGACGCCGAAGTGCGCCGGCAACTGCGCGAAGAAGACCTGACCGGCCGGCTGCTGTCCGACGGCACCCTGGCGGTTGAAGAGTTTCACCTGGAACTGGCCCGCGCCCTGCGCAATGCCGGGCCGTGGGGCCAGCATTTCCCCGAGCCGTTGTTTCACGGGGTGTTCCAGTTGGTGGAGCAGCGGGTCGTCGGCGAGCGCCATCTGAAAGTGGTGCTCAAGAGCGAATGCGGTTCGGTGAAGCTCGATGGCATCGCCTTCGGCATCGACCGCGAGATCTGGCCCAACCCGACCATTCGCTGGGTGGAACTGGCCTACAAGCTCGACGTGAACGAGTTCCGTGGCCAGGAAACCGTGCAACTGATGATTGCCCATATCGAGCCACGCTGAACCCTGTGCAATCCTCTGTTGTCGACTAGTCTCTAAGCACTGTGTGATCGGTCTTGTGACCTTGTCTTATTTCAGCCCGCCGGGGACGGGTTTTTCGTCGACCTTTCAAACAGAACCCTGGAGCCTGCCCACTGCATAAAAGAGGTGCCCCATGAGTCTGCTGCTTGAACCCTATACCCTGCGCCAACTGACCCTGCTCAACCGCATCGCCGTGTCACCGATGTGCCAGTATTCCAGCGTCGATGGCCTGGCCAATGACTGGCACCTGGTGCACCTCGGCAGCCGTGCCGTCGGTGGCGCCGGGCTGATCTTTACCGAAGCCACCGCCGTTACCGCCGATGGACGCATCACCGCCCAGGACCTGGGCCTGTGGAACGACGAACAGATCGAACCCCTGCAACGCATCACGCGCTTCATCAACGCCCAGGGCGCGGTGGCGGGCATTCAGCTGGCCCACGCCGGGCGCAAGGCCAGCACGCACCGGCCATGGATCGGCAAGCACGGCAGCGTCAAGCCGGAGGACGGCGGTTGGGTGCCGGTGGGGCCATCGCCGATTGCCTTCGATCCGCAGCACACCTCGCCCAAGCAACTGGACGAAGGGCAGATCCAACAAGTGATCGCTGACTTTGTCGCTGCCGCCAAGCGTGCGTTGACCGCCGGTTTCAAAGTGGCGGAAATCCATGCGGCCCATGGCTACCTGCTGCATCAGTTTCTTTCGCCGCTGAGCAATCAGCGTCAGGACCAGTACGGTGGCTCGTTCGAAAACCGCATCCGCCTGGTGCTGCAAGTGACCACGGCGGTGCGTGAAGCCTGGCCGCAAGAGCTGCCGCTGTTTGTGCGGGTATCGGCCACCGATTGGGTCGAAGATGGCTGGAACCCGGATGAAACCGTCGAACTGGCGCGCCGCCTGAAAGACCTGGGCGTCGACCTGATCGACGTCTCCTCCGGTGGCACTGCGGCCAATGCGGAAATTCCCACAGGCCCCGGTTACCAGACCCGCTTCGCCGAGCGTGTGCGCAAAGAGTCGGGAATTGCCACCGGCACCGTGGGTATGATTACCGAGCCCGCCCAGGCCGAACACATCCTGCGCACTTGCCAGGCCGATGTCATCTTCCTCGCCCGCGAGTTGTTGCGTGACCCGTATTGGCCACTGCATGCCGATGATGACCTGGGTGGGCGCAAGGCGATCTGGCCGGCGCAGTATCAGCGGGCCACACATCGCGACCAGCCGATTCATGAGTCGGATTTGCGGGATTGATCTGCAGAGCAATCGTGGTAAACATGAAAGCCCGCCCCTGAACCGGCGGGTTTTTTATTGGCTTCAACACCGGAGGAACCCATGTTGCACCTGATCTGCGGCAAAATCGCATCCGGCAAATCGACCCTGACCCAGCAGTTGTCGCAGGCTCCCCAGACGGTATTGATCAGCGAGGATGAGTGGCTGTCACGCCTCTATCCCGGACAGATCCTGGCCCTGGGCGACTACGTGCGCTGCACCGGCCACCTGCGCGATGCGTTGACGGCCCATATCATCTCGCTGCTCAAGGCAGGCATCTCGGTGGTGCTGGATTTTCCCGCCAACACCCTGGCCAGCCGTCGCTGGATGCGGTCTTTGTTCGAAGGCGCGGGCGCCGACCATCAATTGCATTACCTGGACGTGCCGGACGAGGTCTGCAAGGCACGCCTGCGTGCACGCAATGCAGCCGGTACCCACGCGTTCGAAACCAGTGATGCCCAGTTCGATTTGATCACCGGCTATTTCGAAGCGCCCCGCCTAGAAGAGGGCTTCAACATTATTTGCTATGAGCCGTCGGGGAGTGACGTGGGATAACGCTGTAGGTCATTGCCCTATGAGCACTTTTTTAAGTGATTACTCTAAAAAAATCCCACGCTCGGCCAGATAGTTTCTACGCTTACAGTAAGTCTGATTTCTGGCCCAGGAAGTCAGTCTGTTGGTCCCCGCAGGCATTGCGGGTTGCGGGACAAGGTTATGGGCAACCAGGAGCAGTTGATTGATACGAGGAGACAGTCCATGGCCAAGTCTTATGGTGTTGCAGGGTTTTTGTCGTGTTTTCTGGCCCGCAGGATGTCGCTACGTGGCCGACGCTTGAGTTCGGACGAGGCTGAATTGCTGGAACAGTACCGCGCCCTGACCGAGAGTGATCAGGTGGCGATGCGGTACTTGATTGGGGCGATGAAGAGTATTTCGCGGTTCTGAAAGCGCCGAAGGGACGTTCCCACGCAAGCGTGGGAACGTTCGGTATCAGATGTACTTGCGCTTGTCTGGCGCAGGCGGGAAGTACTGGTACAACCAGGTTTCGCTCAAGGTGCGGTCCTGAGTGCGGATGAACAGCCGCAGTTCAACCGGCTCGACACTGTCGCTGGTCGGGTACCAATCAAACAGGATTCGATAACCCTTGATGGCATCCAGCACCAACACGCTGAAGTCTTTGACTTCGCCATGGGAGCACGTCACCACCGGCTCGATCCCGGTGCCTTCTGGCAACCGATCCAGCCCGCCGCCATTGAAGTCCACCGCAAAGCGTCGTGCCCATACTTCAGGGTAATGCTCGCCCGGTGCCCAACCTTCGGTAAAGCCGCCCATGCCCGAACGGGTGGCATTGACCTGCGCCAGTGGCGTGCTGACCGGCGGCAGGGCGCTCCAGTAGAGCTTGTAGCCGTAGTTCAGGGATTCGCCGGCTGCCACGGGTTTCTTCGGGGTCCAGAAGGCCACGATGTTGTCCAGGGTCTCGCCGGTTGTAGGAATTTCCAACAGGTCGATAGAGCCTTCGCCCCACGAGGTTGTAGGTTCTACCCACAGGCTTGGGCGCTTGCTGTACCAGTCCACGGTGTCCTGATAGCTGGCGAACTCATGGTCGGTCTGCACCAGGCCGAAGCCTTTCGGGTCTTTGTCGGCAAATGCGTTGAATTGCAGGGTGGCCGGGTTGTTCAGCGGGCGGCAGATCCACTCGCCGTTGCCGCGCCACATGGCCAGGCGATCCGAGTCGTGGATTTGCGGGTGGATGGTGTCGCACATCCGCCGCTCAACCGTGCCGCAGCTGAACATGCTGGTCATCGGCGCGATACCTAGTTGTTCGATGGCGGTGCGCGCATTGATGTGGGCGTCGATGCCCATCACCACCTGGTTGGCCTGGCAGTCGATATCGAAGCGGTAGGCACCGGTGGCGCTTGGCGAATCCAGCAGGGCGTAGACCACGAAGCGGGTGCTGTCCTTGTCCGGGGTTTCGAACCAGAACTTGGTGAAGTCCGGGAATTCCTCGCGCTTCTTCGCGTAGGTATCGATGGCCAGGCCGCGTGCGGAAAGGCCGTACTGGCCGGTGGAATCCACCGCGCGGAAGTAGCTGGCGCCGAGGAACGACAGCACGTCATGGCGGTCCAGTTCCGGGGCCTTGAACAGCTTGAAGCCGGAGAAACCCAGGTCGCCGGTCAGCTGCTTGGTGTCTACCGTGGTTTTTTCATAGTTGAACAGCGAAGGGCGGAAGTGCACCTCGCGGGCCTGGCGGGTTTTCGGGTCGACGCTGTACATGCGCACCGGCGTCTTGAAGCCCATACCGACGTGGAAGAACTGCACGTCCAGTTGGCCGTTCAATTCTTTCCACAGCGAATGCTTGCCGTCGTAGCCGATGGCATTGAAATTCTGCGGGGTCATGGTCGCCAGGGTCGGCGGCAATACCTGCTTGGTGTCCTGGTAGCGATTGCCGGCCAACTGCTTGGCCTGGATCTTCAGCGCCTCGAAATCGAAGGCCTGGGCCTCGCCATCAGCGGCGCGATTGCCCGCCCAGGCTTGGGCGGCCAGCAGGCCACTGGCCGATAGACCGGTGTAAGCCGCGATGGCCATGGACGCTTTGAGCAAATTCCTGCGGTGCATAAATACAACCTGTCGTGAACAATCCCGCGCCGTTCCTGGCACGTGCTGGATCAAGGAAAACGGTTCGGACATGCCTTCGGCCAAACGCAACGGACATTAAACAGATGCCAAATAGCTTAAGCGGTTCGGTGCGGAAGGAAAAATGATTGATGGCGGGTTGATGGCGTTGCATATGAAACAAGACATTTCTGCGCAACGCTGGTGTTTATGAATATCGGATTTATGTGGCGAGGGGGCTTGTCCCCTCGCCACAAAAGCCCTTCAGCGATTAGCCCACTTCTCCAACCGCCCGATACGCCTCATCAATCGCCGCATGGGCATACGCACTCCACGCCGCATCCGAGTTGGCGATGCTTACATGCCCCAGCGGCTTACGCGCCAGGTCCTTCAGTTTTTCGCTTTCATCGGCATCATCAAACAAGCTGTTGGAGAAGGTCGCATAGCCGTGTGACCAACGGTTGACAGTGATCGCCAGAATGTCGGTCTGGTGGTTGAAACCGCCCGGGCCGAGCATGCGTTGCAGTTGATCCCGCAGTTGCGCTTCCAGTTGTTCAAATGTCTGCCCATACAACTTGCCCCGGCCGGCGCGGGCCTGGTCGCGGCCGTTCATGCCGCTGTTGGGGCTGGTGGGCACGTAGACCATGTGCAAACCAATCGGCTGTGTCGGGTCGCGTGGGTGCTCGTAGCCGCCCATGCTTACCGGGTAGTCGAGCTTGATCCGGCTGTAAGGCTGGGTAGCCGCATAAATCTCATGCACCCCCAGCTTCTGGAATGACGTCCAGTTGCGCACCACCACTTTGGTGTAGACCAGCGGATACTTCACGTTCTGGCTCAGGGCCTGGGCTTGTTCCGCTGGCAGGTCCCGCAGCAGGTACGGGATCATCATGTTGTAGCACGCCAGGATGCAGCGTTTGCCGCGTATCTGTGCGAGTTGGCCGCCACGGCTGTAGCCGATATGCACGCCGTCGCCGACGTTACGCACACTGACTGCCGTGCTATTGAGGCGCACCCGTACCGGCGTCTTGGGCTGATCAAGCTTGGCGTAGTCAAACGGCGCCAGCACGATGTCATCCATGGTGTGCCCGGGCGCCACGGCCGGAATCAGGCTGCGCACCAGCAACCGAGCGAGGGACGCGTTGCCGTCGGGGAAGTGGTAGATGTAGGGCTCTTCCATTTCTGCGGCGGCTTCTTCGCTGATAGGCGCGAGGTTCATGCCGCCAAAGCCCGGGAAACCCACGCTGTAGGCATCGGCCGAAGCCACGGCATCGATGCTCAGAGCCATGAAGTCGTTGGTGCGACTCTGGAAGTACTTCACCGCGCCCTCCGACAAGCCTACGTCCTTGAGCAGGAAATCGCGGTAGCTGGTGGCCGCCAGATAGTCGGCCTTTTCTTCGGCGGACTTGCCCGGCAGGTAATCCTTGGGCGTGACGTGCAGGGCGATCAGCGCCTGACGGTCGGCCTCCGGCAATGGGAAATCATTGATGAAGTCGCTGATGGAGCGCGCATGCAATTGGTCCGGGGCGATATCGTCGGCCACCATCGGTGTCGGGTCGCCGGTGACCAGCTTGTCTTCGCCGAAGTTTTCCTTGTCGAAGAACACCCCGCGGGATAACCCCAGGCCCGGGTAGAACTGGCGGTCGAAGGCGGTCTCGAAACGCTTGATGTTCACCCCGAGTTTCTTCAACAGCCCGTTTACTTCCTTGCTGTAAAGATGATTTGGCGATTGGAACGCTTCGCTGCCGCCGTAGCCGATGATCAGCCGGCCACCGGCCTGGAATTCATTGCGCTTGGCATGCCCGCCGAAGTCGTCGTGGTTCTCCAGGATCAGGATCTTCGCCTTCGGATGCTTCTCACGGTAGAACCACGCCGCCGACAAACCGCTCAAGCCGCCGCCGACCACCACCAGGTCGTAGTCTTCGGTGATCGGCAATTTATCGGTGTCGAACACCTTCTTTTCCCAGCCCATCTGGTGGGCAATTTCGAACGAACCCACATGGCTGCCACGCAAGCCGGTGAGGGCGGGTGGGTAGTAGCGGCCATCGGGAGCGGCCTGGAGGATTTGCAGCGGGGTCATGCCGGCGGCAATCGTGATGGCGACGCCGTTGAGGAAGTCGCGGCGGGTGATGTCCATGGGAACCTATGAATTATTTATTGTTATTAGGAGACCCCCTGTGGGAGCGGGCCGTTGTGGCGAGGGAGCTTGCTCCCGCTGGGCTGCGTAGCGGCCCCAAAAATCCTGGGAGCGCTTCGCACTTCAGCGGGAGCAAGCTCCCTCGCCACAGTTAGCCCGTTCCACAGGGGTAAAGGGTCAGTGCTTGAACATCACATGGCGAACGGTGGTGTAGTCCTCCAGGCCGTACATGGACATGTCCTTGCCATAGCCGGACAGTTTCTGACCGCCATGAGGCATTTCACTGACCAGCATGAAGTGGGTATTCACCCAGGTGCAGCCGTACTGCAAACGCGCAGCCAGGCGGTGGGCGCGGCCGACATCGGCGGTCCAGACCGACGACGCCAGGCCGTAGTCCGAGTCATTGGCCCAGGCCAATACCTGGGCTTCGTCGTTGAACTTGGTCACCGACACCACCGGCCCGAACACTTCGCGGCGCACGATCTCATCGTCCTGCTGCGCGTCAGCCAGCACGGTCGGCTCAAAGAAGAACCCGTTGCCTTCGACGGCCTTGCCACCGGTGATCAGGCGGATATGGGATTGCGCTACGGCACGCTCCACAAACCCGGCCACACGGTCGCGATGCTGCGCGGTGATCAGCGGGCCCAGTTCGGTATCCGGATCATCCTGCAAACCGTATTTGATGCTGGCGACTGCCGCGCCGAGCTTCTCGACAAACGCATCGTAGATATCGGCCTGTGCATAAATCCGGCACGCAGCGGTGCAATCCTGGCCGGCGTTGTAGAAACCGAAGGTACGGATGCCTTCCACGGCCGCGTCGATATCGGCGTCGTTGAAGATGATCACCGGCGCCTTGCCGCCCAGCTCCATATGCATGCGTTTGACGCTGTCGGCGGTGCTGGAAATGATATTGGCACCGGTGGCAATCGAACCGGTCAGCGACACCATGCGCACTTTCGGGTGATTCACCAGCGGGCTGCCAACGGTTGGCCCACGGCCAAACACCAGGTTGAGCACACCGGCCGGGAAAATTTCAGCGGCCAGTTCCACCAGGCGCAACGCGGTCAGCGGGGTTTGTTCCGATGGCTTGAGCACCACGGTATTACCGGCGGCCAGCGCCGGGGCGATTTTCCAGGCGACCATCATCAGCGGGTAGTTCCACGGCGCGATGGAGGCAATGACGCCCACCGGGTCGCGGCGGATCATCGAGGTGTGGCCCGGCAGGTATTCGCCGCCAGCCGAACCGCTCATGCAGCGGCTGGCGCCGGCGAAGAAACGGAACACATCGGCCACTGCCGGGATCTCGTCGTTCAGCGCGGCGCTGTAGGGTTTGCCGCAGTTGTCCGACTCCAGCTTGGCCAGCTCTTCGCCGTGGGCTTCGATGGCGTCGGCGAGTTTCAGCAGCAGCAGCGAGCGGTCTTTCGGCGGAGTTTGCGACCAGCCTTCAAAGGCGCTGTCGGCGGCGCGCACGGCGGCGTCGACCTGGGCTTCGCTGGCTTCCTTGATCTCCACCAGCACCCGGCCCAGCGCTGGGTTGAACACCGGCTGCGCCGGTCCTTCGCCTTCGACCAGATGGCCGTTGATCAGCAGTTTGGTTTGCATGGTTCAGTCCTCTTAAAGCTGCATCGTTTCCCCTGCCGAAACCGGTTCAAGTGTGGGAGCGGGCTTGCTCGCGAATGCGGTCTTTCAGTTGATACATCACGTGACTGATACACCGCTTTCGCGAGCAAGCCCGCTCCCACATTTGAATCTCATTCCTTCAGTGGCAATGTGTTGTCAGTTATTTACCGCCACTACCGGCCACGCTTTCGCCGCCGCGGGTCAGGTAATAGGCACCCAGAATCGGGAACATCGTCACGATCATCACCAGCATCGCCACCACGTTGGTCACCGGCACATCCCGTGGCCGGCTCAACTGGTTGAGCAGCCACAGCGGCAAGGTGCGTTCGTGGCCGGCGGTGAAGGTGGTGACGATGATTTCGTCGAACGACAGCGCAAACGCCAGCATGCCGCCGGCCAGCAACGCCGAGCCGAGGTTGGGCATGATGATGTAGCGGAAGGTCTGCCAGCCGTCGGCACCGAGGTCCATCGAGGCTTCGATCAGGCTGTGGGAAGTGCGGCGCAAACGGGCGATCACGTTGTTGTAGACGATCACCACGCAGAAGGTGGCGTGGCCGACGATGATGGTGAACATCCCCGGTTCAATCCCCAGGGTCTTGAAGGTCGCCAGCAACGCGATACCGGTGATGATCCCCGGCAGTGCAATCGGCAGGATCAGCATCAGCGAGATGCCTTGCTTGCCGAAGAACTCCCGGCGATACAGCGCTGCCGAGGCCAGGGTGCCGAGCACCATCGCAATCAGCGTGGCGATGGCGGCGATTTGCAGCGACAGCTTGATCGCTTCCAGCACGTCCGGTCGCGAGAAGGCCACGCTGAACCACTTCAGGGTGAAGCCCTGGGGTGGAAAGCTGAAGGCTGCCTCTTCGGTGTTGAAGGCGTAGAGGAAGATGATCAGGATCGGGAAGTGCAGGAAAACCAACCCACCCCAGGCCGCGATTTTTAAACCGAGTGAGGCTTTTTCAGAGTGCATCGAAGGCCCCCAGACGTTTGACGATGGACAGGTAAACCGCGATCAGCACGATTGGCACCAAGGTGAATGCAGCGGCCATGGGCATGTTGCCGATAGCGCCTTGCTGGGCGTAGACCATGCCGCCGACGAAGTAACCCGGTGGGCCCACCAGTTGCGGCACGATGAAGTCGCCCAGGGTCAGCGAGAAGGTGAAGATCGAACCGGCGGCAATCCCCGGCACCGACAGCGGCAAAATCACTTGCATGAAGGTCTGGCGCGGCTTGGCGCCGAGGTCGGCCGAGGCTTGCAGCAACGACGGTGGCAGGCGTTCAAGCGAGGCCTGGATCGGCAGAATCATGAACGGCAGCCAGATGTACACAAACACCATGAACCGCCCCAGGTGCGAGGTGCTCAAGGTGCTGCCGCCCACGCCGGGAATGCCCATGATGAATTGCAGCGCCGGCTCCAGGCCCAGGTGCTGCACGAACCACTGCGCCACGCCGCCCTTGGCCAGCAGCAGGGTCCAGGCGTAGGCCTTGACGATGTAGCTGGCCCACATCGGCATCATCACTGCGATGTAGAAAAACGCCTTGGTCTTGCCCGTGGTGTAGCGCGCCATGTAATAGGCGATGGGGAAGGCCACCACGGCACTGGCGATCGACACCACAATCGCCATGCTCAAGGTGCGCACGATGATGTCGAAGTTCGATGGCTGGAACAGCGCGGCGAAGTTGGCCAGGGTCAGGTCCGGCGTGACCGCCATGGTGAAGTCATCAAACGTATAGAAGCCTTGCCACAGCAAGGTCAGCAGCGAACCCAGGTAGATCGCACCGAACCAGATCAGCGGCGGCACCAGCAGCAACGACAGGTACAGGTTGGGCTTCTTGTACAGCAGGTTGGAAAACCTGCGCATCGGGGGTTGGGACAGGGCCAGGCTCATGTCACACCTCGCCTGCGATGTCGGTCAACGGGGTCATGGCTTCCCGCGCCCAGCGCGCGGTGATGGACTGGCCGACCTGATGCCCGGCGGTGGTGTCCAGCCATTGGTTGTTGGCCTGGCTGATGTTCAGGGCCTGGCCGTTTTCCAGTTTCAGTTCGTAGCGGGTGGCGCTGCCCTGGTACTGGATATCGTGCAGCAGGCCGCTGACTTCTACCTCGCCACTGCCCAGCGGGCCTTCGGCGAAACGCACGTGTTCCGGGCGGATCGAGAACGGCTGCGGGTTGCCGCTCAAGCGTTGCGCCAGCTCGCCACGAATCACGTTGGAGGTGCCGACGAACTCTGCGACGAAAGTGGTGGCGGGCTTCATGTACAGGTTGCGCGGGGTGTCGACTTGTTCGATGCGGCCTTTGTTGAACACCGCCACGCGGTCGGACATCGACAGCGCTTCGGTCTGGTCGTGGGTGACGAAGATGAAAGTGATGCCGAGTTGGCGTTGCAACTTCTTCAGTTCGCTTTGCATCTGCTCGCGCAGCTTCAGGTCCAGAGCGCCCAAGGGCTCATCGAGCAGCAGCACACGAGGGCGATTGACCAGTGCACGAGCCAGGGCCACCCGTTGACGCTGGCCGCCGGAGAGTTGCACCGGCTTGCGGTCGCCGTAGCCGCCGAGGGCAACCATGCCCAGGGCTTCTTCGGCACGGTCAAGGCGTTCGGTCTTGCCCACGCCTTTGACTTTCAGGCCGTAGGCCACGTTGTCCCGCACGTTCATGTGGGGGAACAGCGCGTAATCCTGGAACACGGTGTTCACGTCGCGCTGATAGGGCGGCAAACCGGCGGCTTCTTCACCGTGAATACGGATGGAGCCGGCACTCGGCTGCTCGAAACCGGCGATCAGGCGCAGGCACGTGGTTTTGCCCGAGCCGGAAGGGCCGAGCATGGAAAAGAACTCGCCGTCCTGGATATCGATGGAAACCCGGTCAACGGCTTTCACTTCGCCGAACTGACGGGAAACGTGGGTGAATTGGACTGCAAGCGTCATGGTGCGGTGCTCCAAAAAGGCGCGTTTTGGATAAAAATCAAATCCGAGGCGGTGCGGAAATTCGCAGCCTCGTTTCACTCGACAGCTCCTACATTCGGTGTAGGCGCTGTCGAGCGCAGGCGGCGGTATTGAGGTTCGCGTAGTAGCTGCCGAGGCACGAGGCTGCGTTGGGCCGCGAAGCGGCCCCGAAGGCTAGCGGCCGCCCATGATCGCGATGTAATCCTGGGTCCAGCGGCTATACGGCACGAACTTGCCGCCTTCAGCCTGCGGGGTTTTCCAGAAGGCGATCTTTTCGAACTGGTCGAAACCGTTGGTCTTGCAACCCTCGGCGCCGAGCAATTCGCTCTCCTTGCACGCAGCGGGAACCGCCGGCAACGAACCGAACCACGAGGCCACGTCACCCTGGACTTTCGGCTGCAGCGACCAGTCCATCCATTTGTAGGCGCAGTTCGGGTGCTTGGCTTCGGCGTGCAACATGGTGGTGTCCGCCCAGCCGGTAGCGCCTTCCTTCGGAATGGTCGAGGCAATCGGCTGTTTCTCGTTGACCAGGCCGTTGACCTGGTACGGCCACGCGCTGGACGCCACCACACCTTCGTTCTTGAAGTCACTCATTTGTACGGTGGTGTCGTGCCAGTAGCGGTGGATCAACGGTTGCTGGGCGCGCAACAGGTCGAGCACGGCCTTGTACTGGGTTTCGGTCAGTTCGTACGGGCTCTGGATGCCCAGTTCCGGCTTGGTAGCCTTGAGGTACAAAGCCGCATCGGCGATGTAGATCGGGCCGTCATAGGCCTGCACACGGCCTTTGTTTGGCTTGCCGTCCGGCAGGTTCTGCGCTTCAAACACCACGTTCCAGCTGGTGGGCGCGGTCTTGAACACGTTGGTGTTGTACATCAACACGTTCGGGCCCCATTGGTACGGCGTGCCGTACGTTTGCTGGCCAACCACGTACCACGGCGCATCTTTGAGGCGCGGGTCGATGTTCTTCCAGTTGGGAATGAGCGAGGTGTTGATCGGCTGCACGCGCTTGCCGCCGATCAGCCGCAGCGAGGCATCGCCCGACGCGGTGACCAGGTCGTAGCCACCCTTGGCCATCAAGCTCACCATCTCGTCAGAGGTGGCGGCGGTCTTGACGTTGACCTTGCAGCCGGTCTCTTTCTCGAAACCGGTGACCCAGTCGTAGTTCTTGTCGCTTTCGCCACGTTCGATATAGCCGGGCCAGGCGACGATATCCAACTGGCCTTCGCCGGCGCCGACCGCCTTGAGCGGTTCGGCGGCCTGGATACTGACACTGGCCAGCAGCGCGGTGGTCAGGGCACTGAGCAGTGCGGTCTTGTGCGCAGACATGGGGGTTCCCTCTTCTTTAATTATGGTCGGGGCAGTTTTTGCAGCAGGTGATGCGTGAGCGTAGTTGTTGTTTTAAAGATGCTGGCCGTGGCGCGCCATGATGTGCCGCACCACGCTGTAGTCCTGTAGCGAATCACTGGACAGATCTTTCCCATACCCCGAACGCTTCAAGCCGCCGTGGGGCATTTCGCTGACCAGCATGAAATGGCTGTTGATCCAGGTGCAGCCGTATTGCAGGCGCGACGCCACCTGCATGGCCTTGTCCAGGTTCTGGGTCCAGACGGAGGAGGCCAGGCCGTATTCCGAGTCGTTGGCCCAGTCCACGGCCTGCTCCAGTTCGTCGAAGCGGGTCACGGTGACCACCGGGCCGAACACTTCGCGCTGCACGATTTCATCATTCTGTTTACAACCGGCCAGTAAGGTTGGCTGGTAGAAGAAGCCGGCACCGGAATGCACGGCGGCGCCGGTGATGCGTTCGATATGTGGCTGGCCGAGGGCGCGTTCGACAAAACTGGCCACCCGGTCGCGCTGGCGCGTGCTGATCAGCGGGCCGAGTTCGTTGTCGGCATCGCGCTTGCCGGCAAACCGCAGGCTGCTGACGGCGGCGCCGAGGTCGGCCACCAACTTGTCGTGAATGCCGGCCTGGGCGTAGATGCGGCACGCGGCGGTGCAGTCCTGGCCGGCGTTGTAATACCCGTAGGCGCGCACGCCTTCGACCACGGCTTGCAGGTCGGCGTCGTTACACACGATCACCGGAGCCTTGCCGCCGAGTTCCAGGTGGGTGCGCTTGAGGGTCTTGGAGGCGGCCTGGAGGATTTTTTGCCCGGTGACGATATCGCCGGTCAACGAGACCATGCGCACCTTCGGGTGGCTGACCAAATGGCTGCCGACGCCTTCGCCGCCGCCACACAGGATGTTGATCACCCCGCGCGGCAACAGTTGGCTCAGCACGGGCGCCAGGGCCAGGATCGACAGCGGCGTATGTTCCGAAGGCTTGAACACCAGGGTATTGCCGGCGGCCAGGGCCGGGGCGATCTTCCAGGCGGCCATCATCAGCGGGTAATTCCAGGGCGCAATCGAGGCGACCACGCCAATCGGGTCGCGGCGCACCATGCTGGTGTAGCCCGGCAGGTATTCACCGCTGAGCTGCCCGGTCTGGCAGCGCACGGCACCGGCAAAGAAGCGGAACACATCGACAGTGGCACTCAAATCGTCCTGGCGCGCCAGGTGCAACGGCTTGCCGCAGTTCAGCGATTCCAGGCGGGCGAGGTAGTCGGCTTGTTTTTCGATGGCATCGGCGATGCCCAGGAGAATGTTCGAGCGCTGCTGGGGCGTGGTCCGCGACCAACCGGCAAACGCGCGGTGGGCGGCGAGGATCGCGGCTTCTACCTGTTCGGTGCTGGCTTCGGCGATGTGGGTGAGGATTTCACCGGTGGCCGGGTTGATGATCGGCTCGACAAAACCTTCGCCTGCGACCAGTTCGCCGTCGATCAGCAACGCAGTGAGCAGCGGTGTGGGCGCGCCAGACATTTTTCGCGATCTCTTTTCTTGTGTGGTCATGGCTGTTCTCTTACGAGGCGCCTGACCTTCTCTTATGGGATGAGCAGAGACTAGAGGTCAGGCGCGAGGTCAACAAATACTAAATACTGAAAGCAGCATTCGATTAAATAGATGGCTTGCGTGGGTGGGGCTGTTCACGGGCTACCGTCAGGAACGGGTCCACCAACGCCGGGCGCGCCGTGCCCCGGCGCCAGGCCAGGCCCACGTCGAGGGTTTGGCTGAGGTCGGCAATCGGCCGGGCTTCGATAATGTCGCCCTCCAGAGACCAGGGGCGGTAGGTCATATCCGGCTGGATCGACACGCCGAGGCCGGCGGCCACCAGGCTTCGCACGGCTTCCGTCGAGGCGGTGCGCAAGGTGACGCGTGGTTGCAGCCCGGCGCCGGTCCACATGCGTTGGGCGTTGTGGCCCATTTCGTCGACGTTCAGTTGAATCAGCGGTTCGCGGGCAACGTCGGCGAGGTTGATGCTGTCGTGTTCCAGCAACGGGTGCTGGGCGGGCAGCCATAAACGGTGGGGCGAGTGGGTGAGCACTTCGGTTTGCAGGGCGTGGCGGTCTTCGAGGTTAGAGAGGATCAGCACACCGACGTCGATTTCACCGCTGACCAGCAAGTGTTCGATATAGGGGCGTTCGTCTTCCATTACGCGGATTTCGACATTGGGGTACGCACGCTGGAAACGCGTGAGCAAATCCGCCAGGTAGTAGCCGGCGACCAGGCTGGTCACGCCGATGATCAATTGCCCGGCGACCTGGTCGGTGCTCTGTTGCAGGCTGCGCTTGGCGTTGTCGACGGTGGCGAGGATCAGGTGCGCCTGGCGCAGGAACTGGTGGCCCTGGTGGGTCAGGGTCATGCCCTTGGCATGGCGGTTGAACAGGTTGACGCCGATTTCCTGTTCCAGTTGCTGGATCGCCAGGGTCAGGGTGGACTGGGAGATGAAGGCGGTCTGGGCGGCGGCGGAGATCGAGCCGGTCTCGGCCACGGCGATAAAGTGACGGATCTGACGCAAGGTCATCATGCTGGAATTACCAGTGGGGTGTTTTTATAGATTTGTTCGAGTGTATATCGTTTTAATTGAGGGGTAAGCGCGTTACATCTGGAAGCACTCTAGATCGGGGGTTTTTGGCACTTAGTTTTACGCTGGGGGCCTATTGGTCCTGTGAACCCTAGTTTCTGGAGGCTGTGAATGAATACCCGTGGATTGCTCGATCAACTGCTCAAATCCGGGCAGGACATGTTGCAGAACAAGGCTGGCGGGCAGCGCAAGTCAGATGACAAAGGTGCCCTTGGCGGCCTGCTGGGCGGCGGCGGGTTGGGTAGCTTGCTCGGCGGTGCCGGTGGTGGGGCCCTCGCGGCTGGTGCCATGGGCCTGTTGATGGGCAACAAGAAAGCCCGCAAGTTTGGCGGTAAGGCGCTGACCTACGGTGGGTTGGCGGCGCTGGGGGTGATTGCCTACAAGGCGTATGGCAACTGGCAGGCGCAGCAGGCCAATGCGCCTCAGGGCGAGCCGCAGACCATCGACCGCCTGCCGCCGGCGCAAGTCGAGCAACATAGCCAAGGGATTTTGAAGGCGTTGGTGGCGGCGGCCAAGGCTGACGGGCATGTGGATGAGCGGGAGCGGGCGCTGATCGAAGGGGAGTTTTTGAAGCTGGACAATGATCGTGAGTTGCAGCAGTGGTTGCATGCTGAGCTGAACAAGCCTCTTGATCCGGCAGATGTGGCTAGGGCTGCCAGCACTCCGGAGTTGGCTGCCGAGATGTATATCGCCAGTGTGATGTTGGTGGATGAGGAGAACTTCATGGAGAAGTCGTATCTCGATGAGTTGGCGCGGCAGCTTAAGTTGGAGCCTGGGTTGAAGGCTGAACTGGAGAAGCAGGTGCGGCAGGCTGTGGTGGTTTGATTGTGTACATATCCGTTGTTTAGGTAACGGCGACTTAGGGTTCCGCTCTTACAGCGGGTCACTTTTGAAAAGCCGGAATGCCGGCCCAGTCAAAAGTAACCAAAACGCTCTGCCCCGCCTGTCGGCGCCTCGCTGTGGCTCGGCGTTCCCTCACTTCGGCATTGCTCCGCGGGCCGCCGCGACGGGCCATCCATGGCCCGGCGCGGGTAAACCGGCGTCCTGCCGGTTTACCCGCTCCGTAATACCTGCGTTCGGCCTCGGGCTGAATGGGGCAGTCAGATCAAGATCAAAAGCAAGAGCACAGCGGCCTACCGGCCGGCTTGAGTGTTAGAAGCAGAGGCAAGATCCAGAGCGAAAGCAGAGCTGCTTTTCTGTGGGAGCGGGCTTGCTCGCGAAAAACCTGAGGGCGCCGCGTTCATTCAGGATGCCCGCGTCATCGTTAACGACCTTCGCGAGCAAGCCCGCTCCCACATTTGGACCGTGCCCGCTTTAGCTTCTGATCTTGCTGTTGCTGTTGCTTCACCACACTCAAGCCGGCCGGTAGGCCGCTGTGCTGTTGATCTGCTTTTGATCTTGATCTTAGGCGCCCCGTTAAACCACGCTGGCCGAACGTAGGCAGTACGGAGCGGGTAAACCGGCAGGACGCCGGTTTAGCCGCGACGGGGCAGGGACGCCCCGTCGCGGCGGCCCGCTTCGTGCTGCCGGAGTGAGGGCACACCGAGCATTAGCGAGGTGCCGAGTGGTGGGGCAAGAGCCCTTTTGGTTACTTTTGGGGCTCTTTTCCAAAAGTGACCCGCCGTAAGGGCGGAACCCTAAGCCGCCGTTACCGCAGCAACGGATATGCCCCCCCCAAAAACTTCCCCCCCCGTGTGACCCAGATCCCACAACCCGTTGATTAATGATGGCACCCGCTCAGCTATACTCCCCTCCATTTGAATGGCCCTCGAGGAATTACTGTGAAGAACTGGACCTTGCGCCAACGGATATTGGCAAGCTTTGCGGTCATCATCGCGATCATGCTGCTGATGGTAGTGGTCTCGTATTCACGACTGTTGAAGATCGAGGCTGGCGAAGAGTCAGTCCGCGACGACGCAGTCCCCGGGGTCTACCTAAGCTCCATGATCCGCAGCGCCTGGGTCGACAGTTACCTCGACACCCTCGACATCATCGGCCTGCGCAAAGACAAGGTGCTCACCGACGCCGACAAGGCCGACTACAAGTCCTTCGAAGCGCGCATCCTCACGCAGATGGCCAATTACAAGGCAACCATCAACGGCGCTGACGATCAGGCCGAGTTCGATAAATTCGAAGCCCTGCACCAGGCCTACAACAAGGCATTGGCCACCGTAACGGACAATCTGCAACGCAATGACGTCGCCGCCGCCCGCAAAGTGTTCGACGAAGAGCTGACCCCGACCTGGACCGCAGGCCGCAAGAAGCTCAACGACATCATCACCGAAAACAAAAACGTCGCCGACCGCGCCACCAACGCTATCGACGACGCGGTGTCCGCTGCAAAAATCAGCATGGGCGTCTCCCTGATCCTTGCGATCCTCGCCGCCGGTCTCTGTGGCCTACTGCTGATGCGCGCGATCATGGCGCCGATGAAACGCATCGTCGACATCCTCGAAATCATGCGCACCGGTGACCTGAGCAAACGCCTGAACCTGGAACGCAAAGACGAATTCGGCGCGGTAGAAACCGGCTTCAACGACATGATGACCGAGCTCACTGCCCTGGTATCCCAGGCACAGCGCTCCTCGGTCCAGGTCACCACTTCGGTCACCGAGATTGCCGCCACCTCCAAGCAACAACAGGCCACCGCCACGGAAACCGCTGCGACCACTACGGAAATCGGCGCTACTTCCCGGGAAATCGCCGCCACTTCCAAGGATTTGGTCCGCACCATGACCGAGGTCTCCACCGCAGCCGACCAGGCCTCGGTGGCCGCCGGTTCCGGCCAGCAAGGCCTGGCACGCATGGAAGAAACCATGCACTCGGTGATGGGCGCTGCCGATCTGGTGAACGCCAAGCTGGCGATCCTCAATGAGAAGGCCGGCAACATCAATCAGGTGGTCGTGACCATCGTCAAGGTTGCCGACCAGACCAACCTGCTGTCCCTCAATGCCGCCATCGAGGCCGAGAAGGCCGGTGAATACGGTCGCGGTTTTGCCGTGGTGGCTACCGAAGTGCGGCGCTTGGCCGACCAGACCGCCGTCGCTACTTATGACATCGAGCAGATGGTGCGCGAGATCCAGTCGGCAGTGTCGGCCGGGGTGATGGGTATGGACAAGTTCTCCGAAGAAGTGCGCCGTGGCATGTTCGAAGTGCAGCAAGTGGGCGAGCAGTTGTCGCAGATCATCCATCAGGTGCAGGCCCTGGCGCCGCGGGTGTTGATGGTCAACGAGGGCATGCAGGCCCAGGCCACCGGCGCCGAGCAGATCAATCATGCGCTGGTGCAGTTGGGTGATGCCAGCAGCCAGACCGTAGAGTCCCTGCGCCAGGCCAGCTTTGCCATTGACGAGCTGAGCCAGGTCGCGGTCGGCCTGCGCAGCGGCGTGTCGCGTTTTAAAGTCTGATGAGCGACCTCGCGGCTAAACGCGGTGCCGTTGCGGCAGTGAAGAAAGCACTGTTCCTGGTGTTTCACATCGGCAATGAACGGTATGCCCTCAAGGCCACGGAAGTGGCCGAGGTACTGCCGCGCCTGCCGCTCAAGCCCATTGCCCATGCGCCTGTGTGGGTCGCCGGGATCTTTGCCCATCGCGGGGCGATGGTGCCGGTGATCGACCTTAGTGCCCTGACCTTCGGCACGCCGGCCCAGGCGCGCACCAGTACGCGCCTGGTACTGGTCAACTATCAGCCGGATGCACTGGCTCCGGTGCGCTGGCTGGGGCTGATCCTCGAACAAGCCACCGACACCTTGCGCTGTGATCCTGCTGAGTTCCAGCCCTACGGCCTGGACAACCGCCAGGCACGCTACCTGGGCCCGGTGCGTGAAGATGAGCACGGCTTGATGCAGTGGATTGGCGTGGCCGACCTACTGACGGCTGATGTGCAGGCGCTGCTGTTTGCCGCCGGCGAGGAGGGTTGATGAGCAGTGATCAACGCTTCTTCGACTTCCTGAAAGAACGCATCGGCCTCGATGTGGCCTCGGTGGGCGAAGCGATTATCGAGCGTGCCGTGCGCCAGCGCAGCATCTCCCTTAACGCACAGACGCCAGATCAATACTGGCAGCAGTTGCTGGTCTCGACCGACGAACAGCAAGCGCTGATCGAAGCGGTGATCGTCCCCGAAACCTGGTTTTTCCGTTACCCCGAGTCCTTCGCCACATTGGGCCGGCTGGCGGTCGCACGTCTGGCTGAAATCAAGCACATGCGCGCCCTGCGGATCCTCAGCCTGCCATGTTCCACCGGCGAAGAACCCTATTCGATCGCCATGGCCTTGCTCGACGTCGGGCTGGCACCGCATCAGTTCAAAGTGCAAGGCATGGACGTCAGCCCGCTGTCGGTGGAGCGCGCCCGCCGCGGGGTGTACGGTAAGAATTCGTTTCGCGGCCAGGATATCGAGTTCCGCGATCGCCACTTCACCGAACAAACCGACGGCTACCGAATTGCCGACCGGGTACGCGAACAAGTGCGCCTGCAAGTGGGCAACCTGCTGGACCCCACGCTGCTGGCCAACGAGCCCACCTACGATTTCGTGTTCTGCCGCAACCTGCTGATCTACTTCGACCAGCCTACCCAGAAGCAGGTGTTTGAAGTGCTCGAGGGCCTGACCCACGTCGACGGCGTACTGTTTATCGGGCCTGCCGAAGGCAGCCTGCTGGGGCGCCTGGGCATGCGTTCGATTGGTGTGCCGCAGTCGTTTGCCTTCAGTCGCCACGCTGAACCTGCGCCGGAACCGGTATTTGTGCCGATGCCTGCGCCGATCCCCCAGCGCAGTGCCGCGCCTATCCCGACCAAGCCACGGCCGTTCAGCACGATCAGCGCTCAACCCGTCGTTCCGATCAAACCGCCACCCGCGCAGTCGGACGCTGCCGATCTGCTCAGCCAGATCGCAACCCTGGCCAATGAAGGTAAAAGCCTTGAGGCCCGTGCCGCCTGCGAGCGTTATCTGCAAACTCACCCGCCAGCAGCCCAGGTGTTTTATTGGCTGGGCCTGCTCAGCGATGTGGCCGGCAGCGCCCTGGAAGCCCAGGGTTATTATCGAAAAGCCTTGTACCTGGAACCCCAGCACCCGCAGGCCTTGATGCACCTGGCCGCGTTGCTCGAATCCCAGGGCGATGTCGCCGGCGCCCGCCGTTTGCAGGCCCGTGCCGCCCGCAGTGAGCGTAAACAATGACCCTGGATACCGCGCTGAACCTGGCCCTGGCCGACACCCAAGCCATCGACGACTGCTGGAACCGTATCGGCATCCACGGCGACAAGTCTTGCCCGTTGCTGGCCGAACACATCCACTGTCGCAACTGCTCGGTGTATTCCGCCGCCGCCACGCGCCTGCTCGACCGCTACGCCTTGCAGCAGGACGATCATCGTCCCGTAGCGGCGCCGGAAGTCGAAGGCGATGTAGTCACCCGTTCGCTGTTGATGTTCCGCCTCGGCGAAGAGTGGCTGGGCATCGCCACCCGCTGCCTGGTGGAAGTGGCACCGCTGCAACCGATTCACTCCTTGCCACATCAGCGTTCACGCGCCCTGTTGGGCGTGGCCAATGTGCGCGGCGCGCTGGTGGCGTGCCTGTCCCTGGTGGAATTGCTCGGGCTGGACGGCGCCAGCAGCGGCCCCAGTGGCGGGCGAATCATGCCGCGCATGCTGATCATCGCGGCGCAGGACGGCCCGGTGGTGGTGCCGGTGGACGAAGTGGACGGCATCCATGCCATTGATGAACGCACCTTGAACGCGGCGTCTGCCTCGGGCACCCAGGCCAGCGCCCGCTATACCCAAGGCGTGTTGCAGTGGAAAGGCCGCAGCCTGCGCTGGCTGGACGAGGCGCAATTGTTGTCTGCCGTGACCCGGAGCCTCACATGACCCCCGACCAGATGCGCGATGCCTCGCTGCTGGAACTGTTCAGCCTGGAAGCCGACGCCCAGACCCAGGTGCTCAGTGCCGGTCTGCTGGCCCTGGAGCGCAACCCGACCCAGGCCGACCAGCTCGAAGCCTGCATGCGCGCCGCCCATTCCCTGAAGGGGGCGGCACGTATTGTCGGAGTGGACGCCGGTGTCAGCGTCGCCCACGTCATGGAAGATTGCCTGGTCAGCGCCCAGGAAAGCCGGCTGTACCTGCTGCCGGAACATATCGACGCACTGCTGCAAGGCACCGATTTGCTGATGCGCATCGCCACGCCGGGCAACACCGTGGGCACGGCGGACATCGAGTCCTACGTCGCGCTGATGGAGCGTTTGCTCGACCCGTCGCAAAAAGTCGCACCGCCCGTTGCGCCAACGCCAACGCCAACGCCGGCACCTGCGCCAGAACCTGAATTGTCGATGGAAGCACTGCTGACGCTGCCGCCGGAGCCCGAACCCGCGCCGCCCGTCAGTGCCGAACAGCCACGCCAGAACAAACGCATGACCGAAGGCGGCGAGCGCGTATTGCGGGTCACTGCCGAACGCTTGAACAGCCTGTTGGACCTGTCCAGCAAATCCCTGGTGGAAACCCAGCGGCTCAAGCCATATCTCGCCAGTTTGCAACGTCTCAAGCGCATCCAGAGCAACAGTGCTCGGGCCCTGGATAACCTCGACGGCCACCTCAAGACCGTCGACCTGAGCCTGGAAGCCCAGGAAGCCCTGGCCGACACCCGCCGCCTGTTGAGCGAAGCCCAGGCGTTGCTCGCGGAAAAAACCGCCGAAATCGATGAGTTCGGCTGGCAGGCCGGGCAGCGTGCCCAAGTCCTGTACGACACCGCGCTGGCATGCCGTATGCGGCCGTTTGCCGATGTACTGGCCGGTCAGGTGCGCATGGTTCGGGATTTGGGCCGCAGCCTCGGTAAACAGGTGCGCCTGGAAATCGAAGGCGAGAAGACCCAGGTCGACCGCGACGTGTTGGAAAAACTCGAAGCGCCGCTCACCCATTTATTACGCAATGCCGTCGACCATGGCATCGAAATGCCTGAGCAACGCCTGCTGGCGGGCAAACCCGCCGAAGGCTTGATCCGCCTGCGAGCGTCCCACCAGGCCGGCCTGCTGGTGCTGGAACTGAGCGACGACGGCAACGGTGTCGACCTGGAACGCCTGCGCGGCACCATCGTCGACCGGCATTTGTCGCCGCTGGAAACCGCCCTGCGCCTGAGCGAAGAGGAGCTGCTGACGTTCCTGTTCCTGCCGGGTTTCAGCCTGCGGGACAAGGTCACCGAGGTTTCGGGCCGCGGTGTCGGTCTGGATGCGGTGCAGCATATGGTTCGCCAGTTGCGCGGCGCGGTGGTGCTGGAGCAAACGGCGGGGCAGGGCAGTCGCTTCCATCTTGAAGTGCCGTTGACCCTGTCGGTGGTGCGCAGCCTGGTGGTGGAGGTCGGTGAAGAGGCCTACGCCTTCCCGCTGGCTCACATCGAACGTATGTGTGACCTGGCCCCCGACGACATCGTGCAACTGGAAGGTCGCCAGCATTTCTGGCACGAAGGCCGGCATGTCGGCCTGGTCGCCGCCAGCCAGTTGCTGCAGCGCCCGCCCGGGCAGGGCAATCAGGAAACCCTCAAGGTCGTGGTGATCCGCGAGCGCGATGCCGTCTACGGGATTGCCGTGGAGCGTTTTATCGGCGAGCGCACGCTGGTGGTGCTGCCCCTGGATGACCGGCTGGGCAAAGTCCAGGACATCTCCGCCGGTGCCCTGCTCGATGACGGCTCGGTGGTGTTGATCGTCGACGTTGAAGACATGCTGCGTTCAGTGGACAAGCTGCTCAATACCGGTCGTCTGGAGCGCATCGCCCGGCGTACCCAGCAAACCCAGGAAGCCGCGCGCAAGCGTATTCTGGTGGTGGATGACTCACTGACCGTGCGCGAGCTGCAACGCAAACTGTTACTTAATCGCGGTTACGAAGTAGCCGTGGCGGTCGATGGCATGGATGGCTGGAACGCGCTGCGCTCCGAAGACTTTGACCTGTTGATCACTGACATTGATATGCCTCGCATGGACGGTATTGAATTGGTCACACTCTTGCGCCGTGATACTCGCCTGCAATCCCTGCCGGTGATGGTTGTTTCCTACAAAGACCGGGAAGAAGACCGCCGCCGTGGACTGGACGCCGGCGCCGACTATTATCTAGCCAAGGCCAGCTTCCATGACGACGCGTTGTTGGACGCGGTGGTAGAGCTGATTGGAGGAGCCCGGGCATGAGGATTGCGATCGTCAATGACATGCCCATGGCTGTGGAAGCCTTGCGCCGGGCGCTGAGTCTTGAGCCGGCCCATGAAGTGGTATGGGTCGCCACCAATGGTTTGGAGGCGGTGCAGCGCTGCACCGAGCTGACGCCCGACCTGATTCTGATGGACCTGATCATGCCGGTGATGGACGGCGTGGAAGCCACCCGGCAGATCATGGCCGAGACGCCCTGCGCGATCCTGATTGTCACCGTTGATCGCCAGGCCAACGTCAGCCGCGTGTTTGAAGCCATGGGGCATGGCGCCCTGGATGTGGTCGACACCCCCGCGCTGGGCGTGGGTAACCCGAAGGACGCCGCGGCGCCGCTGTTGCGCAAGATCCTCAATATCGGCTGGCTGATCGGCCAGCGTGGCAGCCGCGTACGGGCCGAGCCTGCGCCCCAGCGAACCATGGGCAAACGCCAGAGCCTGGTAGCCATCGGCTCATCCGCCGGTGGCCCGGCAGCCCTGGAATCCCTGCTCAAGGGCTTGCCCCGGGACTTTTCGCCGGCCATTGTGTTGGTGCAGCATGTGGACCAGGTGTTCGCCGCCGGCATGGTCGAATGGCTGAGCAGCGCCTCGGGCCTGCCGGTGCGCCTGGCCCGCGAAGGCGAGCCGCCCCAAAGCGGCGTGGTGTTGCTGGCGGGCACCAATCATCATATTCGGCTGCTGAAGAACGGCACGCTGGCCTACACCGCAGAGCCGGTGAACGAAATTTATCGGCCGTCCATCGACGTGTTTTTCGAAAGCGTTGCCAGTTACTGGAACGGTGATGCCGTCGGCGTGCTGCTGACGGGGATGGGCCGTGATGGCGCTCAGGGACTTAAAACGATGCGTCAGCAAGGCTACCTGACCATCGCGCAGGACCAGCAAAGCTGTGCGGTTTATGGCATGCCCAAAGCGGCAGCGGCGATCGACGCGGCTGTTGAAATTCGCCCATTGGACAGAATTGCGCCACGATTGCTGGAGGTATTCGCAAAATGACCGATATCACACGCTGTCCTGGCCTGCAGGTAGTAATTCAGGTGACTGCAAATGAATGATTTACAGCTCGACGACTTCAAGACCGACGAAAACGCCGCCATGGTGTTGCTCGTCGACGACCAGGCAATGATCGGCGAAGCCGTACGCCGGGGCCTGGCCCATGAAGAGAACATCGACTTCCATTTTTGCGCCGACCCGCACCAGGCCATTGCCCAGGCGATCCGTATCAAACCGACGGTGATCCTGCAGGACCTGGTGATGCCGGGGCTCGACGGCCTGACCCTGGTGCGCGAATACCGTAATCATCCGGCGACGCAGAACATCCCGATCATCGTGCTTTCCACCAAGGAAGACCCGCTGATCAAGAGCGCCGCGTTTGCCGCCGGTGCCAACGATTACCTGGTCAAGCTGCCGGATAACATCGAGCTGGTGGCGCGCATCCGTTACCACTCGCGCTCCTACATGACCCTGCTGCAGCGGGACGCGGCGTATCGTGCGCTGCGGGTCAGCCAGCAGCAGTTGCTGGACACCAACCTGGTACTGCAACGGCTGATGAACTCCGACGGCCTGACCGGGCTGTCCAACCGCCGGCATTTCGACGAATACCTGGAGCTGGAGTGGCGACGTGCCATGCGTGACCAGACCCAGCTGTCGTTGTTGATGATCGACGTGGACTTCTTCAAGACGTACAACGACAGCTTTGGGCACCTGGAAGGCGATGAAGCGTTGCGCAAGGTGGCTGCGGCCATTCGTGATGCCAGCAGCCGTCCCTCGGATTTGCCGGCGCGTTACGGCGGTGAAGAGTTTGCCCTGGTGCTGCCGAACACCTCGCCGGGCGGTGCGCGGCTGGTGGCAGAGAAACTGCGCCAGGCGGTGGCGGGCCTGAAAATCCCGCACATTGCCCCGGCGGAAGGCTCGAGCCTGACCATCAGTATTGGTCTGGCCACCATGACTCCGTTGCAGGGCACCGATTGCCGGCAGTTGATCTCGGCGGCGGACAAGGGCTTGTACCTGGCCAAGCACAATGGGCGTAATCAGGTGGGGATCGAATAACGACGGCAAAACGCTGGTTGTCGGGAGAGCGCTTGCTGTGGAGAGGTAGCTTGCTGTGGTGAGGGAGCTTGCTCCCGCTGGGCTGCGAAGCAGCCCCAGACCATCACCACGTACCGCCTGACACACCACAGTGACATTGCAAGGGGCTGCTGCGCAGCCCAGCGGGAGCAAGCTCCCTCGCCACAGGGTTCTCTTGAGCTCGCATTTGCTGATGCACCCCGCCTTTTCGGCCAAGCGGACTGCCGTTATCAGCCGTTTGTCGTTATACTCTTCGGCTTTCAAAAGTTCGCCAACGAGTGCTGCCCGCCATGGAAATCAACCCGATCCTTAACACCATCAAGGACCTGTCCGAGCGCTCCGAAACTATTCGGGGGTATCTTTGACTACGATCAAAAGCATGAGCGTCTGACCGAAGTCAATCGCGAGCTTGAAGATCCGGCTGTCTGGAACAAACCTGAATACGCCCAGGAACTGGGCCGCGAGCGCTCTGCGCTGGCGCAGATCGTCGACACCCTCGACGAACTGAACACCGGTCTAGGCGATTGCCGCGACCTGCTGGACATGGCCGTCGAAGAAGACGACGAAGGCGCAGTGGGCGATATCGTCGCCGAGCTGGCCCGCCTCGAGGAAAACCTCGCCAAGCTTGAATTCCGTCGCATGTTCAGCCACGAAATGGACCCGAACAACGCCTACCTGGATATCCAGGCCGGTTCCGGCGGCACCGAAGCCCAGGACTGGGCCAACATCCTGTTGCGCATGTACCTGCGCTGGGCTGACAAACGCGGTTTCGACGCCACCATCATGGAGCTGTCGGCCGGTGAAGTGGCTGGCATCAAGGGCGCGACCGTGCACATCAAGGGCGAATACGCCTTTGGCTGGCTGCGGACCGAGATCGGTGTTCACCGCCTGGTGCGCAAGAGCCCGTTCGACTCCGGCAACCGTCGCCACACTTCGTTCTCCGCTGTTTTCGTCTCGCCAGAGATCGACGACAAGGTGGAAATCGAGATCAACCCGGCAGACCTGCGCATCGACACCTACCGTTCCTCCGGTGCCGGTGGTCAGCACGTAAACACCACCGACTCGGCCGTACGTATTACCCACGTACCGACCAACACCGTGGTCAGCTGCCAGAACGAACGTTCCCAGCACGCGAACAAGGACACCGCCATGAAAATGCTGCGGGCCAAGTTGTACGAGCAGGAGATGCAGAAACGTAACGCCGCGTCCCAGGCGCTGGAAGACACCAAGTCGGATATCGGCTGGGGTCACCAGATCCGTTCTTACGTGCTCGATGCGTCGCGGATCAAGGATCTGCGTACCAACATCGAACGCAGCGACTGCGACAAGGTGCTCGACGGTGATATCGACGAATACTTGGAAGCCAGCCTGAAATCCGGCCTGTAACCCCCTTGTAGGAGCCGGCTTGCCGGCGATCCCCGGCCGCATGCCGGGGACCACGAACCTGATGGAAAATTTAAAGACATGAGCGACCAACAACTCGACCCGCAAGCCCTGCAACAGGAAGAAAACTCCCTGATCGCCCTGCGCAAGGAAAAGCTTGCTGCCGAGCGCGCCAAGGGCAATGCCTTCCCCAACGACTTCCGCCGCGAAAACTACTGCGATGCCTTGCAGAAACAGTACGCGGACAAGACCAAGGAAGAGCTGGCAGAGGCTGCGATCCCGGTCAAGGTGGCAGGTCGCATCATGCTCAACCGTGGCTCGTTCATGGTGATCCAGGACATGACCGGTCGCATTCAGGTCTACGTCAACCGCAAAACCCTGTCTGAAGAAACCCTGGCCTCGGTGAAAACCTGGGACATGGGCGACATCATTGCAGCCGAAGGCACCCTGGCCCGTTCCGGCAAGGGCGACCTGTACGTTGAAATGACCAGCGTGCGCCTGCTGACCAAGTCGCTGCGCCCGCTGCCGGACAAGCACCACGGCCTGACCGACACCGAACAGCGCTACCGCCAGCGCTACGTTGACCTGATCGTCAACGAAGAAGTGCGCCAGACGTTCCGCGTACGCTCGCAAGTGATCGCGCACATCCGCAGCTTCCTGATGGCGCGTGACTTCCTGGAAGTCGAAACGCCGATGCTGCAAACCATCCCCGGTGGTGCCGCAGCCAAGCCTTTCGAAACTCACCACAATGCGCTGGACCTGGAAATGTTCCTGCGTATCGCGCCGGAGCTGTACCTCAAGCGCCTGGTGGTTGGCGGCTTCGAGAAAGTGTTCGAGATCAACCGCAACTTCCGTAACGAAGGCGTTTCGACTCGTCACAACCCTGAATTCACCATGTTGGAGTTCTACCAGGCTTACGCCGACTACGAAGACAACATGGACCTGACCGAAGAACTGTTCCGCGAACTGGCGCAGTTGGTCCTGGGTTCCACCGACGTGCCGTACGGCGACAAAGTGTTCCACTTCGGCGAGCCGTTCGTGCGCCTGTCGGTGTTCGATTCGATCCTCAAGTACAACCCTGAGCTGACCGCTGACGACCTGACCGACATCGACAAGGCCCGTGCCATCGCCAAGAAAGCCGGCGCCAAGGTGCTGGGCTTTGAAGGCCTGGGCAAATTGCAGGTGATGATTTTCGAAGAGCTGGTTGAGCACAAGCTGGAACAGCCGCACTTCATCACCCAGTACCCGTTCGAAGTGTCGCCGCTGGCCCGTCGCAACGATGACAACCCGAACGTTACCGACCGTTTCGAGCTGTTCATCGGCGGCCGCGAAATCGCCAACGCCTACTCCGAGCTGAACGATGCGGAAGACCAGGCCGAGCGCTTCATGGCCCAGGTGGCCGACAAGGACGCCGGCGACGACGAGGCGATGCACTACGACGCCGACTTCGTTCGCGCCCTGGAATACGGCATGCCGCCAACGGCCGGTGAAGGGATCGGCATCGACCGGTTGGTGATGTTGTTGACCAACTCGCCGTCGATCCGTGACGTGATCTTGTTCCCGCACATGCGGCCACAAGCGTAACCGTAGCGAAATCCGAAGCCGCCTTTTATAAGGCGGCTTTTTTATGTGGCGTATTTAAGCGTCAAGCTAACAGCGCCAGATGATCGTCCCCACGCTCTGCGTGGGAACGCAGCCCGTGACGCTCCGCGTCACCCTGAAAGGAAGATCCGTCGTGAACCGCGTAATGGCTCAAAAGGGTGCCGCCGGCATTGCCGCTGCCGTGGCTGAAAGTGTTCAGTACCAGGGCCGCAAGGCCAGTCGCCGGGGCAGTGAGCAACGCAGGCAGGACATTCTCGATGCGGCGATGCGCATCGTGGTGCGTGAAGGCGTGCGCGCTGTGCGTCATCGTGCGGTGGCGGCAGAGGCCGGCGTGCCATTATCGGCCACTACCTATTACTTCAAGGACATCGACGACCTGCTCACCGACACCTTCGCCCAATACGTGGAGCGCAGTGCGGCGTTCATGGGCAAGTTGTGGGTGCGTAACGAAGGGCTGCTGCGGGAGATGGTCGCTTACGGCGACGGCAGTCCGCAGTCTCGCTCGCAGCTGGCCGACGACATCGCGCGCCTGACCGCCGATTACGTGCAACGCCAATTGCTCAACCGCCGCGAGCACCTTATGGCCGAGCAAGCGTTTCGCCAGGAAGCGCTGCTGAACCCGCGCCTGGCCGAGTTGGTACGTTCTCACCAGCAAATCCTGCTGCAGGGTACTTGCCAGTTTTTCCAGGTATTGGGTTCGCGCGAGCCGCAACAGGATGCCAAAGTGTTGACGGCGATTATCGGTCGGATGGAATATCAGGGCCTGCTGGGCGGTGCAGAGCCTCTGACCAGCGAAGAAATGCTTGAGATCCTCAAGCGTTACATGCATTTGGTGTTGGCTTCGGTCTGACACAGGGGAGTGTCCAATGAAAGCCTGGCGTGTCGTTGTGATCGCCTTGTCGTTCCTGTTGCTCAGCGGTTGCCTGGTGACTTTCAAGGATCCGTTGCCGGCCAGTGAGGCGGCGCCTGAGGCCCTGTTGGGCAAATGGGCCAGCAAAAATGCCTGGGGCGAGCCGCTCAACCTGCAGATCAGCCGCGTGGGTGCACATCGCTACAAAGCCGTGAGCTACCCTAAAGCCAAGCCGGGCCAACGTGATGAATACCTGTTCACGGTCTCCCGCCATGGCAGCCGCTGGTATTTGTCGGCGCCGCTGCCGGCCAAGTTTGGCGGGCATTTCATCCTGGCAGGCTTCGAGCTCAACGATGAACACGAATTGGTGGTCTACAACCTCGACCTGGACCAGATCCACCAGGCTGTCGGCCAGAAAGTCCTTGGCGGCAGCACTGTCGAAACTGTCGAAGGCGACGGCGTATTGATCAACAGCCCCATGGCCCAGGTGTTTGCCTACCTGGATGACCCGGCCAATGCTGACGTGTTCGTCGAAGCCGTGCGCTACCAGCGCGCGAGCAAATAACGTTTAAAGAGGAAGTACCGGGTGGACGATTACCAGCAGACGATACGCACCTTGTCCGATCGCATTGTGCTGGCGCAAACACCGATTCGCGTCCTCGACGCCGTGAAGTGGGACGAGAATATCCGCCAGGGATTTCTCAAGGCCAATGGCAAGGAAATGCCGGCGGTGGACCGCGATTACTACCTGAACCGGCCACTGTCGTTCGATTCCAGCGCGGTGAAGCTGGAGTTCCAGAACATCGAGCGTGACATCACCCGCCAGCTTGGCCAGTTCAACCCGGTCGGGCAGATCATGCGGCGCATGTGCAAGGAATACCGCATGGTAGTGCGCATGCTCGAAGCGCGCGGCACCGAGGATTTCGGCCTGATTTCCCAGGAGTTGTACGGCGCCGCCTCCGATGCGTTCCACGCCGGTGACCCGACCCTGGCCGACCTCGGCCTGATGATGTCGGACTACCTGAACAATATCGACGGCCGCGGCGACCTCAAGGACGAAGCCAAGACCCTCACCGCCAAGGACGCCGTCGGCCTGCTGCAAAGCCGCCTGAACAAGGTATTCGGCGAGGCTGAGGAAACCATTCGGGTGTTCGAGTCTGACGGTATCGTGGCGGATGCGGCGGCAGGCGCCGACTACATCAAGATCCGCGCCGACGCGATGTTCAACGACCGCGACGTGCGCGCCCTGGAAGTTCATGAAGGCCTGGTGCATGTGGGCACCACCCTCAATGGCCAGAACCAGCCGATCTGCACCTTCCTGTCCAAGGGCCCGCCCTCGTCGACGGTGACCCAGGAAGGCCTGGCGATCCTGATGGAAATTATCACCTTCGCCTCCTACCCCAGCCGCCTGCGCAAGCTGACCAACCGCACCCGCGCCATCCATATGGTGGAGCAGGGGGCCGACTTCCTGCAGGTGTTCGAATTCTTCCGCGAGCAGGGCTTTGAAATGGCGGAAAGCTACGGCAACGCCAGCCGGGTTTTCCGTGGGTCGACGCCTACGGGCCTGCCGTTTACCAAGGATTTGTCCTACTTGAAGGGCTTTATCATGGTTTACAACTACATTCAGTTGGCCGTGCGCAAAGGCAAACTGGAGCAAGTGCCGCTGCTGTTCTGCGGCAAGACCACCCTGGAAGACATGCGTACCCTGCGCCAACTGGTGGATGAAGGCCTGGTGGTACCGCCCAAATACCTGCCGGATCAGTTCCGTGACATGAATGCGTTGGCGGCGTGGATGTGTTTCTCCAACTTCCTCAACCATTTGAGCCTGGACCGGATCGAGGCGGATTACTCCAATATCCTTTAACGATATCTCTGAAGGAACTCGGTCATTTGATCTCCATAGGTCTTTAGGATCGTTCCCAACCCATTCACGAGGCTTCAACGGATGAGAATCCTCGGCATTCTTTGCCTGCTACTGACCCTGAACGGCTGCAGCTCCCTGCTGTTTTACCCGGAGCGCGGCTTGCCGTTCACCCCGGAAAAGGCCCACCTGCAATACCGGGACGTCACGCTGACCACCGCCGATGGCGTCAAGCTGCACGCCTGGTGGCTGCCGGCCAAGGCCGGTGTGCCGCTCAAGGGCACGGTGCTGCACCTTCACGGCAACGGCGGCAACCTCGCCTGGCACCTCGGCGGCAGTTGGTGGCTGCCGGAGCAGGGCTATCAAGTGCTGCTGCTGGACTATCGCGGTTACGGCCTGTCCGAAGGTGAAGCTTCGCTGCCGGCGGTTTACCAGGACATCGACGCCGCCTTCAAGTGGATCGACAACGCCCCCGAAACCCAGGGCCAGCCACTGATCGTGCTGGGCCAAAGCCTGGGCGGTGCGCTGGTGGTGCACTATCTGGCGGAACATCCCGAGCGCCAGCCCCGGCTCAAGGCGCTGGTGCTGGACGGCGTGCCGGCCAGTTATCGTGACGTAGGACAATTCGCCCTCAGCACCTCCTGGCTAACATGGCCGTTCCAGGTACCGTTGTCGTGGCTGGTGCCGGACGCCGACAGTGCGATCAACGCCATGCCCCGGCTGACCGGTGTGCCGAAGTTGTTGTTCCATAGCCTCGATGATCCGATCGTGCCGCTGTCCAACGGCATCCGCCTGTATCAAGCTGCGCCGCCACCGAGGGTGCTGCAACTGACCCGGGGTGGTCACGTGCAGACCTTTGCCGACAAGACCTGGCAAACCGTGATGCTGCGCTACCTCGACGACCCGCAGCATTTCAACGGGCTGCGCCGCCTGGGGGAAATCCCCAATTACCCGGCGTCCCCGAATTCCAATGCAGAGAACCCGCAATGAGCGAAGAACGCAACATGATCCCCCTGATCCTCACCGGCATCGGCACCATCATCGGCACCGTCGGCTGCCTGTGGTACTACGGCTATTTGCACTTCGCCAAGCCTGAGGATGCATTGCTGCTCAGCGACTTCACCATGCTCAAGACCGTGCCAGGCGAAGACTACAAAATCTCCCTGACCCCGGCCGCCCAGGTAGCGCAGTGTGTCGATGGTGTGTTGGTGCTGTTTGATACCGAACAGAAAGGCCTGACCGGCGTCCTGGTAAACGGCAAGAAACAGGCAGTGCGATGCATGGGCCAGGAAACGCCGCAATTGGAACAGTAGGACGAATGAAGTGGGAAGGGTCTGGAACCATTTTAAGTGAGTTACCACAGATTCTGCACTGGCCAGCGGCGCTGGTGCAGTTATCTCTGCTACTTAATTTGGAGTCAGTCATATGACAAGTCCCATCTCAGGCAACACACCTTCTTCCAGTACTGCAGGTGCGGGAGGAGATAATTCGCGCATTCAGCAATTGGAGCAACAAATTCAGCAACTGAAGAGCCAATCCTCCCAAGGGGGCGGTGGCGCGCAGGGGGCGGAGGGCGGCGAAAACATTCAGGAGCTGATCAAGAAGCTGACGGAAGAACTGTCAAAACTCACGGGGCAGGGTGCTCAGGAGCAGGGCGCAGACCAAGGCGGTGATAACAAGATAAACGCAGTGTCGGAGAACAACCCGGCGCAAGCGACCTTCTGACCCCAAGGCTTTTGAAACGCGCTAAGACCTCGTGATTCTTAGGCCTGCCAATAAAAGAATCCCGCCAACTGGCGGGATTCTTCATGCAGCTACAAACGATCAGTCAGCGACGGTGTGGGCAGCGTGCTGTTACGGGCAGGCGACTGCGCAATGACAGCCGCAGTTCATGATGCGACTCTCTGGAACCGTATTGCGTAAGAAACCACAGAAAGCGATGTAACTTGCACAGATTGGGGCGAGAAGGTGGCGATAATTATTGCTGCAATAAGCAACATGGTGGACATGGTCAGGGGGCATGAGAGGCTGGAAATGCTCGACGCCGAGGATCACAAGCTCAAGCAACTGATGGACAAGCTGTCGGAACATGACTACGGCGGGAAGATGGAGCTGCCGGCCGAGGATACAAACCGACCTGTCCGGTTCGACGACCCGAAAAAAAACCCACTGTAAAGTGGGTTTTCTTTTCAAGCATCAGTCGATCAGTTTGCCATCGAAGAACGTGGCTTGACCGGCTGGTTGTCGTTGGAGATGGTCACTTCAACACGACGGTTCATGGCACGGCCCGAAACGCTGCCGTTATCGGCAACCGGGTATTCCTTGCCATAACCCTGGGTCACGATGCGCGAGATATCCACACCCTGGTTAGCCAGTGCGCGCTGTACGGAAGCGGCACGGCGCTCCGACAGGCTCTGGTTGTACGAGTCGGAACCGGTGCTGTCGGTGTAGCCTTCGACAATCACTTTACGGTCCGGGTTATCACGCAGGAACTGCGCCAGCTTGGTGATGTTGACCAGGCCGCTCGACTTCAGGTCGGACTTGTTGGTGGCGAACAGTACGTCACCAAAAGTTACCAGGGTGCCGCGATCGGTTTGCTTGGCGTTCAAGCTGTCTTGCAGTTGCTTGATCTGCGCGTCACGGGCTTCCAGCAGGGCGCGGGCACGTTCGTCGCCAGCGTTTTTCAGCTTGGCTTCGGACTCACGCAGGACGATGGTGTCCTTGGCCACTTCAACGCGCTGGTTGGTCAGGTAGGCCAGTTGGTCGACCTTCTTCTGGTCTTCCTTGTCGCGGTAGGCCTTGTCAGCCTTGTCCAGCCACTCGCTGGCGTCTTTGGTTTCCAGCGCCGCTACTTTAGTAGCCTGCGGGTTGGCTTGCAGGGCCGAGAAGTTGGTCCGAGCGTTTTCCAGGTTCGCGTTCGGCGGGGTGGAGCACGCCGCCAGAGCAACGCTCATTGCCAGCAGGGCAGGGATCATCAATTGTTTACGCATAATCGTGTCGTCCTTTCAATTCGGTTTCGGGTGCAAAGCAATCAGAGGTAGCGGCTTATTGCTGCGGCTTGATAACAGCCGGACGCATGCCTTCCTGACGCAGCTCCTGAACAGCTTTCTGGGAATCCTTCACAGCTTGGTCGGCCTTGGCAGCCTGGGCTTTACGCTCTGCGACGCGGGCGTCCCACTCGGCTTGTTCGGCCAGGCGACGGGCTTCGTCATAGTTCTTGTCGTGCATGGCAATTTCAGCTTGCTTCAGTTTGTCCTGAGCCGACTTCATTTCCACGGCTGCGTACTCGGTACCACCGGCGCTGACGGCGCTGTTCACCGCAGATTGGGTAACAGCGTATTGCTCGCTCGGTGGGTTGCCGGCGCAGCCAGCCAGTACGAAGCTGGTGCCGATTGCCAGCGCGGCCAATTTAAGCCCGCGCAGGTGGTTAAACGAGGTTTTGGCAGTGCTGGTCTTCATCGTCTTCAACTCCATTAGGTAACTCCTGAAAAACATCAAATCCATCTCCGGCTTGCAGTGTCTGCCGGGGCCCGGCGGTAAAGCTCGGGACGCCTATTCAAACGGCTGTTCCAAGTGATGGCTTACTGGCTGTGACCGGAGGCTTTTTTGAATAGTTCAGCGAAGATGGCGATTTGCCTAAAAAAATATCTGACTGAACGGTCAGCGTTAAAAGTTGGAACTTTTGCAACGCGCAGCGGTATTCAGGGCCTGTCGGAGGCCCTGAATACTGGGGGTGGCGGTTTTTTTAGCGGAGGTTGACTAGTGTTTCTGCTTGTCGGACTGAGCCGACAGATCGTGTAAATAACGCCGTGACAACGTGAGAAAACGTGGGGTTGGACCAACGTCTTCGTACAGCGGATCGCCTTCCTCATCGGTAGCAATCACCTGCTTGCCCTTGATGTAGGGAAAGCTCGCTTCCAGCTCTTCGAGAGCTGCGCCAATCAACTCGCCGAGCAGTTCTTCGGTGTGGCGTTTGGGGTACATCTCGGAGATCGCCGCCAGCCTGGCAGCGGCTTCAACGTCCAGATGGATGGCGTATTCGGTTTTGGTCAGACGACCCTTGGCGTTTTCTTCCCAATGCTGGGCCAGTTCTCGGATTTTCATGGCAACCTCAATGGAGCCCGCGGTACGCGGGCGATGATGAGTGACCAGCCGGCCAGCGCGGATAACGCTGCGGCTTATTGTTGAGACTAGCTGCAACTCACAAGGTTTAAAGTTCCTTGTAAGACTTCGCCGTGGGCGGCACTCTTGAGGATCAAAGCGTCCCGGATTTTCTGCTGGAGATTGGCTGATGAGCGATATCGATGCACGTTTGCGTGAGGATGTTCACCTGCTGGGTGAGCTGTTGGGCAACACGATTCGAGAGCAGTACGGCGATGAATTCCTCGACAAGATCGAGCAGATCCGTAAAGGCGCCAAGGCCGACCGCCGTGGCGCGGCTTCGGAGCAGGCGGCTGGCGAAGAGCTGAGCGCCAGCCTCAACCAACTGAAAGAAGATGAACTGCTGCCGGTGGCGCGGGCCTTCAACCAGTTTCTCAACCTGGCCAACATCGCCGAGCAGTACCAGTTGATCCACCGCCGCGATGAATCAACGCCTGCGCCGTTTGAGTCGCGGGTGCTGCCGGAACTGCTGGCACGCTTGCAGAGCGAAGGCCATAGCAGCGAATCCCTGGCGCGCCAGTTGGGCCGGCTGGAAATCGAGCTGGTGCTCACCGCTCACCCCACCGAAGTTGCCCGCCGCACCCTGATCCAGAAATACGATGCCATCGCCGCACAATTGGCCCTGCAGGATCACCGCGACCTCACCACCGCTGAGCGCGAGCAGATCCGCAATCGCCTGCAACGCCTGATCGCCGAAGCCTGGCACACCGAAGAAATCCGCCGCACCCGGCCAACGCCTGTAGACGAAGCCAAGTGGGGCTTTGCGGTGATCGAGCATTCGCTGTGGCACGCCATCCCGAATTATTTGCGCAAGGCTGATCATGCCTTGCATGCGGCGACCGGTTTGCGCCTGCCCCTGGAAGCCGCGCCGATTCGCTTTGCGTCCTGGATGGGCGGCGACCGCGACGGCAACCCCAACGTCACTGCGCCGGTCACCCGTGAAGTGTTGCTGCTGGCACGCTGGATGGCGGCAGACCTGTACCTGCGCGATATCGATCACCTGGCCTCCGAGCTGTCGATGCAACACGCCAGCCCGGCATTGCAGGCCAAGGTCGGCGACAGCGTCGAACCTTATCGGGCGTTGCTTAAGCAACTGCGTGAGCGCCTGCGCGCCACACGCCAATGGGCCCACACCTCGTTGACTACCACCACGCCGGCGCCTGCCGATGTGCTGCAAAACAACCGCGAGCTGCTCGAGCCGCTGGAGCTGTGCTACGAGTCGCTGCATACCTGCGGCATGGGCGTGATTGCCGACGGCCCGCTGTTGGATTGCTTGCGTCGGGCGGTGACGTTTGGCCTGTTCCTGGTGCGCCTCGACGTCCGTCAGGATTCCACCCGCCACTGCGCGGCCATGACTGAAATCACCGATTACCTGGCCCTTGGCCGTTACGAGGATTGGGACGAAGAGGCGCGCATCAGTTTCCTGATGAAGGAACTGGCCAACCGTCGCCCCTTGTTGCCGGGTTACTTCAAACCCTCGGCAGACACTGCCGAAGTGCTGAACACCTGCAAGGAAATAGCCGCCGCACCTGCCGCGTCCCTGGGTTCCTACGTCATCTCCATGGCGGGCGCCGCGTCGGATGTGTTGGCTGTGCAACTGCTGCTCAAAGAGTCCGGCGTACAACGACCGATGCGTGTGGTGCCGTTGTTCGAGACCCTGGCTGACCTGGACAATGCAGGCCCGGTGATCGAGAAACTGCTGCTGTTGCCGGGCTATCGCGCCCGTCTGCAGGGCCCGCAGGAAGTGATGATCGGCTATTCGGATTCGGCCAAGGATGCGGGCACTACCGCCGCCGCCTGGGCGCAATACAGGGCCCAGGAACAGTTGGTGGAAATCTGCCGCGAACAACAAGTCGAACTGCTGCTGTTCCACGGTCGCGGCGGCACCGTAGGCCGTGGCGGCGGCCCGGCTCACGCGGCGATTCTGTCGCAGCCACCGGGTTCGGTCGCGGGGCGTTTCCGCACCACCGAACAAGGCGAGATGATCCGCTTCAAGTTCGGCCTGCCGGACATCGCCGAGCAAAACCTCAACCTGTACCTGGCGGCAGTGCTGGAGGCGACGTTGTTGCCACCGCCACCACCGGAGCCGGCCTGGCGCCACTTGATGGACGAATTGGCCGCCGACGGTGTCAGCGCTTACCGCGCCGTGGTGCGGGAAAATCCGCAATTTGTCGAGTATTTCCGCCAGTCCACGCCGGAGCAGGAGTTGGGCCGCTTGCCTTTGGGCAGTCGCCCGGCCAAGCGTCGAGCCGGCGGCATTGAAAGCCTGCGGGCAATCCCGTGGATTTTCGGCTGGACCCAAACCCGCCTGATGCTGCCGGCCTGGCTCGGTTGGGAAGCGGCCTTGAGCAAGGCCCTTGAGCGCGGCGAAGGTGAGTTGTTGGGGCAGATGCGCGAGCAGTGGCCGTTCTTCCGCACCCGCATCGATATGCTGGAAATGGTGCTGGCCAAGGCCGACGCCGACATCGCCCGCCTGTATGACGAACGTCTGGTGCAGCCTGATCTGCTGCCATTGGGCGCGCACTTACGCGACCTATTGTCGCAGGCGTGCAGTGTAGTGCTTGGCCTGACTGGCCAGTCTCAGCTGCTGGCCCATAGTCCCGATACCCTGGAGTTCATCCGGCTGCGCAACACCTACCTCGACCCGTTGCACCTGTTGCAGGCCGAATTACTGGCCCGATCGCGGCAACAGGAGGCGGCGCAGGACAGCCCTCTGGAACAGGCGCTGCTGGTGTCTGTGGCCGGTATTGCCGCCGGATTGCGCAACACCGGCTGACATTTATGGCGTGTTCTCAATAGCTTGCAGATACATCGCGCCGGTCGCCGTCAAAATGGCGACCGGCGTTTTGCTGTCCGGGTTGTACCTGCCTATAAAGCCAGCGCGGCGCGGGTTTCTCCTACTTTCGGCGGCTTGTGTGGTTTGGGCCTGCTGTGTATCTTGATCAGCCTTTGGCCGTTTGTGCGGCCTGGACCCAAAATTTCCGAGATTGGCCCCATGCGGCGAATCCGAGCGTCATCTTTATAAAAAATTGAGGAGCACATCGATGCGCGTCATTCTGCTGGGAGCTCCCGGGGCCGGTAAAGGTACTCAGGCAAAGTTCATCACTCAAAAATTCGGCATTCCACAAATCTCCACCGGCGACATGCTGCGCGCGGCCGTCAAGGCTGGCACCGAGCTGGGCCTGATCGCCAAGAGCGTGATGGACAGCGGCGGCCTGGTCTCCGATGACTTGATCATCAACCTGGTCAAGGAACGCATCAGCCAGGACGACTGCAAGAACGGTTTCCTGTTCGACGGTTTCCCGCGCACCATTCCCCAGGCTGAAGCCCTGGTGAAGGCCGGCGTCGAGCTGGACAACGTGGTGGAAATCGCCGTTGAAGACGAAGAGATCGTGCAGCGTATTGCCGGTCGTCGTGTACACGAAGCCTCGGGCCGCGTCTACCACATCGTCTACAACCCGCCGAAAGTGGCTGGCAAGGATGATGTCACCGGCGATGACCTGGTGCAGCGTAAAGACGATACCGAAGAAACCGTGCGCCATCGTCTGTCGGTCTATCATTCCCAGACCAAGCCGCTGGTGGACTTCTACCAGAAGCTGGCCGATGCCCAGGGCAAGCCGAAGTACAGCCACATCGAAGGTGTGGGTTCGGTTGAAGCCATCACTGGCAAAGTACTGCAAGCGCTGAGCTGATCGTTCATCCGCTTGATTGACAACGGCCCGCTTGCGGGCCTTTGTTGTTTATACTGACGCACTTTTTTTCAACGTGGATGCATACACCGATGAGCACCTTGCTGGCCCTGGACACCGCGACTGAAGCTTGCTCCGTTGCCCTGCTGCACGATGGCAAGGTCACAAGCCACTACGAGGTGATCCCGCGCCTGCACGCGCAGAAGCTGTTGCCGATGATCAAGCAACTGCTGCTGGACGCGGGCACCACCTTGTCGGCCGTGGACGCCATCGCGTTCGGACGTGGCCCGGGTGCGTTTACCGGTGTGCGCATCGCTATTGGCGTGGTTCAGGGATTGGCATTTGCTCTCGAGCGTCCGGTATTGCCAGTGTCCAACCTGGCGGTGCTGGCGCAGCGGGCGTTTCGCGAACACGGCGCCAGCCAGGTTGCGGCGGCCATCGATGCGCGCATGGACGAAGTGTATTGGGGTTGCTACCGCGAAACCGCTGGCGAGATGCGCCTGGTGGGTGCTGAAGCCGTGTTGCCGCCTGAAACGGCGGCCTTGCCGGCTGATGCCAGCGGCGACTGGTTCGGTGCTGGCACCGGCTGGGGTTACGGCGAACGCATTGGCGTGACGCTTGCGGGCCAGGATGCCGCAATGTTGCCCCATGCCGAAGACCTGCTGGCCTTGGCACGCTTTGCCTGGGAGCGGGGCGAGGCAATTGCGGCCGACCAGGCAGCGCCTGTGTACTTGCGGGATAAAGTGGCGCAAACCAAGGCTGAACGCGGCATTATTTGACGTCAAAAATGCGGGCAATTTCAGGCAAAAATCGCCAATCGTCAGAATTTGCCCGCGCTTTTAAACCTTTTACCAATTATGTGTTCTAGTTATCACCAGAGCATTTGCGCGCAATGGAGGGCGCCACTAAAATGCCATCACCGATACCGAGTTCGCATGTATGCGCATAGACGGCTTTTCATCACAGTCCTACCCCCTCAAGCGTAAGCCTCGCAAGGCGAACGTGACGGTAGACGACTCCGTCGAAGACTCGCCCGACTTTGTTGAAATCCAGTCTGACTCAACTGCTGTTTCTGCTCGTTCCCATGGCTCCAACGGCGAACGCATCAGCGGTGTACCCGCCCGCCAGCAAGACATGGTCTTCCCGCGCTCCATGAGCAAAAACGTCGCCAATGCCCTGGCCAGCTACCTGACCACCGCCGGCTTTGTCGAATGGGATATGGAAGTGCTGGGCCTCGATATCCATATCTGATGCTGTTGCCTTACTACCTCGGTTGTCCGTCCTGGAGTGAAAACGCCTGGCGCGAATACCTGTATCCCGCCGACGCCCGTTCCAGCGATTACCTCGCCCTGTATTCCCACGTCTTCAACGCCGTTGAGGGCAACACCACGTTCTATGCCCGTCCTTCCGTCGCTACCGTGCAGCGCTGGGCTGAAATCATGCCCGAACATTTTCGTTTCACCGCCAAGTTTCCGGGTGATATCAGCCATAGTGGCAACTTGATTGAGCAGTTGCCGGCGGCGGAAAGTTTTCTTGGGTTGATGAGCCCGTTGGGCGAGCGTATTTCGCCATTGTGGCTGCAACTGCCGGCCAGTTTTACTCCGCAGCGCCTGGGTGAGTTGGCCGGGTTTATCGATGGGTTGGAGCGACCGTTGGCGGTGGAAGTGCGTCACTCGGAGTTCTTTGCCAAGGGCGGCGCCGAGCGCAGTCTCAACCGCTTGCTGCGCGACCGGGGTGTCGAGCGCATCTGCCTGGACCCGCGTGCGCTGTTCAGTTGCACGTCCACCTCGGCAGCCGTGCTGCACGCCCAATCGAAAAAGCCCAAGGTGCCGCCTCGCCCGGCGGCGCTGACGCAGTTTCCGCAAGTGCGCTTTATTGGCCATCCGGAGCTGGAAGCCAATGACCCGTTCCTGGTGCCCTGGGTTGAAAAGGTCGCCGGCTGGATCGAAGAGGGTCGCACGCCCTATGTCTTTCTCCACACCTCTGACAATCGCCTGGCGGCCCAACTGGCCCTGCGCTTTCATGAAAAGCTGATGGTGCGTTTGCCCGGCTTGCCGGCCTTGCCGCAGATTCATCGAGAACCCGAAGCGGAGCAACTAGGGTTACTCTAAGGCTCCTTTTCCCGACAGGAGTCAGTCATGGATGCCCAAACCCTTCGCGCCGAAACCTTCAAGGCCCTGCATGAGCGTGACCGTGCCTTCGTGATGCCCAATCCGTGGGATGCCGGTTCCGCAAAAATGCTCGCCAGCCTGGGTTTCGAAGCCCTGGCCACCACCAGCGCCGGCTTCGCCTTCAGCCTCGGCCGCCCGGATGCCGAAGGTGCGTTGTCCCTGGAAGACACCTTGGGCAATGCCGGGGCGATCGTCCAGGCCACCTCGCTGCCCGTTGCCGCCGACCTGGAAAACGGCTTCAGCGACACGCCCCAAGGTTGCGCCGAGACCATCCTGCGGGCGGCAGCGACTGGCATTGTCGGTGGCTCCATCGAAGACGCCACCGGGATTGCCGTCGACCCGATCTATCCTTTTGATTTGTCCGTCGAACGTGTCGAAGCGGCGGTCGCTGCTGCCCGCAGCCTGCCGTTCCCCTTCACGCTGACCGCCCGTGCAGAAAACCTCCTGCATGGCCGGCTGGATTTGCCCGACACCATCCGCCGCCTCCAGGCCTACGCCGAAGCCGGTGCCGACGTGCTGTATGCACCGGCCCTGCGCAGTGCCGAGGAAGTGTTGGCCGTGGTGAAGGCGGTCGCGCCCAAACCGGTGAATATCTTGATGTCAGGCGCCCTGAAACTCAGCGTGGCGCAGTTGAGCGAGCTGGGCGTAAAGCGCATCAGCGTGGGTTCGGCCATGGCCCTGGCGGCTTATGGAGAGTTCTTCAGGGCGGCCCAGGAGGTTCATGAACTGGGGACGTTTACCTTTACCGAACGCTCGATGCCGTTCAGCCAGGCCAATCAACTGTTCAAGGGTTGAGGGATCGTGCGCTTCTTCAAAGTGCTGGGTGTGTTGCTCGTGTTGGCGGGCGGCCTGTTTGTCGGCGTGTGGCGAGGCTGGGTGCCGCTGCCCGATGACTGGAATCCGTGGGCACCGCTGGACGTGCGCGCAAGCCCGAACCTGTTGACCCGATTCAAGCTTGGGCGCCTGCAGGATGATCCTGCGCTGTGTGACCAGGTGCTGAAAACCTCCGGGCTGCGGGTCACCCATCAGGCAGACAGCCCTGCCGATGCCGCCTGTCCGCTGCGCAATACCTTGCGCGTCCAGGGGGCGGAGGTCGGTCTGAGCAGCAGCTTTCTCGCCAGTTGCCCGCTGGCCGTGGCGTTCGCCCTGTTCGAGCGCCACAGCCTGCAACCCGCGGCCCAGGCGGTGTTTGGCCAGGCGGTGACACGGGTTGATCACCTCGGCAGCTTTGCCTGTCGCAATATCTACAACCGTGCCGATGGGCGCCTCAGCCAGCACGCGTCGGCGAATGCTTTGGATATCGCCGGCTTTCGCCTGGCGGACGGGCGCACCATCAATGTGTTCAAGGATTGGCCGGGCGGCGGCGAGGGCGCGAAGTTTCTGCGGCAAGTGCGCGATGGCGCCTGCAAGGATTTCAACGTGGTGTTGAGCCCGGATTACAACGCCGCCCACCGAAACCACTTTCATCTCGACATGGGGCGTTGGTGGGTGTGTCGCTGAGAATCAGGCCGCCAGGCGCAGGTTGTGGATAATCAGCGGGCGAGCCCAGCGGCTGTCGAAGTCCAGGGCTTTTTGTTGCTCAACCAGCTCTTCTGCCGGGAATGGCGGCGGTGGCGGTGGCAGCAGGTCCAGCTCGAATTCGGCAATCGGCAAATGCAGTGGGCGTGGCTGAGGCGCCGGGCCAGGCACGGGCAGCGGTTGGCCGGCGGTCAGGACGATAGGGCGCACCCAACCGCTTTCGAAGTTCTGCTGTTTTTGCTGGGCGACCACTTCTTCCGCCGGGTACGGTGGCGGGGCCGGTGGCAGCAATTCCAGTTCGAATTCGGCGATGGGCAGGAACAGCGGCTCGGGCGGGGCGATCTCGGTGTCTTTCACGTCACACGCGCGTTGGGTGACGATCTGCGACAGGAGGTCACTGCCTTCACTGGGTTCAACCGACGGATCTACCGGCATTGCCACGGACTTGGCGAGCGCGCCGGGCGTGTCGCCGAGCTGTTCGGCCAATGCTTGGGCGAAGAAGTCCTGCCACACATGACTGACGCCGGCCAGCGCTTGGGTATTGCGCAGGCCGAAGTGGTTGTGGGTCGGCAGTACACCGGTAAATAGCGAAGGAATGTCTGACATTTCTCTCGATCGTCGCTCAGCTCTGGCAAAATGCCTGATCCTTTTTTTTATCGGCCGCTTTTCGCCGATCCTTAATATTTTTGAGCGTAGTCACCGATGAGCGAACAACCAGCGGCCAGCCGCATTCGGGTCGAGGCCTTGGCTGAAGGTTTTCAGGCCCGTGCCCAGCAATGGGCCGAGCAGCTTGGGTTGCCTTTGCATCTGGATGAGGCGGACTTTGCCTTGCAGGTGAGCGAGCAGGGCCTGCAGTTGCAACAACTGGGGCCTGACGCGCCTGGGCCGGTGCGGGTGGATTTTGTGGAAGGTGGTGCGGCGCACCGGCGTTTGTACGGTGGTGGCAGCGGGCAGATGATTGCCAAGGCGGTGGGCGTGGCTCAGGGCGTGCGGCCACGGGTGTTGGACGCTACGGCGGGGTTGGGCAAGGATGCTTTCGTACTGGCTAGCCTGGGGTGCGAGATGAGCCTGATCGAGCGGCAGCCGTTGATTGGGGCGTTGCTGGAGGATGGTCTGGCGCGCGGGGCTGAGGATTTTGAGGTGGCGCCGATTGTGGCCCGGATGAAGTTGCTCAAGGGCAATTCGATTGAGGTGATGCGCAGTTGGGAGGGGGAGCCGCCTCAGGTGATTTATCTGGATCCGATGTTTCCTCATCGGGAGAAGACTGCGTTGGTGAAGAAGGAGATGCGGTTGTTTCGGCCCTTGGTGGGGGATGATCCGGATGCGCCGGCGTTGTTGGCGGCGGCGTTGGCTTTGGCCAGCCATCGGGTGGTGGTTAAGCGGCCGCGTAAGGCGCCGTGTATTGAGGGGGTGAAGCCGAGTCATGCGTTGGATGGGAAGTCCAGTCGGTATGACATTTATCCTAAGAAAGCGCTGAAGTCCTGAGGTTTGGGTACATATCCGTTATTTAGGTAACGGCTACTTATGGTTCCGCTCTTACAGCGGGTCACTTTTGGCAAACGCCCGGAATGCCGGCCCAGCCAAAAGTAACCAAAAGGTCTCTGCCCCACCACTCGGTGCCTCGCCTAGGCTCGGCATGCCCGCACTCCGGCCCGTCTCCGCGGGCCGCCGCGACGGGCCATCCATGGCCCGGCGCGGCTAAATCGGCTTCCCTGCCGATTTACCCGCTCCACCGTGCCTGCTTGCGGCCATCGTGGTTGACGGGGCCCACAGATCAAAATCAAAAGCAGATCAAAAGCAGAGCACAGCGGCCTACAGGCCGGCTTGAGTGTTAAAAGCAAAAACAGAGCTGCTTTCCTGTAGGAGCGAGCTTGCTCGCGAAGAACCTGAGAACGCCGCGTTGAATCAGGATGCCCGCGTCATCGTTAACGACCTTCGCGAGCAAGCCCGCTCCCACATTTGGACCGTGCCCGCTTTAGCTTCTGATTTTGCTGTTGCTTCATCACACTCAAGCCGGCCTGTAGGCCGCTGTGCCCTTGATCTGCTTTTGATCTTGATCTTAGGCGCCCCGTTAAACCACGCTGGCCGAACGCAGGCAGTACGGAGCGGGTAAACCGGCAGGACGCCGGTTTAGCCGCGACGGGGCAGGGACGCCCCGTCGCGGCGGCCCGCTTCGTGCTGCCGGAGCTGAGGGCACACCGAGCCTAAGCGAGGTGCCGAGTGGTGGGGCAAGAGCGTTTTGCTTACTTTTGCGCTGTTCAAAAGTGAGCCGCTGTAAGAGCGGAACCATAGGCGGCCGTTACCCAAATAACGGATATGCCCCCCGTTCAAAAACGCCGAAAAACCACATCAAACCCGATAAGCCCGCATAAACAATCCCACAACCTCCTGCACATGCTCCTCGGCCGCCTCAGCGCTCAACTGCCCCCCGCACCCATACAGCAAACAAAAATTCGCCGTGCCCTTGAGCAAGCAAAAAAAGTGCTCCGCTGCGGTGAACGGCTTGGCAATACGCAGTGCGCCACTCTGGTCGATCTTACCGAGGAGCCGCTCCATCCCCTGCAACATACGCATCGGCCCAGCCTCGAAAAAGATCTGCGACAACTTCGGATCCTGACTCCCGGAAGTCATCATCAACCGATGCAAGTTCACCGACTCCTCGCTGTTGATCAGCACATGAAACCCGCGAGCGATAGTGAGCAGCACCTTCTCCACCGGCATACCTTCGGGCAACTCAAAATACATTACCGGTAGCTGCTCTTCGCACTTGGCGACCACCGCCGCCGAGAACAGCGTCTCCTTGTCGGTGAAGTGGCTATACACCGTCAGCTTCGACACCCCGGCCTCCACTGCCACGGCATCCATGCTGGTACTGGCATACCCATTACTCAAAAACAGGATCTTCGCCGCATCGAGGATCGCCTGGCGTTTTGCCATGTCCTTGGGACGCCCGGGGCTATTGGTGTTTACAGGATTGTCAGACATTTTCACTTTATTACTGGACTGGTGAGTTTGGTATTAATAACATACTGGCCAGTATAATTATTCCTAGCTCCATTAGCGAAAGGTCCTTCAGCATGCGCAGCTATTTCCTGCCACTCGCGTTGCCTGCCAGCTTGTTATTCCTGTTGGCTGCCTGTGGCCATGAAGACGCCGCGCAAACCACCATCCGCCCGGCCATGGTGGTTCAGCCAGAGCCTTCGGCGCAGGCTTCTGACAGCTACCCGGGCGAAGTGCGCGCCCGTTATGAACCCGACCTGGCCTTTCGCATCGGCGGTAAAGTCAGCCGACGACTGGTGGAGGAGGGCGAGCGCGTCAAGGCCAACCAGCCCCTGGCAGAACTCGACCCCCAGGACGTACGCCTGCAACTCGAAGCCACCCGCGCCCAGGTCGCCGCCGCCGAGGCCAACCTGAGCCTGGTGCGCGCCGAACGTGACCGCTACAAGACCCTGATGGACCGTCAGATGGTCAGCCGTTCCCAGTACGACAATTCCGAAAATCTCTACCGCTCCGGTGAAGCCCGCCTCAAGCAGATCAAGGCCGAATTCGACGTGGCCAATAACCAGGCCGGTTACGCCGTACTGCGCGCGCCCCAGGATGGTGTGGTCGCCAAGCGTGCGGTGGAAGTCGGCCAAGTGGTGTCTGCCGGCCAGACCGTATTTACCCTGGCCACCGATGGTGAGCGGGAGGTGCTGATCAGCCTGCCGGAGCAAAGCTTCGGGCGCTTCAAGATTGGCCAGCCGGTGTCCGTGGAGTTATGGAGCCAGCCCGACCAGCGCTTCAACGGCCGCATCCGCGAACTGTCGCCCGCCGCCGATCCAAAGTCGCGAACCTTCGCCGCCCGCGTCGCGTTTACCGGCGGCAAGGTGCCTGCTGAACTGGGGCAGAGCGCTCGCGTATTCATACAGGCAGACGGCGTGATTCCCCTGGCGGTGCCGCTGTCTGCCCTCAGCGCGGAGAACGGTGCGTCCTACGTCTGGGTGGTGCAACCCGACAACACCCTCAAGCGCACACCGGTGCGCATCGGTGCCTTTGGCGAGAAGACCGTGCCGGTGCTGGAAGGCTTGAGCGCAACAGACTGGGTGATCGCCGCCGGTGTGCATGTACTCCACGAGGGTCAGCAAGTGCGCCCGGTGGATCGCTCCAACCGAGTGGTAAGTCTGGCGGCCAAGGAGTAGTCCCCGATGGGTTTCAATCTTTCCGAATGGGCGTTGCGTAATCGCCAGATCGTACTGTTCCTGATGATCCTGCTGGCGGTGGTTGGCACTCTGTCCTACACCAAGCTGGGACAAAGCGAAGACCCGCCGTTTACCTTCAAGGCCATGGTCATCAAGACCAATTGGCCGGGTGCGACCGCTCAGGACGTCTCGCGTCAGGTCACCGAGCGTATTGAAAAAAAACTGATGGAGACCGGCGACTACGAGCGCATCGTTTCCTTCTCGCGCCCCGGTGAATCCCAAGTCACTTTCATGGCCCGGGACTCGATGCACTCCGCGCAGATCCCGGACCTCTGGTACCAGGTGCGCAAGAAGATCAGCGATATTCGCCAGACCTTGCCGCCGGATATCCAGGGCCCGTTTTTCAACGATGAATTCGGCACCACTTTCGGCAATATCTACGCCCTGACCGGCGACGGCTTCGACTATGCCGTGCTCAAGGACTACGCCGACCGCATCCAGATTCAGCTGCAACGGGTGCCGGATGTCGGCAAGGTCGAACTGTTGGGTTTGCAGGACGAGAAGATCTGGATCGAGCTGTCCAACCTCAAGCTCGCCACCCTCGGCTTGCCGCTGGCCGCCGTTCAACAGGCGCTGCAAGAGCAGAACGCAGTGTCGACCGCCGGCTTCTTTGAAACCCCGAGCGAGCGTGTGCAGCTAAGGGTTTCCGGCAACTTCAAGACCGTTAAAGAGATTCGCGACTTCCCGATCCGCGTCGGCGATCGCACCTTCCGTATCGGCGACGTGGCCGAGATTCATCGCGGCTTTAACGATCCACCGGCACCGCGCATGCGCTACATGGGCGACGATGCCATTGGCCTGGCCGTGGCCATGCGCGACGGTGGCGACATCCTGGTGTTGGGCAAGGCCCTGGAAGGCGAATTTGCACGCCTGCAGAAGAACCTTCCTGCCGGCATGGAACTGCGCAAGGTGTCGGACCAACCGGCTGCGGTAAAAACCAGTGTCGGCGAATTCGTCCAAGTGCTGGCGGAAGCCCTGGCGATTGTGTTGTTGGTGAGCTTCTTCTCCCTGGGGGTGCGCACCGGCATGGTGGTCGCCCTGGCGATTCCGCTGGTGTTGGCCATGACCTTTGCCACCATGTATTACCTCGGCATCGGCCTGCACAAAATCTCCCTCGGCGCGTTGGTGCTCGCACTCGGCTTGCTGGTAGACGACGCGATCATCGCCGTGGAAATGATGGCGATCAAAATGGAACAGGGGTACGACCGGCTCAAGGCTGCGAGTTTCGCCTGGACCAGCACCGCTTTTCCGATGCTCACCGGTACGCTGATCACCGCGGCGGGTTTCCTGCCGATTGCCACCGCACAGTCGAGCACCGGTGAATACACCCGTTCGATCTTCCAGGTAGTGACCATCGCACTGCTGGCCTCGTGGGTCGCCGCCGTGGTGTTCGTGCCGTACTTGGGGGAAAAACTTCTGCCGGACCTGGCGAAGATTCATGCGGCCAAGCATGGCACCGACGGGCCGGATCCCTACGGCACGCCGTTCTATCAGCGCGTAAGGCGCCTGGTGGAGTGGTGCGTGCGTCGCCGCAAGACGGTGATCGTCCTGACCTTGCTGTTGTTTATCGGCTCGGTGGCGCTGTTTCGCTTTGTGCCCCAGCAGTTCTTCCCGGCTTCCGGGCGACTGGAGTTGATGGTCGACCTGAAACTGGCTGAAGGCGCTTCGCTGAGCAATACGGCTGACCAGGTCAAACGCCTTGAAGCGTTGCTCAAGGAACATGCAGGTATTGAAAATTACGTGGCCTATGTCGGTACAGGTTCGCCACGTTTCTACCTGCCGCTGGACCAGCAACTGCCGGCCGCCAGCTTCGCCCAGTTTGTGGTATTGGCCAAAACCATCGAGGAGCGCGAAAGCCTGCGCACCTGGCTGATCGAGACCCTCAACGAACAGTTCCCGGACCTGCGCTCGCGGGTCACGCGTCTTGAAAACGGCCCACCTGTTGGCTACCCCGTGCAGTTCCGGGTGACGGGCGAGCACATCGAAGAAGTCCGGGCCCTGGCGCGGAAAGTGGCGGCCAAGGTTCGCGAAAATACCCACGTGGTCAACGTCCACCTGGACTGGGAAGAACCGAGCAAGATCGTCTACCTCAACGTCGACCAGGACCGCGCCCGCGCCCTCGGCGTGAGCACCGCCAACCTGTCGAAATTCCTCCAGAGTTCCCTCACAGGTTCCAGCGTCAGCCAGTACCGCGAAGACAACGAGTTGATCGAGATCCTGCTGCGCGGCACTGTGCATGAGCGTACTGAACTGTCGTTGCTGCCAAGCCTGGCGGTGCCGACCGACAACGGCAAGAGCGTTGCGCTGTCGCAGATCGCGACCCTGGAATACGGCTTTGAAGAAGGCATCATCTGGCACCGCAACCGTCTGCCGACGGTGACCATCCGCGCCGATATCTACGGCAAGGAGCAACCGGCAACCCTGGTCCAGCAAATCCTGCCAACCCTGGAGGGCGTACGCGCCGAACTGCCGGACGGTTACCTGCTGGAAGTCGGCGGCACGGTGGAGGATTCCGCCCGTGGGCAGAACTCGGTGAAGGCTGGCGTGCCGCTGTTTATCGTGGTGGTGCTGACCTTGCTGATGCTGCAACTGCGCAGCTTCTCACGCACGGCGATGGTGTTTCTCACTGCGCCGTTGGGGTTGATCGGGGTGACGCTGTTCCTGCTGGTGTTCCGCCAACCCTTCGGGTTCGTGGCGATGCTGGGGACCATCGCGTTGTCGGGGATGATCATGCGCAACTCGGTGATCCTGGTGGACCAGATTGAACAGGACATCAAGGCCGGCCTGGCTCCCTGGCAGGCAATTATCGAGGCGACGGTGCGACGCTTCCGGCCAATCGTATTGACTGCCCTGGCCGCCGTATTGGCGATGATCCCGCTGTCTCGCAGCGTGTTCTTCGGGCCGATGGCCGTGGCGATCATGGGCGGCTTGATTGTGGCGACGGCGTTGACGCTATTGTTCCTGCCGGCGTTGTATGCGGCCTGGTTCAGGGTCAGGAAGGATGTGGTGTAAGGCGGGAGGTCTTCATATTCCAGGGGGACAGGGAACGTTTTCGGACGTTCCTTCCACTTAGGGACTACCTGATTGCAGGTACTGATTTACCGGCTCTGGCGGTTGCTGTCGCCGGTAAGTGAAGACGTCTAAACGGATTGAAGGATTGCCCTATGTGTATTTGTTCCATCATACGAATGATTGCTCGCCCTCCTAAACCGCCAGAGCCCGAGTGCTCGAAGCCAAAGCCTTGCGAGACAAGGCCGCCAGAGCCCGAATGCCCGCCAAAATCCTGTTCAACGAATTCGGACTACCAGACAGGAAAAATCAACTTTGGGCTGGTTGCGATGGAGTCGTTGTCCCTCGTTCGCAACGCATAGCAACAGAGGAAGGGATCGCCCCGGGCAGAGGGGCGATCCTGTTGGCTTACAAGCTGCCAAACACTTTTTTCGCCAAACTGGTCGCCGCGGCTGCCGGGTTCTTGCGAATGGTCTCCTCCTGCTGCGCAATCATCTTGAACAGCCCGTCCAGCGCCTGCTCGGTCACGTAGCTTTCGACGTTGGCACTCTTGGCATCAATCGCGCCAAAGGTCGCCGCCTTGCCCGCTAGGGCGTTGTACTGCTGGGCCACGCCGACCTTGTCGGTGGCCGCTTTAACGATCGGCAGGAACTTGGCCCGGATCTCGTCACGGCTGCTTTTGTTCAGGTACTGGGTGGCGGAGTCCTGGCCACCACTGAGGATGCCCTTGGCATCGGTCACGCTCATGTTTTTCACCGCGTTTACCAGGATCGGCTGAGCCTGGGTAACGGCAGTTTCGGCCGCCTTGTTCATGCTGGCTTCCAGTTGGTTGACCTGGTCACCCATGCCAAACATCTTCAACTTGTCGGCGACTTTGCCCAGCTTGCCCGGCAGGCCGATTTTCACTTCGGGGTTGTTGCTGAAGCCGCCGGGCACGCCCAGTTGTTTGACGGCAATCTGCGCGCCTTGGGTCAGTGCATCCTTGAGGCCGCCGGCAGCGTCGCCCTGGGAAAGGCTGCCGAGGGACAAGGCCATGGCGTTGGCGCCGAACAGCAGGCCGGCGCACAGGGCAGTGAGGCGAAGGGAGTTACGGAGCATGGGCGCTTCCTTATGATCGATTTTTTAATCAGTGTGCAACCGCATCCACGCGTACGCGCAGCGGTTGTGGATCCTGGCCGTTCAACTGTACGGAGTGCCGTTCGGTGGTAATAAACAGTAGCTTGCCATCCAGTTCGATGCGAGCGCTGACCGAGTAACTGTGGCCAGGCTTGACTTGGGCCGGGTCGTAGCTCAGGTGGAAGGGCAGTGGCACCTGGCCTTTCACCGGGCCTTTCTGCTCGGCCAGGGTCACGGCCGGGGTGTCCATCAAGGACACGTCTTGCAGGGTCACGCTCAAGGTGGCGGCGGGCGGCAGGGCGATGCGTTGCAGGTAGAACACTTCGCCGTCGAGGCTGGCTTTGGTGGGCGTGGGGCTCATGGTCTGGCAGGCTCCCAGCAGGGCGGTCAGGCCCAGGAGGATGATTTTTTTCATGGTACAGCTCCTTGTCAGCGGCGCCAGAAACACCCTGGCGCCTCGGTCACTCTAGTGTGTTTCTTCGGGTACGACGGGCTTGTCGGCCGCGTCTTCACTGCGATGCAGGGCCACCTGGCGAATTGACAGGCGAATATCCGCCGGCAACACGCGCTTGGCCGCGCCTTCGGCCAGTTCACCCAGCAGCGGGTGATAGCTCAGCTTGCCGGCCTCGTCGCGGCGCAGTACATCTTGCTCCAGCAACGTCTGGATGAAATGTCGGAAAAGACTCTTGTCGAAGAACTCCGGGGCATTCAGCCCGTGAAGGATCGACAGGCGCTGGGCCATGACGGTGCACAGGTCTTCCAGCTCTTCGGCGCTGATGCTGTTCTGGCCGCTGTTGAGCAGCAGCGAGATAGCCATGTAGAAGCGTTGCAGGGTCTGGGCGATGCTCTTGGACAGCAGCGTCAGCAGTACAAAGTGCCGCGAACTCGGGGCCGGGCGCAGGTACACCTCGTTCTCGAAGCGCAGCAGGCCTTGTTCGACGAAGGCCTCCAGCCACTGGTCGACCACCGCGTCCAGCTCGTCCAGGGGCCAACGGATAAACAACTCCGATTGCAGATACGGGTAGAGCGCGCGGGTGTAGCGCAGGATCTGTTCGCGGCTCATGCGCGAGCTGCTCTGGAAGAAACTCGCCAGCAGCGCCGGCAGGGCAAAGATGTGCAGCACGTTGTTGCGGTAGTACGTCATCAGGACGGCATTTTGCTCGTCCAGATAAAGGATTTTGCCCAGGGCATCGCTCTGTTCCGACAGCAGTTTCATGTCCTTTACATGCTTGATCAGCGCCAGGCCATCCCCCTCGGGCAAGGTGGTGTGGGGCGAGTAGGGCACCTTGCGCAGTAGCGCCAGATACAGATCAAGCTGGCGCGCCATGGCTTGTTCGTCCAGGGCCAGGCGGGTGGTGGACAGCAGCGCCAGCGCCACCAGGTTCACCGGGTTGATCGCCGCCGCTTCGTTCAGGTGTTGCGCCACCCGCTCGCCGAGGCGGTTGGTGGTTTCGTTGAGCCATGCCGGCTTGTAGTTCGGGCCCAGTTCCTGGGAACGCCAGTCGGGCTGCTCGCTGTCGAGGAATTCAGCCAGCTTGATCGGTTCGCCGAAGTTCACCGCGACCTGGCCAAAGCGCTGCTTGAGGGCGCCGACCACTTTGAAAATATCGAAAATCGACTCTTTCTTCTTGCTCGCACCGCGCAGTTCGCCGAGGTAAGTCCGGCCTTCCAATACGCGCTCGTAGCCGATGTACACCGGTACAAACACGATGGGCATGCGCGAGGAGCGCAAGAAGCTGCGCAGGGTGATCGCCAGCATCCCGGTCTTCGGTTGCAGCATGCGCCCGGTGCGCGAGCGTCCGCCTTCGACGAAGTACTCCACCGGGAAACCCTTGGTGAACAAGGTGTGCAGGTATTCGTTGAACACCGAGGTGTACAGCGGGTTGCCCTTGAAGGTGCGACGCATGAAAAACGCCCCGCCACGGCGCAACAGGCTGCCGATCACCGGCATGTTCAGGTTGATCCCGGCGGCAATGTGCGGCGGGGTCAGGCCATTCTTGAACAGCAGGTACGACAGCAGGAGGTAATCGATATGGCTGCGATGGCACGGCACATAGATCACCTCGTAGCCCTGGGCGACCTTTTGCACGCCCTCGACGTTGTTGACCTTGATGCCGTCGTAGATCTTGTTCCAGAACCAGCTCAGCACCACTTCCAGGAAGCGGATGGCCGTGTAGGTGTAGTCCGAGGCAATTTCGTTGCCGTAGCGCAGGGCCTGGGCCTTGGCTTTCTCGGGGGTGATGTTCTCGCGCTCGGCTTCGTCGAGGATCGCCTGGCGCACCAGCGGCATGTTGACCAGGCCTTTGACCAGGTTGCGCCGGTGAGACAGGTCGGGGCCGATCACTGCGGTTTTCAGGTTGCGAAAGTGCACCCGCAGGATGCGTTGGGCCATGCGCACGGTGCGTTCGTGGCCTTTATTGTGCTCGATCAATTCACGCAGGTTGATGGGCGCGGAGAATTGCACCCGGGTCTTGCGGCCCAGGATCAGGATGCTCAGCAGCCGGCGCAGGCGGCCGGTCACGGCCCAGCTGTCGGCGAACAGCAGCTTCCAGGGGCTGGACTCGCTGTCGGGCGACTGGCCCCAGAACACGCTGACTGGAATGATCTGTGCATTCTCTTCGGCGTGTTCGGTGAGCACATCCACCAGGCGGGTCAGGGTCGGCGGTGCGCCACGCTTGTCCTGGCGGCCGAGCCAGTCAGGGTCGGGCGTCAGGTAGAAGAAGGCCGCCGGTTCCATCAACGGGCCGACCGATACCGGCAGTACCGGGCGCGGCAGGCTGGCCTTGGTACATTCGGTATCAACCACCGCCAACTCGGTGAGGGAAGGGGATTGCAGGACGTAAAACACCGGACGGCTGCGGTCGAGGTTCAGGGTAAGGGACGACTGGTTGATCGTCTCTGAGCGAACCCAGAGGTACAACAGCCGACGCAAGGTGCCAAATACCAGACGGCGAAAGGGAGAACGGGTCATACGGCTTCTGCTTTGAGTGGGAAAAACCGAGCGGATGCTCGGGGCGCTAGTGTGCAGTATTAGCCGAAAATCGGCAAAAAAGCGGCGAAGTAATCTTGAGTTGAAGCTTTTTGAGCCTGTCTTATACTCGGCAGTTCAACTGCGACGACTTAACAATAAACGTACTAATAAAAGCATGTGGGAGCAAAACAGATGGCAACGCGCGAGACCGGCAATGTGAAGTGGTTCAACGACGCCAAGGGCTACGGCTTTATACAGCGGGAAGATGGCAAGGATGTGTTTGTGCACTACCGCGCCATTCGCGGTGACGGGCACCGTTCGTTGTCTGAAGGCCAGCAGGTGGAATACGCCGTGGTGACGGGCGAGAAGGGCTTGCAGGCTGAGGATGTGGTGGGCCTGTAAACAATTGCAGCGACACCGGATAACCCATGTGGGAGCGAGCTTGCTCGCGAAAGCGGAGTGCCAGTTGATACTCAGGTGACTGACACACTGCATTCGCGAGCAAGCCCGCTCCCACATTTTTGATTGGATTTACAGCGTTAGATCAGGCTGTTTTCCAGGTGATCTGCTCTTCACCGTCTTCGCTGATACGAATCCAGGTATCCGCGCTTTCTTCACCTTCTTCCTCAACCCAGCTGCCCGGCGCGCAACGCACTTCGACGTTCAGCGCGGCAAAGGCCGCACGGGCGCAGGCGATGTCGTCTTCCCACGGAGTCTGGTCGCTTTCCAGGTACAAGCTGTTCCATTTGCCTACGGCTTTCGGCAGCCAGGTGACCGGCACGCTGCCGGCTGTGCACTTGTAGGTCTGGCCGCGCTGGACCCAATCGGTGCACGGGCCCAGGGCGGCGCCCAGCCAGGCGGCGATGGCCTTGTAGTCGACGTCGGCGTCCTTGAGGTAAATCTCGATATCAGGTTGGCGCATGGATGTTCCTCATTGCGGGATTCTGAAAATCCATTCGCGGATTCAGCGCAGGCCTCGAGAGGCCCGCAAAATAATGGGTTATTGAAGCACGAAATAGTCGTAGCGCATCGACACAGTGACCAGCAGCGGTTCGGCGGCCTCGATCACCTGCGCTCGGCGCTCGGCACTGGCGCGCCAGCCGTGGGGTGTCATCGCCAGCAGGTTGGCGCGGTCCTTGGGGTCGGCCAGGCTGAGTTTGAACTCCAGGGTTTCACTGTGCTGCAGGCTCATGCCGTCCGGTACCAGCGCCAGGTGCTTGTCGTCGCTGTACTCGCGCACTTCGTCGTACAAGCGCTCGCGCAGCTCCATCAGGTGGCCGCTGGTCGGGCCGACCTTCATCAAGCCGCCGCCCGGGCTGAGCAGGCGCTTGGCCTCCAGCCAGTCCAGCGGGCTGAAGACACTGGCAAGGAACTGGCAGCTGGCATCGGCCAACGGCACCCGGGCCATGCTGGCGATCAACCAGGTCACCGTGGGGTTGCGTTTGCAGGCGCGCTTGACGGCTTCCTTGGAGATATCCAGGGCATAACCATCGGCACGCAGCAGGGTGTCGGCGATTTGCGCGGTGTAGTAACCCTCGCCACAGCCGATATCCAGCCAGCGCTGGGGTTTGCGTTCCGCGGCCAGTTCGGCAAGGCGCTTGGCCACCGGGGCGTAGTGCCCGGCATTGAGGAAGTCGCGGCGCGCTTCCACCATCGCCAGGTTATCGCCCGGGTCGCGGCTGTTCTTGTGCTGCACCGGCAACAGGTTCAGGTAACCCTGGCGCGCGCGGTCGAAGCGGTGCCCGACCGGGCAGGCCACGCCATTGTCCACCTCGTGTAACGGTGCGCTGCAAATGGGGCAAGCGAGCATCAGGCGAGCAACTTGATCAGGGTCTGGTAGTAGATTTCGGTCAGCACATCGAGGTCGCTGGCGAGGATGCGCTCGTTGACCTGATGGATGGTCGCGTTGACCGGGCCCAGTTCCACCACCTGAGTGCCGAGTGTCGCAATGAAGCGACCGTCGGAAGTGCCGCCACTGGTGGACGCCTTGGTCTCGCGGCCGGTGACGGCCTTGATGCTGGCGGAGACGGCATCGAGCAATGCGCCCGGCTCGGTGAGGAACGGCAGGCCCGACAGCGCCCACTCCACATGCCAGTCCAGGCCATGCTTGTCGAGAATCGCCGCGACCCGCTGTTGCAGGCCCTCGACGGTGGACTCGGTGGAGAAACGGAAGTTGAACACCGCCGTCAGGTCGCCCGGGATCACGTTGGTGGCGCCGGTGCCCGAATTAAGGTTGGAAATCTGGAAGCTGGTGGGCGGGAAGAAGCTGTTGCCATCGTCCCAATGCTCGGCGGCCAGTTCGGCCAGGGCCGGAGCGGCCAGGTGGATCGGGTTCTTCGCCAGGTGCGGGTAGGCCACGTGGCCTTGCACGCCGCGCACGGTCAGGGTGGCGCCGAGGGAGCCGCGACGACCATTCTTGACCACGTCACCCACCAGGGTGGTGCTCGATGGTTCGCCGACGATGCACCAGTCCAGGCGCTCCTTGCGGGCTGCGAGGCGTTCGATCACAGCCTTGGTGCCGTGGTGCGCCGGGCCCTCTTCATCGCTGGTGATCAGGAAGGCGACGGAACCCTTGTGGTCCGGGTAGTCGGTGACGAAGCGCTCCGAGGCGACCAGCATCGCGGCCAGGCTGCCTTTCATATCGGCCGCGCCACGGCCGCAGAGCATGCCGTTTTCGTCGATCAACGCGTCGAACGGATCGTTCTGCCAGGCCTTGACCGGACCGGTCGGCACCACGTCGGTGTGGCCGGCGAAGCACAATACCGGGCCTTCGTGTTTGCCGTGGGTGGCCCAGAAGTTATCCACATCCTCGATGCGCATCGGCTCAAGCGCAAAACCGGCGTCGCCCAGGCGCTGCATCATCAGCTTCTGGCAATCGGCATCGATCGGCGTCACCGACGGGCGACGGATCAGGTCGATAGCGAGTTGGAGGGTCGGCGAAAGGTCGGCGTGGGCCGTCATGGGAAAACTCCGGAAATCGAGGCGGCGACGTTCTAATTGTAGGAGCGAGCTTGCTCGCGAAGGTCGTTAACGATAACGCGGCCTGTCTGGATGGACGCGTCGATCTCAAGTGCTTCGCGAGCAAGCTCGCGCCTACAGTCATGTGCAAGGCAAAAGGGCCGTTATCTTATAGCAAAACGGCGGCCAGAGGCCGCCGTTTAGTGCATTGCGCAGGATTTTAAGCGGCCTTCACAGGCTCTTCCTTCGGCGCCGGTTTCGGCAGCGACGACAGGAACGCCATGATCAGCGCCGCCACATACGGCAGCGACTGCACCAGCAACATCACCACCCAGAAGCGTATGTCATTGCTCGGCAGGCCCTGCACCAGGTAAATCCCCAGTGCCGCGCCCCACAACAGCAGCATGATGAACATCTCTTCCCGGGCTTCGGAAATCGCGACCCAGAAACCGTGGTTATCGGCGTTCTTCGGTGTACGAAAGAACGGAATGCTGGTGGTGAAGAAGCCGTACAACACCGCCTTGGCGATGGTGTGGGACAACGCCAACCCGGCCAGTGCCGCGCAGAACGCATCTTTCAGGTTCACACCCACCGCACGACGGTAGAGGAAGATGATCTTGCCGACCTTGAACACGAACAACGCCAACGGCGGGATCGCGAAAATCAGCAGCGGCGGGTCAACCCGCGTCGGCACGATAATCATCGCGGCCGACCACAGCAGGGCGCCCACGGTGAAGAAGATGTTCATGCCGTCTGCCACCCACGGCAACCAGCCCGCGAGGAAGTGGTAGCGCTGGCCACGGGTCAGCTCGGTGTCCTTGCCGCGCAAGAGGCTCGCGGTGTGACGCTTGATGATCTGAATCGCCCCGTAGGCCCAGCGGAAACGCTGTTTCTTGAAGTCGATAAAGGTATCGGGCATCAGGCCCTTGCCGTAGCTGTCGTGGTAGTACGCCGCCGACAGGCCTTTCTCGAATACCCGCAGGCCCAGCTCGGCATCTTCGCAGATGCACCAGTCGGCCCAGCCCAGCTCTTCAAGCACCGAACGCCGGGTCATGGTCATGGTGCCGTGCTGGATGATCGCGTCGCGGTCGTTGCGGGTGACCATGCCGATATGGAAGAAGCCTTTGTATTCCGCGTAGCAGAGCTTCTTGAAGGTGCTTTCGTTCTGGTCGCGATAATCCTGTGGCGACTGCACCACAGCGATTTTCGGGTCGGCGAAGTGCGGCACCATGTGCTTGAGCCAGTTTGGCGACACGCAGTAATCGGAGTCGATCACCGCGATCACTTCGGCATCCTTGGCGGTATGCGGGATCAGGTAGTTCAGCGCGCCGCCCTTGAAACCGGCCAGGGGCGAGACGTGGAAGAACTTGAAGCGCGGGCCCAGGGTTTCGCAGTAGTCGCGCACAGGCTCCCACACGGCCGGGTCCTTGGTGTTGTTGTCGATGATCAGGACTTCGTAGTCCGGATAGTCGAGGGCGGCCAGGGCGTCGAGGGTCTGTTTGACCATCTCCGGCGGCTCGTTGTAGCACGGCACGTGGATCGAGACTTTCGGGCGGTAGTCCGAATCCCCTTCAACCGGCAGGAATTCACGCCGGCGTTTGTGGGTCCAGACCGCTTCCGCCAGTTCATGGGCCTCGGTCAGCAGCACGATGAATACGCCCAGGGCGCCGAGGGCCAGGAGGATGCCCACGGTAACGCTGAACCAGGTGCTGTATTGCTGGCTGTAGTCGTAACCGATCCACACCAGCACCGAACCGCACAGGAACGCGATGAAGGTCAGGAAGGTCCGGCCTCGCTGGCGCAGGGCCGAGCCGTCGATCATCAGCAACGTCAGGGACAGCAGCGCAAGCACCACCGAACCGATGGCCAGCACCCGCCATTGCGGGATCGCTACCACCGGCCCTTCAAAGTTGAATTTCTGCTGGCGTGCGGCGTTGAACACGCCCCAGTAGGCGCCCGCCGAGCCTTCATCGCTGACTTTCCACGGCTGGTCGAAAGCCTCGATCACGAAGTAGTTGTAGCCCTGGCGATTGAGCTTGTTCACCAGTGTGCGCAGGTAAATTGCCTGGTCGGCCGGGGACGTTTCATTGCCACCACGCATGCGGCCGTTACTCGGCCAGCCAACCTCCGACAGCAGCAGCGGCTTTTTCGGGAACAATTTCTTCAGGTCCCGGGCGCGGTCGAGTACGTACTGGCCGGCCTTGTCCATCGGAATGAATTCCCAGAACGGCAGGATGTGCGCGGCGATCAGGTCGACGTGCTTGGCCAGTTGCGGGTTCTTTTCCCAGATGTGCCATTGCTCGGAAGTCGTCACCGGCACTTTCACGGCGGCGCGCACCCGGTCCAGCAGCACGATCAGCGCCTCCGGGGTGATTTCTTCACGGAACAGGGCTTCGTTACCCACCACCACCCGCACTACGCTGCGGGAGTTGTTGGCGATTTCGATGGCACGCTGGATCTCGCGCTCGTTGCGCTCGAGGTCCGGGCTGATCCAGATACCCAGGGTCACCCGCAGGCCGAACTCTTCCGCCAGCTTGGGGATATCCCCCAGGGTGCCGTCGACCGAGTAGGTACGGATGTTGTCCGTCAGCTTGCTCATGATCGCAAGGTCCTGACGCATTTGATCGTCAGTCGGATACTGGTCTTTCTGTGGGAACTGGCCTTGCTGGAACGGCGAGTAGGAAAAACCGGAGATCTGTTCAGGCCAGTTAGGGGCAGTGACCGGGCGGTTGATCAGCGCCCAGAAGCCGGTGAACAGCGCGGCAATTGCCAGCACTACCACCAGGTTGAGTCCAAATTTACGCGATGACATGGCTATTTCGGGTTCCAAAGGGTGTGGAACGAAAAGAGGTGTCGGCCTGCGCCGAACGGCGCGCATCCTACACCGGCCTTTCACTGACCGTACAGCAAGCCGAGAAAAACCGGACATTGGGCAGCGAAAGTTCACCTAAGTTCTTTACTTGTAGCTGGATGCGTCGAACTTGTCGCGGCAACGCCCTATAATGCGCGCCGGTTTTTGGGGTAATGGTCATGAGTACAGAAGATCCACGGTTTGCCGGCGTCGCCCGCTTGTATGGCATTGAAGGCCTGGAACGCTTGAAGGCGGCCCACGTGGCCATCGTCGGCGTGGGCGGTGTGGGCTCGTGGGCGGCGGAAGCCATCGCCCGGTGTGGGGTGGGCGAGATTTCGCTGTTTGACCTGGATGATGTGTGCGTCAGCAACAGCAACCGTCAGTTGCATGCGCTGGACAGCACGGTGGGCAAGGCCAAGGTCGAGGTCATGGCTGAGCGCTTGAAGGGCATCAACCCGGACTGCACCGTGCATGCGGTGGCGGATTTTGTCACCCGCGAGACCATGGCCGAGTACATCACTGCGAACATTGATTGCGTGATCGACTGCATCGACAGCGTCAATGCCAAGGCCGCGTTGATCGCCTGGTGCAAGCGACGCAAGATCCAGATCATCACCACCGGCGGTGCGGGCGGGCAGATTGATCCGACGCTGATTCAGGTGTGTGATTTGAACCGTACGTTCAATGACCCGCTGGCGTCGAAAGTGCGCTCCACCCTGCGCCGCGACTATGGCTTCTCTCGCACCGTGACCCGCCATTACAGCGTGCCCTGCGTGTTTTCCACCGAACAACTGCGTTATCCGAAGCCGGACGGCAGCATCTGTTTGCAGAAGAGTTTTGTCGGAGATGGCGTGAAGCTGGACTGCGCCGGCGGGTTTGGCGCGGTGATGATGGTCACCGCGACTTTTGGCATGGTGGCGGCGACCAAGGCGGTGGACAAGATTGTGGCTGGGGTGCGCCGGCCTGCTGACAGAGTTCCGGCAACACCGATCTCTGCACCCTGAAAAGATCAAAATGTGGGAGCGGGCTTGCTCGCGAAAGCGGTGTATCAGTCGACCTATCTGGTGACTGACACTCCGCCTTCGCGAGCAAGCCCGCTCCCACATTTAGTTTTGTGTGAGGCTCAACTTCCGCATGCGCTGAAGCACTGCATTCAGACCATTGCTGCGTGACGGTGATAGCTGCCGCGACAGACCCAGTTGATTGAACCAGTCGGGCAAGTCGACCGCCTGCAACTCAGCGGCAGACAAACCGTTAACCCGTGCCAGCAACAACGCCACCAGCCCGCGTATCAGCCGCGCATCGCTGCTGGCGGCAAACTGCCAGTGGCCATCCTGCAAGCGCCCCACCAGCCACACCAAGCTTTCACAGCCCTGCACCAGGTTGGCGTCGACCTTGTCTTCATCCGGCAACGCGGGAAGACGCTCGCCCCATTGCATGAGCAGGCGGGCGCGTTGCTCCCAACTCCCGACCACCTGAAACGCCTGCAGCGCCACAACGGCCTCCGCCGGCAAGCTCATCGCAACATATCCAGGGCTTGATCCAGCGCTTCAAAAAAGCGTTCCAGGTCATCGGAATCGTTGTACAGCGCCAGCGACACCCGAATCGCCCCCGACAATCCCATCTGCTTGAGCAGCGGCATCGCACAATGATGGCCGGCGCGTACGGCAATCCCTTGTTCAGTCAGCAAGTGGGCGAGGTCGGCATTGTGCACGCCTTCCACCACAAAACTGGCCAGGGCTACTTGCGGCGAACCCAGCAGGCGCACGCCGTTGCGGGCTTGCAGGCCGCGCAACAGGTAGTCGTGCAAAGCGGCTTCGTGGGCCGTCACCGCGTGTTGATCCAGGGAACTCAGGTAATCCAGGGTTGCGCCCAGGCCGATCACGCTGGCGATCGGCGGTGTTCCGGCCTCGAAACCAAGGGGCGCGGGGCGAAAGCTGGCGCTTTGATAGTCGGCCAGTTGCACCATCTCGCCTCCAAACTGCCAATGGCGCAGGTGATGCAGGGCTTCGGTGCGACCGTAAAGCACGCCGACGCCATCCGGACCGTAGAGCTTGTGGCTGGAAAACACGTAGAAGTCGCAGCCCAGGGCCTGCATGTCATGGCGACCATGGACGATGCCCTGGGCGCCATCGACCACCGTCAGTGCGTTGTGGGCCTTGGCCAGGGCCAGCAATTGCGGCAACGGCTGCCAGGCGCCAAGCACATTGGACAGTTGGCTCACCGCCAGCAGGCGGGTGCGCGGGCCGATCATTCTGGCGGCGGCTCGCAGGTCGATCAAGCCGTCATCGTTAAGCGGCAGTACCACCAACTCCAGCCCGCGACGTTTGGCCAGTTGTTGCCACGGCAGCAGGTTGGCGTGGTGCTCCAGGGCGCTGATGACAATCTCGTCGCCCGGGTTGAATAGGTGCTCAAGGCCGTAGGCCAGGAGGTTCAGCGCCGACGTCGCGCCATGGGTGAAGATGATTTGCCCGTTGTCACCGACGTTCAGCCACTGCGCCACTTTACTGCGACTGTCCTCGAACGCCTGGGTCGCATGGGCGCCCGGCAAATGCTGGGCACGGTGCACATTGGCTGCGCCATTGGCGTAGTAATGGCTGATGGCGTCCAACAAGGCTTGAGGCTTTTGCGTGGTGGCAGCGCTGTCCAGATAGGTCTGGTCTTGCCGTAGCAGGGTGGCGACGGCCGGGAAATCGGCGCGCCAGGGAGAGGGCACAAGCATGGTGATCAAGGCTCGTATAAACGGCCCGCACCGGTCAGGTGTGGGCCGTCAGTGGCATCGAGTCGCTGCTTAGTTGTGAGCGTGCAGCGCTGCGTTCAGTTCGATGGCCGATTTGTGGGTTTTGCACTCCACGGCACCGGTCTCGGAGTTGCGGCGGAACAACAGGTCCGGCTGGCCGGCCAGCTCACGGGCCTTGACCACTTTGACCAGTTGGTTTGCTTCATCCAGCAGTGCAACCTTGGTACCGGCGGTGACGTACAGGCCCGATTCCACGGTGTTGCGGTCGCCCAACGGGATACCGATACCGGCGTTGGCGCCGATCAGGCAGCCTTCGCCGACCTTGATCACAATGTTGCCGCCGCCCGACAGGGTGCCCATGGTGGAGCAACCGCCGCCCAGGTCCGAACCCTTGCCGACGAATACGCCAGCCGACACACGGCCTTCGATCATGCCCGGGCCTTCGGTACCGGCGTTGAAGTTGACGAAACCTTCGTGCATCACGGTAGTGCCTTCGCCCACGTAGGCGCCCAGGCGGATGCGCGCGGCATCAGCAATGCGCACGCCGCTCGGTACTACGTAGTCGGTCATTTTCGGGAACTTGTCCACCGAGAACACTTCCAGCAGGTCACCACGCAGGCGCGCTTCCAGTTGACGCTCGGCCAGCTCGGCGATGTCGATCGCGCCCTGGCTGGTCCAGGCCACGTTCGGCAGTTGCGGGAACACACCGGCCAGGCTCAGGCCGTGTGGCTTGACCAAGCGATGGGACAGCAGGTGCAGCTTGAGGTAAGCCTCAGGGGTGGACGTCAGTGCGGCGTCTTCGGCCAGCAGCGTGGCGACCAGTGGCGTGTGGCTTTCAGCCAGGCGGCTCAACAGAGCGGCTTGGGCAGCGTCGACGCCTTTGAGCGCGTCAGCCAGTTGCAGGGCCTGGGTGACGGTGAAGGTGATCGCCTGGTTGCCTTCGGTATAACCGAGGATCGGCGCGATGGCAGCGATGATTTCAGCCGATGGATTGAGCAGCGGTTGTGCGTAAAACACTTCCAGCCAAGCACCTTGGCGGTTCTGAGTGCCGACGCCGAAGCCCAGGCTGAACAGGGAATTGGACATGCTGTTACCTCTACAAAAATGGAGTGGGCAGGCCTACTTGAGGGCCGCCGAATAGCTATCTGGCTTGAAGCCAATCAGGGTTTTGTCACCGAGATCAAGCACAGGTCGCTTGATCATCGAGGGTTGCGCGAGCATCAATTCAATGGCTTTCGCTTGGTCGAGATCGGCTTTGCGTTCGTCTTCGAGTTTGCGAAAGGTGGTGCCCGCACGGTTCAAAACCACCTGCCAACCGTGCTCATTGCACCATTGGGTCAAGTGTTCGCGGTCGATACCGGCCGTTTTGTAGTCATGAAACTCATACTGGATAGCGTGTTCATCGAGCCAGGTGCGCGCCTTTTTCATGGTGTCGCAGGCTTTGATGCCGAAAAGGTGCAACGTTTTGCTTGAATCGGTCAAGGAATTGCCCCCCTTTGGGCTGACGCAAATGAAAGGTCACGGATTATGCCATGGCCAGCGGCTTTCGGCGCCGCTCGTCAAAATTACGTTTTGCTCGCGTGCGACTTTTGTGCAAAGGCCATCGCGCAGCATAGGCGGCTAATATGGCACTTCAACGGCGAGTTGTTGCCTGATGTGTGTTGTTGCAAGTTGATTGTCTGGGAATCCCGCGTTATGCAAACCGCCTACACCGTACTTATCCTGCTGATGCTGGTCAGCGTTTCGCGCCTTGTCGGGCGTATCATCCCACTGCCGTTGCCACTGGTGCAGATCGCCGCCGGTGCCTTGCTGGCCTGGCCGACCCTCGGGCTGCACGTGGCCCTGGACCCTGAGTTGTTTCTGTTCCTGTTTCTGCCGCCGCTGCTGTTCTCCGATGGCTGGCGCATGCCCAAGCGAGAATTGTGGCGCCTGCGCGGGCCGATCCTGACGCTGGCGGTGGGCCTGGTGCTGTTCACCGTGGTCGGTGCCGGGTACTTCATTCATTGGTTGTTGCCGAGTATCCCACTGCCGGTGGCCTTCGCCCTGGCGGCCGTGCTGTCGCCGACGGATGCCGTGGCGGTGTCAGCCATTTCCCAGAACCGCTTGCCGACGCCTTTGATGCATATGCTTCAGGGCGAGGCGCTGATGAATGACGCGTCGGGCCTGGTGACCTTCAAGTTTGCCCTGGTGGCGGCGGTGACCGGGGTGTTCTCCCTGGCCAATGCCAGCCTGACATTTGTGCTGGTAGCCGTCGGTGGCCTGGCCATTGGCGTGGCGTTGAGCTGGCTGGTGGGCCGCCTGCGGTCCTGGATGATTGCCCGGGGTTGGGACGACCCGGCGACGCACGTGGTGTTCATGTTGCTGCTGCCGTTCGCTGCCTACGTGCTGGCCGAACGCCTTGGCGCCTCGGGGATCTTGTCGGCGGTGGCCGCGGGGATGATGCAAAGCTGGCTCGACCTGCTGCCGCGCCAGACCAGCACCCGGTTGCTCAACCGCAGTGTCTGGTCGCTGCTGGAGTTTGCCTTCAACGGTCTGATCTTCCTGCTGCTGGGCCTGCAATTGCCGGACATCATCAAGGCGGTGGTCAGCCATGAACCTACCCTATGGCCGACGTTGCTGTATCGCTGCCTGGACGTTATCGCGATTTTCCTGGTGCTGGTGGTGTTGCGGTTTATCTGGGTGCAAAGCATCTGGCGCCTGTCGGGATTGCTGCGCTGCCTGCGTGGGAAAAGTGAGCTGACGCTGGTACCAACGGCCCGTTCCTGCTGGCTGTTGACCGTGGGTGGGGTGCGTGGTGCGGTGACCCTGGCGGGTGTGATGTCGGTGCCGTTGCTGCTGGCTCCCGGTGAAGCGTTTCCGGAGCGCGACCTGCTGATCTTCATCGCCGCCGGTGTGATCCTGCTGTCGCTCGTCGCGGCCTGCATCGCTTTGCCGCTGCTGTTGCGCGGCATCGAGAAGAGCCCGGATGAGAAACGCCACAATGAAGTGCGCGAGGCCTGGAAGAAGACCGCCGTGGCGGCTATCCATGCGCTCGAAACCGAAGAGCCCGCTGAAGCTGCACCTCTGGATGCCGCCCAGGCAGCCTTGGCCACCGAGCTCAAGGCGCGGTTGATGTCGGAGTATCGTCATCAATTGGAGGTGTTCAATGATTCGGCCGAAGCCCAGGCGCTGGCGTTTCAGATGGACCAACTGGAGCGCAAGTTGCGGCTCAACGCCCTGCGGGCGCAGCGTCTGGAGCTGTATAGCCTGAGCCGTCACCACCAGATTGGTGATGACGTGCTACGGGAGGTGTTGGCGGATCTGGATATGAGCGAGGAGAATCTGGGTCACGTCAAATAACACCGCGGTGCTTACTTGTGGCGAGGGAGCTTGCTCCCGCTGGGTGACGAAGTCGCCCCAACGCTGGCGACTTCATTCATGCAGGGCAACAGCGTCAGCCGGTTTACGGCTGCTGCGCAGCCGAGCGGGAGCAAGCTCCCTCGCCACATTCAGAGCAATTATTTATTGCGAGTGATGAAGTCGCGAATCCGCGTCGCTGCTTCCACACACTCGGCCAACGGCGCAACCAGCGCCAGGCGCACACGCCCGGCGCCCGGGTTGACCCCGTCCACTTCCCGCGACAGGTACGAGCCCGGTACCACGGTCACGTGTTCTTCCACGAACAAGTCCCGGCAGAACGCCGCATCGTCGCCACTCACGTTCGGCCACAGGTAGAACCCGCCGTCCGGGTTTTGCACGTCCAGCACCGGCTTCAGGATCGCCAGCACGGCATCGAACTTCTCCCGGTACAGATCACGGTTGGCCTGCACGTGGGCTTCGTCCTGCCAGGCGGCGATGCTCGCCAGTTGGGTTTGCACCGGCATCGCGCAACCGTGGTAGGTGCGGTACAGCAGGAAACCCTTGAGGATTTCGGCATCGCCGGCCACAAAGCCCGAACGCAGGCCCGGCAGGTTGGAGCGCTTGGACAGGCTGTGGAACACCACGCAACGCTTGAAGTCCTGGCGACCCAGTTCAACGCAGGCACTGAGCAGGCCCGGCGGCGGGGTTTGTTCGTCGAAGTACAACTCGCTGTAGCACTCGTCGGCGGCGATCACGAAGTCGTATTCGTCGGCCAGGGCGATCAGTTTTTTCAGGGTGTCGACGGGAATCAGTGCGCCGGTCGGGTTGCCTGGCGAGCACAGGAACAGGATCTGGCAGCGTTTCCAGATGTCCGGCGACACGGCGTCGAAATCCGGGTTGAAGCCGTTTTCATCCAGGCACGGCAGGTAATGCGGCTTGGCCCCGGCGAGGAACGCCGCGCCTTCGTAGATCTGATAGAACGGGTTCGGGCTGACCACCAGCGCGTCGTCGCCACGGTTGACCACGGTCTGGGTGAAGGCGAACAGCGCTTCACGGGTGCCGTTCACCGGCAGGATGTTGCGCGCCGGATCCAGCCAGCCCTTGGGCACGCTGAAACGACGTTCGCACCAGGCGCCAATGGCTTCGCGCAGGGCGGGAATGCCCAGGGTGGTCGGGTACACCGCCATCTGGTCCAGGTTGTTGGCCAGCGCGTCGGCGACGAACTGCGGGGATGTATGCTTCGGCTCGCCGATGGAGAGGGCGATCGGACGCTTGTCCGGGTTCGGCGTGACGCTGCCCAGCAGGACGCGCAATTTCTCGAACGGGTAGGGCTGCAACTGGTTCAGGGCATTGTTCATCGATAAATCTCGTTCAATTCATTGGAAGCTGAAAATGGCGGTCGGTCAGATGCTCAAGCGTGACATCTCGACGCCGCTCTCCTGATTGACGCTCAACTGCTGGACGATGGCTTCCTGCAAGCGTCGGCACAGTTCAGGGTCGGAAAGCGGCTGGTTGTCGGCATCGGTAATAAAGAACACGTCTTCCACCCGTTCGCCCAGGGTCGCAATCTTGGCGTTCTGCAACGACAGGTCGAACTCCAGGAAGATCGTGCCGATCCGCGCCAACAGGCCCGGGCGGTCCGGTGCGCTGAGTTCCAGCACCGTCACCGGGCGCTGGGCGTCGTTGTGGATGGTGACTTCGGGGGCAAACGCAAAGTGCTTGAGCTGGCGCGGTACCCGGCGTTGGATGATGGTCGGGTAGTCGTCAGGATTACGCAGCGCGTCGGTGAGGCCTTTGCGGATCTTTTTCACCCGCTCCGGGTTGTCGCCGATGGACTCGCCTTCCGTGTCGAGCACGATGTAGGTGTCGAGGGTGAACTGGCTGCTGGAGGTGATCACCCGGGCGTCGTGAATGTTCAGGTTGAGCTGGTCCATCGCGGCCACCGTCACGGCGAAGAAGTCGTGCTGGTCGGGGGCGTAGATGAAGATCTGCGTGCCGCCCTCGAACTCGCGCTGGGTGGTTTCCTTGATCAGCACCAGCGGCCCGCCATCGGCCGGCTGCTGCAGGATCGCGTCGCTGTGCCAGGCTACATCGCCGGCGGTGTGGCGCAGGAAGTAGTCGTCGCCCAGCTGCGACCAGAGTTGCTCGACGTCGTCCGGGTCGTTGCCGCCACGCACCAAAATATCCAGGGCCGCGCTTTGGGTGCGGCGGATCTGCTCTTCGCGGTCCACCGGGTTCTCCAGGCCGCGACGCAGCGCGCGCTTGGTCTCGGTGTAGAGCTGGCGCAACAGGCTGGCGCGCCAGGAATTCCACAGCGTCGGGTTGGTGGCATTGATGTCGGAGACGGTGAGCACGTAGAGGTAGTCGAGGCGGGTTTCGTCGCCGACGGCCAGGGCGAAGTCATGGATCACCTGCGGGTCGGACAAGTCCTTGCGCTGGGCGGTGGTGGACATCACCAGGTGGTTTTGCACCAGCCATACAATCAGGCGGCTGTCCCACAGCGGCAACTGGTGGAGCTGGCAGAACGCCTCGGCGTCCACGGCACCGATTTCCGAGTGGTCGCCGTGACGGCCCTTGCCGATGTCGTGGTACAGGCCCGCGAGGTAGATCAATTCAGGCTTCGGCAGCCGCGCCATGAGCTTGCTGGCCAGCGGGAATTTCTCTGACACCTGGGTGTACTGCAACTTACGCAGGTGCTTGATCAGGTTCAGGGTATGGGCGTCCACCGTATAGATGTGGAACAGGTCGTGCTGCATCTGCCCGACGATAAAGCCGAACTCCGGCAGGTAACGCCCGAGGATCCCGTAGCGGTTCATGCGCCGCAGGTTGCGGTGGATGCCGATCTTGCACTTGAACAGCTCGATAAACAGGCTGGTGTTGCGAATGTCGTTACGGAAGTCGTCGTCGATCAGGTGACGGTTTTCCCGCAGCAAGCGAATGGTGTCGGCGCGTACGCCTTTGATTTCCGGCTGCTGGGCCATCAATACGAAGATTTCCAGCATGGCGAACGGCGTGCGTTTGAACACGTTGTCGTTGCGAGCCTCGATGTAGCCATCGTGGAGCTGGAAGCGCGAGTTGATCTGCTGCGGCGGTGCTTCGTCTTCCGGGGCCAGGATCACTTCTTCGAAATGCTGGATGATCAGGTCGCTGAGCTGGGCAATGCTCATCACCACCCGGTAGTACTGCTGCATGAAGCTTTCGATGCTGGTCTTTGCGTCTTCGCCTTCAAACCCCAGCAAGGTGGCGATGGAGCGCTGGTGATCGAACAGCAGGCGGTCTTCGGAGCGGCCGGCCAGCATGTGCAACGCGTAGCGCACTTTCCACAGGAATTCCTGGGAGGAGGCCAGCAGGGCGTTTTCGCTCTCTACCAGGAAGCCTTCCCCGGCCAGGGCGCGCAGGTTCAGGGTGCCGTATTGACGGCGGGCGACCCACAAAATCGTCTGGATATCCCGCAGTCCACCGGGGGAGCCTTTGACGTTGGGCTCCAGGTTGTATTCGGTGTCGTTGTATTTGTGGTGCCGGGCTTTCTGTTCGGCACGCTTGGCTAGGAAGAAATCCTTGCTCGGCCACATGCGCGCGGTGCTGGTGACTTCCAGCATGCGCTGGCGCAGGCGCTCGGGGCCGGCGATGGTGCGGCTTTCCATCAGGTTGGTGATCACCGTCAGGTCGGCGCGGGCTTCCTGGGCGCATTCGTCCACTGAACGTACGCTTTGGCCGACCTCGAGGCCGATGTCCCACAACAGGGTCAGAAAACGCTCGATGGAATCGCGAAAAATCTCGTGATCGGCGCTGTCCAGCAAAATCAGCAGGTCGATATCGGAGTAGGGGTGCAGTTCGCCACGGCCGTAGCCGCCGACCGCCACCAGGGCGATATCGGCGTCTTCACTCCAGTTGAACTGTTCCCAGGCCTTTTGCAGGATATTGTCGACGAACCAGGCGCGGTCCTCGATCAACCGCCGGATGTCCCGGCCCGTGCGGAAGCGCTCGTCGAGCACCTCGCGGGCCTGACGAATGGCCTTCTTGAAGGCGGCGATGGGGCTGGCCTTCAGCGCCAGTTCCGCCTGGAACTGGCCACGGTCGAAGAGTTCGGGATCCACCTGGGGCATCGATCGGTTTTCCTTTCTATCTATGGGTCACAGCGTTGCTATTAGAAAACCGGTGCAAACATTACGCCGAAACGCGAGGAATCGTGTCGTCGGCACGCAGGGTGAAAATCTCGTAGCCGGTGTCGGTCACCAGCAGGGTGTGTTCCCATTGGGCCGAGAGCTTGCGGTCCTTGGTGATGGCGGTCCAGCCGTCGCCCAGTACCTTGGTGTCGGCCTTGCCCTGATTGATCATCGGCTCGATGGTGAAGGTCATGCCTGCCTTCAGTTCCATGCCGGTGCCGGCACGGCCGTAGTGCAGGATCTGCGGCTCTTCGTGGAACACTTTGCCGATGCCGTGGCCGCAGAATTCACGCACCACCGAGAAGCCGTTCTTTTCAGCGTGCTTCTGGATGATTTCACCGATGTCGCCCAGGCGGCAGCCAGGCTTGACGATCTCGATGGCCTTGTACATGCATTCCTGGGTCACTTGCGACAGGCGCTCGGCCCAGACCGGCACGGAGCCGACGTGGAACATGCGGCTGGTGTCGCCGTGGTAGCCGTCCTTGATGACGGTGACGTCGATGTTCAGGGTGTCACCGTCTTTCAGCGGCTTGTCGCCGGGAATCCCGTGGCACACCACGTGGTTGATCGAGGTGCAGATCGACTTGGGGAAACCCTTGTAGTTCAGCGGCGCAGGGATGGCCTTTTGCACGTCGACGATATAGTCGTGGCAAATGCGGTCCAGCGCTTCGGTGGTGACGCCGGGCTTGACGTGTTCGGCGATCATTTCCAGCACGTCGGCAGCCAGTTTGCCGGCAACGCGCATGCCAGCGATGTCTTCGGCGGTTTTGAGGGTTACGGTCATACAGGCTCTCTCTAGCGCGACGCGCTGAAATCAATACGGTTTACGGGTGTGCGACAAAAGGTTGCAGAATTCGCACAAGCCCAAAAAACGCGATTCTAGCAGACGCAGGGGTGAAACCATGCGCGTCTGGCGATCGCTTCTGTCTATAAGGATGGGGGCATTCTTGCTCTATTCAAAGGCTTAGGCAAAAGCGACTGACGGCAAATGTGATTGCGGGTTTCGTTTTTGCAAGCTCTATGGTATAAAATGCGCCGCTTTCCGGGGATACCCCGCAAAGCTTAAATCCACACACGTGTCGACACGATGACCTGGGTGCCGGAGGCGAATGCCGCTGGTTGGTCATTGGGATACGTGGAGGCCAAACCCGACTTATTAAGGAACTATCATGTCCCAAGTCAACATGCGCGATATGCTGAAGGCCGGTGTGCACTTCGGTCACCAGACCCGTTACTGGAACCCGAAAATGGGTAAGTACATTTTCGGCGCGCGTAACAAGATCCACATCATCAACCTTGAAAAAACCCTGCCAATGTTCAACGAAGCTCTGACTTTCGTAGAGCGCCTGGCCCAGGGCAAAAACAAGATTCTGTTCGTCGGCACCAAGCGTTCCGCTGGCAAGATCGTTGCTGAAGAAGCAGCACGTTGCGGTTCGCCGTACGTCGATCATCGCTGGTTGGGCGGCATGCTGACCAACTTCAAAACCATCCGTGCTTCCATCAAGCGTCTGCGTGACCTTGAAGTGCAAGCCGAAGACGGTACTTTCGCCAAGCTGACCAAGAAAGAGGCGCTGATGCGCACTCGCGATCTGGAAAAGCTCGATCGTTCCCTGGGTGGTATCAAGGACATGGGCGGTCTGCCTGACGCACTGTTCGTTATCGACGTTGATCACGAGCGCATCGCGATCACCGAAGCCAACAAGCTGGGCATCCCGGTTATCGGCGTAGTCGATACCAACAGCAGCCCGGAAGGCGTTGACTACATCATCCCAGGCAACGATGACGCAATCCGCGCTATCCAGCTGTACATGGGTTCGATGGCTGACGCTGTAATCCGTGGCCGCAACCACGTTGCTGGCGGCACCGAGCAGTTCGTTGAAGAAGCTCCGGTAGCAGCAGCTGAGTAACTGACGCCTTGGCGTTGACTCAGTAAGCAAAAAGGGGGCTTGGCCCCCTTTTTGCCACCTCGAAAACCATTTGTCGGCAGCGCAGCTACAACATCTGTAACGTGCAGCGGCCTACAAGGGTGATTCGGGAAGAATTGATCGCCCGTTCAATCGGGTGGAATGGTTGAAAACCTATCCAAGAGGATTTTGAAAATGGCAGAGATTACTGCAGCGTTGGTTAAAGAACTGCGTGAGCGTACCGGCGAAGGCATGATGGATTGCAAAAAGGCCTTGACCAAGGCCGGCGGCGACATCGAAAAAGCCATTGATGACATGCGTGCTTCGGGCGCCATCAAGGCTGCCAAGAAAGCAGGCAACGTAGCTGCTGAAGGCGCTATCGCTCTTAAAGAAGACGGTAAAACCGCCGTTCTGCTGGAAGTGAACTCGCAGACCGACTTCCTGGCTCTGCAGGACGACTTCAAGGCATTTGTTGCTGCAAGCGTTGAAAAAGCGTTCGCTGACAAGCTGACTGACGTCGCTCCGTTGATCGAAGCTCAAGAAGCTGCTCGCCTGGTACTGGTCGGCAAAGTTGGCGAAAACGTCAACATCCGTCGCCTGGCTCGCGTTGAAGGTGATGTTGTCGGTGGTTACCTGCACGGTAACAAGATCGGCGTTGTGGTTGCCCTTAAAGGCGGCAACGTTGAACTGGCCAAAGACATCGCTATGCACGTAGCGGCCAGCAACCCTGAATTCCTGCTGCCATCGGAAGTGTCCGCTGAAGCAATCGAACGCGAAAAAGCCGTGTTCCTGAGCCTCAACGCTGACAAAATCGCCGGCAAGCCGGAAAACATCGTTGAAAACATGATCAAAGGCCGCATCAGCAAGTTCCTGGCTGAGGCTTCCCTGGTTGAGCAGGCGTTCGTCAAGAACCCTGAAATCAAGGTTGGCGAACTGGCCAAGAAAGCCGGTGCTGAAATCGTTTCCTTCACTTACTACAAAGTAGGCGACGGTATCGAGAAGCCGGTCGACAACTTCGCTGAAGAAGTTGCTGCCCAGCTGGCTGCCGCCAAGCAGTAAGACAGTTTTCAACTGTCGCCCAAAAGAGGCTGCCCGCTCACGCGCGCAGCCTCTTTTCAAATGGGGTGATCGATTTTTATTGGTTTCCCTTTGGAACTGGCTTACAAAGCCGTGTTCCGATGGCGCTGTGACAGCGTCAAGCTAGAGTGAACGCAGGCCGTAAACGGCTTGCCAAGAATTTTCAAAAAATACGCCGCAGGAGAGATTCGCAATGGCTCAGCAGGGCAGTGGTCATCAGGCTCGCTATAAACGCATTCTACTCAAGCTTAGCGGCGAGGCCCTGATGGGCTCGGAAGAGTTTGGGATCGATCCCAAAGTGCTCGATCGCATGGCGCTGGAAGTCGGCCAACTGGTCGGTATCGGTGTTCAGGTCGGTCTGGTGATCGGCGGCGGCAACCTGTTCCGCGGTGCGGCACTGAGCGCTGCTGGCATGGATCGGGTGACAGGCGACCACATGGGCATGCTGGCCACTGTGATGAACGCCCTGGCGATGCGTGACGCCCTCGAGCGCGCCAACATCACCGCCATCGTCATGTCGGCTATTTCCATGGTTGGCGTAACGGATCACTATGATCGTCGCAAAGCCATGCGTCACCTGGATGCCAAAGAGGTAGTGATTTTTGCTGCCGGTACCGGCAACCCGTTCTTTACCACCGATTCGGCAGCTTGCCTGCGTGGTATCGAGATCAACGCGGACGTGGTGCTCAAAGCCACCAAGGTTGACGGTGTTTACACTGCAGACCCATTCAAAGACCCGCATGCCGAGAAGTTCGATCATCTGACTTATGATGAAGTGCTGGATCGCAAGCTGGGCGTGATGGACCTGACGGCAATCTGCTTGTGCCGCGACCACAAGATGCCGCTGCGCGTATTTAACATGAACAAGCCCGGCGCCCTGCTGAACATCGTACACGGCGGCGCGGAAGGGACTCTGATCGAGGAAATCGAACAATGATCAACGAAATCAAAAAAGACGCTCAAGAGCGCATGCAGAAATCCCTGGACTCTCTGAACCATGCATTTGGCCAGATTCGTACCGGCAAGGCTCACCCAAGCATTCTGGGCAGCGTGATGGTGCCGTACTACGGCGCTGATACCTCCATCACCCAAGTGGCCAACATCACTGTTAAAGATTCGCGCACCCTGCAAGTCGTAGCCTTTGAGCGCAACATGCTCGGCGCCGTCGACAAGGCCATCCAGAGCGCCGGCCTGAACCTCAATCCGACCAACCTGGGCGAATTGCTGCTGATCTCCATGCCGGCCCTGACCGAGGAAACCCGCAAGGGCTTCACCAAGCAGGCGCGCAGCGCAGCTGAAGATGCACGTGTTGCCGTGCGCAACATTCGTCGTGATGCCTTGGGTGACCTGAAGAAGCTGGTCAAGGACAAGGAAATCAGTGAAGACGAAGAGCGCCGTGCCGTCGCCGATATCGATAAGCTGACTAAAGATGCCGAGGCCCAGATCACCAAGGCCACGGAAGATAAAGAAAAGGACCTGATGGCCGTATAAGGGGTCAGGACGCCTTCATGGAAAAGACCAAGCAGACTGTGCCCTCCGTGGTGCCGCGCCATGTCGCGATCATCATGGACGGGAATAATCGCTGGGCGAAGAAGCGCTTTATGCCTGGCGTTGCCGGGCATAAGGCGGGTGTCGATGCGGTGCGTGCCGTGATCGAGGTGTGCGCCGAGGCCAAGGTCGAAGTATTGACCTTGTTCGCGTTCTCCAGTGAAAACTGGCAGCGCCCGGCCGAGGAAGTCAGTGCCTTGATGGACCTGTTCTTCAAGGCCCTGCGTCGTGAGGCCAAGCGCCTGAACGAGAACAACATCAGCCTGCGCATCATCGGTGACCGTTCGCGGTTCCATCCGGAGCTGCAAGCAGCGATGCGCGAAGCCGAGGCGATCACTGCCGGCAGCAACCGTTTTGTGCTGCAGATCGCAGCCAATTACGGCGGCCAGTGGGATATTGCCCAGGCAGCGCAGCGTCTTGCGCGGGAAGTGCAAGCCGGTCATTTGCGCCCCGAAGACATCACCCCCGAACTGTTGCAAACCTGTCTGGTAACCGGCGACCTGCCGCTGCCGGACCTGTGCATTCGTACCGGTGGCGACCATCGCATCAGCAACTTCCTGTTGTGGCAGTTGGCCTATACCGAACTGTACTTCTCCGACCTGTTCTGGCCGGACTTCAAACACGATGCCATGCGCAATGCGCTGGCCGATTTCGCTTCCCGTCAGCGTCGCTTCGGTAAAACGAGCGAGCAGATCGAAGCTGGAGCCCGGGTTTAATGCTTAAACAACGAATCATCACGGCGCTGATCCTGCTGCCTATTGCCCTGTGCGGGTTTTTCCTGCTTGAAGGTGCAAATTTCGCGCTGTTCATTGGCCTGGTGGTGACACTGGGTGCCTGGGAATGGGCGCGGCTCGCTGGTTTCGCTGCGCAGTTGCCGCGTGTGGTGTATGCCGCTGTCGTGGCGCTGTTGATGTTCCTGATGTACATCCTGCCGGACGTGGCGCCTTGGGTGCTGGGTGCGGCGGTGCTGTGGTGGGCGTTGGCGACCTATCTGGTGCTGACTTATCCAGGCACCAGCAGCCATTGGTCGAGTGTCGCCTGCAAGCTGGTAATCGGTCTTTTGATCCTGCTGCCGGCTTGGCAAGGGCTGGTCTATATCAAGCACATGCAGTTGGGTAACTGGCTGATCATGGCGGTGATGGTGCTGGTGTGGGGTGCTGATATCGGCGCCTACTTCTCCGGTCGTGCCTTCGGCAAGCGCAAGCTGGCACCGGCTGTCAGCCCGGGTAAAAGCTGGGAAGGCGTGTATGGCGGCCTGGCCCTGACCCTGGTGATTACCCTGGTGGTCGGTGTAGTGCGTGGCTGGACCGTCAAGGAAATGCTTCTGTCCCTGGTGGGGGCGGCCGTGGTCGTGTTCATCTCGGTGGTCGGTGACCTGACTGAAAGCATGTTCAAGCGCCAGGCCGGGATCAAGGACAGCAGTAACCTGCTGCCGGGTCACGGTGGCGTGCTGGACCGCATCGACAGCCTGACGGCCGCGATCCCGATCTTTGCCGTACTGCTGTGGATGGCTGCGTCGTGAGCCGCCTGCAACAGGTGACCGTGCTGGGCGCTACCGGCTCGGTGGGGCTAAGCACTTTGGATGTGATTGCCCGTCATCCCGAGCGTTATCAAGTATTCGCATTGACCGGCTTCAGCCGCCTGAGCGAACTGCTGGCGCTGTGTGTGCGACACGCGCCGCAATACGCCGTCGTACCCGAAGCGGCAGCCGCACGTGGCTTGCAGGATGACCTGCGCGCTGCGGGCCTGGCGACTCAGGTATTGGTGGGGGAGGAGGGGTTGTGCCAGGTTTCGGCTGACCCCGATGTCGATACCGTCGTCGCGGCGATTGTCGGTGCTGCCGGCTTGCGTCCGACCTTGGCGGCCGTTGATGCAGGCAAGAAGATTCTGCTGGCCAATAAAGAAGCCCTGGTGATGTCCGGTGCGCTCTTTATGCAGGCGGTGCGCAAAAGCGGCGCCGTGCTGTTGCCGCTGGACAGCGAACACAACGCGATTTTCCAGTGCATGCCCGGTGATTTCGCCCGCGGGTTGAGCCAGGTTGGTGTGCGCCGGATTCTGCTGACGGCCTCTGGCGGCCCGTTCCGACAGACGCCGCTGGCCGATCTGGAGCATGTTTCTCCTGATCAGGCGTGTGCTCATCCGAACTGGTCCATGGGTCGCAAGATCTCGGTGGACTCAGCGAGCATGATGAACAAAGGCCTGGAGCTTATCGAGGCCTGCTGGCTGTTCGATGCCCGGCCGGATCAGGTCGAGGTGGTGATCCACCCGCAAAGTGTGATTCATTCCCTGGTGGATTACGTGGATGGCTCGGTATTGGCCCAGTTGGGCAATCCGGACATGCGCACGCCGATCGCCAATGCCCTGGCGTGGCCGGAGCGGATTGATTCGGGTGTTGCGCCGTTGGATCTGTTTGCCATTGCCCGTCTGGACTTCGAAGCGCCCGACGAGCAACGCTTCCCTTGCCTGCGTCTTGCGCGGCAAGCTGCCGAGGCAGGTAACAGTGCCCCGGCGATGCTGAATGCGGCCAATGAAGTGGCTGTGGCGGCGTTTCTTGACCGACGCATCCGCTTTCCGCAGATCGCGAGTATCATCGAGGACGTTTTAAACCTTGAGCCCGTCGTCGCCGTGAATGACCTGGGTGCAGTGTTCGAGGCAGATACCAAGGCTCGGACCTTGACCGAGCAGTGGTTGAACCGCAATACGCGTTAGTCTTTGGGCGTTTTCGAGCCTTCAGGCACTGGATTGAAATGCGGAGAAATTAGATGAGTGCGCTTTACATGATTGTCGGCACCCTGGTTGCTCTGGGTGTGCTGGTTACCTTCCACGAGTTCGGCCATTTCTGGGTCGCGCGTCGTTGCGGCGTCAAGGTACTGCGCTTTTCCGTAGGCTTCGGCATGCCCTTGGTGCGTTGGCATGATCGTCGCGGCACCGAGTTTGTGATTGCGGCCATTCCGTTGGGCGGCTACGTCAAGATGCTCGATGAGCGCGAAGGCGAAGTGCCAGCTGATCAATTGGACCAATCCTTTAATCGCAAGACCGTTCGTCAGCGTATCGCCATTGTTGCAGCAGGCCCGATCGCCAACTTTTTATTGGCCATGGTGTTCTTCTGGGTCCTGGCGATGCTGGGCAGCCAGCAGGTACGGCCGGTCATTGGTGCGGTCGAGGCGGACAGCATGGCAGCCAAGGCTGGCCTGACCGCCGGGCAAGAAATTGTTGCAGTTGATGGCGAACCAACCACCGGCTGGGGTGCGGTCAATCTGCAGTTGGTGCGTCGCCTGGGTGAAAGCGGCATCGTGAAGTTGGTGGTGCGCGAGCAGGACTCCACCACGGAAACGCCGCGGGAGCTGACCCTGGACCACTGGCTGAAGGGCTCCGATGAGCCTGATCCGATCAAGTCCCTGGGTATCCGTCCGTGGCGTCCGGCCTTGCCGCCGGTGCTGGCAGAGCTGGATCCGAAAGGGCCGGCCCAGGCCGCAGGTCTGAAAACCGGCGATCGCCTGTTGGCCCTTGATGGCCAGGCGCTGGGTGACTGGCAGCAAGTGGTGGATCTGGTGCGTGTTCGGCCTGATACCAAAATTGTGCTGAAAGTTGAGCGCGATGGTGCTCAAATCGACGTCCCTGTAACCCTGGCGGTTCGCGGGGAAGCCAAGGCGGCCGGGGGTTACCTGGGTGCCGGTGTTAAAGGTGTCGAGTGGCCACCGTCGATGGTGCGAGAGGTCAGTTTCGGGCCGTTGGCGGCAATTGGCGAGGGTGCGAGACGCACCTGGACCATGAGTGTGCTGACCCTCGATTCCCTCAAGAAAATGTTGTTCGGCGAGCTCTCGGTAAAAAACTTGAGTGGACCGATAACCATTGCTAAAGTGGCGGGCGCTTCTGCCCAGTCGGGCGTTGTAGATTTCCTGAATTTCCTGGCTTATCTGAGTATTAGCCTTGGGGTTCTGAATTTGTTGCCCATTCCAGTATTGGATGGGGGGCATCTGTTGTTTTATCTGGTCGAGTGGGCGCGTGGTCGCCCCTTGTCGGATCGGGTGCAGGGTTGGGGGATACAGATCGGTATCAGTTTGGTGGTCGGGGTGATGTTGTTAGCTCTGGTCAACGATCTGGGACGTCTGTAACGCTTCGCTGAATTGCGAATCTGCCGCATTTTGCGGCAGTTTGTTTATTGCCAGTTGGAATAAGAAAGGACTTCATGAAACGTCTGCTGCTAACTGCGGTTCTCACCGTATTGATGATCGCCGAAGTTCACGCCGAGTCCTTCACCATCTCCGATATTCGCGTCAACGGCCTCCAGCGGGTTTCCGCGGGTAGCGTCTTTGGTGCCTTGCCGTTGAACGTCGGGGAACAGGCTGATGACCGTCGCCTGGTGGAATCCACTCGTGCGCTGTTCAAAACCGGGTTCTTTCAAGATATCCAACTGGGTCGCGAAGGTAACGTCCTCGTCATCACCGTCGTCGAGCGGCCTTCTGTCGCCAGTATCGAGATCGAAGGCAACAAGGCGATCTCCACTGAAGACCTGATGAAAGGCCTTAAGCAATCTGGCCTTGCCGAAGGCGAGATCTTCCAGCGTGCCACCCTCGAAGGCGTGCGTAACGAGCTGCAACGCCAGTACGTTGCCCAGGGCCGTTACTCGGCTACCGTCGAGACTGAAGTGGTGCCGCAGCCGCGTAACCGCGTCGGCCTGAAGGTCAACATCAACGAAGGCACCGTGGCGGCGATCCAGCACATCAACGTGGTGGGTAACACCAAGTTCTCTGATGACGACCTGGTCGACCTGTTCGAACTCAAGACCACCAACTGGCTGTCGTTCTTCAAGAACGATGACAAGTACGCTCGCGAAAAACTGTCCGGTGACCTGGAGCGCCTGCGTTCCTACTACCTGGACCGTGGCTATATCAACATGGATATCGCTTCGACCCAGGTGTCCATCACCCCGGACAAAAAGCACGTCTATATCACGGTCAACGTCAACGAAGGCGAGAAGTACAAGGTTCGTGACGTCAAGCTCAGCGGTGACTTGAAAGTGCCTGAAGACCAGGTCAAGTCCCTGTTGCTGGTGCAGAAAGACCAGGTGTTCTCGCGCAAGCTGATGACCACCACGTCCGAACTGATCACCCGTCGCCTGGGTAACGAAGGCTATACCTTCGCCAACGTCAACGGCGTACCGACCCCGCACGACGAAGACCACACGGTAGACATCACCTTCGTTGTAGACCCGGGCAAGCGTGCCTACGTGAATCGCATCAACTTCCGTGGCAACACCAAGTCTGCTGACGAAGTACTGCGTCGCGAAATGCGTCAGATGGAAGGTGGCTGGGCGTCGACTTACCTGATCGACCAGTCCAAGGTTCGCCTTGAGCGCCTGGGCTTCTTTAAAGAAGTCAACGTTGAAACCCCGGCTGTACCGGGTGTGGATGACCAGGTTGACGTGAACTACGCCGTAGAAGAACAAGCCTCCGGTTCGATTACCGCCAGTGTCGGTTTCGCCCAGAGTGCCGGTCTGATCCTCGGTGGTTCGATTACCCAGAACAACTTCCTCGGTACCGGTAACAAGGTTTCCATCGGCCTGACCCGAAGCGAATACCAGAGCCGCTATAACTTCGGTTATGTCGACCCCTACTGGACTGCTGACGGTGTGAGCCTGGGCTACAACGCCTTCTACCGCACAACCGACTACAAAGACCTCGACGTTGACGTTGCAAGCTATGCAATCGACAGCCTGGGTGTTGGCGCCAACATTGGTTACCCGATCAGTGAGACCTCGCGTCTGACCTTCGGCCTGACCGCGCAACAGGACAAGATCAAGACCGGTGTGTACACCGTGGATGAGATCTTCAACTTCGTGCGTAAAGAAGGCGACCAGTTCCTGAACTTCAAGGCTTCGGCCGGCTGGTCGGAATCGACCCTGAACAAAGGCGTACTGGCGACCCGTGGCCATTCCCAGAGCCTGACTCTGGAAGCAACCACGCCGGGCAGCGACCTGTCGTTCTTCAAGCTTGATTACCGTGGCCAGTTGTTCCAGCCATTGAGCGAAAACTACACCATGCGCCTGCACACCGAACTGGGTTATGGCGATGGTTACGGTTCGACCAGCGGCTTGCCGTTCTATGAGAACTACTATGCGGGTGGTTTCAACTCGGTACGTGGTTTCAAAGACAGCACCTTGGGCCCTCGTGGTACCCCAAGCCGTGGCGTGGGTGTGACCGGTAACCAGGGGACTGTGGCTGACTCGGACAACGACCCGCTGCCATTCGGTGGTAACGTGCTGATCCAGGGTGGTGCGGAAATCCTGTTCCCGCTGCCATTCGTGAAAGATCAACGTTCCCTGCGTACTTCGGTCTTCTGGGATGTGGGTAACGTGTTCGACTCCAAGTGCGAACAGGTCACCAACCCGAATGGCTCGAAGTCCAACACGCAGTGCAACGACGTCAGTCTGAGCAACCTGGCAAGCTCTGTCGGTGTGGGCGTGACCTGGGTGACGGCGCTGGGCCCATTGAGCTTTGCTCTGGCCATGCCGATCAAGAAACCGGATAACGCTGAAACCCAGATTTTCCAATTCTCCCTCGGCCAGACGTTCTAAGCGTCTGACCCAAGATAACGACAACGGATTTGTAGGAGTGCATCGTGCGTAAGTTGACTCAATTGGTTCTCCTGGCGACTGTCCTGGTAGCGACCCCGGCCTTTGCCGAAATGAAGATTGCTGTTCTGAACTATCAGATGGCCCTGCTGGAATCCGACGCGGCCAAGAGATACGCCGTGGATGCAGAGAAGAAATTCGGTCCGCAACTGACCAAGCTGAAGACGCTGGAAAGCAGCGCCAAGGGTATCCAGGATCGTCTGGTAGCCGGTGGCGACAAGATGCAGCAAGGCGAGCGCGAGCGTCTGGAGCTTGAATTCAAGCAAAAGGCCCGTGACTACCAGTTCCAGTCCAAGGAGCTGAACGAAGCCAAGGCTGTTGCCGACCGCGAAATGCTCAAGCAACTCAAGCCGAAACTCGACAGCGCTGTGGAAGAAGTCATCAAGAAAGGTGCCTTTGACCTGGTATTCGAACGCGGTGCAGTCATCGACGTTAAACCTCAGTACGACATCACCCGCCAGGTGATCGAGCGCATGAATCAGCTGAAGTAAGCCATGACTGCGACTATCAAACTCGGCCAATTGGCCGAGTTCCTGGGGGCCACCTTACGTGGCTCTCCGGAGAAGGAAATTACTGGGCTAGCCACCTTGCAGGAGGCTGGCCCAGCTCAGTTGAGCTTCCTGGCAAACCCCCAATACCGTAAATACCTGGGCGAAAGCCGTGCCGCAGCCGTGTTGCTGAAGGCCGCTGACGCCGAAGAGTTTGCCGGGGATGCGCTGGTTGTCGCCGACCCGTACCTGGCGTATGCCCGGGCATCGCACCTGTTCGATCCAAAACCCAAGGCTGCCGCAGGTATCCATCCTTCGGCGGTAATCGCGGATGACGCGCAGGTTGACCCTGCCGCGAGCATCGGTGCTTTTGTGGTGATCGAAAGCGGCGCACGTATCGGCGCGGGTGTGACGATAGGCGCCCAGTGCTTTATCGGCGCCCGCAGTGAGATTGGTGCCGGTGGCTGGCTGGCTCCTCGCGTGACCCTGTACCACGACGTGCGTATCGGTGAGCGTGTAGTGATTCAGTCAGGTGCCGTGATCGGCGGCGAGGGCTTCGGCTTCGCCAACGCGAAAGGTATTTGGCACAAGATTGCCCAAGTCGGCGGCGTATTGATCGGCGATGACGTGGAAATTGGCGTCAATACTGCTGTTGATCGCGGCGCCTTGGCCGATACCGTCATTGGTAACGGCGTGAAACTGGATAACCAGATTCAGATTGCCCACAACGTGCAGATTGGCGATCACACCGCCATGGCGGCGTGCGTGGGGATTTCCGGCAGCACCAAGATTGGCAAGCATTGCATGCTCGCCGGCGGTGTAGGCCTGGTGGGCCATATCGAAGTGTGCGACAACGTATTCATCACCGGCATGACCATGGTGACCCATTCGATTACCGAACCTGGGTCCTATTCATCCGGTACGGCCATGCAGCCTGCGGCCGAATGGCGCAAGAGCGCGGCGCGTCTGAGGCAGCTCGACGATATCGCTCGGCGCCTGAAACATCTGGAAAAGCGTGTTGGGGACGTGACCCCTGGCGGTAATGCTTCATCAGATGGCTGATACCATTTCCATATCAAGTGTGCACAGCCGCTAGACTGCCTCCTTGATTTGCTAGAGGGGCGTGCCTTAGTCCGCACGCTCCCAATCTTTATTACAGGCTTCCCCCCGAAATGATGGACATCAACGAGATTCGCGAATACCTGCCTCACCGTTACCCGTTCCTGCTGGTGGACCGAGTAACGGACCTCAATGTTGAGGAAAAGCGCATTCGTGCCTACAAGAATGTCAGCATCAACGAACCGTTCTTCAATGGTCACTTCCCTGCGCATCCCATCATGCCAGGCGTTTTGATCATCGAAGCGATGGCCCAGGCTGCCGGTATCCTTGGTTTCAAAATGCTCGACCTGAAGCCTGCCGATGGCACGCTCTACTATTTCGTAGGCTCCGACAAACTGCGCTTCCGCAACCCGGTGACCCCGGGTGACCAGTTGATCCTGGAAGCCAAGTTCATCAGCTGCAAGCGCCAGATCTGGAAGTTCGAATGCCAGGCGTCGGTCGACGGCAAACCGGTGTGCTCGGCTGAAATCATCTGTGCGGAACGCAAACTATGAGTTTGATTGACCCTCGCGCAATCATCGATCCGACGGCCGTACTGGCCGCCGACGTTGAGGTCGGCCCTTGGTCGATCGTCGGCGCAGGTGTGGAAATCGGCGAGGGGACAGTCATCGGGCCGCATGTAATCCTCAAAGGCCCGACGCGGATTGGCAAACACAATCGCATCTATCAGTTTTCATCGATAGGCGAAGACACTCCGGACATGAAGTACAAGGGTGAAGAGACGCGCCTGGTAATCGGTGATCACAACATCATCCGTGAAGGCGTGACCATTCACCGCGGTACCGTTCAGGACCGCGCAGAGACCACCCTGGGTGATCACAACCTGGTGATGGCCTACGCGCACATCGGCCATGACAGCGTCATCGGCAACCACTGCATCCTGGTCAACAACACAGCGTTGGCCGGCCACGTGCATGTGGACGATTGGGCGATCCTGTCCGGCTTCACCCTGGTGCATCAGTACTGCCATATCGGCGCCCACAGCTTTTCCGGCATGGGTACCGCCATCGGCAAGGACGTTCCGGCGTTCGTCACGGTATTCGGCAACCCGGCCGAAGCCCGCAGCATGAACTTCGAAGGCATGCGTCGTCGGGGTTTCAGCGAAGACGCGATCCATGCCCTGCGCCGCGCCTACAAGGTGGTTTACCGCCAGGGACTGACGGTCGACCAGGCTTTGACCGAACTGACGGAACCCGCAACATTGTTTCCGGAAGTCGCAATATTCCGTGACTCGATCCAGTCGTCGACTCGCGGCATCACTCGCTGATCATGGCCAAGCTGCGCATAGCGTTGGTGGCCGGAGAAGCTTCCGGCGATATTCTCGGTGCAGGCCTGATGCGGGCCCTCAAGGTCCAGCATCCGGCGGTTGAATTCATCGGTGTCGGCGGTCCGCTGATGCAGGCTGAAGGCCTCACGTCCTACTTTCCCATGGAGCGCTTGTCCGTCATGGGGCTGGTGGAAGTGCTGGGTCGGTTGCGTGAGCTGCTGGCTCGCCGCAAAAAGCTGATCCAGACCCTGATCGAAGAAAAGCCCGACGTCTTTATCGGAATCGACGCTCCGGACTTCACCCTCAATATCGAACTCAAGTTGCGTCAGGCCGGGATCAAGACCGTGCATTACGTCAGCCCGTCCGTGTGGGCGTGGCGGCAAAAGCGCGTGCTGAAGATTCGCGAAGGCTGCGACCTGATGCTCACCCTGCTGCCGTTCGAGGCCAGACTCTACGAAGAGAAGGGCGTGCCTGTGCGGTTTGTTGGCCACACCCTGGCCGATACCATCCCGCTCCAGGCGGATCGTGCTGCGGCGCGTGCCGAACTGGGCTTGCCCGACGGACCGTTGGTCGCCTTGATGCCGGGTAGCCGTGGTGGCGAAGTCGGTCGTCTCGGCGCACTGTTTTTTGATGCTGCCGAACGTCTGCAAGCGCTGAAGCCGGGCGTGCGCTTCGTATTGCCGTGCGCCAGCCCTCAGCGTCGCGCGCAAGTTGAAGAATTGCTGGTAGGCCGCAACTTGCCGTTGACCCTGCTTGACGGTGGCTCGCATCTGGCGCTGGCTGCATGCGATGCGGTGCTGATCGCCTCCGGCACCGCGACCCTGGAGGCCTTGCTCTACAAGCGCCCTATGGTCGTGGCCTATCGCCTGGCGCCGCTGACCTACTGGATTCTCAAACGTATGGTCAAAAGCCCTTACATCTCCCTGCCCAATTTGCTGGCCCAGCGTTTGTTGGTGCCCGAATTGCTGCAGGACGACGCGACGCCTGAAGCCTTGGCGCACACCATGCTCCCGTTGATCGACGGTGGCGAAGAACAAACCCGTGGTTTCGACGAAATCCATCGTACCTTGCGCCGTGATGCCTCGAACCAGGCGGCAGATGCCGTGCTGACCTTGATCGGCCATAAACAGGAAGCCCTATGAAGACGCAAATGGGCCTGGATTTCAGCTTGGTCGCCGATGCTCTTGATCTGGTGGCCGGCGTCGACGAAGTCGGTCGTGGCCCGCTGTGCGGCGCAGTCGTCACCGCCGCGGTGATTCTCGACCCGAACCGTCCGATCCTTGGCCTCAACGATTCGAAGAAACTCACCGAAGCCCGTCGTGAAAAACTCTATGACGAGATCTGTGAGAAAGCCCTGAGCTGGCACATCGCCCGGGCTGAAGTCGAGGAAATCGACGAACTGAATATCCTGCACGCCACCATGCTGGCCATGCAGCGCGCCATCGAAGGCCTGCACATCACGCCAAAAATGGCGATGATCGACGGCAACCGCTGCCCGAAGCTGACAATGCCGGCGGAAGCAGTGGTCAAGGGCGACAGCAAGGTGCCGGCGATTGCCGCTGCCTCGATCCTGGCCAAGGTTAGTCGTGACCGTGAAATGGCGGCTTTCGAATTGATCTACCCCGGCTACGGGATCGGTGGACACAAAGGTTATCCAACGCCCGTTCATCTGGAAGCTTTGGCGCGCCTGGGCCCGACCCCGATCCACCGCCGCTCGTTCGCCCCGGTTCGCCAGGCTTACGAGGCTCGGGAGAGTCTCAGCGAGGTTTAGTCGCGAGGCTGATGTTTTGCTCAAGGCCCGGTACAATCCGGGCCTTGTTGTCTCCACGTTTTTAGACAGGATCACTATGCCGGCTTCATTCGTTCACCTGCGCCTGCACACTGAATACTCCCTGGTCGACGGCCTGGTACGGATCAAACCCCTGGTCAAAACCCTGGTGGGCATGAACATGCCTGCCGTGGCGGTGACCGACCAGAACAACATGTGTTCCCTGGTCAAGTTCTACAAGGCCGCCATGGGCGCCGGCATCAAGCCGATCTGCGGCGCCGACCTGTGGCTGTCTAACAAAGACCCGGATAACCCACTGAGCCGCATCAGCCTGCTGGCGATGAACGGCGTGGGTTATCGCAACCTCACCGAACTGATTTCCCGTGGTTTTATCGACGGCCAGCGCAACGGCTCGATCATCATCGAGCGCGAGTGGGTGGCCGAGGCCAGCGAAGGGCTGATCATGCTCTCGGCGGCCAAAGAGGGTGAAATCGGTATCGCGTTGTTGGGCGGCAATCCTCAGGAGGCGGAAGTGCTCGCCCGTGAGTGGATGGACGTGTTCCCCAACCGTTTCTACCTGGAAATCCAGCGCACCAACCGCCCCAACGATGAAGAGCAGTTGCACGCCGCCGTGGCCCTGGCTGAAAAGCTCGGTGCGCCGCTGGTCGCGACCAACGATGTGCGCTTTATCAAGAAAGAAGACTTCGAGGCCCACGAAACCCGCGTATGCATCGGTGAAGGCCGGGCGCTGGACGATCCGCGCCGCTCGAAAAACTACAGCGAAGAGCAGTACCTCAAAAGCGCCGATGAAATGGCCGAGCTATTCAGCGACCTGCCCGAGGCCCTGGAAAACTCCGTAGAAATCGCCAAGCGCTGCAACATTGAAGTGAAGCTGGGCAAGCACTTCCTGCCCAACTTCCCGATTCCCGATGGCATGACCATCGATGAATATTTCCGCAAGGTGTCGTTCGACGGCCTGGAAGATCGTTTGAGTGTCCTGCTGCCCAAGGACACCACTGAAGATTACGAAGCCAAGCGCCAGGTCTACGTCGATCGGCTGAATTTCGAGCTGGATATCATTATCCAGATGGGGTTCCCCGGTTACTTCCTGATCGTAATGGACTTTATCCAGTGGGCAAAAAGCAACGGCGTGCCGGTAGGCCCTGGCCGTGGATCGGGTGCCGGGTCCCTGGTGGCCTATGTGCAGAAGATCACCGACCTCGACCCGCTGGAATATGACCTGCTGTTCGAACGGTTCCTTAACCCGGAACGGGTATCGATGCCCGACTTTGACGTCGACTTCTGCATGGATGGTCGCGACCGGGTTATCGAATACGTGGCCGAGAAATACGGCCGCAATGCGGTAAGCCAGATCATCACCTTCGGTTCCATGGCGGCGAAAGCGGTAATCCGCGACGTGGCCCGGGTGCAAGGCAAGTCCTACGGCTTGGCGGACCGCCTGTCGAAGATGATTCCGTTTGAAGTCGGCATGACCCTGGAAAAAGCCTACGAGCAGGAAGAAATCCTGCGGGACTTCATCAAGGTCGATGAAGAAGCGGCCGAAATCTGGGACATGGCGCGCAAGCTCGAAGGTGTAGTGCGTAACGTCGGTAAACACGCCGGTGGTGTAGTTATCGCGCCCACCAAGCTGACCGACTTTTCGCCGATCTATTGCGACGAAGAAGGCGACGGCCTGGTAACCCAGTTCGACAAGGATGACGTGGAGGCGGCCGGCCTGGTGAAGTTCGACTTCCTCGGCCTGCGTACCCTGACGATCATCGACTGGGCGCTGAAGACCATCAACCGCGAGCGGGCGAAGATCGACGAGCCGCCGCTGGACATCGCCTTTATCCCGCTGGACGACAAACCGACGTACCAGTTGCTGCAAAAAGCCGAAACCACGGCGGTCTTCCAGCTTGAATCCCGCGGCATGAAAGAGCTGATCAAAAAGCTCAAGCCCGACTGCCTGGAAGACTTGATCGCACTGGTGGCCCTGTTCCGTCCGGGCCCGCTGCAATCGGGCATGGTGGACGACTTCATCAACCGTAAGCACGGGCGTGCCGAACTGGCTTACCCGCACTCCGACTACCAGTACGAAGGCCTCAAGCCGGTACTGGCACCGACTTACGGCATCATCCTGTATCAAGAACAGGTGATGCAGATTGCCCAGGTCATGGCCGGCTACACCCTCGGCGGTGCGGACATGCTGCGTCGAGCCATGGGTAAGAAAAAGCCCGAGGAAATGGCCAAGCAGCGTGGCGGTTTCATTGAAGGTTGCGCCACTAACAACATCGACGCCGACCTGGCCGGTAACATTTTCGACCTGGTAGAGAAGTTCGCCGGTTACGGCTTCAACAAATCCCACTCCGCCGCCTATGGACTGGTGTCGTACCAGACTGCCTGGCTGAAAGCTCACTACCCGGCGCCGTTCATGGCCGCGGTACTGTCTGCGGATATGCACAACACCGACAAGGTCGTGACCTTGATCGAAGAAGTGCGCACCATGAAGCTGCGCCTCGACGCGCCGGACGTGAACACTTCCGAGTTCAAGTTCACGGTGAACGACGAAGGCCGCATCATCTATGGTCTTGGCGCGATCAAGGGCGTGGGCGAAGGCCCGGTGGAGGCGATTACCGAAGCGCGCCAGGACGGGCCGTTCAAGGACCTGTTCGACTTCTGCGCCCGGGTCGACCTCAAGCGCATCAACAAACGTACCCTTGACGGCTTGATCCGCAGCGGCGCCCTGGATCGCCTGGGCCCGTACTTTCATGATGAGCCGAAGGCTTACCAGGCCAACATTGATCGCAACCGTGCAGTGTTGCTGACCGCCATGGAAGAAGCGATCAAGGCCGCCGAGCAGACCGCGCGCACCCACGACAGCGGCCACGCCGACCTGTTTGGCGGGCTGTTCGTCGAAGCAGACGCCGACGTCTACGCCAACCACCGCAAAGCCAAGGACCTGACCCTCAAGGAACGCCTCAAGGGTGAGAAAGACACCCTGGGCCTGTACCTCACCGGTCACCCGATTGACGAATACGAAGGTGAAATCCGGCGTTTCGCCCGTCAGCGCATCATCGACCTGAAGCCGGCGCGGGATACCCAGACCGTTGCGGGCATGATCATCGCCCTGCGGGTGATGAAGAACAAAAAGGGCGACAAGATGGGCTTTATCACCCTCGACGACCGCTCGGGCCGGATTGAAGCGTCGCTGTTTGCCGATGCCTTCCATTCCGCCCAGTCACTGTTGCAGACTGACGCGATGGTGGTGGTGGAAGGGGAGGTCAGCAACGACGACTTCTCCGGTGGCCTGCGCCTGCGGATCAAGCGCGTGATGAGCATGGAAGATGCCCGCACCAACCTGGCCGAAAGCCTGCGCCTGAAAGTGCGCACCGAGGCGCTTAAAGGTGATCAGCTACGCTGGTTGGGTGACCTGCTCAAGCGGCATCGCGGCGCGTGCCCGGTGACCATGGAATACACCGGCAACGATGCCAAGGCCATGCTGCAGTTCGGCGAGACCTGGAGAATCGACCCGGCGGACGGCTTGATTCAAGCATTGCGTGACCAGTTCGGGCGTGACAACGTCTTCCTCCAATACCGTTGACGGTCCGGCCTTACAAAGAACGCCTGATCTCGACCGAACATTTAATCTCGACCTAACCGCGCCTCTCCCTTAAGGTAGGGCGCGAATAGACAACCGGCTGGCCAGGCACTCCTTGGCCGTCGACCCAAGACGGACGCTTATGAACCCGAATTTTCTTGATTTTGAACAGCCGATCGCTGACCTGCAAGCCAAGATCGAAGAGCTGCGCCTGGTCGGCAATGACAATTCGCTGAATATCGGCGATGAAATCGCTCGCCTGCAAGACAAGAGCAGCACGCTTACCGAAGACATCTTCGGCAAGCTGACCAGCTGGCAGATCGCGCGCCTGGCCCGCCACCCGCGCCGTCCGTACACCCTGGACTACATCGAGCACATCTTTACCGAGTTCGACGAACTGCACGGCGACCGTCACTTCTCCGACGACGCAGCCATCGTGGGCGGTATCGCTCGCCTGGACGACCAGCCAGTGATGGTGATCGGTCACCAGAAAGGCCGTGAAGTTCGCGAGAAAGTCCGTCGCAACTTCGGCATGCCGCGTCCGGAAGGCTACCGCAAGGCTTGCCGCCTGATGGAAATGGCCGAGCGCTTCAAGATGCCGATCCTGACCTTCATCGACACCCCGGGCGCCTACCCGGGTATCGACGCTGAAGAGCGCAACCAGAGCGAAGCAATTGCCTGGAACCTGCGGGTGATGGCTCGCCTGAAGACCCCAATCATCGCTACCGTGATCGGCGAAGGCGGTTCCGGCGGTGCACTGGCCATTGGCGTCTGCGACCAACTGAACATGCTGCAATATTCGACCTACGCAGTGATCTCGCCGGAAGGTTGCGCCTCGATCCTGTGGAAAACCGCCGAGAAAGCGCCGGATGCCGCTGAAGCCATGGGGATCACGGCTGATCGCCTGAAAGGCCTGGGTATCGTGGACAAAGTGATCGCCGAGCCATTGGGCGGCGCCCACCGTGACCCGGCTGCCGCTGCCGCGACCATTCGTGCTGAACTCAGCTCGCAACTGGCGATGCTTAAGAAGTTCGATAACGAGGCGCTGCTGGCCCGTCGTTACGAGCGTCTGATGAGCTACGGTCTCTAAGCCGACGCGTTACTCAATGTGGGAGCGGGCTTGCTCGCGAAAGCGTTATATCAGTCAACATCTCGCTGACTGACACCACGCTTTCGCGAGCAAGCCCGCTCCCACATTTGCTTTGTGTATGCTGGGTTATCGCATTCCAGATTGATGGCGTACTTTGCTATGAAGCCCACCTTCACCGCCAAACTTCTGCAAACCCTCGCCCCCTGGCGCAATGCCCCGGCCTGGCACATCGCCTTTTCTGGCGGCCTCGACTCCACCGTCCTGCTGCACCTCCTGGCCACTCTGGCCAAAACCGAAAAGCTTCCGCCACTCAGTGCGCTTCATGTTCATCATGGGCTGCAGGCTGCAGCTGACGTGTGGCCGGCGCATTGCCAGGCCGTGTGCGACGCCCTGGGCGTTCCCCTGCAAGTGATCCGCGTGCAGGTGCAACCTGGTGCAAGTCTGGAGCGCGCGGCCCGTGAGGCGCGGTATCAGGCGTTTGCCGAGGTCAACGGGGCAGGGGAGTTGGTCCTCACGGGCCAGCACCGCGACGATCAGGCTGAAACCTTGCTGTTTCGCTTGTTGCGTGGGGCCGGCGTGCGTGGGCTGGCGGCGATGCCTGTGCAGCGTTCATTGGCGGGTGGCTACCTGGTGCGGCCCTTGCTGGATGTATCCCGCGCCGATCTGGAAGCCTACGCCCGCGAGCATCAATTGGACTGGATCGAAGACCCGTCCAACGCTGACCCGCGTTTCTCCCGCAATTACCTGCGCCACCATGTTTTCCCGCGCCTGACCGAACGTTGGCCCCAAGCCGTCAGCACCATGGCCCGCAGCGCCGAACATTTGGGCGAAGCCCAGGGCTTGCTCGACGAACTGGCGCAAATGGACCTGCTGGCCGCCAGTCAGCCTCCGGCATTTCCCTGGCTGGCATTGCCGTCGCTGACTCTTGAGCCGCTTGCCGCGCTCTCCGAGGCCCGCCAGCGCAACGCACTCATGCACTGGCTGACACCGCTGACACGCTTGCCCGACAGCGAGCACTGGGCCGGCTGGGCGACCTTACGCGACGCCAAACACGATGCACAGCCGCTGTGGCGTCTGGCCGACGGTGAATTGCACCGTTGCGGTGGGCATCTCTGGTGGTTGCCCGCCAGTTGGTCGGAATTTTCTGACGCATCGGTGAGCTGGCCACAGCCGCAAAACCCACTACAGTTACCCGGTAACGGCCAACTGTATTTCAGTGGCAGCGCGCCCGAAGGCCCCCTGAGCATCCGTTATCGCCAAGGCGGCGAAATCATGGAATTGCCAGGCCGGGGCCGGCGCGACCTGAAGCGGTTGCTTAATGAAAGTGCGGTGCCAGGCTTCATCCGTGGCAGATTGCCGCTGCTGTATCAGGGCCAACAATTGCTGGCTGCGGCCAACCTGCCGGGCCTTGCGGCAGGTGACGGTACCGGCTGGCAATTACATTGGATGCCACCAACCTGCGATCAAGGTTTGAGCTGATAGAGCCTTTCCGGTAGACTACGCTCCCTTCTTGATACAACTTCTGTGGATTCGCCTGAATCGCAGCAGTTGCCGATTACCAAGCAGTCTTTGCTGGGCGATTCCAAAAAATGTGTAGCGATCAACGTACCGGTGTTTCATTGCTGGTCTGTCACAACGCGGCGGTTTTTTTGAAAGGTGCACTGTGATTAATGCAGGTGATCGGGGGCTTCGGCCTTCCTTCGCTTTCCCCGGCGGCTCGGACCGCTTTAACGCAGACTTCTAGGGTTTTTCATGACGCGCTACATATTCGTCACGGGCGGTGTTGTTTCTTCATTGGGGAAAGGCATTGCCTCCGCTTCATTGGCGGCCATCCTGGAGGCGCGGGGACTTAAGGTCACCATGCTCAAGCTGGACCCGTACATCAACGTTGACCCGGGCACCATGAGCCCGTTCCAGCACGGTGAAGTGTTCGTCACTCACGACGGCGCCGAGACCGACCTGGACCTGGGACACTACGAGCGGTTCATCCGCACGACCATGACCCAGAACAACAACTTCACCACTGGCCGTGTCTACGAGCACGTGCTGCGCAAGGAGCGCCGTGGTGACTACCTGGGTGCAACCATCCAGGTGATCCCGCACATCACCGACGAAATCAAGCGCCGCATCATCAAGGGTGCAGGCGATGCCGACGTGGCGATGGTCGAGATCGGTGGCACCGTAGGTGACATCGAGTCCCAACCGTTCCTCGAAGCCATCCGCCAGTTGCGTTTCGAAGTCGGCGCCAAGCGCGCGATGCTGATGCACCTGACACTGGTGCCCTACATCGCCACCGCTGGCGAAACCAAAACCAAGCCTACCCAGCACTCGGTCAAGGAACTGCGTTCCATCGGCCTGCAGCCGGACGTGCTGGTGTGCCGCTCCGACCACGCGATCGACATCGCGTCCCGTCGCAAGATCGCCCAGTTCACCAACGTTGAAGAACGTGCGGTGATTGCCCTGGAAGACGCCGACACCATCTACAAGATCCCGGGCATCCTGCATTCCCAGGGCCTGGATGATTTTGTCGTCGAGCGTTTCGGCCTGCAGTGTGGCGGCGCCGATCTGTCCGAGTGGGAAGCCGTGGTCGACGCCAAGCTCAACCCTGAGCATGAAGTCACCATCGCCATGGTCGGCAAGTACATGGAACTGCTGGACGCCTACAAGTCGCTGATCGAAGCGATGAGCCACGCGGGCATCAGCAACCGTACCAAGGTTAACCTGCGCTACATCGACTCCGAAGACATCGAGAACCAGGGCACTGCGCTGCTGGAAGGCGTTGACGCCATCCTGGTTCCGGGCGGCTTCGGTCTGCGTGGCGTGGAAGGCAAGATCACTGCCGTCCAGTACGCTCGTGAGAACAAGGTGCCGTACCTGGGTATCTGCCTGGGCATGCAAGTGGCGGTCATCGAGTTCGCCCGTAACGTGATGGGCTGGAAAGACGCCAACTCCACCGAGTTCGATCGCACCAGCGGCCACCCGGTCGTGGGCCTGATCACCGAGTGGGAAGATGCCACCGGCGCCGTCGAAACCCGTACCGAAACCTCCGACCTGGGCGGCACCATGCGCCTCGGCGCGCAGGATTGCCTGCTGGAGCCGGGGTCCTTGGTTCACGATTGCTACGGCAAGGACGTGATCGTCGAGCGTCACCGTCACCGCTACGAAGTGAACAACAACCTGCTGCCGAAAATCATGGAAGCCGGCCTGAAGATCTCCGGTCGTTCCGGTGATGGCGCACTGGTTGAAGTGGTTGAAGCACCGGATCATCCATGGTTCGTGGCTTGCCAGTTCCACCCGGAGTTCACATCGACCCCGCGCGACGGTCACCCGTTGTTCAGCGGCTTCGTTAAAGCAGCACTGACGCAACATCAGAAGAAGGCGTAAACCTGATGGCCCAGAAGATCATTCGCGTAGGCGACATCGAGATTGCCAACGACAAGCCCATGGTGCTGTTCGGCGGCATGAACGTGCTGGAAAGCCGCGATATGGCGATGCAGGTCTGTGAAGAGTACGTGAAGGTGACCGAGAAACTCGGTATCCCTTACGTGTTCAAGGCCAGCTTCGACAAGGCCAACCGTTCGTCCGTGACCTCCTATCGCGGCCCGGGCCTTGAAGAAGGCATGCGGATCTTCCAGGACATCAAGCAAGCCTTCGGCGTGCCGATCATCACCGACGTCCACGAGCCGGAACAGGCTGCCGTGGTCGCCGAGGTGTGCGACATCATCCAGTTGCCGGCCTTCCTGTCGCGCCAGACCGACCTCGTGGTCGCCATGGCCAAGACCGGCGCTGTGATCAATATCAAGAAAGCCCAGTTCCTCGCACCCCAGGAAATGAAACACATCCTGAACAAGTGCGTGGAAGCGGGTAACGACCAGTTGATCCTCTGCGAGCGTGGTTCTAGCTTCGGCTACAACAACCTCGTGGTGGACATGCTCGGTTTTGGCATCATGAAGCAGTTCGAATACCCGGTGTTCTTCGACGTGACCCACGCGCTGCAAATGCCCGGTGGTCGCGCCGATTCCGCTGGCGGGCGCCGTGCCCAGGTATTGGACCTGGCCAAGGCCGGCATCAGCCAGTCCCTGGCAGGCCTGTTTCTGGAAGCTCACCCAGACCCGGATAACGCCAAGTGCGACGGTCCATGCGCCCTGCGCCTGGACAAGCTGGAGCCATTCCTGGCCCAGTTGAAGCAGTTGGATGACCTGGTCAAGAGTTTTCCGACGGTAGAGACCGCGTAAGCGTCGTTTCTCCGGTAGACTTTCCCTCGTTTTACGCTCAGGCCTGCGGGCCTGAGCCTTGTCGCCTGCAAGCCTGCCCTGTTGTTCCACCCTTGCGGTCGGTCAAAAGATTTCCTTCAGCTGCGTCGTTTTCGTCAACTTTGGAGTGTTTACAACAATGGCAAAAATCGTCGACATCAAAGGTCGTGAAGTTCTCGACTCCCGTGGCAACCCTACCGTCGAAGCCGACGTGCTTCTCGATAACGGCATCATCGGTAGCGCCTGCGCGCCGTCCGGTGCTTCCACAGGTTCCCGCGAAGCACTGGAACTGCGTGATGGCGACAAGAGCCGTTACCTGGGCAAGGGCGTACTCAAGGCAGTCGCCAACATCAATGGCCCGATCCGCGACCTGCTGCTGGGCAAGGATCCGCTGGACCAGAAAGCCCTCGATCACGCAATGATCAAGCTCGACGGTACCGAAAACAAAGGCAGCCTCGGCGCCAACGCCATCCTCGCTGTGTCCCTGGCTGCTGCCAAAGCCGCTGCACAGGACCAGGACCTGCCGCTGTACGCCCACATCGCCAACCTGAACGGCACCCCGGGTGTTTACTCGATGCCGGTTCCGATGATGAACATCATCAACGGTGGCGAGCACGCTGATAACAACGTCGACATCCAGGAATTCATGGTGCAGCCGGTTGGCGCCAAGACCTTCTCCGAAGGCCTGCGCATGGGCACCGAGATTTTCCACCACCTCAAGGCTGTACTGAAGGCCCGTGGCCTGAGCACTGCCGTGGGTGACGAAGGCGGTTTCGCACCGAACCTGGCGTCCAACGAAGATGCACTGAAAGTGATCTCCGAAGCCGTGGCCAACGCTGGCTACAAGCTGGGCACCGACGTGACCCTGGCCCTGGACTGCGCGGCCAGCGAATTCTACGAAGACGGCAAGTACAACCTGTCCGGTGAAGGCCACGTATTCACCTCCGAAGGTTTCGCCGACTACCTTAAAGGCCTGACCGAACGCTACCCGATCATCTCCGTTGAAGATGGCCTGGACGAGTCCGATTGGGCTGGCTGGAAAATCCTCACCGACAAGATCGGCGAGAAGATCCAACTGGTAGGCGACGACCTGTTCGTGACCAACACCAAGATCCTGAAAGAAGGCATCGACAAGAAGATCGCCAACTCGATCCTGATCAAGTTCAACCAGATCGGCACCCTGACCGAAACCCTGGAAGCCATCCAGATGGCCAAGGCTGCGGGCTACACCGCTGTGATCTCCCACCGCTCCGGCGAAACCGAAGACTCGACCATTGCCGACCTGGCCGTGGGCACTTCGGCAGGGCAGATCAAGACCGGTTCCCTGTGCCGTTCCGACCGCGTTTCCAAGTACAACCAATTGCTGCGTATCGAAGAGCAACTGGGCGGTAAAGCCAAGTACAACGGTCGTAGCGAGTTTCGCGGCTGATTGTTAAATGGTAAAAGGTCAGCGGATTACGTCGGAAAAATCACGGCAGCGTGAATTTCGGCGCTAATCTCATGGCTATCAAGCACAAGCCTGGTTATTCCAGGCTTCGTGCTATCAGTTGCTTCAAAAGTTTTTGCATGGCTGTCTTTTTTCACTGGATACCCGATATTCGATGCGCAGTCCCAATTGGTTGTTCCTCGTCTTGCTCTTGCTGCTGGCTGGCCTGCAGTACCGCCTATGGGTGGGGAATGGCAGCTTGGCGCAGGTCACCGAACTGACCCAGCAAATTGCCGCACAGCACGCCGAAAACGAGGTGTTGCTGGAGCGCAATCGCGTGCTCGATGCCGAAGTGCTTGAACTGAAAAAAGGCATGGAGACCGTTGAAGAGCGGGCTCGCCATGAATTGGGCATGGTCAAGGAGGGCGAGACCCTCTACCAGTTGGCCCAATGAGCCTTTCGTCACCGGCCTTCTGGGCCGTGATTCCTGCCGCGGGCGTGGGTGCCCGTATGGCCGCGGACCGTCCCAAGCAATACTTGCAGCTGGGCGGGCGCACTATTCTCGAACACAGCCTTGGCTGTTTCCTTGATCATCCGGGCCTCAAGGGGCTGGTGGTCAGTCTTGCTGTCGATGACCCTTACTGGCCGAACCTGGCTTGCGCCACCGACCCACGCATTGCGCGGGTGGACGGCGGCGAAGAGCGCTCGGGCTCGGTACTCAATGCCTTGCTTTACCTGCACAGCCAAGGCGCCAGCGATGGCGACTGGGTGTTGGTGCACGACGCCGCCCGGCCCAACCTCAGTCGCGACGACCTGGACAAGTTGCTGTTTGAACTGGCCGACGACTCCGTGGGCGGGTTGCTGGCAGTGCCGGCGCGGGACACCCTCAAGCGTGCCGACAAGCACGGGCGCGTGCTGGAAACGGTCGATCGCACGCCGATCTGGCAGGCCTACACCCCGCAGATGTTCCACCTGGGCGCGCTGCACCGGGCCTTGGCCGACAGCCTGGTCTCGGACGTGGTCATCACCGACGAAGCCTCGGCCATGGAGTGGGCCGGGCATGCTCCCCGCCTGATCGAAGGCCGCAGCGACAACCTCAAGGTCACCCGCCCGGAAGACCTTGAATGGCTGCGCCAGCGCAGGGCTTTTCAAGCTTAGTGACGTTCAGCCAGTCACCTGTTCAAGCCCGATCGGGGCTTTGAACTCATCCACCAGCGCCTGAATGCTGTCGAACGGTTTACCGTCCACGGCCCAGCCGGGCGCGCTGATGGAGTACCGGCTGCCCTGCTGATCGATCCTGAAATGGCGTACGTCTCCTCTGCGTGAACGGTAGTGAAGGTGTGTCTGAGTTGTGGCGGTGGCCGAGGTGAGCATGAATTGGCCCGGCTTGGTCAACTGCGTCTGCGGCGTTTTGGCCTGGGGCTGGACGGGGGCGGGCACCGGATGCGACGAGTGCTGCAAGGTGGCGCGGTCAACACGCAGTACCAGATTGGCCTTGACCGTTCCCTCGCCTTTGCCAATGCCCAGGCTCGCGGTACGCCCGGTGTCCACTTCGATGCCCAGGTGCCCGCCAGCGGCTGCGTCTTCGATGCGCAGGCCGATGCTGCCGGTGAGTTCGGCAATGCCGGGAATGCCTTTGTAGGCATTGGTGTGGCTGTCACCCACCAACGCGACCCATTTGCCTGGGCGCGGTTCGGTGGTTTGCACCCATTGAATCACCTCGGTGGCATAGTAGTTCAACATCCGCTGGCGCAAGTTGTCGGCGGTGTCCGGCAGGTCGCGGAGCATGTAGCTGACGGTGCAGTCGATGGGCTGGATCTTGATCCCGGCGTCACGGGCCTTGGTGACGATATTGACGAAAGAGTAATGCCGGTGGCGCAAGGACGGGTAAATGTTGTTGAGAAAACCTTTGAGCTCCTCGGGCATCAACGCACTTCGGGAGCGGTAGAACGCCTTGAGCAAGGGTATGTGTACATCCGTCAGCAGATGCTCGAAATAAATACGTTTGACGCCTTGGCTGGCCAGCAACTGCATGTTGTCGATCAGGAATGCCTTGCTTGACAGCGCTCCGTGGTTTTCGCCGATCACCAGGCCATCGCTGGCGTGCAGCAGCTTTTGAATAATGCTCGGCTGCGACTCGTTAAGGCTAAGCCGTGGAAGCATCGGTTGCATGGGTGAAAACGGCATGTTGGCAAAGAACACCTTGGCGTCTTCGGACAGCTTGGTTCTTTTCTCGAAAAACACCTTGCGGGTGTCTTTCATCGGCTGGGCGCCATGGCCCATCGGCTCAAGGTTTTCCGAAAACGAACTGGTATCGCTGAGCATCTCCGAAACGGTCTCGCGCGCCGGCGCCGGCATTTCGTAGGCACTGTATAACGTCGAGCGTTCCGGGCCGCCGAACAGTTTGTAGACGCGTTGCCAGGCATTGCGAAACGCGCCTCCGCCTGCCAGCCCCGCGTGGCGCCATTTCAAGTCAGCACTCTGAATGGCATACAGGCCGGTGGATTGCAGGGTGGCCGGTGCGTTGGGGGCTGCCAAGAACAGCTCGAAGAAGCCTGACTGATTGGGCGCCGTGTAGGTCAGGAACGGGTCTCCGTGAATCCTGATGGTCTGCAACCCGCCGGGAGTCGTCCGAGGGTTCAGGATGCGGCTCTCGGTGGTGCCTGAAGCAGATGTCTGGTTGACGGCGGTGACGCTGATCCGACCCTTATCCTGACGGGCTGCCAAGCCCAGCTTGGGGCGCAGGCTTTCGAGGCTCTTGAGGTCTTTGGCAGCGCCATGAATGACCACCGGCAACGCGTTGAGTGCGCCAAAGACAATGCGCTCCACCGCGTGAGGCTTGCCGCGGAGCAGGTCGTCGGCACCCACCACCATTTCAGTCGCGCCGGAGGTCAAAAAGCAAAACTCCGCCAGCAGCACGTTGCCCATTGCCAGTGACACGGGAATCGCCAGGATGCAGGCTTTTTCCAGGGTGTCCAGGGTGTCGGTCTTGAGCGTATCGAGGGGCGAAGTAATGCTTCGCGCCGCCATCTTTGCGAGACGCACCCTGATTTGCCGGGCGATAAACTCAAACGGGTTACTGCCCAGCGCCGGGTACATCGGGTTATTGATGTACTGTTCGGGATCCCAATAGCCATTGACGAGCAGGCTGTTGAAAAAGCCCGGGGAGATTGCCGGCTTTGGAAACATCACCATGCCCACCAAGGCTTCTTCCACGCCGCTGTAGATCAGGCCCGAGTCGACGACGTCCTCGTCGAAGTGGTTGGTCAGCGCCTTGCGTTGCGTTGCATCCTTTGCCGTTTCCACCAGCCACTTGCACATGTCTGCCGGGTTGTTGAAACCATGGAAGGGCGAGGAGTTGCCCGGTATATAGAGCAGGGTCACCTGGCTTCGGGTATCAGTGATGCTCAGGATGTCGGTGGCTTCGCTGTTGTGGATGCGCAATAACCGCAGGGACAGGTTTGGATCGGGCCGGTAGGGCGACTGGAAGTCCTCCAGAGTCAGGTTGTCATGGTCCTTGTTGATGCCGATCCCCGCCGCCCGTGCCGCCAGTTGTCTCTCTGTCACGGTCAGGGTGAATTCCTGGAACTGTTCCAGATAGGCTTTAGTGAACGCGATGCGCATCAGCGTGTTGTAATTTTCCCGATGGCTATTCCAGAACTGCGTGATCGCCTCGTCGTAGACCTGTTCGAAATCGCTTGCGTGAACGATCTGCCGAAAGGCTTTCGGTGGGATCTCCAGTTGTGTGCTGGGGCTGTAAACCTGAGGCTGGCTTTGCACGTACAGCGCCTCATAGCGCTTGGGCGGAATCCAGCCCGAGACGATGAACTCTTCGTTGAACATTGCCGGAATCCGGTTATCCATCAGGCGCGGCAGCTCGCTGACTATATTGAAATAGGGCGCCGTGGTGGAAAAATCGGTGGTATTGACCATGCCGCCAGGGGGCAGGGGGCAGGGGCGCATTGCAGATCATGGCTTCGGTCAGCGACATGGACTGGACCACAACGGCGGTGAAGGCCGTGTTGGGGTTGTCGGTGTTGTATTCGAGTGTGGCCAGGAGGGTGGTGTCCGGGTCGAACTCTACCTGGCTGAGGGGTTGTACATGCTTACGGATCAATTGGGCGGCGATTTGCGAAGGTAACGGAAAATCCGCCAGGACCTTGCGAACGAAGTGATTGATACGCTGAAGTTGCGGTCCGTTGGTTGTCATGGGCGTGCCTGGTTACTCAGTGAAAGCGGCTATTTACCGGCATCCAGGCGCTGCACGGGCGGTAGCTGTCTATCGCAGATAGACGGGATGGTTACCCAGGCCCTCCTTGAGAAAGTCCACCAGCTTTCGCACTTTTGGCGAAAGGTGGCGTTGTTGCGGGTATAGCGCCCAGACCGCGGTGTTGGGCGGTTGATGGGTTTCGAGTAACGACACCAGTGCGCCGCTGTGCAAATGCTCCAGCACGTAATAGTCCGGCAATTGGCAAAGGCCGACACCTTGCAGGGCGGCATCCAGTACTGCTTGCCCACTGTTGCAGCGCCAGTTTCCCTGCACACGCTGGGAAAATTCGCGCCCATCCTGGGCCAGTTGCCAAATATCCGAGCTGCCGATCAGGCAGTTATGCCGACTTAATTCCGACAAGCTATGTGGCCGGCCGTACCTGGCCAGGTAGGACGGTGACGCGCACAGGTACATCCGCCGTGGCGCGAGGCGGCTGGCAACCATGCGCGAATCCGATAGGCGCCCGAGGCGAATCGCCAGGTCCAGGCCTTCGTGGACGAGGTCCAATGGACGATTCGTGAGTTCGACATCCACGCGCAATTGCGGATAAACCCCCATGAAGCGCGTGACCAGCGGCACGATAAACCGCTCGCCATAAGCCACCGCGCACGTCATGCGCAACATCCCCTTGGGCTCGCTGGCCAGGTCGCCCACGGCGCGCAAGGCTTCTTCGCGACCGTCCTGCAAACGCTGGCAATGTTGCAGGAAGGTCTGGCCGGCTTCGGTCAGCGTCACCTTGCGCGTGCTGCGATACAGCAACCGCGTTTGCAGCCGCTCTTCCAGCCGCGCCACCTGACGGCTGATATGGGACGACGACACGCCCAGGCGTTCGGCGGCCGCGGTGAATTGGCTGCACTCGGCCACGGCGACGAACTCGTCGATGCCTTCCCAACGGTTTTCCAGCATGCTGATTATCCCTGTACGGCAATAATGTTTTGCTTTTGTCTGGATTATTCATCAGATGAGCATGTTTTACACTGTCGGTCTTACGTTTTTAACCCGATGGAGAAACCGGATGATCAAGTCCCGCGCGGCCGTAGCCTTCGAAGCCAAGAAACCCCTCGAGATCGTTGAAGTGGATGTGGCCATGCCCAAGGCCGGCGAGGTGCTGTTGCGGGTGGTTGCTTCCGGCGTGTGCCATACCGATGCCTATACCCTGTCGGGTGCGGACCCGGAAGGCATCTTCCCGTCGATCCTCGGCCACGAAGGCGGCGCTGTGGTTGAAGCCATCGGCGAAGGCGTGACCTCGGTGGCGGTGGGCGACCACGTGATCCCGCTGTACACCCCGGAGTGCGGCAAGTGCAAATTCTGCCTGTCGGGCAAGACCAATCTCTGCCAGGCGATTCGCGCCACCCAGGGCAAAGGCCTGATGCCCGACGGTACTTCGCGCTTTTCCTACAAGGGCCAGCCGATTTTCCACTACATGGGTACCTCCACCTTCTCCGAATACACCGTGCTGCCGGAAATCTCCGTAGCGAAGATTCCTAAAGAAGCGCCGCTGGAAAAAGTCTGCCTGCTGGGCTGTGGCGTCACCACCGGTATCGGTGCAGTGATCAACACCGCCAAGGTCAAGCCGGGCGACACCGTGGCCATCTTCGGCCTGGGCGGCATCGGCCTGTCGGCGGTGATTGGTGCGGTGAAAGCCAAGGCCGGTCGCATCATTGCCGTCGACATCAACCCGGCCAAGTTTGAAATCGCCAAGCAACTGGGCGCTACCGACTGCATCAACCCGAAAGACTACGACCGCCCGATTCAGGACGTGATCGTCGATTTGACCGATGGCGGCGTCGACTTTTCCTTCGAGTGCATTGGCAATGTCCAACTGATGCGTGCGGCCCTTGAGTGCTGCCACAAAGGTTGGGGCGAGTCGGTGATCATCGGCGTGGCCGGTGCCGGCCAGGAAATTGCTACCCGTCCGTTCCAACTGGTCACCGGCCGCGTCTGGCGCGGTTCGGCATTTGGTGGGGTGCGGGGTCGCAGCGAATTGCCAAGCTACGTGGAAATGGCCCAGACCGGCGAAATCCCGCTGGATACCTTCATCACCCACACCATGGGCCTGGAAGATATCAACAAGGCGTTTGACCTGATGCATGAAGGCAAGAGCATCCGCACCGTCATTCACTTCTGAGGTCGGCCATGAGTCTGGAAAACCTGTCGTGCCAGAAAAGCTTCGGCGGCTGGCATAAACGCTACAAGCATCATTCCGACGTGCTGGGTTGCGACATGACCTTCGCCGTGTACCTGCCGCCGCAAGCGGAGCTGGGCGGCAAGTTGCCGGTGCTTTACTGGCTGTCGGGGCTGACCTGTACCGATGAGAACTTCATGCAGAAGGCCGGCGCCCAGCGCATGGCGGCCGAGCTGGGGTTGATCATCGTTGCGCCGGACACCAGCCCACGCGGCCCCGGTGTGCCGGGTGACCCGGACAACGCCTGGGACTTTGGCCTGGGCGCCGGCTTCTACCTGAACGCTACGCAGGAACCCTGGGCCCAGCACTATCGGATGCATGACTACGTGGTGCAGGAATTGCCGGCATTGGTCGAGGCGCATTTCCCGGCGTCGGCCAAGCGCGGGATCAGCGGCCACTCCATGGGTGGTCACGGCGCACTGGTGTGTGCCTTGCGCAACCCGGGGCGTTATCATTCGGTGTCGGCGTTCTCGCCGATCAACAATCCGATGGATTGCCCTTGGGGCCAGAAGGCGTTCTCCCGCTACCTCGGGGAAGAACGCTCGAAGTGGCGCGAATGGGATGCCTGCGTGTTGATCAGCGAAGCCTCGGAAAAGCTGCCGCTGCTGGTGGACCAGGGCGATCGCGATGATTTCCTGGCCGTGCAGCTCAAGCCTGAAGCCTTGCAGCAAGCGGCCAAGGCGGCCAACCATCCGCTGGAGCTGCGCCTGCAACCGGGCTATGACCACAGCTACTTCTTTATCGCCAGCTTCATCGAAGACCATTTACGCCATCACGCGAGCGCTTTGCTCGGTTAATGTGAAGCAAAAGTAGGTAGAATCACGCCCTGAATTAAATCGGGGCGTTTTTTTATGCGTATTGGCCACGGCTATGATGTGCACCGTTTCGCCGAAGGCGATTTCATCACCCTGGGCGGCGTGCGGATCGCGCACCACCATGGGTTGCTGGCTCACTCTGACGGCGACGTTGTGCTGCATGCCTTGAGCGATGCCTTGCTCGGCGCCGCGGCATTGGGCGACATCGGCAAGCACTTTCCGGACACCGACCCTACCTTCAAGGGCGCGGACAGCCGCGTGCTGTTGCGTCACGTGGTCGGTTTGATCCACGCCAAGGGCTGGAAGGTCGGCAACGTCGACAACACCATCGTCGCCCAGGCGCCAAAGATGGCCCCGCATATCGAATCGATGCGCGCGCTGATTGCCGCGGATCTTCAAGTTGAGTTGGATCAAGTGAACGTAAAAGCCACCACCACCGAAAAGCTCGGGTTTACCGGTCGCGAAGAGGGCATTGCGGTGCACTCCGTTGCCTTGTTGCTGCGCGCATGAATGATCTGCAACTGCTGGGTCCGCGTGCCTATGGAGAAGCCTTGGGCAGCGCTGTTCTGAAGGCCACCGCTGAAGATTTCCAGGTGGATGAAGTGCTGGATATCCCGCTGACCGGCGAGGGTGAACACCTGTGGTTGTGGGTGGAAAAGCGCGGTCTGAATACCGAAGAAGCGGCACGCCGGATTGCCAAGGCGGCGGGCGTACCGTTGCGCACCGTCAGCTACGCCGGGCTCAAGGACCGCCAGGCGCTGACGCGCCAGTGGTTCAGCGTGCAGTTGCCGGGCAAGGCTGATCCGGACCTCAGCGGGGCGGAAAACGAAACCCTGAAGATCCTCAAGGTCGGCCGCCACAAGCGCAAGCTGCAGCGCGGCGCGCATTCGGCCAACGGCTTTACCTTGCGCCTGACCCAGTTTGCCGGCGATGCGGCGGCCATCGACGCGCGCCTGCAACTGATCGCCAAGCAAGGCATCCCCAACTATTTCGGCGCCCAGCGTTTCGGTCATAACGGCGGCAACGTCGTCGATGCCCGCGACTGGGCCGCGCGCAAGGCCTTGCCGGAGCAACGCAACGTGCGTTCGCGGCTGCTCTCCACGGCGCGTAGCTTCTTGTTCAATAAAGTGCTGGCGGCGCGGGTGGCCGACGGTTCCTGGCAGCGCGCCCAGGTCGGCGATTTGTTGGCGTTTACCGACAGTCGCAGTTTTTTTCCGGCGGGGGAGGCTGAATGCAGCGACCCACGCCTGGCGATTCTCGACTTGCATCCCACCGGCCCACAGTGGGGCGAAGGTGATTCGCCGGCGTCTGGGGCAACCTTCGCTCTGGAACAGGCGATCGCCGAGGGTGAACCCGACCTGCGGGATTGGCTGGTGAATGCCGGCATGAGCCAGGAACGTCGCATTCTTCGACTGCCCATTGGCGGGTTGACGTGGCATTATCCCGAACCTGACATTCTGCAATTGGAATTCGTCCTGCCGGCTGGATGCTTCGCCACTGTCTTGGTGCGCGAGCTTGTAGATCTGGTGCCGGTGGGGCAGACGGACAGCCCATGCGTATTCTGATATCTAACGACGACGGGGTCACCGCACCCGGCCTTGCCGCGCTTCATGCTGCGCTGGCAGATTACGCCGAGTGCGTGGTGGTTGCCCCGGACCAGGACAAAAGCGGCGCCAGCAGTTCGCTGACGCTCGACCGTCCGTTGCACACACAGACGTTGCCCAACGGCTTTATCAGCGTGAACGGCACGCCGACCGACTGCGTGCACCTGGCGATCAACAGCTTGCTTGTCGAGGAGCCGGACCTGGTGGTTTCCGGGATCAACCTGGGGGCCAACCTGGGCGATGACGTGTTGTATTCCGGTACCGTGGCGGCGGCCCTTGAGGGGCGCTTCCTGGGCCGGACCTCGTTCGCGTTTTCGCTGGCGTCGCGTCAGTTGGACAACCTGGAGACAGCGGCCTTTTTCGCCCGCAAGCTGGTGGAGGCCCATCACAGCCTGGATTTGCCGCCGCGTACGGTGCTGAACGTCAATTTCCCGAACCTGCCTTTTGAGCATATTCGCGGCTTCAAGCTGACCCGCCTGGGCCATCGCTCGCGCGCCGCGTCACCGCTGAAGGTAGTGGACCCGCGTGGCAAGGAAGGTTACTGGATTGCCGCTGCCGGCGATGCCGAAGACGGCGGCGAAGGCACGGACTTTCATGCGGTGATGCAAGGTTATATTTCGATTACTCCGTTGCAGCTTGATCGCACCTTCAGTGATGCCTTCAGTAGTCTCGATGGCTGGCTGGAGGGTGTGCTCTGATGGCGCGCGAACAAGACGACCTGCTGCGCCGGGGCATCGGGATGACCTCCCAGCGCACCCGCGAGCGATTGATCCAGCGGCTGTATGAAGAAGGGCTGTCCAACGCCCAGGTCCTGGAAGTCATCCGGCGTACCCCGCGGCATCTGTTTGTCGATGAAGCCTTGGCGCACCGTGCCTATGAAGACACGGCGCTGCCCATCGGTCACAACCAGACCATCTCCCAGCCTTATATGGTGGCGCGGATGAGTGAGTTGCTGTTGGCGGCGGGCCCGTTGGACAAGGTGCTGGAAATCGGCACCGGCTCCGGCTACCAGACGGCCGTGTTGTCGCAGCTGGTTGAACGGGTGTTTTCCGTCGAGCGCATCAAGGTGTTGCAAGACCGGGCCAAGGAACGCCTGGTGGAGTTGAATCTGCGCAACGTGGTGTTCCGTTGGGGCGATGGTTGGGAAGGTTGGCCGGCGCTGGCGCCGTACAACGGCATTATCGTCACTGCGGTGGCGACCGACGTGCCCCAGGCGTTGCTTGACCAACTGGCTCCGGGCGGGCGCCTGGTGATCCCGGTGGGCTCCGGCGAAGTGCAACAATTGATGTTGATCATTCGCGAGGAAGAAGGCTTTTCCCGGCATGTGCTCGGCGCCGTGCGTTTTGTCCCGTTGCTTAACGGCCCGCTGGCCTGATCAATTATTCCTGGGTACTGAATTCTATTGCCGGGTATGTGTCTTACAGCGGGGTCTATTGAGTCAACGTGATCCGCCGTGGGAATTAAACATGATGAAAATTTCTTTAGAATCGTGTTTCCAGTAAAAACCCAACGGCCAGTTATACTTGCGTCATATTTCAAGCCTGATACAGGCGTTCATAGTCAGCCACCACAAAGGGAGCGGCGGGTGAGTCTCACGGTCATTGCACAGCGTATGAGTCAAACAAGCTTTCAGCGACTGGTGATTGGCCTTGTCTTGAGTTCCTTGCTGGCGGCTTGTTCAAGCACGCCATCCGGTGGTGCACGGGTGGTCGACCGCAATAATGCGGTGCCGCAAAAACCTACCGTTACTACCGGGCAATATGTCGTTCGCAAGGGCGATACGATGTTCTCGATCGCTTTCCGTTATGGATGGGATTACAAGGCGCTTGCAGCCCGTAACAATATTCCTGTGCCCTATACGATACATCCAGGTCAGACCATTCGTTTCGATGGGCGTACCGGTTCAACACCGACCGCTGTCGTCACAAACACGGCTTCTTCGCCATCGTCGTCGAGCAGAACCACAATCATCACCCGGCCTGCAGGCACCGCCGCGCCTGGCGTTGCGAGCAAGCCGGCCCCTGCGCCGATGCCGCCTGCAGGGCCTGCGCCTACCGGTTGGGGATGGCCGTCAAATGGCATTCTTATTGGAAAATTCTCTTCAAACGGTAGTTTGAATAAAGGCATTGATATCGCCGGAGATTTGGGACAGCCTGTTTTAGCTGCGTCTGATGGGACAGTGGTGTACGCCGGGAGTGGTTTACGGGGCTACGGCGAGCTGGTCATCATCAAACACAGCGATACCTACGTCAGTGCTTACGGTCACAACCGCAGGCTGTTGGTTCGGGAGGGGCAGCAGGTCAAGGTCGGACAGACAATTGCCGAGATGGGGTCAACTGGTACAGACCGGGTGAAACTGCACTTTGAGATTCGCCGCCAAGGGAAGCCTGTTGATCCGCTGCAATTCCTTCCCCGTCGTTGATGTGTTGCACAGCCTGTTCCCTCGCGTAGAAGGAACAGGCTCCAGCGTTGCCAAGGATAAAGGCGTCGCTTGAGCTTGAGGTCGAACTCACCAAAGGACTATAACAATGGCTCTCAGTAAAGAAGCGCCGGAGTTTGACATCGACGATGAGGTTCTCCTTATGGAGACCGGCATTGCTACGGAATCGATGTCGAATGAGGGACCTGCTGTACCTTCAGTTCGCACCAAATCCAAGAACTCCACCGCGTTAAAGCAACACAAGTACATTGATTACACACGGGCGCTCGACGCGACCCAGCTGTACCTCAATGAAATCGGCTTTTCCCCTCTGCTCACTCCCGAAGAAGAAGTCTTTTTTGCGCGCTTGTCGCAAAAGGGCGATCCGGCTGGGCGCAAGCGCATGATTGAAAGCAACCTGCGGCTGGTGGTGAAAATCGCCCGACGCTACGTCAATCGCGGGCTGTCCCTGTTGGACTTGATCGAGGAAGGCAATCTCGGCTTGATCCGGGCGGTGGAGAAGTTTGACCCTGAGCGGGGTTTTCGCTTTTCAACCTACGCCACCTGGTGGATTCGTCAGACCATCGAACGGGCGATCATGAATCAAACCCGCACGATCCGGTTGCCGATCCATGTGGTCAAAGAGCTCAACGTCTACCTTCGGGCAGCGCGTGAGCTGACACAAAAACTCGATCATGAACCTTCGCCTGAAGAAATCGCCAACCTGCTGGAGAAACCGGTGGGAGAGGTCAAGCGCATGCTCGGTCTCAATGAGCGGGTGTCTTCAGTCGATGTCTCGCTGGGTCCGGATTCGGATAAAACCCTGCTGGACACCCTGACTGATGATCGTCCTACGGACCCTTGTGAGCTGCTGCAGGACGACGATCTGTCGCAAAGCATCGACCAGTGGCTTTCGGAGCTGACGGACAAACAGCGTGAGGTGGTAATTCGCCGCTTCGGGCTGCGCGGCCACGAAAGCAGCACCCTGGAGGATGTTGGCCTGGAGATCGGCTTGACCCGTGAGCGGGTGCGGCAGATCCAGGTAGAGGGTCTCAAGCGCTTGCGCGAGATCCTGGAGAAGAATGGCTTGTCGAGTGAGTCGTTGTTCCAGTAAACGACGCAGGACGAAATGTGGGAGCGGGCTTGCTCGCGAATATGGTGTTTCAGTCAGCTTATCTGGCGACTGATTCACCGCTTTCGCGAGCAAGCCCGCTCCCACATTTTTTTGTGCATGGAGTTACATCGTGTGATTGGCAAATCCCGGGCACAAAAAAAGCCCCGCTTTTAAGGGCGGGGCTTTTCGACTAAATCAGTACAAGTTAGATAACTTGAACTTCTTCAGCTTGCATGCCTTTCTGACCGCGGGTAGCGATGAAAGAGACCTGTTGGCCTTCTTTCAGGCTTTTGAAGCCGTCGGATTGGATAGCTTTGAAGTGAACGAACAGGTCGTCACCGGATTGTGGAGTGATGAAGCCGAAGCCTTTTTCATCGTTGAACCACTTAACGGTACCAGTTTGGCGATTAGACATGGTGTATCTCCTTGGACAAAGTTAACTGCGACTCAGGAAAAGCCCTGGCCGAGACTGAGTGCAAAGAGCAGGAAAAATTCTTGGAGATGGTTGGATCGAAATTCAACATATCGTGTAGAGATTCTCAGTGACACAAGCAGCACAGTGGCGCCACCTTAACCCTTTTTCAGGAACGTGCCAATGGTATTTCCGAAGGTTTCTCTATTTTCGTGACTGGCGGCAGCCGGATACCGCACCAATACCCCGCAATTGAAGGTGCGTCCCGCCCAGCAGGGACGGCGCGGCAGCAAGAAAAACAGCCGGCCCTTTGAACCACGGAGCCAGCCCCGGTAAGATGCCCAACAGAATTTTTTCACCTCGCTATTCAGGACACCCGCCATGAGCATCAAATCGGACAAGTGGATTCGCCGCATGGCGCAAGAGCACGGCATGATCGAGCCCTTCGTGGAGCGCCAGATGCGCGGCGAAGGCGCTGAGCGGCTGATTTCGTTCGGGGTTTCCAGCTACGGCTACGACGTACGCTGCGCCGATGAGTTCAAGGTGTTCACCAACATCAACTCTGCGACCGTCGATCCAAAAAACTTCGACGAAAAAAGCTTCGTCGACGTCAAGAGCGACGTTTGCATCATCCCGCCAAACTCCTTTGCTCTGGCGCGCACTGTCGAGTTCTTCCGTATCCCGCGTAACGTCCTGACTATCTGCCTGGGCAAAAGCACCTACGCGCGCTGCGGCATCATCGTCAACGTGACGCCGCTGGAGCCGGAATGGGAAGGGCACGTGACCCTGGAGTTCTCCAACACCACCACGCTGCCGGCAAAAATCTACGCCAACGAAGGTGTGGCACAGATGCTGTTCTTTGAATCCGACGAAGAGTGCGAAGTGTCCTATAAGGACCGTGGCGGCAAGTATCAGGGCCAGCGCGGCGTCACTCTCCCACGCACCTGATCGAATCGTCTTACAGGCTAAGGGAATTTGTCAGCGGGCATGCACTCTATTGAGTGTACTGCCCCGACGCGTGCACAACGCGCCGGACCACGCTTGAGGAGTCCCCTATGAAGCTCGATCCGCGAATCAGCGCCGAACTCGCCCGGCTTGAACCCAACCAGATTGGTGTCATGGCCTGGTCTTTGATGGCCGATCCCGCCGCAGGCGGCATTCCAGGCCAGCCCGGCCCGGATGATCCCTGGCCCAACCAGCCTGAAGAGCCTGGTGAACCCACTCTCCCTGACGAACCGCCTCCCGCCCCTGTGGCCTGATTTCCCGCACTTGTCGCCAATGGTCAGTTGCTCAACGCACTGGCCATACTTCATGGTCTCCGATCACAAAGATCCGGCTCTCTTCATCCTGCGTCACTGGATACCCACCGGTAAACGCGCCGAAGGCCGGTAACAGGCTGACTTGAGTGCCGAGCCGAAAGCACGGCAGGCGCAAGCTTTGCCGGCCTTTGCCCCGCAGGCGATACACCGGATGCACGTGCCCCGCTAAAACATGGTGGCTGGCATGGGCGTCGGGCTCGTGCTGTAACGCAAACGGGCCCATCAGCAGGGGTTCGGTCACCACCTCAATGTTCAGATCAACCGGTGGGTCGCCAGCGCGCTTGTCGTGGTTGCCGCGAATCAGTGTGAGCGCTAGAGCTGGATGGCGCTCGCGCCAGGCTCTCAGAGCGTTCAGGGTGCCGCTGGCGTGGGAGCCGGGCCCGTGGAGAAAGTCGCCGAGAAAGATCACCTGCGAGCATGGGAAAGCCGCCAGCAGCCGGTCCAGGCGCTGAAGGTTGTCCGTCGTCGTGCCCTGGGGCACCGGCTGGCCCAGGCTGCGATAGGCCGACGCCTTGCCAAAATGCGCATCGGCGATCAGCAGGCAGCGCTTGACTGGCCAGTACACGGCCTTGTCCGCCATCAACCACAGCTCCTCCTCTGCCAGATGTATCGGATAATGAGCGGGCATCAGGGCTTCCCGTTATCGGCGACTTTTTCCAGATCCTTGACGATCCGCGCAATCCGCTCCGAGAGTTTTTCCGAGCTCAGGCTTTCCCGAAAGCGCTCCACCAGCAGCGGAAAGGCCAGTGGCGTAGGTCGTTTGATTCGATGCAGGTCCAGTTTCAACTCTGACAAGTGACGCAATGTCTCTTCCAATCGACGAATATCCAACTCTTCCCGCAGGACTTCTTCGCCGGCCTGGGTCAGTAGCAGGTTCTGCGGGTCATATTGCTTGAACACTTCAAAGAACAAACCGCTGGAAGCCTGAACCTGACGCGTACTTTTCGGCGCACCGGGATAGCCGGCAAACACCAGCCCGGCTATCCGCGCGATCTCGCGAAAGCGCCGCAGGGCCAGCTCACCGGCGTTCAGGCTCGCTATCACGTCATCCAGCAGATGATCCGCACTCAGCAACTCCTCGCTTAATAACTCAGGCCAATCCACCTCGGTCGCGCTCAGCAGTTCCAGCCCGTAGTCATTCACCGCAATCGAGAATGTCACCGCCTGCTGCCGGCTAACCCGCCAGGCCAGTAGGCTCGCTAGCCCCAGATGCACTTGGCGCCCGGCGAACGGATACAGAAACAGGTGCCAGCCTTCCCGTGACTTGAGGGCCTCGGCCAGCAAATGCTCGCGGGTCGGCAGCCCGGACCAGCGCAACTGGGTGTTCAGCAACGGTTGCACTGCCTGCATCTCCGGCCCGAGGAATTGACCGTGGGCGGCGGCATCAAAGCGCTCGACCACCGCTTGGGCCAGCTCGTTGGAAAGCGGCATGCGCCCGCCGTTCCAGCGCGGTACGGCAGCCTTTTTCGCGGTACTGCGCCGAACATAAGCGGTCATGTTTTCCACCCGCACCAACTCCAGCAGGCGCCCGGCGAACAGAAAACCATCCCCCGGTTTGAGCCGTGCAATAAAGCCTTCCTCGACACTGCCGAGAGTCTTGCCACCGCCGCCCTTGCTCCAGAATTTCAGCTGGATGCTGGCGTCGCTGACGATCGTCCCCACGCTCATGCGATGGCGCCGCGCCAGCCGTGCATCGGGCACGCGCCAGACGCCATGCTCGTCCGGCTCGACCCGGCGGTAATCCGGGTAGGCCGTCAGCGACAGACCGCCATGGCGCACAAAACCCAGGGCCCAGGCCCAATCTGCGTCGCTCAGGTCACGGTAGGCCCAGGCGCTACGAACTTCCTCCAGCAACTCATCTGGCACAAAGCCGCCGCCCAGCGCCATGCTCACCAGATGCTGCACCAGCACATCCAATGGCTTGTGGGGCGACTGCCGGGCCTCGATACGCCGTTCAGCGATGGCGTCTTGTGCGGCAGCGGCTTCCACCAGCTCCAGGCTGTGGGTCGGCACCAGCGTGACCCGCGACGGCCTGCCCGGCGCATGGCCGGAACGCCCGGCGCGCTGCATCAGACGCGCCACGCCCTTGGCCGAGCCAATTTGCAGCACCCTTTCCACCGGCAGGAAGTCCACCCCCAGGTCCAGGCTCGAAGTACACACCACGGCCTTCAGTTGCCCCTCCTTCAGGGCGCGTTCCACCCAATCCCGGGTTTCGCGGGACAGCGAGCCGTGGTGCAAGGCAATCAACCCGGCCCAGTCGGGACGAGCATCGAGCAAGGCTTGGTACCAGATTTCCGATTGTGCCCGCGTATTGGTAAACACCAGGCAACTGCTGCTGGCTTCCACCTCGGCCACCACCTGCGGGAGCATTTTCAGGCCGATATGGCCGGCCCATGGGAAACGCTCGATAACCGGGGGCAACAGGGTGTCCACCAGTAATTTCTTGGTCGTTTGACCCTGCACGTTGATCCCGCCACCCTGTGGGATCAACACCTCCAGCGCGTGGGCCTGATTACCCAGGGTTGCGGAAATGCCCCACACAATCAGCTCTGGATGCCATTGTCGCAGGCGGGCGAGGGCCAGTTGCAGTTGTACGCCGCGTTTGTTGCCGATCAGTTCGTGCCATTCATCCACGACCACCATGCGCAGCTTTGACAGGCTGGTTTGGCTGTCGGCACGGGCCAGCATCAGCGTGAGGCTTTCCGGGGTGGTGATCAGGGTGGTGGGCAGGCGACGGCTCTGGCGGGCGCGCTCGCTGCTGCTGGTGTCACCGGTGCGCAGGCCGACGGTCCAGGGGATGTTCAGGGATTCCAGCGGGGCTTCAAGGGCGCGGGCGGTGTCTGCGGCCAGGGCACGCATTGGAGTGATCCACAGGACTGTCAGCGGTTCGGCTGGGGCTTTGCGTTTGCGGGGAGTGTCTTCGGTGATGGCGAAGCGGTGGAGGGCGGCGAACCACAGTGCGTAGGTTTTCCCAGCGCCGGTGCTGGCGTGGAGCAGTCCTGATTGGCCTTCCTTGACGGCCTTCCATACCTGTTTCTGGAAGGCGAATGGGTTCCAGTTTTTGGCGGTGAACCAGTCTTTGGCGAAATTGCGGGATCTGGCCATGCTTGGGGCTCTGGGGGGGTACTTCAGAGACCTGTGGGGTGGGGGAAAGGTTTAACTGCGATTGCTGGGGGGGTGGGGTGTATATCCGTTATTTAGGTAACGGCCGCCTAGGGTTCCGCTCTTACAGCGGGTCACTTTTGGCAAACGCCCGGAATGCCGGCCCAGCCAAAAGTAACCAAAAGGTCTTTGCCCCACCACTCGGTGCCTCGCTTAGGCTCGGCATGCCCGCACTCCGGCCCGATTCCGCGGGCCGCCGCGACGGGCCATCCATGGCCCGGCGCGGCTAAATCGGCTTCCCTGCCGATTTACCCGCTCCACCGTGCCTACTTGCGGCCATCGTGGTTGACGGGGCCCGCAGATCAAGATCAAAAGCAGATCAAAAGCAGAGCACAGCGGCCTACAGGCCGGCTTGAGTGTGGTGAAGCAGAGGCAAGATCCAGAGCGAAAGCAGGGCTGCTTTTCTGTGGGAGCGGGCTTGCTCGCGAAAAACCTGAGACCGCCGCGTTCATCCAGAATGCCAGCGTCATCGTTAACGACCTTCGCGAGCAAGCCCGCTCCCACATTTGGACCGTGCCCGCTTTAGCTTCTGATCTTGCTGTTGCTGTTGCTGTTGCTTCACCACACTCAAGCCGGCCTGTAGGCCGCTGTGCTGTTGATCTGCTTTTGATCTTGATCTTAGGCGCCCCGTCAACCACGCTGGCCGAACGTAGGCAGTACGGAGCGGGTAAACCGGCAGGACGCCGGTTTAGCCGCGACGGGGCAGGGACGCCCCGTCGCGGCGGCCCGCTTCGTGCTGCCGGAGTGCGGGCACACCGAGCCTAGGCGAGGTGCCGAGTGGTGGGGCAAGAGCCTTTTGGTTACTTTTGGGCTCTTTTCAAAAGTGACCCGCTGTAAGAGCGGAACCATAAGTGGTCGTTACAAAAACAATGGATATGCCCCCACCCCGACCGGCTACTTCAAATTCCCACTCAAAAACTGCTGCAACCGTTCGCTCTTCGGATTACCCAGCACATCCTCCGGCGCACCCTGTTCCTCCACCAACCCCTTGTGCAAAAACAGCACCTGGCTCGACACCTTGCGGGCAAAGCTCATCTCATGGGTCACCATGATCATCGTCCGACCTTCCTCAGCCAAACCCTGGATCACCTTCAACACCTCACCCACCAACTCCGGATCCAGCGCCGAAGTCGGCTCGTCAAACAGCATCACCTCCGGCTCCATCGCCAACGCCCGGGCAATCGCCACCCGCTGTTGCTGGCCCCCCGACAAAAACGCCGGATACTGATCCGCCACCCGCGCCGGCAACCCAACCTTGTCCAGATACCGACGAGCACGGTCCTCGGCGTCCTTCTTGCTGCAACCCAACACCCGGCGCGGAGCCATGGTGATGTTCTCCAGCACACTCATATGGCTCCACAAGTTGAAATGCTGAAACACCATCGCCAACCGCGTACGCAGGCGCTGCAACTCAGCATCATCCGCCACACGCATCCCATGGCGGTCACTGACCATCCGAATCTGCTGACCATCCAGCGTCATCGCGCCATCATTGGGCTGTTCAAGAAAGTTGATGCAACGCAAAAAGGTGCTTTTGCCCGAGCCGCTGGCGCCGATCAAACTGATCACATCACCGGTCTTGGCCTTGAGCGAGACACCTTTGAGCACCTCATTGTCGCCATAGCTTTTATGCAGGCCTTCAACGGTCAATTTGTACATGGGGCGTGCATCCTCAAGGCGAAAGTAGGTAGCCGCTGCGATAGGCTTCAGTGCCTGCGACATGGGCGATGACCATCCCGGCAGTGGCCATGCGCCGCAGCGAACGGGCGTAAAGCAGGCCGGCATTGCGGCAATGCACTGGCGTTACGCGGTCAGAAATAGGGTCGATGATTTCGGCGATCAGCTGCCCGGCCTCCAGGTATTCCCCGGGCAGGGCGCCGAACACCAGCAAGCCTCCCACGGGCGTGGCCACCGGCTCGACGCCCGCCAGGGGGGTGGCGGGGTAGGGCAGCGCCGGCAACGGTGCGGGCTCGCCGCTGATCGCGCCAAAATGAATCAGATAATCGATGATCGCCTGGCAGTCGAGGCTGGCCAGTCCGTGGTTGACGTCGCCCTGGCCGCGCAACTCGACGGTGACGGAAAAGCTGCCCATCGGGATCGGGAAGCGCTCGCCAAAGCGTTGCTGCAATTGCCACCACACCAGCGTGAAACACTCATCGAACGACTGCCCACCGGAGTCGGTAGCCAACAGGCTGGCTTCCGAACCGATATAACGCGCCAACGGCTCCACCCGGTGCCACGCTTCGGGGGTGGTGTACAGGTGCGCCACGGCTTCGAAGTCGCAGTGCAAGTCCAGCACCATGTCGGCATCGCAGGCCAGGCGTTGCAGCACCAGGCGCTGGGATTCCAGTTGCGTGACGGGTGTTTGCGCCGCCAGGGCCAGGGTCAGGGCGTCGCGAATCAGTTCGACGTTGTGCTGTGGATCATCCCCCAGCAGTTCTTCGACCTGATTGCCGACGTCGTCGCTCAGGTCGACAAACAGGCGATTGAAGTTCTGCCCGCTTTCCAGCTCGTAGCGGCCCAGGGGGATGTCCATCAACACCTGTTCCAGGCCGGTCGGGTTGGCGATGGGCACCAGCACGATCTCGCTGCGCACGCGGCCGGCCGCTGCCAGCTCCGCCAGGCGCACTTTCAAGTGCCAGGCCACCAGCATGCCCGGCAACTCGTCAGCGTGCAGCGACGACTGGATGTAGACCTTGCCTTCAGCCTGCTCCGGCCCGAAGTGGAAGCTGTGGATCTGCCGCGCCGTGCCCGGCACCGGCGCCACGAGTGGGTGAATCTGATGACGCATGAAGGCTCCTTAGTGGCTGGGGCCGAGAAAGGCCAGCCAGCGACGCTCCGCCAGACGAAACAGACCGACCAGGGCAAAGGTCACGGTCAGGTAGATCAGCGCAGCGATACCGAATGATTGAAAGGTCATGTAGGTGGCCGAGTTGGCGTCCCGGGCGACTTTCAGGATATCCGGGATCGTCGCGGTGAAGGCCACCGTCGTCGAGTGCAGCATCAGGATCACTTCATTACTGTAGTACGGCAGCGAGCGGCGCAGGGCCGACGGCATGATCACGTAGGCATATAGTTTCCAGCCGCTCAGGCCGTAGGCTTTTGCCGCTTCGACTTCGCCGTGGGCCATGCTGCGGATCGCCCCGGCAAAAATCTCCGTGGTGTAGGCGCAGGTGTTGAGGGCGAAGGCGAGGATGGTGCAGTTCATCGCATCGCGAAAAAATGCGTCCAGTACCGGTTGTGCACGAACCGCCGCGATGCTGTAGATCCCGGTGTAGCAAATCAGCAATTGGATATACAGCGGCGTGCCGCGAAACAGGTAGGTGTAGAACTGCACCGGCCAGCGCACCCAGCGATTGCGCGACACCCGGGCGATGGACAGCGGGATCGACACCAGGAAGCCGATGAAGATCGAGGCACTGAGCAGCCACATGGTCATGGCCAGGCCGGTGATGTGCTGGCCGTCGCTATAAAGGAAGGGGCGCCAGTATTGTTGAATAAGTTCGATCATCGCACTGCCTCCCGGGAGCCTGCGGAGTAGCGCCGTTCCAGGTAGCGCAGGACGAAGTTGGACGCGCTGGTGATCAACAGGTAGATCAGCGCGGCGATCACCAGGAAGTAGAACAGTTGATAGGTGCTCTTGCCGGCATCCTGAGCCGCCTTGACCAGGTCCGCCAGGCCGATGATCGACACCAGGGCCGTGGCCTTGAGCATCACCATCCAGTTATTGCCGATGCCCGGCAGGGCGAAGCGCATCATTTGCGGGAAGGTCACGAAGCGAAACCGCTGCCCGCGCGTGAGCCCGTAGGCCGTGGCGGCCTCCAATTGGCCGCGGGGCACGGCGAGGATCGCGCCGCGAAAGGTCTCGGTGAAATACGCACCGTAGATAAAGCCCAGGGTGATAACCCCGGCGCTGAATGGGTCGATCTCGATGTAGTCCCATTCCATAAAGTCGGTAAAGCCGGTCAGCCACATTTGCAGGCTGTAGAAAATCAGCAGCATCAGCACCAGGTCGGGCACGCCGCGAATCAAGGTGGTGTAGATCTGTGCGGGAACCCGCACGAACGCCAGGCTGGACAGTTTGGCAGTGGCGCCGAGCAAGCCCAGCAACACGCTGACGGCCAGGGAAAACACCGACAACTTGACGGTCATCCAGGTGCCTTGCAGCAACAGCGGGCCGAAACCCTTCAAGCTAAAGGCACTGAGCCCCAGGGTTTGCAAAAGATCTTCGAACATAAATCAGGACCTATGGCGATAAAAAAGCGCCCCTCCAGAGGAAGGGCGCCCCAGGCATTATTTGCCGCTGTACAGGTTCAGATCGCCAAAGTGTTTCTTCTGGATGGTGGCGTAGGTGCCATCATCGTGTAACGCTTTGATACCTTTATCCAACAAGGCCTTGAGGTCTTTGTTACCTTTTTTGATACCGACCGCAGTTTTGGACGGCAGCAGTGGATCGTCGATGGCCTTGCTGACTTCATAACCAGCGCCGGCTGGCGACTTCAAAAAGCCCAGTTCGGCTTGCAGCATGTCCTGTACGGAAGCGTCCAGACGGCCGGACGTCAGGTCGGCGTACACCTGGTCCTGGTTGGCGTAGGCCTTGGTGGTTACACCGGCCTTGTCCAGTACGGCCTTGGCGTAGGCTTCCTGGATGGTGCCTTGCTCATAGCCAACGCTTTTGCCCTTGAGGGACTCAGGCGTGGAGAAGTTCGCGCCCTTTTTGAACACCAGCGAAGTCGGGCCGGAGAACAGCTCGTTGGAGAAGTCGATTGCCTTTTCACGGGCTGTGGTGACCGTCATCGACGAAATCACGCCATCAAACTTGTTGGCGTTGAGGCCTGGAATCATGCCGTCGAAATCACTTTCGACCCACTTGCACTTGACCTTCAGCTCGGCACAGATGGCATTGCCCAAGTCGATATCGAAGCCCACCAGGCTGCCATCAGCGGCTTTTGATTCAAACGGCGCGTAGGACGGATCGACACCAAAACGCAATTCCTTGTATTCCTTGGCCAGCGCGGAACCGGCGGCCATGCACAGAGCCAGTGCAGAAAGGGTCAGCAATGCTTTTTTCATTATGTAATCCCTGGAAACCAAGATAAGCGCTTGTGGCGCGGTTAGGACTGTTACTGAACGGTGTCAGACCTGACTCAAGTAGCAATTTCTGCACCATAGTTCCGAATGGTCGTTTTAAAAGGTGAGATTAAGGAGTTGCGTCGGTAGGAAATGCCCGAAAATGGGCGCTGGTGGTTATGTGCACTATTTTAAGGCGCATGAAGATTTCAAACGTGGGAGCGGGCTTGCTCGCGAAGGCGGTGGGTCAGCAAATACATCGGTCGAATGAACCACCGTATTCGCGAGCAAGCCCGCTCCCACATTGATCGGTGGTGTTCGTGAGAGGCGTGTCAGGTCAGTAAATCCTGCAAGGTCGCCAGGTTGTCTGCGTCCTCGACGGACTTGTCCTGGCGCCAGCGCAACATCCTCGGGAAACGCACGGCAATTCCGCTCTTGTGCCGCTTGGACAGGGCGATGCCCTCAAAGCCCAACTCAAACACCATGCTGGGCGTCACGCTGCTCACCGGGCCGAATTTCTCCAAGGTGGTCTTGCGGATGATTCCGTCGACCTTGCGCATTTCTTCATCGGTCAGCCCCGAATACGCCTTGGCGAATGGCACCAGCGTGCGTTCGCTGCCGGGCGGTCCGTCCCATACGGCGAAGGTGTAGTCGCTGTACAGGCTGGCGCGCCGGCCATGGCCGCGCTGGGCATAGATCAGCACGGCATCGACACTGAACGGGTCGACTTTCCATTTCCACCACACGCCCATGTCCTTGGTGCGGCCCACGCCGTAGAGGCCATCCCGGGCCTTGAGCATCATGCCTTCCACGCCCAGGCTGCGGGAGGCTTCACGTTGTTCCGCCAAGGCCTGCCAGCTGTCGCCGGTCAGCAGAGGCGACGCCCGCAACGTGGGCTGGTCGCAGTCGCTGATCACCTGTTCCAGTTGTGCCCGACGCTCGGCCTGGGTGTGGTTGCGCCAGTCGTCGCCCTGGTGTTCCAGCAGGTCATAGGCCAGTACCGCGACGGGGGCGTCTTCGAGGATTTTCTTGCTCAGGGTTTTGCGGCCGATGCGCTGTTGCAGCAGGGCGAAGGGTTGCACCGCGCCCTTCCACACCACAATTTCGCCGTCGATCACCGTGCCATCCGGCAGGCTGTTTTCCAGCTCATGGAGTTCCGGAAAGCGGTCGGTGACCAGTTCTTCGCCCCGGGACCAGATCCACAAGCGGCCTTCGCGCTTGACCAGCTGTGCGCGGATGCCGTCCCACTTCCATTCCACTTGCCAGTCAGCGGGGGCGCCGAGCAAGGCATCGAATTGCTCCACCGGTTGTGCCAGGCCATGGGCGAGAAAAAACGGATAAGGCTGCCCGCCGCGTTGTGCATGCTCGTCGGACGATTCGGCGGCAATCAGTTTCAAATAGCCTTCGGCGGTCGGACGGTTGGACAGGTCGGTGTAACCCACCAGGCGCTGAGCCACGCGTTTGCTGTCGAGCCCGGCCATGGCGGCCAGGGCGCGGGTGACGAGCAACTTCGATACGCCAACCCGGAAGCTGCCGGTGATCAGCTTGATGCACAGCATCAGGCTCGGTTGATCGAGTTGTGCCCACAGGGCGGGCAGGCGTTCGGCCAACTCTTCTGGCGGCAGGCCGCGCAAGGGCAGAAGCTTTTCTTCGAGCCACACAGCCAAACCGTCGTCGGAGGTGTGGGGCGATTCCGGTAACAGCAGGGAAATGGTTTCCGCCAGGTCGCCTACTGATTGATAACTCTCTTCGAACAACCACGGTTCAATACCGGCGGCTTCGGTGGCCATGTCCCGCAGCAACCGTGTGGGCACCAGTTGTCGCGGGCGGCCACCGGATAAAAAGTACACCGCCCATGCTGCATCTTCCGCTGGCGCTTGTAGGAAGTAAGCCTGCAAGGCCGCGAGTTTGGCATTGCTGGAAGTGGTTGCGTCGAGGTTGGCGTACAGCTCGGCGAAGGCCTTCATGACGTGGCTTCCTCTTCGTCATCGCCGTATTCGGTGGTGAACCCTTGCGCGTCGAGGCCCTTTTCCCGCAGGTGTCGGACCAATACGCCCACAGAACCGTGGGTGACCATCACTCGCTCAGCGCCGGTTTGCTCGATGGCCCACAACAGCCCGGGCCAATCGGCGTGGTCCGAGAGCACAAAGCCGCGATCCACTCCGCGCCGCCGGCGGGTGCCGCGCAGGCGCATCCAGCCGCTGGCGAAAGCATCGCTGTAGTCGCCGAAGCGGCGTATCCAGGTGCTGCCGCCGGCCGAGGGCGGGGCGATGATCAGGGCCTGGCGCAACAAAGGGTCGGTCTTTTTGAAGTCACCGGCGTAGAGGGTTTCGGGGATATAGATGCCCGCTTCGCGGTACACCCGGTTCAGGGGTTCGACCGCGCCATGACTGAGGATCGGGCCGATGCTGGCGTCGATGCCGTGGAGAATCCGCTGAGCCTTGCCGAAGGAATAACAGAACAGCACGCTGGCCTTGCCGGCCGCGATATTCGCCTGCCACCAGTCGTTGATCCCGGCAAAAATCTGCGCCTGGGGCTGCCAGCGGTAGATCGGCAGGCCGAAGGTCGATTCGGTGATAAACGTATGGCAGCGCACCGGTTCAAACGGCGCGCAGGTGCCGTCGGGCTCGACTTTGTAGTCGCCGGAGGCGACCCAGACTTCACCCTGGTATTCCAGGCGCACTTGGGCGGAGCCGAGTACATGGCCGGCGGGATGGAAGCTCAAAGTGACGCCGTGATGTCGCAGTGTTTCGCCGTAGGCCAGGGTTTGCAGGTTGATGTCTTGGCCCAGACGCGAGCGCAGGATGCCTTCGCCGGGGGCGGCGGCCAGGTAGTGTTGGTTGCCGGTGCGGGCGTGATCGCCGTGGGCATGGGTAATGACCGAGCGTTCAACCGGGCGCCAAGGGTCGATGTAGAAATCCCCAGCGGGGCAGTAGAGGCCTTCGGGCCGGGCGATAACAAGGTCCATGGGCGTGCCGTGGAGGTGGGCTTGTTAATTATGAGGCGGGGGCGGGTGTAGAAGTTCTATCGGAATGCACGCAATCAAATGTGGGAGCGGGCTTGCTCGCGAATGCGGTGTGTCAGTCAATATATCTGGTGACTGATCCACCGCATTCGCGAGCAAGCCCGCTCCCACAGTTTGATTCGGTTTTGTCAGGTATATCGGGTTACTTGCCCGGTACCAACGTCAACCGCGTCTTCCCATACACCCCGTCAAAGTTCTGCGGCTGCATCGGGAAGCTCAGGTATTGCGCCTTCAGCCACGGGTCGATGCCATTGGCATAGTTCGGGCTGGCCGGGTTGCCGGATTGGCCGATGCCGCTTTGGCCCATCATGGGTTCCACCTGGCCGAAGTCGACAATCATCCGCAGCGCCGGCACCTGGGTCGTGTCGAAACTCTGGCCCCAGCTATATGGTGCGCTGTTCAGCGTGTTGTGATCGCCGCCCGCTGCCAGTGGGCCGCGAATGTTCTGGCCGCTGGTGTTTTTCCAGGTGTAGCTGTGCAATTTGCCCCACTGCCAGGCCTTGTGATCGGCGCCCAGTGCGCTATCGCCTGCGGTCATTGCGGCGGCCAGGCTGCGGGCCAGGATCGCCGGCTTGTCGGTTTTCTGCCCGGTGCGCGCATCATTCCAGAACGGGCTGTCTTCGCGCCCCAGCAGGTGGTCGGCCACCGCCGAGTACGACAGGTTGGCGTTGCCGATAAAGGCTTTCCAGGGGGCGCTGTTTTCCGGACCGAGTTCGTCGAGGAAAATTTGCTTGGCGCTTTCCTGCAGGAACAGTTCATAAATCGCTGCGTCGGCAGAGGTGGAGACGAGACGGCCATCGAACGCCATCAGGCGACCCAGGGCTTCCCGCGCCTTGGTCTGGTCTGCCGCCGGCAATCCATCGATCGACTGTTTCAGCGGCTGGGCCATGCCCGGCGCCTGGAACATGCTCTTGAGCTTGGCGGCAAACGTGGTGGTCTGGTCGTACTGCATGGCGATCATGCTGCGGCTGTCATGCTTGCCACTGCCGGCCAGCTGCGCGATACGTTCGGCACGTTCCGGCGCGGCCCAGGAGTTGGACAACTGCATGCCGTAGCCGCGCGGAATGGTGCGCTGGTTGGCGGTGCCGATCCAGCCTTGGGCCGGGTCCTGATCGTAAGGGTGCAGCATCGCGTCGGCGTAGCCATCCCAGTCGAAACGCCCGTCCCAGCCCGGCGACGGCACCAGGCCTTCGCCTTCACGGCGGTTCGGGAAGCGCCCGGTCACTTGCCAGCCGATGCTGCTGGCATCGGCGAACACCATGTTCAAGGCAATTGCGCGAATTTCCCGGGTGGCGTCAGACGCTTTACCGGCGGTTTGCGCGCGGGACAGGTCGAAGAACGCGTCCAGGCTCTTGTCGTCCTTGAAATCGGCGGTCTGCAAGGCCAGGCCGTAGCCGCTGCTCAGCGACTGGGCACTATTGAGCAGTGGCCCGTGGCGGGTTTCATACACGGCTTCACGAATCGGCCGCTGGCCCTTGGCGAAGTAGGTTTCGTTGCGCACGATGGCCGGCAGCCATTTGCCGTTGTTCTCGTAGTACAGCGCGTTGCCCTGGCGCTTGACCTTCTCCAGGAACACATCCTGGGTGTCGCCCGAGACCTGGCTCATGCTCCACGCCACCTTGCCGTTGAAGCCGGAAAGCAGGGTTGGCAGGCCAGCGATCGAAACGCCGGCGGCTTGGTATTTCGGCGAGCGGATCTGCACGTAGTTCCACAGCGACGGGGCCTGCATCGAGGTCGACAGGTCATTGGCCAAAAGGCTTTTGTTGCTGCGGCTGCGCTGCGGGCCGATCGCCCAGTTGCTGGAGCTGGAAGTGCCCAAGGTGTTCAAGGTGCCGAGGTGTTCGCTGAGACTGGTCAACGCGGCGAGGCCCGGGATCTGGCTCAGGTTGATGCCCTTGAGCTTGTCGGACTCGGCCACCGGCAACGGTTCATCCGGGTAGCTGGGGGTCAGCCAGGCGAGTTTGTCGGCGCCGACTTTCTGCGCCAGCACCAACGAGGACAACTCTTCCTGCAAGTTGGTCGACTCGCTGAAATTCAGCAGGCAGAACAGCAGCGCCGAATCTTCCGGCTTCCAGTATTCAGGCTTGTAGCCGGTCTGGGCCAGATCTGGCGGCAGCTTGTCGCGGTAGCGGAACAGGTAGGCGTTGACCCCGCGCGCATACACCTCAAAGAAGCGCTTGAGGCGCGGCGACGAGGCGTTGTACAGCTCGCCGGCACTCTTGCGCAGGTTGACCGCCCGCATGAATCGGTCGACATCCAGCACTTGCGGCCCGGACATTTCCGCCAGGCGGCCCTGGGCCAACAGGCGCAGGGTGACCATCTGGGTGATGCGGTCGCTGGCGTGCACATAGCCCAGGGTGAACAACGCATCGTGGAAGGTGCTGCTTTCAATCAGCGGGATGCCCTGGCTGTTGCGGCGTACGGAAACATTCTGCGCCAGGCCCTTGATGGGCTGCACGCCGGAAACCGGAGGCAGGGTGTCCTGGGTGCTTTGTAACTGGCAACCGGCCAGGCCCAAGGCACTGGCAATGGCCGCGGCAACGCCGAACCGGGGAAGAAAATGTGAGAGGGCTGGCGAGGCCATGGCAAAGCTCCTGCGGGGGGTAGCGTCAGTAAAGGCGCTACGTTAGTGAGCGCGGCGAAACGACGCAAGCGGGAGGCGATGCTTATTTTCAGGGGACCTTCCCACACAAGGTGTAGGAAGGTGGCGTCACTCAGGATTTCGGCGGATTGACCTTCTGCACCAGCTCATAAGCACGCACCGTCGCCGGGCGTTGCTTGATGTGGTTGAACCAGCGTTCTACATGTGGGAAGTCTTCCAGCTTCTGGCTCTGCCACTTGTGGGAAACGATCCACGGGTAGATCGCCATGTCGGCAATGCTGTACTCATCGCCGGCCACGAACTTGCGGTCGGCCAGGCGCCGGTCCAGCACGCCATACAGACGGGCGGTCTCATCCACATAGCGTTTGATCGCGTAGGGAATCTTCTCTGGGGCGAACTGGCTGAAGTGGTGATTCTGCCCGGCCATCGGTCCCAATCCACCCATTTGCCAGAACAGCCACTGCAATGCTTCCTGACGACCGCGCAGGTCCTGGGGAATGAACTTGCCGGTTTTTTCCGCGAGGTACAGCAGGATTGCGCCGGATTCGAACAGGGAAATCGGCGCGCCGCCGTCGGTCGGGTTCTGATCGACGATGGCCGGGATGCGGTTATTGGGGGCGATTTTCAGGAAGTCAGGCTTGAACTGCTCGCCCTGACCAATGTTGATCGGGTGCACCTCGTAAGGCAGACCGGCTTCTTCCAGGAACAACGACACTTTGTGACCGTTGGGGGTGGTCCAGTAATACAGGTCGATCATGAAGCTCTCCAAGGGTGGTGATGCTTGAGCGAATGCCTGTAGGTATAGGTGATGTTAGGGTGACGAAAATTCAATGAAACATTTGGGTCTATCGATATGGAAATTCGTGCGGGCGCAGCGTTGGTTTTGATTGATCAGCAAAAAGGCATTCATCATCCCAAGCTGGGGCGGCGTAATAATCCGCACGCCGAGGCGCGCATGCTGGCGTTACTGGGGCATTGGCGGCACGAAGGTTGGCCGGTGATTCATGTGCAGCATTTGTCCCATTCGCCGGAGTCGGTGTTCTGGCCGGAGCAGTCGGGGGTGGAATTTCAGGAGGCGTTTGTGCCCCAAGCGGATGAGCAACTGATCCAGAAGCGGGTGCCGGATGCGTTTTGTGGGACGGGGCTGGAAGCGAGTTTGCGTGACGCCGGGATTCGGCAAGTGGTGCTGGTGGGCGTGGCCACCCATAACTCGGTGGAGGCCACGGCCCGCAGTGCCGGCAACCTGGGGTTTGAGACGTGGGTTATCGAAGATGCCTGCTACACCTTCGACAAGGCGGACTTCTTTGGACAGATGCATTCGGCGGAGGCGGTGCATGCGATGTCGTTGGGCAACCTCCACGGCGAGTACGCCACCGTCATCTCTTCAGAAACCCTCCTCCCGTAGCAGCTGTCGAGCCTCAGCGAGGCTGCGTCGGGCGCGATTCGGTGCAGTGCCAGGCCTGATAGCTGCGGTGCGGCCAACGCAGCCTCGCTGAGGCTCGACAGCTGCTACCGGGGGGTCAGGCTACGGCGCCGTCCACCAACACCTGCAACGTCTGCTGCGAACACCGCTCAATGCGGACCTGCACGCCATAGACTTCGGCAAACAGCGCCGCATCCAGCACTTCGTCCGCCGGGCCACAGGCATGCAACCGGCCTTGTCGCAGCACCGCGATATGGTCGGCATAACGCGCGGCGAGGTTGATGTCGTGCAGCACCACCACGGCGATCAGGTTGTGTTCCCGTACCAGGCCGCGCACGCAGTCCATGACTTTTAACTGGTAGCTCAAATCCAGCGCACTGGTGGGCTCATCCAGCAGCATCACCTGTGGTCGGCGCGCAATCAGTTGCGCCAGGCTGACCAGTTGCCGCTGACCGCCGGATAACGTGCTCAATAGCTGATCCGCCAGATGAGCGATGCCAATCCTTTGCAGCGCATCAAAGGCCTCGCGCATGCATGCGTCGCTTGAAAGCGGGATGCCATCGACATTCGCCACTCGCAACGCCACGATTACGCTTTCCATCACGCTCAGGCTCAACCCTGGTGGCAGGTTTTGCGGCATGTAGGTCACGCGTCGGGCACGCTCGCCGACGGACATTTTCGTCAGGTCCAGGTCACCCAATCTGACAACGCCCTGCATCTTTTCCAGCCCGGCCACCGCTCGCAGCAACGTTGACTTGCCCGCACCGTTCGGTCCGATCAACGCGGTCAAACTGCCGTAGGCCAAGGGCGGCAAACTCAGGTCATGCACAATCTGGCGCCGGCCATAACTGACGTGGGCGTTCTGAATCGACAATCCCGTACTCATAACTGCCTCCCGCGCTTGAACACCAGCAACACGAAAATCGGCACGCCCACCAGTGCGGTGACGATGCCCACCGGCACGATCACGCCGGGCATGATCAGCTTGCTGGCGATGGACGACAGTGACAGCAGCAAAGCACCGACAAGCGCGCTGGCCGGCAGCAGGAAGCGTTGGTCTTCACCCACCAGGATCCGCGCGATATGCGGACCTACCAGCCCGATAAATCCGATGGTTCCCACAAACGCCACGGCGGTGGCCGACAGCAGGCTGATGCGCAGCAACGAGAAAAACCGCAGGCGTTTCACGTCGACACCAAAGCTCTGTGCGCGGTCTTCGCCCATGCGCAGCAAGGTCAGGCGCGGGGCAGCAGCGAAGGAGAAGGGCATGACCACCGCGACCACCAACGCGAGGATGCCGAGCTTGTCCCAGTTGGCCCGGGTCACGCTGCCCAGGGTCCAGAACACCAGTTGTTGCAGCACGTCCTCGGTGGCGACCAGTTGCAACAGCGCGACCACCGCGTTGCAACTGAACACCAGGGCAATCCCGAACAGCACCAGGCTTTCCACCCCGGCGCCCCGCAGACGTGACATGGCTTGCAGCAAAAAGACCGAGGCGGCGGCGAACACAAACGCCGAGATGGAAATCGCCGTATTGGCCGACACCCACAGCGTTGTCACTGGAAACACAATCACCAGGGACGCGCCCAACGCCGCCGCCGAGGAAACCCCCAGGGTGAACGGACTGGCCAGCGGATTGTTGAGGATCGCCTGCATCTCGGCGCCCGCCAGCGACAGCGCGCAGCCGACCAATACCGCCATCAAGGCGTAGGGCAGGCGTACGTTCCAGATAATCACCTGGTCGGTAGCGCTCAGGTGGGCCGGGTGCAATAAGCCATCGAGCAAGGCGCCAAGGCCCATGCCCGAGGGGCCGCTGGCCAGGTCCACGAGGATCGCGCAAATCAGCGCGCCACCCAGCAGGGCCAGCAGCCAGCAACGACGCGCGAGCAGGCGGCGATAGCCTTGGCTGGCGGTGGCGAGGTCGAGGGTTTGAGTGGTCATTGGATTACACAATCTCGAAAACGATGGAGATCAAAATGTGGGAGCGGCGGTGCGACGATTCGACTTGCTCGCGAATGCGGTGTATCAGTCGACATATTCGCTGACGGGTACACCGCATTCGCGAGCAAGCCCGCTCCCACACTTACCGTGTTCCTACAGGAGGATTACTTGGGTTTGCCATCAATCCAGTAAGCACCCTGCAACGGCATGCCGAGGAACTGCTGGTTCATCGCTTCCATGGTCGCCTTCGGATCCAGCTTCGCGAACAACTCCGGATGCACCCACTTGGCCAACGCTTCAATCGCCAGGAGGTTGTACGGCGAGTTGTAGAAGTCATGCCACAAGCCGTGGGAATTGCCCTCACGAATCGCCCGAAGGTTCACAAACTCAGGGCGGGCCAGCACGGCGTCAAACGCGCCACGTGCGTCTTCGTCGCTCACGCCAGCACCCAGAATCAACCCCGGCTTGTGATTGCCGGTGGCCACATACACATCCGGGTCAGCCTTCAGCGCGTACTCGACACTGATGTCCCCCAGCGCTCCCGGCACCACGTCGGCGGCGATGTTGCGGCCGCCCACCAGCTTGATCACTTCGCCCATGCCGCTCTTGCCGGTGGTGTGGCCGGGTGCCTGCCAGGCGCCAGCCAGCAATTCCAGGAACACGCTCGGACGCGGGCCGGCCGGCAAGGTGGCGACGGCGTCTGTGATCACCTTGATGTGCTGGTCATAAAAGTCGAGGAACGCCTTGGCCTGGGTTTCCCGGCCGAGAGCCTGGCCCAAGGCGGTCATGCTGGCGTGGGTGCCTTGCACCGGGTTGATGCGGAAGTCGACGAACAACACCGCGATCCCTGCCTTGGCCAACACGTCCGCCACCGGGCTGTGTTCGGTCGGCCCGTGGCCGGAAATGCTGAACACGGCGAGGTCCGGTTTCAGCGAGAGGATTTCTTCGGCGCTGACGCTTTGTTCCGACGCCTGACCAATCAGCGGGATGTCCTTCACCGTCGGAAATTTCGCCAGGTAGGCGTTGTAGGTGTGGGCGTCGAGCAGCTTCAGATCATTCTGCCAGCCCACAATTCGTTGGAACGGCGCGTCTTTGTCCAGCAACGCAAAGGCCGAAATCAAGCGGCCTTCGCCGAGTACCACGCGTTGCACGTGATCCGGCACGTCGACCTTGCGGCCCAGCACGTCGGTGACTTCATGGGCGGCGGCCGTTTCGGCGTGGCCAAGGATCAGCACGACAAACAGCGCGCCCAGCGTGAGGAAGTTGCGGGGTTTCAGCATGGCGGGAACTCCAGGTGAAGGCTGTTCTTGAGTTAAATTACAATTAATCTCATTTAGATTCGGTAGTCTAAAGACCGATACCGGCCGCCACGCCGTGGCTTTGTAATGGGGATGCGCGATTACCGCTTCCCACAACATTCCATTACATTTGCGCGTACTCCTGGCTGACGTTTCGGCTATCTCCTGCCTTTCGAGTTTCGGACGAGTTGCCCCATGGCCAAGCAAGACCATCTGCTGATCGTTGATGACGACCCGCAAATCCGCCAGTTGTTGTGCGATTACCTGAGTGATGCCGGCTTCCAGGTGTCCACTGCCGGCGACGGCAAGGAAATGCGCCGCCGCCTCGCGCTGAATGTCATCGACCTGATCGTGCTCGACGTGATGCTGCCCGGCGAAGACGGCCTGAGCCTGTGCCGCGAACTGCGAGTCAGCTCCAACACGCCGGTGATCATGCTCACCGCCAAGGGCACGCTGATTGACCGGATCGTCGGCCTGGAAATCGGCGCCGATGATTATTTGCCCAAGCCATTCGACCCACGGGAGCTGCTGGTGCGGATCAAGGTGGTGCTGCGTCGGGTGCAGAGTTTTCCAGACCGGGCGCGGCTGGACGAGGCGCCAAGCATCAGCTTCGCTGGCTGGCAACTGGACACCCGGGCGCGGCAATTGCTCTCGCCGGAAGGCGTGGTGGTCAGCCTCGGCAACTCCGATTACCGCGTGCTGCGCCTGTTGTTGCAGCATCCCAACCGGCCACTGAGCCGCGACTTTTTGCTTAACCATGTGTTCGACAAGGACAGCACGCCGTTCGACCGCTCGATTGATGTGTGCGTCAGCCGCCTGCGTTCGCAATTGCCGGCCGGGTTGATCAAGACCGTGCGCAACGAGGGCTACATGCTCACCGCCGACGACGTGGCACTGCAATCGTGAAACTGCTGCCGCGTTCGCTGTTTGGCCGGCTGGTGCTGATTCTGGTCAGCGGCATGCTCGCGGCCCAGGCCCTGACCAGCAGCATCTGGTACGACATGCGCCACGGCCAGGTCCTGGAAATCCCCAGTCGGCTGATCGCCACGCGGCTGGCGGACGTGGTACGGCTGGTGCACAGCGATCCGGCGCAGGCTGATGGGCTGATCAAGCTGCTCGATACGCCGCGCTTTCACCTGACCCTGAGTGATCACGCCAGTGAGGTGACAAGCAGCATCAGCGACAGCGACCAGGCCACCGAACGCTTGCTGAATACAGTGCTGTCGGAGAAAACCGGCTACACGCAGAACCTGCATCTGTTGAGTCTCAAGTTGCTGGATGCCGAGGGCCAACACGCCGGGCTGTCGACCTTGCTCGGTTCCAAGCCAGTGGTGGGGCAGTTCCTGATTGACCTGAGTTTGCCGGACGGGCGCTGGCTGCAGGTGCAGGCCACCGAGGAACAGGGCTGGACCAGCACCTCGCCGATGGACCTGTTGTTCGACTACGTGATGCGCATTTATCTGCTGCGGGTGCTGGTGCTGGTGATCATTGCCTTGGTGGCGGTTCGTTTAGCCATTCGCCCGCTCAATGCCCTGGCCAAGGCTGCCGAAGCGTTGGGCCGGGACATTCAACGGCCGCCGCTGGCCGTCGATGGGCCCACCGAAGTACGCCGCGCCGCCCAGGCGTTCAACGCCATGCAACAGCGGCTGATCGCCAATATCGCCGAACGTACGCGCTTCCTTGCGGCGATTTCCCACGACCTGCGTTCACCCATCACACGCCTGCGGTTGCGTACGGAAATGCTTGACGACAATCGCACCAAGGAGCGTTTTCGCAGCGACCTGGAAGAAATGGAGCACATGGTTTCCAGCACGCTGGATTTTGTCAGCAGCGGCGAAATCAACGAGAAGCGCCAGAACATCGACATCAACGCCTTGCTGCAGAGCTTGCAGGCGGATCTGCAGGATGTGGGTGAGACGGTCACGATAGAAGGGCGGGCCAAGCAGCCACTGCCGGGGTATGCCCGCAGTCTCAAGCGGTGCGTGCAGAACCTGCTGGAGAACGCGGTGCGGTATGGCAGCGAGGTGGTGGTGCGGGTTGAGGACAGGGCGGACAGCTTGAAGGTTGTCGTCATCGACCGTGGGCCGGGGATTCCCCAGGAACAGCTGGATCAGGTGATGGAGCCGTTTTACCGGGTGGAAGGCTCACGTAATGTGGAAACCGGCGGGTACGGACTGGGGCTGAGCATCGCGCACACGATTGCCAGTGCCCATGACGGGCAGTTGAGCTTGAGCAATCGGGAAGGTGGGGGATTGCAGGTGGTGTTGCAGTTTCAGCGCAAATCCTAGCCTAGAAATGCAGGCTAAATGTGGGAGCGGGCTTGCTCGCGAAAGCGGTGTATCAGTAACAGATAGGTTGACTGACACTGCGCTTTCGCGAGCAAGCCCGCTCCCACATTTGGATGTGCAGTGTTTCGAGAGTCGGGTTTCTTAACTCAGGCTCCGTGGCACTTCTTGAATTTCTTTTCGCTGCCGCACGGGCAAGGATCGTTACGACCCACGTCCTTCAAAGTATTGCGCACCGGCTCCTGGTGAGCGTGGCCGCAGTTCGGGCCGTGGACATGGCCGTGGTCGTGATCATGGTGATCGTGATCGTGGTTGCAGTCAGGACCATGGACATGGGGTTGCTGAGTCATCGATGTCGCTCCGGAATAAAATCGCCGGGGATTATCTCGCCATTGCGCATCACCTGCACGTCGTTCCCGATAAATAAACCGGTTTTCAACTCGCCTTCAAGGCGATAGGGCACGGGGTCGCGCGGGTTTTTCAGCATATCGACCACATCGCGGATTTGTGGCCACAGGTTAGTGCGCACCGATACCCGGAAAAAAGCGTGGCTGTGGGGCGGTACGGTCAGCCACTCGTTGGACTCGCCTTCGCTCAGCACCATCGTGCCGAGGCTGACCTTGTAAACCAGGCCGCGCACGGTCAGGTCGTTGTCATCGCGGTTATCCACACGGAAATACAGCTTGAACTTCTGCTCCAGCAACTTGACTCGCACGGGGTCGACCTTGACCAGCCGCACCTCGGGGGCGGGCGCGTCGTCGGCGAACCACGACGCGCAGCCGGAGAGCCCTAGCATCAATGCCAGCAGAAGGCTGTAAGTCCTGAATACCCGTGCCTGAGAAACCATGCCGTTACTCCGTGTGAAGAGTCAGCATAGCAAGCGAGAGCCTGCCGGGTATCAATGAATGTCAGAGGTAGCTGGCGCAGCACTTCTTGAATTTCTGCCCGCTGCCGCATAAGCAGGCGTCATTGCGCCCAGCCTTAACGTCCACCGTCGGGTCGATAAAGTACCAGTGCTCATTGTTCTGTACGAAAGAGGAACGCTCCCGGTGGCTGTGTTCGCCAGTGCTGTCATGCCAGCGGGCGGTAAAAGTCACGAAGGCATGTTCCGGCTGGCCGCCAAACACCTCGGAGCTTTCCACCGCAAGGCCCAGCCAGGTGCTTTGGGCGCTCCAGGCGCCGATGGCGGCCGTGTCCAGCCCGGCTTGTTGCGCAGGCACGGTGGTTGCTACCAGGTAGTCCACCAGGCCCAGCACATAGGCGCTGTAGCGCGAACGCATCAACGCTTCGGCGCAGGGGGCCGGGTGGCCTGCGTGATAATGACCGCAGCAGGCATCCAGCAGGTTGCCACTGCCGCAGGGGCAAATGGATGTACTCATCGGGTTACCACCAATACTTTCCAAAGTTTTGCGGGTTGGCCCAGAAGCGGGCGTTCAGCCAATCCGGCACCTGTTTATAGTCAAGCAGATCATAGGTAAACAGCGTCAAAACCTGATCGTCGCGCTGGAAGCGTTCGCTGGCTTGCAGGGCCAGGGAAAAGAAGTCGGTGTCTTTCCAGTGGCAGGCGGCCAGGTCCACCAGCACCGCAATGCGGCTGGCATTGAGGTTACGAATGCCCCCCAGCAGGGTCAGGCCCGCAGGTTTTGACAGGTGCTCCAGGCAATCGACCACCAGCGCGAGGTCAAAACGCTGGGCCGCGAGCTCGGCGGGCAAGGGGCCGGGCTCGGCGAAGGACACCACGGTATCCGGGTGTGCTTGCTTAAAGGCGTCCAGCGCCGGGAACTGGCTGGCGCCCAATAACAGCAGGCGTTTGGGCGCGTGAAGATCAAGCAGCGCGGCGAGCGCTTGCTGGGGTGTACGGGAAGAAATACCGGCAGTCATCGAAGATCCTCACATCAGGACCGTAGAGACTAGCCTGCCTGAGCGTGCGGGCCTAGAGCGGGCGGCGAGAATAAACCGCCCGGCCCAATGAATACTGGGGTGTGGCACGCTGGCGCAGATGAAAAGAGCCGTCTTTACTCCACCCGTCGGCCCCCGCCGATCCCCTCAGGAGAAAGTCAGATGAGCATCATGCGGACAGCTCTACCCTTGGTTCTGCTAACCGGAGTATTGACAGGTTGCGCAGGCTTGCAAAAAACCGACTGGCCCACCTGCGCCGCGGTCGGCGGCGTGACCGGCGCGGCTATTGGTGCAACCCAAAGCTCTTCCTATGCGGGCTACGGCGCGTTGTTGATCGGCGGCATGGCCGGCGCCTATTGCTGGGTGCATGGCGATGGTGATGAAGACGGCGACGGCGTACCGGACAGCCGCGACAAGTGCCCTGGCACGCCAAAAGGCGTGCAAGTCGACGCCAATGGCTGCCCTCCGGTGCCGGTAGCGGTAGTTCAAGAAGAGGTGGTGGTGGTCAAGGAAGAAACCATTGTGATTCGTGACGTGCACTTTGAGTTCGACTCCGCCAGGCTGACGGCCGCCGACAAAACCAAACTCGACACCATTGTCACCCGCCTGAAACAAGAAGCCCCAAGTGCGCAACTGCGCGTCAGCGGGCATACCGACAGCGTCGGTAAAGATGCCTACAACCAGAAACTCTCTGAACGACGCGCTCATTCGGTAACCGACTACTTGGTCAGTTCCGGAATACCGCGCAGCAGCTTTGTCTCGGTGACCGGCGCCGGCGAAAGCCTTCCGGTGGCCGATAACAAAACCGCTGACGGCCGCGCGCTAAACCGCCGCGTGGAAATTCAGATCAACCGCTGACCAACCCTCACGGCCCCTGTGGAATCCACAGGGGCCCCTTCATCAATTTTTTAATCCTTCACTGGCACAACGCCTGTAGAAGTCGTTACTGTGCGCCCAAAGAATAATGTGCAAGGGGAGCGTGCGGGATGAAGGTGTTTTGGGGGCTTGGGAAGTTTTTGACGTTGTTGTTCTGGGTCGTGGTGGTGGTCAATCTGTTCACACCGCTGATCAATCCGTTCCACCTGTTGGTCAATCTGGCCGGCAGCTTATTGTTGTTGACCCATATTCTGGAACTGCTGTTATTCAACGGCAGTGTGAAAACCCGTGCCCATCCCTGGCGTGACCGCTTGCAGATCCTGCTGGTGGGTATGTTCCATGTGCAGAGCTTTTCGACGCCGACACCGACTAATGATGTAAACAAGGAGGCCAATCATGCGTAAGGTTTTTCTGTTGGCCCTGCTGGTCAGCCCCATTGCCCTGGCCCAGAGCGTCAGCGTGGAGACCAACTCGTTGATGCGCCTGCCCAACAGCAGCGGCATTTTGCAGTTGGAGCGACTGGATGTAGCGGATTACGGCACCTTGCTGATTCCCGCCAATATCACCCAGGTGACGGTGGACGAATTGCACCTGGGCCGCGACGCGCGCATCGCCATCGTGCCCGGCAGCACCACCCTGCAATTGCAGGTGCGCCAGGCGCAGCTGGGGCATGGTAGCCAGATCACCTCGCGCGGTGCTCCCGGTACCCATGAACGCCCGGCTAAGGCGGGTCGTGACTTGGTCTTGCGGATTAACTCGCTGACGGCTGATGAACTGTCGGTGGATGCCCGCGGTGGTGCAGGTGCCCAGGGGTATGCCGGGCTGGACGGTGCCAACGGCGAAGACCCGGGCTGCACCTGGGGCTCGGCCGGTCGCGGTTCCAATGGCGATAACGGCGGCGACGGTCTGCCGGGCGCGGCGGGCGCACAGGTCCGTGTGGAGTTGCCGCAGGATTTCCCCGGCGAGAAGATCAAAGTCTGGGTGGACGGCGGTGCCGGCGGTTTGGCAGGCACGGCGGGCAAACCGGGTAAAGGCGGGCAGTCCAAGGGTTGCCTGGTGTACCGCGCGGACGGCGGCGAGAAAGGCCGGGCCGGGTTGGAAGGGCAGCCGGGGCCAGCGGGGCCTGCGGGTGCTGTGACCGTTCAGAGGCTCTGAGGCGACTGGCCTGACGCCTTCGCGAGCAAGCCCGCTCCCACACTTGACCGCATTCCCATAGGGTAAACGCGGTCAAATGTGGGAGCGGGCTTGCTCGCGAAAGCGGTATACGGGGCGCCTTAGAACATCGGCCGTGCCGAAGCAATCGCCACCAGCACCAACCCCACAATCAAGTTAATCCCCACCAATTTACGAATCTGCCCCAACGCCGCAGCCCCGGCCGGCCAATCCTCAGCCGCCACCGCCGTGCGCAGCTCCGGCAACTTCAGTGCCTGAATCCGGATAAACAGCGCGGTCATCACCACATACAACCCCATCATGACCTGCACATAACGCGGCGCGGTCTCAAACCCGCTGAAGCGCAGTTGCAGCAGGCCGACACCGCTGATCGGCAATACCAGCACCGCGACCCACACCCACACGAAAAAACGTTGAAACACATTCATCCAGAGTTTCAGCCGGGCAGGCCCGTCCAGCGCGGCCATGGCGGCGGGGCGCAGGATCATCCAGGCGAAAAACATACCGCCGACCCATATCAGGGCGGCCAGTACATGCAGGGTATAAGCAAGGCTAAACACGGTCATTGGGGTACTCCGTTCTGCGCGGGATTAATTAGCGGGGTATGATAGCGGCCGATCCGAACCACTGAAAATTTATCCAGCGTTTTTTGCGCCCGACTATCCATGATCAGCACTGAACTCAAAACCACGATCCAGGGCGCCTACTCGCGTTTTCTCGAAGCCAAGAGCTTGAAACCGCGGTACGGCCAGCGCCTGATGATCGCCGAAGTTGCCAAGGTCCTCGGGGATATCGACACCGACGACGAAGGCCGGCGCAGTGGCGACCCGGCAGTGGTCGCCGTCGAAGCCGGTACAGGTACCGGCAAAACCGTGGCCTATTGCATTGCGGCGATTCCCACCGCCAAGGCCGCCGGCAAGCGCCTGGTGATTGCCACGGCCACCGTCGCCCTGCAAGAGCAGATTGTCTACAAAGACCTGCCCGACCTGATGCGCAACAGCGGCCTGAATTTCACCTTCGCCCTGGCCAAAGGCCGTGGGCGCTACATGTGCCTGTCCAAGCTCGACGTATTGTTGCAGGAAGGCCACGCGCAAACTGCTACGGCCTCGCTGTTCGAAGAGGAAGGCTTCAAGATCGAAGTCGATGAGGTCAGTCAGAAGCTGTTTACCAGCATGATCGAGAAACTCGCCGGCAATAAATGGGACGGCGATCGCGACAGCTGGCCGAATGCCCTGGAGGACGCCGACTGGGCGCGCCTGACCACCGACCACAGCCAGTGCACCAACCGTCATTGCCCCAACTTCGGCCAGTGCGCCTTCTACAAGGCCCGCGAAGGGATGGGCAAGGTTGACGTTATTGTCACCAACCATGACATGGTCCTCGCCGACCTGGCTCTTGGCGGCGGCGCCGTATTGCCCGACCCGCGTGACACGCTCTACGTGTTCGACGAAGGCCATCACCTGCCCGACAAGGCCATCGGTCACTTTGCCCACTACACGCGCCTGCGTTCCACGGCCGACTGGCTGGAAACCACCGCCAAGAACCTCACCAAGTTGCTTGCCCAGCATCCGTTGCCCGGCGACCTGGGCAAACTGATCGAGCAAGTCCCGGAGCTGGCGCGGGAGATCAAGACCCAGCAGCAATTCATGTTCAGCGCCTGCGAGCAGGTGGCAGACTTCAAGCCCGGCGAAGACGTGGAAGGTCGTGAACGGCCGCGCCATCGCTTCGTCGGTGGGCTGATCCCCGAGCACATGCGGGAAATGGGTATCGAACTGAAGAAGGGCTTTTCACGCCTGACCGACCTGTTCACCCGCCTCACCGATTTGCTCAAGGAAGGCATGGATGGCGAGGTCAACATCGGCATCGCCAGCAACCAGGCCGAAGAATGGTACCCGCTGTTTGGCAGCCTGCTGTCCCGCGCCCAGGGCAACTGGGAGTTGTGGACCGCGTTTACTGTCGAAGACCCGGAAGACAACCCGCCTATGGCCCGTTGGCTGACCTTGTCGGAAAGCGGTGCGTTGTTTGATATCGAGGTCAATGCCAGCCCGATCCTGGCCGCAGAAATGCTCCGACGTAACCTGTGGAATGTGGCCTACGGCACCTTGGTCACCTCGGCTACGCTGACGGCCCTGGGCACCTTCGACCGCTTCCGCATGCGCGCCGGCTTGCCGAAAAAGGCCGTCACCGCCGTGGTGCCGAGCCCGTTCCATCACGCCGACGCCGGTGTGTTGCGGGTGCCGGACCTCAAGGCCGACCCACGGGATGCGCCGGCCCATACGGCGGCGATCATTCGTGACCTGCCGTCGTTGGTGGAAGGTTCACGGGGCACGCTGGTGCTGTTCTCGTCCCGCAAACAGATGCAGGACGTGTTCGACGGCCTCGACCGTGACTGGCGCAAGCAGGTGTTTATCCAGGGCAACCTGTCGAAACAGGAAACCCTGAACAAGCACAAGGCGCGGGTGGATGGCGGCGATTCCAGCGTGCTGTTCGGCCTGGCGAGTTTCGCCGAGGGTGTGGATTTGCCTGGCGCCTACTGCGAGCACGTGGTGATCGCCAAGATCCCGTTCTCGGTGCCGGATGATCCGGTGGAGGCCGCACTGGCCGAATGGATCGAGGCCCGGGGCGGAAATCCGTTCATGGAAATCTCGGTGCCGGACGCCTCCTTGAAGCTGGTCCAGGCCTGCGGGCGCCTGCTGCGTACCGAAGAAGACCGCGGCACCATCACTTTGCTTGACCGGCGTCTGGTCACCCAGCGCTACGGTAAAGCTATCCTGAATGCTTTGCCGCCGTTTCGGCGGGAAATTTCTTAAGACCCTGTGGGCGAATTCGCCCACTTCGTGGTCTATCTCACCATTGCTTCACGTCATCAGGCCAGTCACCGGCCGTTTGGGAGAACCTTGTTCACATGATTCGCACGCTGCCCGCTGTTTTTGCCTTGTTGTTTGCCGCGCCATTGCTGGCTGCGCCTGCCGGGCAACAAACCCTGTTCAACTTTGTACGGCCCGCCGATGTGGTCAAGGTGGCGACCCAGGACGCCAGCCTGCCGCAATACAACGCCGAACAAACCCCTGAAGGCGAAGTGCTGCGCCGTATCACGTTCAACCCGGCGGCCGAACCGAGCCTGGTGCTCAGCCCGCAGACCGGTGCCTGGGACTGGTCGCAATCCGGCGCCATGAGCCTGCGCATTCAAAGCGCAATGGACTGGGCGCTGACCCTGTACGTCAAGGTGCAGAGCAATGATGGTCGGACGCTGTTCAGCCGTATCGACCTGCCGGCAGGCCCGGCGCAGACGTTGTTGATTCCGCTGCAAGCCAACTCGCCGCTGAGCCAGGGCATGAAAGCCGGCCCGCCGATGCCGATCACCGTCGATGGCCAGCGTGTATTGCTGGCCAGCAGCGAAGGGGAGATCGACCGCAGCCAGATCGTGTCGGTGACCCTGTCGATGATCAAGCCCAATGTCGCTCAAAGCATCCTGCTGGAGCGCTTTGGCGTGCAAGACGTCGAGCCGGTGCTCAAGGCCACCTACAGTGATCTGGTGGACACTTACGGGCAGTCCACCCGCGCCAGGTGGCCGGAGAAAGTCAGCAGCGACGAGCAGTTGCGGGCCGCAGCGGTCAAGGAGCAGCAACAGCTCAAGGGCTGGCTGGCCGAGCGCGATAAGGCGTCCCTGGACAAGTACGGCGGCTGGAACAAGGGCCCGGCCTTTGACGCCAGCGGCTTCTTCCGCACCGAGAAGCGCGACGGGCACTGGTACCTGGTGACACCGGAAGGCCATCCGTTCTACTCCCTGGGCGTCAACACCGTAGCGCCGGACAACAGCCAGACCTACGTTGCGGGCCGCGAATGGATGTTCGCCGCGCTGCCCAAGGCCGGCGAACCTTTCGACAAATACTATGGAAGCAGCGACAGCCGCAGCGGCAATGGCGCGGATCAGGGGCGCAGCTTTAATGTCGGCCGCTGGTACGACTTCTATGGCGCCAACCTGCAACGTACCTATGGCCTGCCTTGTGTGCCGCCTGCACCTTGCGCGCCGGAAGGTTTCGACCAGAAACGCTGGGTCAGCCACACCCTCGACCGTCTTAAAGCCTGGGGTTTCAACACCGTCGGCAACTGGAGCGCGCCGCAGCTGGCCACCGCCGACCGCGTGCCTTACACCTTGCCCCTGTCGATCGTCGGCGATTACGCGAGCATCAGCACCGGAACCGATTGGTGGGGCGGGATGCCCGACCCGTTCGACCCGCGCTTCGCCATGGCCACCGAGCGTGCGGTGGCGATTGCCGCCCGTGACCATCGTGACGACCCATGGCTGATCGGCTTCTTTGCCGACAACGAACTGGCCTGGGCCGGTCCCGGTGATGATCCAAAATCCCGTTACGCCCTGGCCTACGGCACCCTGCGCATGACCACCGACGTGCCGGCCAAGCGCGCGTTCCTCAAGCAATTGCGCGACAAGTACCGCAACCAGGACGGTCTGTCCAAGGCCTGGGGCATCGAACTGCCCGCCTGGGAGCTGATGGAAGACCCGGGATTCGTGCCGCCCATGCCAAACCCTGAGCACCCGGAAATTGAAGCGGACTTCAAATACTTCCAGAAGACCTTTGCCGATGCCTACTTCAAGACCATCTCCGATGCGCTGAAATGGCATGCGCCCAACCAGCTGTTACTGGGCGGCCGTTATGCGGTCAGCACCCCGGAATCGGTGGCGTCCTGCGCGCAGTATTGCGATGTGCTGAGTTTCAACATGTACACCCTCAAGCCGCAGGATGGTTACGACTTCGCGGCCTTGCGGGCGTTGGACAAGCCGGTGCTGATCACCGAGTTCAACTTCGGCTCGGCAGACCGTGGCCCGTTCTGGGGTGGCGTGACGCAGTTGGCCAGGGAAGAGGATCGCGGGACTGCCTACGCCAACTTCCTCAAGCAGGCCATGGCCGAGCCGTCGATTGTTGGCGTGCATTGGTTCCAGTATCTGGACCAGCCGGTCACCGGTCGTCTGCTGGACGGCGAAAACGGCCACTTCGGCCTGGTAGGCATCACCGATGTGCCGTTCCAGGGCTTTGTCGAGAGTGTGCGTAAAAGTAACCTGGCGGCGGTCGATCAACTGGGCAAAGAGGCCGAGAAGGCCAAGGCGGCTGCTGCGGTTCACACCGCAGAAGGCGGTAAACCGGGGCGTGACGGCAATGCCGCAGGGCCGGGTGCAGGGCATTCCGGCGGGCATTCCGGCAAGGGCCATTGATGGCGCCATATCGATGAGTGCGGGTTCACAAATCACTCAATGACTGGAACAATGTCGGCCACTTTTTGTAGTACTTTTCCGAGGGGGCTTAGGTGCAGATTCAGGGTCATTACGAGCTTCAATTCGAAGCGGTGCGTGAAGCCTTCGCCGCGCTGTTCGACGACCCCCAGGCGCGTGGCGCCGCGCTGTGCATCCAGATTGGCGGCGAAACCGTCGTCGATCTGTGGGCCGGTACCGCCGACAAGGACGGTGCCGAGGTCTGGCACAGCGACACCATCGCCAACCTGTTCTCCTGCACCAAGACCTTTACAGCTGTCACGGCGCTGCAACTGGTGGCCGAAGGCAAGTTGCAGCTAGATGCACCGGTCGCCAAATACTGGCCGGAATTCGCTGCAGCCGGTAAAGAAGCCATCACCCTGCGCCATCTGCTCTGCCACCAGGCCGGTTTGCCGGCCCTGCGTGAGACGCTGCCCGCCGAAGCGCTGTACGACTGGCAGATGATGGTCGACGCCCTCGCGGCCGAAGCGCCGTGGTGGAAGCTCGGGGAAGGCCATGGCTATGCGGCGATCACCTACGGCTGGCTGGTGGGCGAACTGCTCCGTCGCGCCGACGGTCGTGGGCCCGGCGAGTCCATCGTGGCCCGGGTCGCACGGCCATTGGGCCTGGACTTTCATGTGGGTCTGGCAGACGAAGAATTCCATCGGGTTGCCCATATAGCTCGAGGCAAGGGCAATGTAGGCGATGAGGCGGCACAGCGTTTACTTCAAGTAACGATGCGCGAGCCAATGGCGATGACTACCCGTGCATTTACCAATCCACCGTCTATTCTGACCAGCACTAATAAACCCGAATGGCGGCGTATGCAGCAGCCAGCGGCAAATGGTCACGGTAATGCACGAAGTCTGGCGGGTTTTTATAGTGGGCTGCTCGACGGTAGTTTGCTGGAAGCCGACATGCTTGAAGAGTTGACCCGGGAACACAGTATCGGCCCGGATAAAACCTTATTGACACAAACCCGGTTTGGGCTGGGCTGCATGTTGGATCAACCGCAAGTGGCAAACGCTACGTTCGGCCTTGGCCCACGGGCCTTTGGGCATCCGGGGGCAGGTGGCTCGGTTGGGTTTGCCGACCCGGAACATGATGTAGCCTTTGGTTTTGTGACCAATACATTGGGGCCTTATGTACTTATGGACCCGCGGGCGCAAAAGTTGGTAAGAATATTGGCCGGTTGTCTGTAAATAGCTTGCTGTCTTGCGTTTTTTTGTTACAAAGGCACATACAAAAAGACGCTAGGCGAAATGTTGTAACTTTAATGTTCCAGAAGCGTCTGTTTAACGGGTCATTCAGGCCCCTGGTTTTTTCTCATTTTGTGGATATCTCATGTTATCGAACAAGTCCTTGGCACTGGCGCTATGCCTCACTATTACTGGCTGTGCACAAACCCCACAAAATGATGCCGAAGGTGGGCATTGGTGGTCATTTGGCTCTGATAAGGCTGCTACCAAGGACGCAGTGAGCCAAACCGACACCAAGCCGGATGCCAAACCGGCCGTTGCTGCCAAGGCGCCTGCGCCGGTTGCACCTGCCGCTGCAGCACCTGCACCGGTTGCCAAGGCGGATACTGGCTCCAGCTGGTGGCCGTTCTCGTCGAAAACCGACGATGCCAAGGCTGACCTGAAGGCCGACCTCAAGGCTGCAACGCCTGCCTCCGGCGCACCCACTGCTGCACCGGCTGCCGCACCTGCCGTTGCCAAGACAGATACCGATACCAAATGGTGGTGGCCGTTCGAAAGCAAGCCAAAGCCATTGGCCAAGGTCGACGTTGCCAACATTCCAATGCCTGATCCAAAAATCACCCAGGCCTGGCTGGACGACTACGAGCCGCGCCTGCGCCTCGCGATCAAGGACAGCAACCTGCAACTGGAACGTCGCGACAACGTATTGGTCGTGATTGCCCCGGTTGACGGCTCCTACAACCCGAAACGCCCGGCGATGTTGTTGCCGGTGACCCTGGGTCCATTCACCCGCGTTGCCAAGGCTGTTGAAGGCGATCCGAAGACCGCCGTACTGGTCCTGGGCCACGTCGATACCTCGGGTGCCGAGCCGGTGAGCCAGGCCCTGACCAAAGAGCGCGCGCAGTCCATCGCCTCGATCTTCAGCCTCAGCGGCCTGAAGCAGGACCGCCTGATGCTGCGTGGCATGGGCGACCTGATGCCACGTGCCGCCAACGACAGCACCCAGGGCCGTGCCCTGAACCGTCGTATGGAAATCCTGTTCACCCAGCGCACCACCATGCTGGCCTTGCTGAGCAAGTACAACTCGGGCAACCCGCCGAAGGCTGAAATGGTTGCTGTGCAGGACGTTCCTGCTCCCGCCGCTGCTCCGGTCAAAAAAGCTGCTGCTCCGGCGAAAAAAACCGTCGCCAAGAAGGCTGCCGCCAAGCCGGCTGCCAAAAAGGCCCCGGCCAAGCCTGCCGCTAAAAAGCCAGCACCTGCCAAGGCCGCTGCCCCAGCCGCTACCAACGACCAGGCAAAAAACTGATTATTTGAGCAAGAAGGATAAAGCCGCATGACCCAGGCACTGGCCGATATGCGCCGTGACTACACACGGGACGGTTTGAGCGAGGCCCAGGCCCCGGACGAACCGTTTGGCTTGTTCCACCAGTGGTTTGCGGATGCGGTGAAAACCGAGCAGCCGCCGGTGGAGGCCAATGCCATGACCCTGGCAACGGTCGACCAGGACGGTCGCCCGCACTGCCGGATCCTGCTGCTCAAGGGCCTGGACACACAGGGCTTTACCTTCTTCACCAATTATCAGAGTGCCAAGGGCGAACAGCTCGCGGCGCGGCCGTTTGCTGCCATGACCTTCTTCTGGCCGACCCTGGAGCGCCAGGTGCGCATCGAAGGTCGGGTGGTGAAGGTCACTCCCGAGGAGTCGGACGCTTACTTCCAGGTCCGCCCTCTGGGCAGCCGCCTGGGAGCCTGGGCTTCACCGCAAAGCCGGGTCATCAGGGACCGCGAAGAGTTGCAGGACCTGCTCAAGGCCACCGAACAACGCTTCAGCGATACCCAGCCTGACTGCCCCGAGCACTGGGGTGGTTATCGCCTGCTGCCGGAGCGCATCGAGTTCTGGCAAGGCCGCGCGAGTCGTTTGCATGACCGCCTGAACTACCGCTTGCAGGGTGCCGACTGGACCCGTGAGCGGCTGGCGCCCTGAGCCCACCTTTCGTCACCTCGCCTGAATGTAGCGCTGCACGCCGAAGTCTCTAGTCAGAGGCCTTGGATGGGTAGCGTTGCGCCGCGTTATGCCGCCGTTGGCTACAATGATGAAAGCGTCCATCAAGATCCTGAGGGAGGTGGGATTGCTACCGTTCGTCGAGTTTTTCGGTACAGGTTCTCTGTACTAAGGCTGAATGAAAACAATTTTCTGCCCGGCATGCCGTGACAGGCGGCAAGCCACAGCGGTTTAATGGATACCTGTCCTTTGGAGTTGATGCTATGCGTAAGTCCGTTTTACTAGTTGCCTGCTTTACCACCCTGTCGCTGCTGCTGGGTGGCTGCGCCTCGAGTCTGACCGGCGACTCGTACTCCCGTGACGAAGCCCGTCGTGTACAGACTGTTCGCATGGGCACCATCGAATCCCTGCGTCCGGTGAAAATCGAAGGCACCAAGACCCCAATCGGCGGCGCTGCGGGTGCAGTCATCGGCGGCGTTGGCGGCAGCGCCATCGGCGGCGGCCGTGGCAGCATCGTGACCGCCGTTATCGGCGCAGTCGCCGGCGGCCTGCTGGGCTCGGCCACCGAAGAAGGCCTGACCCGCACCCAGGGTGTTGAAATCACCGTCCGTGAAGATGATGGCAGCATGCGCGCCTACGTCCAGGCGGTTGAAGAGAACGAAATCTTCCGCATCGGTGACCGCGTTCGCATCATGACCGTGAACGGAACCAGCCGCGTTACTCGCTAAGGGTAAGGTTGCAGGAAAAGAAAAACCCCAACCGGGTGACCGGTTGGGGTTTTTTGTTGGAGAAAATCCGGGACGTCAGGTGAACATCTGAATATCGTCAAGTGCGTCTTGTACGACCCCACTCAGAGAAGGAGATTTTCTTTTTGCCTGCTGCAGCACGGGCGTAACCTTCGCCATATCCAACTCACCGAAACGGCGCGCAATGTGGCCTATCGCAATGATGGCAGCCGACGCGATGTCCTCGTTGTCATTGTTTGCGTACTTGAGACAGGTTTCTTGTGCCCAGATAGCATCTGTCTCGTTAAGGCCTATGGATATTAGGGCTTCTGTGACCTTGCTCAGGTCATTAGTGGCTATAAAGCTTATAGCTTCATCCTGACTTAAAGACGGGTCGTGATAGCGCAAACTCATTTTTCGGCTCCCAGAATCTTTCCTTTTCGATCTGTTTTGTTCGCTTTTATTAAAGCATTTTTCATCTCTTGTCTTAGCTCACTCCACAGTCTCACATGACCGTGGTAAACGCCTTCTGAGGTGCGATCGATCACTACAAACTCTTTTGTGTGTGGGTCAATCCCTATACGTCTACGTGAGTTTGGCGGATTCAGCTCTACCGAGTTATTAAGCGCATCCAGGCCGTTAGTCGGCTTTCTGCTTTTGACAGCGTTATCTTTTTTTCCGTGATAGGGGGCGTCCTCATACCTCAGGCTTACGACGATATACAGAGGTCGAATACCCGAACCCGCCGGGAACACCAGAATAAAATCCCTGTATTCCGGCGGATAGATCGGATCAACGATGATGTTGTCGGCCTTCTCGGTTGGCGGATACACCCAGATTTGCGGCGCCTGCGGTGCAGCCTCCAACGCAGGAATGCCGAGGGTGTCAGCGGGGTCGACAGCAGGCGTCCAGATCAGCTCGACGCCGTCGCCCAAGTCCGCGACCTGCTGCGTGCCGCGCTGGCCAAACTGCACGACATCAACCATTTCCCAGTCGCGATTTTTCCCGGTGTAGAAGGCGTATCCCTTGAGCGTGCCGTCAGCAAGTTGCTCGATATGCAGGCGGGCTCGGGTGCGTGCCCGTGGCATTGAGCGCAGTTGACGGTCGCTGTAAAGCGCACTATCGCCCAGGCTGGAGGGCCAGACGAGGGCTGCAACCCCAAGCATCAGTCCGGCCCCAGCTGTTCCAACACTCGCTGCGATGCTGGAGGCGCCACTAACCGCTGAGCCACCCAGTGCCAATGTCCCTAGCCCAGCCGGGAGTGCGCTGCCGCTGATCTTTTTGAGTGACAGCAGCCCCTCACTGTCCGTTTCACGGCCACCCAGCAGCACGTGCTCGCCATAGTCTCCTATGGGGTCAAGCGGTATATAGCCGGATGGATTGTTGTAGTCGATGTGGGCGTCCGGCAGGTTGCAGGACTTGGCGAAGACGCAGCCCGCCATGGGCAATGTTGCTGGCGGCCGCTCCACTTTGCGCCTGGCCTCGTAGGCTTCCTGGCGGGCAAGCATGGCTTCATATGCTCGCTGCCTGGCATCACGCTCAGCCAGCTCGCGCTCGTTCATGTTCTCGAGCCGTCGGTAACCGCCCGTGCCGGTCCCGTAGCATCGCCAGACTTGGGGTATATCCTTGTTGTTTGCCATCGTGCCCTCCTGGCGTGTTGCATAACGACGTCCGTCGACAGAGTCGGGAGCACGACGTTATTGCACGCAGAGGAGGGTGGATGTAGGGCGCTTCTGTGAGATGGCGCCGAATGGGCCGAGAGGAGAGTGGAGCCGGCAAGCCGGCTCCAAAAGTGATTACGCCTGAACGACTGCCTGCTTACGACTCGCCATCGCCGTCACTGCATACCCGATCAGCGCCGCCAATATCGACCCGGTCAGGATGCCCATCCGGTCCATCCCGGCGTATTCACTGCTGCCTGGCACAAACGCCAGCGAGCCGACGAACAGGCTCATGGTGAAGCCGATGCCGCACAGGATTGCCACGCCCAACACCTGACCCCAGTTGGCGCCAGCGGGTAGCGCGGCGAGGCCGGTTTTTACCATGACCCAGGTGAAACCCAGCACGCCAATGGTCTTGCCCAGCAGCAGGCCGGCGGCGATGCCCATCGGTACGTGGTGGGTGAAGCTTTCCAGGTTGACGCCGGCCAGCGAAACCCCGGCGTTGGCAAAGGCAAACAGCGGCAGGATCGCGTAAGCCACCCAGGGATGCAGTGCATGTTCCAGGGTCAGCAGCGGCGAAGGTTCGGCGTTTTTGGTGCGCAACGGGATGCAGAACGCCAGGGTCACGCCGGCCAGGGTGGCGTGTACACCACTCTTGAGCACGCAGACCCACAGGATCAGCCCGACAATCATGTAGGGCCCCAGCTTGACCACACCGAGCCGGTTCATCGCAATCAACGCGATCAGGCATGCCGCTGCACCGGCCAACGAGGCCCCGGACAGGTCGGTGGAGTAAAAGATGGCAATGACGATGATCGCGCCAAGGTCGTCGATGATGGCCAGGGTCATCAGGAACAACTTCAGCGACACCGGCAGTCGCTTGCCCACCAAGGCCAATACGCCCAGGGCGAAGGCAATGTCGGTGGCCATGGGGATCGCCCAGCCACCGAGGGCGGCGGGGTTGTCCTTGTTCAGCGCCCAGTAGATCAGCGCCGGCACGACCATGCCGCCGATGGCTGCTGCGCCGGGTAGCACCACTTGCGAGGGTTTGGACAGTTGGCCGTCGAGCAGTTCGCGTTTTACCTCAAGCCCGATCAGCAGGAAGAACAGGGCCATCAGGCCATCGTTGATCCACAGCAGCGCCGGCTTGGCGATTTTCAGTGCGCCAATTTGTGCGACTACCGGGACGTCGAGAAAACTCGCGTAAAAGTGTGACAGCGGTGAGTTGTTGATGATCAGCGCCAAGGCCGCAGCTGCGATCAGGAGCAGACCGCTGGCGGCTTCCAGCTGGAAGAAACGGGTGAAAGTGCTACGCAGAGGCAAGGGATGCTCTCCCATCAAAGTTCAGTAGGTGGGTACCCTAACCCGTACCGTTAGTTGTTAAAACAAAAGTTATATTCTTATTTGTTATAAGTGATCGGTCTCATCACTCGAGCGTCAAACTCCGAAAAGTGTGTGTCCAATTGAGTCATGACTGTATCTGTGTGGAGTGTAGGAAACATCCTAAGATCAAGTCTGAAATCCTTAGAGAAACCGATCATGAGCGACAACCGCCAATGGGCCCGCGAAGCCATTCGTATTATTGAAGCGGACTTCCAACGCAGCGCCGACACCCACCTTATCCCCTTGCCGTTGCCGGGTTTGTCGGGCATCGAGCTGTATTTCAAGGATGAGTCCAGCCATCCCACCGGCAGCCTGAAACACCGGTTGGCGCGTTCGTTGTTTCTCTATGCGTTGTGCAATGGCTGGCTCAAACCTGGCGCTCCGGTGATCGAGGCGTCCAGCGGCTCCACGGCGATTTCCGAGGCGTACTTCGCCCGGCTGTTGGGCTTGCCGTTTATTGCGGTGATGCCGGCCACCACCTCCCAGGAAAAGATTGCGCAGATCGCGTTCTACGGTGGCCAGAGCCATCTGGTACAGGATCCGACGCAGATCTACGCCGAATCCGAGCGTCTGGCGCAGGAAAGCGGCGGCCACTTTATGGACCAGTTCACCTACGCCGAACGCGCCACCGACTGGCGGGCCAACAACAACATTGCCGAATCGATCTTCCAGCAACTGCGCTTTGAGCGTTACCCGGAGCCGAGATGGCTGATTTCCAGCCCCGGTACGGGTGGCACCACGGCGACGTTGGGACGTTATGTGCGTTATCGCCAGCACTGCACCCGGGTGTTGTGCGCGGATGCGGAGCGTTCGGTGTTTTTCGATTACTACCTGAGCGGCGATGCCAGCCTGCGTCTGGAGTGTGGTTCACGCATTGAAGGTATTGGTCGGCCACGGGTTGAGGCGTCGTTCTTGCCCAAGGTGATTGATGCGATGGTCAAGGTGCCGGACGCGCTGTCCCTGGCGGCCATGCATTACCTGGCGCAGCGTTTGGGGCGGCGAGTGGGCGGGTCCAGCGGCACCAACCTGGTCGGCGCGTTGATCGCGGCACAGCAGATGAAAGCGGCGGGAGAGTCGGGCTCGATTGTGGCGATCTTGTGCGACGGTGGGGAGCGCTATGCCACGACCTATTACGATCAGGCTTGGCTGGCAGGGCAGGGGTATGCGTTGGAGGGTTTGATTGCGGCCGTTGCGGCGAGTGTCGAGCGGGGAGAGGCGCTGCCAGATAGCGTGTTGCGCGCCAATATCTAAAACACCGCATAACCATTGTGGGAGCGGGCTTGCTCGCGAATGCGGTGTGTCAGCCAATACATCATTCGGCTGATCCACCGCATTCGCGAGCAAGCCCGCTCCCACATTTGATCTGCTGCGTTTTCAGCGCAGTGGTTAAGCTTCGATACCCAACATATCCCGCGCCAACGCTTCGGCAATCCGAATCCCGTCGACACCTGCCGACAAAATCCCACCGGCATAACCGGCACCTTCGCCCGCCGGGAACAGGCCTTTTACGTTCAGGCTCTGCATCGAGTCGTTACGGGTAATCCGCAGCGGCGATGAAGTGCGGGTCTCGATCCCGGTCAGCACCGCATCGTGCAGGGAGTAGCCCTTGATCTGCTTCTCGAACGCCGGCAGCGCTTCGCGGATCGCTTCGATGGCAAAGTCCGGCAACGCCAGGGCCAGGTCACCCAAGGCCACGCCGGGCTTGTAGGACGGTTCCACGGTGCCGATGGCGGTGGACGGCTTGCCAGCAATGAAGTCGCCCACCAGTTGCGCCGGCGCTTCGTAGTTGCTGCCACCGAGGATGAACGCGTGGGATTCCAGGCGCTCCTGCAACTCGATCCCGGCCAGCGGGCCGCCCGGGTAATCCACTTCCGGGGTGATGCCCACCACGATCCCGGAGTTGGCGTTGCGCTCGTTGCGCGAGTATTGGCTCATGCCGTTGGTCACCACGCGGTTCGGCTCGGATGTCGCCGCGACCACGGTACCGCCCGGGCACATGCAGAAGCTATAGACCGAGCGACCGTTCTTCGCGTGGTGCACCAGTTTGTAATCGGCAGCGCCAAGTTTCGGGTGCCCGGCGTACTTGCCCAGGCGCGCAGCGTCGATCAGCGATTGCGGGTGTTCGATACGGAAACCCACCGAGAACGGCTTGGCTTCCATGTACACGCCGCGGCCATGCAGCATGCGGAAGGTGTCACGGGCGCTGTGGCCGAGGGCCAGGATCACGTGCTTCGACAGGATCTGTTCGCCGCCATCCACCACCACGCCATTCAACTGGCCGTCTTCGATCAGCACGTCGGTAACCCGCTGCTCGAAGCGCACCTCACCGCCCAGGGCGATGATCTGCTGGCGCATGTTTTCCACCACGCCGGTCAGGCGGAAGGTACCGATGTGCGGCTTGCTGACGTAGAGGATTTCGTCCGGCGCACCGGCTTTGACGAACTCGTGCAGCACCTTGCGACCGTGAAATTTCGGGTCCTTGATCTGGCTGTAGAGCTTGCCGTCGGAGAAGGTCCCGGCGCCGCCTTCACCAAACTGCACGTTGGATTCGGGGTTCAGCACGTTTTTGCGCCACAGGCCCCAGGTGTCCTTGGTGCGCTGGCGTACTTCGCGGCCGCGTTCGAGGATGATCGGCTTGAAGCCCATCTGCGCCAGCAACAGCCCGGCGAAGATCCCGCACGGGCCAAAACCGACGACGATCGGCCGCTCGGTCAGGCCTTCCGGCGCATGGCCCACGACCTTGTAGCTGATGTCCGGTGCCGGGTTGACGTTGCGGTCGTCGGCGAACTTGAGCAGCAGGGCCGCCTCGCCTTTGACTTCCAGGTCGATGGTGTAGATGAAGCACAGCTCCGACGATTTCTTGCGGGCGTCGTAGCTGCGTTTGAACAGGGTGAAATCGAGCAGGTCATCACTGGCGATGCCCAGGCGCTGCACAATGGCAGGCCGCAGGTCTTCTTCGGGATGGTCGATGGGCAGCTTGAGTTCGGTGATTCGTAACATGACAGGAATCCGGTAGGCGGCGGGCAAAGAGGCCGGCTGTTTTGCAAACCGGCGATTATAAGCCCCAACAGCGGTTTCCCGTCATGTTAAAACAGCGCAGCGGATAATCAGTCGTCCCGCGAGCCGCCGAACGACGCGCAACCGCGCTGCACCTGGCCGTTGACCCGAAGCTCGGCGGACATGTGCTGCAGGCTGCCGCTGGCGCTGTCGACACAGCGTTGCGGGGCCACCCAGAGTTCGATGTGCTGGTTGTTGGCTTCGGTCATCAGGTTGAACCGTCCGTCGCCCGATTGTTCTTCCACATACGGCACGGCCAAGGGTGGCTGGCCTTCACGCTCCAGCACCATGCCCTTGGCGGTAACGTTCATCGCCCAGGCCGGTTTGTGGCCGTTGGCCCGCAGGATCATGCGCTTGAAATCCGGGTCATCGCAGGCCGAGGTCGAGCGCTCGACGCGGTACACCTGTTGCAGGTCTACGGTGCCCTGGGTGCCGCTGGCAACGCCGGAAAACTTGCCACGCAAGTCGGCAAACAGCGCGCCTTGCTGGCCGGCCAGGGAGGCGGCTTCCTGCAGGATGCTGGTGCCGCCGGTGTCGTTGACCACGTAGTTGCGTTTGTCGTTGCAGGGCTGGAACAGCAATTTGTCACCCTGCGCCGTCAGCTCACCCTGCATGCGGGTCAGCCCGGCGAGAGAGGGTTTGGCCGGCTCGTTCTCGAACATCTGGCAGGCGGCGAACAGGGGCAACAGGGCAAACAAAGCTAGGGTACGGGCGGCACGCATTATCGGGTCTCCTGATAAGTGCCGCCACGTTACGCAGGCTGGCGGTGCATCACAAGCCCGGGACACAGGTTGAATCAACCAACAATAAACGTCTGCCCCGTTTGCAAGCCTTCCACGCTTTTCGCGTAGGCCAACGCCACCTCAGCTCCAGGAGCCGGTTTGTAGCCACGGAAGTACGGCGCGTAGCTGCCCATGGCTTCCAGCAGCACGGTCGGACTCACCGAGTTGATACGCAGGCCGCGAGGCAGTTCGATCGCTGCAGCTTTCACGAATGCATCCAGCGCGCCGTTGACCAGGGCCGCCGAAGCGCCGGTGCGAATTGGATCGCGGTTGAGAATGCCGCTGGTGAAGGTGAACGACGCACCGTCATTGGCGAACTCGCGGCCAATCAGCAACAGGTTCACCTGGCCCATCAGCTTGTCTTGCAGGCCCAGGTCAAAATCGGTTGCGCTCATTTCGCCCAGGGGCACGAAGTTGACGCTGCCGGCGGCGCAGATCAGTGCGTCGAACTTGCCGGTCTGTTCGAACAGTTTGCGGATCGAGGCGCTGTCGCTGATGTCGACCTGGAAGTCGCCACTCTTGCGACCGATGCTGATCACTTCATGCCGTTGGGACAGTTCTGCCTTGACCGCCGAACCCACGGTGCCGCTTGCGCCAATCAACAGGATTTTCATCGTGCCTTCCTCCAGATGTGTAGGTGAGTTTTCAGTCTAAAGTGATTTTTTGCGCGGATAAGTGCACTAATAGGCAACCTTTGGTTTTCAAATGGAAACAATCCATGAGCGAAATGGATGACCTGGCGGCGTTTGCGGTGTTGATCGAAGCCGGCAGCTTTACCCTGGCGGCCCAGCAGTTGGGCTGCAGCAAGGGGCAGCTGTCCAAGCGCATCAGCCAGTTGGAGGCACAGTTTTCGGTGGTGTTGTTGCATCGCACCACGCGCCGTTTGAGCCTGACGGCGGCGGGGGCGGCGCTGTTGCCGCAGGCCCAGGCGTTGGTGGTGCAGGTGGAGCGGGCACGTCAGGCACTGGCCAGGCTCAAGGACGATTTGGTCGGCCCGGTGCGTATGACCGTTCCGGTTTCCCTGGGTGAAACCTTCTTCGATGGTTTATTGCTGGAGTTTTCCCGGGAGTACCCGCAGGTGCAGATCGAGCTGGAGCTCAACAACCATTATCGAGACTTGTCGCGGGACGGTTTTGACTTGGCGGTACGCTCCGAAGTCGCCAACGACGAGCGATTGGTGGCCAAGCCGTTACTGGCCTGGCACGAGATGACCTGCGCCAGCCCGGCTTATCTGGAACAGCACGGCGAGCCGCTGACACCGGCTGAGCTGGTGGGGCACAACTGCCTGCTGAACAGCCACTACAGCGGTCGTGAAGAGTGGCTGTATCACCAGCAACATGAGCTGCTGCGGGTTCGTGTATCCGGGACCTTTGCTTCCAACCATTACAACTTGCTGAAGAAGGCGGCGCTGGTGGGCGCAGGCATCGCGCGTTTGCCTTCCTACGTGTTGCACACGGAATTGGCTGACGGTCGCCTGCGCTGGCTCCTGCGGGATTATCAGACCCGCAGCATGCCGATGTACCTGGTCCATCCGTATCAGGGCGGCCTGCCGCGCCGCACTCAGGTCCTGGCGGATTATCTGGTGGGCTGGTTCAAGCGCAGCGGCGAGGCCCTGGATCGCCTTTAGCGCAAGCGTCGCGCGATCAGGTGATCAATGGAGAAGCAGCCTGGCCCCTTGGCCATCAACAGCAACAGCAGCGCGATCCAGGTGCCGTGGGTCGGGTAAGCGTCCGGGTAGACGAACAGCTGGATGGTCAGGGTCATGCCCAGCAACGCCAGCGCCGAGAACCGTGTGGCAAACCCCACCAGGATCAGCACGGGGAAGAAATGTTCGGCGAACGCGGCCATATGCGCTGCGACTTCCGCTGACAGCAGCGGCACGTGGTATTCGCTGCGAAACAGCGGCAGGGTGGACGGCGCCAAGTGCGGCCAGCCCAGCTGGAACGTGCCGCCGATCAGGTCCACGGCGAAGCCTTCGACCTTGGTCTGGCCGGATTTCCAGAACACCGCTGCAATAGAGAAGCGTGCGACGAAGGCGATCAGGCTGTAGGGGATTTTCTCGAAGAGCTGGATGATCCGTTGGATCAGCCCGGGAGCGGCGGTGTTCATGGCGATACCTTGGGTTCTGTGTGCAAGTGGGTGATGGCGCCGTGGCCGACCAGCAGGGCCAGGCAGTGGTGCAGGTCAAATTCGGCGGCCGCATCGAGTGCGTAGGCCACGGCCATTTCCAGCGGCCAACCGTTGTTCAGGCTGTTGATAAACGCGGCGGCGCCGCTGCCGATGTGAAATACCTGTACGTGCAGGCCGTTGCGCAGTACCAGCGCGCTTTGGGCATGGAAGGGGTCGAGAGTGGCGAGGGATTCGTCTGTCTGGTGCGCAGCCCATAACGCCACCACGGCGTAGGCCGAGTTCAGGAGGGCAAGGGATGGATGCAGTTGCAGGCGCAGTTCGCCCAGGTCTGACTGTTGTTGCAGGGTGGCGATGACCTCCTGCTGATCCAGTGGCATTGCGTCTGCCGCGTGGTAGGCCCTGACCCGCAGCCGCTCCAGGCGCGCCACGTCAGCCAGGTAGGGCACGCTGGCGGCGGGCGCGAAGCCTTGGATAAAGTCAGCCAGGTCGCCGCCGTACTCGTTGATCAGCGGACTGGTTGGGGGGAAATCCTGGACATACAAGCCGGCCATCGCCCGAAAAAACTCATCGCCCACCAGTTGCAAGGTGACCGGGTAGCCGGCGGCCAGGGCGTTGATCAGTGAGCTGTGGACATTGTTTCGGTACACCGCAAAACGACTGGCCGGATCGGCGCCGTTACGGCTGAACACACCTTGCGGGCAGCTTTCGTCGGGCGACAGCAGGGCGCAAGCAAACACATCCTGGCCGCTCATGCGCGCACCTCCAGCAGGAACCGTTCGGCCTCGCGGGCCTCGGCGTGCAGCACGCTGAACGCGGGCACCTGATTGTCGCGCTCGATCAGCGTGGCGACCGGCCCGGTGCGCGCAAGGACCTGTTGGTAGAGCTGCCATACCGCGTTGTCGATCGGCGCGCCGTGATCATCAATCAGCAAACGATCACCGAGGCTGTCGGTGTCTTCGGCAAACCCTGCCAGATGAATCTCGCCCACGGCGTGCAGCGGCAAGGCATCGATGTACTTCAGCGGGTCTTGCTGATGGTTGATGCACGACACATACACATTGTTGACGTCCAGCAGCAGCCCGCAGCCGGTGCGGCGGATCGCTTCGCTGATGAAGTCGGTCTCTTCCAGGGTGGAACACTGGAACTGCAGGTAGGTCGACGGGTTCTCCAGCAGCATTGGCCGTTGCAGGCGGGTTTGCACCTGGTCGATGTGTTCGCACACCCGCTTCAGGGTTTGATCGTCATACGCCAGCGGCAGCAAATCATTGAGAAACACCGGGCCGTGGCTGGACCAGGCCAGGTGTTCGGAAAACGAGTGGGGTTGATAGCGTTCGATCAGCGCGGCCAAGCGCACCAAGTGCTCATCGTTCAGCGGACCTTCGCCGCCGATGGACAGGCCTACACCGTGCAGCGACAGCGGGTATCGTTCGCGGATCAAGCCCAGGTAGTGATGGAAAGGCCCGCCGGCCACCATGTAGTTTTCGGCGTGGACTTCGAAAAAACCGATGTCGGGGGCAGTCTCGAGCACTTCGCTGAAGTGCTCGCTCTTGAGCCCCAGCCCGGCCCGATAGGGGAGGCCGGGCGCCTGAGCCTGGGAGATGGAATAGGTGCATGCAAGCGTCATCGTCAGTACTCAGGCTGCGCAGGGATTCAGGACTTGGCGGTGAAGGCGGCTTCCTGGCCGAAGCCGGTTGGCGAGGTGGCGCTTGGGGTTTTCAGGCAGGTGCCGGCTGGGACCAATTTCCAGGCGTTGGCTTGGTCCTTGACCTTCGAGGTGCCGGCGCAGGAAGTGCCCGCGCCTGCAGCGCAATCGTTCTTACCGGCTTCGGCTACACCGAAGCATTTCTGCATGTCGTCAGCAGCGTGGGCGGTGGAGGTCAGGGCGGACAGACTCAGGGCCGAACCCAGGGCCAGGACGAGGGTGGCAGCGGACAGCGAACGGGTTTTGGTAGTCATGGTGTATCTCCAGCAGTGGGTTGAGTTGGCAAGCGTAGTTGCCTGCTTACACCACTAGAGATAAGGGGAAGGGATTCGTTACAAACCTGGGGAAAATAATTTCAGGTTTCGCCAAAGTCTTTGGTTCACACAAAACAAATGTGGGAGCGGGCTTGCTCGCGAAGGCAGTGGTTGAGTCACCCAATAAGTTGGCTGATCCACCGCCTTCGCGAGCAAGCCCGCTCCCACAAAAGCCCGCTCATACATTAGCCAGATGGGCATCAACCGCCCAAATAAGCCTCACGCACTTTCGGATCGGTCAGCAGTTGTTCGCCGCTGCCCTGCATCACCACCCGGCCGTTTTCCAGCACATAGGCGCGGTCGGCGATCTTCAGTGCCTGGTTGGCGTTCTGCTCCACGAGGAACACCGTTACACCGTCCTTACGCAGTTGTTCGATGATGTCGAAGATCTGCTGGATGATGATCGGCGCCAGGCCCAGGGACGGTTCGTCCAGCAGCAACAGCTTGGGCTTGCTCATCAGCGCACGGCCGATGGCGAGCATTTGCTGTTCGCCACCGGACATGGTGCCGCCGCGCTGGCTGAAGCGTTCCTTGAGCCGAGGGAACAGGTGCAGCACCTTGTCCATCTGCTCCTGGTAATCGCCCTTGTCGGTAAAGAACCCGCCCATGGCGAGGTTCTCTTCCACGGTCAGGCGGGCAAATACCCGGCGACCTTCCGGAACCACGGCAATGCTCTTGCGCATGATCTCGGAGGAGGCCTGGCCCACCAGTTCCTCACCCATGTAGCGGATGCTGCCGCTATGAGCCTGGGGCGAACCGCACAAGGTCATCAGCAGCGTGGATTTGCCGGCACCGTTGGCCCCGATCAGGGTGACGATCTCGCCCTGGCGCACTTCGACGTTGACGTTGTGGAGCGCCTGGATCTTGCCGTAGAAAGTGGAAACGTTTTCGAATTGCAGCATTTTACGCTTCCCCCAAATAGGCTTTGATCACGGCCGGGTTGTCGCGGATCTGCTCCGGCGTTCCGTCGGCCAGTGGCGTGCCCTGGTTGATCACGACGATATGGTCGGAAATGCTCATGACCAGTTTCATGTCGTGTTCGATCAGCAGCACAGTGGCGTTGTTTTCTTCACGCAGCACACTGATCAGCGCCTTGAGGTCTTCGGTTTCCTTTGGGTTCAGGCCGGCGGCCGGTTCGTCGAGCATCAGGATCCGCGGACGGGTCATCATGCAGCGGGCGATTTCCAGGCGACGTTGCTGACCGTAGGCCAGGGTACCGGCAGGGCGGTTGGCAAACTCGGTGAGGTTGACCTTGTCCAGCCAGTACGCGGCGTATTCCATGGCCTCGCGTTCGCTCTTGCGGAACGACGGGGTCTTGAACAGGCCGGCAAAGAAGTTGGTGTTCAAGTGACGATGCTGGGCGATCAACAGGTTCTCGACCGCTGTCATGTCCTTGAACAACCGCACGTTCTGGAAGGTACGCACCACGCCTTTGCGGGCGATTTCGTGGCCGGCCAGGCCCTGAATTGGCTGGCCATCCAGCAGGATGCTGCCGCCGCTTGGTTTGTAGAAGCCGGTCAGGCAGTTGAACACCGTGGTCTTGCCGGCGCCGTTGGGGCCGATCAGAGCCACAACCTGCTTCTCTTGTACGGTCAGGGCCACGCCGTTGACCGCGAGCAAACCGCCGAAGCGCATGCTCAAATTTTCGACTTTCAGGATCTCGCGGCTCATTTGCGCAGCTCCATGTGTGGACGTTGCATGGGCAGCAGGCCTTGAGGACGCCAGATCATCATCAGCACCATCATGGCGCCGAACATCAACATGCGGTATTCGCTGAACTCACGCATCATTTCCGGCAGCAGGATCATTACGATCGCCGCGAGGATCACACCCAGCTGCGAGCCCATGCCACCCAGCACCACGATGGCGAGGATGATTGCCGACTCGATGAAGGTGAACGACTCCGGAGTCACCAAACCCTGGCGAGCGGCGAAGAAGCTGCCTGCGAAACCGGCGAAGGTTGCCCCGAGGGTGAATGCCGAAAGTTTGATGACGGTCGGGTTCATGCCTAATGCACGGCAGGCGATTTCATCTTCGCGCAGCGCTTCCCACGCACGGCCGATTGGCATGCGCAGCAGACGGTTGATCACGAACAGTGCGGCCAGTGCCAGCAACAGCGCCACCAGGTACAGGAACACCACTTTGCTCACCGGGTTGTAATCCAGCCCGAAGTACTCGTGGAAAGTCTGCATGCCTTCGGCTGCGGTGCGGTCGAACGTCAGCCCGAAGAACGTTGGCTTGGGAATGCTGCTGATGCCATTGGGCCCGCCGGTGATATCGGTGAGGTTACGCAGGAACAGACGGATGATTTCACCGAAGCCCAAGGTCACGATCGCCAGATAGTCACCGCGCAAGCGCAGTACCGGGAAGCCCAGCAGGAAGCCAAATGTGGCGGCCGCCATGCCGGCCAGTGGCAGGCAGATCCAGAAGCCCCAGCCCAGATAATGCGAGAGCAGCGCGTAGGTGTAGGCACCCACCGCATAGAAGCCCACATAGCCCAGGTCGAGCAAGCCGGCCAGACCCACCACAATGTTCAGGCCCAGGCCCAGCAGCACGTAGATCAGGATCAGCGTTGCGATATCCACCGCGCCACGGGAACCGAAGAACGGCCAGATCAACGCGGCCACGATCAGGCCGATGATGATGTAGCGCTGGGTACGCGGCAGGGTCAGGAACTGGCTGACCTTGGGCGAAACCAACGGCCCACGGTTGGACTTGAGGAGTGCCCCGACCTGCTGGGTGAACAGCACGCGCAGGAACATCAGCACCGAGCACAGGGCAATGATGGTCAATGTGACGGGACCGGTGCCATGCACTTCCAGGTTGATCCCGACAATGCTCAGCTTGAGCCCGAGTACCGGAAAGGCCACGGCCCACACCAGCAAGGCGCTGAAAAACGCCGATTTAAGATATCTGCTCATACTTTCTCAACCTCCGGACGGCCCAGAATGCCGGTCGGCCGGAACAACAGCACCAGAACCAATAGACCGAATGCCACCACGTCCTTGTACTGGTCACCGAACACATCGGCGCCAAAGGCTTCAGCCACACCCAGCACCAGCCCGCCGAGCATCGCACCCGGAATGCTGCCGATGCCGCCCAATACCGCTGCGGTGAAGGCCTTGAGGCCCACCAGGAAACCAGCGTTGGGGTTGATCACGCCATACTGCATGCTCAGCAATACAGCGGCGACAGCCGCCAGTGCGGCACCGATGACGAAGGTCAGGGCGATGATGTTGTTGGTGTTGATGCCCAACAGGTTGGCCATCTTGATGTCTTCGGCGCAGGCCCGGCAGGCGCGCCCCAGACGGGAGCGGGAGATGAACAGGGTCAGGCCGAGCATTGCCACCAGGGTGACGACGAAGACCAGGACCTGCATGTAGGAAATCAGCACTTCTTGTGCGCCACCTGGGCCGAAGGAGAAGCTCCCCGGGATCAGGTTGGGAATGGATTTGTCCTTGGAATCCTGGGACAGCAATACGGTGTTCTGCAGGAAAATCGACATGCCGATCGCAGAGATCAGCGGGATCAAGCGGTTGCTGCCACGCAATGGGCGGTACGCAACGCGTTCGATACTGTAGCCATAGGCACTGGTTACGACGATGGACGCCAGGAATGCAGCGGTCATCAACAGCGGCAGGGAGTGGATACCCATCATGGCCAGCCCGGCAAGGGCGATGAAGGCCACGTAGGAACCAATCATGTACACCTCGCCATGGGCGAAGTTAATCATTCCAATGATGCCGTAAACCATTGTGTAGCCAATGGCTATCAAGGCATAGGTGCTGCCAACGGTCATGCCGTTAACCAGCGTTTGGAAAAAATGATAGATCTCAGGCATTACAGCGCTCCTAAAAACCCGATACGCATTTCACTGGTGGAGTCAATTTCCGGCTCGGTGCCCTGTTCTGTGATCAGGTTGCACAAAGCGTTTGCCAGCGAACCGCTGGTGACGGTTTTAAGATTTTCAGGTGAACCCACTCCCGGATCGCGGGTGTCAGGCCCATAAACCTCGTAAAACAAAGCCCACTGCTTGCACAGTGGGCTTGTTGACCAGTAACGCCTGGCTTACTGAGGGGAAACTTCGGTTTTTGGTTTGCCGAAGTGCCATTCGTAGACCACGAACTTGAAGTCCTTCAGGTCGCCCTTGGCGTCGAAGCTCAGGTCGCCGGTTGGGGTCTTGAAGGTACCGGCGTGAATGGCAGCAGCCACTTTGGCGGTGTCTTCGCTTTTCGCGGCAGCGATACCGCCGGCGATCACTTCAACAGCCGAGTAGGCCGGGAACACGAACGGACCGGTTGGGTCCTGCTTGTTCTTGGCGAACTCTTCAACGATTGCCTTGTTGGCAGGATCGGTGTCGAAAGACTTCGGCAGGGTGACCAGCAGGCCTTCGGAAGCGCCCTGGGCGATTTGCGAGATGGAGTCGTTGCCGACGCCTTCCGGGCCCATGAACTTGGCGTTCACGCCTTTTTCCTTGGCTTGGCGCAGGATCAGGCCCAGCTCAGGGTGGTAGCCGCCGTAGTAGACGAAGTCGACGTTGGCTTGCTTGAGCTTCTGAATCAGCGAGCCGAAGTCTTTGTCGCCAGCGTTGATGCCTTCGAAGAGGGCAACTTTCACGCCTTTCTTCTCGAGGGTCTGCTTGACGGCGGTGGCGATGCCTTCACCGTACTGCTGCTTGTCGTGGATAACGGCTACGACTTTCGGCTTCACGTGGTCGGCGATGTAGTTGCCGGCCGCAGGGCCCTGGGCGCTGTCCAGGCCGATGGTACGGAAGATCAGCTTGTAGCCACGGGAAGTGATTTCCGGGCTGGTGGCTGCCGGGGTGATCATGATCACGCCTTCGTCTTCGTAGATGTCGGATGCTGGCTGAGTGGAGCTGGAGCAAAGGTGACCGACCACGAACTTGACGCCGTCGTTGACCACTTTGTTGGCTACGGCCACGGCTTGTTTTGGATCGCAAGCGTCGTCGTATTCTTTGGCTTCGAGCATTTTGCCATCCACGCCGCCCTTGGCGTTGATGTCGGCGATGGCCTGCTTGGCGCCCATGAACTGCATGTCGCCGTATTGGGTCACAGGGCCGGTTTTAGGGCCGGCAATACCGATCTTGATGGTGTCAGCTGCGAACGAATGGCTGGCAACCCCGGCCAGGACCATAGCGGCAAACAGTTTGGAAATCTGCTTAGTAGCCTTATTCATAGTGCTCCACTCTTACTGTTGTATTTTTTATAGTTCTAGCGGCCTTGTGAGCTGCAGAACCGGATCAGATATCTCGGATATCCCCCGGCAGCGGCCTGGCAACTGTACCGGTACAGTGTAGAGCGCCGGTTGATCGCTTGAAAAGCTGGCTGCTAGGGGCAAAACCCGGGTGTGTCGCTTAAATGAAAGAAAAAGACAGAATTGCGGCGGGGTGATGCCAGAGTTTCGGGCAATCCTTGGCTTTCCTGACACTTTCGTTCGGTGCCTCATTTGCAACTGGGTTTTTCTGCCTGGTGCTCGACGGTATGATTGCGCCGATTTTTTCTTCAGGTGAACTCCCATGACGCAAGAACCTAGCACCCTCTATGCCAAGCTGCTTGGTGAAACCGCCGAAATTTCCTGGAAGGAGCTTGAGCCGTTCTTTGCCAAGGGTGCCCTATTGTGGGTCGACGCCGGGCTGGATTTGATCGAGGCCGCTGAGGGTATGGCTGAGGATAACCGTGAGAAAGTCGCTGCCTGGCTGGCTGCGGGGAGTCTTGGCGAGGTGTCTGCGACGCGGGCATTGGACCTGGTTGAGCGGGATCCGAGCTTGTGGGCGGTGGTGGTTTCGCCGTGGATTCTGATCCAGGAAAGGGCGGGGTAGGAAATCGCTGCGCGAAAATGGTGCGTGAATTTTCAGGGTTTGAGTGTGTAGCGGGGTAACTGCATTTGCGGTGATGGCATGTTGCCGTAGAGAAAGGTCACAGGCGGGGGTTACGTGCGCGTCATGGGAACAGTTTTGTTCGCGGCGGAATGTGGGGGGAATTGTTTCTGGGTGTGAGTTTTTGGAGTACATATCCGTTATTTAGGTAACGGCCGCCTATGGTTCCGCTCTTACAGCGGGTCACTTTTGGCAAACGCCCGGAATGCCGGCCCAGCCAAAAGTAACCAAAAGGTCTTTGCCCCACCACTCGGTGCCTCGCCCAGGCTCGGCATGCCCGCACTCCGGCCCGGTTCCGCGGGCCGCCGCGACGGGCCATCCATGGCCCGGCGCGGCTAAATCGGCTTCCCTGCCGATTTAGCCGCTCCACCGTGCCTACTTGCGGCCATCGTGGTTGACGGGGTCCGCAGATCAAGATCACAAGCAGATCAAAAGCAAGAGCACAGCGGCCTACAGGCCGGCTTGAGTGTTAGAAGCAGAGGCAAGATCCAGAGCGAAAGCAGAGCTGCTTTTCTGTGGGAGCGGGCTTGCTCGCGAAAAACCTGAGGGCGCCGCGCTCATTCAGGATGCCCGCGTCATCGTTAACGACCTTCGCGAGCAAGCCCGCTCCCACATTTGGACCGTGCCCGCTTTAGCTTTTGATTTGGCTGTTGCTGTTGCTGTTGCTGTTGCTTCACCACACTCAAGCCGGCCTGTAGGCCGCTGTGCCCTTGATCTGCTTTTGATCTTGATCTTAGGCGCCCCGTTAAACCACGCTGGCCGAACGCAGGCAGTACGGAGCGGGTAAACCGGCAGGACGCCGGTTTAGCCGCGACGGGGCAGGGACGCCCCGTCGCGGCGGCCCGCTTCGTGCTGCCGGAGCTGAGGGCACACCGAGCCTAGGCGAGGTGCCGAGTGGTGGGGCAAGAGCGTTTTGCTTACTTTTGCGCTGTTCAAAAGTGAGCCGCTGTAAGAGCGGAACCCATATCAGCCCCAACCCAAATAACGGATATACACCCCACCTCAGCAACAAAAGCGCCTACGCAGTCTTCCCAGTATGGTTATTCAGCGAAATAACCTTGGTCTTCCCAATCCGGTGACGATAAATCTCACGCAGGTACTTGATCGCCTTCTTCACACAATCCCGCGACAGCCGAATATCGTTGATCGACACAAACTTGTCCTTGTCGTTGATCAACTCACGATACTTCTTCTCATACATCGGCTTGATGGCATACCAGTTGGTATCCAGAATCTTCGCCGGGTTCTCAAACTCATTGAGCAGCTCATCAATCCGGTCCTCATCAAAATCATCATGGATGATGAAATCCAGAATCGAATTATCCAGCGTGTCATCAAACCGATATGGATTCCTCGCAAAGCAGCGCTTGATAAACGCCACGATCAACGTCAAAAAATCATCCGACAGGCACGGGCTTTTAGCGATCAAGGTCGTGAGCGACAAGTTGGCCGACGCCCCGATCACCAGCGCATACCGCTTGAGCGTGGTGTTTGGGAACAGACTGTTGAGGTGCGTCTTGAGCCGATTCAGGTCCATATAGGACAGCTTGTAATCCTTGGGCAACGACACAATCGACACCACCGACGAGCAGTTCTTGAAGAAGTGCAGGTCATGCAGCGCCGCCGCGTCATACCCGGAGTTCTTGTACTGCTCCAAGGAGGCCTTGTAGCGCTTGGACTCAATCGGCAACAGGCTGATGCCCTCGATCGCCTGGGTCACCTTGTTGAAGTGCGGCAGATCAATGGAACGGAAAAACAGGTCATCGATATTCAGCCGCTGCGGCTCTTTTTCGAACACCTTGAACTTGTCGCTCGAAGGCGCCGGCGTTTCCGGCACCACCGATTCGGCGTAGGCAATCGCCACCGGGCCCGCCAGGCTCATGAACAGGTCGTTGGCATCCAGGCGGATGGTCTCGCCGATGTCGATGCCGGCCCGACGGAAGTAGTTCTGGTCGTAGTCGGTCGTAACCGCCTGAGCCGTCAGAATGTTGAAGATCTGCTGCGAGATGTATTGGTTGGCGTGCTTCTCCATGGCATTGACATCAATGTTCTGGATATTGCCGTCATCGCTTTCTTCGGCATACCGCATGATGTCGTTGGAGATCAGCATCATCGCGTTCCACGGCCGGATACGGCCTTTCACGCTGGCCTCGCTGCTGTCTTCATTGTCGAAGTTGTACGAGAAATCCCATTCTTCCGACAGGTATTTGCACAACAGCCGCCCGGCGTTGATGTGCAGTGCCTCGGACATTTCGCTGCGGTGATCGGAGATGTTCGGCAGCACACAAATGCCGCTGGTGAAGATCGGCTCGAACACAAAGGCGTGGCCGCTCTTGCTGTCATGCTCGTCGGCGGGCTTGGTGTCGAACGTCTTGTTCATGTACGAGTGCTGCTGGGCCAGGCCGAATTCCGAGGCCATGCCCGAGCCGGTACCGCCGCCGGCGCTGAAGATCGAGAAGTACAGGCGCGACTGGTTGGCCTTGATGCCGCAGGAGTCGATCAGGTACGAGTGGATCATCTTCCAGTCGGGGCTGGAAAAGCGCTGGGTGTCTTTGTTGAGGATGATCTTGGCCAGGTACTGGCCAAGGATCGGCGCGTTACCGGCGCCACCGGCATGGACTTCCGAGAGGTCCATGATTTTCATCTTGCTGTAGTCCCGCAGGAATCCGCTTTTCTCTCCCTTGCGCGAGAAACGGATGCGCCCGGCGATGTCCTTGTCCAGGTCGCCCAGCATCACCAGCGGCTCGACCAGGAACACCGGCTTGGTGCCTTTGTTCGAACCCAGGCGCAGGTTGTTGCGAATCCACTGGGCGGGGCGGTAGCCCTTGTCGGTGGATTTGTCTTCGTTGCTGAATTCGTTGAGGTAGAACTTGCGGGCGTTGTACACCAGCTCCGCCACATCCAGGGCAATGTTCGAGCCGCAGCGGCCCAGGCCGATCAGGCACACCGAGGGGAATTCCTGCTCGTTGCGCAGTTCGCCGTCAACTTCCAGGTGCGGAGCGCGCGGGAACACCATGTCGCGCAGGCCGTCGAGGTTGTCGAGGATGCGGTCGGTGTTGGTTTCGGTGAAGTACAGGTACTGCTGGGTGGCCAGTGGGCGGGCGCTGCTCAATGACTTTGAACCTGAGGGTTTTTCCGCAGGGGCTGTCAGCAACACGTCGGATACCGCGGTGGCAGAGTTATTTTTAGAAGTCATTGTGCGCCATGTGCCTGGACGGATGGCTGAAAAAGTATCAAATAGCCATCACGGAATGAGAGATCGCGACTTTACAGTGCGTCCTGGTCCTGGGCGATAGGGTTTAACCCTAGGGTTTTAAGGGGAAATCCTGGCCGGACTCTGATGAATCGGCCGTTCGTCGGGGTTCTTTAGTGAAATGATGGCGATTTGCCAAATAAACGGCGTCAGCGAATTGGCCTGACGATGGACGCCGGGCCTGTGCGCTCCGAAGGCGGGTCTTTCTGCGTGGGTTCACCTCCCGTAAGACCCAGCAGGCTGAACATGTTGTGCTGATCAAGGCCATTGATCACCGCGCCGATATCACTCATCGGCACCGCAGCGCTGAGCAAGTAACCCTGAACGAAATCACAACCGTGTTTTTGCACCACTTCAAATTGTTGCAGGGTTTCCACACCTTCGGTCACCACCTGCAAATGCAGGGTGTGGGCCATGCCGATGATCGCCTGGACGATCTCGATGTCGGCATTGGACTTGGGAATGTCCTGGATAAATGAACGGTCGATTTTCAAGGTGTTCAGCGGCAGGCGCTTGAGGTAGGCGAGGGACGAATAGCCGGTGCCAAAGTCGTCGATGGACAGCGAGACGCCCAAGGCGCGGATTTGCCGCAGCAGTGCCAGGGTGCTGCTGATATTGCCCATCAGGGCGTTTTCGGTCACTTCCAGTTCGAGGCGGTTGGCGGCAATTCCACCGAAGCGCAGGGCACTTTCGATTTCATCGGCCAATTCGTCACGGGTCAGGTTCAGGGCCGAGCAGTTCACGGCCATGATCAATTCAGTGTGGCCCTGCTCCGACAGCAGGCTCAGGTCGTGACAGGCCTGGCGCAATACCCAGTGATCGAGTTCGGCAATCAGCCCGTTGTTTTCGGCAATGCTGATGAACCGGTCCGGGGTCAGCAGGCCATGTTGCGGATGTTGCCAGCGCACCAGGGCTTCGAGGCGGGTGATCTTGCCTTTTTTCAGGTCAAGAATCGGTTGGTAAAACAGCACCAGTTCGTTCTTGCCGCGCAGCGCGGCGCGCAGTTCTTCTTCCAGTTGCAGTTCCAGGAAGGCCCGGGTTTTCAGGTTGGAGCTGAAGAAGTTCAGGCTGTTACGCCCGGCATCCTTGGACTGATACAACGCCAGGTCGGCAGTTTTCAGCAGCTCTTCGCTGGTTTTGCCGTCTTCAGGGAAGAGGCTGATGCCGATGCTGGTGGTCATCACCATGCGCCGGCCGGCCAACTCTACGGGGTCTTTCATTTTCTGCATGATGCGCTGGGCCATGTGCCGCGCTTCATCGCGATGATGGATGCTGATCAGGATGCAGAACTCATCACCGCCAAACCGCGCGACCACGTCGTCATGGCTGCGCACCGAGCTTTTGATATGGCCGGCCAGCACGGTCAGCAGTTCGTCACCGGCGTCATGGCCGAGGCTGTCGTTGATGCGCTTGAAGTGGTCGATATCCAGGAAGATCACCGCCAGCATGCCGTCGGTGGCGGTTTTTTCCGCGAGCTTCTCGGCGAAGATCTGGTTGAAACCACGGCGGTTGAGCAGGCTGGTCAAGGCGTCGTAATGCGCCACTTGCTGCAGGGAGGCGCGGGCCTGGTCGAGTTCGGTGAGCAGGGCGTTGACCCGGCGCAGGTCGGTTTCCTTGTGTTGCAGTTTTTTGTCTGCCAGGGCGGCGCTGATGCTGCTGCCGATCACCAGCAAGGCGATGACGGCGACCAGCAGGCCCAGTTGGATCGGGTTGTTGTCCACCGGCAACGCCGACGGCACCACGCCCTCGGGCAACAGCAGTTGCATGGCCGCCATGCCGGTGAAGTGCATGCTGATAATCCCGGCGCCGAGCACCAGGCTGGCCGCGTACTTGAGCAATTGATGGAACATGCCGGTGCCGTTGCGCAGGTAGAGTGACAGCAGCAACGCGGCCAGGCTGGCGCCGATGGCGATCACCACTGAGGCCAGAAACAATCCGGTCTGAAAGTACACGCCTGCTTCGGATTGCATGGCCGACATGCCGACGTAGTGCATCAGTGCAATGCCCAGCCCCATCCATACCGACGCCAGCACATATTGGTGAAGACGCAGCTTTGGATGACTGAGGGTTTGCATGGCGAACAGCGAGGCAATCAGGGCGATCAGCAGCGAGGCAAACGTCATGATCAATTCGTAGTGAATCGCGATAGGCGCCTGGAAGGCCAGCATGCTGATGAAGTGGGTCGCCCAGATTCCGCCAGCCAGGCAGCCCGCGCCTACCCAGCGCCAGTGCCGTTGAGCCTTGGGGTTGTCGACGTGGCCGACACGTTCGGCCATGTCCAGGGTGCCGAAGCCCGCCGCACACGCCACTACGTAAGCCAGTAGCACCAGAAAGGGGTTATGACTGCAATTGAGTAATAAGTGCCCGCTGTCCGGAAGGTCGGTAAAAAAATGCAAACCAAGCCATTCCATAGCATGTCCCGTCACAGAGTCTTTGTCTGACAATGCTCTAAGTATAGAGAGCCTGAGCGGGTTGCAAGGGCTGATGGCAAATTGCTTCTAATTATTTGGCGATGAGTTCATAAACAACTAGAACCAAATGCGTAGGGATGACAGCACGGGTCGCCCGATGGAGTGACATCAGACTTACGAATCATTACAGACAATCATCACAGGGCTGACTAGATTGCAGGTTCCGGGCTCAGGATGCGTCTGGCATCGCGGCTCACATAACAATAAAAGAGACGGACCCATGCAGAACTCGACCCAAGCGGCGAATGCCTGGCGCATTCTGTTCCTGTTGTTCCTGGCCAACCTGTTCAATTTTTTCGACCGCACCATCCCCGCGATCATCATCGAACCGATCCGGATGGAGTGGCACCTCAGCGACTTCCAGCTCGGCATCATCGGTACTGCGTTTACCATTGTTTATGCGATTGCTGGCTTGCCCCTGGGGCGCATTGCCGATACTGGCTCGCGCAGTAAGCTCATGGGCTGGGGCCTGGCGGCGTGGAGCGGCCTGACGGCGGTCAATGGCTTGGTGGGCAGTTTCTGGACCTTTTTGCTGGTGCGCATGGGCATCGGCATCGGCGAGGCCAGCTATGCACCGGCGGCGAACTCGTTGATTGGCGACTTGTTTCCGGCCCACCGCCGGGCGCGGGCCATGGGCATCTTTATGCTGGGTCTGCCTTTGGGCCTGTTGCTGGCGTTCTTCACTATCGGTGCGATGGTCAAGGCGTTCGACAGCTGGCGCGCGCCGTTCTTTATTGCGGCGGTGCCGGGGCTGATCCTCGCGGTGTTCATGTTCTACATCAAGGAACCCAAGCGCGGCGCCGCCGAAACCGTGCAAGTCTCCCAAGAGAAAGTCGACCGCCCGATTCGCCGGGTGCTGGCGGTACCGACGTTCCTTTGGCTGGTGCTGGCAGGCTTGTGCTTCAACTTCGCCACCTACGCCTGCAACTCGTTCCTGGTGCCGATGCTGCAGCGCTATTTCCTGCTGCCGTTGCAGGATGCGGCGGTGGCGACCGGGGTGATTGTCGGGGTGACGGGGTTGTTTGGCCTGACGCTGGGCGGTTGGGTGGCGGACAAGATCCATCAGCGGGTGGCCAATGGGCGGCTGTTGTTCGCGGCCTGCAGCTTGATTATCTCCACCGTGACCACCGCCTGGGCGTTGCATGCCGGGCGGATCGAAATTGGTGTGTTTGTGGCGCTGTTCAGTGTCGGCTGGTTGTTTGCCTACAACTTCTATACCTGTGTTTATACGGCGATTCAGGACGTGGTGGAGCCGCGCTTGCGGGCGACGGCGATGGCATTGTTCTTCGCCGGTTTGTATTTGCTGGGTGGTGGCATGGGGCCGATTGTGGTGGGCGGGTTGTCGGATCATTTTGCCCATTCGGCGATGTATGCGGCGGGGGCGGAGCAGATGACCGAGGCTTATAAAGCCATAGGCTTGCACGATGCCATGTACCTGATTCCGGTGGCGCTGTTTCTGACCATGCTGTTTTTGTTCCAGGCGTCGCGGTGTTTTGTGCGGGATGCCCAGCGGATGAAGGATGGGTTGGGGGTGGTGGAGGTGCCGGCTACGGCGGTTACTGCCTGAATACATAATCCCTGTGGTGAGGGGGCTTGCCCCCCGTTGGAGTGCGCAGCGCTCCCGCTCTTTTGGGGCCGCTACGCAGCCCAACGGGGGACAAGCCCCCTCGCCACAGAGGTTACCGATACCCATAAAAAAGGCCCGCATTGCGCGGGCCTCTTTGTTCAGCAGGGCGGGGCGGCGAGGTTAGCCCGCTACCAGCACCCGAATCGCTTCCAGTCGCAGCGCAGCCTTGTCGAGCATGGCCAGACCTTGCTCGCGCTGTTGGCGCAGGGCAACCAGTTCGCTGTCACGCACGGTCGGGTTGACCGCTTGCAACGCGGTCAGGCGCGCCAGTTCTTCGTCGGTGTCCGCCGCCAGGCGACGTTGAGCCTCGGCCACGCGCTCGGCGTGACGCGGGGCGATCTTCTCTTCACCGGCGTTGATCCGTGGCGTCAGTTGGTCGCGCTGGGCCTGGACGAACTTGTTGGCGCTGGCCCGCGGCACGCTTTCCAGCTGGTCGTTCAAGGTCAGGAACGAGACGCGGCCCGACAGGTCATTGCCGTTGGCGTCCAGCAGGCAGCGCAGCGCGGCCGGTGGCAGGTAGCGGCCCAGTTGCAGCGAGCGTGGGGCAACCACTTCGCTGACGTAGAGCAGTTCCAGCAACACGGTGCCCGGCTTGAGCGCCTTGTTCTTGATCAGCGCCACAGCGGTGTTGCCCATGGAACCGGACAGCACCAGGTCCATGCCGCCTTGCACCATCGGGTGTTCCCAGGTGATGAACTGCATGTCTTCGCGGGACAGCGCCTGGTTGCGATCGTAGGTGATGGTCACGCCTTCGTCGTCGCCCAGGGGGAAGCTGGCGTCGAGCATTTTCTCGCTCGGCTTGAGGATCAGCGCGTTTTCCGAATGGTCTTCGCTGTCGATGCCGAAGGCGTCGAACAGGGTTTCCATGTAGATCGGCAGGGTGAACTGGTCGTCTTGCTCCAGGATGTCTTCCACCAGCGCATCACCTTCGCCAGCGCCGCCGGAGTTGAGCTCCAGCAAACGGTCGCGGCCGGTGTGCAGCTCGGCTTCGAGGCGCTCGCGCTCGGCACGGGCTTCGTCGATCAGCGCTTGCCACTCGCCGTCGTCGGCATTTTCCAGCAGCGGCAGCAGGCGCGGGCCGAACTGGTGCTGCAAGGCGTTGCCGGTCGGGCAGGTGTTGAGGAACGCGTTCAGCGCTTCGTGGTACCACTGGAACAGGCGCTCTTGCGGGCTGGTTTCCAGGTACGGCACGTGGAGTTCGATCACATGCTTCTGGCCGATCCGGTCCAGACGGCCGATCCGCTGTTCCAGCAGGTCCGGGTGGGATGGCAGGTCGAACAGCACCAGGTGGTGGGAGAACTGGAAGTTGCGGCCTTCACTGCCGATTTCCGAGCAGATCAGCACCTGGGCGCCGAACTCTTCATCTGCAAAGTAAGCAGCGGCGCGGTCACGCTCGAGGATGTTCATGCCCTCGTGGAACACCGTGGCCGGGATGCCGGAGCGCACGCGCAGGGCGTCTTCCAGGTCCATGGCGGTTTCGGCGTGGGCGCAGATCACCAGGACTTTGGTGCGCTTGAGCATTTTCAGCTGATCGATCAGCCACTCGACGCGCGGGTCGAAACGCCACCAGCGTTGTTCTTCATCCACATCCGGCTGCGACTGGAAGCTGACTTCCGGGTACAACTCGGCGTGTTCGCCCAGGGGCAGTTCGAGGTATTCGTCAGGGCACGGCAGCGGGTAGGCGTGCAGCTTGCGCTCCGGGAAGCCTTGCACCGCGGCGCGGGTGTTGCGGAACAGCACGCGGCCGGTGCCGTGGCGGTCCAGCAGTTCGCGTACCAAACGGGCGCTGGCTTCGGCGTCGCCATCGTTGACGGCGGTCAGCAGCGCTTCGCCTTCGTTGCCGAGGAAACCCTGGATGGTCTTGTGGGCGGCCGGCGAGAGGCGGCCCTTGTCCAGTAGCTCCTGAACGGCTTCGGCCACCGGGCGATAGTTTTCGCTCTCGGCGCGGAAGGCGTGCAGGTCGTGGAAACGGTTCGGGTCCAGCAGGCGCAGGCGCGCGAAGTGGCTGTCCTGGCCCAGTTGCTCAGGGGTTGCGGTGAGCAGCAGCACGCCCGGAATCACTTCGGCCAGTTGCTCCACCAGCGTGTACTCGGGGCTGGCTTTTTCTTCGTGCCACACCAGGTGGTGAGCTTCGTCGACCACCAGCAAATCCCAGCCGGCGGCGAACAGCGCGTCCTGGGCCTTCTCGTCGTCCACCAGCCATTCCAGGGCCACCAGCGCGAGCTGGGTGTCTTCGAACGGGTTGGCGGCATCGCTTTCGATAAAGCGCTCTTCGTCGAACAGCGCAACCTGCAGGTTGAAGCGGCGGCGCATTTCCACCAGCCACTGGTGCTGGAGGTTTTCCGGCACCAGGATCAGTACGCGGTTGGCGCGACCCGACAGCAATTGGCGATGAATCACCAGGCCGGCTTCGATAGTCTTGCCCAGGCCCACTTCGTCTGCCAGCAGAACCCGCGGCGCGATACGGTCGGCGACTTCACGGGCGATGTGCAGTTGGTGCGCGATAGGTTGCGCACGCACGCCGCCCAGGCCCCAGAGCGAGGACTGCAACTGGCGGCTGGTGTGTTCAAGGGTGTGGTAGCGCAGGGAGAACCAGGCCAGCGGGTCGATCTGGCCGGCGAACAGACGGTCGCTGGCCAAACGGAACTGGATGAAGTTCGAGAGTTGGGTTTCCGGCAGGGTGACCTGCTCGTTCTGCCCATTGAGGCCGTGGTAGACCAGCAGGCCGTCGACATCGTCGACTTCTTGCACGGTCATTTTCCAGCCTTCGAAATGGGTGATGGTGTCACCCGGCGAAAACCTCACGCGAGTGAGGGGCGCATTCCGTAGCGCATACTGGCGAGTGTCGCCAGTGGCCGGATAGAGCACGGTTAACAAGCGGCCGTCCTGTGCCAGAACGGTGCCTAACCCCAGCTCTGCTTCGCTGTCACTAATCCAGCGTTGCCCCGGTTGATACTGCTGCGCCATGCTGCCTGACTCCCGCCGTGAAAAAGCCGACTATTCTAACGGAACACGGCTTCCAGACCAAAAGGAATAGGTGCAGCTTCAAGCTTTAAGCTACAAGCGGCAAGAAAAAGGGCTGTATGTTCGTCGGATAGATGACGATTGGTTCACAAGTTGGCGGCTTGACGCTCAAGTCGTCACCCACGCAGCCGACAGTCTGCTGAACAGGAGACTATTAATATGCTGCCACCCATGCTGCCCCTGAGTGTTGTGCCGGTCACGTCGCAGCTTGACCCGGTGCGCCAGAAACCGGATATCCCGCCCGTGGTGCCGGTTCAACCAGGCTCCAACGAAAGCACCATCGACCTGCAAAAGCGCGACCCCGAGGAAGCGGCACTGTTGCTGCGCGAGGAACAGCGACGCCAGCAGGAACAGCAAAAGCGCCGCCGCGAAGCCGATGAGGATCCGCAGGAGCACCTGGCTGTTCCCGGTGACGAACTCAACGCCGACAACACCGTGCCGGTGGTGCCGCTGATTGAAGACGCGCCACGCCAAGGCTTGTGGGTGGACGTCGAGGTTTAATCCTGCAGTTCGTGCAGGGCGGCGATCAGTTGCCCGATGTCTTGTGCCGTGTTGAGGTAGCTCACGGAGATTCGCGCCACGCTGTCCAGCTCGCGGGCTTGCATGTCCAGCGGCGTGTAGGGCACACCGTTGGCACCGATGTTGATTCGCTTGAGCCCCAGGCGGCGCTTTAGCTCGAAGGCGTCCCAGCCGGCGAGGTTGAAGGCGATCAGGGCGGACTGGTTTGCGGCAATACCCAAATCATGCAGGGTAATCCCCTCGATCCCGCGTAGTTCTTCGCGGATCGTGTCACTTAGAAGCCGAACCGTCCGGCGAATCCGCTCAACGCCCAGTCGATTGACCTCCAGCAACGCATTGCCCAGGCCTGCCAACAGCGCGAATGACACTTCGCTGGTTTCAAAGCGCCGGGCGTCGTTGCGCAAATCGAAACCCGCAGGGCTCCAGGGCGCAGAAAACACATCGCGTTGGGCCGGGTTCAAGCGCTCGAGAAAATCCGGCCGCACATACAGCAATGCGGTTCCCCGCGGGCCTCGCAGATGCTTGCGCCCGGCGCCCTTGAGCACATCGCAGTACAGTGCTTGCACATCCACCGGCACTTGGCCGAGGGCTTGCCCGGCGTCGATGAAATAAGCTATGCCATGACGCTTGGCCAACGCGCCGATGGCCTCGGCAGGGTTGATCAAGCCGCTGTTGGCGGGGAGCCAGGTCAGGTCGATCAACCGCACCCGGGCGTCGAGCATGGCTTCCAGGCCGGCGACGGACACCGCGCCGGTTTCATCGCAAGGGATCACCTCTACGTGCGCACCCGCTTGCACGGCTGTCTGCATGCTGGCCAGGTTGCCGCCCCATTCGTGGCGGCCCACCAGAATACGGTCGCCCGGTTTCCACGGCCCCAGCGCCTGGAACGCCATGCTCCAGGCGGTCGAGCCGCTGCTGGCAAAGGCAATCGATGACACCGGCGCGTTGAGCAATTGCGCGGCGGCGCGACGGGCTTTTTCCGCCAATAGTGCACCGTGTTCGCCGGCCTCCATCGGCCCATCCCGGGCTTCGCGTTGCAACTGGTCAATGATTGCGTCGAGCGTCCCTTGGCTCGGCAGGGAGGCCCCGGCGTGGTTGAAGTGGACGATGCCGGACTGGCAGCCCGGCGTTTCGTCCCGCAGTTCCCGGACTTGCGTCAGGGACAGCGCGGTCACGGCTGCAGCTCGAAAATCGCATCGATCTCCACTGCCACACCGCCCGGCAAACTGGCGACGCCCACGGCAGTACGGGCGTGCCGGCCTTTGTCACCCAGGGCGTTGACCAGCAGGTTCGAAGCCCCATTCGCGACTGCGCCCTGGCGCTGGAAATCACCGCTGCTGGCGATAAACACGCCCAACCGAATGATGCGCACCAGCCGCGACAGGTCATCGCCCAGGGCATCGCTCAATTGCGCCAGCAAGCCCAGCGCGGCGAGTTCGGCGGCCTTGGCACCTTCTTCTTCGCTGATGGACTCGCCAAGCCGGCCGATGTAGGTGGGTTTGCCGTCCTGCAGCGGGATTTGGCCGGAGATGAACAGTTGGTTCTGGCTGATCACGTAATTGACGTAGTTGGCGATCGGCTGGCTGGGTGTCGGCAGGCTCAGGCCGAGGGCTTGTACACGTTGCGAGATGGAATGGCTCATGTTGAATCCTCTTGGGAAGAGTCTTCAGCATGGGCGGCGTGGTTTTGGTCGACAAACGGATAGATCTCACTCGACGTATCGAAATAACTCATGCGTCGGCACAGATTTCCCGTAGCCATTCACTGAAACAGGTGGCCGCTTGGCTGGTGTCGCCTTGCGGGGTGATCAGCCAGTAGCCGATCTCGCTGTGGTAGGGCGGCCAGTCGAAGGCTTCCACCAATGTGCCATCCTTCAACCTGCGCTCGATCAGGCGGTGGCGCCCCATGGCGATGCCTTGGCCGGCGACGGCGGCTTCCACCACGATGTTGTAGTCGTGCAACAGTGCCTTGGGGTAATGCTCCACATCCACCTGGTAATGCCGGGACCAGTCGGTCCACTCGAAAGGGCGGTGCGAGGTGGCCATCAACAGCGGGCCGTTCTCCAGTTGGCTGGCCTTGAATGCCGGGCTGCACACCGGTGACAGGGTTTCGCTCATCAGGCGCGTGGCCTGCACGTCGGCCCAGTCGCCCTTGCCGTAGCGAATCGCCAGGTCGACCTCGGCGGCGGCGACATCTGCCAGTTGAATCGCGGGCACCAACTCCACCTGAATGTGCGGGTAGCGGCTGAGAAACCCGGCCAGGCGCGGCGCCAGCCACAAGGTGGCGAACGAAGCGAGCAGGCCGACGCGCAGCACGGTGGTGGCGGGCGGGGTTTGTTGCTGGCGGGTAGCGGCGGCGATGATGTCGAGGGCGGGGCGGATTTGGTCGTAGTAGTGTTGACCGTCTTCGGTCAGATCGATGGCGCGGGTTCGTCGGATAAACAGAGGCTTGCCCAGATGCTGTTCGAGCTTCTGCACTTGATGGCTTAGGGCGCTTTGGGTCACCGACAGCTCGGCGGCGGCCTTGATAAAGCTCAGATGCCGGGCCACGGCTTCAAAGGCGCGCAGGGCCAGGAGTGGGGGAAGGTCCTTGTGCAGTGCCACGTCGAACGCTCTGTGTGAGGGTTTGGATCGGGGATTTTGCGGGCAAATGGGTTGGATGACACCGATTTTGTTTACGCGGGATTGGCGCAGGACGCATTATTGGGGCATCCAAGCCATTACGTAAGCCAAGCCATGAGTGACGATGACAAACTGATAGACCTGAATGCCGAACGGGCCAAACGTGTCCATGATCTGAATGACAAACGACTGAATGAAGTGCGCCAGGCGTTTGAGCAGGCGATGCCGTTGGGTAAGCCTAAGAAAAAGCCGAAAAACAAACCGAAAAAGCGTTGATATAGCCTGCATCGTTTGATGCAGGTCAGTTATTTCCCTTCTTTACGCTCCGTTGCGGGCGACATTGATCCTCGTCAATTTCTTCTCTCGTCTTCTTGGTTAACTTAGCCCTATCGCAACAGGGCAAGTGCAGGAGGCCGGTCATGTTTTTCGATAATGTGGTATTTGCCGGAGTGCTGACGGTTGGCCTCATGGTGATGTTCTTTGTAGGGTTTGGAATTTTTATCTGGAAAGACGCTAATAAGCGTAAGAAGCCTTAGGTCTTTTCGGGATACATGAGCACGCAAGGCATTTTGGGCGACTTCGGTCGCCTTTTTTTTGTTTTGGATTTGGTGGTGGGGTGTGGGGGTATATCCGTTATTTAGGTAACGGCTACTTATGGTTCCGCTCTTACAGCGGGTCACTTTTTTACAAACGCCTAAAAAAGTAACCAAAAAACGCTTTGCCCCACCACTCGGTGCCTCGCCTAGGCTCGGCATGCCCGCACTCCGGCCCGGTTCCGCGGGCCGCCGCGACGGGCCATCCATGGCCCGGCGCGGCTAAATCGGCTTCCCTGCCGATTTAGCCGCTCCACCGTGCCTACTTGCGGCCATCGTGGTTGACGGGGCCCGCAGATCAAAAGCAGAGCACAGCGGCCTACAGGCCGGCTTGAGTGGTAGAAGCGAAAGCAAAGCTGCTTTTCTGTAGGAGCGAGCTTGCTCGCGAAAAACCTGAGACCGCCGCGTTGAATCAGGATGCCCGCGTCATCGTTAACGACCTTCGCGAGCAAGCCCGCTCCCACATTTGGACCGTGCTCGCTTTTGATTTTGCTGTGCTGTTGCTGTTGCTTCACCACACTCAAGCCGGCCTGTAGGCCGCTGTGCCCTTGATCTGCTTGTGATCTTGATCTTAGGCGCCCCGTTAAACCACGCTGGCCGAACGTAGGCAGTACGGAGCGGGTAAACCGGCAGGACGCCGGTTTAGCCGCGACGGGGCAGGGACGCCCCGTCGCGGCGGCCCGCTTCGTGCTGCCGGAGCTGAGGGCACACCGAGCCTAGGCGAGGTGCCGAGTGGTGGGGCAAGAGCGTTTTGCTTACTTTTGCGCTCTTCAAAAGTGAGCCGCTGTAAGAGCGGAACCAATCGAAGCCATCACCCAAATAACGGATATTCACCCAAACCCCAGTCATAAAAAAAGGCGCAACCCTCACAGGTCGCACCTTCTTCACAAGCCAAAGATCTGTCAGCTACCCAAAGCCTTGGAAGCCAACCAGAACAACCCAGCCGAAAGGCCCACAGTCGCCGGCAGCGTCAACACCCAAGCCATCAAAATGGTCTTAACGGTGCCGCCTTGCAGCCCACTCTTGTTAGCCACCATGGTCCCGGCCACACCCGAAGACAACACATGGGTCGTGGATACCGGCAGGCTAAAGATGTTAGCCAAACCAATCATGCTGGCCGTGGTGATCTGCGCCGACATGCCCTGGGCATAGGTCATCCCTTGCTTGCCGATCTTCTCACCAATGGTCAACACCACACGCTTCCAGCCCACCATGGTGCCCAGGCCCAAGGCCAGCGCCACGGCCAGGATCACCCAGAACGGTGCATATTCGGTTGTAGCCGTCAGGTCCTTGCGCAACTTGTCCAGGTCCGACTTCTCACGCGCTTCCAGGCCAGGCAACTTGCCCACCTTCTTCGCGGTGTCATCCAGGCACAACAGATAACGACGCACTTCAATCCGGTGCTCGGCAGTCAACGAATGGTAGTCAGAGACACCTTTCAATGTACCCAGCAGGGCGTTGATAGTCGGTTCAGTCTGCTGCGGATTGCACTGGAACTTGCCCGGCAAATCGTCTTTCACACTCTTGCCCAGAGCAAGGAACTCACCGAGGGTTTCGTGATTACGCTGGTAGAACTGATTCAAGTGCAGCGTGGCGTCGCGGGTACGCTCGATCTGGTAAGTGGTGCTGCCCAGGTCCAGTACAAACTGCGCCGGCACGATACCGATCAACACCAGCATGATCAGGCCGATACCTTTCTGACCATCGTTGGAACCGTGCACAAAGCTCACGGCCATTGCCGAAATCACCAGTACCAGGCGGTTCCAGAACGGCGGGTGCTTCTTGTCGTCGAGTTTGCGACGCTGGTCCGGTGTCTTGTGCATCTTCGACAGCGGGCGCCACCATTTCAGGCCGAGCAGCACCAGGGCTGCCACCGCGAAACCAGCCATCGGCGAAAACACCAGCGAGGCGCCGATATCGATCGCTTTCTGCCAGTTCACGCCGTCAGCCAGCGGAATGTCGTTGATCAGGGCATTGGCCAGGCCGACACCGAGGATCGAACCGATCAGGGTGTGGGAGCTGGACGCCGGGATCCCGAAATACCAGGTGCCGAGGTTCCAGGTGATCGCCGCGGCCAATAACGAGAAGACCATGGCCAGACCGTGGCCGGTGTTCACATTGATCAGCAACTCCACCGGCAGCAAGTGCACGATGGCATATGCAACACCGACACCACCGAGCAACACGCCGAGGAAGTTGAACACCCCGGAGAAGAACACGGCCAGATGCGGAGGCATGGCTTTGGTATAGATGACTGTGGCAACCGCGTTAGCGGTGTCATGAAAGCCATTGATGAACTCGAAGGCGAGGACAAAGGCCAGGGCGAGCAACAGGCTCACGAGAACCCAAGCATCCAGTCCGCTGAATAAATCGATCATGAAGGTTTTCTGACCCGGTCGTAAGGGGGCGCGATTATGCCAGAAAACATCGGTAATCAATGCACTAGCTGCTCATCGGTAACATTCTTCAACGAAAAAAAATGAGGGGGAGGGGCGCGTCCCGGCGTTTTCGGGGCTTTGGCAAGTGTTTGATTTATAACGAAGATAGCGAAAATATGCGGGTTAAACCGCCAGAAGGGAACTTCTGAAACAATTGTATGAAATTTCGGTAAGACGCCATGAGGGAGCTTCTCCCTGCCAGTGCGGTGCTGGCAGAGAGATGGCACCGTGGATGCTCAACCCGAATCGCTTATGGCTCTCCGGCTTTGAGGTCCTGTTCAATCTTTTGGATTTCCTGGGCAAAGGCCTGGTCGAGCAGACTGGCTCGTTTGCGCCAGGGCTTGCGTTCAGGTTCTGGCTGGGCGGCGTAGGTGGTGACTTCCCCGCCGTAAACATCCTTGTAACGTTGTTCCTGGCGCTCAAGTTCCGCGCGCAGTTCGTCTTTCGTCACATTGTTACCTAATTGAGTTGAGTTTAATTCCAGTGAAGCGCGATGCAGGGAAGGATCAATCACTTCCTTATTGCATGCGGCCACGGCACCGGAAGAAGAACAGCTGTCGTAGCAACAGTTTCTTTTTACAGTCGCAAGCCATTGGCAGCATCTTGCATGAGTGTCAGGTACTTGCGGCGGGGCCTGCGCAAAGGCGATGGGTTGCCCGGTCAGGCTCGGATCGGCGTTTTGAAACGGAGCCGGCCTCGCACAGGATGCATTATAGCCATACGTTTGAGTAACACTATCACCATCAAGTTAAAAATCGTCAACTTTGTGTGAGGGTTTTGTTACTCAAGCACGTGAGGTAATTGCTCAACTATTGACGTCATAAATTGTGCCGTGTTCTACAGGCGGTAAATAAACCTTAAGTTCTCTCGTACATCAGAAGATTCTGAAAGTCGATTGAGAGGTGGACCAACCTGGGCCGACCGCCGGCGGGCGGTGACTAATTGCGATAATCGAATGACCGTCCGATAATCGCCCAATCTTGCCCGCCTTGCCTTGTGTATCGATTACACGGCGGCTTGTAATAGCGCTCCCCCCCCGCAGCGGTTAAAAATAAGAGAAAGGACCCCAAATGAACGATCAATTGCGCAACTCCTTCGCGTCAGTGGCGCCGCCGATCGTTGCGTCACCGGCCAAGCGCATCCAGGCGTTTACCGGTGATCCGGACTTCATGACCTCTCTGGCCCGTGGCCTGGCCGTGGTGCAGGCGTTCCAGGAGCGCAAGCGCCACCTGACCATCGCCCAGATCAGTCACCGCACGGAAATTCCCCGCGCCGCCGTACGCCGTTGCCTGCATACCCTGATCAAACTCGGCTACGCCACCACCGACGGGCGTACCTATTCACTGCTGCCCAAGGTGCTGACCCTCGGCCACGCCTATCTGTCGTCCACGCCCCTGGCGGTTTCCGCCCAGCCGTACCTGGACCGCATGAGCGAGCAACTCCACGAAGCCTGCAACATGGCGACCCTGGAAGGCGATGACATCCTCTACATCGCCCGTTCCGCCACCACCCAGCGCCTGATTTCCGTCGACCTTTCCGTGGGCGGCCGCTTGCCGGCCTATTGCACCTCCATGGGCCGTATCCTGCTGGCCGCGCTGGATGACGCTTCACTGCAGGACTATCTCGACCACGCCGACCTGCAAACCAAGACCAGCCGCACCCTCACCACCCCGCAAGCCTTGCTCGAATGCCTGCAGGAAGTGCGGCAACAAGGCTGGTGCATTGTCGACCAGGAACTGGAACAGGGCCTGCGTTCCATCGCCGTGCCGGTATACGACGCCTCGGGCCAGGTACTCGCCGCGCTGAACGTCAGCACCCATGCCGGGCGGGTCAGCCGCAGTGAGCTGGAGCAGCGTTTCCTGCCAAGCATGCTCAGCGCCAGCCAGGAGCTGAGTGCCCAGCTGTTTGCGTAAGCTGTTCGGTGACCGCACAGATCCCGGCTGGATGAATTGACGGTGTTTCCCAAGGCTTATTAATGTGCGGCAGCGCTTCAAGGCGCCGCCCCAATAATAATGACGACTCAAGGTCGTTCGCCGGCCCATCGGTGTGGAAATAAAAATAATGAATCAGCCTTCACCTGCTGTCGGTACTTGCCTGGACGTTCAGTCCTTCATCAACGCCCAGCCGCTGTCGCGGTATCAGTGGCGGGTGGTGATCCTGTGTTTTCTCATCGTCTTCCTCGACGGCCTCGACACCGCCGCCATGGGCTTTATCGCCCCTGCGCTGTCCCAGGACTGGGGCATCGACCGCGCCAGCCTCGGCCCGGTAATGAGCGCCGCGTTGATCGGCATGGTCTTTGGCGCCCTCGGCTCCGGTCCGCTCGCGGACCGCTTCGGACGCAAGGTGGTGCTGGTGGGGGCTGTGTTGGTGTTTGGTGCCTTCAGCCTGGCATCGGCCTACAGCAGTAACGTCGATCAACTGCTGATCCTGCGTTTCCTCACCGGCCTGGGCCTGGGCGCCGGGATGCCGAATGCCACGACGCTGCTCTCCGAATACACCCCGGAACGTCATAAGTCGCTGCTGGTTACCAGCATGTTCTGCGGCTTCAACCTGGGCATGGCCGGTGGCGGGTTTATCTCGGCCAAGTTGATCCCGGCTTTTGGCTGGCACAGCCTGCTGATGATCGGCGGCATCTTGCCGTTGATTCTCGCGGTGGTGTTGCTGTTCTGGCTGCCGGAGTCGGCGCGTTACCTGGTGGTGCGCAATCGCGGCACCGACAAGGTGCGCAAGACCCTCGCGCCCATCGAACCCAGCATCGTCGCCCAGGCCGCAAGCTTCAGCGTGCCCGAGCAAAAAACCGTCAAGGCGCGCAACGTGTTCGCGGTGATCTTCTCTGGCACCTACAGCGCCGGCACCTTGCTGTTGTGGCTGACCTACTTCATGGGCCTGGTGATTGTTTACCTGCTGACCAGTTGGCTGCCGACCCTGATGCGCGACAGCGGCGCCAGCATGGAACAGGCCGCGTTTATCGGCGCGTTGTTCCAGTTTGGCGGCGTATTGAGTGCGGTCGGCGTGGGCTGGGCGATGGACCGGTTCAATCCTCATAAGGTCATCGGCGCCTTCTACTTGCTGGCCGGGGTGTTTGCCTACGCGGTGGGGCAGAGCCTGGGCAATATCACGCTCCTGGCGACCCTGGTGCTGATCGCCGGCATGTGTGTCAACGGTGCGCAATCGGCGATGCCGTCGCTGGCCGCACGCTTCTACCCGACCCAAGGCCGTGCCACCGGTGTGTCGTGGATGCTCGGCATCGGCCGTTTTGGCGCGATCCTCGGTGCATGGATGGGCGCCACCCTGCTGGGCCTGGGCTGGAACTTCGAACAGGTGCTGACAGCCCTGGTGATTCCGGCGGCATTGGCCACCACGGCGGTGGTGATCAAGGGCATGGTCAGCCATGCGGACGCTACCTGAAGCGATTTTTTGTAGGAGCGAGCTTGCTCGCGAAAGTCTTCAGCGATGACGTTGGCATTCTGAATGAACGCGGCGTCTTCAAGTTTTCCGCGAGCAAGCTCGCTCCTACAGGGAAAGATAGCTTGCAAACAATTCGTTCGATAATCGAACACTCAGTCGATTATCGGATTGTTTGGCTTCAACCCCCGGCTTAATCTTCAAGCACTTCGGCGCTGCCTCCAGCGCCTTTTTCGATCGATACCGGGAGCCCAACCCCATGGCTGAAATCCTTTCGCTGGCTGATGCGGTCAAGCAGTTCGTGAATGACGGCGACACCGTTGCACTCGAAGGCTTTACTCACCTGATCCCTACGGCGGCAGGTCATGAAATCATCCGTCAGGGCAAGAAAGACCTGACGCTGGTGCGCATGACGCCCGACCTGATCTACGACCAGTTGATCGGCGCCGGCTGTGCACGCAAGCTGATTTTCTCCTGGGGTGGCAACCCGGGTGTGGGCTCCCTGCATCGCCTGCGGGACGCGGTTGAAAAGCAATGGCCGCAACCGCTGGAGATCGAAGAACACAGCCACGCCGACCTGGCCAATGCCTACGTCGCCGGGGCATCCGGCCTGCCATTCGCGGTGCTGCGCGCCTACGCCGGTTCCGACCTGCCCAAGGTCAACCCGCTGATCAAGACCGTGACGTGCCCCTTCACCGGCGAAGTGCTGGCTGCCGTGCCATCGGTGCGCCCGGACATCACCGTGATCCACGCACAAAAGGCTGACCGCAAGGGTAACGTGCTGCTCTGGGGCATCCTCGGTGTGCAGAAGGAGGCGGCCCTGGCAGCCAAGCGCTGCATCGTCACCGTCGAAGAAATCGTCGACGACCTCAACGCGCCGATGAACGCCTGCGTCCTGCCGACCTGGGCCCTGACCGCCGTGTGCCACGTGCCAGGCGGCGCGCACCCGTCCTACGCCCACGGTTACACCGAGCGTGACAACCGTTTCTACCAGGCGTGGGACCCGATCGCCCGGGACCGTGAGACGTTTACTGCGTGGATCAACGAATACATCCACGGCACTGCCAACTTCAGTGAATTCCAGGCCAAGCTGGCCACCGCGCAGGAGGCCAAATAATGGCTTACTCCACCAATGAAATGATGACCGTCGCCGCCGCGCGCCGCCTGAAGAACGGTTCGGTGTGCTTCGTCGGCATCGGCCTGCCCTCCAAGGCCGCCAACCTGGCGCGCCTGACGTCGTCGCCCGACGTCGTGCTGATCTACGAGTCTGGTCCGATTGGCGCCAAGCCATCCGTGCTGCCGCTGTCCATCGGTGACGGCGAGCTGGCGGAAACCGCTGACACCGTGGTGCCGACCGGCGAGATTTTTCGCTACTGGCTGCAGGGCGGGCGGATTGACGTCGGCTTCCTCGGTGCGGCTCAGGTCGACCGCTTCGGCAACATCAACACCACCGTGGTCGGTGATTATCACCTGCCCAAAGTGCGCCTGCCGGGTGCCGGTGGCGCGCCGGAGATTGCCGGTTCTGCCAAGAGCGTGCTGATCATCCTCAAGCAGTCGGCGCGTTCGTTTGTCGACAAGCTGGACTTCATCACCTCGGTCGGCCACGGCGAAGGCGGTGACTCGCGCAAACGCCTGGGTCTGCCAGGCGCCGGTCCCGTAGGCATCATTACCGACCTGTGCATCATGGAACCGGAGGAGGGCAGCCACGAATTTGTCGTCACCGCCCTGCACCCCGGCGTGACCCGTGAGCAAGTGGTGGCCGCCACCGGTTGGGCGATTCGTTTTGCCGACCAGGTGACCACCAGCGCCGAACCTACCGAGATTGAACTGACCGCCCTGCGCGACCTTGAGGCACGCACCGCTGCCGCCCACGGCCAAGCACCCGGAGAAGCCTGATGCGCGACGTATTTATCTGTGACGCCATTCGTACCCCCATCGGCCGTTTTGGCGGCGGCTTGTCCACCGTGCGCGCCGATGACCTGGCGGCACTGCCGATCAAGGCGCTGATGGAGCGCAACCCGTCGGTGGACTGGAACGCGGTGGATGAAGTGTTCCTCGGCTGCGCCAACCAGGCTGGCGAAGACAACCGCAACGTGGCCCGCATGGCAGCATTGCTGGCGGGCCTGCCGGAAAGCATTCCCGGCGTCACCCTGAACCGCCTGTGTGCCTCGGGCATGGACGCGATCGGCACGGCTTTCCGCGCCATCGCCAGCGGCGAAATGGAGCTGGCGATTGCCGGTGGCGTTGAGTCGATGTCCCGCGCACCGTTTGTGATGGGCAAGGCCGATGCGGCGTTCTCGCGCAATATGAAGCTGGAAGACACCACCATCGGCTGGCGTTTTATCAACCCGTTGATGAAGGCCCAGTACGGCGTCGATCCGATGCCGCAAACCGCCGACAACGTGGCCGACGATTACAAAGTCTCCCGCGCCGATCAGGACGCCTTCGCCCTGCGCAGCCAGCAACGTACTGCTGTTGCACAGGCTGCCGGCTTCTTTGCTGAAGAAATCGTGCCGGTGCGTGTCGCGCATAAAAAAGGCGAAACCGTGGTCGAGCACGACGAGCATCCACGGGCCGATACCACCCTGGAAGCCTTGACCAAGCTCAAGCCGGTCAACGGCCCGGACAAGACCGTCACTGCGGGCAACGCCTCGGGTGTGAACGACGGCGCCGCAGCGCTGATCCTGGCCTCCGCTGAAGCCGTCAAAAAACATGGCCTGACCGCTCGCGCTCGTGTGCTGGGCATGGCCAGCGCCGGTGTGGCACCTCGGGTCATGGGCATCGGCCCGGTGCCGGCCGTGCGCAAACTGGTGGAGCGCCTCGGCCTGGCGGTCACCGATTTTGATGTGATCGAGCTCAACGAAGCGTTCGCCAGCCAGGGCTTGGCCGTACTGCGCGAACTGGGGATTGCCGACGACGCACCGCAGGTCAACCCGAACGGTGGTGCCATTGCCCTTGGCCACCCGCTGGGCATGAGCGGCGCGCGTCTGGTACTGACTGCACTGCATCAGCTGGAAAAAACCGGTGGCAGCAAAGGCCTGGCGACCATGTGTGTCGGTGTTGGCCAAGGCCTGGCCCTGGCGATCGAACGCGTTTGAGACCCACAAGAATAAAGAGGATTGCTCCATGAGTGACAAGCCCGGATACCGGCGCCCGCAAGCGGGTACTCAGCCTGATTACCTGCACCCGGCCTACCAGTCGACGAACCTGCGTTCGCCGTCCAAGCCGTTGGTGTTCCTGCCCCATTCCTTGTCGGAAATCACCGGCCCGACCATCGGCGCCGAACGGATCGACGAGAAGGACAACGACCTGACCGCCCAGCATGAAGGCGAGCCCCAGGGCGAACGCATCATCATTCACGGGCGCGTGCTGGATGAAAACGGCTTGCCCGTGCCCGGCATCCTCGTGGAAATCTGGCAGGCCAACGCCGCCGGCCGCTACAACCACAAGCGCGACCAGCACGACGCGCCGCTGGACCCGAACTTCACCGGCACCGGGCGCACGGTCACCGACGCCGAGGGCTGGTACCAGTTCCAGACCATCAAGCCCGGCGCCTACCCGTGGGGTAACCACCACAACGCGTGGCGCCCGGCGCACATCCACTTCTCGCTGTTCGGCCCGAGTGTGCTGACGCGGTTGGTGACGCAGATGTATTTCCCCGGCGATCCGCTGCTGGCGTACGACCCGATCTACAACTGCGTCCCGGATACCTCCGCCAAGGAACGCCTGATCGCCAGTTTCGACCTGGAAAAAACCATTCCGCACTATGCCCTCGGCTACCGCTGGGACATCGTCCTGCGCGGCCGCGACGCCACGCCGATGGAGAAATAAGATGAGCCTCAACGCGACTACTTCCCACACCGTCGGGCCGTATTACCACATCGGCCTGACCTGGCTGAACCGCGAAGACCTGACCGTTGCCGCCACCCTCGGCGAGCGTGTGGCGATCACCGGGCAGGTGGTGGATGGCAATGGCGATGTGGTCAACGACGCCATGCTGGAAGTCTGGCAGGCCAATGCGGCCGGCAAGTACGACCATCCTGAGGATGAGCAGGACAAGCCGGTGGACCCGAACTTCGAAGGCTTTGGCCGGGTGCCGGTGGACGCCGAAGGGCGTTTTCGCTTTACCACTATCAAGCCGGGCAGTGTGCCGGGGTTGAAGGGCACGACCCAGGCGCCGCACCTGGTGGTGTTGGTGTTTGCCCGTGGGTTGGTGAAGCACCTGCTGACGCGGATTTACTTTGACGGTGAGGCAGCGAACGGCGATGACGCGCTGCTGGCGTGTGTGCCGCAGGAGCGCCGGCGCACGTTGATCGCCAAGGCGGATGCGGCGGGTGTGTATCAGTGGAATGTGATTTTGCAGGGGACAGACGAAGAGACGGTGTTCTTCGATTATTGAGTTGGCTGGGGATCTATCGCAGGCAAGCCAGCCCCCACAGGGGAATGCATTCCAAATGTGGGAGCCGGGTTTGCCCGCGATGAGGCCGGCACAGGCGACAAATATCCAAAAGTCTGCTTGCGGAACATGGTTGTTGCAAAGTATGTCTAGGCTATAACCGTTCCCACTGAGTGAAAAAACATGACAACAAAAACCAGCCACTACACCGGAGAAGAACGCAGCAAAAGGATTTTTGCGATTGTCGGTGCCTCTTCCGGCAACCTCGTCGAATGGTTCGACTTCTACGTCTATGCCTTCTGCGCCATCTATTTCGCCCCGGCGTTTTTCCCGTCGGACGACCCCACCGTGCAACTGCTCAACACCGCTGGTGTGTTTGCCGCCGGCTTCCTGATGCGTCCCATTGGCGGCTGGCTGTTCGGCCGGGTGGCGGATAAACACGGTCGCAAGAATTCGATGATGATCTCGGTGCTGATGATGTGCGCCGGCTCCCTGGTCATTGCCTTTTTGCCCACCTACAAAGACATCGGCGCCTGGGCCCCGGCCTTGCTGCTGGTGGCCCGGTTGTTCCAGGGCCTGTCGGTAGGCGGCGAATACGGCACCACCGCTACCTACATGAGTGAAGTGGCCCTCAAGGGCCAGCGCGGGTTCTTTGCCTCGTTCCAGTACGTGACCCTGATCGGCGGGCAACTGCTGGCGGTGTTGGTGGTGGTGATCCTGCAACAGATCCTCACCGAAGACGAACTGCGTGCCTGGGGCTGGCGGATTCCGTTTGTGATCGGCGCCATTGCGGCGGTGATCTCGCTGCTGCTGCGCCGCACCCTGAAAGAAACCACCAGCAAGGAAACGCGTGAAGACAAGGACGCCGGCAGCATTGCCGCGCTGTTCCGCGATCACAAGGCGGCGTTTATCACCGTGCTCGGCTACACCGCCGGCGGCTCGCTGATTTTCTACACGTTCACCACCTACATGCAGAAGTACCTGGTGAACACCGCCGGGATGCACGCCAAGACCGCCAGCTACATCATGACCGGCGCGCTGTTCTTCTACATGTGCATGCAGCCGGTGTTCGGCATGTTGGCGGACAAGATTGGCCGCCGTAACTCGATGCTGTGGTTCGGCGCGCTGGGCACGCTGTGCACCGTGCCGATCCTGCTGACCCTGAAAACCGTCAGCAGCCCGTTCCTGGCCTTTGTGTTGATCACCCTGGCGCTGGCCATCGTGAGCTTCTACACCTCCATCAGCGGCCTGGTGAAAGCCGAAATGTTCCCGCCACAAGTACGGGCATTGGGCGTGGGCCTGGCGTATGCGGTGGCTAACGCGATCTTCGGCGGTTCGGCGGAATACGTGGCCTTGGGGCTCAAGTCCATGGGCATGGAGAACACCTTCTACTGGTACGTCACGGCGATGATGGCGGTGGCGTTCCTGTTCAGCTTGCGTTTGCCCAAACAGGCGGCGTACTTGCACCACGATCTGTAACCGGCTGGCGCATGCCCCTCTTCGGGTATGCGCCACCTAGGGATGTTTTATGACGATGCGCACGAGCAACCAACTGTTCGACGCCTACTTCACCGCCAACAGCATGGCCGAAGTGTTCTGCGACCAGGGGCGCTTGCAGGGCATGCTGGATTTCGAAGCGGCACTGGCCCGGGCCGAGGCTCAGGTCGGGTTGATCCCGCAAGCGGCTGTCGCGCCCATTGCCCAGGCTTGCCTGGCTTCTCTCTACGACGTTGATGCCCTCGGCGAGGCAATTGCCACTGCGGGCAATTCGGCGATTCCGTTGGTCAAGGCCCTCGGCAAGTTGATCGCCAGCGAAGATGCCGGCGCCGAACGTTATGTGCATCTGGGTGCTACCAGCCAGGATGTGATGGACACCGGCCTGGTGCTGCAACTGCGCAGCGCTGTCGAGTTGATCGAACACGACCTGGCGCGGTTGGGTGGCATCCTGGCCGCGCAGGCTCAACGTTATGCGACAACTCCTTTGGCTGGCCGGACGTGGCTGCAGCATGCAACGCCGGTCACCCTGGGCATGAAAATCGCCGGCTGGCTCGGCGCGGTTACCCGGAGTCGGCAGCGCCTTCGTGAGCTCAAGCCGCGTTTGCTGGTGCTGCAATTTGGCGGTGCTTCCGGAACCCTGGCGGCCTTGGGCGAACAGGCGATGCCGGTGGCGCAAGCCTTGGCGGCCGAGTTGCAACTGGGCCTGCCGGAACAACCCTGGCACACCCAGCGCGACCGGCTGGTGGAGTTTGCCTCGGTGCTTGGTTTGATCGCCGGCAGCCTCGGTAAACTCGGCCGCGACATCAGCTTGCTGATGCAGACCGAAGCGGCGGAAGTGTTCGAACCCTCGGCTCCCGGCAAGGGTGGCTCTTCGACCATGCCCCACAAACGCAACCCAGTGGGCGCCGCCGTGCTGATCAGCGCCGCGACCCGCGTGCCCGGCCTGGTAGCGACAATGTTCAGCGCCATGCCCCAAGAGCACGAACGCAGCCTCGGCCTGTGGCACGCCGAGTGGGAAACCTTGCCGGAAATTTGCCGGCTGGTGTCCGGTGCGTTGCATCAGGCGCTGCTGGTGAGCGAAGGGCTGGAAGTTGACCCCGGGCGCATGTCCCGGAATCTGGATCTGACCCAGGGCCTGGTATTGGCCGAAGCGGTCAGCATCGTCCTTGCCCAGCGCCTGGGCCGCGAAACCGCGCACCATCTACTGGAACAATGCTGCAAGCGCGCCGTCGCCGATGGCCGCCACCTGCGGGCGGTGCTGGGTGACGAACCGCAAGTGACCGCCGAACTGTCGGCAGCCGAGCTCGATCGCCTGCTGGACCCGGCGCACTACCTGGGCCAGGCACACACCTGGGTCACCCGGGCCGTGGCCGAACATTTTGCTTTGACTGCCTGAGGAGGCCGCTGTGGGATTTGTACAACTCGCCGATGGCGAACTGAACTACCAACTCGATGGCCCCGAAGACGCACCGGTGTTGGTGCTGTCCAACTCCCTGGGCACCGACCTGCACATGTGGGACATCCAGATCGAGGCGTTCACGAAGTACTTCCGGGTGCTGCGTTTCGACACCCGTGGTCACGGCAAATCCCTGGTGACCGAAGGGCCCTACAGCATCGAGCAGTTGGGCCGTGACGTGTTGGCGCTGCTGGATGCTTTGCAGATCGAACGCGCGCATTTCTGCGGGCTGTCCATGGGCGGCCTGATCGGCCAGTGGCTGGGGATCAATGCGGGTGAGCGTTTGCGCCGGCTGGTGGTATGCAACACAGCAGCGAAAATCGGCACGCCCGAGATCTGGAATCCACGGATCGAGATGGTCCTGCGCGACGGTGCGGCAGCGATGGTGGCCCTGCGTGACGCGTCGATTGCCCGCTGGTTCACCGCCGACTTTGCCGAGGCTCATCCTGACCAGGCCAAGCTGATCACCGACATGCTGGCAGCGACCAATCCCCAAGGCTATGCCGCCAACTGCGCGGCCGTGCGCGATGCGGATTTCCGCGAGCAACTGCCGTTCATCAAGGTGCCGACCCTGGTGATTGCAGGCACTGAAGATGCGGTCACACCGCCGTCTGGCGGGCACTTTATCCAGGAACACGTGAAGGGCGCCGAGTACGCCGAGTTTTACGCCGCGCACCTGTCCAACGTGCAGGCTGGAGCCGCGTTCAGTGACCGCGTACTGGAATTTCTGTTAGCCCGCTGAGTATCGCTAACCTCTGTGGCGAGGGAGCTTGCTCCCGTTGGGCTGCGAAGCAGCCCTGAAAGCCGCAATAGAGACCTTTCAGCAAGTATGCGGTGACCTTATGGGGGGCCGCTGCGCGACCCAACGGGAGCAAGCTCCCTCGCCACAGGTTATGTGCCTGTCGTCAAAAATTGCATGAGGAGCTTTTTGTGGACGAGAAACAACGTTATGCCGACGGCCTGCAAGTGCGCCGTGAAGTGCTGGGCGACGCCCATGTCGACCGCAGCCTCAACGCCCTGACCGAATTCAACAGCGAATTCCAGGAAATGATCACCCGCCATGCCTGGGGTGATATCTGGACCCGCCCGGGCCTGCCGCGGCATACCCGCAGCCTGATCACCATCGCCATGCTGATCGGCATGAACCGCAGTGAAGAACTCAAGCTGCACCTGCGAGCTGCCGCGAGCAACGGCGTGACCCGCGCCGAGATCAAGGAAGTGCTGATGCAGAGCGCGATCTACTGCGGAATTCCGGCGGCCAATGCGACGTTTCATTTGGCTGAGTTGGTGTGGGATGAGTTGGGCGTGGAGTCCCGCTATCCGGCCTGATCGGTCATCGGCTTGGTCTTATCGTGGTACCTGGTACGTAATGGAATACGCATTTCTTCCAGGAGCGCATTTTCTGTAAAGGGCTTTGGATTGGTCGCAGTAGGGGGGGTTGCCCGGTGGTCGTCAAAATCAAAAGGCTGGGCGTTCGTTGGCAGACCGACGGCTTGGCGCTCGGCGTTGGGTTCGCCATCGGTAAATCCCTGTAGCTCGGTGCCTGTGGCGCCATTATAGGCGTGGGCCATTTCGTGATAGAGGATATTGACAGGGGTGGTTGCTTGTTCAGGTGCGAAGGAGGGGTTGTAGGTTATCTCGGCGCCTGTGGCCACGGCGCCGCGCTGATTATGCGCGATGCTGCCCCGGGCCTCTGGTACAAGCGTGTGTTGCGATTTACCCGCTGCCAGGTGCTCACGCACAGCCGTATTACTAAAAGCATAAGTCGCGCCATCGGCCATGCTTTCAACGACACGTACGGGTGAATCGTTTCGTCGCGCCATGGTGTCGGCAGCGCCTAGCATTCCCCTGCCTTGTGGAGACATTCTAAGCAGCTCCATATCCTCCTCTACGTTCTGTCTGAACTCGGGCGATCCTTCTACGAGATAGCCGCTTTTGCCTGACTCGTCAGGTATGGAGTGCACGAGAGAAGACCCTGACGTGCGATGAATCTCATCCGTAGGCTTGGCATAAATCACCGTCTCATGGCTATCAGATCGGACAATATTTTTATCTCGTCCGGTATAAATCGTAGCGGGGCCGTGCGCGACTACCAGGTTGTCACCTTTGCCTGCGTGCATGATCGTCGGGTGTTTGCTGTCGTTGCGGGTGGTTATCATGAAGTCGTGACCGTCACCACCGTCCATGAACAGGCGGCGACCAGGCAAGCCAGCGCCAGCTTGCAGGCGATCATTTCCGTTCCCGCCTTTGAGGATGCCATTACCGGAGCCCGCGATCAGCGTGTCATCCCCATCACCACCAAATGCGATGCCATTGCCGCTCCCGAGCTTGATCAGGTCATTACCTTTGCCGCCATATAGTCGGCTTGTACCCGAGCCGGCCTGGGCCAGATCGTTGCCGTCACCCAGTTCTACGCGAATGTCATTTTTGACATCCGGGGCGACCAATACGTGGTCGTCTCCCCCTTTGGTCCTGATGCGCAAAGGCAGAGGTTCATTTTCATATTGGGGAACAAGCTTCAGTTGATAGGGCTTCCCGTTGATGGTGGCTATCAGACTGTGATCCGGACCTTTTTTGATGAGCACCTTGTCGGCGCTATCGCCCGTCTCGATGACGAGTTCATTACCACCAGCGTTTACAGGATTCCCGTCCTTACTGGCGTAAGTGATCTCCTGATAAATCTTCACGTTCTGGTCGTGACGCAATATGTCGGTGTTGGTGTACACCTTGTAACTTTTGTCGTCCCTATTCTGCTCCGGGGTGAGCTTGGAGTGTGCAGAGAAATAAAGGAAATCAATGGGCCTGTCGGGCCCGTAATACCACGTTGCTTTGCTCGAGATAACAATGGGAGGTTGAGAGGCTGATGCGGTGGGCAGGGTATTCGCCGGGGATACAGGGGGTAGATTGGGCGTCGGCGTAATAGACATTGACGACATATCGGTTATCTCACTGCTGATTGATTTCCGTAGGTGGTCGTGCCTGTGTCTGAGTTCCTTATGTCGGGGTGTTTATGTGGTCAAAAATGCTACTGAGCGGGCGGCTAATGCGAGTCAGAATCCCACACCCAATTCCACACCCCCGGCAGATGCACCACTTCGTCGGCGCTCTTCACCGTGCGGGCCATGGCGGCGCGCTGCAAGGTTGCCCGGTCGGTATAGAACGGCTGCGTGGCGACGGGCACGCCGTTGATGCGCGCGCTGTCCATCAGGATTTGCAGGTATTCCTTCAAGTGCCAGGCGGTGTAGCGGTTGATATCGTGGAAGGTCACCACCACCGGGATCACGCCGTCCACCGTCGGTAATTCGCCTCGGGCAATGCGCTCGCGCACCACCGACAGTTGGCGTATCAGGTTCTCCCGTCGACGCGGGCTGCCATTGAACACCCAGATCACCCCATCGTTTGCACTCAGGTCTGTCAGCAGTACATGCATGCCGTGCTGCTGATAGGCGGCGAAGGTGCGCTTGTCGTAATTCCAGAACGGCGGGCGTACCAGCGTGGGCGGCTGGCCGGTGATTGATTCAAGGGTCGACGAGCCCAGGCTGAGGTAGTTTTCCAGATCAGCGGGATTCTGCGAGCGATGGTTGCTGTGCCATGGGGTCGCGGTGTGGAAGCCCAGGATATGACCCGCCGCGTGTTCGCGCTCCATGGTCTTGCGGCCTCGCGGGTTACCGCCGGAGCGGGGCGCCTCGGTCTGCAAAAAGAACACCGCTTTGATTCCCGGCTGTATCGGGTTGTTCGCCAGGTCCGCCATCACCGAACGGCTGGGATTCATAAATCCCGAGGCGCTGGGGCCGTCATCGAAGGTCAGCAAAAAACGGATCGGCGCTTCGGTTTGCAGGCGTTGTTCGGTTTGCGGTGTCAGCGCCAGGGGCGGACCGATGCAGCCGCTTAGACTCAGGGCCAAGGCTAATGCGGCCGATACGATGGCAAAGTGTTTCATGGAGGACTCGAAAGACATTGGCTGCTGGGGCGGGTCATCCATGACACGCGCGCACCATACAGCAAGTCTGTCGGGGCTTTACAGCAGGCTTATCGGGTAACTGACGATCAACCGGTTTTCATCAAACTCATTGTTGTTGTAATCCCTGCGCATGCTGGAATTGCGCAGGCGCACATTGAGGTTCTTCAATGTTCCGCTCTGCACAACGTAGGCCACTTCAGTTTCCCGTCCCCATTCCTTGCCGTCGGTCACCGTGCCGCTGTGTACGTTACTGCCGCTGATGTAGCGGTTCATCAGCGTCAGGCCCGGCACGCCAAGGGCGGCGAAGTTGTAGTCGTGGCGTACCTGCCAGGATTTTTCCTGGGCGTTGTCGTAGCTGGCGTTATAGCTGTCGTTGGCCAGGGTGCCGCCGCTGGTGCCGTTGACGCGCATCCAGGCGCTGTTGCCGGTGAGCTTTTGCAGGCCGACGTAGAAGGTGTTGCCGCCGTATCGGGCCGAGAACAATCCGGACCAGGTCTTGTTGTCGAGGTCACCGGCGCGGGCGCTGCCGTCGTCCTTGCCATAGAAGAACCCGAGGTTGGCGCCCAGAGTCCAGTCGCCTATGGGCTGGCTGTGGATCAGATTCAGGTATTGCTGGCTGTAGATGTCCTTGAGCTGCGCGTTCCACACGCCGATCTGGGTGCGTTTGTCGTTGAAGGCGTATTCGCCGCCCTGGAAGTTGAAGCGGTCGGAGGTAAACGCGGTTTTCCCGAACATCGACATGTCGGTCATGCTGCTGTCGTCCCGCGGGCTGTTGGCGCGGAACTGGCCGCCGTACAGGGTCAGGCCGTCGATTTCCTTGGAGGTGATTTGCCCGCCGCGCAGGGTTTGCGGCAAGGAGCGGCCATCGTCCGAACGCAGGATCGGCAGCACCGGCATCCATTCGCCGACCTTCACTTCCGTCTTCGAAATCCGCGCCTTGAACGCCACGCCCAAACGCCCGAATTCATCTGCAGGGCGGCCGTCGTGGTCCAGCGGCAACAGCTGGGTGCCACCGGTGCCGCGCCCGCCATCGAGCTTCAATGAGTACAGCCCCAGTACATCCACACCGAAACCTACGGTGCCCTGGGTAAAGCCCGACTTGGCGTCGAGGATGAAACTTTGCGTCCACTCCTGCGCGCCACCCTGGGTTTTGGTGGGGTTGGTGTAATTGCGGTTGAAGAAGAAATTACGCAGGTTGAGGTTGGCGCTGGCGTCTTCGAGAAAGCCGTGTTCTTCAGCGACAACGGGGAGGGCAAGGCTGGCGACAGCGGTTGCCAGCAGGAGCCGGCGCGGGGCGAAAGTGCTCATGGTGTTGGACCTGTTGTTATTGGGGTTATGCAGGTGGCGGCCATGGTGCGGGGCGATGCGGGGGCGATGAAAGTGGGGGAAGGCGGGTTGTGGGCGATGATCGAACGTAAAGTATGGGCGTAAAAAAACCGCTTCCGGTGAGGGAAGCGGTTTTTGTTTACTGCACCACTATCAGAACAACTTCAAGGCCGGTGCTTCTTCTTTCAGCGGCTCGTTCTTCGCGGTTTGCTCGTTCCAGCCACCACCGAGGGCCTTGTACAGGTTGACCTCGCTGTTGAGCTGCGCCAGGCGGTCGGTGATCAGCGATTGCTGGGCACTGAACAGTTGGCGTTGGGCATCTAGGAACGTCAGGTTGCTGTCGACACCAATGCGGTAGCGACGCTCGGCCAGGCGGTAGTAATCCTGGTTGGCCGCGACGAAGCCACGTTGGGCGTCCAGTTGCTGCTTGTAGGTCTCACGGGCGGCGAGGCCGTCGGAGACTTCCTGGAAGCCGGTCTGGATCGCTTTCTCGTAGTTGGCGACGTTGATCTCTTTCTGGATTTTCGAGTAATCCAGGCTGGCGCGCAGGCTGCCAGCGTTGAAAATCGGGATGTTGATCTGCGGTGCAAACGACCAGGTACCCGAACCGCCCTTGAACAGGCCGCCCAGGGTCGGGCTCGCGGTACCGGCGCTGGCGGTCAGGCTGATGCTCGGGAAGAACGCAGCCCGTGCCGCACCGATGTTGGCGTTGGCCGCCTTGAGGTTGTGCTCGGCCTGCAGGATGTCGGGTCGACGTTGCAGCAGGTCCGACGGCAGGCCGGCCGGTACTTCGCTCAACAGGTCATCAGCCAATGGCCGGCTGGCGATGTTCGCCGGCAGGCCGGTGCCCAGCAGCAGGGTCAGGCTGTTTTCGTCCTGAGCCACCTGGCGGGTATAGCGCGCCAGTGCAACCCGGGCGTTTTCCACCGAGGTACGGGCCTGGCTCAAGTCCAGGGCCGACGCCACGCCGACTTCATTGCTGCGCGAGGTGAGCTTGTAGCTCTGTTCGAACGCACCCAGGGTGTCCTGGGTGAGCTTGAGCAGTTCCTTGTCGGCCTGCCAGGTCAGGTAGGCGTTGGCCACGCTGGCCACCAGGCTGATCTGGGTGGTGCGACGCGCTTCTTCAGTGGCGAAGTATTGTTGCAGCGCTTGTTCGCTCAGGCTACGGACGCGGCCGAACAGGTCCAGCTCATAAGAACTGATCCCGAGACCCGCCGAATATTGGCTGGTGATGCCAGCTTCGCCGGTCTGCGACAGCTTGGCCGGGGTGCGCGAACGGCTGCCGCTACCCGTGGCCGAGATTGCCGGGAACAGGTCGGCACGCTGGATCTGGTACTGCGCGGCATACGCGTCGATGTTCAGGGCCGCGACACGCAGGTCGCGGTTGTTCACCAGTGCAGTCTGGATCAGCTGTTGCAGGGCAGGGTCATGGAAAAACTGCTTCCAGCCTTGCTCGGCAGCGGCCTGGCCCGGCGCCTGGGCCGACGAGTACGCCGGCCCCTGCGGGAACTGCGCGGCTACCGGCGCTTCGGGGCGCTGGTAGTCCGGGATCAGCGAGCAGCCACTGAGCACGAATGCCGTGACAGCTAAGGAAAGTAGCGACTTGCTCATTGGCCAGCCTCTTTAGGAGTTTGCTTGGTTTCAGTCTTTTTACGCTCGCCAGCGGAGGACACGGTTGCGAAGAACAGGGGGACCCAGAAGATCGCGAGGACCGTGGCGGTGATCATACCGCCAATTACGCCCGTACCGATGGCGTGCTGGCTACCTGAGCCTGCACCTGTGGAAATCGCCAGTGGCAGTACGCCGAGCATGAACGCCATGGACGTCATGATGATCGGTCGCAGACGCATGCGAGATGCCTCGATGGCCGACTCGACGATACCTTTGCCCTGTTCGTGGAGCTCTTTGGCGAACTCCACGATCAGGATGGCGTTTTTCGCTGCCAGACCCACCGTCACCAACAGACCTACCTGGAAGAACACGTCGTTGGACAGTCCCCGCAGGCTGGTGGCGATCAGGGCACCGATCACACCCAGCGGTACAACCAGAATCACCGCAATCGGGATCGACCAGCTTTCGTACAGTGCCGCGAGGCAGAGGAACACGACCAGCAGCGACAGGGCGTACAGCGCAGGTGCCTGAGAGCCGGACAGACGTTCTTCGTACGACAGGCCGGTCCACGCATAACCGACACCCGCCGGCAGGTCCTTGGCAATGCGCTCGACTTCTGTCATCGCGTCACCGGTACTGTAGCCAGGTGCCGGCGTACCGAGGATTTCCATCGCAGCTACACCGTTGTAGCGCGAGAGTTTCGGCGAACCGTAGATCCACTTGCCCGACGAGATGGCCGACATTGGCACCATCTTCCCGGAGGTGCTGCGCACGTACCATTTATCCAGGTCTTCCGGGGACATCCGGCTGGCGGCGTCGCCCTGCACGTACACTTTCTTCACACGACCACGGTCGATGAAGTCGTTGACGTAGCTGCCACCCAGAGCGATGGCCAAGGTCTGTTGGATGTCTGCCAGGCTAACGCCTAGGGCGCTGGCCTTCTCGTCGTCGACGCTGAGCTCGTACTGCGGTTCATCGTTCACGCCGTTGGGACGCACACCTGCCAGGATCTTGCTTTGTGCCGCTGCACCGAGGAACTGGTTGCGTGCAGCCATCAGCTTGTCGTGACCGACGCCGCCCTGGTCTTGCAGGAACACGTCGAAACCGGTGGCGTTACCCAATTCCAGAACCGAAGGCGGCACGATGGCAAATACCATGGCGTCCTTGAACGTCTGGGAGAAGTAACCCTGGGCGCGCTTGGCAATCTCGAATACCGAGTTGGATGCGTCGCGCTCCTCCCATGACTTGAGCATCACGAAGGCCAGGCCAGAGCTCTGACCACGACCTGCGAAGTTGAAGCCGTTTACGGTAAACACCGATTTTACGCCTTTGCCTTCGCCTGGCTCGCCTTCCTTGTCGTTCAGCAGGTAGGCACGCATATCGTCGATGACGGTCTGCGTGCGCTCCGCCGAAGAACCGACCGGCGTCTGTACCTGAGCGAAGATCACGCCCTGGTCTTCATCGGGCAGGAACGCGGCAGGGATGCGCATGAACAGCCAAATCATGCCGGCGAGGATCAGCGCATAGACCAGGAATGCTGGAATCTTGTGCTTGATCATGTTGCCGACGCCGCGTTCGTAGCTCAATACGCCACGGTCGAAGGTACGGTTGAACCAGCCGAAGAAACCGCGCTTGGGTTGGCCGTGTGTTTCCGGGTCGACCGGCTTGAGCATGGTGGCGCACAGGGCCGGGGTGAAGATCAGGGCAACCAGTACCGACAACGCCATCGCCGAAACAATGGTGATGGAGAACTGTTTGTAGATCACACCGGTGGAGCCGCCGAAGAATGCCATCGGCAGCAGTACCGCCGACAGCACCAGGGCAATACCCACCAGGGCGCCCTGGATCTGGCCCATCGACTTGACCGTCGCCTCTTTAGGCGACAAGTGCTCCTCGGCCATTACCCGTTCGACGTTTTCCACCACTACGATGGCATCGTCCACCAGCAAGCCGATGGCCAGGATCATGCCGAACATGGTCAGGGTGTTGATGGTGAAGCCGAACGCAGCCAGGATCCCGAAGGTACCCAGCAACACCACCGGCACCGTCATGGTGGTGATGATGGTGGCGCGGAAGTTCTGCAGGAACAGGAACATCACCAGGAACACCAGCACGATCGCTTCGACCAGGGTGTCAACCACACCGGAGATCGATTCGGTCACTACCGGCGTGGTGTCATACGGCACCACAGCCTTCATGCCAGGCGGGAAGAACGGTTCCAGGGACGCTACGGTGGCGCGGATGGCCTTGCCGGTGTCCAGCGCGTTAGCACCGGCCGCCAGCTTGATCGCCATACCGGATGCCGGCTTGCCGTTGAACTGCGCAGCGATGCTGTAGTTCTGACCGCCCAACTCAATACGGGCGACATCCTTCAGGCGTACCTGTGAGCCGTCAGTATTGACCTTCATCAGGATATTGCCGAACTGCTCTGCAGACTGCAGGCGAGTCTTGCCGATGATGGTCGCGTTCAACTGGGTGCCGGGCACGGCAGGCAGGCCGCCGAGTTGGCCGGTAGCTACCTGCACGTTCTGTGCGGAGATCGCTGTGCTCACATCCACCGGCGTGAGCTGGTAGTTGTTCAGCTTGGCCGGGTCGAGCCAGATACGCATGGCGTACTGCGAGCCGAACACCTGGAAGTCACCTACACCGGCGGTCCGGGAAATCGGGTCCTGGATGTTGGATACGATGTAGTTGGACAGGTCGTCCTTGGTCATGCTGCCGTCTTCCGACACCAGACCAATCACCATCAGGAAGTTCTTCACCGACTTGGTCACGCGGATACCCTGCTGCTGCACTTCTTGCGGCAGCAGTGGGGTAGCCAGGTTCAACTTGTTCTGCACCTGAACCTGGGCGATATCCGGGTTGGTACCCTGGTTGAACGTCACGGTGATGGTCATGCTGCCGTCGGAGTTACTGTCCGAGGAAACATAACGCAGGTTGTCGATACCGTTGAGCTGTTGCTCGATAACCTGCACCACGGTGTCCTGCACGGTTTGTGCGGACGCGCCTGGGTAGGTCACCTGGATATCAATGGCGGTTGGCGCAATGGCCGGGTACTGGTTGATGGGCAACTTCAGGATCGACAGTGCCCCGACCAGCATGATCACCAGGGCAATTACCCAGGCGAAAATGGGACGGTCGATAAAAAATTTCGACATGGATTACTCCCCTTTACCAGCATCGGCAGCAGGCGCTGCAGCAGTGCCGGCGGGTTTAGCGTTGTCAGCGTCCTTGACCTTGACTTCGATGCCCGGCTTGATGAATTGCAGGCCTTCGGTGATCACGCGGTCACCAGCGTCCAGGCCTTTTTCCACCAGCCAATAGGCGCCGGAAGTACGGTTGGCCACCAGGACACGTTGCTCGACCTTGTTGTCCTTGTTCACGATCAGCGCCGTCGGTACACCCTTGAGGTCACGAGTGACGCCTTGTTGCGGAGCCAGGATGGCCTTGCTGTTCACGCCAGCTTGCAGCTGGGCGTGTACGAACATGCCTGGCAGCAGGGTGTGATCCGGGTTCGGGAATACGGCACGCAGGGTCACGGAACCGGTGGTCTGGTCGACCGTTACTTCGGAGAACTCCAGCTTGCCGTCCAGCTTGTAGTCGCTGCCGTCTTCCAGGGTCAGCTTGACCTTGGCAGCGTTATCGCCGGCTTTTTCCAGCTGGCCGCTTTCCAGGTCACGACGCAGCTTCAGCATCTCGGCGGAGGACTGCGTGACGTCGACGTAGATCGGGTCCAGTTGCTGGATCACCGCCATCGCGTCGGTCTGGCCATTGCTGACCAGCGCGCCTTCGGTGACCGAGGAGCGGCCGATACGCCCGGAGATCGGGGCGAAGACCTTGGTGTAGCGCACGTTGATCTGGGCCGTTTGCACATTGGCTTCAGAGGTCATGCGGTTGGACACCGCGGTGTCGTATTCCTGACGGCTGACCGCTTGCTCATCGACCAATTGCTTGTAGCGATCGGCGATCGACTTGGTCTGGGCCAGGTTGGCCTGGGCGCTTTTCAGGGATGCGTCGTACACCGACGGATCGATCTGATAGAGCTGCTGGCCTTCCTTGACGTCGCCCCCTTCCTTGAACAGACGCTTGAGAATGATGCCGTTGACCTGAGGGCGAACCTCGGCAATGCGGTAGGCCGTGGTGCGGCCTGGCAGCTCGGATGTCAGGGTAAAGGCTTGAGGTTGAATAGTGACCACGCCGACCTGAGGGGTTTGAGCGGGCGGAGCCGCTTCTTCCTTTTTACATCCGCTGAGCAGCGATGCCAGGGCGACGGCAGTAACCAGGGCGGTAACAGCTGGCTTAAGTTGCATGAAGATCCTCGGGTCAGGCGCGCAGAGTGCGCACAAGAAGTGTGGAAGGGTAAAAAACAGGCACTGAGTGGATAAGTAGCTTGCTACGCAATATACTTACGTTCATGGTTGTTTGTAAACTCTTGACAGGCTTCGCGGAATGTTGACAAAGCACTGCCCAAAGCCTCGATTCTAGTACGTTCGGCGCCCATGAAGGCGTCGTCCCACAATTATTCAGATGGTCGTTAGCGGCGGTTACGGCTGCGTTACCGATCACCCCAAGTCTCCTGATTGAGGTTTTACTGCCATGGTTCGTCGTACCAAAGAGGAAGCTCAGGAAACGCGCAGCCAGATTCTTGAAGCGGCCGAGCAGGCCTTTTACGAGCGCGGGGTTGCGCGTACCACGCTGGCGGATATTGCCGCGCTGGCAGGCGTGACGCGTGGTGCCATCTATTGGCATTTCAGCAACAAGGCCGACCTGGTGCAGGCGATGCTCGACACGCTGCACGAGCCGCTGGATGAATTGGCCAGGGCCAGTGAGAGCGAGGACGAGGTCGATCCGCTGGGTTGCATGCGCAAGCTGCTGATTCATCTGTTCCATCAAGTGGCCCTGGACCCGAAGACCCGGCGCATCAATGAGATTTTGTTTCATAAGTGCGAATTCACCGATGAAATGTGTGATCTGCGCCGTCAGCGCCAGACCGCCAGCCTTGAATGCAACCTTCGCATCGGGCTGACCCTGCGTAATGCGGTCCATCGCGGGCAGCTTCCGGAGAATCTCGACACCGTACGTGCAGCGGTGTGCATGCACGCCTATATCGACGGAATACTCGGTCAATGGCTGCTGGTGCCCGACAGCTTTCAGTTGGCCCAGGATGCAGAGCGATGGGTCGATATCGCGTTGGACATGCTGCGCTTGAGCCCTGGCCTGCGCAATTAAGACAAAATGCGTAATTGCGACCAGTTGTGTCAACAATAAAGACCAAGGGAGATCAACCAGACTGTTCCCTGATTTTGTGGGGTGACTTTATATACGGGCTGGCGGGCGGTTGATAGGTAGTTTGCTAAGTATTTTGTAGCAATATTGTTGCAAGGCTGTGAAGGAATGTTTCCCGCGCCCTCTGTAGGAACGAGCTTGCTCGCGAAGATCGTCAACGATAACGCAGGCATTCTGGATTAACGCGTCACCTGGGCGTTTTTCGCGAGCAAGCTCGCTCCTACAGGGGAATGTTTCCCGCACCCCATAAAAAAGCCCCGGCTCTCGCAAGCCGGGGCTTTTTCGTTTCAGCAGATCAGAGGGCCAGGGTCGGATAGTCGATGTAGCCGACCGGGCCTTTGGCGTAGAACGTCTCTGGGTGTGCTTCGTTCAGCGGCGCATCGGCCTTCAGGCGAGCGGGCAGGTCCGGGTTGGCGATGAACGGCACGCCAAACGCTACGGCGTCAGCTTTGCCGGAGGCCAGCCAGGCGTTGGCGCTGTCCTTGGTGAAGCGTTCGTTGGCGATGTACGGGCCGCCGAAAGCTGCTTTCAGTTGTGGGCCCAGGCTGTCGCCGGCTTCCTTTTCACGGGAGCAGATGAACGCGATGCCGCGCTTGCCCAGCTCTTTGGCGACGTAGGTGAAGGTTTCCGACAGGTTGGCGTCGCCCATGTCGTGTGCGTCGGCGCGTGGTGCGAGGTGCACACCGACACGACCGGCGCCCCAGACTTCAATCACTGCGTCAGTGACTTCGAGCAGCAAGCGTGCACGGTTTTCCAGGGAGCCACCGTAGTTGTCGGTGCGCTGGTTGGTGCTGCTTTGCAGGAACTGGTCAAGCAGGTAGCCGTTCGCACCGTGGACTTCCACGCCGTCAAAGCCGGCGGCCTTGGCGTTCTCGGCGCCTACGCGGTAAGCGTCGACGATGTCGGCGATTTCAGCGATTTCCAGGGCGCGCGGAGTAGGGTAGTCGGCCAGTGGACGCACCAGGCTGACGTGGCCCTTGGCCGGGATGGCGCTTGGGGCGACCGGTGCTTCGCCGTCCAGGTACGACTCGTGGGAGATCCGGCCTACGTGCCACAGTTGCAGGAAGATCTTGCCGCCCGCGCCGTGTACGGCCTTGGTTACATTGGCCCAGCCGCGCACCTGGTCGTTGGACCAGATGCCCGGGGTGTCCGGGTAACCCACGCCCATTGGCGTGACGGAAGTCGCTTCGCTGAGGATCAGGCCGGCGGAAGCGCGTTGTACGTAGTATTCAGCCATCAGCGCATTGGGTACGCGACCGGCGTCGGCACGGCAGCGGGTCAGCGGCGCCATGATGATGCGGTTCGACAGTTCCAGGTCGCCCAGTTTGATCGGATCGAAAATAGTCGTCATGGGATAACACCCTTCTCTTTAGTTGATCAGTTAGTCGCGGGGGCCAGGTCGGCATCGCCGCTCTGACGGAAAGTAATCAGGGTCACCAGCAGCGCGAGCACCGCCAGTGCCGCAGCAGCCAGGGGCACGCTGGTCAGGCCGAAACCGTGGGCAATCACGCTGCCGCCCACCCAGGCGCCGAGGGCGTTGCCGATGTTGAAGGCGCCGATGTTCAAGGTGGAGACCAGGTTCGGTGCCGCTTTACCGAAGGTCACCACGTTGATTTGCAGCGCCGGTACGGCGGCAAACGAGGCGGTGGCCCAGAGGAACAGGGTGATTTCAGTCGGGATTACTGCGACGCTGGTCCAGGTCAGTACCGTGGACACCACCGCCATGCTGATGAATACACCGATCAAGGTGGCGGCCAGGCGCTTGTCTGCCAGCTTGCCGCCGATGATGTTGCCGACGGTCAGGCCCAGGCCGATCAGCAGCAGGGTCCAGGTCACGCCTTTGGGCGAGACGCCAGTGACATCCCCCAGCAGCGGCGCGACGTAGGTAAAGAGGGTGAACATCGAGGCGGCGAATAGCGCGGTCATGCTCAGCGACAGCCAGATCCCGGCACCTTTGAGCGCTCTCAGTTCGGCGCGCATGTCGAGTTTTTCCTCGTCACGCTTGGCCGGCAGGAAGCGGATCAGGCCGATCAACGCAATCACACCTATGACTGTCACGGCCCAGAAGGTCGAGCGCCAGCCGGCTTCCTGACCCAGCGCGGTACCCAGCGGCACGCCGAGCACGTTGGCCAGGGTCAAGCCGGTGAACATCAGTGCCACGGCCGAAGCACGCTTGTTGGCCGGCACCAGGTTGGCGGCGACCACCGAACCGATACCAAAGAAGGCACCGTGGCACAGCGCGGTGACCACACGGGCAAACATCAGCACGTTGTAGTCGCTGGCCAGGGCGCAGAGCAGGTTGCCGACGATGAAGATGCCCATCAACGCTACCAGGGCGGCCTTGCGCGGCAGCTTGGCGGTGGCCAGTGCCATGAACGGCGCACCGATGGCCACGCCCAGGGCGTAACCGGTCACCAGCCAGCCGGCGCCGGGAATCGATACACCGAGGTCGGCCGCCACATCGGGCAACAGGCCCATGATGACGAACTCGGTGGTACCGATGGCGAAGGCGCTTAAGGCCAGGATGAGTAGCGAGAGAGGCATGGGTGAGTCCTTGTTACAGCGGTGCGCTGAGTTCTTCGGTGAGCGCTTTGAGGAAGGCTTGGATCACGTCCTCATTGCGTTTGAAAAAGTGCCATTGGCCGGCCTTCTGGCTGCTGATCAGCCCCGCCCGTTGCAGGTTCGCCAGGTGCGCCGAAACGGTGGACTGGGACAGTCCGCAGCGTTGGTCGATCTGTCCGGCGCAAATGCCGTATTCGTGGTTGTGCAACTGCTCGGGGAATTGCACTTTCGGGTCTTTCAGCCAGTTGAGGATGTCTCGCCGTACTGGGTGCGCCAGGGCTTTTATTATTTCGTCGAGGTCGATGGACATGGCAGTGATGCTCAAGTTTGTAAAACGTTATATCGCGATGAGGCGAACTTTAAATCGTTATATCCCGATATACCAATATGATTTTGGTCTTAAGCCAGATTAAATCGGTATATCGGGTTATAACGATACGTTGACGGCAGTGCTAAACTGCGCGCCATGAATTATCTCGCACATCTGCACCTTGGCGGCCAACTTCCTGCTCAATTGCTCGGCAGCCTGTATGGCGACTTTGTTAAAGGTCGCCTGCAAGGGCAGTTCAGCCCGCAAATCGAGTCGGCGATTCAGTTGCACCGCTCAATCGATCGCTACACCGACAGCCATCCACTGATAGGGGAGGCGCTGTCGCGCTTCACACTGACCCGACGCCGCTACGCCGGGATCGTCCTCGATGTGTTTTTCGACCACTGCCTGGCGCGGGATTGGGCGTTGTACGCCGATCAGCCACTCGAGCGTTTTACTTCCCGGGTATACCGAGTGCTCGCCGAAGAGCCGGCGCTGCCGGGGCGGCTGGCGCAGATTGCGCCGTACATGGCGGCGGATGACTGGCTGGGTTCTTATCGGGAATTTGCGGTGATGGAACAGGTACTGCGGGGAATCGGGCGGCGCCTGACACGGCCCGAAGAACTGGGCCATGCCATGCAGGAGTTGCGAGCGCTGTATGAGCCGTTGAGTGAGGACTTCCGGATGTTTTATCCGATCTTGCAGACATTCTGTAGGAGCGAGCTTGCTCGCGAAGATCGTTAACGATAACGCAGTGCTCCCGGTCGCCCGTGTCGCCTATTAGCTTTTCGCGAGCAAGCTCGCTCCTACAGGGTATGCATTCAGGCGGCGGCCAGGGTTCCGGCTCGGCGCGGTTCTGCCGGCTGCACCACTTCACCAAACAACGCCTTCTGCACCGCTTGCTGCGCCTGGAACGCCAGCGCCGCACGTTCCTGCCCGGCGCAGGCAATCGGCTTGAGCAGATGAATTTCCACATCGCCCTGGTCATTGCCAAACAAGCGCATCAGGTGCGAGAGCAAATCATCGTCGCCAATGAACGGTGCCAGCGGGTCGATTTTGCCGTCGCGCAGGTAACGAATCGCCACCGGTTGCAGCGACACGTCGGCATCAATTGCACTGGCCAATAACCGCCCATGGAACGTACGCAGGGTGCGGCCGTCGGTGGTGGTGCCTTCCGGGAACATCAACAGCGGGTGTTTTTGTTCCAGGTGACGCGTCATCTGTTTGCGGATCAACTGACTGTCACCCGAACCGCGGCGGATAAACAGGCTGCCGGCCTTGGCTGCCAACCAGCCCGCCACCGGCCAGGTGCGCACCTCAGCCTTGGACAGGAACGACATCGGCGCCACCATCCCCAGCAGCGGAATGTCGGTCCACGACACATGGTTGCTGACCCACAGCATCGACTGTTGCGGCAACTCACCGTGAACGGTTACGCGAAAGGGCAGGGCGTTGGTCAACCGCGCCATGAAAAACCGCGACCAGCGCTGCCGGCGCACCATCGAGTTGGCCACGCCCAAACGCTCAAATACGCCAAACACACTGGCCATGGTCAAACCCAGGGCCACCACCACCAGCACGCGGGCAATTCGCCCGTACACCCGAAGGCGGCTCATCACATGGCTGCCTTGAAGTGGCGGGCATAACGCGGGCACAACTCGTCGCGCTTGAGCAGGATGAAGACGTCGGCCACCTGGAAGTCTTCGTCCCAGCACGGTTCGCCGCAAATCTTCGCGCCCAGGCGCATGTAGGCCTTGAGCAGGGGCGGCATTTCAGCGATGACGTTGGACGGCAGGTCCAGCGCTGGCAGCGGTTTTTTCGGCTCGGCCCGCAGGTGTTCGTTGCACAGGTAGCGTTCGCGCAGGCGCTGCATGATCGCGTGGGCCTGGATGCCGCCGTCGTGCATCGGGATGCTCGCGCAGCCCATCAGGTAGCTGTAGCCGCCCTGGTTGAGGACTTCGGCCAACTCGCCCCACAACACGGCGATGGTGCCGCCGTTGCGGTAGGCGGGGTCGACGCAGGTGCGACCGATTTCCAGGATCGGGCCCTTGAGGTGCAGCAGGCCGTGGAGGCTGAATTCTTCTTCACTGTAGAAGCGGCCCAGGGTGCTGGCGGCTTGGTGGTCCAGCAAACGGGTGGTGGCGACGAGTCGACCGCTGTTCAAATCCCGCACGCCGATGTGGCTGCAGTGAACATCATAGTCATCCATGTCCAGGCCCAGTTCAGCGCCTTTCAGCTTGGCGTTGAATTCGCCGCTGAACACGTTGAAGCGCAGGGCCTGGGCTTCCTGCAAAGCCTGAGCGCCGATCAGGCGTTCGGCTTGCAGGCGGCGTTCATTGCCGGTGTCGCTGATGCGGGCGATCTGAGTCATGGCGAGTCTCCGAGTGCCGGCCAGGGTTGCGGCCGGTCGACTTGTTTGTGCCATGTCAGGCTATGTAGGGCCGGTGTCATCTCCATGAAGTTACGGTGACGCTTAGATGACAGGCGTCTGGCTGGTTTGGGATTTTTGTGTACATATCCGTTGCTGCGGTAACGGCCACCTATGGTTCCGCTCTTACAGCGGGTCACTTTTGGCAAACGCCCGGAATGCCGGCCCAGCCAAAAGTAACCAAAAGGTCTTTGCCCCACCACTCGGTGCCTCGCCTGGGCTCGGCATGCCCGCACTCCGGCCCGATTCCGCGGGCCGCCGCGACGGGCCATCCATGGCCCGGCGCGGCTAAATCGGCTTCCCTGCCGATTTACCCGCTCCACCGTGCCTACTTGCGGCCATCGTGGTTGACGGGGCCCGCAGATCAAGATCACAAGCAGATCAAAAGCAAGAGCACAGCGGCCTACAGGCCGGCTTGAGTGGTAAAAGCAAAAACAAAGCTGCTTTTCTGTAGGAGCGAGCTTGCTCGCGAAAAACCTGAGGGCGCCGTGTTGAATCAGGATGCCAGCGTCATCGTTAACGACCTTCGCGAGCAAGCCCGCTCCCACATTTGGACCGTGCCCGCTTTAGCTTTTGATTTGGCTGTTGCTGTTGCTTCACCACACTCAAGCCGGCCTGTAGGCCGCTGTGCTGTTGATCTGCTTTTGATCTTGATCTTAGGCGCCCCGTTAAACCACGCTGGCCGAACGTAGGCAGTACGGAGCGGGTAAACCGGCAGGACGCCGGTTTAGCCGCGACGGGGCAGGGACGCCCCGTCGCGGCGGCCCGCTTCGTGCTGCCGGAGCTGAGGGCACACCGAGCCTAGGCGAGGTGCCGAGTGGTGGGGCAAGAGCGTTTTGCTTACTTTTGCGCTGTTCAAAAGTGAGCCGCTGTAAGAGCGGAACCCATATCAGCCATCACCCCAATAACGGATATGTACTCACCCCAGGGCCCGTAACAAAACCGTCATCCCCCTGGGCTAGCCTCGCGGGCTTGAATGCCCTGAGTCTCAAAGTCCATGTTCAAAGGCCTGCTCTACGCCGCGCTGCTGTTCACCCTGACGGCCCACGCCGAAACCTGGCCGTCCAAAGACTGGTCCCAAGGCCAGCAACTAACCGGCCCGGCCACGCAGGCCCTGGATGACTACGCGTTCCCACCCCGCGACGACACCACCCGCAAAGGCATCCGCACCGATGCCCTGCTGGTCATCCGCGACGGCCAAATCATCTACGAACGCTACGCCGCCCCCACCACCGCCAATACCCCGCACCTCACCTGGTCCATCAGCAAAAGCCTGATGGCCACCGTACTCGGCGTGGCATTCGGCGAAAACCGCTTCAAACTCTCCGACCCCGCCGCACGCTTTTACCCACCCATGAAACAACACCCCAGCGTGACCATGGCCGATCTCCTGCACTGGGCCTCAGGCCTCGACTGGCAGGAAGACTACGAATTCGCTCCACTGAAATCCTCGGTGGTCGCAATGCTCTATACTCGCGGCCGCCACGACATGGCCGAATTCACCGCCGACACCGCCACCTTCAGCCCCCCCGGCCAGGCCTTCCGCTATTCCAGCGGCGATAGCAATATTTTGTCCGCCACCCTCAAAGGCATGCTCGGCCACAAGGCCTACGTCGACTACCCATGGACCGCCCTGTTCCAGCCACTGGGTATTCGCAACGCCACCTGGGAAAGCGACGCCGACGAAACCTTCGTCGCGTCCTCATACGCCTACCTCACCGCCCGCGACCTGGCGCGCGTAGGCCTTCTGATGCAGCGTGATGGCCGCTGGGGCGATCGCCAACTGCTGCCCAAAGAGTGGGTCACGTTCAACCGCCAACCCTTCGACCGCTACAAGCCCGGCCAGGACGAAGCCGTCCCCGGCGGCCAATGGTGGCTCAACCGCGAAGTGCAAGGCGCCGCCAAACCCTGGCCAGACGCGCCCGCCGACACCTTCGCCGCCCTCGGCCATTGGGGCCAGGCGCTCTACGTGATGCCCGATGAACACCTGGTGATCGTGCGCTACGGCGACGACCGAGACGGTAGTTATCGCCACAATGAACTCCTCAAACGCGTCCTCGCGGCGGTGCAACCATGATCCGCCGTCGTCCCTTTACCAGCCTGTTGATCCTGCTGGTACTCGTGTTGCTCGGCTGGGTCTGGCACGAGCGGGTCAACCTGCAAGCCTTCCCTGACATCATTGCCGCCTACACCGCCAAGGAGTACTGCTCCTGCCGGTACGTGGAAGGCAATCCCGCTGATTATTGCGCGGGTTATGTGAAGCAATACGTGCCCACCAGCGCCTTCACCGACAACCCGGAAAAACACCGGGTGACCGCCAGCGGCCTGGGCCGCACCCACAGTGCCCAATGGCTGGGCCAACGCGAGGGGTGCCGACTCACACCCTGATACGCGGATTTACAGGCTGTCGCGCTTTCTGTGGCAAGGGGGCTTGTCCCCCGTGGGGTTGCGCAGCGGCCCAAAAACCTGTCGCCGCGTCTTACCTGAAAAAGTGAGTCGCTTTGATGGGGGCTGCTTCGCAGCCCAACGGGGGGCAAGCCCCCTCGCCACAAGGGGCTCACCGGCTGCAGGTCTAATGCTCCGTGCTGAGGTTCCACAGGGTGGAACCACCTTTGATTGTCCTCCTGCGCACATCGCGGTTATCTGGCGGTGTGCAACGAAAAAGAACGGGAACACCCGCCTGCGAGGAGAATCACCATGAGCCCACACCAGCACATCCTGGATTGGCTGAGCGATGTCGCCAGCGACCTGCATGCCGTGCGTCAGGACATTCACGCCCACCCCGAACTGGGCTTTGAAGAAAACCGCACTTCCGCCCTCGTGGCGCAATCTCTCAGAAGCTGGGGCTATGAAGTCCACACCGGCATCGGCCAGACCGGCGTGGTCGGCGTGCTGCGCAATGGCAGCAGCGCGCGCAAGCTGGGGATTCGCGCCGACATGGATGCTTTGCCGATTATCGAAAACACCGGTGCCACCTACAGCAGCCAACACGCCGGCTGCATGCACGCCTGCGGCCATGACGGCCACACCACCATGCTGCTGGGCGCCGCCCGTTACCTGGCCGCGACCCGGCAGTTCGACGGCACCCTGAACTTGATTTTCCAGCCCGCCGAAGAAGGCCAGGGCGGCGCCGAGGCCATGCTCGCCGACGGCTTGCTGGAGCGCTTTCCCTGCGATGCACTGTTCGGCATGCACAACATGCCGGGCTTGCCCGCCGACCATCTGGGCCTGCGGGTCGGGCCGATGATGGCCTCCCAGGACCTGCTTACCGTGACCCTCGAAGGTGTCGGCGGCCATGGCTCCATGCCGCACCTGACGGTGGACCCGCTGGTGGCCGCCGCCAGTATGGTCATGGCGTTGCAGACCGTGGTTGCGCGCAATATCAATGCCCAGGAAGCCGCCGTGGTGACTGTCGGTGCGCTGCAAGCGGGCCAGGCGGCCAACGTGATTCCCCAACAAGCACTGTTGCGCCTGAGCCTGCGTGCCCTGGATGCGAGCGTGCGCGAACTGATGCTGGAGCGGGTCAAGGCGATCATCCTGACCCAGGCCGCGAGTTTCGGCTGCACCGCGCAGATCGAACATCGGCCGGCCTATCCGGTGCTGGTCAACCATCCCGAAGAAACCGAATTCGCTCGCCAGGTCGGTGTCGCCTTGCTCGGCGAAGATGCTGTCGATGGCAACACCAACAAGCTGATGGGCAGCGAAGACTTCGCCTGGATGCTGCAACGCTGCCCCGGCAGCTACCTGTTTATCGGCAACGGCGTCTCGCGGCCGATGGTTCACAACCCCGCCTATGACTTCAACGACGACATCCTGTTGACCGGCGCCGCCTATTGGGGCGCGCTGGCCGAGAGCTGGCTCAAGCCCGCCTGACGACCTCTCTTTTTCTGCCGCTGAACCCTTTCCCAACAGGTTGAATGGAGTGTTCCTCATGCAGACTGCAAAACAGGGCGTATCCCGCACCCGCCAGGTGGTCGCGGCGGTGATCGGCAATGCGCTCGAATGGTATGACTTCATCGTCTACGGCTTTCTCGCCAGCATCATCGCCCGGCAGTTTTTCCCGTCGGAGGATGAATACGCCTCGCTGCTGATGGCCTTGGCCACGTTTGGCGTCGGCTTCTTCATGCGCCCGGTGGGTGGAATTTTGCTGGGCATGTATTCGGACCGCAAAGGCCGCAAGGCTGCGATGCAACTGATCATCCGGTTGATGACCATTTCCATCGCGCTGATCGCTTTCGCCCCCAGCTACGCCGCCATCGGCATGGGCGCGCCGATGCTGATCGTGGTCGCGCGCATGCTCCAGGGCTTTGCCACCGGCGGCGAATACGCCAGTGCCACGGCGTTCCTGGTGGAAAGCGCGCCGGCCCATCGCAAGGGGTTGTACGGTTCGTGGCAGTTGGTGGGGCAGTGCCTGGCGGTGTTCGGCGGCGCGGCGATGGTGGCGTTGGTGACGCACTTTTTCGAGCCGCATACCCTCGAGGTCTGGGGCTGGCGCCTGCCGTTCATCTTTGGCTTGCTGATCGGTCCGGTGGGTTTGTGGATGCGCCGGCACATGGAAGATCCCGAGGAATTTATCGAGGCGCGCAAACAGGCCAAGGGTGCGGCACCGAGCTTGATGGACGTTATCCGCGATCACCGCCGCAGCATCCTGGTATCGATGGGCCTGGCGTGTGGGGCAACGGTGTCGTTCTACGTGGTGCTGGTGAATATGCCGACCTTCGCCCACAAGAACCTCGGCCTGCCGCTGGACCAGGTGTTGATGGTGCAGATGTTCGCGGTGGCGCTGATGACCGTGGTGATTCCGCTGTCCGGCCTGTTGTCGGATCGGCTGGGTCGGCGCCCGGTATTGATGGCGTTCACCCTGGCGTTTTTCGTGATGGTGTACCCGCTGTATGTGTGGGTCGCCACGGCGCCGTCCATCGAGCGTTTGCTGGTGATGCAGGTGATGCTGTGCACCGCCATCGGCGGCTTTTTCGGCCCGGCGCCGACGGCCCTGGCCGAGCAGTTTCCCATCGAGGTACGTTCCACTGGCGTGTCGGTGGCCTACAACGTGGCGGTGATGGTGTTCGGGGGCTTTGCGCCGCTGATCGTCACCTGGCTGAGCAAGGTGTTGGGCACGCCGGTAGCCCCGGCATTTTATGTGCTGTTCGCTTGCGTCCTGACGCTGCTGGGCACTTACTGCATGCATGAGGCGCCACGGGCGAAACGACCGGCGCCGTTTTCCAGCGAGGTGAAACCTTGAGTATTGTTGAACTGGATGCCATCGAACTGTCACGGGCGATCCACGCGCGGCAGGTGTCTTGCCATGAGGTGATGCAGGCGTATCTGGCCCAGGTTGAACGCTTCAACCCGACGATGAATGCGCTGGTCTCGCTGCGCTCCCATGAGGACGTGCTGGCCGAAGCGGCGCAGCGTGATCGCGAGTTGGATCAAGGCCAATCCCGTGGCTGGATGCACGGCATGCCCCAGGCGATAAAGGACCTGGCGGCGACACAGGGCCTGCGCACCACCCTGGGTTCGCCGCTGTTCGCCGAGCATATTCCTCAAGAAGATGCGATCAGCGTGGCGCGGGTTCGGGCCAGTGGCGCGGTTATCATCGGCAAGACCAACGTACCGGAATTCGGCCTGGGCTCGCAGACCTACAACAGCGTGTTCGGCACCACCGGCAATGCCTATGACCCGCGCCTCGTGGCCGGTGGCAGCAGCGGCGGCGCGGCAGTGGCGCTGGCGTTGCGCATGCTGCCGGTGGCCGATGGCAGCGACATGATGGGTTCGCTGCGAAACCCGGCGGCGTTCAATAACGTATTTGGCCTGCGCCCGTCCCAGGGCCGGGTGCCTCACGGGCCGGCGCCGGAGCTGTTCGTCCAGCAACTGGCCACGGAAGGCCCAATGGGTCGCAGCGTGGCGGATGTGGCGCAGTTGCTGAGTGTGCAGGCGGGGTACGACCCTCGGGTGCCGATGTCGCTCAAGGCGGATCCGGCGGTGTTGGGTGAGCCGTTGCAGCGCGACTTCAAGGGCGTGCGCCTCGGCTGGCTGGGGGATTACAACGGTTATCTGCCGATGGAAGACGGCGTGATGAGCCTGTGCGAATCGGCCCTCAAGGACTTCGCTGCGCTGGGGTGCGAAGTCGAGAACTGCCAACCGGATTTCTCCCTGGAGCGCCTGTGGCAGACCTGGCTGGTGCACCGCCATTGGCTGATCCAGGGCTCCCTCGGCGCGGCCTACGCCGACCCGCAAAAACGCGCGTTGCTCAAGCCCGAAGCCCAATGGGAAGTGCAGGGTGGTTTGCAGTTGAGTGCGGCGGACGTCTACCAGGCGTCGGTCAGTCGCAGCGACTGGTACCGCGCCCTCGGCAAGCTGTTCGAACGTTACGATTTCCTGTTGCTGCCCACCGCCCAAGTGTTCCCTTTCGATGCACAACAACCTTGGCCGCGCCTCGTCGCAGGGCGTGAGATGGACACCTACCACCGCTGGATGGAAGTGGTGATCGGCCCCACGCTGGCCGGTCTGCCGAGCATGAGCGTGCCGGTGGGTTTCAACCCCCAGGGCTTGCCCATGGGCCTGCAAATCATCGGCCCGGCCCAGGCGGACAGGGCGGTGTTGCAACTGGCGTACGCGCACGAACAGCTGACTCGCTGGGTGCAGCGGCGGCCGCCCGCTTGCCTCTCGCCGACCGGCTGAGTCGCGACAGGCCTGTATCTTGCTGTGAAATCAGATCATCCATCGGCATCAAGGAGATCGACACATGGGCAGCGACGCCGAGACGGGAACCGTACGCTCAGTGGGGCGCGCACTGGCGATCATTGAATTGCTCAGCGAGCATCAGGCGCTGGGGCTGGAAGAGTTGCACTACCTGACTCACCTGCCCAAGGCCACCGTCTCGCGGATGCTGCTGACCTTGCAGGAACAGGGCTGGATCTACCGTGGCCTCAGCGACCGCCGTTACCGCCTGCGGGCCCGGCGCCTGTTCGGTGATACCCAGCAACGTTTCAAGCGCCAGTTGGTGGAAAGCGCTGCGCCGTGGCTGCTGGACCTCAGCGAGCGCACCGGCCTAGTGGTGGACTTGTCGAGCTTCGACGGCGAACGCCTGGAAGTGATGGAAAGCGCGATTCCCACGGTGTTGCGCAAGCTCTACCCGAACAACTGCCAGATCGTCGGCCAACACGCCAGCCTGTTTCACTCGGCCATGGGCAAGGCGTGCCTGTCGCAATTGTCGGCGGATGAAGTACAGCGCCTGGCCGGCCGTGAGCGAGTGGCGGAGGACGATCAATACCGGGCGTGTGAACAATCCCAGCACCAGGGTTTCGGGCAGCGCACCGAAGGCTACTGGGAATACCCGGTGCGCCTGCCGTTCCTGATTCGCGCAGTGGCTTTGCCAGTGCGGGCCAACGGGCGGTTGGTAGGCAGCATGGCGCTGCATTGGCCGATGGATCAGGCACCGGTGGAACGAGTGCTGAGCCTGCACCTGGCCAGCCTGGAATCGACCATTCGCGATGTGCAGCAGGCGTTGGCCTGACCACCGTTCCCCTGTAGGAGCGAGCTTGCTCGCGAAGAACTCACAGGCACCGCGTTCATTCAGAATGCCCGCGTCATCGTTGGCAACCTTCGCGAGCAAGCTCGCTCCTACAGGAGGTCTTTGTTACTGTTCGCCCAGGTTTTTTGCCCCAAGAGTCTTTATGTCCCTGCTCAAACCCCTGGCCTTCCTGTTGCTGGCCGCTGCCGCCGTGCCTGCCCACGCCGACTGGTACCTGGACAACGAGTCCTCGCGCCTGTCGTTCGTCACCACCAAAAACACCGACATCGCCGAAGTGCAGCGCTTCCTGGTGCTGCACGGCAAGGTCGACAGCAAAGGCGCGGCGCAGTTGGAAGTCGAGCTGGAGTCGATCAACAGCGGTATTCCGCTGCGCGACGAGCGCATGCGCAATGAGCTGTTCGAGATCAAGACCTTCCCGGACGCGGTGATCAGCGCGCAGATCAACCTGCAACCGATCAACGACCTGGCCCCCGGTGCGCAATACGAGCTGCGCCTGCCGCTGTCGGTGACGCTGCACGGCAAGACCCAGACCTACAGCGCCGAGTTGCTGGCGACCCGTCTGGATGACCGGCGCTTTCAAGTGGTCACCCTGGAACCGTTGGTGGTGCACGCCGAGGATTTCGATTTGCTGCCGGGTGTGGCCGCGTTGCGCAAGGCCGCCGGGCTGTCGCAGATCAGCCTGTCGGTACCGGTGGGTGCGGTACTGATTTTCACGGCGCGCTGACATGAGCGGCGCAGTGTTCCCGTGGCGTAGCGCCAACCGTTTCGAGTTGATGATCGACGGTCCGAGTTTCTTTCCGCGCATGTTGGAAGCTATCGCCCAGGCCGAGCAGCAAGTCGCGCTGGAGCTGTATCTGGTGGAGGCGGGCGCGTGTGCCGAGGCGATGGTTCAGGCCTTGGTCGGGGCGGCCGAGCGTGGCGTGCGGGTGCGTTGCCTGTTCGATGACTATGGCAGCCTGGCGTTTACCCTGGGCCTGCGTCGACGGTTGATCGACGCCGGAGTGGACCTGCGTTTCTACAACCGCCTGAGCTGGCGCCGCTGGATGCGCAACCTCTACCGGGACCACCGCAAGCTGTTGCTGATCGACCAGACCTTCGCTGTGGTCGGCGGCACGGGTGTGACGGATGAATTCTGGACGCCCGGGGAAGACGCCGCCGACTGGCACGAAGTGATGGTGCAAGTCCGCGGCCCGTTGGTGCTGGATTGGCAGGCATTGTTTGATCGCCAATGGCTGGCCAACGACGATCGTAGAGCCTGGAAACCGGCCACGCATTTTGGCCTGCCACGCTTGCCCAAGGTGCCGGCGACAGGGCCGGGGCTGGGGCGTGTGGCCTATGCCGACGCTCGTCAGCATCGGGATATTCTGCAGTCACTGATCCGCGCGCTGAACAGCGGCCACCGGCGTATCTGGCTGGCCACCCCGTATTTCCTGCCGACCTGGGGCGTACGGCGAGCCTTGCGCCGGGCGGCGGGGCGCGGAGTAGATGTGCGCTTGCTGTTGACCGGGCCGCGTACCGATCACCCGTCAGTGCGGTATGCCGGGCACCGTTACTACCCGCGTCTGCTCAAGTCCGGGGTGCAGATCTTTGAATACCAGCCGTGCTTCCTGCACCTGAAAATGGTGTTGGTGGACGATTGGGTGAGTATCGGCTCGTGCAACTTCGACCACTGGAATCTGCGCTTCAACCTGGAGGCGAATCTTGAGGCGCTGGACCCGGAACTGACGTTGGCGGTAGCGGGGAGTTTCGAGAGGGATTTTGCCCAGAGCCAGGCGGTGAGCCTGGAGGCGTGGCGGTCGCGGCCATTGTGGCGACGGGTGAAGCAACGGGTGTGGGGGTGGATTGATCGGTTGGTGGTTAACCTGCTGGACCGAAGAGGTTAAGGACTACGCAGGTCACTGTAGGAGCGAGCTTGCTCGCGAAGAACTTGACGACGCCGCGTTCATTCAGAACGCCAACGTCATCGTTAACGACCTTCGCGAGCAAGCTCGCTCCTACAGGGGTGTGTATTTAGAGCAGTTCGAAGCTCTGCTGCTTCACATCCTGCGAATCCAACCCGATCTGCACATTGAACTCGCCCGGCTCAGCCGCGAACTTCAGTTGGGTGTTGTAGAACTTCAAGTCTTCCTCGGTGATGGTGAAGTGCACTGCGCGCTCTTCGCCAGCCTTGAGCATGATCTTCTGGAAGTTCTTCAATTCCTTCACCGGGCGGATCATCGAGCCGGCCACGTCCTGGATGTACAGCTGCACCACGGTTTCGCCATCGACCTTGCCGGTGTTTTTCACCACCACGGTGGCGTCGAGCTTGCCGGTCTTGTTCAGGGTGGTGGACGACAGCGCCATGTCCGACAGGCTGAAGCTGGTGTAGCTCAAGCCATAACCAAACGGAAACAGCGGCCCGGTGGTGTCATCGAAGTACTGCGAGGTGTAGTTGCCCGGCTTGCCCGGCGTGAACGGCCGGCCAATGCTCAGGTGGTTGTAGTAGGTCGGAATCTGCCCCACCGAACGCGGGAAGGTGATCGGCAGTTTGCCCGACGGGTTGTAGTTGCCGAACAGCACGTCAGCGATCGCGTTGCCGCCTTCGGTACCGGCGAACCAGGTTTCCAGGATCGCATCAGCCTGTTCGTTCTCTTCCACAATCGACAGCGGACGGCCGTTCATCAATACCAGCACCAGCGGTTTGCCGGTGGCTTTCAAGGCCTTGATCAGGTCGCGCTGGCTTTGCGGAATGTTCAGGTCGGTGCGGCTCGACGACTCGTGGGACATGCCACGGGATTCGCCCACGGCGGCAACCACTACGTCGGCGTCTTTGGCTGCCTTGACCGCTTCGTCGATCATCGCCTGGGACGAGCGTGGGTCATCCACCACTTCCGGGGCATCGAAGTTCAGGAAGTTGAGGTAGTCGACGACTTTCTTGTCATTGGTGATGTTGGCGCCACGGGCATAGATCACTTTGCCTTTTTCGCCGATCACGGCATTCATGCCGTCCAGCAGGGTCACCGATTGCGCAGGTTTACCGGCAGCAGCCCAGCTGCCCATCATGTCGATTGGCGCCTTGGACAGCGGGCCGACCAAGGCGATGGTCGCGCCCTTTTTCAGCGGCAGGGCGTTGTTCTGGTTTTTCAGCAGCACCAGGCTGCGGCGTGCCACGTCACGTGCGTCGGCGCGGTGCAGGCGGCTTTCGGCGTAGGTGTCGACCGGGTCATCCTCGGCCTTGCCGATGCGCAGGTACGGGTCGGCGAACAGGCCCATGTCGTACTTGGCGCCAAGCACTTCGCGCACGGCGTTGTCGATGTCGCTCTGTTCGATCTCGCCGGATTTCAGCAGGCCGGGCAATTCCTTGCCGTAAAGCGAGTCGTTCATGCTCATGTCGATGCCGGCCTTGATCGCCAGCTTGGCGGCTTCACGCCCGTCCTTGGCCACGCCGTGCTTGATCAGCTCGAAGATCGCGCCATGGTCGCTCACGGCCAGGCCCTTGAAGCCCCAGTCCTTGCGCAGCAAATCGTTCATCAGCCAGGTGTTGGCGGTGGCGGGTACGCCGTTGATCGAGTTCAGCGCAACCATCACGCCACCGGCACCGGCCTTGATCGCGGCGTGGTAGGGCGGCAGGTAGTCCTGGTACATCTTGACCGGGCTCATGTCGACCACGTTGTAGTCGCGACCGCCTTCCACCGCGCCATACAGGGCGAAGTGCTTGACGCTGGCCATGATGCTGTCGGCCTTGGCGGAGCTGGTGCCCTGGAAGGCCTTGACCATGACTTCGGCAATGCGCGAAGTCAGGTAGGTGTCTTCGCCAAAACCTTCGGAGGTACGGCCCCAGCGCGGGTCGCGGGAGATGTCGACCATCGGCGCAAAAGTGATGTCGAGGCTGTCGGCGGCGGCTTCCTGGGCGGCGACGCGCCCGGAGCGGCCGATGGCGTCCATGTCCCAGCTGGAGGCCAGGGCCAGGCTGATCGGGAAAATCGTGCGGTGGCCGTGGATCACGTCATAGGCGAAGAACATCGGGATCTTCAACCGGCTGCGCATGGCCGCGTCCTGCATCGGACGGTTTTCCGGGCGGGTGATGGAGTTGAAGGTGCCACCGATGCGACCGGCGGCGATTTCCTTGCGGATCAGCTCGCGGGGCATTTCAGGGCCGATGCTGATCAGGCGCAATTGGCCGATCTTTTCATCGAGGGTCATTTGCTTGAGCAGGTCACTGACGAAGGCGTCTTTGTCCTTGAGTACTGCGGGCTTTGTTTCGGCAAATACGGAATGAGTGGCCAAACTGACAACAAGGCCCAGCAAACACAGCTTCTTCATGAAAATCCTTTCTCGCAGCCTTGGGACCGGAGAGCGTCTATTGTTGTTCGGGTGTTGTTCAGATAAATGCAGCACACTTCTGAACTCTTATTGGCGCTGGGCATCTTTTAGCTGATTGGCTCGATGCAATCCAGTGGGTGGTGGCGGATTATGCCCTAAGCCCGTAGCTAACGCGTCAGTCGGTACATTTCATAGGTTTGGCAGGAGAAACACCATGCAAGCAGCACAAGGTTACCGTTGGGGCTGGAAGGCCGTGGCATTGATACTGGTGAGCACCGTGCTGAGCGGTTGCGGCATCAACAAGATCCCGACCCTGGACGAACAGGCCAAGGCGGCCTGGGCCCAGGTGCAGAACCAGTACCAGCGGCGCGCCGACCTGATCCCCAACCTGGTGGAAGTGGTCAAGGGCTATGCCGCCCATGAACAGGACACCCTGACCGCCGTGATCGAAGCGCGGGCCAAGGCCACTTCGATCCAGGTGGACGCCAGCACCCTCGACAATCCGGAAAAACTCAAGCAGTTCCAGCAAGCCCAGGACGGCTTGAGCGGTGCACTCAGCCGCTTGATGGTGGTGTCCGAGCGTTACCCGGACCTGAAGGCCAACCAGAACTTCCTGGCCCTGCAATCGCAGCTTGAAGGCACCGAAAACCGCATCGCGGTGGCCCGTCGCGACTTTATCCAGGCGGTACAGGCCTACAACACCGAGATTCGCACCTTCCCGGGCCGCCTGTGGCACAGCGTGATGTACAGCGACTTGCCGGTCCGCGCCAACTTCGAGGCCACCAGTGCCGATGCCGATAAAGCGCCGCAAGTGAAATTCTGATGGGCAAGCGCGCTTGGCTGCTGGCGGCGGTGCTGCTGGCCTTTAGCCTGACCGCCCAGGCCGCCCTTAACTTTCCGGCCCTGACCGGACGGGTGGTCGACAACGCCCAGATGATCGACCCGGCCGTGCGCGAGCAACTGACCCAGCAATTGCAGGCGCTGGAGCAGACCAGCGGTGACCAGATCGTGGTGGTCACCGTGCCGGACCTGCAAGGCGTGCCCATTGAAGACTTCGGTTATCAACTGGGCCGCGCGTGGGGCATCGGCCAGAAGGGCAAGGACAACGGCGCACTGCTGATCGTCGCCCGGGATGAGCACAAGATCCGTATCGAAGTGGGTTATGGCCTGGAAGGCGTACTCACCGATGCGCAGTCCTGGGTGATCATCAACCAGGTGATCGCCCCGGCATTCAAAGCGGGCAACTACAGCAAGGGCATCAGCGACGGCGTGGCGGCGATGCTGCAAGTGGTGGGCGGCGATCCGCTGGCGGTGCCGGCGCATGTGTCCGAGGCCAACTTCGCCAAGCAAAACCCGGGCATTTCCATTGGTCTGTTCATCCTGTTGCTGGCGGTGCTGTGGCTGTGCAATCGCATGGGCCTGCCCGTTGGCGCTATCCTGCTGGCGATTCTCAGCAGCAGCGGTCGCGGCGGCGGCGGCGGCGGCGGTGGTGGCTTCAGGGGCGGCGGCGGTGGTTTCGGTGGCGGTGGCGCCTCGGGCGGCTGGTAATGACAATAACGAGAGAGCATCAACAACCATGGCATTACTGAGTCAACACGAGCAACGCCAGGTCGCCGAGGCGATCGCCCGGGTCGAGCAACAAACCGACGCCGAACTGGTGACCGTGCTCGCGGCCCGTGCCGACGACTACGCCTACATCCCGCTGTTGTGGGCCAGCCTGTTGGCGCTGGTGGTGCCGGGGATCATTCACTATCTGTCGGGCTGGCTGACCATGTACACCTTGCTGCTGGCGCAGTGGGGCACGTTCGTCGTGCTGTGCCTGGTGTTCCGGTTGCCCAAGGTGACTACGCGGCTGATCCCGCGCTCGGTGCGCCACTGGCGCGCGTCCAACCTGGCGCGGCGGCAGTTTCTGGAGCAACACCTGCACCACACGCTGGGCAGTACCGGGGTGCTGATTTTTGTCAGTGAGGCGGAGCGGTATGTGGAAATCCTGGTGGACAAGGGCATTTCCAGTCGCCTGGATGACAGCAGTTGGGATGCGATCGTCAAGCAGTTCACCCAGCAGGTGAAGCAAGGCCAGACGTTGGCCGGGTTTATCAGCTGCATTGAAGCCTGCGGGGTGTTGCTCAAGGAGCATGTGCCGGTGACCCACGCGCGCAATGAGTTGCCGAATCGGTTGGTGGTGTTGGAGTAGTGTAAAATTCCCGGCATTCCCTGCCCGAGGCGTTTTTGTTCATGTCTGCCACCGCTAAACCTGCCAGCCCCGCGCCGGATCATCACGCGCAGTTCCTTGAACTGCTGAGCGCGAGCCTTGAGCAAAACGCCTTTATCAAGCTGGTGCTGGCCAAGTACGTTGGCACCGAGCCTGATCTTCAGAAGCTGATCATCAAGCAGTTGACCGTCAAGGATCAGCCTTGCCTGTCCTTCGTCTACCGCTACAAGACCCGCGACATCACCAAGAACTTCTCGCTGGAAGACGGCGTAGCGGCGATTGCCGAGCTGTTGCCGGCCTCGTTCAAGAACGCGCACCTGCTCTCGGTGACCGACGAAGCCCAGCTGGAATACAGCAAGAAGAACAAAAGCTCGCTGTTCAAAAGCAAGCCGCAACAACTGCGCGAGGCACCATCTGCCGAGCACAACCGCGAGAAAAATCGCTTCCTGGACCTGACGCGACCATTCCTCGCTGACCTTGGCGTGACCAACGCCAGGCACGAGCTGATCCCGGCGATGTCGCGCAAGTGGAAGCAGATCAACAAGTTCATCGAAGTGTTCAGCCATGCGCTGACCACGTCACCGCTGAAGCTGGACCAGCCGGTGCGCGTCGCGGACTTTGGTTCGGGCAAGGGCTACCTGACGTTTGCCATCCACGACTACCTGCGCAACACCCTCAACGCCGAGGGTGAAGTGACCGGTGTGGAACTGCGCGAAGACATGGTGACCCTGTGCAACAACGCCGCCGCCCGCCTGGACCACCCGGGGCTGGTGTTCAAGTGCGGTGATGTGCGCAGCGTCGCGCCCAGCGAACTGGACGTGATGATCGCCCTGCATGCCTGCGACATCGCCACCGACTACGCGATTCATACCGGTATCCGCTCCGGGGCGTCGATCATCATGTGCTCGCCGTGCTGCCATAAGCAGATTCGCCTGCAGATCCAGAGCCCGGCGCTGCTCAAGCCGATGCTGCAATACGGCCTGCACCTGGGCCAGCAGGCGGAAATGGTCACCGACAGCCTGCGTGCGTTGTTCCTCGAAGCCTGCGGCTATGAGACCAAGGTGTTTGAGTTCATCTCGTTGGAGCACACCAACAAGAACAAAATGATTCTTGCCGTGAAGCGTGCCGAGCCGGTGGATAACGCTCAGCTCCTGGTGAAGATCCAGGAGCTCAAGGCGTTCTACAACATTACCGAACATTGCCTGGAAACCCTGCTGCGGGCGGATGGTTTCCTGGCCTGAGTACGACGCAAATCAAAAATGTGGGAGCGGGCTTGCTCGCGAAAGCGGTGTGTCAGTCACCTGATGTATCAACTGATCCACCGCATTCGCGAGCAAGCCCGCTCCCACATTAGACTGCGCTGGGCTTGGGAGCTGGCGCAGGCTTCACACTGGTCTTGCGCCCCAACATCACCGTCACAATCACCCCGCAGGCAAACAGCCAGGTAATCGGCTCGATGTGCTCACCAAAAAACAGCGCGGAAAACGCGATGGTGAAAAAGATCTGCAACAGCTGAATCTGGCTGACCCGAGCGATGCCGCCCATGGCCAAGCCGGCGTACCACGCAAAGAACCCCAGGAACTGCGAAAACAGCGACACATAACCAAACGCCCACCAGGTGCGCATGGAAATCGCCCCTTCGTGTTGCAGTGCCAGGTACGCCACAGGCCCGATCAATACCGGCGTCGACAGCACCAGCGCCCAGCAGATCACCTGCCAGCCGCCCATCTCCTTGGCCAACCGGCCGCCTTCGGCGTAACCCAGGCCACCCACGGCAATCGCCCCGAGCATCAACAGGTCGCCTGCCTGGATGCTGCCGGCCCCGGTGATCAACGCATAACTCAGCACCAGCGCACTGCCCAGCGCCGCGCAGGCCCAGAACGCCTTTGATGGCCGCTCATGGGACAACCACGCGGCATACAGCGCTACGCACAGCGGCTGCAAACCGTTGACCAGCGCACCATGGGATGCGGGCAAGGTTTGCATGGCCCAGGCCGACAGCACCGGGAACCCCAGGATTACCCCGGCAATCACCAGCGTCAGCCCGCGCACCTGGCGCCAGGTGGGCCAGCGCTCGCGGCGCCACAGCAACAACGCCGCCGCCGGCACCGCCGCAAACAACGCCCGGCCCAGGCCATTGAGCAGCGGGTGGATTTCCTGCACCACGATACGGGTGAAGGGCAGGGTGAGGCTGAAGATGACGACGCCCAGCAGGCCGAGGGCCATGCCGGTATTTTCGCGGGAGCTCATGGAAGGAACCAGAATCGAATGGGCCGGAAGTGGACGTTCATCTAGCCACAAAGCCCCGTAAAGGCTCGGTTACAGCTGGGTGCAGATTGATCCGTACAGTTTCGTGTCGGCGTGATCCTCGATGTAGTAGCGGGCCATTACCCGGCTCATCGGCACAGGTCTATCTTGGCTACTCCTGTCTGCCCAACCGTTCAACCGGAGGAATGTTCCATGGCCGCGAAGAAAATCCTGATGCTGGTCGGCGATTACGTCGAAGACTATGAAGTGATGGTGCCGTTCCAGGCGCTGCTGATGGTGGGGCATACCGTGCACGCCGTGTGCCCGGACAAGTCCGCCGGCCAGACCGTACGCACGGCGATCCACGACTTCGAAGGCGACCAGACCTACAGCGAAAAGCCTGGGCACCTGTTTGCCCTGAACGCGGATTTTGCCAAGGTCGACGCTGCCGACTACGACGCGTTGCTGGTGCCTGGCGGCCGTGCGCCCGAGTACCTGCGCCTGAACGAGAAAGTCCTGCAACTGGTCAAGGCCTTCGATAAGGCCGGCAAGCCCATCGCTGCGGTATGCCATGGTGCGCAACTGCTGGCGGCTGCCGGGATTCTGGAAGGCCGTGAGTGCAGCGCTTACCCGGCGTGCGGGCCGGAAGTGCGATTGGCGGGTGGCACGTTCATCGATATCCCGGTGACCGACAGCCATGTTCAAGGCAATCTGGTGACGGCACCGGCGTGGCCGGCGCACCCAAGCTGGCTGGCGGGTTTCCTTGGCCTGCTGGGCACCCAAATCATCCTGTAAAGCGGAGGTCATCACCATGTGCGAGCTGTACGTCAAGGCCGACCCGATTCTCTACGAATCCCGCTCGCGCTCCCTGCGCATCTGCGGCGTGGTGACCACCGTGCGCCTGGAAAACCAGTTCTGGGACATCCTTAGCGAAATCGCCGAGGTGGATGGCATGACCACCAATCAGCTGATCGCCAAGCTGTACGAAGAAGTGATGGATTACCGCGGCGAAGTGGTGAATTTTGCTTCATTTTTGCGGGTGAGTTGCACGCGGTATCTGAGCAAGCAGCGGGTTCACGCCCCAGAGCTCAGCCTTGTGAATACAAGAAATGGCGCGCTGAAGATCTAAATGTGGGAGCGGGCTTGCTCGCGAAAGCGGTGTGTCAGGTAACTCATGTACCGACTGATCCACCGCTTTCGCGAGCAAGCCCGCTCCCACATTGATCAGGTGGGGTCAGAAGAACCGCGTCACGCTGATCTTGGCATCCCGGCCCTTGGTGTAGGCGCGGTCGCCGCTCAGGGCCGGGCGGAAGTTGTTGTTGAACAGGTTGTCCACGGTGAAGTTGACTTCGGTGCCCTTGAGGTAAGCCTGCTGAGGCTTCCAGCTGGCGAACAGGCCCTGGGTGTTATAGCGCTTGTTGCCGTACTGATCGTAGAACAGGTCGCCGATGCTGGTGCCCGGACCGCCGGAGTACTTGTCGCTCGGCAAACGGCTGGTGGCGCCGATGAACTGCCCTTGCCAGCCCACCTGCGCATCCAGGCTCGGGATCTTGGTGCCGAGCACGATCACCCATTTGGTCGGCGGAATGTCCCGTGCCCAGACGTCCGGGCCCCACGGGTTGGTGTAGGCGCCTTCGTGTTTGCCGGTGGTGTAGGCGAAGGAAACCGAGCCAAACACGTAAGTGGAGTCGTAGAAACTCTCGGCCTCAAAGCCCTTGATGGTCATGCCGCCGATGTTGCGGTAGTTGGACATCGCCCCCGGCGGGCAGGCGCTGGAAATCGTCCCGCCATTGACCGCCTGGTTCTGGCAGCCCACCCCCGTGTTCTTGAAGATCTCGTCTTCGACCTTGTTGTGGAACAGCGTGGTACGCAGTTGCAGGTTGTCGCCGTGGGTAAACACGTCGGCGAAGCTGGTGACGTTGCCGAAGGTGATCGAGGTGATGCGCTCCGGGTCCAGGTCCAGGCTGGTGGCGGTGCGGCTGCCCAGGCCCTGGACTTCATACTGCTCGTCGATCACCGGGGCGCGCCAGGTGCGGCTCCAGTTGGCAAACAGCGCCACGTTCGGGGTGATGGTCCAGTAGGCCGCGAGGCGTGGTGACCAGCCGGTGTAGGTGCGGTCGCTGTAGTCGTGGCCGATGGCCGGGTCCGGGTTGCTGTAGTACGGCGCGTCGTTGGCTTCGCCGCGGTTGCGTACGTGGTCATAGCGCATCGACGGGGTGATGGTGACATCGCCCAGCGTCACCGCATCCTGGATAAAGAAGCTGTTGGTGTCGACCTTGCCATGGGGCATGAAGCCCGGCTGGAAGTGCCCGTAGTTGTATTTCGGGGTGTTGTAGGTGGCGCCGGGCATCCACATTTCGGTTTCCCGGGTGTGCTTGCGGACCTGCACCCCGGTGGTCACCGCGTGTTGCAACACACCGGTGGAAAACAGGCTGACGTTGCGTACATCGAGGTTTTTGTCGTTGTAGGCGGTGTCCATCTTGCGCCCGCCAGTGGCCAGCTGGAAAAACGCTGTGGCGTCACGCTCGTCGGTCTGGTCGGTGTTGGATTCGGAATACTTGATGGTCAAGTCCACCAGCGGATTATTCATCGGCTGGTATTCGTACTTGCTGGACCAGGTGGTGTCGACGGTGTTGCGGTTGGCCAGGAAGCGTTTCAGCGCGGCTTCGTAGCCATAGCGGTCGATGTTGGCCTGGGTCGGCGGTGTCGGGTAGCTGGCGGCAGAGAAGGGCGTCCAGCGCTGGCTGTTGGAACGCGAATACGACAGGCCAAGGCTTTGCTCATCGGTGAAGTGAGCATTGAATTTGAACAGTTTGCCGTCCACATTCTGGGCGCTGTTGGGCAGGCGCTTGGGGTTGATCGGGTACTGGTTGTTGTCGTTGGGCAGGGTGGCGGCCAGTTTCATGTCGCCGCCGTCGCGTTGGGTCAGGTAGGCCAGGGCGTCGAAGCGCCCGTCATCGGTACGCCCGTAGACCGCGCTGCTGTAGACCTGTTCATGGTCGTTGCTGGAGTAACCGTACTTGAGCATGGCGCCGCTGTTGCGGCCGTCCTTGAGCAGGTCCGGGGCATCCTTGGTGGTCATGTTGACCGTACCGCCAAAGCCGCCGTTGCCGCTGAAGGGCGAGTTGGGGCCTTTCTCCACTTCGATGCTCTTGATCAGTTCGGGCTCGATAAACACAGTGCCCTGCTGATAACGCTCAAACCCGCTTTTGGTGGCGCCATCGACGGTCAGCGGCACGTCTTCGGCGTCGCCGAAACCCCGGATGTTGATGGTCTGGCCGCCGGGCTTCAGCGAGCCGCCCTGGCTGATACCGGGCAAGGTTTGCAGCAGGCTGGGGATGTTATTGGACTGGTAGCGGTCGATGTCGGCCTGGCTCAGGGTGGAACGGCCGACGGTGGTGGAGTCCACCTCGTTGCCGGTGCCGATCACGCTCAGGGCCTCCAGCTGGATCGCGCTGCTGTTGGTGGTTTTGCCTTCTTCGGGGCGTACCACGTAGGTGCTGCCGACCTTGAGCAACACGAACTCGCCGTCCTTGAGCAAGGTGCGAATCGCCACTTCCGGTGTGAAGTCGCCATTGAGGGCCGGCGCCTGGACGTTTTTCAGCAGCGCTTCATCGAACAGCAGCTGGATTTTCGCCTGCTGCGCCACCTGGCTCAAGGACGTGGCCAGGGACTGGGCCGGCAATTGCAGTTTGAACGACTCGGCCTGGGCACTCAGGCTGAAGGCCAGGCAGGCGGCAATGGCGGTGGGACGAAGAAACAGGTGCTGAACGTGGCAAGGCGCGCGAAACATGTAATCCCCCGGAGTAGCCAAATGGCCAAAAAGGTGTGCGTATCAAACGCAGACCCGAGGAAGACGCGGCAGGAAAAATAATCCTCACATGCGAATGCAAAATATTCTCAAGTGAGCGTATCGAGGGATTATTTTCGAGGCTCAATCCTGATATTGCCGTCGGCCAGGGCCACGGTTTTCACTGGTAGCAGGGCGGGGAGGGCGGTGAGCAGGGCGTCCGGATCATTCACGTCCAGATTGCCTGAGACCTTCAACTGCGCCACCGCGCTGTCCACCAGCAACGGCGCCTGTGGCCGGTACAGGCTTAACTCGTCCATCAGGCTGGCCAGCTCGCGATTACGAAACGACACGTGCCCGCCGCGCCAATCGGCGACCTCGCCGGCAGTGAGGGTTTGCTGCTGCAGCGTGCCCTTGGCATAACTGAACGTAGCGCGCTGATCGGCGCCGAGCAGGGTGGCGGGCAGCTTGGCATCCGGATCGAACGCCACTTGCCCGTGGGCCACACTGACCACCAGTTGCTGCTTGCTGCGCCGCACATCAAAGCCGGTGCCGACCACTCGCACGTTGGCTTCGCCGGCCTGCACGTAAAGTGGTCGTTCCTTGTCGGGTGCCACCTCGATATACAGCTGGCCCTGATCCAGATGCACGATGCGCTGGTGACTGTTGAAGTCCACCCGCAGGCGCGTGTTGGCGTTGACGTACAAGGTGCTGCCATCGGGCAGATGCAAGGTGCGCGTGCCTTTGGCATGGGCCGCGACCTGGGTGTGGAACACTTCACGCGGGGCGCCGAGATTGCTTGCCAACAGGGCACATACCAGGGCGGCAGCTACCGCCAGGGCCGGGCGCCAGGCGGGTGTCTTGCGCACGGGCAGCGGTGTGGGTTTGTTCAGTTGCTGCAACTGGGCCAGGTCGGCCCACAGCTGCTCGAATTCGGCGTAGGCACGGGCATGGGCCGGCTCGGATTGCCAGGCGGCAAACGCCTTGCGGTCGGCGCGGCCCGTGTCATTGCGGTTGCGCGCAAACCAGCTGGCGGCCTGGGCATCGATGGAGTCGCTGGCCTCGATGTCACAGGTGTCGATATCGCTCAGGCGGGTCATTCTGGCTGCTCCTTGCCCTGGTCTTGTTGAAGTCGCTGCTTGCAATGCAGCAAGGCAAAAGCGATGTGCTTTTCCACCATGCTGACCGAAACGCCCATGCGCTCTGCGATCTGTGCCTGGCTCAGGCCTTCGAAGCGATGCAGCATAAGGGCTTCTCGTCTTCTGGGCGAGAGTTCAGAGAGGACTTCTTTCAACTGTTCCAGGCGTTGCAGGCGTTGCGCGGCGGCCATGGGATCGTCTCGCGAGTCGCTGACAGGCTCGGCATCCAGTTCGGCCTGTTGCTGATGGACGGTGTGCCGCACCTTTTGTTTGCGCCAGTGATCGCGCAGTAGATTGCGCGCCATCTGGAACAGAAACGCCCGTGGCTGCTCGACCTGAGCCCGGTCGCGGTAGTCCAGCCATTGGGTAAAGACATCCTGGGTCATGTCTGCCGCGTCGCTGGCGTTGTCCGTACGCTTGCGCAGGAAATGCAGGATATCTGCATAAAACCCGCGAAAGGCATCGGCCGACAGCGGGTCGGGCTTGAGACGAGACATGGATATCCTTCTTGACGAAGCACGACTTGGAAAAGTCGCGAATGATATCGAGAATTATTGTCATTTGTCTCTATTGAAATTCTACGCAGGGGTGCGGACTCAATGTGGGAGCGGGCTTGCTCGCGAAGGCGGTGAATCAGTCGACATATCAATTGACTGACCCACCGCCTTCGCGAGCAAGCCCGCTCCCACATTTGGATCGCGTTTCAGCGCAACAGGGTCAGTAGCGCTTGCAACTGAACACGGCCAGCCTCACCCAACGGGAACACCGGCAACCGTGGATCACCCGACTCCAGCCCCGTCAGCCGCAAACCGGCCTTGATCGTCGCTGGCAAGCCACCTTTGAGGATGAAGTCCAGCAGCGGCAACTGGCGATAGAACAGCTCCCGCGCTTTCTCCAAATCATTGGCCAAAACGGCTTCATACAAATCCAGGTTGAGCTGCGGAATCAGGTTCGGCGCCGCCGTGCACCAACCCTTCGCCCCTGCGGCAAACGCCTCCAGTGCCAGCGGATTGCAGCCGTTATAGAACGGCACCTCGCCCTCGCTGCGCAGATGCAACTGGTGCATGCGCTGAATATCCCCGGTGCTTTCCTTGACCATGGTCACGTTGTCGACGCTGTTGACGATGCGCAGGATCAAGTCCACCGACATATCGGTGCCGCTGGTGGCCGGGTTGTTGTAGAGCATGATCGGCACACCGATGCTGTCGCCGATAGCCGCATAGTGCGCGAGGATTTCCGCCTCGCTGAGTTTCCAGTACGAGGCCGGCAACACCATCACCACGTCGGCACCGTGGGCTTCGGCAAACTGCGCGCGACGCACGGCCTTGGCGGTGGTCAGGTCGGAGACGCTGACGATGGTCGGCACGCGTTTGCCCACTTTCTGGAGGCTGTAGGCAGCGACTTCATCCCACTCCGTATCGCTGAGGTATGCGCCTTCGCCGGTGCTGCCCAGCGGGGCGATAGCGTGCACGCCGCTGTCGATCAAACGGTCGATCGAAAGCCCCAGTGCGTCCAGGTCAATGCGCTGGCCGTCTGTGCTGAACGGGGTGATGGTGTAGCCGATAATGCCGTGAATAGAAGGGCTGGACATGGAAAAGTCTCCGGTCGAAAAAATGGGTTCAGTTCAGGCAATCGGCGTGTTGACGCAGGTTCTGCCGAGCGTAGTAGTTGAACGCGGCGCCGTGGCGCTTGGGCTTGGAAATCCAGTCATGGGCTTCGCGGCCCAGCTCCGGCAGGATCGGTTTGATCGTGCCGGCGGCCATCGCCAGCAGCTGCAACTTGGCGGCACGTTCGATCAACTGTGCGATCACACACGCTTCCTCGATGCTCGCCCCGGTGGACAGTTGGCCGTGGTGAGAAAGCAGAATCGCGCGCTTATCCCCCAGGGCGGCGGTGATGATTTCGCCTTCTTCGTTGCCCACCGGCACGCCGGGCCAGGCTTCGAGGAATGCACAGTCTTCGTACAGCGGGCAGAGGTCCATGTGGGACACCTGCAGCGGCACTTCCAGCATCGACAGCGCAGCGATATGAGTCGGGTGAGTGTGGATGATGCAGTTCACATCCGGGCGACCGCGGTACACCCAGCTGTGAAAACGGTTGGCCGGGTTGGGCATGCCGTGGCCTTCCAGCACCTCCAGGTCTTCGTTGACCAGCAGCAGGTTACTGGCGGTGATTTCATCGAAACCCAGGCCGAGTTGTTGGGTGTAATAAGTGCCAGGTGCCGGGCCACGAGCGGTGATCTGCCCGGCGAGGCCGGAGTCGTGGCCGTTTTCGAACAGGATCCGGCAGGTGAGTGCCAGCTTTTGCCGGTCGGTCCACGTATTATCCGCCAGGGTGTTTTGCATCTGGCTCAGCGCTTGCTTGACCAGTTGGTCTTTCGGGAGTGCTAATGTCTTGGCCATATCAGTGTCCTTGTTCGTCGCAAATGACACTAAAGAGACTATATGACACAAAGTGTCATTGGCAAGCATTCATCATCGCCTCTTTAATGGATTAACCGCTGCACATGTCTATCCGTTTGAAAATACTGAGAAAAAAACTTGGCGTGACCTTGGAGTCGCTCGCGGAAAAATCCGGGATGACCAAGAGTTACCTGTCGAAGGTTGAGCGCGGGCTGAATACGCCGTCGATTGCTGCGGCGCTGAAGTTGGCCAAGGCGTTGAACGTGAAGGTTGAAGAGCTGTTCAGTGAAGACAACGTCAGTCTCGACAGTTACAGCCTGGTGCGTAGTCATGAACGGCAGGCGTTGTCGGGCACCGACGCGTCACCGGGTTATGCGGTGCTGGCCCATCAGGTCAGTGAGCGCAGTTTGTTGCCGTTCATCATTTATCCGCCGGCGGAGTTCACCGACAAGACCTTCAAGGAGCATCTGGGGGAGGAGTTTTTGTTTGTGCATGAAGGCCAGGTGGAGGTGGATTTCATGAGTGAGCGGGTGGTGTTGAATCGCGGGGATGCGTTGCATTTCAATGCGCAGAAGCCGCACCGGATTCGGTCGGTGGGGGAGGTTCAGGCGCAGCTTTTGGTGGTGGTGCATAGTGCTGAGGGGTGATTGTGGGGGTGGGGGCATATCCGTTATTTGGGTAACGGCCGCCTATGGTTCCGCTCTTACAGCGGCTCACTTTTGAACAGCGCAAAAGTAAGCAAAACGCTCTTGCCCCACCACTCGGCACCTCGCTTGGGCTCGGTGTGCCCTCACTCCGGCTTTGGAGCGTGGGCCGCCGCGATGGGCCATCCTTGGCCCAGCGCGGCTAACCCGGCGTCCTGCCGGGTTACCCACGCTCCAAAGCCTGCGTTCGGCCAGCGTGGTTTAACGGGGCGCCTAAGATCAAGATCAAAAGCAGATCAACATCACAGCGGCCTACCGGCCGGCTTGAGTGTGGTGAAGCAACAGCAAAATCAGAAGCTAAAGCGGGCACGGTCCAAATGTGGGAGCGGGCTTGCTCGCGAAGGTCGTTAACGATGACGATGGCATCCTGGTTCAACGCGGCGTTCTCAGGTTTTTCGCGAGCAAGCCCGCTCCCACAGAAAAGCAGCTCTGCTTTCGCTCTGGATCTTGCCTCTGCTTCTAACACTCAAGCCGGCCGGTAGGCCGCTGTGCTCTGCTTTTGATCTGCTTGTGATTTTGATCTGCGGGCCCCGTTAACCACGATGGCCGCAAGCAGGCACGGTGGAGCGGTAAATCGGCAGGGAAGCCGATTTAGCCGCGCCGGGCCATGGATGGCCCGTCGCGGCGGCCCGCGGAATCGGGCCGGAGTGCGGGCATGCCGAGCCTAGGCGAGGCACCGAGTGGTGGGGCAAAGACCTTTTGGTTACTTTTGGCTGGGCCGGCATTCCGGGCGTTTGCCAAAAGTGACCCGCTGTAAGAGCGGAACCATAAGCGGCCGTTACCGCAGCAACGGATATGTCCCCTCAACCCACCCAACCACCAATCATCGTTCTACGGGCACCGAAAGCCCCGAATCCCCAAGCGCATGACTACGCGCATCAAAAAACCGCAACTCCACATCCACCCCTTCAAACAACTCCGCAAAACGCCGCTTCTGCTGCTGAATAAACCCCGCACTGCGCCCAAACACCGAAATCGCCAACATCTTGATCTTCGCCTGCCGAATCGCCTGCACCAGATGCACATCCTGCGCGCCGAGGTGATGCCCGAAAATGCAAAGCGCGCCCTCATGGCTCAACAACTGCTCATAACAGAACGACAAATAGTCAGAACTGCGAATAGTCTTCAGCTTCTCCTCAACCTTGCCCTCGCTGACAAACAACGGCACATCATCCAGCGTCTTGATCGTATTGTTGATCGCAAAACTGCTAAGCAAGGTACTGTCAGTGGTCGGCAATTTACGCGCCGTACCGTCAAGGTTACGCACCAGGTGCAAACCACCATGCAAATACAAAATGCGCGTGCTGTCGGTGGCGGTATTACGCAGGTCAAAGCTCGCATCCGCACTGCGAAACAGGTCGTCGATACCCGGCGCCTGCAGGATCGCCCAGTAGTTGAGCAAGTCGTAATTGCTGGTGAATACCGTCGGATAACTCGCCAGCTCCTGATGAATCGTCGACAGCGTCGAAGGCGTCACCAAGCGCCACGGAATGTGCACGCTGTGGATCGTGTTGATCAGCGCTTCCTTGATCGCGTAGTAGCGATTACGCGGCGCCGCCGAGCTGACCGCCAAGGCCTTGTTGACCCGGCTGGTGGTTTTCAGCGCGCCCAGCACCTGTTCGAAACTGCGGGTCTGCATCGCGTCAAACACGCTGAGTTCGGACTGGCTCAGAGGTTTTTCTTCCACGGTGCGAGCGTTTTCGAACAGTGAGTCGTAGGCAAAGTCTTCCCACACTGCGCGGCTGGCGCCGTTGCCGATCAGGATCCCGCTGAAGGCGGTACTGCTGCGCAAGGCGTTCCAGTCTTCAAGGTGGGCGTCAAAATCCTGGGAATCCTTCATTGCGGCGGGTCTACTCAAAATCGGCTGGGCGGTGACTTTATCACGAGCGGGCGTTGATCCTGGTCAAGATGCCGCAGGCAATCGAGGTCGATGCTGTAGGCATAACGACTTTAAAGGATTAGCCACCATGAGCAGCACCTTCTTCATTCCCGCCGTCAACATCATGGGCATCGACTGCCTCGACGAAGCCATGACCGCGATTCGCAACTATGGCTTTCGCAAGGCGCTGATCGTCACTGACGCCGGGATGGCCAAGGCAGGTGTCGCCAGCATGATCGCCGAGAAACTCGCGATGCAGGACATCGACTCGGTGATCTACGACGGCGCCAAGCCCAACCCGAACGTCGAGAACGTCGAAAAAGGCCTGGCGCTCCTGCAACAGAGTGCCTGTGATTTCGTGGTGTCCCTGGGCGGCGGCTCACCCCATGACTGCGCCAAGGGCATTGCCCTGTGTGCGACCAACGGCGGGCACATCGGCGACTACGAAGGCGTCGACCAGTCGGCCAAGCCGCAACTGCCGCTGGTGGCCATCAACACCACCGCCGGCACCGCCAGCGAGATGACCCGCTTCTGCATCATCACCGATGAAACCCGCCATGTGAAAATGGCCATCGTCGACCGCAACGTCACGCCGCTGTTGTCGGTCAACGACCCGGCGCTGATGGTCGGCATGCCCAAGGGCCTGACCGCCGCCACCGGCATGGACGCGCTGACCCACGCGATCGAAGCCTACGTGTCCACCGCCGCCAATCCGATCACCGATGCCTGCGCGATCAAGGCCATCGAACTGATCAGCGCCAACCTGCGGATTGCGGTGCGCGACGGCCAAGACATGGCCGCCCGGGAGAACATGGCGTATGCGCAGTTCCTTGCCGGCATGGCCTTCAACAACGCGTCCCTGGGGTTTGTGCACGCCATGGCGCACCAGTTGGGCGGGCTCTATGACTTGCCCCACGGCGTGTGCAATGCGGTGCTGTTGCCCCACGTGCAAAGCTTCAACGCCAGCGTCAGCGCCGAGCGCCTGAGCCATGTGGCACGGGCCCTTGGCGCAGACATCAAAGGTACCTCAGTGGAAGAGGGCGCCCAGGCGGCCATCGCGGCAATTCGCAGCCTGTCCCAGGACGTGGAAATTCCTGCCGGGCTGCGGGAGCTGGGCGCCAAGTTGCAGGACATCCCGCTGCTGGCGTCCAACGCCCTGAAGGACGCCTGCGGCCTGACCAACCCACGGCGCGCGGATCAGCGTCAGATTGAAGAGATCTTCCGCAGCGCGTTCTGATCAGCCCTGGCCATGGCGACGCACAGCAGTGCGCCGCCCGCCAGCACCACGCACAACACCGCCAACGGCCAGGCCTGCGGACTCGCCAACAGGCTGGCCACGCCGCCGATCGCCGCCGCCATCAACTGATGCATGAAACCGCTCAAGGCCATGGCGTAGGACCCGCTCACCGGCGACTCATCATTGGCCAGCGACAGGCTGATGGGATAACTCATCGACTGCCCGAACACCGCCAGGCAATACGGCAGCCACAGCAGGATCGCCAGACCATTGGCAAACAGGCTGCCCAGCAACATCGTCGCGCTGCCGCACATCACCAACGCCACGCCCCAACTCATCATCGACAGGCGCCCAGTGCGGGCGACCAGGCGATTGACCATCAACGCCCCCGCCAGATACGCCCCGCTGATTGGCCAACCGAGCCAGCCATACTGCGCCGCGCTCCATTCGAAATGGCCCTGCAAGATCAAGGGTGCGCAGGTGTTGAAAGCGATGATCACCCCGTAACCCAAACCGCCCGCCAATGCAGGGCGCAGGAACGCCGGATGGCGCAGGATCGTGCCGTAGATGCGCCAGGCCGAGATGTGCCCGGCGGCTTTTTCCAGTGTCGGAAACACCACCCGTTGCAGCGCAATCATCAAGCCGGCAGCCGCCATCGCCAGCCCATAAAAGATCGCTTCCCAACCAAACGCCACTTGCAACAGCGAGCCCACAAACTGTCCGATGCCCAAGGCGATCACGAACGTCATGCCCAGCCACGACAACCCTTTAGCCAACAGCGCACCGCTGAAACTGTCGCGAACCAACACACGCGCCATCACCGACACACCGCCCGCGCCGAGGCCTTGAACCAGCCGCAGGCCGAGGAACGATTCGAGGCTGTAGGCGGACGGAATCGCCGCACTGGCCAGCGCGTACAGCGTCAACGCGGCCAGGAGCACCGGCTTTCTACCCAGGCGCTCACCGAGGCTGCCCCAGAGCAGCATCGGCAACGCCATGCCGATCAAGTACACCGCCAGGGCCAGTGCCACCTGATCCTCGGCGGCTGGCAACGCGTGGGCAATCGCGGGCACGGCAGGTAAATAGCTGCTGATGCCAACCTGGGACAGAAAGGCCGCGCTGCAGGCGATGGCGAGGGTCGTGGTGCTTTTCAAGGGGCAAAAGATCCTGTTGAGCAGTAAGCTGCAAGCCGCAAGCTACAAGCTGCTAGTGTGTTTGTCTCTACCTGGCAGCTTGAAGCTAACCGCTTGTCGCTTAGGAACCAACCTTATGAGAGTTCTATTATTCGGCGCCACCGGCATGGTCGGCCAGGGCGTATTGCGTGAGTGCCTGCTGGCCGGTGACGTGCAGGAAGTGGTCGCCGTCGGCCGTACCGCACTGGCCCAGGAACACGGCAAGCTGCATCAGGTGCTGCATGCCGATATGTTCGATTTCCAGCCCCTGGAGCATCTGCTGCAAGGCTTCGATGCCTGCTTCTTTTGCCTGGGCGTTTCCTCGGTGGGCATGGACGAAGTCAAGTACACCCATTTGACCTACGACCTGACCCTGGTGGCCGCCAGCACCCTGGCCCGGCTCAATCCGCAGATGACCTTCATCTACGTGTCCGGCGCCGGTACCGACAGCAGCGAAGCCGGCAAAACCATGTGGGCGCGGATCAAGGGCAAGACCGAGAATGCCCTGCTGCGCCTGCCGTTCAAGGCGGTGTACCTGTTCCGTCCCGGGGTGATCCAGCCGTTGCACGGTGTGCGTTCGAAGACCCCGCTCTACCAATCCCTCTACACCGTCACCGGCCCGCTGTTGTCGCTGCTGCGCCATGTGCGGCCGGCCTGGGTGGTGAGCACTGAAACCGTTGGCCGCGCGATGCTCTCGGCCGTCCGGCACGGTGCACCTCTGCCGGTGGTAGAGCAGGCCGATATCAATCGCCTGGCCACCGAGCGCGCCTAGATGCTGCACAAAAGTCTGGTTCGCCGCCTGGACCTGATCACCCTGCAACTGTTTGTGGCGGTGCATGAAGAAGGCACGCTGACCCGCGCCGCCGCCCGTGAAGCCATCGCCGTCTCGGCGGCCAGCAAGCGCTTGATGGAGCTGGAACAGGTGCTGGGCGTGAGCCTGTTTGTGCGCCAGGCCAAGGGCATGCAGCTGACGGCTGCCGGCGAGACCTTGCTGCACCATGCGCGGCAGATGCTGTTCAACGTCGAGAAGATGGGCCTGGAACTGGGCGAACACAGCCACGGCGTGCGCGGTTATGTGCGGATGCTGGCGAACCTCTCGGCGATCATTCAGTTCCTGCCTGAAGACTTGCGCGACTTTTCCGCGCTGCACCCGCAGGTCAAAGCCGACCTGGAAGAGCGGCCCAGCAATGGCGTGGTCCAGGGCGTGATCGATGGGGTGGCGGACCTGGGTATCTGCTCCAGCGACACCGACACCAAAGGCCTGCCCGGCGTGACCTATCGCCGGGACAAACTGGTGGTGCTGATGCCGGCGGATCACCCGTTGGCGTCGCGCAAGACACTGGCGTTCGCCGAGACACTGGACAGCGACTACGTGGGTCTGCATTCCGCCAGCTCGATCAACATGCGCACCCACGCGGCGGCGCGGGAGGCGGGCAAGGTGTTGCGCCTGCGGATCCATGTGCCGGGCTTTGATGCCATGTGCCGAATGGTCCAGGCCAACATGGGCATCGGCATCCTGCCGCAAAAGGCCTACGAGTTGTTTGGCCGGGCACTTGGGTTGCACGCGGTGCCGCTGACGGATGCCTGGTCGGATCGCAGCCTGATCCTGGTGGTGCGTGATGAGGCGCAGCTGTCACCGGTGAGCCGGTTGTTGTTCGATTACCTGCGGCGGGAGCAGGCGTAAGCAAATACCCTGTGGCGAGGGAGCTTGCTCCCGCTGGGGCGCGAAGCGGCCCCAAAAATCCAGGGAGCGCTACGCATTCCAGCGGGAGCAAGCTCCCTCGCCACAACCAACTCTGACTCAAGCGTTCTCCTTTGGCGAACGCTCGTTGCCAACTGACGGTTGGATTTCTACTGCCTGCGTCCTCTAGCCTTGGCCCACATTCCAAGAACAAGAGGTACACCCCATGACGGCTCCCCTGAGCGGTATCAAGGTGATCGAGATCGGCACCCTGATTGCCGCGCCCTTCGCCGCCCGCCTGATGGCCGAGTTTGGCGCCGAGGTGATCAAGATCGAAGCCATGGGCCAGGGCGATCCGCTTCGCAAATGGCGAAAGCTGCACGAAGGCACGTCGCTATGGTGGTACCTGCAATCGCGTAACAAGAAGTCCCTGGCCCTGGACCTCAAGTCGGCAGAAGGCCTGGACCTGGTCAAGCAATTGCTGGGCGATGCCGACGTGCTGATCGAAAACCTGCGCCCCGGCGGCCTGGAAAAACTCGGCCTGGGCTGGGACGTGCTGCACGCCCTCAACCCCAAGCTGACCCTGGTGCGCATCTCCGGCTACGGCCAGACCGGCCCTTACCGCGACCGCCCGGGCTTCGGTGCCATCGGCGAGGCCATGGGCGGGATTCGCTACACCACTGGCAACCCGGATTCACCACCGGCGCGGGTCGGCGTGAGCCTCGGTGATTCCCTGGCGTCACTGCACGGCGTGATCGGCGCGCTGATGTCGCTGCTGCGGGTCAAGACCGGCCAGGGCGACGGCCAGATTGTCGACGTGTCCCTGGCTGAAAGCGTGTTCAACCTGATGGAAAGCCTGGTGCCGGAATACGACATGCTCGGCCATGTGCGCGAACGCAGCGGCGGCGCCTTGCCGGGCATTGCACCGTCCAATACCTACCTGACCGCCGACGGCGCCTACGTGGTGATCGCCGGCAACAGCGACCCGATCTACAAGCGCCTGATGCTCGCCATCGGCCGCGCCGACCTGGCCGAAGCGCCGGAGTTTGCCCACAACGATGGCCGCGCCGCCAAGAGCAGCCTGCTCGACGCCGCCATCACCCACTGGACCAGCAGCCTGCCCATCGACCAGGTGCTCAGCGCCCTGGAAGCCGCCGAAGTACCGGCGGGGCGCATCTATTCAGTGGCCGACATCGTCGCCGACCCGCACTACCAGGCCCGGGACATGCTGCTCAGTGCCGACCTGCCCGGCGGCCTCACGGTGAAGATGCCCGGCATCGTGCCCAAGCTGTCAGAAACCCCCGGCGCGGTGAACTGGCAGGGTCCAAGCCTGGGCCAGCACACCGATGCAATCCTCGGCGACCTGGGCTTGAGCGGGGCCGATATTCAACGCCTGAAAACTTCGGGAGTGGTGCAATGAAAAGCTATTCCGATGCCTTGATCGTGCAGGAAGTTTCGCCCCGGGATGGGCTGCAAATCGAGCCGACCTGGGTCGAGACCGTCGATAAGATCGCGCTGATCGACCAACTGTCCCTGGCGGGATTTTCCCGAATTGAAGCCGGTTCGTTTGTTTCACCCAAGGCCATTCCCGCGTTGCGCGATGGCGAGCAAGTGTTCCAGGGCATCACCCGTCATCCCGGGATTATCTACGTGGCGTTGATCCCCAATCTCAAGGGCGCCCAGCGCGCCGTCGAGTCCCGGGCCGATGAGTTGAACCTGGTGATGTCCGCCAGCCAGACCCACAACCTGGCGAATATGCGCATGCGCTGCGAGGCCTCGTTGGCGGCGTTCGGCGACATCGTGAGTTTCGCTGCCGACTATCCGGTGCGCCTCAACGGCAGCATCGCCACCACTTTCGGCTGCCCGTTCGAGGGCAAGATTGATGAAGACCACGTGCTGCAATGGGTCGACGCCTACCGCGAGTTGGGCATCCAGGGCATCAGCCTGGCGGACACCACCGGCATGGCCAATCCCCGTCAGGTCGAGCGCCTGGTAAAACGCGTTCTGGAACGTGTTCCGGCGAGCGACCTGACCCTGCATTTCCACAACACCCGCGGCCTGGGTTTGTGCAATGTGCTGGCCGCCTACGAGGCCGGGGCGCGACGGTTTGATGCAGCATTGGGCGGCCTCGGCGGCTGCCCGTTTGCTCCCGGCGCGTCGGGCAATATCTGCACCGAAGACCTAGTCAACCTGTGCGACGAAGTCGGGATCCACACCGGCATCGACCTGCCGCACCTGCTGCACATGTCGCGGCAATTGCCGGCCCTGCTCGGCCATGAACTGCCGGGCCAGGTGGCCAAGGCCGGGCGCAATTGCGACCTGCATCCGCCACCGGCCTACATCGCCACCTTGTAAGCCGCCACCAGACAACAAAAACAATCGGACGCCTGCGAGCAGTCCGCTGGAGAGAAACAATGAGCCTTAATACGTTGGAGGCCGGCGTGCGCCCGGCCGCTGAGCACGATGCCGAAAAAGCCCTGGTCAGCAAGGTCGCCTGGCGCCTGATGCCGCTGATCATGGTCTGCTACCTGTTCGCATTTTTTGACCGCATCAACATCAGCTTCGCCAAGTTCCAGCTGCAGGCTGACCTGAGTTTGAGCGACACCGCCTACGGCCTCGGCGCCGGGCTGTTTGTGGTCGGCTATGTGATCTTCGAAGTGCCGAGCAACATGATGCTGTACAAGGTCGGCGCCCGGCGCTGGATCGCGCGCATCATGATGTCGTGGGGGCTGGCGACGGCAGCCATGGTGTTCGTCACGGCCGAATGGCAGTTCTACGGCCTGCGTTTCATCATCGGTGCGATGGAGGCCGGGTTTGCCCCAGGCGTGTTGTATTACCTGACGTTATGGTTCCCGCAGCACTACCGTGGGCGCATCACGTCGATGCTGTTCCTGGCGTCGGCGTTTGCCGGGCTGGTGGGCGCGCCGTTCTCCGGGCTGGTGCTGGAACACCTCGACGGTGTGCTGCAGATGCGCGGCTGGCATTGGTTGTTCCTGCTCGGTGGCTTGCCCTGCGTTGGCCTCGGTTTCCTGGTGCTCAAGCTGCTCAAGGACCGCATCGAGGATGCCCACTGGTTGACCTCGGCGGAGAAGACTTTGTTGGCCAGCCGCATTGCCGTGCATGAACCCCACAAGAGTGGCGGCTCATTGCTGGCAGCACTCAGGATTCCCGGCTTCCTGATGTTGGGCTTTATCTACTTCCTGATCCAGGTGGCGTCCTACGGCCTGAACTTCTGGGCGCCGCAGTTGATCCGCAGCGCGGGCACCCAGAGCCCGGTGATGATCGGCCTGCTGACGGCGATTCCCTACGTCTGCGGTGCCATCAGCATGGTGGTGATCGGGCGTTTGTCCGACGCTACCGGTGAACGTCGCAAGTTCGTCAGTGGCCTGGTGGCGCTGGGCGCGGTGGGGTTCTTCTGTGCGGGGATCTTTGCGGACCACACCACGTTCTTGATCGTCGCTCTGAGCTTGCTGGGCGCGGGCATCATTGCTTCGATTCCGACCTTCTGGACCTTGCCGCCTAAGCTGTTGGCCGGTGCCGGGGCGGGTGCGGCGGGCGGGATTGCGGTGATCAACACCCTGGGCCAGTTTGGCGGCATCGTCAGCCCGGTGATGGTCGGCCGTATCAAGGACCTGACCGGCAGCACCACGCCGGCGCTGTATGTCATCGGCGTGTGTGCGCTGCTGGCGGCGGCGCTGTTGCTGTGGGGCTTGCCGCAGAAACTGCGCACCCTCGACAAGCACTGATCAGCCCGCGGTTACCAGCGATCGGGTGGGCGTGGCGCTGAACTGAATCAGTGCCACGCCACCGATCAACATCAACGCCCCGATCAACCGGGGCGCGGTAAGTTGGCGTTCCACCAGCCCGAACAGGCCGAAGTGATCCAGCATCAACGAAGCGATGATCTGCCCGGCCATCGCCAGGGCGATAAACCCTGAAGCACCGAGCTTGGGCATCAGGATCAGTGCCAGCGAAATAAAGCACACGCCGAACGCACCGCCGCTCCACATCCACAGCGGCGCCTTGGTGATAAAGCCAAGGTTGGGCAGCGGCAGGCGCAGGGCCAGGATCACCGGCAGCAGCACGATAATGCTCACCAGCAGCGAGGCGAGGGTGGCCCACAACGGATGGCCCAGGCTGCGTCCCAGGTTGGCGTTGATCGCACTTTGAAACGGCACCACCGCCCCGGCGAACGCGGCCAACAGCAACAAACCTACCCAATGCATCGTCGTCATCATCAATCTCCCAGAGGTTTTGCTGGACTCTAGGCTATTCGTCGCGCAAATTTAAATTCCAAGTTCTTATGCAGAACATGCAGCTGATGAATGATCTTCGACGCATCGACCTTAACCTGCTGGTGATCCTCGACGCCTTGCTGAGTGAGCAGCACGTCACCCGTGCCGCCGAGCGCTTGCACTTGAGCCAGCCGGCGGTAAGCCACGCCCTGGCGCGGTTGCGGGATTTGCTCGGGGACCCGTTATTGGTGCGCCAGGGCAGTTCGTTGGTGCCCACTGCGCGCGCCCTGGAACTGGCGATGCCACTGGCGGAGGCGTTGGCCCAGGTGCAGGCGTTGCTGGCGCCCAATCGCTTCGATCCAGCCTCGGCCAAACGTACTTTTCGGGTGGCGATGTCGGACTACGGCGCGGCGATTTTCTTGCCGGAGCTGGTACGCACTTTGCGCCGGGAAGCGCCGGGGATTGATTTGCAGATTATCCAGGCCAGTCGCGAAGGCATGCTGGATGGCGTGCTCAATGGCGATATCGACCTGGCTGCCGGGGTGTTTCCCGACATGCCTGCCGAACTGCGCAGCACGCCGTTGTTTGAAGAGCATTACGTGTGCCTGGTGGACCGTGACAGCCTGCCTGACAACGGCGTGCTTGACCTGCCCACCTACCTGGCGCGGCCCCACGTTTTACTGGAAATGCGCGGCAGTGGTACACCGGAAATCGAACGGGCGCTGACGGCGATTCGTGAGCGCCGGCACGTGGCTATCAGCTTGCCTCATTGGGGTGTCGCGCCGCAGTTGATCCAGGGCACGGACCTGATTCTTACCGTGTCGTCTCGCGGGCTGCTCAACATTGATCACGAACGGCTACTGGCCGTGCCGCCGCCGTTTCATATCCCGTCGTTTGCGTTTGTGCTGGCATGGCATTCGCGGCGGGGTGGAGACCCGGCGTTGCAGTGGTTGAATGGGCAAGTGCAGGGTGTGATACGGAGTTGATCGGCGTTACCAACTGTTCGGTGGCTGGCGCCGTGTGTGAAATATTCGGAGAACCTGTAGCCGTCCCTCGCGAATACGGTATGGCACGAGATAGGGCCAACGCGGCATTACCCACTCACGTGTTCCTGGAACGCGTCCTTCCCGACCCATTGCCGGAAACTCAGCAACATGGTCAAGCCCTGTCCGGACGGCCTGAACAAACTCATACGCTGCATTGGGGTTTTCCTGGGCGATGTAAGTCGCTTGGTCATCGAGATTTTTGAGTGCCGTCTTCAGCCACTCAACGCGCATTGGCACGCCATTTGTTCGCCACAGCGTCTACTTCGGCGGCAGTTGCAAAATCGCCCGCATCGGCCTCTTTCAAGGCCTTTTGAATTTCCTCGATTTGCCATGCTTCACGCGTCAGGTATTCGCGCAACGCGTCGACGGCGAGGAACGATTTGCTGCGCCCGGTGGCCTTGGCGAGACTGGCGAGTGTTTCGGCGATGTCTTCAGGTAGGCGTAATGACATTACCGACATAGGTGCCTCGGTGTAGTGATGTGTAATACAACATACTACATTGTCACCGCCGCATCTTTGTGTCCCATTCGTCAGGACAGCGCCTCGTAATAAGAAGGAGTTTCACATGCTCTCAGGCTTTAACCACCTGACACTCTCCATCACCGACTTGAACCGCAGCATCAGCTTTTATAATGAGCTGCTGCAACTGCGCCTCGACGCCACTTGGGACAACGGCGCGTACCTTTCGCTGCCTGGGCTCTGGTTGTGCCTGTCGCTGGACCCATTACGCACACCTGCTGCCGAATACACCCACTACGCGTTCACCGTTGCATCCGATGACTTTATGCCTGCTGTAGCCCGTCTACGAGCCGCAGATGTAAAGGAATGGCGAGAGAACCGCAGTGAAGGCGCATCGTTCTATTTCCTTGATCCCGACGGTCACAAACTCGAAGTCCACGTCGGTGATCTGGACGCGCGCTTGCAAGCCTGTCGCGACAAGCCTTACGCAGGAATGAAGTTTTATCCGTAGCAACCGAACAGGCAGAAGCGACCGCTCCGTCCACCGCCATCAATGCCCTGGCCCCTGCGTTACCGGGCCTGTTTGGCAGCAATACTTGACGACCGTTCGTCGCACTGACAAGTTTTTTCTAAACCTTTACCGCCCTGAAAATTCAGATTCAGGGCGGGGTTCGTTTCCCTGCACCTGTTTATTACCTGGAGGAACCCATCATGAGCCGCATGGCTATCCGGTTACGCACCGCCAGTTTCGCGATGCTGCTGGGCCTCGGCGCCAGCAATGCTTTCGCCCAGTCGCCTGCCGATTTCATCGAGCAGGCTTCGGCCAAGGGCATGGCCGATATCGAGACCAGCCGCATGGCACACGCCAAGACTTCGTCCCAAGAGATCAAGGACTACACCATCGAAGTCATCAATGAACGCACCCTGGCCAATCAGCACTTGGCGGCCATCGCCAAGAAGCTCGATTTGCCGGTGGCCCCACGGGACAAGATCGTCGACAAGGCCGAATCGCTGATGCCCGAGCTCAAGGACGGCGATTCGTTTGACGCCGCCTACACCGCCCAGCAGATCAAGGCCAATGAAGACGCGATCGCCTTGTTCAAGCAGGAAGGTGCCGAGTCGGACATTCCGGAAATAAAGGCTCTGGTGGATGAGACCCTGCCCAAGTTGGAGGAACGCCTGGAGAAAGCCCGGGCGCTGGCGTCGACTTACGGTAAAGGTCACCAAGGCGACGGTTGATTGCCTTGAGTCGTTCATAAAAAACGGCGGTTGGATAAGGTCCAACCGCCGTTTTTTTATGCTTGATTCAGGTCGGTCTTGGGCTGTTCGCGTTCAGACGTCAGCGTGGTGACGGTGATGGTTTCGCTGTCGCCCATGGTCTTGTATTCCTTGCGTAATTTCTCAAGCTGCTTGCGATCAAGGCCATCGAGGCTCAGCACCGCGTTTTGCGCGTCCTTGGTGGCGCGCAGCAGTTCGTCGATCTTGATATGCAAAATGTCGTTGTCGCGGTTTTGCGTGTTCTGGATCAGGAACACCATCAGGAAGGTGATGATGGTGGTGGAGGTGTTGATGATCAGCTGCCATGTGTCGTTGTAGTGGAAATAAGGCCCGCTCAAACTCCACAGGAAGATCAACGCTACCGCCGCGTAGAACGTGCGGGCACTGCCTGCCCAACGGGACAGGGACTGTGAGACAGCGGAGAATTTCATGACCGTTTTCCTTTAAGGGTGGGTGATGAAAATACTGACCGCAGGCGTGCGCTGAAATTTCTTTTTACAATTGAGAGTTTGAACAAATTTATACATTTTTTTTGCCGGGCTTTCAGACGTGTTCCTCCAGCTCCAACAGATACTGCTTGGCCTCAAGCCCACCCGCGAACCCGGTCAAGCCGCCTGACGCACCAATCACCCGATGGCACGGCGCAACAATCGAAATCGGATTGCGCCCGTTGGCTGCGCCTACGGCACGCACGGCCTTGGGGCTACCAATCTGCGCGGCGATCTGGCTGTAGCTGCGGGTTTCCCCGAACGGGATGGTCAGCAGCGCCTGCCAGACTTTTTTCTGGAAGTCGGTGCCGGCAAAGTCCAGTTCCAGCTCGAAACGGTTGCGGGTACCGGCGAAGTATTCTTTCAACTGCCGCTCGGTTTCCCGCAACACCGGGCTGTTGTTGGCCTCTTGCAGGACCCCCAGCCGAACACGGTTGGGGCGCTCTTTTTCCCAGAGGATGGCGGTGAGTTTTCCGTCACGGGCCACGAGGGTCAGTTGGCCGACGGGGGAGGGCATGTATTGGTATTCATAGGACATTGTTGGGCTCCTTGAGGGTGTAAGGCTCTACTGTAGGTGGGCCGGTCCAGGGTGGAACTACGTTTCTTGCGGTCGAATTCGCGAAAGACTTAGAAGTTCCAGTAAACCCAATCGGCGTAATACGGATACCCGTAAAGCCACGAGAACCAGTACAGCGCCTTGAGTACCGATGCCGTGCCAATGACAAAAAATGAAGCGATGTTGAGCAGCGTGATGATCACGGCAAATACGGTTACACGTCGGCTGGCATGCAGTTGGGCAAACCGGGCGCCATAAACGGAGGCTGCGATGGACGCCAGCGCCAAGACGAGTCCCAACGGAAAGGGCAGCCTGAGAAACGAGAGCAGCAGAGGCGCAATCAGCACCCAGCCCAGTACCTTGCGCAGTATGGGTTTTGGAGTGCGTTGTGCGGGAGGGAGCATTGCGCGGTTCCTTGAAGTGCTGTTACCGGTCTTGTTGCAACACTTTGAGCGCAGCAGACGCAAGAAAGCCCGAACGGCTTTTTTCTTCCGGATGATGCAGGACGTATTCGTCAATGCGGTTCAGCAGATAGCCGGGCAACGTGATATTGAGTTTCTGTGCCTTGCCCAGGTACTTGGTGACATCAATATCCACCACCGCCCAAGTGCAGCCGGCATATTGCGGGTTAGCGGCATGGAGGGTGACTTTCTGTGCTGTAGGAATGGGCGCACCGTCTTCTGCGAGGATCTCGAAGTGGCCTTCGATCGCTTCGCGGGCCATGGCCATGGCGTCGTCCAGATCATCTCCAGCTGAGAAGCAACCGGGAATGTCCGGGACTTCCACACCCCAGGCATGGTCCTCGTCACCGGTTGAAATTGCGATTGGGTACAGCATGTTTGTTGTCCTCCACGAACGTATTAGCTGAGCAGCGCCTGTTTCAAAATGCTCTTTGCGGTCTTGTCCAGCAGGTCCTTTTTAGGATGGGGAATCGTCACCAGCCCCGGCTTTGTCGGGTGCTTGAAATGGTGATGGCTACCTCTGATTCGCACCAGATACCAGCCATCCGCAACGATGTGACCTATCAAATATCGGCTGTCCACATCACCTCCTTGTGGTGTGTGTTGGTGGTGACTATAACCACTGAAGATAAATTATCAACACTCTACCTACCAGCGGTCGACGACCGATGTTTCTGTAGGTGGCGTATGCAGTGTATGAGCGTGTGGGGACTGCGCCCGGCGGAGGTATTGCGAGGTTTTTCGGCAGAGCAATCAGGCTTGCTGACGAGCCTGTAGCAACTCATCAATCACGCTCAAAAATGCCCTAACCATCAAGCTGCTTACATCGTTGCGCGTCAGAACAAGTAAACGGGCATACGCATCCGCGTCCACCAACGGCCGATACGTCACGCCCTTATTCATCAAACTCTGAGTGCATTCCGGCACCAGTGCCACACCTTGGCCCGCCGCCACCAGCGCAATGATCGAGGTGATTTGCCGCCCCGAAGGCCCGGCTCGCAGTGGCAAACCCTTATGCCGATAAAGCTGCTCGATGGACTGGTTGAGGCCCGAGCCGTAATCGGCTGGAAACAGAATCAGTGGATACACGCTCAGCTGCGCCAGGCTGACCTCGGCCTGGCTCGCCAACGGGCTGTCGCTGGACACCGCAGCGACCAGCCGCTCCTCCCCCAACGACAATGCTTGCACCTCAGTTTGACCTTCCCGGGGCAGTAACCGGCTGAGGCCAATATCCATGCGCCCATCAGCCACCTGTGCGCCCAGGCTCCCGGAGGCGCATTCCACCAGCGTCAATTGCACATCGGGAAAGCGTTGGGCGAAGGCCTGAATCGCCTGGCTGAACAAATCCGACAGGGCTATGGAACTGACATAACCCAGCGCCAGTTGCCCGGCGGCACCTGCAGCTAGTTTGCCGGCAATGACCTCGGCGAGGTCGACCTGCTCCAGCACCGCCCGTGCATAGGGCAGAAACGAGCGCCCTTGGGCGGTGAGCGAAACCGTGCGACTGGTGCGGTCGAACAGGCGAAACCCCAGTTCAGCCTCAAGCGCGGAAATCTGCCGGGTCAACGGTGGCTGGGCCAGGTGCAGGCGCAGGGCGGCGCGGCCGAAGTGCAATTCTTCGGCGACGGTCAGAAAGTAACGCAGCTTGCGTAGGTCGAGCATCCTGGCCCCAGGGTATTGATCGGTCCGAAATCGGTATTGGTCTCGGGTGTGCGGGTCATTCTATAAAGGCCTCTGATAATAAAACGAGAGGTTTCATGAAACCGCGCCTGCATTGTGCCCGTCTTGCCCTGTTCCTGTGTGGCTGCGCGGCGTTTCTCAACCTCTACGCCACCCAGAGCATTTTGCAGACGTTTGCCGCCAACTTTGAGGTGAGCGCCAAGGCCGCCGGTTGGAGCATTACTGTCACTACGTTGGCGGTGGCGCTGACTGCGCCGTTTGTCAGCCGCCTGACCGGGCGGTTTGAGCAACGCACCGTGATCTCGGTTGCCGCGCTGTTGCTGGCGCTGCCGGCGCTGATGACCGCCTATGCCAGCAGCTTTGCCGAGTTGCTGGTGTGGCGCTTTATCGAAGGGATGCTGATTCCGGTAGTGTTTGCCACCAGCGTGGCCTACATCGGCGATCGCTGGCGCGGCGGCACCGTGACCGAAGTCACCAGCCTCTACGTGGCCGGCACTGTGCTGGGCGGGTTTGCCGGACGCTTCGTCACCGGCGTGATGACCGAGTATGTCGGCTGGCGTGAAGCCTTTGAACTGTTGGCGGTGTTGAGCCTGATGGTGGGCGGGTTTATCCAGTTTCTGCTGCCGGACAATCCTCCCCGTGTTGCCCAACCTGCAACTACTTGGAGCGATGTGCTCAGCACTCCGCTGTTGGCAGCCTACGCAGTAGGATTTTGCGTGCTGTTCTCCCAAGTGGCGACCTTTACCTACGCCGGGCTTTACCTCAGCCAAGCTCCCTTCGACCTCGGCCCGGCGGCGCTGGGCACTATCTACATGGTGTTCCTGCTGGCCCTGGTGGTGATCCCCATCGCCGGGCGCCTGAGCAAATCCCGCCCGCAATCCGAGCTGCTGACCGCCGCTGCGGCACTCGGCGTCTGCGGCTCGGCCCTGACCTTATTGCCGTCCCTGTGGAGCATCGTACTGGGCCTGGCCCTCAGCTCCACCGGCGTATTCCTCGCCCAGGCCGCCGCCAGCGCCTTCACCACCGCCACCGCCCGCCACAACAAGGCCGGCGCCGTGGGCCTGTACCTCACCTGCTATTACCTGGGCGGCAGCTTCGGCGCCATTGCCCCCGCGCTGATCTGGGGACGCTGGGGCTGGACGGGATGCGTAGCGCTGATCATCGGTTTCCAGTTGCTGTCACTGTTGATCGCCCTGGCGGGCTGGAAGCCCCTCCAACCTGAACTGAGCAAGACCTCATGAACGACGCCGTTGCCTTGCCCGTGCCCGAGACTTCCGCCCGTCGCCGCTCATTGATCGCAGGGTGCAGCGCCCACGCCATTCATGATGGCCTGACCGATGTGATCTACGTGCTGCTGCCGATCTGGCAAGCGCAGTTCGGCTTGACCTACGCCCAGATCGGCCTGTTGCGCGGGGCGTACTCCGGGATGATGGCAGTGTTCCAACTGATGGCCAGCCGCGCCGCCAAACGTTGGGGGCGCACGCCGATGCTGGTGGGCGGCACGGCGCTTGCCGGTGTTGCTTATCTGTTGGTGGGACAGGCGACCGGGTTGGGCATGTTATTGCTGGCGCTGCTGTTGGGCGGGCTGGGGGCGAGTACTCAGCATCCGCTGGCTTCTTCAATGATCACCGATACCTACGAGAACGGTGGTGGGGTCAAGGAAGCGCTGTCTCAATACAACTTCTCCGGGGATATTGGCAAAACCCTTGTTCCTGGGCTGGTCGGCCTGTTGCTGACCGTCATCAGTTGGCGCGCGAGCGTTACGCTGCTTGGATTGCTGGGGTTGGCGGCGGCGGGGTTGCTGTGGTGGTTGATACCCGTGCAGGCAGCGGCGTCCGCTTCCGGGAAAACCGCCAAGACACTGGTAGGAAGTGGCTCGGTTAGCGGCCTGCGTGCGCTGATCGTTACGGGCACACTCGACAGCGCCGTGCGCATGGGCTTTCTCACGTTTTTGCCCTTTCTTCTGCAAGCTAAAGGCGCTGGTACTGCGGGCATTGGCCTGGCGCTGACCATGCTGTTTATCGGCGGCGCCTTCGGCAAATTGCTTTGCGGCTACCTCGGCGCACGTATCGGCATGATGAAAACCGTATGGCTGACGGAGGCCAGCACAGCGCTGTTGATCGTCGCGGCGGTGTATCTGCCATTGACCGGTTTGATGGTGATGTTGCCGGTGTTGGGGCTGGCGCTGAACGGCACGTCGTCGGTGCTGTACGGCGCCGTGCCGGACCTGGCCAGCGCGGGTAAACGCGAGCAGGCGTTTGCGGTGTTCTATACCGGCACCATCGGCGGCGGCGCGTTGGCGCCTGTGTTGTTCGGCGGGCTGGGGGACTCGATGGGCGTGCCGGTGGCGGTGATGGTGTTGGCGGGGATGTTGCTGCTGACGTTGCCGTTGGCGTGGGTGGTGCAGCGGGGAGTGGTGCTCGAGAAATAGCCGTCTTTTCTGATGGTGAATTCAGTTCCTTGTGGGAGCTGTCGAGCTTTGGCGAGGTTGCGATGGCCTTGTCTGAGTACCACGAAAATTCACTGCCCATCCAGAGGAATAAGCGCTTCATGATCAATCTTGTTGCCAGAGATTACGGGCTGATTTGGGCGGGCAAGCAGTGATGAATCTTGCGGCTTTGCCTACACAACCATCAGAATCCTCCCGGTTGTGCGCCTTGGGCGACCTCTTTAAGGTTCGTCAGCCGCTGCCCATCAGCGGTCGGGTTTAGTAGCCCGATTTGATCAACGGCGTATGGCTGTGCCATTTCTCAGACGTTTCAATGTCTGGTCTTGATGGTGGCTGTACGCGGGGCGCCTTTGGGCGCGCCGGTTTCGTTGATCAACCGGTCTACTAACCCGCGTATAGCCGCCACCCTTTGTTTAGTAGCTCTGGAAGGTGGTCCTAACCGAGGATCAACAGATGTGTACTGACTCGTATAATTCACCCGTAAAAATATTCAGCGTACGTCCCGAAATCGGTACCGATGCATTGCTCGCCAACGCCTACGAAACCATTGCCGGCGCTGGCGCAATGACCAACGAATTTGCCGATAACCTGCCAGACGAGCATCGCTGTCTGGCCTTGGCGATTCAGCAAATGATTGAGTTGGGGCTTTTACTGGTAGAAGCCGTGCAGGACCGAGTGGATAGCGTTTCTTGATTCTATAAAAAGGCTTTCCCTTCCAGGCCGCACATACCAAGGGAAGGGCAGCCGATTTTTGATGCGTTGGGAGTCAGCAACGATGACCTGGAACAGCGAAGCAAAAACAGCCCCGTTCACCCGAGAGGCAACGCTTGAAGACGTGAGTGCCTTGGTTGAGCTCGACGCCTTCGCGAAATCGAATGTCAGCCGTGGCGAGCTTATTCTCGAGGCCGTTGAGAAGGGTCAATGCCTGGTTGCGGTGGACGCTGGCTGCGTTGTCGGCTATCTCGTACTTACCCATGATTTTTTCGGGAATGGCTTTGTTTCACTGGTGGTTATCTCTCCCGCACACCAGCGCAAAGGCATCGCGCTTCTACTGCTTGTTGCTGCTGAATCCGCGTGTAAGACGAACAAGCTTTTTACCTCAACGAACCGCTCAAACGTCGCTTCACAGCAACTCATATCCAAGGCTGGATTCTTGCGCAGTGGCGTTATTGAGAATCTGGATGAGGGTGATCCGGAGCTTGTCTATTTCAAGTTTGTTCGGTGAACCTTTTAGTTCGCAGTACATGAGTCCTGTCTCCTTTGCCATTCGTTAGCTCGAACGCTCCCGCCTAAAATCCAAACTGTTCGCCAGACTCGCCGCCTCATCCGTCAGCGCGTTGCAGAAGGCATCGACGAAAATTGAGGAAGGTCGATAATCAGGTCGGATCAACATGACCCGATACGGGATGGATACGTTGATCGGCCGAATGGCCAGCCCGTTACCGGCCTCCGCCACTGCAGTCAGCGGGTTGATAATCGCCACCCCCAGGTGCTGCCTGACCATGGCACACACCGACGCAGCGTTGGTTGTTTCGACCACAATGTGCCTATCGACGCCGGCCCGGCGGAAGTGCTCATCAAGGGTTTGGCGATAGATGTCCAGGCCCGACAGGTTGATGAAATTCACACCCTGAAAGTCTTCCAGTGTCAGCAACGGTTTAGCCAGCAAAGGATCGCCCTCTGGCAGTACGCAAACCATGTCGGAACAAAAGAGCAGCTCCCCTTGGGTACCTTGAGGTGCATGTTCGCCTTCGGTTAACCCGAGGTCGTAACGCTGGGCGCTGAGTGATTCTTCCAGCAGGGGCGTTTCCTGTGCCGCAATGCTCAAGCCGATGCCGACATGCTGTTGCTGAAAGCGCTTGTAGACCTTGGGCAAAAGCGTCTGGGAAAACAGTGGAAGGCACGTAACGCTTAGCTGGCCATGTTCAAAGCGACGAATTGACTGCGCAACGCTGTTGATTCTTTCCAGGCCGATGTAGGAGCGTTCAACCTCTTCGAACAGCATGATCGCCTGGGCCGTCGGTATCAGCCTCCCTCCTGTGCGATCAAAGAGTCGCAGGCCAGAAAGCTTTTCCAGTCGCGCAAGCTCGCGGCTGACCGTCGGTTGCGAGGTAAAAAGCAGCAGGGCCGCTCCCGTGACGCTGCCTGCCTGCATGATGGCCCGGAACACCTCGATATGCCGTATGGATATCTCCATCCTTGATCCCCCACCCGTTTAACGAAGTCCATATCAAAACTGAATCGAGTGGAAAAGAATAGGTATTTTATTGAATCAAGAACGCTGGTCATGATGGTTGCTCACCCTATTTCAGAAGAAATACTGTCATGCCGAACCATTCCGTGTTTCAGCCGTTGACCGAGTCTGCAAAACAGCACGGCACCCCGCTCTGGTGTTATGAGGCCGAGACCATCAGGGCCCGCATCAATCAACTGCAGGGTTTCGATGTGATTCGATACGCGCAGAAAGCCTGTTCCAACCTGCATATTCTTCGGTTGATGCGCGAACAAGGCGTGCGGATTGATGCGGTATCGCTGGGTGAAATCGAGCGGGCACTGCTGGCGGGGTTCAGCCCTGACGGCGACCCGGCGGGCATTGTATTTACCTGTGATTTATTCGATGAAGCGACGTTGCGCCGTGTCGTGGAACTGCAACTGGAAGTGAACACCGGCTCGATTGATATGCTGCGCCAACTGGGGCAGCGGTCGCCCGGCCATCGCGTCTGGCTGCGGATCAATCCAGGGTTTGGTCACGGTCACAGCCGCAAGACGAATACGGGTGGCGAAAACAGCAAACATGGAATCTGGCACGAGCAGGTGCAAGAAGCGCTCAACGTGATCCGGCAATTCGGCCTGAAACTGGTGGGCGTGCACATGCATATCGGTTCAGGTGTGGATTACGCGCACCTTGAGCAAGTGGGCTGTGCGATGGTCTCGGTGGTGAAGGCACTCGACCACGATATCGAAGCGTTTTCCATCGGCGGAGGGCTTGCCACGCCTTATCGTGGGGAAGATGAACCGGTGGACATCCAGAGTTATGCGAGCACATGGCGCCAGGCCAAACAGGCGATTGAGGCCTGGCTTGGTCATCCGGTACGCATGGAAATCGAGCCGGGCCGCTTCCTGGTCGCGGAGTCTGGGTATCTGGTCACCGAAGTTCGCGCGATAAAAAAAGTTGGCAGCAGGCATTTCATTCTGGTGGATGCCGGGTTCAATGACCTGATGCGGCCAGTGCTCTATGGCGCCTATCACCACATGACATTGCTGGATGCACAAGGTTTGCCCGTCAGCCGCCCGGAGCACCTGTGCGTAGTGGGCGGCCCGCTGTGCGAGGCCGGCGATATCTTCACGCAGGACGAACAGGGCGTCACACCCCGTAGGTTGCCGGAAGCGCAGGTGGGTGATTTGTTGGTGATTCACGATACCGGCGCGTATGGCGCCGCCATGTCGTCCAATTACAACAGCCGCCCGCTGTTGCCGGAGGTACTGATCGAGCAAGGGCACGCCAAATTGATTCGACGCCCGCAACCGCTCTCGGACTTGCTGGCGTTGGAGTTGGGGCTTTAACGCCAGCCATAAAAAAACCGGCCACCAAGGACCGGTTTTTTTATGCATCCCCGTCAACAACCATCCTGACGCAGGACCAAAATCTGAGTGGAGCGGGTAGAGGGAATCGAACCCTCATCTAAAGCTTGGGAAGCTTTCGTTCTACCACTAAACTATACCCGCTCAGAGCGGCTGACTTTGTACCAGATGTGCTCGCGGATTTGAAGTTTTTCTTCGAAAATTCTGTGTTTTACGTGCCAACGGTCGGTCGTGGGCAGGCGGACCCCTACGGAAATCCAGCCCACCCACAACCCCACCGCTCATACGGCAAATGCATGCTGTGGCTGCGACGCGTGGTACCGCAGCCGGCTCGGTTGCTGCTCCGGCCTCAAAAAAACCATCAACGCCTCCCGGCTATCCCGGCACGCGGCCTTGTGCTCCATATCCAAAAAGTGCCCGGTCGCTTGAATCGTCCCGAAGCTGCTTTTCGCAATATGCTGTCCAAACAACTTGGCATCCTGGGCGCTGGTGTACTCGTCCCATTCGCCGTTCAAAAACAACACCGGAATATCAATCTGCTTCGCCGCCTTGAGGTAGCAAAGCCGGTCGCTGTTGAGCACGTGGCTGATGTGAAAGTGCATCTGCCCATACTCATGCTCGGCCAGGCTGCTCACGTGTTTGTAGTTGAAGCGTTTGAACAGCGACGGCAGGTGTTTGCCGATGGTGCTGTTGACCAGGTTGCCCACGCGGTCGCGGTCGAGACTGCCGAGGTAGTCGACGCCGCGCTCCAGGTAGTCGCGCATGGGTGCGTTGATCACCGGGGAGAACGAGCTGATCACGGCCTTTTCCACACGGCGCGGGCGGTGGGCGAGGGCGACGAGGGTCGCGGCGCCGCCCCAGGAAAAGGACAGCACGTGTTCGGCGGCGAAGTGGTCGATGAGTTCCAGAAGGATCTGGCCCTCGACTTCTTTCGTCAGCATATGCTCGTGGCGGTTGTGGATTTTTGAGCGGCCGGCGTAGGGCTGGTCGTACAAAACCACGTTGAACGTCGGGTGCAGGCTTTTCACGGTCTGGGCGAAAGACGCAGTGGTGGCCATTGAGCCGTTGACCAGAATGATGGTCTTGGCAGCTGCGTCCGCGCGATAGAACTCCGTGTAAACCCGATACTGCCCCTGTATATCCAGCACAGCGATTTCTGGCCTCATGTCGTAAGACTCCTGGCAAGCGGGTAATGCGCGCAGATCACTCTGCACGAGCTTTGTGACAGGTAGGCATACGCCTGGAAGTGAGGGCCCATGTCGATCCGATACTGGCTGGCCGACGGGTGTTGTTATGGCGGGCAATTTGCCGTGAGATGCCCGCAGATCAAGCGTGCGAACGGGCAAAGTGTTTCTTGTAGGTAGGGGTGACTCGCCAGTCAGTTTGCGGCTGGCTCGGTTGATTCAAGCATCAGGGATGCCAGTTCGCCAGTCGACGGCGTGGTTTTTTGCCATCATCGGCTGAACGGTCATCAGACCTGTTGGATTTCAGCGTCCGTAAGCGCCCGGTAATGGCCTGGGGCAAGGGCTGAGTCCAATTCCAAAGGCCCCATGCGCTCGCGGTGCAACCGGGTCACTTTATTGTCGAAGTGCCCGAACATGCGCTTCACCTGGTGATAACGCCCTTCAATGATGCTCAGGCGCGCCGTTCTGGGGCCCAATAGCTCAAGTTCTGCTGGTTGCGTGGTGAGGTCTTCAAACGCGAAGTACAGGCCGGCGGCAAAGGTGGCTGCGTATTCCGGGCCAATGTTTTGCTCGGTCTCGACGTAGTAGACCTTGGGCAGTTTGGTTTGCGGCTGGGTCAGGCGGCGCGACCACTGGCCGTCGTTGGTGATCAGTAGCAGGCCGGTGGTGTTGAAATCCAGGCGGCCGGCAATGTGCAGCTCTTGCTTGTCCGGTTCGTCCAGCAGGTCGAGCACGGTGGGGTGTTGCGGGTCGACGGTGGCGCTCACGCAACCCTTTGGTTTGTGCAGCATGAAGTAGCGCGCGGGTTTGCCCGCTTGCAGCACTTCGCCATCCAGCAGCACACGGCTGAACTCGCTCACCGGGTGATGTGGATCGCTGACTGCCTGGCCGTCGACGGTGATCCGCCGCTCCACCAGCAACAGGCGTACTTGCTTGCGGTTGAAACGGGGCAGGTTGCTGAGGAAACGGTCGACACGCATTACGTGGGCTCGGCGCCGCGCAGTTGCTCGTCCACCTGGGCACAGCGCGGGCACAGGCAGGCTTTATTGCGCAGTTCCGGCGGCAAGGCTTCAAGCACCGCAGGGTCGATGCTGACGCTGTAGCACCAGCAGGCTTGGTCGGCAGTGCGCGGGTCGGCCAGGGCGCAATCGTTGCGGGCGCCGCAGGCGGGACAGAGGGTTGGCGTGGTCATCGGTCGGTTCAGGCTGTATCGGACAAGGTCCCGGTGAAACCCGGTGTGCCTTGCACGATACAGCCCCGAGGCGTTATTGCAAATCACGCTCCAGCACGACCACCCGTTGTCCGGCGCCAATGCCGCTGCCCGGTTGCACAGGGATTTCCCTGACAGTGCCGGCAAACGGCGCGAGTACCGGGATTTCCATTTTCATCGACTCCAGGATCACCAGCACATCGCCCGCCGCCACGCGTTCACCCGCGCTCACCTGTACTTGCCAGAGATTGCCGGCGATATGGCTGTCGATGCTGCATTCGTTGGCCTGCAACGGCGTGTCTTCGCCCAATGGCGCTGCGAGTTCTTCGCTGTCGAAATGCGCCTGGCCGCTGGCGATCCAGCGTTCGCGTTCGGCGTTGAACGCGCGCTGCTGTTGCCCGCGAAACTCGCCAATGCTCTCGGCTTCCTGCGCGAGAAAGGCCTGGTAATCCGTCAGGTTCAACTGGCTGTGTTCGATGCTCAGTTCAAACCGCCCAAGGGGGAAATCCCGGCGGATCTGCACCAGCTCATCCGCACTCACTGGGTAAAAGCGGATCTGGTCGAAGAAGCGCAGCAACCACGGTTTGCCATCGAACGCCGCGACTTCGCGGTAGCGGTTCCACATCTGCAAGGTGCGCCCGACGAACTGATAGCCGCCGGGGCCTTCCATGCCGTACACGCACAGGTAGGCGCCGCCGATGCCCACGGAGTTTTCTGCGGTCCAGGTGCGCGCCGGGTTGTACTTGGTGGTGACCAGACGGTGGCGCGGGTCCAGCGGCGTGGCCACGGGCGCGCCGAGGTAGACGTCGCCCAGGCCCATCACCAGGTAGCTCGCGTCGAACACGGTGTGGCGCACTTCGTCGAGGTTGGCCAGGTCGTTGATGCGGCGGATGAACTCCAGGTTGCTCGGGCACCACGGGGCGTCCTTGCGCACGGTGGTCATGTATTTTTCGATGGCCAGTTGGCAGGCGGGGTCGTCCCAGGAGAGTGGCAGGTGGACGATGCGCGACGGCACTTGCAGGTTTTGGCTGGCGCAGACGGCGTGCCATTCGGTGGTGATCAACGCCAGGATGTCGGCGAGGGGCAGTTGTTCGGGCTGGTAGTGGATTTGCAGGGAACGGATGCCGGGTGTCAGGTCGATGACGCCGTGCAGGGCTCGGGTTTCGAAGGCCTGCATCAGGGCGTGGGCGCGAAAGCGCAGGACCAGGTCGAGCTCCGGGGCGCCGATTTCCAGGAGCAGGTGGGTGTCGCCGGCGAGGCGGGCGACCAGGCGGGTGTCGGCTTGGCCGATGTCCAGAACAACAGGCGACTCAATCAAATGTGGGAGCGGGCTTGCTCGCGAAAGCATCACCTCGGTTTGCCTGTCGGACCGAGTTGCCTGCATCGCGCGCAAGCCCGGCTCCCACACTTGATCCCATTTCAGGGCTAGGTTTCGGGCAGTCTTGATGTCGACTGGAGTGAAGCAGATTTTGTCACCCGCCTTGAGCTGGCCCAACTGCCACAAGTCCGCCTCGATCACCGTCACCGGGCACACAAACCCACCCAGGCTCGGGCCGTCGGGGCCGAGGATCACCGGCATATCCCCGGTAAAATCCACCGCGCCAATCGCATAGGGATTGTCGTGAATGTTGGACGGATGCAGTCCCGCTTCACCCCCATCCGTACGCGCCCACAATGGCTTTGGCCCGATCAACCTCACGCCGGTGCGGCTGGAGTTGAAATGCACTTCCCACTGAGTGGCGAAGAACGTCTCGATGTACTCAGGCTTGAAGTATTCCGGCGCGCCGTGAGGGCCGTAGATCACCCGCAGTGTTCGCACCTCGGCAAGCGATTCAGGCGCTAACGTGTTGCCGCAACTGACATCTTCCAACGGCAACAAATGCAACACGTCACCCGCCCGTAACGCCCGCCCGCCATGCCCGCCAAACTGGCCAAGGGTGAAGGTGCTTTTGCTGCCCAGATAATCCGGAACCTGCAGCCCGCCGCGCAGGCAAAGGTAGCTGCGCGCACCGGCCCCGGCGATGGTGCCGAGGCTCAGGGTCGCACCCGTCGGCACCAGCAGCGCGGTGTTCATTGGTACCACTTCATCATTCAACCGCAGCGCAATGTCCGCCCCGGTCACCGCCACCACTGCCGCGCAATTGAAGCGCAGCATTGGCCCGCTCATGGTGATTTCCAGCGCGGCAGTACCATCGGCATTGCCCAGCAAGCGGTTACCCAGACGCAGCGCGCGACTGTCCATCGGCCCCGACGGCGGCACGCCCACAGCCCAGTAACCCAGGCGCCCCGGATAGTCCTGAACACTGGTTTGTGTCCCGGCGCTGAGTACCTCAAACGTGTCTGCGCGGTAGACCAAATCCTCAAGGCAGCGGGTCCACGGCCGGCCAATGGCGAACGGTGCGGCGAGCAGGATCTGCCGCAGGTAATCGCGATTGGTTTCCACGCCGTACAGCTGGCTGTTGCTCAAAGCCTGATGCAGATCCAGACGCGCCTGTTCGCGGCTCGGCGCCCAAGTGATGAGCTTGGCGATCATCGGGTCGAAGTAGGGCGGGATCTCGCAGCCGGCCTCCACCCAGGTGTCGACACGCAGGCCTTCAGCGATCGGAAAATCCACGCAGGTCAGAAGCCCCGGGCTCGGCTGAAAATCCCGCCCCGGATCTTCGGCATACAGGCGTGCTTGAATCGCGTGGCCGTGGGGCTTCAATTCCAGATCCCGCAGCGGCGGCATTTCTCCGGCGGCCAGTTGCACCATCCAGCGCACCAGGTCCACGCCCCACACTTGCTCGGTGACGCCGTGTTCCACCTGCAATCGGGTGTTCACTTCCAGAAAATAGAAGCGGCCGTCGGCGCTATCAAAGATAAATTCCACGGTGCCGGCGCTGCGATAATTCACGGCCTTGGCCAGGGTGATTGCGGCGTGGCACAGCTCATCCGCCATCCCGTCGGGCAAGTTCGGCGCAGGGGTTTCCTCGAGCACTTTCTGGTTGCGCCGCTGCACCGAACAATCGCGCACACCGAGAGCAATCACCTCGCCACACCCATCACCAAACACCTGTACTTCCAGGTGCCGGGCGTGCTGGATGTACTTCTCGATAAACACGCCGGCGTCGCTGAAGTTGTTCTGGCCCAGGCGTTTGACTGCCTCGAAACAGTCGCGCAATTCATCGGCGCTGTTGCACACGCGCATGCCGATACCGCCACCGCCCGCCGTGCTTTTGAGCATGATCGGATAGCCCACGCTTTCGCCGGCCAGCAGTGCAGCGTCAAGGCTGTTGAGCAGCTCGGTGCCTTCCAGCAGCGGGATGTTGTGCTGCTTGGCCAACGCGCGCGCGGTGTGCTTGAGGCCGAACACTCGCAACTGCTCTGGCGTCGGGCCGACGAAGGCGATGCCCGCTGTTTCGCAGGCTTCGGCGAAGGCGGCGTTTTCCGAAAGAAAGCCATAACCGGGATGGATCGCGGTGGCGCCACAAGCCTTGGCCGTGGCGAGGATTTTCTCGACCGACAAATAGGTGCCGGCCGCCGCGCCTTCACCCAGGCTGTAGGCCTCGTCGGCTTGCTGGATGTGCAGGCTGGCGGCATCGGCTTCGGAATACACCGCCACGCCCTTGACCGAAAGCTCACGCAAGGTGCGCAGGATGCGGCAGGCGATGGCGCCACGGTTGGCGATCAACAGTTTTTCGAACATGGCAAAACCCCGCAGGCCGATGCATGTTCGGCCTTGTCCTGGGATGCGGGCCGTCCCGCAAATGTGGATGGCGCTACGGTCGTCCGGAGCGCAAATTTCAATACCCATGAAGATCAACTGTGGGAGCCGGGCTTGCCCGCGATGGCGGTGGGTCAGTCACCCCATATGTTGGCTGATCCACCGCTATCGCAGGCAAGCCAGCTCCCACAGGTCATCTTCCACAGTTGATCTTCAGCGTTTTCGGAGGCACTGCCCGGCGCGGGCCTGGCACAGTGCGAACAACCACTGACGCAACCGCTTCATTTTCAGTTCCATACCAGTAACTCCGCAGGGGTGGGGTTGTAGCCGTTGCACGGGTTGTTCAGTTGCGGGCAGTTGGAGATCAGCACGATCACGTCCATCTCGGCCCGCAGGTCGACGTATTTGCCGGGGGCGGAAATCCCGTCTTCAAACGTCAGCCCGCCATCGGCGGTCACCGGCACATTCATGAAGAAATTGATGTTCGGCCCAATGTCGCTTTTACCCAGCCGGCCATCGTGGGCGCAGGCCCGCAGGTAGTTGTCGCGGCAGCTGTGCATGTAGCGTTTTTCCAGGGCGTAGCGCACGGTGTTGCTCTCTTGGGCGCAGGCGCCGCCGAGGGTGTCGTGGCGCCCGCAGGTGTCGTCGACGATGGTCAGCATCGGCTGGCCAAGGTTGGAATACAGCACGCTGCCGGTGCTCAGGTACACGCTGTTTTGCCGGCGCAAGGTGCGCTGCACGTCGTAGCGTTCCTTGGGGTTTTTCAGGCTGTAGAACAGCGTGTCGACCGCCTGGTTGCCTTCAAGGTCAAGGATGCGCAAGGTCTGGCCGGCCTTGACTTCCATCAGCCAGGGTTCGCCGGCGGGGATGGTCGCGCGGTACACGGCCGCGTCCGGTTGGTTGGCGAGTGCGATAGACATGGCAGGTCCTCAGGCGAACAGACGGTCAGTGTTGATAAAGCCGCGCTCGTTTTCCGGGCGCGAGGTGCGGCAGTGTTCGGCGACGCTGGGGTCGGCGTTCATCCAGCGGAGTTTCAGCGGCTGCGGCGCGTATTCGGGATTGGGGTCCATGGGGTGTTGCAGGGCGGTGAGCACCACCAGCGTGTCCATCGGTGCGTAGAGTTCGATGTAGTCGCCGGCCTTGGAATGGCCTTTGGCAAAGTGCAGCGTGCCGGCGTCATCCACGGTGATTTTGCTGAACAGGTTGAGGGTCATCAGCAGGTCGGACAGCCCCAGGCCCCACTTGCCCAACTCCACCAACAGGTTGTCGGTGCCGTTGCGGTAGAAGCCGTTGCGCAGCTCTTGATAGCGGCCCTGGCCATATTTTTCCGCGACTTCGGAGGCGCATAACACGCCGCCGATGCTGTCACTCCAGCCGCAGGTGTCGGCGGTGATCGCGGCCAGCACGCGGCCCATGTCCGAGTACAGGCAATGGCCGCGGGTGAGCTTGGCGGTGTGTTGGCATTTGAGGCTGTCGGGCAGGTTCAGGCGCTCGGTTTTTTCATTGGCGTTGAGCAGGGTCAGGCTGACGTTGGCGCCGCCGCGAATGTCGGTGAGGCGCAGCAGCTGGCCGCGCTTGAGCACAAAGGAGCGGTGGCCGCCGCCGGGGAGCATTTCCTCGGCGAAGGGTGGGAATAATTGGGTTGAGTCGGTCATTTGGAAGTGGCTCCAAGTTCGGCGGCGATCGCCTTGCGGCGCTCGCTGTTCAAAGGGATGTCGTAGGTGATGCGGGCGCCATAAGCGCCGGGGGCGTGCGGGTCGAGGCGCACTTTGTCGAACACCAGCAGGCGGGTGCCGAGGCTGAAGCCTTCGCTCAGGTCGTGGGTGACCATGAACACTGTCAGCCTGGTTTCGCGCCACAGCTCCAGCAACAGCAGGTGCATGTCTTTGCGAATGCCCGGGTCGAGGGCGCCGAAGGGTTCGTCCAGCAGCAGCACGCGGGGCTTCATGATCAGCGCCTGGGCGATGGCCAGCCGCTGTTGCATGCCGCCGGAAAGCTGTGCCGGGTACTTGTCCAGAGCATGGCCCAAACCGACTTTGTGCAGCAGGGCCGCCGCCTGTTCCCGCGCTTGTTTTTTCGCGCTGCCAAACAGGCGGCCGAGCAACGGTGAACGCGGCAGTTCAAGGCCGAGTGCAACGTTGTTCAGCACCGTCAGATGCGGGAACACCGAGTAGCGCTGGAACACCACGCCACGGCTGGCATCGGGTTCGGCGGCCAGAGGTTTACCGTCCAGCAGGATCTCGCCATGGCTGGCGCTTTCCTGCCCCAGCAACAGGCGCAGGAAGGTCGATTTGCCGCAACCCGAAGTGCCGACCAACGTGCAGAATTCGCCTTCGGCCACGTGCAGGTTCAGGCGCTCCAACACCACCTGGTCGCCATAGCGCTGCCACACATTGTTGACGCTGATAAAACTCATGCCCGCGCTCCTTCGTACCAGGGGAACGCACGCCGGGTCAGGGCCTTGAGGCCCCAGTCCATCAGCCAGGCGAGCAGGGTGATCCACACCACGTAGGGCAGGATCACGTCCATCGCCAGGTAGCGGCGCACCAGGAAGATCCGGTAGCCCAAACCGTCGGTGGAGGCGATGGCCTCGGCCGCGATCAGGAACAGCCACGCCGAACCCAGCATCAAGCGCAGGGAGATCAGCAAGCGCGGCAGCAACTGCGGCAGCACCACCCGCAGCATCAGGGTCCAGGTCGAGGCGCCGAGGGTCTGCGCTTTCACCAGTAACTCGACGGGAATTTCCCGCGCCCGCTGTTCCAGGTCACGCGCCAGGGCCGGGGTGATGCCGATCACGATCAGCATCACTTTCGACAATTCCCCCAGCCCGAACACGATGAACAGGATCGGCAGGATCGCCAGCGGCGGCACCATCGACAGCACCGTCAGTAACGGCGACAACGGTGCGCCAAACAACGGCAAGGTCCCGGCAGCGATGCCCAGGCACAAGCCGGCGAGGGCGCTGATACCAAGCCCTATCGCCAGGCGACGCAGGCTTGAGGCGCTGTCTTGCCACAGCACATATTCACCGGTGCGCGCGTCGGCACTGAAGGCCAGGCGTTTCACCGCGTCGCCCATTTGTGCGGCGCTGGGCAGCAGCTTGTCGTTGGGGTTGTCTGCCAGGCGCTCGGCCGAGCCCACGAAGTAGGCGAACAGCAATAAAGCGAAGGGCAGCAGCACCAACAGCAGGCGACTGGAGCGTTCCGGGTGACGGTTGATCAGGCGCATGGCCGGGTCCTCTTACAGCGTGCCGTCGGCGGCCATCTGTACGTAGCTGGGGTCGAAATGCAGCTTGAGGTTGGCGGTGTCGCCGCGGGTCACGCCGTTGGCGAAGCTCATGCCCACGGCGTTGGTGTCTTTGGCACCTTCACCGAGCAGTCCGTGTTTAAACGAGAACTCGGCGACCTTGCCCATGGTGGCGGGCAACTGCGCACTGGTGGCGAAGGCCAGGGCTTCCTTGGGCGTGGCGAACAGCTTGGTGGTGTCCAGTTGCGACTGGAAGCCCTTGAGGTCGGTGCCTGAAGCCTTGGCCATGTGTTCCAGGGCGTCGGTGCTGGCGGCGTTTTTTGCGTTCATCAGCGCGACCACTTCAAACCAGGCGCCGGTAAGTGCTTTGCCCAGCTTGGGGTTGTCTTTGAGGGTTTGGGTGTTGACCACCATCATGTCCATGATTTCGCCGGGCACTTTGCTGGAATCGAACACTTCAGTGACGCCGGGCTTGGCCTTGATCTCCGAGAGCATCGGGTTCCAGGTGGTGACGGCCTCGACCTGGTCGGTGTTGAAGGCGGCGGCGATGTCGGCGTCGGAGGTGTTGACCACTTTCAGGTCTTTTTCGGTGAGGCTGGCTGACTCCAGGGCGCGTGCCAGCAGGTAGTGGGACACGGAAAGTTCCACCAGGTTGACGTTCATGCCCTTGAGGTCGGCAACGGTCTTGCCTTCGCCCTTGATGACCACGCCATCGTTGCCGTTGGAGAAGTCGCTGACCACCAGCGCGGTGCTGTCCACGCCACCGGCGGCGGGGATGGTCAGGGCGTCCATGTTGGTCATGGTGCAGCCGTCGAACTGGCCGGCGGTGTACTGGTTGATGGATTCGACGTAGTCGTTGAGCTGCACCATGTCGATCTTGATGCCGTACTTCTTGGCCCACTTGTCGAGGATGCCTTGGCTGCCGGCGTACTCCCACGGCATCCAGCCGGCATAAATCGTCCAGCACACGCTGAAGTGGTCTTTGGGGGCGGCTTGGGCGGAAAAACTCACCACGGCGGCAAAGGCGGCGGCGAGCAGGGCGGGTAAACGTATCGAGGGCATGGATGCTTCTCCAGTTGATCAGGGGCGAGCAGGAGCAACGCGGCACCGTAAACGGTGGCTTGTCTCCCGGGCTTTTATCCCGCCGTGTAACCTCAACTGGAGGTCGCCAACTCTCGGACCAGCCACTCGCCTTAGCGAGCCGGAACCCTAGTCAGCCATTGCAAATTGTGGTGCCGCGAACCTGTGATGACTCTTGCACGGGAGAGGTAAAGCGAGAGTCGTGCCAAGTGGCATGGGCGCAGTAGCGGCGCGGGTTGGCGAGAGGAGGAGGGCGCAGGGCGCGCTGAAGGTGCGTTGTGCTGGTGCAAGGTTGCACTGCAATGAGGCGGTGAGCAGATGTATCAATCTATGTCTGAATCGCACCAGATTCCGATTTTGATGTCAGATATTTCGTCAGGCAGTGAAAGCTGTTTGCCGCCCCCCAGCGTCGCTGGGTGTGCTCTTCCGCGGTCCAGGAGGCCGCCATGTATCGTCGACTGCTTCTTATCGCTTTGCTCGGCTTGACCCTATCTGCGTGCGCGCCTTATTACGGTGGCGGCCAGGCGTACTACGGTTCCGAGGTCTACACGGCGCCTGCGCCGTCGTATTACTACGGCGGCGGACCCTACTACCATTACCGTCAGGGTTACTACCCGCCACCGCAACGCTATTACCCGTCGCCGCGTTATTACCCGTCGCCGCGTTATTACCAGCCGGCGCCTCGCTATTACCCCGCGGGGCCGCGAGCCGGTTACCGGCCTTACCCGAACCAGGGTTGGGGCAACGGCCACTGGGGTAATGGTGGCGGACGTGGCCAGGGTGGCGGTCACGGTGGAGGCCGTGGCGGGCATCGCTGATCGTATTAATTGGAAAAACGGCGCTCAGGCGCCGTTTTTGCTGACCGCTGGTCGGTACTGTCATATTTGACAGCTATCCTATGGGCTATGAGTGTAGTTAATTGGGAGCAGGCGCTATCTGGCGTGTCGTTTCCTGCATCGACTGACGGAGCCCATACCATGCGAGTCGGCCCGCTTTACTTGTTCTGTTTTGTGATTTCAGGCTTCAGCACGTTGGCGGCGGCGCAAGGCTGTCCTTACCCGAGTGCCGTACGGTACGTTGATGGCCATTTTCAGGGAACTGACAAAGAGTCTCCATGGATAAGCCAGGCAATGAACGGCCAGGACCTTTTGGAAACATTTGTGGGCGCGATTTTTATTCCGAGGGAGTCGGAGGAGCGCAAGCATGGCTATCTGGAAAAGTGCGTGTACAAAACGGTGAGGGGCAATACGGTCGCCTTGAGGTACGGCCCGGCCAGGGGCGGGGGGACGATGTCACTGGCAGAAACCACGCACTGGCATCCGGGCACCGATGTTTTCGGGCAACCCACCTTCCAATGCGATGACCGTCAGCCCGATAACTGCGCCTTCACTTTCGAGGCAGCAAAGCGCTGACGGCGCTCACTCAATAGTCAGACAAGTCCGCCAGCGGATGCCGACCTTCCCACACCTTGTGGAAGTGCGCTTGCACCACCGCCTCAGGGATCAGGTTGATATCCGGCCAATGCCAGTGGGGCTGTTGATCCTTGTCGATCAACCGCGCCCGCACCCCTTCACTGAACTCCGGGTGGCGGCAGCAGTTCAGGCTCAAGGTGTATTCCATCTGAAACACTTGGGCCAGGGACAGGTGCCGCGCTCGATGGATCTGCTCCCACACCAGTTGGGCGGTCAGCGGGCAGCCTTCGCTCAGGGTCTTGCCAGCGCGGCTGAACAGCGGGTCGGCGTGGTCGCGCAACTGGCTCAAGGCACGCCACGCGCAGCGCACATCGCCGACGTCCAGCCACTCGTCGATCTGCGCCCGGCGCGGCAGCCATTGGGCGTCAGGCAACTGACCGGTGGCTTCCTGGGCCAGGGCCTTGAGCAGGCTATTGAGCTGCATGTCGGTCTGTTCCTGCCAGTTCAGTTGCAGCAGGCCTTCGAGCAGTTCGTCTTGTTGTTCATCCAGCAGGAAGCGGTCGGCCAGGCCCAGGTCCAGAGCGTCGCGGCCATTCATGTGGGCGCCGGTCAGGCCGAGGAACAAACCCAACTTGCCGGGCAGGCGGGACAGGAACCAACTGGCGCCCACGTCCGGATACAGGCCGATGCTGATTTCCGGCATGGCCAGGCGGCTGCTCGGGGTGACGATGCGCACCGCGGCACTTTGCAGCAAGCCCATGCCGCCGCCCAGCACATAGCCGTGACCCCAGCAGATCAGCGGTTTCGGGTAGGTGTGCAGGCGGTAGTCGAGACGGTATTCAGCGGCGAAAAATTGCGCGGCCAGCGCCGGTACTTCCCCGGGGTGTTCACGGCAGGCCTGGGCCAGGCTGCGCACTTCACCGCCAGCGCAAAACGCCTTGGGGCCATTGCCACGCAGCAGCACGCAGACGATTTGCGGGTCTTTGGCCCAGGCATCCAGGCGCTCGCTCAGGGCCAGGATCATCGGCAACGACAGGGCGTTGAGGGATTTTTCCGCGTCCAGGCTGGCGATGCCAATGCGGGCGCCGTCGGTGCCAATCAGCTCTTCGAAGTGCAGGTTCATCATGACCTCAATCGAGAAAGTGAAGGTTCAGTATGATCGCTTCACGGGAAAGTGCCGGTTCTGCGTCAGATCAATTGACAAGCAGGGTGGGCTTTCCTAGGGTTCGCACCATTGTTTTTTCTGGATGCAACCATGACCACCGACGACCGTATCAAACTCGAACCCAGCTGGAAACACGCCCTGCGTGACGAGTTCGACCAGCCGTACATGGCCCAGCTCCGTGAATTCCTGCGCCAGGAGCACGCGGCCGGCAAGGAGATCTACCCGCCGGGCCCGATGATCTTCAACGCGCTCAACTCAACGCCGCTGGACAAGGTCAAGGTGGTGATCCTCGGTCAGGACCCATACCACGGCCCCGGCCAGGCCCATGGCCTGTGCTTCTCGGTACAACCGGGGGTGCCGGCGCCGCCGTCGCTGGTCAATATCTACAAAGAACTCAAGCGCGACCTGAACATCGACATCCCCAACCACGGCTACCTGCAAAGCTGGGCTGACCAGGGCGTGCTGATGATCAACACCACCATGACCGTGGAGCGCGCGAATGCCAATGCTCATGCGGGCAAGGGCTGGCAGTTCTTTACCGATCGGATTATCGAAATTGTCAGCGCGCACCAGCCGCATCTGGTGTTCCTGCTGTGGGGCGCCCATGCGCAGGGCAAGCAGAAGCTGATCGACGCCACCAAGCACCTGGTGCTGACGTCGGTGCATCCGTCGCCGCTGTCGGCGTATCGAGGATTTATTGGCTGCGGGCACTTCAGCCGCACCAACAAGTTTCTTGAGCAGAATGGCGAAACGCCGATCGAGTGGCGATTGCCGCCGGTTTGACATAGATCCAATGTAGGAGCTGTCGAGCTTTAGCGAGGCTGCGAAGACGGCGGCACAGTCAGCATTAATGCTGCCTGACCCACCGCTATCGCAGCCTCGCTTGGGCTCGACAGCTCCCACAATTGAACGTCTCTTAGGCTTTAGATGTTGTCTGGTTGCCGGTTCCAATGCCGAAACAATGGCTCCGCCAGAAACAACACAAACAACAAGCGCATCACCTGCATCGCCGTCACCAACGGCACCGACAGTTGCAGGGTTTCTGCCGTCAGACTCATCTCGGCGATCCCGCCGGGCATCATGCCCAGTGTCAGTGAGCGCAGATCCAGATGCGTCAGGGCACTCAAGCCCACCGCCGCCAGCGTTGCGATCAACATGGTCAATGCGGTACCGATCAAGGTACGGCCCATGAACAATGGCGCGCGCCGGAAGAACTGCCGGTTGAAGTGGCAGCCCAGGCCGCTGCCGATCAGCCACTGGCCGATCTGGCTGCCGCCATCGGGCAGGCCGATGTGCAGGTCCCAGGTGATACTGACGGCGGCACTGACCAGCAGCGGCCCGAACAGCCAAGGGTTTGGCTGCCGCAAACGCTGCCAACCCCAAGCCACCAAAGCACCGACGGGAAACAGCACCGCCAGCCAGGCCCAATCGACGGTCGCGGGATGAAACTGCGGAGCACCTTCGCCGAGCAAGTACTTGAACGCCGCCGGCACACACAGCACCACCACCAACACCCGCAAACTCTGGCCCGCCGCGACACGGCTGAGCACCGCGCCATTGCGTGCGCCAAGGTTGACCATCTCCCCCGACCCACCCGGCATGCTCGAGAAAAACGCCGTGGCGCGGTCTTCACCGCTACGCCGCATCAACCACACCCCCACAATGCTGGAGAGGCTGGTGACCAGCGCGCCGAAAAAGATCAGGCCGAAGTGGCTCATCACCTGCTCCATCACCACCGGGGTGAAGTGCAGGCCGATGCCGATGCCCACCACCCATTGGCCGCATTTGCGGCCGCCGGGAATCTCTGCCAACTGCCAGGGTGTGAGGCAGCGCACGAGGATGATCGCCAGCAACGAGCCGACCATGTACGGCAGTGGCCAGCCGACCTGGCTGGCGAGGTACCCGCCCAGCAAACCGACCAGCGGTGTTGCCCACCAGTTTTTAAACGTGGCCTCAGACATCGGCCACGGCGCGACGCTGCAAGGCACGCTTGCGCCAGATGCGCAGGAGCGGGAACAACAGCATCAACGCGGTCAGGACCCAGACGCCGAAGGTGATCGGGCTCGACCAGAGGATCTGCAACTCACCGTTGGAAATCGACAGCGCACGACGCAGGTTCTGCTCCATCAAACCGCCGAGGATAAAGCCCAGCAGTACCGGCGACAGCGGGAAATCCAGCTTGCGCAGGATGTAGCCGAAGATGCCGATGCCGACCATCAGGAACAGGTCGAAAGTGGTGGCGTGAACCGCGTACACGCCAATCGCGGTAATGATGGCGATCACCGGCACCAGTGCCCAGTTCGGCACGGCGAGAATGCGGGTGAAGATGCGGATCATCGGGATGTTGAGGATCACCAGCATGATGTTGGCGACAAACAACGACGCGATCAGGCCCCAGACGATGTCCGGTTGCTGTTGGAACAGCAGCGGGCCGGGGGTGATGTTGTACAGCGACAGCGCGCCGATCATCACCGCCGTGGTGCCCGAACCGGGTACGCCGAGGGTCAGCATCGGCACCAGGGCGCCGCAGGCGGAAGCACCAATCGCGGTTTCCGGCGCTGCCAGGCCGCGCATGTCACCCTGGCCGAATTTACCGCTGGCACCGGCCAGGCGTTTTTCGGTCATGTAGGCCACCGCGGAAGCCAGTGTTGCACCCGCGCCCGGCAGTACGCCCATGATGAAACCCAGCAGGCCGCAGCGAATATTCACGACGAATACCGAGGAAGCTTCCTTCAGGTTAAACATCATCCGTCCGGTGGCTTTCACGGCTTCCTGGCCCCGGTGGGTTTTTTCCAGCAGCAACAGGATTTCGCTGATGGAGAACAGGCCCAGCACCAGCACCACGAATTGAATGCCGTCGGTCAGGTGGATGTTATCGCCGGTGAAGCGGTACACACCGCTGTTGGCATCGATACCCACCGCAGACAGAAACAGGCCGATCAACGCCGCGACAAAGGTCTTCAGCGGTTTGTCACCGGCCATTCCACCCAGGCAGACGATGGCAAATACCATCAGTACGAAATATTCCGCCGGGCCGAAGGCAATCGCCCATTTGGCCAGCAGCGGGGCGAACAGCACCATGCCGCAGGTGGCGATAAACGCACCGATGAACGAACTCCATGCCGACAGCGACAACGCCACGCCCGCCAGGCCTTTACGGGCCATCGGGTAGCCGTCGAGGGTGGTCATCACGGTGGAGGCTTCACCCGGGATGTTCAGCAGGATCGAGCTGATGCGCCCGCCGTATTCGCAGCCCAGGTACACGGCGGCCAACAGGATCAATGCCGACTCAGGCGGCAGCCCGAGGGCAAATGCGATGGGGATCAACAGCGCCACGCCGTTGATCGGCCCGAGGCCCGGCAACAGGCCAACGACGGTGCCGATCAAGGTCCCGCACAGTGCGGTGATCAGGTTGTAAGGGGTCAGTGCAACGCCGAAGCCCTGGCCCAAATAGCTGAACGTATCCATATCAGTTCTCCAGAACTTCAAGCAGGCCGAGCGGCAGCGGTACATCCATGGCTTTGTCGAACAACAGGTAAAGACCGATGCTCATCAAGGTCACGATCACCACGCTGGGCTTCCAGCGGCCGCCATACAAGCGGGCCATCGGAATGCCGATCAGCATGCTGCTGAGGATGAAACCCAGGGATTCGAAGGTGCCGGCAAACACCAGCAACAGCGCGACGCACGCGCCGATCTTGATCAGGGTTTCGCGGTCCAGTGCCGGTTCTTCTTCAGTGTGCTTGGTGGGCTGTGGGCGAAACAGCATGTAGAGCAAGCCCAGGCCCATCAGCCCGAGCATCAACAGCGGGTAGGCCCGAGGCCCTACCGGTTCGTAGGAAAACGACGCCTGATACGGCCAGGCCATCAGTGCGAGGCCGGCGCAGACCAACAACATCACTGAGGCGAAAATGCGTTGTAAGAGCATGGGGAACTCCTTGGAGACTCTTGTAGGCGCGAGCTTGCTCACGAAGAACGCCAGGACGTCGCGTTTATACAGGCAGCACGCGTCATCGTTGAAGTTTTTCGCGAGCAAGCCCGCTCCCACAGAGGGGCGATTACTGGATCAGGCCGAACTCTTTGGCCAGTACTTTGTAGTCGGCTACCTGTTTCTTCACGTAGGTGTCCAGCTCCGGGCCGGTCATGGCGAACGGGAACAGCTCGCGCTGGTCACGCAGCTTGGCGAACTCGTCGGAGGCCAGCAGTTTGTCGAAGGCGTCTTTCCACCAGGCGTAGTCTTCGTCGCTGACTTTTGGCCCGAGGTAGAAGCCGCGTACCACCGGCCAGACGATGTCGTAGCCTTGTTCCTTGGCGGTCGGAATGTTCTTCATTTCCGGCTCGTCCAGGCGCTCGTCGGAGAACACCGCCAGCAGGCGCATGTCGCCGCTGAGGATGTGCGGCATGGAGTCGGAGATGTCCGTACTGCCCACCTGGATGTGGCCGCCAAGCAACGCGGTGGCGATTTCACCGCCGCCTTCCAGTGCCACATAACGCAGGTCACGCGGGTTGATCCCGGCGGCCTTGGCGATCAGTGCGGTTTGCATCCAGTCCTGGCTGCCGACGGTGCCGCCGGAACCGATGACTACGCTGCCCGGATCTTTCTTCAGGGCCTTGACCAGATCGTCGAGGTTTTTGTAGGGCGAATCGTTTTTCACCGCGATGGCCCCGTAGCTTGTGCCAACGGCGGCCAGCCAGCGCACGGCGCTTTCATCGAAACGGCCAAACTTGCCCTGGGCCAGGTTCAGCAGCGAGCCGCTGGACCACGCCACCAACGTGCCGGCGTCGCCCGGGCGCTGGGCCACGACGGCGTTATAGGCCACCGCGCCCACGCCGCCAGGCATGTAGGTCACACGCATCGGCTTGCTCAGCAGCTTCTGGTTGACCAGCGCGCTTTGCGCCAGTTTGCAGGTCAGGTCAAAACCACCGCCCGGGGACGCCGGGGCGATGCATTCCGGGCGCTTGGGTTCGGCGGCCATCAATTGGCTGGCGAACAGCATGCAGCTGGCCGTCAGGGCAAATTTACGCAGTGAAAGGGTCATGTTCATCTCCATCGTTGTTGTTATGAGGTGGCGACTACCAAAGCGCGACGCTGTAGCTCACCAGCAAACGCACTTCATCCGCATCACGGGCCGAATAGTTGGAACGGTAGGTGGCATTACGCAGGCGCACGGCCACGTCCTTTAAGGTGCCGCTTTGCACCACGTAGCGAATCTCGCTGTTGCGTTCCCACTCCTTGCCGGTCTCGCCGTTCTTGAGCTTGATGTTGTCACCCGACAGGTAACGGCTCATGAAACTCAGGCCGGGAATCCCCAGCTTGGCGAAGTCGTAGTCGTAGCGTGCCTGCCACGAGCGTTCTTCGGCGCCGGCAAAGTCGTTGATCTGCACGAAGTTGACAAGGTAAGGATCGCTACCGTCCACGTAGGGAAAGGCGCTATCGCCGGACATGTGCTGATAGCCGGCGCTGAGCTTATGGCCATTGAGGGCATAGCTGAAGAGACCGTTGAGGGAGGTGTTGTCGATCTTGCCGCCGCGGGCTGCGCCGGTGTCATCACTGACGGCCAGGCGCAGGTCGGCGCCGAAGGTGCCGGGGCCCATCGGGCGCGAGGCGACCAGTCCGAGGAAATGCTGGCGGTACACGTCGTCGAGTTGGGCAAAGTGGTAGCTGCCGGTGATCTTGTCGGCGAACTTGTAGTCCACGCCGCCGAAATCGAAATGCTTGCCGGTGGCGCCGCTGAGAAAGCGGCTGTTCTTGTTGTTGAGGCCGATGTCTTCGTAGTTGGTGTCGTCGCGGTCCTTGGCCTTGTTCAGGCGGCCACCGGTGAACACCAGGTTCTTGAATTCCTTGGAACTCAGCAAGCCGCCCTCGAAGGTCTGCGGCAGGATGCGCCCGTCGTTGGGCTTGAGGATAGGCAGCTCGGGGATCAGCGCGCCGATCTTCAGCTCGGTGGCGGAGATCTTCACTTTGCCGGTCAGGCCGAGTTTGGAGTATTCGTTGGCGGCGCGCCCGTCATCGTGGGTGGGCAGCAGGCCGGTGCCGGTGCGGTCGGGGCTGGAGTCGAGCTTGACCCCAAGCATGCCCAGGGCATCCACGCCAAAGCCGACGGTGCCATCGGTGTAGCCCGACTGCAGGTTGAGCATGAAGCCCTGGGCCCACTCGTCACGTTTGGATTGTTGCGCGCTGGTGCCGTCGCGAAAGTCGCGATTGAAGTACATGTTGCGCGTTTCGAGGGTGGCGGTGCTGTCCTCGAAAAAGGCGGCTTGGCCTACGGGCGAAAAGCCGGCAAAGGCGGCGGCACTGGCAAGGGCGGTCTGGGTGAGACGAGAAGAACGAGCGGGCGGCTGAGTGCGCAGCATCGTGGGTGTACTCCGTTTTATTGTTCTTATTTTGGCGAAAACGCTTCGAGGCGTTTTTCGGGCGCTACAGGTGAAATAGCTCGGCAGGCGAAACCCACCGTGGCTGGATGCTAAAGGGCGAAGCTTTCACTAACCTTTCAGTCGCCTTTCAATGTTTTCGGGCTTCACAGCACAGGTGGCGCCTGTAAACTCCCCGGCAAAGCGTGGCGCCGACCACTCCCGAACGAGGTAAAAACCCATGCGTGTCCTTCTGGTTGAAGACCATTTGCAGCTCGCCGAAAGTGTCGCCCAGGCGCTCAAGAGCACGGGTTTGACCGTCGATGTGTTGCACGATGGCGTGGCCGCGGACCTGGCCTTGAGCAGCGAGGAATACGCGGTGGCAATCCTCGATGTAGGGCTGCCGCGCATGGACGGTTTCGAGGTATTGGCACGGTTGCGGGCGCGTGGGAAAAATCTGCCGGTACTGATGTTGACCGCCCGCAGTGACGTGAAAGACCGGGTGCACGGCCTCAACCTGGGGGCGGATGACTACCTGGCCAAGCCATTCGAACTGACGGAACTGGAAGCCCGAGTCAAAGCCCTGCTGCGCCGTAGCGTGCTGGGCGGTGAGCGCCAGCAGGCGTGTGGCGTGCTGATTTACGACCTGGACACGCGGCGCTTCACCCTGGGCGGCGAACTGCTGACCCTGACCTCCCGCGAGCAGGCGGTGCTTGAGGCGCTCATTGCACGTCCGGGCCGGGTGATGAGCAAGGAGCAACTGGCCTCCCAGGTGTTCGGCCTGGATGAAGAGGCCAGCCCCGACGCCATCGAAATCTACGTGCACCGCCTGCGCAAGAAACTCGATGGACAGCCGGTGGCCATCGTCACCTTCCGTGGTTTGGGGTACTTGCTGGAAGCCCGCGATGCATAAGCCCAGCAGCCTGCGCTGGCGCCTGCTGTGGAACCTCGCGCTGTTGCTGGTGGTATTGATGCTCGCCAGCGGCTTGAGCGCTTACTGGAATGGGCGCGAGGCGGCGGACACGGCTTACGACCGCACGCTGCTGGCCTCGGCGCGGACCATTGCGGCCGGCGTGTCTCATCGCGACGGGACCTTGAGTGCCGACGTGCCGTACGTGGCCCTGGATACATTCGCCTATGACAGCGCCGGGCGGATTTACTACCAGGTCAACGATATTCACCAGAAGCTGATTTCCGGCTACGAGAACCTGCCGGGCCCACCGCCGGGTACGCCGCGCACTGATGACTATCCGGCGCTGGCGCGCTTTTATAACGCCAAGTACCAGGGCCAGAACGTGCGGGTGGTCAGCTTGCTCAAGGCGGTGTCCGAGCCGAACATGAACGGCATGGCGGAAATCCGCGTGGCCGAAACCGACGAGGCGCGGGTTGCGATGGCCCGCAGCCTGATGGCCGATACCTTGCTGCGCTTAGGGATGCTGGCCATCGGTGCGTTGTTTTTGGTGTTCTTTGCCGTGAGTGCGGCGTTGCGCCCGCTGGAGCGTTTGCGCACGGCGGTAGAGGAGCGTCAGCCGGATGATCTGCGGCCGTTGCCCTTGGTGGAGGTGCAGCATGAGCTGGGCCCGCTGGTGCGTGCGCTCAACCATTTCACCGAACGCTTGCGCGGGCAGTTCGAGCGCCAGGCGCAGTTTATTGCCGATGCCGCCCATGAGCTGCGTACCCCGCTGGCGGCCCTCAAAGCCCGGCTGGAACTCGGCCTGCGCGCCGAAGACCCGGCCACCTGGCGCACCACTCTGGAAACCGCGGCCCAGGGCACCGATCGCCTGACTCATCTGGCCAATCAATTGCTCTCACTGGCCCGCATCGAAAACGGTGCCCGGGCGATTGCCGAGGGCGGGGCGCAGTTGCTGGACTTGAGCCAGTTGGCCCGCGAATTGGGCATGGCCATGGCACCGCTGGCCCATGCACGTGGCGTGGCCCTGGCGCTGGAAGCGGATGAGCCGGTGTGGCTGCGAGGCGAGCCGACCTTGTTGAACGAGTTGTTGAGCAACCTGGTGGACAACGCTTTGGCTCACACGCCACCGGGCGGTAACGTGATCCTGCGGGTTACGGCGCCAGCGGTACTTGAGGTGGAAGACGACGGCCCGGGTATCCCGCTGGATGAGCGGGACCGAGTGTTCGAGCGGTTCTATCGGCGCAGCCAACAGGGCTTGGGTTCGGGCTTGGGGCTGGCGATTGTCGGTGAGATCTGCCGGGCACATCTGGCGCAGATCAGCTTGCATGACGGTGAACTGGCGGGGTTGAAGGTGCGGGTCAGTTTTATTGCGGGGTAATCAGTAAAACATCGACCGCGCTTCATCCAGCTCGGCACGCAAGGCGTCGCTGCAGGGATCGAGGCGCAGTTTGTTGATTGCAGGCAGCGTCGCTATCGGCACGCTGGCCAGCGGGTGATTGGTGTTGCGGTGGCAATACAGCACAGCGATCTGCACCAGGTCGATATAGTCCAGGCGCTCGGAGTCGCGCTCCAGGTCGAGGTATTGCCCTGGCAGATTCACCAGCATTTCCGGGAAGTCCCAACGTCGCAGCAGTTTGTCCCCCAGCAGCGGGTGGATGCTTTCAATCACGTGGTTGAGGCTGACGGGGTCAGCCAGCAGTTCATAGTGATCTTCGGCGTAGGTCAGGATCGGCAGCACGCCAATCTGGTGCACCAAGCCTCCGAGGGCCGCCTGATCAGGCTTCAACTGGCTGTGGTTGCGGCACAGCGCGTAGCTCACGCCGGCCACTTCCAGGCTGCGTCGCCACACATCGCGCATCTTCTGTTCGACTACATCGGAGCGGGCGTGAAAGATCTGTTCCATCACCAGCCCGATCGACAGGTTACTGCTGTAGTTGGTGCCCAGCCGGGTGATGGCGGTGTGCAGGTCGGTGACTTCCTGGGTCGCGCGCAACAGCGGGCTGTTGACCACTTTGATCAGCCGCGCCGACAAGGCGGTATCGCGGCCGATCACTTTGCTCAGACGGCTGATGCTGATGTCCGGGTCTTCGGCGGCCTGACGAATCTTCAGGGCCACTTCCGGTAGCGTTGGCAGAACCAGGTCATCGTTATCGATGGCCACAACCAAAGCCTGTTGGACTTTTTCCGCCAGCTTGTTCATTCATGATCTCTAGGGTGTTGCAAAAAGGTACGACGATCAGCGCTGGATCTCGCGATCACGGTCCAGCTGGTAGGGGAGGTCGAGCAACTGCAGGCTCGGGCCTTCCAGTGTGCCTACATGCACATCGCCACTCTCTGCTGCTTCGGCTTGCAGCACCGCTAGAAGTTCAATCGCCTCGCCGGCCCGGGCGGCAATCACCACCTCGCCGATGGCGCTGTTGTGAGTCGGGGAAAACAGGGGGGTGCCAGGCTCCGGCAATTCGCTGGCATTCAAGCTCAGCCGGTACAGGCGACGCTTGAGCTTGCCCAAGTACTGCATGCGCGCGACGATTTCCTGGCCGGTGTAGCAGCCTTTCTTGAAGCTGACGCCGCCGACGGCTTGCAGGTTGAGCATCTGCGGGATGAACAGTTCGCGGGTCTGAGGCATGACCTGGCCGATGCCGGCACGGATCTGGCCCAGCAACCACTGGTTCAGTTCACCTTCGTTCAATCGCGCGGCGAGTTGGCTGTGCAGGGTCTCGGCTTGAGCGGCAGGGGCCCAGAGTTCGGCGCGGCCCGGCGATACGCGGATGGCGATCAGATCGTCGCTTCGCACCACGCTGTCGGTCTCGGTGGGTAGCTCGAGGCCGAGGCTGGCCAGTACCTGATCTGCATCCGACACACCGAAGCGCACCCAGGCGGCGCTTTCGTCGGTGAGTTTGGATTTAGAGAATACGGCGTACTTCTTCAGGTCCTCCAGTTGCGGCTCCAGCAACTCGGTGGCCATTGCCAGCAGCACGCCATCGCCTTGCAGCAGGATGCGGAAGCTCGACTGCATGCGCCCTTTTTGGGTGCAGCGCGCGCCCAGGCTGGCCTGGGTGTCACTCAGGTAGTTGAGGTTGCAGGTCAGTTGTCCCTGGAGGAACTTGGCAGCGTCGGAACCGCGGACGGCGAGAACGCCTTCGTGGGACAGGGAGCAGAAGAAAGCAGAGTCAGCCATGGGTCATCGCAGGTTAAAAAGTCATGAGTGCATCATAGAGGGGCGCCCGGCAAATGGATAGTTTCGGTATGGCCGACCAAAGCCGACTGTTCCAGGCAGCGTCGGCCTGTATACTTGCGCTCTATTTGAGGAGCGCTCCATGGTCGAAGATGTAGAACTCAATCGCCTCTACTGGCACAGCCGCCGCGGCATGCTTGAGCTGGACGTGTTGCTGGTACCGTTCGTCAGGGAGGTCTATCCGCACCTCAACGACGTCGACCGCGACTGCTACCGCAAGCTGCTGGAATGCGAAGATCAGGACATGTTCGGCTGGTTCATGGAACGCGCCGAATCGGAAGACCCGGAGCTGCAGCGCATGGTTCGGATGATTCTGGATCGTGTCCAGCCCAAGTAATACGTTCGAATGCCGCTGGCATGCCTCCGGGCAGTTGCTGGCGGTTTATCTTTTCGCCCAGGCGTTCGCATTGGGTGCGTTGTGGTTTCTCGATGTGTCCCCCTGGTATGCAGCCGTTGGCGCCTTGGTGTGCCTGGCCCACGCTGGTTGGGTGATGCCGCGTTATATCCTGTTGACTCACCGTTCGTCGATTCGTGGCCTGCGTCGCGATGAGGATGGCTGGCACCTGTGGAGCGCTGCACGTGGCTGGCACAGCGTGCAACTGCGCCCCGACAGCCTGGCGTTGCCGTTGATCGTGGTGCTGCGCTTTCGGGTGCAGGGTGACTGGCGGGTGCGTTCGATATGTGTGCCGCGGGATTCGCAGGCCACCGATGTGCATCGGCGCCTGCGGGTACGTTTGAAGTTCAGCCGCCGTAGGTGGTTGGCACCAGAATAGTGTCGCGCGCTTCGGGCAGCATCTGCGGGTAGTCGAGTGTGTAATGCAGGCCCCGGCTCTCCTTGCGTTCCATGGCCGAGCGGATCATCAGTTCCGCCACCTGGGCCAGGTTGCGCAGCTCGATCAGGTCGCGGCTGACTTTATAGTTGCTGTAGAACTCGTCGATCTCATCCAACAGCAGCCGAACCCGGTGTTGCGCCCGCGCCAGGCGCTTGTTGGTGCGCACGATGCCCACGTAGTCCCACATGAAGCGCCGCAACTCGTCCCAGTTGTGGGCGATGATCACGTCTTCGTCCGAATCGGTGACCTGGCTGGCATCCCAGTGGGGCAGGGCGGCCGGCACCGGGATGCGTGGCAGCTGTTCAAGGATGTCGGCGGCGGCGGAGCGGGCGTATACGAAACATTCCAGCAGCGAGTTGCTGGCCATGCGGTTGGCACCGTGCAGGCCGGTGAAGCTGGTTTCGCCGATGGCGTACAGGCCGGGCACGTCGGTACGGCCGTGTTGGTCGACCATCACGCCGCCGCAGGTGTAGTGCGCCGCCGGCACGACCGGAATCGGGCCTTTGGTGATGTCGATGTTGAACGCCAGGCAGCGTTCGTAGACCGTCGGGAAGTGAGTCTTGATGAAAGCTTCGGGCTTGTGGCTGATGTCCAGGTAGACGCAGTCGATGCCCAGGCGTTTCATTTCATGGTCGATGGCCCGGGCGACGATGTCTCGCGGGGCCAGCTCGGCCCGTGGGTCGAAGCGCTGCATGAAGCGTTCGCCGTTGGGCAGTTTAAGGTGCGCGCCTTCGCCCCGCAGGGCTTCGGTGATCAGGAAACTCTTGGCTTGCGGGTGATACAGGCAGGTGGGGTGGAACTGGTTGAATTCCAGGTTCGCCACCCGGCAGCCGGAACGCCAGGCCATGGCGATGCCATCACCGCAGGCGCCGTCGGGGTTGCTGGTATAGAGGTAGACCTTTGCTGCGCCGCCCGAGGCGAGAATCGTGAAGCGTGCGCCGTAGGTGTCGACTTCGCCGCTGGCGCGGTTGAGCACGTAGGCGCCGAGGCAGCGTTCGCCCGACAGGCCCAGGCGTTTTTCGGTGATCAGGTCGACGGCGACTCGCTGCTCCAGCAGTTCAATGTTGGGGCGTTGTCGGGCCTGGTCGAGCAGGGTCTTGAAGATCGCAGCACCGGTGGCGTCGGCGGCATGGATGATGCGCCGATGGCTGTGGCCGCCTTCGCGGGTCAGATGAAACTCGAAGCCGCCGTCGTCGGTGCCTGAGTGTTCATCGCGGGTGAAGGGCACGCCCTGGTCGATCAGCCATTGGATGGCTTCGCGGCTGTGCTCGACGGTGAATCGCACCGCCTCTTCATTGCACAGGCCGCCACCGGCATTCAAGGTGTCTTCGACGTGGGATTGCACGGTGTCGGTGTCATCCAACACGGCGGCGACACCGCCTTGGGCCCAGAATGTCGAACCATTGGCCAGGTCACCCTTGCTCAGAACGGCTATGCGCAGGTGGCTCGGCAGGGTCAATGCAAGGCTCAAGCCCGCAGCGCCGCTGCCAATCACCAGGACATCGTGTTGAAACTGTTGGCTCATTTGAAGGATTCCGCAAAAAGCGATCCGGAGGGGGCGCAAACAGGACGCCTGGATCGGCGAATCAAAGGGTCACACGGCCCACTAGTATATAGAGGGGGGGAGCGGCACAATAGCCGGGCATTCGTGGCATTGTGAGACTACGGTCGACGAACTGCACGGCTTTCGTGAAACTGACAGCGATTGGGATGGGAACTTTTTGCATAAGCCCAGACTCAATAGCAGGATGCCCGAAAGCTGGGAACACGCTGGATTTGCTGAGCGGCGCCTGTGTCAGGTGCGTCAGGAAACTGGCGACAGATTATTCGCGCAGCCGGCATAGCCCGCGCTGCGTTTTTCGTGTGTGCCAAATCAGTGCGTACCGGAAACTTGCTTGGAGGGGGAGAACTTTTGCGAAAAGCCCGAGTCTATGTTTGCAAGCCTGATCGATTAGTTATGCAAGCCTCCTTCAAGTACAACGAGGAGTGTTCATGCTAACCCAGGAAGAGGATCAGCAGCTGGTTGAGCGCGTTCAACGCGGCGACAAGCGGGCATTTGATCTGCTAGTGCTGAAATACCAGCACAAAATTCTCGGGTTGATCGTGCGGTTTGTGCACGACACCCATGAAGCGCAGGACGTTGCACAGGAAGCCTTTATCAAGGCGTACCGTGCACTCGGTAATTTTCGCGGTGATAGTGCGTTTTATACGTGGCTTTATCGCATCGCCATTAACACGGCGAAGAACTATCTGGTTTCTCGCGGTCGCCGCCCACCGGATAGTGATGTTAGTTCGGAAGATGCTGAATTTTATGATGGTGATCACGGCCTCAAAGATCTCGAGTCGCCGGAGCGTGCATTGCTGCGCGACGAGATTGAAGGAACCGTCCATCGCACTATTCAACAACTGCCAGAAGATTTGCGTACCGCGTTAACTTTACGTGAATTCGATGGTCTGAGTTACGAAGACATTGCGAGCGTCATGCAATGTCCGGTGGGTACCGTACGTTCCCGGATTTTCCGGGCTCGGGAAGCCATCGATAAAGCCCTGCAGCCGTTGTTGCAGGAAAACTGAGACAGCGGCTACAGCCAAGAGAGGAACCGCCATGAGTCGTGATGCCCTGCAGGAATCGCTGTCCGCAGTGATGGATAACGAAGCGGATGAACTGGAACTTCGTCGAGTGCTTAATGCATTTGATGATGCCGAAACCCGTGATACCTGGTCTCGTTACCAAGTCGCTCGGGCGGTGATGCACAAGGATCTTCTAATCCCTCGTCTGGATATTGCTGCGGCCGTTTCTGCTGCGCTGGCTGATGAAGCCGTTCCGGCAAAAGCTGCTCGCGGTCCTTGGCGTAGCCTGGGTCGTCTGGCAGTCGCTGCTTCGGTGACCGTCGCTGTACTGGCAGGTGTTCGCCTGTATAACCAGGACGAAATCGCCGGTGCCGAACTGGCCCAGCAGACCCAGCAACCGGTCATGGCCGGTCCACAGGTCAAGGGTCCAGCTGTGCTGGCCGGCTACAAGGAAAGCTCCGATACCACCGGGCCTATGGCCAACGGGGTACTTCAAGGGCAATCCGGCTGGCAAGATCAGCGTCTTCCAGGCTACCTGCGCCAACACGCACAGGAATCGGCCTTGAAAGGCACTGAAAGCGCCCTGCCATACGCTCGTGCTGCAAGCCTGGAAAACCGCTAGTCCGCCAAGGAGCTTTATGCGCGCCATACCGCTCCTTGCGCTTTTGCTCAGTGGCTGGTTTGTAGTCCCCGCCCATGCCGACGAAGCCCAAGACTGGCTGACGCGTCTTGGGCGGGCGGAGCAGCAGCAAAGCTTTCAGGGCACGTTCATCTACGAGCGTAATGGTAGTTTTTCTACCCATGACATCTGGCATCGTGTCCAGAATGGTCAGGTCCGTGAGCGGCTTTTGCAGCTCGATGGTTCCGCCCAGGAAGTCCTGCGCGTTGATGGCCGTACCCAATGCGTGAGTGGCACGCTGGTTGCCGGGCTGGGGGGCTCCCCCAACGCCGCAGCACGCGCCCTTGATCCGCAAAAACTCAAAGCTTTCTACGACCTTGCCGTCATCGGCAAATCGCGCGTGGCTGGTCGAAATGCGGTAATCGTCTCAATTACGCCTCGTGATGCATACCGTTATGGTTTTGAGTTGCATCTGGACCGCGAAACCGCTTTGCCGCTGAAGTCCTTGTTGCTTAACGATCAGGGCCAGTTGCTGGAGCGATTCCAGTTTACTGACCTCAGTACGTCGGTGCCTGACGATCGCGAGTTGCAACCCAGTGGCGAATGTACGCCGGTCTCGGTAACCAGCGCCAAGGCTCCGGAAGTCGAACTCCCTCAGGATTGGCGTCTCGATTGGTTGCCGCCAGGCTTCCAGTTAGTCAACCGCAGTGCCCATAAAGACTCCCATACCAAGGTAACTGTCAGCAGTTTGATGTATGACGACGGCCTGGCGCGTTTTTCGGTATTCCTGGAGCCGCTCAACGGCGGGGCCGTGACCGAGACCCGTACCCAACTTGGTCCTACAGTCGCAGTTTCACGGCGTCTGAATACCCCGGAGGGTGAAGTAATGGTGACTGTCGTCGGTGAAATTCCGATCGGCACTGCCGAGCGAATTGCGTTGTCTCTCCGCAGCGGCACCACGCCCGCCAAGCCGTGAGTTGTTAATCCTATGTTCATCCTGATATTTCAATGTTGCGCAGCAGATAGTCGATGCCTGCCTCTGTCGAGAGACATGAAATGTCTGGATCATTTTTTTCACTTGCTAATATCCCCTATGTTTTTTATAGGTCAGGGCTTAACGGCCTTGGCCTTGTTTTGTTCGCGGAACAAAAATGTCGGTCGCAGTTTTCGACGTTTATTGAACCCTGTCGCTCAACCCTGCTCGTCGTAACGGGAGCTGTATGTCGATACCACGTTTGAAGTCTTACCTTTCCATAGTCGCCACGGTGCTGGTGCTGGGTCAGGCCGTTACCGCGCAAGCGGCCGAGCTGCCTGATTTCACCCAACTGGTGGAGCAGGCGTCGCCTGCCGTGGTGAACATCAGCACTACGCAGAAGCTGCCGGATCGCAAAGTCTCCAACCAGCAGATGCCTGACCTTGAAGGCCTGCCGCCGATGCTGCGGGAGTTCTTTGAACGTGGCATGCCCCAGCCGCGCACGCCGCGTGGCGGTGGTGGTGGCCAGCGTGAGGCACAGTCCCTGGGCTCGGGTTTCATCATCTCGCCTGACGGCTACATCCTCACCAACAACCACGTGATTGCCGACGCCGACGAGATTCTGGTGCGCCTGGCTGACCGCAGTGAGCTGAAAGCCAAGCTGGTGGGCACGGACCCACGTTCCGACGTGGCCCTGCTGAAAATCGAAGGCAAGGACCTGCCAGTGCTGAAACTGGGCAAATCCCAGGACCTGAAAGCCGGGCAATGGGTAGTCGCCATCGGTTCGCCGTTTGGTTTTGACCACACTGTGACCCAAGGTATCGTCAGCGCCATCGGCCGCAGCCTGCCGAACGAAAACTACGTGCCGTTCATCCAGACCGACGTGCCGATCAACCCGGGCAACTCCGGTGGTCCGCTGTTCAACCTGGCGGGCGAAGTGGTTGGCATCAACTCGCAGATCTACACCCGCTCCGGTGGTTTCATGGGCGTGTCGTTCGCGATTCCAATCGACGTGGCCATGGATGTTTCCAACCAGCTGAAAACCGGTGGCAAAGTCAGCCGCGGCTGGCTGGGCGTAGTGATCCAGGAAGTGAACAAGGACCTGGCTGAATCCTTCGGCCTCGACAAGCCGGCAGGTGCCTTGGTCGCGCAGATCCAGGACGATGGCCCTGCAGCCAAAGGTGGCCTGCAAGTCGGCGACGTGATCCTGAGCATGAACGGCCAGCCGATCGTCATGTCCGCAGACTTGCCACACCTGGTGGGCGCACTCAAGGCCGGCAGCAAAGCCAAGCTGGAAGTGATCCGTGATGGCAAGCGCCAGAACGTTGAACTGACCGTCGGCGCGATTCCGGAAGAAGGCGCGGCGCTTGATGCGCTGGGCAACAGTAAGCCGGGTGCCGAACGCAGCAGCAACCGCCTGGGCATTGCCGTAGCCGAGTTGACCGACGAGCAAAAGAAGAGCTTCGACCTCAAGAGCGGTGTAGTGATCAAGGAAGTCCAGGACGGTCCTGCCTCCCTGATCGGCTTGCAACCGGGTGATGTCATCACTCACCTGAACAACCAGGCCATCAACTCCACCAAAGAGTTCACCGACATCGCCAAGGCGCTGCCGAAGAACCGCTCGGTTTCGATGCGTGTCCTGCGTCAAGGCCGTGCCAGCTTCATTACCTTCAAGTTGGCCGAGTAATCCGCTAGCCCAATAAAAAGCCCCGCTCTCGAGCATCGAGAGCGGGGCTTTTTTGTGGCCGTAAGGTTCAGCTCATCATGCCTTTGACCAGGCGTTCCTGTTCAATCAGCTCACGCTGGCGTGCATCGATGCGCGAGGAGAGCGGGAAGTTGCTGCCTGCACGGCGCTTGGCGAAATCCAATTGCTGGATAGCCTGCTGGAAATCACCCACCAGCGCGAAATACTCGGCGCGGGCCTGATGCAGGCCGATGATATTGCCCGACAAACCACGGGTTTCTGCGACCTGATACCAGACATCCGGATCGTCCGAGCGTGATTTAAGCAGGCCTTCGAGGGCTTTTTCCGCGTCTGCGGTGCGGTTCTGCTTGAGCAGCAGATCCACCCGCACCTGATTCAGCGGATAGTTGCCAGGATATTGCGTCAACATCCGGTCTGTACGCTGTTGTGCGTCCGGCAGGCGGTTGTTGGTCATGTCCAGCTCGATCTGCGCCAGGTTGTAGGTAATGTCGTTGGGCGCCTTGGCCAGCAGCAGCTTGAGGTTTTCCCGGGCGAGGTTGAACTGGGTACCTTTGATCTGGGCGATGGCGAGGCCATAACGTGCCACATCGTTTTTCGGGTTTTCATCCAGCTGGGCCTGGAAGCGTTTGGCTGCCAGTCCGGGAGTGTCTTCGTAATACAGCTGCACGCGAGCGCGGATCAGCTGATAGCGCAGGCTGTCCTCTATACCGCCTTGCTTGGCTTGCTCTGCACGGTTGCGGGTGTCGGCGATCCGCGATTCGGTCACCGGGTGAGTCAGCAGGAATTCTGGCGGCTTGGCGTCGAAACGGTACTGGCGCATCAGGCGTTCAAACATGGTCGGCATGGAGCGCGGGTCGTAGCCAGCTTTCTCCAGGTTGAGAATGCCGATGCGGTCAGCCTCTTGCTCGTTTTGCCGGGAAAAGCGGCGTTGCTCCTGGATCGCGGCGGCCTGGCTGCCGGCAATCGCCGCAATGCCGGCATCACCTGCGCCAGCGGCAGCGGCGATGATGCCGCCGAGCAGTGCAGCCATCATCGGGATCTGCATGCGTTGCTGCGCTTCCACGCCTCGGGCGAAGTGGCGTTGGGACAAGTGAGCCAATTCGTGGGCCAATACCGAGGCATATTCGCCTTCGGTCTGGGCGTTTAGGAACAGGCCGCCGTTGACCCCGACGATGCCGCCCGGTGCAGCAAAGGCGTTCAACTGCGGGCTGTTGATCAGAATGAATTCCAGGCGCCGGTCGTTGACCTGGCTGGTCTCCACCAGTTTGTACACGCTGGTTTCGACGTAGTCCTTGAGCTGCGGGTCGTTGAGTTGCGAGACCTGGCCACGCAGGTAGGCCAGCCAGGCCCGGCCCAAATCGTATTCCTGTTTTGGCGAGACAATGGCAGAACTGGCGTCGCCAAGTGACGGCAGGTCGTCGGCGAAGCCTGGAGAGGCCAGCAGGCAAGCCAGCGTCAGCAGGGTAGGGCGCAAAAAAGTCATGCACAAAGCCTTTCGACAAAGACCTTACTGTAGCCGGACACTGAGCTTCGGACCAGATATTCTAAGCGCCCCCGATGCCCACCCGGAGCAAAACCATGACCGACGCTGTAGCCTTCGATGCCGAACTGGATGCCAGTGGCCTTAACTGCCCGCTGCCATTGCTCAAGGCCAAGCTGGAACTCAATCGGCTGGCCAGCGGCGCGGTGCTCAAGGTGATCGCCACGGACGCGGGCTCCCAGCGGGATTTCCGTACGTTTGCCAAGCTGGCCGGGCACACCTTGCTGCATGAAGAAGACGAAGCAGGCGTCTATCGTTACTGGTTGCGCAAGGCCTGAATCGCTTGAATGTGCTGTCCTTATCGCCTGAGGTTTATTGATGTTCAAAGTGTTACGTGACTGGATTCAGCGCTACTTCTCAGACGAAGAAGCCGTGGTGCTGGCCGTCCTGCTGTTTCTCGCCTTTACCGCCGTGCTCACCCTGGGTGGCATGTTGGCGCCAGTATTGGCGGGGATGGTGCTGGCGTACCTGATGCAAGGCCTGGTCTCCATCCTGGAGCGTTTACGCTTGCCGGGTGGGGCGGCGGTGGGCTTGGTGTTCGCCTTGTTCATGGGGCTGCTGCTGGTGTTTATCGTGATCGTGGTGCCTTTGTTGTGGCATCAGTTGATCACCTTGTTCAACGAACTGCCGGGAATGCTCGCCAAGTGGCAGTCGCTGTTGTTGCTGTTGCCCGAGCGCTATCCGCACTTGGTGTCGGACGAGCAGGTACTCCAGGCGATTGAAGTAGCCCGCGGTGAAATCGGAAAGTTCGGACAATGGGCGCTGACCTTTTCCCTTTCGAGCTTGCCGCTGTTGGTCAACATCATGATCTACCTGGTACTGGTGCCGATCCTGGTGTTCTTCTTCCTCAAAGACCGCGAGATGATCGGTCGTTGGGTGCGTGGCTACCTGCCGCGTGAACGGGCGCTGATTACCCGGGTCGCCGAGGAAATGAACCGGCAGATTGCCAATTACATCCGTGGCAAGGTCATCGAGATCTTTATCTGCGGTGGCGTTACGTACATCGGCTTTGTCGCGCTGGGACTGAACTACGCAGCCCTGCTGGCGCTGCTGGTGGGTGTTTCAGTGGTGGTGCCATATGTCGGCGCGGTGGTGGTGACGGTGCCGGTGATGTTGATCGCGCTGTTCCAGTGGGGCTGGAGTGATCAGTTCATCTACCTGATGGCGGTGTACGGCATCATCCAGGTGCTGGATGGCAACGTGCTGGTGCCGCTGCTGTTCTCCGAGGCGGTGAACCTGCATCCGGTGGCGATCATCTGTGCGGTGTTGTTGTTTGGCGGGTTATGGGGATTCTGGGGGGTGTTCTTTGCGATTCCCCTGGCGACGCTGTTCAAGGCGGTGCTGGATGCCTGGCCCCGGCAGGAACCGGTGGTGGCGCCGTTGTTGTAACTGTAGGAGCGAGCTTGCTCGCGAAGAGTTCATAGGCAGCGCGCCCATTCAGGTAGGGCGCGTTATCGTTAACGACCTTCGCGAGCAAGCTCGCTCCTACAGGTTAGGTGTCAGGCTTTATTCAGCGCCTGCGCCGCTGCCAGCACGGCATCCACATGCCCTGGCACTTTCACACCACGCCATTCCTGACGCAGCACGCCATCCTTGTCGATCAGGAAGGTGCTGCGATCAACACCCAGGTATTCCTTGCCATACAGCTTCTTCAGCTTGATCACATCAAACAGCTGGCAAACCGCTTCGTCCTTGTCGCTGATCAGCTCAAAGGGAAATTCCTGCTTGGCCTTGAAGTTCTCGTGGGACTTCACGCTGTCCCGTGACACGCCAAACACTTCGGTGTTGGCCGCCTTGAATGCCGCGTGCTGGTCACGAAAGCCCTGGCCTTCGGTGGTGCAGCCCGGGGTGCTGTCTTTCGGGTAGAAGTAGATCACCACTTGCTTGCCCTTGAGCCCGGCAAGGCTGAAGGTCTGCCCGCTGGTGGCCTGGGCTTCGAAGTCGGCTACCGGTTTGTCGATGACTACAGCCATGAAAACTTCCTTACATTGGGTTCTGTGGGCGCCATGGCTCGATCAGTGCGTCGAGGTTCAGGGCATCGGCGAAATCCAGGAACTGATCGCGCAGCCAGCTGATCTGCACGCCGGCCGGCAAGGTCACGGTAAAGGTGGCGTTGAGCATGGTGCCGCCGGTCTGTGGGGCCTGATAGGTGTCGCAGGTCAGGTTTTCCAGCTCGACGTTATGGTCGATAAAGAACTGGCACAGCTCGTTGACGATGTCCGAGCGGTAGGCCGAACTGACATAGGCAACATAAGGCAGAGCCTGGGGACGGTTCTCCAGGGCAGCGCTACGGACCACGTTGACGGTGAAGTCGTGCTTCTTGGCCAAGCCCGGCAAGCCGGTTTCAAGGCGGGCCAGGGCATCCCAGGTCCCGGAAATCTGCAGGACCAGCGCGCTGCACTCGCCATGGCGGGTCAGGCGGGAGGTCACGACGGCGCAGCGGTTTTCATGGCTGGCGCGGCACAGGACGTTAGTCAGCTCCATGGGGTTGGCGCCAAGGGCACTGATGACAAGGAATTGTTCGCGGACTGTGGGGGTGGACATGCAGCCTTCCTAAAGCGATGAGCGGTCGATACGATGAAAGCGGTATCAATCAAAGGATGAAGGGTAGCGAAAACCATCGCCAAGGGCTAGGAGGTGGCGTTTTCATTACGTAATCAGCTTCATCAAACCCCGCTTTGGCCGAATGATGGCGTTGCTGCGAACTAAGTTGATCCAGAACGCATCCTCAGGCGGTACTTCGCTTGTACAAGCATCTTGGCGCCAGTACCATTACCGCTCTCTTTTTCCGGCAGGAGCGGTTGCATGATTGCGGGCAGTATGGTGGCACTGGTCACACCCATGGATGCACAAGGTAATCTCGACTGGGACAGCCTGGGCAAACTGGTGGACTTCCACCTGCAAGAGGGCACCAACGCCATCGTGGCGGTCGGCACCACGGGTGAATCGGCCACACTTGATGTGGAAGAACACATCGAAGTGATCGAGTTCGTGGTCAAGCGCGTTGCAGGGCGTATTGCTGTCATCGCCGGCACGGGCGCCAATTCGACCCGCGAAGCGATCGAATTGACCAAGAACGCCAAGAAAGCCGGCGCCGATGCCTGCCTGCTGGTGACCCCGTACTACAACAAGCCGACCCAGGAAGGCCTGTACCTGCACTTCCGCGCTATTGCCGAAGCGGTCGACATCCCGCAGATCCTCTACAACGTGCCTGGCCGTACCGCCTGCGACATGAAGGCCGAGACCGTGATCCGCCTGTCCACCGTACCGAACATTATCGGTATCAAGGAAGCCACCGGTGACCTGCAACGCGCCAAGGACATCCTGGCCGGCGTCAGCAGCGACTTCCTGGTGTATTCCGGTGACGACGCCACTGCCGTCGAACTGATCCTGCTGGGAGGCAAAGGCAATATCTCGGTGACTGCCAACGTCGCACCGCGCGCCATGAGCGAGCTGTGCGCCGCGGCCATTGCCGGTGATGCGGTCAAGGCCCGGGCGATCCACGAACAACTGGCACCGCTCAACAAAAACCTGTTTATCGAATCCAACCCTATCCCCGTGAAATGGGCGCTGCATGAGATGGGCTTGATGCCGGACGGTATCCGTCTGCCGCTCACCTGGCTCAGCGAAGCCTGTCACGAACCGCTGCGACTGGCCCTGCGCCAGTCCGGCGTCCTGGTTTAATTGAGGAAGCACTACGCATGAAGCGATTGGCCGGACTTTCCGCACTTGCCTTGATTATCTCCAGCACCAGTGGCTGCGGTTGGATCTGGGGCCCGGAAGGCTACTTCCGCGACCGCGGTAGCGATTACCTGGAAGCCCAACAAACCGCCCCGATGAAATTGCCGTCGGACGTCAATGTCGCCAAGCGCCTTGACCCGTTGCTGCCGATTCCGCGCAACGTGGCCGACGACACCTTCAAGGGTGAGTACGAAGTGCCGCGTCCACAGCCGCTGTCGGCCGTGGCCGATGCCAGCGACTACAGCCTGCAGAAGAGCGGCGATACCCGCTGGGTCATGGCCCAGCGTCCGCCTGCCGAAGTCTGGCCGGTGGCCGTGCAGTTCTTCCAGGACAACGGTTTCCGCATCGATGAGCAACGCCCGCAGACCGGTGAATTCACCACCGCGTGGCAGCACACCAGCGAACTGTCGGCGTCCATGGCCAAGCGCCTGCAAGCCGGCGGCGTAGCCAATGACAGCGAAGCCCGCATCCGCGTGCGCATCGAGCCAGGCGTGCAGCGCAACACCAGTGAAGTCTATGTGGTAAGCGCCGAGCGTCCTGCCGGCAGCACCGCCAACGTCGACTTCACCCCACGTTCGGTCAACACCGGCGTGGACGCTGCCCTGGTCGACGAAATGCTCGCCAGCATGAGCCGTATCTCCGAGAAGGGCGGTTCCGTCTCCCTGCTCGCCGCCGGTAGCTTTGACACACCTAGCCGCGTCAGCCTCAGCGAAGACGGCAGTGGTAACGTTGTGCTCAACCTGGGTGAAGACCTGGATCGCGCCTGGTCGAGTGTCGGTCGCGCGCTGGAACACGGCGAATGGCGCGTTGAAGACATCAACCGCAGCCTGGGCCTGTACTACATCAACTTGGCTGAAAAAGCCGAGAAGAAAGACGAAGAGCCAGGTTTCTTCAGCAAGCTGTTCGGCAGCAAGCCGACCAAGGAAGAAGTCGAGACTCGCGCCGAGCGTTACCAGGTTCGTTTGAGCAAGGTAGGCGAAAGCGTGCAAGTCACCGTCGAGAAAAACATCAACACCGTGGCGCCGGCAGAAGTGGCGCGCAAAGTGTTGGGCGTGATTCAGGACAACCTGGGCTGATCCGATGCGTTTTGCCGTTCTCGGCAGCGGTAGCCAAGGGAACGGAACGCTTGTAGCCCACGACGACACGTACGTCCTGGTGGATTGTGGTTTCTCCCTGCGGGAAACCGAGCGCCGCCTGCTGCGCCTGGGGGTTCACCCTGCACAGCTGAGCGCGATTCTGGTGACCCACGAACATGCCGACCACGTGCATGGCGTGGGTTTGCTGTCTCGGCGCTACAATCTTCCGGTGTACCTGAGTCGCGGTACCTTGCGCGGGATGCGCAAACCGATTGAACCCGCAGGTTTGCTGGCTGGTGGCGAGCAATTGCAGATCGGCGCCTTGAGCATCGCTGTGATTGAAGTGGCCCACGATGCCCAGGAACCGACGCAATACGTATTCAGTGACGGTGAACGGCGCTTCGGCCTGCTCACCGACCTGGGTTCCTACTGCGCCAAGGTGCTGGACGGTTATCGCGACCTCGATGCATTGATGATCGAGTCGAACCACTGCCGTGACCTGCTTGCGCGGGGTCACTACCCGGCCTTTCTCAAGCGGCGGGTTGGCGGGCAGTTTGGACATTTGAACAACCACCAGGCGGCGTACCTGGTGTATGAGTTGGGCTGGCAAGACCTGCAACACCTGGTCCTGGCCCACCTGAGCAGCAAGAACAACCTGCCGCAGCTGGCCCGGCAATGTTTTGTCGACACCCTTGGGTGCGACCCGGACTGGCTGCAACTGGCCGATCAAGATTCAGGGCTCGACTGGCGGCACATCGCCTAGCCCACCTACTTAGCAAGCGGAGCCCATCATGGAAAAACGTGAAGAACTCTACCGCGGCAAAGCCAAATCGGTTTACAAGACCGACGACGCCAACCGCTTGATCCTGCTGTTTCGCAACGACACCTCGGCGTTCGACGGCAAGCGCATCGAACAGCTCGACCGCAAAGGCATGGTGAACAACAAGTTCAACGCCTTCATCATGCAGAAGCTCGAAGCGGCCGGCATTCCGACCCAATTCGACAAACTGCTGGGCGATAACGAATGCCTGGTGAAAAAGCTCGACATGATCCCGGTCGAGTGCGTCGTGCGTAACTACGCGGCCGGCAGCCTGGTGAAGCGTTTGGGCGTGGAAGAGGGGCTCAAGCTCAACCCTTACACCTTCGAACTGTTCCTCAAGGACGACGCCAAGGGCGACCCGTTCATCAACGAATCCCACGTCGTGGCATTCGGCTGGGGCACCGCTGAGCAACTGGCTCGCATGAAAGAACTGTCGTTGAAGGTCAACGACGTCCTGAGCAAACTGTTCGACGACGCCGGCCTGCTGCTGGTGGACTTCAAACTGGAATTCGGTGTGTTCCACGACGGCTCCATCGTCCTGGGCGACGAATTCAGCCCGGACGGCTGCCGCCTGTGGGACAAAGACACCCGCAAGAAAATGGACAAAGACCGCTTCCGCCAGGGCCTCGGTGACGTCATCGAAGCCTACGAAGAAGTCGCCAACCGTCTCGGCGTACCGCTGTAATCGACGCAAGCATCTGATAGCACGGAAAAAAATCGCTTTGGCGCTTTGCTTCCAGGAAACAGGCTGTTATGATGCGCGCCGTTGGAGAGATGCCAGAGTGGCCGAATGGGACGGATTCGAAATCCGTTGTACCTTCACCGGTACCTAGGGTTCGAATCCCTATCTCTCCGCCATTATTGAAAAATGAAAAACCCCCGATAACTTCAATGTTGTCGGGGGTTTTTTGCTTTCAGTCAGAAACTGCATAATGAATTCTGCTACGGTCTTCGTTAATTGGCGCTTCGGACATCAGTCATGAATTTTAAAAAAGTACTGGCGCGTTTGCAGGCTGAAGTTCCCGAGCTATTGGCTGTGTATGTGTTCGGTAGCCAAGTGACGGGTGAGGCTGGTAGTGAGAGTGATCTGGATGTTGCGGTCCTTTCTGCGGGAACGGTCGAGCCTTTATTGCTATGGCAGCTCTCCGGGGAGTTGGCCGATATAGTTGGAGTTCCAGTCGACTTGCTTGATTTGCGCGCAGCCTCAACAGTAATGCAATACCAAGTATTGACCACTGGGCGTCGGCTCTGGTCCGGGAATGTCCAGGCGGGTCTATTCGAGAGCTACGTCCTGAGCGAAAAAACCGCGCTGGACACGGCAAGGGCTGAGTTGTTGGCGGATATCCAGAAGGAAGGGAAAGTTTATGGTCGATGATGTTCTCATCAATAAAGCAGCCAGCATTGAGCGGTGCGTTGCTCGCGCCCGTCAGGAATACGATAAAGATCCCACCAGCTTCGCCACAGATTTCACGCGCCAGGATGCGGCGATTTTGAATATTCAGCGTGCCTGCGAGGCAGCGCTGGACATGGGCCAACACTTGATTCGTCGTGAGCGCCTGGGGGTTCCACAAGGGGCTCGTGACGTGTTTGAGTTGTTGTGTCAGGGCGGTTGGGTCAATCCTGCGTTGCTGACCAACCTGAAGAACATGGTCGGGTTCCGTAACATTGCTGTTCACGAGTACCAGACGCTTCAGTTGCCGATTACCGTAGCGATCATCACAAAACACCTAGGTGAATTTCTAGCATTTAGTTCGCATATTTTGACCAAGGATGCTGGGTTGGAAAATAAACAGGTCTAATCTGTAAATTTCCCCCTCCCTCTGAATAAGTTTTCCTGCTGCGGTGTTCACCACACAGACCACCCAGGAAACGCCCATGAACAGTCCCGCCGACCGCTACGACCGCCTGACCCGCACCTTCCACTGGCTGACCGCCGCCCTGGTGATCTTCATGTTCGCCAGCGCCCACATCTGGGAAAACCTGGAAAAAGGCACGCCACTGCGCAAAGGCCTGCAATCCGTCCATATCTCCCTCGGCATCGCCATGGCAGTGCTGATCGCGGCACGTATCCTCTGGCGGCTGTTCGGTGGTAATCACCCAAAGGCCGACAACCACCCTGCGCTTAAGCTGGCCGCCAAGATCGCCCACGGCTGTCTATACCTGTTACTACTGACGCAAGTGACCCTGGGCTTCCTGTTCCGCTGGGCCCAGGGCGAGCCATTCAACTTTTTCGGACTGTTCCCCATTCCCGCGCCATTCGTGATTGATCACGAATGGCGTGGCACCCTGGGTGGGCTGCACAACAACGTCGCGTGGGCGATCATCGTGCTCGCGGGGCTGCATGCCTGCGCCGCGCTGTGGCATCACTACATCAAGCGCGACAGCACGCTGCGCCGCATGCTGCCCGGCCCTCGGGGCGATCTTCAACACTGAGTTTGCTGCTGTACTTTCCCTATCGTTACGGAGCATGAGCGCCATGAAGAATCGCCACGAACACGCTGTTGGTTACCGTACCGCTTTGTTCTTCGGTGCCTGTATGGCCGCCGCACTGCTGGCCGGTCAGGCTCATGCTTCCGGTGACGAATCGGCGCCACCCAAGCCCAACTGCCCCAAAGGCCAGGTCTGGGACACCAAGACCGGCAAGTGCGTGCTGCAAACCAGCAAAGCCACGTCAGACGCCGACCGCACTGACTACGCCTATCGCCTGGCCAAGGACGGGCGTTATGAAGAAGCCTTGTCACTGCTCGACACCCTGCAAAACCCGAACACCGCCAAGGCCCTGAACTACCGCGGCTACGCCACCCGCAAGCTGGGCCGCACCGACGAAGGCATCAGCTACTACCTGAAATCCGTGGCCCTGGACCCCAACTACGCACAAGTCCGTGAGTACTTGGGTGAGGCCTACGTCATCAAGGGCCGCGTGGACCTGGCCCAGGAGCAACTGGTGAAAATCAAGGCCTTGTGCAGCACCACCTGCGAAGAATACGAAGACCTGGCCGAAGCCATCGCCGCCGCGCCTCAGGCTTGAACCCGTGAGCGAACAGTCGGGAGATTGCCATCAGCAAAGACGCTGAGTTGCGTCGTGAGTTGAGCCAGTTGTTGCCACGTTTATGGCGATACGGGTTGGTGCTGTCGCGACAAAAGCATGTGGCGGATGACCTGGTGCAAGCCACTTGTGTGCGGGCACTCGAGCGTGCAGGCCAGTTCATGGCCGGCACGCGACTGGACCGCTGGTTGCTGACGATCATGCATTCGATCTGGCTTAACGAATTGCGCTCGCAACGGGTACGGCAAGGCCAGGGGTTTGTCGACGCTGAGCAAGAGTTGTCGTTCGACGGCGAAACCCTGGCTCAGGATCAAGTGCTGGCCGCGCAGGTGATCAAGCGCGTCAATGCATTGCCCGAAGCCCAGCGAGAGACGGTGTTTCTGGCCTACGTCGAAGGGCTTTCATACAAGGAAATTGCCGAAGTCCTGCATATCCCGGTGGGAACGGTGATGAGCCGGCTGGCCGCTGCGCGCTTGAAACTGGCTGAACCGGCGCACTCGAGCGGCTTGTTGGATAAATCGAGCGGAGAACGACGATGACTCAAAACACCCCACCGTCGGATGAACTGCTGGTGGCTTATCTGGACGGTGAGTTAGACCATGAGCAGCGTCAGGTTATCGATAACCTGCTGGGGATCGATCCAGCCATGACTGCCCGCGTAGAGCAGCTCAAACGCGGGCACCTGTCGTTCAAATCAGCTTTCGATTCGGTACTCGATCAAGCTCCCACCGAACGTTTGCAGGCGATGCTCGATAGCCTGCCGCCGGCGCAAACATCGACCCTGAGTCGACGCAGGTTTTTCGCGGTAGCGGCAAGCTTTGCGGTGGCCGGCGTGGTCGCCGATCGGCTGTTCATGACCTGGCCCCGGCCTGAACCCGGTTCGGGCTGGCGTGCCTCTGTCGCCGAATACATGGCGCTGTATACGCCCCAGACCTTGGAAAACCTCAGCGCTGATCCCGACTCGCTTATCGCCCAACTGAGTTCGGTAGGGCGCCAGCTCGGTCTGCCGCTGAGCTCAGAGGCGATAAGCCTGCCGGGCGCCGAGTTCAGGCGCGCACAAATCCTCGACTACGATGGCGTATTAATCGGCCAATTAACGTACCTCGACCCACGTCACGGCCCGCTGGCGCTCTGTATTACGTCTGCAAAAAAAGGCCGGATGCCCATGGCCACCGAACAGCGTCGTGGAATGAACGTGGTGTTTTGGTCCAATCCAACCCATGCCTTAATGTTGATTGGCAGAAACCCGTTTGAAGATTTGCAGATCATGGCGCGCAGTGCCGAGAAGGCTCTGGCCGTGTAGTCATTGGCATGGAGTAAACCCTTCGACTGTTCACCAATGCCATCTATTCAGCAGCCAATCGCGCCGACAGGCTTTCAATAAACACCGTCTCCGCCCGGCTCATCTTCTGCTCGCGGTTCCACAGCAGGTGGATATCCACGTCGGTAATCCCTTCGTCCGGCGGCAAGCGCCACAGCAGTCCATTCTTCACATCTTCGGCCACCACATGAATCGGCAGGCAGCCCAGGCCAAACCCGGCAATCACCAACCGCCGCACTTCCTCCAGGCTGGAGGACGACGCCACGATGCGCCCGCTGAAGCCCTGCTGGTCACGGAAGATCGTCAATGGCGAGAGCATCCCGCCGATCTGGTCACTGGTGAAACTCACGAAGTTCTCCGACTGCAAATCGCCCTCCGCCAAACCGGTACGCCCGAACAGCGGGTGATGCCGGCCGCAAAAAAAGGCATAGCGCTGACGCAGAAACAGATGCTGCTCCAGTCGTGGTTGCGGCCGGCGGTTGAGGCTCAGGCCCAACGTCGCGGTTTTCTCCAGCAGGGCGGCGACGATGTCCGAGCTGCGCATCACTTCGACGTCCAGTTCGACCCTGGGATGCTGACGATGGAAGTCGGCGAGAAAGTCATCAAAGGTGTCTGAATTGATCCGGCTGATCATCAGCAACCGCACCTTGCCGATCACCTCGTCACCGGGCTTTTGCAGGGCGTTGCTCATCTGCGAGACCTGGCCATACATCTCGCCGGCGATCGCGAATATCTGCTCGCCGGCTTCGGTCAGTACAAAGCGTGGGCCGCGTCGGGCAATAAGCTGGCAGTCGAGTTGCTCTTCCAGGCGCTTGAGCGCCTGGCTGATGGCCGGCTGTGTCAGGTGCAGGCGTGCGGCGGCGCGGCTGATGCTCAGTTCCTGGCCGATCACCCGGAAGGTGCGCAGCAGGTTCCAGTCCAGGCGGTCGTTGAGCAGTGGGTGAACATCGCGGCGGTTTTCAGGCATGGCGACAGCTCGATAATAAGCAGGATTTATAATCGGAATAATAAATAGAAAATTGACTAATCATAGCGTCGAGACGAAAAATCACCCTTAACCAGCGCCATCAGAGCGCGTGCGCCAGACCTTTCTCCTGCCAAAAAAATAACCAAAGGAGCCAACCCCATGAAGCCTTCCGCTTCGCCGCAGCCTCGCCGTGCCGCGGCCGCCGCCTTCATCGGCACCATGATCGAGTGGTATGACTTTTACATTTACGCCACCGCCGCGGCGCTGGTGTTCGGTCAGCTGTTTTTCCCTTCCGACGACAAACTGTTCAGCACCATGGCCGCGTTCGGCACCTTTGCCGTGGGCTTCTTCGCCCGGCCGTTGGGCGGTATTGTGTTTGGGCATATTGGTGACCGTATCGGTCGCAAGAAATCCCTGGTGATCACGCTGGTGATGATGGGCGTGGTGACGGTGTGCATCGGGCTGTTGCCGACCTACGCACAGATCGGCGTCGCGGCGCCGATATTGCTGGTGCTGCTGCGCATCGTGCAGGGCATTGCCGTTGGCGGCGAGTGGGGCGGGGCGGTGCTGATGGCCGGTGAACATGCGCCGAAAGGTCGCCGCAACTTCTTTGCCTCCTTTGCGCAACTGGGTAGCCCGGCGGGTTTGATTCTCTCGTTGCTGGCGTTCAGTGCGGTGACCCGTTTGCCGGAAGCCGACCTGCTCAGTTGGGGCTGGCGCCTGCCGTTCCTGGCCAGTGCGTTGCTGTTGATCGTCGGCCTGGCGATCCGCCTGGGCGTCAATGAATCGCCCGAGTTCCTCGAAGACAAGGCCAAGGCGGAAAAAGCCCGGGCCATCACCCAGGATCAGGCACCGGTGATCGAAGTGCTAAGGACTTCATGGCGCCCGCTGTTGCTGTGCATCGGTGCCAATACCTTGGGGATTGCCGGGGTGTATTTCACCAACACCTTCATGATTGCCTACACCACCCAGCAACTTAACCTGCCGCGCTCGTTGATTCTGGAATGCCTGTTTGTCGTGGCCATCATCCAGTTCTGCGTCCAGCCGCTGGCGGCCTGGGTGGCGGAGAAGGTCGGTGCCACACGTTTTTTGTGTGCGATGACCGTGCTCGCGATGGCCTCGCCCTATCCGATGTTCGTGCTGGTCAGCAGCGGCCAGGCGCCGTTGATCATCCTCGGCATCGCGCTGGCCGTGGTGTGCATGGCCTCGTTTTATGCGGTGATCGCCGGCTTCGTCAGCGGCCTGTTCGAAACCCGCGTGCGCTACACCGCCATCTCCCTGGCCTATCAAGTGTGCGGCGCGCTTGCCGGCGGCCTCACGCCGTTGATCGGTACCTGGCTGGCCCATGAATACCAAGGCCAATGGTGGCCGATGGCAGTGTTCTACAGCGCGATCGCGGCGGTTTCGCTGGTGTGCGTACTTGCGTTGTCCCGTCGTCACGCCACCGCCCACCGCCTTGAAATGGCTTGAAGCGTTTGATTGGAGAGTGTGTATGTTGAAGATTAATGGCGAGCGCCTGTGGGCCAGCCTGATGGCCATGGCCGAGATCGGCGCCACGGCCCGCGGTGGCAGTTGCCGCCTGGCGTTGAGCGCCGAAGACCAGGCTGGCCGCGTGCTGTTCAGCCGCTGGTGTGAAGACGCCGGGCTGACCTTGAGCGTCGACGCCATTGGCAACCTTTTCGCCCGCCGCGCCGGCACGGACAATGAAGCGGCCCCGGTGATGATGGGCAGCCACCTCGACACCCAGCCGGAAGGCGGGCGCTTTGATGGCGTCTATGGTGTGTTGGCTGGATTGGAGGTGATCCGCAGCCTCGACGACCACGGGATCAAAACCCGCAAGCCGCTGGAAATCGCCGTGTGGACCAACGAGGAGGGCGCCCGTTTTACTCCCGCCATGCTCGGCTCGGCGGTGTTCACCGGCACCTTGGCGTTGGACAAGGCGCTGGCCACCCAGGATGTCGACGGTGTCAGCGTGGCGGATGCGTTGCGCAGCACTGGCTACAACGGCGAGCGCCCCTTGGGTGGCGCGGTGGATGCGTATTTTGAAGCGCACATCGAACAAGGCCCTATTCTGGAAGACAACGCCAAGAGCATCGGCGTGGTCACCGGTGGCCAGGCGATTCGCTGGCTGGACGTGCGCGTAGAAGGCATGGCCGCCCATGCCGGGACTACGCCGATGCCGCTGCGCAAGGACGCCTTGTATGGCGCCGCGCAGATGATTCAATCGCTGGATAACCTGGCGGCTGATTTTGCGCCTGAAGGCCTGACGACGGTGGGCGAATTGAACATCGCCAAGTCTTCGCGCAATACCATTCCCGGCCTGCTGAATTTCACCGTCGACCTGCGCCATCACCGCGACGCCGACATCGAAGCCATGGAGCAACAAGTGCGCGTCCGTTTGCAGGATATCGCCGCCCAGCGGGGCCTGAGCGTCACCGTCAGCCCGCACTGGATCAGTCCCGCCACGCCGTTTGATGCCGAGTGTGTGGCGTGTGTGCAGTCGGCGGTAGATACGTTGGGGTATGCGCAGCAATCCATCGTCAGCGGCGCGGGCCACGATGCTATCCACCTGGCGCGGTTCTGCCCGACGGCGATGGTCTTTATTCCGTGCATCGGCGGCTTGAGTCATAACGAAGCGGAAGACGTGTTGCCCGAGGATGTTCGCCAGGGCACCGATGTATTGCTCAATGCCGTGTTGAAACGTGCCGGCCAGGTTCAGTAAGGAGAAATCCCATGCGTACTTTTTTTCATCCCGAACAACTTTTGCACCATCCTCGCAGCTACTACTCTCGTGGCCAGATGCGCACGCCGCAGGAGGTCCCGGAGCGCGCCCGCAACCTGCTGCTGGCCGCCCAGACCCTGGGCTTCGAGATCCAGCAACCGCAAGACCACGGCCTTGATCCACTGTTGGCTGTACATGGCGCCGCCTACCTGACCTTCCTCCAGGAAGCCCACCAGCGCTGGAAAGAAATCCCCGAAGACTGGGGCGACGAAGTCATGTCCAACATCTTCGTGCGCGAGCCCAACGCCCTGCGCGGCATCCTGGCCCAGGCGGCGCGCTATCTCGCCGATGGCAGTTGCCCGATTGGTGAACTTACCTGGCGTTCGGCGTATTGGTCAGCCCAAAGCGCGGTCGCCGCAGCCAAGGACATCCTCGACGGCGCGCCCGCCGCTTATGCACTGTGCCGCCCGCCAGGCCACCACGCCCGCTTCGATGCTGCCGGTGGGTTTTGCTACATCAACAATGCGGCGGTGGCGGCGCAGGCCTTGCGCGATGGCTTCGAGCGCGTCGCCGTACTCGATACCGACATGCACCACGGGCAAGGCATCCAGGAGATTTTCTACGACCGTGATGACGTGCTGTACGTGTCGATTCATGGCGATCCAACCAACTTCTATCCCGGCGTTGCAGGTTTTGCGCAAGAGCGTGGCCATGCTTCGGGCGAAGGCTTCAACCTCAACCTGCCGATGGCGCATGGAGCCAGTGAGGCGGTGTTCTTTGAAAAGCTGGAGCTGGCGTTAAAGGCGGTGAAGGACTTCTCGGCGGACGTGCTGGTGTTGTCGCTGGGGTTCGATATCTACGAGCTGGACCCACAGAGCAAAGTGTCAGTGACGCGGGAAGGGTTTGCGCGGTTGGGTGAGTGTATTCGTGGGTTGGGGCTGCCGTGTGTGATCGTGCAAGAAGGCGGCTATCACCTGGAAACGCTGGACCGTAATGCGCAGGCGTTTTTTGAAAGTGCGCAGGCGTGGTCGATCTAACCTGCTGAATAAAGAGTCTCGGACTGCCTTGGAAATACATTCAAGGCGTGTCCGTTCCGTAGGGCATTCAGGTAGGTAATTTATATCCTTTAACTTCTGCTCAATACCCCTCAAGTCCTGCCCAGGCTGGCCGAAACTCTGTCATACGATGTCGTATGCCCATAATGAGAACAAACGCCATGTCGCTTCGCAGCCTGTCCATTGCCCGCCGTGCGGGTCTCGGTTTTGCCTTGATTGCTTTGCTCGTGGCGCTGCTGGGGTTCTTTGCCCTCTCGAACATGGCGAGCATTCGCGAAAGCGCGGTGCAGGTGGAACGTGGCCTGGTGCCGAAAATGCGCCTGGTGTCGGACATTCGCGAAATCATGCTGCGTATCCGCACCATTTCCCTGCGCATGGCCCTTGATTCCAATGCTGCGAGCATCCCGCAATACCGCAGTCAGATGGACACCCGCAGCCAGGACCTGACGAAAAAACTCGCCGACCTGAATGCCGTCATCGACACACCCGAAGTGCGCACTCTCTACGATCAGTTCCAGGTGTCCCTGCGTCAGTACCAGCAAGGCCTGACTCAGTCGTTCATTCTCGCCGACAAGCAGCAGCTCGCCGAGCTGAACAAGTTGCTGCTGGTGGACATGAAAACCGTGGTCGACGGCTCCGGCAATCAGCTCAATGCCCTGGCCGACTACTACAACGCCCAGATAAATATGCAGGGCCAGATGGCAGAGCTGCAGTACAGCCGCTCGCGCACAATGGTCTTCGGTTTTGTTCTGCTGGCCGCGTTGAGCACCGTGGCGCTGGCCTGGTTGCTGACGCGCAGTATCGTTGGCCCTTTGAGCCACGCGGTGCGCGCTGCAGAAAATGTCGCCCAAGGTGATTTGACCCAGACCGTTGAAGTGACCGGTGACGACGAAGTCACGCGCCTGCTCGTGGCACTGCAAAGCATGCAAGGCAGCCTGCGCAGCACCTTGCAGTTGATTCGCCAGTCGGCCGGGCAGATGGCAGCATCGGCCACTGACCTCAACGGTATCACCGACGAGAGCAGCCGCAGCCTGCAAAAGCAGACCGCTGAAATCGAGCAAGCCGCCACCGCCGTCAATGAGATGACTTCGGCCGCCGATGAGGTGGCACGTAATGCCGTTTCCACCTCCGAATCGACCCGACTCTCCAATGAAACGGCCCGCGACGGCCAGCAGCGCGTCGGTGAAACGGTCAGCGCGATTCAGGCGCTGAGTACCAACATCGGCGAAACCTCGAGCCTGGTGCAAAACCTCGCCGATCAGTCGCGGGACATCGGCAAGGTGCTGGACGTGATTCGCTCCATCGCCGAGCAGACCAATTTGCTGGCGCTGAACGCCGCCATCGAGGCGGCGCGTGCCGGTGAGTCCGGACGTGGTTTTGCCGTGGTGGCGGATGAAGTGCGTGCACTGGCCCATCGCACCCAGCAATCGACCCTGGAGATCGACCAGATGGTCACTGCGATGCGCAGTGGTTCCAGCCAGGCGCTGACATCGATGCAATCGAGCACCCAGCGGGCCAGCGAAACGCTGATCCTGGCCGAAGGAGCCGGTGGCGCTTTGAGCCAGATCACCGACTCCATCGACCAGATTCATCAGCGCAACCTGGTCATCGCCAGCGCCGCCGAGGAGCAGGCCCAAGTGGCGAAGGAAGTGGACCGCAACATCGTCAATATTCGTGACCTGTCCGCGCAGTCGTCCTCGGGTGCGGGGCAGATCAACGGATCGAGCCACGAGCTGGCGCGGTTGGCTGTGTCGCTTAATGAGGCTGTGGCGCGGTTTCAGCTGTAACGCGATTCTCCAGTGCCAGGGACGGCACCAGTTCCAGGATACGGTTACGGCCACCTTCGGCCACCAGGTACGTTCCCTTCGTCGTACGCACAATCGACTGTGGCGCCTTCAGGAAAGACAGAATTGTCTGCTGGCGCCCGTGCTTGTCGATCAGCAACAAACGCGCACGGTGGGTTGAATCCTCGTTGATCCATAACCCGCGTTCATCGCACATCAGGAAGGTGGGTTTGTTCAAATGGCTCAGTACCACCGGGTCGCTACCGTCGATGGTCAGCTCTCGCACCACGCCCTTCTTCTTTTCTGTGTAGAGCATGCGCCCATCCGTGCAGCGAACAATCGACTCGCCTTCGCTGAGTTGATCACGCACGACGCTCAGTGTTTTATCGCTCCAGTGATAGCGCAATATCCGGGCACCTACCTTGCGGTCTTCGATGGCGTAGAGATACTCGCCGTCGTCCCATAGCCCTTGCACGCTTTCTCCCTTGAACAGCTCGGTGACGACGCCGCCCTTGAGGAAGCTGACTGGTGCGCCATCCACTTCCTGGCTGAACACCCAACCTCCTTGAGTGGCGACCATGCCGTCGGGCTTGGAGAGATTTCCTACCACCAGTTCGCGTTTTCCGTCCGGTAATAGGCGCACAATACTGCCAAGCCCGTTGCTCAATTCCTGGCTCACCATCAGCGAACCGTCGGGCATCGGCATCAGTGATGCGGCCTTTGCTACGTCTCGGTGGACGACATGAACACTCCAGTCTTCGGCTGCGCTGACCGGGTAGAAGCTTTGCCAGGCGAAGAAGCCCAAAGCTGCAAGGCAGAGCAAACCCAGGAGCCACAACCCCGCTCGAAGCGCTCGATAGAGAGGCGCAGGGCTGGAAGTCCTTTTTATTGTTTCATCCATTGATTGCGTTACCGGTAGCTACTCGTGAATAGAACGATTGGAGCCGAAGTTAACCGTTGTCCTCGTCCTGCAAGAGGGCTGCGTAATCTTGCCCTCCGTAGAACACCCCTAGAATCGATACCGTTTCAGTGTCGGCATCTACTGTAAAAGCGATGATGGTGGTGTGCCGATAGTGAGTGGTACGTAGAGTGGGTAACAAGTCTTCACGGCTGATGCCGCGCAGAGGAAACAGAGACAGGTTTTCGCAGTAAGTGATGATGGCATCTACATAGCGCGCAGCGATGACGGGTGAGCCGGCCTGGGTGACGTAGTCTTCAAGTTCTTCGAGTTGCATTACTGCCTTGGGTGAAAAAGCTACCGTGTAGGTCACGACTTACGGTTGCCTTTCTGTTGGCGTTTGGCTGCCATGTGTTCGCGGACCTGGGCGGCAGACAGCGCGCTGTCTGGATCGGCCTTGAGGGCGACGGCTGCTGGAATCACTTGATCCCGAAGCCAGTTTTCCATTGCTCGGTCACGTGCCAGCAAGATTCGCAGCCCGTCGCGTATGACTTCACTTTCACTGGCATATTCGCCAGTGCTCACTTTGGCTTTGACGAGTGCGGCCATCTCAATCGGCAAGGTGATGCTCATTTGCTGGGTTGAGCGCATGGTAGCGTCCGCTTTTGCTGGGTAGGATTTAATCCTACTCAACGCTGGGCGTGTTGCAAGCGGTAACTGACCAGTGTGAGTCGCTAGAGTCTCCTGAACTGACCAGCGTGCTGTCTGTTTCGTGCAGATACTGATGGGGTAATCCATCGTCAAAGACTTTTCCATAGTGGGCCTAAAAGTGAGAGCTGGATTTGAGGCTGTCAGTATTGACGCTTTTCAGAAGTCTCGTTTCCAACCCACGCAAATTCCCTGCTTATATGTATGACCGCATATTTTCCGTAGGGTTATTGGCTGATCCCGAGTATGTGGCCCGCGCCAATAGCATCCCGCCAGCCCCCATACGATAATGCCCGCCACATCTGCTCAACCAATGGCTGCCCCCGTGATCATCAACTTCGACCTCAACGACCTCCAAGCCTTCCGTGCCGTCGTAGACAAGGGCAGTTTCCGTGCGGCGGCCGAAGCCATCCGTATCTCCCAGCCGGCCCTCAGTCGGCGCATCGAAAAGCTCGAGTCCGCCCTCGACGTCAAACTCTTTGAACGCACCACTCGCCGGGTCAGCCTGACCATGGTTGGTCGCGCGTTCCTGCCGCAGGTCGAGCGCATGCTCGATGACCTGGACATCGCCCTGATGGGCATCAGTAACGTGGCTTCAACCCGTATGGGCAATGTCACCATCGCCTGTGTGCCGTCTACGGCGTACTACTTCATGCCTCACGTGATCTCTGAATTCCACAAGCTCTATCCGAAGATTCGTCTGCGGGTATTGGACGCGAGTGCGGGCGAGGTGTGTGCGGCGGTGGAAAGTGGCGAGGCGGATTTCGGCGTGAGTTTCAGCGGTAGCCTGGCGGACGGGGTGGAGTTCGAGTTGTTGTTGCAGGAACGTTATGTGCTGGCCTGTCGCCGGGATCATCCACTGGCGGACCGTGCCAGTGTGACGTGGGCCGAGGCGTACGAGCACGACTACATCACCGTGGACAAGACCTCAGGCAACCGCTTTTTGCTGGACCAGGCCCTGCGCGGGGTGCGGGTGAAGAAGCAAAGCATCTGCGAAACCCATCACGTGACCACGATGATCGGGCTGGTGGAGGCGGGGCTTGGGGTGGCGATGGTGCCGTCGATTGCGATGCCGGGCGGCAAGCATCCGATTCTGACGAGCGTGCCGCTGGTGGAGCCGGAGGTGGTGCGCAATGTGGGACTGATCAAGCGCCGCGGGCGTACGTTGACGCCGGCGGCACTGGAGTTGGAGCGGTTGACCCGGCAGATGCCGTTCCGGTCAGTGTGATACCGAGTCCAGGCCGGTGGCTTGTACCACCGGTTGCGCCTGGGGTGAGGCGAGGAATTGCAGGAGCTTTTTCGCCTGCGCCGGGTGTTCGGCATTCACTGGAATGCCAGCGGCAAAACGGGTGACGGACTGCACGTCTTCAGGGATTTTTCCGACGTAGGTCACGCCCGGAATCGGCAGCAGTTCGGACACCTGTTGCAAGCCCACCTCGTAATCACCCTTGGCGACTTGCGAGGCTACCGGGATGCGTTCGATCATGGTGCCCTTGGACGGCATGCCGAGTTTCTTGAACAGTTCCTTTTCGACGTAGACGCCGCTGGCGCTGTCCGAGTACGCGACGGATTTGGCGTTGGTCAGTACCGTCTTCAGTTCGGCGTCGGTGGCAATCGAAGGCTTAGCCGCGCCTTCCTTGACTACCAGGCCGATGCGCGAGTCCGCCAGTTCAACGCGGGACGCTTTGTCGACCTTGCCTTGCTTGATCAGCTCGTCCAGGGCGTAGCCGACCATGATCACCACGTCGGCGTGTTCGCCACGGGCCAGGCGGTTGGGAATTGCTTCCGGCGCCTTGCCCATCGACGGGCCGAGGATGGTGTCGAGGGTATCGCCGCTCTGGGTCGCATATTGCGCACCCAGCACCTTGTAGGCAGCGGTGAAGCCGCCGGAGGTCATGACTTTCAGCTCTTCAGCGTGGACCACCATTGCCAGGGAACCGATCGCCAGTGCCACCAGTGTTTTCAATAGGGTTTTCATTCGCGTGACTCCTCAGGCAACTTGCAGACGGGCACTGGCGCGGCGATACAGCGCAAACGTCGCGCACAGTGCGCACAGCGCGGCAAACATCAACCAGTAGGCCGGCGACGCCTTGTCGCCCGTCTCGTGGATAAACCAGGTTGAGATCGCCGGGGTAAAACCACCGAAGATCGCGGTCGCCAGGCTGTAGGCCAGGGAGAAGCCCGCCACGCGCACTTCCACCGGCATGATTTCGGTCAGGGCCGGGATCATCGCGCCGTTGTACATGCCGTAGAGGAAGGAGAACCACAGCAGGGTTTCCAGCATGTGCGCGAAGCTTGGCGCATTGACCACGTAGGAAAGTGTCGGGTAGGCGGTCAGCACAGTCAGAGTGGTCATCGCCATCAGCACCGGCTTGCGGCCAAAACGGTCACTCAGGGTGCCGCCGATGGGCAGCCAGATGAAGTTCGACACGGCCACCAGCAAGGTCACCAGCAGGGCGTCGGAGGTGCTCAGGTTAAGCACGGTTTTGCCGAAGGTCGGCGCGTATACGGTGATCAGGTAGAACGCGGTGGTGGTCATCGCCACCATCATCATGCCGCCGATGACGAGGGTCCAGTTCTTCACCAGGGTGGCCAGCACTTCGCGCATGGTGGGGCGGTGCTTGCGGTTGGCGAACTCTTCGGTCTCCTGCAGGTTGCGACGCAGGACGAAGATGAACGGGATGATCACGCAGCCGATGGCGAACGGAATACGCCAGCCCCAATCGGCAACCACCGCCGGTTCCATCCATTGGTTCAGGCCATAACCCAGGGCGGCCGCGACCATGATGGAGATCTGCTGGCTACCCGATTGCCAGCTGGTGTAGAAACCCTTGCGGCCCGGTGTGGCCATTTCGGCCAGGTACACCGACACGCCGCCCAGTTCTGCGCCGGCCGAGAAGCCTTGCAACAGGCGGCCCACCAGCACCAGCAGCGGTGCCCACAAACCAATGGTGTGATAGCCCGGTACCAGCACGATCAGCAGCGTGCCACTGGCCATGATCGCCAGGGTCACGATCAAGCCTTTACGGCGGCCCACATCATCGATGTAAGCGCCGAGGATGATTGCGCCCAGCGGACGCATCAAAAAGCCTGCGCCGAACACGGCGAAGGTCATCATTAATGACGCAAATTCATTAGCAGCGGGGAAGAAGGCGGCAGCGATATAGGTGGCGTAGAAACCGAACAGAAAAAAATCGAACTGTTCGAGAAAGTTGCCGGAGGTGACGCGAAAGACCGCGCCGACTTTGGAGCGGGCAGAGTCAGGCCGTGAAGGATTTTGCATTTTTTTGTGTCTCCAGCGTTCTTTTTAAAGTGCTTGTTTCGCTTAAGACCGCGGATAGTGGCTGACACATTTAGAAATGATAAGTGAGTTATTTACATGTATTGATGCGTCTTGGTTATCAATGACTGAGATCACACAAAACCGCTCCCTCATCTATGCTTGCCCAGTGTGTCCAATTCTTACGGACGGGAGGTGGGTATGAGCAACGAACACAAGCAACATGATGAGTTGGAGCAGGAGCGCGCCAGGCAGCGTCGCGAGGAAGAAAAACCGCAGACCTGGAAGCATCCGGACGATGGCACGGAGCTGTCCGAGCGTGACCAGGAGCGCCCGCTCAAGCCTTGAGTCCTTGTTTCCTGTAGGAGCGAGCTTGCTCGCGAAAAACCTGAGGGCGACGCGGGGCACCTGGTTTCCCGCGTTACCGTTCACGACCTTCACGACCTTCACGACCTTCGCGAGCAAGCTCGCTCCTACAGTGTTTCTTCAGTTCTGAATCGGCGTACACAACTCCACCAGCGTGCCATCCGGGCAACGCACATACGACACCACCTGCCCCCAAGGCTTGGTGCTCGGCGCAGCGAGCTCTGTCGCACCTTCTGCCAGCGCTCTGGCATGGGCCTTTGACACATCCTCGGTAACAAACCCCAGCTCCATCCCCAGCGGCTGCTGTGAGGCATGCGCCTCCACGTGCCCGCCCTTGAAGTTCATCTCGCCCAACTCATGCGCCACGAAGGAGAGCGTGGTGCCACCCGTCTCCAACTCGCCATACGTCCCCGATTCATGCAGGAAACGACGACTCAAACCGAAGGCTTTTTCGAAGAACTGCAGGGAGGCAGCGACGTCCGGCACGTAGACGATGGTGTAGGCGAATTTCATGGTTCAGCGGTCCTTGCTTGAGAGAGGAGGGCATTAGAGTCAGGGTCGTTCATACCGTCAATGGGAAACTATTTGACATATTTGATTTGTGATCACATATTGGAGCCATAAGAACGACAACACAGGTTTTGACTCATGACAGATGGCCCGCTTCTCCTTCCGACCTTGCGCCAGGTGTCTCGCGATACCTTGCAAGACCAGGTCTATCGCCAGATCCGCGAAGCCTTGATGAGTGGTCGTTTCCAGCCCGGCCAGAAACTCACCATCCGCGGCCTCGCCGAAGCCCTCGGCTCCAGCCCCATGCCGGTGCGCGAAGCCCTCCAGCGCCTTAGCGCCGAAAACGCCTTTGAAGTCACCGAAACCTCCCGTCTGCGGGTCCGCATGATGACGGTCGAACGCCTGCGCGAGATTCGCGATGCGCGGGTCGCCCTGGAAGGTTTGCTGGCAGAAAAAGCCGTGCTGCTCCTGGAAAAAGCCGACCTCGACGAAATCTCCGACCTCTGCCAACAGATGCAACAAGCCGCCGACGAAGTCGACGTTTCCCGCTACCTGTGGACCAACTTTGCCTTTCACCGTCGGATCTATGCCGTCGCCCAGGCCGAATTGACCATGGCCGCCGTGGAAAACTTCTGGCTGCACATGGGCCCGTGTTTTGCCCTGGTCGCTCCCGATAAAGCTCACTTGCAGCGCTCGATGGAGGCGCACACGCGCATCGTCGAAGCCCTGGCCGCCCGCGATGGCGCCGGTGCCCGCGCGGCCGTGACCGATGACATCATGCAGGCCGCCGATTCCCTGGCGCGCCTGCTCGTCAAGAACGACCGTTCGCGGTCGTCTGTTTCAGGAGGTAAACGTGCATGAGTGTCCTACAGCGGCTGCAGCCCTATCCAGGGTTACGTGTGTTGATTTCCGGCGGGGCTGCCGGCATCGGTGAAGTGTTGGCGGCGGCCTATCTGGAGGCGGGTGCCAAGGTGCATGTGTGTGATGTCAGCGAACCAGCCCTGGCGGCGTTTCGCGACAAGTACCCGGGCACTGTCGCCACCCGTGCCGACGTGAGTGATGCCGCGCAGATCGAGGCGGTGTTCCAGGTGCAGCGCGAGCAATTTGGCGGGCTGGATGTGTTGGTCAATAACGCCGGGATTGCCGGTCCCACCGGCGGCATTGACGCCATCAGCGATGCCGAGTGGCAAGCCACGATCAACATCAACCTGACGGCGCAATACCGTTTTGCCCACCACGCGGTGCCGATGCTCAAGGAGTCGTCCCACGGCCATTTGCTGCATATCGCCTCGGTCGCGGGCCGTCTTGGCTACGCCTGGCGCACGCCGTATGCCGCGACCAAATGGGCGATCGTCGGCCTGATGAAATCCCTGGCCTCGGAGCTGGGCGAAAGCGACATCCGCGTCAACGCCTTGCTGCCCGGCATCGTCGAAGGCCCGCGCATGGACGGCGTGATTCGCGCCCGTGCCGAACAGGTCGGCGTACCGGAAGCCGAGATGCGCCAGGAATACCTCAACAAGATCTCCCTCAAGCGCATGGTCACCGCCGAAGACGTCGCGGCCATGGCCTTGTTTCTCTGCTCGCCCGCCGCCCGCAATGTCACCGGCCAAGCGATCAGTGTCGACGGAAACGTCGAGTACCTGTAGGCCGCGTCAGCGTTTAGCCAAGGAAGAACACACAAGCCACACCCGGGATTTTTTTTCATAAGAATAAAAGTCGGAGAATCGTCATGTCCAAAAATCGTCCTGTGATCATCACCTGCGCCGTCACCGGTGCCATCCATACGCCGTCGATGTCGCCGCATTTGCCGATCACCGCGCAGGAAATTGCCGACGCCGCCATCGGTGCCGCCGAAGCCGGCGCCGCTATTGTTCACCTGCATGCCCGTGATCCCATCGATGGCCGTCCCAGCCAGGACCCCGCGCTGTTCGCCGAATTCCTGCCGCACATCAAAGCCGCCAGCGACGTGGTGATCAACATCACGACCGGCGGCGCACCGACCATGGGTGTTGAAGAACGCCTGCAACCGGTGATGCAATTCAAGCCGGAACTGGCCTCGCTGAACATGGGCTCGATGAACTTCGGCCTGTACGAAATGCTCAACCGCTTCACCGAGTTCAAGCACGATTGGGAGCGTCCGTACCTGGAAGAAAGTGACGACCGGATCTTTCGCAACACCTTCCGCGACATTACCCACATCCTCAATTCCTGTGCCGAGAACCGCACACGTTTTGAAATCGAGTGCTACGACATCGGCCACCTGTACACCGCCGCCCATTTCCTGGAACGCGGCCTGCTCAAGCCGCCGCTGTTTATCCAGTCGGTATTCGGTTTGCGCGGCGGTATCGGCGGCCACCCGGAAGACCTGGCCCACATGCGCCGCACCGCCGACCGGCTGTTTGGCGATGACTATGTGTGGTCGATCCTCGGCGCCGGCCGTGGGCAAATTCCGCTGGCCACCATGGGCCTGTCCATGGGCAGCAATGCCCGGGTCGGCCTGGAAGATTCGCTGTGGGATGGCCCGGGCAAACTGGCCGCGTCCAACGCCGATCAGGTACGGCGGATTCGCACGGTGATCGAAGCCCTTGGCCACCGGGTCGCCACGCCGGATGAAGCGCGAGAAATCCTCGGGCTCAAGGGGCGCGATCAGGTCAATTTTTAAAGCACAAACCGGCCGCGTCACGGCGTGGCCATGTCCATCCCGCACAACAACAAAAAAGGGGATAACACCATGCGTATCGAAGTGCTTGTGGACGTGAAGACCACCCTGGGCGAAGGCCCGGTGTGGGACGTCGAACAACAACGGTTGTACTGGATCGACAGCGCCGACGGCCGGATCCTGCGCTGCACCGATGATGGCCGCGAACTGCGCGCCTGGGACGTGGGCCAGAAAATCGGCTCCATGGCCCTGCGGCATAGCGGCGAGCAAGCCATCGTCGCCCTGCAAAACGGCGTGCATCTGCTCGACCTGAACAGCGGCGAACAGACGCTGGTCATCGACCCGGAACCCGCACTGACCAACAACCGCCTCAACGACGGCAAGGTCGACCGCCAGGGCCGCTTTGTCTTCGGCTCCATGGACACCCTCGAAGACAACGCCAGCGCCAAACTTTACCGCCTCGACGCGGACCTGAGCCTGCACACCCTGGACGAAGGCATCATCGTGTCCAACGGCCCGTGCTGGAGCCCGTCGGGCGACACGTTCTACTTTTGCGACACCTGGTCCGGCGAGATCTGGGCCTATGACTACGACCTCGCCACGGGGGCCGTGAGCAATCGACGCACCTTCGCCAAGGTCGACACCAGCAGCGGTGGCGCCGCCGACGGCTGCACCGTGGATGCCGAAGGCTGCCTGTGGCAGGCGCTGGTCTACGCCGGGAAACTGGTGCGCTACACACCGGATGGCCAGGTCGACCGGATCATCCAGATGCCGGTGAAAAAGGTCACCAGCCTGACCTTTGGCGGGCCGAACCTGGACACCCTGTTTGTCACCTCCATGGCCAAGCCGCCGTTGCCGCGTTTCCCGGCCGACGGTCAGCAGCGCGGGGCGCTTTTTGCGATCACCGGGCTGGGCGTGCAAGGAATAGCCGAGCGACGGTTCGCCAGCTAGCGCGTTTTTTTCAACAAGGCACATTCCTTCCGCAACCTTGTGTCAGTGCGCGCCCTCGCGCGCCTGGAGAAACCCATGGCAACCTTGAAAAAAGCCTCGCTGCGCAGTATTCACCGGCACTCCTGGGTGTCGTTGCTGGTGTGCTGGATGATCTGGATCCTCAACGCCTACGACCGTGAGATCGTGCTGCGCCTGGGGCCGACCATCTCCAAGCATTTCGATTTGTCGGCCGATCAGTGGGGCACCATGGCCACAGTGATCATGCTCGCCCTGGCCTTGCTGGATATTCCCGGGTCGATGTGGAGTGACCGCTACGGCGGTGGCTGGAAGCGCGCGCGGTTCCAGGTGCCGCTGGTGCTGGGCTACACGGCGATCTCGTTTCTCTCCGGGTTCAAGGCCCTCAGCGGCAACCTCGCGACCTTTATTGCACTGCGGGTTGGCGTCAACCTTGGCGCAGGCTGGGGCGAGCCGGTGGGTGTAAGCAACACCGCCGAATGGTGGCCGGTGGAACGTCGTGGTTTTGCCCTCGGCGCGCACCATACCGGTTACCCGATCGGCGCCATGCTCAGTGGCATCGTCGCCAGCTTTGTCATCAGCACCTTTGGTGAAGACAACTGGCGCTACGTGTTCTTCTTCGCGTTTGTGGTGGCGTTGCCGCTGATGATTTTCTGGGCGCGTTACTCCACCGCCGAACGCATCACCGCGCTCTACGTCGACATCGCCGCCAAGGGCATGACTCCGCCGGACAACGCACCCGCCAGCCAAGTGAAGGGCCACGCCTGGCGCACGTTTATCGCCACGTTGCGCAATCGCAATATCGCCCTGACGGCGGGTAATACGATGCTGACCCAAGTCGTGTACATGGGCGTCAACATCGTGCTGCCAGCCTATCTGTACAACATCGCCGGGCTGTCCCTGGCCGAGTCGGCGGGGATGAGCGTGGTGTTCACCTTGACCGGGATTCTCGGGCAACTGGTGTGGCCGTCGCTGTCGGACATCATTGGCCGGCGCGTCACCCTGATCATCTGCGGCGTGTGGATGGCCGCCAGTGTCGGTGCGTTTTACTTCGCCAACACCCTGACCCTGATCATCGTCGTGCAACTGCTGTTCGGCCTGGTGGCCAACGCGGTGTGGCCGATCTACTACGCGGTGGCCTGCGACTCGGCCGAGCCGTCGGCGACCTCCACCGCCAACGGCATCATCACCACCGCGATGTTTATCGGCGGCGGCCTGGCGCCGGTGCTGATGGGCAGCCTGATTGCCACGGGCGGCGGCTGGACCACCTTGCACGGCTACACGGTGTGCTTCTTCGTGATGGCCGGTTGTGCCCTGGGCGGGGCGCTGCTGCAACTGTTTTCCCATCGCCCGCCGGCGCTGGTTGCGCAACTCGAATCCTAGAACAACACCGATGCGTCCCCCAGCCGTTGCGTTGGCGGGGCGCCAAGAGGAATTGCCCGATGAAGACTGCCAACACTGCCCGTGAACCACGGGAGTTGAACAAACTGATGTTCGTCAAGTTGATGCCCTTGCTGATCATCGCCTACGTGCTGAGCTTTCTGGACCGCACCAACATCGCCCTGGCCAAGCATCACCTGGACGTTGACCTGGGGATTTCAGCGGCGGCTTACGGCCTGGGTGCGGGGTTGTTTTTCCTGACCTATGCGCTGTCGGAAATCCCCAGCAACCTGATCATGCACAAGGTCGGCGCGCGGTTCTGGATTGCCCGGATCATGGTGACCTGGGGTTTGATTTCAGCGGCCATGGCGTTCGTCCAGGGTGAGACTTCGTTCTATGTCTTGCGGCTGCTGCTGGGCATTGCCGAAGCCGGTCTGTTTCCCGGGGTGATGCTGTACCTCACCTACTGGTTCAACCGCGAGCAACGGGCGCGGGCCACCGGGTATTTTCTGCTCGGCGTGTGTTTTGCCAACATCATCGGCGGCCCGGTGGGCGCGGCGTTGATGCGCATGGATGGAATCCTCGGCTGGCACGGCTGGCAGTGGATGTTCCTGCTCGAAGGCTTGCCGGCAGTGGCATTTGCCTGGGTGGTGTGGTGCAAGTTGCCGGACCGTCCGAGCAAGGCGCCGTGGCTCTCGGCCGAAGAGGCGCGCGGGATTGAACAGCGCATCGCGATGGAGACCGAAGAGGGCGCAGGCGAGGGCGGGCATTCCCTGAAAAACTGGCTGACCCCGCAAATCCTGCTGGCGATCTTTGTGTATTTTTGCCATCAGATCACCATCTACACCGTGATCTTTTTCCTGCCGAGCATCATCAGCAAATACGGTGAATTGAGCACCATGAGCGTCGGCTTGCTGACCTCACTGCCGTGGATTGCCGCAGCGGCCGGCGCGGTGTTGCTGCCGCGTTTTGCGACCACGCCTACCCGTGCCCGGCGGCTGTTGATTACCGGCTTGCTTACCATGGCGTTGGGGTTGGGCATTGCCTCGGTGTCCGGGCCGGTGTTCAGCCTGCTGGGCTTCTGTGTGTCGGCGGTGATGTTCTTTGTGGTGCAGTCGATCATCTTTCTCTACCCGGCTTCACGCCTCAAGGGCGTGGCACTGGCGGGCGGGCTGGGCTTCGTCAACGCCTGCGGGTTGCTCGGCGGGTTTGTCGGGCCATCGGTGATGGGCGCGATCGAAATGAGCACTGGCAATGCCATGAACGGCTTGAAAGTGATTGCCGTGGTGCTGGTGGTGGCTGCGTTGGCCGCCTTGCGTTTGCGCCAGGGGCAGGAGCCCGATCACACCAGCAATGAGGTCGGAAACCCCGAAGCCAGCACCAGATAAGCCACGACGGCCGCCAGGCATAAACCGACAAATACCCGCAACAGTGTCCTGGCGGTAGGGTGAACGACGAATTTGATGGCCCAGAGCAAAATCCCGGCGAGCAGGATGCTCAAGGCAGAAATGACCAGCACGATGGTGTTCTCACAAGCCTTGGAAGCTGCTTTATAGTCCCAAAGGCCCGTGTTGAACAGTGTGCGCATAGACGCAGGGCCCCGGGTGTTTCTAAACTGCTGCTTATCCAGGGCAGTGGGGCGAGCGCCGATGAATCGCAATGAATTACGCAAGGCCGACATCAACTTGATGGTGGTCTTTGAAACCTTGATGCTCGAGCGCAATGTGACCCGGGTGGCGGAGAAGCTGTTTCTCGGCCAACCCACCATCAGTTCGGCCCTCAATCGCCTGCGCACGCTGTTCAACGACCCGCTGTTCATTCGCGTCGGCCATCGCATGGAGCCCACCGCGCGGGCCGAGGAAATCATCAAGCACCTGTCGCCGGCCCTCGACTCATTGTCGTCGGCCCTGAGCCTGACCCACGACTTCGACCCGTCCATCAGCACCATGACCTTTCGCATCGGCCTGTCCGATGACGTCGAGTTCGGCCTGCTGCCGCCGTTGCTGCGGGCGTTGCGCCAGGAAGCACCGCAGGTGGTGTTCGTGGTGCAGCATGTGGATTACTGGCGCATCCCTGACCTGTTGGCTTCCGGCGATATCACCGTCGGCATCACCCAAACCCGCGGCCTGCCGGCGAATGCCAAGCGCAAGCTGTTGCGGCATATCCGTCCTTGTCTGCTGCGGGCGGACGCCTCGGACAAACCCCTGACTCTCGATGAATACTGCGCACGGCCCCATGTGCTGGTGTCCCACACCGCCAACGTGTCCGGGTTTGCCGATGAATGGCTGGCGGAGATCGGTCGCAAACGCCACGTGGTGCTTTCGGTGCCGCAATACAGCGCGCTGCCGGCGCTGCTCGCCGGCACCGACATGATTGCCAGCCTGCCGGACTACACCGCCCAGGCCATGGCCGCGGGGGGGAATCTGTTCTGCGAGCCGTTCCCGTTCGAAACCCCGACACTGGACTTGTCCATGGTCTGGCTCAGCCACGTGGACACCGACCCGGCGGAACGCTGGATGCGTTCGCGGCTGGAGGCGTTCATGAGCGAGCGGGACATGCTGCCGGTAGTCGCCCCCAAATCTTGAGATAAACCTTTCAGGGAGATCCACCCATGATCTCATCCCGGTCCTTGCTGCGTGGGCGCGGCAGTCATGACAGCGGCAAGGTTGGTATGGTCGAGTTGTTTTTCGACCTGGTGTTCGTGTTCGCCGTGACCCAGTTGTCCCATTCGCTGCTCGCGCACCTGTCCATCGGCGGCGCGGTGCAAGTGGCGTTGATGATGGTCGCGGTGTGGTGGGTGTGGATCTTCACCTCGTGGGTCACCAACTGGCTCGATCCGGAAAAAATCCCGATTCGCATCGGCCTGTTCGGCTTGATGGTGGCGGGCCTGCTGTTGTCCTCGTCGATTCCCAAGGCGTTTACCGACCGTGGCCTGTTGTTCGCCGGTGCCTATGTGTTCATGCAGGTTGGACGCACGCTGTTTGCCTTGTGGGCGGTGCGCTGCGAGTCGCTGAACATGACCCGCAATTTCCAGCGGATCCTGGCGTGGATGCTGCTGTCCGGGGTGTTCTGGATCACCGGTGCGCTGCTCGAAGGTGAACAGCGTTTGGCCTTCTGGGCCCTGGCGCTGTTGATCGAGTTGGTTTCCCCATCGGTGTATTTCTGGGTACCGGGGCTTGGGCCCTCGACGCTGTCGGACTGGAATGTGGAAGGCAACCACATGGCCGAACGCTGCGGCCTGTTTGTGATCATCGCCTTGGGTGAGTCGTTGCTGGTCACCGGCGCGACCTTCGCTGAATTGCCCTGGAGCGTGGAAGGGCTGGCGGCTTTCCTGGTGGCGGTGGTGGGCAGCATCGCCCTGTGGTGGATCTATTTCGACAGCGGCGCCGAGCGTGCCCACCATCGTATCGCCAGTTCTGCCGACCCCGGCCGTCAGGCGCGGATTGCCTACACCTACCTGCATGTATTGATCGTCGCCGGGATTATCGTCAGCGCTGTGGCCGACGAACTGGTGCTGGTGCACCCGGGGCACGCCAGCCAGGCGGGCGTGGTGGCGATTATTGCCGGCCCGTGCTTGTTTCTGCTGGGCAGCGCGCTGTTCAAGTGGGTGATGAGCGACCGGCCGTTGCCGCCTTTTTCCCACCTGGGCGGGCTGTTGATGTTGTTGGTGTTGTTACCGCTGGGGTTGCAGCAGCTGTTTTCGGCGTTGGTGCTGGGCGCGCTGACTTCGGCAGTATTGGTGATCGTGGCGATCTGGGAAAATCGTTCGCTGCGCAGCGTGACTGAAGTTTCACATTGAAAGCAGTCTGGTTCAGCTTGGCCGCGTGCTATATGTATGACTCTTTTCCTACAACAATTCGGAGCCTTTCATGCCGCATCTGCATCTGGAATACACCGCCAACCTCACAGAACTGGCCGTTGAGAAAACCTTGTTGCGGCTCAACAACGTGCTGATGGCGTCCGGGCAGTTCGGTTCCGAGTTCGATATCAAAAGCCGGGCGCTGAAGGTGGAGACGTTCCAGGTCGGCACGTCCTTGAGCCCGCGGGCGTTTATCGCGGTGAAACTGTCGCTGCTCAGCGGGCGTTCACCGCAGGTCAAGAAACAGTTGTCGGAAAGCCTGCTGGCAGCGCTGCAGGACCTGGGCGATTGGCCTGCAGATTTGCAGGTTCAGCTCAGCGTCCTGCTGGTAGACATGGACCGCGAGTCCTACAGCAAAGTCACCATCGGCTAACTACTGTAGGAGCGAGCTTGCTCGCGAAAAACTAACAGACGACGCGGGAATCCTGAATGCCCGTGTCATCGTTAACGTTCTTCGCGAGCAAGCTCGCTCCTACAAAAAAGTTATAGCAACCCCTGATCCGCGCACACCTTCACCACCTGCTCCCTGAACCACGTGTTGGCGCTGTCCTGCTCGCTGTGTTCATTCCACTGCATATCCAGGGTAAACCCCGGCAATCCGTTCGGCGCTTCGCAATGGCCGAACACGGCCTTGTCTGCCAGCAGCTTCTGCACCCGACGGGGCAGGGTGACGATAAAATCGGTGCCGGTGATCATCTTCAGCGCCGCGCTGTAGCTGTTGGCCCGGGCGATCACCTGGCGTTTGTGAGCCTGGCGCGCGAGCCAGCCGTCGATCATGTTGGTGTCGGAACTCCAGGGCGTCGGGAACACATGGCGCCGGGCGACAAAGGATTGCAGGCTGAACGCCGGCTCCCGGGGCGCCGAGTGCTTGTCGAACACGCACACCAGGTCGTCCTCCAGCAGCATCTGGGTCTTGATGTCCTTGTGCTCGCGATGAAAGTGCGGCCCGAAGCAGATCACCAGGTCCAGGCGCCCGTCGCGCAAGGCTTCGGCCGGGACCTCGGTTTCCAGCTTCTGCACATTGACGATCACCGGCAGGTCGGCGTGATCGAAGTTTTTCAGCAGGCGCGGCAGGATCAGTTGTTCGAAGTATTCGGGGGCGCAGACGTTGAATTTCACGGCCTTCTGGGTGGGGTCGAAGGCCTGGCTGCCGGCATGGCACAGGTTGATGCTTTCGAGGATTTTCTGCACATGCCCGTACATGGTGGCGGCTTTGTACGTAGGACGCATGCCCGCCCGGGTGTTGATAAACAACTCGTCTTCAAAGCTGGTGCGCAGCTTCTTCAGGCTGTAGCTCACGGTGGACTGGCTGACGAACAGCGTTTCGGAGACCTCGGTGACGCTGCTTTGGTCGTAAACAGCGACAAACACCATCAGGTCCTGCATATCGAGCTTTCTTAGCAAGTTGCTGTTTAGCATCCGTTCCGTCCGCAAGCGCTTTGTACCGAACTCGGTACAAGACAATACAAAATGTTAACGGAACGTTCGTGCCAATAGAAAGCGCTGTCGGACCTTTCTATGTTTAAGGTGGGACAAATAATGTTTACAACACGACGTCAGCGAATATGCCGCGCGTAATACCGTGGGTCGAAGCGCAGCAGGATCAGCAACATCACCACGACGACTGCCGTCAGTGACCACCAGGCCCACTCGAAGCTGCCCAGTTGGTCGCGGATCATCCCGGCAATCAGCGGCGACAAACCGGCGATCAAGTAGCCGATGCCCTGCACAAAGGCCGTCAGGCCGCCGGCGCGGCGTGGGTTGTCGAGGTGGTCGAGCGAGAGGATCAGGCTCATCGGAAACAACCCGCCAATCCCCAGGCCCAGCAGGCACGGCCACAGCAGGCTCAGGTGTTGCGGGCTGAGGATCAGGCCGCAGAAGCCGGCGATGATCAGCACCAGCAGCACTGCGACCACGCCGCGCTTGTCTTGGCGGCGGTTGGCGATGGCCGGGGTGACCAGGCCGGAGACCACTTCCATGGCCGTCAGAAAGCCCAGCAACAGGCCGGCATTCTGCTCGCTCCAGCCCAGCTCCACGTAGTACGGCGCCAGCCAGGCCAGCACGCAGGTATAGGCGGCAGTGCCGAGGCCGAAAAAGATCGCCAGCAGCCAGGCTCGGCGATTGCCGAAAAACGACTCCTGTGGACCTGCGCTGGCTTGGGGCAGTGGTGGCAACACCGAGCGTTGGGCGTACCAGAACACCAACGCCAACACGGCGAGAGCCGCCCAGATCGCCAGGCCGATGCGCCAACTGCCGGTTTGCACCTGGATGAACGGTGAGAACGAAGCAGCCAAGGCTGCGCCGCCCATGATCGCGGTGACGTACAGGCCCATGAACAGGGAAACGTTGTCGCTGAAGCGGGACTTGATCAAGGCGGGCATCAGCGCCTGGATCATAGCGATGCCTACGCCGGCGGCGATGGCGCTGAGGATCAGCTCAACCGCCGAGTCCAGGAACAACCGGGAGACGGTGGCCAGGCCGATCACCACCAGCGACAGCACAATGCTGCGATGCTCGCCGAACCGTTTGGCCACGCCCATGCCAAAAAACATCGCCAGGCCCATGGCCATGACCGGCAGCATGGTCAGCAGGGAGGCGGTGCTGAAACTCAGGGGCACCTCTTCGCGGATCGACGACAACAGCGGGCCGACGGCCGCCATTGAAGGGCGCAGGTTGAGGGCGACCAGCACGACGCTGATCATCAGCCAAAGGGCGGTGGCGGGTTTTGCGCGGACGTTTTCCATGGGCAGGCCTTGAACTGACAAGGGCAGTATTAGGCCGGGCGTGGGGGAGGGGGGGCAAATGAGAAAGTCGTTGGGGCTATTGAAAAAATGCGGGCTGGCTTTTTTGTGGTCGGGAAGCCTCCTGTGTAGAGGGGGTCTTGTCCTGTGGCGAGGGGGCTTGTCCCCCGTTGGAGTGCGAAGCGCTCCCGCTTTTTCTGGGGCCGCTTCGCAGCCCAACGGGGGACAAGCCCCCTCGCCACAAAAGCTCCCTCGCCACAATGCTGTCTGGTGGTTTTCAGACCGCCCGAATCACATGCTTGATCTCCTGAAACGCCTGCAATCCCCATGGCCCCAGTTCCCGGCCAATACTGCTCTGCTTGTAACCACCCCACGCCGTTTGCGGGAAGATCACCTGCGGCGCATTGATCCACACCAAGCCCACCTGCAGCGCATTGGCCACCCGCTCAGCCGCTTCCAGATTGCTGCTCAGCACACTGGCCACCAGGCCAAACTCGCTGTCATTGGCCAGCGCCACCGCCTCTGCTTCACTGGCAAAACTTCGCACGCACAGCACCGGGCCGAAGATTTCTTCGTTCCACAGCGCGCTGTCCAATGGCACTTCAGTGAACACGGTCGGGCGAATGAAGTAACCGTGAGGCAACTCCGCCGGGCGCCCGCCGCCACACAGCAACTTCGCGCCGGCTTGCACGCCACGCTCGATATGCCCCAGCACCCGCTCGTACTGCGCACGGTTGACCAGCGCACCCATTTCCACGTCTTCGGCAAACGGGTCTGCCACGCGAATATTCTCGGCCTTGGCCTGTAAGCGAGTCAGAAACTCGTCCGCCAATTCGTCGGCGACCAACACCCGGCTGGTGGCAGAGCACATTTGCCCGGCGTTGAAGAAGCCACCGCCGCAGGCCAGTTCCACGGCGAGGTCGAGGTCGGCATCCGCCAGCACCAGCAACGACGATTTTCCACCCAGTTCCAGGCTCACGCCCTTGACCGTTTCGGCAGCGCGCTGCATCACTTGCACGCCCACGGTATTGCTGCCGGTGAAGGAGATTTTCGCGATCCGCGGGTCAGCCGTCATTGGCGCGCCCACTGCCAGGCCAGTGCCGCAGACCAGGTTGAACACACCGGCAGGCAGCCCTACCGAGGCGATGATCCTGGCCAGTTCCAGCTCCGCCAACGGTGTGACTTCCGAAGGCTTGAGCACCACGCAGCAACCGGCCGCCAGCGCCGGGGCGAGTTTCCAGGCAGTGGTCACCATCGGGAAATTCCACGGCACGATCAGGCCCACCACGCCGCACGGTTCCCGGCGCACGCGGGCGCTGAAGTCCTCAGTGGGCAGCGCCACCGGATGGTCCTGGGTGGCGCCCATTTCGTCGGCCACACCGGCGTAATACTCAAACGTGGCGATCACGTCGTCCACGTCAATGCCTGCCTCAAACAGAGGCTTCCCGCTGTTGCTCGATTGCAGGTGCATCAGGTGATCACGCTGGGCGCTTACGCCCTCGGCGATCTTGCGCAAAAGGGCGGCGCGGTCGCGGCCGGTGCTTTTTGACCAGTCCGGGAATGCAGCGCTGGCAGCACTGACGGCCTCACTCACGGCGCCTGCATCACCCACGTTCACCTGAGCCAATGTGGCCTCGGTCGCCGGGTTGATCACGTCCAACACGTCATGGCCCGCACGCCACACGCCATTGATATACAGCCCGTTCAATACCGTGCTCATACCGCCACCTCCTTCATCCAAAGCCCTTGGTCGATTTCAATCAGCGTCGGCCCTTGGCGATCCGTGGCGGTGCGCAATGCGCAACGCAGTTCTTCAACACCGTGCACGGCCTGGGCAGCGCAGCCCAATGCCTTGGCCACGCCGATAAAGTCCGGGGTGTAGATGTCCACGCCCACCGGCTCGATGGCGCGGTTGACCATGTATTTCTTGATCTCCTCATAGCCTTGGTTATTCCACAGCAGCACGATCACCGGCGTGCGCGCTTCCACGGCGCTGGCCAGTTCCGGCAGGGTGAATTGCAGGCCGCCGTCGCCGATCAGGCACACCACCGGTGCGCCGTTGCCGCGCCCCAGCCACGCACCGATGGCCGCCGGCAACGCGTAGCCGAGGGTGCCGTAGCCGGTGGAGGAGTTGAACCAGCGACGCGGGTGGTCGAGGTTCAGGGTCAGGTTGCCGGTGTACACCGGTTGGGTGGAGTCGCCTACCAGTACGGCGTCGGGCAACTCATTCAATACCGTGTTGAGGAACAGGGTTTGCGCGCGGGTGGCGGCGTCCCAGGTGGGTTCCAGTTCGCTCCACAGGCGGGCGACGCGATGTGCGCCCCAGTTGCTGTCGCGGGCGGCCAAGGGCTTGGTGCCGAGTTCGGCGAGCAAGGCTTGAGCAGCGATTTGCGCGTCAGCCACCAGCGCGACGTGCGGTGGGTAGTTACGTACGGTCTGGTCGGAATCAATGTCGATACGCAGCAGGGCACCGGGAATTTCGAAGCCGCCGGCGAAGGTCACGTCGTAGTCGGTTTCTGCCAGCTCAGTGCCGATCGCCAGTACTACGTCTGCCTCGGCGACCAAGGCGCGGGTGGCGACCAGGGTTTGGGTCGAGCCGATCAGCAGCGGGTGGTTGGACGCCAGCATGCCCTTGGCATTGATGGTCAGCGCCACTGGCGCGCCGAGGGCTTCGGCCAGTTGCGTCAACTCGGGTGCTGCGTCGATGGCGCCACCACCTGCAAGGATCAGCGGACGTTTCGCCGCCGCCAGCAACTGGCTCATCTGCTTGACCGCCGACGGCGCAGCACCGGCGCGGGAAACACTGATGGGCTCGCTTCCGAGCAATGCATCGGCGTTTTCCACCAGCACATCCAGCGGGATTTCGATATGCACCGGGCGCGGTCGCCCGGCCTGGAACAGCGCAAATGCCCGGGCCAACACGCCTGGCAATTCGGCCGCCGACATCAAGGTATGGGAGAACGCCGCCACGCCCGCGATCATCGCGCTCTGGTTCGGCAGCTCATGCAGCTTGCCGCGCCCGCCGCCCAGCTGACTGCGGGACTGCACGCTGGAAATCACCAGCATCGGGATCGAGTCGGCGTAGGCCTGGCCCATGGCGGTGGTGATATTGGTCATGCCGGGGCCAGTGATGATGAAGCACACGCCAGGCTTGCCGCTGGTGCGCGCGTAGCCGTCGGCCATGAAACCGGCGCCCTGTTCGTGACGCGGGGTGACGTGGCGGATGCTTGAGCGCGCCAAGCCCCGGTAGAGTTCCACGGTGTGCACGCCGGGGATGCCGAACACCTGGTCCACGCCGTAGCCTTCCAGCAGGTTGACCAATACTTCGCCGCAGGTCGCCATTGTCGTCGCTCTTATTGTTGATAAAGGCCCGTATTGGAACGGCTGGCCCGTAGCGGCAACAATCGATAAAAAGTCATACTAGCCATGTCCTCACGTCATGGCTGCGCCCTTATGAAACGCCTACCGCCGTTGCCGGCCTTGCACACCTTTTGGGTCACGGCCCAGTGCTGCAACTTCACCCGAGCCGCCGAGCAATTGCACATCACCCAGGGTGCGGTGAGCCGGCAGATTGCCGGGCTGGAAAGTCATCTGGGCTATGCGCTGTTCCAGCGCCAGGCTCGTGGCTTGAGCCTGACCGAAGAGGGCCGTGAATGGTCGCTGCGGGCGCAGCAGGTGTTCGGCCTGATCGGTGACGCGGTGGAGCAGATCGGCACCCGCCGCGAGACCTTGCAGCTCAAGGCTTCCACCTGCGTGATGCGCTGGCTGTTACCGCGCCTGATGCAGTGGCAGCAAGAGCGCCCGGACGTGCCGGTGGAACTGACCACCACCGTGGCCTACACCGTCGACTTTCGCCGCGAGCAGTTCGATGCCGCGGTGATCTACGCACCGATTGCCGAGCAGTCGGCCCAGGCCCGGCATTTGTTTGATGAGCGACTGACGCCGGTGTGCGCACCGGCCTTGCTCGGTGGTTTGCACACGCCCGCGGACTTGCAGCAACAGGTGCTGTTGCACCCTACGCGGGATGAACGGGATTGGGCGTTGTGGTTGAAGGCGGCGAATACACGTTTGAGCAATCTTGCCCAGGGGCATCATTTTGAAACGCTGGATCTGGCGATGACAGTGGCGTCCCAAGGTTCGGGCGTGGCGATTGGCGACAGCGCGCTGATTGGCGAGGATCTCAAGGCGGGGCGGTTGGCGACGCCGTTTGAACTGCGGGTGCCGACGGGGATGGGGTATTACCTGGTGTACCCGCCGGGGACGGAGCCCTCGGCGGGGTTGGAGCAGCTTATGGATTGGTTGGTGAGCCAGGCGCAGTCGCCGTCACAATGAAGATCAAAATGTGGGAGCGGGCTTGCTCGCGAAGGCGCCGCGTCAGCCAATACATCTGTTGACTGACACACCGCCTTCGCGAGCAGGCCCGCTCCCACATTTTTAGTGTGCGTCAGCCTTAGTAACCGACCGTAAACCGCTGGCGCGAATGCTTCGGCGTTTCCACTTCATCAATCAGCGCAATCGCAAAGTCGGCAAAGCTGATCCAGCTGCGGCCTTCGCTGCTCACCAGCAATTCATCCTGGCCCAGGCGGAACTTGCCGGTGCGCGCGGTCTCGGTGAACTCCGCCGAAGGCGAAAGGAAGGTCCAGTCCAGGTCTTTTTCCTGACGCAAGGTGTCGAGGAAAATACTGCCGGCGCTGGCTTCGGTTTTGTATTCCTCGGGGAAGCCCGGGCTGTCGATGACCTTGGTGCCGCCCGACAACAGCAACGAACCGGCACCGCCCACCACCAGCAGGCGCTTCACGCCGGCTTTTTTCACCGGGTTGATTACCGCTTCAGGCGGCAGGGTGGCGAAGTGCGCAGCACTGATTACCACGTCGTTGCCGCTGATGGCCTGTTCCAGCGCCTGGGCATCCAGCGCATCCACTTGCTTGAGGGTGACCCCTGGGCGCACGCCAATCTTGTCGGTATTCCGTGCGATGGCCGTGACGGTGTGCCCGCGACGCAACGCTTCTTCCAGCAGTTGGCTACCGGCACGACCGGTGGCACCAATGATTGCGATCTTGCTCATGACGTTCTCCAGTACGGTTAAGGGTCGAATCAATTCACCACTGCATTTCGCCCTTGGCGACTTTGGCGCCCAGTTCCAGGGTGCTTTCGTCGCCCAGGTTCGGGTAACGCTTTTTCATTGCCGCGATCAGGGCGGCAGAGTCCTTGGCCTTGGCGGTTTCTTCGTCAAACGCCTTGATGTAGTCGGCGGTGAACGCCACGGATTTGAGCGACGGTGTGCCCAGGTAGTGACCCGGAATCACGGTGCGCGGTTTCAAGTCCTGGATACGTTGCAGGGTTGCCAGCCAATCGGTGTGGGACTTCGCGGTCTGCGTGTCGGCCATCCACACATGGATGTTCTCGGAGACGACCACGCCACCGACGACTGCCTTGATCGACGGGATCCACACAAAGGTGCGGTCCGGTTGTGCGCCGTCCAGACCGATCACTTCCAGTTGCTTGCCTTCGAGGGTCAGGCTGTGGCCTTCAAGTACCTGCGGGATGACAGCTTTGGCAGGCTTGTCGGCGCCCAGTTTCGGGCCCCAGAACGCCAGTTTGTGTTCAACGGTCGCCTTGATGTGGTCGACCACCGGCTGCGGTGCCACGACCTTGGCCTGGGGGAAGGCGGCGGTCAGGGTGTCGAGGCCGAAGTAGTAGTCCGGGTCGCCGTGGCTGATGTAGATGGTCGTCAGGCGCTTGCCGCTGGCGCGGATTTTTTGCACCAGTTGCTCGGCCTGGGTCTTGCCGAATTGGGCGTCCACCAGGATCGCGTCTTTGTCGCCGCTGACCAGTACCGAAGTGACCGGCATCATCGCGGTCTCGCCCGGGTTGTAGGCATCCAGGGTCAGGTCGGCAGCCGTGGCGTGGGCGGCGAAGGCCAGGGTGGCGGCGGCCAGGGCCACGCGCTTGAGCGGGGAGAATCCAAACATGTGCTGCTCCAGTCATCGGTAAGGTGTGGACAGAGCTTAGTTGCACTAAACGCTACAAAAAATGCGATGCTTGGACATAGTTTGTTTCTAAAAGCGGGCAAATCATGGATCGTCTTCAAGCAATGCGCGTGTTTGTGACCGTGGTGGACTTGGGCAGCCAGTCCGCAGCGGCCGACCACCTGGACCTGTCGCGGCCGGTGGTGTCGCGCTACCTGGCAGAGCTGGAAGACTGGGTCGGCGCGCGGCTGATGCACCGTACCACGCGCAAACTCAGCCTGACCGCCGCCGGCAGCGAAACCTTGCCCCGTTGCCGGCAGATGCTGGAGTTGTGCAGCGACATGCAGGCCGCCGTCAGTGAACCGGACGAAGCGCCCCGTGGCCTGCTGCGCCTGAGCGTCAGCACCTCCTTCGGCCAGGCGCAGTTGGCCGATGCCATGGCCGAATACGTCAAGCGCTACCCGCTGGTCAGCATCGACATGCAGATGCTCGATCGCACAGTGAACCTGGTGGACGAACGCATCGACCTGGCGATCCGCACCAGCTTTGAACTGGACCCCAACCTGATCGCACGCCGCCTCACGTTGTGCCGTTCGGTGATCTGCGCATCGCCCGCTTACCTGCTGGAGCATCCGCAGCCCCGGCGGGTCCAGGACCTGGCCCGGCACAATTGCCTGACCCACTCCTACTTCGGCAAAAGCCTGTGGCACTTCGTGGAAAACGGCGAGCCGGTGTCGGTGCCGGTGCAGGGCAATATCAGTGCGAATGAGGCGAGCACCTTATTGCGGGTGACGCTGGCGGGGGCAGGGGTGTCGCGGTTGCCGAGTTATCAGGCCGGCGACTACATCCGCAGCGGCGAGCTGATCCGCCTGCTGCCCGAGGCCGAGCCGCAGCAGATGAACATCTACGCGGTGTACGCCTCGCGCAAGCACATGCCGTCGGCGCTGCGCAGCTTGCTGGATTTTTTGGTGTTGAGGTTTCCGGAGGAGCCGGTGTGGGACGTCGGTCTCTAAGCCGACATAAACATGTTGAATGTCGCCCGATAATGGCGACTTGCCCCAGTTGACCTATGCTTATCAAAGCACCTTCTTGATCGGATCAGAGGTCAGCATCATGTCGATCAAAACAAGAAAGTACCTGATGATTTTCACCCTGTGCGCCGCCGCCACAGCGCTCTACGGCACTGCCGCCTATCGCGTCGAACAGGCCCGCATGCAGCCGAGCTATGCCTCCAGCTGCAATAACGGTCAATGCGTTGGCCACATGGCCGCCTTCAGTTCGCTTCGCTAGCGTCCTGATCGGCTTTCAACTGCTCCCGAAACGCTTTCGGAGAGAACCCGACGCGCCGACGAAACAGCCGCGAGAAGTTGGTCGGATCGGAAAAGCCCAGCACTTCCGACATCTCATTGATGGTCATGCTGGTGTAGGTCAGCAGGCGCTTGGCTTCCAGCAGTTGGCGGTCGTGCATGATCTGCAGCGCGGGCTGCCCGCCCAATTCCCGACATGTACCGTTCAGGTGTGAGACCGAGATCCCGAGCTTGTGGGCCAGGTCTTCGATTTTCGGGTGTTCGCGATAGTGCTGCTCCACCAACTGAGTGAACCGGCGGAAGTATTCGCGGCCCCGAGGTGCCCGTGGATGCCGGCGCTGGATGGCCTGGCGGCTGATCCACACCAGCAGCACGCTGACCAGCGCGTGCATCATCATGTCCCGTGCCGGTTGATCGCTGGCGTACTCGTCCTGCAACCGCGCAAACAGGCTGTTGAGGTAGTCACTGTCGTTGCCGGCAGGGTAGCTGCCCAGGGCATTCAGGCCGTCCAGCGCCGCGCCCAGTTGCCCCTGCAAATGCGCCATCAGCGGCGCGGCCAGGGTGACCACAAAACCTTCGACGTTTTCGGAAAACCGAAAACCATGCACGCACAACGGCGGCAGCACCTGCAGCGTCGCTTCGCTCAGGGTGCTGCGCTGGCCTTCGATCTCCAGTTGCGCCTGGCCCTTGTGTACGTAGAGCAATTGGCACAGGTCCGCGTGCCGGTGGGGCTGGATTTCCCACTGGTACTCACGGCTGCGCCGGGAGATGGTTTCACAGTGCAACAAATCCGGGGTCGGCCATTGCTGGCTCTCACCGTAGAGTTTGAACACTGGAATCGCGGCACTGGCAGTTTTGGTCATGGCTTCATCCGATACTTCGGGATAATTGTGCGGTAATCGCCCCAATTGGCAAAAAGCGCAGCTTTGGGCTTAGTTTTCACCTTCTTATGCCGGGCACTCAAGTGAAAAATGCCAGCAACAACATCAATGACAACTCTTTCACCGAATACGTTCGGGTGAAGCTTGCGGGCCATAAAAATAATGAAAACGCTGAAAACCCAAGTCGCCATCATCGGCGCCGGCCCGTCGGGGCTGTTGCTCGGCCAACTGCTGCACGAGGCCGGAATTGAAACCCTGATTCTAGAGCGCCAGACCCCGGATTACGTGCAAGGGCGCATCCGTGCCGGGGTGCTGGAGCAAGGCATGGTCGACCTGTTGCGCCAGGCCGGCGTCAGTGCGCGGATGGATGCCGAAGGCCTGGTACATGATGGCTTTGAGCTGGCACTGAACGGGCAACTGACCCACATCGACCTCAAGGCGCTGACCGGCGGCAAGACGGTGATGATCTACGGCCAGACCGAAGTCACCCGCGACCTGATGGCCGCGCGCCAGGCCAGCGGCGCCACTACAGTGTACGAAGCCAGCAATGTGCAGCCTCATGATCTGAAAAGCGCAGAGCCGTGGCTGAGCTTCGAGCATGAAGGTGAGCAGTATCGGCTGGACTGCGATTACATCGCCGGCTGTGACGGTTTTCACGGTGTGGCGCGTCAGTCGATTCCCTCTGAAGCGTTGAAAGTCTTTGAACGGGTGTATCCGTTCGGCTGGCTTGGCATTCTCGCCGACACCCCGCCGATCCACGATGAACTGGTGTACGCCAAGCACGAGCGCGGTTTTGCCCTGTGCAGCATGCGCTCACCCACCCGCAGCCGCTATTACCTGCAAGTGCCGGCCGATGAGTCGGTTGACGACTGGTCCGATGAGCGCTTCTGGGATGAACTGAAAACCCGGCTGCCTACGTCGTTGATCGAGCAACTGGTGACGGGCCCGTCCATCGAAAAGAGCATCGCACCCCTGCGCAGCTTTGTGGTGGAGCCGATGCAATACGGTCGCCTGTTCCTGCTGGGCGACGCCGCCCACATCGTGCCGCCCACCGGCGCAAAGGGCTTGAACCTGGCGGCCAGCGATGTCAGCACCTTGTTCAATATTTTGCTCAAGGTGTACCGCGAGGGCAGGGTGGAATTGCTGGAGAAGTACTCGCAGATTTGCCTGCGGCGGATCTGGAAGGCCGAACGGTTTTCCTGGTGGATGACCTCGATGTTGCACCAATTCCCGGAGGCGGACGGCTTCAGCCAGCGCATCGCCCAGAGCGAATTGGAATACTTCGTCGACTCCGAAGCCGGTCGTAAAACCATTGCAGAAAATTACGTAGGACTTCCTTACGAGGCTATCGAATAGCCAGCTATCTAGTACACTGACGAGCATTCCTGCGGGCTTCCTTTTCCCGCGGGCCTTGCTCGCAGGTTCTGCCGTGACCAACCTCAATCAGCCCGCCACACCTGCTGTTCGCAGTGTCCTTGTCGCCTTGATGATGGCGATCTTTCTCGGGGCCTTGGACCAGACCATCGTCGCCGTCTCCATGCCGGCGATTTCCGCCCAGTTCCATGACGTCAACCTGCTGGCCTGGGTGATCTCCGGCTACATGGTGGCGATGACCGTGGCAGTGCCGATCTACGGCAAGCTCGGTGACCTGTACGGGCGCCGGCCGATGATGCTGATCGGCATGGGCCTGTTCACCATCGCCTCGCTGTTTTGCGGCATGGCCCAGAGCATGGAGCAATTGGTGCTGGCGCGGATCCTCCAGGGCATTGGTGCCGGCGGGATGATTTCGGTCAGCCAGGCGATTATCGGTGACATCATTCCGCCCCGTGAGCGTGGGCGTTACCAGGGTTACTTCAGCAGCATGTACGCGGTGGCGAGCGTGGCCGGCCCGGTGTTGGGTGGTTACATGACCGAATACCTGTCGTGGCGCTGGGTGTTCCTGATCAACCTGCCATTGGGCGCGGGCGCCTGGTGGGTGGCCCATCGCACGCTGGTGGGGCTGCCGGTGCCGCAGCGCAAGCCAGTGATCGACTATCTCGGCACTGTGCTGATGATCGTCGGTTTGACGGCGCTGTTGCTGGGCATCACCGAAATTGGCCAGGGTCATCATTGGCGCGACGATGAAGTGCTGGGCTTGCTGGTTTGCGCGTTGGTGGCGTTGACGGTGTTTGTGTGGCACGAGCGTCGGGCGCGGGAGCCGTTGTTGCCGATGCACTTGTTCGCCAACCGCAGTGCGGTGTTGTGTTGGTGCACGATTTTCTTTACCAGTTTCCAGGCGATTTCCCTCACGGTGTTGATGCCGCTGCGTTACCAGACCGTGACCGGTTCCGGTGCCGACAGCGCCGCTTTGCATTTGCTGCCGCTGGCGATGGGCTTGCCGATGGGGGCGTACTTCGCCGGGCGTATGACCTCGGTGACTGGACGCTATAAGCCGATGATTCTGATTGGCGCTTTCCTGAGTCCGATCGCGATTCTCGGCATGGCCCTCAGTGCGCCGCAGGCTGTGGCAGTGACCAGTTTGTTTATGTTGCTGTGTGGGGTTGCCGCCGGGATGCAGTTTCCGACTTCGCTGGTGGGCACGCAAAATTCGGTGGAACAGCGGGATATTGGGGTGGCTACCAGCACCACCAATCTGTTCCGTTCCCTGGGCGGGGCGGTCGGGGTGGCGTGTATGTCGGCGCTGTTGCTGGCGTTGTTGCAGGATTCCAGTTTTGCGCACTTGGCCAGTGGTGCCTTGGTGGCTGAGGGGAGTTCCGGGAATGTGTTGCTGGATGGTTTGAATGCGGCGCCTGGGCCGGCGCAGGATGCTTTGCGGGGGGAGTTGCTGATTACCTTTCGGCATTTGCTGATGGTCAGTGCCGGGGTGTCGTTGTTGGGGTTGGCGGCGGCGATTGCCATGCCTAATCGGGTGTTGCGGGGGCGGGAAGACAAGGCCAAATAGTTGAAAAAATGAAGATTAAATGTGGGAGCGGGCTTGCTCGCGAATGCGGTCTGTCAGTTGATAAATAGGCTGGCTGATACACCGCATTCGTGAGCAAGCCCGCTCCCACATTCGATCACACTTTGATGTTCTCGCGGATATTCCAGCCGTACTTGACGGCGCCGCCATCCTTGCCGCCGTCGGCCTTTTGCGGTTGATAGCCGACTTCGACCTTGGCGAAATTCAGGCCGATAATCTCGGTCAGTACATCCGCGGTTTCCGTTGCGTCGGCTTGGTAGGAGGTGACCATGACTTCCTTCAAGGTGATCACCAGATACTCTACGGTGCTGTCGCCCCCGGCCTTGCGTACTACCAGCCTGGCTTCGGGGTAATGCTTGCCGGTGGAGCAGGCCATCATCAGGTTGGGCGAGGATTTATCCATACGCTTGGTGATCATCAGGTTATCCATGTTGACCTTGCCGGCGCCACCGCCAGTGCCAGTATGCATGGAGCCCGACTGGGACATCCCCCAGTTCCACTCGGTGATATCGATCTCGTCGCGATGGACCTGGTCCCTTGACTCTCCCTTGATGTCTCCCAGTTTCAAAAACATATCAGTTGCCATCGTCGTTCCCTCTTATGTTTCGCCGGTAGTGGCGGGGGGACGTACCTTTTCTTAATTCGGATATTGCCCACAAGACCGTGGGAAGTGATCAGGAAGTGCCTGTCTGGAAAAGAGGAGTTTTCCGACATTCTTCGAGGGGATTGAATCTTTACGCTCTGCGCTCTTTAAGACCAAGGAGTAAACGGATGACTTCCAGCTTACTGAAAGACGGCTTTCCCAGTGCCCATCTCACTACCCGGCAGCGGGTGGAAAGCAGTATCGACGTGCGCCGTCTGTTTGCTGCCATCGACGCCGATCCCGCCATTGTCGGGGCCGGGGTGGTGTATCTCGACGGGAATTTGCGGGCGGTTGTATTGCGTGAGTTCCAGCCGATTTGCAGCATCGTGCCGAAGAAGGTGATTTTGCGTGAGGCACCGCGCTCTGTCGGGAGAGTGGAGTTTATTCGGCGGCTGGAGCATGAGCCGCGGGAATCGCAGGTGGTGTTTGAGTTGCTGAATACGGCATTGGCCTGTACGGCTGCCTTGATTAGTTGGAGGGTCGCCATCAGTGGAACGTCACTGATCCCGTTCAGTGCTGGTGCCTCGGGCGTGGTGACTGCGATTGGTGTTTCAGCTGGACTGGCAAGTGGCGTTCAATGTCTTAACGGGTTTGTTCGGGTTCGTAACGAACTTTTTAATTCTGCCCAGAATAATTATTTGGACAGTGATGAGTGGTACCAGGCTGTAACAGCTGGTCTGGATGCAGCTTCATTGTTAGGCGCTGGAGTGACGTCAATGGCAACCATTCGACTCGTTACTGTGCTCAGAAAAACCACCGGCAAGAGTTTGCGCCAGGTGCTTAAAGGTTTGAATCGCCAAGAACGGGTAAGGCTTACCAACGAGCTGCTGAGCATCAATCGGCCGGAAATGACGCGAAAATTGATCAAGTTAAAGCAAAGGATGGGAGATATGCCTAAGCGCTACTCATCTGCTGAAATCCGGCAAGGGACTATCGCTCAAATTCAAGATGCTATTGGCGCTGCATTAGGTGTTGCGGGCAGTGCGATGTCTGGGAACATCCGCACTATTGCGGTTGGGCTTTACGAGGAGGTTTCAGAGTGATCCATCTGACGCCTTTGGAGCCATTTTTGAAACGCTACTTTCCTATCTTTATGGCCGCTATTTTTTGCGGTTTTCTGGGGGGCTCCGCAGTAGTTTTCCTGATAGAACATTACTATCTGCGCTTGGCGCCTTTGGTGTTGCGGACATCATTTGATGAGAGCGCTGCTGCTTTGCTGGCCTGCATTATCACCCTCTGCAATTTTATGATGATGTACGGGCGGCCTCAGTGGGTGTGGGGTATGGTCGTTTTTTTTGTGGCGTGCCTGCTCATAGCTCTGCCGGCCATCCAATTTTCCCTGTCCCCATTTTTATATGCAGAAAGTCTATTTTGGCCGTTATTGGGCCTGCTGATACTTAACAGCAGGCGCCACCGGGAAATGCGTGGAGAGTTCCTCGAGCTTCGCTACAGGCGAAAACGGATCAGGGAAATACTCCGCCGTCGACAAAGGAAGTTTTCCGGCTGAAAAAAATCAGGACGTTACGATTAAAATGTGGGAGCGGGCTTGCTCGCGAATGCGGTGTATCAGCCAGCATGCTTATCAGCTGACAGACCGCATTCGCGAGCAAGCCCGCTCCCACATTCGATTGCGTTACAGCATTTAAATAGGTGACCTTCACGGGCTGTAATACCCCACAGCCACCATGAAATGCCCGGTTTTGCGCAAGTACGCATGCTTGTTCTCAACCTTCCCCGTCACCGGATTCTTCCAGCGATACTGGTACTCCCCCTGATCCTGCTCCGCCATCACCGCCAGTATCGGCTCACCCACCGGCTTCCCGTCGGGATCCTTGATCTTGCTGAAATCCGTATTCACCAACCGCGGATTCGTCCCATGGGCCACATAGCGCCGGGTATCAAGATCAACCACAAACACATACAAATCGTCCTGCAGAAAACCACCCTGCATGTCGTTGATCGCCTTAAGCGTCCCAACCGGGTCCTTCTCCAGCGCCTTGACGGCTTTGTTTCGCAGGGCTTTGGCATGTTCCGGCGTCGCCCGCGGCAGGTAGTAGCCGACGGCCAGAATCCGCTGCCCAACACGCTGGTAATACACATGCTTGCGCTCAACCTTACCGTCATTCCAATTCTGCCAACGGTAATCGGCCTGCTGAATACCGCTGCCCTCAGGCACCCCCAACGCATCCTTGAACGACTTGTTCAAATCCGGCCCCAGTACCTCGGAAACATTGCGCCCGATCAACGCAGAAGAGGGCCCGCCACTCGCCAGCAGCACGCCCTTGGTGTTGACCACGAATACATAGCGGTCCTGATCGACGAATTCACCCTGGCGGCTGAACGCCGCAAAAGCCTTGTCACCATTCGTCTGGTAATACGCCAAGGCCTTTTCCAGCAAGGCCTTGGCGGCTTGGGCATCCGCCTCCTCAGCGGTGGCGGCGTGCACCTGGCCAAAACACAACAGCAGCAGCCAGGTGGCTCGGAGCATTGCCTTCATTACCCGTCCCTCGTTCTTGTTGGTGTGCCAAGAGCGTAGACGGTTTACCGGCCAATCAGAACGGTTTGGTCGGCAGGTATTTGCCATCCAGGGTGATCACCGCGCGGGAGCCGCCGTCCGGGTCTTCGACCTTCTTGATGTCCAGCTTGAAGTTGATCGCGCTGATGATGCCGTCGCCAAACTGCTCGTGCACCAGGGCCTTGAGGGTCGAACCGTAGACCTGCAGCATTTCATAGAAGCGGTACATGGTCGGGTCCGTCGGCACACCGCCGGGGAAGCTGCCACGCAGGGGCACGGTTTGCAGCAGGCGGCTGGCGTCCTGGTCGAGACCGAGCTTTTCGCAGACCACATCGGCAGCGTCTTTCGGCAGTGGATGCTGGCCGAGCAGGGCGGCGGTGACGAACGCCAGGCTCAGGCCGGTGCCGTCGGTGAGGTCCTGCCACGACAGGTTCTTGCGCGCCTTGATGTCGATGACGGTGTCGGCCAGGGCCAGGCGTGGGGATTGGGCGAATTGGGATTGCAACATGATGATTTCCTCTTGGGGTTGAATAAGGTTCAAGCCGCGTGGGCGCGGGTGGTCGGGTGGTCGAGCAGGGACACGAAGCGCCCGCTGCGGCCATCCAGGGCGTCGATGCCGCCGCTTTCAATATCGTAGACCCAGCCGTGCAGGCTCAGCCGGCCTTGTTCCAGGGCCAGGGCCACGCAAGGGTGGGTCTTGAGATTAGCCAACTGGGCGATCACGTTTTCCCTCACCAGCGAGTTCAGCCGGTCGGCGTCGGAGGCGTGAGTGCGGGCGGCGTTGATCACCTTGGCCGACTCGGCGTGGCGCAGCCAGTTGGCCACGGCAGGCAAGTGGTCGAGGCATTTGCAGGTGGAAATGGCGGTCATGGCGCCGCAGTCGGAGTGGCCGCAGATCACGATGTCGCTGACGCCGAGAACGGCTACTGCGTATTCGACGGTGGCCGACACGCCGCCGGGCTCTGGTCCGTAGGATGGCACGATGTTGCCGGCGTTACGGATTACAAACAGGTCGCCAGGCTCCTGCTGGGTTAACAGCTCCGGGACTACGCGGCTGTCGGAACAGGACACGAACAGCGTGCCGGGGTTTTGGGTGGTCGCCAGGTGTTTGAACAGATCGCTGCGTTGAGTGAAGGCTTCACCCTGGAACTTGCGAAAGCCGTCGATGAGGTCTTGCATGGTGGTTCTCCTTGCGTCGCTGATGGGGCAAGGATGGAAGTTTTCAGCTATAGCGTCCAAGACCGGCTTATTATGGTTTCTATAAGTCATGCCTATAGTTGGAGCCATTCATGTTGCTGCGTCATATCCGCTACCTGCTGGCCGTCGCCGAGCACCGTAATTTCACTCGGGCGGCCGAGGCGCTGCATGTGTCGCAGCCGACCTTGTCGCAGCAGATCAAGCAACTGGAAGATACCTTGGGCGCGCCGCTGCTGGATCGCTCCGGCAGAAGCGTCAGCCTGACCGACGCGGGCGAGGCTTATGTGCGGTTTGCGCGCCTGGCGTTGCAGGATCTGCAGGCCGGCAACCGCGCCATGCATGACGTGCAGGACTTGAGTCGTGGCAGCTTGCGCCTGGCGATGACGCCGACCTTTACCGCTTACCTGATCGGGCCGTTGCTGGCCCGATTTAACGGGCTGTATCCGGGAATTACAGTGAGTGTCGAGGAACTGACCCAGGACCGCATGGAGGCAGCGCTGACGGAAGATTTGCTGGATATCGGCATCGGTTTTACCGGCGAGCATTTGCCGGATATCGAGTGTGAAGGAGTGTTCGTCGAGGCGTTGAGTGTGGTGGTGAGTTCTGGCCATGCTGATATCGGCCAACAGTCGTGGCTTCAGCAACCGCTGGTGTTGCTGAACTCAGGCTTCGCCACGCGCCGCTATATCGATGAATATTTTCGCAGTCAGGCGGTGAAACCTCTGATTGCCATGGAGGCCAATTCCATCAGCGCGATTATCGAAATCGTACGGAACACCCGGTTGGCGACCATCCTGCCCAGTGCGATTGCCCAGGTACAACCGGGGTTGCAGGCGGTGCCGCTAAGCCCGCCGTTGCCGCAACGCACGGCGGCGTTGCTCAGTCGCAAGGGAGGCTATCGCAGCGCCGCGTGCAGGGCGTTTGTCGATCTGGTCAGGGCGCAGCCAACCACTGATTGATGATGCCGTCATACACGCCGGTCACCGTGCTCAAGTGCAGCCACTGGTCCACATAACTCTTCCATGCCACGTCATCGCGAGGCAGTAAAAAGGCTTTCTCGCTGTATTGCATGTAGCGCTCGGGGTTCACCGCACACAGCCCAGGCTTGAGTTTTTGCTGATACCGGGCTTCGCTGGCGTCGGTGATCATCACGTCGGCCTTGTTGGCCAGCAGCTCTTCGAAAATCGTCACGTTGTCCGGGAACAACGTCAGCTGTGCCTTACCCAAGTGCGCCCGTGCAAACACCTCATTGGTACCGCCCGAAGGCTCGATCACCCGAACCTGCGGCTGGTTGATCTGCTCCACTGTCTGATAGCGCTGCACATCGGCGCAGCGCACCAGCGGGATCTTGCCGTCGACGCCCAATGGCTGGCTGAAAAATGCCTTTTTCTGCCGTTCGAGGGACACCGAAATACCACCCACCGCAATATCACAGCGCTGGGCCAGGAAGTCCGGCATCAGGGTTTTCCAGGTGGTCGGCACCCACTTCACCTGCACCCCAAGGCTCTTGGCCAGGGATTGGGCCATGGCAATGTCGATGCCTTCATAGCTGCCGTCCGGGCGCAGATAGGTGTAGGGCTTGTAGTCGCCGGTGGTGCAGACGGTCATTTCACCGCGTTGCAGCACTTCATCCAGGCGCGACACGGGGCTGTCGGCCAGGGCCTGGGCGGACAGGCCGGCCAGCAGGGAAAGGGTCAGCAAAGCTTTCATGCGGTCGGGTCCTTGGGCATGAGCAGGGACGCCATTATTTGCAAATGTTTAGCCACGGCACAACCAAACTCCGTCAAGACTGGATTTAACGGCTTAACCTCGCGTGTGAGGCTGCCCGGCATCTCTTTACTGTGATTTGCGCATGGACGGTTCCCCCGGCACACACCCTGAGACATCGCCAGGCGCTACCGCGTCCAGCCGTCCGGACCGTCGTCGGATCACCGCTGATGCGCTTCCCTCCGAACTCGCCTTCTGGGCGCTGTGGCACTGCCGCCACGCGCGCCCACCGGACACCTTTCTCCTACGTTGATTTGCCCCATGGATGCCCCGCGCATCTGCCCGGCAGCGCCTGTGCGCCTGCCTGACGCGAACGTATGAGAATGCCCATGAGCACGCCCTTTGCCACCCTGCACGAAGCCCAATCCTTTCTTGAACAGAACCCGGATATCGAGATGTTCGAACTGTTCATCCTCGATAACAACGGCGTGCCCCGCGGCAAGCTGTTGCACCGCGATGAGCTGCTGGCGGTCTATGAAAGTGGCCGTCCGCTGCCGAGTACGATCCTCGGCCTGACCATCAATGGCGACGACGTGGAGAACTCCGGGCTGGTCTGGGAAGTCGGCGATATTGACTGCCGCGCCTACCCGGTCAGCGGCAGTTTGCAGCGCATGCCCTGGCGGCTGATCCCGACGGCGGCGGTGCAAGTCAGCATGCACCCCACCGAAGGCATGCCCGCCACCGTGGCCGATCCCCGGCACTTGCTGGCCAAGGTGATTGACGACCTCAAGGCCGACGGCTATTACCCGGTGATGGCGGCGGAGCTGGAGTTTTATTTGCTTGACCAGAAACCCGACAGCAACGGCCGCCCGCAACCGGCGCGGGATGTCGATGGCGGCCGACCGCGCTCGACCCAGGTCTACGGCCTGCGGGAGCTGGAGCAGATCGAACCGTTTCTCGCTGACCTCTACAGCGCCTGCAAACTCCAGGGCATCCCGGCGCGTACGGCGATTTCCGAATACGCCCCGGGCCAGGTTGAAATCACCCTGGAACATCGCAGCGATGCCCTGCAAGCCATGGACGAGGCGGTGCGTTACAAACGGCTGGTCAAGGGCGTGGCCCACAAGCACGGGATGACCGCGTGTTTCATGGCCAAGCCTTTCGATGATCTGGCCGGCACTGGCATGCACATGCACGTCAGCCTGGCGGACCGCGACGGCAATAACCTGTTTGCCAGCGAAGCCCCCGACGGCACGCCGCTGTTGCGCCATGCGGTGGGCGGCATGCTCAGCACCTTGCTCGACTCGTTGCTGATGTTCTGCCCCAACGCCAACTCCTATCGGCGTTTCCAGACCAACAGCTACGCGCCGCTGGCCGCCACCTGGGGTGTGGACAACCGCACCGTCACACTGCGGGTGCCCGGCGGACCGGCGTTTTCCCGGCATATCGAACACCGCATCTGCGGCGCCGACGCCAATCCGTACCTTGCGGCGGCGGCGATTCTGGCCGGTATCCATCGGGGTATCCGCGAACAGCGCGACCCCGGCGCGCCGGTGGAAGGCAACGGTTACGCCCAGGCCAAGGAGTTGTTGCCCACCGATTGGCTGACCACCTTGCGCGCACTCGAAGGTTCGACCTGGGCGCGGGAAGCGTTTGGCGGCGAATTCCTCGGCGTGTACCTGGCGGTCAAGCGGGCCGAGTACCGCCAGTTCATGGGCGAAGTGGGCGAACAGGACTGGCGCTGGTATTTGCACCAGGCCTGAAGATGAAGCCCTGATCACAGACAGTTAACAGACAGGCTGTGCGCTGGATACTGGCTCGGTACGAACGGCGAACAATCCTTCGACCTTTTTTTCACGAGTCAGTGGTTAAGCTGCGAATGTCTGATCCATTAACAGAGTCGTGTGATGCCGTCGCAACCGCCGTCTTCCATCGAGATTGAATTTGCCGAACGCACAGGCCAGGAGCATGCCCGGGTCTGCGCCGACACGCGCCCTCCGGGTTTACTGCGGCGCCTGGGGTTTTGGCGCGATGAGCAGTTGGTGCGCCGTGCGCTGAAAATCGCCGGCGAGCCGGGGCTGATTCTTGACCTGGCGTGCGGCACGGGGCGGTTTTGGCCGGTACTGGCCGAGCACACCAATCGGGTGATCCTCGCGTCGGACAACTCCCAGGACATGCTCGACCACGCCCGTACCCACCACGCGCCTGCCTTGCTCAAGCGGATCAAGACCTTCCAGGGCTCGGCGTTTTCCATCGGCCTGTCGGCCAACGCGGTGGACTGCATTTTTTGCATGGAGTTGTTTCGTCATGTGCCGACGGCCGAAGGGCGCCTGGCGCTGCTCGGTGAATTTCACCGGGTGAGTCGCGACACGGTGATCGTCTCGGTCAACAGTGACAGCGGCTATCGAGCGTTGCAGCCCGCCGGGACGCCAGTCGCCAGCCACCGGGCTCAAGTGGAAGCCGAGTTTCGCCAGGCCGGTTTCAAGGTCCTCACTCAACAGGAATTCATGCCCGGTTCGGCCATGTGGCGGGCCTATGTCCTGCGTAAGAGAGGATAAGTACCGACTGTCGGACTATTCTTCAGCTCCTGTAAGAGTTTTCATGGCGGATGCTGTACTGCGAATGCTCGCAACTCCCTTTCGCGATATATACTGCGCGCCATTCTTCAAGGGAGAGCCGTGTGGCCATCGATATTCACTGGATCTGCGACAACGATAGCCTCGGCCAGCACTGCGCCGAATGGCAGCAGTTGCCATTCGTCGCCCTCGACACCGAATTCATGCGGGTCGACACCTTTTATCCCATTGCCGGGCTGATCCAGATCGGTGATGGCGTTCGCGCTTACCTGATCGACCCCCTGACCATCGACAATTGGCAACCCTTGGCCGCCTTGCTGGAAAATCCGGCAGTGATCAAGGTGGTGCACGCCTGCAGCGAAGACCTGGAAGTGTTGCTGCGCCTGACCGGCAGCTTGCCGGTGCCGTTGTTCGACACCCAACTGGCGGCGGCGTATTTGAACCTCGGTTTCTCCATGGGCTATTCGCGGTTGGTGCAAGCCGTCCTCGATATCGACCTGCCCAAGGGTGAAACCCGTTCGGACTGGCTGCAGCGGCCATTGTCCGAGACGCAAATCAGCTACGCCGCCGAAGACGCAGTGCACCTGGCGGAAGTCTACACACGCCTGCGCCCGAAGCTTTCCGACGACAAATACGCCTGGGTCCTGGAAGACGGTGCCGAGTTGGTGGCCAACCTGCGCCGCGAAGTCGACCCGTACGAGGTCTATCGCGACGCCAAGCTGGCCTGGAAACTGTCGCGTGCCCAGCTCGCGGTATTGCGCGAACTGTGCGCCTGGCGCGAGCAGCAAGCCCGTGCCCGGGACTTGCCGCGCAACCGGATCATTCGTGAACACTCGTTATGGCCCCTGGCCAAATCCCAGCCGGATAACCTCGCCGCGCTGGGCAAGATCGAAGACATGCACCCGCGCACGGTGCGCCAGGACGGCGAGTTCCTGCTGGGCCTGATCAAACGTGCCGGCAGCGTACCCATGGACCAGTGGCCGCCGGCGGTTGCCGAGCCATTGCCGGTGGACGCCGCCACGCTGATCAAGCAACTGCGCGCCCTTGGCCAGGCCGAGGCTGAACGCCTGGACATGGCGCCGGAACTGATGCTGCGCAAGAAAACCCTCGAAGCCCTGGTCAAGAGTGGCTACCCCGAGGGGCCTTACCAATTGCCAGATTCGCTGCGTGGCTGGCGCCGCGAATTGATGGGCCAGGCGCTGCTGGACAGCCTGGCCACTGCCGGAGAACAGCCTTGAAACGTATCTGCTCCATCTATCGCAGCCTCAAACGAAACGAGATGTACCTCTACGTGCTGAAAAGCGATGCACTGGAGCGCGTGCCGGAAAGTCTGCTGGCCGCTTTCGGCAAACCGCACCACGCCTTTGACCTGGTGCTGAGCCCGGAGCGCAAGCTGTCCCGCGAGGACATCACCGTGGTTCTGGAGAACCTCGAGAAGCAGGGCTACCACCTGCAAATGCCGCCGGCCGAGGACGAGTACATCGAACACTTGCCCGAAGAGCTGCTGCGACGTAATGACCCGATGTGATCGGTCAGTGCCCCGTCCGGGGCACATTCATCAATGGAATTCAATTTTTGGCGGCGGCCGCAAGGGACAGTGAAGTGGACCGGCGGCCGCCTGCAGTGTTTTTGAAAGGTTTGAACCATGCGCGTTCTGATTGCTGAACACGATCACCCGCTGTACGCCCGTCTGCTGCGCGAAGCGGCGCCGGACCTTGAGGTCATGACCAGCGGCGACTCCGCTGAATTGTCGCGCCTGGCGGCCGACTGCCCGGTGTGGCTGGGCCAGCCGGATCTCCTGGCCACCTTGTTGCGCCAGGGCCATCAGCCACAATGGCTGCAATCGACCTGGGCAGGCATCACGCCGCTGCTGGCTGAAGGCCTGCCCCGGGATTATCGCCTGACCCGCGCCGTAGGCATTTTTGGCCAGGTGATGGCCGAATACGTGCTGACCTACATGCTCGGTCATGAGCGTGAAGTGCTGGCGCGCCTGGTCAGCCAGGTCGAGCGCAAGTGGGATAACCGCATGGGCCAGAGCCTGGCGGGGCGCAAGGTGCTGATCGTGGGTACGGGTGATATCGGCCGTAGCGTTGCGCAGTTCCTGCAGCCGTTTGGTGTTGAGTTGTATGGCATCGCCAGCGAAGCCCGTGAGCAGGCGCCGTTTATCGAAGTCGCCGGGCTGGAAGAGTTGCCGCGCCTGGTGGGCGAGGTGGACTACGTGGTCAACCTGCTGCCCAACACGCCGAACACCCATGATTTGTACAATGCGGCGTTGTTCAAACAGTTCAAGCCGACCGGGTTGTTTATCAACGTCGGGCGCGGTGTGGCGGTGGTCGATGCGGACCTGGTGGAAGCCTTGAAGGAAGGCCATCTGGCGGGCGCGGTGATTGACGTTTGCCGGCAAGAACCATTGCCACAGCGCCATCCGTTCTGGACCGCCTGGGGCTTGCTGCTCACCGGCCACAGCTCGGCGCCGACTTCGCCGGGGATGATGGTGCAGTTGTTTGTCGAAAATTTACGGGCGTACCAGGCGCAGGAAACGTTGCGCGGTGAAGTGAGTTTCGAGCGCGGTTACTGATAGCGCGGGAGCCGGGAAGCCGGCTCCCGCATTGCCTTACAGGTTGAAATCCCCTTCCGATACCAACTCGTTCAACGGCTTGCGCGGGCTCGGGGTTTCCCGGGCTTGCAGGTAATCGGCCAGGGTCGATTTGTCACCCAGCTTGCCAATCGCCACGGCGGCGTGCAGGGCGTAACCTTCAGGAATCTTCAATTCCTTGCGGGTCAGTTCCTGGTCGAAACCGGCCATGCCGTGGGTGTGCCAGCCGCTGAGGCTCGCTTGCAGCGCCAGGTGGCCCCAGGCCGAACCGGTATCAAAGGTGTGCCACAGGGCCGGGGTTTCTTCGGTGGCGCCCGGTACCAGGAAGTCGGTTTTCGACGCTACGATTACCAGTGCCGAGGCATGCTGCGCCCAGCCACGGTTGAATTCGTTCAGCAGGCCCAGGAAACGTTCCCAGTTCGGCGTGTCGCGGCGCGCGTAGAGAAAGCGCCACGGCTGCGAGTTGTACGCCGATGGCGACCAGCGCGCGGCTTCGAAGAAGCTCAGCAGGGTGTCCACCGGGATGCTTTCGCCGGTAAAGGCGCGCGGTGACCAGCGGTCGGTAAATTGTGGGTGGATCGGGTAGTCGGCGACGCGTGGGTTGCTGCTCATTGGGCTGATCCTGATGAAAAACCGGGGTTCAAAACTACTTCGCCGCCGGGTGGCTGACAAGTCTTGTTCTACCGGCAGTCGTAAGCGCTTGGCCCCGGGGCCCATGGGCACTAGACTGGCGGCCTTTTAACATACCGATACTGATGTAGAGCCATGGCCGCTAAAGTCGAACCTTTCTGGATCCGCAAAACCCTCGAACAACTCGACCAGGATGAGTGGGAGTCGTTGTGCGACGGCTGCGGCCTGTGCTGTCTGCAAAAGCTCGAGGATGAAGACGACAACAGCGTCTATTACACGCGCATCGCCTGCAAACTCCTGGACCTGAAAACCTGCCAGTGCACCGATTACCCCAACCGCCGGGACTCGGTGCCCGATTGCATCCAGCTCACCCCGGGCCAGGCCGACCAGTTCAAATGGCTGCCGCCTACCTGTGGTTACCGGCTGGTCAGCGAGCGCAAGGAGCTACCGCTTTGGCACCACTTGGTTTGCGGTGATCGCGAAGTCGTGCACCAGCAACGCATATCCCAGTCCGGGCGCATGCTCAGCGAAGGCAGCGTGCCCGAGGATGACTGGGAGGATTACCTGATTTTCCGTGCGGGCTGAAAAGGAGTGTGTATGACGGTTGGAGCCAAGCTGGCGGCAAGCCTGCTGTTGCTCGCATTGAGTACGTCGGCGTGGGCTGCGAAGAAAGTCGACCTGGACTATCACGTCAAGCTGCTGCCCCAAAGTGATCAGGCAGAGGTGCGCTTGAGCCTGTCTCAGGGCTCTGCTGTGCGCAGCCTCAACTTCGACCTGGGTCGCGACGGCGACTACAGCGACTTCAAGGCCGATGGTCAATGGCAGGTGTTGCCCGGCAATACGCCGGGTGACAGCCGTGGCCTGTGGCAGCCCGGCGCCGACAAGGCCAGCCTGACCTACCGTGTACGCCTGACCCACGCACGCAAGAAGGGCGTTTACGAAGCACGCATGAGCCCGAGCTGGGCGCTGTTTCGCGGCGAAGACCTGGTGCCCGCCGCACGCCTGGATCAACAGGACGGCATTGAGCTGGTGTCGCGCCTGATGTTTGAACTGCCCGCCGGCTGGAAAAGCGTCGAGACGTCCTGGCCGCGTATCGGCAAGAATAAATTTCGCATCGATAACGTTTCCCGCCTGTTTGACCGGCCTACCGGCTGGATGCTCGCCGGCAACCTGGGCAGCCGCCGGATGCGCCTGGGGGAAACCGAGATCACCGTGGCTTCACCTAAAGGTCAGGGTATGCACCGCATGGATGTGCTGACCTTGCTGACGTTTGTCTGGCCCCAAGTACAAGCGGCGTTCCCACGGCACCCGGCAAAACTGCTGGTAGTAGGCGCCAGTGACCCAATGCGGCGTGGTGCTTACTCGGCGCGGGACTCGATCTACCTCAACAGCCGTACACCGCTGGTCAGTGAAAACGGCAGCAGCCCGTTGATCCGTGAAGTGGTGCAGGCCATCGGTCGCTTCAACGACCATCAAGGCAGCGATTGGATCAGCGAGGGCTTGGCGCAGTATTACGCCATTGAGCTGATGCGCCGTGCGGGTGGCATCAGTGACGATCGTTACGCCGCGATACAGGCCCGGCTGGCCAAGGAAGGCAAGGACGTGACCACCCTGCGGGTCGAGCACGCCAACGGCGCGACGGTGTCACGGGCGGTGGTGCTGTTGCAGGAACTGGACCGCGAGATTCGTGTGAAAACCCACAACAAACGCTCGCTGGATGATCTGACTCAGGCGGTGATGCGCTTGAACAGCATCAGCACAAAGGAGTTTGTGCAGTTGGGCGAGAGCATTATTGGCGAGTCGTCGGTAGTACTCGATACCAAACTGCTGCACTGAAACCAATGTGGGAGCGGGCTTGCTCGCGAAAGCGGTGTGTCAGAAACACTTTCGGTGACTGACACTCCGCTTTCGCGAGCAAGCCCGCTCCCACATTTGATCGAGGTTAACCCGTGGTTTTGGTCGCTTTTTCGGCCGCCACTTCTGCCTTGGTCTTGAGGTTTTTCAATTCCTCACCGGCGCGTTCGATCTTGGTCCGCACGGTGTTCATCTCCTGGCGGCTGCGCTCCAGCAACTCTTTCGCCGAGCTGTGCCCGCTGATTCCGCGCGCCAGCGCCACGCCGCCAATCGCTACTTGGATCAAACCGAAAAAGCCGCCACGGCGCAGGCCTTTGCCCATCATCACTATACCGCCAGCCAGGGAGCCGATGCGTTCCCAGCCCTGGACGTTTTGCGTGGGCTGGCTCTCGAACGGCGTGGACCGGATAACGGGTCGCAGGGTTTTGCTGTCGCTCATGATCTGTCTCCAACAAAGGCTTATTGATATGCAACTGACTGCACACAGGCCTCGGACGTTCCCAAAAAATCAGTACTTGGGACCCGAACGGGTGTTGTTGCCCTTGGCCAAGCGGTCGTAGAGCACCACGTTGACGGTGGCGGCGAGGTTCATGCAGCCGGTGGTCGGGATGTAGATCACGTCTTCACACCAGTCGCGAATCTCTTTATCCAGGGAGCCGTCTTCCGGCCCGAAGATATACAGCGCGCGGTCCGGGTGGGTGTACTCGGGGAGAGGGCGTGCGCCTTCCACCAGCTCGACGGCGACGGGGATGCAGCCCAGGGGCAGGATCTTTTTCAGGTCGTCGATACCGATCAGCGGAATGTCGTGGTGGACCTTCTTGGTGTCGGTAATAAAGTCCCGGGCCCGCTCATAGCGCTTGCCGGTGTAGAACACCGAGGCCACGCCGTAGCAGCCGGCGGCGCGCATCACCGAACCGACGTTTTCGGGGGATTTGGGGTTGTACAGACCGATGCAACTGTAGCGTTTAGTGCCCACGGGAAAGGGTGCCTTCGAGAAAAGCCGCAATTATACGGCCTCGGGCTAATGTATTGCTTGGGCGATCGCTATCGCGGGCAAGCCCGGCTCCCACATTTGGAATGCATTCCCCTGTGGGAGACGGGCTTGCCCGCGATGGGGCCGTCACATTCAGCGAAGATACTCAGTCGTCTTTCTTCATCAGCCCGGCCAGCGCCGCAAACGGGTTGTGGGTCGCCTTGGCAATCGTCGGGCTGCTGGTGGAGCCTTCGCCGAAATACTGCTGGTCGGTATAACGCGAGTGTTCGTTGTCGTGGCAATACAAGCACAGCAACTCCCAGTTGGAGCCGTCCTGGGGGTTGTCGTCATGGTTGTGGTTGCGGTGGTGTACGGTCAGTTCGCTCAGGCGCTTGCCGGCGAATTCGCGGGCGCAGCGGCCACACACGTGGGGGTACATCTTCAGGGCTTTGTCGCGGTAGCCCATTTCCCGGTCACGCTGGGCATCGGCGAGGATGCGGTCCAGCTTGGCGGTGTGGGAGGGCGGGTTGGTCGAGCTCATCATGGCTCCTGTCTTTTAGTGGATCACGGATAGCGTTGATTCTAGCTGCTTGCGGGGCAATAAACCTCCGGCTTTTTCAGCTGCAGTACGCGCAGGTGTCGGGGGATTGTTTGTAGTATCGGTGAACTGAATTCATAAGGAGCGGTACCCATGCGGATGCATACAGGATGGTGGGCGTTGCTGTTATTCGCCGTCAGCGTTCAAGCCCAGGCGTTATCCACGCCCAAGCCGGGCCAGGTGATTGATGTGGCACTGGAACAACTTCATCCGACCCAGGCGGTCATCGGCTTTGATCAGATCCATTACAAGCTGGGGGTGTTCGCCGAATCACCCAAGTTGGTGTTCGACGAATATTGCGAAACCAATGGCCAGGGCGGCACCAAAAAGGTTCCCAAGGATGCGAACCTGCAGAATCCCGACAGCTTCACCTGCAAAGAGCCGGTGGGCACTCATCCGGCGGACATGAAAACCGTGGTGGTCGGTCCCGCAGGCCAGTTGTACCTGACTGACGGTCACCACAGTTTCAGCACTTTGTGGGAGCAGCCGGGCGCCGGGCCGCAGTTGAAGATGTGGGTAAGGGTGACGGACGATTTCAGTAATAGCCCGGACATGGCAACCTTCTGGAAACGCATGGAACAAGGCCACAAGGTCTGGCTCAAGGACCGCAACGGCCAAGCCATAACGCCTGCGCAACTTCCCGCGCACTTGGGCTTCAAGAACCTGAGTGACGATTCCTTCCGCAGCCTGGTGTACTTCGCCCGCAAGGCGTCCTATGGCAAACCGAATTCGGGCGCGGTCGTGCCAGAGTTTCTGGAGTTTTATTGGGGCAACTGGCTGCGGCCGCTGATTGACCTGCGCGCCTTCAACCTGAACAAGCAGGGCGGGTATCAGGATGCGATCGAAGCGGTCGCCCAGCGCATGGTCAGCCTGGCGCCGGATGCGCCGGTGGGAGACAGCGGCTTCAACGCCCGGCAACTCGGCGGTTTCACCACGCTGAATCGCAAAGAACTGAAGAGTACCTTCGAAAAGAAAGTGCCCTACGTTATCGACAGTAGAAGCAAATAGTTGGCGGCTGGCGGGGGCGGCCTTGTGTCGCTTCTGCAAAGTGTATAGCGGCTAAATATACAGTAATGGTCGACCTGATATCGATATAAATGCAGTTAATTAGTTGAAATCTAAAAATAGTTAGAGCGGGCAAGAAAGTAGTGGACTAACGTTGGCAGCTTCTTTAGTGTGGCGTCTCCTGGCCCACTGTCAGGTATTCAATGGCCCAGGTCTTTCCTGGCAACTGTTAGTTTCCCGTAAATCGGGATTTCCCTTCACGATATCAGCCCCTGTGGCTGACGTTGTGGCGTTTCAAATCAGAGGCGCTCGTCCAGAGCGTGCTGCTTCCAATGACCGAAACCGGGTTGGTTGAAGAGTCTGATGATCGTCTTGCAAATAATAAAAAAATCGACGAATTAACCTGTTCTCGTAAGTTTATAACTTAGGGCTTATGTCTTCATGAGTTATAAATTTGTGGTGCCTGTTAATAAGTTCTGATCTTCATCTCGCTCCTATTCGCACTGCGTGAATATAACGACCGGCTTCAATTTAAAACATGCAATTTTTTGTAGAGGCTGTTGTGTCTAAAGGTGTTGTTCTGGCGGTTTCCGCTTCCTTCCTGTTTGGTGTGCTGTATTTCTTTACCTCCCTTCTTGAGCCCTTGAATGGTCAGCAGATATTTGGCTGGCGAATGCTCATTTCGTTGCCCTTCATGACGTTGCTGCTGGTCGTCTCCGGGGACTGGAAGTGGGTGCCGCTGATCTACAAACGGCTGCGGGAGAAACCCGCGCTGCTGCCCTGTGTCGTGGTCACCAGTGCGCTGGTGGGGGTGCAGTTGTGGATATTCATGTGGGCGCCCCTCAATGGCCACGGCCTGGATGTGTCGCTGGGCTATTTCCTGTTACCGCTGACCATGGTCATCACTGGCCGCATCGTTTACGGCGAACGCCTTTCACATCTGCAAAAGATAGCCGCAGCGCTGGCGGCGGTGGGCGTGGCCAATGAGTTGTACCGCACGGGCGGGTTCTCCTGGACCACGTTGGTGGTGTGCGTGGGTTATCCAATGTATTTCGTGCTGCGTCGGCGTTGCGGCACCGACAACCTGGGCGGGCTGTGGCTGGACATGATGCTGATGATCCCGGTCGCACTGTGGTTCGGCCTGGGTGGCGAGCCGATCAGCGAGACCCTGGCGCAACGCCCGGCGCTCTATTGGCTGGTGCCACTGATGGGATTGGTCAGCGCAGCGGCGGGTTATTCCTACATCATGGCCAGCCGGCTGTTGCCGTTCAGCCTGTTCGGTTTGCTCAGTTACGCAGAGCCGGTGCTGCTGGTGGCTGTGTCGCTGATGCTGGGAGACGCCCTCAAGCCGGGCCAGTGGATGACCTACCTGCCGATCTGGCTGGCGGTGGTTGTGTTGGTGCTGGAAGGCTTGAGGCATTTGAATCGACTGCGCCGGTCGATCTGACGGCAACCCACGCAGTTAATGCTTAGCCCTTGAGCTTTTCAGCAATCCAGATGGTATGCCGCGTGCCCTTGTTGCCATGGGCAAACACCTGCACTTCCTCGGCCTTGAAGCCGGCCTTACGCAGTTTGTCGCTGAACTGTTTGTCGGCGCTGGCCGACCACGCGGCCAGCACGCCCTTGGGGCGCAGGGCCTTGGCGCAGGCGCTGAGGCCGCCAGCGGAATACAGCCAACTGTTGGCTTTTTGCGTCAGGCCTTCGGGGCCGTTGTCGACGTCCAGCATGATCGCATCAAAGCCCTGGGGCTCGGCCTGCAGCACCTTGGCCACGTCTTCCAGGCGGATCACGGTGCGCGGGTCCAGCAGCGGGCGGCCGGACTTTTCCCCCAGCGGCCCGCGATTCCATTCCACTACGCCAGGCACTAACTCGGCGACCACCACTTCGGCAGTCTTGCCCAAATGCTTGAGCGCCGCCGCCAGGGTAAAGCCCATGCCCAGGCCGCCAATCAACACCCTGGAGCCGGGCCGACCGGCGACCTTACGGCACGGAATCTCCGCCAGCGCATCCTCGGAACCGTGCATGCGCGTGTTCATCAACTGGCCACCGTCACCGCCCTGAATCTTGATGACAAAATCCTCACCGTATTCGAACAGGCACAAGGCACCGCCGTTGTCGGGGATCGGGGTGGTGTCCAGCAGAACAAAACGTTTCATGGAAATCTCATTGGGAAGGGCATTCTTGCGCGGTTGGGAGTAGCCTTACGACTTTACGGTCAGGCCATGGAGCCATCGATGAAGTGCAGCATTCTAACGGTCATTGTGTGGAGCGCGCTCGCCCTTGGCGGTGTGGCCCAGGCTCAGGAGTCGCAAACCGTACCGATTACCCCCGCGCCCACTGCGGGTTCGCCGGGTACTGCAACGCCCACACCGTACCCGCAAGTCACGCCACCGGCGACGCCAAAGGCGGCCGGCAGTGGTGAACCGTTGTTGGCGCCTATCGTGCTGCCCACGCCGCCGAAGGACCAGACAATCCCGGGCTTGCAGCAGAACGACATCAAGCCCAAGACCCCAGGCGGTTAAAACTGCTGGGACAGCAATTGCCCGTCCGCCATGCGCAGGCGCCTGGACAGGGCGATAGCAATCGCACGAATGATCTTGGCCGCGATTTTCGGTGCATCGTTGAGCATTTTTTCCAGGGAATCCTTGCCCAGGTTCAACAGCACGCAATCGCTGGCTGCCACACAGCTGGCGGACCGGCGCTCGCCATCCAGCACGGCCATCTCGCCGAAGGCCCGTCCACTGCGCAAGGTGGCGATGGTCAGCCGCTGACCTTCATGGTTGGTCTTCTGCACCGCCACCTGGCCTGAGTGGATGATGCACATGAAGGTGCCGGCGTCGCCCTCCAGGAATATCACTTCATCGCGGGCGATGGTGCTGATGTTGAAATAGCCCGCCGCTACGTGGAAGTCTTCCGGCAGCAACGGGTCGAACAGGCCGCAATCCATCAGCATGTCGCGGATTTCGTTATTGAGTAAGGTCGGTTCTGGCATGAGGCTTACAGTCTTCGTCCATAAATCGTGCAGGGCGCGCGCCCGGCGGTCAGGTGTTCAGACCCGCCCGCCAGGCGGAGTTCCTTAAATCAGCCCCAGCGCCTTGAAAACAAATGCATATTCGAGTGCTACGTCACGTAATCCCTGGTAACGCCCACTCATACCGCCATGGCCTGCGCCCAACTCGGTCTTGAGCAGCAGCAGGTTATCGTCGGTCTTGGTATCGCGCAGCTTGGCCACCCACTTGGCCGCTTCCCAATATTGCACGCGGCTGTCGTTGTAGCCGGCGATCACCAGCGTCGCAGGGTAAGCCTGGGCGCTGACGTTTTCGTACGGCGCGTAGGCCTTGATCCGCTCATACACCTCGGGCTCCTCAGGGTTACCCCATTCGTCGTACTCGGTGATGGTCAGCGGCAATTCAGGGTCGAGCATGGTGTTGAGCACGTCGACGAACGGCACTTCGGCAATCGCCGCCTGGAACAGCTCCGGGCGCTGATTGAGCACTGCGCCAATCAACAGGCCGCCGGCGCTGCCGCCGCTGATCGCCAGTTGCTTGGAGGTAGTCAGGCCCTGGGCGATCAGGTGTTCGGCGCAGGCGATAAAGTCGCTGAAGGTGTTTTGCTTGTGCTCCTGCTTGCCGGCGCGGTACCAGGCTTCGCCCAGTTCGCCGCCGCCGCGCACATGGGCAATGGCGAAGGCCACGCCACGGTCCAGCAGGCTCAGGCGGGCGTGGGAGAACCACGGGTCGAGGCTCTGGCCATACGCGCCATAGCCGTACAGGTAGAGCGGCGTTGGCTTACCCAACTGGTCGCGTCGGACTACAAGGCTGATCGGCACCTGAGTGCCATCCGCCGACGTCGCCCACAACCGTTGGCTGACGTAGTCGTCGGCGTTGAACACGCCCAGCACCGGGGTTTCCTTGAGCACTTGTTGTGCGCCGCTGGCCAGTTCCAGCTGACGGACCTGGGCCGGGCGGTTCAAGGCTTCATAACGCAGGCGGATCTTGTCGCTGACAAATTCCAGACTGTTTTGCACATAGAGGCTGTAGGCCGCATCCGGTAATTCCACCCGATAAGCGGCCTGGCCTTGTGGGCGCACTTCGATGATCGGCAAACCACCGATCCGCAAACTCAGGGTCATGGCCCGGGCATTGAGGCTCACGCCATCCAGCATTACTGCGTCGTCGTGGGGGATCAGGTTCTGCCAGTCGTCCTGGGTCGGCACGCTGCCGGTGTCGGCGGCCTGGAACAGGGCGAAGTTGATGCCGTCGCGGTTGCTACGGATAAACCAGGTCCACTGGTCGTCCAGCTTGCCGTGGTCGACGTCATATTCATGGCCTTCGACCCGTGGTGCCAGGCAGGTAAACGCCTGCTGCGGCTGCTCGGCGTCCAGGGCCCAGATCTCGCTGGTGGTTTTGCTGCCCAGGGCCAGCAGCAACTGGCGCTCGGAGCTTGAGCGGTAGCAGTGCAGGAAGAAACGGCCGTCGGGCTCGTGGAACACTTCTTCGGCGGCGGTACCGTCCAGGCGATAGCGATACAGCTTGTGCGGGCGGTGGGTGTCGTCCAGTTCAGTGAAGAACAGGGTCAGGCTGTCGTTGGCCCAGGTCATGCTGCCGTCGCAATCTTCGAACTCCAGTTCGCTGACCTTGCCGGTGGCCAATTCCTTCACGTAGAGGGTGTAAATCTCTTCGCCGTTGGTGTCCAGGCTGTAGGCCAGGCGCTGGTGGTCCGGGCTGATGCTGAAGGCACCAAGGGAGAAAAAGCCGCCATTGGCCAGTACGTTCGGGTCGAGCAGCAGCTCTTCCGCGCTTTCGTCGACCTGTTGGCTGTCATCCGCCGGGCGCGGGCAGCGGTAGTGGCGGGCGTACTCGTCGCCGGCGGTGGTGCGGGTGTAATACAGGTACGGGCCCCAAGGCGAGGGCAGGGACAGGTCGGTTTCGAGGATGCGGCCCTTGATCTCTTCGAACAGGGTCTCGCGCAGCGCCTGCTGGTCGGACAGTTGAGCGTCTTGCCAGGCATTTTCCGCCTTGAGGTAATCGAGCACCTCGGCGCTGTCACGCGCTTGCAGCCAGGCGTACGGGTCGGTGCCTGGGGCCTTGCGGGCGATCGGGGCGGCAGTGATGTGGGTCGCTGGGGGCATGGATCACTCTCTGTCTGGCGGTTGACCGACGGCATTGCAGCCTCGGCACTGAAAAGCCGTTATCATAGCGGCCTGTTTGCCTACCTTGCCATGGACACCATGACCGAGAACGACTATCTGATCGCTTGGGGCCTCTACGCCTTCGCAGCCCTGGGTTGCCTGCTGGTGTGGTTTGCCATGACCCGCTGGATGTGGCGCTGGCTGCGCGAGCCGCTGCGGTTGCTGATGGCGGTGCTGCTGTTCAGCCCGACCATTGTCGACCCGGTGAAGACCCAGTTCGCCCCGGCCGTGGCCATCACCGCCCTGGACCTGGTGCTCAAGGTCGGCAACAACGCCTGGCGGGCGATTTCCGATCTGTTCATGTACTCCATGATCGCGTTTGGCGTGTACCTGGTGTTTGTGCTGATCCGCTGGCCCATCGAGCGTGCCTCCAGGGCCCGCCGTGAGCAGAAGGCCGCCGCTGCGGCAGCCGCTGCCGCCGAGCCGGATGACGACGAACCCTTCGCCGATGAGCGATACGGTCGCCCGGCCCCTGTCAGCGGTATGCGGGTCGAACCGCGCCTTTAACGTTGTACGCCCTGTATCGAGAAGCCTGGCATGTGTGAATTATTGGGCATGAGTGCCAACGTACCGACCGATATCGTCTTCAGCTTTACCGGGCTGATGCAGCGCGGCGGACGGACCGGCCCCCACCGCGACGGTTGGGGCATTGCCTTCTACGAAGGCCGCGGCCTGCGGTTGTTCCAGGACCCGGCGGCCAGCAGCGAATCGGAAGTCGCGCTGCTGGTGCAGCGTTATCCCATCAAGAGTGAAGTGGTGATTGGCCATATCCGCCAGGCCAATGTCGGCAAGGTGTGCCTGTCCAATACCCACCCGTTCGTGCGTGAACTGTGGGGCCGTAACTGGTGCTTCGCGCATAACGGCCAACTGGCGGACTTCAACCCCCGCGCCACGTTCTACCGCCCGGTGGGCGATACCGACAGCGAAGCGGCGTTCTGCGATTTGCTCAACCGTGTCCGCGAAGCGTTTCCGGAACCGGTGGACATCGAACAGGTGCTGCCGGACCTGATTGCCGCCTGCAGCGAATACCGCAGCAAGGGCGTGTTCAATTGCCTGCTCAGCGACGGTGACTGGCTGTTCTGCTATTGCTCGACCAAACTGGCACAGATCACCCGGCGTGCACCGTTTGGCCCCGCGCGGTTGAAAGATGTCGACGTTATCGTCGATTTTCAGGCCGAAACCACGCCTAATGATGTGGTGACGGTGATTGCCACCGAACCCCTGACCGAAAACGAGACCTGGACCCGCTACGAACCGGGCCAGTGGAGCCTGTGGCGACGCGGCGAATGTGTCAGCCAGGGCAAAACGGAATAAGGACGTCGAATATGTTGCTCAGCTATTTGCGACTGGTGTTGTTTGCCGTGGGTCTGTTGGTCGGTGTGCAGGTGCCGGGGTTTATCAGTGACTACGCCAAGCGCGTCGAAGCCCACCTGATCGAGGCCCAGACCGGCCTGCGTGGCTTTGATGCCACGGCGCAGCAGTTCTTCAACGGTGACTTGCAGGCGCTGGTGGCCCACTACCGTGCCAGTGACGACCCGGTGTTTCGCAGCGATGCCAACAGCCTGGGCACGTTGCTCGACCGCCAGGTGGCGTTGGATAAACAGTTCCAGGCGATGCAGGGCCCGTGGTACATCCGCGCGCTGCAAGTGGCCGTGGCCGCCGACCCGGCGATTCGCCAGGAAACCTGGAACGGCTACAGCTACATGTTGTTGCTGACCCCGGAAGCCATGGGCTGGGGCCTGGGCGGTGCGATGCTGCTGTCGTTTGGCCTGGAATGCCTGTTCCGCCTGATCGACTGGGTGGTGTTGGGCGGCAAGCGCCTGCGCCAGAGCCGGCCGATTGAAGAGCGGGACTTGAAGGGGCTGTAAGGCCGATCACCCTCCGGTCGAGGATTTGCTCAACACCATCAAGTCCTCGCCCACCTTCTGCGCGTACTGCTCCACCACGCTCTGGCACAGCGCCACAATCTCCTCCACCAATTCCACGCCTATTCGCCACGACACCACCACCTGCAGGTTCGGCGGTCGTTGTTCCATGGGCAGCATGGTCAATTCTCCTCGTGCCAGCTCTTCGCTGACCAATACGGGCGGGAACGCACCAATCCCGAACCCGTCCCGCAGCAGGCGGGTGATCGCTGACACCGAGTTCACACAGTTCATCCGTGGGGCGGATACGCCATTAGCCTGCATCAGGCTGAGCACGTCCTGGTGCGGACAGGAGTTTTTCGAGTAGGTGATGATGCGCTCCTGGGCCAGTTCGGCGAGGGATGCGTAGTCGCGGTTGTAGATCGAGTGGCTGGCGACGATCCAGCCCATGGGGTGGCTGGCCAGTTCCAGGCTGCGCAAGGTTTCCTGACGCAGCAGGTCGGTTTGCAGGATCAGGTCGAGAAATCCTTTTTGCAGCTGATCGCTGAGGTTCAGCGCGGTATCGGCGACCAACTCGATTTCTACCCGCGGAAAGTTGTCCGTCAGTTCTGCCACCAGCGCGCTCAGCCAGGTGTGGATCACCGTGTCCATCACGCCGATGCGGATGCGCCCGACCTTGCTGCTAGTGGTTTCCAGGGACTGCTTGAGCCCTTGCATGGTCGCCATCATCTGCTCGGCATAATCGAGCACCTTCAAGCCTTCCGGCGTCAGGCTCACACCTCGGGAATCGCGCAGGAACAGCTTCACCCCCAACTCGCTTTCCAACACGGCGATGCGGCTGGAGATCGAGGCCTGGGTAGTGAACAGCTTCTCTGCCGTGAGACGAAAGCTCTTGAGCTTGGCCACCCAGACGAAGGTTTCGAGGAACTTCAAATTCATGGGATCAACTTTTCTTATGCATGGATTGTTTTTTATTAGTTGGACGCAGCGTGCCGCAACCGCCAAAAATCGAGCTGTCTCACGATAAGCGTCGTTGGGGTTCGGGACAACATCATTGCGAGATCTTGGTAAAAGATCCCACACTACAAAAAAATAAAGCCTACAGGAGCCCTACCGTGAGCCGCCTGCTATTGAACTGCGACATCGGCGAAAGCTTTGGCAACTGGACCTTGGGTCTGGACGCCGAGGTCATGCCGTTCATTGACTGCGCCAACGTTGCCTGCGGTTTTCATGCGGGCGACCCGAGCATCATGCGCAAGACCGTCAGCCTGGCTTTCGAGCATGGCGTGCAGGTGGGTGCGCACCCGGCGTACCAGGACCTGGTGGGTTTCGGCCGCCGTTCCATGGCCTACACCCCGCAGGAAATCCAGGACCTGTTGCATTATCAGATTGGCGCCCTCGACGGCATTTGCCGGGCTCAGGGTGGGCGGGTCAGCTATGTCAAACCCCATGGTGCGATGTACAACGACATGATGGCCAAGCCGGCGCAATTGCGCGCGGTGGTCCAGGCCGTGGCGGCCTACGACGCCAGCCTGCCCTTGATGCTGATGGCCACCCGCGACAACAGCGCCGCCCAGGCCTTGGGTGACGAATATGGCGTGACCCTGTGGTTCGAAGCCTTCGCCGACCGTGCCTATGACAGCGCCGGGCATCTGGTCTCCCGCCAGTTGCCGGGCGCGGTACATCACGATCCGGAAAAGATCATCCAGCAAGCCTTGATCATTGCTCGCGGTGAGCACCTGGTCGCCAGCGACGGCAGCCCGTTGCACCTGCAGGCCAATACCTTGTGTGTACACGGCGATAACGCCAGCTCGGTGGCCGCCGTGCAGCGCATCCGCGAGGCGTTGACCCCAGCATGAAACCACGGATTGAAGTCGTAGCCATCGACAGCCTGATGGTGCGCCTGTTTGATGTGATCGCCGAAGACAACATGCCCTGGATGCTCGCCGCCACCCGCCGTTTGCGGGAAGGTTTTGGCCCGGCGCTGGTGGACCTGGTGCCGTCCTACACGACCCTGATGGTGCATTACGACCTGATGGCGCTGAGCCCGGCCCAGGCACGGGAGCTGATCGATCAGGCGCTTAAAGCACTGCAACCAGAGCCCAAGGGCAGCGGGCAATGCCATGTGTTGCCGGTCTGGTATGACTTGAGCGTCGGCCCCGAACTACCGTTGCTCGCGCAGCGCAGTGGGCTGGCGGTGGATGAGGTGATACGCCGCCATAGCCAGCACGAGTACCAGGTCTTCGCCTTGGGCTTTGCCCCGGGGTTTGCCTTTATGGGCCTGGTGGACGAACTGCTCGCAGCACCTCGGCTCAATACGCCGCGCAAGCGGGTGGCGGCGGGCAGCGTGGGGATCGCCGAGCGGCAGACGGCGGCCTATCCGGTGGTATCGCCGGGTGGCTGGAACCTGATCGGCCGCACACCGGCCAAGTTGTTTGATCGCGAACGCGACGGCTACAGCCTGATGCAGCCGGGGGACACCGTGCGTTACGAAGCGGTTAGCCATAGCGAATTCATCAACCTGGGTGGCGATGACACACCGTTGGAGGCCCAGGCATGAGCCGCTTGTTGATCGAGGCCAGCACCCCGCTGTGCCTGTTGCAGGACGCCGGACGTTTTGGTGTGAGGCATTTGGGCGTGACCCAGGGCGGCGCGCTGGATTGGGTGTCGATGTCGTGGGCCAATTGGTTGCTGGGCAACTCCCTGGATGCGCCTGTGGTGGAAATCACTTTGGGTGGTTTCACCGTGCAGGCCGAGGATTACTGCCTGCTGGCATTGGCCGGGGCGGACCTGGGCGCTTATGTCGATGAAAGAGCGATCATCCCGGGGCGCAGTTTTATTCTGCAAAAAGGCCAGCGATTGCGGTTTACCCAGCCGTTCAGCGGCGCGCGGGCTTACCTGGCAGCGCCGGGCGGGTTTGATGCGCCGCAGGTGCTGGGCAGTTGCGCCACGGTGGCGCGTGAAGAGCTGGGTGGGCTGGACGGCTTTGGCCGCGCGCTGGCGGAGGGCGGGCAACTGGCGTACTCAGGTGTGGGCGGCGCGATGCGGGAGTTGTCCGCCGGGCAATTGCCGAAACTGGATTCGAAGGCGCCACTGGAGGTCATCCTCGGGGCGCAGATCGGCCAGTTCGGCGGGCAGAGTCTGTTTGATGTATTCAACAGCGAATGGACCCTCGACAGCCGCGCCGACCGCATGGGTATGCGCCTGCTGGGTACGCCGCTGGAATATCAGGGGCCCTCGCTGATTTCGGAAGGCATCCCGCTTGGCGCGATCCAGGTGCCGCCGGACGGGCAGCCGATCGTGTTGCTCAATGACCGGCAGACCATTGGCGGTTATCCGCGACTGGGGGCGTTGACGCCATTGGCGCTGGCACGGCTGGCCCAGTGTTTGCCGGGGGAGAAAGTGAGGTTGGCGCCGGTGGTGCAGGAGACGGCGCATCGGCAGCAGGTGGAGTATTTACGCCGCTTCGCCAGAAACTAAAGGCCACCGCAGGACAAAGTGTGGGAGCGGGCTTGCTCGCGAAAGCGCAGTGTCAGTCACCGAATATATTGGCTGATACACCGCCTTCGCGAGCAAGCCCGCTCCCACATTTGTTCGTGGTTGCCTGGGAAACGGGTTACTTCGACAAAAAGCGCATCCCTTCCTCAAGCCCGCGCAAGGTCAACGGAAACATCTGGTCCTCGATCAAGTCCCGAACAATCCCGGTGGACGCTGTATAGCCCCAAGTATCTTTCGGATACGGATTAATCCAGATCAGCTTCTTGTACTTCTCCATGAACCGCTGCATCCACACATAGCCTGGTTCTTCATTCCAATGCTCGACGCTGCCGCCGGCCTGGGTGATTTCATACGGCGCCATGGCCGCATCGCCGATAAAGATCACTTTGTAGTCGGCGCCGTACTTGTGCAGCAAATCCTGGGTCGAGGTGCGTTCCGAACCCCGGCGCATGTTGTTCTTCCACACCGATTCATAAATGAAGTTGTGGAAGTAGAAATACTCCAGGTGCTTGAACTCGGTCTTGCACGCGGAGAACAGCTCTTCGCAGGTCTTCACATGGGCATCCATCGAGCCGCCGATGTCGAACAGCAACAGCAGCTTGATGGTGTTACGCCGCTCCGGGCGCATCTGGATATTCAGCAACCCGGCATCCCGCGCCGTATGGTCGATGGTGCCGTCGATGTCCAACTCTTCCGCCGCACCCTGACGCGCGAACTTGCGCAGGCGGCGCAGCGCGATCTTGATGTTGCGGGTGCCCAGTTCCACCGAGTCATCGAGGTTCTTGTACTCGCGCTGGTCCCAGACCTTGACCGCCTTGCCCTGGCGTTTGCCGGCATCACCCACGCGAATGCCTTCGGGGTTGAAACCGCCGGAGCCGAACGGGCTGGTACCGCCGGTGCCGATCCATTTGTTGCCGCCGGCATGGCGTTCTTTCTGTTCTTCGAGACGTTTCTTGAACTCTTCGATGAGCTTGTCGAGACCGCCGAGGGACTGGATCTGCGCGCGCTCTTCGTCGGTCAGCGAGCGTTCGAATTCCTTGCGCAGCCAGTCTTCGGGAATCAGTGCCTGCAGGTGATCGTCGAGTTTTTCCAGGCCGTTGAAGTAGGCGCCGAAGGCCCGGTCGAACTTGTCGAAGTGCCGTTCGTCCTTCACCAAAATCGCCCGGGCCAAGTAGTAAAACTCGTCCATGTCGGCGAAGGTCACGCGCTGTTTCAGCGCGTTGATCAGGTCCAGCAGCTCACGCACCGACACCGGCACCTTGGCTGCACGCATTTCATTGAACAGGTTGAGCAGCATGGCAATCGCCCTTATCGGTTACCGCGACGGCTCATGAACGCCAGGCGCTCCAGCAACTGCACGTCTTGCTCGTTCTTCACCAGGGCACCGGCCAGGGGCGGGATGGCTTTGGTAGGGTCGCGCTCGCGCAGTACCGCTTCGCCGATGTTGTCGGCCATCAGCAGCTTGAGCCAGTCGACCAGTTCGGAGGTGGACGGTTTTTTCTTCAGACCCGGGACTTTACGCACGTCGAAGAACACATCGAGGGCTTCGCTGACCAGGTCTTTCTTGATGTCCGGGTAGTGCACGTCGACGATCTTTTGCAGGGTGGTGCGATCCGGGAAGGCGATGTAGTGGAAGAAGCAGCGGCGCAGGAACGCGTCCGGCAGCTCCTTCTCATTGTTGGACGTAATGATGATGATCGGGCGCTTCTTGGCCTTGATGGTCTCGTCGATTTCGTAGACGTAGAACTCCATCTTGTCGAGTTCTTGCAGCAGGTCGTTGGGGAATTCGATGTCGGCCTTGTCGATTTCATCGATCAGCAGGATGACCCGCTCCTCGGACTCAAAGGCTTCCCAGAGCTTGCCCTTTTTCAGGTAGTTGCGCACGTCGTGGACCTTGTCCACGCCCAGCTGCGAGTCCCGCAGGCGGCTTACCGCGTCGTACTCGTACAGGCCCTGATGGGCCTTGGTGGTGGACTTGATGTGCCAGGTGATCAGCTTGGCGCCAAAGGATTCGGCCAGTTGCTCGGCGAGCATGGTCTTGCCGGTGCCCGGTTCGCCCTTGACCAGCAGTGGCCGTTCCAGCGTGATGGCGGCGTTGACGGCCAGTTTCAGGTCATCGGTGGCAACGTAGGCCTGGGTGCCTTCGAACTTCATCTATCAATCCTCGAACGTGACGCCGAACGGTCGGGGACCGAAGCGGGCGAGTAATCAGCTTGCCCCGACTATACCGTGCAGCCCCGGCGACTGTGAACGCAGACGGGCTATTCAGTCTCTGAATTGTAGGAGCGAGCTTGCTCGCGAAAAACGTCAACGATGACGCGTGCATTCTGAATAAACGCGGCGCCTTGAGGCTTTTCGCGAGCAAGCTCGCTCCTACAGGGGCCAATGTTTCAGTCTGCGCTGGGCTTGGGCTGTTCGTAGCGGGCGTTGAAGGCCTGGACGAAACCATTGCGCAAAATCTGCAAAAACGCCTGGAACGCGCTGATATCTTGCTGGTGTACGTTGCCACTCAGCTCCACGCGGGTGGCGAACTGGTTTTTACGCTGGTTCTTCAGCACGGTTTCGCTGACGCCGACCACCGCCTCCCAGATCGATCGGAAGATGCCCTTGTCCTTGTTCTCGACATCCTGCTGCCAGTTGAACACCTCGACATCCCGCAGCAAGGGCTTGATGTAGCCGGTCAATTGGCCTTTTTCAGCCTGGGCTTCCACCACCAGGTCGCCGTTGCCGGCACTGAAGTCGAACTTGCCGTAGGCCGAGGCGAAGTCATTCATGCGCTTGAGTTCGATATCCCGGGCCCGGAAGCGGAATTCGAAGTTTTCGAAATTGCTCAACGGGTCGAACGTGGCGGTGGCTTCCAGCGGCGCCTGGCCCAAAAACAGCGCCTTGCCGTCGAAGCGCGCGTCGCGCTGGCCTTTGACGTCCACCACATTGGTCAGGTTGTAGAAGCTGGCGTTGACCTGGGTCGCGTACATATTGACCGGCGGTTTCGAGCTGAAGTTGTGGAAGGCGATTTTCCCGTCGTCGATGCGCACCTCGTTCAGGGTGATCGGCAACAGTTTGCTCAGTTGGGCCCGCCAGTCGGTGCCCTGACCGGTCTGGGATGCCTGCTTGTTGGTGCCGCCGTCGACGAAGTTCAGCTCCGGCTTGATGAACTGTGCCTCCGCCACCACTGCGTGGTCGTACCACAGCGAATGCCAACTCACCGACAGGTCGATCACCGGCGCCTTCACGAACGGTACCGGCACCTTGCCGTCGACCTTGACGATCTGCAACCCGTTGATTCGATAGGCGCCGCGCCACAGCGCCAGGTCGACATCGGTGACCTGGCCACGGTAATCGCCCATGTCGGCGAGTTTGTCATTCAGGTAATTGCGCACCAGATAGGGCAGGGCGATATCCAGGACGACCAGCAGTACCACGACCCCGACAAGGGTCCAGAGCGGCCAACTGTAGCGACGTTTCATAGGAATTTTCTCCATCCGTGTAGGCGATTGACTCCTACAGCCGCTGGACGTTCGCTTGACTGGACGCTTCGCAACACGAGGCATACCCTTGGGACCTTCCTGAAATTGCCTTAAGGACCCGTTATGAGCCGCATTTTTGCAGACAACGCGCACTCCATCGGTAACACGCCCCTGGTTCAGATCAACCGCATCGCCCCGCGTGGCGTGACCATCCTGGCCAAGATCGAAGGGCGTAACCCGGGGTATTCGGTGAAGTGCCGGATTGGCGCAAACATGATCTGGGACGCCGAAGGCAGCGGCAAACTCAAACCGGGCATGACCATTGTCGAGCCGACTTCCGGCAATACCGGGATCGGCCTGGCGTTTGTTGCCGCCGCCCGTGGCTACAAGCTGTTGCTGACCATGCCCGCCTCCATGAGCATTGAGCGACGCAAGGTGCTCAAGGCCCTCGGCGCCGAACTGGTGTTGACCGAGCCGGCCAAGGGCATGAAGGGCGCGATCGAAAAAGCCGGCGAAATCCTCGCCAGCGACCCGGCCAAGTACTTTATGCCGGCCCAGTTCGAAAACCCGGCCAACCCCGCGATCCACGAGAAAACCACCGGTCCGGAAATCTGGAATGACACGGATGGTGCGGTAGACGTGCTGGTGGCAGGCGTGGGCACCGGTGGCACCATCACCGGGGTGTCGCGCTATATCAAGAACACCCAGGGCAAGCCGATCCTGTCAGTGGCGGTGGAACCGATCAGCTCGCCGGTGATTACCCAGGCGCTGGCCGGTGAAGAGATCAAGCCCAGCCCCCACAAGATCCAGGGCATTGGCGCCGGTTTTGTGCCGAAAAACCTCGACCTGTCGATGGTCGACCGGGTCGAACTGGTCAGCGACGAAGAGTCCAAGGCCATGGCGTTGCGCTTGATGCAGGAGGAGGGGATTTTGTGCGGTATCTCCTGCGGCGCGGCAATGGCCGTGGCGGTGCGCCTGGCAGAGAAGCCGGAAATGCAGGGCAAGACCATCGTGGTGGTGCTTCCGGACTCCGGTGAACGTTACCTGTCGAGCATGTTGTTCGCCGATTTGTTTACCGATCAGGAAAACCAGGCTTGATTCAAATCAGCACGATAGCGCGGCCCTTATGCATAATTGGCCCGTTATCGCGCACCACTAGATGCTGATTGTTGGAGTGCGCGGGTTTTTCCCGAGGCCCGGAGTGTTTATCATGGCCGGCTGCTACGTCTGGTTTCCCCATAACGGGAGGCTAATGGCCAGACGCCTATTTCCAGGAGTTGCTGCATGACCTTTTCTTTGGCCGCCAAACTGTCGGTGTTGCTGCTGTTCATCGGCAGCACGCTGTATGTGCATTTGCGTGGCAAGGCCCGTTTGCCGATGTTGCGTCAGTTCGTCAACCATTCGGCGCTGTTCGCCCCGTATAACGCCTTGATGTACATCTTTTCCGCCGTGCCGTCCAAGCCGTACCTGGACCGCAGCAAGTTTCCGGAGCTGGACGTGCTCAAGGACAACTGGGAGGTGATTCGCGAAGAGGCCATGCACCTGTTTGACGAGGGCTACATCCGCGCGGCCGAGAAGAACAACGACGCCGGTTTCGGTTCGTTCTTCAAGAAGGGCTGGAAGCGTTTCTACCTCAAGTGGTACGACAAACCGTTGCCGTCGGCTGAACTGCTGTGCCCGAAAACCGTGGCCCTGGTCAGCAGCATTCCCAACGTCAAGGGCGCGATGTTTGCCCTGTTGCCCGGTGGTAGCCACCTCAACCCGCACCGTGACCCGTTTGCCGGTTCCCTGCGTTACCACCTGGGGCTGTCCACGCCGAACTCCGACGACTGCCGCATCTTCGTCGACGGCCAGGTGTATGCCTGGCGTGACGGTGAAGACGTGATGTTCGACGAGACCTACGTGCACTGGGTGAAGAACGAAACCGAGCACACCCGGGTGATCCTGTTCTGCGACATCGAACGCCCGCTGAGCAGCCGCGTGATGACGCGCATCAACCGTTGGGTCAGCGCGCAGTTGGGCCGCGCTACCGCGCCGCAGAACCTGGATGATGAACGCGTTGGCGGGATCAACCAGGCGTATGCCTGGAGCAAGCGCTTCAGCGACAGCTTCAGCGGCGTGGTCAAGCAGTGGAAGCGCAAGCATCCGAAGGCTTATCGCATCCTGCGGCCGGTGTTGGCGGTGGTGGTGCTGACGGCGTTGGGGTATTGGTTGTTTGGTTAAGGCTTTTACAGGCATAAAAAAACCGCTCGATTGAGCGGTTTTTTTATGCTTTTGATTTGTCGGGGTTGCCCGCTAATAGGCTGGGCTCATCAACGCTGGTCGTCATGGCTGCACTGAGAAAACGACGCTGATTGGCGGTGAGTGCTGGTGCTCCAGGCTCTTTTATTAGCTTCGATGATGATTTCTGGGTGACGGAGTTTTTAGGAGCTGCTCCCATATTAGCCTCCACTGTTGATCAATAATTGAGCATGGTTACGATGCTAAGCCTTCTCTACTGCTATCACAAGCCTTCCTTGGGAGTCGAAGTCAAAGCCTAGATTTCTATAGACGGGAATTGCACCAGCCGCGGGTTCTTGAATCTCTATCCACTGACTGCCAATGATCTGTGCGTAATGATCAACGGCGATCATCGTCAGCGCAGCGATACGGCTTTTCAATGGATGGGTTTTTCCGGGTTTTCCTTCTAGGCGGATGATTTTGATCCGCAACCGACTTTGATTTGGGTTGGCAAAGCACAATCCACATAATTCGACGTCGAACCAAATGGACAGGTCAAACGCCAGTGGCTCATGCGCTTTCCACGTTGCAATCTCCTCCCAGTAAAAGTGTGGGGCCTCATCCCATTCTTGATAGGCAATCAATGCCTCGGTGTTGATGGGCTCAAATCGTACCTTGGTCAAGTCGACGTCATTGCTTTCATCCTGTTTAAGGGCTTCGTACCACTGCCTTGTAGAGGCTTTCGCAAGGTGTAGCGCCTTTGAGCGGTATAACTGATAACGCAGAGAATCGGGTTTTTTTGGCATTGGTCATCATGAGTTAAAAGCCCCCCGGATTCGGAGCGGATTGGTTTTTCCCAAGGCTAGTGGCGTTGACCCAAGCTGTCCTTACTGGCCTTTTGGCGAAGTCATTGCAAAGCATGTCCCCAGCTGGTTATAGTCGGCCACAGGTGTTCTCAGACACCTTGTTTATCCCCTCAAAAAAGATCAGCACATGCCAGCTTCCTTGCGCATAGCGGTAGTCGATTCAGCGGTCATCGCTGCGGTCGTGCCGTGCGGGAGCCAGCAGCCTGCGCAGATCAGTCACTACCCCCCACCTGTCAGTAGCACGCCGGTGTACGCAGTCGTATCACCGCCGGGTGTTGGCATTTCGGGCTGATCAGCTGATGGCTGTTTCCCTGTGCCCGCCTGAAAAAAACCTACTGAATTTCAGCCTTTGCTGAGTTGGCTTTTTGCCTGATTACAGGTGGTACCCATGTCTGTTCTTTCGAAACAATCCGTGGCCGCGGCGGCCTCGACGAGCCTGTTTGTCTTGTTGTGGAGCAGCGGGGCGATTTTCTCCAAATGGGGCCTGGCCCACGCTTCGCCCTTTGCGTTTTTGCTGATCCGTTTTGCCATCGCCCTGGCGGGGTTGGTGATACTGGTCCCGATCCTCAAGCTGAAGTTGCCGCGCCCTGGCAGGCCGATGCTCTACGCGGCGGCCACCGGGCTGGTGTTGTTGGGGGCCTACCAGATTTTCTATCTGCTGGCCCTGGACCTCAAAGTCACGCCCGGCATGATGGCGACCATCATGGGTGTGCAGCCGATCCTGACCGTGGTGTTGATGGAGCGTCAGCGTTCCTGGAGCCGGATGTTCGGCCTGGCGCTGGGGTTGGCGGGGTTGATCATGGTGGTGTATCAGGGCATCGGCATGTCCGGCATGTCACTGGCGGGCATGCTCTTTGGCCTGTTGGCCCTGGCCAGCATGACCTTTGGCTCGATCATGCAGAAGCGCATCACCGATAACCCGCTGGGCACGCTGCCGGTGCAGTACCTGGCCGGCTTGTTGTTGTGCTCGGTGTTTGTACCGTTCCAACCATTCCACTTTGAACACAGCAGCGGCTTTTTCGTGCCGGTGCTGTGGATGGGGTTGGTGGTGTCGCTGCTGGCGACGCTGTTGCTGTACCGGCTGATCGCTCGGGGCAACCTGGTGAATGTCACCAGCTTGTTCTACCTGGTGCCCGCGGTGACGGCGGTGATGGATTACCTGATCTTCGGCAACAAGCTGGCAATCCTGAGCTTGCTGGGGATGGGCCTGATCATTGTCGGATTGGCTTTTGTATTCCGTAAGAGCTGATCAACCCCACGCTGTAGGAGCCGAAACGCTCCTACAGCTTCCCGGCCAATTTCCCCGGGCGGAGCACCAGCCACAACGCTCCCGCAATCAACAGCCCGCCATACAGATGCGCCATGGACAGCGGCTCATCCAGCAGCAACGCCCCCCACAACACCCCGAACGGCGGAATCATGAAGGTCACGGTCATCGACTTCACCGGGCCGATGGACGTCAGCAAGCGGAAGTACAGGATGTAGGCAAACGCCGTACATACCAGTCCCAACCCCAACAAAGACATCCACACAGGCCAGCCGCCCCAACTGACCGGTGGATGGCTGATGGCACTCCAGGCAAACATCGGCAGCAGAAACAGCGTGGCCCCGAGCATGCTGCCCAAGGCCGCGAGGCGGCTGTCCAGCCCGCCCCGTTGATCGAGCCAGCGCCTTGCCAGGAAGCCCGCAAAGCCATAACAGGTAGTCGCCAACAAGCACGCCAGCGCGCCCATCAGCAGTTCCATGTCGAAGGCCACCGGCCCGGCTCGGGTCAGGATGCCAACGCCGAACAGCCCCAGGCACACTCCGGCAACTTTCGACGGTGTCAGGCGCTCACTGAAAAACAGCCCGCCAATCAGCACGCCCATCAGCGGCGTCGTGGCATTGAAGATCGCCGAGTAACCGGCCGGCAGCACTTGGGCCGCCACCGAATACATGGTCGCGGGAATCCCCGAGTTGATGACGCCCAGCAACAGGACCGTCTTGAACTTGCCCTGGAAATCCCAGCTCACCCGCATCATGGCGAGGATCACCAGCAGCCCGGTGGCGGCAATCGACACCCGGAAAAATGCCGTAGGAATGGTGCCGATTTCCGGCGCGATAATTCGCATGAACAAAAAACTCGCGCCCCAGATAGCGGCCAGCACCAACAGGTGCAGGGTGTCGACAGGTCTCACGGAAAAACTCCTGTTTGATAAGGGCGGAAGTGTTGCCCACGGACCTGTCTGACACAATCGCTAATACATGTTTTACAGCACGAAACGCGTCACCAAGCCATTGAGGTCTACCGCCAGCCGCGACAGTTCCTGGCTGGCCGCCGAGGTCTGGGTGGCACCGGCGGCGGTTTGTGTCGACAGGTCCCGGATGTTCACCAGGCTGCGGTCCACCTCACGCGCCACCAACGCTTGCTGCTCGGCGGCGCTGGCGATCACCAGGTTGCGCTGGCTGATCTGCGAGATCGCCGCGGTGATTTTCTCCAGTGCACAGCCGGCGCTGTTGGCCCGCTGCAAGGTCAGGCCGGCGTGTTCGGCGCTGCTGTTCAAGGCACCGACGGTGTCCTGGGTGCCTTGCTGGATACCGTTGATCATCTGCTCGATTTCTTCGGTGGAGTCCTGAGTGCGTTGCGCCAGGGAGCGCACTTCGTCCGCCACCACGGCAAAACCGCGACCGGCCTCGCCTGCGCGGGCCGCCTCAATCGCCGCGTTGAGCGCCAGCAGGTTGGTCTGGCCGGCAATCCCGCGAATTACTTCGAGTACCTTGCTGATGTCCTGGGCCTGCACCGCCAGGCCTTCGGCCTTGGTCGAGGCCTCGAGCACTTCGTCCACCAGGTTCTGGATCGAGCTGATGGTTTCGCTGATCTGGTAGTGGCCGTGCTTGCTGTCTTCGTCGGAGGCCTTGGACGCTTCGGCGCTGGACACCGCATTGCCCGCCACTTCGTCCACTGCCGCGCTCATCTGCGTCACCGCGGTGGCAGCCTGTTCGATTTCATCGTTCTGCGCCTGCAGGCCGCGAGTGCTCTGTTCCATCACCGAACTCATCTCTTCGGCCGCCGAGGCCAACTGCTGCGACGATTCGCTGATGCCACGGAGGGTGTCCTGCAGGTTGGTCTGCATGGTGGCCAATGCGCTGAGCAATTGCGCCGGCTCATCCTTGCCTTCCACGACGATCGGCCGGCTCAGGTCGCCGGACGCGATGGTGCGGGCCACCGTCAGTGCCTGGCCAATGGGCGTGGTGATGCTGCGGGTCAGCAGCCAGGCCAGCAGTAACGTTGCCATCAGGGCGGTGACGATGATGCTGCCGACCACCCATTGGGCGCTGGTGTACATCTGCGCCGCCGACGTTGCGGCGTCTTCCACACCTTTTTGGTTGAAGGTGATCATGTCTTCCAGGCTTTTATTGAGGACCATGCCTTGGGGCGCCAGGCGGCTGTTGAGCAGGTCCATGGCGTTTTGCTGCTGGTCCTGGTCGACCAGTTGAATCATCTGGGCGACGATCGTCATGTAGCTCGCAACGTTGGCTTTCAACTGCTTGAGCAGGTCGCGTTCTTGCTCGCTGCTCAGCAGGGTTTCGTGACGGTTCAGCAGTTCTTCAAGGTCGCCGCGCTGGCGGGTGATCAGGTTTCTGCTGTTGTCACGCACCCGGGACTCGTCGGTGGTGAGCAAGCGCAACGCTTCCAGGCGGATGCTGGCAACATAGGCGGCGCTGTCGTGAATGTTTTCAATGCTTGGCATCCACGATTCTTCGATGATCAGCGCGCTTTCCCGCAGCTTGGCCATCTGGCCTAAACCAAACAGGCCGACCACGATCAACAGGCTGGCCAAAACCCCGAAACTCAGACTGGCGCGCAGACCGATCCCCATATTCCTCAATGACATCTCAATGCTCCTTGGGCGATTAGAACCTGTTCCCGGACCGGTCTTCTGACCTTGTTAGGTGGGAGAGGGCGCGCTATATAGCAAAGAGCCATCATGAGGGTAATCAGGGTTTCCCTTACGTTGGATCCAATGCTCCAAAGGGAACCGAGGTCCAGCGTGCTAGAGCAAATACTCGGGTTTTCCACGGGCTCCCGGGGGAGGCCCGTGGTTAGAGGCCTTCAGATGAAACGTTTAACTTGGCTGAAATGACTTTGAGGTTTTTTATTGACCGAATAGTCGACTTAATAAAATTGAAAATAAATGTACAAAGTGAACAAACCTGTACAAGGCTGAACGAAAAAATGTCCCTTCTCCTGTTCCTGCACACTGGCTAAGCTCAGCTCACTCCAAATGCCCGCAGAGGTTTCCCAAATGCCGCAGCAAACGCCAGCCCTCGACATTGCACAGATGATCCTCGACGGCTTCGACGACTACCGCGAGCACTTCCGCCAGATAACCGATGGCGCCCGGGAGCGTTTCGAAAAGGCGCAGTGGCAGCAAGGGCAGGCGGCCTCGGCGGCACGCATCAACCTGTATGAAGACAAGGTCAGTGAAGTCACGGCGCGGCTGCGGGCAGCCTTCGATGAAGCGGTATTACTCGACATTGCCGCCTGGCCGCTGGTGAAAAGCGCCTACATCAGCCTGATCGACCTGCGGTTTGATGATGAGCTGTCCGAGACCTGGTACAACTCGACGTTTTGCGGGCTGTTCAGCCATGACCTGATCAGCGACGGTTGCATGTTCATTCACACCACGCGGCCCAGCCTGCGCCGTGCCCGAGCCGCGCAAACCCGCACCTACAAGCCGGGCGGCAAGCTGACGGGCATGCTGGAACAGATTTTTGCCGACTACAGTTTCAGCGAACCCTACGCCGACTTGCCCGCCGACCTGCGTCGCCTGGAAGCGCAATTGCGCGAGAACCTGCCAGATTGGGTCTGCAAGGACCCGGACCTCAACGTCGAACTATTCTCCTCGGTGCTGTACCGCAACAAAGGCGCGTACCTCGTAGGACGCATCTACACCCGCGACGAACAGTGGCCGCTGGTGATCCCGCTGCTGCACCGGGAAGGGCGCGGCATCCAGATCGACGCGCTGATCACCGACGAAGCGGATGTGTCGATCATCTTCTCGTTCACCCGCTCCTATTTCATGGTGGATGTGCCGGTGCCGGCGGAGTTTATCGGCTTCCTCAAGCGCATCCTGCCGGGCAAGCACATCGCCGAGCTGTACACCTCCATCGGCTTCTACAAGCACGGCAAATCCGAATTCTACCGGGCGTTGATCAACCACCTCGCCACCACCGACGACCAGTTCATCATGGCCCCGGGCGTGCGCGGCATGGTCATGAGCGTGTTTACCCTGCCGGGCTTCAACACCGTGTTCAAGATCATCAAGGACCGCTTTTCACCGTCGAAAAACGTCAACCGTGCCACGGTGATCGAGAAGTACCGGCTGGTGAAAAGTGTTGACCGGGTCGGGCGCATGGCTGATACCCAGGAGTTCGCCGACTTCCGTTTTCCGTTGAGCAAGTTCGAGCCTGAATGCCTGGCCGAGTTGCTTGAAGTCGCCGCCGGCACCGTCGAAGTGGAAGGCGATACGGTGCTGATCCGCCACTGCTGGACCGAGCGGCGCATGACCCCGCTCAATCTCTACCTGGAAAACGCCAACGAAGCCCAGGTGCGCGAAGCGCTGGAAGACTACGGCCTGGCGATCAAGCAACTGGCGGCGGCAAATATTTTCCCCGGCGACATGCTGCTGAAGAATTTCGGCGTTACCCGTCACGGTCGCGTGGTGTTCTACGACTATGACGAAATCTGCTTTCTCACCGAGGCTAACTTCCGCCACATCCCCGCGCCGCGTACCCCGGAAGATGAAATGGCTTCCGAGCCCTGGTACTCCATCGGTCCGCTGGATGTGTTCCCGGAGGAGTTTCCGCCATTCCTGTTTGCCGATGCCAGCCAGCGCCGGCTGTTCGACGAACTGCACGGCGAGTTGTACAACGCCGACTACTGGAAAGGCCTGCAAGACGCGATTCGCGCCGGCAAGGTGATTGACGTGTTTCCCTACCGTCGCAAGGGCCTGGACAACGAATGAGGGGAGCGCGTGGCGGCGCTTTTCTGCGACAATCCGCCCCCTGCATACATAGACGACCTTTGCGTACCTGATGACTGACCAAGCGCCCGCTATCGACCAACTGCTGAAAAACCTCGATCACGCCATGCTCGCCGACCGCCACCGCTTGCGGCGGCAGCTGCTTGAGCTGCGCAAGAAACCCGATGAGGAAAAACTTGCGCAGTGGGTGACGCGGATGCAGGCCTCCTGCGCGCAAGTGACGGCGCGGCGTGCCAGCTTGCCGGTGATTCGCTATGACGACAGTCTGCCGATCGCCGCCAAGCGCGACGAAATCAAGGCGGCGCTGCTCAAGCATCAGGTGCTGATCATTGCCGGTGAGACCGGCTCGGGTAAAACCACGCAGTTGCCGAAAATCTGCCTGGAAATCGGCCGCGGCCAATACGGCCTGATCGGCCATACCCAGCCGCGCCGGATTGCGGCGCGCAGTGTTGCCAGCCGGGTCGCCGAAGAGTTGGCCACGCCGCTGGGTGCGTTGGTCGGCTATCAGGTGCGCTTCGAAGACCAGAGCGATTCCAACACCCTGATCAAGCTGATGACCGACGGCATCCTGCTGGCCGAAACCCAGAACGACCGCTACCTCGAACGCTACGACACGATCATCGTCGACGAAGCCCACGAGCGCAGCCTGAACATCGACTTCCTGCTGGGCTACCTGAAAACCCTGCTGCCGCGTCGTCCCGATCTGAAGGTCATCATTACCTCGGCGACCATCGACCTGGAGCGCTTTTCCAAGCACTTCGACGATGCGCCGATTGTCGAGGTGTCGGGCCGCACCTTCCCGGTGGAAACCTGGTACCGCCCGCTGACCCTGGAGCAGGACGAGGAGGGCAACCGCGTCGAGGACGACCTGACCGTCGACCAGGCGATTCTCGCCACCCTCGACGAAATTGCCGCCTTTGAACGCAGCGAGCGCAAGAGCCCCGGCGATGTGCTGGTGTTCCTGCCCGGCGAGCGCGAGATTCGCGACGCTGCCGACATGCTGCGCAAGGCCCAGCTCAAGCACACCGAAATCCTGCCGCTGTATGCGCGCCTGTCACCGGCCGAGCAACAGCGGATTTTCCAGTCCCACCCGGGCCGGCGCGTGGTGCTGGCGACCAACGTCGCGGAAACCTCGCTGACCGTGCCGGGCATTCGGTATGTGATCGACAGCGGCACCGCGCGCATCAGCCGCTACAGCTACCGCGCCAAGGTCCAGCGCTTGCCGATCGAGGCAATTTCCCAGGCCAGCGCCAACCAGCGTAAAGGCCGGTGCGGACGCGTTGAACCTGGCATTTGCGTGCGCCTGTTCAGCGAAGAAGACTTTATCGGGCGTCCGGAATTTACCGACCCGGAAATCCTGCGGACCAACCTCGCGGCCGTGATCCTGCAGATGCTGCACCTGCGCCTGGGCGAGATCACCGACTTCCCGTTTATCGAGCCGCCGGATGGCAAGGCCATCAGCGACGGTTTCAATTTGCTGCAAGAGTTGTCGGCCGTCGACCGTAACAGCCAACTCACCCCGATGGGCCGCCAGTTGGCGCGTTTGCCGGTGGACCCGCGCATGGGCCGCATGTTGCTGGAAGCCGCCAAGCTCGGCAGCTTGCAGGAAGTGCTGATCGTTGCCAGCGCCATGTCGATCCAGGACCCGCGCGAGCGTCCGCCGGAACGCCAGCAAGCCGCCGACCAGGCTCACGCACAGTGGAAGGACCCGGATTCGGACTTCGCCGGATTGGTGAATCTATGGCGTGGTTTTGAAGAACAGCGCCAGGAACTGACCGCCAGCCCGCTGCGCAACTGGTGCCGCAAGAATTTCCTGAATTACCTGCGCCTGCGGGAGTGGCGTGACTCCCATCGCCAGTTGAGCCTGATCTGCCGCGACATGCAGCTGACCGTCAACAAGGAACCGGCGGACTTCCCGAAACTGCACAAGGCGGTGCTGTCCGGCCTGCTGAGCCAGATCGGCCAGAAAACCGAAGACGGGGATTACCTGGGCGCGCGTCAGCGGCGTTTCTGGATTCACCCTTCCTCGGGCATCGGCAAGAAGCGCCCGCAATGGCTGATGACCGCCGAACTGGTGGAAACCACCAAGCTGTATGCGCGGATGGTGGCCAAGATCGACGCCGACTGGATCGAGCCGTTGGCCGGGCACTTGATCAAGAAAAACCACTTCGAACCCCATTGGGAGAAGAAGCGCGGCCAAGTGGTGGCGTTTGAGCAGATCACTCTGTTCGGGTTGATCATCGTCGGTCGCCGGCCGGTGCATTACGGGCCGATTGATCCGGTGACGTCCCGTGAGCTGTTTATCCGTGAAGGCTTGGTGCGCGGCGAGATTCAGTCCCGGGCCCGCTGCCTGACGGCCAACCAGCAACTGCTGGAGCAGCTCGACGAGCTGGAAGCCAAGGCCCGCCGGCGCGACATCCTGGCGGACGAAGAAACCCTGTACGCCTTCTACGATGCGCGCCTGCCCGCCGAGATCCACCAGACCGCAACCTTCGACAGTTGGTACAAGGTCAACAGCCAGAAAGACCCGCAACTACTGATCATGCGCGAAGAAGACGTGCTGGCCCGCGAGGCCAGTGAAGTCACTGCCGCCCATTACCCCGACACCTTGCACCTGGGCGACCTGGCCCTGGCCTTGAGTTATCACTTCGAGCCCAACCATCCCCGGGACGGCGTGACCTTGCGCGTGCCGGCGCCGCTGTTGCCGGCCTTGCCGCCCGAGCGCCTGGAATGGCTGGTGCCCGGTGTGATTGAGGCCAAGTGCATTGCCCTGGTGCGCAACTTGCCCAAGGCCCTGCGCAAGAACTTCGTGCCGGTGCCGGATTTCGTCAAGGCAGCCCTGCAACGCATCGAATTTGGCCAAGGCTCGTTGCCCCAGGCGCTGGGGCGCGAATTGTTGCGCATGACCGGGGCACGGGTCAGCGATGAAGCCTGGGCCGAGGCCGCGCAACAGGTGGAAAACCACCTGAAGATGAACCTTGAAGTGGTCGACGGCCAAGGCAAGTTCCTCGGTGAAGGCCGCGACCTGGCCGAGCTGACCGCACGTTTCGCTGAAGCCAGCCAGGCCGCGTTGGCCGTACCGCAGACGGCGAAAAGCCAGCAGCCGGTGGAAGCCAAGGTGTTCGCGGCGGTGGCCGAGAAAACCCAGCAAAACATCGCCGGGTTGTCGATGACGGTGTATCCGGCATTGGTGGAAGAAAACGGCACGGTCAAGGAAGGGCGTTTCTCCACCGCCGCCGAGGCGGAGTTCCAGCACCGTCGGGCCTTGCAACGTTTGCTGCTGCAGCAATTGGCCGAGCCGGCAAAATTCCTGCGGGGCAAGTTGCCCGGCCTGACCGAGTTGGGGCTGATGTACCGCGAGCTGGGGCGTATCGAAGCCTTGGTGGAAGACATTCTGCTGGCCAGCCTTGACAGCTGCGTGCTGGAAGGCGAAGCCAGCCTGCCGCGTGACGGCGCCGGCCTGGCCGCCTTGGCCGAGCGCAAGCGCGGCAGTTGGGCCGAACATGCCGAGCGCCAGGCGCGCTTGACCCTCGAAATCCTGAAACTGTGGCATGGCCTGCAAAAACGCTTCAAAGGCAAGATTGACCTGGCCCAGGCTGTGGCTCTCAATGACATCAAGCAGCAACTGAGCAACCTGGTGTATCCCGGTTTCGTGCGGGAAACCCCGGCGCAATGGTTCAAGGAGCTGCCGCGTTTCCTCAAGACCATCGAGTTGCGCCTGGAGAAACTGCCGAGCCAGGTGCAGAAGGATCGGGTCTGGAGTACCGAGCTGGGTGGGTTGTGGAGCCAGTATCAGAATCGCCTCAACAAGCACGCCCAGGAAGGCAAGCGCGACCCTCAGCTGGAGCTGTATCGCTGGTGGCTGGAGGAATACCGGGTGTCGCTGTTTGCGCAGCAGTTGGGCACCAAGGTGCCGATTTCCGACAAGCGTCTGAGCAAGCAATGGAGCCTGGTCGAAGCGTGACCACGATCCTGGGGACAGGCGCCTGTCGAGCAAATGGCGCCAAACCCCAGGCTTTATGGCAAACTTCGCGGTTATAAATGCCGGGATCGTCGAGTTGGGCTGGCGCAGCCGTGGCGCGATGGAATAAAGCGTTACCAGTTTGAAGGCCGCTGGGCGGCATAAAACTACTTACGGTTTGGTACGACGGTACCAATACCCTTCTGCCTGAACAGATTTAGAGGAACGACCGTGCATAACGTCGTCATCAGCGGCACAGGCCTGTACACCCCGGCCAACAGCATCTCCAACGAAGAGCTGGTGCAGTCTTTCAATGCTTACGTGCAACAGTTCAACCTGGATAACGCCGCAGCCATCGAACGCGGCGACGTCGAGCCACTGACTGAATCCAGCGCCGCCTTCATCGAAAAGGCCTCGGGCATCAAGAGCCGCTTTGTCATGGACAAGGCTGGCATTCTCGACCCGCAGCGCATGGCGCCGCGCCTGCCGGAGCGCTCCAACGACGAGTGGTCGATCCTCTGCCAGATGGCCGTGGGTGCTGCCGAGCAAGCCTTGCAGCGCGCCGGCAAGACCGCCGCCGACATCGATGGTGTGATCGTTGCCTGTTCCAACCTGCAGCGGGCGTACCCGGCGATTGCCATTGAAGTCCAGGAAGCGCTGGGTATCCAGGGTTTCGGCTTTGACATGAACGTGGCCTGTTCCTCGGCGACCTTCGGTATCCAGAATGCCGCCAACAGCATCCAGTTGGGCCAGGCCCGGGCGATCCTGATGGTCAACCCGGAGATTTGCACCGGCCACCTGAACTTCCGCGACCGCGACAGCCATTTCATCTTTGGCGATGCGGCCACCGCCGTGATTCTCGAGCGGGCCGACCTGGCCACTTCCGCGCATCAGTTCGACGTGGTGAGCACCAAGCTGCTGACCAAGTTCTCCAACAACATCCGCAATAACTTCGGCTTCCTCAACCGCGCAGCAGAAGAGGGCATTGGCGCCCCCGACAAGCTGTTCGTGCAAGAAGGCCGCAAAGTCTTCCGTGATGTCTGCCCGATGGTCGCTGAGTTGATCGGCAAGCACCTGTCGGAAAACCAGCTGAATGTCGGCGATGTGAAGCGCTTCTGGCTGCACCAGGCCAACCTCAGCATGAACCACCTGATCGTCAAGAAACTGCTGGGCCGTGAGGCTTCGGTGGAAGAAGCGCCGGTGATCCTCGATACTTACGCCAACACCAGCTCCGCGGGTTCGGTGATTGCGTTTCACACCTACCAGGACGACTTGCCCAAGGGCGCGGTGGCCGTGCTCAGCTCGTTTGGCGCCGGGTATTCGATTGGTAGCGTGATTCTGCGCAAACGCTGATCATGTTTTGAAATCGAGGTCTTGAATGGCAGCAGCGGACGACGCGCACCTGCTTGAACGATTGCTCAAGGGTGAGCAGCGGGCGTACAAGGAGTTGGTCACCACCTACCAAAGCGCGATGCGTGCCGTGGCCTATGCCATCGTTGGCCAGCGCCATGCCGATGAGGTGGTCCAGGACGCCTGGCTGTCGGTGGTGCGCAACCTGGCGAAGTTCGAGGGACGCTCCAGCCTCAAGACCTGGCTGCTGACCATCACGGCCAACTCGGCAAAAGGCCGCTACAAGCAAAATCGCCGGGAAGTGCTGCTTGATGACCTGCCGTCACCCCACGGCACCATCGGCGATGATCGCTTTGTGCCTGACGATGGCCACTGGGCCGTCGCGCCGTTTGCCTGGCATCAGGACACTCCCGAAGCGCTGCTTACCGAAGACGAACTGCGTAAATGCCTTGAGCACACACTGGCGAGTCTTTCCGAACTGCAAAGCAGCGTGCTGCTGCTGCGCGAGCGTCAGGGCCTGGAGTTGGAGGAGATTTGTAATCTTCTGACGCTATCGCTCTCAAATGTTCGTGTGCTGTTGCATCGAGCACGGCTTAAAGTCTTCGCCACGGTGGAGCATTTTGAGGAAACCGGCGAATGTTGACCTGTAAAGAACAAGTGGCGCGTTCCAGCGACTATCTCGATGGGCAACTGACCTTTCGCGAACGCCTGTTGGTGCGTCATCACCTGATGTTCTGCGCCAACTGCCGACGCTTTATCCGGCAGATGCGCTTGATGCAGGCGACACTGAAGATCCTGCCCGAGCCGCCCATCGCCGATGTCGACGCGTTGGCCGAACGCCTGGCCGCCGAGCGTTCCCGCGACCAGTAATACCCGTCACTTTTCACACAAAAACCAAGCCCGCATCGATAAATGATGCGGGCTTTTTTTTGCTCAAAAATAATCAACATGAAAAATTCTTCATTTTTCTCGGGTGTTTTTACATTTTGCAACATCTGGCATTTTCACCAGTTTTAAGGGCTGGAGCCTTGATTTACGTAGGCTTCAGCTTATTTCCAATGGCTATAAAAAAGTTCCCGAGTAACAAAATCTTTATGTTCCAGCAACCCGGCTGAAATATCCCCTCGCCAAGATCGCCCCCCAACACCAGCGGCTCTAAACCGCGTGTTTTACCAATGCACAAGACCATCAATTAGGGGAATTCTTCGATGATCCGTAAGCACTTCGCCGGTTTCGCGGCCAGCGCCTTGGCCCTGGCTGTCACCGCCCAGGCTTTCGCCGGTACTGTCACAACTGACGGCGCCGATATCGTTGTCAAAACCAAGGGCGGCCTTGAGGTTGCAACCACCGACCAGAATTTCAGCTTCAAGCTGGGTGGTCGTTTGCAGGCCGATTACGGCACGTTTGATGGCTATTACACCAAGAACGGTGACTCGGCTGATGCGGCCTATTTCCGCCGCGCCTACATCGAGTTTGGCGGCACCGTCTACAAGGACTGGAAATACCAGGTCAACTACGACCTGTCCCATAACTCCGGCAACGCAGACGATGGCTACTTCGATGAAGCGTCCATGTCCTACACCGGTTTCAAGCCTGTCGTGATTCGCGCCGGTCGCTTCGACGAAGACTTCGGCCTGGAAAAAGCCACCAGCTCCAAGTGGGTCACCGGCGTTGACCGCAACGCAGCGTATGAAGTCGCGGACTGGATCCACTCCCACGCCAACGGCATGGGCATCCAGGCCAGCTCGGTGGTCGGCGACATGGCTTACCTGTCGGCCAGCGTTTCTTCCAAGGACATCAACGACAAGAACGGCAAAGGCGTGAAGCAATTCAACGCCCGTGCGGTGTTCGCGCCGATGCATGACACCGGCAACGTGCTGCACCTGGGCCTGGATTACGCGGTACGTGACCTGAAGGACACAGCCTTCGACTCGCGTATTCGTCCGCGTCTTGGGGTTCGCGGCGTTTCCACCAACGGCGGCAACGATGCGGGCGCCAACGGCAACCGTGCGACCTTCGGCGGCGGTGTGGGTCTGGATTCCGGCAGCCTGACGGCGAACGATGCCTACGACACCGACACCGTTTTCGGCGGCGAATTTGCATTCGCCCGTGGTCCGTTGTCCCTGCAGGGCGAATATCTGAACCGCAAGCTGAAGGCCGACAGCAGTGCCTATCAGGACGTGAAAGCCAGCGGCTTCTACGGCCAGGTGGCCTACACCCTGACCGGCGAGTCCCGTGTCTACAAACTCGACGGTGCCAAGTTCGACACCATCAAGCCCGAGAACAAGCAGTACGGCGCGTGGGAAGTGTTCTACCGTTACGACAACATCACCGTTGATGACAAAAACGTAGTGCGCAACACCGCCACCCGTGAAGTGGGCGATGCCAAGGCCAACATGAACATCATCGGGGTGAACTGGTACGCCAACGAGGCGGTAAAAGTCTCCGCCAACTACATCAAGGCCAAGACCGACAACGTGGTTAACGCCGCCGGCGACGACAGTGGCGACGCTATCGTGGCCCGCGTGCAGTACGTGTTCTAAGCAACCTGTAATACCGCTCCAAAGCGCTCTTTCTTCATCCGTCAAAGCGCTCCTCATTTGGTTTGCCCCGCCGTTTGGCGGGGCTTTTTTTTGCGTCGGGTCTGGTAGGCGCGAGCTTGCTCGTGAAGAACCAGAGGTCGCCGCGTTCTGTCAGAATGGTCGCGTTATCGTTAACGACCATCGCGAGCAAGCTCGCTCCTACACAAAGCCGTGACCGTCGGGGAATGGGATGCCGTTACAACGTTTGAATAACCTGTCCGAGATTGCGCCCGATGAATGGAATGCGTTGGTCCCCGCTGATCAGCCGTTTCTGCGCCATGCGTTCCTCAGTGCCCTGGAAGACAGCGCCAGCATCGGCCCGCACTCTGGCTGGCAGCCGGAGCATTTGCTGCACTATGAAGGTGGCCGGCTGATCGCCGCGTTGCCCAGCTACCGCAAATGGCATTCCTATGGCGAATATGTGTTCGACCATGGTTGGGCTGACGCCTGCGAGCGTGCCGGCATTGATTACTACCCGAAGCTGCTGACGGCCGTGCCCTTCAGCCCGGTCAGCGGCCCGCGTCTGTTGGCTGCCAGCGCCGAGGACGGTTTCGAGCTGCTTAAAAGCCTGCCCGGTTACCTGGAGATCGAAGGCCTTTCCAGCGCCCATATCAACTTTACCGACGCCCTGGCGGATACCGCGCTGGCTCAACAGCCAGGCTGGCTGCGACGCCTGGGCTGCCAGTTTCATTGGCAGAACCGGGGTTACCGTGACTTCCAGGACTTCCTCGACGCCTTGAGTTCGCGCAAGCGTAAACAGATGCGCAAAGAACGTGAACAGGTGGCGGGGCAGGGCATTGAGTTTGAATGGTTGCAGGGCCATGAGTTGAGCGAGGCGCAGTGGGATTTTGTCTATGCCTGTTACGCCAATACTTACGCCATCCGCCGACAATCGCCGTACCTGACCCGGAATTTTTTCAGCCTGCTGGCCGAGCGCATGCCGGAGGCGATTCGTGTGGTGCTGGCCAAACAAGGCTCACGGCCGGTGGCCATGGCCTTCAGCCTGATCGGCGGCGACAGCTTTTACGGGCGTTACTGGGGCTGCCTGGCCGAGTTCGACAGGCTGCATTTCGAGACGTGTTTCTATCAGGGCATGGACTACGCGATTGCCCATGGCCTGCAGCGTTTTGACGCCGGTGCTCAAGGCGAGCACAAGTTGATTCGCGGGTTTGAGCCGGTGATCACGCATTCCTGGCATTACCTGCGACATCCGGGATTGAAGACGGCGGTGGCGGATTTCCTGGAGCGCGAAAGCGTGGGGATTCTCGCGTATGCCGAGGAGGCGAGGGCAGCCCTGCCTTATCGGCAGGGCTGAACCACTGATCGGTTGACAGGTGCCGAGGGCGGGAGCACTTCGCTATAGTGTATGTACAAAAGTAAATACAGGATGCACCATGCGTTTTGAGTGGGATGAATCCAAAAACCAAGTAAACATCCGCAAGCACGGCATAGACTTCAACGACGTATCGGATATTTTTCAACATCCAATATTGTCACAACGTGATTCTCGGACGGATTATGACGAAGAACGCTGGGTCAGCATTGGCTGGATAAAATTACTGGTAGGTGTAGTTGTATACACCGAGAGGCGGGGTGACGTAATTCGCATTATTTCCGCCCGAAAAGCAACCAAACTGGAGGCCAAATACTATGTCGAAAGCATCGAAAACTGACTGGGAGCGCCTGGCTAAGATGGACGATCGGGAGATCGATACCAGCGACATCCAAGAGTTGGGAGAAGACTTCTTCCGTCGTGCCGAATTGCGTGTGCCGGTCAAGCAGGCAGTTACTATCCGTCTGGATGCTGACGTTCTTGAGTGGTTCAAGGGGCAAGGGACTGGCTATCAGACGCGTATCAATCAGTTGCTGCGCCAGTATATGCAGGCACATCAAGGCTGATAGAGCACTGGCGAGGTCAGCCCTGCCTTACCGGCAGGGCTGAATCCGTTTGGCTCAGGCGGTTTTTTCCGCGCCCAGCCATCGATAGGTAATGCCGCCGATCACTGCACCCAGGATCGGCGCGAGCCAGAACATCCACAGTTGCTGGAGCGCCCAGCCGCCGACAATCAGTGCCGGGCCAGTACTGCGGGCCGGGTTGACCGAGGTGTTGGTGACCGGGATCGAGATCAGGTGGATCAGCGTCAACGCGAGGCCGATGGCGATCGGCGCGAACCCCGCCGGCACACGGCGGTCGGTGGCGCCGAGGATGATCAGCACGAACATCGCCGTCATCACCAGCTCACAGACAAAGCCTGCCGCCATCGAATAACCACCGGGTGAATGCTCGCCGTAGCCGTTGCTGGCCAGGCCCGAGGCCAGTTCGAACCCTGGCTTGCCGCTGGCGATGTAATACAGCAACGCGGCGGCGACGATGCCGCCGATGACCTGGGAGATGATGTACGCCGGTAACTCCCTGGCCGGAAACCTTCCGCCCACTACCAGCCCCACTGACACCGCCGGGTTAAGGTGGCAACCGCTGATGTGCCCGATGGCAAATGCCATGGTCAGCACTGTGAGCCCGAACGCCAGGGCCACACCCAGTACCCCGATCCCGACAGGCGACGACGCAGCCAGTACCGCACTGCCGCAGCCACCCAACACCAGCCAAAACGTACCCAGTCCTTCCGTAACGGAACGCTTGAACAGTGACATGAACACATCCTTAGTAGATTGCTCTATCTGATTAACGGGTCTGTGACGCTTCCCTGCTGCCTTAAATCTGGGCCCTCCTGGGGCCTGATTGCAGTACAGCAGGATTGTGTCGCAAGACCAGCGGGATAGAGAAAACTGTCAGAATTGTTCGGAATTGAGGGTGCAGTTAACCAACGGAATCAGTCTATTCCGACGAACCCGCCGGTCTGGTGTTGCCACAATCGTGCATACAAACCGCCGTGTGCGAGCAATTCGGCATGGCTGCCGGTCTCGGCAATCTGGCCTTTTTCCAGCACCACCAGCCTGTCCATTCTGGCAATGGTGGAAAGCCGGTGGGCAATGGCGATTACCGTCTTGCCCTGCATCAGGGTTTCCAGGCTTTCCTGGATTGCCGCTTCGACTTCCGAATCCAGTGCCGAGGTGGCTTCGTCCATGATCAGGATCGGCGCGTCCTTGAGCAGCACCCGCGCGATGGCGATCCGCTGACGTTGCCCGCCGGAGAGTTTGACCCCGCGTTCACCGACGTGGGCGTCCAGGCCAGTACGGCCCTCGGCATCCGACAGCAACGGGATGAACTCGTCGGCGCGGGCCTTGTGCACCGCGGCCCAAAGCTCTTCGTCGGTAGCGTCCGGCTTGCCATACAGCAGGTTGTCGCGGATCGAGCGGTGCAGCAGCGAGGTGTCCTGGGTGATCATGCCGATCTGTTCGCGCAGGGTTTCCTGGGCGACTTCGGCGATGTTCTGGCCGTCGATCAGGATGCGTCCGCCTTGCAGGTCGTACAAGCGCAGCAGCAGGTTGACCAGAGTGGATTTACCCGCGCCGGATGGACCGATCAGGCCGATTTTTTCACCCGCTTTAATGTCCAGGTTCAGGCCGCCGATGATTCCGCTCTTCTTGCCGTAGTGGAAGTCCACCTGATCGAACCGCACCTCGCCATGGGGCACTTCCAGGCGCGGGGCATTCTCACGGTCGGTGACTGCCAGCGGCTGGGCGATGGTTTTCAGGCCGTCCTGAACCATACCGATATTTTCAAAAATGCCGTTGACCACCCACATGATCCAGCCGGACATGTTGACGATACGAATCACCAGGCCGGTGGCAAGGGCGATGGCGCCTACCGAAATCAAGGATTGGGTCCACAGCCACAAGGCGAGGCCGGTGGTGAAGACAATCAGCAGGCCGTTCATGGTGGTGATCACGATGTCCATGCTGGTCACGACGCGGCTGGCCAACTGGGTTTTCTCGGTCTGCTCGACGATGGCTTCCTTGGCGTAGTTCTGCTCGAAATTCGTATGAGCGAACAGCTTCAAGGTGGTGATGTTGGTGTAGCCGTCGACAATCCGTCCCATCAATTTGGAACGTGCCTCGGAGGAAATCACCGAGCGTTCCTTGACCCGTGGCACGAAGTACCGCAGGGCCAGGCTGTAGGCGATGATCCAGGTAATCAGCGGGATCATCAGGCGCCAGTCGGCTTCGGCGAACAGCACCAGGGCGCTGATGGCGTAGATCGCCACGTGCCAGATCGCGTCCACGGCGGCCACCGCGGAGTCGCGCAGGGAGTTGCCGGTTTGCATGATGCGCTGGGCAATGCGCCCGGCGAAGTCGTTCTGGAAAAAATTCAGGCTCTGCTTGAGCACATAGTTGTGGTTCTGCCAGCGGATCAGGCTGGTCATGCCCGGGCTGATGGTCTGGTGCACCAGCAGGTCATGCAGGGCGCCGAAGATCGGGCGCAGCAGCAGGGCGACCACGGCCATCCAGATCAGCTCATTGGCGTGGATCTGGAAGAAGTTGGCGGGCGGCGTGCCCTGGGCCAGGTCGATGATGCGACTCAGGTAGCTGAACAGCGCCACTTCGATCAGCGCACCGATCAGGCCCACCACCAGCAAGGCGGCAAAACACGGCCACACCTGGCGCAGGTAATAGATGTAGAACGGCAGGACTTTATCGGGAGGGGCCGCGCTGGGAGCATCGCGGAAGATGTCGATCAGTTGTTCAAAACGACGATAGAGCATTAGGTATGACGCCCGCGCGGCGGGCTCTCCTGTTCAAAGGCGCGCGGTGCCTCGGGGGCACCGCGCGAAACTCCCTGTAGCCTTCAGTCGATGCGCTTGGCCGACTTGATCAGGACAGGATCGATTGGCACGTTCTGCATGCCCTGTTTGGTGGTGGTTTGCGAGTTGACGATGATGTCGACCACGTCCATGCCCTTGACCACTTTGGCGAATACCGCGTAACCGGCATCACGGCCGGGGTCGAGGAAGGCATTGTCCGCAACGTTGATGAAGAATTGGCTGGTGGCGGAGTTCGGGTCGTTGGTACGTGCCATCGACAGGGTGCCACGCACGTTATGCAGGCCGTTGCTGGCTTCGTTCTTGATCGGTGCTTCGGTCGGCTTTTGCGACATTTGCGACGTGAACCCACCGCCCTGCACCATGAACCCCGGGATTACCCGGTGAAAAATGGTGTTGGTGTAGAAGCCCTTGTCGACATAGGCCAGGAAGTTCTTGGTACTGATCGGGGCCTTGACCGGGTCCAGTTCGATTTCGATGTCGCCATTGGTGGTGCTGATCAAGACGTGGGGTGCCTTGGCGGGTTCGGCCGCCATCAGGTTGGCAGCGAACAGTACGGAACCGGCAAAGAAGGCGATTTTTTTCAGCATGGGTCAGTGATCCTGGGTTGTGGTTTCGACTGTCTTGAGAAAATCGAGCAGGGTGTTGTTGAAGTGTTCGGGTTGATCCAGCGGCGTGGCATGGCGGGAATCCTCGATCACCACCAGCCGCGCATCGGGCAGCAGTTTTACATAGATTTCTTTCTGCGCCACGGGCGTGTAGTCGTGGTCGGCGCTGATGACCAGGGTTGGACAGGAGATTTTCGAAAGTTGTTCCTGTACGCCCCAGCCAACAATCGCATCGAAGCTGGCGAGGTAAGCACGTTTGTCGTTTTTTGCCCAGCGTTCAGCCATCTTGCGGCGCAGTTCGGCCTGTTCGGGCTTGGGAAACAGCATGTTGCCCAGGGCTTTGCCGATGGTGCTCAGGCTGAGGACGCGCGCCAGGCTCCAGCGCTTGGCCCACTGCCAATAATCGCCGGCAGTGCGAACCTTGACCTGGGGCGCACTGTTGACGATGCACAGGCTCTTGAGCATTTGCGGCTCATCCACCGCCAGTTGAAAGGCGATCATGCCGCCCATGGACAGGCCCACCACGTGGGCCGGGGGCAGTTGCAGGTGTTCGATCAAGGCCACCAGGTCGGCGGTGAAGCCCGCGATGCTGTAGCGCTCCCGGGGTTTGTCGGAGCGTCCGTGACCGCGCACGTCTACCAACACCAGCCGGTAGTGCTGCGCCAACACGGGCACCTGCAACTCCCAATCCAGGCAACTGGAGCCCAGGCCGTGGATCAGGATCAGCGGCGCGCCATGGCCATATTCCTCGTAATGCAGGGTGCAACCTTCATGTTCGAAATAGGCCATGGGAACTCCTTGTTCAGGCTTGCTGCGGTGCGGCGAACGGCGCGTCCAGTGGGGCGGTGTCGAACGTGCGCAGCAATTCGACGAGAATTTGCGTGGCCGGGCCCAGGGGTTTGTCCTTGTTCGAGTAAAGATAGAAGGTCGGGTTGCGGCTGCCACCCCGTTCCAGGGGCAGTAGCTTTAGCAGGCCTTCCTTGAGTTCGCGTTCGATCAGGTGCCGGGGCAACCAGGCGAAGCCCAGGCCGCTGCTGACGAAGGTCGCGGCGGTGGGCAAGCTGCCGACGGTCCAGCGCTGTTCGGCACCGAGCCAGCCGACGTCCCGTGGCTGCTGGCGGCCGGAGTCGCGGATGACGACCTGCATGTGGCTTTCCAGGTCCTGGAAGCTCAGTTCGCGGTGCAGCCGATGCAGTGGGTGTTCCGGGTGGGCCACGGCGACAAATTCGACGTCGCTCATTTCTGTGCCCAGGTAACCGGGAATGATAAAGCTGCTGATGGCCAGATCGGCCATACCGTCTATCAACAGCTCTTCGACACCGGACAGCACCTCTTCACGCAGGCGCACCCGGCAGCCGCGGCTTTGCGGCATAAAGGCGGTAAGGGCGCGCACCAGGCGGGCGTTAGGGTAAGCGGCATCGACCACCAGCCGCACCTCGGCTTCCCAGCCTTGTTCCATATGATGGGCCAGGTCTTCCAGTTGGCTGGCGTTTTTCACCAGTTGCCGGGAGCGGCGCAGCAGTACTTCGCCGGCTTCGGTCAGTACCGCTTTGCGCCCGTCGATGCGCAGCAGCGGCACACCGAGTTGGTCCTGCATGCGGGCCACGGTGTAGCTTACCGAGGATTGCGAGCGGTGCAGCGCTTCGGCCGCTTGGGCGAAGCCGCCATGGTCGACCACGCCTTGCAGGGTGCGCCATTGATCGAGGGTAACGCGGGGCGCTTTCAAGATGAGCTCCTCTTGTCCTAAGCTGGCGGTCCTTATTGGAGACTGCCGAATGAGAAAATTCTGTTGTGTGCTGCTGGCGCTGCTGCCGTTGAGTGCGTTTGCATTCAGTACCGATGTGACGAAAGACATTCAGGGCGTGAAGATCGATTACCGCGCGTCGGACGTCGACAGCAATATCAGTTCGATCCAACTCACCAACTACGGCCCCAATGACGCGGAGTGCAAGGTACGCTTTACCAATGGTCCGGAAGCCCCGCGTACCCGCAAGGTCACGGTCGCAGCAGGGAAAACCACCAATACCACGGTCAATTTCAGCCGTGCCGTTATCAAGATGCGTATCCAGCTCACCTGCGCACCGAAATAAGGCAAAAGCGGAGGATGCCCACAGCAATACTCCGCTTATAAACAAATTTCTAGATGGGTTATAGCAATTTTTTACGCTTTTTAATCGAACGGGCTCTGATTAACCTTCACTCCATCGCCTTACAGCATTCACCGATGGAGCTTACATAATCATGGCCCGTGTTCTGATCATCGAAAGCAGCGCCCGTCAGCAGGACTCAATCTCCCGCCAACTGACCCAACAATTCGTCAGCCAATGGAAAGTCGCTCACCCGGCTGATCAAATCACCGTACGTGACCTCGCCATCAACCCGGTGCCGCACCTGGACGCCAACCTGCTGGGCGGCTGGATGAAACCTGCCGAACAGCGCAGCACGCTCGAACAGGCTTCCCTAGAGCGCTCCAACGAATTGACCGATGAGCTGCTGGCCGCCGATGTATTGGTCATGGCCGCGCCGATGTACAACTTCGCGATTCCGAGCACCCTGAAAGCCTGGCTCGACCATGTGCTGCGTGCCGGTGTGACCTTCAAGTACACCGCCACCGGCCCGCAGGGCCTGCTGACCGACAAGCGCGCCTTTGTGCTGACTGCCCGCGGCGGCATTCATGCTGGCGGCAGCACCGACCACCAGGAACCGTACCTGCGTCAGGTCATGGGCTTTATCGGCATCCACGACGTCACGTTCATTCATGCCGAAGGGGTGAATCTGGGCGGTGATTTCCAGGAAAAAGGCGTGAACCAGGCCAAGGCGCTGCTCGCCCAAGTGGCGTGAGATGTTAATCGTCAGATAATCGCCCGCTGTTTAGATAGCTCCACGCAACCCTTCAAGTACGCGTATCGAACCTCCCTTTGCACTTTTTGCTCCTGAGTGCTCCCGCCCGACTGACGCTTTTAGCGAGGTCGGGTTTTTTTTGCCTTGAGTTTCGTAAAGCCCGGAAAACCGCTAATGTCGCGCCCATTCAAAATGAGGCGAGCATGGGCTATCTACTTGTTGTGACGCTGATCCAGGCGTTTTCCTTCAGCTTGATCGGCGAATACCTGGCCGGTCACGTCGACAGTTACTTCGCGGTGCTGGTGCGCGTGCTGTTGGCCGGGCTGGTGTTTATCCCGCTGACCCGCTGGCGCTCGGTAGAACCGGCGTTCATGCGCGGCATGCTGTTGATCGGCGCGCTGCAGTTTGGCGTGACTTACGTGTGTCTGTATTTGAGCTTCAGAGTACTGACGGTGCCGGAGGTGTTGCTGTTCACCATCCTGACGCCGTTGCACGTGACCCTGATCGAAGACGCCTTGAACCGCCGCTTCAATCCGTGGGCGCTGGTGGCCGCATTGGTAGCGGTGACGGGAGCGGCGGTGATCCGCTTTGACCAGATCACCCCGAACTTCTTCGTGGGCTTCCTGCTGCTGCAACTGGCCAACTTCACCTATGCCGCCGGGCAGGTGCTCTATAAGCACTTGGTGGCCCGCCATCCGAGTGATCTGCCGCACTACCGGCGGTTTGGTTACTTCTACCTTGGTGCCTTGGCGGTGGCGTTGCCGGCGTTCCTGATGTTCGGCAAGGCCAACTTCTTGCCGGAAGCGCCGTTGCAATGGGGCGTTTTGGTGTTCCTCGGGCTGGTCAGCACGGCACTGGGCATGTACTGGTGGAACAAGGGCGCGTGCATGGTCAACGGCGGCACATTGGCGGTGATGAACAACCTGCATGTGCCAGTGGGGCTGCTGCTGAATTTGCTGATCTGGAATCAGCACGAGCCGTTGGGCAGGCTGTTCCTGGGTGGCTCGGTGATCCTGGCGGCGGTGTGGATCAGCCGGTTGGGCATAAAGTCGTCCGGCAGTTTGGCTCGTTAACTCGAGGTGTTTTTGTAGGCCATGATCACTTGCTGAGTAGGTGATTTTCCAAATGTGATTTCACCTTTCCAGGCTTGTGTCCCGGGCGTACTCGCCTGCTTATATTCCGACGCCATATTCATTACATCAGGGATGTAAGTTATGGCGCAGGGATACATCAATGAGCGCACCACGGACTACCTCAGTTTGAAGTCCCGGTTGCTGACCGGGTCCAATCGGCAACGCTCCGATCAATTCGATGCGCTGAATCTGCATTTGCGCCAGGACCTGCTGGTAACGCCGGGACAGATGGTGATCATTCCAGACGACTACGGTGTGGCGTGTACCGCCGACGATGCGTGGTTGATGCGCCATGCCCAAGAGATTCGCCGCAATCTGGAACTGGACGCATCGTCGGGGGCGGCGGTGATCAATAACTATGACTTGTTGCAAAGTTTGCTGGGGTACACCTCGATTGGCATCGGCAGTGCGGCGTCTGCCTGGGGGCGGCATTTGGATGAGGTCAAGCACACGCTGGAAGCGATTGAACGGTTGCATCAGCACCTAAAGAGTGGTGCTTTGAACAAGGACGTGTTTATCCAGCAACGGCAAATGTTATTCCGTCGTTTGGATGCTCAACTGCAAGGCGCGGCGCGGTTGGGTACCAGCCTGCAAACGAATAAGTCGCTGAAGAAAGTGTTGGGGATTTCCACCAAGAGCTATTTGCACAAGAGTGAAATCGTCGGGTATACGCAGCGGATTCGCAGTATTGCTGAAACGTCGGAATTTTTGGGCAAGGGGACTTATATAGGTTTAGCGTTGGATGTTGGCGTGACGGGGTTAGAGATTAAAGAGGCGTGCATGCAAGGGCGGGAAGCGCAGTGCACTCGGGCGAAGTATGTGGAGGGGGGGAAGTTGGTGGGTGGTGTGGTGGGAGCAGCACGAGGCGGAATTGCTGGCGCTGAGGCTGCGCGGCGTGTTTGCAGCTTGGTCCTGGGAGTGGTTCTGAAGGGCGCTGGAAAGCTTGCTTGCGGGATAGTGGGCGGAGCGGCTGGAGGTTATGCGGGAGGTAGCCTTCTAGGGGCAGGTGGAGAAGAGGTAGGCGATCTTATGTATGAATCAGTAGGGCAATAATCATGTCCCTGGGTATTGCCTTCGTAATAGTTCTGTTCATTGAGGCCTTAGTCATGTTGGGCGCAGACCTGTTTGTCAAATACAAAAAACTGGATGAGCTGGAAAGCTATTTTAGTGAAAACGAAGCCATTCAGCGCAACAAGCGTTTCTGGCGAAAAAATCGACTGATCGATAAAACTATGCGTTTGAGCGTGATTATTGGTTTTCTGATGCAACCTCAAGCTCATATTAAAGCTGGGGAGGTTACTGCGAAGGAGCTGGCGTCAGTTCCTTTTGCCCTAAGACGTTGGGCAACCTGGCCGTTTTACTTTGGGATCGCTTGGCTCCTGGCTTGCTGCATCGGGCTTGTTTGGCAAAAATGGTGACGCCCGTGGCGAGGGGGCGGCCCTCTCGCCACGGCATGCCGACCTAATTAGCCACGACGTAACTCAACCTCTGGCAAATGACTGGCCCCCAGCACCGCCGGCAACATCCCCGCCCGCAAGTCACCGCCACTCGGCTGCTGGTACAGGCTCAAGCCAAATTCCGGCAGCACCGCCAGCAGGTAATCGAAGATATCGCCCTGGATCCGCTCGTAGTCGGCCCATGCGGTGGTGCGGGTGAAGCAGTAGATCTCCAGCGGAATGCCCTGGGCCGTGGTCTGCATCTGCCGCACCATGCAGGTCATGTTCGGCTGGATTTCCGGATGGCTTTTCAAATAGGCCAACGCATACGCGCGGAACGTGCCGATATTGGTCATGCGCCGGCGGTTGGCCGACATCGCGGCGACATTCCCCTGGGCTTCGTTCCAGGCTTGGAGTTCGGCCTTCTTGCGGCTCATGTAGTCGGTCAGCAGGTGTACCTGGGTGAGCTTCAGCTCTTCGTCGTCGCGGATGAAACGCACGCCGCTGGCGTCGATATACAGGCTGCGCTTGATCCGCCGGCCGCCTGAGGCCTGCATGCCGCGCCAGTTCTTGAACGACTCGGACATCAAGCGCCAGGTGGGAATCGAGACGATGGTCTTGTCGAAGTTCTGCACTTTGACGGTGTGCAGGGTGATGTCCACCACGTCACCGTCGGCGCCGACCTGGGGCATTTCGATCCAGTCGCCGACCCGCAGCATGTCGTTGCTGGTCAATTGCACGCTGGCGACGAACGACAGCAGGGTGTCCTTGTAGACCAACAGAATCACCGCCGACATTGCACCCAGGCCGGAAAGCAGCAGCAGCGGCGAGCGGTCGATCAGCGTGGCGACGATGATGATTGCGCCAAACACGAACAACACCATTTTCGCCAACTGCACGTAGCCCTTGATCGAGCGGGTGCGGGCGTGTTCGGTACGGGCGTAGATGTCCAGCAGGGCGTTGAGCAGGGCGCTGATCGCCAGCACCATGAACAGGATGGTGAACGCCAGGGCGACATTGCCGATGAACAGGGTGGCGGTCTTGCTGAGGTCCGGCACCAGGTAAAGGCCGAACTGGATTACCAGTGACGGCGTCATCTGCGCCAGGCGGTGGAAGACTTTGTTGTGTCGCAGGTCGTTGAGCCAGTGCAGCGCGGGTTGCCGGCCCAGCAACTTGACGGCGTGAAGGATGAGGTAGCGAGCCACTCGTCCGAGCAGCAATGCCACCACCAGCAACACCATCAGCGCCAGGCTGGAATGCAACAACGGGTGCTCGTCGAGGGTGCCCCAAAGGTCTTTGACGTTGAGCCAGAGCTGTTTGATATCCATGGGTAAACGCGATTCTTCTGTAGGACGTGACGGGGCGATTAGAGCATTTAAGTCAGTCAAAGTTGTCGTTGTGGACAAATTCCCTGACAAAAAAGCGGCTGATTAACGCAGTTCGCGTAAAGAAACTCGGCCTGAGCGCCCGAAACCGTTACCCTATGCAGCTGTTTTTTTGTATTTCTTCGAGGTAGCACCCGTGTTTTCCCAATTCGCCCTGCACGAACGCCTGCTCAAAGCCGTGGCCGAGCTTAAATTTGTCGAGCCAACGCCTGTGCAAGCAGCGGCCATCCCGCTCGCGCTCGAAGGGCGTGACCTGCGGGTGACGGCTCAAACCGGGAGTGGCAAGACCGCCGCTTTCGTCCTGCCGATTCTTAACCGTCTGATCGGCCCGGCGAAAGTCCGCGTCAGCATCAAGACCCTGATCCTGCTGCCAACCCGCGAACTGGCCCAGCAGACCTTGAAGGAAGTGGAGCGCTTCTCGCAGTTCACGTTCATCAAGTCCGGCCTGATCACCGGGGGCGAAGACTTCAAGGTCCAGGCCGCCATGCTGCGCAAGGTGCCGGATATCCTGATCGGCACTCCGGGCCGGATGATCGAGCAACTGAACGCTGGCAACCTGGACCTCAAGGAAGTTGAAGTCCTGGTGCTCGACGAAGCCGACCGCATGCTCGACATGGGCTTTGCCGACGACGTGCAGCGCCTGGTGCAAGAGTGCGTGAACCGCCAGCAGACCATGCTGTTCTCGGCCACCACCGGTGGTTCGACCCTGCGCGATATGGTCGCCAAGGTCCTGAACAACCCTGAGCACTTGCAGGTCAACAACGTCAGCGACCTGAACTCGACCACCCGTCAACAGATCATCACCGCTGACCACAACGTGCACAAAGAACAGATCCTTAACTGGTTGCTGGCCAACGAGACCTATCAGAAGGCTATCGTGTTCACCAACACCCGGGCCATGGCCGACCGCATCTACGGTCGCCTGGTAGCTCAGGAGTACAAGGCGTTCGTCCTGCACGGTGAGAAAGACCAGAAGGACCGCAAGCTGGCCATCGACCGCCTCAAGCAAGGCGGCGTGAAGATCCTGGTCGCCACCGACGTTGCCGCCCGCGGCCTGGACGTGGATGGCCTGGACATGGTGATCAACTTTGATATGCCCCGCAGCGGCGACGAATACGTACACCGTATCGGTCGTACCGGGCGTGCCGGCAACGATGGCCTGGCGATCTCACTGATCTGCCATGGTGACTGGAACCTGATGTCGAGCATCGAGCGCTACTTGAAGCAGTCGTTCGAGCGCCGCACCATCAAGGAAGTCAAAGGCACTTACAGCGGGCCGAAGAAGGTCAAGGCATCGGGCAAGGCTGTTGGCGTGAAGAAGAAAAAAGTCGACGCCAAGGGCGAGAAGAAGAAGGCCGGCGCCAAGTCGCCGACCAAGCGCAAGATTGCCAACCGCCCGAAGACCGACAACCTGTCGTTGGTCAGCAAGGATGGCATGGCGCCTCTGAAGCGCCGCAAGCCGGAAGCTCCGGCTGCCGAGTAAGGCTTTAGCCACAAAAAAACCGGACGATGTCCGGTTTTTTTTTGCCTCAATTTTTGGCTTTTGCAGCGGCCTCGTCCATTTCCTTGAGGCGCTGGTCGATCAGTTGGCACTTGTCGGGCAGGTCTGCGCTGGCGGTTTCCAGCTTCATGTTCTGCAGCTCTTCGTTGATCTCCTTGGCCTTCTCAGGATTCTGTTGGGTGAGCTTGGTCACCTCCTTGGCCAGTTGCTCACGTTTGGCAGTGGCTTCTTCCAGCGTGCAGGCCCAGGCGGGCAGGGCGGCGAGCAGTGTGGCGGCGACGGCCACGTTCAGCAGGGTTTTCATTGTTCGGACCTCCATGGCGATGATGTCCGGTTGAGGGCCGCAAGCGCTGAAAAGTTCAGCGAAATTGCGCCTGTCCGCTAGGCTGAACGGACGATGGGTCCGGCATGTCACACCTTTGAAGGGCCTATTTCGTGTGCCTTCAGGAGGAATCAGGATGACGACTTACGATTGGGATTTGATCGAACGCTTGCTGCATGAGGTACAGAACGGTGGCGCCAGCTTCGCCCCGCGCAAATATGCCGAAGAGGAAGCGACTAAAAGGGCTGCCGCCGGAGAGCGCATCGGTAATCTCGATGAGTTTAAAAAGCTTGCAGCAGATTACGAGGCGTTATTGTTCAAGCACGGCTTTATTGAGTCGAGGTCAGAGGAAGAGTGCGGCAATGGTGAGAATTTCAAATTAACCCCGCGCGGCTCACAGTTGCTGAGCCTGATCGACAGCTGCATTCCCGGCGATAATCACCCGCGCCAGGTGCTGGACGAGCAGGCGGATGCGCTGGATCCGGCGACGTTTGATGAAGTGTCGTCGAAAGCACAGATTGCCTGATGACTACGGGGTGCCAGCCTTCAGGCATTTAAGGGCTTTGAAGTCGCTGCGCACCTTGTCGATCTTCTGTGTCAGCTTCTGGCGTTGCTGCACGGTGCTTTCAGCCATCAAATCGACGATCAGGCTGCGGGCGGCAGTTTCGGTCTGGGCGTAGGCCTGGCGATATTCCGGCGTCCACAGGCTTTCGCGGTCCACCAGCAGTTGCTCGATCTTCTGGGGGAAGTCGCTGTTGTGGCGGTCTTTGACCGCTGCGATAAAGAGGGTTTGCCAGTGGGCGCGGTTGCCAATCCATTGTTGGTTCTGCTCACCCAAGGCGATCGACCAGGCGGTGACGCGATTCTGCTGGCTGGCGCTTAGCGGGCCGAGCCAGGCATCGAGGCGCTTGTTCATGCGCTCGGCGCGTTCCTTGATCTGCTGCTCGAGGGGTGGTTTCAGGTACTCGTCCTGACGCTTGCGAAGGTCCTTGGCGAATGCTTGCTCCATATCCCGTACTTGCTGGTCGTCCAGCCCCTGCAATAATTCGACGGCGGATGGCGTGATTGCGCGGGCGCTTTCGGCAATGGCTTGCTTGGCCTCGGCGGTGCGGGTTTGCAGGGCGGCGTCGGTGACCTGGTTGTTGTCGACCATCTGTTGCAGGCGGTCGAGCCAGTCCAGGTAACCCGGCAATTGCGTGGTGCAATGCCAGGCCAGGTGTTCCTTGAGTGTATCGTTGAACCAGCTCTTTTGCCCGGCATTCATGTCCAGGTAGTCGCTGAGGGTCCAGGGGATGATCACATCCAGATTCCGATAAGCCAGGCCTACCCGATTGCAGCCGGCGAGCACCAGGCTGAGGGTCAGCAACATCACCAGAAGTTTTAAGCGACGCAGCATGGGCGAGTCCTTGCGCAGACGAGGTTATTGCATCTGAACCCGTCAGTGCAGCGACAGTTCAGCTCATCAATAAAACGCCCGCTCTGCTTTCAGGGTCAATAGTCCGTCGCATTGCGAGTTGTGTCCGGAGTAAGCCGAGCAATCGCCGCCGCTGAGGCTGGAATCGCTGTAGATCAGGTTCAGGTCGACGCCCATCCACGGCCGGGAGAATTGCACCGACCAATCGCTGAAACTGCGGATGGAGCTGCCATCGGCGACCGAGACCGGCGTGCCCAACTGGTGGGTGGTGTACTTCATGCTGACGCCGATGCCGAAAGGCTTGGTGCCGCCGAGGTCGGCAAACAAGGTGCTGTCCTGGCGGTCCGGGTCGTTGCTGAAGGACGCGCCGAAGCGGTTGCCCAGCAAGGTCAGGCCGCCGTAGAACTCCTGGCTGTCGAGTGGGCTCAGCTTGGGATAGCTGTAGTGAATCATCCCCAGTTCATAACCCAGGGTCTGGTCAAAGGGCCGCTTGAAGCCCAGGTAGGAATCGACTTCCAGGTTGCTGGTAGGGGAAATCCCCATGCTCGGTGAGAATTGGCCGAGATACAGGCCGCTGCCGTGGCTCAGGTCGAGTCCGCCGTGGAACGAGTCGCTCCCGGGTGCGGTGGGTTTTACCAGGCCTTGGGCCATGCTGCGGCTGGGCGTGGTGCCCAATTTAAGGTCGAAGTCACCCAATTCACGCTGGAAAACCTGCGCTTCGGCGAGGGGGCTGGCCAACAAGGCACCGGCCAGGAAAATGCAGGATTTGAGCATGCTTCACTCCATGAAAAGCGAGGAGCAGTAACGGGAAATATCAGGCAAATGCCCGATCTAGACGTGTGCAAGCATACCGGCGATGGTTCGCAGATGAAGCCCGTTCGTCGATTGGTGTTAAAGGGGGTGGATCAGGGGGTGTTACGGGCTCTAGTCCTAGCGCCTTGAAAGGCAAAGCGCTTAGGGACCAGGTGTGATGCGCGGTATTACTTTTTACCCAGGGTGATCTGCTTGGACGGGCCGAAAGTCTGGCCGCTTACGCCTTTGGCAATTTGCTGGATTTCGCCGCCCTGCTTGAGGAATGCAGCAATTTGGCTGTTGATCGATTCGCTGGTTTCAACGGCGGGAGCTGGCTTTGCTTTGCTGTTGGATGCTTTTACGCGCATGGCGGCCACTAACCTGTAGAAAATTAACTTGGCCATGCATCGTACATGAAATGCTTGACAATTGCTTGGCAAATATCCCCCTGAAATATACAGAGGGTTTATGAATCGCCCGAAATTTGTGATTGAAATAGTCACCTAACTCGCTGTTTTAACTACAAACCCAGGGGAAAAACAGGCCGTAGGCACCGGCAGAATTCAGGTGGCTGATCTGACGAGCGGGGCGCTGCCCGGCAAACCCGTGATTTTTCAGGCCTGTGCGCCGCTACACGGGACCGCCGCCGCCAACTCGGGTAGAATGCCGCCCACGCAATGAGGGTATTTGAGATGGCTTTAGTCGGGCGCTACAACAGCTTGCAAGTGGTTAAACACACTAACTTTGGTTTGTACCTGGATGGTGATCAAGAGGGCGAAATCCTCTTGCCCAACCGTTATATCCCCAAAGATATTCCCAGTGAAGATGAAGACTGGCTCAACGTTTTTATTTATCTGGACAGCGATGACAAACTTATCGCGACCACCGAAAAACCAAAAGTACAGGTGGGTGAATTTGCCAGTCTGAAAGTGGTTGAAGTCAACAGCATCGGTGTATTCCTCGATTGGGGCCTGCCCAAGGATTTGCTGCTGCCTTACTCCGAAGAAAAGCGCCAGTTGACCGCCGGTGAATATTGCGTGGTACACGTGTACCTCGACAAACACACCAAGCGCATCACCGCCACCGCGCGCCTTGACCGTTACCTGGACAAGACTCCGGCCACCTATAAGGTTGGCCAGGAAGTCGACCTGCTGGTGGCCGAGGCTACCGACATGGGCTTCAAGGCCATTATCAACAATAAGCACTGGGGCCTGATCCACAAGAACGAAGTGTTCAAGTTCCTGCGCCCGGGCAAGGAAGAGAAAGGCTTCATCAAGGAAATCCGCGCCGACGGCAATATCAGCCTGAGCCTGCAGCCGGTGGGTGAAGAGGCGGCCTCCAGCCTGAACTCGAAGATCCTCGCCAAGTTGCGTGACAACAACGGCACCCTGCCGGTCAGCGATAAAAGCGATCCGGCACTGATCAGCAGTTTGTTCGGTGTCAGCAAAGGCAACTTCAAGAAGGCCATCGGCGCCCTCTACAAGCAGGGTCAGATTGTGATCCACGCGGATCGCATTGAACTAAGCTGATCGCGGTTTGCTCTTTTGTAGGAGCGAGGGGGACGCCTAGTTCTTGCTCGCGAAGAACGTCAAGGCAACGTGTTCATTCAGACTGGGCGCGTTATCGTTGACGACCATCGCGAGCAAGCTCGCTCCTACAAGGGTCACGACGATGTCCAGGAAAACACTCTTCGCCTACCTTGGCACTTTGCTCGCCTTTCTGATCCTTGACGGCCTGTGGCTCGGCGTCCTTATGGGGCCGACCTACAAAGCGCTGCTCGGCCCCCTGATGCTTGATCAGCCGCGCCTGTTCCCGGCTGTGGCGTTCTATCTCCTCTATGTATTCGGTTGCCTGGTGTTTGTCGTCCTTCCGGCTTTGGCGAGCGGCGGCTGGCAACGTGCCGCGCGGCTTGGCGCGTTGCTGGGGCTGGTGGCTTACGGCACCTATGACTTGAGCAATTGGGCGACCTTGCAAGGATGGTCTGCCGGGCTGGCCGTCATGGACGTCGCTTGGGGCACCTTTCTGAGTGCGGTTTGCTGCACCGTGGGCTATCAATGTGCACGCAGGGTGCACAATTGATTGTGTACAGGAATCATCTGCACCATCCCTGAGCGAAGCGGCACTGCCTATCTCCGGATAGTCCCGCGTGCCAGAGGGATTGTGCCGAGTTTCATTCCATTGGCACGCATTCTGCTCATCAACTCGTATACAAACCATGCCGCCTCCCGTACGCACTCCCGTCGCGGGTGGCAGGCCGGTATTTACGAGGAGCCCTGCGATGACCGAACAATTGCCCAAAGGCTACAGCCCGCGCCTGTACAACCAAGACCTGGGACCGCTGCCGCAAAAGTGGAACTGGTACAACATCTTCGCCTTCTGGATGAGCGACGTGCACAGCGTCGGCGGTTACGTATTCGCCGCCAGCCTGTTTGCCCTGGGGCTGGCGAGTTGGCAAGTATTGATCGCCTTGCTCGCCGGGATCTGCATTGTGCAATTGATCGCCAACCTGGTGGCCAAACCGAGCCAACAGGCGGCGGTACCGTACCCGGTGATCTGCCGGCTGGCCTTTGGTGTATTCGGTGCAAATATTCCGGCAGTGATTCGCGGCTTGATTGCGGTGGCCTGGTACGGAATCCAGACGTACCTGGCATCCAGCGCACTGATCATTGTGGTGCTGCGCTTTTTCCCACAGATGGCGGTATACGCAGAGCCGCATTTTGCCGGTCTGTCGTACCTGGGTTGGTTCGGTTTCCTCAGCCTGTGGACGCTCCAGGCGCTGGTGTTCTGGGCCGGTATGGAATCCATCCGTCGTTTCATCGACTGGGCGGGGCCCATTGTCTATGCGGTGATGTTTGTCCTGGCCGGCTGGATCGTCTGGAAGGCGGGCTGGGCGAATATCAGCTTCACCCTGGCGGAAAAGTCGCTGTCAGGCTGGCAGGCGTTTGGCCAAATCATCGTGGCGACGGCATTGGTGGTCTCGTACTTTTCCGGGCCGACCTTGAATTTCGGTGATTTCAGCCGCTACTGCCGCACGATGAAGGATGTACGTCGCGGAAACTTCTGGGGCTTGCCGGTAAATTTCCTGGCGTTCTCCCTGGTTACCGTGGTGATCGTCTCGGGCACCTTGCCGGTGTTCGGCGAAATGCTCCACGACCCGATTGCTACCGTCTCGCGCATCGACAACGACATGGCTGTGCTGCTGGGGGCGTTCGCCTTCGTCACCGCGACCATCGGCATCAATATCGTGGCGAACTTCGTCTCGCCGGCCTTTGACTTTGCCAACGTGGCACCCAGCAAAATCAGCTGGCGCGCCGGCGGGATGATTGCGGCGGTAGCCTCGATCTTCATCACTCCGTGGAACCTGTTCAACAACCCGTTGATGATCCACTACACCCTCGACATCCTCGCGGCGTTTATCGGGCCGTTGTTCGGGATTCTGCTGGTGGATTTCTATCTGATCAAAAAGCAGAAGATCGATGTGGACGCGCTGTTCGATGACAGCCCGAGCGGGCGCTACTACTTTGACGGCGGCGTGAACTGGACGGCGGTCAAGGCACTGGTGCCCGCGACGCTGGTGGGCGTCGCGATCACCTTTACCCCGGCGCTGCAGGGCATGGCCAACTTCGCCTGGTTTACCGGCTGCTTCCTGGGTGGGCTGTTTTTCCTGGTGTTGGCGCGGCGTGAACAGGTTCGTGCGCCTGCACCGATGGTTGCCGGCTGACCAGTACCGAGCCCGCCACTAATAAACCGGCGCCGGCGACCACCAGCGCCGGTTGCAGGCCACCACTGAGGTGGCTGCTGACCGACGCCAGCAACGGCCCGCTCAATTGGCCGATTGCAAAGCTGGCGGTCAGCAACCCGGTGCTGCGCTGGTAGCCGTGGGGGGCGACCTCACGCAAGCGCGCCATCACCAGTTGCATGCACGCCAGGAATGGCCCACCGCACAGCAACACCCCCAGCGCCAGGCCCCACCCGTTGCCCAACAGGCAGGCAAACACCCCGGCCGCTTGCAGCCAAAGGGTGGTCATCAGCCAGCGGCGGGTGGTGTCCGGGTCCTTGCGGCGCAGGCTCGCGACCACCACGCCAATCGCGGCGGCCAGGCCAAAGCAGGGCCAAAACAGGTCTGCTTGCCAGGCGCCTTTGAATTGCGCGCTGGCCATCTGTGACAGGAACGTCGCCGGGATGATGTAGCCGAGGCCGTACAACACGTAGATCCAGCACAGGTGTGTGATGCTGCCGTTGCTCACCACCTCGGTGTGGCTGGCAACGGGCGCGTTGGCAGCGGAAGGCTTGGGCAGGAACGGCAGGATTGCCAGCAGCATGATCAGGGCGACCACGCCATACACCAGCCACAAAGTTGCAGAGTTTTGCCCCAACAGGTTGGAGCCCAACGCCAGCAACCCGGTCAACAGAATCCCCAGCCCCGGTCCGGCAAACACCAGTGCACCCAAGCGTGGGCGCCCGGCCGCAATGGCCAGCGGTTGGCTCAGGCTGGTGATCATCACCAACGCCCAAGCGCTCGCCACACCGGTACCGAAGCGCAACAGCAGGTGCGGCCAGAACCCGTGGGCCCAGTACGACGCCAGGGTCAGCAGCACACACAACCAAAGCCCACCGTATAAACGTCCGCGTACATGGTGATGGCTGCGGGCAAAGATCGAATCCACCGCCCCGACGAAATAACCCAGGTAGTTGGCCGCCGCGATCAATCCGGCGCCGGTCAGGTCGATCTGGCCTTCACTGAGCAAATGCGGCATTTGCGGGGTAAGCGCGAAGCGGCCAATGCCCATGGCCATCATCAAGGCGATAAAGCTGGCGATTAAGCGGATCAGCGGTGACATGGTCAAGGTTCCTACGGGAAGCGAGTAACCATCAGGCTAAAGCTGATTGACTTTCTTTAAAAATGAATAATAGTGAGTAACTTGTTCAGTTTTGGAGAAAGGTGATGGAGTTTAGTCAATTGCGGATTTTCCAGGCCGTGGCCGAGGAGGGCTCCATCACCCGCGCCGCCGAGCGTTTGCACCGGGTGCCGTCCAACTTGTCGACCCGACTTAAACAAATGGAAGAACAGCTCGGCGTCGAACTGTTCGTACGCGAGCGCCAACGTTTGCAGCTTTCTCCCGCAGGCAAAGTGCTGTTGGACTACAGCGCGCGCCTGCTGGCTCTGCACGACGAAGCCCATGGCGCGGTGCAAGGCGGTCAACCGGCCGGCGACTTTGTGCTGGGCAGCATGTACAGCACGGCGGCGATTCACTTGCCCAAGCTGCTGGCGCGTTACCACAAGGCGTATCCGATGGTGAACCTGCAGGTGCAGTCAGCCCCCAGCGGCGAACTGCTGGAAGGTTTGATTACCGGGCGTCTGGACGCCGCGCTGGTAGACGGGCCGCTGGCCCTGGCCACCCTCGATGGCGTGCCGCTGTGCGAAGAGCGGCTGCTGCTGATTTGCGAGGCCGATCACCCGCCCGTGCGTGGCCCGCAGGACGTGGCCGGCCGCTCGGTATTCACTTTCCGACGCAGCTGTTCCTACCGGGCGCGGCTGGAAGCCTGGTTTTCCCACGACCGTGTGGCCATGGGCCGGGCCATCGAAATCGAGTCCTACCAAGGCATGCTGGCCTGTGTGATCGCCGGTTCCGGCGTGGCATTGATGTCTGAATCGATGCTCGACAGCCTGCCGGGCAAGGACAGCGTGTCCATTCATCCGTTGGCAGAGCCTTTTGCCAGCGCTACCACTTGGTTGATGTGGCGCAAGGGCATGCTCGGCGCTAATCTCAATGCATGGATTGACCTGCAGCAAGAGGGCAAAGTCGTACCCGAAGCAGACAGACGAGCGATTGCTTGAACGATCCGTCAGGATTTTGATCAATTCAGTAATAGTTCGTTGTGGTTTCGTTCAAGCAATACGTAGGACTTAAGACTACTATCTGTAGGAAGCGGCCACAGAATTCCAGCCGCTCGGCATTACCCCAAGGGGGCACCATGAAAGAGAAACTGCAAAACTGGCTGCACGACCTCGGCGTCGCACTCGGCTTGATCGAGCCACCGCTGCAACCGGTGCCAATTCGCACCGATGACGAGCAGCGTCGCCCGCGTCGCAGGTAAGTCCTGAAAAGCGCTCTCGCGACTGTAGGTTTTATCGTGTGAGCGCTGACGGGCTGGTCATTTCCAGGGTGTATTCCTGTCACCTGAAGTGTTGCTTGCAGGTGTGATTTTTCTGCCAATCCAACAAAACGTATCTGTCTGACTGCGGAAGTATTCTGGTCGGACATTTCCTGTTGTTCTGTCGTTTCGATTATCTCAGCGCTCTATATTTCTGCCTTTCTTGAAGAAGTAAGCCGTCATATGTCGATGCTTGGCTCCAGCGTGGTTCGCAAGTGAAACGCGTGCTCTGGTTGGCGGCGCTGCTGACACTCCTGGGCGGTTGCGCACAGCCGCACACGTTTGACTCTAACAACCTGGGAGACATCGCCGTCTCCGGCTTCCAGTCCCAAGAGCCTGGTAGCTGCCGACCCTCCGACGTACCTCTCGACCAGAACCAGGTACTGAGCTTTTTCCAGCGCGCCATAACCATCGATAGCCGAGCGTTGCATGACGACTACGAATGGGCGCCTTGTTACCTTGAAGGCACATTGAAATACAGCGGGAAGGCCTGCACTTGGCAGGTGAGGGCGGGGGGCATTGGCGTGATTGCGTGCCCTGCGGCGGAGCAATATTTCGCCTGCAAAGAGTGCGACGATATGTTTTCAAGTGCAACGCACTAGCTCGGACAGGCAAAAAACGGTTGATCTGAACGATCGTTCGGATGGAAGCGTCTGCTTTCCGGAAAAGTTCTTCAAATATATCGTTTAATAGTTTCACTGTAATATGGATAAGTAGTCCGAGTTCGTGCGCGTCAGTCATGCTTTGGCGTTAACTGTCGGAATTGGACTACCTATTTGTCAGAGTCGGCTGGCTTATTTTATTTTAAAGACAAGCGTAGGTTGAGTTTCATCACGAAAAGATTTGTATCGTTTGCATTTATGCAATTCCCCAACTTTATTGAATTCCGCTCTCCGGGGCATAAGTCAGTCAGAATTGTTGGAGACAAAACTATGATGTTCTCTTCCGTTCCGCCAGTCGCCGCGTCACTCATCGCCACAACCGAGAATATTTTACATATCGCACCTGTGTCGAGAGGCTGGAAGGCTGACGCACCCAGCAACGTAGTGTTTTTCCCTCCGACATTAACCAAGCAAGTTCTGCTCTTACAGATTGGACTCCTGCGCCCATCAACGATCATTGTCGGGGACCAAACTATTGATGCAGATATCATTGCTCAATGGCGTATATCGCACCCATTTGGAGACCTCTACTTAGTCCGCAGAGGTGCGAGTCTGGATAAAGTGCGGCTGGATCTTTGCGAATCTAACAATATTCGAGTGGTCAATACACCAGGGGTTAATGCACCGCATGTTGCTGCTTATATTGCGCACTGGCTGACACAGGCCGATGGCTCCATACCCCGTGAAATCTGCGTGCTGGGATACGGCAATGTAGGGAAAGAGCTTGTTAAGTTGTTGCTTGATCGAGATCCGGATGTTCGGATTAAGGTGTTGGATCGACGCGATCGCGCGCCGGACAAGATCGGGAAAGCCTCTTCCAGTTGCAGAGTTTCATTTGTCGCAGACTGGCTCGAGGCGTTGCAGGGTGCCTATGCGGTCGCCATATGCTTGTCGTTGAATGATGAGTCCGCGCATTGCATTGATCGGACCCTCATTCAGTGTATGCCCAGACACGCTCGCCTGGTCTGTGTCGCCAAGCCAGATGTCTTTAGCGATGATGCTTTGCAGACTCTGGCAACGGCCGAAGACGTCCAACTGGTATTGGACTACGGGCCCAGGACACTGGATGCGTTTCGGGTGCGCACACAAGCGCTCGGTTGCAGTGTCTCCACATGGTACAAGCCGGCGACGCTGACGACACAGGCGGCAACCACTGAAGCCTGCCATTGCGACCTCGACTATGCGGTCTCAGTGCAACTGAGCTTGGTGGCCTTGCACGGCCTTGTCAGACGAAAACTTGCACACTCATTGATGATCCCCGCTGAGCAGGCAGAGGCCGGTGCACCGCGTGTGTCGATCATTGGCAGAGGTATCAACGGCCTGCTCCAAGCCGTGATGTTCCGCCTGGCGAATTATCAGGTCATGGTTTACGGAGGCAATCAGGAGCGGGATGGTGCCAGTCATAAGCAGGTGAACATGCGTCATTTGTCAGCAACGGAGACGACTGCAAAGCCGCTGCATAACGATTACCTGACTCCCGGAAATCAGCATCTGGCCGTTGAGTGCAATCGTGCAGGGATCGAGCTGTTTGAAAAGCTACTGGCTGACAACCCATCGCTGGCAAAATTTGCGCGCTCGCGGATTGTACGTGCCTATGTGGACGACGCCAGTAGCGTAGAGGCCGCGATCCAAGAGCAGCGCGATATTGAAAACAGCCCTTGGCCGAGTGGCAGGCCGGGATGTGAACTTGCAGAGATCAGCCAAATGCAATTCCAGTCACGTTATGGCGTTCCAGGGGTCGGTCGGGCTATTGAGATATCGGGCTACGATCTGGAATTTGGCGATCTTATGGCTGAAATGGAGACGCTTTTGCTGCGCTCTGGGGTTCGGTTCATGCCCCAGCACCTAAGCCCGGTCCAAATTGCTGATCTGAGTAGAGAGCACTTCGTCGTAACCGCCATGGGGGTAGAGGAGCCCGAAGTAGTCGCGATCATTGGCTGGTTTTTCAAACTTCGCGCCGTTGGTAATGAAGGTGTCGAAATGCGCGGACTCAAGCTGCAGTACGATCTGCCAATCGGTGTCATGAATTGCCGGTTGGACGGGGACTACATTCTTGTCTCCGGCGGGCAGGTTCCGCCCGATTCGACGCCGCAGTACAAGGAGCAGATACGGGCGGCGTGTCTGGCTGCTGTTTCTCGGCACTTTCCACAGTCCTACACCATGGCCATCGAACGTGGCGACTTGCAGCTTATTGAATGTGCCAGGCCCGGCACCGCAGATGGCCTTTCAATCGTTTATTGGTCGGCATACAACCGAATTGTCGCCGGGGCAACGTATGCCGCAGGCACGACCCAGGGATTGGTATGGGCGTCTTTGGTCCAGGAAGTCATCCAGGCAAGAGCGCCAGCAGTTTCGGCAATGTGGGGGTGAAAAAAACGGGTGCGACATCCGACGTCGCACCCGCTGACGAAAGCTTCTTTCAAATGTTCGTTCAGATCGCCCGAGCTGCTACAGCCTCCGGACGACGCGACAGCAAACTCACCACCACAAAACTCACCAGGCCCACGCCCAGGCTGTAGTAGATCGGCGTGTTGGCATCCAAGCCATCCTTGATCATGAATACCAGCGCCGTCACAAAACCCAGGGTCATGGACGTGATCGCCCCGGACGTCGTCGCGCGTTTCCAGAAAATCGCGCCGATCAGCGGGATTAGCATGCCGCCCACCAACAGGTTGTAAGCCAGGGTCAGTGCGCTGATTACATCGGTTACCACCAGTGCGATGCCCAGCACGGCGATACCGGTCAGCAAGGTAAACAGGCGGTTGATCTTCAGGCTCGACTGTTTACCGCCCCGCAGGCGTGGCAGCAGGTCTTCGGTCAGTACGGTGGAAGCGGCGAGCAAACCGGCGCTGGCGGTGGACATCATCGCAGCCAGTGCGGCGGCGATTACCAGGCCGCGGATACCGTCCGGCAACGAGACTTTGACGATGGCGGCGAACGCGTTGTTGACGTTGTCCAGGTCCGGGATCAGTACGTGGGCGGCCATGCCGATCAGCGCACAGGCCAGGCCGTAGAGGATGCAGTAGAAACCGGCGAACGTGCCTGCGTACTTGGCGACCTTTTCGTCGCGGGCGGTGAACACCCGTTGCCAGATGTCCTGGCCGATCAGGATGCCGAAGAAGTAGATCATGAAGTAGGTGATGATGGTGTCCCAGCCGATTTCAGTGAAGCTGAAATTCGACGCGGGCAGTTTGGCCACCAGTTCGTCCCAACCGCCGACGCGGTACAGGCAGATCGGCAGCAGGATAAACATCAGGCCAACGGTCTTGATCACGAACTGCACGATGTCGGTCAGGGTCAGCGACCACATGCCGCCGATGGTCGAGTACACCACCACCACGCCACCGCCGACCAATACCGAGATCCAGAACGGCAGGTCGAACAGCACTTGCAGCACGGTGCCGATGGCGAGGATCGAGGTCACGCCGATCATCAGCGCGTAGGCCAGCATGATCACCGCACTGGCCTGGCGGGCCATGGGGTTGTAGCGTTTCTCCAGGACCTGGGTCACGGTGAAGATTTTCAGTTTCAGCAGCGGCTTGGCCAGGAACAGGTTCAGCGCAATGATCCCGGCGCCCAACGCGGCGCATAGCCAGAAGCCGGAAATACCATGCACATAACCCAAGCGTACAGTGCCGACGGTGGAGGCACCGCCCAGTACGGTGGCGGCCATGGTGCCCATGTACAGCGTAGGGCCGAGGTTGCGGCCCGCCACCAGGTAATCTTCATGGGTCTTGGCGCGGCGCATGCCGTAGTAGCCGAGCACCAGCATGCCGGCGGCGTAGATGAGGACGACGAATAGATCTAAAGCCATGACGGCGAGTCTCCGATTATCTTTTTTATGAGCGATCAGGCGGCAGGTTGCAGCGCCGATTTAGCGAGCGAATCCATGCTCTTGCTGCGTGGATCGGTCGGCCCGTAAACGGAAGCCGGTTCAGGGAACATGCGAAGCAGCGTCAGGTACACCAGCGAGGCCAGCCCAAGCGTTACCGGCAAGCTGATGTCGATGCCGTCGGCGAGGTTGCCCAGCGGCCCGACAAACTGTCCCGGCAGGTTGACGAAGCACAGGCCCACCAGCGCACTCGGGATCCAGGCCCCCAGGCCGCGCCAGTTCCAGCCGTGGCTGAACCAGTAGCGCCCGCCGGTTTCACCGCGAGTGAACACTTGCAGGTCGTCCGGGCAGTAGTAGCCCCGGCGTACGATCAGGCCGATGATCATCATCACCATCCACGGCGTGGTGCAGGTGATGATCAGCACGGCGAAGGTCGACACGCTCTGCACCAGGTTGGCGGCGAAACGTCCGATAAAGATGAAGGCAATCGACATCACCCCGATCAGCAGCGTCGCCTTGACCCGGGACAGCAGCCGCGGGAACACGCGGGACATGTCCAGGCCGGTGCCATACAGCGAGGTGGTGCCGGTGGACATGCCGCCGATCACCGCGATCAGGCACACCGGCAGGAAGAACCAGCTCGGTGCCACCGCCAGCAGGCCGCCGACATAGTTGTTGGCCGCGATATAGTCCGGTGCCTTGACCGCCACGATGGTCGCGGTGGCCAGGCCGAACAGGAACGGGATCAACGTCGCGATCTGTGCGAACACCACCGCCAGCATGATCCGCGTCTTCGAGGTTTCCCGCGGGATGTAGCGCGACCAGTCACCGAGGAACGCCCCGAAGGAAATCGGGTTGCTCATGGCCACCAGTGCCGCACCGATAAACGCCGCCCAGAAACCGGTCTGGCCGAGGGCAACGGTGCCGGCGAAGTGACTGTCGAAAGCGGGTGCGAAGGCGAAGATGCCCAACAGGAACAGCAGGCTCGCCGCCCATACTGCAATGCGGTTGACCCACAGCATGAAACGAAAGCCGTAGATGCACACCGTCAGTACGAGGATGGCGAACACGCCGTAGGCCAGGCCCAGGGTCAAGTCGGTTTCCGGCAAGCCCACCAGCCGTTTCGCACCGCCTACCAGCGCATCGCCTGAACTCCACACCGACAGTGAGAAGAACGCGATAGCGGTCAGCAGTGACAGGAACGAGCCGACAATCCGCCCGTGCACACCAAAGTGCGCACCGGAAGACACGGCGTTATTGGTGCCATTGAGCGGGCCGAACAGGCCCATGGGCGCCAGGATCACCGCACCCACCAGCACGCCCAGCACAATTGCCCAGACGCCGGCCTGGAACGACAAGCCAAACAGCACCGGAAAGCTCCCCAGCACGGCGGTGGCGAAGGTGTTGGCACCGCCGAAAATCAGGCGAAACAAATCCTTCGGCCCGGCGGTACGTTCGTGGTCCGGGATTTGTTCGACGCCGTTGGTTTCTATGTTGCGAATACTGTTTTCGTTGTTTTTATTATTCATGATCTGCTCCGATCACATTGGCTAATGGGGCGGCAGCCCTTCCGGCATAGCGGACAAATGTTCGTGACAGGCCAGCCACAGGCCTTCTTTTTGTTGTGGGCGATCCCCTTGTCGCTTGAAGACAATGGTCTCGCGTTCCTGGCTGAAGAATTGCTCCCCGTTCATGCGCAGCTCGGTGGCCACGTCATGCACAAATACCGCGACGTCACCGTGCAGGCTGACGAAAGCGTTGCTTGAGGTGCAGGACAGCACCTCAAAACCCTCGTCCCGGCGCCAGCTGTCCCACAACACCTGATAGGCATCGCGACTCAGCAGCGGCTGGGGGAGGGTGTAGAACACGAAGCTGGCGCCGGCACTGAACGCGCCGAAGTAGGCGGCGCGGTCGTTGCGGGCGAAGGCCGACACCAGGTCGGCCGCGGCTTTTATTACCTCGGCCTGGGCGCTCATCAGAGGTGCGCCACGCCCGGCAGTACGCAGAGCATTTCGTACAGCAGGTTGGCGCCCAGCAGCGAGGTGTTGCCGGTGGTGTCGTACGGCGGCGAAACTTCTACCAGATCGCAACCAATCAGATCCAGGCCTTGGCAGCCGCGGATGATTTCAATCGCCTGGATCGTGGTCAAGCCACCGATTTCCGGGGTGCCGGTGCCAGGCGCCCAGGCCGGGTCGATGCCGTCGATGTCGAAGCTCAGGTACACCGGGCCGCCGCCGACTTTCTCGCGCACTTCAGCCATCAGTGGCGCCAACGAGTGGTGCCAGCATTCTTCGGCCTGGACCACACGGAAGCCCTGTTTACGGCTCCAGTTGAAGTCTTCGGCGGTGTAGCCTTGGGCGCGCAGGCCGATCTGGACCACGCGGTCGCAATCCAGCAAGCCTTCTTCCACCGCGCGGCGGAAGGTAGTGCCGTGGGCGATTTTCTCGCCGAACATATGGTCGTTGACGTCAGCGTGGGCATCGATGTGCACCAGCCCGACCTTGCCGTGTTTCTTGTGGATCGCCCGCAGGATCGGCAGGGTGATGGTGTGGTCGCCACCCAGGGTCATCGGGATCACGTTGTGTTCGAGGATCTCGTCGTAGGCTTCTTCGATGATGCGCACGGCGTCCAGCAGGTTGAAGGTGTTGATCGCCACGTCGCCGATGTCGGCAACCGACAGCGAGTCAAACGGCGCAGCGCCGGTGGCCATGTTGTAAGGGCGGATCATCACCGACTCAGCGCGGATTTCCCGCGGCCCGAAACGGGTGCCGGCACGCAGGGAGGTGCCGATGTCCAGGGGCACACCGACAAAGGCGGCGTCCAGGCCCTTGGCCGATTGCAAATGGGGAAGACGCATCATGGTGGCGATGCCGGCGAAGCGCGGCATTTCGTTGCCGCCCAGTGGTTGGTGGAAAATCTTGTCCACGGGATTGCCTCATCGTTGTGTTTATTAGAGGCCGATTCTGCGAAATGCAGGGGAAGGGAAGAATCGGCAGGGGCAAATACTTAGTTCAGATTTTTCTAAACTAATGGCTGAGGTAAACTCGGTTCAAATGTGGGAGCGGGCTTGCTCGCGAATACGGTGTGTCAGTCACGGATGGTTCGATTGATCCACCGCACTCGCAAGCAAGCTCGCTCCCACAGGTTTTTTGTTTGCCTCTGGAGAGCCCATGGCCAACGCCTTGCCCGACCTGAAACTCCTGCGCATCTTCGTCAGCGTCGTGCGGCACCAGGGTTTCGCCAATGCCCAGCACGAACTCAACCTGTCGACCTCGGCCATCAGCACTTACATGAGCCAGCTGGAAGCCGCATTGGGCCTGGTGCTGTGCCATCGCGGCCGGGGCGGGTTCAGCCTCACCAGCAAGGGCGAGCTGTTCCATCAGGAAACCCTGCGCCTGCTGGGCGAGCTGGAAGGCTTCGAGCAATACGCCGCTGCGCTGAAAGGCGAGTTGCGCGGCACCCTGAAGCTCGGCGTGCTCGACTCCACCGTCAGCGACAAGGCCCTGCCGTTTGCCGAAGTCATCGGCGCCTATAGCCAGGAACACCCGGCGGTGCATTTGCACCTGTCGGTGATGAGCCCTTACGAGTTGCAGTTGGGGGTGCAGGACAATCGCCTGGACCTGGCCATCGGTGCCTTCTCCAATCGCATGAGCGGGCTGATCTACATGCCGCTGTACCGCGAGCAGCACTGGCTGTATTGCAGCACCCGCCACCCGTTGTTCAACGAGCGGCGCATCCCCGAGCAAGTGATCACCCAGCAACGCATGGTCGGTCGTGGTTACTGGAGCCAGGCCGAACTGGCGCGCCACGGCTTCAAGCACAGCGCCGCCACGGTGGAAAGTATGGAGGCGCAACTGATCCTGGTGCTGTCCGGCGCCTACATCGGCTACCTGCCGGAACACTACGCCCAGGCCTGGGCCGACAAGGGGGATTTGCGGGTGCTGCTGCCGGCGACCTTTGGCTACCAGGCGCCGTTCTCGATGATCATGCGCCGGGGCCGCAGCCGCGAACCACTGATCCAGACCTTCCGCGATTTACTTAAAGCCCAGCTCAACCAGGCCTGAAAAACCATGTCCAGACCCCAATGCCCCCGCTGCCTGCGGCCCACCACTCATTGCCTGTGCGCGCTGATCCCCAGCCTGGATAGCCGCACCCGCGTGTTGCTGTTGCAGCATCCGAGCGAGGTGAATCATGCCTTGAACACAGCGCGGCTGGCGGCGCTGGGGTTGGTGAATGCGCAGTTGGTAGTGGGCGAGGTATTTGAGGATTTGCAGGTACTGTTGAATCCGCCGGGTTATCAAGCGCGATTGTTATTCCCTGCCGAGGATGCACAACCGTTGCAGGCCTACGCGCCCTCCGACGAACCGTTGCTGCTGGTGGTGCCGGACGGCACCTGGCGCAAAGCGCGCAAGTTGCTGCACCTCAATCCGTTGTTGGCAGCATTGCCAAGAGTGACGCTGGCGGAAGGCGCTGTGTCCCGTTACCGGCTGCGCAAGGCGCCGGGGCCCGGGGCATTGTCGACGGTGGAAGCTATCGTGCAGGCATTGCAGGTGCTTGAAGCCCCGACCTTATTTGAGCCGTTATTGAAACCATTTGAGGCGCTGATCGACGGGCAAATTGCCGCGATGGGGCAGGAAGTGTACCGACGCAACCACGGCACGTAATCTCCGTAGCAGTTGTCGAGCGCCAGCGAGGCTACGTCTGCCGCACCGCCGCTCTCGCGCCAGGCAAAGGACTGCGCCGCCCCCGACGCAGCCTCGCGGGGGGGCGACAGCTGCTACACAAAAACATCGGGTGTGTCTCACTACGTGTTTGCGGGCTCTAGATTCTGCTTATTCTATTAAGCCATAAGCACCACACTTTGCGTGATATGGCCCGCCAGTCTTTCCCGGTATGATGGTCGCCCCCGCAGTCTGGATTGCGAATACGCCATGACCTTGCAGTACCCCACCATCGCCGATTGCGTCGGCAACACCCCGCTGGTCCGTTTGCAGCGCCTGCCGGGCAACACCAGCAATACCTTGTTGCTCAAGCTCGAAGGGAACAACCCGGCCGGCTCGGTCAAGGACCGCCCTGCGTTGTCGATGATCACCCGCGCCGAGTTGCGTGGGCAGATCAAGCCCGGCGACACCCTGATCGAAGCCACCTCCGGTAATACCGGGATTGCCTTGGCCATGGCTGCGGCGATCAAGGGCTACAAGATGGTCCTGATCATGCCCGACAACGGCAGCGCCGAGCGCAAGGCAGCGATGACCGCCTATGGCGCCGAGTTGATCCTGGTCACCCAGGAAGAAGGCATGGAAGGCGCCCGCGACCTCGCCGAGCGTATGGCCGCCGAAGGCCGTGGCCTGGTGCTGGACCAGTTCGCCAACGGCGATAACCCCGAGGCGCACTACACCACCACCGGCCCGGAAATCTGGCGCCAGACCCAGGGCACCATCACTCATTTCGTGAGTTCGATGGGCACCACCGGGACCATCATGGGCAACTCGCGCTACCTCAAGGAGCAGAATCCCGAGATCCAGATCGTCGGCCTGCAACCGATGGAAGGTTCGGCGATCCCCGGGATCCGTCGTTGGCCCGAAGAGTACTTGCCGAAGATCTACAACGCCGCTCGCGTTGATCGCATCATCGACATGGCCCAGCGTGAAGCCGAAGACACCACCCGCCGGTTGGCCCGTGAAGAGGGCATCTTCTGCGGCGTGTCATCCGGTGGCGCTGTTGCCGGGATGTTGCGCTTGTCCCAGGAGTTGGAAAACGCGGTGATCGTCGCGATCATCTGTGACCGTGGCGACCGTTACCTGTCGACCGGCATTTTCGACGCGCCCAACTGATGGCCAAGCACGAGAGAGGCCTGCGCTTCCAACCGACGGGCGGCAGCCGCGCCCCGCAGATTCCCGTAGGCAAGAAGCAGCGCCTGACTATCGAGCGCCTGGCCAATGACGGCCGTGGCATCGTGTTCTTTGAGGGCCGCACCTGGTTTGTGGTGGGTGCCCTGGCTGGCGAAGAGGTTGAGGCGCGGGTGTTGGGCGCCCACGGCAAAGTGGTCGAGGCCCGCACCGAGCGCGTATTTACCGCCAGCGAACTGCGCCGTCCGGCACCCTGTGTCCACGCCGGCCGCTGTGGCGGTTGCAGCCTGCAACACTTGCCCCATGACGAACAACTTGCCCTGAAACAGCGCATGCTCGCCGAGCAATTATCCCGTGTGGCCGGTGTCGAACCCCAGGAGTGGGCCGCGCCTTTGAGCGGGCCGGAATTCGGCTATCGCCGCCGCGCCCGCGTGGCCGTGCGCTGGGATGCCAAGGCGAAGAAGCTCGAGGTGGGTTTCCGTGCCGTGGCCAGCCAGGACATCGTCGCCATCGACGATTGCCCGGTGCTGGTACAGGCCTTGCAACCGATCATGCAGCGTTTGCCAAACATGCTGCGACGCTTGAGCAAACCTCAGGCGTTGGGGCACGTGGAGTTGTTCAGCGGTTCGTCGATCGCCGTGTTGTTGCGACATATGGCGCCCTTGTCTGAAGCGGACCTGACGATCCTGCAGGAATTTTGTAGCTTCCATGAAGCCCAGTTGTGGCTGCATGGCGAGGGCCAGCCGCAGCCTTTCGAGCCAGACCAGGCGTTGGGCTACCGGTTGGAGCAGTGGGATTTGCAGCTGGCGTACCGCCCGGGAGACTTCGTGCAGGTCAACGCCGGGGTCAACGAGGCGATGGTCGCCCAGGCCCTGGAATGGCTGGCGCCGAAGCCCGACGAGCGGGTACTGGATTTGTATTGTGGCTTGGGCAACTTCGCCTTGCCGCTGGCCCGCCAAGTGCGGGAAGTGGTGGCGGTGGAAGGCGTGCAGGCCATGGTGGACCGGGCGGCACACAATGCCGTCAGTAATAATTTGCATAATGTGCAGTTTTTTCAGGCCGATTTGTCCCAGCCTTTGACCGACGCGGAATGGGCCAAACAGGGCTTTTCTGCGGTACTCTTGGACCCACCCCGCGATGGTGCCCTGGAGGCTGTGCGCAAGCTCGCCACTCTGGGGGCTGATCGCCTGGTGTATGTGTCCTGCAATCCGGCAACGCTGGCGCGGGACACGGTCGAGTTGGTCAAGCAAGGCTACCGGCTAAAACGTGCCGGGATCCTCGACATGTTTCCCCAGACGGCCCATGTCGAGGCCATGGCGTTATTTGAAGCGGGCTAGGATGCCCGTTTAATCCGACTGGCCTGCATCTCCTGGGCCTGTGACCTGCCAGGGAGCGTGCACAAGCTTTTTTGTAAAGCAGGTCAGCGATGATTTTGACGCACTAAAAGGTGCGTCGTAGGGAAGGTAAGCAAGATGGTACAGGTGAGAGCACACCAGCCGATCAACACCGACGGCAGTATCAATCTCGAGGCATGGCTGGATCATGCCATCAGTGTCGACCCGGCACTGGACCGTGAAGCCTTGAAAGCAGCCTGCGAGTTCGCTCGTGAGTCTGAACAGCAAGATAATGCGGCCAAGAACCTGTGGGCCGAAGGCACTTCAAGCTTTCGCACAGGGTTGGAAATCGCTGAGATCCTCGCCGATCTCAAGCTCGATCAGGATTCGCTGATCGCGGCGGTGCTGTATCGCGGCGTGCGCGAAGGGCATATTCAACTGCCCACCGTCAGCCAGCGCTTCGGCACGGTGGTGGCCAAGCTGATCGACGGCGTGCTGCGCATGGCGGCGATCAGTGCCAGCCTCAGCCCGCGCCAGTCCATGGTGCTGGGCACCCAGGGCCAGGTGGAAAACCTGCGCAAGATGCTGGTGGCGATGGTCGACGACGTGCGCGTCGCCCTGATCAAGCTGGCCGAGCGCACTTGCGCGATTCGTGCGGTGAAAACCGCCGATGACGAAAAGCGCAACCGCGTCGCCCGCGAGGTGTTCGACATCTACGCGCCGCTGGCCCACCGCCTGGGCATCGGCCATATCAAGTGGGAACTGGAGGACTTGTCCTTCCGTTACCTCGAACCCGATCAATACAAACAGATTGCCACGCTGCTCCATGAGCGGCGGCTCGACCGTGAGCGCTTCATCGCCGACGTGATGAGCCAGTTGCGCACGGAGTTGCAGGCCACCGGCGTTGAAGCCGACATCAGCGGCCGCGCCAAACACATCTATTCCATCTGGCGCAAAATGCAGCGCAAGGGCCTGGCCTTCAGCCAGATCTACGACGTGCGTGCCGTGCGCGTGCTGGTGCCGGAAATGCGCGACTGCTACACCGCGTTGGGTATCGTCCACACGCTGTGGCGGCACATCCCCAAGGAATTCGACGACTACATCGCCAACCCCAAGGAAAACGGTTACCGCTCGTTGCATACGGCAGTGATCGGGCCCGAGGGCAAGGTGCTGGAAGTGCAGATTCGCACCCATGCGATGCACGAAGAAGCGGAGCTGGGTGTATGCGCTCACTGGCGCTACAAGGGCACCGACGTCAAGGCCGGGTCCAACCAGTACGAAGAGAAAATCTCCTGGTTGCGCCAGGTGCTGGAATGGCACGAAGAGCTGGGCGACATCGGCGGTTTGGCCGACCAGTTGCGGGTGGACATCGAACCCGACCGGGTCTACATCTTCACCCCCGACGGCCACGCGATCGACCTGCCCAAGGGCTCCACGCCGCTGGATTTTGCCTACCGTGTGCACACCGAGATCGGGCACAACTGCCGTGGCGCGAAGATCAATGGGCGCATCGTGCCGCTCAACTACAGCCTGCAGACCGGTGAACAGGTCGAGATCATCACCAGCAAGCACGGTACGCCGAGCCGCGACTGGCTGAACCCGAACCTGGGCTACATCACCACCTCCCGGGCGCGGGCGAAGATCGTCCACTGGTTCAAATTGCAGGCGCGCGACCAGAACGTCGCCGCCGGTAAAACCTTGCTTGAGCGCGAATTGGCACGCCTTGGCCTGCCGCAGGTGGACTTCGACAAGCTGGCCGACAAGGCCAACATGAAGATCGCCGAAGACATGTTCGCCGCCCTGGGTGCTGGCGATTTGCGCTTGGCGCAGTTGGTGAATCTGGCCCAGCAACTGGTTGAGCCGGAGCGTGGCAGCGAGCAGCTTGAGCTTATTCCGCGTAAAGCCACCGGCTACAAGCCAGGCAAGCGTGGCGATATCCAGATTCAGGGTGTCGGCAACCTGATGACGCAAATGGCTGGCTGCTGCCAGCCGTTGCCGGGCGACGCCATCGTCGGTTACATCACTCAAGGCCGTGGGGTGAGTATTCACCGCCAGGACTGTGCCTCGGTGTTGCAACTGGGCGGGCGTGAGCCGGAGCGGATCATCCAGGTCAGCTGGGGCCCGGTGCCGGTGTTGACCTATCCGGTGGACATCGTCATTCGCGCCTACGACCGTTCCGGCCTGCTGCGCGACGTTTCGCAGGTGCTGCTCAATGAGCGGATCAACGTGCTGGCGGTCAACACCCGCTCGAACAAAGAGGACAACACTGCGTTGATGTCCCTGACCATCGAGATTCCGGGGCTGGACGCGTTGGGTCGGTTGCTGGGGCGTATTTCCCAGTTGCCGAACATCATTGAGACCCGGCGCAACCGGACACCCTAAATCGGGAGCGCTTTACTGTAGGAGCGAGCTTGCTCGCGAAGGAGGTCAACGATAACGCGTGCTTTCTGGATAAACGCGTCGTCGCTGAGTTTTTCGCGAGCAAGCTTGCTCCTACAGGGGGTGATAAAGAGACTGACTGATGTATTCACTTGAAGACCTGCTGCACCTGATGAACCGCCTGCGCGACCCGCAATACGGTTGCCCGTGGGACATCAAGCAAACCTACGCCACCATCGTCCCCCACACCCTGGAAGAAGCCTACGAAGTCGCCGACGCCATCGAACGCGGGGATTTTGATCACCTGCAAGGTGAGCTGGGCGACCTGTTGTTCCAGGTGGTGTATTACAGCCAGCTGGCGCGGGAAGAAGGGCGCTTTGAATTCGCCGGGGTGATCGACAGCATTACCCGCAAGCTGATTCGTCGCCATCCTCATGTATTCCCCACCGGCGACCTGTATGCGCCGCTGGACATCCCGCAGTTGAGCGAGGAACAGGTCAAGCAGCGCTGGGAAGAGATCAAGGCTGAGGAGCGTGCGGAAAAGTCCGACGCGCCACAGCAATTATCCCTGCTGGATGACGTACCCACGGCCTTGCCGGCGCTGTCCCGCGCCGCCAAATTGCAAAAGCGCGCCGGGCAGGTGGGTTTTGACTGGCCAGCCGCGTTGCCAGTAGTGGATAACGTGCGCGAAGAGCTGGATGAAGTGCTCGAAGCCATGGCCGATAACGACCCGGTTGCCATCGCGGATGAGGTGGGTGACCTGCTGTTTGCAGCGGTCAATTTGGCCCGTCACCTCCAGGTCGACCCGGAAGCGGCCCTGCGTTTAGCCAACGCCAAATTCGAACGACGTTTCCGATTTATCGAACAGGCATTGCGCGACACACGCCAATCCATAGAAGATTGCACCCTCGAAGAGTTGGACGCCCTGTGGGGCGAAGCCAAACGCCAGGAAAAGAATCTGTCCAGCTGCGGCTGAACCGTTGCCCAAGTGAGTAAGCACCATGAGCATTTCCCTTCGCGACCAGTTGCTCAAAGCAGGCCTGGTCAACCAAAAGCAGGCCAAGCAGGTCGGCAAAGAGAAACAGAAACAGCAGCGCCTGGTGCATAAAGGCCAGGTCACGGCGGATGATAGCCAGGCGCGCCTGGCCATTGAGGCGCATGCCGAGAAGGTCAAGCGCGACCAGGAGCTGAACCGTCAGCACCAGGAAAAAGCCGAGGCCAAGGCCCGTGTTGCCCAGGTCAAGCAACTGATCGAAACCTCGCGCCTGCCCAAGCTGACCACCGAGGACTACTACAACTTCGTGGACGACAAGAAGGTCAAGCGCCTGTCGGTCAACACGCTGATGCGCAACAAGCTGAGCAACGGCTCCCTGGCGATCGTGCATCACGGTGGCGGTTACGAGGTGATCCCGCGCGAAGCCGCGCTGAAGATCCAGGAGCGGGCACCGGAGCGTATCGTCCAGATGAACGTCCTGACCGAAAGCCAGGTGCCGGATGAGGATGATCCGTACGCCGCCTACCAGATCCCTGATGACCTGATGTGGTAAGGCTATAGAAACGACATTCTGGGGAGGGGGCTTGTTGTGGCGAGGGAGCTTGCTCCCGCTGGGGTGCGAAGCACCCCAAAATCCCCGACCCTGAAAACACAAACCCCGCTCAAAAGGCGGGGTTTGTGTTTTTAGATACTCCAGCTGCGTGGGGCTGGCTATCTACAGATTTCAGAGTTTCAGGAGCTTTGCGCCTGCCGTTTCATCTCAAGGGTCTCGAGCTCGTTTTTATAATTATGAGCTTCGCTCTCGTCGTGAAACATGCCGACCAGCAGGTCTTGCTGGTGTACATCCCAGATGTGAATCCCGTGGGCTACTGCTTCGTGGGACATATGTTCATCGTCGCGTTCAGTTACTTTTACAGTCATCTGCTTGCTCCAATCTCTGGTTGATCTGCGGCAAGGCGTCGCAGGCCTTTGTTATATGATTTGTTAGCTTGCTAAGTAAATAACCAGGAATTGCAACACACCTTTACAGAAATTGAAGTAATCGCCCGAGCCCACGCAAACCGCGACATTGCGTCGCAGGGCGCTGAGTTATATGACAAAAGTTTCATGTTGGCGTCAGGTGACAGGCGAAAAAAAGCCCCGCATGCGCGAGGCTCTTTTATTGCGCAGAGGATCAGCTGCCTTTGACAGCCTTGCCGTCAACGGTGCCGTCTTGCAGCATGATGTTGTATTCCTTGCCGTCGGTCTCAACCTGACGCAGAGCAACCAGGATGCCGCCCCAGTCCTTGGCAAACCACATTTGAGTAATGCGCTTGCTTTGAGTCGGGTCACGCACGCGCTCGACCTTGATTGCATCGATGGAGCCGGCTTTGGTCTGGACCTTTTCCGGGCCGATCACGCGGAAGTCGTAGGTATCGACATCAGTACCTTCGACGACGTTGTAGCTCATGCTTTTCTTGCCGGCTGCCACATCGCGCTGCAGTGCCAACTGGTAGGTCGACTTGTCGAGCATGCCGCTTTGAAGGGCCACGTTGACCGGGTCCTTGTTTTCAAAGCCGGTGACTTTCTTGGCCGTCTGATCGAAGTCGAGGTTGATCTTCTTCGTCTTGCCCAGGCCGCCGCGTTCAAAGGTGTAGCTCACCGGCTGCAGGGCATCTTTGTCGAAGCGAATCACGCTGGTTTCAGTCAGGCTGGCGATCATCATGGAAGCCTTGAAATTCAAGGTCCAGCTGCCGTTGTCATTCTTGGTCAGGCTGCGTTCTGCCGAACCACTCATGGGCAACTGTTTCCAGTCGGCGGTGTAGCTGGCGGAGAAAGGGTGAAGGTCTGCTGCTTGCACGGCAGGCAAGGCGAACAGCGCAAAAGCGAAGAGCAGGGCGCGACGCATAAAGTCTCCTAGGTTCGAATCAAGTGGCCGCTGGCCGCAAGTAACTGACCGTCCAATAATGCACCGTGGTCGCCAAGAATCAACCGCCCCTCAGCGAACCAGCGAACAGCCAGCGGGTAAATCCTGTGTTCCTGGGTGTGAACCCGTTGCGCAAGCGTCTGCGCAGAGTCCGCAGACTCTACCGGAACTACTGCCTGTACGACCAGAGGCCCGCCATCGAGTTCCTCGGTAACAAAGTGCACGCTGCAGCCGTGCTCGGTGTCGCCGGCCTCAAGGGCACGCTGGTGGGTGTGTAACCCTTTGTATTTTGGCAGCAGGGACGGGTGGATATTCAGCAGGCGCCCGTTGTAGTGGCGCACGAAGTCAGCGCTGAGAATGCGCATGAAACCGGCCAGTACCACGAGTTTGGGGTTGAAGGCGTCGATCAGCTCGATCAAGGCGCTGTCGAAGGCCTCGCGGCCTTCGAAAGCCTTGTGATCCAGGGAGCGGGTGTCGATGCCCGCGTCCCTGGCGCGTTGCAGGCCGTAGGCGTCGCTGCGGTTGGAGATCACCGCAGCGATGCGCACCGGGCTATCGCCGGTGCGCGTGCTGTCGATCAGGGCCTGCAAGTTACTGCCGGTGCCGGAGAGCAGCACCACGACATCACAGGTTGCAGGCATCAGTGCGCCTTAAGGTTCTTCAGTTCAACCTGAGCCGCGCCTTCAGGAGCGGTAGCGATCTGGCCGATGACCCAAGGCTGCTCGCCGGCTTCACGCAGTACGTTCAGCGCGGTTTCAACGTGCTCTTGCGCCACGCAGATGACCATGCCCACGCCGCAGTTCAGCACGCGGTGCATCTCGGTTTCGTTGACGTTGCCTTTCTCTTGCAGCCAGTCGAAGACTGCCGGGCGCTGCCAGCTGGCCACGTCGACAATCGCCTGGGCGCCTTTAGGCAGTACGCGCGGGATGTTGTCCAGCAGGCCGCCGCCGGTGATGTGGGCCATGGCCTTGACGGCTCCGGTGTCCTTGATCAGCTTGAGCAACGGCTTCACGTAGATGCGGGTCGGTGCCATCAACAGGTCGGTCAAAGGCTTGCCGTCGAGCTGGATGGTTTCGATGTCGGCGCCGGACACTTCGATGATCTTGCGGATCAGCGAGTAGCCGTTGGAGTGCGGGCCGGACGATGGCAGGGCCAGCAGGGCGTCACCGGCAGCGACTTTGGAGCCGTCGATGATTTCGGATTTTTCTACAACGCCGACGCAGAAACCGGCCAGGTCGTAGTCTTCGCCTTCGTACATGCCTGGCATTTCAGCGGTTTCACCACCGACCAGGGAGCAGCCGGACAGTTCGCAGCCAGCGCCAATGCCGGTAACCACTTGGGTCGCGGTCTCGACGTTGAGCTTGCCGGTGGCGTAGTAGTCAAGGAAGAACAGCGGCTCGGCGCCACACACCACCAGGTCGTTCACGCACATGGCAACCAGGTCGATGCCGATGCTGTCGTGCTTGTTCAGGTTCAGTGCCAGGCGCAGCTTGGTGCCCACACCGTCGGTGCCGGAGACCAATACAGGCTGCTTGTAGCCGGCCGGGATCTCGCAGAGGGCGCCAAAACCGCCCAGGCCGCCCATGACTTCGGGGCGCGCAGTGCGCTTGGCGACGCTCTTGATGCGTTCGACCAATGCTTCACCGGCGTCGATGTCTACACCGGCGTCCTTGTAGCTCAGGGAGGGTTGCTTGCTCATGATCCAGGCCTTTAGGGGGGATTCAGGGGTAACGACCGAATGCGGCGGGAATACCGAAACCTGACGTTTCAGCATGGCCTGCCATTGACGGTCTGCGAAGGCGCGCGATTTTATCAGGCTTGAGGGGCAGCGGCCATCCTCGGGCCGACGGGCAGGGGCAATAGCTGTTAAAAAAATCGCTAATCGAGTCGGTCACGGGCCGTATTAAGGTATAGCCTTTAACTCGCTATCGTTATGACAGTACAAAAACTTACCGAGGCCCTGTGAATGTTTTGCCGGTCGCTGTGGTCACAGCCTTGCTCAACAGTGTTCACGCGGTCTGTTCCAACCGCTTATTTGTCGTTCGGGAATCTTCTTTCATGGGTCTGAGTAAATATTTTTTTGTGGGCTGCTTGTCGTTGGTCAGCCTGGCGAGTCATGCCGAAACCCTCAATGGCCTCTATCAAGTGCTGGAGCCAGTCAGCAGCCAATCTCCCCAGGAGCGTGACCAGGCGACCCAGCGTGCCCTGCAAACCCTGGTGATCCGCCTGACCGGCGACGCCAAGGCCGCCGATGGCCCGGGCCTGGCGGCGATTCGCAAGGACCCGCAACAGATCATCAGCCAATACGGCTACGACGCCGGCCCGCCGGAAAGCCTGCAAGTGGATTTCGATCCCGTCAGTACCGACCGCGCCTTGCGTGGGGCGGGCTTGGCGCTGTGGGGCAGCAACCGGCCGTCGATCCTCGGTTGGTGGCTGAACGACTCCGTCGAAGGCAGCAGCCTGGTGGGTGATGGCCAGTCCGTCGCCCAACCGCTGCGTCGCGCGGCCCAGCACCGTGGTTTGCCTTTGCGCCTGCCGCTGGGTGACCTGGACGAACAAATCGTCGCCACTGCCCCGAATCTTGAAAGCCCCGACGCCACGCCGCTGCGTGCCGCGTCCGAACGTTACGGCGCCGACGCCTTGCTGGCGGTGCATGCCCGCGAAGACGGCGGCCAATGGTCGGCTAAATGGCGCCTGTGGTTGGGCGATAAAAGCGAGCAGGGCACCGCCACCGGTACTGACACCGCTGCGCTGGCCGACGCCGTGCTGCTGGCTGTCAGCGAGCGCCTGGCACCACGCTTTGCGGTCAAGGCCGGCGCTGCCACCAGCGATCAGTTGCTCGAAGTGCAGGGCATGAACCTGGAGCATTACGCCGCCCTGGGCCATCTGCTGGAGCCGTTTGGTGCCCAGCCGGTACGGGTGGATGGCAGTCGCATCGTCTATCGTGTGAATGGCAGCCCCGAGCAGTTGCGCACCCAGTTGAGCCTGGCCAAGTTGCAGGAAATCCCCGCGGGTGAAGCGCCGGCTCCGCAGCCGGTGGTGGAAGGCTCGCAACCGGCGCCGGTCGAGCCGACGCCGCAGCTACGTTTTCATTGGTAAGCGTTCTTCCTTCTTATATAGAAGCAGGAAGCAAATAACAGAGGGAAGGGTTTATGGCGGATACGCGTCGTTGGGTGTGGCTTGGCGGGATTGTCCTGCTGTGCGTTTTTGTGTTCCTGCTGCATTCGATCCTGACGCCGTTCCTGGTCGCGTTACTGCTGGCTTACCTGTTCGATCCCGTGGTGGATCGCCTGGAAAAGATCGGCCTGTCACGTACCTGGGGCGTGGTGGCGGTGTTTGCGTTGTTCACCTTGATCATCACGGCGTTGGTGCTGGTGCTGGTGCCGATGCTGGCCAAGCAATTGTTCAAACTCTATGAGCTGGCGCCACAGATGCTCGACTGGCTGCAACACACGGCCATGCCGTGGGCGCAGGCCAAGCTGGGGCTGGCAGACGGGTTCTGGAAGTTTGACAAAGTCAAGGCCGCCATCAGCGAGCACATGGGTCAGACCACTGACATCGTCGGCGTGGTGTTGAGCCAGGCGACGGCTTCGAGTCTGGCGTTGATTGGTTGGCTGACCAACCTGGTGCTGATTCCGGTAGTGGCGTTCTACCTGTTGCGGGATTGGGACATCATGATGGCCAAAATCCGCGGCCTGCTGCCGCGCGACCGCGAAGAGCGCATCGTCTCCCTGGCCGGGGAATGCCATGAGGTGCTCGGCGCCTTCGTCCGTGGCCAGTTGCTGGTGATGCTGGCGCTGGGGGGCATCTATGCGGCGGGGCTGATGGCTATCGGCCTGGAGCTGGGGTTGTTGATCGGCCTGATCGCCGGCCTGGCGGCCATCGTGCCATACATGGGCTTTGTGATCGGTATTGGTGCGGCGCTGGTGGCCGGGCTGTTCCAGTTCCACGGCGACCTGTACCCGATGCTCGGGATTGTCGCGGTGTTTATGGTCGGCCAGGCCCTGGAAGGCATGGTGCTGACGCCGTTGCTGGTGGGTGACCGGATCGGTCTGCACCCAGTGGCAGTGATCTTCGCGATTCTGGCGGGCGGCGAGCTGTTCGGCTTCACCGGCATCCTCCTGGCGCTGCCGGTGGCGGCGGTGATCATGGTGCTGGTGCGCCATGTGCACGACCTGTACAAGGACTCGGACATGTACGCCGGGGTCGAGGATCCGGAGTTATAACCGCAGCATCACAAACCCGGCTCAAGGCCGGGTTTGTCGTTTATCGGCTCTGGCGTTTCGCCATTGCGTCAAACAATCTTCACCAAATCCAACAAGTTAACGCAAACCTTTGATTTTGCTTGTGGTCTGCTGCATTGTGCGCCCGGCGTCACGGGTATAAACTTTGCAAACTTTACACAGAGGTCACTAACGGTTCGATTGGAGCCGTTCAGTCAGCATGAAACCGATTCAGCTGCCCCTAGGTGTGCGTCTGCGTGACGACGCTACCTTTATCAATTACTACCCAGGCGCCAATGCCGCTGCACTCGGCTATGTCGAGCGGCTCTGCGAAGCCGACGCCGGGTGGACCGAAAGCCTGATCTACCTCTGGGGCAAGCATGGCGTGGGGCGTACCCACTTGTTACAGGCCGCTTGCCTGCGCTTCGAGCAGATGGGTGAGCCGGCAGTTTACTTGCCGCTGGCGGATCTGCTGGACCGTGGTATCGAGATCCTCGACAACCTCGAGCAATACGAACTGGTTTGTCTGGACGACTTGCACGCGGTAGCGGGGCGGGCGGATTGGGAAGAGGCGCTGTTCCATCTGTTCAACCGCTTGCGTGACAGCGGCCGGCGTTTGTTGATTGCCGCGTCCACCTCGCCACGTGAGTTGCCGGTGAAGCTGGCCGACTTGAAGTCGCGGCTGACCCTGGCGCTGATCTTCCAGATGCGCCCGTTGTCCGACGAGGACAAATTGCGTGCCCTGCAACTGCGTGCGTCCCGCCGCGGGCTGCACCTGACCGACGAGGTCGGGCATTTTATCCTCACTCGCGGCACCCGCAGCATGAGTGCACTGTTCGACTTGCTTGAACAGCTCGACCAGGCCTCCTTGCAGGCCCAGCGCAAGCTGACGATTCCCTTCCTTAAAGAAACCCTGGGCTGGTAGCCAGCCCTTTAAAATCGGGGGCTTCCGGCAAATTCCAGGCGTCAGAAAACCCGCGTTTGGGCTGTTTTGGCCACGCAAATGGGTTGAATGGGGTGTTAAGGGCTTAGATGTCATAGTCCAAACAAGAAGTCACATAGATCACGATTGAATTTGCAAATCGATGTGATAGAGGGCATAGTCTCGGCTTCTTTACACATCAGCCACGGTCGTGCCCATGCTAAATCGCTTCGCACCCCTCGTGCCTCTCGCACTCGTTACCCTGTTGTTTGGTTGCGCCACCCACACTCAAAACGTGGCTGAGCAGCAAAAACCAGCACAGCAGTCCCAGGCAAAATTCGTTGCATCCCAATCTTCTACTGTTTACGAAGAAGAGATCGCAACCGAAAAAGAACTCGCCGACTTCGCCGGCAGCAAGCCTTACCAGCTTCCAGTTCTGGCCGACAGCATTCTCGAACGTGGCATGTCCCTGATCGGTACCCGTTACCGTTTCGGCGGTACCTCTGAAGCCGGTTTCGACTGCAGCGGTTTCATCGGCTACCTGTTCCGTGAGGAAGCCGGCATGAATCTGCCGCGCTCCACCCGCGAAATGATCAACGTGGATGCACCGTTGGTCGCGCGGAACAACCTCAAGCCCGGTGATCTGCTTTTCTTTAGTACGGCTGGTCGCGGTCGTGTCAGCCACGCCGGTATCTACCTGGGCGACAACCAGTTTATCCACTCCAGCAGCCGCCGCAGCGGTGGTGTGCGAGTCGACAACCTGGGTGACAGCTACTGGAGCAAAACCTTCATCGAAGCCAAGCGCGCCCTGGCGATGGCCCCGACTACCGTTACCGCCAGCAAGTAAAGTTAAAGTGATACTTGAAGTTTGACGTGTAAGCGCTAGAATCCCTGGACATTGTTGTAAATCGATCGCGCGAGCTTTGCTTGCGCGTTCTGTTTTTCAACGTTCGGCAGCGAAAGCCGCATCCAGATCAGGATTGTTCTGCCCATGTCGACCTCGGCCCGCCTAATTCTTCTCGTTTGCGCCGCGCTGCTCAGCGCCTGCGCAAGTCGTCCTCCGCCTGCTCCCGTGGCCGTCAAGCCCAAGCCGGTGTTCAATACCTACGCTACCCAAAATTTCTCGCCTGCGGCCGAAGACGTGCTCTTTCGTGCGCTGGGCCTGGTCGGCACGCCTTATCGTTGGGGCGGCAACACGCCGGACTCGGGGTTTGATTGCAGTGGCTTGATCGGTTTCGTCTACCGTGATGCCGCGGGTATCTCCCTGCCGCGTACCACCCGCGAGCTGATCGTGATGCGCGCCCAGGACGTGAGCGAAAACAACCTGCAAACCGGCGACCTGATCTTCTTCGCCACCGGTGGCGGCTCGCAAGTCAGCCACGCCGGGATCTACGTGGGTGAAGGGCGTTTTGTGCATGCGCCGCAAACCGGCGGCACGGTGAAGCTGGACACGCTGTCCAAGGCCTATTGGCAGAATGCCTACCTGAGCGCCAAGCGCGTGTTGCCGGCCGATCGCCTGGCACGAAACCCGTAAGCCAAAACAACTGTGGGAGCCTAAGGCTCCCACAGTGCTTTTCAGGGTCGGCTATTTAGCCGCCGACACCCGCCACACTTTGTTCCCCACATCGTCTGCCACCAACAAATCCCCCTGCTTGTCGATCACCACGCCGACCGGACGGCCCATGGCTTTCTCATCGCTGTTGAGGAACCCGGTCAGCACATCCACCGGCTGGCCTTTGGGCTTGCCGGCCTCAAACGGCACAAAGATGACCTTGTAGCCACTGTGAGGCTTGCGGTTCCACGAACCATGTTGGCCGATAAACGCGCCATTGCTGAATTGAGCGGGTAACTTGCTGCCGTCGGCAAAGGTCAGCCCGAGCGAGGCGGTGTGCGGGCCTACTGCATAATCCGGTGCAATCGCCTTGGCCACCAAGTCCAGGTTCTGCGGTGTGACCCGCACATCCACGTGCTGCCCGTAGTAACTGAATGGCCAACCGTAGAAGGCGCCATCCTTGACCGAGGTGATGTAGTCCGGCACCAAATCGCTGCCGATTTCATCGCGCTCGTTGACCGCCGTCCATAGCGCGCCGCTTTGCGGCTCCCAGGCCATGCCGTTGGGGTTGCGCAGGCCGGAGGCGAAGATGCGGTGCTGGCCGGTGGCGCGGTCTACTTCCCAGATCGCGGCCCGGCCTTGTTCGGCTTCCAGGCCGTTTTCCCCGACGTTGCTGTTGGAGCCCACGCTGACGTACAGCTTGCTGCCGTCTTTGCTGGCGATCACGTTCTTGGTCCAGTGATGGTTAATGCTGCCGCCCGGTAAGTCGGTGACGGTGGTGCCGGCGTCCTTGATCGAGGTTTCCCCTGGCTGATAAGGGAAGCGCAGTAATTTGTCTGAATCGGCGACATACAGGTCGTTGCCCACCAGGGTCATGCCGAACGGCGAGTTCAGGTTCTCCAGGAACACCGTGCGGGTTTCGGCCACACCGTCGTGGTCGGCGTCCCGCAACAGGGTGATGCGGTTCGGGCTCGGCACGCCGGCCCCGGCACGCCCCATGACTTTCTCCATCACCCAGCCACGAATGCCCTTGGCATCATCCGGCTTGGGCGGCGCGTTGGTTTCCGCCACCAGCACGTCGCCATTGGGCAGCACGTACAGCCAGCGCGGGTGATCCAGGCCTTCGGCAAACGCTGCCACCTGAGTACCCGCCGCGGGAGTCGGCTTGGCGCCTTCGGGCCAGCCGATGGCCGTGGCGATATTCACCGTGGGGATCAGGGTTTTATTCGGCTCGGGTAGTTTGGGCGAGGGCCCGGTGCCGTCGGACACCTGAAGGGTAGAGCTTTCACCACAGGCGGCAAGGGTGCCGGCGACCATGATCAGTAGGGCAAGTCGGGTCTTGTGCATGGTTTTCTCCTTAATACCTGTAGTGGTAGAGGCGCACAGCGGCCCGATGGTTCACGCGCATGTCCGGCTTTAATTGACGCTCCACCCCCAACCCACTAACCTTCGCGGCTTGTTTCAGGTGCTCTGTGGCGTACGCGCCGACTGAGTGAAACAGGGGAGCCGGTGAGTGAGCGCATTTTTCTACAGTGCCGCCACGATCCCGGCGCTGCCCCCGCAACGGTAAATGAGTCAAGACGGTGCCTTAAGCCACTGTATCGCCCGCGATATGGGAAGGCGCACCCTCGGCATCCAATGCCACTCATGAGCCCGGAGACCGGCCTGATCCATCCAACAGCATCACGGTGGGCGATGCTTGGCTGTCTGTATGTGTCTTTTTCCTGCCCGCCGTTTTTGTCCAGCGCCAACGGAGAGCTGCCATGACTGAATCCCCCGATCGTGACGAACGCCACCTGGCGCGCATGCTGCGCAAAAAAGCCGTGATTGATGAGCGCATTGCCAATTCACCGAACGAGTGCGGGTTGCTGCTGGTGCTCACCGGCAATGGCAAGGGCAAGAGCAGCTCCGCTTTCGGCATGCTGGCCCGGGCCATGGGCCACGGCATGCAGTGCGGTGTGGTGCAGTTCATCAAGGGCCGCAACAGCACCGGTGAAGAAATGTTCTTCCGGCGTTTCCCCGAGCAGGTGCGCTTCCACGTGATGGGCGAAGGTTTTACCTGGGAAACCCAGGACCGTGCGCGCGACATCGTGGCCGCCGAAGCCGCCTGGGCGGTCTCCCGGGAAATGCTGCAGAACCCGGCCATTGGCCTGGTGGTGCTGGACGAGCTGAACATCGCCCTCAAGCACGGCTACCTCGACCTGGACCAGGTGCTCAGCGACCTGCAGGCCCGCCCGCCCATGCAGCACGTGCTGGTGACCGGCCGTGGCGCCAAACCCGAATTGATCGAAATGGCCGACACCGTGACTGAAATGGGCATGCTCAAGCACGCCTTCCAGGCCGGTATCAAGGCGCAGAAAGGCATCGAACTTTGAATCAGCCCCGTCACTGTCCTGCTGTCCTGATCGCCGCACCGGCGTCCGGCCAGGGCAAAACCACCGTCACCGCCGCGCTGGCCCGTTTGCACCGCAACCTGGGGCGCAAGGTGCGGGTGTTCAAATGCGGCCCGGACTTTCTCGACCCGATGATCCACGAGCGCGCCAGTGGTGCGCCGGTCTATCAATTGGACATGTGGATGGTGGGCGAGCAGGAAAGTCGCCGGTTGCTGTGGGAAGCGGCGGGGGAAGCCGACCTGATCCTGATCGAAGGCGTGATGGGCCTGTTCGACGGCACGCCGTCCAGCGCCGACCTGGCGCGGCACTTTGGCGTGCCGGTACTGGCGGTGATCGACGGCACGGCCATGGCCCAGACCTTCGGCGCCCTGGCATTGGGCCTGGCGCGCTACCAGCCGGACCTGCCGTTTGCCGGCGTGCTGGCCAACCGTGTTGGTACGCTGCGCCATGCGCAATTGCTCGAAGGCAGCCTTACCGAAGGCCTGCGCTGGTATGGCGCGCTGTCCCGGGAAACCGGCATCGAGTTGCCCAGCCGCCACCTTGGCCTGGTGCAGGCCAGCGAACTGAACGACCTTGATCTGCGCCTCGACGCCGCCGCCCAAGCCTTGGGCAGCAGTTGCGAGGTAGCGCTGCCACCGCCGGTGGAATTCGCCGCACCCGAGGTGATCGAGACCCAACCGTTGCTGGCCGGCGTGCGCATTGCCGTGGCCCGCGACGAAGCCTTCGCCTTTACCTACGGCGCGAGCCTCGACCTGCTGCGGGCGATGGGCGCCGAACTGTGCTTCTTCTCGCCTATTCGTGACCGCGTGTTGCCCGAAGCCGACAGCCTCTACCTGCCGGGCGGTTACCCGGAACTGCATCACCAGGCGCTGTCGGAAAATACCCCGATGCTGGACGCCATTCGCGCCCATCACGCTGCCGGCAAGCCGCTGCTGGCCGAATGCGGTGGCATGCTCTATCTGCTGGACTCGCTCACCGATGTCGACGGCACCCGTGCCGAACTGGTGGGCCTGCTCCAGGGTGATGCCGTGATGCAGAAACGTCTGGCGGCACTGGCCCTGCAAAATGTCGAACTGCCCGAAGGCCTGCTGCGTGGCCACACTTATCATCACTCGTTGACCAGCACCGAATGGCAGCCGATTGCCCGCGGCCTGAGCCCGAATGGCGGGCGCGGCGCCGAGGCGGTTTATCGTCAGGGCCGGATGACGGCTTCCTACGTGCACTTTTACTTCCCGTCCAACCCGACAGCGGTGGCTGCCCTGTTTGCGCCAAGCCTTGAGACCGCCATCGCAGGCAAGCCAGCTCCCACAGTTGACCGAGTTGAAACGCAATCTACTGTGGGAGCGGGCTTGCCCGCGATGAGGCCATGACTGACAACGCCTTTCCGGAAGCCGACCGCGAAGCCGTCTACCGCGCCATCGCCGAACGCCGCGACATGCGCCACTTCAGCGGCGGCACCGTCGCACCTGAATTGCTCCACCGCCTGCTGCAAGCCGCCCACCAGGCGCCGAGCGTCGGCTTGATGCAGCCCTGGCGTTTTATCCGCATCAGCGACCGCAACCTGCGCGGCCAGATCCAGCAGTTGGTGGAAGAAGAACGCGTACGCACCGCCGAAGCCCTCGGCGAGCGCTCCGACCAGTTCATGAAGCTCAAGGTCGAAGGCATCAACGACTGCGCCGAAGTACTGGTGGCGGCGTTGATGGACGATCGCGAACGGCATATTTTCGGGCGCCGCACCTTGCCGGAAATGGACATGGCCTCGTTGTCCTGCGCGATCCAGAATCTATGGCTGGCAGCCCGCGTCGAAGGGCTGGGCATGGGCTGGGTCTCGCTGTTCGAGCCCCAGGCCCTGGCCGACCTGCTGGGCCTGCCGCCCGGCGCCAAGCCGTTGGCGGTGTTGTGCCTGGGCCCGGTGACCGAGTTCTACCCGGCACCGATGTTGCAGCTCGAAGGCTGGACCGAACCACGGCCACTGAGTGACATGTTGTATGAGAATGTTTGGGGAGTGAGTCAATGAGTGTGGCCTTGCTGAGTGTCGCTGCGGTGGCGCTGGATGCGCTGCTGGGCGAGCCCAGGCGCTGGCATCCGCTGGTGGCGTTCGGTAATTTTGCCGGGCGCATCGAGCAGCGTTTCAACTCCGGCGGCCGTGGCTGGCGCAGTCATGGGGTCACCGCGTGGGTGATCGCGGTGGTGCCGTTGACCCTGTTGGCCACGGCCCTGTCGTGGGCGCCGTATATCGGCTGGGTATTGGAAATCCTCGCGCTGTACTGCGCACTGGGCATGCGTAGCCTCGGCGAACACGTGCTGCCGGTGGCGCAGGCGCTGCGCAGCGATGACCTGGGCGAGGCGCGCCAACGCGTCAGCTACCTGGTGAGCCGCCAGACCAGCGAACTGGACCAAACGGAAGTCGCCCGCGCGGCCACCGAATCGGTGCTGGAAAACGGCAGCGATGCAGTGTTCGCTGCACTGTTCTGGTTTGTGGTCGCTGGCGTGCCCGGTGTAGTGCTCTATCGGTTGAGCAACACTCTGGATGCCATGTGGGGCTATCGCAATGAACGCTTTGAGCGTTTCGGCTGGGCCGCGGCAAAGATCGACGACGTGCTCAACTACATTCCGGCGCGCCTGGTGGCGTTGACCTACGCACTGCTGGGCAAAACCCGCCTAGCCCTCAAATGCTGGCGTACTCAGGGTCCGACCTGGGACAGCCCCAACGCCGGCCCGGTGATGGCGGCAGGTGCCGGCGCCCTCGGCGTGGAGCTGGGTGGTGCAGCGATTTATCACGGCGAGTTGCACCAGCGCCCGCAACTGGGCGAAGGTCCGCCTGCAGATGCGGATTCCATCGAGCGCGGCTGGCAACTGGTGCAACGCGGCGTGTGGCTGTGGTTGTTGATCCTGTGTGTGGGGGCTGAATTTTATGCTTGAGCACGGTGGCCGCTTGCGTAAGGCGGCGTTGCAATACGGCATTCCAGAGGCCGATTGGCTCGACCTGTCCAGCGGCCTGGCGCCGTGGCCGTTCCCGATCCCGGACATCCCGCTGCGGGCCTGGGCGCGCCTGCCTGAAACCGATGACGGCCTGGAACAGGCCGCCTGCGAATATTACGGCGCGACCCACGTACTACCAGTGGCCGGATCCCAGGCCGCGATCCAGTTATTGCCGCGCCTGCGCCGGACGGGCAAGGTCGGGGTGCTGTCGCCGTGCTACGCCGAGCATGCTGAAGCCTGGCGTCGCGCCGGCTATATCGTGCGCGAAGTGTTGGAGCAGGAAGTCGACTTCTTCCTCGACAGCCTCGACGTATTGGTGGTGGTCAACCCCAACAACCCCACCGGCCTGAGCCTGACGCCACAACGCCTGCTGGACTGGCATGCACGGTTGGCCCAGCGTGGCGGCTGGCTGGTGGTGGACGAAGCGTTTATGGACATCACCCCGCAACTGAGCCTGGCGAGCCAAGCCCATCAGGTTGGCCTGATTGTGCTGCGCTCCTTTGGCAAATTCTTCGGTCTGGCCGGCGTGCGGCTAGGGTTTGTGCTGGCCGAGCGCAAGCTGCTCAAGCTGCTTGCCGAACAGGTGGGGCCGTGGGCGGTCAGTGGGCCGACGCGGGTGCTTGGGCAAGCATGCCTGCGTGATACCGCCGGCCATGCGCAACAGCGGTTGCGTTGCGAGTCGGCCAGCCAGCGTCTGTTTGACCTGCTTGAACGCCATGGCCTGCGGCCTCAGGGTGGCTGCGCGTTGTTCCAGTGGATGATCACCGACCGCGCCGGGCAGTTGCATGAATTCCTGGCCCAGCGCGGGATTCTGCTGCGCCTGTTTGTCGACAACAGCAGTCTGCGTTTCGGCCTGCCGGATACCGAGGCCGACTGGCTGCGGCTCGATCAGGCGCTAAGCGCCTACAAGGAAGCCCCATGAGTACCTTGATGGTGCAGGGCACCACATCCGACGCGGGCAAAAGCACGCTGGTGACCGCACTTTGCCGCTGGCTGGTGCGCCAGGGCATACCGGTGGTGCCCTTCAAGCCGCAGAACATGGCGCTCAACAGCGCCGTGACTGCCGAAGGCGGCGAAATCGGCCGGGCCCAAGCGGTGCAGGCCCAGGCCGCCAACCTGGCGCCCCACACCGACATGAACCCGGTGCTGCTCAAACCTAACAGCGACACGGGCTCCCAAGTGATTATCCATGGGCGCGCCGTGACCACCATGAATGCGGTGGCTTATCACGATTACAAAGCCATCGCGATGCAGGCGGTGTTGGCCTCCCATGCGCGGTTGAGTGCGGCGTATCCGGTGGTGATGGTCGAGGGCGCGGGTTCGCCGGCCGAGATCAATCTGCGGGCGAACGACATTGCCAACATGGGCTTTGCCGAAGCGGTGGACTGCCCGGTGCTGCTGATTGCCGACATCAATCGTGGCGGGGTGTTTGCGCACCTTGTGGGTACGCTGGAATTGTTGTCGCCGAGCGAACAGGCGCGGGTCAAAGGCTTCATCATCAATCGGTTTCGCGGGGATATTGCGCTGTTGCAGCCAGGGCTCGATTGGCTGGAAGCGCGTACCGGCAAGCCGGTGGTGGGGGTGTTGCCGTATGTGATGGATTTGCATCTGGAGGCTGAGGACGGCATCGACCGGCGCCAGATCGACAAGGCGGCGCAGGTGCTCAAGGTGGTGGTGCCGGTATTGCCGCGGATCAGTAATCACACGGATTTTGATCCGTTGCGGTTGCATCCGCAGGTGGATTTGCAGTTTGTGGGGCCGGGGCAGGCGATTCCTGCGGCGGACCTGATTATTTTGCCGGGCTCGAAGAGTGTGCGCAGTGATTTGGCGTATTTGCGGGCCAATGGGTGGGACACGGCGGTGGCGCGGCATCTGCGTTATGGCGGGAAGGTGTTGGGGATTTGTGGTGGGTTGCAGATGCTCGGGGAGCAGGTGCATGACCCGCTTGGGTTGGAAGGACCTTGCGGATCGAGTGTGGGGTTGGGGTTGTTGGCGTTCAGTACGACGCTTGCGCAGGAGAAGCAGCTGCGTAATGTGCGGGGGCGGTTGTTGCTGGAGGATGCCGAGGTGAGTGGGTATGAGATCCACGCGGGCGTTACCAGTGGCGCTGGTTTGGTGCGGGCTGCGGTGCAGTTGGACGATGGGCGTCGGGATGGGGCGCAGAGTGAGGATGGGCAGGTTCTTGGGACCTATTTGCATGGGTTGTTTGAGAGCCCAGCGGCTTGTGGGGCGTTGTTGCGGTGGGCTGGGTTGGAGGATGTGCAATCGGTGGATTATCACGGGTTGCGGGAGCGGGATATTGAGCGGTTGGCGGATTTGGTAGAGCGGCATTTGGATACGGGTTTGTTGCGTTCGTTGTGTGGGGTTTGATTTTTTTTGGGCCGTGTACATATCCGTTATTTAGGTAACGGCGACCTATGGTTCCGCTCTTACAGCGGGTCACTTTTGGCAAACGCCCGGAATGCCGGCCCAGCCAAAAGTAACCAAAAGGTCTTTGCCCCACCACTCGGTGCCTCGCTTAGGCTCGGCATGCCCGCACTCCGGCCCGGTTCCGCGGGCCGCCGCGACGGGCCATCCATGGCCCGGCGCGGCTAAATCGGCTTCCCTGCCGATTTACCCGCTCCACCGTGCCTACTTGCGGCCATCGTGGTTGACGGGGCCCGCAGATCAAGATCAAAAGCCAGATCAAAAGCAACAGCAAAGCGGCCTACAGGCCGGCTTGAGTGTTAGAAGCAGAGGCAAGATCCAGAGCGAAAGCAGAGCTGCTGTTCTGTAGGAGCGAGCTTGCTCGCGAAAAACCTGAGACCGCCGCGTTCATCCAGAATGCCCGCGTCATCGTTAACGACCTTCGCGAGCAAGCCCGCTCCCACATTTGGACCGTGCCCGCTTTAGCTTCTGATTTTGCTGTTGCTGTTGCTTCACCACACTCAAGCCGGCCTGTAGGCCGCTGTGCTCTTGATCTGCTTGTGATCTTGATCTTAGGCGCCCCGTTAAACCACGCTGGCCGAACGCAGGCTTTGGAGCGTGGGTAACCCGGCAGGACGCCGGGTTAGCCGCGCTGGGCCAAGGATGGCCCATCGCGGCGGCCCACGCTCCAAAGCCGGAGTGAGGGCACACCGAGCCCAAGCGAGGTGCCGAGTGGTGGGGCAAGAGCCCTTTTGGTTACTTTTGGGGCTCTTTTCCAAAAGTGACCCGCTGTAAGAGCGGAACCCATATCAGCCGTTACAAAAATAACGGATACACACACAGTCAAAAACAGGCACAACCCATGCTCCAGTTGATCCTCGGCGGCGCCCGCTCCGGCAAAAGCCGCCTGGCTGAAAAGCTCGCCACCGACAGCGGCCTAAGCGTCACCTACATAGCGACGAGCCAACCCCTGGACGGCGAAATGACCGCACGCATCGCCCACCACCGCGAGCGCCGCCCGGCCGAATGGGGCCTGATCGAAGAGCCCATCGAACTGGCCCGTGTCCTCAAGGAAAACGCCAGCCCGAACCATTGCCTGCTGGTCGATTGCCTGACTTTATGGCTCACCAATCTGCTGATGCTCGAAGACCCCGACCGTCTCAACGACGAGCGCGAGGCCTTGCTACAAACCCTGGCCACCCTCCCAGGAGAAATCATTTTTGTCAGCAACGAGACCGGACTGGGTGTCGTGCCGCTGGGCGAATTGACTCGCCGCTATGTCGATGAAGCCGGATGGCTGCATCAAGCCTTGGCCGAACGTTGTCAGCGCGTTGTCCTGACCGTCGCCGGCCTGCCCCTGACTTTAAAAGGTACTGCGTTATGACCGACACCTGGTGGCTCAACCCCTGCAAAGCAATCGACACCCAAGCCCACGAACAAGCCCTGGCCCGTCAGCAGCAACTGACCAAGCCCGCCGGCTCCCTCGGCCAACTGGAAGCCGTGGCAGTCCAACTGGCCGGCCTCCAGGGCCAGGTCAAACCCAGCGTCGACCACCTGTGGATCGCCATCTTCGCCGGCGACCACGGCGTAGTCGCCGAAGGTGTCTCTGCCTTCCCCCAGGAAGTCACCGGCCAGATGCTCCACAACTTCGTCACCGGCGGCGCCGCCATCAGCGTGCTGGCCCGCCAACTCGACGCGAAACTGGAAGTAGTCGACCTCGGCACCATCACCCCAACCTTGAGCCTGCCCGGCGTACGCCACCTCAACATCGGCGCCGGCACCGCCAACTTCGTCAACGGCCCGGCCATGACCGACGCCCAAGGCCGCCTGGCCTTGCAAGCCGGCCGCGACAGCGTGCACCGCGCCACCGCGAACGGCGCGCAACTGTTTATCGGCGGCGAAATGGGCATCGGCAACACCACCGCCGCCAGTGCCCTGGCCTGCGCACTGCTGGACTGCCAGGTCAGCGACCTGACCGGCCCCGGCACCGGCCTGAACGCCCAGGGCGTCAGCCACAAAGTCGCCGTCATCCAGCGCGCCTTGGCACTGCACGCAGGCGACCGTGACGACGCCCTGAAAACCCTGTTCAACCTCGGCGGCTTTGAAATTGCGGCGCTGGTCGGCGCCTACCTGGCCTGCGCTCAAGAAGGTGTCGTGGTGCTGGTGGACGGTTTTATCTGCACGGTCGCGGCGCTGGTCGCCACGCGCCTGAATCCCGGCTGCCGCGAATGGCTGCTGTTCGGCCATCGCGGTGCCGAGCCTGGCCACCGCCATGTGCTGCAAAGCCTCAATGCCGAACCACTGCTGGAACTCGGCCTGCGCCTGGGCGAAGGCAGCGGCGCCGCGTTGGCCGTACCGTTGTTGCGCCTGGCCTGCGCGCTGCACGGGCAGATGGCAACCTTCGCCGAGGCGGCCGTGGCGGACCGTCCGGCATGACGTTGCACCTGGACCTGCTGCGCCATGGCGAAACCGAACTGGGCGGCGGCTTGCGCGGCAGCCTGGACGATGCCCTCACCGCCAAGGGCTGGGAGCAGATGCGTGCGGCGGTGGTGGAGCAGGGCCCGTGGGACCGACTGGTCAGCTCGCCGCTGCAACGTTGCGCACGGTTTGCTGATGAGCTGGGCGCGCGCCTGAACCTGCCGGTCACCCTGGAAAAAGATCTACAGGAGCTACACTTCGGCGCCTGGGAAGGGCAGAGCGCCGCAGCCTTGATGGAAACCGATGCCGAAGCGCTGGGCCTGTTCTGGGCTGACCCCTACAGTTTTACACCGCCGCAGGGCGAGCCGGTTTCGCAGTTCTCCGCGCGCGTACTGGGTGCTGTCGCTCGCTTGCATCAAGCTTATGACGGCCAGCGAGTGCTGCTGATCAGCCACGGTGGAGTCATGCGTTTGCTATTGGCCCAGGCGCGTGGTTTACCTCGTGAGCAACTGCTGAATGTCGAAGTCGGCCACGGTGGCCTGTTCAGCCTGCAGATCGAGGCTGGTGGCGTATTAAGGGAAGGAATCTGAGCATGTTGCCGTTCTGGATCGCCTTGCAGTTTCTCAGCAGCCTGCCGATTCGCTTGCCGGGCATGCCGCAGCCGCAGGAGTTGGGGCGGTCATTGCTGTTTTATCCGCTGGTGGGGCTGTTGTTCGGACTGCTGCTGTGGGGCTTGAACGCCGTATTGATGGGCGCGCCATTGCTGCTGCACGCCGCGTTGTTGTTGACCGCGTGGGTGTTGCTCAGTGGCGGCCTGCACCTGGACGGCCTGGCCGACAGCGCGGACGCCTGGCTCGGTGGCTTCGGCGACCGCGAGCGCACCCTGACCATCATGAAAGACCCGCGCAGCGGGCCGATTGCGGTGGTCACCCTGGGCCTGGTGCTGCTGCTCAAGTTCACCGCGCTGGTGGCGTTGATCGAGCAGCACAACGGCGCCGCGCTGATCCTCGCACCGTTGATTGGCCGCGCTTCGATGTTGGCGCTGTTTCTCACCACGCGCTATGTGCGTGCCGGTGGGTTAGGGCAGGCCTTGGCGGACCATTTGCCACGCATCGTCGGCCAACAGGTGCTGATCCTCAGCGGTCTGGCGTGTATCCTGATCGGCGGTTTCAGCGGCGGGATTGCCGTGTTGCTGGCGGCCGTTTGCTTTATCGGCTTGCGCCAACTGATGGTCAATCGCCTCGGTGGCACCACCGGCGACACCGCAGGCGCGCTGTTGGAGTTGCTGGAAGTGGCTGTATTGATCGGTCTGGCGCTGTAACAGTTTCTTGCATTTCATTAATCCCGGGTATATACACGCTCTATGCTTGCTTCCCAATGTTTATGCACCAACCTGCGTCGCGCCGCTCGTGGCGTCAGCAGGCATTACGACGGCGCTCTCGATGGCTTCGGGATCAACGTTGCCCAGTATTCTTTGCTGTGTAACCTGCAGCGCCTCGATCAACCGAGCATTTCCAGCCTGGCCGACGCCATGGGCCTGGATCGCAGTACGCTGGGGCGTAACCTGCGGGTGCTGGAGGGCGAGGGCCTGGTGCAAATGGTAGAGGGCGATGACCTGCGTAACCGCCTGGTGTTGTTGACCGAGTCGGGCAATGAACGGCTTTCTGCGGCATTGCCTGCCTGGGAAGCGGCGCAGCAGAAATTGATTGATAAGTTGGGCGCCGAAAAGCGCGAAACCCTGTTGGCCTTGCTGGACGAACTCGCTTGACGCGAGTTTGTTCGATGACAAGCGGGTATATACCCGCGACCGGAGAATAAGAAATGACCTCGATGTGGCGCACCAGTGGCTGGATTCTTGTGGGGAGTGCGCTGATCCTCGCGTTGTCCTTGGGCGTGCGGCATGGCTTTGGCCTGTTCCTGGCGCCCATGAGTGCCGAGTTCGGCTGGGGCCGTGAAACTTTTGCCTTTGCCATCGCCTTGCAAAACCTGATCTGGGGCCTCGCACAGCCGTTTACCGGCGCTTTGGCCGACCGCTTCGGCGCTGCCAAGGTGGTGATGATCGGTGGTGTGCTGTATGCCCTGGGCCTGGTGTTCATGGGCTTGTCGGATTCAGCGTGGTCGCTGTCCCTGAGTGCCGGGTTGCTGATCGGTATTGGCCTGTCGGGCACCTCGTTCTCGGTGATCCTTGGCGTGGTGGGGCGCGCCGTGGCGCCGGAAAAACGCAGCATGGCCATGGGCATCGCCAGCGCCGCCGGCTCCTTCGGCCAGTTCGCCATGTTGCCAGGCACTCTGGGTTTGATCGGCTGGCTCGGCTGGTCCGCCGCGTTGCTGGTGCTGGGTGTGATGGTGGCGCTGATCGTGCCGTTGGTGACCATGCTCAAGGACCGTCCGCTGCCCGCGGTAGCTGGTCAACAGACCCTGCGTGAGGCCTTGAGCGAAGCCTGCTCCCATTCAGGATTCTGGCTGTTGGCGTTCGGTTTTTTTGTCTGCGGTTTCCAGGTGGTGTTTATCGGCGTGCACTTGCCGTCGTACCTGGTGGACCAGCACCTGCCGGCCTCTGTGGGTACCACGGTACTGGCATTGATCGGCCTGTTTAATATCTTCGGCACGTATACGGCGGGATGGCTCGGCGGGCGTATGTCCAAGCCACGCTTGTTGACCGGTTTGTACCTGCTGCGGGCGGTGGTGATTGTGATCTTCCTGTGGGCGCCGGTGACGCAAACCAGCGCCTACCTGTTTGGCATGGCCATGGGCTTCCTGTGGTTGTCCACGGTGCCGCTGACCAACGGCACGGTCGCGACCTTGTTTGGTGTCAGAAACCTTTCCATGCTCGGTGGGATCGTGTTCCTGTTCCACCAACTGGGCTCGTTCCTCGGCGGCTGGTTGGGCGGGGTGGTCTATGATCGAACCGGTAGTTACGATTTGATCTGGCAGGTGGCAATCGTCCTGAGCCTGGCGGCAGCGGCCCTGAACTGGCCGGTGCGCGAGCGCCCGGTAGCACGTTTGCAGGCGCAAATGGGGGTGGCATGAATTCGACCTGGCATTGGCTCGGCGCAGCAGGAGCAGCAGTCCTGCTGCTGTTGGCGTGGTGGGGCTGGCAACAGGGCGGCCTGGCATTGATGCAGTTGGGCATGGCGATCTGTTAAGTTCTGTGTCTGAGACTTTTCAAGGACACCTGATATGCAGATGCGCTGGCTTGCAGTACCCGCTCTGATGGTGGCTTTTGGCGGTGTCGCCATGGCTGCCGATTGCCCGCCGTTGCTTGAAGGCCAGTTGCCCAAGCTGCGCGCCAAGGAATCCATCGACCTGTGCCAGCGCTTCGCCGGCAAGCCGCTGGTGATCGTCAACACCGCCAGCTTCTGCGGGTTTGCGCCGCAGTTCAAAGGGCTAGAAGCCTTGTACCAGCGCTACAAGGGCCAGGGACTGGAAGTGATCGGCGTGCCGTCCGATGACTTCAAGCAGGAAGCCAAGACTGGCGAGGAAACCGCCAAGGTGTGCTACGTGAACTACGGCGTGACCTTCACCATGACCGAGCCACAGAAGGTCAAGGGCACGGACGCGGTCCATCTGTTCAAGATCCTGGCGCAGCAGGCCAGCGCGCCGAAATGGAATTTCTACAAGTACGTGGTGGATCGCCAAGGCAAGGTGATCGCCAGCTTCTCCAGCCTGACCAAGCCTGATAACCCGGATCTGATCAAGGCAGTGGAAGAGGCGCTGGCTTCAAAACCCTGATCGTCGCCCACTAAAAAGCCCCGCCTCTTTTGCAAGAGAGCGGGGCTTTTTTATGTCGCTTTACATCAGAACTTGTACGTCACACCCAGGCCGAAACCGTTGGCGCTGTTTTCGTACTTGGCGTTGTAGGACTGGCCCAGTGCGTTAGCGCGTGCAACTTTGACAGGTTCTTCCTTGAGGTAGGAGTAAGCCAGGTCGACGGTCATGTTCGGCATTACGTCGTAGCCCAGGCCGAGACTGAAGATCGTCCGGTCACCGGTAGGGATGCGAGGCGAGCGATCAGTGTTGTTGGTCGGCGACTGGTCGAACGTCAGGCCGGTACGCAGTACCACCTGCTTGGTCACGCGGTACGAAGTACCCAGGGCGTAGGCCCAGGTATCGTGCCAGTTCTGGTCTTCCTTGATGGTGCCGACAATTTGCGGAGCCAGAGCGCCACTGCCTGCGGCGGCCGATACGCCTTCGTTATTGACGGTGATGTCTTTCAGGCGGCTCCAGCGAGTCCATGTTGCGCCCGCATAGAGTTTCCAGGCGTCGCTCAGGTCTTGAGTAACAGACAGATCCCAGGATTCAGGGGTGTCGATCTTCAGCGAAGCGTCGTAACGACCATTGTTCAAGAGACTGGCAGGAACGTTGGCCCCCTTGGTCACTTCGGTATGGCCTTCGAGCTTGTACTTCACTTTCGAGTGATAGGTCAGGCCCACTCGAGTGGTGTCAGTGGCTTGTACCAGCAGGCCGGCATTGAAGCCGAGTGCGGTGTCATCACCCTTGATCTTGATGTTGTTGGAGCCGGTCCCCGCGATTGGCAGGTTGATATCGGACTCAAGCGTACCGGCGATACGGTTGATAGTCGGACCAAAACCAATCGATACCCGGTCGTTGAAGGCATAGCTGACGGTTGGCTGGAAGGTGATGACCTTCACTTCGCTCTTACTGCCGAATGCTTTGCCCTGGAAGCCGCTTTCGTAGTCAGTCACCAGGCCAAAGGGTGCATAGACGCCGAAACCGACAGCCCATTGCTCATTGAGTTTATTGGTGTAGAAACCGAAAGGAACGGCAGTGAAAGGGACCATGTCGCCTTTGTTGCTACCGCTGGAGCGACCACTGACATCTTTGATGTTGGTGGAGGCATCAATCGCTGCAACACCACCTGTAACTTGCTGGCCTTCAAGGCGAGCCATACCGGCGGGGTTACCATAAACGGTGCTTGCGTTTTCGGCAGATGAAGAACGTCCCGCAAAACCGGTACCCATCCCGGCAACGTCTTGTTCGTTGAGGGCAAAGCCGCTCGCGAACACGTGGGAGGAGGCCATTGCAACGGCGAGGCTAAGTGTCGTCTTGAGCATTACTTTTTTCATTATTAGAACTCCGTGGTGATCACCGCTGCGGAAAGTAACAATAAATTTATGTTTGCGCTATAGGCTGAAACATAGGAGATAGAGCGGTTTTGTAGGACAATCCGACCAAAATCAACGTTTTTAGCTGAATCTTGCAAATCGCCCGGTCAACAGGCGACGTGATTCATGGTTGAAACACAGGTTTGCCAGGCCTGGGTGAAATCCCGAAGCCGACCCTGAGGGTGAAATATTTCTTTCCAGATACGCGCCATCGCCAATACATCGTCGGCTGGCGGCAAGGAAGGGCGGTGCTGTTCCACCAGCAGCCAGGCGATGGCGGTGGCGTAACGCAGGTTGACGGTCAGCTCAAGCTGCGGCCCGCTGAGGAAGGCATGCTGGCTGGCGAGGCCGCGAACCAGGCTGGCGCGCTCGGGATCCAGCGCCAGGTAGTTATCCCACAACGCACGGTGGCGCGGTTCGGTGATGCTGTAGAGGCCATGGCCGCGGCGGTCGTGCAGGGCTGATCCGAGCGCCGACTGGCTGGCGGCGATGCCCAGCAGCAGGGATTCAGCAGTCGGGTTATCACGACCCAGGTAAAGCAGGGTGGGCCGGATCACATAACGACACAATTCGCTGGCGGCGATGCCCATAAAAGCCTCAATCCATGAAATTGGTCGGCGATACCTGAGAGGGGGCTTGGCAGCAGTGAATCGGATCTCAGGCTCGCCGGAAGCGGATCATGCCGCTTGAGTTGAAGTGTAGTGTCATATTTACGACGTAAAGGACTGTTTTTAAAATATTTTTATCATTTAGTTATATCGTTTATATCAATTTAAACTTAGCGCGCCTGAATTTCAGGCAATAAAAAACCCCGGGTTTTAACCGAGGTTTTTGTGTTTCAGCGATCCGGGTCGATCAGGCAACCAGTGCCTGGCGAGTACGATCAATCACGGCCTGCAGCGGTTCTGCGCTGGAGTATTGATCGGGGTACAGGCGTTCGCTGTGACGAGCGATGCCGTGTTCGTTGACCAGGGTAAAGCTGAAGCAGCCTTTGCGAGCGGCCATGATCAGGCAGTTCATTGGTGCAAAAGCGTTGGTGAGGGTGCGAATGGCATCCTGAGTGTGGATTTGAGTGGACATATTATTGGTGTTCCTACAAATGACACGGTTAAGAACCGTGCAACGTTAAAACGTTCCAGTGACGCTGATCACCATTGATCAAGCGAAGAACCCGACTGGAACAAAGCAGCCAGTTTGAAGCGCTATTAAGTTGGCGCGCTTGGGCTGGCAGGTAGGTACTTAGGAGGGCAGGCAACACAACAGGGGCAAAGGTTCTGGGCCCAGGGTGAAGATCCTGATCAATTTGCAGGTTGGTTCTTTCAGAGTATTGAGACTTCGCGACACCCTTTGCATTGTTCAAAGGCTGTGTCGTCGCAAGTGATACCTGGAAACCATCGAGGTGGTCGATCCCTTTTTGTCGGCGGTGCCGTGAGGGAGTTGTTCGACCAGAATTGACTTTCAGCTTGGTACTAACGCCGCGGATAGTAACGGATTGAAACGATGAAAGGAAGTGTGCTAGGTAAAAAACTTTTCTGGCCGTGGTGCGTCGGTAACATTCCTCAGCAGCCGTCTGACAAAAAAACACGGTTGATATAACCGCCAGATGGGTAGTTGTGCACATTGGTTGCGTCCTGTGTCACCGTCCTGACATAAGCCCATCAGCGCCCCCGGGTGCCTGCAACTAAAATTTAAGTCAATGAAAAATCGAGCTTTTTTTTATTGGTGAAAAAATCGTCAGTTTGACTGCGGCCCCCATTCCATGGGCCTTTGCGGGAGTTACAGAACGGTTGTCCACTGAGTTATCCACAGCTTCTGTGGATTGTCCCAAGCGCTTGCTCTAGGACGGGCGTGCAGGGTTTTTTCAGCTTTACCTGTACGAAAAAAAGAGTAGAGTGGCGCGCCTTCCGTTCTGTCCCACAGTGCTTTATGAAGTTTCGCTCAGTATCACCTTCTGTTACCGACAGCCCTCAGGTTGTTACCGCACCCAAGCGCTTCTCCCTGAAAGTTGCCTTGTGGTTGCTCGACAGCCCGCGCCTGGGCCACAGCCCCAACGTCAAGCATTTCGCCGGGCATTTGCTCAAGCAACCGGCTCGCGCTGGCGTGGTGGTAGCGCAAAGCCGCCTGGGCCAGTTGATGTGCCGCGAGTGCGGCAACGCCCGGGACCGCCGCATCGGCCACGACCTGCTGCGCCAGGCCGCTCGCGCCGGCGACCGCATCGCCCAGCGTGAACTGGGCCAGATCGAAGACTGAGCTGTCCTCAATGCGCAGGCTTGGTTAACCTTCTTCTTTTCGGGTGACGGCAGGAATCGCTATGGCTTTTGACTGGACCAGTGTTGCGCTGGGTCTCGCCGGTGCTGGATTGCCGCTGTTGGGGCTGTGCTGGCAGATTCAGCGAAAACTGACCGCGCGAATGGCTGGCTGGGAATTGCTCGAAGAGCGCCTGGCCACTGCGCAACTGGCCCAGGAAGGGCTCGCTGCGCAGTTGGACGCCAGCCGCGATGAAATCAGCGACCTCAGCCAGGCCAATGCTGCCAAACAGGCCGACCTGGCTGCGGTGCGCCGCGAAGTCGAACTGCTGCAGATCGACCGCGACAATGCCCGCGACGCCGCCCACGCCTGGAACCTCGACCGTTGCGCCAAGGAAACCGAACTGCGCCGCCTGGACGCCTTGTCCGCGTCCCTGCGTGCCGAACTGCGCGAGCAACAGGAAAGCCATCAGCAACGCCTCAGCGACCTGCAAGGCTCCCGCGATGAACTGCGCGCGCAATTCGCTGAACTCGCCGGGAAGATCTTCGACGAGCGCGAACAGCGCTTCGCCGAAACCAGCCAGCAGCGCCTCGGCCAATTGCTCGACCCGCTCAAGGAGCGCATCCAGTCGTTCGAAAAGCGCGTTGAAGAAAGCTACCAGAGCGAAGCCCGCGAGCGGTTTTCCCTGGCCAAGGAACTCGAGCGCCTGCAACAACTCAACCTGCGACTGTCCGATGAAGCTACCAACCTGACCCGCGCCCTCAAGGGTCAGAAAACCCAGGGCAACTGGGGCGAGCTGATCCTGGAACGGGTATTGGAACATGCAGGCCTGGAGAAGGGCCGTGAGTACCAGACCCAGGTCAACCTCAAGGGCCCGGACGGCGAGCGCTTCCAGCCCGACGTGTTGATCATGTTGCCGGGTGACAAGCAGGTAGTGGTGGACTCCAAGGTCAGCCTGACCGCCTATCAACAGTACGTTTCCGAGGATGACCAGGCGATCGGCCAGGTGGCCCTCAAGCAACACGTACTGTCGTTGCGCAACCACGTCAAAGGCCTGGCCGGCAAGGACTACAAACGTCTCGAAGGCCTGCACAGCCTGGATTTCGTGCTGCTGTTCGTGCCCATCGAAGCCGCGTTTTCGGCCGCGCTCCAAGCCGAGCCGAACCTGTTCCAGGAAGCCTTCGATCGCAATATCGTGATCGTAAGCCCGACCACGCTGCTGGCCACCTTGCGGGTGATCGACAGCCTGTGGAAACAGGAACGGCAAAGCCAGAACGCCCGGGAAATCGCCGAGCGTGCCGGTTGGCTTTACGACAAGTTCGTGCTGTTTATCCAGGACCTGGACGAGGTGGGCAACCGCCTGCAGCAGTTGGACAAAGCCTACAGCGCAGCGCGCAACAAGCTGACCGATGGACGCGGCAACCTGGTGAGCCGTACCGAACAACTGAAGCTGCTCGGCGCCCGCGCCAGCAAAAGCCTGCCGGCCGACCTGCTGGAACGCGCGATGACCGATGAAGACGGCGTGGCGCAGTTGCCAGAATAGTCACCGGTCTCTGTGGGAGCCGACTTGCCTGCGATGCAGGCACCTCGGTCCTCCAGATACACCGAGGCGATGCCATCGCAGGCAAGCCAGCTCCCACATGGGCTAAAGCGGCAGGTGCCGGCTCAACAAGGCCCGCAATGCCGCCGGCTTCACCGGCTTGGCCAGGTAATCCAACCCTGCCGCATGCACCTGGGCCACCATCTCCGGCCGTCCATCGGCACTGATCACCACACCCGGAATCGGCTCCGCCAGTTGTGCGCGCAGCCAGCCCATCAATTCGGTGCCGGTTTCGCCGTTGTCCAGGTGGTAATCCACCAGGGCCAGTTGCGGGCGCACCCCCTCGGCCAGCAGCGCGGCACATTGTGCCTGGTCACGCGCGGTCCAGACCTCGCAGCCCCAGCGCGTGAGCAGACTGCGCATGCCGATCAGGATGCTTTCTTCGTTATCCACACACAGCACCTGGGCGCCACTCAACGGTTGGCCGTTTTCCAGTACCGGCTTGGCGGGAGCGCTGACCTGGCTGCGCGCCAACGGCACGCGCACGCTGAACACACTGCCTTTGCCCGGCCATGAGCGCACACTCAAGCGATGCCCCAGCACGCGGCACAAGCCGTCGGCAATCGCCAAGCCCAGCCCCAGGCCTTTCTCGGCACGGGTCTGGTGACTGTCCAGGCGTTTGAATTCCTCGAAGATGACTTTTTGCTTGTCCTGGGGAATGCCGGGACCACGGTCCCACACTTCAAGGCACAGTTCGCCACGACGGCGCCTGACTCCCAGCAACACCGGCCCGTCGGCATACCGGAACGCGTTGGTCAGGAAATTCTGCAACACCCTTCGCAACAACTTGATGTCGCTATCGACCCGCAAACGGCTGCCTCGCAGGCGGAAGCGCAAACCCTGTTCCTGGGCCAGCGCCTTGAACTCGGCGCCCAACGTATCGAACAGTTCATTGAGCACGAAGGGCTGGCGCTGCGGGTTGATCTTGCCGTTTTCCAGGCGTGAAATATCCAGCAGGTCGCTGATCAGGTCTTCCGCCGAACGCAGTGAACTGTCCAGATGCTGCACCAACTGCCGTGCGTCCGGCGACATGCCTTCGTTCTGGTGGGAGAGGGCGGCAGAGAACAGCCTTGCGGCGTTCAACGGCTGCATCAAGTCGTGACTGACCGCCGCGAGGAACCGGGTTTTCGACTGGCTGGCCGTCTCGGCGACACCCTTGGCATCGGTCAGGGCGACGTTGAGTTGCGACAGTTCGTGGGTACGCTCGGTCACCCGCTGCTCGAGGCCTTCGTTGGCCTCGGTCAACGCCTGCTCGGCTTCGCGGAACGCGGTGATGTCGGTGAAACTCATGACAAACCCGCCGCCCGGCATCGGGTTGCCGATCAGCTCGATCACCCGGCCATTGGGAAACAGCCGTTCGGAGGTATGCGCGCGGCCCTGGCGCATCCAGTGCAGGCGGCGCGCCACGTGCACTTCGGCCTCGCCCGGGCCGCACAGCCCGCGCTCGGCGTTGTAGCGAATGATGTCGGCAATCGGCCGGCCCACGCTGATCAGCCCTTCGGGGTAATTGAATAGCTCCAGGTACCGCCGGTTCCACGCCACTAGCCGCAACGACTGGTCCACCACGCTGATGCCCTGGGTGATGTTCTCGATGGCGCCTTGCAGCAATGCCCGGTTGAACTGCAGTACTTCCGACGCTTCGTCGGCGATGCGTACTACGTCCTCCAGCTGCATTTCCCGGCCTTCAATGGCGGCTTTCACCACCGCCCGGGTCGACGAAGCGCCGAGCACACCGGCCAGCAGGCGCTCGGTGTGGGCGATCCAATCGTTGTCGGCGTTCTGGTTAGGGTTAAAGCCTTTGCCCTGGCGATAGGCGAAGCGCACAAAACTCTGGTGAGCCCGTTCTTCACCGACAAACCGCGCCGCGAGGCTGAGCAAATCATTGATCTGCACTGAAAGCATCGAGCGGGCGCTGGCCCGCTGGCTGGTTTCCTGGCCGATAAAACGCCCGGCCTGCCAATGCTCCGACACCCGCGTACGCGACAGCATCGAGACCCACACAAACAGTGTGAAGTTACCCGCCAGGGAAAACACGGTGCCCAGCGTCAGGGACGTCACCGACAAGCCCAGCGGGTGCGAATGCAGCCACGTCATGCCTGGGAAAAGGCTGAACGACCAGCCGAGACTTTTCGCGGTGACCGGTAGGACCAAGGTGTAGAACCACAGGAACGTACCCGCCGCCAACCCGGCAAATACCCCGCGTCGGTTGGCCTGTTTCCAATACAGCGCACCGAGCATGGCCGGTGCCAGTTGCGTCACCGCCGCAAAGGCAATCTGGCCAATGGTTGCAAGGCTCGCAGAGGATCCCAGCAACCGATAACTGACATAAGCCAGCAGCAGGATGATGACAATGCTCACCCGGCGCACCGACAGCATCCAGTGACGGAAGACTTCGAACGGCCGCTCGGCGCTGGAACGGCGCAGCAGCCAGGGCAGCAGCATGTCGTTGGAGACCATGGTCGACAGCGCGATGCTCGCGACGATCACCATGCCCGTCGCCGCCGAGGCTCCGCCGATAAACGCCAGCACGGCTAGGGCCGGATGGGCTTCGGCCAATGGCAGGCTGATCACGTAGGAATCCGGCAATACCGAGCCTGGCAGCAGCATTTTCCCGCCGAGGGCAATCGGGATCACAAACAGGGCGGCCAGGATCAGATAGGCCGGGAATACCCACTTGGCCAGGCGCAGGTCCTGGGGGTCGATATTCTCCACCACGGTGACGTGAAACTGCCGGGGCAGGCAGATGATTGCCATCATCGCGACGCCGGTCTGCACCACCATCGAGGGCCAGTTGACGGTCTCTTTCCAGTATTCCTCCAGTCGCGGCGCAAGCATCGCCTGGCTGAACAAATCCTCGAACCCGTCGTACAGCCCGTAGGTCACAAACGCACCGACGGCGAGAAACGCGAACAGCTTGACCAGGGATTCAAACGCAATCGCCAGCACCATGCCTCGGTGGTGTTCCGTGGCGTCCAGGTTGCGGGTACCAAACACAATGGTGAACAACGCCAGCACCAGCGACACAATCAGCGCCGTGTCCTGGGAGCGGGTGCCGGTGGTGTCAGCGCTGGCACCGATCAGCAGGTTCACCCCCAGCACGATGCCTTTGAGCTGCAAGGCAATATAAGGCAGGACGCCCACCAGACAGATCAGCGCCACCACCACTGCAAGGGATTGGGATTTGCCATAACGGGCGGCGATAAAGTCGGCGATGGAGGTGATGTTTTCCTGCTTGCTGATCAGCACCATCTTTTGCAGGACCCACGGCGCCAACACCAGCAGCAGCACCGGCCCCAGGTAGATCGGTAAAAACGCCCATAACTGTTCGGCCGCCTGGCCTACGGCACCAAAGAATGTCCAGCTGGTGCAATACACCGCCAGCGACAGGCTATACACCCAGGCACGCATCCGCGGCGGCAATGGCGCATGGCGACGGTCACCGTAAAAGGCGATGGCAAACATAATGGCCATATAGGCCAGGGCAACGGCGGCGATCAGCCCGCTGGACAGCGTCATGAGAACTCCAGACATAAGAACGCCCGGGCATTCCCGGCCCGGGCGAACAGTCTCGCATGATGCTTGGCGTTAGTCAGTGTCGACCAAGGTCGGAGCGTGGTGTGATGTCGCAGCTTGGGTTCAGGCGCCGAAGCCGCCGTCGATGGTCAGGCTGGCGCCGGTGATATAGCCGGCTTCAGGGCCAACCAGGTAAGCGACGAAACTGGCGATCTCTTCCACATGGCCATAACGGCCCACGGCCATGAAGCCGATCAGGCTCTCGGCGAAATCACCGCTTGCCGGGTTCATGTCGGTGTCCACCGGGCCTGGCTGCACGTTATTGATGGTGATGCCCCGTGGCCCCAGGTCGCGGGCCAGGCCTTTGGTCAGGCCGACCAGCGCCGATTTGCTCATGGCGTACGGGCCGCCACCGGCAAACGGCATGCGATCGGCGTTGGTGCTGCCGATGTTGATGATGCGGCCACCTTCGCCCATGTGTCGCGCGGCTTCCTGGGTAGCGACAAACACGCTGCGCACGTTGATGGCGAGGGTTCGGTCGAAGTCTTCCAGGCTGAAATCTTCCAGCGGGCCGACGGCCAGCACGCCTGCGTTGTTCACCAGGATATCCAGGCGCCCGAAGGCTTCGACGGTGGCGTTGACGGCGCTGCGGATGGCGGCTGCGTCGGCGCTGTCAGCGTGGATCGCCAGGGCTTTGCCGCCTTCGCTGATCACGCTGTTCTGCAATGCTTCGGCCTTGGCAGCGGAGCTGACATAGGTGAAGGCGACGGCTGCGCCTTGGGCGGCCAGGCGCTTGACGATGGCGGCGCCGATACCGCGAGAACCGCCCTGGATCAAGGCGACTTTGCCGCTGAGGTTCTGTGTGGTCATGTCGATCTCCAAAAGGTGTGTTGAGGTTGGAGTCGAGTATCGACCTCGTATGGCGCCCTCGGTAGACCGTGATTGCTATAGTCTGTGTAAACCAAAAGTTTAGAGTGGGGCGATATGGAAAGCTTTGGCAGTATCGAATGCTTTGTGCGCAGCGCCGAAGGTGGCAGCTTTGCCGAAGCCGCCCGGCACCTGAGCCTGACACCGGCGGCCGTGGGTAAAAGCGTGGCCAAGCTGGAAGGACGCCTGGGTGTGCGGCTTTTTCAGCGCAGCACCCGGCGCCTGACCCTGACTGAAGCCGGCAAGCTATTCCTGGAAGAAGTCAGCGGCAGCCTCACCACTATTCAAAATGCCGTGGCCAACCTGGCCAGCGCCGAAGGGCGGCCGGTGGGAACGCTGAAAGTGAGCATGGGCACCGTGTTCGGCACCCGCTACGTGGTGCCGTTGCTGAGTGAGTTTTTGCAGCGTTTTCCGGATATCAGCCCCGACTGGCATTTCGACAATCGCCAGGTGGACCTGATCGGCCAAGGCTTTGATGTCGCGATTGGCGGTGGTTTTGAGCTGCCCCAAGGCGTGGTCGCGCGTAAGTTGGCACCGGCGCACCGGATCCTGCTGGCCTCACCGGACTACCTTGCCAAGCGCAAGCCGGTGCTCGCGCCCGAGGACCTGGGTCTCTGTAACGGCATCCTGATCCGCTCACCGCAAACCGGGCGCGTGCGCTCCTGGCAACTCACCCATCGCAACCGCGAACAGCGCCCGCTGGTGCTCAAGCCGCGCATGACCATGAGCGACTCCGGCGCCGCCTGCTGCGCCAGCGCCCAAGGCCTGGGGATTGCGCTGGTCAGCATGCCGATGGCGGTGCCGTTCCTCGACAGTGGCCAGTTGGTGCGAGTGCTGCCCGACTGGTACGTCGACGACGGCAACATCTCGCTGTACTACGCCGAACACAAGCTGCTGCCCGGCAAGACCCGGGCGTTTGTGGATTTCATTCTGGAGCAGTTTGTCGAGCGCGAGTTGGGGCGTCGGTTCAGTGCCATTTGATCCTTGTGGGGATCAACGTGTGGGAGCGGGCTTGCTCGTGAAGGCGGTGTGACAGTCACCAGATGCATCGACTGATCCACCGCTTTCGCGAGCAAGCCCGCTCCCACATTTTGGATCTTCAGTGTCCGAACTTTCCGGGCCAGCCAATCACTTTCTTCGGCCTCGGCGTCGCATACGTGCGGATCTTCGAGGTCGACAGCCCCAATCGCACCAGCCCTTCAGCAATGGCGACCGCTGCGGTCACGCCGTCCACCACCGGCACGCCCGTGCGGTGGCGAATCTGGTCGTCCAGCCCGGCCATGCCGCCGCAGCCCAGGCAGATCACTTCGGCCTTGTCTTCGCTGATCGCCAATTCAGCCTGGCGCACGATGGCCTCCATGGCCCGCAGCGGGTCTTCTTCCAGCTCCAGCACTGCCATGCCGCTGGCTCGTACCGACGCGCAGCGCTGGTACAAACCCGCCAGTTTCAGCCGGTCTTCGATCAGCGGCACCGTGCGGTCCAGGGTGGTCACCACCGAGTAGGCATGCCCGAGGAACATCGCAGTGCTGGCCGCCGCTTCGGTGATGTCCACCACCGGCACGTTGAGCAACTCTTGCAAACCTTCGCGGCCGTGTTCGCCGTAACCCGCCTGGATCACGGCATCGAACGGCTGGTCGTAGGCCATCACCCGGTCCATTACCGCAATGGCCGCCAGGTAGCTTTCGAAATTGCCTTCCACCGATTCGGCACCGAAAAACGGGGTCAGCCCGACGATCTCGGTACCCGGGGACGCCACCGCCCGTGCCTGTTTGGCGATGGCCTCGGTGATGGACTCGGTGGTGTTGACGTTGACCACAAGGATGCGCATGGAATGTCCTTACTTAATGACTGACGTTATCGACTGCAATGCTTTCGCCGCTCACATCGGCGTAATGCGGCTGGCGCTTGGCGAGCAGCAGGTACAGCAGCCCTGCAATACCGGCGCCAATCAGCCAGGAGAACGGCGAGACAAGGGCGAAACCGGGCAGCAGGGCGAGGAGAATGGCGATCACTGCCGCAGGAATAAACGCCGCAATGGCGCGCAGATTGACGCCACGGCTGTAGTAATAAACCCCCATCGGGTCTTCGCTATACAGCTGCGGCACGTCCACCTGGCTTTTGCGGATCAACCAGTAGTCGACCATGATCACCCCGTACAACGGCCCCAAAAGAGCGCCGAGCCCCGAGAGGAAATACACGATTACCAGCGGGCTGTTGTAGAGGTTCCACGGCAGAATCAGCACTGCCACGGTGGCGCTGATCAGCCCGGCGCGGCGGAAGTTCAGGTACTTGGGCGCCAGGTTGCTCAGCACAAAGGCGGGTGCGACGAAGTTGGCCATGATGTTCACCGCCACGGTCACAATCAGGAACGCCAGGCAGCCCAGCACCAGGAAGAATGTGTTGGGTATCGCCGCAATGATTTCCGTAGGGCTCTCGATCACCCGGCCATTGAGGTGAAACTGCCCGCCGCACAGCAGCACGGTGATGGCGGCGAACACCAGGATGTTCACCGGCAGGCCCCAGAAGTTGCCGACCTTGATGGTCTTGCGGCAGGGCGAAGAGCGGGCAAAGTCGCAGAAATTCAGGATCAGCGTGCCGTAGATCGCCAGCCACAGCGCGCCGCCGGCGAAGATATTGCGCCACATCTCGGCACCGGTGAGTGGCTCGCGGATCGACCAGGCGATCTGGCCGCCGGCCTGGAAATACATCCAGCCGGCGAGTGATGCCACCGTCAGCAAAATCACCGGCCCGGCGAACGCTTCATAGCGGCGCACCATCTCCATGCCATAGGCGAGGATGGCGAGCTGCACAAACCAGATCGCCACAAAACACGCCCAGCCGAGGGTCGACAGGCCGAGGATCGAGTCGTGGTCGTAGTCGGCAAAACCTGGATGAACCGCCGTCAGCAGCACACGGAAAACCACCGAGGCCAGGTAGGTCTGAATCCCGAACCAGGCAATCGCGATCACCGCGCGAATCAGCGCCGGAATCTGCGCGCCATGGATGCCGAAACTGATGCGACTGATCACCGGAAACGGCACGCCGGTCTTCTGGCCCATGTAGCCGGACAGGTTCATGAAGAAGTACACCAGCGCCGCGCCGATCCCCAGGGACAGCAGAATCTGCCAGCCGCCCAGGCCCATCGCATATAGGCCGATGGCGAAGGAATAGTTGGCGATGTTGTGCACATCGTTAGTCCACAGGGCAAAGATGCTGTAGCGGCCCCAGCGCCGGCCTTCGGCCTTGGTGGGTGCAAGATCCTTGTTGTGCAGGCGCGGGCTGAGGACTAGCGGGCCGGGGCTCGTGGCCTCGGGGTTCAGGGTGGAGGAGGGCAGATCCAGTGCGATGTTATTGGAGAGACTTGTACGCATTCCGGCAGGCTCCTGAACACCAGCAGGAGAACGGCTGATGTCAAAGTGTATGTATCTTTTTTATTGATTGTATACAAAGTGTGTTTTGCCTTAAGCCACATGCGTGCCAGATTTTCGCCGGGAAAATTATCGAATAAGTTGGTTTTTAGAGTGATTGGAAATAAATAGCTGAATTTAAAGCGATATAAATTGACCGTTTGAACAGCTATTTATTTTGTAGCGCAGGGAGGGAAGAGGATTTAACGAGAGGTGTGACGGGGGATGATGTAACTTTTCGGTGCAGGATTTTATAAGTGCACACAAAAATGGCACCGATGGTGACATTTCTGTGTACAGGATTTTGGCTCAGGTGTTACGCCTTGCTGATGATGTTCCCGGCGTGCAACCCGCATTCTTTCTGGGTTGCTTCTTCCCACCACCAACGGCCTTCGCGTTCGTGCTGGTTCGGCAGTACCGGGCGCGTGCAAGGCTCACAGCCGATGCTGATAAAACCGCGCTCGTGCAGGCTGTTGTACGGCAGCTCCAGCATGCGGATGTAACCCCAGACTTCCTCACTGGTCATCTGCGCCAGCGGGTTGAACTTGTACAGGGTGCGTTCCGGCGTGGAGAAGGCGGTATCGATTTCCAGCGCGGCCACCTGGCTGCGGGTGCCGGGGCTCTGGTCGCGGCGCTGGCCGGTGGCCCAGGCGCTCACGCCGGAAAGCTTGCGGCGCAGTGGTTCGATCTTGCGCACGCCGCAGCACTCGCCATGGCCGTCCTTGTAGAAGCTGAACAGGCCCTTTTCCTTGACGAAGGGTTCCAGCTTGCTCTGGTCCGGCGAGATCAGCTCGATGTCAATCTTGTAGAACTCGCGCACCTGCTCGATAAACCGGTAGGTCTCCGGGTGCAGGCGGCCGGTGTCGAGGCTGAACACCTTGACGTTCTTGTTCAGCTTCCAGGCCATGTCTACCAGCACCACGTCCTCGGCACCGCTGAAAGAGATCCACAGGTCGTCGCCAAACTGGCTGAAAGCCAGCTTGAGAATGTCCTGGGCGGATTTGTTGGCATAAGTCGCGGCGAGTTCAGCGACGTCGAAGGCTTGGTTCATCAGGACGGTTCCTACAGGTCAATGGCGCTGAGCGCTCTATAGGAGGGCGATGGTAACAAAATCCCGCCTGCGTTGCGGCGGCTGGCGTGAATCGCTAGAGTTCGGCAGTCCTTTTGCTCGCTCAACTCAATAACTTTAAATGGGAGTGTCTTGTGGAAATTGCCTGTCTCGACCTGGAAGGAGTGCTGGTCCCGGAAATCTGGATCGCCTTCGCCGAAAAAACCGGTATTGAATCCTTGCGGGCCACCACCCGGGACATTCCCGACTACGACGTGCTGATGAAACAGCGCCTGCGCATTCTTGATGAACACGGGCTGAAGCTCTCGGACATCCAGGAAGTGATCGCCACCCTCAAGCCCCTCGACGGCGCCATCGAATTCGTGAACTGGCTGCGCGAACGCTTCCAGGTGGTGATCCTGTCGGACACATTCTATGAGTTCTCCCAGCCGCTGATGCGTCAACTGGGATTCCCGACCTTGCTCTGCCATCGGTTGATCACCGACGAGAACGACCGGGTGGTGAGCTACCAACTGCGCCAGAAAGATCCCAAGCGTCAGTCGGTGCTGGCGTTCAAGACCTTGTACTACCGAGTGATTGCCGCCGGCGATTCCTACAACGACACCACCATGCTCGGTGAGGCGGATCGCGGGATCCTGTTCCACGCACCGGAAAACGTGATCCGCGAGTTCCCGCAGTTCCCGGCTGTGCATACGTTTGAGGACTTGAAGAAAGAGTTCATCAAGGCGTCGAATCGTTCGTTGAGCCTCTAATCAAGTGATCGACTAAACGCCTGCAAGCAAACTCTCATAAGGAATGCGCAAGCCTTCATGCAGGCGTTTGATCATCGACAAGCTCAGCTTACGCTTGTGGTTCAGCACTTCAGAAACTCGCCCGCTCGGACCTATGAAGGGCTCCAGGTCTCGGGCCGTCAGACCTAGTTGCTCCATTCGAAATTTAATTGCTTCTATGGGATCCGAAGGCGGCATCGGGTAATGCTCTGCTTCGTACTTTTCGATAAGTATTGCGAGAATTTCCAGCTCGTCACCCTCAGGCGAGCCGATTTCCGCTTCCCAAAGCTGCTCGACGCGCGCGAGCGCAGCGGTCAGGTCTTCCTGGGAATGAATAGGTTTGATGTTCATCACACGGTCTCCGCATTATGGCGATATAGCTCGACCAGCGGCGTTTTGGCATCCCTGTAACCGGGTTGGCTTTCCCAGAATATTCGCAAGGCAGACAGAGCGATTATCCGCACCGCTGCAACCTCCCAATTTGGGAGATGACAGGTGCGGTTGAGGGCAGATGCAATCTCGGAAATCTTTTCTGACGAGTAGGCAGTCGTTTCATGTGATCCTTCACAGACGGCTGGTGGACGTTCGAGGCCAGACGCTATCGTCCGACTTCAACTCCGTCCACTTCGGTACTGATTCAGGTTTTTTCTGCTTCCTTGCTATACGTCCAAGGCTGGGAAGGGTGGGCGCTACAGGCTTTCCAGCGTTTGTAACAACACTCGCACCTTGGTCATCGACTCCTGATACTCCGCCTGCCACTCCGAGTCCGCGACAATCCCGCCGCCACCCCAGCAACATACCTGGCCATCCTTGACCAACAGGCTGCGAATGGCGATGGAGCTGTCCATCTCGCCGCGTACGTCCAGGTACAACAACGAGCCGCAATACAACCCGCGCCGGGTCGGCTCCAGTTCGTCGATGATCTGCATCGCGCGGATCTTCGGGGCGCCGGTGATGGAGCCGCCGGGGAAGCTGCCGGCGATCAGGTCGAGGGCGTCTTTGTCGTCCGCCAGCTCACCGGTGACGCTGCTCACCAGGTGATGCACATTCGGATAGCTTTCGAGACTGAACAACTCCGGCACTTTCACCGAGCCGGTACGGCAGGTGCGGCCCAGGTCGTTGCGCAGCAGGTCGACGATCATCAGGTTCTCGGCCCGATCCTTGGGGCTGGCCAGCAATTCGGCGGCGTTGGCCGCATCTTCCACAGGCGTTGCACCCCGTGGCCGGGTGCCCTTGATCGGGCGGGTTTCCACTTGGCGCTGGCTGATTTTGACGAAGCGCTCCGGCGATAAACTCAATACCGCGCCATCATCCGGCAAGCTTTGGAACCCGGAAAACGGTGTTGGGCAGGCTGCGCGCAGGGCGCAATAGGCAACCCATGGGTCGCCGACGCACGGGGCGCGGAAGCGTTGGGCAAAGTTGACCTGGTAGCAGTCCCCGGCCTGGATGTAGTCCTGGATGCGGGCGAGTGCGTGTTTGTAGGTGTCGGCTGTCACGTCCGGGGCCATTGGGCCTTGCAGCTTGAAGGTGGCCGATGCGCTGATGGCCGGCTGACCGAACAAGGTGATCAGGCGTTGCCGTTCGCGTTCCGCCAGTTTGGGGTGGAACACCAGTTGGCTGGTCTGCGCCAGGTGATCGCTGATCAAGGCCCAGGCGTACAGGCCAAACCGCGCATCGGGCAGGTGCAGGTCGTCTACGGCCAGGTGCGGCAGTTGTTCAAGATGGCGACCGAAGTCGTAGCTCAGGTAACCGATCAGGCCACCGGCAAACGGCAGTTCGTAGGGCGCAGGAATCGTGGCTTCACCCAGCAACGTCAGGTTTTCCCGCAAGCGTTGCAGGAAATCGCTGCCGCTTTCGTCCGGCAGTACCGTCAGTGTCGTCTCGGGCCAGGCGCTCAGCAGGTCATACCGACCACGCTCGGCAGCGGGTCGGCCGCTGTCCAGCAGCACTGCGCCGGGGGCATGGCGGATCGCTGCAAAGTATTCGGCAGGGTTCGCCCGATAGGGCAGCGGGTGTACGGAACAGGTCACTGGGTTTATCCCTCGACCGCCGGAATATGCCCAAACATCTCCTGCACAAACTTCACCCGCTCTTCCGGCGTTTCCGTCACGCCCGCCGCCTTCAGCTCTTCCAGTCGAGCCTCCACCGCATGGGTGCGCAAGGTCAGGCCGCAGTCGTTGGCGATCTGGATGTTCAGTCCCGGGCGAGCGTTAAGCTCCAGGATCAGCGGGCCTTTCTCCTGGTCCAGCACCATATCCACGCCGATGTAACCCAACCCGCACAGCTCGTAGCAGCCGGCGGCGAGCTTCATGAAACCGTCCCAGTTGGGCAGTTGCACGCCGTCCACCGCGTTAGTGGTGTCGGGGTGCTTGGTGATGATGTTGTTCAGCCAGGTGCCGCGCAGGGTCAGGCCGGTGGCCAGGTCGACACCGACGCCAATCGCGCCCTGGTGCAGGTTGGCCTTGCCGCCGGACTGGCGGGTCGGCAAGCGCAGCATGGCCATCACCGGATAGCCCATCAGCACAATGATGCGGATGTCCGGTACGCCTTCGTAGCTGATGCTTTTGAAAATCTGGTCGGGCACCACCCGGTATTCGATCAGCGCCCGGTCACGGTGGCCGCCGAGGGAATACAGGCCGGTGAGGATGCTGGAAATCTGATGCTCGATCTCTTCATGGCTGATGATCTTGCCGGAGACCGTGCGATAGCGCCCCTCAAAACGGTCGGCGATCACCAGGATACCGTCACCGCCGGCGCCCTGGGCCGGCTTGATCACGAAGTCGCTGCGCCCGCCGATGATCTCGTCGAGCTTGTCGATTTCCTTCTCGGTGGAAATGACCCCGTACATCTCCGGCACGTGGATGCCGGCGGCCATGGCCCGTTCCTTGGTGATGATCTTGTCATCCACGATCGGGTACAGGCTGCGCTTGTTGTACTTGAGCACGTAGTCGGCATTACGCCGGTTGATGCCCATGATCCCCCGCGCTTCCAGGGCCTTCCAGGTCTTCCAGAAACCGAACATTACGAATCAGCCTTGAGGAAGGCCTTGAAACGTACCAGTTCGGTGAGGCGGTAACCGCGATAACGACCCATGGCCAGCATGAAGCCCACCAGGATCAACAGGATCGCCGGGAAGGTGAACACGAAGTAGATCAGCTCCGGCACGCTCATGATGATGTGGGCCAGGGACGCAGCGAACAGCGTGCCGATCGCGACTTTCATCGCATGGCCGCCACCGCGCTCTTCCCAGGTGATCGACAGGCGTTCGATGGTCATGGTCAGGATCACCATCGGGAACAGCGCAACCGACAGCCCGCGCTCCAGTCCCAATTTGTGGCTGAACAGGCTGATGGCCGCGATCAGCACCACCACGAACGTCAGCACCACCGAGAGCCTCGGCAGCATCTGCAGCTTCAAGTGTTCCAGGTAAGACCTGAGGGACAGCCCCAGCGCCGTAATAATGGTGAACAACACAATCCCGAAGCCCAGTTGCGTCTCGCGGAACGCCAGGGCAATCAGCACCGGCGTAAACGTGCCGAGGGTCTGCAGGCCGATCAGGTTGCGCAGGATCAGGATCACCAGCACGCCAATCGGGATCATCACCATGATCATGAAGGTCTGCTGGGTTTGCAGCGGCAGGCCGTACAGCGAGTATTCGAGGAAGTTGGCGTCGGTGTTTTCGTCCGTCAGCTTGGCCAGGCGAATCGCGTTCATTTCGCTGTTGTTGAGGCTGAAGGTCACCATGGCCTTTTTGCCGCCATCGACGGTGATCAGGTTTTCATCGCCGGTCCACCACAGCAGGCGGTCAGCCGGCAGGCCTTGCTCGCCGGTGTCAGGGTTGAAGTACAACCAGTCATTGCCATTGAAGCTGCGCAGCCAGAGTTCCGGGGTTTGCGGCTGGTCGGCCACCAGGCGGATGGTGTGGACCTTTTCCACCGGCACGTGGGCGATAGACAGCAGCAGCTCGACGATCTTGGCCTTGTGCGGCGTCGACGGGTCGCCCGCCAGCAGCAGCTTCACGTTGTCGTCGTTGAGGTTGTTGGTGCGCTTGATGGCTTCGCTGATAAAGGTCTCGACGTCGGCCGAGTGCTGGCGGATCGGCGCCAGCAGGGCTTCGGCGGCGATTTTTTCCGGGCCTTCGACGGCGATGCTGTCGCGGAAGGTCGGGCCCTTGACCTTGATCTTTTCACCGCTGTAACGCTTGGTCAGCACCAGGCGGTAGTAGAGGGTCTGATTGCCCTTGGCCCGGCGGGCCGACCAGGTGACCTTGCGGTTGCCGTCGAGGCGATTGACGCTCACGCCGTAGTTATTCGAGATAAAGCTTTCGTTCAGGCTGACGAAGTCGCGGCTCAGGGGCGGCACGAACATCTGGATTTTCACCGGGTCCTTGGCACTGGCGACGAACTCGACCTTGGCGTCGATGTTCCACAGGTCGTCGGTGGCGTCCTCGGTGACGGGAATCCCCAGCACGAAAATCTGATAGGCGGTGACCGAAATGCCCAATACCACCAAAACGGCGATCAGGATTTTCAGGTGCAGATTAAGAGAGCGCATTCAAATTACTCAGCGGTATGAGCGTCGGAGGCGCAGGCAGGTTTGCCCGCCGCGTATTTAAGACTGGGGTCGACCAGCGCATCAAAGCGTTTCAGCGCTTCGGAGCCGATCAGCAGCGGGTATTGGAAGGCGCTGCGGTCAGTCAAGTTCACTTCGATACTGCGTAAAGCGGTGCCCATGCAGATGTCCAGGGCAATCACTGGACGGGCGGTGTAGTTCTTGTCTTCATCGGGGTCGTAGTCACCGGCACGGCGCTTGATCTTGCTCACGCGGGCCAGGGGACGCTCGATGGGGTGGGAATGTGCGGTGTCGATGGCCAGGTAGAAGCGCACCCAGGATTCACCGTTGCGCTTGAAACGCTTGATGTCGCGGGCGCTCAAGGAAGCGGTCTTGGCACCGGTGTCGAGTTTGGCGGCCACTTCCAGGTCAATGCCGGCCAACTTGGCGTATTCATTGAGCCCATACACGGTCTTCTCGGCAGCAACGCCAAGGCCCGGCATAAGCAGTAGAAGCAAAAGGGGGAAGGGCTTGAGTCTCATAAATCCTGACGCGATGCAGTGCGATGTTCAATTCAAGGCGACTGGCATTGCTGCGCAATCTCTGGTGCGCCTTTTCATCCATGGATGTCAGGCAAAAGTGGCCGGCATTCTAACATGAAGGTTTTCTGGCGCCAGCGCTGGCAGCCGGCCATGCCCTGATAGGGTGCAAGAGCGGTTATTAGACGATTGTCGACAATGTGTATTTATTCTTTGACTATTAAGGGCTGATTGGCTAGTTTTTGCGGCATTGCTTTTAAAGGTGTCGACAATATGCTGGATCAACTGGAAACCCCAGTGATAGCGCCAGACGATTCCCAGACCATGTCCGAGAACGTCTTCCGGCGTATCCAGGCCGCTATCGTCAAGGGCGAGATCGCCCCCGGCAGCAAGATCTCCGAGCCGGAACTGGCGCGCACCTATGGCATCAGCCGTGGCCCGCTGCGTGAGGCAATCCACCGTTTGGAAGGCCAGCGCCTGCTGGTGCGCATCCCCCATGTGGGCGCGCGAGTGGTGTCCTTGAGCCATGAAGAGCTGATCGAGCTCTACGAAATCCGCGAATCCCTGGAAGGCATGGCCTGTCGCCTGGCCGCCGAGCGCATGACCGACGCCGAGATCGAAGAGTTGCGCCAGGTGTTGCACACCCACGAGCGCGATGCGGCCTTCCAGGCCGGTGTCGGCTATTACCAGCAGGAAGGCGACTTCGATTTTCATTACCGGATAATTCAAGGCGCCGGTAACCGCACCCTAACCCAAATGCTGTGCGGCGAGCTGTATCAGTTGGTGCGCATGTACCGCATCCAGTTCTCCGCCACCCCCAATCGTCCACGCCAGGCCTTTGCCGAGCATCACCGCATTCTTGACGCGATTGCCGATCGCGACGGTGAACTGGCCGAGTTGTTGATGCGCCGTCATATCGGCGCCTCCAAACGCAACATTGCCCGTCACTTCCCGGACGGCGCTCCCCAATCACGAGGTGAGTCATGAGTTCCAATAACAACACTACTCCAGGCCAGCGTTTCCGTGACGCCGTCGCCAGCGAGCACCCATTGCAGGTGGTCGGCGCGATCAACGCCAACCACGCGCTGCTGGCCAAACGTGCCGGGTTCAAGGCGATTTACCTGTCGGGTGGCGGGGTGGCTGCCGGCTCCCTTGGCGTACCGGACCTGGGCATTACTGGCCTGGATGACGTGCTGACCGACGTGCGCCGCATCACCGACGTATGCGACCTGCCGCTGCTGGTGGACGTGGACACCGGTTTTGGCTCCTCGGCGTTCAACGTGGCGCGCACCGTGAAGTCGATGATCAAGTTCGGCGCGGCGGCGATCCATATCGAAGACCAGGTGGGCGCCAAGCGTTGCGGTCACCGTCCTAATAAAGAAATCGTGTCCCAGCAGGAAATGGTCGACCGCATCAAGGCCGCCGTGGATGCGCGCACCGACGACAGTTTCGTGATCATGGCCCGCACCGACGCACTGGCGGTGGAAGGTCTGGAATCCGCCCTGGAACGTGCCGCCGCCTGCATCGAGGCCGGCGCCGACATGGTGTTCCCGGAGGCCATCACTGAGCTGGAGATGTACAAGCTGTTCGCCTCCCGCGTGAAAGCGCCGATCCTGGCCAACATCACCGAATTCGGCGCAACGCCTCTCTATACCGTCGATCAACTGAAATCTGCGGATGTTTCCATCGTGCTGTACCCGCTCTCAGCCTTCCGCGCGATGAACAAGGCGGCCGAGAACGTCTACACCGCGATCCGTCGCGACGGCACCCAGCAGAACGTGATCGACACCATGCAAACCCGCATGGAGCTTTACGATCGCATCGACTACCACACCTTCGAGCAGAAGCTCGACGCGCTGTTCGCCGCCAAAAAATAACGGCCCCTGATACTTGTAGGAGCGAGCTTGCTCGCGAAGATCGTTAACGATAACGCGCTTAGCCTGAATGAACGCGGCGCCCTGAAGTTTTTCGCGAGCAAGCTCGCTCCTACAGGGGCAGCGTGAAGATTTAGCGATTCGTGGGGTGGTGTGAAGCTTCAGCGAGGCGCTTCCCTAATAAATACAAAATTGGAGATAACCATGGCCGAAGCAAAAGTACTCAGTGGCGCTGGCCTGCGTGGCCAGGTCGCCGGGCAAACCGCACTGTCCACCGTGGGCCAGGCCGGTGCCGGCTTGACCTATCGCGGCTACGACGTGCGCGAACTCGCTGCCGACGCGCAGTTTGAAGAAGTCGCCTACCTGCTGCTCTACGGCGAACTGCCGACCAAAGCCGAACTCGCGGCCTACACCGCCAAACTCGGCAAACTGCGTGACCTGCCCCAGGCGCTGAAAGAAGTGCTGGAACGCATCCCGGCCGACGCCCATCCGATGGACGTGATGCGCACCGGTTGCTCGTTCCTGGGCAATATCGAGCCGGAGAAAGACTTCTCCGTGCAGCGCGACGTGACCGACCGCCTGCTCGCCGCGTTCCCGGCGATCATGTGCTACTGGTACCGCTTCAGCCACGACGGCCAGCGCATCAATTGCGTGACCGACGAGCCGTCCATCGGCGGTCACTTCCTGCACCTGCTGCACGACAAGAAGCCCAGCGACTTGCACGTCAAAGTGATGAACGTGTCGCTGATCCTCTACGCCGAGCACGAATTCAACGCCTCGACGTTCACCGCCCGCGTGTGTGCATCGACCCTGTCGGACCTGTATTCCTGCGTCACCGCCGCCATCGGCTCCCTGCGCGGCCCGCTGCACGGCGGCGCCAACGAAGCGGCGATGGAGATGATCGAGCGTTTCTCGTCCGCCCAGGAAGCGGTGGAAGGCACCCTCGGCATGCTGGCGCGTAAGGACAAGATCATGGGCTTCGGCCACGCGATCTATAAAGACAGCGACCCGCGTAACGAGGTGATCAAGGGCTGGTCGAAAAAACTCGCGGAGGAGGTGGGCGACACGGTGTTGTTCCCGGTTTCCGAAGCCATCGACAAGACCATGTGGGAGCAGAAGAAACTGTTCCCCAATGCCGACTTCTACCACGCCTCGGCGTACCACTTCATGGGCATCCCGACCAAGCTGTTCACCCCGATTTTCGTCTGCTCGCGGCTTACAGGCTGGGCCGCGCATGTATTTGAACAGCGTGCCAACAACCGCATCATCCGTCCGAGCGCCGAGTACATCGGCGTTGAGCAGCGCAAGTTCGTGCCAATCGAACGTCGCTGAGTGGAGAAACCGCTGATCTCGGGGTGAAACCGGATCAAAAATGTGGGAGCGGGCTTGCTCGCGAAGGCGGTGTGTCATTCAACACACATGGCGACTGTCACACCGCCTTCGCGAGCAAGCCCGCTCCCACATTTGGACCGTGTTTCACAATGGATCAGCACCGGTTCTTCCTTTTGCAACTACCGTGACCGAGTCCTGACGATGAACACTGAACACCGCAAACCGCTCCCCGGCAGCCGCCTCGATTTCTACGACGCCCGTGCGGCGGTCGATGCAATCACCCCCGGTGCCTACGCCACACTGCCGTACACCTCCCGCGTACTCGCCGAGAACCTGGTGCGTCGCTGTGACCCGGCGACCCTCAATGCATCCCTGAGCCAACTGATCGAGCGCAAACGCGACCTCGACTTCCCATGGTTCCCGGCCCGCGTGGTGTGCCACGACATCCTCGGCCAGACCGCCCTGGTGGACCTTGCCGGCCTGCGCGATGCAATCGCCCTGCAAGGCGGCGACCCGGCCCAGGTCAACCCGGTGGTGCCGACCCAACTGATCGTCGACCACTCCCTGGCTGTCGAAGCTGGTGGCTTTGACCCGGAGGCATTCGAGAAAAACCGCGCCATCGAAGACCGCCGCAACGAAGACCGTTTCCACTTTATCGAGTGGACCAAAAAGGCCTTCAAGAACGTCGACGTGATCCCGCCGGGCAACGGCATCATGCACCAGATCAACCTGGAGAAAATGTCTCCGGTGATCCAGGTGCGTGACGGTGTGGCCTTCCCGGATACCTGCGTCGGCACCGACAGCCACACGCCTCATGTGGACGCGCTGGGTGTGATCGCCATCGGTGTTGGCGGCCTCGAAGCGGAGAGCGTGATGCTCGGCCGCGCCTCGTGGATGCGCCTGCCGGAAAGTGTCGGTGTGGAGCTGACGGGCAAGCTGCAACCGGGAATCACCGCCACCGACATGGTGCTGGCGCTGACCGAGTTTCTGCGCAAGCAAAAGGTCGTGGGCGCGTGGCTCGAGTTCTTCGGCGAAGGCGCCTCCGCGCTGACCCTGGGCGACCGCGCCACCATCTCCAACATGGCCCCGGAATATGGCGCCACGGCGGCGATGTTTTACATCGACCAGCAGACCATCGCCTACCTCAAGCTTACCGGCCGTGAAGACGAACAAGTCACCCTGGTGGAGCAATACGCTCGCCACACCGGCCTGTGGGCGGACGACCTCAAGGGCGCGCAATACGAGCGTGGCTTGAGCTTCGATTTGTCCAGTGTAGTGCGCAACATGGCCGGCCCGAGCAACCCCCACGCCCGCGTCGCCACCAGCGATCTGGCGGCCAAGGGCATCTCTGGCCAGTGGGATGACGTGCCGGGGCAAATGCCCGACGGCGCGGTGATCATCGCCGCCATCACCAGTTGCACCAATACCAGCAACCCGCGCAACGTGATTGCCGCCGGCCTGCTGGCGCGTAATGCCAACAAGCTTGGGCTGGTGCGCAAGCCGTGGGTCAAGTCGTCGCTGGCACCGGGTTCGAAAACCGTCGCCATGTACCTCGACGAAGCCGGGCTGACCACCGAGCTGGAGCAGTTGGGTTTCGGCGTGGTGGCGTTTGCCTGCACCACCTGCAACGGCATGTCCGGCGCACTCGACCCGGTGATCCAGCAAGAGATCATCGACCGCGACCTGTACGCCACCGCCGTGCTTTCGGGTAACCGCAACTTCGACGGCCGTATCCACCCTTACGCCAAGCAAGCGTTCCTCGCGTCGCCGCCGCTGGTGGTGGCCTATGCGATTGCCGGCACCATCCGTTTCGATATCGAGAAGGACGTGCTGGGCCTGGACGCCAACGGCAAGGAAATCCGCCTGAAGGACATCTGGCCAAGCGACGAAGAAATCGACGCGGTGGTCAAGGCGTCGGTGAAGCCGGAGCAGTTCCGCCAGGTCTACATCCCGATGTTCGCGATACACGAAGACACCGGCCCGAAAGTCACGCCGCTGTACGACTGGCGCCCGCAGAGCACCTATATCCGTCGTCCGCCGTACTGGGAAGGCGCCCTGGCCGGCGCGCGTCCGCTCAAGGGCATGCGCCCGCTGGCGGTGCTGCCGGACAACATCACCACCGATCACCTGTCGCCGTCCAACGCGATCATGCTCGACAGCGCCGCCGGCGAATACCTGGCGAAAATGGGCCTGCCGGAAGTCGACTTCAACTCTTACGCCACCCACCGCGGCGACCACTTGACCGCGCAGCGCGCCACCTTCGCCAACCCGAAACTGTTCAATGAAATGGTCATCGAAGACGGCAAGGTCAAGCAGGGTTCGCTGGCGCGCCTGGAGCCGGAAGGCAAGGTCACGCGCATGTGGGAAGCCATCGAAACCTACATGGAGCGCAAGCAGCCGCTGATCATCATCGCCGGCGCCGACTACGGCCAGGGCTCGTCCCGTGACTGGGCGGCCAAGGGCGTGCGCCTGGCGGGTGTGGAAGCGATCGCCGCCGAAGGGTTCGAGCGTATTCACCGCACCAACCTGGTGGGCATGGGCGTGTTGCCGCTGGAGTTCCTGCCGGGCACCGACCGCAAGACCCTGAAGATCGACGGCACCGAAACCTACGACGTGATCGGCGAGCGCACCCCGCGTGCGCAACTGACGTTGCTGATCAACCGCAAGAACGGCGAGCGTGTCGAGGTGCCGGTGACCTGCCGCCTGGACACGGCTGAAGAGGTGTCGATCTACGAGGCGGGCGGCGTGTTGCAACGCTTTGCCCAGGACTTCCTGGAATCGGCTGTTACCGCCTGACAACTGTGGCCGGGGTTTGCGCCCCGGCCCATGAGGACCACCATGGCACACGTACCGCAGATCAAGATTCCCGCCACCTACATGCGTGGCGGCACCAGTAAAGGCGTATTTTTCAGCCTCAAGGATTTGCCCGAATCGGCCCAGGTGCCAGGCGCGGCGCGAGATGCATTGTTGTTGCGGGTGATCGGCAGCCCCGACCCGTACGACAAGCAGATCGACGGCATGGGCGGCGCGACGTCCAGCACCAGCAAAACCGTGATCCTGGCCAAAAGCACCCGCGCCGATCACGACGTGGATTATCTGTTCGGCCAGGTTTCCATCGACAAACCGTTCGTGGACTGGAGCGGCAACTGCGGCAACCTGTCGGCGGCGGTGGGTTCGTTCGCCATCAGCGCTGGCCTGGTGGATGCCGCGCGCGTCCCGCACAACGGCGTGGCCGTGGTACGGGTGTGGCAGGCGAACATCGGCAAGACCATCATCGCCCACGTACCGATCACCGACGGTGCGGTGCAGGAAACCGGCGACTTCGAACTCGACGGCGTGACCTTCCCGGCCGCCGAAGTGCAGCTGGAATTCATGGACCCGGCGGCGGAAGAAGAGGGCGGCGGTGGCTCGATGTTCCCTACCGGTAACCTGGTGGATGATCTGGAAGTGCCGGGTGTCGGCACGTTCAAGGCGACCCTGATCAATGCCGGGATTCCCACCATCTTCATCAACGCCCAGGACCTGGGCTACACCGGCACCGAGCTGCAGGGTGCGATCAATAGCGACCCCAAGGCCCTGGCGATGTTTGAAACCATTCGTGCCCACGGTGCGTTGCGCATGGGCTTGATCAAGCATCTGGACGAAGCGGCCCAGCGGCAGCACACACCGAAAGTTGCGTTCGTGGCACGGCCTGCGGATTACGTGGCGTCCAGCGGCAAGGCGATCAAGGCGGCCGATGTCGACCTGTTGGTGCGGGCGTTGTCCATGGGCAAGTTGCACCACGCAATGATGGGCACGGCGGCGGTGGCGATTGGCACGGCGGCGGCGATTTCCGGCACGCTGGTGAATCTGGCGGCGGGCGGCGTGGAGCGTAATGCCGTGCGGTTCGGGCACCCGTCCGGGACGCTGCGGGTAGGCGCGGAGGCCAGCCAGGTCAACGGTGAATGGGTCGTGAAAAAAGCCATCATGAGCCGCAGTGCACGTGTGTTGATGGAAGGGTTCGTGCGCGTCCCCGGCGATTCGTTTTAAGCAATCAACAGGCAGGCACCAAGACCTGCCTTTTATAAAACTTCAACCCTGACCCTGAGGATGGACCACACCTAACCTACTTTGGAGTACTGCCATGAGCGCCAACGTCGACCAGAACAACCGCCCCGACTACGACCAGGTCCTGCAGGACATTGCCGACTACGTCCTTAACTTCAGGATCGAATCCCGCGATGCCTTGGATACCGCCCGCAACTGCCTGATGGACACCCTCGGTTGCGGCCTGCTGGCCCTGCGTTTCCCGGAGTGCACCAAGCACCTGGGGCCGATCGTCGAAGGCACGGTGGTGCCGTTCGGCGCACGGGTGCCGGGCACCGCGTTCCGCCTGGACCCGGTCAAGGCCGCGTGGGACATCGGCTGCATCGTGCGCTGGCTCGACTACAACGACACCTGGCTCGCCGCCGAGTGGGGGCATCCGTCGGATAACCTCGGTGGCATCCTCGCGGTCGCCGATCACCTCTCGCAAAAACGCGTGGCCAACGGCGAGGCGCCGCTGACCGTACGGGCCGTGCTGGAGGCGATGATCATGGCCCACGAAATCCAGGGCGTGATCGCCCTGGAAAACTCCTTCAACCGCGTCGGCCTGGACCATGTGCTGCTGGTGAAAGTCGCCTCCACTGCCGTCACTGCCAAGTTGATGGGCGCCAACCGTGAGCAACTGCTGTCGGCACTGTCCCAGGCATTTGTCGACGGCCAGGCATTGCGCACTTATCGCCATGCGCCGAATGCCGGTTCGCGCAAGTCGTGGGCGGCGGGGGATGCGTCGAGTCGCGGGGTGCGTCTGGCCGACATCGCCATGCGTGGCGAGATGGGGATTCCCGGTGTGTTGAGCGCGCCGCAGTGGGGCTTTTATGACGTGCTGTTCAGCCACACCAACAAGGACCTGGCGCTCAAGCCCGAAGACAAGCGCGCCTTCAGCCTGTCGCAGCCCTACGGCACTTATGTGATGGAGAACGTGCTGTTCAAGATCAGTTTCCCGGCCGAGTTCCATGCGCAAACCGCGTGTGAAGCGGCGGTCACCTTGCACCCGCAAGTGAAGAATCGCCTGCATGAGATCGACAGGATTGTCATCACCACCCACGAGTCGGCGATTCGCATCATTTCCAAGGTCGGGCAGTTGGCCAATGCGGCCGACCGTGATCACTGCCTGCAATACATGACCGCCGTGCCGCTGGCGTTTGGCAACCTGGTGGCCGAGCAATACGAAGATGAGTTCCACGCGGCCCATCCGATCATTGATGTGCTGCGGGAGAAGATGGTGATCGTCGAAGACCCGCGCTACAGCCGCGAGTACCTGGAGGCCGACAAGCGCTCCATCGCCAACGCAGTGCAGGTGTTCTTCAAGGATGGGAGCCGTACAGAACAGGTGGCGGTGGAATACCCGATTGGTCACCGTCGTCGTCGGGTGGATGGCATTCCGTTGCTGGAAGACAAGTTCAAGGCCAACCTGGCGACCCGGTTTACTGCGCTGCGCAGCGCCGAGATTTTTGCGCTGTGCAAGGATCAGGCGAAGCTTGAGTCCACGGCCGTGAACCGGTTTGTGGACTTGTTCGTCATCTAAAGAACACCACTGATCAAATGTGGGAGCGGGCTTGCTCGCGAATGCGGAGTGTCAGCCAATACATGTGTGGCTGATCCACCGCATTCGCGAGCAAGCCCGCTCCCATATTTTGATGGGGGTTCGTCTCAAAACCTACATGCTGCCTTCCACATCATCCAGGCTGAACGTCTCGGTATGGTCGTCATAGGAGAAAATCTCCGCATACCGTCCCCACGCCACCACGCTTTCCAGGGTCTTTTCCACAAAGGCTTCCGTCATCGAATCTTCCAGCTCCTGCTCGAAGCGCACCCGTGGCGCACGATGGCCGCTGCGCTCAAGCAACACCTGGTGAATACGTGCGGCCAATGGCACGTGGCGGATCAAGTGTTCGGCAAACAGGGTCTTACGTTCTTGGGTACCGTAGTCGGCGAACAGTTTGCCGGCGTCGGTGAGGGTGATGTCGGCACCCTTGAGTTCGGCGAAGCCCAAATGCTCAAGCATCTCCGCCACCGGGAACAGATCGTCGACTTCCAGCAAGCGCCGTTCGGCCACGGTCGGCAGGCCGGCGTGGCCGTTGTAGGGCTCGGCGGCCAGGGTTTCGATCAGGCCGGCCATCAGGTTGGTGGAGACTTCCGGCAACAGGCTGCCCATTTTCAGCTCAGGCAAACCTCTGCTGGCGTCAGCGCTGCGGCGGTCGGTCATCAGGGCGTAGATGTCGTCGACCATTTGCCGGAAGGTCGGGTCCAGCCGGTTGCGCGGGTGGGCAAACGGCACCTTGATCTCGGCCACCACCCGGCCAGGGTTGGACGACAGCACCAGGATGCGGTCGCACATCAGCACCGCTTCTTCGATGTTGTGGGTCACGATCAGGATCGATTTGATCGGCAGTTGTTTGCCGCTCCACAGATCCAGTAGGTCGGTGCGCAGGGTTTCAGCGGTGAGCACGTCCAGCGCCGAGAACGGTTCGTCCATCAGCAGCAGGGTCGGGTTCACCACCAGCCCGCGGGCGAAACCGACGCGTTGGCGCATGCCACCGGACAGTTCGCGCGGGTAGGCGTTTTCAAAACCGTCCAGACCGATCAAGTCGATGGCCGCCAGGGCGCGCCTGCGGGATTCCTTGCGCTCGACCTGCAAGGCTTGCAGGCCGGCCTCGACGTTTTCCAGCACGGTCAGCCACGGGAACAGTGCAAAGGTCTGGAACACCATGGCCACGCCTTCGGCCGGGCCGGTGAGTGGCGCGCCGTTGTAGCGTACTTCGCCCGACGAGGGCTGAATCAGCCCCGCGATGATGCGCAGCAAGGTCGACTTGCCCGAGCCGGAACGGCCGAGCATGCCGACAATCTCGCCTTCGTGCAGGCTCAAGTCCACGCCGCTGAGGACTTGCAGCTCATCTTTACCTTTGCCGAACACCCGGTTCACGTTTTTCAACGAGTAGATTTCCGGGGTGTCGGCGGCATGCTCGGTATAGGTAGTCATCACTGCGAATCCCATCAATTCAGACGAAGTTTGTTTTCAGCCATGGCGTACATCGGCCGCCAGACCGCGCGGTTGAACGCCACCACGAAGATCGACATCACCACCACGCCCAGGGCAATTTTCGGGAAGTCGCCGGCCGCAGTGGTTTGTGCGATGTAGGCGCCGAGCCCGTGGGCGACTACGTTGTCCTGGCCCCAGGACACGTACTCGGACACGATACTGGCGTTCCAGGCACCGCCCGAGGCGGTAATGGCGCCGGTGACGTAGTACGGGAAAATCCCCGGCAGCATCACTTTGCGCCACCACAACCAGCCGCGAATGCGGAAGTTGGCCGCGGCTTCCTTGAAGTCATTCGGGAACGCGCTGGCGCCGGCGATCACGTTGAACAGGATGTACCACTGGGTGCCCAGCACAATCAGCGGGCTCAGCCAGATATCCGGGTTGAGGTTGTAGTGCAGGATCACGATGACGAACACCGGGAACAGCAGGTTCGCCGGGAATGCTGCGAGGAACTGCGCCAGGGGCTGGATTTTTTCCGCAAGCGCAGGGCGCAAGCCGATCATCACGCCCAACGGCACCCAGATCAGCGAGGCGATCAGGATCAGGCCGACCACCCGCAACAACGTGATCAGCCCCAGCACGAATACATGGCCGACTTCGGCGAGGGTCACTTCGGTGCCGACGTACTGCACGATGTGGTACAGCGCATAAGCGGCCAGCAGCGCGATGAGCGTGCCCCACACCCAGTCGATCACTTTTGACGCCTTCGGTGTTTCTGCCGGCAACGCCTTGAGTGCGCCGCCCGCCAGGCTGAAGCGCTTGTTGCCAATGCGGCTGATGGTGTGGGTGAGCGGCCGCAGGATGCGCTGGACGATGCGCGTGCGCTGGATCAGGTTCAACAGCCAGGATTGCGGCGCGGCGCCTTGGGAGGCGGTGGTTTCCATGCGGAACTTGTCGGCCCAGGCCACCAACGGGCGGAACAGGAACTGGTCGTACATCAGGATGACCACAATCATCGCCAGGATCACGTAACCCACGGCGTGCAGGTCTTTCTGGGCAATCGCCAGGGCCAGGTAGGAACCTACGCCCGGCAAGGTGATGGTCTTGTCGCCGACGGTAATGGCCTCGGAGGCGACCACGAAAAACCAGCCGCCGGACATGCTCATCATCATGTTCCACACCAGCCCGGGCATGGCGAAGGGTACGTCGAGCTTCCAGAACCGCTGCCAACCGGAAAGCCGCAGGTTGGTCGACACTTCCACCAGGTCATTGGGCAGCATGCGCAGCGACTGGTAGAAGCTGAACGTCATGTTCCAGGCCTGGCTGGTGAAGATCGCAAAGATGGCCGCGAACTCCGCGCCGAGCACGCGCCCGGGGAACAGCAGCAGGAAGAACGTCACGGTAAACGAGATGTAGCCCAGTACCGGTACCGATTGCAGGATATCCAGCACGGGCACCAGCAGTTTCTCGGCGCGCCGGCTTTTGGCGGCCAGGGTGCCGTACAACAGGGTGAACACCAGCGCTGCAACCATCGCCGCCAGCATGCGCAGGGTGGTGCGCATCGCGTATTCCGGCAGGTTGGCCGGGTCGAGGGAGATGACTTCACTTTGCAAGGTGGCGATGGGCGCCCAGGTTTCCCGGGCAGTGATGGAGAAAAACAGTAAAAAGCCGATCACCAGGGGCAGGGCGACCAAGTCCCAGCGGTTGGGCAACAAACGCAATGTGGACGCAGGGATGTAGTGACGGAGCACTCTTTTCATAGGCAGTCAGTCCTGCAGCGTTCAGGTTCAGGGGCGTGATGGGAGTGAGCTTAGCTGCTGCACGAATGACCCTGCGAGAAGGAAGGGCGCTGTTTTCGCGAGTCAGGGGCAACGAGGCGTTGCAGGCGGGATTGTACGTTTCTAAATGTTACAGGCACATAAATTTGCTGTCAGTTTCCTGTACGAACTGCAGCTAGGGCGTTGGCGCCCCAACTGCTTCTCGGCCGCTATTCAAACCGCAGGATCACCCGACGGTTGTGCTTGCTCTTCTTCTCGATTTTTTCGCAGAACACCCGGCCGATTTCCTCGGTATTGGTCACATGGGTGCCGCCACAGGGCTGGATGTCGATGCCGGCAATTTCGATCACCCGCACTGAGCCCTGGATCACCGGTGGCGCCACCGCCTGGGTGCGGGTGATCTGTAGCAGGGTCGAGTACTCCGAGGCGGGCATCGACAGGGTTTTCACCGCGTGAGCCTGTTCGATCAAGGCATTGAGGTCGCGGGTGATGGTGTCTTTGTCGAGGGTCATTTCCGGCAGGTCGAAATCCAGGCGGCCCTTGTCGGCACCGATGCTGCAACCTGTCACCGGTGCATCGATGATCGAGCACAGCAGGTGCAGGCAGGTGTGCATTTTCATGTGCTGGTAGCGCCGCTCCCAGTCCAGGCTGGCGTCCACCTGCATGCCGGCGGCCAGTTGTTCAGGGCACTGTTCGACTTGATGCCAGATGATCGAGCGCAGCACCGGATCACGCACGGTGCCGGTGATGTCCACGCGGCTGCCGTCGGGCAGGATGAAGTGCCCGGTGTCGCCCGGCTGCCCGCCGCCGGTGGGGTAGAACAGCGTGTGCTCCAGGGCGATCCCCTGTTCGCTGACGGCAATCACCCGCGCACTGAACGCATTCTGGTAAGGCGCGCTGTCGAACAGCGCGAGGGTTTCCATGGTGTGCACGGACATGTTCAACCTCCGACGATCAGTGGGCTGGCTTGCAGCAAGCGACGAACCATCGCGCTCAAGCCAGGGGGAGATAGCAGGGTGATTTCAAATTCGGGCCCGGTCACTTTCAGGTTCAGCGGCAGGCGCGGCGGGTAGGCCGTAGTCTCGATATGACGCAGGCGGAACTGCAAATGGTGGCGTTCCTTGACCGTTGGCTCCAGCAGCAGGCCGGGCAAGGGATGGAAATCGGCGTCGAGCACCATCACCTTGTGGCTGGCGTTGACCTCGCCCACCACATGCAGGCGTTCGTCGAGGGCAAACGCACCGAGGTAGTTGCTGTGGTCCGACTCATCGTTTTTCTGCAACTGGATCTGGTTGACCACCTTGACCTTGGTGCCGGCTGGCACGTCCTGGGTGATCACGCAGGACGGGCTGATAAACACGTTGTCGCCGATCAGCACATAACCCAGCACCCGCGCGCCGGAGCCGACCTCCACGTTGTTGCCCAGCCGTGGGTGACGCTTGCCGTCCGGGTTGTTGGCGATGCCCCGTGCGCCGAGGGTCACGCCGCAAAGGATGTAGCAGTCGTTGCCGATCTCGCAGGTTTCACCGATGACCGTGCCGTAACCGTGGTCCAGCACAAAGCGTCGGCCGATCCGCGCAGCGGGGTGAATTTCGGCGCCGGACAGAATCTTGCCCTGGTTACTCAGCTTCAGGGCGATGGTGGAAAACACGCCGTTGTTCGTGTCCGGGAAATTCCACACCAGGTGCGCCAGCCGGTAGTACAGCACGGCCTTGAACGAGGCGTAGGACTCTAGGATCAGCTCGCCCCGGCCACGGGACGCCGGGTCGCGCCAGGCATAGGCGATCAGGTCTTCGGCCACCGCCTGGGCCGCCGCCTGGATCAGCGGCGCAAGATGCGCCTCCAGCTGCTTCAACTGCGCAGGCGTAAGCGTGGTGATGAGGTGGGTGAGCAACTCATCGTGCAGCTGTTGCATGTCGATAAAGCCCCCCATGGAGGCACCCCCGCAATAGTTGTTATTCAAAACAGGGCAAATAACTGTCGGCACTGTCGTAGACCATGGTCAGCACAACGGTATCGGTGGGCAGTTCCGGCGCCAGCTTGGCGATCGCCACCATGTTGGCGGCCGACGACAGCCCGAGGCTGATGGCATCGGTGCGCATGATGCGTTTGATCATGTCGAGGCATTCCTGGCGGGACACCTTGAGCATTCCGTCAATGATTGCGACGTTGAGAATGCTCGGGATCAACCCGATGGACAGGCCCTGGATATGGTGCGGCGCGTGGCGGTCGCTGAGCAGGTCGCATTCTTCCGGCTCCACCCCCATCACGCGGATTGCTGGCCAGGTGCTCTTGAGGGTTTCGCCGATGCCGGTGATATGGCCGCCGGTGCCGATGCCGCTGACGAAGTAGTCGACCCGCAGCTCGCCGAAGGCGCGGATGATTTCCCGGGCGGTGGTGTCACGGTGGGTCTGCGGGTTGGCGCCGTTGCGCTGCTGGTTGAGCATCACGTAGCTGGGGTTTTCCAGCTGCAGCTCCATGCACTTTTCGCCGTGGGAATTGTTGCCCTGACGGCTGTCCGACAGCACCACTTTGGCGCCGTACAGGCGCAGCAGTTTCTGCTTTTCCGGGCTGTAGTTGTCGGGGATCACCAGCACCACTTTATAGCCCAGCACGTTGCCGGCCATCACCAGGCCGATGCCGGTGTTGCCGCCACTGGGTTCGATGATGGTTTGCCCGGAGCCGCGAATCAGAATGCCCCGGCGCTCGGCGTCGAGGATCATGCCCAGGGCGATGCGCGCCTTGTGGCTGCCGCCGGGGTTGAGGGATTCCAGCTTGGCGTAGACCTCGATGCCAAGGTCTTCGGAAAACTGTTCCAGACGCACGATGGGCGTTTGGCCAATGGCGTCGAGTATCGAGTTATGCAACATCAAGTAAGAGCCCATGGCCGCTGATCAGTACAAAGGCATGTCGGGTTCGACGTCGCGAACCCAGTGTTTCATGCCACCTTGCAGTACTTTGGTGTTGGCGAATCCGGCGGCCAGCAACGTGCTGGCGGCTTGCTCCGCGCGGGTTCCGGCGTAGCAGATGAGGTAATGCGTGTTGTCGCGGCTGAGGTTGGCGAGTTGCCCGTCGAGCTCGGCCAGCGGGATGTGCACCACCCCCGGCAATTTGCACACTTCCAGCTCACTGGCGTCGCGCACGTCCAGCAACACGTCGGCCTTGCTGTGGCGTTCGAGCAGTTGCTTGAGTACCCGCGGCTTGATGTAGCGCTCTTCGGCCAGTGACGGTTGGCTTGGCACCGCATCGGCGCAGACGGCGGGTGCGATGCTTTGGGTGTGGCGCAGCTCGGAACAGCAGGGGCAGTCGGCGCGGCGCTTGAAGCGGATCTCGCTGAACTTCATCGCCAGCGCATCAAAGCGCATCAGCCGGCCCGAGAGCGGTTCGCCAATGCCGATCAACAGCTTGATCGCCTCGGTGGCCTGGATCATCCCGACCACGCCGGGCAACACGCCGATGACGCCGCCGGCGCTGCAGTTGGGCGCCAGTTCCGCCGGTGGTGCCTGGGGAAACAGGCAGCGATAGCACGGCCCGCCTTTATAGTTGAGCACGCTGATCTGCCCGTCGAAGCGGTAGATGGCTCCGTACACCAACGGCTTGCCCAGCTGCACGCAGGCGTCGTTGACCAGGTAGCGGGTTTCGAAATTGTCGGTGCCGTCGATCACCAAGTCATAGGCGCCCACCAGTTCCAGGGCGTTGTCGGTGTTGAAGGCGGTGTCGTAGGTGTTGATCTGGATGTGGCTGTTGAGGTCCTGCAAGCGCTGCTTGGCGGACTCGACCTTGGGCAGGCCCAAGGTGCTGTTGCCGTGGACGATCTGGCGTTGCAGGTTGCTGCTTTCCACCACGTCGAAATCCACCAGGCCCAGGGTGCCGATGCCGGCTGCCGCCAGGTACAGGCTGATGGGCGAACCGAGGCCGCCGGTGCCGATGATCAGCACCTTGGCTTTCTTCAGGTTCAGTTGGCCTTCGCGGCCGACGCCGGGCAGGGTGATGTGGCGCACGTAGCGCTGCACTTCTTCGTTGCTCAGTTGGTCGACGTCCATGCCGCCGGAGGTGGCCAGCAGTACTTCGATTTTGGCCTTTTCGGGCAACGGGTCGTTGGCGTCGATCAGTTCCTCTTCGGCGGTGAACAGGAAGTGTTCCTTGAGCTGGTTGTTCTCGTAGAGCAGGTGAGCCCGCAATTGCGGGTGCTCAATGCAGAGGTTTTCAATGACTTCGCGCAATGTCGATCCGGCACCCTCGAGGGTCGATGCTGGCAGCTTGGCCACGCGGACCAGGATGTCGGGGAAAGAGACAGCGTTCATGCACAACTCCGTTTGCAGGTCGTTGAAGGGGTTTTGGGCGAAGTGTTTGCCATCCCAGGCAAACAGCTTGGAACCTTGGGTCTTGCCCTGGCGAACATCCACCACCAGGTAACTTACGGGGTAGATCGGCTCGCCCATGAAAAGGGCCTTGTCCTGGTCTTCGTCGCTGAAATACGCGCCGACGTCAGGGTGGGAGTGGTAGATCACCACCACCGGGTTATCACTGCGAAAAGCCTTGTTCATCATCAGCGTGTCGGCAACCGAAAAGGTGTAGCCGTTGGCGGCGCTGCGTGAATACATCTGCGGGTTCTTGCTGTGCAGCTCGTTCTGGATGTTGCTGCCCAGGTACACGCTGCCATCGGCGAAAACGAAACCGCAGCATTCCTCGGGGTAGCTGCGGTCGGCATGGGCGTAAATCTGCTCCAGGGCGCTTGAGCTCAGGACCTTCATCTCAGTTTTTCTTCGCCAGGAGCTTTTCGATGGGCAGCTTGGTGATCGCAAAACCGGCCAGCAGGATCGCCGAGTACATCATCAGGTCCTTGGAAATCTGCAGGCCTTCGTACCAGGCGCCGATGATCACCGCGAACACCGGGAAGATGATGAACACGAAGGACAGAATGATCGGACTCAGGCGCTTGAGCAGCATGAAATACACGATAAACCCGCCCACCGAGGCCACCAGGCCGAGGTAGAACAGCGCACTCCAGGAACGCAGGGTGATGTCTTCAAAGGTCGGGGCTTCAAAGAAAAGCCCGGCGACAAACAGCATCAGCCCGGCAATGCCGATGGGCAGGGTGTTGTAGGTGATCACGCTGATGGCGCTGCCTTGTTTCTTGGTAATCACGTAGCACAAGGCATGCATGATCGCCGCAGCCAGGATCGCCAGCACCCCGAAGAACTCGGCGTGGTCCAGGTGCAAGCCCTGGCTCTTGATGATCATGTACAGGCTGCCGAAACCGATGGCGATACCGACCACTTGCGAGAAGTAGATGCGCTCACGCAAAAACAACGCAGAGAAAATCAGGATAAACACCGGCATGCAGCTGAACAGCAGCGCGGTGAGGCCGGACGAGACATGCATCTCGCCGTAATTGAGCAGGTAATACGGAACGCTGAAGTAGGACAGCGTCACAAACACGAAGAACCAGCGGCTCTCCCGGGGAAACAGGATCGGCTCGCGGCGCACCCAGGCGAAACACAGGAACAGCGGAAACGCGATTAAAAACCGCAGCCCGGCAGAGGTCAGCGGCGGCACGCTTTCCACGGCGATTTTGATGCCCAGCCAGGTGGTACCCCAGCTCAGACACACGATCAGAAACATGACGCTGGTAATTAGCCCAGCCAACCACTGCTTGTGAGTTTTTGTTTTTTCAGCATTTTCGAGAACGGCGGACATTGGCATCGTGACATTGCTTCCATGAGACCGAATTGACCTCTATATTGAGTGCCTTGATTCGGTGATTGAACCCGTAAAAGCACACTATTAGGGCGAAAGATGGCTGTCAAAACAAATATTGACATGGTGTCAATTATGCGAGAAGGACTCTCCAACGGGCAGGGCGTGAAGTACAAACGCCTGTCCGATGTCATGGAGCGGGGCATTCTTGAAGGCTTGATTGAACCGGGAAGAAAGCTGCCGCCTCATCGGGTGCTTTCCGACAATCTGGGGGTCACCATTGGCACCATCAGCCGCGCCTACGGTGAGCTGGAACGCCTGGGGTTGGTGGTGGCGCGAGTGGGTGACGGCACCTTCGTGCGCAAGCGTGGGATGGAGCGCCAACGGGATGAAGGTTTCCGCAACTTCAGCGACGAGCCGCGGCAATACTTTGATATGAGCCGCAACATGCATATCCCGGGGCAGGAGACCACGTTCCTGGCCCAGAGCTTCCAGACGCTGGCCACCAATGCCAAGTTTTTGCAGGACATCAGTGCCTACACCCCGGATGCCGGCCTGCCGCGCTACCGGGCGGCGGGTGCGCAGTGGCTGGTGCAGCGGGATTTCCATCCGATTCCCGAGCAAGTGATCTGCGTGAACGGCGGCCAGCATGGGCTGTTGTGTGCACTGATGGCGCTGCTACGGGCCGGCGACACCGTGGTCACCGAACAGTTGACCTACCCGGGGCTGATCACCGCCGCGCGGATGCTGGGGATACGCCTGATCGGCCTGGAAATGGATGAAGAAGGGCTGCTGCCGGGGGCGCTGGATGAAGTCTGCCGCAATCACCGGGTTTCGGCGTTGTACTGCACGCCGACCATCCAGAATCCCACCACAGCCGTGCTGTCGGTCGCGCGCCGTGAGGCGCTGGTCAAGGTGTGCCGTGAACACAACCTGCTGATTCTTGAGGACGAGGCCCACGGGGTGTTGGTGGAAGACCGCCCGCCGCCCCTGAGCCATTTCGCCCCGGAGCGTACGATTCTGATCAGCAGCCTGAGCAAGGCGGTGTCGGCGGGGTTGCGCGTTGGGTACGTGCATGCGCCGCCGGCGCTGGTCAGCCGGATTTCTGCGGCCTTGCGTTCCACCTGCTGGATGGCCACGCCGGTCACCCTGGAACTGGCCACGCAATGGATCGAGAACGGCACGGCAGAACACCTGCTGCACCAGCAGATTCAGGAAATCAGCCGGCGCAAGGCACTGGTTGAAGGGTTGTTGATCGGGTTGGAGTACCGCACTCACCTGAACAGCCCGCACTTCTGGATCGAAGTCCCGGAGCCGTGGCGGGCGTCGGAAATAGAGGCGGAGTTAAAGCAGAACAATTACCTGATCGCGACAGCCGAAGCGTTTGCAGTGGGGCAGACGGCGGTGCCGCAGTTTATCCGGGCGAGTATCTGCAATACGTCGGGAGATGATCAGTTGCTGCTGGACGGGTTTGATGCACTGGCGACGGCGCTGGGGCAGGGTGGGGGACGGTTTCACCTGTGAACCCAACAGCTTGTTGTGAACATGGCCCTGTGGCGAGGGAGCTTGCTCCTGCTGGGCTGCGAAGCAGCCCCAAGGCCATTCACCGGTTGGTGTCAGTTAAATACCAGTCGTCTGGTTTACGACTGCTGCGCAGCCGAGCGGGAGCAAGCTCCCTCGCCACACAAGCACGTTGGCCAGAGAGCGTATTTACTTAAACCGCCGCTCCACACCTTTCTCCACCAGAATCTTCGCCGAAATCTCTTCCACCGAAAAATGCGTGGAATTGATGTGCGCAATATTCTCCCGGCGGAACAGATTTTCCACTTCCCGCACTTCAAACTCGCACTGCGCATAGCTGGAGTAACGGCTATTGGGCTTGCGCTCGTTACGAATCGCCGTCAGTCGGTCCGGGTCAATGGTCAGCCCGAACAGCTTGTGCTGGTGCGCGCGCAGGGCGCTCGGCAGCGTCAGGTGCTCCATGTCGTCTTCGGTCAGCGGGTAGTTGGCCGCGCGAATCCCGAATTGCATGGCCATATAAAGGCAGGTCGGCGTCTTGCCGCAGCGGGACACGCCCACCAGGATCAAATCAGCCTTGTCGTAGTAGTGGGTGCGGGCACCATCGTCGTTGTCGAGGGCGAAGTTCACCGCCTCGATCCGCTCCATATAGTTGGAGTTGTGGCCAATGGAGTGAGATTTTCCGACGGAGTATGACGAATGTTCACTTAACTCTTGTTCCAGCGGCGCCAGGAAGGTAGAGAAGATGTCGATCATGAAACCATTGGAGGTGGCGAGGATCTCACGAATGTCCTGATTGACGATGGTGTCGAAAATGATCGGACGAAATCCGTCTTTTTCGGCCGCCAGATTGATTTGTTGTACCATGGCTCGCGCTTTATCCACGCTATCGATATAGGGTCGCGTGAATTTGCTGAAGGTAATGTTTTCGAACTGCGCCAGCAGGCTTTGACCCAGGGTTTCGGCTGTAATGCCGGTGCCGTCGGAGATAAAGAAAGCAGATCGTTTCATTTGAGCCTTGGGCCTTAAGCTGATGACGAATCTTGGATATGATAGGCGCGATTTTGCTGTCCCGCAGTGGGCCGCATTCTCACTTATTTTCCAGGTCCAGGCCACAAACGCCGGTAACTGCTCCTACTGAGCCGCCGGCGTCCTGAGCTTTTCCAACACAGAAAGTGGAGAGATCACCTTGGTAGAGTACGTAGTTTCCCTCGATAAGCTCGGCGTCCATGATGTGGAGCACGTAGGGGGCAAGAACGCATCCCTGGGCGAGATGATCAGTAATCTTGCGGGCGCCGGTGTATCGGTGCCAGGTGGTTTTGCCACCACTGCCCAGGCTTACCGTGATTTCCTCGAGTTGAGCGGCCTCAACGATCAGATCCACGCCGCCCTCGATGCGTTGGACGTCGATGACGTCAACGCCCTGGCCAAGACCGGCGCCCAGATCCGTCAATGGATCATGGAAGCCGAGTTCCCCGAGAAGCTCAACGCCGAGATCCGCACCGCGTTTGCCACGCTGTCGGCCGGTAACCCGGACATGGCCGTCGCCGTGCGCTCCTCGGCTACCGCCGAAGACCTGCCAGACGCTTCCTTTGCCGGCCAGCAAGAAACTTTCCTGAACATCCGCGGCGTGGAAAACGTGATCCGCGCGGCCAAGGAAGTATTTGCCTCCCTCTTTAACGATCGCGCCATTTCCTACCGCGTACACCAGGGCTTCGACCACAAGCTGGTGGCCCTGTCTGCCGGTGTGCAGCGCATGGTGCGTTCGGAAACCGGCACCGCCGGCGTGATGTTCACCCTGGACACCGAGTCGGGCTTCCGCGACGTGGTGTTCATCACCGGCGCCTATGGCCTCGGCGAAACCGTCGTACAAGGCGCGGTGAACCCGGACGAATTCTACGTCCACAAACACACCCTTGAAGCCGGCCGCCCGGCCATCCTGCGCCGCAACCTGGGCAGCAAGGCCATCAAGATGATCTACGGCGACGAGGCCAAGGCCGGTCGCTCGGTGAAAACCGTTGATGTCGACAAGGCTGAACGCGCGCGTTTCTGCCTGAGCGACGCCGAAGTCAGCGAATTGGCCAAGCAAGCGATGATCATCGAGAAGCACTACAAGTGCCCGATGGACATCGAATGGGCCAAAGACGGCGACGACGGCAAGCTGTACATCGTTCAGGCCCGCCCTGAAACCGTGAAGAGCCGTACTTCGGCCAACGTCATGGAACGCTACCTGTTGAAAGAAACCGGCACCGTGCTGGTGGAAGGCCGTGCCATCGGCCAGCGCATCGGCGCCGGCAAGGTGCGGATCATCAAGGACGTGTCCGAGATGGACAAGGTCCAGCCAGGCGACGTGCTGGTCTCCGACATGACCGACCCGGACTGGGAACCGGTGATGAAACGCGCCAGCGCCATCGTCACCAACCGTGGCGGGCGTACCTGCCACGCGGCGATCATCGCCCGTGAGCTGGGGATTCCGGCAGTGGTTGGCTGCGGCAATGCGACCCAACTGTTGAAAGACGGCCAGGGCGTGACCGTATCCTGCGCTGAAGGCGACACCGGCTTTATCTTCGAAGGTGAGCTGGGCTTCGACATCAAGCAAAACTCCATCGACGCCATGCCGGACCTGCCGTTCAAGATCATGATGAACGTCGGCAACCCGGACCGCGCCTTTGATTTCGCGCAGTTGCCGAACGCCGGTGTGGGCCTGGCCCGCCTCGAGTTCATCATCAACCGCATGATCGGCGTGCACCCCAAGGCGCTGTTGAACTACGACGGCCTGCCGCTGGACATCAAGGAAAGCGTCGACAAGCGCATCGCCGGCTACAACGACCCGGTGGGCTTCTACGTCGAGAAACTGGTGGAAGGCATCAGCACCCTGGCGGCAGCGTTCTACCCGAAAAAGGTCATCGTGCGGCTGTCGGACTTCAAGTCCAACGAATACGCGAACCTGATCGGCGGCAAACTCTACGAGCCGGAAGAAGAAAACCCGATGCTGGGCTTCCGCGGTGCCTCGCGTTACATCAGCGAAGCCTTCCGCGACTGCTTCGAGCTGGAATGCCGTGCCCTCAAGCGCGTGCGCAACGAGATGGGCCTGACCAACGTCGAAATCATGGTGCCGTTCGTACGCACCCTGGGTGAGGCGAGCCAGGTGGTGGACTTGCTGGCAGAGAACGGCCTGTCCCGTGGCGAGAACGGCCTGCGCGTCATCATGATGTGCGAACTGCCGTCCAACGCCATCCTGGCCGAAGAGTTCCTGGAGTTCTTCGACGGCTTCTCCATTGGCTCCAACGACCTGACCCAGCTGACCCTGGGCCTGGACCGCGACTCGGGGATCATCGCTCACCTGTTCGACGAGCGTAACCCTGCGGTCAAGAAGCTGCTGGCCAACGCCATCCAGGCATGCAACAAGGCTGGCAAGTACATCGGCATCTGCGGCCAAGGCCCTTCCGATCACCCGGACCTGGCCAAATGGCTGATGGAACAGGGCATCGAAAGCGTCTCGCTGAACCCCGATTCCGTACTGGAAACCTGGTTCTTCCTGGCTGAAGGCCAAGCGCCAGCGTAAGGTGTAGCACCCCAAAGTGCCGGTCAATCTTGCGGTTGGCCGGCATTTCTCATTCTGTACAGGGCGGAACTCCTTCCGGACGCCGCCCTTTTTTGTGCAAGAGCATTATGCAAAGCAGCAGCAACCTGTTCCCCGTCGCCTTGATCAGCGCTGAGCGTCGTGGCGACCTGAGTGAAGATGTGTACCGGCTGAAACCTGGCAATAGCCCCGACGGCACCGTCGAGCTGGCCGTGACCCGCCTGGGCCTGGCTGATGTCCCGGAAAACCGGGGCGTGCCGGTGGTTTTGTTGCACGGCAGTTTCTCCAACCGACGCTTCTGGTACTCGCCCAAGGGTATCGGCCTGGGTGCCTACCTGGCGCGCGAGGGGTTCGATGTCTGGATTCCGGAAATGCGCGGCCATGGGCTGTCCCGGCGTAACCAGGGCTACGCCAAGAATCGCGTCGCCGACTATGCTCGCTACGACTTGCCGGCCATTGCCGCCTTTGTGCGTGAGCAAAGCGGGCAGATTCCCCACTGGGTCGGGCATTCCCTGGGCGGCACAACCTTGGCTGCGGCCCTGGGTGGGCAGCACCTGGGCGCGCCTGCGGTGGCCTCGGTGGCGCTGTTTGGCTGCCAGGTCAGCCGCACCCATTGGCCGTTGAAGCTGCCACCGGTGGAATGGACCGGTCGCCTGCTCTTGAAGTGTTTTGGCGAGTTGTCTGGCTCCCGGCTGAAACGCGGCCCAGAGGACGAGCCAGCCGGCGTGTTGATTGAAGCCATGCGCTGGAATGGTCTGTTCGGCCGCTTTGGCGAAGGAAAGCAGGATTGGTGGAAAGGCCTGGCAGGTGTCGACGTGCCGCTACTGGCGGTGAGCGCTGCCGGTGATCACCAGGACCCGGACTGGGCCTGTCGCAAGCTCTTCGAACAGGTCGGCTCCGAGCATCGCCAGTACCTGTGCCTGGGGCGCCAGCAAGGGTTCAGCGGGGATTTCGGGCATGTCGAGATGCTCATCAGCAAGGCTGCCCAGGCTGAAGTGTGGCCGTTGGTGAGGCGTTGGTTGAAAGATCCGCTTACACCTTTGGCGGCGGCGGAGGCACGGGAGCTTGTAGCGGTTTGAGCGGGAGGCTCTATCAAGGGCGTTTCGCTTGTTTCCCGCAGCGGATAAGATATGACGCGTTGGGTGGTTCTGGTCATATTCAGTCGCGCAGTAGGTCTTGCGTTGCTGTCCGATGAGCCCGACTATTCGACCCGGATTAAAGAACCTTCATGGCAAAGCGTTTCCAGATGTAAGTAAACAGTGGGATGTTCGACACCTTCTTTCACCTACAGGAGTTTCTAGATGAACCATTACCTTACCCCCGACCTGTGCGATGCCTACCCGGAGCTGGTGCAGGTAGTTGAGCCGATGTTCAGCAACTTCGGCGGCCGAGACTCCTTTGGTGGCGAGATCGTGACCATCAAGTGCTTTGAAGACAATTCCCTGGTCAAGGAACAAGCCGAACTCAACGGCGCCGGCAAAGTGCTGGTGGTCGATGGTGGTGGTTCCCTGCGCCGCGCGTTGCTGGGCGACATGATCGCCGAGAAAGCCGCGAAGAACGGCTGGGAAGGGTTGGTGATTTACGGCTGCATCCGTGATGTGGACGTGATCGCCCAAACCGACCTCGGCGTGCAGGCCCTGGCCAGTCACCCGATGAAGACTGACAAGCGCGGTATCGGCGATTTGAACGTGGCGGTGACATTCGCCGGCGTGACCTTCCGTCCGGGCGAGTACGTGTATGCCGACAATAACGGTGTGATCGTCTCCCCCAGCCCGCTGAAAATGCCTGAATAAATAGCCGTAGCCGACAGGGGTGAGGATGTTCGAGGAAGAAAACGCGCAGTGGGGGCTGGTGCATGCCCTGGTGCTGGACGGTAAAGGTGGTGCGCGTTCGATTGCCCGGACAGAGCTTGATGAGCTGCAACTGCAGCCTCAGGAAAGCCTGTGGCTGCATTGGGACCGTAGTCACCCCCAGACCCAGACCTGGTTGCGTAAATCCAGCGGCTTGAGCGAGTTCGCCTGTGACCTGCTGCTGGAGGAAAACACCCGCCCACGCCTGTTGCCACTGCCGGACGCTGAACTGCTGCTGTTTTTGCGCGGGGTCAACCTCAATCCCGGCGCCGAACCGGAAGACATGGTCTCGGTGCGGATCTTTGCCTCGGCAGCGCGGGTGATTTCCCTGCGTTTGCGCCCGTTGCGCGCCACCGACGAGTTGCTGGTGCAACTGGCGGACGGCAAGGGGCCGAAGACTTCCTCGGAACTGGTCCTGTATATGGCGCAGTACCTGACCAACAAGGTCCAGGATCTGGTCAGCGATCTGTCCGAAATTGTCGATATCGAAGAAGAAAAACTGGATGCCGACGAACGGTATACTCCGGAGCATGGCAGCGTTTTGCAGATCCGTCGGCGCGCCGCCGGGCTGAAGCGTTTCCTGTCGCCGCAGCGGGATATTTTCGCGCAGTTGACCCGGATCAAATTGCCCTGGTTCTGTGACGACGATGCTGACTATTGGAACGAATTGAACAACAGCCTGACCCGTTACCTCGAGGAGCTGGAATTGTCCCGGGAGCGCGTGGGGCTTGTGCTGGAGACCGAAGACCGACGTTTGAGCCTGCGCATGAACCGCACCATGTACCGCTTCGGGATCATCACCGGGATCTTCCTGCCGATGAGTTTTCTGACCGGCTTGCTGGGGATCAACGTGGGCGGAATTCCGTTCTCTTCCAGCCCTTACGGATTCCTGATTGCCTGCCTGATGATGGTCTCGGTGGCGGTCGGGCAGTGGTGGTTGTTTCGACGTTTACGTTGGGTTTGAGCTGAATGTGACCTGAACGTAGAAAGAGGTCATGTGACCCGAAGAATTTTACCCTCGTCTTTTAAATCACTTGCGAGAGGTTTTTTATGCACGATCCGTTCGAACAGTCTTTGCGTGACATGCTGAATGCGTCGCCGTCCAATCGGGACGACGATGCTTGCCTGGGTCGCGTTTTGAAAACCGCCAACCGCCAGGTCGGGGCGGGGGATCTGTTCGGTCTGCTCGGCCGTTGGTTGCCGGCGTTGATGATGGCGTTGAACAATGGTTCGGCCCACGTTTCACCGGTTTCCCGTCGTAAACCTCTTGCTCGCACTGCTGATAAGGCTGAATGAATATGGAACTCGATCTCTGGACCCAGAGTCTGGTAACTGCAATGACTGCACTGTGGACCAAGGTGGCGAATTTCATTCCCAACCTGTTTGGTGCACTGGTGGTGGTACTGCTGGGTTTTGTCGTGGCCAAGCTGCTCGACACCCTGCTTTCCAAATTGCTGGCTAAGCTGGGTCTTGATCGATTGATGGGTGGTACCGGCCTGACCAAGATTCTGGGGCGTGCCGGGTTGCAGGTACCGATCTCGACATTGATCGGCAAGATCGTTTATTGGTTTGTTTTGCTGATTTTTCTGGTTTCCGCAGCGGAATCCCTTGGACTTGAGCGCGTTTCAGCTACGCTCGACATGTTGGCGCTGTATTTGCCGAAGGTATTCGGTGGCGCGCTGGTATTGCTGGTAGGGGTTTTGCTGGCGCAACTGGCCAATGGCCTGGTGCGTGGCGCGGCTGAAGGCGTAGGGCTGGATTACGCCAGTGGCCTGGGGCGAATTGCCCAGGGTCTGGTGATTATCATCAGTATTTCGGTCGCGATCAGCCAGTTGGAGGTCAAGACTGACCTGCTGAACCACGTGATTGTGATTGTTTTGATTACCGTTGGTCTGGCCGTTGCGCTGGCCATGGGGCTGGGAAGTCGGGAAATTGCAGGGCAGATTCTTGCGGGAATCTATGTGCGTGAGCTATATCAGGTTGGGCAACAAGTGCGTGTGGGCGAGGTCGAAGGGCAGATCGAGGAGATCGGCACGGTCAAGACGACAGTGCTGACGGACGACGGCGAACTGGTGTCGCTTTCGAACCGGATCTTGCTGGAACAGCATGTGACTAGCCGCTAACCCGGCGAATCCTGCTAATGTACGCCGCCGCGAACCTGGGTATCCAGACTCTGGCGGACATTGACCTGACTGTCGGCACGACTTGTTTTGAATAAAGCCCAAACGCTGTCCACGCGCTATGACCCCCGTGAGCTCTCTGATGAGGAGTTGGTCGCGCGCTCGCACACGGAGCTGTTTCACGTAACACGCGCGTACGAAGAATTGATGCGCAGGTATCAACGCACTCTGTTCAACGTTTGTTCAAGGTATTTAGGGAACGATAGAGATGCGGATGATGTCTGTCAGGAAGTGATGCTCAAGGTGCTCTACGGCCTGAAGAACTTCGAGGGCAAATCGAAGTTCAAGACATGGCTCTACAGCATCACGTACAACGAGTGCATCACGCAGTATCGGAAGGAACGGCGAAAGCGTCGATTGATGGATGCTTTGAGTCTGGACCCACTTGAGGAAGCGTCTGAAGAAAAGGCGCCAACCCCGGAAGAGAAGGGCGGACTCGATCGCTGGCTGGTGTATGTGAATCCGATTGACCGGGAAATTCTGGTGCTACGATTTGTCGCAGAGCTGGAGTTCCAGGAAATCGCTGACATCATGCATATGGGTTTGAGTGCTACAAAAATGCGTTACAAACGCGCTCTTGATAAATTACGTGAGAAATTTGCGGTCAGCACTGAAACTTAGTGCGTGGCAAATATCTCTTACGTGTAGGCAAGTTCTGTTAGACTTGTCGCCGAGTTGTCCCCCGGTATGTGGGACTGCTTTACAATCACCAGATGGGGATTTAACGGATGAAACTGAAAAACACCTTGGGCTTGGCCATTGGTACTCTTATTGCTGCCACTTCAGTCGGCGCTCTGGCACAAGGCCAAGGCGCAGTTGAAGGCCAGCTGTTCTACAAAAAGCAGTTCAACGATAGCGTCAAGCATATCGAAGACGGCTTCAACCCTGGCGCCAGCATCGGTTACTTCCTGACCGACGACGTGTCGATCAACCTGAACTACGACACTACCAAGCACACCCGTTCGAACGACGGTACTGGTAGCCAGAAGATCAAAGGTGATACCGGCAGCGTTACTGCCCAGTACCACTTCGGTCAAGCTGGTGTCGACTCCCTGCGTCCATACGTAGAGGGCGGTTTCGGCCACCAGAGCCGTACCAACGTTGAAGCTGATGGTCACAAAGGTCGCGATCAATCGACCCTGGCTATCGCTGGCGCTGGCGTGAAGTACTACTTCACCGACAACCTGTTCGCACGTGCTGGTGTTGAAGCTGACTACGCTATCGACAACGGCAAGTGGGACTACTCTGCACTGGTTGGCCTGGGCGTAAACTTCGGCGGCAACGCTGGCAAAACTGCTCCAGCTCCTACCCCAGCACCAGCTCCAGAGCCAGTTCCAGAGCCAGAAGCTCCGGTTGCTCAGGTTGTTCGTGTTGAGCTGGACGTGAAGTTCGACTTCGACAAGTCGGTTGTTAAGCCTAACAGCTACGGCGACGTGAAAAACCTCGCTGACTTCATGAAACAGTACCCACAAACCACCACCGTTGTTGAAGGTCACACTGACTCCGTCGGTCCTGACGCTTACAACCAGAAGCTGTCCCAGCGTCGTGCTGACGCTGTTAAGCAAGTCCTGGTCAAAGACGGTATTGCTCCTAACCGTGTAAGCTCGGTTGGTTATGGCAAATCCCGCCCAGTTGCTGACAACGCAACTGAAGCTGGCCGTGCTATCAACCGTCGCGTAGAAGCCTCGGTAGAAGCACAAGCAGCTCAGTAATTACTGAGTTGTAGAAAAAAGCCCGGCTTAGGCCGGGCTTTTTTTCGCCTGCAATTTGTCTCACGCAGTGGCGCTGGCCAGGGCCTCAACCGCTTGCGTCGCCTGGATTACCCGGCCAATCACCAGGATTGCAGGGCTCTTCAGGGCGAAATCCTGTGCATCGTCCTGCATCCGGGAAAGGCTGCTGCGACACTCACGTTGTTGTGGCAATGAAGCGTTTTCAATCATCGCCACCGGCATGTCGTCACTCATTCCACCTTCCAGCAACTGTTGGCGAATCTCGCCCAGCTTGGCCACACCCATGTAAATCACCAGCGTCGTACCACCCTCGGCCAGTGCTCGCCAATTGAGGCTGCTGTCATCCTGAGTGTGAGCCGTGACCAGCGTGACGCCCCGGCTGATACCGCGCAGTGTCAGCGGAATATCACAGTTCGTTGCACCGGCCAGCCCCGCCGTAATGCCATTGACCAACTCCACCTCCACCCCTTGCTGCCTGAGCCATGCCGCCTCTTCGCCGCCGCGACCAAAAATGCACGGATCGCCGCCCTTGAGCCGCACCACGCATTTGCCTTGCCGGGCATAGCGCAGCATCAGGCGATGGATAAATGCCTGTGGTGTGGAACGGCACCCGCCGCGTTTACCCACGGTGATCAGCCGTGCAGTGGGGCAATGCTCCAGCAGCGCCGGGTTGACCAGGTCATCGATCAGCACCACATCGGCTTCCCGCAGGGCTCTCACCGCCTTGAGTGTCAGCAGCTCCGGATCGCCGGGACCTGCGCCCACCAGCCAGACTTTTGCGCTCATATGCTTTCCTCACACCGTGATCGCGATTGGCTGCGTGCCGTTCGCCAATAGCCGTTTGATTTCCGGCACACAGGAGCCGCATTGCGTACCGCAACCCAACTCCTGCTTCAGCCCATTCAGGTCCAGGCCCCGGGCAATGCCGGCGCAGACCGCGTTTTCGCTGACGTTCCTGCAGTTGCACAACGTCTTGATGCGGGTCGAACTGCCCCCCGGTGGCGCACTCAATGGCGCCAGCAGCCAGCGTCGCAACTGCTCATCGGTGCGACCTTCCAACCACAGGCTTTGCAACCAGTGGCGAGCCAGGGTTTCGCCGGCCAGGCGAATCGCGGTGATACGGCCCTTTTCAATTTTTACCCGCTTGCCAATGGAGCGCCGCGGGTCGTCGTAGGCCATGACCGGACCGTCATTGAGGCCCAGCAACTGGTCAATCTGCTTGAGCAGGTCAAGCGCAGGCGCCTCGTGATGCGCCGCACGAATCAGCAGGGCGGGCCGCTCGCGCCCGGTCAGGCTCAGGCTGACGTAGGCAAAGCCCTCACACAGCGGTCGCAACGCTTCGAAGTGTTGCTGCACATCGCCCTCAATCAGCGCAAACAAGTGCCAGGGCAGTTGCACGGCCTCCAGGCGCACGCCGCTATGTTTGAGTTCCGGTTGTTTGGACAGCGGATCGAACGCCGGCTGGGTGAGCGCGTTGACGCCACCTTTAAGAAACCGGTCGCCCCAGTGCATCGGCAGGAAAGCCTGGCCGGGACGCACGCTGTCATCGCTGCCGACAGCCACGATCACGCTGGCGCGCCGACTTTTCAGGCTGATCAGGTCACCTTCCTTCAAACGATGCCGGCGCAGTTCATCCGGGTGCAGGCTGAGCAACGCTTCACTGACATGCCCGAACAGCTGCGCAGCAGTACCCGTGCGGCTCATGCCATGCCATTGGTCCCGCAGGCGCCCGGTGATCAGGGTCAGAGGGAAACGCGCGTCACGCTGCTCCTTGGCGGCGCGATAAGGGTCGGCGACAAAGTGCGCGCGGCCAGTCTCCGTCGGGAAAATCCCGTCGGTGTACAGGCGCGGTATTCCGCTCACCGCATCGGCCGGGAATGGCCATTGCTGTGGGCCGATCCGGTCCAGCAGGGCGTGACTGATACCCGAGAGGTCCAAGTCGCGCCCACGGGTCAGCAATTTGTATTCTTCAAAGATCTGCGCGGGTTGCTCAAAGGCAAAAAGCCCCGGTTTTCCGGGACGAAGACGCCGTTCCAGGCGCTGGGCAAAATCCACGGTGATGGCCCAGTCCGGCCGCGCTTCCCCTGGTGGGACGATGGCTTGCCGGACGTGGGAAATACGCCGTTCAGAGTTGGTGACTGTGCCTTCTTTCTCGCCCCAGCTCGCTGCTGGCAACAACAGGTCGGCGAAACGTGCGGTCTCGGTTGTACGAAAGGCTTCCTGTAGCACCACGAAAGGACACGCCTCCAGGGCCTGGCGCACGCTGTTCTGGTCGGGCAGTGATTGGGCCGGGTTGGTGCAGGCGATCCACAGGGCCTTGATCTTGCCAGCCTGCATCTGTTCAAACAGTTCGATGGCTGTGAGCCCGGTGCTGGCAGGGAGTTGTTCTACACCCCAATACGCGGCCACTTCTGCCCGGTGTTCAGGATTGGCAGCCTCGCGATGCCCCGGCAGCAGATTCGACAAGCTTCCTGTTTCCCGTCCACCCATGGCATTCGGCTGACCCGTCAGGGAGAAAGGTCCGCAGCCCGGACGGCCGATGGTGCCGGTCGCCAGATGCAGGTTAATCAGTGCGCTGTTCTTTGCGCTGCCTGCGGTGGACTGGTTCAGCCCCATGCACCACAACGACAGGAAGCTCGCCGAGGTGCCGACCCATTCTGCGCACAGGCGCAGTTGCTCGACACTGATCCCGCACAGCTGCGTAACCATCTGCGGCGTGTAGTCGTGAACCAGGCGTTTGAGCTCCATCAGCCCGTCGGTATGGGCCTGGATAAAATCGCGGTCGATCCAGTCTTCCCACAACAACAAGTGCAAGATCCCATGGAACAACGCGACATCCGTACCCGGCAGGATCGCCAGGTGCAGGTCCGCCAGGTCGCAGGTGTCGGTGCGTCGGGGATCAATCACCACCACCTTCATCTGTGGCCGACGGGCCTTGGCTTCCTCCAGGCGTCGGAACAACACCGGATGCGCGTAGGCCATGTTACTGCCGACGATCATCACGCAGTCGCTCGACTCCAGGTCCTCATAGCTGCAGGGCGGCGCGTCGGCCCCCAGGCTGCGCTTGTAGCCGACCACCGCCGAAGACATGCACAGCCGCGAATTGCTGTCGATATTGTTGGTGCCCACCAGCGCCCGCGCGAGTTTGTTGAAGCTGTAGTAATCCTCGGTCAGCAACTGCCCGGAGATATAAAACGCCACGCTGTCCGGCCCGTGTTCGGCGATGGTCTCGGCGAACACATTGGCCGCGTGTTCCAGGGCGGTGTCCCAGTCCGTGCGGGTGCGGGCCAGGCCTTTGCCCAGCCGCAGTTCCGGGTACAACGCACGGGCAGCAAGATCGCCAGTAAGGTGCAGGCTTGCACCCTTGCTGCACAGCTTGCCGAAGTTGGCCGGATGGCTCGGGTTGCCACTGACGCCGAGGATCTGCGAGCCATCATGCTCGATCAGCACGCCGCAACCGACCCCGCAGTAGCAGCAGGTGGACGCGGTGGTCTGGCGGTTCATCAACCGGCGTCCCGCAGGGCCAGCATCACCCGGCCGTTTTCCACACGGGCCGGGTGGTGATGGGCGCAGCCGACGTCCGGTGCCTGGGCTTCACCGGACTCCAGGTCGATCTGCCAGTTATGCAGCGGGCAGGCCACGCGCTTGCCGTAGATCAAGCCTTGGGACAGTGGACCTCCCTTGTGCGGGCAGCGGTCATCGAGGGCGAAAACTTCGTCGTCACTGGTACGAAAAATCGCGATGTCACCTTTGGGCCCGGTGATGATGCGCGAGCCCAGGGCGTTGATTTCTTCAAGGGCGCAGATATCCAGCCAGTTCATGCCGGCACCTCCAGCAGTTTGACGGGGAGGGTGTCGAACTCCTTTTTCAGCAGTGGCTGTTCCAGGCGTTCTTTCCACGGGTCCTGTTCGAACGACAGGGAGAATTGCAGGCGGTCATTGAGCGCCTGGCGCCGCGCCGGGTCTTCCAGGACGGCCTTCTTGATGTGCTCCATGCCCACCCGTTGCAGGTAGTGCACGGTGCGCTCCAGGTAGAAGGCTTCTTCCCGGTAGAGCTGTAGGAAAGCGCCGTTGTATTCGCGCACTTCTTTGGCGGTTTTCAGCTTGACGAAGAACTCGGCGACTTCAGTCTTGATCCCGCCGTTACCGCCGATGTACATCTCCCAGCCCGAATCGACGCCGATAATTCCCACGTCCTTGATCCCTGCCTCCGAGCAGTTGCGCGGGCAGCCGGACACTGCCAGCTTGACCTTGTGGGGCGACCACATATTGAACAGGTCATGTTCCAGCTCAATCCCCAGCTGTGTGGAATTCTGCGTACCAAAGCGGCAGAACTCGCTGCCAACGCAGGTCTTCACGGTGCGGATGGATTTGCCGTAGGCATGGCCGGACGGCATGTCGAGGTCCTTCCATACACCGGGCAAGTCCTGCTTCTTGATGCCCAGCAAGTCGATACGCTGCCCGCCGGTGACCTTGACCATCGGCACGTTGTACTTGTCGGCCACATCGGCGATGCGCCGCAGTTCCGATGGATTGGTCACACCGCCCCACATCCTCGGGACTACCGAGTAGGTGCCGTCTTTCTGGATATTGGCGTGGGCCCGTTCGTTGATCAGACGCGATTGCGGATCGTCTTTCGCCTCGCCGGGCCAGGTGGAAATCAGGTAATAGTTGAGTGCCGGACGGCAGGTGGCGCAGCCGTTCGGGGTGCGCCAGTTCAGGTAGCTCATGGTGCCGGCGATGGTCAGCAGGTGCTGGTCGCGAATGGCCTGGCGGATTTGCCCATGGTTGAGGTCGCTGCAGCCGCAGATGGCTTTTTCGCTTTTCGGTTTGACGTCGGCCGCGCCGCCTACGGTGTTGATCAGGATCTGTTCCACCAACCCGGCGCAGGAGCCGCAGGAGCTGGCGGCCTTGGTGTGTTTTTTCACGTCGTCGACGCTGAACAGCCCGTGTTCCTGAATTGCCTTGACGATGGTGCCCTTGCACACGCCGTTGCAGCCGCAGACTTCAGCACTGTCGGCCATGCTCATGGCCTTGTCCTGGCCTTGGTGGCCTACATCGCCGATGGCGTTTTCGCCGAACATCAGGTGATCACGGATCTCGCCAATGGCGTGGTTCTCACGGATCTGCCGGAAATACCAACCGCCGTCAGCCGTATCGCCGTACAGGCAGGCGCCGACGAGGATGTCGTCCTTGATCACCAGCTTCTTGTAGACGCCGCCAATCGGGTCGGAAAGGGTGATGGTTTCGGTGCCTTCGCCACCCATGAAATCCCCGGCGGAGAACAGGTCGATGCCAGTGACTTTCAATTTGGTGGAGGTCACCGAACCCTGGTAACGCGCGAAACCCAACTGGGCGAGGTGGTTGGCGCAGACCTTGGCCTGTTCGAACAGCGGTGCCACCAGGCCATAGGCGATCCCGCGATGGCTGGCGCATTCGCCGATAGCATAGATGCGCGGGTCGTAGGTTTGCAGGGTGTCGTTGACCAGAATCCCACGGTTGCACGGGATGCCGGATTTTTCCGCGAGCTCGGTGTTGGGGCGGATGCCGGCAGCCATCACCACCAGGTCGGCGGGGATCACATCGCCATTCTTGAATTGCACCGAGCCGACGCGGCCATTGCCGGCGTCATGCAGCGCCTGGGTTTGTTCCTGCAGGCGGAACACCAGGCCACGGCTTTCCAGTTCGGTTTGCAGCAGTTGGCCGCTGGTCTTGTCCAGTTGCCGCTCCAGCAACCACTCGCCGATATGCACCACGGTCACGTGCATGCCGCGCAGCATCAGGCCGTTGGCGGCCTCCAGGCCCAGCAGCCCGCCGCCGATCACCACGGCGTGCTTGTGGGTCTTGGCGGTGTCGATCATGGCCTGGGTGTCGGCGATGTCGCGGTAGCCGATCACACCCTGCAACGTATTGCCGGGGATTGGCAGGATAAACGGCGTGGAGCCGGTGGCGATCAGCAGGCGATCGTACTCGGCCTCGCTGCCGTCTTCGGCGATGACTTTGCGTTTGACCCGGTCGATCTGCACCACTTTGCGGTTGAGCAGCAACTTGATGTTGTTATCGAGGTACCAGCTCAAATCGTTAAGCACGATCTCTTCAAAGGTCTGCTCACCAGCCAGCACCGGCGACAGCAGGATGCGGTTGTAATTGGTGTGGGGCTCGGCGCCGAAGACGGTGATGTCGTACAGGTCGCTGCTCAGCTTGAGTAATTCTTCAAGGGTGCGAACCCCGGCCATGCCGTTGCCGATCATCACCAGTTTGAGTTTCTTCATGTCGTTCTCCGCAGTGGCTCGACAAATCGTGCGCAACAAAAAAAGGCGTCCCCGCTAGGTAAGTAGCGAGGACGCCTTTGTCCTGGTCCCGTTCTCTCGGGAAGCTCGACCTTCGACGTTGAAGGTGCGGCTATATGTGTGTTGATGGAAAAGCTAATGCAGCGGTTGTGCCAAGTGGTGGTTTGGCCGGATTTATTCAGTGCGGCGCCGATGTGTCGGGGGATTTCGCCTCTTAGTGGTGCAACAGCCAGTACAACAGCACCAGATTGATCAGCAGCGACAGCACCGCCAATGTTTGCCAGACCTTGAGCGGTTCGCGCTCCAGCAGTGGTTTTGGTCGCGTGCTCAACTCGCGGCGGTCTGCCTGCTCCAGTACGAGCAACCATTCCTCGGCGGTTTCATAGCGTTGCTCGGGTTGTGCGGTGACTGAGCGCTCCAGGCTTTGTTGCAGCCAGTCGGGCAGGTCGGGGCGGTAACGGCTGGCGCTGACCGGCGCGGTGAACCGGGGGCGTTGGAACGCTTCGATTTCGCCGTAGGGATAATGCCCGGTGAGCAGGTAATACAAGGTCACGCCGACGCTATACAAATCCTGTTGCGGGGTAGGGCGTTCGCCGTTGAAGGCTTCCGGGGCGATAAAGCTCGGCGTGCCAGGCAGCAGGTGCGCGCGATCCTCGGAAAGCCCAGGGCAGTAGGCCAGGCCAAAATCCAGCACGCGCAATTCGTTATCGTCGCCCAGCAGCAGGTTTTCCGGCTTGATGTCGCGGTGCAGGATCTGCCGGCGGTGCAGCAACCCGACCGCGCGCAACAGGCGTTCGGCCAGGGACTGCCACTGCGCCAGGGGCAATGGGCCCTGGTGCTTGAACAGTTCGGCCAGGGTTTGCCCGGCGTATTCGCGCATCACGTAGTACAAATGCTGACGGCCGCTGGCGGGATGGACTTCAGGAAACGCGCGGCCGGCGACCCGGCGCAGGAACCATTCCTCCGACAGCAATGCCTGGGCGGCGAACACGTCATCGTCATGGCTGACCGGCAAGGTTTTCAGCAGCCAGGCCTGTTGCTGGGCATCGCGCACCCGGTAGAGCAAGGATTGGCGGCTTTGCCCCAGCAGCGTTTCCACCTGCCAGCCTTCGAAACGCTGGCCGGCTTTCAAGGGCGGCGGCAGCGGCCATTGCTGCAACTGCACCAGTGCATCACCCAGGGTGGCAGCGCCGAGCTGGTCGACACGCACCAGCAGGGCGCTGGCATTGTCCTGACTGCCCGCCAAGTGCGCAGCGCTGACCAAGGTGTTTACCGCGAGGTTCAGGTCCGACTGTTCCCGTAGGATTGCGCTGATGCGGGTGTCATCCAGGGTCGCCCACACACCGTCGCTGAGCAGCAGAAAACACTCGCCGGCCCGCAATTCGCCGTCGAGGAAATCCAGTACCAGAAGTTGATCCAGACCCATGGCGCGCTTGAGCACATGCTGCATGCCCGGTTGCTCCCACACGTGCTCTTCGCTCAGGCGCTGCAACTCGCCATCGAGCCAGCGATACACCCGGCAATCACCCACATGGGCCAGGGTGAAACGCTGGCCGCGAAACACCAGAGCGCTCAGGGTAGTCAGCAACGGCTGGCCGCCGCCGTTGGCTTGCAGCCAGCGATTCTGTGCCACCAGCAAGCGTTCCAGGGCCTGGGCCACGCCCCAGGTTTGCGGCGTGGCGTAGTAGTCCAGGGCCAGGGCTTGCAAGGTCGAACGAGCAGCCAGTCCGCCATCGGCGCATTGGCTGACGCCATCGGCGATGGCGCACAGGTAGCCTTTGCTGGCGGCCAGCTCCGGGGCTGGCGTGACCAGGCGCAAGGCGTCCTGGTTTTCCTGCCGAGGGCCGGTGGCGCTGGCTTGGGCGAAGCTCAGTTGCAGGCTCATCAGACCCGGGCAGCCGTCACCGCTGCCGAGCCCCAGGTGGTTCTCCAACGCCGCTTGACGCCGTACAGGCCGAACCACGCCAGCACGCCCAGGCTGGCGAACAACCACAGTGCCAGTTGATAGCTGCCGGTGCTTTGCTTGATCGCGCCCATGCCCGCCGCCAAGGCGAAACCGCCGATGCCGCCGGCCATGCCGATCAGGCCGGTCATTACGCCGATCTCCCGATGAAAACGCTGGGGCACCAGCTGGAACACGGCGCCGTTACCCGCACCCAAACCGAGCATGGTGCAGACGAAAAGCGCCAGGGCGGCGTAGGAACTTGGCAGGTTGAAACCCACCGCCGCGATGCAGATCGCGGCCACGCCGTACATGCCGAGCAGGGTGCGAATCCCGCCAAAACGATCGGCCAGGGCGCCGCCCAAAGGCCGCATCAGGCTGCCGCCGAATACGCAGGCGGCGGTGTAGTAACCGGCGGTCACCGGGCTCAAGCCGTATTGGTCGTTGAAGTAGCCGGGCAGGGCGCTGGCCAGTCCGATAAAACCGCCGAAGGTCACGCTGTAGAAGAACATGAACCACCAGCTATCGCGGTCGCCCAGTGCCTTGAAGTAATCGGCCATGGACTTGGCTTTGGGCCGTTGCGGGGCATTGCGGGCGAGCCAGGCGAAGACGATCAGGGTCAGGATCAGCGGGATCAGCGCAAAGCCGAACACATTGCTCCAGCCAAATGCGGCGGCCAGTACGGGGGCCAGCAAGGCCGCAAACACCGTCCCGGAGTTGCCGGCGCCGGCGATGCCCATGGCCTTGCCCTGATGCTCGGCGGGGTACCACTGGGACGCCAGTGGCAGCGCGACGGCGAACGAGGCACCGGCCATGCCCAGGAACATCCCCAGCAGCAGGGCTTGTTCGTAGCTGTGAATCCCGAGTTTCCAGGCGGCGAACAGGGCGCAGATGACGATCACCTGGCCAATCAGGCCGGCGGTCTTGGGCGAGAGTTTGTCGGCGAGCATGCCCATCAGGAAGCGCAGCACTGCGCCGGCGAGGATCGGCGTGGCGACCACCAGGCCGCGTTGTTGGGTGGTGAGGTGCAGGTCGGCGGCGATTTGCACCGCCAGGGGGCCTAACAGGTACCAGACCATGAAACTCAGGTCGAAATACAGGAACGCGGCGAACAGGGTTGGGGTGTGGCCGGATTTCCAGAAGCTTGATTTCATCACGCACCTCAGCGGTAAAGGGGTCTTATGAGAAGGCCTGGTGATGGAACGGCTGTGGCCGCCCCACCGGCCCCGGGCTATAGGGCCAAAACGAAAAAACGCCGCCACCGGGTTCGCGAGGGCAAACCGGGTGTGCGACGTCTTTGTCGTGGAGGGGGCAACCGCCGTTGGCTACCTGTGGGGATTCTTTAGCAAGAGGTGGGCCAACAGGGGGTGGGTGGGTTTTTTGACTGTGTGTATATCCGTTATTTAGGTAACGGCGGCTTATGGTTCCGCTCTTACAGCGGGTCACTTTTGGCAAACGCCCCAAAAGTAACCAAAAGGTCTTTGCCCCACCACTCGGTGCCTCGCCTAGGCTCGGCATGCCCGCACTCCGGCCCGGTTCCGCGGGCCGCCGCGACGGGCCATCCATGGCCCGGCGCGGCTAAATCGGCTTCCCTGCCGATTTACCCGCTCCACCGTGCCTACTTGCGGCCATCGTGGTTGACGGGGCCCGCAGATCAAAATCACAAGCAGATCAAAAGCCAGAGCACAGCGGCCTACAGGCCGGCTTGAGTGTGAGAAGCAGGGGCAAGATCCAGAGCGAAAGCAGGGCTGCTTTCCTGTAGGAGCGAGCTTGCTCGCGAAAAACCAGAGGGCGCCGCGTTCATCCAGGATGCCAGCGTCATCGTTAACGACCTTCGCGAGCAAGCCCGCTCCCACATTTGAACCGTGCCCGCTTCTGATTTTGCTGTTGCTGTTGCTTCACCACACTCAAGCCGGCCGGTAGGCCGCTGTGCCCTTGATCTGCTTTTGATCTTGATCTTAGGCGCCCCGTTAAACCACGCTGGCCGAACGCAGGCAGTACGGAGCGGGTAAACCGGCAGGGAAGCCGGTTTAGCCGCGACGGGGCAGGGACGCCCCGTCGCGGCGGCCCGCTTCGTGCTGCCGGAGTGCGGGCACACCGAGCCCAAGCGAGGTGCCGAGTGGTGGGGCAAGAGCGTTTTGCTTACTTTTGCGCTGTTCAAAAGTGAGCCGCTGTAAGAGCGGAACCCATACAAGCCATCACCCAAAAAACGGATATACACACAACAAGAAGCCCTCACCCCAACAACTCACTCATCGCAATAATCTGCTCCGCCACCTGAATCAGCTTCTGCTGCCGACTCATCGCCTGACGCCGCATCAGCGTGTAGGCCTCTTCCTCATTACACCCCTTCATTTTCATCAACAGCCCCTTGGCCGTTTCGATCCGCTTGCGTTCGGCCAACTGCTGATCCCGTGCCTGCAACTGCGCACGCAGCGCCTGGTCACTCTCGAACCGCGCCATCGCCACATCCAGAATCGGCTGCAACCGCTGCGCCTGAATCCCCTCGACAATGTAGGCACTCACCCCGGACTTGATCGCCTGACGCATCACCCCCGGATCATGCTCATCGGTAAACATCACTATCGGCCGCGGCTGGTCGCGACTGACCAGCACCACCTGCTCCATCACATCCCGCCCCGGCGACTCGGTATCGATCAAAATCACATCCGGGCGCACCGCCTCAACCCGCGCCGGCAGGTCAATCGTCAGCCCCGACTCATCGATCACTTCAAACCCGGCCTCGGTCAAAGCAGCCTTGAGCCGCCCGACCTTGCGCGGCGTGTCGTTGATCAACAGGATTCGCAACATAAAGATCCTCCTGTCAGCGCAAGGCCTGGCGGCTGGAAACGTCGGCCATGGCATGCAGGCGAAAGCTGCGGGCATACCCGGCCGGGTCCGAACCGTCCCAGACCTTGCCGTCGATCAGTTGACTGCTGCGCATGGCCTCGCCTCCGGCGGGCACACCCACGGCGCTGGCCGCCTGGCGATAGATATCCAGCTGCTGCACGCGGCGGGCAGTCCCGAGGTAGTCCGGGTCTTCCCGAAGCAGGCCCCAGCGGCGGAACTGGGTCATGAACCACATGCCATCGGACAGGTACGGCAGGTTGACTTCGCCATGGCCAAAAAAGCGCAGCGCATGGGGATCCTGCCAGTGGTTGCCGAGGCCGTCGTCATAGTTGCCCAGCAGCCGCGGTTCGATGCAGTCCAGCGGCGCGTCGAGGTATTGCGGGGCGCTCAGCAGTTGCGCGGTAGAGCGCCGGTTCTCAACGCTCTCCTCGATAAATCGGCTGGCTTGCAGAATCGCCATCACCAGTACCCGGGCGTTGTTGGGGTATTGCTCGACAAACGCCTGGGTGCAGCCGAGGACTTTTTCCGGATGATCCGGCCAGATCGCCTGGGTGGTCGCCAGGGTGAAGCCTTGATTTTGCTTCACCGCACTGGCGCACCAGGGTTCGCCAACGCAAAAACCATCGATGCGCCCGGCTTGCAGGTGCGCAACCATTTGTGGCGGCGGCACCACCACACTGTCCACATCCTGCAGCGGATGGATGCCCTGGCTCGCCAGCCAGTAATACAGCCACATGGCGTGAGTGCCTGTGGGAAAGGTCTGGGCGAAGGTGAGTTTTGTTCGGCTTTGGTGCACGCGACGATCCAGTGCCTCAGGACTGGTCACCCCCTGCTGCTGCAGGCCACGGGACAGGTTGATGCTCTGGCCGTTCTGGTTCAGTCCCATCAGCACGGCCATGTCGGTGGGCGCCACGCCGCCGATGCCCAGGTGCACGGCGTAAATCAGGCCGTACAGGCTGTGGGCGGCGTCCAGTTCGCCGCTGACCAGGTTGTCTCGCAGGCTGGCCCATGACGATTGACGCTTGAGGTTCAGCGTCAGGCCATAGGGCTGCGCGAAGCCCTGGGTGGCGGCGACCACCACCGAGGCGCAATCGCTCAGGGCCATGAATCCCAGGTTGAGGCTGCTCTTTTCCGGGGCATCGCTGCCGTTGACCCAAGCCAGGGGATCACTCATCAATACGTACCTTTCATAAAAAAACGCCGTTCCGTCGGGCCACTCACAGGAGAAGCCCGGGGTAACGACGTCTGTGTCCTTGAGCCCGTTCCGCCGTTGGCGCGGGCTGCGATAGACAAGGCAAAGCAAGGCACATGCCACGACGCGTGCAGGATGGGCGGGGCGTCAGCTTTCCATCAGGATTGAAATTGACGTGCCTCGCAGTATGGCCGCTCTTTCAGCCCGGGCCATGCAGGCATGTTCATCAACCCTCACCGTTTTTCGACGCTGCTTTTCTGCCTGATGCTGTTGGGCAGTCCCTGCGCGTTCGGGGCGTCGTACCAGGCCCGCGATGAAAGCCTGCATACCTTTTTTACCGCGCTGTCGTTGCCGCTGGGGCAGCCGATCGTTGTCAGTCAAGCGGCGGCGCGCAAGCGTATCAGCGGAGCGTTCGATTTCGATTCGGCGCAACCGCTGCTGGAGTCGGTCGCCCGGCAGCAAGGCTTGATCTGGTACAGCGACGGCCAGGTGCTTTACCTCTATGACGCCGACGAGGCGAAAAGCTCAGTGGTGACCTTGCGGCACATTTCGGTCGATATCCTGCGCGGGTTTATGCGCCGCTCAGGGCTCGACGAGGCGCGCTACCCGCTGCGGGCGAGTGGGGCGCGGATGTTCTACGTGTCCGGGCCGCCGAACTATGTCGACCATGTGTTGCGCCTGGCGCAACTGATGGACCGCCAGCGTGCGGAGCTGCGCATGGGGTCGCAGCGGATCGGGGTGGTGCAGGTACTCAACACCCACGTTGCGGACCGTGAGTACGACATGGGCGACAAAACCGTCACGGTACCGGGCATGGCCTCGATGATCGAAAAACTGCTGGCCGTCGGGCAGAAGCCTGACTCCCCGGGGCACCCCGGATTACTGGACGACAAGGATATTTCGGTGTTGGCGTACCCGGACACCAACAGCTTGTTGATCAAGGGCAAGCCTGAGCAGGTGAGCTTTATCGAAAGCCTGGTGGCGGAACTGGATGTGCCGAAGCGTGCGGTGGAAATTTCGTTGTGGCTGGTGGATGTGGATCGTGATGAGCTCAAGAAGCTGGGGGCGGCCATGCACGAGGGGGCCGGCGAGCTTTCCGCAACCCGGGTCATGGCGCCCGTCGATGACGACGCCTTCATGAAGCGGATCTCGGCACTGGAGCCGCGTCGGCGCGCAAAGGTCACGGCGTTACCGGTGATTCTTACCCAGGAGAATGTGCCGGCGGTGTTCAACGATAACCAGACGTTCTATCTGCCCCGGCCAGGTGAGGACAGCGATGAGTGGCAACCGGTGGTCTATGGCACCCAGGTCAGTGTTTTACCGCGCTTCGCCGAGGCGGGTGAAATCGAGATGCTGCTCGCCGTTGAGGATGGCCGCCAGATGGGCAAGGCTGGCAATCGCGACAAGCGCCCGGCGGCGGTGGAGCGTGTGGGGATCAGCAGCGTGGTGCGTGTGGCGCCGGGCAGACGGCTGCTGGTGGGGGATTTTCAGCGCGATACCGGGGCGGCCTTGTCCGGACGTTATTACGGGCCTATGGCTAACAGTGTGCGTCTGTTTGTCATTCAGGCGACATCGGTCAGGGACGCCGTGCATGCCCGGACGGAGCCTGGGCAGGCGCCGCCGCTGACACCCTCCCAGCACGAGCGGGTGAAACGTGCATTTACCCGCGTGATCGAGGGATAAACCGTCGTTGTCCTGTGCGGGGTAGTGTCGAAAAATCCTACGCAGCCTGTCTGGAAAAAACAGTGCCTGCGGGCTTTGTCCTCTCCTATAGCGCCGGTGAGCTTTTTATAGTCGCGACTTTCCTGGAAAACCATTGTTGGAAATGAGGGTGAGTTGGGTGCAGAGGACTGAATGGCCGTGTTGAATGATGGGGTGCTGGCTGCCCCGATGGTCTTTGATCGCTGGACATTGCATGGCGACGGCAGGCTGACCGATGAAGACTCGGATATTCAACTACCGCCCAAGGAAGGGCAGGTGCTGCGTGTGCTGCTGGCGTCGGCCGGTGTGTTGGTGACCAAGGATCACTTGCTGGAACAGGCATGGCCTCATAACGAGGTCACCGAAGAGTCTCTGACCCGGTGCATCTGTTCGCTGCGTAAAATCTTGAAGGACGGCAGGGGCCTGATCAAGACGGTGTACGGCAAAGGGTACCGAGTGACCTGTGCGGTCACGGTGACGAGCCATGTCTGTTCCACCTGCGGTCGAGGTCAGGCATGAGAAGCGCCTGGCGCAATTGCGCGCTGCTGCTCGCGCTCTGCTTGAGCAATGAAGCCAGGGCCTATTGCTGGGCAGAGGCCGCCAGCGTGCACGGCATCGAACCGGAGTTGTTGCAGGCCATCGCCGCAGTGGAGTCGGGCTATCGCGCCGAGGCCATGAATTACGCCAACAATAACGGCACCCGTGATATCGGACTGATGCAGATCAACAGCATTCACCTGCCGCGCCTGCTCAAGTTGGGCATTACCGAACAACGCCTGCTGGATGAGCCTTGTCTGTCGGTGGAAGTCGGCGCGTCGATCCTTGCCGACTTTATCAAACAGTTCGGCTACAACTGGACGGCGATCGGTTCCTACAATGTGGGCGGAGGTCCCGGGCCTCAGCGCGAGGCCCTGCGTCTTCGCTATGCGCAAAAAATCTGGGTTCGCTACGAGGAACTGATGGCGTACCGCAACTGACGATTGGACGGCACGCCTCGCATGCAGCCCTTCACCCCGGCTATAATCGCCGCCACCTTTCGCCGCCATCCGAGTCAATCCCGCCCATGTATACCCTGGCCCGCCAGCTGTTGTTCAAACTCTCTCCGGAAACCTCCCACGATCTGTCCCTGGATTTGATCGGTGCCGGTGGCCGCCTGGGGCTCAATGGTCTGGTGTGCAAGGCCCCGGCGAAAATGCCGGTGTCGGTGATGGGGCTCGATTTCCCCAACCCGGTGGGCCTGGCTGCCGGCCTGGACAAGAACGGCGCGGCCATCGACGGTTTTGCGCAGTTGGGTTTTGGCTTTGTCGAAATCGGCACTGTGACCCCACGACCGCAGCCGGGCAACCCGAAGCCGCGGATCTTTCGCCTGCCGGAAGCCGAGGCGATCATCAATCGCATGGGCTTCAACAACCTGGGTGTGGATAACCTGCTGTCGCGGGTTCAGGCGTCGAAGTACAAGGGCATCCTGGGGATCAACATCGGAAAGAACTTCGACACGCCGGTGGAGCGTGCGGTGGATGACTACCTGATTTGCCTGGACAAGGTCTACGCCCACGCCAGCTACGTCACAGTCAACGTCAGCTCGCCGAACACCCCGGGCCTGCGCAGCCTGCAATTTGGCGACTCCCTCAAGCAATTGCTCGAAGCCTTGCGCCAGCGTCAGGAAGATCTGGCTGTGCGTCACGGCAAGCGTGTGCCATTGGCGATCAAGATTGCCCCGGACATGAGCGACGAAGAGACCGTACTGGTGGCCCAGGCCCTGGTGGACTCGGGAATGGATGCGGTGATTGCTACCAACACCACCCTGAGCCGCGTCGGTGTCGAAGGCCTGGCCTTTGGTGACGAGGCGGGTGGCCTGTCCGGTGCGCCGGTACGCAACCAGAGCACCCGCATCGTCAAGGTGCTGGCAGCAGAGTTGGCAGGGCGTTTGCCGATCATTGCCGTGGGCGGCATCACCGAGGGCAAGCACGCGGCCGAGAAGATCGCCGCTGGCGCCAGCCTGGTGCAGTTGTATTCCGGCTTTATCTACAAGGGCCCGGCATTGATTCGCCAGTCGGTGGATGCGATTGCGGCGTTGCCGAAAGGTTAAACGAGGCCCATTAAAAAGGGCTCCTCGAAGGAGCCCCTGGGCCGAAGCCCGCCGCCCGGATGGGGCGTGCGTGGTTAAGTGGTTGCGTATTCGTGCTGGTGTCGGAATTAAATGCCCTTGATTAGCCGACGGCGTGAAGTTCGTTGAGTCTGTGGATTCCCGCAGTGCCAGTCATACCGTCCCAGTTGTCGCCGCGTCCTTCTCGCCAGCCGTTGATCCAGGCTTGGCGTACCGACGGTAGAGTAAATGGGCAAAGCTCACGGGATTTGCCATGAACGCCATATTGATATCCGCGTAAAAATGCTCTTTCCAACGGATCACGCTTAAGTCTTCTCATAGGGTGTTTCCCTCACTTGTTGACTGTCTTGATATCCTTCGGCCCCGCTTGGGGCCGGGCAGAGTTTTTCTGCCGTTGGTGCGCTCGCTGCCGGCGTGGCGAGCACTGTGTCGGCGTCGTTACGGCGCCAACCTGTGTTGAGTTCTAACCAATAGGTCACATGGATTCAATGATCGTTTTGTCATAAGCACGTAACGATAATGATGCTATAGCCATAAGCTGGGATGGCTTTTCGCCCCTTTTCTTGGGCAAACCCAGCTATGATGTGCCCTTCAAAGAGGATGGGTTTAATCCTTTAGTGAGAATGCCCACCCGTTGCAGTCGGTTATTATTCGACGAAGGGTCAGAATATTTCTTTTTGTTGCTTCAAATACTTGAACTGCCCCGTCGATAAAGGCCCAAAAGGCGTGTAGCCGGGGTGGAACGGCACATTCGTGCCACACGAGCGCTCTTCAAGAAAAGCGCTTGATTGAAAACCGAACGCGCGATGCGTCGCCCGTTCACTTATTGCTGAAAAGCCTGGAATGCCCCATGTCGGACCGTTTTGAACTCTTCCTCACTTGCCCCAAGGGCCTCGAAGGCCTGCTGATCGAGGAAGCCGTCGGGCTTGGCCTTGAGGAAGCACGCGAGCACACCTCGGCCGTGCGCGGCATGGCCGACATGGAGACTGCTTACCGCCTGTGCCTCTGGTCGCGCTTGGCCAACCGCGTATTGCTGGTGCTCAAGCGCTTCCCGATGAAGGACGCCGAAGACCTGTACCACGGCGTGCTGGACATCGAGTGGGAAGACCACATGCTCGCCGACGGCACCCTGGCCGTTGAATTCAGCGGCCATGGCTCGGGCATCGACAACACCCACTTCGGCGCGCTGAAGGTCAAGGATGCGATTGTCGACAAGCTGCGCACCCCGACCGGCGAACGTCCGTCCATCGACAAGATCAACCCGGACCTGCGCATTCACCTGCGCCTGGACCGTGGCGAAGCGATCCTTTCCCTCGACCTGTCCGGCCACAGCCTGCACCAGCGCGGCTACCGCCTGCAGCAGGGTGCCGCACCGTTGAAAGAGAACCTGGCGGCAGCGATCCTGATTCGCTCCGGTTGGCCGCGTATTGCTGCCGAAGGCGGCGCGCTGACGGACCCGATGTGCGGCGTCGGTACCTTCCTGGTGGAAGGCGCGATGATTGCCGCCGACATGGCCCCCAACCTGAACCGTGAGCTGTGGGGTTTCACCGCCTGGCTCGGCCACGTTCCGGCGCTGTGGAAGAAGCTGCATACAGAGGCCAGCGAACGTGCCGCCATCGGCATGGCCAAGCCACCGCTGTGGGTTCGTGGTTACGAAGCTGACCCACGCCTGATCCAGCCAGCGCGTAATAACATCGAACGCGCCGGCCTGAGCCACTGGATCAAGATCTACCAAGGCGAAGTCGGCACCTTCGAGCCGCGTCCGGACCAGAACCAGAAGGGCCTGGTGATCTGCAACCCGCCTTACGGCGAGCGTCTGGGTGATGAAGCCAGCCTGTTGTACCTCTACCAGAACCTCGGCGAGCGTCTGCGCCAGGCGTGCCTGGGCTGGGAAGCGGCGGTGTTCACCGGTGCCCCGGACCTGGGCAAGCGCATGGGCATCCGCAGCCATAAACAGTATTCGTTCTGGAACGGCGCCTTGCCGTGCAAATTGCTGCTGATCAAGGTCACCCCGGACCAGTTCGTCACCGGCGAGCGTCGCACCCCGGAACAACGCCAGGCCGAGCGTGAGCAAGCGGCCTACGACCAGGCGCCGACCGAGCCGCAAGAGCGCCAGTACAACAAGAACGGCAACCCGATCAAACCTGCCCCGGCCCCGGCCCCGGTGGTCGAGCAGGCGCGTTTGAGCGAAGGCGGGCAGATGTTTGCCAACCGCCTGCAAAAGAACCTGAAGCTGCTGGGCAAATGGGCCAAGCGCGAAGGCGTCGATTGCTACCGTGTGTACGATGCCGACATGCCGGAATACTCCATGGCCATCGACCTGTACCACGACTGGGTTCACGTCCAGGAATACGTGGCGCCGAAGTCGATTGACCCGGAAAAGGCCTCGGCACGCATGTTCGATGCCCTGGCGGCCATTCCCCAGGCCCTGGGTATCGACAAGAACCGCGTGGTGGTCAAGCGTCGCGAACGCCAGAGCGGCACCAAGCAGTACGAGCGCCAGAGTGCCCAGGGCAAGTTCACCGAAGTCAGCGAAGGCGGCGTCAAGTTGCTGGTCAACCTGACCGATTACCTGGACACCGGTCTGTTCCTCGATCATCGCCCAATGCGCATGCGCATCCAGAAAGAAGCGGCCGGCAAACGCTTCCTCAACCTGTATTGCTACACCGCCACCGCCAGTGTGCACGCCGCCAAGGGTGGCGCGCGCAGCACCACCAGCGTTGACCTGTCGAAAACCTACCTGGACTGGGCACGCCGCAACTTCTCCCTCAACGGTTTCTCCGACAAGAACCGTCTGGAGCAGGGCGATGTGATGGCCTGGCTGGAAGCCAGCCGCGATGAGTTCGACATGATCTTCATCGACCCGCCGACCTTCTCCAACTCCAAGCGCATGGAAGGCATCTTCGACGTGCAACGTGACCACGTGCAGTTGCTCGACCTGGCCATGGCGCGCCTGGCGCCGGGCGGCGTGTTGTACTTCTCGAACAACTTCCGCAAGTTCCAGCTGGAAGACAACCTCGTCGAGCGTTATGCCGTCGAGGAGATCAGTGACAAGACCATCGACCCGGATTTTGCGCGCAACGCCAAGATCCATCGGGCGTGGAAAATCACCGCTCGCTGATCACTGCGTTCTGAAGCCGCAAGCCCGGATCATTCCGGCCTTGCGGTTTTTTTTGCGCTGGTCAAACGCAGGTCCTGTGGCTATAACTTAAGGCTTGGCCAAAGTGACGCACCCGCACGCTGGCGTTCCGAGTCTTGTCTATGCCGCTGCATGCCGTCCGCCCGAAAATCCTAGGTTTTATCAGTGAGCAGGTATCGGCGTGGCTAGTCGCGGTGGTGGTGTTTCTGGCCGGTATTGCGCTGACGAGCATCGTCGCCTGGGCCGCCTCCGATCTCTATCAGCAGCAAGTTCGCCAGCGCTTCCAGTTGCTGGTCAACGAGCGTTACAGCCGCCTCCAGGAACGTTTCGAGGACCAGGAGCAACGCCTGGGCAGCCTGCGGCGGTTCTTCGTCAATTCCAATTCGGTTTCCCGCAACGAGTTCGACGGTTTTGCGCAGCCCTTGCTGTTGCGTACCCGTGCCTATGCCTGGGCTCCTCGGGTTTTACGTGACCAGCGCAGCGCGTTTGAACAAGAAATTACGGCTGAGCGCGGCGCGAGTTTTGCCATTCGCGAATTGAACGCGGCGGGCGAACTGGCCCCGGCCGCTCAGCACGATGAGTATGTGCCGGTGCTGTACAGCCAGACCCAGAGCCTGCTCGGCTCGCCGCTGGGTTTTGACCTGTTGGCCCAGCCACTGCGGCGCTCGACGGTGGAGCGTGCGCAACAGTCAGGGAAAATGGCGGTGTCCCAGCCCATGCAACTGGTAGGTGTGGAGCCGGCCTACGCCATGGGCGTGCTGCTGGTGGCGCCTGTCAGCCGGGCACCGACGCCACAATCGCCCATCAGTGAACCTTACGGCTATGTAATGGCAGTGATCAGCATGCGCCAGCTGGTGGCCGATGGCTTGCCCAAGGCTGAGCGGGACAATCTGGTGACGCAGATCATTGATACTTCCGACGCAGAAAAACGTGTGCTGTACGAATCCGGCAATGCCGTGGCAGACAGCGACCTGATGGCCGCACGCCGGCTGACCCTTGGCGACCACATCTACGCCTTGAGCCTGCGCCCCAGCCTGGTGTTCCAGCAGGGCAATCATTCTTCGCAGGTGACTATCCTGGTCATGGGCAGCCTGCTGAGCCTGCTGCTCAGTGCGCTGCTCTACGTGTTGGTCAGCCAGCGCCAGCGCGCGTTGAAACTGGTGGAGCAGCGCACGGCCCAATTGCGTCAGCGCGAACAGGAGCTGCGGGGCACCCACGGCCAACTGCGCAGCGTGCTGAATGCGGCGACCCAGGTGGCGATCATTGCCACTGACTTGCGTGGTGTGATCACCACTTTCAACGCTGGCGCCGAGCAGATGCTGGGTTTTGAGGTGGATGAGGTGCTCGGGTACCTGACCCTCGAAAGCCTGCACCTAGCGCCCGAGCTGGAAGCCGGTGCCGCGCAGTTGAGTGCGGCGCTGGGCAAGCGCATTGCGCCTGGCCAGGCGATGCTGGTGGACGGCGCCGATGCGGTGCACCAAGCCCGTGAATGGACGCTGGTGCGTAAGGACGGCAGCCACCTGACGGTGAACATGCTTGCCACCGTATTGCTGGATGAGCATGGCCTATGGGTCGGGCACTTGGCGATCTGCCTGGATGTCACCGAACAAAAGCGAGCCTATGAGGCACTGGCCGCGCGGGACCGCCTGTTGAAGAAACTCAGTGCCCATGTGCCCGGCGGTATTTTCCAGTTCATCCTGGAACCGAATGGCGACTCGCGTTTCATCTACGCCAGCGACGGCATTCGCGATATCTACGAGATCGAGCCGGGGGTGCTGCAGCAGGATGCACGAAAGGTCTTCCAGCGCATTCATCCGCTGGACGTCGAGCGGGTGCGGGATTCCATTCGTCTGTCCACCCTGCAACTGAGCCATTGGCGTGAAGAGTACCGGGTGCAATTGCCTCTGCGTGGGCTGCGCTGGATTCGCGGTGAAGCGACGCCGGAAGAACTCCCCGGCGGCGGTACGGTATGGCATGGGTACGTGTCGGATATTTCCGATCTCAAGCGGGTCGAAGAAGAGCTGCGCGCGCTGTCGATTACCGATTCGCTGACGGGCATTCATAACCGACGCTACTTTCAGGACCGCTTGAAGGCTGAAATGATTCGAGTCAAACGCGCCTCTGGAGCGTTGTCGGTGATCATGTTCGACATCGACCACTTCAAGCGGATCAACGACCAGCACGGCCATGCGGTCGGCGATGAAGTGCTCAAGGAATTGTGCCGGCGCATCAGCCAACGATTGCGGCGTACGGATGTGTTTTGCCGGCTGGGGGGCGAAGAGTTCGTGGTGCTGTGCCCCAATACCGACGGCAGCCAGGCCTTCAGTGTTGCCCTGGAGTTGTGGCAGGCGTTGCGCAGTGCGCCGATGGAGGGTGTCGGTACTGTGACGGCGAGTTTCGGCGTAGCCAGTTGGCGGGTCGAGGAGGGCGTTGACGGCTTGTTGCTGCGAGCGGATTCGGGGGTGTATGCGGCGAAGCAGGCGGGCCGGGACAGAGTTGAGGCAGAGCGGGCGCTTGCCTGAAGACAGATATCGGAGCGTGGGAGCTGTCGAGCTTTAGCGAGGCTGCGATGCAGGCGCCGCAGTGCACCAGGTACACCGCGGTGATCCTATCGCAGCCTCGCTATAGCTCGACAGCTCCCACATTTGATCTTTGTTGCCGTTAGAGCACCGGCGCAGCCGCCGCGAGCTTCGGCTGGCGATACAGGTCCAGCAGCACCTGGTCCAGCACCGAAGACGCACCCCACGGTTTTGTATCGTTGAGAATCGCCACCACCGCCCAGGTATTGCCATTGTTGTCGCGGCTGAACCCGGCGATTGCGCGCACGGTGTTCAGGGTGCCGGTCTTGACGTGGGCTTCGCCGCGCATGGCCGTGGTCTTCAGGCGTTTACGCATGGTGCCGTCGGTGCCGGCAATCGGCAGCGAGCTGATAAATTCCGCCGCGTACGGGCTTCGCCACGCGGCTTGCAGCATGGTCGCCATTTCGCGGGCGCTGACCCGTTCGGCACGGGACAAGCCGGAACCGTTTTCCATCACCAGATGCGGTGCAGTGATGCCCTTTTTCGCCAGCCACTGGCGCACCACGCGCTGCGCTGCCTTGGCGTCATCGCCGTCGGCATCGGTGCGGTACTGCGCGCCCAGGCTCAGGAAAAGCTGCTGGGCCATGGTGTTGTTACTGTATTTGTTGATGTCGCGGATGATTTCCGCCAGGTCCGGCGAGAACGCACGGGCCAGCACCTTGGCGTTTTTCGGTACCGGCGCCTGGATGTCGCGGCCCTGGATGCTGCCACCCAGTTCCTTCCAGATCGCCCGAACGGCGCCGGCGGTGTAGGTGGCGTGGTCCAGCAATGACAGATAAGTCTGCGAGCTGCAGCCGTCCGCCAACTGGCCGCTGACGGTCACAGTGACGCTGCCATCGGCGGCGGTCATCGGGCTGTAGCGCACGTCACCGGTGCACTGCTTGGCGTTGGAAACCTTGACCTGATTTTCGATGCGAATGCTCGCAATCGGTGGCTCGACTGAAATCAGCACCTTGCCCGAATCATTGCGGGTGACGAAGCGCAGCGCCTTGAGGTTGACCATCAGGGCATCGGGCTTGACCAGGAACGGCTTGTTCTCATCGTTGCCGTCGTCATTGAACTCCGGCAGTTGCGGCGGGATGAAGAAGCCACGGTCCAGTACCAGGTCGCCGGTCACTTGCTGTACGCCATTGGCCCGCAGGTCGCGCATCAGCAGCCAGAGTTTTTCCATGTTCAGCTTGGGGTCGCCGCCGCCCTTGAGGTACAGGTTACCGTTCAGGATGCCGCCGCTGAGGGTGCCGTCGGTGTAGAACTCGGTTTTCCACTGATGGTTGGGGCCGAGCATTTCCAGGGCCGCGTAGGTGGTGACCAGCTTCATGGTCGAGGCCGGGTTGACCGACACGTCGGCGTTGAACACGGTGGGTGTGCCCGGGCCATTGAGGGGAATCATCACCAGAGACAGAGCGTTGTTTTGCAGCTTGGCTTTCTGGAGGGCTTCCTGGACCTTGGGTGGCAAGGAAGTGTTGATCGGGGCAGCGGTAACGGAAAAGGCCAGGGGGAGAAGAAAACCGGCCAGTAACAATGGACGCAAAGATTTGATCATAAGAATTAAAACCCTACTGCTGAGGGGTAAAAAAGGTGAGGGGTATGTACGAAAAATCCCTCAATGGTCATGAAAGTGTCGGCATTATGCCCCAAGGCCGTCGCACTTGTGCCTGAACGATAGCTGCTATTCGCGGTTTTTTTTACTGGCACTCTGCCGCCTGTCCCAGAGAAGCGGGCAAAGGCCGGCTTAAACTGCTAAAGTGCCGCCCGTTATTACTTAAGAGGATTGTTCCAATGGCGACTAACCGTTCCCGGCGTCTGCGCAAAAAACTGTGCGTTGATGAATTTCAAGAGCTGGGTTTCGAACTGAACCTGGACTTCAAAGAAGGTTTGGACGATGAAGCGGTTGACGCTTTCCTCGAAGCATTCCTGACTGAAGCAATGGACGGCAACGGCCTGGACTACGTCGGCGGTGATGACTTCGGTCTGGTTTGCAAAGCCACCCGTGGTTCGGTCAACGAAGAACAGCGTGCTGCTGTTGAAGCGTGGCTGAAGGCTCGTCCAGAGCTGACCCGCGTTGAAGTCAGCGCCCTGTTGGACGCTTGGCATCCAGAAAAGCCGATCAACCCGGCAGTCTGATGTCATGAAAAAGCGACCCGTCCGGGTCGCTTTTTCGTTACTGGGTCTAAAGAATCAGGCCTTGCGCCAGTTCAGAATCACCAGCGTCAACACCCCCGCGACAATCCCCCAGAACGCCGAACCGATGGAAAACAACGTCAACCCCGACGCTGTGACCATAAAGGTGATCAACGCTGCTTCGCGTTCCTTCGGCTCATTCATGGCGATGCTCAGGCCATTGATGATCGAGCCGAACAACGCCAGTGCCGCGATCGACAGCACCAGCTCCTTGGGCAACGCAGCGAACAACGCGGCCAATGTCGCGCCAAACACCCCGGCAATCCCGTAGAAAATCCCGCACCAGACTGCGGCGGTGTAGCGCTTGTTGCGATCTTCGTGGGCATGGGGCCCGGTGCAGATCGCCGCGCTGATGGCCGCCAGGTTGATGCCATGGGAGCCAAACGGCGCCAGCACCAGCGAGGCCAGCCCGGTGGTGGTGATCAAGGGTGAAGCCGGCACGTTATAGCCATCGGCCCGCAACACCGCGACCCCGGGCATGTTTTGCGAGGTCATGGCCACCACGAACAGCGGGATGCCGATGCTGATGGTCGCGGCCAGGGAGAAGTGCGGTGTGGTCCACACCGGCGTTGCCACTTCGAGGTGAAAGCCACTGAAATCCAGCAGCCCCATCAGCCCGGACAGCGCCGTGCCGATCAGCAATGCCGCGAGCACGGCATAACGCGGTGACAGGCGCTTGATGACCAGGTAAGTGAAGAACATCCCCAGTACCAGACCGGTGCGGTGCTGCGCGGCGACGAAAATCTCGCTGCCGATCTTGAACAGAATCCCCGCCAGCAAGGCTGCCGCCAGGGAAGCCGGGATGCGCTTGACGAGTTTTTCGAAGCTGCCGGTCAACCCGCAGATCGTCACCAGCACCGCACAGGTGATGTAGGCGCCGATGGCTTCGCCGTAACTCACACCGCCCAGGCTGGTGATCAACAACGCCGCGCCCGGGGTGGACCAGGCAATGGTGATCGGCGTGCGATAGCGCAGGGACAGGCCAATGCTGCACACCGCCATGCCGATGGAGATCGCCCAGATCCACGAGGAAATTTGCGCCGTGGTCAGGCCGGCGGCTTGGCCAGCTTGAAACATCAGCACCAGGGAACTGGTGTAGCCGGTCATCATGGCAATGAAACCGGCGACGATGGCCGAAGGCGAAGTGTCGGCCAGTGGGCGTAATCGCGCTTGGGGGACGTCTGACATGGTGCGGTGTTCCTTTTACCGGGCTGTCTGTAGGAGCGAGCTTGCTCGCGAAGGTCGTTAACGGTGACGCTGGCATCCTGAATGAATGCGGTGCTTATACGTTTTTCGCGAGCAAGCTCGCTCCTACAAAGGAGAAAACGTGGAATCAAGCCTAAACTCAAACGTAACGATTCATTGCAATACAGCCGGCGCCGCAAACAGCCGTACAGTGTGTTGGCGCAGTGGGTTGTGTACAATGTGCGCTGATTTTACGCGATACTTGCCAGCGACCCTCTGCGCCGTATTACAGTCAACGTCAATTCGCCGCCGTTCTCCCGACCCGAGTGCCCATGAACGAACAGTTGCAGCCCCTCAAGAAACAACCGCGAGCCGGTAAGGCCGGTCGCAGTGGAACCCAGGACGATATCGTCTACGCGCATATCTTCGAGGCGATCCTCGAACAACGCCTGGCGCCCGGTACCAAATTGAGTGAAGAAGCGCTGGGCGAAATTTTCGGCGTCAGCCGCACCATCATTCGCCGTGCGCTGTCGCGCCTGGCCCATGAAGGCGTGGTACTGCTGCGGCCCAATCGCGGCGCTGTAGTGGCCAGCCCGAGTGTCGAGGAAGCCCGTCAGGTGTTCCTCGCCCGGCGTCTGGTGGAGCGAGCGATCACTGAATTGGCGGTACAGCATGCCACGGCCGAGCAACTGGCCGAGCTGCGGCAGATGGTCAACGACGAGCGCGACAGCTTTTCCCGGGGTGATCGCGGTGCGGGCATCCGGCTTTCTGGCGAATTCCACCTGAAACTGGCTGAGGCGGCGAAGAACGCCCCGCTGATCAGCTTCCAGCGCAGCCTGGTGTCCCAGACCTCGTTGATCATCGCCCAGTACGAAAGCGGCAACCGCTCCCACTGTTCCTACGATGAACACACCCAACTGATCGACGCGATCGAAGCGCGGGATGCGGGTCTGGCGGTGAACCTGATGATGCATCACATGGATCACATCGACAGCAAGCTCAACCTCGATGAGGAGAGCGCTTCGGATGATCTGCATGCGGTGTTCTCGCATTTGTTGCAGACCAAGAAGCCGGGGCGCTCGTCTGTAAAGTTGTGATGTGATCGACTCCACTGTAGGAGCGAGCTTGCTCGCGAAAACCGCATAGGCGCCGTGTTCATCCAGGATGCCAGCGTTATTGTTAACGACCTTCGCGAGCAAGCTCGCTCCTACAGAGAAGGGCGCAAAAAAATCCCCGGTTCAATGAACCGGGGATTTTTAGTTTCTGGACCGCTTAGCGTTGGTGCACCAATTGCCCCGCCGCATACGTCTGCAACACCGCCCGGTCATCTCCCAGCGTCATCAACACAAACAACGTCTCGGCAATGTTATTGGCCTGCTTCAGGCGATAGCTGAGCAGCGGGGTGGCGTTGTAATCCAGCACCAAAAAGTCCGCATCAGTGCCCGGCTGCAATGTGCCGATCTTGTCTTCCAACCGCAGTGCCCGCGCGCCGCCCAGGGTCGCGAGATACAGTGACTTGAACGGACTCAAGCGCGCGCCTTGCAACTGCATCACCTTGTACGCTTCGTTCAGTGTCTGCAGCAGCGAGAAGCTGGTGCCGCCACCGACATCTGTCCCCAGGCCCACATTCAGCTTGTGCTTCTCAGCCATTGGCAGATTGAACAACCCGCTGCCCAGGAAGAAGTTCGACGTCGGGCAGAATGCGACCGCCGACCCGGCTTCCGCCAACCGCGCGCATTCGTCATCGCACAGGTGCACACCGTGGGCGAACACCGAACGCTCACCCAGCAGTTTGTAATGGTCGTACACGTCCAGGTAGCCCTTGCGCTCCGGGAACAGTTCTTTCACCCACTCCACTTCCTGCAGGTTTTCACTGATGTGGGTCTGCATGTACAGGTCCGGGTATTCCCCCAGCAACTGCCCGGCGAGGGTCAGTTGTTCAGGCGTACTGGTCGGTGCGAAACGTGGCGTGACCGCGTAGTGCAAACGGCCCTTGCCGTGCCAGCGCTCGATCAGCGCCTTGCTTTCCTGGTAGCCGGACTCGGCGGTGTCTGTCAGATAGTCCGGCGCGTTGCGGTCCATCATCACCTTGCCGGCGATCATCCGCAGGTCGAGCTTCTCGGCTGCTTCAAAAAACGAGTTCACTGACTGCGGGTGCACGCTGCCGAATACCAGGGCGGTGGTGGTGCCGTTGCGCAGCAGTTCCTTGATGAAAATGTCCGCGACTTCTTCAGCGTGGGCCTTGTCGGCGAACTGGCTTTCACACGGGAAGGTGTAGGTATTGAGCCAGTCCAGCAACTGCTCGCCATAGGCACCGACCATGCCGGTTTGCGGCAGGTGAATGTGAGTGTCGATCAGGCCTGGGGTGATCAATGCGTCCTGGTAATGGGTGACTTCGATGTCAGCGGGCAGGGTAGCGAGCAATTCGCTGGCGTGGCCCAGGGCGCTGATCTGGCCGTTGTCGATCACCAGCAGGCCGTCTTCGAAATACTCGTAGGAGGCTTCGATTCCTACTTCGGCAGGGTCGGCGATGCTGTGCAAAATGGCGGCACGGTAGGCTTTGCGAGTCAAAGGCATGGTCGTCTCAGTTAGTCGCTTGGCTGCGGCGTGAAACCGGCAGCAGTTTGGCAATGGGTTCGGCGCTCGCAGTGTGCTGGCCGAAATTGGCGTTATAGGTGGCGATGATCTCGCCGGCGATGGAGATGGCGATTTCAACAGGCAGTTTGCCCTTGACCTCAGTCAGCCCCATCGGGCAATGCATGCGTTGCAGTTGCGCGGTGTCGAAACCGCGATCCCGCAGGCGGTGTTCGAACTTGGCGCGCTTGGTCTTCGAACCGATCAGGCCGAAGTAGGTGAAGTCATTGCGCTTGAGCAGGGCGGCGGTCAGCTCCAGGTCCAGTGCGTGGTTGTGGGTCATGACGATGCAGTAACTGCCCACAGGCAAGTGGTCGATTTCATCCACCGGCTCTTCGCTGACGATTTTACGCACGCCTTGGGGGATGTGTTCCGGGAATTCCTGTCCCCGGGAATCGATCCAGCGCACCCGGCACGGCAGGCTGGCCAGCAACGGCACCAGCGCGCGGCCCACATGGCCGGCGCCGAACACTGCGATCTGCGCCTGCACCTGGCCCATCGGTTCAAACAACAATACCGTCACGCCGCCGCAGCACTGGCCCAGGCTGGCGCCGAGGCTGAAGCGCTCCAGGTGCGTGTTCTGCTGGCCGCGCACGAGCATGTCCCGGGCGATCTGCATGGCCTTGTATTCCAGGTGCCCGCCACCGATGGTGTCGAACGTCTGGGCGGCACTGATGACCATCTTCGAGCCGGCATTGCGCGGCGTGGAGCCGAGCTCTTCGATGATGGTCACCAGCACGCAGGGTTCACCCTGGTTCTGCAGGTCGGCGAGGGCGCTGATCCAGTTGTTCATGTTTACCTCAGCATCTCTGTTGTCAGTTCGACCGCTATCGCAGGCAAGCCGGCTCCCACATTTGATTGGGTTCACACATCAGAATGTGGGAGCCGGGCTTGCTCGCGAAGGCAGCGCCTCGGTCTAGAGCGAAGCCAACTCGGTTTCAGTTTCCACAGCTTTTGCAGCGGTCAGTTGGCGCATCTGCTCACACCCCCACAACACCCGCTCCGGGGTCGCCGGTGCATCAATCTTCGGCTGATGACGATAGTCACCCAGGCTCGCCACGGCATCCTTGATCGCACACCACGAGGCGATGCCGAGCATGAACGGCGGCTCGCCCACGGCCTTGGAATGGAACACGGTGTCTTCCGGGTTCTTGCGGTTTTCCACCAGTTTCACCCGCAGGTCCAGCGGCATGTCGGCGACGGCCGGGATCTTGTAGCTGGCCGGGCCGTTGGTCATCAGCTTGCCTTTGTTATTCCAGACAAGCTCTTCCATGGTCAGCCAGCCCATGCCCTGGATGAAGCCGCCTTCGACCTGGCCGATGTCGATAGCCGGGTTCAGCGAGGCGCCCACGTCGTGCAGGATATCGGTGCGCAGCATTTTGTATTCGCCGGTCAGCGTGTCGACGATCACTTCGCAACAGGCCGCGCCGAACGCGAAGTAGTAGAACGGTCGGCCACGCGCCTGGCTGCGGTCGTAAAAGATTTTCGGGGTCTTGTAGAAGCCGGTGCTCGACAGTGAAACCTGGGCGAAATACGCCTGCTGGATCAGCGCTTCAAACGTCAGGATGTGATCGCGAACCCGCACATGCCCGTTGTGGAATTCAACGTCGGCCTCGCTGACTTCATACTTACGCGCCGCAAATTCCACCAGGCGCTGCTTGATGGTTTCGGCGGCATTCTGCGCGGCCTTGCCGTTCAGGTCGGCGCCGCTGGAAGCCGCCGTCGGCGAGGTGTTCGGCACCTTGTCGGTGTTGGTGGCGGTGATCTGTACGCGGTCGATTTCTACCTGGAAGATCTCGGCCACCACCTGCGCGACCTTGATGTTCAACCCCTGGCCCATTTCGGTGCCGCCGTGGTTCAGGTGGATGCTGCCGTCGGTGTAGATGTGGATCAGCGCACCGGCCTGGTTGAGGAAGCTGGCGGTGAAGGAAATCCCGAATTTCACCGGCGTCAGCGCCAGGCCTTTTTTCAGGATCGGGCTGTTGGCGTTGTAGCGACGGATCGCTTCGCGGCGCTCGAAATACTGGCTGCTTTGTTCCAGTTCGGCGGTCATCTCTTCGAGCATGTTGTGCTCGACGGTCTGGTAGTAGTGGGTGACGTTGCGCTCGGTCTTGCCGTAGTAGTTGGCCTTGCGCACGGCCAGCGGGTCGAGGGCCAGATGCCGGGCAATCGCGTCCATCACTTCCTCGATCGCGACCATGCCTTGGGGGCCGCCGAAGCCCCGGTAAGCCGTGTTGGACGCGGTGTTGGTCTTGCAGCGGTGGCCGTTGACCGTGGCGTCGCCCAGGTAATACGAGTTGTCGGAGTGGAACATCGCACGGTCGACAATCGAGTTCGACAGGTCCGGTGAGCAACCGCAGTTGCCCGCCAGTTCCAGATTGATACCGTGCAGGCGGCCGGTGTCGTCGAAGCCCACGTCGTACTCGATATAGAACGGGTGGCGCTTGCCGGTCATCAGCATGTCTTCCACGCGCGGCAGGCGCATTTTGGTCGGCTGGCCGGTGAGGCGCGCGACCACCGCACACAGGCATGCCGGGCTGGCGGCCTGGGTTTCCTTGCCGCCAAAACCACCGCCCATGCGGCGCATGTCGACCACGATTTTGTTCATCGAAACGTCGAGTACTTCGGCCACCAGCTTCTGCACTTCGGTGGGGTTTTGCGTGGAACAGTAGACGATCATGCCGCCGTCTTCGGTGGGCATCACCGAGGAGATCTGGGTTTCCAGGTAGAAGTGTTCCTGGCCGCCGATGTGCAGGGTGCCCTGGATGCGATTTTTTGCCGTCGCCAGCGCGCCCGCCGAATCGCCGCGTTGGTGGGTGTGGCTGTCCAGCACAAAATGCTTTTTGCGAAACGCCTCGACCACGTCCAGCACCGGCTCGAGGTCTTCGTATTCGATCACGGCAGCCATCGCGGCTTTGCGTGCGGTTTCCAGGTCGCGGGCGGCAACGGCCAGCACTACCTGGCCGACGAACTGCACGGTGTCGATGGCCAGCAACGGGTCGCCGGGCATCAACGGGCCGATGTCTTTCAGGCCCGGCACGTCTTCGTGGGTGATGACGATGCGCACGCCTTCAAAGGCGTAGCAGGGCGCAGTGTCGATGCTGATGATCTTCGCGTGGGCGCGGTCCGACATGCGTGCGTACAGGTGCAACTGGTTCGGAAACTCCAGGCGGTCATCGATGTACTGCGCCTCGCCCGAGACGTGCTTGGCGGCGCTGTCGTGCTTGACGCTGCGACCGACTCCGCTGGTGAGGTCCTTGGCGAACAGTTCGGCGAGTTCGGCCTGGGATTTTTCCACGGCATGATGGTTAGACATAAGCGGTCACCCGAGTCTCGATGTGCGGCGTTTGCAGTTCGATGAAGTATTTGCGCAGCAGGTTTTGTGCGCTGAGCAGGCGGTATTCCTTGCTGGCGCGGAAGTCCGATAGCGGGGTGAAATCTTCGGCCAGCGCGGCGCAGGCTTTTTCCACGGTGGCGGAATTCCAGGTGGCGCCGTTCAGTGCGGCTTCGCAGCTTTTCGCACGTTTTGGGGTGGCGGCCATGCCACCGAACGCCACGCGGGCATCGGCGATCACGCCGTTATCAATCTTCAGGTTGAAGGCGGCGCAGACGGCGGAAATGTCATCGTCCAGACGCTTGGAAACCTTGTAGGCACGGAACAGAGGCACGCCTTTGGGCACGATGATTTTTTCGATGAATTCGCTGTCCTGGCGGGCAGTGACACGGTAGTCGATGAAGTAGTCTTCCAGCGCCAGGGTGCGGCGGGTGTTGCCTTTGCACAGTACGATCTGCGCACCGAGAGCGATCAGCAGTGGCGGCGAATCACCGATGGGCGACGCGTTGCCGATATTGCCGCCCAGGGTGCCCTGGTTGCGGATCTGCAACGAGGCGAAGCGGTGAAGCAATTCGCCGAAGTCCGGGTATTCGTTGTTGAGTGCGGTGTAGCAGTCGGAGAGGGAAGTGGCGGCGCCGATTTCCAGGCGGTCGTCGAAGCTTTCGATGCGCTTCATTTCTTCGATATTGCCGACGTAGATCATCACCGGCAGCGTGCGGTGGAACTGCGTGACTTCCAGCGCCAGGTCGGTGCCGCCAGCCAACAGCCGGGCTTGTGGGTAAGCGTCGTAAAGGTCGGCCAGGTCGGCGACGGTCAACGGCACCAGGCAGCGTTTGTCGCCGCTGTTCAATTCGCCGGTTTGAGTCGGCGCGATGGATTTCAGGCGGGCGATGGTTTCGGCCTGGCGACTGTCGAACTGGTCCTGGGGCTTGTTGCAGCAGGCCTGTTCGGCGGCGGCGAGAATCGGGCGATAACCGGTGCAGCGGCAGAGGTTGCCGGCCAGGGCTTCATGGGCTTTCTGGCTGTCGGGTGCATCACTGTTTTTTTGCAGGGCGAACAGCGACATCACAAAGCCCGGGGTGCAGAAGCCGCACTGCGAACCGTGGCACTCCACCATGGCTTGTTGCACGCTGTGGAGTTGGCCCTGGTGCTTGAGGTCTTCGACGCTGATCAGTTGCTTGCCGTGCAGGGACGAGACAAAGGTCAGGCACGAGTTGAGGCTGCGATAGCGAATCTGCTCCGCGCCTTGATCGTCGGTGTGCAGCTCGCCGACCACCACGGTACAGGCGCCACAGTCGCCGCTGGCGCAGCCTTCCTTGGTACCGGATTTGCCCAGGTGCTCACGCAAATAGTTGAGCACAGTCAGGTTCGGGTCCAGGGCGTGCTCACTACGGAGTTCCTGGTTGAGTAAAAACTGGATCACGGAAGGCCTCGCAGACTCATTATTGTTGTTAACCGCTTTGCGCCGAATCTAGTCATGTCTGACTTTTCGGTCAACGATTTTCTGACCTAAGGGTCAAGAAAGTGCGATTTCAACATGCTTAATTATGGTCCAGTTCTCTGGAACCGCCGTTTTTGGGGGCTTCTGGACTTTAACGGCTGCTTATTTCATGCCAAATTCGTGCTTGTGGGCCGTACGCCATCAACCGGCAAGTGCGCTACACTGCCGCGCTTGTACCGATAGAAGATTTTGAAGGGAAAACATGACGTTCAAGGCGCCGGATAGTCTTGCCGAGCAAATCGCTCACCACCTCGCCGAACGTATCATTCGCGGCGACCTCAAGCCTGGGGAGCGGATCCAGGAGCAGAAGGTCACACTGGCGCTTAATGTCAGCCGTGGTTCCGTGCGCGAAGCCTTGCTGATCCTTGAGCGTCGGCACCTGATCGCGATCCTGCCGCGCCGTGGCGCCCATGTCACCGAGCTGACTGCCCACAAGGTGCAGAGCCTGTGCACGCTGATGGGCGAGCTGTATATCTTGCTGGGCAACGCCGTCGCCGCCGGCTGGCAGACCCAGGCTGACATGGCGCCGTTTGTGCAGATCCAGCAGCGCCTGGTCGCCAGCTTCGAACGCCAGGACATCCGTGCCTTCGTCGAGGAAAGCTTCAATGTGATGCGCGCTGCGTATCCGTTCGCCAACAACCCGTATTTGCAGGAAACCGTCGAGAACCTGCAGCCGGCGATGAACCGCGCCTATTACCTGGCGCTGGATCAACGCAAGGCGTCCATGAGCGAGTACCTGGTGCTGTTCGAGCAATTGCTCGCCGCCGTGCTGGCCCGTGACCTGCCACAGATTCGCGAAGTACTCTCGGCCTACGGCGAGCGCAGTTGCTCGCTGGTCATTGCTGCGTTGGCGGAAGCCTAAGCGTGCGGCTCAAGTGCATCAAACTGGCGGGGTTCAAATCCTTCGTCGATCCGACCACGGTGAACTTCCCCAGTAACATGGCGGCGGTGGTCGGGCCCAATGGCTGCGGCAAGTCGAACATTATCGACGCCGTACGCTGGGTGATGGGCGAGAGCTCCGCGAAAAACCTGCGTGGCGAGTCGATGACCGACGTCATCTTCAACGGCTCCACCAGCCGCAAGCCGGTGAGCCAGGCCAGTATCGAGCTGGTGTTCGACAACTCCGATGGCACCTTGGTGGGCGAGTACGCGGCCTATGCGGAAATTTCCATCCGCCGCAAAGTGACCCGCGACAGCCAGAACAGCTACTTCCTCAACGGCACCAAATGTCGCCGACGGGACATTACCGACATCTTCCTCGGCACCGGCCTGGGCCCGCGCAGCTACTCGATCATCGAGCAGGGCATGATCTCCAAGCTGATCGAAGCCAAGCCCGAGGACCTGCGTAACTTTATCGAAGAAGCAGCCGGCATCTCCAAGTACAAGGAGCGCCGCCGCGAGACCGAAAACCGTATCCGTCGTACCCACGAAAACCTCGCCCGCCTGACTGACCTGCGTGACGAACTGGAGCGCCAGTTGGAGCGCCTGCACCGCCAGGCCCAGGCCGCCGAGAAGTATCAGGAATACAAGGGCGAGGAGCGTCAGCTCAAGGCGCAACTGTCAGCCCTGCGCTGGCAGGCGTTGAACGACCAGGTGGGCCAGCGCGAAGCGATCATCGGCACCCAGGAAATCAGCTTCGAAGCCTTGGTGGCCGAGCAGCGCAATGCCGACGCCAGCATCGAGCGCCTGCGGGACGGTCACCATGACCTGTCCGAGCGCTTCAATCTGGTGCAGGGGCGCTTCTATTCGGTGGGCGGTGACATCGCCCGGGTCGAGCAGAGCATCCAGCACGGCCAGCAACGCTTGCGCCAGTTGCAGGACGACCTGAAGGAGGCCGAACGCGCGCGCCTGGAAACCGAATCGCACCTGGGCCACGACCGCACCTTGCTGCTGACCCTCGGGGAGGAGCTGGACATGCTCACTCCCGAGCAGGAAGTCACCAGCGCTGCCGCCGAGGAAGCCGCTGCGGCTCTGGAAGAATCCGAAACCACCATGCACGCCTGGCAGGAGCAGTGGGACACCTTCAACCTGCAATCCGCCGAGCCGCGCCGCCAGGCTGAGGTGCAGCAGTCGCGCATCCAGCAACTGGAAACCAGCATGGAGCGCCTGGCCGAGCGTCAGCGGCGTTTGGTGGAAGAGCGCGTGTTGCTCGCGGCCGACCCGGAAGACGCGGCGATCCTCGAGCTGAGCGAGAAACTCGCCGAAAGCGAAATGACGCTGGAAGAGCTGGAAGCCAGCGAAGAACAACAAGTGGAACGCTTGGAGCAATTGCGTCAGCAACTGCAACAGGCGACCCAGGCACAACAAACCGCCCAGGGTGATTTGCAGCGGCTTAACGGTCGATTGGCCTCCCTGGAAGCCTTGCAGCAAGCGGCGCTCGACCCGGGCACTGGCACGGCCGAATGGCTGCGCGATCAACACCTGGCCGAGCGCCCGCGCCTGGCCGAAGGCTTGAAGGTTGAAGCCGGTTGGGAGCTGGCGGTGGAAACCGTGCTCGGTGCCGACCTGCAAGCGGTGCTGGTGGATGACTTCGGCGGTTTTGACCTGGCGGGTTTTGCCCAGGGCGATCTGCGCTTGCTCAGTCCAGCGGCAGACGGCATACGCGTGCCGGGCAGCTTGCTGGACAAAGTCGAGGCGGCGATTGATCTGTCGCCCTGGCTCGGTCAGGTCAAGCCGGTGGACAGCCTCGAGCAGGCTCTGGCCCAGCGCGGCCAATTGGCGGCCGGGCAAAGCCTGATCAGCCGTGACGGTTTTTGGGTCGGCCGGCACTTTTTGCGGGTGCGTCGCGCCAGCGAAGCGGAAAGCGGCGTTCTGGCCCGCGGCCAGGAAATCGTCAACCTGACCGCCGAACGCGAAGAGCGCGAAGCCACACTCGAATCCCTGGAAAACCAGCTGCAAACCCTGCGCGCCACCCAGCGCCAGCAAGAGACCGGCCGCGAACACCTGCGCCGGCTGTTGCAGGACGAAGCGCGCCAGCAAGGCGAATTGAAAGCCCAGCTCTCGGCGAGCAAAGCCAAGGTCGAACAACTGACCTTGCGCCGCACCCGGCTCGATGAAGAAGTGGCCGAGATGGGCGAGCAGCGCGCCCTCGAACACGAACAAGTCGGCGAAGCGCGTCTGCAACTGCAGGAAGCCCTCGACAGCATGGCCCTGGACACCGAGCAGCGCGAGTTGCTGCTGGCCCAGCGCGACAGCTTGCGCGAGCGCCTCGACCGGGTGCGCCAGGAAGCCCGCCAGCACAAGGACCACGCCCATCAACTGGCCGTGCGCCTCGGCTCCCTGCGGGCGCAACACGACTCCACGCGCCAGGCCCTCGAGCGCCTGGAAATGCAGTCCGAACGCCTGACCGAAAAGCGCGAGCAACTGAGCCTCAACCTGGAGGAGGGCGAAGCCCCGCTGGAAGAGCTGCGCCTGAAGCTCGAAGAATTGCTCGACAAGCGCATGACCGTCGACGAAGAACTCAAGACTGCACAAATCGCCCTGGAAGATGCCGACCGCGAACTGCGCGACGCGGAAAAGCGTCGGACCCAGGCCGAACAGCAATCGCAACTGATCCGCGGCCAGCTCGAACAGCAGCGCATGGAATGGCAGGCCCTGACGGTTCGCCGCAAAACCCTGCAAGACCAGTTGCTGGAAGACGGCTACGACTTGCACGGCGTGCTCAATACCCTGACCGCCGAGGCCAACGAGAAAGAAGCCGAAGAAGAACTTGAGCGGATTGCTGCACGCATTCAGCGACTCGGTGCGATCAACCTCGCGGCCATCGACGAGTACCAGCAGCAGTCCGAGCGCAAACGTTATCTGGACGCGCAGAACGCCGATCTGGTGGAAGCCCTGGACACCCTGGAAAACGTGATCCGCAAGATCGACAAGGAAACCCGTAATCGCTTCAAAGATACCTTTGATCAGATTAATGGCGGTTTACAGGCGTTATTCCCGAAAGTTTTCGGTGGTGGCAGCGCTTACTTGGAACTGACGGGCGAAGATCTACTCGATACAGGGGTAACGATCATGGCGCGGCCTCCGGGCAAGAAGAACAGCACCATCCATTTGTTGTCCGGTGGCGAGAAGGCACTCACCGCATTGGCCCTGGTATTTGCGATCTTCAAGTTGAACCCGGCACCGTTCTGCATGCTCGACGAAGTTGACGCCCCGCTGGATGACGCTAACGTTGGACGGTATGCGCGACTGGTTAAAGAGATGTCCCAGACCGTGCAGTTCATCTATATCACCCACAACAAGATCGCCATGGAAATGGCCGATCAGTTGATGGGCGTGACGATGCACGAGCCGGGCTGTTCGCGATTGGTGGCGGTGGATGTCGAAGAGGCGATGGCGCTGGTGGAATCCTGAGGCGCACTTCGTAGGAAGATTTCCAGCGCGATGTATGGTGATTTACCGGTCTGGGAAAAGTGGCAAATGGACATATTTGTTCAAGGCATTTTGACAGACGGTGTAAAGTTATCTTTGGTCGTGCTAGTTTAATGTCAAATTTTCGTATGCGTGGGCAAAACGTCATTCAGAACATAGAGTTGGCGCCACGTTTTAAAGCGGTTTGCACGGTGCTAAACCCCTTATTTTTCAGCATTTTTTATTAGAGGCACGGGATTACATGGAAATCGGTCTGCGCGAGTGGCTGATCGTCATCGGCATTATTGTCATTGCCGGTATTCTTTTTGATGGCTGGCGTCGGATGCGCGGCGGCAAGGGCAAGTTGAAATTTCGCCTGGACCGCAACCTGTCCAATTTGCCGGACGACGACGGCAGCGCCGAGCTGCTGGGGCCTCCGCGTGTCCTGGATAACCATAAAGAGCCGCAATTGGACGAGCACGATCTGCCGTCGATGAGCGCACCGGTGCGTGAAGCCCGCGAGCCCAAGCGCGGCAAGCGCAGCGCGGCCAGCGAGCCATCCCAGGGCGACCTGAACCTGGACCTGGAAGAAGGCCCGAGCTTCAGCAGCCGTGATGATGACTTCCCGGATGAGTCCCCGACCAAGAGCGCCCATAAAGAATCCGTCAAGGATCAACCGGCTGCCGAAGAGGTGCTGGTGATCAGTGTGATCTGTCGCGACGCCGCCGGCTTCAAAGGCCCGGCCCTGCTGCAAAATATTTTGGAAAGCGGCCTGCGTTTCGGCGAGATGGATATTTTCCACCGCCACGAAAGCATGGCCGGCAACGGCGAAGTCCTGTTCTCCATGGCCAACGCGGTCAAGCCGGGCATCTTCGATCTGGACGACATCGACCATTTCAGCACCCCGGCAGTGAGCTTCTTCCTTGGTTTGCCAGGCCCGCGTCACCCGAAACAAGCGTTCGACGTGATGGTGGCTGCAGCCCGCAAGCTGTCCCAGGAGCTCAACGGCGAACTCAAGGACGACCAACGCAGCGTCCTGACCGCCCAGACCATCGAGCACTACCGTCAGCGCATCGTCGAGTTCGAGCGTCGCGCCCTGACACAGAAGCGCTAAGGTCCAAGCTTACGCGTTGCCTGTAGAATCCATGCACTAACATATTGAGCAGCTTCGGCTGCTCTTTTGCTTTATGAGAGAACACCCATGACCGCCGCCCACACCCGCATCCTCGAACTGCGCGCTGAACTGGATCAGCACAACTACCGTTACCACGTCCTCGACGAACCGAGCATCCCGGACGCCGAGTACGACCGGTTGTTCCACGAGCTCAAGGCCCTGGAAGCCGAGCATCCGGACCTGGTCACCCGTGATTCACCGACGCAGCGGGTCGGCAGTGCGGCGTTGTCGGCGTTCACTCAGGTGCGTCACGAAATTCCGATGCTCAGCCTGGGCAATGCCTTCGATGAAAGTACCATGCTCGAATTCGATCGCCGGGTCACCGAAGGCCTCGACCTGCCGGTGGGCGACCTGTTTGGCGGTGGCGCGGCGGTGGAATACAGCTGCGAGCCGAAGCTTGATGGCCTGGCGGTCAGCCTGCTGTATCAGGACGGTGAACTGGTGCGTGGCGCCACCCGCGGCGACGGCACCACCGGCGAAGACATCAGCGTCAACGTGCGCACCGTGCGCAATATTCCTTTGAAGCTGCACGGCACCGGCTGGCCGGCGACCCTTGAAGTGCGCGGTGAAGTGTTCATGTCCAAGGCTGGCTTCGAGCGGCTGAACGCCACGCAACTGGAAGTTGGCGGCAAGACCTTCGCCAACCCGCGCAACGCGGCGGCGGGCAGCCTGCGTCAGTTGGATTCGAAGATTACCGCCAGCCGCCCGCTGGAATTCTGCTGCTATGGCGTGACCACGGATATCAGCGACACCCATATCGGCAACCTGCAACAGTTGAAGAAGTGGGGCATGCCCATCAGCCATGAGCTGAAACTGGCAAAAGGGATTCAGGATTGCCTCGACTACTACCGCGATATCGGTGAGCGGCGTAATGCCTTGCCCTATGAAATCGACGGCGTGGTGTTCAAGGTCAATAGCATTGCCTATCAACGGGAACTGGGCTTCCGTGCCCGCGAACCGCGTTGGGCAATCGCCCATAAATTCCCGGCAATGGAAGAGCTGACCGAACTGCTGGATGTTGAATTCCAGGTTGGCCGTACCGGCGCTGTGACGCCCGTGGCACGCTTGAAACCCGTCAAGGTCGCGGGTGTGACCGTGTCCAATGCCACCTTGCACAACATGGACGAAGTGGCGCGCCTGGGCCTGATGATCGGCGACACCGTGATCATCCGCCGTGCCGGTGACGTAATCCCCCAGGTGGTGTCGGTGGTCACCGAGCGTCGCCCGGAAAACGCCCGCGCGGTGCAAATCCCCGAGAGCTGCCCGGTGTGCGGCTCCCACGTTGAGCGCACGCAACTGGTCAAGCGCAGCAAGGGCAAGGAGACCGTCAGCGAAGGCGCGGTATACCGCTGCGTCGGGCGCCTGGCCTGCGGTGCGCAGCTCAAGCAGGCGATCATCCATTTCGTCTCGCGCCGCGCCATGGACATTGATGGCCTGGGCGACAAGACCATCGAGCAACTGGTGGATGAGAAGCTGATCGGCTCCCCGGCTGACCTCTACAAGCTCAAGTACGATCAGATCATCGACCTGGAAGGTTTCGCCGACGTCTCCAGCAAGAAGCTGATCACCGCCATCGAAAACAGCAAGACGCCGACCCTCGCACGGTTCATCTATGCCCTCGGTATTCCCGATGTAGGCGAGGAGACGGCCAAGGTGCTGGCACGCTCCCTGGCGTCCCTGGAGCGCGTGCAGCAGGCCTTGCCGGAAGTGCTGACGTACTTGCCGGACGTTGGCCTGGAAGTGGCCCACGAGATTCACAGCTTCTTTGAAGACAGTCATAACCAGAAAGTGATCGGTGCCTTGATCTCCAAGGACGAGTGCGGGCTGGAATTGCAGGAGCAGGGCGACCTGAGCGCCGAGTTCGCGGCCAGCACCACGTTGGGCGGCTTGCTCGACAAGCTGCACGTACCGTCCGTAGGGCCGGGCGCCGCGCAGAAACTGGCCGACAAGTTTGGCTCCCTCGAAGGCGTGATCAAGGCCGACTGGCTCGACATGCGCCAGGCGTTGCCGGAGAAGCAGGCCAAGGCCGTCCGGGATTTCTTCGACATCGAAGAAAACGCCAATCGTGCGCTGGCCATCGAGCAACAGCTCAAGGACTTCGGCATGCACTGGCAGAGCGAGAAGAAAGTCGTCGAAGGTTTGCCCGAGGCGGGTCACACCTGGGTGCTTACCGGCTCCCTGGAACTGATGAGCCGCGATGTCGCCAAGGAAAAACTCGAAAGCCTTGGCGCCAAGGTAGCGGGCTCGGTTTCAGCGAAAACCCATTGTGTTGTGGCCGGGCCAGGTGCCGGGTCGAAGCTGGCGAAGGCCAGTGAGCTGGGCTTGAAGGTGCTGGATGAAGAGGCGTTCGTGGCGTTTTTGGCCAAGCACAACATCACGGTCTGATGCTTTTTGTGATGAGCGGGCTTGTTGTGGCGAGGGGGCTTGTCCCCTCGCCACAAGTAATAGGCTGCCAATAAAAAACTGGAACGATCAGCTCGTAACCATGATCTAGTCTTGGGCAGCCCAGGGAGAGATCGCCATGTACCGCTTCTTCGAACAACTCAGTTCGCGCATTGCCGCACCGTTCATGGCTGAGACCTCGCGCAACAGCAAGGTCTGGCAGTGCCGTTGCGGGCAGTCCCTGTTCTTTCGCAACAGCCAGTGTCTGGCCTGCTCGGCGCTGCTGGGCTATCAGCCGGAGCAGAGTCGCCTTTCATCCTTGCAACCCGGCCCGTACGCCGATACGTGGGTGCTCGACGCCGACTCTGAAGCGGGCGTATTTCGTCGCTGCGCCAACCTCGACACGCCAGCCGCCTGCAATTGGCTGCTGCCTGCCGACAATGGCCAGACCTTGTGCGTGGCGTGCAGCCTGAACCGCACCATTCCCGACCTGTCGATCCCTGAAAACCCCGAACGCTGGCGCAAGGTCGAAACCGCCAAGCGCCGCCTCGTGGCGCAACTCATCAGCCTGGGCTTGCAGGTCATTCCCAAGGCGGCCGATGAAGACACGGGCCTTGCGTTTGATTTCGTCGGCATCGACCTGGAAGGCAACGCACCTACCACCGGCCATGCCAACGGCCTGATCACCCTCGATATCAAAGAAGCCGACGACGCTCATCGCGAGCAGATCCGCGTACAGATGCGCGAGCCTTACCGCACCTTGCTCGGTCATTTCCGTCATGAGGTCGGCCATTACTACTGGGACCGCCTGATCGCCAACAGTCACTGGCTGGAGCCGTTCCGCAGCCTGTTCGGCGACGAGCGCGCCAGCTACGCCGAGGCCCTCGAGCACCACTACCAGAACGGCCCGCGCCCGGACTGGCAGCAAACCTGTGTCAGCGCCTACGCCACCATGCACCCGTGGGAAGACTGGGCGGAAACCTGGGCGCATTACCTGCACATGATGGACGCCGTCGACACTGCTCTGGGTTTCGGCATGAGTGCCCGGGAGATGGACCTGGACTACCAGCCATTCCCCCTGAGCACCCTCTACGACCCTGAACATCCCGGTGGAACGGCGTTCCTGTCATTCGTCAACGCATGGATCGAACTGGCCGGCATGCTCAACGAACTGTCCCGCAGCATGGGCCAGCCGGATTTCTATCCGTTCGTCCTGCCGCCGGCGGTGATTGCCAAGCTGCACTTCATTCACTTGGTGATCCAGCAAGAGGGCGGCAGGGCAGATGAGGTCGTGCTTTTGTAGGAGCAAGCTTGCTCGCGAAGGTCGTCAACGATAACGCGTCTGTCCTGAATGAGCGCAGTGTCTTTGGGTTCTTCGCGGGCACGCTCACTCCTGCTGGCAAGTACTTGAACCATCAGATATTTTTAATCCGGCGCGAACGGTTGTAACTTCCGATGAGATCGGTACAATGGCGCGGCTTGCCGAGAGGCGAGCGTCGTTATGGTGATCCCATCGGTCCCCCCGCAACGATTACCCGTGAACCTGGTCAGAGCCGGAAGGCAGCAGCCACAGCGGGAACATTGTGTGCCGGGGTGTGGCTGGTGGGGTTGCCTCCATAACGCCACCCTCCTTGATTCAAAAAAATACCTTTATGAAACCCTTCGCTGACAATCGTCACCTGCGAAGCGATTTCTGCTGTTCGTGCTTCAGCAAAGTGCTCACAAGCCCGAAAGCAATCGCTACCGGCAAAAGACTGTGAGGGCTCTTTCACAACTTCAAGCTTCCACTCTGGACAACCCAAAACCACCTTGCTAGTTTGCGCCAGTCACATATTTCAAAATATGTCGACGGTACGTGGATGATATTAAAGTGATAGCGCTTTATTGCTCATTCACCCTAACTAACAAGGATGTCGGTCATGAAAAGCCTGCAAGGGTTGCCCACGCTCATCAGCGCTTCCGTCGGTGCACCCGGCAAAGCCCGCAACTTGCCCGCCGACGTTCAGTGCATCCAGTATTTGTTCAACTTGATCATTCCCAAGTTGAGTTTCCCCCTGGCCGAAAATGGCAAGTGCGACGGCCAGTTGGTACAGTGCATCAGCCAGTATCAGTTTCGCTACCTCAAGTACGCCCATCCCGACGGGGTTATCGACCCCACCGGGCGCACCTTCAATAGCCTGATCGAAGAGGCGGTGAAGGTGGCGGTCAAGCCGAATCCTGCCCTGCGTATTCCGACCTTCCTGAATGTGTTCGGCAACACCAGTTCGGATATGGTCCAGGCCACGGTCAACCATTACCTGGATCGCATGCGGGCGATGATCGAGGCCGAGCGACGCAACCGGCAGATGATGCTCCAGGCCACGTGCGACGGGGGCACGACGCTCACGGACACGGACTTCCAGAACGCCGCCACGCAGTTGGGCAGCGGGATTTCGGTCAATATCATCAAGGCGTTTGCCACGGTGGAGTCGGGCGGGCGCTCCGGGTTCGGGCCGGCCAAGTTGCCGGTGATCGCTTTTGAAGGGCACCACTTTCGCAAGTACACCCACCATAAATACGATCAGACCCACCCGCTGTTGTCGTATCCCTACGTGAAAAAAGCCGGCCCCCAGTGGAAGGCCAATAACAAGGACCAGACCAAGGCCTGGGAAACCATGGCCACGGCCTTTGCGTTGGATCAGGAAGCGGCCTTGAAGTCGGCCTCCTGGGGTATGTTTCAGATAATGGGGTCCAACTTCACGGCATGTGGTTATAAAACGGTGTTTGAGTTTGTCGTGGCCATGAAGATTAATGCCGGGCATCAACTCAAGGGCTTCCTCGGTTTTTGCGGTCAGAGCCCGGCCCTGGTCAAGGCCATGAAGAACAAGGATTACGCCGCCATGGCGCTGAACTATAACGGCAAGGATTATGGCGACTATGACCATCGAATCAAAAAAGCCTACGAAGCACTTGAAGGGAAAAAATAGAATGCCGTTCAAACTTTGCCTGTCCCGATTGCTGGTTGCCTCTTTCGTTTGTGTTGCCGCGGGAACGCCGGCGTTTGCCGCTGCGCTGCACTCGGGCAAGTACGAAGGGCTGATGCTGGCCGTGACGCCTGAGCATCAGGTGGAAGGTTTTTATGCTGAAGAGATGGGCGAGGGCGTGACCCGCACGTGCACGTTCTTCCTGCAGGGCAAGGTCGAGGGTGCGAAGGCGTCGGTGTCCACGTGGCTGGATGCGACTTACCCGGGAACCGTTGCGGCTTCCTCGGATGGTGTGACGCTGACGGTGGAGAAGGGCCGCGAACATCCCGGTTGCATCAGCGTGCTGATGCCCGAAATCGCCACCGGCCTGGACCTGACCCAGACGGCTGCCAAGAAGTGGATTGGCCTGGTGACCGTTTCAGCCGACAAGGCCTTCTTGCAGAAGACCCCAGACGCCAAGGCCAGTCATCGTGCCTATGTGGTCAAGGACGATGTGGTCGCGGTGTTGGCGTTCAAGGATGGCTGGGCCCAGGTCGAGTTCATCAATGGCGAAGGCCGCTCTTCCAAGGGCTGGATCAGCCAGGACCAGTACGCCAGGCTGACCCCGGCAAAAAGCTGAGGGTACTCCCCGCGCCGCGGTGTGCCAGGCACGCCGCGGCTTTTTTATGCCTGCAATTCAGGCCTTGTTGCGGTTGAACAGCTTGCGGATAACGGCGAACAGCGCCACGACGCCGATCACCAGGAACTTCTTCGCCGCCAGCAGGAAGATGCCGATCTTGGCAAACAGCCCGGCCTTGGCCGCGATCCCGCCAGCAACCAGTGCGGCAAGGCCGTAGGTCGCGAGTTTGTCGGTCTTCGGGTTGAAGTCGGTGTACAGGTTGCCATCAGTGAAGTTGGTAAAGGCCAGGACCTTGGGCAACTCTTGCTTGATGGTGGCCAGGTCGGCCATGGCGGCGACGGCGTTGAGTTCCAGCACGCCTTCACGGCCCAGCACGCGGATGCTGTAGTTGAGGGTGGTTTGCTTGGCGTCGTCGGCTTTCAGTTCGCGGGCCCAGTACATCTTGTGGGTGGTGTCGTCGTAGTGCGGCGGCTCGGCCCAGCCCAGCCCAGCAGGTGCAGGCCTGCGTAGCCTTGTTTCTGGCGTTCTTTGTTGTCTTCGACGTCTTCTTCCTGCATTTGCTTGAGCAATTCGGTGTAGTCGATTTTCGCAGCGTCTTCGTCAGAAATGTGCCCGTCGGCCTTGTAGCTGACGATCACGCCCCAGCCGCGCTCCGATAATGGGCTGACGGCTTTTGGCACGATCATGCCCAGGGTCTTGAAGCCTGGCGGGTTGCCCCAACCATCGGTCAGCAGGCGCTCGGTGTCTGTGGGGTCGAGGTAGTAGAACTCGTCGTTGAGCTTGAGGGTCGCAATACCGCCGGGCAGGGTGACGGTACCGGTCTTCTGTTTGAGAGAGCCGAGAAAGTGTTCGGCGGTCTCGGGCGCTTCGGCGGATGCAGCGGCTTCAACGGGGGCAGGCTTGGCGGCAGCAAAGGCGGGCGCGACGGGCAGGCTCAGGGCGGCCGCCGCTAGCAATAGGCGGAAGTAATTCATGGTAGTCCCTTACAATTTGAATTAATTTCGCGCGAGGATAACTGAAACATGCTGTAACGGGTTAGCTGAATGTCTCCCGCAGCAGTCCCGCAAAGGCGTCCCGTGCCAGGTGGCGTTGGGTGTCTTTGTGCCAGAACAGCAGGTTATCCACGGCAGCCAATTCGTCGAAGCGGTAGGACGTCAATTGGTTGGCCTGCTCGTAGCGCGCCAGGATGCCTTCCGGCGCCAGCGCCACGCCAATCCCCGCGCTGACGCAGCCAATGATCGTGCCCCAACTGGCATAACTCGCGATGGCCGGCTTGATGTCGTGGGGCTTGAGCCAGTTTTCCAGGGCGGCGCGGTACGGGCAGCCGGGCGGCCAGACCAGCAAGGTGCGGCCGGCTAAGTCCCGGGCATCCTCGATAGGCGCGCTGGAGGCGCTGGTGATCAGCACCAGGCGCTCGCTGTAGACCACGCTTTGTTCGAGCTTCGGGCGTTTGCCGCCGGCGGCCACCAGCGCCGCATCGATGCGGTGATGTTGCAGGTCATCGAGTAACTGCGCCCAGGCACCGGTCACCAATTCCAATTCCACCTGTGGATAGCGCCGATGGTATTCAGCCAGCAACGGCGGCAGGCGGCCACTGGCACTCGACTCCACCGCGCCGATGCGCAGCTTGCCGCGTGGAATTGCATTGCTGTCGACGGCGCGCTTGGACTCTTCCACCAGCGCCAGGATGCGCTCGCAGTAGTCGAGAAACACTTCGCCGGCCGCACTGATCGACAACCCGCGCCCGGCACGAATGAACAGCGGGGTGCCCAACTCGCCTTCCAGTTGCTTGATGCGCGTGGTGATGTTGGACGGCACGCAGTGCAGTTGCAGGGCGGCCTGGGCCACGCTGCCGGTTTGCGCCACGGCTTTCACCATTTTCAGTTGGGCCAGTTCCATCGCTCAGTTCCAGTGATTACAGAAGTCAGAAACGGTTAATTGTCTTGCGCCGTGCCGGGGCCAAGACTGACGGCATTCCCACTGCTGGACGCCGTTCATGAATGCCCCATCACCCGTAAAGCTTACGCTAGTCACTGCCAGCGTCATCCTCTGTTGGGCATATTCGCCGATCGGCGTGCACATGGCCTTGCACAGTTACAGCCCGGGCCAACTGGCCTTGGGGCGGTTTCTGATTGCTTCGGTGTTGATGGCCGGCGTGGCATTGGTCGGGAAGATCGAGCGGCCACGGCTGCGGGACCTCCCGTGGCTGCTGGTGCTGGGGTTCTTCGGGATTTTCCTGCACCACCTCACGATCAATTTCGGCCAGCAATTTGTCACGGCTGCCGCTTCCAGTGTGCTGGCGCAGTCGGTTCCGCTGTTTACAGTGCTGGTGGCGTTTTTTGGCTTGAAGGAGCGGGTCACCGGCTGGCGCTGGGGTTGCGTGTTGCTGGGTTTGAGCGGGGTACTGGTGGTGATCTGGGGTGAGCATGGCCTGGGGGAGATTGACCCCCGTGGCTTGATGATCCTGGTGGCAGCGCTGTCGTGGAGCCTTTATTTCACGATCCAGAAACACTATTCCCGGCGCTACAGCCCGCTGACCACGGTGTGCTACACGGTGTGGTCGGGCACCTTGCTGCTGTGTGTGTATTTGCCGGATTTACCGGCAGTGGTGGCGCAGTCATCAGCCCAAGCCAACTGGGCGGTGTTGTTGCTCGGCGTGTTTCCCAGCGCCCTGGCGTACCTGGCCTGGGCCTACGTGTTGCGGCATGTCGAAGTCAGCCGCGCTTCAGTGGCGCTGTACCTGGTGCCGCCGGTGGCGATGGTGATGGCCGCCTCGCTGCTGGGCGAGCAGGTTTCGATGCGCGTGGTGCTGGGTGGCCTGATCGTGCTGGCCAGTGTCGGCGCCATCAGCCTGGAAGGGCGCAGGCGCCGCAAGCCGTTACGGGTTCACGGTGAACACCCGCAGGCGGTGACCGTCGGGGTCCTGGGCGACAAAGGTGTAGCCGAAATCCGCCTCGACCGGTGACTGGATGATGCTCAACCCCAGTTGCACCCAGCGCGCGTGCAGTTCATCGACCGCTGCTATATCAGCGACGCAGAATCCCACCTCGCCACCGCCGACGGTGGCCTGGGCAGCCGGCTCCACGGTATGGCGCGACCACAGCCCGAGTTTTACCCCGTTGTCGAGGATGAACAATGCGAAGGTCGGCCCCAGCTCTACAGGTGCATTGTCCAGCAGGCGGCTATAGAGGTTGGCGCTGGTGGCCGGGCTGTCGACGTACAACAAAAAGTAATGGGCAGTGCTATTCATGATGACTCCCTGATAGTGCGCAGCAATGCTGCGGCTCAGTCCCTAGTCTAAGGGGCTGTCCTGTCAGTTCATGTCAGGAGTCATCAAGCAAAGAGCAGACAGTCTCGCTGTCTGCTCTTTTTATTGCGTGCACTGGTGTTGCGAGCTCTAAGGCTTGGACAAGGCCTGGTCTACCGCTGCGATCAGCTTTCCCAGATCCTTCGGGGTGGCTTTATGAATGACACCGAACAGATAAGCGCGCTGTTCCTCTTCGTCGACCAAGTCTGCGAAAAAGACTTTCAGCTTCACTCCCAGCGCCTCTGCGAACAAGAACAGAGCCTCGACGCTGGGTGTATAGGTGCCGGTTTCGAAGCGGCTGATGGTTTTAGGGTCAAAACCGGTTTTTTCACCTAGTTCAGCCTGAGTAAGCCCTGCGACCTTGCGGTAACGTCTGATGGCCGGACCCAAACTTGAAATGTGCATCGCTCAATTCCCATTTAGAATCAAGAACTTAACGATAAATCTTAAAAATAGACAACCGCATATACCATCACCTTTTCTTGCAAAATGTGATGTAATTCGTAGAATCGGCATCTAGGACAAGTATTTGGTGGTCTCGTTTCAGAAGGCAGGTTTATGAAACAGGAAATCATTGCTTTCTCCTTACTCTCATAAATGTGCCCATAAAACGGACGCTTGGCAGGGACTGAAACGTCGCTCGTCAGTGCCACGCTTCATTGCGCCTCACGTGCTGGATACCCGAATTCAAGCCTAGTTGATCATCTCTGAATGGATGATGAATTGCTGTGCAAAATCGTGGGTTTGCGCCCGTTGCGGCCAACCAGCCGATCGACGGCGCAGCCCGACTGGAAATACGAATCCGCCTGTCCTGCCTACCCGGTAGTCGAGAGAGCGATCGAATGCTGTCCATGGAGCTTTAACGTGCGTCTCAACTTGCCGGTCACTGCTGTTGAACAGACTTTTGGGGAGCAGCAACGGCTAATTTCCGCGACTGACGTCAACAGCCACATTACCTACTGCAACGCCGAGTTTGCCGCCATGAGCGGTTTTACCCAGGCCGAGCTGATCGGCAGCACCCATAACCTGGTGCGCCACCCGGACATGCCGCCTGCCGTATTCCAACTGATGTGGAGCTACCTCAAGGCCGGGCAGAGCTGGATGGGCGTGGTGAAGAACCGCTGCAAGAACGGCAACTACTATTGGGTCAGCGCCTATGTGACGCCGATTCTCGAAGACGGGCGGCTGACCGGATACGAGTCGGTGCGGGTCAAGCCCACCCGCGAACAGGTACGGCGCGCCGAAGCGCTGTACGCGCGTTTGCAGGCCGGTGGTGCGGCGGTCGCGCCAGTGCGGCGCCTGGCGTCCGTGGCCCAGGCCTTGGCTTTGCCATTGGTGGCCGCCGCCGCCAGCGTCGCCGCCTTTCAATGGGCTCCGGGTGTGTGGGGTCAGGCGGTGACCGTTGGCCTGTTTCTCGGTGTAGGCATCTGGGCCCATCAACGCTTGGGACTACAGCTCAAGCGGATTGTGCAGAACACGCCCAATACCTTTTCCGACCCTATCAGCGCTATGACCTACAGCGATGCGCTGGGGCCGACCGCGCAGTTGGAAATGATCCTGATCAGCGAAGAAGCGCGACTTAAGACTGCCCTTACGCGCCTCAGCGATCTGGCCAACCAGATGGCCGAAGCGGCCGCCCATTCCAGCGTGCTGTCGAGCACCACCGAGTCGGCGCTGTTGGAACAACGTGCCGAGACCGACATGACTGCCGCCGCCATGACCGAGATGGCCGCGTCCATCGCCGAAGTGGCGGTGCACGTGCAGCAAACCGCCAGCGAAGCCCACACCGCCAACACCCTCGCCGAGCAGGGCAGCCAGGTGGCCGGCACGTCGCGCGAGGCGATCCAGTTGCTGGCCGGCACCGTCACCCAGATCAACCAGGCGGTGGGCAACCTCGCCGGGCAGACCCAGCAAATCCAGGTGGCCGCGAGCATGATCCAGGCGATCGCCGACCAGACCAACCTGTTGGCCCTCAACGCGGCCATTGAAGCGGCCCGCGCCGGTGAGCAGGGCCGCGGTTTTGCCGTGGTGGCCGACGAGGTGCGCGCATTGGCGGGCAAGACCCGCGAGTCGACCCAGCAGATCCAGGGCATCATCCAGAACCTGCGGGCCGGCGCCGATGAGGCGGTCGAGATCGCGAGCCTGGGCATTCACGAAGCCGAGCAGGGCGTGCAGCAGGTGCTTGAGGCGCAGCAGGCGCTGCAAGGTATTCGCCACGCGGTGGAGCGAATTACCGACATGAGTCAGCAAATGGCTGCCGCCTCCCAGGAACAATCCCACGTCGCCGAGGAAGTTTCACAACAGATCAATAACGTCGCCGCCACGGTGCAAAAGACAGCGGGCAATGCCAACGCTGCAGTCACCCGTGGCAGGGAACTCGATAGCATCTCTTCCGGGTTGCGCGCCCTGGTCGAGCGGTTCAACCGCTAGCCACAGTGAGCCTCACTCATGGAAGAGAAATACCGCAGGGCCGTGGATGCAGCCGCCATTTTCTCCGAGACTGACCTGGCGGGCTGCATCACTTACGTCAATGACCAGTTCTGCGGCATGTCCGGCTACGGGCGTGACGAGTTACTGGGGCAAAACCACCGGATCCTGAGTTCTGGCCTGCACCCTGCCGCATTCTTCCAGGGCATGTGGCAGGCCATCAGCGAAGGCCGGGTATGGCGTGGGGAAATCTGCAACCGGGCCAAGGATGGAACCCTGTATTGGGTGGACAGCACCATGGTGCCACTGGTCGATGAAAAGACCGGGCGGGTGCAGAAGTACGTGTCGATCCGCTTTGATGTGAGCGAAAAGCGCCAGTTGTTGCACACCCTGCAATGGCGGGTCGGCCACGACGTGCTGACCGGCTTGCCCAACCGTGCCTATCTGTCCGAGCTGCTCAATCAGTCCCTGGAGTTCTCCCGCAGCGAAAACATTCCGCTGGCGCTGTGCATGCTCGATCTGGATGGCTTCAAGGCGGTCAACGATGGCTATGGGCATGCCTGTGGCGATCTGTTGTTGGTGGAGGTGGCCACGCGGCTGCGGGAGATTATTCGCGGCGAAGATGTGGTCGCCCGGTTGGCGGGTGATGAGTTTGTGCTGATCCTGCGTTACGTGCGCGATATCGACGAGCTTAACGCCGCCTTGCTGCGCATCCTCAAGGCGATTTCCGAGCCTTACTCGATCCAGGGGGCCGAGCTGAACGTGTTCGCCAGCATTGGCGTCACCCTGTTCCCCTTGGATGACGAAGACGCCGACACCTTGCTGCGTCATGCCGACCAGGCGATGTATGTGGCCAAGCAGAGCGGGCGCAACCGTTACCAGTTGTTTGATGTGTCCCTGGAGCAGGAGGTGAAGGCCAGTCACCAGACCGTGGAGCAGATTCGCCAGGCCCTGGCGGCGGGCCAGTTGTGCCTGCATTACCAGCCCAAGGTCAATCTGCGCTGCGGCACGGTGGTGGGGTTCGAAGCGTTGTTACGCTGGCAGCACCCCGAGCGCGGGTTGGTGGCGCCGGGGGATTTCCTGCCGCTGATCGAGCAGACCGACCTGATTGTCGACATCGGCGAATGGGTGATCGACCAGGTGTTGGGGCAGATGCACCGCTGGCAGGTGCGTGGGCACTGGTGGTCGGTGAGCGTGAATATCGCGGCGCGGCATTTCCAGCGCGAGGATTTTGTCGAGCGGCTGCAGGATTTACTGGCGCAGTACCCGCAGGTGGAGCCGCACCGGCTGGACCTGGAAATCGCCGAGTCGGTGGCGGTCGACAACATCCAGCGCGTCACCCAGCACCTGCAAGCCTGCCAGGCCCTGGGCGTGCAGTTCTCCCTGGATGATTTTGGCACTGGCTATTCTTCCCTGAGTTACCTCAAGCGCCTGCCGACCCAGACCATCAAGATCGACAAGTCATTTGTGCGCGACATCCTGCACGACAAAGACGACCTGGCGCTGACCAAGGCGGTGATCGGCCTCGCCCGGGCGTTTGGTCGTGAAGTGATTGCCGAAGGTCTGGAAACCCTGGAGCACGGGCAGCTATTGATGCGCATGGGCTGCGAAGTGGCCCAGGGCTACTTCATCGCCCGGCCGATGCCGGCGGGCGAGGTCCCAGGTTGGGTGGAAGGGTTCAGGCCGCCGGCTCAGTGGCAAAAGCTTGAGTGATGTTTACTGTGGCGAGGGAGCTTGCTCCCGCTGGAGTGCGCAGCGCTCCCAAAGATCTTGGGGCCGCTACGCAGCCCAGCGGGAGCAAGCTCCCTCGCCACAAGGTAAATCAGGTGATCTCAAGGGGACGGCGCGCTGTTCCCGGTATAGAGATTGATGATTTCATCAATCTCACCGGACATTTTCATTCGCAACAACGTGCGCAGAATCTGCTGGACCGGCACCAGCGGGTCGTTGCGCACATAGCACCCCAGGCTTTGCTCCTCAATCACGGCCACCGTGTGCAGGCGCTGTGTGGGCGGTAACTGCTGATTGAAGCGGTCGAGAATCCATTCGTTGCTCACCGCGTACTTGAAGCGTCCGGCCACCAGTTTTTGCAGCACTTGCTCTTCACTGCGGCTGTCGTCGCGGCTGAGCTGACCGCTGGCGAAGCGTGCCTCCAGGGTCGGGTAGCTATAGCCGAGTACCGTGCCGATGTGTTGCGGCGCCAGTCTGTCCAGTACCACCGAAGGCGGCGGCACGTGCGCCGTGACCAGCACATTGCGCTGCACCAGCAGCGGGATGCTCCAGGTGTAGTCACCCGACAGGTTGTTCAGCCACGCCGGCGTCACGTAGCAGCGCACATCAACGTCGCCACGCTCCATGGCGGTGTCGATGCGCGCCCGGGGGAGTACATGGAATTTCGCGGGGCGCCCGACCTGGGTGGCCAGGCTCAACATCAGGTCATACAAAATCCCTTGGGTCGGCTGGCCCTGGTCGAGTTGCACCATGGGCATGGTCCAGCTGTCGGAAATCGAGAAACGCAGAGGTGCGGGCGCCGCCGCGCTGACCGTGGCGATCATCCACAAGGCGCCCAGGACTGCGCGCATAAACTCTCCGGGTTCAGCCTTTTACGGGCTTGGTTAGACCAGCTTAGTCAGATTAGACGAGCGTGCCGGATGCAATTTCCCCCTTGCTCCGCTAGCATTACCCGCTTCCGCTTCCCAGTTGCGACGGTTTTCGATGAGTTATCAGGTTCTTGCACGTAAATGGCGTCCGCGCTCGTTCCGCGAAATGGTCGGCCAGACCCATGTGCTCAAGGCTCTGATCAATGCCTTGGACAGCCAGCGGCTGCACCACGCCTACCTGTTCACCGGTACCCGCGGTGTGGGCAAGACCACCATTGCGCGCATCATCGCCAAGTGCCTGAACTGTGAAACCGGCATCACCTCGACGCCGTGCGGTACGTGCTCGGTGTGCCGGGAAATCGACGAAGGGCGCTTTGTCGACCTGATCGAGATCGACGCCGCGAGCCGCACCAAGGTCGAAGACACCCGCGAACTGCTCGACAACGTGCAGTACGCGCCCAGCCGTGGCCGCTTCAAGGTCTACCTGATCGACGAAGTGCACATGCTGTCCAGCCACTCTTTCAACGCGTTGTTGAAAACCCTGGAAGAGCCGCCGCCCTACGTCAAATTCATCCTGGCCACCACTGACCCGCAGAAACTTCCTGCAACGATCCTGTCGCGGTGCCTGCAGTTCTCCCTGAAAAACATGACCCCGGAGCGCGTAGTCGAGCATTTGACCCACGTGCTGGGTGTCGAGAACGTGCCGTTCGAAGACGACGCCCTGTGGTTGCTGGGCCGCGCCGCCGACGGCTCGATGCGCGACGCCATGAGCCTCACCGACCAGGCCATCGCCTTCGGTGAAGGCAAGGTTATGGCCGCCGACGTGCGGGCGATGCTCGGCACGCTCGACCACGGCCAAGTGTTCGATGTGCTGCACGCGCTGATCGAAGGCGACGCCAAGGCGTTGCTCGAAGCCGTGCGTCACCTGTCCGAGCAAGGCCCGGACTGGAATGGCGTGCTCTCGGAAATCCTTAATGTGTTGCACCGCGTCGCCATCGCCCAGGCCTTGCCTGAAGGTGTCGACAACGGCCATGGCGACCGCGACCGTGTGTTGGCCCTGGCCCAGGCGTTGCCGGCCGAAGATGTGCAGTTCTACTACCAGATGGGCCTGATTGGCCGACGTGACTTGCCGTTGGCCCCCGACCCGCGTGGCGGCTTCGAAATGGTCCTGCTGCGGATGCTGGCCTTCAGGCCCGCGGACACGGCGGATGCACCGAGACAGCCGCTAAAGCCAGTGGGGATCAGCCAGGCCACAGTTGATTCCGCCAAACCAGTGGCTGGCCCGGCTGTCGTCGCGCCAGTGGTTGCGCCGCCTGCGGCTGTTGCTCCCGCGCCAGCCCCGGTTGTCGCTGAGCCGGTGGCGCCTGTGGTCGTGCCTGAGCCGGTGGTCGAGCCTGCGCCCGTGCCTGAAGTCGACCTGCCGTGGAACGACCCGGTAGAGGCCGAGGTCGAGCTGCAGCCTGCCGTCGAGCCGGTGCTGGAAACCACCAGCGAGCAGCCTGAACTGACACCTATGCCCGCGCCGACCCCGGACAGCGTAGTGCCGGACGCCCCCGAGTGGGTTTCGGCCCCGGTGCCGGAGCCGACCGTCGCGCAAGTGGACGCTGCCACCCCGGGAACCGACCTCGACGACGAGCCGCCGCTGGACGAAGACTACATCGAGCCGGACATGGATTCGGCCTACAGCTACCTGGATGACTTGGCCAGCGAACACACCGCCGAGCCTGCCCCGGAGCCTGAACCTGAACCCGCAGCGATGCCGGCCACCGGCCTGGCGTTGCAATGGCTGGAACTGTTCCCGAAACTGCCGATCTCGGGCATGACCGGCAGCATCGCCGCCAACTGCACGCTGATTGCCGTGGATGGCGACCATTGGCTGTTGCACCTGGACCCGGCCCACAGCGCCCTGTTCAACGCGACCCAGCAGCGCCGGCTCAACGATGCCCTGAACCAGTTCCACGGCCGTACGCTGACCATCAGCATCGAGCTGATCAAGCCCGAACAGGAAACCCCGGCCCAGGCTGCGTCCCGCCGCCGGGTCAACCGCCAGCGCGAAGCTGAAGAGTCGATCCAGGGTGATCCGCTCATCCAGCAGATGATGCAGCAGTTTGGCGCGGTGGTGCGTCACGATACTATTGAACCTGTAGAAGCTCCGGTTCAGGCGTCATAAGCCGGGGCCAATAATTGATCCACGTACTTTTGAGGTGATTCCCATGATGAAAGGTGGCATGGCCGGCCTGATGAAGCAGGCGCAGCAGATGCAGGAAAAGATGGCCAAGATGCAGGAAGAACTGGCCAACGCCGAAGTCACCGGTAAAGCCGGTGGCGATATGGTCAGTGTGGTGATGACCGGTCGTCATGACATCAAGCGCGTGAGCATCGACCCAAGCGTATTGCCGGGCGTGGGCGAAGACGACCTGGAAATGCTCGAGGCGCTGTTTGCCGCGGCCGTCAACGACGCCGTGCGCAAGATCGAAGCCAACAGCCAGGACAAAATGTCCGGCGTGACCGCTGGCATGCAACTGCCGCCGGGTATGAAGCTGCCGTTCTGATCGGCAAGCGCAGCACCGAAAATGCCAGGCCCCGTGCCTGGCATTTTTTTTGCCGGCTATTTTCCATACCCGTAGCAGCTGTCGAGCACCAGCGAGGCTGCGTCGGCAGCGACTCGGCCCCACGTCTGGCATGAAATCAGCGGTGCGGCTAACGTAGCCTCGCTGGCGCTCGACAACTGCTACTGCGAGAGTTTTGTCGAACCCTGGGCCCTGTTTCGGGGTCTGCACCCTATACCGTTGAATTCAATCACCGATAGAAGGAGCCTCGCTGATGTCCGAAGCATTGACCCTCAACCAGCGCATTGTGCTGGTCTCACGCCCCCACGGCGCACCGGTGCCGGAAAACTTTCGACTGGAGCGCGTCGCGCTGCCGGAACTGGCCGACGGCCAGGTCCTGCTGAAAACCCTTTACCTGTCGCTGGATCCCTACATGCGCGGGCGCATGAGTGATGCGCCGTCCTACGCCGCGCCGGTGGAAATCGACGAGGTGATGACCGGTGGCGCTGTCAGCCGTATCGAGCAATCACGTAATCCCAAGTTCGAAGTGGGTGACCTGGTGGTCGGTTCCACCGGCTGGCAGAGCCACAGCATCTCCGATGGCCGCAACCTGATGCCGGTGCCCAAGGGCCTGGCCAGTCCGTCCATGGCCTTGGGCGTGCTGGGTATGCCCGGCATGACCGCTTACATGGGCCTCATGGATATCGGCCAACCCAAGTCCGGGGAAACCCTGGTGGTGGCGGCGGCTTCCGGCGCGGTGGGCTCGGTGGTCGGCCAGGTGGCGAAGATCAAGGGCCTTAGGGTGGTCGGCGTGGCGGGTGGGGCGGACAAGTGCCGCTATGTGGTGGACGAGCTGGGCTTTGATGCCTGCGTCGATCACAAGAGCGACAACTTTGCCGAGGAACTTGCCCAAGCGTGTCCCGAGGGCATCGACATCTACTTTGAAAACGTTGGCGGCAAGGTGTTCGACGCGGTTGTGCCGCTGCTGAATGCCAAGGCCCGAATCCCGTTGTGTGGCCTGATCGCCGGCTACAACGCCCACGAAGCCCCCAGCGGCCCCGACCGGCTGCCAGCGCTGCAGCGCACCCTGCTGACCAAGCGTGTGCGCATCCAGGGCTTTATCGTGTTCGACGACTATGGCGACCGTCAGCCGGAATTCCTCAGCGCCATGGCGCCGTGGGTGCGGGACGGCAAGATCAAGTTCCGCGAGGACGTTGTGGAAGGCCTGGAGCAGGCGCCCGAAGCCTTTATCGGTTTGCTGGAGGGGCGCAACTTCGGCAAGTTGGTGGTGCACGTCGCACAAGATTGAGCATTTGACGCTAATCCGGGGCGCGGGTATAAACCGCGTCTCGTTGTTTTGTCGGACCTTTCCCCATGAGCTTCAGCCCCCTGATTCGTCAACTGATCGACGCCCTGCGCACTTTGCCAGGCGTGGGTCAGAAAACCGCACAGCGCATGGCGCTGCAACTGCTGGAGCGTGATCGCAGCGGCGGCTCCCGACTGGCCCAGGCGTTGAGCCAGGCCATGGAAGGGGTAGGCCACTGCCGCCAGTGCCGCACCTTGACCGAGGAAGAACTCTGCCCGCAATGCGCCGACCCGCGTCGCGACGACACACTGCTGTGCGTCGTTGAAGGGCCGATGGACGTGTACGCGGTGGAGCAGACCGGTTACCGCGGGCGCTACTTTGTGCTCAAGGGCCACCTGTCGCCGCTGGACGGCCTGGGGCCGGAAGCTATCGGTATTCCGCAACTGGTGACGCGGATCGAGGAGCAGGGCACCTTCGTCGAGGTGATCCTGGCCACCAACCCTACGGTGGAAGGCGAAGCGACGGCCCATTACATCGCGCAGTTGCTGACCAACAAAGGCCTGATCACCTCGCGCATCGCCCACGGCGTGCCGTTGGGTGGCGAGCTGGAACTGGTGGATGGCGGTACCTTGGCGCATTCGTTTGCCGGGCGTAAGCCGATCGCCCTGTAACAAACACCGCAGGACAAAATGTGGGAGCTGGGCTTTATGTGGGAGCTGGCTTGCCTGCGATAGCATCACCTCGGTTTAACTGAAAGACCGAGTTGTCTGCATCGCAGGCAAGCCAGCTCCCACATTTGATCTTTACTGTTCATCTAAGTCTTCGTCAGGCTCTGCCTTATATCTTGATAACCAAGCAAGCGCTTGGTAAGTTCGCTCCACCTTCCCGTGGAGCTTGCCGATGTCTGCCTATCAGGAATACTTCGACCCCAGCCACCAATTGGTCCGCGACAGCGTGCGCCGTTTCGTCGAACGCGAGATGTTGCCGGGCATCGAGCAGTGGGAGGAAGCCGAGAGCTTTCCCCGGGAGTTGTACCTGAAGGCCGGCGCGGCGGGGATCCTGGGGATCGGTTACCCCGAAGCCCTTGGCGGCAGCCACGAAGGTGATCTGTTCGCCAAGGTCGCGGCCAGCGAAGAGCTGATGCGCTGCGGCTCCGGCGGTGTGGTGGCGGGGTTGGGCTCGCTGGATATCGGCTTGCCACCCATCGTCAAATGGGCCCGGCCTGAAGTACGCGATCGTGTCGCGCCGCAGGTTTTGTCCGGCGAGAAGATCGCCGCCCTGGCGGTCACCGAGCCTGGTGGTGGATCCGACGTCGCCAACCTGCAAACCCGTGCCGTGCGCGACGGTGATCATTACCGGGTCAGCGGCAGCAAAACCTTTATCACCAGCGGCCAGCGCGCCGACTTCTACACCGTCGCGGTACGTACCGGTGGGCCGGGCTTTGCCGGCATCAGCCTGTTGTTGATCGAAAAGGGCACGCCTGGTTTCACCACCGGCACACCGCTGAAGAAAATGGGCTGGTGGGCGTCGGACACTGCCGAATTATTCTTCGACGATTGCCGCGTACCCGTAGGCAATCTGATCGGCGCCGAGAACATGGGCTTCGCCTGCATCATGGGCAACTTCCAGAGCGAGCGGCTGGCCCTGGCGTTGATGGCCAACATGACCGCGCAGATGGCCCTGGAAGAAAGCCTCAAGTGGGCGGCCCAGCGCGAGGCCTTCGGCAAACCCATTGGCAAGTTCCAGGTGCTCAAGCATCGCTTGGCGGAAATGGCCACGGCGGTGGAAGTCTCCCGGGAATTCACCTACCGCCAGGCCGCCAAGATGGCCGCAGGCAAGAGTGTGATCAAGGAGATTTCCATGGCCAAGAACCTCGCCACCGATACCGCCGACCGCGTGACCTATGACGCAGTGCAGATCCTCGGCGGCCAGGGTTACATGCGCGGCAACCTGGTGGAGCGGCTGTATCGCGACAACCGCATCCTGTCCATCGGCGGCGGGACTCGGGAAGTGATGAACGAAATCATCAGCAAGCAGATGGGCTTGTAGAAAGCGCTTGTGTGGCGAGGGAGCAAGCTCCCTCGCCACACAAGCTCCCTGCCAAAGAAGCTCCCTCGCCACACGAATCCCGGGTTATTGGTCCGTCAGCGCAAACTGGGTCAGGCAGAACGTAGGAATTCCCATGTCTTCCAAACGCTGGGACCCACCCAGCTCCGGCAGATCAATGATCGCTGCCGCTTCGAAAATCCGTGCGCCCATGCGCCGCACCAGGTTGGCCGCCGCGATCAGCGTGCCGCCGGTGGCGATCAGGTCATCGAACATCAGCACCGAATCACCTTCACACAGGCTGTCGGCGTGCACTTCCAGGAAGGCTTCGCCGTACTCGGTCTGGTAACCCTCGGCCAGCACGTCAGCCGGCAATTTGCCTTGCTTGCGGAACAGGATCAGCGGTTTGTTCAACTGATAGGCAATGATCGAGCCGATCAAAAAACCGCGGGCATCCATCGCACCAATGTGGGTGAAGTCGGCTTCGACGTAGCGGTGCACAAAGGTATCGGCCACCAGGCGCAAGGCCTTGGGCGACTGGAACAGCGGCGTAATATCGCGAAAGATCACCCCAGGCTTGGGGAAGTCGATGACTGGGCGAATCAGGGATTTGATGTCGAACGAATCGAAGACCATCGTCGAGGAGTCCTGGGGAGGAAAACGGACTCGAAGTATACCTGCGGCCCAGCCGATTGGCTCGGCCGCAAGCGTCTGGATCAACCGTCGAGCGACCCGCCAGCGAGGGCGCAGAGCTGGATCGGGTCGAGGATATGCACTTCCTTGCCTTCAGCTGCAATCAGCTCATTCTGCTGGAAGCGGGTAAATACCCGGGACACGGTTTCCACCGCCAGGCCCAAATAGTTGCCGATTTCGTTGCGCGACATGCTCAGGCGGAACTGATTGGCCGAGAAACCCCGCGCACGGAACCGCGCGGAGAGGTTGACCAGGAAGGTAGCGATCCGCTCGTCGGCGGTTTTCTTCGACAGGAGCAGCATCATCTGCTGGTCGTCGCGGATTTCACGGCTCATCACGCGCATCAATTGGCGGCGCAATTGCGGCAACTGCAGGGCCAGTTCATCCAGGCGCTCGAACGGGATTTCACACACCGAGGTGGTTTCCAGGGCCTGGGCCGACACTGGATGAATCTCGGTGTCCATGCCCGACAGCCCCACCAGTTCGCTCGGCAGGTGGAAACCGGTGATCTGCTCTTCGCCGCCATCGCTCAGGCTGAAGGTTTTCAACGCGCCAGAACGTACTGCATAAACGGAATCAAACTTGTCGCCCTGGCGAAACAGAAACTCGCCTTTTTTAAGTGGGCGACCGCGTTTAACGATTTCGTCCAGCGCTTCCATGTCTTCCAAATTCAACGAAAGTGGCAGGCAGAGGGGGGCCAGGCTGCAATCCTTGCAATGGGCCTGGCTATGAGCGCGCAGTTTAACTGGCTCGGACATTTCTTAAATCCTTGTGGGAAAACACACATAAGACGTAAGGGTACCGCACTGGGGGATGATCCGGCCAGCGTGTACAAAAAAGCAGCAGCGGTATAAAGGTTTATGTATCGGCGCCGATACATGAACGTATCTCTATGAGCTGGAGCTCAGATCATGTCAGTGAGCACTGTCCAAAACCCGATTATCAACGCGCCTGCGGTGTCGATTTGGAAGGCTGCCGATGCAGCCAAGGAAAAAGAAGCCGCCGCCAAGGCGCCGGCCTCTGAAACCAAGCCTGCCGAGCCCAACGCCACTGAAGGCGTGAAGGTCATCATTTCCGGTGCGGGGATGGGCATGGCCTCGGCTGAGAAATCCTCCAATAGCGATATTGATGAGAGCAGCCTGAGCGACAGCGCCAAGCAGCTGTTGAAAATGATCCGCGAGCTGAGAAAGCAGTTAGCCGAAAAGATGGCTGAGCTCTCTGCCGTCATGGCCGACACATCCATGAGCCCGGAAGCGCGCCAGGCCAAAGTGGCAGGCTTGCAGGGCGAAGTGGCGGCCATTCAGGCCGGCTTGACGACAGCCCAGACGCAATTGGCCAAAGTCCTGAAAGACGAACCGCCTCAGGCTCAGATGGAAGCCATAAGCCTGATGGCGAAGTAACACGCGATCAGATGACCCTGGAGAAGCGCTGCCGGTTCTGGTGTTCGAGGTAGGCATCGAACACCATGCACACCGAGCGCACCAGCAGGCGTCCAGCCGGCAATACTCGGATGCCTTGTGGGTCGAGTTCGATCAGCCCGTCCTCGGCCATCGCTTCCAGTTGTGGCCACAGCTCATCGAAGTAACCACGAAAATCGATGTTGAAAGCCTGTTCGATCTTCTCGAATGCCAGGCTGAAATTGCAGATCAACTGCTGAATCACTTCCCGTCGCAACCGATCATCCGTGGTGCACAACAGCCCTCGGCTGGTAGCCAGTTGCGCGCCTGCCAGAGCGTTCTGGTAGTGGTTCAGGTCACTGCTGTTCTGGCAGTACAGGTCGCCAATCTGGCTGATCGCCGACACCCCAAGCCCGATCAAGTCGCAATGCCCGTGGGTGGTGTAGCCCTGGAAGTTGCGTTGCAGCCTGCCTTCCTCCTGAGCGACGGCCAGTTCGTCATCCGGCAGGGCAAAGTGGTCCATGCCGATGTAGCGGTAGCCGGCCTGGGTCAATTGTTCGATGGTGGTTTGCAGCATCAGCAGCTTTTCGGCCGGGGAGGGCAGGTCATCAGTATCGATCCGCCGCTGAGGCATGAAACGCTCCGGCAGGTGTGCGTAGTTGAACACCGAGAGGCGGTCCGGTTGCAGGCTGATTACTTCTTCCACGGTGCGTGCGAAATTCAGCGGCGTCTGTTTGGGCAAGCCGTAGATCAGGTCGATATTGATCGAACGAAACTGCAGGGTGCGCGCTGCGTCGATCACTGCGCGGGTTTCTTCCAGGCTTTGCAAGCGGTTCACCGCACGCTGCACTTCGGGATCGAGGTCCTGCACGCCGATGCTGACGCGGTTGAAGCCCAGCTCACGCAGCAGGCCCATGGTCGCCCAGTCGGCTTCTCGTGGGTCGATTTCGATCCCGTAGTCGCCGGAATCATCGTCCAGCAGGTTGAAGTGCTGTCGCAGCCGGCCCATGACCTGACGCAGCTCGTCATGGCTGAGAAAGGTCGGGGTGCCACCGCCAAAATGCAGTTGCTCCACCGGCTGCTTGGGGTCGAGGTGGCAGGCCACCAACTGGATTTCCTGCTCCAGGCGTTGCAGATAGGCGTGAGCCCGGCCGCGGTCCTTGGTAATGACCTTGTTGCAGGCGCAGTAGTAGCAAATATTCGCGCAGAACGGCACATGCACATACAGCGACAATGGCCGTGCGGCCTTGCGACTGTCGCGCAGGGCGTGGAGCAGGTCGAAGGTGCCGACCTGGCTGTCGAATTGTACGGCGGTGGGGTACGAGGTATAGCGCGGCCCCGCCAGGTCGTAGCGGTGAATCAGATCAGTGTCCCAACGAATGGCGTCGAGCATGCGGGCGTTCCCCCGGATAGGCTAGTGGGCCGAGTCTAGGGGCTGGGTGGGCAAGCCATCTTGATTTGCATCAACGGGGAGCGGCGCTATGCCACATAGCCTTTTAATGGCCCATTAGCCAGTGCTGGTGCGGGCCGGGTAGCGTCCACAGGCCAAATACAATCACCAGCACGCCACCGGTCATGCGCACGCTTCGTTTGCGCAACAGCGCGGTGACACGCTCGGCCGCCAGCCCAGTGGCCAGCAGTACCGGCCAGGTGCCGAGGCCGAAGGCGAGCATCAGCAATGCACTGTCCAGTGCGTTGCCCTGGCTGGCCGCCCACAGCAGAGTGCTGTAGACCAACCCGCACGGCAGCCAGCCCCACAGCGCGCCCAGCAGTAATGCCCGGGGCAGGCTGGACACCGGCAGCAACCGGTTGGCAACCGGCTGGATATGGCGCCACAGGCCGCGACCGAGGCTTTCGATACGGGTCAGGCCGCTCCACCAGCCGGCCAGGTACAAGCCCATGCAGATCAGCAACAGCCCGGCGAGGATGCGCATGAACATCGCCGCCGGGCTATTGGCCACGGCCCAGCCCGCCAGGCCGATCAACAGGCCGGCGGTGGCATAGCTGAGGATGCGTCCGAGGTTATAGGCCAGCAGCAGGCGAAAGCGGCGACTGCGTTGTTCCTTGGGAATCGCCAGCGTCAGCGCGCCCATCAGGCCGCCGCACATGCCCAGGCAATGGCCGCCGCCGAGCAGGCCGAGGATCACCGCCGAGACCAGCAGGGGCGCCAGTTCAAGCATGGGGCGGGTCTTTGGGCTTGGGCGGTTGCTCAGGGCCATTGGCTTCGTCGACGGCGGCCAGATGATTCGGGTCCTGGTCGTCGAACAGCACGCTGTGGGCCGGGCCATCGAGGTCGTCGTACTGGCCGCTGTCCACCGCCCAGAAGAAGATGTAAATGGCGATGGCCACGATCAACAGCGCCGCCGGGATCATCACGTAAAGAGCTGGCATCTGCACTCCATGCCCGCGCGGCTCAAGCCGGCAGCGGACGGGTTACGGGGGTGGAGCTCACGGCTGGCGCGCTCGGCATGCGAGTCAGGCGCAGGGCGTTGAGCACCACGGTCAACGAACTGAGGGACATGCCAATCGCCGCCCAGATGGGGGTGATCCAGCCGAGGGCGGCAAACGGCAACATCAGGCCATTGTACAGCCCGGCCCACAGCAGGTTTTCAATGATTACCCGACGGGTGCGCCGGGCCAGGGTAAAGGCTTGTACCAGGGCGTCGAGGCGGTTCGACAGCAGTACCGCGTCGGCACTGGTCTTGGCCAGGTCGGTGGCCGAGCCCATGGCCACGCTGATATCGGCGGCGGCCAGCACCGGCACGTCGTTGACGCCGTCACCGAGCATCAGCACCTTGCGGCCTTCCTTGTGCAACTGTTGCAGCATTTGCAGCTTGTCGTCTGGGCGCAGGCCGCCGTGGGCTTCATCGATGCCCAGCTCAAGGGCGACGCTGGCGACCATTGGCGAGCTGTCGCCGGACAACAGCAAGGTGCGCCAGCCGCGTGCCTTGCAGGCGGCGAGCAAGGCGGGGGCGTCGCTGCGCAGGCGATCATCCAGGACAAACCAGGCCAGTGCGCCGTCGGTGTCCCCCAGCAGCAACCATTGCCCGGCTTCTGTTGGCGAGGTGGGAAGCGCGCAGCCGCTCAATTCGCAGACAAAACCCGGCTGGCCAATGCGCAAGCGGCGTTTACCGACAATGCCTTCCAGCCCCAGTCCCGGCATGCTGAGCACTTCATCCGCCGCCAGTGGTGCGCGGCCGAATGCGCGGGCGATCGGGTGTTCAGAACGTTGCTCCAGCGCGGCAGCAAGGCTCAGGCATTCGTCGCTGCCCAGCACACCCAGCGCACGGATGGCGCGCAAGGCCAGGCGGCCTTCGGTGAGGGTGCCGGTCTTGTCGAAAATCACTGTGTCGATCTGGTTCAGGCCTTCCAGCACGTGGCCCCGTGTCAGTAGCAGGCCGAGTTTGTGCAGGGTGCCGGTGGCTGCCGTCAGGGCGGTTGGCGTCGCCAGGGACAGGGCACAAGGGCAGGTTGCAACCAGCATCGCCAGGACTATCCAGAACGCCCGTGACGAATCCAGCTCCCACCACACCAGGCCGATCACAGCAGCGGCGATCAACGAACACAGCAGGAACCATTGGGCGGCGCGGTCGGCGATTTCCGCCAGCCGGGGTTTTTCCGCCTGGGCCCGCTCCAGCAGACGCACGATGGCCGACAGGCGCGTGTCGTGGCCCAGGGCGCGGACTTCGACGGTCAGCGCGCCTTCGACGTTGAGGGTGCCGGCGGTAACCGCATCGCCGACCTGGCGCGGCTGCGGCAGGTACTCGCCGGTCAGCAGGGATTCGTCGATGCTCGACTGGCCGTCGAGGATGATGCCGTCCGCCGGCAGCACCGCGCCCGGGTGCACCAGCACCCGATCACCCAAGGCCAGCTCGCTGAGCAGGATCCGTTCACTTTGCCCATCAACACTCATGCGCAGGCACGAAGCCGGCAACAGGTTGACCAACTGCGCGGTCGCCGCCGCCGTACGTTCCCGGGCGCGGCGCTCCAGGTAGCGTCCGGCCAACAGGAACAGGGCAAACATGCCGACTGCATCGAAATACAGCTCGCCGGTGCCGGTGATGGCAGTCCAGATCCCGGCCAGGTACGCACCGCCGATCGCCAGCGACACTGAGACATCCATGGTCAGGTGGCGGGTGCGCAGGTCGCGCATCGCGCCTTTGAAGAAGGGCGCGCAGCTGTAGAACACGATTGGTGTTGTAAGAAACATCGCGACCCAGCGCAGGATCACGTGCAGCTCGGGGCTCAGGTCGATATTGAATTCCGGCCAGGTGGCCATCGTTGCCATCATTGCCTGGAACCACAGCAGCCCGGCGACGCCCAGTTGACGCAACGCCAGACGGTTTTCGCTGGCCAGTTGTTCGGCGGCGCGGTCGGCTTGGTACGGGTGGGCGGCGTAGCCGATGTGGCGCAACTCGCCGAGCAGTTGGCTCAGTGGCAGTTGCCCATCGGCCCAACGCACGTGCAGGCGGTGGTTGGACAGGTTCAGCCGCGCCTCGGCCACGGCCGGCAGGTTGCGCAGGTGTTTTTCGATCAGCCAGCCACAGGCGGCGCAACTGATGCCCTCCATCAACAGCGTGGCTTCCGACAGATCACCGTCGTGGCGCACGAAGGGCTTTTGCACATCCGCACGGTCATACAGCGCCAGCTCGTCCACCAGTTGCACCGGCAGCGCATCGGGGTTGGCCGAGGCTTCGCTGCGGTGCTGGTAATAGCTTTCCAGGCCACCGGCGACAATCGCCTCGGCCACCGCCTGGCAGCCCGGGCAACACAGCTCGCGGGACTCGCCGAGGATAACGGCAGTGAACCGGCTGCCGGGCGGCACGGGCAGGGCGCAGTGGTAGCAGGGGGTTGGGGTGGTCATGGCCGGTGCTATTTTTTCAGGTCTTCAGCACCCTGCAGCGGCTCGTCGCCCAGCAGCAAGTCCTTGTCATGGCTGACCTGTTCTTCTTCAAACATGCGCCAGGTCCTGTCGCCTTCCACACCCAGCAATTCGACGAAGCGGCGGCCTTCGACCTTGTCGGTCACCTGGCCGATGTAGCGGCCAGGCTCGCTGTCGCTGCGGGTCAGGATGATCTTGCGATCCTTCTCCGGCTGGGTCGGCGAAATCAGGTTCAGTTCCAGAGTGCCGGGCCCGCTGTTACCGGTCAGGTGCAACTCGACTTCGCCGGTCAGCTCGTCCAGGTGCACCTTGGCGCGCAGTTGCAGGGTCTGGGCCAGTAGCTCGCGGTCCAGTGAGCGGTTGATACCTTTGCCGGCCTCGTAGTAGTTGTCGTTGACCAGGTTGTCGGGGTTGTTCACCGCGATGGTCACCATGGACAAGGTCAACGTCACCGAGCACGCCAGGATCCCAATGATGATCCAGGGCCAGAGGTGCTTGTACCAGGGGCTTGCGGCAGTTGCTGCGGGCATTGTTCTGCTCTCTTGTTTAGCGAATTTGTGGGCCGATGAATCGGCTCTTGGCTTCAATGTGGACGCTGTCGTCATCGGCATCCTTGAGGATGAATTTCACCTCGTTGGTGCTCGACGGCAGCTGTTCCGGTGCGCTCGACAGCTCCACCGGCATGCTGAAGATCTCCCCGGCAGCCACCTTGATCTCGCGCCGGCCTTGCAGCTTGAGGTCCGGCAGGCCTGCGGCTTCCAGCACGTAAGTGTGGTCGCGCTGGTCCTTGTTCATGATCTTCAGGCTGTAGACGTTTTCGATCCGGCCTTCGGCGTTTTCGCGGTACAAAACACGGTCCTTGCTGACGTCGAAACCCACCAGCGAACGCATGAAGAATGCGCCTGCCAACAGGCCCATCATCGCCAGCAGCACCAAGGCATAACCGATCAGGCGCGGGCGCAGTTTATGGGTTTTCTGCCCCGACAGGTTGTGCTCGGTGGTGTAGCTGATCAGCCCGCGCGGATACTCCATCTTGTCCATGATGTTGTCGCAGGCGTCGATGCAGGCCGCGCAGCCGATGCATTCGATCTGCAGGCCGTCACGGATGTCGATGCCGGTGGGGCACACCTGCACGCACATCGTGCAATCGATGCAGTCCCCCAGGCCCTCGGCCTTGTAGTCGATACCTTTTTTGCGCGGGCCACGGGTTTCGCCACGGCGTGGGTCGTAGGAAACAATCAGGGTGTCCTTGTCGAACATCACACTCTGGAAACGCGCGTATGGGCACATGTAGATGCACACTTGCTCGCGCAGCCAACCGGCGTTGCCGTAGGTGGCGAGGGTGAAGAAACCTACCCAGAAATACGACCAGCCATCGGCCTGGCCGGTGAAGAAGTCGAACACCAGTTCACAGATCGGCGAAAAGTAGCCGACGAAGGTCATGCCGGTGACAAAGCCGATGACCAGCCACAGGCTGTGCTTACTGAATTTGCGCAGGAACTTGTTGGCGCTCATCGGCGCCTTGTCCAGTTTGATGCGCTGGTTGCGGTCGCCTTCGGTGACTTTTTCGCACCACATGAAGATCCAGGTCCACACGCTTTGCGGGCAGGTGTAGCCGCACCAGACGCGGCCGGCATACACGGTGATGAAGAACAGGCCAAACGCCGCGACGATCAGGATGCCCGACAGCAGGATGAAATCCTGAGGCCAGAAGGTCGCGCCAAAAATAAAGAACTTACGCTCCGGCAGGTTCCACCACACGGCTTGATGGCCACCCCAGTTCAGCCACACGGTGCCGAAGTAGAGCAGGAACAAGCCGGCGCCACCGAGCATCCGCAAATTGCGGAACAAACCGGTGAAGGCGCGGGTGTAGATTTTCTCCCGTGATGCGTAGAGATCGACAGTGTTGCTTGATTTTTTGGCAGGCGGGGTAACGTCATGTACCGGAATCTGGTTGCTCATCATTGCATCCCACGGCAGTGGAGATTTGCCTCGGCCAGTACGTGCCAACCGGGGTCAAAATAGGGGTGTTGCAGTGGCCTAATGATACGCCCCTGATACCCTTCGACGGGTGCGACCTTTGGTCGCGTTGGGAGAAATCAATTGATGGTGTACGTGATCTGGATCAATTGACTTGTGAAGTATGGACGGTTTTTGCTGTTGCGGTGGGCGGGCAGGTCCTGAATGCAGTCAGCCAAGAGACCCGGATCTTCAAAACACAGCAGGTCTGATGTGGGAGCGGGCTTGCTCGCGAATGCGCAGTGTCAGTCAACTTATTGGTTGCTGATACACCGCATTCGCGAGCAAGCCCGCTCCCACATTGGATCTTTGGTGGTTTCAAAAACAGCCCTGTCAGCTTCCGCTGGCGGGGCCGTTTTTTATACCGTTTTGCCTTACTCGGCGTCCGCCGGCTTGTCCCCATGGGACAGGCTGTAAACATACGCCGCCAGCAGGTGCACCTTGTCGTTCCCCTGCAACTGCTCTTGCGCAGGCATCTGGCCCTGACGGCCATAACGGATGGTCTGCTGCAGTTGCGCGAAGCTCGAACCGTAGATGAACGCGCCCGGGTGGGTCAGGTCAGGTGCGCCCATTGCGGGGGTACCTTTACCGGCGGGACCGTGGCATGCCACGCAGTTGGCGGCGAAGAGTTTCTCGCCGTTGGCCACGTCTGCCTTCGCGCCTTCCGGCAGTTTGCGGCCATCCAGGTTGGTCACCACAAAGCCGGCCACATCGGCCACGCCTTGCTCGCCAATGACTTCGGCCCAGGCCGGCATCACCGCGTGGCGGCCCTTCATGATGGTTTCCTTGATGGTGGCCGGGTCACCGCCCCAGCGCCAGTCGGCGTCGGTCAGGTTGGGGAAACCGTACGCGCCCTTCGCATCGGAACCGTGGCACACCGAGCAGTTGGAGGCGAACAGGCGGCCACCCATCTTCAAGGCTTGCGGGTCCTTGGCCACTTCTTCAATCGGCATGGCGGCGAACTTGGCGAAGATCGGCCCGAACCGGGCGTCCGACTTGGCCATTTCCTTTTCCCATTCGTGCACGCCGGTCCAGCCGGTCTGGCCATTGGCAAACGGGGTTTGCTTATCGTTGTCGAGGTAGTTGTAGCCCGGCAGCAGGCCTTTCCAGTTGCCCAGGCCGGGGTACAGCGCCAGGTAACCGAGGGCGAAGATGATGGTGCCGACGAACAGCATGAACCACCATTTTGGCAGCGGGTTGTCGTACTCCTCGATACCGTCGAACGAGTGGCCAACGGTTTCATCGGTTTGCTCGGCGCGCTGGCCCTTGCGGGTCGACAGCAGCAGCCAGGTCAGGGCGAAAATGGTACCCAGACTGAGGACTGTGACGTACAGACTCCAGAACGTAGTCATTCTTTGTTACTCCTAGACGCTTCTACGACGTGCTTGATGGCTTCGGGATCATCCGCGAAGGGCAGCAACGTCGCGTCTTCAAACTCCGACTTGCGCTTGGGGCTGAACACCCACAAGGCCAGGCCGATAAAGGCCACCATCACGACAACGGTGCCCAGGCCTCGAATCATCCCGATATCCATCTCGATCACCGTTTGCTTTTGATGATGGTGCCAAGGCCTTGCAAGTAGGCCACCAGTGCGTCCATTTCGGTCTTGCCCTTGACGGCAGCTGCCGCGCCGGCGATGTCTTCGTCGGTGTAAGGCACGCCGAGGGTGCGCAAGACTTCCATCTTCTTGGCGGTGTCCTTGCCGTCGAGTTTGTTTTCGACCAGGAACGGGTACGCCGGCATTTTCGACTCGGGCACGACGTTGCGCGGGTTGTACAAGTGCGCACGCTGCCAGTCATCGGAGTAACGACCGCCGACCCGGGCCAGGTCCGGGCCAGTGCGCTTGGAACCCCACAGGAACGGGTGGTCCCACACGCTTTCACCGGCTACCGAGTAGTGGCCGTAGCGTTCGGTTTCGGCGCGGAACGGACGGATCATCTGCGAGTGGCAGCCGACACAGCCGTTGGCGATGTAGACGTCGCGGCCTTCCAGTTCAAGGGCGGTGCGCGGCTTCATGCCTTCCACCGGCTTGTTGGTCACGTCCTGGAAAAACAGCGGAACGATCTGGGTCAGGCCGCCGATACTCACGGCGATGACCATGAAGAAGGCCAGCAGGCCGATATTCTTCTCGACTACTTCATGCTTCATCAGTGAGCTCCCACAACGGCGATCTGGCTGGCGGCTTCGGCTTCTTTAGGGTCGGAGGCACGCACGGTGCGCCAGACGTTGTAGGCCATGAAGAACATGCCGCTGGCAAAGATCGCACCGCCGAGGGCGCGCACGATGTAACCCGGATGGCTGGCTTGCAGCCCTTCGACGAAGGAGTAAGTAAGGGTGCCGTCGTCGTTGATCGCACGCCACATCAGGCCCTGGGTGATGCCGTTGACCCACATCGAGGCGATGTAGAGCACGGTACCGATGGTGGCCAGCCAGAAGTGTGTGTTGATCAGGCTGACGCTGTGCATCTGCGCACGGCCGAACAGTTTCGGGATCATGTGGTACAGCGCACCGATGGAGATCATCGCTACCCAACCGAGAGCGCCGGCGTGTACGTGGCCGATGGTCCAGTCGGTGTAGTGGGACAGCGAGTTGACGGTCTTGATGGCCATCATCGGGCCTTCGAAGGTCGACATGCCGTAGAACGCCAGGGATACCACGAGGAACCGCAGGATCGGGTCGGTGCGCAATTTATGCCAGGCACCCGACAGGGTCATCATGCCGTTGATCATGCCGCCCCAGCTTGGGGCCAGCAGGATGATCGACATCGCCATGCCCAGGGACTGTGCCCAGTCCGGCAACGCGGTGTAGTGCAGGTGGTGCGGACCGGCCCAGATGTACAGGGTGATCAGCGCCCAGAAGTGCACGATGGACAGGCGATAGGAGTAGATCGGACGCTCGGCCTGTTTCGGCACGAAGTAGTACATCATCCCCAGGAAACCGGTGGTGAGGAAGAAGCCTACGGCGTTGTGGCCGTACCACCACTGGATCATTGCGTCTGTCGCACCGGCGTAGGCCGAGTAGGACTTGAAGAAGCTCACCGGCAAGGAAGCGTGGTTGACGATGTGCAGCATCGCCGTCACCAGGATAAATGCCCCGTAGAACCAGTTGCCGACGTAGATGTGCTTGGTCTTGCGCTTGACGATGGTGCCGAAGAACACCACCGCGTAGGTCACCCAGACAATCGCCAGCAAAATGGCGATCGGCCATTCCAGCTCGGCGTATTCCTTGGTGGTGGTGTAGCCCAGCGGCAGGGTGATGATCGCGCCAACGATGACCGCTTGCCAGCCCCAGAAGGTAAAGGCAGCCAATGCATCGGAAATCAGTCGCGTTTGGCAGGTTCGCTGCACGACGTAGTAAGAAGTGGCAAACAGTGCACATCCACCGAAGGCGAAAATCACCAGGTTGGTGTGCAGCGGGCGCAGGCGTCCAAACGTCGTCCATGGCAGGCCAAAATTCAACTCTGGCCAAACCAGTTGCGAGGCGATGAAGACACCGAGCCCCATGCCAAGGATCCCCCAGACCACCGTCATGATGGCGAACTGGCGGACTACCTTATAGTTATAAGCAGTCGGACTGATTGCTGTGCTCATTCTAAGGTTCCACGGTTTAGGTTTTTTTATAGGGTAAAAATCGGTCGCAAGTATGGAGAAAGCAAGATTCCATTGCAACGCAAGGTGACCTGCGTCAATGCGTTCCAAACCAGATTCTGCGCCCTTTCCATGTTTGGTGTAAGGACAAAATTCAGGGTTAAAAGTTGACGACTTGGACAGGATTTTAAACGGGTCGAAGGTACTTGTAACTGAGTGTGTGTAAACAAGCAGCTCGGGTGACGAGTGGTCAGTGGCACGACAGCCGGTAAGTACCAGCCTTTGCGCCTGTCATCGAGCAGAAATGTTTCAACCCATCGAGTGCAAGTCGGCCGTCGACCGGCCAATGCCAGTCCACTGTGCAAACAAGCGTAGACCCGAATGGCAGGAGGGGAAAGTCGCTGATCGGAAGGGTGCGACAATGGGTCGCAAAAAAGCCGCGCCTGAATCAGGCGCGGCTTTTGGGTACTGCGCGATTACTCGGGTTGGCTGTCAGCCGTTGCGCCATCGGCGTTATGGGACAGGCTGTAGACGTAGGCCGCGAGCAAATGCACCTTGTCATTGCCTTGCAGCACTTCCTGCGCGGGCATCTGGCCTTGGCGGCCGTGGCGAATGGTCTGCTGCAACTGCGCCAGGCTGGTGCCGTAGATAAAGCCACTTGGCTGCGTCAGGTTCGGTGCGCCCATGGCTTCCACACCATGGCCTTGCGGACCGTGGCAGGCGACACAGGTGGTGCTGAACGCCACTTGGCCCGCCGCGACATCCGCCGTGCTGTCGGCCGGCAACGGCAGGCCCGCCAGTTCATGGCGCACGTAGGCCGCGACGTTTTTCACACCGTCTTCTCCCAGCACTTCACCCCAGGCCGGCATCGCTGCATGACGGCCATTCATGATGGTCATCTTGATTGCGTCCGCCGAGCCGCCCCAGCGCCAGATGTTGTCTGCCAGGTTCGGGAAGCCGTAGGCGCCCTTGGCATCCGAGCCGTGGCACACCGCGCAGTTGGAGGCGAACAGGCGGCCGCCCATTTTCAGCGCTTGCGGGTCCTTGGCGACTTCTTCTACCGGCATGGCCGCGAATTTGGCGAAGATCGGCCCGAACTTGGCGTCGGCCTTGGCCATCTCCTTGTCCCATTCCTTGGTCTGGGTCCAGCCGTCTTCATAGCCCGGCAACACGCCTTTCCAGTTGCCCAGGCCCGGGTAGAGGATCAGGTAGCCGACGGCAAACACCAGGGTGCCGGCGAACAGCATGAACCACCATTGCGGCAGCGGGTTGTCGTACTCCTCGATCCCGTCGAAGGCGTGGCCCATGGTCTGGTCCACGCTGCCCTTGGTCTCGCCCTTGCGGGTGCCGATCAACAGCCAGGTCAGGCCGATCAGGCTGCCGAGGGTCAGTACACAGATCCATGTACTCCAGAAGGTAGTCATGGCCGGTTGCTCCTTGTTGCAGGCTCTTCTTGAGCGTCGGGGGTTGGCGGTAGCGGTTCATCGGCAAACGGCAGCAGGCAGGCTTCGGCGAACTCCGCATTGCGCCGGGCGTTGAACACCCACAGCGACAAGCCGATGAAGGCGATGGCTACGACCAGCGTGCCGAGGCCGCGGATGGTTCCAGCATCGAAATCAAATCCCATGGCTCACCTCTTGCTCTTGATGGCAGTGCCGAGCACTTGCAGGTACGAAACCAGCGCGTCCATCTCGGTCTTGCCCTTGAGGGAGGCCACGGCGCCGGCGATATCGTCGTCGGTGTACGGCACGCCGAGGGTGCGCATCACTTTGAGCTTGGTCTCGGTGTGGCTGCTGTCGACCGCAGCGGTGACCAGCCATGGGTACGCCGGCATCTTCGATTCCGGCACCACGTTGCGCGGGTTGTACAAGTGCGCGCGGTGCCAGTCGTCCGAGTAGCGCGCGCCGACGCGGGCCAGGTCCGGCCCGGTGCGCTTGGAGCCCCACAGGAACGGGTGATCCCACACACTTTCACCGGCCACCGAGTAGTGGCCGTAGCGCTCGGTTTCGGCGCGGAACGGACGGATCATCTGCGAGTGGCACTGTACGCAACCTTCGCGGATGTAGATGTCGCGGCCTTCCAGTTGCAGCGCGGTGTAGGGCTTCATGCCTTCCACCGGCTTGTTGGTCACATCCTGGAAGAACAGTGGCACGATCTGGGTCAGGCCGCCGATGCTCACGGCGAGCACCATCAGCAGCATCAACAGGCCGACGTTCTTTTCAATGGTTTCGTGTTTCATCATCGACTCCTCAGGCCATCTGCGCGGCGTTGATCACTTCGGCAGGCTGCGCCGAACGCACGGTGCGCCACGTGTTGTAAGCCATCAGGAACATGCCGCTGAGGAAGATCGCCCCGCCCACCAGCCGCACGATGAAGCCTGGGTGGCTGGCCACCAGGGTTTCGACGAAGGAGTAGGTCAAGGTGCCGTCTTCGTTGACCGCACGCCACATCAGGCCCTGGGCAATGCCGTTGACCCACATCGAAGCGATGTAGAGCACGGTGCCGATGGTGGCCAGCCAGAAGTGCGCGTTGATCAGGCCGAGGCTGTACATCTGCTCGCGACCGAAGACTTTCGGGATCATGTGGTACAGCGCGCCGATGGAGATCATCGCTACCCAACCGAGGGCGCCGGCGTGAACGTGGCCGATGGTCCAGTCGGTGTAGTGGGAGAGGGCGTTGACCGTCTTGATGGCCATCATCGGCCCTTCGAAGGTCGACATGCCGTAGAACGCGAGAGACACGACAAGGAAGCGCAGGATCGGGTCGCTGCGCAACTTATGCCAGGCACCCGACAAGGTCATCATGCCGTTGATCATCCCGCCCCAGCTTGGCGCCAGTAGCACCAGCGACATCACCATGCCCAGGGACTGTGCCCAGTCCGGCAGCGCGGTGTAGTGCAAGTGGTGCGGGCCGGCCCAGATGTACAGGGTGATCAGTGCCCAGAAGTGCACGATGGACAGGCGATAGGAATACACCGGACGCTCGGCCTGTTTCGGCACGAAGTAGTACATCATCCCCAGGAAGCCGGCGGTGAGGAAAAAGCCTACCGCGTTATGCCCATACCACCACTGCACCATGGCATCCGTCGCACCGCCGTACAGCGAGTAGGACTTGGTCAGGCTGACCGGGATTTCCAGGTTGTTGACGATATGCAGAATGGCCACGGTGATGATGAACGCACCAAAGAACCAGTTACCCACGTAGATGTGCTTGGTGTTGCGCTTCATCACCGTGCCAAAGAACACGACGGCGTAGGCCACCCAGACGATGGTGATCAGGATGTCGATCGGCCATTCCAGCTCGGCGTATTCCTTGGAGCTGGTGTAGCCCAGCGGCAAGGTGATCGCGGCCAGCACAATGACCAGTTGCCAGCCCCAGAAGCAGAATTGCGCGATCTTGGGTGCGAACAGCTGGGTCTGGCAGGTGCGTTGCACCGAGTAGAAGGAGCTGGCAAACAGCGCGCAACCGCCGAAGGCAAAGATCACCGCGTTGGTGTGCAGCGGGCGCAAACGGCCGAAACTGGTCCAGGGCAAATTGAAGTTGAGTTCGGGCCATACCAACTGGGCTGCGAGAAAAACCCCGAGCCCCATGCCGACGATGCCCCACACCACCGTCATAATGGCGAATTGGCGGACCACCTTGTAGTTATAGGCGGTACTTAAAGTAGTGTTCATGGTTCCCCATCCACGGTTCAACCCAAGCAAATGCGGCACTTGGGCTGGAGTTATAGGCAGACTAAAAAGCGAGGCAAGCATGGGCAAAGAGCACAAGGCCAGTATTGACGGGGATCAATGGGCGCAGTGTGTGCGGGAGCGCGGCTGGTTGTGGGATGTCGCCACAGGGTCTATCGCGCGTACGCCCGCGACGTTGATCCTGGCCCACGGCGCGGGTGCGCCGATGGACTCGGGCTTCATGAACGACATGGCTGCACGCCTTGCCGGGCATGGCGTGAACGTGTTGCGCTTCGAGTTTCCCTACATGGCCCAGCGCCGTGTGGACGGGGGCAAACGCCCACCCAATCCAGCCCCGAAATTGCTGGAATGCTGGCGTGAGGTGTATGCCGAGGTGCGACGTCATGTCGCTGGGAAACTGGCGGTTGGCGGCAAGTCCATGGGCGGGCGGATGGCCAGTTTGCTGGCGGATGAACTGGGCGCGGATGCGCTGGTGTGCCTGGGTTATCCGTTTTATGCGGTGGGCAAACCGGAGAAGCCCCGGACCGAGCATCTGGCCGGGCTGAAGACGCCGACCTTGATTGTGCAGGGCGAGCGGGATGCGCTGGGCAATCGGGCGGCGGTGGAGGGGTATGTGTTGTCGGCGAGCATCGAAGTGATGTGGTTGGTGGCGGGGGATCATGATTTGAAGCCGTTGAAGGCTTCGGGGTTTAGCCATGAGCAGCATTTGGAGGCTGCGGCGGTGGCAGTCTCAGGGTTTCTCGCTGGTCTTGAGTGAAAACTGTGGCGAGGGAGCTTGCTCCCGCTGGGCTGCGTAGCGGCCCCAAAATCCAGGGAGCGCTGCGCACTGGAGCGCCAGCCCGGTCCAGCGGGAGCAAGCTCCCTCGCCACATGTGAGTCGATTACCGGTTAAACCGCTCCACCAGCGAGTACTGGGTATTGGCGGTATGCGTCAGCTCTTCACTCAACTGCGCCGAGTTCAACGCCTGTTCCGATGTCTGGTCCGCCAACAGCGCAATGGTGCTGATATTACGGCTGATCTCTTCCGCTACCGAGCTCTGCTCCTCGGTCGCCGCCGCAATCTGCGCCGTCATGTCGGTGATATGCGCCACCGCTTCACTGATCCCGATCAGCGCCTGGTCCGCTTCCATCACCCGTGCCACACCTTCCTCCGCCTGGCGATGCCCGGCGTCCATGGTCTGAACGGCGGCGTTGGCGGTTTGTTGCAGCTTGGCGATCAGCGCGTGAATCTGCCCGGTGGACTCGCTGGTACGCTGGGCCAATTGCCGCACTTCATCCGCCACCACCGCAAAGCCCCGGCCCATCTCGCCGGCACGGGCCGCTTCGATGGCCGCGTTCAGCGCCAGCAGGTTGGTCTGGTCGGCGATGCCTTTGATCACATCCACCACGCCGCCGATCTCATCGCTGTCCTTGGCCAGTTGGGTCACGGTCACGCCGGTTTCGCCCACGGCCACCGACAGGCGCTGAATCGCCTCGCGGGTTTCGCCGGCGATATCACGGCCACGCCCGGTCAGGCGATTGGCTTCCTGGGTGGCATCGGCGGTGCGTTGTACATGGCTGGCGACTTCCTGGGTCGTCGCGGCCATTTGATTGACCGCGGTGGCCACCTGTTCGGTCTCCACGCGTTGGCGTTCAAGACCGCTGGAGCTGTTATGCGCCAGGGTGTTGGACTGCGCCGCCTGGGAGTTGAGGTGTTCAGCCGTGTCCTGCAAACGGGTAAGACACGTCTTCAGGCGCGCCTCCTGGCTGAGGATCGACATCTCCAGGCGTGCCTGGGCGCCGCGGCTGTCGGTGTACATCTGCGCAATCAGCGGGTCGGACGTGGTCTGCTCGGCCAGGCGCAGCAAACGCTTCAGCCCGCGCTGTTGCCAGCTCAGGCCCAACAGGCCCAGCGGCACCGACAGTGCGGCGGCCAGGGCAAAGCCCCAATGAGAGTCGAGCCACACACCGATCAGGAAGCTCAGTTGGCTGACCAGGATAAACGGCAGCCAGTCCTGCAACACCGGCAACCACTTGTCACTGCTCGGAATCGCCGACTTGCCCTGGTTGATACGCTGGTAAAGCGCTTCGGCACGGCGGATCTGCTCGGCGGTGGGCTTGACCCGCACCGACTCGTAGCCGATCACCTGATTGCCGTCGAAGACCGGTGTCACATAGGCGTTGACCCAATAGTGATCACCGCTCTTGCAGCGGTTCTTGACGATGCCCATCCATGGCAAGCCTTGTTTGAGCGTCGACCACATGTGTGCGAACACAGCCGCCGGAACATCCGGATGACGAACCAGGTTGTGCGGGGCACGCAACAGTTCGTCATGGGAAAACCCACTGATTTCGACGAAGGCGTCGTTGCAGTAGGTGATCACGCCTTTGGCATCCGTGGTGGAGATCAACCGTTGCTGAGCGGGGAAGGTACGTTCGCGCTGGGTAACGGGTTGGTTATTACGCATGAGTTTTCAATCCGCGAGGCTTTGATTAGTTGTCGGCCGTTACGGGGGTTTATTTAACTTAATTTTTGCAACAATCGGCTCAGCCTCAGCCCGCCAGCATCGGATAGGTAAACAACCCGAAATGCAGCAGGTTCAAGCCGAAGTGCGTAACGATTGCCGCGCCCAACCCACCAAAGCGATACGCCAGGCCGTAGCCTACGCCTGCGATGGTCGCCAGCAACGTCCACTGCCAGCCGGCGCCCAGGTGTACCAGCCCGAACAGCAGGGCTGCCAACAACAGTGCGAGGTTTTCACCGTAAGGCAGTTGTTTGAAGCGACGGCTCAGGCCGCCCTGGATGTAACCGCGAAACAGCGCCTCCTCCACCAGCGTCACCAGCAGCAGGTTGTTCAGCACCCATAGCCACGCCTGCTCCGGCCACTTCGGAGCCCAACTGATAACCCCCAGCAACGCAGCACCGCCAAGTGCGGCAATCGCCGTCAGGGTCAATGCCAGCGCCGTGGCATAGATCGACAGTCGCAATGACCGTCGCGCCACAATCCATGGGCAGGCCAGCAGCAGCCAAAAGCCGATCAGCGGCTTGTCCTGGTTCAGGTACATCGAGAACGGCACGGCATCATCAGTAAAGCGCTGCGGTGCTATTCCGCGACCGTTGTAGAACCCCGGCAGCCAATGCATCGCCAGCCCAAGCGCCAGCACGATAAACAGGCCGTGGCCGAGATAGCGCACCCAAGGGTTTCGCTGCTGGCGCACAGCAAACCCGGCCAATAGCAACATCGCGACGGACAACGCTGCCATCAAACCCAGTTGCCCATAGCTCAAGGCGAGTACATAGCCGATGGAAAGAAGTGCCAGGTACAGCCATGGCAGAGCAAGCATGGGGAATCCTTGTGACTATCGAAATCTGAGGGCGGCAGTATAACGAGCGTCACCGACGGTAAAAATGAAAACACCGCCTGGGGAGGCGGTGTTTTGTGTAGCGCGTGTCAGTTACGAGGCAATCAGCTGCCGCAACACGTAGTGCAGGATCCCGCCGGCCTTGAAGTACTCGACCTCATTCAGCGTATCGATACGGCACAGCACTTCGACCTTCTCGCTGCTGCCGTCTTCACGGGTGATCACCAGCGTCAGGTTCATGCGCGGTTCGATCTCGGCATGGGTCAGCCCGAGGATGTCGATCTTCTCCTTGCCGGTCAGTTTGAGTGCCTTGCGGTTCTGGTCCAGCTTGAACTGCAGCGGCAGCACGCCCATGCCCACCAGGTTGGAGCGGTGGATCCGCTCGAAGCTCTCGGCGATCACCGCCTTGACCCCCAGCAGGTTGGTGCCCTTGGCGGCCCAGTCGCGGCTTGAGCCGGTGCCATATTCCTGGCCGGCGATCACCACCAGTGGGGTGCCCGAGGCCTGGTATTTCATGGCGGCATCGTAGATCGGCATTTTCTCGCCGGTAGGGATGTAGATCGTGTTGCCGCCTTCCTCACCGCCAAGCATTTCATTGCGGATGCGGATGTTGGCGAAGGTGCCGCGCATCATCACTTCATGGTTGCCGCGACGTGAGCCGTAGGAGTTGAAGTCCCGCGGTTCGACACCTTGCTCGCGCAGGTACTTGCCGGCCGGGCTGTCGGTCTTGATGTTACCGGCGGGGGAGATGTGGTCGGTGGTCACCGAGTCCCCCAGCAATGCCAGCACGTTGGCGCCCTTGACGTCTTCGATCACCGGCAGCGGGCCGCCAATGTCGTCGAAGAAGGGTGGATGCTGAATGTAGGTGGAATCCTTCTGCCACACGTAAGTAGCGGCCTGTGGCACTTCAATGGCCTGCCACTGTTCGTCGCCGGCAAACACCTCGGCGTATTCCTTGTGGAACATCCCGGTGCTGACTTGGGCGACGGCGTCGGCGATTTCCTTGCTGCTGGGCCAGATGTCCCGCAGGTACACCGGTTTCCCGTCCGAGCCGGTGCCCAGCGGTTCGCTGCTGATGTCCATACGCACCGTGCCGGCCAAGGCGTAGGCCACCACGAGGGGCGGGGAGGCCAGCCAGTTGGTTTTCACCAGCGGGTGCACCCGGCCTTCGAAGTTACGGTTGCCCGAAAGCACCGAGGCTACGGCCAGGTCGGCTTTCTGAATGGCTTTTTCGATCGGCTCGGGCAGCGGCCCGGAGTTGCCGATGCAGGTGGTGCAGCCATAACCCACCAGGGCGAAACCCAGCTTGTCGAGGTATTGGGTCAGCCCCGCCGCTTTGTAGTAGTCGGTGACCACCTTGGAGCCGGGTGCCAGGGACGTTTTCACCCATGGCTTGCTCTTCAATCCTTTCTCCACGGCCTTTTTCGCCACCAGGCCCGCCGCCATCATCACGCTGGGGTTGGAGGTGTTTGTGCAGGAGGTAATCGCCGCGATCACCACCGCGCCGTTTTTCAGGCGATAGGTCTGGCCTTCGAAGTCGTAGTCGGCTTCACCGATCAGGTCGGCGTTGCCCACCGCAACGCCACCGCCGCCTTCACTTTCCAGGCGGCCTTCTTCCTTGTTGGTGGGTTTGAATTGCAGGTCGAGGAAGTCGCTGAAGGCCTGGCCGACGTTCGGCAGGGAAACACGGTCTTGTGGGCGTTTCGGGCCGGCCAGGCTGGCTTCGACGCTGCCCATGTCCAGCGCCAGGCTGTCAGTGAAGATGGGCTCCTGACCGGCGTTGCGCCACAGGCCCTGGGCCTTGGTGTACGCCTCTACCAGCTTGACGGTTTCGGTAGGACGGCCCGACAGGCGCAGGTAGTCCAGAGTCACGTCGTCCACCGGGAAGAAGCCGCAAGTGGCGCCGTATTCCGGGGCCATGTTGGCAATGGTGGCACGGTCTGCCAGGGGCAGGTCAGCCAGGCCATCACCATAGAATTCGACGAATTTCCCGACCACGCCTTTTTTGCGCAACATCTGGGTGACGGTCAGCACCAGGTCGGTGGCGGTGATGCCTTCTTTCAGCTTGCCGGTGAGCTTGAAGCCGATCACTTCCGGGATCAGCATCGACACTGGCTGGCCGAGCATCGCGGCTTCCGCTTCGATCCCGCCCACGCCCCAGCCCAGTACGCCGAGGCCGTTGATCATGGTGGTGTGGGAGTCGGTGCCTACCAATGTGTCGGGGAAGGCGTAGGTGCGGCCGTCTTCATCTTTGGTCCAGACGGTGCGGCCGAGGTATTCCAGGTTGACCTGGTGGCAGATGCCGGTGCCCGGTGGCACTACGCTGAAGTTGTCGAAGGCGCTCTGGCCCCAGCGCAGGAAGGCGTAGCGTTCGCCGTTGCGCTGCATTTCGATGTCGACGTTTTCTTGAAAGGCGCCGGTGGTTGCGAACTTGTCGACCATCACCGAGTGGTCGATCACCAAATCCACCGGTGACAGCGGGTTGATGCGCTGCGGGTCGCCGCCGGCCTTGGCCACCGCGGCGCGCATGGCAGCCAGGTCGACCACCGCGGGCACGCCGGTAAAGTCTTGCATCAGTACACGGGCGGGGCGGTATTGAATCTCGCGGTCGGAGCGGCGCTCCTTGAGCCAGGCGGCAATGGCCTTGAGGTCGGCGCCGGTGACGGTCTTTTCGTCTTCCCAGCGCAGCAGGTTTTCCAGCAGCACCTTGAGGGACATTGGCAGTTTGTCCAGGTCACCCAGGCTCTTGGCGGCTTCGGGCAGGCTGAAGTAGTGATAGGCCTTGTCGTCAATCTGTAAGGTTTTAAGGGTTCTCAGGCTATCAAGGGATGACATTACATGACTCCTTATGGTCCGCACGGCTACGGACCTGACGGGACGAACAGAGCTTCTAAATTAGCCCTGTTTTAAGTAGCTGGCTAATTACTGGACTCTATGGACAAGTCCAAGGTTCCGAACTCGGCTATCATGCGCGCGTTTTCATGACAGGCATTGCGCTATAGCAAGCCCGTGATCCAGGAGAGTTGATGAACACCCTTTTTATGCACTGCCGCCCGGGTTTTGAAGGCGAAGTCTGTTCCGAGATCGCGGAACACGCCGCTCGCCTGAACGTTTCGGGCTATGCCAAGGCCAAGACCGGCAGCGCCTGCGCCGAATTTGTCTGTACCGAAGAAGACGGCGCCCAGCGCCTGATGCGCGGCCAACGCTTTGCCGAGCTGATCTTCCCGAGGCAGTGGGCGCGCGGGGTGTTCATCGATTTGCCGGAAACCGACCGAATCAGCGTGATCCTCGCGCACCTGCGGGATTTCCCGGTGTGCGGCAGCCTGTGGCTGGAAATGGTCGACACCAACGATGGCAAGGAACTCTCGAACTTCTGCAAGAAATTCGAAGTGCACCTGCGCAAGGCGCTGATGGCTGCCGGCAAGCTGGTGGAAGACGCCAGCAAGCCGCGCCTGTTGCTGACCTTCAAGAGTGGCCGTGAAGTGTTCATGGGCCTGGCCGAGTCGAACAACTCGGCGATGTGGCCGATGGGCATTCCGCGCCTGAAATTCCCACGGGACGCGCCAAGCCGTTCGACCTTGAAGCTGGAGGAGGCCTGGCACCACTTTATCCCCCGTGATCAGTGGGACGAGCGCCTGCACAGCGACATGACCGGCGTCGACCTCGGCGCCGCGCCTGGCGGCTGGACCTGGCAGTTGGTCAACCGTGGCATGCTGGTGACCGCCATCGACAACGGCCCGATGGCCGAAAGCCTGATGGATACCGGCCTGGTGCAGCACTTGATGGCCGACGGCTTCATCTACACCCCCAAGCAGCCGGTGGACTGGATGGTGTGCGACATCGTCGAGAAACCGGCGCGTAACGCGGCCCTGCTGGAAACCTGGATCGGCGAGGGGCATTGCCGCGAGGCGGTGGTTAACCTGAAGTTGCCGATGAAGCAGCGTTATGCCGAAGTGAAGCGCCTGCTTGAACGCATCGCGGAAGGCTTCAAGGAGCGGGGCATTCGGGTGGAGATTGGCTGCAAGCAGCTGTACCACGACCGTGAAGAAGTGACCTGCCATCTGCGTCGGCTGGATGTAAAGAAGCCAAAGGCCCGGTAACCGAGCGAGCTCGCTCGCGAAAACCTTGAGGGCGCCGCTGACTACCTGGCGCCCCGCATTACCGCTAAAATGCCGGCCTGTTTAGGAGTAAACCATGAGCCTGACCCCTGATTTGCCCGTCGATGGCATTCTCGACGCCACCGGCCTCAACTGCCCCGAACCGGTGATGATGCTGCACCAGCACATCCGTGACCTGGCGCCCGGCGGCTTGCTCAAGGTGATCGCGACCGATCCGTCGACCCGTCGCGATATCCCCAAGTTCTGCGTGTTTCTCGACCATGAGCTGGTGGACCAACAGGAACAGGCTGGCACCTACCTGTACTGGATCCGCAAGAAGTCCCTGTAGGAGCGAGCTTGCTCGCGAAGGTCGTTAACGATAACGCGGGCTGCCAGGCTTAACGCGGCGCTCCAGGGTTTTTCGCGAGCAAGCTCGCTCCTACAGTTTTTTCTCGTGGCGAATCCGCTTGCGTGCACTGCGCACCAGGCGGATTACCAGCATCGCCGCCGCACAGCTCAGGCCCACGATCAGGCCCTGCCACAAGCCACTCGGGCCGCGTGCCTGGCCCAGCCACTCGGTCAACCCCAGCGCGTAGCCCACCGGCAAGCCCACACCCCAATACGCAAACAGCGTCAGCACCATGGTCACCCGTGTGTCCTGGTAACCGCGCAAAGCGCCGGCTGCCGTGACCTGAATCGCGTCCGAGAACTGAAACAACGCCGCAAACACAATCAGCATCGCCGCCACCTGGATCACCAGCGGGTCTTGGGTGTAGATGGTGGCGATCTGTTCGCGAAACAGCAGCATCAGGCTGCAGGACAGGCAGGCATACACCAGCGCCGTGCCCATCCCAACACCTGCCGCGAAGCGCGCTTCACGGGGTTCGCCGCGGCCGAGGGCCTGGCCGACGCGCACGGTGACCGCCATGCTCAGGGAGTAGGGAATCATGAACACCAGCGAGCTGAAGTTCAGCGCGATCTGGTGCCCGGCTACCACGGTGGCGCCGAGGCTGCCGATCAGCAGCGCGATCACCGCAAAGATGCTCGACTCGGCAAACACCGCGATCCCGATCGGCAAGCCAATGCTCAGCACGCGCTTGATCACCGACCATTGCGGCCAGTCAAAGCGCTTGAACAGCTCGCTGCTCTGATACACCGGCGCCCAGCGGGTCCAGGCGGCCAGGCCGAGCATCATTACCCACATCACGATCGCCGTGGCCCAGCCACAACCAATACCGCCCATGGCCGGCACGCCGAAGTGGCCGTAGATAAACACATAGTTCAGCGGAATATTCAGCGCCAGCCCGCACAGGCCCATGACCATGCTCGGCCGCGTTCGGCCCAGGCCGTCGCTGAAACACCGCAATACGTAATACAGCGCAATGGCCGGCATGCCCGAGGCGATGCCGTGCAGGTAGCCCATGCACGGCTTGATCAGCTCGGGATCGACCTTCATCAAATGCAGGATCGGTTCGGCGCTGATCAGCAACAGCAGCGCGGTAATCCCCACCACCAGGGCCAGCCACATCGACTGTCGCACCAGCGGGCCGATTTCGCCGTGGGTGCCGGCGCCAAAGCGCTGGGCGACTTTCGGCGTGGTGGCCAGCAGCGTGCCGGTCATCAGCAGGTACACCGGGATCCAGATGGAGTTGCCCAAGGCGACCGCCGCCAGGTCCCGGGAGCTGACACGCCCGGCCATGACCGCATCGACAAAACCCATGGCCGTGGTCGCCAGTTGCCCGATCATGATCGGCAAGGCCAGGGCCAGCAGGTTGCGTACTTCAAGGCTGACGCGGGCGGGGCGGGAGAGGGCGGTGGTGGCAGTGTTCACGTACAGATGTCCGATAAGGGGAAGCGCAGGACGGCGCATTCTACGCCTTGACGTGTTGGTCAGGAAAAAACCTGTGTTGTGGATTTGTAAACACATCCCAGCGCAAATGTTGCTTTTTGTGGCGAGGGAGCTTGCTGTGGCGAGGGAGCTTGCTCCCGCTGGGCTGCGCAGCAGCCCCCCCCCAGAACGGGCAACCGATGTGTACCTGAAAAAACACGGCGCTTCATTCGGGAGCGCTCCGCACTCCAGCGGGAGCAAGCTCCCTCGCCACACGGAAAACCGCTGTACACTGCTGATCCGCGAAAGGAGCCTGCCATGCTGATTGTTGCCGACGAAAATATCCCGCTGCTCGATGCATTCTTCGAAGGATTCGGCGAGATTCGCCGGGTTCCGGGCCGGTCCATCGACCGCGCGACCATCGAACAGGCCGATGTGCTGCTGGTGCGTTCGGTGACCAACGTCACCCGTGCCTTGCTCGAAGGCTCGCCAGTGCGGTTTGTCGGCACCTGCACCATCGGCACTGATCACCTCGACCTTGATTATTTCCAGCGCGCCGGCATCCAGTGGTCCAGCGCTCCCGGCTGCAACGCCCGTGGCGTGGTCGACTATGTGCTGGGCAGCCTGCTGACCCTCGCCGAGATCGAAGGCGCCGACCTGGCCCAACGTACCTACGGCGTGGTGGGCGCCGGTGAAGTCGGCGGGCGCCTGGTCAAAGTGCTCAAGGCGTTGGGCTGGAAGGTGCTGGTGTGCGACCCGCCCCGGCAAATCGCCGAGGACGGTGACTACGTGAGCCTGCAGCAGATTGTCGAGCAGTGCGATGTGATCAGCCTGCACACGCCGCTGAACAAATCCGGCAACGGGTCTACCTGGCACTTGTTCGATCGCGAGCGCCTCAACCAGCTCAAGCCCGGCGCCTGGCTGATCAACGCCAGCCGCGGCCCGGTGGTGGACAATGCCGCCCTCAGGGACGTGCTGCTGGAGCGCGAAGACCTGCAGGCGGTGCTGGATGTGTGGGAAGGCGAGCCCCAGGTGGACGTCGATCTGGCCGACTTGTGTGTGCTGGCCACCCCGCATATCGCCGGCTACAGCTTGGACGGCAGGCAGCGCGGCACGGCGCAGATCTACCAGGCGCTGTGCCGGTATCTTGGGCAAGAGGCGACCATTCAACTCCGCGACTTGCTGCCGGAACCGTGGTTGGCCGAAGTTACCCTCAACGCCAATACCGACCCGGCCTGGGCGCTGGCGGCCCTGTGCCGTGGGGTGTACGACCCGCGCCGTGATGACGCGGATTTTCGCCGCAGCCTGGTAGGCACCGTGGACGAGCAGCGCAAGGCGTTTGACCAACTGCGCAAGCACTACCCGCCGCGGCGCGAGATTGAGGGTTTGAAGGTGCGAATCAGCGGCGACTCTGCGGCTTTGTCTAACATCGTGGCGGCATTGGGCGCGCAGGCAATCTGAAGGCATAAAAAACCCGGCCATCAAGGCCGGGTTTAAAAGAGCGTGGGCGATTCAGCCTCGCTTGGCAGGCTTGACCAATTTCTGTTCCAGTTCGGCGCAGGCGCTCTGGATCATCTCTTCGGTGATTTGCACTTCGCGGCCTTGAGCGTCGATGTATGAGCAAGGCAACTGCTGCGGTTGGCGGATCACTTCAATTTTGGCGTTGCTGCTGTTTTGCAAGGACATGGCCCGTCTCCTCATCAGGTTGTGTACCTACTTTAAAATCACCGCGTGACCGCGTTGTTACAACTCCTTTCGCGGTCAGCAGATCGAATGCCCAGTCCAGCAGAAACCGATACAAATTTCCAGCCGGGCCTTAGACCGATAGCCTCTAGGGCCTAGGTTCGGTAAGCATAATTAACCTGACTCATTGTGATTCGCTCAAGTTCCCCCCATGTAGCTACGTAGGTTCCCGTCTCCCACCCTCAGGTGAAACCCTCCATGCTCTCAGCCCGTCAACGCCGCGCAATTCGCCTGGCCAGCCGCTTCGTCGCTCCCTACCGCTGGCAGGCCCTGGGGGCCTTGTTGGCGTTGATCGTCACCGCCGGCATCACCTTGTCCATGGGGCAGGGCATTCGCCTGCTGGTGGACCAGGGCTTCATGACCCAGTCGCCGCACCTGCTCAACCAGTCCATCGGCCTGTTCATGATTCTGGTGCTGGGCCTGGCGGTGGGCACCTTTGCGCGGTTTTACCTAGTGTCGTGGATCGGCGAACGGGTAGTGGCAGACATCCGGCGGCAGGTGTTCAACCATTTGATCTACCTGCACCCGGGCTTCTATGAAAACAACCGCAGTTCGGAAATCCAGTCGCGCCTGACCACCGACACTACCTTGCTGCAATCGGTGATCGGCTCCTCGCTTTCACTGTTCCTGCGCAACGCCTTAATGGTGATCGGCGGGATCGTGCTGTTGTTTGTCACCAACCCCAAGCTCACCAGCATCGTGGTAATAGCGCTGCCACTGGTACTGGCGCCGATCTTGATCTTCGGCCGCCGGGTACGCAGCCTGTCGCGCCAAAGCCAGGACCGGATCGCCGATGTCGGCAGCTACGTGTCCGAGACCCTCGGCCAGATCAAGACCGTGCAGGCCTATAACCACCAGGTGCAGGACGAGCAGCGCTTTGCGGTGACGGTGGAAGAGGCGTTCACCACCGCACGCAAGCGTATCCTGCAGCGTTCGTGGCTGATTACGTTGGTGATCATGCTGGTGCTGGGCGCCGTGGGCGTGATGCTTTGGGTGGGCGGCATGGACGTGATCGGTGGGCGTATTTCCGGCGGAGAGCTGGCCGCGTTCGTGTTCTACAGCCTGATCGTCGGCAGTGCCGTCGGCACCTTGAGTGAAGTGTTGGGCGAATTGCAGCGAGCGGCCGGCGCGGCAGAGCGGATTGGCGAATTGCTGCAATCGAGCAATGAGATCAAGGCGCCTGAGGCAAACGTGATCAAGCTGCCGGAGCGGGTCAGCGGCCGCCTGGAAATCCAGGATCTGCGCTTCTCCTATCCGTCGCGCCCAGATCGTTTTGCTATCGACGGCTTGAGCCTGAGCATCAATGCCGGTGAAACCCTGGCGCTGGTCGGCCCCTCCGGCGCGGGTAAATCGACGATCTTCGATCTGTTGCTGCGTTTCTACGATCCGCAGCAAGGCCGGATCCTGCTTGAAGGTCAGCCGCTGACCGAACTGGACCCGCTGGACCTGCGCCGCTGTTTCGCCCTGGTGTCCCAGAGCCCGGCGCTGTTCTTCGGCACTGTCGAAGAGAACATCCGCTACGGCAATCCGTCGGCCACCTTTGCCCAGGTCGAAGAAGCGGCGCGCATCGCCCATGCCCATGATTTTATCCTGCAAATGCCCGACGGTTACCAGACCCACCTCGGCGATGGCGGCATGGGCCTTTCCGGCGGCCAGCGTCAACGCCTGGCCATCGCCCGGGCGCTTTTGGTGGACGCACCGATCCTGCTGCTGGACGAAGCCACCAGCGCACTGGATGCCCAGAGCGAACACCTGATCCAGCAAGCGCTGCCACAGTTGATGGAAGGGCGCACCACGCTGGTGATTGCCCACCGGTTGGCCACCGTGAAGAACGCAGACCGGATTGCCGTGATGGACCAGGGCAAGCTGGTGGCGGTGGGGACGCACCAGCAGTTGATCGCCAGCAATCCGCTCTACGCGCGGTTGGCGGCGTTGCAGTTCAGTGATGGTGCTGAAGTTGATTGAGGCTGTGGTGTGACCGTCCCTTAGGGCATTATGTTGGCTTTCGTTACAGACTTGGATGAGGAAATGAGCCGTTATCAACCTCCGTTGACCCTGACTGCCAAGATGTTGAGTCTGGTTGCTGATATCAGTGAGCAGATTGGTCAGCTTTCAGCTGGCGACGACAGCCGGCAGACCCCGCAATTGAGGCGTGGCAACCGGATTCGTACGATTCAAGCGTCGTTGGCCATCGAGAACAACACCCTGAGTGTCGAACAGGTGACCGCTGTGCTGGAAGGCAAGCGTGTGTTGGGCTTGCCCCGGGAGATTCAGGAAGTACGCAACGCTTTTTCCGCTTACGAGGCTATGCCGCAGTGGGCACCGGGCGAACGTGGGGACCTGCTGCGTGCCCATGAGTTATTGATGTATGGATTGATCGACGATGCGGGTCGGTTTCGTCAAGCGGGCGTAGGGATCTATCGGGGCGAACAGTTGGTGCACATGGCGCCGCCGGCGAGCCGTGTTACGCATTTGGTTGATGATTTGCTGAAGTGGCAGTCGGCCTCTGACTGGCATCCACTGATCGTCAGTTGCGTCTTCCACTACGAATTCGAGTTTATCCATCCTTTTGCCGATGGAAACGGGCGCATGGGCCGCTTATGGCAAACCCTGATTCTCAGTCAGTGGCGCCCGGTGCTGGCTTACTTGCCGGTAGAGGCGGTGATTCGCGATCAGCAGGATGCTTATTACGCCGCATTGTCGGCGGCGGACCAGCAGGCAGAGGTAACTCCCTTTGTCGAGTTCATGCTGCAAGCCTTGAGCCTTGCGCTGGCAGAAGCGGGGCAAAGCGAGTCCCCGGCAGCGCCATAAAAAATGCCCGCATCTCTCATTGCGGGCATTTTTCTTTCAGCTTCAAGCTTGCTGCTTGCAGCTGCTCCCCTTACTGATCATCAAAATACCGCTCATGCCAATCCACCAGCGGCTGTGGCGCATTGAGCTTCTGCCCGTAGATCACTGAATAAGACAGCACGTTCTGCACGTACTGACGGGTTTCGTCGAACGGGATGCTTTCCACCCACACATCGAAACTCAGGTGATCGGCGCCGCGCAGCCATTGGCGTACACGGCCCGGGCCGGCGTTGTACGCGGCGGTGGCGAGCACGCGGTTGCCGTTGAACTGGGCATGAACCTGGCTCAGGTACGCCGCGCCGAGCTGGATGTTCTTGTCCGGGTCGAGCACCTGCTGTTGCGAGGCCAGGGGGATGCTGAACTTGCGTGCGGTCTCTTTGGCGGTGCCGGGCATCAGTTGCATCAGGCCGGTGGCACCGACGCCGGAACGCGCGTCGTCCATAAAGGCGCTTTCCTGGCGGGTGATTGCAAACACCCAGCTTGAATGCACGCCGCGGACCTTGGCTTCACGCACCAGGGTATCGCGGTGGGCCATCGGGAAGCGGATGTCCAGGTCGTCCCAGTACTGGGCCTGGCTGATGGTGCGGATCGCCGGGAAGTACCACTTCATGTCGTAGGCCAGCTTGGCCTGGGCGACCATTTCGTCACGGTTGAAGTGCCGGCTGACGTGGTACCACTCGCGACGGCCATCAACGATCTGGCCGCGGGCGTAGAACTCCAGGGCGCGGCGTACGCCTGGGGTGTTACGCACCTTGTTCATCAGCGCCTGGCTCATCACCAGCGGCTTGTTGTTCAGCTGGTACGGCGACTGGGAGCGATCCGCGGCCAGGAAGCCGTAAAAGTCTCGTTCCTTGGCCAGGCCCTTGTACATCACCAGGGCTTGCGGGTTCTTCGGCTCTGCCAATTCCAGGCTGCGGGCCTGCCAGTAGCGCCAGCGGTTGGTGGTGGCCAAATCCTGGGGCAGCTTGCGGGTCAACTGGTAAGCGTCTTCCCAACGGGCCAGGCGCAACAGCAGGCGCAGGCGCCATTCGGAGACGGTGTTGTCCCGCAGTTCCGGATCGTATTTGGTCATCACGTCGAGGGCGCGCGGGTCGTAGCGGCGCGCCAGGGTCAGGCCGATTTCCCGGGCGATCGACACTTTTTCGTCACGAGAGAAGTGCATGCTGCTGGCATAACCGTCGAGCAGGGCCATGGCCTTGTCCGGGTCCTGGCGTGCCAGGCGGCGAAGGCCCAGGCCGACGGCGTCGGACATGGCTTCGTTGGCCGGCAGGAAGCGCGACGGGTCGCTGAGCATGTCGGGCTTCTGCGCCACGTCCACCATCAGGCGGCCTTGAGCGCCGAGGGTCGGCAGGGTTTTTACCAGGCTGTTGGCCAGCGGGTAGTTGCGGGCTTCGGCAGCGAGTTTGGCGCGGTCCCAGATTTTCTGTTCGGTGAGTTGGCCGTCGGCGGCCCACTGGCCAAAGGTTGCATCACAGGCAGCAGGCTGGGATTTACCGGTCAGCCACAGCTTCTCGGTGGTTTTATAACCTTCGGCTTTTTGGTTATGGGTCAGTTGGAACTGGCCGTGCAGGCAGTCCAGTTCGACGAAATTGAGTTTGGCGTCGTAGTACTTTTCAAAGGTTTGCCAGTCGCCACGGTCGGCCAGCCAGCGCAACCAGCGCAGCTTCATCCAGTTGGCCTGGGGCAGGTCGCCGTTCTTGGCAAGGAATTGTTCGATTTCCTCGTTGCTGGCGGTTTTCAGGCGCGCGGTCAGTTCGTCGTAGGCGAGGTACGGCGTCAAGGGGTAGTCGGCCAGGGCCTGGCTGTATTGGAAATACGGGCCGCTGTCGCCTTTGGCGAGGGCTCGTTTGGCTTCATCGTAATATTGACGTTGGGTGGTGAGGTCCACGGCCTGGGCAGATTGAACGGCGGTGGCAGAAAGAAGCAGACAAGATAAAAAGCTGAAAAGGCGACTGCGCATGAGACGTCCGTGCAGAGGAATCTGGACTAGTGCCGACGTCGCCGACACTGATTGCCCCTAGCTTAGCCTTTTGGCTGCAACCGGTGAAAGCTTTGCCGGTCGCTTCGTTCAAGTTCATCTGAAATGTCCGACAGAACATGTCAGCGACGAAAATGCCGGCCGCCTCGAGCCCTAAGTCAGGTAGAATGCGCGCCCAGTTTTTGGAGAAGCGTATGACCCTGCTCAAATTCAGCGATGTGTCCCTTGCTTTCGGCGCTATGCCGTTGTTGGACAAGGTGTCCTGGCAGATCGCCCGTGGTGAGCGGGTGTGCATCATCGGCCGCAACGGCACCGGCAAGTCCAGCATGATGAAGCTGGTAAAAGGCGACCAGAAGTCCGACGAAGGCTCTGTATGGCGCGCGCCGGGCCTCAAGATCGGCGAATTGCCGCAAGAATTGCCGGTGGCCGACGGACGGACAGTATTCGACGTGGTTGCCGAAGGCCTGGATGGCGTGGGCGCACTGCTCGCCGAATACCATCACCTGGCACAGAACTGCGTCACCGAAGAAGACCTGGACAAGCTGATGCACGTCCAGCAAGACCTTGAAGCCCGTGACGGCTGGCGCTTGCAGCAATTGGTCGACAGCACGTTGAGCCGCCTGCAACTGCCGGCCGACAAGACCCTCGCCGAATTGTCCGGCGGCTGGCGTCGCCGCGTCCTGCTGGCCCAGGCGCTGGTTTCCGAACCAGACCTGCTGCTGCTCGACGAACCGACCAACCACCTGGACATCGGCGCAATCGCCTGGCTGGAAGAAGCCCTCAAGGATTTCCAGGGCGCCGTGCTGTTCATCACGCACGACCGTTCCTTCCTGCAAAACCTCGCCACGCGCATCCTCGAACTGGATCGCGGCGGCCTGATCGACTGGAACGGCGACTACGCCAGCTTCCTGGTGCACAAGGAAGCCAGCCTGGCTGCCGAAGACACCGCCAACGCGCTGTTTGACAAGAAACTGGCCCAGGAAGAAGTCTGGATCCGCCAGGGCATCAAGGCGCGTCGCACCCGTAACGAAGGTCGCGTCCGCGCCCTCAAGGCCCTGCGTAACGAGCGCAGCGAGCGTCGTGAGCGCACCGGCAAGGCCAACATTCAGCTGGATACCGCCGACAAGTCCGGCAAGCAAGTGATGGTCCTGGAAAATGTGAGCTTCCATCACCCGGACGGCCCGTTCCTGATCAAGGACTTCTCCATGGTCCTGCAGCGCGGCGACCGTATCGGCCTGCTTGGCGCCAACGGTACCGGCAAGACCACCTTGCTCAAGCTGATGCTCAACGGCCTGCAACCGACCAGCGGCACAGTGGAAGAGGGCACACGCATCGACGTGGCCTACTTCGACCAGTTGCGCCACCAGTTGGACCTGGAAAAAACCGTGATCGACAACGTCGCCGAAGGTCGCGACTTTATCGACATCGACGGCCAGAGCCGCCACGTGTTGAGCTACCTGGGCGACTTCCTGTTCAGCCCGCAGCGTGCGCGTACGCCGGTTAAAGCCTTGTCTGGTGGTGAGCGTGCGCGCCTGCTGCTGGCCAAGCTGTTCAGCAAGCCAGCCAACCTGCTGGTGCTCGACGAACCGACCAACGACCTCGACGTTGAAACCCTGGAACTGCTGGAAGAGGTCTTGCTGACCTTCAACGGCACCGTGCTGATGGTCAGTCACGACCGGGCATTCCTCGACAACGTGGTCACCAGCACCCTGGTCTTCGAAGGTGAGGGCAAGGTACGTGAATACGTCGGTGGTTATCAGGACTGGCTGCGTCAGGGCGGCTCGCCGCGCTTGCTGGGCGTGACCGAGAGCAAATCCGGCAAGGCTGACTTGACCTCGGCCGTGGTTGCCCCGGTGGCTGCTGCCGCTTCTGCTCCTGTGCAAGAAGCGCCTGCAGCCAAGAAGAAGCTCAGCTACAAGCTGCAACGTGAGCTGGAAGCGCTGCCGGGCGATATCGACGCCAAGGAACAGCAGATCGCTGCCGTTGAAGCTGAAATGGCTGACGCGGGTTTCTATCTGCGTCCTGCTGCAGAAACTGCCAAGGTGATTGCATCCCTCGAGCAGTTGAACAGCGAGCTGGAAGCTCTGGTTGAGCGCTGGGCCGAGCTGGATGCCTGAGTGATTCAAGCGCAATAAAAAACCCGGCGCTCATTTGTATGAGCACCGGGTTTTTTGTATGAAACGCGGTTCAAATGTGGGAGCGGGCTTGCTCGCTCCCACATTAGATTGCCGTTGGTCTTACGAGCTCTTTACCAGTTTCACTGCCAGCACATCGCAAGGTGCGCCGTGCAGCACGTCATTGGCGGTGGAGCCCAGCAGCAAGGCCAGGCCGTGACGGCCGTGGCTGCCGACCACGATCAGGTCGCAACCCTGTTCCTTGGCCAAGTGGTGTATTTCCTGGCGCGGCTGGCCGTAGGTCAGGTGGCTCTGGTCTTTTTTCAGGGCGGGATACTTGTTGATCAGTCGATCAAGACGCTCCTTGGCCTGGTCGAACTGCTGCTGTTGCAGTTGGGAAAGGTCCATTGGCACGTCGCCACCAAAGGCCATGGCCATCGGTTCGACGATATGCACCAGGGACAGTTTCACCGAGTCGCCTGCAAGGCCTACGGCCCGCTTGATCACGGGGTCGCATTCTTCGGTCAGGTCCACGGCGACCAGAATATGTTCGTAGGGCATGAGGGGTTTCTCCAAAGGAAAGCGATAAGTTCAGTATGGCTGGTTTCAAGCGGATGGGGTTGGGTCAGGTCAAATCCGCTCTTCAAGAAATTCGGGAGTACACATATGACGGTCTGGATAGTGGTGTCAATCCTTGCGCTGGTTTTAAGCCCCCTGGCGTGGCTGCGTCCTTCGCGCCATTCAAGCGGGCGCATGGCGTTGCGCATGGAGGCACGGCGCATCGGTTTGACCATGCAACTGACACCTCAGGAATGGCCGCACTGGCTCAAGCATGAGCCGCCCAGCCCGTGTGCGCAGTATCACCGGCCACGACGCGGTACCAAGCGGGTGACCTGGAGTTATTGGCAGTTGGAACCGGGGATTTGGGTCAATCAGTGGCAGGAAACCTGCGTTGATGAAAAGTTGTTGCCGCATTTTGCGACGCTGCCTGCGAACGTCTACAAAGTCGAAGCGGACAAGCAAATGATCACCCTGTACTGGGGCGAGAAGGGCGAGTTGAGTGTGTTGCAGGACATTGACGCGGTGCTCAAGGCGCTGGCCTGAGGTTCCTGCGGGCATTAAAAAGCCCGAAAGTATCATCGGGCTGGAGTTGGCCAGGCAGGCCGGTAATTCGTTTTACATGCCGCTAGCCTAGCCGCATATTCGGTTCTGTACAGCCCTTTAAATCAAAATTCACATTATTGATTTCGCGAATGATTAAACATTGGCGGGGCGATGCCGGCTGCCTCGGGTTCTGAAATGACTGAAAAGTCGCGTTTTTCCGGCCCTTTCGAGCGATTGACAATTCTTCGGATTTGGCTGAAGGTGACGTACCCAAATCAAACGGGCGTATGAATTGAGCGTTTGTCTTTCAGACCGTTCGTACAGAATCCCGACTATCGCGTTGGCGGGTGTGCCTGGCAAATTGGCGTTAGCATCGACGGTAACGTCAGTGTCTACGCTGAATCCTGCGTCCGACGTGTACTGTTCAGCTTCCATATCGTGGAGATCAGTTGATGATTTACGAAGGTAAAGCCATCACGGTTAAGGCTCTTGAAAGTGGCATCGTCGAATTGAAATTCGACCTCAAGGGTGAGTCCGTCAACAAGTTCAACCGTCTAACCCTGAATGAATTGCGTCAGGCCGTAGACACCATCAAAGCAGATGCATCGGTCAAGGGCGTGATCGTCTCCAGCGGCAAGGACGTGTTCATCGTCGGCGCTGACATCACCGAATTCGTCGACAACTTCAAGCTGCCCGATGCCGAGCTTGTGGCTGGCAACCTCGAAGCCAACAAGATTTTCAGCGATTTCGAAGACCTCAACGTGCCGACCGTTGCCGCGATCAATGGCATCGCCTTGGGCGGCGGTCTGGAAATGTGCCTGGCCGCCGACTTCCGCGTGATGTCTGCCACCGCGAAAATCGGCCTGCCGGAAGTGAAACTGGGCATCTACCCAGGCTTCGGCGGTACCGTGCGCCTGCCGCGCATCATCGGTGCCGACAACGCCATCGAGTGGATTGCCGCCGGCAAGGAAAACCGTGCTGAAGACGCGCTGAAAGTCGGCGCCGTGGATGCTGTGGTCGCTCCCGACAAGCTGGCAGAAGCCGCACTGAACCTGATCAAAGGCGCCATCAGCGGCGAATTTGACTACAAGGCAAAGCGTCAGCCAAAGCTCGAAAAACTCAAGCTCAACGCCATCGAACAGATGATGTCGTTCGAAACCGCCAAAGGTTTCGTGGCTGGCCAGGCCGGCCCGAACTACCCGGCGCCGGTTGAAGCGATCAAGACGATCCAGAAGGCCGCGAACTTCGGTCGCGACAAGGCCCTGGAGATCGAAGCCGCTGGTTTCGTCAAACTGGCCAAGACCTCTGCTGCGCAGAGCTTGATCGGTCTGTTCCTGAACGACCAGGAACTGAAGAAAAAGGCCAAGGCCTACGACGAAATCGCCCGCGACGTGAAGCAGGCCGCCGTACTCGGCGCCGGTATCATGGGCGGCGGTATCGCCTATCAGTCGGCGTCCAAAGGCACGCCGATCCTGATGAAAGACATCAACGAGCACGGTATCGAGCAGGGTCTGGCAGAAGCCGCGAAACTGCTGGTTGGCCGCGTTGATAAAGGCCGCATGACTGCAGCGAAAATGGCTGAAGTGCTTAACGGCATTCGTCCTACGCTGTCCTACGGCGATTTCGGCCACGTCGACCTGGTGGTCGAAGCGGTTGTCGAGAACCCGAAGGTCAAGCAGGCGGTACTGGCTGAAGTTGAAGCCCAGGTTAAAGAAGACACCATCCTGGCTTCCAACACATCGACCATTTCCATCACCTTGCTGGCCAAGGCCCTCAAGCGTCCGGAAAACTTTGTCGGCATGCACTTCTTCAACCCGGTGCACATGATGCCGCTGGTGGAAGTGATCCGTGGCGAGAAGTCCAGCGAGTTGGCCGTTGCCACCACCGTTGCCTACGCCAAGAAAATGGGCAAGAACCCGATCGTCGTCAACGACTGCCCGGGCTTCCTGGTCAACCGCGTGCTGTTCCCATACTTCGGCGGTTTCGCCAAGCTGGTCAGCGCCGGTGTGGATTTCGTGCGCATCGACAAAGTCATGGAAAAATTCGGCTGGCCAATGGGCCCGGCGTACCTGATGGACGTGGTCGGCATCGACACCGGCCACCACGGTCGTGACGTGATGGCTGAAGGCTTCCCGGATCGCATGAAAGACGACCGCCGCTCGGCGATCGACGCGCTCTACGAAGCCAAGCGCCTGGGCCAGAAGAATGGCAAGGGTTTCTACGCTTACGAGACCGACAAGAAGGGCAAGCAGAAGAAAGTGGCCGACCCGTCGGTTCACGAAGTACTCGCGCCGGTCATCTACGAACAGCGTGAAGTGTCCGACGAGGACATCGTCAACTGGATGATGATCGCCCTGTGCCTGGAAACCGTGCGCTGCCTGGAAGACGGCATCGTTGAAACCGCAGCCGAGGCCGACATGGGCCTGGTCTACGGTATTGGTTTCCCTCCATTCCGTGGTGGTGCGCTGCGTTACATCGATTCCATCGGTGTGGCCGAGTTCGTTGCCCTGGCTGATCAATACGCTGATCTGGGCCCGCTGTACCACCCGACTGCGAAGCTGCGTGAGATGGCCAAGAACGGCCAGAGCTTCTTCGGTTAAGTGCCCAGACGACTAGAGCGAGAATATTTATGAGCTTGAATCCAAGAGACGTCGTGATTGTCGACTTCGGTCGTACTCCGATGGGCCGCTCCAAGGGCGGCATGCACCGCAACACCCGCGCTGAAGACATGTCGGCGCACCTGATCAGCAAATTGCTGGAACGCAACGTCAAGGTCGACCCGAACGAAGTCGAAGACGTCATCTGGGGCTGCGTCAACCAGACCCTGGAGCAGGGCTGGAACATCGCCCGCATGGCTTCCTTGATGACGCAGATCCCGCACACCGCTGCCGGCCAGACCGTCAGCCGCCTGTGTGGCTCGTCCATGAGCGCGTTGCACACCGCTGCCCAAGCGATCATGACCGGTAACGGTGATGTGTTCGTGGTCGGCGGCGTGGAGCACATGGGCCACGTCAGCATGATGCACGGTGTCGATCCGAACCCGCACATGTCCCTGTACGCGGCGAAAGCCTCGGGCATGATGGGCCTGACCGCAGAAATGCTCGGCAAAATGCACGGCATTACCCGCGAAGCCCAGGATGCATTCGGCCTGCGCTCCCACCAGCTCGCCCACAAGGCGACCCTGGAAGGCAAGTTCAAGGATGAAATCATCCCGATGAACGGCTACGACGAGAACGGTTTCCTGAAACTGTTCGACTACGACGAAACCATTCGTCCGGACACCACCCTGGAAAGCCTGGCGGCCTTGAAGCCTGCCTTCAATCCAAAGGGCGGCACCGTGACAGCCGGTACTTCGTCGCAGATCACCGACGGTGCTTCGTGCATGATCGTGATGTCGGCCCAGCGTGCCCAGGACCTGGGTATCCAGCCGATGGCGGTGATTCGTTCGATGGCAGTCGCAGGTGTGGACCCGGCAATCATGGGCTATGGTCCAGTACCGGCCACACAAAAAGCATTGAAGCGCGCAGGCCTGAGCATCTCCGACATCGACTTCTTCGAGCTCAACGAAGCTTTCGCCGCACAGGCCCTGCCAGTGCTGAAAGATTTGAAAGTGCTCGACAAGATGAACGAGAAGGTTAACCTGCACGGCGGCGCGATTGCCTTGGGTCACCCGTTTGGGTGTTCCGGCGCTCGTATCTCCGGCACGTTGCTTAACGTGATGAAGCAAAATGGCGGCAACCTTGGGGTTGCGACCATGTGCATTGGCCTCGGCCAAGGCATCTCCACCGTCTTCGAACGTATCTAAACGTTTCGCTGACGGAAGCCGGGGCCCAGTGCCCCGGTTTTTGTTTTTTGGAATTTTTTTATATTTTTTTTTAACAAATTTTGTAAGAGGGCCAGAGCATGAAAGTCGAACCAGGGCTCTACCAGCATTATAAAGGTCCGCAGTACCGCGTTTTTAATGTGGCGCGGCATTCCGAGACCGAAGAGGAAGTGGTGTTTTACCAAGCACTGTATGGCGATTACGGCTTTTGGGTGCGTCCCTTGAGCATGTTCCTGGAGACCGTCGAAGTTGACGGCGAACAGGTCCCGCGCTTTGCTTTGATCCAGGTCGAACCCAGCCTTTTTTCCGCGCAATAAAGGCAGGCCGCGCAGAATGCTGCGCTTGACCTCACCTTGTTGCCACTATATATAGCGTTGCCGCGTCAGGCGCCAACCGCCTTTCACTTCTCGAATTCAGGAATTTTCCGATCCATGGGCAAATCGCTGGTCATTGTGGAATCCCCGGCTAAGGCCAAGACCATCAACAAGTACTTGGGTAACGAGTACGTGGTGAAGTCGAGTATCGGCCATATCCGAGACCTGCCCACCAGCGGTTCGGCTAGCGCCAGCAAGGAGCCTGCCGCCAAACGCGGCAAGGCGGCTGCGGGCGAAGGTCCGGTGCTCACGCCTAAAGAGAAAGCGCGCAAGCAGCTCGTCTCGCGCATGGGTGTCGATCCCGATCATGGCTGGAAAGCCAAGTACGAGATCCTCCCGGGCAAGGAAAAGGTCATCGAAGAGCTGCGCCGGCTCGCCAAAGATGCTGACACCATCTATCTCGCAACCGACTTGGACCGCGAAGGGGAGGCTATTGCCTGGCACCTGCGGGAAGCCATCGGTGGTGACGACAGCCGCTACAAGCGCGTGGTGTTCAACGAAATTACCAAGAAGGCGATCCAGGAAGCCTTCTCCAAGCCGGGCGAACTGGACATTGACCGCGTCAATGCCCAGCAGGCCCGCCGCTTCCTCGACCGCGTCGTGGGTTACATGGTTTCGCCGCTGCTGTGGGCGAAGATCGCCCGTGGCCTGTCCGCCGGCCGTGTGCAATCGGTGGCGGTAAAGCTGGTCGTAGAGCGTGAACGCGAGATTCGTGCGTTCAACCCCGAAGAATATTGGGAAGTGCACGCTGACCTGGGCACCGCCAAGGGCAACAACGTGCGCTTTGAAGTGGCCCGCGAGAAAGGCGAGGCCTTCAAGCCGCTCAACGAAGCCCAGGCCATGGCCGCGCTGGAGAAGCTCAAGGCTTCCAGCTACAGCATCGTCAAGCGTGAAGACAAGCCCACCAGCAGCAAGCCGTCGGCGCCGTTCATCACTTCCACCCTGCAACAGGCTGCGAGCAACCGCCTGGGCTTCGGGGTGAAGAAGACCATGATGATGGCCCAGCGTCTGTATGAAGCGGGCTACATCACGTATATGCGTACCGACTCCACCAACCTGTCGCAAGACGCGGTGGCAATGGCGCGCACTTATATTGAAAGCGAGTTCGGCAAGAAGTACCTGCCGGAGAGGCCGAACGTCTATAGCAGCAAGGAAGGCGCACAAGAGGCTCACGAAGCGATTCGTCCCTCCGACGCCAACACCGAGCCAAGCAAGCTGAGCGGCATGGAGCGCGACGCTGAGCGCCTCTACGAGCTGATCTGGCGCCAGTTCCTGGCCTGCCAGATGCTGCCGGCGCAATACCTGTCTACTACTGTCAGCGTGGGTGCTGGTGACTTCGAGCTGCGTGCCAAGGGCCGTATCCTCAAGTTCGACGGTTACACCCGCGTGATGCCGCAAATCGCCAAGCCAGGCGACGATGACGTGCTGCCGGACATGGCCCAGGGCGATGTGTTGAAGCTGATCAAGCTCGACCCGTCCCAGCACTTCACCAAGCCGCCGGCGCGTTATTCGGAAGCCAGCCTGGTCAAGGAGATGGAAAAACGCGGTATCGGTCGTCCTTCGACCTATGCGGCGATCATTTCCACCATCCAAGACCGCGGCTACGTCGCCTTGCACAACCGTCGTTTCTATTCGGAAAAGATGGGCGACATCGTCACCGAGCGCCTGTCCGAGAGCTTCTCCAACCTGATGGACTACGGCTTCACCGCCGGCATGGAAGAGAATCTCGATGACGTGGCCCAGGGCGAACGCGACTGGAAAAACGTGCTCGATGAGTTCTACGGCGACTTCAAGAAGAAACTCGAAGTAGCTGAAAGCGCCGAGAACGGCATGCGTGCCAACCAGCCGGTGATGACGGATATTCCGTGCCTCACCTGCGGTCGCCCGATGCAGATTCGTACGGCATCCACCGGCGTGTTCCTCGGTTGCTCGGGTTACAGCCTGCCGCCGAAAGAGCGCTGCAAGGCCACCGTCAACCTGGTGCCGGGCGATGAAATCGCTGCCGATGACGAGGGTGAATCCGAGTCGCTGGTATTGCGTGGCAAGCACCGTTGCCCGATCTGCAGCACGGCGATGGACGCTTACCTGCTGGATGAGAAGCACAAGTTGCACATCTGCGGTAACAACCCGGATTGCAATGGCTATGAGATCGAAGAAGGCACTTACCGCATCAAGGGCTACGAAGGTCCGAGCCTGGAATGCGACAAGTGCGGCAGCGAGATGCAGCTCAAGACCGGCCGTTTCGGCAAGTTCTTCGGTTGCACCAACCCGACGTGCAAGAACACCCGCAAACTGCTGAAAAGCGGTGACGCGGCGCCGCCGAAGATGGACCCGGTGAAGATGCCTGAACTCAAGTGCGAGAAGGTTAACGACACCTACATCCTGCGTGATGGCGCTTCGGGGCTGTTCCTGGCTGCCAGCCAGTTCCCGAAAAACCGCGAGACCCGTGCTCCGCTGGTGATCGAGATCGTGCCTCACAAGGACGAGATCGATCCTAAGTACCACTTCCTTTGCGAAGCGCCGAAGAAGGACCCAGACGGTCGTCCGTCTGTGATCCGCTACAGCCGCAAGACCAAGGAGCAGTACGTGCAGACCGAAGTGGAAGGCAAGCCTACCGGCTGGAAAGCGTTCTACGACGGCGGCAAGTGGAAGGTCGAGGACAAGCGCCAGGGCGCTTGATACGATCAGCCACATGAACAAAGGCCGCCTTGATAGGCGGCCTTTTTTTGCGCTTGCAGTGGACTTGGCTGATCCGTGACACTGTTCAGCCAGCACGCCTTATTCGTTGTGGAGACTGCCTTCATGGCCAACGAACTCTATACCCGTACCAACCAGAAAATTTACTTCGCGGGTTTGTCCCTGGAAGCCCTCGGCCGCGCCGAGGAAGGAACGGAGATGAACGCTATCGCGCTGGTACAGGCCGGGCGTGAAGCGGCGCTGTTCCACCTGTATGGCGCCTTGCTTGGCCTGTGCCATGAGATTGCCGGGTTCTATCGCTTGCCTCAGGCCGGTTCACCGCGTGCAGAGATGATCATCAACCGTGACGTGCTGGAGACCATGGCCATCCCGGAGTTGGCCGAGTTGGTGGAAATGGCGCAGAGCCCGGACAGCTGGCTGGCCCGATTGCTGGTAGCCCACGCCGATATGTTTCAGCCGCCACGGGTGAAACACACCCCCAAAGGCGATGTGACCCAGCCGCTGATCGTGGCCGTGAGCCTGGACGAAGAAGGGCCTGAGCCATTAAGCCGAGAGGAGCTGGAAAGCTGGAGGCAGGAGTTGAAGAAACTGGCCATTCGGTTTCGAGATGGATTGAACGAGTGCTGAGTTAAGTTGGGCACCATTCATCAAGCCGTAAAGAAAGCTGTCCAGATCCTGAGCGAGGCCGCGCTGATGACTGATATAATGCCGGCCTTTCGTGGAGAACAGACTTTTATGCCAACGTCCTTTCTGGAAATTGTTGAATTGCCCGACGGCCGAATCGAGCTGCGCCGGGCTGAGGACGAGGGTTCTCTGGTTATTTTGGATTTTTCCGAAGACGCAAAAGCATTCCTGCAAGGCCAGCACGTGGAAGTGGCAAAAGCCATGTTGAGCGTAGGTGTGCAGATGGCAGGGCGCCTGGCTGAAGGCGAGCCGGAGAAGGAAGACGGCCCACGGATTCTTCACTGAGTCCGTTTGTCGGTTTTTTGTAAGATTGAATCGTGAAGATCGGCTTCTCAATCCTGAAGAAGCCTCGCGTCATGGCAGACCCTGACAGACGTCAGTTATCCGCGCATCGTTTTATCCCAACCGAATGTTCAAGCTCTGTGCATCGCCCGTACGTGCGGCGCTGATCAGCTGTTGCCTGGCCGCTGTCGTCAGCGGGTTCAGCCAGCTGACTACCGTATGGCTACGGCCCAGGCGCAAGGCTTCGCAGGTCAACTGCTGGGCACTTTGGGCACCGCGGGGTTGCAGCAACAGGATGCGCTCGCGGTTCAGGCCTGCGTCCCGCAGCCAGGCCTGGGTCAGGCTGGACGGCGGGGCGATCAGCGTCAGCCAGCGTGCGTCCTGCTCTTCGCTCAATTCGCGAAGGATCGGCGCCAGCAGGCTCAGGCAGCTCCCGGCAGCACCGCGCAACGACAGTTCACTGAACGCCTCGGGTTCGGCGCTCCAGGGCGCTTCGACCGTTTCCTTGAGGATGGGCGCAAGGGGCTGGGCCATAAAGGCCTCAAACAGCGACAGCTGAGTGTGTTGTGGGGTCTGTAGGAACTGCATGATGCCTCCGTTAGCGGCGAATAACGCCGACGCTCAAGCCTTCAATCACCAGGTCCTGATCCTTCAGGTTCACTTCAATCGGCGCAAACTCAGGGTTCTCGGCCAGTAGCCAGACCTTGCTGCCTTCGCGCTTGAAGCGTTTGACCGTCACTTCATCGCCAATACGGGCGACGACGATCTGGCCATTGCGGGCTTCACGTGTGGTATGGACGGCCAACAGGTCGCCGTCGAAAATACCCACGTCCTTCATGCTCATGCCATGGACTCGCAGCAGGTAGTCGGCACGGGGATGGAAGAACGTCGGGTTGATGTTGCAGGATTCCTCGACGTGCTGTTGCGCCAGGATCGGCGCACCGGCTGCGACCCGGCCGATAATCGGCAGTGTCGACTCGTCGGCCTTGGCTTCGAAGCCAGGGATACGAATGCCCCGTGAGGCACCCGGGGTCATCTCGATCGCGCCTTTGCGGGCGAGAGCCTTGAGGTGTTCTTCAGCGGCGTTGGGCGACTTGAATCCCAGTTCCAGCGCAATTTCCGCTCGGGTCGGCGGGTAGCCGTTGTCATCGAGGCAGCGCTTGATAAAAGCCAGAATCTCAGCTTGGCGTGGCGTCAGTTTTAGCATGTTGATCGCTCTGTCTTTTTATACAGTGACTGGGATTATATACAGTGGACTGCGCTTGGCAATCACCGTTTTCAGTCACTCCGCTGGACGGTCGTTTGTCATCCGTCCTACAGGGTTAAAACAGCGCCGCCTACAGACGTTGGCGAATGTGATTAAATGGCCATGAAATCGGTGACCGACCAGCCGCAAACGGACCTGCAGGCTTGACAAGACATAGCTTGAAACGTATGTTTCAAACAAGTGTTTGTCAGGCGGAGTAGCCATGGCCCAGTCGGAAACCGTTGAACGCATTCTCGATGCTGCCGAGCAGTTGTTCGCGGAAAAAGGATTTGCTGAAACCTCATTGCGGCTGATCACCAGCAAGGCCGGGGTCAACCTGGCAGCAGTGAACTACCATTTCGGCTCCAAGAAGGCGCTGATCCAGGCCGTGTTCTCACGTTTCCTGGGGCCTTTCTGCATCAGCCTCGACCGTGAGCTGGAACGTCGCCAGGCCAAGCCTGAAAACAAGCCAAGCCTGGAAGACCTGCTGGAAATCCTCGTCGAGCAAGCCTTGGTGGTCCAGCCTCGCAGCGGTAACGACCTGTCGATCTTCATGCGCCTGTTGGGCCTGGCATTCAGCCAGAGCCAGGGCCACCTGCGTCGCTACCTGGAAGACATGTACGGCAAGGTATTCCGCCGCTATATGTTGCTGGTCAACGAAGCCGCACCGCGTATTCCGCCGATCGAGCTGTTCTGGCGCGTGCACTTCATGCTCGGTGCTGCAGCGTTCAGCATGTCCGGGATCAAGGCCCTGCGTGCGATTGCCGAGACCGACTTTGGCGTCAACACCTCCATCGAGCAGGTGATGCGCCTGATGGTGCCGTTTCTCGCCGCCGGCATGCGTGCCGAAACCGGCGTTACCGACCAGGCCATGGCCGCCGCCCAGTTGCGTCCCCGCAGCAAGTCCGTACCGGTCCCGGCCAAGGTTTAACCCCGTCCGGGTGTGCGCGGCCGCTTGCATCCGCTAAGCTAGCCGCCCATGCCGATTTCAGCTATTTACCCACAGCCCGTTGCTCCCGCTGAGCGTCCGTTTCCAGATTCAATCCTGGCGATGCGATCTCGCGAGGGCTCCGGGCTGCGCGCGTTATTTAAGGAAGCTTTATGACCCAAGCCCTGCAAGGCTCTTTGATGGTGGACGTCGCCGGTACCTGGCTGACGGCTGAAGATCGCCACCTGTTGCGCCAGCCCGAAGTGGGCGGCCTGATCATTTTTGCACGCAATATCGAGCACCCGCGCCAAGTGCGTGAGTTGAGCGCCGCGATTCGCGCCGTACGCCCGGACCTGTTGCTGGCGGTCGATCAGGAAGGCGGCCGCGTGCAGCGCTTGCGTCAGGGCTTTGTCCGCCTGCCGGCGATGCGCGCCTTGGCCGACAATCCGAATGCCGAGCAACTGGCCGAGCAGTGCGGTTGGGTCATGGCGACAGAAGTGCTGGCAGTCGGCCTGGACCTGAGCTTCGCGCCGGTGCTGGACCTCGATTACCAGCGCAGCGCAGTCGTGGGCACGCGCGCATTCGAAGGCGACCCCGAGCGAGCTGCCGTGCTTGCCGGTGCCTTTATCCGCGGGATGAACAGCGCCGGCATGGCGGCCACCGGAAAACACTTCCCCGGCCACGGCTGGGCTGAAGCCGATTCCCACGTCGCAATTCCCAATGATGAACGCAGCCTGGAACAGATTCGCGCCAATGACCTGGTGCCTTTCGCACGCCTGAGCAAGCAGTTGGCGGCCGTCATGCCGGCCCACGTGATTTATCCACAGGTCGACGCGCAACCGGCCGGCTTCTCCCGGCGCTGGTTGCAGGACATTCTGCGCGGTGAGTTGCAGTTCGACGGGGTGATTTTCAGTGATGACCTGTCGATGGCTGGCGCCCATGTGGTCGGTGATGCTGCGAGCCGTATCGAGGCGGCGCTGACTGCGGGCTGCGACATGGGCCTGGTGTGCAACGATCGTGCGGCCGCTGAATTGGCCCTGAGTGCTGCCCAGCGCATGAAGGTCACCCCGTCGGCGCGCATTGCGCGGATGCGGGGCCAGCCTGTGGCTTCGACCGAGTACAAGCAGGATCCGCGTTGGCTGGCAGCGCTTGGTGCGCTGCGAGATGCTCAGTTAATCGACTGACAACTGCGGTGCGCCCTTCGCGAGCAAGCCCGCTCCCACATTCGACCGTGTATCTCCTGAGGAAATGCGATCGAATGTGGGAGTGGGCTTGCTCGCGAAGGCGATCTAACAGTCAGCGCTTTTCTTGCTTGTGAGGCAACGGCGCAAACAACGCCTCAATATCCTCATTCCCCAGCTTCCAGTCCCCCGTCGTCCGCCCATCCAGAACGCCCGCCGCAAGATCAGACTTTTCCTTCTGCAAATGCTGGATTTTCTCTTCCACGGTGCCCCGGGCAATCATCTTGTAGACGAACACCGGTTTCTCCTGGCCAATACGATACGCACGGTCGGTCGCCTGGTTTTCTGTCGCCGGGTTCCACCACGGGTCGTAGTGAATCACCGTGTCCGCTTCCGTCAGGTTAAGCCCGACGCCACCGGCCTTCAGGCTGATCAGAAAGATCTGCAGCTTGCCGCTCTGGAAATCCTTCACCGGCGTGCGCCGATCCCGGGTTTGCCCGGTCAGCAGCGCATAGGCAACGCCACGCTTCTTCAGTTCGGCTTCGATCAGACTCAGCATCGAGGTGAACTGGGAAAACAGCAGAATCCTGCGGCCTTCGGCAAACAGCTCTTCGAGCATCTCCATCAAGCTGTCGAGCTTGCCCGAGCTGCTGCCCTTCGCCGGCAATGTCGCATCATTGACCAGGCGCAAGTCACAGCACACCTGACGCAACTTGAGCAGCGCTTCCAAGATGATGATCTGGCTGCGGGCCACGCCTTTGCGGGTGATCTCGTCGCGGACTTTCTTGTCCATCGCCAGACGCATGGTCTCGTATACGTCGCGCTGCGCTTCGTTGAGGTCGACCCAATGAATGATCTCGGTCTTGGGCGGCAACTCCGTCGCCACCTGCTCCTTGGTACGGCGCAGCAGGAACGGCTTGATCCGACCATTAAGGTGCTGCAATCGCACATCGCTGCCGCGTTTTTCGATTGGCACGCGGTAATCGCGGTTGAAGCTTTTCACATCCCCGAGCCAACCCGGCAGCAGGAAGTGGAACAGCGACCACAGCTCGCCCAAGTGGTTTTCCAGCGGTGTACCGCTGAGGCACAGGCGCTGGCGGGCGTTCAGCTCGCGGGCAGCCTGGGCGGCCTTGCTGTTGGGGTTCTTGATGTACTGCGCTTCGTCGAGGATCAACACGTGCAAGGGCAGGGCGGCCAGTTGCTCGATGTCCTTGGGCAGCAGGGCGTAGGTGGTCAGCAGCAGGTCGTAGTCCTGCAATTGAGCGAAATGTTTCTTACGCCCGGCACCGTACAGCGCCAATACTTTGAGCTGCGGCGTGAAGTGCGCCGCTTCGTCGAGCCAGTTCGGGATCAGGCTGGTGGGCATCACCACCATGCACGGCCGGTCCAGGCGCCCGGCGATTTTCTCGCTGAGAATATGCGCCAGGGTTTGCAGGGTTTTGCCCAGGCCCATGTCGTCCGCAAGAATCCCGCCGACGTCGAGCTGACGCAGCGACTGCATCCAGCTCAGGCCTTCCAGCTGATAAGGGCGTAACGTCGCGTTCAAGCCTTCGGGCGCTTCGCAGCTGAAATCCTTGATGTCCCGCAGACGCTGGGCGAAGTTGCGGATCTTTTCGCCGCCTTCCCATTGCAGCGGCAAGTCTTCCAGCGGGTTCAGGCGAATGGCGTCGGCCTTGGCCAGGCGCAGCGCAGTGGTACCGGGCTCTTGCAGGTAGAACTCGCCCAGGGTCGCCAGCACCGGTTTCAGCCGCCCGTAAGGCAGCGCCACTTGCAGCGGGCCGTGGCCGTTGGGCAGGCCGGGAATGTTCACCAGGATCAGTTCGTCATCGCGGCGCCGGGCGAGTTTTTCCGGGTTGAGGATCTCGGTGTGGGAGCGCATCAGGTTCAGCAGGATCGGCAGCAAACTCAGGCGTTCGCCGTTGACGATGATCCCCAGTTCCAGGTCGAACCAGTCACGCTCCGGCACTTCGTCGACGCTGGCATACCAATCGTCTACGGCGCTCAGGTCAAAACCGAAATCTTCGTCGATCTGCAATTCCCAGCCCTGGGCGCGCAGAGTCGGCGATGCATTCAAAGTGAAGTTCAGCCACGCGCTGTCATTGACCATCTCGAACAGCTCGCCGGCGCTTTCCGGCAGGGCCTTGCTCTGCCGCGTGGCGATCTTGAAGCCCAGCAGGCGCAGTTGTTCGCGAAACTGCTGCTCCACCTCGGGGTGGCGCTTGATCCGCAGGCTCTGCTGTTCCTGGCGCACGATAATGTCGGCGTTCTTCTGGCCGCTGACGTAGTTGCCCAAATAGTTGAAGGACAACGCTGCACGGTGCTGGATATAACGCTGCATCTTGCCGTTGCGCGGCTCGAAGGCGCTGAACTCGATACTCGCCAGCCACAAGCGTGGCACCGGCTGCACGTCTTCCATCACCACTTGCGGCAGCACCACGCGGTTATCCAGCACTGCCTGGAGCTTCTCCAGCAACTCCGCGTCCTGAGCCGCCGCCGGGTAGGCCAGGGTTTCCTGGACCTTGAGCAGCACCGCGGCGATGTGTTTGCAGTTGGTGTGCACGGGGCAGGTGCAGCGGCTGTCCACCAGGATCAGCGTGCCCTTGGCGGACTCGCGCAGGGAGATGGTCTGGCGGTAGACATTGCCGCCCGAGCCTTCGCAGCTGGCAATGATGGTGCTGTCGCCGGACTCGACGATCCGCACGCGGTTTTCCAGGGCGTAGCGTCGGCCGCGCTCAAGGCTTTGCTCTTTAAAGCGATTGGCCCACGAAGGGGCCAGGGGTTTGGTCAACGACGACGTCAGGGGCATGGCGCTGGATCAGTCCTGCACGTCGGGCGGTGGTGCGCTGGGCGGCTTGGCGGTCAGCGAAGTGATCTTGATCAGCAGGGCGAGGTGGCCGCCGTCCAAATAGTTGAGCTGGTTGTTCTTGGTGCGCACGTCTTGCTGGCTGAGGTGTTCGCTGGCAACGACACTGCCGTTGGCGTCGAACTGGTTGACCCAGAAGTCGGCGTCGATATCGGTAAAGCGCCCGAGCTGCAGGCTCAGGGTGCCTTCGATGGGAAACTGGCCGAACTGTTCCTGGCCGTCGCTGATGGCCAGCTTCACCGGTTGTTCGCCGAGGTTCTGATCCCATGCCCGGTGCAGCAACACGGTGTAGTTATTGTCGGCGCTGAGCTTGTCGACGATGTTGCCCAGCCGCGGCGGGCTCATTTTGTCGGCCGGCAGGCGAGGGGCCCCCGCGTCCCAGTCTTCCGGCGCCGCACGACTATTGATCACCGGCTCGGCGTTCTGGCGCACCAGAATCATTTCCACCAGGTACGGGCTGTCGGCGAACGCCGAAGGCGCAACGACCACCAACAACAAGCTCAAAATGCGGAACAGGCGCATTGGGGCGTCCTTCAAGCAGATTTCGGGATGAGGCGCTCAAACAGCGCCTCCAGTGTATTAAAGCGTTCTTCGGCGCGTTCCATCGGCACCATGAACTTGAACAGCGTAGCCCCTTCGAACTTGTAGCGATTGGGCTGGCCCTGAATCAGCTTGATCAGCACCAGGGGGTCCACCGGCGTCTGCGCTTCGAACTCGATACGCCCACCTTGCGGCCCGGCGTCGACCTTCTTGATGCCCAACTGCTCGGCCTGCAATTTGAGCAGGGTCAGGCGCACCAGGTTCTTGGTCGGTTCCGGCAACAGGCCGAAACGGTCGATCATCTCCACTTGCAGGTCCTTGAGACCGTCTTCGTCGGTGGCCGAGGCGATGCGCTTGTACAGGATCAGGCGTGCGTGCACATCCGGCAGGTAGTCTTCGGGAATCAATGCCGGCAAGCGCAGGTTGATTTCCGGGCCGCCACCCAGCGGTTGGTCGAGGTTCGGTTGCTCGCCCTTGCGAATGGCTTTTACCGCCCGCTCGAGCATTTCCATGTAAAGGGTGAAACCCACGGCCTGGATCTGCCCGCTCTGGCCATCGCCCAGCAGTTCACCGGCACCACGGATTTCCAGGTCGTTGGTGGCCAGCACAAAGCCGGCGCCGAGGTCCTGGGTATTGGCGATCGCTTCCAGGCGCTTCTCGGCGTCGGAAGTGATCTGTTGGCGCGGCGGCGTCAGCAAATAAGCGTACGCCTGGTGGTGACTGCGCCCAACCCGGCCGCGCAACTGGTGCAGCTGGGCCAGGCCGAACTTGTCGGCGCGCTCGATGATGATGGTGTTGGCGCTCGGCACGTCGATGCCGGTCTCGATGATGGTCGAGGCGATCAGCACGTTGAAGCGCTTGTGGTAGAAGTCGCTCATCACCTGTTCGAGTTCGCGTTCGCGCATCTGCCCGTGGCCGATGGCGATCCGCGCTTCCGGTACCAGTTCGGCGAGGTCGGCGGCGCATTTCTCGATGGTTTTCACATCGTTGTGCAGGTAGTACACCTGGCCACCACGCAGCAACTCACGCAGCAGGGCTTCCTTGACCGTGCTTTTGTTCTGCTCCATGACGAAGGTGCGCACCGACAAACGCCGCGCCGGCGGCGTGGCGATGATCGACAGGTCACGCATGCCCGACACCGCCATGTTCAGCGTGCGCGGGATCGGCGTGGCGGTGAGGGTCAGGATGTCGACTTCACTGCGCAGGGCCTTGAGCTGTTCCTTCTGACGGACACCGAAGCGGTGCTCTTCGTCGATGATCACCAGGCCGAGGTTCTTGATCTTCACGTCGTCCGACAGCAGTTTGTGGGTACCGATGACAATGTCGATCTTGCCTTCCGCCAGGTCGGCGATGGCCGCATTCACTTCCTTGGCGGATTTGAAGCGGCTCATCACTTCCACGGTCACCGGCCAGTCGGCAAAGCGGTCGCGGAAGCTGTTGTAGTGCTGCTGGGCGAGCAGGGTGGTCGGTACGAGGATCGCCACTTGGCGGCCGCCATGCACCGCGATGAAGGCCGCGCGCATCGCCACCTCGGTCTTGCCGAAGCCCACGTCGCCGCACACCAGGCGGTCCATCGGCTTGGGCGCCAGCATGTCGGCGCGCACGGCGTCGATGGTGGTTTGCTGGTCCGGGGTTTCTTCAAAGGCGAAGCCCGCGCTGAAGGTGGCGTAGTCGGCTTTGGGGTCGGCGAAGGCATAACCTTCGCGGGCGGCACGGCGGGCATAGATGTCGAGCAGTTCGGCGGCCACGTCGCGTACCTGTTCGGCGGCCTTGCGCTTGGCTTTCTGCCAGGTCTCGGAACCGAGGCGGTGCAACGGCGCGAGGGCGTCGTCGCTGCCGGTGTAGCGGGCGATCAGGTGCAGGTTGGCCACGGGCACATAAAGCTTGGCGCCCTCCGCGTATTCCATGGTGAGGAATTCAGCCACCTGGTTGTCGATTTCGAGGGTTTGCAGGCCCAGGTAACGGCCCACACCGTGGTCGATATGCACCACCGGCGCGCCTTCGCGCAGTTCGGTGAGGTTCTTGATCACCGCGTCGTTGTTGGCGTCGGCGCGTTTTTCGCGGCGGCGGCGCTGCATCACCCGCTGACCGAACAGCGGGCTTTCGGCAATCAGCGCCAGGGCCGGGTCGTCCAGCAGCAAGCCTTCGTCCAGCGGCGCGATGGTGATCGCCAGGCGATCCTTGCTCGCGACAAAGTCCGGCCAGCTGTCGACGGTTTTCGGCCGCAGCTTCAGGCGTTCCAGCAACTCCAGCAGCACCTCGCGGCGCCCGGCGGACTCGGCGGTAAACAGCACGCGCCCGGGGAAGTCGCCGAGGAAATTCGACAGCGCTTCCAGCGGCTGGTTGGCCTTGGCTTCAATTGCCAGGTTCGGCAGCGCTTGTGCCGGGAAGCGCTCGCGGCCGGCACCGGCGTCCACGTCCTGTTGGCTGGCGACTACGCGCGGCCAGTTTTTCAGGCGGGCGAAGCAGTCTTCCACCGGCAGAAACAGCTCGGCCGGTGGCAATAAAGGACGCGACGGGTCGACGCGGCGTTCTTCATAACGGTTGCGCACGTCATTCCAGAAGTTCTCCGCCGCTTGTTCGATGCCTGGCAGCGAGAACACTTGGGTGTCCTGGGGCAGGTAATCGAAGAGGGTCGAGGTTTCGTCGAAGAACAGCGGCAGGTAGTACTCGATACCGGCGGGCGTAATCCCGCTGCTCAAGTCCTGGAAGATCGGGCAGCGGCGGAAGTCCACGTCAAAGCGCTCGCGGAAACGCGCCTTGAAGCGCGTGACCGCGTCTTTTTGCAGCGGGAACTCCCGGGCCGGCAGCAGCTTGACCGAGTCGACCTTGTCGATGGAGCGCTGGTTTTCCGGATCGAAGGTACGCAGGGTTTCGATTTCGTCGTCGAACAGGTCGATCCGGTAGGGCAGTTTGCTGCCCATCGGGAACAGGTCGATCAGCGCGCCACGCACCGCGAACTCGCCGTGCTCGTACACCGTGTCGACGCAGCGATAGCCACTGGCCTCAAGCCGGGTGCGCATTTGTTCCACATCGAGCTTCTGGCCGATATCCAGCACCAGGCTGCTGCCCAGCAGGAACTTGGTCGGCGCCAAGCGATGCAGGGCCGTGGTGATCGGCACCACCAGCACGCCGTGGGCCAGTTCCGGCAAGCGGTACAGGCTGGCAATGCGCTGGGAAATGATGTCCTGGTGCGGCGAGAACAGATCGTAGGGCAGGGTTTCCCAGTCCGGGAAATGCAGCACCGGCAAATCGGGGGCGAAGAAACTCAGCTCCTGTTCCAGCCGCTCGGCACTTTGGCTGTCGGCGGTGAGCAGCAGGGTAAAGCGCTTGGCAGCGCTGGCAGCCTCGGCGATGGCCAGGCTCAGGGCGGCACCGGGCAGATTGCCCCAGTGCTGTTTACCTGCCGCGGCAGGGAGAAGCGGTAGACGCAGAACGGGCACGGAAGGTTGAGCTCCAAGCGTTGCGACAAAGTCGGTAATTGTAACGGCCCGGAGTGCCGCCTGTCAGTTGCTGACTGAGCCTATTACGGTTTCTAGGAAATGTAGTGGCTAAGACAAACAATGGCGTCTTTTGACTCATTATGTAGTGCCGAAATCGGTGTATGTTTCGGAGGGTTACGGACACTTTGTCACAATGGCCCAGAAGGGGGTGCGCTGGAAGCCACGTATTTACTGGGCTCCAGCGGGGTGATATTTTTTTGCAAGGGGTTTTGTTGTGGTGCGCGCATTGCTCCGAGGGCGGTCGGGCGGCATAATGTAGCCCCTTTTTTCTGCCCCTACATGTGGAAGGTTCCCGTGACTCAGAAGCCCGACCAGTGTCTTGGTGAATGGATCGACCGTGAAGCACTCGCTGAAGCGATGATTCCGCTTATCGGTCAGCTCTACCGCAATAACAACGTGGTGAGCTCGATCTATGGCCGCAGCCTGATCAACCAATCAGTCATCGCGATTCTCAAGGCTCATCGCTTTGCTCGCCATCGTTCCGCCGACGACAGCGAACTCTCCGTCCACGAAACATTCCCCCTGCTCAAGGCCATGAGCGAGCTCAAGCTCGGCGCGGCCTCGGTAGACCTGGGCAAGCTGGCCTATAAATTCCGCAAAGAAGGCGCTGGCCGCACCGCCGAGCAGTTCGTGCGTGAAGAAATGGCCGATGTGGTTGGCCAGCAAAACGCTGCTGCCCGCAAAGGCACTGACGTTGTGCTGTACGGCTTCGGTCGTATCGGCCGCCTGCTGGCGCGCATCCTGATCGAAAAAACCGGTGGTGGCGACGGCCTGCGCCTGCGTGCCATCGTGGTGCGTAAAGGTGCAGAAAACGACCTGACCAAACGCGCCAGCCTGCTGCGTCGCGACTCGGTACACGGTCCGTTCAACGGCACCATCGTCATCGACGAAGAAAACAACACCATCACCGCCAACGGTAACCTGATCCAGGTGATCTACGCGAAGAACCCGGCTGAGGTGGATTACACCCAGTACGGCATCAAGGACGCATTGCTGGTGGACAACACCGGTGTGTGGCGTGACGCCGAGGGCCTGGGCCAGCACCTGGCTTGCCCGGGTATCGACCGCGTTGTCCTGACTGCGCCTGGCAAGGGCAAGCTGAAGAACATCGTGCACGGCATCAACCATGCTGAAATCACCGCTGACGACAAGATCGTGTCCGCCGCTTCCTGCACCACCAACGCCATCGTGCCGGTGCTGAAAGCCGTGAACGACAAGTTCGGCATTGTTAACGGTCACGTTGAAACGGTTCACTCGTACACCAACGACCAGAACCTGATCGACAACTTCCACAAGGGTGATCGCCGTGGCCGTAGCGCCGCGCTGAACATGGTAATCACCGAGACCGGTGCTGCCACCGCTGCTGCCAAGGCCCTGCCTGAGCTGGCCGGCAAGCTGACCGGTAACGCGATCCGTGTTCCGACGCCGAACGTGTCGATGGCCATTCTCAACCTGAACCTTGAGAAAGCGGCCACCCGTGAAGAGATGAACGAGTACCTGCGCTACATGGCGCTGCACTCCGATCTGCATAAGCAAATCGACTTCGTCAACTCGCAGGAAGTGGTTTCCACCGACTTCGTTGGCTCGCGCCACGCCGGTGTGGTGGACGCTGAAGCGACCATTACCCAGGATAACCGCGTTGTTCTGTACGTCTGGTACGACAACGAATTCGGTTACAGCTGCCAGGTGGTTCGTGTGATGGAAGACATGGCTGGGGTTAACCCGCCAGCATTCCCGCGCTAAGCATCAGCGGTAAATGAAAAAGCCCCGACTGGTTCGGGGCTTTTTTATGTCTGTTGTTTTTGTGTTGCTTGTACCGGCCTCATCGCAGGCAAGCCAGCTCCCACATTTTGATTTGTGAATACATTTCAAATGTGGGAGCTGGCTTGCCTGCGATAGCGATCTATCAAGCGCCGCCGACTATCGACGCCTGCGCAGTCCGCAGTTCATGCCGATTGCCTTTAAACAGGACCAATGTGGCGATCAAGCCCAGCACTGCCGCGCCGCTGAGCCAGATGCCCGGTGCCGCCTTGTTGTCCAGCACGTGGATCAGGTAGGTACAGGCTGCCGGAGTAAAGCCGCCAAAGGTCGCCGTCGCCAGGCTGTAGGCCAGGGAGAAACCGGTGGTGCGCACTTCTACTGGCATGATTTCGGTCAGCGCTACAACCATCGCGCCGTTGTACGAGCCATACAGGAACGACAGCCAGAGCAGCACGATCAGCAGATGGCTGAAGCTCGGGTTGACCACCAGCCAGGACAGCGCCGGATACGCGGTGAGGATCGCCAGAATCGTCGCCCCCAGCAGCAGGGGTTTACGCCCGATCTTGTCGGACACCGCACCCATCACCGGCAGCCAGATGAAGTTGGAGATGCCGACGCACACGGTTACCAGCAAGGCGTCGAAGTCCGACAGGTGCAATTCGGCCTTGCCGAAGGTCGGGGTGTAGGCGGTGATCAGGTAGAACGACACGGTGGTCATTACCACCAGCGCCATGCCGGCGATCACGATGCCGAAGTTCTGGCCGATCGAGCGGACGATTTCCTGCAGGGTAGGGCGGTGTTTGCGTGCCTGGAATTCCGGAGTTTCTTCCAGGGAGCGACGAATCACGAAGATCACCGGCACGATCAGGCAACCGATCAGGAACGGCACGCGCCAGCCCCAATCACCCATTTCTTCCGGGCTGAGCCAGTGGTTCAGGCCCACGCCCAACAGACCGGCGAATACCACCGCGGCTTGCTGGCTGGCGGACTGCCAGCTGACGAAGAAGCCTTTGCGGCCCGGGGTGGCGATTTCCGCCAGGTACACCGACACGCCGCCCAGCTCGACACCGGCGGAGAAGCCTTGCAGCAGGCGACCGAACAGCACGATCAGCGGCGCCGCGACACCCAGGGTGGCGTACCCGGGCACGCAGGCGATCAGGACGGTACCGGCAGCCATCATCGCCAGGGTGATCACCAGGCCCTTTTTACGGCCGTGACGGTCGATGTAGGCACCGAGGAAAATTGCGCCCAGCGGACGCATCAGGAACCCGGCACCAAAGGTCGCCAGGGAAAGCATCAGGGACGCGAAAGCGCTGTCGGTGGGGAAAAATGTCTTGGCAATGGCCGTGGCGTAGAAGCCGTAGACCATGAAGTCGAACATCTCAAGGAAGTTACCGCTGACAACGCGAAAGATCGCCTTGCCCTTGCCCGTTGTAGTGGACATGTCATGCACTCATTTTGGCTATCTTATTGGTAATCCCTGGTCGCAACCGTCCTTGCTGTTGAAGCTCTGGCACGAGGCTGGCGCTGAACAGTTTTGTAACGATATGTGTATAAGCCACCACAGGCAACAAAAAACCGATAGCAAGCTGGCAAATTGCCGCAGGCCTCCGGGTGATGAAAATCCAATGTGGGAGCGGGCTTGCTCGCGAAAACGGTGTGTCAGTCAGCTTATGAGTCACTGATACATCGCATTCGCGAGCAAGCCCGCTCCCACCGGGTTTTTGCGATCAGTTGAGGAGGGTATTGCGCAGGCTGTCGGACAAGCCCTTTGGTGCCAGCCAGATTCCCAGATAAGCCTTGGCCAACTCGTCATTGCGACTGCTGAACACCACCGTGCCGTTGATTTCCAGGTTCAGGCCGCGTTGAGGCTGGAAGTCCAGCGCATAACGGTCGCCGCTGCGGATGTTGCGAAAGCTTTTGTGCAATTGCTCCAGTTCAGGTTTCAGGCGGGCGAGGGCGGCGGGTGTTTGCTGGCGTTCAAGGGTGGCGGTGGCGGCCTTGATGACATCGTTGCGGTCGATATCGCGAAAGTAATACAGCTCCAGGCGCAGGTCTTTTTGCCGGTCCAGGGCCTGTTTGGCGTTCAGGTCAGCTTGGGCGAACAGTGCTGCTGCATACACATCTGCCCAGAGATAGGTCAGGACAGCCTGGCTTTTCAGAACCAGTTGATGAGATTGCGCCGGAAAATTGGCTTGTTTGAGGCGATCAGCCTCATTCGCCAGCGCCGGGATGGAAAACATCAGCAATAAACAAACAATCACATGTCGCATAATGGCCCGTCCTGAAAGGTGCTTGCCTACAGGTTAATTCAATAACGAACGCTGTGTAGTAAAGGCAAAACTGGCCTACGACGCGACCAAGGGTTAATGTGCGCGGCGTTGAGCCTTCTATAGACTGTGCCCCGGCTCACACACTTGAGCCACATTGATCCTTCATGACCGCTGGCCGCGGCATGATTTAGCCAGGCGCCCAACCGTGCGCCCTGGCCTGTTCTGAGGAGTACGCATGGCTGTCTACAACTACGACGTAGTGGTACTGGGTTCCGGCCCAGCTGGAGAAGGTGCGGCGATGAACGCCGCCAAAGCAGGGCGCAAGGTGGCGATGGTCGATAGCCGTCGCCAGGTCGGCGGTAACTGCACCCACCTGGGTACCATCCCGTCCAAGGCCTTGCGTCACTCGGTGCGCCAGATCATGCAGTTCAACACCAACCCGATGTTCCGGGCCATTGGTGAGCCGCGCTGGTTCTCGTTCCCGGACGTGCTCAAGAGCGCTGAAAAAGTCATTTCCAAACAGGTTGCCTCGCGTACCGGCTTCTATGCCCGTAACCGCGTCGACCTGTTCTTCGGCACCGGCAGCTTCGCCGACGAGCAAACCGTCGAGGTGGTCTGCGCCAACGGCGTGGTCGAGAAGCTGGTGGCCAAGCACATCATCATTGCCACCGGCTCGCGTCCGTATCGCCCGGCGGATATCGATTTCCACCACCCGCGTATCTACGATAGCGACACCATCCTCAGCCTGGGCCACACCCCGCGCAAACTGATCATCTACGGCGCCGGCGTGATCGGCTGTGAATACGCCTCGATCTTCAGCGGCCTGGGTGTATTGGTCGAGCTGGTGGATAACCGCGACCAGTTGCTGAGCTTCCTCGACTCGGAAATTTCCCAGGCGTTGAGTTACCACTTCAGCAACAACAACATCACTGTGCGCCACAACGAAGAGTACGAGCGGGTCGAAGGCCTGGACAACGGTGTGATCCTGCACCTGAAATCCGGCAAGAAGATCAAGGCCGACGCCTTGCTGTGGTGCAACGGCCGTACCGGCAACACCGACAAGCTGGGCATGGAAAACATTGGTGTGAAGGTCAACAGCCGTGGCCAGATCGAAGTCGACGAGAACTACCGCACCTGCGTGACCAACATTTACGGTGCCGGTGACGTGATCGGCTGGCCAAGCCTGGCCAGTGCCGCCCACGACCAGGGCCGCTCGGCCGCTGGCAGCATTGTCGACAACGGCAGCTGGCGCTACGTCAACGACGTGCCGACCGGGATCTACACGATTCCCGAGATCAGCTCCATCGGCAAGAACGAGCACGAACTGACCAAGGCCAAGGTGCCTTACGAAGTCGGCAAGGCGTTCTTCAAGAGCATGGCGCGTGCGCAGATCGCCGGTGAGCCCCAGGGCATGCTGAAGATTCTGTTCCACCGCGAGACGCTGGAAGTGCTCGGCGTGCATTGCTTCGGCTATCAGGCGTCGGAGATCGTGCACATCGGCCAGGCGATCATGAACCAGCCGGGTGAGCAAAATACCCTCAAGTATTTCGTCAACACCACGTTCAACTACCCGACCATGGCTGAAGCCTATCGGGTAGCGGCCTACGACGGCCTCAACCGGCTTTTTTGAGCGGCTCCGGCCGGTGGCCTGAGCCGGCCGGGGAGACCGATTTCAGTAATTCCCGAGGGTGGCAGTGGCCAAACCGGGAAAGTCTGTAATCAGGCTATCTACGCCGAAGTCGGCGAGCCTGCGCATCAGCGCGGGTTCGTTGACTGTCCATACGGACACGTGCAAACCCTGGCGCTGGGCTTTTTCCAGACGCTCAGGGGTGCACAACGTCCAGTTCAACGCCAGAATCTCACAGCCATAGTTGGCCGCGACCTTCAACGGGTCGAGCCAGGCGTATTCGGCTACCAGTCCGCGGGACAGGTCCGGAGTGAGGTCCAGCGCTGCCTTCAACACTTCTCGCGAGCTTGAGGTCACGGTGACCTTGTCCATCAGCCCGAAACGCTGAGCCATTTCACGGATCGCCAGCACGGTGGTTGCCGCGCGGGTGCGCGATGCGCTTTTGACTTCCAGTTGCCAGTGATCGAAGTCGCACTGTTCGAACAGCTCTTCCAGGCGTGGGATCGGGCAGGGAGTGACCCAGCCCGGGCCGCCTTTGCGTGCGTCCATCTTGACCAGGTCGGCAGCCGAATACTCGACGACCTTGCCGCGCCGGTCGGCGGTGCGCTTGAGCGTCGGGTCGTGAATGACCATCAGCTCGCCGTCCATGGACAGGTGCAAATCCAGTTCGCAACGGCGCACGCCGTGCTTGAGGCATTCCTGGAAGCTGGTCAGGGTGTTTTCCGGTGCTTCGCCTTTGGCACCGCGGTGGCCATAAATCAGGGTCACAGTTGCTCCTTTACGCCAGGATTGCTGGCTGGATGGATGACGCGACGCGCCATTCAGTGTTCGTATTCAGGTGTCGGATTCGTCGCTTTTTTCCCGCGCCAGGCGCCGTTCCTGGGCCTGTTTCTGCAGGATATAGCGCGCCAGCAACTGGCGTTGGGCATCGGTCATGGCTTCGAATTCCGTGCCGATTTCAAAGCCGCCGGTCTTGGCGTCGCAATGGGTGACCTTGGCCCGCAGCAACAGGCCGAGGGCTTGTGGCATCAGCACCAGCTTGACCGCCAGGTGGCTGTCGGGCTGGATCGCCGTGGGGCTGAGGAACTCGATGCCGCCTTCGGAAATGACCACGGGCTGCGGCGTACCGATCTTGCCCAGCAGGCTTTGCGCCATGATCTGGCTGAGCAGATCCATGCGTTTGTTCTGCACTTTGAGGAAGGCGGCCAGGGTGCGGTCCCGCTCGCCGATCTGGCGCAGCAGGTGCTGGGATTCGAATTCACTCAGGTGCAACTCGCTGAGCAGATTGAACAGCGGCGAATCATCCAGCAACACTTCCTTGCTCTGCGCTTCCGGGCCCGACAGCGGGGTAATTTCCAGTGCGATCATGTCCTCGATACGGTAGTATTCGCGGCGATCTTCTTCATCTAATGTCGACATGGCGAACCCAAGGCAGCGGTGATGGTCTGAGTGTAAAGCTGCTTACCTGACCCCGCCACAAGGACGTCTTCTTTTCCTCCGAACAAGCCCCGACATGTTCAGACCTCTCTTCGTATTTATTGGCACGCGTTATACCCGTGCAAAACGTCGCAATCATTTTGTGTCGTTCATTTCCTTGACCTCGATGATCGGGCTCGCCCTTGGCGTTGTCGTGATGATCGTGGTGCTGTCGGTGATGAACGGCTTCGATCATGAGATGCGCACCCGCGTGCTGGGCATGGTGCCCCACGCGACCATCGAGTCGGGTGAGCCCATCAGCGACTGGCAAAGCCTGGCCGCCAAGGTCAAGCAGAACCCCAAAGTGCTGGCGGTTGCGCCCTTCACCCAGATGCAGGGCCTGTTGACCAATGACGGCAAGGTGCAGAAAGTCCTGCTCAATGCCATCGACCCGGCGCAGGAACGCAATGTCTCGATCATCGATAACTTCATGCAACAGGGCAAACTGGACGACTTGTCGCCCGGCAGCTTTGGCATTGCTATCGGCGACAAGGCCGCGGCCAAGCTCGGCGTGGGCATCGGCGACAAGCTGACCTTTGTCGCGCCGGAAGTCACCGTGACTCCGGCCGGCATGTTCCCGCGTATGAAGCGCTTCACCGTGGTCGGCATCTTCCATGTCGGCGCCGGTGAAATCGACGGCTACCTGGGCCTCACCAACCTGACCGACCTGGCCCGCCTGCATCGCTGGAAGCCGGATCAAGTACAGGGGCTGCGCCTCAAGTTCAACGACCTGTTCGACGCACCGCGTACCTCGTGGGAAATCGCCCAGCACCTGGGCGAAAACCAGTACTACGCCCGCGACTGGACCCGAACCCACGGCAACCTGTACCAGGCCATCCGCATGGAAAAAGCCATGATCGGCCTGCTGTTGCTGCTGATCGTCGCCGTCGCCGCCTTCAATATCATTTCCACGCTGGTGATGGTGGTGAATGACAAGAAGGGCGATATCGCCATCCTGCGCACCCTTGGCGCCACGCCGGGGCAGATCATGGCGATCTTCATGGTCCAGGGCACGGTGATCGGCGTAGTCGGCACCTTGATTGGCACCGTGGTGGGGATTCTCGCCGCGTTGAACGTGAGTGCCGCCATCGCCGGGCTGGAAGTGTTGATCGGCCACAAATTCTTGAACTCCGACGTCTACTTCATCGACTACTTGCCGTCCCAGGTGCAGAGCCAGGACGTGTTGATGGTCGGCGCTTGCGCGTTGGTCCTGAGTTTCCTTGCCACCCTGTATCCAGCCTGGCGCGCGGCACGTACCCAGCCGGCGCAGGCTTTACGTTATGAGTGAATCGGGCATGATTGAAAAAGCAATCCTGAGCTGCCGCAACCTGGGCAAATCCTACGAGGAAGGCCCGGAATCCGTGGTGGTGCTGTCCAACCTGCAGCTGGAACTGCACCCGGGCGAGCGCGTGGCGATCGTCGGCAGTTCCGGTTCCGGCAAAAGTACCTTGTTGAACCTGTTGGGCGGCCTTGATACGCCGTCCCAGGGCAGCGTCTGGCTGGCTGGCGAAGAACTGTCGGCCCTGGGCGAGAAGGCCCGTGGCCAGTTGCGCAACCGTTCGCTGGGTTTTGTGTACCAGTTCCACCACTTGCTGCCTGAGTTCACCGCCCTGGAAAACGTCTGCATGCCGCTGTTGATCGGCAAGACCGCGATTCCCGAGGCGCGTCAGCGTGCCAAGGCGTTGCTGGAGCGGGTCGGCCTGGGCCATCGCCTGGAGCACAAACCGGCTGAATTGTCCGGCGGCGAGCGTCAGCGTGTGGCGATTGCCCGTGCCCTGGTCAACAACCCGGGCCTGGTGATGCTCGACGAGCCCACCGGCAACCTCGACTCCCACACCGCCCAGGGCATCAAGGACTTAATGCTGGAACTAAGCACCCAGATGCGCACCGCGTTCCTGGTGGTGACCCATGACATGAGCATGGCCCGTCAGATGGACCGTGTGCTGCACCTGCAGGAAGGTCATCTGGTCGCCATCTGACCTGTTTCAAGCCCGGCGCCCGGCGCCGGGTTTTCTATTTTTTCAACGGTGCCCGCGAATGTTCAGACCGTTATCGATTTTCATCGGCACGCGCTATACCCGCGCCAAGCGCCGCAACCGTTTTGTTTCGTTTATCTCGATGACCTCGATGATCGGCCTCGCGCTGGGCGTGCTGGCGATGATCGTGGTGTTGTCGGTAATGAACGGCTTCCAGCGGGAAATGAGCTCACGCATCCTTGGCATGGTGCCCCACGCGACCATCGTTGGTGTGAAGCCGATCAGCGACTGGCAGCCGGTGGCCGCCGCTGCAATGAAGAACCCTGAAGTGACCGCCGCCGTGCCGTTCACCGAGATGGACGGCATGCTGTCCTACAAGGGCGCGATGCAGCCGATCCAGATCAGCGGTGTGGACCCGGCCCAGGAAGGCAAGGTGTCGATTGTTGCCCAGCATATCGTCCAGGGCCATCTGGAAGACCTGAAACCGGGCGAGTTTGGGGTGGTGATCGGTGAGATCACGGCACGGCGTTTCCGCCTGAACGTCGGCGACAAGCTGACCCTGATCGTGCCGGAAATCAGCAGTGCACCCGGTGGAATCACCCCGCGCATGCAGCGCTTGAACGTGGTCGGTGTATTCAAGGTAGGCGCTGAGCTGGATGGCTCCATGGCCTTGATCCACATGGCCGACGCCGCCGAGATACAGCATTGGGAGCCGAACCAGGTGCAAAGCGTGCGCCTGGCGGTGAAAGACTTGTATGCCGCACCCAAGGTCTCGGCGGATATCGCCGCCAGCCTCGGCGCTGACTACAAGGCCGATGACTGGACCCACACCCAGGGCAGTCTGTTCAGCGCGATGAAGATGGAAAAGACCATGATCGGCCTGTTGTTGCTGATGATCGTCGCGGTGGCGGCGTTCAACATCATCGCGACCTTGATCATGGTGGTGAACGACAAGGGCGCTGACATTGCGATCCTGCGCACCATCGGCGCCACGCCACGGCAGATCATGGCGATCTTCATGGTGCAGGGCACGGTAATCGGGATCGTCGGTACCTTGATCGGCGGCATTCTCGGCGTGATTGCTGCGCTCAACGTCAGTGAACTGGTGGGTTGGCTGGAGCGGGTCACCGGGCAGCATATCTTTAGTTCGGACGTGTATTTCGTCAGCAACCTGCCTTCGGAATTGCAGGGCGGGGATGTATTGCTGATTTGCTCGGCAGGGTTTGTGTTGAGCTTTTTGGCGACGATCTATCCGGCGTATCGGGCGGCGAAGATTGAGCCGGCGCATGCCCTCAGGTATTCGTAATTCTTAAGGCCGCCTTCGCGAGCAAGCCCGCTCCCACACTTTGACCGCGTTCTTCCTGAACGCACTCGGTCAAAATGTGGGAGCGGGCTTGCTCGCGAAAGGGCCGGTACAGCTTGCATCAATACCCCCGCGGCAACGCCATCACAAATCTCGTCCAGCCCGCCCCCGACTCACAGAAAATCCGCCCTCCATGGGCTCGCACAATCGACTGGGTAATCGCCAACCCCAGCCCCGCATGCTCGCTGCTCCCTTCATGACGCGCCGGATCTGCCCGGTAAAACCGGTCAAACAACCTTGGTAACAACGCCTCTGGAATACCTTCCCCGGTGTTTTCCACGCTCAACGTTACGCCTTGCATACCCTCGACAATCCGCACACTGACATCGCCACCCGGTGGGGTGAACCGCAGCGCGTTATCCAGCAGATTGGAAATCGCCCGGCGCAACATGCTGCGGTCACCTGAGGTGTTGGCACCCCCTTCCCGAACCAACCGCACCTGGAGGTCCTCCGCCAACGGCGCAAAAAACTCCAGCAATGCATCCACTTCGTCTGCCAGCACCAGGGTTTCGCGCTTGGGCGCCAGCAGCCCATGGTCCGACTTGGCCAGGTACAACATGTCATTGACCAACTGTGCCATCCATTGCAGTTCCTCGAGGTTGCTGTGCAGGGCCTCGCGGTAGTCTTCCAGCGCCCGTGGCTGCGTGAGAATGACCTGAGTCTGTGTCAGCAAATTCGACAGTGGCGTGCGCAGTTCATGGGCGATGTCGGCAGAGAACGCCGAAAGGCGCTGAAAGGCATCGTCCAGGCGCCCGAGCATCGCGTTGAAGGACTGGGCCAGTTCCGCCAGTTCGACCGGCATTTGTTCCTGGGGCAGGCGCTGGGTCAGGGAGTGGGCGGACACGCTGCCGGCCACTTCGCTCATGCGCCGCAGTGGTCGCAACCCGCTGCGGGCGGCCCAGGCACCGAGCAGGGCAGTGGCCAGGGCGGAAAGGCTGACGGTCAACCAGATCAGATGCTGCATGCGTTGCAGGAAGTGTTGGTGGTGGGTGATGTCGAGCATCAGTGTCAGTCGTGGAGAGTCCGCGTTACCAGGCACCAGCGGCACGTTGTATACGCGGTAATCGGTTCCGGCGCTCTGCATGCTGTGCAGGCCAGGCGCCTGGGGCAGGGTGATGCCGGGGGCACCGTCGAACCAGCGCTCATCGCCAGCGGTAATGCGCAGGGCCAGGTCGGGCTGGCGATTGAGCTCCTCCCGCAGCTTTGTTTCTCGTAAGGCAAATCGTTCGGGCGTGTCGGCACCTTGCAATGTGCTGCGCAGCGCTATCAGCTTGCCGTCGAGCAACTGCTGGTCCAGCTCGATAAAGTGCGCCTCGCTGGCATGGTTGAACAGCACGCCGGCCAACAGCGAAACCACGGCGGTACAACCGGCAAACAGCAGTGCCAGGCGGCTGGCCAGGGAAATCCGTTTCATCAACCGAACCTCTCCTCAAGCACGTAGCCCATGCCGCGCACGGTATGGATCAACTTGTTGGGAAAGTTATCGTCGACCTTCAGGCGCAGGCGGCGGATCGCGACTTCGATGATGTTGGTGTCGCTGTCGAAGTTCATGTCCCACACCTGGGAGGCAATCAGCGACTTGGGCAAGACTTCGCCCTGACGTCGCAGCAGCAGTTCCAGCAGGGAAAACTCCTTGGCCGTCAGGTCGATGCGCTGGCCTTCGCGCTCTACCCGGCGGCGGATCAGGTCCATGCGCAAGTCGGCCAATTGCAGGCTGGTTTCCTGGGGCGGGCTGCTGCCACGGCGCAACAGGCTGCGTACCCGGGCAAGCAGTTCGGAAAAGGCAAAGGGCTTGACCAGATAGTCGTCGGCGCCCAGTTCCAGGCCATGCACCCGGTCTTCCACGGCGTCCCGGGCGGTGAGGAACAGCACCGGCATGTCGAGCCCGGCATTGCGTACGGCCTGGAGGATTTGCCAGCCATCGCGACCCGGCAGCATCACATCGAGGATCAACAGGTCGTAGTCACCGGTCAGCGCCAGGTGCTGGCCGGTGGTGCCGTCGGCCACCAGTTCGGTGTTGAACCCGGCCTCGGCCAGGCCCTGGCGCAGGTAGTGGCCGGTTTTCGGTTGGTCTTCGACGATCAGCAGTTTCATGGGCGGCTCATGGTTTTACGTAAACACAGACTTTATACAGCGCAGGTCCTGAGGCAGGCTCAAGCTGACGAAGTTGTAATCTGGCCGTCAGCTGGCTGGCAGCGGCGCATTCGTAAAGTGTCCCACATACTGATTCCGAACTTTTGGAGTGTGACCATGTTTTTGCATAAATCCTGGCTGTTGGCGGGCTGCCTGATGGCGCTGAGTCTTCCGGTGCTGGCATCTCCAGCTGAAACCTTCGCCTTCGGTGAGGCTGCGCCCGCCGCCAAGGCCACGCGGACGGTGGAAGTGGTGCTGCAGGATATTTCCTTTTCGCCCAAGGCCATCGATGTAAAAGCCGGTGAGACTGTGCGCTTTGTGCTGGTCAACAAAGGCCAGTTGCTCCACGAGTTCAATCTTGGCGACGCTGCGATGCACGCCGCGCATCAGCAAGAAATGCTCAAGATGCAGGCCAGCGGCATGCTGACGGCCACCGGCATGAAAATGGGCGATATGGACCACAGTGCGATGGGCCACGGCGACATGGGCGGCATGAAACATGACGATCCCAACAGCGTGCTGGTAGAGCCCGGCAAGACGGCCGAACTGACCTGGACCTTCACCAAAGCCACCGGCCTGGAGTTTGCCTGCAACATCCCCGGTCACTACCAGGCGGGCATGGTCGGCAAGCTGACGGTCAGCCAGTAAGCCATTGACGGGCAAAGGCGGGTAGAATGGCGGCGTTTATTTAGCCAGGTTTCCGCCATGCATCCCGCAGCCGAACATTCGCCGCTGGGCAAGTCCAGTGAATACATCTCCACCTACACCCCGTCGTTGCTGTTCCCGATTCCCCGCGCTGCCAAGTGGGCCGAGCTGGGCCTGAGCGCCGAGACCCTGCCGTATAAAGGCGTGGACTTCTGGAACTGCTTCGAACTGTCTTGGCTCCTGCCCTCCGGCAAGCCCGTGGTGGCCATCGGTGAATTCAGTATCCCGGCCGACTCGCCGAACATCATCGAGTCGAAGTCGTTCAAGCTGTACCTCAATTCGCTGAACCAGACCGCGTTTGTCGATGTGCAAAGCCTTGAGGCCACCTTGCGTACCGACCTGAGTGCCGCGGCCGGCAAGCCGGTTGGCGTGCGCATCCGCAGCCTGAGCGAGGTTGAAGCCGAAGGCGTGGTCGCGTTGCCGGGTGTGTGCATTGATGACCTGGACATTACCGTCAGCAACTACGAGCACCCGCGCCCGGAACTGCTGCGCTGCGACGATTCGCGCGTGGTGGAGGAGAGCGTCCACAGCCATCTGCTCAAGTCCAACTGCCCGGTGACCAGTCAGCCTGACTGGGGCAGTGTGGCAGTGGAGTACCGCGGCGCGGCGCTGGATCACGCCAGCCTGCTGGAATACCTGGTGAGCTTCCGCCAGCACTCGGACTTCCATGAACAGTGCGTGGAGCGGATCTTTCTCGACCTGCAGCGCTTGCTCAAGCCGGAAAAGCTGACGGTGTATGCGCGGTACGTGCGTCGCGGCGGGCTGGATATCAACCCGTATCGCAGTACTGAAGATCTGCAGTTCCAGAACCTGCGCCTGGCTCGTCAGTAGCCTTCACACAAAATAAATGTGGGAGCGGGCTTGCTCGCGAAAGCGGTGTATCAGCCAGCCTATGTATCAGCTGACGGACCGCATTCGCGAGCAAGCCCGCTCCCACATTTGATAGGCGTCCGGCTATTAAATCCCGATGTTACCCAGGGTCACCACAATATTGCGCAAGGTCCCGGCAATGCCCGGGTGGTCCAGTTCAAAGCGTTCTACCGCCAGGTTCACACCATCTGCGATGCTTGGATCCTGAATGGCGCCTTCCAGTGGCTCCTGAACTTCCAGTTCAGCAATCAATGTTTGCAGCTCTTCACGCTTTTCGAGGGGCATTTCTGGATTCTGATCCAATTGCTCGCGCAAAGTTTTGACCTGTTCTTGCAGTTGTTCGCGGGCAGGCATGGCGTTCTTCCTTTTATCGATAGGCACTGGCATAGACCGCGGCACGCCGTGAAAGGTCTACGGGCTGACCTTTAGATTAATCCACTGGCGCCGACTGTGCATGATCTCGATCAGGGCTTCTCGCCTTTGAGCTGGCGCAGGCTGATGTCGGCCAGACAGGTGTGCAGCTCGCCAAGGTGGTCAATGACCGAATGCACGCCCAGGCCATAGAGCGCGACAGTGGCTTTGGCGCGCTTATGCTCGCGTTCCTTCTCGGTAAGTGCTTGCCATTGCTCCGGGGAAAGCCCGCACAGTGAGCCGCAGGACGCCAGGCCGATGGTCCACAGGCCGGCGTTGAGCCCCGATTGCAGCAGGCGCGGTTCGCCACTGACCAGGACGCAGCCTTCCAGGCGCTCGATGTTCAGCTCCATCAAGGCCTGCCAGCACGCGTGGGGCGCGGGCCAGCGGGTGGAGGAGGGTTTAGCGGCCTTGATCCAGCGTGGTAGCCCTGCAGCCAGAGGTGTGGAAACCGAAAGGGGTAGCTCGTCCAGCCATGCGCAGGGGATGCGCTGTTCTTCGAGGCTGCGCAGGATCTTCAGGGCGCCGACAGTGGCATGCGGATCGCTTGAAGGTGTGGAGTCGGCACGGGCCTGGGAACCAAAATCCACCAGGCAGCCACTCAGCCCGAACAGTACGGCCGTCAAGGACGGGGCGCTGGCAGTAACAATTTCGGCGTGTGGCATTTCGACGTCCCTGAAATAGCAGTGACGCTATCGAACGCGGATGACAAGCAAGTTACATCTGCGGCATTTGTAGGGTTTTTGTGCATTTACTTGAATGACATTTCTGCAAGGCTGCCTAATCTGACACTTCCGTCATATACTGACGGCCTCATTCAGGGCATAGCGCCCATGACAGACCATTCAAGGAGTTCAAGCTATGCGCTGGAGCCAATGTCTAGCTCAGCTGTCCGTATGTGCGAGTATTTTGCTGGTTCCTTTCGTGGCCCAGGCGGCCTCGGAAGATGATCCATGGGAAAGCGTCAACCGCCCGATCTTCACCTTCAACGACACCGTTGACACCTACGCCCTCAAGCCTTTGGCCCAAGGCTATCAGTTCGTGACCCCGCAGTTCGTGCAGGACGGCGTGCATAACTTCTTCCGCAACATCGGCGACGTCGGCAACTTTGCCAACGACGTGTTGCAACTCAAGCCGCACGCGGCTGGCGTCGACACGGCTCGCCTGCTGATGAACACCACGTTCGGCGTGCTGGGTTTCATTGATGTCGGCACCAAAATGGGGCTGCAACGCAACGATGAAGACTTTGGCCAGACTCTCGGCCACTGGGGCGTTGACAGCGGCCCTTACGTGATGCTGCCACTGCTGGGCCCAAGCACCCTGCGTGACGCGCCGTCCAAATATGTGGACAGCTACACCCAGCCATACCGCTACATGAACGATATCGGCTGGCGCAACAGCACCTTCGGCCTGAATATCGTCGACACGCGTGCCAGCCTGCTGTCCTCCGAGAAGCTGATCAGCGGCGACAAATACACCTTCATCCGCAACGCCTACTTGCAGAATCGCGAGTTCAAGGTCAAGGATGGGAAGGTTGTGGACGACTTTTAAGCCCCTGGCTTGAAAGAAGAAGGCGGCCCTCGGGTCGCCTTTTTTGTGGACGACATTCGAGGTTTATCCGTGGGTTACGTGCTTACTTTAAGTCGCGGTTTTATGCGTTCTTATAACTACCGGTGATTTGCGATGTAAAGACGCCCGGCGACCATCGCCATGAGCTTGAAACCCCTGGCGGATGGGAGTACCGTCTGCGCCTTAGAAGGGCACCTCTGCTTTACCTTTGTGCATGGGCAATATCCCGGCGCTTTGTAGGACAGAGAGGCTAGAAAGCGAATCCAGTAGTACGCCCGGCCATTGTCGAGCTGCCTACGCCAACCTAATTCTGGCGCCGTTTGCCCACATGCAGAAAACCAGTGCCACGCTGCTGATAATCGATGACGACGAAGTAGTACGCGCGAGTCTCGCGGCCTATTTGGAAGACAGTGGCTTCAGCGTCCTGCAGGCCAGCAACGGCCTCCAGGGTCTCCAGGTATTCGAGCGCGACAAGCCCGACCTTGTGATCTGCGACCTGCGCATGCCCCAGGTGGGCGGCCTCGAGCTGATCCGCCAGGTGACTGACCTTTCCCCGCAGACGCCGGTGATTGTCGTGTCCGGTGCCGGTGTGATGAATGATGCGGTCGAGGCCTTGCGCCTGGGCGCTGCCGACTACCTGATCAAGCCCCTGGAAGATTTGGCCGTACTGGAGCACTCGGTGCGCCGTGCCCTGGATCGTGCACGGTTGCTGCTGGAAAACCAGCGTTACCGTGAAAAGCTCGAAACCGCCAACCGCGAACTCGAAGCCAGCCTGAACCTGCTCCAGGAAGACCAGAACGCCGGTCGCCAGGTGCAGATGAACATGCTGCCGGTGAGCCCGTGGAGCATCGACGAGTTCAAGTTTGCCCACCAGATCATCCCGTCGCTGTACCTGTCGGGTGATTTCGTCGATTACTTCCGCGTTGATGAGCGGCGTGTCGCGTTCTACCTGGCCGACGTTTCCGGCCACGGCGCCTCCTCGGCATTCGTGACCGTGTTGTTGAAGTTCATGACCACACGGCTGCTGTTCGAATCCAAGCGCAATGGCACCTTGCCGGAGTTCACGCCTTCGCAAGTGCTGGGCCACATCAACCGGGGCCTGATCAGCTGTAAGCTGGGCAAGCACGTGACGATGGTCGGCGGCGTGATTGATGAAGAAACAGGTCTTTTGACCTACAGCATTGGCGGTCACCTGCCATTGCCGGTTTTATACACTCCAGACAGTGTGCGCTACCTGGAAGGGCGTGGTTTGCCAGTGGGCTTGTTCAATGAAGCCACCTACGAAGACCACATTCTGGAACTGCCGCCGACTTTCAGCTTAACGCTGATGTCCGACGGTATCCTGGACCTTTTGCCAGAGCCTACACTCAAAGAGAAAGAAGCCGCCTTACCCCAACGGGTCAGGTCGGCGGGCGGCAGCCTGGATGGCCTGCGGCAGGTTTTTGGATTGGCCACGCTAGGGGAGATGCCGGATGATATCGCCCTATTGGTGTTGAGCAGGAATCTTTGATGAGTACCGGAAGAATCCAATTCGCCGAGCAAGACGGGACTTTTGTCCTGAAGTTTGTCGGTGAAGTGCGCCTGACCTTGTGTTCGGCGCTGGATGCGACGATTGAGCGGATCTTCACAGCCTTGAATTTCTCGGCGATCGTGATCGATCTGACCGAAACCCGCAGCATCGATAGCACCACCCTTGGGCTGTTGGCCAAGTTGTCCATTCTGTCTCGGCAGAAGGTCGGACTGCTGCCGACCGTCGTCACCACCCACGAAGACATCACCCGTCTGTTGCAGTCCATGGGCTTCGATCAAGTGTTCAACATCGTTGACCGCCCGATCCCGTGCCCGGAATGCCTGACCGACCTGCCATCCCAGGACCAGTCCGAGGAAGTGGTACGGGTCAAGGTGCTGGAAGCCCACAAGATCCTGATGGGCTTGAACGACTCCAACCGCGAGGCGTTCCACGACTTGGTGAATGCGCTGGAGCGGCACTAATTTCCAGCTGAAACAGTGTCAAAGTGTGGGAGGGGGCTTGCCCCCGAAAGCGGCGGCTCAGTAGTGAATGTAGCGACTGACGCCCTGTATTCGGGAGCAAGCCCCCTCCCACATTTTTAACTGAGTTCGGCTCGAAAACGGCTAATACAAAAAAAGGGCGGCACCCTCACAGGTGCCGCCCTTTTTGTCGCCGGCGCTTTTACAGCTTGGCGGCCAACAGCGCTTCGAGTTTTTCCTGGTCGCGGGCGAACTGACGAATGCCCTCGGCCAGCTTCTCGGTAGCCATCGCGTCTTCGTTGGATTCCCAGCGGAACTGCGCTTCGGTCAGGTGCACACGCGCTTCACCGGCATGGCCTGGCGCCAGCTTGCGCTCCAGCTTGCCATTGTCGGCAGCCAGTTTTTCCAGCAAGTCCGGGCTGATGGTCAGGCGGTCGCAACCGGCCAGCTCTTCGATCTGACTCAGGTTACGGAAGCTCGCACCCATTACCACGGTTTTGTAGCCATTGGCCTTGTAGTAGTTGTAGATGCGCGTCACCGACTGCACCCCCGGATCCTCGGAACCGGTGTAGTCATTGCCGTTGGCCTTCTTGTACCAGTCGTAGATACGGCCTACGAACGGCGAAATCAGGAACACGCCGGCTTCAGCGCAAGCCACGGCCTGTGCGAAGGAGAACAGCAGCGTCAGGTTGGTCTGGATGCCTTCCTTTTCCAGCTGCTCGGCGGCGCGGATGCCTTCCCAGGTGGAAGCGATCTTGATCAGTACGCGGTCGCGGCCAACGCCGGCCTTGTCGTACAGGTCGATCAGGCGATGCGCACGCTTGAGTACGGCGTCAGTGTCGAACGACAGACGGGCATCCACCTCGGTGGAAATGCGGCCGGGCACCACTTTCAGGATTTCCTGGCCGACGGCTACCGCAAAACGGTCGCTCGCCAGGCCTACGTCGCCGTTGCAGTCGGCAACGCACTCGTCCAGAAGCTTGGCATAGCCTGGAATCGACGCGGCCTTGAGCAGCAGGGAAGGGTTGGTCGTGGCATCTTGCGGCTTGAGCTTGGCGAGGGTAGAAAAATCGCCGGTATCGGCTACTACGGTGGTGAATTGCTTGAGTTGTTCCAGCTTGGAAGTCATGGGCGTGCTCTGTCCTGTGGGTCTGATGACATTACCCGAGCGCTGACAGCCGCTCAAGGGCGCAAATGCATTCGATCGTTTGCGAGGGCAACAACCTGAAAACAGCCGTTTGAATCACCGGCCAATGCTGAATAGGAGGCCAAAACAGCCGGCAGGTTCAACCCAACTGCCCGATGACCACCCGATCAAACGTTGGGAGCAGCCTTGCCTCTGCAGCCACCCCCATCTTCCTGACATCCCCCCATCCAAATGTGGGAGCGGGCTTGCTCGCGAAGGCGTCGTGTCAGCCACCAAATAAACCCACTGACACCCAAATCACCGCCCCTCCAGCAACTCCCCAGCCTTATCCAGCAACGCCAGCGGATCACTGGCCTTATGAATATCCACCGACAACAACTGCCGAAACTTCCGCGCCCCCGGGAAACCCGTCCCCAGCCCCAGTACGTGGCGCGTGATGTGATGCATCGAGCCGCCTGTCGCCAAGTGTTCGGCTATATAAGGACGCAACTGCGCGAGCGCCTCGGCGCGGGTGATCACAGGTTCAGTGCTGCCAAACAGCTGTTGATCCACCTCCGCCAACAAATACGGATTGTGATAAGCCTCGCGACCCAACATCACACCGTCGAAGGTCTGTAGATGTTCCTGGCACTGTTCGAGAGTCTTGATACCGCCGTTGAGGATGATCTCAAGCTCAGGAAAGTCCTGTTTCAACTGCGCCGCCACGTCATAGCGCAACGGAGGAATGTCCCGATTCTCCTTCGGTGACAGCCCTTCCAGAATGGCGATCCGTGCATGCACGGTAAAACTGGTGCAGCCCGCGTCCTTCACCTGGCCGACGAAATCGCACAGCTCGGCATAGCTGTCCCGGCCGTTGATGCCGATGCGGTGCTTTACCGTCACTGGGATCGAGACGGCGTCCTGCATCGCCTTTACGCAATCCGCCACCAAGGCAGGGTGGGCCATCAGGATCGCGCCAATCATGTTGTTTTGCACCCGGTCGCTGGGGCAGCCGACGTTGAGGTTCACTTCGTCGTAGCCGGCGTCCTGGGCCATGCGGGCGCAGGCGGCCAGGTCCGCCGGGACGCTACCGCCCAACTGCAGGGCGAGTGGATGCTCGGCCTCGTTGTGACGCAGGAAACGTTCGTGGTCGCCGTGGAGGATTGCGCCGGTGGTGACCATCTCGGTGTAGAGGAGGGCGTTTTTGGAGAGCAGGCGCAGGAAGTACCTGCAGTGCCTGTCAGTCCAATCCATCATCGGAGCAACAGAGAAGCGACGGGAGAGCGATGGCGTTGGTGCTATAGGTGAGGACATTAGGATCTGAGATGGATAAGGCGAAGGGCCGACAGTTTAACAGGAATGCTCCTGGTCCCGTGGTGGTCAGTGCCAGAGCTTCAGCGACCCTGGCACGGTTTTCAGCTTATTTCTTCTTTTTGTCCGGCGCTTGAGTCAGCGCTGAAGCCGCCACCGATTTCACATCCGGCGGAGTGGTTGGATCCGCCAGCAGCTTGGCTGCTTTTGAAGCGACGCTTTCACTGGTTTTTTCGTCTTTAGCCATTACTTGAGCTTCCCTCTACGTAGACCGCCGGTTCATCTGAATTGATAACTGGTCGGCTTTAATATGTAGGGGCTAGCTGTTGATATCGCCAATCAGAATATGTGCCGGGATAATTCGTCGCCAAAACGACATCAACCTGAACCGATCCTGTCCCACGGCAAAGTTTCATAATTCCCACCATCATTGAGGCCTACGCTCAGCCCATAAGCCCAAAGGGAACTGAAAAAATGATCTCCAATCTCTTCAAGGTCGTGATGGTCGCTGGCACTTTGCTGTTAGCCGCTTGTTCGACGGGGTCGTCGGACGTGAGTAGCGACCCTTGTTTTTCAGGAGGATGCCAGGCCTTTGGCGACCACAGCCCCAGCAAAGCCGCCAAGATGAATTTTGGAGGCAGTGCGCTTGGGAGTAGTTATGGGGAGTACGGTTCGGGGTTGTTGCATGATGACTGACTGAGCGGGTGGGGCAGTCATTTACTCAGTGACTGACCCACCGCTTTCGCGAGCAAGCCCGCTCCCACATTGGATTGAGGGCGGGCGTTGGAGGTGTGGCGTCAGTGACCGCCTTTCATACGTCGGGCGATCAGGTAGATGCCCAAGCCAACCAGCGCCGTGGCAGCGCCAATGTACCCCGTGCTGGTCCACCCATACCCCGCCGTAATCGCCATCCCACCCAGCCACGGCCCCAGCGCATTCGCCAGGTTGAATGCCGCGTGGTTGGACGCCGCCGCCAGGCTCGGTGCCTCATGCGCAATGTCCATCAAGCGGATTTGCAGCGGCGCGGCCATGGCGATCATGGTGCCGACCAGGCCGATGCCCAGCAGTACGCTCCACAGCGAACTCGCGGCGAAGGTGAAGAAGATCAGCACGGCCATCGACCACACCATAATCCAGCCCACTGCGCGAAATTGCAGGCGATCAAACAGCTTGCCGCCGGCGATGTTGCCGATGATGCCGCCTACGCCAAACGCGGCCAGACCGAATGGAATCCACTGCGGCGAGACTTTGGTCACTTCGAGCATGGTCGGCGCCAGGTAGCTGAACACGCAGAACATCCCGGCAAACCCAATAGCGCCAATCGATAGCGCCATCCACACCTGCGGTTTGGTGAAGGCGCGCAGTTCTTTGCGTGGATCGCTGCGGGGTTCGTCGTGGCGATCCGGTACGAATTGCCAGACCAGCGCGATGGTGCACAGGGCGATGGCGCTGACCAGTGCAAACGCCGAGCGCCAGCCAAAATGTTGACCGAGGAAGGTGGCGATGGGGTTGCCGAGCAGCATGGCCAGGGTCAGGCCCATCATCACCCGCGCGACCGCGCCGGCACGTTTGTCGTTGGGCACCATGCTGGAGGCGACCACGGCGGCGATGCCGAAGTAGGCACCGTGGGGCAGGCCGCTGATAAAGCGGAAGGCTACCAGCGAGCCGAAGGTCGGGGTAAACGCCGTGGCGAGGTTGCCCAGGGCATACAGCCCCATCAGCAGCAGGAGCATGTGTTTGCGCAGCAACTTGGCGCCGAGGATGGCCAGCAGCGGCGCGCCAACCATCACGCCCAACGCATAGGCGCTGATGGCATGGCCGACTTGCGGTTCGCTGAGGTTGAGGTTGTGGGCGATGTCGGGCATCAAGCCCATGATGGCGAATTCGCCGGTGCCGATCGCAAAGGCGCCCACGGCCATGGCCGCTTCCATTTTGGCGGCGCTGCGCGCGGGCAGCAGGTGCCCGGGGGTTTGCTGGATAGTCATGGGTAACTCTGTTTGATGAAGTGCACGAAGGACAGCCGCCGATGCTACGCAAGCAGCGGCGAAGGTGTCTAGAACAGCGTGTTGCGCGAGAGTTCCATCGGCGTAAGCAGTGCGGGGCTTTGAGATCCGTCTTATTCAACTACCCTCTCGCCCCGCTTACTCTTTTGGTGATGAAGCTCAAACATTTCCTGCAACCACTCGACTCTTCTTTTTCGACGCCCAAGGCCGCGCGCAAGTTGTTGCGGCTGTTCGCCCTGGCATTGGTGCTCGGCGTGTATGTGGGTGCCTATAGCTACTTGCGTGCGGCGTTGAATGAGGAAATTTCGCTACGGCGCAGTTATATGAATGAGGCGATTTCCGATGCGCAGAGTTTTTTTGTCAGCCGCCAGACGCTGCTCAAAAGCCTCGGCCTGTCGACGGTTCGCCATGTCACGCCACCCGTCGGCAACCTCAATAATGTGCCGGCCGAAGAGGTGCACATCACCTTGGGCGAGGCGGGCAATATGTGGAGCCTTTGGCTGACTAGGCGCCTGCTTGATTACCTGCAGGTCAACCAGGTCAACCTGATCTACGTCGCCCAGCGTGCCGAGCCGGTGGTGGAGCGCCTGTTTACCGTTGGGGCGGCCCCGGAGAATGTGCCCCAGCCGGTATTGCAGCGGTTGATGGCGGTGGACACCGGCAAGGTCTCGGTCAGCGATGAGTTGTGGCTGACTGAGCAGAGCCGCCTGGATTCACCGCTATACATCTTCACCCGCCTCGACGACCGTAGCCCCACGTCGGGTTGGCTCGGGTTGGAGGTGGACGGCCCGGACCTGATCAACGCCCTGCAGCATGAAAAAGCCGGGGACTTCATGTTGCTTGACGGCGCCGGGCAGCTGATTTTCAGCAGCACGCCGCATCAACCGTCGGCTGCGCAGGTGCTGCGCCAGTATCACGCCACGGCCAGCTTTGGTTGGGAAGGCAGCCGCTGGCTGCCGGATCGCTTGGCCATTCGCAAGCACCTGGGTTACTCCCAGTGGCAGATCGTCTACAGCCTGGAGATGAGTTCACTGTTGCCCAGCCTGGCCATGCCGTTGCTGCTGTGCCTGCTGTTGTGCGCAGTGGCCAGCTTGTTGATGGTGCGGTTGGTGCGGCGCATCGATCAGCGCTTGATTATCCCGGCAGCCAATCGCATCGAAGCGCTGGTGGAGAGTGAGGCATTCAGCAGCGCGGTGATTCGCATCGCGCCAGTGGCCTTGTGCGTGCTGCGCCGCAGCGACGGCGAGGTGGTGCTGGAAAACCCCCTGTCCCGACAATGGCTGGGCAACGGCCACGAGCGCCAGCAACTGTGTCACGGCTGGATTCGCCGCGCGTTCGATGAGTCGGAACAAAGCAGCACCGACGAACTGCAAATGGCCGACGGTCGTCACCTGTATCTGAGTTTCGCGCCAACCCGTTACCAGCGTGAGGAGGTGCTGATCTGCGCCTTCAGCGACATCACCGAACGCAAGCAGGTGGAGTTGGCCTTGCAGCAGGCGCGCACGCTGGCGGACGCGGCGAATGAGGCCAAGACCCTGTTCCTGGCAACCATGAGCCATGAGATCCGCACGCCGTTGTATGGCGTGCTGGGCACCCTGGAATTGCTTGCGCGCACCGACCTTAACAGCCAGCAGCGCGGCTACCTGAATGCCATCGAAGGCTCGTCGGCGAACTTGCTGCAAATGATCTGCGATGTGCTGGACGTGTCGAAAATCGAAGCGGGGCAACTGTCCCTAGAGTTCAGCACGTTCTCACCGATCGAGTTGGTGCAGGAAGTGATCCAGGGCTACGCAGGCGCCGCCCAAAGCAAGGGCCTGCAGTTGTTCGCCTGCCTCGACCCGCAGTTGCCCGACCGCGTGCGCGGGGATGTCACACGCATCCGCCAGATCCTGAATAACCTGCTGAACAACGCGCTGAAATTCACCGAAAGCGGCCGGATTGTCTTGCGTCTGCGCCTGGAAAGCCGTGAAGGCGAGCGCACGATGTTGCAGTGGCAGGTAGTCGACACCGGCAAGGGCATCGCCGAGGAAGACCAGCGGTACCTGTTCGAGCCGTTCTTCCAGGCCAGCGGCAATGCGAATGTGGTCGCCGGCAGTGGCCTTGGCCTGTCGATCTGCAAGCGCCTGATGCACTTGATGAACGGCACCTTGCGGGTGGTCAGCGAGCCAGGCCTGGGCAGCAGCTTTTCCTTCACCTTGCCGCTGGAGCAAGTCAACGACGACGACCGGGCTCCTTGGGCGCAACCGCTGCTCGGCGAGCGGGTGTATGTGGTGTCGCCGGTGCGTGAGCTGGCAGAAAGTGTCGGCGGCTGGTTGCGCCGCTGGGGCGCGCGGGCGCAGCTCGGTGCGCCGGAGTCTGCCGAGGCCGATCCCGGCGCGGTGCTGGTCGAGCTGTATCCGGGCCCGACCGAGCCCGACCAGTTGCTGCATTGGTCCGGGCCGCGGGTGATGGCCGCGGTCGACGAGCATGGCGCTTATCCCTGGCAGATCGGCCTGAACAACCTGCAGGCGCTCAACCGTGCGGTCAGCCGCGCCCAGGGCAGCGAAGAGTTGTTGTCGCCGAGGATCTGCGAGAAGCCCACTGAGTTCAGCCTCAACCTGCGCCTGCTGGTGGCCGAAGACAACCTGATCAACCAGTTGATCCTGCGCGACCAGTTGGAAGAGCTCGGCTGCAGCGTGGTGCTGGCCGGCGACGGCATTGAAGCGCTGTCACTGTGGGGCGATACCGCGTTCGACATGATTCTCACCGACGTCAACATGCCGCGCATGAACGGCTATGAACTCACCGAACAACTGCGTCGCCTGGGTTGCTCACTGCCGATCATCGGGGCCACCGCCAACGCGATGCTCGACGAAGCCGAGCGCTGCCTGAACGCTGGCATGGATCATTGCCTGGTCAAGCCGTTCACCCTGCGCGCCCTCTACCAGTGCCTGCATCGCTATCAGAGGAGGGTGCTTTGAGCGCCTATCGCGTACTCATCGTGGAAGACCATCCTTTCCAGCATGAGTACTTGATCAACGTCTTCCAGGCCATCGGCGGGTTTGACGTCGATGTGGTCTGGGATGGCGCCGCCGCGCTGCAACGCCTGGCCCGCCAGCGCTACGATCTGCTGCTCAGCGACTTGATGATGCCGGGAATGGACGGCGTGCAACTCATCCAGCAACTGGCGCGGATGCACGCGCCGCCCGCGTTGGCGCTGATGAGCGTGGCCTCGCGGCGCATGCTGGTGGGCGCCGGGCAGGTGGCCGGGAACCTTGGCTTGACCGTCGCCGGGCTGATCTCCAAGCCGGTGCGCGAACGCGAGGTGCGCACCCTGCGCGATTGCCTCGACAAACTCGCCGAGCGGGCGCGTACGCCGTGTTGCCACCGGGGCGTCAGTCACGCTCGCGAGAACCTGGTGCGCGCCTTGGCCAACGGTGAGATCCAGGCCTGGTTCCAGCCGAAAAAATCCCTGCATGACGGGCGGATCGTCGGCGCCGAAGCCCTGGCGCGCTGGGTACACCCGGAGGAAGGATTATTGATGCCCGGCGTGTTTCTCGACGAAATCGAGCGCCTTGGCCTGGAAACCCGGCTGCTCACCTGCATCCTGGGCCAGGCTCTCAGCGCCCAGGCGCAGTGGGCGCAACTGGGTTACCGGCTGCCGGTGTCGATCAACCTGCCCACGCATTTGCTCGACCAGAGCGACCTGGTCGACCGCCTGCTCGCCCAAGTGCAAAGTCGCGACGCCGAACCCCGGCAAATCACCTTCGAATTGATGGAAAGCTCCACCACACAGTTGCCCAGTAACTACTACGCTGGAGCATGTCGCTTGCGCATGATGGGCTTTGGGTTGGCGCAGGATGACTTCGGCAAGGGGTTCAGTTCCTACTTCAACCTGGTGTCGACGCCGTTTAACGAGGTCAAGATCGACCGGTCACTGGTGCATGGCTGTGCCGAGAACGAAAGCCTGGCGTCGGCCTTGCAAAGCATTGTCGAGCTGGGCCGCAAACTCGGGCTGACCACCATCGCCGAGGGCGCCGAGACCCAGGCGGAGCTGGCGGTGTTGCGGCGTATCCGCTGCGATCAGGTGCAGGGTTTCTTGATCTCCCACGCCGTGGCGGCGGAAAAATTCAGCGCCCTGTTAATCGAGGATGGCCCTGCGCCAGCACTTATGTGAGTGGCCAGGGTCACACAGTCAAGAAGCCCGAAGGAAGGGTCGCCCGGTCAGCCGGGCGTTATTGGCCAATGCCGGGATCAAGCATAGGCCCAACGTCCTGATTCAGGCTTCTGCGGTACTGACGATGAAACATGCAAGTCTGCGCCTGGACAAGCTGGCGCAAAGCTCTCAACGCCTGAACAAAGCCCTGTTATTGCTCACGGGGCTCGCTTTGTTGCTGTCCAGCAGTTGCTATTGGGCGGTATCGCGGTTGCTCGACGCCGAGCAGGAAAAGGTCGAGTTCCACTTCGCCCGCGTGGTGGAGATTATCCATGAGCACGAGGCGTTCCTGCGCAACGTGGCCAGCGGCTACAACCGCAGCAACGCACCGCCGCTGCCGTCGGTGCTGTCGACCTCGGTGATGGAGTTGCAGCACGATGCCGGGCAAGTGGTAGTGCAGGCCAAAGGGTTTGCCTTGTCGCTGCCGTTTACCTTGTCCCACGCCGAGACGTTCTCTGCGGATGACACGCGCCGGGCGCTGGCATTTGGCGTGCAACTGACCGACTACTATGGCGGCTATTGGGCGAGCTCGTTTTACGCCTCGCCGCAAATGTTCGTGTTCACCCCCAATGATGTCGCTAGCCTGGCCGTGCCCGGTGTGGGCGGTCTGCGCCAGCATCAACCGTTGCTGCGCGAACAGTACCGCGACGTGGTGAGCCGCTTGCACCAACTGCAACAGAGTCAACGCCCGTTGCTGAACGACAGTCGCGTGCGCTGGATGCGTGCGCCACCAAAGCTGTATCAGAACAGTCGCAGCGTGGTCGCGATGATCGGCCTCGACGCGCCCGCGGCCGTGTTACCGGCCAATCAGCCCCAGGGCCTGCTGACCCTGGCGGTGGTGGTGGACACCTCGCAGGTCGATGAATTCGAGCGGGTGCTCAGGCTCTCGGTCTACAACCAGTTCACCCTGATCTCGCCCCAGGGCGATGTGTTGCTCGGCAGCCTCGGCGATGAACAGATGGCGCCGCTGGGCCTGAGCTTCAACAGCCAGGGCTTGCGTTTCAAGATGCTCAGCGAGGGCGGCGAGCACTGGACCGGCCTGTACGCCATCAGCTATCAGGACTTTCTGCGCTATGCCAAATGGCCGCTGCTGGGCCTCGGCCTGACGTTTTTGGCGGCCGTGCTGCTGGGCTGGTGGATCAACCATTGGTACAAGACCCGCATCGTCAGCCCCGCGCAGCGCGCCCAGGAACGCTTGTTCGAGAGCGAGGCGTTCAACCGCATCATGCTGCACAACGCCCCGGTGGGCTTGTGCGTGGTGCGCCGCAGCGATCACCAGTTGCTCCTCGAAAACCAGCGTGCCTTGCAACTGCGCGGCACCGCACCCTTGCTCGCCGTGCTCAAGACCAACGATGGCCCGCAGACGCCCGGCGAGATGTGCCTGGCGGTCGAAGGGCGTTATTTGCAAGTCGTGGTGGTGGCGGCACGTTACGAGGGCGAGGACGTGTTCCTCTGCGGCTGCAACGACATCACCCGGCACGTGGACGAAGCCCAGTTGCTGACCCAGGCGCGCCAGGAAGCGACCGAAGCGAATGAGGCCAAGACTGTGTTCCTGGCAACCATGAGCCATGAAATACGCACCCCGTTGTACGGCGTGCTCGGCAACCTGGAACTGATGGCCCTGACCGACATGAGTGAGCGTCAGCGCCACTACCTGGAGATTATCCAGGGCTCGTCTACCGTGCTGTTCCAGTTGATCAGCAACGTACTGGATGTATCGAAAATCGAATCCGGGCAAATGGCCGTGGAAGCGGCGCCGTTCGGCCCTAGCCAGTTGGTGGAAGAGTCGGTGTTGGCATTCAGCGCGACCGCGCGCAACAAAGGCTTGCAGATTGATGCCGAAATCGACTCGCAGTTGCCGCCGCAACTGCTCGGCGACGCTGGCCGCATCCGGCAGATCCTGCATAACCTGCTGGGGAATGCGATCAAGTTCACCGATTCGGGGCGCGTGCGTTTGCGCCTGACGGTGCAGCAACTGCTTGAGGATGAGGTGACCCTGCAATGGCAGGTCACCGATACCGGCGTGGGCATTCCGGAAAAAGCGCTGGACCAGTTGTTCAAGCCGTTTTATCAGGTGGCGGGTGGGCAGGATGGTAATGGCGCCGGCCTTGGCCTGTCGATCTGCTCGCGCTTGAGTGAGTTGATGGGCGGCAGCATGCGCGTGGTCAGCGAACCGGGGTTGGGCAGCAGTTTTTCGTTGTTCATCACCTTGCCGATACTCGAGGAAACCTTGCCCTACGCGGTGCAACCGTCAATGCCCCTGTGCCTGGACGCCCCGTGTTTGAACGTGCGCGTACTGGTAGCCGAAGACAACCCGGTCAGCCAGGCCGTGCTGCAAGAGCAGCTCGAAGCCCTCGGTGCCCATCCCACCGTAGCGCGTGACGGTGAGCACGCCCTGCAAATCTGGGGCTCGCAGCCATTCGATTTGGTGATCACCGACATCAACATGCCGCGCCTCAACGGCTACGACCTGGCCCGCGCGCTGCGTGAACAAGGTGTGCAGGTGCCGATTATCGGCGTCACCGCCAATGCCCTGCGCGAGGAGGGCGAGCGCTGCCTGGCGGTGGGCATGAACGCGTGGGTGGTCAAGCCGCTGAGCTTGAGCATGCTGCGCCAGGCATTGATGGCGCATTGTCGACGGGCCACGGCCTTGCCGGTGGCGCAGGCGGACCGGGATCGCGAAGGCTGGATCGAGCTGTCCGCGGCGATGCGCCAATTGATGGCCGATACGTTGCTGGTCGATGTGCAGCAGATCGAACGAGGCCTGTCTGCCGGTGATGCCACCCTCGTGCGTGAGCGCCTGCACAGCCTTAACGGCGCGCTGGCCAGCGTGCGTGCCGGAGAACTGTCCAGCGCCTGCCAGGAATGGGAGAACGCGCTGTACGACGCGCCGCTGGATACCCACGCCACCACTCGGATCCGGGGCTTGTGCGCACGGTTGACGGCGGTGGCGCAGTGCTTGCTCGCAGAGTCGCAAACCTGATGAATGCCCACTACAAGGAAGATAAAAAATGCGAGAAATGAACGTTGTGATCGCCGATGACCACCCGATCGTGCTGGTGGGCGTACGCGAAATCGTACAGCGTGATTCGCGCTACAGCCTGGTGGGCGAGGCGGTCAGTTCCAGTCAACTGATCGAGCAGTTGCGCAAGCACCGGCCGCAAGTCCTGATCACCGATTTCAACATGCCGGGTGACGACACCTATGGCGATGGGTTAAAGCTGATCGAGTACATCCTGCGTCACTTTCCCGCGACCCAGGTGCTGGTGCTGACCATGATTTCCAACAGCCTGATTCTCACGCGTTTGCAGGAGCTGGGCGTGGCCGGGGTGATCCAGAAAAACCACCTGCACGGCGAGATCGAAAAAGCCCTCGGCGCGATCAGTGCCCAGCGCAGTTACCGCGCACCGGAGCCCGCCGCGACTTCGGTCTTGGCCAATGTGACCCAGGTGCAGGCGCGCTTCCAGAGCCTGTCGCCACGGGAGATGGAAGTGCTGCGTTTATTCGTGACGGGCATGAGCGTGAGCGATATCGCGCGGCAGTTGAGCCGCAGCAACAAGACCGTCAGCGCGCAGAAGATTTCGGCCATGCGCAAGCTGGACGTGGACAGTGACCAGGCGCTGCTGACCTATTGCATCGAAGCCCGGCAGTTTCAGTAATCAGCGGTACGTCATCTGCATCAACAGGGTGGCTTTGTAGCTACCCGCTTCGGGCAGCTCGCCCAGGGACACGGGCTTGACGCGCAGGGTCAGCGCCAACGGTTCGCCTTCTACCGGCCAGGTGCCGGTTTGGCCCAGGCCGATCCCCGGCTTGTCGGTCTTGTCACGCAATTGCACCTGCAACCCCAGGGATGGGAGAGTGGTGAGCAACACCGGGTTGACGCTGATAGCCCGGCCCATTTTCGCCGACAAACTCAGCTCGACGTGAGCGCCCGCCTGACAGTCGAAGACCAGCGGCACATCGGTGACGACGGTGCTGTCGTCGGCCAACTGGTTGAGGTTGACCTTGCCCAGGTCCACCTGTTGCGTACTCGGAAACCTCGCGGTGCACGGCGGCGCGGTCAGCTTGCCGCTGACGTCGATCTGCGCTTCATCCGCCGGTTGCGCAAGGGCGGTGCCGGCCACGGCCAGCAGCATCCAGGCGAGCGCTTTCATAGGTAATTGATCGTCATGACCATGGACGAGGTGAACGCGCCCGGCGCCAGCGTGCCGCGTTCGACCAGTTGCGCCTTGAGGCTGATATCCACGTCGCCGCTAAGGTTGGTGTATTTCTTGACGGTGCCATTGAGGTCTGCCGCCGTGTTGTCCGCCCACAGCAACGACACACCGAGGTTATCCGCCGTGGTCTTGGCCACGGTGGAGGTGTAGGTGCCGTTATTGGACGTGAAGCTGACGTTGAGCGAAGAACCCGACGAGCACTTCAAGCGCACCGGCACTTCCACAGCGCCGGTGGTCGCCACTTGGTCGGTACGTACATCGCCAAATGCGGCGGTGAGGGTGGTGCCGGTACTCAAGACGCACGGTGGGCGGGTGAGGGTGCCGCTGACGGTGATGTTCACCACGTCGGTAGCGTGAGCGGTGGTGCTGAGCAGCACCAGGGCGAGCAGCGGAATTTTCATGGCAAGGCCCTCATTGATAGTCGATGTTCAGCGTGTATTGGGTCTGAAACGCACCCGTCGGTGATTGCCCGGCCGCCAGTTGTGGCTTGAAGCTCAGGTTTACGTCATTGCTGCCCACGCGTAACTGCATAAAGCGCGGGGTAGTGAAGTTCACCGGGTTCAGGGTGTCGGTCCACAGCGCCTGCATGTTCAAACCTGCCAGTGAGGTACGCGTCACGCCGGTGGTGGCGTTGACTACCGTCTGGTTGGGCAGCAGGTAGACGTTGGCGCGCATCGCGGACTTGCAGTTGATCGACACAGTGGTCGATTGCATCTGGTTGCTGAGGTCGGCGTTACTGATGGAGCCAAAGCGCAGGTCGACGCTGCCGGGTGAACTCAGGCTGCACGCCGGTGGAACGACGGTGTATTGAAATAGTGTTTGCATGAACCACTCGCCATAACCCAGCCAGTTTTGCGAGGTCACGCCCAGCGCTACAGCTACAAATCGTGTGCCTGCTGTTCGGGGCGCAGTGCCCACCAGAATGTAGCGGTAAGGCACCACGGTATTCAGGGGCAGAGGCCGGCAATAGCCGCCCAGGCAATTGTTACTGTATTGGCCGATGGGCAGATTGGATAAGTAGATGTTGTGATACGGGTCGGTCAATCTCAACGGGGCTTGATCCGGGCCGCTCAGGTAATTGACTTGCGAATTTAAGCCGGCGGAATAGGGGAATGCACGGCGAACGGTGCACGTACCCTCGTAGACGATTCTGATCGCCTGACCGGGCGTAAAAGTGTAACCGCCGCTCGGAAAACCCGGCACTGTGCAGTTGAGGTTTCCCTCGACCAACGCGTGCGCCTGTTGTGACAGGCAGCTCAATACTGCGCACAACAGCGCAAGCATCAGCCGTCCACGTACCTTATGTGTTGCTTTAACGATCATGTCAGGAATCCTTGGCACCCGACCCACCGGCCGCGCGCTCACATTGAATATTCAGTTGGGTAATCCCGCCCTCGGCAGGCTTTGTGTCGTCCAGCTTCAATTCGCGGCTGCACCACTGCTGGCCGTCGACGCTGACCAGCAACCGCGCCTCGGGCGGCACGCCGGTCAGGAACGCGCGGCCTTTGTCGGCCACCAGGGTGTTGCCGAGGGCGCGGCCGTCCGGGGCGAACAATTCGGCGCGGGCGGCAAACGGCGCTGCTTCGCCAAGGTTGTCGCTGATGCGAAACAGGATGCGTTGGCCGCGCCGGGTGTCGAAGTCCGCCAGCACAAAGGCGCCACGGTTCGGCGTGACTTCCTGCACCGGCTCGGCGATGTCGACGTCAGACGGCATCGACTGGGTGTCCAGCGACACGCGGTTTTTGCGATAGGGCAGGGCCTGCGGCACCACGGTGTAGCCATTGCGGTTAGTGCGCACACCACGCTTGTTGCTGATGCCCACGTCGGCGGCGCCCGGTGTTGCGACGATCACGTTGGTTTCGCCCAGTGGCTGGCTGAACATCAGGTTGTTGCCATACGCCACCACCGAACCTTCGACGCCCATGTCCAGTTGGCGGCTGCCGGTGGTCTCGTTATAGGCGCCGCGCACAATCGCGTTGGGCGCGTCGTATTGCGCGGCGAAGGTGCCGCCGGTCTGGCGTTGCGCGCCGCTGACTTGCTGCGACACACCCGCGCTGTAGGCCAGCGTATCGTCCTCGAACGCGTTGCCGCTCAGGGTCGCGGTGCGTGATGCCGAGCCACGCGCGCTCTGGTTCATGTTGGCCGTAACGCGCTGGCTGCGCGTGCCGCCCAGGGGCATGCTGATGCTCAGGGACAGGCTGCGATCGTCGCTGTTGGCGCCTTTGTTCAGGCCCAGCCCAAGGGAGTAGGAAATGTCCCCGACGCTCGCGCTGTATCCCAGTTGGATCGAGGTGTCGGCCTTGCTCTTGTCCCAGTAGGCGGTTTTCGACACGTTGGCGTACACCCCGCCGTAGCCGCCCAATTGCTGCGACACGTTGGCGGTGAAGTTGCTTTTCATGTGGCCGCTGCGGTACGTGTCCAGGGTTTGCTCGGTGCTGCGGCTGTTCAGCGCTTCGTTGAACGAGTAGTAGCCGCCGGTGGAGTAGCGGTAGCCGATCAGGCTGAAGTTGGTGTCGGTGGCCGCCAGGGACTTGGAATAGCGAAAGCGAAACGACTGGCCGCTGGAGGTGGTTTTCTCCCGGCCCATGGCGTCGCTGCGGGCGTGGGTCACGTCCACCGAGATCGCGCCGAAGCCGGCAAAGTCGTGGGCAAAACCCAGCAGGCCGGCGTTGTATTGATCACTCAGCAGGCTGCCGCCAAACAGCGTGGTGCTGCCGCTCAAACCTCGTCGCAGGGAGGCCTGGATAAATGTTGGGGTTTGCTGCACAAAGGACGATTGCGCCGGGCGGTATTGGCCGGCGAATACCGAATAGCTTTGCTGGCCTTCACGCAGCATGTAGGGCACCGACGAGAACGACTGGGTGTAGACCTGGCGCCGGCCGTCCGGGCCCTCCACGGTGACTTCGATGTCGCCATTGCTGGCGGTGGGGTACAGGTCGGTCAAGGCGAACGGCCCCGACGGCACCCATTGCTCATGGATCACATAGCCGCGCTGGCGGATGATCACCCGCGAGCGGCCATTGGCAATGCCGCGAATCACCGGGGCGAATTCGCGGGCCTGGTCGGGCAGCATGTCCAGGTCCGAGGCGATGCCCAGCCCGCGATAGGGGATGGCGTCAAACAGGTCGCCTTCGGTGGTGGAATCGCCCAGGGTGGCGATCGCCATCATGTTGCCCATGTCGCGCTGGGCGTAGGTTTCCAGTGACTCCCAGCGCCCGGGCGTGGTGCTACCTTTTTGCCAGGTCGAAAAATTGCGCAGGCGCCAGGCCCCGGCATTCACGCCGCTGCGCAGGCTGCCGAACTGGTCCTGGCGGCGGCCGCTGTCGGACTCCACGGTGCTGCCGGTAAAGCTGTAATTGGTGAACGCCACTTGCTCGCCGTTGCTCCACTGCCGACGGCGCACTTCAAAAGGAATGCTGCCCAGGTAGGCCTGGGGGATTTCAATCGACAGGATCTGGCGGTTGAAGTCGTAGTCGTAGCTCACGCCGGCCAGGCCCTGATCGAACGCAATGCAGGTAGGGTCGGCGTCGGTGCGGTTTTGCAGGGCCGTGTCGGCCACGCCCTGGGCGCGGAAGAACTCGACATCCAGGCACGGGAACAGGCCGGTGCTCGAGCGTTCCTGGGTGCCGGTGGCGCGAATGAAGCGCACATCACGCTGTTCGATCGAGCGCTGGTTGAGCTGGATATCCACCCGGTAAATCCCCGGCAACTGGCCGTCGCTCATGGCGCTGACCTGTTGTTTCACAGCGGCCGAACTCTGCCCGCCGCCGATTTCGAGAAACGACGCATCGAACTCGTAGCCGGCGTGTGCGGGGGCCAAGTGCAAGGCGGCGGCGGCCACGAGCGGGCAGCCGAAAGCCTTCACGGCGCAACGGCGCATGAATGGGAATGAACGGAGCATGGTCGTTCCTGAAAAGGCGTTCCGGGGTTGTCGCGTGGGTATCAGTGAATGCGGATGACGGGGGCGGTCACGATGCTGCCGTAGTCATCGATGTAGCTCAGTTGCACTTCATCGCCGGCCTTTGCCTGGATCGGCAGCTCACGCGCTTCGCCTGGGCGCAGCACATCCGGCGCCTGGGTGATCGGCAGGCCGTTGAGCTTCAGTTCGCTGACCACGACGTGCAGCTTGGAGGCGTTATTGAAGGCCAATGCACCCGCTTGGGCCTTCCAGTTCACTTGCGCCACCGCGTCCTTGAGCGAACCTTTGAGGCCGGCCGGGCGGTAGAACAGCTTGATCGTGGTCTTGAGCGCGATCTGCAGCACGTTCTTGCCTTTTTGATCGTCGCTCATGGCCGGGATTGCCTTGACGTTCATCAGGAACAGGCTTTCGCGGTCCTGGGGCACCTCGGGGCCACCGGTAAAAATGATGCGCAGGATGTTTTCCTTGTCGGCATCCAGGCGGAACAGCGGCGGCGTGACGATAAAATTATCGACGCTTTCCTCGTTGCCACTGCCGAAGTGGCTGACCCAGGACTGCACGAGGTAAGGCGAGGTGTCGTCGCGGTTGCTGACGGTCAGGTTGGCTTCGTTGGAAGCGCCGTCGTAGATCAGCCGAGTGGCGCCGACGGTGACCGCGGCGTTGGCAGCGCTGTGCCAGAGCGGCAGCAGGGCGAGCAGAAGATAGACTTTCAAACGCATGACAGGGGACCTCCGAAAGCCCGCGGGCCGGCGCGCAAACGCCAGGCCCACGGTGTTGACGAGCAATTACTTGTAGGTAACGTCGAAGCTGGCCAGCGCGTGCACCTGACCGGTGCTGATGCCGGAGGTGGTCACCGCGTCGTCGCCTTCACCGGTGGTGGTGTCGGCGACGGTGCGCACGTAGGCAGCGGTGAAGTCAAAGGTGTTGGACTGTGCACGCAGGTCGTAATCGGCGGTCGGCGTGTTCAGTGGCAGCTTGGTGCCGTTACGGGAGTCGGTGATCTGGATCGCGATACCGCGCACCTGGTTTTCACCGGTCAGGCCCAGCAATGTCGGGTCGCTGGCGTCTTGCTGGCCGCTGAAAGTGATCGCGACGTTTTTACGGGTCGCGGTGCTGCAGTTGTCCAGGCTGATGGAAAACGGCTTGGCTTTATCGGTGAGCACCGAACCCACGGTGGGCGCGAAGTCAGCGATGCGCACCGGGTCCAGAGTCACCGACTTGTTCACGTCGCCGGTGGTGATGGTGCAGGCGTTATCGGTGACGGAACCGGTGAATTCGATCTGCCCGTCCGCCGCCTGTGCGGTGCCGGCCAGCAACCAGCAAGCGCCGCAGGCGAGGGTGAGTTGGCTCAGTTTGTTCAGCATTGCAGTGCCTCTTTTAAGAGAAGGAAGGTTGTCTGCCTACCCGTCAGGTAAGCCAATCCATAGTGCCATGCTGTGATTTAGAGGCACATGAGACGGATCTTAAAAACTGGCGAACTGATGGCCGCCCGACCGGTGAGTCCATATAAGGCGCCGAGCGTGATATTCTGCGCGCCATCTTGGTCTAGTCTCTATCGGGTACGTACATCCGTATACGTCCCGGCGGTTGGCTGTCGCCCAGGTAGCTGAAGCCAATAATGATAAGAAGTCAGCGCAGAAGGGACATAAAAGTGAGGTCGATACGTCGGCCTTGTGTGCCCACCCTGCGGTCCCCGAATGAATGTGCAAACCCCGCGGTGCGTTGCCTGGCGCAGCGTGATTGAGGGTTGCCCATGATCAGGGGCGGTGGGGCGGATGGCGTTTTATCATAGGTGCTACTGATGTTTAAAAAAGTAAACACTGCCCTGCTGGGGCTGGCTTTGTCGATGGGGATCACCTCCGTTCACGCGGAAGAGGCAAAGAAAGTCGATGTGCTGCTGATCGGCGGCGGCATCATGAGTGCGACCCTGGGTGTGTGGCTCAATGAGCTGCAACCGGATTGGTCGATGGAGATGGTCGAGCGCCTTGATGGCGTGGCCGAAGAAAGCTCCAACGGCTGGAACAACGCCGGTACCGGTCACTCGGCTTTGGCTGAGCTGAACTACACCCCGGAAGACAAGAACGGCAACGTTGAAATCCCGAAAGCGGTCGAGATCAACGAAGCGTTCCAGATCTCCCGTCAGTTCTGGTCCTGGCAGGTTCAGCAGGGCGTCCTGAAGAACCCGCGTTCGTTCATCAACTCCACTCCGCACATGAGCTTCGTGTGGGGCGATGACAACATCAAGTTCCTGAAGAAGCGTTACGAAGCGCTGCAAGCGAGCCCGCTGTTCGCCGGCATGCAGTACTCCGAAGACCCGGTTCAGATCAAGAAGTGGGTCCCGCTGATGATGGAAGGGCGTGACCCGAACCAGAAAATCGCGGCCACCTGGACCCCGATCGGCACGGACGTGAACTTCGGCGAGATCACCCGCCAGTTCGTCGCTCACCTGCAAACCACGCCGAAGTTCGACCTGAAACTGTCGAGCGAAGTGCAGGACATCACCAAGAACGCCGATGGCACCTGGCGTGTCAGCTACAAAAACCTGAAAGACGGCACCAAGACTGAAACCGACGCCAAGTTCGTGTTCATCGGCGCGGGCGGCGGTGCACTGCACCTGCTGCAGAAGTCGGGCATTCCTGAAGCCAAGGAATACGCGGGCTTCCCCGTTGGCGGTTCGTTCCTGGTGACCGATAACGCAACGATTGCCGAGCAGCACCTGGCCAAGGCCTACGGTAAAGCTTCCGTTGGCGCACCGCCGATGTCGGTTCCGCACCTGGACACCCGCGTGCTGGATGGCAAGCGCGTGATTCTGTTTGGCCCATTCGCCACCTTCTCGACCAAGTTCCTGAAAGAAGGCTCGTACCTGGACCTGCTGACCAGCACCACCACCCACAACATCTGGCCAATGACCAAAGTCGGTATCCGCGAATACCCACTGGTCGAGTACCTCGCCGGCCAACTGATGCTGTCGGATGACGACCGCTTTAAGGCGCTGCAAGAGTACTTCCCGAACGCCAAGAAAGAAGACTGGCGCCTGTGGCAAGCCGGTCAGCGTGTGCAGATCATCAAGCGTGACGAAGAGCAGGGCGGCGTCCTGAAACTCGGTACCGAAGTGGTCAGCTCGGCTGACAACACCATTGCAGGCCTGTTGGGTGCATCGCCAGGCGCGTCCACCGCGGCTCCGATCATGCTGACCGTGCTGCAGAAAGTGTTCAAGGAACAGGTTGCTTCCCCGGCGTGGCAGGAAAAGCTGCACCAGATCGTGCCTAGCTACGGCACCAAGCTGAACGACAGCCCGGAAGCTGTGGCTAAAGAATGGGCCTACACCGCCAACATTCTGCAACTGACGCCTCCGCCAGCGATTCCGCAACTGACTGCTCCAAAAGCCACCGAGGCTGCCAAGCCTGCGGCTGAGCCGAGCAAGCCAGCTTCTGACATCGCGCTGTAAGACGTTGGCGAGGTCCTGATTCAGGATCAACCCGATGTAAAAAAAGCCCGCTGAACCGGCAACGGTCAGCGGGTTTTTTGCAGGTGTTACCAGTGCGCGGGCAACTCGACCTGGCGGTCTGCAGCCGCCAACGCGGCCTTCAGTCCCTCTTTATCCAGAGGTATGCAGTACGCCGGCTTGGCGCGTTCAAACCGCCAGCTCTCATCCAGCCCGCCGGCATCCACTGCGTCGAAGCCGATCTCGTCCAGCAGGGCGATGACTTGCGCCTTGGCTGCCGGGTCATCCGCTGCGACCGGGAGCGCACGCCGGTCCGGCGCACCGCGGGTGCGGGCGTCCTGGGTCAGGTCCGGCGCCAGGATGGCATTGAACACTTTCACTACACTCGACTGCGACAGGTGCTCGGCCACCAACCGGCTGGTGGTGGTTTCGAAACGGTCGAGCACGGGAATATGGCCGTCGCGATTCGGGTAGTAGTTGTTGGCATCCATCACGGTTTTGCCTTCCAGCCACTGCGCCGGCACGCTGCGGTAATGCTCGAACGGAATGGCCAGCAACACTAATTCGCCAAATTGCGCCGCGTCTTGCGCGGTGCCCACTTGAACCCCACGAATGCCACTCAGCACGCTGCTCATGGACTGCGGGCCACGGGAGTTGCTCAACATCACTTCATGGCCGGCGGCCAACGCCAATTGCGCAACAGCGCGCCCGATAAAGCCTGCTCCGATGATGCCAATTTTCATGTCGATGCTCCTTGGGTGAGAGAGTCGTTATGATGATTGGCTACTGGGTGAGGATAAATGGCCGTTCTGGCCTTGGTGTTGTTACTGAGAGTGGTGAATGATGGACCGCCTATCAAGCATGAGTGCCTTTGTGATGGCTGCCGAGTTGGGGTCCTACGCCCGCGCGGCCGAGCGCCTGGGTATGTCAGCACAGATGGTGGCCAAGCATGTGGCGGCGCTGGAGCAGCGACTGGGCGCACGCTTGCTCAACCGCACCACGCGCCGGCAAAGCCTGACGGAGCTGGGAAGCGCGTACTACGAGCGTTGCAAACATATCCTGACGGAAGCAGAGGCGGCGGACTCCCTCGCGCAGATCATGAACGACACGCCACGGGGCAAGCTCAAGGTCAGCGCTCCCGTGACCTTTGGCTCTTACAGCCTGATGCCACTGGTGACCGAATTTTTACGGGACAACCCCGAGGTCGAAATTGACCTGCACCTGACCGATCGGTTTGTCGACCTGGTGGAGGAGGGCTACGAAGTGGCGTTTCGCATCGGCCCCCTGGCGAACAGCAGCCTCACCGCCAGGCCGCTGCAGCCTTACCGCTTGGTAGTTTGCGCGGCGCCGAAATACCTGGCCGAGCGGGGTACGCCGCTGACGCCCGCAGACCTTGAGCACCACGAATGCCTGGGATACGCCTACTGGTCACGCCCGGCTGATCGCGAATGGTCGTTCTATCAAGGCTCCGTGTTGCACAAGGCGCAGGTCGCCAGCCGCCTGCACGTGAATGAAAGCCGGGCCCTGATGTCTGCCGCGCGGGATGGCTTTGGGATTGTGCTCGGGCCTGAAGATTTTTTACGTTCGGCCTTGAACAGCGGCGAACTGGTACGCCTGCTGCCGGATTTTGAGGCGCCGAGCCGGCAAATGCATCTGCTCTACACCGCGAACCGTCAGCGCACCGCCAAGCTGCGGCGATTCGTCGACGCGGTGCTGCTGCGTTTCGGTCCGCCTTGATTCAGGGTCAGTTTTTCTTTACCTGCCGTCCGCCCGTGGGTTCAGCAATCTGACAGTTGGCACCTGTTAAAAAGTCTTATAGCCAAGCAGGAGCGCGGCTGGAACAAGGGGGCATTTTTACTGGTGTAAACGCTGGGCGGTGACGCCCGAGGATTCTGTATGTTGTTACGTTATGCGGCATTGGCGGCTCTGGTCGTCGCGGCTTCCGGGTGTGTAGAGGAGCGGGTCGTGCATGATCGACGACCGGTGCAGCGTGAATATGTAGAAGTCATCGCGCCGCAACCGCCGCCGGTGCAGGTCATTGAGGTCGAGCCGGAAGGGCGGCCAGGTTACCTGTGGTCGCGTGGCTACTGGCGTTGGGAAGGCGGGCGGTATGTGGCGGTGCATGGTCACTGGGAGCCGGAGCGACCGGGTTATCGCTACGTGCATCCGCACTGGGTACAGCGCAATGATGGCTATCACTGGCAAGGCGGTGGTTGGGTTCGCTGACCGTTTTCCATTGGCTTAAATCGGCTTCTTAGTACCCAGAAGCCGAACTTCCCTGAGCAGCGCCGCGCCCAACTGGCCGGTGCCGAGCTCCTTGTAACCCACGGCTTTTACATCACCGTTCTCTTCCGCCTGGATGAGGATCACCGGTGTTTCCTTGCCTGTGCCTTCGTCAACATGCATCGCGTATTGCGGGATATCCAGCTTGATCGGCGTGCCTGCCGGCTTGCCCTTCACATTGATCAGAAACGCCGCACAACCGGTGTCCACATCCTGGCTGGTAGCGGATCGACCGCTGACGAAGCAGGTGTCGGGCAGGTCGGGCCAGGTGATGGCTTCGGCGAGGGCGAGAGTGGGGATCAGCGTCAGGAAAAGTAGTGTGAGTTTGCGCACTTTGGTTCTTCCAGATTTGGGTCAGTCGTCATGTGTATGACGCGGATAGGCCGAAGGTTACGCGAACCGTGAAAGAGAGTTCCAGCCAGCTAGGAGGATTTTGACGCCTGTTTGGCGCAGGCTTGTGTCATCTGATCGATGCTGATCGGTTTATCGGGGCAGCGAATCAAACCTTTCAGCGCTTGAACACTGACGTTTTTTGGTTGAGGGGCAGGTTTGCTGTTCATTGATCAGGTTCCTTGGGCAAAGTTTTGGATGCGCTGAGTATTGCCAGGCGGTAAAAAGATAGCCCAACCGCTTTCTTTCCAGCATCGAATACTGCAGCTCAAAGAGATACAACATATGACCGACCGCCACCTCATCATCCCCACCTCCATGCACCCCATCGTCGAGCGCGCCGGCTACGTTCCTGCGGTAAAAGTCGGCAAGACTTTGTATTGCGCAGGCCAGGTCGGCCGCACGGAAAACCTGGAAGTCATCGCCGACCCCGAGGCGCAGTTCATCGCAGCCTGGGAGAGCCTGCGGCTGGTATTGGAGGAGGGCGGGTGTACCTTCGAAGACGTGGTCGACATGACCACCTACCACGTGAACCTGAGCGAACACATGGCGGTTTTCCGTGAAGTGAAAAACCGCCTGTTCCCGCGAGGGTTGTGCGCCTGGACGGTCATTGGCGTATCAGAACTGGCCAATCCAGGCTTGCTGCTGGAGATCAAGTGCGTAGCGGTTCAGCGCTGACTCACTGCACCACGCGGTAGCACGGTACATACGCCGCGCCGCCCGGCAGTTTCATCCGGTGCTGCTCCACAAACGCCTTCAGCAACTCGTCCAGCGGCTTCATGATCGCCGGGTCGCCATGAATCTCATACGGCCCGTTCTGCTCGATCAGGCGGATGCCCTTGTCCTTGACGTTGCCCGCCACGATCCCGGAGAACGCCCGGCGCAGGTTGGCCGCCAGTTCGTGCGGCGGCAGGGCGTGGCTCAGTTGCAGGCTGGCCATGTTAGCGTGGGTCGGGTCGAACGGGCGCTGGAAGCCTTCGTCGATCTTCAGCAGCCAGTTGAAGTGGAACGCGTCGTTGCGCTCGCGGCGGAACTGTTTGACCGCTTTCAAGCCGACAGTCATCTGCCGTGCCACTTCAGCCGGGTCGTCAATGATGATCTGGTAGTGGGCCTGCGCTGCTTCACCCAAGGTTGCGCCGACGAACGCGTGCAACTGTTGCAGGTACGGCGCGGCGTGTTTCGGCCCGGTGAGGATCACCGGGAACGGCACGTCGCGGTTGTCCGGGTGCATCAGGATGCCCAGCAGGTACAGGAACTCTTCGGCGGTGCCGGCGCCGCCCGGGAAGATGATGATGCCGTGGCCGACGCGCACGAAGGCTTCCAGGCGCTTTTCGATGTCTGGCAAAATCACCAGTTCATTCACGATCGGGTTCGGCGCCTCGGCGGCGATGATCCCAGGCTCGGTCAGGCCCAGGTAGCGCCCGCCGGTAATGCGTTGCTTGGCGTGGGAAATGGTCGCGCCCTTCATCGGGCCTTTCATCACGCCGGGGCCGCAGCCGGTGCACACGTCGAGGCTGCGCAGGCCGAGTTCGTGGCCGACCTTCTTGGTGTATTTGTATTCTTCGGTATTGATGGAGTGCCCGCCCCAGCACACCACGATCTTCGGCTCGACGCCCGGGCGCAGGGTACGGGCGTTGCGCAGCAGGTGGAACACGTAGTCAGTGATGCCCTGGGAGCTGCTCAGGTCGATGCGCTGGCTGTCCAGTTCGTTTTCGGTGTAGACGATGTCGCGCAGGGCGCTGAACAGCATCTCACGGGTGCTGGCAATCATTTCGCCATCGACGAAAGCGTCAGCCGGAGCGTTCAACAGTTCCAGGCGCACGCCACGGTCCTGCTGGTGGATACGGACTTCGAAGTCTTTATAGGCGTCGAGGATGGTCTTGGCGTTGTCGATGTGCGCGCCGGTGTTGAGGATGGCCAGGGCGCATTGACGGAAGAGGGTGTAGATGCTGCCGGTACCGGCTTCGCTCAGTTGCTGGACTTCACGTTGCGACAGCGTTTCGAGGCTGCCTTTAGGGCTTACGGAGGCATTGATGACTTGTCTTTGGGGCATTCTGATTCCCTGAAAGCACGGCCACCGGACCATGGAAGGCCCGTGGCTTGAGGATAGTGCGCGCCGTTTTCGGTCGCATTGGACTGGCATTTTCCCCGGCACTGGAGCCGAGCGCAAACACCGTCGCGCACCATCATGCCGCAGAAGTTACTGAATCAGCTTCCAGTTTTTGTAGAAAAACCGCCGCAAGGTAAAGACCGCTCCGGCAAAGCCCGCGATCAGGCCGTTAAGCAAGGACGGCACCAGGGTTGGCCGCACGATATCGATAAACAGGCAGTAGCGCTTGGCGTCGTTCTTGTTGAAGGAGGCGTGCATCAGCGTGTCATCGAAGATAAACAGCGGGTCATCGTGCCAGTAGTGCTTGTGCTTGCCGACCTGGATGTACACGCCGTCGTGATGGGGCGCCGGTGCCATGTTGTAGAGCACGCGGAACATCATGCGCAGCGGGCCGAAGTGAAACGAGGTGGAACGGTTTTCGTTGAATACCGACACGCCGATGGTTTTCACGTAGGGCAGTTTTTCCCGCAGTTGCGGGATATCCAGGGTGGTCTCGATCGGGCGACCGTACCATTGGAAAAACAGCATGCCGCGTTTTTTCTCGGCCATGCGCTCATCCAGGTACTGGATGATTTCGTCTTTGTTGGCCATGGCGTCGTCGATCACCTTTTGCAGGTCTTCGCGCCAGGCTGGCGGCAGGTCGTTCATCTTGTAAACGTGGCGATTGCGCAGGCTCAACAAATCAAACAGCGTGTTGAACGGTGCCAGCAGCCAGGTATTGCGGCCGTTGCCGACGAAGTACTTCTTGATGGTCGGGCCGTCGTACAAGCCATTGCGCAGGAAGTCGTACAGCCCGCAGAACATCACCAACAGCAGAAACACGAGGGTGGTACGCGGGAAGCAATAAATGAACAGCAATACGCCAAGGACCCAGGCGGCGGACGCCAGGCGTTTGCGGATGACACTCTTACTCATGAAACTGGGCTCCATCGGGCGGTTTTCGATCGCTTCAAAATCGCCCGATCCTGGGCTGGCAAGGCCAGGCAGATGAACGTAAATCCCTATGGCGGGTGCCGGATTTGAAACATGTCGAAATAATATCGCCATCATAAGGGGTTATTTAGCCGCCGGGCGGTTTAAATATTGCGAAATTGTGAAGGTCGAGCACAGTTTTTTACCACTGCCCCCGCAAACCACCGCAGTTGTGCGTCGGATCAAACGCTTGGCGGATAGCATTTTGTGAACAGAAGATTTGCGACTATCGTGACGCTTCGGTTTTCCGGACGTCATAGACCGGTACGATTGACGCTGTAATGGCCACCATTGGCCTTCGGCACCTTGGAAGAGGCAGAAATTTTATGATCATCAAACCGCGGGTTCGTGGCTTTATCTGTGTGACCGCTCACCCGGTTGGCTGTGAAGCGAACGTCAAAGAGCAGATCGACTACGTGACCGAACACGGTGCCATCGAAGGCGGCCCGAAAAAGGTGCTGGTCCTCGGGGCTTCCACCGGCTACGGCCTGGCCGCGCGCATCAGCGCTGCCTTTGGCTGCGGCGCTGACACCCTGGGCGTGTTTTTTGAGAAAGAAGGCGAAGAAGGCAAGCTCAGCTCTGCCGGCTGGTACAACAGCGCCGCCTTCGAGAAGTTTGCGCTGGAAAAAGGCCTGTACGCCAAGAGCATCAACGGCGATGCATTCTCCGACGAGATCAAGCGCCTGACCATCGAAACCATCAAGAAAGACCTGGGCAAGATCGACCTGGTGGTCTACAGCCTGGCCGCGCCACGCCGTACCGACCCGCAAGGCGTGGTGCACACCTCCACCCTGAAACCGATCGGCAAGGCCGTGACCCTGCGCGGTATCAACACCGACAAGGGCATCGTGGTCGACACCACCCTTGAGCCGGCTACCCAGGAAGAAATCGACGGCACCGTGAAAGTCATGGGCGGCGAAGACTGGCAGCTGTGGATCGACGCCCTGCGTGACGCCGACGTGTTGGCCGAAGGCGCCAAGACCACCGCGTTCACCTACCTCGGCGAGAAGCTGACCCAGGATATCTACTGGAACGGCTCCATCGGCGAAGCCAAGAAGGACCTCGACAAGAAAGTCCTGACTCTGCGCGACAACCTGGCTGCACTGAAGGGCGACGCCCGTGTGTCGGTGCTCAAGGCCGTGGTGACCCAGGCCAGCTCGGCGATCCCGATCATGCCGCTGTACCTGTCGCTGCTGTTTAAAGTGATGAAAGAGCAGGGCACCCACGAAGGTTGCATCGAGCAGGTCTACGGCCTGTTCAAGGACAGCCTGTATGGCAAAGAGCCCAAGCTCGACGCCGACGGCCGCCTGCGTGCCGACCTGAAGGAACTTGAGCCGAAGGTTCAAGACGCGGTAGCGGCCCTGTGGAATCAGGTCTCTGACGACAACGTCAACGAGATCAGCGATTTTGCCGGCTACAAGGCAGAATTCCTGCGCCTGTTCGGTTTCGAGATCGACGGCGTGGACTACGACGCTGACGTCAATCCGACCGTGAAGATCAAGGGCCTGGTTCAGGCTTAAGCGCTTCGGGTAATGAAAAGCGGCCTCCAGGGGCCGCTTTTTTGTGCGCGTCATGCCAGACTTAGGCCGTTATCACACCCACGCTAACGGAGGATCTTCATGACGATTCGTGCAGTCGTTTTTGATTTCGGCGGTGTCCTGTTCGACTGGAACCCGCACCATCTCTACCGCCAGCTGATTGCCGACGACCATGAGCGCCAGCAGTTCCTGGACACCGTCTGCACCCAGGCCTGGAACACCGAGCAGGACGCCGGGCGCACCCTGGCCGAGGCGACCCGCACGCTGATTGCCGAACATCCGCAGCATGAACCACTGATCCAGGCGTACTACGACCGCTGGCACGAGATGCTGCGTGGTTCATTGCCTGAGGGCGTGGCGATCCTCGAAGCCTTGCATGAGGCGAAGATGCCGCTGTTCGGCCTGACCAACTGGTCCGCCGAAACCTTTCCCTATGCCCGAGCCAACTACCCGTTCCTGCGATATTTTCGCGACATCGTGGTGTCTGGCGAAATCAAACTGATCAAGCCCGATCCCGCGATCTACCACGCCAGCCTGGCGCAGGTGCGCGCCCATCTGCCGGATATCCAGCCGAGTGAAGTGGTGTTTATTGACGACGTGGCCGGCAATATCGAGGCGGCCATTGCGCTTGGCTGGCAAGGGATTCACCACGTATCTGCCGCGCAGACCCGCGAACGCTTGCGCGAACTCGGGGTGGACCTCTAGCGCGCCCACTTCTCCATGACGAAATCCACAAATGCCCGCAGCTTGGGCAGGCGATAGCGGTCTTGGGCGTACAGCAAATGCATTGGCCGGCTGGGCAGTTGGTAGTCCGTCAGTAATGCCACCAGTTTCCCTGCCCGCAGGTCGGGCTCGACCAGGGCGTCAGGCAGCATCACGATGCCCATGCCTTTCAGGGCAGCCTGGCGCAAGGCCTGCGAACTGTTAATGGTCAACGAGCCGGAAACGGGGATTTCCACTTCGCCCTCTGCGCCGCGCATTCGCCACAACTTGTCGGCGTTGCGCCAATCGTCGGTCGCCGGGTAAGCGAACGCCAGGCAGTCATGTTGCTGCAGATCATCGGGGCGTTGAGGTATGCCACGTCGCGCCAGGTACTCTGCAGAGGCGCAGAGGGTGATGGTGTAATCCTGCATGGGGCGCGCAATCAGGCTTGGAGCGTCCAGGTCGCCCAAGCGGATGGCCACGTCAAAGCCGCTGTCGACCATGTCCATCCGCTGGTTGCTCAGCACCACGTACAGCTTGATCTGTGGGTAGCGCCGGGAAAATTCGCTGAGTGCGGGTGCCAGGCGTTCGGTGCCAAAGGCCGGTGGTGCGGTGATCCGCAGCAGGCCCTTGGGCACGTCACTGTTGGCTTGTTCGGCCATCTGCTCGGAGTCTGCCACCAACCCCAGCACTTCCAGGCAACGCTGATAATACAGGCCGCCAAACTCCGTCAGGCTTTGCTTGCGGGTGGTGCGCTTGAGCAGGCTGACGCCCAGCCTTTGCTCCAGGGCACGCAGGTGATTGCCGACCATGGTGGTGGACATGCCGCAGGACTGCGCGGCGGCCGTCATGCTGCCGGCTTCCACCACTTTCACGTACACCGTCATCGCCTGGAACAGATCCATTATAAAGTCCTGATTTAAAGTGATTGCAGATTTACGCAGTTTATCCAGCTCAGATGGCTAACGATACTGGCGCCATCACTACGATGCACTGGAGCTTGATGCCATGACCGCCGCCTGCCTGATGACCACTTATCAACCGTCGCCCCTGAGCTTTACCCGTGGCCTTGGCACGCGCCTGTGGGACCAGCAGGGTCGCGAATACCTGGACGCCGTGGCGGGCGTGGCGGTGACCAACGTCGGTCACTCCCACCCGCGCCTGGTAACGGCCATCAGTGAACAGGCCGGTTTGCTGCTGCACACCTCCAACCTCTACAGCATCGACTGGCAGCAACGGCTGGCCCAACGATTGACCCAACTTTCCGGGCTGGACCAGGCGTTCTTCAACAACTCCGGTGCCGAAGCCAACGAGACGGCACTGAAGCTGGCCCGGCTGCATGGCTGGAAAAAGGGCATCGAACAGCCGCTGGTGGTGGTGATGGAGAATGCCTTTCACGGGCGCACCCTGGGCACCATGTCCGCCAGTGACGGGCCTTCCGTGCGGCTAGGGTTTCAACAGTTGCCGGGGGATTTTATCAAGGTCGGCTTTGGTGACTTGAAGGCGCTGGAAGCCGTGACCCAGAAGTTTGGTGCGCGCATTGTCGCGGTGCTGCTGGAGCCGATCCAGGGTGAAAGCGGCGTGCAAGTCGCGCCGCCGGGTTATCTGAAAGCCTTGCGCGAGCACTGTACCCGGCAGGGCTGGTTGTTAATGCTCGATGAGATCCAGACCGGGGTCGGCCGCACCGGTCGCTGGTTTGCCTTCCAGCATGAAGGCATCGTGCCGGACGTGATGACCCTGGCCAAAGGCCTGGGCAACGGCGTGCCGATTGGCGCGTGCCTGGCCCGGGCTGCTGTTGCGCAACTGTTCACGCCCGGAAGCCACGGCAGCACCTTTGGCGGCAACCCGCTGGCCTGTCGCGTGGGTTGTACAGTGCTGGAAATCATCGAAGAACAAGGCCTGCTGTACAACGCGGCGCAACAAGGCGAGCGGCTGCTGGCGCGCCTGCGGGTGGCGTTGAGCGAACATCCCCAGGTGCTGGCGATTCGCGGACAAGGGCTGATGATCGGCATCGAACTGGCAACGCCTCACCGCGACCTGGCCCAGCGCGCGGCGCATGAGCATGGCCTGCTGATCAACGTCACGCGGGGCAAGATCATTCGCCTGCTGCCGCCGCTGACCCTCGATGCCAAGGAAGTAGAGATGATAGTGCGCGCACTTTCCCGGCTCCTGGACTAGATCTCCACGCCCCCCGTAGCAGCTGTCGAGCGCCAGCGAGGCTGCGTCGACCACACCTCGATCTCGGGTCAAACTCGATGACGGTGGTGCTGCCGACGCAGCCTCGCTAAAGCTCGACAGCTGCTACGAGGCCGTTCAGCGAATCAGGGAAGTAGAGAGATCGTGCGCGCACTTTACCTGCTCTTGGACTAGATCTCCCCATCCCCCGTAGCAGCTGTCGAGCGCCAGCGAGGCTGCGTCGGCCACACCTCGTTCTCGGATCAAACTCGACGACGGTGTTGCTGCCAACGCAGCCTCGCTAAAGCTCGACAGCTGCTACGGGGTTGTTCAGCGAATCAGGGAGTAGAGAGATCGTGCGCGCACTTTCCCGGCTCCTGGACTAGATCTCCCCCAACTTTCGTAGCAGCTGTCGAGCGCCAGCGAGGCTGCGTCGGCCACACCTCGGTCTCGGGTCAAATTCGATGACGGTGCTGCTGCCGACGCAGCCTCGCTAAAGCTCGACAGCTGCTACGGGGCCGTTCAGCCATTCCTGGTTCAGGGTCTCGGTATCCCCCAGGTAATCCAGCAACCACGCCATGGCCGGCGACAGTTTGTTCTGCGCCCACGCCACACACGATGGGCTGGCAGGGAAGGGCCGGGACAGTTGCAGGGCGCTCAGCTCGCCACGCTCGATCCATGGCTGCACCAGGTGCGCCGGCGCCATGCCGACGCACAGGCCATCCCGCAGGCAATCAATCGCCGAAGCCCAATGCGGCACCACCAACCGGCGCTGGTTATCCAGGGTCCAGGTGTCGCGCTTGGGCAGGTTGCGTGAGGTGTCGGTCATGCACAGGGAGGCGAACGGCCGTAACTGGTCATCGCTGAGCAGGCCTTCTACGGACGCCAGCGGATGCCGGCTGCTGACCACGCACAGCCAGTTCAGCAGGCCCATGTCGCGAAATGTGAATTGACTGGCCACCGGTACCGCGCTGGTGGCGCCGATCACGATGTCGGTACGGTCATCGGCCAGGGCATCCCACACGCCGTTGTACACCTCGTATTCCATCAGCAATTCCACCTCCGGGAACTGGCGATAGAAATCCAGCACCAGTTGCCGGCAGCGCTGCTGTTTGACGATGGAGTCCACCGCGACTTTCAACTGACCGCTCCAGCCATTGGCCACTTGCTGGCATAGCCGACGGGTGCCGAGCATTTTTTTCATGACGCCCCGGGCCTCGTCGACGAACAATTTACCGGCGGGCGTCAGCTCTACGTCTCGATGACGTCGGACAAACAACGGTACCGCCAGCCATTCTTCGATTTGCCGCACGGTATAGCTGATGGCCGACGGCACGCGGTGCAGTTCTTGGGCGGCGGCGCTGAAGCTGCCGTGGCGGGCTACCGCATCCACCACATCGAGGGAATATTCAGACCACATGAAAGTTGCCTTCAAAAATATTGATAAGAACGTTCAATTATTATCGCTTCACAGGGAAATGCTCAGCTTCATAATAGGCGCCAGTCAGCAAATAGTTTGATGGCAGTTTATACAAGGCTTCAATGAAAAATTCTTTTGGATTCACCTGGTACCTGGCGGGGCTGAGCATGCTCGGCTATCTGGCCATGGATATGTACTTGCCGGCGTTTGGCGCCATGGGCGAGCAACTGCAGATTTCCCCCGGCGCAGTGGGCGCAAGCCTGAGTATTTTCCTCGCCGGCTTCGCCGTCGGGCAGTTGTTGTGGGGGCCGTTGTCCGACCGGCTTGGACGCAAGCCGGTCCTGCTTACCGGCCTTTCCCTGTTTGTTCTGGGTTGCCTGGGCATGTTCTGGGTCGAGACCGCGCCGCAGCTGTTGGCCTTGCGTTTTGTCCAGGCGATTGGCGTGTGTTCCGCCGCCGTCAGTTGGCAGGCACTGGTGATCGACCGCTACCCGGCGGACAAGGCGCATCGAGTGTTCGCCGGCATCATGCCGCTGATGTCTCTTTCACCGGCCCTCGCGCCGCTGCTGGGGGCGCTGATGTTGAATCATTGGGGCTGGCAGGCGATCTTCGGTGTGTTGTTGGTGGTGTCGTTGCTCCTGCTGCTGCCCACGTTGTTTCTCCGGCCGCTGCCGAAACGCCTGACAACCGATGCCGAACCTTCCCGGCTCGGCTATGGGCAACTGCTCAAGTCGCGGGTGTTCACCGGCAACGTGATGATCTTCGCCGCATGCTCGGCCAGCTTCTTCGCCTGGCTTACCGCCTCGCCGTTCATCCTCGGCGGCATGGGCTACAGCCCCAACGACATCGGCTTGAGCTACGTGTTGCCAACGCTGTCGTTCCTGATCGGTGGCTACAGTTGCCGCAGCGCGTTGCAGCGGTTCCAGGGCAAGACCTTGTTGCCGTGGTTGCTGCTGGCGTACTGCATCAGCATGGTCGCGTTGTACCTGGTCGCGACCTTGACCGTGCCGACGCTTGCCACCTTGCTGATTCCGTTCTGCCTGATGGCGCTGGTCAATGGCGCCAGCTATCCGATCGTGGTGGCGAATGCGCTGATGCCGTTTGCGGAAAATTCCGGCAAAGCGGCAGCCTTGCAGAACACCTTGCAGTTGGGCCTGTGCTTTCTCGGGAGCCTGATTGTGTCGTCGATGATCGACCAGCCTCTGTTGATCACCGCGATCGTGATGCTGGCGACCGCGCCATTGGCCGTGTTGGGCTACTGGATGGCGCGGCCGAAGGTTGACGATGCGGATGCCGACCTGGTGCGCGCCCGCTAGAAAGTCACTTCCATGTTCACCGTCGGCGTTGATGTGCGGCTGCCCCGGCCGCCGTCCACGCCGAACTTGTTATGCCAATACTCGTAACCCACCCCCAGGTACAGGTTTGGCTTGACGCTTTTTCCCGGCCGCACCGCCACCATCAGCGCGGCGCGCATCAGGGTTTCCGGCGCGGTGTCGCGGCCATGGAAGTCCTCGCCCTTTTCCCCGACGTGATTGATAAACCCCTGGAACTTCGCCCCGTGATTGCCGATCTCGAAAGGCCGCATCCAGGTCAGGTTGAGCATGTAGGTATCGTCGAAGGTGTGGTCGGGTTCTTTCGCACCGGGGATGCCGGAATGGTTCCGTTCCTTGTAGTACATCAGGCTCAGGTCCAGCACGCCGACGGTGTTGAACTTCAAGGTCGGGCCAATCACCAGCGCACGTTTTTTCGCCGAGGCCAGGTTGTTGTTACGGTTGGCATCAAAGCCGAAGGTCAGCGCGTAATCCTTGATCACCCCGGTGCCCAGCGGCACATCGAATACCCGTGAGGCGTACAGCTGGTGCCGGTACACGGCATACACTTCGCTGCCGCCGTGGTCAGTGCCCTTGCGCGGGTCGCGGCTGTCGGACAGGAACACATCGAGGTTCAGGTAGTTGCTGCCGTACTGGTAGCCGCTGGCGTGGGTGAAGCTGTAGATGCGCTTGCTGAATTCATCGGGGTTGTTCGGATTGGTGAACTGCTGTCCGTAGCGAAATCCTACGCTGTTGTTCATCCATTCCAGCGCGACAGCCTCCCCGCCGCCGAACAGTGTGAGTAATACGGTTGCGCCGTGCAGTGCCTTTTTCATTGTTTTAATTCCTTTGGCGTTTTGGCTCATGGCGACCGCGCAAGGGTCGTCGGGCGCAGTATCTGCACATCCTTTGCGGGTTCCAAAGAACAGAATCTCGCCTGGGCCGATGCCGAAACGGCAGCACTGAAGCTGGCCTGAGAGTCAGGAAATACGTGGCGCCGAGGATGTTTCCTGATGTTCGCGCAAGCTGATTTCTTCACTGAGCAGATGGGCCATGGCTTGCACCGCTGTCGGCAAGTCCCGGTCTTTGCGGGCGTACAAGCCCAGGTCGCTGAAGATCCCGCCCTGGTCGCTGAGTGGGATGTGCAACAGTTCGCCGCGGGCCAAATCAGCCTCCACGCCGATGCGTGTCTGGAACGCGATGCCCAGTTGCTGGCGCGCCAGTTGCCGGGCCAGCTCCATCGAATTGCTTTGCAGCAGCGGCTTGTTCGCCGCCGCCGAACGCTTGTGCAGCGGCGCGATCAGGTGATGAACCGAGAGTTCGCTCTTGGCCTGGATCACCCCATGTTCACAGCAACGTGCATAACTCACGCACGCCTCGCCGGCCAATGGATGCCCCGGTGCCATCAGCGCACCCAGGCGGAAATGGCCGACACACACCTGGATGGTTTCGCTGCTGCGCGGTAACGCAAAAGCCAGCCCCAGGTCCGCCTGGCCGTTGACCACTGCGCCGGGAATCGACTGCGAACCTTGCACCGTGACGCCAATGGTGACTTTTGGATAACGCTCACGCATGCGCTTGAGGGCGGCGGGCAGCAGTTCCACGGTGGCGCCTTCCACCGTGGCGATTTCCACATGGCCGGTCTGCACGCCGTTCAAGCCATCGAGTTCGCCGCGCACTCGCTCCACATCCTGCAACAGAACACTCACGTGACGGGTCAGGATCTCGCCGGCTGCCGTCAGGCGCAGCCCGCCTGGCAGGCGCTCGAACAGCGCCGCGCCCACTTCGTCTTCCAGCTTGAGGATCTGCCGGTTCACCGCCGAAGACGCCACGTTCAGGCGGCGCGCGGCTTCGCGGATCGAGTGGCAACGGCGAACCATGTCGAAGTAGTAAATCGCCGGAGCGTGGATGCGCAGCTTGCGGTTGAGCATTTTTTTCAAGTCCTTGTGCGCAGCACTTCGAGCCACGGGGCAGGGCGGCTGAATGGATTTTTGTAACGCAGTTGAGGGTCTCTTTGTGAAATTGATTGTATACAACTCTATGGACATCCAATCTTTCTATTGCATACAGTGAGCGCACAACAAAAACAGAGAACCCCTCACCATGACTATCCCGAAGGCGTCACCGCAGCGGCCAGAAGATGAGAATCTCGGCGTCGCAGCCAACATGGCTTACGGCCTGCAGCATGTGCTCACCATGTACGGCGGCATCGTGGCCGTACCGTTGATCGTCGGCCAGGCGGCCGGGTTGTCGCCGGCGGATATTGGCTTGCTGATCGCCGCTTCGCTGTTTGCCGGTGGCCTCGCCACGCTGTTGCAAACCCTGGGGTTGCCGTTCTTCGGCTGCCAGTTGCCGCTGGTGCAAGGGGTGTCCTTTGCCGGGGTGGCGACCATGGTGGCGATCGTCGGCAGCGACGGCGCGGGCGGTATCCCGGCGATACTCGGGGCGGTGATGGCCGCGTCCTTGATCGGCTTGTTGATCACCCCGGTGTTCTCGCGAATAACCAAATTCTTCCCGCCGCTGGTCACCGGGATTGTGATCACCACCATCGGCCTGACCCTGATGCCCGTCGCCGCCCGCTGGGCCATGGGTGGCAACAGCCGCGCGGCGGACTTCGGCAGCATGCCGAACGTCGGACTGGCGGCGCTGACCCTGGTGCTGGTGTTGTTGCTGAGCAAGATCGGCAGCGCGACCATCTCGCGGCTGTCGATCCTGCTGGCGATGGTGATCGGTACGGTGATCGCGGTGTTCCTCGGCATGGCTGACTTCTCCAGCGTGACCCAGGGCCCAATGTTCGGCTTTCCCACACCCTTCCATTTCGGCATGCCAACGTTCCATCTGGCGGCGATCATTTCAATGTGCATCGTGGTGATGGTGACGCTGGTGGAAACCTCGGCGGACATTCTCGCGGTGGGTGAAATCATCGACACCAAAGTCGACTCCAAGCGCCTCGGCAATGGCCTGCGCGCGGATATGCTGTCGAGCATGTTTGCACCGATCTTCGGTTCGTTTACCCAAAGTGCCTTTGCCCAGAACGTCGGGCTGGTGGCGGTGACCGGGGTCAAGAGCCGCTATGTGGTCGCTACCGGCGGGATATTCCTGGTGATCCTCGGCCTGCTGCCATTTATGGGCCGGGTGATTGCGGCGGTACCGACTTCAGTGCTGGGCGGGGCCGGGATCGTGCTGTTCGGCACAGTGGCAGCCAGTGGTATCCGGACCTTGTCCAAGGTCGATTACCGCAACAACATGAACCTGATCATCGTCGCCACTTCCATCGGTTTTGGCATGATCCCGATTGCGGCACCGAGTTTCTATGACCACTTCCCGAGCTGGTTCGCGACCATTTTCCATTCGGGGATCAGTTCGTCGGCGATCATGGCGATCCTGTTGAACCTGGCGTTCAACCACTTCACCACCGGCAACTCGGACCAGCAGTCGGTGTTTGTTGCCGGGACTGAGCGCAGCCTGTGCTTCCAGGATGTGGCGGCGTTGCGGGACGGGGATTACTTCAGCGGCGGCAAGTTGTTTGATGCCGAGGGCAAGGAGATACCATTACTGGCAGAAGTGCCGAAGAAAGTGGTGGTGCAGGGTAGGGCGCAGACCAGCGAGGTCTGAAGAAGCAGACGTTCTTTGCGTAGCAGCTGTCGAGCCTTGGCGAGGCTGCGTCGGCGGTGTATCTGACACACCGCTACGCAGCCTCGCCAAGGCTCGACAGCTGCTACGGCTGGTTAGCCAGTCTTGAGTGCTTTGTGGGGAACAGAGCAGGCCTGATCCAAAAACTGCACCACCGTACCCATGCACGCCTGCCGCTCTTCAACATGCGGCATGTGGCTGGAGTCTTCGAACAGCGCCCAGCGCACATCGGCAATCTCATCCAGGAACGGCTTGACCACCAGCGGCGTGGCCTCGTCATGCCGGCCGGAAATCACCAGGGTCGGCACATTGACCTTCGACAGCCGGCCAATCACGTTCCAGTCTTTCAAACTGCCAATCACATGGAATTCCGTCGGGCCGCTCATGGCGTGATATACCGTCGGGTCCGAATCCACCTGAGCGAAGGTACGCGCGACTTCTTCCGGCCATGGATTGACCCGGCACACGTGCTGGTCATAGAAAATCCGCGAGGCGGCCAGGTATTCAGGGTCTTGGTAGGTGCCGGCCTGTTCGTGCTTGAGCAGGGTTTCGTGCACGCCTTCAGGCAGTAACTTGCGCAGGCGGTTGGCCTCGGCGACCCAGGTCCGCATGCAGGTCGGCGAGTTGGCGGGGATAAACGCGCGCAGGCCCTTGGGTTGCAGGATGGCGTGTTCGCTGCCGAGCATGCCGCCCCAGGATTGACCCAGGATTGCGTAGTTATTGCTGATTTGCAGGTGGTCCAGCAGGTTGTCCAGTTCTTCCAGGAACAAGCCCACGGTCCAAAACGACGGGTCTTTTTCAGGCAGGTGCGTGGAGCGGCCGTTGCCCAGTTGGTCGTAGTGAATGACCGCGTGGCCACTGGCAGCCACGTCCTTGTAGGCGTCGACATAATCATGGGTGCAGCCCGGGCCGCCATGGAGGATGACCAGTGGCGTGAGGCCGCTGTCCAGGTCGCCGGTGACCCGATACCAGGTCTGGTAGTCGCGAAAAGCCGCATAGCCTTCGCGGATGGTTTCGATGAATTCCATTTCGTGCCCTGCCCTGAGAAAAAGTGATCAGGCACACGATAGTCGGCACAGAAAGTTTAAGTAACTAGCAAAACAGCTAGGTTTTGCCTTCGGATCAGTCTTCCAGCAACCGGTAATGGGTGGCTCGCACGACCGCTTGTACCCGGTTCTTGGCCCCCAGCTTATGCATGGCCGACGCCAGGTGCAGGGTGACAACGGCCAGGGAGCGGCTCAATTGCGTGGCGATTTCGGCGGCGGTCAGGCCGTCGGCAGCCCATTTCAGGCACTCGCGCTCGCGTTTGGTCAGACGGATGTGCGGGTAGGAGCGCAGTTCCTTGCTGAAAAGCGGGTAGGCCGCTTCCTGCAAGGCGTGGGTAATCAGGTTGAAATCCGACAGGGTCTGACGGGCATCCTCCAGCACCGTGCTGGCCTTGCCGGTGCGCAGGCCGGTCAGTGAGGCGAAGCCGCCACGGGGCAAATGGATCGGCACGCTGACGCCGCAGGTCATCTGCTGGTCGTGCAGGTAGCTGGAAACGGGGGCGTGGCAGGGGTCGATGATCTTTTGCAGCGCGGTGTCGGCCTTGGCCTCGTAGGACCAGACAAACGGTGAAACCGTCGACAGTGCGAGGTGTTGCACCGGATCGATCTGATAAAAACCGGAACTGCACCACAAGCTGTACCAGTCTGGCGGCGTATTGCGCAGTTGCAGCACAGAAGGGGTGATCAGTGCACCATTATGGTCAATGGGCACGGGGGTGTAGTCGTAGACCAGCGCATCAAAACCCAGGTCCTGGGCCAATACGAGGGTGTTGTCCATCTGTTCATCCAGGCTCCTGCCGGGGATGAGACGGTCATTAAAGGCAGTTAACCTGGCCAGCATCCGTTCTGCTCCCGAATTCGTTTGAATCTCGTCTTGCTGCAAGTAGAATGCCACGCCCCGGCGAAGGACTGCCAGACCAAACCTATAAGAATTACCAGGTTATGGACGCGCGGCATCCTCGGTAGTGTTGGCCTTTAAACGGCCACTATCCCCAGGGCCGACACACAACAAGGAATGTATGCATGTGGCGTGAAATTGCCCCCGACCAGCAGTACAACGTGCAAGTCGATGGCCATAACCTCGTGGCCTACAGCTTTGGCGAAGGCGATGAAGTGTTGCTGTGTCTCAATGGCGGCCCGGGGCTGCCTTGCGACTACTTGCGCGACGCCCATGGCTGGCTCAAGGACAACGGCCTGCGAGTCGTTGCATTCGACCAGCTTGGCACCGGCGCATCAGCCAGACCGACCGATGTTTCGCTGTGGGAAATTAGCCGTTATGTCGAGGAAGTCGAGTCGGTGCGCCAGGCCCTGGGCCTGGGTCGCGTGCACCTGCTGGGACATTCCTGGGGCGGATGGCTGGGCATCGAGTACGCCATTCACTACCCCGACGCGCTGAAAAGCCTGATCCTGGAAAACACCGTCGGCGACATTCCGCACCTGTCCCTTGAGCTGGAACGCCTGCGCGGCGCCCTCGGTAGCGAAACCGTAGCGATGATGCAACGCCACGAAGCCATGGGTACCCTCGACCATCCGCAGTACCAGGCCGCCATCACCTTGCTCAACTACCGCCACGTCTGCCGCCTGGACGAGTGGCCGGCACCGGTCCAGCGCTCCCTCGGCGACTGGAACATGGGCCCCTACGAAACCATGCAGGGCCCCAACGAATTCCTCTACATCGGCAACCTCAAGGACTGGAACCGCATCCCCGAGATGGCGGAGTTCAAGATGCCGATACTGATCACTACCGGCCAGCACGACGAACTGACCCCGGCCTGCGCCATGCGTATGAAAAGCGCGGCCAGGCACGCTGAATTGCACGTGTTCCCCAACAGCAGCCATATGCCGTTTTACGAAGAGCCCCAGGCTTACTTCCCGGTGCTGCTGGACTTCCTTGCTCGTCACCGAGGCTGACGGATGAACCTGGCGCGTTACCGTTTTGTGCTGTCCCGGCCGCTGCAATTGCTGCCGGTGCTGTTTGGCATCAGCCTGATTACCTTCGTGCTGGTGCGCTCGATTCCCGGTGATCCGGCGCGGGCCCTGTTGGGATCGCGCAGCACCCCGGACGCCTTGTTGAAGATCCGCGCCCAGTACGGCCTCGACCAGCCACTCTGGCTGCAATATTTCTATTTCCTGAAAAACTTGCTCAAGGGCGATCTCGGCCAGTCGCTGCTGTACAAGGTCGACGCGCTGAAACTGATCGTCACTCGCATCGAGCCGACCCTGTTCCTGGTGCTCGGCAGCGTTCTGCTTGCGCTGTTGATCGCCGTGCCGTTGGCCACCGTGGCCGCACGTAATAAAGGTGGCTGGGCGGATAACCTGATCCGGCTGTTCACCACGGTCGGGCTGGGCATGCCGGCGTTCTGGCTGGGTTTGATGCTGATTCTGTTGCTCAGCGTGCAATGGGGCCTGTTCCCGGTCTCCGGCTATGGGCGCACCTGGCTGGACAAGGCGCACCACATGGTTCTGCCGTGCCTGACTATCGCGTTGGCGCTGTCGGCGGTGCTGGTGCGTAACCTGCGGGCGAGCATGCTGATGGAGTTGCAGGCCGATCACGTGACTGCCGCCCGGGCCCGCGGCTTGTCGGAGGCGGCGGTGTTTCGTCGCCACGTTTTGCCCAATTCCCTGGTGCCGGCGGTCAACCTGTTGGCGGTGAACATTGGCTGGCTGATCAGCGGCACGGTGGTGATCGAAAGCCTGTTTGCGATTCCCGGCATCGGCCAGTTGCTGGTGCGCGGGATTTTCACCCGCGACTACATGGTGGTGCAGGGCGTGGCGATGGTGCTGGCCTGTGCGACCGTGCTGGTCAACTTTGTCGCGGATGTGGTGACGGTCGCGCTGGACCCGCGAGTGAAGATGCAATGAGCAGTCGCCCCTTGATTGCCCCGTGGCGCTTGCGCCTGCGCTTTGGTTTTCGCAATGGCCGGCTGACGGCGGCCTGGGGTCTGTTGATTCTGCTGACATGGCTGGCGCTGGCACTGTTCGCTCCGTGGATCGCACCGTTCGATCCGATTGCGCAAAACACCGACATCAGTTTGCTGGGCCCCAGCCTCGCCCATCCATTTGGCACGGACAACTACGGCCGCGACATTCTTTCGAGGGTGATCTGGGGCGCGCGCATCGACCTGCAACTGGCGGTGGTCGGAGTGATCTTTCCGTTCCTGATCGGCACCTTTGTCGGCGCGGTGTCCGGTTATATCGGCGGGCGTTTTGACAGTTTCTGCATGCGGGTGATCGACGTCATCCTCGCGTTCCCCTTTCTGGTGCTGATGCTCGCGATCATGGCGATCCTCGGCCCGGGTTTGAAAAGCTTTTATATCGCCATGGCGCTGGTGGGTTGGGTGTCCTACGCACGACTGATCCGGTCGCAGATCCTGGTGCTCAAGGAAAGCGACTTCGCCTTGGCCGCCAAAAGCCTGGGCTTTGGCCATGGGCGCATTCTGTTTCGGCATTTGTTGCCCAACGCGATGTTCGGTTCGATTGTGTTTTCCATGTCTGACGCGGTGCTGGTGCTGCTCAACGGTGCAGCGGTCAGCTACCTCGGCCTGGGCGTGCAACCGCCGACCGCCGAATGGGGCACCATGGTTGCCGAAGGCCAGGCGTTTATCACCACCGCCTGGTGGATTTGCACCTTCCCGGGCCTGGCCATCGTGACATTGGCCATGGGTTTCAGCCTGCTGGCCGATGGTGTGGCGCAAGTGCTGGGGGATCGCTCATGAGTCTTCTGCAAGTGCAGGACCTGAGTGTGATCGCCAACAACACCGGGCGCGATGTGACCCTGGTGGACCGGGTGTCCTTCGACCTGGCCGAAGGTGAAATCCTCGGTCTGGTGGGCGAAAGCGGTTCGGGCAAGACCATGGCCTGTCGCGGGCTGATGCGCTTGCTGCCGTCCCCGAGCCTACGGGTGCAGGGCGGTTCGGTGCGCCTGGCGGGCAAGGACCTTCTGACACTGGATGACGCGGGCATGCGTGCGGTTCGTGGCGGGCAACTGGGCATGATTTTCCAGAACCCCAGCAGCCACCTCGACCCGCTGATGCGCATTGGCGAGCAGATCGCCGAGGGCATCCGCCTGCATCAGGGCGCGTCGAAAAAAGACGCGCGCCTGCAGGCCATCGAGGCGCTGCGCCAGGTTGGTATTCCCGATCCCCAGGCGCGTATCGACAACTATCCTCACGAGTTTTCCGGCGGCATGCGCCAGCGGGCGATGATCGCCGTGGCCCTTGGCTGCAATCCAAAGGTGCTGATCGCCGACGAGCCGACCACCGCCCTCGACGTGACCGTACAGGCCCAGATCCTGCGCCTGCTGCTGGACCTGCGGGACCAGCGCGGCCTGTCGATCATCATGATCACTCACGACCTGGGCGTGGTGGCGCAAACCTGCGACTCCATCGCCGTGATGTACGCCGGCCGCCTGTGCGAGCACGGCAGCAAATACGAGCTGCTGGCGCACCCGCAACACCCGTACACCGCCGGCCTGATCGAGTGCCAGCCCGCCACCAGCAGTGGGCACGCCTTGTTGCGCACTATTGCCGGGCAACCGCCGTTGCTCGATGCCTTGCCCAAGGGCTGCCGGTTCAACCCGCGATGCCCGCAAGTCGGCAGCTTGTGCACCGAGCTGTTGCCGGAAGGCGCACGGGTTGCCTGCCACTATCCCCTGGGAGTTCGCCCATGACGTTGTTGCAGGTGAATGACCTTGAGGTGCGTTTTGCCGCCTCCGGCAGTGGCCTATTTGGCCTGAATAAACAGTGGGTGAGGGCGGTCAACGGCGTGTCGTTGACGCTGGCTGCTGGCGAAACCCTTGGGTTGGTGGGTGAGTCCGGCAGCGGGAAAAGCACCCTGGGGCGGGCGATCCTGCACCTCAACCCGATCAGCGCCGGGCAGGTGGTATTTGACGGCATCGACATGGCTCACGCCGGGCCTGTCGACATCGCGCGTTTGCGGTACGAGACGGCGATGATCTTCCAGGATCCCTACGCGGCCCTGAACCCGCGTCTGACGGTCGGCGAAACCATCGCCGAAGTCCTGCGGGTGCAGCGCAAGGTGGCGTCAGAAAACATTCCACGCCGGGTCGACGAATTACTCGACCTCGTAGGCCTGCGCCCCGAACTCGCCAGCCGCAAGCCCGGCTCTCTCAGCGGCGGCCAGTGCCAGCGCGTCGGCATCGCCCGGGCGCTGGCGGTGGAGCCGCGGCTGATCATCGCCGACGAATGCGTGGCCGCCTTGGATGTGTCGATCCAGGGCCAGATCATCAACCTGCTGCTGGAACTGCAACAGCGCATGAACTTGGCGATCCTGTTTATCGCCCACGACCTGGCCATCGTCCGTCGCCTGTGCGACCGGGTGGCGGTGATGTACCTGGGGAAAATCGTCGAGGAAGGCCCGGTTGAAGCGGTGTTCACCACGCCGCGCCATCCCTACACCGCAGCGTTGATCCAGGCGATCCCGGAGATTGATCCGTACCGCCCACTGCCCAGCGAACCGTTGCCGGGCGAGCCGCCGAGCCCGCTGAAATTGCCCAGTGGTTGTGCCTTTCACCCGCGTTGCCGGCATGCACGGGCCGTGTGTGCCGAGGTATTGCCACCGACTCACGTTGTGCAAACGCATCGGTACAGTTGCGTGCTTGAAGAACCTTTGCTTTGAACCCTTCCTGCCGATCATGAACAACCGCCGTTATAGACAAGGAGTTATGACATGCAATCCCGTCACTTGAAGTTGCTCGCCGCCGCCACACTCACTGCGTGGTCGCTGACCGCCGGTATCGCCCACGCGGCCGGTGTACTCACCATCGGTTGCCGCGAAGACAGCACCACGTTTGACCCGATCAAAAGCGCGCAGAACCGCGACACCTGGGTGTTCGCCAACGTTTACGACACCCTGGTACGCGTGGATAACCTGGGCACCAAGATGGAGCCGGGGCTGGCAGAAAGCTGGGACATTTCCAAGGACGGCCTGACGTACACCTTCAAACTGCGGGCCGCGAAGTTCTCGGATGGCTCGCCGATCACTGCTGACGACGCCGCCTTCAGCCTGTTGCGCATTCGCGACAACAAGGCCTCGCTGTGGAGCGACCCGTTCAGCCTGATCAATACCGCCAAGGCTGCTGATCCGCAGACCCTGGTCGTGACCTTGAAAACCCCGGCGGTCGCCTTCCTCTCGCAACTCGCTTCGCCGACGGTGTCGATCCTGTCGGAAAAAGCCATGACCAAGATGGGCGAAGACGCCTACTCGGAAAACCCGGTGACCTCCGGCGCGTTTACCGTGGAAGAGTGGCGCAAGGGCGATCGGGTGATCCTGAAGAAGAACCCGAACTTCTGGCAGGCCAGTAACGTGAGCCTGGATGGCGTGGAGTGGGTGTCGGTCACTGACGACAACACGCGCATGCGCATGGTGCAGAACAACGAACTGGACACGGCGATCTTCGTCCCGTTCTCCCGGGTTGAAGAGCTGAAAAAAGACAAGAACGTGGTGGTCCACTCCGACCCGTCGACCCGTGAAGATCACCTGTTGATCAACCATGCCCACGGCCTGCTGGCCAAGCCGGAAGTGCGTCAGGCGCTGGACATGGCCATCGATAAACAATCGCTGGTGAAAACCGCCACCTTCGGCCAAGGCACCGTGGCCTATTCCTACATCCCAAAAGGCTCGCTGTACCACTACGCCAACAACCTGCAACGCCCGTATGACCCGACCGAAGCCAAGAAACTGCTGGCCGCTGCCGGCGCCCAGGACTTGAAGTTGAACTACGTGGTCAACGCCGGCAACGAAGCCGACGAGCAGATTGCGGTGATGATCAAGGATCAGTTGGCCAAGGTCGGTGTGACGGCCAACCTGCAAAAGGTCGACCCGACCCAAAGCTGGCAGATGCTGGTGGACGGCGAATACGATATTTCGGTGATGTACTGGACCAACGACATCCTCGACCCGGACCAGAAGACCACCTTCGTGCTGGGCCACGACACCAACCAGAACTACATGACTCGCTACAAGAACGACAAAGTGAAAGACCTGGTGGCGGCCGCACGGATCGAGGCGGATCCGGTCAAGCGCGAGCAGATGTATGTGGACCTGCAGAAAATGGCGAAACAGGATGTGAACTGGATTGATCTGTACTACAGCCCGTACATCAACATCTCACGCAAGAACGTGAGCAACTTCCTGCAAAACCCGCTGGGGCGTTTCACCCTTGAGGAAGTGGTGAAGAACTAAGTTCTAGAGAGCACCGCAATACAAATGTGGGAGCGGGCTTGCTCGCGAAGGCGGTGGATCAGTCGATATCTCTGTTGACTGACACTCCGCCTTCGCGAGCAAGCCCGCTCCCACATTAGGTTGCGCTATGTTCCAGATAGTTATTGCGCGTCAAATGCCTGCCCATTGATGCCCGTACTGTCCGGCCCCATCAGGTACAGGTACACCGGCATGATTTCTTCCGGTGTCGGGTTATCGGTCGGGTTCTCCCCTGGATACGCTTGCGCCCGCATGCTGGTGCGGGTGGCGCCCGGGTTGATGCTGTTGGCACGCACCGGTGCAACGTTATCCAACTCGTCCGCCAGGGTTTGCATCAGGCCTTCGGTGGCAAACTTCGACACCCCGTACGCCCCCCAATAAGCCCGGCCCTTGCGGCCCACGCTGCTGGAAGTGAACACCACCGACGCATCCTGGGACAGCTTGAGCAGCGGCAACAGCGTGCTGGTCAGCATGAACATCGCGTTGACGTTCACGTGCATCACCCGCATGAAGTTCTCACCGGACAGCTGCTCGATGGGCGTGCGCGGGCCGATGATCGAGGCGTTGTGCAGCACGCCGTCGAGGTGGCCGAATTCCTTTTCGATCATCGCTGCCAACTCATCGTATTGATGGGGCAGGGCGGTCTCCAGGTTGAACGGGATCACCACCGGCTGTGGCTGGCCGGCGGCTTCGATTTCGTCATATACCTGGGCCAGGTTGGCTTCGGTCTTGCCCAGCAACAGCACGGTGGCACCGTGGGCGGCATAGGTCTTTGCCGCTGCGGCACCGATTCCGCGACCGGCGCCGGTGACCAGGATGACCCGGCCCTTGAGCAGTTCTGGACGTGCGGAGTAATCAAACATAAACAACCTCGACAAAGTTCACAGAAAATCCATGTGATTGATTGCAGCTAAGGCTTCTGTGGCGAGGGAGCTTGCTCCCGTTGGGTTGCGAAGCAGCCCCAGCTTTTCGCGACTGCTGCGCAGTCGAACGGGAGCAAGCTCCCTCGCCACAAAGTTGCATCTACCTCAGGCAGTCCCAATCAGCAGCTGCACAGGGCGCTGTCCAGGACTTTGCGCAATTCCAGCGGGTGATCCACCACCACGTCGGCACCCCAGTTGCGCGGGTTGTCGTCCGGGTGGATATAGCCGTAGGTGACCGCCGCAGTGCGGGTGCCGGCGTCGCGGCCCGATTCGATGTCCCGCAGGTCATCACCCACGAACAGCACGCTCGCCGGGTCCAGGTCGAGCATCTTGCACGCCAGGATCAACGGCTCCGGGTCCGGCTTGCTGTTCTTCACGTGGTCCGGGCAGATCAACAGCGCCGAGCGTTCGGCCAGGCCCAGTTGCTGCATGATCGGTTCGGCAAAGCGCAGTGGCTTGTTGGTGACCACGCCCCAGATCAGCTTGGATTTCTCGATTTCCACCAGCAGCTCTTCCATTCCCTCGAACAGCTTGCTGTGAATCGCGCAGCCCTTGAGGTAACGCTCCAGGAATTCCTGGCGCAGCTCTTCAAAGCCTGGGGACTCGGGGTCCATGGAAAAGGTCACGGCAACCATCGCCCGGGCGCCGCCGGAGATTTCATCGCGGATGTGTTGGTCGTTCATCGGTGCCAGGCCGCGGTCAGCCCGCATGGCCTGGCAGATGGCGATAAAGTCCGGCGCGGTGTCCAGCAGGGTACCGTCCATGTCGAAAAGAACCGCTCGCAACTTCACAGGCTTACTCCTCGCGCAGGGTCTGGATCATGTAGTTGACGTCAACGTCGCTGGCCAGTTTGTAGTGCTTGGTCAGCGGGTTGTAGGTCAAACCGATGATGTCCTTGACGGTCAGCCCGGCCTGGCGGCTCCAGGCGCCCAGCTCGGAAGGGCGGATGAATTTCTTGAAGTCATGGGTGCCGCGAGGCAGCAGCTTCATGATGTATTCGGCACCGATGATCGCGAACAGATAGGCCTTCGGATTGCGGTTGATGGTGGAGAAGAACACCTGGCCACCGGGCTTGACCATGCGGAAGCAGGCACGGATCACCGAGGATGGATCCGGCACGTGCTCGAGCATTTCCAGGCAGGTGACTACATCGAACTGCCCGGGCATTTCTTCGGCCAGCTCTTCGGCGGTGATTTGGCGGTATTCGACGCTCACGCCGGATTCCAGCTGATGCAACTGGGCCACGGCCAATGGCGCTTCACCCATGTCGATACCCATCACGGTGGCGCCGCGCTGGGCCATGGATTCGCTGAGAATCCCGCCGCCGCAACCCACATCCAGCACTTTCTTGCCGGCCAGGTTGACGCGTTCGTCAATCCAATTGACCCGCAGCGGATTGATGTCGTGCAGGGGTTTGAACTCGCTTTCGCGGTCCCACCAGCGATGGGCGAGGGCTTCGAATTTGGCGATTTCAGCGTGGTCGACGTTGCTCATGGGGAATCCTCTAAATCTGATAAAACGTTTTGCTGGCCCTGGCATGTGCTGCCAGGGCCGGCGTTATTCGCTGTGTCCGCTGATGCGCTGGCCCCAGGCGATGGCCGTGGCGCACAACTGTTGCTCATCCAGGCGGGTCAGTTGCCGGTCGTCGAGCAATTGCTTGCCGCCGACCCAAAGGTGTTTCACACAATCGCGTCCGGTGGCATATATAAGCTGTGAGACCGGATCGTAGATCGGTTGTTGCGCCAGGCCCGACAGGTCGAAGGCCACGATATCCGCGGCCTTGCCGACTTCCAGCGAGCCGATTTCACTTTCCAGGCCCATGGCCCGGGCGCCGTTGAGGGTGGCCATGCGCAAGGCGCGGTGGGCATCCAGGGCGGTGGCCGAGCCGGCGACGGCCTTGGCCAGCAACGCGGCGGTGCGGGTTTCGCCCAGCAGGTCGAGGTCATTGTTACTGGCGGCGCCGTCGGTGCCTACTGCCACATTGACGCCGGCTTGCCACAGGCGTTCCACCGGGCAGAAGCCGCTGGCCAGTTTCAGGTTGGATTCTGGGCAGTGGATCACGCTGGTGTTACTTTCTACCAGTAAAGCCAGGTCGTCATCGCTGATTTGGGTCATGTGAACGGCCTGGAAGCGCGGCCCCAGCAAACCCAGGCGGCCAAGCCGTGCCAGCGGGCGTTCACCGCGCTGTTCAACGGACTGCTGCACTTCGAAGGCGGTTTCATGCACGTGCATGTGGATCGAGGCGTCCAGCTCCTCGGCGATCATGCGGATTTTTTCCAGGTTTTCATCGCAGACGGTGTACGGCGCGTGGGGGCCGAAGGTGATTTTGATCCGTGGGTGATGCTTGAGGTCGCCGAACAGCTCGACGCCCTGGCGAATCGCCTCGTCGGCGTCAGCGGCACCGGGAATCGGGAAATCCAGGATCGGGATGGCGATTTGCGCGCGGATGCCTGCGTTGTGCACGCGTTCGCTGGCGACTTTCGGGAAGAAGTACATGTCCGAGAAACACGTGATGCCACCCTTTATCTGCTCGGCGATCGCCAGGTCAGTGCCGTCGCGCACGAAGGCTTCGTCGACCCACTTGGCTTCGGCGGGCCAGATGTGGTTTTCCAGCCAGGTCATCAGCGGCAGGTCGTCGGCCAGGCCGCGAAACAGCGTCATGGCCGCGTGGCCGTGGGCGTTGATCAGGCCGGGGCTGAGCAGCATGCCCGGCAGTTCGCGCACTTCGGTCGCTGCGAGCTTCAAGGCCGCGGCGCGTGGGCCGATAAATGCAATGCGCCCGTCACGAATGCCCAGGCCGTGCTCCTTGAGCACTACGCCGGCAGGCTCGACAGGTACCAGCCAGGTGGGCAGCAGCAATAAGTCGAGCGGGGCGGCAGTTGGCGTCATCGAGGGTGGTTTCCCTGGCATCTATAAAGAACGGCGAAGTATACCCGAGCGTCCTGGCTGGCGGATCGCTATAATCGGCGGCTTTTGTTCATGAGTGCGGGGTGAGGGATGCGCGATCGACTGTTGGCTGCGGAGAAAGTGAAGGCCATCGACTGGCGTGATGGCGCACTGTACCTGCTCGATCAGCGTGTTTTGCCGTCTGCAGAAACCTGGGTCGTCTGCAACAGTGCTGCCGAGGTGGCTGAGGCCATTCGCTCGATGGTGGTACGCGGTGCGCCGGCCATTGGCATCAGTGCGGCGTATGGCCTGGTGCTGGCCGCCCGTGCTCACATCGCCGAGGGCGATGACTGGCAGGCTGCCTGGGAAGAGGACTACGCATTGCTGGCGGATACCCGTCCGACGGCGTCGAATCTTTTCTGGGCCATGAAGCGGATGCGTGATTGCCTCGATCGCCTCAAGAAACACGCCGACCCGCTGGCGGTGCTGGAAGCCGAGGCGGTAGCGATTCACCAAAGTGATCGCGAAGCCAACCTGACCATGGCGCAACTGGGTGTGGAACTGATCCGCAAGCACCAGGGCAACGTCCAGGCGATTCTGACCCATGGCAATGCGGGCGCGCTGGCGACGGGCGGCGTGGGTACGGCCCTCGGCGTGATTCGCGGGGCGTTCCTGGAGGGCATGGTGGAGCGGGTCTACGCCAACGAAACCCGGCCCTGGCTGCAAGGCTCGCGGTTGACGGCCTGGGAGTTGGCCAATGAGGGCATCCCCGTCACCGTGAATGCCGATTCGGCCGGCGCGCATATTCTCAAGACCAAGGGTGTGACCTGGGTGATCGTCGGTGCCGACTGCATTGCGGCTAATGGTGATGTGGTCAGCAAGATCGGCACGTATCAGTTGGCGGTGTGCGCCATGCACCACGGCGTGCGCTTCATGGTGGTGGCAGCCAGCTCCACCATCGACCTGATGGCGGCCAGTGGTGATGACGTGCCGCTTGAAGAGCGCGATGCCCGGGAGCTGCTGGAAGTCGGCGGCACCCGCGTAGCCGCCGATGTAGACGCCTTCAATCCGGTGTTTGATGTAACGCCAGCGGACCTGATTGATGTGATCGTCACTGAAAAAGGCATCGTCGAACGCCCGGACACGGCGAAGATGGCGCAATTGATGTGTCGTAAGCGCCTGCATTAAGGCAATTCGTCCCCAAAAAACATCCTGGATCCAGTTCTAAGCCCCTCTCGTCGCCGTCAAGCCTGTCATCCGTCAACTTACTATGCTCCATGCGCATCAGGGGGATAGGTGCGTGGCGGCGATTGTGATAACATCCGGCGGTTTCCAGGGTCACCCCAAGGGGTAACCTTTAATGCGCAGATCCGTGTCATAACTCGTTGATTTGTCGTAAGTCGTTGCCAGGCATCATGCCAGCAGCGGCGAGCTTCGTTCGTCCCATAGGATGTGACGAGGTTTCACCCGAAAAAGGAATCAGGCTTCTCATGGGCGAACTGGCCAAAGAAATCCTCCCGGTCAATATCGAAGACGAGCTGAAACAGTCCTACCTCGACTACGCGATGAGCGTAATTGTCGGTCGGGCACTGCCTGATGCGCGCGATGGCTTGAAGCCCGTGCACAGGCGTGTGCTGTTCGCGATGAGCGAGCTGGGTAACGACTGGAACAAGCCGTACAAGAAATCTGCCCGTGTTGTCGGTGACGTGATCGGTAAGTATCACCCTCACGGCGACACTGCGGTGTACGACACCATCGTTCGGATGGCCCAGCCGTTTTCCCTGCGCTACCTGCTGGTAGACGGCCAGGGCAACTTCGGTTCGGTCGACGGCGACAACGCTGCGGCCATGCGATACACCGAAGTGCGCATGACCAAGCTGGCGCACGAGCTGCTGGCTGACCTGCACAAAGAAACCGTGGACTGGGTGCCGAACTACGACGGCACCGAAATGATCCCGGCGGTCATGCCGACCCGTATTCCCAACCTGCTGGTCAACGGCTCCAGCGGTATCGCCGTGGGCATGGCCACCAACATCCCGCCACACAACCTCGGTGAAGTCATCGACGGTTGCCTGGCCCTCATCGACAACCCTGAGTTGACCATCGATGAGCTGATGCAATACATCCCGGGTCCAGACTTCCCGACTGCCGCGATCATCAACGGTCGCGCCGGCATCATCGAAGCCTACCGCACCGGTCGTGGCCGCATTTACATGCGCGCCCGCTCGATGATCGAAGACATCGACAAGGTCGGTGGCCGTCAGCAGATCGTCATCACCGAACTCCCTTACCAGTTGAACAAGGCGCGTCTGATCGAGAAGATCGCCGAGCTGGTTAAAGAGAAGAAGCTGGAAGGCATCACCGAACTGCGCGACGAGTCTGACAAAGACGGTATGCGCGTGGTGATCGAGCTGCGTCGTGGCGAAGTGCCTGAGGTGATCCTCAACAACCTCTACGCCCAGACCCAGCTGCAAAGCGTGTTTGGTATCAACGTGGTTGCGCTGATCGACGGCCGCCCGCGCATCCTGAACCTCAAGGATCTGCTGGAAGCCTTCGTGCGTCACCGCCGCGAAGTGGTGACCCGCCGTACCGTGTTCGAACTGCGCAAGGCCCGTGAACGCGGCCACATCCTGGAAGGCCAGGCGGTTGCGTTGTCGAACATCGACCCGGTCATTGCCCTGATCAAGGCTTCGCCGACCCCGTCGGAAGCTAAAGAAGCGTTGATCAAGATGCCGTGGGAATCCAGCGCCGTAGTGGCGATGGTTGAACGTGCCGGTGCCGATTCGTGCCGCCCGGAGACCCTGGACCCACAATACGGCTTGCGCGACGGCAAGTATTTCCTGTCCCCGGAACAGGCCCAGGCCATTCTGGAACTGCGTCTGCACCGTCTGACCGGCCTGGAACACGAGAAACTGCTGGCCGAGTACCAGGAGATTCTCAGCCAGATCGGCGAGCTGATCCGCATCCTCAACAGCGCCGTGCGCCTGATGGAAGTGATCCGCGAAGAACTGGAAGTGATCCGCGCCGAATACGGCGACGTGCGCCGCACCGAGATTCTCGATGCCCGTCTCGACCTGACCCTGGGTGACATGATCCCGGAAGAAGATCGCGTCGTGACCATCTCCCACGGCGGCTATGCCAAGACCCAGCCGTTGGCTGCGTACCAGGCACAGCGTCGTGGCGGTAAAGGCAAATCGGCTACCGGCGTCAAGGATGAGGACTACATCGCTCACCTGCTGGTTGCCAACAGCCACACCACGCTGCTGCTGTTCTCCAGCAAGGGCAAGGTGTACTGGCTGAAAACCTACGAAATCCCGGAAGCGTCCCGCGCCGCCCGTGGTCGTCCGTTGGTCAACCTGCTGCCGCTGGACAGTGATGAATACATCACCACCATGCTGCCGGTAGACGAGTACACCGAAGGTCACTTCATCTTCATGGCCACCGCCAAGGGCACCGTGAAGAAGACCCCGCTGGAATCCTTCAGCCGTCAACGCAGCGTGGGCCTGATCGCCCTCGAACTGGACGAAGGCGACGTATTGATCAGCGCGGCCATCACCGACGGCGAGCGTGAAGTCATGCTGTTCTCCGACGGCGGCAAGGTTACGCGCTTCAAGGAGTCCGACGTTCGTGCCATGGGCCGTACTGCCCGCGGTGTGCGCGGCATGCGTCTGCCGGAAGGGCAGAAGCTGATTTCGATGCTGATCCCGGAAGAAGGCAGCGAGATCCTCACCGCTTCCGAGCGTGGTTATGGCAAGCGCACCGCCATCAGCGAGTTCCCGGAGTACAAGCGTGGTGGCCAGGGCGTTATCGCCATGGTCAGCAACGACCGCAATGGCCGTCTGGTCGGCGCGGTCCAGGTGCTCGACGGCGAGGAGATCATGTTGATTTCCGACCAGGGCACCCTGGTACGTACCCGGGTTGATGAAGTGTCGAGCCTGGGGCGTAACACCCAGGGTGTGACCTTGATCAAGCTGGCCAAGGACGAAAAACTGGTCGGCCTTGAGCGTGTCCAGGAGCCGTCGGAAGTGGAAGGCGAAGAGCTGGAAGGTGAGGAGTTTGAAGGCGAGGTGATCGCAGCAGGCGATGACAACGTCGACGAGCCAACACTCGACGCTGCCGCAGACGAAGAAGAACCGCAGGAATAAGCGGACACACAGGGGGCGGATGAAGATTCGCCCCCTTGTTGTTTGTCCCGTTTGAAATACAACGCCGCCCCCTGTAGGAGCGAGCTTGCTCGCGAAAATCGCCAACGATAACGCGGGCTGCCTGATACGCCCTTGCGCTCTCGGGTTTTTCGCGAGCAAGCTCGCTCCTACAGTGTTTGATTTCAGTCCCACCAGATCAGAGAGATTGGATGTGAGCAAGAGAGCCTATAACTTCTGTGCCGGTCCCGCGGCGCTTCCTGAAGCAGTCCTGCAGCGCGCGCAGGGTGAACTCCTCGACTGGCATGGAAAAGGCCTCTCCGTGATGGAAATGAGCCATCGCAGCGATGAGTTCGTGTCCATTGCCACCAAGGCCGAGCAGGATATGCGCGACTTGCTGGACATCCCGTCTGACTACAAAGTGTTGTTCCTGCAAGGCGGCGCGAGCCAGCAGTTTGCTCAGATCCCGCTGAACCTGCTGCCGGAAAGTGGCACTGCCGACTATATCGATACTGGTATCTGGGGGCAGAAGGCCATTGAAGAGGCTTCCCGTTACGGTCACGTCAATGTGGCGGGCACTGCCAAGCCTTACGACTACTTCGCCATTCCTGGTCAGAACGAATGGAAGCTGTCGAAGGATGCGGCCTACGTTCACTACGTCGCGAACGAAACCATTGGCGGCCTGGAATTCGACTGGGTGCCGGAAGTGGGCGATGTTCCGCTAGTGTGCGACATGTCGTCGGACATCCTCTCGCGGCCTATCGATGTGTCCAAGTACGGCATGATCTACGCCGGTGCGCAGAAGAACATCGGCCCGAGCGGCATCCTGGTCAACATCATCCGTGAAGACCTGCTGGGGCGTGCGCGTTCGCTGTGCCCGACCATGCTCAACTACAAGGTCGCGGCCGACAACGGCTCGATGTACAACACGCCGCCGGCCTTCGCCTGGTACCTTTCGGGCCTGGTGTTCGAATGGCTGAAAGAGCAGGGCGGCGTGGCTGCCATGGGCAAGCTCAACGAAGAGAAGAAACGTACCTTGTACGACTTCATCGACGCCAGCGGCCTGTACAGCAACCCGATCAACCTGACTGACCGTTCGTGGATGAACGTGCCGTTCCGTCTGGCTGACGACCGCCTGGACAAGCCATTCCTGGCCGGCGCCGACGAGCGCGGCCTGTTGAACCTCAAGGGCCACCGTTCGGTAGGTGGCATGCGCGCCTCCATCTATAACGCTGTGGATATCCACGCCGTCAAGGCGCTGGTGGCTTACATGGCAGAGTTCGAAAAGGAACACGGCTAATGTCTGAGCAAGAACTCAAGGCGCTGCGCGTACGCATTGACAGCCTGGACGAGAAAGTCCTGGAGCTGATCAGTGAGCGCGCGCGGTGTGCCCAGGAAGTTGCACGGGTGAAGATGGCTTCCCTGGCTGAAGGCGAAGTGCCGGTGTTCTACCGGCCGGAGCGTGAAGCCCAGGTGCTCAAGCGCGTGATGGAACGCAACAAGGGCCCGTTGGGCAACGAAGAGATGGCGCGGTTGTTCCGTGAAATCATGTCTTCGTGCCTGGCGCTGGAGCAGCCGCTGAAAGTGGCTTACCTCGGCCCTGAAGGCACCTTCACCCAGGCCGCGGCCATGAAACATTTTGGCCACGCTGTGATCAGCAAACCTATGGCTGCGATCGACGAAGTGTTCCGTGAAGTGGCAGCCGGGGCGGTGAATTTTGGCGTGGTACCGGTGGAAAACTCCACCGAAGGCGCCGTCAACCACACCCTCGACAGCTTCCTTGAGCACGACATGGTGATTTGCGGCGAAGTTGAGCTGCGTATCCACCACCACCTGTTGGTGGGCGAAAACACCAAGACCGACAGCATCAGCCGCATCTATTCCCACGCCCAGTCCCTGGCCCAGTGCCGCAAGTGGCTGGACGCGCACTACCCGAATGTGGAGCGCGTGGCAGTGTCCAGCAACGCCGAAGCGGCGAAGCGGGTCAAGGGTGAGTGGAATTCGGCGGCAATTGCTGGCGACATGGCCGCGGGCCTCTACGGCCTGACGCGCCTGGCCGAGAAAATCGAGGACCGCCCGGATAACTCCACGCGCTTCCTGATGATCGGCAGTCAGGAAGTGCCGCCGACCGGCGACGACAAGACGTCGATCATCGTTTCCATGAGCAACAAGCCTGGCGCGCTGCATGAGCTGCTGGTGCCGTTCCACGACAACGGGATTGACCTGACGCGAATCGAGACTCGTCCTTCGCGCAGCGGTAAATGGACTTATGTGTTCTTTATCGACTTCGTCGGCCATCACCGCGACCCACTGGTCAAGGGTGTGCTCGAGAAAATCAGTCAGGAAGCCGTGGCACTCAAGGTGCTGGGCTCCTACCCGAAAGCGGTTTTGTGAGGCTTTAACATGAGTGGCAACTTCCTCGCCCTGGCACAGCCGGGCGTGCAACAACTGTCGCCTTACGTTCCGGGCAAGCCTGTGGACGAGCTGGCGCGTGAGTTGAACCTGGATCCGTCGAAGATCGTAAAACTGGCCAGTAACGAAAACCCGATGGGCCCAAGCCCCAAGGTATTGGCTGCGATTCGTGACGCGCTGGCTGAGCTGACTCGGTATCCGGATGGGAATGGTTTTGAGCTCAAGTCCTTGTTGGCGGAAAAATGCCGCGTTGAGCTGAATCAGGTGACCTTGGGTAACGGCTCCAACGACATTCTTGAGCTGGTCGGGCGTGCCTATCTGGCGCCGGGCCTGAACGCTGTGTTCAGTGAGCATGCGTTTGCGGTCTATCCGATCGTCACTCAGGCCGTGGGCGCTGAAGCTCGCGTGATCCCTGCGAAGGATTGGGGGCATGACCTGCCGGCCATGCTGGCGGCCATCGACGAGGAGACCCGCGTCGTATTTATCGCCAACCCGAATAACCCGACCGGTACCTGGTTCAGCGCCGAGGTGCTGGACAACTTCCTGCAAGACGTCCCTGAGCACGTGCTGGTGGTGCTGGACGAGGCTTACATCGAGTACGCCGAAGGCAGCGACCTGCCGGACGGCCTGGACTTCCTCGCGGCTTATCCGAACTTGCTGGTCTCGCGTACGTTCTCCAAGGCTTACGGCCTGGCGTCGCTGCGGGTCGGCTATGGCCTGTCCACCCCGGTGGTGGCCGATGTGCTGAACCGCGTTCGCCAGCCATTCAATGTCAACAGCCTCGCGCTGGCGGCGGCTTGCGCTGCGGTGCAGGACGCTGAGTACCTGGAAGAAGGTCGTCGCCTCAACGAAAGCGGCATGCTGCAGTTGCAGGAAGGCTTCCGTGAGTTGGGCCTGGGTTGGATTCCTTCCAAGGGCAACTTCATTTGTGTCGACCTGGGGCAAGTGGCCGCTCCTGTGTTCCAGGGCCTGTTGCGTGAAGGTGTGATCGTGCGTCCGGTGGCCAATTACGGCATGCCGAACCACTTGCGCATCACCATCGGACTGCCTGCTGAAAACAGCCGCTTCCTCGAGGCGCTGGCCAAGGTTCTGGCTCGTGGTTGATGTCACTGCATTGCAACCTGCTGTGCCTATGATCGGTCGCCTGGTGGTGGTCGGTCTGGGATTGATCGGCGGCTCCTTCGCCAAGGGCCTGCGGGAAAGCGGCCTGTGTGGCGAAGTGGTCGGTGTGGACCTGGACCCGCAGTCGCGCAAGCTGGCGGTGGAGTTGGGCGTGGTGGACCGCTGTGAGGCGGACCTCGCCGTTGCCTGCCGGGGTGCGGATGTCATTCAGTTGGCGGTACCGATCCTGGCCATGGAGAAGTTGCTGGCGCTGTTGGCCGGCATGGATCTTGGGCAGGCAATCCTGACCGATGTCGGCAGTGCCAAGGGCAATGTGGTGCGTGCGGCGCGGCTGGCCTTCGGTGGCATGCCTGCGCGCTTTGTGCCCGGGCATCCGATTGCCGGGTCAGAGCAGAGCGGCGTTGAGGCGTCCAATGCGCAGCTGTTCCGTCGCCATAAAGTGATTCTGACGCCGCTGGATGAAACCGATCCTGCGGCATTGGCCGCGGTGGATCGGCTCTGGCGCGAGCTGGGGGCGGATGTCGAGCATATGCAGGTCGAGCGCCACGATGAAGTGTTGGCGGCGACCAGTCACCTGCCACATTTGCTGGCGTTTGGCCTGGTGGATTCGCTGGCCAAGCGCAACGAGAACCTCGAGATTTTCCGTTACGCCGCCGGTGGTTTCCGCGACTTTACCCGGATTGCCGGTAGCGACCCGGTGATGTGGCACGACATATTCCTCGCCAACCGCGACGCAGTGTTGCGCACCCTGGATACGTTCCGCAGCGACCTCGACGCCTTGCGCGACGCGGTGGATGCAGGCGACGGGCATCAGTTGTTGGGCGTGTTCACCCGTGCGCGGGTGGCACGGGAGCATTTCAGCAAGATTCTGGCGCGCCGGGCTTATATGGATGCGGCTGCAAACGCTGATGACCTGGTGTTTCTCGCCAATCCCGGTGGCCGCTTGAGCGGGCAGATTCGGGTGCCTGGGGATAAGTCGATCTCCCATCGTTCAATCATGCTCGGCTCCCTGGCGGACGGCGTTACCGAGGTAGAGGGTTTCCTGGAGGGTGAAGATGCCCTGGCGACCTTGCAGGCGTTTCGCGACATGGGTGTAGTGATTGAAGGCCCGCACCATGGGCGCGTCACCATTCACGGGGTTGGCCTGCATGGCTTGAAGCCGGCGCCAGGACCGATCTATCTCGGTAACTCCGGCACTTCCATGCGGCTGTTGTCCGGCTTGCTGGCGGCCCAGAGCTTTGACAGTGTGTTGACGGGTGATGCCTCGCTGTCCAAGCGTCCGATGAATCGCGTGGCCAAGCCATTGCGCGAAATGGGCGCGGTGATCGAGACCGGGCCGGAAGGGCGCCCACCGCTGACCATTCGCGGTGGCCAGGCACTTAAAGGGCTGACTTACACATTGCCGATGGCCAGTGCTCAGGTTAAATCCTGCCTGTTGCTGGCCGGGTTGTATGCGCAGGGTAAAACCTCGATTACCGAGCCGGCGCCGACCCGTGATCATACCGAGCGAATGCTGCGTGGGTTTGGTTATCCGGTGAAGGTGGCGGGTGCTACGGCTTCGGTCGAGTCCGGTCACGCTCTGACCGCTACGCATATCGAAGTGCCGGGGGATATTTCCTCCTCGGCGTTCTTCCTGGTGGCAGCGTCGATTGCCGAAGGCTCCGAGCTTTTGCTTGAGCATGTGGGCGTCAATCCGACCCGTACCGGAGTGATCGATATCCTCCGGCTGATGGGCGCGGATATCACCCTGGAAAACCAGCGGGAGGTGGGTGGCGAGCCTGTTGCTGATTTGCGTGTTCGCGCGGCGCTGTTGAAGGGGATCGAGATTCCCGAGGCGTTGGTTCCGCTGGCTATCGATGAGTTTCCGGTGCTGTTCGTGGCTGCGGCATGCGCCGAAGGCCGAACGGTATTGCGCGGGGCAGAGGAGTTGCGGGTCAAGGAGTCCGATCGGATCCAGGTCATGGCCGACGGTCTGCTCGCCCTGGGCGTGAAGTGTGAACCGACCCCTGATGGGATTATCATCGACGGTGGCGTAATAGGCGGTGGTGAAGTGCATGCCCATGGCGATCACCGGATTGCCATGGCTTTCAGCGTGGCCTCCCTGCGAGCCGCTGCGCCGATTCGTATCCATGACTGTGCCAACGTGGCTACGTCTTTTCCGAATTTTCTTACACTGTGTGCCCAAGTCGGCATTCGTGTTGCCCAAGAGGCTCAATTGTGAATATCAAAGCACCGGTGATTACCATCGACGGGCCAAGTGGCTCGGGCAAAGGCACGATCGCCGGCATCCTGGCCAAGCGCCTGGGCTGGTGCCTGCTGGACTCCGGGGCGCTGTACCGCTTGCTGGCCTTTGCCGCACGCAACCATGGCGTCGACCTGACCAATGAAGAGTCGCTGAAGCTGCTGGCTGCGCATCTTGACGTGCAGTTCGTCGGGGCGACGGAAGGTCATCCCCAGCGCATCATCCTGGAAGGGGACGATGTGACCGACGACCTGCGTAACGAGCAGGTCGGTTCCTGGGCCTCCCAGGTCGCCGCATTGCCGGCGGTACGTGACGCGTTGCTGCAGCGCCAGCGGGCTTTCCAGGAGCCGCCGGGTCTGGTGGCTGACGGCCGCGACATGGGCACAGTGGTGTTTCCCGAGGCGCCGCTGAAGATTTTCCTGACTGCCAGTGCCGAGGAGCGGGCCCGCCGCCGTTACTTGCAGTTGAAGGGCAAAGTCGATGGTGTTAGTCTGTCGAGTCTGCTAGATGAGATCCGTGCACGCGATGAGCGTGATACCCAGCGTGCGGTAGCCCCGCTCAAGCCGGCGGCTGACGCCATACAGTTGGATTCCACGGAGTTGTCCATCGAGCAGGTGCTGGAACGCATCTTGAGTGAAATCGCCATTCGCGATATCGCCGGGTGACCAAGAAGGCCGCAGGGGACCAGTCATAGTCCTGTGGTGCTTCTTTTAATTGAAACTGACCCACACCGTCTGGGGTGTGGAGATGGGCGTATTCTTCGCCCTTATCAACAGGAATTAAAATGAGCGAAAGCTTTGCGGAACTCTTTGAAGAAAGCCTAAAAACCCTGAACCTTCAGGCAGGCTCCATCATCACCGGTGTTATCGTTGATATCGATTACCAAGCTCGCTGGGTAACCGTTCACGCTGGTCTGAAGTCTGAAGCTCTGATCCCGCTGGAACAGTTCTACAACGATGCTGGTGACCTGACTATCAATGTCGGTGACGAAGTTCACGTTGCTCTGGACTCGGTTGAAGACGGTTTCGGTGAAACCAAGCTGTCCCGTGAAAAAGCCAAGCGCGCTGAATGCTGGATTGTTCTCGAAGCAGCCTTCGCAGCTGAAGAAGTGGTCAAGGGCGTTATCAACGGTAAGGTTAAAGGCGGCTTCACTGTCGACGTTAACGGCATCCGTGCGTTCCTGCCAGGTTCTTTGGTCGACGTTCGTCCTGTGCGCGACACCACGCACCTGGAAGGCAAAGAACTCGAATTCAAGGTCATCAAGCTCGACCAGAAGCGCAACAACGTTGTCGTTTCCCGTCGCAGCGTCCTGGAAGCAGAGAACTCCGCCGAGCGTGAAGCTCTGCTGGAATCCCTGCAGGAAGGCCAACAAGTCAAAGGTATCGTCAAGAACCTCACCGATTACGGCGCATTCGTCGATCTGGGTGGCGTCGATGGCCTGCTGCACATTACCGACATGGCTTGGAAGCGTATCAAGCATCCATCGGAAATCGTCAACGTTGGCGACGAGATCGATGTCAAGGTTCTGAAGTACGATCGTGAACGCAACCGTGTCTCCCTGGGCTTGAAGCAGCTGGGCGAAGATCCATGGGTCGCTATCAAGGCTCGTTACCCAGAAAGCACTCGCGTCACCGCGCGTGTTACCAACCTGACCGACTACGGCTGCTTCGCAGAGCTGGAAGAAGGCGTGGAAGGCCTGGTACACGTTTCCGAAATGGACTGGACCAACAAAAACATCCACCCTTCGAAAGTCGTACAAGTCGGCGACGAAGTGGAAGTTATGGTTCTGGACATCGACGAAGAGCGTCGTCGTATCTCCCTCGGCATCAAGCAGTGCAAATCTAACCCATGGGAAGATTTCTCTGGCCAGTTCAACAAGGGCGATAAAATCTCCGGCACCATCAAGTCGATCACCGATTTCGGTATCTTCATTGGTCTGGACGGCGGCATCGACGGCCTGGTTCACCTGTCCGACATCTCCTGGAACGAAGTTGGCGAAGAAGCTGTTCGTCGTTTCAAGAAGGGCGACGAGCTGGACACCGTTATCCTGTCGGTTGACCCAGAGCGCGAGCGCATCTCCCTGGGTATCAAGCAACTGGAAAGCGATCCGTTCTCCGAGTACGTTCAAGAGAACGACAAAGGCGCAATCGTTAAAGGCATCGTGAAGGAAGTTGACGCTAAAGGCGCCATCATCACTCTGGCCGACGATATCGAAGCGACTCTGAAAGCCTCCGAAATCAGCCGTGACCGCGTTGAAGACGCGCGCAACGTTCTGAAAGAAGGCGAAGAAGTAGAAGCCAAGATCATCAGCGTTGACCGCAAGAGCCGCGTAATCCAGCTCTCCATCAAGTCGAAAGACGATGCTGAAGAGAAAGAAGCCATCCAGAGCCTGCGCGACAAGCCAGCTACCTCTGAGCCTTCTGCTGGTCCTACCACTCTGGGCGACCTGCTGCGTGCACAAATGGAAAAACAGAACTAAGTTCTGTTAGACCATAAAAAAAGGGCGACTTCGGTCGCCCTTTTTTGTGGCTGGGATTTGGTGTTGTGTGCAGCGTCGCCTTGGCGTTCTGCGGCTGGAGCGCTGTCGTCACGTTGGCAGCGCATTCGCGCTTGTAGGCTCTATCTGGCAGTGATCGCGCTGGAGTGGCTTCAGTGAGGCTGAGCGAGGGCTGGCTGCCGTGGGGTGCAATGCCTGCTCTCTTCGAGTTACACCCCAAGTCTTTGAATATAAGTCAATACATGGGCTGTTCAAATTCCTCCGGTCATGCTAAAACCTTCGAAGCGCTTTTCCTAGCTGCTTGAAAAAGAAGGGAAAAATATGACGAAGTCGGAGTTGATCGAACGAATTGTCACCCATCAAGGGCTGCTCTCATCCAAAGATGTCGAGCTGGCCATCAAGACCATGCTTGAACAGATGTCACAGTGCCTGGCTACCGGTGATCGAATTGAGATTCGTGGGTTTGGTAGCTTTTCACTGCATTATCGGGCGCCGCGTGTGGGGCGTAATCCGAAGACTGGTCAGTCCGTTAGCCTCGATGGCAAGTTCGTGCCTCACTTCAAGCCGGGCAAGGAATTGCGGGATCGGGTGAACGAAGACGAGGAAGAAGGCGTCTGAGGGTTTTTGGGGTAGGAGAAGATTATGCGTGGGGTTAAGCGTGTTGCGGCAGTAGTGACTGTATTGGTTGTTGCTTTGGTGGTTCTGGTTTTTGTGCTGGAGAACCAGCAGGGCACTTCGCTTTCGTTCTTCGGCTCGTCTACCGGGCAAATGCCAGTGTCTGTATTTGTCGTGATTGCTCTGTTTGTTGGGATGTTGATAGGACCGTTTTTGGGCGCTTTGACGCGTGCTCGGCGCCCTAAGCCCGTTCCGGTGAGTCGGAGCTAGAAATCGTATCCATCGCCTGTGACGGGATCGGTATGCTGGTGTAGTGACCGCCTGTCAGATAATTCTGCTTTACGGCTAATGCCTTGTTTTCTGCAGGCGTGCGTCCTGGGCCGCCGTAAATGTTGCAGAGTTATCGATATTGGTCCGGTTACTCGAATGTTCTTTCTGTTGTTTCCTCCCCGATGGGGCTTGATAAGGGCGATCCCTAGGCGTTAGGGAAACCTCCTACAGTTATGTCAAGACTTGTAATATGTCAGAGAGGTGACAGAATGCCATCTGTTCTCGATAACGGGCATTTTGTGAGCTAAAAATTTGGCAAAGACGCCGGGTTTTTGGCGGTCATCTAATTAGAATAAAAAATACGCAATTTGGTCTGCATAACGAGCCCGCAGTTTCTCTTTGAAGGCAGGTTTTTGTTGTGAGTAGTAGCTTCCGCGCGCCCCCGGTACCCTCGTCCAGCGACATTGATCTCGTAGCTCTTTTTCAAGCTTTCTGGAAGCAAAAAAAGCTAATCATGCTTACCGCCGCCAGTTTTGGCGTTGCTGCTGCTGCTTATGCTTTTTTGGTCACGCCGGAGTACCAGGTCAGCAGCGTCCTTCGACCCGCCGCTATAAACGAATTGGATGCATTGAATCGCTCCGAAGTCTATAAGCTTCCTCCTGGAGATGCGCTTATAAAAGTCGGGGCTTCTCTAGAGTCATATGAAACACGGCTGGGTTTTTTTCGGGCGAATCAAGGTCTATTCAAAAAGTTTGAACGCCCAGGCAGATCATTGGAACAAAGCTTTGATGAGTTCAATCGAGACGCCCTCAAGCTGGTTCTGCCCGACCCGAAGAAAGCCGATTTACTTAGCGCATTTATTGGGTTGGAGCTTAGTTATTCCGGTAATGTGGACGGTGTACGGATACTTAATAGCTTTGTTAAATATGCTATCGATGCCGAGCGCGACAATATTGCTGCTGATCTAAAAGCAATCATCAATAACCGTCTGGCGGAGCTCCAAGGGAAAATTGAGGCTGCTCGTTCGAGCTACCAGACAGGTAAAGAAGCCCGCATAGCGACGCTGCAAGAAGCAGATAACGTAAAGCGCGCACAGTTACAGGATGAGTTGAGCGCGTTGCGACTGCAGCTCAAGACGGGACGTATGGATAGGATTGCGCTTTTGACTGAGGCGATAAGCATTGCGAAGAGCCTCAATATACAAAAGCCGACTACGCCTTCGGCGCTGGGTGAAGCGGGTCGCTTGGGAGAATCAAGCGTTATGCGTACAGAGATAAACAATCAGCAAATACCTTTGTATTTTATGGGTGTTGAAGCTCTAGAAGCGGAGCGTTCAGCTCTTCTTCGGCGTAAGGCAGATGATTTTACCGAAGGCCGCATCGCGCAGATTGCTCGGGAGCTTGATTTGTTGAAAAGCAATCGAGAGATTGAGATTCTGAAGCAGCGCCAAAATGAAGATCTCTTTCTCCAAGGGGTTGAGCCATTAAGGGCTGAGTTAGTGAGGTTACGCAATCTCGGCAACCTTGATATCAGCAATATGAAGCTAGTTACGATTGACCGCCAAGCGCTTGAGCCTTTAGCGCCAGTAAAGCCTAAGCGTGCCTTGATCATAATGCTTGGGCTGCTGCTCGGTGGGATCGTTGGATTGCTGATTGTTTTGTCCAGACACGTTTTTTATAACGGCCCTGCCGAAAAGAAGGGTGTTGCAACGCTGACAGGTGAGCCTCGGAATAAATCTCTGACCGCCGAGAATATGGTGTAAGACGATTAAATGGCTGTGAAGTCCGGTAGAGTACTGTGCCAGGATTGTCCATTAAAAAACCTGGAATGTTGTATTTCTTTGTTGCCATTTTTTTCTCATGGGTCGAACGGATATCAGGCCCGTAAGCGCGTCGCTTTAGCGCCATTCCTCCGCTTCTGGATTGATTCGGCTGTGCGGGATAATGGCTATCTGCCTGTTATTTGCAGTCGGACCCAAAAGTTTGCGGATCTCAACGACCACGCGTCATTTAGGGCTATGGCGTTGTGATGCTAAAGGCGCGTGGTAAGCGTGGACTTCTTGAAATGGAGCGCGGGGCCTGTATCATTCAGCGATGTTTTAGAGTTTTCTCCATCTTGAATCGTGGCTGGAAAGAGTTGATTTGTATGACCCATGCATCGCATGGCAAGCTGTTCCAGGCTAGCTTTTCTAGTTCGTATTCTCTGTTGAGTCTAGAATTTGTGAATTTGAATCATGAGCCGATGTGGATGTCAATAGTAGGAGCTAGGAATAGAAGGAATAAGCCGACATTCTGGCAAAGCAAGCGAGGAGAGTACCAGGTGCGTAATACGTGGATATGAACCGCTTTACCACTATCTCTAAATCGTCAGCGAACAAGAGGCGAGATTGGTACCTGGTGCAAAGCAAGCCCGAGCGGGACGAGGAAAACCTCGCACGCCAAGGAGATGTGTGCTGTAGGCCTCGGTCCCGGCGTCACAGAGTCGTAAGTGGAGCGTTGCAATTTGTCGAAGAGTCGCTTTTCCCAGGCTGCCTATTTATACATATGTCTAAAGAAACGAACTGGGCGCCGCTGTTTTCTACCCGGGCGTAACGAAGGTGGTGGCGTTTGGTGGGTTTCCGCTGGCGGTCGCTGATGAGTTAATTGAAGAGTTGCAGCTGCGCAGTTACAAAGAGCGGGCTACGTGTTTTGGCGTCGGCGAAACGGCCACCATAGCTGAAGGCGAATTTTCAAGCGTTGATTCGATTTTCGTCTTCTCAGCGCGCGGTGCGAAACGTGCCTTGCTGCTGATGGATATCATGTGCCATCAAGCCCAGGTCAACGTGTTACGGGCGGATGTGTGGCGTATTTAAGCTGCCATCACGCTGCGCCGCTGGGCAGTGAGGATTGGGACGTTTTCAGGGAAGCGGCGAGAAATCCTGGGGCGGTAGCGTGTGAAGAGTGAAAAAGTTAGGCCTTTAAGCTGCCTGGCTCGGCGTAGCGTGATCTGATGACCGCACGTAGATTGTAAGTAAGCTTAATATTAGAAATTACATGTCGGAGCTGTGGAAAATGGCATACATCAATCAGGTCGAACTTGAATGTTTGGGGTTTAAAGCATTAGGCCGGCATGTGAAAATCAGTGATAAAGCGTGTATTTATAATGCCGATCAGATAGAAGTAGGCGATTACTCCCGTATTGATGATTTCTGCATTATTTCAGGGAATGTGAAAATAGGGCGATTTAACCATATAACGCCTATGTGTCTGGTGGCGGGAGGGACGCCTGGGGTAATAATGGAAGATTTTTGCACGCTTGCATATGGCGTCAAGGTATTCGCGCAGTCAGATGACTACAGCGGTGAAACACTTGCGAATTCGTTAATTCCGAAAAAATTTAAAAAGGAATTATTCGCATCTGTTCACTTGGAAAAGCATGTCATCGTTGGCGCCGGGACCACTATTTTGCCTGGAGTAAAAGTCGAAGTTGGTTGTTCGGTTGGTGCAATGAGCCTACTTACAAAAAGCACGACAGCCTGGGGGATTTACGCTGGTGTACCCGCTAGGCGAGTTAAGGAAAGAAAGAAGGACCTGTTGCAACTCGAAGATGATTTTTTGCAATCGTTAGCTGAGATCTGAGCGTGTGTGCGCCTAAGTGATAGTCATCATCGTTGGCGAAGTTTTTATAGTCGTGTTTTCAAAATTAAGTAGTTCATTTAGCAGCAGGGGTTAATGTGATTCCATTTAACAAGCCGCCTTACATTGGCGAAGAAGATAAATACGTTATCAAGGCCATGAGAAGTAACAAGATGTCGGGTGACGGTGACTTCGCCCAGAAATGTCAGGATTGGTTCGAGAAAAACCTACGGTGCAAAAAAAATCTGCTGACACCGTCTTGTACCCAAGCGCTTGAAATGGCTGCGTTGCTGATCGACATAAAGCCGGGCGATGAAGTTATCATGCCTAGTTACACATTCGTCAGTACAGCCAACGCATTCGTGTTACGAGGTGCGAAAATTGTATTTGTCGATGTTCATCCGGAAACTATGAATATCGATGAAACGGTCATTGAAGCTGCAATTACTGAAAAAACCAAGGCCATTGTTCCTGTTCATTACGCAGGTATTGCGTGTGAAATGGATACCATTATGGCATTAGCTGAAAAGTACAATCTCTTTGTAGTGGAAGATGCAGCGCAAGGCATGATGTCTACCTATAAAGGAAAGCCTCTGGGAACTATTGGACATCTGGCTGCGTATAGCTTCCACGAAACCAAGAACTACACGAGCGGCGGGGAAGGCGGCTTGCTGTTGATCAATGACGAGCGCTTTATCCTCCGTGCTGAAGTTATTCGCGAGAAAGGCACCAACCGCTCACAATTCTTCCGTGGGCAGGTGGACAAGTACACTTGGAGGGATCTGGGGTCGAGTTTCCTGCCAGGTGAACTCCAAGCAGCGTACCTGTATGCGCAGCTTGAGAACGCTAATAAAATCAATGAAAGAAGAATGCAAATCTGGAATAACTATCATCAGGCGTTTGCTCATCTCGAACAACAAGGCGTATTAACCCGACCGTTTTTACCGAGCTCGGTCAGCCATAATGCCCATATGTATTACTTAAAGCTCAAAAATATTTATGTGCGTAGCAAGTTTATCGCCGCGTTGGGTCAGAAAGGTATTCTGGCGCCTTTTCACTATATTCCACTGCACTCTAGTCCTGCCGGAGAAGTCTTCGGTCGATTTGCTGGAGAAGATAAGTTTACTACCGTCGAAAGTGAACGTTTGGTTCGCCTTCCGTTGTATTTCAATATGACAGAGGAAGAAAATAAAACTGTTATAGATGCAGTTGTTGAGGTCATGAGTAACCTAAGATGACTATGGTATCGTCGTTGGCTCTCACCTCTCTCGCCCATGGTGCAAAAATACTTGCCGGGTTCGCACTACTGAAAATCATGGCTGTTTACCTAGGCCCGGACGGCATCGGCCAGTTGGGGCACATGATGAGTGTGGTAAGTATTCTCACTGTGTTGTCAGGGGGAGGGATCATCAACGGTGTTGTTAAGTACACGGCAGAGTATAGAGGCAGACCAGTTCTACTGTTTCGCTTTGTCTCTGCATCAGCTTCCTATGCATTGTGCTTTGCATTGGCGGTGATGATACTGGGCATCACATTATCCGTTACCATAGCAAGGCTAGTATTCAATAACGGCGATATGTACCCGGTGATTTGTATCTTGGCCGTCATGCAGTTGCTTTTTGCTTTTGCGAACATAGTCTTTGGCGTCTCCAATGGCCTAACGGATACTAAGGTATTTGCATTCAGTCAATTGTTTGGTAGCCTGCTTTCCATTCCGCTATTTTGGGCTGTTATCTATTACTTTGCGGTGCCTGGTGCCGCACTTTCAATGGTGTTTGCCTCGTCATTGTGCGCTATACCTGCGTTTTTCTATTTTAGAAAGTCTAAATTTTGGGGACGGGTAAATTTCTCGATTTCACAAAATTCTAATTATCAAAAGTTATTTTCTTATACTGTAATGTTGCTGTTTAGTACGGTTTGTTTTCCCATTGTGGAAATTTTCGTTCGCCAAATGCTAATTAAGCAAGTGGGGTTCCATGATGCGGGGATCTGGCAGGCTTCGATTAGGCTTTCAGCCGCTTATCTAGGGTTCTTCACTGTTTTTCTCACCTTCTACTTCATGCCTAAAGCATCTCTTCAGAATGAAAAAGGCAAGCTGTCCGCGCTGGTTGTTAAATGTTTGCTATTTGTTCAGGCCGCTTTTTTTCTTGGTGCATTGACACTGTACCTAGGGCGCGGATACTTTATAACACTGTTGTTTTCTGAGGAGTTTTCAGCGCTTAAAGATTTGATCGCCTACCAGTTGATTGGTGATTTCTTTAAGATTAGCTCCTATGTTTTTGGATTTATCGCCGTCGCGAAGGCTGCTACCAAGCTATATATTGCTGCGGAAATTATTCAAGGTGGTATGTTCTTGGGTCTAGCTACGCTATTTAGCTCATCAACCCACGGTGTTGAAAGTGTAATGCAAGCTTATATGCTGACATATATACTTTACTTTGTTGTGAGTGCGCTCAGTGCAATAGTTTATTTGCGCAAAGGCAGTGGCAGAAAATGTGTGGTGGCTGAACAATTATTAATGGACAAAAAATGAAAGTCCCGAAAATAGTGCATATATCTACCAATGATTTTGGCGGGGCTGGAAGTGCAGCATTGCGCTACCATGAAGCTTTTCTTGCGTTGGGCTATGACTCCAAGATCTACATTGCAGAATCAAAAAGGCAATTGATTGATAGCACCACAAAAATTATTTCAAGTGATAATAAGGTTCTCCGACTGAAGTCACTTTTAAGACGTCTATTACCACCAAAAATTTTCTCGAAAATACGTAGCGCTGTTGCTTCGAAATCAAAGTTTTCGGGTGGTAAAAAATATCTGTTTTTTACCCGTGGGGAATCCGTGGGGCAGGGATTAAGTCCAAAACTTGTGGCGGAGATCCAACAGGCTGACTTCTTGTTTGTGCATTGGGTCGCAGGATTCGCCAATACGCATGACGTACTGGAAATTCACAAGAATACAGGCTGCAAGGTTTATTTCATTACGATGGATATGGCGCATTTAACCGGTGGCTGTCACTATTATTGGAGTTGCAGAGGTTTTGTTTCTGACTGTTCCGATTGCCCTGCGCTCGATTATGGTGTTCGTAACTATGCGGCTTACCAGTTGCGCGCCAAGGCGATAAATGTTGCAGCAATGGAGGCGACGATCTTATGTTGCAGCGAGAAGATTGTAGAAGAGGCGAAAGCGTCTGCGATTCCTTATGGTGAATATATAAGATTGCCCATACCTATCAATGAGCAATTCTATGTTCCGGCGACTGCGCCTCGTGTTGGTATTTTTAAGATACTGACAAATGCGAATGAAGTTGATGATCCACGCAAAGGGTTTAACTACTTACTGGAAGCCCTGATTCATCTTGATCGAATGTTGTCAGGCGAAGCCAAAATTTGTATTTTGTGCTTGAAATCTGATTTTTTCAGTGGTGTGGATTTCAAGCATATTGAGTTTGAGGAGTTTGGTTTTCGTCGAGGGGATGAGCAGCTTTCAGATCTCTATAGGTCCGTCAATGTCTTCGTAAATACCTCGATTGAAGATGCCGGTCCGATGATGCTCGCAGAGGCACTCATGTGTGGCATTCCAGTCGTATCTTTCGACGTTGGGATGGCCCGCGAGTTGATTCGCGAAGGAAAAAATGGCCATTTGGTTGCCAGACTGAACGCTAAATTGGTAGCAGAGAAGGTATTTTCTCTTTACTCATCCAATACTGAAGTATTTGATACGCCACTAGAAATACACCGGCAGGTTTCTGAAGTGTTTAGTATTAAAAACTGGAAAGATAAAGTTTCCAGTCTTGTTACGCTCTAAAAAATTTAAAGGAGTTGCAATGAAAAAGAAAGCCCTCATAACTGGAGTGACGGGTCAAGACGGGTCGTATTTGGCTGAGTTCTTGCTTGAAAAAGGTTATGAAGTTCATGGTATCAAGCGACGGGCATCTTCGTTTAATACCCAGCGTGTAGATCATATTTACCAGGATCCGCATGTGGAGAATAAGAACTTTGTTCTTCATTATGGCGATCTGACAGACTCTTCGAATTTGATGCGCATTCTTCAGGAGGTCCAGCCTGATGAAGTTTATAACTTGGGCGCGCAGTCTCATGTTGCGGTAAGTTTTGAATCTCCAGAGTACACCGCCGATGTCGATGCCATGGGGACTCTCCGTCTTCTGGAAGCCATTCGAATCCTTGGGTTGGAAAAGAAGACTCGCTTTTATCAGGCATCAACATCTGAGTTGTACGGTCTGGTTCAAGAAATTCCTCAAAAGGAAACAACACCTTTTTACCCTCGGTCGCCATACGCCGTGGCGAAAATGTACGCTTACTGGATTACGGTAAATTATCGTGAGGCGTATGGCATTTATGCTTGCAACGGAATTCTTTTCAACCACGAGTCTCCGCGCCGTGGCGAAACATTTGTAACACGCAAAATTACCCGAGCATTGGCGAATATTGGCCAGGGCATCGAGACGTGTCTGTATTTGGGTAACATGGATGCGCTTCGGGATTGGGGCCATGCTAAAGACTATGTTCGTATGCAATGGATGATGTTGCAGCAGGACAACCCCGAAGATTTTGTTATCGCCACTGGGGTACAGTATTCGGTCCGTCAGTTCGTCATCTGGTCCGCTAATGAGTTAGGCGTGACCCTTCGGTTCGAAGGCGAAGGCGTCGATGAGAAGGCGATCGTCGAAAAAGTTGATGGTGACAAGGCCCCGGCTTTGAAGGTAGGCGACGTTATCGTACAGGTCGACCCGCGTTACTTCAGGCCTGCAGAAGTAGAAACGTTGTTGGGCGATCCAAGCAAGGCCAAGGAGGTACTAGGCTGGGTACCTGAAATCACTGTGCAGGAAATGTGCGCGGAGATGGTCTCCGAAGACCTGAAGGCTGCTCGCCGTCACGCGCTGCTCATGTCTCATGGGCATGACGTACACGTGTCGCTGGAGCGATGATATGAATGCTGATCTGAGTAAGACTATTTTTGTTGCCGGCCATCAGGGCATGGTTGGGTCTGCGATCGTCCGGCGCTTGAATACACTTGGTTACACCAATGTGCTGACGAGAAGCAGGAAAGAATTAGACCTGCTCAGTCAGGCAAAAGTGGCAAGCTTCTTCAGTAAGAATAAGATCGATCAAGTATATTTGGCCGCGGCTAAGGTTGGCGGTATTCACGCTAACAACGTTTACCCTGCTGACTTCATCTATGAAAATTTGGTGATTGAAGCAAATGTGATCCATTCTGCCTACAAAAGTGGTGTTCAGAACTTGTTGTTTCTGGGGTCCTCGTGCATATACCCCAAGCATGCTGTTCAGCCGTTGAATGAAGACGCATTGTTGACGGGAACGTTGGAAGAAACCAACGAGCCCTATGCGATTGCGAAGATCGCCGGGATCAAGCTATGTGAAAGTTATAATCGGCAGTACCTAACAAACTATCGAAGCGTAATGCCAACTAACCTGTATGGTCCGCACGACAATTATCATCCAGATAACAGCCATGTGATTCCGGCGCTGATACGCCGGTTTCATGAGGCTGTTCAATCAGGTAATGAGGAAATTGTCATTTGGGGTAGTGGCAAACCAATGCGAGAGTTTATGCATGTTGATGACATGGCGGCTGCCTCTGTGCATGTCATGAATCTTCCAATCGATGTTTATGCTAAGCACGTACAAAAAATGCTTTCGCATATCAACGTTGGTACCGGTGTCGATTGCAGCATTCGTGAACTGGCTGAGGCTATGGCCGAGGTGACGAACTTCAAGGGCAAACTCGTTTTTGATACCTCTAAACCTGATGGTACCCCCCGGAAACTCATGGATGTATCTCGTTTGCAGGCGATGGGGTGGAAGGCTTCTATTTCGTTGAATGAGGGTCTGAAAGACGCTTACAGCTGGTTCGTAAAAAATGCGAGTTCTGTGAGAGGATAACTCTGTGTATTCGAGCGGGCGCTGGTGTCAGCCCCGCTTGAATTTTTTGGCCTTGATGGGCGGCGATATTGGTCTTAGAGGTATGTTTTTTTAGGGTTGTTAAAAGAGTCTTTATTAATGTTTTTATATTATGTTCCCTTTGTTGTTTCTTTTTGGTATTCGTCCATAGGACGGCCGGGGCGCCTTGCTTACTTTTTTTTGGCATGCCTGCTGATTGCAATGTGCGCGTTGCAAGCGCCAGGTGTTTCAGAGGATCATCTGAATTACGTCAATTACTTTTTAGGTGTTTCTGACGGCACGTTCGGCCTCTTTTTTATAGAACCAACCTTTTATATTCTATCCCAGTTTTCCCTCTTGTTGACTGGTGGGAGTACGTTCATGTTTTTGGTTTATGCCGTGCTGGGGGTGGCTATAAAATTTTACTTATCAAAGGAGGTAAGTAAATATTATTGGTTTAGTGCGTCCATTTATATATCGTACTTTTTTTTCCTACAAGACTTTACGCAAATTCGTATTGGCGTAGCGATGAGCTTTTTATTGCTTTCCACCTTCCGTTTTTATGAAGGTAAGCGCCTGAGTGCATTGCTACTTTTTGTAGGTGCTGTGTTTTTTCATTACTCAACAGTTTTTTTCTTACCGTTTTATTTGTTGTTCTATTTTAATAGCTTTCGTGTCACTTTGGCTTTGTATGTGTTGTGCTGTTTCCTCCTGCTTTTATTCATGCTGGACATCAGTCTGACTCAAGGTCTGCTGAGTATGGCGTCGAGCATGTCAATTGAACGACTGAGTTTTTACATTGAAAACGCATTGGCAGGGGAGGGCGGCGGGATCAACGTGGTTCGTGTGCTTTTTCACTTTATCCTGCTCACCCCGCCAGTGTTATTGTTTGATCGTATCAAAAGGCAATCAAGTTTTCTTTCCTACGCGGTAATGGTTCATTTGTGTGGGTTGATTATTTTACTGTCGCTTCATGACTTGCAAGTCTTCGCTTACAGATTGTCTGATATATTTAATGGATTTATGATTTTTTCCCTACTTTCATATATCGTTATTTTTGGTGGTTTCGTCGGCGGGGCACTGGTACTCAGCGTGGCACTGTTTCAAATTGTCTATGTACTGCTTATCCTCGGATTCGTGAATCCTTATACTTCTGTCTTGGGTGTTTTATGATCGTTCCTGTAATTATGGCCGGTGGTTTCGGTTCCAGACTGTGGCCAATTTCCCGCCAGCAACATCCTAAGCAGTTCCTACCGCTTATCGGTGATCTTTCCATGCTGCAGGTCACTATCCAGCGCTTGACCGGACTTGTAACCGCGGAACCCCAACTGATCTGTAATGAACAGCACCGGTTTCTGGCAGCGGAGCAATTGCGTCAAATTGGCCTGGAAAATGCCAATATTTTGCTGGAGCCACAAGGACGCAGCACCGCTCCTGCCATTGCTCTTGCAGCGCTAAGAGCCACCCAGGACGGTGAAGACCCGGTACTTTTGGTGCTGGCGGCCGATCATCACATACAAGACGTTTCAGCGTTCCACGAGAGTATTTTGACAGCGCTGCCTTTCGCTGAATCAGGAAAACTTGTGGTTTTCGGTATTGATCCAACTGCGCCTGAGACGGGTTATGGCTATATCGAGCGCGGCGAATCCCTCGGCGGTGGTGGCTATAAAGTGAAGCAGTTTGTCGAGAAGCCTAGTTTCACCGTTGCTGAGAGCTATCTTGCACAAGGTTGTTTTTCGTGGAACAGTGGAATATTCCTTTTTCGGGCAAGTACGTTCCTCGAAGAGTTGCGGCTTTTCCAGCCTGATATTTTTTCCATCTGTCAGGAGGCCCTTAATAAGGGCGCACAAGATCTGCACTTTACCCGTGTAGACCCCAAAATATTTGCGTCGTGTCCTGATATGTCTGTCGACTACGCCGTGATGGAAAAAACCGAAAATTCCGTTGTAGTCCCCATGGGGGCTGGCTGGAGCGACATAGGATCCTGGTCGGCGCTTTGGGAGGTCGGAGCAAAGGATGGATCGGGCAATATTTTGAAGGGCGATGTATTGACCCATGACACGCGTGATACTTACCTGCATGCCGAAAGTCGTCTGGTGACCGCGGTCGGTGTGGACAATCTTATCATCGTCGAAACAAAGGACTCGGTGCTCGTTGCGCACAAAGACCGTGTGCAAGATGTAAAAGTTATCGTAGAAGAACTGAAAGCACAGAGTCGGCCTGAGTTTGTTTTCCATCGCGAGGTCTACCGGCCTTGGGGTAGCTACGACTCGATTGATCAAGGCATTCGTTATCAAGTCAAGAGGATTACCGTAAGGCCGGGAGCCAAACTGTCGGTGCAAATGCATCATCACCGTGCAGAGCACTGGATTGTAGTCAGTGGAACCGCGAGAGTGACAAATGGTAAAGAGACCTATTTGGTGACGGAGAACCAGTCCACTTACATACCTATTGGTCAAGTTCACGCATTGGAAAATCCGGGTAAAGTGCCGTTGGAGTTGATTGAAGTTCAATCAGGTTCATATCTAGGTGAAGACGATATCGTACGTTTTGAAGATCTATACGGTCGAAGTTAATTAAGGTATATAACTTGAAAGTCATTATCGCAAGTTGCGTTTTTCCGCCTGAACCGGTTGTCAGCGCAAAAACCAGCATGGACGTTGCTCAATATTTTCACGAGTTGGGACACGATGTCATCGTCGCTTGCCCTACGCCCAGCCGCAATGTGTCGAAGGCGGACGCTGACGAGAAAGTCGCGTCTATGTCGCTTCCATTTGTGGTTAAGAGGCTGTTTGCAATATCTTCCGGAAAGTCAGGCTTCCTTTCTCGATTTATCGAGAATATTTCCTATGGTGTTTCGGTTTTATTCTTTTTATTGAAGCAACGAAACGTTGATGTCGTTTACGCTAATGTTTGGCCCGTTTTTTCATTGGGGCTACTTATGTTGGCGTGCAAAATTAAAGGTATCAAGGTCGTCGCAAGCGTTCAGGATCTTTATCCTGAGTCGCTGGCTGCTCAAAAACGCTTGAGCAGTACAGGTTTTATTTATCAGGTGTTGTTTTTTCTAGATTCATTTGTAACTAAGCGATGTGATCATATTATAGTTATTTCTGATGGGTTCAAGACGTCCTATGTAAAAGGGCGTGGAATATGTGAGGATAAAATCACAGTCATCCACAATTGGGTGAAGAGTACTCAAGTGACCGTTATGGACAAGGCGCATGCTCGAACTCAACTGGCTGCGCAGACTTCGATAGTGTTGGCCCATGATGATCTTGTTTGTGTCTATGGTGGCAACATGGGCGTTGCTTCCGGGCTCGATGAGTTTATGAGCTATATTGATAGGATCGATAGTAGGTTCATCTTCCTACTGGCAGGCGATGGTTCTCTCGTTCCTGGCTTGCGTGAGATGGTCGGGCAAAAGGAGCTGGAGTCACGAGTCAAGTTTTTGGTGCCATGGCCTTCCGAGTTGACGTCAATCGCCTTCGGATCAGCTGATTTGCTGCTGCTTCCCATCGCCGAGGGGCAGGAGTTTGCCTCGGTTCCCTCCAAGCTGATAACCTACCTGCTTTCTGCGCGCCCTATCATGCTGTTGACCAATAGCCGCAGTGAGTCGGCAATCGAACTTCAAAAATCGGGCGCCGGTTTTTGCGTTGAGGAACGTAGTGGCGACGCTATTTCTTCGTGCCTAGATCTTTTTTTGCGGCTATCTCCCGAGGGTCGTTTGGCCATGGGTAAGTCCGGCCGTGCTTATGCTGAAAACTTTTACTCTTCGGATGTGGCGTTAGCAAAAATTGGTACGATTTTTGAGGAGTTGATATGAATATCTTTCGCGCCAGCAGTGTCGATTCTGATTCAGTTCGCTACTTAGTGAACCTACATATTAATGCGTTCCCGGGTTTTTTTTTAACGTCCCTTGGCCCCGAGTTTCTAAGCTTACTCTACAGTAACTATCTTTCATCCTCGGCGTGCATCTGCTTGGTCGCTCGGGACTCTGAGGATTTGAACACTCATGCAATGGGCGTTGCCGTCGCGATCGCAAATCCTTCAACTTTTTACAATGGGTTATTGAGGACGCAAGGGTTTAAATTTTTTTTTCGCGCCATCCCCAGTTTGCTTAAGCGTCCGGGCGTCGTTTTGAAAAAATTGGCTTCAGCTCTGTTTTATAAAGGCGATGCGAGTGAAGAGGTTGACACTAGTAATGCTGTATTGTTAAGCACTATTTCCGTGTCCCCTGATGCTCAAGGCCTTGGTGTGGGTCGTAAGTTGCTGGAAGGGATCGAGCAATTTGCGAACCAATCCAAATTTGATTTTATTTATTTGACAACTGATCGTGACGGCAATGACGCTGTCAACGCGTTTTATCTCAAGAACGGCTATGTTTTGGATGCGGTACTGTCCAAAAGTGGAAACAGATTTATGAATCGTTATATCAAAAAGCTCGGAGTGTAATATGGCTAGCCTAGATTTTTTGCCTTTCGCTCTTCCTGAAATCGGGGAGGAAGAAATCAATGAGGTGGTTGATGCGATTCGTTCGGGTTGGGTAACCACGGGTCCCAAGGCACGCCAGTTCGAGCAAGACTTCTCTCAATTCCTCGGCGGTGAGCTGGAAAGTATCGCTGTCAACTCCGCAACAGCTGGGCTTCATCTTGCTTTGGAAGCTATCGGCATCGGTCCTGGCGACGAAGTCATTTTGCCAACCTACACGTTTACCGCCACAGCAGAAGTGGTTCGGTACTTGGGTGGCACCCCAATTTTTGTGGACGTGCTGGAAGATACCTACAATATCGACCCTGCTGCCATCGTAAATGCGATTACGCCACGTACGAAGGCCATCATGCCCGTGCATTTTGCCGGCCTGAGCTGCGATATGGATGCGATCCTGTCAATCGCAAAAGAGTACGGCCTACGAGTCGTCGAAGACGCTGCTCATGCGTTGCCGACAACCTGGCGCGGGCAGAAAATTGGCGCGTTGAATTCCGATTTCACGGTTTTCAGTTTTTATGCCAATAAAACCATGACAACCGGCGAAGGTGGCATGGTTGTTACTCGTGATGTCGATCTTGCGAAGCGCTGCAAAATCATGCGTCTGCATGGTATTAGTAAAGATGCTTTCGACCGCTATGTCTCAAAGACCCCGGCGTGGTCCTACGAGATTGTGGCCCCAGGATTTAAATACAATATGAGTGATATTGCGGCTGCGATGGGCATTCATCAACTACGCCGGCTACCTGACTTTCAGGTAAAGCGTGAGGTGATGGCGCAGGTGTATAACGCCGCACTGAAGGACCTCCCGCTGGTTTTGCCGCAGAATCCACCAGAAAGTGATCTCCACGCCCGGCACCTTTATCCTATTCGTTTGCTTCCTGAGGCGGGTGTTAGCAGGGATGTCTTTATAGAGAAAATGGCTGCTGCCGGTATCGGTTGCTCGGTCCATTTCATCCCGTTGCACTTGCATCCCTACTGGCGTGAAAGCTGCAATGTCAACGCCGAGATGTTCCCGGTTGCCCAAAAACTCTTTGAGCAAGAAGTTACGATACCGCTGTACACGAAGATGACTGAGGCAGATCTCTTGCGTGTAATCGAGACGATAAAGGCGGTGTTGGGCAATGCTTAAAAGATTATTTGATATCTTTGCGGCATTTTTTGGCTTGCTGGTGCTTAGCCCGTTTTTTTTGTTGGTTTTTGTATGGATCAAATTGGATTCGCCGGGCCCCGCGTTTTTCAGGCAGGTGCGGGTCGGGCGCTTTGGAATTCCTTTTCGCATTCATAAATTTCGCACCATGAGTACTAACTCCGAGGTGGGGGGGCGACTGACCATCGGTAAAGACGCACGCGTAACCCGCTCGGGTAATTTTCTTAGGCGTTTCAAAATTGACGAGCTTCCTCAACTGATTGATGTCTTGCTTGGCAATATGAGCTTAGTGGGGCCTCGCCCGGAAGTGCGAGAGTTCATCGATTGCTATGATCCTGCTGTTCGGGAAAAGGTCTTGTCGGTTCGTCCTGGTATTACCGACCGCGCCTCCATCGAAATGGTTGATGAGAATGAGATTCTGGCTAAGTACCCAGATCCTCGAAAGGCTTACATTGAGGTAATTTTGCCGATTAAGCAGGCCTATTATTTGCAGTATGTTGACCACCATGGCTTGTTGGTAGATATCCGAATCATTTTCGCCACGGTTCTTAAAATCGTGGCACGTTGACGGAAAAAATCGAGCCAGCTTCCTCACACTGTATAAGTGCTGGTTCGAGCTTTCCTAGGCCTAGCGCCGGCCTTTCTATGTGGCTATTTGACTAGGCTTGGTGTTCAGTGGTCTTCAGTTCTTTATGATTCAAAAATTTGGGAGGAGGCGGGTATTTCATGGACACTATTCGTGCATATTTATTGAGCTTGTCGCGCAGGCAAAAGCGGGTTTTGCAGGTGTTCACGGACGTGATTCTGGTTTGGGCTGCGTTGTGGCTCGCCTTTGTAGTTCGCTTGGGTATCGACGATATGATAAACCCGGTGGAGATGCATTTATGGTTGTTCATTTGTGCTCCCGTCGTTGCCATACCATTGTTTGTACGTTTTGGCATGTACCGGGCTGTGATGAGGTATTTTGGCAATGATGCACTCATTGCGATCATCAAGGCGGTCAGCCTGTCGTCGCTGATTATTGGCGTGCTAGTTTACTGGTACAGTAACCACCAGCAAGTCGTCCCCCGTTCGATCATCTTCAATTATTGGTGGCTCAGCCTGATCATGGTGGGGGGCTTGCGGTTGGCCATGCGTCAGTATTTTCTGGGCGATTGGTTCGCTGCCTCACAACATGTGCCTTTCACGAGTCGTGAAGATGGCTTACCTCGGGTCGCTATCTATGGTGCGGGTGCTGCAGGCAATCAACTGGTCGCTGCTTTGCGTATGGGCCGAGTGATGCGGCCTGTAGCCTTCATCGACGATGATGCGAGCATCTCTGATCGCGTGATTTCCGGTTTGCAGGTGTATAAGCCCAAGCACATCCAGCGCATGATCGATGCAACTGGTGCTCAAGAAATTTTGCTGGCTATCCCGTCTTCCAATCGTGGACGTCGCCGAGAAATTCTTGGGTTTCTCGAAGGCTTTCCGCTGCACGTGCGCAGCGTCCCCGGTTTCATGGATTTGGCCAGCGGCCGTGTCAAAGTCGATGATATCCAAGAGGTTGACATTGCCGACCTGCTGGGACGCGATACCGTTCCTGCCAATGGAGAGTTACTCGAACATTGCATTAAGGGGCAGAGTGTCCTTGTTACCGGCGCAGGCGGGTCCATCGGCTCCGAACTTTGCCGCCAGATCTTGTCGCTACGTCCCAAGACGCTTTTGTTGTTCGAACATAGTGAGTTCAACCTCTATAGCATTCTCTCTGAATTGGAGTTGCGCGTTACCAGGGAATCATTTCCAGTCAAAATTCTACCGATCCTCGGCTCTGTTCGTGACGAGAGAAAATTGCTTGATGTGATGCAAACCTGGCATGTTGACACCGTCTACCATGCGGCGGCGTACAAGCATGTGCCGATGGTCGAGCACAATATTGCCGAAGGTGTATTAAACAACGTCATTGGTACTCTTAATACCGCACAAGCTGCGTTGCAGGCTGGAGTGGCGAATTTTGTGCTTATCTCCACTGATAAAGCCGTTCGGCCAACTAATGTCATGGGCAGCACCAAGCGCTTGGCAGAGTTGACGTTGCAAGCGCTCAGTCGGGAACTTGCTCCTGTGCTTTTCAACGATAAGTCCAATATTTCGCGTGTCAATAAAACGCGATTTACTATGGTTCGTTTCGGGAATGTCCTCGGATCGTCGGGTTCCGTAATTCCGCTTTTCCACAAACAGATCAAGTCTGGTGGACCACTGACTGTTACGCATCCCAAGATTACTCGCTACTTCATGACCATTCCCGAAGCCGCTCAGCTGGTTATTCAGGCAGGTTCAATGGGGCTTGGCGGCGATGTTTTCGTATTGGACATGGGCGAGCCGGTGAAAATCGTGGAGTTGGCGGAAAAGATGATTCATCTGTCAGGTCTTAGCGTGCGTTCTGACAAGAATCCTCACGGCGACATTGCCATCGAGTTTTCCGGCCTACGCCCAGGTGAAAAGCTTTACGAAGAGTTGCTAATCGGTGACAACGTGGTTGCCACACTACATCCGATGATCATGAGCGCCAATGAAGATCATCTGCCATGGGACGTACTCAAAGCGAATTTGACTGAGTTGATTTCTGCTGTGGCTCAGGATGATTACACGCGAGTTCGCCAACTGCTGCGCGAAACCGTCAGTGGTTACTCCCCAGACGGCGAAATCGTCGACTGGATCTACCAACAGCGGCGTCTCGAACCATGATCTTACACGTTGTAACGTAGCCACTTTTGACTCTTCCAAAACATCGGCTAAGTTGAAATAGCAGTTTATGAAAAGCTGCTTTTCCTTTACCGATGTCATGGAGCGATATTTATGCGTGTAGCAAATTTCTTAAAATTGGTTTTTGCCGTTATGGCTAGTATTTCCCTCGCAGCCAACGCTGCACCTTCAAGCAAAATTGAAGCATCGACATCCGTCATTGCCCAGACGATCAAGGTCGAGCAAGCCAGCAAGGTCAATCTCAACTCCGCCGACGCGGAAACGTTGCGGCGTGACCTGTTTGGTATTGGCGCCGCCAAAGCTAAGGCAATCATCGCTTACCGCGAAAGTAATGGGGCGTTTAAGGCGGTTGATGAACTACTAGAAGTGAAGGGTATTGGCAAGGCCCTTCTGGAAAAGAACCGCGATAGACTTGAACTCAACTGATCATTTAAATGTAAACACAGAGGCCGGTCACTGATCGGTCTTTTTGTTGTCTGCGATTTGTGTTTTGAGGCTTTCGCGCACCACCTCTAAAACACACTCTGCCAACTCGGCACTTTCAAGGCTCCTGGCCAGAACTGATGCCCCCACTAGCGTTGACATGATCACTAGGCTCTGTTCTTCAGCCTTTGGGCTTTTCAGCGCAGCTTCCACCTGTTTCAACCGAGTCTCAAGCAATTCATCCGTAGTCGCACTGTGCTGCCCCCGCTGGCCCATTTTCGAAGACACGGTCGGCAGTGGACACCTATCTTCTGGCGATGTCTGATGCCACTGTGAAAGATAGCTGTCAATACGCTTCCAGCGGGCGCTCCTGGCTGAATAAAACTGCTCACAATGCGCATTCAGCTCCGAGGCAGCGGCCCGGAGGGCCTTTTCCACCAGTTCATCCTTGGATTTGAAGTGTGCGTAAAAACCTTCGTGGGTCGGGTTCAACGCTTTCATCAGTAGCTGTAAACCGGTTGCACCGATGCCATCGCGGCGAAAGCGTGCAGAGGCTTCTTTGATGATGCGCTGATGAGTGTGAGCTTTATGGTCGTATAAATAACGCATAGGGCTGCCTCTGGAACGTGATGAACTTATTTACACATCCACACGAAGCTGGTGGCGTTGGAATGAAGCGTGATTATTGAGCAGCAATTGTTCAACAATTATGGGGTGACTGTGACGTTCAGTTTGTCGTTAGCTCACCATATTGCCTAGGCGCTGCGTGCCGACATCATAGGCCGGCGGCTTCTGCCGGGTATGGCATTGGTCGAGGTGGAGTTGGTTAGGGCGTACAACGCTACACGCAATACGATCCGCGAGGCGCTGCATCATTTGGCGAGGAGGACTTGGCGCGGTTTGAGCAACAAGAGCGTGATGGTCCTCACCTGGGACGCGTTGAAGTACGTTACCTGTTTGTGGTCCGTCGCACCTTTGAGTTGCAGTCAATCGCCCAGTGCCTTGCATTGACCGATGATCACGATGCCACCAGCCTGACGTGTAGTGGCCACCCACAGTTTGCTGCGGCACATACAGATCGTGCGGCTGATGCGCAGCTTGTTGTTCGACGAATTTTTCGCAGGCCCTGGCCCAGGTGATCGCCTGGCTTTTTTTGCCGCGATTGATTTGTTGTGTGCGTTATCGACCTACCCGGGTGATGATTTGTCGCTGCCGAGGTGTTGGGGGGCGACGCACGGGATCCGCTAACGGTGTTGAGACCTACAGGTTGGAGGAGGAATTGCTTGACGGCTGGAGCTAGCAGGAGCGTGCCGCCTTTAAAGGGCTGCACGGCTTGTATACGACCAAGTCGCCAGGGAATAACCCTCAGCGATCCTGTGCGTCTTTGGCGTCTGCCTGAGCGTTTCGCTCGGCCACGCGTTTGCGTTGCTCATCGGTGAGTTCAACCTTGTTGCTGCTGTCACGCAGCATCATCAGGCCACCAACGATCGAGCCGATCGCGAGCACCAAAATCAACCATGCATACCACGGCATAACGCTCTCCTTGAATTGAGCAGATTACCGCGGGAGAATTTTCCCACGGTAGTAAATACTTCGAGTGACGGGCTATCTGAGTAGTTCAGTGTAGGCCCGTCCTGCCCTCAAGAGATCAGAGCCCGGTCAACATCGCGTCTGCCGGTGCGTTCGTGCGGTCCTGCGCCGTCAGTTGGAAGTAGATGAAACCCACCACCATGAAGCCCAGAAAGATCAGCCCGATCAGCGCGTTGAACCAGGCCATCGCCACCAGGCACACCGCTGCCAGCACCAAAGCGATACTCGGCACGATCGGATAGCCTGGTGCGCGGAAGGTGCGTTCCAGCTGCGGCTCGGTCTTACGCAATTTGAACAGGCTGAGCATGCTCATGATGTACATGACGATGGCACCGAACACAGCCATAGTGATCATCGCTGCGGTCAGGGTCATGCCGCCGAGGTTGATCATGCCGTCGCTGTAGATGGCTGCGATACCGACGATACCGCCGGCGATGATTGCCCGGTGTGGGGTCTGAAAACGCGACAGCTTGGCGAGGTAAGAGGGCAGGTAACCGGCCCGGGCCAGGGCAAAGAACTGCCGCGAATAGCCAAGGATGATGCCGTGGAAACTGGCCACCAGGCCGAACAGGCCTATCCATACCAGCATGTGCAACCAGCCGGAACTGTCACCGACTACGGTTTTCATGGCTTGTGGCAATGGATCATTGATGTTCGACAGGGCGCGCCAGTCGCCAACGCCTCCGGCGAAGAACATCACGCCCATTGCCAGCAGCACCAGGGTCAGGATGCCGCTGATATAGGCTTTTGGAATGGTGCGCTTGGGGTCTTTGGCTTCTTCAGCGGCCATGGCCGCACCTTCGATGGCGAGGAAGAACCAGATGGCGAAGGGGATCGCCGCAAACATACCGGCGATCGCCGGCGCACCAAAGTTGTCGGACCCCGCCCAGCCATTGAGTGCGAACTTGCTGAGGCTGAATGCCGGAGCGACCACGCCCATGAACACCAGCAATTCGGCCACCGCCAGTACGCATACCACGAGTTCGAAGGTTGCGGCGAGTTTGACCCCTAGAATATTCAGGCCCATGAATACAATGTAAGCGGCGACGGCTGCGTGTTTCGGGTCGAGTGCCGGGAACTGGACATTCAGATACGCGCCGATGGCCAAGGCGATGGCGGGTGGTGCAAAAACGAATTCAACCAAGGTGGCGAGGCCGGCGATCAAGCCGCCTTTTTCGCCAAAGGCGCGGCGGCTGTAGGCAAAGGGGCCGCCAGCGTGGGGAATTGCGGTGGTCAGTTCGGTAAAACTGAAGATAAAGCAGGTGTACATCGCAGCGACCATCAACGAGGTCACCAAAAAGCCCATTGTCCCGGCGACGCCCCAGCCGTAACTCCAACCAAAATACTCACCGGAAATCACCAGCCCGACCGCGATGCCCCACAGATGCAAGGTTCCCAAGGTGGGTTTGAGTCGTGTGTTCATCGTATTGCTCTCACTGAACGGTTTGGAATTATTAAGGGCGTAGCAGTGAGCATGCCAACGTGAACACACTGGTCGTAAGGCCGTGCAATTGTCGTGGAGGGAATGGTTGAGCGAGCGGGTGCATCCATCGGCGCACCGAATAAGTGCGGGGGCCACCCGGCTGGCGCGATGACGGGCATCAAGGGACGATTCAAACGAATACAACTTACCCGGCCGGTGGTTTAGTCGCGTCCTGCCTCAAAAAATTGAACGAAATATATATTGTAATGACTCAGATACACGCTCGATAAACCCTGAAGCCAATTTGCCTCGCTATATGCGCTGCCGGTGCATCGAAGAAAAGGCTCTCCACGGAAGAGGAAAACGTGAGTACATCGAATTTAGTCACCCTGTTTGTAATGACCGAAAAAGGGCTTGCGTTCGTCGAACAGGTGATTCCTTTATATAAAGATCTTATCGCTGAAGTAGTCATTGGCCAGGACGTTGCCGTCCTGAACGATTATTCAAACGAGATCGCCGCCGTTTGCGATTCGGAAAAAGTACGATTTCGCTTCCGCGTGGATTTTTCCAGGATCGACACTGAGTACGCGATGGCCATTTCCTGGCGTTGGTTGATCGATCATCCTGCTGATAAGTTGATCGTTTTTCATGATTCTCTGCTGCCCAAGTATCGGGGTTTTGCGCCATTGGTCAACGCGTTGATCAACCAAGAAAGTATGATCGGCGTGACCGCCATTTTTGGCGCTGCTGAATATGATCGAGGCGATATCATTCAGCAGTCATCTGTGCAGATCAGATATCCCATCACGATTGCCAAGGCGATATCAGTGGTTAACGACTGCTATGTGCAGTTGGGCAAGGCGATCATGCACACTTTTACCCAGGGCGAACCCTTGAGCGGCCAGGCCCAAGCGCATGACCAGGCCAGCTATAGCCTCTGGCGCGACGATGAGGATTATCAGATTGACTGGAACCTGCCAGCCAGCAAGATACGCCGCATTATCGATGCCGTCGGTGAGCCTTATAAGGGCGCTTACTGTCTGTTGGACAAGGTGCCCGCGCGTATACTCGCAGCCCAAGAGATGAAGGACGTTCAGATAGAGAATCGCACCGCGGGAAAGGTGATCTTCATGGAGTGCGGCATGCCAGTCGTTGTATGCGGCGAGGGTCTTTTGAAAGTGACCGCTTGTGTGGCCGATGATGATCTCCAAAGCTTGTTGCCGCTTTCAAAGTTCCGCTTGAGGTTCAGTTAGTCGAACCTGACCCTCAAGGCTCGCGCACTGTCGTGTGCGAGAGTGTGAGCCTATGACCGTTCAGTCGATGTGGCTGACGGTCGCTCCCCCCGTAAACCCCGCATAAACCCACTCTTTACGCCGTCTTTACGCCCCACCCATACCGTCGCTCTCGTTCCTTTACGCCACTCCTGCGGACAATCCTCCTACACGCGGCAGTCGCCGCACGACGGAGAAACTTCCATGAGCGTTCTGGACGGGGTGTCACTGCTGTTGGCTGTGGCGCTGTTCATTTATCTGCTGGTTGCGCTGTTACGCGCGGATCGGAACTAGGAGCAGGCTATGCACAGTTATGACTATTGGCTGATCATCGCCTTCTTTGCCTTGGTGCTGATTCCGGCACCGGCCCTGGGGCGGTTCTACTACAAGGTAATGGAAGGGCAGCGAACCTGGCTCACGCCGGTGTTCGGCCCGGTCGAGCGCGTTTGCTATCGCCTTTCGGGTGTCGATGCCGACCAGGAACAGAGCTGGCAGAAATACGCGCTGGCGTTGCTTGCCTTCAACTTCGCGGGTTTCTTGCTGCTGTTCGCGTTTTTGCTGTTCCAGCAATATCTGCCGCTGAACCCGCAGAAATTGCCGGGTCTGGAATGGACCCTGGCGTTTAACACCGCGATCAGTTTCATGACCAACACCAACTGGCAGAACTACAGTGGTGAAGCGTCCCTGAGCTACCTCAGCCAGATGGCCGGCCTCACCGTGCAGAACTTCGTCAGTGCGGCCACCGGTCTCGCGGTACTGGTCGCGTTGTGCCGTGGGATCGGTCGCAAATCCACCAAGACTTTGGGTAACTTCTGGGTCGACATGACCCGCGCTACGCTCTACGGCCTGCTGCCGATGTGCCTGGTGTTTGCATTGTTCCTGGTGTGGCAGGGCGTGCCACAAACCTTCGCGCACTATGTGAGCGCGGTAACCATGCAGGGTGTTGACCAGGTGATCCCACTGGGCCCGGCCGCCAGCCAGATTGCGATCAAGCAATTGGGCACCAACGGCGGTGGCTTCTTCGGTGTCAACTCGGCGCATCCATTTGAAGACCCGACAGCCTGGGCCAACCTGTTTGAATTGGGCGCGATCATCCTGATTCCGGTTGCGCTGGTGTTCACCTTTGGCCACTACGTGAAAGACCTGCGTCAGAGCCGCGCGATCCTCGGTTGCATGCTGGCCTTGTTCATCATCGGCGGCGCTACCGCGATGTGGGCCGAGTACCAGCCCAACCCGGCGCTGAACAACCCGGCGGTTGAACAGGCCGCGCCGCAGGAAGGTAAGGAAGCGCGCTTCGGCACCACCGGTACCGTGTTGTGGTCGGTGGCTACGACCGCCGCGTCCAACGGTTCGGTCAACGGCATGCAAGACAGCCTCAACCCTCTGAGTGGGATGATCTCGCTGGTCAACATGATGGTCGGCGAAGTGATCTTCGGCGGCGTCGGTGCCGGCATGTACGGCATGTTGCTTAACGTGTTGATCGCGGTATTCCTCGCCGGCTTGATGATTGGCCGCACGCCGGAATACCTCGGTAAGAAACTCCAGGCCAAGGAAGTGCAATTGCTGGTCGTGACCTTGCTGGTGATGCCGGTCGGCACCCTGGTGCTGGGCGCCATCGCCGCCAGCCTGCCTGGCCCGGCCGGTGCCATCAGTAACCCTGGCCCCCACGGTTTCAGCCAGTTGCTGTACGCCTACACCTCGGCCAGTGCGAACAACGGTTCGGCGTTCGGCGGTTTCAGCGCCAACACCACGTTCCACAACCTGATGATGAGCCTGTCGATGTTGCTTGGCCGCTTCGGCTACATCCTCCCGGTACTGGCCCTGGCCGGCAGCCTGGCGATGAAGAAGACCGCGCCGATTGGCCAGAACAGCTTCCCGACCCACGGCCCGCTGTTTGTGACCCTGTTGACCGTGACCATTTTGCTGGTGGGCGGCCTGACCTTCCTGCCGACGCTGGCACTGGGCCCAATTGCTGAACATTTGAGCATGGCTGCTTTTTAAATGAAGAGCCTAGGGGATATGAAAATGAACTTGCCTGCAAAAAACGCGGCTCCCGTCAAAACCCAGGAGCCGGCCAAAACCGCAATGTCGGCCCTGTGGCGCCCGGCGCTGGTCCAGGCCTTCGTCAAGCTCGACCCGCGCCAGCTGCAACGTTCGCCGGTGATGCTGGTGGTCGAACTGACCGCGATCCTCACCACCGTCCTGTGCTTCGTGCCGGATGTTGCCGTACCGACCTACGTCGCCGTGCAAATCGCCGTGTGGCTGTGGTTCACCGTGCTGTTCGCCAACTTCGCCGAAGCCTTGGCTGAAGGTCGCGGCAAGGCCCGCGCCGACAGCCTCAAGGCTGGCAGCGAGGGCCTCAGCGCCCGTCGCAAGGAAACCGACGGCAGCTTCAAAGTCGTACCGGCCACCAGCCTGCGCAAAGGTGATGTGGTGCGTGTGGTCGCCGGGGAAATGATCCCGGGTGACGGCGAAGTTATCGAAGGGATTGCCGCGGTCAACGAAGCGGCGATCACCGGCGAATCGGCTCCGGTTATCCGCGAGTCCGGTGGCGATCGCTCGGCCGTCACCGGCAACACCCGCCTGGTTTCGGACTGGTTGATGATCCGCATCACCGCCAACCCGGGCGAGTCGACCCTGGACCGCATGATCGCCCTGGTGGAAGGCGCCAAACGCCAGAAAACCCCCAACGAAGTCGCGCTGGATATCCTGCTGATCGGCCTGACGCTGATCTTCCTGCTGGTGGTGGTGACCCTGCAGCCGTTCGCCCACTTCGCCAATGGCAACCTGCCGCTGGTGTTCCTGGTGGCGCTGTTGGTCACGCTGATTCCGACCACCATCGGCGGCCTGTTGTCGGCCATCGGTATTGCCGGTATGGACCGCCTGGTGCGCCTCAACGTGATTGCCAAGTCCGGCCGCGCAGTGGAAGCGGCGGGGGACGTGCACGTGCTGTTGCTGGACAAGACTGGCACCATCACCTTCGGTAACCGTCGCTGCACCAACGTGATCGCTGCGCCCGGTGTCAGCGGCAAGGAGCTGGCCGAAGGCGCACTGCTGGCGTCCCTGGCGGACGACACGGCCGAAGGTAAATCCATCGTCGAGTACCTGCGTGGCCAGCACCCGCAAGCCGAGCCATCGACCGATGAGTTGACCTCCGTACCGTTCAGCGCGGAAACCCGCCTGTCCGGCGTCGACTACCAGGGCCGTGTGTTCCGCAAAGGTGCCGTGGATTCGCTGCTGGCCTTTATCGGCCTGCAACGCCGCGACCTGCAACCAGCGCTGTCCCGGGAAATCGACAAGATCGCCCAGAGCGGCGGCACGCCGTTGCTGGTGTGTGCCGACGGCAAATTGCTTGGCGCGATTCACCTCAAGGACGTGGTCAAGCCCGGCATTCGCGAACGTTTCGCCGAGTTGCGCAAGCTGGGGATCCGCACCGTGATGGTGACCGGTGACAACCCGCTGACCGCCGCCGCGATTGCCGCTGAAGCCGGTGTGGATGACGTACTCGCCGAAGCGACTCCAGAGAAAAAGCTGGCGCGCATTCGTCACGAACAGAACGACGGTCGCCTGGTTGCGATGTGCGGCGACGGCGCCAACGACGCCCCGGCGCTGGCCCAGGCGGACGTCGGCATGGCGATGAACGACGGCACCCAGGCCGCCCGTGAAGCGGCCAACATGGTCGACCTCGACAGCGACCCGACCAAGCTGCTGGACGTGGTGCAGATCGGCAAGGAATTGCTGGTGACCCGTGGCGCACTGACGACGTTCTCTATCGCCAACGACGTGGCCAAGTACTTCGCGATCCTGCCGGCGCTGTTCGCTTCGATCTACCCGCAACTGGGCGTGCTCAACGTGATGCACCTGCAAAGCCCGCAGAGCGCGATCCTCTCGGCCATCGTGTTCAACGCCTTGATCATTGTGGTGCTGATCCCGCTGGCGCTGCGCGGTGTGCGCGTACAGGCGGCGAGTGCGGCGGCATTGCTGCGTCGCAACCTGCTGATCTACGGCCTGGGCGGGATTCTGGTGCCGTTCGTGGGCATCAAGGCGATCGACATGCTGTTGACCGCGCTGCACCTGGTTTGACCCGATGCCTGCAGGCGCCGGCAAACCGGTGCCTGCAGGTTGCAATAACCGAATCGAGGAATTTGAAATGTCCAACATAATCCGCCCGGCCCTGAGCCTGCTGGTGTTGATGACCCTGATCACCGGCGTGGCCTATCCCTTGGTTGTTACTGGCGTGGCGCAAGTCGCGTTCCCAGATCAAGCCAACGGCAGCCTGGTACACGATGCCAGCGGCAAGGTTCGCGGTTCGAGCCTGATCGCCCAGGATTTCACCGGTGACGGCTGGTTCCACCCACGGCCATCTGCCGGTGCGTTTGCTACGGTTTCCAGCAGCGCCAGCAACCTCAGCCCAAGCAACCCGGCCTTGGCTACCCGCGTATTCGACGACGCCAACAAGCTGCTGGTATCCGGTCAGGGGCCGGTGCCGATAGCAATGCTGACTACCTCCGGCAGCGGTCTTGATCCACACTTGCCACCACAAGCAATTGCCTATCAACTGGCCCGGGTAGCAGCCGCGCGTAATCTGCCGGTGGCGACCCTGGAGCGTTTGATGGACGAGCACATCGAAAGCCCGTTGGTGGGCCCGCCGGTGGTGAACGTGCTGGCGTTGAACATGGCCCTGGAAAAACTGTAAGCCGTGGCGCCGCTTTCGCGAGCAAGCCCGCTCCCACATTCGACTGAGTTTCATGTTTGGAATGCGGTCAAATGTGGGAGCGGGCTTGCTCGCGAAGGCGGACTCAAGAAACCTACATCAACACCTGAAGGAAGACTGCCCGCATGAGCGACTCCGGCCGCGCCGATGCCCTGTTAGCCGATCTACCCCGGGACGGTCGTGGCCGGCTCAAAGTCTTCCTTGGCGCCGCGCCCGGCGTGGGCAAGACCTACGCCATGCTCCAGGCCGCTCACACCCAGCTGCGCCAGGGCGTGCGGCTGATCGCCGGCGTGGTGGAAACCCACGGCCGCGCCGAGACCGAAGCCTTGCTCAGCGGCCTGCCACAACAGCCGCTGCTGCGCTCCGAATACCGCGGCGTGATGCTGGAGGAAATGGACCTCGACGGCCTGCTCGCCGCCAAGCCCAAACTGGTGCTGGTGGACGAACTGGCCCACAGCAACGCCCCCGGCAGCCGCCACGAAAAACGCTGGCAAGACATCCAGGAATTGCTCTCTGCCGGCATCAACGTATTCACCACAGTCAACGTTCAGCATCTGGAAAGCCTCAACGACCAGGTGCGCGGCATCACCGGCGTGCAAGTGCGCGAGACCTTGCCTGACTGGGTCTTGCAGGAAGCCGATGAGCTGCTGCTGATCGACCTTCCATCCCGCGAATTGCTGGAGCGTCTGCGTGACGGCAAGGTCTACGTGCCGGAACAGGCCCGCGCCGCCATCGATGCGTTCTTCACCCAGACCAACCTCATGGCCTTGCGCGAGCTGGCGATGCAAACCGCTGCGGCCCACGTCGACGATGACCTGGCCCAGGGTTATCGCCAGTTGGGCCAGGCGGCACCGGCTGTGCGTGGCCGGTTGCTGGTGGGTGTGGACGGCGATGCCCAGGCCGAACGCCTGGTGCGTCATGCCAGCCGTGTGGCCCAGCGTCGGCATTTGCCGTGGAGCCTGGTGCATGTGGATAACGGCCGGGTGCGTGATGAACAATCGCGCCTGCGCCTGCAAAACGCCCAGCAACTGGCCGAGCGTCTTGGCGGCGAAGTGGTGCTGCTGCGGGCGGGGGAGGTGGCGAAGACGCTGATCCAGCACGCCGCCGAGCGTCGTGCCAGCTTGATCCTGGTGGGGCAATCCCGGCCGCGTTGGCATCGCACCGTGTTTGGGGGTGGCTTGGCCTCACGCCTGCTGCGCAATGCCCGGGGCCTGGAAATCAACGTCCTCGACAGCGACGAAGTTCCGGCTCCTCCGCGCCTGCCGGATGTGCGTGGGCTGGTGTGGTTTGACTATGCCCTGGCCGTGGTCGCGACGGTCATCGCCGCCGCCGTGGCGTGGGGCGTATCGAGCGTTCTGCCGTTGCCCAATATCTCGCTGGTGTTCCTCGCAGCGGTATTGCTGGTGGCGGTGCGCAGTAGCCTGGGCCCGGCGCTGGCCACGGCGGCACTCTCGTTTTTGACCTACGACTTCCTGTTTATCCCGCCGAATTTCTCCTTCGCCATTCAGCGTGAAGAGGACGTGTTGACGCTGTTGTTCTTCCTGCTGATGGCTGCGCTCACCGGCAACCTGGCCGCGCGCCAGCGTCGGCAGTTGCAGGCGTTACGCGATACCCAGGAAGAAACCACCGAGTTGCTCGACCTGTCCCGCAAGCTCACCGCTGCCACCGATCGCCAGGCGGTGATCAGTGCCGCCGCGCATCACCTGGAAGGCTGGAGCGACCTGCAATTGTGCCTGCTCAACCGCGATGGCCAGGGCGACTGGAAGGTCGAGACCGGTGGTCCGATCACCTTTACCGAAGCCGAGCGCGCCGCCGCCGATTGGGCCTGGCAGCACGATCAGCCGGCAGGCATGGGCACCGGTACCTTGCCGTTCGGGCGCTGGTGGTGGTGGCCGTTGTCGAGCGAAGAGGGCCCGTTGGGCCTGCTCGGTGTCAGCCCGAAAGCCGGCCTTGAACTGAGCGGCCAACGCCGTCGCCTGCTCACCGCCTTGAGTCAGCCATTGGCCCAAGCCTTGGCCCGTGCGCAGCTCGGCCAGGAACTGGAAGCGGCACGCCTGCATGGTGAGACCGAGCAATTGCGCAGCGCCTTGCTGGCCTCCGTGTCTCACGATTTGCGCACACCGCTGACGTCCATGCGTGGCAGCATCGACAGCCTGCTGGCCCTCGGCGAAGCGATTCCCCTGGAAGATCGCCGGGAGCTGCTGGAAGGCACCCGCGATGAGGCCGAGCGCCTGGATCGCTACATCCAGAACCTGCTGGACATGACTCGCCTGGGCCACGGCGCGCTGAAGCTGGCGCGGGACTGGGTCTCACCCGGCGATATCGTCGGCAGTTCCCTTGGCCGTTTGCGCGCAGTGCTGGCGCCGCTGCAAGTGACCACCGACGTGCCGCCCGAGCTGCCGTTGTTGTACGTGCACGCGGCCTTGATCGAGCAGGCGCTGGTCAACGTACTGGAAAACGCCGCACGCTTCTCACCGCCACAAGGCCGCCTGCAACTCAGTGCTGGTGTGCAGGATAATCAATTGTTCTTTGCGGTCGCCGATGAAGGCCCGGGCATTCCCGAGGAGGAGCGGGCAAAGATTTTCGACATGTTCTACACCGCCGCCAGAGGTGATCGTGGCGGGCAGGGCACCGGGCTCGGCCTGGCGATCTGCCAGGGCATGGTCGGTGCGCACGGCGGGCATATCAGCGTGGCCGAGGGCATCGAAGGTCGCGGTACCTGCATCACTTTATTCCTGCCATTGCAGACCCAGCCTGGCCTGGAAAGCGAACTGTAGGACCGAGGGGGCGCCTAGCGCTTGCTCGCGAAGATCGTTAACGATGATGATGGTGTTCTGAGTTAACGCGGAGCCCTTGCGTTTTTCGCGAGCAAGCTCGCTCCTACAATGAAATGTTTCTTCACGGATTTTGATTGGACACCATGAGCCAGACTGCGACGATTTTGGTCATTGACGACGAACCGCAGATCCGCAAGTTCTTGCGTATCAGCCTGGCCTCCCAGGGCTACAAAGTGATCGAGGCCGGCACCGGCAACGAAGGCCTGGCCCAGGCCGCCTTGAGTAAACCGGACCTGCTGGTGCTCGACCTCGGCCTGCCGGACATGGACGGCCAGCAAGTGCTGCGCGAGTTTCGTGAATGGTCCACGGTGCCGGTGCTGGTGCTGTCGGTACGGGCGAGCGAAGTGCAAAAGGTCGAGGCGCTGGATAACGGCGCCAACGACTACGTGACCAAGCCGTTTGGCATCCAGGAGTTTCTTGCGCGGGTGCGGGCGTTGCTGCGCCAGGCGCCGGCGGGGGAGGCCCAGGAAGCGGCATTGCGGTTTGGCCCGCTGACGGTAGACCTGGCTTATCGGCGGGTGCTGCTGGACGGTGTCGAAGTGGCGCTGACCCGCAAGGAATATGCAGTACTGGCGCAACTGGCGCGGCATCCCGGGCGGGTGATCACCCAGCAGCAACTGCTCAAGGATATCTGGGGCCCGACCCATACCGAAGACAGCCATTACCTACGGATTGTGGTGGGGCATCTGCGCCAGAAACTGGCGGATGATCCGACTCAGCCACGGTTTATCGTGACTGAGGCCGGGGTGGGCTATCGGTTGTTGAACACTGAAGCGTAAGGGTGGTGCTTAACCTGTGGCGAGGGAGCAAGCTCCCTCGCCACAAACGCTCGGTTCATAAATACTTCAGTGTTGCTCACTCTCATACCGATCCAGCGTATCGCTGGCGATCTCCCGTCCCAGCGCGATCAACTCCGGCGCTTTGTAAAACTCGAAAAACCGGCACACCCGCTTCGGCACGTTGATCAAAATATCCGGCGGATACCCTGCGATCTTGTACTGCGCCAGGGACGTCTGCATCACCTCGAAGCTCTGGTTGATCAGGTCCAGCAGCGACGCCGGCCCCACGTTATCGATGATGAACGAGCCGGTCGCCGACTTTGGCGCCCCGGCCTTTTCCGGTGCTGCCGCCGGTTGTTGCGCCTCGGGTTCGGCAGAGTCCAGCCACGGGTTGATATCGGCGGCCTGGGCCAGCAGCGCTTCCTGTTCCAGCATCAACAATTGCTCGGCCTGCTTGCGTCGAAACGGCAAGTGCGAACCCAGTGAGCGCACCAGATTATCGAAGCGGCTCCTGAACGCCGGCGGACGCTGGATCACCGGAAGCGTGTAGTGCTTCTGGTTGGTGGAGTTGAGGTTGACCGCGATGATCAGGTCGCAATGGCTCGACACCACTGGCACGATCGGCAGCGGGTTGAGCAGACCGCCGTCCACCAGCATGCGGTTGCCCTGCATCACCGGTGTGAACAGGCTGGGAATCGCCGCCGAAGCGCGCATGGCCTGGTGCAGGCAGCCTTCCTGGAACCAGATTTCCTGCTGATTGGTCAGGTCGGTGGCCACGGCGGTGTAGGGGATGCGCAGGTCTTCGATATTGATCTCGCCGACGATCTTGCGGATCTGCCCAAAGACCTTCTCGCCACGGATCGCCCCGAGGCGAAAGCTCACGTCGACCAGGCGCAGTACGTCGAGGTAGTCGAGGCTTTCGATCCAGTTTCGATACTCTTCCAGCTTGCCCGCGGCATAGATCCCACCCACCACCGCACCCATGGAGCAGCCGGCAATGCAGGCGATGTCGTAGCCGCGTTTTTCGATTTCCTCGATCACGCCGATATGGGCGTAGCCCCGGGCGCCACCGGAGCCCAGCACCAATGCAACACGTTTGTTCATGACCTGATCCTTCGCAAAACAGGTGCCCACAATGCACCCATCGAGGGGCGCGCTTCAATCATCACTGTCACAACCGATTATTTTCGCGAGCGGGCGATCATGCTCGGGTATGCTCTGGCAATCGGAGCTGCGGATTCAGGCAGTCGGATAAGGCACTTTTCTGTGTAGGCAACGTCTACAGCTGTGACTGTTTTTTCTTTTCTTGAGGTGTCATTTGATGAAAGCCTGGATGTGTGTGCCTGTGATCGTGTTGGCCCTGGCCGGTTGTGCCGGGAAAACCGCTTATCGCGACAGCTGCGGCACGCAACTGGACGCGGCGTGGCACGAGCTGGACCTGGCCAAGGCCGAAGGTTTTGCCGGCACCGTGAGTTACTCCAAGGCTCTGTCGTTGTTGACTGGCGCCAAGACCCAGCAGCAGTTCGAAGCCTTCGAAGGCTGCTCGACCAAGGCCGAGAAAGCCCGCTTCTACATTCGTGAGTCCCGTGCAGGGCGCTAACCCCGCATAGCAACTGTCGAGTGCAACGAGGCTGCATCAGCGGCCTCAAGCTCACAGAAGACTAATCATTGAGGAGGGAAGGATGTCAGCCTTGGTCGATCAGCTAGTCGCTCAGGTCATTGGCCTGGAAGTAGGGTTACTGAACTGCCAGGCGCGCCTCGCCGCCGTCACGGACGACGAGGCACTGCATGATCTGCGCACCACCGTGCGGCGCTTGCGCAGCCTGTTGCGACCATTGCGTGGGTTGCCCGGTGTCGAGCAACTCGAGGCGGCCGCCAGTGCCGTCGGCCAACTGACCACGCCGTTTCGTGACCGTGAAGTGTTGGCGGCCTACCTCCACCAGCACGGCCATCACGACGCGGCTGAGCGGCGTATGCGGCAGCAGCCGGCCACCTACCGCTCGGTTGCACAAGCGCCGGAGCTGGCGCAACTGCTGCTGATCCTCGATGCATTCCCCCGTTTTATCCGCGCCTCCCAACGGCAGAAGTTGCTCAAGGGCCTGAGCACGCGCATTGAAAAACGCCTGGCCAAGCAATGGAAAAACCTCGGCGAGGCGCTGCGCGATCCCAACCATGACCGCCATCGCCTGCGCCTGTTGATCAAGCGCGTGCGTTATGCCGCCGAGGCTTATCCCGAGCTCAACAAGCTGCCGCCTAAAGCCGTGTCCCGTCTCAAGGCAGCCCAAGGCGCCCTTGGCGATTGGCACGACTGCTGGCAATGGCTGGCGCAAGCCGGGCACGAGCCTGACTTGCAGCCGTGCGTGACCGGCTGGCACCGCACCATGGCCGAGGCCGAAGGGCAGGCGGACCGGGTGCTGGACAAGTTGAGCGCCGACTGCTTCGCGTGATTGAGCGGCCTTTCTGTCCGGACTTTTGGCTGGAATAGGTGCTGTGCGGCGCAGGCCGGGTGGTTAAGATCCCTCAATCCTTTCTTCAAGTTGAGATCGCCATGCGCTTTAGTGATTTGCTCGACGCTGCCCGCAGCCACCCGCTGGACGTCTCGGTCCCGGCCGAATGGGCCCAGGGCCGTGCCACCTTTGGCGGGCTGATCGTGGCGTTGGCGTACGAAGCCCTGCGTGCGCAGGTCCCGGCGGATCGCCCGTTGCGTTCGCTGGCGATTACCTTTGTCGGCCCGGTGGCGCCGGATGTGTCTGCCCGCTACGAAGTCGAAGTGCTGCGCGAAGGCAAGGCCGTCAGCCAGTTGCTGGGCCGTGTGGTGCAGAACGGCGAAACGATGACCCTGGTGCAGGCCAGCTTCGGCGCGTCGCGGCCATCGCAGATCGACGTCGCCGCTGAACCGGCGCCCACTTTCAAACACTGGGACGAATGCCAGGAGTTGCCCTACATAAAAGGCGTAACGCCGGAATTCATGCGGCACCTGGCGATGCGCTGGAGCGTGGGCGGCCTGCCGTTCACCGGCAATAAATCCCGTGAGATGGGCGGCTGGGTGCGCTTGCGTGGCGACGTGAAAGAAGAGCCCCTGACCGAAGCGCATATCCTCGCGCTGGTCGATGCATGGCCACCTTCGGTGTTACCGCACCTGACCCAACCAGCGCCGGGCAGCACCCTGACCTGGACCATCGAATTCGTCCAGCCGTTGCAAGCTCTCAGCACCCTGGACTGGTGCCAGTACCGGGTCCACATCGAGCATGCCCGCGACGGCTACGGCCATGCGGCTGCGCAGCTGTGGAGCCCTGACGGCCAGTTGATTGCTATCAGTCGCCAGTCGGTGGTGGTGTTCGCCTGAGCCCTCAGACCAACAGGTGTTGATCGTTGGAGGCATCGCTGGCGCGTGCTTCCAGGCTGCGACCGTGATGCTGCAGCGCCAGTGCGGCCAGAATGCCGACAACACCGATGGCCAGGCTCGCCAGGTTCTCGCTGAATACCCCGGAGACCATCAACAGAAAGCCGATCACCAACAGTGGCAGCGCAAGCAGCTGCAGCACTTGATTGGTTGCATGCTGATGATTCTGCGGGTGGGTGCGCCATTGCCAGGCGGGGAGATTCGGATGACGTTTGCCCATGATCGTGATTCCTCTGTCCGTTGAAACATCTTGAACAGAGTGTAGGACGGGCAGGGTGGGGCGGCGAATCAAGGATGGCTATGGAGGCCATAGCCATTCCTTCGGGTTTACAGCTTCAATTGTCCGATGGCCTTGCTCAGTTCCCCGGCCAGGGTCGCCAGCTCATTGCTGGTGGTCGCCGAGTCCACGGTTTGTTGCACGGTGTTCTCGGTGACGTCACGGATGCTCACCACCGCCCGATTCATTTCCTCGGCCACGTGGCTTTGCTGTTCGGCCGCCACGGCAATCTGCGTATTGCTCTCGCGCATCTGCGCCACGGCTCCGGTGATTTCAGCGAGGGCGATCCCGGCCTCTTGCGCCTGTTGCACGCAGTCGTCGGCCTTGAACGAGCTTTCCTGCATAAAATCCACCGCGTCCCGGGTGCCGGCTTGCAGGGCGGACACCATACGGGTGATTTCATCAGTGGAGCTCTGCACCCGCTTGGCCAGGTTGCGCACTTCGTCGGCGACCACGGCAAACCCCCGACCCATTTCGCCCGCACGCGCCGCTTCGATGGCGGCGTTGAGGGCCAGCAGGTTGGTCTGTTCGGCGATGCTGTGAATCACCCCGACCACACTGTTGATTTTCTGGCTGTCCTCGGCCAGCTTCTGGATCATTTCGGCGGTCTGCTGCACGCCGGTAGACAGCCCGGCAATCGAGCGTTGCACCCGGCTGACCACTTCCTGGCCGCTGCCGGCGAGGGTGTCGGCGGTCTGGGACAGGTCGCGGGTGGCACCGGCATGCTGGGCGATATGGTGGACGGTGGCGGTCATCTCGTTGATCGCGGTGGCGGCCTGGTCGGTTTCACTTTGCTGGCCGAGCATGCCGTGTTGTACCTCGTTCATGCTGCTGGCCAGGCGTGCGGCACCGTCGTCCAGTTGCTTGGCGGTGCGCGCGACGGTGTTGACCACGCGCTGATAACCCGCTTGCATCGCGTTAAAGGCAGTAGCCATCTGCCCGACCTCGTCTTTACACGCCAAGGGCACGCGGGCCGAGAGGTCGCCGGTTTTTTCGACGTGCAGCATTACGTCTTTCAAGGTGTTGAGCTGGCTGAGCAGAAAGCGGATCAACAGCTGTGAGGCGCCGAGCATGGCCAGCATCAGAATCATCACCGCCACGGCGTAGTTGGCGAACCGTTCTTCGAACACCTGGCTCAAGCTGGGTCCGTAGGCCAGCACGGCGACCTGCTGGCCGTCGGCACGAGCGATCACTTCGGCGCCCATCAGCGGGTTTTCGCCAAACAACGGCATGTGATTGAAGTCCACCCAGCCACTGGCGGTGGCCAGGGCTGACAGATCCTCGTCGACCAGTTGTGGGACTTTGCCCTTGGCATAGGTCAGCCAGTGCTCGCCCTTAGGCAGCGGTTGGCCGGCCGGCCAGGCACTGAGCAAGTGCGCCTGGGCTTGCGCCGAAGCCTGGGAGGCCTGGCTGCGGGCCTGTTGTTCGAGCTGCACGGCATACAACACCAACAGCAACGTGGTGATGAAGGCGACCGCGTTTACGGCCCAGAATTTGTATTTAAGCGAGATGTTGCTAAGCCAGGCACCCATGGAAGGTTTTCTCTGATAGCGGAAACAGCATTGGCAAGGTGCCATTATTGTGCCGCTATCGAGACGCCGGGTTTTGATGTGGGTCAATGAGCCGCGTCAATCCGGCACAGGCAATCCAAAAAAGGCCCGGGCGCAGGCGGTGCTGTGTTGCGCCAGGTCTTCCATGGTTTCTTCGCGGTGCAAGGCAACTTCCCGCAGGACTTCCGGCAAATAGGCGGGTTCGTTGCGCCCGTTTTTCGGCTTGGGTCGCAAGGTACGTGGCAGCAGGTAGGGCGCATCGCTTTCCAGCATCAGACGTCCACGGGGAATTTCCCTGACCAGCGGATGCAGGTGCGTCCCACGGCGCTCGTCGCAGATCCAGCCGGTAATGCCGATGTGCAGGTCCAGGTCGAGGTAGCTGAACAACGCACGCTGCTCGCCGGTGAAGCAGTGCACCACGGCGGCCGACAGGTGATCGCGGTAGTCCCGCAGGATTTCCAGCAGGCGTTGGTTGGCGTCACGCTCATGAAGAAAAACCGGGAGTTTCAGTTCCACGGCCAGGGCCAGGTGTTCTTCGAGGACTTTTTCCTGCTGGGGGCGCGGCGAGAAATCCCGGTTGAAATCCAGCCCGCATTCACCCACCGCACGCACACGGCTCTCCTTGAGCAGACCGCGCAGGCGCTTGGCGCTTTCGGCATTCCAGTCACTGGCGGAGTGGGGGTGGATACCGGCGGTGGCGAACAGGCGTTGGCCGCTTTCGTCCAGTTGTTTGCACAGTTCCAGGGCTTGTTCACTGCCATCGACACTGGTGCCGGTGAGCACCAATTGGCTCACGCCGGCGGCGTAGGCACGGTCGAGAACGGCCTGGTGCTTTTCGTCGAAACTTGGGTTGGTCAGGTTGACGCCGATATCAATGAGTTGCATGGTGCTACCTCCGCCTGCGGTCGGAAAGCATATCAGAGCTGTAGATTTATAAGAAAAGCCAAGAACTACAACGAGTTAAAGCTGTCTTTGAAAGTCGCAAGTAACACCGTGTTTGGTTTGTCGCCATCTGCCGTGCCACCCTTGCGCCCAAAGCCTGCGCTCATGGCGCTCTGTTTCTGTTCCCCAACGCCTCGTTTTTCGCGAAGCAATGGGCAGTATTCTTTCTTCCGGAGAGCGGATGATCCGACCCTCGGCGTTGCTTGTGTTGTGCCTGACGTTACTGCTGCCCATGGCGGCGGTTGCGCGTCTGGACGGCCCGCTGGAGGTGATCAAGCCCGGTAAGGTCCGGGATCTTGCGCAGATCCGCAGCAGCCGCACCTTGCGGGTGTTGGTCAACCAGAGTCGCAACAGTTCCGGTGAAGTCCAGGGCCAGGCCATCGGTGTTGAATACCACCGCCTGCGCGCTTTCGAGCAATACCTCAACGGTCACGCCCGTGACGGTGAAGAGATCAATCTCAAAATTATTCCCAAAGCCAAGGATCAACTGATTGGCGCATTAGCCCGTGGCGAGGGCGACCTGGTAGCCCCCGGCGAATTGCTTGATGTGAAGGCCGCCCACAAGATTGCCGCCAGCGACCCGATAGCCAGCGATGTGTCGTTGTGGCTGGTAGGGCTCAAGGGCGAGCGGCGGTTTACCAAGCTTGAGCAATTGTCCGGGCGCACGCTGGCCTTGACCACGGGCAGTGCCGCGTCGGACGCGATCAATCAGGTCAACCAGAAGCTCGCGCTGCACAAGTTGCCGCCGGTGAAGGTGGAATGGGTCGACCCCAGCCTGGCAGTGGAAGATGTGTTGGAGATGGTCCAGGCCGGGATTTTTCACCTGACGATTGTCGAGCGACCGATTGCCGAGCGCTGGGCGAAGATCCTGCCCAAGCTGCGGTTTGACCGGCAAGTAGCCATCAGCGAGCCGGGTGACGAATATTGGTTTGTGCGCCAGGATGCTTCGATGCTGCGGGCCAGCATTGACCGTTTCCTCAAGACCTACCACACGCCGTCCGACCAGGACGTGGCATTTCAGCGCATCTACCGCCGCCTGTATCAAGTGCGTTATCCACTGGCCCGCGCCGATCGCCAGCGCCTGGAAAAACTGCGCCCAGTGCTGCAAAAGCATGCCCGTGAGCAGGGCATGGATTGGCTGAACCTGGCCGCGCTGGCGTTCAAGGAGTCTGCGCTCGACCCCGGCGCCAGAAGCAGCGGCGGCCCCACGGGGCTGATGCAGATCACGCCATCGGCGGCCCAGCGGGTTGGGGTCAATAACATCGAGAGCCTGGACAGCAATGTGCAGGCGGGCGCGCGGTACCTGGCGATGATCCGGCGCAAGTTTTTCTCAAGCCCCAAACTCAACGAACGCGAGCGCATGGCGTTTGTGCTGGCGGCCTACAACATGGGGCCGGAGCGGGTCCAGGGAATGCGTGCCGAAGCGCGGCGGCGCGGGCTTAACCCAAACCAATGGTTTTTCCAGGTCGAGCGCATTGCCATGGAGCAGGTGGGAATGGGTGGCGTCAGCTATGTTAATAGCGTGAACAAGTATTACCTGGCGTTTGATCGGGAACGGGAGTCGTTGGAGCCTGCAGCGCCTCGAGTCGCCTCTCGTAAATAATCTATTAATTAGATTGTTATTAGCCATTTTATCGGCTTTTATCATTGCTTAAACTGATTAATATAGCGGCCAACCAACCCCTACATCGAAAAGGATTATCAGCATGAGCCCATTGATCACCCGCATCCTCTCCACCCGCGCCGGCTACGGCCTGACGGTTCTGCGGATTTTTGTCGGGATCATTTTCGCCGCCCACGGTTCGCAGAAGCTCTTTGGCTGGTTTGGCGGTGGCGGTCTGGCGGGCACTGCCCAGTGGATGGAAAGCATCGGCCTGGCACCGGGTACCTTGATGGCGCTGTTGTCGGGTGGTACCGAGTTCTTCGCCGGGCTGGCGCTGATCATCGGCTTGCTGGCGCGGCCTGCGGCGTTGGGCTTGTCGATCATTTCCCTGGTGGCGATTTTCTCGGTGCATATCCACAACGGTTTGTTCATGGCCAACAACGGTTACGAGTTCGCCCTGGCGTTGCTGGGCGGTACGCTGGCGGTCTTGTCGGAAGGTGCTGGCAAATTGTCTGCCGACCGCGCCATCATTCACTGATACCGCGTAAACCCCTTCAAAGGCCCGCCCCGTGCGGGCCTTTTCGTTGCTCGGGATTCTTGACACCGCCCTACAGGCTTCTCTAGGATGTTGCCCATGCGCCGATTTAAACAGCTAATTGCGGGGCGCCACGGGTGACTGATCACAGTCCCGACAGAAGCCAGAGCCATGGGCCAGCTTCGAAATTCCGCTAAAGCGCTGGTTCGGTGTTGCCTCTCACCTGCCCGCAGACTTTTGAGGCAGAGACACGACACGATGAATGCACTACGCCCCCTTATACGCCTGGCCCCGATCACCGCGGACCTTACCCAACGCAATCCGAAAATCCTCTTGGGCGGCAAGCACCAGCCGACGCTACTGCGTTATCTGGATGGTTGGCCACGCCGCACGGGGCGACCTTCAGCCTTTTTGATCCAGTTCGTCGAAGACGGCGACTCCCTTGCGCGCTTTGCGTCCAACAGCTTTGACTTGGCCGTTATTCAAGCCCCCAGTGCCAGCGACGCGGGCGAAGTGATACGCCAGTTGACCCGGATTGCCCGACAAGGGCTGATAGCCCGGCGTTGAATTCTCAGTGAAATGCCGCTGGAGGCAGGTGCTGGCGACGGCGGCGCAGCAGGAAGATAGCCCACGCAATCAGGCACAGTATCAGCGGTACAGGCAGGATATTGAGCAGCTTCACGTTGCGCTCCAAGGCGTGAACCTGGGCATATGACTGAAGCTTCAGCGCGTGAATTTCCATCGGTATTCGCAAACGTTCCTTGTTGAGCGCTTGCAGCAAGGCGTCGGAGGTTACCGCCTGAGCACCCGGAGAAAGCGTCCGGGGTTTCAGCAGTTGCCATTCCTTTTCCGTTTGTTCCAGGCGTTGCGCCCGCTCCGCGGACTTTTCCTGGAAGGCCTGTGCCGCGTCCTCGCGCATCGCCTGTAACACCTGCAGTGATCGACCGCCACCTGCGCGGGTGCGAACGTTCATCAGGGTGTCAGGCGCCGCCAGGTTATCCAAGGTATTCAAGACAAACATCGCGTTATCTGACGAGGGATCACTCGGCGCATCGTTGTCATGAAGCATTCCGGCCACACGATCGCTGAGCAGATCAGTGTCCGCGACCACGACCACATGAATGTGCGCAGACTTTTGCAAGCCGGGTTCACCCCCGCTGATCCCATCAGGAAAGACGGAGTAGGCGGGCCCCTCGACGCGCGCGGCGATCACCTGGTGCTGACCATGAGCGGCGGCTTCATTGATCAGAGAATCGAACTGCGCCGGCAGGGCAAAACGCTCAGCATCAAACAGGGCCGCTTGCCCGGAGCTTTGCAGCAGCGGGGTGAAGGTCATGCGGCTTTTCTTGGTGGGCGCCAGCGCACCGCTGCTCAAGACATTGACGCTGTGGAGTTTCCAGGTGCTTAAGTCATCCGGTGTCATCGTCTGGCGGGACAAGGACAACGCAGCGGGATGGCGCACCGCCGGCTGACCTGTGGTCATGATCACTTGAGTGGCGTAGTCATGATCGGCGATTACCTTATCCGCGGTCATCTGGATGCCCCAGGCGGCCAGCAATGCTTCCAGCCTGGGGTTTTCCGGGGCGGTGGCGCTGGGCTCCAGCCCGGCAAGCGGGTCGATAAACATCATCAGCTTGCCGGCGCCCAATACAAACTGATCGATCGCGTACAGGGTTTGCTCAGGTAGTTTGCCGGGGTGCACCACCATCAAGGTTCTGATGTGTTCGGGGATTTTCTCGATGCCTGGCTCCAGGCTTACGAGGTTGAATTGGCGGCGCATCGCCTGCAATGACTGCCAAGGAGGCGTATTCACGCCGCTGCGCTCATCCCGTTCGCCGTCCATTGGCAGCAGGGTTATCAGGCCTATCACCGGCTGCTCCGGGTGGAGCACTTTATGAAGCAAATGGCTGATCTCATAGTCCAGCAGCGACTCCCGGGCCAAGCTGAACGCCTCGATACTATGTGGCCCATGACCCGCGCTGGTACCGACCAGGCCGAAGAGTCCTTGTTGGGCGTCAAGCCCCAGTAACCTCGCCTTGTACTCATCTTCCGAAAAAGGCTTGGGGTCGATGAGGTGCAGGTTGATTTTGCCCTTTGCCGCTTTTTCATACTCCTTGAGCAACAACTCCACCCGTTTACCGTAGCTTTTCACGGCATTGGATTTTTGCAGAGGGTGGCTTGAGTTGAAAAAATACAGATCAACCGGTTGCTCCAGTGAAGCGAGCAGTGTCCGTACAGGGTCGGACAATGTATGAATTTTATGTTCTGAGAAATCAAACCGTACAGTTGGAAGTTTAAGCGCCCATACCAGATTAAAAGCGAGAAAGAGTAATAGCAGGATGGTAATTGTGATGCTGGCACTTAATGGCGATCTCATCGTAACGTGTCCTTCTCAAGCGTTTCTGACATTCAGGGCAATGGTCGTCATGGCAAGAAAGGCGACGATTATGCTGATGAAGTACAAACTGTCTTGAAGAGCCAGTACCCCTTGGTCAATAGCGTCAAAGCGCGTTGACGGGCTCAGGGAGATGATACGGTCAACGAGCCAGATCGGTGCTTGATGTTCTATGGTGTCAAGTAGAGAAGAAAGTCCGCTGGCGACCAGCAGCAGACAAAGTGTTACTGTAAATATGATCAGGCGATGGTGCGTCAGTGCGCAGATAAAACCGCCCACCGACAGATAACTTCCAGCCAATAGCCAACTTCCAACGTATTGGGACGCAATGACTGTGTTATCCGGATTTCCAAAATAGTTGACGGTGATGACGATTGGAAAGGTCAATAGCAAAGCAATACCAGAAACAAACCAGGCCGCCAAAAACTTCCCGACAACCATTTCAAAACCAGTGACGGGTAGGGTTTTCATGAAGTCCATGGAGCCAGCCGTGTGCTCGTCTGCCCAAAGTTGAGTGGAAAGCACAGGGGTCAACAGCAAATAAAGCCATGGGTGTAACTGGAAGAATCCGTGCAAGTCGACGCTGCTTTGTTCCAAAAGTTGGCTTGTATGAAAGCCAAATGCAGCGGCGGCTGTCAGGAAAACTGCAGTGCTCAGGTAGGTGACGGGGGCCGAAAAATAACTGGCAAGTTGACGCTTGATGATCACCGGTAGAAGTTTCAAATCGATGCCTCCTGGCGCATGTGATGGATAACGTCATCCAGGCGTCCGGGCTCCAGTTTCAGGGCATTGATTTTCCAGCGGCGGTGAGTGATCAGTGCGTTGATATGGGGGTAAATGGTTTGCCCCGGCATAGCGAGTACGGTCACTGTGCCGGGCATCTCGTGGTCTTCCTCGATGCCGGCGACCCCGGGCAATACCGCCAGGGCCAGTAGGTCCAGCGGCGTGTCAGCGGCAAGAGTGACTGCCTGGTAATGACGGGAACTGCGCTGCAGTTCGGGCAGGGGCATGTCTGCCACTAATCGGCCGTCGGCGATCACCAATGCCCGGTTGCAAATGCTGGCCAGCTCTTCGGGCATTCGGGACGCGACAATAATCGTCATTTCGTCGTTCAGCGACTTGATGAGCATTCTGACTTTGTGTTTTTGCTCGGCATTCAGACCTTCCGTTGGCTCATCGAGCAACAGCAGGCTGGGGTCATGCAGGATTGCCTGGGCGATGGCTACTTTGCGTTTCAACCCTGCCGGGAGGGTATCGACCGGGCATTTGAGTATCCGCCCCAGTTCAAGCCGTGCGACTGCGCGGTCAATCATCTTGCGTTTTTCCGAGCCGCGGAATCCGCGTATGCCGGCAATAAAACCGAGAAAGCCCGTTACACTCATTGCGCCATAACTCAGACATTCTGGCTGGTAGCCCGTGACTTTTTTTGCGTGGAATGTATTGAGGGTAATATCGTGACCGAATACTTTTATATGGCCTGAAGAGGGGAGAATCGAGCTTGCTAGCATTTTGATGAGAGTTGTTTTTCCCGCACCATCATTTCCAAACAGTCCCAGGCATTCCTGAGGTTGGGCACTAAATGAAAAGTCCTGGATGATAGCTTTCCCTCCCATCTTTTTTGTCAGGCTCGTTATCTCGATCATTATGCTTTTCTACTGGATGGATATGGCAAGGCTCGGTTAAGTCGAGGCCTCGATTAACCTGCATGAGCGGCAGGTTGTGATTGGTCGAAAAGTCAAAATTTGAAATATTTTTTGTTGTGCGCGTGTCCGGTGTCTTACATTTTAAAAAATGGTACGTTCAATAGGCGGTCTTGGAAACATTAAGGTTGCTGAATAAGATAAGTCCTACGTGTCAAGCTATGGCTCGCTGAAACAATTGTTAGGCATTTGATGCTTTAATTACTGTCGTTGTTTATTTGGCGTGTATTTGAAGTTCTGCCAATTTGAAATGGAGCCTGAACGTCATGCTGCTTCTACGTACCCTTGTTCTAGAACAATCCGGGCATGATGCGCCGGTCAACGGTGCACTGCTGTGTGGTTTTGCGGTGGCTCAGATCGCTTCGAACTTCCTCGCTTATAGTCTGGATGAAGAGACAGAGCCCGGTAGTTCACGGGTATACATCGCGGCGTTGCGCAAAAAATCCGAACGGTACTTTCTGGGGGCGATAGATTCCAAGGAAGACCTGCAAACCGCGACCCGTGTCTTCAAGCAAATCCTGACGCTTGCCGCTGCGCCCGGGACCAAATCCGCAAGCGCCGGCGAGGCCCACATTCCTTATCATTTCGTTGATCTGAAAGGCTGCAAGTTGCCCCCCGCCAGGCCTGAAGATCATCACTCGTTGACGATCAAGAAATCCCTGGTGATGAAGGTCATTACCCTGGGAACGTCGGCGCCCGGTTTGCCCGCCATCGAAAGCAATTCATTGATTGTCCCGTCGATTCGTTTCTCCTCAAGGATGATTTCTCCTCAGAGGGCCGCGGACCCTGCGGAGCCTGCACCGCCAGTGTCCGAACCGGTGCCACAGGCACCCGTGGATACGTTCGAGATAACCGAGCCACTGATTGCGCCACCGATCGAGCCGGTAGTCGCCGCGCCACCGCCACCGCAGGCACCGGCAACGCCGCAACCTGAACCCGCCCGGCAGGAAGCGCCCTCATTGTTCGAGGTGGACACTACGCTGGCCAATCTTTCCCGACTGGCGCAAGAGTTGACACAACAAAAGCTCGGCGTGCTCAAGCAGGAGGAAGCACTTGAGCAGCTACGTCTCGAGCTGCGCCAGGAAAAGGACGAGGTTGAGCAGGAAAGTCAACGGAGTGCCGAGAGAGTTGCCGAAAAAGAGGCCTCCCTGGAACTGTTGACCCGCACGCTGGCGACCCGGGAGGAGCATTTGGCGGATTGCTCGGCGTTAAACCAGGCAGAGCAGCGTCGAATGGACGAGCGTGCGCGTGGCCTGGAGAGCGAGGAAGCCCAGGTGCACAACCGTGAACGGGCGGTTAGTCAAAAAGAGCAACAACTGACGGCGACTCTGTCTCAGTTGCCTGTCCTGCGGGAAAACCTGAGTGCCGCGTTTCAAACCCTGGACGAGTCTCTTGCACGGCTGAGTGAGTTAGCACACAGCCAGCCTGTAAGTCGCCTACTCCAGTCGGACGCAGATTGACGCTGGATACTGGAATCCATCGGCGGGTCTGGCTACTTTCCTGTGTTCATTTATCATCGACCTCCACCGCCGACACTGAGCGTCAAATGCGTTGTGCCTGATGCGGCAGCGGGTCTGAACATTGGAAACTTCCAGGGGATGTAGAGCTTTTGAGCACCAAGCTGATTACCAAAGAAGGTCATGAAGCCCTGAAAAAGGAGCTTGATTACCTGTGGCGAGAAAAGCGTCCTGATACCACCCGTAAAGTCACGTGGGCCGCCTCCCTGGGAGACCGGAGCGAGAACGCCGACTACCAGTACAACAAGAAGCTGCTGCGGGAAATTGATCGCCGGGTGCGCTATTTGCGCAAGCGCCTGGAAGACATGCGCGTGGTGGAGTACATGCCGGAGCAGGAAGGCAAGGTGTTCTTCGGCGCCTGGGTGGAGATTGAAAACGAACAGGGCGAGACCAAGCGCTTTCGCATCGTGGGTTACGATGAGATCTATGAACGCATGGACTACATCTCCATCGACTCACCCATGGCGCGTGCGTTGCTGCGCAAAGAGGTGGATGACGAGGCGCTCGTGCAGACCCCGAGTGGCGAAGTGTGCTGGTGGATCACTGCCATCGAGTATGTGAAGTAACAACGGATGGCCCGCCCTCTTAGCAGAGGGCGGGCCATTTGCGTTTTCAGCCCTCGCGCAGCACCGTCAACGGGCTGGCGTTCAGTGCGCGGCGAGTGCCAAACACGCCGGCACCGCCGATCAGCACTGCACCGATCACCGGCAGCAGCAACAGCCACGGATGTGGGTGCCAGACCAGATCGAACGCGTAGCGATACAGCACCAGTGTCACCAGTTCCGTACCCAACGCCGCCAACAGGCCGCTGACCGCGCCCAACAGCCCGAACTCGATACGCCGCGCCTTGACCAGCAACTTGCGCTCCGCTCCCAGCGCCCGTAGAAGGGCGCCTTGGCGAATTCGCTCGTCAAGGGTTGCCTGGAGCCCGGAGAACAACACCGCCATCCCCGCAGCCAGGACAAACAACAGCACGTACTCCACCGCCAGGGTGACCTGGGCGAGGATGCTGCGCAGCTGTTCAAGCAGCGCCTCCACTTGCAGGATGGTCACTGCCGGGAAGGCCCGGGACAGGTCGACGATCTGCTGGTCATGGCCGGGCGCCAGGTAGAAGCTGGTCAGGTAGGTGGTAGGCAGGTCTTTCAAGGTGCCTGGCTGGAAGATCATGAAGAAGTTCGGCTGGAAGTTATCCCAGTTGATTTCCCGCAGGCTGGTGACCCGCGCTTCACGGTTTTCCCCGCCGACGGTGAAGACCAGATGATCGTTGAGCTTGAGTTTCAGGCTGTCAGCGACCTTGGCCTCCACCGAGACGCCGGGAATCTCGTCGGTGGGTTGCGCCGTCCACCAGGAACCCGCCGTCAGCTTGTTGCCTGGCGGCAGGTCGGCGGCCCAGGTCAGGCTCAAGTCGCGCTGTACCGCACGATCGCCGCTGGAGTCCTTGCTCACAATTTCCTGCACCGGGGCGCCATTGATGCTGATCAATCGGCCGGGCACTACCGGATACAAAGGAGCTGATTGCGCCTGTAATTCCAGCAGGCGTGCGCCGAAGGTGTCTTTATCGGCGGGCAGGATATTCAATGCGAAATAATTGGGGGCGTCCTTGGGCAACTGGTTTTGCCAGGTGTCCAGCAGTTCGCCACGCAGCAGCGCGATCAAGCCCATGGACAACAGGATCAGCCCGAATGCCAGGGACTGGCCCGCTGCCGCCAAGGGATGACGCAGCAACTGGCCCAACCCCAGGCGCCAGGGCAGGGAGGCCCGGGCCAGCAGGCGTCGAAGGCTCTGCAACAGCAGCAGGAGCAGGCCGCCGAGAATCAGCGCGGCAATCACGCCGCCGCCCAGCAGGGCGAAGGTCAGCACCAGGTCGAGGCTCAAGCGCCACATGATCAGGCCCAGGGCGAACAGCGCGGCACCGTAGACCATCCAGGTGCTGGAAGGGATCGGCAGCAGGTCGCGTCGCAATACCCGCAGCGGAGGCACGCGCCCCAGCGCGGCCAATGGCGGCAGGGCGAAACCGGCAAGGGCGACCAGCCCGGTGCCAATCCCGGCAATCGCTGGCAACAGCCCACCGGGTGGAACGTCCGCCGGCAGCAGGTCATGCAACAGCGCAAACAGCCCCAATTGCGCGAGCCAGCCGAGCAGGGCGCCGGTCAGGCTGGCCAGCAGGCCCAGCACGGTCAATTGCAGGCTGAACAGCAACATGGTCTCGCGCCGGGACAGCCCGAGACAGCGCAATAAGGCACTGGCATCAAAGCGTCGACTGGCGAAGCGGTTCGCCGACAACGCTACCGCCACGCCCGAGAGCAATACCGCCACCAGACTGGCCATGTTCAAGTAACGCTCGGCTTTGCCCAGTGCGCCACCGATCTGCTGGTTGCCGTCCCGAGCATCCTGCAGCCGCTGGTTGGCAGCCAGGCCGGGCTTGACCAGGTCGCGATAGGTTTGCAGTACGGTGCCGCCTTGGGGCGCGCGCCAGAGGTCGCGATAACTGACGCGGCTGCCGGGCTGCACCACGCCGGTGGCCTCGAGATCGGCCAGGTTGATCATCACCCTGGGCGTCAGGCTATAGAAGTTGCCGGCACGGTCCGGCTCGTAGGTCAGTACGCGGGCCAGGCGCAGGGTCTTCATGCCGACGTCGATGCTGTCGCCGATTTTCAGGTTCAGTGCCGTCAGCAGCCGTGCCTCCACCCAGGCTTCACCGGGCTTGGGCCCCCCCCCGGCGGTTTCCTCGGCGAAGGGTTCTGCGGCGCTCTTCAGCTCGCCGCGCAACGGATACTCGTCGTTGACCGCCTTGATGCTGGACAGCTGGATGCCATTGTCGGTGGCAATCACGCTGGAGAACTCCACCACCCTGGCGTGCTGCAAGCCCAGCTCGGTACCACTCTGGATTTGCTCGGTACGGGCGGGTGAGCTGCCTTCCAGCACCAGGTCGGCCGCGAGGAATTCCGTGGCACGCAACATCATGGCGCCGTTCAGGCGTGCACCGAAGTAACCAATAGCGGTGCTGGCGGCGACGGCCACCAGCAGGGCGAAGAACAGCACGCGCAATTCGCCGGCGCGGGCATCGCGCAGCAACTGGCGAAGGGCAAGGCTGAACAGGCGCAAAAAGGGCAAGCGTGCCATCAAGGCTCCAGGGGCGCGACCATCAGGCCGGCTTCAAGACGGATCAGGCGGCGGCAGCGGTGGGCCAGGCGCTCGTCATGGGTCACCAGCACCAGGGTCGTGCCGCTCTCTTTGTTGAGTTCGAACAACAGGTCGCTGATGCGCTCGCCGGTGTGGCTGTCGAGGTTGCCGGTAGGTTCGTCGGCAAACAGCACGTCCGGTTCGGCGGCAAACGCCCGGGCAATCGCTACCCGTTGTTGCTCGCCACCCGAGAGTTGGCGCGGCGAGTGAGTAAGGCGCTGGCCCAGGCCGACGCGCTCCAGCAGGTGCCTGGCACGTTCGCGGGCGTCCTTGCGGCCGTCCAGTTCCAGCGGCAGCATCACGTTTTCCAGTGCATTGAGGCTGTCGAGCAACTGGAAGGACTGGAACACAAACCCCACGTGCTCGGCGCGGATGCGCGCGCGTTGGTCTTCGTCGAGGGTGCTCAGGGCTTGGCCAGCGAGGGTGACTTCGCCACTGCTCGGCAGGTCGAGGCCGGCCAGCAGGCCGAGGAGGGTGGATTTGCCGGAACCGGAGGCGCCGACGATAGCCAGGCTATCGCCCTTGTTCAGTTCCAGGCTCAGTTCGTGCAGGATAGTCAGTTCACCTTCCGCGCTGGGAACCACTTTGCTAAGGTTTCGCGCGGTGAGAATGCTTGCGCCCATGGAGAATCCAATGCGAATGTGGTTTTTGAGTGCTGGCCTGGCCTTGATGTGCATGGCCCAGAACGCAGCGGCGGGTACAGTCCTGATCGTTGGCGATAGTATCAGTGCCGGTTTCGGACTGGATACCAGCAAAGGGTGGGTAGCGTTGTTGGGACAACGGCTCAAGAGCGAAGGTTTCGACGATAAAGTGTTCAACGCCTCCATCAGTGGTGACACCAGCGCCGGAGGCCTGGCGCGGCTGCCGGCGGCGCTTGCAGAGCATAAGCCGGACCTGGTGATCATTGAACTGGGCGGCAATGACGGCCTGCGTGGGCTGCCCCCCGCGCAATTGAAACAAAATCTTGCATCGATGATCGACCAGTCCAAGGCCAGCGGTGCCAAGGTGCTGCTGTTAGGCATGCAGTTGCCGCCTAATTACGGGCCGAAATACACCACCGCGTTTGCCAATGTCTACGCGGCCCTGGCCAAGGAAAAAAGCGTCCCGCTGGTGCCGTTTTTCCTTGAAGGCGTCGGTGGTCATCCGGAGCTGATGCAGGCTGACCAATTGCACCCGGCGGTCGGCGCGCAGGGCAAGTTGCTGGAAAATGTCTGGCCAACGCTAAAACCACTGCTATGACGCTTTTCTAGCAGCGGTCTTTCGGCTAAGGTGGCGCCCCCCCGATTTGGAGCCCCCGATGTCGCGTCCTGCCTGGTCCCTGTTTGCCTACCAACTGATCGAGCCTGACGAACAGCTGGATCTGTTCGCCTGCCAGGAAGTCCGGGTGCATCTAGTGACGCGTCAATTGGAGTTGGGCGGGTCGATCGACCGCACCCTCTGCGGTACGTTACTGCCTGCCCAGCCGCGCTGGTCGTCGGTGGATCGCTCGATCTTCCAGGACCAGCGTTTGTGCCCCCTGTGCCGGGCGATCCTCGAGTCGCAAAAGCGCGGTACACCGCCGATCTGGCCAGAGCTGCGCTTCGAACTTTGAATATGGGTGCCCGCCGGGCAGCCGTGTACAATCCATTTTTTACTACCCGTCGATCTGCGAAGGAATTCCCGGATGTTGTCGCGCCTTTCCGCCGTCACCTGCTGCCTGTCTCTTGCTGCGATCTGCGCGGCCGGTTCCGCTGCAGCGTTGCAGTTGCCTTTGCCGCCACCGGGTGAAGATATCGTTGGCCAGGTCCAGGTGATCAAGGCCAAATACGAAGATACCTTCGCTGACCTTGGCACCACCTACGACCTGGGCTATTCGGAGATGGTCGCGGCCAACCCGGGCGTCGATGCCTGGTTGCCGGGGGCGGGTACCGAGATCGTGTTGCCGACGCGCTTCATCCTGCCGCCCGGCCCGCGTGAAGGCATCGTGATCAACCTGGCGGAATACCGGCTCTATTACTATCCAAAGGGTCAGAACGTGGTGTACACGTTCCCGTTGGGGATTGGCCGTGAAGGCTGGGGTTCACCGGTGGCTCACACCACGATCACGGGCAAGATCCCGAACCCGACCTGGACCCCGCCAGCCTCGATCAAGGCCGAACACGCCGCTAATGGCGACCCGTTGCCGAACGTGGTGCCGGCTGGCCCGGACAACCCATTGGGCCCGTTCAAGTTCACCCTGGGCACGCCCGGCTACCTGATCCACGGCTCCAACATGAAATTCGGAATCGGTACCCGTACCAGCCACGGTTGCTTCCGCATGTTCAACAACAACGTGCTGGAAATGGCCGACATGGTGCCGGTGGGCACGTCGGTGCGGATTATCAACGACGCCTACAAGTTCGGCGCAGCCGGTGGCAAGGTTTACCTGGAGGCTCATACGCCGTTGAACGACGATGGCACTCCATCGGTAGTCGACAAGCACACCGCGGTGATCAACGCTTTGCTCAAGCGTGAAGACTTGTCCAACAAACTGCGGGTCAACTGGGACCAGGTGCGTGACGTAGTTGCCGCCGAAGACGGTTTGCCGACGGAAATCGGTGTGCCGGGCGGGGCGCCTATGGTGTCGAGTACGCCGGTCGATCTGCAGCAATAAACCTGCACGATCCATAACCCGTTATCGCCTCGCGCGGTGACGGGTTTTTTATTGTCTGGAATCCAGCCAGATTCCGGGCAAAAAAAAGCCGATCCAAGAATGGACCGGCTTGATAACAACCCCGAAGGATTATTACTTGCGGCTTGCTTTTTCAAGCATGCGCAGAGCGCGCTCGTTAGCTTCGTCAGCAGTCTGTTGTGCTTTTTGAGCAGCAGCCAGAGCTTCATCAGCTTTACGATAGGCTTCGTCTGCACGAGCCTGGGAGCGAGCTGCTGCGTCTTCAGTTGCAGTCAGACGAGCTTCGGTTTCTTTGGAGACGCTGCTGCAACCGGTAGCCAGAACTGCGGCCAGAGCCAGAGCAGAGAATTTCAGAACGTTGTTCATCGTGTTCCCCTTCAAGGACTTTCTATTAAATGACTACTCTCTCAGAGTGAGCTAATAGCCGGCGTACATACTACCCATTACTTGTAGTAAGTAAACTGACGTAGCGCAAGAAGCAAAAAAAATTCTCGCGGCCAATCTATTTTGGCTAATCTTTTGAGAGTCTGTATAAAAAATATCCAGGTTCTTGCACTCGGCCGAGGATTGGATCCAGCCTGAAAGGGCCGGCCGGCATGTGTTAAGCCATGTAAAGATAAGTCATTTTATATATCGTCCCTGACACTATTGTTCAGATTGTCTTTTCGGTCTTCGGTATCTTTTGTGCATGTTGAGGTGACTTTAAGAGCGCGTGTTCGTCTCAAGCTTCAACTGCCGGCAATGTTCAGGCCATCGACCTAAGGATGCTCGATTGGCCCTTTCTATGTCCGCCAGCGCAACGGAAGACGAGCGCGTCTTGAGCAATTGTGCGATTGGCGCCTACTATTTCCCTGTGTTGGTTGTGAGCGCCAGTGCGAGGCACTGGCGGCTTTTCTCGTTGTCGAAACCGGCACCGGGTGGCGTAGATGTTCCTTCGCCGGAAAAACATCGGTAAGGTAGGGGTCAGAAACCAAGACCCGCGAGGAGTAGTGATGAGCGAGGCGTTGTCCATCCACCATGACCAGGCTGGTCATCAGTTCGAGACCAATGTGGACGGTCATCGTGCCTATCTGACCTATATGGACCTTGGGAAGCAGACCCTGGATATCTATCGCACCTTCGTGCCCAACGCATTGCGAGGCCGTGGCATTGCTGCCGCGCTCACCGAGGAAGCGTTGAAGTTCGCCGAAGAGGCAGGCTATACGGTGATCCCGTCCTGCTCCTACGTGGAGCGCTATATGGAACGCCACCAGCGCCATGCCGCAAAGCTCTGAGCGAGCAGGCATAAAAAAACGCCGGGTTTAGCCCGGCGTTTTTGTGTCCGCAGTGTTTGCTCAGCCGCGTCGGCGCTTGGGCAACACGTCCTTGAGCTTGGCATGCATGCTGCGCAAGGTGGTCTCGGTGGCAGCCCAGTCGATGCAGGCATCGGTGATCGACACGCCGTATTGCAGGTCGGCCAGGTCCTTTGGAATCGCCTGGCAGCCCCAGTTCAGGTGGCTTTCGACCATCAGGCCGATGATCGACTGGTTGCCTTCCAGAATCTGGTTGGCCACGTTCTCCATCACCAGCGGTTGCAGAGCCGGGTCCTTGTTGGAGTTGGCGTGGCTGCAATCGACCATGATGTTCGGCTTGATCTTCGCCTTGTTCAGCGCCTGTTCGCACAGGGCCACGCTGACCGAATCATAGTTGGGCTTGCCGTTGCCGCCACGCAGCACCACGTGACCGTAGGCATTGCCTTTGGTGGTGACGATGGACACGCCACCTTCCTGGTTGATACCCAGGAAGCGGTGCGGGCTGGACACCGACTGCAGGGCGTTGATCGCCACCGTCAGGCCGCCGTCGGTGCCGTTCTTGAAGCCCACAGCCGAGGACAGGCCGGAAGCCATTTCCCGGTGAGTCTGGGATTCGGTGGTACGTGCGCCAATCGCCGACCAGCTGATCAGGTCTTGCAGGTACTGCGGGGAAATCGGGTCCAGGGCTTCGGTTGCCGTCGGCAGGCCCATTTCGGCGAGGTCCAGCAGCAATTGACGACCGATGTGCAGGCCATCCTGGATCTTGAAGGAGTCGTCCAGGTACGGGTCGTTGATCAAGCCTTTCCAGCCGACGGTGGTACGCGGCTTCTCGAAATAGACGCGCATCACCAGGTACAAGGTGTCGGACACTTCTGCCGCCAGCACCTTCAGGCGCTCGGCGTATTCGTGGGCAGCCTTGAGGTCATGGATCGAGCACGGCCCGATGACCACGAACAGGCGGTGGTCGGTGCCGTCGAGAATCTCACGGATGACTTCGCGACCCTTGGTGACGGTCTGCAGGGCAGCGTCGCTCAGGGGGATTTCGCGCTTGAGCTGATCGGGCGTGATCAGGGTCTCGTTGGATTCGACGTTAAGGTCGTTGATCGGTAAATCAGCCATCGTGTTACTCGTCAGGGTCACGGGTGCCGGCCGCCAGCGATCCCCGTGCGGCGGAGCACAGCATGATTTAAGTGCAGCGGGGAGCCGAACCTTAGCGCGTTACAAGGTTGCGAGACAATGGGCAAAGGTCGCTTTAATCCAGTACTGGCTGCACAAAAGCCTCATGGGAGAACTCGCCGGCATGGCGTGTGACCCATTCTCGGGCCAGCGCTTCGCTCTGCCGGGGTGTTGGCCTGGCGCCTTCGTGGAGTCGGCAGTAACGTTGGATCTGGCACACTTGCTCGCCCATCCGTGCCCCGAACAAGGCTTGCTCATCGGTAAAGGTGATGCCGACGCGGTAGCCGTTTTCAGCCTTGCGGCACCACGCTACATAGCCCGGATAGCGGGCCGTGAGGCCCAATGAAGGAATGCGCATCTCGATGGCGGTGCCCTGGCGCCAGGCGCGCGGGTAATTGCATGCGACGCCGCCCAGGCCGATAGTGTGCAGCCGTTGGCGGGAAATGCCGGAAATGGGACGTTGGGTTAATTCGACAGCGACATCATCAGGGTGAGGAAAGAAACGACCCATGCACACGGACTCCGAGCACCGTCCAGTTGACGGCGGTGGCAGCAGTATAGTGAAAGAACTGCACCTTACCGATCTGGATATCGACCAGCAATTATTGGGGCTTCCCGGCACCTCGCTGGTGGTGTTCACCGGCGACGGATGCTCGCGCTGCCGCTTCCTGCACCAGCAACTGCCCGGTTGGGATTTGCCCGTGGACCGGGTCTGTTGGGTGGATGCAGGCCACAATGGCGGCGCGGTGGAACGCTACGAAATCTTTCATCTGCCGGCGTTGTTTGTGGTGTGTGACGGGAAATTCCATGGAATATTAGCGTCACTGACGCGTCTGACCGCCGGCGACCTGACTCAGGGTGTGCAGCAGGCGCTCAAACGAATACCAGAGGAATTGCCATGACCGAAGTTGCAAAAACACAGTCGCCACGGATCGGGATTATCGGCACCGGGGCCATCGGTGGCTTCTATGGTGTGATGCTCGCGCGTGCCGGTTTCGATGTGCATTTCCTGCTGCGCAGCGAGTACGCGGCGGTCAGTGAGCGCGGCCTGCAACTTAACAGCACCCTCCACGGGACCTTGCACCTGCACCCGGTGCAGGCCTATGCCCGCGCCGCGGACATGCCGCCGTGCGACTGGCTGCTGGTGGGCACCAAGTCCACGGGGAATGTCGAGCTGGCCCCGACCATCGCTCAGGTCGCCGCCCCGGGCGCCAAGATAATCCTGCTGCAAAATGGTCTCGACGTAGAGGACAGCCTGCGTGAACACCTGCCGCCGTCGCTGCACCTGCTGGGTGGCCTGTGCTACATCGGCGTGCACCGCTCCGGCCCCGGCGTTGTCGAGCATCAGGCGCTGGGCCGGGTCAACCTGGCTTACCACAGTGGTCCGGCAGCTAACGACGGCGCCAGTCGGCAGGCGATTGTCGAAGAGGGCGCCGCGTTGTTTCACCAGGCCGGTATCGACTCCCAGGCCATGGCCAATGTGCATCAGGCACGCTGGCATAAACTGGTGTGGAACGTGCCTTACAACGGTCTCTCCGTATTGTTCGGCACCGGCACTACGGCGATGATGGCGGATGAGTCGAGTCGCGAACTGATTCAGGCGCTGATGGCCGAAGTGGTACAGGCCGCCCACGCCTGCGGGCATGAAATCCCCGCCAGTTACGCCGGGCAGATGTTCACCATGACCGAAAGCATGGATGACTACCTGCCCAGCATGTATCACGATTACGCGCACAAGCGCCCGCTGGAACTGGCGGCGATTTACGCACGCCCCTTGGCTGCGGCAAAAGCGGCCGGTTGTGAATTGCCACGCATGCAGGCGCTCTACCAGGCCTTGAGTTTTATGGATCGGCATAACCGCTGATTGGGGGGAACACCATGGCAAAGGGATTGGGCGACAAACTGGTGCTGGCGATTTCCTCGCGGGCGCTGTTCGACCTGAGCGAAAGCCACAAGGTCTACCTGGCCCAAGGGGTCGAGACCTATCGCAAGTACCAGATCGACCACGAGGATGAAATCCTCGAGCCCGGCGACGCCTTCCCGCTGGTGAAGAAACTCCTGAGCCTCAACGCCAGCCTTGGCCGCGCTCGGGTCGAGGTGGTGCTGGTGTCGCGCAACAGTGCCGACACCGGCCTGCGGGTGTTCAATTCGATCCAGCATTACGGGCTGGATATCTCCCGCGCCGCGTTTGTCGGCGGGCGCAGTCCTTATCCTTATCTGGCGGCGTTTGGTTGCCACCTGTTTCTGTCCACCCATGCCGAGGATGTGCGCAGCGCACTGGATGCCGGGTTTGCCGCAGCGACGATTCTGTCGGGCGGTGCACGTCGGGCCTCCAGCGCCGAGTTGCGGATTGCCTTTGACGGCGACGCGGTGCTGTTTTCTGATGAGTCCGAGCGCGTCTATCAGTCGGGAGGTCTTGAAGCCTTCCAGGCCAGCGAGCGGGAGTCGGCCCGCGAGCCGTTACGCGGCGGACCGTTCAAGGGCTTCCTGGCGGCGCTCAACTTGTTGCAACGTGAGTTCCCGGACGAGTCCTGCCCGATCCGCACCGCACTGGTCACCGCCCGTTCGGCGCCGTCCCACGAGCGGGTGATTCGCACGCTGCGGGAATGGGACATCCGTCTCGACGAGTCGCTGTTTCTCGGTGGCCTGGAGAAGTCGGCGTTCCTTGAGGCCTTTGCCGCCGATGTGTTTTTCGATGACCAGGAAGGGCATTGCGAGAAGGCCCGGGAGTTCGTGGCCACCGGGCACGTCCCCCACGGCATCAGTAACGAGTTGAAAATTCAGACCGAGGGCTGAGCACTGCCAAAGGCGCTGCTAAGCTGAATCAATCCCCGCCATCCTGGCTGCCCAGGAGGTTCTATGATTCGTTCGATGCTGTACGCCACTGACTTGGGTCTGTATGCACCTTATGTGATGCAACATGCCCTGGCGCTGGCGCGAACGTTCAAGGCCGATCTGTACGTGATTCACGTGGTCGAGCCCATCGGGCTGTTCGCCGAATCGGTGTTGCAGAGCTACCTTGATGAGAAGGCCTTGAGTGAATGGCAAAGCCAGGGGCTGACAACGGTGATGGCGACCATCGAGCAACGGGTGCTCGACAGTTTCCGCGAGGAACTGGGGGAAGGGGAGCAGGACCTCAAGTTGATCCGTTCGGTGCGAGTGATCCAGGGCGATCCCTGTGAAGTGATTCTCGACCAGTCGCAGAAACTCTCCGTGGATTTGTTGATCGTAGGTAGTCACAGCCAGGCGGTCGGGGTGGCAACGCCTCTGGGGAGAACCGCCGCACGGGTGCTGCAGTTGTCGCAGGTGCCGGTGTACCTGGTGCCGCTGTTGCAGCGTCGTCGCAGTGATGACGTGTGATTGGTAGAAAACGATAAAAAGTTCTAGATTTACACGTCTAACCTTTAATATAGTTATATACCGTCGCTGATACCCGTGGCGTCTATCCGCTTTGAGGGACACATATGAAGCTTCAACAACTGCGCTACATCTGGGAAGTGGCGCACCACGACCTCAACGTTTCCGCTACTGCTCAAAGCCTCTACACCTCGCAACCCGGTATCAGCAAGCAGATCCGCCTGCTCGAAGATGAGTTGGGCGTTGAAGTGTTCGCGCGCAGCGGCAAGCACCTGACCCGCGTCACCCCGGCCGGTGAGCGCATCATCACCACCGCCGGCGAGATCCTGCGCAAGGTCGAAAGCATCAAGCAGATCGCCCAGGAATTCTCCAACGAGAAGAAAGGCACCCTTTCTATCGCCACCACCCACACCCAGGCGCGTTATGCGCTGCCGCCGGTGATCAGCAGCTTTATCAAGCAGTACCCGGACGTGGCGTTGCACATGCACCAGGGTTCGCCGATGCAGATCGCCGAGATGGCCGCCGACGGCACCGTCGATTTCGCGATTGCCACCGAAGCCCTGGAGTTGTTCGGCGACCTGGTGATGATGCCGTGCTATCGCTGGAACCGCTGTGTGGTAGTGCCTCAAGGTCACCCACTGGCCAAGCTGCCGAAGCTGACCCTGGAAGCCCTGGCTGAATACCCGATCGTGACTTACGTATTCGGTTTTACCGGCCGTTCGAAACTCGACGAAGCCTTCAGCCATCGTGGCCTGACGCCGAAAGTGGTGTTCACCGCCGCCGACGCCGACGTCATCAAGACTTATGTACGCCTGGGCCTGGGCGTCGGTATCGTCGCCAAGATGGCGGTCGATACCAAGCTCGACAGCGACCTGGTGGTGCTTGATGCCAGCGAACTGTTCGAGTCCAGTGTGACCAAGATCGGTTTCCGTCGCGGCACCTTCCTGCGCGGTTTCATGTGCGACTTCATCGAGAAATTCGCGCCGCACCTGACGCGCGAAGTGATGGCCAAGGCCATCCAGTGCCACAACAAGCAGGAACTGGAAGAGCTGTTCGACGGCGTTGAACTGCCGGTTCACTGATCGGCTTTACTTCACCTCGGTAACAGTAAACTGTTGCCGAGCGCCTCCCACCAGTATCTCCACCTCATCCCCTTCGAACTTGCCCAGCAGGCTTTTGCCCAGGGGCGAGCGTGGGGTGATGACGGTCACCGGTTGCCCCACCACATCGACCTTCAACCCTGCGCCGTCCGGTGCCAGGAATAGCCACTGCTGGCGATCGTTTTCATCCACCAGCCCGAGCAATGCGCCCACCTCGATACCGCGCTGGTCATCGTAGGCACGCAGTTGCATGTTCTGGCAGAGCGTCAGGGCCTGCTTGATTTCTTCGACGCGCCGGGCCTGGCCGGCGGCCAGGTAGGACGCTTCCAGCCCCAAGGTGTCGTACTTGTTCTCGGCGATGTTTTCTTCGTGGGTCGCGGTTTCATACGCGGTTTGCGCGGCGCGCTGGGCGATATCGAGATCGACCGCGAGTTTGTCCAGGACCAGTTGGTGAACGGCGTGCTTATTCATGGGCGGCTTTCGTGATCAATCGCAAAATTGCAGGACGTTGGCCCGGCTCTTGTCGTTGGGAGCGTTCTGGTCCTGTTGCAGCCAGAACTGGCATTTGGGGTTGGACAGGTTGCGCGGGTTGTTGCGGGCCTGCTCCAGGGTTTGCTGTTGCTCCTGCTTGCGGAGGTTCTCCTGGTACTGCTCGAACATCCGGTTCGGCGGCTCTGGTGCAACCACCTCCGGCTTGCCCAACTGCTGCACCACGCGGGCCACTGGGGCTACAGTTTGCTCAGGCAGGTAGCGGGACGCCAGCCACAGGCTCAGCACAATGGCGATAAACCCCAGCCACAGGCCGAAGGCCACGGCGATGCTGAGTTTGAACAGCGAGAACGAACGATCAGACATGATGGCCTCCCGGCGGGCACGTGCGGCATGGCGCCGATTGTCCCACAGCCACTCGCAGAATAATCGCGATCAACCCTTCGCAATCGAGGCATTTATACGGACAATCGAGCCTTTGAGCGTTGGAGCCCGGAATGAAAGCCCGCTGGGATATTTTTTGCAGCGTCGTCGATAACTACGGCGACATCGGCGTGACCTGGCGCCTGGCCCGGCAATTGGTGGCGGAACAAGGTTGCGCGGTGCGTTTGTGGGTCGATGACCTGCGGGCGTTCGAACGCATGTGCCCCGAGATTGACGTGCAGGTGCACCAGCAGTGGCAAGAGGGCGTTGACGTGCGCTACTGGCCCTCCGACTGGCTGGCGAACGACGCGGCAGACGTGGTGATCGCTGCGTTCGCCTGCCAACTGCCGCCGGACTATATGGAAGCGATGGCCGCGCGCGAACGCACGCCGCTGTGGATGAACCTGGATTACCTGAGCGCCGAGGACTGGGTGGTCGGCTGTCACGGCCTGCCGTCGGTGAAATTCAAGGGCGTTCAAAAGTACTTCTTCTTTCCGGGGTTCCGTCCTGGTACCGGCGGCTTGCTGCGCGAGGATGGGCTGCTGGAACAGCGCGATGCCTTCCAGCAAGACGCCATCGCCCGGCAACACTTTTTGCAGGCGCTCGGGGTTTTCCCGGCAGCCGGTGCGCGGCTGATGTCGTTGTTCGCCTATGAAAACGCCGGGTTGGCCAGTTGGCTCGACGTGCTGGCGGCCGATGGACGCGCCACTCACCTGCTGGTACCGGAAGGGCGGATTCTTGGTGACGTGCAGCGCTGGCTGAGTGTCGAGTCGTTGAGCGTCGGCGATGTGCTCCAGCGCGATGCCCTGACCGTGCAAGTGCTGCCATTCGTGCGCCAGGAGCAATACGACCGACTGTTGTGGTGCTGCGACTTCAACGCCGTACGCGGTGAAGACTCGTTTGTGCGGGCGCAATGGGCAGGCCGGCCGTTGTTGTGGCACATCTATCGCCAGGACGAAGACATTCACCTGGACAAACTCGATGCCTTCCTCGAGCTGTATACCAACGGCCTGTCACCCGCCGCGAAAACCGCGTTGGTCAGCCTTTGGCAAGCCTGGAACGCTGATGGCGATATGGCACATAGTTGGAAAATGCTGTTGGAACACTGGCCGGAAGTGATCGCGAATGCCGAGAAATGGGCTCTGGAACAAGGCTCGCGGACCGATCTTGCGACGGCGCTGGTACAGTTTTATGTAAATTGGATATGATACGCGACCTTGATTTTTGTAAATCCCATCCAAATTTCGGATATTCGCAATGAAAACTGGTAAAGAACTGAAACCCGGTACAGTGATCCGTCTCGAAAACGACCCTTGGCTGGTTCAGAAAGCTGAGTTCACCAAGTCTGGTCGTAACAGCGCAATCATGAAGACCAAGCTGAAGAACCTGCTGACCGGTTACAAGACCGAGATCGTCTACAGCGCCGATGACAAACTGGACGACGTGATCCTCGACCGCAAAGAAGCGACCCTGTCCTTCATCAGCGGCGACACCTACACGTTCATGGACACCACCGACTACACCATGTACGAGCTGAACGCTGAAGACATCGAAGCCGTTCTGCCGTTCATCGAAGAAGGCATGGAAGACGTCTGCGAAGCCATTTTCTTCGAAGAGCGCCTGGTTTCCGTAGAGCTGCCGACCACTATCGTGCGTAAGGTTGCCTACACCGAAGGTTCCGCTCGCGGCGACACTTCGGGCAAGGTGATGAAGCCTGCCAAGCTGAGCAACGGTACCGAACTGCAAGTAGCCGATTTCATCGAAATCGACGACCTGATCGAGATCGACACCCGCGAAGGTGGTTCGTACAAAGGTCGCGCCAAGAAGTAATTCTTGGGTAACCGGTACGACACAAAAAAGCCCGACCATGCGTCGGGCTTTTTTGTGGGCGCTGCTTTTTACTTCAAGTGTTGCTTCAGCTCCTCGGACGCTTGTAGCAGCGCCGAGCGAACTTCCGGTACCTGGCTGACGACGTTCAGCAAACCGTAGTCATGGATCATGCCGTTATAGCGCACGGCAGTCACCGGCACACCGGCTTCATCCAGCTTGCGGGCGTAGGCTTCGCCTTCGTCACGCAGCACATCGGAGCCTGCGGTCTGAATCAGCGCAGGTGGTAAACCCTTGAGCTGTGCCGTGGTTGCCCGCAACGGCGACGCATAGATCTCGGCACGCTGCTTGGCATCGGTGGTGTAGTTGTCCCAGAACCACTTCATCATGTTTCGGGTCAGGAAGTGGCCTTCGGCAAACTGGTTGTAGGAGCTTGTGTCGAAGTTTGCATCGGTCACCGGCCACAACAGCAGTTGGAACTTGATCTTCGGGGTGCCTTTGTCTTTGGCCATCAGGCTGACGACTGCCGCCATGTTGCCGCCGACGCTGTTGCCGGCGACGGCCAGGCGATTGCCATCGACGTTGATCTCGCTGCCATGTTCAGCCACCCACTTCGTTGCGCCGTACGCCTGGTTGATCGCCACCGGGTAGTGCGCTTCAGGGGATGGCGTGTAGTTGACGAATACCGCCGCCGCTCCCGACCCCACCACCAGGTCACGCACCAGCCGCTCGTGGGTCGGGAAATCCCCGAGTACCCAGCCACCGCCGTGGAAGAACATGAACACCGGCAATGTGCCCTTGACCCCGGCCGGACGCACGATGGTCAGGCTCAGCGGCTGGCCATCGACCTGAATGGTCTTCTGGCTGACGTCGGCCTTGGGCAGCGTCAGTTTTACTCCCGACTGGGCACCTGTCAGCACGGCGCGAGCTTCTTTGGGCGTCAGTTGCTCCATCGGTTTGCCGGTGCCGGCGTTCAGTGCATCCAGGAACGCCTGGGTGTTGTGCTCCACGTCACCGCCGGCCGCAAAGGCATTGGTGATCGAGAAAGCGAGCAGGGTGCCGGTGAGTACTTTGCCAAATGTGTTCATGTTCTTCTCCAAAAAACCGCGTGGGGTTAGACGGTCACGTGCAGGCGTACATCGACGTTGCCACGGGTGGCGTTGGAGTACGGGCAAACTTGGTGGGCCGCGTCGACCAGGCTTTGTGCTTCGTCCTGGGCCAGGCCGGGCAGGCTGACGTGCAGGTCGATGTCCAGGCCGAAACCGCCGGGGATTTGACCGATGCCGACGTGGGCAGTGATCGAAGCGTCATCCGGGATTTTGCGTTTGGTCTGGCTGGCGACGAATTTCAGGGCGCCGATAAAGCACGCGGAGTAGCCGGCGGCGAACAGTTGTTCCGGGTTGGTGGCCTGGCCACCCGCGCCGCCCAGCTCTTTTGGCGTGGAGAGTTTTACATCGAGGATATTGTCGCTGGAAACAGCGCGACCATCACGGCCGCCGGTGGCGGTGGCTACTGCGGTATAGAGAGTTTGCATGGTGATTTCCTCGTCAATATTTGCGCTAATTGTTTGCGCGCTAAGTAGGTGGCGAGGTGAATGTATCGCGCTAATAGTTAGTGCACAAGATAAATTTACAAAATATTTTGCCTGGCTCGGTGGCAGGGCACTGCACAAGCAAATGTGGGAGCGGGCTTACTCGCGAATGCAGTGGATCAGTCAATGCATCTAGTGACTGTCACACCGCATTCGCGAGCAAGCCCGCTCCCACATTTTTTGATGCCTGGTGCCTTTAGAGGGAGACTTGCAAGTTTTTCCGCAGCGCCAGTAAATCGCCCTGGAGCTTGCGCAGTTGTTCGATGTCCAGCCCGCTGGCGCCCAGAATGCACTGTGGAATATCCATCGCCTTGTCCCGCAGGGCACGCCCGGCATCGGTCAACTCAACCACCACCACACGCTCGTCTTCACGGCTGCGGGTGCGACTGAGCAGGCCTTCGGCTTCCAGGCGCTTGAGCAGCGGGGTCAGGGAGCCGGGATCCGTCAGCAGGCGATTGCTGATTTCGCCTACGGTCAATCCATCCTCTTCCCAGAGCACCATCATGGCCAGGTACTGCGGATAGGTCAGGCCGAGGGCTTGCAGCAGGGGTTTATAGACCTTGGTCATCAACAACGAGGTGGAATGCAGGGCAAAACACAGTTGGTTGTCGAGCAGCAAGGATTCGCAGGTATCGAGGGGCTTGGTCATGGCAGTGCCTTAAAACGTGTCTGGTTTCGAATCTAGCGGGCAAATCTTTAACGCGCCAGACAATTCTGTCCGCTCGGTCAGCCAAAGGCGCTTTGCAGCGCAAGATCCCACGGCGGCACGGGGCTGAAGCGCGCCTTGAGGTATTCCAGCAATAACCGGCTGCGGGCGTTGGCGTGTTGCTCCAGGCGCAGGGCGTAGATTCCGGCGGTTTCAGGTGTCGGCAAGCCGTTCTCGCAGAACAGTGGCACCAACTCGCCGCGCACCAGGTATTCGCTGGCGAGCCAGGTGGGCAGGTGCGCGATGCCCAACCCCGCCAGGGCGCCTGAAAGCAAGGCTTCGGCGTTGTTGGCGCTCATGCGAATGCGTTGCGGGCGGTAGGTGGCCTTGCGCCCGTCCAACTCAAAACGCCAGGCGAACATCGGTGCCAGGCCTTCCCAGTCCAGGCCGTCGTGTTCGTTCAACTGGCTGGGATGAGTCGGTGTGCCACGGCTTTTGAGGTAGGCCGGGCTGGCGCAGGCGATGCGCACGATACTGGCCAGGGGCGTGGCGATCAGCCGGGTGTCGACGATATGCCCGGCCCGCAGCACCAGGTCGACCTTGCCCAAATGCTCGCCCTGCATGTCGACAAAGCTGTCGATCAAGTGCAGGTGCACGTCCAGGCCTGGATAGACGTTGAGAAAGTCGGCGATGGCAGGCGCCAGGTGCCGCCGACCGAAGGCGGCCGGCGCGTCCACGCGGATCAACCCTTCAGGCGCATGGCTCAGCGACACCGCTTCGGCCCGCGCCAGTTGCAGCTCGCTGACGATCCGGCGGGCGCGCTCGGCAAACGCCAGGCCGGCGGGCGTTGGCACCACCGCATGGGTGCTGCGTTGGAACAGCCGGCTGCCCACCGAGCTTTCCAGGCTGTCGATACGCCGCGCCACCGCCGAGGGTGTGAGCGGATGACGTCGCGCAGCGGCGGAAAAGCTGCCCGCTTCCAGTACATCCAGAAACAGGCTCAGTTGGTCGGTCAGTGTATTGGGGTTCATCAGCGACTGCTTATGCGAAGTTGGCACAGCCATTGTGCGTTGCTGTGCGTTTCCGCGCCAGGACGGACTGCGTAGCATGCAAGGCTTGGGAATGGCGGGAGCGAAGTGGTGGCAGATTTAGCGTTGTATTTGGCACTGGGTGTCGCGTTGGGCACGGTCGGCGGCTTGTTCGGCATTGGCGGTGGGCTGATTGCGATTCCAGTGTTGGGGGTGTTCTTTGGCCTGGACCAACAAATCGCCCAAGGCACGGCCCTGGTGATGGTGGTGCCGAATGTGATGCTCGCGTTGTGGCGTTATCACCAGCGCAACCGGATCGAACTGCGCCATGCATTGCCGCTGGGCGTGATGGGCTTCTCCTTCGCCTGGCTGGGCTCGATCTGGGCGGTGGGGATCGATGCTGACGTGATGCGTGTGGGTTTTATCGCCTTTCTGCTGGTGTTGGCGTCCTACAACCTGCTGCGAATGTTTACCCACAACGCACCACCTTCCGCGCAGATGCGCTACTCCTGGCCGTGGCTGGGGGTGCTGGGTGCGGCGTCGGGGTCCATGGGCGGCTTATTCGGGGTGGGCGGCGCGGTGGTGGCCACGCCGGTGCTGACCAGCATTTTCGGCACCAGCCAAGTGGTTGCCCAAGGGCTGTCGCTGGCCCTGGCCTTGCCGAGCACCAGCGTGACCCTGGTGACCTACGCCTGGCACCATGAAGTGGACTGGGTGATCGGTGTACCACTGGCCGTCGGCGGCCTGCTCAGCATCAGTTGGGGTGTGAAAGTCGCCCACGCCATGCCGGAGCGCATGTTGCGCGGGCTGTTCTGCGGGTTCCTGGCCGTTTGCGCGGTGATGCTGACCTTTAAAGTTTGAAGCCTTCGAGGATGTATTCGGCGAGGCATTCGGTAATCGGCGAAGTCATCCCGGGATTGCGCAACAGCCGCAGATTGACCGAGGGCAGCGGTGGGAAACCTTCTTCACTGCCCAGCACCCGCAAGTCTTCGGTTACCAGGCTCTCCATGCTGACAGTGACCGCCAGGCCCGCGCCGACCACTGCCTGGATCGCCGCGCCGTTGGAGCTGTGGTACGCCAGGCGATAATCACGGCCAATGGCATCAAGTGCAGCGCGGGTCCATTGGGTGCAGAAGCTGTCCATGCCGGAAATCGCCAAGGGCAGGGCGCTGTGATCGTCCAGGCAGAAACACGGGGCGGCCACCCAGACCATCCGCTCATTACGCAGCAGCTCGCCCATCTCATTTCCGGGTTCGCGACTGATGACCGTCAGGGCCAGGTCCCGGCGCTGCATCAATATCGGCGACGACTCGCAGTGCATTTCAATCTGGATCAGCGGGTAAGCCTTGGAGAAGCGCTTGAGAATCCCCGGCAAGTAGCGCATCACGTAATCGTCGGGTGTGCCGATGCGCACCAGCCCGACCATGTGCGGCTCGCGCAGGGTGTTGAATACTTCGCTGTGCAACTTCAGGATCCTGCGGGCATAGCCCAATAGCACCTGGCCTTCCGGCGTCAGCCGTACCTGGCGGCCATCGCGCTCGAACAACTTGCGCTGCAACACATCTTCTTCAAGGCGTTTCATCTGCATGCTCACCGCCGACTGCGTGCGGTTGACCTGCTCGCCGGCGCGGGTGAAACCACCCTGATCGGCGATGGCGACGAAGGTGCGCAGCACTTCAGTGTCGATACTCGGGTAGCTGGACAATCGATCAATCTCCGAGATGTATTGCATAAGAAACATTCGTTGGATTGATCATAGCCCCAGGCACAGACTTCAGTCATCCCCACTGGAGGGCGAAATGATGAAAGGTCAAAGAGGCTTTGTTCTGATGGCGAAGCGGCCGTTTTCCGGGCTGCTCCAACTGGGCTCCCGGTGGCTGGCTGTGCACCGTGAGCGCCAACTGTTGATGGGCATGAGCGATGATGCGCTCAAGGATATCGGGCTGAACCGTGGCGATGTCGAGCAGGAAAGCCGCCGGCACTTTTGGGAAGATCCGCTGCGAAAATGACGCGGGATGCAGTAGGGTGGTTCGCGAGCACACAAGGAGAGTCACATGCCCGCAGAGTTATCCTTTTCCCTCAAGCAGGCGCGACGCCTGGCGCTGGCTGCCCAAGGTTTTTCCGGGCGCCAGCCGCCGGCGTTGATCAAGGCCGCACAGGTCAATCGCCTGGTTGAGCGTTTGGGCGTGTTGCAGATTGATTCGGTGAATGCGGTGGTGCGCTCGCACTACCTGCCGCTGTTTTCCCGGCTGGGTAACTACTCTCCATTGATTCTTGAACAGGCCGCCTGGAGTTCGGGGCGGCGCCGTTCGCTGTTCGAGTATTGGGGCCACGAGGCTTCTTTGTTGCCGATGGCCCTGTACCCGCTGATGCGCTGGCGCATGGCGCGGGCGGCTCAGGGGCAGGGCATCTATCAGCAAATGGCGCGGTTTGGTCGCGAGCAGCAGGCCACCATCGCGCGGGTGCTGGGCATCGTTGAGCAGCAAGGCGCCTTGGGTGCGGGCAGTTTGTCGACCCGCGAGGAGCGCGCGGGCCCCTGGTGGGATTGGAGCGATGAAAAGCATGCGTTGGAATGGCTGTTCGCCGCCGGCCAGGTGACCGTCGCCGGGCGTCGTGGTTTTGAGCGCTTGTATGACCTGCCGGAGCGTGTGATTCCGGCCGACATTCTCCAGCAAGCCCCGTTGGACGAGGCCGAAGCGCAGCGCGGTTTACTGCTGCACAGCGCCACGGCATTGGGCGTGGGCACTGAAAAAGACCTGCGGGACTACTTCCGCCTCGACCCGGCCGACAGTCGTGGGCGTCTGGCGGAACTGGTCGAGGACGGGCAATTGATCGCGTGCGAGGTCCAGGGCTGGAAACAGCCGGCTTATTGCCTGCCCGAGCCAAAAGTCCCGCGCAAGGTGCCCGCCAGCGCATTGTTATCGCCGTTTGATTCACTGATCTGGGAGCGCAGCCGTACCGAGCGGTTGTTCGATTTCCGCTATCGTCTGGAAATCTACACGCCTCAGGACAAGCGGGTGTATGGCTATTACGTGTTGCCGTTCCTGCACAATGAGCGGATCGCCGCGCGCGTGGATTTACGCGCAGAGCGGGCGGCCGGGCGTCTGGCGGTGCATGCCGTTCACGAGGAAGAGCCGGGGCTGGACGAGGAAGGGATGCAGGCGTTGGCCCTGAATCTGCGGCAGATGGCCGACTGGCTCGGGCTTGAGCAGATTCAGCTCAATTGCCAGCGGGCCAGTGCGGCGCGGTTGCGGGTGGCGCTCTTAGCGCTTGACCTGTTTTAGCGTCTCGGCAATCAGGAAGGCCAATTCCAGCGACTGATCGGCGTTCATCCGTGGGTCGCAGTGAGTGTGGTAGCGGTCCGACAGCCCGTCTTCGGTAATCGGCCGCGCGCCGCCAATGCACTCGGTGACATTCTGCCCGGTCATCTCGATATGAATCCCGCCAGCGTAAGTGCCCTCGGCTTCATGCACCTGGAAGAATTCCTTCACTTCGCTGAGGATCTGCGCGAAGTCCCGGGTCTTGTAGCCGCTGCTGGCCTTGATGGTGTTGCCGTGCATCGGGTCGGAACTCCACAGCACCTGCTTGCCTTCGCGCTGTACCGCACGGATCAGGTTCGGCAGATGGTCACCGACCTTGTTCGCACCCATGCGCGCAATCAGGTTCAGGCGGCCCGGGTCGTTGTCCGGGTTGAGGATGTCGATCAAGCGGATCAGGTCATCGGGGTTCATGCTCGGGCCGACCTTGACCCCGATCGGGTTGTTCACCCCGCGCAGGAACTCGACGTGGGCACCGTCCAGTTGACGGGTGCGATCACCGATCCACAGCATGTGGGCCGAGCAGTCGTAATAGTCGTTGGTCAGGCTGTCGCGGCGTACGAAGGCTTGTTCGTAGTTGAGCAGCAGCGCCTCGTGGGCGGTGAAGAAACTGGTCTCGCGCAGTTGTGGCGAGCTGTCCATGCCACAGGCGCGCATGAACGCCAGGGTTTCATCGATACGGTCGGCCAGTTGGCTGTACTTCTCGGCCAGGGCCGAGTTGGCGATGAAGTCCAGGTTCCACTTGTGCACCTGGTGCAGGTCGGCAAAACCGCCCTGGGCAAACGCCCGCAGCAGGTTCAGGGTGGCGGTGGACTGGTGGTAGGACTGCAGCAGGCGGTCCGGGTCCGGCACGCGGCTTTTTTCGTCGAAGCCGATGCCGTTGACGATATCGCCGCGGTAGGCGGGCAGGGTGATGCCGTCGATGGTTTCATCGTTGGAAGAACGCGGCTTGGCGAACTGGCCCGCCATACGCCCGACCTTGACCACCGGGCAACCGGCGGCGAAGGTCATCACAATCGCCATCTGCAGCAGCACCTTGAAGGTGTCGCGAATTTTTGCGGCCGAAAACTCGGCAAAACTCTCGGCGCAATCGCCGCCTTGCAACAGGAAGGCGCGACCCTGGGTGACCTCGGCAAACTGACGGCGCAATTCACGGGCCTCACCGGCAAACACCAGCGGCGGATAACTCGCCAGGTTCTGCTCGACCTGCGACAGGTGCGCAGCGTCAGGGTACTGGGGTTGTTGCTGGATCGGCAGGGCGCGCCAGCTGTCGGGGCTCCAGGGTTGGCTCATCATGAACTCGAGTGATTTGCGGTCGGGCCGTCATGTTATCAGCAATTAGTACGTGACCTGCTGCTGCCGGTTCGCCCACAATCCCGCCTTTCCTGTTGGCCCTGCGTTAGGAGTTGTAATGTCTGAGGAGCGCGTCGAGCGCCTGCTGGCTGAGGTCCATGATGACTTCGGCATGATCCGTGTGCTGGAAGTGGCCGATTATCGCTTTCTCGAGTTCGGCGATGCCATCGAGCAGAGTTGCGTGTTTACCGCTGACCCGAGTTGGTTGGAATACGATTACACCCGGGCGATGCTGATTGGGGCGTTGTGTCATGAGCAGCCGGAGAGTGCGTTGTTCTTGGGCTTGGGCGCCGGGACGTTGACTCAGGCTTGTCTGAAGTTTTTGCCTTTGGAAGATGTTGAGGCCATCGAGTTGCGGCCTGATGTGCCGCGCCTGGCCATTGAGTACTTGGGGCTGGATGATGATCCTCGGCTGTATATCCGCGTTGGGGATGCGTTGGAGTTGCTGCCTTCGGCTGAGTCGGCGGACCTGATTTTTGTCGACCTGTATACCGATGTTGGCCCGGGCGTTGGGCATCTGGCTTGGACGTTTCTGGAGAACTGCCAGAAGAAGCTGAATCCGGGTGGGTGGTTGGTGATTAATCAGTGGGCTACCGATGACGGCAAGCCGTTGGGGGCGGCGTTGTTGCGTGGGTTGTATCACCGGCATTATTGGGAACTGCCGGTGAAAGAGGGGAATGTGATTCTTTTGGTGCCGGCGGACCTGGATCAGGAGCTTGATCTGGCTGCGTTGTCTGCGCGGGCTGAGGGGTTGGCATCGCGATTGGGGTATTCGTTGCAGTCGCTGATTAAGGCGATTCGGCCGGCTACGTAGGGGGGTACATATCCGTTGCTGCGGTAACGGCTACTTAGGGTTCCGCTCTTACAGCGGGTCACTTTTGGCAAACGCCCCAAAAGTAACCAAAAGGTCTTTGCCCCACCACTCGGTGCCTCGCCTAGGCTCGGCATGCCCGCACTCCGGCACGGTTCCGCGGGCCGCCGCGACGGGCCATCCATGGCCCGGCGCGGCTAAATCGGCTTCCCTGCCGATTTACCCGCTCCACCGTGCCTACTTGCGGCCATCGTGGTTGACGGGGCCCGCAGATCAAGATCAAAAGCAGATCAAGATCAAAGGCACGCAGCCTCGCTGGCGCTCGACAGCTGCTACGGTCGGGGTGGCTCTGCTTTTCTGTGGGAGCGGGCTTGCTCGCGAAAAACCTGAGAGCGCCGTGTTCATTCAGGATGCCCACGTCATCGTTAACGACCTTCGCGAGCAAGCCCGCTCCCACATTTGGACCGTGCCCGCTTTAGCTTTTGATTTGGCTTCTAAACACTCAAGCCGGCCGGTAGGCCGCTGTGCTTTTGATCTTGATCTTAGGCGCCCCGTTAAACCACGCTGGCCGAACGCAGGCTTTGGAGCGTGGGTAACCTGGCAGGACGCCAGGTTAGCCGTCCTGGGCCAAGGATGGCCCATGACGGCGGCCCACGGTCCAAAGCCGGAGTGAGGGCACACCGAGCCTAAGCGAGGTGCCGAGTGGTGGGGCAAGAGCGTTTTGCTTACTTTTGCGCTGTTCAAAAGTGAGCCGCTGTAAGAGCGGAACCAATAGTGGCCGTTACCTAAATAACGGATATGTACCCCGCCCCAAGCCCCCCCCAATCAACAGCCTTTAAAAACCCCAGGCCGCCTCTCGATCATCGCCCGTACACCTTCCTTGGCATCCTCACTATTCAGCAGTTTCTCCACCAAAACGGGCAACCCGGCCGCCGCCGCGGTCTCCCCTTCTATCCGCGCCTGGCGGGCCGACATCAACGTGGCCTGCACCCCCAGCGGCGCCTGCTGGGCTATGCGGTTTGCCAGCGCCACCGCCCGGGGCAGCAAATCCTCACTGGCCATCACCTCCTGCACCAACCCCAACCGCAGCGCCTCATGGGCATCAAACTCATCCCCCGTGAGCAACCAGCGCATGGCATTCCCCCACCCCGCGATCTGCTGAAAACGCAACGTCGCGCCCCCAAAAGGAAAAATCCCACGCTGCACCTCCATCTGCGCAAAGCGGGTATTGCTGGCACACAGGTTGATATCCGCCGCCAACATCAACTCGATACCAATGGTCAGGCAGTACCCCTGAGCCGCAACAATCACCGGCTTACTGACCCGCGGCCCCGCGAAAACTCCCCACGGATCACAGCCACCCAGAGGCGGTTGCCAGCCTTGTGCCATCGTTGGACCCACATTGGCCAGGTCCAACCCGGCGGTAAAATGATCGCCATGCCCGAAGACAACGGCCACCCGCGCCTCTTCATTGCGATCAAATTCGCCATACGCCAGGCTCAACTCATTGAGCAATTCCAGGTCGAACGCATTGCGCTTGGCCACGCGATCCAGGCCCAGCAACAGGATATGGCCCTGCTGTTCACGGCTGACGCGGCTGCTGGTGGCTTGGTTCATGGGGTGTGCCCTCGGGCGCGAAGGGAGGTTTCGGACCGAAGGGCCCGCTGTTAAGGGTGAACCGTTTAAGCGTCATGACCAACAGGGCCGGGCCTTTGAAAAATAGACCCAGTCGCCGCAATGCGCAAAGCCTTTGGCGCAGAGCAGTTCCACTGGGTTTTCCGATAAAAAAAGCTCCCTTTTTCAGCGATTTCCGGTATAGTGCGCGCCGGCCTTTAACCGGGCCGCGTTTAGGTAGCGCAATTCCCCGAAGTCAGCTTCGGCTGCACGTCCGCACAGCGGACTCTTCCTTGACGAATCTTTTTCATTCATTCGTTTTCGCAAATCCCCGCCGACAAAGCAGCCAGGGCGACTCTTGAGTCTCAACACGGCATGCGCAGCTTTGGAGCATGGGTCTTTGCGGATGCACTTAGAGGCAGACCCATGACCCAGGAAACCGGCGGCTTCGCCGCTTTTAATCTTAACCCGAATATTCTTGCTGCCGTCATCGCGACTGGCTACGAAGAACCTTCGGCTATTCAGCAGCAATCGATCCCGATCATCATGGCCGGCCAAGACATGATTGGCCAAGCGCAAACCGGTACCGGTAAAACAGCCGCGTTCGCCCTGCCAATCCTGCACTGCATCGATCCTGCCAAGCGCGAGCCGCAAGCCCTGATCCTGGCGCCAACCCGTGAGTTGGCGCTGCAAGTAGCAACCGCTTTCGAAACCTACGCCAAGCAAATGCCGGGCGTTACCGTTGTGGCCGTTTACGGCGGCGCGCCTATGGGCCCACAACTGAAAGCAATCCGTAACGGCGCACAGATCGTTGTCGCCACTCCGGGCCGTCTGTGCGACCACCTGCGTCGCGACGAAAAAGTACTCTCGACCGTGAACCACCTGGTTCTGGACGAAGCTGACGAAATGCTCAAGCTGGGCTTCATGGACGACCTGGAAGTCATCTTCAAGGCGCTGCCAGCAACCCGTCAGACCGTACTGTTCTCGGCGACCCTGCCACAGTCGATCCGTGCCATTGCCGAACGCCATCTGCGCGATCCGCAACACGTGAAGATCCAGACCAAGACTCAGACCGTTACCGCGATCGAACAGGCTCACCTGTTGGTTCACGCTGACCAGAAGACCTCGGCTGTATTGAGCCTGCTGGAAGTCGAAGACTTCGACGCCCTGATCATGTTCGTGCGCACCAAGCAAGCCACCCTGGACCTGGCCAGTGCCCTGGAAGCCAAAGGCTACAAAGCCGCTGCGCTGAACGGTGACATTGCCCAGAACCAACGTGAGCGCGTCATCGACTCCCTCAAGGATGGCCGTCTGGACATCGTTGTGGCGACCGACGTTGCCGCTCGTGGCCTCGACGTTCCACGTATCACTCACGTGTTCAACGTTGACATGCCTTACGATCCAGAGTCCTACGTTCACCGTATCGGCCGTACCGGCCGTGCTGGTCGCGAAGGTCGTGCATTGCTGCTGGTGACTCCACGTGAGCGCCGCATGCTGCAAGTGATCGAGCGTGTAACCGGTCAGAAAGTTGCCGAAGTCCGCCTGCCGGATGCCCAGGCTGTTCTCGATGCCCGCATCAAGAAACTGACCAACAGCCTGTCGCCGCTGGTGGCTGACGCTGAATCGACCCACGGCGACCTGCTGGACCGCCTGACTGCCGATATCGGTTGCACCCCGCGTGCCCTGGCCGCAGCCCTGCTGCGCAAGGCTACCAACGGTCAGGCCCTGACCCTGGCAGCCATCGAGAAAGAACGTCCACTGGTGCCGAACAACGCTCCGCGCGGTGATCGTCCAGAACGTACTGGCGACCGTCCAGACCGTGGTGATCGTGAGCGTCGTGCTCCGGTTCCATTGGCTGAAGGCCGTGCTCGCTGCCGTACCGCGCTGGGCGCGCGTGATGGCATCGCTGCCAAGAACCTGCTGGGCGCTATCCTCAACGAGGGTGGCCTGGCACGTGAAGCGATCGGTCGCATCCAGGTGCGTGACAGCTTCTCCCTGGTGGAGCTGCCGGAAGATGGTCTGGAGAAGCTCCTGACCAAGCTGAAGGACACTCGCGTTGCCGGTAAGCAGTTGAAGCTGCGTCGCTACCGCGAAGATTGATCCGCCCTTGGGCTGATTGATCGAACATAAAAAATCCCCGACTGGTTCGGGGATTTTTTTGCCTGCGATTAAGCGAAACGATAGATATCCATGCCCAGCGCGCCCATGGTGAAGCCTTGGTGGGCTGCGCTGAATTCACCGCCTGCGCCCCGGGCGAAGTACAGCGGCAGCAAATGCTCATCGCTGGGATGGCTGCGCACGGCATGGGGTGCCTGGCTGCGATAGTCGTGCAAGGCGGCTTCATCGTTGGCCGCCAGCTTGCTGACCATCCAATCGCGAAAATCCCGCGCCCAGGGCTCAATGCTCTCCGCCCCGGCATGCCAGTCCAGTTCGCCGAGGTTATGGGTAATGCTGCCGGAGCCGATCAGCAGCACGCCTTGCTCTCGCAGGCTCGCCAGTGCGTGGCCGACGCGGGTTTGCAGGGCAGGGCCCATGCGGCTTGGCAGCGACACCTGCACCACCGGAATATCGGCGGCCGGGTACATCAGCGACAGGGGCACCCAGGTGCCGTGGTCGAAGGGGCGCTGGTCATCAATGCGCGCCTCCAGGCCATCAGCCTTGAGTAACTGCACAATTTGGGTTGCCAGCTGCGGGTCGCCGGGCGCCGGGTATTGCACGGCAAACAGCTCCCGTGGGAAGCCGCCGAAGTCGTGCCAGGTCTCGGGTGCGGCGCTGCCGGTAACCAGCAGGCCTTGGCTTTCCCAGTGTGCCGAGACCACCACAATGGCCTTGGGCCGTGGCAACTCGGCGGCCAGGCGCTTGAGTGCCGGGCCGCTGGCACCGGGTTGCAGGGCAAGCATCGGTGAACCGTGGGAGATAAACAGGCTGGGGAGCATGATCGGGTCCTGAGGGTTAAGATGGGACCATCTTCAATCAGATCATTGATCTAAATCTAATATAAGTTTTAGCGCTATTTGATCAAGTTTTAGGGTGAATCATGGAGCCTGGATTTTGGCATGAGCGTTGGGCACGCAATCAGACGGGTTTCCATCTGCCCGAGGTGAATCCTTACCTGCTGCGCCACTGGCCCGGCCTGGGTGTGGCGAGCGGGGCGCAGGTGCTGGTGCCGTTGTGCGGCAAGAGCCTGGACCTGGTGTGGCTGGCGAGCGTTGGGCATCGGGTGATGGGGGTCGAGCTGTCGGAAAAGGCCGTTGAGGAGTTTTTCAGCGAGCAGGAACTGACGCCGCAGATCAGTCAGCGCGGTGCCTTCAAGGTCTACCAGGCGGGTGCCTGAGCTGTGGTGCGGGGATTTCTTCGCCCTGGATGCAGGCGCAGTGGCTGATTGCCGGGCGCTTTACGACCGGGCGGCGTTGATTGCCCTGCCTCCGTTGATGCGGGAGCAGTATGCCGCGCACTTGAACGGGCTCCTGGCGCAAGGCAGCCGCGGCCTGTTGATCACCCTCGACTATGAACAGGCGCAGAAGGCAGGCCCGCCGTTTGCAGTGAGCGACGAAGAGGTGCAACTGCTGCTTGGCGCGCAGTGGAGCCCCGAGGTACTGGAGCAGCAGGACATTCTGGGGCAGAGCTGGAAGTTTGTTCAGGACGGCGTCACACGCCTGGAAGAGCGGGCGTACCGGTTAGCCAGGCGCTGAATCGCGCCCACAAAAAAGGGGCGATCAAATCGCCCCTTCTTCTTTTTGCTGTCAGCCGCGACGACGCAGCGCGTCAATCCGCTCTTCCAGTGGCGGGTGGCTCATGAACATGCGAGCCATGCCTTGCTTGATGCCACCGTTGATGCCAAAGGCAGTCAGGGTGTTCGGCATATGCACCGGCAAGCCCTGTTCGGAGCGCAGGTGCTGCAGGGCGCTGATCATTGCGCCGGTACCGGCCAGGCGTGCGCCGGCTTCGTCTGCACGAAATTCCCGTTTGCGCGAGAACCACATCACGATCGAGCTGGCGAGGAAGCCCAATACCAGTTCGGCGAAGATGGTCGCCACGTAGTAGGCCATGCCCTGGCCCTGTTCGTTCTTGAAGATCACCTTGTCGACGAAGTTGCCGATGATCCGCGCAAAGAACATGACAAAGGTGTTCACCACGCCCTGGACCAGCGCCAGGGTGACCATGTCACCGTTGGCCACGTGGCCGATCTCGTGGGCCAGCACGGCCTTGATTTCGTCGGGCGAGAAACGCTCCAGCAAACCCTGGCTGACGGCCACAAGAGCGTCGTTCTTGTTCCAGCCGGTGGCAAAGGCGTTGGCTTCATAGGCCGGGAAGATCCCGACTTCAGGCATCTTGATCCCGGCTTCGCGGGACAGTTGCTCGACGGTTTGCAGCAACCATTGCTCATGCCGGGTGCGTGGCTGAGTAATGATCTGGGTGCTGGTGCTCATCTTCGCCATCCACTTGGAGATGAACAGCGAGAAAATCGAGCCGGCAAAACCAAAGACCGCACAGAAGATCAGCAGCTGATTGAGGTTCAGATCAACCCCGTTGGCCGCCATGATCCCATTGAAGCCAAAAAGGCTCAGCGTGATGCTGGCAATCAGCACGACCGCCAGGTTAGTGGCCAAGAACAGCAGAATGCGCATCATGGTTGTAGAATTCTCCTCATGCTAAATATGTCGCGTACTGCGGGGTATATAAGGTGCAGCATGGGGCTATTCAACCGAGGGACTATTTCAAACTGTGTCCTACAGCCTGAATGTAGAGCCTTGAAGGGAATTTCCGAGGCCCGGGGTAGCTCGGCAATCTCGCTCCATTACCTTACGGCCCTGTAATTATAGGGTGGTGCTCGACCGAGGGGGTAACCGGTGAGTGTGAACGGCGAGGGACCTGCGCAAGGCAGAGAAGTGTTGCCAGATAATCGCTGTACGACCATGGGCGGGCCGTACAGCGCAATGTCCATTACTGGCGATAGGACTTCAGGAAGTTGCCGATACGACCGATGGCCATCTCCAGGTCATCCACCCGCGGCAAGGTAACCACCCGGAAGTGATCCGGCCACGGCCAGTTGAACGCTGTGCCCTGGACCACCAGCAGCTTTTCCGACAGCAGCAGGTCGAGCACGAACTTCTCATCGTTGAAGATCGGGCACACTTTCGGGTCGATCCGCGGGAACGCGTACAGCGCGCCCATGGGCTTGACGCAGCTGACCCCCGGAATCGCGTTCAGCAGTTCCCAGGTGCGGTTGCGCTGCTCCAGCAGGCGGCCTTGTGGCAGCACCAGGTCATTGATGCTCTGGTAGCCGCCCAAGGCGGTCTGGATCGCGTGCTGGCTCGGCACGTTGGCACACAGGCGCATGTTGGCCAGCATGTCGATGCCTTCGATGTAACTCTGGGCATTGTGCTTGGGGCCGGAAATCGCGATCCAGCCGGAACGGAAGCCCGCCACCCGGTAGGATTTCGACAGGCCATTGAAGGTCAGGCACAGCAGGTCCGGGGCCAGGGACGCGGTGCAGATGTGCACGGCGTCGTCGTACAGAATCTTGTCGTAGATCTCGTCGGAGAACACCACCAGGTTGTGCTGGCGCGCCAGTTCGAGCATGCCCAGCAGCACTTCCTTGGAGTAGACGGCGCCGGTGGGGTTGTTCGGGTTGATGATCACCAGGGCCTTGGTGTTCGGGGTGATCTTGGCCTTGATGTCGGCCAGGTCCGGGAACCAGTCCGCGCCCTCGTCACACAGGTAGTGCACCGGATGGCCACCGGCCAGGGTGACGGCGGCGGTCCACAACGGGTAGTCGGGAGCCGGCACCAGCACTTCGTCGCCATTGTTGAGCAGGGCCTGCATCGACATGACGATCAGCTCGGACACGCCGTTGCCCAGGTAGATGTCTTCGATGCCGACACCTTCAACCTGCTTCTGCTGGTAGTACTGCATCACCGCCTTGCGCGCGCTGAACAGGCCTTTGGAGTCGCTGTAGCCTTGGGCGGTCGGCAGGTTGCGGATCACATCCTGGAGGATTTCGTCCGGTGCTTCGAAACCAAAGGGCGCCGGGTTGCCAATGTTCAGCTTGAGGATGCGATGGCCTTCCTCTTCCAGGCGTTTGGCGTGCTTGAGCACTGGGCCGCGAATGTCGTAGCAGACGTTGGCGAGCTTGTTCGATTTGCTGACCTGCATGGCGATGTGATCCTGAAAATGAACGATCCAGACGGTGTGGAGACTACCGTGCTGAGAATCCTGCGTTGGCCTGACCCATAAATACGTTTGAATGCCGGTAACGCGGGTGCCAGACTGGCGCTTTGAAGAGGCGCAATCATACGTGCCGCCTGATCCATGGAAAAGACACAGATCAGGCTTTTTCAGTTGCCGAGGTGTACCGATGGAAAAGTTGCAGAAAACCGTTGATGAATGGAAAGCCATGCTCGACCCGGAGCAGTACAACGTGTGCCGTCTCAAAGGCACCGAGCGACCGTTCAGCGGCAAGTACAACGGCACCAAGACCGACGGTGTTTACCACTGCATCTGCTGCAATGAGCCGCTGTTCGATTCCAGGGCCAAGTTTGACTCCGGCTGCGGCTGGCCCAGCTTCTACGAGCCGATTGCCGAGCAGGCGATGGTCGAGATTCGCGATATCAGCCACGGCATGATCCGTACCGAAGTCACCTGCGCCAAGTGCGATGCGCACCTGGGTCACGTGTTCCCGGATGGTCCGCCGCCGACCGGTTTGCGTTACTGCATCAATTCGGTGTGCCTGGATCTGGTGCCGCGCTAAACCGTCTATCTCCTGCGGGCCTTCGTGTCCGCAGGGGCCGTTATACCAAGGCATAAGCCCGAGCAATTAAATTGCGCACAATTGAATTGCCTACTATCTTTCAGTCCTTCTTATTTCTTTCGAGGCACTGCCATGAGCGACAACCTGCTGAGCATCCCTTGCACCACCATCAAGGGTGAGCAAAAGACCTTGGCCGATTTCGCCGGCAAGGCGATTCTTGTGGTCAATACCGCCAGCAAGTGCGGCTTCACCCCGCAGTACAAGGGGCTTGAAGAACTCTGGCAGCATTACAAGGACCAGGGCTTGGTGGTGCTGGGCTTTCCCTGCAACCAGTTCGGCAAGCAGGAACCGGGCAACGAAGGTGCCATCTCCGAGTTTTGCGAGCTGAACTTCGGTGTCAGCTTCCCGCTGTTCAAGAAGATCGACGTCAACGGCAGCGATGCTCACCCATTGTTCGTGCAGCTTAAAAAACAGGCCCCGGGTTTGCTGGGCTCCAAGGGCATCAAGTGGAACTTCACCAAGTTCCTGATCGGCCGCGACGGCGAGGTGGTCAAGCGTTTCGCCCCGACCACCAAGCCCCAGGACCTGACCCAAGAGATTGAAGCCCTGCTCAAATGACCGACCTGTCCCTGTCCCTTGACGACCAACTGTGCTTCAAGCTCTACGCCGCCTCCCGCGCGGTCACCCGGGCCTACAAGCCGATGCTCGATCAGTTGGGGCTGACCTACCCGCAATACCTGGTGATGCTGGTGTTGTGGGAATGGCAGGCCGCAGCCATGCCACAGCCGACGGTCAAGGCCTTGGGCGAGCGCTTGTTGCTGGATTCCGGCACGCTGACGCCGCTGCTCAAGCGCCTGGAGCAGCTTGCTCTGGTGCGGCGTCAGCGCAGTGTGCAGGATGAGCGTGAGGTGCACCTGAGCCTGACCGATGAAGGTCGACACTTGCGTGACCAGGTGCAGCCGCTGAAGGCCCGCCTGTTGTGTGACAGCGGGGTTGACCTGAACCAGGCCGATGCCTTGCGTGACGGCCTGGATCAGCTGTTGCGACTGATCAAAGACTTGTCGTAGTCGGCACCCACAGGTCGAGCAACGCCTTGAGTTCTTCCCGGCGAAACGGCTTGGCCAGGTAGTCATTCATGCCTGCCGCCCGGCAGCGCTCGCGTTCCTCGGACATCGCGTTGGCCGTCAGCGCGACAATCGGCAAGTCCGGCCAGCGCCCGCTGCGGCGGATCTGCCGGCTGGCCTCATAGCCATCCATCACCGGCATATTGCAGTCCATCAGCACCATGTCGAAGCTTTGTTCTTCCAGCAGCTTGAGGGCTTCGCCACCGTGGGCGGCGGCGATAACCTCGCAGCCGAGCTTGGCGAGCATGCCCTTGGCCACCAGTTGATTCACCGGGTTGTCTTCCACCAGCAGGACGCGCGCCCGGTGAGCGAGGGGGCCGGTTTCCAGCTGGATCAGGTCAAGCACCACGTCCGGATCGATGCGCAAGTTGCGTTGCAGAATCTGGTACAGCGCCGTGCGGCTCAGGGGGCGGGCTTGTTGTTGCAGCGGCGCCAGGGCCGCGACTTCTTCGCTGGGCATGAAGTTGCCGTAGGCGGTCACCACCAGGATCGGGGCGGTGATGGACGGGCGCAGGCGAAACAGGCATTCGGGGCAGTCGGTGATCAGCAGGTCAGGATTCTGCCCGCTCAAATCATCGTCAATGGAGTAGCAGCGCGGCGTCAGGCCCCAACTCGGCAGCAGGCTGTTGAGCAGTTCCGCCAGGCCGCTACTGCTGCTGGTGATCGCGATCACGTCGCCTGCCAGCGGCGCCAGGCGCATCGCCGGTAAATGCGTCGGCAGTGGCAGGTCGGCGCAGAACTGGCTGCCAAAGCCGGCTTCGGAGCTGATGCTCAGGCGGCCCTTCATGGCCTCGCACAGGTTGTGGGTCAGCGCCAGGCCCAGGCCGGTGCCGCCAAACTGGCGAGTGATGCCCGCACCGGCTTGGGTGAACGGCTGGAAGATCTTGACCTGAGCATCCTGCGCAATCCCGATGCCGGTGTCGCATACCTCGATTCTGACCCGGTCGGCCTGGGCACTGAGGCGCACGTCCACCCGGCCAAAGCGCGTGAACTTCAGGGCGTTGGACAGCAAATTGCTGACAATCTGCCGTACCCGCGTCGGGTCGCCCAGCACCTGGGCGGGAAACTGCGGGTTGATCAGGCACGTCAACTCCACGCTGGGCGCGGCGTTTTGCGAGAGCAGGTTGGCGGTGTCCTCCACCAGTGCGCCCAGGTCGAACGGGATGTTTTCCAGCTCCAACTGACCGGCATCGAACTTGGACAGGTCGAGGATATCGTTGAGCAACTCCACCAGCACTTTGCCCGAGTCATGGGCGATCGACAGTTGCTGGCGTTGCTCGGCATTCAGCGGGCTGTCGAGGGAGAGGGCGATCATCCCCAGCAGGCCGTTGAGCGGCGTACGGATTTCATGGCTCATATTGGCGAGGAACGCCGCCCGTGCCTGGGCCATGGACAGGGCCGTCATCTTCGCGGCTTCCAGTTCGTCGTTCGACAGCGTCAGTCGATGATTGATGGCCTTGAGCTCGGTGGTGCGCGCAGAAACGATGTCTTCCAGTTGGCCGAGGTATTCAGTCAGGCGGTTTTCGGCGTGGCGGCGTTGCTGGATTTCGGTCTCCATGTTTTCAAACTGCTGGTTGGCAACGTTGACCAGTACGCCGATCTCGTCGTGCTCGTGCCCCGGCGGACAGTCCAGGCGCTCGTGCTTGCGTGAGCTCAGTTCGCGAATAATGCGCACCAGCGGCTTGGTCAGCATCACGTAGAACAGCGCCAGCAGAATCCCGGTGAGGATCAGGCTGCGGGCAAAGCCGTTGAACAGAGTGATCTCGGCGCGGCGCAGGAAGCGGCTGCCGAACGCGTAGGTGTCGACGTCGAGACGTAATACGCCAAGGGCGTCATTGGGCATGTGGGTGAGGTACAGCCGGTCTTCGAATTGGCGGTTGGCGCCAAACAGGAAATCGCTGATGGGGCGGTAGGTGCTTTCCTTGCGCGGGCGCTGGACATCGGCCAGTACCAAACCGTTGTTGTCGACCAGTTGTGCCCGGGTGATGGCGGGGGAGTGCAGCAGGCCCAGGGTCAGTTCCTGAGCCAGTTCGGCGTCGATGTTGTAGGCGATGCGAGAAGCCGGGTTATGACTGATTTCAATCAGCGCGCGTATTTCCCGGTTGATGGATGCGTCTTCGCTGGCATAATCAATCCCAATCTGTAGCAGGCTGAGCAGGGTTCCCAAGACGAACCCGACCAGCACTGTCAGTCTGGCTTGTTTATAAGACAAGCGGTGGGCGAACTTGATATCCATCGGGTGCTGTACCACTTTACGTTTCCTTTCGCCCGGCAAGCATAGCTGAACATCCACAGGCTCAAACTTGCCCGGCATAAATCGATTTTATTCGGTGCAGCCCTGCTGAGTCTGCCTCAGGGTTGTCAATACGCCATCTTTTACAAGAACTTGCCAGAGGAATAGTCGTGGATTCTCGATTGAATGCCTTTCTTGAGCGTGCCGACGCGGTACTTGCTCGCCTGGAGCCCTTGTTGCCTGCCCCACGCGAAGCGGTTGACTGGAACCATTGCCTGGCTGCCCGCTGGCAGCGCGAAGGTCGCAGCGGCTTTTTATTGCCGCTGGAAGTCAGCCTGGACATGCGCCTGTCCGACTTGATCGGCGTGGACAAACAACGCGAACAATTGGCCCGCAACACCCAGCAGTTTCTCGACGGCCTGCCGGCCAACCATGCGTTGCTGTGGGGTTCGCGCGGTACTGGGAAATCGTCCATGGTACGCGCCTTGCTGGCCCAGCATGCCAAGGCCGGGTTGCGCCTGATCGAGATCGAGCGCGATCACCTGGCGGACCTGCCGCGAGTGGTCGAGCAACTGATCAAATTGCCACAGCGCTTTGTGTTGTTCTGCGATGATCTGTCCTTCGAAGCCGGCGAGAGCGATTACCGCGTGCTCAAGAGCGTACTCGATGGCTCCCTGGAGCAGGCGCCGGAAAACGTCTTGCTGTATGCCACCTCCAACCGTCGTCACCTGGTACCCGAGAACCAGAGCGACAACGAAAACTGGAAGACGGTAGATGGCGAGCTGCATCCTAACGAAGCGGTGGAGGACAAGATTGCCCTGTCTGACCGTTTCGGTTTGTGGCTGTCGTTTTACCCGTTCAATCAAGAGCACTTCCTGGATGTGGTCGAGCACTGGATTGGTGAGCTGGCAAACAAGGCCGGTTTGCAGTGGCAGCGCGATGAGGAGCTGGACATCCTCGCGGTGCGTTGGGCAACCGGGCGCGGCAATCGCAACGGCCGTTGTGCTTATCAGTTCGCCCGCTACTGGGTGGGCCTCAAGTTGTTGGAGCGTCAACCATGATCGATTTGCAACAGTCCGGAACCGGCCTTGATGGTTACGCCATGCTGCATGCGCAGCTGGAATCGTTGCTGGCGGATGAACGGGATTTCATCGCCAATGCCGCGCAGTTTTCTGCGTTCCTGTTCAACCAGCTGGATGATTTGAACTGGGCGGGCTTCTACCTCAACCGCAATGAAGAGCTGGTGCTCGGGCCTTTCCAGGGGCAGATCGCCTGTGTGCGCATTCCGTTTGGTCGTGGGGTGTGCGGCGCGGCAGCGGCCTCGCGACAAACCCAGCGGGTGGAAGACGTGCATGAATTTCCGGGGCATATCGCCTGTGATAGCGCGTCGAATAGCGAACTGGTGGTTCCGCTGGTCAAGGAAGGGCGCCTGATTGGTGTGTTGGACCTGGACAGCCCATCGCTGTCGCGGTTTACCCCGCAGGACCAGGCCGGCATCGAGCAGTTGGCGGCGATTTTCCTGCGGTTGACCGATTGCTGATGGCGTGAGCCTCCTGTAGGAGCGAGCTTGCTCGCGAAAAACCAGAGAACACCGCGTGCATCCAAAAATGACCGCGTTATCGTTGGCGATTTTCGCGAGCAAGCTCGCTCCTACAAATTATCGACGGTCCAGGACGTCCAGTTGCATCTGCAGCATCCTTTCCAGCTCAAGCATGGATTTCTCCATGGCCTTGATATCCACCTCGATAGCGTGCCGATTGTCACCTTGGCCACAGGCCAGCTCCAAAGCTTCGCATTGCCCGGCCAGGATGTCCGCCTGGATGATCCGTGCGGCGCCCTTGATCTTGTGGGCTTGCTCGATCAGGTCTTGGGGGGCGGCTTGTCGCGCCAGTAAGGCCATCAGCTCGACTCGATCATGCCGGCTGCTGCTGAGCAATTCTTCAAGCAAGCGCTGACTCAACTGTGGGTCGCCGCCTGTCATCGCGTCCAGGCTTTGAAGGGTGAACACATTACCGGTGGGCAACGGGGCAACCTGTGCCAGTTGCTGCTCCAGCGCTGTGAGGCTGATGGGTTTGAACAGGCAATCATCCATGCCTGCGTCGAAGCAGCGTTGTTTCTCCTCGGGTTGAGCGTTGGCGGTGAAACCGAGTATCACGCACGGCGTTTTTTGCTCGCGCTGCTCATACTCGCGAATGGAATGACTCAACTCATAGCCGTTCATGACCGGCATATTGCAGTCGGCAATGACCAGGTCGAAGTGCTCCTCGCGCCAGGCCTGAAACCCTGCAGCACCATGATGGGCGGCGGTGAACTGATGCCCCAGGAAGCCCAGTTGCTGGCACATGAGCAAGCGGTTGGCCGGATGGTCATCCACCACCAGCACATTGAGTACGGGCGCCGGCTTGGTCGCGGCAGGCTCCAGCTGGTCTACGGCCTTGACCGGTTGCAGGCTGGTCATCTTCAGGCTGACGTGGACCTGGGTGCCCACCATGGGTACGCTGCTCAGGCTCAGTTGCCCGCCCATCATGGCGCACAGGCTGCGACAGATCACCAGCCCCAGGCCGGCGCCGCTCCGGGCCAGGTGCCCGGAGTTGTCGGCTTGGGCAAAAGGCTCGAACAGGCGTGACTGATCTTCGCGATTGATCCCGATGCCGGTGTCCTCTACCACCAGTTTCATCTCGATCTGCTGAGGTTGCCCGGTCGCCTTCAATTGCACCTTGATCTTCACCTGCCCGCGTTCGGTGAACTTGATCGCATTGCTTACCAGGTTCGAAAGCACCTGTTTGAACCGCAACGGATCGATCAGCACATCGGTGTCGCCGGCATCGGGGCTGAACTCCAGCACCAGGCTCAGGGTTTTCTGGCGCGCCAGGCCATCGAACACGCGCACCACCGACTCGATCACCTCGCGCAGGTTGACCCGCTCCGGGGCCAGGCTCAGGCGGCCGGACTCGATGCGTGCAATGTCCAGAATATCGCCGATCAGCTCCAGCAGGTCCTTGGCCGAGTTGTACGCGACCTCGATGGCGGGGCGATCAAGATGACCCTGGTCGGCACGCTTGAGTGTCAACTCCAGCATGCCAATGACGGCGTTCATCGGTGTGCGGATTTCGTGGCTCATGGTGGCGAGGAACGTACTTTTCGCGCGGTTGGCTTCGTCGGCGCGTTCCTTGGCGGCACGAAGTTCATCGAACAGCTGGCGCCGTTCGCTGATATCGATCCAGCCGCCAATGATGCCCTGCACCTCGCCCATGGAGTCGCGGTACGGGAGAATCCAGTGATAGATCGTGAGTTTTTTCCCGTGGACATGCAGGGTGCGATCCAGGATCAGTGGTTTGCCTTCGGCCACCACCTGCTGGTAGTCGGCATTGTACTGAGCCGCCTCCGTCTCAAGGGCCATGTCCATCTGGGTGATGCTTTTGCCAATGATGTCCTCACGCTTGACGTCGAACGTTTGCAGGTAACTGTCGTTGCAGGTCTGCAGGAAGCCGTTGTGGTCACGTACGTAGATCGGATGCGGGGTTTCATTGACCAGCGCCCGCATGAACTCGAACTGGTCGTTAAGGGCGCGCTCAGCCAGTTTTCGATGCTTGATCTGGCGCTGCAGGTAGCCGTTCCAGGTCAGGGAAATCAACAGCAGCAGCCCGGTGCCGATGATGATCTGGGCAATCAGGCGGTGGTAATTGCGCCAGTAACCGTCGGATGCCGCGTTGTAGCCGCGCCAACGACTGTTGATCGCCGCCAGCTCATCCGGGGCAATGCTGAGCAGCGCCTTGTCGAGGATCGAGCTCAGTTCGGTGGCGTGGCGGGACGTCGCCAGCGCAAAGGTCGCAGGCAGCGTGCCAATGCTGGAGCTGATCTGTAACTTGTCCTGGAACACCGGTGAGGAGAGAAAGTAGTTGGCGATCACCAGGGGGTTCACTGCGCCGTCCACCTGGCCCTGTGCCAATAGTTCGGAGGCCTTGAAGGTATCACCGGCCTCTACCAGAGTGACCTGGGTAAACTCCTGGCGCAGGAATTTTTCCAGCGGGTTGCCTTGGGTAATCGCCAGGCGCTTGCCGGCCATCTGTTGAAGGCTTGCGGGCGCGCCTGCCTCTTTGCGCGTCAGCAGTACATAAGAGTTTTCCAGGTAGGGGCGGCTAAAGCTCAACTGGGACTCGCGCCCGGCGCTTGGAACGATTGCGCCGATGATATCGGCTGCCCCGCTATGGACCAGCTCAATCATGCTGGCGACGTCCCGCACGTGTTGAATCTCGAAGCGCAGGCCGGTTCGCAGGCGAATCAGCTCCAGCAGGTCGGCGGTGACGCCCCGGAAATTGCCGTCGGTATCAAAAAATGTAAGCGGGGCGAGGGTTTCGTTGACCACCACCTTTACCACCGGGTTGCCTTTGAGCCAGCGCTCTTCGCGCAGGGTCAGTTGCAGCTTTCGGTCGGTCAGTAGAATGTCGCTGCCCGCACTCCAGCGCTTGGCGATGCTGTCGCGTTCATAGGTTGATACGCCATCGAGCACTGAATCGACGATGCTCAGGAGAATGGGTTGATCCTTGCGCAAGGCGAAGCTGAAACCGTAAGCCTCGTGCTTGCCGAAGTTGGCCATGCGGATGTTTTTCAGGTAGCCCTTGTTGATCATGTAGTGAGTGGAAATGGTGTCGCCCAGAAAGACGTCCGCTTGGTCGAATGCCACCGCATTCAAGGCATTCTGATAGGAGGGGTAGGCATGGATGGTCGCCTTTGGATACAGCGCCTGCACCTCATTCATGGGCAGGTAGTGGTAGACAAGGCTCAGGCGCAGGCCCGCCAGGCCGTCGCCAAGGTTGCGGTGTTCACCTTCGCGGGTGACCAGTACCGGTTGATCCACTGCGTAGGGCAATGACAGGGCAATATCGGGATTCGCCGCTTCAAAGCCGTTGGCGGACCCCAGAAAGTCGATATCGCCGTTTTCCAGCGCCCGGATCGCGGCTTCCCGGGAGGGATAGCGCAGCACCTTCAGCGGTATTGCCAGCGTCCTGGCCACCAGGCCGGCGTAATCGGCGGTCAACCCTTCATAATCGCGACCGCTGGAGGTGATGTCGAAGGGCGGGTAGTCCGGTGCAGACGTGCCCAGTATCAGTTCGCGTTTGTTTTGCAGCCACTGGCGCTGAGTCTTGTTCAGTGGGGTGTCCAGTTGAACGGCACCGGCACGCCCCAACAGTGCGTATTGCTCGGGAACAGTTTGTTCGGCAGGCACGGAAGTGCTGAGGCACGCCCCGATACTCAATATGATTAGATAGTCCTTTAAACGCCTGGGCATCCGATTTCTCACACTAGCGCGTTACGTTTTGCCATCTCGATAAGTTCTACCAAGGATTTGGCTTTTAGTTTTTGCATGAGCCTTTTTTTGTAGGTGCTGACAGTCTTGTTGCTGAGAAACATGCCTTTGGCTATTTCCTTGTTTGTCCGGCCTTGTGCAAATAATTGCAATACCATGAGTTCGCGATCATTGACCACTTTGAACAATTCAAGCTCTTCGTTGCAATCTGTTTCATTAGTGTTGCCGTTGAGGGCCTGGCTCGGAAAGTAGTTGTAACCTGACAGGACTGCCCTGATAGCACTGAGCAGTTCGCTCAAGTCACCTTCCTTGCACACATACCCATCGGCACCGGAACGCATGCACCGTGTGGCAAAGAGTTTTGGCGTCTGGGCGGTGAGGATCAATGTCTTGGTCGGTGTACTCATTGCGTTGAACCGGCAAAGCACTTCCAGGCCGTCGAGTTTTGGAATTCCGATATCAAGGATGATCAGGTCCGGCTGGCACTCCTTGACCATTTGTATCGCATCACAACCGTTATCCGCTTCTCCAACTACTTTATAGCCTTCGTGTTCTAACAACATTCGAATGGCAAGTCGGATAACGGGGTGGTCGTCGATAATAAAAACTGAGTTCATGATCAAATTCGATGCAAGCGCAAATAAAGTCGGCACATTAGCTCACATGGCAATGAAGGAGGATGAACTCGATGTGGAACAAACGTAAAACAAGAACATTCCTACAATAAAAAAAGCAAGGGATTACGCCCCGTGAGGTGTTTGTTGTTTGGGTGTAAGAAATTTGCGTGGGTAGAGTTTAAAAATAAGTGGCAGCGGGCAAGCTGTTTTACAGGGAGGGATTTTCATACGGGGCGGGCGTTTAACTTCCTACTTTCTTGTTGTGCGGGGGAAGGGGTGATTGGCGTATGAGCTCGCTCAGTTCAACGTGGTTCAAAGGCTTCGACAAGTAGCCAAGCAGCGGAAAGTTGCGTTGGAATGCCTGGGCCTTGAGGATTTCCAGTTCGTTCACGGGCAGGCCGCTGAGCAATATCGCGGATTTTATAAAGCCCCTGCGGTTGGCGATTTCAATCAACTCCAGCCCAGGCAGGTCCGGGAGGCATTGATCACACAACAGAATATCGAATGGTACGGCGGTTTGTGTCATCAGCCGCATTGCCTGCTCTGCATTTTCAGCCAGGGTCAGGTCGTGGTAGCCATAGTTGCGTAGCAGGCATTGGGTGGCCAGCAACTGAAAGGGGTGATCCTCCACCAAGAGGATTTGAAGTTGTTCGTGCATGGGGTTTTCCATGAAGTGACCAAGCGCCCGGGAGACGCTCCGCCAGGGCACGTAGTAAGACGTTAATGGCCCGCCAGTTATGGGGCGCAGGAGTGTGTCGAAACACTGCGGTCATGGCGCGCGATTATTCATCGCGGTGGGGAAGAAGTTCGATCAGGCCGCTCTGTTCCGTGCGTAGGGCGATTCTTTGAAAAAGTGGCCCTGGCCATAAGCCAGGGCGCTGGGTTATTGCGGACTGGAGCGTCCAGTCATTTCTCGGGCCATTTCACTGGCGTAGCTGTCGGTCATGCCGGCGATGAAGTCGATCATGCGCAGGAACGAAGCGTGCAATGACCACGACGGGTCGGGGGCGCTGTTGCCCAGCAGGTCGAGGATGCGCCGGTTCTTGAACGACGGGGTGCGACCACCATGTTGTTCCAGGGCCGCGCCGCAGAAGGCATTCAAGAGGATTTCGAGGGTGGTGTAGGCGCCGATTTCATGCAGGGTCTTGCGCTTGTCCTGGAAGATCTTCTTGCGCGCCATGTCCTTGGCATCCAGTACGCAACGCTTGGCGGGGCCGTGCATATGTTCCACCAAGTCCCCCGGCAGGGTACCGGCCAGCAACGCGTCCTGTTGCTCGACGAACGCCCGGGCAGCGGCGTTGGTCAGGTGCTCGATGGCCTTGCCCCGCAGGATCGCCAGCTTGCGTCGCCGGGAATCCAGCGGGCCGAGTTGCCGGTAGGTTTGCGGTAAATCGTCGCCCACCAGGTCCAGCAGCAGTGACTCGACCTCGGCGTATTCCAGCAGCTCCATTTCCAGCCCGTCTTCGAGGTCGATCAACGCGTAGCAGATATCGTCGGCCGCCTCCATCAGGTACACCAAAGGATGTCGCGCCCAGCGCTGTTCTTCCAGTTGCGGCAAGCCAAGCTTCTGGGCGATCTGCTCGAGAATCGGCAGCTCGCTCTGGTAGCAGCCGAACTTGTGTTTCTTGTAGCCCAGCGAGTCGGCGTGGCGGGCGGTCCAGGGGTATTTCAGGTAGGTGCCCAAGGTGGCGTAAGTCAACCGGGTACCGCCGTCGAACTGGTGGTATTCCAGCTGCGTGAGTACCCGGAAGCCCTGGGCATTACCTTCGAAATTGAGGAAGTCATTGCGCTCGGCGCTGGTCATGTCATCCAGCCAGCCACGTCCGGAAGCTTGCTGGAACCAGTGCCGGATCGCGTCTTCACCGGAATGACCAAACGGCGGATTACCGATGTCGTGGGCCAGGCAGGCTGATTGCACCACCATGCCCAGGTCGCTCGGGTCACACCAGTCGGGCAGGGCGCTGCGGATCGTCTCGCCCACGCGCATGCCCAGGGACCGTCCCACGCAGCTGACTTCCAGGGAATGGGTCAGCCGCGTATGGATGTGATCGTTGCTGGTCACCGGATGCACTTGGGTCTTGCGGCCCAGGCGGCGAAACGCGCCGGAAAAGATGATGCGATCATGGTCTTTGTGAAACGGGCTGCGCCCCAGTTCTTCCGGGCTGTGCAGCGGTTTTCCAAGGCGTTCGCGGGTAAGCAGGGTGGGCCAATCCAAGGCGGGTACTCTCCGTGCGGTGAATGACGCCTCCCAGCTTCCCGGTTCAGCCGGGCCTTCGCAAGCGAAAAACTACAGGCCGGCGGCGTCGATATCGATTAGCAGCAGGCGCTGACCATTATCAAAGAATTGTCCGGCAGTCAGGCAGTACTGGTTGGTGGTGGCATCGCGATAGGTTGAGGACAGGGTCAGCCGCCGCTCCTCCCAACCTTCGGCCAGCAGATGATAAAAATACGGACGCCATGACCAGTTGTGGCCCAGGTAGCGGCTGTCGGCTTGCCAGGCGCCCTGGTGCCATTCGAAATTGGGCGTCAGTTGCGTGCCATGCCGGTCGCACTGGTAAAAACGCAGCAGCCAGGGAAACGCCGGTAATTGCGGCAGTTGGCTCAGCGGTGCATGGGTGTGGGCCCAGGTTTGCAGGATCTGCATCAGCTCCGCCAGTTGCTGGCGCAGCTGCATAATCCGGCCACGTTCGGCCAGCTTCTGTTGGACGTAACCGGTGCGCAGTTGGGCGAAGCGCGGCACGAACGCGTCGGTGTCGAACCAGTCCAGGTGGGCCTGGGCGAACAGGTAGCCCTGGACATAACGCGAACCACATTCCAGGGCGAAATTGAGCTGGGTCTCGGTTTCGACGCCCTCGGCAATGATCCAGCAGCCGGTTTTTTCCGCCATTTGTGCCAGCGCCCGCACCACGTCCCCGCTGGGGCCACCCCGGGCAGCAGCCTGGAACAGGCGCATGTCGAGCTTGAGAATGTCCGGTTGCAGGGCCAGCACCCGGTCCAGTTGCGAATAGCCAGCGCCGAAATCATCAATGGCAATCCGCGCCCCGGCTTCGCGGTAGCGCTCGACCACTTCGGCCAGGCGCTGGATATCGCCGCCCAGTTCCGTGATCTCGAAGACGATACGGCGCGGGTCGACGTTATGCACCTGCAATTGCTTCAGGCTCGGCAAGGCCTGCCCCGGGCGCAGCCGGGTAATCCAGCGTGGCGAGATGTTCAGGCTGAGGAACCACTCTTGCGGGGCTTCATGCAGACGGCTCAGGGCATTGTCGCGGATCTTTCGGTCCAGGCGGCGCAAGGCCACGGAGGGCGTGCGCGGGTCGGCAAACAACGGACCCACCGAGCGCAGTTCACCGTTCGCCTGGCGCAGTCGGCCCAAGGCTTCTACGCCGGCGATGCGGCCGGTAGCGGTGTCGATGAATGGCTGGAAGCAGGCGAGCGGTTGCCCGTCGATCACAGGGCCTCCTTAAAAGACCGGAATAAAAAAGGCCCGGCCCTCGAAGGTGAGGGCCGGGCCTGATCTGTTTGCAAGAATGCAGCCAGCGCGGCTTAACTTTTGCGCGAAGCACCCTGCATAGCCAATTTGATCAACGGGATCAGACCGGCGCCAAGCCGCACCAGGCGGGTCATGGTGCCGATTCCGCCGCCCTTGGCGCCTTTACCGGTAAGAAAGCCCAACAGCGTCACCACGCCCACGCCCCACAGCGGCGCGTGCTTGATGCCAAAACCGTCCTGCCAGCTCTGGCCCATGTTGCGCACCTTTTGCAGCGGCAGCATCAGTTGCTGGGACTCGTGACGAATTTCCTGGCGGTGCATTTCCATGCGCAGGCGGATCAACGCCTTGCGCATCTCTCGCCGGGAAGTGTTTTGCGGCAGTTCAGTCATGCTCATGGCAGCAGGCGCTCCCGGTCGTTGGCCAGCTCTTCGAGGGTGGCGTGGAACGGCGTGGACTCATCGAACACCGCCGCCTTCAGGCGCAACCCGCAGAATGCTGCGGCCAGTATGTAGAACACACACAGGCTGATGATCCCGGTCAGGCGGTAGGTATCCCACACCAGAATCATCACCAGCGCCGACAAACCCACCAGCAACAGGAGGGCAAACACCAGCGCCAGGCCCGCGAACAGCAACAGGCTGACGGTGCGGGCTTTCTGCTCCTGCAACTCGATGCCAAACAGCTCGACGTGGCTGTGCAGCAAACCCAGGACAGCCGCGCCCAGGCGCCGTGAAGTAGAACTTGGGCCCGTTGACGAGCCGGATTCGCCGATAGACATGATTAGCGCCTTGTAGCCAGCAGGCCGATCAAAAAGCCCACGCCGGCTGCAATGCCGACGGACTGCCATGGGTTGGCCTGGACATAATCCTCAGTGGCCGTGACCGCCGCCTGCCCGCGTTCGCGCAGGGAGTCTTCGGTCAGTTGCAGGGTTTCACGGGCCTTGAGCAGGCTGTCGTGAATCTTGCTGCGCAGCTCGTCTGCCTGGTCACCGGCCAGAATCGCCGTGTCGTCCAGCAGTTTCTCGGTATCGCTGACCAGGGTTTGAAAATCCGCCATCAGTATTTCTTGAGCAGTCTTTGCCGTTTTTCTGGCCATGGTTATCTCCGTGAGTAGCTGGTCTGTTTACTTTTGGTTTCGAGTCACCGGCATCGGTGAAGGTTCACTGCAATTGTCTGGTACAGCTTTTGCTTTGCCTTGGTGCGCAGGCCTGGGGCCTTGCGCTGAATCCGGGCGGTTGGGGCTCAAACCCTGAAAAACCTTACCCTAAATAACTAAAACTCGCGGAAAAACCCTGTCGGATTCTGCCTTTCTCAATGATCGATGCGCTAAACCGGTTCACGGCCTCAAAAGAAGGTCGAACCGTCGGGGCCAATTTAGTGCGCGTCATGAAGGTCATGAACTGCTTTGGTGCTTTTTCCTGCATGTGCAGGCCTGCCATCCTCCATGGAAAATTTGCAAAGCGCGGTGGACACCCTCGTCCACAGTTCCAACACGCTGTTCATTCTGATTGGTGCGGTCATGGTCCTGGCCATGCACGCCGGCTTTGCCTTCCTGGAAGTCGGTACCGTGCGCCAGAAGAACCAGGTCAATGCCCTGTCGAAAATCCTCAGTGACTTCGCCATCTCCACACTGGCCTATTTCTTTATAGGCTATTGGATCTCCTACGGCGTGACCTTCATGCAACCGGCGGCGGTGATCAGCGCCGACCACGGTTACGGCCTGGTGAAATTCTTCTTCCTGCTGACCTTTGCGGCAGCGATCCCGGCGATCATCTCCGGGGGGATTGCCGAGCGCGCGCGTTTTGCGCCGCAACTATGTGCCACCGCGTTGATCGTAGCCTTCATCTACCCGTTTTTCGAAGGCATGGTGTGGAATGGCAATTACGGGCTGCAAGCCTGGTTGCTGGCCAGCTTCGGCGCGAGCTTCCATGACTTTGCCGGCAGCGTCGTGGTGCACGCCATGGGCGGCTGGCTGGCACTCGCGGCCGTGTTGCTGCTCGGCCCGCGCCAGGGACGTTATCGGGAAGGGCGCCTGGTGGCGTTCGCGCCGTCGAGCATTCCATTCCTCGCGTTGGGCTCGTGGATCTTGATCGTCGGCTGGTTCGGCTTCAACGTCATGAGTGCGCAAACCCTGTCCGGGGTCAGCGGGCTGGTGGCGGTCAACTCGTTGATGGCGATGGTCGGTGGCACTGTGGCGGCATTGGTGATCGGGCGTAACGACCCAGGCTTCTTGCACAACGGTCCGCTGGCCGGGTTGGTCGCGATCTGTGCCGGCTCCGACCTGATGCACCCGGTGGGCGCCCTGGTGACAGGCGCGGTGGCGGGCGGCTTGTTCGTCTGGTTCTTCATCGCGGCCCAGGATCGCTGGAAGATCGACGATGTGCTGGGTGTGTGGCCGCTGCACGGGCTGTGCGGCGTGTGGGGCGGGATTGCCTGCGGGATCTTCGGCCAGACCGCCCTGGGTGGTCTGGGCGGCGTGAGCCTGATCAGCCAGTTGATCGGCACCGCGCTGGGCGTGGTCGTGGCGCTGGCCGGCGGCTTCCTGGTGTACGGCGTGATCAAGCGAGTTTACGGGCTGCGCTTGAGCCAGGAAGAGGAGTATTACGGTGCGGATCTGTCGATCCACAAGATTGGGGCGGTCAGTCAGGATTGAGGGGCGGTTTCCATTTAGGGTGTTGCGTCTTGCCGCTGATAGTATGGGCAAACAACAATAGCCAATAGCCAGGCGACACCCTTTCAAACGGAACTTGAATGCCAACCTCTCAACGATTGCCCCTCGCCTGTAGGCCAATAAACATCTTGGGGTCGGGGCACGCACTGCCTGAACACATCGTCACCAGTGCGCAGCTGGATGCTGAACTTGGCCTTGTGGCCGGCAGCGTCGCGCGCATCAGTGGTGTCACCCAACGGCACGTTGCCAGCCGTAGCGAAAATGCCGCGAGCCTCGGAGCCATCGCCGCACGCCGGGCATTGCTGGCAGCGGGGCTGGCGCTGGATCAGATCGACCTGGTCGCCTGTGCCAGTGGCACCATGGACCAGGGCATGCCGTGTAACGCCGCATTGTTGCACCGCGAATTGGGGCTGGGCGCTTCCGGCATTCCCGCCATGGACATCAATGCCAGTTGCCTGGGGTTTATCGCCGCTGTTGATACGCTGTCCTGGCCACTGCTTGCCGGACGCTACCAACGCATTTTGCTGGTGTGTTCGGATATCGCTTCCTGTGGACTGGACTGGCAGCAGGTGGAAGTCTGCGCAATCTTCGGCGACGGTGCCGCAGCGGTGGTGCTGGCCGTCAGCGACGGCGGGTCGAAAATCCTCGCCTCGAACCTCAAGACGTATTCCGAAGGCGCAGATATGTGCCAGATTCCTGCCGGTGGTTCGCGTCATCACCCACGGCGAATAGATGGGCCGTTCGAACCGCTGACCAGTTTTTCAATGCAGGGCAAAAGCGTGTTCCGACTGGCCGCCAAACATCTGCCCATGCTGGTGGATGAGCTGCTTAGCCAGGCCGGTTTGACCAAGCCCCAGATCGATTGGGTCATCCCCCACCAAGCCAGCCAACAGGCGATGCAACATGCGGCCCGGCGGCTGGGGTTTGCCCCGGAACAGGTCATCGATATCTTCGCCCGGCACGGCAATCAGGTGGCCGCGTCACTGCCCACCGCGCTGGATATCGCCATCCGTGACCAGCGTATTCAGCGCGGCCAGCGGCTGATGCTGATTGGCACCGGCGCGGGCTTGTCCCTTGGCGGCATGGTCCTGGAATACTGATGAAAATTCTCGTCACCGGTGGCACCGGATTCATTGGCCGGCACATTGTCTGGCGTCTCGCCGGCCAAGGGTGTGAAGTGCAGTTTACCGGCCGTAATGCCCGTGCTGCGGCCGAGGTCATTGGCCTGAGCCCTGGTGTGGCATCTTGGGTGCCGCTGGAGCACGGTACGTCAGGGGCTTGCAGCGCACTGCTCGATGCCTCACAGGATTGTGCGGCGGCGGTTCATTGCGCGGCGCTGTCCTCGCCATGGGGCACGCCGTCGGCATTTGCCAGGGCCAATCTTGATTCCACTGCCGAGGTGCTGCATGCCTGCCGCGTCAACCGTGTAAAGCGTCTGGTGCACTTGTCCACACCCAGTCTGTATTTTGCGTTCCGTGATCGTCTCGATATTCGCGAAGACGAACCGCTGCCACCCCCGGTCAACGAATACGCCCGCAGCAAGGCGCTGGCGGAAACACGGGTGCATGAAGCCGGGCTCGCCGAGGCAGTCATCCTGCGCCCGCGTGCGGTGTTTGGCCCGTGGGACGCTACCTTGATGCCACGTTTGCTGCGGGTAATGCAGCGCGGGCCGATTCCTCTGATGCGTGGCGGACAGGCGCAACTGGACCTGACCTGCGTCGATAACCTGGTGCACGCGGTAATGTTGAGCCTGACCCAACCGTTGCCGCGGGCGGTGTGCACCTATAACGTCAGCAACGGCACGCCGTTGACTGTCGCTGACTTACTGCACCGCGTCGCCGATCAGTTTCAACTGAACCTGCGCACTCGGCGCTTGCCATGGCGATTGATGGACGCGGTGGCTCGGGTGCTGGAAGCCAGCGCACACCTGAGAGGCAGCGGCGAGCCTTTGCTGACACGGTATGGTGCCGGTGTGCTGGCATTCAGCCAAACCCTGGACCTGAGCACCATCCGAAACGAGTTAGACTACCGTCCGGTAGTGACGCAGGACGAAGGCATTCGCCAGCACGCGCAGTGGTGGCTTGCCCAACAAGGAGTGGGAGCATGAGTCGTACGGTGAGCCTGAGTGTTCTGCGGGCCGGCTGGTGCCAACATCTGGAATGCATGGCCGATCGGGGAGGGCGCTGGGCACCGACACGCTTTCCGGCGTTGTGCGGCTTGATCCGACATCCCGACGCGGGCTGGATACTCTACGACACCGGTTACGCCGAACACTTTTTTAACGCCACACACGCACTGCCTGAGCGCCTGTATCGCACTGCGGTGCCGGTCGAGTTACCGGTGAAAGAACAGCTGCTCACGCAATTACGCGCATTCGGTATTGGTCCCGATGACATACGCACGGTGATCATTTCGCACTTTCACAGCGATCATATCGCCGGGCTCAGGGACTTTCCCAAGGCCACGTTCATTGCCTTGGATGCCGACCGCAAACACATCGAAAGCCTGCGCGGCCATCGCTGGCGAGCGACCCTCGGCGGTCACCTGCCGGCCTTGTTGCCCGACGATTTCGCCGCGCGCCTGACCCTCGCCGATACCTGCAAAAAAGCTACGTTGCCGCAGTGGATGGCGCCTTTTCGCCAAGGCATCGACTTGCTTGGCGACGCCAGCCTGCTGGGCGTACCGCTGCCGGGGCATAGCGAAGGACAGTTGGGGTTGTTTATACCCGATGCCCAGGGGCGGCCAGTGTTTCTGGTGGCCGACGCGTGCTGGTCGGTGCCCGCCTGCCGTGCCGGGCGGCTGCCAGCGCCACCGGCCTTATGGTTTGCCAGCCACGATGCCCAACAGTATCGCCAAACCTACAGCGGCTTGGGCACCTTGATCCGCCACGAGCCGGCCGTAGCGGTCTTGCCTTCCCATTGCACCCATGCCTGGGAGGCGTTCGGCGATGAGCGGTGAGCGCTTGATTGGCACATTGCGCAGCGCGCTCAGTTTCCTGCATAGCCGCTACCGGTTGAGGTTTACCCGCCGGGAACAATTGGAAGCCTGGCAGGCTCGGCAGCTGAAGTACTTCCTGCGACGGGTATTGCCTCAGTCTCAGCGTTTCAAGGGCAAGGTGGTGACGAATTTGAGCACGTTGCCGCTGATGGACAAAGCCACGTTGATGGGGGATTTCGCCGGGTTCAACACCCGCGGCTTGAGCCTGGAGGAGGTGCTGCCGCTGGCACGCCAGGCTGAAGTATCCCGGGATTTCAGCCCGACGCTGGGTGACATCACCGTCGGCTTGTCGAGCGGGACCTCGGGTAATCAAGGCGTATTCCTGGTCAGTAGCCTGGAGCGGCAACGATGGGCCGGGATCCTGCTGGCTCGCACTTTACCGCGTCATCTACTGCCACGCCTGCTTCTCCCATGGCATGCGCCGCTGCGCATTGCGTTCTTTCTACGGGCCAACAGCCGGCTCTATACGACACTGGCGAGTCGTCGCATCGACTTTGCTTTTCACGACCTGACCCTGGGGTTCGACGCAGCGCTGGCGCGTCTCAACACTCAGCAGCCCGACGTACTGGTGGCGCCGGCTACGGTACTGCGCGGGTTGGCCGAAGCAGCGCTGGCAGGGCGACTCTCCATCCGTCCCAGCCATATCCTGTCAGTGGCGGAAGTCCTCGAAACAGCCGAAGCTGAAGGGGTACAGGCAGCGTTTGGCGTGGCTCCGCGGCAGATTTACCAGGCCAGTGAAGGCTTTCTTGGCTACACCTGCGAAAAGGGCACTTTACACCTGAACGAAAGCCACCTGCACATCGAAGCGGATTGGCTGGACGCCGCGCGCACACGTTTTCAGCCGATCATCACCGACTTCTCCCGACGCACCCAGTTGATCGTGCGTTACCGTCTCAACGACGTTCTCCGGGTTGCCCAGGCGCCTTGCGCTTGTGGGCGTGCCGAGCGTGCGATTGCCGCTGTCGAGGGCCGTGTGGATGACATTCTGTGGCTACCCGACTTGAGCGGTGTTCAATTGCGAGCGCTCTATCCGGATGTGCTGCGGCGCGCCTTGCTGATGCATGGCGAGTGCTTGCAGGAGTATGAAATCCACCAGCAGGGCCTGCACTGGCAGATCAACGTGCAATCTGCTGCCAACTACGCCGACCTGTGCCGGGCCTTGATGCAGAGCATTCACGCATTGTGCTGCCAACAGGGGCTGCAACTTCCCGCGTTGAGCTTTGGCCAGTGGCAGCCGCCGCAGGCGTATGCCAAGCGCCGCCGCCTGAAACTGCTGCAACTGCCCGAGGGTTTGCCATGCATGTACTGATTCTTGGCGCGCGCGCCCCAGCCTGCCTGGAGTGGGCGCGGGCCTTTGATGAGGCGGGCTGGACGGTCAGCGTGGGGGATTCCTTGAGCCAGCCGCTGAGCCGTTTCAGTTGTTCGGTGCAGCACTTTGTGCGCCTGCCGGAACCTCGACAGGTTCCAGCAGCCTGGATCACGGCACTGGCACAGGTGATCCAGGCGCAGCACATCGATTTGCTGCTGCCCACCTGCGAGGAAGTGTTTTACCTGGCCCACGGTCTCGAGCGCCTGGCGCCGCTTTGCAGGGTGTTGACCAGCGATTTTGCCTTGCTGCATCGCTTGCATCACAAGGGTAGTTTCGCAGCCATGACGGCGGGCTGGGCGTTGGCGGCTCCTGAAACCCGCCTGTTGACTGATCGCCTGGCGGTACAGGCATTGACGTGTGAAGCGAGCCAGTGGGTGTTCAAACCGGCATATTCGCGCTTTGCCTCCCAGACGTTGATCCGCCCGAAAGTCAGGCAACTGGCAAAGGTACAGCCCAGTGAAGCGGCGCCTTGGGTGGCGCAGCGGTTTATCGAGGGCCGTGAATATTGCAGTTTCAGCGTCTTGGTCGACGGTGAGTTGCGCGCCCATAGCTGCTACCACCCGCGCTACCGGGTGGGACGTGGGTCGGGGATTTATTTCGAGCCTTGCGCACCGGCGCCGGTGCGCCAGTTCCTCGAACAATTCGGTCGCGAAACTGGCTACACCGGGCAGGTGGGTTTCGACTTTATCGAAGATACGGCTGGACATTTTCATGTGTTGGAGTGCAACCCACGAGCCACCAGTGGTGTGCATCTGTTCGATAATCAGCGCAGGCAACTGGTCGCCAGCCTGAGTGGCAGCGGCGTGCTTGAGCCGACCTGCGAACCCCGGATGATTGCGCTGGCGATGCTCCTGCTGGTGGCGCCAAAGCAGGTGTTGAACGCGGGGTTCTGGCGTGACTATGCCGATGCCCGCGATGTGATTACCCGCAAAGGTGATTTCTGGCCGCTGACCGCGCAAGTGCTGAGCCTGGCTGAAATTATCGCGCGTGCGGCTTCCCGGCGCTGCGGCCTGCTGGCCGCGTCCACCGCAGACATCGAGTGGAACGGCCAGCCGTTGAGCGAGGACCTGCCATGAGATTGATACTCGAAGAGCAACTGCTCAGTGAGCCCGTCCGCGCCGACGACAGCCTCGCCCGGCGCTATGTGCGTACGTGTGCCGGCGGCGCGCTGATCGGCAACGTCATTACCCGCATGGCGCTGCTCGACACAGGGACGCAGCACTTTCCCGTCAGTATCACCGAGGGCCTTGAGCCGGATGACAACTGCTACGTGGTGTCGCCTCAAACTGCTTATAGCGGCTACGCCCGCGAAGAGATCAAACGCCTTGGCCGGCCCTGGCTGACTTGGCCGCTGAAGATCCTGACTCAGGGCGTGGACCATCTGCTGCGCCGGGCCAATGTCGACAAATTGGTGCAGGTCAACAACTGGCTGCTGTCCACCAACCTCTACCCAGGCGACTGGGACATCACCGAACTGTCGGCGATCACCGCCTTGTTGCGTCGAACGTTTCCCGATTATGGGTTTGGTTTTCGCTCTCTGAATGACTTCAGCAATCGGGAGCTACGCCTGAATCTGGAAAGACTTGGCTACCTGAGTATTCCCAGCCGACAGGTCTATCTGTTCGATGGACGGGCTGGGGCGCAGGCTTCGTTTCTCAAGCACCACAACACCCGGCTGGACGCCACCTTGCTGCGCCGCAGCCCCTATGAAGTGGTGCGGGGCGCGGCGCTGGATGACAGCGACTTTCAACGCATCGAGCATCTTTACAACCTGCTTTACCTGGACAAGTACTGCAGGCTGAACCCGCACTATAGCGCCCAGTGGATGCAGCGTGGTCAACGTGAAGGTTGGTTGGAGATGCGGGCTTTACGCAATGCTGAGGGGCGCATTGACGGTGCCCTTGGCTGGTTTGCCAACGCTGGGACGCTCAGCACCCCGATAGTGGGTTACGACACCGCCCTGCCGCAGCGGGCCGGGTTGTATCGCCAACTCACGCGGTTGTGCCTGCAAGAGGCGGTTGAGCGCGGCGTGGTATTGAACTTCAGCTCGGGTGCTGCCGAGTTCAAACGCTTGCGGGGGGGCCAGCCGCAGATCGAGTACAGCCTCATCCATGTCGCCCATTTGTCCTGGGGTCGCAGGTGGGTGTGGCAGGTCCTGAGCCACCTGTTGCATGGCATCGGTGTGCCCTTGATGCGTAAGTTCAAACTATGAGTCAAGTAAACGGCTGGTGGCCGGTAGCCTTGAGCCACGAACTGCGAAATGCTCCGTTGGCACGCCAGTTATTTGGCCTGCCGTTGGTGCTGTTTCGGGATGAAGATGGGGACGTCGCTGCTCTACCTGATCGCTGCCCGCATCGCTTTGCGCCATTGAGCGCAGGCAAGGTTCGCGATGGGCAGATTGAATGCCCCTATCACGGTTGGCGATTTGCCGCCGATGGACGTTGTACGCGGGTGCCGGGCACCAAGCTGGCAACCTGCAGCAAGCCGTTGCTGGATAGCTTGCATAGTTGCGAGGCCGACGGGCTGGTATGGGTCAGTCTTGGTCCTGAGCGTCCTCAAACAACTCCCACTGCGCCTGCCCCGCAACAGCAGGATCTCGACACGTTCTGGATGACCGATCAGGTGCAGTGTTCACTACAAGACGCTGCGGAGAATTTTCTCGACGGTTTTCACACGCATTTCGTGCATGCCGGGTGGATACGCCACGACAGGCAGCGGCAAAAACTCAGTGTTCGTGTGCGCGCCCTCGCAGACGGTGTCGAGGCAGTCTATAGCGATGAGGGCAAGCAATCAGGGTTGATCTCGCGCTGGTTCGAGGGTGAGCGTGGCGTCAGCATGGGGCGCTTTCGCTTGCCGGGGCTGGCAGAGATCGAATATCGCGATGCGCGCGGCGGGCTTAATCTGCTGGTCAGCGCCTGGATGACGCCGGATGGGGATGGCCAAGTGCGCTTGTTTGCCCGGGTTACCACAACGCGCGGGGTATTGCCGGCGCTACTCAAACAGTTGGTATTGCGCCGATTGTTCCAGGTGATCTTGCGCCAGGACCGTCAGATCCTGGAGCGTGTCAGCGCTAATCAACTGCGCTTTCACACTACACCTGCGACGCCTATGGATGGGCCGCAAGACCTGCTTGGGCCAAGCATCCGGCAGTTGCTGGAGCACGGCCAGCCACTGGTCTTTGCCGAGCGGGAGCTGGAGATCTGGCTCTAGGGGGCATCAGGATAGAGTCGTGTTGCCAAGAGTCGATGTTTGGGCGTACCTCATCCACCCTTGGCAGCATCCGCTGTTGGCCCTACTGATCTGCAGTGTCCCGACGCTGTTAGAATAGTCGCCTGATTCTTCTCGGACCCTTTGCCATGCTTCCTGAATGTCAGTTGTTCGGCACCCTGGGCTGCCATCTTTGCGAGTTTGCCGAAGCCGAAATCATGCCGTTGGTCGAACACGGCCTGCTGGTGGAGTTGGTGGATATCGCCGATTCCGAGGCCTTGTTCGAAGCCTACGGTCTGCGTATTCCGGTGCTGCGCCGGGTGGATACGGGCGCGGAGCTGGATTGGCCGTTCGATGAAGCGCAGGTGGTGAGCTTTCTCCTCTAGCACTCTGCGATGGCGAGTTTCCGATTATTCAGTTACTGTATGTTTGTACAGCGATTGAATGAGAGGGAACGCCCGTGGTGAATGTTGAACAACTGAAAAGCAGCGTCAATCGCATGTCCGCCGACGTCGTGCGCGACGCGGTGAACGAGCTGCGCCTCGATGGCCTGGTCACGGAAGGCAAGACGCCCTTTAACAAAGTGCACTTCAATACGTGCTTTGCCGAGATCGAGGCGCTGTTCCAGCGTGCCGGTTATCACAAGCAGTTGGATGTGGTGGGCTATCAGGGCTTGCTGTATGCGCTTTATGACCCGGGCCGCTGGGAAGCGGTGGATGTGCTGCGCTGGCTCAAGGAATTCACCGAGGCAGCCAGTGCGTCGCCGGTGCTGCGCGCAGAATTGGCCAAGGCTTGAATCTGTGCTGGGCCTGATCCGGCCGCATGCGGGATAATGCCCGCCTGTATGTCCACGTTTTGAGCCTGCCCATGTCCGTTTTTTCCGCTGCCCAGCATCAAGCCAGCACCTTGTACCTGCCGCCGGGCGCCTGGGCCACCGTACTGGAGTGTCTGTGCGAGCACTTCCAGGCCATCAGCCGTGAACAATGGCTGGACCGCATCGCCCGGGGCCGGGTGCTGGACATTAACGGCGCACCTATCGCTCAGGACTTGGCCTACCGCGAAGGCCTGTGCATCTACTACTTTCGCGAAGTGCCGAACGAGAAAGTGATCCCGGTGCAGGAGACGATCCTGTACGCCGATGAACACTTGGTGGTGGCTGACAAGCCGCACTTCCTGCCGGTAACGCCCGCCGGCGAGTATGTCGAGCAGACGCTGTTGCGGCGCTTGATTCGTCGCCTGGACAACCCGGCCCTGGTGCCACTGCATCGTATCGATCGGCATACCGCCGGGCTGGTGCTGTTTTCGGCAAACCCGCAGACGCGCTCGGCGTATCAGCAGCTGTTTCCCACGCGCAAGATCGACAAGTTCTACGAAGCCATTGCTCCGGCATTACCGGGGCTGACCTTTCCGCTGGTGCACAAAAGCCGGCTGGTGGATGGTGAGCCGTTCTTTCGCATGCAGGAAGGCGAGGGCGCGAGCAATACCGAGACGGCCATCGAGGTGCGGGAAAAGAACGGCGACCTATGGCGCTACGGCCTGTTTCCGGTGACCGGCAAAAAGCATCAGTTGCGGGTGCACATGACGGCGTTGGGCGCGAGTATCTGTAACGACCCGTTCTACCCCGATGTCATCAAGGATGCCGAGGACGATTACGCCAACCCACTCAAGCTGCTGGCCCAAGGCGTGCGTTTCATCGACCCGGTTACCGGTCTGGAGCTTAACTTTCGCAGCGAGATCAGCCTGGACTGGTAAACCCCCAGGAACGAAAAAGCCCGCATTACGCGGGCTTTTTCGTATCTGGCGTTAAGACTTACAGGTCTTTAACGGTGCGAACCTGATCCTTGTTGATCTGGGTGCGCTTGCCATCCAGCTGTTCAAATTCGTAGAAGCCGGTGGACTTGTCGAAACTAGGAGTGTCGACGGCCTGGATTTCGCGACCGTCATTCAGGGTAATCACTGTAGGCGAGGCGCAACCGGCAAGGGTAGCGAGGCCCAGTGCAAGCATGAGAGCGGCGATGGTCCGTTGAGTCATGAGTTTGTCTCCGAGAGAATGCTTTGTTGAGTACTGACCTTGTGACGTGTGTAACGTCGGCAAAGTTCCTTGTTCGACGCTCATTCTGACACGCTGGGCGGGCGGTGCAACAACTCCGGTGTATTGAGGTTGGCCAGGCGTGGGTCGTCGGCGGGGCAATCCAGGGCCAGTGCCCCCAGCGCCTGCATGATCCGGCGCGGGCTGCGCTCGCCGGCTGCCCAGGCCTCATCGAACCGCTCGCGCAGCCGCGTCGGTACGACGCAGAGCAGTGGCTCCCAGAAATCGCCGTGGCGCACCATCACCGGCAACAACGGATTTTGCTGCGCCGTGCTGCGCAGGTCCGCGAGCAATCGCGTGTCGATCTGCGGCACATCACACGGCAGCACCAGCAGATGCGCATGCTGTGCCACCGCAAGTCCTGCGCGGATGCCGGCCAGTGGCCCGGGGAAATCCGGGCTGTCATCGCCGACCAATTGATCGGCGTAGGTCGCGTACTGCGGCTGGTTGCGATTGCAGGAGATGATCAGGTCGTCGGTCAAAGGCCGCACCAGACGATGCAGGTGCGCAATCAACGGCTGACCGTGCCAGTCGAGCAGGCCCTTGTCGAGGCCGCCCATGCGCTGGCCACGGCCGCCGGCCAGCAACAGCACGGAGCAGGGCAGAGGGGAAGAATGGCTTGGCATGGCGGCTCCTGCGGGCAGTGAAACGGGGGGCTGTGATATAACATCGGGCTGTTCCTTCGACAACCGGACCGAGCCATGAAAGCCAAGGCTGATGCGCCCTTTGTACCCCTGAATATTGCTGTATTGACGGTCAGTGACACGCGCACCCTGGAAACCGACACGTCGGGCCAGGTCTTCGTCGACCGCCTGACCGCCGCCGGCCACCTGCTGGCCGAGCGTGTTCTGCTTAAAGATGATCTGTACAAAATCCGTGCGCAAGTGGCGCACTGGATTGCCGAAGACGTAGTGCAAGTGGTGTTGATCACCGGCGGCACCGGCTTTACCGGCCGCGACAGCACCCCGGAAGCGGTGAGCTGCCTGTTGGATAAACAGGTGGACGGTTTCGGCGAACTGTTCCGGCAAATCTCCGTGGCCGATATCGGCACCTCCACCGTGCAGTCCCGTGCCCTGGCCGGCCTGGCCAACGGCACCCTGGTGTGCTGCCTGCCGGGCTCCACCAACGCGGTGCGCACCGGTTGGGACGGGATTCTCGCCGAGCAACTGGATAACCGTCACCGCCCGTGCAACTTCGTCGCGCATTTGAAGCAGGCCGAGCCCTGTGAATCCCGTGGGTAAGCCGGGCAAGACCGGTACGTTGATGCCGGTTGAAGACGCCCTCGAACAACTGCTGGCGATGGCCGAGGCAGCACCGATTCGTGAGCAGGAAACGTTGCCGCTGGCGGAGTGTGATGGTCGCGTGCTGGCGCAGGCGCTGATCTCGACCCTGGACTTGCCGCCCTGGCCCAACAGCGCCATGGACGGTTACGCCCTGCGCCTGGCGGACTGGACCGGCGAGCCGCTGGTGGTCAGCCAGCGCATTTTCGCAGGCACGGCACCGGAGCCTTTGGCCGCCGGCACCTGTGCGCGAATCTTCACCGGTGCCCCGGTACCGGAAGGCGCGGACTGCGTTGAGATGCAGGAAAACGCCGTGGTCCACCCCGATCAGCGGGTGAGCTTCACCGAAGCGTTGCAGGTGGATCAAAACATCCGTCCCCAAGGCCAGGAAACCACGGTCGGCGAACTGGTGTTGCCCGCCGGCACACGTCTTGGCCCGATCGAGTTGGGCCTGGCGGCTTCGCTGGGTCGTGATCGGCTGGAGGTGGTGCGACGCGCCCGCGTGGCCGTGCTGTCCACCGGCGACGAGTTGATCGAGCCGGGCCTGCCGCTGGGACCCGGGCAGATCTACAACAGTAATCGCCGGGTGCTGTGCAGCTGGCTGGAGCGCCTGGGCTGTGAAGTGGTGGACGCCGGGATCCTGCCGGATGACCTGGAACAAACCCGCGAACGCCTGGGCGCATTGGGCTCGGTCGACTTGATTCTGTCCACCGGCGGTGTGTCGGTGGGCGAGGCGGATTTCCTCGGGATTGCGCTGCGGGAAGAGGGCGAGCTGGCGCTGTGGAAGCTGGCGATCAAGCCGGGCAAGCCGCTGACGTTCGGGCATTTCCGTGGCGTACCGGTGATCGGTTTGCCGGGTAACCCGGCGTCGACGCTGGTGACCTTTGCCTTGCTGGCGCGGCCTTACCTGTTGCGCCGCCAGGGTGTCGAAGACGTGCAGCCGTTGCGCATTGAAGTGCCGGTGGGGTTTGTCTGGGCCAAGCCGGGGAATCGTCGCGAGTATCTGCGCGGGCGGCTGGAGCAGGGCAAGGCGATCATCTACCGCAACCAGAGCTCGGGTGTGCTGCGCAGTGCAGCGTGGGCCGAAGGTTTGGTGGAAGTGCTGGAAGGCACGACGCTGGAGATCGGTGATCGGGTCAACTTCATTCCGTTGAGTGAAGTTCTGAACTGATCTCCCCCCACTGTAGGAGCGAGCTTGCTCGCGAAAAACCAGAGAACACCGCGTGCATCCAGGATGCCCACGTTATCGTTGGCGATTTTCGCGAGCAAGCTCGCTCCTACAGGAGGTCAGACGATCAAGGCAAATCACGACTCGCGTAAAACGCACTCAACACCTTCACCAGGTGCGCCAGGTCGTGGCTGCCGCACAGCTCGCGAATCGAGTGCATGGCAAACGTCGGCAAACCGATATCCACGGTGCGCACGCCCAGGTGGCTGGCGGTGATCGGCCCGATGGTCGAGCCGCAACCCATGTCGCTGCGAACCACAAAGCTCTGCACCGGCACTTCTTCGGCCATGCACAGGTGGCGGAAGAACCCGGCGGTTTCGCTGTTGGTGGCGTAGCGCTGGTTGCTGTTGACCTTGATGACCGGGCCGGCATTGAGTTTCGGGCCGTGGTTGGCGTCGTGCTTCTCGGCGTAGTTGGGGTGCACGCCGTGGGCGTTGTCGGCAGACACCAGCAGCGACTTCTGGATGGTGCGTACGAACTCATCACCTTCCGGCAGCAAGCGGCGCAGGGTCTGCTCCAGCATCGGGCCGTCGGCACCGCAGGCGGAGCACGAGCCGACTTCTTCGTGGTCGTTGCACACCAGCACGCAGGTTTCGTCGGTTTCGGCGGTGAGCAGGGCTTGCAGGCCGGCGTAGCACGACAGCAGGTTGTCGAGGCGGGCACCGGCGATAAAGTCGCCATTGAGGCCAATCACCGCGGCGCCCTGGGTGTCGTAGAAGCTCAGCTCATAGTCGAGCACCACGTCTGCGTTCAAACCGTGTTCACGGGCCAACTGTTCGGTAAGCACCGCGCGGAAGTCCACACGTTCGTCACCGGCAAACTGCGCGAGGATCGGCGGCAGCTCGGTCTGGGCATTGATTGCCCAACCCTGGTTGGCTTCACGGTTCAGGTGAATGGCCAGGTTGGGGATGATCGCGATGGGCAGCTTGAAGTCGATCAGTTGGCTTTCGACCTTGCCGTCACGACGGAAAGTGACGCGGCCGGCCAGGGACAAATCGCGGTCGAACCACGGCGCCAGCAGCGCGCCGCCGTACACTTCCACACCCAGTTGCCAGAAGCCCTGGCGTTGCAGTTCCGGCTGTGGCTTGACCCGCAGGCAAGGGCTGTCGGTGTGGGCGCCGACCAGGCGAATACCGCCTTGCAGGGGCGAGTGGCGGCCGAGCTTGAAGGCGATGATCGAGGAGTCGTTGCGGGTCACGTAGTAGCGACCGTTGGCCTCGGTGGTCCAGGTCTCGCGCTCGTCAAGACGCTGGAAACCGGCGGCTTCCAGGCGCTGTGCAAGGGCGGCGGTGGCATGGAACGGGGTAGGGGAGGCCTTGAGGAAGTCGATCAGGCCTTGGTTCAACTCTTCGCGCATAAGTAGCTCCAGACAGCAATGGCGCGAGTTTACCGTCCGACGGGATAAGTGCACAGAACAAATGTGGGAGCGGGCTTGCTCGCGAATGCGGTGGATCAGTTAGCTCATTCAGCGACTGACACACCGCATTCGCGAGCAAGCCCGCTCCCACATTTTAATTGCGTTTGCAGGTTAAAACGGCGCGGGGCACTCGAAGCGCAAGCGCTCGCCGCTCTGGGGATGGGTGAAGCTCAACATGCTGGCATGCAGGCACAGGCGCGGCCAGGCAGCCAAGGCCTGCTCATGGGCGTACAAACCATCGCCCAACAACGGATGCCCGATGGAAAGCATGTGCACACGCAGTTGATGTGAACGGCCGGTAATCGGCGTCAGCTCAACCCGGCACCAGTCGCCGCAACGTTCCAGGACTTTCCAGAAGGTCAGCGCGTTCTTGCCGAACTCGTGGTCCACCACGTGCCGTGGCTTGGTCGGAGGGTCGTAGCGCAATGGCAAGTCGATGCTGCCGCTGTCCCGTTCCGGTTGTCCCCAGCACAGTGCGGTGTAGGCCTTTTCGGTTTCGCGGTCATGAAACTGGCGCGACAGTTCACGGTGGGTGTCGGCGTCGCGGGCCAGCAGGATGATGCCCGAGGTTTCCCAGTCCAGGCGATGGACGATGCGGGCTTCGGGGTAGCCGTTTTCCTGCAGGCGGGTGATCAGGCAGTCCTTGTTGTCTTCGGCGCGACCAGGCACCGAGAGCAGCAGGGTAGGCTTGTTCACCACCAGGACAGCAGCGTCCTGATGAAGGATGTGGACATTGGACAACGGCATTAAAACAGCCTCGTAACAAACGCCAACGGCGGCTGGGTTGCCGAAGTTCCTGTAGGAGCGAGCTTGCTCGCGAAAAACTCAAGAACAACACGCTCATTCAGGATGAGCGCGTTATCGTTAACGTCCTTCGCGAGCAAGCTCGCTCCTACAGAAGCCCAGTAACCGAGCCGCCGTGGCGACCGCCTTTTCGATCAACGATCAGGCAGGGTGATATTGAGTTCTAGAATCGAGCAGCTGCCGTCATTTTCCAGGGCGACATGCACGTCATCGTTACCGATATTGACGTACTTGCGGATCACCTCCACCAGTTCCTTCTGCAAGGCTGGCAGGTAATCCGGAGTGCTGCGTTGGCCGCGTTCGTGCGCCACGATGATCTGTAGACGCTCTTTCGCTACCGACGCGGTACTTGGCTTTTTGTTGGCGCGAAAGAAGTCGAGAAATTTCATTGTTTAGTTGCCTCCAAAGATACGCTCGAAGAATCCCTTCTTCTTAACATCGAGGAAGCGATGTTCCACGGTCTTGCCCAGCAAGCGATCAACGGCATCGCTGTACGCCTGGCCGGCGTCGCTCTGGTCGTCAAGAATCACCGGCACGCCTTGGTTGGATGCCTTCAGGACGGCCTGGGATTCCGGGATCACACCCAGCAGGGTCACGGCGAGGATTTCCTTGACGTCTTCAACGCCGAGCATTTCGCCGTTGCTGACGCGCTCAGGGTTGTAGCGGGTCAGCAGCAGGTGTTCCTTGATCGGGTCTTCACCTTTCTCGGCGCGCTGGGACTTGCTGGCCAGCAGGCCGAGCATGCGGTCCGAGTCACGTACCGACGACACTTCAGGGTTGGTCACGACGATGGCTTCGTCGGCGAAGTACATCGCCAGGTGAGCGCCGGTTTCGATACCCGCCGGGGAGTCGCACACTACGTATTCGAAGGTTTCCTTCAGTTCAGCGAGGACTTTGCCTACGCCTTCTTTGGTCAACGCATCTTTGTCGCGGGTCTGGCTGGCGGCCAGCACGTACAGGTTCTCAAGGCGCTTGTCCTTGATCAGGGCCTGTTGCAGGTTGGCTTCGCCGTTGACCACGTTGACGAAGTCGTACACCACACGGCGTTCACAGCCCATGATCAGGTCGAGGTTACGCAAGCCGACGTCGAAGTCGACGATGACTGTCTTGTGGCCGCGCAGAGCGAGGCCGGTACCGATAGCGGCGCTGGTGGTGGTCTTACCCACACCACCCTTGCCGGATGTAACCACGAGAATCTTGGCCAAGGTGTTTCACCCCTAAGGAAAAAGGACTTTCAGTCCCTGAAAAACATCTCTTGATACTCGCGGCAGGCGGACAGCCTTTGTAGGAAAAAGATGTGGTTTCCGTAGGGGAAACGCCAGCTTTCAATTATTCCTACACAAGTATTGCCGGTTTCGCTGTGCTATCAGAGTCTAGAGATGCTTGGAAAATGCGGCAGTATCCGTTAAAGACGGATGATGTTCAACACATCGCCCGACAGGCTGACTTGTACCCCGGCTCCCCACAGCGGATCGCGGCGCAAATCTTCCGAAACCTTGTACTGGCCTGCGATGGACACTAGCTCAGCGGTCAACTGCTGGCAAAAAATACGGGCCTTGGTGTCACCCTTTATGCCGGCCAGTGCACGACCGCGCATGGGGCCGTATACATGGATGTTTCCGTCGGCAAGAAGTTCCGCCCCCGGGCTTACCGGGGCGATGACGACAAGGTCGCCACCCTGGGCGTAAATCTGCTGCCCGCCCCGCACGGGAGAGGTGATGATCTTTGTAGGCTTGATCGTCGGCTCTGGCGGTTTCTCGGGTTTTTTCTTCTCTTCGCCGACCAACGGGTCAAGCGGACGCTCACGTGCGCCGGACGGCGGCAGTACTGGCAGTTCAATGGCGATCGCTGCGGCAATGTCTTCGATACGGCTGGCACGAATCGCCAGGGTGCGCAGGCCATGCTGGCGGCACACACGCATTAACCCGGGCAGGTCGACAGCGCCCTGGCCGGCCGGGAGTTTGTCCAGGGCCAGCACCAGCGGCGCATTGTTGAAGAAGTTCGGCGCCAGGGCGACCTTGGCGGCGAGCTGGCGGTCCAGGGCATCAAGGTCATTGCGGGCCAGTTCCAGCACGGTAATGGCGAGCATGCTGCCTTTCAACTGGAACACGGGATCTTGGTCTAGCGGTTCGGTTTGGCTCATGGTCGGCAAAGCGGCTTGTCACGAAAAGTGTCGAGACTTATAACGAGAACATCCGCTAGCCGCAAGCCGGGTCGAACCGTTGTAGAATGCGCGGCCGTTGTCTTTACCGGAATCTTTAATGGATCGCCCGCGTTTTCGAGCTGTATTTTTTCACCCGCGTTTCTGGCTGCTATGGCTGGGGCTCGGTTTGCTGTGGCTGATTGTGCAGTTGCCGTACCGGGCTTTACTGGGGATTGGCCGTGCCTTGGGTGCGGGAATGTACCGGGTGGCCGGTGAACGTCGACGCATTGCCGCGCGAAACCTGGAACTGTGCTTCCCGGAAAAATCCGCCAAAGAACGTAAACATTTGCTCAAGGAAAACTTTGCCTCCACCGGCATCGCTTTTTTCGAGATGGCCATGAGCTGGTGGTGGACCAAGCCGCGCCTCGCGCGCCTGGCCCATGTCGAAGGGCTGGAACACCTCAAGCAGGCGCAGCTGGAAGGCAAGGGCGTGATCCTCATGGCCCTGCATTTCACCACCCTGGAAATCGGTGCCGCCTTGCTCGGGCAGAAACACACCATCGACGGCATGTACCGCGAACACGGCAACCCGTTGTTCGATTTCGTCCAGCGCCGGGGCCGCGAGCGGCACAACCTTGATTCCCTGGCCGTAGAGCGTGAAGACGTGCGCGGCATGCTCAAGCTGCTGCGGGCCGGCCGTGCGATCTGGTACGCACCGGACCAGGACTACGGCGCCAAGCAAAGTATCTTCGTGCCGTTGTTCGGTATTCAGGCCGCCACCGTCGCTGCCACCAGCAAGTTCGCACGCTTGGGCAAGGCGCTGGTAGTGCCGTTCACCCAGGAGCGCCTGGCCGACGGCAGCGGTTATCGTCTGGTGATCCATCCGCCGCTGACCGACTTCCCGGGTGAATCCGACGAGATCGATTGCCTGCGCATCAACCAGTGGGTCGAGGCTTCCGTGCGCGAATGCCCCGAGCAATACCTGTGGACCCACCGCCGCTTCAAGAGCCGGCCACCGGGTGAGCCTAAACTGTACGAAAAACGCCGTCGTTGATCTGAAGTCCCCAAGCACCATGGAGTGATGCAATGCGCCCAGCTGAACCGGTCACAGGCTTGATTCTTTCCGGCGGCGGGGCGCGGGCCGCCTATCAGGTGGGGGTATTGGCGGCGATTGCCGAGCTGTTGCCGCCGGGGGCAGCCAATCCGTTTCCGGTGATTGTCGGCACCTCGGCCGGGGCGATCAATGCGGTGAGCCTGGCCAGTGGCGCCATGGACTTTACCGCCGCCATCCAGCGCCTGACCGCCTTCTGGCAGGGCTTTCGCAGCCACCTGGTGCTGCGCAGTGACTGGCCCGGAGTGATCAGCCAGGCCAGTCGTTTCCTTATCCACAGCTTGCTGGGGATTGGAGCGCAGGTGCCAGTGGCGCTGCTCAACAGTTCGCCGCTGCGGGATCTGTTGCGTGACAAGCTGCACCTGGATGGCATCAACGAGGCGATCCGCCAGAAACACTTGCATGCGGTGGCCGTCACCGCTTTCGGATACGAGTCCGGGCAAGCCGTGACCTTCTATCAGGGCGGCGGCACCATCGACGCCTGGTTGCGCCATCGGCGCATCGGCATTCCCACCCAACTGACCGTTGAACACCTGCTGGCCAGCTCGGCGATTCCATTGCTGTTTGCGCCGGTCAAACTCGATCAGGAATATTTTGGCGACGGTGCCGTTCGGCAGTCGGCACCCATCAGCCCTGCGTTGCACCTGGGAGCCAGCCGGGTGCTGGTGGTGGGCGTCAGCGGCAACCCGCGCGGCAACGACCCTTCGAACCCGGCACGTACCTTCACCGGCCAGGAGCCGACTTTGGCGCAGATCGGTGGGCACATGCTCAACAGCACGTTCATCGACAGCCTCGAAAGCGATATCGAATTGCTTGAGCGCCTGAACCAGTTCAGTCATGTGTTGCCTGCCGATGCGGCGATACAGGGTTTGGCGCCGGTAGAGGTGCTGGTGATCGCACCAAGCCAGCCGATCGACGAAATCGCGGCGCGTCATCGTCAGGAATTGCCGGCGGCATTGCGCCTGTTTCTGCGTGGGCCGGGGGCGACCAAAACGAGCGGGGCGGGCGTGCTCAGTTACCTGCTGTTCGAGGCGGGGTATTGCAGCGAGTTGATCGAGTTGGGAAGGCGGGATGCGCTGGCCAAGCGCGAAGAGCTAAAGCGGTTTCTAGGCCTGACCTGATTCCCTGTAGGAGCGAGCTTGCTCGCGAAGAACCTGAGAGCGGCGCGTTTATTCAGAATAGGCGCGGTGTTCTTGCGGTCTTCGCGAGCAAGCTCGCTCCTACAGGAGAAACATCAGAAGTGGTACTTCACCAACAGGCTCGCCGTATCCTGATTGGTCTCGAACGCGCCGCTGTCCTGGATCCCGTACTTGTTCTTCCAGTAGTCGTATTCGATACCGACATACAACTGCTTATCGCCCCAATGCAGCGCCTTGCCCAGGTCATATTTGATCTGCGGGTTGAAGTGCAGGTTGGCGTGGTAAGTGCCACGGGCGTTCTTGTCGTTATCCACGACCCAGTCCATAAAGCCGTCGATCAGCACATTGGAGTTGCCCACCGGAATCGTGTACGACCACACCGGCGTGATCTGCCACACGCCATCACCCGGGCGATTGCCTTCGGTCTGGCGCTGGTAGAAGTTCAGTTGGAAGTAGTCGAAGCCGGGGATTGCCAAGTCGAAACCAGGACCCACCAGGTACGACTCGTTGTCGCCTTCGCCGAACTCGTAGGTGAACGCCAGCAACACGTCCTTGATCGGGCCGAACGACAAGTCTTTGTCGAAGATCTTGCCGAACGACAAGCGTGGGCTGAACTCGCCGTAGTAAGTACTTGGGCCGACGTTGCCGTCTTCCTTGCCGTTGTAAAAGATGCGGTCGAGGAAGAAAAAGTTGTCGCCGTACTTCCACGCATCGGCGTGTTCGAAGGTTACGGTTTGCTGGATCTGCGGGTTAACGGTGAAGTTCTTGCCCCACAGATAAGTCAGGCTGTTGTTCTGCCACTGCAGCAGATCACCGGCCATGGCCTGGCCCCCGGCCAGCAGGGATCCTGCCAGCATCAGGCTGTTCACAGTACGTTTCATTCGGTTGCTCCCGAGGTAAAGGTTTCTGGTTTTTTTTCTAAGCGGACGCTCTGGTGTGGCGTCTTTTTGCTTGCCGCAAAAATCGTCTGTTCGGTCAGCTTTAATGCTTTTAGCAAGAGCTGCGCCAAGGTGTTTAAAAAGCCAAAAAATCCCCGTCGGCTGTGATCACCACAGTCGAATTCGGAGAGTTTTTGCACACATTGGCTGCGGACTTGGGGCCCGGATAAGTTGGCCTTGCAGTCAGCTTTTACATTCGCTGTTTTTTTTTGAGTCGATTTGAGCGGGCGCCGAGAATACTGACTCCGAGGCGGCTGCTCAAGTGCGCCGTTACAGCGCGCGCGGGGCGAGAATGGGGCACGGCGCGTGGCCGGCCCCGGGTGAATGGCGTGCATGGTGTATTCCCTGATCGTTATTGTTTTTGTTGTGACGCAGGAATCAATGTTGGTGTGCGTGTTCGCTTGCGGCAGCGCGTTCGGCGCCGCCCAGAATGTTGAACAAGAGGTTCAGCGACAGCGCGCTGAGGGTGGCCATGGCGATACCGCTGTGAGTGATCGGGCTCATCCACAGTGGCAATTGCGCAAAGAACTCGGGACGCACGACCGGGATCAATCCCATGCCGATACTCACCGCCACCAGCAACTGGTTACGGCGGTCGGCGATGTCGGCTTCCTGGAGGATCTTGATCCCGGTGGCCGCCACCATGCCGAACATGGCAATCGCCGCGCCGCCCAGCACTGCGGGCGGAATCGACGCTACCAGGAGCGCGGCCTTGGGCAGCAGGCTCAGCACAATCAGAAACGCCCCGGCCATGATCGTCACCGAACGGCAGCGCACACCGGTCATCTGCACCAGGCCGATGTTTTGCGCGAACGAGGAGTGGGTAAAAGTGTTGAAGAAGCCGGCAAAAAACGACGCGCCGGCATCACACAACAGGCCGCGACGCAGCATCTTCGGCGTGACCTCCTGGCCGGTGATCTTGCCCAGGGCGAGGAACATCCCGGTGGACTCGACGAAAATAATCACCACCACCAGGCACATCGACAGAATCGGCGCCAACTCGAACTTCGGCATGCCGAAATGCAGTGGCGTCACCACTTGCACCCACGGTGCCTGGGCCAGCCCGCTGAGGTCGACCATGCCGATCATCCCGCATAACCCATAGCCGAGGGCCATGCCGATCAACACCGAGATATTCACCCAGAAACCGCGCATGAAACGGTTGATCAACAGGATGGTGGCCAGTACCAGCGCGGCAATCGCCAGGTAAATCGGTGAGCCAAACGTGGACGCCGCCGCGCCACCGCCGGCCCAATTGACCGCGACGGGAAACAGCGAGAGGCCAATGGCGGTGATCACGGTGCCGGTCACCAGTGGCGGAAAGAAGCGCACGACCTTGGACATGAACGGCGCGATCACGATGCCGAAAAAACCGGCGGCGATGGTCGCGCCGAAGATCCCTTGCAGGCCGATGCCGGGCATGCCCGCCATGGCGACCATGCTGCCGACTGCGGCGAAACTGGCGCCCATCATCACCGGCATGCGAATGCCCACCGGGCCGATACCGAATGACTGGACCATGGTTGCGATGCCCGCCACCAGCAGGTCGGCGTTGATCAGGAAGGCGATTTCTTCACGGCTCAAGCCTGCGGCCTGGCCGATGATCAAAGGCACGGCGACGGCGCCGCCGTACATCAGCAAGACGTGTTGCAGGCCTACCAGAATCAGTTGCAAGAGGGGAAGCCGCACCATGGCGGGCGCGGCAAGAGTCTGCGGTTCTAGCTGGGACATGCAACACCTCGGATCTTTTTATTGTTGTGTTGTTCGGCATTCAATTGCCGGTAGAGCTGCCCTTGATCCCTGTAGGAGCGAGCTTGCTCGCGAAGGTCGTCAACGATAACGCGCGCATCCAGGTTGAGCGCGTTGGCCTTGAGCTTTTCGCGAGCAAGCTCGCTCCTACAGGGGAGGGGGCCGATGATTAATTGGTACGCGCCCCCTGATTGATCCAGGTACCAATCAAGTCCCGTTCCTGCTGGGTCATCTGGGTGATATTGCCCAGCGGCATGATCTGGCTGGCCACGGCCTGCGCCTGAATGCGCGGGGCCATTTGCTGGATCTGCTGCGGCGTATCAAACATCACCCCGGCCGGTGCGGTACTGAACAACGGGCTTGTCGGCTTGGCCGAGTGGCACACCGCGCAGCGCTCCTGAATCACCCCATGGACCTTGTCAAAATCAATCGAGGCCTGGGCCGGTGCTGCTTCGGCAGGCGCCGGTGCAGGTGCCGCGGGTGCAGCCGGTTTAAGCCCGCCACCCAGCGCCGTTTCCGGCAGTGGCTGGTACTCGATGGCCGCGGGTGCCTTGGCCACTTCCGGTGCAGTCGCCACCGGTTTTGGGCCGGTCACGTAGGCCAGGCAAATCATCGCCAGTGCGCCTACGGGCAAGGTCCAGGCATATTTCTGGCTGTTGTGACGGGTGTTGAAGTAGTGACGCACCAACACCGCCGCCACCGCGATACCTGCCAGGATCAGCCAGTTGTATTGGCTGCCGTAGGTGCTCGGGAAGTGGTTGCTGATCATGATGAACAGCACCGGCAAGGTGAAGTAGTTGTTATGACGCGAACGCAGCAAACCCTTGGCCGGCAGTGCCGGGTCGGGCGTGCGGTTTTCCGCAATCGCTGCCACCAGCGCACGCTGGGCCGGCATGATGATGCGGAACACGTTGCCCACCATGATGGTGCCGATCACGGCGCCCACATGCAGGTACGCACCACGGCCGCTGAACACTTTGCTGAAGCCGTACGCAGCGGCAATCAACAGCACGAACAGGATCAGGCCGAGCAGGGCAGGGCGCTTGCCCAGGGCCGAGTCGCAGAGAAAGGAGTAGATGAACCAGCCGGCCAGCAACGAGCCGAGGCCCAGCAACACACCTTCCGGACCGCTGAGGCTGCTGCCCGGGGCCAGCAGGTACAAGGTCGGGTTGGCATAGAACACCACGCACAGCAGCGCGATGCCGGACATCCAGGTGAAATAGGCTTCCCATTTGAACCAGTGCAGGTTGTCCGGCATGGTTGGCGGGGCCAGTTTGTATTTTTCCAGGTGGTAGATACCGCCACCGTGGATCGCCCACAAGTCACCGGCGAGGCCGTCCTTGGGGTTGACGCGGTTGAGGTTGTTTTCCAGCCAGACGAAGTAGAACGAAGCGCCGATCCAGGCGACGCCAGTGATCATGTGAACCCAGCGCACGCTCAGGTTCAGCCATTCCATCAAATGTGCTTCCACAGTCTTTACCTCTCGCCTGTCACTCTGTCGTCGAGTGATCAGACCTTCTCTTATTGGTGGGGGGCGAGGATCAACCGCTCATCCTCTTTAAAAAAATGCTCATCGCAGTTATTGCCTGTGCCACTGCGATCAACCACCAGGAAGTCATCCCGCTTTTCGATCGTCAGCACCGGGTGGTGCCAGACGCCGCGATGGTAATTAATGCCCTGCCTGCCGTTGGTAACGAAGGCGCGGACCAAGCCCGATACAGGTTCATCGCCAAGTGGCGCGACCACGATCAGAAAGGGGTTGCCGAGCAGCGGGATGAAAGCCTGGCTGCCCAGCGGGTGTCGTTCCAGCATGCACACGGTCAGCGGCATGTCCTGCGCGTCGGCGCGGAAAATGCTGATGATCGCGTTATCTTCTGGCGTGGCGGTTTGCACCGTCGCCAGTTTATGAAAGCGCATGGTCGACCCGTTGTTGATCATGAAGTGATCGCTGCCATCGGTTTCGATAACGTCTCCGAAAGGGGCGAAGGCTTCTTTGGTCAGGGGTTCGATCATCAGTGTGCGCATGGCTGTCTTCTTATCCGGATTCTGTGTTGTTTGCTTTTGTGGCGAGGGAGCTTGCTCCCGCTGGACTGCGTAGCAGTCCCATTTCTTGGGGCCGCTGCGCAGCCCAACGGGGGACAAGCCCCCTCGCCACAAGGGTTCACCGCTTACTTCGATACCTTGCCGAAAACCCGCAGGCGGCTCACACCACCATCCGGGAACACATTCAGACGAATGTGGGTGATCGGGCCCAGCACCTTGATCTGCTCGGCAAACGTGTGTTCAGCGTGCATTTCCAGTTTCTGCGCCGGCAGCAGTTCGCGCCAGAACAGTGATTGGGTTTCGATCTGGCTGTCGGTGCCGCCCTTCACGAATGCGCCCTGGATCGAGCAGGTGTCGGGGTAGTTGCCCTTGAAGTGCAGGGTGTCGACCACGATCTTCTCGATCTCGCCCGGGTGGCCCAGTGCGACGATGACCCAGTCATTGCCCGGCGTACGGCGGCGGGCGGTTTCCCAGCCGTCGCCCATGTTGATGCCACGGCCCGGGTTGAGGATGTTGCTCATGCGCCCGAAGTGTTCATCGGAGCAGGCCAGTGCACGGCCGCCGTTCAATGCAGCAGCCAGGTCGACCTGTTCGTTGTCGCCCACCGCCGACCAGTCGCGGAACGGAATGCCGTACACACGCAGACGGGCTACACCACCGTCCGGGTAGATGTTGAAACGCAGGTGGCTGAAGGCCTGGTCGTTGTTGATCTCGTGGAAGTGATGGCTGTTGCCTTGCAGCTCCACAGCCGACAGCACTTCAACCCACTGGGTGTTGTCATCCGGCTCGCCGGACGCCAGGAAGCAGGCTTCCAGGGACGCCGATGGCGGGAAGTTGCCGGTGAAGAATGAAGTGTCGATGTCCACGCCTTTGATCGAACCCGGTACGCCCAGGCGGATCACCGCGCTGTCGTAGCCTTCGAAGCGCTTGCGGCGCGACTCCCAGCCGTCCATCCACTTGCCGTTGTCATCGAAAACGCCCTCCTTCCACACGGCCGGGGTCGGCTGGAACAGGCGGTTGGCGTCGGCGAACCAGTCATCGGTAACAGAGATGATCTTGGTGCCCAGGCGGGCGTCGGCCAGGTTGACGAACTTCTCGAAAGGTACGGCGTAAGCTTTCATTCTTCTTGTCTGCCTTAAAGTAAGTGGCTTGGGATGCTCGCCAGGCCCTGGGCGTTCATGAACCGCTCGGGCCAGGTCTGCTAAAGGGTCAGTAATCGGAACAACGCGATTTTATTGATCTCGGCCAGTGCGCATTTGAACTCGGCTTCCACCGAGTTGTGAATGCGCGTTTCAAACGCGGCGAGAATCTGGTGCCGGTTGCTGCCTTTTACCGCCATGATGAAGGGAAACTTGAACTTGGCCTTGTAGCCATCGTTCAGCTCGGTGAAGCGCGAAAACTCGTCGATCGAGCATTGGTGAATACCGGCGCCAGCCTGTTCATGGGTGCTGGCTTCGGTCAACTGGCCCTGGACGGCAGCTTTGCCCGCCAGGTCCGGGTGAGCGTTGATCAGGGCCAGTTGACTGGTGTGATCGGCGCTCAACAGGATGTCGCTCATGCGCTGGTGCAGGGTTTCGATCTCGTCGATCGAAGCATCCTGGCCCAGGTCGAAGGCCTTTTCGGCCACCCATGGCGAATGTTCGTAGATGTCGGCGAAGGCTGCGACGAACTCGTCGCGGCTCAGGGTCGACGGTTTCAAGGTCTTGAAAGCAGTCATTTGGCGGCTCCCTGGAAAGGGTGTACGTCATGCCAGTGACGGGCGATGTCGACGCGGCGGGTAAACCACACCTGGTCATGGCCCTTGGCGTATTCGATAAAGCGCTTGAGTGCAGCCATGCGCGCCGGGCGGCCGATCAGGCGGCAGTGCAAGCCGATGGAGAGCATCTTCGGTGCTTCCGCGCCTTCGGCATACAACACGTCGAACGCGTCTTTGAGGTACTCGAAAAAGTCGTCGCCCTTGTTGAAACCCTGGACCTGGGTGAAGCGCATGTCGTTGGTGTCCAGGGTGTAGGGGATCACCAGGTGCGGCTTGCCGGTCGGGTTGTTGGGTTCCCAGTAGGGCAGGTCGTCGTCGTAGGTGTCACAGTCGTAGAGGAAACCGCCTTCTTCCATCACCAGCCGCCGGGTGTTGGGGCCGGTGCGCCCGGTGTACCAGCCCAGTGGGCGTTCGCCGGTGAGTTCGGTGAGGATGCGGATCGCTTCGAGCATGTGCTCGCGCTCCTGGGCCTCGTCCATGTATTGGTAGTCGATCCAGCGGTAGCCGTGGCTGCAGATTTCGTGGCCGGCGGCGACCATCGCGCGGATCACGTCCGGGTGGCGCTGGGCGGCCATCGCCACGGCAAAGATGGTCAGCGGGATATCGAATTCTTTAAACAGCTTGAGGATGCGCCACACGCCGGCCCGGCTGCCGTATTCGTACAGCGACTCCATGCTCATGTTGCGCTCGCCTTGCAGCGGTTGCGCCGAGACCATTTCGGACAGGAAGGCTTCCGACTCTTTGTCGCCGTGCAAGATGTTGCGCTCGCCGCCTTCTTCGTAGTTGAGTACGAACGACAGGGCGATACGGGCCTTGCCTGGCCAGTGTGGGTGAGGAGGGTTACTGCCGTAACCGATCAGGTCGCGTGGGTAGTCAGCGCTCACTGCAGTCTTCCTTCTTGTTCGTGGTAACGGTGTGTGTGGCGGCCGGGCAGCGAAAAGACTGGGGTGGCGTCACAGTGATGACTGATTGTATACAACTTAGTGCGCACTTTGTAAGCCTGTATTTCTGCATTTTTTCCGCAGGGTCTTCGCAGAATAGCACTGCAAGAAACCTGCCTGACTGGTCAACTATATTGAAAAAAACCTCCTTCACTGTTGGAGCGAGCTTGCTCGCGAAAAACCTGAGAGCGCCTCGTTAACCTTGAAGCGCTGCGTTATCGTTAACGATCTCCGCGAGTACGCTCGCTCCTACAGAATCGGCGTCAGCAACGGAAAGCGGGTTTGTTGAATTTATTGTGTACAATTTTTTTGAAAAGTGTCTTAATCAGTCATCGCCGGCTTTTTCAGTGACCTGAAAAGGTGCGGTCTTTCACTTTACTGACTTCGGGAGGCGCGCAGACGCTATGGGACGTTTGACCACACACGTATTGGACGCCGCGCACGGCTGCCCTGGCAGTGCGATCAAGGTTGAGTTGTACCGTGTCGAGGGCACACAGCTTGAACTGGTGGCCAGCACCCTGACCAACAACGACGGTCGTTGCGATGCACCTCTGCTGCAAGGCGATGACTACCGCAGCGGTGTCTATCAGTTGCAGTTCAGCGCCGGTGACTACTACCGCGCCCGCGGCGTGCAACTCCCCGAACCTGCGTTTCTCGACGTGGTGGTACTGCGCTTCGGCATCAGTGCCGAACAGGATCACTATCACGTGCCTTTGCTGATTTCGCCTTACAGCTACTCCACCTATCGCGGTAGCTGAGTCGTCACCGCGCTTCACACCCCCAAAGCTCTTCGTTGGTTTTTCGCCCGCTCACACTGCGGGCTTTTTTTCGTCGGGTGATCGGGCCCTATCTATGTAAAGCCCGCCGGGTGAACGCACTGCCTACCCTCGCTGTTTTCAGCTGGAGCGGTTGGCAACATGACCACAGAACCCGATCAACCCGAGCAGGCGGACGAACGGCAGGACCTGCCGGCGATGGACCTGGCGCGCATCCGCCACAACCTGATGCGCCGGCTCAATGCCAGCACCGCGCCCAGTCGCTTTATCAACGACCTGCACGCCGCCCATGGGCGCTGCACCGAGTCGGGTCGGCAACTGCGCCGGATCATGCACCATGCACCACGAATCCAGCGGCTGGTCCGTGGAGTACTGCGTGAGCATTTCAGCCTGGAGCCCGACAACCTGTTGTTCAATGTCGCAGAGCTGCCCGGGCAGCCCGGCCGGGTGGACAGCCTGACGGAGCGGGCCATGGCCTTGCTGCACGTGCGGGTGTTTCCCCTCAACATCAACCAATTCACCCGCTTGAGCATTCAGGGCGAACCCGCCAGCAGCGTACGGTTGACCCCACGGGAAATCCTGAACCGGGTCAACGCCCTGGACCTGCCGGCACGCATCAGCGTGGCAAGGGCGGGCTATTGGGAGGGCTTGTCGCCAGGCAGCGCGTTGTCACGCACCGAACATTGGGTGCAGTTGCAGCAGGATTTTTTCGCCGACAAGGCACTGCTGGCCCATGCCCTGTGCCAACTGTCGGACCACGGCCTGGCCTTGGTCATGGGGTTGGTCGATGCGCCAACACCGCAAGCGCGGCGGCGCGCGGGTGGCGCCTGGGCACGCTTGCACGCCAGCGAACTGATGTGGGGCCCGGTCCCGCTGGGCGGCGCGCTGCACCTGTGTCGGCGCGGCGCGGACTGGGACCTTCGGCAAGTGGTGTACCTGCCGGGAGCAGCCCAGGGGTTTTATGAATTTGCCAGTTGGGTGGCCATGCAGCGTGACCTGCCGGCGCTGATCGTCGGTCTGGGGCACGCGAGCCTGCCGCTGCTCCGCCAGAATGAATGGGCAACAGAGCCTTACAGCGTGAGCCGTCGTGCTGAACTGACCGTCGATGCACTCCGTCACAGTGCATTGGCGCAGGTCCAGGTCCAGGCCGACAACGAATGGGCATGCCTGGATCTACGGCGGCCAGGCGGGACACCGCCGGGCCTGAGTTTGCAGCAGCGTTTGCACCAGGTGGAGCGCGCCCGCCGTCCAGCCATCGGTACGCCGCCGTTGAACCAGGCCATCGAGCAACTGCTGGCGTGGGACCACAGCCGCCGCGCCAGGGAAGTCACCTGCGGGCTGCTGCATCCCGGCATGGCGGTGCGAACCCGTGAGTCGCTGGTGCAGCGTTATGAGCGGGGTGTATTGACGTTGCTGGACACGAAGGATTTGCTCAGGGACTGCCCGCCTTATGAGGCTTGCATCGCTCTGCAAACCCAGTGGCAGCAGCAGGTTTCAGCGGTTTCTACATTGCTGGAAGACCAGGAGGCTCAGCTTGCCCGGCGAGAATTCTGGCTGCACACGCCGGCGGGCATTGCTCACAGCCGGGCCGCGCAATTGTTGAGCGGGCAACGCAACGCCATGCTCCACGAGGCGCACTTGCAGCGGCAGTTGGGGTTGATCAGCGAGGCCAATCTGGACGCATTGATAGAGGCCTTGGATAAAGGCGATCAACCTCGTCGCTGCCGCGTATTGAGCCTGTCCTTTGGCCAGTCCCGACAGCCACTTTTTGCGTTGCATGGGGTGTTTGTCGTCACCACGCCGCAGGGCCTGAGCCAGCCGGCGCTGCCGGAGCCGGTGCTGTTACAGGTGCCGGGCAAGGACGGCGGCTTGCAGGCGTTTACTTCCCTGGACGAGCTCTCTGCCAGCCTCGATGCCAGCCTCAAAAGTCCGGATGGTTCGGCGTTATGGCATTGCGTCGGCCGCGACCAGCGGCGATCGGCACGGACGCTGATCCGTGGGCTGGGCGCTGACGCGCCAGTACTGGTCTACTTTCAGGTACTGGAGGGCAACCTCTTGTCTGAGCGTTTTCAGGCGTACATCCGGCAGGTGCAACAGGATCTGCTTTGGGTGGATGGCGGCGGGCGGCCGTTCAGTGAAGTGAGCGACATCGGGTTGGCGCGTACCCTGCTGTCCCAGGAGCTGGGGTATCAATTGCAAGTGCCGGACAGTGCCGCCCGGGCGGTGGCGTTGGCCAATATCAGCGTGCTACGGCTGGCGGCGGCGCACGTGAAAGCCCTACCGGAGTGGCTGGCCGGCGCCGGCCAGGCATTACGCAAACGTTACCAGCGCCAGTGGCTCCAGCAACTCGCCAGCAGCGCGGTGCTTGAGCAGCAGTTGGCGTTGGCGTTGCCCAGCCTGGAATCCTTTGCGCGCACCACCTTGATCGAGCGGTTGCGCAAGGACGGGCTTCACCCGCAACTGGACATTGACGAGCCCTTCCTCGACATGCCCGACGATGTCAGTACCCATTGGGAGTCTCACCCTCAACGACCGGCGGGGGATTCCGGGGTGCGGGTGGTGGTAAGCCCGCAACGCAACACCTACAGCCTTTTGCAACTGGCACTGCACAACCTGGATGCAGAGGCGCCCTGGACCGAACTGCGCCTGCACTACAGCCGCTACCTGGGTGCGCACTGGGCCAGGCACTTGCCGGCAAAGGCGTTGATCGAGCTTATTTCCAGCCTGGATGTGGCAGGGCAGTACGAGCAGTTAGTCACCCGGGCCTTTTACCCCGCAAAGGATGAGACGCCGGCGTTGCCTCCAGCGCTGGTCGAACGGCCCTTGAACCAACAGGCACGCACGGCTTTGTTCAGTGCCACTCAACAGGGCCTGAGTACGGCGGGCCAAAGCCTGTTCGCGACCGCGCTGGCTGCACGCACGCTACAGGACCTGCAGAAAAACGGGCACGCGCTACAACTGTGCTTCGTGCATCTGGCGGCCCTGACCCTGAAATTGCCTCGGCATGTCGCCGGTATGCTGCTGATCCATGATCAGGTCTCCGCGGTGACGCTGCTCTACTGGCCCCAGGTCAAGGGCCATGCACCACTGACTGAACATGCCAGCCTCGCGGCGGCGATGCAGGTGTTGATGGGCTTGGCGGCGCGCCCGGAAAATCGTGCACAACTAGCGCTACAGATTGCGTCGGGGTGGGAGGAGGACGCACTGGCAAGTTATCCGGTGCCGGTCAGTCGCCTGCCTTGGACGCTCGACTGGCGCGCAGTGACGCCGTCGTTGAATCGGGGGTTTCCCGTATCAGTGTTTGACGGCTTCATGTGGACCTATACCGTGATCAAGCGCTGGTTCGCGTTGCGCCGCCAGCAACCGGCCACCACCTTGGCGGAGACTGAACAGGAGATTGGCGAGCAGATCACACAGGATCCCCGGCGGTGGTTGGACATTACCTGCACCACCGGTAGCGACTTTCTGCAAATCCTCGCCCATGGCCAATTGCTGGGCCTGCAGCGGGACGTGCGAGCCGTGGCCAATTCACGCCGTGCGCTGCTCGACTACCGCCAGTTGCGCCTCGGCGAGCAGTCGGAGGCACGTGTGCGGGGCCTGTTGTCGTTTATCCCGGGCGTGAGTATTGGGGTCAATCTGTATGAGCTATTGCTCGCCGCGCGCCGCGCTCACCACAGTGGCGATCCGGCGGATGCGGTGGCAGCGGGCTTCGCCACCTTCGTGCTGGTGACGGACGTGGCCTTGTTTCTTATGCCACAGGGCAAAGCCAGCCCCAGGCTGGGGGCGTTGTTGAACAGGGTTCGGCACCGCCAGCGAGTGCTGGGTGGCGGAGTCGGCAACCTACGCCTTCCGTCTACGAGCAAGCCCTTCAAAGGGTTGGGCGCGCTCAAGAAGCCACCGGTGGCCGAGGAGGCCGTGACCTTGCATGGACCGGTCAACAAGGGCAGCCACGTCAGGGGCGGCGAGCAGTTTATCCTTGATGGTGATTCGGCGTATCCGGTGTACCGCCGCAAGGGTGAGCAGAACCTGCGTTTGAAAAAGCCCGGCAACGAAGGCCAGGACGAACTGCTGCTCTACATCGAGCAACCTGGAGAATGGTTGTTGCGGGCCGATGCTCCCGAACCTCGACCTGGCCCTAGTTCCGGGATTCATCGGCCGTGGGAAGCGGCGCGGGCTGGCACCGAATGGGTTGCGCCAGTTGTGCCCCACACTGAGCGCCTGGCCCGGCAACCGATGTTGGCTTCAAGTCATTGGCAGGCATGGGGGCGTGGGTTGGAAGGGCCTGGAATTCAGGAAATATCTCCGTCACGGCGGTTGTACCGTATTCAGGGGGCGCAGTCTTACGACGCTGTCATGTTGGGGGATAAATATTATGAACTGTTGCCCAATGGCTCGACTGCCCCCGAGGGCGTCATATTTTTAAAACAGCCCGAGTTGCCTCCTGTAACTGTAAGAGATGAGTTAACGCGTTGGATGCTGCCAGGACAGCGCGAGCAGCCGATCCCGGCCACCTTTGGAGCCGATCAGCTATGGACCCCACGCGTGCCGCTGTTTACCCGGCCCATTGCAGACTACGTCGGCGACGCCTTTCCCGGCCTGACACCGGCCAGTCGCTATTTCGTCACCACGCGCTTGCTGGAAATAGCCGACACCGGCCGTTCGATGACCGCCACTCGCATGCTCAACATCCGTGCAACCCTGGATGAGTGGCTACCCTCTCCCCCCGAGGTGCCGGGCCAGACTGACGACCTGTTTCGCATGCTCAGGCCGCTCGCTCGACGGCAAAAATTGAGTGTCAATATTGGCCGTGAGGGGAAAGCTCCGGGGCTTGAACGCGTCGATTTCGTGCCGGTGACGCCGATCGCCTCCGAGGTACTCAACAAACCTGCCGAGGGCTCCGGTTACGCTCGGCCTAACGCTGCCCAGCATGCGGTGTTACAGGTGCTGGAGCGTCAGGGCTTTGCCATTAAAAAACTACACAAAAGCAGTACCGCAGGGCTGTACAACTTATCGTGCACGCATCCGAAGTCCAACAATCTGTATTACGTATTAACGCGCTGGAACGACTCATCGAACGTTCGCCTGAACTCAGGGCGCAGGGTGCAGCTGTCCGACGCGTGGTTTCGCTATAACGGCGAGCAGCAAGCGCACACTTACGCGCCTGTCATACGGGCGTTGGACGAGGGACGTCTGGTCCGGATAATCGCGGGGTTGCAACAGATTGGGCAAGGTAATCCGGTCACGGTGTTCTTTGCCAAAATGGAACGTTTCTAAGCGTGCCCGACAGTGTGGTTGCTATCGGGCAATACCAGTCAGCGACTCAGCAACGATGCCGCGCCCGCGCCACTGAACAGCCCGGCACTGACCCGGTTGAACCAGCTTTGGCCCTTGCCGCTGCGCAGATACCGCGCAGCGCCATGGGCGCCCAAGCCATAGGCCAGTTTGCACAGCAGGTCGAGCACGCTCCAGGTGGCGATCATGATCAGCAACTGCGGCAAAAAGGCCTGCTGGGCACTGAGGAATTGCGGCAGGAAGGCGGCGAAAAACAGGATGTCTTTCGGGTTGCTGGCGCCCAGCACGAAGGCTCGGCCAAACAGCGCACGAAAACGCGGGGTGGCGGCCACTTGCGGCACGTCGGCACCGAGTGACGGCTGCCGCGATTGCTGCCAGCTCTGCCAGGCAAGATAAAACAGGTACAGCGCGCCGACGATCTTCAGGGCGCTGAACAGCTGCTCCGAGGCCAACAACAACGCGCCCAAGCCCAGCGCCGAGGCGCTCAACAGGCAGATGGAAGCAATCACCCCACCGAGAAAGGCCGGGTACGAACGGCGCAGGCCGTAGTTCAAACTGTTGCTGATCATCAGCAAGGACAGGGGCCCGGGGATCAGGATCACCACCAGCGCAGCGCCGCTGAACAGCAGCCAGGTTTCCAGACTCATTGCATTCCTCCATTCGTACAAAAGCCCCACCCGACGGGGTGAGGCAGGGTCAAGCCAGTTGGCCTACAGGAACGCGAACTTGGCGATAAAGATCGCGCACAGCACCCACAGGCTGATGGAAATTTCCTTGTGTCTACCGGTACCGGCCTTCAGCGCCACGTAGGTGATAAAACCCAACGCGATGCCATCGGCGACGGAGAAGGTCAGAGGCATCATGATCGCCGTGACGATCGCCGGAATGCTGTCGGTGGCGTCGTCCCAGTTGATGTGAGCCATGCCGCTCATCATCAGCATCGCCACATAGATCAACGCGCCTGCGGTGGCATAAGCGGGAATCATGCCAGCCAGCGGAGCAAAAAACATCGCTGCGATAAACAACACGCCAACCGTAACGGCCGTCAGCCCGGTACGGCCACCGGCGGCAACCCCGGCGGCGCTTTCCACGTAACTGGTAACTGGCGGTACGCCGACCATGGCGCCGAACACGCTGGAAGCACTGTCGGCTTTCAGGGCGCGGGAGAGGTTTTCGATCTTGCCATCGGCATTCACCAGGCCTGCACGCTGGGCGACGCCCATCAAGGTGCCGGCAGTGTCGAACATGTGCACAAACAGGAAGGCGAACACCACGCTGATCATGCTGACGTTGAACACGCCCATCACGTCCATCGCCATCCAGGTCGGCGCCAGGCTCGGCGGGGAGGCGATGATGCCGTGGTATTCCACCAGGCCCAGGCCCCAACCGGCGAGGGTCACGGCGATGATGCTGATCAGGATTGCGCCAAATACCCGGTGGTAGCTGAGGATCGCAATCAACAGGAAGCAGATGGCCGCCAGCAGCGGGGCGGGCTCATGCAGGGAGCCGAGCTTGATCAAGGTGGCCGGGCTTTGCACGATGATGCCGGCGGTTTTCAGGCCGATCACCCCGAGAAACAGTCCGACACCTGCGCCCATCGCGTGGCGCAGGCTCACCGGAATGCTGTTGAGCAGCCACTCGCGAATACGCGAGAGCGTCAGGATCATGAACAACACCCCGGAGACAAACACCGCACCCAGTGCCGTCTCCCAGTTGTAGCCCATGGTGCCGACCACGGTGTAGGTGAAAAACGCGTTCAGGCCCATGCCTGGTGCCAGGCCTACCGGCCAGTTGGCGTAGAGCCCCATCAACAGGCAACCCAGCGCAGCCGCGATGCAGGTGGCGACAAACGCCGCGCCGTGATCGATGCCGGCGTCGGCCATGATGTTGGGGTTGACGAAGATGATGTAGGCCATGGTGATAAAGGTCGTGAGGCCAGCGATCAGCTCGGTCTTCACTGTGGTGCCATGCAAGCGGAGTTTGAACAGGCGTTCCAGCCAACCGTTGTGGGTTGGCGAGAGGTCGAGCGTAGGGGCTTCGGATTTGCGGCTTTCCACAGCAAGTACTCCTCAAGAGTTTTATTGTTATTTCCAGCGCCGGTCACATGAGTGGGCAGCAGCGCTTTGAGGTACCAGCGGGTTTTGTTGACCAACAGGTCAGGAACTCGCACGAAGCGAATTATGCTTTTGTATACAAATAAAGCAAATAATGTTTTCTATTTTGTGTGCGAAAAGGATGAAAGGCAATTCAGGATTGGCCACCGAGTGCCTTGTTTACTGCCAGCCAGCCCTCTACTGCCGTCTCGCCAGCCTCTGCAAACGCCCGTTGCAGCAGCTTCACTTGCTCGCGACGCAACGACTGTTCGAAACGCTGACCTTCTTCGGTCAACTCCAGCAGGCGCTTACGTTTGTCGGTCTCTGAAGCCACGCTATTCACCAGGTGCATTTCCTGCAATTGGCGCAACGGCATGTTCAACGCCTGTTTGCTCACGCCGAGCAATTCCAGCAATTCCTTGACGCTCAAGGCCGGGTAGCGCGCGATAAAAAACACGATGCGTTGATGCACCCGGCTCAGGCCACGGCGCTCCAGCATTTCGTCGGCCTTGGCGGTGAACGCCTGGTAGCCGAAGAAGAAGGCTTCCATGGCGGTTTGTTGGCTGGTCTGGTTTTTAAGGTCAAGCATATTGACGTATCTGCCCAAGTCGTCGTAATTTCGGTCAACCAGTTTGACGTATTTTCCTCAGGCTTCGCTACCGGTGACCCATATGGCCTTCTCAGAACGTGTTTCGCGCCTCAAAAGCTCCTTGATCCGTGAAATCCTCGCGGCGGCGCAAAAGCCGCAGGTGATGTCCTTCGCCGGTGGCCTGCCGGCCGAAGTGATGCTGCCCAAGCTGGATTGGACCGACATGCCGCTGAACATTGGCCAGTACGGCATGAGCGAAGGCGAACCGCAGTTGCGTGAGTTGCTGGCGGCCGAGGCGCGGGGGCTGGGTATTACGTGCCAGGCCAGCCAGGTCATGGTGGTCAGCGGCTCCCAGCAAACCCTGGATTTGGCGGCCAAGTTGTATATCGACAAAGGCACCAAAATCCTGCTGGAAGGCCCGACCTATCTCGCGGCGTTGCAGATATTCCAGCTGTTCGGCGCAGAGTGCCTGACCGTACAGCTTGAGGCGGACGGTCCGGACCTGAAGGCACTGCGCAGCAGCCTTGAGCAGCATCGTCCGTCCTTCGTCTACTTGATCCCGACGTTCCAGAACCCCTCGGCGGTACGCTACAGCGAGGCCAAGCGCGGGGCCGTCGCCGCGCTGCTGGACGAGTTCGGCGTGACCCTGATCGAAGACGAGCCCTACCGCGAACTGACCTTCGACGGCGGCAGCGCGCAACCCATCGTCAGCCGGCTGAAAAAGGCCAGCTGGATCTACACCGGCACCGTATCCAAGACCTTGTTGCCCGGCCTGCGGGTCGGTTACCTGATCGCCAGCCCGGACCTGTTCCCGCACCTGCTCAAGCTCAAGCAGTCAGCCGACCTGCACACCAACCGCGTTGGCCAGTGGCAGGCGATGCAGTGGATCGGCACCGAGAAATACCAGCACCACCTGGTGGAACTGCGCGGTTTTTATCGAGGCCGCCGCGACGCATTCCAGGCTGCACTGCAGCGGCATTTCAGCGACCTGGCCGACTGGCAAATACCCCAGGGCGGATTATTCTTCTGGCTGACCTTGAAACAGCCGCTCGATACCCGCACCTTGTTGGCACCTGCGCTCGACCAGGACATCGCGTTCATGCCCGGTGAGCCGTTCTTTTCCGAGCCGGATAACCATCACGGTCACCTGCGGCTCAATTTCAGCCATATCGACCCGGCGCGTTTGGACGAAGGTCTCAAGCGTCTTGCCGCGGTGGTCCGTCAAGCACAGCACGCGCAAGCGGCATAGGGGAGCCTCCATGTACAAGGTTTACGGCGATTACAAATCGGGCAACTGCTACAAGGTCAAACTCATGCTCAGCCTGTTGGGCATCGACTATGAGTGGATCAATGTCGACATCCTGAACGGCGACACCCAGACTGCCGAGTTCCTGGCCAAGAACCCCAACGGCAAGATCCCGGTGCTGGAACTCGAAGACGGCACCTGCCTGTGGGAATCCAATGCGATCCTCAACTTCCTCGCCGACGGAAGCGAGTTCCTGCCCACCGAACCGCGCCTGCGCACCCAAGTGCTGCAGTGGCAGTTTTTCGAGCAGTACAGCCATGAGCCGTACATCGCGGTGGCGCGGTTTATCCAGTTTTACCTGGGGCTGCCGGAAGATCGGCTGGAGGAATACAAGAAGCTGCACAAAGGCGGTTACAAGGCACTGAAGGTGATGGAGCGTCAGTTGCAGTTGACGCCGTACCTGGTGGGCGACCAGTTCTCGATTGCCGATGTGGCGCTGTATGCCTACACCCATGTGGCGGATGAGGGTGGTTTTGACCTGGGCGCTTATCCGGGTGTGCAGGCGTGGTTGAAACGCGTGGCCAGCCATCCAAAGCATGTGCCGATGCTGGGCTGACAATCCGGTCAAAAATGTGGGAGCGGGCTTGCTCGCGAATGCGGTGGATCAGCCAACCTATGCATTGGCTGACACACCGCCTTCGCGAGCAAGCCCGCTCCCACATTTAGTTTTGCGGTGCGCCAGGTAATTCTTCATTGAGCAACTCAAAACAGCGCTGCGCCGCCGGGCTCAACGGCTGCCCACTCCGACTGATCAACCCGATCTCCCGGTTCACCCCCGGATGATCAATCGTAATCCGCTTCAACCCTTCCAGGCTGTCCGCCGCCGATTCCGGCAACACACTGATCCCCAAGCCCTGCCGCACCAACGCCAACACGGTCGACATGTAGTTGGCCTCCATCCCCGCGAGCATCGTCAGGCGTGTTTCGTCGAACAACGCGTCCACCTGTTCCCGCACGCTGCTGTCGCGGCCCGTGAGGATGATCGGCTGCTCGGCCAGTTGCTCCAGGCTCAACTTGGCATAGCGAGTCAACGGATGATCCAGCGGCACGAACGCACATAACCGATCATTCAGCACTGGCACAAACGCCAGCCCATGACTCAACCGCGCCCGCACGCCAATACCGAAATCCACGTCGCCCGAACGCACTTGCGCATGAATGCGATGGGCCACCAGGTCATGCAAGCGCACCTCGATCCCGGCAAACCGCTCGCGAAACAGACGCAGGGCAGGCGGCAATGCACCGGCGCACACGGAGGGCAGGGCGGCGATGGTCACCACGCCTCGGCGTAGCGCCGCAAGGTCGCGGGAGCCGGTGACGATGTTGTCCAGGTCCAGCAACAGCTTCTCCATCGGCCCGCGTGCATCCAGGCCGGCGGCGGTGATGCTGACGTGGCGCGGGCTGCGGTCGAGCAGGGCAACCCCCAGCCATTCCTCCAGTTGTTGCACCTGCACGGTCAGCGCCGAGGGCGAGAGATGCAGCTCATTGGCGGCCTTGGTAAAGCTGCCCGTGCGGGCAACGGCGAGAAACGCCTGGATATGCTGGATCGAATTTTTCATTTTTATTTTGCTCGAGCGTTTTGTTTTTTCGAATGTGGAGTGCCGAATATTCCAATTTACAAAGCCTAACGCGATTCCAATACTCCAGGGAAAACAATAACCGGCCGAAAACGCCGTTCTGGAGCTACCCCATGCTCGCTACCCTGGGTGTTATCACCATCCTGTGCCTGCTCACTGCCGTCATGAGCAAACGCCTGTCGCCACTGGTGGCCCTGATCGCCTTACCGATCATCGCCGCGCTGCTCGGCGGTTTCGGCCTGCAAACCAGCGCCTTCATCATCACCGGCATCAAGAACGTCGCCCCCGTGGTGGGCATGTTTGTGTTCGCGATCCTGTTTTTCGGGATCATGACCGATGCCGGCATGCTGGATCCAATCATTGATCGCATCCTGCGCACGGTAGGGACGCGTCCTACACGGATTGTCGTTGGTACCGCGACCCTGGCGTTGCTGGTGCACCTGGACGGCTCCGGCGCGGTGACGTTCTTGGTGACGATTCCGGCGATGTTGCCGCTGTATACGCGATTGGGGATTGATAAACGCATCCTCGCCTGTGTGGCGGCGATGGCGGCCGGGGTCAACTTCCTGCCCTGGACCGGCCCGGTGTTGCGCTCTTCGGCGGCATTGCATGTGCCGGTGGCGGACTTGTTCCAGCCGCTGATCCCGGTGCAGATCGTCGGCCTGGTCTTTGTGTTTGCCTGCGCCTGGTGGCTGGGCCACCGTGAAGAAAAACGCCTGGGGCTGGGCGCCGGTTCCAGCGTGGACGCCGTGCCGCAACGGGTGCTCAGCGAGGATGACATTGCCCTGCGTCGCCCGCGGCTGTTCTGGGTCAACCTGATCCTGACGGTGCTGGTGATGGTGGTGATGATTGCCGGTTGGGTCGACCCGGTGGTGATGTTCATGCTCGGCACCGTGGTGGCGCTGTGCATCAACTACCCGAACGTCGACGCCCAGCGCGCGCGGATCGATGCCCATGCAAAAACTGCCCTGACCATGGCCAGCATCCTGCTCGCCGCCGGTGTGTTCACCGGCATCATGCAAGGCACCGGCATGCTCAAGGCCATCGCCGAAGTGGCGGTGGCGCAGATTCCGGCGGGCCACGGCAAGCTGATCCCGGCGGTGGTGGGCTTCCTGTCGATGCCGTTGAGCATGCTGTTCGATCCCGATTCCTACTACTTCGGCGTGATGCCGGTGATTGCCGAAGTCGGCAAAGCCCTGGGCGTCGACCCGCTGCAAGTGGCCCAGGCCTCGTTGCTGGGCGTGCACACCACCGGCTTCCCGGTCAGCCCGCTGACGCCCGCGACCTTCCTGTTGGTGGGCCTGTGCAAGATCGAACTGGCCGATCACCAGCGCTTCACCATCCCCTTTCTGTTTGCCGCGTCGGTGTTGATGACCCTGACGGCTTTGCTCCTGGGAGTGATTTGACATGAAAACCTTGCGCATCGGTTCCGGCGCCGGCTACTCCGGTGACCGTATCGAGCCTGCGGTGGAATTGGCCGAACAGGGCGACCTGGATTACCTGGTCTTCGAATGCCTGGCTGAACGCACCATCGCCCTGGCGCAACAGGCGCGGATCAGCGATCCACAAGGCGGTTACGACCCGCTGCTGAGTGAGCGCATGCGCCGCGTGCTGCCCTTTGTCGGCCAGCCCGGCGGGCGCCGGCGCTTGCGGGTGATCACCAATATGGGCGCAGCCAACCCGGTGGCCGCGGCGGCTGAAGTTCGGCGGATTGCCAGTGAACTGGGGCTGAACCTCAAGGTGCTGGCGGTGATTGGCGATGATGTACTCGAGACCCTGCGGGGCCAGCCGGAGCAGTTGCTCGACAACGGCCAGACCCTTGGCTCATTGGGCGACCGGCTGATTTCCGCGAATGCCTACCTGGGTGCCGACGGCATCATCGACGCGTTGCGCGCCGATGCCGACGTGGTGATCACTGGCCGGGTGGCAGACCCTTCGTTGTTCCTGGCGCCGCAGATGTTCGAATTCGGTTGGGCTGGCGATGATTGGCAACGCCTGGGACGTGGCACGCTGGTGGGGCATTTGCTGGAATGTGCCGGGCAGGTCAGCGGTGGCTACTTTGCCGATCCGGGTTTCAAGGACGTGGACGACCTGGCACGCCTGGGCTTTCCGTTGGCCGAGATTGATGCCGACGGCGAGGCACTGATCACCAAGGTCGCCGGCACCGGTGGGCGGGTCCGCCGGGCCACGTGCACCGAGCAACTGATCTACGAAGTGCATGATCCGGCCGCCTACCTTACGCCGGACGTGTGCGCGGATTTTTCCGGGGTGGCGTTTACCGAAGAAGCCGTGGACCGGGTGCGAGCCCACGGCGCAAACGGACGGCCACGGCCAGAGCAGTTGAAAGTCAGTGTCGGGTATCTGGATGGCTGGATCGGCGAGGGTCAGATTTCCTACGGCGGCCCGGGTGCGGTCGCCCGTGCGCAGCTGGCCCGCGATGTGGTCCTGAAGCGGTTGGAGTTGACCGGCGTGCGCATGCAGGACGTGCGTGCCGAATTGATCGGCATCGACTCCCTGCACGGCGCGCGCAGCACTGTTGAACCCTGGGAAGTGCGCCTGCGCATTGCCGCCCGCTGCGAAGAACGCAGCGAGGCGGTGCGCGTCGGCAATGAAGTGGAAACCCTCTACACCAACGGCCCGTCCGGCGGCGGTGGCGCGAACAAGAGCCTGCGCCAGGTGGTGGCGGTGGCGTCGTTATTGCTGGCGCGCAATGCGGTCAACCCGAGGATCGAGTCATGAAGCTGCATACCCTGGCCCATTCGCGTACCGGCGATAAGGGCGACACCTCGAACATCTCGATCATCGCGTATCGGGCCGAGGACTATCCGCTGCTCTGCGAGCAATTGACGGCTGAGGTGGTGGCGGCGTTTTTTGCGCCGTTACTGGAGGAGGGCGCACCACCGGTGCGGCGTTATGAATTGCCCAATGTGCAGGCGCTGAACTTCGTGTTGCCGGGCATCTTGCGGGGTGGAGTGACGCGGTCGCTGGCGTTGGATGCCCATGGCAAGTGCCTGGGCTCTGCATTACTGGATATTGAATTGCGCTCCCTGTAGGAGCGAGCGTGCTCGCGAAAAACCTGAGAACCCCGCTGGGTGCCAGGCTTCCCGCGTTATCGTTTGCGACCTTCGCGAGCAAGCTCGCTCCTACAGGGGAAGCGTGGCCGGGCTTCAGGCCGCCGCAAACCGCTTGTCCAGGTAATCGATGATCACCTTGGAGTCGTACATCCAGGTGGTCTGGCCGTTTTCTTCAATGCGCAGGCACGGCACCTTGATCTTGCCGCCTTGCTCCAGCAAGGTCTGGCGATCCTGTTCGTTGTTCTTCGCGTCCTTCAAGGCCACCGGCACGTTCAGGCGGCGCAGGGTGCGGCGGGTCTTCACGCAGAACGGGCAGGCGTGGAATTGATACAGCGTCAGGTCCTTGGCCGCCTGGTCAACCAGGGCTTGGGCGCTCGCCGGGCGTTGTTGCTTGCGCGGGCGGGTGATGAAGTCGCCGAAGATGATGATCTGGCCGAGGCCTACTCGAAGCGCTTTAACGAACACGGTTATAAACCTCTTGCCCTAGACTTAAGGGGCCGCAGCTTACCTGATTTTTCACAGGCGAAAAAAAACCGGCGATGAACGCCGGTTTTTCCAGGTGCTGCGTATTACTTGATCAGGCTGAGAAACTCGCTGCGGGTCGCCGCGTTTTCGCGGAACTCACCCAGCATCACCGACGTGATCATCGACGAATTCTGCTTCTCCACACCGCGCATCATCATGCACATGTGCTTGGCCTCGATCACCACCGCAACGCCCAGGGCGCCGGTGACCTGCTGGACCGCATCGGCGATCTGGCGGCTGAGGTTTTCCTGGATCTGCAGGCGACGGGCATACATATCGACGATACGCGCGACCTTCGACAGGCCAAGTACTTTGCCGCTCGGGATATACGCGACGTGAGCCTTGCCGATAAACGGCAGCAGGTGGTGTTCGCACAGCGAGTACAACTCGATGTCCTTGACCAGCACCATTTCGCTGTTGTCAGAGCTGAACAAGGCACCGTTGGTGACTTCTTCGAGGGTCTGTTCATAACCGCGGCAAAGATACTGCATGGCCTTGGCGGCACGTTTTGGCGTGTCGAGCAGGCCCTCGCGGGAGACGTCCTCGCCGAGTTGGCCAAGGATCTCTGTGTAATTCTGTTCCAGGGACATGAAACTACCTAGTAGGGTTTTCGCAAAGGGCAAGGGTACGGCGGCCAACACATCGCTGCAAGCCTGACGATGGCACTTGTTACTCGTCCCGGCCTTCCATCATGGTGCGCTTGAGCATCACATACACCGCACCAGCGCCGCCGTGACGTGGCTGGCATGAGGTAAAGCCGAGCACTTGCGAGTGCTGGCGCAGCCAGGTGTTGACGTGGCTTTTGATCATCGGCCGCTTACCGTCCAGGCGCACAGCCTTGCCATGGGTGACGCGCACGCAGCGGATTTCGAATTTGGTGGCTTCGGCGAGGAACGCCCAGAGGGTTTCGCGGGCTTTTTCGACGGTCATGCCGTGCAGGTCGAGGCTGCCTTCGAACGGAATCTGGCCGACCTTGAGCTTGCGCATCTGGCTTTCCTGCACGCCGTCGCGGGCCCACATCAGCTCGTCTTCGGGGCCTACATCGATAACGAACTGATCCGACAGGCCGTCCACGGTGGTGGCGTCCGTGCGCACGGTCGCGGCCTGGCGCAGCTTGGCGATCTGGGCGCGGTCGGTCTTGGGTTTGCCGGTCTCGGCGCGATCGTGCTTGATCGGCTTGACGCCGCGCAGCTCGTTCTTGAATAGGGAAAAATCGTCGTCTTGCATGTCAGCCTCCGCGAAGGGCGGGCAGTTTACCTAATCGCGGCGGCTTGATGCGCAACAAACGCTATCTGGATGCCATCAGTCGTGCTTTTTCATCAGGTGCGAGGCAATGTTCAGTGACAGGGGCTGGCGCATGCGCCGACGGCAACGGCGCCACAGCCAAACGCCGAACCACAGCACCAGCAGGCCGATCACCAACAGTATTGCAGAACCGCCAGGGCTGGCGTTCAGTTCGCCCAAGGCCGGTGAATGTCCAGACAAACCAGCGGCACCGGCAATTGCCAGCAGCACGCCCACGATCGCAAACAGCGCGGCAAAGCCGGCGCCGATGCGCAGACGCCAGTTGCTCGGGCCCTTGGGGCGCAAGCGACGAGCATCAAAACCATCGGATATCTTCATTCCGACCTTTCCTCCAGGGTATCGGCCCTTCGACCGGAAGATACACAGGTTGTTCCGGGTACAGAGGCAATTGCAGCAAATGACAGGTATTTGCGGATGAGCGGGCGGCTACCCGCTCATCGAAGGTCGATCAGATCAGATCTTTGGTCAAGGCGAGGGTGGCGAAGTTGTCGGCCATGATGGCCATTTCGGTCTGCTGCACGTGGTCGGCGCTGAGGATGCCGCCCTTGTACGGCAGGTCGCGGGTGGCGCAGGCGTCTTCTACCAGGGTGCAGCGAAAGCCCAGGTTCTTTGCCGCGCGCACGGTGGTGCTGACGCTGGAGTGGCTCATGAAGCCGCAGACGATCAGGTCCAGGGAACCGAGGTCTTGCAGGTGCTTCTCCAGCCCAGTGCCATGGAAGGCGCTTGGCAGCAGCTTGCCGATGATGGTCTCGTCAGCCTGGGGCTCGAGGCCTGGAATGAACTCACCGCGCTCGCCCTGGGGATCAAACAGCCCGCCGACTGTGCCCAAGTGGCGCACATGCACGATCGGGCGCCCGGCGTTGCGCGCGGCAGCGGCCAGTTGCTTGATGTTTTCCACAGCCGCGTCCATGCCCGAGAGGGCGAGGGGACCGCTGAGGTATTCCTTCTGGGCGTCGATGATCACGAGGGTCGCATGGTTCAGGTTCGCCGCTGCGTAACCACGACCGCTGAGTTGAAACATCGTCTTTGGAACGGACATTCTGGGGCTCCTGTGAGTGGGGCTTTTGTGACATTGTCCTCTGGCTGAGCGCTTCTGTGAATCGCTACCATCGTAAGGTACGCCGTTGCTGGCGTGTAGCGATGTCAATAGGTCACTACGTTTAGGCAAAAACCGCGTTTAAGATGAAATCCGACGTGCGGTAAAGGGTTTTTTCGTACATCGTCGGTACAGCTTAAGACTGTTAGAATCGCCGGTCGTTTTTTCCAGGAGCTTGCCCCCGTGATCACTTCTCGCCTGCGCACCTTGCGCGACCACATCCGATGGGCCGTCAGCCGTTTCCATGGGGAAGACCTGTTTTTCGGGCATGGCACCGACAACGCCTGGGACGAAGCCCGGCAACTGGTGCTCGGCGCCTTGCACCTGCCGTGGGAAATTGCCGACAGCTACCTGGATTGCAACCTGGAAGAAGAGGAAATCTCCCACGTACAACGCTTGCTGCACCGACGTATCCACGAGCGCGTGCCGACCGCCTACCTGTTGAAGGAAGCCTGGTTCTGTGGCATGTCGTTTATCGTCGATGAGCGCGTGCTGATTCCACGCTCACCGATTGGCGAACTGATCGAAAACCGCTTCGAACCGTGGCTTGGCACACCGCCAGCACGCATTCTGGACCTGTGCACCGGTTCCGGTTGCATCGGTATTGCGTGCGCCTACGAGTTCCAGGACGCCGAAGTGGTGCTGGGCGACTTGTCCTTTGAAGCACTGGAAGTGGCCAACCAGAACATCGAGCGCCATGGCGTCGACGAGCGGGTCTATACCGTTCAAGGCGATGGTTTTGATGGTTTGCCGGGCCAGCGTTTTGACCTGATCGTGTCCAACCCGCCCTATGTTGATGCCGAAGACTTTGCCGACATGCCGGATGAATACCAGCACGAGCCGGAACTGGGCCTGGCTTGCGGAGATGACGGTTTGAACCTGGTTCGGCGGATGCTGGCCGAAGCGGCGGATCACTTGACCGAGAAGGGCTTGCTGATTGTCGAGGTGGGCAACAGCCAGGTTCACGTCGAGGCGTTGTACCCGGAAGTGGACTTTGCCTGGCTGGAGTTCCAGCGCGGTGGGCACGGGGTGTTCATGTTGACGGCAGAGCAGTGCCGGGCGCATCAGGCGGTGTTTGCCGCCAGGGTCTAAACCCTGCCTGACAGTATGCTGATACTTGTGGCGAGGGAGCTTGCTCCCGCTGGGCAGCGTAGCGGCCCCAAGAATCTTGGGAGCGCTTCGCACTCCAGCGGGAGCAAGCTCCCTCGCCACAAATACACTTTATGATTCAGCGATGCGTCGCAATCCAGATCAACAACCCCGCCTGAAACACGGTAAACGCCACCAAACACGTAATCGTAAAGCGCAACCCGCTGTCTTCGCGCTTGAACTTGGTGACCTTTTCCTCTTCCTTGCGCAGCTTCACTTCCTGCTCGGCGAGGTTCTGCTCGGCCTGTTGCAGCATCTGCGCCGCTTCCAGAATCTCTACGAACTGCAGCTTCTCCGTGTTCCAGCTGTCCAGCACATCGCTGACCTTGCCCGGCTGCACGTTGCCCTTCAAATGCTGGACATCGGCATACGCCACATCAAAGCCCTGGATTCGCAGGAAGTGGTCCCGGCGCAGGCGTGTGGCTTCGTTCAGTGCGTCCTTGTTGGCCAGGTCAACGCCGTCGACGCGGTAGTGCGACCACTTCTTTTTCGCCCAGGCAGCGCCCTGGGCCACCAGGAAGCGGCCGATGCCGCGGTTCGCCGGTTCGATCTCCAGGCTGTTGCCCGGGCCAAAATGCACGCGGTGGGTGGCGTGGTCGACCCAGATATCCAGGTGATTCTGTTCCCGACGCACCCGCTGGCCAGGCAATTGGATGACCATCCGCAGCAGGCTGTGGTCTTTGTTGTTGCGTTCGGCCCAGCCGAACTGCACAAAGCGCAGGGGCCGCACGCCGGTGGCGCGGTCGGTGGCCAAAGGGGCCAGGCGCAGCATCTTGAAATGTTCGGCCTGTACCTCCGCCCACGGTAACGCGGCCGATGCGGCGGCCTCGGTTTCAGCCGTGGTGTCGGCGGTAGGTTCGGGTGTTGCTTCGGTGTTCGTCATTCGGCGCGATCCTGTCCAAGCTCTGCGGGCCGACAGGCTTTTTGCTGTCGACCCAGGGCTTATCGGCCGTTTTACTCAGGACTGGAGGGGGAATACTTGCTTAACTGGCGCGAAGTCCGTCGATAAAGCGAACCAGGCGTGTGCCGAGTGCGGCAGCCAGCGGCAACTGTGGGTCGTTGTAGGATGCCAATTGCTGCTTCACGTCATTGGGCACGATGCGCATCACGTGGTTCATGCCCTCGATCACCGTCAGCTCAGCGTCGGGCTTGGCCTTCTGCAGTTGTTGCGCATCGGCCACGCCGACCTGCAGGTCATTGGTGCCCTGGATGATCAGCGCCGGCATCTTCAGTCGGGCAAATGCCGCCGAAGGATCAGCGCGGAACAGGCTGATCAGATAAGGCTGCACGCTGGGACGGAAAATGCCCTCAAGCGGTGTGGGCACATCGGCATCCACCTGGCCGGCCCTGAGGTGATCGAGAATCTGGTTGCTGCGCAATAACAGCGCGGGAGGCATGTGATCGGCCAGTTGCTGGCGGATGACCTGGTCCACCGGGCGTGCACTGCCCGACAGGGAAATTACCCCGGCCGGATTCAGCTGCGGGGCGGCGAGGGCAGCTACCAGCGCGCCTTCACTGTGGCCCAGCACAATCAACGGCCCCATGCGCGGGTCGGCTTTGAGCAACTTGCCCCAGGCCACGGCGTCGGACACATAGGCGTCCAGGGTCAGGTTACGTTCATCGGGGGTGGCGGCAAGGCTGGCGGCTACACCGCGCTTGTCGTAGCGCACGCTGGCGATGTTGTGTTTGGCCAGCACCCAGGCCAGGCGCTTGAGGCTGTCGTTGCGTGCGCCGTCGGCGCTGTTGCCGTTGCGGTCGGTGGGCCCGGAGCCGGCGATGATCAGCACCACCGGCACTGGCTTGTCGGATTTGGGTAACAACAGCGAGCCAAACAGCTCACCACTGCCGGTGTCCAGGCTGATGGGCCGTTGCAGCACGACAGGGGAGGCGGCGAAGCCAAGGCTGGAAAACAGGGTAAGGGTCAATAGCAGAACTCGCAGCATCATCGCGCCATCATGAGGAAGGTGCCGGTTGGACCAACGTCTACCGGTAAGGTTTCGAGGATGAACTAGTCGGTTAGCCTGCGTATACTGGCCGCCTTAAGTTATTACGGTTGACTTGATTCAACTGATTTCACGGAGCGCTCTGCATGTCCGGCAATACCTACGGCAAGCTGTTCACTGTTACCACCGCGGGCGAAAGCCATGGCCCGGCGTTGGTCGCCATTGTCGACGGCTGCCCGCCGGGCCTCGAGTTGTCCCTGGAAGACCTGCAGCGTGACCTCGACCGCCGCAAGCCCGGCACCAGCCGACACACCACCCAGCGCCAGGAAGCCGACGAAGTCGAAATCCTCTCCGGCGTATTCGAAGGCCGCACCACCGGTTGTGCCATCGGCCTGCTGATTCGCAACACTGACCAGAAGTCCAAGGACTACTCGGCGATCAAGGACCTGTTCCGTCCGGCCCACGCCGACTACACCTACCACCACAAATACGGCGAGCGCGACTACCGTGGCGGTGGCCGCAGCTCGGCGCGGGAAACCGCGATGCGCGTGGCGGCCGGCGCGATCGCGAAGAAATTCCTGGCGACCCAGGGCATCGTGATCCGCGGCTACATGAGCCAGCTGGGTCCGATCCAAATCCCGTTCAAGACCTGGGACAGCGTCGAAGACAACGCCTTCTTCTGCCCCGATCCGGACAAGGTGCCGGAGCTGGAAGCCTATATGGACCAGCTGCGCCGCGACCAGGATTCCGTCGGCGCCAAGATCACCGTGGTCGCCGAGGGCGTGATGCCAGGCTTGGGCGAGCCGATCTTCGACCGCCTCGATGCCGAACTGGCCCACGCACTGATGAGCATCAACGCGGTCAAGGGCGTGGAAATCGGCGCCGGGTTCGACTGCGTTGCCCAGCGTGGCACCGAGCACCGTGACGAGATGACCCCGGAAGGTTTCCTCAGCAACAACGCCGGCGGCATTCTCGGTGGCATCTCCTCCGGCCAGCCGATTGTTGCGCACCTGGCGCTCAAGCCAACGTCCAGCATCACTACGCCGGGCCGCTCGATTGATGTGCATGGCAACCCGGTGGACGTGATCACCAAGGGCCGTCACGACCCGTGTGTCGGCATCCGCGCCACGCCGATTGCCGAGGCGATGATGGCCATTGTGTTGATGGATCACTTGCTGCGTCATCGTGGGCAAAACGCCGATGTGAAGGTCAGCACTCCGGTGTTGAGTCAACTGTGACGGTGTGTGGCGAGCGAGCTTGCTCGCGCTGGGCTGCGAAGCGACCCCAAAGCCTGCAACCCGGTATTAGCTGGAGAACTGCGGCGCTTCTATTGGTGGGGCCGCTTCGCGCCCCAGCGCGAGCAAGCTCGCTCGCCACATGTCACTTATGCTGACGAAAGCACTCCCATACTGGCGACTCTCCAGCTTCTACCTGTTCTATTTCGCCCTGCTGGGGGCGACGGCGCCGTTCCTCGCGCTGTACTTCGATCACTTGGGCTTCTCCAGCGCGCGCATTGGCGAGCTGGTGGCCATCCCCATGCTGATGCGCTGCGTGGCCCCCAATTTGTGGGGCTGGCTGGGGGATTACACCGGCCGGCGCCTGGCCATCGTGCGCTTTGGCGCGGTGTGCACCCTGGTGAGCTTCTCGCTGATCTTTGTCAGCAAGACCTACGCCTGGCTGGCGCTGGTTATGGCCTTGCACGCGTTCTTCTGGCACGCGGTGCTGCCGCAGTTTGAAGTGATCACCCTCGCGCACCTGCAAGGCCAGACCTCGCGCTACAGCCAAGTGCGGTTGTGGGGCTCCATCGGTTTTATCCTCACCGTGGTGATCATGGGCCGCCTGTTCGACTGGCTGAGCCTGGATATCTACCCGGTGGTGATCGTGGTGATCATGGCCGGCATCATCGGCGCGAGCCTCTGGGTGCCGAATGCGCAGCCGCCGGCCCAGGGCAACCGCCTGGCCGGTGACGGCTTTTTGCGGCAACTGCGCAGCCCTGGCGTCCTCGCGTTTTATGCCTGCGTGGCGCTGATGCAAATGAGCCACGGCCCGTACTACACCTTCCTGACCTTGCACCTCGAACACCTCGGTTACAGCCGTGGGGTGATCGGCATGCTGTGGGCCCTGGGCGTGGTCGCGGAAGTCTTGATGTTCTTGGCCATGAGCCGGATTCTCTCGCGCTTTTCGGTACGCCGGGTGCTGATGGCGAGTTTCCTGCTGGCGGCGCTGCGCTGGTTACTGCTGGGCTCGTTCGCCGAATTCTTCTGGGTGCTGCTGTTGGCGCAGGTGATGCACGCGGCGACCTTCGGCAGTTTTCACGCGGCCGCCATCCAGTTCGTGCAACGCAGCTTTGGTGCTCGCCAGCAAGGCCAGGGCCAGGCACTGTATGCCGCACTGGCCGGTACCGGCGGTGCGCTGGGCGCACTCTATTCAGGTTACAGCTGGAACCTGCTGGGGCCGACCCTGACCTTCAGCATTGCCAGCGTCGCGGCCCTGGCCGCCGCCATAATCATTGGCATTCGATTGCAAGAGGAGCGGCCATGAGCCGCTCCCGTGACAGAGGAAGAGTTTGATGAGCTATCTCGCCGTTTACCACGTCTCCACCCCCGACACCCCGAACAAGGTCCTGACTCACCAGGACGATATCGCGTCGACCCTGGCCGAGCTGGGCGTGGCGTTCGACCGCTGGCAGGCGGCTACCCGGCTTGAGGCAGGCGCCAGCGAGGTTGAGATCATCGCGGCCTATCAGGCGCCCATCGACACGCTGATGACCGAGCGCGGTTACACCCATGTCGATGTGATCAGTGTCAGCAACGACCACCCGCAAAAAGCCGAACTGCGTGCCGAGCGACTCGGTGAACACCGCATGGCGCAAGACCACGTACGCTTCTTCGTCGCGGGCCGTGGGCTGTTTACCTTGCACATCGAAGACTATGTGTACGCGGTGTTCTGCGAGAAAAACGACCTGATCTCGGTGCCAGCCGGCATCAAACACTGGTTTGATATGGGGGAGAACCCGCACTTCGTGGCAATCCGCCTGTTCAGTGACCCTGAAGGGCAGGCGGTCAAGCTGACCGGCGACGCGATCGCCGAGGGCTTTCCCCGGCTTGAGGACTAAGTGCGCCCGCCAATGCCTCCTGAATAGGGGGCATTTTTTTAAGTTCAATCCCTGCATGTTGGAAATCGCCGTAGGAATAAACTTTAAAGTTTGTGGGCAGCAGCTGTTTCTTGTTGGCCTTACTTAATACTTCCACTCTTTGTGTAACTCTCTCTGGTCGCAATAGTTATTCGCCTGTCAATAGGAGTTATCCGATTTCAGGCGTTACAAGACCCATCTGAAGAGAGAGGCCTGCATGAGCGGTCCAGAGCCACAGGAACAACCGTCCACGCACACTGATAACGCGCCGGTTGCCAGCCGCAAGTCGCGTGCGATGTTGTCGGGTAAACCCCTGACCCCAAAGGAACGGGAAATTCTGCATTGGGCGATCGAGGGCAAGACGGTCTGGGAGATCAGCAGAATTCGCTCAGTTTCCCAGGCCACGGTGAAGTTTCACCTGCGCAACATCTACGGCAAGTTGCAGGTGACTAACCGGGTGCAGGCGGTGAACGAGGCGCTCAAGCAGGGGTTGTGCGAATAAAAAAAGGCCGTGGTGCGCAACGGCACCACGACCTGTTCGGGTCCTGCATGTCAATCAAGCCGAATGGTAGGTCGGCAGGGCAAAGCGATGCTGGCTTTGCAGCATCGAAATCTGTGGCAGGTCGCTGGCTTGTTCAGCCAGGTCGCGGCGAATGGCGCTGATGACCCACGTCAGTTGGTCGGCCGTGTGCAGTTGCTGATAAGAGATCGAACGTTTGATCTGCTTGCCTTCGCTGTTACGCAAGGTCAGCAGAATGCCGCCATCAGGACGTGCCTGGGTGGTGACGTCGAAATTGGAGAACACAGAAGAAAATTTATCTTGGATCAGGCTCATATCTATCAGCTCCGTTTGCTCATGTTTTGCAGCGTGGAGTGATAGGTGCAGTGATTGTGCCAGTACTGAGTATCTTAAAAAATCGTTGCAAATCAGATAGTTATAAATTTTTTAGATTTTCAGTTTCGTGCAATTTGCATGAATGGCCATCGTGCATCCTGCATTTTGCGGGGTTTTGCCAAGTGTTTCGCCGCGGGAGGGCGATGCAGGTCTTCCATAGTGACCGCGTCACCGGCCGTTAAATTCCTTTTCCTTTTGGGATACAAAACTTTTCAAATCCTGCGTGTACAGCCGAAGAATGGCTGGCGTATTTTCCTGCAAGGCATTCGGCACCGGTCTTACGGTGCGAAGGGTGCCTGAGGGTCATACGAACAATAAGAAAAAGGACGTTCCCGCCATGAGCCACCCGCCGAGTGACATGATCACCTGGGGCAAGATGCTGCGTAAGGTGCCCACCATTGTCCGTGCCCTGCCGCGCCTGGTCCGCGGTATGCGCGCAGCCAACGTCACAGACCCTGCGCAACCGTGCGGCCTGGGCTGGACGTTCGAGCAAGCCACTCAACGCAATCCCGATGGCGCCGCGCTGCTGTATGGCGACAGTGTGCTCAGCTATCGCCAGGCCAACCAGCACGCCAACCGCATGGCCCATTACCTGCAACAGCAGGGCATCGGCAAGGGCGACGTGGTGGCCTTGTTTATCGAGAACCGCCCCGAGTTGCTGCTCAGCGTGTTGGCCGTGGCCAAGGTGGGCGGTATTTGCGCGATGCTCAATACCTCCCAAACCCAGGCCGCGCTGGTACACAGCCTGAACCTGGTGACGCCGGTGGCGGTTGTCGTGGGGGCCGAGTTGGCTGGGGCCTACGAGGCCGTGCGCAGCCAGGTGGCAATTGAGGCCGATAAAACCTGGTTTATCGCCGATCAGCAGCACACCAGCGTGCCGCCGAATTATGTAGACCTGATGGCCGCCAGCGCCGATTTTCCGGTGGAAAACCCCACCAGCACCCAGCAAATCTACTTCAACGACCCTTGCTTCTATATCTACACCTCCGGCACCACCGGCTTGCCCAAGGCCGGTATTTTCAAACATGGCCGCTGGATGAGAACTTCGGCCAGTTTCGGCACCATCGCCCTGGATATGGGCCCCGAGGATGTCGTCTATTGCACCTTGCCGCTGTATCACGCCACCGGTCTGTGCGTGTGCTGGGGTTCGGCGATTGCCGGGGCCTCGGGGTTTGCGATTCGCCGCAAGTTCAGCGCCAGCCAGTTCTGGGACGATGCGCGCCGGTTCAATGCGACCACCCTCGGTTACGTCGGCGAACTGTGCCGCTACCTGATCGACCAGCCTGCCAGTGAGCAGGACCGGGATAACCGGGTGACGAAGATGATCGGCAACGGCTTGCGCCCTGGCGTCTGGGCTGAATTCAAGCAGCGCTTTGGCGTCGATCACATCTGCGAGCTGTACGCCGCCAGTGACGGCAATATCGGCTTCACCAATGTGCTGAATTTCGACAACACCATCGGCTTTTCCCTGATGCACTGGGCGCTGGTGGACTACGCCCATGACAGCTGTGAGCCGATTCGCGGCACTAATGGTTTCATGCGCGAAGTGCCGAAGGGCGGTCAGGGCCTGCTATTGGCCCGGATCGACGACAAGGCGCCGTTCGACGGCTACACCGACCCCGAGAAGAATCGCAAGGTGGTGCTCAGCGATGTGTTCGAGAAGGGCGACCGCTATTTCAACACCGGCGACCTGTTGCGCAATATCGGCTTCGGTCATGCCCAATTCGTTGATCGGCTGGGAGACACCTATCGCTGGAAAGGTGAAAACGTCTCCACCACCGAAGTCGAAAACATCTTCCTGCAGCACCCGCAGATCTCCGAGGTGGTGGCCTACGGGGTTGAGATTGAAAACACCAATGGCCGCGCCGGCATGGCCGCCATCACGCCCGCCGAATCCCTGGCCTCCCTGGACATGCGCGAGCTGCTGACGTTTGCCCATGGGCAACTGCCCGCGTATGCGGTGCCGTTGTTCCTGCGGATCAAAGTGAAGATGGAAACCACCGGCACCTTCAAATACCAGAAGGTGAAACTCAAGGAGGAGGCGTTCGACCCGGAAAAGGCCGGCGATGATCCGATCTTCGCCTGGCTGCCGGGATCGGACAGCTACGTGCCGGTCACGGGCCAACTGCTGGCGGAAATCCAAGCGGGCAAGTTCCGTTATTGATTCTGCCTATCGCCGCTTTTGGGAAAAAAGGCATGACAGTGGGGAACTCCATCGCGAGACTGGGCGCCTTATGAAACACCAGACAAGGAGCCCCACATGTCAGACCAAGCCAAACAAATGACCGAAGACGAAGCCGCCGAATTTGCCGAGCAAGTGTTCGACGTAGCGCGCAAGGGCGATGCCGCGATGCTGGCTGCGCTGCTGGCCAAGGGCTTGCCGCCAAACCTGCGTAACCATAATGGCGATACGCTGTTGATGCTGTCTGCCTACCACGGGCATGTCGACGCGGTGAAAGTGCTGCTGGAATTCAAGGCCGATCCCCAGATTGCCAATGACAAGAACCAGTTGCCGATTGCCGGCGCGGCGTTCAAGGGCAACCTGCCGGTGGTCAAGGCGTTGATCGAAGGCGGTGCGTTGGTCGAAGGCGCCTCTTCGGATGGCCGTACGGCGTTGATGATGGCGGCGATGTTCAACCGTACCGAGATGGTGGATTACCTGATCAGCCAGGGCGCCAACCCCAAGGCTACCGATGCCCAGGGCGTGACCGCGCTGGCAGCCGCGCAGACCATGGGCGCAGTGGATACGGCGGCGCAGTTGCAAAAACTGGTGTAGGCTTTGCGCCCTCAAAATCAGCCCCGCCACAGGACCACCCCATGAAAACCGCACTCGTCGAACTCATCAGCAAAATCAGCTCCGGCTGCATGAGCGAACCCGAGATCGCCAAGGTGGCGGACGAAGCGGCCCAGGCCTACGCCGATCCTGAAGCTTTCCTGGCCGCCAACCCCGACATCAACTACGACGACACTTTCCCGATTCCCTTGGGCGAGTGGATCGTTGTCGGCAGTTTGCCCGATACCGTGCTGTTCCAGGCCGACACCTACCTGGACCTGTTCGCCCAGATCGTTGCCTCATTTGGCCCGAGCGTGGCCTTCAACCTCAAGCCCAAGCAACTGGCCAAAACCGAAGCCCTGACCGCGCTGAACCGCATCCAGATCCAGATGAGCGCGCTCAACCCGGAAAACGGCGGCTACGTGCTGGTCAACTTCAGCCAGTTGCTGGACGACGAAATCCAGGCCGTGCTGGTCTACGGTAATGACGTGCCACGGGTGCTGGAGTTGTGTGCCGAAGTCGGGATCAAGGGCGAGCCGTCCCTGGAAGCCCTGCGGGTTGCGGTGCACGTCTGAAATAAAACGGAACCCCTGGCCACGGCTGACTATCCTAAGCAGGCAAGCCCTCACTTAGGAGCGACACCATGGGTTCCACTTTTAATGGTCTGATCGGGTTGATCATCCTCGCGCTGGATATCTGGGCGATCATCAACGTGTTCAAAAGCGGCGCGAGTACCGGCGCCAAAGTGCTGTGGATCCTGTTGATCCTGCTGCTGCCGGTGTTGGGTTTGATCATCTGGGCGATCGCCGGGCCGCGCGGTAACGTGCGTATCTGAAGATCTGCGACGTAGCAGCTGTCGAGCCCGAGCGAGGCTGCGTTCGCGGTGTGCCTGACACACTGCAGACGCAGCCTCGCTCAGGCTCGACAGCTGCTACGGTTACTAGATCAACCAGCTGCCTTCCAGCTCCAGCAACTTCACCTTGTTTTCAATCCCGCCGCCAAACCCCACCAGTGTTCCATCGCTGCCCACCACACGGTGGCAGGGGATGATGATGGAAATCGGGTTGGCGCCATTGGCCGTGCCCACCGCGCGAATCGCCTTGGGATTTTCCAGGTGTTGTGCCTGTTCAGCGTAAGTCCAGGTACGCCCATAGGGAATCTGCAACAACGCCTGCCACACTTGCTGCTGAAAGGGCGTGCCCACCGGCGCCAGCGTTAGATCAAACACTTCGCGCTTGCGTGCAAAATACTCATCCAGCTGCCGTCTTGCTGCATCCAACTCGTTAGTTGCCAGCGCCCAATCTGCCTGCACCGGGCATTGATGCACGTCCATATATAACAGGCGCAGACCTTGTTCATCGGCCGCGAGTAACAACGGCCCGAGGGGGCTTGGGTGGTAGCAATAAAACATCATGGGCAATCCAAAAGGGCAGAGGGCCAAGATACGGCCCCAAGTTGCTCGCTACAATCCCGGCTGTTTTTTGTGTGTCGAGATATTCGCTGTACAAAATTTTCACATTCCATCCAAGACAATTCGCCGGCTATTTTCCCTGCCAGGAGGCTCTAAGACGAGTCTCAAACACTGGCCGGTATGAGTAATCAATGGCGTTGCCGGCGTTGATCGGGCACCATTTGCGCCATTGCGTTAACTGCCTACCCCAGCGTGCCTGGGCGAGGGCGGGGCGCCGCTGTATTCATTCGCAACTTAAACTTCCAATGGGTCCTAAAACGACATGGCAAACCCGGACGCCCTGAATCAGCAGCGAGCTTCTAATCGCTTGCTGCAACCGACCGTCAAATCCCATCTGGCGTACACGCTGCTTTGTGCCTTGATCATGATGGTGATGTTCTCCCTGCTGCGCCTGGCGCTGCTGGTCTACAACCGCGAGATGATCCTCGACACGCCGGCCTCGACCTTCCTTGAAGCGTTCGCCAATGGCCTGCGCCTGGACCTGCGCCTGGTGGTGTACCTGAGCATTCCGTTGCTGCTGGCGCTGTTCAGCGTACGGGCCATGGCAGCACGCGGGTTCTTCCGCTTCTGGCTGACGGTCGCCTCCAGCATCGCGCTGTTCCTCGGCCTGATGGAGATGGACTTCTACCGCGAGTTTCACCAGCGCCTCAACGGCCTGGTCTTCCAGTATGTAAAGGAAGACCCGAAAACCGTAATGAGCATGCTCTGGTACGGCTTCCCGGTGGTGCGCTACCTGCTGGCCTGGGCCGTGGGCACGCTGATCCTGAGCATCGCCTTCAAAGGCGCCGACCGTGCGACGCGCCCACGTGGCCCGTTCAGTGGCGGCACCATCAGCACCCGTCAGGTGGCGCCGTGGTATTCGCGTATTGCGGTGTTTGTGGTCTGCCTGCTGATCGCCGTGGTTGCCGCCCGTGGCACCCTGCGCCAGGGCCCGCCGCTGCGTTGGGGTGACGTGTATACCACCGACTCGAACTTCGCCAACCAGTTGGGCCTTAACGGTACCTTGTCGCTGATTGCGGCGGCGAAGTCGCGTTTCTCCGAAGACCGCTCGAACATCTGGAAAGCCACTCTGGAGCAGCCGTTGGCCACCCAGACCGTGCGCGACATGCTGGTATTGCCAAGTGAAAAACTGGTAGACCCCGACACCGCCGCGGTACGCCGTGACTTCACGCCGCCGGCGGAGAAGACCCTGCCGATCAAGAACGTCGTGGTGATCCTGATGGAAAGCTTCGCCGGTCACTCGGTGGGCGCCCTGGGCCGCCCGGGCAACATCACGCCGTACTTCGACAAACTGTCCAAGGAAGGCCTGCTGTTCGACCGCTTCTTCTCCAACGGCACCCACACCCACCAGGGTATGTTTGCCACCATGGCGTGCTTCCCGAACCTGCCGGGCTTCGAATACCTGATGCAGACTCCGGAAGGCAGCCACAAGCTGTCGGGCCTGCCGCAGTTGCTCAGCCATCGTGATTTCGACGACGTGTACGTCTACAACGGCGACTTCGCCTGGGACAACCAGTCGGGCTTCTTCAGCAACCAGGGCATGACCAACTTCATCGGGCGTAATGACTTCGTCAACCCGGTGTTCTCGGACCCGACCTGGGGCGTGTCCGACCAGGACATGTTCAACCGTGGCCTGGAAGAGTTGAAGGCCCGTGAAGGCGGCAAGCCGTTCTATGCGCTGCTGCAAACCCTGTCCAACCACACCCCGTACGCGTTGCCGACGCCATTGCCGGTTGAAAAAGTCACCGACCGTGGCAGCCTCAACGAGCATCTGACGGCCATGCGCTACTCCGACTGGGCCCTGGGCCAGTTCTTTGAAAAGGCCCGCAAGGAGCCGTACTTCAAGGAAACCCTGTTCGTGGTCGTGGGCGACCACGGCTTCGGCAATGAGCAACAGATCACCGAGATGGACCTGGGCCGCTTCAACGTGCCGATGCTGATGATTGCGCCGGGCATGCAAGAGAAGTTCGGCGAGCGTGACCACACCGTGGGCACCCAGATCGACATCGTGCCGACCATCATGGGCCGCCTTGGCGGTGACACCCTGCACCAGTGCTGGGGCCGTGACCTGCTCAACCTGCCGGAAGGCGACAAGGGCTTTGGCGTGATCAAGCCGTCGGGCAGCGACCAGACCGTCGCCTTGCTTACCGGTGACCGCGTATTGGTACTGCCTAAGGAAATGCCACCTAAGTTGTGGGAATACGAACTGGGCGCCAACCCGACCGGGAAGGTGATTCCAGAATCGCCGGACGAGGCTGCGCTGAAGCAGAAGCTCGAGTCGTTCCTGCAGACGGCTACCAAGAGCCTGCTGGATAACACCGCCGGTGTGGTGGACGGCAAGCCGGACTAAACACCCGCGCATAAAAAAAGAGGCCTTTTAAGGCCTCTTTTTTTTGCGTGCTGGAACGCGTTATATCTTGCCGAGCAACAACAGAATCAACAGCACGACCAACACGGTACCGAGAATACCCGATGGCCCGTAACCCCAGTTACGTGAGTGAGGGAACACTGGAAGACCGCCGACCAGCAGGAGGATCAGAATAATGATAAGAATGAGGCTCATGTTTTGTTTTCCTTATTGTCTTCTGAAAAGACCTGTTATTTAACGGATAGGCCCGACAGCTAATACGGACGCCTTAATAACTCCGACCCATGTGTTTGGCAGAAAATTCCGTGTTTTTTTAAAGCTTTTTGCTAACTAGCTTATTTCCTTTAACCGCGTTGCAAATAACCTTTCTTAGTTTAAATAAATGGAACTTGGCGGGTTTCCCGCTATCCGACCCGGCCCACGGTTTGCCTGGGGCATTCAGCAGTCTGATGGTGCGTGGGTGCGGGAAAAACCTTCGCTACACTGCGGCTCACTTCTTCCGTGAACCACAAGGCTATTTTCCTATGCAAAATCGCATGATGATCACCGGCGCCGGTTCTGGCCTGGGTCGCGAAATCGCTCTGCGCTGGGCCCGCGAGGGTTGGCAGCTGGCCTTGTCGGACGTCAGCGAAGCAGGCCTGCAAGAAACCCTGAAGCTGGTGCGCCAGGCCGGCGGTGACGGGTTCACCCAGCGTTGCGACGTGCGCGACTACAGCCAGCTCACCGCCTTCGCACAGGCCTGTGAGGAAAAGCTCGGCGGCATCGACGTGATCGTCAACAACGCGGGTGTGGCGTCGGGCGGGTTCTTCAGCGAACTGTCCCTGGAAGACTGGGACTGGCAGATCGCAATCAACCTGATGGGCGTGGTCAAGGGCTGCAAGGCCTTCCTGCCGCTGCTGGAAAAGGGCAAGGGCCGCATCATCAACATCGCCTCCATGGCGGCCCTGATGCAGGGCCCGGCCATGAGCAACTACAACGTGGCCAAGGCCGGCGTGGTGGCGCTCTCGGAAAGCCTGCTGGTGGAGCTCAAGCAGCAGGAAGTCGGGGTGCACGTGGTGTGCCCGTCATTCTTCCAGACCAACCTGCTGGACTCCTTCCGTGGGCCGACGCCGACGATGAAGGCCCAGGTGGGCAAGCTGCTGGAAAGCTCGCCGATTACCGCCGCAGAGATCGCCGACTACATTTACCAGCAGGTGGCTGAAGGGCAATTCATGATCCTGCCCCACGAGCAGGGACGCATGGCCTGGGCACTGAAACAGAAGAACCCGCAGTTGCTGTATGACGAGATGACCGTCATGGCGGACAAGATGCGAGCCAAGGCTCAGTCGTTCAAAGCCTGAACATTGCGTTCAGTTCTGAGGCGCAATTCGCGATTTATCATCGCCTGTCTGTAAGGCAAATTACCTGCATGTGTAAGACGTGCCTGTTTAACCTGAAGGCCATTGATGGTGATGGTCGGGGAGCGCATGGTCGGGGTTCGGTAACTTAAAAAGGACGAACCCCATGCTGGTATTAAGCCGCGCGGTAGGTGAAATAATTTCGGTGGGTGACCAGATCACTTTGCGCATTCTGGAAGTTAACGGCACCCAGGTGAAGCTGGGGGTGGAGGCGCCAGTGGGGGTCAATGTGCACCGGGCGGAGGTCTATCAGAAGATCCTCAGTCGGCAGGGGCAGCAGGCCAACACCCATCCGGTGCCCGTGCCCAATCCGTGAGTGTCAGTCGAACAGATGCTTGGGCACATCGTGCTTGAGCATCAGCTGGCACTGCTCGCTCTCGGGGTCGAAGACAATCAGCGCCTGGCCCTTGGTCAGCGCCTGGCGTACCCGCAGCACCCGGGTTTCCAGGGGCGTGTCGTCACCATTGTCGGTACCGTCGCGGGTCACGAAGTCTTCGATGAGGCGGGTCAGGGTATCGACTTCAAGTGCATCGTAGGGAATCAGCATACAAGCCTCGGCTAAGGAATCCCGGCGATGCTACTGCGTCGGGATCCCAGTTGCCAGTCTCAGGTTTTTTGACCCACCAGGCTGTCCACCGACGGCACGCGGGTATCGCTCTCCATTTGCGTGTCGTGTTCGATCTGGTGGCTGAACCGGTCGAGGGAGCCTTTGGCCGGTTGTGCATCGCTGGCGAACACTGGCGGGCTGAGGATGTACGCGCCCAGCAGGCGACTCAGCGCGGCGAGGCTGTCGATGTGCGTGCGCTCGTAGCCGTGGGTGGCATCGCACCCAAACGCCAGCAGCGCGGTGCGAATGTCATGGCCGGCGGTCACTGCCGAGTGGGCGTCGCTGAAGTAATAGCGAAACAGGTCGCGGCGCACCGGCAACTCATTTTCCGCCGCCAGGCGCAGCAGGTGGCGGGACAGGTGATAGTCATACGGTCCGCCGGAGTCCTGCATCGCCACACTCACCGCGTGTTCGCTGGAGTGCTGCTCGTGGGCCACCGGCGCAATGTCGATACCGACGAACTCACTCACATCCCACGGCAAGGCCGCCGCCGCACCACTGCCGGTTTCTTCGGTGATGGTGAACAGCGGGTGGCAGTCGATCAGCAACGGTTGACCGCTGTCGACAATCGCCTTGAGCGCCGCCAGCAGTGCGGCAACCCCGGCTTTATCGTCAAGGTGACGGGCGCTGATATGCCCGCTCTCGGTGAACTCTGGCAGCGGGTCGAAGGCGACGAAATCGCCGACGCTGATGCCCAGGGAATCGCAATCGGCACGGGTGGCGCAGTATGCGTCCAGGCGCAGCTCGATGTGGTCCCAGCTGATGGGCATTTCATCCACGGCGGTATTGAACGCGTGACCGGAGGCCATCAACGGCAACACGCTGCCACGGATCACGCCGTTATCGGTAAACAGGCTGACGCGGCTGCCTTCGGCAAAGCGGCTGGACCAGCAGCCCACCGGCGCCAGGGTCAGGCGGCCGTTGTCCTTGATTGCCCGTACGGCGGCGCCGATGGTGTCCAGGTGCGCGGAAACGGCGCGGTCGGGGCTGTTTTTCTGGCCCTTGAGGGTGGCGCGGATGGTGCCGCGCCGGGTCATTTCAAACGGAATGCCCAGCTCTTCAAGGCGCTCGGCAACGTAGCGCACGATGGTGTCGGTAAACCCGGTGGGGCTGGGGATGGCGAGCATTTCCAGCAGCACTTTTTGCAGGTAAGCGAGATCCGGTTCGGGGATGGTTCGGGTCATGGAAACTCCTGATGAGTTGAGGGCATCGATGGTTTCGATGAGTGGGCCATTGGCTAGAGAGTCATCGACTGTTCCGACCCCATCGCGGGCAAGCCCGGCTCCCACATTGGAATGCATTGCAAATGTGGGAGCCGGCTTGCTCGCGAAAGCGCCAGTCAAGGCAACACCTTTCTCAAGCCGTCGGTTGGCTATGGGGGAACAACAAGTCCACGAACTTTTCAGCCGTCGGCTGCGGTTCATGGTTGGCCAGCCCGGCCCGTTCGTTGGCTTCGATAAAGACGTAGTCCGGTTGGTCGGCGGCCGGCACCATCAGGTCCAGGCCCACCATGGGAATGTCCAGGGCCCGGGCGGCGCGCACGGCGGCGTCCACCAGGGTCGGGTGGAGGATGGCGGTCACGTCTTCCAGGCAGCCACCGGTGTGCAGGTTGGCGGTACGCCGCACCGCCAGGCGTTCGCCTCGGGGCAGGATGCTGCTGTAGTCGTAGCCGGCAGCCTTTAGGGTGCGCTGGGTTTCCTGGTCCAGGGGGATTTTGCTTTCGCCATCAGTGGCGGCCTGGCGTCGGCGACTCTGGGCCTCGATCAACGCGCCAATGGAGTGCTGACCATCGCCGGTGACTTCCGCCGGGCGGCGAATCGCGGCGGCGACCACTTCAAAACCGATCACCAGAATCCGCAGGTCGAGGCCTTCGTGGAAGCTTTCCAGCAATACACGCGTGTCGAACTGACGGGCCGCTTCAATGGCTTTTTGCACGTCCTCGATGCTCTGCAAATCCACCGCCACGCCCTGGCCTTGCTCGCCGTCCAGCGGCTTGACCACAATGCGCTGGTGCTCGTCGAGAAACTCCAGATTGTCATCGGCACTGCCAGCCAACTGCTGCTCCGGCAGCCTCAAGCCTGCGGCCTTGAGCGCCTTGTGGGTCAGGCTCTTGTCCTGGCACAACGTCATGCTGATGGCGCTGGTCAGGTCGCTGAGGGATTCGCGGCAGCGCACCCGGCGGCCACCGTGGCTCAAGGTGAACAGCCCGGCTTCGGCGTCGTCCACCTGCACGTCGATCCCGCGCCGATGAGCTTCCTCGACGATGATCCGCGCATAGGGATTGAACTCCGCTTGCGGGCCGGGGCCGAGGAACAGCGGCTGGTTGATGCCGTTCTTGCGCTTGATGGCAAAGGTGGTCAGCGCGCGAAAGCCGAGCTTGGCGTAGAGACTTTTCGCCTGGCGGTTGTCGTGCAACACCGACAGGTCAAGGTAGCTCAGGCCACGGCTCATGAAATGTTCGATCAAGTGGCGCACCAGCACTTCACCCACGCCGGGGCGGGTGCATTGCGGGTCCACTGCCAGGCACCAGAGGCTGCAGCCGTTCTCCGGGTCGTTGAAGGCTTTGTGGTGGTTCAGGCCCATCACGCTGCCGATCACCGCGCCGCTGTCTTCATCCTCGGCCAGCCAATACACCGGGCCGCCTTGATGACGTGGCGTCAGCAGTGCCGGGTCCACCGGCAACATGCCGCGCCCCTGATACAGCTGGTTCACCGCTTGCCAGTCTGTCTCGCTCTGCACCCGGCGAATCCGAAAGCCGCGAAATACCCGGGTCGCCGGACGATAGTCGGTGAACCACAGGCGCAAGGTGTCGGACGGGTCGAGAAACAACTGCTGCGGATCAATCCCGAGGATCTGCTGTGGCGCTGCCACATACAACGCGATATCCCGTTCGCCGGGTTGCTCGTTGAGCAACTCCAGGGCCAGGCTCGCCGGGTCCGGGAAGGTGTGGCCGATCAGCAGCCGGCCCCAACCGCAATGCACGGCAATCGGCGTGGGGTCCAGTGCGCTGCCGTCTTCGGCTAAGCGGGCTTGCAGGCGCTCGTAGGAGGGCGCCTGGCCCCGCAGCAAGCGTTGGCTGTAAGCCGTGGCATGAGGTTTCATGAATCAGATTCCTTGTTCGCTGAGCCACAGGTTCAGCGCCGCCAGTTGCCACAGCTTGGAGCCGCGCAACGGGGTCAATTGGCCTTGGGGATCGGTGAGCAGGCGGTCGAGCATCGCCGGGTTGAACAGGCCGCGATCCTGGCTCGGGTCCAGCAACAGGTCGCGCACCCAGTTCAAGGTGTCGCCCTGCAAATGCTTGAGGCCGGGCACCGGGAAATAGCCTTTCTTGCGGTCGATGACTTCACTCGGGATCACCCGGCGCGCGGCTTCCTTGAGCACTTGCTTGCCGCCGTCCGGCAGTTTGAATTTGCCGGGCACGCGGGCCGAAAGTTCCACCAGGCGATAGTCGAGAAACGGTGTACGCGCTTCCAGGCCCCAGGCCATGGTCATGTTGTCGACGCGCTTGACCGGGTCATCCACCAGCATCACGGTGCTGTCCAGGCGCAAGGCTTTGTCCACTGCAGCATCGGCGCCGGGCTGGGCGAAATGCTCACGCACGAAGTCACCGGCGGCGTCATTCGCGGTCAGCCATTTGGGCGCGACCGTGGCGGCGTAGTCGTCGTAGCTGCGGTCGAAGAACGCATCGCGGTACGCGGCATACGGATCGCTGGCGCCGTCCACTTGCGGGTACCAGTGGTAGCCGGCGAACAACTCGTCCGCGCCCTGGCCGCTCTGCACCACTTTGCAGTGCTTGGCGACTTCCCGGGACAGCAGGTAGAAGGCGATGCAGTCATGGCTGACCATCGGCTCGCTCATGGCGCGGAACGCGGCCGGCAATTGCTCGATGATTTCGCTTTCGGCGATACGCAGTTGGTGGTGTCGGGTGCCGTAATGCTTGGCGATCAAGTCCGAATACTGGAACTCATCGCCGCGCTCGCCACCGGCGTCTTCAAAACCGATGGAGAAGGTCGACAGGTCCTGCACGCCGACTTCACGCAACAGGCCCACCAGCATGCTGGAGTCGACACCGCCGGAAAGCAGCACGCCCACGTCCACTGCCGCTCGCTGACGAATCGCCACGGCTTCGCGGGTGCTGTCGAGCACGCGGTCGGTCCAGTCTTCGAGCGTCAGGTTGGCTTCATCGGCGTGAGGGCCGTAGGGCAGGGTCCACCAGGTTTTCTGTTCAGTCTTGCCATCGGCGTCGATGCGCATCCACGACGCGGGCGGCAGTTTTTCAATGCCCGCCAGCAAGGTGCGCGGCGCAGGCACCACGGCGTGGAAATTCAGGTAGTGATTGAGGGCCACCGGATCGAGGATCGGGTTGATATCGCCGCCCTTGAGCAGCGCCGGCAATGCCGAAGCAAAACGCAGGCGCTGGCCGGTGCGTGACAGGTACAGCGGCTTCACGCCGAGGCGGTCACGGGCGATAAACAGGCGCTGGGCATCGCGCTCCCAGATGGCGAAGGCGAACATCCCGTTGAGCTTGGGCAGCAAGGCTTCGCCCCAGGCGTGGTAGCCCTTGAGCAGCACTTCGGTGTCACCACCGGAATAGAAGGCGTAGCCCAGGGCTTCCAGCTCTTCACGCAATTCCGGGAAGTTATAGATCGCGCCGTTGAACGCCAGGGACAGGCCCAGTTGGGCGTCGACCATCGGTTGGGCAGAGCCGTCCGACAGGTCCATGATTTTCAGGCGTCGATGGCCCAGGGCAATCGGCCCTTGGGCATGGAAGCCCCACGCGTCAGGACCGCGTGGCGCTAGGTGATGGGTGATTCGTTCCACCGCTGCCAGGTCGGCAGGTTGGTGATCGAAACGTAACTCTCCAGCTAATCCGCACATAAATTCCTTACCGGTTTTTCCGTTGGGGAGGGATAGAAATGCAGCCGCCAAAACAGCGGGTACCCAGAGACTGACCCGGGTAAATTGTGGGAGTTTTAGAACAATAAGTTATAAGGCAATGAGCCTTGACGGGCTGTGGGCCCGTCTTGGCCCTCAGGATTTGCTTGGGTTGCCGCGAATCAGGGCGCGCAGCGCGAAGCGATTGGGGTGGCAGGCTTCGCTGACACTGCGCGGCAGCGGCAACGGCTCATCGTCGAGCCAGGCGGCCAGCAGCTCTGCGCAGAGGGGCGCGGTGACCAGCCCGCGTGAGCCATGGCCACTGTTGATATATAGGCCATGCAGCCACGGGCACGGCGCATTCGGGACGTGCCGGGCGTCTTTGCTGAGGGCGGCGTAGGTGTGATCAAACGTCTCGCGTTCCGCCAGCGGCCCGACGATCGGCAAGTAGTCCGGGCTGGTGCAGCGGAACGCGGCGCGGCCTTCGAGCTGTTCGGGTGCCAGGCTGTCGGTGCCCAGGCGTTGCAGCAGGTCAGGGGAGATTTCCCGCAGCATCTCGAGGTTGCCCACGTGCTCGGCCACGGTGGGCGTAAGGTCGTCGCTCTTGAAGTCAAAGCTGGCGCCGAGGGTATGCTCTCCCAGGCGTGGCGGGGCGACGTAACCCTCGGCGCACACTACCGTGGCCAACGCCTGGCTTTGCGCCGTTTGCGGCAACCGGGTAATTTGCCCGCGGATGCGCTTGAGGGGTAGGTCAGCGCTGAAGGAAAACCGCTTGATCTCGGCGGCACCGGCCACCACCACCACACTGGCTTGCGCCAGAACCGTATCGCCCTGCAGCGCCTGCCACTCACCGTCGACCTGCTTGAGCTCAAGGGCGTCATGGTGTTGGAGCACTTCGATCAGCGGATGCCTGGCTTGCCACTGGCACAGCGCGGGCGGGTGTACCCAGCCGCCCTCGGGGAAGAACAAGCCGCCTTGCTCCAGGGTTATCCCGGCTCGCGCCTGGGCCTGTTGTTGATCCAGCAGGTGCAACAGCTGCGGAGCAAAAGCGCTGGCCAGCTGTGCCTGGCGCTCGGCTTCCTTGGCATTGAAGGCCAGTTGCAGCACGCCGCAGCCATCCCAGTCCACGCCACGTTGCAGATGCTCCAGCAGGCGCCGCGTATGGCCGAAACCGCTGAGAATCAACTGCGAAAGTGCCGTGCCGTGGGCTGAAAGCTTGAGGTACAACACCCCTTGCGGGTTGCCGGAGGCTTCCTGGGCGAGCGCTGCGTGGCGTTCCAGCAAGCTGACGCGCCAGCCGCGTGCCGCCAGGCTGGCCGCCGTGGCGCAACCGGCCAGGCCACCGCCGATGACGAGCGCGTGGCGTTCACCGGCAACGGCAGGCGGGCGCGCAAACCAGGGTTTTGTCGCGGCCGGTGCGGGCGTTTCAGTGGGCCAACCGAGAAACTCACCCCGCAGGATTTCCCACTTGTGGCCGATGCCCGGGGTGCGCTTCATCTTGAACCCGGCTGCATTGATCAACCTGCGCACCCAGCCGGTGCTGGTAAAGGTGCTGATGGTCGAGCCCGGCGCCGCCAGCCGTGCCAGTTCAGCGAACAGTTCGGCGGTCCACATATCGGGGTTTTTGGCCGGGGCAAAACCGTCGAGGAACCAGGCGTCGACCTGTGCGTCCAGTTGGGGCAATTGCTCCAGCGCATCGCCGATCAACAGCGTCAGGGTGACGCGACCGTTATCCAGCACCAGCCGCTGAAAACCCTGATGGATCGCGATGTATTGCGCCAATAGTTGTTCGGCGAACGCTGCAAGTTCCGGCCAGAGGGCGAGGGCGCGTTGCAGGTCGGCGTGGCTCAGCGGGTACTTTTCCACGCTGACAAAATGCAGGCGCGCACCCGGCACTGCGTGTTGCTCGAACAACTGCCAGGCACACAGGAAATTCAACCCGGTGCCGAAGCCGGTCTCACCAATCACCAACCGCCCACCCACCGGCAGCGCGGCAAAACGTTCCTGCAAACGGTTCTGCTCGAGGAACACATAGCGGGTTTCTTCAAGGCCCGACTTGTCGGAGAAGTACACGTCGTCGAACACCCGCGAGTGCGGGCGACCTTGGTCATCCCAGTCGAGCTGGGCGTGGGATACGGGGTTCATGGGCGGCTCATAAAATACGGCAGGCAAAGGCAAGGCGGCCATTCTAGCTGATCAACAGGGTTGTCATTGATCCATGACAATCGGGTGTGGAATTTCCTCCGGCGCTGCACCGTCCAATCCGCTAGTCTTGCCTCATTCTGGAACGGAGCCGCCCATGTTCGAATCTGCCGAAATCGGTCACGCCATCGACAAAGAAACCTACGACGCCGAAGTGCCGGCCTTGCGCGAAGCGCTGCTGGAAGTGCAGTACGAACTGCACCAGCAGAAGCGCTTCCCGGTGATCATCCTGATCAATGGCATCGAAGGCGCCGGCAAGGGCGAAACCGTCAAACTGCTGAATGAATGGATGGACCCGCGCCTGATCGAAGTACGCACCTTCGACCAGCAGACCGACGAAGAACTGGCCCGCCCGCCGGCCTGGCGCTACTGGCGCCAGCTGCCGGCGAAAGGTCGCATGGGGGTCTTCTTTGGCAACTGGTACAGCCAGATGCTGCAGAGTCGCGTCCATGGCGAGATCAAGGATGCGCGGCTCGACCAGGCCATCGCCGGTGCCGAGCGCCTGGAAAAGATGCTGTGTGACGAAGGCGCGCTGATCTTCAAGTTCTGGTTTCACCTCTCCAAGAAGCAAATGAAATCCCGCCTCAAGGCCTTGCAGGACGACCCACTGCACAGCTGGCGCATCAGTCCGTTGGACTGGCAGCAGTCAAAGACCTACGACAAGTTCGTGCATTTCGGTGAGCGGATCCTGCGCCGCACCAGCCGTGACTATGCGCCGTGGTACGTGATCGAAGGTGTCGATGCGCATTACCGTGGGCTGACCGTTGGCAAGATCCTGCTGGAAGGCCTGCAAAATGCGTTGAAGGTGTCCAAGGCTAAAACCAGCGGCATGAACCCGGCGCCGCTGCCGTCGGCGGTTGACCAGATGAGCCTGCTGAACAGCCTGGACATGAGCCTGAGCCTTGAAAAGGACGATTACGAAGAACAACTGATTACCGAGCAGGCGCGGTTCTCCGGGCTGATGCGTGACAAGCGCATGCGCAAGCACGCGTTGGTGACGGTATTCGAAGGCAACGACGCGGCGGGCAAGGGCGGTGCGATCCGCCGCGTGGCGGCAGCCCTCGATCCCCGGCAGTACCACATCGTACCGATTGCCGCGCCCAGCGAAGATGAGCGCGCCCAGCCTTACCTGTGGCGTTTCTGGCAGAAAATTCCGGCGCGGGGCATGTTCACCGTGTTCGACCGCTCCTGGTACGGCCGGGTGCTGGTGGAACGCATCGAAGGCTTCTGCACGCCGACGGACTGGATGCGCGCCTACGGCGAGATCAACGACTTTGAAGAGCAACTGCGGGATGCCGGGGTGATCGTGGTCAAGTTCTGGCTGGCGATCGACAAGCAGACGCAGCTGGAGCGGTTCCAGGCCCGCGAGGAAATCCCGTTCAAACGCTTCAAGATCACCGAGGACGACTGGCGCAATCGCGACAAGTGGGACGACTACCGGGCGGCGGTGGGTGACATGGTGGACCGCACCAGCACCGAGATTGCCCCGTGGACGCTGGTCGAGGCGAATGACAAGCGCTGGGCGCGGGTGAAGGTGTTGCGCACCATCAACCGGGCGCTGGAGGAAGCGTTCGACAAGACAGACAAGCATGACAAGAAAGGCAAGAAGAAGTAGCGCCATGCTTTTGCATACGCGGGATGAATGATTGTCGCGGTTGAAGAGGGCGGGATCTATGCTCGGTCCATCTCTCAACAACCCCAACAATAGAGGTAGCCCATGCGTGAAGTAGTGATCGTCGACAGCGTGCGAACCGGTCTGGCCAAGTCCTTTCGCGGCAAGTTCAACCAGACCCGTCCCGATGACATGGCTGCCCATTGCGTCAACGCGCTGCTGACCCGCAACGGCATTGACCCGGCCACGGTCGAGGATTGCATCGTCGGCGCCGGCTCCAACGAAGGTGCCCAGGGTTACAACATCGGCCGTAACGTGGCGGTGTTGTCGCAACTGGGCACCGGTACGGCGGGCATGACCCTCAACCGTTTCTGTTCCTCGGGCTTGCAGGCGATCGCCATTGCGGCCAACCAGATTGCTTCCGGTTGCAGCGACATCATTGTGGCCGGCGGGGTTGAGTCCATCAGCTTGACCATGAAAAGCGTGAACACCGATAACCTGATCAATCCGTTGCTTAAGGAGCAGGTGCCGGGCATCTATTTTCCCATGGGGCAGACCGCGGAAATTGTTGCGCGGCGGTATCACGTGAGTCGTGAAGAGCAGGATTTGTATGCGCTGCAAAGCCAGCAGCGTACGGCTCAGGCCCAGGCTGACGGGTTGTTCGATGATGAAATTGTGCCGATGGCGGTGAAGTACAAGGTTGAGGACAAGAACACCGGGGCGGTGCAGGTGTTGGATGGGGTGGTGGACCGTGATGACTGCAATCGTCCGGATACGACCTTGGCCAGTCTTGCGGGTTTGAAGCCGGTGTTTGCCGAGGATGGGTCGGTGACGGCGGGGAATTCGTCGCAGTTGTCTGATGGGGCTTCCATGACACTGGTGATGAGCCTGGAGAAGGCCCTGGAATTGGGGCTGAAGCCGAAGGCGTTTTTCCGTGGGTTTACGGTGGCGGGGTGTGAGCCGGATGAGATGGGGATTGGGCCGGTGTTTTCGGTGCCCAAGTTGCTCAAGGCTCGGGGGCTGACGGTGGCGGATATTGATTTGTGGGAGCTGAATGAGGCGTTTGCTTCGCAGTGTCTGTATGCGCGTAATCGGCTGGAAATTGATAATGCCAAGTACAACGTCAACGGTGGGTCGATTTCCATTGGTCACCCGTTTGGGATGACGGGGTCGCGGCAGGTGGGGCACCTGGTGCGTGAGTTGCAGCGGCGGAAGTTGCGTTACGGCATCGTTACCATGTGCGTTGGGGGTGGGATGGGGGCCACTGGGTTGTTTGAGGCGGTGCGGTAGGTTGGGAGGTTGGGGGTATATCCGTTATTTAGGTAACGGCTGCCTATGGTTCCGCTCTTACAGCGGGTCACTTTTGGCAAACGCCCGGAATGCCGGCCCAGCCAAAAGTAACCAAAAGGTCTTTGCCCCACCACTCGGTGCCTCGCCTGGGCTCGGCATGCCCGCACTCCGGCCCGATTCCGCGGGCCGCCGCGCCGGGCCATCCATGGCCCGGCGCGGCTAAATCGGCTTCCCTGCCGATTTACCCGCTCCACCGTGCCTACTTGCGGCCATCGTGGTTAACGGGGCCCGCAGATCAAGATCACAAGCAGATCAAAAGCAGAGCACAGCGGCCTACCGGCCGGCTTGAGTGTGAGAAGCAGAGGCAAGATCCAGAGCGAAAGCAGGGCTGCTTTTCTGTGGGAGCGGGCTTGCTCGCGAAAAACCTGAGAACGCCGCGTTCATCCAGGATGCCTGCATCATCGTTAACGACCTTCGCGAGCAAGCCCGCTCCCACATTTGGCCCGTGCTCGCTTTAGCTTTTGATTTGGCTGTTGCTTTTGCTCCACCACACTCAAGCCGGCCTGTAGGCCGCTGTGCCCTTGATCTGCTTTTGATCTTAGGCGCCCCGTTAAACCACGCTGGCCGAACGCAGGCTTTGGAGCGTGGGTAACCCGGCAGGACGCCGGGTTAGCCGCGCTGGGCCAAGGATGGCCCATCGCGGCGGCCCACGCTCCAAAGCCGGAGTGAGGGCACACCGAGCCCAAGCGAGGTGCCGAGTGGTGGGGCAAGAGCCTTTTGGTTACTTTTGGCTGGGCCGGCATTCCGGCTCTTTTCAAAAGTGACCCGCTGTAAGAGCGGAACCCATACAAGCCATCACCCAAAAAACGGATATACACCCACCCCCCGCGTCCCCCTAGAATGCACCTCCTCCACCTCAGGCATTCGGGGCACTCATGCACATCTCATCGGGCCGTTGGGTCTACGGTCTATCCCTGGCCCTGCTGACCGCGCTGCTCTGGGGCATCCTGCCGATCAAACTCAAACAGGTCTTGCAGGTGATGGACCCCGTTACCGTCACCTGGTTTCGCCTGGTCGTCTCCGGCAGTTGCCTGTTCGTCTACCTCGCGGCAGTCAGACGCCTGCCCAGCTGGCGTTCCCTCGGACCAAAAGGCGCCTGGCTGGTAGCAATCGCCGTGTGCGGCCTGATGGGCAACTACGTGCTCTACCTCGTGGGCCTGAAACTGCTAAGCCCCGGCACCGCGCAATTGGTGGTGCAGGTGGGCCCGATCTTCCTGATGATCGCCAGCGTCTTCGTGTTCAAGGAACGCTTCAGCCTGGGCCAGGGCGTGGGCCTGCTGGTGCTGATCACCGGCTTCGGCCTGTTCTTCAACCAGCGCCTGACCGAACTGCTGACCTCCCTGGGCAGCTACACCGCCGGCGTACTGACGATCCTCCTGGCCACCACCATCTGGACCTTTTACGCCCTGGGCCAGAAGCAGTTGTTGACCGTGTGGAATTCGTTGCAGGTGATGATGGTGATCTACCTGTGCTGCGCGCTCTTGCTGACTCCATGGGCGCACCCGATGGAAGCGCTGCAACTGAGCCCGCTGCAAGGCTGGCTGCTGCTGGCCTGCTGCTTCAATACGCTGATTGCCTACGGCGCATTCGCCGAAGCCCTGGCCCACTGGGAAGCCTCGCGCGTCAGCGCCACCTTGGCGCTGACGCCTTTGGTGACCTTCGTCGCGGTGGCCGTGGCCGCGTGGATGTGGCCCGACTACGTGCACGCCGAAGACATCAACGCCCTCGGCTACGGCGGGGCCGTGCTGGTGGTGCTCGGTTCCGCGACGGTCGCGTTGGCGCCATCGTTGTTCGCCGGGCTCAGGGCCCGGCGTGCACGGTTGGCGTCTTAATGACCGGCTTCCAGCATGTTTTCCGGACGTACCCACTGGTCGAACTCTTCATCCGTGAGGTAGCCCAGCTTGAGCGCCGCCTCCCGTAGGGTCAGCCCTTCGGCATAGGCCTTCTTGGCAATCTCGGCGGACTTGTCGTAGCCGATGTGCGGGTTCAGCGCAGTCACCAGCATCAGGCCACGCTCAAGGTGCGCGGCCATTTGCTCGGCGTCGGGTTCAAGGCCGGCGATGCAGTGCTCCTGGAAGTTGCTGCAGCCGTCAGCCAGCAGGCGGATCGACTCCAGCAGGTTGTGGATGATCACCGGCTTGTACACGTTCAACTGCAAATGGCCCTGGCTGGCGGCGAAACCGATGGTCACGTCGTTGCCCAGCACCTGGCAGGCCAGCATCGACAGGGCTTCGCATTGGGTCGGGTTGACCTTGCCGGGCATGATCGAACTGCCCGGTTCATTTGCCGGCAACTTGACTTCCGCCAGCCCGGCACGCGGGCCGGAACCCAGCAGGCGCAGATCGTTGGCGATTTTCATCAGGGCCACGGCCAGGGTTTTCAGGGCACCGTGCAGGGTAGTCAACGGCTCATGGCCGGACAGCGCAGCAAATTTGTTCGGCGCGGTGACAAACGGCAGGCCCGACAGCGCGGCCAATTCCGAGGCAATCGCTTCGCCAAACCCGTGAGGCGAGTTGAGCCCGGTGCCGACGGCGGTGCCGCCCTGGGCCAGTTCGCAGACGGCGGGCAGGGCGCTGCGGATTGCGCGTTCGGCGTAATCCAGTTGCGCTATAAAGGCTGAAACTTCCTGGCCGAAGGTGATCGGCGTGGCGTCCATCATGTGGGTACGGCCGGTTTTCACCAGCTTCATGTGGCGCGCCGACAACTCTGCCAGGCCGCCGGACAGTTCACGGATGGCCGGCAACAGCTTCTCGGTGACCGCCTGCACGGCGGCGATGCTCATGGCGGTGGGGAAGCAGTCGTTGGAGCTCTGGGAGCGGTTCACATGATCGTTGGGGTGAACCGGGCTCTTGCCGCCACGGGGCTTGCCCGCCAGCTCGTTGGCGCGGCCGGCGATCACTTCGTTGGCGTTCATGTTGCTCTGGGTGCCGCTGCCGGTCTGCCATACCACCAGGGGGAACTGGTCGTCGTGTTCGCCGGCGAGCACTTCGTCGGCGGCCTGTTCGATCAGCCGGGCGATGTCGGCGGGCAGGTCGCCATTGCGGTCGTTGACCCGGGCCGCAGCCTTCTTGATCAGGGCCAGGGCGTGCAGCACGGCGAGGGGCATGCGCTGGTCGCCGATGGCGAAGTTCACCAGCGAGCGTTGGGTCTGCGCGCCCCAGTAAGCGTCATCCGGGACTTGCACTTCTCCCAGGCTGTCGGTTTCGATACGGCTCATCGGGCACACTCCTTCAGGTTCGTTTGCGCAGTTTAGGCCGTGATGGACCTTGAGGGTTCCATTAAAGACTTTTCATCGGATTATGTACCGCAAAACCAGGCCCCATAAGGCGTGGGGTTGAGCCGCGGCGTTTTTTAGGCGCAGAATGGGCGCCCTTGGGGTCTTACCTCGCCTGCTAGAAAAGGAAACTCGATGACTCGTCTTCGTGCCATCTGTACCGCGGTTGCTCTGGTATGTGCCAGCGGCCAGGTTTTTGCCGATACCGCCAGCCACAACGCCAGTGCCGAAGCCTTCCTTACCCTGGCCCATGCCGACAAGCTGGGTACCCCGGTGTACATGCAAGTGCAGCAAATGTTCGCTCAGCGTTTCGAGCAGACCAAGGCGCCTGCTTCCAAGCAAACCGTTCTGGACACCTACCAGGCCAAGGCCAACACCGCCCTGGACCAGGCCATTGGCTGGAACAAGCTCAAGCCGGACATGATCAAGCTGTACACCAGTAACTTCAGCGAATCCGAGCTCAAGGACCTGGTTGCGTTCTACCAGTCGCCATTGGGCAAGAAAGTCCTGGAAAAAATGCCTCAGCTGACCCAGCAATCGGCCCAGATGACCCAGGCCAAGCTGGAAAGCGCGGTACCGGTGGTGAACAAGCTGCTGGAAGACATGACCAACGAGCTGACGCCAAAAGCCCCGGCCCCGGCCAAGAAGAAGTAAACAGGAATGACCATGCAACAGCGTATCGAATCGGCACTCGTCGCCCTGAGCCCGGAACACTTGAGCGTGCTGGATGAAAGCCATATGCACAGCCGTGGGTTGCAGACCCACTTCAAGGCCGTGCTGGTCAGCCAGCAGTTCGAGGGGCTTAACCGCGTCAAGCGCCACCAGAAGGTCTATGCCACGCTGGGTGACCTGATGAGCGAATTCCATGCGTTGGCGCTGCATACCTACACGCCTGAAGAATGGGCGAAAATCGACGCAGCCCCGGCCTCGCCGACCTGCGCCGGCGGACATTGACACTGTGGCACATTGGCTTGATGTGGCGAGGGAGCTTGCTCCCGCTGGGCTGCGCAGCAGCCCTTCTGCCAATCACCGCGATCTTACTGAAAGGTTGCAACTGCCTTGTTGGGGCCGCTTCGCAGCCCAGCGGGAGCAAGCTCCCTCGCCACAGTAAAGAGGCGGTCCATAATCGTCGCCATTTTTGATAGAATCCGCAACGCGCCGCTTAGTCGGCGCGTTTTTTTTGCATCCGGTTCACCCTTTACGAGGGTAGCCACCTGGAGAGAACACCCATGACTCAACCAATCGTCGTGGCGGCACTGTATAAGTTCGTCACCCTCGAAGATTACGTCGCCCTGCGCGAGCCACTGCTGCAGGCGATGGTCGACAACGGTATCAAAGGCACCTTGCTGATCGCCGAAGAAGGCATCAACGGCACCGTTTCCGGTAGCCGCGAAGGCATTGATGGCTTGATGGCCTGGCTCAAGAACGACCCACGCATGGACGACATCGACCACAAAGAGTCGTACTGCGACGAGCAGCCGTTCTACCGCACCAAGGTCAAGCTCAAGAAAGAGATCGTGACCCTGGGCGTCGAAGGCGTCGACCCGAACAAAAAAGTCGGCACCTACGTCAATCCGCAAGACTGGAATGCGCTGATCAGCGACCCTGAAGTGCTGCTGATCGATACCCGCAACGACTACGAAGTGTCCATCGGCACCTTTGAAGGCGCGATCGACCCGAAAACCACCAGCTTTCGTGAATTTCCCGACTACATCAAAGCCAACTTCGATCCGGCCAAGCACAAGAAAGTCGCCATGTTCTGCACCGGCGGAATTCGTTGCGAAAAAGCCTCGAGCTATATGCTCAGCGAAGGTTTTGACGAGGTGTACCACCTCAAGGGTGGCATCCTGAAGTACCTCGAAGAGGTGCCGCAGGAAGAAACCAAATGGCAGGGCGACTGCTTTGTGTTCGACAATCGCGTGACCGTGCGCCACGACTTGAGCGAAGGCGACTACGATCAATGTCATGCCTGCCGCACACCGGTCAGCGTCGAAGACCGTGCATCCGAACACTATGTGGCCGGCATCAGTTGCCCGCATTGCTGGGATAAGCTTTCCGAGAAGACTCGTCGCAGCGCGATCGACCGGCAGAAGCAGATTGAACTGGCCAAGGCCCGCAACTTGCCGCACCCGATTGGCTACAACTACAAGCAATCCCCATCCTCCGAGGCCTGAGCCATGTCCGCGCGCCTGCTCTATGTAATGGATCCGATGTGTTCATGGTGCTGGGGCTTCGCTCCGGTGGCCAAGGCGCTGGTTGAGCAGGCCCAGGCCGCAGGCGTGGAGCTGCACCTGGTGGTGGGCGGTTTGCGCACCGGCAGTGGCGCGGCGCTGGAGCCGACCACCCGGCGCTACATTCTTGAGCACTGGCAGGCGGTCACCGACGCCACCGGCCAGCCGTTCAAGCGGGAGGGCGCGCTGCCTGACGGATTTGTCTACGACACCGAGCCGGCATGCCGCGCGGTGGTCACGGCCCGCAGCCTGGCGCCGGATTGCGCGTGGAAACTGCTGGGCCTGATCCAGCAGGCGTTTTACGTCGAAGGGCGCGACGTGACCCGCGCCGACGTGCTGGTGGAGTTGGCCGAGACGGCCGGCGTGCCGCGTATCGAATTCGCCGAAGCCTTCGACCGGGCCGATCAGCACGCGGCCACCGCGGCGGATTTCACCTGGGTTCAGGATTTGGGCATCGCCGGTTTCCCGACCTTGCTGGCTGAGCGCAATGGGCAGTTGGCGCTGCTCACCAACGGCTATCAGCCGCTGTCCGAGTTGTCGCCGCTGCTGAGTCGTTGGCTGGAGCGAGCTGCCTGTGCATGATCAGCCCGATCCGGTCGAACAACCCAAGCGCGTCGACCGGCTGACCTGGGCGGAAGTCCGCCGCCTGGCCCTGCATCACAAAAAATCCCTGTGGATCGCCAATGGGGTCGCCGTGCTGGCGACCCTGTGCAGCGTGCCGATCCCGTTGCTGTTGCCGTTGCTGGTGGACGAAGTACTGCTGGGCCACGGCGATGCGGCACTGAAAGTGATGAACCACGCGCTGCCCCTGGGTTGGCAGAAGGCTGCCGGCTATATCGGCCTGATGCTGCTGGTGACCTTGCTGTTGCGTTGCGGCGCCCTGGTGTTCAACGTGTTGCAGGCGCGGTTGTTTGCGCGGCTGGCCAAGGACATTGTCTATCGCATTCGCGTACGGCTGATCGAGCGCCTCAAGCGCATTTCCCTCAGCGAATACGAAAGCCTGGGCAGCGGCACGGTGACCACGCACCTGGTCACAGACCTGGACACGGTGGACAAATTCGTCGGCGAGACCCTCAGCCGATTCCTGGTGGCGATGCTCACGCTGGTGGGCACCTCCGGGATCCTGATGTGGATGCACTGGAAGCTGGCGCTGTTGATCCTGCTGTTCAACCCGCTGGTGATCTACGCCACCGTGCAGTTGGGCAAGCGGGTCAAGCACCTGAAGAAGCTGGAAAACGACAGCACTTCGCGGTTCACCCAGGCCCTCACCGAAACCCTCGATGCGATCCAGGAAGTGCGCGCCGGCAACCGCCAGGGCTTTTTCCTCGGGCGCCTGGGCCAGCGCGCCCAGGAAGTGCGGGACTTCGCCGTCAATTCCCAGTGGAAAAGCGACGCCTCCAGCCGCGCCAGTGGCTTGCTGTTCCAGTTCGGTATCGACATTTTCCGCGCGGCGGCCATGCTCACCGTGCTGTTTTCCGACCTGTCCATCGGCCAGATGCTCGCGGTGTTCAGCTACCTGTGGTTCATGATCAGCCCGGTGGAGCAGCTGTTGAACCTCCAATACGCCTACTACGCGGCGGGCGGGGCGCTGACGCGGATCAACGAACTGCTGGCCCGCGCCGACGAACCGCAATACGCGGGCGGTGCCGATCCGTTTACCGGGCGTGAGACCGTCGGCATCGAGGTGCGCGGCCTGAACTTCGGCTATGGCGAAGAGCTGGTGCTCGACCAGTTGAACCTGAACATTGCCCCCGGTGAAAAAGTCGCGATTGTCGGCGCCAGCGGCGGCGGCAAAAGTACCCTGGTGCAACTGTTGCTGGGGCTGTATACGCCGCAGGCAGGCAGCATCCGGTTTGGTGGTTCGACCCAACAGGAAATAGGCCTGGAGACGATTCGCGAGAATGTCTCCGTGGTGCTGCAACACCCGGCGCTGTTCAACGACACAGTGCGCGCCAACCTGACCATGGGCCGCGAACGCAGCGACCAGGCCTGCTGGCAGGCGCTGGAAATTGCCCAGCTGGATGCGACTGTCAGGGCGCTGCCGTTGGGCCTGGACAGCGTGGTCGGGCGCTCCGGCGTACGCTTCTCCGGTGGCCAGCGTCAGCGCCTGGCCATAGCACGGATGGTGCTCGCGGAGCCAAAAGTGGTAATACTCGACGAAGCCACCTCGGCCTTGGATGCGGCAACCGAATACAACTTGCACCAGGCGCTGGCGCGGTTTCTCACTGGCCGTACCACCTTGATCATCGCCCACAGGCTGTCGGCGGTGAAACAGGCGGATCGGGTATTGGTGTTTGATGGCGGGCATATTGCCGAAGATGGCGACCATCAGCAGCTCATTGCTGACGGTGGCCTGTACGCCAAACTTTACGGACACTTGCAACAAGTGCGGTGATTTAGCCTACGCTGAGCTATCAGGAGCGGTTTTCACTCGCGTGCGTATTTTAGTTGTGCATGTGCAAGGGACCTCATGAAGCAAAAGCAGACTCTCGGAACCCCTCGGTTGTTGGGCATCGTGTGGCCCTTTATTGCCGTCGTACTGTTCCAGGCATTGTTAGGCTGCGTCAGTCTCTACGTGCTCTCGGCGGTGCGCGGCTATGTGGCGGGCGAGAGCTTGTGGTCCAAGGGCCAGAAAGACGCGATCTTTTACCTGACGCTGTACGCCGACAATCGCAACGAAGCCACCTTCCTCAAATATCAGAACGCGATTGCCGTACCCCAGGGCGGGCATGAGCTGCGCGTGGCCCTCGACCGCCCGACCCCGGACCTGAGCGCTGCGCGCTCGGGCATCCTCAAGGGCGGCAACCACCGTGACGACGTTTCCAGCCTGATTTGGCTATACCTCAACTTTCGCCATTTCAGTTACCTGGAAAAGGCCATCGAGCTGTGGACGGTGGGCGACGGCTATCTGTTGCAACTGGACGACCTGGCGCAGGAGATGCACCGGGCGATCGTGGCCAATCAGGTCAGCAGCGCCGACGTGCACGCCTGGAAGGAACGGATTTTCGCCATCAACGACGGCGTGACCCCGGCCGCCAAAGCCTTCAGTGACGCGCTGGGCGAAGGCTCGCGGATGATTCTGCGCCTGCTGCTGGTGACCAACCTGGCCACGGCGCTGGGCTTGATCGTGCTGGCGCTGTTGCGCACCCACAAGCTGCTGGCCCAGCGACATGCGTTTGCCGACGCGCTTCAGTTAGAGAAGGAGCGGGCGCAGATAACCCTGGAGTCAATTGGCGACGGGGTGATCACCACCGACGTCGACGGCGCCATTGCGTATATGAACCCGGCCGCCGAAGCCCTGACTCACTGGAAAGGCGCCCAGGCCCAGGGGTTGCCGCTGGCGGCGCTGTTCAACCTGCTGGATGAAAATGCCCAGGCCGACGGCTTTACCTTGATCGAACGCATATTGGGCGGCCAGCTCGGCGGGGGCAGCGAGCATTCAAAGCTGATTCAGCGTCTGGACGGCACCACCGTGTCCGTCACCCTGGTGGGCGCGCCGATCCGCAGTGCTGGAAAAGTCGTCGGCGCGGTGCTGGTGCTGCACGACATGACCCAGGAGCGCCAGTACATCGCCAACCTGTCCTGGCAGGCGACCCACGACGCCTTGACCGGCCTGGCCAACCGGCGCGAGTTTGAGTTCCGCCTGGAGCAGGTGCTGCACAACGTCGGGCGCCAGCAAAGCGGGCGCCATGCCTTGATGTTCCTTGACCTGGACCAGTTCAAGCTGGTCAACGACACCTGCGGGCATGCCGCCGGGGATGAGCTGTTGCGGCATATCTGCGCGCTGCTGCAGTCGGACCTGCGCGAAGGCGACACCCTGGCCCGGCTGGGCGGCGACGAGTTCGGCATCCTGCTGGAAAACTGCCCGGCGCAGGTGGCGGAAAAAATCGCCGAAAGCCTGCGCCATACCGTGCAGAGCCTGCATTTTGTGTGGAAGGGCAGGCCGTTTGTCACCACCGTGAGTATCGGCCTGGTGCACATCACCCAAGCCCCGACCACCTTGGAAACCTCCCTGCGGGCTGCGGACATGGCGTGCTACATGGCCAAGGAAAAAGGCCGCAACCGGGTGCAGGTGTATCACGCCGATGACTCGGAATTGTCCCTGCGCTTTGGCGAAATGGCTTGGGTGCAGCGCCTGCATATGGCCCTGGAAGAGAACCGCTTTTGCCTGTACGCCCAGGAAATTGCGCCGCTGGGGCACACCGAGCATGGCAATGGGCATATCGAAATCCTGCTGCGCCTGCATGACGAGGCGGGGCGGATCATCCTGCCGAACAGTTTTATCCCGGCGGCCGAGCGTTACGGTTTGATGACATCCCTGGACCGCTGGGTGGTGGAAAACGTGTTCAAGATCGTCGCGGGCTGCATGCGTGAGCGCCCGGCCCGGCCCATGGCCATGTGTGCGATCAATCTGTCAGGCATTACCATCGGCGACGAGGACTTTCTCGGGTTCTTGCGTGAGAAATTCAGCGCGTATGGCATTCCGCCAGAAATGATTTGTTTTGAAATTACAGAAACCAGCGCTATCGCGAATTTGGGTAGTGCAATTCGTTTTATCAACGAACTCAAAGAGTTAGGGTGCCATTTCTCCCTCGATGACTTCTGCGCCGGGATGTCCTCGTTCGCATATCTTAAACATTTACCTGTAGACTTCTTGAAGATCGATGGAAGTTTCGTAAAGGATATGCTGGATGACCCGATTAACCGCGCTATGGTCGAAGTGATCAACCACATCGGTCATGTCATGGGTAAGCGCACAATTGCCGAATTTGTCGAGACACCCCAGATCGAACAAGCCTTGCTTGAGATCGGGGTCGACTACGCTCAGGGATACCTGATCGAGCGACCGCAGTTGTTTACCTTTGATAGTTTGCAGTGTCGACCTGTGCGACCGCAGCCTCTGTTATTCAAGGCGCCTGGCACGTTCCGATGAAACATTTGCTGGTCTGTACATATCACAAATCAAAAGGAGCCCGACAGTGATCGACACATTCAACAGAACCGGCCCGCTTATGGAAGCCTCGAGTTACCCCGCCTGGGCACAACAGCTGATCCAGGCTTGTAGCGAGAGCAAGCGCCGCGTTGTCGAACACGAACTGTACCAGCGCATGCGCGATAACAAGCTCAGCGCCAAGACCATGCGCCACTACCTGATTGGTGGCTGGCCAGTGGTTGAACAGTTTGCGTTGTACATGGCACAGAACCTCACCAAGACCAAATTTGCCCGCCATCCTGGGGAGGACATGGCGCGCCGTTGGCTGATGCGCAATATTCGCGTGGAACTCAACCATGCCGATTATTGGGTGCATTGGGCGCGTGCCCATGGCGTCAGCCTGGAAGAGTTGCAGGCACAGGAAGTGCCGCCGGAGCTGCATGCACTCAGCCATTGGTGCTGGCACACCAGCTCGGCCGATTCGCTGATTGTCGCGATTGCCGCCACCAACTACGCCATCGAGGGGGCGACTGGGGAGTGGTCCGCCGTGGTGTGTTCCACCGGCGTCTATGCTGCGGCTTTCCCTGAGGAAGACCGCAAGCGCGCCATGAAGTGGCTGAAGATGCATGCCCAGTACGATGATGCTCACCCGTGGGAAGCGCTGGAAATCATTTGCACCCTGGCCGGCATGAACCCGACCCAGGCACTGCAGGTAGAGCTGCGTCAGGCGGTGTGCAAGAGCTACGACTACATGTACCTGTTCCTGGAACGCTGCATGCAGTTGGAAAAATCGGCGACTGCCACTCGTAAACAACCGACTCTGGTTGCCAGCGAAGCATAAATCGCGTGATGGCGGGGTTACTCTGAAGTAAAGCGGTTACCCCGCCATTGCCAGGCGATTGCGGCCTTCGCGCTTGGCCACATACAAGGCGTTGTCCGCCCGGCGCAATACGCTCTCGGCGGACTCTCCTGCCAGCAAGGTCGAGCAACCCAGGCTCACCGTCAATTCGATACGTTCATCATCCGCCCAGTATTCCTGGGCCTGTGCCGCATGGCGCAGGCGCTCACCGACCATCGAGGCCGCATCCCGGCCGGTGTTGGACAGCAGGATCAGAAACTCTTCCCCGCCAAACCGAAACACCATATCCACATTGCGCAGTTGGCTCTTGATCGAGGCGGCAACGGCCTTGAGCACCTTGTCGCCTGTGGCATGGCCGTGGCTGTCGTTGATGTGTTTGAAGTGGTCGATGTCCAGCATCAGCAAGGACAGCGGCTGCAGGTGCCGGCGGGCCATGTCGATTTCCCGTTGCAGGGTCTGGTCCATGGCGATGCGGTTACCGGTTTCGGTCAGCGGGTCGCGCAGGGCGCTACGGGTCGCCGCGCGGTAGAGCAGGGCGTTGCGCATCGGGTAGAGCAGGGTGGCCAGCAGTGATTCCAGGTTGGCCAACTCGTCTTCCATGAAGTGTTGATTGCGCCGAAACACCAGTTCGCCGAGGTGCTCGCCTTCGTGGCTGAGGGCATAGCTCACCGAATGATGGCCGCGATGGCCATATTCCAGGCGCAGGTCGCTGGCTTCGTGACGGTATTGCAGGGCGTCCAGTGGCACCAGGCGTTGGATCTCGCGGAAGAACAGCGCGAGGATGTGCTCCGGCTCCAGGCTGGTTTGCAATTGCATGCCCAGTTGCTGGCGAAGTTGCACAACGGTGGTGGGGCGGCGTGTAAGAAGGGAAGGCTGACCAAAGCCCAGGCGTTGCAATTTGGCGCTGTCGAAGTCAATTGCGTTGGTCTGGGTCGGTGTTTTCATAAGTGTATGAGCCTCTAAGCACAAAACTGTCTTACAGGCTGGGTGAGAGCGTCGTACTGTTCCTTCAGTTCCGTAGGACTGACGTATAGTCTAGCCCGGTTTGCCGAAGGGTATAACTGCCGCACGTCTTATAGCCGGGGCTGCGTTGCCGCAAGCCCCGGCGTGGGGCCTATTGTTTCTGCGGATCAAACTGCTTGTCGCGGATAAACAGCGCCGGGATCACCCCGCAGATAAAGTACGCGCCGCCCATCACCAAAAATCCTACGCCGATCGAGCCATGGGACGCCAGGAACCCAATGGCGGCCGGTGCCACCGCTGCGCCAATTCGGCCAATGTTGTAGGCCCCGCCCACCGCTGAGCCGCGAAATTTTGCTTCGAAGCTTTCGGTCATGTAGGTCGCATTCACGCCGTAGGGAATGCCGTACAGGAAGCCGAACACAATCAGCATCCACAGGATGTTGTCCGGGCTCTGGAACAGCACGATCACCGGCAGGAAAATCGCCGTGCCCAACGCGCCGACGGCGAACACCAGGCGCCGGCCCAGGCGGTCTGCGGCGAGCCCGGCGAGGATCTTGCCGAAAATCATCGCGGCGTAGGTGCCGACCATGTAGCTGGTCATCGACTTGAAGTTCATCCCCAGTTCGCCTTCCAGGTACGACGGCATCCAGTTATTGACGCCGTAGTAGCCGAACTGCAGGAAGCCTGCGGTCAGCGCCCAGAGGATAAACATGCGGCTGGCTTTCGGGTCGCTGAAGATCAGCTTGAACATGCCGTCGGGTTTCTTCGCCGACACGCGCTTGATGCCCTCGGCCTTTTCCCGGGCGCGTTCGGCCTGGGCCTTGATCCAGGCTTGAGGCTCCGGCACCAGGCGTTGCATCAGCACGGCGAGGATCACCGGGATGATCGCCACGTAGAACAGCCAGCGCCAGCCGTGGTTCGGCAGGATCCAGCCCGCGAGCAAGGTGGCGACGATGTAACCCACCGACCAGCCGGCCTGCAGGGTGCCGAGCACGGTGGTGCGATAGCGGGTCGGCACGTATTCGGCCATCAGCGTGTTGCACGCGACATACAGCGCGCCCAGCCCGAGGGAGGCGAAGAAGCGTGTGCTCGCAAACTGCCAATAGCTGTGGGTCATGCCCAGGATCGCGGTGCCGACGGAGAACAGCACGATGCTCCAGACCACGGTTTTCACCCGGCCAAAACGGTCACAGGCCCAGCCACCGTAAATCCCGCCGATGGCCATCCCGGCCAGGGTGAAACTGCCCAGGCTGCCGGCTTCGACACTGGTCAGGCCAAACTCGGCCTTGAGGCTGCTGAGGCTGTAGGACAGCAGCATCAAGTCGGCACCGTCGATCAGCAGGCCGAGGAAGCAGAAGATGAAAACAATGATCCACAGGTTATTTTTCGCGGGCGACAACGCACCCGCCTGAGCGGCGACTTCCATAGCGATACCTTGTTGTAGTTGTTAGGGCACTGGGTATGGGTGTTGCGGTAATGCGGTTGGAACACAGTCAAAATGTGGGAGCGGGCTTGCTCGCGAATGCGGTGTGTCAGTTAATGCATCCGGTGGCTGATGTACCGCATTCGCGAGCAAGCCCGCTCCCACATTGGTTCTGTGTTGTTCCGAGGGTTTAGTGTTTGGCCTCGCGAATCATGTTGCGGGCGATCACCAATTGCTGGATCTGCGTGGTGCCTTCATACAGCCGGAACAGACGCACATCGCGATAGAACCGCTCGATGGCGTACTCGCTCACATACCCGGCACCGCCATGAATCTGCACGCAACGATCCGCCACCCGGCCACACATTTCCGTGGCGAACATCTTCGAGCAGGACGCTTCGGTGCCGATGTTCAGGCCTTCGTCGCGCTTGCGCGCAGCGTCCACCACCATGCAGCGGGCGGCGTAGATCTCGGCCTTGCTGTCGGCGAGCATCGCCTGGATCAGCTGGAACTCGGCTATCGGCTGGCCGAACTGCTTGCGTTCCAGGGCGTAGTGCAGGGCATCGTTGAGCATGCGCTCGGCGGCCCCGACGCTCACCGCAGCAATGTGCAGGCGGCCCTTGTCGAGTACCTTCATCGCGGTCTTGAACCCCACGCCTTCGACGCCGCCGATCAACTGGTCGGCCGGCACGCGCACGTTGTCGAAAATCACGTCGCAGGTATGGGCGCCTTTCTGGCCCATCTTGTGGTCACGCTTGCCCAGGGACAGGCCCGGCGTGTTGCGCTCGACGATAAACGCACTGATGCCGCCCGAGCCTTTGATGTCCGGGTTGGTGCGGGCCATCACGGTGTAGATCCCGGCGTGGGGAGCGTTGGTGATAAAGCGCTTGGTGCCGTTGATGATGTAGTGGTCACCGTCGCGCACCGCTGTGGTTTTCAGCGAGGCAGCGTCGGAGCCGGAGTCCGGTTCGGTCAGGCAGAACGAGCTGAGCAGCTCGCCGCTGGCCAGTTTCGGCAGGTAGTGCTGCTTCTGCGCCTCGGTCCCATCCAGCAGGATGCCGATGGAACCGATGCCGTTGTTGGTGCCGAAGTAGGAGCGGAATGCCGGAGAGGTGCGCCCCAGTTCAAAGGCCACGTTGACCTCTTCTTCCATGGTCAGCCCGAGGCCGCCGTAGGCTTCGGGCAGGGTCAGGCCGAACAGGCCCAACTCGCGGAACTGGCTGACGATATCCGCCGGGACGTCATCGGTCTCGGCCAGTTCGTTTTCCCGTGGGATCAGCGCTTCGTTGACGAACTGCTGGAGGGTTTCCAGCAACAGATGAAGCGTTTCGGCGTCTCGGATCATGTGCATTCCTCAGCGGCCCGTTCGGCGGGCCTGTTGTCGTCAATCTGCCGAGGCCCTGCACCGATCTGTCTAGCGGGCGGCGGCCTCGATGTTGTTCACCATGTGCTTGAGACGGGGCCCGATGTCGTCCTCGAGTTTCTCCCGGGAAAGGTGAAAACTCGGTCCGCCACAGTTGAACGTCAGCAGCCCATGTTGTGCATGCAGCAGCGGTACGGCGATGGCGTTTACATCGCGGTGCCACTCACCGATCGACATGCAGTAGCCGAAATCGGTGTAATCCCGGAAGGCGCGTTCCAGGCCCTTCCTGATGCCCGGCCAGTCCTCCAGATGACGCTGGCGGATATGGTCGAGGATAAATTCCCGCTCGTTTTCCGGCATCGCTGCCAGGCAGGCGCGGCCTGCGGAACTCAAGTGCAACGGCAACCGCGTACCGACCTGGCGGCGCATGGTCATGTTGGCTTCGCCCTGGACCACGTCCAGGTACACCATGTCCAGACGGTCGCGGGTCGCCATGGCCACAGCGGCCTGGGCGTACTTGGCCATCGTCTCCATCAGCGGATGGGCCACGGCCCGCACCGACAGGTTCGAAAGCATCGCGTAACCGAACGCCATCACCCCTACATCCAGCTGATACCTACCCGACTGTGGCAGGTGCTTGAGATATCCCAAGCGAGTCAGCGTATGGGTCATCCGTGTAATCGTCGGCTTTGGCAGCCCGGTCTTGCGCGCCAGCTCCTGGTTACCCAGCACGCTTTCGCTAGGGGTAAAACAACGCAGCAATTCCAGGCCGCGTGCCAGGGCGGTAACGAACTGGCGGTCCTTGTCTTCTTCCTCGTCGGCATTCATCGGATCGATCAGCAAGTGCTCGAATGCGTGGTTGCCGGCAGGTGCTTCAGGTGTATTCGGGTCCAGGTTTCGACGGCGCATGTTAGTCCCCCTTTTTTTATAAAATCAACAAAACAAAATTGTATTCCGCACAGCGAAACTAATCAACTTCGCGGGTGATTGTCTTTTTGTTTAATAAAACCCTTCTAAACAAAGAGTTATAGCTCGATTTGCGGGCGACTCAGGTTTTTACGTTTACATCACGACGAGTCGGTCCTTATGATTATCGCTAAATACGGAATTTTGTTTCGCATAGCGAAACACTCGATATCCGAACTAACAAGAACATTGCAGCAGGAGAACTTGTGGCCAGCCTCGACCAACCCGTAGTGCACCTCGACGTCCAGGACAATGGCGTCGCCGTGGTACGCATCCACCGTCCCGACGTGAAAAACGCCTTGAACGCCCAGGTTCGCGAAGAACTGGCCGAACATTTTCGTGCCCTGGCCAAGCGTCGTGATGTGCGCGCCATCGTGCTCACCGGCGGCGATCAGTTCTTCGTGGCCGGTGCCGACATCAAGGAGTTCGCCAGCGCCACTCCGATCGAGATGTACCGCCGGCACACCGAGTATTTGTGGGAAGCCATCAGCCGCTGCCCGAAGCCGGTGATCGCCGCGGTGAATGGTTTTGCCCTGGGCGGCGGTTGTGAGCTGGCCATGCATTGCGACCTGATCGTCGCCGGTGAGTCGGCGCGGTTTGCCCAGCCCGAGGTCAAGCTGGGCCTGATGCCGGGCGCCGGTGGCACTCAGCGCCTGGTGCGCGCCGTGGGTAAGTTCCAGGCCATGCGTATCGCGTTGACCGGCTGCATGGTCAAGGCCCCGGAAGCCCTGGCCATGGGCATGCTCAGCGAAGTGGTGGCGGATGACCAGACTATCCCCCGCGCCCTGGAACTGGCTGCGCAGATCGCCGCTTTGCCGCCACTGGCGGTGGAGCAGATCAAGGAAGTGATGCTCGCCGGCGCCGACCTGCCGCTGGAAAGCGCGCTGGTGCTGGAGCGCAAGGCCTTTCAACTGCTGTTCGATTCGGCAGACCAGAAGGAGGGCGCCGCAGCGTTCTTCGAAAAACGCACCGCGAACTACCTGGGGGAATGACGATGACGGATTCAATCAAGATCATGGGCCTGGTAGGCACCGGCGTGATGGGCGCCGGCATCGCACAGATTGCCGCCCAGGCGGGCGTGTTGGTGCGCTTGTTCGATGCCCGCGATGGCGCGGCGCAAACCGCTCGGGACAACCTCGGTGCCACGCTTTCGAAGTTGGTAGCCAAGGGCAAGATCAGCCAGGCGGCGATGGACGCAGCGCTGGAAAACCTGCACGTCGCCGCCACGGTTGAGGCATTGCACGATTGCGACCTAGTGGTGGAAGCCATCGTCGAAAACCTCGACGCCAAGCGCAGCCTGTTGCAGCAACTGGAAGGCGTGGTCAGCGCGGGCTGCATCCTCGCCACCAACACCTCGTCGCTGTCGGTCACGGCCATCGCCACCGGTTGCCAACATCCTGAGCGGGTAGCGGGGCTGCACTTCTTCAACCCGGTGCCGTTGATGCGCGTCGTCGAAGTGATCGACGGCCTGGCCACGGCGCCGAAGGTCGGCGATGACCTGCTGGCCTTCGTGGCCCGCACCGGCCATCGCGGCGTGCGCGCCAAGGACACCCCCGGCTTTATCGTCAACCACGCCGGCCGTGCCTACGGCACCGAAGCGTTGAAAATGCTCGATGAAGGCATTGCCGAGCGCGGCGATATCGACCGTATCCTGCGTGAAGGCGCAGGCTTTCGCATGGGCCCGTTGGAACTGCTGGACCTCACGGGCCTCGACGTTTCCCACCCGGTGATGGAGTCGATCTACAACCAGTTCTATCAGGACCCACGCTACAAACCGTCGCCCCTGACGCGCCAGATGCTGGCGGGCGGACGCCTGGGGCGCAAGAGCGGACAGGGCTTCTACCGTTATGACAATGGCCAGGTAGTCGACGGCCCGCAGCCGCAGCCGGTGCCTTCAGTGAAGCAGTTGCCGCCGGTGTGGATCACCACCGAAAACGCCGACGACTACGAGCGCCTCAGCGCCTTGGTGATCGAGTTGGGCGCGCACCTTGAAAGCACGGCACAGCCTTCGCCTGAAGCGTTATGCCTGCTGGCGCCTTACGGCCTCGATGCCACATCGGCCAGCGAGCGCTTCCACACCGACCCGGCGCGCACCCTGTGCATCGACCTGCTGACCGACCTGTCACGCCATCGCACCCTGATGCAAAACCCGCTGACCTCCACCGCCACCCGCGACGCCGCCCACGCGCTGCTAGCGAGTGACGGGGTGGGCGTGACGGTGATCAGCGACAGCGTTGGCTTCGTCGTCCAACGCACCTTGGCGATGGTGGTCAACCTGGCCTGCGACATCGCCCAGCAACGCATCGCCAGCGTCGACGACATCGACCAGGCGGTACAACTCGGCCTGGGTTACCCACAGGGTCCGCTGGCCTGGGGTGATGCCCTTGGGCCGCGGCGCATCCTCACGATTTTGCAGCGCATGAGCGAACTCACCCACGACCCACGTTATCGCCCCAGCCCCTGGCTGCGGCGGCGTGCAGTGCTGGGGATTTCCCTGCGTCATGAAGAGCCGGCAGTCGGCTGATTTCGATTCATCACAGGACAAGAATAATGGGTGCATTGACAGGTTTGCGGGTGCTGGATTTAAGCCGGGTATTGGCCGGACCCTGGTGTGGCCAGGTGTTGGCTGACCTCGGCGCGGAAGTGATCAAGGTCGAACGGCCACAAAGCGGTGACGACACCCGTGGTTGGGGGCCGCCGTGGATGAAGACCGACACCGGCGAGTCGTCCGGGCAGGCGTCTTATTACCAGTCCACCAACCGCGGCAAATTATCCGTGGCCATCGACCTCGCCACCTGCGAAGGCCAGGAACTGGTGCGAGCCCTGGCGGCCAGCTCCGACGTAGTGATCGAAAACTACAAGGCCGGTTCCCTGGCGCGCTATGGCCTGGATTACGCGACCCTGGCCGAGATCAATCCACGGCTGGTGTACTGTTCCATCACCGGTTTCGGCCAGACCGGACCGCGTGCCGAAGAGCCCGGCTACGACTTCATCATCCAGGGTATCGGCGGCCTGATGAGCATCACCGGCGAGCGCGACGACTTGCCCGGCGGCGGCCCGCAAAAAGTCGGCGTAGCGTTCTCCGACCTGATGACCGGCCTGTACTCCACCGTCGCCATCCAGGCCGCACTGCTCAGCCGCGAACGCACCGGCGTTGGCCAACACATCGACATGGCGCTGCTGGATGTACAGGTCGCAACCCTGGCCAACCAGAGCATGAACTACCTGGCCTCGGGCAAGGTGCCTGAGCGGTACGGCAACGCCCACGCCAACATCGTGCCGTACCAGGTATTCCGTGCGGCAGACCGCGACTTCATTATTGCCTGCGGCAACGACAGCCAGTTTATTGCGCTGTGCCACAGCATTGGCTTGCCGCACCTGCCGGACGACCCGCGCTTTCGGCGCAATGCCGATCGGGTCGCGCATCGGGCGGAGATTGTCGAGCTGTTGTCGGCGCACTTTCTGGAGCGTACGGCGGACGAGTGGGTGGCGAGTATTCACGCATCGAAGGTGCCGGTAGGGGCGATCAACAACATCGCGCAATCGCTGGAAGAACCGCAGGTGATTGCCCGAGGGTTGATGGTGAAGATCCCGCATCCCAAGAATCCGGAGTTCGCCATGGTCGGCAGCCCGATCAAGATGTCGGGCACGCCGGTGGAGTATGTGAGGCCGGCGCCGATGTTGGGGCAGCATACCGATGAGGTACTGGGCGAGCGCCTGGGGTTGTCGGCGGAGCAACTGGGGCAGCTCAAGGCGGTCGGGGTGATCGAGCAGTTGGACTGAACAATGGCGGCCGTGAAGGCCGCCATCCGCCTTGATGACTGTTTAGCGCGCGACTTCTTTAAGGTAGGTGTTTCGGGCAGCTACGGCAGTCGGCGTGAAGTCCGTAAATACACCATCAACACCCGCCCGGAAGAAGGCCATGTATTCGGCCGCCGGATTGCCCTTGTAGGCACCGGCCAGGTACTTCGCTTCGTTGCGGAAGGTGAAGATATGGACGAACAAACCAGCCTTGTGCGCATCGCTGATCAGGTTGGTCGGCTTGAAGGTGTCGACTTCGGGCAAACCAGGGTTTTGCGCTGAAGTGGCGGTCAGCGACATCGCCTGCGGCTTCCAAGGCCCGATGCCGTCGGCGTAGGTCTTGACCTCGGCCAACCCGGCCGGAGTCAGCATCGCACCAAAGGCGCGTGGGTCGCCGGCGACGGTCCAGCTGTAGGGGCGGCCGCTGACGAAGGTGTTGGGTTTGTCTGTGATGAAAATGGTTTCGCCGGTCTTGAAGTTCACACCGTTCCCATCCACCAACTGCACTGCCCTGGATTGCAGGCCGATAGAGCGCAGGTACTTCAGGCTGTTCGGGTCAAAGCTTTGCACAAACACCGGCGCGTCTTTGCGATTGAGGTTGTTGTCTTTAAGGGTCTTGAGGAACGCCGCTTCGAACGGATGACTGCCCGGGGCGCCGCAACCATTGGCGATGGCCTGGGCGTTGTTCCAGATTGGGTTTTTGCTTTCCGGGTAGGTGGTAATCACACGGCCTGTGGCTGTGCTTTTGGCTTTTGCGATGTCGATCACTTCCTGGAAACTCAAGATCGGCAGCTTGCCGTTGAGTTCGGTTGGACGCTCGTCGCGGGCGTCGTACGTCGTGCCGCCGATCCATTGCTTGAGTTCGGCCAGGGTGAAATCGCTGATTGACCAGTCGTTGGTATGGTCTTCGCCGTCCACGATCAAGGATTTCAACACGGATTTTGGATCGTTGGGGTTGGTCAAATCACTCAGGTACTGGGCCGGGCCATTTTCTGCGGTGGCGGGATACCGGACATTGACCAACACACCTGGAACCGTGCGCTTGCGGCGAGCAACCTCTGGGTTGGTCTTCGCGACGTCGCTGATGTTGGTGTTGTCGCTCAACCAGGGATTGTGCCGAGCTACCAATACACAGTCCTTGGTCATATGCAGGTCCAGCTCGAGGGAATCTGCACCCGCGTCGGCCGCATGCTCATACGACGCCCGGGTTTCCTCCGGGTACAGCCCCGGCAGGCCGCGATGCCCGATCACCAGGGGCGGTGCACCGTCCAGGGTCTTGAAGGAAGTGGAGGCGGCAGGCGCACTCCCGGTCACACTGTCACACGCGCTCACCATCAGGCTGCATCCGATAACGATAAAACGGGCAAGCAGGGTTTTTACCGCTGGCGGGCCTGAGCGAGTGTGCATGTGTCGTCCTTCAAGAAGAGGGTAGGGGCGGGGTATCTGCGGATGTTGGCGTTGACGCATGACAGAGTCGTGACAGGGAGTGGAGTGATGACTTTTCAGCACGGCGCACATTGGTGAAGCAAAAAACTCATTGAGCGCTTGACTTCTCCTTTTCAATCAGTAACATACGGCGAATTCCGCGATAGCTCAGTTGGTAGAGCAAATGACTGTTAATCATTGGGTCCCTGGTTCGAGTCCAGGTCGTGGAGCCAGATAGTAAAAAAGCCTGCAGAGATGCAGGCTTTTTTTTGCCTGGGATTTGACCTGGCAAAACCTAGTGCGGGGTGATCTTGATCTGCACTCCGCCTGCATGGGCCACGTTCGTCACTTTGCTCAAGCGCGGCCTGTAGCGTCGATCAGGCTTTGCCGGAACCCAGCGGTGTGTTGAGGGTGAATGCGCCCGTCAGCTTTGGCGTGCAGCACCTGGCGCCGCTGTGGGGCGAGTTCATGAAGGCCTACCCCAATGTCGAGCTGGATATCAGCTTGAACGACCGATTGGTGGACCTGGTGGAGGAGGGCTTCGATGCGGCGGTGCGCATTGCGCGGATGGAAAATTCGTCTCTGGTAGGGCGGCGTCTGGCGGGGACTCGGATGTGCCTGTTCGCGTCTCCTGGCTACCTGGCCAGTCACCCGCAGATTCGCATCTTGGCCGACCTGGCCGATCATGGGGTGATTGCCTACACCCACTTTGCCATGGGCAACGAGTGGCAGTTCGAAGGGCCCAATGGCAGCGAGACTGTACGCACGCGCTCCACCGCACGCTGCAACAACGGTGATACCTGCCGCAGTATTGCGCTCTCAGGCGCAGGGATCGCCTTGCAACCCAGCTTTATGGTCGCCGAGGATTTGCGTAGCGGGGCCCTGGTAGAAATCCTTCCGGAATACCGCTCCATCGAACTGGGTATCTACGTGGTCTATCTCACGCGTAAACACCTGGCGAGCAAGGTTCGGGTGCTGATCAATTTTCTGGCTGAGCGATTCAGCCATCCCCAGTGGGAGCAGTAGGTACCTTCCGATCAGGGACGGCGCGACACGAACAAGTTCACGCCAATACATACGAGCAGAGCCAGCGCAGAGAGCAACATTGCGTTCGACATTCCCCGGGAGAATGCGGCCGCGTCAGCACCGGCGATCATCGCCCCCGAGACGGCGACGCCTATCACGCCACCCAGTTGCCTGGCGGAGGCCATCAACCCCGACGCGATACCCGCATCATGCTGGGTGACCGATGAGAGCATGGCGTTGGTAATCGACGGCACCGACATGGCGCTGCCAATACCGACCAGCATGAGCGCGCCATTGAGCAGCCACAAAGAGGCGTGTGACGTGGTTTGCGACAGCGTGACGAACCCGATGATTTGCACCGTGAAACCCGTGGTGATGATGCGGGTGGCGCTGAACCGTTTGGCGAAGCGCGATGAAAGCAGGGTTGAAAGCGTCAGGACCGCCGTCAGCGGAATAAACGACAAACCGGTTTTGAACGCGTCGTAATGCAGGAACGTCTGGAAGTAAATGCTGAAGACGAACACCGTGCCGTAAAAGGTCAGGTTGATCGCCGCGCCGGCCAGCGCCATGCTGCCCAGCACTTTGTTCGTGGCCAGGCGTGCCGGCAGCATGGGGTGCTCGACCCGCCTCTCAACCCAGATAAAGGCCACCGCGCAGATCAGCGCCAACACCATTGCGCCGAGTGTTGTACCGACCCAGCCTTGTGCGCTGGATTCGGTTAAACCGTAGGTCAGCGCTGCCAGGCAAATGGCGATGCTGATTTGCCCGGGAATGTCGATGTGCTTGTCTACGCGAGGGGAGGCGGGCGCATATTTCAGAATCAGCAGGATCGCCAGCAGGCCGATCGGAATGTTGAGCAGAAACACACTTCGCCAGCCAAAGTATTCGATCATCAGCCCGCCGATCACCGGGCCGGCCGCCAATGCGATGCCACCGCAAGCGCCCCACAGTGCGACCGCGGAGCGGCGTTTGTCCGGATCGTCAAACGACACGCGAATCAGCGTCAGTGAGGTGGGGATCAGCAAGGCGGCACCGATGCCCTGGATGATGCGCATCGTGATCAGCATGGGCATGCTATTGGCCAGGCCACAGCCGACGGAGGCGAGGGTGAAGATGGCGAAACCCATCGCGAAGACGGATTTTGCCCCCCATTTATCGCCCCATGCACCGCCCAGGATCAGCAGGGCAGAAAACGGCAGCGCATAGCTGTTGATGACCCACTGCAGGCCCGTGAGGTCACTATTGAATGCCTCTTTGAGCGCACCGAGGCCGACGTTCACAACACTGACGTCCAGTTGCACAACAAGAAAACCGAGGCACGCCGCGGTCAGGATGGCTCGTAACGAGGAAGAAGGGTGGGTCATAGCGGCTGTAATTCACCTCGATCGCCAGTGATAGCCTGGCTATCACTGGCGCAATTCACTTAAACGAACTGCAGAACGTCGTTGACGGCTTTGCGTGGTTTTTGTGGCCAGTTGGTCGCGCCTGGGTAGCCAACGGTGACCATCATGACGGGGATTTCCGCATCCGACAGGCCGAACTCCTTAGCCACTGCAGGTTGGTCGAATCCAATCATCGGGGTTGAAATCAGCCCTTGGCCTTTGGCGGCCAGCATCAGCGTCATCGCGGCCAGGGAGCCGGAGCGGATGGCTTCGTCGCGCTGTAACTGCGGGTTCTCCCCGTACATACCCTGGGCCGCACCCACCCACATGTCGTAGATCGACTGGTCGATGATGCCGGCATCCACCGACGGCTTCAGCGCAGCCGGCAACGTTTCGTGTGGGTTGAGGGTGCCGCAGACGATAAACGTCACGGCCGCGTCCACCACCTTCTGTTGGCCAAATGCCAATGGCAGCAGACGCGCCTTGGCTTCGCTGCTGCGTACCGCCACGAACCTCCAGTTTTGCAGGTTAAAGGCGGAAGGGGCGTGTGTAGCCAGGTTGACCAGCTCGGCGATCTGATCGTCGGTCAATTGACGTTCAGTGTCGTAGCTGTTGGCGGAAATTCGGGACTGGATAATTTCGGCAATACCGGACATGGCGATCTCTGTGCGTTAAGGGGCAAGTGTCTTCGTTCACATCAACGGCTGAACCCGTCGAACGGGGTCATGTACACCGCGCCGAACGGGTCCAGGCGCTTGCGGATTTCCGCATCCGGCGTGCCGTACACCACCAGGCTGGTGATGGTGCACAGTTCCAGGAACCGCTGGCCGAACGGTGCAAACGTGGTGTCGACGTGGCTGACCACGGCATCCGCGTTGTAGCGCTCAAGGATATGAACGGTGCTGGTGTCTTCGTTGGCGCTGTATTCGTAAACCAGCGTGCCTGGCTCTGCACGGGTGGCCGTGACGATTGAGGCGATCAGCGTCTTGAACTCGGCGAATTCCGCGGGTTTTACTGCGAGGTTAAACAGGCAGGAGATGTAGGGGTACATGATGAGTTTCCGTCAGAGGCGCCAGGCGGCGCCTGTTGAGTAGGAGGAGGTCAAGACTTGTCTGGGGCATCCCCGAACAGCTTGCCGGCGCCAGCCCAATCGGACGCTGCGACGTCTTCGAAAATGACGTAGATGTAATTGGCGTCAGTGCCGGTGTGCTTGACGATGCTTTCTGTGATATCGGCGGCAACAGCGGCTTTTTGCGCGTGTTCTTTACCTTCGAACCAGCTCACTCGTACGACGGGCATAAGGCATTCCTCTTGGGACATTGATCGGGAGCAGTGCGTGGTGTGCACTGTTGTTTGACTGGAATCCATCGTACTGGCGAACAAGCTGGCGATAAACGGCCTCCAGCTATAATCTGGGTAGACTAAAACTCTACAATCAGCGAGCCCGACATGGTCCCCATTGATTCCTTCCAGGGCGTTATCACCTTTGTGGTTGCCGCTCGCTCGTCCAGCTTCACCCAGGCTGCCGAGCGGTTGGGGCTGTCGAAATCTGCCGTGGGCAAAGCCATCGCCCGATTGGAGGAGCGCCTGGGGGTGCAACTGTTTCATCGCACCACCCGACGGATTTCATTGACCGCCGATGGCGAAGCCTATTTCGCGGCGTGCTCTACGGCGCTGGAAGAAATCGGCGCCGCCGAAAGTGGCCTGGGCCCCGGTGGTGGTGAGCCTTCAGGGCGATTGCGCGTCGATATTCCGGTGGCCTTCGGTCGTCGCGTCGTTGCGCCCCTGCTCTTCGAGATCGCCAACAAGTACCCGGCGCTGCAATTGAGCCTGACATTTTCCGATCATCTGGTGGACCCCTTCGAGGAGGGGATCGACTTGTTGGTGCGTTTCGGCGAATTGCAGGACACCAGCGGTCTGGTCGCGCGGCGGTTGATGCGCCAGCGCTGGGCTATCTGTGCCGCACCTGGCTACCTGACACGTTTTGGCGTGCCACACACCCTCGAAGACCTTAATCACCACCGCTGCATTGTTGGGCATCGACGCGGCCAGCCGTTGGCGTGGCGAGTCATGCAGGCAGGGCAGACGGTGCGCTACGCGCCACCCTCTACCCATCAGATTGGTGATGGCGAAGTCATGATTCTTGCGGCGGTTGCCGGCGCCGGCTTATGCCAGATGCCGCGTAGCCTGTTCCAGGACGATATCGACGCGGGCCGGTTGGTAGAGGTGCTGCACACCTATGAACCGGAAGCGGTGGATGTGCATGCCGTTTGGCCGAAGGTGTCGCACCTGCGGCCGAAGGTGAGGTATGTGGTGGATGAACTGGTCAAGCTGTGCGCGCATTGGCAGTGATGGGCTAATCGCTGAACAGCTCAAACATCAGTTGTCGGAACCATTTATTGGCCGGGTCCCGATTGTATTTGCCGTGCCAGAACAAGTTGATCGCAATCTCGGGCAAGGGCAGGGGCAACGGCAGGCTCGTCAGTCCAAAAGGGCTGGCGCAACTGTTGGCGAAACGCTCGGGGACGGTGGCGATCAGGTCAGTGTTCTGCAGGATATGACCCACCGCAACAAAGTGCGGCACCTCCAACCGAATCTCACGCTGCAGCCCGGCGCGCTGCATATGCGTGTCGATTTCGCCGTGGCCGGTGCTGGCGGCCACAATCCTCACATGTCCGAACTCACAGAATCGTTCCCGGGTCATTGGCAGTTCAGTCAGCGGGTGGTCTTTTCGGCACAGGCACACATAGCGGTGATGAAACAGGCGGCGCTGGTAGAAGCCTGCCTGCAGGTCCGGCAGGAGCCCGACCGCCAGATCCACCTCACCATTGGCCAGGCTTTCGGAGAGCTCGGCATTGCTGCGCAGGGTACTCACCGAAACGCCCGGAGCTTGCTTCAGCAGCGCCTCGATCAAGCGCGGCACAAAGTAAATTTCGCCGATGTCAGTCATCGCCACCACGAACCTTTTCTGGCTGGTGGCCGGGTCGAATTCATCGTGGCGGTTGATCGCGCCGTGCAACAGGCCGATTGCCTGGGAGACGGGTTCCGCCAGTTGCGCGGCATAGGGCGTGGGCTGCATGCCCTTGGGCGTCCGTACAAACAGTTCATCGTTGAACGTGGTCCGCAAACGCTTCAGCGCGTTACTGACAGCGGGCTGAGTCAGCCCAAGGCTCTCGGCTGCTGCTGACACACTTCGGTCCAGCAGTATCTGGTTGAAGATCACCAAAAGGTTCAGGTCCAGCTCGCGCAGGTTCATCTCGGCTTGTCGCTCTGTGGACTTCAGAAGGGTTATGCGTATTCAGGATGATGATAGTTTGTATGGCTGTGAGGGCATTTATCAATGGTTTGTGAATAGTCATGATCGGACTATTCCAAAAACAAACATAAGGTTTACCCATGACTAGCCCTCAATCTGTCTTGCAGGTGGGCATTGTCGGCGGCGGCATCGCTGGCGTGGCCCTGGCACTCGATCTGTGCCGTCACAAGCATCTGGAAGTGACATTATTCGAAGCAGCTCCCGCCTTTGGTGAGGTGGGTGCCGGCGTGTCGTTTGGTGCGAACGCTGTTCGCGCCATCGAAGGACTGGGCATTGGCAAACCCTACGAACGGATCGCTGACCGAACCCCGCAACCGTGGCAAGACATCTGGTTTGAATGGCGTCGCGGCGCAGACGCCGGCTATCTCGGTGCCAGCGTCGCCCACGGCGTGGGCCAGTCCTCCGTGCACCGTGCAGATTTCCTTGATACCTTGGCCAAACAACTGCCGGACGGCATCGCGCGCTTCGATAAGCGTGCGGTCAGCGCACAAGAGACGGGCGACAGGGTCAGCGTCCAGTTCACCGACGGCACGGACTATGAGTGCGACCTGCTGATCGCCGCAGACGGTATCAAGTCCAACCTTCGCGACTATGTACTTCAAGGCCTGGGCCAGCCTTTGGTCGCACCGCGATTCAGCGGCACCTGCGCCTACCGCGGCATGATCGACAGCGAACAACTACGCGCCGCCTATCGCGTGGCTGGTGTCGACGAGCACCTGATCAACGTCCCGCAAATGTACCTGGGCCTCGACGCCCACATCCTCACATTCCCCGTCAAGCAAGGCCGGCTGATCAACGTGGTGGCGTTTGTTTCTGACCGCAGCGACCCGAACCCGGTATGGCCACCAGGCACACCCTGGGTGAAAAGCACCAGCCAGGCCCAGATGCTGGAGGCGTTCGCCGAATGGGGCGATGCCGTGCGCGTTCTGCTCGAATGCATTCCCGAGCCGACCCTGTGGGCCCTTCATGAACTCGACGAGCTTGCAGGTTATACCCATGGCCGGGTCGGACTGATCGGTGACGCTGCTCACGCCATGCTCCCACACCAAGGTGCCGGGGCAGGGCAAGGGCTGGAAGATGCCTGGCTGCTCGCCCGCCTGCTGGGAGACCCACGAGTGTTGGAGAGTAACGCCCAAGACGTACTCCAGGCGTATGACGCGATTCGGCGACCACGCGCCTGCCGCGTGCAGCGAACCTCTTGGGAGGCCGGCGAGCTCTATGAGTTTCGGGACCTTCAGGTCGAGGATCGAGAAGCCCTCCTGTCCACCACCCTGGCCAGTCGATTCGACTGGTTATGGAACCACGACATGCAGTCGGACCTTACAGATGCACGCGCCCGGCTTGGGTGGGCTGAAGCCGTTTGATCGCGAATTGCGCCAGGCTCCATCGTCTGGCGCTGTCCACTTTTCCTACGGGCCAAGAAATTTTGCTGCTTTGACATCGCACGGATACGCGACTGTTTTTGACGCGTGGCAGTTTTTATTCTTGTTGAGCTATAGATTCGATGTCCGTCTCCACCTCGTTTTTCGTGGCACCGTTGTGATTTCTCAGTAGCCAATGACTGTTAATCATTGGGTCCCTGGTTCGAGTCCAGGTCGTGGAGCCAGATAGTGAAAAAGCCTGCAGAGATGCAGGTTTTTTTTGCCTGGGATTTGACCTGGCAAGCCGAGCGAGCTGCGTGGCTGGCATGAGGACAACAGGATCCAGCTCGCAGTTACATGCACGCCAATGGTCTTGCCTCCGGAGCGTTGATGAGCTCACTCAAGACACATTACGATTGTTAGTAACAACTGGTAACAAGCCTGTTTGGCATATTGCCATTATTGGCATTGTTTTTTGCTTTCGCTGCTTGACTCTGTGGTGGCTACAGGGTTTATGTTTGCTCACGACAACTATTCAGCGAGATTAAGATAAGGGATAAATGCCGGACCTGAGAGACTTCTTAGTCTCACATCCCGTGTCAGTTGTCTTTGCTATGTTGTGTGGCATGGAACAAAAGCGAGCCATTCTAATAACGGATGCTGTCTATCCACTACAACAAGGACGTTGATGAAATGAAAGACCCCTGATGTTATTTGGCCTCGTAATAAAGGCCTGTCTTCTCTGCGAATAAATAGTACCCCTCTTGGTAAGCCTAACTGATTTTTAGATCAGTTGGTTGTGGCGCTTTCGGCCGGGTGCTCATTAGAAAAAATAAAAAATCAGTGCCAATAGTTTTTGGCTCATTGCTTGCCTGCGCGTGCTTTTAAAGAAATAACAAAAACAATTAATTGAAATAAGGACGCTTCATGAATAAGCATGACTTTTCATCGCAACTTAAATCCTTGGGCGTTGACCCATTGAAAGCCGCTGCTGCTTCGGTCTCGGAGCTTTATCGGTTGCCTCAACAAACACTTGACTCGATCAAAGCATCGTTGATTATCGAGGCGTTCAGGTTTCATTATCGAAACAATGATTTTTATCGCAAAGCGTGTGAAAGCAAGGGCATTGACGAATACAGCATCAACCGCTTCGAAGATTTGATACGGATTCCGCTGGTGCCCATCGCCAAGTTTAAATCCGCCAGCAGTCATGAATTGCTGTCGAAACCGCTCTCGCAAATCGAACACGAAATGCGCAGCACCGGCACCAGCGGTATTCCCAGTATTTCCCGACGTTGCCATGACACTGTTGATGTCGCAGTCGTGGCAATTTATGCGATGTACCGCGAGTTCCTGGGCATTTCCAAGGGCGCTGGACTTTATATCTGCCCGTCCACCGAGGAAATTCCGGAAATGGGCATGATCAAGGCGCTGAACATGCTCGCTGGGCTGTTGGATACCCACACCTTCATGGTTAAGCAGGAACGCTTCGTTCCCGAACAGGCCATCGAACAATTGAAGGGCTGGGAAAACCAGTTTACCCGTCACATTATCGGCCCCCCGTTTCTCATTTACCGTCTTCTGCAATTTCTCAAGCAGACGGGTCAGCGTCTTAGCCTGGATCGCGATAGTCGGGTCATCACCCTGGGCGGTTGGAAGCGCTTCACGGGCCAGATGATTTCACGACGCGAATTCAATTTGATGTGCCAGGAGTATCTCGGTATTGATCCGGGCTCTGTGCGCGATATCTATGCACTGGTCGAGTCCAACGTCATGGCTATCGATGACGAACATCAAATTAAGCATGTATCGCCTTATGTGCACTTCACCGTACGCGATGTGAACGACTTGAGCCGAGAAGTTGCCCCAGGGGAAAAAGGCGTATTGGGTATTCTGGATCCGCTGGCGCTGGCGACGCCTGGCATGATTTTAACCGAAGACATCGTAGTTCTGTTGCCAGGTGAAAGTCCTTCCGGTCGCAGCGGCCAACGCATGGAGTACATCATGCGCGCGCCTACTTCACTGGAGTTTGGTTGCTGTGCAGTGAATCTGGAAAAAACCATGGACGAACAACCCTCGCCGACAGCGGCAGTGTGCCCGGTCGCCAATTAATACAATTGACCTGACAAAAGGAACTTGTATGTTTAACGATATTATCGTCAGGCATTTTTCCGATGCCACTTATGCTGCTGAGCTGGACGCCCATGGCGCCGTTATAGAGTTGGGAAACCCTGTGTGCGGGGATCGTATTCGTGTGCAGTTTGAGGTTGAAAACGACTTGATTAAAGGTGTTCGCTTTCAAGCATGGGGGTGCGCAACTTCACTGGCAACCGGCAATATATTTTGCACACAGGTCGACGGAAAAACGCTAAGCGAAATCGACGAACTTACCCGCGCCGATATAGAGCATATGTTGGGGGAGATAGAGCCTTCACAGCACCACTGCCTGGAAATGCTCCACTCCCTCTTTACCCGGTTACGGCAATACAAAGCCGCCTGAGGAATAACAGTATGCCAACTTTCGGTTATTTCGATTACAACGCAACGACGCCGATGTGCCAAGAAGCCTCACGAGCATTAAGTGAAGCGTTGAACCATTTCGGTAATCCTTCAAGTTTGTACAAGCTGGCCAAGCAGAACCGCAATGCCCTGGCCACGGCACGGCAACAAGTAGCCCGTTTGATGAATTGTGCATCTGCCGAACTGGTCTTCACCTCGGGTGGCACCGAAGCGAATAACTGGGCGATCAAGGGTGCCTTGCTGGCATGCGGCGCAATAGGCCGTGTTGCACAGCCCACCCACATCATCATCTCGGCGATCGAACATTCGTCGGTCTTGGAAATCGCCGAGCACCTTAAGCGGGTCTTCGGCTTTGAGATAACGCTGCTGACACCGGACAAGGAAGGTATTGTCAGCGCCGAGCGGGTACGCACGGCTTTGCGGGACACCACGCGGGTGGTCTCGATCATGCTGATGAACAATGAGGTCGGTACCTTGCAGCCGGTATCCGACATTGCGCAAGTGCTTCACGGGCGTGCGATTCACTTCCATGTCGATGGTGTACAGGCAGTGGGCAAGATACCCGTGGATGTGAAAGCACTGGGTATCGATACGCTGTCTTTTGCAGGCCATAAATTCTGTGGCCCAAAAGGCGTCGGCGGCTTGTATGTGCGCAGCGGCGTGGTCCTGGAGCCTCTGCTGCATGGCGGTGGCCAAGAGGGCGGCCTGCGCGGGGGAACCGAGGCCTCGGCGTTAGTCACCGCAATGGGCGTCGCGGCAGACGTTGCGGCTACCTCCATGCCGGAAACAATTGCGCGAATGTCGGCTTACCGCACCAGTCTGATTCAGCAATTACAGCAGCGAATCGACGGTGTGACGATCCACGGCTCAGCGGACAAAACCACACAAGCGCCCAACACCCTCAGCGTGCGCATCGAAGGCATACGTGCAGAGTCGCTGGCTGCTCTTCTGGATCAACTTCACGGTATTCAAGTATCGCTCGGCTCGGCCTGCTCCAATAACGGCTCAAAGTCTCTTTCCCACGTGCTGCTAGCAATGGGCCTTAGCGAAGCAGCTATAGAATCGACTATGCGCGTCAGCCTCGGCCCGCTCACCACGCAGGACAGTCTGGAGCGCTTCGTCAGTGCCGTTGAGGCGTGCGTCAATACGCTGCGGCGCATCAGCGGGGAGGCCCAAGCATGAACACCCCAATTGTGCTGGACACCGCCAGCACCATCCTGGATTGCCTCAACCATTACGGCACTACCCGGCCCGAAGAGCCGGCCTACACCTTCGTGGGTCACCGGGATGTTGATCGGCAGGTATTAAATTATGGTGAGTTGTTGGAGCGGGCAAGGCGTTACGCTGCCGTTCTGCATGACGCCGGGCTGTCAGGCAAAAATGTCCTGCTACTGTTCCCGACCGGGCTGGACTTCATCGTCGGTTTTTTTGCCTGCGCCTACGCAGGGGCAGTAGCGATTCCGGCCAACATTGCCCGTAACAGCCACCACTACACGCGGCTTGGGCAGATCGTTGCAGACTCCGGTGCTGTAGCAGTCCTGACGGTGACGGAGTTGAAGGTCTCTATCGCTCAGGGGCTGGGTAACAGTGACTCGCTCACGTTCTACTGCGAGCCGCCTGCTTCAACGCAAACCTGCCTGCACGCTGCGCTTCCAGGGCCTGAACGGCTGGCATTCATCCAGTACACCTCGGGGTCCACCGGCGTTCCGAAAGGCGTGATGATCAGCCACGGCCAATTGATCGCCAACGAGCGGGCTATTCAGTCGGTCTCTCGCCTGCACGAGGGGTTTATTGGTGGCGGCTGGTTGCCTCAGTTCCATGATATGGGGTTGATCGGTGCAGTCCTGCAACCCATCGCAATGGGCGGTCACTACGTCTTCATGTCCCCGCTGCATTTTCTGCAACGACCTCTTCGTTGGCTGGTCCTGCTCAGCCAATACAAAGCGATCGCCACGGCAGCGCCCAACTTTGCCCTGGAGTTGTGTCTGCAGGCCGATGTCGATGAGGACACTGCCGCCCAACTGGACCTTTCGGCACTGCAGATACTCTTCTGCGGCGCAGAACCGGTGAGCGCCACGGTGCTGGAGCGTTTCGAGCGTAAATTCGCGCGCTATGGCTTGCGGGAAGGCGCCGTCACACCTTGTTATGGGCTGGCGGAAGCTACCCTGATTGTCTCCGGTGGTTTACCTCTCGACGGCCAGAGAGTCTTGAACGTCGCGCGCAAGGCTTTGGAAAACGGCAAGGCCCACACTCAGCAGGAGACGGGGGCGGAGCTGCAATCGCTGGTGAGTTGCGGGCCTGTGGTGCGACACCATCAGATCGTCATCGTTGCTCCCGATAGCCACACGATTCTCGACGAAGGCCTGACGGGAGAAGTCTGGTTCTCGGGGCCCAGTGTCGCGTTGGGCTACTGGGCGAATGAACAGGCCAGCACCACCGTTTTCGGCGCGACGACCGCATGCGGTCAAGGCCCTTACATGCGCACCGGAGATCTGGGTTTTGTCCACGATGCCAACCTGTACATCGCTGGCAGAATCAAGGAACTGATCATCCTGCGAGGTCGTAATTTTTATCCTCATGACATCGAGGCAACGTTACGCAGCGCGATGCCAAACCTGCGCGATGCGCACACTGCAGTGTTTGCCGTCGGGTCAGGGGAGTCGCAGCAGGTTATTGCCTATGTCGAGTTTCCCCGACGCGATAAAAGCATCGCTGGCCTCGACTTTACATCGTTTACCCGAGCGTTAAGGGCTGCCGTTCTGATGGTCCACGACGTTCGGCTCGGGGATGTCGTCTACCTGTACCAAGGTGCTATTCCACGTACATCCAGCGGCAAGGTTCAACGTCACTTGTGCGCGATCCGGTATATAGACCGCAGCATCGACCAGCACCGGCAACTGATCCACTCGACCCGCCTGCCCACCTTGTCCTGCCTTGAGACTATTGCGCCATGAACATCGACCAGACACTCATTTCCTCGTTGCCCGATGCCTCCTGGCCTGCGGAAGAAGGTGCGGCTGCCGTTGGCGCGCTCATCAAACTTAAACTGCGGGAATACCTGAAGGTCCATCAGCCCGAATTCGTCGAGGAGATCCACGACAATTTGTCATTTGATTACATTGGCCTGGACTCGGTCGCCCGGGTCGAACTGGTCGCAGCATTGGAGAATCAGTTGGGCATTGCAATCGACCCAACCGCTGCCTATGACTTTGTCACCGTCGGAGCACTGGCCAGCTTCGTCTGGTCGCAACTGTCCGACACGCCTCTGGACCTGAAAGCGGCACTGGGGGTTTGAATGCTTGAGTGCCTTGTCATCGGAGGGGGCCAATCCGGTCTTCTGTGTGGACATCTACTGGCGCTGGCCCGAATCGACTACCTGGTGGTCGATTCGGGAACCCGTGCAGGAGATGTCTGGCGTCAGCGGCCCGCCAGTCTGCGGTTATTTACCTCGCGCCAATTTTGTACGCTGTCGGACCTGCTGATGCCTGGTGACCCAGACGGCTATCCTTCCGGCAGCGAGTTTGCCGATTATCTGGAGCTATTCGCCCGAACAAAATATGTGCGGGTTTCGTTCGGGACCCGCGTGATGAGTTTGTCCCGCTCGCCAACGGGTTTCGAGGCCTTGCTCGACAATGGCGAAACCCTCCAGTGCCGAACAGTGATTGACGCCACCGGTTCGAACCAGGCACCGATTATTCCAGCGTTCTCCCGGAGCCTGAGCCCGGACGTCGTGCAACTGACCGCAGGCCAGTTTCGTGATTCCGATTTCATGCCGCCCAACTCCCGAATTGCGGTTGTCGGTGACGGCGCCAGTGGACGTCAAATCGCCTTGACCCTTGCTGCGCGACACCGTGTGACCCTGAGTTGCGGGCGCCGACGCAAACTCGTCGCCAACAGAGTATTGGGCAAGGATGTTTTCTGGTGGCTGGACAAGCTCGGAATATTATCGGCACGCCACGATTCATGGATTGCCGCCATCATCAAGAAACGTGACCCCATTCCGGTGGCCAGTGCCAGCAACCCGGTGCTTGCCCACTTGGGCGTGGATATAAAAGGTCGTGCCATCGATGCGCGCCAGGCTGGCCTGATATTTGAAGACGGGCACCACGTGCCGGTTCAAGCGGTGATCTGGTGCAACGGCTATCGGGAAAACACTGATTGGCTTGAACTGCCAAGGCTCAAGGATCCTGCCCTACCGGTCGGACTTGAGGGCAAAACCGCGCAGCCTGGTTTCTTTTTGATGGGCAGGAAGTGGCTGACCTGTCGCGCTTCGGAGCTGGTTCTTGGGGCCAATAATGATGCGTCTCTCATCGTCAAGTATGTCCAGGCCCATCTGGAAAAATAACGACACTTCATCTGAAGGATGAATTAATCATGATAAGAAATACGGTTGCCTGGATCGTCAGATACAGGTTGTGGGTTCTTATTGTCATCAGTTTGGCGACCTTGTTTTTTGCCACCCAGGTCCGGAACCTGCAAATCGTCATCAACCCCAACACGATGCTGCCGCAAGCACACCCGAGTGTGATCGGTACCAACCTGGCTGAATCGCTGTTTGGTTCCAAGCATGTGGTCGTCATCGGCGTTAGTGCAGCTGACGGTGGTACCGCGCTGACACCTCGAATCCTGACAACGCTCGGGCAGCTTTCTCAAGCCATCAGCGAGCTGCCCGGCATCAAGGGGCACACCTTGATGAGCGTGACGGCGAACAAGGCCAAGTCGATTTCAGGCACCGCCGAAGAGATGCGTGTCGATCCACTCCTCGACAGCCCGCCTGACGCTCGGGCTATTGCGCGCCTGCAAGAACGCATCGCGACTAATCCGGTTTATCAAGGCACGCTGGTATCCGAAGATGGCAGCCTCGTCTCGCTGTCGTTTGCCATCCAGGCCGATCAGGGTGGCTTCCGGAAAATCATGGACGGTGTTCAAAAGGCCATTGATCAACAGAGCTCTGCCGAATTGAAGATTACCGCCAGTGGATCGCCGGTGTTTTTCGCCGCCGTGGAACGCTTTGCTCAACGCATGGCTATCTTGTTCCCCATCGCACTGCTGATTATCGGTCTGATCCACCTGGAAGCCTTCCGCACTGTGCAGGGTCTGATACTGCCGCTGCTTACTGCGTTGCTTGCCGTTATCTGGGGCCTGGGCGTAATGGGCGCGGTCGGGGTGCCGATGGATGCATTCAATGCGACTACACCGATCCTGATACTGGCCGTTGCCGCCGGGCACGCGGTGCAGATCCTCAAACGCTACTACGAGGAGTACGACAAGCTCACCGCCGGCACGACCACGGACTCTCCTCAGCAACTGAATAACCTGGCGATTATCCAGTCTCTGAGTCGGGTTGCACCGGTTATGCTGACGGCCGGTGGGGTAGCCGCACTGGGCTTTTTCTCGCTGGTTACCTTCGAAATCGCCACGATCCGGACTTTTGGGCTGTTCACCGGCCTTGGCATTCTCAGTGCGCTGTTGATCGAGCTGACGTTCATCCCGGCTCTGCGCAGCTACCTGCCCGCGCCTGCGATCAATAAAACGGCCGCCCCGAAGGGCCCTAGAGTCTGGGACAGGCTGGCCGATCAACTCACCAGGTTGATCCTGAAGCGGAGCAGGCTGATCCTTTCAGTTTTCGCGCTGATCGCTTTGTCGTCATCGGTCGGCCTGTTGTTTCTCAACAAAGAAAACTCGACCAAGAGCTATTTCGGCAGCCAACTGAGCGTGTATCAGGATGACGAATTCCTCAATCGCAAGTTGGCCGGCACCAATACCCTGTACGTGGTGTTCCAAGGCGAGCACGCCGACAGCCTGAAAGATCCCCATACCCTGCGCATGATCGAAGACACGCAGCGGTTTATCGAAAAACAGCCCGATGTGGGCAAGACCACCTCCATCGTCGACTTCATCAAGCAGATGAGTCAGTCGATGAATGAAGGCAAGCCACAGTTCTACCGCGTGCCAGACGCCCAGGACATGGTTTCACAATATTTGCTGCTGTATTCCATGTCTGGCGACCCTACCGACTTCGACGCCTATATCGACTATGACTACCGCAATGCGAGCCTGATTGTGTGGGCTAAAAACGACAGTAGTACTTACGCAGCCGAGCTGGTGGAGGCGATTCGTGGGTACCTGAAAAACCGCCTGCCACCCGGTGTGAAAGTGCAAATCGGCGGCAGTGTTCCACAATCCTCAGCCCTGAGCGAAACGCTGGTTGAGGGCAAGCTCAAGAATATTTTTCAGATGATGGGCGTGATCCTGCTGGCGGGAGCGTTGGTTTTTCGGTCGTGGATGGGTGGCGTTTATCTGGTCGTGCCTCTGGCGGTCACTGTGCTGGTGAACCTTGGCGTGATGGGTGTGACCGGTATCCCGCTCAATACACCTAACTCCGTAGCTTCCGCCATGGCGATCGGGATTGGCGCCGATTATGCCATTTACATCCTGTACCGCATGCGCGAGGAGTTGCGACGCCTCAATGATTTCGACCTGGCCCTCCAGGAGACCATGCGCACTGCCGGCAAGGCGGTCGTTTATGTCGCAACAGCGATTGCCGGTGGTTATTCAGTGCTGATGCTCTCGTTCAACTTCTACGTCCATATCTGGTTCGGCTTTCTGATCGTACTTTCGATGATCGTCAGTGCGCTGTGCGCTCTGGTGCTGATCCCGGCCCTGATGAAAGCCTTCCCGCCGACCTTTATGCGAGTACACGACATGAAAAAGCCTGTACCGGTCACAGCCCTGCTTGCCTTGTTTGCCATCGTCATCGGTATGACGGCCTTGCCCGATAGCGCGCAGGCTCAAACCCCTGATGCTGACCAAATCATGTCGCGCAGTTACCAGGCCACACGTATGGACAGCTCCCTCTCGCAGTCTACGTTCACGCTGACCAGTGCTTCGGGGCAGGAGCGGGTGCGCAAGACCTTTGCCGCGACCCGTCTTCAGTCCGACGGTGCAAACAACCGCCGGGTAATTCGGTTTTTATCACCCAGCGACGTACGCAATACCACCACGCTGATCATCGAAAAGTCCGAACAGGACGATGTGTGGGTCTATCTGCCTACTCTGAAAAAGGCCAGGCGCTTGGCCAGCAGCAATAACAACCGAAGTTTTGTTGGCACAGACTTGTCCTATGGCGACCTGATCGGCCATAAGCCACAGGATTGGACGCACCGCGTGTTGCGTGAGGAGTCTCTCGAAGGTGTCACAGCCTATGTCATCGAATCCCTGCCCAAATCGGCGGAGATCGCCAAGAACACGGGCTACTCGAAACGCGTCAGTTGGGTGGCGAACGATTCGTTCGTAGCGGTCAAGTCGGAGCTTTACGACGCATCACAAGCCTTGCAGAAAACGGCAATCAACCGCGAGCTGAAAGTCGTGGATACGGCACGCAAAAAATATCAGCCCATGCTTGTGACAGTCAGCAACCACCAGACCGGACATTCCACCACCGTCAGGATGGACCGCTTTGAGGCCAACATCGACGTCAGTGACAACTACTTCACTAACGGCTATCTCGAAAGAGAAGAGTGAGTCATGCGCGCCTATCTGCTTACGCTGACAGCCGTTGCAGGCGGTTTTTCATACAGCGAACTTGCGCAGTCGGAAAACCTGCCCTTCGGTGAATGCCGCACCGGCTACTGGTCGTCCAGCCGTAACCTGGACGATCGTCGCGATGTCACCAAGGGCACTTGTCTGATCAATTGGCGCAGCGACCTTGCTGAACAGACACGTTTGGTCCTCGGTGCCAGGATCGGCATCGACGACAGTGCCAAGGCAGACGATTACAGCGGCCGCCTGCGCGAGGGTTACATAGAAACCGGCACAGGCGAATGGACCTGGCGAGTCGGTCGCCAGATCATCGCCTGGGGCCGGTCGGACCGGGTCAACCCCACTGATAATTTGTCGCCGCGAGACCTGACCTTGCTGGTACCTGAAGATGAAGATCAGCGTATGGGTATCAATGCAGTACAGATCCGCCGCACGCTTGATGACAACCTGACGGTCACGGCGGTGCTGGCTGATTTTGAAGCCAACCGAATGCCCACCGGTACGCTGCCGCGTAGCTTGCTCAAGCGGGGGCAACTCGATGCAATCGAGTCGGCGTTAAAGCTCGATCGCGCCGGAGATAGCCTGGACTGGTCCATCTCCTGGTTTGACGGCTACGAGCGTGCGCCGCGTTATCAGGCAGTCCTCTCGGCGGCTCCACTGTTTGTCAGCGCGTACGAACGCAAGCGCGCCGTAGGTGCCGACTTTGCCTGGGCTGCACAAGCCTGGACCCTGCGAGGCGAAATGGCCCACGAGCGGCTTGAACTGGACTGCTCGGGCTGCCGTACGGTGCAGCGCAAGGTCAGCCGGATAGTGCTGGGCGCCGACCGTAACATTGGCGAGTCCGCCAACTTCAATGTGCAGATATTTGGCGTACAGCGTGACTACCAGGCACCAGGAGACGGGGAGATCCGACGTTTGATTGATCAGGGAACAGACCGTTTGAACTCTGAATTCGGTGCTCGCGATTGGGGGGTAACCACCCGGGTTTCAGATATGTTTTTCAACGAGCGGCTCAAGCTCGAAATGTCCGCTGTCGTGGATCTTTCCGACAGCAGCTATGTGGTCAGACCCAGAGCGAACTATTCGCTGACTGACTCGCTAAAGCTGATGACTGGCCTCGATTATTTCCATGGCGCCCAGCAGAGTTACTTCGGCGTCAGAAAGAAGAACAGCCTGTCATTCGTGGAGCTGAGCCTGATTTTCTAGAGGCGGCGCAGGCCCTAATACAGCCCTGACCCTCACGGCTCAACTCGGTGAGCGTGGGGGCTCACGATGCTCGCACGCAAGGCTCGACGCAGTGCTGTCACGTGCCTCCTCGCGGATACGACGCACGTTATTGTTAAGTACTTTGTAAAAGAAACGATGGTACAGCCAGCCCTTCAAGCCATTCAGGTTGGTCTTGTGCTAGGTATAGAACTCGTCCGGCGAGGCATATACCCCAAGCTCCCGGGCAATACCTTCGCGCTGGATAAAGGTGTCCCGTCCCGTCCATTGCACGGCCGGGTTGGCCAAGCAAGGGGTTGCGATGGCATAGCCGAGGAAGGCGTGTTGGCATTTACTGAACTTGTTCTGCACCGCGCGCAGGTATTGCTCGTCCAGAATCACACCTTCAAGTACAACCCAGCGTTCGTGCAGATTGACCTCGACCCAGGTGTGAAGAATTTCCTTCGGCGACATGAAGTAGACAAAGGGCGTCATTGCGCCTTTTTGCAGACGCTTGTTGATGGTGAAACCGCGCAACCGGCAAGGGATGTCCAGCGCACGCAACAATCCCATCAGCAGGGTCGATTTGGTGTTGCAGTGGCCCAAGCCTTCTTCAAGGATAGCGGACATCGGCAGGCTGTCAGCGCCGGCGTTGTAGCCGAACAGGATCTCATCGCGACAGAATTCGTAAACAGCTCTCGCGGCCTCTTCCTGTGGCAGCTGGCGCCAGCCGCGCGCGTCAATGAGCTGAGTGACGTTGCGCGCATCGAAGTCGAGTATCGATGTGCGCTGTAGATAATCCTGATTCTGCCGCTTGCTCATGGCCAAAGCCTCCGTGGTTTTGAGTAGCCTGAACCCTATAGCTGCATCAAGGTCAAGGTTCTATGAGCAGAAAGCGACAAGCCTGACGTGTTACCCAATTGTTGGCAGCGCATCCGGCTTCTGATTTTTTATTGCTCAAAGACGGCCAAAGTCGGGCACCCTACACGCTATCCATTTCTGCTTTTCGACAGGATTCGAACATGTCACCACTTCCCGAAACGTCCACCGATCCCTACCAATGGCTTGAAGACGTCGAAGGCGAGCAATCGATGCACTGGGTGCACGCCCAGAACCTCAAGACCGAAGACCGACTCGCCCGCTCCGACAGCTTCCAGCAAATCAAAGCCGATGTGCTGGAGATGCTGGACTCGGACAGCAATATCCCCTACGTCGACAAGGTCGGCGCCCATTACTACAACTTCTGGATGGACGCCGCTCACCCGCGGGGCCTGTGGCGTCGCACCACGCTGGCGGAATACCGCAAGCCGCAGCCCGCCTGGGAAACGTTGCTGGACCTGGATGCGCTGAATGCAGCCGAAGGCGAAAACTGGGTATGGCACGGTGCTGACTATTTGCGCCCGGACTACCAGCGCTGCCTGCTGGCGTTGTCCCGCGGCGGCGCGGATGCGAGTGTCACCCGGGAGTTTGATCTGGCCACCAAGACCTGGGTCGAAGACGGTTTCCAGTTGCCCGAGTCCAAGGGCGGCCTGGGCTGGATCGACCGTGACAACGTCTATGTCTTCACCGATTTTGGTGAGGGCACGATGACCCGCTCCGGTTACCCGCGCATCGTCAAACAGTGGCAGCGCGGTACACCGCTGAGTGCCGCCCGTGTTGTCTACGAAGGCACGCTGGATGATATGTACATCGCGGCGATGCACGACGACACGCCCGGCCATGAGCGTGACTTCGTCAGCCGCACGCTGGCGTTCTACAACAACGAGCTGTACCTGCGGGGCAGCGACAACCAGTTAAGCAAAATCGATGCGCCGAACTCGGCTGAAAAGTCGGTATACAAAGACTGGCTGCTGCTGGAACTGCGGGAGGACTGGACGCTTGATGAGGTGTTTGTGGCCGGTTCGTTGCTGGCGATCCGGTTCGATCGTTTCATGGCAGGGCAGCGGGATTTCGACGTGCTGTTCACCCCTACGGACAGTACCTCGCTGGCGGGTTTTTTCTGGACGCTGAATCACCTGGTGCTGAACGTACTCGATCACGTCAAGAACCGTCTCAGTGTGCTGACTCCCGGCGCGAACGGATGGCAGCGCAGCGCGTTCACCGGCGCGCCCGGCATGGGGACGGTGTATGCCAGCGCGGTGGACAGCGACGACAGTGATGCGGTCTGGCTGGTAACCACCGACTACCTGACGCCGACCACCTTGTCGCTCGCCGAGATCGGTCATCCGCCCGAGGCACTGAAAACCCTGCCGGCATTCTTCGACTCCAGCCTGCACCTGGTCGAGCAGCACTTCGCGGTGTCCAGGGATGGCACCCGTGTGCCGTATTTCGTGGTGCGCGGGAAAGACTTGCCACTCGATGGCACGGCGCCGACCTTGCTCTATGGCTACGGCGGTTTTGAACACTCCCTGACCCCGCATTACTCCGGTGAAGTAGGCCGCGCCTGGCTTTCGAAAGGCGGGGTGTACGTGGTTGCCAACATTCGCGGTGGCGGTGAATACGGTCCTCGCTGGCACCAGGCGGCACTCAAGCAGAACCGTCCGCGCGCCTATGAAGATTTTGCCGCGGTGGCCCGTGACCTGATCGGCCGTGGGATTACTTCGCCCCGACATCTGGGCGCGGAGGGTGGCAGTAACGGTGGCCTGTTGGTCGGCAATATGCTGACCCAATACCCTGAACTGTTCGGTGCAATCGTCTCCCAGGTGCCCTTGCTCGACATGCAGCGTTACCACCTCTTGTTGGCCGGAGCGTCGTGGATGGGGGAGTACGGTAATCCGGACGAGCCTGAAGAGTGGGCGTACATCCAGACGTTTTCGCCGTACCACCTGTTCGATCCGGCGAAGGCCTACCCACCGGTGTTTTTCCTGACCTCGACCCGCGATGACCGCGTGCATCCGGCCCACGCCCGCAAGCTGGCGGCGAAGATGATCGACGCCGGCAAGGACGTGACGTACTACGAAAATATCGAGGGTGGGCACGGCGGGGCGGCGGACAATGCACAGGCTGCGCATATGAGTGCGCTGGTCTACAGCTTTTTGTGGGAGAAGTTGAGTCCTAACTGACGTTCGCCAGCCTTAATTGTTGGTACGCCTGCACCAACTGGTCGAGCGTAAACCCAAGGTTTCTCCCGCTGGGATTGGGCAGAACCCAAACAGCCGCATGCCCCAGGGTGTGCGGTTGAAGCCCCCAGGCAATCTGCTTCTGCCCGCTCAACGCGCTATAGGCTGCCTTTCCCAGAAACGCCACATACCGTGGCGCATAACGGGTGATCTTGCGTTCAAAACTCGCTGCTGCTGCCTTGAATTCATCCGCTGACAACTGATCCGCCCGGGCCGTAGGCCGCTCCACCACCGTGGTCAGCCCGCACTGGTACTGCAAAATCGTCCGGTCGTTTTCCGGCTGCACTTCATGGGGCGTAAACCCGGCCAGGTGCAGCGTGCGCCAGAACCGATTGCTCCTGCCCATGAAGTGATGGCCGGTGGCGGCGGCCTTCAGGCCCGGGTTTATTCCGCAGAAAATCACGGCCAGGTCTTTGGTCAGAATGTCTTCGAGTGTTTCGTTCATGCTGAGTCTCAGGCAAGGGTCTTTCGCGACGTTTGGAATAACACAGGGGGCGGTCTGGCGTATGGCGTTAGTCGGGATGGATACCCTGTGAACCTGTTCAGGCTATCTTTTACAGCGGCTAAATCGGCTTTCCTGCCGATTTACCCGCTCCACCGTGCCTACTTGTGGCCATCGTGGTTAACGGGGCCCTCAGATCAAAATCAAAAGCAGATCAAGAGCAGAGCTGCTTTATGTGGGAGCGGGCTTGCTCGCGAAAAACCTGAGAACGCCGCGTTGAATCAGGATGCCCGCGTCATCGTTAACGACCTTCGCGAGCAAGCCCGCTCCCACATTTGGACCGTGCCCGCTTCTGGTTTTGCTGTTGCTGTTGCTGTTGCTTCACCACACTCAAGCCGGCCTGTAGGCCGCTGTGCTTTTGATCTGCTGTTGATCTTGATCTTAGGCGCCCCGTTAAACCACGCTGGCCGAACGCAGGCTTTGGAGCGTGGGTAACCCGGCAGGACGCCGGGTTAGCCGCGCTGGGACAAGGAGGGCCCATCGCGGCGGCCCACGCTCCAAAGCCGGAGTGAGGGCACACCGAGCATTAGCGAGGTGCCGAGTGGTGGGGCAAGAGCGTTTTGCTTACTTTTGCGCTGTTCAAAAGTGAGCCGCTGTAAGAGCGGAACCAATCGAAGCCATCACCCAAATAACGGATATGCCCCCTAACCCAACAACGCCCGAGCAAACTCATCAGACGCAATAAAGTCCATGGCCTTACGCAACTCGCAAGCCGCCTCAGCACCAAAAGCCGCATCAAACCGCATCGCCATCTGCCTGGACACCACCCGCGCCTCCTCGTACTTACGCTGCCCCGCATCGGTCAACAGCACCCGTCGGCTGCGGCGGTCCAACTCATCCACCTGCAACACCACCAACCCATCCCGCACCAGCGGCTTGAGCGTATGCCCCAGCGCCGACAAATCCATCACCAACGATTGCGCCAAATCACGCATCTTCGGCGAGTCCCCATTGGCGATATGGTTCATCAACGAATACTGAGTAGCCTTCAGCCCAAACGGCAAAAACGCCTCATCATAAATTTGCGCCATCCGCCGGGACGCACGACGCACGGCTCCATTGGAACAGGTGCTGGGACTATTCAGGACGGGCGGTGCGCATTTCACAGGTTGATCACTCGCTACAGATCAAGGGTTAACCGAACGTTAATCCGGCAAGATGAATATTGACACATGTAGCAACAAATTAGTTGCGTATACCTCTAAAAGCTATATCGTGGCATATGCCTCTATTTTGACCGGATGTCAGCGCAGTTGGCCCGGAACACAGACGGGCGAGGCAGGAGGAAAGCACTGTTCAGTGCCTCCTTCAGTGTTCAACTTCCTGTCTGGATCACACCTATGCTCAGCCTTGTGCGCATCGCATTGCGGCGCCCCTATACCTTCCTGGTATTGGCTATTTTCATTCTGATTGTGGGCCCGCTCGCGGCCTGGCGTACCCCGACCGACATCTTCCCCGAAATTCGCATCCCCGTGATTGCCGTAATCTGGCAGTACACCGGCTTGCCTCCGGATCAGATGGCCGGCCGGATCACCTCGCCGTTCGAGCGCGTGCTGACCACCACGGTCAACGACATTCGCCATATCGAGGCGGAGTCGTTGAACGGCTTCGGCATCGTCAAGGTGTACTTCCAGCCAGGCGTCAATATCAGTACCGCCAACGCGCAAATGACTTCGGTGTCCCAGGCCATCCTGCGTCAATTGCCACCGGGCACCACGCCGCCGCTGATTCTCAACTACAGCGCCTCGACCGTGCCGATCGTGCAATTGGCGTTGTCCGGTAAAGGCCTCAGCGAACAGAAACTCGGTGACCTGGGCCTTAACACCGTGCGCCTGATGCTGACCACGGTGCCCGGTGCGGCACTCCCATACCCGTTCGGCGGCAAGACCCGCCAGGTGCAGATCGACCTCGACTCGGCGCGGATGCAGGCGCGCGGGCTGTCGGCGCAGGACGTGGCCACCGCCCTGGCCACGCAGAACCTGATCACCCCAATAGGCACGCAAAAGATCGGCAGCTACGAGTTCAACCTGCAACTGAACAACTCGCCGACGGATTTCCACGACCTGGAAAACCTGCCGATCAAGACCGCCGACGGCACTACCGTGTTGATTCGTGACGTGGCCACCGTACGCGACGGCAACCCGCCGCAGACCAACATCGTGCACGTCAACGGCAACCGTTCGGTGCTGTTGCCGGTGCTCAAGACCGGTTCGGCCTCGACCCTCGGGGTGATCGCCGGCATTAAGGACAAACTGGCCGACAACAAAGGCGCGTTGCCGCCCAACCTGAACATCGACCTGATCGGCGACCAGTCGCTGTTCGTGCGTTCGGCCATCAGCGGTGTGGCCCGTGAAGGGGTGATTGCAGCGGCGCTGACCAGCCTGATGATCCTGTTGTTCCTCGGCAGTTGGCGCTCCACGGTGATCATCGCCACCTCGATTCCGCTGGCCATCCTGTCGTCGATTGCCACGCTGTCGGCGCTCGGTGAAACCCTCAACATCATGACCCTCGGCGGCCTGGCATTGGCCGTGGGGATTCTGGTGGACGACGCCACGGTGACCATCGAAAACATCAACTGGCACCTGGAGCAGGGCAAACCGGTGGAGACGGCGATCCTCGACGGTGCGGCGCAGATCGTCACGCCGGCGTTCGTGTCGCTGCTGTGTATCTGCATCGTGTTCGTGCCGATGTTTTTCCTGGAAGGCGTGGCGCGCTTCCTGTTTGTGCCGATGGCGGAAGCGGTGATCTTCGCGATGATCGCCTCGTTCATCCTCTCGCGAACCCTGGTGCCGACCCTCGCCAATTACCTGCTCAAGCCTCACGAACATCATGCGGACGGCACGCCGGTGGTCGCGCCGTCGAACAACCCGCTGGTGAAATTCCAGCGCGGGTTCGAGCGGCAGTTCGAGGCGTTTCGCGGGGTTTACCACGGGGCACTGGAAAGTGCCTTGCATCACCGCCGTATCGTGGTGATCGCGCTGCTGGCGTTTGTTGCCGTGTCGTTTGCGCTGGTGCCATTTCTCGGCCGCAACTTCTTCCCTGAGGTCGACTCCGGGCAGATCCTGCTGCATGTGCGTGCCCCGATCGGTACACGGGTCGAGAGCAATGCGCGGTTGGTCTCGCAGATCGAAAACACCCTCCACAAAGTCATCGACTCGCAGGAGCTGGCGGCCATCGTCGACAACATCGGCCTGGCCATCAGCGGGATCAACGTGGCCTACAACAACACCGGCACCGTTGGCTCCCAGGACAGCGATATCCAGATCAGCCTGAAAGAGGGCCATCGTCCCACCGCCGATTACATGCGCGAACTGCGTGAACGACTGCCCCGTGAATTCCCGAATGCGGTGTTCTCGTTCCCGGCGTCGGACATCGTCGGGCAGATCCTCAACTTCGGGTCTTCCGCGCCGGTGGATGTGCAAGTCAGCGGCAATAACCTGCCAGCCAACTTCACCTATGCCAGCACGTTGCTGCGGGAAATCCGGCGGGTGCCGGGTGTGGTGGATGCGCGTATCCAGCAGTCGCGGCAACTGCCGACTTTCAATATCAACGTGGACCGTACTCAAGCCCAACTGGTGGGCCTGAACGAGCGCGACGTGACCAACAGCCTGGTGGTTAACCTCGCCGGTTCCAGCCAGGTGGCGCCGACGTTTTGGCTCAACCCGGCCAACGGCGTGTCCTACCCGATTGTGATGCAAACCCCGCAATACGGCCTCGACACCCTGGCCGCCTTGCATAACCTGCCGTTGAGCGGCAGTGCGGGTGCGGCATCGGACCAGACCCTCGGCGGCCTGGCATCCATCGACCGCAGCCACAGCAACTCGGTGGTGACCCAGTCGGATATCCAGCCGGTGGTGGAGGTGTTGACCGCGATCCAGGGCCGCGACCTCGGCGCCGTCGCCGCCGACATCCAGAAGATCCTCGCCGCCCACGCCAGCGAGGTGCCCACCGGTTCCAAAGTGCTGTTGCAGGGCCAGGTGCAAACCATGAACGCGGCTTTCAGCGGCTTGCTGTTTGGCCTGCTTGGCGCGGTGGTGCTGATCTACCTGTTGATCGTGGTCAACTTCCAGTCATGGGCTGACCCGTTCGTGATCATCACCGCCTTGCCGGCGGCGCTCGCGGGGATTGTGTGGATGCTGTTCATCACCCACACGCCGCTGTCGGTACCGGCGTTGACCGGGGCGATCATGTGCATGGGCGTGGCCACCGCCAACGCGATCCTCGTGGTGAGCTTCTGCCGCGAACGCCTGGCGGTGCACGGGGATGCGGTGCAGGCGGCGCTTGAAGCCGGCTTTACCCGTCTGCGTCCGGTATTGATGACCGCGATTTCGATGATCATCGGCATGGCGCCCATGGCCCTGAGCCTGGGGGAGGGCGGCGAACAGAACGCTCCCCTGGGCCGTGCGGTCATCGGCGGGCTGGCCTTCGCCACCATTGCCACGTTGTTCCTGGTTCCGCTGATTTTCAGTCTTGTGCACGGGCGGCGTCAGCACGCCACGCTTGCGACCACCGCCACTCAAGGGGTTTGACATGTCCACTTCCGTTTCCAATCCGGGTTCACCCCGCCGTAAATCCCGTGGTCTGCTCTGGCTCGTGCTGGGGCTGGTGATGCTGGTCGCCGTGGTGGTGTTCGGCATCGGCGTGCGCGCCAGCGAATCCCGCGACCTGAAAACCTGGACCGATGCCCAGGCCTTGCCCAGCGTGATCCTGATCACTCCGAGCGTGCAGCCCCAAGGGCCGATCCTGAATTTGCCGGGGCGCCTTGAGGCGTACTCCCGAGCGTCGATCTTTGCCCGGGTCAATGGCTACCTCAAGACCTGGAACGTCGACATCGGCGACCACGTGAAGGCCGGGCAACTGCTGGCCGAAATCGACACGCCGGAGCTCGATCAACAACTGCTGCAAGCCAAGGCTGTACTGGCTTCGGCCCAGGCCGACGAGTCGCTGGCACAGACCACCGCCAAGCGCTGGCAGGCGATGCTGGCCTCGGATTCGGTGTCGCGCCAGGACGTGGATGAGCGCACCGGCGACCTCACCGCCAAGCAGGCCAAAGTGGTCGCGGCCAAGGCCAACGTCGACCAGTTGGTTGCCACCAAGGGTTTCCAGCGGTTGACCGCACCGTTCGCCGGCGTGGTCACCGCGCGTTCCACCGATGTGGGTGCCTTGATCAGTGCCGGTGGTGCCACTGGCAAAGAGCTGTTCGCGGTCTCCGATGTCAGCCGCCTGCGGGTGTATGTGCAGGTGCCGCAGTCGTCGGCGCCGCAGATCAAGGTGGGCACCGTGGCGCGTCTCAGCGTGCCGGAATATCGCGGCGAAACCTTCACCGCCAAGGTGATCGCCACCGCTGATGCGGTCAACGCCGCGTCCGGCAGCACCCTGGTGCAACTGTTGGTGGACAACCCCGGCAGCCGCCTGTTGCCGGGCGGCTACACCAGCGTGCAGTTCACCTTGCCGGTGCAGACCGACGTGCTGCGCCTGCCTGCCAGCGCCCTGATATTCGATGACAAAGGCATGCGTGTGGCCACCCTCGATGCGAACAATCACGTGCACTTCAAGACCGTGACCATCGCCCGTGACTTTGGTGACAGCGTGGAAATCGGCAGTGGCCTCGTCGCCACTGACCGGGTGATCGACACCCCGCCCGACGGCCTGGCCGACGACGATTCGGTGCAACTGGCCGCCAACACCGCAGAGGCCAAACCCCATGGCTAAGCGTACTTGCCTGGTATTGATCGCGACCCTGGGTCTGGGCGCCTGCCACCTGGCGCCGCCGCTGGACGTGCCGGAGGTACCCGTGGCCGCGCAGTTCCATACCCAAGGACCGTGGACCGTCGGCACACCGAACGACCAAGCGAGTCGTGACGGTTGGTGGCATATCTACAAGGACCCGCAACTGGATGGGATGGAGCAGCAGTTGCTGCAAAACAACCCGGACTTGAGCGCGGCATTGGCTCACTATTCCCAGGCCCAGGCGTTTTTGGCCCAGGCGCAATCCGGGCTTTTTCCGAAGCTGATCGGTTCCAGCAATGCCCAGCGGATTCGCCAGTCGGACACCCGGCCACTGCGCTCAGCCAGCCCGCCGAATGTTTACGATTCCGGGACAGTGGGTGTAGAACTGGACTATGAAGTCGACCTCTGGGGCCGCGTGCGTGACACCGTTGCCGCCGGCACCAGCGACGCCCAGGCCGCCAAGGCAGACCTGGCTTCGGTGCGCTTGAGCTTGCAGGCTCAGTTGGCTGACAGCTACATCCGCCTGCGTGGCATCGACCGGCAAGACCAGTTGCTACAGGAAACCAGTGACGCTTACGCCAAGGCTCTGAGCCTGACTGAAGGCTTGCATGGCGGCGGTATCGTTTCCGGCCTGGACGTGGCGCGGGCGCGTACCCAGCTGTCGACGGTCAAGTCGCAACTGAGCCAGAACCGGGTGCAGCGTGCAGTGCTTGAACACTCGATAGCGGCGATGTTGGGTGAGTCCGCATCGACCTACGCGATTGCCCCCAGCGTCGCGGATATCGCCTTGCCCGGCGTGCCCACCGGCGTACCGTCTACGCTGTTGCAGCGCCGGCCGGATATCGCCGCTGCCGAGCGTCGGATTGCCTCGGCCAATGCACGCATAGGTGTGGCGAAAGCGGCCTGGTTCCCGGCCCTCACGCTGAGTGCCCAAGGCGGTTTCCAGAGTGATGAGTTCGCGCATTTGTTGAGTGCGCCCAACATTTTCTGGGCCATTGGCCCGTCGCTGGTGGGGACGATTTTTGATGGTGGCGCGCGCCAGGCCGGAGTCGACAGTGCCAAGGCGGCAACCGATGAAGCCGCAGCCAAGTATCGTGGTGTAGTGTTGACCGCGTTCGAGCAGGTGGAGAACAACCTGTCGATCATCTCCGGGCTCGACACTGCCCTGGTTGACCAGCGTGATGCTGCCGCTGCTGCGCAGTACGCCGAGGACTTGTCCCTGGCGCGCTATCGCCAGGGCGGCGCCGCGTACCTGGATGTGGTGACGGCGCAGGTAGCGTCGTTGCAGGCACAGCGAACTGTGCTGGATCTACAGACTCAACAGTTAAGCGCCAACGTAGGGTTGATCAAGGCATTGGGTGGCGGCTGGAATATTGCCCAACTGGCCCAAAAAAACCTGTAGGAGCGAGCTTGCTCGCGAAGGTCGTTAACGATTATGCGTATTTGTAGGTTAAACGCGGTGCTCTCGGGTTTTTCGCGAGCAAGCTCGCTCCTACAGTTAGTTATTTAGTTAGTTGCTGTGAACATTGAATCCAAGGAGTAGTGGCATGACTGATTACGTACCGCCAAAAGTCTGGACCTGGAAAACCCAAAACGGCGGCACTTTCGCCAGCATCAACCGGCCCATCGCCGGTGCGACCCACGACAAGGAATTGCCGGTCGGTCGTCATCCGTTGCAGCTGTATTCCCTGGCAACGCCCAATGGCCAGAAAGTCACGATCCTGCTGGAAGAGCTGTTGGCCCTGGGTCACCAGGGTGCGGAATACGATGCGTGGTTGATCAAGATCGGTGACGGCGACCAGTTCGGCAGTGGCTTCGTCGGCGTCAACCCAAACTCGAAGATTCCCGCGCTGCTGGACCGCAGCGGGCCCAAGCCAATTCGGGTGTTCGAGTCGGGGGCGATCCTGCAGTACCTGGCCGAGAAGTTCGGCGCGTTCTTGCCCACCGAACCGGCGGCCCGTGCCGAGTGCCTGTCGTGGTTGTTCTGGCAGATGGGCAGCGCGCCATATCTGGGCGGTGGTTTCGGGCATTTCTATGCCTACGCGCCGACCAAGATCGAATACGCCATCGACCGTTTCGCCATGGAAACCAAGCGCCAACTCGACGTGCTGGACAAGCAACTGGCCGAGCACGAATACATCGCTGGCGACGAATACACCATCGCCGACATGGCGATCTGGCCGTGGTATGGCGGCCTGGTGAAAGGCCGCTTGTATGAGGCGGGGGAGTTTCTCTCGGTGCAGGATTACACGCACGTGCTGCGCTGGGCCGATGCCATCGAAGCGCGGCCGGCGGTACAGCGAGGGCGCCGGGTCAACCGTGTGTCGGGCGAGCCTTCAGAGCAACTGCGCGAGCGGCATGAGGCGTCGGACCTCGACCTGCACCGTTGATAGAGCTGGCAACCCACACCTTGTGGCGAGGGGGCTTGTCCCCCGTTGGGCTGCGTAGCAGCCCTGAAAATTTACCGCGTTTTTTCAGGAAAATTCGGTGAGCTTATTGGGGCTGCTGCGCAGCCCAACGGGGGACAAGCCCCCTCGCCACAGGTTTCTGCGGTGCCTTCACGGCGCTCCCACTTGGCAATCACCAGCGGTGCCAGGGCATTGCCCAGCACATTCAATGCGGTGGTCGGCATTTCCATCAGGCGATACACCCCGGCGATAAACGCGATGCCCTCCAACGGCAAGCCCGCACTCGCCAGGGTCGCCGACAGAATCACGAACATGAACCCCGGCACGCCGGCCGCGCCCTTGGACGTCAGCACCATGGTCACCACCAGCAGGGCCTGGTCGCCCAGGCTCAGGTCGATGCCATACAACTGCGCCACGAACAGCGTGCCGATCCCCAGGAACAGCGACGCACCGTCTAGGTTGAACGAATACCCCACCGGCACCACAAAGCTCACCAGCGAAGGCGGCACGCCGTAGGTTTCGAGCTTCTTCATCAGTTGCGGCATCACCGCCGCCGAGCTGGCGGTGGAGAACGCCAGGATCAGTTCGTCCTTGATATGCCGCATCAACGCAAACAGGTTGATCCCGCAAAGCCGCGCCACCAGGTTGAGCACCACCAGCACGAAGAACGCAATCGACACGTAGCTGACCATGATCAACTTGGCCAACGGCAGCAGCGAACTGAACCCGAAGTTGGCCACGGTGACCGCGATCATCCCGAACACGCCGATGGGCGAGTAGGCCATGATCATCGACGTCACCTTGAACATCGCCTCCGACACCCCGCGCAGCAGGGCAATCACCGGGTCTTTGCGCTCGGCCGGCAAGCGCGAAACCCCGAGGCCAAACATCACCGCGAAGAACAGCACCGACAGCAAGCTGCCCTGGGCCATGGCGTTGATCACGTTGTCCGGGATGATCCCGACAATGATCTGCCCCAGGCTGTGGCCACCGCCGGCGCTGCTGGTGGGCAAGGTCACCGCGCTGGCTTTCAGGCTGGCCAGTTCGGTGCCGGCGCCCGGCTGGAGCAGGTTGCCCATCACCAGCCCGACGATGATCGCCAACGTGGTGATGCAGAAGAAATAGCCCAGGGACTTGGCCCCGATGCGTCCCAGGGATTTACCGTCACCGTGCCCGGCAATGCCCACCACCATGCAGGCAAACACGATGGGCACGACGATCATCTTCATCAGCTTGATAAAGATATCGCCCGCCGGTTGCAGCAGGTTGTCCACCAGCCACGGCCGGGACTCGGGAAAACGGTGCAGCAGGGCACCGATGGCGATGCCGGCGAGCAGGCCGATCAGGATTTGCCAGACCAGCGCGATGCGGGGCTTGTGCATGGGAATGCCTCATTTATATCAATGATTATGAGTGTTGTTCTAGGCAGTCAATGAGCGGCCATCCGTGGCCGCCGGGTGGGGCGGGTATCCGTCAGCGCAATCGATGGCACGCTTCATTCAGGCGACGGCAACCTTCTTCAATCACTTCAAGCGAGCTGGCGAACGACAGCCGGATATACGGCGACATGCCGTACGCCGCACCACTCACGGTGGCCAGGCCGTGTTCCCGCAGCAGGTACTCGGCCAGTTGTGTGTCGCTGTCGATCCGCTCGCCGTGCTCGGTGGTCTTGCCCATCAATCCGGCGACGTTGGCGAACACGTAGAACGCGCCATCCGGCGGGGTGAAGCTCACGCCGGGTACGTCTTCGAGCAGGCTCAGCATGTGTTCGCGGCGTTGCTGGTACACCTCGCGCATCCCGGCGATGGGCGCCTGGTCGCCGGCGAAGGCGGCAACCGCAGCGGCCTGGCTGAGAGAGCTAGGGCAGGTGGTGGTTTGCGAAAGCAGCTTGGCAATGGCCGCGATCAGCCACGCCGGGCCTGCACCGAAACCCAGGCGCCAGCCGGTCATGGCATAGCCCTTGGAGGCACCGTTGACGATCAGCGTGCGCGGCTTCAAATCCGGTGCGAGTCGGGTCAGGGACACGTGGCGGGCAGCGTCGTAGACAAAGTGCTCGTAGATCTCGTCAGCCATGATCAGCACATGGGGATGACGCCGCAGCACCTCGGCCAGGGCCAACAGCTCGGCTTCGTTGTACACCGCGCCGCTGGGGTTGTTCGGGCTGTTGAGGATCACCCATTTGCTGCGCGGGGTGATCGCCTGTTCCAGGGCTTGCGGCGACAGCTTGAACCCCAGTGACTCATCGCCGGGAATGATCACCGGCGTTGCGTCATTCAGCCGCGCGATGTCCGGGTACGACACCCAATACGGCGTGTGCACGATGACTTCGTCGCCGCGATTCAGGGTCGCCGCCAGGGCGTGATAGATGATGTGCTTGCCACCGCAGCCGGCAATCACTTCGTCCAGCCCATAGTCCAACTGGTTATCACGCTTGAGCTTGAGGCAAATCGCCTGGCGCAGGGCGAGGGTGCCGCTGGTGGAGGTGTAATGGGTGTCACCACTGTGCATCGCGGCGCTGGCTGCTTCGAGGATGTGCGCGGGTGTATCGAAGTCCGGCTCGCCCACGGTGAAGTTGACGATGTCCCGACCCTGGGCGCGCAGTTCGCTGACCAGCGCGTTGGCGGCGATGCTCGGTGAGGGCGCAATGCCCAGCACCCGATCGGACAGAAATGCAGTGCTCATGATGTACCCCTTCAACCCGCCAGGCCGGCCTGTTGCAGCACCTTGTCGATCCAGCTCTGGCGCACCGCACCGCTGGCGATTTCGGCTTTGACTTCCTCTTCGTGGGCCGCGTGTTGTGCAGCCTTGCGCAGTACTTCGGCGGCGTCGGCCTGGGAGAAGGCGACCAGGCCGTCTTCGTCACCCACCAGCACATCCCCCGGGTTGATCAGCATGCCGCCGATGGACACCGGCACATTCACTTCCCCCGGGCCGGTCTTGTAAGGCCCGCAATGCACCACGCTGCGGGCGTAGCAGGGCGTGTCCTCGAAGCTCGCGACATCCCGAATCGCCCCGTCAATCACAAACCCCACACAGCCGCGTTGCTGGGCGTAGAGCTTGACCAACTCGCCGATCACCGCGTTGTTGGTGTCGCCCTGGGCGTCCACCACCAACACGTGGCCGGGCTCCAGCATGCTCATGGCCTTGTAGATCAGCAGGTTGTCGCCAGGGCGGGTTTTTACCGTGAGCGCGGTGCCCACCAGCTTGCCGGTACGGTTGTAGCGGTTCAGCCCACGGGCGCCGATGTGCCGGCCGAGGTTGTCGCTGATGTGCGGGGTGACCACGTGAGTGAAGGCTTCAAGCACTTCGGCAGAAGCCAGCGGTGGGTTGGGGAGGATGCGGGAACCGGGCAAGGACATGGCTGTAACTCCGATTGATCTTATGGGTCTGTGGCTAGATCTTAGGAGCGATGAAGAAGCAGTTTTAGCGATATTTTATTATCTGATAGGATCGCTTTTTCTCATGGGAGGTGGCCGATGATCACGTTCAAGCAAATCGACGCGTTGTACTGGATTGCCGAGCTGGGCAGTTTCGAAGCGGCGGCGAACAAGCTGAACATGTCGCAGTCGGCGATTTCCAAGCGCATCCAGGAGTTGGAAGAAACCTTCGATGTCGAGATTTTCGACCGCAGCAAACGCAATGCCCGGCTGACCGAAAAAGGCGCCGAGTTGCTCGACTACGCCAAGGACCTGCTGGAGCGCCGCGACTACTTGCTGGAGCGGGTCAGCACCCGTGAAGTGCTGGTGCGCAGGTTTCGCCTGGGGGTGACGGAACTGACGGCCTTCACCTGGTTGCCGGCGCTGGTGGAAGCGTTGCGTGAGGCGTATCCCAAAGTGCAGATCGAGCCGTCAGTAGAGTTGAGCAGCGAGCTGTTTCGCAAGCTGGAGAGTGATGAACTGGACCTGGTGATCGTGCCCGATGCCTACAGTGATTCGCGCTTCCTGAGTACGCCGTTGGGCAGTGTGGAAAACGCCTGGATGTGCGCCCCGTGGTTAGTCAGTGAGCCTGATCCGGTAGGGCTTGAGGCGTTGGCGGGGTACACGGTGCTGACCCAGGGTTCGCACTCCGGGACGGGCCTGCTTTATGAGCGCTGGCTGGCGGCGCATGCTGTGCAGATGCCGCGTAAGCTGACCAGCCATAACTTGCTGGTGCAGGTCGGGCTGGCGCTGTCGGGGGTGGGGGTGAGTTACTTGCCCAAGGCGTGCTTGTCGCATTTGATCGAGCGCGGAGAATTACGCGCATTGGAGACGGAACCGGCGCTGCCCAAGGTTGGGTATGTGGCGTTGCATCGCGGGGATCGGCAGTTTGGCTTGAACCAGAATGTGGCGCAGTTGGCGGTGCAGTGTTGTGATTTTTCGCGGTTGTTGTTTTGAGTGTATATCCGTTATTTAGGTAACGGCTACTTAGGGTTCCGCTCTTACAGCGGGTCACTTTTGAAAAGCCGGAATGCCGGCCCAGTCAAAAGTAACCAAAACGCTCTGCCCCGCCTGTCGGCACCTCGCCTAGGCTCGGTGTGCCCTCACTCCGGCATTACTCCGCGGGCCGCCGCGCCGGGCCATCCATGGCCCGGCGCGGCTAAACCGGCGTCCTGCCGGTTTACCCGCTCCGCAATACCTGCGTTCGGCCTCGGGCTGAATGGGGCAGTCAGATCAAAATCAAAAGCAGAGCACAGCGGCCTCCCGGCCGGCTTGAGTGTTAGAAGCAGAGGCAAGATCGAGAGCGAAAGCAGAGCTGCTTTTCTGTGGGAGCGGGCTTGCTCGCGAAAAACCTGAGACCGCCGCGTTGAATCAGGATGCCCGCGTCATCGTTAACGACCTTCGCGAGCAAGCCCGCTCCCACATTTGGAGCGTGCCCGCTTTAGATTCTGATTTTGCTGTTGCTGTTGCTTCACCACACTCAAGCCGGCCTGTAGGCCGCTGTGCTGTTGATCTGCTTTTGATCTTGATCTTAGGCGCCCCGTTAAACCACGCTGGCCGAACGCAGGCTTTGGAGCGTGGGTAACCCGGCAGGACGCCGGGTTAGCCGCGCTGGGCCAAGGATGGCCCATCGCGGCGGCCCACGCTCCAAAGCCGGAGTGAGGGCACACCGAGCCCAAGCGAGGTGCCGAGTGGTGGGGCAAGAGCGTTTTGCTTACTTTTGCGCTGTTCAAAAGTGAGCCGCTGTAAGAGCGGAACCAATAGTAGCCGTAACAAAACCAACGGATATGCCCCCAATCACCGCCCCCAACGCCATATGCCTGACGCCCCGAACCGCTGAGTGAGCCGTTGTTGGCCTACCAGCGGTAAGTCACCGAACTCGTACTGCTTGCCTTCGGTGGGCACAAACACTTGCCCGGCCTTGCTCACACCCGCTACCGGGAAGAACGATTCGCTGTAGCTCAGGTACGGTGCCAGGCCGTTGTCAGCCTTGTACACCAACCCTGCGCGCGAGGTGGTGGCCTCGTCGAACTTGATCTGGTCCTGGAAATACACGCCTTTTTGCAGGGAGTCGATCTGCGAACCACGGTCGGTACTCGGTGATCGGTTGACCACGACCGGCTGGTTGTTGATGGCGTTCGCAAGGTCCAACGACGGAGCATTGCCACGGAAGTTGTGGGCGGTGTGCGTGGAATGAAAGCAAGCACGGGCCAGGTAGGACCCCTATATTTATGCGGCCCTTGCTGATAAATAGAGCGGGTGAATCCCCAAGTAGATACCCGGTGTAATCAATCATGAAGCGCCATTTCGAAGATTTGCAGTTGGGCAGCATCGAGCTGTTCTGCCTGGCTGCCGAGGCCAGCAGCTTTACCGCCGCCGCCCAAGTGGCGGGCGTGACGCCGGCGGCGGTGAGCCGCAGCATCTCTCGGCTGGAAGAACGCCTGGGTTCCCGATTGTTTGTACGCACTACCCGCAGCATCCGCCTGACCGATGGCGGGCGGACGTTTTTCGAGCAATGCCGCCAGGCCCTCACGCAACTGGTGGAAGCCCAGCAGGAAATGATGGGCGCGCAATCGGTGCCGTCCGGGCTGTTGCGCATCAGCATCCCGACCACCTACGGCCATCACCGGATCCTGCCGCTGCTGCCGAAATTCCGTGCGCTGTACCCGCAAGTCACCGTGGATATCCACATCAGCAACCGCAATATTGATTTCGTCGCCGAAGGCTATGACCTGGCCATCCGCGTGCGTGCCCAGCCGGACTCGACGCTGATTGCGCGGTTGCTGGAAGACGCCAAGCTGGTGGTGGTTGCGGCGCCGTCGTATCTGAAGCGTGCCGGCACGCCCCAAACCCTGGAGGATTTGCCGGACCATGAGTGCATCCAGTACGAATTGCCGAGCAACGGGCGGCGCATTTCCTGGCTGTTCCAGGTGGACGGCAAGGAGCGGGAGTTTGCCGGTGAAGCGGGCTACAGCTGCTCTGACGATGTGCTCGGTGGCGTAACCCTGGCCAAGCACGGTGCCGGACTGTTCCAGACCTATAAATTCATCGTCGAGGACGAGTTGGCCAACGGCAGCCTGGTGGAGGTGTTGCAGCCTTACGGTGGACGCTCACGGCCGTTTACCTTGCTGTATCCCCACGGCCGCTACGTGCCCCATCGGGTGCGGGCGTTTGTGGACTTTCTGCTGGAGCATCGCGCCGAATGGGCGGCGCTGTAGCGGCGGATAAATCCCAGGTCAGCATCAGTTGGCCGATGGCAGTATCGATGGCATTAGCGTCAACGCCATCCCGGGCCAGGATCGACACACCCTGCAGGAAACTGTCGTAGACCGTAGCCATCGCACGGGCGTTGGTCTCGGCGGGTAACTGGCCTGCGCGAATGCCACGCTCGACGCAATGCACAATGCCCGCTCGGGTGCGCTCCCGTGAATGAGTCAGCGCATGGGTCACTTGCGCGTTCTCGGGGGAGGGCGCGCTCATCACGCCCAGGGCCACCATGCAGCCTTTGGGATGCCCCTCTTCACACTGCATGCGTGCGGATTGGCGCAGCGCGGTCTCGATGGCCTGGCGCGGTGGCAGGCCGTCATCCCACAGGCATTCGGTGACCTGGGCGAACGTCGCCAGATAACGCTGCACGCATTCCTGGAAAAGCGCGTCCTTAGAGCCGAACGCCGCGTAAAAACTCGGCGCGGAGATGCCACCGCCCAATCCGCTTTTCAACTGGCTCAGGGACGTGGCGTCGTAACCGTGCTCCCAGAACAGGTGCATGGCCTGTTCCACGGCCTGGTCTCGGTCGAAAGTGCGGGGGCGGCCCATCTGCGCCATGGGGGAATCCTCTCGGGGTAATGAGATAAATACTAGTCGATACATAAGTCGTTGACAACGCTACGTGGTGCGCCCAACATTTATATCGATCGGTATTTAAGTCCTCTAGTTCAAGGAGTTTCCCTGTGACCCCCTCAACCACCTTATCGGCAGACGCCGTTCCCGACCGCTTGCCCATCGGCGCCTTGCTCGCCCTGGCCATGACCGGTTTTATCTGCATCGTCACTGAAACCCTGCCGGCAGGCCTGTTGCCGCTGATCAGCGATGGCCTGGGCGTTTCAGCGTCCATGGCCGGGCAGATGGTCACCGCCTATGCGCTGGGTTCGGTGCTGGCGGTGATCCCGCTGACCATCGCTACTCGCGGCTGGCGTAGACGCAATGTGCTGCTGCTGACCATCGTCGGTTTTCTGCTGTTCAATTCCATCACGGCGCTGTCGTCCCACTACGGGCTCACGCTGCTGGCGCGGTTCCTCGCCGGGATGGCCGCCGGGCTGGCCTGGAGTTTGTTGGCCGGCTATGCGCGGCGCATGGTTGAACCGCATCAGCAGGGCAAGGCATTGGCGCTGGCCATGGTAGGAACGCCGATTGCCCTGTCACTCGGCGTGCCGCTAGGCACCTGGCTGGGTGGACTGGTGGGCTGGCGCACCACGTTCGGGATCATGTCGGCGCTGACCCTGGTGTTGATTGTCTGGGTGCTGGTGAAAGTACCGGATTATCCCGGCCAGTCGGCCCATCAGCGCATGCCGTTGCGCAAGGTGCTGACCACGCCGGGCGTGCGGCCAGTGCTGGCGGTGGTGATCTCATGGATGCTCGCTCACAACATTCTCTATACCTACATCGCGCCGTTTGTGGCCCCGGCGGGCTTGGTTGATCGGGTGGATCTGGTGTTGTTGGTGTTTGGTGTGGCGGCGCTGCTCGGGATTTGGGTGACGGCCAGGTTGGTGGATGGGGCGTTGCGCAAGACCGTTTTGATCAGCCTGGCGGGCTTCGCGGCGACGTGCCTGGCGTTCGGTTTTCTCGCGCAGGTGCCCGGTGTGATTTATGTCGGTGTGGCGGTCTGGGGCTTGAGTTTTGGCGGCGCGGCAACGTTGCTGCAAACGGCATTGGCGGACGCGGCCGGGGACGGGGCAGACGTGGCACTGTCGCTGAATGTGGTGGCCTGGAACAGCGCCATTGCGGGAAGTGGTGTGGTGGGCGGAGTGTTGCTCGATACCTGGGGTGTGGCGTCATTCCCGTGGGCGATGTTGGTGTTGCTGGCGGTGGGTTTTGCGATTACGTGGGCCGCTCGCAACCATGGTTTCAAACCTGGGTTCAGGGCGCACGGCAAGCCTGCGGTTGGCGGGGACTGATATTTCCAAAGTCGCTGAAATAACCGGTTCTAACATCAGACAAATCTTAAAATAATCCGCCAATCGGCCGATATCCCGAGGCATAGGCTTTTAACCCCGGGAGTATTGGCATGAGCATCAAGAGAATGTCTGCAATCCATGTTGGCCTGCTGTTCAGCCTCTCCGGCGCCTGCATGGCCGCGAGCCCGGTGGGGCAGGGAGTCATTTACTTTCACGGCAGCATTGTCGAGGCGTCTTGCACGCCGCTCACCATGGCCGACGGACTAAAACTCAGCAACTGCCCGAGCCTGGCACGTGGCAGCGCCATCAGCGTCCGTAACGTGGAGCCGGTGAGCTCGGTCACTGCCCTTGATCACAGCGCCGTCAGCGTGAAACTGGTCGCCGACAGCGGGCGGTCGGGGCCTTATTACCAGCAGCAATACACATTGGTGGATGGCCAAGGGAAGCCTGTGAATTCAGGCAAGTACCTGGTGACATTGACCTCCCCTTAAGCGGAATAAAACCGGCTTATTCAGGTGCCTTGACTAGCATGTACTTGCTGAAATTATTGATGTGATCGTCGAGGTTATCCTCAAGCATCATCCGGTACTGATCACAGAAATACTTCAGCATCGCTTCACGGGCCTGGGCCATTTCTTCGCCGGATTTAAAGCTGCGTGCGCTGACCCAGGCATTGAACCGTGTGGTGCCGAACATCATAGAGGCGCTGATTTTGCCTAGGTCGGCGAACGCCCTGAACTGCTCGTTGGACAGCTCGATGTGCGCGTCCGCGCGGTCGTAGAAGCCGTTGTCGGTAGTGTCTGGCATTGCGGTTACCTTCCTGTTCGTGAGTGCGGCGAAGGTACCGCCGCGCTCCCCGGGAAGGCAACCACGTTGGCCGCTTCAGGCCTCATTTATTGCGCGTCACCCTCCACACCGTGTTGGCCAGGTCATCGGCAATGATCAGCGCACCCTTCGGATCAACCGTGACCCCCACCGGCCGCCCGCGAGTCTTGCCATCATCTCCACGGAAACCCGTGGCGAAGTCCAGCGGTTCGCCGGCCGGCTTGCCATTGCGGAACGGCACGAAGATCACCTTGTAGCCCACCGGATTATCCCGGTTCCAGCTGCCGTGCTCGCCGACGAATACGCCGTCGGCATATTTCTCGCCCATGGCCGGGATGGAGAAGTCGACGCCCAGTGCCGCGACGTGGGAACCCAGGCTGTAATCCGGTTTGATCGCGGCGGCGACCTTGGCCGGGTTTTGCGGTTGGGCGCGGGTGTCGACGTTGTGGCCCCAATAGCTGTAGGGCCAGCCGTAGAACTCACCTTCGCGCACCGAGGTCAGGTAATCCGGTACCAGGTCCGGGCCCAATTCATCCCGTTCGTTGACCACCGCCCACACCTGCCCGGAGCCCGGTTGAATGGTCAGGGCGGTCGGGTTGCGCAAGCCGGTTGCATAAGGCTTGTGAGCGCCGGTGGCGGCGTCGATCTGCCAGACCATCGCCCGGTCGATCTCGACCTCCATGCCGCGCTCGGTGATGTTGCTGTTGGACCCGATGCCGACATACAGCGAGCGGCCATCGGGGCTGATCGCCAGGGATTTGGTCCAGTGATGATTGATCGCGGCAGGCAGGTCGGTGACGGTGGTGGGCGGGCCACCGGCCTTGGTCTGGCCGTCTTCGTAGTCGAAGCGCACCAGCGCATCCTGATTGGCCACGTACAGCTTGCCGTCGGCAAATGCCAACCCATACGGTGCGTTGAGGTTGTCGGCGAACACGGTTTTCAGCTCGTAGGTGCCGTCACCGTCGGCATCGCGCAGCAGGGTCAGGCGATTGCCACCCTTGACCTTGGTGTTGCCCTCGGCCTTGATCACGCTGGCGATCACGTCCTTGGGCTTGAGCTTCGCCGCGCTGCCGCCGCGGCCTTCGGCGACGAGGATGTCACCGTTGGGCAGCACCAGGGTCTGGCGCGGAATCCGCAGGTCGGTAGCGATGGCCGTGATGCTGAAACCCTCGGGCACGGTGGGTTTCTGCTCACCCCAGGCCACCGGTTCGGCGATCTTCATGCTGGGCAGCAGGCCGCGTTGAGGTTCCGGCAGCTTGGGGTCGGGGCCGCGAGCCTGAGTGCTGTCGGCTTCGCCACCGCAGGCGCTCAACAATATCGCCATGCTTAAAACGGTCAGCGTGCTGGAAGGCTTCATTGGGCACCTCCCGAACGCAGGTTGGTCAGGCCGACCCACGTGGTCACGCAGGCCAGCAGGGTCACGATTGCGGACAGCACCAGGCCCGAAGGCATCACGGCCCAGGCATCCTTCGCATGTTCAAAGGCGTTGACCAGGCCCAGTGCCCAGGTGACCAGCAACAGCAGGAAGTACACCGTCGGGCGCCCGGCCTTGCGGTCGGCCCGCAGCAGGTTGACCAGCGCAAACAACCCCGCCAGCCCACAGAACACCAGGCCGCCGGCGATCAGCCAGGCGGCGAAGTTGCTCCATTGGATCTGGTAGGTCTGGTAGTAGGCAATGTCACTCAGCAAGGCGCCGAGAAACAGCGGGACGGTACCGGCCAGCAAGGTCGCGTGAAGCGGGCCAGGCGTGCAGCGGTAGGTGAGGGCGGGGGTGACGGTCACGGGCGGCTCCTTATCGTTGAGCGGCCCTGATGAGGCTCATCAGGGCCGCGCTGACTGCGCTTAAGGAAGGAGCCTGCTGCTTGCGCGTTAGTTCACCGTCTATTCGTTTCTAAATATGTTGTGTCAGTTGATGCGTGGATGCTGTTGCACCAGGTTTTCGCGCTTGGCTTCCAGTTCGGCGATTTGCGCGTCGATGTCTTCGATCTTCTGCTCGATATTGTCTTCGTGCTCCTGCAGCAGCTCCTTGGCTTCCTCGATATCCGACGCCGCCGGCGCTGCGCCGCGCAGGGGTTTGTTGGCGGTTTCCTTCATGGTCAGGGCGGTGAAAAGCCCCAATACGGCGAACACCATCAGGTAGTAGGCCGGCATGTACAGGTTGTTGGTGGTCTCCACCAGCCATGCCATGGCGGTCGGCGTGAGGCCGGCCACCAGGATCGAGATGTTAAAGGCGCTGGCCAACGCGCTGTAGCGGATGTGGGTAGGGAACATCGCCGGCAGGGTGGACGCCATCACGCCGATAAAGAAGTTGAGCACCACCGCAATGATCAGCAGCCCCGAGAAAATCAGCCCGAGTTTGCCGCTGTTGATCAGCATGAACGCCGGAATGGCGAGGAAGAACAGCGCGATGCTGCCGAACAGAATGAAGGGTTTACGCCCGATCTTGTCGCTGACAAAGCCAATCATTGGCTGCACGAACAACATGCCGACCATGATCGCGATGATGATCAACACGCCGTGGTTTTCGCTGTAGTGCAGGTTGTGAGACAGGTAGCTCGGCATGTACGTGAGCAGCATGTAGTAGGTGACGTTGGTCACCACCACCACGCCGACGCAGGTCATCAGGCTGCGCCAGTGCTTGGTGGCGACTTCCTTGAACGACACTTTCGGGCCGCCCGCCAGGCCTTCGCGATCGCCTTGTTCGAGTTGCTCCACATGCTGTTGAAAGGCCGGTGTTTCTTCCAGGGCATGACGCAAGTAGAGCCCGATCATGCCCAATGGCAGCGCGAGGAAGAACGGCAGGCGCCAGCCCCAGGACTGGAACGCCTCTTCGCCGATCACCGCCGAAATCAACACCACGACACCGGCGCCAAGGACGAAGCCGGCGATGGAGCCGAAGTCCAGCCAGCTGCCGAGGAAGCCGCGCTTGCGGTCCGGGGCGTATTCGGCGACGAAGATTGACGCGCCGGTGTACTCACCGCCCACCGAGAAGCCCTGGGCCATCTTGGCCAAGAGCAACAGGATCGGCGCCCAGATCCCGATCGAGTCATAAGAGGGGATCAAACCGATGGCAAAGGTGCTGATGGACATGATCACGATGGTCGCGGCCAGGACCTTTTGCCTGCCGTATTTGTCCCCCAGTCGGCCGAAAAACAGGCCGCCCAACGGGCGAATCAGGAACGGCACCGAGAAGGTCGCCAGGGCGGCGATCATCTGTACGCTGGGGGATGCCTCGGGGAAAAACACCTTGCCGAGTACATAGGCGACAAAGCCGTATACGCCGAAGTCGAACCATTCCATGGCGTTGCCCAGCGCAGCGGCGGTGATCGCCTTGCGCATCTTGGCGTCGTCGACGATGGTGATGTCATCCAATCCAATCGGATTGACGGTTTTCTTGCGTGATTTCATGGGAATTACTCAGCCCTGGTCCATTTCATTGCCATTGTTTTAATGGCACGTGCTCTTTGGTCAGATACATGCGGACACTGAATAATTCACCGTTGGCTGGATTTTTTTGTTAATGGCCAGCAAATATCAATGGATCCGGTCGCCCCCCAGGGAATCACGCTGCATCGATTGCAGGTTTTTCTCGATGGTTTCGCAGATGGTCTCCATCTGGATCTGGTGTTCGCTGTCACGAAACGGGCTTTGCAAATCGGTGCCGATGCGTTCGATCGCCAGCAGCATGAAGCCCACCACCGTGGACGCCAGCGGGGTGAACCAGCCCAGGGATTCCACCAGGCCCACCGGCACGATCAGGCAGAACAGCGAAATGAACAGCCGTGGGAAATACACGTAAGGGTAGGGCAGCGGCGTATTGGCGATGCGCTCCATGCCGCCCTGGCTGTTGGACAAATCCACCAGGGTCGATTCCAGTCGCGCCAGGCGAATGCTGTCCAGGCGACCGGCCTTGTATTCCTGGGCCAGCAGGGCTGCGGAGCCGTTGAGGATGTCGTTGGAAAAGTTATTGGTACTGGTGCTGCGGGCGAACTCGTCGGCTGGCAGGAACGCGCGGATTTCCTCCGGGCAAGGCTGGCCCCGCAAGTGCGCCGCCAGGCAGTTCACGTAGGCCACGTGACGGCGCAGCAACGTCGACTTTATCGGGTTGACCTCATTGTTCGGGTCATCCAGCAGCGTCAGCACTTGCCGCGCAAAGCTGCGGGAATTGTTGACCATTGCGCCCCACAAGGTGCGTGCTTCCCACCAGCGGTTATAGGCGCTGCTGTTGCGGAAACTGATCAGCACCACCAGCGCCGAACCGAGCAAAGTCAGTGGCATCAGCGGCAGGTTGATCTTGCTGTTGAGGAACAGCATGAAGTCCACGGTGACGGCGATATCCCAGAGCAGGAGCCAGAACAGTGCCCAGCCCACATAGCCCATGGTCTTGATGATCAGGCGGTATTTTTTGATGATGGCAGCTTTCAAACGGAAACCTCGCGGCGAGCGGTAAACATCAATGCCCTAGCTCGGACGGTGTTTACCGGGTAAAGGTTCGCCGGGGTGCCAGGTCTTCAGGCCTTAAAAGTCAGGACGAAGCGGTTTTCGCCTTGGGGCTTGCCGTCCGGTGCGGGTTGTTCAGGCACGAAACCGCAGCGGGTCAGGACTTTTTGTGAGCCCACATTCTCCGGGTACACGTACGCCACCAATTGCTTGAGTGCCCAACGCGCCTGTGCCTCGTGGATCAGATGGTTCAGCGCCAGGGTTGCCAGCCCTTGCCCGCACGAGCGCTCGCCCACGCGGTAACCGACTTCGGCAGAGCCCTTCGGTGAGTCGATGCTTTTCAGATTGGCGCGACCGACGATTTCGCCGCTGGCGTCTTCGATCACGAACGGGTGCCAGGCGCCCGCGGCAAGGCCAGATAAATAGCCTTCAATATGCTCGGCGACGCCCTGCACCGAGTAAAACGAAGGGTCGCGCGCCTCGATATGCGAATCGAACCACTCACGGTTACGGGTTTCGAAGGCCAGCAATGCTTCAGTGTCCGTACTGCTCAGCTCGCGAACGCGAAATGACGTCATTGCTCAAATCTCCCAGGTTGTTCTGTCCATTTAGTCATGGCTTCGTCATAAAGGCGTGTGAAATTTGCCTGCCAAAAATATGAAATCATGGAGTTTTTCCGATGAGGGTAGTCACCTCCGGCTCGGCGTATCTGGACATCGATGCATACGCCTGCTGCATCGCGTATGCCGAGTTGTTGAATCGCCAAGGGATCGAGGCTCGGGCCGTCAGCAGTGCTCCCTTGAATGCCAGCATCTCCAGGACCGTGCTCGGCTGGTCATCGTCACTGGATGACTACCGGCCCGGGCCCGGTGATGAGTTTGTGTTGGTGGATATCTCGGACTTCCACCACTTCGACCCGGTGGTCGTGCTCGATCAGGTGGTGGAGGTTATCGACCATCACCCGGGCTTTGAAACCTATTGGGCGCAGCAACTCGGGCCTCATGCAGACATCCAATCGATCGGCGCGGCGGCGACGCAGGTTTTCCTGCGTTGGGAGGCGGCCGGTTTATTGCCGCTGATCAGCGAACACAGTGCCGCGTTGCTGGCCACGGCAATCCTGGACAATACCCTGAACTTTACCGGGCAGTTGACCACCTCGGCGGATATTCGGGCTTATGAAGCCCTCGCTCTGCTGGCGAAACTCGCGGCGGACTGGCCTGAGCGATATTTTCATGAGTGCCAGGCCACTATCGAATCAGACCTGGTGGGCGCGCTGGCGGGCGACATGAAGTGGCTGAAGGCTGACAGCAACCTGCCGCTGGTTTTCGCGCAGATGACGGTGTGGGATGCCGGTGCGCTCATCCGAAAGCATCGCTCGACCATCGTTGATTGGCTGGCGGCCCAGGGTCAGGACTGGCTGGTGAATATCATCAGCATCCGTGAGTGCAAAAGCTATTTCCTGGCTGAGCCTACGGTCAGCCAACAAAAAATCAGCCAGGTGCTTTCCATTGACTGGCAGGCCGGGATGGCAGTGCTTGATCGTTCGCTGTTGCGCAAGGAACTGGTGAGACTGGCGGCCACTGATTGACGGCGCTCGCCAATGCGACGTTCCTCTTTGATGAACCCGGAATACAATGGCCAAGGTATTACCGAAAAGGAACGACAGTTGAACGAACACACATTGTCCATGCGCCTGGAACGCGTGGCGGCCCATATACCCGCCGGGGCGCGCCTTGCGGATATCGGCTCTGATCACGGTTATCTGCCGGTGGCGTTGATGCGTCGCGGCGCTATTGTGGCGGCGGTGGCGGGCGAAGTGGCCTTGACGCCGTTCCGCGCAGCCGAGCGTACGGTGCGCGAGAATGAGCTGGAGCAACACATCACCGTTCGCCTGGCCAGTGGCCTGGCGGCAATCGAGACGGCAGACGGGATCACCGCGATCAGCATCTGCGGCATGGGCGGCGAGACGATCCGCGACATCCTCGACAGTGACAAGGTACGCCTCAACGGCCAGGAGCGCTTGGTGCTGCAGCCCAACGGCGGCGAGCAACCGTTGCGCCAATGGCTGATGGAAAACGGCTACCGCATCGTGTGCGAAGAGCTGCTGCGGGAGAATCGCTTCTTCTACGAAATCATCGTTGCCGAGCGCGCCGGGCCGGTGACCTACACCGCCGAAGAGCTGTACTTCGGCCCGCTGCAAATGCAGGCGCGCCGCCCGGAATTCCTGCTCAAGTGGCAGCGCATCCTGCGCCACAAACAGCAGACCCTCAGTGACTTTGCCCAGGCACGGCAGGCGGTGCCCGAGGACAAGGTGCAAGAGGTGGCCCAGCAGGCGCGGTGGATTACCGAGCTGCTGGCTTAAAGGTCAGCCGGCGATGGTGTTCAGTTCTGCCAGCACCTCATCCGAAAGATCCAATGCGCTCACCGCCATGTTTTCACGCAAGTGAGTGACGGAGGACGTGCCGGGGATCAGCAGGATATTGGGTGAACGACGCAGCAACCATGCCAGCGCCAATTGCATCGGCGTGACGCCAAGCCGCTGCGCAACGTTCGACAACACTGCGGACTGCACCGGCGAGAACCCGCCCAGCGGGAAGAACGGCACATAGGCAATGCCGTCCAGGGCCAGCTCGTCGATCATCGCGTTATCGTGTTGATGGGCGATGTTGTACAGGTTCTGGACACACACGAAGCGCACGATTTTTCGCGCCTCGGCCACCTGCGTCGGGGTCACGTTGCTGATGCCGATATGGCGTATCAACCCTTGTTGTTGCAGCTCCGCAATGGCACTCAGTGGCTCTTCGATCGAGCCTTCGGCAGTGCCCATCACGCCGTGCATGGCTCGCACATTCACCACGTCCAGCACATCCAGGCCCAGGTTGCGCAGGTTGTCATGCACGGCCTGGGTCAGCTCGGCCTTCGACGACGCATTGAACCAGGCGCCATCGTCGCCACGACGGGCGCCCACCTTGGTGACGATGGTGAGGTCGTCTTTATACGGATGCAGTGCCTCACGAATGATCTGATTGGTGATATGCGGTCCGTAGAAATCGCTGGTGTCGATATGGTTTACGCCGGATGCGATGGCCTCGCGTAGTACTGCGAGCGCCGCCTCACGATCTTTTGGCGGGCCAAACACCCCGGGACCGGCCAGTTGCATGGCGCCGTATCCGATGCGGTTGACGGTACGATCGCCGAGATTGAAGGTGCTGAGGTTCATGGTTGTAGCTCTTGCTTGGCGGGAGGAAGCCTATAATATGAAGGATCCTTCAGGTTTTGAATTCGCATTCCATGAGCACTCTCAAAGCGTCACTAAAGCCAAGAAAATCAGCGGTTCAAGCCCGGTCGGCGGCGACGGTCGAAGCGTTGCACACGGCGACCCTTCAGGTTTTGACCGCTCAGGGTTTGGTCCGCTGCACCACGACCCGCGTGGCCGAACGTGCGGGCATGTCGGTGGGCAGTCTCTATCAGTACTATCCAAACCGCGATGCACTGCTCGCTGCGGTTTTGGAAAAGCATCTGGTCCATGTGGCCGAGACCGTCGAGCAGGCCTGCGACCAATACCAGGGCACGACGGTTGCTGAAATGGCATCGGGGTTTGTCACGGCTTTTCTCGCCGTGAAACTGATGGATCCGACGGCGTCCAAAGCCCTCTATGCCATCGCGGGTGAGCGGGGCGGCGCGGAGCTGGTCGCGCGGATCAACAAGCGGATGGTGGCCGCGATTGCAGCGATGTTGGCGACGGCGTCGGATGCCCGTTTTGAAGACCCATCCCTGACCGCCGCCATCTCGCTCAGCGCGGTGGTGGGACCGGTGCGGGCGTTGCTTGAAGGCAATGCATCAGCGGCCTTTGAAGCCGGCCTGGAACAGCAGGTGACACGCATGCTGCGGGCTTATCTTCAAACCTATCAGTCACTTACGTAAACCGTACACAGGGTATTTTGCAGCACGGTTTCGCACTAAAGTGACATCCATGGGTCCATAAGCCCCGCAATCGAACTTTGAAGATTTAACCCATGCACCTACGCAAAATTGCAGTTGGGCTATCGGCCCTTGTTTTGCTTTCCACTGGGGCAGAAGCTCGTGGTCTGCTGGACCTCATCAAGCTGCCTGCCGAGCATCAGCAACACACCTCCCGCTCGGGTTCCATCAGCCAGGGTGCCGCCCTGGATCTCTATTCAAACAAACAGCAACGTGCCTCGTTCGATGGCTGCGCCGATCTGTTCCCGTCCGCGCAACCGATCAACACGGCCACGGTGCCGGCCACCATGAAACCCCTGGCGCTGTGCTCGGATAATTTTGCGGTGCTGTACTCGCAAACCAGCAAGACCCCGCTGGTAGTGGTCGAACGTCTGAATGCCCGCCAGTTGCAGGACGCCAAAGGCGAGGAACGCACCAACCAGTTCTACCCCGACCCGCGCATTCCCAAGGGCGCACGCGCCGAGTTGAGTGACTACCGTGGCCAACATCCGGCCGTGGACCGTGGCCATCAATCCCCGGCCGCCGATGCGCCGAGCACCAACGCCATGGCCCAATCCTTCGCACTGTCGAACATGGTGCCCCAGGACCCGACCAACAACCGCAAGATCTGGAGCAAGGTCGAGGCGGACGTGCGCAAGTTTGCCAAGCGCGCCGACGGCAATGTGTACGTGTTCACCGGCCCGCTGTTTGACCCGGGCTACAGCACCATCGGCAACAACAAGGTCTGGGTGCCGACCCGTTTGTTCAAGCTGGTGTATGACGTGTCGTCCAAGCGTGCCTGGGCGTATGTACTGCCCAACGCTGAAACCCGTATCCAGAAGCCGATGGATTACGAAACGTTTGTGAAGACTACCGGGCTCAAGTTGTTGGGGAATTTGCCGGTAACGGGGTCAGTTGGGCGCACTTGATGGCTTGAAGCTGTTGGCGTTACTTGCCCTTTTTCAACGTCTTCAACCGCAACGTTGCGCGCTGCACAGCGGCCATCTTCTCTGGCCGCTTCATCTTTTTCCATTTGCGAATGTCGTCCTTGGTGCGTCCACAGCTGACGCACAGCTCACCACTGAGCTGGCAGGTTGAGACGCACGGATTCTCGATATCCTTAGCCAAGGCTTCGCCCCTTTACCGCATACAGTTTAGCCAGGCGCAGACGCCAATCGCCGCCATGCTGGAGGTGGCATTCTTCCTCGGAGTCGAAGCGCACGTAGCGCTCCGAAGAGGGGCGATCCACGCCGGCGTCTTCCAGCGCCGTGGCCGTCAGCTCGCGCATGCGTTGGTCCAGTCCGCTTGAAAGAGCCAGTTCCTTGTTCGCACGTGTGTCGAATACCCAGATGACGACCAGGCTTTGTGCGATGGACTGGTAGTCGACTTCGTGGGTCAGCCAATCGAAGCCGGTGATTTCGGCCTTGGCGATTTCACAGGCTTCGGTCAGGGTCGTGACCAGGCGGCGCTCGATGCGCGCGCTGTCGCGTTTGGTTGAAGACATAGGGATTCCTTGAGGCGCGAGGAGGGTGATGATACGCGAGAGAGCAACTGTGGGAGCTGTCGAGCTTTAGCGAGGCTGCGATGGCGGACTGGTAGGCGACATCTTTATTGCCTGACACGGCCTCTTCGCAGCCTCGCTGAAGCTCGACAGCTCCCACATTGGTTTGTTGTTGCTTGTCAGATCGCGATCTCCTGAGCCGTCAAGCGAACACAATATTCAAGCCTGCGAAGATCAACTGTGGGAGCTGTCGAGCTTTAGCGAGGCTGCGATGGCGGACTGGCAGGCAACATCTTTATTGCCTGAAAGGGCCTCTTCGCAGCCTCGCTGAGGCTCGACAGCTCCCACATTGGATTCGTTTTGCCTGTCAGATTTTCTTCGGCCGATCCAGCTTGCGCGTCATGGTGTACACCGCCACCCCGGCGGCCAGGATGCCGGAGGCCGCGCCGACTGCCAGCGCCCAGCGTGGGCCGAGGTGGTCGGCCACCCAACCTACAATCGGAGCACCAATCGGTGTGCCGCCAAGGGCCACGCCCACCCGCAGGGCGATCACTCGGCCGCGCATGGCGGGCTCGGTGGTGAGTTGCATCAGGCTGTTGGTGGTGTTGCTGAAGGTCAGGGCGCCCACGCCGATGATCACCAGCGCCCCGGCGAACAGCCAGTAATTCGGGGCAATCGCCGCCAGGGTGCAGCCCACCCCGAACACCAGCACGCCGTACAGCAGTGACTTGAAGTGCGGCCGCTCGCGGCCCGCGGCGAGCAGCGCCCCGGCGATGGTGCCGATGGCCAGGGTCGACGTCAGCAGGCCATAGCCACGGGCATCGGCGTGGAACACGGTGACGGCCATGGTCGAGATAAAGATCGGAAAATTCATGCCGAAGGTGCCGATCAAAAACAGCATGACCAAGATCGCCATCAGGTCTGGTCGCGCCCACACATAGCGCAAGCCTTCAGTGAGGCTGCCCTTGGTACGCAAGGCCCGCAGGCGGGTGTGCAGCCCGGAAACCCGCAGCAGAAACAGCGACGCCAGCACCGCGAAAAAGCTCGCGCCGTTGAGCAGGAAGGCCCAGCCGGTGCCCACCGACGCGATGGTCACGCCGGCCACCGCCGGGCCAATCATGCGGGCCATATTGAACGAGGTGGAATTGAGCGCGATGGCGTTGGACAGGTCTGCCTCGCCCACCAGATCCGCCACGAAAATCTGCCGCACCGGCGCGTCGAACGCCGAGGCACAGCCGGACAGAAACGCGAACACATACACGTGCCACAGCTGCACGATGCCGGTCAGGGTAAGCACCCCCAACATCAGCGCCAGCACACCCATCACGCCCTGGGTGACGATCAGCAACTTACGCTTGTCGTAGTGATCGGCCGCGAAGCCGGTCCAGGGCAGCAACAGCAATTGCGGCCCGAACTGCAACGCCATGACGATGCCGACGGCCGAAGCGTTATGCGGCGTGAGCTGGGTCAGCACCAGCCAGTCCTGGGCGGTGCGTTGCATCCAGGTGCCGATATTCGACACCAGGGCGCCGACAGCCCAGATGCGGTAGTTGACGCTGCGCAGCGAGCGGAAAATGCCCATCGAACTCACACCGTTCGCGAGGTGTGCGTTTCAAGCAAACCGAGGATGTCTTGCGCAGTACCGGTTTCGCCCAGCTTCGGGAACACCTGATGCAGGCTGTAGTGGTGGGCCTCGGGGTTCGCGTCGGTCATGGCGTCGATGGCCAGGGTCACGTTGAAACCGGCCTCGTAGGCCTGGCGAGCGGTGGATTCCACGCCGGTGCCGGTGGCTACCCCGGTGATCACCACTTGGGTCACGCCGAGTGCCTTCAACTGCGCCTCGAGATCGGTGCTGGCGAACGCGCCCCAGGTGCGTTTGGTCACCACAATGTCGCTGGGTTGCTGACCGAGTGCGGGCAACAGGTCGGCCCAGCCCGGTGGGAACACGTCGCTGCGCCGTGGCCGCTCGGTGCGCCCGGGCGCGAAGCCTGTGACGTTGACCAGCACCACCGGCATCTCGCTCTCACGGAACGCGTCCAGCAGTGCACGCGAGCGCTCCACTACGCTGCCGATGGGGTGGATGAACGGGTATTCGGCGATGCCTTTTTGCAAGTCCACGATGATCAGTGCGGTATTCGGATCCAGCGAGGTGACGGCCATGGGATGTCCTCGAGCGGGTAGGGTGCAGCTCAAAAATCGGCAAGGCGTTCCAGCAGCTTTATCGCCGCCGCGAGTTCAGCTTGTTCTTTGGCAGACAGTTGCTCCTGCAGCGCCCGCAGCAGCCAATCGTCCTTGGCTGCCCGGCTGGCGATGAGGTGTTTACGAAAGCCGGGAGTCAGCTCGATCAAGGTTTGCCGCCCGTCACTGGGATCGGGTTTGCCCCTGATCGCTTTCATCGTTTCCAGACTGGCCACAGTGATGCGCATGGACTGCGGCCGCACGCTTTCCGCCCGGGCCAGGGCCGAAACGGTACTGGGCCCGTCACGGTCCAGGCGCAGCAGCACCGACTTCTGGGCGGAGGTGAAATCGTTCGGATGGGTTTGTTCCCGCAGCCGACGTATCAGCTTGCCCAGGGAGATACGCAGCTCGGCGGCCAGGGCGGCGGAGTGGGCTTCGGAGGTGATGGAAGGTTTGTTCATGTCCGGACGTTAGCATGCGTGCAGAAAAACTGTACAGTTTAGCTGTATGAATTTTTATTCATAAAAGGCGCCGCATTCCCTGCACGCCATAGAGCGCCATTGCAGAAGGCAGACTGATCAACCACTCTATTGACGATGTTCCACCCTGCATAGGCGCTCTTACGTGACACCCAACACTGATGAACAACGCCGCCAACTCAAAGCGGCCTGCACTGTCGAGATCAACGGGTTTGCAGAGCCCACGCCTGCCCAGTGGTTCCAGGAAATGGCGGATTGGGCGCAGGCCAACGACGTATCCCATGACAATTATGGCAGCGGTCAGTTGATCGAAGGTTTTGAAGCCAAGGTTGCCGAACTGCTGGGCAAACCCGCTGCGGTGTTCATGCCCAGCGGGGTGATGGCGCAATTGATCGCGGTCAACATCTGGAGCGAGCGCCGCCGGCTGCCGCGTTTCGGGATACATGCGTCGTCGCATTTGCAGCTCCACGAAGAGCAGGCGTTTCAGGCTTTGTTACGCCTCCATGGAGTGATGGTGGGGCACCGGTTGCGACCGATCCTTGCCGAAGACCTGTCAGCGATTGCCGAGCCCCTGAGCTGCCTCGTGGTGGAGTTGCCCGCCCGGGAGATCGGTGGGCAACTGCCTGAATGGCATGAGCTGGAGACCCTGAAAGCAGCGGCTGCGGCCTCCAATACACCGCTGCATATGGACGGCGCCCGCCTATGGGAAACCCGTGCTTACTACCAGCGTTCTTACGCCGAAATCGCTGAGGGCTTCTCCTCCGTATACGTCTCGGCCTACAAAGGCCTCGGTGGTATTGCAGGCTCGCTGCTGGTCGGCGAAACCGACTTTATCCAACAGGCTCGCCTGTGGCGTAAACGGCTGGGCGGCACCCTGATAAAACAGAGCCCGATGGTGGTCTCCACGGCCATGCGCTTTGATCAAAGGCTGGCGATGCTGGACGCCTGCTATCAGCGCGCGCTAAGCCTGGCAACCTGCCTGCAAACGATCCCCGGCATTCGTCTCCTGCCGCGCACGCCTCAGGTCAACATGCTTCACCTGTATTTCGACGCAGACCGGGCGGCGTTGCTCAACGCCCGCGATGAGATTGCGCGACAGCACGGATGTTGGCTGTTCACCCACCTGGAACCCGCAGAGGTGCCGGGGTGGTGCAAGACCGAGTGCTATGTCGGTGATCGATTATTGGGTCTGGAGGATGAGCGGGTTCTACAGCTGTTCACGGACCTGATGCGGCAAGCGACTCAAGACGACTGACGCAACCCTTTCGTTAGATCGACTGTCGCCGGCTGGCCCCCGGCGGCTGCCCGGTAACGCGCTTGAACGCCCGGCTGAACGCCGCCTGGGAGTTATAGCCAAGGCGCTGCGCCACGGTTTCGATCGGCAGCCGTTCCAGCGTCAGCCACTGGCTGGCCAGGCGCATCCGCAGTTCGGTGGCGTAACGCAACGGGGGCGTGCCGATGGTGGTTTGAAAGTGCTGGGCGAACACCGAGCGTGAGGTATGACATTGCGCTGCCAGCTCCTCCACCGTCCAATCGCGCCCGGGCTGCTGGTGCAACGCCAGCAGGGCCTTGGCCAAGCGCGGGTCGCGTAACGCGGCCACCAGGCCGGACGCATTCCCGCAGGCACACTCCACCCAACCACGAACCACCAAGGCCGCCACCACCTCTGCGAGGCGCGCCAGAATGCCGGCGAAGCCGATACGGGCGCTGCTGACTTCGCGCTCCATGGCCGCCAGGATCGGCATCAGCCCCGGATAACGCTGGCCCTTGGCGTCGATCAGCATCAGGTCCGGCATCAGGCGGCCAAGGCCGTGCAAACTCCCCAATTCAAACTCCATGCAGCCGCTGAAGAGCAGGGCGCTTTGCGTCACGCCCACATCGGCCCGGGCATCCACGGCACACACTGCATCACCGAGGGACGCCGCATCGAAGCTGCTGATGTCCTGCACCGGCATGTCCGCGCGGGAGAGCAACTGATGGGCGCCCCCATGGGAGATGAATACGGCGTTGCCTGGCGTCAGTTCGTACAGGGTGCCGTCCTCGGTACGCAACGTGGCGCAGCCGGCCGCGATGAGGTGGAAATAGGCGTGCCCGGGCTTGGCCGGGAAGCCCAGGCCAAACGCCGGCCCAGTCTGGATGCGCCGGTACTCGACACCCCGCAGGCGCATGCCGCGCAGCAGCTCGTTGATGAGGTCAGAGGACTGATCGAACGGATCCGTGGGCATCATTTCCGGGGTTTCGGTGAAGGATTTGAGATTTTGCATCATAGATCATCCTGGTCGTCGCACCTAGACTGCCGGTCGCGATAACTTTTGGAGGATGACCGTTGATGAGCAGTTGTGTGTGTGACGCCGTAACCGGTGCAGATGTAGCGCCCGCGACGCCGGCCTGGATGGCGGTGTTTTCGTTGGCGATGGGCGTGTTCGGATTGCTGACGGCGGAGTACTTGCCGGCCAGCCTGCTGACGCCGATGGCAGCCGAGCTGGGTGTTTCGGAAGCTTTGGCAGGGCAGGCGGTGACGGTCACGGCGGTGGTCGCCTTGTTCGCCGGGTTACTGGTGCCGGGCCTGACCCGAGGGATTGACCGCCGCGTGGTGTTGCTGTGCTTCAGCGCATTGATGATCTGTTCCAACCTGCTGGTGGCGGTCTCGTCGAGCCTCACGGTGTTGCTGTTGATGCGTATCCTGTTGGGCATCGCACTGGGTGGCTTCTGGAGCATGGCGGCGGCGGTGGCGATGCGGCTTGTGCCGGCGGCGCTTTTGCCGCGTGCCTTGTCGATCATCTTCAGCGGCATCGCGGTGGGCACCGTCGTGGCGGTACCGCTGGGCAGCTTTTTGGGTGGGCTGTACGGATGGCGCAGCGCTTTTCTCGCAGCCGCCGCAGTGGGCGGCGTGACCCTGGTGTTCCAGCTATTCACCCTGCCTCCACTTGCACCCCGCCGGACGGCACGCTTGAAAACCGTGCTTGAGGTGCTGCTGCGTCCGGGCATCGCCGTGGGCATGTTGGGATGCGTGCTGGTGCATACCGGGCACTCTGCGTTGTTCACCTATATCCGGCCATTCCTGGAAAGCACCACTGGCGTCGGCGCCGAAGGGCTGGCGCTGATGTTGCTGGGTTTCGGCGTTGCAAACTTCGCCGGCACGCTGCTGGCCGGTTGGCTGCTGGTGCGTCTGCCACGCGGCACCTTGGTGTTGATGCCGGCCCTGGTCGGCGTGGCAGCGCTCGCCCTGGCGCTGTTGCCGGCTACCGTGACGGGCCAGGTGTGGTTGTTGATGCTCTGGGGCCTGGCGTTTGGCGGCGTGCCGGTGGCCTGGTCAAACTGGGTGGCCCGTGCAGTGCCCGATCAGGCCGAAAGCGCCGGCGGCATGGTGGTGGCTTCGGTGCAGTCTGCGATTGCAGCGGGTGCGGCGGCGGGCGGAGCGATGTTCAGCTTCAGTGGTATCGACGGTGTGTTTGTGGCGGCGGGCGTCTTGATGTTGCTGGCGGCGTTGTTGATTGCGTTGAAGGTGAAGGTTGCAGCGCCTCCACAAGGTGCAGAGGCGGGGCCGGCGTTTCATCTTTGAAAAGGCGTTGCACTGGCAAATCGGCGAGTCAAATCATCCAGAAGCCATCGGCCTGCTGTGCCTAAAGAACGGTTGTGCATGTGCGCGGCGTAGATCGTAAGAACTCATGAAGGTGCCGCAGCAAGTTAGCATCGCTTAAGCGTGACTCTATTTCCGGAGTCAACGGCAATCTTATAATTGCCTCTTAGTTTCTTCAGCACGCTAAGGCTCCTCACGGACACTGCCATGGATATAGCGGCCGTGGTTGCTGCGGCCCCGAGGACGCTAAGGGCTGCGCCGGATCCCGCAATTGCTGATTTATCGGCCGTCTCTTGCCTTTCTTTAACGTCAAGGCATGCCTGCATATCTGCTGACTTGGTTACCAGATTAAAAGTAGCGTAGATGAGGTAAGGGGCGTGAAGTTATGCGACGCCGTACCCCTCTTTACTTCAGCACCCGCGCAAAATAACCTCTGCCTCGCAGGCATCGTCCTGCCCATTCAGACTTGGCAATGCACCTCACACCCCAGAACCGCCTCGTCGATGCAGGTCAGCCGCTCCAGCCGAGCAATCAGGGAAGATAATGTTGACGACTACCGATGTTCCTCACACGTTGCGTGCACCATCTGAACTTGATTACTACGACAGCAGGTCAGTCCCGCTGCCTACTGAAATCACCGCGCTGGATGCCTGGAACATCATGACCGGCGAACCGGGGCCGTTGATGCAGGTGGCTTTTCGAATCAGGGATGCAATTTCCTCGTTGTTTGGTGTGAAGCGCATCGGCGGGTTCTCCGGGGCCCGGCGCGAGACCGTGCAGGTCGGCGACCGGCTGGACTTCTTCCTGGTGGAGCACAGCGCCCCCGACATGCTGGTGCTGACCGAGCGTGACCGGCACTTGGATGTGATGATCTGTCTTTGGATCGCTGACCGTGTGCTGACGATCACCGCGTCGGTGGTCACCCATAACACCTATGGGCGCCTCTACATGCTGCCGGTGGGCCCGGCGCACAAGCTGATCGTCAACAGCCACCTCAAACGACTGAAACGAAAGCTGCAAGAGACCACATAACGCCCGGCGGGTAGGGTGACCAACTACACCCCCTTGGCCTCGCCAATCAGAATATCCTCGAAAAACGCCCCGATCGGTTGGGTCGGATGACACAGCTGAATCTCCAAAACCCAGACCATCTCGCTCGGTACGATCTCGACCTCAGCCAGCTTGTCCTGCCCGAACAGGGCATGCGGGAAGTCGGCGATGCGGTGCCCGGCCAGGTTGCGCTCAAGACGCCAGCCTTTGGAGTGGGCACTTTGCTCGGCGAAGTCATACAGCTCGCGTCCTGTCAGCCCTTGGTGCCAGGCGTCGCGGGTTTCGTCGAACACTTCATGCAGTGCCTTCACGCAGGCGCCATGCAACGGGTGCTCGCCGAAGACGAAGGTGTCGCCGTAATCGCCTTCATAGCCATCCCACACCGGGCCAAGGTCGACCACGGCGATGTCGGTGGCGCGCAGCTTGCGTTGCGGGTCGATGCCTTGGCGCGGTGTGCGGATGGTGTCGTCGCCAAAGCGGATATAGGTGGGGTGCCAGGTGTGAGACGCGCCCATGGCCTGCAAGATTTGACTGGCCATGTCGAGGGCTTGCGCGGTGGTCATGCCGACTTTCAATTGGTCGGCGATGGCGGCCAGGGCTCTGACCGTCTGCTCGCGGGCAGCGAGCATGCCGTCCAGCGAGTAGCGTGGGCCGACTTTTTCCAGCACCGGGTGCCGCGTGTTGAGCGACTCCGCTGGTGTCAATGCACCGCTGGGAACGAAGGCTTCGGCGACAAAACGGTGAGCCTGGGCGCCCGCTGCCAGACAGGTTTCGCGGACTTGGCTGATCATCTTGCTGTTGCCGCAGGCGTAGATTTGGCTATCCGCCCAGTTGTGAGGCTGTGTCAGCGCAACCTGTTGCACGCGGGCGTCTACCGACTGCACTCGATGCCAGTGAAAGCGTGGATGTGCCTGGCTGGCCCGCTCGAGAAACTCAGCGTCGTAGAAGTCCGCCGGCGACGAGTTCCCCCAATACAGGGTGACTTCGGCCTGGCGTGCCAAGGCCGTCAGCAACAAGGGCTTGATACCGGCATAACCGGTCCCGGTCGCGAACAGCACAACAGGGCGCTCATCGTCGTGTTGCCAGGTGCAGGCGCCCACGGGGCCTTCGATTTTCACTGCGTCACCCACTTGCAGGGTCGGCAGGATGCGTTCGGAAAACAGGCCGCCGCTGACCTGGCGAATATGAAACACCAACCGGCCTTGATCCTGTGCGGGCAGATTGACGACGGAGAAACAGCGGCTGTCGCCGTCGTCAAGGCGAAACCTGACGTACTGGCCGGCCCGCACGTCGAGTGGCTGGGCGGTCAGTAACACCAGCTCGACGATGTCGGCGCTCAATGCGTGCTTGCTGATCACCTGTGCGCTGACTTCCAGCGTTGGCGTGTCCAGCGACCAGCCGGGAATTTCCAGGCGCATGTCGCTGCAGGCATGGCTCTGGCACAGCAACATTTCATCAGCCGCGAGAGGGTAGGAGGCGGCCGGGGTGTCGGGTGTGAGCATCTTTTCACGGAACTCGCCCGACACCACCTTGACCTTGCACGACCCGCAGGCGCCGCGGCGGCAGGAGAAGGGTACGGCGAGACCGCTGGCGAGCATGGCGTCGAGCAGCAATTGGTCGGCGGCTTCGAAGGATTTGCCCGAGGGCAACAATTCAACGACATGGCGGTTGTGCATAAACACCTCGGGGCAATTGAGGTTCGATTGTTGCGTTAGACTAGGACCAGAAGAACCTCCAGTTTTGGATAATTCACATGGTCCAGCTCCGCAAATGGCGCCCGCTGCTCAAGCTCGATGGCGCGCAGCCGCAGGCGTCGTACAGAAAGATCATCGAGGGTTTGGTAAGCGCGATTGCCGAGGGACGCCTGCGCCCCGGAACGCTGTTGCCCGGCACGCGGGAAATGGCGCAACTGCTGGACGTCAACCGCAAGACGGTGATCCTTGCCTACGAGGAGGCGGTGACCAAAGGCTGGCTGGTCAGCATTCAACGTCGCGGCACCTTCGTCAGTAAGCAACTGGCGACAGGAGCGGTGACTGCCGCCAGCGCGCCGAAGTCGTTTGCCCCGGCGTTGCGGGACGTGCCTGCGGCTGCCTATTTCACCCCGGGCGAGCAGGCGACAGCGCTGCAACATCGGCCGGGCGCGCTGTTTTTCGATAATGGTGCCTGTGACCATCGTTTGCTGCCCCAAGCCGTCCTGCATCGCTATTACCGCAACGCCTTGCGCAACAGCTTTACCACCAACACCGTGCGCCATGGCACCGAAGGCAGCGGCCAGTACCTGCGCAACGCCCTGGCCGAAATGTTGCGGCACAATCGCGGCCTGAATGTCGACGCGCAGCAGATCTGCCTGACCCAAGGCGTGCAGATGTCGCTGTACCTGACCGCCAGCGCGTTGCTCAAACCCGGTGATGTGGTGGTGGTCGAACGCCTGAGTTACCCACCTGCCTGGGAGATTTTCCGCCAGTTGGGCGCGCAACTGGTCACCGTGGACCTCGACGACGAAGGTTGCCGGGTCGATCAGCTCGACGAACTGTGCCGCTTGCACAACGTGCGGATGATGTATGTCACCCCCCATCACCAGTTTCCTACCACCGTCAGCCTGCGCGCCGGACGTCGCCAGCAACTCCTGGAATTGGCCCGGCTGCATGATTTCTGCATCATCGAGGAAGATTACGACCACGAGTATCACTTTTCCGGACGGCCCTATTTGCCCCTGGCCAGCGACAGCGCGCAGCGTCACGTGATCTACATCGGCTCACTGTCCAAGTCCCTGGGCAGTACCTTCCGTTGCAGCTATATCGTTGCCCCGTCGAACCTCATCGAAGTGCTCGAGCGCACGGCGGCGGTGAGCCTGGGCCAGGGCGATGCCGTCATGCAGCGGATGCTGGCGGACTTGATCAACGATGGCGAGTTGAAGAAGCATCTGCGTCGGGTATCCAAAGAATACCGTCGGCGTCGGGAGACACTGCTGGGTTGTTTGCTGGAGGCGTTTGGCGAGCAGATAGCCGTGCAGGAGCCGGAAGGCGGGCTGGCGTTGTGGGTCAGGTTCGCCGACTCAATCGACGTCGATCAACTGGCTGAAAAAGCTCTGGAGCTGGACCTGGTGGTGCGCAGCGGTCGCCTGTTTTCACCTTTTGATCATCCTGAGAATGCCTTGCGCCTGGGTTTCGCCTCGCTCAATCCGGAGGAAATCCGCGCTGCCACGCAGCGCCTGGCTCAGGCGGCGCGGGCGATTGGGGAAGCGGCTAAATAATGATGCCGGCTGAAAGGTGAATGTGTAAGGATATGTTACTTAGCTTTTGATACTGCCCATTACAGGAACCGACTCTGATGCTCGCTGCCTTCAGACACTACCCGTTTTCGGTCAATCTGCTGCTGTCATCTGCGTTGTTCCTGACACTGGGGCGCGCCATTACCCTGCCGTATATGGTGATTTATCTGTCATCCAACTTCACGTTGGGCATCAGCGAGATCGGCCTGGTCGTGGGCGGTGCGATGCTCGTCGGCTCGTTGCTTAGCCTTTACGGCGGCTACCTGACTGACAAGATCTCCAGCTATCGATTGATCCTCAGCTTCACGGGGTTTTTCACCGTTGGCTTCATCGGCATGTGCGTCACGTCGCACCTGTGGCTGTTTTTCCTGTTTCTGGTGTCGTTCAATTTTGCCTATTCAGTGATCGATATCGTGGTCAAGGCGGCGTTTGGCAAACTGCTGCCGGAAGCTGAACGCGGCAAAGTGTTTTCGGTGCGCTACACCCTGATCAACGTTGGCTACGCGGTGGGCCCGTTCATTGGCGCCGGGCTCGCGCACATGGACATGAAACTGCCGTTCCTGGTGTCTGCGATCCTGGGCATGGGCTTCTTCCTGACCTACATGGTGTGGGGCGACAGGAGCCTCAGCTCCGCCGACCCGGCCAATGCCCCAGTGTCGTTTGTCGCGGTGGGGCGCATCCTGCTCAAGGACTATCGCCTGGTCTGCTTCACGGTTGGCGGCGCATTGAGCGCCGTGGCGTTCGGCCAGTTCACCGGCTACATCTCGCAATACCTGGTGACCACAAGCACACCGGAATTTACCTACCGGGTCATCAGTTCGGTGGTGGCCGTTAATGCGACGGTGGTGATCTGCCTGCAGTACATCGTGGGCAAGCGCATTACCAATGAACATTTGAATCAATGGCTGACGGCGGGCTTCAGCCTGTTTCTGCTGGGCGTCGTCGGCTTTGCGTTGTCCACCACCGTGCTGCATTGGGCGTTGGCCGTGGCGATCTTCACCGTGGGCGAAATCATCGTCTTCCCGGCCGAGTACATGTTCATCGACCGCATCGCGCCGGACCACTTGCGCGGCATGTATTACGGCGCGCAAAACCTGTCCAGCCTCGGCGGCGCGCTGGGGCCGGTGTTATGCGGGTTTGCCCTGGCAACGCAGTCGGCGCATTTCATGTTCTACATGCTCGCGGCGTTTATCGTGGCGGGCGGGTGCTTCTATCTGATGGGCGCCTCGTATTCCAAACGCTACGACACTGGACGCGGTGATCGTGGGCAATGAGAAAAATAGAGAAGGAAAAAGCGGACGCTGAAGCAGGCTATCTTGCAGATACGTAGCGTTTGATTGACCGCTACCTTCCCTGGAAATCGCCCAATAAGGACTATGCACATGGACGTTGGAATGGCTCATGCGATCGAGACCGCAGAAAGCGAGTATTTGTGTTCCCGCGTTGAGAGTTTGTCCCGGGTAAGTGGAAACCCTTTTGGTGCTCGTGTGTTTTTCAACGAAGCGTTTCCATGCTTTCAAGTGAAGGCATCACCTAGCCCGATGTTCAATCGCATCTACGGCGACAGCTCCAGCAAACCCCAGGCACTGTTGAGCCTGCTCAAGGAATCAGCCGAATACTCGACCGTAACGCCCCTTATCGGCAAGGCCTCGACGTTGGAACAGCACGCTTTTGTCGGGGAGGGGCGACTGGAGCGCCTGAGGGGTTGGACGCACCTGCAGCTCGCGTGCTCCATCGAGGACGTGGTCCTGAACCACCACGCATTCGAAATCAAAGAAGCCACCTCACACACGCTTCCTGAGTTCGCCGCCGTTCATGCGAGTGGCTTTCATACCAAGCCAGAGCATCGTCAGATGAGCCAGGCTTCGTTTGCAGGACAGATGGCAAATGACCGTCTGAAAATCTACGTCCTTAAAGCTGATGGACAGGTGGTTGCAGGCGCGTTGATGTACCTGGCCAGCAACGGAGTTGCCTACCTTGGGACGGCAGCCACCCGAAAAGATGCACGAGGCTTGGGTTACCACGGAGCCCTGATATCTCACCGCATAGAGCAAGCAAAGAAGCACGGCAGTCTTGTGATCGCCGCAACTGCGCTTCCCGGCTCGCAAAGTCGCCGTAATTTGCAGCGTGCAGGGCTAGGGGCATCTCACGCTCAGGCGCTGTATCGTTTATCGCATTGAGGTGATCGACGCCATTATGACGTGCTGATACAAGCACGGTGGGGCCGTGGTTCATGAGGCGATAGGCTTCTTCCAGCACAACGGAAGCAATAATCGCATCGATGTGTGTCGTAAATTCTTGATTATGATTTGGTCTTTTGGAGGTGCCTGTGGCTTGAGCGCGCTGATTGAGGACTCAATGATTTGGATGCGTGTAGTAAATCTTGCTAACCACAGTCCACTTGCCATCGACCTTCAGCAGATGAAAGAAGTCTGTGAAGGAAATACCTGACATGTCGTTGGCGTCGATGCGAGCACTCGCCGCAGTACCGACGATGTTGATACTGGTGATAGCCGCCTGTGCGTCAGGAGAGGGTTGGAAATCCTTGTCGATCCCATCGAAGAGGTTTTGAATCGGGCCGCCTACCAGCTGGCCATCGGCGCCGACGCTGTACATCGTTGCATTCTTGCTGAATGCGGGCTTCATGATACTGCTCTTGGCTTGCTTGCAGCCCTCGATGTACTTGCTTAGCACTTCGGTGATGGCTTGGTGTTCTTGTACATAGGTAGGGTTATTCGTGGCTTTACCACTGATAGCGTGTTGATCGAGCGGTAGTTCTTCTGCTTGAGCAGTCGCGCTTAGGCCCGCAACCATTGCCACGAAAAATAACGCCCTGAGAATAGTTGTTTTCATTTCGTTGCTCCTAACTAAGGGGGGCATGTGCTGATTAACGTTCAGCTGTAAAAAGCGCAGCGGCATCGCGAGACACTTTGTGCCGCAGTAGCCTCGCGATGAAATGAGTGGCGTGTTTTTTCCATGAATGCCGCAGTGTCGCCGTGACCTGCGGGTTCATTGGTTTTGCTATTACTGGCTCAGGTTCGTTTTGAGTTCTTGCGATGCTTGCGCGATCGCGCTTTGCACTGCCGGCAGATGGTTGAACGCGTTCGATAGCCCAAAATCATGAATCATGCCGTTGTAGCGCACCGACTTCACCTGCACACCCGCAGCGTCGAGCTTGCGGCCGTAAGCTTCGGCTTCATCGCGCAGGACATCGAATTCAGCAGTCTGGATCAACGTCGGCGGCAAGCCTTTCAACTGCTCGGGCGTCGCCTGCAGCGGCGATGCGTAAATCTGCTTGCGTGCCTCGGCGTCGGTTGTGTAGTTGTCCCAGAACCACACCATGAGGTCTTTGGTCAGGAAGTAGCCGTTGGCAAACTCCTGGTACGACGGCGTGTCGAAGTTTGCATCCGTTACCGGGCACAGCAATAGCTGCGAACGCAGTGCAGGTGAGCCTTTCTCGTTCGCCATCAGGGCAACAGCTGCGGCCAGGTTGCCACCTGCGCTGTTACCCGCTACGGCCAGGCGCTTGCCGTCGACATTGATCTGCTGGCCATGCTCGGCCACCCATTTGGTTGCGGCATAGGCTTGCTCGATGGCAACGCCGTATCCCGCCTCAGGCGACAGACTGTAGTTAACGAACACCGCCACCGCGCCAGAGCCCGCCACCAGGTCACGCACCAGCCGTTCGTGTGTTGGGAAGTCGCCCAGCACCCAGCCGCCGCCGTGGAAGTACATGAACGCGGGCAGGGTCTTCTGTTGGCTGCCGGCCGGGCGCACGATGGTCAGTTTCAGGTCGCGGTCATTGACACGAATCGTCTTCTCGCTGACCTCAGCTGCCGGCAAGGCCACGTTGGAGGCGGCCTGGGCACCCGCCAGCGCGGCGCGGGCTTCGGTTGGCGACATGCTGTCGAGCGTCTGGCCGCCCTCCAGGGACTGCAAGAATTTTGCTACGTTGTGTTCGACGCCGGGCCGTTCGGCGGCGGAGGCGCTACCAAGCGACAGGGCCACGACGGAAAGGGCGAAAGCGGAAGTGAGAGGTTTCATGATGTTTCCTTTTTATCGCCTGAGTGTGTGTGTCATTGAATAGCGGCCTGTTTTATTACTTTGTTGCGCCTGCGGTCAGGCGATCGAAGTCAGCGGATTTCAGGCGGTGTGCCTTACGCACAGTTGCAGCGCCGCTCGGCTGCAAGGAAAAACACGACAGATAGGGTTGAAAGCCTCATCTGCCGCGTGCTCAAGGAAGGTAGATATTCAAGGCGCGACATGGGTATGGAAGATCTTGCTGACGACCGTCCACTTGCCATCGACTTTCAGCAGGTTGAAGAAGTCTGTAAAGCAAAAGCCCGATACGTCATTGGTGTCGATGCGCGCGCTGGCAGCGGTGCCTACGATGTCGATCTTGACGATTACACCTTGAGCTTCAGGAGACGGGCGGAATGCGCTGTCGATGCCATCGAACAATGTCTGAATCGGGCCGCCGGTCAGCTTACCGTCGCCATCGACGCTAAACATCGTTGCTTGCTCACTGAAAGCTGGCTTCATGATGCTGCTTTTGGCCTGCTTGCAGCCTTCGTTGTATTTGTTCAGTACCTCGACGATGGCTTGATATTCCGGCACATAAGTAGGTTTGTTCATGTTTGTATTCCTGGTTGTTAATTCGAGTCATGTTAAAAAATCGGCCACGTTTGGCTGGCATTGAGATCCACCCCTGTGACCATCCGCAGCAGCGTCCACTGTTGGGGCTCAGGGTGTCACTTTTGAAGCGTTGCCCAGTTGGCTTATCCAGCGAGCGTAGGCCAATCGGTGTAACCCTTTGCGCCGTTGCCGTAATAGGTTTCGCGTGGCGCAACAGCGAGTTCTGCACCTTCTTTTAATCGACGCACCAAATCCGGATTGGCAATAAACGGGCGACCAAAAGCCACTGCATCGACCCTGCCTTCAGCACGGCGGGTAACGGCCAGTTCGATGTCGTAATTGTTGTTGCCGATGTACGGGCCTTTGAACCGTGCACGTAACGCATCGAGATCTACGTTCTCGGGAACAGTGCGTGACGTAGCGGTAGCGCCCTCGACAAAATGCATATAGGCGAGCTGGAAGCGATTCAGTTGCTCAATCAGATAGCCATAGGTTTGCATTACCTGGCTGTCCAAGGGCGTGTTGCCGGCATCTGGCGTCACGGGAGAGAGGCGGATGCCAACGCGGTCATGACCCCAGATCTCGACGACTGCGGCGGTTACTTCCAGCGTGAGTCGTGTGCGATTCTCAATCGAACCACCATAGTGGTCGGTTCGCTGATTGGTAGAGTCGCGCAGGAACTGATCGAGCAAATAACTATTGGCCGAGTGCACTTCAACACCATCAAAGCCGGCGCGTTTTGCGCATGCGGCGGCGTGTCGGTACTGCTCGATAATGTCTGGTATCTCGGATGTTTCCAGCGCTCGCGGCATGGAGACGTCCATCATTCCATTTTCAGTGAAGGTCTGACCTTCGGCTTTAATCGCCGAGGGCGCTACCGGTGCCGTGCCATCGGGCTGCAGGTCCACATGCGAGAAGCGCCCCACATGCCACAGTTGGCAAACAATAAGTCCACCAGCGGCATGCACCGCATCTGTTACCCGTTTCCAGCCTGCTACGTGCGCTTCAGTCCAGATGCCTGGCGTTAATGCATACCCCCGCGCTTGCGCCGAAATATTGGTCGCTTCACTAATGATCAGACCGGCGCTGGCACGTTGTGCGTAGTAGCGAGCGTGCATTTCGTTGGGTACGCCTTCTGGCCCCATGCGGCTGCGCGTTAACGGGGCCATGACAATACGGTTAGCCAGAGATAAGGCGCCTAAAGTCATTGGAGTGAAAAGATCAGTTGATGGGCTGTTGAGTGCCATTGTGATTCCTAGTGATAACTGTTCTGCCGGATGAAATTCCTTGCTATATCAACTATGGAGGTCAATGATAATGACGTAAATAGTCATAGGTGTGGATACAGTATGATCAAAAAAGTCATAATCCAGGGGCCGACGCGAGCTGAGGACATAGAGGGTTCACTTCCTTTACCGCCGGTGCATTTCCCCGGTCTTTTAACCTTCGAGGCGGCCGCCAGACATTTGAACTTCGCGCGCGCCGCCGCAGAAATCGGTGTCACGCCAACTGCGGTATCACGCACGATCAAAAGTGTGGAAGCACAACTCAATGTGCGGCTATTCAATCGAACAACACGCAGTGTCAGCCTGACCGAAGCCGGGGCGTCATTGAACGCAGCATTAGCACCTGCGCTTGCTTTGATCAGAGACTCCTTGTCACAAGTCTTGCTCGCGACTGATCAACCATCGGGCACCGTGCGCCTCAACTCTTCGTACGTTGCATACCGCATCTTGATCGAACCCCACCTAACCGCCTTCATGGAAGAATTCCCGCTGATTAATGTCGAGGTATCCTTGGATAACCAACTCGGCGATATCGTTAATGCCGGTTTCGATATCGGCATGCGCATGGGGAAAAGAGTGCAAAACGACATGGTCGCGGTACAGATGGGAGCGGCACAAAAAAGAATTGTGGTGGCTGCGCCTGATTACTTCAGTACGCGGGTTGAGCCCCAGACGCTGGAGCAACTGCTGAAGCACAACTGCATTCGCCAGCGGTATTCAGTTGGCGGAAGATTTTTTGAATGGAAGTTCGATGATGGCGGGCAAATGGTTCAAGTCGATGTTCAAGGGCGTTTTGTTTTTGACGAGATGAGATCCGTCCTTGAAGCGGCAATACAAGGCCAAGGCATTGGTTTCGTTTTCGAGGACTTCGCGAAGCAAGAATTAGAAAACGGGATGCTTAGTCAGATATTGAAGCAGCACAGCGGCATGGACGATGCGTTTCATCTTTACTACCCTCATCGTAAACACATGCCAGGTAAGCTGCGTGCGTTTGTTGATTTCATGCGGAGTGCTAATGAGGTGGGAACGTTCTGATTTAACTTTCCCATGTCGGATGGTGGCGGATCGCTGCCCATCTTTAGAGAATTGGCACCGCCCCATTACTCAGAGGCCCACGCATCCGATGCCGGTAGATAAGATCATCAAACACCTGCCCATTAATTTGATAAGCATCGCTCTCACGCCGCTCAAACACGAAACCGCACTTCTCCAGCAGGCGGCAAGAAGCGGCATTACCCTCGGTCACAACAGCCTTCAGCACCTTCAACTCAAGTGTGTCGTGGGCGTAATCCATAACCCGTTGCAGCGATTCAAAACCGTAACCCTTCCCGTGTTGCCCGCTGAGGAACAAGTAGCCGACTTCTGCCGTCGCTTCTTCATCGGGCTCCAGCTTCAATCCCGTGACCCCAACGGCACAACCACTTTGCCGATCGAACACGACGAGGCACAACCAATGCCTGGAGCCTGGCAACCAGTGCGGTAACCGGGATTCAAATCTCTCGCGGGTTTCGGTTTCGGACGGGGCGTCGCAGACGTACTGGATCACCGTCGGGTCGGTGTGCAACGCGAGGAATAAATCCCAGTCGCCGGCTTCCAGTTGCCGCAGGTAAAGCCGCTCGGTGTATAGCTCCATTATTTAACGCCCCCTGTTGATCCTGGCTCAAGCGGTTAAACAAATCGGGTATCTTTAGCCGCCTCAGACCGCCAGTCTGCCTCAGGCTCAGCGCATGATCGATAGTTTAGGGAAAAATGGAATGACACTCAGGGTGATGGTGGTCGGTGGCTACGGCAATTTCGGCAGCATCGTTTGCCGGCATTTGGTGGTGGCACCGGGCATTGAACTGGTGATCTCCGGCCGCGACCCGCACAAGTTGCAGCGCAAAGTAGATGAGCTGAAAAGCCAGTCGGGCACCGGCTGCGAAGGCTGGTGCGGCGATGCCATGGGGGCGGGGTTCGCGTCCGTTTTGCGGTCGATGAACATCCAGCTGGTGATCCACACCGGCGGGCCGTTCCAGGGGCAATCCTATGCGGTCGCCCAGAGCTGCATCGACGTGGGCGTGAACTACTGCGACCTGTCCGACTGCCGCACCTTCGTCAATGGCGTGAGCGTGCTGGATGCACAAGCCCGGCAGACAGGTGTGGCGATCCTCAGTGGTTGCAGCTCCGTGCCGACACTGTCGTCCGCCATCATTGATCAGTACCGTTACCGCTTCACGCGCATCGACGCGATCGAACACGGTATTTCCTCTTCGGCCAAGATGCCGGGCCTGTCCACCGTCGAAGGCGTGCTGGCTTATGCGGGCAAACCGATCAAGCAACTCCGGCATGGCCAGGTGCATGAAGTGCTGGGCTGGCAGGACCTGACGCTGCGCAAGATGCCCGAGCTTGGCACGCGGGTGTTGGCGAATGTGGACGTGCCCGACATGGACATTTTCGCCAGCCGTTATGGCGCCCACACCCTGAGCTTCAAGGCTGGCGCGGGGCTCAAACTGGGTGGTGTCGCCAACTACCTGCTGGCCCAGGCGCTGCGCACCGGAATCGTCCAAGACCATGTCGCCTGGGCCGCACGCCTGCATCGGCTGGGCACCTGGTTCGAGCGCTTTGGCGATGGCAAAAGCGCGATGTACATCGACGTGCAAGGCCTCGGCACCGAAGGGCAGCCGCTGTCCCTGGCGGTGCAACTGACGGCCCTGAATGACAAAGGCCCGGAAATCCCCAGCTGCGCCGCCGTTGCCCTAGCCCTCAAAATCGCCCAAGGCTACGTGCCCGAACCCGGTGCGCGACCGTGCGTTGGCGAAATCACCGTCGATGAATACATGGCCGCCATCAACGACCCGGCGAACCTCAGCCTGGCCGTGCATTTCTCTGACGGGCAGGGCTGAACCATGCTCTATCTGGGCCTGAAGTACATTCACATCATCGCGGCGATTTTCCTGTTCGGCTTCGGCATGGGCTCCTACCTGTACCTGATCGCCGCAAGCCGTACGGCCAACCCGCAAGTGATCGCCCAGGTGGCGCGGATGGTGGTGCAGTTTGATACCTGGATTACCACGCCGGCGGGCTTTGTCCAGATCATCACCGGCTTTCTGCTGATCAAGCTGGCCGGGTTGCCGCTGACCACCGAATGGGTGCTGACGTCGCTGATGATCTTTCTGTGCGTGGGCGCGCTTTGGCTGCCGGTGCTGGTGCTGCAGAAGCGGTTGCAGCAGATGGCGCTCAGTGCGGTCGAGACGGGCAGGCCGCTGGATGATGGATACCGCGGCGTTTACCGGAAATGGTTCTGGATGGGCGTTTTCGGGTTTTCGGGGATGTTTGTGATCGTGCTGATCATGGTGACGAAGATGACGCCGTGGCAGTTCATTGGGCTGTGTTGCTGATAAAAGGAACTGCCAATGAGTGAAACCGAAATCCAATCCACCTCACCGGATGATCACTACCGGGTCGAGGTGACGCCCTGGGAGGCGCGGAATACGCAGTGGGTGTGTTCACCGCAGATTGTGGATACATGGCAGGGGAGCTGTGTTTTTCAGTTTGAGGACGCTCGTTGGTCGGCGGATCAGTCGGTGTGGCTAAACCCGACCACAGTGGAGCTCAAGTTGCGCAAGTTCCCGGGAGATAAAACAGGGCGGGGCGTGTGTGTGGTGATTGATTGTGCAGGGCTTGTTGCACGCTTGGGCGATGGCAGCGTGGTTGAGTTATCAGTGCTGGAAGTTGCGCTTGATGCCATTGAGCTGAAATAAAGGCCCGTTCAGGGCTTGGTATTCCAAGCCACTGCACACAACGCCAACCCCGCCACATTCAGCGACACCGGATTAAACGCCTCCCTGAGCATCGCCGGGCTGAACACCGCCACATCCACCAGCAGCCCCGCCAGCGCAGCCGCAGCCACGGCAATCGGCCAGGCGCTGCGTGGTGAAAGCAGTATCCATACCGCCAGGACAATTTCCCCAACCCCCGCCAGCGTGGCGAACACCTGCACTTGCTCGATCCCGTGAGCCTGGATCATCGTCCGCTCGCCCTGGCTCAACCACAGCAGCTTCGGCACCAGCCCATGGTAGGCAAACATGAACGCCAGGCCGCCTCGGGCGATCCAGTTGATGCGCACCAAGGTATTCATGGCTGTTCCTTCAAAAAGCGCTGCTCATGATCCGGATCGGGCAACAGGCAGGTGTCGTACTTCCCGAAAAGTCGATAGCGATTGCGTGCGATGCGATCGTAAGCCCAATCCCGAAGAAAGCGCGGGATTGCGCGCAGCACCAGCAGCGGGCGCCAACGGGCAGGCAGTTGCGCAATGATTTCGAACACCGCCTCCGAACGCGCCCAATAGTGCCGGTCGCGGATCACTGCGATGGTGTCGAACTGATCCAGCGGTAATCCCGCCCAGGCCAATAGCGCCTGACCTTCGGGCGACTGAACGGCCGCCAACCGCACACGCCGGTCGCGGTCATGGCGAATCAGGAACCTCGCCCAGCCGTTGCACAGCTTGCACACACCGTCGAACAGCACCACGGTTTCGCCGGTCTTGAGGAGTGGTGCGGGAGTAGGGCGGGTGTGGGAGGCGGGCATGTGTGTGGGTCCAGTCGGGCCGGGTTAGCCTGGATCATACCCGCGTTCGCCCACACTGTTCAGTCCGGGAGTGGAGATCTAACAAGCGAAGAAAATCCAGTGTGGGAGCGGGCTTGCTCGCGAATGCGGTGGGTCAGTCAGCACATTTTTCACTGCCACACCGCATTCGCGAGCAAGCCCGCTCCCACAGTTGATCTTTGTTGGATTGGGCATTGCGTTCACAACAGCCGAACCTAGCGCGACAACACCGGCGCTGCGCCTTTTTCCTCCGCGCCCACATCATGCAGCGAAATCCGTGACGTCTCCGGCAACGCCAACCCTCCCGCCAGCGCCAGCAACGCCACCGCAATCAGATAAAACGCCGGCGACAAATTGCTGCCCGTGGTGCTGATCAACCACGTCGCCATCAACGGCGCCGTACCCCCAAAGATCGTATAAGCCATGTTGTAAGTAATCGCCGAAGCGGTATACCGCGTGCGGGTCGGAAAGGTCTCCGACAGCAACGCCGCCGTCACCACCCCACACAACACCGCGCCCACCGCCAGCAACATCACCCCGACGATAGACGCCGCGAACGAGCCGGAACTGGCCATCAGGAATGACGGGTACACCACCACCATCAACAACACACAGGCCGTCATCACCGTGACCCGACGCCCCACCCGATCCGAATACAACCCCGCCAGCGGGCAAATTGCCGCCGCGAAGATCAGTGCAATCAGCGACACCAGCAACGCCATCGCCCGGCTCAGCCCACCCGCCACCTGCAGATACGTCGCGAAGTAGGTGGTGAACATATAAAACGACAGCGCCGTGAGCGACACAAAAGCGCCCAGGCAGCAGATCGCCGCACCATGGTTGCGCAGGGTTTCCTTGAGCGGGGAGTGGGCGACCGCGTGTTCCTGCTTCACCGCCTGGAAGGCCGGGGTCTCATCCAGCTTCCAGCGCAGGTAAAGCCCCACCAGCCCCAGCGGCGCGGCGATCAGGAACGGCAGGCGCCAGCCCCAACTGCCCATCGCCTCGGCGGACAACGACGCTTCAAGTGCATAGGCCACCACCGCTGCAGCGGCGAACGCGGAAAAGGTCGACACCGGCACAAAGCTGCCATACCAGGCGCGCTTGTCACTCGGCGCGTGCTCCATCAGATAGGCACAAGCGCCGGCATATTCACCGCCGGCGGAGAAGCCCTGGGCGCAGCGGATCAGCGACAACAGAATCGGCGCCGCCACGCCGATGGCGGCGTAGGTGGGCAGCAGGCCGATCAGCGTGGTGGCGCCGGCCATCAGCAAGATCGTCATGGCCAGCGTGCGTTTGCGGCCGATCCGGTCGCCGAGCATGCCGAAGAAAATCCCGCCCAGTGGCCGAAACGCGAAGGCCACCGCGAACACCGCGAAGGTCTTGAGCAGCGCCGCGCTGGCGTCACCGCTGGGGAAGAATTGTTGGGCGATGGTGGTGGCGAGGAAGCCGTAGACGGCGAAGTCGAACCACTCGACGAAGTTACCGATGCCGGCGGCGATGATCACTCTTCGCAGGGTTTGCGGGCTGACCTGTTCGGTGGATGGGCTCGTCATGGGGGAAGGCCTCGGCGGTGGTAGGGGGATGCTTGATTATCGTGGTCGGCCGTTGGGCGGCGGGGCTCAAAAGAGTCGTCCGCGTAGTCAGTAGCGACTTGATGGGGTAGGGCAGACGCAGGAATTGGGCCAATACATGTGGCCCGCAGGGTGAAATGATTTGAATCCAGCGCGCGCCTTGTAGAGAATCCCCGCCTTTGGCTCGAAAGGATGCGTGCGATGAAGTTCGATGGGACTTTCCAATACCTGGGCAATCACGGGATCGTTTTCAACGTCTCGCAGATCACCCTCACCGACAGCGATCGCGGACGCCTGAGCGAGCTGCATTTTGGCGAAGCGAAAAGCGCCCACTATGAGGTCAACCGTAAGGTCGTCGAGGTGTACGACAAGATGTTGGCCAAGAACCTGCCGTGCCAGATGATGATCGGCATCTCCAAGCCGCTGACCCGGCAACAGGGCGATACCCTCAATGCCCAGCGCACCAGGATCGCTAACCTGGCCGCCTCGGCCTTCGCTGGCGCCACCGCTTATGTGGCCACCCCCTACGTGGGCGCTCCCGTAGGGATCGGTGTGCGCATGTATGTGAATGACACCCTGCCCACCTATCATGCAGGCGACGTCCTGGTCAGCATCGAGGCGCAGGTCAACGGCGGTATCGGCCCGCAGCGCACCGGTTCGACACTGATCATCAAGACCTGACTGGAGAAACACATGTCCGAAATTATCCAGTTGGTTATTGCCCTGGTGCTGTTTTTTCTGCTCGACCGGTTTCTGAAGGCGTATCTGCTTCGCAAGTGGCTAGGGGGGCTGCTGGTGGTGGTAGGGGCGGTGGGCTGCGTTGTGGCGAGCCAGACGCAGTTCTTAGGGCTGGATCTGGGGTTGCTGTCGATCTTTGCCGTTCCGCTGGGATTGGGTTTGTTCAAGAGGCGGCGACGGTTCGAGCCGATTGGCTGACGAGAGGCAAGCATTTCCGCCGATTGGCGCCTGCTCAACCTTGGTATTACTCAACCCGGCCCCATAACTAGGGCTGTATCCATCCAGGGGAAGAACACGCCATGAGCAACCAAACTGAAACCGCCATCCTCGCCGGCGGCTGCTTCTGGGGCATGCAAGACCTGTTGCGACGCTACCCCGGCGTGCTGCAAACGCGCGTCGGCTACACCGGCGGCGATGTGCCGAACGCCACCTACCGCAACCACGGTAACCATGCTGAAGCTATCGAGATTGTTTTCGACCCGAGCGTGATCACCTACCGGCAGATCCTCGAGTTCTTTTTCCAGATCCACGACCCGAGCACGCCTAACCGTCAGGGCAATGACCTTGGCCCCAGCTATCGTTCGGCGATCTATTACCTCAGCGAACAGCAACGCGACGAGGCTGAAGACACCGCCGCGGATGTGGATGCCTCGGGCTTGTGGCCAGGCCGTGTCGTGACGGAAATTGAACCGGCGGGGCCGTTCTGGGAAGCGGAGCCGGAGCATCAGGATTACCTGGAGCGGATTCCGAATGGCTACACCTGCCACTTCATCCGCCCCAACTGGAAACTGCCGAAACGCGGTTAAAAATGTGGGAGCGGGCTTGCTCGCGAAAGCGGTGTGTCAGTCAGCAAATGCTTCACTGACCCACCGCTTTCGCGAGCAAGCCCGCTCCCACATAAAGCAGCTCCTACACAAGGCGTCTCGCTCACAAGACGCCTTTCCTCTCAGCGCATCTGCAGAATAATCGGGCTACTGCTCGCCGGGCCCGTGTGCTCACGCAACTTGCCCACTGCCTTCGCATCCACCGCACCACCCTGATTGCCCCACGTGCCGCGCACAAACGTCAGCACTTCAGCAATCTCCTGGTCCGACAACTGCTCCCGAAACGCCGGCATGCGATAAGCATCCGCCACATTCGCCGCCACCACCCGCTGCGAGCCATTCAAGGTGATGTTGATCGCCGAAGCATTCTCCTTGGCCAACGCCGAAGTGGCACCCGCCAGCGGCGGCATCCAGTCCGGTTGCCCTTTGCCTTCCAACCCGTGGCACGAAGCACAACGGGTCACGTAGGTATGGGCGCCCGGCGCATCCAGGCGTTCCGCAGCCGACACCGCCTGATACTGCCAGGCCTTACCATCACGCTGCTCGTCACCCGGCAACGACCTGAGATAGCGCGCAATCGCCGCCAGGTCATCGTCGGTCATGAACTGCGTGGAGTTGTTGAACGCCTCGGTCATCGACCCATAAACCACCGCATGTTTATTGCGACCGGTCTTCAGGAATTGCACCACTTCCGGCTCGCTCCAGCGCCCCAGGCCTGTGTTGTGATCGTCCCGCAGGCTCGGTGCGTACCAGCCATCCAACAAGCCACCGGCCAGATACGGTTTACCGCTCTCATCCAGCGCCTTCTCGTTAAAGGCCAAGCCCCGTGGCGTGTGGCAACTGCCGCAATGCCCCGGCCCCTGCACGATGTAGGCGCCGCGGTTCCACAGCTCATCCTTCCCAGCCTTCGCTACGTAGGGCTTGCTGTCGGTAAACACGCCATTCCACAGCGCGATGGGCCAGCGCATATTCAATGGCCACGGGATCGAACTCTTGATATTCGCCTGCTGCACCGGCGCCACGCCCTTCATGAAGAACGCATACAAGGCGCGCACATCATCGTCGCTGAGCTTGGCATAGGACGGATACGGCATCGCCGGATACAGGCGACGCCCCCCCGGCGCGACACCCTGGCGCACCGCGCGGTCGAAGTCGGCGAGGCTGTAGCGGCCGATACCCGTTTCCGGGTCCGGCGTGACGTTAGTGGCATGGATCGCCCCCAGCGGCGTGGCCATTTCCAGCCCACCAGCAAAAGGCGCGCCGTTGGGCACGCTGTGGCACGCCACACAGTCGCTGAGCCGGGCGACATACTCGCCTCGGGCGATCAGCGCCGGGTCTGCGGCGACAGGCTCGGCGCCCAGCGGCGAAACCGGCTCACGGGTGACATACCAGGCCAACAGGCCTGCCGCGACCAGGCACGGCAGCGCCAGCCAGCCAACGGTTCTTGCGAATCGACGGTTGTTCATAAGTGCTCAGGCCCCGGTCAGGTAAAGGAGTAGCGGCTTAACGGCATGCTGCGAATGCGCTGCCCCGTCAAGGTCGCCACGGCGTTGGCCACGGCAGGTGCCACGGCTGGCAGCGGCGGTTCGCCGATGCCACCCATTTTTTCCCCGCTCTCGATCACGCGCACATGCACCCGCGCCATCCGCGAAGGCGGCAGCACCGGATACAAATCGTAGTTACGCGCCCGAGGCAAGCCGTCCACATACACCGCCTCTTCCAACAGCACCTGGGACAAGCCCAGCGACACCGCCCCATTCACCTGCGCCTCGACAATCGCCGGGTTGACGATGCTACCCGGGTCGATCGCCTGCCAGATGTCATGCACCTTGACCTGCCCGTTCTCGATCGACACCTCGGCGATCACCGCCGTCTGCGTGCCGAACGGCGACGCCATCGCCACCCCACGGGCGCGCTTGCTGCCGTCTTCGGCGACAAACGGGCCACGTTTCCAGCCCCCCGACAACTCACCCACCGCCTTCAGCAGCGTGGTCAGCCGCTGGTTGTCCCGCAACAGATGCAGGCGCAACTCGAAGGGGTCTTTGCCGCCCTTGTCAGCCAGTTCATCCAGAAAGGCTTCATAGAAAAAGTCATTCAGCGAGTTACCCACCGACCGCCAGTAACCCAGCATCACCGGGCCCTTCACATAAATCTGTGCGATGCGCTTGTTGGGAATCGCATACGACTTCCCGGACAACCCCTCCAGCGCCGTCGGGTCGAGCTTCTCGCCCTGCTTGCCGGCCAGGGCCTCGGTAGGCCCCTCCGTGGCACTCACCGCTTCAATCGCCACCGGCCAGCCATCACTGTCCAGCGCCCCACGGAAATTCACCGCCGCCACCGGGCGCAGCACGTCCCGCAGAAACTCTTCCTCACGGCTCCAGATCAACTTCACCGGGCGCCCAACCGCCTTGGCCAACTCAATGGCCTGCGGGTAAGGGCTGGCCGAGTCATACAGAAAATGCCGGCCGAAAAACCCACCCAACAGCGGCGAATGCAGGGTAATCCGCGACGGGTCCAGACCGGTGCGCTTGGCGATATCGGCCAGGAACATATCCTGCGCCTGATTCGGCAACCAGATCTCCAGCGAACCATCAGCATTGAAACGCGCCAACGCCGAAGGCGGCTCCAGCTGCGCATGGTGCAGATACTGGTTGTGGTAAGTGGCCTCGATCTTGGTCTTGGCATTGGCCAGCGTGCCGGCCACATCACCCTCGTTCTCATCATCCCGGGCCGGGCCGGTTTCTGCGGCCAGGCGCTTGAAATGCTCGTCGCTGGAAAAGTCCTTCGGCATCCCGCGCACTTTCGAATCCGCCGTCGGCTCCAGCCAATCGACCTGAATCGACTCCACCGCACGCTTGGCATGCCACCACCGCTCAGCCACCACCGCCACCGCACCCGGCAGACGATGCACCGAATGCACCCCCGGCATGGCCTTGACCTGGTCCTCATTGCGCAGGTTGCCCACCGTCATGCCCAAGCGGGGCGCATGCTGCACCGCCGCGTGGAGCATGCCGTCGACCTTCATATCAATGCTGTACAGCGCCTTGCCGGTGGACTTGTCATACGCATCCAGACGCTTCACCGGCTTGCCGATCCAACGGAACTGGCTCGGATCCCGCAGCTTCACGCTGGCCACGTCCGGCACCGGCAGGTCCATCGCCCGCCCGGCCAACTCGCCATACGTAAGGGAACGCCCGGACGCCGCGTGTACCACTTTGCCCGGCTCGGTCGACAACTCACCCACCGGCACCTTCAACGCCTGCGCCCCGGCCTCCAGCAACATCGCCCGGGCCAACGCCCCCAGCCGGCGCATCGTCGGGTAACTCATGCGCACCGACATACTGCCGCCGGTGATACGCATGCCATTTTCCATCACCACAAAGGCTTCACCGGGCGGGGCGCACTCAACCAGGAAAGTGGCCGGGTCGGCGTCCAACTCCTCGCCGACAATCTGTGCCATCGCCGTGAACGTGCCCTGGCCGCCTTCAATAAAGGGGCTGAGCAAACGGATCGTGTTGTCCGGACGAATCTCCAGGAACGCCGGCACCTGCGTACCGCGTTCACCAGCCGCCGCAGCAGTGGCCGCCTGCACCCGGCCAGAACCCAACGGCAGACCAAAACCAATCACCAACGCACCCACGGCCGTACTGGCCAGGAAACGACGGCGGGACAGGTTCACCGGGTCATTCAACGCCGCGACCAAAGGCAGGGCAGCGGAATCAATGCGAACGTTCATCAGGCCTCTCCCTTCGCAAGGTCATGCACCGCCGCATGAATCGCGTTATAGGTGCCACAGCGGCAGAGATTGACCATCGCCGCGTCGATCTGTGCATCGGTCGGCTTGGGCGTTTGCTTGAGCAGCGCCGTAGCCGCCATCACCTGGCCGGACTGGCAGTAACCGCACTGAGCGACCTGATACTCGACCCAGGTCGCGACCACCCGCTTACCGACATCATCGGACTCGATCGCCTCGATAGTCGTGATCTCCCGGCCGACCACACCGGAGACCGGCGTGACGCAGGAACGGACCACATTGCCGTCCACAAGCACCGAACACGCACCACACTGCGCCAGACCGCAGCCATATTTGGTACCGGTCATGCCCAGGTTGTCGCGGATGACCCAAAGCAGAGGCGTGTCGGGTTCTGCATCGACTTGGTGGGTCTGCTGGTTAATTCGTAATTCCATGGCTCACCCGCTGATCATCGGTTGGTTTTGCATTTTTTTAGTATTTTTGGGCGGTGAAGTGGGGCTTCGCCGCAGGGCATCGTTGGCCCGTTATGGTTCACGCGCGCGTGGTTTGAGTAGTTTAGCGGGCGTTTGGATTGACTCTAGACCGTAGGTCAGGGGGGCGCTATGCGGAGGGTGAAAGGTCGGAGGATTAGGCAAGTATTCGACAGGAATGCGATAGGGGAGGCGGGAGTATGGGCGTAAGCGTCAATCGGTGGACGTTCGATCCACGAAGCTTCGTGGTTGCCTTGGTCAGCACAGTAGCTGTAATTTCGTTCTTCAGTTAGCGAGGATATTTCATTGAACGACTCTGAACATCTGGAAGCACTTTGCGCCCGTTTCAACTCCGGGGAACAGCTGAGTTTTACGTTTTTCTGGGGGCACCAACGCAGCAAAACGGCCGTCACCGCTTCGTGCTTCAGCCAATGGTTCGAGGCTGGGTTCATTGTTGAGGGGCAACATTACCCTACAGCCGAACACTTCATGATGGCCGAGAAAGCGGCCTTGTTCGACGATCAGGAAATTCGTGCGCAGGTGCTACGCGCGCCTACTCCTAATGCCGCCAAAGCACTTGGCCGCAACGTGCGCGGATTCAATGACAAGGTTTGGCTGCAACACCGATACGACATCGTCGTTCGAGCGAACCAGGCCAAGTTCTCTCAGAATCCACCGTTGAACGAATACCTTCTACAAACTGGTTCAAGCGTTATTGTCGAAGCCAGCCCGGTTGATAACATCTGGGGTATAGGGCTCGCACAGGACAACGCGGATGCGAACAATCCGAATCTGTGGAAGGGTTTGAATCTGCTGGGGTTTGCGCTGATGCAGGTGCGGGATGGGACAAGTATTCCAGCCTCAAGGTAGTGCCCTGAGCTTACTCAAGGAAAACGCACAAGCCCTGGTATACGCCAGGGCTTATTGCATGCGGCCTTATCGAAGACAGCGCGTTAATCAACAGAAGCTGAGTCGCCCGAGTTTTCGTCGATGCGTTCGAGCGGCGGCTTCTGGCCGAAAGCAATCACCGCTTTAGTCGTCCGCGCCAAGCTTCTCGACGCCCTATGCGGCGAGTCATCGGGCTAGTGAGTTGCAGGGTTAGTCATTAGCCAGGGCAGGGCGCTTTGCGGTCGAGGAGCCTGGCGTTGATTGGTCAAGAGTGGGTTGTTATCAAGGTGCTGGTAGCTGGACAATAGGTCCGGACGAGCCGGCAACCATGGACCAAGTGTGCGTACTTTTGGTTCGCTCGGCTGGGATCTACGAACTGCAAGATTACTGATCGGAAAAAAGACCAATGCTAGGGAAAGTCAGCAAAAAATATCTCGTCTGGGGCGCGGTTGCACTCTGCGCGACCCTTCTGTCCGGGTGCGCGACGTCGCGCTACGACGGCAAGCACGCACCGGACCCGAGTAAGGCGATCATCGTGGGTTCGATTGGTGAGAGCTATCTGATGCAGCCGCATGGGCTGGTGGTTGAGATCAGGCAAAAGGGAGGGCCCGGCACCGTACTGCGGCTGACGACGTTGGGCAATGAAGATGACCAGCCGTCACCAAATATACTGGGCCATTTCTTCATGTATGAAGTGCCACCTGGTGAGTATGAGTACACGCAGTGGAGTTACGTGTATTACGCGGGAAGATCCATGCCGCGCCCTGTGCCTGCGGTGTTCTCGGTGAAGGCTGGGGAAACCCTCTATATCGGCGATCTGCGCGCCGATGCCCTGCGCTTCTGCCTGTCCAACGTGAATAACGCCGAGAACACTGTGGAGGAGCTGAAGCGCAAGTACCGGATGCTCAAGGACCGGAACATCGTGAATTTGACGGCAAAGAGCGGTTTTGCGCCTTGGCCGAGTTCTGATGCCACTGACTTCGGTAAAGGGCTCTGCACGCTCTGAATCCGGTACCGGTGACAGTCACCGATACCGCCGCCCATTGATCCAAGTTCAAGGAGTTCCATGCCATGAAGCGCTGCACGCTACTCTGGGCCAGCCTGTTCGCGGCCCTGGCCTCACTGACCGGCTGCATCAGCGGTCCGGACCTGACAGGCCAACCATTCTTTACGTCACCGGCAGAACCCCGTCCGAACGAGGCCACGGTGTACTTCTATCGCACGTCGGCCAGCATCGGTAACGGAGTCGCCCCGACCATTCTGGTCGATGGCCGCGCCATCGGCAGCTTGCCCTCCGGTAGTTTTTTCAAAGCCGGCATTCCCGCCGGCAAGCACAGCGTCGCCTCCACCTCGCCACCTATCATCAGCGGTATGGTTAACAAACGTTTCGATATCACCGTCGAGAATGGAAAGGTGTATTACATCGCAGACCAACTCAGCACGTCTGTCTACAAGGACGGACAGACCTTGGGCGAAGTAGATGAGGGTCGTTTCGGTGGAACAATGTTTTACTCGCGCTACGCGCTTGTACCTGCCGAGGAAGCGCTGCGTTCTATCAAGTGGTGCCAGGAGCTGCCGGCAACCGCACCGTAGCCATGCGTAACCCATGCTCCGGCCAGCCTCGTTCCAAGCCTGCCGTGGCAAAATAGATTGTTGAGGGAAAATCCGACCAGCCCTACGGGGCTGCATTGGAGAGCGTGACCACGATAGAAAATCGTGAGACGTGATCCGATCTTCCTATACTGGCCATCCCAGCATGCCAGGCGAAGCGCAACCTATGCCCATCAAACCCAATCAAAACGCCCCAGTGACGTTAGTCCGCGCTCAACAAAGCGACTTGGACGATCTTGTTGCCCTTCGAATTGAGGCCATGCGCGAAAGTCTGGAGCGCGTCGGGCGATTTGATCCTGTACGGGCGCGCGAGCGGTTTGTTAGCGGTTTTGAAGCCCGCAACACACATCACATTGAGGTGTCTGGAGAGAGGGTTGGCTTTGTAGTGGTCAAGCATCACCCCAATGAACTCGTGCTCGACCACTTCTACGTAAGGCCGAGCGCGCAAGGATCAGGGATCGGCTCTGCTGTGCTCACTCAGATTTTCAAAGAGGCGGATGCAGCTGCACTCCCGATTAAAGTAGGTGCCCTCAAAGAAAGTGCCTCGAATCGTTTTTACACCCGCCACGGCTTCCAGTTCGTCGAAAGCAGTGAGTTCGACAATTATTATGTCCGTCTGAATCTACGGTGAGCGGCCCAACGTGTTAGTGGGTTGACGGGATGCAGGAATTCCGCTTATCAGCGCCTCTAAGCGCTAGCCTGAAACCAGCAAATAAAGGGGACGGCTTCATTAAAAATGGATCCGTCCCTTTTTCGTTCCATCTCTCGACTTACGCGACCTGGGCCTTGGCGGAAGGCCGGGCAGACTTGCGATAAGTCAGCAACACAATCCCCGTCACCACAATAACCCCGCCCACCACCTGGCCGGCGCTGAGCATCTGGTCGAGCACGATCCAGCCCATCAACAACGTCGCCAGCGGCTCAATGTTCATCACCGGCGCATTACGCGGCATATCCAGGCGCGGCACCGAAATGAACAGCACGATAAACCCCGTGCCATACAGCACCACCAACGTGGCCAATGCCTGCCAACCGGTACCGGTTGTGGGCAGGCTAACGTAGGATGGCTACGTCTCTAATGAATCGCCCCGGATTCTCTAGACACCTTGCAAGCTCATTGCGTAACGTTTTTCAAACTCTACCGGTGACAGCTGATTGTTGAAACCATGGCGGCGTTTTGCGTTGTAGAACATTTCGATGTAATCAAACACATCACTGCGAGCATCTTCCCGCGTGGTGTAGATTTTTCGCTTGATCCGTTCCCGTTTCAGAAGCTGGAAAAAGCTCTCGGCCACGGCGTTGTCATGACAATTGCCTCGGCGGCTCATGCTGGCAACCAAATTGTTTGCCTTCAAAAAACTGCGCCAATCGGAGCTGCTGTACTGGCTGCCCTGGTCGGAATGAACCATCACCTCTTGTTTCGGTTTTCGCCTCCAAACCGCCATCAATAACGCATCAATGGCCAAATCACTGGTCATCTGCGCCTTCATTGACCAGCCAATGACCTGACGAGAAAACAGATCCAGCACCACCGCCAAATACAACCAACCTTCATACGTACGAATGTAGGTGATGTCGGTGACCCAAATTTTGTTAGGTTCTACGACATCGAACTGGCGCTTCAGTAAATTGGGTGAGGCGACCGCTGGCTTACCGCCGTATTTGCCAGGACGGCGTCGATACCCTGTCTGAGAGCGCAGACCTTCAAGACGCATCAGCCTCGCCACACGATGCCGACCACAAGCTTCACCGACCTCGCGCAGGTCGTCATGGATTTTGCGATAGCCATAAACTCCGCCGCTCTCCAGCCACGAGTGCTTGATCAAACCCAGCAATCGCTGGTCGTCTTTAGCGCGTGCAGATTGCGGCTCAGACAACCAAGCGTAATAACCACTGGGATGGACTTTCAGCGTCAGGCAAAGCCGTCGAATGGAATAGTCGCCCGCGCGCTGCTTGATAAAGGCGTACTTCAGCCGCACTCCTTGGCAAAGTACGCGGCGGCCTTTTTTAAGATGTCTCGCTCTTCAGTGACCCGCTTGAGTTCCGCTCGCAGACGACGCAGTTCAGCGTGCTGATCGTCGTCTTGCTGCCGTTCTGCCTGAGGTTTGCTGTAGCGCTTTATCCAGGCATAGAGGCTATGCGTCGACACGCCAAGACGCGCCGCCACATCAGCGACAGGCAGCTTCTTTTCGGTCACTTGATTGACCGCTTGGATTTTGAATTCTTCGGGATAACGTGGGTTGCTCATGGCACCTCCTGATTGGCCTCAGTTTAAGGCATGGAGGTGTCTACGAAACCCGGGGCGATTCATAATCTGCTAAATTACATCTCAGATCTAAACCCATGGAAGGTACCAATCCTATGTTCAATTTTCTTGTCACATCTGCGGAAGGGGCATGGAACGATCCAGGTTACGAATACAGCAGAAGTCGATTTCTTGAGTATACGAGCGACGAAATCGCGGAAAGCTTTCAAGAACTGAAAGATCCGCAGCTCAAGGCGTTGATGGAGCTACCTTGTCTGTTTGCCTATGAAGGTAAGGACGAGCCTCTGCGAGTAGGTCGTCTGAAAATAGTCAAGCTCCGCCATGGGGGGCGTACTCTCTATCTAGAGCCGGAGTTCGACACAAGGGTTGATCCAATTCCATTTGACAGAATCAGACCTTTACAAGCTGCCTTAGATATCCGTGATTGGGAAATTACCCGTACCCATTGGGCGATTAAAGACGCTGACTTAGCTGAAGTATTGAGTGCAGTGGGCCTTATCCCGCAGGAAGTAGAGCCCCCTAAGGTGACAAAGTCTGATTTGCCGCCGACACCGCCACCTGAGTTTCAGGCTAACAGTGTAGGATCTCTTATCGAGGAGGTTTTAAATTTAAATCACAATGGACGAGAAGTTTTCTATCGTGGCCACTCAAATCGAAAGAAGTATCGCCTTGAGCCTTGTATTTTTCGAAAGGATGAGTACGGGAATTTCATGTATCGAGATGAGGAGGATCGTTTGTATCGAGAGCTGCTTGTCTCAAACTCGGGCGACTTCATCGGTGATGTCTACACGTTAGATCGTCTCGTTCGGATGCAGCATTACTCTTTGCCGACAAGATTGTTAGATATAACCTCCAATCCTTTGATTGCATTATATTTTGCTTGTAAGAGCCATTTGGAAGAAGATGGTGAGGTTATAGTTTTTTCCATGGATAGGAGTCAGATAAAATACTTCGACTCTGATACGGCAAGTTGCATAGCTAACTTAGCCCGCATATCAAAGCCTTCAAAAGATTCTATAGACTATAGTAGCAATGAAGTTCGTGAATTCAATGAGCAAAACCCGCTAACACAGCTGTTGCACTTTATAAAGGAAGAAAAGCCTTTTTTCGAGGGGAGAGTAAATCCCCAACATCTAAAGTCCGTGATCTGTGTTAAGGGTAAGCACACAAATAACCGAATATCGTTTCAGTCTGGAGCATTTCTACTGTATGGGCATGAAGCAAGTTTGGATGAGAGCGGAAACGCTGATATTTCAGTTCATCGCATTGCTGTTACCAACAAGCGAGCAGTGTTGAAACAGCTCGACCAGCTTAATATTAACGAGAGTACAGTATTTCCATATATCGAAAACTCGGCAAAGTATATTGCTAAGAAATTCGAATTTCGCAGAGAGAACTCTTAATTTATGCTTTTGATAACGATAGCCATCGTCGAACATACGACTCAAACCGAAATAGACGAGATCAGTCACAGTTGAGTGATTTTTATCGTGGTCTGAGTCAATCTGTCTTCGTTCGCAGAGCGTTTAGCGCCGCAAGACTTTTATGCTTACGCGCTAGTTTCATTAATGGAAATGTAGACAGAAGAGATTCAGGATGAAAGTGAGTATGCTCACTGAGCGCGAAGCTACCCTTACGCTCAAGAAATTGATTCAAACGTGCAATCAATATGCCGTGGCTGTGGCATGGGCTGGCGCGAACGAAATTGTCGACGCCATGCTGGATGCCAAAGAGAAACTTAGAAAAGTCGTAATTGGTACGCACATGTACCAGACTGACCCTACGGTGCTGCGACGCTTCAGCAAGTGCAAAGATGCTCGATGCCTTCCTCCAAGTGGACGCCTTTTTCATCCCAAGCTCTATTGGTTCAAGATGACTGATGGTTACACAGCAGTAGTTGGAAGCCATAATCTAACCGGGGGAGCTTTTGGAGGAACAAACATTGAAGCTAGTGTTTTGCTTCAGGGGGGCGAGGAAGACATTGTTTTTAATGATATTAAAAATTTTATCGATTCAAGTTGGGCTAATGCCGAAGATATTCATGAGGATAAGTTTCTATTTGCCTATGAAGTCCAATACTTTGCAAAGAAAGATAAACTTGGTGACCTAGATAAGTTCTGTCGCCTTAAAAAACCTCGAATTGGCGCGCAGCTCTCACCTTTAGCCATTACATGGCCAAGTTTTGTCAATGATGTCAAGAACGATGGGCACCACAGTCTAGAGGGGCGGCTTGCCGTTCTGGAGCGCGCTACCTCTTTGTTTTCGGAATACGAGTCGTTTGATGAGATGTCTCGATTAGAGCGAAAAGCTATTGCAGGGACTTATGCGACTAACGAACCTGGACTCGATAATTTTGATTGGGCTTGGTTTGGTAGAATGTCTGGTCAAGGGGATTTCAAAAATTTGGTCAATGAGTCTCCTCGACTACTTTCCAAAGCATTAGACAATATTCCCGCGGACGGATCGGTTTCTGAAGAGAACTTTAAATCCTTCAGTCAGGATTTCGACCTCGCTTTCCGCAACAAAGCTCATAAGGGTGGCATAGCGACCGCCTCTCGCCTACTGGTAATGAAACGTCCGGATTTTTTCGTCGGCGTCAACGACGCTAACAAACGCGGCATATGCGGAGCATTTGGTGCAGCCCACACTACGTTGGCCTTAGGGAATTATTGGGATCGTATCGTTGTGCCGATGCGGAACAGCCCTTGGTGGCTAGCGCCCAGACCTAGAGCAAAGCTTGCTGCTAGAATTTGGGATAACCGTTCGGCGTTGCTCGACAGCATTTACTATGAGCCAAGGTAGTTTGCGTAACGCAGTAAGGTCGAGTTAAAGGGTTGCTGTCAGTCTTCGCAGTTGCATTGGTTTGGGTTACTCCTGAAGCGACGGCTGTCCGAGCAGATTGGTTCATGGGATGTAGGAGTTTCAGCTCATTTAGCGTCTCTAAGCTCCAGCCTAAAATTAGTAGTAGAAGGGGGGATTTACTCGAAAATAGATCCACCCCCTTTTGTCTTATATGTTTGAAAATAAATGTCCCATTTTCGTCGTGCCTCTTAGCTTATGCGACCTGAGCCTTCACGGCAGTCTGGGCAGACTTGCGATAAGTCAGCAGCACAATCCCCGTCACCACAATAACCCCGCCCACCACCTGGCCGGCGCTGAGCATCTGGTCGAGCACGATCCAGCCCATCAACAACGTCGCCAGCGGCTCAATGTTCATCACCGGCGCATTACGCGGCATATCCAGGCGCGGCACCGAAATGAACAGCACGATAAACCCCGTGCCATACAGCACCACCAACGTGGCCAATGCCAACCAACCGGTACTGGTGGCCGGCAGGTTCAGGCCATCGACAAGCGCACCGCTCAAGCCCGCGAGGTTGACGCTGCTGAACACGATAAAGATCGTCAGCAGACTGCGCACTGAACCGCGCACCTGAGACAACTTGTGGTCGGTGATCCACAGCGCGCAGGCGAATACGAACGCGGCGCAAAAGGCCAGGGAGACGCCGACCAGCCATTGCGGGCCGAGGGTGGTGTTGGCGGAGAGGCGGCCGGGTACGTCCAGCACGAACACCAGGCCCACCAGAATCAGGCCCATCAGCAAGGCTGTGCGTGCGGTGGGGCGTGGCCCGCCGAGTGCCCAGGTGAGCAGGGTCAGCAGGATAGGGAAGACGTTGGCGACCAGTAAGGCCAGCGCTACCGGCACGCGGGCGACGGCGGAGTAGAGGCAGAGGCTTTGGGTGGCGATGAGCAGGCCGAGGAGGGCTTGCCAGCGCCATGCGCCGGGAGGGAGGCGGAGGTTTTGGCGTTGGTAAAGGACCAGTATTGCCAGAACCAACAGGGTGCCGCCGGAGCGCATGAGGATTGCCAGGAGGACTCCGGCGCCGTCGTCGAAGGCTACGCGCGCGGCGATGTGGTTGCCGGCGAAGGCGCAGCCCATGCAGAGGAGGATCAGGACGGCGATGTGGCGGGGGAATTGGGTGGGGGCAGGGGGAGTCATGGTGGGGGCTCGGGGAGTTGGCGCCATCGTCGGGGATGGGGAACTATTTTTAGGTTGTCGTACAACTAGGTGATGGGGTTTGTATCGTGTTTGGTACGAGGGAGCAAGGGGTTGTTTTAGTTTGGTTCCCTACGAGTGCCTACTGAAGCAGTTTCCACCGAAATTCGTCGGGCGCGCCGGGCCTGGGACGGATAGCTCTAATTCAGCTGGTCGTTAGAAGGAGATCGTATGAGACGTTTGACGGAAGCGTCCCAGCGTGTTTTCGGCAGCTAGGTCGGAAAGGGACGGATTTATTGATTTGGAATAGATCGCTTTTGTCCCAACAATATGGAGATAAGTTGAATAATTCGTGATGGTCGAGAACGGCTGTTCGCGAAAGACCGCTTTCGGCCAAAAGTGGACGGTGGACACTGTGGTGGCAAATGAGTAGTGTCACGAATGTTGCTCTCGACTCCAGAGGGCAGCAGGGCTTGCCGTCATCCATATCGCCTTCTCTCTGAGCAATGACCAGCTCGAAGCTAGACAAGGATATGCAGGGCGACAAGGAACGTTGTACGACATGCTAGCGCTACAAGAAACGGACATGGCATGTCACTTAATAGTTAGGTTTATTTATCATGTCCGAAGCAGCGCTTATAGATCGACTAATAAAGAATGTCGGGCATGATTTTGAAATTCGCCGAGAAGTACCGGGGTATCATCCGATATATAAGAAAAATGTTCGGATAGACCTCATGCTTAAGGCGAGGTCTCATCTGCAAGAAGCAGGCTTCACTAATGAGTGGTTTGGCGTTGAGTGCAAATGGTCTGACACAGTTCACGGCGCCACGTCTAAGGTCACGCGCATGGCTTGGCAAAGCATTACGTACGCGCAATCAACATTTTTAATTGACGGCGAACATTTAGTTCCGTCTTTTGTCGCCGTATACACTCCAGATAATCTAGACAGAATAATTGAGACTCATCTAGAAACACTATTAAGTCTTGGACTTTACGGCAACGTTGGCCGCCTGTATTTTTATAGGGATCTATCATGGGGCATAAAATTCGCTTCAATTTATGCACGCAGCAGCCCCAATGGCTTTCACATGAAACATAATCAATTACCTGGAAGAAGAGCAGGCAGTGTCTAATAACCTAACCATGCGCTCAAACCGTTCACTTCGCTCACTGGGGCCGCATTCCGCGGCTCTTTAGCTTAATCGTTGGCTGGCAAAATAAACCATGCAAAATTCAGAAGCCCGACAAATTGCAGAGTTGCTTAACCGCAGAAATCAACTCACCCAAAATTACACCGAAGCCATAATCCTTAAGTCTGCGGGCAGCTATCTATTTCGAAAAAACAACGACGTAGTAGTCGCTTGCGTTGAGTTAAAAAAGACCCAGTGGTATCAATCTGAAATTTGCCATCTAACAGTGCATGAACAGCATGAGAGACAAGGTCACGGTCGCGAGCTAATTCAACAAGCCACTGATGTAGCCATAAAGCAAGGTTCAAGAATTTTGCAATGTACAATCCGTGTCGGAAACAACGGCAGTGAAAGAGCTTTTCTCGAAGCCGGTTTCGTAATAACTTGCTCATTTCATAATGCAAAAAGCGGAAACAATGTGAATGTGTATCAGAAATCTATCGTTGTTGTTCGTTAGTAATACGCCCAAAGGCAGTGCGCGTGCATTCGCCGAGCGCTGGTAGGCGCCTAGTCATGAGGTTAACATCCGCTTCTGGCTGTTTCTGACCTATCCCCACCGTCAGCTTTGGGCCGGAAGCCGCCTGACCCGACCGGCTGCTTTTGACCGGTTAGCGGCGGTCTGACGTCGACCGTCGCTATACATAGTCAAACCTCAGTCTGTTCCGCTATCTCTAGGGCGTCATCGACCTCAATCCCCAGGTATCGAGCAGTGCTCTCCAGCTTCGTATGGCCGAGCAGCAACTGAACCGCCCGCAGGTTCTTCGTCCTGCAATATATCAGTGATGCCTTCTTACGTCGCATTGTGTGGGTGCCATACATGGCTGGATCAAGGCCCACGGCTTTCACCCAGCCTTTGACGATACGAGCGTATTGACGAGTAGATAGATGGTCTGAAGTATGCAGCCGGCTAGGAAACAGGCAGTCCTCGCTGCGTAGCTGGGCCCGATGTATCCAGGCCGCGAGAGCAGACCGTGTTTGCTCAGTGATCTCAAACTGCACAGGCCGCTGCGTTTTCTGCTGCATCACCATGGCTCGTGATGATACGTGCTCGCCATGAGCGACATCGCGCACGCGGAGGTTGGTTAAGTCGCAGGCTCGAAGCTTACTGTCGATAGCCAGATCGAAAAGAGCCAGATCTCGGGTTCTTTCCGCAATTTGAAGCCTTACTCGAATGGCCCAGATATCTCTCAGTCGGAGTGGGGTTTTCTGCCCGACCAGTTTTCCTTTGTTCCAGGGCTGACGGCTGCAGGTAGCAATGATGTTCATAACAAGTCCTCCACGTGGGGAAGGACAAGGATGGCTAATCAGAACAACGGTCGCTAACCGGCCAAGAGCAGCCCTTCGGAACGGCAGATCAATGGTCCGCTTAAAATTCAGACGTTTCACAAAAATTGAACCCATCAGATTTCAAGTGATATTATTTTGGTATGGCGCGCTTTTAGGATGAAGTATAAAATTATGCATAGTATCGAACGCAAGAAAAAACCTTCTACCCACTACTATTAGAGAATAGTCAAACATGTTCGACCTGAATAAAATACGAGAAGAAATTCATGACAACATCGACGCCAAAAATGATCTAGCTTTAGCCAAAGTTCGTGGCCAACTGCATTGGCTATCACGCACAGATAAAACATACCAAAACTCGAAAATCACTTGGGCTCTCAAAGCTCAAGAAGGGACACTTGAAAAATTTCGAGATATATACAATGCATCAAAATTAGAAGGCGATACCGAGCTGGTGGCGCTTGCACGGAATATTTTTGAAAATATAATATGGTTAAAGCTTTTCAATAAAGATCATGGTTACGGACTGGTATTTTGCTACCAGCTAATCAACGAGCAATTAAAAAGCCAAAAGCAAGTTATTGAAAAGGCCCGAGGCGAGATAACGCTATTCGAAGAGCTGGCCGAAGAAGACAAAGTTGATCTGGGACAATATGGCCACTTAGTGCATCAGGGTAGTGCTTCTGAAGAAGAGATAAAGAAAGCACGGGAGTATCTCTCTAATCGAAGTGCTATGGTAGATTCTAAGGCCCGTAATTCTTTTTCGATATACGCTGCATCCGCCAAGCACAATGGATATTCGTATCAAGCTCACTTAATAGCAACCAAGGTTATTCCATATCATGAGGAGCGCATATCAGCACTGTGTAAGCATCTAGAAGATCTAAAAAAATCACACTCTGAAGCAGATCTTTCAAAATTAGAGGAGCTTGGGTCAACTAAACGTTGGAATTGGTTTGACAAGGCGAAAAGCATAGGGATGGCGGAGCACTACCATTTTCTCTACGCATTTACAAGTCGCTCACTGCATTGTACCGCAATGAATATTATCACGCCAAAAGCTCTTGACGACAGCGAGAGACATCTTTTGCTGGACTACATATTTATCACTATTAATAATTGTTACGACGAAATAGAAAAATTTTATTACCTTGGAAAAGTTAACTTGGCGTATTTAGATATTTAGCAGTCACAGTGCACGTAAACTAGCTCTAGTTCTAAAATATACTTGTACGTTAGGGCATTGCAGAGCAGTGCGCATTGCTCCGCCTCGCGCCGTTGCAGGCTGTCTATTCGCAGATCACGAGGAAGATAGATTCCCGTGCCGGACTGGAGATCGTCTCCCTGTCGTTAAGCGCACTGTGATTGATGGTAAGCGGCACACTCGGATTATTGGCTGAAGTTTTGCTGTGAGGACACCGGGTCACCAACTGGAAATCTGGAGTGAAATCCCTTCCGGTGTCTCGCTGCCAATGTCCGCTTTGGGTCGATTCTGTTGAAAAAGTCAGTCTCCCCAAACGACCTAATCATTGGCTGGTGAAAACGCCTGTTTTGCACGCTGCTGCGTGAAATCTGCGTCTGGAAGCCTCGACCGAACGTAAAGATTTCAATCTCGGACGCGTACTTTTCAGCTGCGAAAACCATGGCCGACTTTTTCAACAGAATCGGTCGAAAGGGGTCGTTCATGAGCGTCAACTACCGGCCAGAAGCGGTCATTCAATACGTCTACAAAAATAGGGTCGATTCAAACCTCATTTTAACGAAACGCACGCTAGCGACTTCTATTACCCCGTTGAATTCCCATCCAATGGAGCCAATAATTCTTCGGGAAATACCCATTGCAATTTATAATTTTTAGGCTTGCAACTGGTCGCCAAAAACTTTGAGAAATCTATCGAGATTATTCTTCGTAGATGCGAGCACGTCTGCTGGCTGCACTACACCAAATTGACGATACAGGAACACTTCGCACATCAAAGAATATGCATATACAAATAAAAAGTAAGCATGAGCATATGTCTTAAGTGTCGCTTTGCTTGACCTAAATGGAGGGCGAACACTTCCGTGAAACCGCTCGTTTCTAAATTGCGGAAGAATTGTACTTATCATTAGCTGGGAAACTTTATCGGCAGAGAGCTGGTATGTGTTCGCGCCCACCGTAACTTGTCTGCCGGATATTATGATCTTGAGTAACCCTCCAAGCTTCCTTTGAGTTTCAGCTCTTTTGCTCGAAGTAAGCCATCCACTGTCGTATTTATTGTGGATATCACTAAGCAGTCCAGAGCCCAACGTGCTTTTTACTCTTTTGGTAAAGGCTTCGGAATGCTCGTTTGGGTTGGATGTGCTATCGAGAATCCTTTTCGCAAAGAACTCGCAAGTTTGCAAAGGGATATGTGCCGCTAAATCATGATGCGACTTTGAAGTGAAAGTGCTAGTTGATACATGTAGTGAGAACGCGGAAAATCTAGATTGATTAACAGGAGTTCCAGGGATGGCCTTCACTCGGAAAAACTCCGCATCAAGCGCCTTCCATACTTGATCAAACGAAAAGTCAGGGCGGAGAGGCAGGTAATCCAGTGAATCAATGCAGTGCGAAAGAAATGTCTGGAAGTCGTGGTTGTCGGAGTATTTTAGCTGAATCGGAAGAAAGACAGATGCCAAATTATGCTTCGCAAGACGTTGAATTACGGATTCTTCTGTAGGAAACAAAAATTTTGCAGGCCAAACATTATTGAATTTTGTTCTGGTCTCACTTGCATTTAACATGGGAATCCTTAGGTTGTATGTGACTTTAATCAAGCAATATAATCAGAACCTTGAATGAAGCGCTTGCGTCGCATAATATTTACTACCATCTTAACTGAATGCATATCAAGCTAATTTTAGTAGTTTGAAGGCGACATTGCAGTTAGAGGTTATGCGTTCATTAGACGGATGTCCATAGGCCATTCTCGGCCATTTTATTCCGGTCACCGCTGGCAGCTATACGCCCACGGCAATCATCTGGTACGTAGCCACTAAGAGTCGATTTCTGCCCTTCACGACAGACAGCAATCGGCCAAAAGCGACCCTTCGTCGCAGGCAGAAATTTGCCAAAATTAGCCATTCGCAAATGACCGTTTTTCGGCTACGGGTGGACTTCACGGTGTGTAGCGAGGATCACTGCGAAGGTTGAGGCCATCGTTTTCAGCGGTCTTGTCTCTGAAAACGAGGGTACTCTCCACTTTTGAAGGTACTGTGCAACTCGCCAATCTTATTAAGAGCATCTGCGGTTGGTGTCAGATGATTTCGTCCAGTGCTTACATATCGCAGTTCCTGTGTTCAGAGCATGGTGCATGCTAGAATAAATGGAACCATAAATACGCAGCTTTTAGGGGTAGTCCAATACGATGTTTCCCATAACTATTCGTTAGATCACTAGCCGTATTTGAAAAAATTAACTATCGATACAGGCTGGGGCGAGCTATGCAATACCAAATATTCGACATTTCCAACTTCAAGCATGAAGAGTTTGAGCCGCTAGGAACAAAAGCCAAATATTGGTGCTCTGATAGCTCCGGCAATGATTATCTTTTTAAATCTATAGAAACTCATGACTCTAAAAACAATTCGGTTTCGCGTGACGGCGAAGATTGGTCAGAGAAAGTATCTTGCGAAATTGCGAAGTCGTTACTAATTCCCTGTGCGGACTATGAGTTGGCTTACGACAACGAAATACGAGGTGTTATTACAAGAAATTTTATTACAAGAGATAATGCGTATCTTGTTACCGGCAATGAAATTCTTAAAAATTATAGCGCTCCGGTAAATATCGAAAACGCAAAAAAAACTGAAAAACAAAATATTATGCATGTTTATATTGTTCTCAGAAGAATAATTAGAAACAAGCCTTTGGGTTTCAACAGCCGTCATAATATCAAAACTGCAGCTGATTTTTTTACGGGCTATTTGATGCTTGACTCCCTTCTGTCAAATCAAGATAGGCATAGCGAAAACTGGGGCTTGATCGTAACGGGAAAAGGAAGATTTCATCTTGCACCCTCTTTCGATCATGCAGCCGGTCTAGGGAGGAACGAATCGGACGAAACGAAATTAAATAGACTCACTTCAATTGATAAGGGCCAGCAGGTCGGAACATATGTGCAAAGGGCGAGGTCTTATTTTTACCTAAAGGAAAAAAGGCTTAAAACTTTTAAAGCATTTGAGTACTTCGGAATACTTAATCCAAAAGCTGCGCTGAGTTGGCTAGAACAGCTCGATGGATTGACTGCTGAGAAAATGCAAGATATTATCGCGCCAGTGCCTGTGGAAATAATGAGCAATGTATCTAAAAAATTTGCCCTTGAAATGCTTATTTGTAACAAGTCGAATATGATGAAACTTATACCTTTTTTCAAGGACAACTTGGATTCATCATTTAGAAAGCGGCAGATTAAGACATATGAATAGTGCATTCGTCATTTGGCAAGACCCTGAAACAACGATGTGGGAGCCTGTTGCCAAGCTGACAGAGTTACATGGTGTTTATATTTTTTCTTATACACATGGAGCTCTCCACAAAAACTTTATACCTTTTCCGCGCATGAGTATTCTAGAAAAAGAATATGTTTCTCATGAGTTGTTCCCTTTTTTCCAAAACCGTATCATTCCTGAACGGCGCCCCGAATATTACACCATGCTTTCTTGGTTAGATATGATGCCTGGTGCTCATGATCCACTAGATATTCTAAGCGCGTCTGGTGGCTCTAAAAAGACAGACAACTTCAGGATCGTAAAAATCCCTAAAAAATCGCTTAGTAACGAATATAGATTGAAGTTTTTTATTAGCGGTGTTGCTTATACTTCTGATGCAGCAAAGCAAGATTTAATTACCTTGGATTCTCGAGATTTGCTATCGTGTGTGATTGAGGACAATAATCGAGCAGACTCTAACGCCATCGCCATTATTAATCCAGCATCTGGTCACAGGCTCGGATATTATCCTCGCTACTTAAATGAAGATCTAATTAGAGTCAATCGTTTGCTAGGAGTGAATGACAATAACTTAGTCACGCAAATCCCTGTCCTGAAAGTTAACTTCAGTGCTCCTGAACAATACCGAGTGTTTTGCGAATCTGTAACACCATGGCCAGATGGGTTTCTACCATTTCAGTCCTATAAGTATCAATCATTAGCACCTTCGTGCTAGCATGCTACTTTTCTCAATTAAAAAGTTCCTTCGCGCTCATTAACGCGAAGGACTAGAAGAAGGAGCAGCGAAACTTTAAAAATCCAGGTGCTTTCCGCAGTGGCCTATTACGATTTTGTTATCTTTTGCTACCCAGTCAAAATGAACCCTTAAGGTTTCCGCCAGAGAATCTTTAACTCCATGCTTAAGATGTCTCTCCATCAATATATCATGGCCTCTATAGTTAAATATTCTACGTTTTTTTCCTTCGTTACTCATGCCTGCCTCGTTCGCAGTAAACGAAGATCCGAATACATTCTTCGCTTGTTGGTCTCCCTGTCCATTGGCCATAGCTTGCCAATATGCAGTGACTAGGCGAGTTAGTAATTCATAAGCTTTGGAAGTATGGTTAAATCCGGCTTTATCGGATTCTGCGGCTGACGAGAAAGCCGTATCAAGCACAACTATTCTGTCTGCATATAAAACGCTTACAAGTCTCAAAGCATCTTCAAGCTTCGCACATCCGGCTTTTAAAGCTGATAGCGTGTTTCTGATATAAAAAAATACTTCACCTAGTTCATCTTCGTCAAATTCATTTGATTGACGGCCAGATATTTGATGCTTTAAAGCGTCGATGGTAGCCTGAGATTTTCTTGCTTCTGATTCCATTTCTTCCAATTGTTGGTTCAATATTTCAATTTCTTGGCCCTTCGCATCTAGTTCCCTATCAGCCTCGTCAAGCAAGTCAGCGAAGTACTTGATTTCCTCTGAACTGTCTGTGCTTTTAGCTTGTGCTGCAGCGTGCCCCAGCTTAGACCTCAAAACCTCGAAACGTACCGCTTCAATCGAAACATGCTTTCTAGAAAGAGAAACGTTACTTCTGTGAGTAATAGCAGCTAAAATCTCTGACTCAATTGTTATCGCTTCTCTACTTTTTTCGGGAAAATTATCTGGCATGAAGATGGCTGTTTCGCAAAACACTCCATTTGTAGTAGTTCGGCCAGGAAAAATCACCTTTGTAGCACCGGCGAAAGCTGTAAATCTTCGACCTACAATCTCTTCGAGCTTGAATGTGTCAACGTGGGATGGAATAACCACTACTTGAGCTAGTCCGAGTACTTGGCGTCTCAATATTTCGGGATCGATAAAAAAGGCGCCGTCTTTAGAGCTTATTAGAATAATCGCATTTTTGCGTGAGGTTTTTTCTATTTCCTGTAGAAAGGCATCAGCGGTTTCTGTCGTAAGGTTTTTTATAAATAGCCCAGGCGTACCATTGATAGGCCTGCACTTTTCAACTAGCTCAGCAACAAGTTTGGGTCTGGTAACTTTTATAGGAGCAGTTACCTTTGCGCTAACCTCATCAGTTTTCAGCAAAACTGAACAATCAACTACACCTCCATATTCAGCTTGGCGTACGCCCACCTCTGTTATCCACTGGCGGCCCTTAATGATCTCGTCTTGATGCACAAGCCGGAAGCTGAATAGGAAAGGAAACGTAGCCTGCTCATCTGAGCCAATTGTTGACCAGGAACTAATCGCGAATTCCTTTATAGTGAGGCTGCTTATCCCTCGAATTAACCTTGCAGGATCTACGTATCCTCTGGCTTTCCGTCCTGTCCAACTCGCGATGATTTTAATTAATTGTTCAACGCCCTCTTCGGGTTCAAATTCGAATCTATTTGCATAAACAAGCATTTGTACATCTCCATATGTAGAATAAAGATGGCATTATGCCTTTATGCTGATGTGTGGGTAAAGGTGGTACCTTCTTCTTTCGTCAGCACGGTTCCCAGCTAGGCGTACGCTCGATGATGGACGACAGTGCAATCGCTGCTATATACCGCCCCTCGGTAAGCGTCAGACTGACGATGGGGTTTGGAGGAAGCAATCAAAAGGACTTTCTTCTCTTGAGGCTTCATCAATGTACGGGAGGTATCCTTTTTGGCCGGTGGCGGTCGCTTTCCAAGATCCGCATTTGGCCGAAACCAGCCCTTTAATCCCCATACCGGTCTACCATGCCATCCCCGGCAGTGGTTCCACGCGCTACCGACCTCAATCTCAAGGTATCGCCCAATGACCTCTTTAGCTCGTACCACCCTATCCCGCATCTCATCCGAGGCATCCCAATGAGCATCGACCAAATCAGCCTCCCAAAAGGCGTAGGTCCTCAGGCCATCAAACTCCTCGACGCCATCACCGGTGCTGACACCAAAGAAGACCTGAACCGCGCAGGCGGCAAAGCCGAAGGTTTTGTATTGGGGCTGGAAAGTGCTAAAGCCATCAAAAGCCAAATCGCCGAGTCGCTATACGTTGCATACGACGACGCGGCGAGTAATCGGTTGGGTGAGTTGAAGGGCTAATCCCGAAGGACCGCGTTCGGCTCTACGCCCGAGGTGTTTCGCGGTCCATCAGTTTGCCAATCAGCTATACGCTCGATTCGCTCAGCGGGTGAATGGCCTACGCCACGTCGCAGTCTTTATAGATCAACGACCTTTGTGGTTTTGCCATTCACTCCAGCAATTCTCCGCAATCAGATCCTCATAGCCGCGCTCCCTTTCCATATCAAGCGCAACGCTGAAGGGAAGGGTGATACAAACCGCCTGGTCTCGAATATCACAGACCTCAGCCTCGGTAAGAGGTGAGCCCTTTCTGTCTTCAGCGGCGGTGAGAACGGCTACGAGGGCTGGTACAAATACTAGGCATAGCGGATCAGCTTCCATGAATCACCTTTTGGGTTTCGACTTGGCTCATTACAACGAACCAGGCGGGGTTCAGCAATGGCGGAATGCACTGCGTACCTCCCGCCGAGTCGCTGTATGTGGCATACGACGACGCGGCGAGTAATCGGTTGGGTGAGTTGAAGGGCTAGTCCCGCTGGACCGCGTTGGGCTCTATGTCCGAGGTGTTTCGCGGTCCATCAGTTTGCCGATCAGCAGCACACTCAATTCGCTCAGTTGGTGTATGGCCAATGCCACGTCGCGGTCTTTGCCGGTCAGTTCGTCGGACAGGTCGAGCAGCAGGGCGCTGACGGAGGAAACGGTTTCGTAGCTGTTGGCGATCAGGATTTCGCTGCTGACGCCGGAGGTGACGCTGAAGAGGGCGGTTGCCTCTGGGGCTGTCTCGGTATCAGTGCCGGGATTGAGGTAGTGATCAATGGCGCGCTGGGCAGCCTGGTGGAGTTTTTGATCCGGCTTGTTTGGCGGATTCGGCGTTATTTTGAACATATATAGATACCCTGGATGAGGCTGCCACCTTGTCGCTACTAAACGATGGGGTGGCAGCTGTGCACAGGTTAGTAGACCGGTGGATATCTAAAGCCGGCGCGCCCGAAGGCGCCCTGCACACAGCCACCATCAAGCACAGACAACTTGTCTGAAGAAGGTGAAGCTCATGCACAGATATCCAAACTCAGGCTACTAAACCCGATCACTGAGTTTTCAGCGACCGAGCAACCTTAGAGATGACCACCCAGGTGCACAAGCCGGCGGATTCTGACGCAAGCGTAGGCAAAGGAGCAAGGTGCTACGGCTTACGCAAAGTCTCCTTTATCCCGCAAATGGAAGCACCAGCCGGTACGCCCTCAACCCCAAATCACTCAACCCCTCCAGGCTCTCGCCCTGGCCAGGCATGAGCAGGCTGATCCCCAGATAATGCTCAAGGTGCAGGGTGAGGGTCTGGCCTTGGACGCACAAATCCCAATAGCGCTGATCCAGCCCGTCGGCCTTTAGGGTCCATTCACCTTTCAAACCGTGCTCCAGCGTTTCGGCGATGGTCGCGAACAATTGCCAGTCGGACGTTTCCGAAATCTGTATTTCCATAAGGGATCATCGATAGGGTGAAAGGGCGTGTTTCGCCGTGAGATGCTTGTCATAGAATGTGACAGAACCTGCGCAGCTTTCAAAGGAATGAACCCCTGGCAAGCCACGCCCCACCGCACGGAAGCCTGTTTATGAACATCCCACTATGGATTGCCCTGTTCCTGGGCTGCCTGTTACCGCAACTGTGCACGGCCAACAGCCCGCACATCGACCCGCACGCCGAGAGCCTCTATCAGCAAGCGGTGCCGTACCTAAAACAAGCAGATGCCAAGCTGGAAGCGGTGCCTGCGAACTTCCCCACCGCCAGCGCAGACGAGAAAAAGCGTTCCCAAGTGCTGGTGGAGGAGGCGGGCGAGTTGCTCAAGCCGGCGATCAAGCTGCTTGAACAAGCTGCCGCGCTGGACCACCCGGTGGCCCAGCATCGCCTCGCGATGATCTACGTGATGTTCTACCCGGTCGACGAGATCAAGGAAAAAGCCTGCCCGTTGCTCCAAAGCAGCTTCCTACAAGGCTTTGCACCACCGGCACTGCAGCTTTCATCCTTTTGCTTTGAATTTACGGACACGCCGGAATTCCAGACAACGCTGAAGGCCATTGCGACCGGCGCGCCCGCGTATGAGCAATATTTTCCGCAGCCTGCGGTGAAGCTTGAATGCAGGGCCGAGATGCCTCAGGGCATGGCGTTGCAGTGGGGCAGCAGTCGGGATTATCAGGCTGAAATGTACCGGCTGCTGGGGGACAGTAACCGTGCGCAGCGTACGGAGTATTACCAGCAGGCGATCGCGATCAATGATTGCTACAAGGCGAAAAAGCGCCTGGGGTTAAGTCAGTAACCGGGCGTATATGAATGACTATTTGAGACGCTTGCTGCGTTAAATTCACCCGCAACCCTCGATGCGATGACCGTTATGAAAGCTCCGAGAATGACCAAGGCACACGCGCTTCAACGAGCTCAACAGCTGGTGGCGCTCGGCTGGACCGTTAAGCATGAGTTCATGGCTGACGGCGAAATATACGAGTGGTATCTGGAGTGGGAACACGTTGAAGACCCGCCGTTGGAAGATAAGGATAAAGCGGGTCGCTAGTCGTTCTGTGCCGAGGGCGCAGAGGAAAGAAAAATACACTTTTTGCTGCGCGGGGCGTCCAACCCTGAAACCGCCGTCAAGGCTTTCATCTCCAGGCAGCTGCTCTCAGCTAAGGACCGATTATGGTGACGATGTTTATTTTTCTTCTGGCCTGCGGTGCTGCGGCGAGCACCGGCATTATCTTCAAACCGGGCGACTGGTACGCCACCCTGGTCAAACCCAGCTTCACGCCACCCAACTGGCTGTTCCCGGTCGCCTGGACCATCATCTACCTGCTGCTGGCTTGGGCCGGCTACCGCCTGACCCTGATCCCCGGCAGCGAAATCGTGCTGGCTCTATGGGCCGCGCAGATCGCACTCAACACCCTGTGGACGCCGGTGTTCTTCGGCGCCCACCGCATTCTTGCCGGGATGGTGATCATCACGCTGCTGTGGCTGGTGGTCGCCGCCATGGTGTTGCTGACGGTGCGGCTGGATGTGATCACCGGGCTGATCCTGTTCCCGTACCTGGTGTGGCTAAGCGTTGCGGCTGCGTTGAATTTCTCCATCCTGCGCAATAACCGCTGAGCCTGGCGACGTGGGGAGAGGGCGGAAACATCATTGCCATGATGCCCACGCACACTGGCCAAGGTGAACATCTCTTTTAGAGATAGAGGAAATACAGATTGGGAACTCATACGCTGTGGCCTGCTGAAGAACATGAACTGGCGCAAATGCAGCGCTTCAACCAAAGGCTCGCCTGGTTGCCGCGCTTTCGCATCCGCAACCGCGTGACGCCCCGGGTGATCCAGGCGCTGTTGCGCTCCGGCCAGATGGTGGCCGGCAACAAGTTGCTCAAGCATGGTCTTCAGGCAGAAAGCCGGCGGGTGGGCTCGGTGCCGCTGCGCATCATCCGGCCGAAGGGCAAGGCCAAGGGCGTGGTGCTGGATATCCATGGCGGCGGTTGGGTGATCGGCAATGCGCAGATGAATGACGACCTCAACGTGGCCATGGTCAACGCGTGCGACGTGGCAGTGGTATCGGTGGATTACCGGCTGGCGGTGAACACGCCGGTGGAAGGGATTCTGGACGACTGCCTGGCTGCGGCGCGCTGGTTGCTCGCGGACTGTGAGGAGTTTGCCGGCCTGCCGGTGATCGTCGTCGGCGAGTCTGCCGGAGGGCATCTGGCGGCGGCTACGTTGCTGGCGCTGAAGCAATGGCCCGAGTTGCTGGCGCGGGTGAGCGGGACGGTGCTGTATTACGGCATCTACGATTTGACCGGCACACCGAGCGTGCGCACGGCGAAGCGGGAAACGCTGTTGCTGGATGGGCCGGGCATGGTGGAGGCGCTGCGCTTGCTGACGCCGGGCTTGAGTGATGAGCAGCGTCGGCAGCCGTCGTTGTCACCGTTGTATGGCGACCTTGCGGGGCTGCCGCCGGCACTGATGTTTGTGGGGGATCTGGACCCGTTGTTGGATGACACGCTGCAGATGGCGGAGCGGTGGGCGGGGTCTGAGGTTTATCTGTTACCGCAGGCGGCTCATGGATTTATTCATTTTCCGACGGCGATGTCGGGCCGTGTGCTGGCTTACAGTCGTGAGTGGATATCGGCTCGAGTCGGGGTTTAGAGAGGGGACACCGAGGGGCACACCTTTGCCTGGTCGCTTTTAACCGGCTCGCGACTGACTTCTCCTGTGGCTCCATTCTTGACGATCTTATGAATGGCGATCGTGCAGAGCTCTGAGGTTGCCTCATAGTCAGCACCGGCTTCAGGCACAAAGTAAACGCTGTAGAAGCACTGATACCTTCTGGCAGTGCCTGAGTACACCACGGTCAGTGGCGTGTTGGGTTGCACATACACTTCAGCGCTGTTTTTCGCGCCCTCGCCACCCGGAATTCCCAAGCGTTTGTCATTGTGGGTTTGATCATTCAGCGGGGCTGAACTCCTTGAATTGACCGCGCCGGCCCCCGGCAAATCCCAGTTGACGCAGCGGGTATCAGGTATCAACCGGACTACCTGGTCAGTGATCACTCGAAGTCTGCTGGTGGTCGGGGTTTGCGGTTCTTGATACGCAGTGGTGAATGACTTGAGGCTGTCCAGGGTAGAGCACCCGGAAAACAGTGGTAGTGATAAAAGGGCCAGGAATCTAAAGGCTTTCAATCGACTCGCTCCATGCTGAGTGTTCATTGGTTTCTCTTGGCGATCCTTGCAAGCAAGTGCGGCCCGAAGGAAAATCATCCGGTTTATATAACAAGGTCACAGGGAACAGTGAAAGCAAAAATACTATTCATCGCTTCGTTGGGGATGTTATCGCTCGTTCAAACATCACTGTCCTTCGCGGAAAATGTGAACGGCAAAAATATCTACGTGCAGCGATGTGGCATGTGCCATGGAGCCGATATCAAGGGCTCAGGGCCCTTGGCCAACAAAAGCAATCCGCCTACGCCTGACCTGACAACGGCTACTTTCAAAAAACGCTTGAGTGATTATCCGGGCGTTATCGTGTCGTCCGTCATTCTTCGTCCAAATGGCGACCTGATTCCAAGAACGTTGCGGGAGAACGGTGTAAAGCTGTCGCCGTTCACCTGGAAAGTTCAGGACTTCCGCGACTTGAATCAGTACATGAGTGGTGTGATTTCAAAAAGTCGATGATGCTGTGATCGTTCCCACGCTCTGCGTGGGAATGCATACCGTGACGCTCCGCGTCACCAACAGCGGGACGCAGAGCGTCCCCGGCGGCATTCCTTTGCTGCGCGTGGGAACGATCAATTAGCAACCACTCAACGCCACCTGCGGACGCTCGCCCGCAAAGAAGAACGGCCGCAACCGCACGCCCACGCTGTTGCCGATAAACGCCGCCACCAACCACACCCACCCATGCAGGCTGCCCGACGCAATCCCGCTGAAGTACGCGCCGATATTGCAGCCGTACGCCAGTCGCGAGCCATAACCCAGCAGCAGGCCACCGATCACCGCGGCGAACAGCGAGCGAGCCGGAATCTTCAGGCTTGGAGCGAAACGCCCGGCCAATCCCGCAGCCAGCAGCGCACCAAGGATGATGCCGATGTCCATTACGCTGGTAACGTCTTCCCACACCGGCGCTGCCAGGGCCTTGGCGTTGCCCGGCATTTGCCAGAACACCCAACTGCCCACGTCCACGCCCAACCCGCTGGCGACCTTGGCGCCCCACAGCGCGAACGCCGAAGTGATACCCCACGGCCGCCCGGCCAGTGCCAGGGTGGCGTAGTTGAGCAGGGCCAAGCCAATTGCGCCCCACACCAATGGCCATGGCCCGCGCAGGAAGCGGCGCAGGCCCTGGTGTTCGCTGGTGACGCCGGCTTCGAGCTGCCCGTGACGGCCTTTTTCCAGGCGCACGGTGACTGCCGCGATGATGCCGAATACGGCCAGGCTCAGCAGCAACGCCGGCACCACGCCGAAGCTTTTGACGATGGAAACCGCCGGGAACGAAGGAAGGGCAAACCACCAGTCGACGTGGTGAGTCGCGATCAACGAACCGCAGATAAAGAAGAACAAGGTCACCAGCATGCGGGCGTTACCGCCGCCGACGGTGAACAGGGTGCCGGACGCACAGCCGCCGCCCAGTTGCATGCCGATGCCGAAGATGAATGCGCCGAACACCACCGAAACCCCGGCCGGCGCCACCAGCCCGACCACGGGTTGGCCGAACAACGTACCGGCTCCCAGCGCGGGGAAGAACAGCACCACGGCAATCGCCAGCATCACCATCTGCGCACGCAAGCCCGCACCGCGCCGGTCGGTGATGAACACTCGCCAGGCCGAGGTGAAGCCGAAAGCGGCGTGGTACAGCGTCAGGCCCAGTGCGGCGCCGACCACCAGCAACAGCACTTGGCGCGAGCCGACGCTGTTTTGCAGGAAGGCGGCGCCCAGCAGCAGGATGACAAACGCCAGCAGGGGCGCGAGCGGTTTGCGCGCAGGGGTTGTAGAGAGGGAAAGGCTCATCGGGTATCTCGGTTCGTAGGCCGTGGGTTAAAGGCGAGGGTGCCGAGTATAAACCTCGCACCCTTCCACTGGCGTCTCGAATCCTCCGATGAGGGGCATTAGCCGAGGCGAACTGACAGCTCGACGTCGTCGCCAATCGGCACCGACAGGTAGCCATTTGCCGGGGAGCGCACACGGGCCAGGTAGTCGGGGCAGTAGTCGGTGTTGTCGGCGACGATCAATGCGCCGGGCTTGAGGCGGCTTTCCACCAGGTTCAGTACATCGCCATACAAGGCTTTGGCGCCGTCGAGCAGCAGCAGGTCGACGCTGTCGGGCAGGCCGCTGGCCAGGGTGACCAGTGCATCGCCTTGGCGGATCTCCACGAGGTCGCTCACGCCGCCTTGCTCCAGGTGTTGCCGCGCGAGGGCGATCTTCGAGGGCTCGAACTCGCTGCTGATCAGCGCGCCGCCGCCGTTGTCCCGCAGGGCGGCCGCCAGGTGCAGGGTGGACAGGCCGAACGAGGTGCCGAACTCGACAATGGCATGGGCTTTGGTGCTGCGGGCCAGCATGTAGAGCAGGGTGCCGGTGTCGCGGGAGACGGGCAGCCACAGGTCTTTCAGCATCCCGTAGAGTTCCAGGTAGTCGGTTTTGCTGCGCATCAGGCGATCACGTTCTTCAGGTGTCACGTTGGTGAGGACGGGGCTCGTGACGGCATCGGCCTGTGTGTACAGCCGTTCAATCAGAGCCGCCATCGGGGCCGAGGTAAGCGTATTCATGGGGAGGTCCTGTTGCAGGTTGAGCGCCGTGAGGCGCCGGGCTAGTATGCGAATGATTCGTCGCATTTAAAGTATGCGAACAATTCGTCACATTCGCTATTCGCATTCAAACCGCAGCAGGCAAGCCCCATGACCGATCGCCAGACCTCGCAGATTTCCTCACGCAAAGAGCCCAAACAGGCGCGATCCACCGAGTTGGTGTCGGCCATTCTCGAAGCGGCTATTCAGGTTTTGGCCAAGGAAGGTGCCAGCCGTTTCACCACCGCCCGGGTTGCTGAGAAGGCGGGCGTGAGTGTGGGTTCGGTGTACCAATACTTCCCTAACAAGGCGGCCATTCTGTTCCGGTTGCAGACCGATGAATGGCAGCAAACCTCGCAAATGCTCAGCCGGATTCTGGAGGACGTGAGCCAGCCGCCGCTTGAGCGACTGCGGGCGTTGGTGCATGCGTTTATTCGTTCGGAGTGTGAGGAGGCGCAGATGCGGGTCGCCTTGAGCGACGCGGCACCGCTTTATCGAGATGCGCCCGAAGCCCATGAGGTGAGGGCGGGAGGTCAACGGATCTTCCAGACGTTCATGCTTGAATTGCTGCCGCAGGTGCCTGACGCCACTCGCGCCCTGGCGTGCGACTTGATCGTCACCACCTTCAGTTCGGTGGGTAAGGAATTCTCGGGAAGCCCGCGCACCGAGGCGCAAATTGCCGCCTACGCGGACGCGATGGCGGATATGTTCGGTGCGTATGTGACGGTGCTTAACCAGACAGCACGATGACCCGCAGGGCGGGCCATCGTTTGCAGCGCTTGCGTTAGCGGCGGTTCAGCCACACGGTCTGCGCATTGCAGAATTCCCGCACACCAAAGTGCGACAACTCCCGCCCGAAACCACTCTTTTTCACACCCCCAAACGAGACCCGAGGGTCGGACACGCTGTAGGCGTTGATAAAGATCCCGCCGGTTTCCAGTTGGTTGGCGATGTGGCGCGCCTTTTCCGGATCGGTGGTGAACACGCTGGCGGTCAGGCCGAATTCACTGTCGTTGGCCAGGGCCACGGCGTGCTCTGCATCCCGGGCGGTGATGATGGAGGCGACCGGCCCGAACAGTTCCTGTTTGAACGAGGTCATCTGGTCGGTGACGTTGGCCAGCACGGTGGGTGCGTAGAAGTTGCCTGCGCCTTCGACTTTATGGCCGCCCAGCAGCAAGGTGGCGCCTTCAGCCAGGGTGGCCTGGACCTGGCCGTCAAGTTCGTCCCGCAGGTCGAAGCGGGCCATCGGGCCGATGTAGGTTTCGCTGGCGGTCGGGTCGCCCATCACCAGGTTGCGGCTGGCTTCGAGGAATTTGGCGGTGAAGGCTTCTACCACGCCTTCCTCGATGATCAGGCGCTTGGCGGCGGCGCACACCTGGCCGGAGTTCTGGAAGCGGCCGATCAGCGCGGCTTGCACGGCTTCGTCGAGGTTGGCGTCGTTGAGCACGATGAACGGGTCGGAGCCGCCCAGTTCCAGCACGCATTTCTTCAGCGCGGCACCGGCCTGTGAGCCGATGGCCATGCCGGCGCGCACGCTGCCGGTGAGGGTGACGGCGGCGATGCGTGGGTCGGCGATGGCTTTGGACACGCCGTCTTGGGTGGCGTTGATCACTTCGAACAGGCCATCGGCGAAGCCGGCGCGCTGGAAGGCTTGTTTCATCAGGTAGGCGCTGCCCATCACGTTAGGCGCGTGTTTGAGCACGTAGGTGTTGCCGCTGAGCATGGTCGGCACGGCGCCGCGCAGCACTTGCCACACCGGGAAGTTCCACGGCATCACGGCGAGGATCGGGCCCAGCGGGCGGTATTCGATCTGGGCGGTGCCGTTGTCCACCAGGGTGGCTTCCGGGGCGAGCATGGCCGGGCCGTGGGCGGCGTACCACTCGGCGAGTTGGGCGCATTTCTCGATTTCGCCACGGGCCTGGGCGATGGGTTTGCCCATTTCCAGGGTGATCATCTGGGCCATTTCTTCGGCCTGGTCCCGCAGGGTGCTGGCCAGGGCCAGCAGCAACTCGGCGCGCTGGGCGACGGGGGTAGTGCGGCCGTTGCGGAAGGCGTTGATCGAACGGGTGAGGGCGGCATCCAGCTGCGCCTCGGTTTCGTATGGGTAGCTGGCGACCGTTTCACCGTTGGCGGGGTTGATCGACAAGGCGTGGGTCTGGGAGGAAATGGAGTTCATGGCACCGTCCTGCGCAGTGAATGGGATGGAGGCCAGCGTACGGGGCTGTATCTTTTTCGGAAACTGAATAATATTAAGCAATACGTTCACGTTTGGAGAATGACTTGGATCTGGTCCAGCTGGAAATTTTCAAAGCCGTTGCCGAGCAAGGCAGCATCAGCGCCGCCGCGCAGTTGATCCATCGGGTGCCGTCGAACCTGACCACACGGATCAAGCAGTTGGAGCAGGACCTGGGCGTGGATTTGTTTATTCGCGAGAAGAGCCGATTGCGGTTGTCGCCAGCCGGGTGGAATTTCCTCGGGTATGCCCGGCGGATTCTCGACCTGGTGCAAGAAGCCCGGGCGACGGTGGCGGGGGAGGAGCCTCAGGGCGCGTTTGCCCTGGGTTCGCTGGAGAGCACGGCGGCGGTGCGCATCCCGGCATTGCTGGCGGCGTATAACCAGAAGCACGCCAAGGTTGAGCTGGACCTGACCACCGGGCCGTCCGGGACGATGATCGAGGGCGTGTTGTCGGGGCGGTTGGCGGCGGCGTTTGTCGATGGGCCGGTGCTGCACGCGACCCTGGAAGGCGTGGCGGTGTTTGAGGAGGAAATGGTGGTGATTGCGCCGCTGCACCACGCGCCGATCACCCGGGGGCAGGATGTGAGCGGGGAGAGCATCTACACGTTTCGCTCGAACTGTTCGTACCGGCACCACTTTGAGCGCTGGTTTTCACAGGATGGTGCGGTGCCGGGGAAGATCTTCGAGATGGAGTCTTATCACGGAATGCTGGCTTGCGTGAGCGCCGGTGCGGGGTTGGCACTGATGCCGAGGAGCATGCTGGAAAGCATGCCAGGGTTTAAGACGGTGAGCGTGTGGCCGTTGGCTGATACGTTCCGGATTTTGAATACCTGGCTGATCTGGCGCCGGGGCACGGTGTCGCAGAGCTTGAACAGTTTTGTGCGGTTGCTGGAAGAGCGCGGCCTGGCCCTGGCATCGTAGCCGTAGCAGCTGTCGAGCCCCAGCGAGGCTGCGTTGGCCGCGCTGCCGCTATCGAGTCATACACTCAAACCGAGTCGCGCCTGACGCAGCCTCGCTGGGGCTCGACAGCTGCTACGGGAAGTTCAACTCAGGGAGTTAATCGCCAAATTGCAGGGTGTCTGCTTGCACCGAGTTGCACAAACCATAGTTGCCGGAAGAGAGCGGACTGAAGGTGAAATAGGCCCCCTGTGGGAGCTGTCGAGCTTTAGCGAGGCTGCGATGAGGTCGGCACAGTCGATATTGAGGGTGCCTGACCCACCGCTATCGCGGCCTCGCTGAAGCTCGACGGCTCCCACATTTGGTCTTTGTCAGCCGCCGAACTGCAGGGTGCCCATGGCCAGTTTGGCCATCAGCGCGCCGGCGCCCAGTTGCACCAGCCACAAGGCCAAACCGCCGAGGAATACGCCGAGGGCGACTTGCAGTACCAGGCTTTTCTGGCGCTTGACGGGTGGTGGGCGCGGGGTGAAGTGGTCCAGTTCGTCGCGGTCGGCACGCAGGTCCAGGTCGTCGTTTCTCATAGGCTACTCAAGGGAAGGGACTGTCTTGCTGTCAGTCTAGGGGTAGCGGACTGAAAGCAGCGAATTTTTAGGGGGGATGCCCTATTTGTTTAGGCAACCCACTTACCCTGTGGCGAGGGGGCTTGTCCCCCGTTGGGGCGCGAAGCGGCCCTGATTCAGGCACCGCATTCACTCAGAAAGTTCACGGTGGCAGGTTTTTGGGGCCGCTGCGCAGCCCAACGGGGGACAAGCCCCCTCGCCACAGGTTCGGTGTTCACAAAAGAATGTTGCAGTAAAAAGGGGAAGCCACCGGCTTCCCCTTTTTTTGCATCACAACAGGCTTACAGCACCTGAACGATGGCCTTGGTCACTGCATCAATGTTGTTCTGATTCAACGCCGCCACACAGATGCGGCCGGTGTCCAGCGCGTAGATGCCAAACTCGTTGCGCAGGCGGGTCACTTGCTCAACGCTCAGGCCAGAATAGGAGAACATCCCGCGCTGGCGACCAACGAAGCTGAAGTCGTGGCCAGGAGCTGCCTTGGCCAGTTCAGCCACCATCTGCTCGCGCATGCCGCGAATGCGCAGGCGCATTTCGGCCAGTTCGGCTTCCCACTGGGCGCGCAGCTCAGGGTCGTTCAGCACCGCTGCAACGATTGCCGCGCCGTGGGTCGGCGGGTTGGAGTAGTTGGTGCGGATCACACGCTTGACCTGGGACAGGATGCGCGCGCTTTCTTCTTTGGAGTCGGTGACGATGGACAGGGCGCCCACGCGCTCGCCGTACAGCGAGAACGATTTGGAGAACGAGCTGGACACAAAGAAGGTCAGGCCCGACTCGGCGAACAGGCGCACCGCCGCGGCGTCTTCGTCGATGCCGTCGCCAAAGCCCTGGTAGGCCATGTCGAGGAACGGTACGAGGTTTTTCGCCTTGACCACGTCCAGCACTTGTTGCCAGTCGGCCGGGCTCAGGTCGACGCCGGTCGGGTTGTGGCAGCAGGCGTGCAGCACGACGATGGACTGTGGCGGCAGGGCGTTGAGGTCTTCCAGCAGGCCGGCGCGGTTGACGTCGTGGGTGGCGGCGTCGTAGTAGCGATAGGTCTGTACCGGGAAGCCGGCTTTTTCGAACAGCGCTTGGTGGTTTTCCCAGCTCGGGTCGCTGATGGCGACGACGGCGTTGGGCAGCAGTTGCTTGAGGAAGTCTGCGCCGATTTTCAGGGCGCCGGTGCCGCCGACCGCTTGGGCGGTGATCACGCGGCCGGAGCTGATCAGTGGCGATTCAGCGCCAAACAGCAGCTTTTGCACGGCCTGGTCGTAGGCGACAATGCCGTCGATCGGCAAGTAGCCACGGGCGGCGTGTTGCGCCACTCGAATGGCTTCCGCTTCGGCAACGGCACGCAAGAGTGGAATCTTCCCCTCCTCGTTGCAGTAAACGCCCACGCCAAGGTTCACCTTGGTGGTTCGGGTATCGGCGTTGAATGCTTCGTTGAGGCCCAGGATTGGATCGCGTGGTGCCATTTCGACAGCGGAGAACAGGCTCATTTTTGCGGCAGCTCTATAGAGAGTGGAGGGACGTGTCGCGCTCCAGCCGAATGCACTAGAGCGGTGCACAAACGGGGAGCTAGTATAGAGGCCATCACTGCTCACGGCGACAGCCGAAACGGCTTTTCGGCCAAGTTTTTCGGTTTATTTATCGACCGTTAGTCTTATTGCAACATTGACCGGCAATGGCATGTAGGACGATTGCCTTGAAACCCGTCACATTCGCCTCCACTTCTACAGCTATCATGGTTTTTTCCTGCAACCTGCACCGAACGGTCGCGGGTCGCGGTCTTTTTCGTCCCCGCTGCTTTTTCCGGCCCCGGGGTGACTCAAGAGGTACGTTATGTCGGATTTCCAGCTAGTCACCCGCTTCGAGCCTGCCGGCGATCAACCGGAAGCCATCCGCCTGATGGTCGAAGGCATCGAAGCCGGCCTGGCACACCAGACCTTGCTCGGGGTGACCGGCTCCGGCAAGACCTTCAGCATCGCCAACGTGATCGCCCAGGTGAACCGCCCGACCCTGGTGCTGGCGCCGAACAAGACCCTGGCCGCGCAGTTGTATGGCGAGTTCAAGGCGTTCTTCCCGAACAACGCGGTGGAGTACTTCGTTTCCTACTACGACTACTACCAGCCGGAAGCGTATGTGCCGTCGTCCGACACCTTTATCGAGAAAGACGCCTCGATCAACGACCACATCGAGCAGATGCGACTGTCGGCGACCAAGGCGCTGCTGGAGCGCAAGGACGCGATCATCGTCACCACGGTGTCGTGCATCTACGGCCTGGGCAGCCCGGAAACCTATTTGAAGATGGTGCTGCACGTCGACCGCGGCGACAAACTTGACCAGCGCGAACTGCTGCGGCGCCTGACGAGCTTGCAATACACCCGCAACGACATGGACTTCGCCCGGGCGAGCTTCCGCGTGCGTGGCGATGTGATTGACATCTACCCGGCGGAATCCGACCTGGAAGCGATCCGCATCGAGCTGTTCGACGATGAAGTCGAGAGCCTGTCGGCCTTCGACCCGTTGACCGGCGAGGTGATCCGCAAGCTGCCGCGCTTCACCTTCTACCCGAAAAGCCACTACGTGACCCCGCGCGAAACCCTGATGGGCGCCATCGAGGGCATCAAGGGCGAACTGGTGGAGCGCCTGGAATACCTGCGTTCCAACAACAAGCTGGTGGAAGCCCAGCGTCTGGAACAGCGCACCCGTTTCGACCTGGAGATGATCCTCGAACTGGGCTACTGCAACGGCATCGAAAACTACTCGCGCTACCTCTCGGGCCGCGAGTCCGGGCAGGCGCCGCCTACCTTGTTCGATTACTTGCCGGACGACGCCTTGCTGGTGATCGACGAATCCCACGTCAGCGTGCCGCAGGTGGGCGCGATGTACAAAGGTGACCGCTCGCGTAAAGAAACCTTGGTGGAATACGGCTTCCGCCTGCCGTCGGCGCTGGATAACCGGCCGATGCGTTTCGACGAGTTCGAAGGCATCAGCCCGCAGACGATTTTTGTCTCGGCCACGCCGGGTAACTACGAGGCCGAACATGCCGGGCGTGTGGTTGAACAACTGGTGCGCCCAACCGGCCTGGTGGACCCGCAAATCGAAATCCGCCCGGCGCTGACTCAGGTCGATGACTTGTTGTCTGAGATCGGCAAACGCGTGGCGCTGGAAGAGCGGGTGCTGGTCACCACGCTGACCAAGCGCATGTCCGAAGACTTGACCGATTACCTGGCCGACCACGGCGTGCGCGTGCGGTATTTGCACTCGGACATCGACACCGTTGAGCGCGTGGAAATCATCCGCGACCTGCGCCTGGGTGCGTTCGATGTGCTGGTGGGGATCAACCTGCTGCGTGAAGGTCTGGACATGCCGGAAGTGTCCCTGGTGGCGATTCTGGATGCTGACAAGGAAGGCTTCCTGCGGTCCGAGCGCTCGTTGATTCAAACGATTGGCCGGGCGGCGCGGAACCTCAATGGCCGGGCGATTCTGTATGCGGACCGGATTACCGGTTCCATGGAGCGCGCGATTGGCGAGACCGAGCGTCGTCGCGACAAGCAGATTGCCTACAACCTGGAACATGGGATCACGCCGAAGGGCGTGTTCAAGGATGTGGCCGACATCATGGAAGGCGCGACCGTGCCGGGCTCGCGCAGCAAGAAGCGCAAGGGCATGGCCAAGGCTGCGGAGGAGAACGCCAAGTACGAAGCCGAATTGCGTTCGCCGAGTGAGATCACCAAGCGGATTCGTCAGTTGGAAGAGAAGATGTACCAGTTGGCGCGGGATCTGGAGTTTGAAGCGGCGGCGCAGATGCGCGATGAGATTGGTAAGTTGCGGGAGCGGTTGTTGGCTGTGTGATGTGCAGCGATGCAGCTTCTGTGGCGAGGGGGCTTGCTGTGGCGAGGGAGCTTGCTCCCGCTGGACCGGGCTGGCGCTCCAGTGCGAAGCGCTCCCAGGATTTTGGGGCCGCTTCGCAGCCCAGCGGGAGCAAGCTCCCTCGCCACAGGTTATTTCAGTGGGCTTCCCCAGCCTTAAGCCCCGCCGGCAGCGCCTTGGTCAACAAGATCGCCACCATACTGATCCCCAACGCCAACCCCACAAAGTGAAACGCATCGTTGTAGGCCATGATCTGCGCCTGCTGATGGGCAATCTCACTCAGCTTGCCCAACGCCGCCGTCTCACTGCCAAACGTCTCCGTCAGCCTGGCCATCCGCTCCGCCACCTGCGGATTGGTCGGCACGATCGCCTCACGCAGGTAATCAAAGTAGGTCTTGGTGCGCGCATCCAGCAGCGTCGCCAGCAACGCAATCCCGATCGCCCCACCCAGGTTTCGCAAAATATTGAACAGGCTCGACGCCGACCCTGCGTCCTTCGGCATGATGTACGCCGTGGCAATCAACGAAATCGTCACCATGATCAGCGGCTGCCCCAGTGCGCGGATGATCTGGATCCGGTTGAACTGGTCGCCGGCGAAGTCCGGGTTAAGCACTCCCGATGAAAAGCTCGCCAACCCGAACAGCCCGAACCCCAACGTGCACAGCCATTTGGGCGACACGTATTTCATCAGCTTGGGTACCAGCGGAATCAGGAACAGCTGCGGAACGCCCATCCACATGATCACTTCGCCGATTTGCAGGGCGTTGTAGTTCTGGATCTGCGCCAGGTACAGCGGCAGTAGATAAATCGAGCCGTACAACCCCACGCCCATCCCCAGGCTGGAAATGCTCGACAGCCCGAAATTGCGATTGCCGAGGATGCGCAGGTTGATCAGCGGGTTGGGCTTGGACATCTGCACGATCACAAAGGTGATCAGGCTCAGCAGGGCGACGGTGCCCAGGCTGACAATCAGGCTGGATTCCAGCCAGTCCTTGCGATGGCCTTCCTCAAGAAACACCTGCAAACACCCAAGGCCCACGGCCATGGTGACGATGCCGAGGTAGTCGGTGCTTTTAAGCAGGTCCCAGTTGGAGTCCTTTTTCTCCAGGCCGTACAGCAGCCCGGCGATCATGATCAGGCCCGGCGGGATGTTGATGTAGAAGATGTATTCCCAGCCCCAATTCTCGGTCAACCAGCCGCCGATGGTCGGGCCGATGGACGGGGCGAAGGTGGCGGTCATGGCGAACATCGCCATGCCTTTGGCGCGGTGATGCTCGGGCAACTTGATCAGGGTGAGGGTGAACGCCAGCGGGATCAGCGCGCCGCCGGTAAACCCCTGAAAGGCGCGGAACACGATCATGCTTTCCAGGCTCCAGGCCATGGAACACATCAGCGAGGCGATCAGGAACCCGCCGGACACCCACACCGCCAGGCGGCGCGCCGACAACAGCTGCACCAGCCAGGCGGTGAGGGGGATCATGATGATTTCGGCCACAAGGTAGGAGGTGGAAATCCACGAGCCTTCTTCCAGGGTGGCCGACAGTGCGCCCTGAATGTCCTTGAGGGACGAGTTGGTGATCTGGATGTCGAGCACTGCCATAAAGGCGCCGAGCATCACGCTCATGACCGCGATCCAGTCGCGCCGGGTCGGTTCTCCGATCGGGGCCAGCAGTTGATCACCGGCCATCGTGCGGGTCTTTGATATTCACTTTGACCGTCACCGACATGCCCGGGCGGATTTTGCCCTGCAGCGGGTTGTCGGCGGCGAAGGTCAGTTTGACCGGAATCCGTTGTACGACTTTGGTGAAGTTGCCGGTGGCGTTGTCCGGCGGCAGCAGGCTGAACTGCGCGCCGGAGGCGCCGAACAGGTTGGCGACGCGGCCTTCGATTGGGGTATCGCTGTAGGCGTCGAACGTCAGCTCGGCCTTTTGCCCGGGCTGCATGTGGCCAATCTGGGTTTCCTTGAAGTTGGCCTGCACCCAGATGTCCCGGTCCGGGACGATTGACAGCAGGTAGGCGCCGGCTTGCACATATTGGCCGTTACGCGCAGCACGCTGGCCGATCAGGCCGCTGATGGGCGCGTGGATTTCGCTGCGGGTCAGGTTCAGTTCGGCCTGGGCCAGGTCGGTCTTGGCGTTGGCGATCATCGCGTCGAGGCGCTTGATCTCGGCGTTCAGGGCGTTGACTTGCTGGCGCTGGCCCTGCAGGTCGGCCTGGGCCATGGTCACCTGGGAGCGGGCGATATGGTTGTCGGCGTCGAGGGTGGTGACGCGTTCTTCGGAGACGTAGCCGGGTTTGCGCAGGGTTTGTGCGCGGTTCAGGTCGATCTGCGAGCGGCCGAGGGTGGCCTGGCTGGAAGAAACCTTGGCTGCACCGGCGGCAATCAGGCTGGCTTGCTGGGTGAGTTTGCTCTGGGCCTGTACGCGTTCGGCTTCGCGCATGGCCAGGGCGGCGTTGGCGTGGTCGACAGCGAGGTGGAAGTCGTCGCCTTCGAGCTTGACCAGCAGTTGGCCTTTTTCCACGTGTTCGTTGTCGCCCACCAGCACCTCGACGATGCGCGCGCCAAGCTGGCTGGAGACGCGGGTGATCTCGCCCTGGACGTAGGCGTTGTCGGTGCTTTCATAAAAGCGGCCCTTGAAGAACCACTGGGCTAAAAAGCCCGCGGCAATCAGGACCACGATCAACAGGAAGATAAACAGGCGGCGTTTGAGCGGGGCAGGCATGGCGATCATGTCGGTAACAAAAGGTAATGGAATATAGCCAGCGAACCGTCTGGCAAATAGCCATGTCGAGTCTTGAGACCGGAGCTTGTCTCATATGCCCTTTGTTCGCCTCCCCACGCTGGAGCCCAAGGGCTTGGGGCTGTTACCATTCGCCCCTTGTTTCATTTTCAGTTTTATCGCCAATTCGAGACCCGCCATGACCACCGTCCGCACGCGCATCGCGCCATCGCCTACTGGGGATCCCCACGTAGGTACTGCTTACATCGCCTTGTTCAACTACTGCTTTGCCAAGCAGCATGGCGGTGAATTCATCCTGCGGATCGAAGACACCGATCAACTGCGCTCCACCCGTGAGTCGGAACAGCAGATTTTCGATGCCCTGCGCTGGTTGGGCATTACCTGGGCTGAAGGCCCGGATGTCGGCGGCCCCCACGGCCCGTATCGCCAGAGCGAGCGCAGCGACATCTACAAACAGTACACCCAGCAGTTGGTCGACATGGGCCACGCCTTCCCGTGCTTCTGCACCGCCGAAGAGCTGGACCAGATGCGCGCCGAGCAACAGGCCCGTGGCGAAACCCCGCGCTATGACGGCCGCGCGCTGCTGCTGTCGAAAGAAGAAGTGGCCCAGCGCCTGGCCGCCGGCGAGCCGCACGTTATCCGCATGAAGGTGCCGAGCGAAGGCGTGTGCGTGGTGCCGGACATGCTGCGCGGCGACGTCGAGATCCCGTGGGACCGCATGGACATGCAAGTGCTGATGAAGACCGACGGCCTGCCGACGTACTTCCTGGCCAACGTGGTCGATGACCACCTGATGGGCATCACCCACGTACTGCGTGGCGAAGAGTGGCTGCCATCGGCGCCGAAACTGATCCTGCTCTACGAGTACTTCGGCTGGGAACAACCGCAGCTGTGCTACATGCCGCTGCTGCGTAACCCGGACAAGAGCAAGCTGTCCAAGCGCAAGAACCCGACTTCGGTGACCTTCTACGAGCGTATGGGCTTCATGCCTGAGGCGATGCTCAACTATTTGGGCCGCATGGGCTGGTCGATGCCGGACGAGCGCGAGAAGTTCTCGTTGCAGGAAATGGTCGATAACTTCGACCTGTCCCGCGTGTCCCTGGGCGGGCCGATCTTCGACATCGAGAAACTGTCGTGGCTCAACGGCCAGTGGCTGCGTGACCTGCCGGTGGAAGAGTTCGCCAGCCGCTTGCAGCAATGGGCGTTGAACCCCGAGTACATGATGAAGATCGCGCCGCTGGTGCAGGGCAGGGTGGAGACGTTCAGCCAGGTCGCACCGTTGGCGAGCTTCTTCTTTGCCGGTGGCGTGAACCCGGACGTGAAGCTGTTTGAGTCGAAGAAACTCTCGGGTGACCAGGTTCGCCAGTTGATGCAGTTGATCCTGTGGAAGCTCGAAAGCCTGCGCCAGTGGGAGAAGGATGCAATCACCGCGACTATTCAGGCGGTGGTTGAATCCCTGGAATTGAAACTGCGCGATGCCATGCCGCTGATGTTTGCCGCGATCACCGGGCAGGCCAGTTCGGTGTCGGTCCTCGATGCGATGGAAATTCTGGGCCCGGACCTGACCCGTTTCCGTCTGCGCCAAGCCCTTGATTTGCTTGGTGGTGTGTCGAAGAAAGAAAACAAGGAATGGGAAAAGCTGCTGGGCGCTATCGCTTAAGTAAGCTGTTGTAACGGTCAAACCCCGGTTTTCCGGGGTTTGCTCGGTAAGTGATTGTTATCTCGGCAAAAAATTTTGGAAATTGTTGAAAATAAATTTGACACGTTTCAAATACGCCATTAAGATTCGCCCCGTCCTCACCGACGAGGGGCTATAGCTCAGCTGGGAGAGCGCTTGCATGGCATGCAAGAGGTCAACGGTTCGATCCCGTTTAGCTCCACCAATTTACAGGTTCAAGGTCTGGCCACACCGTCCTTGAATTCGATCAGGTCTCAGCGCTGATCAGTTGTATAGAAGGTTTGTGTCCCCTTCGTCTAGTGGCCTAGGACACCGCCCTTTCACGGCGGTAACAGGGGTTCGAGTCCCCTAGGGGACGCCAGTTTCAACAAGCAGCTCGAAAGGTCTGCTGCGCCGCGAGGCGAAAAATCCGGGGCTATAGCTCAGCTGGGAGAGCGCTTGCATGGCATGCAAGAGGTCAACGGTTCGATCCCGTTTAGCTCCACCAATTTACAGGTTCAAGGTCTGGCCACACCGTCCTTGAATTCGATCAGGTCTCAGCGCTGATCAGTTGTATAGAAGGTTTGTGTCCCCTTCGTCTAGTGGCCTAGGACACCGCCCTTTCACGGCGGTAACAGGGGTTCGAGTCCCCTAGGGGACGCCACGATTACCCGCTCTGCGGGATTTTTAAGGGTCATTCAATTATTGAATGGCCCTTTTGTTTGTCTGGCGTTTGGCCAATCCTCCTTCCTCTTCTCTAAATGTTCTTCTGACCAATGGTCATGCCTGTGGCTTGCGAAATATTATTATGGTAATAATATTCGAAGCATGAGATTCGGAGGCAACGATGAACGATAAAAAAGCGCAAACCCGCGAACGTATTCTGCAAGCTGCCGGCGCCGCCCTGGTGCAGCGTGGCCCGGCCGAGCCGAGTGTGGGCGAAGTGATGGGCGCGGCGGGGCTCACCGTCGGTGGTTTCTACGCGCACTTTGAAAGCAAGGATGCGTTGATGCTGGAGGCCTTCACCGCGTTGTTGGCCCGGCGTCGCGCGTCCATCGATGACATGGACTCGAACTTGACCGGTGAAGAGCGCCGCGCCCTGGTGGCAGCGTTCTACCTGTCGCGCAAGCACCGTGACTCCACCGCCCAGGCGTGCCCGATCCCGGCCACCGTGGGCGAGATGAGCCGCCTGCCGGACGAATTCCGCCAGGCCTTGAACGAGCATTGTGAGCTGATGGCTGCACAGTTGGCTGCCAGCCCGGAAGACACCGACAAGGCCCTGGCCGACATGGCGCTGATGATCGGCGGCCTGTCGCTGGCCCGCGCCTTGGGCCCGGGTGAGTTGTCGGACCGTGTGTTGCGTGCGGCCAAGTCCGCAGTGCGTTAAAAACGGCTTCTGGCCTGAGGAATGAGCGATGGGCACGTTGAAATGGATTCGTGGCGTCAATGGCACCTTGGGCCGGCTGGCGCCGCACACCGTTGCCAGCAAGATGCGTCGAGTATTCATGACGCCTCGCGATCTGCCGCCCCGTGACTGGGAGCTGCCGTTGCTGGCGCAGTCCGAGCGCATCACTTTGCGTTTCGGTCTGTCGGCGCTGAAGTGGGGCCAAGGCCCAGCAGTGTTGTTGATGCATGGCTGGGAAGGGCGCCCGACGCAGTTCGCCAGCTTGATCACGGCATTGGTGGAGGCGGGCTATTCGGTGGTTGCGCTGGATGGTCCGGCTCATGGCCGTTCGCCGGGGCGCGAAGCCCACGTGCTGCTGTTCGCCCGCGCCATGCTGGAAGCGGCTGCCGAGTTACCGCCGCTGCATGCCGTCGTCGGTCACTCCATGGGTGGCGCCAGCGCGATGCTCGCGGTGCAGTTGGGTTTGCGCACTGAGGCATTGGTGAGCATCGCCGCACCCTCGCGGTTTCTCGACGTGCTGCGTGGTTTTGCCGGCATGGTTGGTTTACCGGCCCGTGCGCGTTCGGCGTTTATCCAAGAGGTGGAGCTGACCATGGGAATGCCTCTCAGGCACCTCGACGTGGCTCATTATCAAATGAATATCCCGGGCCTGATCGTGCATGCCGAAGACGACACGTTCGTCTCGGTCAAAGCCTGCCAGGTCATCCACGACGCCTGGTTCGACAGCCGCCTGCTGCGCCTGGAGCAAGGCGGGCACCAGAAGGTGCTGGCAGATCCGCGCGTGATCGAAGGCGTACTGGCGCTGCTGGCCGGCCGCCACGTGCCAGAGCGCCAAACCGCCTGAACCATGGGTTACACTGCTCGCCGCCGACATTAATCGACTGGGAGCACCGCATGGGCTGGGATTTGGCAACGCCGTTTATCATCGATCTTCAGGTCGGTGCCGAAGACATCGACGGCCTGGGGCACGCCAACAACGCGGTGTACGTGTCCTGGCTGGAGCGTTGTGCCTGGCGCCATTCCCAGCGCTTGGGGCTGGACCTCACCGAGTACCGCCGGCTGGACCGTGCCATGGCCGTGGTGCGTCATGAGATTGATTACCTCGCCGCCGGCTACGAAGGCGACGAGCTGCAGTTGGCGACCTGGATCGTCGACTGGGACCAGCGCCTGAAAATGACCCGACGCTTCCAACTGGTACGCCCGCGTGACGGCGCCACCTTGCTGCGGGCGCAAACCACCTTTGTCTGCATCGAACTGTCCAGCGGCAAGCCCAAGCGCATGCCGTCGGAATTTCTTGAAGGTTACGGCCCTGCGCTGCAAGGCGAATTACCCTCCGGCGCCTGAAGCCCGTAAACTGCGCCACGTTTTTCGTTGAGTGTTTTCCATGCAAATTGCTTTGGCGCCCATGGAGGGGTTGGTCGACAACATCCTGCGGGACGTGCTGACCCGGGTCGGCGGTATTGATTGGTGCGTGACCGAGTTCATCCGGGTCAACGACCGCCTGCTGACGCCTGCCTATTTCCACAAACTTGCCCCTGAGTTGCTGCACGGTGCCAAGACCGCTGCCGGCGTGCCTCTGCGCGTGCAGTTACTCGGTTCAGACCCTGTGTGCCTGGCGGAAAACGCGGCCCTGGCGTGTGAGCTGGGCTCCCAGGTGGTTGACCTGAACTTCGGTTGCCCGGCCAAGACCGTCAACAAGTCACGGGGTGGGGCGGTGCTGCTCAAAGAGCCGGAACTGCTCAACCAGATCGTCGAGCACGTACGGCGTGCGGTGCCGGCCCACATTCCGGTCACTGCCAAGATGCGCCTGGGCTTCGACAGCCCGGACGGTGCCCTGGTGTGCGCCACGGCCCTGGCCGAAGGCGGCGCGGCGCATATCGTGGTGCACGCACGCACCAAGGTTGACGGCTACAAGCCGCCCGCGCATTGGGAGTGGATCCCGCGTGTGCAGGAGGTGGTGAAGGTGCCGGTGTTTGCCAACGGTGATATCTGGAGCGTTGAAGACTGGCGACGTTGCCGGGAAATCAGCGGCGTGGAAGACATCATGCTCGGCCGCGGCCTGGTGGCCCGTCCCGACCTGGCCCGGCAGATCGCTGCCGCACGTGCTGGCGAAGAAGTCGTGGAGATGACCTGGGCGCAGATGCAGCCGATGCTTCATGAGTTCTGGAGGCAATCGGTGGAGCAACTGACCGAGCGCCAGGCGCCTGGCCGTTTGAAGCAATGGTTGGCGATGCTGACCCGCAACTACCCCGAGGCGGTGGAGTTGTTCACGGCGATGCGCCGGGAAACGGACCTGGAGCAGGTCGGACGATTACTGGGAATACCGGATGCTGGCGCGCAGGCGTTGGCACTGAAAGATTAAGTTCATATATATAAGCATTTCAAGCCTGCATGAGAGGGCGCCGTTGGCGCCCTTTTTTGTGCTTGCGATAAAGTGTCTCATCGCCGGAGTACGCGGGCGAGCGGCAAGTTTTTAATCTTATGTTGTTTTTTTTATCCACCTTATATTTGCTTGATATGTGTTAGGTGGTGCGTATTTGCTACATGTTTTTACTGTTGGGGCTGACGTATTTTATTGGATTGGTTAGTTGGGTATGTGGGCGCGCCCGATAACATAAGTCTGGTTTGATTGTATGAGTGACTGATTTCATCGATTTGCCGATGGCGCTGAGTATTGCTCAATGTATCGGGTTCTGGGGGGCGGAAGTCGAGTAAGAACACGACATTTTCTGGAATGTCCATAGGATAACGTCCCGGTTTTAATTTTGATGTCCTTATGTGAGGGCTGATTATCGGAACTCGATGGCTGCAACCCCCACGAAAGTAGGGAGTGTGCATGACTCGTGTTTGTTTTCAGTTCAACATCAGATCAATTGATCCCCAGGCCAGTAACGGTGTTTGGGGTATCGCTTAATAAGGATTTATCAATGTCTAATTTGTCAGTTAATAACTTTCCGCGCTTGAATAATGATCTTCACTCGCCGGTGACGGATACACCAAAGCCGGTGGCTAACACTGCCAGCGATTCCCCTTCAAGTACGGACAGTAACTTGCTGAAGAACGGTACAACTGTTGCAAAAGACGGCACCGTGACCTTCAACAAGGACGCGCTTGAAAAGTTGTTTGAGATGTTTGAGTTTGCGTTCAAAGCGATACGCAACATGCTGTCGGGTCAGGGAGGCCTGCCCAGGCCGATGCCCGATGCAGCACCGCAGTCCAATAAATCCGAGCAGAGCGGCGATGCGTTGGCGAAGGTCAAGGCTGACAGCAATCCAGCGGTGCCGACCCCGGCAACCAACATCAAGCCGGATGTGAAACCAGCGGTTCAGGACCTTGCGCCCAAGGTTCAGGCGGACAGCAATCCAGCGGTGCCGACCTCGGCAACCAACATCAAGCCGGATGTGAAACCAGCGGTTCAGGACCTTGCGCCCAAGGTTCAGGCGGACAGCAATCCAGCGGTGCCGACCCCGGCAACCAACATCAAGCCGGATGTGAAACCAGCGGTTCAGGACCTTGCGCCCAAGGTTCAGGCGGACAGCAATCCAGCGGTGCCGACCCCGGCAACCAACGTCAAGCCGGGTGTCAACCCAGTAGTTCCGGCGCCGAGGCTTAACGTCGCGCCTGAAACGAATGCGTTATCAACGCGACACAGGATCGACCCTGGCTTCCGGCCGGACGCATTCCCGGACAATAGGGTGACTACCAATGTCACCGTTCAAGTTATGAACTGTCCCTGCCCTCATCCCGAGGTGCAGCCCGGGTCGCAAGACCGAAGGCCAGTAAAGCCCGGAGTTGATGACCAAGCGCCAGTTGTTCCTGACAGGCCAGTAACGCCAGTCGTTGATGACAAGACGCCAATCGCCCCCCAGCCTCCAGTAACGCCGGACGTGACGGCTCCAGGACCTGCCGAGGACGACTTTTCTGAGTTGTCCGGCAACAGCAGGAAACAGGCTTCCAACAACGATTGGCGCTTCAATCCAGGTCGTCGGATAAGCCGATAAAACGGCAACCTCTCAAGGTTTATCAAGGAAATTGCTTCCCGGTCGTCAAGACCGGGGGGCTTCTGGAAAAGGGGGATTTATGTCTTGTTTACCTATTAGTCAAAGGATGCAGGCAAGCACGGAGTATCAGCATCTGGACTCGTGTCCAGTACGGCCAAGGACGGTTTCGACGGACGAGATAAAAGTTGATGGGGGGGCTGTATCAGTATTCAGCAATAACGATCGAGGCGTGGGCGATGCAACAAACAACGGTCCAATGCTGGCGAAGTTGCTCGAAGTCTTTACGCAGTTCTTTGCCCAGTTGCAAAGTGTGCTGGCTGGCAAGGATCCGACGAACACGGTTCCGACCCCGGTAACACCGTTGCCACAGCCTCCGGTGATACCCCGTCCTGTTTCACCGCTTCCTGACCCGAATGCGCAGCCTCTTCGAGACCTGTCCAGCAAGCGCAATGGTGCGAAACCCGACAATGTCTGGAACGGTTTCCGCCAGGGCCCCGATGGTAACTGCGTGACGATTTCGGCGATCAAGGCGGCGATGATGAGGTTTGGGCAAAGCCCGACCGATATTTTCAAGTCTGTTCAAGCCATAGGTAATGACTACCGCGTGGAGATGCGGGACGGATACAAGCTGGACTTGAAAAAACATGAGCTGGACATGGCGATAAGGGGCTCAAAGTTTGTCCCGATGCGTGATCCCGGCATGCTCAAGGACGCGCACTTTCTGTTTGCCGTGAGCGCCAAGCGGGCGATGATGGAAAACAATGACGGAACTGCTGGGAGAAGTATTGAGGCCGCCATACACAGCCTTAACAATGGTGAAGATGAAAGAGGGGCGGGGGAAGGCTTTCAGCGGCTGGGATTGCGCAGGTACATGGCGACGGTATCGGTAGATGCCTTTCTTAAGGATAAGTCGTTGATAGGGATGGTCAACAGGAGTGCTCACTCAGTAGCGGTGGTTGATGGATGTGAGGAGTTATACGGCAAGAAAGGAGGGCCGCCGCGTAAGGGGGTGGCCATCGCATTAAAAAATGACGTTCTCGCAGGCTGACACCTGGATTCAGCATGTGGTGGTTTTTAGAGGGGTGTGACCATGAGTGTGTTGAACTCAGGTTTTGCGATGAACTTCGGTCTCAACGTTTTTCATGGATTGCAGGAAGCACAAGAAAGGCCGGCCGATATCGTCAATGCCTTCAGTTCTACCGAACGTAGATTTGCTGAGCACTTTGATACCAGTACTCATTCGGCGGTCATCAAAATGATGATGGTTACATTCGGTTCTCGCCCCGCCGATATGTTCAGCGAAGTCCGGCACGTCGGCGGCGGCTACGACATCACTCTGAAAGACGGCTACACGTTGCATCTTGCTGAACATGAGCTGCTCCGAACCACAGCCGCGTCGAGGTTCGACGGTAGCGATGCAGGCGCAATGGAAAATGCCAATTTTGCGTTGGCGGTCTTTATCAAACGCAAACAGTTGTCCAGCGCGGACAGCAGTATCAACAGCAACTTTGACGCGGCCTTGTCGACCTCTCTACAGGGAGAAACCACCTTTAATCTGCTCAAGGGCATGGGGATGAAGCGGTTTATGCAGCGTATACCTGCGCTGCAGCTCATCGGCAAGGACGCCGTTGGTGTAATGGAAACTCATGACTTTGGCGCCTCATTGATCCGTAACGGGGTGGCGCATCGGTTTGACCGTCAACACCGCCCCGACTGCCATTACGTCTATGTGTTGGACAACGCCGAGCAGGCGAGGCGCAACCCTGAGAAACCCTCCGGCATCCTGAATGGTTTTAATGCGGTTGAACCAAGGTTTGGCGAGTCGTTTGATGTCAGCAGCCACGCCGCCGTGATCAAGATGCTCATGCTGAGATTTGGCCAAAGCCCGGCGGATATGTTTGAGAAAGTCATCCCGGCAGAAGGAGGCTATGACATCACGATGAAAGACGGCTTCGCGATTCACCTTTCCGAACAGGAACTGAACCAGGCGAGCGACGCGTCCCGGTTTGCCGGACCTGACAGGCAGGCCCTGAACCAGGCCAACTTCATGTGGGCGGCCTACGTGAAGCGCAGGCAACTGACCCGTTTTGATCCCGCGCCGGACAAATCATTTGGCAGGGCTTTATCAAACGCCCTGAAAGGCGATACGCCCTACAGGGTCATGAAGGGGCTTGGGATGGTCGGTTTTTTGCGGCTCGTTCCCCCCGGCAAGATGATGGAGCAAGGCGCTGTCGCGGTAATCAATACCTTCGGCTATTCGGGCGCCTTAGTGCTGGATGGCGTCCAGCACAGTGTTGGAAAACCAGCTTCTGTCGCCAGGTCGTATGGCTACATGCTCGCCGAGGAGGTGCCTGCCGGATTACCGATTGATTCAATCCCCACGGTTTCTCCGACGTCCGATGTCCCGGTGGGGATCAAGCCCGCCAATATCTGGAGCGGATTTTATCAAGGGGTCGAGGGTAATTGCGTCACGGTATCCGCGATCAAGGCGGCGATGATGAAGTACGGTCAAAATCCCCGGGGCATCTATAAAAGCATCATCCCGACGCGCGAGGGTTATACCGTGACCATGCGCGACGCCTGTACGGTGCGCTTGACCTATGAGGAGCTGAAAAAAGCCCGGGAAGGCTCACACTTCAAGGGCGCTGACCCCGGGTTGCTGAAGGACGCGACGTTCTTGTACGCCGTCAGTGCCAAGCGGGCGCAAATGGAGAATCACGAGTTTCGCGCCGCCGCCGGTTTTGAAGCGGCCATGGGCACGCTCAATGATGGCGAGAGCCCCGGTGATGCGCTGCAGCGGCTGGGACTGTATGCCTTTACACGGCAGAGCAGCGTCCAGGAACTGGCCAGTGGCGTGGCCGGTACACTGGCAAACTTCGGGCACTCTGTAGCGGTTGTTGATGGCGTTTTTGATGATTACGGCGCCAAAACCTCACTGAAGACATCGGGCTGGATGCGTGACGATGGCATCGCACTAAAGTTGGTTTAACTGCAACGGCCCGGCCTGCACCAGCCGTTGCCGGAAACCCTCCATAGGCAGCGGCCGGCTGTGCAAATACCCCTGGTACAAATGACACCCAAGCCCCTGCAAGAACGCCAATTGTTCGGTCGTTTCCACACCTTCGGCAATCACCTCCAGGTTCAAGCTGCGGGCCATGGCCACAATCGCGCGGATGATTTCCGCGTCGTTGGGGTCATGGGTCGCATCGCGCACAAACGACTGGTCGATTTTCAGCGCATCCACGGGCAGGCGCTTGAGGTAGGTCAGTGACGAGTAGCCGGTGCCGAAATCATCCATCGCAAAGCTCACGCCGAGCTTTTTCAGGCGGCGCATCTTGCTGATGGTGTCGTCCAGATTCTGAATCACGATGCCTTCGGTGATTTCCAGTTTCAACAGCGTAAAAGGCAGTTGGTGGGTGCGCAGGCTGCGCTCCACCCGCTCGACAAAATCGTTCTGGCGAAACTGCCGTGGGCTGATGTTCACGCACAGGCTGAAATTCAGCGGGTCCACCAGGCCCTCGGCGATCAGTTGCGCGAAGGTCCCGCAGGCTTCATCGAGGATCCAGGTGCCGACTTCCAGAATCAGTCCGCTGTCTTCCAGCACCTTGATGAATTCAGCCGGCGATTGCGCGCCCAACTGCGGGTGCTGCCAGCGCACCAGGGCTTCGGCGCCGACGATCCTGTTACCCCGGGCATCCACTTGCGGTTGGTAGTGCACGCTGAATTCACCGCGGGACAGGGCCAGGCGCAGGTCGGTTTCCATACGCAGCCGCTCACTGGCGGTTTTCTGCATGCTGTTGTGGAACATCTGGATCGTGTTGCGTCCCGAATCCTTGGCCCGGTACAGCGCGATATCGGCGCGCTTGAGCAAGTCTGCCGGGGTCGAGCCGTGATCAGGGATCAGCGCCACGCCAATGCTCGGCGTGACTTGCAGGCGTTGGCCATCCAGAAACATCGGTTCGGATAACAGTTCGCGCAGGGTGTCGGCCAACTCCGAAACCTGGGCACTGACCTGCTGGCGCGAACCCTCCAGGCCACTGAGCAGGACTACAAATTCATCGCCTCCCAGGCGCGCCACGGTGTCTTCCATGCGCACGCTGGCTTCGAGGCGAGCGGTGACGATTTTCAGCACGGTGTCGCCCACCGGGTGGCCGAGGGAATCATTGATGTGCTTGAAGTGGTCCAGGTCGAGGAACAGCAGGGCGCCCCGCAGGTTATGGCGTTTGAGCAAGGCGATCTGCTGGCTCAGGCGGTCCATCAGCAGGGCGCGGTTGGGCAGGTTGGTCAGCGGGTCGTGATAGGCCAGGTGGCGAATCTGCGCCTGGGCGTTTTTCAGCAGGCTCACGTCCCGGGCGGTCAGCAGCAGGCACGGGGTTTCATTGAGGGTGATGGGTTCCACCGACACTTCAACCGCCAGTACTTCGCCGCGCTTGTTGTGCCAGAGCATTTCCAGGTGATGAATGCGGCCCTTGATCTGCAGCTCGGCCAATAACGCAGCGCGCTGGTTTTCGTCGGCCCAGATGCCGATCTGATACAGCGTCAGGCCGATCGCCTCTTCGGCGCGGTAGCCGGTCAAGCGGCAGAAACCGTCATTGACCTCGACATAGCGCCCGGTATCGCGTTCGGTGATCGATACCGCGTCGGGGCTGGAATGAAAGGCCTTGGCGAACTTCTCTTCGCTGGCCTTGAGCGCCGCTTCCGAGCGTTGCTGCTGGGTGATGTCCCGCAAGGTGGTGACGATGCAGGGTTGGTCGCTGACCTGGATCAGGCGGCTGGAGATCACGCAGTTAAGGGTTTGGCCGTTCTTGTGATGAACGGTGATTGCCACGTTGCTCAGGGATTGTTCGCGAATCACCTGCTCGATGCGTTGCAGGCGCCTGCTGGGTTCATCCCACAAGCCGATCTGTTCGGCGTTGTTGTTGAGCACCTCGGCGGCGGTCCAGCCGAAGGTCTGGGTGAAGGCCGGGTTGATCTCGATAAACTGGCCGGTCTCCAGGCGTGTCACGCAGATCGGGTCGGGGCTGGCGAGAAACAGGCTGGCGAACTTTTCTTCCGACGCGGTCAGGCGTTGTTCGCGTTCGACCTGGTCGGTGATGTCGAGCAGCGTGCCGGCCATGCGCAGGGGCACGCCCAAGTCATCGCGATACAGGCGGGCGCGGCTTTCCAGGTAGCGCGAACTGCCATCTTCCAGTTGCACGCGATAGGTCAGTTGGTAGTTGCCCGCCGGGCCTTCGCGCAGGGTCCGGTAGGCGTTGCGCATGCTCTCACGCTCTTCCTGAGGCATGCCTTCAAAAAACGCCTCGAAGGATTCGTGGAACGGCTGGGGTTCCAGCCCGTGCAATTGCGCGGCGCGGGCCGAGCCGTAGAGCATGCCGCTGGGAATGTGCCAGTCCCAGGTACCCAGTTGTGCCGAGTCGAGGGCCAGGTCCAGGCGTTCCTGGCTGTCCTTGAGGGCTTGCTCGGCGTTCTTGCGGTCGGTGGTGTCGAGGAAGGTGCTGATCAGGTAGTCCTCGCCGTCCAGCTCGACTTTCTGGGCGCTGAGGGTGCCATCGTGGATCTGCCCGTTGCTGGCGCGAAACTGCACCTCCATGGTGATGGGGGTGCTTTTGCGCTGGGTGGCCTTGATCAGCAGCGCGCGTTGTTCGGGGTGTACCCAGAGGCCCAGCTCCAGCGTGCTGCGGCCAATGGCATCGGCCAGTGGCCAGCCGAACAGGCTCTCGAAATACTGGTTGGCTTCGCTGATCAGGCCGTCCGCCTGGCGGGTCAGCAGGACCATCAGCGGGCACAAATGAAACAGGGTGGCGAAGCGCTTTTCCGAATGGCTGAGGGCGTGTTCGCGCTCGCGCTGGTGGGTGATTTCGCGGATCACTCCGATCATCCGCCGGCGACCGGCCTTGTCCGGCAGCAGGCTGCCGTTGATTTCCAGCCAGTGCAGGCTGCCATCGGGCCATTGAATACGGTGGTGCATGGCTTGGGCTGCGGGCTCGCCGGCCAGCACCGCATGAAAGGCCCGGACCACCTTGGCGCGGTCCTCGGGAGCCAGCAGGTCCAGGTATTCCAGGTCTTTAGGCAGTGGGTGGCGCGGGTCGAAGCCGAACAGTGCCTGGGTGCCTCGGGACCAGCTTATCCGGCCGGTATCGATTTCCCAGCTCCAGGCGCCCAGCCGGGCAGCGTTGAGCGCCGCCAGCAGTTGCGGCGCGCTGTCCCAGCTTTGCTCCGCCTCCTGTGGGTCCAGGGCGTAGATGCGAGGCAGAGGTGGCACGGAATTGACGGGGTTGCGCATTATCACAGGGCCTTGGCTCGATGGGCGTTCGGCGCGGGTTCATGGTCTACGGGCCACAGCGATTCATGCCTGATTCCCTGGCAGATCGACCTGTGCATCCAATAGGCTCATGAAAGCCCGCGCAGCGTTCGACAGCGTCCTTTCGGTGTGCACGATATAGCCTAGCTGGCGACTGAGCTGTATGCCCGGCAAAGCGATGCGTGCCACCTGATCATCGAGCATCGTGCGCGGCAATACGCTCCAGGCCAGGCCGATGGAGACCATCATCTTGATGGTTTCCAGGTAGTTGGTGCTCATGGCGATATTCGGCGTCAGGCCCTGGGCCTCGAACAGCCGCTGCACGATATGGTGGGTAAAGGTGTTGCCGCCGGGAAACACCGCCGGGTGCCGGGCGATGTCCGCCAGGTTGACGTTGCCGTTGCTGATCAGGCTGTGTTCCGGTGCCACCACGAAATCCAGCGGGTCGTCCCACACCGGGGTGGCGCGCACCAGTGTGTGGGGCTCCGGCGCGAGGGTGATGACCGCCACTTCGGCGCGGCCATGGAGGATTTCTTCGTAGGCCACTTCTGAATCGAGAAACTGAATATCCAGGGCGACGTTCGGGTATTCCCGGGTAAACGTTCGCAGTACGGGCGGCAGGCGATGCAGGCCGATGTGATGGCTGGTGGCCAGTGTCAGGCGCCCGCTGACTTCGCCGGTGAGGTTGGTCAGGGCGCGGCGGGTGTCGTCCAGCACGTTGAGAATCTGATAAGCCCGCGGCAGTAACGCTCTCCCGGCTTCGGTAAGGCCGACTTCACGCCCCAGCCGGTCGAACAGACGCACCTTTAATTGCTGCTCCAGGCCGGCGATGCGCTTGCTGATGGCGGGTTGGGTCAGGTGCAGGCGTTCGCCGGCACCGGAGAAGCTGCCAGTCTCGGCGATGGCAATAAAGGCATTGAGGTTGGCCAGGTCCATTGTGCTATTCCAGTTGGTAATCCAAAGCATAAAAAATATGAATTTGAGTTATTTAATGTAGCGCCATACCATCAGCCTCACAAGCCAAAGGGTTATTGAATCGTTCAAGGCCTGGGGCATAGAAACACCTGATGAGGACCGCGTGATGGCCGGCAAAACGCTTTACGACAAGCTTTGGGATTCCCATGAAGTGAAACGGCGCGATGATGGGTCGTCGCTGATCTACATCGACCGTCACATCATCCATGAAGTGACCTCGCCTCAAGCGTTCGAAGGCCTGCGACTGGCCGGGCGCAAGCCTTGGCGCGTCGACTCGATCATCGCCACCCCGGACCACAACGTGCCGACCACCCCGGAGCGTAAAGGCGGGATCGAAGCTATCGTCGACACCGTGTCGCGCCTCCAGGTGCAGACCCTCGATGATTACTGCGACGAATATGGCATCACAGAATTCAAGATGAATGACGTGCGTCAAGGCATCGTTCACGTGATCGGCCCGGAGCAGGGCGCCACCTTGCCCGGCATGACCGTGGTCTGCGGCGACTCCCACACCTCCACCCACGGGGCGTTTGGCGCGTTGGCGCACGGCATCGGCACTTCCGAGGTGGAGCACGTATTCGCCACCCAGTGCCTCGTTGCCAAGAAAATGAAGAACATGCTGGTGTCGGTGGAAGGTGAGTTGCCTTTCGGCGTCACTGCCAAAGACATCGTCCTGGCGGTGATCGGCAAGATCGGCACCGCCGGCGGTAACGGCCACGCCATCGAATTCGCCGGCAGCGCGATTCGCGACCTGTCCATCGAAGGCCGCATGACCATCTGCAACATGTCCATCGAAGCCGGTGCCCGTGTGGGCATGGTGGCGGCGGACGAAAAGACCATTGCCTACGTCAAGGGTCGCCCATTCGCACCGAGCGGTGCCGATTGGGACGCCGCTGTCGAAGCCTGGAAAGACCTGGTGTCCGATGCCGACGCGGTGTTCGACACCGTGGTCACCCTCGACGCCGCGCAGATCAAGCCGCAAGTCAGCTGGGGCACGTCGCCGGAAATGGTGTTGGCCGTTGATCAGAACGTGCCGGACCCGGCCAAGGAAACTGACCTGGTCAAACGCGGCTCCATCGAGCGCGCCTTGAAGTACATGGGCTTGAAAGCCAACCAGGCGATCACCGACATCCAGTTGGATCGCGTGTTTATCGGTTCCTGCACCAACTCGCGGATCGAAGACTTGCGCGCTGCGGCGGTGATCGCCAAGGGCCGCAAAGTCGCCTCGACCATCAAGCAGGCGATCGTGGTGCCAGGTTCGGGTCTGGTTAAAGCCCAGGCTGAAGCCGAAGGCCTCGACAAGATTTTCCTCGAAGCCGGTTTTGAATGGCGCGAGCCGGGCTGCTCGATGTGCCTGGCAATGAACCCGGACCGTTTGGAGTCGGGCGAGCATTGCGCGTCCACCTCCAACCGTAACTTCGAAGGGCGTCAGGGCGCCGGTGGCCGTACCCACCTCGTCAGCCCGGCCATGGCCGCTGCGGCTGCCGTCAACGGTCGTTTCATCGACGTTCGCGAATTGATCTGAGGAATACCCGATGAGAGCTTTTACCCAACACACCGGTTTAGTCGCGCCGTTGGACCGTGCCAACGTGGACACCGACCAGATCATTCCCAAGCAGTTCTTGAAGTCGATCAAACGCACCGGTTTTGGCCCGAACCTGTTCGACGAGTGGCGCTACCGGGACGTGGGCTACGCCTACCAGGACAACTCCAAGCGCCCGTTGAACAAGGATTTCGTGCTCAACGCCGAACGTTACCAAGGCGCCAGCGTGTTGTTGGCGCGGGAAAACTTCGGTTGCGGCTCCAGTCGTGAACACGCGCCGTGGGCCCTGGAAGAATATGGCTTTCGCAGCATCATCGCGCCGAGCTACGCCGACATCTTCTTCAACAACAGCTTCAAGAACGGCTTGCTGCCGATCATCTTGAGTGATGCCGAAGTGGATGAGTTGTTCCAGCAAGTGGAAGCCAATGTGGGCTACCAGTTGACCGTCGACCTGGCCGCGCAGACCGTGACCCGTCCGGACGGCAAGGTGTATCACTTTGAAGTGGACGCCTTCCGCAAACACTGCCTGATCAATGGCCTGGACGATATCGGCCTGACCTTGCAGGACGGTGATGCGATTGCAGCGTTTGAAGCCAGGCACCGGGCGAGCCAGCCTTGGTTGTTTCGCGATGCGTAACCCACTGTAGGAGCGAGCTTGCTCGCGAAAAACCTGAGATCGCCACGGGGTGTCAGATGCCCAGCGTCATCGTTGGCGACCTTCGCGAGCAAGTTCGCTCCTACAAAAAGCACAACAACGAGGAGCTTCCCATGACCAGCACCGCCCACACCCAAGTCGTGCAAAAACAATTCGGCGAACAGGCCTCGGCCTACCTGAGCAGTGCAGTTCACGCTCAAGGCACCGAATTCGCGCTACTCCAGGCCGAACTGGCCGGGCAGGGCGCTGCACGACTGCTGGACCTGGGTTGCGGCGCCGGTCATGTGAGTTTCAACGTTGCACCGTTGGTCAAAGAAGTGGTGGCGTACGACCTGTCCCAACAAATGCTCGACGTGGTCGCCGCCGCTGCCGTGGACCGTGGCCTGGACAACATCCGCACCGTGCACGGCGCCGCCGAGCGTCTGCCGTTCGCCGATGGCGAGTTCGACTTCGTGTTCAGCCGCTATTCGGCCCACCACTGGAGCGACCTCGGCCTGGCCCTGCGTGAAGTGCGCCGGGTGCTCAAGCCGGGCGGCGTGGCCGCGTTTGTGGACGTCTTGTCACCGGGCAGCCCGCTGTTGGACACTTACCTGCAAACCGTCGAAGTACTGCGCGACACCAGCCACGTGCGCGATTATTCCGCCGGCGAGTGGATGCACCAGCTCAGCGAAGCCGGTTTGCATGTGCGTAACAGCAGCCGCCAGCGCCTGCGCCTGGAATACACCTCGTGGGTTGAGCGCATGCGCACCCCAGAGGTATTGCGCGCCGCGATTCTTGAGTTGCAAAAGGCGATGGGCCAGGAAGTGCGCGATTATTTCGAGATTCAAGCCGACGGCACCTTCAGCACCGACGTGCTGGTGGTGTGGGCCGAACGCTGATTAATTTTTCCGACCTGCCCACGGGCGGGTCGCTTGATGAAATGAGGAACCCATGAGCAAGCAGATTCTGATTCTCCCTGGCGACGGCATTGGTCCGGAAATCATGGCCGAAGCGGTCAAGGTCCTGGAAGTGGCCAACGCCAAGTACAGCCTGGGCTTCGAACTGAGCCACGACGTGATCGGCGGCGCGGCCATCGACAAGCACGGCGTGCCCCTGGCCGACGAGACCCTGGACCGTGCGCGCGCAGCCGACGCCGTGCTGCTGGGCGCCGTGGGTGGCCCGAAATGGGACAAGATCGAGCGTGACATCCGCCCAGAGCGCGGCCTGCTGAAGATCCGTGCGCAACTGGGCCTGTTCGGCAACCTGCGCCCGGCGATCCTTTACCCGCAGTTGGCGGACGCTTCCAGCCTGAAGCCGGAAATCGTCGCGGGCCTGGACATCCTGATCGTCCGCGAACTGACCGGCGGTATCTACTTCGGCTCGCCACGGGGCGTGCGCACGCTTCCGAATGGCGAGCGTCAGGCCTACGACACTCTGCCGTACAGCGAGAGTGAAATCCGCCGCATTGCCCGTGTCGGCTTCGACATGGCGCGTGTGCGTGGCAAAAAGGTCTGCTCGGTGGACAAGGCCAACGTCTTGGCGTCCAGCCAGCTGTGGCGTGAAATTGTCGAGGAAGTCGCCAAGGACTACCCGGACGTCGAGCTGAGCCACATGTATGTCGACAACGCCGCGATGCAACTGGTGCGTGCACCCAAGCAGTTCGACGTGATCGTCACCGACAACCTGTTCGGCGACATCCTGTCCGACCAGGCCTCGATGCTCACCGGTTCCATCGGCATGCTGCCGTCGGCATCCCTGGATGCCAACAACAAAGGCATGTACGAGCCGTGCCACGGTTCGGCGCCGGACATCGCGGGGCAGGGCATTGCCAACCCGTTGGCGACCATTCTGTCGGTGTCGATGATGCTGCGTTACAGCTTCAACCTGACCGACGCGGCGGATGCCATCGAGAAGGCTGTGAGCCTGGTGCTGGACCAAGGCCTGCGCACCGGCGACATCTGGTCCCAGGGTTGCACCAAGGTCGGTACGCAAGAAATGGGCGACGCAGTAGTCGCCGCGCTGCGGAATCTGTAATCTCTCGGGCCCGCTTGCAGATGTTGCTGCAAGGCGGCCCACTTTTGAACAAGGTGTAGTTGCGATGAAACGTGTAGGTCTGATCGGTTGGCGCGGTATGGTCGGTTCCGTGCTCATGCAGCGGATGCTGGAAGAGCAGGATTTCGATCTGATTGAGCCGGTGTTTTTCACCACTTCCAATGTGGGTGGTCAAGGGCCGTCTGTGGGCAAGGACATTGCGCCGCTCAAAGACGCCTACAACATTGAAGAACTGAAGACCCTCGACGTCATTCTGACCTGCCAGGGTGGCGACTACACCAGCGAAGTCTTCCCCAAACTGCGCGAAGCCGGCTGGCAGGGCTACTGGATCGACGCCGCTTCCAGCCTGCGCATGCAGGATGACGCGGTCATCGTCCTGGACCCGGTCAACCGCAAGGTGATCGACCAGCAACTGGACGCAGGCACCAAGAACTACATCGGCGGCAACTGCACCGTCAGCCTGATGCTGATGGGCCTGGGCGGCTTGTTCGAAGCCGGCCTGGTGGAGTGGATGAGCGCCATGACCTATCAGGCGGCCTCCGGTGCCGGCGCGCAGAACATGCGTGAGCTGATCAAGCAAATGGGCGCGACCCACGCTGCGGTGGCCGATCAACTGGCTGACCCGGCCAGCGCGATCCTCGACATCGATCGCCGTGTAGCCGAAGCCATGCGCAGTGAAGCCTACCCGACCGAGAACTTCGGCGTGCCATTGGCCGGTAGCCTGATCCCGTGGATCGACAAGGAACTGCCTAACGGCCAGAGCCGTGAAGAGTGGAAGGCCCAGGCCGAGACCAACAAGATCCTTGGTCGCTTCAAGAGCCCGATCCCGGTGGACGGTATCTGCGTGCGCATCGGCGCCATGCGTTGCCACAGCCAGGCGCTGACCATCAAGCTGAACAAAGACGTACCGATCGCCGATATCGAAGGGCTGATCAGCCAGCACAACCCTTGGGTCAAGCTGGTGCCGAACAACCGCGATATCAGCATCCAGGAACTGAGCCCGAACAAGGTGACCGGTACCCTGAATGTGCCGGTTGGCCGTCTGCGCAAGCTGAATATGGGTACTCAGTACCTGGGCGCGTTCACCGTTGGCGACCAACTGCTGTGGGGCGCGGCTGAGCCGTTGCGTCGCATGCTGCGGATCTTGCTGGAGCGGTAATCGCTGCTTGTTATAAGAAACCCGCGTACTGGTGACAGGCGCGGGTTTTTTATTGCGCGCTCGGGCCTCTTCGCGAGCAAGCCCGCTCCCACCTTGGATCGAATTTCAACTGAAGAAACTCGGTCCAATGTGGGAGCGGGCTTGCTCGCGAAGAGGCCATCAGCCACACCACAACCCCCAGGTTAATTGCCTCACCCCCAACCACCCGGTAAAGTGCCGCTCCCCCCGCAATGCCCGAGGCAGCCCCCATGACCCAGACCTTTGATATTGCCGTGATCGGCGCCACCGGCACCGTTGGCGAAACCCTGGTGCAGATCCTCGAAGAGCAGGACTTCCCGGTAGGCAACCTGCACCTGCTGGCCAGCAGCGAGTCGGCCGGGCATTCGGTGCCGTTTCGTGGCAAGAACGTGCGGGTACGGGAAGTCGATGAGTTTGATTTCAGCAAAGTCCAGTTGGTGTTCTTCGCCGCCGGCCCTGCGGTCACCTTGAGTTTCGCCCCGCGCGCCACCGCCGCCGGTTGCACGCTGATCGACCTGTCCGGCGCCTTGCCGGCCGATCAGGCGCCGCAAGTGGTTCCGGAAGCCAATGCCCACGTCCTGGATGGCCTGAAAAAGCCGTACCAAGTCAGCAGCCCAAGCCCGTCGGCCACCGCCCTGGCCGTGGTGCTGGCGCCACTGCGCGGCTTGCTGGATATCCAGCGCGTCAGCGTCACGGCCAATCTCGCCGTTTCCGCCCAGGGTCGGGAAGCGGTCAGCGAACTCGCCCGGCAGACCGCCGAGTTGCTGAACGTGCGCCCGTTGGAGCCAAAATTCTTCGATCGGCAGATGGCCTTCAACCTGCTGGCCCAGGTCGGCAAGCCTGACGCCCAAGGCCACACCGCCCTGGAAAAGCGCCTGGTGCACGAATTGCGCGCGGTGCTGGAAATGCCTTTGCTAAAGATTTCCGCAACCTGCGTTCAAGCCCCGGTGTTTTTTGGCGATAGCCTGACTGTGTCACTGCAATTGGGGGCAGCGGTCGATCTTGCCGCCGTCAACCTTGCCCTGGACTCGGCGCCGGGTGTCGAGCGGGTGGAAGAGGGCGATTACCCCACGGCGGTTGGCGATGCGGTCGGTCAGGACGTGGTCTACGTTGGCCGGGTGCGTGCCGGTGTCGATGACCCGGCGGAACTAAATGTGTGGCTGACGTCAGATAACGTACGCAAAGGCGCCGCACTTAACGCCGTACAGCTGGCGCAGTTGTTGATAAAAGGCCTTGTGTAAAAGATACTTGGCGGCAATTTGTAGATTGATTCTAGCCAAGCGCTATGCTTGGCCCCAAGCTGGAAAGATTGCGCGTCGGTGACCTATCGGCTCGCCATGCCTTATGGCAGCGGTTACCACCCTTCTCGCAGGCCGGGGAGTGTTCAAAAAGGATGAGGCTATGGTTCAAGTTCGCAAACTGGTGTTAGCAATAGCGGCCGCCTCGGCGCTGTCCTCCGGTATGGCGCAAGCACTGCAACTTGGGGAGATGACTCTCAAGTCGAAGCTGAACCAGCCGCTGTCGGTGGAGATCGAGCTGCTCGACGTCGGTGGCCTGACCGCCTCCGAGATCACCCCCAGCCTCGCTTCGTCCCAGGCCTTCGTGGATGCGGGCGTTGATCGCCAGGCTTTCCTGAATGACCTGACCTTCACCCCGGTGGTCAACCCGAACGGCCGCAGTGTTGTGCGTGTCACCTCCAGCCAGCCGTTGCCTGATTCCTATGTGCGTTTCCTGCTGCAGGTGCAATGGCCCAACGGCCGCCTGATGCGCGACTACAGCGTGTTGCTGGACCCGGCCAAGTTCGACCAGTCGACTCCGACGGCCGGCGCGCCTGCACCTGCACCGCGCCTGACGTCGCCTGTGACGTCGGCTCCGGCAGTCACCAAGCCTAAGGAACACACCACGACTTCCCACGACACCTTGTGGGAAGTCGCCGCGAAGAATCGCAATGGTGCCTCGGTGCAGCAAACCATGCTGGCCATTCAGGCACTGAACCCTGATGCCTTTGTCGGCGGCAACATCAACCGCATGAAAACCGGACACGTCCTGCGCCTGCCGGATGTGGGGCAGAGCACCAGCCTGCCGCAGCCTCAGGCGGTTGCTGAAGTGACTGCGCAAAATGCAGCGTGGCGCGAGGGGCGTCGCGGCGCCAATCAGCCCGCCGGCAAGGCGCAACTCGACGCCACCAAGCGTACCCAGGCCGGTAACGCACCTGCGCAGACCAATACCAAGGACAACTTGAGCCTGGTTTCCGCCGAAGCCGCCAAAAAAGGCGTAAAGGGCGGAGCTGGCGACAGTCGGGCCCTGAACAACAAGCTGGCGGTGACCCAGGAAAGCCTGGATTCGACCCGTCGCGAGAATGAAGAACTGAAAAGCCGCATGGCTGACCTGCAAAGTCAGCTGGACAAACTGCAGCGGCTGATCGAGCTCAAGAACAATCAATTGGCCAAGTTGCAGACCCCAGGTGGCGCTGCGGCGCAGCCTGCTGCCACGGCTGCGATGCCGGCTGAAGTGGCTGCACAACCGGTCGCGCCGGTTGCGGCAACCCCGGCGGCTGCTCCCGCGGCTGCGCCGGTCGAGACGCCGGTCAAGGCTGACGCGGTGCCTGCTACCACCGAAGGTAAATTCAACGACCTGCTGACCAACCCGATTGTGCTCGGCGTGATCGGCGGCGCGGCGGGTTTGCTGGTGCTGTTGCTTCTGCTGCTGTGGGCGCGTCATCGCAATGCGCGCCTTGAAGAAGAAAAGCACCTGCGCATGGCGCGGGCCCTGGCTGAAGAGCCGGAATTTGCGCCGAACATTGATCACGATCTGCCATCCGACAGTTTCGAAGGCCTTGATGTGCCGCCGCCGAACGTCAAGCTGGCTCCAGCTCCAGCTCCAGCTCCGGCAGCAGTGGTTGCTCCGGTGATTGCACCGGTTGTCGCTCCTGTTGCTGCTGAGCGCCCGGCCGACGCCCTGGCTCAAGCCCAGTCGCACATCGACCGTGGCCACCTGAACCAGGCCGCTGAAGTACTGGAAGATGCGATCAAGCAAGAGCCTGCCCGCAGCGACCTGCGCCTCAAGCTGATGGAAGTCCACGGTTTGCAGGGCAACAAGGACGGGTTTGTCACCCAGGAGCGCCAATTGGTCGCCAATGGCGACAACCATGCCCAGGTTGAACAGCTGAAAAGTCGCTTCCCGGCCATGGCCGTGCTCGCGGCCGGCGTCAGCGCTGCCGTTGCTGCGGCTGCCCTCGACGCCCAATACGTCAAGGACCTGCTCAAGGACGAACCCGCGCCGCCTGCTCCTGCGCCGGAACCTGACGCGTTTGATACCGACTTCGACCTGAGCCTGGACGATCTGGAAGCCGCTTCCCCGGCCGTGGTCAAGCCAGCGTCGGACGACCTGAGCTTTGAGTCGGTGCTGCAACAGCAGACCGAGGCCAAGGCCAGCGAGGAAGACCTCTCGGACTTCGACCTGGACCTGCAGCTCGACCCGCCATCGTCGACCCAGTCCGACGACGAGTTCCTCTCCGGTCTCGAAGACCAGATGAAGGGCCAGCCACCGGTAGAGCCGCCGACCCTGACACCAGCCGACCTGGACGACCTCGAGCTGCCGGAAGATTTCGACCTGTCCCTGGCCGACGAGCCCGAGTCGCCTGCAGCGACCAAGCCCGATGCATTCGCCTCGGAGCTTGACGACGTCAATGCCGAGCTGGATCGCCTGTCGCAAAGCCTGGAGCATCCGCCGATCGAGCCGTCCTTCACCGAAGCAGACGCGGCATTGGGTGGCGACGAGCCGGAATTCGACTTCCTCTCCGGTACCGATGAAGTGGCGACCAAGCTTGACCTGGCCCAGGCCTACATCGACATGGGCGATGCCGACGGCGCGCGCGATATCCTCGCCGAAGTGCTCAAGGAGGGCGATGACGGTCAAAAAGGCGAAGCCAAGGAAATGCTCAGCCGGCTGGCTTGACCCCTTCCCCCCTGTAGGAGCGAGCTTGCTCGCGAAGAACTCCCAGGCACCGCGTTCATCCAGGATGGGCGCGTTATCGTTAACGACCTTCGCGAGCAAGCTCGCTCCTACAAAAAGCCCCAAGCTCGGCGCGCGGCCTTATAATGGCCTCCTTTGCGCAACTCATCAGGCTCTCAGTTCTTGGCAAATATAGATAACGCGGCCGCCGAAATGGCGGCCGCAGGCTTTTTCAGAATCGCCCTGGGCGTGGAATACAAAGGCTCACGCTATCGCGGCTGGCAGCGCCAGGCCTCCGGCGTGCCGACGGTGCAGGAAACCCTGGAGAAGGCCCTGTCGAAAGTCGCCGACTCACCGGTGTCGCTGATGTGTGCCGGGCGAACCGACGCCGGCGTGCATGCCTGCGGGCAAGTGGTGCACTTCGATACCCAGGCCGAGCGCTCGATGAAGGCGTGGGTGATGGGCGCCAATATCAACTTGCCCCACGACGTCAGCGTCAGTTGGGCCAAGGTGATGCCGGCGGATTTTCATGCGCGCTTCAAGGCCATTGCCCGGCGTTATCGCTATGTGATCTACAACGATCAGATCCGCCCGGCCCATCTCAACGAAGAAATTACCTGGAACCACCGCCCCCTGGACGCCGAGCGCATGGCTGAGGCCGCCCAGCATCTGGTGGGTATCCATGATTTCAGCGCGTTTCGTGCCGGCCAGTGCCAGGCCAAGTCTCCGATCAAGGAAGTCCATCATCTGCGGGTGACGCGCCACGGCAAGATGATCGTGCTGGATATTCGCGCCGGCGCCTTCCTGCACCATATGGTGCGCAATATCGCCGGGGTGCTGATGACCATCGGTACCGGCGAGCGTCCGGTGGAGTGGGCCAAGGAAGTGCTGGAAAGCCGGATTCGTCGCACCGGCGGCGTCACGGCGCATCCGTTCGGCCTGTACCTGGTGGATGTGGAGTACCGCGACGAGTTCGAACTGCCGCAGCGGTTCATCGGGCCACACTTCCTCACAGGTTTCAGCGAACTTGGCGGCTGACGCCCTCAAAAGCATTTGTTACCATCCGGGACTTTCTCGGACACGCCCTGAGGTTTCATCGACATGTCTGCCGTTCGCAGCAAGATTTGCGGGATTGCCCGCATAGAAGACGCGTTGGCGGCGGTCGAGGCGGGGGCCGATGCCATCGGTTTCGTGTTTTATGCCAAAAGCCCGCGGGCGGTGAATGTGTTGCAGGCGCGGGCGATCATTGCCGCGTTACCGCCGTTCGTGACCACTGTTGGCTTGTTCGTCAACGCGAGCCGTTGCGAACTCAATGAAACCCTCGATGCGGTGCAGCTGGACATGCTGCAGTTCCATGGCGACGAAAGCCCTGATGAGTGCGAGAGCTATCAGCGCCCGTATATCAAGGCGTTGCGGGTAAAGGCCGGCGACGATATCGCTGCGGCATGCGCTGCCTACACCGGGGCGCGCGGGATTCTTCTCGACACCTACGTCGAAGGTGTTCCCGGTGGCACCGGTGAGGCGTTTGACTGGTCGCTGATTCCCGAAGGCCTGAGCAAGCCGATTATCCTGGCGGGCGGCCTGAATCCGGGCAATGTCGCCAGCGCCATCCAGCAGGTTCGCCCTTACGCCGTTGACGTCAGCGGTGGGGTAGAGCAGGCCAAAGGCATCAAGGATCACGCAAAGGTTCGCGCATTCATGCAGGCCGTGCGCGACAGCAGTGGCACGATGTGACGGCTGGCAGTCTGCCGCCGTCCATAACTACCACTGTGTAAAACAGCCCGGCGCCGCCTGTGGGAGGCCCGGAAATGAAGTGGCAACCCTGCACTGCAGGTTGTCTGGAAGGCTGAGGGCACAGGCAGGAAATGGCAGGTCGAACGTCTGACCCCGTCCAGTTTGTGTCATCGCCACATATGAATTTAGCTCAAGGGCATACGCGGGGCTGTGTTCAAGCCACCGGTACTGGAGAAAGAAAGCATGAGCAACTGGTTAGTAGACAAACTGATCCCCTCGATCATGCGTTCCGAGGTGAAGAAAAGCTCGGTTCCTGAAGGTCTTTGGCACAAGTGCCCATCCTGCGACGCGGTGTTGTATCGCCCGGAGCTGGAAAAGACCCTGGACGTTTGCCCCAAGTGCAACCACCACATGCGTATCGGCGCCCGCGCCCGCATTGATATCTTCCTCGACGCCGATGGTCGTGCCGAACTGGGCGCTGACCTGGAGCCGGTTGACCGTCTGAAATTCCGCGACGGCAAGAAGTACAAAGACCGCCTGACCGCTGCCCAGAAGCAGACCGGTGAGAAGGACGCGCTGATTTCCGTCAGCGGCAAGCTGCTGGGCATGCCCGTAGTGGTTTCCGCCTTCGAATTCTCCTTCATGGGTGGTTCCATGGGCGCCATCGTCGGTGAGCGTTTTGTACGTGCCGCCAACTACGCCCTGGAAAACCGCTGCCCGATGATCTGCTTCGCAGCCTCCGGCGGCGCGCGGATGCAGGAAGCGCTGATCTCCCTGATGCAAATGGCCAAGACCTCCGCGGTACTGGCGCGTCTGCGTGAAGAAGGTATTCCGTTCATCTCTGTGCTGACCGACCCGGTCTACGGCGGCGTTTCCGCCAGCCTGGCCATGCTGGGTGACGTGATCGTCGGAGAGCCAAAGGCCCTGATCGGTTTCGCCGGCCCGCGTGTTATCGAGCAAACCGTTCGCGAAAAACTGCCGGAAGGCTTCCAGCGCAGCGAGTTCCTGCTGGAGCACGGTGCGATCGACATGATCATTGCCCGTTCCGAGCTGCGTCCACGCCTGGGCAACCTGCTGGCCCAGATGATGGGCCTGCCGACGCCTGTGTACGTCGCGCCTAAAATCGAGCCGATCATCGTGCCGCCGGTGCCTGCAAACATATGACCCAACGTACCCTGGGCGAATGGCTCGCCTACCTTGAGCAGTTGCATCCGTCAGCCATCGACATGGGCCTGGAGCGCTCGCAACAGGTAGCGGCCCGCCTCGGGTTGGGCCGGCCGGCGCCGCGCGTGATCACGGTGACCGGCACCAACGGCAAGGGCTCCACCTGCGCCTTTGTCGCGGCCTTGCTGCAAGCCCAGGGCCTGAAGGTCGGCGTGTACAACTCGCCGCACCTGCTGCGCTACAACGAGCGAGTGCAACTCAATGGTGTCGAAGCCACTGACGAGCAACTCTGCGAAGCCTTCGCCGCACTCGATGCAGGGCGTGGCGAGATTTCCCTGACTTATTTCGAGATGGGCACCTTGGCGGCGTTCTGGCTGTTCGAGCGTGCGCAACTCGATGTGGTGGTGCTGGAAGTCGGCCTGGGCGGGCGTCTGGATACGGTCAACGTGGTAGATGCTGACCTGGCGCTGATCACCAGCATTGGTGTCGACCACGTCGACTATCTGGGTAACACCCGTGAGTCCGTGGCCTATGAAAAAGCCGGGATTTTCCGCCAGGGCAAGCCTGCACTGTGCGGCGACCTGGATCCGCCGCATACCTTGCTGGACAAGGTGCGCGAGCTGGACTGTCCGTTCTTCCTGCGTGGACGTGATTTCAATCTCGAGATTGGCGACCTGCATTGGCAATGGCGCGGGCTCGATGCGCGCGGGCAAACCGTTGAATTGCACGATCTGCCGCTGCTGAACCTGCCAATGGAAAACGCCGCGCTCGCGCTGCAAGCCTATTTGTTGCTGGATCTGCCCTGGCATGCCGAGCAGATTGCCGCTACGTTGCAGGCTACTCGCGTGGTGGGGCGCCTTGATCGGCGCAGCTTCGACTGGAAGGGCAAGCGCCTGAACCTGCTGCTGGATGTGGGGCATAACCCTCACGCCGCCGAGTACCTGGCCAAGCGCCTGGCACGTACGCCGCCTATCGGTCGCCGCCTCGCGGTGTTCGGGTTGCTGTCCGACAAGGACCTGGACGGTGTGGTTGCGCCATTGCTGGGTGACGTCCAGGCCTGGGCGGTTGCACCGCTGGATACGTCCCGCAGTCGTCCCGCTGGCGAGTTGCAGGTTGCGTTGCAGAACCTTGGCGCGTCGGTGACGTCCCATGCAAGCGTGACAGCCGCCCTGGAAGCCCAGTGCGCGGTTGCGACGCCTGAGGATGAGATTCTGTTGTTCGGATCATTTTATTGTGTTGCCGAGGCACTCGAGTGGTTGGCCCGGCGCTCCACGGAGGAAGCTGCACATGGCATTACTGGATAGCGCATACAAGCAGCGAATGGTTGGAGCCCTGGTTCTGGTGGCGTTGGCGGTGATTTTTCTGCCGATGCTGTTTTCCCGTCAGGACGAGCAGCGCCAGGTGACCGTCGAAGCCCCCGCTGCGCCTCAGGCGCCCGCGGTGCCTCAGGTCCAGGTTGAGCCGGTGGTGGTGCCCGAGCCGCAGGCGCTGCCGGAAGAAGAGCCGGTGCCGACCGATGACGAAGTGGCTGCACAGCAAGCGCCGTCGATGCCGATTCAGCCGAGCGTGCCTGTGGTGAAGCCTGCACCTGCTGCTCCGGCAGTCGCGGCCAAGCCTGCTGCGCCGGCACTAGCGCCAAAACCTGTGGCGCCGCAACCGGCTGCACCGGGCAAGCCTGACGTCGGTCAAAGCCGCATTGATCCGAATGGCCTGCCGATCAGTTGGTCGATTCAGCTGGCCAGCCTGGCTAATCGCGAAAGCGCCGAAGCGTTGCAGAAAACCCTGCGCAGCCAGGGTTACAACGCCTATATCCGCAGTGCGGACGGCAAGAACCGGGTATTTGTCGGACCGCTGATCGAACGCGCCGAGGCGGATCGCCTGCGTGACTCGCTGGATCGCCAGCAAAAGCTCAAGGGTTTTGTGGTTCGCTTCCAGCCAGAGAAGGGCTAAGGCTGCAAGGATTCAAGTTGGAATGCGGTCAATGTGGGAGCGGGCTTGCTCGCGAAGGCGGTGTATCAGTCAGCAGATTTATTGGCTGGCCCACCGCCTTCGCGAGCAAGCCCGCTCCCACAGGTGTTTTGGGTGTGCCGCGACAGGCCGGTTTCCATTCCCCTATAACTCATTGATTTCAAATGCACAGCCAATCACAGCTTACCGATAGCCCGACGCTCTGCTAAAATGCGCCGCCTTATCCGTCTGTAGGCTGAACTGTGCCATTTACCTGGGTTGATTGGGCGATCGTTGCAATCGTCGCCATCTCCGCTTTGATCAGTCTGAGCCGCGGCTTCGTTAAAGAAGCATTGTCGCTGCTGACATGGATCATCGCAGGGGTTGTAGCCTGGATGTTCGGCGGTTCATTGTCCGTCTACCTGGCCGGATACATCGAAACACCTTCGGCTCGCGTCATCGCGGGCTGCGCCATCATGTTCATCGCCACATTGTTGGTGGGGGCAATGGTCAATTATCTTATCGGCGAATTGATACGCGTCACCGGCCTCTCCGGGACCGATCGATTTCTCGGCATGGCCTTCGGCGCCGCGCGTGGCGGCTTGCTGGTGGTTGTGGCGGTCGGGCTGTTGAGCCTGGGGCCGGTACAGCAGGATTCGTGGTGGCAGGAGTCTGTACTCGTGCCAAAATTTCTATTGGTTGCAGATTGGTCCAAAAACCTCATTTTGGGGTGGAGCAGTCAGTGGCTGGCCAGCGGGATCAGCGTACCCGCTGATCTTCCGTTCAAGGAACACCTCTTGCCGGCCAAAACGCCTCAGTAAGTTGTGTTCAGTCAAGATTCATTAAGTAGGGGTTGCGTCGCATGTGTGGCATCGTCGGTATCGTCGGTAAGTCGAACGTGAATCAGGCGCTGTATGACGCGCTAACCGTCCTCCAGCACCGCGGCCAGGATGCTGCCGGTATTGTGACCAGCCACGACGGCCGGTTATTCCTGCGCAAGGACAATGGTCTGGTGCGTGACGTGTTCCATCAGCGCCACATGCAGCGCCTGGTCGGGCACATGGGTATTGGCCACGTGCGCTACCCGACAGCGGGCAGCTCGACCTCGGCCGAAGCCCAGCCGTTCTACGTCAACTCGCCGTATGGCATCACCCTGGCGCATAACGGCAACCTGACCAACGTTGAACAGCTGGCCAAGGAGATTTACGAATCTGACCTACGCCACGTCAACACCAACTCGGACTCCGAAGTACTGCTGAACGTGTTCGCTCACGAGCTGGCCCAGCGCGGCAAGCTGCAGCCAACCGAAGAAGACGTGTTCGCTGCCGTGACTGACGTGCACAACCGTTGCGTCGGTGGTTATGCCGTGGTGGCGATGGTGACCGGCTACGGCATCGTCGGTTTCCGCGATCCCCACGGCATCCGTCCGATCGTGTTCGGCCAGCGTCACACCGACGAAGGCGTCGAGTACATGATCGCCTCCGAAAGCGTGTCCCTGGACGTGCTGGGCTTCACCCTGATCCGCGACCTGGCGCCAGGCGAAGCGGTCTACATCACTGAAGACGGCAAGCTGCACACCCGTCAGTGCGCACTGAACCCGAAACTCACCCCGTGCATCTTCGAACACGTCTACCTGGCGCGTCCGGATTCGATCATCGACGGTGTTTCGGTGTACAAGGCGCGTCTGCGCATGGGCGAGAAGCTGGCGGACAAGATCCTGCGCGAGCGTCCTGATCACGACATCGACGTGGTTATCCCGATCCCGGACACCAGCCGCACCGCAGCGCTGGAGCTGGCGAACCACTTGGGCGTCAAGTTCCGCGAAGGCTTCGTCAAGAACCGCTACATCGGCCGTACCTTCATCATGCCCGGCCAGGCCGCACGCAAGAAGTCGGTACGCCAGAAGCTCAACGCGATCGAGCTGGAATTCCGCGGCAAGAACGTGATGCTGGTGGATGACTCCATCGTACGCGGCACCACCTGCAAGCAGATTATCCAGATGGCCCGCGAAGCGGGGGCGAAGAACGTTTACTTCTGTTCTGCCGCGCCTGCCGTGCGTTACCCGAACGTGTACGGCATCGACATGCCGAGCGCCCACGAACTTATCGCCCACAACCGTTCGACCCAGGACGTTGCGGACCTGATCGGCGCCGACTGGCTGATCTACCAGGACCTGCCGGACCTGATCGAGGCCGTCGGTGGTGGCAAGATCAAGATCGATGAGTTCGACTGCGCGGTGTTCGACGGCAAGTACGTCACCGGCGATGTCGACGAGGCCTACCTGAACAAGATCGAGCAGGCCCGTAACGATTCCTCGAAGATCAAGACCCAGGCGGTCAGTGCGATCATCGATCTGTACAACAACTGAGTAGACACTGGCCCTGATACCGGTGGCTGATAATGTAGGAGCGAGCTTGCTCGCGAAGGTCGTCAACGATAACGCGGGCATTCTGAATGAGCGCGTTATCCTTGAGCTCTTCGCGAGCAAGCTCGCTCCTACAGGTTATCCCTGGGGCGTTTGAATCGTTAAAGCATTCGAGTTGAGGAGTAGAGCATGAGTCAGGAATGGGATGCCGGTCGCTTGGACAGCGACCTCGATGGCGTAGCTTTCGATACCCTGGCTGTGCGCGCCGGCCAGCACCGCACCCCGGAAGGTGAGCACGGTGACCCGATGTTCTTTACCTCCAGCTACGTGTTCCGCACCGCGGCCGATGCGGCTGCGCGGTTTGCCGGTGAAGTGCCGGGCAACGTGTATTCGCGCTATACCAACCCTACCGTGCGTGCGTTCGAAGAGCGTATCGCCGCGCTGGAAGGCGCCGAGCAAGCCGTCGCCACCGCCACTGGCATGGCCGCGATTCTCGCGGTGGTCATGAGCCTGTGCAGCGCCGGCGACCACGTGCTGGTGTCGCGCAGCGTGTTTGGTTCTACCATCAGCCTGTTCGAGAAGTACTTCAAGCGCTTTGGCATTGAAGTCGACTACGTGCCGTTGGCCGACCTGTCCGGCTGGGATGCGGCCATCAAGGCCAACACCAAATTGCTGTTCGTCGAGTCGCCGTCCAATCCTTTGGCCGAGCTGGTGGATATTGCCGCATTGTCCGAAGTGGCCCACGCCAAGGGCGCGATGCTGATCGTCGACAACTGTTTCTGCACCCCGGCGCTGCAACAGCCGCTGAAGCTGGGCGCAGACATTGTTGTGCATTCGGCTACCAAGTTCATCGACGGCCAGGGCCGTTGCATGGGCGGCGTGGTTGCCGGTCGCAGCGAGCAGATGAAGGAAGTGGTGGGCTTCTTGCGCACCGCCGGCCCGACCCTGAGCCCGTTCAATGCCTGGATCTTCCTCAAAGGTCTGGAAACTCTGAGCCTGCGGATGAAGGCCCATTGCGCCAACGCCCAGGCTCTGGCCGAGTGGCTGGAGCAGCAGGACGGCATCGAGAAAGTCCACTACGCCGGCCTTAAGAGCCACCCGCAACACGCGTTGGCCCAGCGCCAGCAGCGAGGTTTTGGCGCGGTGGTGAGTTTCGAAGTCAAGGGCGGCAAAGAGGGCGCGTGGCGCTTTATCGATGCAACCCGCCTGATTTCCATCACCGCCAACCTGGGTGATAGCAAGACCACCATCACGCACCCAAGCACCACGTCCCACGGGCGTCTGGCGCCGCAGGAGCGTGAAGCGGCCGGTATCCGCGACAGCCTGATCCGCATTGCCGTGGGCCTGGAAGACGTTACTGACTTGCAGGCCGATCTGGCCCGTGGGTTGGCTGCCCTGTGATCGAGTGGTCCATGGAGGCGGCGGGCGCGAGTAACGGGCGCGTCGCATTGGTGACTGGCGCGGCGCGGGGCATCGGCCTGGGGATTGCCGCCTGGCTGATCAGCGAAGGCTGGCAGGTGGTGCTTACCGACCTGGATCGCGAACGCGGTTCCAAAGTGTCCAAGGTGCTGGGCGACAACGCCTGGTTCATCACCATGGACGTGGCGGATGAGCGGCAGGTCGCCCTGGGCGTGGCCGAGGTGCTTGGCCAGTTCGGGCGCCTGGATGCGCTGGTGTGCAATGCGGCGGTGGCCGATCCACGCAACATCACCCTGGAAAGTCTCGACCTGGCTTACTGGAACCGCGTAATGGCGGTCAACCTCAGTGGGCCGATGCTGCTGGCCAAGCACTGTGCGCCGTATCTGCGGGCCCATGGTGGTGCCATCGTTAACCTGGCGTCGACCCGGGCCCGTCAGTCGGAGCCGGATACGGAGGCTTACGCGGCGAGCAAGGGGGGGTTGCTGGCCCTGACCCATGCGCTGGCCATGAGCCTTGGGCCGGAAGTGCGGGTCAATGCCGTCAGTCCGGGCTGGATCGATGCACGGGACCCGGCTGCACGCCGTGCCGAGCCCCTGACGGATGCCGATCACGCCCAGCACCCGGCGGGCAGGGTAGGCACTGTGGAAGACGTGGCGGCGATAGTGGCATGGTTGCTGTCGCGCAATGCGGGGTTTGTCACGGGGCAGGAGTTCGTGGTCGACGGTGGCATGAGCAAGAAGATGATTTACAGCGAGTAGGGCGGGTCACGGTCTTGAAGTGATTTTGTCTTTTTCAGAAAAACTTCAAGCAGGCTATTGACTTAGGTCCGCTACCTGCGTAAATTTCGCGGCCTCAACGAAGCAAAGGGTGATTAGCTCAGCTGGGAGAGCATCTGCCTTACAAGCAGAGGGTCGGCGGTTCGATCCCGTCATCACCCACCACTTCTTGAGAGTTTTGCCTTCGGGCAAGACGCAACGTTAAAGGTTGCACCGACGCGCAGCGGTAGTTCAGTCGGTTAGAATACCGGCCTGTCACGCCGGGGGTCGCGGGTTCGAGTCCCGTCCGCTGCGCCATATTTTCCAGGTCTGATGTTTCAGATTTGAGATTGAACAGCCAAGGCTGATCAGTCAGATGTTTGAAGACGGTTGAAGGTGACACTTCAGCAGTCTGAGCGATACGCAGCGGTAGTTCAGTCGGTTAGAATACCGGCCTGTCACGCCGGGGGTCGCGGGTTCGAGTCCCGTCCGCTGCGCCATATCTGTTCCAGGGCCCACTGAACGCCCTGAGACGCCAAAGCAAGCCGCTGGCTTGGTTGGATCGATAGCAAAGACCCTGGTCGAAAGATCGGGGTTTTTTGTGTCTGCGATTTGGCTCGGAGCTTGGTGTGCGGGGCCGGCAAGCCAGCCCCGCGATCCGGGATTAGAACCCCAGCTTGTCCCGCAGCCCGTAGTACCAGGCCCCCAGCGCCGCAAATGGCGTGCGCAACAGTTGCCCGCCCGGGAACGGGTAGTGTGGCAGGTCGGCAAACGCATCAAAACGCTCAGCCTGGCCTCTCAGTGCTTCCGCCAGCACCTTGCCCGCCAAGTGGGTGTAGGTCACGCCATGGCCGCTACAGCCCTGGGAATAGTAGATGTTATCCCCCAGGCGACCGACCTGCGGCAGACGTGACAGGGTCAGCAGGAAATTGCCGGTCCAGGCGTAGTCGATCTTCACGTCCTTGAGCTGCGGGAACGCCTTGAGCATCTTCGGCCGGATGATCGCTTCGATATTCGCCGGGTCTCGCGCGCCATACACCACGCCACCGCCGAAAATCAGGCGCTTGTCGTTGGTCAGGCGGTAGTAGTCCAGCAAGTAATTGCAGTCCTCGACGCAGTAATCCTGCGGCAGCAGTGTCTTCGCCAGCTCATCGCCCAGTGGCGCGGTCGTGATGACTTGCGTACCGCACGGCATCGACTTGGCTGCCAGCTCCGGTACCAGGTTCCCGAGGTAAGCATTACCCGCGACGATAATGAACTTGGCCCTGACCTTGCCGTGGGCTGTATGCACCACCGGATTGGCGCCGCGTTCAATGCGAATCGCCGCCGACTGCTCGTAGATCGTGCCGCCGAGGGATTCCACCGCCGCCGCTTCGCCCAGCGCCAGGTTCAGCGGGTGAATGTGCCCGCCGCTCATGTCCAGCAGGCCGCCTACATAGTTGTCACAGGCGACCACTTCGCGAATGCGGCGCTCATCCAGCAACTCCAGTTGGGTGTGCCCGTAACGCTCCCACAGGCGCTTCTGCGACTCCAAGTGGCCCATGTGCTTGCTGTTCAAGGCGGCGAACACACCGCCGTCCTTCAAGTCGCACTGGATCTGATACTTGGCCACACGCTCCCGAATGATTTTGCCGCCTTCAAACGCCATCGCGCCCAGCAACTGCGCCTGCTTGGGGCCGACGCTGCGCTCGATCACATCGATATCGCGGCTATAACTGTTGACGATCTGCCCACCGTTGCGGCCCGACGCGCCAAACCCCACCTTGGCGGCTTCCAGCACTGTGACGCGAAAACCGTTCTCCAGCAGGAACAGCGCGCTGGAAAGACCGGTATAGCCAGCACCAATCACGCACACATCGGTTTCGACTTCACCTTGCAGCTCAGGGCGAGGAGGTACCGCATTCGCAGACGCGGCGTAATACGACTGGGGGTAGGGGGTGTTCGCCATCCTGGAACCTCTGTTTTATATTTTTTACGAGTGCGCCGATCCTACCTGAGTTGAAAATCCGCTGCCAGCCACCGGAAAAATACCGTCGTGTCGCCCACAAATAAAAAATTCGCATATTCATAGGCTTAGCTGCAAAAAAGGTGTTGACACCCCTCGGGAATTCCGTAGAATGCCGCCTCACAGCAGGCACGTAGCTCAGTTGGTTAGAGCACCACCTTGACATGGTGGGGGTCGTTGGTTCGAGTCCAATCGCGCCTACCAAACAAAATCCGCTCTGCTGGGCGGTCTAGAAGGGCTCACCGAAAGGTGGGCCCTTTTTTGTTGCCTGCGATTTGCAGAACGTTTGCAAAACTCCACCTCAGGACGTCAATTCGGCGCGCACTCCAGGTGCTCGATCTTCTTTTCGTCGGGCCGCTCCTGATAATGCTCGCTTGGCAGTGTTCCTTCCACGGTGTGAGTTATGCGGAGCTAAAATCGACAATACCGTCTACCTTTCAAGGGGGTATTCCCCTTTGGAGAAGACGATCATGTTCAAATCTCGCTCGTTTGTAGCCGCTGTTACCTGCCTTGCTTTGGCCGTTGGCTCAGTGGCGGCGCTGGCCGACCCTGGTAATGGGAAGGGTCAAGGCAATGGAAAAGGCAACTCCCAGGGCGGTCAAGGCCATGGCAACCAGGGTAACAAGGGGAAAGGTTCCAGCGGAGATGATTGGGGGCGCGGACCCAGCATTGACCGGGGCGGCGTACTGGGCGTGGTCGGTGGCTACCGTGACTACTGGCGCCCAGGTCCCTCACTGCCACCCGGAATACAAAAGAACCTGGCAAGAGGAAAACCTCTTCCTCCTGGCATTGCCAAGAAGCTGGATGGTCGCTTGCTCGGCAGACTGCCCCATTACGACGGCTACGAATGGCAACAAGCGGGTACTGATCTCATCCTTGTCGCAATCGCTTCCGGCATAATTTACGAAGTCCTCAACGGGGCCTTTGATTGATGTGCTTACGGGCCCATGACCTCGTCGCCCGGGTCGCGTCTAAACTCACTTAGGCCGATATTGCGAACACTATCGTTTGGGGAAACGGCCACCGGACTCCACGTTTTGGTATGTCTCAACAAAAAATCCAGGCAACCCTTTCAGGTTCGGTCGGTATCCAACAGGGCGTACATCTCAAAGTCCCCGGGGCTGCCCCGCACCATACGGAATGACCTCAGCGTTCCTTCATATTGATATCCGCATTTTTTCAGGACGTTGGCCGAACGAGGGTTCGTCACGAGAACGGTGCCTTGTACCCGGACAAAACCATATTCCAGGAATGCCCACTGAGTTATCGCAGAGCACACTGCGCTGGCAATGCCTTTGCCCCAGTAAGCAGGTGAGAGGTCATAGGCTATCTCCGCGCTTCGGTTCGTTTCGGAAATCGTGTGAAAACCGATTGTGCCGATGAGTTCGCGGTCTGCCCCATGAGTGATAGCCAGACGCCTGTTTGAAGAAGGACGGGGCGAGTCCAGTTCGTCAAATAATGGCAAAAGGTCATTCTCGTTTTTCAAGTCCCAGCTTGTGTGTTGAATGACTTCTCTTTGTGAAAGGTAGGCATACCACGCAGGAATATCTGATCGCTCCAGTTGTCGCAGGGAGATATCCAGATGGTTCACGGCAGGGGGTTTTTGAATTCGCATGTTGGCGCTGATCCTTAGCCTGGGCGCAAAGCAATCAGGGTAACGCCGTTGCATGCCATTTATGAAGGCGTACCGCTTTGGCGCTGCCTGACTAAAATCACAGGCAAAGAAAAGCCCGCGATGGGGGCGCGGGCTTTAGGGTTTCACCAGGAGCAGGCAAACCATAGGTGTTCATCTGTGAAAGGAATGTGAAAGGGTTTCAGCGCCCAACGTTTTCACCCGCCAGAGCCAGGTTACCCAGCACCTCATCAATCAGCCCAAGCTGCCAGTTGAAGTACGGATTGAACGTCAACCGCGCGTGCATCTTGCCCGGCTCACGATAACCCCAGTCCGAATACCACACCTCTGACCCCTGCTCGCAGGCGCGGGTGGCGTCTTCCGTCTGGCCGTTCCAGCAAAACCGCAGGCTGCCCTGTTCGCCGTAGAGCGCGTTGTCGGGTGAGAACAACAACCCCATGTGCGAGAACTGGCTGATCCGCAGTTCCGGCACGTAGTCGGTGCGCGCTTTTACCCGCTGTGTGTCCCAGGCGCTCTCCGGCAGTGTTCCGTACCAGGCCAAGCGGCTGTGGGGATTACTGAAGCGTTGCTGGAAGGTCTCCAGCACATAGTTCGTATCGAGCACTGAGTCGTGGGCCGCGACGGCAATGAACACCGGCTTGTCGTAGGGACGACGCTCCAGGTCCTGGCGGGCCACTCGGCTGCTGCGGTAGAACTGGGCGAAGCCATTGGTGGGGACGGTCATGTAGCGCACCAGGCTCTGTTGTGGCCGGCTTGCGTCTGGCGCCAGCAGCCACGGGCGTGCCCAACTGATCAGGGGTGTCAGCCAGTCGTAGGTCATGCTGGACTGGAAAGCGGGGGAGAACAGCAGCAGCCCGGCGACGTCGTCGTGTTTGTAGGCGTAGTCGAGAACCAGGTTGGCACCGGTGGAGAAGCCGCCGAGGTAAATCTCGCCCACTTCTGCGCGAAGTATCGCGGCCTGTTCGTCCACCACCCGGCGCCAGTCTTCCATACGTACTTGCAGCATGTCGGCCGGTTGTGTGCCGTGGCCGGGAAGCAGCACGGTCCTCACCAGGAAGCCGCGGGCAGCCAGTGCGCTGCCGATATCGTGGAACGACCACGGAGAGTCGCCCAGGCCGTGCACCAGAATGATCCCGCGTTTGGGTGTTCCCGCCGGGCGCCATTCCTGCGGCGCGTTCCAGTTGAGTTCGGCTTCTCTGTCGGTGCCCTGGAAGTCGCGATGCTCCCGCAGCCATTGCAAGGTATCGAGGCGATATGACTCGAACGATTTCTGGCCCAAAGGCATGGCCGATTCGGCGATGGCGCTATTGGCAAATAGAAGGGCAATGATCGCAAAGGCGGCGCTTCGCAGCATCGTGCGCATGGAAAAGGAGTGGGTGTTGTTCAAGGCGGGTTCCCGGCGTCGCGTAACCGTAAAGTCATGCACGATAATCACCGGGCTGCCGCTGCTGGTAGTGCAAAACAGTCGCAAGACATTTCGCCTGTAGCGCTGGCCGGCGCCGTAAAAGGCGCCACCGCAGCGGGCATGCTCACTGCTGGGAAAGGATCGCCTGGACCAGCCCTGGAAACCGGCTGTCCATTACATCAGTGCGCAACGAGTTCATATGGGTCGTGCCCACACTGCGGGTGTGTACAAGCCCCGCATCCCTTAACACCCGGAAGTGATGGGAGACGCTGGATTTCGGCCGTCCGCCGTCCAGCTCGCCGCAAGTGGCCTCGGTGACGCCAGCCAGGCAGCGAACGATTTCCAGTCGAACAGGGTCACTCAGCGCGTAGAGCACGCGTTCGAGAATCAGGTCTTCGGCATTGGGGTGTTTGAAGGCTCGCATGGGGCGAATGATAACAGGGCTATCGCTTAACACCATAGTTCGATTAACATCGAACAATCGAAAACTACCCCACCTTCGCTTCAGGAGACTTTTCATGGCTGCATTGTTCGAACCCTACAAGCTGAAAGACGTGACGTTGCGCAATCGGATCGCTATCCCGCCGATGTGCCAGTACATGGCTGACGACGGCATGGTCAACGACTGGCACCACGTGCACCTCGCCAGTATGGCCCGTGGCGGCGCGGGCCTGCTGGTGGTCGAGGCGACCGCTGTAGCGCCTGAAGGGCGCATCACACCTGGCTGTGCGGGGATCTGGAGCGACGCGCATGCGCAAGCCTTCGTGCCCATGGTCAACGCCATCAAGGCCGCAGGTTCGGTTCCTGGCATCCAGATTGGTCACGCCGGTCGTAAGGCCAGTTCCAATCGTCCGTGGGAAGGGGATGACCATATCCCGGCTTCCGATGCCCGGTCCTGGCAGACCATTGCACCCTCGGCCATCCCTTTTGGCGCACACCTGCCGAATGTTCCCCGCGCCATGACTCTGGAAGACATCGCACGGGTTCGCCAGGACTTCGTCGATGCTGCTCGCCGTGCCCGTGACGCTGGTTTTGAATGGATCGAACTGCATTTCGCCCACGGTTACCTGGGCCAGAGCTTTTTCTCCGAGCATTCCAACCAACGCACCGATGCCTACGGTGGCAGCTTCGATAACCGCAGCCGTTTCCTGCTGGAAACCCTTGCCGCAGTGCGCGAGGTATGGCCAGAAAACCTGCCACTGACCGCACGTTTTGGCGTGATCGAATATGACGGTCGCGACGAGCAGACCCTGACGGAATCCATCGAGCTTGCCCGTCGTTTCAAGGCCGGTGGCCTGGACTTGCTGAGCGTCAGCGTCGGTTTCTCCACGCCCGATGCCAACATTCCGTGGGGCCCGGCATTTATGGGGCCGATCGCCGAGCGTGTGCGTCGCGAGGCCGGTTTGCCGGTGACTTCTGCCTGGGGCTTTGGTACGCCGCAACTGGCTGAAGGCGCGTTGCAGGCCGGGCAACTCGACCTGGTATCGGTAGGGCGCGCCCATTTGGCCGATCCACATTGGGCGTACTTTGCGGCCAAGGAACTGGGGGTCGATAAGTCATCCTGGACCTTGCCCGCGCCTTACGCGCACTGGCTGGAACGTTATCGCTAAGTAGCACCAACAGACGGGCGGCCCCGAATTTGGGTGCCGCTCCGGTCAGAAACGACTCAGCCGATAGGGTTCCAGCGCCGGCAAGCCGTGGCTGAAAAAAACCGGCGACACCAGTTGGCCAATCAACTCCGCTGTCACCGCCGCCTGCGTCAGCCCCAGATGCTGGTGCCCAAACGCAAGCAAGACCTTGCCATCGCACACCTTGTCGATAATCGGCAGCGAGTCCGGCAGGGAAGGGCGAAACCCCATCCACGGCGTCGCATCTTCAGCACTCAAATCACGACGAAACAGCCCCTGACTCAGTCGGTGCAACTGCCACGCGCGCTGCATGTTCGGCGGGCGATCGAGGCCGGCAAACTCGACGGTACCTGCCAGCCGCAATCCTGCGTCCATGGGCGTCATGATGAACTTGCGCTCCAGCGACGTGACGGCGAACGGCAGCCGCCCATGCTCATTGGGCAGCATCAAGTGATAGCCGCGCTCTGTATCCAGCGGGACCTTTTTGCCGGTCAGTTCGGCGGTCAATTTGGCCGAATGCGCACCGCAGGCGATCAACACCTGACGCGCCGCGACCACGCCTTGGTCAGTCTTCAGCGAAACACCGTGCTCGCCCAGCTTCCCACCCAAAACCGGTTGCTTGAGAAATTGCACCCCACAGGCCTTGGCCGCTTCCACCAGTTCGCAAACCACCCGGTAAGGATCGAGAAAATGCCCGGTGCGCGGAAAGAACAACCCGCCCTGAATTCCTTCGCTGAGTTGCGGCGCCACCTCCTGTACCGCACTGGCCTGCCAGTAATCCACCGGCACTGCTTGCTGGCGCATGCGTGCCTGCAAGGCGTCGATGGCCTGACGTGAGTCGGGGCGCTCGAAGACCAGCAATGAGCCGTCTTCGCGCATCAGTTCGGTACGGTCGATACTGTCCAGCAGACGGTGCCAGGCGCCCAAGCTGCTTTCATTCAGCGCGCGGATTCCGGCGACGGTGCGCTGGAATGGCGCCGGGCGCAGATTCAACAGCAGCCGGGTAAACCATGGCAGGGCGCGCGGCAGGTATTTCCAGTCCAGGCGTAGCGGGCCCATCGGGTCCATGAGCATGGCGGGCAAGCGGCTGAGGATCGACGCATCCGCGATGGGAAACACTTGCTCGGTCGCCAGGTGACCGGCATTGCCGAACGAAGCCCCGTGGCCGGGTTGCTGTTGGTCGATGACCACCACTCGCCGCCCCTGGCGTGCCAGTTGCAGCGCGCAGGCGACGCCGATGATTCCGGCCCCGACCACGGCGATGTCTGGAATGACGTTATCGGTCATGGCCTAGGCTTCTCTCTGACCGTCGAACAGGCGCCGCAGCAGCAATGGATTGCCGTGTTGCAGCGCCGTCGGCAGCAAGCCATCCGGGAAGTCCTGGTAGCACACCGGCCGCAGGAATCGCAGGATCGCGGCCGTGCCCACCGAGGTGGTGCGCGAGTCTGACGTTGCCGGGAAAGGCCCGCCATGCACCATCGCATCACAGACTTCCACGCCGGTCGGCCAGCCGTTGACGAGCAGGCGACCGGCCTTGCGTTCCAGGGTCGGCAGCAGCGCGCGGGCGGTTTCCAGATCGTCGTCATCCAGATGCAAGGTGGCGGTCAACTGGCCTTCCAGGTGCTCACTGACTTGGCGGACTTCATCGGCGTTGGCGCATTGCACGATCAAGGAGGCGGCGCCGAATATCTCGGCCTGCAAGCTGTGGTTGGCGAGAAAATCCTGTGCGTGGGTCACGAACAGGTGGGCCTGGCCCTGGTTCGGGCCTTGTGCCGCCAACCCTTTGCCCGCGACATGAGCCTGCTTGGCCAGGGCGCTGACACCGTCGTCATAAGCCTTGAAGATTCCCGGTGTAAGCATGACCTGGGCAGCGCTGCGCTGAAGCAGATTGGCGGCGTTGTCGATGAAGTAGTCCAGCGCCTGCCCCGCAACGGCAATCACCAGTCCGGGATTGGTGCAGAACTGGCCGGCGCCTTGGGTCAGGGATGCGACAAACCCCTGGGCCAATGCTTCACCGCGCGCGGTCAATGCGGCGGGAAACAGGTAGACCGGATTGATCGAACTCATCTCCGCATACACCGGAATCGGCTCGGGACGTGCCTGGGCTGCCTGGCACAATGCGATGCCGCCGCTGCGCGAACCGGTGAAACCCACGGCCTTGATGCGTGAATCGCAGACCAGTGCGATGCCCACTTCGCGGCCCGAGCCGTACAACAGCGAAAACACACCGTCAGGCAGACCACATTGCTGAACGGCCTTGGCCACCGCGCGGCCCACCAGTTCGCTGGTGCCAGGATGCGTACTGTGTGCCTTTACGATCACCGGGCAACCGGCCGCCAGTGCCGAAGCGGTATCACCGCCGGCCACTGAGAATGCCAGCGGAAAATTGCTCGCGCCGAACACCGCCACCGGCCCCAAAGGTACCTGGCGCTGACGCAGATCAGAGCGGGGCAGGGGCTGGCGATCCGGCTGAGCGGAATCAACCCGCACATCCAGCCATTCACCCGCGCGCACCGTGCGGGCGAAGGTGCGTAGTTGGTGACAGGTACGCCCGCGTTCACCCTGGATACGTGGGCGGGGCAGGCCGGTCTCGGCCATCGCCCGTTCAATCAGCTCATCGCCCAGGGCTTCGATTTCATTGGCGATGCTTTCAAGGAATTCGGCGCGAGCCGCCAACGGCGTTTCGCGGTAGCTATCGAAGGCGCTCCATGCCAACGCACAGGCTTGTTCGACATGCTCGGCGGTGCCGCCGGCATAGGCAGGTTCCAGCGCAATATCGGTGGCAGGATTGATCGCCCGGATTGCCTCGCGGCTGCCTGGAATGGAGTGCTGACCAATCAGCATGGTGCCCGTCAGAGTCATGGCGTAGTCCTGAGAAAGTAAAGAGGGGCAGACAAAGAGAATCTACTGTAGGGAGCTGTCGAGCCAGAGCGAGGCTGCGATGCAGGCGCTGCGGTCTGGCAGGTACACCGCGATAATCCCATCGCAGCCTCGCCGGGGCTCGACAGCTCCCACATTTATCTTTGCTGCCTTGAATAGTGTTAGGCGACGTTCTGCTCGGCCGACCAGTTGGCGTACCACTGGCGGAACAGCGCGTACTGATTCTCGGCATAACGACGCTGGGCATCGCTGAGGGCATCGGTCTCGTTGAAGTGCAGGGTGTATTCCTTGTCGCCGTTGAGCACCATCAGATGTTTATAGAACAGCACCAGGTCGCAGCCTTCGTCGAAGGACGACAACACCGCCAGCGCCGACTCCAACTCCCGTGCCTGGCGGCGCGCGGTGGCGTCGCCCTTGGCGGCTTTCTTGCTCAGGGCCACCAGTTGCAGGACTTCCCGTGGCAGCGCGTTGCCGATGCCGGTGATTGCGCCAGTGGCGTTGCAGTTGACGAAGCCGTGGACCACCTGGGTGTCCACGCCGACCATCAAGGTCACGGCATCATCTTTGGAGGTGATGTGTTCGGCCGCGTAACGCAGGTCTGCCGCGCCGCCGAATTCCTTGAAGCCGATCAGGTTCGGGTACTCGCGACGCAGCTCAAAGAACAGATCGGCGCGGGTGGCGAAGCCGTAGTAAGGGCTGTTGTATATCACCGCCGGCAGGTTCGGCGCCGCCTTGAGGATGGCCGCAAAGTGATCCTTCTGTGCCGTCGCCGAGGCGCCACGGGACAGCACGCGCGGGATGACCATCAAGCCATGGGCACCGACCTTCGCCGCATGCGCCGCGTGGGCCACTGCTTCACGGCTGTTGACCGCGCCGGTGCCGACGATGGTCGGTACGCCGGCGGCCACCAGGCGCGCCACGCCTTCCTGGCGCTCGGCTTCCGTCAGCAACGGCCAGTCGCCCATGGAGCCGCAGTACACCACCGCGCTCATGCCGATATCGATCAGTTCGCGGCCCTTGGCGACCAGTGCGTCAAAGTCCGGTTTGCGCTCGGCAGTGCACGGGGTCATCAGGGCGGGGATGCAGCCGGTGAAGATCTTGGTATTCATGGTTTCAGCTCCAGTTTGATTGAAGGGGCGGGGGCGGTTCAGATGCCCCACGCGAAGGGATCCTGTTCGTCGATCAGCAAGGTGCTGTCGGCGGTCATGTAGGCGCGGCCGGTGATGGAAGGGCGTACACGTTCGCCTTCCCATTCGTAGCTGCCTTCGAATTGGCTGCCGGTGATGCTGGCTTGTATCCAGGGCTCACCGGCGGCGAGTTTGCCGTCGGCCGCCAGGCACGCCAGTTTGGCGCTGGTGCCGGTGCCGCAGGGCGAGCGGTCGTAGGCTTTGCCCGGGCACATGACGAAGTTGCGGCTGTCGGCCTGGTCGTCGTCGGCGAACAGTTCGATATGGTCGATCAGCGCGCCTTCTTCACCGTAAATGCCCTGGGCCTCAAGGGCCTTGAGCATCGCCCAGGTGTAATCGGTCAGGGCTTCGACGTTGTCCATTTGCAGCGCTTGCCCGTGCTCGGAAACCAGGAAGAACCAGTTGCCGCCCCAAGCGATATCGCCGTAGACCCGACCATGTCCAGGCACCTCCACCGGTACCTGTTGGCGATAGCGGTAGGCAGGCACATTGCGCAACGTCACCGCGCCGTCGGCGTGCAACGTGGCGCTGACCGGGCCCACCGGCGTGTCGATCTTGTGCACGCCCGGTGCGATCTGCCCCAGGTGATGCAACGAGGCAACCAGGCCGATGGTGCCGTGGCCGCACATGCCGAGGTAGCCGGCGTTGTTGAAGAAAATCACGCCGCAGGTGGCATCGGCCGAGACCGGCGCGCAATACAGCGCGCCCACCAGTACATCGTTGCCACGGGGCTCCAGCAGGCACGCCCTGCGCCATTGGTCATGCTGGGTGCGCAGGTCGTCGAGCTTGTCGACCATGCTCTCGCCGGCAAGCGTGGGGAAACCTGTCATCACCAGGCGCGTGGGTTCGCCGCCGGTGTGGGAATCGATGATGTGAACTCGTTTCATAACAGTGTCCATTCAGGGGTGGGCTGATGTTCAGGAAGCCAGCTGCACGCGGCCGATGTCGGGCTCAGGCACTTCACTTTCGTCATCTTCGGTTTCCAGGCGAACCAGATGCGCCGGCACGCCGGTGGCCACGCCCCAGTAATAAATCCCCAGTGCACAAGCGGCGACGACTACGGTGTCGAACGGATGGCTGAGGATGCCCAGGCCACCAAAGCTGCCGAGCTTCGACAGGATGATGGTCACGGCGTAGAAGCCGATCAGCCACGCAGAGGAGCGAACCTGGCGGCCGAGGCTGAGGTGCAGGGTCGGCACAAAACGGCCGCACAGCAGGTACACCACAAACATCAGGATTTGCAGGCCGAGCAGCCACGACACAGTGCTCCAGCCCGACCAGTAGACGATCAGCGCGGCGATGATGAACGACAGTGGGCCGAGCACACCCATCCACTTGACCCGGAACGGGCGCGGCAGGTCAGGCGCATTGCGGCGCAGTGCGGCAACGGACACCGGCGCCACGGCGTAGCTCAGCACCAGTGCGGCGGACACCACGTTGATCAGCGCTTCCCACGACGGGAAGGGCAGGGTCCAGAACACCGACAAGCCAAAGGTCAGCCACAGCGCCGGGCGCGGGATGCCGGACTTTTCGTCGATGCGCGTGAAGATCTTGAAGAAGGTCCCGGTTTGCGCCCAGCCGTAGATCACCCGCGGCGTGGCGTTCATGTAGATGTTGCCGCAACCGCTGGGGGAGATCACCGCGTCGGCCACCACCAGGTAAGCCAGCCAGCCCACACCCAGGGCGAGGGCGATATCGCGGTACGGCAGGGCCAGTTCCTTGGCGACGCCGGCCCAGCCGTTCGCGAGCATTTCGGTGGGAATGCCGCCGAGGAATGCGGTCTGCAACAACACGTAGATTGCGGTAGAGAGCAGCACCGACAGGATCAGCGCAATCGGAATGGTGCGTTGCGGGTTTTTCACTTCGCTGGCCACCGAGATGATCGGCGTCAGGCCCAGGTACGCGAAAATCACCCCGCCGGCGGACACGGCCATTTCAATGCCCGACAGGCCGAACGGCGCGAAGCCCTGGGCGTGGAAATTTTCCGGTTTGAAGAAGGTGAACAGCACGCCGATCACCAACAACGGCACGATGAACTTGAACACGCTGACCAGGTTATTGGCCATGGCGAAGGTCTTCACGCTGCGGTAGTTGAGGGCGAAAAACAGCGAGAGCAGCGCAAACTGCACGAACCAGCCGAGGACGGTGGGGTTGCTGGAACCCGCCTGCGTCAACTCGGGAAACCAGGCCGCGGCGTATTGGCGCGAGGCGACCACTTCAATCGCCACCAGGCTCGAAAACGCGATCAGCGTGATAAAGCCCATCAGGTAGCCCAGCAGCGGGCCGTGGGAGTAGACCGGATAGCGCACCACGCCGCCGGCGCGGGGCAATGCCGCCCCCAGTTCGCAGTACACAATGCCCAGCAGCAACACGGCGAACCCGCCCAGCAACCAGGAAAAGATCCCCGCCGGCCCGGCGATGGCAGAGACGTGACTGGCGGCGAACAGCCAGCCCGAACCGAAGATCGCTCCCAGTCCGATAAAGGTGAGGTCGATCAATGAAAGCTGTTTCTTGAACTTGCCTTGGGCTGACATGGCGGCGCCTTCTTGTGGGTTATTGGATAGGCATGCAGTGGCCATACAGTGAACCCATCAACGGCGAGGCGATTGATGTTTTGCGCAGGCTGACATGACGAAATCAGCACAGTTTCGAGCGCTCGACATGCCGGCGCCCATGCGGCAATCTGCTCGCCAGGCACCGCCCGCCGGGCGCCTGGCCTGGCCGCTGAATGCAGGAGAAAGCGTCATGATGCAGAGCGCGTTCGCGACCCTTTGCCAAGGGAGCGACACCAATCGCCCGCACACCATCGAAGAATTACTGGCCGGCGTGGGGCTGTTGTTGCCGATGCTGGACGTGATTCCGAATGCCGCGATTTTTATCAAGGACGTGCAGGCGCGCTACGTATTGGCCAACCGCACCTTGGTGCAACGGTGCGGGTTGAAGCACTTGCAACCGCTGCTGGGGAAAACCAGCGCCGAGGTCTTTCCCGCGCAGTTGGGGCCCGGCTATACCGAACAGGATCGACGGGTGCTGGAGCAGGGATTTGTCCTGGAGGACCAGCTGGAATTGCACCTCTACGGCACCCGCGAGCCGGGTTGGTGCCTGACGCACAAATGGCCGCTGTACAGCCGTGACGGTGCGATCATCGGCCTGGCGGGCATCTCGGTCGACCTGCAAACCGCCAGCGAAACCCACCCGGCCTATCAACGGCTGGCGGCGGTGGACGAGCACATCCGGGCGCATTTCAATCGGCGTGTCACCCTGGGTGAATTGACGCGGATTGCCGGGATTTCAGTGGCGCAACTGGAGCGCTACTGCAAGCGCGTGTTCCACCTCACGCCGCGCCAGATGATCCAGAAGGTGCGCCTTGAGCATGCACACCGACTGCTGCATACCCAGCTGCCGATCACTGAGGTCGCGTTGCAGTGTGGGTATACCGACCACAGTGCGTTTACCCGGCAGTTCAAGGCGTTGACCGGGTTTACGCCGCGCCAGTATCGGCAGGTGACCAGTGTGCGGTGATGTCTAATTGATATTGTCTGGGTACAATCGCCCAAGGCCAACGCCGGCCGGGCTGTTTTACAGGGAGGTTTGTCTTTGAAAAAGATCTTGTTGGCGCTGTGCTGCAGCTTGAGTGCCGGTTGTGTAGGTTTCTATCAACAACCTGCCGCCACTGCGCCCCACGCAACGCTCGAAGCCATCCAGGGACCTAACACCCTGTTGAACGGTGGCGTCCAAATGTATTGGGCCTACTACGATCCGGGCTGCAACGATACGGCAGAAACCGGCGTGCTCGGCACTCGCAAAGGCGAGGTCAGCGAGCGGTTTTTACTGATCCCCGATCGACGGATCTACGTGAATGTCATGAGCAGCGGTGGTGCCAACAAGGAGGGCACCAACGCTCTTCGCAGTTGCGCAAACCTGGTCAGTTTTATCCCTGCCGTTGGCGCGACTTATCAAGTCATCCAGTCCGTGCCCGTGAGTGGCTGTGTGGCGGATATCACCGACAAAACTACCGGGCGCTCGCCTGATTCGTTCAGAAGAGAAGCGGTCGTGGGTGGGTGTTCGCCTTGACTCAGTAGGGCTGCGTCACCTTGGTAATCACTGGCCGGCCTTCAACGTTTCAAACATCGCCTGCGCCGCCAGCGCATGAACCTTGCGCGTCGGGTGCCATTCATCCCAGTAGTAATGCGCATCCGGGTTTTCACACACCGGTTTCACGTCCGGATAGGTGTATTGGCAGGGCGTATCCAGGTCTTTCAACCCCGCCACCTGGGGAGCCGCGCGCAGCTTGTCGCTGAACGCCACGTGGTCGAAGTAGCTGATGCTGACCTGATGCGCTTTAGCCAAAGTGCTCAGCACCACCGGCAGTTTTTGTTCCAGTACCTGCTGGTGGTTTTTCGCGTTCTCGACTTGATTGCCCTGCACCACGGCTGGCACGTGACTCAAATCCGTGGTGCCCACTACCATCACGTGTTTTGCGCCTGCTGTAATCAGTGTCTCGGTGGCTTTCTGAATATTTGCCACGCTGTTCTGGCTGAGCACTGAAACCGACTCTGGGTGCGAGAAGTCGGCCCATTCAAAAAAGTCGTTGGCCGAGATGAAAATGAAATACAGCGCCTTCGGGTCGGCTTTGTGTGCCTTGGCGGACTTCAGATAGTCAGCGATTTGCCCGGCAACACCGGTGTCTCGGGCGGGCTCCATCCAGGCGTAGTAGTTGCCGTTGCCACTCTTGGCGCCGCCCACGGCGTAGTCGGTCAAGGGTGTTTTCAGGGCTTGTGCCAGGTTCTCGACGGCGGTCGGGCCATTGCTCCAGCGGCCTTTCCAATACAGCGAACCGGGCAGTTCCTGGGCATCCTTGACCTTCTGCGCGGCCAGGGTTTTGGTGAAGTGCTCACCCGCACCGTTGTCGGAGTAGCTGTCACCGAATGCATACAGGTGATCGTAGCGGGGGGCGCCAAAGGCGGTGGAGGCGGTCAGTACCAATAGAGCGGCCAAGCAAGCGCGTAGAGTCATTGGAAATCTCCCGGGTGGTGCTCCAAGAGTACTGGCGGTGAAGTGCATGCCCACGGGCGGTTGCGACCTGTGTGTAGCTGAGGGCGCAAAGACTGTCCTGTATGCGACAGGTGGCTATCGCTGGTAGTGTCCGCAGAATTGGGCATTCACATCAGGAAGATTGAGATGGCATCAGCGATAGAGTTGTCTTTTGACGTTACGGAGCAAGAGCGCCAGGCCATCCTTCAGCCGCTGAGGGCATACAACATCAGCCAATGCGGCGAGAACCCGTTCGAAACCTTCGGGCTGTTACTGCGTGATCCCGCCAGCCAGGAAGTGGTAGGCGGCCTCTACGGGAAAATCTCCTATGGCTGGATGTTCGTTGAGCTGTTGAGCGTGCCGGAATCGCTGCGCACCCAAGGCATGGGCTCGCGGCTGATGCACGCGGCTGAGGAGCTGGCACGAGAGAAGGGCTGTGCGGGGATCTGGCTGGACACCTTCAGCTTCCAGGCGCCCGGGTTCTATCGGAAGCTGGGCTTCAGCGAGTTCGGGCATATTGCCGACTACCCGGCAGGGCACACGCGTCACTTTTTCCAGAAGCACCTGGGCTGAGGGCTAGCGGGTCACCGACCGCCACGTGACCAAGCCGTCCAGCCCCTGGTCGGACTTCAAGTACCTGAGCACGTTCTGCGCCTGGGCCTTCTCTTCAAACGGGCCGACAAAGGCGTGAGGCGGCTCATCGAGCACGGTGGGCACATCGAGCGCTCGCAGTTGCGCAACCAGTTCGCCAAACGCGTTGTCGTTATCTGCGGTAAGGCGCACCACCCAGCCGCTGCGATATTTCAGGGCGATAGGTTCCACCGCGGCGCCACAGAGTTTGCATTGCGCGGCGGTTGCTTTGATCGGGCTTTCACACGCGGGGCACGGGCGCAGGTCCTCGTGTACCAGGGCGTCCACACCGGTCTTGGGAACGCGCGGCATCAGCAGGAGGGCGATCAGGGGGACCACCGGCACGAACAGCCCAATCGCAAACCATCTTGGCCCTGACCTGCCGCGCTGACTGGCCAGGTAGGCAGTCACAACGGTGAGTGCCAGCCATAGTGGAATGTAGATGCTCATTTTTACGTCCTTGTGTTGATTTAGCGGGAACGATGCTTGAACCTCCCGCCGTCTGGCAAGCGATGACTGCCAAATGCCCTCTAACGCTTCAAACACCCACAAACTTTATTGGATTGCAGCAACAATTTTTCTTGTTGGACACCTCCCTCCCCAAGCAGCAAAGATGCGGCCACTGACGCTCGACCTTCCAGGTCAACAATAAAAAATCGAGCCGGGCTGCACGCCGTTTTCTTGCAGTGAACCCTTTGTTCACTACCTGCTTTACTGGCGCCGCAGCGCGCACTTAAGGACCTCACCACCATGCAAACTGTTGTGAACCTATGGCCGCTGATTGGCGTACTCGTCATCGTGGTCGGCTTTGTGTTGCGCTTCAATCCGCTGTTGGTCGTCACGGCGGCAGCGATTGCCACCGGGTTTGCCGCCCACTTCCCGCTGGAAAAGATCCTCGCCACCATGGGCGACGGCTTCCTCCAGACCCGCGCCTTGCAATTGATCCTGTTGTTGCCCCTGGCCGTCATCGGCTTGCTGGAGCGCCACGGCTTGCGCCTGCATGCGCAAAACTGGATCGCGCGTTTTGAGCGGGCCACGGTCGGGCGCTTGCTGATCATCTACCTGTTTGTGCGTGAATCCACTGCGGCCATGGGCCTGACGAGCCTGGGCGGGCACCCGCAAATGGTGCGCCCGTTGCTGGCGCCGATGGCGGAAGGCGCGGCGGAAAAACGCTATGGCAAACTTCCCGACAAGCTTCGCCACAAGGTCCTGGCCATGTGTGCCGCGACCGACAACGTCGGGCTGTTTTTTGGCGAGGATATCTTCGTCGCCTTTGGTGCGATTGCGCTGATGCACACCTTCCTGCTGGGTTCGGGGATTGATGTCGAGCCTCTGCACATTGCGGTCTGGGGCATCCCGACGGCGATCTGCGCCTTCATCATTCACGCCATCCGCTTGCACCGCTTTGACCGAATGCTGACCCGAGAGCTGTCACCGGCCAAGCAAGCGGAGGCGGCGCAATGATCATTTCCATTGAATACCTGTACTGGCTGGCCGGCATTCTGTTGGTGATCACCTCCGGGATGATCCTGATGGATCGCACCCACCCCAAGCGCTGGTCGAGTTCGTTGTTCTGGCTGCTGTTTGCCATTCCGTTCCTGGTGGGGGAGCGTTTGCCCTCGGTGGTGGTCGGCGTGGGCGTGGTGGTGATGGCAGTCATCGCGGGCCTGGGCGGCGTAGGCCGCGGCGCGCATGCCCAGTTGCATGACAAGGCCGCACGGGCCAGCGCTGGTCGCCTGGGGCATAAATTGTTTATCCCTGCATTGGCCATTCCGTTGACCACGGTGATCGGCTCGGTATTACTCAAACACACCGAGATCGGCGGCGTGCCGCTGCTGGACCCGAAGAACACCACCTTCGTGTCCCTGGGCATCGGCTGTCTGATTGCACTGGCGCTGGCCTGCTGGCTGACGCGGGACACCCCGGTGCAAGCCCTTCGCGAATCCCGACGCCTCACCGAAGCACTGGGCTGGGCGATGGTGCTGCCGCAGATGCTGGCGATGCTCGGGCTGTTGTTCAACGAAGCGGGCGTGGGCACGGCGGTTGCGCACATCACCACCACCTACATCAACCTGGATTACAAGCTGGTAGCGGTGATGGTGTATGTGCTGGGCATGGCACTGTTTACCGTGATCATGGGCAATGGCTTTGCGGCCTTCCCGGTGATGACCGGCGGCGTGGGTGTGCCGGTGCTGGTGGGCATCTACGGCGGCAACCCGGCGGTGATGGCTGCCATCGGCATGTTCTCCGGTTACTGCGGTACGCTGATGACACCGATGGCGGCCAACTTCAATATTGTCCCGGCGGCGTTGTTGGAGCTGCCGGATAAAAACGCGGTCATCAAGGCACAGATGCCGACGGCGTTGATGATGCTGGTGGTGAATATTGTCCTGCTCTACCTGCTGATGTGAGGCTGTAATGCGCACTGTATTGCTGACGGGTTTCGAACCGTTTGACCAAGACCTTATCAACCCATCCTGGGAGGCGGTACGCCTGTTGGAGGGTGTGCAGTTGGGCGCTGATGTGCGGATTGTCGCGCGGCAGTTACCCTGCGCCTTTGCCACGGCGGGCGAGCGTCTGGCTCAGCTGTTGGCCGAACATCGCCCGCAGATGGTCATTGCTGTCGGGCTGGGCCCCGGGCGCAGTGATATTTCCATCGAGCGGGTCGCGATCAATCTCAACGACGCGCGGATTCCGGACAACCTGGGTCAGCAACCTATCGACACAGAGGTGGTGCCCGGCGGCCCTGCGGCCTACTTCGGTACCTTGCCGAGCAAGGCCATGGTGAGGGCCGTGCGCGAAGCCGGCATTGGGGCCAGCGTGTCGCAAACCGCCGGCACTTTCGTGTGCAATCAGGTGTTCTATCTCTTGCAGCACGCGCTCGCCGGGTCAGCGGTACGCAGCGGTTTCATCCATGTGCCGTGGTTGCCGGGGCAGGTGGTGGGCCGTATACCCGAGCCGGCCTCGATGGCGTTGCCGATGCAGGTTGAGGGCTTGCGGATTGCGCTGCTGACCGCCTGGAATACCCAGGTGGATATCACTGAAGCGGGTGGGCAAGTCAGCTGAGGTTTTCCGCTTCGCGTCCCGGGAAAAACAACGCGAAGCACGTCACACCGTCCTCGCTGCTGACGCTGTAGCGCCCGTTGTGCAACTGCATGATGGTCGCGACGATGGACAGCCCCAACCCGTTGGAATGCGCCGATCGCTCCCGGGATTCATCCACCCGATAAAACCGCTCGAACAACCTTGGCAAGTGCTCCGCCGGGATGGTCGCCCCATGGTTGGTCACCGTCAGGCTAATGCCTTCGGCGCTGGGTGTGGCCTGGATCAGCAGTTCAGAACTTGGCGCTCCATATTTGATGGCGTTGGCGCACAGGTTGGCCAGGGCACGGCGCAACAGCATCGGTTCGGCCCAGATCACACCGGTGCCCTGGGCGAGGATGCTGATGTCGACATCGCCCGCCGGCCCTTCGAAGTAGTCGGCCATGCGCTCCACTTCATCGGCGGCATTCAGTTCCTGGCGTTGGCGCAAGGCGCTGGCGGGGTCGGTGCGGGCCAGGAACAGCATGTTGTCGAGCATGCGCGCCAGGCGTTCAAGCTCTTCGACATTGGAGGCCAGCAGTTGCTGATAGGCCTCGACGCTGCGGTGTTGTTGCAACGCCACCTGGGTTTCCCCCAGCAAGTTATTGATGGGCGTGCGCAGTTCGTGGGCCATGTCGGTAGACACCTGACCCAATTGCACAAAGCCCTTGGCCAGGCGTTCGAGCATGGTGTTGAACGAATCAATCATCGGCAGCAGTTCTTTGGGTGCGCCCTGGCTGTCGAGGCGCGCGGCGAGGTTGCCGACGCCGATGCCCTTGGCATGCACCGCCAGGCGCCGCAAGGGCAGCAGGCCGCGATGCACCATCAGGTAGCCGACCACCGCCAGTACCAGCGCGGCGATGCTGGCGAGCACATAGACACTCAGCCGGTAGCTGGCGAGCACGGCGGTGCGCTCGGTCATCAGGCGCCCGGTGGTGACTTGCAGGCTGCCCAGGTCGCCGGAATCGATGGTGGCGGCCAGCATGGAGAAGGGCACTCCGTTGACGCCAGGCAAATGCTGCACATCGGCGAAGTCCAAGGCATGGTTCCTGGGTACCGGTGTCACGGCGGGCATATTGATGTTGCCGGGGTTCACCTCCAGCAACGGCTTCTGCCCCGGCGCGGCGATGCTCAGCACCGATTCACGGTTGCCCAGCATGTTCTGGAACAGCTCTGGCTTGGTCTTGATCAGGTCCAGGGTGTTGCTGTCGTTCAGCAGATTGCGCAGTTGGTCGACGCGATAAATCAACGCGGCGTCATCGCGGCGGATCAGTTCGCGCTCAAGCTCGCGGTACAGCGCCACACCGAGGGTCGCCAGCAGGGCGAACGCCAGCAAGGCAAAGATCAGCGCCAGGCGCAGTGTCAGGGAGTAATGCCGAGGCTTGCTCATGGCTGCGTATCGAAGCGGTAGCCGATGCCGCGCACGCTGTGGATCAGCTTGAGCTGGAACGGGTCGTCGATTTTCAGGCGCAGGCGGCGCACGGCCACGTCGACCACATTGGTGTCGCTGTCGAAATTCATGTCCCACACCCGCGAGGCGATCAGCGAGCGCGACAGCACCTGGTCCTGGTGGGTGGCAAATAAGTGCAACAAGGCGAACTCCTTGTTGGTCAGGGTGATGCGCACGCCGCCGCGGGTGACGCGGCGCTTGAGCACGTCGATCTGCAGGTCGGCGATCTGTAGTTGTTCTTCTTCACGACTTGGTCCGCGCCGGGTCAGGGTGCGCAGGCGCGCCACCAACTCGGCAAAGGAAAACGGCTTGATCAGGTAATCGTCGGCGCCCAGTTCCAGGCCTTTGATGCGGTCGGCAATGTCGTCCCGGGCGGTGAGGAACAGCACCGGGGTGTCGGCCTCCTTGCGCAGGCGGCGCAACACTTCCCAACCGTCCATTTTCGGCATCATCACGTCCAGCACGATCACGTCGAACGGGGTTTCCAGGGCCTGGTGCAAACCGTCCACACCGTCGCGGGCGAGGCTCACGGAGTAGCCCAGTTCCTGCAGACCGTTAAGCAGGTAGTTGCCCGCCTTGGGCTCGTCTTCGACTACGAGGATATTCATGGGAGTTGCCCTGGTGATGTGCCGGTCGTTCGTGGCGCAAGTGTAGCCCGATCAATTGTCATTGGGGCAGCCGATGCCCTGTACCTGATAGTCCAGCACGTGTTCGCGGCCCTGGCTGTCGAGGTAGTCGAGGCGGGCGGGGACGATGCCGCACTGGCCGTAGGTGTCGGTGCTCGACAGCACTTTGGCCACGTCCATGTGCATGAAGAAGCCGGGCGTGTCATGGATCACCGAGGTAGCGGCAGTGGTACCGGCAAAAGCCGAGCCGGTGGCGAGGAGGGCAGCAAAGCCGAGGATAAACAGTTTCATGGCGGTATCTCTCTTTAAGGGTTGGCTGCCGGTATCGGGCAGTGAGTTCACAGTAACCAGGCGACACAAACAGCCAACCAACAGGATGATGACAAGGTTGTAATGAAGGGCTTAAGGCTGGCGACCGGAAGCTTCGAGGATCAGGTCGGTGATTTCCTTGGCGTGGGAAACCAGCGACAAGTGGCTCGACGGCACCTCGATGGTGGTGGCGTTCATGCGTTTCGCGAGGAAGCGTTCCAGGTCCGGGTTGATGGTCTGGTCGTTGCTGGACACCGCATACCAGGACGGCTTGGTGTGCCAGGCGGCGTTGACGGTGCGACCGCTGAACAGGGTCTTGGCGATCGGTTGTTGTACGGCGTACAGCTCCATGGCCTTGGCGTGGGGCACGTCGGCGGCGAAGTACTTGAGGAAGGCGTCCTGGTTCAGGGTCAGGTAGCCGTCGTGCTCCACCACACCGGCACGTACGGGTGTGCTCGGGTACTCGGCGGACAGGGCGACGAAGTCTTCGTTTGCGTCCGGAGCGCGGGCGGCTACGTACACCAGGGAGCTGACCTTGGGGTTGACCCCGGCGTCGCTGACCACGGTGCCGGCGTAGGAATGGCCGACCAGCACGGTAGGACCGTCTTGTTGATCGAGTACGCGATTGGTGGCAGCGACGTCATCCGCCACCGAGGTCAGCGGGTTTTGCACGGCGGTTACATGCAAGCCGGCGGCCTGCAGGCGGGTGATCACTTCGGACCAACTGGAACCGTCAGCCCAGGAGCCGTGCACCAGTACCACGTTGTTGGCTTTCACCGGTGCAATCGGGCCGGCCATGGCGGTACCGGTGCCCAGCATCAACAGGCTGGCGGCGATCAGGCAGAGTTTGCTTACAGGTTTCATCGGGCGGGCTCGCTTCTTTATCAGTGGGAAGTTGGGTCACCCGCTGTGGGTGACTGACGACTTCACTGTATGAAGTGAGGGTGCTGGCAACACTGACAGCTTGATGACAAGTTTGTAATGCAATGGGCAGCCTGGAGCTGCCCTTGTTGGGCGAAGATTCATCAGACAGTACGGGCTGCCTGCAGGCGTTCAGCGCCACCTTCCGCCAGGCCGCGTTCGTGCAGGCGGTCGGCGCCGCCCTCGGCGAGCAGGTGGGATGGCTGGTCCTTGACCGCGGCGGCGTGGGTGTTGGCCGACGCCATGGATGACAGCCCGAGGCCCGCGACGACAGCCAGGCCGAATACCAGGGACGAAGCTTTCGAGAGTTTGAACATGATGAGTCTCCTACGAGTGAGCCAGCCGGATTAGCTGGTGGTCGTAGTTAATCCCCGGGGTGTATCCGCCATGTGTGCCCGGGCGTGGCGAAATGCGGGTTCGCGTATCCAGGCAGGCTTTCCATACAGTCCGATACAAACCACGGGAAGGTTTACAGCGTTTGGGGCGATCCGTAGATTGCATCGGGCAAGCGGTTCGTCAGCACCCAAGTCCGGGTGACGAAAACATGAGGAAGCCGAGCAGTGTCCACCCGTGATTCAGCTGTATTCGCCAACCGTTACCGCGCCTTCTTGTTCGATATGGATGGCACGCTCCTGAACTCCATTGCCGCTGCCGAACGGGTATGGGCGACCTGGGCTGAACGCCACGGGCTGGATGTCGCGGCCTTTCTGAAGACCATTCATGGCGCCCGGGCCATCGATACCATCACCCGCCAGGCATTGCCCGGGGTTGACGCGCAGGCGCAGGCGCAGTGGATCACCGAGGCTGAACTCGAGGATGTAGAAGGGGTGGTGGCGATTGCCGGCGCGGTGGAATTTCTCAACGCGCTGCCCGGCGATCAATGGGCGCTGGTCACGTCCGCACCCAAGGCACTGGCTCTGCGCCGCATGCAGGCGGCTGGAATTAACCCGCCGGCGGTGTTGGTCACCGCGGAGGATGTCGCCAGTGGCAAGCCGGATCCGGCCTGTTATGTGCTCGGTGCGCAACGCCTGGGGGTGCCGGTGCAGGACTGCCTGGTGTTTGAAGATGCCAGCGTCGGGATTCGTGCCGGCGAGGCAGCAGGGGCCGATGTGATGGTGGTGACCTCGACGCACCTTACGCCTATGGTCACGGAACACCCCTCGATTGCCGGGTACGAGCATTTGCAGGTTTTGCGGGACGAAGCCGGGATGTTGCACCTGCAGCGCCTGACGTAAAAAAGGCCGATCCGGTAACCGGATCGGCCTTCTTCATAAACGGACGGCTCTACAGACGGTCAGGACGAGGCTTTCCGGCGATCACTGCGATGGGTTCGCCGACACAGTTTTCGATGAATGGCTGCCTGAATGGGCTGGAGACAGAAGACAAACAAGTACGCGCCCAGAAACAGCGTCAGGTCCAGCCAGGTGTAAGCATTCTCGGAGATGCCTTCCATTTCGTATCGCACGGCATACTCCAACCCGAAAAAAACCACGGCGATCAGCCCGGCGATTACCCAGGACTTGGATAGGTAAGGCTGTTTAACAGGACGCCTCATCAACGTGCTCCTCGGCGCGCTGCAGACTGTAGGGGATTTGTCACGAGTTTCGGCTCTGGAATACTCAACAAGTTCCATTTGTATGCAAGCTGTTTCATGCGTAGAGGACAGCCAGCGGCTATTACTGTGAAGTGTTCCTGCCGTCCGTCACGCAAAGGGAGTACGCCTTATGTTCGTTCAGTGGTTACTTGCAGCCGTCCATTTACTGGCATTCGCTATGGCGTTGTCGGCCGTGCTCGCCCGGGGCAAGGCGTTGCGCTGCCTGGTGGAGAGTGAACCATCCACCGTGCGCCGCGTATTGATCACGGACAACATCTGGGGAGTTAGCGCCCTGGTGTTGTTGGTAACCGGTGGCCTGCGAGCCTTTGGCGGCTATGAAAAAGGTGGTGATTATTACCTGCACCAGCCGTTGTTTCACGTGAAGATGACGCTGCTGGTATTAATTTTGTTACTTGAGCTCACGCCGATGATCCGCTTTATCAAATGGCGCATCGCCTTGGCGCGCGGTACGCACCTCGATTTTCACCAGGCAGGTCTTTTTGCGCGCATCAGCCACCTGCAAGCGTTGCTGGTTGTGCTGATGATGATTGCGGCGAGTGGTATGGCACGCGGCGTCAGCTTGGGGTGACGCTGGCCTGGCGTTGGAATAGGGAATAGGACGCGCTGGACGCGGGAAGCCGCGAGCAGGCTAAAGGAGGTTTTCGCCAGCCGTTACAGTGAACGAAAAGGCTGGCTACTGGATGCGCTTCAAGGTGTCTGGTTTTTATCCGGAGCCGTCAGGCCCGCCTGGATACGTTGGTAGATCTCCTCGCGATGCACGGCAACGTCCTTTGGAGCATTGATGCCGATTCTTACTTGCTGGCCGCTAACGCCCAGGATGGTGATAGTAATGTCATCACCGATGTTTATGCTTTCACCGACTTTGCGGGTGAGTATCAGCATGGACTTCTCCTTGATTGCTTTGAAGGACACATGTTTCAGACAGGGCAGATGTCGGATGTGTGTAGCTTACTGCGAAGCGCTTCCCTGTGGCTGCCTCTTTTAGGACGCATAGAGGCGGCATTAATTCCCATGGCGCCATCATACAGGTCTGCGATACATGATTCGCATTGTTTAAGCCAACGTTTATGACGGCCAGAATAGACAGTGAATGATAAAGTCGCCTCTTTGATCCTCTAAGGAGCAGGGTAGTGCGTAAAGTAGCGATGGCAATTGCGGTGTTGGCATTGGCCGGTTGCGGTGAAGGTAAAAGTGTCGATGCGCCCAAGGCCAGGCCCGCCGTTGCCGAGGCGCCCGCCCAGGCCCAACCAGCGGTCGGTGCGATCGCCTCTCAAGAGTGGGATGTATGGGTGGGGCCGCCGGATCACAAGCTGCAAGCGATAACTGACCTGACCGCGTGGTTGCTGGAACACGGTTTCAGTTTCTATCTGACGAAGGAAGACGGTAAGGACCAGGTACTGCTGGGGCCTTTCAGCACCAAGGCCGAGGCCGAGGCCAAGCAGGTGCAGTTGACCGAGAAACTGGCCACTGCGAAGAAAAATGACACCGTGTCCGAGGTCATCGAACACAAGGTTGCGCAGTAAAGGACCGACAAGCGGGAGCCCATGGCGCTCCCGCTTTTTACGTTCAGCCGCAGGCTTTCAAGTTCACCGGGCCGACAAATTCATTGCCGCGCCCCATCACGCACGCCACGGTTTGATTGCGCTGGCGCTCCCAGGATTGTACCGGGTAGGTCTTGTTCCAGGCTTCGTAGAGCTGACGGTCCTGCTTCGACAGGCGCAGGCCATATTGTTTGCTCATATAAAAGTACGTACGGGCGATCATGCCGCGAATGGACGGGCGGGGCATGACCTTCTTGGCCTTGAAGTCCACCTGGGTGAGGCACGAGCCATATTGCCCGCGTTGTACCGGCAGCCAGCCAAAACTGAAATTATTTCGGTCGCCATTGACCTCGCCGATACTCGGCACCAAGTTGTGCAGGTCGGCTTCAGCGCGTTTGTACACCGCATCCTTGCGGGTGCAGTTCTTGCGTCCGCCGTCCTGCCAGCACTGGCGCTGATGGCCGATCTGCCAGGCCGGAACAATGTGCTCCCATTCAATACGCGCCGCCCGGTTGGCGTTCTTGCGCGGGACATAGCCGCAGGCTTTCAGGTCAACCCGGTTACCGTTGTATTTGCAGCCGCAATAGAACTCCGTGGATTGCGGTTCATACAGTTTCCAGGCGATTTTCTTGGCTTCGCTGAACGTCTTGGGGGCTTGGGCTTGAGCGGTGACAGCAAAAAATACAAACAACAGGCTGATAAAACGGACACTCATTGACTCAATCTTCCTTCGGTACAACCCAGAAAATCTGCACGCCACCGTCATCGCGATAAGCGAGGGTTACGTTGTCGTTTTCTGCGATCTCCTCCAGTAGTCGTGCCCACTCGTCTTCCGGTTCCTCCGGCAAACGGAAGATCAGCGCCGCTTTGTTCTTTTGGGCGTTGGTGGAATTGATGATTTTTTGCACACGAACGGCAAGGCGTTGATAGGCGTCAGGCGCTGCTGGTGCTGCGGAAGAGGGCTTTGCCACGGAGTATTCCTTATTAGGCTGTACGTGCATACAGTATTTAACTGTGGGCAATTTCGCAACTGCTTAAAATCCAAGAATTTCTTCTGACAATGGTTTTGCCGATTTGGTGTAGGAGGGCTTTGTTTTTCAAGGGTTTTTTGCGCGGGGGTAAAGCGGGGGGGATTGCACCCGCTCGCGGTGCGCCACGAGCGGGATGGCCCAACCGTTACCGGCCAGGCCTGGGATCGATCAATATTCCCAGAACATCCGTTGCAGTTCCTTGCTGTCCTGAGTCTTGGTCAGGGCGACCATGGCCAGGATGCGGGCTTTCTGCGGGTTCAGATCATGGGCAACGACCCAGTCGTATTTGTCGTCAGGCTGTTCGGCGTTACGCAGAACGAAACCGCCGGCATTTACGTGGGAAGAGCGAATGATCTGCACGCCTTGCTTGCGCAGCTCTTGCAGGGCCGGTACTACCTTGGAAGACACCGAACCATTGCCGGTACCGGCGTGGATGATGGCTTTGGCGCCGGCCTGGGCCAGGGCCTTGTAGGCAGTGTCGCTTACGTTGCCGTAGGAGTAGGCGATTTCGACATCCGGCAGACTTTTGATGGTCTTGATGTCGAATTCCGAGTTCATGGTGTGGCGCTTGGCCGGCAGGCGGAACCAATAGGATTTGCCTTCAACCACCATGCCCAGCGGGCCCCACGCGCTCTTGAACGCTTCAGTCTTGATGTTGATCATCTTGCTGACGTCGCGACCCGACTGGATCTCGTCGTTCATGGTCACCAGTACGCCTTTGCCGCGGGCGTCTTTGCTGCCGGCGACGGCTACGGCGTTGTACAGGTTGAGCATGCCGTCAGCGGACATGGCGGTACCCGGGCGCATCGAACCGACCACGACAATTGGCTTGTCGGTCTTTTCCACCAGGTTGAGGAAGTAGGCGGTCTCTTCCAGGGTGTCGGTGCCGTGGGTGATCACGATGCCATCGACGTCCTTGCTGTCGGCCAGCTCGGCGACGCGGCGACCCAGTTGCAGGAGGTTTTCGTTGGTGATGCTTTCGGAGGCAATTTGCAACACTTGCTCACCGCGAACATTGGCGATCTGACTAAGCTCAGGAACGCCGGCGATCAATTGTTCGATGCCAACTTTGGCGGCCTGGTAAGTCGCACTGTTGGCCGCGCTGGCGCCAGCGCCGGCGATGGTGCCGCCGGTGGCGAGAATCACCACGTTGGACAGTTTTTGCTGGGTTTCAGCTTCTTTTGCCTGAGCGGCAACAGGGAACAGCAGCAGGAGGGCTAACGCGCCCGGAACGAAGGTTTTCAAAGCAGATTTCATTATTCTTCTCTCTAGTTTTTGATGAGTGCTGATGCAGGTTCATCTAGAAACACCCGGGCGGTTCTGAACGCCGCGAGGTGCTGAGTAAGAGCAGGATTTGTACCAGCGGTATTTTGTTATTCATTAGAATTTAACTTATTGATTTATATCTATTTTTATTTGATTTTCAGGCGAGGGTTTTCGTTTCGCGTCCGGCTTTCCGAACAAAGCGCCGGGTTGCTGTTCGGTTGTCCGAAAAGGATGACGGGAAAAAGACGGAGTAATACGGGGCAGGCACACCGCAGCCTGTCGTTTTAGAGAACGATCAGGCGCTGCTGAGGTTTAAGCAGAACACTCAATGGTCGAGAGGGCAGGGCGTAGAGCGGATTCATCAAAAGGCTGTTTTCTTCCGTTGACAAATCCCGACAAGCTTCTCATAGTTTGACCTAACGCAAACGTTTGCGAGATGTTTCACGGGGTTCTCCCTGAGTGCCGTGAAAGCTCGTATCAGTCGCCCGGGTGGGATGGCTGCCGAAGCGTTCTTCGGTGCAAGCGTTGCTCACAATAATCATAAGATCGGAGTGAACCCATGAAGCTGCCATTCGCTGGACGTCTTCTTGCTGTCGCTGTGCTTGCTGCCGCATCCGCTGCCCTGCCTCTTTCCTCTGCATTTGCTGCCGAGACCGCCGCCAAACCCAAGGTCGGCCTGGTCATGAAATCCCTCGCCAACGAATTCTTCGTCACCATGCAGGACGGCGCCAAGTCCTACCAGAAAGAACACGCCGCCGATTTCGACATGATCACCAACGGGATCAAGAACGAAACCGATACCAGTGCCCAGATCGATATCGTCAACCAGATGATCCTCGCCAAAGTAAACGCCATCGTGATCGCGCCTGCGGACTCCAAGGCGTTGGTCACTGTGCTGAAGAAAGCCTCCGATGCAGGCATCAAGGTCGTCAACATCGACAACCGCCTTGATCCGGAAGTGCTGAAAAGCAAAAACCTCGATATCCCGTTTGTAGGCCCGGACAACCGCAAAGGGTCCAAGCTGGTGGGCGACTATCTGGCCAAGCAACTGGCTGCGGGTGACAAGGTCGGCATCATTGAAGGTGTGCCGACCACCACCAACGCCCAACAGCGTACCGCAGGCTACAAAGATGCGATGGACGCTGCCGGCATGAAGATCGTCTCCACCCAGTCGGGTAACTGGGAAATCGACCAGGGTCAGAAAGTCGCTTCCGCCATGCTGAGCGAATACCCGGACCTCAAGGCATTGTTGGCCGGCAACGACAACATGGCCCTGGGCGCTGTCTCTGCCGTACGTGCGGCAGGCAAGGCCGGTAAGGTTCTGGTCGTGGGCTACGACAACATCGAAGCCATTAAACCCATGCTGCAGGACGGCCGCGTATTGGCGACCGCCGACCAGGCGGCTGCCCAGCAAGCGGTGTTCGGTATCCAGAACGCGCTCAAGCTGGTCAAGGGTGAAAAAGTCGATGCCAAAGACGGCGTAATCGAAACCCCGGTCGAACTCGTCCTCAAGAAGTAATTCCCGGCAGCACCAAACAGCGTCCGCTCACTCGAGCGGACGCCTGGAGACGTTCCTATGTCATCTTCCGCACCGAACGCTGTCCTATCGGTCAGCGGTATCGGCAAGACCTATGCCCAACCGGTTCTGTCCGACATCACCCTGACGCTCAATCGTGGGGAAGTGTTGGCGCTTACCGGTGAGAATGGCGCGGGGAAAAGCACCCTGTCGAAAATCATCGGCGGGCTCGTCACGCCGACCGACGGCCAGATGCAGTTCAATGGCCAGGCCTACACGCCGGGCAGCCGTACCCAAGCTGAAGAGCAGGGCATCCGCATGGTCATGCAGGAGCTCAACCTGCTGCCGACCCTGACGGTCGCCGAAAACCTTTTCCTTGATAACTTGCCAAGCCACGGTGGCTGGATCAGCCGCAAGCAACTGCGCAAGGCCGCGATTGAAGCCATGGCCCAGGTTGGCCTGGACGCTATCGACCCCGACACCCTGGTCGGCAGCCTTGGCATCGGCCACCAACAGATGGTCGAGATCGCCCGCAACCTGATCGGTGATTGCCACGTATTGATCCTCGACGAACCCACGGCGATGTTGACCGCCCGTGAAGTCGAGATGCTGTTTGAACAAATCACCCGCCTGCAAGCCCGCGGCGTGGCGATTATCTATATTTCTCACCGGCTCGAAGAGCTCGCCCGTGTCGCCCAGCGCATTGCGGTACTGCGTGACGGCAAGCTGGTGTGTGTCGAGCCGATGGCCAACTACAACAGTGAGCAACTGGTCACGCTGATGGTGGGCCGCGAACTGGGCGAGAAAATCGACCTGGGCCCGCGCACCATCGGCGCGCCGCTGTTGACGGTAAAAGGCCTGACCCGCTCGGACAAGGTCCGCGACGTGTCCTTTGAAGTGCGTGCCGGCGAAATCTACGGCATCTCCGGCCTGATCGGTGCTGGCCGTACAGAGTTGCTGCGCCTGATCTTCGGTGCCGATATCGCCGACAGCGGCACGGTGGCCCTGGGCACCCCCGCGCAAGTCGTCAGCATTCGTTCGCCCGTCGATGCGGTCGGTCATGGCATCGCCCTGATCACCGAGGACCGTAAGGGCGAAGGCCTGCTGCTGACTCAATCCATCGGCGCCAATATTGCCTTGGGCAACATGCCGAAGGTCTCCAGCGCTGGCCTGGTGAATAGTCGTGACGAAACCGCCTTGGCCAAGCGCCAGGTCGACGCCATGCGCATCCGCAGTTCCAGCCCGGCGCAATTGGTGTCGGAGCTGTCGGGCGGTAACCAGCAGAAGGTGGTGATTGGTCGCTGGCTGGAGCGCGATTGCGAAGTGATGTTGTTCGATGAGCCGACCCGGGGCATCGACGTTGGCGCCAAATTCGATATTTATGCGTTGCTCGGCGACCTGACCCGCCAGGGCAAGGCGCTGGTGGTGGTGTCCAGCGACCTGCGTGAGTTGATGCTGATCTGCGACCGCATCGGCGTGCTCTCCGCCGGGCGCCTGATCGAGACTTTCGAGCGCGACAGCTGGACCCAGGACGAATTGCTTGCGGCCGCATTTGCCGGCTATCAGAAACGTGATGCGCTGCTCAACGACGCAGCGCCTAGGAATACCCCATGAAAACCACTTCTTCCCCCGCAAAACATGGCGGCAACTTCTACGGCCTGGGCACTTACCTGGGCCTGGCCGGTGCTTTGCTGGCGATGATCGCGTTGTTCTCGTTCCTGAGCGATCACTTCCTCTCGTACGACACCTTCAGCACCCTGGCCAACCAGATTCCCGACCTGATGGTGTTGGCGGTCGGCATGACCTTCGTACTGATCATCGGCGGCATCGACCTTTCCGTAGGCTCGGTGCTGGCTCTTGCTGCATCGGCTGTCAGCGTGGCAATTCTCGGCTGGGGCTGGAGTGTGTTGCCGGCAGCCATATTGGGCATGGGCTGCGCCGCGTTGGCCGGGACCATTACCGGTTCCATCACCGTGGCCTGGCGCATCCCGTCGTTCATCGTGTCCCTCGGCGTGCTGGAAATGGCCCGCGGCGTGGCGTACCAGATGACCGGCTCGCGCACCGCCTATATCGGTGATTCGTTTGCCTGGTTGTCCAACCCGGTGGCCTTCGGGATTTCGCCTTCGTTCATCATCGCGTTGCTGGTGATCATCGCCGCGCAGCTTGTGCTGACGCGTACCGTGTTCGGTCGCTACCTGATCGGAATCGGCACCAACGAAGAGGCCGTGCGCCTGGCCGGTATCAATCCAAAGCCCTACAAGATCCTGGTGTTCAGCCTGATGGGCCTGCTGGCCGGCGTGGCGGCACTGTTCCAGATTTCGCGCCTGGAAGCGGCAGATCCAAACGCCGGTTCCGGCCTGGAGCTGCAAGTGATTGCTGCCGTGGTAATTGGCGGCACCAGCCTGATGGGCGGGCGTGGCTCGGTGATCAGTACCTTCTTCGGCGTGCTGATTATCTCGGTACTCGCGGCAGGGTTGGCGCAGATTGGCGCCACCGAACCGACCAAACGTATCATTACCGGTGCCGTGATCGTGATCGCGGTGGTGCTGGATACTTACCGCAGCCAGCGCGCCAGTCGGCGAGCCTGAGCCATGGCAACGATCAAGGATGTGGCGGCGCTTGCGGGAATTTCCTACACCACGGTGTCCCATGTGGTGAACAAGACGCGCCCGGTCAGCGAGCCGGTACGGATCAAGGTCGAAGCGGCTATCAAGCAGCTCGACTACGTGCCCAGCGCGGTCGCGCGATCGCTGAAGGCCAAGACCACCGCGACCATCGGCCTGTTGGTGCCCAACAGCCTCAACCCCTATTTTGCGGAACTGGCGCGGGGCATCGAGGATTACTGCGAGCGGAATGGCTATTGCGTGATCCTCTGCAACTCCGACGATAATGCCGAGAAGCAGCGTAGCTATTTAAGGGTGCTGCTTGAAAAACGCATCGACGGTTTGATCGTGACCTCTGTGGGCGGCGATGACAGCGGCCTGGCAACGGGCCTGAAAGCGGTGCGTACGCCGATGGTCATCGTCGACCGCGCGCTGGACGGGATCGATGTGGACTTGGTGCGCATTGACCACGAACAGGGCGCTTACCTGGCGACCCGGCACTTGCTGGATTTGGGGCACCGCGACATTGCCTGCATTGGTGGCCCGAGCCATACCCGCGTGGCGCAGATGCGTATGGCGGGCTATTACCGCGCCCTGGCCGAGGCCGGGCTTGAAGTACCGGCCGGCCGCGTGCTGGAGAGTGATTTCACCAGTACCGGCGGGTATGCGGCGGCGGCGCAATTGCTGGTGGATAATCCCCCCAGCGCGATTTTTGCCGGCAACGACATGATCGGCTTCGGCGTATTGCGCGCGGCGGCCGAGCGTAATATCCGCGTGCCCGGCGAGCTGTCGGTGATCGGGTTCGATGATATTCAAATGAGCCAGTACGTGTACCCGGCGCTGACCACGGTGGGCCAGTCGATCCTGCAACTGGGAGAGATGGCCGCCGAGCTTTTACTGCGACGAATTGCGACACCCCAATTGCCGATCGATCAACGCATCGTCACGCCGAGTATTGTCCTGCGCGAGTCGACGGCGCCGTTGACCGGCGTATTTGCCCAATACCGCTGAACCGAATTGATGAGTACTGATGTATGCCAGCAAAAGTAGTGGTAATAGGCAGCCTGAACATGGACCTGGTCACCCGGGCCAGCCGGCTGCCCCGCGCCGGTGAAACCCTGATCGGCCAATCGTTTTCCACCGTTCCCGGCGGCAAGGGCGCAAACCAGGCGGTCGCTTCGGCGCGTCTTGGGGCCGAAGTCGCCATGGTCGGCTGCGTGGGCAGCGATGCCTATGGCGCGCAATTGCGCGACGCACTGTTGGTGGAAGGTATCGATTGCCAGGCCGTGAGCACCGTCGACGGTTCCAGCGGTGTGGCGCTGATCGTGGTGGATGACAGCAGCCAGAATGCGATTGTCATCGTCGCCGGCAGCAATGGCGAATTGACCCCCGCCAAATTACAGACCTTTGACAGCGTGCTGCAGGCTGCCGACGTGATTGTCTGCCAGCTTGAGACGCCGATGGACACTGTTGGCCATGCCCTCAAACGCGGTCGCGAACTGGGCAAGACGGTGATCCTCAATCCGGCGCCGGCCAGCGGTCCGCTGCCTGAGGATTGGTACGCCGCCATCGATTACCTGATTCCCAACGAAAGCGAAGCCTCGGCCTTGAGTGGCGTAGTGGTGGATTCACTGGACAGCGCCAAGGTCGCCGCCACGCACCTGATCAAGGCCGGTGCCGGCAAAGTCATCATTACCCTCGGCTCCGAGGGCGCATTGTTTGCCGATGGCCAAGGCTTTGAGCACTTGGTGGCGCCCAAGGTCAAGGCGTTCGATACGACCGCTGCCGGTGACACCTTCGTCGGTGGTTTTGCGGCGGCACTGGCTAACGGTAAAAGCGAGTCTGAGGCCATTCGTTTTGGCCAGGCGGCTGCTGCGCTGTCGGTCACCCGTGCCGGTGCGCAACCGTCCATTCCTACATTGCATGACGTCCAAGGTTTAGTGTCCTCATGAAAAAGACTCCCTTGCTTAATATTGCGCTGTCGCGGGTGATCGCATCTCTTGGTCACGGCGACATTCTGGTGATCGGTGATGCCGGCCTGCCGGTGCCGCCTGGCGTTGAACTGATCGACCTGGCGCTGACCAAAGGCATCCCGGATTTCGTCAGCACCTTGCGCATTGTTCTTAGTGAAATGCAGGTGGAAAGCCACGTGCTGGCGGAAGAAATCCTGCTCAAGCAACCGCCGGCCCTGGCTGATCTCAATACCCTGACCGAACAGGCCGCCCTCGGCGAGCGACGCCTGCTCAGCCATGAAGAGTTCAAGCAGCTCAGCCGCAAGGCGAGGGCGGTGGTGCGCACCGGTGAGTGCCAACCTTACTGCAATATCGCGCTGGTCTCCGGCGTAACGTTCTAGAATTCCCAACGACAAGGAGTGCGTCATGCAACGTGGTACCCAAACCCTGCGACACCTTTTCCGGAGTGTGCTGCTTTTGTCCTTCCTAACTGCTGCAAGCGCCCACGCGGCGGAAAAAATCGACCTGATCATCGATACCGACCCCGGTGCGGACGATGTGGTGGCCTTGCTGTTCGCCATGGCTTCGCCCGATGAGCTGAACATCCGCGCGCTGACCACCGTTGCCGGTAACGTGCGCCTGGACAAGACCTCCCGCAATGCGCGCCTGGCTCGCGAGTGGGCAGGGCGCGAGGAAATCCCGGTATACGCCGGTGCACCAAAACCGATGCTGCGCACGCCGATCTACGCCGAAAACATCCACGGCAAGGAAGGCATCTCCGGCGTCACCGTGCATGAGCCGAAGAAAGGCCTGGCCGAAGGCAATGCCGTTGATTACCTGATCAAGACCCTGAGCACCGCCAAGCCACACAGCATCACCATCGCCATGCTCGGCCCGCAGACCAACCTGGCGCTGGCATTGACCCAGGCGCCGGAGATCACTCAAGGCATCAAGGAAGTGGTAGTGATGGGTGGCGCGCACTTCAACGGCGGCAATATCACGCCGGTGGCTGAGTTCAACCTGTTCGCGGATCCGATCGCGGCCGAGATCGTGCTCAAAAGCGGCGTCAAGCTGACTTACCTGCCATTGGACGTGACCCACAAGGTCCTGACCAGTGAAGCACGCCTGAAGCAAATCGCTGCGTTGAACAACAACGCGAGCAAGGTGGTGGGCGATATTCTCAATGAATACGTCAAAGGCGATATGGAGCACTACGGCATCCCGGGTGGCCCGGTGCATGACGCTACTGTCATTGCCTACCTGCTCAAGCCTTCGCTGTTCAGCGGCCGTGAAGTCAATGTGGTGGTGGACAGCCGTGAAGGCCCGACCTTCGGCCAAACCATCGTCGATTGGTACGACGGCCTGAAACAACCGAAGAACGCGTTCTGGGTTGAAAACGGCGATGCCCAAGGCTTCTTCGATCTGCTGACCGAGCGTCTTGGTCGCCTGAAGTAAGCGGTTTACCGGTCGGCGTTCGTCGGCCGGGTCTTATTCGCGCTCGGGGTCTGGTGCCCCCATATGATCGGCCGGGTATTTTTCGAATACCTGGCCGATAAATGCCTGCGCGGCCTGAGTTCCCAGCTCCTTGACCAGCAGGTCGATACCGATGATTGCCAACTCCTCCGGGCTGCCCGGGCTATAGGAGCTTTGCCCTTGGGGCCACTTGGCTTTGATGTCGGCGTGGATCGTAACGATGGTCATGGGTGTCTCGCGAGGCTGGAAGGCGGTTGGTGCTGTCTTGCGAGTGGAGTTAACCATTTTGCGCAGCGTTTGGCACTGCTACTTAGGCATGAGGGGAGGGCTGTGCGACACTGTCCGCCTGTTTAATTGCCAGGGCAAACCGCGTGCAGATCGATTTGAACAACCCCGAAAACCTGACGCTGGAGGCTGTGAAACAGTTGCTGGCCTCCGCCAGTGACAACGTTCACACCCAATTGCGCGTCACCAAAGCCGGCATTGCCTACATCTCTTCGGGCGTGGTGGGCGGTGTTGATATCGACGGCCTGCTGTTTCGTCTCGAAACCTGGGCGGCGGGTTCCGGTTATGTCGGCAACGTCGCAGCCAGCGACGAGGTGTGGGTGATGCAGATTTTCAATGCGCTCAAGCAGAACTGGCCGACGCCGCCGTTTGATTACATCGACATCTACTGAGCGCGTTCATATCTGGTGACGATTGATTCGCTGGCGCCCAGCGCCGACTCAGGCAGACTGGCCAACGGCCAATTGTGACAATTCTGAAACCAATCGGCCAAACCGCGGTCGCACGGTCTCTGCCCATTTTTTCTTAAAGGAGGCTTCATGCCTTGGAAGCTCGCATCATTCGGTACTTTGTTGGCTGCGCTTGTCTTGACGGGTTGCAGCACCCCGGGTACCTCTGAGCCAGCCAAAGACACTGCCGTGACCGATGCTGGTCATAGCCGCTGTGAGGCGAAGGCTGCCGAGTTCGCAATCGGCCAGAAGGCTTCGCCACAACTGCTGGAACAGGCCCGTAGCCGCGCCGGTGCGCAGAACGCACGCATTCTCAAGCCAGACGACATGGTCACCCTGGAATACCGTTCCGATCGCCTGAACCTCAATACCGATGACAACCTGGTGATCAATCGCGTCAATTGCGGCTGATTGCTTCAGCGCTTTTCTCCAGGCCATAAAAAACCCCGTCACATGGACGGGGTTTTTTTAGTTCGGCGCGGAATTACTCTGCGCGAACCTGTGCAGCTTGCATACCCTTTTGGCCTTTCTCAGCCACGAAGGAAACGGTTTGGCCTTCTTTCAGGCTTTTGAAACCGTCGCTTTCGATAGCTTTGAAGTGTACGAACAGGTCGTCACCGCCACCTTGAGGAGTGATGAAGCCGAAGCCTTTTTCATCGTTGAACCATTTAACGGTGCCGGTTTGGCGATTAGACATGGTGTATCTCCAAGAAACATATATTTTCAGTAGTGCTGTGCTGCTCAGGCCAACTGGGCACACCGAGCTATCATAGTCGAAATGTTCGACTTGGGAGCCCCCCCAAGGCATTGTTTGCTAATCAATCGCGTTGTGTTTCATGCCTTGGTTGGCTGAAAGCCCCGATCTACGGGGCTTTTAAGCGAAATATCAGCTGGTAAAAAAAGCCGTAAAAGCTGCGTAATTTGTGAGAAATGGCAGTTTTCAGGGCGATTTTTGGTCCTTTAGCCGGTCTGGCGGGGTGTGAAAATTACTTTTTCTTCACGACTTTGCAGGACGAAATTGCCGCGACAGCTTTGTTCTTCAGCTCGGGGCTCGCGTTCTGGTTGGTCATGAGCTCTTTGATCTCGGCACTGCTCAATTCGGCATTGATCTTGTCCGCGCCACATTCACAATGGTCTTTGGCGGTTTTGGCATCAACGCTTTGCTGAGCGGCTGAACTGCAATCCTTGATGAAGCTGTCCCGTGCACCGGCGGGCCAGTTCGACGGGGCTGCGGCGTGCGCACCCAAGGACATGAGGGTCAGGGATGCGGCAAGGGCGAAAGTCGAGGTAAAACGCATAATGAAATGCTCCTGGAGTCATGGACGAACGGTGATTCTCGGTGTGTTTGAGGCCCGCCGTACAGTTCAAGTTCACTTTTGCCCCTAAATGCCGGGAATTTGCGTTTCGTTAAGCGGCGTCGGCACCATGACCGTTCATCTGTGCTAGCATCTTTCGCTTGGCTATTTTCCGGCGCGCCTTATGCCGCCCCGCCAAGCTCTTTTTTGTTTAACTCCAGTCACTCTGGTTCGATTACCGGTTGGCCGAAAGGCTCCTGCCGCTGTAAGGCAGGCGTTCATTATTGAACGGCCTGGTGTTGGATCTTGTACTGGCTCATCCCAACCCACGTGACCTTTGGTAGGGGTCACCACTAGGAGAGGAGGCGCCATGCCAACTATTACTCTTCCCGACGGCAGTCAACGTTCATTCGATCATTCGGTTTCCGTAGCCGAGGTCGCCGCATCCATTGGTGCCGGCTTGGCCAAGGCCACCGTGGCCGGCAAGGTCGACGGCAAGCTGGTTGACGCCAGCGACCTGATCACCGGCGATGCCAGCCTGCAAATCATCACGCCCAAGGATCAAGAGGGGCTGGAAATCATTCGCCACTCTTGTGCGCACCTGATTGGCCATGCGGTCAAGCAGCTGTACCCAACCGCGAAGATGGTCATCGGCCCGGTCATCGACGAAGGCTTCTATTACGACATCGCCTACGAGCGTCCTTTCACTCCGGACGACCTGGCGGCCATCGAGCAGCGCATGCACGCGCTGATCGAAAAAGATTACGACGTCATCAAGAAAGTCACTCCGCGTGCCGAAGTGATCGACGTGTTCACTGCCCGCGGCGAAGACTACAAGCTGCGCCTGGTGGAAGACATGCCGGACGAGCAGGCCATGGGCCTGTATTACCACGAAGAATACGTCGACATGTGCCGTGGCCCGCACGTGCCGAACACGCGCTTCCTCAAGTCGTTCAAGCTGACCAAGCTGTCCGGTGCCTACTGGCGCGGCGACGCGAAGAATGAACAACTGCAGCGGATCTACGGCACTGCCTGGGCTGACAAGAAGCAGTTGGCGGCCTACATCCAGCGCATCGAAGAAGCCGAAAAACGCGACCATCGCAAGATCGGCAAGCGCCTGAACCTGTTCCACCTCCAGGAAGAAGCGCCGGGCATGGTGTTCTGGCACCCGAACGGCTGGACCCTTTACCAAGTGCTTGAGCAGTACATGCGCAAGGTTCAGCGCGACAACGGCTACCTTGAGATCAAGACACCGCAAGTCGTTGACCGCAGCCTGTGGGAGAAATCCGGGCACTGGGCCAACTACGCCGACAACATGTTCACCACCCAGTCGGAAAACCGCGACTACGCCATCAAGCCGATGAACTGCCCGTGCCACGTACAGGTGTTCAACCAAGGCCTGAAGAGCTACCGCGAGTTGCCGTTGCGCCTGGCCGAGTTCGGTGCCTGCCACCGTAACGAGCCATCGGGTGCACTGCACGGCATCATGCGTGTGCGTGGCTTCACTCAGGACGATGCCCACATCTTCTGCACTGAAGAGCAGATGCAGGCCGAATCCGCTGCGTTCATCAAGCTGACCATGGACGTTTATCGCGATTTCGGTTTCACCGAAGTCGAGATGAAGCTGTCCACTCGTCCGGAAAAACGCGTCGGTTCCGACGAACTGTGGGATCGCGCCGAAGCTGCACTGGCCGCCGCCCTTGATAGTGCGGGCCTCGCGTACGACCTGCAGCCAGGCGAGGGCGCGTTCTACGGTCCGAAGATCGAGTTCTCGCTGAAAGATTGCCTTGGTCGCGTCTGGCAGTGTGGTACCCTGCAGCTCGATTTTAACCTGCCGATCCGTTTGGGAGCCGAATACGTCTCCGAAGATAACAGCCGTAAACACCCGGTTATGCTGCACCGGGCGATCCTCGGTTCGTTCGAACGGTTCGTCGGGATCCTGATCGAGCACTACGAGGGTGCATTCCCTGCGTGGCTGGCTCCGACTCAGGCAGTGATCATGAATATCACTGATAAACAGGCAGATTTTGCCGCTGAAGTTGAAAAAACTCTCAATGAAAGCGGATTTCGTGCCAAGTCCGACTTGAGAAATGAAAAGATCGGCTTTAAAATCCGCGAGCATACTTTGCTCAAGGTTCCCTATCTTTTGGTTATCGGAGATCGGGAAGTCGAGATGCAGACTGTCGCTGTGCGTACTCGTGAAGGTGCTGACCTGGGCTCGATGCCCGTCGCCCAGTTCGCTGAGTTCCTCGCGCAAGCGGTTTCCCGGCGTGGTCGCCCAGATTCGGAGTAATTATTATTAAGCGTGAAATGAGACAAGATAAACGAGCTGCACCGAAAGCCCCGATCAACGAGAATATCTCGGCACGCGAGGTTCGGTTAATTGGCGCTGACGGCGAGCAGATTGGCATCGTCTCGATTGATGAAGCGCTTCGTATTGCTGAAGAGTCCAAATTGGACCTGGTGGAAATCTCCGCCGACGCAATCCCACCCGTTTGCCGGGTGATGGACTACGGCAAATCGATCTTCGAGAAGAAGAAGCAGGTTGCCGCAGCGAAGAAGAACCAGAAGCAGATTCAAGTAAAAGAAATCAAGTTTCGTCCAGGGACGGAGGAAGGGGATTACCAGGTAAAACTGCGCAACCTGGTACGTTTCCTGAGTGATGGGGACAGGGCCAAGGTATCCTTGCGATTCCGCGGCCGTGAGATGGCCCACCAGGAGCTGGGGATGGAACTCCTCAAGCGGGTTGAAGGCGACCTGCTCGAGTACGGTTCGGTCGAACAGCATCCTAAGATGGAAGGACGCCAGCTTATTATGGTCATCGCCCCGAAAAAGAAGAAGTAATCAATAGGGCACGGCAGGCCTTCTGATTATGTTTATCAACTGAATGCGGAGTACCGAACATGCCAAAGATGAAAACTAAAAGTGGTGCTGCTAAGCGGTTTCTGAAAACTGCTAACGGTATCAAGCACAAGCACGCTTTCAAGAGCCACATCCTGACTAAAATGTCGACCAAGCGTAAGCGTCAACTGCGCGGTAGCAGCTTGCTGCATCCGTCTGACGTCGCAAAAGTCGAGCGCATGCTGCGCCTTCGTTAATTTTAGTCAAGAATAGAGGAAGTAACTCATGGCTCGTGTAAAGCGTGGCGTCATGGCGCGTAAGCGCCACAAGAAAATTCTGAAACTTGCTAAAGGCTACTACGGCGCGCGTTCACGCGTATTCCGTGTTGCCAAGCAAGCGGTTATCAAGGCTGGCCAATACGCCTACCGTGACCGTCGTCAGAAAAAACGTCAGTTCCGCGCTCTGTGGATCGCTCGTATCAACGCTGGTGCACGTGTTAACGGTCTGTCCTACAGCCGTTTCATCGCTGGCCTGAAAAAAGCGTCCATCGAGATCGACCGTAAGGTTCTGGCTGATCTGGCAGTGAACGAAAAAGCGGCGTTTGCTGCGATTGTCGAGAAAGCTAAAGCCACCTTGGCTTAAGTACCCCCGACAGTCACCCTGGGTCGCTTCCGCGGCCCAAGGTGTTAAACGTCTTAAATAGGGGAAGAGCCTTCAAGCTCTTCCCCTATTTTGTATCTGGAGTCTGTACATGGAAAACCTGGATGCGCTGGTCTCTCAAGCACTAGAGGCTGTGCAAAGCGCAGAAGATATCAACGCCCTGGAGCAAATCCGGGTTCACTACCTTGGCAAAAAGGGTGAATTGACTCAGGTGATGAAGACCCTGGGGAATTTGCCGGCTGAAGAGCGTCCGCAAGTCGGTGCGCTGATCAACGTCGCCAAGGAGCGTGTTACAGAGGTTCTCAATGCGCGCAAGGCGTCGCTCGAGGAGGCCGATCTTGCGGCCAAGCTCGCCGCCGAGTCCATTGACGTGACCCTGCCTGGCCGTGGCCAGACCTCGGGCGGCCTGCATCCGATTACCCGGACTCTGGAACGTATCGAGCAGTTCTTCACCCACATCGGCTACGGCATTGCCGAAGGCCCTGAGGTCGAAGACGACTATCACAACTTCGAGGCGCTCAACATCCCAGGCCACCACCCGGCCCGGTCGATGCATGACACCTTCTATTTCAATGCGAACATGCTGCTGCGCACCCATACCTCGCCGGTACAGGTCCGCACCATGGAATCGCAGAAGCCGCCGATCCGCATCGTCTGCCCAGGCCGTGTGTACCGCAGCGACTCCGATATCACCCACTCGCCGATGTTCCACCAGGTCGAAGGCCTGCTGGTTGATCGCGACATCAACTTCGCCGACCTCAAAGGCACCATCGAAGAGTTCCTGCGGGTGTTCTTCGAGAAGGAGCTGGCGGTGCGTTTCCGTCCCTCGTTCTTCCCGTTCACCGAGCCATCCGCTGAAGTCGATATGGAATGCGTGATGTGCAGCGGTAAAGGCTGCCGCGTCTGCAAACAGACCGGTTGGCTGGAAGTAATGGGTTGCGGCATGGTTCACCCCAACGTGCTGCGCATGTCCGGGATTGACCCGGAAGAATTCTCGGGCTTTGCCTTCGGCATGGGCGTTGAGCGTCTGGCCATGCTGCGTTACGGCGTGAACGACTTGCGTCTGTTCTTCGACAACGACTTGCGGTTCCTCGCGCAATTTCGCTAGTCGTAACGGATCTTTAGGAGAGCAGGATGAAATTCAGTGAACAATGGCTGCGTGGCTGGGTAAGCCCGCAGGTAAGTCGCGACGAGCTGGTTGCCCGTCTGTCGATGGCCGGCCTTGAGGTCGATAGTGTGACGCCGGCTGCCGGTGTTTTCAGTGGCGTGGTAGTGGGCGAGGTGCTGAGCACCGAGCAACACCCGGACGCTGACAAATTGCGTGTGTGCCAGGTCAGCAATGGCGCGGAAACCTTCCAGGTCGTGTGCGGAGCGCCAAACGTGCGCCCGGGCCTGAAAATCCCGTTCGCGATGATCGGTGCCGAACTGCCAGGCGACTTCAAGATCAAGAAGGCCAAGCTGCGTGGCGTTGAGTCCAACGGCATGCTGTGCTCCCAGGCGGAGCTGCAGGTCGGTGAAGGCAATGATGGCCTGATGGAGCTGCCGGCCGACGCGCCAGTGGGTCAGGACATCCGTGTTTACCTGGAACTGGAAGACGCCAGCATCGAGGTCGACCTGACCCCGAACCGCGGCGACTGCCTGTCCCTGGCTGGCCTGGCGCGTGAAGTCGGTGCGCTGTACGCCGCCACCGTCACCCGTCCGGTGGTTGCCGCCGTGCCTGCGGTGCACGACGAAGTGCGTTCGGTCGAAGTGCTGGCTCCCAACGCTTGCCCACGTTACCTGGGTCGTGTGATCCGAAACGTCGACCTGTCCAAGCCAACCCCGCTGTGGATGGTTGAGCGCCTGCGTCGTTCCGAAGTACGCAGCATCGACGCTGCTGTCGACATCACCAACTACGTGATGCTGGAACTGGGTCAACCGCTGCACGCCTTCGATCTCGCTGAAATCAATGGCGGCATCCGCGTACGCATGGCCGAGGAAGGCGAGAAGCTGGTGCTGCTCGACGGCCAGGAAGTCAGCCTGCGTGCCGACACCCTGGTGATCGCTGATCATTCCCGCGCCCTGGCGATTGCCGGCGTGATGGGCGGCGAGCACAGCGGCGTGTCCGCAACCACTCGCGACATCTTTCTCGAAAGCGCCTTCTTCGATCAGATCGCCATCGCTGGCAAGGCCCGTTCCTACGGCCTGCACACCGACGCCTCACACCGCTACGAGCGTGGCGTGGACTGGCAATTGGCCCGTGAAGCCATGGAGCGCGCCACTGGCCTGCTGCTGGAAATCACTGGCGGCGAAGCCGGCCCGATCATCGAAACCGTCAGCGAGCAGCACCTGCCGTCGGTTGCACCGATCGTCCTGCGCGCCAAGGCCGTTGAGCAAATGCTCGGCCTGGTGATCGACCCGGTTGAAATCGAGCGCCTGCTGTCAGCACTCGGCCTCGGCATCTCTGCAGGTGAAGCAGGGCAGTGGCACGTAGAAGTGCCAAGCCATCGCTTCGATATCAGCCTGGAAGTCGACCTGATCGAAGAGCTGGCCCGCCTGTACGGCTACAACCGCCTGCCGGTTCGTTACCCGCAAGCGCGTCTGGCCCCGCAGCCGAAAGCTGAAGCCCGTGCACATCTTCCAGAGCTGCGTCGCCTGCTGGTTGCCCGTGGTTATCAGGAAGCGGTGACCTACAGCTTCATCGATCCGAAGCAATTCGAACTGTTCAACCCGGGTGTCGAGCCGCTGTTGCTGGCTAACCCGATCTCCAACGACATGGCTGCCATGCGCTCGTCGCTGTGGCCTGGCTTGGTGAAAGCGCTTTCCCACAACCTGAACCGTCAGCAAGACCGCGTGCGCATGTTCGAAAGCGGCCTGCGTTTTGTCGGTCAACTGGATGGTCTGAAGCAAGAGCCGATGCTGGCTGGCGTAGTCTGCGGCAGTCGCCTGCCGGAAGGCTGGGCACAAGGTCGCGACACCGTCGACTTCTTCGACGTCAAGGCGGATGTGGAAGCGGTGTTGGGCTTTGCCGGTGCGCTGGATGCGTTCACGTTCACCCCCGGCAAACACCCTGCGTTGCATCCCGGCCAGACCGCACGTATCGAACGTGAAGGTCGCCTGGTGGGCTTCGTTGGCGCGATCCACCCTGAACTGTCGAAAACCTTGGGGCTGGACCGTCCAGTCTTCGTTTTTGAGCTAGTCTTGGCTGAAGTGGCCTCGGGCAAAATGCCTAAATTTAGCGAGTTGTCGCGTTTCCCTGAAGTACGACGTGATCTGGCGCTGATTGCCGATCAAGGCGTTGCGGCCAGTGCTGTTCTGGACGTAATCCGTGAAAATGCAGGGGAATGGCTGACAGACCTCAGGCTATTTGACGTTTATCAGGGTAAAGGCATTGATCCGCATAGAAAAAGCCTTGCAGTTGGCTTGACCTGGCAGCATCCATCGCGCACTCTTAATGACGATGAGGTGAATACGACGACACAAAATATCCTCACCTCGCTCGAACAAAGGTTAAACGCCACGTTAAGGAAGTGACGTATGGGGGCTTTGACGAAAGCTGAGATGGCGGAACGTCTGTATGAAGAGCTGGGCCTGAACAAGCGCGAGGCCAAGGAATTGGTCGAGCTGTTCTTTGAAGAAATCAGGCACGCTCTTGAAGACAACGAACAGGTCAAATTGTCCGGTTTCGGCAATTTTGACCTTCGGGACAAACGCCAGCGGCCTGGCCGCAATCCAAAAACGGGAGAAGAAATCCCGATCACGGCTCGCCGTGTGGTCACCTTTCGTCCAGGGCAGAAGTTGAAGGCCCGAGTTGAGGCTTATGCTGGAACCAAGTCATAACGACGAACTGCCCGTCATCCCAGGCAAACGCTACTTCACCATTGGTGAAGTCAGCGAGCTCTGTGCGGTAAAACCGCACGTGCTGCGCTATTGGGAGCAGGAGTTTCCTCAGCTCAACCCCGTCAAACGCACCGGGAACCGTCGGTATTATCAGCGCCAGGATGTGCTGATGATCCGACAGATCCGTGCGTTGCTGTACGACCAGGGGTTCACCATCAGCGGCGCGCGCCAGCGTATGTCCGGTGATGAAGCCAAAGACGACACCACCCAATACAAGCAAATGATCCGCCAGATGATCTCCGAACTCGAAGATGTGCTGGTGGTTTTGAAGAAGTAATTCCGGCTTTTAAAATACTTCCACATTTCAAAAGCTTGCGGTATATTCCTGATCGCTTCGTTGCGAAGCGAACCCAGTAAAACGCCTAGTCGGGGCGTAGCGCAGTCCGGTAGCGCACTAGCATGGGGTGCTAGGGGTCGAGTGTTCGAATCACTCCGTCCCGACCATATTTTTCAATGACTTAGCCCAACCTGAAAAGGTTGGGCTTTTTCATATCTGCAATTTTGTCCTTATGGTAGTGAATTGGTAGTGGATTGATATTGTCTTGTATGCGCCTGAAGGTTGCTTGCCTCAATCATCGAGATACAACTCTATCAGTGGCACCGGTGTGCTTCCCCAGTTTGATATAGAGCTTGACCGCTCGGATGCGGTTTTCGAATGAATGCATGAACGATCTCCGGGTAGCCCCAAATTCTATCGCCCACCCCCTATTGCAAGCATCGATATATTGTCCTACAATGAACGAATCTATCATAATGACAAATGTGTTCTTTGTTGCCCGGTAATTGTCACAACACAACGGACTAACGACGGACTTCGCGAATGGCTTCGCTGTTGTATTTTGGGACGTTGGCAATAGTTTTGAAGTCGGGTATCAACCGACCGGTTAGCCACATCAGCTCGAGCTTGCATTGGGCTTTTCGCTTAATGCGTCGATTCGATTGGATGGGGTAAAAAAACCGTAGATATAGCTCTTCAGCAGAATCGAAGGTATATGCGGGTCTGCCCGGTTTCGGTCGGAATAACGCCATCCAAACCCATTATGGCGAGGTCGGGCTCAAGATATCGACCGCGCACTCCGGATTGGTATCCCTAATCATTGCCACACCTTCCAATCCCCATTAGCGGCGTATTACAAACAATTGTTGAGTTGAACAGTTCTCAGACCGCAAACATTAGGCCGACATATCTTTTTATACCTTAACCTGTATATGACTCATTAGACGAATAAGTAATGCCGGCTAAAGCTGTTAATCGATTCCTCTAGCCACTAAGCGTTACGCTGCCTACATCTTCCCCGATAAATCGAACTCGTCACGTTGCTCGAGCCGGACATTTCAGAAAGGATTCATCTCATGAGTTTGCGCATGCTCAACATCGCTCCTCGCGCCGCCTTAAGTTTTGGCGTGATAGCGATGCTGGTCGTTTTCCTGGGGCTTTTTGCCTTACTGCAGATGTCTCACATGCGTGAGGATGCTGCCGAGGTGGATCAAAATTGGATGCCTAGTATTCTGGCCCTTGGCAGCGTGAGCGAAGCTACCCTGCGGCTAAGAACAGTCACCCTACGCGTTCTGCTGTTTCGTGATCCCCAGGCCTTGAACGACAACGAAGCCCGTACCGAGCAATTAAAGACCGATATGCACGCTGCGCAAACGCGTTATGAGGCGTTGATTGATAGCGCTGAAGAAACTGCGCTCTATCGCAACTTTGAGACGGCGCAGCGTGGCTATCTCGAACAGCAGGGACAGGTTCTGGCGTTGTCGAAGCAGGACAAACTGGACGATGCGGTACGCGTGGCCGGCGGTGAAATGAATACTTACGCCGAAGCGATGGCCAAGTCCCTACAGGCCCTCAGCGAATTCAACGCTCAAGGCGCCACTACTGCCGCAGCGTCGACCAGCGCAACATTTTATAGTGCCCGCAATTGGGTGATCACCACGTTGGTTGTGACTGCCCTCGCCACCCTGGTGTTAGCGCTGCTGCTAACCCGCAGTATTGTTAGCCCACTGACCCGCGCCCTGCAGGTGGCAGAAACTGTGGCATCTGGCGATCTTACTCACGCCATTCATGTTGACGGCGCAGACGAGCCCGCGCGCCTGCTTGCGGCGCTGAATACCATGCAGAAAAACCTGCGCAGCACTATCCAGAATATTGCCGAATCCTCTAATCAACTGGCCTCGGCATCTGAAGAACTTAGCGCCGTCACTGAAGACTCTACCCGCGGCCTTCATCAGCAAAACAATGAAATTGAACAGGCCGCCACCGCCGTTAACGAAATGACTGTTGCCGTCGAAGAGGTAGCACGCAATGCGGTAATCACCTCTGAGGCTTCTCGCGAGTCGGACCGCACTACTCAGCGTGGCAGAGACCAGGTGCAACAAACAGTCTCCTCAATCTCAACCTTGGCGCAAGACGTTGCGACCTCTGCGGAGCAGGTCATCCAACTGGCCGACAAGGTCCGCGACATTAGCCAGGTGCTTGACGTGATTCGCTCTATTGCCGAGCAGACCAACTTGCTAGCCCTTAACGCGGCCATCGAAGCGGCACGGGCCGGTGAAGCCGGGCGTGGTTTTGCCGTGGTTGCCGATGAGGTCCGCGCTCTGGCCCATCGCACTCAACAATCCACTCTTGAAATTGAGCAGATGGTTAGCGGCATTCGACAAGGAACGGATCGGGCAGTCAGCGCCATGCAAACCAGCAGTCAGCGCGCCGGGGCCACGCTAGATGTCGCCCAGGCTGCCGGCAATGCGTTGGACGAAATCTCCGTAGCGATCTCTGCCATCAATGAGCGCAACTTGGTAATCGCCAGCGCTTCGGAGGAGCAGGCGCAGGTGGCACGAGAGGTGGACCGCAATCTCGTCAACATTCGTGACCTGTCGCTGCAAACTTCGGCCGGTGCCAATCAAACGGCAGCAGCGAGCCAGGAGCTATCGCGTTTGGCCGTTGGCCTGAACGCGATGGTGCTGCAGTTTAAGGTTTGAGCAGGCTTGCTTTTCAAGCGCGAGACGGTCGCTAATCAAGTCCTATGAACGCCTGGATACGCTACGCATTAATGGATAGAAGTGCGCAATCACGTACACGCTAATCGCAGTATTTAGCGACAGTGGCTCTAGGCAGATGGACTGCCAATTGACTGTCGAAGCCTGATCTACACGGATGGCATCATGCGCCTTGGTATCACCTCACTATTTCTGGGGCTCTTCAGCAGCATTGCCGTTGCCGAGCCACCGGGCGTAGTACTTTATATCCCCGAGGCAATGCCGCTGGCTTCCATGCACGAGCGTCTTGGGTACGGTATGTTCGGTGATGTTGGGCTGGAAGCCCTTAAGCGTGCCGGTTATCCAGTTACACTCAGATCCGAACCCATGCTGCGCACGTTGAAGCACCTGCAAGAAGGCGAAAATCTGTTGTTAATCCCCTTCTCGCGAACTCCCCATCGAGAGAATAACTACACCTGGATAGCGCCAGTGCTAAGGCTTCCTCGAGCGTTCTTTAGCTTTTCCGAACCCGTGCAAACCATGGAGCAAGCGCGGGGTCGCTATAAACGTATCGGGGTAGGTATTGGCACTGTCCAGGAAGAGATCCTACGAGCCAACGGCTTTCGTGCGGACCAAATATTCTCGCTGAAACTAGGTGACAAACCGATAAAGATGCTGGAGTTAAATCGGATCGACGCCTGGTTTACCACCGTGCCTGAAGGCAACTTTGCTTGGCCGCGCAGGAACAACAAACCGTTACGGATGAGCCCTGAATTAACTTCGACCGACATGTATATGGCCTGTTCAAAACGCTGCGACGCACCGATGGTGCAGGCGCTGCGTGCGGCGATTGAGGCGATGCGAGCCGAGGGCGTCATCACTTCAATCCAGGAACGCTATCATAGTTTCGACGGGAAATGATCCAAGCCCGCGCCCCTCGCTTTTTCCGCTGGACAGGATTAGCAGCTTAGCGAGTTGCGTACATTGCCACGTCAGCACGACCCGCAACACGTTGGCGTCAGAGTCCCAACACGGCCTGCCGCCCGGCCACCGCACTGGTACGAACACACCGCTCCAACTCTGCGTTTGGTGAAACTGCGAGCCAAGTATGGAGCCCAGTTCCCCGCCGATAAAATAGCTGGTGGTGTAGACCGCATTCAGACGGCTAGGCCAGTGAGCGCTTCTAACCAGTAATCGGGAGCGTAGCCGACCTATTGACGCACGGCGGCATCGAAGGTCCTGCGGGGACATGGATGATCAATTTCGGCATCGGAAATCTCTAATACAGGCGACAGGTGCGCGATGGATCCGCCTTGGGCAGAATCCATCGCTGATCAATCAAATTGATTGGCCGCCGGATACTTCGATGCGCTGACCTGTGACCCAGCGGTTGTTAGGACTCAAGAGGCTAGCAATCATTGGGCCGATATCGTCGGGCACGCCCACGCGGCCAAGCGCGGTCATATCGGCGAAAGCCTTGTTGTAGTCAGGAATATCGCGTACTGCTCCACCCAGGAAATCGGTCTCTATTGCGCCAGGGGCTACGGTATTGACGGTAATACCGCGTCTGCCCAGCTCTTTGGCCATGTATACGGTGAGTGTCTCGACTGCGCCTTTGGCTGCCGAGTAGGCCGAGAAGCCCGGGAAGGACACACGGGTCAAGCCCGACGAGAAGTTTACGATGCGCCCGCCATCGGCCAGTATCGGCAGCAGGGACTGGGTCATGAAAAACACCCCTTTGACGTGTACGTCAAAGAGCGCGTCGAACTGAGCTTCCGTGGTGGTGGCAAAGTCAGCCATTTCACCATGCCCGGCGTTGTTGATGAGGTGGTCGATCGTATCACCGCCCCAGATGTCTTTCAGTGCCGCACGCACGGCGATCACGAAGTCGGGGAAGGACGACACTTTGCTCGCGTCCAGTTGCAGGGCAGCGGCCTTGCGGCCAAGCGCTTGGATGTCGGCAACCACGGCATCCGCGGCTTCTTTGCCATTGCGATAGGTGACGATCACGTCGCCACCATTGCGGGCAATGCTCAGTGCAGTGTTGCGGCCAAGGCCACGGTTTGCACCGGTTACAACTGAAATAGTGGTCATCGTTATTCTCCTGCCAAGCACATGTGAATGAGCATTAACGATGACGTCAGACACGCGTTGCAGGTTGCGCGATCACCCATTTGAATTGCCTATTCGTCCAAATCGCCCGGTTACAGATGAAATAGTTCGGTTGCTAAATGCAGCAGTGGGGCGCAATTTGCCTAATCCTTCAAATTACTTGCTGCATTATCCATTGGTATTGCATCGGCAAGCATTCGACGCTGCAATGTGCTGATACTGGCTCAAGAGTTGATGACCTATGAACGAGCTGCTCAAAGCTGTGAGTCGCTACGCTGACGCTAATCATAAGAATGGCGTTGCTGCCACCGCTTTCTCCGGAATGGTGATTCTCAGGGATACAATGCCGACTGCGCTGCTCTACGCGATCTCCAAGCCTTTGGTTGCGCTGGTGCTTCAAGGAAAAAAGCGTGTCTCGATGGGCAATAAAGTCTTCGAATTCGGTGCAGGCGAATCATTGATCATCACCGCCGATGTGCCAACAGTCAGTCAGATCGTTGTCGCCTCTCGCCACGAGCCTTACTTGGCATTTGTCGTAGAGCTTGATCACGTACTTATAGAGTCATTGGTCGTCGAGATGGGCACCGCCCCCTTTACTGTTGGCGAGCCCTTGCGGGTAGAGTCCACAGAAACGGAGGTGGCAGACGCAGCACTTCGCTTGCTTCGCCTCCTTGATCGACCTGGGTCAGTGGAAATATTAAAAGACCAACTGGTCAGAGAACTCCATTACTGGCTCCTTTCAGGACGCCATGGTGGTGCGATCCGAGCGCTTGGGATTACCAGCAGCAATGCACATAGAATTGGCCGTGCGATCGCCAGGATTCGTGATGAATTCGCCAAGCCGCTGCGCATGGAACAACTGGCTGAGACGGCGGGTATGAGTCTTTCTGGGTTTCACACACATTTTAGGGTGATCACCTCGCTGACCCCACTCCAATATCAAAAACAACTAAGGCTAATTGAGGCCAGGCGAGGGCTTCTTGATGGTTTATCGATCGCCAAAGCTGCGTATAATGTTGGGTACGAAAGCGTTCCCCAATTCACGCGAGAGTACGGTCGCATGTTTGGCCTGCCCCCCGCGAAAGATATTCGCGAAGTAAAAATGCTGCTTAGCTCATCGGCTTAGTCTTGCGCCGATTGCTCCGCTCATTCTGCTCCAAATTCCGGACGCATCCCAAAGCACACCCTGCGGGCCGATTTCGAGATTCGCCATGCGATTCATTTGTAGGCGCCTTCTGAAGTAACCTTTCATGATTCAAGTAGACACCGCACTGATGCGGCAGCAGTTGCTCAATCTCGCCTGCCAGCTGCATTGGTAACCGCGTCAGCCTTGCTGTCGCCAGACGCGATAAAGCTTCGCTCGTCCCTTCGTTGATTTGAGCATCTTCTTGCCCTAACGGAACGTAAGCGTCTGGCAAAGTCGTGTTGACTGATGCGCGGATAACTATTGGCCATTCGTAACAAGTTATCGCGGTGAAAAGAGCTTCACTACACTCGCTGGAGCGTCATTGCCGAAGAAGCTCTGGTGATTCTTAGCCGTTTCCTCCGCGAAGGCGGCGCTGCGTGGGAACAGTGCTTGCTCGTACACAGCCAGAGCTGCCTCTACATTCCCGAAATGATCCCGTATCGCGTGAGCGAGTGAGGCCCCGTCATAGATCGCGAGGTTGGCACCTTCCCCGGCGAATGGCGACATCAGGTGTGCAGCATCGCCCACGAGCGTGACACCAGGTGTGCGCTCCCATCGGTGGTTAATCGGCAGGGAATGAATCAGCCGCACAAGCGGCGTGGTATCGCTTGCGGTGACCAACTTGCGAAGCGGCGCAGCCCAGCCTATAAACTCATCGGCAACCTGCTGAAGTGCCGCCGCCGGATGGTTAAAGTCCACTGCGTCAATCCATACCTCAGGCTTGTTCAGCGCAATGTAGGTGTGCAGCGTACCGTTTGCGTGGTGATGAGCAAGGATGGCCTTCCCTGGCGCAACAGCCATCAGCGTTCCAGTGCCGATGGCGTCGGCGCTGGCTTGATGGTGGGTGGGGCCATCGAAGAGGTAGGTTTCGATGAAAGCCGTGCCGACGTACTGAGGCTTTGCGGCAGAGACAAGCGGGCGGACTCTCGACCACGCACCGTCTGCGCCCACCAGCAAGTCTGCTGTCGCTGTCGAGCCGTCGGCGAATACCAATTCGTGCAGTCCCTCGGCGCCGCGATTCGTATGGACAAGCTTGCGACCCCATAGGATGGATTCAGCAGGTAGGGATTTGATTAGAAGGTGCCGAAGTGCGCCTCTATCAACTTCAGGTTTGGCCGAACCGCCCATTCCGGGCCTGTCAAACAAAACGGTGCCGTATTTGTCGACGATACGCTTGGCATCTTCACCCGGAAGCGTGAGGGCCAGGAAGCCATCATAGAGACCCGCAGCTTTCAGTCCCAACTGACCATTGTATTCGTGAATGTCCAACAGGCCACCTTGCGCTCGCGCTGTTGCCGATACTTCGCTCTCATAAATGGTGGCTGGTATGCCGTTGACATGCAGGACACGTGCAAGCGTCAATCCTCCGAGGCCGGCCCCCACAATAGCGATACGAGGGGTAGTCAATGAAGTCGATGATTCGGGGGAGCTGTACATGGCGTGTTCCTGTATTACGAGCATGGCCAAGAAGCAAGGCACTCGTAGAATTCCGACAAAATGTCGGGGGAAAACGCTGGCCGACCTTCCGGGAGACAGGAGGTGGCGTGTACTCGATTGCCCTATGGTGGGGCGGTTTGACCCGCGCGATATAAGCAACCGTTTTTCGCGGCTTAGACGCGTGATTTTGCACAGCGAAGTCTAAGGCGTCAACACGTCCTTAATGATCGTTTATTGGCGCAGCTTTTTGCCGCAGAGGCGTCCACCTATGCGGTAGTAATTCACCCACCAGCCGTGCAGGGCATGTCGGTAAACGCGTCAAAACATCCTTCAGATAAGCGTACGGATCATGTCCATTAAGCCGTACTGACTGGATCAAACTCATGATCGCAGCCGCACGTTTGCCGCTGCGCAGTGAACCTGCAAAGAGCCAGTTCTTGCGTCCAAGAGCCCATGGCCGGATCTGGTTCTCGCACCAATTATTGTCGATGGGTACGGCCCCGTCATCAAGGTAGCGCGATAGCGCTGCCCAGCGTTTCAGACTGTAATCCAATGCTCTGCTGATAGCCGATCCTTCGGGCACAAGATCTCGCTGGGCGATCATCCAGGCATGCAGTTTATCCATCACCGGCACGGCTTTTTCTTGCCGTATTCGGCACCGTAAATCCGGCTCCAAGTCGCGGGCTTCTCTTTCGATTTCGTACAACAACTGAATATAGCGCAGCGCTTGCTCGGCGAGCGTGCTTTTATTCGTAGCGTGCAGTTCGAAGAACTTGCGCCATGTATGACCTTGGCTTTGCGTGGGGACAGCACACCACTGCTGCGCGCCTTGCCGCCACTGGCGAAGATTGGGTCACTGACCGCCTGGGGATACAACGTTGCGAGCATCCAGTTGCAGATATTGATCAGGGCGCAGGCCCAGCCAGCCGAAGCATCCCCACGGCCGATTTCGCTGACCACATTCATGTATGTTCTGCGCTGGTTTGCAGGCCGCCATGCTGGCGTGGAATCATCACGTCGAAGGCGCCGATGGCGTCGAGGTCGGCAACAGTGTTATCGGGCAGACGGGCCAGTTCATCGACTTCACGGGTACGCGAACGCAAGGTCTCGACCAGGCCGCTGGCACGAGCAACCAAGTCGCTGGTATTTGCGTGTGCGTCGACAGTGGCGTTGGGGAGGATGGAATTCATGGCTTTTCCTATTATTGGGATTATTTGGATGAGCGCGCGACATGATAGTGACGAATCTGTCAAGGTGACGAATTCGATACTAATTAAAATATATTTTTAACATCAAGATATATATTGATCTAAGCCCTTACGCGTCTACTGGGAAAAGGGATAACTCAAATGGAACATCCGATCAGGGGGAGAGAGGACACGGACGCACTGTAGGATCGCTGAACCGTGTCCGCTCGGCGTAAACGTGATGCGTGAGCACCCGAATACTCTCGGCTACCATGAACTTGCTAGCCTCCCGGAGACGGGTCGAGGCGCGGGCTTGCTTGAACTGCCGTCGATGCAGGCAGGCGTCGATGCTCTGATCGGCGAGACGCCGGGCTTGCGGCGATACCCCTCTTAAATCAAAACCTGAAGCCAGTGGGGCATCGCAACGATGATGGCAGGAGGGCTATGAATCGGGAGCCACCGAAAACACATGAGGCGCTGAACGCAGAACTCCAGCACCGTAAACCTTGTGCGAGGTACGTGGTTGCTAGTGTTATGGGGCAAACACCAGCCGCGATGAGCCCTCACGCTGCCAGACGCTATTCACATCTTCCAACGCTACCGCTTCGGCAGCAATCGACAAGCCGGCGCTGCTGATCGCCCGTAAAACCCCACCCACCGCCCGGACCAGGCCTGCGTTGGAAACGCTGCCCAGGCCGCTGCCCATAAGCTCAAGGCCGGAACTACGCAGCAGTGAGCCTGGCAGATTAATGTTGTTGCCGGTCATAGAACCAATCTGCACAAATCGAATCCGTGGCTCACCTGAATGATGACCTTGCCCGGCAGCTGCATTCAGCAAGCATTCGGCAGAGGGTCCCCACAGGTAGTCGAGTACCACACTGACTTTGTGCGTATGTATTGCTTGGCGGAAGGTGTCTTTTAACTCATCTGCCGGTACATCGAGCGGGATCACCAGGTCGGCTCCCAGCTCCTGCAATCCCTGGACACTTTGGGCGTTGCGACCGGTGACAATGACTGTTGCAGCACCAAGATGTTTCGCGATTTGAATCGCCAACCGGCCGGAAACGCCAGTTGCGCCATTGATGAATACGTTTTCGCCGGGAACAAATTTTGCTCGGTCGAGAAGGGCACTCCATGACGACATCCCGGGGTTACCAATTGCCGCCGCCGTGACGTCATCGACATCATCGGGAATGTCCACGCAGTTCTCCAGTTGCACAACACTTGTCTCAGCCATCGAACCGAACAGCTTTCGTGGAAAGGCGAAGTAGACCCGACGGCCGTCGGGCAGGATTCCAACGCCGTCTACACCGGGAACCAAGGGCAGTATCTTGCCGCTGCTGTAATGACGGCCAGACGCCTGGGCTTTGACCAACTGGCTAAGTGCAGCGGCTCGAACCTGAACGAGCATTTCGCCGGCCTCCGCTATCGGCGTGGTGAAATTGTCGTAACGCGGGGGGGCGTTGAAATCGTGGACTACAGCAGCTTTCATAAGCAACTCCTAAACAGACCGGGTGTAAGGGTGAGAAGGGCAGAAGAATTCAGGATTCGGTTTCAGGCGAATAGGCAATAAATTGTCGGGCGGCTTCAGCGTTCATATTGAGCGCCCAGTCAGGCTTGCTCGCCGTCAGTTCTCCTTTCATCCACGATTTCAGATAAGACACAGAAAATGCCACGCCGGCTTCGCACATTTCAGTGCTGCAACCCAGGCTTGTCAGCGTAAGCCGCACGCATGCATCCATGTATTGATTGGGATGGTCCACACCTTGTTGAATGGCTTGGATGCCGTGGGCTGAAGCACCCATAAGAAAGTCTGTAGCAGCGTCGAGCCGGCTAAACCTGAAGTCACCGGCGGCTTTGCCGTTCTGGAGATCCCTGGCCATGTATTCCGCAACCAGAGTGTTGTGCTGCCACGCGTCAGCGCGTGTCACAAAACCGGCCCATTTCGAATCAAGGAGCGCGCGCATCAGGAACAGCCTGGAGGCTACAGCGGCGCGCTGCCAGGGTTTGGTCAGGACGTCATAGACTGGCAGGATATCGGTGGTCATCTGGTTATTGAGCTCTTGGCCAATGGCCACAAGCACTTGATCCAGCGAATCGAAATAGTTGTAAAAGGTACCTCGCGATACGTTGGCTTCCCGAATCACATCATCGATGACCGGAGGTGCGCTGCCCGGTGCCGCAAAAACACGCATCGCTGCGTCGAGCAATTTACTGCGCATGACTTCCCGCTTTTTCCTGGCGACTCTTGGGCGATGATCGGAAACGGCTTTATCGATTTCTGGTATTTGCACTGTAGGGCCTCAAACAATGACACGACGTCAGACTGACAATTTATAGCTTAACCTTCAGAATGACAAATATGTCTAAAAAGCCTTGCGCGGGAGAAATTCTTGTCCTACATTCTACTCAATTGTCGGAATGACAATATCGTCATAAAAATAATAGGAGACGAAAATGTTAAACCCATCACATCCTGTCGCCCGACCTCATCCCACGTCGCCCTTCGCTCGTTCGAACTGGTACGTCACAGTTTTTAAAAGCCATCGACCTTCGGCAAATCTTTGCTGACAGCAAGATTCTGACAGCGTAACTAGATCGGGTGATCGCCCGCGCACGGTCGAGCAATAAATGCTGGCCGGGGTATTCGCTCACCCGAAATTTAAAAATGACATATTAGTTCATTATGACATTCGAGGTTGGTATGAGCACAGAAACGATTTTTCAGAACGTAGATACTCTCAATGCATTTGCATCGGGACCGACGTTGTCAGAGCTAGTCAAGCGCGCCGAGGCGCTGCAGCCGCTACTGCGCAAGAACACCGTAGCGTCGGAAAAAGACCGCCGCACCTCTGAAGAAAACATTGAAGCCATTCGTGAAGCGGGTCTGTTTCGATTGATGGTTCCAAAGCGTTACGGCGGCTATGAAGGCACGCTGCGCTCACACCTCGAAGTGTCTGCGGCGTTGGGCGAAGCCTGTGGTGGGACCGCGTGGGTCGTTGCATTGACTAACGTCTGCGCCTGGTTCACTAGCCTGTTTTCAGAACAAGCGCAAAACGAAGTGTTCGGTGCGAATCCGGATGCGCGGGTCGCCGGAGTTTTCAACGCTTCGCCGACAACTCAGCGTGTAGAAGGTGGCTTGATCGTTTCTGGAAAATGGTATTCGTCGTCGGGTAGCCTGCACTCCGACTGGGCTGTCGTCGGTGCCGAAGAACGCGATACCAACGGCACAGTCGTCGCACAGTACCTGGCGCTGATGCCAAAAGCTGATTACAGCATCGAAGACACTTGGTTCACCGCCGGCATGCGCGCCTCGGGAAGCAACTGCATCGTTGCCAACGAAATCTTCGTGCCCAACCATCGTCTGCTGAACATGGCGGGTGCGATCGAGGGTGAATACGCCACCGAATTCAAGGATGAAGTCGCCTACCGCGCACTGTTCGTCCCCTTTGCTTCGCTAATCCTCAATGGTCCGCAACTCGGCCTGGGACGCGCTGCGTTGAAATACGTGATCGACAATGCATCACGCAGAGCCGTGGCTTATACCTCGTTTGAAAGACAGACCGATTCGGTGGTGTTCCAGACCCAGATCGCTGAGGCCGCGCTGAAGATCGACACCGCTCACCTGCGTGCTTTCCGCGCCACCGATGAGATGGATGAAGCCTCGCGCCAAGGCATCAAGCCCGACCCGTTAACCCGAGCGCGCATTCGCGCAGACGTTGGCCTGATCAACACCCTGATTACCGATGCGATAAATATTCTGTTGTCCGCACATGGCGCTGGCAGTTTTTCCGAAGCCAGTCCGATGCAACGCTGGTGGCGCGACTCCAACACCGCAGCTCGACATGCCGTGGCATTGCCAGCAGTCGGTAACGAGCTTTATGGGAAGGCGTTACTCGGCGTGGAAAACACCGTCACGCCATTGATCTAAGCGCCGCCACATACCTGAGGATTCTTCAATGGACGCCAAGCTTTTGCGCTCGGTAATGGGCCAATTCGCCACCGGGGTGACTGTGGTGACTTTTGTCGCCGACGGCCAACCGGCTGGCATGACCGCCAATGCCTTCATGTCTGTCTCACTGGACCCGCCCCTGATTCTGGTTTCAATCCGCAACGCTTCGAGCTTCAACCAGTTTGTAGGGGAAGGGGTGCGTTACGGCGTCAACTTTCTAGCCGAAAGTCAGCGCTGGTTGAGCGGTCATTTCGGTGGACGTCCGGAGGAGGGGGCAGAACTGCCTTTCAGCTATCACCAAGAAACGCCGTTGCTGGACGGCAGCCTCGTGCAACTTGTTGCACGCACGGTGGATGTGCACGCGGCCGGCGACCATTTGCTCTACATCGGTGAGATCGAGCACGTTCGCGTCGGCGAACTACGCAAGCCATTGTTGTTCTTCAGTGGGCGTTACCACCAGATGCACGCCCGCGCCCCAAGTGTCGAGTGGAGTGGTTGCGTCGACGTCTGGTGACATACGTCCATAGCAATAAATAGGCGCTTGAAAATGCCCGATCCAGTGTTCTGAAAGGAGCGCCCAAGGTCAGTTCATGCCGATTAAATGTAAACCGAGTGATTTTTCATGACCGCCAAAATCCGAGAATTGCCTGTGAAAACAGACAACGACATCGACAAGCAGGAAACCCACGAGTGGCTTGACGCGCTGGAAAGCATCGCCCTGAATGCCGGTTCCGAGCGTGTGGATTTCCTCCTGCAGCGTCTCGATGAACATGCCAGCCACTTGGGTGTGCGGCGCTCCGCTCACCCCTATTCGCAGTATCAGAACAGCATCTCGCTGGAAAAGCAGCCTGCTTACCCGGGCGATCTGGCGATGGAAGAACGCATTACTTCGATCATCCGCTGGAATGCGCTGGCAATGGTGGCCCGGGCCAACAAAGCCTATGGCGAGTTGGGTGGTCATATCGCCAGCTATGCGTCGGCGGCAGAAATTTTTGAAATCGGCTTCAACCATTTCTTTCGCGCGGATACGGCTGATGCCAAGGGCGACCTGGTTTACTTCCAGCCGCACTCGGCGCCAGGTGTTTATGCGCGTGCTTTTCTTGAAGGCCGCCTGGAGGAGTCGCAGCTTGCGCGGTATCGCCAGGAAGTGGACGGCGGTGGTTTGTGTTCCTACCCGCATCCTTGGCTGATGCCAGACTTCTGGCAGTTTCCGACCGGTTCAATGGGGATCGGTCCGATCAGTTCGATTTATCAGGCGCGCTTCCTGCGTTATCTGGAGCACCGAGGCATCACCGACACTTCCAAGCGTCACGTCTGGGGTGTATTCGGCGATGGCGAGATGGACGAGCCAGAGTCCATCGCGGCGCTGTCGCTGGCCGCGCGCGAAAATCTCGACAATCTGACTTTCATCGTTAACTGCAACCTGCAACGTCTGGACGGCCCTGTACGTGGCAACGGTCAGATCATTCAAGAGCTGGAGTCGCTGTTCAGTGGTGCAGGCTGGAACGTGATCAAAGTGGTGTGGGGCTCAGATTGGGATGCGCTGTTCGCACGTGATCGCAACCATGTGTTGCTGCGTCGCTTCGCTGACACCGTCGACGGTCAGTACCAGACACTGGGTGCCAACGATGGCGCCTACAACATGGAGCATTTTTTCGATCTCGATCCGGAATTGCAGGCGTTGGTGTCGCACATGACCCCCCAGGAAATCGACGGACTGCGCCGGGGTGGCCACGACTTCCGCAAGCTTTACGCTGCGTTTGCTGCCGCCAAGCAGCATAACGGCCAGCCAACGGTCATTCTGGCCAAGACCAAGAAAGGCTATGGCATGGGGCTGGCTGGCGAATCGCGCAACACGTCCCACGTACAGAAGAAGCTCGACGTGGAGGCACTCAAGGCGTTCCGTGATCGTTTTGCTTTGCCCTTGGACGATCAGGCGCTGGAGGAAATGCAGTTCTATAAACCCGCCGAAGACAGCGCGGAAATGCGCTACCTGCACGCCCGGCGTACTGAGTTGGGTGGTTACATGCCGCGTCGCAAGACCCAGGCCGACTCTTTGCAGGTTCCATCGTTGGCCAGTTATGCGCAGTTCGCGCTGACACCGGATGAGCGTGAAACCTCAACGACAACCGCCGTCGTCCGGTTGTTCACGAACCTGCTCAAGGACAAGCAACTGGGCCCGCGCATCGTGCCTATTGTCGCGGACGAGGCTCGCACCTTCGGCATGGCAAACCTGTTCCGTCAGGTCGGTATCTACTCACCCGTCGGCCAGCTCTACGAACCTGAAGATGCCGGGGCAATGCTCTATTACAAAGAGTCCAAGGACGGTCAGCTCTTGGAAGAGGGCATCACCGAAGCCGGTGCTATTTCCTCCTGGGTCGCAGCAGCGACGTCATATAGCGTTAATGGCATCAGCATGTTGCCGTTCTATATCTACTACTCGATGTTTGGGTTTCAGCGCGTCGGTGACTTGATCTGGGCGGCCGCCGACCAGCGTGCCCGTGGTTTCCTGATTGGTGCCACCGCCGGGCGCACCACCTTGTCCGGTGAAGGCTTGCAACACCAGGACGGCACCAGTCAGTTGATTGCGTCCACGGTTCCGAACTGTCGCGCTTATGACCCGGCCTTCGCCAGCGAGGCAGCTGTCATCATCGACCACGGCAGCCGTCGCATGCTTGAAGAACAGCACGATGAGTTTTACTACCTGACTGTTACCAATGAAAACTACATCCAGGCACCCGTTACCGAAGCTGAATACGCTGCAGTAATCAAAGGTATGCGACGTTTTGGCGGGCGTGGTGACGAAAGTATCGCGCCAGCAGTGCGCCTACTCGGCTCGGGTTCAATCCTGCGCGAGGTGATCGCTGCCGCCGAACTTTTGGCCGAGGACTGGGGGGTAGCCAGCGAAATCTGGAGCGTCACCAGCTTCAGCGAGCTGGCGCGCGAAGCCCGCGAGGTCGAGCGCGATGCACTGTTTGGCGGTGAACTTCAGTCGCAGAGCTACGTGCAGCAATGCCTGTCCGGCGCCACGCCCGTTGTGGCTGCCACCGACTATGTGCGCGGCTATGCGCAACTGATAGCTCCCTATATCCATGCGCCCTACATCGCCCTCGGCACTGACGGTTTCGGCCGCAGTGATACCCGTCCTGCATTGCGTCGTTTCTTCGAGATGGATCGCCAGCATATCGCTGTCGCCGCATTGGCAGCCATAGACCCACAGAAAGCGGCAATCGCCCGGGAGCGCTACGGCATTGACGTCGCCCTCGACGCCCCATGGAACCGCTGAGTCGCGAATAAGGAGACTGACTATGCAACAACTTATGGTTCCCGATATTGGCGATTTTCAGGACTTGCCGGTGATCGATGTACTGATCAAACCCGGCGACAAGGTTTCGGTCGAGCAAGCGTTGATCACCCTGGAGTCCGACAAGGCAGTAATGGATGTTCCGAGCACACGCGACTGCACGATTCGCGAGGTGTTGATCAAACCCGGAGACATCGTTTCCAAAGGCAGTTTGATTGCCAATGTCGACTTCGCCGAGATTGCCGGGATCGCCGAAACTGCTGAGGTACTGCCAGAGGTACAGGCAATACCTGCGTCACCTGCTGCGGTTTCTGTCCCGATGCCGGTAGCCGTCAAACCGACAGCGGAGGTCGAACCAGACACCCAAAAATCGGGCGTTACATCGATGGCCCTGGCCGGCCCGGCTGTACGCAAGCTGGCCCGTGAACTGGGCGTTGATCTCAATCAAGTAAAGGCCAGCGATCCCCGCGGCCGAATTCTGCGTGACGACGTTAAGGCTTTCGTCAAAGCCCAGCGAGACAGCCCATCACCTGTGGCGGGGAAGGGCACTGGTCTTGATTTGGCGCCGTGGCCAGAAGTCGACTTTGCAAAATTTGGCCCGATCGAGCGCCGTCCGATGTCGCGTCTAAAACGTCTCTCGGCGGCTAACCTGCATCGAAATTGGGTGAGCATTCCGCACGTCACCAATCATAGCCAGAGTGATATCAGCGATCTTGAGGCATTGCGCATTCAGCTCAATCAGGAAGCGAGAGAAGGGCAGGCCAAGATTACGTTGCTGGCGTTTCTGATCAAGGCCTGTGTGGCTGCGTTGCAGCGGTTCCCGCAGTTCAACGTCAGTCTGGAAGGTGAGGAAATGGTGCAAAAGCAGTATTTCCACATCGGTTTCGCAGCCGATACGCCCAACGGCCTGGTCGTCCCGGTGATCCGCGATGCGGATCGCAAAGGTATCGCTGCGTTAGCTGCTGAGATGGCCGAGCTCTCGCAACTGGCCCGAAACGGCAAGCTTTCTGGAGATCAAATGCGCGGTGGTTGTTTCACCGTTTCGTCGTTGGGCGGCATCGGCGGCGGGCATTTCACCCCGATCATAAACGCACCGGAAGTCGCAATTCTCGGCGTCGGCAAGGCATCCATGCAACCCACTTGGGACGGCTCGGCATTTCAGCCGCGACTGCAACTGCCGTTGTCGCTGTCGTGGGATCACCGTGCTGTAGACGGCGCGGAGGCCGGCCGATTCCTCGCGTACCTGGTAACTCTATTGGCGGACTTTCGCCGTGTTTCGATCTGACGCGTCACAACAAAAATAAGGAGAACGAACATGTCTGTACTGCAATCAACCAGCCTCGATACCGGCGCCCGACGTATCGCGCCGTTCAAGATGGCTCACTTGGTTTACCGCTGCGCCGATCGCAAATCCATGGTCGATTGGTATCGCAAGGTATTCCAGGCTGACCTGGTGTTTGAAGACGAAATTCTGACTTTCATTACTTACGACGATGAACATCATCGCCTGGCATTTTTCAACATGCCGGATCTGCCGAAAAAAACCGACAACATGGTCGGCGTTCATCACATTGCTTACAGCTATCAGAGCATTGGTGAAGTGCTGACTACCTACGAACGGCTAAAGGCGCTCGGCATCTTGCCGGTCTGGACCATTAACCATGGGCCAACCACATCGGTTTACTACCGGGACCCAGAGGGCAATGACATCGAGTTGCAGGTCGACAATTTCGTTGATCCTGCAGATGCCTCTGCTTTCTTCCATTCCGAGACCTTTGCCGCTAACCCAATTGGCACCGAATTCAATGCTGATGAGTTGGTTGCAATGTGGCGCGCGGGCGCCAGCGATGAACAGCTTTGCGCATTGGGCAGCGCTGCCACTGGCGTCAACCTCGGTCCCCAATACAGGTAAACAGCATGAAACTTTGTACATTCCAGATCCAGGATGGCACCCCTGCCGTTGGCTTGGTTGTCGGTGAGAAGGTTATTCGCATCACTGACCATTTCAACACGGCACCCGGCAGTATGATCGAGTTGATCACCACGTGGGCCGATTGGCGCGAGCCTCTGCAGCACTTGGCCGGGAGCGGTGCGAGGGGCATTGCACTTGATCAGGTCACTCTACTGGCCCCGGTGCCGCGCCCCGGCAAGATACTCGGCATCGGCCTCAATTATGCCGACCATGTTGAAGAGTCGGGCATGGATATGCCGGCGGACCAATTGTGGTTCGCCATGATGAGCACGGCGGCCAATGGTCCATTCGCTCCTGTCGATTTGCCGAAAGTGTCCGAGGCCCTCGACTACGAAGCTGAAATGGTCTTCATCGTCGGGCAGCGCTGTCGCCATCTCACCCCGGAAACTGCGCGAACGGCCATCTTCGGTTACTGCGTCGGCAATGACGTCAGCGTCCGTGACTGGCAGCTGCGTACTTCGCAATTCACCTTGGGCAAGTCGTTCGACACCCACGCACCATTCGGCCCGTGGCTGGTCACTGCCGATGACGTCGAGGACCCCCATCAATTGGGTATCCGATGCTTCGTCAACGACGAGAAACGGCAGGACTCGAATACAGACCAGCTGATTTTCGACTGCTTCCAGCAAATCGAGCACCTTTCCAAGGTCATGACGCTTGAACCTGGCGACGTGATCTTCACAGGCACGCCTGGCGGCATCGGCGCGGCCGAGAAACCGCCGCGCTGGCTGCGCAAGGGCGATCGGGTGCGCGTAGAGATTGATGGGCTCGGTGCCATCGAAAACGTGGTGCAGGCCGAAGCCTGATGTGTATAGAAGCAGGGACCGTGAACACGCCGTCAGTCGGCTCCTTAAATGTGCATCCAGGAGATCAACCATGAATGAGCAAGCGATCATAGACACCATTGCGCAGCTGGAAGATGCGCGCTGCCGGGCATTGGTAGAAAGCGACCTCGAAACGTTAAGCGAGTTGGTCGACGACCAATTGGTACATATACACGCCACCGGACAGATCGACGACAAGCCCGGCTATTTGCGACTGGTCGAGGATGCAATCCTCTTCCTGAGTGTGGAACGGCAAGACCTTCAAGTACAAGTTCATGCCGACATTGCGATCGCTACCGGCCGACTGTTACAGAGCATTGAATTTCGCAACAGCGGTGAACGCCGCGAGATGAATGTAATCACCACGCAGATTTGGTTACGTCGCGACGACGCCTGGCGTCAGATCAGTTTCCAGGCAACCAACCTCTAGTTCCCCCAACGCTGCGCCCATCTCTTGAAGGTGGGTTTCTGACAATAAAAACAAGAGACAGAAGATGAAGAACATCAAGGTGAAAGCGCTTGGTGCGGTTCTGGCCGCCTTTGCGATTGTGAACTGCTATGCCGATGAAGCCGAAAAGCCAGGTGAAGGTACATTGTTTCGCAGCTTGTTCGGAGAGAATCTGGAGAGGGACTACGGCATTACTGTTTCCAATCTTCTAGACATCGGCTACTCACGCAACAATCGTTCGACACGCGACGAGCGCAAGGACGGGTTGAGCAATCTGCCAATCACCGGCATGTCTGATGAAGGTCTCGATCTGGGCAGCCTTCATCTATTTGTCGACAAACAACTCAAGGGCACCTTCATACCCCGTATTACCCCTTTACCAGGCCCAAAACCCGAGGAGGTCTCCTTCGGTCTTACCCTCGAATTGAACTACGGTCGTAACGCTCAGTTCGCGCGAACCTATGGTTGGGACATGGGGTTGGACATTAACGAAAAGGACAACGGCAAGGCCCAGCGTGACAAGGATTACTTCTTGGCGATTCCAAATGCTGCGGCCACCGTCTACTTGCCCTACGGCCCCGGTGTCAGTCTTATGGCCGGTGTGTTCGGCCTGGCGATGGGCTATGAAATCCCTCCCAACGTGCGGTTCGCCCGCAATCCGTTTGCCAGTAAAACCTACGCATTTGTCAGTGAACCCAGTACCGGCGCCGGCGTGCTTTCGAGTACTCGCGCATACCAGGGAGACTTGGGCATATTGGGTGTCGAGTTGGGCGTCGTGCAGGGGTGGGCCAACCTGCGGGATAACAACTCTGATAAATCGTTGATCGGTGCATTGCGTTGGCGCACATCAGACATGAACACATGGATCGATTACGAGTTCATCGCCGGCAATGAGCAGAATGATGACTTCTCTGACGTGCAGGGACCGCCCTCGCGAATCGTCTCGCCCTCCAATCAATTCAAGCAGCAGCATTCGTTGAACGGATGGCATAAATTTGATCAGCACTGGTCGATGGGTGCCGAAGTGGTATACGGTCGCCAAGACGGCGATGGCAAGGCGTCGACGGTTGATATCGTTCGGGGCCCGGGCTTCAGTGGCGCGCATTGGTGGGGTGCTAATGCGGTCGTCACCTATCAGGTTCGACAAGATCTGACGTGGTCCCTGCGTGGCGAGCACTTCAGTGACCCTGATAGTTTTATCCTGTTTCCCACCAGTACCTCCCGGGGAGACTTCAACGCACTCACAACGGGAGTTCGTTATGAGGTCAACAAGAACCTTTCATTGCGCCCGGAGCTGCGCTACGACTGGTTTGATGCACGCGAACACGATCGACCTTTTGGCAATGGTCGCGATCGTTCGCAACTGAGCACGATGATCGAAGCGCTTTACTACTTTTGACCCAGCGCCGCACGCCATCGCTATCGCCCACGTCATATCGGCGATAGCGCTCCAGCTACTGTTAGAAATAGACCAACGCTTCCACCGTTCCAGTCAGTTGACTGCGCGCATCACCCTGACCGAATGGATGGGCATCGTCGCGGCCGTTGAACCAGTCGTAGCGCAGCTCCGGACGCAATGAAAGGTATTTGTTGAAGTCGTAGCGCAAGCCCGCTGTCAGGGCATTGAACGCGCCTCGGGACGTGGACGAGGGGAACAATACGAAACCGTCTGGGTCATCGAAATGCTCCGCCCGCACAGAGAACGACAAGTCCTTACGTTGCTGATAAGTCAATACAGCGTTGGCTCCCCACCAATGTGCACCCTCAAAACCGGGCCCACTGATAACGTCGACCGTCGATTTTTTTCCGTCACCCGCCTGATGGCCGTAAACCACTTCTGCACCCATCGACCACTTCTCATCAAACTGATGCCAGCCATTGAGCGAGTGCTGCTGCTTGAACTGGCTATTTTCAGAGATCACCCGGCCACGCGGTGTTTGCACATCATTGCTGTCGCTCTGCGAGTCACCGACCAAAAACTCATAGTCGATCCAGGTTTTCATATCTGGCGTACGCCAACGCAACGCTCCCAGTATTGCCTTGGTGTCGTTGTTATCGCGCAAGTTGCCTTGACCCTGGATCACTCCTAGCTCAACACCGAGCAACATGCTTTGGTTGTTGACCAGGCGCTTGCCGAGCAGAAAGCCCGATACGGGGCCAGACTGGGTCATGAAGGCATAGGAACGACTGGCAAACGGGTTGCGCGCGGCACGCACGTTAGGCGGGACTTCATACCCAAGTCCTGAGCCGAAAATGCCGGCGATTGCGGTGAAGCCCCCGGCGTACGGCAGGTAGGCCGTCGCGGCTATGTTGGGTACCGCAAGAAAGTTCTGTTTATCGCGTCGAGCCTTGTCCGCATCGTCATCGCCCGGGGAGTTGATGCCCCAATGCATGTCCCATCCATATGTGCGGGCCTGTTGCGCGTTGCGTCCATAGGCTGCTTCAAGGGTGAAACCGAAAGATGCTTCGGTGGGAGCTGGTCCCGGAAGCGGCGTTACGCGCGGAATAAAGTTTGCCTTCAGGGCCTTGTCTGCAAACAGGTGAAGGGTGGCGAGTTCGAAGCCCTCATCGGACAGACCGCCAATAGGGGTGTTGGTTTGCCCTGACTTGCGATCATCTTGGGATGAGTTGTTGTTGTGCGAGTAACCGGCGTCCAGCAGTCCAGATATCTTGATGCCGTAATCGCGTTCCAGCGAGTCGCCGAAAATGCTACGAAACACGGTGCCTTCGCCGACGTCGGCAAGACAGTGGCTTGTTGAAAATGCGAGCAGAACCGCACCAAACGATTTGATGTTGATGTTCTTCATGAGTTTTCTCTTATTTTTATTGGGGAGGCGGCCATCCACTAGCCGCTAGTTGCGACCGTCAGTTGGTGGCGGGTATTCCCACTACACGGTTCAAGCGCCAGAAGCTGAGGATTCCCAGCGCCGCGATGCCAGCGGGAATGGCGGCTGACACCAGCAGATCACTCGTTGACCACTGTAAGTGCAGCAATGTGGCTCCGATGAAAGGTCCACAGATGCCGCCCAGGCGACCGATACCAAGCGTCCAGCCAGTACCGGTGGCGCGCAACGCGGTCGGATAAAAAGTGGCGGTCATGGCGTTCAACGCCGCCTGACCGCCGAGGATGCCAAAGCCTGCGACAGCGATTGTCAGGTAAGCAAGATTGATCGAAGCGTAGAAATGACTGAACAAAAGGATGGCGATGACAGACACGATAAACGTGGGCACCAGCACGACGCCGAAACCACGACGGTCGACAAACCAGCCCAGCAACCAGCCGCCCGCCAAGCCGCCCACCCACATAGATGTACCGGCAAGCACCGCTTGCGACGGGGTATGGCCTGCGCCGCTCATCAGTACCGGCGTCCATGAGGCTAGAAAGTAAACGCAGAGCATGTTCATAAAGTTGATCAGCCACAACAACAGCGTGCCCGGCAGCCGACCATCGGTGAACAACAGAGAGAACGACAGGCCTTTCTTGCGCGGTTCACCGATCACCAGGACAGTCTGTGGGTCGATCTGCAGGCTAGGCTCGATGCGTTTGAGGATGGTCCTGACACGGTCAAGCTGGCGTGCACGCAGTACGCACCATTGCAGTGATTCGGGTAGGGCGAAAAACATCAGCACACCCAAGCAGAGTGGTGCGATGGCACCCATGTAGAACACCGCTTGCCAGCCATACTGTGGAATCAGCGCGGCCGCTATAGCGCCGCCGACCAGGCCACCGAATACCATGCCCGATGACACCAGCGTCAACAGCATTACACGGTTGTGCCGTGGTGCAAATTCCGTTACCAGAGTGGCGACGTTCGGCACAATGGCACCCATTGCGATACCAGTGAAAAACCGCAGCGTCATAAGGCTATCCACTGTCGTCGCGTGGGCGGTGAAAAACATCAAAACCGCCATGACCAGCGAGGCCGCGACCAGCACTGGCCGTCGACCCACTCGGTCAGCCACCGAGCCCAGCGCAAGCGATCCGATCAACATGCCGAGCATACTGATGCTGAACACCGGACCCAGGCTGGCTTTGGGAATGCCCCAGTCTGCGATGAGGCTGGGCGCGGTATAGGCCATGGCTTGGATATCGAAGCCATCGACGACCATACACAGGAAGCATTGAACGAGCACAAGTAGCTGAAAGACGCCCAAACGGCTTCTATCGACGATCGTGCAGATGTCGAGTTGATTGTTCACAAGCGAATACCTCTGTTGTAATTATTTTCGGTAATAGCAGTGTTCGGTTTGCAATGTCAGAACAAGTAAACGGTGAGGATAAGATCCCGGTTGTAAAGGTTGGCGATGGTGAAATCTCAGTCAGCGAGCCATGCGCAAGCCTCGGCACGCATGCCTTGTTCAAGCTCGCTGCCACGGGTGGCAAATAGACGATTCAATGGAAAGCCGCTCTTATCCAAAAGATAGGCCAGCGGTGCGTATTCACGCGGATAACGCGTAACGATGTCACGATCAATCTCGACCAGGCCCTGTGGAAAAGTGAAGCTACCCATGTCATAGATGCTTTGGCGCTTGACCAGCTTCCACTGACCTTCGCGTTTTTCGGCCAGGTCATAAAAGCGGTTGTGCACGCTGCACCCCAGACCCAGCTTGATGTTGTCGGCAACGATCACCGCATTGGTTTCCACAATGGCTTTATCGCCTTTGAAAGTAACTACCGGTGTGCCGATCAGGTGTTTGGTGCGCAAGTCTGACTTGCTCATGCGCTTGGAGCCTTCGACAAACTCGGCGAAGGGCCCTTCAAACCAAGTGATTTCAATGATCCCATCAGGATGAGCGAGCTTGGCCAATTCATCCCATTGGCCCAAGTCGCGATGAATCCAGCCGGTGATCAGGTCGGTTATTTGAAAACGGTCTTCCAGGTAAGACTGCATGAGGTGTCCTTGGCAGATGACGGAATGTCGAAGTCAGCATCGTCCCCTGGACAGATAACTTCAAATAGATTGATATGAACAATCGATCATTAAATCTGATGAGGTGTACTGCATGGATCTGCGGCATTTACGTTATTTTTTAGCCGTTGCCGAGGAAGGCCATTTTGGACGTGCAGCCCAGCGCTTAAACATTGTCCAGTCCGCTCTGAGCATGCAAATCCGCTCTCTTGAGGACGAGCTCGGCGGGCCACTGTTCTTGCGTACAAGCCGTCGCGTAGAGCTTACAGAGGCTGGTGTCCTATTGCGTGCCGAAGCGCAACGCACCCTCGACCAGGCGGCGCACGCCCAACAAGTAGTGCAGCGCTCTCTGCGCGGGGAAATGGGCACAGTTCGGATTGGCTTTGCAGGCAATGCCGTATTTAGTGGAAGGTTAATGTCGGACGTTCGCGCATTTCGTACCGCGTACCCTGACGCGGAAGTCGTCCTCCGCGAGTTGGCGCCGCACCTGCAGGTCGAAGCCATTCAGAACGGGCAGCTTGATTTGGGTTATGCCCCGAGTCATGGCGGACAGGCCCTGGACAACGCACTGCTGTTTGAGTTGATTGGAACGTGGCCCTTGGTCGTTGCGATGCCCGAGGACCATCCGTTGGCGAATCAGCAGCCTTTGCACGTGCCGATGCTGGGGGCCGAGTCGTTGATCGTCTATGCCGCCCACGGCGCGGATGAACATATGCTTGCTGCGCTTCGTAAGGCGTTGGGGCGTGAGCCCAAGGTTCAGCGCACCACTAGCACCTTGAGTGTGCTGGCGTTGGTGGCTGCGGGAATGGGCGTAGCATTGGTGCCCGCGCCTTTGATACAAGTCATGATTCCAGGCTTGATCTATCGAACATTCGATGACGTCGAACCGCAAGCCGACCTGTTGCTCATCAGCCGCGTGAATGAAACTGCGGGTACGGCGAACGCGTTCCTGAAGGTTGCACGCCTAGGAGGAATGGCCACTGCGACCCATAGAAACGGGAACCGGTGACCATGTCCACGGTCGACGCTTTTCCGTCGCCGACATGGCCGCCGTCGCAGCGACCAGGTCATTCTCGACGCTTGAATTCCTGGCGGACATGGGATGCTGCTGTTTATCTGTACATGATCGGGATGCTGGTTTTTACGCAGGCGCTGGCGTCAGTGAGTATTTTTCAAGGGCAGTTGAACGCAAGCGCGTTCAACGAGCATTGATCCAGTGTTGTCAATCGACTCAAAGTCGGAAGAGTGCTTCTGCGTTTCCATGAGCAATCTTCTCGCGGTCAGCCTGGCTGATCGGAAGACTCTGCAAAAACTCACGTGCCCCGGTATTGGTGAGATAGGGGTAGTCGACGGCATAAATGATGCGATCGGCGCCCATCACTTTGTGGATGAATTCAAAGTGCGGCAAGTTGAGCATGCCGCTTGGCGTCACATACACATGCTCTTTGTAGGTTTGCGAAATGATGCGCGACAACCCCGTAGCCTCCTGAGGTATCGTGTCATCCATGCGCTGTAGATAGAAAGGCACCATCTCGCCCCAATGGCCGCTGATCACCTGCAGCTTGGGGAATCTGTCGAACACGCCTGCCAGGATCATGCGAATAACCTGGATGCCAGCCTCGTGGTGCCAGCCCCAGCCGAAGAGCGACAGACGTGCGCTGACTTCCTTTTTCAACCCACCGTAGTAGGGCTGCTGCACTTGGGGAAGGACAAATCCCGGATGTGCATAGAGGGGCACTTCGAGTTGATTGAGCATCTTCAGGACGGGTTCGTAGCGCGGGTCATCAAGAAAAGTTTGCCCTGGACGGCCGGTCAGCAACGTGCCGACCATGCCCAGTTGAGTGACCGCACGCTCAAGCTCAAGCGCAGCGGCCTCCGGGTCCTGCCAAGGTAAAATGGCGAAGCCGCCGAAACGATTTGGATTTGCCCGAACTGCCTCGGCGAGCCGGTCGTTGGCGGCTCGCGTAAGCTCGATGGCTTGCGGGCCCTCGATGAGCTGCGGCGCATTGCTGTACGACACGACCTGCATGTCGATGCCGTTTTTATCCATCTCCGCCAACCGTGCGGCACCGAGGTCCGCGGCCAGCGTCATCGACGTCTTGGCGGCTTGCAGATGTGGCCTGTTGTCTTCAAAGTCGTTCGGCTTGTCAACCACGCCCGTCATCCAGTCAGCCATGTAGCCTGCTTCAATCGTTTGAGCTGAATGGCTGGCTTTGGCGATTGCGGGGTCGGTGGTGTGTTCCTCGATACAGATGATCTTCATGTGTGCGTTCCTGATAGTGGGCGCCTTAAACAGGCGCGCGAGCGGAAAGTTCTTGAATGATCTGGTGCAACTGATCTGCAAACGCCTGCGGATGGACACGGTATCCCAAATGGTTGCCCACGATTTCCACGCAGCGGCAGGGCAGCTGTCTGGCCAGTTCGCGCGCCGTTTGAGCGTAGAAGGCATCACCACTGTCCAGACCTACCGCGGTTACCATGGGGACGCCATTGTTGCGTAGCGCCTGAAGGTCGGGAACGAAGTTATTGATGTGGCGAAACTCGTGCGCCAAAAACCGATCATGGGTTGTACCCGCCTGGTCGCCGGGCGCGGCCGTGCTGGGACCGAAACCCACAAACGACGAAGCAAACAGTTTCATCGCAGGTCCGCTGCCCTCGGCAATGTAGGTGTCATAAACCTTGTCGAAGAACGTACGCCATTCGCCTGCCCCGGGTTCGGGCAAAAAGTTGGTGATAGGCGGTTCGTGGTCTACCAACCCACGCACAAGTTGGGGATGGTCTTCGGTCAGCTTGAGTGCGATGTTGGCGCCGGCACTGCTACCAAACACATAGGCTGGTCCAAGCCCCACCGCGTTCAGCACCGCTGCCGCGTCGCGCCCGGCCTGGGCCATATCCATTTCACCCAGGTGATCACCTGTGCTTCGCCCATCGGCGCGACGGTCGTATTTCACCACCGTGTAGCGGTCAGCGAGCTGTTTTGATAGCGGCGCAAACAGTTCGCTGTCGCCATTGCCGCCGGCCACCAGCAAAAGAATAGGGCCAGAGCCTTCGACATCGTAGGCAAGATCAGCGTCTTCACTGTGTACGACTTTCGATATGCTCATGCATTACTCCTGGTTAGGGTGATCAAAGAGTCAGGCTGCCAGCCAGCCGAAGCATCCCCCCGGCCGATTTCGTCGCTGAAAAATCGCTACTATTTACGTGTGCGTCGACAGTGGCGTTGGGGAGGATGGAGTTCATGGCTTTTTCTGTTATTGGGATTACTGGATGAGCTTCTGACAGAATAGTGACAAAGTCGTCAGGATGACGAAATCGATACTAATAGAAATATATTTTTTATCAAAGATATAAATTTAGTTCATCGCAGACGCGATTGGATGCGAAAAGGCATAACGCAGATGGAAACTATGGCAAAACAGATCAATGACCTGGGCATATCGCTGGATCACCGGAGCGTGACCGCTCAGCGCAAGCGCGATGCGATGCGCGCGCGGATATTGTCGGCGACCATGGATTTGCTGGAGGACCCTTCCAAGGTTTCCGTCACCATCGAAGACGTCGCGCGGGTGGCGAACATTTCCCGGGGCGCGTTCTACAAGCACTTTGCTTCGCTGGAGGAGGCTGTGGCTGCCATAGGCCAAGAAGCCACCGATGGCATGACGTTGCACATTCTGCCCGTGTACGACGTGCTGACCCACCCTGTGGAACGTATCAGCACGGCGATGCGTCTGTTTTTGCTTCGCGCACACACTGACCGTCGTTGGGCGGCGTTTTTCATCCGGGCGGATCTGGTGCAGGACCAATCGATCCTGCTGAAGTACGTATTGGCCGACCTGCAGGCGGGTCGCGACGCAGGGCTACTTGACCTGCCGTCGATGCAGGCCGGTGTAGACGCTTTGATTGGCGCGACCCTGGAAGGGGTGCGGAGCATGAACCAACATAAGGTCGACGACCCGCAGGCTTACATCGACGCCGTCATCCTGATGGTGCTGCGCGGGTTCGGCGTGGAGAACATGCCGGCGTATGAGGCCGTGGCGTTTTCCCGGGCCTACCTGCAAGCACGAGCTCAGGCAGACTGAATCCTCAATCGTGCCAGCAGCGATACCAGCCGTTTTTCTCGCTGATGTGCAACGGGGTCTGGTAGAGGTTCGAAAGGTGTGCGCTGGTCAATAGTTCGGTTTTGGGACCGTCGGCCACAATCCGCCCCTGCTTGATCAACACCACGCGCTCGATTTCCGGAATGATCTCGTCAACGTGGTGGGTGGTGATGAGCAACGACCGACCCTCACCGCAAAAACTTCGCAGCAGCGTTAACATGGCCAGGCTCGCGCCCATGTCGAGGCCGTTGGCCGGCTCATCGAAGATCAGCGCCTGGGGCTGATGCACCAGTGCTCGGGCCAGCAACAGGCGCCTTTTCTGCCCGGTGGAAAGACGCTGGAACATGCAGGATTCATCTTGCGAAATCCCGAGGCTAGCCATCATTACACGTGCCTGCTCGAGCTGGAGCTCGGTCGGTTGCAGGTGTTCATGACTGCCAATGGCACCGAAAAAGCCTGAAACCACAACGTCCAGTGCGCGGGTGTAGGGCGTATAGTCCTCCTGTAGGTCCTGGGACACGAAGCCGATCCTGTTGCGCAGTTGCCATAGGTTCAGAGTCTCGCTGCCGAACAGCTTCAGGTAGCTGCCGTCCTGAGCGACGGGATAGAGTTCCCTGTTGATCAGTTTCAGCAGAGTGCTTTTACCCGCGCCGTTGGGGCCCAGGATTGCCACGCGCTCGTGCTGCTCAATCTTCAACGACAATCGATTGAGCACTCGTGTCTGTTGCTGGTACGCGGTGACTTGGTGGAATTCGATCATGTATAAACCTCGCGCAAAGAATGCTGAGCACCTGAGCTAGCGGCGAAACCTGTTGATGTGTTTGCGCAGTCCCGTGGCCAGGAACGACAGTTCTTCGCTGGTCATCTGCTGTTCGTTTTCAGCGGCCTGGTAATAATGCTTCAGATACAAATCCAGCGGTTGACCTGAATCCCGTAATCCTTTTCCTGTGTGTCTCCAAACAGGTTTCGAAATAGTGTGCCTTCACTCGTTTCAGGGGGCTCGGCTGCGTGCGTGTTGAGCCTTGAGAACGCGGCCAGAACCGCACCAAGCGTTTTCACCTTGATGTTGATCAATATCTATCTCTTGTTTTTTTGTCAGAGTTTTAGAGAGAGGGGCGTCCATGCCACCGGAAAATCCTGTCAGGCGTGGCGGGCCTTTCCACCCGTAACGGCGTGGGGTTGGCTGCTTTGTTGCAATTGCTCTCGCAGGGAGTTGAGCAATTTGGGTAACGCTGACAGCTCTGCAACGCCGCCATAGCAGTAGTAGTCGGGGCGCACGATAAGAGCTATGAGTCCGGCCTCGGCCATGAAACGCAAGTATTTGCCAGAGACGTCGCGATAGATGCCTTTGCTGCTGTCAGCCGTTTCCGCGAGTCGAACGACTTTCAGATCGTAGTCATGGATGAAGCTCTGCTGTTCAGGCGTGAGCGATGCCAGAGGATCCTGGTCACCTCGGACGAGCAGGTGGAAACCACGGCCAATGACATCATCGTAACGTCCGACCTTACCGCCGATTTCAATCGAGCCGTGTACCCCGAGAATGCCGCGCAATTGTCCACCTTCCTGTAAAAGCCCATCGGTCAAACCGGGGAAAGGCGGCAATGGTGCGACATTGCCGCTCAAATACGCAGCGTCACGCTCGGCGGCTTTCACCGGGTCTGACACGCACACCACTTTGCCCATGGCCATCGAGGCTTCGATCACCGCACGGATCTGCGGTTTGCGTTCCAGTGTGTAGCTGTCCAGCAGGACGTTGTCGGCCAGGCCGCGCAGCAGCAGGTCCAAGCGCCAGGACAGATTCCATGCGTCGCGAATGCCCGAGCACATGCCTTGGCCCATGAACGGCGGCATCACGTGGGCCGCGTCGCCGGCCAGCAGCACCCGGCCGCTGTGCCAGTTCGAGGCAATGCGTGAACGGAACTGATAGACCGCGTGGCGCACCAGGTCAGCGGTGTCCGGCGTCACCCAGCGCGCCAGCAACGACCAGACCTTGTCGGTGTCTTGCAAGTCTTCGATGGTTTCATGGGCCAGGCGCATGAACTCCCAGCGGCGATAACCGGGGCCGCCAGGGACCATGGTGGTTGGTCGTTCAGGGTTGCACCATTGGCCGATGTCCGGCACATCCAGTTGCACACCGGGCTTGGGTTGCAAGTCGACCACCAGCCAGTCTTCCTGGAAGCCCAAATCCTGCCATTCAATGCCCAGCGACTGGCGCACGAAGCTGTTAGCGCCGTCGGCACCGATCGCGTAACGAGCGCGGACGCTTTGCTGCTCTTCGCCCAGTGAGAATTTGCCGTCTTGGCGAATCACTCGATTGAGCACCATGTCGCAGCCATCGGCGTCCTGCTTGAGCGCAGTTGCTTCCCAGCCCTGATGGACCTGCACCTTGCCGATGCTCTTGGCCTTGCGGTCCAGCGCGGCTTCCAGCGATGGCTGGTTGAACAGGTAGCCGAACGGTCCGTCGCTGATGGATTCGGCCGACCAGTCGATTTCGACCAACACTTTCCAGTCGGCATTGAACCACTGGTAGCGTGCCGACGGCTGGGAGATTTTTTCCAGCTCTTCTCCCAACCCCATGGAAAGGAAAATGCGGCGGATTTCATGATCGTAAAACACGGCGCGCGGCAGTGGATAAAGCGCGGGCCAGCGTTCGAATACGGCGACTGAATAACCCATTTGGCCCAATAGAATGGCAAGGGTCTGGCCCACGGGGCCGTAACCGGCAATCGCGACATCGACTGTAGTGTGCTGGTTCATGATCTGTGCCTCGGGTACTTCACAATGATTTCCGGACATGGCCGGGCCTGTTGTGCGAATCAGGGAGGCTCGCGCAATTCAGGAATTCCAGTTTTTTTGCCAATAAGCGGCAGACGACTCAGGCAGGCGCCGGGGTATCCGCTTCAGTGTTGAAAATGAAGTTGTCCGGCACTTCCGGGCCCCAGAGGTACAGTGAGTTTTCCGGGGCATAATCGCCGGCAGGCCATTCGCTGCCTTCGCAGATGTAGTCCATGTCTGCCGAGTACTCGCAGAACGAACCCCACGGATCCTGCACGTAATGAAAGTAGTTGGAACCCAGGCAATGACGGCCCGTGCCCCAGCCTTTCACGTGTCCCGCCGCCGCCATCTGCGAAGCGCCCGCGCCGACTTCATCAATGCTGTCGACTTCCCACGCAGCGTGGTGCCAGCCCTTGGCGCTGCTCTTGGCGAACGCCACCAGATGATGGTCGCAACCGTGGGCGGCATGACTGAAGGCGATAATGTCCATCGACTTGTCGGAGAGCTTCAAACCCAGGGCTTGTTGGTAAAAGTGCAGCGCGCGAAGTACATCGGGGGTAAACAACAGGACATGGGACAAGCGACGAGGGCGGACCTGCGCCATGGCGTCTCGTGTCGTCGCTCCGCGGCTGTTGGACGGGGTGATGCTGCTGTGGTGGTCGGACTTTTGGTCTGGCATGGTCTTTTCGCCGACCTTCACCTGCAACAGGTTGCCATCCGGGTCGCGAAACCAGATTCCGGCTTCGGGACGATCTTCGAAAAGCCCTCCCGCGGTTTTAATCTGCTGGCGCAAGGCAGCGTAATCCTGCTCGTAGCAGTTGAAGCTCAGATAGGCGAGGGCCTTTGAGGCTGCAGGGAAAATTTTCGCCCAGACATGGCCGTCAGCTGCTCGCAGGAAAAGCTGGTTCTGTTCACGGAGAACGTCGAGGCCAAAGCTTTCGAAGAACTGGCAGGCTTCGTCCAGTGAAGGGACGTTCAACGCGTAATGATCGATTGAATGCACACCATGGGACACGCTCATGATTGCCTCCATTTAATTATTTTTGTAGTGGGGCGCAGGGCATGGTCGGCCCCGCGCCAAGTGTGCAGCTGTGTCTATGATCAGACTTCGTCGACGACAGGGTTGACCAGTTTGCCAATGCCCTCGATCGATACTTCGACCACATCGCCTGCTTTCAGATAAACCTTGGGATTCATGCCAAAACCAACGCCAGCCGGGGTGCCACTGACAATCACGTCGCCAGCTTCGAGAGTAACCGCTTCACTCAGCGTAGAAATGATGGTGGCTACATCGAACAGCATGTCGTTGGTATTGGCAGACTGTACGACTTTGCCGTTGACACGCGTTTCCAGCAACAAGCCTTTGCCACCCGCAGGCAACTCATCTGCGGTCACTAAAACCGGCCCGAATGCACCCGTGTCATCGAAGTTTTTACCGACGGTCCACTGCGGTGAGATGAACTGGTAATCGCGTACCGAACCTTCGTTGAACAGCGCATAACCGGCGACGTGATCGAGTGCGTCTTCCTTGCGGATATGGCGGCCGCCGCTTTTGAGAACTACAGCCATTTCACCTTCGTAGTCGAGGGTGTCGGAGATGCGCGGACGGATCAGCGGTTTGTTATGGGCTGTCAGGCTGGAGTTCCAGCGAGGGAACAGGGTGGGGTAGGTCGGTTGAGCGTAAGGTGACTCTTTGGTGTGGTCGGCGTAGTTCAGGCCGACGCAAACGATTTTGGTTGGACGCTCCATCAATGGCAGGTAAGCGTCTTCGGCGATTTCGACGATAGCGCCATCGGCACCTTGGGCATGAGTGGTCAGATCGACACCTCGCGCCAACAACGACTCAAGCGTTTCGGTTCCTAATACGCGTACGCCATCGGCAGTGACGACACCTAGAACAGGTTGACCTTGATTGAGGAATCGAACGTAGCGCATGACGGTTTCTCTTGTTGGAGTGGAAAGGGCCGGTGGATTGGGCAGCCGACCGCGTAGCCATCAAGCTAGGGCTTATAAAATATACCGTCAATAAAAAAATATATATTTTATAAAATATGAGAAATTTTTAAGCCCGTGTATGATCCATGCAGACAGCCTAAAAAGGAGTCGAGCGTGAATTCCCCACAGATTAACTGGCAATCCGCGGAGCCCGAAAAGCGCACGATGGCCTCGCAACTCGAAGCCAGGATTCGCCAGGACATCATCAATGGCCAATTGGTCCCGGGCAGTCGCCTGCGCCTTAAGGATCTGGCCGAGGCTTACGACGTTGGCGTAATTCCGCTGCGCGAAGCCTTGTCGCGCCTAGCCAGTAGCGGTTTCGTCTCGGCAGCGGATCAGAAGGGTTTCAGTGTCGGTCGGATCTCGGCAGCAGAAATCGCTGACATCACTGCCGCGCGTTTGCATATTGAATGCAAAGTGCTGGCCGATTCCATTCGTCAGGGCGATGTCGAATGGGAGAGCCGTGTGCTGGCCGCCCACCACCGGCTGGGTCGTCTGACCATTGTCGAAGGCCCGGAGCGACTCCTCAAGCCCGAATGGGAAAACGCACACGAAGTGTTCCATCAGGCACTGATTTCAAGCTGTAATTCCCCGACGCTGCTACGCCTTTGCACATCCCTGCGCGACCAGACTGCGCGTTATCGTTTTCTCTCGATGCACTATCCCGAGAGTCATGGGCGGGATGTGTCTGACGAACACCGGCAGTTAATGGAGGCAGCGCTGGCCAAGGACATCGACAGAGCCTGTCAATTGCTCGCTAGCCACTATCAAACCACCACCGATTCGGTGCTCAGGCACGCTTCGCTGGCTCAGGTCTGATAGTGCTCGACCAAGGGTTGAATCAACTTCTCTACAGCACTGGGTACATATTTGAGGTCGGTGTCCGTCAGGTTGAGCAGCCACCCGTAGATTGACCCCCGTCAGCAACGCGTTGACCGACGTTGCAATCAGGGGAATGCTGCGGCAAGCCCTGCCATCCACAGTTCCCTGAACTACAAACTAAGTGCTGCGTTTGGGCATAACCGCGGCGACTGAGACCATCCCAGCAGCGTCAAGCAGCAGGCCGTGGGTGATCGCAACGTCCTCTTTACGTTTTCTGGCCATCTTGGTTTCTCATCAATATTCGCCCGCCAGCCTGGAAATTGAGGCTTTGCAGGCTTGTAGTGCATGGCGAAATTCCTCCGCGCGCATCTGAAAGCGTGAAGTGGGCGCAACCACTGCGACGGCATGGGGCCCCATGAAGGTCGGAATCAGAATGCTGCAAGCACTGATACCGATGGTGTGTTCCTCCTGGTCGATAGCGAAGCCACTGGCACGTATCTGCACCATCTCGTTGAGCAGGGATTTGACGCTTTGGGTTGCCTTAGTGAGTTTTTCCGGTGATTCACCCAGCACGTCCAGAATCTGTTCGTCACTCAGTGTTGACAGCAAGACCTTGCCATCAGCGGTCGCATGCATCGGCATTGAGCGGCCCATGGGGAACACCACGCGCAATTCGTGCTCAGCAATGACCCGTGCAATTACGTTGGTTTGCTGTCCGCTGATGCATGAAAGCGTGACGCTCTCATTGAGCTCCTGTGACAGCTCCTCAAGCGACTTGCGAGCGATCGAGATGATGTCGGTGTGGGTTTGATGTATCAGTTGAGCCAACGCCGGCCCCAGGCGAAAACCGGTACCGGGTCGAATCGGCTCAACCATAGCCTCAGTCTCGAGGGCGGCAACAATCCGCTGCACTGTAGAGCGAGCCAGCCCTACTTCCTGGGCAATCGCCCCAAGGCTTAAACCGCCCGGATGGCTGCCCAGCACGCGCATCACTGAGCAGGCACGGGCGATGACCTGAATTCCGCCACTGCGACTTTCGTCGTTCTCTATTTTTTCTTTTGAATTACTCATGTCCTTCCTCGCCACCGGGATTTCTAGGGTATGGGCTGAAATAAGGCAGCAGTTTACAGGTCAGGGCACGCTGTACCGCAATATGGTTACTTGCACCACCGACATGGATCGCATTACGATACATCGAATCGTTATACGGGTCACTGCTGAATGGCCAGTTAACTCTCGATGGCCAATCCGCTGTCTGCCTGTTGCAAGGCAACGGCTTGGAAGCGTTTTCACAGGAGCAGCAAATGAACTTCACACCCACTTCGCGCCTTGGCTGCGCGCTGCCGCTGGCCGCGTTGATACTGGCGGGTTGCCAAGAGCCGCAGAACCTCAAGGTCCACAAGGCACCAGACGTCGGGGTCGTGACCCTCCAGAACGAAAATATTGTGCTGAGCAATGATCTCCCAGGGCGCACCAGTGCCTATCGCGTTGCCGAAGTCCGACCGCAGGTCAGCGGGATTATTCAGAAGCGTTTTTTCAACGAAGGTGCACAGGTCAGCAAAGGGCAGCCGCTCTATCAAATCGATCCAGCGAGCTATCAAGCAGCAGTCGAAAAGGCCCAGGCGAGCCTCGACACCACGCGCAGTCTGGCGCAGCGCTACAAGCGTCTGGTCGAGAGCAAGGCTATCAGTCGTCAGCAGTACGATGACGCCGACGCCAATTTCAAACAGGCCCAGGCGGAGCTGAAAATGGCGCGGATCAACCTTGAGTACACCCGGGTGCTGGCGCCGATCAGTGGACGGATCAGCCGTTCGAACATCACTGAAGGTGCGTTGGTAACCAACGGCCAGGCCGGCGCGCTGGCGTCAATCAATCAACTCGATCCGATTTACGTCGACGTTACGCAAGCGTCCGCCGACATGCTCAAGCTGCGGCGCGAAATGGCGTCGGGTCAACTGACCATGGCCGAGCCGAATCAGGTCCAGGTCAGGCTGACACTTGAAGATGGTTCGCCTTATGAACTGCCGGGAGCCTTGAAGTTCTCTGAAGTGACGGTTGACCCAAGCACCGGCGCGGTGACGTTGCGCGCAGCATTTCCCAACCCGGATGACGTATTGCTGCCGGGCATGTTCGTTCACGCTCGTCTCACCGAGGGCGTTCGCCAACAGGCGATCCTGGTGCCGCAACAAGGCATTACCCGCGATCTGAAAGGTCAGGCCACCGCGTTGGTGGTCGGCCCTGACAACAAGGCGCAACTGCGTGAGGTCAAGACCCTGCGCACCATGGGCAACAAATGGTTGATTGAGTCTGGCCTGAAGGCTGGTGACAGGGTCATTACCGAAGGCGTGCAACTGGCCAAGCCGGGCCTGCTCCTGAATCCGGTGCCGGCGAAAAACCTCGATGCTAACCCCGCTGTGGTCAGCGCTTCCGAATAGCGCTTGCGCTGCACATGTTCAAGGTAAACCTTCATGGCTAACTTCTTTATCAACCGGCCAATTTTCGCCTGGGTGATCGCTATCGTGATCATGCTCGCCGGTGCACTGGCGATTCTTAAATTGCCGGTCAACCAGTACCCGAACATTGCGGCCCCGGCCGTGATCATCACCGTGACCTACCCGGGGGCTTCGGCGCAGACTGTGCAAGACACGGTGGTGCAGGTCATCGAGCAGCAACTCAACAACCTCGACGGCCTGCGTTACATCTCTTCGGAGAGTAACAGCGATGGCAGCACCAACATCATCGTGACGTTCGACCAGGGGACCAACGCCGACATTGCCCAGGTCCAAGTGCAGAACAAGTTGCAACTGGCCACGCCACTGCTGCCGCAGGAAGTGCAGAAGCAAGGGCTGCGGGTAGCCAAATATCAGATCAACTTCATGCTGATCGTCGGTTTGTATTCCGAAGACGGCTCCATGGATGACTTCGACATTGGCAACTACATCGTGTCGAACATGAAAGATCCGATTACTCGCTCTAAAGGGGTCGGCGACTTCCTGATGCTGGGGGCCCAGTACGCCATGCGTATCTGGGTCGACCCGCAGAAACTCAACAGCTTCCAGTTGACGTCCCAGGACGTGATCGACGCCGTGCAAGCGGAAAACGTACAAATTTCCTCGGGCTCCCTGGGTGGTCTGCCGACCCACAAAGGCGTGCAGTTGAACGCGACGATCCTCGGCACATCCCGAATGAAAACCGCTGAAGAATTCAGTGAGATCTTGCTCAAGGTCAATCCGGATGGTTCACAGGTACGGGTCAAGGATGTCGCCGAAGTCGGTCTTGGTTCCGAGAACTTCTCGATTTCCGGCACTTACAACGGCAAGCCGGCAGCGGCCCTGGCGTTGCGCCTGGCCACCGGCGCCAACCTGTTGGACACGGTGAAAGGCGTGCGCGAAACCGTGGCGGAACTGGAGCCGTATTTCCCCAAAGGCCTGAAAGTGGTGTTCCCTTACGACACTTCACCTGTGGTGGGCGCCTCGATTCATGAGGTGGTGAAAACCCTGTTCGAAGGCATCCTGCTGGTGTTCCTGGTGATGTACCTGTTCATGCAGAACATCCGCGCCACGCTGATCCCGACGCTGGCGGTGCCGGTGGTGCTGCTGGGAACATTCGGCATCCTCTCGGCCTTCGGCTTCACCATCAATACGCTGACCATGTTCGGAATGGTGCTGGCGATCGGTCTGCTGGTGGATGACGCCATCGTTGTGGTGGAAAACGTCGAGCGGGTAATGTCCGAGGACGGCTCGTCGCCCAAGGAGGCCACGCGCAAATCCATAGCGCAAATCCAGGGCGCATTGGTGGGTATTGCCCTGGTGCTCAGTGCGGTGTTCGTGCCTATGGCGTTTTTCGGCGGGGCGACGGGCATTATCTATCGGCAGTTTTCGGTGACCATCGTTTCGGCCATGGCCCTGTCGGTGTTAGTGGCGCTGATTTTCACCCCGGCGCTGTGCGCGACCATTCTCAAACCCATCGATCCTGATCATCACCACAAAAAGGGCTTTTTCGGCTGGTTCAACCGGACCTTTGATCGGGGTGCAGATAAGTACAAAAACAGTGTGGCGACGATTGCCAGGCGCAAAGGCCTGTTCCTGGCGATTTACGTGTTAATCGTCGGCGCCATGGTCTGGTTATTTCCACAGATTCCGACCGCGTTCTTGCCAGATGAGGACCAAGGCACCATGGTCGTTCAGGTGCAGATGCCGCCCAACAGCAGTGCTGGCAGGACTCAAGTGGTGCTCGATGAGATCCGCAGCTACCTGATGGAGCAGGAAAAGGACGTGCTGGAGTCGGCCTACACGGTCAACGGCTTTAATTTCGCGGGGCGCGGCCAGAACTCCGGCATGTTGTTCATCGGTCTTAAACCATGGGAGGAGCGTGAAGGCAGTGACACCTCCATTTTTGCCTTCACCAAGCGCTTGCAAGCGCGGATTTCGCAGATCAAGGACGGTACGGCAATCGCTATCGTGCCACCGGCCATTCTGGAGATGGGTAACGCCAAAGGCTTCGACATGTTCTTGCAGGATCGTACGGGTATGGGCCATGAAAAGCTGATGGCGGCGCGCAACCAGTTCCTGCAACTGGCGGCTCAGGATCCAGCCCTGATGAACGTGCGTCCCAACGGTTTGAACGATGAGCCGCAGTATCAGGTGGTGGTCGACAACGAGAAGGCCCGAGCCCTGCAGGTCAGTATCAGCGACATCAACAACACCATGAGTACGGCGTGGGGGGCTTCTTATGTGAACGACTTCATTGATCGCGGTCGAGTCAAAAAGGTCTATGTGCAAGGTGAAATCGATTCGAGGATCTCTCCGGAAGATTTCGATAAGTGGTACGTGCGCAATGCCCGTGGCGAGATGGTGAAGTTCTCGACGTTTGCCAGTGGCTACTGGACCCATGGTTCACCCAAGCTTGAGCGTTACAACGGCATTCCAGCCGTGGAAATCATGGGTGAACCGGCCAGCGGTTATAGCTCCGGTGACGCCATGCAAGCCGTGGAGCGGATCGTCGAGCAGTTGCCTGAGGGCATCGGTATGCAGTTTACCGGTATCTCTTATGAAGAGCGGCTATCTGGCTCTCAGGCACCGGCGTTGTACGCCATTTCCGTGCTGATCGTGTTTCTCTGCCTGGCCGCGCTCTATGAGAGTTGGTCAGTGCCGGTGTCTGTGATCATGGTAGTGCCGCTCGGTGTGATCGGCGCAGTCGTGGCAACGTTGATGCGAGGGCTATCTAACGACGTGTTTTTCCAGGTCGGGCTGTTGACGACGGTGGGACTGTCGGCGAAAAACGCGTGAATCGCCCCGGATTCTCTAGACACCTTGCAAGCTCATTGCGTAACGTTTTTCAAACTCTACCGGTGACAGCTGATTGTTGAAACCATGGCGGCGTTTTGCGTTGTAGAACATTTCGATGTAATCAAACACATCACTGCGAGCATCTTCCCGCGTGGTGTAGATTTTTCGCTTGATCCGTTCCCGTTTCAGAAGCTGGAAAAAGCTCTCGGCCACGGCGTTGTCATGACAATTGCCTCGGCGGCTCATGCTGGCAACCAAATTGTTTGCCTTCAAAAAACTGCGCCAATCGGAGCTGCTGTACTGGCTGCCCTGGTCGGAATGAACCATCACCTCTTGTTTCGGTTTTCGCCTCCAAACCGCCATCAATAACGCATCAATGGCCAAATCACTGGTCATCTGCGCCTTCATTGACCAGCCAATGACCTGACGAGAAAACAGATCCAGCACCACCGCCAAATACAACCAACCTTCATACGTACGAATGTAGGTGATGTCGGTGACCCAAATTTTGTTAGGTTCTACGACATCGAACTGGCGCTCCAGTAAATTGGGTGAGGCGACCGCTGGCTTACCGCCGTATTTGCCAGGACGGCGTCGATACCCTGTCTGAGAGCGCAGACCTTCAAGACGCATCAGCCTCGCCACACGATGCCGACCACAAGCTTCACCGACCTCGCGCAGGTCGTCATGGATTTTGCGATAGCCATAAACTCCGCCGCTCTCCAGCCACGAGTGCTTGATCAAACCCAGCAATCGCTGGTCGTCTTTAGCGCGTGCAGATTGCGGCTCAGACAACCAAGCGTAATAACCACTGGGATGGACTTTCAGCGTCAGGCAAAGCCGTCGAATGGAATAGTCGCCCGCGCGCTGCTTGATAAAGGCGTACTTCAGCCGCACTCCTTGGCAAAGTACGCGGCGGCCTTTTTTAAGATGTCTCGCTCTTCAGTGACCCGCTTGAGTTCCGCTCGCAGACGACGCAGTTCAGCGTGCTGATCGTCGTCTTGCTGCCGTTCTGCCTGAGGTTTGCTGTAGCGCTTTATCCAGGCATAGAGGCTATGCGTCGACACGCCAAGACGCGCCGCCACATCAGCGACAGGCAGCTTCTTTTCGGTCACTTGATTGACCGCTTGGATTTTGAATTCTTCGGGATAACGTGGGTTGCTCATGGCACCTCCTGATTGGCCTCAGTTTAAGGCATGGAGGTGTCTACGAAACCCGGGGCGATTCACCTCGACGTTGGACACGGTGAGGATATAACCGTCTGCATCAATGCCGCGAAGATGGAATCGTTCCATGAAGCCGTCCTTGAATTGCGTTCAGAGAGCTACTTTAATAGAGCCAATGTTGACTGCTTCTGGGCGTTGCTGCCCATCACAGGTGCGGCCTTTTTATAAGTGTCTGCGCTCAAGATTTTCTGGGCTGGTCGCCATTTTCGAGGTACATCCCACCGATTTCAGTCACAGACCCATCGACGAGTCTAGGCCTGCCGAGGTGAATCAAATGTTCGCGTCAGTTTCGGTTGCAACCAGCGATTGCCATTCACATCAAAGAACACCTCAATCATCGTCCTGCAGATATCAAGATGAGCGCCTGCACGTTCTATGGAGCTCGCTTTTAAGCAATGCTATCCAGACATCTGTGCGTCCAACATCGCTGCAGCGGATACTTGCCCCCCCGAACCGTCCCCCTCCCCCGACTTTTTGCCCGAACGCCGGCGATTAACTTATCTCGGGCGCCGCTGTTTTTCCTGCACCGCACTCCATCCATCCTTTCACTTGCCATTTATCTCAACTGCTGTTGATATAAATCGCGACTGGACGTAGGCTCCTGAAAAAGCCGGATCCGTTACGTCGTCGACCTAAAGCTCCAGCGCGTGTGCCATTACAATAATAAGGACACAAGAGATGAAACGTTGGTCAGTACTTGTTGGGTGTTTTCTCGGAATGAGCATCGCGTCGCCGGCCATTCTGCTGATTCCGCTGGGCCTGTTCATGAAAGCGGTGACCGCCGAGTTCACTTGGTCGCGTACCGATTTTGCGATCATCATTTCTGTCGCGTCGATCTGCAACGCGCTGGTGATGCCACTGGCTGGCTTACTCATTGACCGCTTTGGCGCGCGCCGTGTCGCGCTGGTCGGTACGGTGTTGGGATGCGGTAGCTACATGTGCCTGTCGCTCATTCACTCGTTTCCCGCGTTCGTTGCAATCACGGCGCTGAGTGTGGCGTTCGGCAATCTGGCGAGTTATCCGGCCTTCCTGTTTTTGACCCAACGTTGGTTCGATAAACACCTGGGGTTGGCCTTTGCGATCACGTCCTCGGGCCTTGCGGTCGGCACCGGCGCATTCTCCTATCTGATTTCGCAGAACATTGCATTGAATGGCTGGCGCGAGGCGTTTCTGGTGGCTGGGGCGACTGCGCTGGCGATTGGTCTGGTCAATCTCGCGGTGTTTGTCCGTGACAACAATGGGCCGATCCCGGAGGCCGAGCGTCGCGCTGAAAAAAGCCAGCTTGAGGTGATTGGCATGACATTGCGAGAGGCCATGGCCACCCGTGATTTTTGGCTGTATTCGCTGGCCTTTGCACTCGTGCTGTTTGGCGTCGTGGGGGCCAGCGTTCACTTGCCGGCGATGCTCTCTGATTGGGGCGCGTCCGCCAATCAGATCGCCGGCATTGTTGCGGCGGGTTCTGCCGGATCATTGTTTGGGCGACTGTTTGGCGGTGCCTTGCTCGACCATCTGCACACCCGAACCGTGGCGGGGCTTTTCCTCACCTGCCAGTTGATTGGCTTTCTGATGTTGCTGGACGGGCTGCACTGGGCACTGGCTGCCAGTTTCCTGATTGGCGCGACCCAGGGTGCCGAGATCGACATCCTCGGTTATCTGATTTCCCGCCGCTTTGGCAAATTGGCGTATGCACGGATCTTTGGCAGCGCCTTTTCGGTGACGTTGCTGGGCGCCATTATCGGCCCGTTCGTGTTGGGCATGGTGTTCGATAAAAGCGGCTCGTACCGTACAGGGTTGATGCTGTTTCCGATACTCCCGGTCGCGGCGTTTGGCTTGTTGTGTCTGTCTGCCAAGTCGCCGAATCAGCCACAGCGTGTGATCGCGCCTGAAGCCACCTAGCAAAAACAAGCAATACGGCCACCGTGCGTGCCTGCGCCGTGCCTGCGCCGTGGCCGGCTGTAACGCTAATGACTACCGAAAATAAAAATAAAAGGAAATTGTATGCGGCCCCATCTCAACGGGACGAGCCGAATCCGTAAGCATACGCCTGAATTTGTACGCATGACGCTGGCGGCACTTTTGGCGATCTGGGCGGCTCACTCGCTGAATGCTCGCGCTGAAACAAACCCATCGCCGCAGAACGTCGGGGGTCAGGTCGCCCTGGAATTGAAGCAGCCGGCTAAAAGCCTTGACCAGGCAGCTACGAAAAAAAACCTGCCCGACAGCCAACTACTAGGTCATATCATCGAACGTAAAAAGCAGTTCGCGAAGATCGATGCACTGGTTGAACACGGCCAACTGACCGAGCTGCCGCCACCGTCGGAAAGTAGCCTCGGTGACGTGGGCGGCTTTCGCAGTGATCTGGCTGATCACAGCATCGGTTTCAACATGTTGAACATGACCACCTTTGCCAACAACTACCTCGATCATGACCGCCGCAAACCGCAAGCCTACAGCGGTGAACGCCCGACGTACTCGTCAAACCTGCTGGTCGGATTTACCTACGATCTGGAGCGGGTCGGTCTCGACAATGGGCAGTTCATTTTCGGCGTTGGCAGCTATTACTCCAGCTGGGATGAAGTGAATCCTTCATCGAAATTCAGCTACACGCGCATCGCGTACTACCAGAGCCTGTGGGACAAAACCGTCGAATTCAAAATTGGCGTGCTGCCCAACGATCTGGAGTTTAACGGCCCGCTTACCGGCGGCACGTTAGTAGGTGGCACTCAGGGTTTGCAAGCAGTCATCCCGTTTCAAGTGGGTTTGACCCACACGCCGGTGTCCAGCCCAGCAGCCAATGTCACGTTGAATTACGGAGATTTACATAACAAGTTCGGCGTTCAACGCAGTATCAGCCCAGACGGTATGAGGCCGGAAATCGACCTCCATTTGGGCGAGCTCGACCTGCATGTCGATCACGCCGATGCGCTGTACATCGATGAGCTTGGTTACAAGCGCGCCTCTGCGCCTGGGACCCCGTATGCGTGGTTGCGTGTCGGTTACATCCACAACACCTCGGAGTACACGCAGTTCCTCAGTAACGAGCGCAGTGATGACAATTACGCCGGCTACGTGTTGGGCGACTTTCAGTTTTATCAATTCGACAGCGCCATTGCCTCTCGTGGCCTGTATGCCTGGTTTACCTAAATGACCGCGCCCGAAGATCGCAACCTGGACGCCAACAAAAAATTCGACTCGTTCCATGTGTCCAATGCCGACGACTCGAAATCGACAACACTCGCTTGCAACATGCACGTTGGCGCCGGCACCTATGTTCGCGCAGGGCTGAGTTATGCCGAGCATCCGGCGTTCAGTCCGGATGTCAAAGACGCCCTCAATTTGCAAGCCAGCTTCACGCTGTTTTTCTAACCATCGATTGACCAAAGAATTAATCACCCCCCCGGTGGATACCGGCGATAGACAAGGGAGTTTCCCCATGAGTGATACGCAAAAAATTTACACACCCTCCACGCCATTGCCACCGGCCCGAACCGGCCTGTTAACCGCTTTTGAACCGGGCACACGCACCCTCGAAAAAGGCTTTCAGATCGCCCCGCAATTTCGCCCGATTCCGGTCGATATCGTGTTCGAGAAGGACGTCGCGGTACAGTTGCGCGATGGCGTGACTATTTACGTCGACGTGTTCCGCCCGGCGGGAAGCGCAAAGGTGCCGGTCATTGTGGCCTGGAGTCCTTACGGAAAAGGGCAGGGCACCTCCGCCAGCGTGATGGGCGTGTTCGGCCTGGTCGGCCTAAACAACAATGTCGTATCCGGCCTGGCCAAGTTCGAAGCGCCGGATCCTGCGTATTGGTGCGCCAACGGTTACGCGATCTGCAACCCGGACATTCGAGGCTGCGTCGATTCTGAAGGCGACAGTGTGCTTTGGGATCGCCAAGACGGTCGTGATTGCCACGACCTGATCAACTGGCTCGCGGAGCAGTCATGGTGCAGCGGCAATGTCGGCATGAGCGGCACCTCATACCTGGCCGTTTCGCAATGGTTTACCGCCGCCGAACAGCCTGCTGCGCTGAAAGCCATCAACCCGTGGGAAGGCGTGAGCGACGTCTACCGCGACCTGGCGCTGCGCGGCGGCATGCCTGATCTCGCCTTCGCCGGTATGTTGCAGAAAGGCAGTTTCTTCGGCAAGCACCAGAAAGAAGACATCCTCGCCGAAGCCGCGCGATACCCGCTGATGAACGAGCTGTGGGAGAACAAAATCCCCGACTTCTCGTGCATCAATGTGCCGTCATATATCGTCGCCAGCTATTCCAATACACTGCACACCGCCGGTACGTTCCGTGCTTGGCGGCGGATTGCTTCTCAGGACAAATGGCTGCGCATCCACAACAGCCAAGAATGGCCGGATTACTACGACGAAGCGAACGTCGACGACTTGCGCTGCTTCTTCGACCGTTACCTCAAAGGCCAAGCCAACGACTGGGAGTCCACCCCTCGCGTGCGTTATGCCGTGCACGACTTCAAGGGCGGTGATCAGGTGAATGTCGCGGCGCAAGAGTTCCCGCCGCAAGGGGCGGTATCGACCAGGTTCTACCTTGACGGTCGCTCGCGCACCTTGGCCACCGAAGCACCGGCGGCCGATGTGGCGGTCTCCTATAGCGTCGCTAACAACCCGAATGCGGTCTCGTTCATCACCCGCTTCGACCAGGTGACCGAGCTGGTCGGCTATCCGAAGGCGCACCTTTGGGTGGAAGCCAAGGGCGCCGACGACATGGACTTGTTTGTGCTGTTGCAGAAACTCGATGCCTACGGCACGCCACTGCAGCAGTTCACCACGCCTAACCACAGCGCAATGATCCACGATCTCACTGATCACGGCGCGACCATTCTTCGCTACAAAGGCTCTGATGGCCGCTTGCGTGTCTCGGCGCGGCATCTGGATAAAGAGCTTTCAAGCGCGGACGTGCCGGCTCACAGCTTTGATCGTGTGGAAAAGCTCGCTCCGGGCGAGATCGTCGACGTCGAGATCGACCTGTTGCCGCTTGGCATCAAGTTCTATCCCGGCGAACAGCTGCGCTTCGTCATCAGCTCGCGCAATCTGATGGGTACGATGATGCCCGGCATCGCCGAGTACGCCGGCGCCAACAGCGGCGAACACGTGATCCACACCGGCGGTGAACACGCCTCCTACCTGCAACTCCCCGTCAAACTTAGCTGATCCCTGGTGTGCGCCGTGCTCTTCAAAGGGCAGGGCGCACTTCACCTGTGGCGCTGAAGAGCCTGTGTTGATAGCGCTATGGTTTCCTTTCAGGAGATGAATGCATTGATCCTTATCACCTCGGCCAACGGTAACCAGGGAAAGCGACTGGTTCCCAAACTGCTCGTGACAGGCCATCAAGTGCGGGCTTGCGTCAGAACTGAATCCTCAGCCGAGGAACTGCGCAAGGTCGGCGTACAGCAAGTGCTAGTGGGCGATCTTGCCGATCCGGCGTTCATTTTTCAGGTCATGAAGGGCATAAAAAGCGTGTACCACATCGGCCCAACGTTGCATCACGACGAACGCGCAATGGGTTTCGCCATGATTGATGCAGCCAGGGAAGAGGGCGTAGAGTATTTCGTGTTCAGCTCTGTACTGCACGCCATCGCCAGCGAGTTGATCCAGCACGAGATCAAGCGCGACATTGAAGAACACCTGCTGTCCTCCGGGCTCGAATACACCATTGTGCAACCCGCCAATTACATGCTGCCTACACGCATGAAAGCGGTATTCGAGGAAGGCGTGTTCCGTTTGGCTTGGTCGCTGGACCGGCGCCAGTCGATGGTCGATCTGGAAGACTTTACCGACGTGGTCGCATTGGTGCTGTCTGACCGCGAGCGACACGGCGGGGCTACCTACGAGCTGGTCGGCCCCGGACGGTTCACCGCGCACGAGATCGGCGCGGTTGCTTCGCGAGTGCTGGGTCGCGAGATAAAGGTTGAGCGCTTCGATGTGGAAGTGTTCGTCCGCGAACGTTTCGGCAATATCGAGCCCGAAGCGCTTCAGCATATGTTGCGTATGAATCTCGCCATCGCCAGGCATTACTGCCGCCACGACTTCGTGGGTAACTCCAACGTGCTGTCATTTCTGTTGGGCCGTGCGCCGACCACGTTCGAGGCGTTTGTTCGTAGGGAATACGAGAATTTTAAGGATGGTTTGAAAACGCTTTCCGATTGAAGCTGCTGACTTATACCTCTTCCCTGGGCCGCCTGTGCAATGCGGCGGCTCCCGCGCAAATCCAAGGCTATTACCGTTTCAACTGACTCCCATCTTTATTAGCCATTGGCCGAGCTATACGCCCACGCGATAGGCTTTGGCCGTTAGGAATGCAGTGCCTCTTTAACCAAAAAAACAACAACAAGAAGCTCTCATATGCTCAGTTTTCATTGGTGTTTTCTGCCGTCTTCGCTTGGGCTCTGGTCTGCTTCATCACCGTGCCAGGGTGCATTTCTGTGATAGCCCATGCGCTCGGAAACCTATCGGTTGGTAGCAAATTATGGCTGGGTTTCGGCCTGGTGCTGTTGTCGACGTTAGCTGTTGCAGCAACAGCGTTTTACGCCTTCAACGTGCTCGAAACACGCGCCAGGAAGATGAACGATGTCGCCGCTGTTGAATCGCTGATCCTGCAGGCGCAGGTAGCGGTCAAGGCATTCGGCCTGAACCTGGCTGAGGACGAGGCCAATAAGGTCGCAGCGCTCACCGCTGAGCTGGTTTCGTTGCTGGAAAAGTCCGCAGTGGGGACTGGGCAAAGCGCCTCGAAAGAAGCTGCGAACCAATATCTCGCTCAGTTCAAACGCTACGCTCAAGCTCAACGCAATGCCCGTGAGGCTCGCCTGCGCATGCAGCAACTGGCCCAGGTGGTGGGTGAACGCTTCACTGTGGTGATGCTTGATCAACTCGACGCGGTCAACCTGCTGGCTTCGCGTGCCCTGCCGGCGGATGCGGTACGCATGCTGCAACTGGAGCAAGCCTCCACGCTGCGCGACAAGCTGGCGAACCTGCGTGATAGCGAACTCTATTTCACTCTGCAAGGCAGCACGCAAGTGCGCAACGACTGGGAAGTACGGGTAATTGAACTGCGCTCCTACATGGAAAACCTTGAGTTGCGTCTCGAAGGTTCCGAGCGCGAATCGCTGAACCAGGCCCGTACAGCGTTGGATGAATACCGTGCCGCGTTCAACCGTTACGCCGCGAGCCACGAGCAAACCGGCGACAGCCAAGCGGCGATGAATGGCGCCGCGGAAAAAGTCAGTCAATTGCTTAGCGAAGTTCGCGCTGCACAGGTTGAAGCGTCGCAGGCGATGAGTCAGCGGGTATCACGATTGCTGGAGGTGATCGTGTTCTTGGCGCTCGCTTTGGGCATCGGCGCCAGCCTGTTGATTCGTCACTTGATTCTGCAGCCGCTGCGTCAGGCGGTTGAACTAACCCGGCGTGTGGCATCAGGTGATCTGAGTGCGCAAATTGACTCTGCAGGACGCCGTGATGAACTGGGTCAGTTGCTCGGCAGCGTCGGCGTCATGCTGGAAAGTTTACGTGGGCTGATCGGCCGGATTGGCCAGGGCGTCGGGCAGTTGAACCACGCCGCCGACAGTCTGGTGCAGGTCACCGAACGCACGCGTCAGGGCGTCGACTTGCAGCGTGAAGAAACAGAACTGGCGGCCACCGCGATGCAACAGATGGCCGCCACCGCCCTGGACGTCGCGCGCAATGCCAGTCAGACCCGCCACGCCGTCGAACAGGCCAATAATCAGGCGCGCAAAGGCGAAGCATTGGTGCATCAGGCGACCACCAAGATCGGTCACCTGGCCGAAGAAATGAGCGGCTGTTCCGAAGCCATGGGTTCGTTACTCAACGAGAGTGCAGCGATCGGCAAGGTACTCGATGTGATCAGTGCCTTGGCCGGGCAGACCAATCTATTGGCCCTCAATGCGGCGATCGAAGCTGCACGGGCCGGAGAAAACGGTCGTGGCTTTGCTGTGGTTGCGGACGAGGTACGCAACCTCGCGCGGCGCACGCAAACCTCCACTGACGACATCGCCGCAATCATTCAACAGTTGCGAGTCGTCGCTGAACATGCCGCCAGCCGCTTGCAGGGCAGTCAAGTGCTGACTGGCGAAAGCGTCGTGCTCGCCGCGCAAGCGTCAAAAGCCCTACAGGAAATTGCGGCGGCCGTGTCGACGGTTGAGCAGATGAGTCAGCAGATCGCGGCGGCGGCCGAACAGCAGAGCGCGGTAACTGGACAGGTTGGCGAAAGCATGCAGCGGATACGTGCGGTGTCTGAGCAAAGTACCGCTGCCAGCGGCTTGCTTGACGCCTCGGTGCGCGGCCTGAAGCAGGTGGGCGGCGCGCTTAACGCGGCCGTTGGCGGTTTTCGCACGGCATCTTGATATGAGTTCATTTGAAGTCTTTTGGCTTAGTACGGCGGCGTATTCTGTCGGTTCATCCCTAAGCAAACAACAACAAGAGTGGAGGCAGATATGAGTTCGCTAAATGAAAGTTCGATCCCTGGGTCATTGGCTTCACTGGATAGCGACCGGGATGAAACGCAGGAGTGGCTTGAGTCGCTGGAGGCTGTCGTGCGCGATGGTGGATTCGAGCGCGGCCAGTTTCTGCTGAAACAGTTAGAGCAACACGCAAGAGCACTTGGCATCACCTCGCATGTGCACCCGTACTCGGCGTATCGGAACACAATTCCGATTGAACGGCAGGGTCCCTACCCAGGGGACCTTGCTGTCGAGGAACGGATCACGTCGATCATTCGCTGGAATGCATTGGCCATGGTGGTGCGCGCAAACCAGGCCTACGGGGATCTGGGTGGGCATATCGCGAGTTATGCTTCCGCCGCGGAAATCTTCGAGGTCGGTTTCAACCATTTCTTCCGTGCGCGTGACGAAAGTCACGGTGGTGATCTGGTGTTTTATCAGCCGCACTCGGCGCCGGGTGTCTACGCCCGTGCGTTCCTTGAGGGCAGGCTATCCGAGGAACAACTGGCCAACTATCGCCAGGAAGTCGGCGGCAACGGGCTGAGCTCCTACCCACACCCTTGGTTGATGCCGGACTTCTGGCAGTTTCCGACCGGCTCGATGGGCATTGGTCCGATCAGTGCGGTTTATCAAGCGCGCTACATGCGCTACCTCGAACACCGCAACCTGGCCGAAACTGCCGACCGGCATGTGTGGGGCGTATTTGGTGACGGTGAAATGGACGAGCCCGAATCGATCGCCGGGCTCACGCTCGCGGCGCGGGAAAAACTCGACAACCTGACCTTTATCGTCAACTGCAACTTGCAGCGTCTGGACGGCCCGGTGCGTGGCAACGGTCAAGTCATTCAAGAACTCGAAGCGTTGTTCACGGGCGCCGGCTGGAATGTCGTCAAAGTCATTTGGGGCTCGGACTGGGATCCGTTGTTTTCGCGGGACACCAACAACGCCTTGCTGCAACGCTTTGCCCAAACCGTCGATGGACAATACCAGACGCTGGGTTCAAAGGACGGCGCCTACAACCTGCTGCACTTTTTCCAGCAGGATCCAGAGATTAAAGAACTGGTCTCGCATATGTCAGATGCCGAAATCGACGCGCTGAAACGCGGCGGTCATGATTTCCGCAAGCTGCATGCAGCGTTCGCTGCGGCCAAGGCGCACAAGGGCCGACCAACCGTCATCCTGGCCAAAACCAAAAAAGGTTACGGCATGGGCGGCGCCGGCGAATCGCGGATGACCTCGCACCAGGCCAAAAAGCTCGATATCGATGCGCTGAAGGCGTTCCGCGATCGTTTCGCGCTGCCGCTCTCGGACGATGACGTCGCGCAACTACGCTTCTATCGCCCGGCCGAAGACAGCCAGGAGATGCGTTACCTGCGCGAGCGACGAACTGCGCTGGGCGGCTACATGCCGGCGCGGCAGAAGGGCAGTGAGCACGTCGCCATCCCGGCGTTGGCTGACTACGCACGTTTCGCCTTCGAGTCTGACGGCAAGGAGATGTCTACCACCATGGCTGTGGTGCGCATGCTTGGTGGCCTGCTCAAAGACAAAGAACTTGGGCCGCGTGTGGTTCCAATCGTTGCCGATGAAGCGCGTACCTTCGGCATGGCCAACCTGTTCCGTCAGATCGGTATCTACTCACCGCTCGGCCAACTGTACGAGCCAGAAGATGCCGGTTCGATGCTGTATTACCGTGAAGCCCGTGACGGCCAATTACTGGAGGAGGGCATCACCGAAGCCGGTGCATTGTCTTCGTGGGTCGCTGCCGCGACGTCTTACAGCGCGCACGGCAAACCGATGCTGCCGTTCTACATCTACTACTCGATGTTCGGTTTCCAGCGTGTTGGCGACCTGATTTGGGCAGCGGCCGACCAACGCGCACGTGGCTTCCTGCTTGGCGCCACCGCTGGGCGTACCACGCTGGGCGGAGAAGGGCTGCAGCACCAGGATGGTAGCAGCCATGTGGTGGCGGCCACCGTTCCTAACTGCCGCGCCTATGACCCGGCCTTCGCCGGTGAGCTTGCGGTGATTGTCGACCATGGCATGCGCCAGATGATGGAACGCGATGTCGATGAGTTCTATTACATCACCGTGATGAACGAGAACTATGCCCAGCCTTCCTTACCGTCCGGTGTGGAAGATCAAATTATTCGCGGCATGTATCGCTACGCCGAGACGCATGCCCGCGCATCGCGCGGAACCGTGCGCCTGCTTGGCTCAGGCACCATTCTGCGTGAAGTCATCGCGGCATCTGAACTGCTGGCAACTGACTGGCAGGTGTCGAGCGAAGTCTTCAGCGTCACCAGTTTCAGCGAATTGGCGCGTGAAGCGCGAGAAGTGGAGCGACGTAATCGTCTGAATCCCACTGAGCCTGAGCAAGTCAGCCATCTCTGCGCCACGCTGGCAGGCAACGCGCCGGTGATTGTCGCCTCCGACTATGTGCGCGCCTGGCCGCAACTGATCGCCAGTTACGTCGACGCACGCTTTATTGCCCTGGGTACCGACGGCTTTGGTCGCAGCGATACCCGCGCCGCGTTGCGCAGCTTCTTTGAAGTCGATCGGCATCAAGTGGTTCTGGCTGCACTGGACGGTCTGGTGCGTGACGGCAGCTTGCAGCGTCAGGTGCTGGCCGATGCCATTGAGCGCTATGGCCTGAAAGGTGATAGCCCGGCGCCGTGGACACGCTAAGCGGTTTTTCTCTTCGCACGCGCTCGATGAGCGCGCCCTCCGTAGCGTGAACGCGCAACGGATCTATTTCTGGGCAACGGTACGTCATGAGTGAAATCAGAGAAATTCATGTCCCTGACATCGGGGACTTCAAAGACCTGCCGGTGATCGAAGTATTGGTCAAACCGGGCGATAAAGTAGCGTTCGATGACCCACTGCTGACGCTGGAGTCGGACAAGGCATCGATGGACGTGCCGAGTCCTGGTGCCGGCACTGTTGTGGCGGTGACAATTAAGGAAGGTGACCGTGTTTCCAAGGGCAGTTCGATCCTCACGTTGCAGATGGCAATTGATGAAGCTCCTGTTGCTCAACCGTCCGTCATTAGCCCGGTCGTGGCCGAACCCATCGTAAACATTCCTCCGCAGCCACTCGTCGTCAAAGCGCCTGCCCCAGCGGTGAGTATTTCTGGCCCAAAACCCCACGCCAGCCCTTCGGTACGCAGCTATGCCCGCAAACTGGGCGTGGATGTCAGCCGCGCGATTGCCACCGGTAAGGGTGGGCGACTGCTTCGTGAAGATATCGAGCGCTTCGTCAAAGACGCTCTGGTGCATCTAGACAGTTCCGCGCCGCGTGCCGATCAAACCGGTGGACTCAATTTGCTGCCGTGGCCGGACATCGACTTTGCCAAATTCGGCACGGTCGAAAAGGTCGCGATGTCGCGGATCAAAAAGATCTCAGGAGCCAATCTCGCGCGCAACTGGGTGATGATCCCCCACGTCACCAACAACGAAGAAGTCGATATTACCGAGCTGGAAGCGTTTCGCGTTCAGCTCAATCAGGAGGGCGGCAAAGACGCGGTCAAGTACACCATGCTCGCGTTTTTGATCAAGGCCGCGGTCGCCACCTTGGGAGCCTTCCCATCGTTCAACAGTTCGCTGGGCAACGAAGATGGCGAGCCGATCCTGATTCTAAAGCAGTACTTCCACATCGGTTTTGCCGCCGACACACCGAACGGTCTGGTGGTGCCGGTCATTCGCGATGCCGACAAGAAGGGCATCGGCCAGATCGCCACGGAATGTGGCGAATTGGCGCGCAGAGCCCGTGACGGCAAGTTGGGCCCCGCCGACATGAGCGGCGGAACCTTCACCGTTTCCAGCCTGGGCGGCATTGGCGGCACCGGTTTTACGCCAATTATCAATGCGCCGGAAGTGGCGATCCTCGGCGTGACCCGTGCGCAAATCAGACCGGTTTGGGATGGCAAAGCTTTCGCGCCGCGTCTGATTTTGCCCATGGCATTGTCATGGGATCACCGCGTCGTCGATGGCGCGGCGGCAGCACGTTTCCTTCAGCATCTGGCGGTTCTGTTGGCAGATTTCCGTCGAATTTCGCTGTGAGGGAATACCCATGAGTCAGGTTATTGAAGTGAAGATGCCCGGCATTGGCGATGCCGCTGCCATGCCGGTGATTGAGGTGCTGGTCAAGGTTGGCGATGTCGTGGCAGTCGACGACGCGATCTGCACGCTGGAATCCGACAAGGCGACGATAGATGTGCCGTCCTCTGCCGCCGGTGTGGTCAAGGAAATAGGGGTCAAGGTTGGCGAGAAGGTTGGTGAAGGCGCGGTGTTGTTGACGCTGGAATCGAATGAGGCAGCCGTGGAACCTTCGCCATCCGCTAAAGCCGCGCCAATGCCTGCAACGGCTTCAACCGGCAGCGACGCTGATCTGGAGTGCGATGTGCTTGTCCTCGGCGGCGGTCCCGGCGGTTACTCCGCTGCATTCCGCTCGGCCGATCTTGGCCGGAAGACCATCATGGTCGAGCGCTACTCCGCATTGGGCGGCGTGTGCCTTAACGTCGGTTGCATCCCTTCCAAAGCGCTGCTGCATATCGCCTCGGTAATGGAGGAAGTCCCGCATCTGGCGTCACTGGGCATCGACTTCGGTGCCCGAAAGGTCGATATCGACAAGCTGCGCGCCCACAAGAAATCGGTAGTCAACAAGCTCACGGGCGGCCTCGCCGGCATGGCCAAGGGGCGCAAGGTCGAGGTCGTGCGCGGCGTCGGCCGTTTCCTTGATTCGCACCGTATCGAGGTCGCCCTGTGTTCCGGTTCCGGCCAGGAGCAGACGGGCGAGAAGCAGGTTATTCGCTTCAAGCAGTGCGTGATTGCCGCCGGCAGTCAGGCCGTCAAGTTGCCGTTTATGCCGCAGGATCCGCGCATCGTTGACTCCACCGGTGCGCTGGAGCTCAGGGCTGTGCCGAAACGCATGCTGGTGGTCGGCGGCGGGATTATCGGACTGGAAATGGCCACGGTTTATTCGGCGCTGGGTGCGCGTATCGATGTGGTCGAGATGCTGGACGGCTTGATGCAAGGCCCGGATCGCGATCTGGTGAAAGTCTGGGAAAAACACAACAGCCATCGTTTCGATCACCTGATGTTGAACACTCGCACGGTAAAAGCCGCGGTGAGCGAGCAGGGCATCTGGGTGACCTTTGAGGGTGAAAAAGCGCCGGCAGAACCGCAGTGCTACGACCTGGTGTTGGTCGCGGTCGGGCGTAAACCCAATGGCAATCAGCTTGATGCCGACAAGGCCGGCGTCAATATCAATGAGCGCGGTTTCATCCCCGTCGATAAGCAACTGCGCACCAACATGCCGCACATCTTTGCGATTGGCGACATCGTCGGCCAGCCGATGCTGGCCCACAAAGCCGTTCATGAAGGCCATGTCGCTGCTGAAGTCGCGGCAGGTGAAGCCTTGAACAACGCAGAACTGGCGCGCAGCCGATTTGATGCGTTACAGATTCCCGGCGTGGCCTACACCAACCCCGAAGTGGCTTGGGCTGGTCTGACTCAGCAAGAAGCCAAAGATCAAGGCATCAAGGTCGAGGCGGCGGTTTTCCCATGGGCGGCATCTGGACGTGCGATTGCCAATGGGCGCGATGAAGGCTTCACCAAGCTGCTGTTCGACGCTCAAACCCATCGAGTGGTTGGCGGCGGCATCGTTGGCACCGGCGCGGGAGATTTGATCAGTGAGGTGTGTCTGGCCATCGAAATGGGCGCCAACGCCGAGGACATCGGCAAGACCATCCACCCGCATCCGACATTGGGTGAAACCGTGGGGATGGCGGCGGAAGTTGCCCATGGCAGTTGCACCGACTTGCCGGCGGCACGTCGTAAAGATGCGTGAAGGAGGAAATGATCATGAATGCCTGCAATGAGGCGAATCTGGCGGACTTGAGCCACTGGGTGGGCCGCGAAGAACTACATAGCGACCGTATCGACCAACGTACCGCGCAAGGGCTGGCAGCGACGCTCGACCTCAATTCCGACACCCTGCACGAAGGTGCTGAGTTACCGCCCTTGTGGCACTGGGTGTACTTCTCGCCGAATGCCCGACACAGCGAAATTGGCGTCGACGGGCATCCGCAACGCGGTGGTTTCCTGCCGCCGGTGAATCTGCCCAATCGTATGTGGGCAGGCGGGCGGCTGAGCTTTGAGCAGCCGCTGCGCGTCGGTGAAGCGGTCACCCGGGTATCGCGCATCCTGTGCTGCGAGCGCAAATCCGGACGCAATGGCGAGTTGCTGTTTGTGACCGTCGAACACAAGCTTTCTGGTGAGCGTGGTGTGTGCGTGTTGGAGGAGCAGGACATTGTCTACCGCCAGCCCGCTCCGAAAGGGGCGCCCCTTGCCGGCGAAGCGACAGAGCGCCGTGGCGAATTCTGCCGGCTGATTCATCCCGACCCGGTGTTGCTGTTTCGTTATTCAGCACTGACGTTCAACGGCCATCGCATTCACTACGACAAGCCCTATGCCACTCGGGAAGAAGGCTATCCGGGCCTCGTCGTGCAGGGCCCGCTGGTCGCCACATTGCTGCTCGAAGCCTTTCGAACGTCGCATCCGCACAAGCGCATACGACACTTCGCTTTCCGCGCGATCGGCCCGCTGTTCGATACGGCGGACTTTGAAGTCTGCGGTCAGCTCACCGGCCCGGGAAGCGCCGATCTTTGGACCGACTGCAACAAGCGCTCGACGATGAAAGCTGAAGTCACGTTCGACTAAAACCCAAGCGTTTTAAAAAAGGTGCCGCTGTGCAGGAGCGCCAAGGGCACTGCTGCGCCGCGATCACTACAGACAAGACAGGAAACCGACATGACCATGCTCTACGCCCCCGATGAACATCAGGAAATCCGCGACGCCGTGCGTGCCTTGTGCAGTGAGTTCCCAGACGAATACCACCGCAAGATCGACGAACAGCGGGCCTACCCTGAGGCCTTTGTCGATGCATTGATCAGCGCGGGCTGGCTCTCGGCGATGATCCCAGAGGAATACGGTGGCTCGGGCCTGGGGCTGACTGAGGCGTCAGTGATCATGGAAGAGATCAACCGTTCCGGCGGTAACTCCGGCGCAGTGCATGGCCAGATGTACAACATGAGCACGCTGCTGCGTAACGGCAGCGCCGCGCAGAAAGAAAAGTACCTGCCAAAGATTGCGGCCGGCGAGTTGCGCATCCAGTCAATGGCGGTCACCGAGCCTACCACGGGCACCGACACCACCAAGATCAAGACCAACGCGGTGAAGAAGGACGGCCGCTATGTGGTCAACGGGCAAAAGGTGTGGATCTCACGGGTGCAGCACTCCGACCTGATGATCCTGCTCGCACGTACCACGCCACTGACCGAGGTGAAGCGAAAGTCTGAAGGCATGTCGATTTTCATCGTCGACCTCAAAGACGCAATCGGCAAGGGCCTCACCGTGCAGCCGATCCCCAATATGGTCAACCACGAGACCAACGAGCTGTTCTTCGACAGCCTGGAGATCCCAGAGGAAAACCTGATTGGCGAGGAGGGCAAGGGCTTCAAATACATTCTCGACGGGCTTAACGCCGAGCGTACGTTGATCGCCGCCGAATGCATCGGCGACGGTTACTGGTTCATGGAGCGCGCGGTTAAGTACGCCAACGAACGCGTGGTGTTCGACCGTCCCATCGGGCAGAACCAAGGCGTGCAGTTCCCGATTGCCGACGCCTTCATCGAGATCGAAGCCGCCAACCTGATGCGCTTCAAGGCCTGCGAGCTATTCGACGCGCACCAACCCTGTGGCGCCCAGGCCAACATGGCCAAGTATCTTGCCGCCAAAGCGTCGTGGGAAGCCGCCAACGTTTGCCTGCAAACCCACGGTGGGTTCGGCTTCGCCAATGAATACGACATCGAGCGCAAGTTCCGAGAGACCCGGTTGTACCAGGTCGCGCCGATCTCCACCAACCTGATCTATTCCTACGTCGCCGAGCACTTGCTCGGGCTGCCGCGGTCTTTCTGAGGGCTCCATTATGGCTTCTACCCAACCGGTACTTGCGCTAGAAGGGATCACGGTGGTATCGCTCGAACACGCCATCGCAGCACCTTTGGCCACACGTCATCTGGCTGACCAGGGCGCTCGCGTGATCAAGGTCGAGCGTCCAGGCAGCGGCGATTTTGCCCGTGCTTATGACGCTCGTGTTGATGGTTTGGCCTCGCACTTTGTGTGGGTCAATCGCTCGAAAGAAAGCCTGACCCTGGATCTGAAACAACCGGAGGCGCAGGAGATTTTGCTGCAGCTCCTGTCTGAGGCCGATGTATTGGTGCAGAACCTTGCGCCCGGCGCGGCGGCCCGGTTGGGGCTTTCATACGAGGCACTTTCAGCAAAAAACCCGAAGCTGATCGTCTGTGATATTTCGGGATATGGCGAGGGTGGGCCGTACACCGAGAAAAAGGCTTACGACTTGCTGATTCAGAGCGAGGCGGGGTTTCTGTCGATCACCGGTACACCTGAAGAACAGGTCAAGGCAGGTATCTCCATCGCTGACATCGCGGCCGGCATGTATGCCTACACCAATATTCTCGCGGCGCTGATCCAACGTGGCAAAACCGGACGTGGCCGGCGCATCGAAATCGCGATGATTGATGCGATGGTCGAGTGGATGGGTTTCCCGATGTATTACGCCTACGAAGGTCAGGAGCCGCCGCGCCGTACCGGTGCTTCCCACGCGACGATTTACCCGTACGGGCCGTTCCTCGCCGGCGATGGCCGTACCGTCATGCTTGGCCTGCAGAACGAACGCGAGTGGGCGGTGTTCTGCGACAAGTTGCTGGACAACGCTGCACTCGCCACGGATGCGCGGTTTGCCAGCAATGCGCTGCGCACCGCCAACCGTGAGGTTTTGAGCAAACTGATTGAGCAGAACTTCGCCAGCCTCAGCGCTGATGACGTGATGGCCCGCCTCGATTCCGCTGACATCGCCAATGCCAACGTCAGCACCATGAACGACATCTGGAACCATCCGCAACTCGCCGCACGTCAACGTTGGACAAGCGTGGACACACCCGCAGGGCCAGTACCCGCGCTGCAGCCACCGGGCATGGGCGGTGAGCATCCCGCGCGCATGGGACCGGTACCGGCACTTGGGGAACATACCGCTGCGATTCTGCGTGAACTCGGCTATGCCGACCGCGCTAATGAACTGCGCGACAGGAAGGTGGTGTGATGGCGATTCGAAAACTGAACCTGGCACGTGCGCGCACCTTTCTGTTCGTACCCGCGAACCGTCCGGAACGCATTGGCAAAGCACTGAATAGCGGCACTGATGTTGTGGTGGTCGATCTCGAAGACGCGGTTGCACCGGTCGACAAACCGGCTGCACGCCTGGCCTTGCTGGCCTGGCTGGATGAGCATCCCGATGAGCGCGTGTCGGTGCGCATCAATGCCGCCGACACGCAGTGGCATGAGCATGATTTGGCCGCCTGCCGCCACACCGGAATCGCTGCCGTGATGCTGCCAAAAGCCGACAACGCTACGCAGGTGCAGCACGCCCATAGCGTTACAGGAAAGCCGTTGTTATGCATCATCGAGACCGTGCAAGGCATTGATGCCTTGACGCCTATCGCCGGTGCGCCGGGTTGCGCGCGCCTGATGTTCGGCAAGCTGGATCTGGCCGTTGAACTCGATCTGATCCCCGACGAATCAGACCCTGAAGAACTAGTGTTCCTGCCGTGGCGCGCAATGCTCGTACTCGCGAGCAAACGGGCAAGACTGCCGGCACCGGTCGATGGAGTGTTTACCTCCATCGGTGATCAACCGGGCCTAGCTCGGTACGCCGCGCGCGCACGTCGGCACGGGTTCAGCGGCCAGTTGTTGATTCATCCGAGTCAGGTCACGGAAGCCGCGGCGGCCTTCACGCCCTCGGCGATGGACATCGAATGGGCGAACGCCGTTTGCCGGTTGGGTGACGCTGCCGGCGGCGGGGTGGTGGTACTCGATGGCCGGATGATAGACGCGCCGGTGATGGCGCGGGCGCGGAACATTCTTGCGTTGGCGGCGGAGTTTGGTTTCGGGATCTGAAACGTTGTTCTTTTCTATTTCGGAACAACTCTTCGGCCCATTCACAAATTCTTAAAATCGGCCCATCTCACTACTATCGAGGTGTGGCAACAGCAGTCGAATTCGCCTTGCGCTGGTCAGTCCCGGCGCAGGCCAAACGTTTCAAATGCAGGAGCATGCCCCATGGAAAATAATGCAAACAAAAAACCGATGGCCATGAGTGGAGTACGCAACGGAGTACGCAGCGGGGCTGATTACATCGCCTCGCTGCAAGACGGTCGCTCCGTGTGGATTGATGGCGAGCGCATCAAGGACGTGACGGTGGACCGCCGTTTTCGTGGCGCGATTCAATCCATCGCAGATCTGTATGACATTCAGTGCGATCCCGCCTTGCAGGACAAGATGACGTTCGAATCGCCGACTTCCGGCGCGCGCGTCGGTCGCTCGTTCATGTTACCGCGCTCGGCTGACGATCTGCGCCTGCGCCGGGAAATGATGAAGACCTGGATGGACGCTGTCGGCGGCATGATGGGCCGCACACCGGACTTCCTCAACGTCATGGTCAGCGCGCATGCCTCCGCGCATGAACTGTTCGCCGCCGGCGGTGAGCAATTCGGCCAGAACATCCTCAAATACCATGAATTAATCCGCGAAAACGACCTCGCGCTGACTCATTCGCTGGTGTCGCCAGACATCGACAAGCGCCTGCAAATGTTCGAGCAGCCGGGCGACATGGTCATGCGTGTGGTGCGCGAATCCGATGCCGGAATCTACGTATCCGGTGCGCGTTCGGTGGCCACCCTCGGCCCGTTGGCCAACGAAGTGCTGATCATGCCGGCGGCGGCGAAATTTCCGCTGGTGGCCGATGCCGAAGCCTACGCGGTTGGCTTTGCAGCGCCGATCGACACCCCCGGGATGAAGATGATTTGCCGTCCCTCGCTGCCTTCCAAAGGCCGGTTCGCCAACGACCCACTGACCGGCCGCATGGACGAAATGGACGCCGTGCTGTGGTTTGAAGAGGCTTTCATTCCTTGGGAACGGGTGTTCATGTACCGCAGCATCAAAGCGGTCGAATTGGCGATGAAGTCGCCTTCCGGCCCGCATGGTTCGCACCAGTCCGCCACGCGTTCACTGGCGAAGATGGAGTTTCTGTTGGGCATCGCCTACAACCTGACCGAAGTGAACCACAGCCGTTTCCCCAACGTCATGGTGCAACTGTCGGAATTGGTCGCTTATGTCGAAACCTTGCGCGCGATGATTCGTGTGGCTGAAATCGACTGCGTACCGGGCCCCGGCGGCACCGTTGTGCCATACGAGCAGCCGCTGAATGTGGTGCGCGCTCAATATCCGGCGATGCATGCTCGAGCTCTGGAAATCCTGCAATTGCTCGGCGCCGGCAACGTCGTTGTGGCGCCAACGGTCGAAGATCTTTACAGCGAAAACGGCCCGGCCATCGAACGTTACTGCGCCGGGGCCGATATCCCTGCCGAACGCAAGATGCAGCTGCTGCGGCTAGCCTGGGATGCTTCCTGCTCGTCGTTCGCCGGACGGCAAAATCTGTATGAAAAGTTCTTCTCGGGCGACCCATGGCGTAACGCGCAAATGCGTGGGGAGCGCTATCCCGGCGCTCGCGAGGCGCAAGACCGTGTGTGGGCGTTCCTTGATCGCAATAGTGAATGGGATCAACGCATCAACGGCCAGTAATAGAAGGCTGTCGCAGCCGTTGATAGCCACGTTGCGGTAGCTGACCAAAATAATAATGTGCGGAGTTATGTATGCCTCGTATCCAACTGCCGACCCCCGACGATGAACCCGAAGCCTTTGCGCTGCTGAGGGCCAAGCGGGGGCATGCGCCGAATGCACAAATCTTTCGAACCCTGGCCATCTGCCCAGAAATCCTTGAGGTCTTCATCCCTATGGCCGATGCGGTACGCGAAGGCTGTGGCCTTGACCCCAAATTGCGCGAAATGGCTATCGTGATGTCGTGCCAGACCATGGGCACCCATTACGAGCACGATCCTCATTGGAATCGCGCCATCAAGGAAGGCGTCTCCAAGGAGCAGATGTTAGCGCTGTGGGACTTTGAAAAGAGCGAACTGTTCTCTGATCTTGAAAAGGCCGTGTTGCGTCTGGCCCGTGACGCTACCCGGGCACCGGCTCAGGTCAGCAAACAGGTTTGGGAGGACGTGTACCACGACCTTGGGCAAAAGCAGAGCGTTGCGCTGCTGTTCAATATTGGTTGGTACAACATGACCGGTCGTTTGACTGGTCCCCTCGAGTTGAGCAACGAGGCCGATTTCACTCGGCTCTGAACAGACACCAGGAGACTTTCCATGCCATTGCCAACACCAGTCTATTACCCACCGTTCAACATCACCCGGTCGAGCCACGCCGTCATCACCTCGCGCGATCTGGAAGCCAGTCGCGATTTTTACGAGCAGGTCATTGGCCTGGTACTGACCGAGCGCGATGCCGATACCTTGTACTTCCGTGGACTGGAGGAGGTGTGCCACCACAGCCTGGTGATCAAGCGTCACAACGGCGAGCATCAAGCCGAAGCAATCGGCTTTCGGGTGTACACCGAAGAAGAGTTAGACAAGGCGGAGCACTTTTACAGGTCCAAGGGCCTGCCGGCACGTTGGATCGAGGTGCCTCACCAGGGGCGTACCCTGTTGGTCAATGACCCCGCCGGAACACCTGTGCAGCTGTGCGCCACCATGAGCACGACGCCAAGGGTGTACACGCAGTTTCAGGACTTCAAGGGCGGCGCGGCCATGCGCTTCGACCACTACCAGATCCAGGTGCCAAATGTGCAGGAGCAGACCGACTTCTATGCAGAAATGGGCTTTCGCATTTCCGAATACATGGCGCTGGATGAAAAGTTAATTGCAACGTTCATGTTCCGCAAGCCCGGCACGCAGGACATCGTGTTCCTGGAGAACCCGGGTCCACGCCTGCATCACTTTGCCTACACCGTTTCGGATTCGAGCAGCATCCTGCGCGCCTGTGATATCGCCGGCAATCTGGGAATGGGCGATGTCGTCGAGCGCGGGCCGGGGCGGCATGGCCCGGCGGGTGTGCTGTTCGTGTACTTGCGCGACCCCGATGGCCATCGGGTCGAGTTGTTCTGTGATCACTACCTGCTGATCGATATCGAGGTAGAGCCTGTTGCGTGGGATGTGCGCAAGCCTGGTCTGGCACTGCGCTGGGGCTTGCCACCGCAGGAGTGCTGGTTTAACGAGACCACGCCGTTCGGTGGTATTGCGACAAAACCGCTGGATCACGAGCGCGGCCCTTTGGTGACGCTTGAGACTTACTTGGCAGACAAGGCACGCACGCGGGCTACCAAGTAATGGCACGGTTTCGATAATAAGAACACGCGAGGCATTCAACATGACGATACAGGCAGCAACCCAAGCAGACACATGCAAAGCTTTCGATGGCCGTGCGCTGCGTGACGCTTTCGGCTCGTTCGCCACGGGCGTGACGATTGTCACCACATCAGGACCCGACGGTGTGGATATCGGTTTGACCGCAAACAGCTTTTCCTCGGTGTCGCTGGACCCGCCGATGGTGCTCTGGAGCCTGGCGCGTACCTCCTTGAATATGGATGCCTTTCGCAACAGCGGGCATTTCGCCGTGCATATCCTGTCCGATGATCAGGAGGCGCTATCATCGCGTTTTGCGAGCAAGGGCATTGATCGATTCGAGGGGCTGACATTGGATCGCGGCCCGGACGGCGTGCCTTTGTTGGCCGATTGCATGGCTCGTTTTATCTGCAAGCTAGCTTATCAGTACGAGGGTGGGGATCACGTCATTTTCGTTGGCGAAATCGTCGACTTTGGCCATTCGGCGCGCAAGCCTTTGGTCTTCCACGGCGGCCGATACGGCTTGTTGCTGCCCAAGGCGACTGTTGCGCCCGTTGCCAGCGGGGACGAGTTCAATAACCTGTCCTCCGATGACTTGTTGTATCAGGTCTCGAATGCTTACTTGCGCACTCGCCAATGCATGATTGAAAAGCTTGAATCCCGGCGGTGGACGGCCGAGGAGTACGCCGTGCTCAGCATCATTGGCCGTGAGGATGGCTTGTGCATGCCTGAAATCGTCGCGCGCAGCGAGAAAGTCCGTGGCCAGGGTGTTTCCGCAAGCATTGTGCAGAAACTAATCCGGCGACGGTTGCTGCAGGAGGTTGATTCCAATGACGGGCAAGTCGCTGTCACCCTGACCAGCGAAGGCCGGCTTGCAGTCTTGGAACTTATTGCCATACGCAAATCGAGCGAGGCCGATGTTCAAGGCAAGCTGGACCCCAGCGAAGTGCAATTACTCAAGCACCTCCTGGCGCGGCTCTACACATGAAAATCGCGCGCTACCGCTCTGCAGCGGGGGGGGAGCGGCTCGGTATAGCCACCGATGCGTCCGGTCTCGAGTGTCTGGTGGATGTTGGCCTGGCGGCGGCCGCCCGGGGTGGCCCCGCCACGCCGACATCGGTGATGGCGTTGATCGAAGACGGAGCACCGGCGATGGACGCCACGCTCGAACTGCTCGCCTGGGCGGCGGCTCGTCAGGATCCCGCCTGGTTGGAAGACCCAGGCACCGTGCAATGGCTGACACCGCTGCCACAGAAGTCGATGTTCTGCGCCGGGCGCAATTTTGGTCGCCACAAGCTGGAGTCGATCAGGGGTAATACCGCCAACGCCAGTGCAGTGCACAGTGATTTTCCAACGGGTTTTATCAAGCTCGGACGTACGCTGGTCCCGCACAAAAGTCAGGTTAAGCGCCCCGACGATGTGCTCGATTTCGACTATGAAGTCGAGATCGCACTGGTAATCGGAAAAACCCTTGACGCGCAGAGCGATATCGATCCCGCGAGCGCCATATTCGGCTACACCATTTTCAACGACCTGTCGGCGCGGGAGTGGCAGCTGCGCGAGATGCAGAATGGGATGATCATGCTCGGAAAGAATTTTCCTGGTTTTGGCCCGATAGGCCCCTACATTCTCACGGCAGACGCCGTGCCGGACCCCAGTGGCCTGGTGCTGTGGCTGAAGGTTAACGGCCAGTTACGCCAGCATTCCGACTGCCGCGATTTGATCTTTGGCTTTCCCGAGATGGTTGCGTTCTGGTCGCGTTTCGGCCTGGTCCCCGGCGACCTGATCAGCACCGGTACGCCCGAAGGCGTCGCCTTGCACCACAAGCCCGACCCGCGTGAGTGGTATCTGAAACCGGGTGACCGGGTGGAGGCGGGCGTGGATGGTATTGGCGTCCTGGAAACGTTCATCGTCTAGAAACCCCATTTACTGTTTATGGAGTGTTTTATGAAACTGTATTACTTGCCCGGCGCCTGCCAGATCGGCATCCATGCATTGCTCGCTAAAATCGGCAAGCCATTCGAGATTGAAATGGCCGCCCGTCCGGGAACGCCTGAATTCGAGTCCTATACGCGGATCAACCCCAAGGGCAAAGTCCCGGCGCTGATTCGCAATGACGGATCGCTGCTCACGGAATTTCCGGTGATCGCCTTGTACCTGGCCCGCACGAATCCGGAGCAGGCGCTGATCCCGACGGATATTGAAGGTGAGATTCGCGTACTGGAAATGACAGAGTACCTGGTATCTACCGTGCACATGCAGGGCTACACTCGTGCTCGCCGGCCGGAAAAATTCGCGCCGAGCGCGGGAGACCATGGCGCGGTACAAGCCCAGGGTCTGAAAGTATTCCAGGCCGGGCTAGACCGTGCAGAACGACAGATCAACGGCAAAGAGTGGCTGTTCGAAAACTTGACCATCGCGGATTTTGCGCTGTTCTATCTTGAACACTGGTGTGTGCTCAATAGTATCGGTTCATTGGGTCCGGGGTGTCAGGCACACCATGACCGCCTGTGGTCAAACGTTGCAATCCGTCGCGCCGTCGAGTCTGAACTCACTCCCTCATTCTGAGCGCTCCACCATGGACATGCTGTTGAAGTTGAAGGCTTTCGTCGTGACCGCCGACACCGGTAACTTCTCAGCCGCCGCACGCACGCTTTACACCTCTCCATCGGTCATCATGAAGCGGGTTGACGAGCTTGAATGGGATTTCAAAACGACCCTGTTCGATCGCTCAACCCGACGCTTGACGCTGACGGACACCGGCCATAGCTACGTTACCCATGCCCGTCAGTTGTTGCGGTCTTACAACGATATGGCTAGCGGCGCAATTCTAAGTCCCGGCACCATTGAAGGCCCGATTAGGATCAAGGTCCCGGCGGTGCTGATTAGGCAAGGCCTTGGCGGTCTGTTCACGCGCTACCGCGCTGAGCATACGCGTGTCCAGTTGGAGATCGTGGCATCTGACCGAGGTGGCAACCCGGTGGAGGAAGGCTTTGATATATCGGTCGGTATGGATCAACTGGCCTACTCAGATGTGATCGAGCAGGTCATTCGGCCCTTTCCCCGTGTCATGTGTGCGGCCCCTGCCTATCTTTCGCGGTGTGACGTATTGCTGCATCCACGGGACCTAATCCAGCATCCATGCCTTTCGTTTTCCCTTGCGGGATCGATTTGGGCATTCAATTCGCCAGAGGGCCGCATCGAAATCGACGTGCGCCCGGTCCTCATCACCAATGACGAAGGCTATTTGTGCGCCGCCGCCCGCGACGGCCAGGGGATTGTTCAACTGGCATTGCCCATCGTTGCCGACGCTCTTGAGGCCGGGGAGCTTGTCCCTGTGCTGGAGCAGTTTTCCCTGGTCGAACGCTGGGTGAAAATAATGGTGCCCACTGCGCGGATGGAACTGACGCGGGTCAAGCTGTTGTTTGATCAAATGGCGATGCACTTGACCTCCGGTATCGACTACGCCCAATAAGCCAAGCTCAATCGGGTGATGCTGCAACAGCACCCTGAGTAGGCACGCGAAACACAACTTTCACCGATGACTTTTTGCTTGCGCAAGCCAATTTTGCGAGCGCGGAGGCGGGCGTTTGCTTTGCCGCGCGCACAACCAGCGTCCTGACTGAACCATCAATTTTCTGACTGCGGTGCAGCGGGTTTTATCATTGTTCATGCCGAAAAGGGCCTGCATATACTCGCGTCAACACATAAGCAACGTTCAACTAACGGGGCTTTTTCAACCACCGGAGTTCACGCATCACACCCTTTCTCTAGCTCTAGGTAGCAATCATGCAAATAATAAAAATAAGATTTGCAGTGCCGCAACATGCTCTATACCGCCAAAGCCTTCGTACCGTGCTGGTTGCAACCAGCCTGTTGACTGCCTGTCACTCACTGGCCGCGCAGATCGATATCGGCGATCCCGACATTAAGTTGCGCTGGGACAACACGGTCAAGTACTCCACCGGTATGCGTGTCAAGAATCAGAGTGACACCCTTACCCAAAACGTTCCTGCCACTCCAGGTAGCGGAGCTGGTCCGGCAGCGCTTAACGGCGACGACGGTGACCGCAACTTCAAGCGCGGCCGATTGATCTCCAATCGGTTCGATCTATTGTCCGAAATGGACCTGGTCTTTCGCGACGATTTCGGCTTCCGCTTGAGTGGGGCTGCCTGGTACGACGACGTCTACAACCATAAGAACGACAATGACTCGCCGGCGACCAACAACTCGCTGTCGGTGTCGCACAATGAATTTACCGACGACACCCGCGATCTGCACGGCCGCAAGGCTGAGCTCTTGGATGCGTTCGTATTCGGGGGGGCTGATGTGGGCTCGGCGCGCGTGAGCGGTCGCCTGGGCCGGCACACGGTGCTGTGGGGTGAGAGCCTGTTCTTCGGTGCCAACGCCATTGCCGGCGCCCAGTCTCCGGTGGACGCGGTGAAGGCATCCTCAGTGCCAGGATCGACCACCAAGGAAATTATCCGGCCAGTGGGGCAGTTCTCCGGCCAGATCCAGTTTTCCCCCGCGCTGACCCTGATGGGCTACTACCAGTACGATTGGGAGGCTACGCGCCTGCCTGCAGCGGGCAGTTACTTTTCGGTTAACGACTTCATTGGCGATGGTGGCGAGCGCATTCGCTTCGCTCCCGGTGTACCCGGTGTCGGCCTGTCGCGCCAACAAGACCTCAAAGCCAGCGATAAAGGCCAGTACGGCCTCGGCTTGCGCACTCAATTGGGCGAGTGGGAGTTCGGCGTGTACGCGATTCGTTATCACGCCAAGACCCCAGTGCTGTATTCCAGGAACCAGTTCACGGGTATCACCGGCGCAGGGTTTGGCACGTATCAATGGGTCTACCCGGAGGACATCAAAGCCTACGGAGTCAGTGCAACCACGACCGTGGACTCGGTGAACTTTGCCGGTGAACTCTCTGTGCGTCGCGACACGCCGCTGACCAGCCTGCCGGTGAGCGTTGGCACAGCGGACGCCGACAACAACAATCATGCGTTTTACGCCATCGGCAATTCGGCCCACGCCAACGTGTCGATGATCTGGACGATGCCGCGCAACTTTCTATCCGACGAACCCAGCCTCTCCATGGAAGTGGCCTACAACCAGCTGACCAGTTGCACCAGCAACTGCAATGTCATGGACCCAGGCCTAGACCGTCGTGCTGCAGCGGTGCGCGCACTCTTTGCGGCGCCACAGCGCAATGTGATGGACGGCCTGGACCTTACACCGTCATTTACCGTCGGCTACAACCATGGCAAGTCACCCGTGGTGCTGATGGGTCCTAACAACGGCGGGGACATGACGTTCACGCTGGCGGGCAACTACTTGACGGTGTGGGACTTCTCGCTGGCTTATACCCATTACTACGGCGCGGAAAATACCGCCACGTACGCGTCCACCGATCCCAGCGTTAACGGCACGTACACCTTCGACCAGTCCTTGAAAGATCGGGATTTTGTCTCAGCGTCGCTGCGTCGCACCTTCTAAGGGAAATCACATGACCATTTTCACTCGCATGACCTTGCTTGCGTTGGCCTGCGCCAGCTTGATGACACCGACGGTCCAGGCTGCCGTTTCTGCGGAAGAAGCAGCCAAGCTCAAAACCACACTGACGCCGCTGGGTGCAGAGCGTGCGGGCAACAAAGAGGGAACTATTCCGCCCTGGGAGGGCGGGTATCCGGTGGATGCTTCGAACAGCTCTGCCGCGATTGCGGACCTGTTTGCCAAGGACAAGCCGTTGCTGACCATCACGGCCCAGAACGCAGAGCAGTACAAAGAAAAGCTGACCGAAGGCACCTTGGGCCTGTTGAAGCGGTATCCGACCTTCAACGTTCAGGTGTTCCCGAGCCGGCGCACGGCTGCGGCGCCGCAATGGGTCTATGACAACACGTTTGCGAACGCTACTCGGGCGACGATGGACCCGAGCGGCGCGCTCGGCCCTTTTCCTAAGGGCACCTACGGTGGTATTCCTTTCCCCATCCCGAAAAACGGCGAAGAGGCCATCTGGAATCACCTGTTGCGGTGGACTAGCCCTGGCTACCAGACTACGCCCAGCCTGGCGCGCGTGACGCCTGAGGGCAAAGTGATCCCGGTCTCACAGAATGTGGCCAAGAGTTCGTTCCCGTACTACGACCCAAACAGCAACCTGGAAAAATGGCAAGCCGCAGGTTCCAACATTGTGGTGCGTCGCGTAGACACGTCGGGGCCGCCCATCCGTGCGGGCGAAATTTTGCTGCAGCGCGTCAACATCAACGACATTGAGTCCAAAACCTGGGTGTACCTGACTGGCCAGCGGCGTGTTCGTCGCCTGCCGCTGACCTGCTGTGATGTTCCCAGCCCGGTGGCGGGTGGGATTCTCAATTTCGATGAGGTTGAGGTCTATTCCTCTTCCATCGGACGTTACGACTGGAAGCTGGTGGGCAAGCGCGAAATGTACGTGCCGTACAACACCAATAGCTATCACCAGGCCGCTTCGCTCGACCAATTAATGAAGGCGCAGACCGTCAACCCGGATCTCGTGCGTTTCGAACAGCACCGTGTATGGGTCGTCGAGGGCACGCTAAAGCAAGGCCAGCGCCATGTGATTCCTCGCCTTCGTGTGTACCTCGATGAGGACACCTGGATTGCTGTCGCAGGCGAGCGTTGGGATGCGCAGGGGCAACTCTGGAAAGTGACTTACAACTTGCCAACCGTATTCCCCGCAGCGCCCGGCATCATCGTGGCGGGCTATATGTCCTACGACCTGATTGGTGGTGGCTACTTCGCGTCGGCTTATTTCCCCCGTGATCAGCAGGTCGATCTCAACGCCAAGTTGCCTGACCGCATCTTCACCCCTGAATCCCTCGCTGGAGAAGGCGTTCGTTAGAGCTGTATCTCGCTGAACAACGATCCCTGATGAGATGACCGGTATGAATAACAATAACAATGAAGGCGTCGACGGCTCGCGTCGCACGCTGCTACTGCTGGGGTTGGGCGTGGGGCTGCAAGTGTTGTTGGCCCCCTCACTCGCGTCCACCATTGTTGCGTCCGCTTCGGCGGTCATGGGAGGGCCGCTGCACGAACCTGCGGCGATGACCGCGCGCGCCGCACACGCTGTGCTGACCCGAGTGGTACTGGCCGGTGATCGGCTGGTGGCTATCGGCGAGCGCGGCCTGGTCGTGCTGTCAGATGACGGTGGTCGACAGTGGCGCCAAGCCCGTGTGCCGGTGAGTGTGACGCTGACATCCGCGAGCTTCGCCGGTGCTCGTCAGGGTTGGATTGTTGGGCACAGTGGCGTTGTGTTGCACACCGCCGATGGCGGCGAGAACTGGTCCCTGCAAACCGATGGGGTGGCGCTCGCCAGCGCCGCCCTGACGCAGGCGCAGGCGTTGCCTGCGAGTGCCGAACGCGAACAGCATATTCAGCAAGCTCAGCGTCTTGTGGACGAGGGCGCAGACAAGCCCTTGCTGTCGGTTTGCTTCGCGAACGCCCAGCACGGGATGGTGGTTGGCTCGTTTGGCTTGGCAGCGACCACTGACGACGGCGGTAGGACATGGACCCCTTGCCAGAATCGTCTGCCCAACCCGGGGAGCATGCATCTATATGCAGTCGCGCAGCATGACCAGACCTGGGTGGTTGCCGGAGAGCAGGGCGTGCTGATGCACAGCCGCGACGATGGCGTGAGCTTCCAGGCATTGACTGCACCTTTCGAGCGAACGTTGTTTGCTGCGACAGCCACGCGTGAGGGTGGTTTCGTGTTCGCCGGCCTATTGGGTGCAGCCTGCCGCATCGATCCTGGCAGCACCGCCGTGACATCAATCGAGTTGCCAACGCTGTTGACGATTTTATCCTGTGTTGAGTTGCGCGATGGCCGCGTGATGTTGCTGGCGCAGGGCGGACGAGTCCTTGCAAGCCGGGATGGAAGTGCTCACTTCAGTGAGCAGCAGTTGCCGCGACGTGCGCCTCTGACCTCGCTGATTGAAGCATCTGACGGAGGACTTGTTGCCACCAGCCTGGGCGGAGTAGCCCGACTTGGCTGATGTCATCCCTACCTGCGCTTGCGCGACACGCCACACAATGAGTTCAACGCCATGACCACTGTGACACCCACCGAGCCCACTGCTTGTCGGCTCGAAGATTTCGACCCATGCTCGGGTTCCCGGCTCGAACGTGCCGTTTTCAACCACCGCATTCTGGTGCTGCTGTTGTGCGTGCTGGTCACTGTCCTGCTGGGCATCAGCGCCTTGAGCCTGAAGCTCAATGCCAGTTTCGAGAAAACCATTCCAACCAACCACCCCTACATCACGAACTACCTGGACAACAAAAAAGAGCTCACTGGCTTGGGTAACTCCGTGCGCATTGCGGTGGAATCGCGCAAGGGCGACATCTACAACGCCAGCTATCTGGAGACACTGCGCCAGATCAACGACGCGGTGTTCATGCTGCCGGGGGTCGACCGCGCGTTCATGAAGTCGCTGTGGACGCCCAACGTACGCTGGACGGCGGTGACCGAAGAGGGGCTGGATGGCGGTCAGGTTATCCCAGATCACTATGACGGCTCCGCTGCCAAGCTCGAAGAGTTGCGCATGAATGTGCAGCGTTCCGGAGAAATCGGTCAATTGGTGGCGAGCAACGGTGGCTCCACCGTCCTCCAGGTGCCCCTGCTGGAGCATGATGCTTCCGGCAAGCCGCTGGACTACGCAGCGCTGTCCGAACAGCTGGAACAATTGCGGGCCAAGTACAGCAATGGTGAGGTGGCCATTCATATCACCGGTTTTGCCAAGCTGTCCGGCGACCTTATGGATGGCATGCAAGAGGTGATCGGGTTCTTCTTCATCGCGCTGGCCATCTGTGCGGCGATGGTGTTCTTGTACAACCGTGACCTCATCAGCACCGCGCTGGTAGTGATGACCTCCGTGACCGGCGTGCTGTGGCAGCTAGGCCTATTGCCTCTGCTGGGCTATTCGCTGAACCCATACTCCATGCTGGTGCCGTTTCTTATCTTCGCGATCGGTATCAGCCATGGCGCCCAGAAAATGAACGGCATCCTGCAGGACATCGGGCGCGGCACGCACCGCTACGTGGCAGCCCGTTTCACCTTCAGGCGTCTGTTCCTTGCCGGTCTGACAGCGCTGCTGGCGGACGCCGTAGGCTTTGCGGTGCTGTTGATGATCGATATTCCGGTGATCCGCGAGCTGGCTATCGCCGCCAGCCTAGGCGTGCTGGTACTGGTGATTTCCAATCTGATTTTGCTGCCCGTGCTCTTGAGCTACGTAGGTGTGAGCCGCAAAGCAGCGGAGCGGGCAGTGCGCCGGGAATCGGCCACCGCGGCCGGCGAGAGCAATGCCTTATTCACCTGGCTGGTACGCTTCACCGAGGGGCGCCGTGCCGCCGTAGCCATCGTTACGGCAGTGGTTTTGGCAGTGGTGGGCATCGCCGTCGGTACTCAGTTGAAAGTCGGCGACCTTGACCCAGGCGCTCCGGAATTGCAGGCCGACTCGCGCTACAACCGCGACGTCACCTATCTCACCAACAATTACGGCGCCAGCAATGACCTGTTCGCCATCATGGTCAAGACCTCCGATGGTAACTGCAGCCAATACGACGTATTGCGTCGGGTCGACCGGCTCGAGTGGGAGCTGATGGAGCTTCCCGGCGTCGAATCGACTCAGTCGATTGCACGGCTGCAACGGCGCTTGATGGTAGGCATGAACGAAGGCAGCCCGCTGTGGTACGACTTGTCGAGCAACCAGAGCATGCTCAACACCATCACCGCCCGCGCGCCTCGTGAGTTGTACAACGAAGAGTGCAACCTGCTGACGGTATACGCCTACTTGCGTGATCACCGCGCCGAGACGCTTCAGCAGGTGGTCGACTTGGTTGAGCGCTTCGCCCTGAAAAACAACGACCAGGATGCCACTTTTCTGTTGGCCGCCGGTTCAGCGGGCATCGACGCTACCACTAACATCGTGGTGCACAAGGCCTGGTACCAGATGTTGTTCATGGTTTACGGGGCTGTGGCGCTGCTGTGCTTTGTGACTTTCCGCTCATGGAGGGCGGTACTTGTGGCCATGCTACCGCTGATGCTCACGTCCATCTTGGCCGAGGCTTTGATGGTGGGGCTTGGGATGGGCGTCAAGGTTGCAACGCTGCCGGTGATTGCGCTCGGCGTCGGTATCGGCGTGGATTACGCGCTGTATGTATTGAGCGTAACCCTGGCGCAACTACGTGCCGGCGCGTCTTTGAAACAAGCCTATGCCACCGCTCTGCAGTTCACTGGCCGAGTGGTGCTGCTGACCGGTGTAACGCTGGCGGCGGCGGTCGCGACTTGGCACTTCTCCAGCATCAAGTTCCAGGCGGACATGGGCCTTCTGCTCGCATTCATGTTCTTGTGGAACATGCTCGGCGCCCTGATCCTGATACCGGCACTGGCGCGCTTTCTGCTGCCCAGCGCACCTAAAGGTGCCACCGTCGAGGCGGTCGACGCAGCGCCCCAGCCTGCAACAACAGCACCCATTCCCACGGCTCAAACGGGAAAGCGTGCCTTCGAAAGTGCCTGCCATGAATCATTTTGATTTTTCACACAACCTAAAATAAAGGAAAAACCATGGATCGCTATATCAATCGTTTGTTTCACGTCTGCATCACCGTTGCGGATATCGATGCTGCACTTGAGTTTTATTGTGATGTGCTCGGGCTTGAGTCCATCGGCAAACTTCGCCACGAAAGGGCGCCCGGTGAAATCCTCGGTTTCCCTAATCAAATCATTGAAATTCATGCCGACCACCTCGTGGGCAAACACAAGGAAAACGCCACGGTTATCGATTTGATCGAATTCTTGGAGCCCAAGACTGTTGTGAGCACTGCACCTTCGGCGCCGTTGAATCATGCCGGTATTAACCGTATGGCGTTTGGTGTGGACAGCACCGATGCCATCCATGAGAAGCTCAAGGCACGCGGCGACATCGTGTTTCTCTGCGAACCACAAGTGGTGATCGCTCCAACCGGCGGTAAATTCAAAATCCTGACGTTCAAAGACCCCTTCGACAATGTCCTGGAAGTCATCGAATACTGCAAATAAGCGGTTCTTTATAAAAAGCGGATACAGCTTCTTACTCGGAAAAATCGGAGAATTTTAGATGAGTGTCACACAAGATAAATCCGAAATTATTGACGTCATCAACCTCTACGGCGTTGCGCTGGACGCTCACGCCTGGGACTTGCTGGACGAGGTGTTCACCGAAGATGCGCACGCAGACTTCGGGCCTGCCGGCGCAGTCTGGAAGTCGGTGGGTGCGCTGAAGTTCGCCTTCAAGGACTTCCACGAAACGCTCACTAACCACATGCACACCATGACTGGTTCTTGCGTACATGTGGAGGGCGATACGGCATATGCATTGACCTATGGTGACTGGCTGCTTTCTCGCGATTCGGCAGTGGGTGGGCCTGATTGGGTTGGTCGTGGCTGGTACGACGATGTGTTGGTGCGTACTGACAAGGGCTGGCGCATCAGCAATCGTATCTGTCGTTTGATTTCCTGGACCGGCAATCCGAATGTCCCTGAACCGGCGTATGAACAGCATCCAGTGATGACCACTCACACGCTGCGCAGTCATCGCGAAGAAGGCAGAATTCGGTTCTTCGAAGCCATCGCCAAAAAGTAATCAGTTAATAGCAGCGAAGGATCCACTTCTGATTGTTTGACGGAAGTGGTCTGGGTTTCTATTGCCCGAAATTCCATTGTGGCGCTCTGGCGAAGAGCAATTTTTTATTATGGAAACCTAACCATGAGTGACCAGACCGTTATCTGGACAGTGGGCATCAATTGCTCAGCGGAAGACGAAGACAAGTTCAATGTTTGGTATGACGACGTGCATGTACCGATGTTGATGCAGGGTGACTGCGTGAGAAAAGTCAGCCGGTTCAAGTTGGCCGATGAGACCTATCACGTTGGCGTAACCACCCAGCCGTGCCCGACGTACCTGACGATTTATGAATTCGACAGTCAGGAAAAATTCGAAGACTGGATGAAGAGCCCGTCGCGTATTGAAGCCGGTGAAGACAAGACCAAGACCTGGGGCGACAAGGTGTATGACGTCCAATGGGCAACTCGTTACAACCTCACTAACGCCTGGAATGGCTAATCAACGGACGGTAAAAGTTATGAATGCTCTGGTTAAGAAACTTCTTCACGTTTGCATCACCGTCCCGGACGTTGATCAGGCCCTCAAGTTCTACCGTGATGTACTGGGTTTTGTTTCGACCTTTGAAACCAGAACCGATGAAGCGGATGGCCCGCTGCTGGGTTTCGCCGAAGATGAGATCAGCATTTACGCGCACCACATTCTGACCGCAGGCGCCGATGCCAAGCATGCCACCGAAATCAATCTTATCGAGTACACCAAGCCGGCAACGATCATCGGTGATGGCCCGTACGAGCTGATGAATCAGGTCGGGATTACCCGTCTTGCACTACTGGTTGAAAACACTCGAGAAGCCTTTGAAAAGATCAGCGCCTACGAAGGTGTCGAAGTGGTTTGCGAGCCCAAAGACATCATCATCCGCAAGCCTGGGCAAAACCTGACCATGACCTGGTTCAGCTTCAAAGACCCTTACGGTGTGTTCATCACCATTGCCGAACCGCCAAAAGCCTAAGCAACTCCGTTCAATATCGCGGTTCAGCTTGGGTCGGATCGCCTCATTCCAGTTCAGGAAAATCCAGGAGATAACATGCAGATCGATGTTCTGGTGGACGTAAAAACCACCATCGGTGAGGGCCCTGTATGGGATGTGCAGGAGCAACGCCTGTACTGGATCGACGTGGTCGGCGGTCGCGTCTATCGCTGCACCGCTGACGGCCGCGAAGTGCGTACGTGGGAAGTGCCCGACACCATCGGCTCGATGGCACTGCGTCGTAATGGCGGTGCCATTGTGGCGCTGGGTTCGGGGTTTCACTTTCTCGACTTCGACACAGGCGAAACGCAACTGATCGTACATCCCGAGTCTGACAAACCGCACAACCGCTTAAACGATGGCAAGGTCGACGCCCGTGGGCGTTTCATCGTCGGCAGCATGGACACCCGCGAAGGCTTTGCCGACGGCACGCTGTTTCGCATCGATCCGGATTTGTCGGTGCACACCCTCGACACCGGTTTCGCGATTTCTAACGGGCCGTGCTGGAGCCCCGACGGTTCGACGTTCTATTTCTCCGATACCTTTTCCGGTGAAATCTGGGCATACGACTACGACCTCGAAACCGGCTCCATCGCCAACCGTCGCACCTTTACCAAAGCAGGCTTCACCGAGACGACGACCACTGACGGCTCGACGGTCGATGCCGAAGGCTACCTCTGGAATGCTCAGGTCTACGCTGGTAAATTGTGCCGCTTTGCGCCGGACGGCAGCCTCGATCGGGTTATCGAAATGCCGGTGAAGAAGGTCACCAGTGTCAACTTTGGCGGGCCTGACATGGACACGTTATTTGTCACGTCGATGGCCAAGCCACCGTTGCCACGCTATCCGGGTGACAACGTGATGCGCGGGAGTCTATTCGCCGTTCGTGGTTTGGGTGTGCAAGGGCTGCCAGAGCCGCGCTTTGGTGGCTAACCCCGATCTCGCCGCGCTACTCGATAGTGTCGCGCGGTGGGGCAATGACAACCTTTAACCTTTGGGGTAGACGCCGTGCAAACCCATAAAAATCGCGTCGCGGTTGTTTCCGGTGCCGCCAAGGGTATTGGCCAGGAACTGGCGATTCAACTGGCACAACGTGGCGCCGCTCTGGCACTGCTGGACATCGCCGACCTTTCGCAAACCTGCGAGCTGATTGAAGAGGCGGGCGGCCAAGCCATTGCAATTCATTGTGATGTCAGCCAGGAAGCCGACTGGATCGCTGCCGGCGAGGTCGTCGAAAACCATTACGGTCGCTGCGATATTTTGGTCAACAACGCCGGAATCTACCCGAATGTGCACTTCGATGCGCTGGACTTCAAAACCTGGCGGCGCACCTTTGAGATCAATCTCGACAGTATGTTTTAGAGCGCAAAAGTCTTCGTACCGATGATGCGCACTAATGGCGGGGGGCGCATTGTCGACGTTTCTTCGACATCGATCGTCACCAACGCCGTTGGCGGCAGCCATTACATGGCAAGCAAGATGGGCATCATTGGCTTCACCCGAGGACTGGCGAATGAACTGGGCAAGGACTTCATTACTGTCAATACGCTCGCGCCCGCACTGACCGTGACACCGGGCACCATCTTCCGGTTCATGGACGATCAGCAAGCGTAGTCTTGCCGTTGTCTCCCTCTTTAATCCCGTCTTTCGCCTGTCCGGAACCGGTGATTTTGCACCTGTTCATCGAGGTTGGATCAGGGCTGGCAAGCGATTCCCGATATGGATAGAGTAGGAGCCACCTATAAATTGCTGACTGTGTTCAGCAAGCAATAATAAGAGACGATTCCGCGCATGATGCTCCCCAAGTTGATGCACATCCGCATGTTTGTTGCCGTGTACGAGGAAGGCTCCTTCACTGTCGCTGCCAGCCGCGAAGGGCTGGGACAGTCCGGCGTGTCTGCGCATGTTCGGCAGTTGGAAAATCAATTGGGCGTGTTGCTGTTCGCCCGCGACCGCACGATTATTCCCACGCCCGCCGGGCATGCCTATTACCAGCAATGTGTGCAGTTGCTGCGTCAGCACGAAAGCGCCTGCAACGCAGTCGGTCATCGCGCAGAGCCGTCGGACGGTTCGCTGCGTATAGGCATGATCCCGACCATGACGCGTTCGGTATTCAGCCGCGCACTGCTGGCTTTTGAAGCCGCTTATCCCAACGTTTCCGTGCACCTTACCGAAGGCGCAGGCAGCGTGATTGCGACCGCAGTACGTCGTGGTATGCTGGATTTTGCCATCACGCAACGCATGTCTTACGACGGCGGTGGCGGGGCGGTCGGGCTGAGTACATCGTTGTTCACGAGAACACCGGCGTTTCTGGTGTCCTCACCTGACTCAGGCTTGCCGCACTGCGAACCGGTCCGCCTGAGCGACATCAAGGACTTGCACCTGGTGCTGCCGATCGGGCGACGTCCGTTGCTGGAGCAGTACCTGATCGATCACAAGGTGCAAGTCGTGCAGCGCCTCAACTGGTTCGAGTCCATGCTGGGCGCCATGGATCTGGTGCGTTCCAGCCACTGGGCGGCGATTATTTCCGGCCTGTTTATCGCCGACGATCTGCGGCGCAAGCGCTTCACTCTTAACCCGCTGGCCGATCCAATTCTCTGGGACGAAATGCTGCTGGTAGAGCCGGCGCGCAAACCCTTGTCGACGATTGCCCAGAACTTCATCGAGTTTTTGAAGAAGGTCACCGAAGACATTAACGCGATACCGATCCGTATCGCCCATGGCGAGCGGTCGTCAAACGCAGACGTCAATGAGGTATCGCGCGATGAATGACTCGCTGCCCGGTTTGCGGGAGATGCAAATGTTCGTGGCGGTGTACGAGACTCGATCGTTCACGGCGGCGGCAGCACGTGAGTTCGCCACTCAGTCGGGCATTTCCCAGCACATCAAACAGATCGAGGAAATGCTCGGCGTGCAGCTGTTTGACCGACAGAAAGGCGTAGAGCCTACCGCAGCAGGCACCTCGTTTTACCAGCATTGTCTGGAGGTAGTGGCGGCCAATTCAAAGGCACTGCGGGCGCTGGACACTTTCGAGCAGGGCCTGTCCGGTGAAGTTCGTTTCGGGGTAACACCGACACTGGCGACCTATCAGCTCGCGCCGGCCTATTTGCGCCTAATGTCGCAGAATCCCAATGCCTCAATCGCGGTGATCGACGCTCCCAGCAACATGCTGATCGACATGGTGCGGGCCGGCGAACTCGACTTTGCGATCATTCCTTCGATTTCGCAGCCACCGGCGGATTTGTCCACGACGGTATTTGCCGCCACTCCTGCGTTTCTGGTCTCGTCAATCACCCATGACAGTGGCTTCGAGCATGGCGAACTGATTGAGCTCGACGAACTGACGGGTTTCAAGCTGCTGGCCCCTGACAGTCGCGAGTATGCGCAGTGGATCGGTTCACAGCTGGACGCGCTTTCGGGACCGGGCCCCTGTTACCAGCTTGACGCTGTGCTGGCCACGCTCGACCTGATCAGGCAGAGCGAGTGGATGGCGATTCTGCCCGGTCTGCTATTCGTTCACGATTTCAGTGTTGAACCCGCTGAGCGGGACTTCAGGATCAATCCTTTTGCCGGTGCCGGCCTGACGCTGGAGTTGCTGTTGGTGCAGCCGGAGCGGCCAACGCCTTCAGCGCTGATGATGGCGGCGATCAGTGCAATCCAGCAGGTGACCCAGGAGCACATTCAGTTGCTCAGCCGTTTCCGTTTTGGTAACCAGCCTGCCGTTCGCAGGTTGCAATAATCACGGCAGTTTTGTGGGGGAGGGTGCAGAGGGGCATTGCCCCTCTGGTGTTCGTCGATCAAACGTCTGCGAGTGATTTTTGCCCAATCGGGGTGCCCGAATAACCGGCTACCTTGCGCAATACCCGATCGGTACCGTCACGCGGACTGCCGGAAGCGTCTGGATGATCGTCGAACCAGTTCCCCTTCGGATAGCGGTACATCAAATCGACCATGAGACGCCGCTCGGCAATCAGCCAAACACCATCGCGGCGTTCAAATCGATCAAAATAGCGGGCCCATAATTTAACCGTATCGCCATTCCAGTGATGGCGTTCTGAAGCGGCGTGGTCAGCCTGCAGATAGGTTTCAACGAACGCAATCTCGGGGCCATCGAATTCGACCAGGCTATTTCCGAGGAAATGCTGAGTGCGGTTAAACCGTGGCATTTCGTCTGTCAGGAACTGAAAGAATCCCTCGGCACCGCCGACATGAAGGCTTTCTGGAAAGTGGATGTAGGCGTCTTTATGGAAGGCACCACGCACCAGTGACATGTCAATCCGATCGAGGCCACGGCAATAGCGCAGCAGGACATCGTGAATTTCGGTGCGCGCGGCAAGTTCTTCGAGCGTCATAGCTATCTCCTGTACTCATTGTTGTTAGAGGTGCAACGGTGCTTTCGCTGGAACAATCGGAAGCTGAATAAAACCCTGGCGATCCGGCCCGGTGTAGACCGTGTTTCGTGCGCCGTCGTGGTAGGCGCTGTCATATCCGTGCCGGGGACCGTGATCGACACCGTCGAAAGGCTGGATATCCACGCGCAGGCGGTAGCCCTTGCGGATCAACGCTGTGTTGGGAATTATCTCGATTTCCACCATCACCACTTCATCGTTTACGAGCGGTGCATGGTCGGCTTTGAGGTGCGTGTGCTTGACCGTGTACTCGGTGGTACGCGATTCATCCACTTGGCGATGCGACGCCTTCAACCAGCCCTTGGCCAAGGGATAGTTGGGCACGTTCATGCCCATTGTGGTCGGGCCAGCGTAGTCGACTTCCAGGCCGTTTTCATCGAGTACACGCAGGCTCACGAAAATGTCCATGTCCTCGCTGGTGGAAGACACCCACAGCCGCGCTTTGCCATACCCCGCGAACACCATGTCTTCCGTCACGGGGTCACTGATGAACGAAATGCCGGTTTTCCATATTTCTAGCACTGAAGGGGGTTTGACGGGAAGAAAGCACGGCGGGATGCCCGTGCGCAGCGTCAAGGGGATTTGCGCGGAGTAATCGGCCTGCCTGCTGACGACCGGAGGGGCCAACGACAGACGTAGAAAGTCATCGCGGTGCTCGTCGCCTTGCCAGTCTGATGGAGCGGCGTCGAAGAACCATTGCGGATAGTTCGTTCTTGCGATCGGCCATTCGTATTCTTCCTGAATGTAGGAAGCGCCATTGCCACTTCGAATCTCAAGACGTACCGGCGGGGTGTCCATGATGCCGTTGTCGATGCCTTTCAACCAATGGTCAAAAAACGCCCGATGATCGGCGATCGCGGTTCGCGAATAGGCTTTGGTGAACCAATCTTCCCAGAAGTCGATCTTCTTCGACGCCGTATTCGTAGCCAGATAAGCCTCGCTGCTGCCGAGCTGATGGAAGTGCGCCATGTGCGTCGTGCAGGCGATGGCCCATAGCGGCACGCTCACTTTGCTCATGTCCGGGTTCACCAGAATCGTCGAGCGTGGGCCGAATGCCTTGGCGGTATCCGAGTCCTTGAACGGGGCGTCCTTGAGCATGCCGATAAAGTCGACTGCATTGGGCTCGCCACACACTGCGGCCAACACGCCGGCCTTGTACCAGTGGCTGAAGAACTCCTCGTTAAGAATGCCGCCGGTATAGGCGACCTCATCGTACAGATCAACATCGGTGCCGATGGCGATCATTGCTTTCAGATGCTGCGGCTCAAGGCTTGCCGCTGCGTGCTGGCTCATCGCGTAGTACGACATGCCCCACAGCCCGACATTGCCGTTTGACCAGTTCTGCACTCCAGCCCAATCAATCGCATCGCGAAAGGCTTCGGCGGTCTCTATACCAAATGGCGCGAGTGTTCCCGGATTTTGTCCGGAGCCAGGGCCGTCAACTCGCACTAGCACATAGTCATGCGGAACCCAATCCACTGTATTGGCCGTTTCGTGATTCTCAAAAACTTGCCCTTCGGGGTTGCCGTGAAAATAGCGCTCCTCCATCTCCTCGTGGGCCACAAAATCGACATCGTCCGCAATCGAGTGATGATAGAACGCCCGACCATAAGGGCCGCAGTTCATGATGACCGGGAACTGCCCCGGCTTGGCTGGACGGAACACGTCCGCGTACACGTGCAGGCCGTTTTGCAATGGGATCCTGACGTCTTTGAAACGCAGAATACCCAGAATATTTCGCCGCACTTCATTGCGTGCCGTCGCCGCATGACTGAGCTGGCGCGGTGTGCGATCGGTAAACAGGCCGGCTGCCGACAGCTCGGCAAGCAAAGATGCGATCACGGGATCTTGTTCAAACTCAAGAACCGGGTTCAGCGCGAGGCCGGCAAAGGAAATATCGTGGCGGAAATTGAGGCGATACTTGCCGATGATTTCGTGTGCTGCAGGGTCAATGCAGATGCCGCCGTCCAGGTTTCCTTCGCGGTCAAGCGAGCAGAGCAAGCGTGCAATGTTTGTCAACCCGGCATCGAGCAACTTGTTAATGTTGCCGTCCACGCGGCTGACGATATCTGCCATATTGATGCGGGGTGCGCCGAGTGCAGAACCGATCGACGTGTTACCAACCAGGAAGGCAATCCGCTCGCCCTTGCGGTAGTGGAACTCACCGTTTTCGTTCGTCAGCCCACTGAGGGTAGAAGTCTGATATTTGAGACCCGTAACCGGACCGGAAAACAGGCCTGTTTGCACCATGCGATCATCCTGCCCGCTATTGTCAGCGGGCAGCGGTAGAGCGGGAGTAAACGTCTGCAGGGTATCGCTCATGAAGAGGTCCTCTTGTAGTGCAGATCTTGGTTTTGCGCAGTACAGCGGCGCGAGTGTAGGTCTTCTTACCGATTAACTCAACACTTGTTGAGTTAATCGGTATAGCCTGTATCCCGCCACACGAAACAAAGAAAAATGACCAGGCACAGGGAAATATCGACGCCATGAAAACCGCAATAGAACGCACCTCAGCGGATACCCGAGAAATCAAGACGGGGCGGCGTCCGGGCTCGGGTAACAGCCGCCAAACGGTGCTTGAGGCCGCACGCACGCGTTTCGCCAGCGACGGTTTCGGTGCAACCACGATGCGGCGTGTGGCCGCCGATGCCGGCGTTGACGTGTCCATGGTCATGCAGTTTTTTCGCTCAAAAGACGAGCTTTTTGCAGCGGTCATGAACATCCCGGAATCGGCGTTGGAGAAGCTGAGCGCCGTTTTCGAAGGCACTGACGAGCATCTCGGAGAGCGTGTCGTTCGCGCGTTTCTCCAGGCGTGGGAGGGCGCGCCAGAGGAGTCGGAACCGCTCATGGCGATGCTCAGGAATGGGATGGTGAACGAACAGGCGCGTCATCAACTACGCGACTACATTGAGTCGAGGTTGATCGCCGGCGGAAACGAATCGCTTGGGCAGGATGCTCGTCTGCGAGCAGGCCTAGCGTTGTCCATGCTCGTGGGGATTGTTACCGGGCGACAAATCATCGGCGTGCCGATTCTTGCCGCAACAAATCGGGAGACGTTAGTGGCGGTGGTCGCCCCGGCTATTCAGCACATGCTACTGCCAACCAATAAGTGCGCAACAGCCGACTGATCGGCGGCAACAAGCCTTTGGTCGTTGTGCCCACCTCATCCGTTAGGTGGACACCACCGATGCCACACTCAAGGCGGCAATAGCGAGTTGCTTACCGCCTGATCAGCTACGGAACGACCGGCAGTTGCAGGTAGCTCGGGTACTCCGGCCCGGTGTAGATGCGGTTCACGGCGTCGACGTGATAGCTCTTGTCATAGGCACGAACCGGTACGCCTGCCGGCGCATAGGGCTGGATATCCACCAGCAGGCGGTATCCTTTGCGGATCATCGCGGTGCTCGGGTTGAGGCCGATTTCGACCGGTACAATTTCCCCGCGCAGCAGCGGCGCGCAGTCCGGCTCCAGATGGGTGTGCACCGGCCAGTATTCGGTAGTGCGTTCGATATCTAGCGTGCGGCGAGAGACTTTCAACAAGCCATGCCCGACCGGATGGATGTGCACCGGATCCACCGGAAGCACCACAGATTCGTAACGAATTTCACGGTCTTGCTCATCGAGAACGCGCAGCGAGACAAACACATCCATGTCTTCGCTGGTTGATTCCACCCACAGACCGACCTTCATGTAGCCGGCGAGGGTCATGTCTTCGCCCATCGGCTCGCTGACAAACGAGATGCCTGTCGACCAGCGTGGCGTGCCGTCACTCGAGCCTGCCGGCGCCAGGGTTGGCGTGCCCAGATCCAGATGCGCGTCGTACTCGGCGCGGCATTGCTCGGTTGGCAGCGATTCGGTAATGCGCAGCACGTTGGGACGACGACCATCGTTTTGCCAGTCTGAAGGGCGGGCATCGAGGTACCAGCGGCGGTATTCGGTTCGCGCAATTGGCCACTCGTTTTCATGCAGGACGAAATGCGCACCGTTGCCGGTTCGAACCTGCACCCGCACCGGTGCTTCTTCCATCACGCCGTTGTCGATGCCCTTGAGCCAATAATCGAAGTAGCGCATGTGTTCGGCTATCGATTTGTTGCTGTAGGAGTCAGGGAACCATGCATCGGCAAAATCGAATTTCCGCGCTTGGGCGGCGGTGGAGCGAATGTATGTTTCGCTGCTGCCGAGTTGGTGAATGATCGCGCCGACCTGCGGGCCGACGATCCAGACCGGTGCGGTGGCTTTGCTCATGTCCGGACGCATGAAGATGCTGCCGCGCGGACCATAGGCGTTGATGTCGTTGAACGGCGTCGCCAGCACACGGGCCATCCAGTCTGTTTCCGGGCGCTCACTACAGTGGTTGTTGCCGGACCAGATCTTCCACCACCAGTTCCAGAACCCGGAGCCGAAGATGCCGCCGCCGTACAAGGCTTCGTTGTAAATGTCGGCATCGGTTCCTTGCGCGATCATCGCCTTGAGGTGCGAAGGCTGCAGGCTGGCCACGCTGTGTTGGGCCATGGCCAGGTACGACATACCCCACAAACCGACGTTGCCGTTGGACCAAGGTTGGGTGCCTGCCCATTCGATCGCGTCGTAATAGTCTTCGGCTTCCTGAACGCTAAAGGGAGCTTGCAGGCCCGGGCTTTTGCACACGCCGCGCGCATCGACGCGGATGCACACGTAGCCTTCCGGCACCCAGACCGACGTGTCGACGGTCTCGTGGTTTTCATACTGGGCACCCTCCGGATTGCCGGAAAAATAGCGATCCTCCATCTGCTCCTTGTGCAGGACGTCCGCCTCGTTGCAAATGCAGTCGTGATAAAAGCTCTTGCCGTAAAAACCCTTGCTCATCACGATCGGGTATTCGCCCGGATCCGCCGGACGGAAGACGTCGGCGCATACGTAAGAGCCGTCGCGCAACGGAATACGCACGTCAGTCATCTTGATGATGCCGCGAATATTGCGGCGTAATTCGTTACGGCTGGTGGCGGCATCGCACAGAGTGCGCGGTGTCTTGTCGGTGAAGACACCGGGCGTGGCGTTCAGCGTTTCGAGGATCTGCAGTAGGATCGGATCGTTGGCAAAATCGACGACGCCCCCTTGGCCCATTGGCATCACGGGCGGGCTAAAATTGATCGGCATCGTGCCAACCAGCTCATGCACCACAGGTGCAATTTTTACGCCCGACTCGATGTTGCCTTGGTGATCCAGGGTATGGACGAAACGGGCGAGGTTGGTGACAGACGGATCGAGCAGCTTGTCGATCTTGCCGTCGACACGATTGGCCAGTTGCGCCAGGTTAAGGCGCGCCGCGGCCTGTATGGCGCCCAAAACGAAACCGCCGACCCTAAAGCTGATGGCTTCGCCAGCACGGTAGTGAAATTCGCCATTGTCGGAGGTCATGCCGGAGAGCGTGGGGGTCTGGTATATCAGTCCGGCGATCGGGCCGGCGAAAATACCTGTCAAAACGGGGCTCAGAGCAGCTGCAGGAGACAGACTCATGCTTGATTCCTTATTGTTCTTGATTATGGGATCGATTCCAGTAAGGTACGGCGATCGAAAAATTAATTCAACACTCGTTGATATTGGCGATGTTTCGTAATAATTTGGATATGACTATGAAGAAAGAAACCACTCCTGCGACGCGTCGTGGGCGTCGGCCAGGTCCCAATAGCACGCGGCATCTAGTGCTCGAAGCAGCGCGTGCGCGTTTTGCCAGCGACGGTTTTGCCGGCACGACTATCCGTCTGATCGCCGCTGACTCGGGGGTCGATGTGGCTCAAGTGATGCAGTTTTTCCGCTCCAAGGACGAACTCTTCGCTGCCGTGATGGCAATCCCGGCGTCTGCTCTGGAGCGTTTCGACGCGCTCTATGAAGGGCCGGACGAACACCTGGGCGAGCGGGTCGTGCGCGCTTTTCTTACGGCGTGGGAGGGCATCCCCGAAGAATCGGAACCATTGATGGCCACGCTGCGTGGCGCGTTCGTTAATGACCATGCACGGGATCAGTTACGCGCCTTCATTCAATCGCGATTGCTGGGTGGTTCTCACGAGCATCTCGAACCTGAAGCCAAGCTGCGATCCGGCCTCGCGGCTTCCTTGCTTGTAGGGATGGTGGTCAGCCGACGCATCATTGGGGTACCGATGATGGTTGCCGCAGAATCTGAAGAACTGGTGAGGATCATCGGCCCTGCCATACAAAAGATTCTGGTGCCCGACAGCTGATTGACTCAGCGCGGCGCGGAAGCGCCACAACGATCTACCCATGCATTGGAGGAGGGGAACACATGGCCAACTTTTCCGCCGCCAGTTTCAAGACAGTTCACCTCGGAATATTGCTTGGGCAGACTGCCGCGCTGAAAGATCGGCTGCTTGATCGGCATCTGATGCCTCTAGGCATCACCGCTGCACAACTCAAAGTGCTGAGGATTGTTGGTCGCGGCGATGACACGGCGGTAGCTCTGTGCCGGCATCTGTCCATTCACAGTGCCTCGACGACGCGAATGCTTGATCGTCTTGAACGAAAAGGATTGATCGTTCGCATTCAGGACGGTCAGGATCGACGCCAGGTGCGTCTGATGCTGACCGATAAAGGCGAAACATTGAGATCGATGTTCCCGCCGATGGAGGCCGCCGCCATGAATGAATTCACTGAGTGCCTCACAGTGGAGGAACTGGAGTGTTTGGAGAGTCTTTTGGAAAAAGTGGTGGGAGTTAAATCGGCACATACTTCTTAAGGGGGGAGTATCGAATTTTACTTGAAGGGCCTGGATTGAGCAGGGGCAAAGTCCTAACGCACATGAACAGCACGTTCTCCGGAAGGATCACTTTTGCGGATGACTTCTAATTCGACAAAATAGATGCTTAGTTACGTTTTTGTCATTATCGCAATTAAATTCTACAAACAGACGGCAAGTGCATGTCCCGCAACGACATCATGAGCGGTGAGTGCTCAAGCATCTGTGCTGGAGAACAGCTTTAGGCTACCAATCGAAGGGCCGAGTCGTGGGCGCGATGTTTCATGAGGATCACGCCCTTGGACGGGCCTATCGTACTCGAGGTGTAACAGATAAACGCAGTGTCGGTGGGATTCGACGGAATAGTCGCCGTGGCACCGTCTTCGATCATGAGAGCGTCCCATTCGATCGACTTCATACCAGCGACATTCTCATGGGCCCCACAAATCACGATCGTTTCGAGCAAACCTCGTTGACCCAGAGCGAGGTCAGCAAAGTGGGCGGCTTGGGCTGCAGTGGTAATGACTAGGCGCGATTCAACATCGCAAGTGACATAAGGCAGCATGTCGCCGCTGTAGGCGCTATTGATCGGCACGCAGACCGCATTGATCAGGCTGAGGGCAAACCAAGAAAAACGAACTCGGCCGAGTTGTCCAGCATCAACATCACCGGTGCCTGTGGCGTCACGCCCAGTGCAAGCAGTCAACGAGCGACTGACGGGTTTCTGCTTTAAGTTTCCTGGATGGAGTAGGTTCTTCCGTCAACGTGCAGAAAAGGCTTGTGATTATGCTGTCGGCGACATGGGTCAGCAGTTTTGAAAGGATGCGTTCTTCGGGGGAATATGGAAACTCATGGTTTCTGACTCGGTTCATGGCTCGAGGCCTCGTGATAGCGACAGTGATTCTGCGTTTGGAGTCACTGGGAGCGAGCCACCGTAGAACGCCGGTAGGCGCGAGCTCGCATCGCAGCCATAATCAGAATGCATGACAAGGTCGGACATGCAGCAGGAATGCCTGGTTTGTCGAGGGGGATTTAGCGTCGGGCTCTGCCAGACCATACAGTCCAGCGCCGAGTCATCCTGGCGTTGCGTTCGGTATACTAGCCCCCGGGGCGAAACAAGCCGAGATCCAAAGCTGGCTCGAACAATCGCTGCAGCAGCGTGGCAGGGTCTAACTGCCGAGCATCTGCACCATCAGGTCAACAAAACTACGCAGTTTGGGCGTCAGGCGACGTTCGCCGGGAAACAATAGATGGACTGGCAACGCCGGCCCTTCGTATTCCGGGAACAGCTGCACCAGGCGGCCGCTGCTCAGGTCTTCGGCCAACATCATCCTGGCGCCCAGGATGATGCCGATACCTTCCTGTGCAGCAGCCAACTGTGCGCGACTGTCATTGACCTGAAAGCGGTTATGTACTTGAGCGATGTGCTGGTTATCGCCGGCCATGAAAGGCCACTCTTTGACCGACGGACGTGCCGCATAAGTAAACCCCAGACAGTTATGGTCGGCCAGTGCCTCGGGTGTGGCGGGCGTGCCGCAACGCGCCAGATAAGCGGGCGCGGCGCAGGCAATCAGATGATAGGGTTGCAGGCGTCGCGACATCATGCTGGAGTCCGCCAGGGTTCCTATGCGGATCACCGCTTCGTAACCTTCCTCGATCACGTCCACCAAACGATCATTGAGCGTCAGATCCACCTGAACGTCTGGGTAGGCTTCCAAATATCGGCTGATCACCGGCATCAGGCTGTAGGTCCCGAACGTGACGGGTGCGTTGATGCGCAGTCGGCCGCGAGGTGCGGCGGCTTGCACATGGGCAATGGCATCGGCTGCGTCCACTTCCGCCAGCACGATCTTGCACCGCTCATAATATTGCTTGCCCAGTTCGGTCAGGCTTTGGCGACGGGTCGTACGATTGAGCAGACGCGTGCCCAGACGTTCCTCAATCGAGTTGACGTATTTGCCAACCATCTGAGCGGAGATATTCAGCGCCGCCCCTGCAGCAGCGAACGAACCCAAGTCTGCGGCTTTCACGAACACCGTCATTGCCTGCAAGCGATCCATAACTTGCCTTTATGATTAGAAACCACAGGTTTCGATACCTCATGCTGAGGGGTAATTTATCCTTTGGCAAGCGTGCAATAGCATGATGGCTCATTTCATTCGGAAGTTTTGCGTGAACTCTTTCGTAGTCGCATTAATGGGCATCGGCCCGCTCGGTTTGTGGACAGCGGCTGCGTTGGCCACCGATCCTGCATTCACTGATGTACACATTCGCCTGGGTAATACACGGGGGCAGCCGCCGCACTGGGTGCCACCGGTGGTGCAATGGGCGTCTGACCAGGGACGGTTGAGCTGGTACGCCTTTAGTGCGCACACGTTCGCCCGGGGGGGCGGACGCTATCGTGCACAGCGCTATTCCGAAATACCCCGAGTGGCTGAGCCAATTGCCGATCATCCAGAGCAATGCCGTTTCTGCGGCATTAGCCTGCGGCGCCCGATTGATTTGCGCCGACAACCTCTACGCCTACGAGGCGCCGATATCCGGACCCTTGACCGAACAGACTAGTGAAATACCTCCGAGCAAAAAAGTCAGTTGCGTAAGGACGTCCTCGACATGATGCGTATCGCCCAACGTGAGCAAGCTCTGCAATGGGCTACGGTGCAGGGATCGCAGTATCTCGGACCGGGGGCGAGCCGGCAGAGCGTATTTGGTGAGCGGTTTATCGGGCCTACATTGCATAACAAGTCAGTGCGCTTTATGGGCAACCCGCATTTGCCTCACGCGTGGGCCTATGCCCCGGACTTTGGTCGAGCCTTGGCATTGCTGGCTTTGACCGACCGCACTGACCTGCTGGATCGATCCTGGATTTTGCCCCATGTTTCCGATTTGCCGGCATTGGAATTGGCTGCGGCGCTGTTCGATGAGATGGAACGCCAGGATGTTCTACCGGCCAATTGCCCCCGCAAAGCGTCGGCCGTGCCGACTTGGCTGTTGAAAGTGATGGGCTGGCTTAACCCGGTGGTGAAGGCTCGTGAAGAAATACTCTAACAATTCAACATGCCGTTTCGTGCCAGTGGAGCGCAGCTCACTGCTACCATCGGTTTGAACGCGACGCCTATCGAGACCGCCGTCCCGGAGACGGTGGCGTTCTGGAAGGCTAACCGTACACTCTGTCACGAGCGCTAATTACTGCGCCCTTGTGTTCAACGACACATTCGCACCTGCAGTTGGGTGAACTGTAAGCTGGATTCACCGCTAGAACGGAAAAAGGCGGCCATCAGGCCGCCCAAAAAATTCACGCGCAACCCAGGCCGCGACTGCCAGCGGGATGCAGTACGACGGTCGCGAAAATGGAAGCAGAGGGCCTTAGACCTTTGTATTGAATGACTGAGCGAATCAGGTCGGCCGAATTTCGAGGATTTGTTCTATCAGCCACGCCAGCGCCGGTTCCTATCGACGTTGTGCGAGATAGACGAACTCAAGAAGAAACGAGCTGACGTTGAACGGCAGCTCAAACAACCGCAGAGGTAACAGTGCCGCAAAGTTTAGGGCCAATGCGGTCGGCAGAACAATACTCGAGTAGGTGTTGGCGACAAGGTGCGCGGCCTGCAAACAATTAGGTGTTGTGTAGACAATCTGCCGTGCAGGGCCCTGTTTGCCCAGCCATTGATCGATCACCCCGCGTGTTTGTCCACCGCTCATCCATAGGTGACGAAGCGCTAGAAAATGCTCCAGCGCCAACACGTTGGTGACCTGAGGATGCCCTTTGCGCACGGCGACTCGCAGTGTTTCGTTGTGCCAGGCGAGCCGGTTGTAGCGCTATACGAAGGCACTAACGGTATTCAGGCGCTCGATTTCGTTCGGCGCTAAGTGGTGGGTGATGGTGTTGCGGAGCTTGAAGCCTTGATCGATGAGCTTGCGGTGCATGTCGAAGCGGCGGCCTCACGGGCATCGCTCAAAGAAATGTCTGACGTCGTGCAACAACGAGTTGTCGAATGGCGTGCGCTGGGGGAAGGAGTTGTCGCAAGGTAACAGCGGGATGTGCAGAAAATCGGCGTGATATCTGTGGATTTGCAGGCTACTCAGGCTACGTGCTGCTCGGCGGTCTGTGGCTGCATGCCGTAGTGCGCGCTAACACAGCGTTGACCGAGGGCGCCGCCGAGTCTGCGTTCTATCGTGCCAAGCCGCAATCGTCCGATTTTTATTTGCGTAGCGTACTGCCGAGAGCCGGCGGTCACCGTGAGAGCTTATTGGGCGGTGCTGATTGCCTGATGGCAGTGGATGAGGGAGATTTCGCGTTCTGATGGCCGAGCAAATTGCACCTGCGTTATTTCATCGGCGGTGTCGGCCACTGCCAGCACGATTTCCATAGAATTGAGTACGGGTCATCCAATTAGAAATCAAGGGTTTCGACAGTCAGCGCAAAAGCGCGATTTATCCACTGGAAACGGTGTAATAGCATGGTTGTTTCTCTACTTGGGCGCTACTTATGAAACCTTCTGTTTTTGCGTTGATGGGCTCTGGCCCTCTCGGTTTGTGGACCGCTGCAGCATTGGCCACGGATTGCGCTGCGGTTCACGTGCAAATCCGCATGGGCAATACGCGCGGTAAACCACCCGCCTGGGTACCGCCGGCGGTAAAAGCGGCCTTCGACCAAGGACGTTTGAGCTGGCACGCTTTCGACGCGCTGAATGCCGACAGCGTGCTTGAGTTCACTGCGGGAGCGCACGCTATTGTGCACAGCGCAATTCCCGATTATCACGAGTGGCTGGCCAAGTTGCCGGTCATTCAGCGCAATGCCATCGCTGCGGCGTTGGCTAGCAAGGCGAGATTGATCTGTGCAGACAATCTTTATGCATACGCAGCGCCAGTGTCTGGCCCACTGACAGAGCAGAGCGAGGAGATACCGCCGAGTAAAAAAGGTCAGTTGCGTAAAGACATGCTCAACCTTATGCGCTCTGCGCAGCAGGAGCATGGTTTGCAGTGGGCAACGGTGCAAGGCTCCCAATATTTTGGTCCGGGTGCGGGGAGGCAAAGCGTATTCGGTTCGTGGTTCATCGATCCGGTATTACAGAACAAACCCGTACGTTTCGTTGGCAATCCGACGTTATGCCATGCGTGGGCCTTCGCTCCGGACTTCGGTCGAGCGTTGGCACTGCTGGCGTTGACCGACCGTCATGAGTTACTTGATCGCTCCTGGATTTTGCCCCATGTCACTGATTTGGCGGCAATGGATTTGGCATCGGCACTGTTCAATGAGTTGGACAAACAGAATTTCCTGCCCCCTGACGCGACGCGCAAGACAATTGCGGTGCCCGCATGGCTTCTGGAGGTACTAGGGTGGTTCAACCCGGTGGTCAAGGCGCGTGAAGAAATGCTCTATCAATTCAACATGCCGTTCCAGGCAAGCGGGGCGCAGTTTACAAAGGCGACCGGCATTGTGGCGACGCCTCTGAATATAGCGCTTGAACAGACGGTGGCGTTTTGGAAGTCAACCAAAGTGTAGAGGAATGTTTCTCTGTCACTCACCAGATACCAATGCCGATATTTCGTCACTGGAGATGCCTGGCCTCTGCCTCGCAAGTTCTTTAGTATGGCGATATGCCAAAACATTCCGAAAACAATCCAGCGCTTGAAGCACCGGTGTCGATGAAGGCGTTGGTATCTTTTGTTCCTTTGCAGAGCTGGATCAAAGCCTCCGCCCGCTGTGGTTTTTCGATCAACTCAGTGTTGGCGCAAGTCGGTATCGAGTTGAACAGCGGCAGTTCCAATCAAGTGACTATCACGCTTGAGCAATCCAGGCAGTTGATTGATGCCTGCGTTCAAAGGGCGAAGGATGAGCACTTTCCATTTATCTTTGGCGAAGTTTTTTCCTTCGACGCGGTCCCGGAAATCGAGACCTTCGTTGCCACCGGTTCCAGCTTGCGCGACGCGGTGAGAGTGTTCGACTGGGTGCGTGAACTGATGAGCCAGGCATTGCGGGTCACGCTGCATGAGTCAGGCGATCATGCGCAGTTGCGCATTCACATGGGTCGCAGTTCCGGCCTGCCAGGTCCAACGATGTACTTCACTGAGGCCTGGCTGGCCTCGGTGTTCAAATTGACTAACTCCTTACTCGGATCGGGGCAGGTAGCGCGCGTCATGGTACGTCATTCTTCACCCGCCCACGTTGCAGCCTACACGCGTTTCTTTGGCTGCGAGGTACTGTTCGACCAGCCGGTGGACGCTATTGTCTTTCGCCGCGAGCTGCTTGATCGTCCCCTGCATGGCGGTTTTCCTGAGCTACATCGACAGGCTGAAGCACGCATCGCGCAGCGTATGTCCCAACTAGCCCTGCGCAGTGGGCTGGCTGGGCAGCTGGAGCGTCTGTTTCTGGACCGCCCCGTGTTGCTCACTCAGGGTGTTGACGAAAGTGCGGCACTGCTGGGGTTACATGTACGAACGCTACAACGGCGTCTGCAGGAAGAGCATCAGAACTTCGCGGAGTTGCAGGCACGCCTGCGCTATCGGATGGCGTGTTTACTGCTACGTGAAACCCATCTTGATTTGGAAGTTATCAGCGAACGGCTCGGTTTCTCTGAGCGTCGTGCGTTTACACGAGCCTTTACACGTTGGGCCGGGCAATCGCCCAGCGCCTATCGCCTTGATCGGCAAGCGCCTATTCCAGGTTGAATCGTAAGTATATTGCCCCTCTCCGCGGGTTTCCTGCGCTGTCGTCTAAAGTCCCCTGCGCGTCGCCAAATGTCCTAGTGAGTCCCTTTTTCGGACTCTATCTTCGAGACACGTTCTTGCGCGCCTTGTCGGCGACGGAAAGAACGTGCCTTGCAAGCGTTTCCAGCGAATCAGGAGAGCCGAATGACAACAACAATACGGCCCGGAATTTTTCCACCGAGCATATTAGCAATAGCCATAGCACTGGGCCTTAGCGCGCCCACTTATGCAGTCAACTTTGACATCGGAGAAATCGAAGGTCAGATCGACTCTTCTCTTTCTGTGGGTACCAGTTGGGGCACTGCAAAAATCGATCAGGATTTGGTGGGCATCAATAACGGTGGGCGGGGTTTTTCGGCCACGGGCGATGACGGCCGCTTGAATTTCAAACGTGGGAAAACCTTCTCGAAAATCTTCAAGGGCATCCACGACCTTGAGCTGAAATACGGCGACACCGGTGTCTTCGTGCGAGGCAAATACTGGTACGACTTTCAACTCAAGGATGAGGACACAGAGTTCAAAAATATCGACGACCACAATCGCAAGGAAGCGGCGAAGTCGTCTGGCGCACAGATTCTCGACGCCTTTGTCTACCACAACTATTCGATCGGTGATGAGCCCGGCAGTGTGCGGGTAGGTAAGCAGGTCGTCAGTTGGGGAGAAAGTACCTTTATCGGTAACTCGATCAACAGCATCAATCCTATTGACGTATCAGCGTTTCGCCGTCCTGGTGCGGAAATCAAGGAAGGTCTGATTCCGGTCAACATGATCTACCTGTCACAGGCAGTCAGCGAAGACTTTAGCGTGGAAGGGTTCTACCAACTTGAGTGGGATCAAACCGTTACTGATAACTGTGGGACCTTCTTCGCGACCACCGATGTGGCAGCCGATGGCTGTACGGGCAATAACCGCGTCGGCAGCCCCAGCGTTGCACCCCTTCAGCCAATAGCCGCAGCAAACGGGATCGGTTTCGACGTCAACAGTGAGGGGGTTTCGATACCCCGTGGCGGCGATCGTGATGCACGTGATTCTGGCCAGTATGGGCTTGCATTGCGCTGGCAGACGGATGCAGTGGATTACGGCTTTTACATGATGAATTACCACAGCCGTACACCGTTTGTTTCCACCCAGACGGCTACAGGAATCGTCGATCGTGCTGGCGCTGTTGCCGGCGGTGTATGTACCAGTCAGGGCTTGCCTGCGAACTGTTTGGGGAATCCGGCAGTGCCTGCGGCTACGCGCGCGGCCTTGGCCAGTGCCACTTCCGGGCTATTGCAAAGCGCTGCGTTGGGCAATGGTCAATATTTTCTGGAGTACCCGGAAGACATCAAGCTCTACGGCGTCAGTTTCTCCACAACGTTGCCCACCGGCACTGCCTGGTCGGGTGAATTCAGTTATAGGCCCAACGCACCGCTGCAGTTGAACAGTGTGGATGGCGCGCGGGCGTTGCTCAACCCGCTATCGGGCGGAACGGCATCGCCTATAGCGTCCACTGAAGGTGCCTACAACAAAGGCTATAACCGCAAAGAAATATCTCAGCTGCAAACCACCTTCACCCATTTCTTTGATCAAGTGATGGGTGCCGAACGCCTGACGGTAGTGGGAGAGGTGGGCTACGCCCATGTCGGCGGGCTGGAAAGTACGCACAACCTTCGCTACGGCCGTGATGTTGTATTCGGCATACCCGATGATCCTGTGCAGAACGCCGAGTATGGCAACAAGGGATTTGTGACCCGCGATTCATGGGGTTACCGCGTGCGTGGGGTGTGGGATTACAACAACGTCTTTGCCGGCGTAAACCTGCGCCCGAACGTATCCTGGTCGCACGACGTCGATGGCTATGGGCCTAACGGCTTGTTCAATGAGGGCGCCAAGGCCATCAGTGTGGGCGTCGATGCCGAATACAAAAACACGTATACCGCGAGCCTCGGGTACACCGATTTTTTTGGCGGTGATTACAACTCACTGACCGATCGCGACTTTCTCGCGCTCAGCGTGGGCGTGAATTTCTAAGAGATACATCTCTCGTCATGTCAGCCATGGACGGCTCGCAACGACGCGACTCTGCCAATAAGGAACATGAACATGCATACAACAATAAAATGGTTCGGCGCCTTGAGTTTTTCCCTGCTTGCCAGCGGTGTGTTCGCGGCGGTTTCGCCATCTGAAGCGGCAAAACTCGGCACAAGCCTGACGCCGCTCGGAGCAGAAAAAGCCGGCAATGCCGATGGCAGTATTCCCGGCTGGACAGGTGGTTTGCCGATCAATGCGGCGCCACTGTCACAGGGTGGTTTTGTCGGCAATCCATACGCAAGTGACAAACCGCTGTTTACCATCACCGGTCAAAATTTTTCACAGTACAAAGATAAGCTGACGCCGGGCCAGTTAGCCATGTTTCAGCGCTATCCGCAAAGCTATCAGTTACCGGTTTACACGACCCGCCGTAGCGCCGCGCTACCCGAAAAAATCTACGCGGCAGCCAAGATCAGCGCGCTCAAAACCACGCTGGTGGAGGGCGGGGCAGGCCTGAACAACTTCGCCGAAAGCCGTTACTACGCCTTCCCGATCCCACAAAACGGCCTGGAAGTGATCTGGAACCATATCACTCGCTATCGTGGCGGCACCTTGAAGCGCAGCATAGTTCAGGCCACGCCACAAACCGATGGAAGCTATGCGCTCGTCAACTTCGAAGATCAGGTGGCAATGCCCGACGCCATGCCGGACCTGGATCCGGCCGCAGCGGCCAACATTCTGTATTTCTACAAGCAGCAAGTGACGGCGCCTGCGCGTCTGGCTGGGAACGTATCGTTGGTGCACGAAACGATCAACCAGGTTACCGAGCCACGCATGGCCTGGATCTACAACGCAGGGCAGCGCCGTGTACGCCGTGCACCGCAAATTTCCTACGACGGTCCGGGAACGGCGGCGGACGGTCTGCGCACCTCTGACAACCTCGACATGTTCAACGGCGCGCCTGACCGTTATGACTGGAAGTTGATCGGCAAACGCGAAATATATATTCCCTACAACAACTTTCATCTGGCATCGCCCCAGGTCAAATACGCAGACATTCTCAAAGCCGGTCATATTAATCAGAGCCTGACCCGCTATGAGCTGCACCGGGTATGGGAAGTGGAGGCGACGCTGAAACCGACCGAACGCAACATCTACGCTAAACGTCGCTTTTACCTCGATGAAGACACTTGGCAGATTTCCGAATCGGAACTGTATGACGGTCGCGGTCAACTTTGGCGAGTAGGCGAGGCGCAATCGTTTAGTCAATACGATAAGCAGTTGCCGAGCTACGCGCTGGAAGCCTTGTACGACGTGATTGCCGGGCGTTACATCGCCATTGGCATGGCGAATGAAGAGAAGACCACCACTCAAGTGGGTCTCAAGCTCTCGGCCAGTGACTTCACACCTACCGCCTTGCGTAATGCCGGCGTTCGCTGATCCCATCTTACCGTCGCGCCACCATGAAAGTGGCACGACACCTCTATGTACGGAGAGTCACCATGAAGTTATCCGTTCCTGGAGCCCGCGCACTTGTGCAAGCGGCCATGGAAGCTGTGGGGCATACGGCCAACGAAGCAGCAGTAATCGGCGAACACTTGATCGACTGCGAACTGCGTGGTTTGTCCTATGGCGGGTTGCCGAGAGCGCTTTCGATCATCGAGCGCATCCGTTCTAGCACCCAATCGAGTCGACCGATGCAAGTCCGACGAGAGTCTCCCGTATCGGCTTCAATTGACGGCGGCGATCAGGTCGGCTATCTGGTCGCACAGCGGGCCACCGATCTGGCCATTGCCAAAGCCAAGGCCACCGGCATTGCAGTCGTAGGGGCAAACGAGACCTGGTACACCGGGATGTTTTCCTACTATCTGGAGCAGGTCACCAAGGCCGGTTTTGCCGGGATGATTGCCGGGAGTGGAGGGCACATCGTTGCGCCCGCAGGAGGCACTGAAAAGCGCTTCGGTACCAATCCTATTGCTTTCGGTTTTCCCTCGAACGGCGCCCCCATTATCTGGGATATCGGCACGTCAAGCATCATGCTGGCCGAGGTGTTGTTGAGCATGCGTCTAGGCCAGCCGTTGGCCGAGGGGCGCGCCTACGATGAGCAAGGAACACCGACAAACGACCCTGCAGCGGCATTGGGCGGCGCCTTTACCGTGTGGGGCGGGCATAAAGGCTCGGGATTGGCGTTGGTCGTGCAGTTATTGGGAATGATGTGTGGAGCAGCCGCGGCGCCTCAAGGTTTGCGCGACTGTGGGTTCTTCATGGTGGTGATCGACCCCGAGCTGCTGACCTCACTGGAAGACTACAAGCAACGCATATCGGACTACGCCGACAGCCTGCGCGCCACACGTCCGCTTGATCCGAATCTGCCTGTGCGGGTGCCTTTCGAACGTTCCGACGCGGAACGGGCAAAGCGCCTTGCTGCGAACGTGATTGAAGTCGCAGATCCCGTGTACGCCCAACTGCTGGAAATCACCGCTCGCTGAGCCGGTATTCGTGAGTAAAGACCGATGCTTTGCCATCGGTTTTTTTGACATGACCGTCCGCAAAACCAGCCGTAAAAATCGCTCGAGAGCTGTCGTCAGAAGTCCCCTGCACGTCGTTTTGAGTCCTATTTACGAGGGCCGCCGCTGCCTATAGTCCTTCATACGTGCTGTTCATTTGGCAGCGATTTTCGGGGCGATACAAAGTCCCTCTCTTGATAAAACCTAGTGCAGGTTAAGAGGCAATTATGGTCAAGATCTTTACAGTGGATAGCCCTTTTGCGCCCGGCATGCCTGGTGTTCCGACATTGGCGCAACAAGCGCAAAAATGGGAAAGCTCCCAGGCCATCGATTATGTGCTGTGCGGTTATTCATCGCTGTGGCCGCATAATTTCATCACGTCTTCATACCTGTTTTCTCTGACCAAAAAGGTAAAACTAATCGTCGCCCATCGCCCCGGTGTTATGCACCCAGCGGCCGCCGCCCGGGTTTTCGGAACCATGGATTTTCTGGCTGGTGGTGGTCGTCTCGCGATCAATTTCGTCACCGGTTCCTCACCTAAGGATGTACACCGGGAAGGTGATTACGCCGACAAAGAAACCCGTTACGAACGCGCCAGCGACTATGTGTCGATGATGAAGCGCGCCTGGAGTGAAGCGCAGTCTTTCGATTACGAGGGGCCGTTTTATAAAGCCGAAGGTGTGCGCCAGCTGATGAAGCCCATCAGCGGACACGTACCGGTATTCATGGGCGGCGATAGCGATGAAGCGGTGGCTTTTGGTGCTCAGCATGCGGACACCTACATGCTGTGGGGTGAGCCCTTGGCGGGCACTCAGGAACGAATCGACCGGATTAAAAAAGCTGCCGAGCAGTATGACCGTAGCCCGGAGTTCTCCCTGAGCCTGCGTTTGTTCATTGCCGATACCGATGAGCAAGCCTGGGAACTGGCGCGCGCTGCCGAGGACACCATCCTGAAAGCGCAAGGCACCAATCGTTTCGCACGATCAGCCAGTACTGATCAATCGGCTGGCAAATTGCGGCAAATGGCGATTGCTGATGAAGAGTTGCACGATGACTGCTTCTGGACCGGTCTGGTCAAGCTATTGGGCGGCTTTGCCAATTCCGCAGCACTGGTCGGCACACCTGATCGCGTCATAGCTGCGCTGAAAAAATACCGGGCCTTGGGCGTGGACGCATTTCTGATCACCGGAGGGGTAGATGGCTTCTGGGAACCCTCGCTTGAAGAATTTCTAGTTCGTGTGAAGCAGGAACTTTAATATGGGACGCGTGCATATTCGAGATGTTTCGCCCCGACTGACCTTTCAATTTCAGGCTGCGAGTACTCAGGAGAAGGTTGACCTGGTTGACCGTTTGATTGATTGCGGTGTTCCGGCGATCGAGGTGTCATCTTTTGTGCATCCGAAGATGGTTCCAGGCCTGGCGGATGCCGAGCAGGTTTTTTCCCGAGTAAAACGTCCGGCAGGGGTGTCGCTTGAGTGCTGCGTTGGTAACGTTACCGGGCTTAAGCGAGCGATAGATTCAGGTGCCCACGCAGCCTGGTTTTTGCTGGCGGCCGACGAGGCTTTTGCGAAGGCGAATATCGGTCGCAACATTGAAGACTCTCTACTTGAACTGGAGAGGATGCGAGAAGTAGCGGCGCGGGCAGATATTCGTCTGGGCACCTACCTGATCGCAGTGTTCGGTGGGCCCGTCGGGTTGCCGCGTGGGCCGGAACAAGTCAGCTCATTGGCTGCACGACTGACGGCAATGGGTATCGATGAGTGGATTCTTGCTGACTCTTGTGGTTATGCCGCACCGCCGCAAGTTCGCAATATGGTGCAGTTCGCCTCGAGTCACACTGCTGTGGAAAAACTGCGGGTCCAAGTGCACGATAGCCGCGGCATGGGCCTGGCTAACATTGCCGAGCTGATTGCATTGGGCGTGAAAAATATTGATACGTCACTGGCCGGCTCTGGAGGGCATCCGGCAGCACCCGGCGCGTCAGTGGGAGGAGTCTGTACGGAAGACGCGGTGCAGATGCTTGATTTGATGGGCGTCGACTCCGGCATTGACTTGAGCGCATTGATTGCGACCGCCAACTGGCTAAACGATCTGCTGGGTGGCCGGGAAAAGGGCTTCACCCGAAAAGTTGGCAAGGTGCCTGCCAGCGCCTTGGAACTGAAGGCTTTCAAAGAAGCGCAAAGCTCGTTCAGTTGGAACCGCGACTAAAGCGGGCTATTCGCCGGTATAAAAAACGTGTGCACGCAGCTGGTCAATTCGTTGATCCGCTGTAAACAGATCAATAATAAAAGACGGTAATCAACATGAATCGACACGACTTACAGGATCTTGGTGGCGGCACTATGGGTGGTCTCATAGCTGCCCGCGCAGCCTATGCCCCGGACAATGTCGCATTGGTGTTCAATGGTGAAGAAACCACCTACAGCGAGCTCGACCAACGCGCGACGGAGGCCGGAGCGGGGTTGATGGGGCTCGGAGTAGCGAAAGGCGATGTGTTGGCTATTTTCATGACCAATCGTCCGGAATACCTCTTCGCCTGTTATGGCGCCTCTCGCGCAGGTAGCGTTCAGGTTCCAGTCAACACTGCCTACAAGGGCCCGTTTCTGAAGTACACCCTTGAGCACTCTGCCGCGACCATTCTGATTACTGAAGCGCGTCTGGGCGACTTGCTGTTGACCATGGGCGAGTTGCCTGCCGGGCTGCGCACCATCATTTATGTCGATGGTGTCCCTGCCAATATTCCGTCTGGCGATGTGCAAGTGTTTTCTTGGGAAGAGATGTTGGCCAAGGGCAGCAACGCCCCGCAATTTCCGACTCTGTTACCCAGCGATGCGTGCGCCATTGGTTTTACTTCCGGCACCACAGGTAAGAGCAAAGGCGTAGTAGCGCCGCACTTGCAAGGGGTGGTCATGGCCCGTGAAAGTGCTCAAGCCTTTGAGCTGACGCCGCGTGATCGCCTCTATACCTGCATGCCGTTGTTCCATGGGATGGCTCAGATCACCACCTGCGCCGCCGCCATTTACGCTGGTGCGGCGATCATTCTGTCGCCACGTTTCAGCGTGAGCAACCTGTGGGATGAGGTGCGTGCCTCCGGCGCTACTCAATTCAATGCGTTGGGTTCGATGTTGCACATGTTGCTCTCGGCCGCACCTTCGTCGCTGGATCGCGAGCATAAGGTCACTCGGGTTTTTGCCGCGCCGGCGCCGGCAGATGTACTGTATCGTTTCGAGTCGCGTTTCAACTTGCACGTCCTCGAAGGCTATGGACAGACCGAAATCAAGAACGTCATCTACAACCCTCTCCGGGGACGCAGAATCGGTTCGATGGGCAAGCCGACAGCTTCTTCGATCATTGAAATCCATGATGACTCCGGCCGCACGCTTCCTGCTGGCGAGATTGGCGAAATCGTCTACCGGCCGCGCATGCCCAACATCATGCTCAAGGAATATCTAGGTAATCCGCAGGCAACACTGGAAAGCATGCGTGACCTGTGGTGGCACACAGGCGACATGGGATCGATGGATGACGATGGATTTATCTATTTCCACGATCGCAAGTCGGACGCACTGCGTCGGAGGGGTGAAAACATCTCTTCCCAGGAACTCGAGGTAGCAGTCACAACCTTTGCCAGCATTCACGAAGCAGCTGCTGTTGCCGTGCGTTCCGAAGTGGGGGAGAGCGAAGTGATGGTGGTGTTCGAAAGTGCCGGTAGCGAAGACTTCGACTTTGCTGCGCTGTTTAAACACTGTGTCGAGCACTTGCCGCGCTTCATGGTGCCGCGTTATTACCGCCGTATGCCGGTGATGCCGCGTACGCCTACCGGCAAAGTGCGCAAAGTTGCTCTCCGCGATGAAGGGCTGACCGGTGATACCTGGGACCACGTTGCACACGGTTTCGAAGTGCCGCGCTAACGCCTGACCTTGTGATATCGCGAACACGCCTGGCGGCGAATTTTTCGACCGCCACGGCGTACTTCGCCCCCGGAAAAATCTCTGCAAGCGAGGCAGACTTATGAAAATCTCCAGTGCGCCTTTCGAAGGCCGCGAATTGCGCGATGTCTTCGGTACCTTTGTCACCGGCGTAACAGTTGTCACCACCCGTGACGCGGACGGCATCGCGCATGGTGTTACCGCCAACTCGTTCAATACCGTATCGCTGGAGCCGCCTCTGGTTTTGTGGAGTCAAGTGTTGACGGCGAAGAGCTTTGGCGCTTTTCGCGACAGTCCCAGGTTTACCGTAAATATCCTTGCAGACGACCAGATCGGCATTTCCAATAATTTTGCCAAATCGCGCGAAGACAAGTTCGAAGGGATCGTGCACCAGAGCGGACTGGGGGATGTGCCCATTCTCGATGGCGTATCCGCTTATCTGGAATGTGTTCAAGTGGCGGCTTACCCGAGCGGCGACCACATGCTCTACATCGGTCGTGTCGAGCGCATGGGCCACGGCAATCGTCGGCCCTTGGCGTTCAGTGCCGGACGTTACATGGTGGCCCACTCCTGCGATCTTGAGGCCAGTTACTTTCAGCCCAATGAATTGCAGCCTGTGGCCATGGAGGCGATCAACGTTGTTCGGGCGGCGATGCCCGAGCTGACGGAGCTATTGGGCGGACATACCCTATGCCTGTCGGTATGGGGCAATCATGGTCCTACCGCGTTGCACTGGGAACCTTCCAGCCATGCGGTGAGTGATCAACTCATCAGCGGTCTGGTGATGCCGATCACGCGATCAGCGACCGGCCTTGCCTTTGCTGCGTTTTTACCTGAGTCGGTCACAAAGGCCTTTATCGAGGAAGACCTGCGGCAATTTTCGATTCCAGGCGAAGACCTCGCGAGCCGCCGCCAGCGGTTTGCAGATGACGCCGCGCAAGTGATCGAGCACGGTTTGGCCCGTATGGTCGGAAACGCGCCTTCGTTGTTGCACAAAATCCCCGTGCACACTTTCAGTGTTCCCCTGCGCGATACCTCTGGCCGAATGATCATGGCATTGACGTTAGCCGCCAGCGCAACACGGCTGAGTTCTGACTGGCTAGGTGAAGTGCCGAAAGCGTTGATCGCTGCCGCCAATAACCTGTCTCAACAACTGGGTTTTCAAAACAATTAAATGCCATCGGGTGTTAGAACAATAAAAAGGACATTCCCATGCACGAGACAACTCAAGCCAAAAACGCCTGGCGCATTCTGTTTCTACTGTTTGTAGTCAACTTGTTCAATTATTTCGATCGCACGATTCCGGCAATCATCGTCGAGCCTTTGCGATTGGCTTGGGACTTGAGCGACTTTCAACTGGGGCTGGTCGGTACTGCTTTTACAGTGGTGTATGCGCTGGCGGGCCTGCCGCTGGGACGCATGGCCGACAACGGATCCCGGCGCACAATCATGGGTTGGGGTCTGGCCGTGTGGAGTGCGCTCACCGCTGCGACGGGACTGGCCAGCGGTTTCTGGAGCTTTCTGTTGATACGCATGGGTGTCGGCGTGGGGGAGGCCAGTTATCTACCGGCAGCCAGTTCGCTGATCGGTGATCTGTTTCCCAGCCAGCGACGCGGTCGCGCGATGGGTTTTTTTATGCTTGGATTGCCTATGGGGCTACTACTGGCCTTCTTCACAGTTGGGGCGATGGTGCAGGCATTCGACAGCTGGCGCGCGCCCTTTTTTATCGCAGCAATTCCTGGGCTGGTTCTGGCGATCTGCTTGTTCTTTATCCGTGAACCAGCACGCGGCGCGGCGGATAACGCAGCAGTGGATCTGCCGCCGGTATCTCGTCCGTTACGCAAAATTCTAGCAATTGTAAGTTTCCGTTGGCTGGTATTGGCGGGCCTGACGTTCAACTTTGCCACCTATGCCTGCTCCTCCTTCATGGTGCCGATGCTGCAGCGTTACTTTGAGCTACCGCTGGAAAGCGCGGCGGTGGCGACCGGAATTATCGTTGGCGTAACTGGCATGGTGGGTTTGACCTTCGGCGGCGTGCTGGCTGACTACATCCATCATCGGTGGCAGAAGGGCCGCTTGCTGTTTGCGGCCTTTAGCATGCTTGTGGCGGCGATTTTCTGCAGTGCGGCACTGTTTTTGGGGCGCATCGAGGTGGGATTGTTTGTGGTGCTGTTCAGCGTGGGATGGTTGTTTTCCTATAGCTTTTTTACCTGCGCGCTCACTGCTGTTCAAGATGTCATCGAACCGCGTCTGCGCGCGACAGCCATGGCGCTGTTCTTCGCTGCGCTTTATCTGTTGGGTGGCGGCCTCGGCCCGATCGCAGTGGGCCTGCTATCTGATCACTTCGCGCAGCTAGCAATGCTTGCCGCCGGCGTGAGCGTCATGAACGAGACATTCAAAGCGCAGGGCCTACACGACGCGATGCTGCTTATTCCCGCAGCTTTATTGGTGACCCTGTTGGCGCTGCTGATGGCTTCGCGTTTTTACGTCGCGGATACAAACGTCATGCGCATAAATTTACGCAATCTTGGCGAGCGCCCAACCGATTCCATCGAGGCTGATTCGACATCTACTTCAGCTGCTTGCTGTAGAGAAGCTCGATGACGGACTTGCTGCTTAACGAACTGGAAATGCACTTCCAGCTTTACGAGCTGCTCGAAACCCAGGCGTTGCTGCACCGGCCTCGTCCTTCGTCAGGCACCTAGAAATTATCATGGCTGATCACTATGTGATGTGATGGGCTTCCAGGTCGTGGATGCTCGGCGAGCCAACACCAGCAACGCTCAAGATGTTGCCCGCATGATTCGTGAGCGAGTCGGGGATCACCCGGTGTATCTGACGTTTGATATCGATTGCCTGGACCCGGCATTTGCACCCGGTACCGGCACTCCGGTATGTGGAGGATTGTCTACGTTCCATGCCTTCGAGATCTTGCGCGGCCTACGCGGGATCAATGTGATAGGCATGGACGTGGTCGAGGTGGCCCCAGCTTATGATCATGCTGAAATCACGGCGCTGGCGGCGGCGCTCGCCATGGAAATGATCTGCCTCTATGCGGCTCGACATAAATTATGAGCTGACAGGAGACACCTCAACAGCGATGAAGAGCCTTTCACTTTTCCGCCTAGCGAACGTCGAGAGATGACATCGCCTAGATACTAAGCCGCAATACCACTTGTAAATAGTTGAGACGGGTAGCTTGCATTGAGCCCGCTCAACCAGCTTATGGGAATGGCTGCAAGGCAAGTGAGGTTTGCAATTACAGCCGCTGGTTGATGCACTGCGCGATGCCGTACTGATGTACGGCGTCGTTCACGCGGACGAAACCGGTACAAATGCTGACGCCTGGCACAAAGAAAACGCATCGTGCTTACGTCTGGGCCTATTCCACCAGCCAGTTCTCCGTAACCGTCCGGCCAAGTCATCTACCCAGCCCCGAAATGCCAAGACATGGTGTGCACCAAAATTTGAGTGGGCACCAGTTCTAGCTTTTTAAGCAGGTATTTCATGCAGCCAACACGCTGTTCTATTCCAAACTCTTCAAGGCCCGGGTCATTCAAGAGTGCGCGCAACCTGGCGCTTCGATTGCCAGCGTCGTCCTCAGCCATAGTCTCAACGCAAACCTCGTCCACAAATGGATTCGGGTACAAGCGCAGAAAAGCACGGCGCGGCAACCTGCATTTATTCCGTTAACGGCCCGGGCACGCTGACCGAGCTCGGTAACATCGCCTTCGCACAGGCCCGCGACCAGATGCATGTGACCCACCTGAGGGTTGACCTGTAGACACTTCGTGAAAGGCTATAAAGATCGGCTTAGAATTACTGGACACCGAATGGAAAACTGCCAGTCAAACCGAGACTTACAATTTTAGATGCGTTCTCATGCAGGAAAAAGCCAAACCAAGAAATTACAATAGTATTCTCCCTGGCTACAGTGCTTGTGAATGCGAAAAGCATCGACGAGCGAAGTCCTGACCCAGGTGTCACGAGTCGAGGCTATCGGCAAATGCATCTCGCATTCGTTGTTAGCGCGTCCGGCCAACAACGCACCCTCTACGGTTTGAAGCCTTGAGCCGATCGGCGGGATGCCTCCCGCAGTCTTGGCTCAGTTGATACTTCGTGGCGCAAGCTTTGGTCAGCGCAGGGCCAGCGCTGATAAAAAGCCCTATCAACTCACGTTGATGGAATCGGTTGCGAGTGATCTCTCGGATTGGTATTTTTTAGCGCCTCCAAGCGCTCACCTAGCAGATTCCAGGCAGTGGCCATTTCGTCGGCGTAGCTGTGGCGCTGGTAAATTCGCTTCATTTTGTTGTCTTCAGTGTGGTTCAAGCAGCGCTCAGCTACCTCGGGCAGTATGCCTAGGGCGGTCATCAGTGTTGCACCTGTACGGCGAAGATCGTGGGGCGTCCATTTACCGCCTGGCAGTAGAAGGGCCTGAGCTTTAGCGCTACGCCGGCTCATGGTTCCTTGTTCGGGCTGACGTTGGCGGTCGCCGAGTTGTTTGGTCACAGTCTTAGAGCTAACCGGACCGCTGTTATCTGTGTTGGGGTAGCACCAGGTCGATTTGCCGTTGACCTGTTGGACGCGCTTAAATTGCTCTATCAGGAACCCGGAAAGGCTAATCACGTGTGGCTTACCATTTTTGCTATTTTCTCCAGGGATTAGCCAGGTTTTCTGCTCGAGGTCGATGTCCTCCCACTTGCTGCTCAGCAACTCACCGATACGACAGCAGCTTGAGAGGGCAATCCAGATAGCGGCTTCGGTGGTGACCAATAAGCCCGCCTGTGGCGCTTTTTGGTAGAGAAGACGTATTTCGTCATCATTCAAGACCCGATCACGCTCCACATCTTTACCACCAATTTTGGCCTTGCGAATGCCTGCACTGGGATCGTGCTCGATGAGGTCCCTATCCACAGCAAACCGAAACATTTGACGCACGAGAGAGAACGCGATTTTTGCCGCACGGTTAACACCCCGAGACAGCATTGCATCGGTTACTTCAGTGATGTGACCCTTTTTCACGTCTGCTACTGCGATGCTGCCAAGCAGAGGCAGTACGTCTTTTTCGAACATTCGGCGCACCTCGGCGCCGCCATCCTTACGATTGATGAGGTCGATTTTCGCCCAGTGCTCAAATAGTTCAGTCACACTCTTGCGCGCGGCATGGCGTGCCAGCTCCGTTGCGGCAGTCGCTTTCTCAGCGTCCAGTTTTGCCAGTCTGGCGTCACGCTCAGCGATGCGTGCTGCCTCTATGGACTCAAGGTGTTCACGAATATTTTTGATGCCTGTCTTGTGTAGGCTTGCCAGCTCCATTGCTCTCTGTCGTGCGTCCGACAGCGTCATGGTCGCGTCATCGTCCCCTGGCCCGTAGGTGCCAATTGGCAAGGCGTATCGCTTGCCTGCTTCGCTTGAATATTGGAAATAGAAAAGGCGATCCCCTGCGGGGGTGATTCGAGCCAGCAGTGAGCCATGACCCCAAATGGCTACCTCACTCATCCATTTATGAGTTTGGCCAGGCTTTGCCTTCATCGCCTTATCTGTGAGATTGGCCACGGCTAGTATCCTTGGTAGTGAATTGGTAGTGAATTGAGATGAGCTTTGAGCGGATGCTAACGGATACCGATATAGAAAATACCCAGTCTTTACAGGGGTTGGTGATGGCCTTCGGATTTTGCAGGACACTGCTGGACTGCAATTCACCTTTATGGGGTGCTAGGGGTCGAGTGTTCGAATCACTCCGTCCCGACCATACAATTCAAAGGGTCGCGAGATTTTATCTCGCGGCCCTTTTTTGTTGCCCGAGTTTATTCAGTGTCGGTCTTTACATGGTCAATAATAAGCTGAGCCAGTATCCGCACAGGTTCGGTAAAGCTTTGGCGAGACCGGTGTACCAGCCCGATATCACGATGAAAGGTGTGTTGTCCGAGGTCGAGTACTCTTACAGCCTCTGGCCATTCCTGATGTATTGCTGTCTGCGGTACCAGCGCTACACCAACGCCATTTTCCACCAGCTTGATGATCGCCTCGAGTTCATCCAGTTCGCAGACTTCACGCAAAGTGAAATGCATCTGGCGCAGGAAGCGATCCACCTGCCGTCCCCCAAATGATGATCGGTCATACCGAATAAACGGTTGGCTGGAAAGTAGTTCTGACCAGTCTTCTCCGGGTACTTCACGCGGAACGATCAGTCGGTAAGGTTCAAGTGCCAGCGTTGTCCAGCGCAGATCGCTCTGGAGCGAGAAGGGTGGGCGGATGATTGCGGCCATGTCGATCTCGCCGGCATCCACGAGGTTCACCAACTCCATCGATAGCCCCGGAATTACGCGTGTTCTACATTGCGGGCATTGCTGGTGAAACTTGGCAAGCGCATCTGGAAGATAGGATCGCTGTACGGAAGCGATTGCACCGATGTTTACCAAAACGTTCGCAGGTAGTCCGACCGTGGTGGTGCCCAGATTGTCGTAAAGCCGAAGCAGCTCTTGCGCTTGCAGGAGTATTTGATGGCCCATCCTGTTCAGGTGGGCTGAGCGTCCCTTCCTGTCGAATATTTCAAAGCCGAGCTCGGCCTCCAGACGCTGGATCTGGGCGCTCACGGCTGCTTGGGTGAGGCCGATTTTATTCCCGGCAGCGGCAAACGTACCTTCCCGTGCAACGGCGATGAGTGTTTTGAGTTCTTTGATCATTCATAAATATTAATTGTGTTTCTAAGAAATTTATATTGATTTTTTTGTTTTGTAACGCGCCCTACGATGAGCCTGTCCCACGACACACCGTCCGTTACCAACAAAAAACTGTATTGGAGTTCTGATGAGCCTCTCGCCTTTCCACCTCGCAATCCCCGTTTATAACCTCGCTGGTGCACGCACATTTTATGGCGAAGTGTTCGGCCTGGAAGAAGGTCGGTCCAGCAATCAGTGGGTGGATTTCAACTTTTATGGCCACCAACTGGTTATTCACGAACACCCCAAAACCGCTTCCCAGGAAAGCGTCCATAGCAACCCGGTGGACGGCCACGACGTACCTGTTCCGCACTTCGGCATCATCTTGGGCTGGGAAGAATGGGAGGCGCTGGCCGAGCGCTTGAAGTCTTTTGGCACAGAGTTTGTGATCGAACCCTACATTCGCTTCAAAGGGCAGGTCGGCGAGCAAGCCACCATGTTCTTGTTTGACCCTTGTGGCAATGCCCTTGAATTCAAGGCGTTCAAGGATATGAGCCAGCTCTTCGCAAAATAAGAAAGTTGGCACAACAGTGTTGTGCCATTTGAACTCAAGTGAGCTGGAAGCTCATGAATCTAGCAACTGCCAATTAATGCAGTCCTTTCATTCCAACAAGAAGGCTAGACATGAAACGTATTCCCTTGGTGTGGCAAATCATTGCCGGGCTGTTGCTTGGCGTGCTCGTCGGTTGGTATTTCAATACGCATCCGCAGTATCAATCGTGGGTCAGTGCAGAAATCCTGAAACCACTTGGCGATATCTTCATCAAGATGATGAAAATGGTGGTTGTGCCGATCGTGTTCTGTTGCATGATCCTGGGCATTGCAGGAGGCGGAGATAACAAGTCATTTGGGCGTATGGGCATCAAGTCGCTGGGGTATTTCTTTGCGATCACCGGCCTGGCGATTGTGCTGGGTCTGTGTTTCGCAAACATCTTCGAGCCTGGTACGGGGACCGATATTTCGGGCATCACGCACAGCTCCGCATCCATCACGATGGAACCTTCGAAGGGCGCCCTCATCATTGTGCAGAACATTGTCCCCGACAATATTTTCGTTGCGATGTCGGAGGCGAAGCTGCTGTCGGTACTGTTCTTCGCTGTCCTGTTCGGCATGGCCCTGAACGCGTTACCTAGAGATAAAAGCGCGCCAGTGGTTGCGGTGGTTCAAGGTATTTCCGATGCGATGTTTAAAGTCGTCTCAATCGTCATGGCGTACGCCCCCATAGGTGTATTCGGCATGATCGGCGCTACTGTTGCGACCTTTGGTTTTGCCTCGCTATTGCCCTTGCTCAAGCTGATTGGAGTGGTTTACCTGGCCCTGATTGTCTTTGCCTTGGTGGTGCTCGGCGGGATCTGCTATCTGATCGGCGAGAACATTTTCAAGTTGATCAAGTATTTCCGAAATGAGCTGATTCTCGCGTTCTCGAGTGCCGCATCGGCAGCCGTCATGCCTCAGCTGATGAGCAAACTGGAAAGCTATGGTGTACCGCGTCGGATCGTCAGTTTTGTGGTGCCGGTGGGGTATGCGTTCAATCTGGACGGTGCATCGATTTTCCTGGGCGTTGCGACGATTTTTGTCGCTCAACTTTATGGAATTGATCTATCACTGTCTCAGCAAATCTTGCTGGTGGTGACGATGGTGCTGACCTCCAAAGGTGCAGCCGGGGTGCCTGGATTCGCCATCATTATCTTGTCAGCGACCTTGGCCTCCGCCGGTCTTCCATTGGAAGGGGTCGCACTTATCGCGGGGATCTTCAGGATTATCGATAGCGGAACCACCACGCTGAACGTGCTGGGTAATGCCATTGCACCTTTGGTTATCGCCAAGTGGGAGAGGGCGGTGCTTGAGCCTTCACGAGGCAATCAGGTCGCGCAAAAAGCGTAGCAATCCACGAGAAGGAAGCGCAAAGGTCAACCGTGCTCATCGGGCGCGGGCGAGAGTTACTAGACGACCGGTCTAGTTTTGTGTAGGCTGCCTTCCCTATGAAGAAACCTATGCAAGATATGCGACAGCACATCATCGATGTGGCCAAGTCGCTGATGACCAACAAGGGTTATACCGCCGTGGGGTTGTCGGAAGTGCTGACAACCGCTGGCGTACCCAAAGGGTCGTTCTATCACTACTTCCGCTCGAAAGAAGAATTCGGCCAGGCGCTGCTCGAAGAGTATTTTCAGGAGTACATCGGGCGCGTCGATATCGTGATGGCCGCAGAGGGAACCGGCGCCGAGCGGCTGCTGGGCTATCTGCACTACTGGGCAAAGACACAAGCGTTCGATCATCCCGAGGAGAAATGCCTGGTGGTGAAGCTGGGCGCTGAAGTCTGCGACTTGTCGGAAGACATGCGTACGGTGCTGGAAGAAGGCACCGCGCTGATCATTCAGCGGATCATGCGTTGCGTCGAGCAGGGCATGGCCGATGGTTCCATTTCGCAGACGCAGGACGCGGTTACCTTAGCCGAATCGCTGTATCAGCTATGGCTTGGCGCCTCGCTGTTGGTCAAGGTCAAGAAAACCACGGCCCCCTTTGAAACCGCGCTGATCACAAGTAAACGCCTGCTCAGCTAGGGGCGTTTTTTTTGATCAGGTTACTAGACGACCGGTCTAATATTTGAGGTATTTAGCATGATTGATAACAGTCATAACACCGACCTTTTTTCGCCCACGCAAATGGGCGCCTTGCAACTGGCCAACCGTATAGTCATGGCTCCACTGACACGCAGCCGGATGGCAGACGATGGAGTGCCGAATGAACTGCACGCCACCTATTACGCCCAGCGAGCAGGCGCAGGCTTGATCATCGCCGAGGCCACGAACATTTCTGCCCAGGGCCGCGGTTATGCGATGACGCCGGGAATCTGGTCGGAAGAACAGGTCGCCGGCTGGAAAAAGGTCACAGACGCAGTGCACGCGGCAGGCGGCAAAATCGTCAGTCAGCTGTGGCACGTCGGCCGATTTTCCAGCGTCGAGTTACAGCCAAACGGCGAGGCACCTGTGGCTCCCTCGGCAATCAAGGCCGAAGGCACTACCTACACCAACAATGGCATGGTCGAAGTGTCCATGCCTCGGGCACTTGAGACTTCGGAGATCCCGGGGATCATCCAGCAATACAGGCACGCGGCCCACAATGCCAAGCGCGCCGGTTTTGATGGAGTAGAAGTCCATTCTGCCAACAGCTATTTGCTCGACCAGTTCTTGCGCGATTCCACCAACCAGCGCGCTGACCAGTACGGCGGCTCCATCGAGAACCGGTCGCGGCTGACGCTTGAAGTCACCGAAGCCGTGGTAGCCATCTGGGGAAGTGACCGAGTCGGGATCCGCCTTTCGCCGGTGACACCTGACGCAGGCAATACTCCCCCTGACAGCAACGTCATGGCGACCTACGGCTACCTGATTCAGCAGTTGAACAGGTTCAATCTCGCCTATCTGCACTTCGTCGAAGGCGCCACCGCCACTTCTCGCACCGTTCCAGAAGGGGTGGATCTGGACGCGCTGAGTGCGCAGTTCGAAGGGTCGTTCATTGGTAACAACAATTATGACCTGGAGATGGCGCTGGAACGCCGGGCGCAAGGCCGGATCGACGCGGTAGCGTTTGGGCGTTTGTTCATCGCCAATCCAGACCTGGTAGAGCGCCTGCGCCGTGGTGCCGAACTGACCATCGCGCCCCGTGAGAGTTACTACGGCGGAGGTGCCAAGGGCTACACCGACTGGCCAACAGCCAACTCTAACTAACAAAAGGTCCCCTCGCGTCAGCTCGGCGCGGGGAGGCTTCGTCGCGGCAGTATCTCGCCGCACAGGAGGTACTCAAGTATGAATTATCTGCAAAACAAGGTTGCCATCGTCACGGGTGCATCTTCCGGTATTGGCGCCGCCACCACTCGTGCACTCGCCGCACACGGCGTGCGCGTGGTAGCGGCAGCACTCGATCGGGGAGGGCTGGAAGCGTTTGTTGCCGAACTGCGTGAGTCAGGCAGCGACGTGGTTGCTTTCACCACAGACGTTACCCACCTGGATCAAACCAAAGCTCTCGCGAAGTTTGCGCAAGACACCTACGGCGCCGTGGACATTTTGGTCAACAACGCCGGCCTGATGCTCTTTTCCAACTGGGTCGATCTGGCCGTGCAGGATTGGGGAAAGATGATCGATGTGAACATCAAGGGTTACCTCAACGCCACTGCCGCGGTACTGCCGTTCATGCTGGAACAGAAGTCCGGGCAGATTCTCAACATGGACTCTGTTGCAGGTCATCAGGTCGGGCCGGCGGCGGGTGTCTATAGCGCTACCAAGTTTTTCGTCCAGGCCATGACCGAATCCATGCGCAAGGAGTTGGGCGTCCAGCATGGCATCCGCGTCAACACCGTCAGTCCCGGCGTGATCAACACCGGCTGGGCCGACAAGGTCAGCGATCCTCAAGGGCGCAAGGCTGCTCAGGAGCTGAACCGGATTGCCATTGCGCCTGACGATATCGCCCGTGCTGTGATTTACGCCCTCAACCAGCCGGAAAACGTCACCGTCAACGATCTGATCATCTCGCCGACACGCCAGGATTGGTGATCGTTGGTTGGCCATGCTGCGCCCATCCAGACCTGATGGGTAATCGGAAAATCGTTCAATCAGGAGTCCATCATGAGCAATCCAACTTACGTCCAGGAATACAACGCGATCGTCGAAGTGCTTAGCCAATACAACGAAGGCGGTGCCAAGGCTGACAGTGCCTTGATGAAGCCCGCGTTCAACGAGCAGGCCACGATGTTTGGGGTCGATGGCGACAAGCTTGTCGGCGGCGCGATCCAGAATCTGTACGACGTCATCGACAACGTGTTCCGCCCCTCTCCCGAAGCCAAAGCCGCGATCGTTCGCATCGACATCGTGGACACTGCCGCCAGTGCTCGCGTCGATACCGACAACGTTTCGGGATTTCGTTTCACCGACTTCTTCAATCTGCTGAAGGTAGAAGGCAAGTGGACGATCGTCAGCAAGATTTACCACACCCACCCCAGCGCGTGATCCCTCGATCGCCTCTGGCGAGGTGTGTTGTACCTCGCCCTTAATGGAAGGACAGAACCATGTCGAAGAACATCAAGGCTGTACCGACTTCCGAGTACAACGCTGTCATCGCTACCGCCAATCAATACGTTGAAGGTCTGCGTGTGGGCAGTGCAGAAGGCGTTGCGCAAGCGTTCCATAAAGACGCTGTGATGTACGGTTTTACAAACGGTGAGCTGCTCGGTGGCCCGATCAAAAATCTGTTTGATTTCGTTCAGAAGAACGGCAGCGCCCCAGGAATTGCCACTCGGCTCGACGTACTGGCGATCACCCCCACGACCGCCGTTGTGCGTGTCGATATGGAAAAAGATGCGATCGGTGCCGACTACAATGACTACCTGACCCTGATCAAAATCGACGGCACCTGGAAGGTCATCGCCAAGGTTTATCACCAGTTCGAAGGTTAAGCATTCCCCGATCCCGGTTGAATCAACGCCGGGATCGGAGCTTGTTCATTGGCACAGCCCCATAACTCATTCCCCAAACCCAATAATAGCCTTGGTTTCCAGATACTCCTCAAACCCCTGCACGCCATACTCCCGACCATTACCTGAGCGCTTGTAGCCACCAAACGGCGCCATCGGATTCCACGCCGGGTAGTTCAGGTGCACTTGCCCCGCACGAATACGCGACGCCACGGCACGTGCCTGCGTCAAGTCGTGGCCCTGAACGTGGGCGCCCAGGCCGTATACCGTGTCGTTGGCGATGGCGACGGCTTCATCTACCGTCTCATACGCAATGATGCACAGCACCGGGCCGAAGATTTCTTCCTGGGCAATGCGCATGGCGCTATTCACTTCGGAGAAAACCGTGGGGCGGGTATAGAACCCATTGTCAAAACCCAGCACACGCCCAGGCCCACCGCACACCAGTTTCGCACCCTCGTCGAGGCCTGCCTGGATCATCGCCTGGACGCGATTGAACTGGGCTTCGTTGGCGATGGGGCCCAATTGCGTTTCTTCCGATTGCGGGTCGCCAACGATGAGCGCATTCGCGGTCGCCGCCGCCAGGGCTTCGACCTCGGCCAAGCGGTTTTTTGGCACGATCATGCGGGTCGGCGCGCTGCACGATTGCCCGACGTTGCGAAACGCGGACATCACCCCCAGTGGTACGGCCTTGGCGAAGTCGGCATCGGGCAGCAGCACATTCGGAGACTTGCCCCCCAGTTCCTGGGTGACGCGTTTCACCGTTGGGGCTGCCGCTTGGGCAACCAGCGCGCCTGCGCGGTTGGAGCCGGTGATTGAGATCATGTCGATATCCGGATGTGCCGCCATGGCTGCGCCGACCTGGGCACCGCTTCCATTGACCAGGTTGAACACCCCAGGCGGCAGCCCTGCGTCATGCACCAGTTGTGCGAACAGCAGGGCACTCAGCGGCGACAGTTCGCTGGGTTTCAAGACCACGGTGCAACCGGCAGCGATGGCCGGGGCGACTTTGGCGGTGATCTGATACAACGGCCAGTTCCACGGCGTGATAAGACCGCAGACGCCTATGGGTTCGCGCTGGATGGCGGTACCGCCTTCCACCGTCTGGAAGCGATAGCGGGTGAGCAAGTCACGGGCGACCCGGACGTGCTCTGCCGCCAACGGCACCTGCATCGCCCGAGCGAAGCCGATGGCGGCGCCCATTTCCAGGGAGAGCGCCTGTGCAAGTTGCTCTTTGCGCTCAAGGATAAGTTCGTGGATTTTCCCAAGCACCAGCGCCCTGGACGCCGCGGGCGTTGCAGACCAACCGGCAAACGCCGCACGTGCTGCCGCGACGGCCCGATCCACATCCTCGGCAGACCCGCTTGCGACCTGTGCAACCACCTCCTCAGTGGCCGGATTCACCACCGGCAAACTGGCCGCAATGACCGGGGAAACCCAGCACCCGTCGATATAAAACTGCTCAGACGGTTGCGTAACAATGCTGTGGCTGTTCGACGCGTATTTGGTCATTCAACTGGCTCCCTGGAGCGGTAATGGGCGGTGCGAACAGCAAGGTCCGGTGTCTCGCTAAGCTAGCAAAAGGTCTCAGCCCAAAGATGCCGTTATTCAACGCTGCAAGGGATAATCTGCTGAATCTGGCAGGCTGGCTTTGCGACCTAGCCGATTGCTTGCGTCACCAGCGCAAACTGGGTGATGCCGCCGCTTGATTGCGGGGGCTGCCCGAGTACCATTCGCGGCGCTTTGTCGACGCATGGCAGCCCCAGGCTCTCCAGCCAGTCGGCCAAACCACAGGCGGTGGGAATGTCGAAGCGCACGAACTGACCCGGGATCAACCGCAGCAGGTGAGTGATCAACTGTCGGGCCTGTTCCTGATTGTGTGCAACGACAGGACCAATGATATGGCCACGACCAAATCGGCGGAGCAGGGCACAACCGTTGAGTTGCCCTTCGACCTCAATGCCAACCACGTGCTCGGCAGTGGGCAGCAGGTCGTTGAGTACCTCGGTGCGGTCCAGGCCGCTGCCGGCATTGGCCAGTTTGATCACCGTCGGGTAATCAGCCAGGCTCAATACGCGACAGTGGGCATGCCGGGTCAAGGGCATTGGTGCCGGAGCTTGCGGTACGCCCTGATGTTGCTGAATGTGCGCAAAGTCGACGAAGCCCAGGCTGGTGTACAGCGGTGCTCCTGACTCGGTTGCATTGAGGATTGGCGTACGCGGGGCCGTAGCGTCCAGGCACAGGTTCATCAGCTGGCGCCCGATGCCTTTGCCCTGGTGTTGCTCGCTCACAATCACCAGGCCGATGGAGGAATAAGCCCCCTGATGGCAGGCGAACGCCACGCCCACTAATTTACCGTCATGTTCAGCGACAAAGCCTTCGGACGTGCGTTGCACCATCGCCCAATCTTCCTCGCGGTGAGGCCATTTCAGGTGCACGGACAGCGCGTGGGCGGCGGGCATGTCGGCGGCGGTGGCTGTGCGATAAACGTAAGCGTGGCTCATATCAGTTTTCCTGTAGTGGGGGCGTTTGCAGGCACCGTAGAGGGTTGGGTAAACCGCCGGATATCGAAGGGGCTGATCAAGGTGCTGGTACTGCCGGTGCTGATCAGCTCGGCCATTACATCCCCCACGCCGGGGCCAAGCTGGAAGCCGTGGCCACAGAAACCGAAAGCATAAAACAAGCCGTCTACGCTACCGCTCGGGCCCATCACCGGTAGGGAGTCCGGTGTGTAGCTCTCGATACCGCTCCACACGCGGATGATGTTCAGCTTTTCGGCCCCCGGTAACAGTCGCCGCATTTGGCGCATCTGGTTGAGCAGGCTCTCGGGTTTGAAAAACGCCCGTCGGTTGATCATGTCCGGCTTACAGCGGTTGCCGCCGCCGATGATGATGTTGCCGCGCGGGATCTGGCGGAAGTAGATCACCTCTTCCTTGATTTTGGTGAACACACCGATCACGGTCGGCAATGTGTAGGGCACCGGTTCGGTGACTGACATCTGCGGGCCGTTGGGCTCCAGCGGCACCGGCTCACCAAAGCGCTCGGACAAGCGGGCAGCCCAGGCACCGGCGGTAATCAACAGTTGCTCGGCGACGAACAACTGCCCATCGGTGGTGGTGACATGGAATAAACCATTGACCTTTTCCACGTCGGCGACTTCGGTCTTTTCCTCGATCTGTGCCCCGAGACGCCGGGCTGCACGGGCAAACGCCGGCGCGGCGAGGCGCGGGTTGGCGTGACCATCGTGAGGGGCATAGGAGCCGCCCTTCACGTCCGGGCCGAGGAAACCAAAGCGCCGGTGCAGCTCGGCGCCACGATAGATTTTCAAGTCCAGTTGCGCGGCTTCCGGCGCGGCGGCGTAGGCCTCAAGTTCAGCGATTTCATCTTCGCGATAGCACACGCGCATGTGGCCACTGGGGATGAACTCCAGGTCGTCATCGATCAGCTCGGGCAGGCGTTTCCACAACGCCCAGGAACGATTGGCCAGCTCCAGTTGCCCCAGGTAGCGGCCCTGGCGGCGCACGTTGCCGAAGTTCACACCGCTGGCGTACTGACCGATCTGGTCGCGTTCCAGCAGCGTGACCGAGCAGCCGCGCCGCCGCAGGAAAAACGCCGACGAGGCGCCCATGATGCCGCCACCGATAATCAGCACCTGGCTTTTCGAACCGGATTGATTACCAGCCATGGAGGCGGCTCCAGGTGTGTACGTCGCCTTTGGCGTCCACGGCGTGATAGTCCGGGAACTGCGCGCCAGTGGCGCAGGCATGGTTGGGAAGGATGCGCAGCCGGCTACCGATGGGGAAGCGTGTAGCAACGTCGTCACTGGCGGTGGTGCCCAGGGTGACGATGCCATGTTCCTGGTTGGCGCCCGTGAGCAGCGCACCGTCGATCCAGTCTCCGGCTTCGGTACACACTTGGCCATAACCGAAGTCCTGGCGCTGGCGCTGTGTGCCACGGTCACGGCTCATGGCCATCCAGCCGGCGTCGGTGATGATCCAGCCTTTGTCCGGCTGATGGCCGATCACCGTGGTCAGTACGCTGAGTGCCAACTCGTCGGCCTGGCACACGCCAATGTTGCGCATCACCAGGTCAAAAAACACATACACGCCCGCCCGTACTTCGGTGACCCCGTCCAGGTTCAGGGCCGAGAGGGCCGTGGGGGTTGAGCCGATGCTGACCTCGGAGCACGCCAGCCCGGTTTCGCGAATGTTGTGGGCGGCGCGTACACAGAGGGCACGTTCCTGTTCGGCCAGCGCTTGCAGGGCTTCAAGGGTGTCCAGCTCGTAACTGGAACCCGCGTGGGTCATCACCCCCCGCAGGCGCATACCGCCGTCGTTGAGGATGTGCGCCACGTCAATCAGCACAGGGTCTTGCGCGGCCAGGCCTGAGCGATGGCCGTCGCAATCGATTTCGATCCATACGTCGAAGTGTTCGTCATGTTGCTGCGCGAACGCGACGAGGGCGCTGGCGCCTGAGACGCTGTCGGTGAGCAGGCTCAAGTTGCAGCCTTTGCGCCGCAGCGCCAGGGCCTGAGGCAGCTTGCCCGGTGCGATGGCGACGGCGTAGAACACATCGCTGATGCCTGCGGCGAAACAATGCTCGGCTTCTTTGAGGGTGGAAACCGTGACGCCGCTGGCGCCTGCGTCAATCTGTGCCTGGATCACCGGCAAGCACTTGCTGGTTTTGATGTGCGGGCGCAAACGTACGCCAAGGGTGCCCATGCGCTGTTGCATACGCTGGATGTTGTGCTGCATTCGCGTAAGGTCGATGAGCGCGGCAGGCGTGTCTAGGGTGGCAATCTGCATGGACATGGCGGGACTCAAGTGGCTGGGTACACCCTGAACTCTACTCAGCTGTCCTTAAGTTGTGGTTCAATCATGGCTAATCAATCATTAAGTAAAATTGAATGATTTCCATCGAAGACTTGCGGTTGGCCGTCACCCTTGCGCGCTCTGAATCACTGAGCGCTGCGGCCAGAGCCCTGAACGTCACCCCGCCGGCGCTCTCCATGCGCCTGCGAAAGCTGGAGACGTTCCTGGGGCTGACCCTGGCCAATCGCGATGCCCGACGCCTCAGCCTTACGGCAGATGGCGAGCGGTTCTCGCGGGAAAGTGCGCTGCTGCTGGAGCAGCTTGAAGCACTGCCGGAGTCTTTCAGGCAACAGGATGAAACGCTGGTGGGCACCTTGAGGTTGGCGGCGCCATTTGGCTATGGTCGGCAGCGAGTCGCACCGCTGTTGGCACGTTTTGCCCGAATTCACCCACAGCTGTGCCTGCACCTGGATTTACGCGAGACCCCCTGGCCTGATCGTCATGACAGCGATGCGGTGATTCACATCGGCCATCTCAATGACAGCCTGTGGACAGCGCGGCCGCTCACGCCAAACGAGCGCTGGTTATGCGCGAGCCCAGCCTATCTGCAAGCGCACGGTGTGCCTTCATCACCGGATGAACTGGTGTCCCATCGCTGCATTTGCATTCGTGAAAATGATGAAGACGTCACGCTCTGGCACCTGCGTAAAGGGCAGGGTCGCAAGACGCTGCGCGTGGAGCCGGCGTTGCTGAGCAACGATGGCAGCGTTGCCCGGCGATGGGCCGAGCAAGGCTTGGGGTTGGTGCTGCGTTCGCAGTGGGATGTCAGCGACGCCGTTGCCAGCGGCAGCCTGGTGCGCGTGTTGGCAGACTGGAGTTTTGACAGTGCGCCGATCATCCTCCTGGTGCCGTCGCGCAAGCTTCGCAGCCCGCGCGTCCAAGCATTGGTGGCGTTTATGGAGGAGGCGCTTAAAGCCTGATTTGCGCCTTATTTCACGGCGTAGACCTTGCGTACATACACCGTGCTGTTCCAGGCACACGGCGCTCCTTTGGCCACGAATACCGTGTCGCCACGGTTGACCGTCACCGCAATTCCCTCGTCGTCTTGCAGCGTGACGCTGCCTTCGAGCAGGTGCATCAATTCATGCAGTTTGTGCGGGCGGCCGTGGCGGGCGTAGGGCGTCGAGTCCCAGATGCCGATGCGCAGCTCAGTGACCTCATCATCGAACAGGTTGAACGCGCGGCACTGCGGGGTAGGGCCGATCAGGATCTGTGGCTCGGGCGCGGCGGAGGGATTGAGCAGGGTATGCGGGGCAAGCAAGGTCAGGCCCGGGCGCGCCGGAGCATCGGCTTGGTCGACGGCGCAGAACGCCCATTGGCTGCCTGCGCTCGTCTGCACCGTAAGGCGTGTGCCACGACCGATCACGGCGCTGCTGCCGACCCCCAGCTCCAGTGTCTGGTCTGCGCTGCCGAGCACCACATGGCCTGCGTTCACCACCAGTGTTTCGCTGTGGGGGAAGTCTTCGATCACGGCTTCGCCGCTAAAGGTCACCAGCCCTGCGGACACGCCATCATCGCCCAGCCAGGCGAGTTGGCGGGTGTCGCCGAAGGGGTCCAGCGCGCTCAAGGCGCCGGTATTGAAAGACGTGGCAACGCGGCTGCCGTCGGCGCGAGCCAACAGCAGGATACGGGGAGATGACATGGGGAATGCTCCGGGAGGAAAGTCAGCCGATCGCCTGGGTGATCAGGGCAAAGGGGTGTACGCCGTGGCTGGCCCGGGGCGGCGTGCCCAGAGCCATCTGCGCGACGGTGTCGATGTTCTTCAGCCCGGCGTGTTCGAGCCAGTCGCTGAGGCCGCAGGCGACGGGAATGTCGATGCGGACAAAGGCATCCGGCACCTGGGCCAGCAGTACCGCGATCAAGTGCTTGGCCTGATCGATGTTTTCGGCAACCACCGGGCCAATGCAGCGCCCACGACCAAACAGCCGCAGCAGGGCGAAGCCGCGTAGTTGGCCGTCGCGCTCGATGCCCACCGCGTGTTCCACCTGCAGGTCGCGCAGTACTTCGCGGCGGTCCAGGCCACTGGCGGCTTTGGCCAGCGCGAGCAGGCTGGGGTGGTCGTCGGCGTGCAGGGCGCGGCAGGTTTCGCCATCGGCCAGTCCCGGCAGGGCGGGTACTAATGCCTGGCCCTGATGCTGCTGCACCCGCCCAAATTCGACGAACCCCTGGCTGGTATACAGCGGGGCGCCGGCGAGGGTGGCGTTGAGGACCGGCGTGCGCGCATCGCACGCGGCGAGGGCTTTTTCCATCAAGCGACGGCCGATGCCCTGGCCCTGGTAGTCATTGCTGACGATCACCAGGCCGATGGTGGCGTAGTCGCCCTGGGGGCAGGTGAAGGCGCTGCCGATCAGGCGCTCGCCATCCATCACCACGAAACCGTCGCTGACACGTTGCAACATGGCCCAGTCTTCCAGGCGGTGAGGCCATTTGAGTTGCACCGACAAGGCATGGGCGGCCGGCAAATCGGCCGCGGTCATCGGGCGGTATACATAAGCAGGGTGTGGCAGGGCGGACATGGCGAGCCTCCATAGAGCGTTTTGTGCAGCACGAGGCTGCTTGTATCCCACCTGTTTTAGAGGCTGGCAAGTGGGTCGGGAATATTCGGTAGATTCCTTGGGCAGTGTGTTGCGCGGCCACAGTTACTACTTAATTGGGGTGGGGGTGCAGCAGCAAATGCCAAGGAGCTTTTCCGGGTACATCTTCCTTGCGCGGTCACGGCAATGTACGCAATCCCGGCCAGCCACACTTTCTGCCGCCTCCACCCCCGTCCTTAAGCCTTTCTGCCCCTGAAAGCCCCCATAAAGCGCACAAACACAGGCCCTGCCCAAGCCTGGCGCGCACCGCAAAGTCTGCTGAGCCCGGCCACCAAAACGGTGGTTTGTATTGAGTGAAGGTCTTTTTAGACGGCATATGCTGATTTCACAGTGGTGTAATGAACCTGTGCTGCAACGAGGCGTACGCGCCGCCAGGGCAGTGAACGCTTGTCACACTCAACGAACTTCAGGACCGCACTCCATGAGCTTTCTTCGTCCCAAATTCATTACGTTCGACTGCTACGGTACGCTGACCAACTTTCATATGGGCACCATGACCCGCGAGCTCTTCGCCGATCGCATCAGCCCTGGGCAGATGGACCAGTTCGTCAAGGACTTCTCCGCCTACCGCCTCGACCAGGTCATGGGCGACTGGCGCCCCTACGACGAAATTCTCAAGACCGCCCTGGCCCGTACCTGCAAGCGCTGGGGCATCGAGTATCGCGAGGAAGGCCAGCTGTATTACGACGCCGTGCCGACCTGGGGCCCCCACGCGGACGTGCCGGCCGGTCTGTCGAAGATTGCCGACAAGATTCCCTTGGTGATCTTCTCCAACGCCAGCGACAGTCAGATCATGTCCAACGTCGACAAGCTCGGCGCGCCGTTCCACAAAGTATTCACTGCCGAACAGGCCCAGGCCTACAAGCCGCGCCTGGCCGCCTTCGAATTCATGCTCGATAACCTGGGTTGCGGCCCGGACGACATCTTGCATGTGTCTTCCAGCTTCCGTTATGACCTGATGCCGGCCCATGACATGAAGATCAAAAACAAGGCGTTTGTTGCCCGTGGCCACGAAGTGCCAGGCAATGCGTTTTACGGTTACCAGCAGATCACCGATATCGGTGGGCTGCCAGCGTTGGTCGGTCTGTAACAGCACACCAAGGGGTAAAGCATGGGCAGTGAATCCTATTGGCTAGACACCGCACCGGCATTTACCGGTGCCCATCCGGGCGGCTTGCCCAAGCAGGTCGATGTTGCAGTGGTCGGCGGTGGGTTCACTGGCCTTGCGGCGGCGCGGGCGTTGGCGCTCAAGGGCGCCAGCGTAGTGGTATTGGACGCCGGGCGAGTGATCGGGGAAGCCTCGGGCCGCAACGGTGGGCAGTGCAACACCGGGGTGGCTCAGGACTATGCCGGTTTGCACGCCAGCCTCGGCGCCGATAAGGCCCGCGCTTATTACCAGGCCTATGAAAGTGCGGTGCACTCCGTGGTTTCGCTGGTCGAGCAGGAAAAGATCGCCTGCGACCTGGTGCGCAACGGCAAGCTCAAGCTGGCGGCCAAGCCCCTGCATTACGAAGGCCTGGCCCGCACTTGTGAGCTGATCCGCCGGGAGGTGGACGCCGACGTCGAATTGCTCACCGCCGAGCAGACCCACGCCGAAGTCAACTCGGCGCAGTTCCACGGCGGCTTGCTGCAACGCAACGGCGTGCAGATGCATGTGGGGCGCTTTGGTGTGGGGTTGGCCGAAGCGGCCGCGCGGCACGGCGCGATGATTTACGAGCACACCGAGGTCAAGGACTGGAAGGCCCAGGCCGGCGGTTATCAGGTCAACACCGCCAAGGGGTCGCTGCACGCCGGGCAAGTGTTGCTGGCCACCGGCGCCTGCCAGCATGGTGACCTCGGCTGGTACCGCCGGCGCATTGTGCCGGTGGGCAGTTTTGTCATCGCCACCGAGGTCTTGCCCCAAGCGCTGATCGATCAGTTGCTGCCGCTGCGCCGCGCCTATGTGACCAGTCGCATGATCGGCAACTACTTTCGCCTGACGCCGGACAACCGCCTGCTGTTTGGCGGGCGTGCACGGTTTGCCATGTCTGACAGCGTCTCCGACGCCAAGAGCGGCAAGGTGCTGCAAGCGGCGATGCTGAATATGTTCCCGCAGTTGGCGCACGTGAAGATCGACTACTGCTGGGGCGGCCTGGTGGACATGACGTCCGACCGCCTGCCCCGCGCCGGCCAGCATGGCGGCGTGTTCCATTCCATGGGCTACAGCGGCCATGGCGTGCAGATGTCGGTGCACATGGGCCAGGTCATGGCCGACGTCATGGCGGGCAACACGGCGGCCAACCCGTGGCGTGAACTGGAGTGGCCGGCGATTCCCGGGCATTTCGGCAAACCCTGGTTCCTGCCGTTCGTGGGCGCCTATTACCGTTTCCAGGACTACTTGCACTGAGTTGCCGTTGTTGCGTCACCGTCGTTTGCGTTTCCAGGACGCTCCGGACATCCGTGAGCACTCGATTCTCCCGATTATCGACAGGTAGCCTTGCTATGACTGACAACAAAAACACACCCGAGCTCATTTCCGGCCAGGAAAGCCTGCGGGTGTTCGAAAGTCTCAACCGCGGCATGTCACGCCGTAACGCTTTGCAAATGCTGGGCGTTGCCGGTGTGGCCGCAGCCGGTGCGGGCAGCCTGTTCGGCAGTGCCGGCAAGTTGTTCGCCGATGAAGCTGCCGTTGAGGGCAAAGGCAAACCCGGTGGCAAGATCCGTGTCGCCGGCATGTCCAGCTCCACCGCCGACACGCTCGACCCGGCCAAGGGCGCGCTGTCCACCGACTATGCACGCCACTACATGTTCTACAACGGCCTGACCCGTTTCGATAAGCACCTGGTGCCGCAACTGGAACTGGCTGAACGCATCGACAATACCGACGCCACGGTGTGGACCATCACCCTGCGCAAAGACGTGACCTTTCACAATGGCAAGTCCCTGACGGCCGCCGACGTGGTGTTCTCCCTGAATCGCCACAAAGACCCGCTGACCGGCTCCAAAGTCATGCCGCTGATGGAGCAGTTCGCCGAGATCAAGGCCAGCGGGCCGAACGAGGTGCAAATTCGCCTTAGCGCGCCCAACGCCGAGTTGCCGTCGATCCTCGCCGTGTCGCACTTGCTGATCGTTCCCGAGGGCACCACCGACTTCAACAAAGGCATCGGCACCGGCCCGTTCACTGTCGGTGAGTTCAAACCGGGTGTGCGCTCGATTGCCGTGCGCAACAAGAACTACTGGAAACCGGGCTTGCCGTACCTCGACGAGATCGAGTTCATTGCCATCGCCGACGAGCCATCGCGGGTCAACGCGCTGCTGTCGGGCGACGTGCACATGATCAACGAGGTCAACCCGCGCTCCACCACGCGCATTGCCGCGAGTGCCAAACACCGGGTCGTGGATGCGCCGTCGGGCAACTACACTGACTTGATCATTCGCCAGGACCAGTTACCCGGCAAAAGCCCGGAATTCACCCAGGCCATGAAGCTGCTGCTCGACCGTGAGCAGGTCAAGTCTGCGGTGTTCCGGGGATTTGCCGTGGTCGGTAACGACCACCCGATCGCGCCGGGTTCACGTTACTTCAACGCCGATCTGCCGCAGACGGTCTACGACCCGGAAAAAGCCAGGTTCCTGCTGAAGAAAGCCGGCATGGAAAGCATCACCATGCCCGTCATGGCGTCGCCTGCCGCCACCGGTTCGGTGGACATCGCCGTGCTGTTGCAGCAATCGGCGAAACAGGCCGGGCTCAAGCTGGATGTGAACCGCCTGCCGAGCGACGGCTACTGGTCCAACCACTGGATGAAGCACCCGTTGAGCTTCGGCAACATCAACCCGCGGCCGAATGCCGACGTGATGTTCTCGCAGTTCTTCCAGTCCAAGGCGCCGTGGAACGAGTCCGGCTGGCAGAACGATCAGTTCGACCAGCTGTTGATGCTGGCCCGTGGCGAAACCGATGACGCCAAGCGCGCCAAAATGTATGGCGACATGCAGACCCTGGTGCACGACCACTGCGGTATCGGTGTACCGGTATTTATCAGCAACATCGACGGTGTCGACCAGCGCATCAAAGGCTACGGCACCAACCCGCTGGGCGGTTTCATGGGCTACATGTTTGCCGAGCAGGTGTGGTTGGACGCGTGAGGAGGGCAGTGCGATGAATAGCAATACACTGTGGTTGATCGCCCGGCGTTTCGGCGCCGGGGCCGTGACCTTGTTGATCGTGTCCATGGTCGTGTTCGCGATCACGGCCGTGCTGCCGGGAGACGCGGCGCAGCAATCCCTCGGCCAGTTCGCGACCCCCGAGCAGGTGGCGGCACTGCGCCTCAAGCTGGGGCTGGACCAGCCCGGTGTGTTGCGTTACCTGCACTGGTTGATGAGCCTGCTCACCGGCGACCTGGGCGTGTCGGTGTCCAACGCCATGCCGGTGGGGGAACTGATGGCGGGCCGGGTGCCCAACACCCTGATGCTGGCGGGCGCTACGGCGCTGGTCTCGGTGCCGGTGGCACTGGTACTGGGGATTGGCTCGGCGATGGGCCGGGGCGGGCGCATCGACAGCTGCCTGAGCTTTATTACCCTGGCGATGGTCGCGGTGCCGGAGTTTCTGGTGGCAACCCTGGCGGTGCTGATTTTCGCGGTGAATCTCGGCTGGTTGTCGGCGCTGTCTTACGCCAGCGACATCACCTCGCCGCTGCAATTCATGCGCACCTATGCCTTACCGGTGATGACGCTGTGCTGCGTGATCGTCGCGCAGATGGCGCGCATGACCCGCGCCGCCGTGATCGATCAACTCGACAGCCCCTACGTGGAAATGGCCCGACTCAAGGGCGTCAGCCCGATTCGCATTGTGCTGCGCCATGCCTTGCCCAATGCCATCGGGCCGATTGCCAATGCCATCGCCCTGAGCCTGTCCTACCTGTTGGGTGGGGTGGTGATCGTCGAAACCATCTTCAATTATCCCGGCATTGCCAGCTTGATGGTCGATGCCGTGACCAACCGTGACATGGCGCTGGTGCAGGCGTGCACCATGTTGTTCTGCGCGGCCTACCTGGCGTTGGTGCTGATCGCCGACTTGTGCGCAATCCTGTCCAATCCGAGGCTGAGAAACCAATGAACCCGATCATTGCGAAATCCAAGCCTGTGTCCTCCGCGCTGGCCCTCGCCAAGGTTTCCAGCGGCCCGTCCTGGCTGGGGCTGGTGGGCGCCGTGGTGTGCGTCGCCTGGTTGCTGGTGGCGCTGTTTGGCCCCTGGCTGGCGCCACACCCGGTGGGTGAAGTGGTGTCCGACAACATCTTCGAAGGCTTCAGCCTCACCCATCCGTTCGGCACCGATTACCTGGGCCGCGACATGCTCAGCCGGGTATTGGTGGGCGCGCGATTCACCGTTGGGCTGGCGCTGGTGGCGGCGTTGTTGGCCAGCACCTTCGGCACCGGGTGTGCGCTGCTCTCCGTGGTCTCGCCCAAGTGGCTGGACGAGATCATCAGCCGCATCATGGATGCCTTTATCTCGATCCCAAGCAAAATGCTTGCGCTGATCATGGTCTCGGCGTTTGGCTCGTCAGTGACGCTGCTGATCTGCACGGCGGTTATCAGTTACATCCCGGGCTCGTTCCGCGTTGCCCGCAGCATGGCGGTCAATATCGAGGCCCTGGAGTACGTGCAGGTTGCGCGCACTCGCGGCGAAGGCCGGTTGTACGTGGCGTGCATGGAAATCCTGCCGAATATGCTCAACCCGGTATTGACCGACCTGGGCCTGCGGTTCGGCTACATCGTGCTGTTGCTCAGCGGCATGAGTTTTCTCGGCCTCGGCGTGCAACCGCCAGACGCCGACCTCGGCTCGCTGGTGCGCGAAAACATCGGCGGCCTCAATCAGGGCGCGCTGGCCATCATCATTCCGGCGCTGGCCATTGGCACACTGACCATCGGTGTGAATCTGCTGATCGACTACCTGTCATCACGCCGTAGTCGACGCACGGGAGGCCATTGAAATGACCCAATTGATTCGCGTCGAAGACCTGCGCGTAGTGGCCTGCGGTGAGCACGGCGAGGTAGAAATCGTCAAAGGCGTGAGCTTTGCCCTGGAAAAAGGCGAAGTGCTGGCGTTGATCGGTGAGTCCGGCTCGGGCAAGACCACCATCGCCCTGGCCTTGCTCGGGTATGCACGGCGCGGCTGTCGTTTGTCGGGCGGGGTGGTGCAGGTCGGTGAACACGACATGCTCGCCTTGAGCGAAAAACAGCTGCAGGGCCTGCGCGGCAATCGCGTGTCCTATATCGCCCAAAGCGCCGCAGCGGCTTTCAACCCGGCCAAGAAACTCATCGACCAAGTGGTGGAAGGCGCATTGATCCATGGCCTGGGCACCCGGGTCGAGCTGGAAGCCAAGGCCATCGGCTTGTTCCGCGACCTGGCCCTGCCCAATCCCGAACGCATTGGCCGGCGCTACCCGCACCAAGTCTCCGGCGGGCAACTGCAGCGGGTGATGGCAGCGATGGCGCTGATCAGCGACCCGGTGCTGGTGGTGCTCGACGAGCCGACCACGGCGCTGGACGTGACCACCCAGATCGACGTGCTGCGCGCCTTCAAACGGGTGGTGCGTGAGCGCGGCGCCACGGCCGTTTACGTGTCCCATGACTTGGCGGTGGTCGCGCAAATGGCCGACCAGATCGTAGTGCTCAATGGCGGGCAGATTCTCGAGCAAAGCGCCACGGCGCCGCTGCTCAAGGCGCCGACCCACGAGTACACCCGCAGCCTGCTGGCTGCTGCGCGGCCAGACACCACCATTCGCCCGCCCAGCGGGATTGCCGAAGACCTGCCACTGCTGACCATCAGCGGCCTCACCGCCGGTTACGGCAATAAAAACATGCACGGCATGCCGTCGATTCGGGTGCTCGAAGACATCGATCTCACGGTGCGCCGTGGCCAGGCTATCGGCGTGATCGGCGAGTCGGGCTCCGGAAAGTCCACGTTGGCGCGGGTGGTGGCCGGGCTGTTGACCCCGGCCCTCGGCGGCCTGACCTTCGACGGGCAACCCTTGGGCGGCAGCCTCGCCGAGCGAAGCCCGGAGCAGTTTCGCCGTATCCAGATGGTGTTCCAGAACGCCGACACTGCGCTCAACCCGATGCACAGCGTGGCGGCCATCCTCAGCCGTCCGCTGAAGATGTATTTCGGCCTCAAGGGCGCTGCCTTGACGGCGCGCGTCGGTGAGTTGCTGGACCTGGTGCGCCTGCCGCGCTCCCTCGCCGAACGTCGTCCCAACGAGCTGTCCGGCGGGCAAAAGCAGCGGGTCAACCTGGCCCGCGCGCTGGCGGCCAAGCCCGACCTGATCCTGTGCGATGAAGTCACCTCGGCCCTCGACACGGTGGTGGGCGCGGCGATCCTCGAACTGCTGCGCGACCTGCGCCAGCAACTGGGGGTGTCGTACCTGTTTATCAGCCATGACATCTCCACCGTGCGTGCGTTGTGCGATGACATTGTGGTGATGTACAGCGGCCACAAGGTGCAGGCCGGCAGCCGTCAGTCGTTTGCCGAGCCACCGTTTCACCCTTACACCGACCTGCTGATTCACTCGGTGCCCGAGTTGCGTCAGGGCTGGCTGGAAACCTGCGACACCGCGTGCGAAACGCTGCCAGTGATCGGCGAACGGGCCAATGTGCCGGAACTGTGCACCTTCCTCAATCGCTGCCCGGTACGCGTCGACGGCCTGTGCAACCGTACTGCGCCGAGTCGCCGAGCCCTCGACAACGGCGGTGAAATCCTTTGCCACCACGACAGCGCCCAGTTGCTGAATACCCAGCGGGGCGTCACCACCACCAGCTTGGGAGCCTATGCATGAAGGGGCGTTTTGTGAGGTTGGCCGAACAGGGCCGGCCGACGGTCAGCCTGACCGTGGATGGTGCAGTCATCGAGGCCTTGCAGGGCGACACCCTGATGGTCGCGCTGTTGACCCAGGGCAACGCGCTGCGCCAGTCGGAATTCGACAGCGGGCGCCGCGCCGGTTTCTGCCTGATGGGCGCGTGCCAGGACTGCTGGGTATGGACCCGCAGCGGCGAACGCCTGCGTGCCTGCTCCAATGAAGTCCGTGACGGGCTGGACATCGTTACCACACAACCGGAGGCGACATGGCCACTGCACGGGTAGTTATTGTGGGCGCGGGGCCGGCGGGCGTGCGCTGCGCCGAAACCTTGCTGGCGGCCGGGATCAAGCCGATCCTGATTGATGAAAACCGCCGCGACGGGGGGCAGATCTACCGCCGTCAGCCCGACGGGTTCACCCGGGACTACACCACCCTGTACGGCAGCGAAGCCGCAAAGGCCCAGCACCTGCACCAGAGTTTTGATCGCCTGCGCGGCGCCATTGACTACCGCCCCGACACCCTGGTGTGGAACCTGACGCCCGGGCAACTGTGTTGTGTGAGCCAGGGGCGCCACAGCACCGTGGATTACGATGCGCTGATCCTCTGCACCGGCGCCACTGACCGCTTGATGCCCATCGAGGGCTGGCAACTGGCGGGCACCTACAGCCTGGGCGGGGCGCAGATCGCTTTGAAAAACCAGGCCGTGTCCATCGGCCATCGCGTGGTGTTCATGGGCAGCGGGCCGTTGCTGTATCTGGTCGCCAGCCAATACGTCAAGGTCGGCGCCGAAGTGGCTGCGGTGCTCGATACGTCTCCCTTTAGCCTGCGCCTGAAGGCCCTGCCCAAACTGCTGGCGCGGCCGGGCTTGCTGTTTACCGGGATCAAGCTGCTGGCCCAACTGTACCGCGCCAAGGTGGCGGTGCACTTGGGGATCAAGCCGCTGCAAGTCATGGGCGACGCGGCCAATGGTGTGATGGGCGTGCGGTTCACCACGGGCAGTGGGCGGGTGGCTACGGTGCAGGCCGATGCCGTTGCGCTGGGCTATCACCTGCGACCGGAAACCCAGTTGGGCGACCTGGCTGGCTGCACCATGGCGTTCGACCACGCCTCCAGCCAATGGTGGTTGGCCACCGACGACGCCGGACGCACCTCGGTGAAAGGCGTGTATGCGGCCGGTGACGGTTCGAAGATTCGCGGCGCGGATGCCGCCGAACACGCCGGGCGCCTGGTGGCGTTGGCGCTGCTCGAAGATCTGCAGCAACCGGTGAACGCCGCGCTGCGTGATGAGCAACAGCAGGCCTTGGCGGTGATGGATCAGTTTCGCCTTGGCCTGGCCCAGGCGTTCCCCTGGCCCAGCGAACAGGCCAAGGCCCTGCCGGACAGCGCCATCGTGTGCCGCTGCGAGATGATCAGCGCCGGCGAGTTGCGCCGCACGGTGAAAGAGAAGGGCGCCTGCGAGGTCAATCGCGCCAAGGCGTTCAGCCGCGTGGGCATGGGCCGTTGCCAGGGGCGTTATTGCTCCCAGGCCGGGGCTGAAGTGATCGCCGCCGCTGCGGGCGTGCAGGTCCAGGAGGTCGGTCGCCAGCGCGGCCAGGCGCCGGTCAAACCCTTGTCGATGCTGATTACCGAGGAGGTATCGCCATGAGCGTTCAAAAAGCCGATGTGGTGATTGTCGGCGGTGGTGTGATGGGCTCGGCGACCGCGTTTTTTCTGCGTCGTCGCGGGCATTCAGTGATCCTGCTGGAGCGCGACCAGATCGGCCAGTACGCCAGTGGCGTGAACTTTGGCAATGTGCGGCGGCAAGGGCGCTTCCTTGGTCAACTGGCCCTGGCCAACCGCTCCTGGGCGCTGTGGAAGCGCCTGCCGGAACTGATCGATGACGACCTGGAGTTCATCCCCAGCGGCCACATGCGCGTGTGTTACCGCGAAGATGAAATCGCCGAGCTGGAAGCCTATGCGGCCGCGCCGGAAGCTGAACAGCTGGACCTGAAGATTTATCGCGGTGCCGAGCTGCATCGACGTTTCGGCTTCCTCGGCCCCGACGTCAAGGGCGGCTCCTATGCGCCTCACGATGGCCACGCCAACCCGCGTCTGGCCGCGCCGGCGTTTGCTCGCGCCGCGCGGCGCCTGGGGGCGCAGATCGAAGAGCGCACTGAAGTCGCCGAGGTGCAGAAGGTCGGCGCCGACTTTCAGATCACCACCACCGATGGGCGCCAGTTCCACGCCGCGCAACTCTTGATCACCGCCGGCGCCTGGGGCCAGAAACTCTCGGCGCAGTTCGGCGAACCGGTACCGCTGGAGACCCACGGCCCGCAAATGGCGGTGACTGAGCCGGTGCCCTATGCGCTGCCGACGGTTATCGGCGTGTACACCAAAATTCCTGAAGAAGTGATCTACTTCCGCCAGATTCCCCGGGGCAATATCGTCATCGGCGGCGGTTACCGCAGCAAGCCAGACATGCTCAACCGCCGCGCCTATGTGGAACCGCGCAGCATCCTCAACCAGGTCAGCCAGATGCGCCGCCTGCTGCCGGGCGTGGGTAACCTGAATATCATCCGCGTGTGGAGTGGCATCGAAGGCTACCTGCCAGACTCGCTGCCGGTGATGGGCGCCAGTGGCACCGTCGACGGCCTGTTTTATGCGTTCGGTTTTTGCGGCCACGGCTTCCAGCTCGGCCCGGGCGTCGGTGATGTGATGGCCGAACTGCTGAGCACCGGGAGCACCAGTACCCCGATCGAACCGTTTTCCATCACCCGCTTCGCCCCACCTGCCAAGCAACGGAGCCAGGCCTCATGAAACCCCGCGTTCTCGAGATTCTCAAACACCTGATGGCCTTCGACACCGTGTCGTCGGAGTCCAACCTGGCCCTGATCGACTACGTACGCGACCTGCTGCTGACCAAAGGCATCGAGTCGCTGATCGTCAAAGACCAGAGCGGCAAGAAGGCCAACCTGTTCGCCAGCACCGGGCCCAAGGAGCAGCCCGGTGTCTTGTTGTCCGGGCACACCGACGTGGTGCCGGCGGCGGGGCAGGCCTGGACCTTTCCCGCCTTCGCCGCCACCGTGCAGGATGGGCGTATCTATGGGCGCGGCAGTTGCGACATGAAGGGCTTTATCGCCCTGGCCATCGACGCGATGCTGGATGCCGCCGACCACAGCCTGAACCGCCCGCTGCAACTGGCGCTGTCCCATGACGAAGAGATCGGTTGCGTCGGTGTGCGCCGCTTGCTCGACGTGCTGCACCTGGCGCCGGTGCGGCCGTTTCTGTGCGTGATCGGAGAGCCGACCAATATGCAGTTTGTGCTGGGCCACAAGGGCAAGGGCTCTTACCGCACGTATTGCCGGGGCCAGGAGGCCCATTCGTCCCTGGCGCCACGCTCGGTCAATGCGATTCATGTGGCGTGCGACTTTATCGCTGCCCTGCGCGAGAGCCAGCAGCAACTGCAACACCACGGCGCACAGGACAGCGACTACGACGTGCCCTACAGCACCGTGCATGTGGGGCAGATCGTCGGCGGCAAGGCGCTGAATATCGTGCCTAACCTGTGCACCCTGGATTTTGAAGTACGCAACCTGCCGGCCGACGATCTGGACCAGTTCCTGGAGCAGATGCGCGAGCGCGCTGAAGTGATCGTGCGCGAGGCACAGAAGTTGTCCAGCGTGGCGGCCATCGAGATCGAAACGATCAACGTCTATCCCGGCCTCGATACCCATCCCAGCGTCGAGGCGGTGCGCTTTCTCAAGCAATTCGCCGCGCCAGGCACCGGCACCTCCAAGGTCTCGTTCGGCACCGAGGGCGGCCTGTTCAAGCAGCGCCTGGACGTACCGGTGGTGGTGTGCGGCCCAGGCTCCATCGAGCAGGCGCACAAGCCCGACGAGTTTATCGAGATCAGCCAAATGGACGCCGGCGAGCGCTTCTTGCAAGGACTGCTGGGTTCACTCAGGGCCTAGCAGAGCCTGCCGTCCTGGGGTGAATTTCAGCACGGCACGCTGCTTTAATCGCGCTTTCGGCATCCTCGTTTGCGGCACCTCCCTAGACTGGAGCGTGTCTCGGATCAGGACTCGACCATGCTCAAGAATCGCTTGCAAGACCCCAGCCTGCTGGCTGAACTCGCCTATGTGGATGGCCAGTGGATCGCTGCTGACAGTGGCGCCACCCTGGACATCCGCGACCCCGCTACCGGCCACTTGCTCGCTCAAGTTCCGGCGATGGACGGGGTGGATACCCGCCGCGCCATTGAAGCCGCCGAACGTGCCTGGCCCGCCTGGCGTGCACGCCCGGCCGCCGAGCGTGCGGCGCTGCTGGAGCGCTGGTACCAGGCGATGATCGACAACCTTGATGACCTGGCGCTGATCATGACCCGCGAACAGGGCAAGCCGCTGAACGAAGCCCGCGGCGAAGTGCGCTACGGTGCCGGTTTCGTCAAATGGTTCGCCGAGGAAGCCCGCCGGGTCTACGGCGAAACCATGCCCGCGCCCAGTGGCGACCGCCGCCTGCTGACCCTCAAGCAACCCGTGGGCGTGTGCGCCGCCATTACCCCGTGGAATTTCCCCAACGCGATGATCACCCGCAAATGTGCGCCTGCGCTGGCCGCCGGGTGCCCGATCATCGTCAAACCGTCGGACCTCACGCCACTGTCGGCCTTGGCCCTGGCGGTGCTGGCCGAGCGCGTCGGCATTCCGGCCGGGGTGTTCAATGTGATCACCGGCTTGCCCGCCGGTATTGGTGAGGAGCTGACCGGCAACCCGGCGGTGCGCAAGATTTCCTTCACCGGCTCCACCGCTGTCGGACGCCTGTTGATGCGCCAGAGCGCCGAGCACATCAAGCGCCTGAGCCTGGAACTGGGGGGCAATGCGCCCTTTATCGTGTTCGACGACGCCGACCTGGAACAGGCGGTGGCCGGGGTGATGCTCAGCAAGTTTCGCAACGCCGGGCAAACCTGCGTGTGCGCCAACCGCATCCTGGTACAGGCCGGTATCTACGCGCGTTTCGCCGCACGGCTGGTGGAAGAGGTGGGCAAGCTCAAGGTCGGCAACGGCCTGGAAGACGGCGTGACCATCGGCCCATTGATCAACCCCGCGGCGGTGAACAAGGTCGCACGGCATATTGTCGATGCCCTGAGCCAGGGCGCGAAGTTGCTGTGTGGCGCGACCCCCACGGGTGACAGCCAGTTCGTGCAGCCCACGGTGCTGGGTGACACCCACGCCGGCATGTTGCTGGCCAATGAAGAAACCTTCGGCCCGGTGGCACCGCTGATGCGCTTTACGGATGAAGCCGAGGCGCTGGCCCTGGCCAATGCCACGCCGTATGGCCTGGGCGCCTACTATTTCACCCAGGACCTGCAGCGCTCGTGGCGTTTTGGCGAAGCTTTGGAGTTCGGCATGGTTGGGCTCAACACCGGGATTATCTCGATGGAAGTCGCGCCGTTTGGCGGCATCAAGCAATCGGGCCTGGGGCGCGAGGGCAGCAAGTACGGCCTGGACGAATACCTTGAAGTCAAAGCCTTCCATATCGGCGGCTTGAACTGAATTTTTGCGAGGCACGCACCATGAGCAAGGCATTCAGAATCGCTGCGATTGCCGGCGATGGCATTGGCAAGGAAGTGTTGCCCGAAGGGCTGCGGGTACTGGAACAGGCCGCCAGGATCTGGGACCTGAACCTGAGCATCGAAGTGCTCGACTGGGCCCACTGCGATTACTACCTGGAACACGGGCAGATGATGCCCGAGGACTGGTTCGAGCGGCTTAAGGGGTTTGATGCGATCTACTTTGGCGCCGTGGGGTGGCCGGACAAAGTCCCGGACCATGTTTCCCTGTGGGGTTCGTTGCTCAAGTTTCGCCGCGACTTCGACCAGTACGTGAACATCCGCCCGGTGCGGCTGTTTCCCGGGGTGCCGTGCCCACTGGCCGGGCGCGAGCCTGGGGACATCGACTTTGTGGTGATTCGCGAGAACACCGAGGGCGAATACTCCTCGGTGGGCGGCAAGATGTTCGAGGGCACCGAACATGAGTTCGTGCTGCAGGAGTCGGTATTCACCCGGCGCGGCGTCGACCGCATCCTCAAGTTTGCCTTCGACCTGGCCCAGTCCCGCCCGCGCAAGAAGCTCACGGCGGCGACCAAGTCCAACGGCATTTCCATCAGCATGCCCTACTGGGATGAGCGCACCGCATTGATGGCGGCCAACTACCCCGAAGTGAGTTGGGACAAGCAGCACATCGACATCCTGTGCGCGCGGTTTGTGCTGCAACCGGACCGGTTTGATGTGGTGGTGGCGTCGAACCTGTTCGGCGACATCCTCTCCGACCTCGGGCCGGCGTGCGCCGGGACGATAGGCATTGCGCCGTCGGCCAACCTCGACCCCGAGCGGCGCTTTCCGTCATTGTTCGAGCCGGTGCACGGCTCGGCGCCGGATATTTACGGGCAGAACATTGCGAATCCCATAGCGATGATCTGGTCGGGGGCGTTGATGCTGGATTTCCTTGGCAACGGCGATGAGCGGTATCGAGCGGCCCATGACGGAATCTTGCAGGCGATTGAGTCGGTGATTGCCGAGGGCGTGGTGACGCCGGATCTGGGCGGGAAGGGCTCAACTCAGGATGTCGGGTTGGCGATTGCCCAAAGGCTCCCGATCTAAAGCGCGCACGGTCAAAAAAAGTGGGAGCCAGTGGTTCAGTTGAAATATCTTTGGCTGACACCCCGCACTCGGCTGATCTGGCGCCGGTGCACGGTGTCGCAGAGTTTGAACAGTTTTGTGCGGTAGCTGGAGGAGCGCGGCCTGGCACTCACACTGTAGCAGCTGCCGAGCCCCGGCGAGGCTGCGATGAGGTCGGCACAGGCGACATTGATGTTGCCTGACCCACCGCTATCGCGGCCTCTCTAAGGCTCGACGGCTCCCACATTTTGGTCTTTGTCAGCCGCCAAATTGCAGGGTGCCAGCTTGGCCATCTGCGCGCCGGCGCCTAGTTGCATCAGTTACACAGGTTTTCTGTGGGAGCTGTCGAGCTTAAGCGAGGCTGCGATGACGTCGGCACAATCGACATTGAAGTTGCCTGACCCACCGCCATCGCGGCCTCGCTAAGGCTCGACGGCTCCCACATTTGATCTTTGTCAGCCGCCAAATTGCAGGGTGCCAGCTTGGCCATCAGTGCGTCGGTGCCTAATTGCATCAGTTACACAGGTTTTCTGTGGGAGCTGTCGAGCTTTAGCGAGGCTGCGATGACGTCGGCACAATCGACATTGATGTTGCCTGACCCACCGCTATCGCGGCCTCGCTAAAGCTCGACGGCTCCCACATTTGATCTTTGTCAGCCGCCAAATTGCAGGGTGCCAGCTAGGCCATCTGCACGCTGGCGCCTAATTGCATCAGTTACACAGGTTTTCTGTGGGAGCTGTCGAGCTTTAGCGAGGCTGCGATGACGTCGGCACAATCGACATTGATGTTGCCTGACCCACCGCTATCGCGGCCTCGCTAAAGCTCGACGGCTCCCACATTTGATCTTTGTCAGCCGCCAAATTGCAGGGTGCCAGCTAGGCCATCTGCACGCTGGCGCCTAATTGCATCAGTTACACAGGTTTTCTGTGGGAGCTGTCGAGCTTTAGCGAGGCTGCGATGAGGTCGGCACAGGCGACATTGAAGTTGCCTGACCCACCGCTATCGCGGCCTCGCTAAAGCTCGACGGCTCCCACATTTGATCTTTGTCAGCCGCCAAATTGCAGGGTGCCAGCTTGGCCATCAGCGCGCCGGCGCCTGATTGCATCGGTTACACAGGTTTTCTGTGGGAGCTGTCGAGCTTAAGCGAGGCTGCGATGACGTCGGCACAGTCGACATTGATGGTGGCTGACCCACCGCCATCGCGGCTTCGAAGGCTCGACGGCTCCCACATCAAGTCAGGTGCTCCCACATTTGGATCTCCATGCATCAATAACCCTTGCACCGATCCACCTCACCCAGCATCGGCTCGCCGCGCTCATACCGCCGGATATTCTCCAGCAACACCCCAAACGCACTCGCCGGTTGGGTCATCGCCGCGATATGTGGCGTCAGCATAATCTGCGGGTGATCCCAGAATGGATGGTCCGCCGGCGCGGGTTCCTCCTGCAGTACATCCAGCACTGCACCGCTCAGTTGCCCACTGCCCAATGCCTCCAGCAAGTCTTCCTCCACCAGGTGCCTGCCACGCCCCATGTTGATCAGCGCCGCCCCACGCGGTAACTGCGCAAACAGCTGGCGGTCGAGAATGCCTTGGGTCTGCTCGGTCAACGGCAGCACACACAACAGAATGTCGCACTGGCTGAGGAACGTCGGCAGTTGGTGTTCACCGGCGTAGCAGTCCACGCCTGCCAACTGATAAGCACTGCGGGCCCAGCCCGACAGCGCAAACCCCAACGGCGCCAACGTCGCCAGAATCTGCTGGGCCTGGGTGCCCAGGCCCATCACGCCGACCCTGCGATTCACGGCCGGTTGTAACAGGTGCGCCTGCCAGCAGCGCGCCACTTGCTGCTGGCGATAGCGCAACATATCGCGGTGCAGGCTCAGCACCGCCCAACTGGCGTATTCGCACATGCCGCGGGTGATGCCGGGGTCTAGCAGGCGCACCACGGGCAGGTCGGGCGGCAGGCGGGAGAGGTCCAGTTGGTCGACCCCGGCCGACAAGGCAAACAGCACTTTCAGGTTGGGCAGTACTTGCTTGAGGTTGTCGGGCGCCTGCCAGGCGGCCAGGTAGTCCACCTCTTCGGCATTACCGATGTCGGGCCAGGCGCGCCATTCGATCTGCGGCGCGTGTTCGGCGAACAGTGCCTGCCAATGTTGGCCGCGCACCGGGTCAGCTTTGTAGAGCAAGGCCATGGGCATTTCCTGCAGGGTTCGGGTAGCCCTCATCATCCCCCAAGCCCGGCGCAGGATCTGTTGAAAGGTGGGGGCAAAACAGTCGATCCGAATTTCTCACGGGCCAAGTTCGGCGTAGTTGGTTGCCCGCAAGCCTTACTCTGAACCGCATCGCAACCACTTTCCGGTTGCTGCATTCACGATGGGAACTGCCATGAATAGCAAAGTCGACGAAACCCCTCATTTGCTGCGTCAGCGCGATCAATTCGTGCCCCGTGGCCTGGTGACCGCGCACCCCCTGGTGATCGACCGTGCCCAGGGCGCCGAGTTGTGGGACGTGGATGGCAAGCGTTACCTGGATTTCGTCGGCGGGATCGGCGTGCTGAACATCGGGCATAACCATCCCAAAGTGGTGGCTGCGGTGCAGGCCCAGTTGCAGAAGGTCTCCCACGCCTGCTTCCAGGTGGTTGCCTACCAGCCTTACCTCGACCTGGCACAGCGGCTGTGTGAAATGGTCGGCGGACAGGAAGCCTATAAGGCTGCGTTTTTCACCTCCGGCGCCGAGGCCGTGGAAAATGCGGTGAAGATTGCCCGTGCCCACACCAATCGTTCGGCGGTGATCGCTTTTCGGGGCGGCTTCCATGGTCGAACCTTGCTTGGCACCACACTCACCGGCATGAGCCAACCCTACAAACAGAACTTCGGGCCGTTTGCACCGGAGGTGTTCCACACGCCGTATCCGAATGCTTATCGCGGGGTGACCAGCGAGATGGCACTCAAAGCCCTGGATGAACTGCTGGCGACCCAAGTGGCGCCGGAGAGGATCGCGGCAATCATCATTGAGCCGGTGCAGGGCGACGGCGGCTTCCTCACGGCGCCTGCGGAGTTTCTCCAGGCGCTGCGTGCGTTGGCTGACAAGCACGGCATTGTGTTGATCCTGGATGAGATCCAGACCGGTTTCGGCCGTACCGGTACCTGGTTCGGCTTCCAACACGCCGGCATCCAGCCTGACCTGGTCACCGTGGCCAAGAGCCTGGCCGGCGGCTTGCCTTTGTCCGGTGTGGTCGGCAAGGCGCACATCATGGATGCGCCGTTGCCCGGCGGCCTGGGCGGCACCTACGGCGGCAATGCGTTGGCGTGCGCGGCGGCACTGGCGGTGATCAGCGCGTTCGAGCAGGAGCAATTGCTCGAACGCGGCCAACGGCTGGGCGAACGCCTGCGCCAGGGCCTGCTCGGTTTGCAGGCGCGCTACCCGCGTATCGGCGATGTGCGCGGCACCGGCTTCATGTTGGCAATCGAACTGATCCAGGATGACCCGGCGCGCACCCCGGACGCCGACCTCAACCAACGGCTGATCGATGAAGCCCGCGCCGGCGGGTTGCTGGTGATCAAATGCGGCGTGCATCGCAACGTATTGCGCTTTCTCGCGCCGTTGGTGACGACCGAGGCCCAGGTCGACGAAGCCTTGCAGATACTCGACGGCGCCTTGGCACGGGTCTTGAACTGAGCCTGTGCTTGTTCAGGGTGAACCGCATCATTGGAGACTTGACCCCACATGGGACTGACAGATTATCGAGCGTTGCTGATCGATTGCGATGAAGTGCTGGTGGACCGCGACTCGGGTGTGTTGGCCGCCTTGCAGCCGCTGCTCGACAGCCGTGGCGGGCACCCGTCCAGGGAGCAAGTGCTGGCCGAGTACAACACGGTGGTCGCCAATCTCTACCCGCGCTTCGCCGAGTTGGGCTTCAGTGGCGTGCTGTGTTTCGCCCATCGCCAACTCGCCGAGCGCTGGGGGCTCCACGCCAGTTGGGAGGAGGGCATGAGCTTTGCCCGCAGCGCCGGCAGTTGGGCGCTGTTCGAGGATGCGCCGGGGGCTATGCTGTACCTGCGCAAGTTCTATCGGCTACTGGTGCGTGGCGACCGTGACGCGGAGGACCGTGGCGTGTTGTGTGAGCGGCTGGGTATTGCACCGGAAGATTTCATTTCCCTGGCCGATGACCTGCAATGGCTCAGCGAACAAGCGGAGGATGTGCAGCCCGTGCTGCATGTGACACGACCGTCGGTCGCGGCGCACGGGGTGTTCGACCGCTGCCTGATCGGCCGCCAACGGCCCCGGCAGCCTTCGCCGTGCGCGGCGGAGTACTGCATCAGCAGCATGGCGGATCTGGTGGCTCAGCATCAGCTGTCTTTACGGCGCTGATTTTGCTAGAAGATTGTCTTACAAACGGCAGTCAAGAGGTACGTAATGGAAGGGCAAGTGAAGCTGGACCGGATCGATATCAGTATTCTGGTTGAACTGCAAAAGGACGGCCGGATGACCAATGTCAGCCTCGCCGACGCCGTGGGCCTGTCTGCCAGCCCGTGTTTGCAACGGGTCAAGCGGTTGGAGTCGGCGGGGTATATTTCCAGCTACAAGGCGCACTTGAACCTGGCCAAGATTACCGATTCGGTCACGGTGTTCACCGAGATCACCCTCAGCGACCATAAGCGTGAAGACTTCGCCAAGTTCGAATCCAATATCCGCCTGGTAGACGAAGTGCTCGAATGCCACCTGATCAGCGGTGGTTACGACTACCTGGTGCGCTTCATGACCCGCAGCATCCAGCATTACCAGGAAGTGGTGGAGAGCCTGCTGGACAAGAACATTGGTATCTCCAAGTACTTCAGCTATATCGTCATCAAGTCGCCGGTGCTCAAGGACGGCGTGCCCCTGCGTAAATTGCTGCGCCACTGAAGTCGCCTGCCGCGTGCAGGTCGACTACAGAGACCTGTCGGTATTAGCTCGGCAACTGAGTTCCGAACAGCCATACGGATCCTGCACATAGCAGCGTCATGAGGCAGAAACCTGCGATCAACCAGCGTCGCTCAATAATAAAGGCACGCTGGTCCGATAGAAGCTCGTCGCGCGCCTTCGTCATTGTCTTTAGCTCATTGGCAGCATTGTTAAGCGCGACGGTGTGCGCATCGCGTTGCCTGGTCACTTCGAGCAATTTCGTTGCTGTATCTGCAGTGCTTTGCTGGGCTTGCCCCAGGGCAGCTTCAGCGGTGCTCACCTTCTGATCGAGGTGGATATTTTGCTGTTTGAGTGCTTCCATTCTTTTGAACTGTTCCTGGATCATCGACTCCAGAAATGCCTTCGAACTCGGGTTGCTCAGCACGACGCCCTGCAAGTAGCCGTTCGGACTTTCCAGTATCTTCTTGATGCGTTGACGGTGTGCATCTTCGCGTTCATCAGTCGTGTCCTCTTCCGGGGTCATGTACTCGAAAAGCTTGGGAATACTGACCTCCACTAGCGGAATATCGAGCGCTCTCAGCTCGCTCTGCTTGATGGCGTCCACCGCGTGAGTGTTATGGATTTCCAAGTACAGTTTGCCGTCCCACTTGGTGCCCAGCCAATGCTCTGCCTGGAACTCCAGATAGATATCCACATAGCGATTTCCATTGGCGGTAACCACTAACTTTTCCGGTTCGATATGGCTGATGGTGATCGGGATTTGATGGACTTTCTTTGCCTTGCCGCTTGTGGGGAAAGCGAGGTTCAAGGTCATTGTGGTGACGGTGAGTAGCGCCTCTTTGAACAAGAGGTGATTCAGCGACTCCCCCTCGCCATGGCCGCCGGCACCGTCGCCGATATAGGAGAAGTAGCAGCTGTTTCCCTTCATGACATGTTTGACCGGAACGCGCTTTCCGGGCCGATGGGTGCTGAAGAAACGGTCGGGTGTAGGTTGTCCATTGAACAGTGTCAGGCGCTGATGGGCGACTTGTCTTGCGGTGACCATGTGCTCCGGGCCGGCTTCATAGGGTGAGGTGAACGCGCGTGTTTTTGCCATAAATTGTCAGTCCTTCCATGGGTGATCGTACTGCCGCATGATTCACAATATTTTACTGTTGAGCACTTCGAGAGGTTCATCAATAAAATAAGGTCTTTGGATGTACGGATTTTGCATCACGCTCTAGTCTGCCGCCATCGGTAACTGGATTAAATCAGTCCATTCTCTAGTCCAGTGTCACGACGGTTACGCCGGCTGTCTCGAAGCGATCCATGTTCATCAACGCATCGATGGACTGCTCCAGGCTGATGGTTTTACCCACGAGTTTTTCCGGGGCCAGTTTTCCGCTGGTGATCATCTGGATCATCGCGTCATAACGATGGGCTTGCATGCCGTGGCTACCGTAGATCTCAAGCTCGTGCGCGATGACCTTGCTCATGGGGATTGCCGGCGTGGCGTGGTCGGCGAGCATCAGCCCCACCTGGACGTGTTTGCCTCGACGGCGCAGGTTGTTGATGGAGTTGAAGCACGTGGTGGGATGGCCCAATGCATCCAGCGATACGTGGGCGCCACCCTGGGTGATTTCCAGCACGGCTTCGGTGACGTCCGCAACGCCTTGTGCGTTCACGGTTGCAACGGCGCCGAGCGCGCGTGCCAACTCGAGTTTTTCCTGCGAGATATCGATGGCGATGACGTTCGCGCCGAGAGCCTGGGCGATCATCACGGCGGACAGGCCCACGCCTCCGCAGCCATGCACCGCGACCCACTGTCCAGCGCTGACTTTGCCTTGGTCAACAACCGCGCGGAATGACGTGGCGAAGCGGCAGCCCAGGCTCGCAGCAGTCGCGAAGTCCATGCTCTGCGGGAGTTCGACGAGGTTCAGGTCGGCCTGGTGGATACCGACGTACTCGGCAAAAGAACCCCAATGAGTGAAGCCCGGTTGAAACTGGGTAGTGCAGACTTGCTGGTTACCGCTGTTGCACTCGGGACACGCGCCACAACCACCTACGAAGGGCACCGTCACACGGTCGCCGACCTTCCACCGAGTGACGTCCCTGCCAACCTCCGCCACGATGCCGGCAAGCTCATGCCCGGGAACATGCGGCAGTTGAATGTCCGGATCATGCCCCTTCCAACCGTGCCAGTCGCTGCGGCAAACGCCCGTGCCGCGCACCTGTATGACCACGCCGTGACGCTCTGGCGTCGGGTCTTCGACGTTCATCAGGCGCGGCGGTTGGGAAAAGGCTTCGTAGACAACTGCTTTCATGAAAGTCACCTCTACTTGGATAGACACTGCGCTGTATTCGATTGACCTCGTGTGCGGGGCGGCTCGAATCAGTGCTGATCCATTATGTGCAAGTGCGTTGAAATTGCCTTTCAGATTGCGGTTGATAGTGTGCGGCGAATGAAATTAATCTCCATGAGCCGACCCCTAATTGAAAGGATCAACCATGCTCGAGCGTTTGGATAAGGTGGACATTGCAATATCAGAGCGACTGCAGCGAGATGGGCGACTGTCGAATGTCAAATTGGCGGAGCAACTTTCCCTCAGCGAAGCGTCCTGTTGGCGCAAACAAAAGCGCCTCGAGGAGTGCGGGGTGATTGAGGGGTACCAAGCCATCCTGAATCGTAGAAAACTGGGGCTGGGGGTGATGGCTTTTGTTCAGATTTCCTGCAGTGACCACAGTGAAGAAGCCACGGAAAAGTTTGAAAAAATCATCGCGTCAGCGCCTCAGGTACTCAGTTGTCACAATACAACGGGCGAGGCGGATTTTTTGCTTCAGGTCGTCGCCAGAGACTTGGACAGCTACAGCAAGTTCGTTGAAAAGGTGCTGAGAAAGCTCCCGGGCGTATTGAGCATCCGCTCGAACCTGTCGCTGCGGGAAATGAAGACCACGCATCGTTTTCCGGTGGCCGAGCTTCTGAGTATCTGAGGGCCTGCAACGCGCTCTTCGGTGATGGGCTCGGCGGCCAAGGTTACGACTAACCCCAGCCGCCGATGCTTGATCAGTGCAGGCTTAGTAGCGCATTTCCACCGCCACATAAGCCCCGATCCCATCCCCCGGATACAACGACGCCGTATCCTGCCCCTTCGCGTCATACAGCGGCTGCACCGCCGTCACGTACTTCTGATTGGTCAGGTTCTTCACATCCAGCGACACCTTCCAGTCCTTGCTCGGCGTTTCATACCCCACGTTCGCCCCGAAGATGGTGTAGGAGGGCGCATAGAAGCTGTTGGCATAGTCCACCGCCGTACGCGAAGCCGATTGCACATTCACCCCGGTATAGAAGCCCGCCGGGTGCTGATACTGCACCTCGCCCTGATAGATATGCTTCGGAATCCCCGGCAACTGGTTGTCGCCGAAGGTCGGGTCGTGCCGGTAGTAGAAGTCGTTGTAGGTATACACCTGGCGCAGGGTGACTTTTTCACCCGAGGTGTTTTCCCACAGGCGCGTATTCAGGCCGGCCTCGATGCCTTGGTGGATCGTCGGTGTGGCGTTGAATGCACCGGTGATTGCAGCTGCGGTGGATGTCGCCGGAATGATCTGCACGTTGAGCAATTCATTTTTCACCCACGAACGGTAGAGCGCCAGGCTGCCGTCGAAGATGCCCGATGAACCCTTGATCCCGACTTCCACGGTATTGGCTTTCTGCTCAACCAGCGGCCGTACGTACGGCGAGGTCGGCCCGGAGCCGGAGTATTCCCACGACGCCGGTGGGTCGACGGAGCGGCTGACGTTGGCGAACACTTGCAGTTGCGGGGTGAACTCGTAACGCACGCCGATTCGCGGTGCCAGGCTCCAGTTGTCGTAGGTCACATCGCTCGGGTACGTGGTGGTGTTGGCCACCAGGGCTTCTTTGACGTCGGCATGGCGGCGTACGTTGATCGCCGAGACGCCACTGGTCAGCCACAGGCCGTCCACCAGTTCCAGGTCGTTGCCCACGGAGAACACGTGATCGAACGATGAGCTGTAGTCGACGAACTTGCGGGTCTGTTTGTTGGCGAAGGTGGAGTCGACCTGGCCCTTGAGGTGTTCGGTGGAGGTGAAGGCCAGGCTGGAGCGGCTCTCGTGGCCGAACAGGGTGTCGCGGCGGTCGTAGTTGATCACCGCGCTCAGGTCATGCCAGTCCCAGTAGCTGGGGTTGCTCGGGCTGTTCGGGCTGTTGTTGTGGGCGTACTGGTAGTAGACGAAACCCACCGACAGGGTGGCGTCGTCCTCAAAGGTGTAGGTGGTCTTGCTGCCCAGCCATACGCTGCCGGGGCGACCGCTGCCGGCGCCGCTGCTTTCGGCGGTGGCACTGGCGCGGTCGGAGTGGTGCTTCACCGCATCCAGGGTGGTGGCGCTCGGGTCGTTGTGGAACTCGTCGCGGTAACGCAGCATCACCCGGGTTTCGAGTTGCGGGCTGAAGCGGTAGCCAAAGTTGGCCACTACGCCCTGGCTTTTCGACAGGCTGTAATCGCGGTAGCCGTCGCTGCGGTAGTTGTCGGCATTCAGGTAGTAATCGAACGCGCCCTCGACGCCGCCGACGCTCAGGCTTTGTTTGTTGTAGCCGTAGCTCCCGGTTTCCGCGCGCACCCGCAGCCCGGGCGCGGTGTAGCCAGTCTGGTTGACGAAGTTGATGGCGCCGCCAAGGCTCAGCGCGCCGTACTGGAAGGCATTGGCACCGCGCAGGATTTCGGTGTAGTTCACCCCCGAGCCGTTGAGGAACTCATAGGGTGTGCCGCCCGGGCCGGTGATCGGCAGGCCGTCGAACAGGAACTTGATGCCCTCACGGAAATAGCCCGGCGAGGTGTTGGCCCCCGAGCCACGAATCGAGATCTTGGCCGCGTCATTGCCACCGGTGGACTGCACGAATACGCCCGGCTGATAGGCGAGGGTGTCCTGCAAGGTGGCGGTGCGCCCCTTGGCCACCTGTTCGCTGTCGACCACGCTGGTGCCGCCGGGCACCTCGGACAACTGACTCTTTGCCGCCTCAACGGGCGTGATTTTTTGTGCCTCTACCGTCACGGTCTTTAGCCGTGTACCGGTTGTCGGTGTGACCTCATCCTCTGCCTGTGCGCTGGCGGAAAAGACCAGGGCCGAGCCCAGTCCCAACATCGCCAGCCAAGTTGCTTGCCGCACGGCAAGTGTCAACTTTTGCAACTCTCCCCGAAAGATTGGATCCATTAAGCGTGTTCCTTGTGAATAGATAAAGATAGCCCCAGCTTTCTATTCGAATAGTCATGCCTGTTTTGCTCTGAGCAGTTTTTATGCCAACGCTATTTGCCAAGGATTACGAGCGCTTAGTGGGAGGTAAGTGTTCTGCGGGGTACTTTGTTTTGAATCAGTGTTTGATTTTCAACAGTCAACTTTATTGGCCGGATTTACGGCAACTGTCGCGAACGCAACAGTTGATAAGCAGTGTGTAAGGCAGCCAACAACTCAAGGTCGTATAACGGGTATAACCATATAAGTGTTTGGCAGGGTTGCGCCCGTTTTGTAAGGGTTTCGCGCTTGTTTTGTTGTCAGGATGGCGTTTCTTAAAGACTGGCATGCTCACTGCATTACACCCTGCAGTTGCAAGCTTTCGGTGTTCATCGAGTTCCTCTAAGGACGCGTCATTGACAACTATATTTAAACTGTCGGCGGTTATTTCTCTGTCCCTGGCGATCAATGCCTGTTCACCGGCTGCGGCACCACAACATAAAACTTCGGCGGCCGATGGCGCCGTCACTAATGGTGTGGTGACTTATTCGGCGACGGACTTCTATGAGCCGTCACCTGGTCGCAGCGGTGGAACTTTGCGAGTATCCGCCGCCTCCGACGCCGGTAGTTTCGATGTTCACGCCTTATCCAACGGCAACATCCAATGGATGGGCCGAATTCTCTACGATTGCCTGGTGTATCAGGACGAGCAGGGCAATATCAGCCCATGGCTGGCCCGCTCCTGGGACATCTCCGAGGACGGCAAGACCTACACCTTTCACCTGCGCGATGACGTGACCTTCAGCGACGGCGAGAAATTCAACGCCCAGGCGCTGCAAACCAACCTGGAACACATGCGCGATCCGGCCACCAAGTCCCCGCTCGCTGCGGCCTACATCGCGCCATACCTGGGTGGCAAGGTCATCGATGACTACACCTTCGAAGCCCACTTGCGCGAACCCTACACGCCATTCCTGGATGTGCTGGCGCAGTCCTGGCTGAGCATGATCTCGCCAAAACAGATCCGCGAAGCGCCCAAGACCATCGCTGAACATCCCATCGGCAGCGGCCCGTTCCTGTTGCAGAGCTACACCCGTGACCAGGGCGCGGTGTTCATCAAGCGCTCCGGCTACAACTGGGCGCCACCGGTGACGCGGCACAAGGGTGAGGCCTACCTGGACCGTATCGAGTTGAGCTACGTCCCCGAAGCCATGATCCGCTTGACGGCGCTGGAGTCCGGCCAGTCGGATTTCGCCCTCGACGCTCCGGCCCAGAACGCCGCCGCCATCCGCGCCAACCCGGACCTGGTGATGCGCAGCCGGATTCGCAAAGGCAACCCGAGCCGCAGCATGACCTTCAACGTTGAACAGCCACCGTTTGACGATGTACGCGTGCGCCGCGCAGTCGCCAAGGCCATCGACCGCGAAGGGTTGGCATGGATTTCAGGTTTCGGCGAATACATCGCCAAGGCGGATTTTCTGGCGGCCAACACCCGGTTTTATCAACCCAACAACGACGCCCTGGCCTACGACGTCAAAGCCGCCAATGCGCTGCTGGACGAAGCCGGCTGGACCGGGCGCGACGCCCAGGGTTATCGAACCAAGGACGGGCAGCGCCTCAAGGCAACGATGCTGTCCTATGACAACCCGGCGTTTCCCGCCAGCGTCTCGGTGGCGATCCAGGCCGACCTGAAAAAAGTCGGCTTCGAGATGCCCATCGAAATGCTGCCGCTGACCCGGGTGACCGAGAAACGCTACGCCGGGAAGTTCCAGGCGCTGGCCGGCGGTTACTGGCACACCAACACGCCCGACGGCCTGTTCGTGCTCTATCACAGCCAAGCCATCAGCACCGACAAGATCATCGGCCAGAACGTCGGGCGCTTCCGCGATGCCGAGCTGGATCGGGTACTCAGCGCCGCTCGCCAATCCCGCGATCCGGTGGAGTTGCAGGCGCTCTACGGCGAAGCGCAAAAGCGCCTGACCGAAACCGTTCCCGCGGTGCCTTCGGTGGAAAGCCAGGTGCTCACCGCGTATGGCCGGCAAGTCCAGGGCGTGATCTTCGATACCTCCCACAACGTACCGTTCTTCACCAGCATCTGGCTGGACCGGGGGCAACCATGAGCCTGTTCAAATCCATCGCCTGGCGGCTGCTGGCGGGCATCGGTGTGCTGTGGGGCGCGGCGACGCTGACCTTTCTCGCCGTCAACTTCAGCGGCGGTGACACGGCACTGGCGATCCTTGGCGGTCCGGATTCGATGCCCACACCGGAACTGTTGGCCCGGGTGCGTGCCGAATACGGCCTGGACCAGCCCCTGATCGTGCAATACGGCCATTACCTGGTCCGCCTGGCCCATGGTGACCTCGGCGAGTCCTACCGCCTGCGCATCCCGGTGCAGCAGGCGATTGCCGAGCAGATCGGCGCCACCATTCAACTGTCCCTGAGCGCGGCGCTGCTGGCGGTGGTGTTGGCCCTGGTGTGCGCGATCCTCACCGCCAACCGTTCGCGTTGGGTGCGCTCAGTCGTTTCCGGCAGCGAGCTGGTGCTGTCGTCGGCGCCTTCGTTTGTGATCGGCATGCTGCTGTTACTGGTGTTTTCGTTTCATTGGCATTGGTTGCCGCCGTCCGGTTCCGTGGGCTGGCGTTCGTTGATCCTGCCCTCTGTTGCGCTGGCCTTGCCGGTGGCTGCGGTGCTGACCCAACTGCTGCGCCAGTCCCTGGAAGACACCCTCGAACAACCCTTTATCGCCATGGCCCGCGCACGCGGCCTGTCCGAAACCGCCGTGCGCCTGCGCCATGCCTTGCGTCACGCGCTGGTGCCGTTGGTGACCCTGGCCGGGTTCATATTCGCCAGCCTGCTGGGCGGCGCGGTGGTGGTGGAATTGCTGTTTGCACGCCAGGGCATCGGGCGCTTGATGCTCGATGCCACCAGCAACAAAGACGTGCCGATGGTGCTGGGGGTGACCCTGCTCGCGGCCACGGTGTACGTGCTGGTGAACCTGGCCGTCGACTTGATCAACCGCTGGATTGACCCCCGGGCCAATCAAGCGTGAGTGTCTTTGAAGAAGGAAAAACCATGAGTGCTTCGATCCCCGCTGCAGTGAGTTATGCCGACTTGCACCAGCGTTTCGCCGACGTATTTGCACGGATAGCCGACACCGCCGTCGCCCGCGAGCAGCAACGCGAGCTGGCCCATGACGCGGTAGCGTGGCTGCGGGAGGCCGGCTTCGGTGCCCTGCGCGTGCCCCTGGCCCAGGGCGGCCTGGGTGCGAGTTTGCCGCAGTTGTTTCGCCTGTTGATCGAACTGGGGGGGGCTGATTCAAACCTGCCGCAGATCGTGCGCGCGCATTTCGGTTTCGTCGAAGGCCGGCTTTCCAGCCGCGACAGCGAGTCCCAGGATTACTGGTTCGCCAAAGTCGTCGACGGCGAACTGTGGGGCGCCGCCATGGCCGAGCGCACCGACACCACCCGCAACTCGGTGACGCTCAGCGCAGTCGACTCCGGCTGGCAACTGGACGGTGAGAAGTACTACTGCACCGGCACGCTGTACGCCAACTGGATCGCCGCCGTCGCCCTGGATGGCGAGGATTTTGTCAGCCTGGCGGTACGTACCGACGCGCCGGGTGTCACCGTCGAGGATGACTGGGATGGCTTTGGCCAGCGCCTCACCGGCAGCGGCACCACGCGCTTCAAGGCGGTCGACGTACCGGCGCAGCACATCGTGCGGCGCTTCAAGAAAGACGAGCTGCGCGCCGAGTCCTACCTGAGCGCGTTCTACCAGCTGTTCCACCTGGCGACCCTGGCCGGCATCGCCAATGCGGTACTGCGCGATGCCACCGAATTCGTCAAAGGCCGCACCCGCGCGTTTGGCGTGCCGGGGCAATCGAGCCCCAAGGATGATCCGCTGGTGCAGCGGGTGATCGGCCGCCTGTCGAGCCTGGCCTATGCCGCCCGCACCCAGGTGCTGGCTGTCGCCGAGGTGCTGCAAGAGGTGCACGAAGCGGAGCAGGGCGGCTACGCCAACGAACAGCATTACACCGAGGCTGAGATCCGCGCCTTTCAGGCCCAACAGATCGTGCTGGAACAAGTGCTGGAAGCCACCACGCTGCTGTTCGAAGTCGGCGGCGCCTCCGCCACCAGTGAGTCGCGACGTTTCGACCGGCATTGGCGCAATGCGCGAACCCTGGCCTCCCACAACCCGGCGATTTTTCGCGAACGCGCCCTGGGCAATTACTACCTCAACGACGTCACCCCGAATGCCGCCTGGCGCAGCCTGCAAGCCGCCGACGCCGAGCAGCAGGCTGCCCGCGACGAAGCGAGTGCGGTATGAGCCCTCAACCCTTGAATAAAAAAGGATCACCCATGCGTTACCGCCAATTGGGCAACAGCGACATCCAAGTCAGCGTGCTGGGTCTAGGCACCATGACCTGGGGCCATCAGAACACCGAAACCGATGCCCATCAGCAGATTGATTTGGCGCTGGCCGAAGGCATCAACTTCATCGACACCGCCGAGATGTACCCCACGCCCACCAAGGCTGAAACCTGGCGCACCACCGAGCGTTACATCGGCAGTTGGTTGGCGGCCAGTGGTCGCCGGGACGAGGTGATCCTGGCGAGCAAAATCGCCGGCCCGGCCCGTGACCCCAGCAGCCAGCAACACATCCGCGACGGCCTCAGCCACCACGACCGGCGCAACATCGTCGAAGCCCTGGACGGCAGCCTCAAACGCCTGAACACCGACTACCTCGACCTCTACCAACTGCACTGGCCGGACCGCACCACCAACATCTTCGGCCAGCGCGAATACCCGTATCGGGAAGACACCCAAAGCGTCGCCATCGAGGAAACCCTGGCGGTGCTGGCCGATCAGGTGAAGGCCGGCAAGGTGCGTCACATCGGGGTTTCCAACGAAACCCCGTGGGGCGTGGCCGAGTTTCTCAAGCAAAGCGAACGCCTCGGCCTGCCGCGGATTGCCAGCGTGCAAAACCCCTACAGCCTGCTTAATCGCCTGTACGAGGGCGGCCTCTCGGAGTTCACCCACCGCGAAGGTGTTGGCCTGCTGGCGTACTCGCCGCTGGCCTTCGGTGCGCTCACCGGCAAATACCTGGGCGGCGCACGTCCCGAGGGTTCGCGACTGTCAGCGGTGTACCGCACCTTCAACCGCTACGACAGCGCCTCGGCCCAGGAAGCCATTACCGGCTACGTGGAAGTTGCCCGGCAACACGGCCTCACCCCGGCCCAGTTGGCCCTGGCCTTCATCATCGACAAACCCTTCGTCACCAGCGCGCTCACCGGGCAAACCAGCCTGGCGCAATTGCGCGACAACCTAGGCGCGCTGGACGTGAGCCTCAGTGACGAGATCAAGGCGCAGGTCCAGGCCATCCACCAGCGCATTCCCAACCCTGCGCCCTAGAACGAGGAGCCTGGCATGACGCAAACCATTGAAACGTTGAGCGGCATTCGCCCGTTGCGTCTTGCCGGGCTGACCCGGCTGCGGCCGGGCCTATTGCTCGCCGGGGTTTTTGTTGCCCTGCTGCTGTTGGCCGCCGTTGTTCCGCAATGGCTGGCGCCCTATGACCCGCTGGAAGCGTCGGCGCGCCTGGCGTTCCAGGCGCCGAGCAACGTGTATTGGCTGGGCACCGATGAGAACGGGCGCGACGTGCTCAGCCGGTTGATTTATGGCGTGCGCTCGTCGCTGTTCATGGGCATCGCCGCTACGGCGCTGGGACTGGCCTGGGGCACCTTGCTCGGGTTGATCGCCGGCCTTGGCCCGCGCTGGCTGGATGGTGCCCTGATGCGCGGTATCGACGTGTTGCTGTCGTTTCCCGACCTGTTGCTGGCGCTGGTGATCATCACGTTTTTCGGCCAGGGCACGGCCAACCTGATACTCGCGATTGGCATCGCTGGCGTGCCGCGTTATGCGCGGCTGGTGCGGGCGCAAACCCTGAATGTGCGTAATGCCGGCTACGTCGAATCCGCCGTCACCCTCGGCCAATCCCATCTGGCGGTCGTGCTGCGGCACATTCTGCCGAATGCCTTCAAGCCGGTGCTGATCCTCGCCACCATCGGCGTCGGCGGCGCGATCACCGCCGGCGCCGCCTTGAGTTTTCTCGGCTTCGGCGCACCGCCGCCCGCGCCGGAGTGGGGCGGCATGATGTCCATCGGGCGCAGCTTCCTGGCCAACGCGCCGTGGCTGGTGGCCTGGCCCGCCCTGATCATCACCCTGACCGTTGTCTCCATCAGTGCCATCGGCCGCGAACTGTTGCGCCGCAGCGAAGGAAAGCCCCTATGACGATGAACATCCATACCCTCGGCCCGCTGGTCGACATCCGCGACCTGACAGTACGTTTCGGCCAGGCCGAGCCGGTGTTGCACGGCGTCAGTCTGCAGTTGCATCGCGGTGAATGCCTGGCGCTGGTGGGGGAATCGGGCTCCGGCAAAAGCGTCACCGCCCGCACCCTGGCCGGCCTTACGGGCAAGGACGCTCATGTCCAGGCCGCCAAGCTGGCCTTCCAGGGCGTCGACCTGCGCCAGCTCAACGAACGGGCCTGGCAGCAACTGCGCGGTGCGAGCATCGGCTTTGTGATGCAGGATGCCCTCGGCGCGCTGGACCCACTGCGCCGCGTCGGTGCCGAGATCGAAGAACCGTTGCACCTGCACACCACGTTGGGTCTGGAAGCCCGCCGCCTGCGGGTGCTGGAGCTGCTGCGGGATGTCGGCGTGCCGGAACCGGAACTGCGCGCCAGCCAATACCCGTGGCAGCTCTCCGGCGGTTTGCGCCAGCGTGCGCTGATCGCCTCGGCCATTGCCTGCAACCCACGGCTGATCATTGCCGATGAACCCACCACTGCACTGGATGCAACGGTGCAGGCCCAGGTCATCGCGCTGCTGGAAAGCCTGCGCGGCGAAGACAATGCGCTGCTGATGGTCAGCCATGACCTGTCGGTGGTCTCGCGCCTGGCCGACCGGGTGGCCGTAATGCGCCACGGCGTGATCGTGGAGGAGGGCAGCACCGAGCAGGTCCTGCAAGACCCGCGTCATCCGTATACACAACTGCTGCTACAGGCGGCCAAGGCCGTGCACTTCCAGCCCACACGGCGGTTGCTCACGGCGGTCGAACCCGAGCCTGCGCCCCAGGGCGAAGTACTGCTGGAAGCGCGTGATCTGTCCAAAACCTTTGTCGGCCCCGACGGCAAAACCCGCACGGTGCTGAACCAGGTGTCGTTGCAACTGCGTCGCGGCGAAACCCTGGGAGTGGTGGGCGAATCGGGCTGCGGCAAGACCACCTTGACCCGCCTGATACTCGGCCTGGAAACCGCCGACGCAGGCGAAGTGTGGATCAAGGGCCAGCGCTGGTCCGACCTCGACACCCGGCAAAAACGCGAAGCCCGGCGTGCGGTGCAAGTGGTGTTCCAGGACCCCCTCAGCTCCTTCGACCCGCGCTACACCGTGCAGCGTGTGTTGTTCGAAGCGCTGGTGGTGGCCGGCGTACCGCGTCACGCACGGCGCGACCGCGCGCTGGCACTGCTGGAACTGGTGCGCCTCGATGCCAGCGCCTTGTCCCGCCGGCCCATCGAACTCTCCGGCGGCCAACGCCAACGCATTGCGATTGCCCGGGCGTTGGCTTCCGAGCCCCAAATCCTTATCTGCGATGAACCGGTCTCGGCGCTGGACGTGTCGGTACAGGCACAGATTCTGGAGCTGCTCGACGACCTCAAGCGCCGCCTCGGCCTGGCCTGCCTGTTCATCTCCCACGACCTGGGGGTGATCAACCACGTCAGCGAACGCGTGCTGGTGATGAAGGCCGGCGAAGTGGTGGAGTCCGGCTCGGTACGCGCCGTGTTCGACCGCCCGGCCCACGCCTATACCCGCGCGCTGATCGACGCGATCCCGACCCTTGAAACCGACTACACGCCAGTCCCGTTCTACCTGAACGTAGCGATCTGACGTATTGGAAAACGTATCTACGAAAGGAGTGCTCCAGGTGCCCAAGCAACTGCACGTGAATTTGTTTGAGATGAACTGCGTCAGTCACATCGTCCATGGTTTGTGGGTGCACCCGGACAACAACCGGCACCGCTTCAACGACCTCGACTACTGGACCGAGCTGGCGCAGTTGCTGGAATACGGCACCTTTGACGGTGTGTTCCTGGCCGATGTGATCGGCACCTACGACCGTTTTCGCGATGGCCCTGAAACCTCGTTGCGTGAAGGCATGCAGATCCCCAGCAACGACCCGCTGCTGGTGATTCCGGCGATGGCCGGGGTGACCAGGAACCTCGGTTTTGGCGCGACCTTTTCCACCACCTACGAACCGCCGTTCGCCTTCGCCCGCCGTATGAGTACCCTCGATCACCTGACCAAGGGGCGCGTGGGCTGGAACATCGTCACCTCGTACCTGCCGAACGCGGCGCGCAACTTCGGGCACGACACTGAGGTGGTCCATGATCACCGCTACGAGATCGCCGATGAATACCTCGCCGTGCTGTACAAGCTTTGGGAAGGCTCGTGGGACGACGACGCGGTGATTGTCGACCGCGAGCGCCGGATCTACACCGATCCGGACAAGGTGCGCTATATCAATCACGTGGGGGAGCATTTCAAGGTTGCCGGTCCGCACTTGTGCCAGCCTTCGCGGCAACGTACGCCGGTGTTATTTCAGGCCACCGGGTCACCGGCGGGCATCGAGTTTGCCGGGCGGCATGCTGAAGTGGTGTTTACCGGCGGCAATGATGCGCCGGCGGTGCGGGCGAATATCCAGGCGATGCGGCAGAAGGCGGTTGAGCATGATCGCGATCCGGCGGGGTTGAAGTTTATTGTGATGGCTGGGGTGATCGTTGGGCGTACCGATGAGGAGGTCAGTGCCAAGCTCGACAGTTATCGCAAGCTGGTGAGTGTTGAGGCGTCGCTGGCTCATGGGCAGTCGGCGATCGATTTGACGGCGTATCCGCGGGATACCTTGATCAGTGATCTGGTGAGTCGGCAGGTCAAGGGGTGGGAGAGTTTGAGCCGGTATAGGTTGGATTCCACGGTGGGCGCGGTGTTGGCCCAGCTTGGCGGCTTCAACCGTGAGAGGTTTTTCGTTGCCGGTACACCTACGGTGGTGGCGGATGCGATTGAGAAATGGCTGGATGAGGATGGGATCGACGGGATTAACCTGAGGCAGTATTTGTCGTTTGAAACGGCGCGGGATTTTATTGAATTGGTGGTGCCGGAGTTGCGTCGTCGGGGGCGGTTTCGTGAGCGGTACAACGAGGGGGAGACGCTGCGGGAGCGGTTGTTTGGGGCTGGGCGGGCTCGGTTGCCGGGGGACCATTTTGGCGCGCGTTATCGGGATCCGGCGGCGTTGCTGAAGCCGGCGTTGCCGTTGCGGTTTCCGGCGTGAGTGGTGTGCCTGAGGGGGGTCTGTATTTCAGGGCTGCCAGGGTGGAAGATGCGCCGCGGTTGGCGCACATCCATTTGCAGACTTGGCAGGCTGCGTACCGGGAGATTTTGTCCGAGCGTTTTCTTGCTGAACTGAACAGCGGCGTGTCACAGCGCACGGCGTTTCTGGCCCAGGCCATCGGTGTTGGCACCTTGTCGGTGTGGGTGGTGGAGTTGGACGGGGAGCTCGTGGCGTGGGCGTCGTTTGGTAGCAGTCGGGATGTGGATGCATCGTCGATTACCGGGGAATTGCGGGCGCTCAATCTGTTGCCCGGCATTTGGGGGCAGGGGATTGGCACGCAGCTTTGGGGGCGGGTTCGGGAGCAGTTGATCGAGGCCGGTTTTATCAGTGCGACCGTTTGGGTGGTGCAGGGGAATCGGCGCGCTCTGGGTTTCTATCGGGCGCTTGGGTTTGTGGCTGAACCGCAGACTGAAAAGACCGTGGTGGAACATGATGAGCCGTTGCCGTTGGTGCGATATCGGGTGCCTTTGGTGGGTTCTGTGGAATGAGGGTTGAGTACATATCCGTTGCTGCGGTAACGGCTGCTTATGGTTCCGCTCTTACAGCGGCTCACTTTGGAAAAGCCCCAAAGTAAGCAAAGGGCTCTGCCCCGCCTGTCGGCACCTCGCCTAGGCTCGGCGTTCCCTCACTCCGGCATTGCTCCGCGGGCCGCCGCGACGGGCCATCCATGGCCCGGCGCGGCTAAACCGGCGTCCTGCCGGTTTACCCGCTCCGCAATACCTGCGTTCGGCCTCGGGCTTATTGGGGCAGTCAGATCAAAATCAAAAGCAAAAGCACAGCGGCCTCCCGGCCGGCTTGAGTGTTGAAGAGCAAAAGCAAAAACCAGAGCGAAAACAGAGCTGCTTTTCTGTGGGAGCGGGCTTGCTCGCGAAAAACCTGAGGGCGCCGCGTTCATTCAGAATGCCCGCGTCATCGTTAACGACCTTCGCGAGCAAGCCCGCTCCCACATTTTTGACCGTGCCCGCTTTAGCTTTTGATTTTGCTCTTCAACACTCAAGCCGGCCGGGAGGCCGCTGTGCTTTTGATCTGCTTTTGATCTTGATCTTAGGCGCCCCGTTAAACCACGCTGGCCGAACGCAGGCTTTGGAGCGTGGGTAACCTGGCAGGACGCCAGGTTAGCCGTCCTGGGCCAGGGATGGCCCATGACGGCGGCCCACGGTCCAAAGCCGGAGTGAGGGCACTCCGAGCCTAGGCGAGGAGCCGAGTGGTGGGGCAAGAGCGTTTTGCTTACTTTTGCGCTCTTCAAAAGTGAGCCGCTGTAAGAGCGGAACCATAAGTGGCCGTTACCGCAGCAACGGATATGTACTCAAACCTCACGCCCCCAAGGCCAGCTGTTGCCTGACCAACACCTCCCACACACATTGTCGTTTTCACCCATCCCCCCAACCACCAACACCCCCTGTTTACAGGCCCAAAAACCCGGCATGCCTTGTGCAATGACCCAGTTCCCGGACTTCAGGCCTCTCCAATCATGCAAGAACCCGCCCCTTACCCGCGACGATCAACCCCGTTGCTCCTCATCGGCACCGCCACACTCTGCAGCCTGCTGCTCGGCTGCGGCCAAAGCAGCTCAACCGTCACGCGCAGTGACCAACCGGTAAAGGGCGGCACCCTGGTCTACGCCACCGACCGCGAACCCACCTGCCTCGACCCCCACGTGGCCGGCGACATGCCCCAGGTGTTCGTCGCCCAGCAATACCTCGACTCCCTGGTCTCAATGGACACCGACGGCCGCATCGGCCCCTGGCTCGCCAAGACCTGGGAAGTCTCCCCCGATGGCCTGACCTACACCTTCCACCTGCGCAACGATGTGCACTTCACCGACGGCACTCCGTTCAACGCCGCCGCCGTCAAGGCCAACCTCGACCACATGGCCAACCCCAAGACCCAATCCAGCACCGCAGGCGGCTACATTCGCCAATACCGCAGCACCGACGTGCTCGACGAATACACCGCAGTGGTGCACCTGGCCACGCCTTACGCCGCGTTCCTGGAAGTGTTGGCCCAAGGCTTCCTCGGCATCGAGTCCCCCACCGCACTGCTGCGCTCCCGCGACGTGAACTGCGAAAGCCCGGTCGGCAGCGGCCCGTTCAAGGTCGTGCGCTGGGACCGCCAAAGCCAGGTCGAACTGGTGCGCAACCCCGACTACAACTGGGCCCCACCCACCGCCAAACACCAAGGCCCGGCCTGGCTCGACCGGATCGTCTGGAAGTTCATCCAGGAACCGTCCGTACGCTTCGCCTCGTTGCAGGCCGGCGAGGTCGACGTGATCGAAGCCTTGCCTCCCGAATCCCATGAGGCCGCTCGACGCAATCCGGACCTGACCCTGGTGATCGCCCAACGCCCCGGCAACCCCACCAACGGCACGCTGAACATCACCCGTGCGCCGTTCGATGACGTGCGGGTGCGCGAAGCCTTTGTGCGCAGCTCCGACATCGAGGGTGCGTTGAAGAGTGTGTACTTCAACGAATTCCCCCGCGCCGGCGGCCCCTTGAGCCCGGCCACGCGCTTCTACAGCCCGGAGTTCCAGCACGCCCAGGATTACGACCCGGCCCGTGCCGCGCAGTTGCTCGACCAGGCCGGCTGGACCCAGCGCGACAGCGAGGGCTACCGCACCAAGGACGGCAAGCGCCTGCAAGTCCACGTGGTGATGGGCAACCGCACGCCACCGTCGGAATACACCTTGTGGGAGCAGGTGCAGGCTACCACCCGGCAGGTCGGCTTCGAGCTGATCGTCGACCAGATGAGTGACGTGCAGGCCACCAAACGCCAGGCCGACTGGGACTACGACATTCGCCTCGGCTACTGGAACACCAACACCGCGGACGTACTGCGGATCATCTTTGGCAGCGAGTTCATCCGTCCGGCAGGCGTCGGGGGTTACCACCAGAACACCGCAGGCTTCAGTGATCCAGCCTTCGACACGTTGATCCAGCAGGCCCTCACCACCCAGGACAGCGAGCAGCGCCGGGCCCTGTATTACCAGGCGCAGAAAATCGCTTCCAGCCAGTACCTGCAACTGACCACCTACCCGCAAAGCACGCGGCTGGGTATCTACAAGACCACCCAGGGCGTGCGGCTGGAGCCGTCGCTGGCGGTGACTTATCTCTATGACGCATGGGTGAACAAATGAGCAGTCCATCACTTGCCAACCCACGCCACGAGCGCCTGGCCCGGCTCGGCAAACGTGCGCTGTGGCGCCTTGCCGGCGGTGTGCTGGTGCTGTGGGCGGTGGCCACGCTGACTTTCTTTGCCTTGCGCCTGATGCCGGGTGATCCGGTGCTGGCGATCCTCGGCGGCCCGAGTGGCAATCCCACTGCTGAAACCATCGCTGAAGCCACCCGCGAATACGGCCTCGACAAGCCTCTGGCGGTGCAATATGCGCTGTACCTCGGGCGGCTGGTGCAAGGTGACTTGGGGGTTTCCTATTCCCAGCATCTGCCGGTAACCCGGGTCCTCGCGGAGCAATCCTGGCCGACTCTTGAGCTGACCCTGACCTCTCTCGCGCTGGCCTGGGTTCTGGTGCTGGCGCTGACGGTATTGACGGCCGGGCGCCGACGCTGGGTTGCCAGCCTGGCCTCGCTAGCCGAAACCCTGGCCGCCGCGTTACCGCATTTCTGGCTGGGGATTCTGTTGCTGGCGGTGTTTGCGTTCGGCCTGCGGCTGTTCCCGCCGGCGGGCAGTGATGGCTGGCGCACCCTGGTGTTGCCGTCGTTCGCCCTGGCGATTCCGCTGGCCGGGTTTATCGCCCAGGTCACCCGCGAATCCCTGGACCTGACCCTCGACCAACCCTTCATCCTGACCGCCCGAACCCGGGGCTTGAGTGACTTCAACGTGCGCTTCAAGCATGCGTTGCGCCATGCCGTATTGCCGGGCATCTCGCTGTCGGGCTGGGCCATCGGCGCGCTGATCAGCGGCGCGGTGGTGATCGAAGTGATCTTTTCCCGCAAGGGCCTCGGCCGCCAGTTGTACCAGGCGGTGCAGGCACAGGACCTGCCGCTGACCATCGGCATCAGCCTGGTGGTCGCCGCCGGTTACGTGCTCGCCAATATTCTGGTCGACCTGCTGTACCTGTGGGTCGATCCTCGCCAACAGGAGCTTCCAGCATGAGCGGCCTGACCCTGGAAACACCGCTGCCCGCGCTGCGGATTCAGCGCACCACCCGCACCCTGCGCCTCGGCCCGCTGTTGGCGATTACCTTTTTGCTGCTGGTGATTGTCGCGGCGCTGGTGCCGCAGTTGTTTGCCTACAGCGACCCGCTGGCCATCGTGCCCCGCGATGCGTTTCATTCGCCGAGCCTGGCCCACTGGTTCGGCACCGATCAGTCGGGACGGGATATTTTTTCGCGGGTGATCTACGGCACTCGCCAGTCGTTGTTTATCGGCCTGGCAGCCACGGCGATTGCCATGAGCATCGCCATCGTTCTCGGTCTGCTGGGCGGCCTTGGCGGCGCGCGAATGGACCGTGGCGTGGGTTGGTTGCTGGAAGTGCTGTTTGCGTTTCCGAGCCTGATCCTGGCGCTGCTGTTCGTGGCGATCTTCGGCAGCGGCATCGGCCCGCTGATCGTCGCCACCGGGCTTGGCAGTGCGCCGGGTTACGCACGCATGGTTCGTGGCCAGGTGCTGGCGGTGCGTAACGCGGGCTACATTGAAGCTGCACGGGCCCTCGGGTATCCGCCGCTGCGCATCATCCTGCGCCAGTTGCTGCCGAACGCCATGCGTCCGCTGATCGTGACCCTGACCATGGGCGTGGGCCAGGCGATTGTCTGGGCCTCGGCCCTGAGCTTTCTCGGCCTGGGCGCCCGCCCGCCGGCGCCGGAGTGGGGGACCATGTTGTCCATGGGCCGCGACTTTATCGCCAACGCCTGGTGGCTGACGTTCTTCCCCGGCCTGTTCATCGTCCTCACCACCCTGTCGACCACGGTCACTGGCCGTTACCTGCAACAACGCCTGGAGGGCCGTCTTTCATGAGCGACCAGAAACGCTTGATCGTTGAAGGCCTGTCCATCGAGTTTGCCGGGCAGTCTGTCGTACGCAATTTGTCTTTCACCCTGGAGCCGGGCAAGACCCTGGCGCTGGTGGGCGAATCCGGTTCCGGCAAAAGCGTCACCGCCCGTAGCCTGATCGGCCTGGCCGGCGCGGGCGCCAAGGTCACGGCGCGCACCTTGAGTTATGACAGCGTGGATTTGCTCAGTCTGTCGGAGCGTGGCTGGCGCCGTTTGCGTGGCAATGGCATCGGTTTTGTATTGCAGGACGCACTGGTGTCCCTCGACCCGTTGCGGCCGGTGGGCAAGGAGATTCTCGAGGTGCTCGAGACCCATCGCTGGGGCGACCGTCGCAGCCGTGGCGAACGGGTCATCGAGCTGCTGGACCTGGTGGGCGTACCCGAACCGCAACTGCGTGCCCGCCAGCGTCCCGATCAACTCTCCGGCGGCCTGCGCCAGCGTGCGCTGATTGCCAGTGCACTCGCGTTGAACCCCGGTCTGGTGATCGCCGATGAACCGACCACCGCGCTGGATGCCACGGTGCAGGCGCAGATCCTGCAGGTATTGCAGCAGATCAAGGCCCGTGGCGATTCGCTGCTGATCATCAGCCATGACCTGGCGGTGGTTGCGCAATTGGCCGATGAGGTGCTGGTGCTGCGCCACGGTGAAGTGGTGGAGCAGGGCCCGATGGATCAGGTGCTGCTCAATCCCCGCCACGCCTACACACGCTCGCTGCTGGATGCGGTGCCCGCCGAACATGCCCGTGGCACACGCTTGTCGCCGGAGCGCAGCAACGCTGTGGCGCAACCACGGCCGGGCGCGGATTCGCCGGTGCTGCTCAAGGCTTCCGGCCTGGGCAAACGGTATGTCGGCCCCGATCAACAGTCACGCCAGGTAGTGGACGGCGTCAGCTTCGAGCTGCGCGCCGGCCGTACGTTGGGCATCGTTGGTGAATCCGGCTCGGGCAAAACCACGGTGGCGCGTATCGCCCTCGGGCTGCTGCAACCGGATGCCGGCGAGGTGCGTTTTCTCGACCAGCCATGGGCCGCGGCAGGCACCGAACGGGTCGAGGAGAAGACCCGACGCCTGCATCGCCGCGACATCAGCGTGATCTACCAAGACCCGCTGAGTTCGTTCGACCCGCGCTGGACGGTCGGGCAGATTCTCGGTGATGCACTGGACGTCGCCGGTATCGCTCTCGAGCAACAGGCGGCGCGAGTGGCGCAGTTGCTCGACCAGGTACGCCTGGCACCGCAGTTGGCCGAGCGCCGGCCGCTGCAACTGTCGGGCGGGCAGCGCCAGCGCGTGGCGATTGCCCGGGCAATTGCCAGCAACCCCAAGGTGATTATCTGTGACGAGCCGGTGTCCGCGCTGGATGTGTCGGTGCAGGCCCAGGTCCTGGATTTACTGGCCGACCTGCAAGCCTCGCTGGGCCTGGCCTACCTGTTTATCTCCCACGACCTCGGAGTGATTCGCCACGTCAGCGACGAGGTGCTGGTGATGCGCCACGGCCAGGTGGTGGAAAGCGCCAGCGTCGAGACGTTGTTCGAATCCCCTCAACACGAATACACCCAACGCCTGTTGGGCGCAGTGCCGCGCCTGCCCGGCAGCGGTACGCAGCTGGTGGTGCCGGCCCTGGAGCCGGAAAACCCCGGCTGGCTGTTTGATGAATCGCGCCTGTGGAAAATCGCCATCTAGACCTGAATCAAGGAAGTGCCATGAGCAAGTTGTCTGCTGTACCCACGCCGCCGGTTGTGACGGTGGCCGAATTGAACGCGCGTGCCGACCGCATCCTGCCGCAGATTGCCGCCGGCGCTGCGCAACGTGAGCGTGATCGCCAGCTGCCGTATGAAGCCGTGGCGCAGATCGCCAAGGCCGGGTTGTTTACCGTGCGGATTCCCAAGCGGTTTGGCGGCGCCGGTGGTTCGGTCAAGGACGTGATTGCCTTGCTGATTCGCATCGCTTCGGCCGACTCCAACGTGGCCCAGGCCCTGCGCCCCGGTTTCGGGTTTGTCGAAGGCCTGCTGGCCTCCCGCGCCGAAGGGGCGGAGGAGGAGCGCGAGCGTTGGTTCGAGCGTTACCTGCAAGGCGCCGTGATCGGCAATGCCGGCTGGGAAGTCGGCGGCGCCAACGGTTCCATCAGCGCGCGCATCGTGCGTGACGGCGAGCACTTTCGCGCTTCCGGCAGCAAGTACTACAGCACCGGTTCGTTGTATGCCGATTGGGTCAGCGCCGTGGCCCTGGACGAGAATGACCAGCCCGTCTCCTTCATCTTGCCCCGCGACCGCCAGGGCCTGGAGTTGCTGGATGATTTCGACGCCATGGGCCAGCGCCTGACGGCCAGCGGCACCACCCATCTGCATGATGTGCAGGTGTTGGCCAGCGAGATCCGCACCCGCACCGTCGAGGAGGGCAAGCGCACGATTGTCACGCCGTTCCTGCAAGTATTCCTCGCGGCGGTGCAGGCCGGTATTGCGCGCAATGCGCTGAATGATGCGGTGAGCTTTGCCAAGGAACATGCACGGCCGATCAAGCACAGCAGCGCCACGCGCTCGGTGGATGATCCGTATGTGGAACTGAGTGTGGGCGACGTCTCGGCCCGGGCCTTTACCGCCGAAGCGGTGGTGCTGCACGCGGCGCAATCCATCGACCGCGCCTGGGCTGCGGATCTTGATGCGGTCGCCGTCGACCAGGCGGCCGTGGATGTGGCCCAGGCGCAATACATCGCGGCGGAATCGGCACTCAAGGCCGCCGAGTTGGTGTTCGACGTCGGTGGCGCGTCCACCACCGGCCGTGCCCATAACCTGGACCGGCACTGGCGCAACGCGCGCACCGTGGCCAACCACAACCCCCGGCACTGGAAAGCTGCGGCCGTGGGCGCCTGGCAACTCAAGGGCACGCCGCCTCCGACCTCGGGGCTGTTTTGAACAAAGCACTCAACCGTAACGTTTCACACGTCGTGGGCGAGGTGGCTGGCGGTCATTCTCGCCGGGTGCCGATGATCATCGGCTGTGCGCTGTTCATGGAACTGATCGACGCCACGGCAGTGCTCACGGCGCTGCCGCAGATGGCCCAGGATTTCGGCGAACCGAGCGTGCGCATGAACCTGGTGGTGTCGCTGTACCTGCTGGCGGTGGCGCTGTTCGTGCCGGTCAGCGGTTGGGCGGCCGACCGGTTCGGGCCGCGTCGGGTATTTATCAGTGCGATCGTGCTGTTCACTTTGGCGTCGGTGGCCTGTGCCTGCTCGGGCTCGTTGCTGCAGTTGTCCCTGGCGCGTTTGGCCCAGGGCGCGGCGGGCGCCATGATGGTGCCGGTGGGGCAGGTGATCCTGCTGCGCTGGTCGGCGCGGGAAAACCTGCTGCGTGCCATGTCGTACCTGACGGTGGCGGCGCTGGTGGGGCCGCTGCTGGGGCCACCGTTGGGCGGGCTGCTGGTGACGGTGTTGTCGTGGCACTGGATCTTCCTGATCAACCTGCCGATCGGCGTGCTCGGGGTGATGCTGGTGCTGCGCTACATCCCGGATTATTCCGGGGCACCCGGCCAGCCACTGGACGTTCCCGGCCTGTTGCTCAGCGGTGTGGCGCTGGGCGGGCTGGTGTTCGGTTTCGAGGTGCTCGGCCACGGCCTGTTGCCGCGCCAGTGGGCGTTGCTGCTGATCGGCGGCGGGTTGTTGAGTGCCTGGCTGTACGTCCGGCATGCGCGGCGGACGGCGCACCCGTTGATCGATTTTTCATTGTTGAAAATACCGACCTTCGCCGTGAGCTTCTGGGGCGGCAACCTGATGCGCATCGGCAGCGCGTCACAGCCGTTTTTGCTGGTGCTGCTGTTTCAGCTGTGTTTTGGGCTTAACCCGTTGCAGGCCGGGCTGCTGAGCGTGGCCGGTGGTGTGGGCGCGTTCCTGATGAAGATGCTGGCGGTACGGATTGTCAGCCGCTTCGGCTTCCGGCGCACCTTGATCAGCAATGCCGTGCTCACCGGTGCAACCCTCCTGGCGTGCAGCCTGTTCGAGGTGTCAACGCCTTACTGGATTGTGGTACTGGTGTTGTTTGGCAGCGGGATCATTCGCTCGCTGCAATTCAGCACTTTGGGGGCATTGACCTATGCCGACGTGCCGCCGGAGCAATCCAGCCGTGCCAGCAGCCTGTCGGCGATGACCATTCAACTGACCTTGAGTTTGTCGGTGGGTATCGCAGCGGGACTGCTCGGTTTGATCATGGCCGTGCGTGGGCATGCCACGGTCGAGCAGAGTGATATCGCCTGGATCATGGCGTGTGCCGGATTGCTGTGTGGATTATCGGGGCTGGTTTATCGCAAGCTGTCGCCGCAGGCGGGCTCGGCGATTTATGCAAAACGCGCAGAGGGTATTGGATGATTCGTGCAGCACGTATCGAGGACGCGGGTGACATTGCCTGGGTGCATATTCGCAGTTGGCAACAGGCTTATCGTGAGCTGATGCCTGCGGATTACCTGGCTTCGCTGGAGGCAACGCAGCCTAGGCGCGAAGCTTTTTGGCGCCAGTCGATCGAGCAGGGAAACGAAGCCGTATTTGTCGCGCAGGTCGATGGGCGTGTGGTGGGCTGGATTGTCGTTAGCCCGAGCCGTGATGAGGATGCCAATCCAGGTGAAACCGGTGAAGTGCAGGCGCTGTATGTGCTGGCCGAGCACTGGGGAACCGGAGTGGGCAGGGCGCTGTGGCTCAGAGGCTTGGAGCATCTCGCCAGCCTGGGCCTGGAGACGGCGACGTTGTGGGTGCTCGCCGGAAACCACCGGGCAATACGCTTTTACCGAAACGCTGGATGGATAGCGCAGCCCGAATCAAGCCGCACCCTTACTCGGGGCGGTCGTGAGCTGGAGGAAGTTCGCTACCAATCGCAAAAGTGACGCTGAACCTGTGGCGAGGGAGCTTGCTCCCGCTGGGCTGCGCAGCGGCCCCAAAATCCTGGGAGCGCTTCGCACTCCAGCGGGAGCAAGCTCCCTCGCCACAGGGGAATGTTTGTCTGTTTCATGGGGCACAGTTGCTGCCCACTTTTTGCCTGAAAGCTGCGCGGCCACAGGCGTCATTCAGGAATGTCATTGGCCATGAGCTCGTCTTTTTCATTGTTTCGCACCTGGAATGTCCAACACTTGCCGTCGACGCCGGCGGCTTTTGTGCGGCATTTCATCGGGCATTTCAAAGGCTGGTACCTGGCGATCCTGCTGCTGCAGATTGCCGCCGTGGTGTGCTCGATCCTGATTCCCTGGGGCCTTGGGCAAATCACCCGCACCGTCAGCAATGGGCTGGAGGCGGAGCGTGCGTTCGAGGTGCTGCGCTGGCCGTTGACGCTGTTCGCCATACTGCTTGTGTGCGAGGTGTTATTTACCCGCGCGGCGGCGGGCTGCCATATCCACGTGTTGCCGTTGCAGCGGCGTACGGTAACCCACGTGGTATTCGCCTACCTGCAACAGCATTCCCACCGTTTTATCAGCAACGAATTCGCCGGCGCCCTGGCGCACCGGGTGTCCGAGGTGACCCTTGGGGTGAACCAGACCCTGAGCATCCTGCTGTTCGACCTGATCCCGCTGCTGGTGACGCTGAGCCTGGCCACGGCCCTGCTATGGACCGCTTCGCCGCTGCTGGCGCTGTTCATGGCCGGCTGGTCGGTGGTGTTCATCGCCATCTGTTACCTGCTTGCACGACGCAGTCATCCGCTGGCCCAGCAGTATTCGGCAGCGCGCAGCACCAGCACCGGCAAAGTGGTGGACGCCGTGTCCAACCTGGCCAATATCCGCCTGTTTGCGCGGCATGCGTTCGAACACAGTTACCTAGGCACCTTCCTCGACAAGGAAGTGACGGCGGCTTATCGCTCCCTCGGCTACATGGAGCGCATCCGCTGGTTCCAGACCAGCTGTGGCGTGGTGCTCAAGCTGGGCCTGTTGCTGCTCGCCCTGTACTTGTGGCGCAGTCACCGCATCGATATTGCGGCGTTTGTGATGTCCACCAGCCTGTCGTTGTTGATCATCAGTGACGTGGGCAATCTGTCGCGACGCTTTCTCGAATTCTTCGAAGCCACCGGCAATATCGCCAACGGTGTGCTCACCTTGATTCGCCCCCATGAAGTCATCGACCAGCCCGGTGCCAAGGCGCTACAGGTCAAGCGCGGCGATATCGAGTTTCGCGACGTGGGCTTCAGCTACAGCGCCGGCCGGCCGATTTTCGAGCACCTGAATATCGTGATTCCCGCCGGCCAGAAAGTCGGCCTGGTGGGCGCCTCGGGTTCCGGCAAGTCAACGTTGCTGAGCCTGCTGCTACGCCTTTACGACGTGCAGCAAGGCCAGGTGTTGGTGGACGGCAAGGACGTGCGCGACGTCACCCAGCATTCGCTGCACCAGCAGATCGGCCTGATTCCCCAGGAGCCCGGCCTGTTCCACCGCAGCATTCGCGAAAATATTCATTACGGCCGCCTGGATGCCTCGATGGATGAAGTCGCCGAGGCGATCCACCGCGCCGGCGCCAGTGAGTTTATCGACAGCATGGAGCACGGCTACGAGTCGCTGGTGGGCGAGCGTGGGGTCAAGTTGTCCGGCGGCCAGCGCCAGCGCATTGCGATCGCCCGGGTGTTGCTGAAAAACGCGCCGATCCTGGTGATGGACGAAGCCACTTCCAGCCTGGACTCAATCACCGAGCGCTTTATCCAGGACAAGCTCGACGAAATAATGGAAGACAAGACCGTGCTGGTGGTGGCGCATCGGCTGTCCACCGTGGCCCATCTGGACCGGATCCTGGTGTTCGACAATGGGCGGGTGATCGAGGACGGCAGCCACGAACAGCTGCTGCGTCAGGGCGGGCAATATGCGCGGCTGTGGAGTCGCCAGTTCAGCGATGCGCTGGATGAAGTCGCGCTGTGATCAGGCGGCGTACCGGGTACGCCGCGCAGTGCAGGTCAGATCGACAGGTGCAGCACCCGCTCGTCCTCGGCACCGGCCAGCGGGCGGCGCTTGTTGACCTTCAGCTCACCCAGGTTGATCAGCAAGGTACGGGTCACGTTGCGGCTCAGCCCCAGCAACTCGGCGGTGTGCACTTGGTTGTGGTGGCACAGCCGGTAGGCGGCAGTGAGCAGGCTGCGCTCGACCTGTTCGTGGAGGTTGTCGATCTGTTCTTCGAACAGGCGCTGGAAGGCCAGGTCGAGCAGGTCATGGGCCGTTGTGCTGTCTTCCTGGCGTTCGATACGCAGGTTGGACATGCGCAGGTCATCGGCCTGGATCACGCCGTCGCGGCAGATCAGCAGGGTGTGGTGGATGACATTCTCCAGCTCGCGAATATTCCCCGGCCAACTGTAGGTGGCCAGCCGTTGCTCGGCGTCCTTGCTCAGGATGACCTCGCCATACCCCAGGCGGCGGGTGTAGGTGTCGATGAAATACTGCACCAGCGGCAGGATATCGCCGGGGCGATCCCGCAGCGGGCTGAGTTCCAGGTTGACCACGTTCAGGCGGTAGAACAGGTCCTCGCGAAAATGCCCGGCATTGATGGCTTTTTCCAGTTGCACGTTGGTGGCCGCCAACACCCGCACATTGATCGGAATGCTTTTGCGCGAACCCAGGCGGACCACTTCACGTTCCTGTAATACCCGCAGCAGCTTGACCTGGATCGACATCGGCAGGTCGCCGATTTCATCGAGGAACAGCGTGCCGCCATTGGCTTCTTCAAACCAGCCGGCCTTGGCGCTGAGGGCGCCGGTGAACGCGCCTTTCTCGTGGCCGAACAGCTCGGCTTCCACCAATGACTCGGAGAACGCACCGCAATTCACCGCCACGAACGGCTGTGCCTTGCGGCCACTGAGGTTGTGGATATGCCGTGCTACCAGCTCTTTGCCGGTGCCGGTTTCGCCGATGATCAGCACGCTGGCTTCGCTCGGGGCGACTTGTTGCACATGCTTGAGCAAGGCTTTGGACCGGGGGTCTTCAAACACCTGCGCGGTGGCGCGGATGGAGGTGGCAAGGGCGGGCGAGGGCGGTAGGGTCAGCAGTTGCATGGCAGTCTCTACGAATAAAACGTCGGGATGGGCGGGGTACCGTTCAGTGCCCACTCGCCCAGTTCATGAAGCTTGTAGTCCAGCGGGTCATGCAGGCTCTGGGTGCGCAAGTTACGCCAGTGCCTGTCGAGGGCCACCGAGGCGTTGGTCGCCCGTGCGCCGGTGACCTCGAAGACCTTGCTACACAGCTCCAGGCCGTTGCGGCTGGCGGCGACTTTGGCGGTGGCGATGGCAATCGCCGCTGTGCCGCGTTCCTCGCGGGTCAGCGCGGAACCCTTGGCCCATGCCGCGTCCAATACCTCACCTGCGCGCTCCACCAACAGGCGCGTACTTTGCAGGGCCACCCAGAAATCGCCGTAGTGGCCGAGGATGTAGGGATCCTGGGTGGTGTGGCTGGCGCTGGAGCGGAACCACGGGCGGGCTTCTTCGAGGGTGTATTGGCGTGCCTCTTCGAATGCACCCTCGGCGATGCCGAGGAAGATATTCGCGAAATGCAGTTGCGCAATCAGCGGGCGCAGGCAGGCGAACGGCGTGCTCAACGGCCCCGGGTCCAGCAGCAGGTCGGATTCCTCCACACGCACGCGCTTGAAGGTCACGCTGCCGCTGTCAGTCTGGCGCTGGCCCATGTTGTTCCAGTCGTTGTGCAGGATGATCCCGCTGCGGGCGCTGGGAATCGCCGCGATCAGCAACTTGCCGCCGGCGGTTTCATCGATGGCCGAGGCGATCAGCATCTCCGAGTCGTTGGCGCCGGAGCAGAAGTTCTTCTGCCCCGAAAATTCCCGCCAGCCACTGTGGCGCTTGACCACCGTGCGGGTGTCCAGGGGGTTCAGGGTGTTGCCCCAGAACCAGTTGTTGCTGGCCGTCAGGCTGAACCAGGTTTGCCATTGTGCGGGCGTGGCGAACAACCGGACGGTGGCGAGCATCAGGTGATGAAAGCCGAATACGTGGGCGATGGAGCTGTCGACCCGGGCGAATTCGCGCACCACTTCGAAGGTTTTCGACCAGTTGGCGTCCAGCCCGCCGAATTGCCCGGGAATGCTCAGGGACAACAGGCCGCTGCTGCGCAGCTTGTCGCGTTCGGCTTTGGGTGTGCCGCCGCTGGCATCGCGGTCGACGGCGGTGCGGGCGAATTCGCTCGCCAGGTCACGGGCAATCTCCAGCGGCGTCCTGCGGGTGCAGAGTAAGTTGACCGTCACGCGTGAATACCTCGTTGCTTAATAGTCGAGCGTGTTTGAGTGGGTTTATTCAACTGTTGATAGAGCAAGAGCCATACCAAGTAAAAACACGCGGGAAACTTGCGGTTCCGTGTTTACGGGCTGGGCCGACTATTATCAAAAGCACAACTTTTGTTGCGCAGGTGTTGGGATTCGGACAGTTGTGCCAAGGCCCGCGTGGCCTGGTGCCGGTTATGCTTTTATCGGTTAAGCATATAAGTAATTTGTCTTTTTAACGGTTGTTGGGAATCGAACATTTCGCCAGCAAAGTGTTGCGCCTGTGCCGATTAAATACGGTTGTGGTCCCGGGTTTGTTGATGTTTTGACGTGGCACGAACCCTGCAAAGTTGGATTCAGAGCGCGACTATACAAATAGATGCTCCAACTAATTAGAGACCCCAGGAGTATTTAATCCATGCGGCAACTGTTTGAACCACGCGCTCGTCGTTTTGAGTCACTGGCCACCGCGTCCAGCCTTGGTGTGCTGTTGATGCTGATACACGGCGCGGCCTTTGCGGCCCAGGCCGACCCGACCCTGGCCACGGTGGTGGTCACCGGCGCCGAGGCTACCGAAGCGCAAAAAGCCGAAAAGCAGCTGGCCAAGGTGCCCGGCAAAACCGCGGTGATCGACAACCGCAAGATCGAGCAGGGCCGGGCGGCGAATGCCGAGGACGTGCTGGCGTTGCAACCGGGAGTATTCGCCCAAGCCACCAGCGGCTCGGGCGCCAACAAGATTTCGATCCGTGGCTCGGGCCTCAACACCTTCTATCAAGGCTATGTGCTGGGGATCAAATTCCTCTACGACGGCCTGCCGTTGACCGGCCCGGGCGGTACCCAGGAAGACATGCTGGACATGGCCTCCGTGGACCACACCGAAGTGCTCTACGGCGCCAACGCCTTCCGTTATTCGGCCTTGTCATTGGGCGGCGCGATCAACTTCGTGAGCAAGACCGGCCGCACCGATCCGGGCAATTACGCCCGCTTCGAAGCCGGCAGCTTCGGCTACCGCAAGCAGCAACTGAGCACCGGTGGTGTAGAGGGGGACAACGACTACTACGTCAGCATCCAGCACAACGAGCGGGATGGTTATCAGGACAACACGCCGAACAAAGGGCAGGGGATCGTCGCCAACTTCGGCCACGTGTTCAGCCCGCAACTGGAGACGCGCTTCTACATTCGCTACAAGGAAGAAACCCTGAGCCAGGGCAACACCCTGACCAAATACCAGCTCAAGCACGACCCTACGAGCAACCTCGTGCCCATCGGGCGCAAGAAGGACGGCTCGACCCTGCTGGGCAGCACCACCACCTACACCTTCGACGACAATGCCAAGCTCGAAGTCGGCCTGGGCTACAACGACTACCCGCTGGACAACGGCTGGCGTTACTCGCCAACCCCCCAGGAATGGCGCTCCCAGGACGTCAACCTGACCCTGCGCTACCTGCGCACCGCCGACACCTTCTTCGGCCTGCGCAGCGACAGCAGCGTGACCTTCAGCAATACGCTGGCGTACCTGGCCGATGTGAAATCCCACAGCAAGGCCACCGGCATCACCCAGCAGAAAACCAACTACACCGGCTCCCGGGACACGGTGTTTTCTCTTGGCAACGAACTGCAACTGAACGACCGTACGTGGCTGTCCACCGGGCTGTCGCTGATTGATATCAAGCGCAAGGCGCAGATCGAATACACCACCGGCACCAATACCAGCGCGTTCCCCAGTGGCGTCGAATACGACGAGACCGACGTCGCCCCGCGCATCGGCCTGCGCTACCAGCTGACTCCGGAATTCGAAGTGTTCGGCAACGTCAGCCGCTCCGTAGATCCGCCGGTCACTTGGCAGCTGGGCAGCACCGGCACACCCTACATCCGCGATGTGCGCCCGCAAAAAGCCAACACCGTGGAGTTTGGTATTCGCGGCGGCCACGGCATTTTCGACGGCAGCCTGACGGTCTACCGGTCGTGGGTGCAGAAAGAACTGTTGTCGGTGGTGGTGCGCCAGGCAACCGCCACCCAGGACCAGTTGGTGGCCACCTCCAACGGCAGCGCAACCATTCACCAGGGCATCGAAGCCGGCTTGAATGCGCAACTGTGGGACGGCGGCAATGGCGACACCGTGACCTTGCGCCAGGCCTACACCTTCAACGACTTCCACTACCGCAATGATGGGGTGTTCGGCGACAACCAGTTGCCGGGCTTGCCGCGTCAGGTCTACCAGGCGGAGCTGGAGTATCGCCAGGGCAGCGGTTTCTACGCGCAGCTCAACGCCAGGGCGGCGTCCAGCTATTACGTCGATTTTGCCAACTCCCTGAGTGCGCCGTCCTATACGTTGTGGGGCGCCAAGGTGGGCTACGAGGCCCCGAGCAAGAAGTGGGAGGTGTTCGTCGACGCGCGCAACCTGACCAACAAACGCTACGCCACGGCCACCAACACCGCGTACGACGCCAAGGGCCAGGACTCGGCCAACTTCTATGTGGGGGATGCGTTCAACGTGACCACGGGGGTTGCGTTTCACTTCTGACCGCAGCACAACGACCTGAAAAGCAAAGCAAATCCAGTGTGGGAGCTGTCGAGCTTTAGCGAGGCTGCGATGGCATCACCTCGGTGTACCTGACGTACCGAGGTGCCTGCATCGCAGGCAAGCCAGCTCCCACACTGGATTTTGTAGTGGCTGGAGATTTAGTTCTGCGGCCGCTGCTTGGTCGAATCCAGCTCGGCCTTTTTGCCGGTGCTGATCTCGGTGATCAGCGCCGACTTGGCGATTGCAAAGTCAAAGGTGTCTTGCATCTTGGCGATCGCATCGGTTGCCGTGCCGTTCAGCCCACCATTGGCTGCCCAGTCGAAGTTCCACACCCCGGACAGGTTATCGGCACCCGCCACGTCATGGGTTTCGATCGCGGTGAACACGTCGGGATGGCGTTCCATGTACTGGGCCGCAGCGCTCACATCGGCGGGGACCTTGCCCGAAGCATTGCTGGCCAACTGTGAAAGCTCTTGCTTGGTAATTGCCGACTTGCCCGACTGGCGCATGTAATCGGCGATCACCTTGCTCGACTTGGAAATATTCAACTTGTCGTCAAATACCGACGTCGAGGCTTTTTGAGTGGTCGGTCCGCCACCGGCGGGTGTTACGGTAGTAGACATCGGCGCTGCTCCCTCAATGAATTGGATGACATCGAAGCCGACGTTAGCATGGGCAATTGGCCATTTATCGCCGGTTTCACAACAATTCGCAGCGGCCGGAAAATTTCACAGCGTTTCGCACAGGGAAGGGATGGTGTTCAGGACGAATCAAGGGCAAAGCCGGTTTGCCGGTTTTTTCATCAGCCGCAATTTTTCACTTTTATGGCTGGGCCAGGCGCTCTCGTCCTTCGGCGAGTTCGTGCTGGAGAGCACGATCATCGTCTGGCTGGTGACCGATCTGTTCCGCGACAGCGCCTTTCTACCCAGCGCCGTGGGCCTGGCGGTGGCGGCCTCGGCGATCCCGCGGGTGCTGGTGGCGCCATTGGCGGGTGCCTGGGTCGACCGCCTGACCCCGCTCTACGTGATGATCAGCGCAGACGCTATCCGGGTGATCAACTTCCTGATCTTTATCCTGATCTATTCGCTGTCCGGCCTCGATCAGATGCAAGTGTTCGCCGGCGTGCTGCTGTTGCTGGTGATGAACAGCAGCGCCGCGCAGTTCTTCAACCCGGCCCGGCAGGCGGTCATGCACGTGATCATTCCCGCTGAGCGGCGGGTGGAAGCGTCGGCCAAGACGATGTTTTCCCTCACGGGCATTTCGGTACTTTCCGCTTCCGTGGGCCCGGCGCTGTTTGTATGGGTGGGGCCGATCTGGGCGTTGCTGATCAATGTGCTGGCGTTCAGCTGTTCAGCGCTATGTATCCTGGCCACCCGAGGGCTGGGTACAGCGTTGCCGGTAGAGCGCAGTTCATTTTGGCGCGGATTGTTCGACGGGCTGCGGTTTTCCTGGGGGCATCCGGCAATTCGCACCCTGCTGACCGGCGTGGCGTTGTACGGGGTTTCCCTGGGCATCAATAGCGTCGTTTTGTCGTTGTATGCCTTCAAGACCCTGGGCCTGAGCCCGCGTGAATATGGCCTGGTGCTCGCCGCGTTCCCGGTCGGCGGGCTGGTGGCGGCCTTTCTCGTTCGGCCGCTGTTGAAGGCCTTGAGCATTCGACGCGCGTTCACCGTGGCGCTGTTGTGCCTGGGGTTGAGCTACCTGGGCTATGCGTTGCATCCGCCGTTTTACCTGGCCTGGGTGCTGATGTTCTGCTGCGGGCTGTGCTTTTCGGTGTTTGCCATGGTGCAGGGGCCGATGCTGCAAGAGGCCGTGCCGGCAGGCTATATGGGCCGAGTCTCCGCGACCGTGACGCCGGTGCTGGCCATTGCTTCGCTGACCGGCACCCTGGTGTGTTCCCAGACGCTCAACCTCGTGCAAGGCGTGGATGTGTACGGCCGCTACATCGTTATCGCGGCGGGCTTGCTGCTGATCGGAGGTGGATTGATGCTGCTCGGTCAGCGTGCCGGCAAACATCAAGTCGCCCGCTCAAAGTGACTCGCCCGCATCCAGCTTCGCCAGCAGCCTCTGGCCCCGGTTCCACAGCGCGTCCTGCTTGGATTCAGGCATCCGGTCGAGATTCTTGTAGAGCATGGCCATGCGCTGATTGCCCCGCAGCAGGTCGCCGTGGCGCATCAGAAAGTGCCAGTAAAGCGCATTGAACGGGCAGGCATTGTCAGCGGTACTTTCGGTGACTTTGTAGGCACAGTCGCGGCAGTAGTCCGACATGCGCTTTATATATTGGCCGCTGGCGCAATAAGGTTTGGAACCCAGGTAGCCACCGTCGGCATGCATGACCATGCCCAGGGTGTTGGGCAGCTCGACCCAGTCGAAAGCGTCCATGTAGATCGCCAGGTACCACTCGCATATCTGGCTGGGCACGATGCCGGCCAGCAGGGCGAAGTTGCCGGTGACCATCAGCCGCTGGATGTGATGGGCGTAGGCATGTTTCAGGCTTTGGCCGATCGCCTGGCGCATGCAGTTCATTTGCGTCTCGCCCGTCCAGTAGAACTCCGGCAGCGGGCGGGTGTTGCCGAATGAATTGCCAGCGGCGTAGTCCGGCATCTTCAGCCAGTACACGCCGCGTACGTATTCACGCCAGCCAATCAGTTGGCGGATAAACCCTTCGGCGGCATTCAGCCCGATGCTGCCCGACCAATAGGCTGCCTCCACGTCGCTGCACAGTTGGCGCAGGTCCAGCAGGCCGATGTTCAGCGCCGCGCTGATGCGGGCATGAAACAGGAAGGGCTCGTCGCTGGCCATGGCGTCCTGGTAGTCGCCGAACCCGGCCAGGCCGTAATCCAGAAAGTAACCCCACAACGCCTGAGCGTCGGCGTGGGTTACCGGGTAATCGAAGGTGTCCAGTTCGCCGTAGTGGCTGCTGAAGTGTTGACCCACCAGCGCCAGCACGTCCTGGGTGATGGAGTCTGAACTGAAGCGCGCCGGGTAGGGCGCTTTGGTGCCCTTGGGCAGCGCCTTGCGGTTGTCTGCATCAAAGTTCCAGGCGCCGCCGACCGGCGTGCCGTCACCGTTGAGCAATAGTCCGCTCTTGCGGCGCATCTCCCGGTAGAAGAACTCCATGCGCAGTTGTTTTTTGCCGCTGGCCCAAGCGGCGAACCCGTCACGGCTGCACAGAAATCGGTTGTCGGCATGCCACTGGATCGGCAAACCGCAGTCTTTCAGGGATTGCTCCAGGCGCCAGTCGCCGCATTCGGTCAGATGCAGTTCCCTTGGCTGCATCAGCGACTGCCAGCGCTTCAACTCACCCGGTACCGAGCCGGTGTTTTGCGGGTCATCAAGGGCGACGTACTGCACCCGAATACCGCGTTGCTGCAACGCTTCGGCAAAGTGGCGCATGGCGCTGAAGATCAGGACGATTTTTTGCGGATGGTGGGGTACATGGCTGGCTTCCTCCATGACCTCGACCATCAAGACGGCGTCGTGCTGGCTGTCCAGCCCGGCCAGTGAGGCCAGGTCAAACGACAACTGATCGCCCAGCACCAGGCGCAGGTTTCTAACGGCCTTGGTCACCAGGGCGCTTCCAGGGAAAATGGCGTTCGCAGTGCCTCAATGGGCCCTTCACGCCGGCCGCACATTTCATCATGTACGCACTGATGCACCAGGGTGCAGGGGAATGCAGGGACTGATTGCAATACGTCACGCAGGTGGTTGACGGAGCGAAAGTGCAGGGGCTTTGCCGCGGCGTCCAGCAACGTGAACTGGCCGTGGTCCAGCCGGACGCGCGCCAGATAGAAACCGCCCTCCAGGGAGAGCAGTTCCATTTCACGTACATCGCCTTGGATGGCCAGTTGGGTCAGGGTTTGCAGGTTCATGATTCGCTCCTTGCCGGTCAGGGTTGCGAAGACTGGCGACGGAAGAACAGCGTCACCTGGCCCACTTCGACGCCCAGCTTGGACATGCTGGAGCGATTGATCAGCGTGTCTTCGTCCATCAGGTACATCCAGTCGTCGAGGCTCACTTCGTAGACGGAGCCGTCCACCGGCAGGCTCAGGATGTAGCGCCAGCGCAGTGCGTTGCCGGCCACTTCGCCCTTGGCTTCACCGACCACGTCGTCGGCGCGGCCGCGCCAGTGGTTCGGGCCGTCGGGGGTCAGGGTCCAGACGCGCCGTTGGCGAGTGCCGTCGCTGTAGAGAAAGCGTTCGTCGAGAATCAGGTTCTCGCCTTCGCGGTGGCTGGCGATATTCACTTCGAAACGCTTGGCGACTTCACCTGAGCGCTTTTCGAATATTCCCCAGGCCTTGACTGGTTTGCTGAAGAAACGCACCAGGTCCAGTTGGGGTTGCTGGTCGGCATAGTGTTTTACATCGACGCTGCCACAACTGCTCAGGCTGAGCACAAGGGCCAGCGAAACCAATAGACGGGTCATTGCGGTTCTCCCTGAGAGGGCTTGATACAGATGAAGCCTCGATAGCTGATACTTGTACAAAATAATAAATTTGTACAGGTATTTAGAGGGGGATCTGAACGTTGTTGCCCACGTTCCTGATCGACGGCTGGGTAAGACCGTCGGGCCGAAGCGGCACTGTGTACCTGGCCATTGCCGATGTGGAAGGCAGCCTTCGGGCGTGGGCTGAGTACATATCCGTTATTTAGGTAACGGCCACTTAGGGTTCCGCTCTTACAGCGGGTCACTTTTGGCAAACGTCCGGAATGCCGGCCCAGCCAAAAGTAACCAAAAGGTCTTTGCCCCACCACTCGGTGCCTCGCCTAGGCTCGGCATGCCCGCACTCCGGCCCGGTTCCGCGGGCCGCCGCGACGGGCCATCCATGGCCCGGCGCGGCTAAATCGGCTTCCCTGCCGATTTACCCGCTCCACCGTGCCTACTTGCGGCCATCGTGGTTGACGGGGCCTGCAGATCAAGATCACAAGCAGATCAAAAGCAAGAGCACAGCGGCCTACCGGCCGGCTTGAGTGTTAGAAGCAGAGGCAAGATCCAGAGCGAAAGCAGAGCTGCTTTTCTGTGGGAGCGGGCTTGCTCGCGAAAAACCTGAGACCGCCGCGTTCATCCAGAATGCCAGCGTCATCGTTAACGACCTTCGCGAGCAAGCCCGCTCCCACATTTGGACCGTGCCCGCTTTAGCTTCTGATTTCGCTGTTGCTGTTGCTGTTGCTTCACCACACTCAAGCCGGCCTGTAGGCCGCTGTGCCCTTGATCTGCTTTTGATCTTGATCTTAGGCGCCCCGTTAAACCACGCTGGCCGAACGTAGGCAGTACGGAGCGGGTAAACCGGCAGGACGCCGGTTTAGCCGCGACGGGGCAGGGACGCCCCGTCGCGGCGGCCCGCTTCGTGCTGCCGGAGTGCGGGCACACCGAGCCCAAGCGAGGTGCCGAGTGGTGGGGCAAGAGCGTTTTGCTTACTTTTGCGCTTTTCAAAAGTGAGCCGCTGTAAGAGCGGAACCCATACAAGCCATCACCCAAATAACGGATATGTCCCCACCTAGCATCCTCCCCCAGCGGCAAAGCCCCGACAGGCACCCCGCATGCCGGTCAGTAGCGAATCATCACCGACTTGAGCTCGGTGTAGTCCTCGATAAAAGCCCCGCCAAACTCCCGCCCCACCCCCGAAGACTTGTTGCCGCCGAACGGCACCGCCGGGTCGAGCATCGTGTGCATGTTCACCCACACCGTCCCCGCGTTGATCGCCGGCAGCATGCGCAGGGCCTTGCTCAAATCGTTGGTCCAGAGGCTGGCGCTCAGGCCGTAAGGCGTGTTGTTCATCAACTCCAGCAGTTCTTCCTCAGTGTCGTAGGGAAAAAACGTGGCGATCGGGCCGAAAGTTTCTTCGTTGAGCAGGGTGTCGTTGATCGTGTTGGCGAGAATCACCGTCGGCTCCACGTAGCAACCGGGCCCGTCGATCAGCTTGCCGCCATGGACAATCGTATTGTTCTCGGCCCGCGCCGTGGCGAAAAACCCTTCGAGTTTCTGTTGGTGCTGACGGTTAGTCACCGGGCCGAACTCTGTGCGCTCATCCAGCGGCGAACCGATGTTCAACTGGCCCAGGCGCTGCGCCAGCTTGTCCATGATCGGCTCGATCTGCGAGCGATGGGCGAAGAAGCGTTCGGCGGCAGCGCAGATTTGCCCGGAGTGCAGGAACCCGGCTTCGATGATGCCGTTGACCGCCTTGTCGAGGTCCACATCCCGCAAAAACCCGGCCGAGTTTTTACCGCCCAGTTCCAGGGTCGCCCGGGTCAACCCCGCGCCCATGGCACTGCGGCCCACCGCAATGCCGGTGGGCACCGAGCCGGTGAACGAAACCTTGTCGGTGTCCGGATGCTCCACCAGGCCTTTGCCCACAAGGCCGCCACCGGTCAATACGTTCAGTACGCCCGCCGGCAGGCCGACGTCGATGGCGAGTTCGGCGATGCGCAGGATGGTCAGCGGGGTGAACTCGCTGGGCTTGATGATGATGCTGCAACCGGTCACCAGCGCCGAGGCGAGTTTCCAGATGGCGATCATGGTCGAGAAATTCCACGGCACGATGCCCACCACCACGCCCACCGGTTCCCGCAGGGTGAAGGCGGTGTAGCGTTCGCCGGCGAAGGAGGGCAGTGACGGGGTGATGGTCTGGCCGCTGATCTTGGTGGCCCAACCGGCGTAGTAACGCAGGAAATGCGCGGCCTGGTCGACCTCAAAGGCCCGGGAAATCTGGATGATCTTGCCCGACTGGCAGGTTTCGATCTGTGCCAGTTCTTCGCGGTGTTGCTCCAGCAGGTCGGCGAGTTTCAGCAGCACATTGCCGCGAATGGCTGGCGCGACCTGGGACCACTGCCGGAAGCCACGTCGGGCTGATTCCACGGCCGCGTCAATATCGGCAAGGTCGGCATCGGCGACGCGGGCGATCACTTCGCCGGTGGCCGGGTTGATCACCTCCAGGGTCTGGCTGGAGTGGCTTTGGATGTAGCCGCCGTCGATAAACAAGGCATGGTTTCGACGGAGGAAGGCTTGGACTTCAGGCAGCAGCGCAATATCGCTCATGGGAATTTCCTGCTCGCAAAAGCCCGAGGTTAACCAGCGCCGCTAGGCCAGGCTTGTCTGTGCCTGCCGGGCGATATGTCTGTGGCTGCCAGGCCTGTGGAAAGTGCAATCTTGGCTGTGGAAGGTGCATTTTCCGGTGTGATCGCCGGCTCCATACTGGCCCCACATCCAGCGTCGTTCGTTGATTTGGAACGCCAGCCGGACATCCAATAATAAGCAGGGCCGTCCATGAAAAAGCCAAACCCGCTCCTCGAAGACCTCAAGGCGATTCTGCCGATCATCGCTGCCAATGCCTTCCAGGCCGAGCAGGAGCGCAAGGTTCCCGACGAGAACATTGCGCTGCTCAAGAGCATCGGCATGCACCGTGCCTTTCAACCCAAACCCTTTGGCGGCATGGAAATCTCCCTGCCGCAGTTTGCCGACTGCATCGCCTTGCTCGCCGGCGCCTGTGCCAGCACCGCCTGGGCCATGAGCCTGTTGTGCACCCACAGCCATCAACTGGCGCTGTTTTCCGCCAAGCTGCAGCAGGAAGTCTGGGGCGATAACCCGAACGCCACGGCCAGTAGCAGCATCGCGCCGTTTGGCCGCACTGAAGAAGTTGAAGGTGGCGTGCTGTTCAGCGGTGAAATGGGCTGGAGCAGCGGTTGCGATCACGCCCAGTGGGCGATTGTCGGTTTCCGCCGCAAAAACGCCGAAGGCACCCAGGATTACTGCTTTGCGGTGCTGCCGCGCAGCGACTATCAGATTCGTGATGACTGGTTCGCCGCCGGCATGAAGGGCAGCGGCACCAAGACCCTGATCATCGACAACGTGCGGGTGCCCGAACACCGCATCCAGAAAGCCAAGGACATGATGGAAGGCAAGTCCGCCGGCTTCGGTTTGTACCCCGACAGCAAGATTTTCTACTCGCCGTACCGGCCGTATTTCGCCAGCGGTTTCTCCACCGTCAGCCTGGGCGTGGCCGAGCGCATGCTTGAGGTGTTCCGCGAGAAAACCAAGACCCGCGTACGTGCCTACACCGGCGCGGCGGTGGGTGCCGCGACTCCGGCGTTGATGCGCCTGGCCGAGTCGACGCACCAGGTGGCCGCCGCCCGGGCGTTCCTGGAAAAGACCTGGCAGGAACACGCCGAACACAGCGAACAGCACCGTTACCCGAGCCGCGAGACCCTGGCGTTCTGGCGTACCAACCAAGCGTACGCCACCAAGATGTGCATCCAGGCGGTGGACCGTTTGTTCGAGGCCGCCGGTGGCAACGCGTGGTTCGAGCACAACGAAATGCAGCGGTTGTTCCGCGATTCCCATATGACCGGCGCCCATGCGTACACCGATTACGACGTGTGCGCGCAGATTCTGGGGCGTGAGCTGATGGGGCTTGAGCCTGATCCGAGCATGATTTGAAGCCTCGTGGCGGCCCCTCCGCAGGAGCGAGCTTGCTCGCGAAAAAACCGAGAGCGCCGCGCCCCTCCAGGCAACCCACGTCATCGTTAACGACCTTCGCGAGCAAGCTCGCTCCTACAGGGAGCAGCTCGATAATAAGTAATCCGGGAGTCTTGTATGTCTGAGCACAGCGCTACGATCTTCGATCCACGGGCCTTTCGCCGGGCCCTGGGCAACTTTGCCACCGGTGTCACGGTGGTCACCGCCGCTGATGCCAGCGGGCGCAAAGTGGGTGTCACCGCCAACAGCTTCAACTCGGTCTCCCTGGACCCGCCGCTGGTGCTGTGGAGCATCGACAAGCGTTCCAACAGCCATGAGGTGTTCGAGCAGGCCAGCCATTTTGCGGTCAACGTGCTGGCGGCCGACCAGATCCACCTGTCGAACAATTTTGCCCGGCCCAAGGACGATCGCTTCGCCGAAATCGAATTCGAATCGGGCGAAGGCGGCTCGCCGGTCTTCGCCGATTGCTCGGCGCGGTTTCACTGCGAGAAATACCAGCAGGTGGACGGTGGCGATCACTGGATCATGATCGGCAAGGTGGTGGCGTTTGATGATTTTGGGCGTTCGCCGCTGCTCTATCACCAAGGGGCGTATGCGCGGATCGAGGAGCGGCAGCCGTAGGGCGAACGCCTCTATCGAGGGCTGATGCAAATTTAATGTGGGAGCGGGCTTGCTCGCGAATGCTGAGTGTCAGCCAATACATCTGGTGACCGACCCACCGCTTTCGCGAGCAAGCCCGCTCCCACATGTGATCTCGGTAGCTCATTGCATCTGTGTTAGAACGGCACGGCCACCGTGACTTGGCTATAGACATTGGTGCCGTTGCCACCCACCTGGTTGCCGCCGTTGCTCTCATCCTTGTTGGGCTTGTACAGCCCCAGCAGCGGCGTGACGATCAGGTGTTCGTTCACCGCCCACTCCGCGTACAGGTCCAGTTCGCGCCCATCGAGGTTGAGCATGCCGCCCTTGCTCAACGTCTTGTAATCGAAGAACAGCGCGCCGACGGTCACGCTGTCCAGCGGCTTGACCTTCAACGCCACGTGCTGCACCTCAGTATTGGTATTGAACGGCCCCGAATAATTGCCGGCCACTTCGCCCTGCACCCAAGTGCCGTAGCCACGGTTGAAACCCGCGAACATCGCATCCCAGTTTTTTGAATAGCGGCTGTAGCGGTAGGTCAGGTCCGGCGACCATGGCAGCGCGGCGAAGGTATAGCCGCCCTCGGTGTACCAGGCCTTTTCCGGGCCGGCGTCCTTGTCCTGCCAGGCGTACTCAAAGGAAAAGTGTGCGTTCTCGATCCCTGCATTGCCGGCACCCCGCAGGCTGTAGAGGTTCATCCCGGCGCGCTGTTTTTGCAGGTCATTGGCGTAACGGTCGTCGACGCTGATGCCATGGATATAGGTCAACCCCACGGTGCCGGGTGCGGCGGTGTAGTCCAGGGTGCCGGCGGCCATTTCGGTGTTGGCCTGGGCGCGGTTGTCGGACTTGATCCACATCACGCTGCCATGCACGCCGTCCTTGCCCCCCAGGCGTAACACGGCGGTTTGATCGAAGGCATGGCGCGCGGCGATGTAGTAGGCGCCGCCCCGGTTGAACTTGCCGTCGTCCACGCCCTTGCCCAGGTTCGGGCCGTCGTCATTGATGATGAAACCGTCGCCGAGCATGATGATCTGGCGGCCGAACGACAGGTCCACACCATCCTTGCCCAGCGCCGGAAACAGCTCCCCCGAGCGCCAACCAGCGAAGGCTTCGTCGAACTTGGTGGTGCGCTCGCTGCCGGTGGTCACGCCGGACGCATCGCCATCACCCCAGGTGCCGGAGCTGACCAGGTTAGCCGTGCCATACACGCTGCCCAGGGCGCCGAAGCGCTGGTCAACGCTCAAGCCATACTTGATGAAGCCCTCACGCCAGGTGGAACCGCCGGTGGTGCCGTCATAGTTTTTGCGGCTGTTGAACATCCCGTACACCGCGAGGAAGTTGCCGGTGACCTTGGTGTCGTCATCGGCGTACAGCTCGAACGCCCGGGCCGATGACTCGATGATCATCAGCGCAATGCCCAGGCTCACGGCCCTGTACAGCCGACGGGTTTTTTGTGTGTGCTCCATTGTTATAGTCCCCAGCAGGTTGAGTTGAGGGCGCATTAGTGCGAGCGGGGGTGGGCCAAGTCTTTCCTCTGCGTGCCAGGTAATTGACCCTGGCCGCCAGCGGCGGGACAGTGGCAGGCAGCAACAAAACCGGCGGCAGCCAGGAGCAAGACGATCAGCCAGGGCGGGGCGCAGAGTGCCAATACTTCTAAAAATCCGCTTCTTGAGGATCTGCACCATGTCGATCAACGACCGGCTCACCGAACACTTGAAACGCGGCACGGTGGGCTTTCCCACGGCGCTGGCGAGCACCATTGGCCTGATCATGGCCAGCCCGGTGATCCTCACCGCAACCATGGGGTTTGGCATCGGCGGCAGCGCCTTTGCGGTGGCGATGTTGATCGCGGTGGTGATGATGCTGGCCCAGGCGACCACCTTCGCCGAGGCCGCCTCGATCCTGCCCACCACCGGCTCGGTCTACGACTACATCAACTGCGGCATGGGCCGGTTCTTTGCGATCACCGGCACCTTGTCGGCGTACTTGATCGTGCATGTGTTTGCCGGCACCGCTGAGACGATCCTGTCCGGGGTGATGGCGCTGGTGAACTTTGAGCACCTCAACACCCTGGCGGAATCTGCCGGCGGCTCATGGTTGCTGGGGGTGGGTTTCGTGATTGTGTTCGGGGTGCTGAATGCGTTTGGTGTCAGCGCGTTCGGCCGCGCCGAGATCATCCTCACCTTTGGCATGTGGACCACCCTGATGGTGTTTGGCGTGCTGGGCCTGATCGCGGCTCCGGCGGTGCAGTTGGACGGCTGGTTCGGTGAATCCCTGGTGGGCACCGACCTGATCACCATCCTGTCGCTGGTGGGCATGGCGATGTTCATGTTTGTCGGCTGCGAGTTCGTCACGCCGCTGGCGCCGGACCTGCGCAACTCGGCCAAGGTGATGCCCAAGGCCATGGTGCTGGGGTTGCTGGGGGTGGCCACCTGCATGTTCATCTACGGCGCGGCAATGAAGCGCCAGGTGGAGAACGTATTGATCGACGCGGCGGGCGGGGTGCACCTGCTGGATACGCCGATGGCGATCCCGAAATTCGCCGAGCAGGTGATGGGCAGCATCGGCCCGATGTGGTTGGGCATCGGCTTTCTGTTTGCCGGTGCTGCGACCATCAACACCCTGATGGCCGGTGTACCGCGGATCCTGTACGGCATGGCGGTCGACGGCGCGTTGCCCAAGGTCTTCACCTACCTGCACCCGCGCTTCAAGACACCGCTGCTGTGCATCCTGGTGGCGATGCTGATTCCGTGCCTGCACGCGCTGTACCTGGGGGGCAACACCGACAACATCATGCACCTGGTATTGGCCGCCGTGTGTGCCTGGAGTTTTGCTTATCTGCTGGTGACGTTGTCGGTGGTGATTCTGCGGGTTCGCCGGCCTGATCTGCCTCGTGCCTACCGTTCGCCGTTCTTTCCGCTGCCGCAGATTCTGTCGAGCATCGGCATCCTGCTGGGCATGTGGTTTATCACGCCGCCCGGGATGAACCCTGCTGACATCTACATTCCCTTCGGCGTGATGCTCGGTTGCACGGCGGCGTACGCGCTGTTCTGGACCCTGGTCGTGCAGAAGGTCAATCCATTCAAGCCCGCCTCGGTGGAAGAGGTGTTGGCCAAGGAGTTCGCCCATGAATCGGGTCAGCCGCACAACGGGTATATCAGCCATGCTGCAAAAACTGTCTGAGCTGTTCAGCGCCCGGCGCGCTCCGTCGGGTTATCGGCCGGGGGTGACCCTGGAACATCTGCGGCGCAACCTTGGCCTCGCCGGTTATGAGGTGTGCGGCCCGACGAAGGCCCGGGTTGCCCTGGACGAACTCGGGTTGCAACTGGAGATCGTCGAGCGCACCGAATCGCAACTATTGATGCACCTGGTCATGACCGAATTCGTATTGCGCATTCCTGCTTCGCAGCAGGGCACGGCGAGCTTCGAACTGCACCACACCGGGGCCGTTCGACGCACTGGAATCCGCTGTCGGCAGCGCTCGGGAAACAAGGAAGTTTTAGGCGTTCTGCAAACCGAGTTGCAGGAGGGCAGTGCGTTGTATCGCGCCTTGATGCCGCTGGACTTCAAGCGCCTGCGCATCGACCTGGTGGATCACCAGTGGTGCGTGCGGCTTGAGCATATGGGCGGCAGCGAGGTGGTCAACCGCATGCCGGCGTTCCGGCGCTATATCGCCCTGAGCAGCATTCAACGTGCCTGGCTGCTGGACGCCTTCAGCGGTTTCCAGCACGCATTACAGGCCCACTGACCGCAGGATTTGGCATCAATAGTGCAAACACCTTGGCAGACACGTACTTGTTGCGCGCATATAGATAACATGTTAACTATTGCCCGACAAAAACAAAAAGCCAAGGTGGAAACAACCATGAGCATGCAACAGATTGGGCAAGACGGGCTGGACCTCTGGACCCGGGATCTGCGCGCGGTTTGCGGTCACTTCGACACAGAACTGGCCTTCAACCGCTCGCTGTTCATCGGCAGCATCAGCACCTTTTCCCGCGGCGGCTTGCCCCTGGCCAACCTGCGCACCAACGCCGGCCTGATCAAACGCCCCAAAGCCCGCGCCGACCACGATGACGACCAGAACTGTTTCCTGGTCAGCCAGCGCAGCGGCTACTGCCAGATCACCCAAAATGGCCAGAGCGTGCAACTCGCCCCCGGCGAATTATTATTGATGGACTCGGTGGGCTCCATCGACATCACCCCGTTCGGGCTGATCGAACATGCGTCCCTGTCCTTGTCCCGTGCAGAGGTGTGCAAACAGTTCGGCAACCAGCCCAAGACCTTCGGCAAAATCTCCTCAAGCAAAGCCTGCGGGCGCATGTTGCATGTGCTGATGGACCAACTGTGCAAAGACGCGTTGAACGGCGAAGGCGCGGTCGGCGAGGGGCAGGCGTTGCAGTCGGCGTTTGTCTCGCTGCTGGGGTCGGCGTTTGAGCAAGAAGATGATGAGCGGGACGATTGTGGCGGGTTGCAGGGCAGCAATTTGCGCAGCTATGTGCAGAAGGTGATTGATGAATCGTTGACCCAGCCAGGATTGAGCCCGGTGGGGTTGGCGAGTCGGTTGAACATCTCGGTGCGGCATTTGTATCGGTTGTTTGAAGAGCAGGATGACAGTGTGTGCCGGTATATCCAGCGGGCGCGGTTGAAGCGTAGTGCGGATGATCTGACCAACCCGTTCTTGCGCAGTGAGTCGATTACGTCGATTGCGTATAAGTGGGGATTTACGGATTCGGCGCACTTTAGTCGGTCGTTCAAGAAGCAGTTTGAAGTGTCGCCGAAGGATTTTCGGGCTGGGCGGTTGCAGCAGGTGGGGTGAGTGGGCTGGGAGGAGTCTTGATTTAATCGGTCGTGCTGGCGACGAGAACACTCAACGTTTGCTTACGTGGGTTCCAGATGCTGAGGCACCAAATGCCCCACCACTCAAGCCCATTGTCGAAAAAGTCGGACCAAGGCTGCCAGCCAGGGGTTGCATCTTGATTACTAAACCATTGCAATTCGTAGCCGTCGACCCAGTTAATTACAATAACATCGTCTTGAGGCTCTAGGCCTAAAACTTCCAGCCATTCAGAAAAAAGGCCTTGAGCTTCAGAATTACCACCTTTGAAATTCGTTCCATAGGGCGGGTTGCAGAACGCACCGTAGAGGTTTAGGCGGCCATATTTATTCTCCTCTGTCATTACCAAATTTTCTACTTGGTCGATAGTCAGAGGTGTCGCTAAAGCTCTTTCCACATCCCAATCTCTTACACCCTGAGGGTTGTACTCTTTTGGTAGGTACTCTCCTTTTTGGCCGTAGTCCCAATTCTCAAGATAAGCAGTGAGGTAGTACCCCATTCCTAGTATGGCCTGACGATGTACGCCCTCGTCGATTGGAATATTTGTGGTGGTTTTAAATACAAGGAAATCAAACTGAACATCCGCGTCATCCATTCGTTCGCGTAGTGAGGTTGAGGTCTTGTGTTTAGTTACTTCTAATTGGAAAGCTATTTTCATTGTGAATGCTTTTGGCTTTTTTTGCGGAGGTCAGTATGTTTGGTGTTGGTCTACGGATTGCGTTTGATACCTGATCAAGCACTCAAGTAAGACTTTCATAAAGTGGCGTTGGTCAGAGATTTCATCATCAAAGTAGGTATCGAATAGATAAAAAACTGAGTCGAAAGTGTCGTTTATGTCTAAGTAATGTCTTAGTGTGCTAATAAACCAATCTTGGTCTTCTTTTGTATAGGAAATAAATTCTGGCTTCGTCAGAGCATCGAAAAGTTTTGACAGCTCCTTTGCGTCATTTATGTTTTTTGAAACGATAAGTTCCTCTCGCTCTGAGTCTCTTGTGTTTTCAATGTTGTATGTGAAAAGTAAACCTCTAATTATATGAAGGTTTGGTGGGTTTTTCATTTTTAGAACTCCGTGAATGCAGTGATTGGGTTGCCGTTTTTGTCGATGACTACTATCGCCTTGGTTTGTTTTCCATATTCTAAACTGTCTTTTTTATACCCTTCGCCGATTACTTTTCCCATGTCAATAGGAGGCATTGCACCAGCTTTACTTTTCAATTTGAAGATTGCCATAGCTCTGTTGATTGCGTTTAATTGATCTCTGTGACTACTAAATCGTGTGGCGGCACTTGGTATGTGAGGAGTTCCGATTTTTTTACCTTTGGCATAGGTTTCAATTACGCCCGTAGTCGGATTTTTAGCAGTCATTACCCGCTCCAGCTGAGAAGCTAGAGTCGTCTGCGCCCCGTGTTTTTCTAGAAAATGCGCTCCCGGCGTTGCTTGTTCAAGTTCATAAAGGCGGCGGTAAGCGTTCGCTTCCCCAAGCTCATCAATTCGTGCGCGTCGTTCGGCCTGTGTCAGACGAGGTGCAGCAGGCTGACCTTCATTGACCGTGGCGTTTTCGGTCGGATCTCCAACCTCGATATCCGGTTTACAACCGTTCGCACCCGGGCAGGTACTTAAGCCTAACGGATCCACCCATCCCGTCGGGTTGGGCACGTACTGGTATCCGTTCAGCCCACCCGCCAGCTTCACCGGGTCGGGCGTCAGATAGCGGCCAATGTCCGGATTGTAGTAGCGATGGCGGTTGTAGTGCAGCCCGCTTTCCGGGTCGAAGTATTGGCCCTGGAAGCGCAGCGGGTTGGTGATGGTGTTGACGTCCAGCTTGGCGATTTGGCCGTAGGCGCGGTAGTGCGCGGACCAGACGATTTCGCCGTCGGATGCGGCGAGTTCCTGTGGGGTGCCGAGGTGGTCGAGTTGGTAGTGGAAGGGTTTTACGTCTTCCGGGCCGTAGCCTTTGAGCAGCGCTAACGGGCGGAAGCTGTTGGGTTCGTAGAGGTAGCTCTGGTGGTGATCGGCGCTGTGTTCGGCGATCAGCTTGTCGCCTTGCCAGAAAAATTCGGTGGTCTGGCCTTTTAAGGTTTTGGCGATACGCCGTCCAAACGGGTCGTAGCGATATGCGGCCTCGGTACCGTCCGGCTGGGTAACGCTGATCAGTCGGTGCTGGCTGTCGTAGCGGTATTCAGTGACCAGTTGCTGAGCCCGACCCCGGCGTTCGCGCAGGAGGTTGCCGAAGGCGTCGTAGTCGTAATGACGGTCGCCTTGCATTAACAGGCGATTGCCTTTGACGATGCTAGGGCCGACGCGGTCTTGCATCAGCAGGTTGCCCGCCGGGTCGTGGACGAAGCGTTCCTGCAGGTCTTGCTCGTGGTTGGCGCGGGTCAGGCGGTCGAGTGGGTCGTAGTGGTAGTCGTGCTGGCCTTTGCGGGTGTCGAGGATGCGGGTCAGGTTGCCGCGTTTGTCGTAGTCGTATTGGCGGCGCTGGTGGCGTTGTTCCTGCTGGGTGATGGCGTGGGCGTGCAGGCGGCCCTGGTCGTCGTAGTGGTAGTGGCTGAGGAGTTGGCCTTGCTGGCGTTGGTGCTCGCGGCCGGATTTGAACAGGTGTGAGGTGAGCGGATTGCCATTTAGCTCGATGGTGGCGAGGTCGCCGCCTTTGTCGTGGTGGAAGGCGAGGCGGTTGTTGTCGGGCAGTCGCAGGTAGTTGAGTTGCCCGCATTCGTCGTAGCCATAGCGCAACGTGCCCCAGCCTTGGTGTTCGGCGGTGAGGCGGTTTTGCAGGTCGTATTCGTAGTGCAGCGGCCAGTGGCCGTCGTCGACGCTGAGAAGGTTGCCGAGGCGGTCGTAGGTGTAATCGACAATGTTGCGGTCGGGCAGGGTTTTTCTTACGAGGCGACCGGCGCTGTCTCGCTGATAACCGGTAATTAACTGACTGCCATCGTCACCGTATTCGGTCTTTTCCAGCAGGTGCCCGGCGAGATCATAAACGTAGGCAGTGCGGCGACCATCAAACCCGGTTTCCTGCTGGATCAGGCCATTGGCGTGATAGTCGAGCCGATAGGTTTCCCCAACCTCGTTTTCAATCTCGGTGAGTAACAGCCGGACATTGTCATAACGGTATTTGAGCTGCGTGCCGTCCGGATTAATCCGACGGCTGATCAGGTGCAGACCATCGGCATACTCATAGCGCGTAACCCGACCCAGCTCGTCGCGCTCGGCAGTGATTTTTCCGTACGGGTTGTAGCTGAATTCGCGAGTGCCACCGCCCGGCTGAATCACCTTCAGCAAGCGACCCACGGCGTCCCACTGATACTGGGTCAGCGCGCCATGCTCATCCTCGCAGGCAACCTGCCGCCCCAGGTCGTCATAGCGATAACGACGCACACCGCCATTCGCCAGCTTCTCCTCGGTGAGCTGGCTACGCTCGTCCCAGATCAACCGATGGCTGCTGTTATCCGGATACCAGACGCCGGCGAGCTTTCCGTGTTTGGTGTAGGTGTATTCGGTGTAATTGCCATCCGGATCAGTCTTGCGGGTGATATCGCCCTGATCGTTGCGCTGGTATTTCCACACCGCCTCACCACGGCGTACAACCCGTACGAACCCGTTGTCATGCTCGTAGGACGTGGGTGCATCGTCACCGGGAAACAGCGCAATCAACCGACCGGCTTCGTCGTACTGATACGCCGTCACCGCTCCCAGCGGGTCCTGCTCGACCGTCAGCCGGCCTTTTTCATCGTAGGATTTGAAGTGCTGCGCGCCGTCCGGATCGATCCGCTGCACCAGCCGTGCGCTCTGGTCGTGGACGTAGACTTCCTGGCTGCCATCGGCGTTGTGCACGGTGACAGTGCCGTTGTCGTCCCACACATACCGCGTGTCCATCTGCGAAAAGCTGGCCCAGTGCCGGACACACCTTGCAGCCTTGCCAGTCCGTTCCCACTCCCAGAAGAAACTCGCCCCACCGGCCAGTTCCCGCTCCAGGATCACCTGTTGATCGTCGTACCGATAACGCTCGCTTTCGCCGACAGCGTTGGTCGCTTCGATCAACCGCCAGGCATCGTCGTACTTGTAGGCAACAACGTTCTGCTCGGTTATCCAGCCAAGTTCCCGCTGCACCTGATAGTCGACCGCGACGATATGCCCGCGGTCATACCGCAGCAGCAATCCCTGGCCAACGTGGTTATCGATCCGCTGAATCCGCCCGGAATAGTCGCGGGCAATGCGTAGCCGGTTGTCGTACGCATCGCTGATCGACGTCAGCACACCGTTGCGGAAGTGGTAGAAAAGCGACGCCTGAGCCAGCACCAGTTCATCGGGTAAGGAGCCCAGATAAATCGCCGCTTCCGCCAGGCTATTGGTGATGGCTGGCCGCGCAGCAGAGGGCAGGGGAAAGGTGGTGCTGCGGTTCTCGTGATCGGTCCAAATCACCGACTCGCCAACCACGCAAAGCCGCTGAGCCAGCGAATGACTCCAGCCAAACCCCAACCCGCAATCCACTTCCACGGCACTACTGCGATACAACCGCGTCCAGGCAAACGGCAGCACACCCTCCAACGAGCCGTCAGTGAGAGTCAGCAGCTCCTCACCGGTAACCATCGAAACCGGGCAGCCATCGGTACAGGTATTCGCCGAACAAACCGAAGCATCCCCATTGGGGTTTTTCGCAGAAGCAGGCACATCATCCACAGGCTCCTGCTTCACTAGCGCTGTTCGCGCCGTCTTGGGCTCCCGCACCATCGGTGCCGGATTCGAAATCTCCTCCACGCCAACCTTCAACGGCACCGCCGCAGCCTTCACCGGCACGGCATGACTCTGAAGCGATAACGGCTTAAGCACCTCCGCATGCCCATCCAGCGGGGCCGTACCCCCCAGCTTGGCAATCTGCTCCAACCACTCCCGTGCCTGCTCGGACTTGACCTTGCCCAGCACCTGCGCCCCCAGGCGTACCGCCACACCCATACCACCGGTAGCCCATAGCAACAGCAGGTTGAGCAGCACCTCGGTGGTGATTTCCCCGAGTAACTCAAGCATGTAATGCGGCGGCAGCATGCGCATCCAACTGACCATTGCGGACAGGTAGATGAACAGCAGTGGCTCATCGCTGAGGATCAACAACCCTTTGGCAATCGCCTCATTACTGAGCTTCAGCAGCGCTTCAAGCTCGGCCTGGGAGAGGTACTGCAGCAGCTTTTCGCTGTTGGGCCTGATATCTGCCAGCCACTGGTACAGTTGCGCAATACCGTCCCACAGACCGTAAAGCACGTTGCCAAACCCTTGCGCGTACGCCTGTTGCAGCGAGGTGTAGCGATCGACAAAGTCGGCCTTGGAATAGCTCTCCCATATCGGCTTGAACGTGCTCGTCCACTCGCCACGCAAGCGGCCTTCCAGCGAGCTGATCTCGGACTGATAGGAGGCATACAGCGCCTTGACGTGGTCCTTGGAAACGTTGGGGTAAAAGCTGACCCGGTACTGCCGGTCTACGGTGCACTCGGTGATTTCGAGAATGCCGCTGGGGCCGATGGTTTTATGGATGGGGTCGCCGAGGGGGCCACCGTCTTGCGCGACTTCCTGCAGCATCACCGGCGTATTGCCGATGGGCACGAACCGCGTGCTCTGGAACATATGCACCAGCTTCAACGACGCGTTGGCTTTGCAGGTCGCGACGGTGCTGCTGGGATAAAGAGAACGGGTGATGGGCGCAACCAGCGCAACTTCATCCCCCACCTTGAACACCTGCTCGACATCCAGCGCCGAAAAGCTCCAGAAGCTCTCGGCCCATGCGTCGTAGGTGTTCAGGCAGTGCGTGAAGTCGTTGAGAACCGCATCGACGTCGCGCGTCTTCGGGTCCATCGCCGCCACGACCAGAAAGCCTATGGCGGGAATCAAGAGACAGCCCCATCGGGCAGGGCATTAATCGGAAAAAACATCGGCGTTCCCTCGCACTGTGTGATCAGGCGAGGGACTTTGCAGCGGTTATCAAGGCGGGGGAGTAGAGGTTGTCTGGCCGTTCGGTAGGACGTTTCGTTAAACCTCCGGCAAGGTCGAGCCGCCGTCCACCACCAGCGTTTGCCCGGTGATGTAACCCGCCAGGTCCGATGCCAGGAACAGCATCGCCCCGGCAATATCCGCTGGCGCACCCAACCGTCCCAGCGGCACCCTGCTGGCGATCTGTGCGTTCACCTGGTCATCCCCCAGATTGCCCATGGCAGGCGTGGCGATCATGCCGGGTTCCACCCCGTTGACTCGCACATTCAGAGCGGCCAGCTCCAGCGCGGCATTGCGAATGAACCCGTTGACCCCGGCCTTCGACGCCGCATAGTGGCTCAAACCCGGAAATGCCACCCTCGGCCCAGTGACTGACGATGTGACCAGCACGCAGCCCCGACCCTGGCGACGGAACATCGGCAACGCCGCCTGGGTCAGCCAGAACAACGCCGAGAGATTGACCGCCAAGGTGCGGTCGAGCATCGCCGGAGTGATTTCGGCAAAGGGCGTCAGCGGAAAATACCCGGCGTTATGCACCAGAATATCCAGCCGCCCCCAACCTTGTTCCACCCCGGTAATCAGCGCGAAAACCGCAGCCGCATCCGCCAGATCCACAGTCACCGCTTCCACCTGGCAGCCGCGCCCGCACAGCTCCCGCGCGAGTGCCTGGGCCAGTTGCAGATCGGCGATCATCACCCGCGCACCTCGCAGCGCAAAGGCTTCGACGATGGCCCGACCGATGCCCTGGGCGCCACCCGTCACCAATACGCTGCGCCCGCTGAAATCCAGGTCTTCATCCATGATTCAGCTCCATATGCGCATAGGCCAATGTCGGCACATCAACGATGCTCGAACCACCGTCCGCCACCAGCGCCGCACCCGTAATGATCGACGCTTCACTGGACGCCAGGAAGCGGCACACCCTGGCGATTTCTTCAGCGCTGGCGGGGCGTCGCAACGGCACGTCGGCGCACACCCGGTCGTAGGCGTGTTGCAGTGTCTCGCCATGAAAATCCATCAACGGCTGCATTTCTTCATCCGCCATCGGCGTGCGCACCCAGCCCGGGCATACCGCATTTACCCGCACCCCGCGCGGGCCGTAATCCCGGGCCAGCGAACGGTTGAGCCCAAGCAATGCATGTTTGGCTGTGGTGTAGCCGCACACTTCGGGCCCGGCGGCCAGTGAGGCAATCGAACCCATCAGCACGATGTTCCCGCCACTCTCCAGCAGCAGCGGCAAACACGCCCGAGCACTGTAGAAAGCGCTGTCGAGGTTGCTGCGCAGCGCCGCTTCCCAGGTCTGCGGGCTGGTGTTGGTGGCGCTGCCCACGCCATGGCCGCCCGCGCAGGCCAGCAGCACGTCGATCCGCCCGAAGCGCTGGCGAATCTGCTCCACAAAGCCCGCCCACGTGTCAGGGCAGGCCGCATCACCCACCAGGACCAAACCTCCGGTTTCCCCCACGACCTGCTCCAGCGGCTCGCGACGACGGCCGATCAGCACCACATGTGCACCCTCGGCGGCGTACAGCCGGGCGCACGCTGCACCGATGCCCGTGCCGGCCCCGGTGATCACAATCGTGCGCGGCTCAGTCATCGGGATGCTCCGTGCGGTTGAGTACCTGGCAGTAGGAGCTGATGGGAAAGTTCGACAGCTCATCGAAAGCCGCCCCGGCATAGCCGAAGATCTTGCCGTCGCTGCGATGCTGTTGCAGGTCGATCAGCACCAGGCCGAGGGTGGGGATGATTTTTTCGCGCCAGACGAACAGGTACAGCTGGTCGGCGATCTTGTAGTAATGGCAGCGGTCTGTGTCGCACAGGCCTTGCTCGACGCCCTTGAGGCATTGCCAAGCGTAGAACTGGTCATTGAGGTAGATGTGCTCGTAGACCTCGCTGGGGCTGTAGCGGTACTGGTTGCGCAGGCCGGTCAGTTCGGTGGTGGGCGCGTGGGGGCACTGGCCGGCTTGCCAGGGGCGGTCGAGGCTGCCGTGGAGGAATTCCACTTCCACTGAAGTCAGCGGTTTGCCGGCCAGGGCGCGGCTGTAAAGGCCTTCGCGGGTTTGTTCCTGGGTGGGCATGCGCCCGAGCACGGCGGTGAACGAGGCGCTGGCGGTGTCGAGCACCAGGCTGACCGACCAGGCTTGGGCGCCTTCGCGCTTGATGAAATCCACCAGGTACAAGCCGGGGCGCACTGAGGTCGCGCGGTAGGTTGCGCTGCCGCTGGAGTGATCGTCGGCCGCGACCCAGGACAGATTGTCGCGCTCGAAGCGATGCTCGATCTGCCAGCCATTGGCGAAGTACAGCGTAAAGGTCTTGCCGCTCAGGTCCGCCAGGTTCGGCAGGATGAACGCCTCGGTGGCGAAGCCGTCGGCCAGGGCGCCCACGGTGATCCAGTCAGAAGGTGTGGTCATTTGCGATGCTCCGGTTGGGTGGATGAACACCACGGATCATCGCGCCCGGGAGCAGGCCCGGGTATCAACCGGATGGTTGAGGCGGGCTACAGAAACAGGCTGCCCACCAGCTCGGTGCGGCTGCTGACGCCGGTCTTGCGAAACAGGTTGATCAGGTGGGTCTTGATGGTGGGCAGGCCGACTTCCAGCTCCCGGGCCAGCTGTTTGTTGCTGGCACCCTGGCGCAACAACAGGGCGATCTGGCGCTCCTTGGGCGTGAGGTTGGCCAGTGCATCTTCAGCGGGTTGCATATTGGCCACGGCCAGTTGCAGCAAGGTTTGCAGTGCATTCAGCTGGGCCAGTTGCTCGCCGGTGAAGGCGCCCTGGTCGGCGGTGCGCAGCAACGAAATCGCCGCCTGGGGTTGCCCGGCACGCTGGGCGAGGATTTCCACCACATCCACCACGCCATACCGCCGCAGAAAATCCCCATAGCGCCGAGTATCCCGCACCGGCTGGCGGGCCATGGCAAAACCCAGCGGCACCACCGCCAAGCCACTGGACAGGCAGTTGCGCGGTTGCAACGGGTCGAATTGGCGATAGTTGTCCAGGTAGTCGCGGTGCATCTCGCTGCTCATGCCGTGCAACTGGAAATCCCGGGCTTGCAGGTGGCGGTCGACGCAATAGAAGGCGGCCTGGCTGACCGGAATCAAGCGGGTGAAAGCCTGCAGGCACTGGCCGGCGACTTCGTGGGCGGGGAGGGCGTGCATGGTAGGTCACCTGCGCCAAAAGGCTGCCGACGGGTGCCGGCAGCCGGGACCAATCACACCACGGCGAAGTAGTGTTTGACGAAACTTTCGCTGACCACTTCCCACAGCACGGGAGTGCCCTTGGTCACGAACCAGCTGTCGCCGGCCTGGTAGCGGGTGCTCTGGCCGGTGGATTCATCGGTGAGTACCACCTCGCCGGTGACCACGGTGGCCTGTTCGGCGAAGGGATAGACCATGCGGAACTTGCCCTGGGTGGTGCCGAAATAGGCGCTGCTGACCGGGTCGGTGGGGGCGCCGAAGGTCATTTTGCCGAAGGCCCGGACTTCGCCTTCGAGGATGGTCGAGCCGAGGTCGGCGACGGTGCCCCAGGCGTCGAGTTCGGATAGCTGGATGTCTTTCTTGAGGGTAACGAGGGTCATGGCAGTTGCTCCTGATGAGAAAAAATTAGCGACCAACTGTAGGAGCGAGCTTGCTCGCGAAGGTCGTCAACGATGACGTTGGCGTCCTGGATGAACGCGGCGCCCTTGGGTTTTTCGCGAGCAAGCTCGCTCCTACAGGTGTCAGGTGTCAGGTGACAGGTGACAGGTGACAGGTGTCAGGTGTCAGGTGTTGGGTGTTGGGTGTGGGGCTTTAGCGGCGGCCGTTCCAGTAACCGGAGAGCTGGTGCCAGGACTTGCCGGCGGTGAGCAGCAGCGGGCGGATCGCGTCTTTGCCGATGATGGTCGGGCGGTGGATCGAGCTGACCAGGTCATACCGCGCCGAGCCCTCGCTCATGCCCTCGGCCAGCACCTTGCAGATGATGTGGCTCGGCGTCACGCCGAAGCCTGAATAGCCCTGCACATAGAACGCGTTGCTGCGCCCGGGCAGGGTGCCGATCTGCGGGAACAGGTTCGGGCTGCAGGCCATCGGGCCGCCCCAGGCCAGGTCGATCTTCACGTCCTTGAGGTACGGGAAGATCTTCAGCATCAGGTTGCGGTTCCAGGCTTTCAAATCACCGGGAATGTGCTCCACCAACGGTGTGGCGGCGCCGAACAGCAGGCGGTTTTCGTTGGTGACGCGGTAGTAATCGATCACCGGGCGAATGTCGCTGTAGGCCCCGCGAATCGGGCTGATACGGTTGATCAGTTCTTCGGACAACGGCTCGGTCATCATCTGGAACGCGTAGGTGTTGATGGTCGAGCGGTGCAGTTCCGGCTCCAGTTTGTTGAGGAAACTGTCGCAGGCCCACAGCAGCTTGCTGGCCTTGACCGAACCGCGACCGGTGCGCACGGTGATGCGTTCGCCGTAGCTGACTTCCAATGCCGGGCTGTTCTCGAAAATCTGCACGCCGTGACCGGCCAGGGCCTTGGCCTCGCCCAGCAGCAGGTTCAACGAGTGCACATGCCCGCCGCCCATGTGCAGCAGGGCGCTGCTGTAGGCGTCGGAGCCGATGATCTGCTTCACGTCGGAACCGCCAAGGAAGCGGATCTCGTGTTGGGTGTTGATGGACTTGAAGTCCTTCTCCCAGGCGCGCAGGGTCTTTTCCTGGCGGGCGTTGAAGCCCATGTAGCCGTAGCCATGGCAGAAGTCGGCATCGATGTCGTACTTGGCGATGCGGTTCTTGATGATGTCGGCGCCCAGGTCGCTGATCTCGAAGATCTGGCGCAGGCCGTCTTCACCCACGTCCTTCTTGATTTTCTCCAGGTCGTGGCCGATGCCGGCCATGATCTGCCCGCCGTTGCGTCCGGTGCCGCCGAAACCCAGGTAACGCGCTTCCAGCACGACGATGTTGGTGATGCCTTTTTCGGCGAGTTCCAGGGCGGTGTTGATCCCGGAAAAGCCACCGCCGATGATCACCACGTCGGCGTCCACATCCTGTTCCAGGGTGGCGAAGCTGAGGTTGTATTTCTTGGTCGCCGTGTAATAGGTCGGCGTTTCGATATTGATCATTGCGCTGCCTGACAGTGAAGAGCTAATGAGTGTATTAAGGGCGTTGGCGCTCTGGATGTCTTGATTCTGTGTGCCGGGCTTTTTGATCCTGCGCGCCAGAGCCTTCGCCGGCTTCACAAGTTATAGCGTGAGGCGGGAAGGAGAGTGTTAGAGTTTCGTTAAAACATTAACTAAATCTATCGTGACCCTGAGCCTATGTTGAAACCCAGACAATCCCTGACCTTGACCCTGTTGCAGGCCCGCGAAGCGGCCATGAGTTTTTTCCGGCCTTCGCTGAATGAGCATGGGCTGACCGAGCAGCAGTGGCGAGTTATTCGAATTCTCAGCCAGCATGACGAGCTGGAGATTTACCAACTGGCGGAACTGGCGTGCATTCTCAAACCGAGCATGACCGGCGTGCTGGTGCGCATGGAGGCGGCGGGGATGGTGCATCGGCGCAAGGCCGAGCAGGATCAGCGGCGGGTGCTGGTGACGCTGGCGGAGAAGGGCAAGGCCAGTTTCGAGTCGATGAGCCAGTGTATGGAAGAGAACTACCGACGCTTGCAAGAGCAGTTTGGGGAGGAGAAGTTGCAGGTGTTGTTGGGGTTGCTGGATGAGTTGAAAACTATCAAACGCTGACACACCGCCGATCCAAATGTGGCCCTCAGGTACACCGCGTAGCAGCTGTCGAGCCCCAGCGAGGCTGCGTTCGCGGTGTACCTGACACACCGCAGACGCAGCCTCGCTGGGGCTCGACAGCTGCTACGGAGGAAGTCAGTACACGCCGCCGGTAATGGCCGGTGCTGCGGTGTCTTTGAACTTGGCAGCCAACCCCTGCAACCCGCGCATCAGCACCGTCGTATCCACCCCGACGGCCACAAACGCCGCCCCCAACTCGATGTACCGCCGAGCCAATTTCTCATCCGCACTCAGGATCCCCGCCGCCTTGCCAGCCTTTTGAATCCGCCCAATCGCGTCCTCAATCGCCGCCTGCACCTCGGGATGCCCGGGATTCCCCCGATGCCCCATGGCCGCACTCAAATCCGCCGGCCCGATAAACACCCCGTCCACCCCTTCAACCGCAGCGATCAGGTCGAGGTTGTCCAGGCCTTCACGGTTCTCGATCTGCACCAGCAGGCACATCTGCGCATCCGCTTCATCCAGATAACCCGGAATGCTGTTCCAGCGCGACGCCCGTGCCAGCGCGCTGCCAACACCCCGCACGCCAAACGGCGGGTAGCGTACGGCCCGCACTAACTGCTGAGCCTGTTCAGCCGTCTCCACCATCGGCACCAACAGCGTCTGCACGCCAATATCCAGCACCTGCTTGATCAGCGCGGTATCGCCGATTACCGGGCGAATCACCGGCTGGCCGTCGTAAGGCGCAACGGCCTGCAACTGGCCAAGCATGCCGCGCAGGTCATTGGGTGCGTGCTCGCCGTCGATCAGCAGCCAGTCGAACCCGGCATTCGCCGCCAGTTCGGCGCAATAGGCGTCAGCCAAACCGAGCCACAGGCCGATCTGGGTTTCGCCACGTTGCAGGCGCTGCTTGAAGCGGTTGATGGGCATGTCCATGAAACAGTCCTCCAGTAGTCAGACAAAGCGGCAGGAGATGGAGCCGAGCATGTCGTAGTCGACATGGAAGGTATCGCCCGGATTCGCCGCCACCGGGCGGGTGAAGGAGCCACCAAGGATGATCTGGCCGGGTTGCAAGGTCACGTCGTACGGCGCCAGTTTGTTCGCCAGCCACGCCACGCCCTTGGCCGGGTGGTTGAGCACGGCAGCCGACACCCCGGACTCTTCGATCACCCCGTTGCGGTACAACACCGCCGGCACCTTGCGCAGGTCGATCTCGGTGGGGCGCACGGCGCGGCCGCCCATCACCACGCCGGCGTTGGCGGCGTTGTCGGAAATAGTGTCGAACACCTTGCGCGTGGCGTTGGTGTGCGGGTCGATCTGCTGGATGCGGGCGTCGATGATTTCCAGGGCCGGGATCACCCATTCAGTGGCGTCCAGCACATCGAAGATCGTGCAGTTCGGCCCCTTGAGCGGTTTGCCGAGGATGAACGCCAGCTCCACTTCCACCCTTGGCACGATGAAGCGCTCGAACGGAATATCGGTGCCTTCGTCGAAGAACATGTCATCGAGCAGGGCGCCGTAATCCGGCTCGGTGATGTTCGACGACACCTGCATCGCCCGGGAGGTGAGGCCGATCTTGTGCCCGACCAGCTTGCGCCCGTCCTTGATTTTCTGGGCCACCCAGGCGCGCTGGATGGCATAGGCATCGTCAATAGTGATGTTCGGGTGTTCCAGGGAAAACTGGCGCACCTGTTCACGGGAACGCTCAGCCTGGTCGAGGCGGGCGGCGGCTTGCTGGATGTGGGCTTGATCAAGCATGACGAAATCTCTACTGGGGATTGACGATGGCAGCGTGGGTGCGCAGCACCAGCAGGCCGCCGAGGGCGATAAGCAGCGCCAGCACATACAGGGCCAGGCTCGCGCTTTGGGTGGTGTCGCGCATCCAGCCGATCAGGTACGGCGCGAGGAACGAAGCAATGCTGCCGAACGAGCTGATCAACGCGATGCCGGCCGCCTGGGTGCTGTTGGACAGGAACGCCGGCGGCAGTTGCCAGAACATCGGCAACGCGGCGCTGGCGCCCATGCCGGCGAGGATCAGGCCGCCAAGGACGAGGGTTGGGTTGGTGGGCGAGAGCCCGGCCACTGCGATACCGATGGCCGACATCAGCAACGGCACGCACAGGTGCCAGCGGCGCTCGCGGTTGCGGTCGGATGAGCGTCCGCAGCCGATCATGAAGAAACACCCGGCCAGGTACGGCACGGCGCTCAGCAGGCCCACCTGGCTGTCGCGGCCGATACCGGCACCGTGAATCAGGGTGGGCATCCAGAACGCCAGGGTATTCACCGCCAGCATCACCGCAAAGTACACCGCCACCAGCAGCCACACCTGCGGGTCACGCACGATGCCGCCGAAGGAGGTGATGGATTTGCGCTGTTCTTCACTGCTCAGTTGTTCGCGCAGCTGCTGCTTTTGCGCCGGTTCCAGCCACTTCACGGTTTCGAAGCTGTCGGGCAGGTACTTCAGAACCACCAGACCGAGCAGTACCACCGGCGCGCCTTCAATCAGAAACATCCACTGCCAGCCCCGCAGCCCGCCGAAATCATGGAAATGCTCCAGGATTGCACCGGACAACGGCCCGCCGACCACACCGGCCATGGGCACGGCAATCGCAAACAGCGCGGTGACTTGCGCCCGGCGCCGTGCCGGGTACCAGCGGTTGAGAAACACCAGGATCCCCGGGAAGAAGCCGGCCTCGGCCACCCCCAGCAAAAAGCGCAGCACGTAGAAGCCGGTGGAGCTTTCGATCCACAGCATGCTGGTGGACAGCACGCCCCACACCACCATCAGGCAGGCGATCCAGCGCCGCGGCCCGACCCGGTCCAGGGCCATGTTGCTCGGTACCCCGAACAGCGCGTAGGCGATGAAAAACAGGCCGGCACCGAGGCCGTACACCGTGTCGCTGAAATGCAGGTCGGTACTCATCTGCATCTTGGCGAAGCCGATGTTGATCCGGTCCAGATGGGCAAACAGGTAGCAGATCAGCAGCAACGGCATCAGTCGCCAGGTGACGATGCTGTGGGTGCGCTGATGTTCGATCAGGGTGGTGCTGTCGGCGGTATTGGCTGTGCTCATGATGTTGTTCTTTTTTGTTTGAGTGCCATGGGCGGAAAGGTGGGCTGTGGTCAGCCCGCCTGGTTCTTCAGGAATGCGTGCACGTTGTTCTGCTTGAAATTCAGCTCGGGGTGCAACTCGATCATCTCGAACGACAACGCCAGCAGCCGTTGGGATTGCAGCTCGGCGAAGTGTTCGGTGATGACGTTGAACAGGGCTTCGGCCACCGTCTTGCGGGTTTCCAGGTCGCGTCCGTGGCCGACCTTGAGGGTCATGTGGACGAAGGCGTAGTCATGCTTGCCGTCAGCCATGCGCCAGGTGTCCAGGCGCACCCCGCGACTGCGAATGCCCCCCAGGGGAAACACACCGCTGTCCCCCAGCACGGCGTGAACCTGCTCGAACAGGGCCGGCAGGTTGGCGTGCTGCTCGAGGTTGTCGGTGTATTCGGCGATGAAGTGCGGCATGTGCGGCTCCCGGATCAGAGGGGAAAAATGGCATTGATCTGGCCGGTGCCCGAGCTGCCGAATGGCTGGGTGATGATCTCGGCCGGCTGGTTGTAGTCCGGCCCGCCCAGCAGTCCCAGGAGCATCGCGGTGTCGTGCATCTTGCCTTCGCCGAAGCAGTGCTCGGCGTAGTCCGGGAGCATTGCGCAGAACTCCTTGAAGCGGCCTTGCTTCCACATATCCACCACGTGCAGGTCCATCTGCTTGTCGAATTCACGGGTCCAGTTGTGGATATTGGCTTCGGCTTCGCGGTCGTCCGAGAAACGGTGGGAGAGGGAACCCGAGGCCAGCACCAGGACTTTGCGGTCGCTCTTCTCGATGGCGCGGCGCACGGCGGCGCCAAACGCGAAGCTGTCTTCCAGGCGGTGCCAGGCGCACCAGGCGGCTATGGAGATCACGTCGAACTTCTGCTCGTCCGGCACGCCCATGTGCATGTAGCGCATCGGCACCAGGGTGCCGTATTCCAGCTCCAGGCTCGGGATGTTGTGGGCCATGGTGCGCACGCCGGCCAGGTTGGCCTCGGCGGCGATCAGTTCGCCCAGCTCCGGGCAGCCCGGGTACTCGTACTCCATGTTCTTGATGAAGTGCGGCAGCTCGTTGCTGGTGTAGGTGCCCTTGAAATGCTCGCCACAGTTGACGTGATAGCCGCTGTTGACCAGCCAGTGCACGTCGAACACCACGGCGGTGTCGGCCCCCAGCTCACGGGCGCGCCGCCCGATTTCCTTGTGCCCGGCAATCGCCGCTTCGCGGCAACCGTGGTGCTTGCCGGGCAGTTCCGACAGGTACATCGAGGGGACGTGGCAGATCTTCGCTGCCAGAACCACTTCGCCCATGATCATTCTCCTGAGTATTTATTCTTTTGTAGGAGCGAGCTTGCTCGCGAAAAACATCAACGATAACGCAGCACTTCTGTGAGCCCGCGGCGCCTGCGGGTTCTTCGCGAGCAAGCTCGCTCCTACAGGGAGCGTTGTTATATCCGGGTTACACACCCCAGCGCGGGATGTGGTGACTGCCCATGGAAATGCACACGTTCTTGATTTCGGCGAACACTTCGAAGCTGTATTGGCCGCCTTCACGGCCGGTGCCGGAACCTTTTACCCCGCCGAATGGCTGGCGCAAGTCCCGCACGTTCTGGCTGTTGATGAACACCATGCCGGCTTCGATGCCGTAGGCCAGACGATGCGCCTTGCCTATGTCCTGGGTCCAGATGTACGACGCCAGGCCGTACTCGGTATCGTTGGCCAGTTGCAGCGCTTCGGCTTCGTCCTTGAACGGAATCAGGCACACCACCGGGCCGAAGATCTCTTCCTGGGCGATGCGCATCTGGTTGTTCACATCGGCAAACACCGTGGGCTGGATAAACTGCCCGCGGCTCAAGTGCGCCGGCAGGTTGGCCGGGCGCTCCAGGCCGCCGGCCAGCAGGGTGGCGCCTTCCTCGAGGCCAATCTTGATGTAGCCGGTGACCTTGTCATAGTGGGCCTGGGTGATCATCGAGCCGACCTGGGTTTTCGGGTCCTGCGGGTCGCCAACGATCAGGCGCTTGGCGCGGGCGGCAAACTCGGCGACGAACTGCGGGTACACGCTCTCCTGAATGAAGATCCGGCTGCCGGCGGTGCAGCGTTCACCGTTGAGCGAGAAGATGGTGAACAACGCCGCGTCGAGGGCGCGTTCCAGGTCGGCGTCTTCAAAGATCAGCACCGGCGACTTGCCGCCCAGTTCCATGGAGTACTTTTTCAACCCGGCGGTCTGCATGATTTTCTTGCCGGTGGCGGTACCGCCGGTGAAGGAAATCGCCCGTACGTCCGGGTGGCGCACCAACGCATCACCGGCGGTGGCGCCATAGCCCTGGATCACGTTCAGCACGCCTTTGGGAATCCCGGCTTCGACCGCCAGGCGTCCCAGTTCATTGGCCGTCAGCGGCGACAGCTCGGACATTTTCAGCACCGCGGTATTGCCCAGCGCCAGGCACGGCGCAGTCTTCCAGGTGGCGGTCATGAACGGCACGTTCCACGGCGACACCAATGCGCACACACCCACCGGCTGGTATAGCGTGTAGTTGAGCATCTGGTCGTCCACTGGGTAACTGTGGCCGTCCATGCGGGTACAGACTTCGGCGAAGAAATCGAAGTTGTGGGAGGCGCGTGGAATCAGCACGTTCCTGGTCTGGTGGATCGGCAGGCCAGTGTCGAGGGTTTCCAGCTCGGCCAGGTGCGGCACGTTCTGTTCTATCAGCTCACCGAGCTTGCGCATCAAGCGGGCACGTTCCTTGGCCGGTGTTCCCGCCCACTTCGGAAAGGCTTCCTTGGCGGCCGCTACCGCCTGCGCCACTTCCTCGGCGCCGCCGCTGGCAACTTCACCGATGGCTTCGCCGGTGGCCGGGTTGTAGTTGATGAAGGTGTCTTTGCTTTCGACCTCACGGCCGTTGATCCAGTGTTTGATCATGTTGCTCAAGCCTCTTTCCGGACGGAGAAGAATTCCGCCTCGCTGACAATTCGATTAACCAGGCGACCAACGCCTTCCACTTCTACGACCACTTCATCTCCCGGCACCACATCGGCCAGGCCTTCCGGGGTGCCGGTGGCGATCATGTCGCCGGGCTGCAGGGTCATGAAGCTGGACAGGTATTCGATCAAATACGGGATGTCGAAAATCATGTCTTTCGTGCTGCCTTCCTGGCGCAGCTCACCGTTGATCCAGGTGCGCAGCTTCAGGTTGCTCGGGTCTGGCACGTCGGCGACGTCGACTATCCATGGGCCCACCGGCGTGGTGGCGTCGCGGTTTTTCACCCGCAGGTTGGGGCGGTAGTAGTTTTCCAGGTAGTCGCGGATCGCGTAGTCGTTGCACACCGTGTAGCCGGCCAGATACTCCAGGGCGTTCTCGCGCTTGACGTTGCGCGCCGGTTTGCCGATGACCGCCACCAGTTCGCACTCGTAGTGCATGTAGGCGACGTTGTCCGGGCGCCAGGTCACCTGGTTGTGGCCGGTGTAGGTGCCGGGGGACTTGATGAACGCCAGCGGTTCGGTCGGTGGCTTGAAGGCCAGTTCGGCGGCGTGGTCGGCGTAGTTCAGGCCCAGGGCAAACATGCTCCCGTTGGCCGGTGGCAGCCATTCGACCTGGTCTTCAGCCAGCAGGCGACCGTCGGCCAGGCGCACGGCGTTCTCAGCGTCGACCTGTACCGAATGGACTTCACCTTCAAAGCGAATACGCGCGTGTTTCATGACAGCTCCTCTGCCTTGATGTGGTTGACCAGGCGGCCCAGGCCGCTGATCTCGACTTCAACCGTGTCGCCGGGTTGCACATCCACACGGCCTTCGGGCGTGCCAGTGATCAGCACATCGCCCTCGTGCAGGGTCATGAACTCGCTGATCTCGGCGATCAACTGCGGGAGGCTGCGCACGAAGTTGGCGGTGGAGTTTTGCTGGCGCAGTTCACCGTTGACGAACAGCTTCACGCTCAGTTGGTGCGGGTTGGCAACTTGGTCGCGGGCCACCAGTTCCGGGCCCAATGCGCAGAAACCGTCCCGGCATTTGGCTTTCACCGCAGGGCGGTAGTAGCTGTCTTCCGGCAGGCTGAACTCATTGATGATGGTGTAGCCGGCCACATGCTCCAGGGCGTTTTCGACGCTGACACGGCTGGCGTTCTTGCCAATCACTACCCCGAGAGCCGGGCCCGGTTGCAGGCGTTCACCTTGAGGGTGCAGCACTACGCCGTCGTGGCCGTTGCGGGTGTTGGGCGTCTTGATGAACAGCACAGGCTTCACCGGTGGTTTCTGGTAAGGCGCTTGTTCGAATTCGGCGAGACGTTGGTTCAGCAACCCCTGGTAGTTCAGCGCAACGCCGAACAGGGTGCCGTTCGCAACATCATGCAGGGCACGGCTCATGCTTTTCTCCTGGCAGTGGCGGGGCAGATTCGGGCCTGCTCCGTGGGATGTTCGTTAACCTGTTAACGTTATAATTAAGATGTTAACTATCGTCAAGCGTGGCAATATTTCAGGGCACTCAAAACAACAAAGAGAATGCAGTGATGAGCGATCGTCAGCCGATCCCCAACATCAACATCGGGCAGGTCTACGACCAGCGTTACAGCGATGCCGAGGTGCACTACGACCGGCTCGGCAACCTGGCGGGATTTTTTGGTCGCAACATGCCGGTGCATCGTCATGACCGGTTTTTCCAGGTGCATTACGTCAAGACCGGCGCGGTGCGGGTCTATCTGGACGACCAGCAGTACCTCGAATCCGGGCCGATGTTTTTCCTCACGCCGCCGACGGTGGCGCATTCCTTCGTCACCGAAGCGGACGCCGACGGCCATGTGCTGACCGTGCGCCAGCAACTGGTGTGGGCCTTGATTGACGCCGACCCAAGCCTGGCCCCCGGCGCACAATTGCCGGCGGCCTGTGTAGCGTTGGCGCGGCTGGCGCCGGAGTTTCATCCTGAGGTACGCCGCCTGGAATTCCTGTTCGACGAGCTGTGCAGCGAGATCAACGCCCAGGCCAGCGGGCGCGGTTCGGCGCTGGACAGCCTGACGCGGCTGATCATGATCAGCCTGCTGCGGCTCTGCGCCAATTCCCTGGAGGCTCGGCCGGCACGTCACGAAGACCTGCGAATCTTCCACCGCTTCAACGAACTGATCGAAGACCACTACCTGCAACACTGGCCGCTGTCGCGTTATGCCGACGGTATCGGCGTCACTGAAGCGCGACTCAACGAGGTGTGCCGGCGGATCGCCGACCTGCCGTCGAAACGCCTGATCCTCGAACGGCTGATGCAGGAAGCCCGGCGCCTGCTGCTGTTCACCGGCAGCTCGGCGAATGAAATCTGCTACCAGTTGGGGTTCAAGGACCCGGCGTATTTCAGCCGGTTCTTCCAGCGCTACGCGCAAATGACGCCGGGGGAGTACCGCCAGCGTCAATCGGGGTTGCGTTGAGGCGCCCGGCGTTACCACAGGGCCACGGTGTAGCCGATGATCACCCGGCTTTCGTCGATATCGCTGGTCAGGCCGTTGCTTGAACGCAGGGTGGCGTTGCGCAGCCGCACGTTGACGTTCTTCAGCGGGCCGCTTTGCACGGTGTAGACCAGGTCGGTGTCGCGCTCCCATTCCCGGCCGTTGCGCACCGTGGCGGTTTGCGCGTGGCTGCCGTCGACGTAGCGGGTCATGAAGGTCAGGCCGGGCAGGCCGAGGGCGGCGAAGTTGTAGTCGTAGCGCGCCTGCCATGCATCGGTGTTGGCCTTGGTGAAGATATTGATGGTCACCAGGTTGACCGAGTACGGGTCTTGCCCCGGGAAGGCAAAGTCGCCGTCGCCGGAAAGGTTTTGATAGCCCAGGCCGAATTTGTGCGCGCCTACCGACAGGCTGAACATGCCGTTGAAAAAGCGGTTGTCGATCCGCCCGCCGTCGACCCGGGTAGGGCTGCGCAGCAGTGCGCTGCCTTGCTCGCGGGTGTCGAAGTAGCGCAGGTCGGTGCGCAGGTTCACGCCCTGGGCCAGCGGAAGGTCATGCACCAGGCCGATAAAGTTCTGGCGGTAGATGTCCTGCATCTGCGCGTAGTAATAGGTCGCCGCCAGGTGCGGATTGATTGCGTAGGTGCCGCCTGCCATGTCCAGGTGGCTGCTGGTGACGCCGCCGTAGCTCATGGATTCGTTGTTGGAGGAGTCCCGCAGGTTCTGCTTTTCCAGGCGGCCGACGTTCAACGTCAGGCCGTCGATGTCCTGGGAGGTCAACAGTTCACCGTTGTAGGTCGACGGCAGCAGCCGGGTGTCGTTGTAGGCGGCCACCGGTAAAACCGGTTGCAGGGTGCCGAGCTTGAGCACGGTTTTCGACAGGCGCAGCTTGGCGGTCAGGCCGAGTTCGCTGTAGCTGTCGGCCGGCTCGCCGCTGGCGCCAGACGGCAGCAACCCGGTGCCACGGCGGTCGCGGCTGGAATCGAGTTTCAAGCCCATTTCACCCAAGGCATCCACGCCAAAACCGACGACACCTTCGGTGTAGCCCGACTCCAGGCGCAACACAAAACCTTGGGCCCATTCGTCCGCTTTGTTCTGCGGCGCGTTGGCCTGGCGAAAGTCGCGGTTCATGTAGAAATTGCGCAGGTCCAGGCTGGCTTTGCTGTCCTGGATGAAGTCGGCGTGGGCGACCAGAGGGGTAAACGCGGCGCACAGGCCAGCGCTTGCCGCCGTGCGAAAGAGGCACGAATGCATGGGGGCGTTCCTTTTGTTGTTTTTGTTGGTATGCGCCCTCTGCTAGGTCAGGGGTGGCATATTGTTAACATGTTATCTATAGGCTGAATAGCGGGATTAGCAGGTTTTTTAAAAATCGTTTCTAAATTAATGATTTGTTCCATGCCTCGGGTTGCATGCACACGGTACCGACTCTAAGCTTCGACGCTTCGACCTCTGATACGCGTGAACCATGCCCACCCCTAGACCGTCCCTTACGCTCACCTTGCTCCAGGCCCGCGAAGCGACCATGGCGTTCTTCCGGCCATTGCTCAATGAACATGACCTGACCGAACAGCAATGGCGGGTGATCCGCATCCTGCGTCAGCAGGGCGAACTCGAAAGCCATCAACTGGCGCACCTCGCGTGCATCCTCAAGCCGAGCATGACCGGCGTGCTGGGCCGGCTGGAGCGTGACGGCATCGTGCGCCGGCGCAAATCCGCCGAAGACCAGCGCCGGGTGTTCGTCGCCCTGACCGAACAGGGCCAGCAGTGTTTTGTCGACATGAGCGCCGGGATGGAAAGCAACTACCAGAAGATTCAGGAGCAGTTCGGCGAGGAATCCCTGGAGCAGTTGATGGAGCTGCTCCAAAAGCTGAAAGGCATCAAACCGTAATCCTCAAAAAATAGTGGCTGAAGCCTGTCCCTTTTTTTCACGTGGCTGGTCATTCCAGGTAAGTGAACAAAATCGAGAGCTTCTTCCAATGCCCGCAATCCGCCCGCTGCTGAATTTCAGCCTGATGCTGAGCCTGAGTGCCAGCCCGTTGTTCGTCCCCATCAGTTATGCCGAAGACAGCGCGTCCCGGCGCAGCTACCAGGTGCCGGCCGGCAGCCTGAGCGCCGCGCTGACCCGTTTCGCCGGCCTGGCCGGGGTCAACCTCTCGGTAGGCCCGGCGCTGGTCAGCGGCCGTAACAGCAGCGGGTTGTCCGGCGAATACGGCGTCGAAGAAGGGTTTGCCCGCTTGCTGCAAGGCTCGGGCCTGCAACTGCAACCCATGGGCGAGCAGGCCTACATGCTGACCCCGATTCCGGAAGGCGGCAGCCTGCAACTGGCACCCACCTCGATTCTTGGCACCGTCGGCGATGCCGGCAGCGAGTCATTCGCCGGGGGCCAGGTGGCACGCCGTGGCTCCCAAGGCCTGCTGGGCTCACGGGAGTTCATGGAAACCCCGTTCAGCATGACCACCTACACCAGCGAGGCGGTCAAGAACCAGCAGGCGCGCACCCTCGGCGACCTGATCGCCAGCGACCCCTCGGTGCGCGCCACCAACCCGGCGGGCGGGCGCTATGAGCAATTCACCATTCGCGGCTTCAGCCTGTTCAACAGCGATGTCGCCTACAACGGTCTCTACGGTGTGCTGCCGACCTACACCATCGACATGGAGATGGCCGAGCGCGTCGACATCGTCAAAGGCCCCAGCCAATTGATCAACGGCATCTCGCCGCGGGGCAGCGTCGGCGGCGGGATCAACGTGGTGCCCAAGCGCGCTACCGACAAGCCCATCACCTCGTTTACCGGCAGTTGGGCCTCCGACAGCCAGGCGGGCGGAGCCGTGGATATAGGCCGGCGTTTTGGTGAAGACAATAAATTCGGCCTGCGTTTCAACGGCGTGAAGCAGTCCGGCGACACCGCCTGGGACGACCAGAGTGTCGATCGCGAAATGGCCGTACTGGGCCTGGATTTTCGCGGTGAACGCCTGCGACTCTCCACCGACATCGGCCGCACCGAGCGCGACACCGACGCCCCCCAGGAGCGTGTGCAAGTTGGCCCCAACGCCAAGGTGCCGAGTGCCAACGACGTTCGCCACAACTACGCGCAACCCTGGAGCAAGGCGAGCACCAACGACACCTTCGGCACGGTCAACGGTGAGTTCGACCTCAGTGACAACGTGATGCTCTATGGCGGCGTCGGCGCGCGCAAAAGCAACCACGACTTCCTGCGCCATGCGGTATCGGTGAGCAACAACGCCGGTGACTTCAGCGTGCAGCCCCGCGACTTCACCCGCGACGAAAACGTGCGTACCGCCACGGCGGGCGTGCGCAACTGGTTTCATACCGGCCCGGTCAGCCATGAGGTCAACCTGGCGGCCAGCTACTTCTACATGGACTTTGAAAACGGCGGCGCGCGCTATGCGCCAGGTTCGAGCAATCTCTACAATCCGGTAGAAACACCTGCGCCAAGCCGGCCAACGCGATTTGACTCGAAGGTCTACACCGAAAACCGCTTCAGCGGCGTGGCGTTGTCCGACACCCTGGGCTTCTTCGATGACCGGTTGCTGCTGACCCTCGGTGCGCGCTGGCAGCGGGTCAAGGTGGACGACTGGACCGATAACGTCAAAGGCGACACCGCCTACGACGAGGAAAAAATCTCACCGTCGGGCGGCATCCTGTTCAAGGCCACCGACAAGCTCTCGCTGTACGCCAACTACATGGAAGGCCTGAGCCAAGGCAAGATCGCGCCGTCGACCTCGATCAACGAGGATGAAATCTTCCCGCCCTTTATCAGCCGCCAGGTTGAAGTCGGTGCCAAGTACGACGCGGGGGCGTTCGCGGTCACCGCTGCGGTGTTCCGGATCAAGCAGCCAGCCTACGAGACCAACGCCACCACGCGGGTCTTCGGCCCCAACGGCAAGCGCCAGAACGACGGTGTCGAACTCAGCGTGTTCGGCGAACCGCTCAAGGGCTTCCGCCTGCTGGGCGGAGTGATGTACATCGACAGCGAATTGACCAACACCACCAACGGCACCTTCGACGGCAACCGCGCGCCGGCCACGCCGAAGTACAACGTCAACCTCGGCGCCGAGTGGGATGTGCCGACCCTTGAAGGCCTGACCCTGACCAGCCGCGGGATCTATTCCAGCTCGCAGTACCTGGACCAGTCCAACGTCAAGGAAATCGACGCCTGGACCCGTCTTGATGTTGGCGCACGCTACGCCTTCAAGGTCGACGACAAGCACATCACCCTGCGGGCCAATGTCGAGAACGTGGCCAATCGGCGCTACTGGAGTTCGGCCGGTGCCTCGGATGACAGCGAGCCGGGTTTGACCTTGTCGACGCCGCGTACGTATCTGCTGTCGGCGACCGTCGATTTCTAGCCGCTATCGCGCCACAGGGAAGTGGCACTCTTGCGTAGTTCAAAATTAAACGACGGAAAGTTCAATGATTAGTGCTATTGCAAAGGGCTGGCTATTTGCGATCGTGAACTAAGTGTAAATATGTTAGTCGATGTGTTTAACAAGATTTTATGAATTATGGCGAACTAATGGCCTTGGTCGGTAGTTCTAAAAGGCCATGATTTGCTACGGCTGTCCTGCACATCGCTTGTGTGCAGGGTCTTGATCTTGTTCAAGGCGCCGCTGGGACTAGTTGTTGTTTCTGCACCCTTGAAACAGCCTCTTCAACTAGTTGTTCAGAATGGTGCAGATGTCTCAACCGATACCGTCCACGCCCATCGATGCTTGCCGAATGCAGATTCCGGATACCGAACAGGTGTGCGCATGGCTGATGCAGCAGGCCGGTTTGAAAACCGTCGACCTGGAACGCGCCCGACGGTTATCCCAGGAATCCGACGACCCTGAACTGCTCGGCTTGCTGACGCGTCTGGGGCTGGTTTCCGAAGTGGAGCTGGCGCGGGCCTGGGCGGATTTGCTTGGCGCTCCGTTGCTGCTGGCGGACGCCGCACCGCCCGTGCTCGATCCGCTGCCGGCGCTGACCGAACGCTTCATGCGTCATTACCAGGTGGTGCCGGTGGGCTGGAGCCACGGCGGCGTGCGTGTGCTGGCGGCCTACCCGGCGCTGTTGTACCCGTTCCAGGCCATGGCGTATGCGTGCGGCGTGCCGGTGTGGCTGGCGGTCGGGCCGCGCAATGAAGTCGAAACCCTGATCGAGCGTTACTACGGCCAGGGCCGTTCGGCCATGGGCACCCTGATCGAAAACCTTGACGAGCAGGGCGGCGCCCTGGAAGACATCGAACACCTCAAGGACATGGCGTCCGAGGCGCCGGTGATTCGTCTGGTCAACCTGATCCTGCAGCGGGCCGTTGAGCACCGCGCCTCGGACATCCATATCGAGCCCTTCGAAAACCAGCTCAAGGTGCGCTACCGCATCGACGGTGTGCTGCATGAAGCCGAAGCGCCACCATCGAGCTCCTCGGCGGCCGTGATTTCCCGGGTCAAGATCATGGCGCGCCTGGACATCGCCGAGCGCCGCCTGCCGCAGGACGGCCGGATCATGTTGCGCATCCAGGGCAAGGAGCTGGATCTGCGGGTGTCCACGGTGCCCACCAGTTTTGGCGAGTCGGTGGTGATGCGCCTGCTGGACCGCCAGACCGTGCAGTTCGATTTCCAGAGCCTGGGTTTCGACGGCCAACGCCTGGAAACTTTCCTTGAAGTGCTCGAGCGGCCCCACGGCATCCTGCTGGTCACCGGGCCCACCGGCTCGGGTAAAACCACCACGCTCTATACCGCGCTGTCGCGGCTTAATACCGCCGAGCGCAAGATCATCACCGTCGAAGACCCGGTGGAATACCAACTGGAAGGCATCAACCAGATCCAGGTCAAGCCGGCCATCGGGCTGGACTTCGCCGGGGCGCTGCGCTCCATCGTGCGCCAGGACCCGGACGTGATCATGATCGGTGAAATCCGCGACCTCGAAACCTGCCGCATCGCCATCCAGTCGTCCTTGACCGGCCACCTGGTGCTCTCGACCCTGCACACCAACAGCGCGGCGGCGAGTATCACGCGCCTGCTGGACATGGGCGTAGAGAGCTACCTGATCGCCTCGACCGTCAATGGCATCCTCGCGCAACGCCTGGTGCGCCGCCTCGACCCGGCGACCCGCGAGGCGTTCGAAGCCCCGCCGGAACTGATCGAGGAACACGGCCTCGACCGCTTCACCCACCAGCGCCCGATCCTGCTGTACCGGCCCCGCGCCGACGCTCCGGGCGGCGGTTACCACGGCCGCAGTGCAATCACCGAATTGCTGGTGATGAATGACGAACTGCGCAGCTTGTTGATGCGCCAGGCCGACGCCGCGACCCTCGAACAAGCCGCCCGCCGTGGTGGCTTGCGCACCCTGCATGAAGAAGGTCTGCGCCAGGCGGTGGCCGGTGTCACGTCCCTTGAAGAAGTGCTGCGCGTCACCCGTGGAGAGGGCGCGTGAGCCTGTTCAAATACCGCGCCCTCGACAGTCAGGGCGTCGCGCAGAACGGCACCCTCGAAGCCAAGGACCAGGCCGCCGCCGTCGCTGCGCTGCACAAGCGTGGGCTGCTGTTGTTGCAGATTGATCCCGCCAGCGCCCAAGGGCTGCGCAACGCCTTCGGGCGCGGCCATTTGAATGGCGCGGCGCTGGTCAGTTTTACCCAGCAACTGGCCACGCTGCTCGGCGCGGGGCAACCGCTGGAACGCTCGCTGGGCATCCTGCTCAAGCAACCCGGCCAGCCGCAAACCCGCGCGTTGATCGAGCGCATCCGCGAGCACGTCAAGGCCGGTAAACCCTTGTCGGCGGCACTGGAGGAGGAGGGCAGCCAGTTTTCGCCGCTGTACCTGAGCATGGTCCGTGCCGGTGAGGCGGGCGGCGCGCTGGAGAACACCCTGCGCCAACTCAGTGACTACCTGGAGCGCAGCCAGTTATTGAGGGGCGAAGTGATCAATGCCTTGATCTATCCCGCCTTCCTGGTGGTGGGCGTGCTCGGCTCCCTGGCGCTGTTGCTGGCCTACGTGGTGCCGCAGTTCGTGCCGATCTTCCAGGATCTGGGCGTGCCGATCCCGCTGATCACCGAAGTAATTCTGGGCCTTGGCCAATTTCTCGGCGCCTATGGCCTGGCGGTGCTCGCCGGGTTGATCGTGACGGTCTGGGCCCTGGCGGCACGCCTGCGCAACCCTCGACACCGTGAAGCATACGACCGGCGCGTCCTCGGCATCCGCCTTATCGGCCCGCTGTTGCAGCGGGTCGAAGCCGCACGCCTGGCACGCACCCTTGGCACCTTGCTGAGCAACGGCGTGGCGCTGCTGCAAGCGCTGGTGATCGCCCGCCAGGTCTGCACCAACCGTGCCTTGCAGGCACAAGTCGCGCAGGCCGCCGAGTCGGTGAAAGGCGGCGGCACCCTGGCCAGTGCGTTTGGCAGCCAGCCGCTGCTGCCGGACCTGGCCCTGCAAATGATTGAAGTTGGCGAACAGGCCGGTGAACTGGACAGCATGCTGCTCAAGGTCGCCGACGTGTTCGACGTCGAAGCCAAGCGCGGCATCGACCGCCTGCTCGCCGCCCTGGTGCCGTCCCTGACCGTGGTCATGGCAGTGCTGGTGGCGGTGATCATGCTGGCGATCATGCTGCCGCTGATGAGCCTGACCAGCAACATATGAAAACCCGAGGAAGCAAACCGATGCGCCATACCCGTTTCAAATCCGCCCGCCGCCAAGGCGGTTTCACCTTGCTGGAAATGCTCGCGGTGATCGTGTTGCTGGGCATCGTCGCCACCATCGTGGTGCGCCAGGTAGGTGGCAACGTCGACAAGGGCAAATACGGTGCAGGCAAGGCGCAACTGGCCAGCCTGAGCATGAAGATCGAAAGCTACGGCCTGGATGTGGGGTCGCCGCCCAAGAGTTTGCAGCAACTGGTCGAGAAGTCCGGCAACGCCGCCGGCTGGGCCGGGCCGTACGCCAAACCCTCAGACCTCAAGGATCCGTTCGGCCATGCCTTCGGCTATCGCTTCCCCGGCGAACATGGCGCCTTCGACCTGATTTTCTACGGTCAGGATGGCCAGCCCGGCGGCGAAGGCTACAGCGCTGACTTGGGCAACTGGGAATAATGCAGGCCCTCCAACGCGGCTTTACCCTGCTGGAGATGCTGGTGGTCATTGTGTTGATCAGCATCGCGGCCGGGTTGGTGGGATTTGGCCTGCAACAAGGCCTGCGGGTTGCCAAAGAGCGTCAGGCCGTCGGGCAGATGGTCGATGCCCTGCGCAGCACGCGGGCGCGGGCGATTGTCAGCGGCACCTCGGCCAGGACCGTATTCGACCTGGCCCAACTGAGTTTCCAGGCGCCGGGGCGACCGCTCAGGCACTGGCCGGCCGACCTGCAAGTGACCCTGCACACCGCCGAGCAAGCAGGCGCTGCGGTGGAGTTTTACCCTGACGGCAGTTCCACCGGCGGCAACCTGTTGTTGGCCAATGGCTCGCGGCGTTGGCGCATCGATATTGGCTGGCTGACTGGCAGCGTGCAGTCCAAGGCGTTGCCATGAATCGCCAGTCGGGTTTCACCTTGCTGGAAATGCTTGCTGCACTGACCCTCATGGCGATCTGCAGCACGGTGTTGCTGGTCGCGTTCGGCCAGAGCGCGCGCTCGTTGTTGCAGGTGGCTCACAGCGACCGCCTGACCCATGCGGCGGTCAGCGTGCTGGACCAGGAAGCGTCGGGACCTCTGGCCAATGGTGTGCGCCAGGGCGAGCTCGACGGTATTGCCTGGCAACTGCGCGTCGCCCAGCAGCCCACCCGCATCGGTCAGCCATACTTGTTTCGCCTTGATCTCACCGTCAGCGAAGGTCCGCGCCACGCCCATTTCAGTACCTTGAAACTGCGCGCCGGCCGCGACGGGAGCCTCCAGTGAAGCAGCAGCGGGGCTTCACTTTGCTCGAAATCATGATCGTGATCAGCCTGCTGGGTGTGTTGTTGGCCCTGGTGGGTGGCGCGCTTCTGGGAGCCAATCGTGCGGTGCTCAAGGCGCAGCGCTACACGGTCAGCCTGGATGAAATGCGCGCCGCGCAGCAGTTTCTGCGGACAGCCATCAGCGAGGCGCTGCCCCTGGACGTCACCGAGGACGACAGCCAGACCGACGGTTTTTTCGCCGGCAGCCCACAGCGCATGCAGTTTGTCGCGACCCTGCCGGGTGTACTCGGTGGCGGGATTCAGCGCTTCACCTTGCAATTGACCGGCCCCGAAGCACAGCGCGACTTGCAGGTGGCGTTCGCACGGTTTGAGTCCGAGGCGCAGGTCAGTGTCCCGGCGTCGCGCAGTGAGCCACAGGTGTTGTTGAACAATATCGAAGACTTGCAATTCAGCTATCGCGGTGTGTCGCCCAAAGGCCAGGCCACCGGCTGGATCGCCGAGTGGCCGTGGACCAAGCGCTTGCCCGCTGCGGTGCGGATTGCTGCCCGCGTCAACGGGCCGGTGCCCTGGGTCACTCAGGTGGTTGCGTTGCGCCTGAACCTGTCGGGCGGGGGCCCGGAATGATCCGGCATCAGCGCGGCGTCGCGCTGTTGCTGGTGCTGTGGGTACTGGCATTGCTCAGCCTGCTGCTGGGCGGCCTGGCCGGTTGGGTGCAACTGGAAACGCGCCAGGCCCTGTGGCATCGCCAGCACACCCAGGCGTTGCTGGCGGCGGAGGCGGGCGTGGCGTTGGCCATGCAGGCTCTGGCCGACCCGTTGCAGCGCAAACAATGGATTGCCGACGGCCGCGAAATGCCCTTGGTGTTTGATGACGCGCAGCTGCTCGTGAGCCTGCACAGCGAGCGCGGCAAGCTGTATTTGAACAGCGCCGAGGCGGCCGACTTTGTCCGCCTGGCCCTGGCTTGCGGCGCCACCCAGGCCCAGGCCAGCCGGCTCGCCAGTGACCTGGAAGTACGGCGCAACGAAGGCCTGCCGCCGTTCCGTGTGGTGGAAGAACTGCGGCAATTGCCCGGCATGACCCAGGTGCTGTACAGCCGGCTGGTCCCGGAAATCAGCTTGTGGAGTGGCCTGGACCGGCCCGATCCTGCTTTCGCCAGCCCATTGATGCGCCAGGCGTTGAACCTGCCCCGGCAGAGCGCGACGGGCGCCGACCCCGGTGATGTGCTGGTGATCGACAGTCACGCACAACGGCCCGGCGGCTATCACGCCCGGTTGCAAGCCACGGTGTTATTGAGCCCCGCGCAAGGCAGCGCCCAACCTTATCGAGTCCTACGTTGGCAAGAATGAATGAACACTTATCCGCGCGACTGCATCTGCTGATGGAGCCTGTCTCCCAACGCTGGCGCGGCAGCCTGCTGCAACTGGGCTGGCGGCTGTGGCTCAAGGAGCTGCATGGCTGCCTGCCGGACTGGTTGTCGCTGCATGACATCCCCGAGCATGTCTACCGCTGGCCGTTGACGGCGCCCGTGGAACAGCTCACCGGCGAGGCGCGTCGGGTGCTGGTACTGCCACCCTCGGCAGTGCTGGTGCAAACCGTGCAATTGCCCCCGGCCGCCGCGCGTAACCTGGCGACGGTGGTGGGTTATGAGCTGGACCGTTTTACCCCGTTCGATGCCGCCCAGCTGTACTTCGTCGTGCGCCAGGAGCGCCGTACACCCACGCACTTGCAGGTCACACTGGTGGCGATCCTGCGCGAGCGCCTTGACCGGATGCTTGATGAATGCGCGGCCCTCGGCTTGCAGCCCCATGCCGTGGATGTGGCCGACGGGGTCGGGCTGATGGGTATCGACCTGCTGCCGGCGCCATTGCGTCCGCGCCAGCGCCCGGCCGGGAAGGGTTTGCAACGCAGCTTGCCGTGGCTGTGCGGCGCCTTGCTGATTGCCGCGATGCTGCTGTGGCTCAACGACCGCCAGCGGGTGCTCGACGTGATGCATGCGCAGGTGCAGCAGCAAAAAGCCCAGGTTGCCGAGATCCAGAGCCTGCGCCAGCAACTGCTCAACACCCGTGGCGCCGCGCAATACCTGATTCGCCGCAAATCGGCACAACCGCCGTTGGCCGCGCTGCTGAATGAGCTGACCGCGTGCCTGCCCGCCGACACCTGGATCGACCAGTTGGAAGTCAACAACGGCGCCGACGTTTCCTTCTCAGGACAGAGCGCCAAGGCCAGCGCCTTGATCACCCGGATCAAGGCCTGTCACAGCCTGGAAAACGCCCAGTTCGAAGGGGTGATCCAGCCCGATGCGCAAACCGGCAAGGATCAGTTTTCCCTGCGTGCCCACTTGCACCAGGAGGCCGCCGATGCGCCGACCACTGACACCCCGTGAACGTCGCGGCGCGGCCTTGCTGGTCCTGGCGCTGGTGCTCGGCAGCGGTTACTGGCTGCTGATCGACAGCTGGTTTGCCGGGCCGTTGCGCGCCATGGGCGAGCAAGCCGAACAGCTGCGCGAACAACAGCAACGCTATGCCGGCCTGTTGCACCAGGGCGCCGCCTTGCGCGAGCAACTGGAGCAAGCCCGCCAGGACCCGGCCAGCAGCACCAGCCTGTTGCCGGGAGATGACCCCAGCGCCGTGGCGGCGGACCTGATGCAACGCATCGCCGACCTGATCAGCAGCCGCGCCAGCCTCGGCGGCGGTTGCAGCCTGACCCAGCGCATGCCCATCACCCCGGAGCAGGACGACACCGAGCCCTATCGCCAGGTGCAAGTCAGCCTGACCCTCAACTGCGCCATCGAACCCCTGACCGCGATCCTGCATGAACTGGAGTACCAGCGACCGTTCCTGTTCGTGGATGAAATGAGCATCCGCCGGGCCCCGAATGCTCCCACCAGCGGCGGTGCCGGAAAGCTGGTGGTGCACCTGTTGGTGCGCGGTTATCTGCAACCGGCAGCCGCTACGCAGGCCCGGCGATGATCAATTCATTGCGCCCGCTGGAGTGGGGATTGCTCGGTGTAGCCGGGCTGCTGGGCCTGCTGATGGTGGGCATCTTGAGCAGCATCGGCGATGCGCCGCAGTGGCTGGATGAGCCTGCCTCCGCCGCGCGCGCCAATGCTTCGGCCAAGGTTCACGTGGCCCCGAGTGCGACCCTGGAAAGCCTCGCCGGCACCTGGCAGGCGCCGCTGTTCAGCCCCGACCGCAGCCCCGATGCCGCCGTGGGCCAGGCCGAGATTTCCAGCCTGTCGAGCCTGAAGCTGACCGGCGTGCTGCTCGAAGGCGACCTGCGCGTAGCGTTGCTCAAGCCCGCGGAAGGCCTGCCACTCAAAGTCCATCAAGGCCAGACCCTGCCCAACGGTTGGCGCCTGGAACACCTGACACCGCTGCACGCCCGTTTTGTGCTGGACAGCCGCACGCAAACCCTGAGCCTCAGCGTTCCGCGTTTGCCGCCGCCGTCCACCACGCCGCCGATTTCCCTTCCTCACGAGCCCGCCCCTTGATCGATACTTGCCCTGGCGCCTTGCGCACCACCGTGTTTTGCCTGGCCACCGCCGTCTCCCTGGGCGGCTGTGGGTCATTCCCCGATCACCTCGACCCGGACGATGCCTTGCTCCACGAGGCGATGCAGGGCACCGGTTCGCAACGGCCGCCCGTGGACCCGGCCAGCGAGTCGCCTGCGGTCGACAGTCGCCAACCCCAGGCGCCCACGCCGCCCCAGCGCCAGTTGATTCGCGGCAACCAGCAGTTCGTGCGTCAGCCCGCCCCGGCGCCGGTGGTCAAGGATGAAGCCAGTGGCGACATCGTGTTCAACTTCGCCGACCAGCCGATTGAAGCGGTGATCAACAGCGTCATGGGCGACCTGTTGCACGAGAACTACAGCATCGCCCAGGGCGTGAAAGGCAACGTGAGCTTTTCCACCTCAAAACCGGTGAACAAGCAGCAGGCGTTGTCGATCCTCGAAACCCTGCTGTCCTGGACCGATAACGCGATGATCCGCCAGGGCCAGCGCTACGTGATCCTGCCGGCCAACCAGGCGGTAGCGGGCAAGCTGGTGCCGGAGATGAGCGTGTCGCAACCCTCCAGCGGGCTCTCGGCGCGGCTGTTTCCGTTGCGCTATATCTCGGCCACGGAAATGCAGAAACTGCTCAAACCGTTCGCCCGGGAAAACGCGTTCCTGCTGGTGGACCCGGCGCGCAATGTGCTGAGCCTGGCCGGTACGCCGGATGAGTTGGCCAACTACCAGGACACCATCGACACCTTCGACGTCGATTGGCTCAAAGGCATGTCGGTCGGGGTGTTCGGTTTGCAGCGGGCCTCGGTCGCGGAGTTGATGCCCGAGCTGCAAAAGATGTTCGGCCCCGAAAGCGGCATGCCCCTGGCGGGCATGGTGCGCTTCTTGCCGATCGAGCGGACCAATTCGGTGGTGGCGATCTCGTCCCAGCCGCAGTACCTCAGCGAAGTCGGTGACTGGATTCATACGATCGACGAAGGCGGCGGCAACGAGCCGCAAATGTACGTCTATGACGTGCGCAACATGAAGGCCACAGACCTCGCCAAGTACCTGCGGCAGATCTACGGCACCGGCGCGATCAAGGACGATACGCCGGCCAAGGTGGCGCCGGGTTTGCGCACGGCGACCTTGTCCTCACTCAACACCAGCGGCGGCACCTCGGGTGGCCTGAACAACAGCGGCAATAGCGCGGGCATCAGCAACAACCAGCAGGCCGGCGACGACGAGGATCAGGCCCCGAGCGCCAACGAAGACAGTGAAAGCGCAGAGCAGGGCACCGCCGACGGTACTGCCGCCAAAAGCCTCGACGCCGGTACCCGGATCACCGCGCAAAAAAGCAGTAACCAGTTGCTGGTACGCACCCGACCGGTGCAGTGGAAGGAGATCGAATCGGCGATCAAGCGCCTCGACAACCCGCCGCTGCAAGTGCAGATCGAGACGCGCATCCTCGAAGTCAAACTCACCGGCGAACTGGACCTCGGGGTGCAATGGTACCTGGGCCGCCTGGCGGGCAATTCCACCAGCACCACGGTGGCCAATACTCCTGGCAGCCAGGGCGCGCTGGGCGGTGGCGGGGTGGGATTGGGCGCGGATTCGCTGTTCTATTCCTTCGTCAGCTCCAACCTGCAAGTGGCCTTGCATGCCCTGGAAACCAATGGCCGCACCCAGGTGCTGTCGGCGCCGTCGCTGGTGGTGATGAACAACCAGCCGGCGCAGATCCAGGTGGGCGACAACATCCCCATCAGCCAGACCACGGTCAACACCGGCAATTCCGACAGCACCTTGAGCAGCGTCGAATACGTGCAGACCGGGGTGATCCTCGACGTGGTGCCGCGCATCAACCCGGGCGGCCTGGTGTACATGGACATCCAGCAACAGGTCAGCGACGCCGAGAACCAGACCACCAACAGCAGCGACACGCCCAACAACCCGCGTATCTCCACACGCTCGGTGTCCACCCAGGTGGCGGTGCAAAGCGGCCAGACCGTGTTGCTCGGCGGGCTGATCAAGCAGGACAACGCCGAGAGTGTCAGCGCCGTGCCGTACCTGGGGAAAATCCCCGGGCTGCGCTGGTTGTTTGGTAACACCAGCAAGTCCAAGGATCGCACCGAACTGATCGTGCTGATCACACCGAGGGTGATTACAAGCAGCGGCCAGGCGCGGCAGGTGACGGATGACTATCGCCAGCAGATGCAGCTGTTGCGGCCGGCGAACTGAAGGACGTGTCAGCCCTTGCGTTGCAGGGTGTGATAGCCCAGCGCTGCCCGGGCTTCGCGCAGCGATTTGCCTTCATTGAGCAACGCCCGAATGCGCGCTTCCACCGCCTCGATCGAGCGCGCGCGCGCCGCTACTTCATAGGCCCGCTCACGCGGCACGATCACCACGCCATTGGCATCGGCGACCACGATATCCCGGGCGCACACCCGGGCCTGGCCGATGGACACCGGCTGGTTTACCGCTTCCACTTCAACCCGGTCCTTGCCGGTGCGCATGAACCGGCCCTTGGTGAACAGCGGGTAGCCGTCGCCCAGCGCCTTGCTCACGTCGCGGCAAACACCATCGATCACGGTCGCGGCGATCCGCTGGCTGCCGGCGTATTGGGTCATGATGTCGCCCCATACGGTGCAGTCGGTACGCCCGTCGTTGTCGATCACCACCACATCGCCTTCGGCCACGTCATCGATAAAGTCGCCTACGGTGCCCGGCGGAGTGCTGGCGCTGACGTAGCGCACGGTGAAGGCCGGGCCGACCACCACCTGGCGATAGTTGTCCAGGGGCATGATCCCCAGGCACTGGCCGGGCCGGCCGAGTTTGTCCAGGGCGTCGGACACGCCCGGGGTGTCCAGGCCTGCAAACAGGGCAACCAGTTCTTGGTCTTGGGGCGACATGGGTAACTCCTCGTGGTGGTGACAAATCAGGTCGGTTGGCTGGAGGCCGGGCGCGGCTCGGCAATGGTCAGCAAGACGATGAAGCTGATGAACGAGCCGATCGCCAGCCAGGCGAACACGTAGTTCCAGCCGTAGTTGTCCAGCAGCAGGCCGGTGATGAAGGGCGTGGCGGCGGCGCCCAACTGGCCGATCATGTTCACGATGGCGTTGGAGATCGGGAAGGTCTTCTTGGTGGTCAGGCCCATCGGGTAGACCATGTAGGAAGAGAAACCGAGGCTCAGCACCACGCCGGTCAGCATCAGCAGCAAGCCGTAGGGCAGGGGCTCGGCCGGTGAATTGATCAGCAGGTACATCATCAGCGAGGTGCCGACGGCCGACAGCAACATGCCCGGCTTACGGCGCCCGCCCATCAGGCGGTCGGAGCACCAGCCGCCCAGCAGGTTGCCCAGCACTGCGCCGACCCAAGGGGCCGCCGAGACCAGGCCCATGTTCATGATCGAGAACTGCTTGACGGTCATCAGGTAGGTGGGAATCCACGCCAGCAACACGCTGGAGACGCCGAGCTGGAAGCAGTAGCTGGTGGCGCAACCCCAGATGTTCCAGGACTTGAACACCTGGCGGTTGGTTTCCAGGGGCTTTTCATCGCGGGTGCGGATCACCCGGTCGAGCTTCTCAACCCAGGCCGGCGTCTTGTGTAAGCGGGCGGTCTGGCTGACTGCCGTGTCTTCGACGATGTACTGCAGTTCGGCCGGGTTGACGAAGCGGCTGCGGGACGGATGGTCAGTGACCAGGAAGTACCAGACCACCGCCAGCACGATGCCCGGGATCGCAAAGAAGTAGAAAATCTCGCGCCAGCCCCATACCGAAATGATCACGGCGCACAGTGGCGGCACGATCACCGGTCCGAACTTCACGGCCGACAGAAAGATCCCCGACGCGGTGCCTTTTTCCCGTGCCGGAAACCAGTTGTTGATGGTGGTGGTCATGCTGATGGGCAGCGGGCCTTCGGCGATGCCCAGGCCCAGGCGATAGAGTTTCAGCGCCAGCAGTGAGCTGGCGGTGCCCACCAGCCCGGTCAACAGCGAGGTCAGCACCATGGCACCCGGCAGGATCCGGCTGACGCCAAAGCGTCCGAAGGCAAAGCCCGAAGGCAGTTGGGCCAACGCATAAGCCAGCAGGAACAGGCTGACCAGGCCGCCGGCCTGGGCGTTGCTCATTTCAAATTCCTGGCGAATAAACGGCAGCGCCACACCGAGGTTGGCCCGGTCGGCGGCGGCCACGGTGTAGATCAGGAAAATCAGCGCCGCAACCACCCAGCGGTATTGGCTGCGCACAGCGGGTTTTATGACTTCAGGCATAGACATAGGGGCGGACCTTGTTGTTGTGAGTGTTGTCCTGTTCGGCCTTAATCTTAAGAAGGGCCGAACGCCACCATTAGCGATATTTATCTATGTGAATTCATCACTTTTTTTCTTCGGTCAGCAGGTGGCTGCAGAAGTTGCGGATTGCCTCGCATGCCTGGCGCTGCTGGCGGATCATCCGCTGGCGAGCCGCACGTGGATCAGTTTGTCGAGTCTGGCTAGCGGGCCGGTTTTGAGTACATATCCGTTTCTGCGGTCACGGCTACTTAGGGTTCCGCTCTTACAGCGGGTCACTTTTGGCAAACGCCCGGAATGCCGGCCCAGCCAAAAGTAACCAAAAGGTCTTTGCCCCACCACTCGGTGCCTCGTTTAGGCTCGGCATGCCCGCACTCCGGCCCGGTTCCGCGGGCCGCCGCGACGGGCCATCCATGGCCCGGCGCGGCTAAATCGGCTTCCCTGCCGATTTACCCGCTCCACCGTGCCTACTTGCGGCCATCGTGGTTGACGGGGCCCGCAGATCAAAATCACAAGCAGATCAAAAGCCAGAGCACAGCGGCCTACCGGCCGGCTTGAGTGTGAGAAGCAGAGGCAAGATCCAGAGCGAAAGCAGGGCTGCTTTTCTGTGGGAGCGGGCTTGCTCGCGAAAAACCTGAGAACGCCGCGTTCATCCAGAATACCCACGTCATCGTTAACGACCTTCGCGAGCAAGCCCGCTCCCACATTTGGACCGTGCCCGCTTTAGCTTCTGATTTCGCTGTTGCTGTTGCTTCACCACACTCAAGCCGGCCGGTAGGCCGCTGTGCCCTTGATCTGCTTGTGATCTTGATCTTAGGCGCCCCGTTAAACCACGCTGGCCGAACGCAGGCAGTACGGAGCGGGTAAACCGGCAGGACGCCGGTTTAGCCGCGACGGGGCAGGGACGCCCCGTCGCGGCGGCCCGCTTCGTGCTGCCGGAGTGCGGGCACACCGAGCCCAAGCGAGGTGCCGAGTGGTGGGGCAAGAGCGTTTTGCTTACTTTTGCGCTTTTCAAAAGTGAGCCGCTGTAAGAGCGGAACCAATAGCGGCCGTTACCGAAGAAACGGATATGTACCCGACCCGATCAGAAATCCTGCCCCATAACATTACCCGCACCCCAGAACACTCAAGTGCATACCGAATAACGGTCGCCTACCGATGCTGAAACCGGGGCAACGAAGCAATCCGCATCTTCGGCTCCTGCAACCTGGCAAGGTCACTGGCAATCTGCGCCCGCCAAAAGTGCGCCCCGGCCAACTGCGCATCCACCCATGCCTGGCGCAGCAACACCTTGGCCTTGTCCACCGACCCATACTGAGCCTGACGCAAGATCAACTGCGCCTTGATCCGCAACATCTGCGGCACGAACCAGTGCTCATGCCGCCCCAGCGCCAATTGCAAGGTGTCTTCCAACACCTCCAGCGCCAGCTTCTCCAGCCCCAGCCGCGCCAGGCCCAAGGCGTATTCGCAGCGCAGCAAACTATACAGCTGGCTGTCTCCCTGCCCACTCAAGTGATGCAACGCCTCACCCAACAGCGGCACACCTTCCTCAGGCGAGCCCTGGCGAATCAGCAAAATACTCTCGAAACACAACCGAAACTGGCGCCAGATATGCAGGTCTTGTTGGGTGGTGCTGCTCTGCAGCAAGCCCAGGTAATAACGCACCTTGGGCAGGTTGGACGCCAACAGCGCCAGGGGAATCGCCCCCAGGCACAGGGTGTACCAGAGGGTCGCGGGGTGATCGAGGGTGATGGCTTCATCGACGCAACTGCCGATCAGGCGCAGCGCCGGATCAACATCGCCTTCCAGCAACTGCACCTTCGCCTTGAGGCAGCGAGCGGCGATGCGCTGGTCGAAATGCACGTCGATAATGTGCGAGCGCGGCGCCGACGGTGAACCCAGCGCCTCGTCGATATTCTGCCGGGCACCGGCCAGGTCGCCCATGTGAAACAACGCCACCGCGCGCATGCGTTTACCCAGCAGCTGTTGGTTGCCGCTGTTGCTCAGGCTGATGTAGCGCTCGGCCAGTTCCAGCGCTTCGGCGTACTGGTTGCAGCCGCAGCGGTCACTCCACAGGCCCCACAGCGCCCGCAGTTTGTGCTCGGCATCGCCCAGGTCGCGGGCGTCTTCGCGCACTTGGCGCCAGGCTTCGCGCATCGGCCCGCCGGTGCCGTAGGTGAGCATCAGCACGCTGGCCAAGGCCGTTTGCAATAGCATGCGCTGGCGCAGCGGCAGCGGGGTGGTGTCGGCGCTGGCCAGGCCTTTGTCGACCCAGGTACGGCACTCGCTGACCAGCGACAGGCGCAGCCACAACGGCACGCCGCCCAGGGTCAGTTCGATGCCGGTGGGCAGGTCGCCCGAGGCTGAAAAAGCCCACTCCAGTGCGGCGCGGATGGTGTTGATTTCCGGGCCGTAGAGGCCAACCCAGGTCTCGGGAGAAAGGCTGTCGAGGGTCTGCCCGGCTTCCTGCAAAACCCCGAGGGCATACCGTGCATGACGCCGGCGGGTGGCGTCGGCTTCGCCGTGTTCGTTGAGTTTCTCCAAAGCGTAGGCGCGGGTGGTTTCCAGCAGGCGGTAGCGCTTGAGCAACTGCGATTCACCGGCGATCAGCAGCGACTTGTCCATCAGGCTTTCCAGCAAGGGCAGGGCATTGCGGGCGTCGAGGGTGCTGCTGGCGGTCATGGCCTTGACCGCGTCCAGGGTGAAGGAACCGGTGAACACCGCCAGTTGACGCAACATGGCCTGCTCGTCGCCGGTGAGCATCGAGTAGGTCCAGTCCAGGGTTGCGCTCAGTGAACGATGGCGGGCGAGGGCGGTGCGCCGGCCGGTCATTTGCAGGCGGAAACTGCCGTCGAGCAAACCCACCAGGTCCTGGATGCCGAAGGTGCGCACCCGCGCCGCCGCGATTTCGATGGCCAGGGCGTTACTGTCGAGCTTGCGGCAGATGGCGCTGGCAGCGGCGACATCGGAGTCCTTGAACACGAAGCTCGGGTCGAGGGCCTTGACCCGTTCGATGAACAACGCGATGCCGGACCACGTCATGGCTTGCTCGGCACTCAAGCTTAAGTCTTCGTCCGGCACCAGCAGCGGTGCGAGGTCGTGCACCCGTTCGCCTTCGGCCCGCAGCGGTTCGCGGCTGGTGGTCAGCACGCAACACTGGGGCGCGCAGCGCAGCAGCACTTCGACGGCGTCGGCGGTGGCTTGCAGCACGTGCTCGCAGTTGTCGAGCACCAGCAGCAACGGGCTGTTGGCGAGCATCGAGGCCACGCTTTGCAAGGGGTCGTCACTCACGCTTTGAATGCCCAGCGCGTTGGCGAGCATGCCGGCCACCCATTGGCCGCTGGTGGCGGGGGCCAGGTCGACGAAGCACATGCCCTGGTGAAAGCGGCCCTGCAGCAGTTGCGCCACGGCCAGGGCGACGGTGGTCTTGCCGATGCCGCCGGGGCCGGTGATGGTCACGAAGCGCTGGCTTAGAAGCTGGTCAGCGAGGCTCAGGATCAGTTGTTCGCGGCCAATCACCGTGGTGGGCGCCGGTTGCAGGTTCGGTGCCTCTACGGTCGGGGCGGGCAGCAGGGCCTGGGTCATAGCGCCTTCACTCACCGCCTGCATCGTCACCGGCGCGACAAACCGGTAACCACGGCCCGGCACGGTGACGATATAGCTGAAGTTGCCGTCATCCCCCAGCGCCCGGCGCAGCGCAACGATCTGTGCGCGCAGGTTGCATTCCTCCACCACCACCTTGGGCCAGGCGAAGGAGATCAGTTCGGACTTTTCCAGCAACTCGCCAGCCCGGCTGGCGAGAGCGATCAGCAAGTACAAGGCGCGGCTGCCGAGGGTCACCGGCTCGCCGTTGCGCAGCAATACATGCTGGCGCGCCAACAAGAGAAAGGGGCCAAAACCGATTGCGTTCTCGGTGTGGTCCGGGGCCTGGGGGACGAGGTCCGTGAAGGACACTGCGGGGTATTTGCTCGAACTCATCAATTTGTCCTTTTTTGTAGTCGGGCTTGTTATTGGCGATCAGGCCATTCGCCCTTTTGGGTGCTTACGTGCGGCAGCAGGCTTGGAGAGTTGAAGTCGATCAAAAAGGTGAGAATTGCCGCCCTCCTTTGGGGCATGGACATTGTTATAGGGCGCGGCGCCGTTGGGTTTCAGGCGATGAGACTGTTTCAATTCAGAAACATTTTATTACTAGAAAACCTGATGTAGCAGAATGTATGCCAGTTGGCATGTAACGAAGATGACAACAACCGTATGAAATTTATGGGGATTTCTGAGGTCGTCGGAGGCGGTCGGAGAGGACTGTTCGGAAAGGCGAATATTTCTAATTGTGTCGTTCGGGATGCCGAATAAAACGGCGGTGGCTGTGGCGAGCGGGCTTGCCCCGCGTTGGGGCGCGAAGCGGCCCTGAAATCGACTGTCTTGGTTTGTCTGTAGATGCGCGGTGATCCCTTATTGGGGCTGCTTCGCAGCCCAACGCGGGGCAAGCCCGCTCGCCACAATTTTGGCTGTGTATCAGACTGTGTATCAGCACCCATCTGATACAGCGGCATGATTAGCAGGAGGGAACGCGACACAGACGGGATACACGCCTGGCTTTAAATCTGTCTGCCAGATGGCGCAAGTGGTCACGCACCGCACAAGCGCCCTGGCCACATTCAGTCAAGCCAGGAGATTCAACCATGAAGCGCCACTACGCGGCCCTTGCTGCCACCCTCGCACTGTCCCTCGGTGCCTTCGCCGCCACCGCCCATGCCGAGGATGCCAAGCCTCAGGAAAAATGCTTCGGCGTGTCCCTTGCCGGTGCCAACGATTGCGCCGCCGGTGCCGGGACTTCCTGCGCCGGTACCGCCAAGGCGGATTACCAGGGCAACGCCTGGGTGCTGGTGGACAAAGGCACCTGCACCCAGATCAAAACCCCCAAAGGCTTCGGCAGCCTGACGGAACAACCATGATTGCCCTGGCCCCTGCGGTGCTCAAGCGTGTGCTGCCTGAGGCGCTGCTGTTGCTGGTGGCTCGCGTGGGTATCGCTTCGGTGTTTTTCCTCTCGGGCCGCACCAAGGTGACCGGTTTTCTGCAACTCAAGCCGTCGACCTACACCTTGTTTCGCTCGGAATACGCCTTGCCGCTGGTGCCGCCGGATTGGGCGGCACACTTGGCGACCTACGCCGAGCATCTGTTCCCGCTGTTGCTGGTGCTGGGCCTGCTGACCCGCCCGGCGGCCGCCGCGCTGTTGGGCATGACCCTGGTGATCGAGGTGTTCGTGTACCCCGATGCCTGGCCGACCCACCTGACCTGGGCCGGGCTGTTGTTGCCGCTGCTGGCGTATGGCGGCGGGGCCTGGTCACTGGACCGCGTGTTGTCCGGCCAACGCCGTTAACCCTTTCACAACAATGATCAGGCCCCAAGGCCTGTGGAGAGTCGCATGCGTATTCTTTCTTCCCTGGCGATCGCCATGGCACTCGCTACACCGTTAGTGGCCTCGGCCGCCGATGCAGCCAAGCCCCAGCCGGGCACCGGTAAAAGCGTGGTGATCGTGCCCGGTTCCTTCGTCGACGGCTCCGGCTGGCGAGTGGTGCACGACATCCTGATTCACAAGGGCTACAAGGTCACCGTGGTGCATCAGGGCCATGAAAGCCTCGCCGCCGACGTGGCCGAGGCCCGCGAAGTGCTGGAACAGCAAGTCGGCCCGGTGGTGCTGGTGGGTCACAGTTCCGGCGGCGGGGTGATCTCGATTGCCGGTGACCGCGACAAGGTCAAGTCGATGGTCTATGTCTCCGCCCTGCAACCGGAAGTCGGCGAAAACATGAGCCAACTGCTGTCTTCGATGCCGGCGCCGAGCAATGACGTCAAGCAGACCCGCGACGGGCACCTGTTCTTTGATCGCACCAAATTCAATGCCGACTTTGCTGCCGACCTGACCACCAACCGCACCGACTTCATGGCCGCCTCCCAGGTGCCGGCCACCACTGCGCTGTTCGGCGGCACCGTGTGGGCTGCGGCCTGGCACAAGAAACCGACCTACGCCGTGGTGTCCACCGAAGACCGTGCCCTGAACCCCGATCTGCAGCGCTGGATGTACAAGCGCGCCGGCTCGAAAGTCACTGAAATCAAGGCCAGCCACTCGGTGTACATCTCCCAGCCCGAGGCTGTGGCGAAGGTCATCGAAGACGCTGCATCCGTCATCAAATAAACCCCACCCTGAGGAGTAATACCCATGAGCACGTCCATTAAATCCCGTTTGAGCCTTGCCACTGCTGCCGCCCTGATCGCCATGGCGTCCGCCTCTTTCGCCGCTGCCGCCAGCGCCGCCGACCAACCGGAACAGCCGGGTCGCTGCTACGGCGTGAACAACTGCAAAGGCGAAAGCCTGTGCGCCACGGCCAAGAACGATTGCAAGGGCCTCAACAGCTGCAAGGGCGAGGGCGTTGTCGTCAAGACCCCGTCCGAGTGCTTGAAGCTGGGCGGCACCACTACTGAACCGAAGTAAGACCGTTAACGATGACGCGGGGTGCCTGGCACTCCGCGTTGTTCTCGGTTTTTTCGCGAGCAAGCTCGCTCCTACAGTTTTTTAACGGAGACCACGTGATGCCGACACCCAACCCGCGTTTCCCGGGCTACGGCCTGGGGCTGCGCAAGGAGCACTACAGCGAGTTCCTGGCGAGCCCGGTGGCGGTGGATTTCGTTGAAGTGATCTCCGAGAATTTCATGGTCGCGGGCGGCCAGCCCCGGCATATCCTGCGCCAGATTCGTGAGCGGTACCCGGTGGCGCTGCATGGGGTGTCGATGTCGATCGGCACGGCCGAGGGCCTTGATCGCGATTACTTGAAGCGCCTCAAGTCGCTGGTGAACGAGATCGAACCGCTGTTTGTGTCCGACCACCTGAGCTGGTCCCGCAGTGGAGGCTTCAACTCCCATGACTTGCTGCCGGTGCCTTATACCGATGAGGCACTGGACCGGGTATGCGCCAATATCGACATGGCCCAGGACGTGTTGGGCCGCGCGATGCTGTTTGAAAACCCGTCCAGCTACCTGGCCTTTGATGGCGCAACCATGAGCGAGTGGGAATTCATTGCCGCCATGTCCCGGCGCACCGGCTGCGAGCTGCTGCTGGACGTCAATAATGTGTTTGTCAGTGCCAGCAACCATGGCTTCGATGCCCTGGCATTTCTCGACGGGATTCCGGCCGAGCGGGTGCGGCAGATTCACCTGGCCGGCCACAGTCAGGGCCACGATTTGCTGATCGACAGCCATGACAGCCCGGTGTGTGACGGCGTCTGGGATTTGTATGCCAAGGCTGTTGCGTTGCTCGGCCCGGTCGCGACGATGATCGAGCGCGATGACGAGATTCCGCCCTTGGCAGAGCTGCTGGAGGAACTGTCCATAGCCCGCATGCTGGGTGCTTTCGAGGCCTACAAGCGTGCGCAGGTGCGCTCATGAATCTCGCGCAATGGCAGCAGGCGTTTCACACCTGGCTGGTGAGTGCCTCGCAGGAGTCGGCCCAGTTGCTGGGTAACAAGGCCGCAGGCCTGGCGGTTTACCAGAACAACTACCGCGCGCAGTTGGTGGGTTGCCTGGAGCAGGCATTTCCCAACCTGCGACGCTGGCTGGGGGATGAGGCGTTTCTGGCCGCGTGCATCAGCCATATCGACCGGTATCCGCCCCATGCCTGGACCCTGGACGTCTATCCCGAGGGCTTTCACCTGACCCTGGGTGAACGGTTCCCCAACAATCCCGACGTGCATGAACTGGCCTGGATCGAGTCGTCGCTCAACGAGGCATTTGTCGCCGCCGATGCCAGCCCGTTGCCCATGGATGTGCTGGCGGCGGTGGATTGGGACACGGCACGCCTGCAACTCACGCCGTCGCTGCGTTGCCACGGGCTGAGCACCAACGCCGAGGCGATCTGGTCGGCGTTATGGCAGCAAACCCCGGCGCCCGAGGCGGTGATGCTGGCCGAGGCCGGTGGGTTGCTGGTGTGGCGTCGGCAGTTCACCTCGCGCTTGCGGCAAGTCGAGGCTTTGGAGTTCCAGGCGTTGGTTCACCTGCAAGGCGACGGCAGTTTTGCCGGGCTGTGCGAGTTTCTGGTGGAGCGCCTGGGGGAAGAGGAGGGCGTGGCGCAAGCCGGTGAGTGGCTGGCCGGCTGGATCGGCAGCGAGTTGATTGTGGGGGTCGTTGACGACCTTCCTGTGGCGTATTTTTCGGAGCTATAAACCCATGTCTTTTTTCAATCGCCGTCGCTTTCTGATTTCCAGCGCCATTGCCTCGGTCGCGCTGTCACTGCCGGTATTGGCGGCGCCTGCGCTCTGGACGATCCGCCAGGTCAGCACCGACCTGTTAGACATCGAGAAGCGTCTTTCCTGGAAAGAGGAACCTTCTGACATTATTCACCGATAGCAAATCTTTACTCTCTGGCCTTTCGCAAAGTCCAGGGATGAAAAGGCATGACCTCCAGCGCATCATCGTTACCCTTTTTCGACCACAGCCGCCACAAGCTCACCGTCCGCGACGTTGATGCAGTGCTCGACGTTCTTGCCTTCGAGGGCACCGAGGGCCTGAGCGAACTGTTCAACTACCGTGTGGAGTTCACCTGCATCGACGGTGACATCGCCGCTGAAACAATGCTCGGTCAAAACGCCACGTTCAGCTTGTACGGCGCACCGCAAAAACCACCGATGCGCCGCTACATCCCGCCTGTTACCAGCCCATTACGCACGCTGCATGGCGTGGTCACCGGCTTCAAACGCCTGTCTGGCTCTGCTGATGAAGCCCGCTATGAAATCACCCTGGAACCGCACTTTGCCCTGCTGGGTCGAGGCCAACAATTTCGTATCTACCAACACCAGTCAGTCCCTCAAATCGTCGAAAGCATTTTGCGCAGCCGCCACGACTTTGAAGGCCAGGACTTCTTCTTCAACCTGGTACGCGAATACCCCAAACGCGAACAGGTCATGCAATACGGCGAAAGCGACTTGGCCTTCATCTGCCGCCTGCTGGCCGATGTAGGGATCTGGTACCGCTTCACCCGCGACGAACGCCTGAACATCGACGTGGTGGAATTCCACGACGACCAACGCCACTACCAATTTAATGTCGAGCTTGCCTACCGGCCACAATCCGGCCTCAGCAGCACCGGCCAAGACGGCGCGTGGAACCTGCAATCCAGCCATCAAGTGGTGGAGCAGCGCGTCAATATCCGCACCTACCATCACCGCGTGGCCAACGCCCACTTGAACGGCGAGATCGACCAAACCCATGGCGCCCGCGGCACCTATGGCGAGGCGTATCACTACGCTGAGCCCTACACAGAAATGGGCGACCGCTACGCCCATGACGAAGACCTGCTAAGTGAAAGCGGCTATTTTTACGCCCGCTTGCGCCACGAGCGTTACCTCAACGGCCAGACCCAACTCAGCGGCGTCAGCAGCAGTGCCACCTTGGCTCCCGGCCAGGTACTCAAAATCTCCGGCGGCGCCCCGCAGGCCTTTGCCCCCGGCGCGGTGATCACGCAACTGACCACCCGCGCCGCCCGCGACCGCAGTTTCGACGTCACCTTCAAGGCCATTCCCTACTCGGAAACCGTGTGCTTTCGCCCACAGCTGAAAGACAAACCGCAAATCGCCGGCACCGTCCCGGCCCGGGTCACCAGCCCGCAGGCCAACGACCCTTACGCCGAAATCGACCTGGAAGGGCGCTACTGCGTGAACTTCCTGTTCGACCGCGACACCTGGAAACCCGGCCAGGAAAGTATGTGGCTGCGCCTGGCCCGCCCGTACGCTGGCGACACCCATGGCCTGCACCTGCCGCTGATTGCCGGTACCGAAGTGGCCATCGCGTTTGAACAAGGCGACCCGGACCGTCCCTACATCGCTCACGCCTTGCACGACAGCCAACACGTGGATCACGTGACCTTGCGCAACTACAAACGCAACGTGCTGCGCACACCGTCGAACAACAAGTTGCGCATGGACGACACGCGGGGGCAGGAGCACGTAAAGCTCAGTACTGAGCACAGTGGTAAGAGCCAGTTAAATCTTGGGCATTTGGTGGATGCCCAGCGCCAGCCACGAGGTCAGGGCGCGGAGTTGCGCACCGATGGTCATGCCGCCATCCGCGCTGGCAGCGGCATCTTCATCAGTGCTGACGTACAGCCTAAAGCTCAGGGACAAATGCTTGAAATGAGCGCGGCGCTGGCTCGGTTGCAGCAGGCTGGTGATCAATTGGACTGGTTGTCGGTGGATGCTCAGGCCGCCAACGCCGACCCAGCGGATGTGCAGGCGCAAATCAATCTGCTCAAGCAAGGTCTTGAGCAACTCCAGTCATCAGTATTACTGCTCAGCGCTCCCGACGGCATCTGCGCCACCAGCGGTAAACACCTGCAATTGGCCGCGCAAAATAACCTGATGATCAACGCCGGAGCCGAGGCGGATATCAGCGTGATCAAGCGCTTGTTCATTGGCGTGGGGCAGGGGGTAAGTCTGTTTGTGCGCAAGCTGGGCATCAAGCTGATCGCCAATCAGGGGCCGGTAAAGGTCCAGGCACAAAACGACACGCTGGAACTGATGGCCCGTCATGGCTTATCGATCATCAGCACCGAAGACGAAATTCGCATCGTCGCGAAGAAGAAAATCACCCTCAATGCCGGTGGCAGCTACATCACGCTCGATCAGAGCAGCATCGAGTCAGGGACTGTGGGGGATCACTACATCAAGGCAGCGCACTTCGACTTCCTGGGGCCGGCCAGCCTGATGGCCGCTCATCCGGAGTATCCACAGAGCCTGTCCAAACAACCGCTGCGGATCAGTGTGCCGCAAGCCCCCAATACGCCCGGTAAAGGCTGGGCAGGCATGCCCTACACGTTGTACGCCGACGGTGCAGTGTTAAAGCAGGACGTGCTGGATACATCCGGGCAGGTGCTGATCGACCACGAGGTTGTGACCCAGCAGTACCGAATCGTGATGGCCAATGGCGTTAGCTTCCAAATACCTGTGCCCACCGATTACCGAAATGCCGAGCAAGCGCACCTGGCCAATGGCGGCATGCATAACCACCTCTCGCAAACCGACACTGAGGTGAGTCAACCCACATCCCACACGGACCATCGCGCCCTGTACGCCTCCGTGCTGAGCTCAATCAGTGACCAGGCAGAGAAAACTTCATGAAAGAACCCGACATCGTTACCCCCGTCGCCCTGCAATGCACCAATCAGGTGACCTGCACCTCTCCCTGGTACGTGCAGAACACTGAATACCCTCCAGCGATGGCTACCTATCAACCGCTGATCAACGGCGAAGAAGCCTTTAAGGCCGTGCATTTGGCTATCGCAAAAGCCACTAAAACCATCGATATCATTTGTTGGGGTTTTCAACCGTCGATGTTCTTCATCCGCGACGGCAGTGCGCCGTGCATCGGTGAATTGCTAATGACCAAAGCCCAGGAAGGGGTCGAGGTTCGGGTGCTGGGCTGGGAGTCGCCGTTTAATATTGCCGGTAAGGCAGGGGAAGCCAACCTTCCAGGTAAAGGCCCGTACCGGATCGCCAATCGGGCTCTTCAACCCTCTACTGATGATCAATATGCTTATGACCGGCAATGGTTCTCCCGATGTGCTTTTGACGATCACCTGGCGCCTGCAATCCGAGTAGCGCGCAACATTCCGGTCTTTGTCGGCCGTGGCTTCAGCGTGTATGAGCGGGCCGAAATTACCCATCAAGCCAAATACAAAAGCCTTGATCCGCAACTCAGCATCGGCACGTTGGGCGCACTGGCTATTGGTGCGACGCATCATCAGAAAACCGTACTGGTCGACTATGAACAGACGGATCGCGCCGTCGGTTTTGTCATGGGCCACAACATGCTCGATGAATACTGGGATACGGACGACCACACGGCGCTTAACCGTTCCGGGGGCAACAAGCCCGCACCCAATTGTGGGCCGCGTGGCGAGACTCCACGGCAAGACATTTCAAGTCAGGTCAGCGGACCGATTCTGGAGCACCTGCACCATAACTTCGCTACCGCCTGGCGCAAGGAAACCGGTGAGGATCTCCTCGCATCGCGCAAGGCGATGGTGGTGGGACCACAACTGCAATGCACCCCTGGCGTCACCCGCCAACTGGCCCAAATCCTGCGCACCCAGCCACAAGACCGCAAGCGCGATATCGAAAAGGTTTACCTGAAGGCGGTCAACAACGCGACCCAATTTATCTACATCGAGAACCAGTACTTTCGTTGGCCACCCTTGGCAGAGGCCATCAATAAAGCGGCGGCGGATCAGACCCGCGAAGGGCGTGATCCTGGCTTACATGGCAACTTGCACCTGTTTGTGATCACCAATGCCCGCCCAGATGGAGTAGGCCCGGGAAGCTTGAACACCCAGCGCATGCTCGGAAGCCTTGGGCGCGGCGACACTATTCCTGAAATCACCAAGTTACAGCGCATTGAACAGGCTAAAGCCCAAGCAGGCGCCCAAACACCGACCTTGGCTGAACTCCTCGAACAAAGGGCCTTGGTTACGTTCACCCTCCTGACCGACGCGCTGGGCGGCGGCGAGATGAGCGATAAAGCCCGAGAAGCCAAGCGCGAAACCACTTGGAATAATGAATATCGGCAGGCCGTGCTCAACGACCAAATAAAGGAGATTGAGACAAGCACGTTAATCCCTGAGCCGCGCCCGGGGCTGAAAATCCACGTGTGCTCGTTGGTAGCACCTGATTCGCCTGCGGGAAAGCCGTGGATGCCGGTGTATATCCATTCCAAGTTGATGATCGTCAACGACGTATTCACCACCCACGGCTCGGCGAACATCAACACCCGCAGCATGCAGGTGGACAGCGAGCTGAATATTGCACATGAGTGGGCGAGTGTGACCCAGGCGTTGCGGCGGAGGTTGTGGGATCTACATACGGCGGGGAAGGGGATGCAGGATGATCCGGAGGAGGCGTTTGATGCTTGGGCGGGCATCATCAAAAAAAACAAAGTTCGCCAGGCAGATAAGAAAGCAGGAGTGCCATGGGCTCCTCTTATCGAATTTTATTACGACGCAAGGACCGTGAAGGACCTTGATTGATGCGGCGACTCCTATTGCTGACAACCCTGCTGCTGGCCGCCTGTGATAACCACAGCGCCCCTACTCACCCGACTCAGGACATTCCTATGAATCCAATCACAGAGGCCAAGAAAAACCTGACCTTTACCTGCGTACACGAAGCCATCCCCGAGCCCTCAGCCGAAGCCGATGTGCTATTTCAGTACGCCCGCTGGTTGCAGAAGAACAATCTGCTCAAGCAGGAAAAAAGCGCCGACGTCGAGACAGAACGCCTGTACCGGGTTGCGTCCGAGAATGGCCATTACAAGGCCAATATCAACCTGCAAAACGGCGCCATGCGCGGCCGCTTCATGCTTCGTGGCGAGGAATACCTGCGCCTGAGCCAGCAACTGATCGACGCGAACGTGGCGACGGGGTACTTCTTTATCGGCCTTTTGCTGAAAAGCGGTTCGGCCGGACTGAAGCAAGATACGGCTATGTCGCTGCGCTATTTTCGCAAGGCGGCTGATCAGGGCAGCGCTCAAGCTCAGTACAATGTGGCGGACATACTGGCGCCGAGCGACATTGCGCCAGGAGTTGCCAGGCAAATGCGCCGCTGCGCAGCAGAGCAGGGACAGGGGGATGCGGCTTCCGATCTGGGTGTCAGTCTTCAAGAACTGGGCCAGTATCAGAGCGCACTTGAGGCGTTCCAGTTGGGAGTGGCTGCCGGAGATGAGACGTCGGCATCTTTTTTGAATAAAGGCTTCCTTGGCCCTCCTGCCACCGATGAACTCTACTACCTCGCCCAACAGGAAGACCTTGAACGCGCTGAGCGCTATGAAACCATTTGGCGTGTACTTGCAAGATACTCCTACGCCGACCCGAAGGTCCCCGAGATCAACGAAATCCTCCCCTTGCCCCCCGCCAAACTGCCCGCCTGGGATGGAAAACTCCAATGGCTGGAAGCCCGCCTCGCCAACGTCCCGCCAGAAAAGCCCAGCGAGGCGTTGATCCACCAACTGGCCAAGGCTAAAACCCTTGACCCGGCCACCGGACGTCCAGTGCCAGGCTCACCTGGATTTATTCAAGCGACCTCTCCAATGCCAACCTGCTATAGCGGCCAGGCTTGCCCGCAAACCGGATACTGGGAGGTCGCTCATCACTCGGCACGGTACTACTCAGTTGTCGGCGGTGAAACCATCCGCCGGTTTGAGCGAGGTGAAATCATGCCCACACCAGTGATGCAAACACGCAACGAGCGTTTGCTGCTTCCCGACAAAATTACGGTTCGTGAGGAGCGGGTGAAATGGCGGTTGTTCGGTGAAGCTTAAATACGTTTTCCCTAGAAATTGCTGTGGCTGCTGACTTTGGAGGGGCGCTCGACTCCCGCTATGTGAAGTGCTGTTCATTCCCAGCATGAAAATTCAGTCAGCCGCGCATTTTTCCGCTGAAAAAAAAGGCCGCTGCCCGTAATCTACAGGCCTTTGCCACGTGTGCGGATTGTCCATGTCTTCAGTAGCTGATGGGTTGCCCAGTGATAAACGTCTCGCGGCGGTTGTCGCCATTTCCCTGGGGATCGGCATGGCGACCCTCGACACGGCCATCGTCAACACCGCGTTGCCGACCCTGGCCGAAGGCATTGGCACCGACTCCGCCTCGGTAATCTGGGTGGTCAACGCCTACCAGTTGGCGACCATCGCTGCGGTGCTGCCCTTTGCTTCCCTGAGTGATGTGGTCGGCCACCGCCGGGTGTTCCTCGGCGGCTTGCTGGTGTTTGTGGTGGCGTCCCTGTTCTGCGGGCTGGCCTGGTCGCTGCCGACGCTGACCGCCGCCCGGGTGGTGCAGGGCCTGGGCGCGGCGGCAATCATGAGCGTGAACATTGCGCTGTTGCGGCATATCTACCCGGCAAAAATACTCGGCCGGGGGCTGGGGTATAACTCGCTGGTGGTGGGGCTGGCCTTTACCCTGGGGCCCACGGCGGCGTCGGCGATTCTGTCGGTGGCCACCTGGCACTGGTTGTACCTGATCAACCTGCCCCTGGGCGCATTGGCCTTGTGGCTGGGGGGGCGTGCGATTCCGGTGATCCCGATCACCGGGCATGCCTTCGACCGGCTCGCGGCGATTCTCTGTGCCGGGCTGTTCGCCCTGCTGGTGCTGGGCCTGGGCTCGGCGGTGCACGGTGCGCAGGCGGTGTTGACCCTGGGGCTGATCGCCGTGGCGCTGCTGTGCGGGCTGTTGCTGATCCGCCGTCAGGCCGGGCACCCGGCGCCGATGCTGGCGGTGGACCTGTTCAAACGCCCGCTGTTCACCTTGTCGGCCCTCACCGCGATTTGCGCGTTCAGCGCCCAGGGTCTGGCGTTCGTGTCGCTGCCATTCCTGTTGCAAACAGTGCTGGGTCACAGCCAGGTGGCCACCGGCTTCCTGATGACCCCGTGGCCGGCGGTGGTGGCAGTGATGGCGCTGATTGCCGGGCGCCTGGCGGACCGTATCTCCCTGGCGTTGCTGTGCGGCATCGGCCTGGTGATGTTGAGTGCGGGCATGGCCTCGTTGGCAACCCTGGGCAACGACGCTTCGACCTTCGACATCGGCTGGCGCATGGCCCTGTGCGGCGCCGGGTTCGGTTTCTTCCAGTCCCCCAATCTCAAGGCGATCATGACCAGCGCGCCCATCGCCCGCAGTGGCGGTGCCAGCGGGATTGTCGCCACGTCGCGGCTGATGGGGCAGACACTCGGCGCTTCATTGGTGGCGTTGTGCTTCCACTTGTCCCTGAGCAGCGGCCCGCAGTACGCGTTGTGGCTGGGGTGCGGGTTTGCATTGGTGGGCGCGGTGGCCAGCGGGTTGCGCCTGATGCAGGACGGCGCCAAGGTTTAAGTATTTGGGCCTTGTAAACCATTGAGGTAGGCGGCTACCGTGGCCGTCTAAATAATTCTGAATGTTTCAGCCTTTATGTCTGATCTGGCCCAACGCAGTGCTGATTCCCACTCCCGCCGTGCCGCGCTGACCCTTGGCCTGTGCCTGCCCAGTGACGTGTTGCTGTACCTGGTACTGCCGATGGAGTCCCAGGCGTTTGGTATCACCCTGGCCCAGGCCGGGGTGCTGCTGGCGGCCAACCGTCTGGTGCGGATCTTCGGCTACAAGCATGTTCTGAATTTCTATGCCCGCAACGGTGATCGGCTGACGTGCTCCATCGCCGCCGGCGCTGCGGCGGTGTGTGCCCTTGGCAACTCGATGCTGTCCGGCTTTGCGGCCTTGCTCGGGCTGCGGCTGGTCTGGGGGCTGTGTTTTGCGGCGTTGAACCTTTCCACTCAGGTATTGGCCACCTCTGAACCGTTGGGTGCGGCGCGGCGGGCGGGGCGGTCGCGGGCGTTGATTGCCCTGGGGCCGATGCTGGCTTTGCCGTTGGGTGGGTGGCTGACGTTACAGGTGGGGCCACGGCCGATCTTCTGGATTCTGGCGGTATGTTGCCTGGTCGGGTTGTGGATGGCGCGGGGGTTGCCGACTGCGGGTCACAATTTGCATGGCACGCCGGGGCGGCGGTTCAAGTTGCCTGACAGTGTGGCGACCTGGTCGTTTATCGAAGGGGTGGCGCTGGATGGGCTGTTTATCTTTGGTCTGTCGATTCAGGCGCAGAAGATGTTGGGTGGGAATGCGGTATTGATTGCCGGTGGGTTGATGGCGCTGCGATATGTTTCGGAGTTGCTTCTGAGTCCGCTAGGGGGGCGCTTCGCTCAGCAGTTTGGTGCTACTTCGATGTTGTTGCTGTTTTCCTTTCTTAGTGCGTTGGCGTTGGGGGCGTTTGGTAGTCACTGGGTGATTGTGGGGGCGGCGGCGGTGTTGGTGTTGCGGGCGTTGCAGTTGCCGCTGGTGACGACGTTGGTGGCGGAGCGTAATCCGGGGGCGATGCGGGTTTCTGCGTTGGCGTCGAATGCGGTTTGGCGGGATGTGGGGGCGGGGCTTGGGCCTTTGCTGGCGGGTTTGTTGTTGCCGGTGGCGTCGGCGCCTTGGGTGTTTGGCGTGGCGGGGGCGGCGATTGCGGTCAGTGCGGTGTTTTGTTGGCGGGCGAGGGGTTTAGCTTGATGGGCTGGTTGAGGGGGAGCGTGGTACATATCCGTTTCTTCGGTAACGGCTGCTTAGGGTTCCGCGGGGGTGTCAGAAATTTTGTGTTCGGGCATACCATGAGCAAGAGGTGCATGTATGCCAACCAAAAAGAAACCACCGCTGCGTGAACTACCAAAAATCCCGAAAGAGCTGCTCGAGCAGTTCGCTGACGGCATGATGACCGCCGAGGCCATCGAAGACGCCTCAGCGGCTTTCAAGAAGGCTCTGATCGAGCGAGCCTTGAATGCCGAGCTCGGCCATCACCTGGGCTATCCGCCGGGCGCGCAGCGCCCAGAGGATGAAACCAACCAGCGTAATGGCAAAAGCGGCAAGACGGTTCTCACGGGCGATGGGCCGCTCCGGCTGGATATTCCGCGTGACCGGGACGGCAGTTTTTCGCCCATTCTGATCCCCAAGCACGAACGCCGTTACACCGGTTTCGATGACAAGATCATCGCTATGTACGCCCGCGGCATGACGGTCAGAGAGATCCGCGCGTTTCTCTCCGAGCAGTACGGTACGGACGTTTCGCCTGATTTCATCAGCTCGGTGACCGACGAGGTCATGGCTGAGATCGGCGCATGGCAACAGAGGCCCTTGGAGCCGATGTATCCGGTTATTTTCTTCGATGCCCTGCGGGTCAAAATCCGCGAAGAAGGACTGGTGCGTAATAAGGCGATCTACTTGGCACTGGGTGTTCTGCCTGACGGCACACGGGATATTCTCGGCATTTGGATCGAAAATACCGAGGGCGCCAAGTTCTGGATGAAGGTGTTCAACGACCTCAAAACACGCGGTATTGAAGATGTACTGATCGCCGTGACAGATGGACTCAAAGGCATGCCAGAAGCCCTTGGCGCTGTCTTTCCAGCGACGACACTGCAAACCTGCATTGTTCATCTGATCCGTAACAGCCTTGATTACGCAGCGTGGGATAAGCGTCGCGAACTGGCCAAGGCGCTCAAGCCGATCTACCAGGCGGTCACCGCCGAAGCGGCTGAACAGGCGCTGGACGCGTTTGAAACCGGGCCCTGGGGCAAGCAATACCCGACGGTAGTGGCTGCTTGGCGAAGGGCCTGGGATCGAGTCATTCCATTTTTCGTCTTCCCGCCAGCAATCCGAAAAGTGATCTACACCACCAACGCCATCGAGAGCATCAACGCTCAGCTACGAAAGATCATCAAGACTCGCGGCCACTTCCCGACCGACGATGCGGCAACCAAACTGATCTGGCTCGGGCTGCGAAATATCACTGCAAACTGGGGCTCGGCGGCCCATGACTGGAAAAGTGCGATGAATCAATTTGCGATTCTGTACGGAGATCGATTTATCAGGCCAACCTGGTAAAAGCACGGCCTGCCTGACGGCAGGCCGTTACCGGCCCGCACACAAAAAAACTGACAGTCCCGGTTCCGCTCTTACAGCGGGTCACTTTTGGCAAACGCCCGGAATGCCGGCCCAGCCAAAAGTAACCAAAAGGTCTTTGCCCCACCACTCGGTGCCTCGCCTGGGCTCGGCATGCCCGCACTCCGGCCCGGTTCCGCGGGCCGCCGCGACGGGCCATCCATGGCCCGGCGCGGCTAAATCGGCTTCCCTGCCGATTTACCCGCTCCACCGTGCCTGCTTGCGGCCATCGTGGTTGACGGGGCCCGCAGATCAAGATCACAAGCAGATCAAAAGCAAGAGCACAGCGGCCTACAGGCCGGCTTGAGTGGTAAAAGCAAAGGCAAAAACCAGAGCGAAAACAGATCTGCTTTTCTGTAGGAGCGAGCTTGCTCGCGAAAAACCTGAGGTCGCCGCGATCATCCAGGATGCCCGCGTCATCGTTAACGACCTTCGCGAGCAAGCCCGCTCCCACATTTGGACCGTGCCCGCTTTAGCTTTTGATTTGGCTGTTGCTGTTGCTTCACCACACTCAAGCCGGCCTGTAGGCCGCTGTGCCCTTGATCTGCTTTTGATCTTGATCTTAGGCGCCCCGTTAAACCACGCTGGCCGAACGTAGGCAGTACGGAGCGGGTAAACCGGCAGGACGCCGGTTTAGCCGCGACGGGGCAGGGACGCCCCGTCGCGGCGGCCCGCTTCGTGCTGCCGGAGCTGAGGGCACACCGAGCCTAGGCGAGGTGCCGAGTGGTGGGGCAAGAGCGTTTTGCTTACTTTTGCGCTGTTCAAAAGTGAGCCGCTGTAAGAGCGGAACCATAGGCGGCCGTTACCGCAGCAACGGATATGCACCCACAATCAGCGAGCCTTAACAGCCTCAACCCACCCCGGATCCAACCGCGTCTGGTCAGGCTCAATCCCCAACCCCCGCATCCTCTCCAGGTGCTCATCAACCTCCCGCACCAACTGCGCCTGAGAGCTCGAATTGGCGTCCAACTCGTGCATCTGCATCAACCCAAGGTGATAAAACCGCAGCAACTTGATCGCCACCGGATCATTCACTTTCACCCCGTCAGTCACCTTGTGCATCACGTTCGTCACACTCATCAAACTGCGCTTGAGCTGCCACCCATACACCGCCGGCGCCAGCCACGCCTGGCTCCAGAACGGCCCCCGCACCAGCCCCACGGTGATCAACACCCCGGCAAACACCCCACCCACGTTAAAGCGAAAGTTATCCCCGCCAGGCTCACCAAACACCATCACCGCCAGGCTGGAAAGCACCATCGCCAACACCACAAACAGCCCCGCTACAATCAGCGTGCTGCGGCGGGTCTGCTGGCGAAAGGTAATCGGGTCGCAGGGTTTGAGCTCAAACATCCGGGTGCAGTCTCCATGGGCAGAGTAGGGGTATCGCATCGGCTGGCATCTTCTCATGCTTCGCCCGTCGGAGTGACGGTAATCAGGTTGAACGATGGCACACAGCAATTTCTCTAAACCTCGTAGGCAACCGACCCCCAAGCGAGGTGAACCATGACCCGGTACCAGCAACAGCCGCCCGGCACACCCAACCCCGACCGCACCCCCGGCGAAGAGGAGCGTGACAACGACGCCCTGCGCCCCAACGACCCCGTCGAGCGGCAAGACGACGAAGAGCGGGTCGAAGAAGACCTGGAAAACCTGCACGACAAGGCCCGCCCGCTGTAAACCCGGCGCGCCAAGGAGATAGTCATGACTAATAGTACAAGCGGCCCGCATTCATCAGAGCATTCCAGCGGCAAGGATGACTTGGGTTTCGATCCCGATTCCCCGGACGTCGCCGACCCGCAGGTCGACCCGGTAGGCCCTGCGATTGCACCGTTGGACAAGCCTGAAAAAACCGGCAAGAAGCCGGCCTATGATCCATTGGGTGATCTGAAACCGTGAAATGAGCCCCGCCATCGAGCGGGGCTTTTTTCATCAGCCAAGCCGTTTCGGGGCTACCCAGGTCACCTCGGTGATGCCGAACTTCTCCGCCCAGGGCCGAGTGGTTTTTTTCACCCGCTCGTGGCCCGGTCGGCCTATCCGCCCCACGTGGGCAATGTCGGCGTCAACGGCCGCCCAATGCCACGCTTCGGCGTTGTTCATGACCTCGGCACGCACCACAAAGGTTTTCGGTTCGCCGTGTAGCAAGTAGTGGATGGTGTAGATCATTGCGGTACTCATGATGCCTCCCTGTCTTGTAGTGAATGGATATAAAACAGTTCAGAAAGGTTCAGAAAGTTTCTGCATCTGAGGGCTTGCATTTGATTCAAATCACAATTGGCAAACAACCACCTTCAAGGTATTAGTGATGCTTTCGCCACCGACTCAAGGATTGCGTCATGCCTGAGCTGACCAACAGCCGTCTGTACCTGCAACGCCTGGGCTACGACACACCGCCGCCGCCGACCCTGCAAACCCTGCAGGATTTGCAACTGCGCCATGTCAGTACCTTCGCCTTTGAGAGTCTGTCGACCTTGCTCCATTCACCTGTGCCCATCGATTTACCCAGTGTCGAGCACAAAGTCCTGTTCGATGGGCGCGGTGGTTATTGCTACGAGCTGAACCAGATGTTCCTGGCCTTGTTGCAGGAACTGGGCTTCGACGCGCGGGGCATCACGGGTCGCGTGGTGATGGGCGGGCCGCCCGACGCGCTGACGGGGCGCACCCATCGCCTGAGCCTGGTGACCCTGGACGGCATGCGTTACATCAGCGATGTCGGCTTTGGTGGCATGGTGCCCACCAGCCCGTTGCAACTGGACACCGATGCCACCCAGGCCACGGCCCATGAACCCTATCGCCTGAGCCTGAACGAGGGCAGCTACACCTTGTGGGCGCAGGTCGCCGGTGAGTGGCGCGGCTTGTATGTGTTCGACCTGCAGTTGCAGTCGCGCATCGACTACGAAATCGGCAACTGGTACGTCTCCACCCACCCGGACTCGCCGTTCTTCGGCCAGCTGAAAGTCGCACTGATCGGCCCGGGATTTCGCCGCACCCTGAACAATGGCCAGTACGCGGTTCACTACCTGGACCGGCCCAGCGAGAAGCGCGCCATCGAGGATGTGGACGAGCTGCTGACGCTGCTGCAAGCCAGCTTTGGCATTCGCCTGCCGGAGCATCCACAGTTGCGGCCAATTCTCGGTCGTTTGCTGGTCCCCGTCCAAGAAGCTTGAGATAGAGCCATCGCTGAACCGTTTTACCTCGAAAAAAGGTGGAAAATAATTCGAACCTTTCGTCAAAGCGAGGGTTCGAAGCGTTTCCTGAATAATTTGCCACCTACAATGGAGACGTAAAACGATGTCCAAACTATTCGGAAAATTCCTCAAGAATTCCTCGGTCCTGGCCCTGATTGCAGCACCTGGTGTGGTGTTCGCCGCAGCGCCGACTGACCCGATTTCCACTTTCGGTATCCTCGGCAGCTACAACGACTTCAAACTCGAAGGCGGTAGCCAGAGCGACAAGGACCACATGCCTGAAGCCGGCCTGTTCTACAACTTCGGCAACAAGCTGACGGCTGAATCGGGCTTTATCTACCAAGCCGGTATCGAGGCCAAGTACGGCGAGAAGAGCGACAACAAGCTCAAGGAAGGCCAGGCCGACCTCGACCTCGGCTGGCGTGCCGCGCTGGACGCACGCAACTTCGTCGACGTGCTGGTGGGTGGCGGCTACAGCTGGACCCGCTACGAGCCGGACTCGGGCGACTACGACATGAAACTCACCAACAAATCGCCATTCGCCAAGGCGGCCCTGGGCTACAACCACCAGTTCGACGACATGACCATGCGTGTTGAACTGGGTGCCCGTCATACCATCGACGGCCGCGCCAAGCTCAAGGTCGACGGCATCGGCAGCGACACCGTGGACCTCAAGGACCGCACCAACCCGTACGCCGAAGTCAGCCTGCTGATGAACCAGAAAGGCGACCTGCCGGTGATGGCGGGCCTGTACTACACCCGCACCGAGTACAAGCTCGATGGCGACTCGTACGTAGCCGACAACACCAAGCTCAAGCGTGACGAGTATGGGTTCAAGGTCGGTATCGCGTTCTAAGACCTGTTGCAGGGGTGGGGGGCCAACCCCCACCTTTCACTGTCCGCCCAAGCCCCCCTTTCTGTCCCCCAATACCCTCAACGCCGCGCCCTGGCTGCCTTAGTGTGGATCACGCTTTCACACAATAAGAGAGAAGGTGGCTATGCGGGCAATCAACCCCCGTCGCATCAGTCTGCTGCTGGCCGTGACCTGCCTGCTGACAGCCTGTGACGACAAACCGAAACATCCCCCCGAACGTGCCACGGCGGCCAATGCCATGCCCGGCGATTCAGCCCTGGCCCAGGTCTACGACACCAGTTGCAAGCTGTGCCACGCCAACCCGGCCTCCGGTGCGCCGCTGACCGGTGACGGCCCGGCCTGGAGCCCGCGCATCGCCCAGGGCCCGGACACCCTGCTGGACCACACCATCAATGGCTACAACGGCATGCCCCCGATGGGCCTGTGCGTGCAGTGCTCCGAAGAGCAATTCCTGGGGCTGATCAGTTTTATGTCGGGCCAACACATCCAATAAGAATAACGGGGTAGGCGATGGCGCTTTCACGGCGAGAATTATTGCAACGCGGCGCGGTAGCCGGTGCGTTCATGGCATTGACCAGTAACCCGGTGCTGGCCCAGTTGGCCCGGGCGCCGCGGCTGATCCCCTGGCGCAATTGGTCGGGGGCGCAAACCTGTTTGCCCCTGGCCCGGCTGGCGCCGAAGAACCTCGATGAACTGGTGCAGGTCATCCGCCAGGCACCGGGCAAGGTGCGGCCGGTGGGCTCGGGCCATTCGTTCAGTGCGTTGGTGCCCACCGACGGCACGTTGCTGTCCCTGAGTTATTTCAACGGCCTGCTGGAGCACGATCCGCACACCTTGCAGGCCACCTTCGCCGCCGGCACGCCGATGTCGCGCATGGGCCAGGCATTGAAGGACGTTGGCCAGGCGTTGCCGAACATGGCGGATATCGACTACCAGACCCTGGCCGGTGCCATCTCCACCTCGACTCATGGTACCGGCGTGGGCTTCACCTCGTATTCCGGCTGCGTCACCGGCCTGCAACTGGTGACCGCCCAGGGCGAGGTACTGGACTGCGACGCCAACCGCCACCCCGAAGTGTTCAGTGCCGCCCGCGTGTCCCTCGGCGCCCTTGGCGTGGCCACCCGGGTGCGTTTGCAAAACCGTACGCCGTACCGCCTGCGGGAGCGCCAGTGGATCGCCAAGACTGAAGAACTGCTGGAAGACGTGGCAAAAAACATCCGGGAAAACCAGCATTGGGAAATGCTCGTGGTGACCCATTCCGACTACGCCTTGTCCATCGCCCTGAATGAAACCACCGACCCTGAAACCCCACCCATCGACCCGGCCGAGGCGGGCGGCAACGAGTTTGTGTCGATCATCGAAAAACTCGACAAGTACGGCAGCGATTTCCCCGACGCCCGGCGGACCTTGCTCAACAGTCTGCGGTTTTTTGCCAGCTTCGATGACCGCGTCGCCGAGTCGTTCCAGGTGTACGCCAACGTGCGCAACGTGCGCTTTAACGAGATGGAATACTCGGTGCCCGCCGAACACGGCCCGGCCTGCCTGCGGGAAATCCTCAAGCTGATCAACGACAAGGACCTGCGCACCTGGTTTCCCATCGAGTACCGCTACGTCAAGGCCGATGACATTCCGCTGAGCATGTTCGAGGGCCGCGACAGCTGTTCGATCTCTGTGCACCAGCACTACACCATGGACCACCACAATTTCTTCGCCGCCGTAGAGCCAATCTTCTGGAAATACGCCGGCCGCCCGCACTGGGGCAAGTTGCACACCCTCAACGCGCGCACCTTGCAGCCGCTGTATCCGCGCTGGGAGGAATTCACCCGGGTGCGCCGCGAGCTGGACCCCAGCGGCAAATTCCTCAATGCGCACCTGTCGTCTATTTTGGGAGTGGCCTGATGAACCGCAGACATTTCATGCTCGGCACCGGCGTGTTGCTGGTGGGTGGTGCGATTTTGCTCAGGCCGGGCGACCGGGGCAGCCCGTACACCGAGTATTTCCGCAGCCTCAACCAGGAACTCAAGGCCCATGGGCCGATGCGCCCGGTGATGCTGATCGACCTCGATCGCCTGGACCACAACATCGAGGTGGTCATGCAGTCGGTGCAGCGCGGCGGCAAACACCTGCGGCTGGTGGAGAAATCCCTGCCGTCGCCGGGGCTGCTGGCTTACATCGCCAAGCGTGCCGGCACCCAGCGCTTGATGTCGTTTCATCAGCCATTTCTGAATCACGACGCCCAGGTCTTTCCCGATGCGGACATCCTGCTGGGCAAGCCGTTGCCGGTGCGTTCGGCCGAGCTGTTTTACCAGACCCATAAAGGCCCGTTCGATCCGTCCCGCCAGTTGCAATGGCTGCTGGACACCCCCGAGCGCTTGCAACAATACCTGGCGCTGGCCCAGGGGTTGGGCACGAAACTGCGGGTCAATATCGAGCTGGATGTGGGCCTGCATCGCGGCGGCATCAGCGACAACGCGGTGCTGGGGCAGATGCTGACGATGATCAGCGCGCATCCGCAGCAGCTGGAGTTCGCCGGGTTCATGGGCTACGACCCGTTCGTGGGCATGGGCGTGCCGGGAATCCTCGGCTCGCCCCAGGCGCTGTTCGACAAGGTCATGCAGCGCTACAACGGCTACGTGGATTACACCCGCCAGCACTTTGCGCCGCTGTGGCGTGACGGGCTGACATTGAACACCGCGGGCAGCCCGAGCTATCGCATTCACGAGCAGGAAAAGCTCAGCAGCGAGGTGTCGGTGGGCACCGCGTTGCTCAAGCCGACGCACTATGACTTGCCGTCGCTGAGTGAGCATGTGCCGGCGGCCTATATCGCCACGCCCGTGTTGAAAAGCACCGGGCCGGTGGATATCCCGGAGCTGGACGGCAAGTCGCGGTTGTTCTCGTGGTGGGATGCGAATCAGCGCGCCACGTTCTTTATTTATGGGGGGAACTGGATGGCCGAGTTTGAATCGCCCCAGGGCTTGCAGAGTAATGACCTGTACGGGCGCAGCTCCAATCAGGAGATGGTCAACGGCTCGCCCAAGGTGGGGCTGAACGTGGAAGACCAGGTGTTTCTGCGCCCGACCCAGAGCGAGTTTGTGCTGTTGCAGTTCGGGGATTTGCTGGCAGTGCGGGGCGGGAAAATTGTCGATGCTTGGCCGGTCTACACCTGACAACGCCGTTCCACTGTAGGAGCGAGCTTGCTCGCGAAAAACCCAAGGACGACGCGTTCATCCAGACAGCCCGCGTTATCGTTGACGTTTTTCGCGAGCAAGCTCGCTCCTACAGTTCTTGCCGGGTTTACAGCGCAAACGGAATCGTCAACTTCGCCCACAACATGTCGCCTTCCGGCCGGTTCTGCACATCAAACTCCTTGGCCCAGCGCACCTCGGCACTCGCATACTTGAGGAAAGTGAAATACACCGCCGGACCGATCGCAAACACCTGGCCCTTGACCCCGTCATCCACATCCTCGCCGTAGATGTTCACCACGGTACGCCCGTATTGCTTATCGTCGGTGGTCTGCTTGAGGTAATAACCGTTGAGCCCAAGGCTGAGGTTATCCGTCACCTTGTAGCTGGCCGAGTAATCGAAGTGAAAAATCTGCCCCGAACGGTAATGGGTATCGGGGTTTTCCTTGTTGAAACTGTAGGTGGTCTTGATCGACACCTCGGTACGGTCGTTGGGCAACCAGGTCGCCGATACCAGCGGTTTGTAGGTGTAGAAATTGTTGCTGGTATTGGCCAGGCGCGTGGCGTCGTACTCACCGGTGGGCAGGGTGATTTCCAGCGCGGTGCCCACGGTCAGGTTCTTGCCCAGGTCCCAGAGGATGATCGGCGCCACCGTAGTGTCGCCCATGCTTTCCCGAGTGTCGGACATGCCGAACAGCGACACCTGTTGCTTCAGGTACGGCTGGGCGATGTAGCCGCCCAGGCGCCCGCCGAACACCCGCAGCGGGCTGAGGTAATCCAGGCGCGGGATGATCGCATCGGACTTGATCTTCACGTCCGGCACCTTGCCACCCAACGAGCTGATATCGAGCTTCTTGGCTTCGTAATGGTTGTAGTAAATGTTGAAGGCGAACATGTGGTCCGGCAGGTTGTTGACGTCCAGCGGCAGGATGTAGAAGCCATCGGTGCCGGGGCCGATGTTGTCGACGCCGCCTTCGGTGGCCAGGGCTGGCAGGCTGAAGAGAGTCAACAGGGCGAGTTGCACGGGGTAAAACGCACGGGTCGGGTTCATGGCTGGGCTCATTATTATTGTTAGGGCGACGCTATCTATAGAAATAAGCCCTGAACGGCCAGCGGGGCAGGGTATTGGCGGCCACATAGGGGGACTTTGGCGGACAGCTTTCATCCAGAGTGCAGCAGTTCTTGCAAGCGCCTATGATTGTCAGGATGTTTCAAAAACAAGAACTGAAGCACTCAGTCGGGAATCGAACACCCATGCAAAGGAAAGCCGTTGATCCGCACTATGACTTGGCCCTGGTCTCGCCATTTCTGCTGCAAACCCTCGGACAAGTAGTCGCGCAAAGGGGCGCGAGTGCCGAGCACCTGTGCCGTGGCCTGGGATTTACCCTGGCCGACCTGGACGACCCGGCCCAGCGGATTTCCTATCGCCAGGCGGTAGCGATGATCCAGCGTGCACTCAAGGTGTTGCCCGACCAGGGGCTGGGCCTGTGGGTGGGCCATCAGAATGTGCTCGGTACCCTGGGCCTGCTTGGCCATGTGATTTCGCTGTGCAAGACGTTGCGCGATGCCTTCGCCATCGGTGAACGCCACCAGCACACCTCCGGCGGTATCGCCACCTCGCGCACCCATGAAGGCCACCAGGAAGTGTTCGTCGATATCGAATGCCTGCTGCCCTACGCCGAGGTGCAGGTGTTTGCCGCCGAGGAGTTCTTCGCCAGCCTGATGGTGTACGGCCGGGCCCTGGTGGGCGAGGGCTTCATGCCGCTGCGGGTCGAATTTATCCACGCTGCGCCCGTCTACGTCGCCGACTATCACCAGTTGTTTGGCGCGGATGTGCGTTTTGGTTGCCTGCATAACCGGATGGTCCTGGCCAGCCACTGGCTGGACTTGCGCCTGCCTAATCACCACGCCCTGGCCCTGCGCCAGGCCCTGGAATTGCTGGAGCTGGAAAGCGCCCAGTTGCATCAGAAAATGGATTTGATCCAGGCGGTGGAGCGCGCGATTTCCCGGGATTTGCAGGGCAGCCAGTTGGAAAAGGTCGCCAGTGACTTGAACATGAGCGGACGTACCTTGCGTCGACGCCTGACCGAGCACGGGCTGACGTTTGAAGGCTTGCTGGAACAGGTGCGCAGGGCGCGGACCATGGGGTTGTTGAGCAACCCTGGGTTGTCCATCGAACGGATCACCGAGGAAGTCGGCTACAGCGATGTGCGCAGTTTTCGGCGGGCGTTCAAGCGCTGGACCGGGCTGAGCCCCAGTGCATTCCGCGGCGAAGGCGCAGGGCCGGGGTGATCGTCAGGATTGGCCCCATTGGCTACCTGATCTTTCCCCGGATTGGCTATTTGTCCAACGCACCCGCGTCACTACTCTAGACACCAATCCCCACTGTTCTGGAGTATCACCATGCAAGCTCGTACCGACTTCTACACCGCCTCCCCGGACGCCATGAAAGCCATGCTCGCCCTGGAGGCCGCTGTCGGCAAACTGTCCATCGAACTGCCGCTGCTGGAACTGGTGCGCCTGCGCGTATCGCAGATCAACGGCTGCGCCTTCTGCCTCGACATGCACACCGCTGACGCCCGCAAGGGTGGCGAGACCGAGCGCCGCCTGTACACCGTGTCGGCCTGGCGTGAAACGCCGTTCTTCACCCCCCGTGAACGTGCCGCGCTGGCCTGGGCTGAAAGCCTGACCCTGCTCAGCCAGACCCACGCTCCGGATGCAGACTTCACCGAACTGGCCGCCCACTTCAGCGCGCAAGAGCAAGTCGACCTGAGCGTGGCGATCGCCACCATCAACAGCTGGAACCGCCTGGCGGTGGGCTTTCGCAAGATGCCTAAATAACCCCGCGTCACCTGTGGCGAGGGAGCTTGCTCCCGCTGGGCTGCGTAGCAGGCCCACAGAATTTTCCCACGAGATGCCGGGATTGCTTCGATTTGGACCGCAGATTAACCTCCCCCGGTTGCTGACACTCAGCAACCGGGCTTCGCGGCCCGCTAACTTGATGCATAATTGCCACCGCTTTGCGCCGGACACTTTGGTGTTCGGCGTTTCGTGTTATGGCAGCTGTGCGTGGGATACCTTCGGGTATGCCGAGTTCCAAGTTCTCGGTCCGCGAACCTGCGTACAGCTGCCACCTTCCATCGCGTCGCGGCGATCAGGTGCAGCTCCAGCCAAACTTGGAGATATGTCATGCACAAAATCACGCCGAATCCCCCGCCTAAAGATTCAGCAGCGCTGTTGGACGCTGCGAGTCGCGCTGCCCATCACGCTCTTCCACCCCCGCCACACACCAACGGCTACCTTCCACTGTTTTCCATCAATGCTGCCGCCAATACGGAGGCGCTGCTGGCCAACGCCTATGAGACCCTTAATGGCGCCTGCGGCCTTGTTCAGGATCTGGCGGAGACAATGGACGACAAGCAACGTTGTCAGTTACTGGCCATCGGGCAGTTGCTGGAGTTGACGGTGTTGTTGGTTGATCGGGCGATGGAGCAGAAATGTCCGGTCCAGGCGGTTAAGGAACCGTATTCAACCTACGAAGCAGATCCAGTGTGGGAGCTGTCGAGCCCCGGCGAGGCTGCGATGGCGGCGGCACAGTCAATATTGATATCGGCTGATCCACCGCCATCGCGGCCTCGCTAAAGCTCGACGGCTCCCACCTTTGTTCTTCTAGAAGTTAACTGTTGCACTCAAGCGCGCCGTCAACGGCGCACCCTGGAACAGGTAGTCATCGCCCATGTATTCGCCGGCATCACGCCAGTAACGCTTGTCGAACAGGTTGTCGACGCTCAGGCGAAACACCGTTTCATAGCCATCGAGTTTGGTGGTGTAGCGGCTGCCCACGTTGACGATGGCGTAGTCGCCCACTTCCACATCACCGGTGCGATTGGCGTACTTGTTGGCGCTGTATTGCACGCCGCCGAGCAACGCCAGGCCGTCGACCCAGGGCAGGGCGTAGTCGGTATATAGGCTGGCGCGCAGTTTCGGCACGTTGATCGCCTGATGGCCTTCGTATTCCGGCGTGCCGCTGCCCGTCACCCGTGCACGGATGGCCGCGACGCTGGCGGCGATCTGCAAGCGCTCGGTAGCCCAGCCGTTGGCGGATAACTCCAGGCCGGTGTTTTTCTGTTCGCCTTGTTGCACGTAGGTGTAGTCGCCGGCGTCATCCGGCTTGGCGTATTGATAGGCCTGGCGAGTCTGGAAGATCGCGGCGGCAAAGCTGATGCGGCGCCAGTCGTATTTCACACCGGCTTCGATCTGGCGGGAGACGGTTGGGGCGAGGGTGTCGTCTTTGTTCAGTGCAAACCACGGCGCGGTACCACCCAGGGACAGGCCTTTGCTGTAGCTGGTGTAGAGCGACAGGTTTTCAATCGGTTTGTAGATCAGCGCCGCCTGGGGCAGGAACACATACTGCTGAGTGTGGCGCGACTCGTTACCTTGATCATCGAAAGCCTTTTCATCCAGACGCACTTCGCGCCCGCCTACGATGGTCTGCCATTGCTCGTTGAAGCTGATGCGGTCGGTGACGAACAGTCCGTACTGGCGGCTGTCGAGGTTGCGGTGGCTATCGTTCAAGGGCTTATCGGTGGGCGCAAAGTTCTCCGGGTCCTGATTGATATTGCCGGAGCCAATCATCTCGTTGACCGATTCGCGCTTGTCCACTACGCGCCGAAATGCACTGGTGCCGAATGTCAGTTCATGGCCAAGCCCACCGGTATTGAACAACCCGGTCATCGCGGCCTGGATTTCATCATCGCGCCGGGTGTCATCAGGGCTGCGGAAGTCATAGATATCGTAGTTGCCTTCCGGGCTGAAGTAGTTCGGTACCTTGGCCCCGGCACAGCTCGCGGACCCGTAGCAGCCCCATGCAAACGAACTGTAATCATCAATCACCACCTTGCTGCGCGCCGCGCTCACGCTGCCTTTCCACTGGTCACTGAAGCGATACTCAAACTTGCCATTGAGGTTCAGCGAATCAATCCCTACCTGATTCGCACCGCTCTGATGCCCCAGCAGTTTTTTCGGTGACGCGTTGTGCGGCACCTCGGTCCCGCCCAGCAATTGATAACCCGGCACCGAGCGCTGCTGCTTGTTCTGATACTCGGCATCCAGCTGTAATACCGCGTCGGGGCTGATGTTCCAGTCGAACGCCAGGGACAGGAAATCCCGGTGGCCATTGGCATGTTCGACATAAGCGTTGAGGTCTTCATGGGCCACGTTCGCGCGCAGGCCGAACTGCTGCTCGCTGCCAAACCAGCCGCCGACATCGGTGGCCAGGTAGCCGCTGCCGCGATCATCGGTGGACACCGTCACCGAGCGCACATCCTCCGGGCGCTTGGTCACGTAATTAATCACGCCGCTGGGCTCGGAGATCCCGCTTTGCAGGCCCGACAATCCCTTGAGCAACTCCACGCGCTGCTTGTTCTCCAGGGCAACGTTCTGCTCGCCGGTGATGGTGCGGCCATTGATCTTGTAACTGCTGGCAGCATTCAGCGAGAAGCCGCGCACCACGAAGTTTTCGTAGTAGCCGATGGGTGCATAGCTGTCGCCCACCGATGCGTCATTGCGCAGCACTTCGCTGAGCAAGCGCGCCTGTTGATCCTTGATCAGCGACTCGTTGAACACCGCGATCGAGGCCGGCGTGTCGAGCAACGGCGCCTCATTGAAACCGCCCACCGACGCGGTATCGCTGTTATAGCCGGACTCATCCTGGCCCTGGACCTTCACCTCCGACAGCTCGATATCAGCCGCCTGGCTGCTACCAATGCCTGCGCTGAGCAACAGGCCGAGGGCAAAACGTGAAGGAACAGCGGGGCGAAGACGCAAAACCATGGGGGAAGGCCTGAGAGCGCAGAGCGGAGGGCGCATAAGCTAGGCATATCGGCGGGGTTTTACAAGTTTTCGAGAATGGTTCGCTTTGAGACGTCCCGTCTCAGCCCGCAGATCAATCCTGCTGCTCCTCGACAGCGGCCCCCGGCAACTGCGATAGACAAGGCTTCTCTCACCGTTGAAGGGGATCGTCATGAGTATCGCTGGAAAAGTTGCACTGGTGACCGGCGCCGGGCAAGGCATCGGCCGGGCCATCGCCCTGCGCCTGGCGCGGGACGGCGCCGACATTGCGTTGGTGGACATCAACAGCGCGAAGATTGAAGCGGTGGCGGCCGAGGTCGTTGCACTCGGGCGCAAGGCCTCGGTGTTTGTCGCCGATGTCTCCAAGCTGGAGCAAGTGGTCGCGGCGGTGGACCATGCCCACCAGACCCTGGGCGGTTTCGACATCATCATCAACAACGCCGGTGTCGCACAGATTGACGCACTGCTGGACGTGACCCCGGAACAGGTCGACCGCACGCTGCGTATCAACGTGCAGGGCACCCTTTGGGGCATCCAGGCCGCAGGCAAGAAATTCAAGGCGCTGAAGCAGAAGGGCAAGATCATCAATGCCTGCTCGATTGCCGGCCATGAAGGCTTTGCATTGCTCGGGGTGTACTCGGCCACCAAGTTTGCCGTGCGTGCGCTGACCCAGGCCGCGGCGAGGGAGTTGGCCAGTGACGGGATAACCGTGAACGCCTACTGCCCGGGTGTGGTGGGCACGGATATGTGGGTCGAGATCGACAAACGCATGGCCGAGATTACCGGCGCCGAGGTAGGGGCGACGTACAAGAAGTATGTGGACGGGATTGCGTTGGGCCGGGCGGAGACGCCAGAGGATGTGGCAGGGCTGGTCTCGTACCTGGCGGGGCCGGATTCGGATTACATGACCGGGCAATCGCCGTTGATTGATGGGGGGATTCTCTACCGCTGACCCGGCAGAATCACTCGGTCAAAATGTGGGAGCGGGCTTGCTCGCGAATGCAGAGTGTCAGGCACCTACTATGTGACTGATACACCGCATTCGCGAGCAAGCCCGCTCCCACATTTTTTACCGCGTTGGGTCATTGTTTTCCGGGCATGTCGATACCCAGTTGGTTAACCCGTCGATACAAGGTCGCCCTGGAAATCCCCAGCGCCTGCGCCGCCGCCAGCGGCTTCCACCGATGCCGAATCAGTGCGTCCAGCACCAACTGCCGCTCCGGGCTGACGCTTTCCGATGCTTCAGCCGCAACCGCGTCACCGCGAACCTCCACCGGCAAATCCACCAGCTGAATCGTCCCGCCGTCGCACACCGCGCAGGCATACGCCAGGACATGCCGCAGTTGCCGCACATTTCCCGGCCAGGCATATCCCAGCAGCAACTCCAGCGCCGCCGCTGCGATTCCCACGGCTACACCGCTGTGCCGCGCCTCCTGCTCCAGCAGACGATTGATCAACGCCAGTTTGTCCGTCCGTTCCCGCAACGGCGGCACGCAGAACCGCGCGCAGCCCAGGCGAAAGTACAAATCCTCGCGAAAGCTTCCAGCACTCACCAGCGCCGCCAAATCCCGATGGCTGGCGCAGATCACCTGGATATCCACCGCCCGGGTTTTCGCTCCGCCCAGCGGCGCCACTTCACCTTCGGCCATGACCCGCAGCAGTCGCGTCTGCAACGCCAGCGGCATGTCGCCGATCTCGTCGAGAAACAACGTGCCGCCATCGGCCTGCAACAGCAGCCCGGTCATGCCCTTGCTGGAGGCACCGGTAAAGGCGCCGGCCACGTAGCCGAACAGTTCGCTCTCAATCAGGTTTTCCGGGATCGCCGCGCAGTTCACCGCCACAAAGGGGCCGTCGCGACGAGCGCTGCGTTCATGCAACTGGCGGGCAAACACTTCCTTGCCGGCACCGGTTTCGCCCTGGATCAGCACCGGCAGGTTGCGGTCCTTGACCCGCACGGCCAGGCGCAAATGCTCTTCCACACGAAGGTCTGTCTGACTGGCCAAGGACGTTACCGCCCGCGCCGCTTTGCGCCGTGGCGCGCTGACCCGCACCTGCAACGCCCCCGGTTCGCCGAGCCAGTGCAATTGCTGCGTCGATTGATCGGTCACGGCGCGCAGCGCGTCCAGGTCAAACACTTCGCCGATATGCTCCGGCAACTGTCCGAAGCGCACCCTCAGGGCCTGCCGCGCCTTGCTGTTCAAGGCTTGCAGTCGCCCGTCCTGATCCCACGCCAGCAGCATGTCCGGCTGGCTGTCGACGTAACCCGGCGTGCTGTGGGCCTGCAACACCCAGTGCTGCCGGGCGCTGTGCATGAAAAACGCGTTCTCGATGGCCCGTGCACTTTGCGCCACCATCTGCCGCACCAGGTGCTGGCTGCGCCGATCATCCGGGGACTTGAGGGCAGAGGCATCCATCACGCCCAGCAGGTTGCCCTGGGGATCGAAGATCGGTGCGGCAGAGCAGGTCAGGCCAATAAATGCCGCCCGAAAGTGGTCGCGCTTGTGCACGGTTACCGCGGCCTTGCTGGTCAGCACCGTGGCCACGCCGCAAGTGCCTTCCTCGGCTTCCGACCAGCAGGTGCCAAGGTACAGGCCGGCCTTGCGGCAGTCGTTGCGAATGCCGGCGTCCACACGATGGTCGATGGTCTGGCCCTGGGCGTCGGTGAGCATCACGCAGTAATCGGCGTGGCGCACCCGGTTGTGAATCTGCCCGACTTCCTCGCTGGCGATGCGCATGAACAGTTCGGCGCGTTCGCGGCATTCCTTGAGCAGGGTGCTGGTGAGGATGCGCGGCCCTTGCAGGGAACCGGGGTCGAGGTGGTGCTGCTCCATGGAGCGGCGCCAGGAGTCAAAAATCAGCGACGGCACCGGCACCGGCACCGGCGCCTGGGGCAGGCGGTCGGCGTTGCGAACCACGCGGCTGACGCAGTCGACATGGTCCTTGGAGTTCACGGCGAGCATTGAAGCCTCCGGTTCTCGATCCTTGTTGTTATGCCCGCCATTAAGCGCCCATGGGCCGGGCGGGACAAGGGCGGCCTGACCAACTGCCCGAGGTGAGACGCAGCGTCTCATCCCGCCTGAGACGCTGCGGGCAGGTTGCAACAGCGCGTCTCATTGAACGGGCCACAGTGGCATGCCTGGGGCTCTCGGCAGCTGCTCTGGATCAAGGCTTTCCCAGGTTTTCCAGCGGATTGGCACAGGCCGTGCTGAGTGCTTTGCAGCTGGCCTGATCCAGCCTTTTGTGTGTCGAGACAACCTGGAGAACAACAAGATGTCCACTCACCTGTCCACCGATCAATTGCTCCATGCCTACACCGTGATGCGCACCATCCGTGATTTCGAAGAACGCCTGCACGTGGAATTCGCCACCGGCGAGATCCCCGGTTTCGTGCATTTGTATGCCGGCCAGGAAGCCAGTGCGGCCGGGGTCATGGCCCACCTCAACGATGAAGATTGCATCGCCTCCAACCATCGTGGCCACGGCCATTGCATCGCCAAGGGTGTGGACGTGTTTGGCATGATGGCCGAGATCTACGGCAAGAAAACCGGGGTGTGCGGCGGCAAGGGCGGCTCCATGCACATCGCCGACCAGGAGAAGGGCATGCTCGGCGCCAACGGCATTGTGGGGGCCGGTGCGCCGCTGGCAGCCGGTGCGGCCCTGGCGGCCAAGCTCAAGGGCAGCCAAGGCGTGGCCGTGGCGTTTTTTGGTGACGGCGGCTCCAACGAGGGCGCGGTGTTTGAAGCCATGAACCTGGCCTCGATCATGAACCTGCCGTGCCTGTTCGTGGCCGAGAACAACGGTTACGCCGAAGCCACGGGGTCCGGCTGGTCGGTGGCCTGCAAGGACATCGCCGAGCGCGCCGTGGGCTTTGGCATGCCGGGCGTGATCGTCGATGGCAATGACTTTTTTGCCGTACACGCCGCCCTCGGCGTTGCGGTAGAGCGTGCCCGCAGCGGCAAAGGGCCGACGCTGGTGGAGGTCAAACTGAGCCGTTTCTACGGGCACTTCGAAGGCGATGCGCAAACCTATCGCGGCCCGGATGAAGTGAAGCACCTGAGGGCAACCGGCGACTGCCTGAGCCTGTTTCGCCAGCGTTGCACCGCCGAAGGCTGGCTCGACGCAGCGCAGTTCGAACGCATCGACACCGAAGTCGCGCAACTGATCGAAGACGCCGTGCGCCTGGCCAAGTCCGATCCCAAACCCCAGGCCGCCGACCTGCTCAGTGATGTCTACGTCGCCTACCGCTAACCGCCACCCACTACAAAAACAATCCGTGGAGAAGTCATCATGGCTAGAAAAATCAGCTATCAGCAGGCAATCAATGAAGCCCTGGCCCAGGAAATGCGCCGCGACCAGAGCGTGTTCATCATCGGCCAGGACGTGTCCGGCGGCACCGGTTCACCGGGTGAAGAGGACGCCTGGGGCGGCGTGCTCGGCGTTACCAAGGGCCTGTATCCGGAATTCCCCGACCGCGTGCTCGACGCACCGCTCTCCGAGGTCGGCTACGTGGGCATGGCCGTCGGCGCGGCCACCCGCGGCATGCGCCCGGTGTGCGAATTGATGTTCGTCGACTTTATCGGCTGCTGCCTTGACCAGTTGCTCAACCAGGCGGCGAAGTTTCGCTACATGTTCGGCGGCAAGACCACCACACCGCTTGTAGTGCGCGCCATGTACGGCGCCGGCCTGCGTGCCGCCGCCCAGCATTCGCAGATGCTCACCTCGATGTGGACACATATTCCCGGGCTCAAGGTGGTGTGCCCGGCCACGCCCTATGACGCCAAGGGCATGCTGATCCAGGCGATACGCGACAACGACCCGGTAATTTTCCTCGAACACAAAATGCTCTACAGCCTCCAGGGCGAAGTGCCGGAAGAGCTGTACACCGTGCCGTTTGGCGAAGCCAATTTCGTGCGTGAAGGCAATGACGTAACCCTGGTGACATACGGGCGCATGGTGCATATCGCCCTGGAAGCCGCGGCCAACCTGGCGCGCCAAGGCATCGATTGCGAAGTGCTGGACCTGCGCACCACCAGCCCGCTTGACGAAGACAGCATCCTTGAAAGCGTGGAGAAAACCGGGCGCCTGGTGGTGATCGACGAATCCAATCCACGCTGCTCGATTGCCACGGATATCAGCGCTCTGGTGGCGCAACGCGCGTTCAGCTTCCTGCGCGCGCCGATCGAAATGGTCACCGCGCCCCACACGCCGGTGCCGTTCTCCGATGCCCTGGAAGACCTGTACATCCCCAACGCGGCGAAGATCGAAGCTGCGGTGCTGAAGATTGCCGACAAGAGGAACGCCGCATGATCCATACACTGACCATGCCCAAGTGGGGGCTGTCGATGACCGAGGGCCGGGTTGATGTCTGGCTCAAGCAGACGGGCGACCGGGTGGAAAAGGGCGAAGAAGTGCTGGATGTCGAGACCGACAAGATCTCCAGCAGCGTCGAGGCGCCATTCAGCGGAGTGCTGCGGCGTGTGTTGGCCCAGAGCGATGAGACCTTGCCGGTGGGGGCATTGCTGGCAATCGTGGTGGAAGGCGAGGCCAGCGAGGCCGAGATTGATGGGGTGATCGAGGCGTTCCAGGCGGGGTTCGTTTCCAATGCTGCCGAGGCTGAAGCCAGCGGGCCATCGGCATATAAGGTCGAAGTGGGCGGGCGCTTGTTGCGCTATCTGGACCTCGGGGAGGGCGGCACACCGCTGGTGCTGATCCATGGTTTTGGTGGCGACCTGAATAACTGGCTGTTCAATCACCCGGTGCTCGCGGCTGAGCGGCGGGTGATTGCCCTGGATTTGCCGGGGCATGGCGAGTCGGGCAAGTACCTGAAAGCCGGCGACCTCGAGGAGTTGAGTCAGGCGGTGTTGGCGCTGCTGGATCATCTGAAGGTTGACCGCGTGCACCTGGCGGGGCACTCGATGGGTGGGCTGGTTTGCCTGAACATCGCGCGATTGGCACCGCAGCGTGTGGTGTCGTTGACCCTGATTGCCAGCGCTGGCTTGGGTACGGAAATCAACGGTGATTACCTGCAAGGTTTTATCGAGGCCAATAATCGCAATGCACTCAAGCCGCAACTGGTGCAACTGTTCAGCGACCCGGCGCTGGTGACCCGGCAGATGCTGGAAGACATGCTCAAGTTCAAGCGGCTGGAGGGGGTGGATCAGGCGTTGCGCCAGATCACCGGGGCGTTGTTCAGTGGTGGTCGGCAGTTGGCGGACCTGCGCAATGTTGTCGGGCAGCAGCCGAGCCTGGTGATCTGGGGCAGTGAGGACGCAATTATTCCGGCGAGCCATGCCCAGGAATTGGAGGCTCAGGTGGAGATACTGCCGGGGCAGGGGCATATGGTGCAGCTGGAGGCGGCGGAGCGGGTGAATCAGTTGATGCTGGCGTTTCTCAAAAAATATTCCTGAAAAATAAGGGCGCTTTTGTGGCGAGGGGGCTTGTCCCCCGTTGGAGTGCGAAGCGCTCCCGCTTTTTTTTGGGGCCGCTTCGCAGCCCAACGGGGGACAAGCCCCCTCGCCACAGAAATCCCATCATCAGAAAGGTCAGCGGTGTTTTTGGTGGCGCTTCAGGGTCTCGCTGGGCAACTCCTGAAACAACGCCCGATAACTGTTTGAAAACCGCCCCAAATGCCAGAACGACCAATTCATCGCGACTTCCGCCACGGTGGTGTCCACTGACGGCGGGTTCAACAACTCCCTCCGTGCACTGTTCAACCGGCGCAACCTCAACCATTGCGCCGGGCTCATTCCGGTGTACGTCTTGAACCCATGCTGCAACTGGCGCAACGGCACGCCGGCGATGCGCGCGAGCTCCAGCAGGTTGACGGTTTCATCCGGCACATCCGCCGCCCATTCGCCGATGCGCGCCATGATGATTCGCTCCTCGGTGCGCCGCTGCAATGAACCCTTGTCCAGGCACACGCAGGCGTTGTCGAGGATGAACAGGCAGTCGTCCAGCAACTGTTGTGTGAGGGCATCGCGACTCGGCGGGTCAAACGTGGCCGACAGCCGCGTCAGCGTGCCGCTGAGCCAGCGGCTGAACAAGGCGTTTTGCAGGGAGTTGAGCGGGGCCATGAACAACCCCTCCAGCTTCGCCACCTCCAAACCGTGGCGCTGGACAAACTGCGGCCCGAACACCACCGCGACTTCGCGGTAGTTTTCCGGGGTGATCCAGGTGTTGCGGCTTTCGCCATTGAGCACATACAGCGCGTTGTCGCTGCCATCGAAACAGAACGCCAGGGAGCCCGGTGGTGCGTTGAAGTTCTGCTCCACCCGGGTGTTCATCCGCTCTTCATACACCTCGACACCTTGCAGGTCGAGGTAGCGGATCTGCCCGGCAAAATGCCCCGGGGACATCTGCTGGTACTGCTGCACCCAACCGGGTGTCGCACTGCATTGAGCGGCCACGTCACCGGTGGTGAAGGCCTGTACGCGCAAAGCTGTTGCCTGTGTCATGGGTAACCTGGGCGCACTCTATTGGTGCGTTGTGGTTGGTGCAAAGTGGATAGATGCCGTCGGACGGCTGGCCCAAGATAGACCTCAATGCGCGGCGAGGGAAGCCCGCGGCGCATCATCCAACCCATGACGAGGTCCTTATGAACGCCCCCTTCGATCAGCTGTCCGCCTGGCTGAAAGAACACAAGATTACCGAAGTCGAATGCGTGATCAGTGATTTGACTGGCATCGCACGCGGCAAGATTTCGCCCACCAACAAGTTCCTGCATGAGCGAGGCATGCGCCTGCCGGAAAGTGTGTTGCTGCAAACGGTAACCGGGGACTTTGTCGACGACGACATCTACTACGACCTGCTGGACCCGGCCGACATCGACATGATCTGCCGCCCGGTGTCCAACGCCACCTACGTGGTGCCATGGGCCATCGAGCCCACCGCCATCGTGATCCACGACACCTTCGACAAGCAGGGCAACCCCATCGAATTGTCGCCGCGCAACGTGCTGAAGAAAGTCCTGCAGCTGTATACCGACCAAGGCTGGCAGCCGATTGTTGCGCCGGAAATGGAGTTCTACCTGACCCAGCGCTGCGAAGACCCGGACCTGCCGCTGAAGACCCCGCTGGGCCGCTCCGGCCGCGCCGAAAGTGGCCGCCAATCGTTCTCCATCGATGCCGCCAACGAATTCGATCCGCTGTTCGAAGACGTCTACGACTGGTGCGAAGCCCAGGGCCTGGACCTCGACACGCTGATCCACGAAGACGGCCCGGCGCAGATGGAAATCAACTTCCGCCATGGCGATGCCCTCGACCTGGCCGACCAGATCACCGTGTTCAAACGCACCCTGCGGGAAGCGGCGCTCAAGCACAACGTTGCCGCCACCTTCATGGCCAAACCCGTGGCCGACGAGCCCGGCAGCGCCATGCACCTGCACCAGAGCGTGGTGGAGATCGCCACCGGCAAGCAGGTGTTTGTCGATGAGCACGGCAACAAGAGCCAACTGTTCCTGAACCACATTGGCGGCTTGCAGAAGTACATCCCCAAGCTGCTGCCGATGTTTGCGCCCAACGTGAACTCGTTCCGGCGCTTCCTGCCGGACACCTCGGCACCGGTCAACGTGGAGTGGGGCGAAGAAAACCGCACCGTCGGCCTGCGCGTACCGAGCTCCAGCCCCGACGCCATGCGCGTGGAAAACCGCCTGCCGGGCGCCGACGCCAACCCGTACCTGGCCATCGCCGCCAGCCTGCTGTGCGGATACCTCGGCATGATCGAAAAGGTCGAGCCCAGCGCCCCGGTGGAAGGCCGCGCCTACGAGCGGCGCAACCTGAGGCTGCCGATCACCATCGAAGACGCCCTGGCGCGCATGGAAGAGTGCGACACCGTCAAACAGTACCTGGGGGACAAGTTTGTGCGCGGCTACGTCGCGGTCAAGCGCGCCGAACACGAGAACTTCAAGCGGGTGATCAGCTCCTGGGAACGTGAGTTCCTGCTGCTGAGCGTCTGACGATCCGTCCGTAGCAGCTGTCGAGCCTTAGCGAGGCTGCGTCGGGCCCACCGCAATTGTGTCTGATACAACGCTACGCAGCCTCGCTGGGGCTCGACAGCTGCTACGCAATGGCTGGGTGAATACATAAAAATCAATCAAGCAAAGGGGTGTCGATATGCGTCTGGTGAAAAAGCTACTCCCGCTGGCCTTGGCGGCGTTGTTCAGCAGCGCGGGCCACGCCGCGCAGACGGTCAGTGTGTACAACTGGACCGACTACATCGGTGAGACCACCTTGGCCGACTTCCAGGCCAAGACCGGGATCAAGGTGATCTACGACGTGTTCGACTCCAACGAAACCCTGGAGGGCAAGCTGCTCGCCGGGCGCACCGGCTACGACGTGGTGGTGCCGTCCAACCACTTCCTGGCGCGGCAGGTCAAAGCCGGTGCGTTCCTCAAGCTGGACCGCTCGCAGCTGCCCAACTTCAAGAACCTCGACCCCAAGCTGCTCAAGCTGCTGGAGAAAAACGACCCGGGCAACGAGCACTCGGTGCCGTACCTGTGGGGCACCAACGGCATCGGCTACAACGTGGACAAGGTCAAGCAGGTGCTGGGCATCGACCATATCGATTCCTGGGCCGTGCTGTTCGAACCAGAGAACATCAAGAAGCTGCACGAGTGCGGCGTAGCGTTCCTCGACTCGGCGGATGAACTGTTCCCGGCGATCCTCAACTACATGGGCAAGGACCCGCGCAGCGAGAATCCCGAGGACTACAAACAAGCCGAAGCCAAGTTGCTGACCCTGCGGCCGTACATCACCTATTTCCATTCCTCCAAGTACATCTCGGACCTGGCCAACGGCGACATCTGTGTAGCGTTCGGTTATTCCGGCGACGTGTTCCAGGCTGCCAACCGCGCCAAGGAAGCCAAGAACGGCGTGAACATCGCTTACTCGATCCCCAAGGAAGGCAGCAACCTGTGGTTCGACCTGCAGGCCATCCCGGCAGACGCGGCCAACCCGAAAGCGGCCCATGCTTTTATCAACTACTTGCTGGACCCTGAAGTGATCGCCAAGGTCAGCGCCAGCGTCGGCTACGCCAACCCGAACCCGGCGGCCAAGGCCTTCATGGCGCCGGAGCTGGTGAACAACCCTGAGATCTACCCGTCCCAGGAAGTGCTCGACAAACTCTACATTTCCACCACCCCGACGCCTGCCGTCATGCGCCTGATGACGCGGTCCTGGAGCAAAGTGAAGACCAACAAATGAACCGTTCCTCGTCCGACCACGCTCGTTCCTATTACCTGGCTTCGGCCAACGCCATGCCCCAGCGCCCAGCGCTGGGGGCAGACCTGACGGCCGATGTGTGTGTGATCGGTGGTGGATTCACCGGGGTCAATACCGCCATCGAATTGGCCCAGCGTGGGCTATCGGTGATTTTGCTGGAGGCCCGGCGGATTGGCTGGGGTGCCAGTGGGCGCAATGGCGGGCAGTTGATTCGCGGGATTGGGCATGACGTATCGGGCTTTGCCAAGTACGTGGGTGAGGAGGGCGTGCGTTACCTGCAGCAGGCCGGGATCGATTCGGTGGCGCTGGTGGGGGAGCGGATTCGCGAGCACGGGATTGACTGTGACCTGCGCTGGGGGTTTTGTGAGTTGGCGAATACGCCGGCGCAGTTCGCGGCGTTTCAGGGGGAGCTGGAAAGCCTGGCTACCTTGGGGTATGCGCCTGAAACCCGGCTGGTGGCGCCACAGGATATGGCGCAAGTCGTGGGCTCAGGTGCGTATGCCGGTGGTTTTGTGGACATGGGGTCCGGGCATTTGCATCCGCTGAACCTGGTGTTGGGGGAGGCGGCTTTGGCCGAATCACTTGGGGTGCGGGTCTTTGAAAACAGCCCGGTGCTGGAGTTGGTTCATGGCGATACGGTGCAGGTGCGTTGCGAGTTTGGCACGGTGCGCGCTGGCAGTCTGGTGTTGGCGTGTAATGCGCATCTGGAAGAGCTGGAGCCGAAGTTGAGTGGCAAGGTGCTGCCGGCGGGGAGCTATATCATTGCGACCGAGCCGCTGTCGGTTGGGGTGGCTGATCAGTTGATTCCGCAGAATCTGGCGTTGTGTGATCAGAAAGTGGGGTTGGATTATTACCGGCTTTCGGCGGATCGGCGGTTGTTGTTTGGGGGGGCTTGTCATTATTCGGGGCGTGATCCGGTGGATATCGCGGGGTATATGCGGCCGAAGATGCTTAAGGTTTTTCCGCAACTGGTGGATACGGCGATTGAGTTTCAGTGGGGGGGGAAGATCGGCATCACCGCCAATCGCTTTCCGCAGGTGGGGCGGTTGAAGCAGCACCCGAATGTGTTTTATGCCCAGGGGTATTCGGGGCATGGGTTGAACGTGACTCACTGGTGTGCGCGGTTGTTGGCCGAGGGGATTCAGGCTGGGCAGAGTCGGGGGTTGGATATTTTCAGTCAGGTGCCGCATATGACGTTTCCTGGGGGGAAGGTGTTGCGTTCGCCGCTGCTGGCGTTGGGGATGTTGTGGTATCGGGTTCGGGAGATGGTAGGGTGATTGATTGAGTACATATCCGTTTCTTCGGTAACGGCCACCTATGGTTCCGCTCTTACAGCGGGTCACTTTTGAAAAGCGCAAAAGTAACCAAAACGCTCTGCCCCGCCTGTCGGCGCCTCGCTGTGGCTCGGCGTTCCCTCACTCCGGTATTGCTCCGCGGGCCGCCGCGACGGGCCATCCATGGCCCGGCGCGGCTAAACCGGCGTCCTGCCGGTTTACCCGCTCCTCAATACCTGCGTTCGGCCTCGGGCTGAATGGGGCAGTCAGATCAAGATCAACAGCAGATCAAAAGCAAGAGCACAGCGGCCTACAGGCCGGCTTGAGTGGTAGAAGCAGAGGCAAGATCCAGAGCGAAAGCAGGGCTGCTTTTCTGTGGGAGCGGGCTTGCTCGCGAAAAACCTGAGAACGCCGCGTTGAATCAGGATGCCCGCGTCATCGTTAACGACCTTCGCGAGCAAGCCCGCTCCCACATTTGGACCGTGCCCGCTTTAGCTTTTGATTTGGCTGTTGCTGTTGCTTCACCACACTCAAGCCGGCCTTTAGGCCGCTGTGCTGTTGATCTGCTTTTGATCTTGATCTTAGGCGCCCCGTTAAACCACGCTGCCGGAGTGCGGGCACACCGAGCCCAAGCGAGGTGCCGAGTGGTGGGGCAAGAGCCTTTTGGTTACTTTTGGCTGGGCCGGCATTCCGGCTCCTTTCAAAAGTGACCCGCTGTAAGAGCGGAACCCATTTAAGCCATCACCCAAATAACGGATATTCACCCCCAAAGCCTACCGCTCAATCGACCGACTCCACCGCGCATTCCACTCCGGCCGCGCCTGGTTCACCTGATCCCAGTCAATCGAAATCGCCGTCTGCAAATAACTGTTCATCGCCTCCACCCGAGCGCGGGTTTTGTCGGTAGTCGGCGTAGTAGGGTTCGAAGGAATCTGATCCCCCAATTCCAAAGCCGGCGCCTGAGCCTCTGCGGTCAACAAAAACTGCGCCAGTTTCTGCGCCAACTCCGGCTGGTCATTACGCGCAATCACACACTCCGCTACGTTCAACACCACCGCCCCTTCCTTGGGCTGCGCATACTCCATCGGCACACCCAACAACTGCTGCGTGGTCACCTGCGTCGGCGTCAGCGGAAAGATCGCCGCCTCGTCCGTCTGCACCATCTCGGAAATCTTCGCCGAGCTGGCGATGTACTCCAGCACATTCGGCCCAACCGTCTTCGGCCACGCCTTGAACCCCGGCTCCACGTTGGTCTCGCTCCCCCCCTGAATCCGGTTGAACATCAAGAACCCATGCAACCCAAACGTGGACGAGGCCAGCGACTGAAACACCACCTTGTCCTTGAACCGTGGATCCGCCAGGTCCATCCACGACGTCGGCGCCGCCCAGCCCTTTTCCTTGAACATCTTGGCGTTGTAACCCAACCCGGTCACCCCGAGCGTCACCGCAACCGCCTCTTCCTTGATCTTCGCCTTGGCCGGAATCTGATCCAGGGTCGGGTTAGGCGTGAGCTTCTCGCACAACCCCATGGAGATGGCGCGGTACATGATGCCGTCGTCGAGGAACATCACGTGCATCTGTGGGTTGTCTTTGTTGGCCTGCACCTTGGCCAGGATGTCCGACGAGGTGCCCGGCACGATCACCACCTTGACGTTGTTAGCCTTCTCGAACGCGGGCAGCACTTTGTCGGCGTAAACCCGTTCCATGGTCCCGCCGTTCATGCCCAGGTACAGCGTCGGTGCGGCATGGGCCGCCGTGCTCAACAGGGCGAGGGACAGGCAAGACAGCGCAGTACGTTTGATCATGTGCATAAATCTTCCTCTCAGGCTTGGAAACGACGGATGGAAAATGCTTCGATGGGCTGCCGGCTGGCCCCCGTGCAGACGATTTCTGCCAGGGCTTCACCGACCGCAGGGCCGAGCTGGAACCCGGCGCCGGCGAAGCCGAAACCGTGAAGCAGGCCGGGTTGGGTGCTGCTGTCGCCGATCACCGGTTCGTGGTCGGGTAGATAACCTTCGGTGCCGCTCCAGGTGCGAATTGCCTGGGCACCTTTGAGGAACGGGTACAACTCGCCGGCGTTGCGCAGAATCTCCAGCACCGCCGCTTGCCCCGGCCGGGCTTGTTGCGGGCCCAGCGCAAAGCCGCGACCGCCACCGAGGATGCAATTGCCCCGGGCAACTTGCCGCGCATAGATTCCGCCGCCTTCGACGCCGGTACTCACGTCCATCACCACCGGCAACGGCTCGGTCACCAGCATCGCCGGGTGCGCCGAGGTCATCGGCACCGGTTCGCCAAATTGCGCGGCCACGGTACTGGCCCAGGCGCCAGCGCAGTTCAACAGCCAGCGGGCTTGCAGTTGCACACCATTGGCACAGCGCACCTGGAACAGCTGGCCGTCATGTTCTACCTGGGTGACTTCGGTTTGCTCCATCACCCTTGCACCGTGGCGTTGTGCGGCGCGGGCAAAGGCGGGGGAGACCAGGCGCGGATTGGCGTGGCCGTCTTCGGGGCAGAGTGAGGCGCCGACCGCCACATCGCCCACCCACGGGAAACGCGCACGCAATTGAGCGTGATCCAGCATTTGCAGGCCCAGGCCAAAGCCTCGAGTGGCGTCGGCGTAAGCCTGCAGAGCGGACAGATCTTCGTGACTGCGGGCCAGTTTCAAATGCCCGGAGCGCACGTATTCCCCATCGATCCCAATCAGCCCCGGCAAGTCGGACCACAGCGCATGGGAGCGTTGGGACAACGGCAACTGATGCAATGGCCGACCCTGGCGCCGCACGCCGCCATAATTCACACCGCTTGAATGCGAACCACAAAAGTCCCGCTCCACCAGCACCACGCGCCGACCTTTCTGCGCCAGCATCAAAGCTGCTGACGCGCCGACAATCCCGCCGCCCAACACGATCACTTCGCTGTCGATCATGGCTGCACCTCCACGCCAAACGGCAAGGGTTTGATCGGTGCCTGGCCCCGTAGGCGGCCAACGTTTTGAATCTCGCGCCCACTGCGTTCGGCAATGATTTCTGCCGCTGCGAGCCCACACATCCGGCCCTGGCAACGGCCCATGCCAACCCGGCAATGAGCCTTGACCCGGTTCACTTCCCAGTGGCCTTCATCCACCACCGCGCGTACTTCGCCGACACTGACTTCTTCGCAGCGGCACAGGATCAATTCATCCGGGGCTCCAGCGGCCCATTTTTCAGGGAAGGGGAAGGCGGTTTCCAGGCCATGGCGAAAGCGCTGGATGCTCGCCAATTGCTGTTCCAGCACCGCGGACCGACGAGGGTCGATGGCAACGCCGGTGTCTTCCAGCAAGGCCAACGCCGCTCGCTCGCCCGCCATTTGCGCCGCATCGGCGCCCATGATTCCTGCACCGTCGCCAGCCAGATACACGCCCGCGACACTGCTACGCCCGGCCGCGTCTCGCTGTGGCAACCAGGCGCGGTTCAATGCATTCCAGGCAAATTCACAGCCGAGTAAATCCGCCAGTTGGGTCTCGCTGCGCAGGGCATGGGCGAAGGCCACGGCATCACAGGCGATTTCCTGTTGATCCCAGTGGATGCCCGTCACTCGTTGCTCGCCGTTGATATGCGACAGCGTTGCCCCTTGATGCACAGGGATGCCATGGGCCGTGAGCCAGGCGCGGTAGTACAAACCCTTGGCCAGGGTCGCCGGCTGGCCGAGCAATGCCGGCAGGGCGCGGCATTGGGCGCTGAATGGCGCACTGTCGAGCACCGCCACCACCTTGGCCCCGGCCTTGGCGTACTGATACGCCACCAGGTACAGCAACGGCCCGCTGCCGCAAAACGCCACGCGCTCGCCGATGGCGCAGCCTTGATACTTCAGTGCGATTTGCGCCGCGCCAAGGCTGTACACGCCGGGCAGCGTCCAGCCTGGCACTGGCAGTATGCGGTCGGTGGCGCCCGTGGCGACGATGATTTGCGCGTATTCGATGCTCTCGGCGTGGCCGTTGTTGAGCATGTCCAGACGGCCATTTTCCGCGCTCCACACCAGGGTTTCAGGCCGGTAGTCAACAAGCGTGGCCAGCTCATCCATGGTGCGATGCAGCGCCGTCGCCTTGCCCGCTTCAAAGCCATACAACTGCTTGGCCGAGCGCTGGAAGTTCGCCGGCTGGAGCCGATAAATCTGGCCGCCGCCGCGCAGGCTTTCGTCCACCAACACCGGGGTTACGCCATGGTCCAGCAAGGTTCGGGCTGCGGTAATGCCCGCCGGGCCTGCGCCGACTATCACCACTGTCTTCATGCCTGGCGCCCCGGATCACGGCGAATCGCCTGGCCGTCTTCGAGCAAGGTCGAACACGCGCGCACCCGACGACCGTCTTCAAGCCGCACCCAGCAATCCTGGCAGGCGCCCATCAGGCAGAAACCGGCTCGGCGTTCGGCGCTGAAATCACTGCCCCGCAGGTGTTCGGCGCAGGTCAGTACGGCGGTCAGCAAGGTGTCCCCAAGCAAGCCCGTGGCAGGCTGCCCGTCGAGGGTAAACGCCAGGGTGGGCCGCTCGGTCTCGGCCAGTCGTTTGAACAGCGCCATCAATGCTTCCCTACCAATACGCGATCCAGGCCGTAGACCCGGTCCAGCAGAATCATTGCCGCCGCCGTCAACCCGATCACCAGCGCCGACACGGCCGCCATCATCGGGTCGATGGATTCGGTGGCGTACACGTACATGCGCACCGGCAAGGTTTGGGTGGCCGGCGAGCTGACAAAGATCGACAGGGTCACTTCATCGAAACTGTTGATGAACGCCAGCAACCAGCCGCCGGCCACACCGGGCAAGATCATCGGCATGGTGATCTGGCGAAACAGGGTGAAGCGGCTGGCACCCAGGGATTCGGCGGCCTGCTCGGCGCTGCGATCGATGCCGATGGCGGCGGCCAATACCAGGCGCAATACGTAAGGGGTGATGATCACCACATGGGCCAGCATCAACCAGGTGAAGCTGCCGTTGACGCCCATCATTGCGAACAGCCGCAGCATCGCCACCCCCAGCACCAGGTGCGGGATGATGATCGGCGAGAGGAACAGCGCACTGAAGAAGTTGCGGCCGGGGAACTGGTAGCGACTGATTGCCAGGGCCGCCGGTACCGCAATCAAGGTCGCCAAGGTGGCGGCCACGAACGCCAGCACCAAGCTGTTATAGAACGCCTGGATAAAGTCGGCGCGTTCGAACACCGCATGAAACCAGCGCAGGGAGAAGCCCGACGTCGGCAGGCTCAAGGTATTTTCCGGGGTGAAGGCCACTAGGCACACCACCACCAGCGGCGCCATCATGAACAGCACCACCAGGCCGTGAAAGCCCAGGGCCAAAGGACCGTTTCTGGACATCGTCTTATACTCCCAGGGACTTTTTGTAGCGGCCTTCGACCATGCGGTTCCAGCTCAGCATGATCAGCAAGTTGACCAACAGCAGCACCACCGCGATGGTCGCGCCCATGGGCCAGTTGAGTTCCGAGAGGTATTGGTCGTAGACCACCGTGGCGACCATCTTCAGCCGGCGTCCGCCCAACAGGCCGGGGATCGCGAAGGAGCTGGCGGCCAGGCCGAACACGATCAGGGTGCCGGAGAGCACGCCGGGCATCACCTGCGGCAACACGATCTTGCGCATCACTGTGGCCTGGCTGGCACCCAGGGACAGCGCCGCCTGTTCCGCCGACGGGTCGAGTTTTTGCAGGGAGGTCCACACCGGGATGATCATGAACGGCAGCATCACGTGCACCAGTGCGATGATCACCGCGAATGAGGTGTAGAGCAGCTTCACCGGTTTGCCACCGAGGGCCTGGATCACCTGGTTCACCAGACCATCGGCACCCAGCAGCAGGCTCCAGCCAAACGCCCGTACCACCACTGAAATCAGCAGCGGGGTGAGGATCAGGATCAGGAAGATCGAGCGCCACGGTGTGCCCATGCGGCTGAGGATGTAGGCCTCGGGCACCCCGATCACCACGCACAGCAAGGTCACCAGGGCACTGATCCAGAAGGTGCGCCAGAAGATCTCGTAGAAGTAAGAGTCGCTGAACAGCGACAGGTAGTGGGCGAAGGTCCACTCATCGGCCTTCACCCCCACCTGATAGTCGAACACGTTGAATGACAGCATCAGCGTCAGGCCCAGGGGCAGGATCAGCAGCCCGAAAAACAACACCAGCGCCGGCAACGACAACAAGTAGCCACGGCTCATGCGCGCACCTCATCGACGGCCAGTACCCGCAGCAGGCTCGACTCCCAGTCCAGGCCTACCGCCGCGCCGCAACCCAACGGCGCACTGCCGTCGTTGCGGCGGACCACGGTCAGCTCGCCGATCTGGGTCTTTATGCGGTACAGCCATTGGCTGCCGAAGAAGTAGCTGTCGAGGATCTTGCCTTGCAGGCGCCCTGAGCCGGCGGCCACCAGGTCGATCTTTTCCGGGCGCAGGCTCAGGGTCAGTTCGCCGCTGCCTGGTTCGAAGCGCACTTGCGGCGCGCCGAGTTGATCGAAGTCCCCCGTCAGCAGATTGGCCTTGCCGACAAAGTCCGAGATAAAGCGCGTGCGCGGGTGTTCATAGAGTTTGTACGGTGCGTCGATCTGGGTGACGCGTCCGGCCTGCATCACCACCACCCGGTCGCTGATGGACAACGCTTCGGCCTGGTCGTGGGTGACCATCAGGGTAGTGATCCCGACTTCGCACTGGATGCGGCGGATTTCGAACTGCATCTCTTCCCGCAGGTTGGCGTCGAGGTTCGACAGCGGCTCGTCCAGCAGCAACACCGGCGGTTCGATCACCAGGGCGCGGGCCAGGGCCACGCGCTGGCGCTGGCCGCCGGAGAGTTCCCGCGGGTAGCGCTCGGCATGGGGCGCCAGGCGCACCAGTTCCAGCACGGTCTTGACTCTGCTTGCGATCTCGCCGGCGGGCACTTTGCGCATCTTCAGGCCGAAGGCAACGTTGTCGCGCACGCTCATATGGGGGAACAGCGCGTAGCTCTGGAACACCACGCCGAGGCCACGGCTGGCGGGTTTTGCGTGAGTGATGTCGCGGCCATCGAGGAGGATCTGCCCACCGGTGACGTCGACGAAGCCGGCGATCATTTGCAAGGTGGTGGTCTTGCCGCAGCCCGAGGGGCCGAGCAGGGACACGAATTCGCCTTTTTCCACCGCAAGATCAGTGGCGACCACCGCGTCGACGGCGCCGTAGCGTTTGCTCAAGGCGTTGAGTTGGAGAAAAGCCATGTCTGCGTTCCACCTTTTTTGAGTCGCGTCGAAACGCGCTTTTTTGTTTTGGGCAGATGCGAAAAGGGTGTTGCGGGTGCGTTGGCGCTCGATCTTGAGTCGGCTGCCGTTAGTTGTTCATTTCGCCCCTGTGGACGCAGATTAGGGCGAAAGACTAGGATGGCGGAAGATGGAATTTCACTGAATAGAGTACTTTTTTCAGTTTCATTCACTGATCAGAATTTGGTGTGAGATATCGGCTTATGGATTCCACTGAGCGGAATGAAAGTGTCAAGGAAGTCGGCGCCGGTGGCGTCTCCCGATTGTTTGCATTGTTGCGCATCCTCGGCGCGGCACCGGACGGTGGTGAACGAGTGACGCAACTGGCGCAGCAGGTGGGGTTGTCGCAACCTACCACCCACCGACTGCTGCGCAGCCTGATGGACGAGGGCATGGTGGAGCAGGATGCGCGCAGCAAGCGCTACCGGCTGAGCCTGGAGTTCTTTGCGCTGGCGGCGAACGCGGGCAACACCGGCAACCTGCGGGACCTGGTGCGGCCGAGCATGTTGCGCCTCAGTGCTTCGCTGGGGGATTCATTGTTCCTGCTGGCGCGCAGCGGCTTTGATGCGATCTGCCTGGACCGCAGTGAAGGGCCGTACCCGATCCGAACCTTTACCGGTGACATCGGCGGGCGCGTGGCGCTGGGGGTGGGGCAGGGCAGCCTGGCGATCCTGGCGTTCCTGCCGGAGGAAGAGCGTGAGACGGTGATCCGCTACAACTTGCCACGGCTCAAGGATTTTCATCTGTACGACGAGGTGTTTTTGCGCTCGGAGGTAGAGAGCGTGCGGCGGTTGGGGTATGCGGCGCGCAATACCGGAGTGCTGGAAGGCATGGCCGGGTTGGCGGTGCCGATCCTGGATCGCAATGGGCATGCGGTGGCGGCGTTGAGTGTGGCGACCATCAGTGACCGGCTGGGGCCGGGGCGACTGCCGACGGTGGTTGAATTGCTCAAACGGGAAGCGGCGGCGATCGGGCCGAAGATCAATCCGTTTGATCCGACGTTGAGGCGGCCTTCACAGATCTTCGGTGGGTAGGTAATACCAGTAACGACACAGATCAACTGTGGGAGCGGGCTTGCTCGCGAATGCGGTGTATCAGTAAAAAATTTGGTGACTGACACACCGCATTCGCGAGCAAGCCCGCTCCCACATTTTAGACCGTGGCCATCTGTGGGATCCGGGTTGGACTCATCGCCGCCATCGCCACCGAAGTCGCCGCCGTCCTGGTCTCCACCCCCAACTTCACATACACATGCTCCAGATGCTTGTTCACCGTCCTCGGGCTCAACCCGAGAATGTCGCCAATATCCCGATTGGTCTTGCCACACGCCACCCAGCGCAACACCTCGACTTCCCGCTCCGTCAGCTGAAACCGCGCCGATAACAACTTGTGCGCCGGCTCATCCTCCAGGGTGATCACGCTCGGCTGCGTCGCCGCCCGCGCCGACAACAGAATCCGCGAGGTACGCAAATGCGCCGCCACCCGTGCCAGCACCTCATCCGTCTGGATCGGTTTGGTCACGTAGTCACTCCCGCCCACCTCAAAGCCCTGCACCACATGCTTGCTGTCGGTCAGCCCGGTCATGAACACCACGGGAATGTCCGCGCTGGCCGGTTGTGCCTTGAGCCGGCGGCAGGTTTCAAAGCCGTCCAGGCCGGGCATCACCGCGTCCAGCAGGATCAAGTCCGGGCGCCGGCGTTGCACGCGGTTCAGCGCGCTGAGGCCGTCCAGCGCCACCAGTACCATGTAGCCGGCGTCGTCCAGGGCGTCGGAGAGCATGGCCAGGTTGTCCGGGGTGTCGTCGACAATCAGCACCACGCCGGGCTCAGCGCTGTGGGTCAAGGCATTCATCTTCGGCCTCCTTCAGGATTCGGTTGAGTTCTTCCAGGCGAAAGCTTTTCAGCAGCGCCCGGAGCTTGTTGATGAACGGTGCGGTGCCAGGGCTTTGCAGCACGATTGCGTCGAGCTTTTCATGCAAACCACGCACATAGCCAATGGCGCTCAATTCGGCGAGCACGGCGAGTTCTTCAGCGCTGGGTAGCGCACCCTCTGTAGCGACCGGCGCGGCGATCGGTGTCCGGCGGCGCAGCCATTGCAAATCCAGGTGCAGTTGCACGCGCCCGAGCAGTTCCGGAGTGCGCACCGGCTTGGCCAGGTAGTCGTTGCAGGCACCGGCGATACTGCGTTCGCGGTCGTCGGTGAAGGCGTTGGCGGAGATGATGATAATGGGCGCGGTGGACAGCGCGTTACGCCGGATCAGCCTGCTGGTTTCCCAACCGTCCATGGTCGGCATCGACAGGTCCATCAGGATCAGGTCCGGCGACAGCAGCGCTACCTGGCGGATCGCCTCCTGGCCGTTACTCGCCTGGGCGACTTCGAAGCCCAGGGGCGTGAGCATGCCGCTGAGCACCTTGCGATGGTCCACGTGGTCGTCCACCACCAGGATGCGCCGCCGTTCGCCGTGGTAGCCGATGATGTCGTGTTCAACATGCACCACGGCCTGCGGCACCCGGACCTGGGACAGGAACAGCCGCACCTGGAAGCAGGTGCCCTTGTCCAGTTCGCTGACCACCCGTAATTCGCCGCCCATCAACGAGGTCAGCATGCGCGTGATGGTCAAGCCGAGACCTACGCCTTTGTCCTGGCGCATCAGGTCGCCACGTTCAAACGGCTGGAAAATCCGCTCGATCTGCTCCGGGTCAATGCCGATGCCGGTGTCGATGATCTCGAAGTTGGCGGTCTCGCGCATATAGCTGACCCGCAGGCGCACTTCGCCGCTGTCGGTGAAGTTGATCGCATTGCCCAGCAGGTTGATCAGGATCTGCCGCACACGTTTTTCATCGCCACGCACCACGGCGGGAATCTTGCCCACGCAGTCCAGGCGAAAGCGCAGGCCCTTGTCTTCGGCCTGGGGGGTGAACATTTGTTCCAGGTCGTGGATCAGTTCCGGGAAGGGGATTTCGGTGAGTTCCAGGCGCAACTTGCCGGCCTCGATCTTCGCCACGTCCAGCAGGCCGTCGATCAGCGACAGCAGGTGCGAGCCGCTGCGCAGGATGGTCGCCAGGGCATCCTGGTGCTGCTCGGGCATGGCGCTGTCACGCTGCAGAATCTGGGTGAAACCGAGGATGCTGTTGAGGGGCGTGCGCAGTTCGTGGGACAGCCCGGTAACGTAGCGACTCTTGGCTGCGTTCGCCGCTTCCGAGGCTTCCTTGGCTTGTTGCAGGGCCTGGTCGGTGAGGCTGTGGGCCGCGATCTCCTGCATCAGCAGCGAGGTTTGCCGGTCGGATTCTTCCTGGGCGACACGCCGGCTTTCGCGGGTGAGTACCACCCACCAGGCGAGCACGGCGGCCAATACCGAGAGCGTCAGGAAGGCCTTGAAAAACGCCTGGTACAAGGTCTGCGAATGGGGCAAACCCTGGGCGGCCTGCATATAGATCAGCGCCAATGCTCCGGCGAGCATCAGTACCAGCGCCATCAACAATCCGAGGTAATGCGCCAGTCGCGTATGCAGGCGCGGCACCAACGTCGTCGGGAGCAACCAGCGCAACACGCCTTCGAACTGACTGGCCAGCCGCGCATGGGGTTTGCAGCGGTCGCCACAACGCGCATCCAGTGAGCAGCAGAGCGAGCAGATCGGTGTGCTGTAGGCCGGACAGAACGCCATGTCGGCAGTTTCAAACGGGTTGCTGCACAGCCCGCAGATCACCAGCCCGCTGCCGGGTTGCGGATGAATCAACTGCGCTTCGCTGCTGCGGGCAATGTAGTAGCGGCCTTTGGTCAGCCATGCCAGCAGCGGCGCCATGACCAGCGCCGTGCCCAGTGCGACAAACGGTGGCGCGGCCTGGGCCAGGGCGCCGAACAGGCCGAAGTGGGCGAGGATCGACAGCAGCGAGGCAATCAGCATCGAGCCGACGCCCACCGGGTTGATGTCGTAGAGGTGCGCGCGCTTGAATTCGATGTGCTTGGGCGACAGGCCCAGGGGTTTGTTGATCACCAGGTCGGCCACCAGGGTGCCGATCCACGCGATGGCGATGTTGGCGTAGAGCCCCAGCACCTGCTCGATCACGTCGAACACCCCCAGCTCCATCAGCATCAAGGCGATTGCCACGTTGAACACCAGCCACACCACGCGGCCGGGGTGGCTGTGGGTCACGCGGGCGAAGAAGTTCGACCAGGCCAGGGAGCCGGCGTAGGCGTTGGTCAGGTTGATCTTCATCTGCGAGATGAACACGAACAGCACCATCGCCCCCAGCGCCCATTCGGGGGAGGAGAACACATAGCCGAACGCGACGAGGTACATCTGGGTCGGCTCGGCGGCGCGCTCCATGGGGATTTCATGTTGCAGGGCAAGGAAGGCCAGGAACGCCCCGGCGAACATCTTCAACGCGCCCGGCACGATCCAGCCGGGCCCGGCGCACAACAGCGCGGCCCACCAGCGCTTGCGATTGGCGGCGGTTTTTTCCGGGAGGAATCGCAGGTAGTCCACCTGTTCGCCGATTTGCGTAACCAGGGACAGCGCCACGGTGCAGGCGGCGCAGAACGACAGCAGGTTGAAGTCACCGCCGTCGCTGCTGCGGCCGACGACGCTGGTCCAGTCGCTGAAGGCTTCGGGGTTTTTCCACAATACAAAGCCGTAAGGCAGCACCAACAGCACCAGCCACAGCGGTTGGGTCCAGAGTTGCAGGCGGCTGATCAGGGTTACGCCGTAGGCCACCAGCGGGATCACCAGCACCGAGCAGATGACATAGGCGATGGCCAGCGGAATATGGAAATACAACTCCAGGGCCAGGGCCATGATCGCCGCTTCGAGGGCGAAGAACAGGAAGGTGAAGCTGGCGTAGATCAGCGAGGTGATGGTGGAGCCGATGTAACCGAAGCCTGCGCCACGGGTCAGCAGGTCCATGTCCACGCCATAGCGGGCGGCGTAATAGCTGATGGGCAGGCCGGTGAGGAAGATCACCAGGCTGATGGCGAGGATCGCCCAGAAGGTGTTGGTGAACCCGTAGCTCAAGGCCAACACGCCGCCGATGGCCTCCAGCGCGAGGAACGACACGGCGCCGAGGGCGGTGTTGGCGATGCGCAGTTCCGACCATTTGCGGAAGGATTTCGGGGTGTAGCGCAGGGCGTAGTCTTCCATGGTCTCGTCGGCGACCCAGGAGTTGTAGTCGCGGCGAATCTTGACGATGCGCTGGGTGCCGGGGAGGGGATGCACGGTGGGTGGCTCCGGGAAGTGGGCAAGGTTGGATGAGCAAGTTCCATGCCCTGGCAGGCGCCGCGGGTCCAAATGTGGGAGCGGGCTTGTGTGGGAGCGGGCTTGCTCGCGAATGCGGTGGATCAGTGAATACATTCGTTGCTGACCCACCGCATTCGCGAGCAAGCCCGCTCCCACATGGGATCTCCACAGTTTGTGAAGGGCGCGATCCTGCTCGAAAATGGTGCGCAACGGCATACGTCAAATGACGTACTCCGTTACGTCAGGCTGCGTATACCCGCCGTGGCCACCTGCCGCCATGCTGAATCCCTCATTGCAGAGGAGTCGCCCCATGGAATCACGATTGATCCGCTCCAAACCGTTGTTGGCGTTATCACTGCTGGCGGCCAGTCTGTTCAGCCATGGCGTCATGGCCGACAACGAAGGCCTGGCGGTCACGCCGACGGAAGTCACCGTCGGCCAGCTGCACTCGGCCACCGGCACCATGGCGATTTCCGAAACCGGTTCGATCCAGGCCGAACGCCTGGCCATCGAGCAGATCAACGCCTCGGGCGGGATCCTCGGGCGGCAGATCAAGGTGATCCAGGAAGACGGCGCGTCCGACTGGCCGACCTTCGCCGAAAAGGCCAAGAAACTGTTGGTCAACGACAAGGTGGCGGCGGTGTTCGGCTGCTGGACCTCAGCCTCACGTAAAGCCGTACTGCCGATCTTTGAAAAAGAAAACGGCCTGCTTTACTACCCGACCTTCTATGAAGGCCTGGAACAGTCGAAAAACGTGATCTACACCGGGCAGGAAGCCACCCAGCAAATCCTCGCCAGCCTCGACTGGATCGCCAAGACCAAGGGCGCCAAAACCTTCTACCTGGTGGGCTCGGACTACATCTGGCCGCGCACCTCGATGAAGATCGCGCGCAAGCACATTGAAAACGTCCTGCACGGCACCGTGGTCGGCGAAGACTACTACCCGCTGGGCAACACCCAGTTCGGTTCGCTGATCAACAAGGTCAAGCTGAAAAAGCCTGACGTGGTGTTCGCGGCGGTGGTGGGCGGCTCCAACGTGGCCTTCTACAAACAACTCAACGCGGCGGGCGTGAATTCATCCAAGCAAACCCTGCTGACCCTGTCGGTGACCGAAGACGAACTGCTGGGCATCGGCGGCGAAAACATGGCCGGCTTCTATGCCTCGATGAAGTACTTCCAGAGCCTCGACAACCCGAACAACAAAGCCTTTGTGGAAGCGTTCAAGGCCAAGTACGGCAAGGATGCGGTGATCGGCGACGTGACCCAGGCGGCCTACCTCGGCCCATGGTTGTGGAAAGCGGCGGTGGAGAAGGCGGGCAGTTTCGACGTGGATAAGGTCGTCGCCGCATCGCCAGGCATCGAGCTGAAAAGCGCGCCGGAAGGCTACGTGAAGATCCACGAAAACCATCACCTGTGGAGCAAGTCGCGTATTGGTGAAGTGCAGCCAAACGGGCAGTTCAAGGTGATCTACGAGTCGGATCTGATCGAGCCGAATCCGTTCCCGAAAGGCTACCAATAAGCCTGGATCTGGCGCTGATCTAAAGGTGGGAGCGGGCTTGCTCGCGAAAGCGGAGTGTCATTCACAGATGTATTGACTGATGCACTGCATTCGCGAGCAAGCCCGCTCCCACATAAATCAAAAGCAGACCTTGGTTTTCATCATTACCTCCCGCTCAGGAGACCATCATCATGGAATGGCTATCGGAATTTGGAGCCATCGCGGCGATGCAGGGGTTCAACGGCTTGTCCGTGTTCTGCGTGCTGTTGCTGATGGCATTGGGACTGGCAATCATCTTCGGCCAGATGGGCGTGATCAACATGGCCCACGGTGAGTTCCTGACCATTGGCGCCTACACCACTTATGTCTGTTCCAGCCTCACCGCGCACTTCGCGCCGAGCTTTCAGCCGTATTACTTTTTCATTGCCATTGCCCTGTCTTTCCTCGTCGCCGGTGCCGTCGGCTGGCTGGTGGAATGGGCGATGATCAGCCGTTTGTACAAGCGCCCACTGGACACCTTGCTCGCCACCTGGGGTTTGTCCCTGGTCATGCAGCAAACCTTCCGCTCGGTGTTCGGCGCCCGTGAAGTCAGCGCCGAACCGCCGGCCTGGCTGATGGGTTCGGTGAACCTCACCGACGCCATCGAAATCCCGCGTAACGGCCTGTTCATGATGGGCCTGACCCTGCTGCTGACCGGGGCGATTTTCGTCATGCTCTACCGCTCGCGCTGGGGCCTGCAAGTGCGTGCCACCGTGCAAAACCGCTTGATGAGCCGCGCCGTGGGCATCAATACACGCAAGGTCGACCGCATGACCTTCGCCCTCGGTTGCGGCGTGGCGGGCGTGGCCGGTGCGGCCTTCACCACTATCGGCTCCACCGGGCCGACCGCCGGTTCGCAGTACATCGTCGACACCTTCCTGGTGGTCGTATTCGGCGGCGCGCAAAGCCTGTTCGGCACCATTGCCTCGGCATTCGTGATTGCCCAGACCCAATCGCTGTCGGAGTTTTTCCTCAGTGGCTCGATGGCCAAGGTGCTGACGTTGTCGTCGGTGATCCTGATCCTGATGCTGCGCCCGCAAGGGTTGTTCTCCATCAAAGTGCGCAAGTAGAGGCGAACCGATGAAGGCTCTAGACAAACTGCTGGGCGGCCAGCAAAACCTGATCGGCATCGTGCTGCTGGCGGTGTTGATCCTCGTGGTGTTTCCGCTGACCCTGGATGCGTTTCGCCTGAACATGGTCGGCAAGTACCTGACCTACGCGTTCGTCGCCGTGGGCCTGGTGCTGTGCTGGGGCTATGGCGGGATTCTCAGCCTCGGGCAGGGTGTGTTTTTCGGCGTCGGCGGCTACTGCATGGCGATGTTCCTGAAGCTGGAAGCGTCCGATCCCGAGAGCACCAAGATCCAGTCGACGCCGGGCATCCCGGACTTTATGGACTGGAACCAGATCACCGAACTGCCGTGGCTGTGGCAGCCATTCCACAGCTTCACCTTCACCCTGTTCGCGGTGATTGCGGTGCCGGTGGTGCTGGCATTCATCATCGGCATGGCGCTGTTCAAGCGGCGGGTGGGCGATGTGTATTTCTCCATCGTCACCCAGGCGATTGCGCTGATTCTCACGGTGCTGATCGTCGGCCAGCAAGGCCTCACCGGTGGCGTCAACGGCATCACCGACCTCAAGACCCTGCTGGGCTGGGACCTGCGCGGTGACGGCGCGAAGATGATCCTGTATTTCATCAACGCGGGGCTGCTGTTTGGCTGCATCTTCATTGGCCGCTTCATCCTCGCTTCGAAGCTGGGCCGGCTGTTGATGGCGATGCGTGACAAGGAAGAGCGAGTACGGTTTTCCGGGTATGACGTGGCCAGTTTCAAGATCTTCGTGTTCTGCGTGGCGGCCGCGTTCTCGGCGATTGGCGGGGCAATGTTTGCATTGCAGGTAGGCTTTATGTCGCCGTCGTTCGTGGGGATCGTGCCTTCCATAGAAATGGTGATCTTCGCGGCGGTGGGCGGGCGCATGTCGCTGCTGGGCGCGGTGTATGGCGCGTTGCTGGTGAACTACGGCAAGACCTACTTTTCCGAGTCCTTCCCTGAGCTGTGGCTGTACCTGATGGGCGGATTGTTTATTGCCGTGGTCATGTACTTCCCCAACGGCCTGGCCGGGTTGTGGGACAGCCATGGTCGCCAGGCCTTGGCCCGACTGTTGCGGCGCAAGCCGGTGGTCAAGGCCGAGCCCATGAAGATCAAGCCCAAGGCTGAAGCCAAGATCCTGGAGACACAACCATGACCGCCGTCGGTTTTGAAATGAAAAAGCCCGTGTTGGCCATTGAAGGGCTGACCGTGTCATTCGACGGCTTCAAGGCGGTCGATAACCTCAACCTGTACATCGACCGCAATGAAGTGCGGGTGGTGATCGGCCCCAACGGTGCCGGCAAAACCACGGTGCTGGACCTGATCTGCGGCAAGACCCGCGCCACCAGCGGCAGCATCCAGTTCGACGGCCAGGAACTGACCAAAATGCGTGAATACAACATCGTGCGGGCCGGGGTAGGGCGCAAGTTCCAGAACCCGTCGATCTACGAAAATCTTACGGTGTTTGAAAACCTTGAAATGTCGTATCCGGCTGGGCGCAAGGTGTGGGGCGCGCTGTTTTTCAAGCGTAATGCCCAGGTGGTCGCGCGGGTCGAGGAAGTGGCGCGGGAGATCTTCCTCGGTGATTTGTTGCAGCAGCAGGCGGACCTGCTGTCCCACGGGCAAAAGCAGTGGCTGGAGATTGGCATGCTGCTGATGCAAGACCCTGAATTGTTGATGCTCGATGAGCCGGTGGCCGGGATGAGCGTCAACGAGCGGGCGCAAACTGCCGAGTTGCTCAAGCGCATCAGCCAGGGGCGCTCGGTGTTGGTGATCGAGCATGACATGGAGTTCGTCAAGAGCATCGCTCACAAGGTCACGGTTTTGCATCAGGGCAAGGTGCTGGCCGAGGGCAGCATGGAGTCGGTGCAGAGCAATCCGAAAGTCATTGAAGTGTATTTGGGCCACTGAGGAGTCGGGCATGTTCAAGATCGACAAACTGTCGTGTGGGTACGGGCAGAGCCAGATTCTTCACGACCTGGAACTGGATGTGGCGAAGCGTGAGATCGTCGCGGTGATGGGGCGTAACGGGATGGGCAAGACCACGCTGTTCAAGAGCCTGATGGGGATTCTGCCGCAGTGGCAGGGGCAGGTGAGTGTGGATGGGCATGATGTGTCTGGGCTTGAAACCCATGAGCGGGTGGAGCGGGGGATTGCCTATGTGCCGCAGGGGCGGATGATTTTTCCCAGCATGAGTGTGTTGGAGAATATTCAGACCGGGTTGCCGGCGGCGGCACGGGGCAGGGTGCCTGAAGATTTGTATGCGCTGTTTCCGGTGCTGTATGACATGCGTTCGCGCAAGGGTGGGAATTTGTCTGGGGGGCAGCAACAGCAATTGGCGATTGCTCGGGCGTTGGCGACGAATCCTAAGGTGTTGTTGTTGGATGAACCGACTGAGGGGATTCAGCCTTCGATCATTAAGGACATTGCTCGTACGCTTAAGGAGATTCGCAATTTGCGGGATTTGACTATTGTTGTTTCTGAGCAGGTGTTGTCGTTTACGCTGGAGATTGCTGATCGGTTTTTGGTGATTGAGAAGGGGAGGTTTGTGATTGAGGAAACCCGGGATCGGGTGGATGAGGCGACTATTAGTCGGTATTTGTCGGTGTGACTTGGTTGAGTACATATCCGTTATTTAGGTAACGGCTGCTTAGGGTTCCGCTCTTACAGCGGGTCACTTTTGAAAAGCCGGAATGCCGGCCCAGTCAAAAGTAACCAAAACGCTCTGCCCCGCCTGTCGGCGCCTCGCTGTGGCTCGGCGTTCCCTCACTCCGGCACCGCGAAGCGGGCCGCCGCGCCGGGCCATCCATGGCCCGGCGCGGCTAAACCGGCGTCCTGCCGGTTTACCCGCTCCGCAATACCTGCGTTCGGCCTCGGGCTGAATGGGGCAGTCAGATCAAGATCAACAGCAGATCAAAAGCAAGAGCACAGCGGCCTACCGGCCGGCTTGAGTGTGGTGAAGCAAAGGCAACAGCAAAATCAGAAGCTAAAGCGGGCACGGTCAAATGTGGGAGCGGGCTTGCTCGCGAAGGTCGTTAACGATGACGCTGGCATTCTGGATGAACGCGGCGGTCTCAGGTTTTTCGCGAGCAAGCTCGCTCCTACAGAAAACAGAAAAGCAGCTTTGCTTTTGCTTTTCACACTCAAGCCGGCCGGTAGGCCGCTGTGCCCTTGATCTGCTTTTGATCTTGATCTTAGGCGCCCCGTTAAACCACGCTGGCCGAACGCAGGCTTTGGAGCGTGGGTAACCCGGCAGGACGCCGGGTTAGCCGCGCTGGGCCAAGGATGGCCCATCGCGGCGGCCCACGCTCCAAAGCCGGAGTGAGGGCACACCGAGCCTAGGCGAGGTGCCGAGTGGTGGGGCAAGAGCGTTTTGCTTACTTTTGCGCTGTTCAAAAGTGAGCCGCTGTAAGAGCGGAACCAATAGTCGCCGTTACCTAAATAACGGATATGTACGCAACCCAACTCAGCCCATACCCAGTCACAGCGCCAGCCGAACCTCGGCACACAATCCACCCCCATCCCGATTGCTCAAGGTCAACTCCCCACCAATCGCCACCGCCAGTTGCTGGGCAATCGCCAGCCCCAGCCCTGTACCACCGGTGCCGCGATTACGCGAACTCTCCACCCGATAAAACGGCTGCATCACCTGCACCAGCTCATCCGCCGCAATCCCCGGTCCCCGATCCAGCACCTTGATCGAAAGCTCACCCGCCGCCGTCGACCCCACCTCCAACTGCGCCGCCCCGGCAAATTTCAGCGCATTGTCCACCAGGTTCACCAGCACCCGACGCAACGCATGGGGCCGCGTATCCAAAACCACCGCGCTTTTACCGGTCAGGCTCACCTGCTTGTTCATGTCCTGATAATCAAACACCAGGCTGTCGAGAAACGCATCCAGGTCGATCCGGCAACTGGCCTCGGTGGACCCATGCACACTGCGGGCATAAGCCACACCCTCGCGCACCAGATGCTCCATTTCCCCCAGGTCACTCCAGAGCTTTTCCCGGTCCACCGAGTCCTCCATGAACTCGGCGCGCAATTTCATGCGGGTGATCGGCGTCTGCAAATCATGGGAAATCGCCGCCAGAATCTGCATGCGCTCCTTGAGGTACTCGGCAATCCGCTTCTGCATCTCGTTGAACGCCGCCGCCGCATGCGCCACCTCGGTGGGGCCGGTTTCGTCCAGCGGTGTCGGGCGCGCGTTCGGGTCGAGGGTTTCCACCGCCCGTGCCAGGCGTGTCAGCGGGCGGATGGCGATGCGTACGGCGACCCAGGTGCATATCAGCAACACCACCAGTTGCAGCACCAGCACCACCGGCAGCCAGAAGGCAAACGGGATGGGCTTGGGGTGTACATCAATGGTGATCGGGCTGCCATCGGCCAGGGTCAGGTGCGCCTGGAAATGTTTTTGCAGGCCCGGGATGTCGCGAAAGGTCAGCGGGTAATGCTCGCCCAACGCATCGGCAATCGAGGTGGCGGCCATGGGCACGTCGTCGCTGGCCATCGGCTCGCCGGGTTCACCGGCATTCAGCTGGTAGCGGTAGGCGTTGCGGTCGAGGCGCGGCAGCCAGCTGGCGCGCTCGGCGGCGGGCAGGCGGTCGAGGATCGCGATCGACGTCGACACGTCGTTCTCCAGGTTACCCAGCATCACGCTCCGGGCACTCACGTAGCGCTCATAGAACTGCGCGCTGAACGACAGGGCGTTGGCGCACAGCAGGCTGACGATGAAAATCACCGACAGTTGCGCCGCCAGGGTGCGCGGCCAGCGGAACGTTAGGGTCATGCCGAGTCCCCAAGGATTTCCACCGCCAGGGAGAACACATAGCCTTCGCTGCGCACGGTCTTGATGTAGGCCGGCTCGCGGGCGTCGTCCAGCAGGCGCTGGCGCAGGCGGCTGACCAGCAGGTCGATGGAGCGGTCGAACAAATCTGCGTCCCGGCCCTGGGTCAGGTTCAGCAACTGGTCGCGGTTGAGCACGCGCTGCGGATGGTCGAGGAAGACGCGTAACAGGCGGTATTCAGCGCCGCTCAGGGCCACCAGGGTGTTGTCTTCGTCCAGCAGATGGCGGGCGGTGGTGTCCAGGCGCCAGCGGCCAAAGCGGATCAGCCGGCCGCTTTCGGTCACCACCAGGTTCGGCGGCAGCATCCGGGTGCGGCGCAGCACGGCGTTGATGCGGGCCAGCAGCTCGCGGGCGGCGAAGGGCTTGACCAGGTAATCGTCGGCGCCCATTTCCAGGCCGATGATGCGGTCGGTTTCATCGTTGCGCGCGGTGAGCATCAGGATCGGCGTGGCCTTGTGTTTGCCCACCCGCAGTTCGCGGCACAGCTGCAAGCCGTCGTCGCCCGGCATCATGATGTCCAGCACGATCAGGTCCACGGGGGTGGTGTCGAGAAAGCTGCGCATCTGCCGGCCGTCCGCCACCACGGTGGTGCGCAGGCCATTCTTTTTCAGGTAGTTGCCCACCAGTTCGCGGATCTCCCGATCGTCATCGACAATCAGAATGTGATCGACGTGATCCATGCTGCCTTCCTCGTTGAATAGTCATTGATGCGCAGTCTAGCCACTGCCGGTGGGCTTGCCTTGTGCCCTTTGTATTGCAGTGTATCTGGCAGTGACCAGATACACATCGACGCAAAAATCCGGGCTTGGCCGACACAATCGAGATACCTCGCAAGGTTCAAATGAGCTCATCGAGGTAATCCGCCTCGGCCCACTTGAAACCCCGGAGAACCGCACATGAATCTCAAAGCTACCTCTGCCGCCTGCCTGTTTGCCGCACTCACGGGTTTGAGCATTACCGGCCATGCCGAAACCACCGCCAGCCAGCCGGATATCCACCGGGTGGTGTCCATCACCGAAGAAACCGGCAGCAGCGCCCTGTGCGGCATGGTCAATTCGCACCTGACCTACCTCGATTCCCAAGGCCAGCGCCACGTCCTCGACTACCGCAAATTTTCCAGCAACTGCCTTGAAGGCAGCTGAGGAGACTGCCATGACCCGACTCAACAGCTTTCTCAGCGCCCTGGCATTTTCCATGGCGGGCGTGGCGGCGGATGTGAATGCCGCTACCGCGAAAAAACTCACCGGCAGTGAAACCTGCTTCCAGAACACGCCGGTGGCGCAAAACGGCGCGGGTCGCAAACGCGCCGAAACACCCCCGGCCACGAGGTGACACCCATGAACTTCATCCGATACCTGCGCCGCTCAAAAGGCCTGCTGTTGTTGGCACTGGCCGTAGCCTTGGTCGGCGTACCCAAGGCGGTCAACTACCTGATCAACAACGTCGACGCCGAAAGCTTCAGCCAGTCCGAGGAGCGCATGCCGTCCCTGGACGGCGCCGTGGCGTGGCTCAACTCGCCTCCACTGACGGCCGAAGGCCTGAAAGGCAAGGTGGTGCTGGTGGATTTCTGGACCTACGACTGCGTCAACTGCCAGCGCAGCCTGCCGTACGTCAATCAGTGGGCGAAGAAGTACGCCAAGGACGGGTTGGTGGTGATCGGAGTGCACACGCCGGAAAACGGCTACGAGAAAGTCCTGGATAACGTACGCAGCCAGGTCAAGAAGCTGGACATCCATTACCCGGTGGCCATCGACAATGACTATCGAATCTGGCGCGCCTTCGATAACCAGTACTGGCCGGCCCATTACTTCTTCGATGCCACCGGTAAAGTCCGCTACAGCCATTTCGGTGAAGGCCGTTATGACAATCAGGAGAAGGTCATCCAGGCCTTGCTGGAAGAAGCCCGGGCCGCCGGCTCAGCGCAAGGGTAGTTTCCAGCGCTCACGGTAGAGGTCGTACTGCGCCGCCGGCAGTTGCACCAGCACCGGGTTTTCTCGCGGGTCCAGCCAGGCAAACAACGCTTGGATATTCACCGGCTCCATCGCCGTACAGCCCAATGTTCCCGCACTGACGCTGCGCCAGATATGCAGGAAAATACACGAACCACCGTTGGCCGAAGCCGGTGTGTTGTGCTCGATAAAAATCCCCTGGCGGTACAGCTGATCCTTGCGCAGCATCCGCTCGGAGCTGGTCCAGTCCTTGTTCACCGCCGAGCGGTCGACCAGGGTGTTGTAATGGCTGGACTGACTGTCATCCACGCATTCGCGGGTGGCGGTACTGACGGTGTAGGGCAAGCGGGTATTGGCGGTGGGGGCGTAGCCGAAGGCGCTGCCGAGTTTGAAGAGGCCGGCCGGGGCCTTGCCATCGCCTTCATGCTTGAGGGGCTGCTGGTCGGGGGTTGGCGTCGTAAGGCCGGTGCCCCAGGCCATGCCGTTTTTGCCCACCACGATGGCAAACGGTTCGCCGACTTTCTGAAAGCCTTGCCCATGCCGCTCATAACGTTGTGCGGTGCCCTGGAGGGCGTTCCAGTCCGGGGTGGTGACCACGATCAGTTGCCGGCTGGTCTCGGGGATTTGTGCCAGTGCCACGTTTGAAAGTAGCGCCAACAAGACTGTGCAGCGTTTGAGAAAGGTGTTCACCGTTGTTTATTCCTTATTTCCGCAGCGGCTCGATAGGGAAATCCATCGGCGCGGCCCGCACCGGGTTGCGGCTGTAGGTGAAATGCCACCATTCGCCGGAATAACCCGAAAAGCCTTCCTTGCTCATCGCTGCGGTGAGCCGTTGTCGATTTTGCCGGGCCGTTTGGCTGATCCCCGGGTTGTCGGTATGTGCCAGGTCGTCGAAACAGTCAAAGCCGGTACCCATGTCCACGCCGCCATCGGGCAGGCGTTTCCCATAACCGGCGGCGCAATCCACTGCCTGGGTGCCTGGGCTCCAGGTGTGTGCCGGCAGCGCCTGGGGCCCGATGAGGGTCACGTCGACCGCCGCGCCTCTGGAATGGTTGGAGACTTTGGCCACATAGCCCAGGCGCCAGAAATCCTGCTTGTTCACCCGGGGATAGAACTCGGCCTTGGCCGGATCGCCCGGCAGGCTGGCGAAGCGGCCCATGTTCGCGACGGCACGGCTGGGGCGATAGCAGTCGAATACCTTCAAGCCGTAACCCTGGCTGGCCAACTCGGCCTGGACCCGCACCAGTGCCTTTGCCGCGTCGGCAGACAGCACGCATTCGGCGGCGTTGTAGCCGTCCAGCGGTGCTCCGGTGAAGTTGTGGGGGCTGGCGTAGCGAATGTCCTGGGCGATGCTCGGGTCTAGGCTTCGCAGGTAAACCATGTTGGCTGGCATTGGCGTGTCTGCCGCTGCCGGCGCGACGAGCACCAGGAGGGTCAGGACGGCAAGTGCGGGGAAAGAGTAGGGCATGGGCGGCCGGGCTCGGGCGGTGGCTTAAGCGCGCCACACTAGCAATGCCCGGCCCTTGCCGCCAGTGCTAGGGCGCGGCGCCGGGCACAAACGCCACACTGCCGCCGTCACGGTTGTGGAACAACCGTTCGCCATTGTCCGGCTGGGTCGTGATGACCTGATGATCGTTGCCCAGATAGGCCAGCGGCGTCGCGTCATCCTGGGTGTACTGCGTGACAATAATCGTGCGCTTGGGATCAAAGGGGCGGCCGCTGGTTTTTTCCAGCCAGGCCATGAACGCCGCACTGTCGCCCTGACGCGGAAAATCCTGGGTTTTGGCCACGTAGTAGAACGGCGCCCCGTGATTTTGCAGGTACATCGGCACCTTGTTATCGACTTCCACCATTACCATCTGCCACTGATTCCACGGTGCGCTTTTCTCCGCCTGTACTTGCACGTCGGCAGCGAAACGGGTCACGCCGCCGTTGCCATTGGTCCACGGATACACCACCCCGAGCACCAGCAGCATCACCCCGGCGGCGATGCCGAACCCACGGTACCAACCGCGCCCGACCGTGCCGTTGCGGGCGATACGCTCACTGACCCACCACGCCGCCAGCAGCTGCGCGAACGGCACCAGTGGCAGCACGTAGTAACTGCGCCGGCTGCCACTGGCAGTGAAGAACACAAACAGCAGGCCCAGGCCCCAGACCAGCCAGCGGGTGTTGGGCGGGGTGTCGCGCCAGTGCCGCATGGCGAGCCACAGGCCGAGGATCCAGCACGGGGCCCAGGGCAAGGTGTAGGCCGGGAGGTAGATCAGGTAGGTGTAGATCGGTCCCATATGGTCAAACGGGTCGAAGAAGCGCACCACGTTTTCCCGGAATACCAGTTCCAGGCCGCTTTCACCGTAGGTCGGTGCGCCGTAGAGATGGGACAGGACAAACGGAATCGCATAGAACGCCCCGGCGATGGCTACGGCCAGCACCAGCCGCAGGTTGAGATGACGCTTGTAGCGCTGTTCGCTGAGCAGGTGCGGCAACAGCACCAGGCCCGGCAGCACAAAGCCGATCAGCCCCTTGAACAGCGAGGTCGCCGCCAGTAACAGGAAGAACACCGTGTAGCGCCCCAGCCGCGTGTCGTCCGGCCCGCGCCAATACCACCAGACGGCCGCCAGCACACCGCACACGGTCAGCACGTCCGCCGTGGCCACCCGGGCCCAGAAGATGAAGTAGAAGGTGGTCGCGAGCATCCAGCCGGCAATCAGGCCGGTGCCTTTGCGGAACAGCTGCTCGCCGATCAGGTAGACCAGCCAGATGCTCAGCCACGCCGAGATGACCGAAGACAGGCGCAACGACCACGGCCCCAGGCCGCCCATCAGGTTGGCAAAACCGGTGATCAGCCAGTACGACGGCAGGGGTTTGTCGTAGTAGGGGGTGCCCTTGAGGTACGGGTCAAAGTAGTCGCCGCTTTGCAGCATCTGCAAGGTGATGTTCGCCCAGCGGGTTTCCGGGCCCCACAGGTCGCGGGCGCCCAGGCCCAGCAGCAGGATCACGGCGGACACGCCCAGGAGCAACAGCAGGGCGCCGCGTTCGGTTTTCCAGAAGGTCATGGAGCGGTTCCGATGTGGGATGAGTGTTGAATGGGTCACCCCACATTAGTGCGGCTGTGTTACGGCAATGCCGGGTAGATGATGATCTCCAGGTCGCCCTTGTAATAACGCTTGCCCCCCAGCGGCAACTGGCCGGCTTCGCGCATTTCACTGGTGCTCCGAACCCGCAGCAACACGCCCACCGAACCTTGCTGGCGCGCCTGCTTGAGCCAGGCTTGAACGTCGTCCAGGCCGACCTTGCGGTGCATCGAGTCGGCGTATTGCAGGCCGTAGCGCAGTTCGCCTTCAGTGTTGTAGAGCGTCACTTCGGGCCGGCGCAGGCGCCATGCCAAGGCAGACGCCGACTCCAGTTCGTTGCTCAGCAGCGCATGGGTCTGTTGCAGATCGTCCAGGTGCTGGAGCACGAACTGGTCAGGCATCTGGTTATCTTCGATCACCGCCGGCATGCCGGCGGGCAACAGCGCCACCAACAGGCCAATGCCCAAGGCGGGCATCGCCCACAGCGCCAGCGGGCGGAACGCTTGCAGCAGGTTGGTGAGCATCCAGCCCATCAGCACGATGAACGTCAGGGACAGGTTGAACATCTCGCTGTGGCTGTTGCCGTACAACGGCCGGTCGATTTGCAGGTAGATCAGCGTCACCATCGCCGTGAAGCCAATGCCCAGGTTGAGCAGGCCATTGACGCGCAGCGTGCGGGTGCGGGCGTTGGCCAGCAGGTCGATCAACGCATGGCCCATCAGCAGCGCCAGCGGCAGCAGGCACGGCATGATGTAGGTCGGCAATTTGCCGTTGCTCAGGCTGAAAAAGCCCAGGGGCAGCAGCATCCACAGCGCGAGGAAGACGATGGCGGGTTGGCCTTTGTCCTTCCAGGCCTTGCACAGCGTTGCTGGCAGCAGCGCCGCCCACGGCAGGCAAGACACCACCATCAGCGGCAGGTAGAACCACCACGGCCGCGCATGTTGGGCGTTGTCGGAGGCAAACCGGCGAATGTGTTCGTGCCAGAAAAAGAAGCGCCAGAAGTCCGGCTCCTGCAGGTGGACCGTCAGTACCCAAGGCAGGCACACCACGACCGCCGTCAGAATCGCCAGCGGGCCGTATCGCAGCAGCTCGCCCAGGCGGCGCTGCCAGAGCATGTAAGGCAGGGCGATCAGTACCGGCAGCAGCCACGCAAGGAAGCCCTTGGTCATGAAGCCCATGCCGCAGGCCACACCCAATAAGGTCCAACTGGCGAGGCGGGCACGTGGGTTGGCACTGTCGAGGGCAAACCACAGGGCCACGAGGCTCAGGTTGACCCAGAAGGTGAATTGCGGATCCAGGTTGGAGTAACCCGCTTGCCCGGCCACCAGGCCGAAGCTCATATACAGCAGCGCGCAGGCAAAACTCTTGCGCGGGTCGTTCCACAGCCGGCGGGCGATCAGGTAGGCGAGCATCACGCTCAGGCCGGTGGTCAGCGCGGAGGCGATGCGTACGCCGAACAGGTTGTCACCCAATATCGCCTGGCCCAACGCGATCAACCAGTAACCGGCGGCGGGTTTTTCGAAGTAGCACACGCCCATGAAGTGCGGTGATACCCAGTTGCCGCTCATGATCATTTCCTGGCTGATCTGGGCGTAGCGGGTTTCGTCGGGAATCCACAGGCCGTGCAGGCCCAGCGGCAACAAATAGAACATCACGAATGCCAGTAGCAATACGGGCAATGGTTTAAGGCGGGTCATGAATATTGCACTCTCAAGCGGTATTGACGGCGGATCAGCGCGAGCACTGGAACAGCCATGCGCGAGGGGTGAAGCGTGGTCGTGGTCGGGTAAACATCCGGCACAGAACGTTATTCCTTAAACAGTCTGTTAGTGGGCGCGAAACTGAGTGTCCATGTGCCCTGGTTAAGTTCGTTAAACGTGTGGCGTCCAATGAGGCATCGAAAATCTCCGTCATGTTGTTAACTTGTGAAAAGTTAGCGAGCTAAGAGTTTTCTGGAAAAAACGCCTATTAAAAATAGGTAGAAGATGCCATGGCATGGCTGTCTTTTTGCTGAACGAACTTGAATGATTAAATGTAAAGAAGTGTTCTAAAGTTGTTTAAGTGCGGCCGCCCAGTCCTTGCTGTTCATAATGCCCAGCGTCTTGAACTTGCCATTGGGCAGAAGCTTTACAAACAACGCACTGCCGTATTCGGCATGTGCAGCATGTTCGAAGCCCAGCGCCTCCTCGAAGTCGCTGATGCAGGCGCTATGAGTGACAAGCAGCAAGTTGCGATCAGGCTGTTTATGGGGGCGCAGTTCTTCGCCGATGGCAGGGCCGCAGATGGCCAGCGGGCCAGGTGACAATTCGGCCTTGCCAAACATGAACAGCGAGGTCTGCGCGGTGCGGGTCGTGGGGCTGCTCAGGACGTCAGTGTTTTCCATGCCCAGGGTCTGAAACGCCTTGCCCACAGCGCTGGCGGACAACGTGCCGAGGGTGGTCAGGCCGTCCGCCGGGCCGAGGCAGGGGTTGTTGGAGCGGTCACAGCGCTCTTCATGGCGCACCAGTATTACCAGGTCTCCGTTGCGCCAGGCTTCCAGCACGCCGGAAGTGAGCAGGCGATGGCCCACGCCCAGGTCAAGCGGCGATCTTGGCCACCAGATAAACGCTGTTACCGCGAGGCTGACCATTACGATACCCGCCACACCAAGCCATAGCTTGTTCAACTGTTTTAAAAACGCCCAGCGCGAGCGAGACTTGCTTAGAGTCAGGTCAACCACACTATTCACCATTGGTAACTTCCAGGCGTAATCCGGTAACTGCCAGCAGCAAGTTAGGCAGGGCGCCAAGTGAAGAGCGCTTAGGCAGGAATGTGCAAAAGCGTGTCACAGGGGTGCTGTCTTTTTGCTGAACATACCGATATAAAAATTTGTTCACTTGCACTGCAAGGCTTGAAAATAATCAGCCTGTTATCTGTTCGTGGGCGGCAATTTAAAGTGCGGCAGGTGGCCGCCGGGTGAAATCGATGTGAAAAATTTGCAGGGGGTCATGGGTCGCTCCTTTTGCCCATGGTTGTGACATAAAAATGTGACAACCGTTATTCTCCGGCTTAAGTCCAGAAGCGTATGGGGAAGGGTGATGCTGCAGGTACAAGGGGTATTCAAGCGTTACGGTACGCCGCAGGGGCCGCTGGCTGTACTGGCGGGTGTCGACCTTTACCTGGGGGAGCGCAGCAGCCTGGCGTTGATGGGGGAATCCGGCAGTGGCAAAAGCACGCTGCTGCATCTGGTGGCCGGGCTCGACCAGGTCGACCGTGGCAGCATCCAGGTCGGCGATCAGCGCCTGGACCAAATGAGCGAAGCGCAGTTGGCCCACTGGCGCCGCACCGAGATCGGCCTGGTGTTCCAGCAGTTCAACCTGATCGGCAGCCTGCGAGTCGAAGACAACCTGGCATTCCAGGCGCGCCTGGCCGGGCGCCTCGATCCGGCATGGCAAGCACAGCTTGTGGAACGCCTGGGCCTGGGAGACTTGCTCAAGCGTTACCCCGAACAACTGTCCGGCGGCCAGCAGCAACGGGTGGCGGTGGGGCGAGCCCTGGCGTCGCGGCCCGGCTTGTTGCTGGCGGACGAACCCACCGGCAACCTCGACGAAGCCACCAGCGATGAAGTGCTGCAACTGCTGCTGGACCTGCTGCGGGACAGCCCTACCAGCTTGTTGATGGTGACTCACAGCCCGCGCATCGCCGCGCGCCTGGACCAGCAGGTGGTGTTGCACCGCGGCCAGGTACTCGCCGCGGACGCCCGCTGAAATGCGTGTCTTCTATTGGACGCTGCGCGCGTTGCTCAGCCATTGGCGCCGCCACCCGGTGCAGTTTTTCAGCGTGCTCACCGGCCTGTGGCTGGCCACCGCGCTGTTAACCGGCGTGCAAGCCCTCAACAGCCAGGCGCGGGACAGCTATGCCCGCGCCAGCCAACTGATCGGCGGCGAACCCCAGGCCAGCCTCGGTGCGCCGGACGGTGCCAGTTTCCCCCAGGCGCTGTTCGCCGAGCTGCGCCGCGCCGGGTGGCCGGTGTCGCCGGTGGTGCAGGGCCGCGTGACGCTCAAGGGGCATGAAGACCAGCGCTTGCAAGTGATGGGCATCGACCCGGTGTCGTTGCCTGGCGGTGGCGGGGTGGCCGGGCAGACCCTGGACCGGGCGCAGATGGTCGCGTTCTTCCACCCGCCGGGACGTACCTGGATTGCACCGCAGACCTTGCAGGCGCTGGGCCTGAAAGAAGGTGATCAGCCGCTGACGGCCGCCGGGCTGGCGCTGCCGCCCCTGCATGTACAACCGGACATGGCTCCCGGACTGTTACTGACTGACATTGGCTTCGCCCAACCCCTGCTGGACATGCCTCAACGTTTGTCGCGGCTGTTGCTGGACAAGGCCTTTGCTGCGGCTCATCCCGCCTTGCCGCCCGAATTGGGCGCGCAACTGCAACTCAAGCAGGCCGAAGAAAACAACCTCGCACGCCTCACTGAAAGCTTCCACCTGAACCTCGATGCACTGGGCTTTTTGTCCTTCGTCGTGGGGCTGTTTATCGTGCATGCCGCCATCGGCCTGGCCCTGGAACAACGGCGCGGCCTGCTGCGAACCTTGCGTGCGTGCGGGGTCAGCGCGCGGATGCTGATCCTCAGCCTGGCGGTCGAACTCGGTGGCATGGCCATGCTCGGCGGCCTGGTGGGCGTGGCCAGCGGGTATTTGCTGGCCAGCCTGTTGCTGCCGGACGTGGCCGCCAGCTTGCGCGGCTTGTACGGCGCCGAAGTGCCCGGCCAACTGAGCCTTAGCCCGCTGTGGTGGCTCAGTGGCCTGGGCCTGGGTTTGCTCGGCGCATTGCTCGCCGGGGCCAGCAGTTTATGGCGCGCGGCGCGTTTGCCGTTGCTGGCGTTGGCCAATGCCCAGGCCTGGCATCAAGCTCATGGGCGCTGGCTGCGACGTCAGGGCTGGGTGGCAGGCGCTGCCTTATTGATCGCGCTGCTGGCGCTGGTGTTGGGTGACAGCCTGGCCAGTGGGTTTGTCTTGATGGCGGCCTTGTTGCTGGGCGCGGCGCTGGGCTTGCCGGTGGTGCTCAATGGCGTACTCAAGACGGTGCTGGGGCGCAGCCGTTCGGTATTGGGGCAATGGTTTCTCGCCGATTGTCGCCAGCAGTTGCCGGCCCTGAGCCTGGCGCTGATGGCCTTGCTGCTGGCGTTGGCCGCCAACATCGGTGCGGGTTCGATGACCTCGGGCTTTCGCCACACCTTCAACAACTGGCTGGAACAACGCCTGACCGCCGAGCTGTACCTCAACCCGCAAAACCCGGCCCAGGCCGAGTCATTGCAAGCCTGGCTGGTACAGCAACCGCTGGCGCAAACGGTGCTGCCGACCTGGCAGGTCGCGGTGCAGTTGCAAGGTTGGCCGGCGGACCTGTTCGGCGTGGTCGACGACCCTACTTATCGCGAGCATTGGCCGTTGCTGGAAGCGGCGGCTGACCCATGGGCCCGGTTGCTGCAAGACGACACCCTGATGCTCAGCGAACAAATGGCGCGCAGGCTCAAGGTGCGGCTGGGCGATGTCATCAACATTCCCACGCCTGAAGGTCCATGGTCGCCCAAGGTGGTGGGGATTTACGCCGATTACGGCAACCCCAAAGGCCATCTGCTGGTGAACTCGCGGCACCTGTTGCAGCACTGGCCGGGATTATCACCGGCACGTTTCAACCTGCGGGTACTGCCCGGCAATGTACCGCCACTGGTGCGTGAAGTGCAGAACCGGTTCGCCCTGGAAGACAGCCGCATCGTCGACCAGCAGCAGCTCAAGGGGTGGTCGAGCCAGGTCTTCGAACGTACTTTTGCCGCCACCGCCGCCCTCAACAGCCTGACCCTGGGAGTAGCCGGCGTGGCGTTGTTCATCAGCCTGCTGACCCAAAGTCAAAGCCGCCTCGGCCAGTTGGCGCCGTTGTGGGCGCTGGGCGTGACGCGCCGCCAATTGATGCTGCTCAACCTCGGCCAAACCTGGCTGCTGGCGGTGCTGACTCTAATACTGGCATTGCCGTTGGGCTTGCTGCTGGCGTGGTGCCTGGATGTGGTGATCAACGTCCAGGCCTTCGGCTGGCGGCTGCCGTTGCAGGTGTTTCCGTGGCAACTGGCGCAACTGCTGGGCCTGGCGATGTTGGCCACCTTGCTGGCGTCGGCCTGGCCGCTGTGGCAGTTGTACCGCAGTCGCCCGGCGGATTTGCTGAGGACCTTTGCCAATGAAGATTAAGTGCCTGCTATGGGCGACGTTCCTGCTGCTCGGCGCCTGCGACAAACCGCCAGCGCCTGAAGAAAGCTTCGCCGGGCTGGGCAGCCAGGCGGCGGACTTTGCCCAAGTGGTACCCGGCAAAGTCTTCAGCTTTCCCGAGGACCACGGCCCCCATGATGGCTATCGCATCGAATGGTGGTACCTCACCGCCAACCTCAAGGATGCCGAGGGCAATGCTTACGGCGTGCAATGGACGCTGTTTCGCAACGCGCTCAAGGCCGGGCCGACGCAACCGGGCTGGCACGACTCGACGATCTGGCTCGGCCACGCCGCCGTGACCTCGGCCACCCGCCATTACGCCGCCGAACGCTATGCCCGTGGCGGCGTGGGTCAGGCGGGCGCCCAGGCAGTGCCATTCACTGCCTGGATCGATGACTGGAATTTCGCCAGCCGCCCCGGTGCTGCCAGCCCCCTGGCGGACATGCAGTTGAAGGCCGCCGGCGAGCATTTCAACTACGACCTGCACCTGACCTCCAGCCGGCCATTGGTGCTCCAGGGCGATAACGGCTACAGCCGAAAGTCCGACCAGGGCCAGGCGTCGTATTACTACAGCCAGCCGTTTTTCCAGGCGGATGGCCGCGTGACCATCGACGGCAAACCTTACCAAGTCACCGGCACCGCCTGGCTCGACCGCGAATGGAGCAGCCAGCCATTGACCGCCAGCCAGACCGGCTGGGACTGGTTCTCCCTGCACCTGGACAGCGGCGAGCAGCTGATGCTGTTTCGGGTGCGGCAGACAAACGGACCGTCGTACCTGACTGGCACCTGGATCGACAAGGATGGCCACACACAGACCCTGCACAACCAGGATATTCAACTGACGCCACTGGGCACGACCGCGATCGATGGGCGCAGCATTCCCACCCAGTGGTCATTGAAAATCCCGGGCAAACATCTGGATATCACCACGGAAGCGGTCAACCCAAAGGCCTGGATGAACCTGAGCATTCCCTACTGGGAAGGGCCGGTGAAATTTCAGGGTGGGGTGGGGTACCTGGAGATGACGGGGTATTGAGTCCGATGCTTTTTGTAGGCCTTGATTACCTGCCAGGTAGGTGATTTCCCAAATGTAATTTCAGCCGTCCCAGGCTTGTGTCCGGGCTGTGTCAGCCTGCTTATATTCCTGCGCCATATTCATTACATCAGGGATGTAAGTGATGGCGCAGGGATACATCAATGACCGCACCACGGACTACCTCAGTTTGAAGTCCCGCTTGCTGACCGGGTCCAGTTGGCAACTCTCCGATCAATTCGACGCATTGAACCTGCACTTGCGCCAGGCCCGGCTGGTGACTCCAGGGCAGATGGTGATCATTCCCGATGCCTACGCCGTGGCTTGCACTACTGATGATGCATGGTTGATGCGCCATGCCCAGGAGATTCAGCGCAGTCTGGAGTTGGATGCCTCGGCTGGGGCGGCGGTGATCAATAACTATGATCTATTCCAGAGTTTATTGGCTTACAGCTCGGTGGGAATCGGCAGTTCGACGGCGGCCTGGGGGCGACACTTGGACGAGGTCCAGCGCACTCTGGAAGAGATTGAGCGTTTGCATCAACAACTCAAGGGTGGAGCCTTGAACAAGGAAGCATTTATCCAGAAGCGGCAGATGTTATTCCGGCGCTTGGATACTCAACTGCAAGGCGCGGCGCGATTTGGCACGAGCCTGAAAACCAATAAGTCACTGAAAAAAGTACTGGGTATTTCCACCAAGAGTTATCTGCACAAGAGTGAAATCGTGGGCTATACGCAGCGGGTTCGCAGCATTGCCGAGACTTCGAAGTTTTTGGGCAAGGGGACGTATGTGGGGTTGGCGTTGGATGTGGGTGTGGCGGGGTTGGAGATCAAGGAAGCATGCATGGCGGGGCGGGGGGCGATGTGTAGGCGGGCGAAGTATGTGGAGGGTGGGAAGTTGGTGGGCGGGGTGGGTGGGGCCGCCGGTGGAGGGGTATTGGGCGCAAAGGTGGCGCGTGGTTTGTGTAAATTAGTTTTGGGTATCGCTACCAAAGGAAAAGGTGAACTCGCTTGCGGGATTATTGGCGGTGCTGCGGGAGGGTATACCGGTGGAACCGTGGGAGGAGCGTTAGGAGAAATGGCCGGCGACTTATTCTATGAGGGCGAGGGTGCATGACTATTTCGTTGTACGGATTTAGCGTGATTTTATTGGGGGGATGGCCATTTATTTTTTTGGGTTTGAAGCTATTCGTCGAGTACAGAAAACTGGATGAACTGGAAAGCTACTTCAGCGATAACGTTTTGATCCGTGACAACAAACGGTTTTGGGGCAGAAACAAACTGATCGACAGATACAAGCGTTTGAGTCTGATTGTCGACTTTCTTTCACTGCCCAAGCTGCACATCAGAAGAGGAGACGTGACGGCGGCAGAGCTGGCGTCTGTTCCTCTGTCTCTCAAGCGCTGGGTGCTGTGGCCGTATCGTTTTGGAATGGTTGGATTTGTAGGTTCAGCGCTTTGGTACGTCTGGATGAAATGGTAGTTTTTTAAGAAAATACTGTACATACATACAGTATTATCCTACAGTCCATCCCAGGTGACCGGATGTCACCGGTTACCTGAGCTTCAATTTTTTAACTATGGATGGATAAAAAATGAAATCTAAAAAAGCCTTTGTATTGGGCGCGGCCATGATGGCTGCCAGCTTCGTTTCGGCCTTTGCCCTGGCCGAGCAATACCCTTCGACCGTCAGCCCACAGGCGGTCACGCCTGCATCGGGCTTCGATCTCAAGCCCGGCGGTACCCTTCAAGCCCAGCCGCTTTCCGAAGAACTCGCGAAGAAATTCAAGGACGCCCTAGCTGCGGGTACAACCCCGGTGCTCAAACCGGCCACCAGCAAAGCCGGCATCACTGAAACCGTGGTCAGCGAACCGAAGAAGCCCAGCCAGGGCAAGCTGAAAGCGGCCGCCGCCGATTTCGTTCCGCTGTTCCCGACCCTGGACATCAACACCCTCTACACCATCAGTGAAGTGCAGACCGGCCAGGAATTTCCCTACCACTTCAACCTGCCCCACAGCGCTCGCGTACTGGTGCAGTTGATCGGCCAGAGTGCGGGTGCCGATATGTCGTTGAGCCTGTTCCGGGATGACGGCCAAGGTGGCGATCCGGTGCTGCTGGCGACTTCCGATAACCCGGGCAATGCCGACGAATACATCAGCGGCATCCTGCCGGCGGGTGATTACTACTGGTACATGGTGGCGAACACGGCGAATAACGCGCAGTTCAGTTTTGGCGTAGCGGCAGACACCAACGTGGACGCCTATGAACCCAACGACACCGCGCAGACTGCCTTTGTGCTGCCGGATGCGCTGAACCAGGTGGTCGGTAACCTCGACAACGCCAATGATGTTGACTACTTCGACTTCAAGTCGGTGCGTGGCCAGAATGTCGCCCTGGCCCTGAAAGAGGACCGCGAAGGCACGCGTAACCAGTGGATCCTCGATCGTTTCGACGGCAGCAACTGGGTTGCCGTCCCGGCCGGTACCAGCGTGAGCCTGTCGGGCGCAGCGGGCTTTACCGCCAAGGTGCGGGTGCGAGCCAACACCGCAGTGGCGCAGGACCCAACTGCGCATTACAAGTTGACGCTGGGTTCCTTCCCACGTCTGAACAGCAACAGTGTGACCGGTGACAACATCGTCAGGATTCCGTTCTCGATGTCTTCGACCGCCACTCAGACCGCACGCCTGTTGAACTGGAGCACCCAGTGGTCGGATACCACTGGCGTACCATTGCCGGGCATCACCCCGGTGCTGCGGGTCGACAAGCGTTTCTATGACATCAACTATCACTGGGTTGATTACAAGGCCACGACCAACAGCGCCGGCGCATCTTCCGCGACAGCCACGCTGGGTACTTGCAACGGTGACTACCGCGCCATCTTCAACGACAGCAGCACCGGCGTGTCCTACAAGTGGGACACCACCTTCAACGAAGGCGGCTGGCGCATCGAGCTGGATGAGTTCCCCGGTGTTGGCGTAGGCGGCAGCAACGTGCAGTACGTCAGCCTGGGCCACATCTGCACCCAGACCATCGTTCACTGATGAGGTTGTTCAAGTAAGGCAAGGGGCAGTCCGCAAGGGCTGCCCCTTTTTGCGTTATTGCGCCAATGCCTGCTTGAGTGGCAAGCGTGCCATGCCTGTGTTGGTCAGCGAGCCCAGGTAGAGCCAGTCGCCATACTCGCGGGCGGTGGTGATGGGCGAGTAATTACCGCTGCTGCCGTCCTGCAGGTTGGCGATCACCTTGCCGTTCACATCCAGCCCCAGCACAAAGGCCTTACGCTCGATGGGCTTGGGCACCACGATCAAAGCCCGCACCATGATCTTGCGCATCAGCGGGTAGCCGGCAAAACCGTCGAGCAACGGGTTGCGTGGTGAATACAAGGCCACCCAGAAACGGTCCTGGCCGTTGAAGCTGAGGTTGTCTGGCAGGCCCGGCAAGTTGTCGATAAACAGGTCGTGGACGCCAGCCTTGTCACCCTTGAGCCAGTAGCGACTGATGCGGTAGGCGCCGGTTTCGTTGACCAGCACATACTCTTCGTTGGGCCCCAGGGCCACGCCATTGGCGAACTGCAACTGGTCCAGCAGCACATCGGTGTGGCCGTTGCTGAAGTCATAACGCAGCAACCGGCCATCGCCGCCGTGCTCGATCACCGCCTCGCCGTCTTCCCCGTAACCCCAGCGGCTGGACGCATCGCTGAAGTAGGCATAACGCCCGGCAGCGTCAATGGTGACGTCATCGGTAAAGCCAAACGGCAGGCCGGCAGCGCTGGTGGCGAGGGTCGTGAGGTTGTGCTGGCTGTCGAGGGCAAGCAGGCCCTTGATTGCGTCGGCAATGATCAGGCGCCCGTCAGGGTGCAGGGCCAGGCCCAGCGGGCGGCCATGGGTGTTGGTGAGTTCTTCGAGGATATGGCTTTCGGGCGCGGTGCGGATGATGCGCCCGTCATGCAGTCCGGTGATGAGAAAACCTTTGGCATCCAGCAACAGAGCTTCTGGCCCGGCAATGTCCTGGGCGCCGGTTCTTTTTACAGCCTTGAGGCGTTGGTTTTTGGCGTAGGGCCCGTCCTTCATGGACGGCGCCTTGGGCGGCGACCAGTTGACCGGTTGAACCCTGGTGGGCATCAGCAGCAGGAAGGCGACGATGGCGATCAGGATCAGCAGGGCGACGTGATGAACTTTCCTTGGGCGGGCGCTCATGACGACTCCTGGTTGTCGGTGTGGATGGGTTCCCAATGCAGGGTGCCGAACAGGTAGTCCATCAGCGGAAGAACGATATTGAAATTGCGTCCTTGCATGAGTTCGCGGCGGTGATGCAGGGCGTGCAGGTGATGCATCTGGCGGATCCACGGCAGGCGGGCCACGGGGTGGTCGGGGGGCAGGTGTTCGCAGGCGTGGAAGAATTCATAGAGCAGGTAGCCGAGGATCATGCAGCCGGCGAACAGGCCGGCGATGTTGGGGTTGAGGTGTTTGAGCAGCCACCAGGCGGGCAGGGTGATGACCAGGCTGTGGAGCAGGATGAGCCAGGCGGGGAACAGGATGACGCGCCAGTCTCGCGGACTGTCGTAGGTCATGTGGCCTGGGGTGAAGAAACTGTGGTGGTCGCCGGTGTGGCGGGCGTAGAACAGGCGGGCGAAGGGGTGTTTGTGGTGGCCCAGATGGCGGTGGACGAGGTAGATGCACAGGTTGAAGAAGATCAGGGTGAGGGGGATGGTCAGCCATTCCAGGGGTTGGATTTTTTGGGTGGTTGACCAGAAGAGGGTGATGCAGAGCAGGCCGTAGCCGAGGACGAAACCGGCGTGGAGCCATGGGTTGTAGTGGGGGGTGATGCTTGCGCGGTAGGCGGCGCGGAAGGCCTCGGTGGGGTGGGTCATTGGGGGGCGCTCGGGGTTGTTTTTGTTGGGGGGTGAGCTTAGTTGGGATTGGGGGGATTGCTTGGCTTCGCGGGGGGGATTCCTGTGTACATATCCGTTTCTTCGGTAACGGCCGCTTAGGGGGTGTCAGAAATTTTGTGTTCGGGCATACCATGAGCAAGAGGTGCATGTATGCCAACCAAAAAGAAACCACCGCTGCGTGAACTACCAAAAATCCCGAAAGAGCTGCTCGAGCAGTTCGCTGACGGCATGATGACCGCCGAGGCCATCGAAGACGCCTCAGCGGCTTTCAAGAAGGCTCTGATCGAGCGAGCCTTGAATGCCGAGCTCGGCCATCACCTGGGCTATCCGCCGGGCGCGCAGCGCCCAGAGGATGAAACCAACCAGCGTAATGGCAAAAGCGGCAAGACGGTTCTCACGGGCGATGGGCCGCTCCGGCTGGATATTCCGCGTGACCGGGACGGCAGTTTTTCGCCCATTCTGATCCCCAAGCACGAACGCCGTTACACCGGTTTCGATGACAAGATCATCGCTATGTACGCCCGCGGCATGACGGTCAGAGAGATCCGCGCGTTTCTCTCCGAGCAGTACGGTACGGACGTTTCGCCTGATTTCATCAGCTCGGTGACCGACGAGGTCATGGCTGAGATCGGCGCATGGCAACAGAGGCCCTTGGAGCCGATGTATCCGGTTATTTTCTTCGATGCCCTGCGGGTCAAAATCCGCGAAGAAGGACTGGTGCGTAATAAGGCGATCTACTTGGCACTGGGTGTTCTGCCTGACGGCACACGGGATATTCTCGGCATTTGGATCGAAAATACCGAGGGCGCCAAGTTCTGGATGAAGGTGTTCAACGACCTCAAAACACGCGGTATTGAAGATGTACTGATCGCCGTGACAGATGGACTCAAAGGCATGCCAGAAGCCCTTGGCGCTGTCTTTCCAGCGACGACACTGCAAACCTGCATTGTTCATCTGATCCGTAACAGCCTTGATTACGCAGCGTGGGATAAGCGTCGCGAACTGGCCAAGGCGCTCAAGCCGATCTACCAGGCGGTCACCGCCGAAGCGGCTGAACAGGCGCTGGACGCGTTTGAAACCGGGCCCTGGGGCAAGCAATACCCGACGGTAGTGGCTGCTTGGCGAAGGGCCTGGGATCGAGTCATTCCATTTTTCGTCTTCCCGCCAGCAATCCGAAAAGTGATCTACACCACCAACGCCATCGAGAGCATCAACGCTCAGCTACGAAAGATCATCAAGACTCGCGGCCACTTCCCGACCGACGATGCGGCAACCAAACTGATCTGGCTCGGGCTGCGAAATATCACTGCAAACTGGGGCTCGGCGGCCCATGACTGGAAAAGTGCGATGAATCAATTTGCGATTCTGTACGGAGATCGATTTATCAGGCCAACCTGGTAAAAGCACGGCCTGCCTGACGGCAGGCCGTTACCGGCCCGCACACAAAAAAACTGACAGTCCCGCGGAACCATAAGCCGCCGTTACCCAAATAACGGATATACACCCCAAACCCAGCCTACACCTGCGACAGCAACAACCCCTCAAACTCAACCTGAACCCGCGCCTGATCACAATGCGCCACATTAAACCGCATAAAATCCCGCAACCCCGGCTCATACCCAAACAACGCCCCCGGCGCCAACACCATCCCGCGTTTCAACCCGGCCTCTGCCAACCGCTCACCATTAACCCCCGCCGGCAACCGCGCCCAGATAAACATCCCCCCCTCAAACCCCATCGGCAACTCACACCCACAACGCCGCAGCCACTGCTCAACCCGCCCCCCAGCCTCCAGCAGCCGCTGAACCATGCGCTTGCGATGCCTGGCATACCCACCCTCACTCAACAGCCGATACACAATCTGCTCAAACAACTCCGACGTAATCCCACCGCTCATCAACTTCATATTGGTCAGATTCGCCGCCAACTGCGGCGCCGCCACCACATAACTGACCCGCGCATTCGCCGTCAGCACCTTCGAAAACCCCGACAGATACGTCACCTGCTCCAACCCCGCCAACGTCGCCAAACGCGGCGGCGGGTTAGGGTGCAAGTCCCCGTAAAGATCATCTTCAACGATATGGCAGCGATACTCCCGGGCCAGCTGCAACAACCGAAACGCCTGGCTCGGACTAAACGAATGCCCGGTCGGGTTATGCAACACACTGGTGGTCAGGTACAAGCTGGGACGATGCTCCGCGAGCAACTGCTCAAGCGCGACAAAATCAAACCCGTCGGGCCGGCGCGTTATCGTCACCACCTTGACCCCATGTAATGCCAGGTTCGCGTGGAAGTTGAAATAACACGGCGCATCCAGCAACACCGTATCCCCGGGCCGCGCCAGCAGGCGCATGAGCATGTCCAGGCCTTGCACGGTGTTGGGCGTGGTGATGATCTGCTCCACCGGCACCGACAACCCTTCACCGTGCAGTTTCTGCTGCAACGCCTGGCGCAACGGCAGCAGGCCCGCCGGGGTGCCCAGCCCGGCGATGCGCAACGTGGGAGCACGCACAGCACTGCGCATGGCTTGGCGCAACACGTCGGAATCCAGCCAGTCTTCCGGCAGGTGGCCGCCGCCGGGGCGCAGGTCGCCTTGCGCCATGGCCAGGGGGCGGCGCAGTACGCTGAGCAGGTCCTGGGGCAGCAAGTCGACCCAGGTGCTGGACGACGGTTGCGCCAGGCTGCTGGCGACAAAGTGCCCGCGACCCTGGCTGGAGGTCAGCAGGTGGCGCCCGCGCAGGCGATCCAGCGCTTCATTTACGGTGAATTTTCCGACGCCCAGCAAGGCCCCCAACTCACGCACCGACGGCAGTTTGCTGCCGGCCGCCAGCTCGCCTTGCTCAATCGCATGGGCCAGGGCATCGACGATCTGCTGCACCTTCGGCGCTCGGTCATGAAAGTGAATCGCAGGAATGGGCATCGCACTGTCCTTAAGTTTGCCGCCAACTTTACCGGTAAAGTCTGCGCTTATTTCCGCAGAGTTTACCTGCCTGTGGCACGCCGTGCGCCCTAGACTGCAACCTTCTTTCCTGCTGTGAACCCCACGCCATGGCCACCGCGCTGACGCTGTCTTCGTTTTTGTATTTCCTGCTGTTGTGCACCACCCTGGCGTTCAGCCCCGGACCCATGACCTTGTTGTTGCTCAGCCTCGGCTTGAAAGACGGCCTGCGCCGCTCTTTGCCGGCACAGTTCGGGGCGAGTGTTTCCTATCTGGTCTCGATCCTGATCTTTGCCGTGGGCTTTTCCGAACTGATCAAGGACTACCCGCTGATCACCCGGATCATCCAGGTGGTGGGCGTCGCCTACATCCTTTACCTGGCCTACAAGCAATGGACCAGCAGCGGGGTGACGATCACTGCCCACGACGCAACCCCGGAAAATGCCCGCAGCCTGTTCGGTAAAGGCTTGCTCACCGGCGTGTCGAACCCCAAGGCGATCATCCTGTTCAGCGCCGTATTCCCGCAGTTCGCCGCCATCGGCCAGGGCAGTGCGGCCGCCGACATCGCCATCCTCGGCCTGACTTTCCTGTTGCTGCAATTTGCCAGCGGCTGCCTGTATTGCTACTTCGGCCAGCGCATCAAGCACGTGCTGGAAAATCCCAAGCGCCGGGTGCTGTTGCAACGGGCCACGGCGGTGCTGTTGCTGGGAGTCGCGTTGATGCTAGCCCGGGGCTTTTCCAACTGAAGGCCAGCTTATGAGTGGTAGTGGCGATCTGCCGTTGCCCTGATAGACTTCGGGCATTCATCCAGGATCAAGCCAGATCATGCCAGCCGCAGGAGGAAAGGGACTTTCGCTCGCTTCACGCCTGTACAAGTCGCGCGCCCTGGGATTGACCCTCGGGTTTGTCTGCGTGGCCGCCGCCATCTACCCGCTGGATAAACCCACTTGGGTCTGGGGGGTGATGATCGCCAATGCCTTTATCTGGCCACATGTGGCGTACCAATGGTCACGGCATTCGAAAAACTCCCTGCGCGCGGAACACCGCAACTTGTTGCTCGACTCGTTCTGTGGCGGGTTCTGGGTCGGCGCCATGCAGTTCAACCCGCTGCCCAGCGTGACCACCTTGTCGATGATGACCATGAACAACGTCGCCATCGGCGGCCCGCGCTTCATGCTCGCCGGCTGGGTGGCCCAGGCGCTGGGTATCGGCGCCTCGCTGCTGGTGTTCACCCCGGCAGTGACGGCCCTGACCAGCGAAGTGCAGCTCTACGCCTGCCTGCCGATCCTGATGCTCTATCCCCTGGCCCTGGGTTGGATCTGCTACCGGCAAGCGATCACCCTGGCCCGGCACAAACGCGAGTTGTTGGCCCTGAGCCGCACCGACAGCCTGTCGGGCCTGCTCAACCACGGCGCCTGGAAAGATCACCTGGAAATCGAGTTCCAGCGCTGTCGCCGCGACCAGCAGGGCGCCGCCATCGCGCTGATCGACATCGATCACTTCAAGACCATCAACGACACCTACGGCCATGTCACCGGCGATATCGTGCTGCGCCAATTGAGCAAAGTGCTGCGCCAGAACCTGCGGGCCACCGACCTGGCCGGGCGTTATGGCGGCGATGAGTTCTGCGTGATCCTGCCGGACATGCCCCTGAACCGCGCCACCGAAGTGATGGATGCCCTGCGCGACCGCTTCAACTCCCTGGCCTACGCACAGGACCCGACCTTGCGCGCCAGCCTGAGCATCGGCCTGGCGCCGTATCGACCGGCTCACGGCGACGCCACCAGTTGGCTGAACGACGCCGACCAGGCGCTGTACGAGGCCAAAAGCAGCGGGCGCAACCGGGTCAGTTCGGTGCAGGGAAGTTGGCTGAGGTCGATCTGAGGATCAACAAATTGTTTTTTGTCAGGTAGGGTGGAGCGCTACCTCCCAACAAAAAACAAGGATCGGTTCATGCTCTTCAACTTCCCGCGTACCTTGCTGGCAGCCACCCTGGCGCTGTCGTTCGCCATGCCGGCCTTCAGCGCCGAGCCCCACAAACAGATTCAGGCCGATTCCGAGCAGTACAAGGCCGATGCCTTGAAACTGTTGGAGCGCCTGGTGAATATTGATTCAGGCTCCGGCTACGAGCCGGGCCTGACCCAAGTGCGTGACATCGCTGTCGACGAGCTCAAGCAATTGGGTTTCAGCATCCAGTTGGTGCCGGATGCTGCGGCCCATAACAGCCATGTCATCGCCACCCTTAAAGGCACCGGCAAGGCCAAGATCCTGCTGATGGCCCACATGGACACGGTGTTCAAGGAAGGTTCGGCGGCCGCCCGGCCTTTCCACATCAAGGACGGTCGTGCCTATGGCCCCGGCGTGATGGATGACAAGGGCGGCATCGTCGCCGGCATCTACGCCTTGAAAGTCCTGAAAAACCAGGGCTTCAAGGACTACGCGCAAATCACTTTCCTGCTGGACGCCAGCGAAGAAACCGGCACCGATGGCGCTTCCGAGCTGATCCGCAACACCGCCAAGGGCCACGATGTGACCCTCAACCTGGAACCGGGTCGCCCGGCGGATGGCCTGGTGGTGTGGCGCAAAGGCAGCGCCACTGCGGTGGTCGAGGTCAAGGGCAAGGCCGCCCACGCCGGCGTCGCTCCGGAACTGGGCCGCAATGCCGCGATGGAAGCGGCGCACCAGATCTTGCAACTGGGCAAGCTGGGGGATGCCGAGAAGAAAACCACCATCAACTTCACCGTGATCAACGCCGGCGACCGGGTCAACGTGATCCCGGACCAGGCCACCGCCAAGGCGGACGTCCGGGCGGCGTTGCCGGAAGAGTTTGACCGGATCGAGAAAGACCTGGCGCGAGTCTCGGCCAACAAGCTGATCCCCGAGACTGAAGTGACCACCAGCCTGCACCGTGGCCTGCCGCCGATGCCGCAGACGCCGGAGTCGGACAAGCTGGTGGCTATCGCCCAAGGGATTTATGGCGAACTGGGGCGCAAGCTGACCATTGAGGGCAGCGGCGGGGCGGCGGATGCCAGCTTGTCGGCTGGTGTGGGTACGCCGACCCTGGACGGGTTCGGGATTGTCGGGGGCAATATTCATACGCCAGAGGAATATGCCGAGGTGGAGAGTGTGGCGCCGCGGATTTACCTGCTGAGCCGGATGATTATGGAGCTTTCCAAGCGCTAACTTAAAAACGCCACACCTCTAAATGTGGGAGCGGGCTTGCTCGCGAAAGCGGGGGACTGTCAGTTTTTTTGTGTGCGGGCCGGTAACGGCCTGCCGTCAGGCAGGCCGTGCTTTTACCAGGTTGGCCTGATAAATCGATCTCCGTACAGAATCGCAAATTGATTCATCGCACTTTTCCAGTCATGGGCCGCCGAGCCCCAGTTTGCAGTGATATTTCGCAGCCCGAGCCAGATCAGTTTGGTTGCCGCATCGTCGGTCGGGAAGTGGCCGCGAGTCTTGATGATCTTTCGTAGCTGAGCGTTGATGCTCTCGATGGCGTTGGTGGTGTAGATCACTTTTCGGATTGCTGGCGGGAAGACGAAAAATGGAATGACTCGATCCCAGGCCCTTCGCCAAGCAGCCACTACCGTCGGGTATTGCTTGCCCCAGGGCCCGGTTTCAAACGCGTCCAGCGCCTGTTCAGCCGCTTCGGCGGTGACCGCCTGGTAGATCGGCTTGAGCGCCTTGGCCAGTTCGCGACGCTTATCCCACGCTGCGTAATCAAGGCTGTTACGGATCAGATGAACAATGCAGGTTTGCAGTGTCGTCGCTGGAAAGACAGCGCCAAGGGCTTCTGGCATGCCTTTGAGTCCATCTGTCACGGCGATCAGTACATCTTCAATACCGCGTGTTTTGAGGTCGTTGAACACCTTCATCCAGAACTTGGCGCCCTCGGTATTTTCGATCCAAATGCCGAGAATATCCCGTGTGCCGTCAGGCAGAACACCCAGTGCCAAGTAGATCGCCTTATTACGCACCAGTCCTTCTTCGCGGATTTTGACCCGCAGGGCATCGAAGAAAATAACCGGATACATCGGCTCCAAGGGCCTCTGTTGCCATGCGCCGATCTCAGCCATGACCTCGTCGGTCACCGAGCTGATGAAATCAGGCGAAACGTCCGTACCGTACTGCTCGGAGAGAAACGCGCGGATCTCTCTGACCGTCATGCCGCGGGCGTACATAGCGATGATCTTGTCATCGAAACCGGTGTAACGGCGTTCGTGCTTGGGGATCAGAATGGGCGAAAAACTGCCGTCCCGGTCACGCGGAATATCCAGCCGGAGCGGCCCATCGCCCGTGAGAACCGTCTTGCCGCTTTTGCCATTACGCTGGTTGGTTTCATCCTCTGGGCGCTGCGCGCCCGGCGGATAGCCCAGGTGATGGCCGAGCTCGGCATTCAAGGCTCGCTCGATCAGAGCCTTCTTGAAAGCCGCTGAGGCGTCTTCGATGGCCTCGGCGGTCATCATGCCGTCAGCGAACTGCTCGAGCAGCTCTTTCGGGATTTTTGGTAGTTCACGCAGCGGTGGTTTCTTTTTGGTTGGCATACATGCACCTCTTGCTCATGGTATGCCCGAACACAAAATTTCTGACACCCCCGAAAGCGGTGGATCAGTCAACATCTCGTTAACTGATACACCGTCTTTCGCGAGCAAGCCCGCTCCCACATGGGTTCTGTGGCGTTTGTTGGATCAGTTTAGTGCAACCACTTCCCGCGTCTTCTCCCGCCCCAACACCAAACTGCACAACGCCGGCAAGAACAGCAACGTCAACACCGTCCCCACCAGCACCCCGCCAATCAACACATACGCCAGCGACGACCAGAACACCGACAACGTCAGCGGAATAAACGCCAACGCCGCCGCCAGCGCGGTCAGGATCACCGGTCGTGCCCGGCGCACCGTGGCCTCGATGATCGCTTCACGAATCACCATGCCCTGGTCCTGGTTCTGCCGAATCTGGTCGGTGAAGATCAGCGTGTTGCGCATCAAGATCCCGCCAATCCCGATCAGCCCCAATATCGCGTTGAACCCGAACGGCTGGTTGAACAGCAGCAACGTCGGCACCGCCCCGATCAGCCCCAACGGCGCGGTGGCGAACACCATGAACATCACCCCGAACGAACGCACCTGGAACATGATCACGGTCAACGTCAGCAGGATCATGATCGGGAACAGCGCCGCCAGCGCGACGTTGGCCTTGGCGCTTTCTTCCACCGGGCCGCCGATGACGATTTGATAGCCGGCCGGCAGCTTGGCGATCAAGGGCTGCAAATCCTTGTACACCGCCATTTCCACATCCGGCGGCTGGGTGCCGTCGACGATGTCGGCGCGCACTTCCACGGTCAGCGCACGGTTGCGGCGCTTGAGGATCGGTTCTTCCATCACCGCCTGGAAATGCCCGACCTGGGCCAATGGCACCGACACGCCGGCGCTGTTGGTCAGGGTCATGTTGTCCAGGTTGCCGAGGTCTTCGCGCTGGCTGCCCTGGGAGCGGGCGACCACTGAAACGGTGCGATTGCCTTCGCGTACTTCGGTGATCGGGTTGCCGCTGAGCAACGCATTGAGTTGGGATTTCACCCCGTCGGGGGTAAAGCCCAGCAGGCGCAGGCGGTCCTGGTCCAGCACCAGGCGATAGCTGCTGGCGCGCTCGCCCCAGTCGAGGAAGCTGTCGCGGGTGAGGGTGTTGGCGGCGACTACTTGGCGCACGTCTTCAGCCAGGCTGCGCAGCACATTCAGGTCGGGACCGGACACGCGAAACACCACCGGGAACGGCACCGGCGGGCCGAACACCAACTGGGTGACCCGCACCCGCGCCGATGGAAATTCGCCTGCCGCGATGCGTTCATCCATGCGTTTTTTCAGGGCGTCCCGGGCGTGGGCGTCGGCGGTCTGCACGATCAGCTTGGCGAAGGCCGGGTCTGGCAACTCGGGGTTCAGCGACAGGAAAAACCGCGGCGCACCACCGCCGACGTAGGTGTCGACCATCACGGTTTGCGGCTCCTCCATCAGCGCTCTTTCCACCTGCGCCGCTACCGCTTCGGTGCTTTTGAAGGCGCTGCCCGGCGGCATGTACACCTCAAGAATCATCTCGGAACGGTCGGAGTTGGGGAAGAACTGCTTCTTCACCACGCCCATGCCCAGGCCACACAACACGAATGCCGCCACCACCAGCCCGGTCACCCGCCAGCATCTGCGCACGCAAGCGTCCACCAGGCGGCGCAGTTTCTGGTAATAACGCCCGGCATAAATCGCATCGTGGCCGCCGGCAACCGGCTGGATGTGCGGCAGCAGCTTGACCCCCAGGTACGGCGTGAACACCACCGCCACCAGCCACGAGGCAATCAGCGCAAAGCCGACGATCCAGAAAATATTCCCGGCATATTCCCCGGCGCCCGAGCGGGCGAAACCCACCGGCAGGAAGCCGATAATCGTCACCAGCGTGCCCGTGAGCATCGGCGCGGCGGTGGAGCTCCAGGCAAACGTGGCCGCATGAATCCGGTCAAAACCCTCTTCGAGTTTGACCACCATCATCTCGATCGCAATGATCGCGTCGTCCACCAGCAGGCCGAGGGAAATGATCAGCGCGCCCAGGGTCACCCGGTCGAATTCGCGGCCGGTCATCAGCATGATCACAAACACGATCGACAGGGTCAGCGGCACGGCGGCCGCCACCACCAGCCCGACCCGGAACCCCAGGGCCAGCAGGCTGATGATCATCACCACTGCCAGGGCAACGAAGAACTTCAGCATGAACTCGTTGACCGCCAGGCTGATGTTTTTCGCCTGGTCGGAGACCTTGGCAAAGTTCACCCCCAGGGGCAGGTCGGCCTGGATTTTCGCTTCCTGGGCCTTGAGGGCCTTGTCCAGTTCCAGGCCGTTCCAGTGCTTCTCCATGATCACGCCAAGCATCAGCGACGGGTCGCCCTGATGGCGGATGCGGTAGCTGGGCGGGTCTTCATAGCCCCGGCTGACGGTGGCCACATCGGCGATGCGCAGCAGCTTGCCGTTGGCTTCCAGCGGGACGTTTTCGATCAGCGCCAGGCTGTCGAAAGCGCCATCGATGCGGGTATAGGCGCGTGCCCCGGCCGTCTCGACAAAGCCTGAAGGCGCTACGGCGTTCTGGGCGGCGAGGGCGGCGAAGATCTGTTCGGGCTTGATGCCCAACGTGGCCAGGCGCTCATAGGAAAACTCGACAAAGATCCGCTGCGCCTGCTCGCCAAGAATATTGACCTTCTTCACCCCCGGCAGATTGAGCAGGCCTTGGCGCATGTCCTCGGCCATCTGTACCAATTGCCGGTGTGGCAGGTGTTCGGCCTCCAGCGCGTACAGGGAAAAGTACACGTCGGAGTATTCATCGTTGAAGAACGGCCCGATCACGCCCTTGGGCAACTTCGCGGCTTCGTCGCTGAGTTTCTTGCGGGTCTGGTAGAACAGGTCCTGGATCTCGCTGGGGCGTGTGGACTCCAGGTACGTCATGCGCATCGAGACAAAACCCGGCTGGGCGATGGTTTCGACGCGGTCGTAGTAGTCCAGCTCCTGCAGGCGTTTTTCCAGGCGGTCGGCCACTTGTTCCTGCATTTCCTGGGCGGTGGCGCCGGGCCAGGCGGCGTTGATGGTCATGACCTTGACGGTGAACGAAGGGTCTTCGGCGCGCCCCAGTTTGCCAAAGGCAAAGACCCCGGCGGCGAGGATCGCGATGATCAGGAACAGCGTGACCGCGCGATGTTTGACCGCCAGCTCGGAGAGGTTGATCCCGCGCATTATCAGTGTTCCTGCTGACGGTTGAGGGCCAATACCTGGGCCGGCAACAGGCGTACCGCGTCACCGCTGTGCAGCAGATGAGCGCCAAGGGCGACGACCACTTGGCCAGGGCTCACGCCGCTGTCCAGCAAGGCGTCTTCCTGGCCGAGACTGGCGACGTTGACCGGGGCGAAGCTGACTTTGTCGTCGGCGCCAATCACCCACACACCGGTGCCCTTGCCGGCATCCTGCAATGCGCCGATAGGCACGCGGGTCTGTTGGGCCTGGCCGTTACCTTGCAGGCGCACGGTGATGGTCGAGCCGAGGGCGAAGCGGTCGACGGGGCCATGCAATACATAGCGGGCACGGTAGGTGCGGGTGGTCGGGTCGGCGCTGGCGGACAGCTCGCGCAAGGTGGCGGTCACGGCCTGTTCGGGGGCGCCGAAGGGGAAGGCCAGGGCTTTTTGCGAAGCCTGGTCGCGCTGGTTTTCCGGCAGGTTGACGATGGCTTCCCGGGCGCCGTCGTGGGCCAGGCGCGCAACCACTTGCCCCTCGGCCACCACTTGGCCGCGATCTACACGCACGTCAGTGATGATGCCGTCGCTATCGGCCTTCAGCACTGAGTAGGTGCGGCGGTTTTCGATCTGGCTGGCGTCGGATTGTGCGGAGGCCAGTTCGGCTTCGGCCACCCGCAGGTTGGTGGCGGACTGGTCGAAAATCTGCCGCGACACGGCGCCGGTATTCGCCAGGCGCTGGTAGCGGGATTCATCATCCCGGCGCTGACGCAGTTGCGCCTGGGCCGCATTGACGCGGTTTTTGGCCGAGCGCAGGGCCAGTTCGAAGTCGCCGATATCCAGCACCAGCAAGGTGTCGCCACGGCTGACGTGCTGGCCGGGATCCACCTTGCGCTCGATCACTTTGCCGCTGACGCGGAATCCCAGGTCACTTTCCGTGCGTGCAGCCACTACGCCGGTGTAGGCGCTTTGCTGGCTGCCGGCGGCTTCGACCTTGGCGGCGAGCACCGGGCGGGGCAGGGGCGCTTCGGCGACGGGGTCGGCCTTGTTGTTACAGCCGCTGAGTACCGCTAACAGGGCCAGGGGCGTGAGAAGACGCAGGGGAAGAGGGTTCATGTCGGGCTCCGTGGGGCGGGTGAGCGTGTTGGGTGATAAAAAATTACGTGCGTAATATTTAACGCCATATTATGGCCGAAATATAAAATAATCCAGCCCTCGTACTTCCGTTCTATAGGTAGGACGATCCAGGCCGATTTTGCCGTCTAGCGCTGAATTGGTATCGGATTTAAGGTGTATCCATTACTGGAGACACACATGAAAAAGATCATCGGCCTCTACACCAGCCCGCGCGCCCATTGGGTCGGCGACGGCTTTCCGGTTCGCACCCTGTTTTCCTACGACACCATGGGCAAGCAGATCAGCCCGTTCCTGTTGCTGGATCACGCCGGTCCTGCGGCGTTCACCCCGACCGAGCAACGTCGTGGCGTGGGCCAGCATCCCCATCGCGGTTTTGAAACCGTGACCATCGTCTACAAGGGCGAAGTCGAGCACCGCGATTCCACCGGCGCCGGCGGCACCATTGGCCCGGGCGATGTGCAATGGATGACTGCAGCCAAGGGCATCATTCACGAGGAGTTTCACTCCGAAGCGTTCGCCCGCAGTGGTGGCGCCCTGGAAATGGTCCAGTTGTGGGTCAACCTGCCGGCCAAGGACAAAATGACCGATGCCGGTTACCAGACCATCCTCGATGGTGATATCCCGACGCTGCCCCTGGCCGACAACGCCGGCAGCCTGCGCTTGATCGCGGGCGAGTTCGACGGGGTCAAGGGCCCGGCCCGTACCTTCACGCCGATCGACGTGTGGGACATGCGCCTCAACGCCGGCCGTTCGGTGACGCTGGACCTGCACGCCGGGCGCAACACCGCGCTGGTGGTATTGCGCGGCACGGTGCGGATCAACGCGACAGACGTGGCGCGGGAAGGGCAGTTGGCGCTGTTTGAGCGCGACGGCACGCAACTGCGCCTCGAGTCCAGCGACGATGCCATGGTGTTGTTGCTCAGCGGCGAACCGATCGACGAGCCCATCGTCGGCCACGGCCCGTTTGTGATGAACACCGAGCAGGAAATCCACCAGGCGTTTGCTGACTATCAGTCCGGGCAATTCGGGCAGATGCAGCGCTAGGGCGCTATACCCTCCAAAGGCATTTCATGCGATCTTCATGGCATTCGCCCTGGAGTCGCCTGGATGCCCTCATTTATTTCCGATCACCCGATGTTCTGTGCGTTGGCGCTGGTGCTGATCGACATTGCCGTATGGCGCTTGATCTCTGCCGATTTCGCCAATTGGAAGCTGGCGGCGCGGCTGGTGATCTTTGCGGTGTTCAGCGCCGTGCTGTTCAACGAAGGCATGAACCCGATGCAGGTCGCGCCGTTTGGCGACAACGTGGCGCTGCACCTGGCGGCGACGGCGTTTCAGATCGGCTGGTGGTTGTTCGCGGCACGCACCCTCACGGTATTGCTCGGCGCGGTGATGATGCAGCGGGTCGGCCACACCGGGCGGCTGTTGCAGGACCTGGTGGGCGCGGTGATCTTCCTGATCGCGATCATCGCAGCCATGGCCTACGTGCTCGACCTGCCGGTCAAGGGCGTGCTGGCCACTTCCGGCGCGGTGGCGATCATCGTCGGCCTGGCGTTGCAAAGCACCTTGAGCGACGTGTTTTCCGGCATTGTCCTCAACACCACCAAGCCCTACCAACTGGATGACTGGATCTCCATCGACGGCATCGAAGGTCGGGTGATCGACATCGACTGGCGCGCCACTCAACTGCAAACCTCCCAGGGCAGCCTGGCGGTGGTGCCCAATTCGTTGGCGGCCAAGGCCAAGATCATCAACTTCTCGCGCCCGGCGGATATGTTTGGTTTGTCGGTCAGCCTGCAGGTCAGCCCCCATGCGCGGCCGCAAACCGTGCTGGATGCTTTGGAGCGGGCGATGCAGGGGTGTCGGCCGTTGTTGGCCAAGCCGGCGCCGAGTGTGGCGTTCAAGACGTCGGCCAGTGGTGGGGTGGAGTATGAGATCAGTGGGTTTGTGCCGGCGATGGCGCTCAAGCGTGAGGTGCGTAACCAGCTTTATGATTTGGCGTTTCGGCATTTGCAGGCGGCAGGGGTGAGTTTGTTGTCGTCGGCCGAGAGTAATGCGCCGGCGGCGGTTTCTGGGGCTCGGGCGTTGTTGGAGAGCTCGTCTATTTTCTCGACGTTGAGGCAGGAGGAGAAGGAGACGTTCAGCCAGAACATGACGCTGCAGACCTTCCGCGCAGGGGAGATGATTTTGCCGGCGGGGGAGGTGAGTGATCACCTGTTTATCATTGAGTCCGGGGTGATCTCGGTGATGTTGACCAAGGCGGGGCACAAGTTTGAAGCCGGGCGGATGGGGCCTGGGGAGGTGATTGGTGAGGCCGGGATTTTGTCGGAGCAGGGTGTGCCTGCGGACTTTTCGGCGAAGACGTTTTGTACGTTGTATCGGATTGAGAAGGAGTATCTGAAGCCTTGTCTGGATGCTCGGCATGACATTAGTGAGGCGATGAAGAGTTTGTTGGATTTCAGGTTGCATGCGGCTCAGAGTTTGACGCAGGAGGCGCCTGTGGTACCGGTTAAGAAGGGGTTTATGCAGTGGCTGCGGAGTCGGGGCTGACGGGGTACATATCCGTTATTTAGGTAACGGCGGCTTATGGTTCCGCTCTTACAGCGGGTCACTTTTGACAAACGCCCGGAATGCCGGCCCAGCCAAAAGTAACCAAAAGGTCTTTGCCCCACCACTCGGTGCCTCGCCTAGGCTCGGCATGCCCGCACTCCGGCCCGTCTCCGCGGGCCGCCGCGACGGGCCATCCATGGCCCGGCGCGGCTAAATCGGCTTCCCTGCCGATTTACCCGCTCCACCGTGCCTACTTGCGGCCATCGTGGTTGACGGGGCCCGCAGATCAAGATCAAAAGCAGATCAAAAGCAGAGCACAGCGGCCTACCGGCCGGCTTGAGTGTTAAAAGCAAAAGCAAAGCCGCTTTTCTGTAGGAGCGAGCTTGCTCGCGAAAAACCTGAGACCGCCGCGTTGAATCAGGATGCCCGCGTCATCGTTAACGACCTTCGCGAGCAAGCCCGCTCCCACATTTGGACCGTGCCCACTTTAGCTTCTGATCTTGCTGTTGCTGTTGCTGTTGCTGTTGCTGTTGCTGTTGCTCCACCACACTCAAGCCGGCCTGTAGGCCGCTGTGCCCTTGATCTGCTTGTGATCTTGATCTTAGGCGCCCCGTTAAACCACGCTGGCCGAACGTAGGCAGTACGGAGCGGGTAAACCGGCAGGACGCCGGTTTAGCCGCGACGGGGCAGGGACGCCCCGTCGCGGCGGCCCGCTTCGTGCTGCCGGAGCTGAGGGCACTCCGAGCCTAGGCGAGGAGCCGAGTGGTGGGGCAAGAGCGTTTTGCTTACTTTTGCGCTGTTCAAAAGTGAGCCGCTGTAAGAGCGGAACCAATAGCCGCCCTGACCGCAGCAACGGATATGTCCCCCCCACCCGCCACCACCGATCAAACACCCCTTGCGACCCCCCAATTTCTTTGCTAGCTTCTTACAAAATGTTAACGATAACATTTGCTCTAAAAATAAAAACAAAACAGAGATCCCCACCATGAAAATGCTTCCGAAAACCCTGTGTTTGTTGGCTCTGAGCATCAATCTTGGCACCGCCGGCCTGGCACTGGCCGACACCAAACCCGCCCCCATCCGCATCGGCGCGTCCTTCCAGGAAATCAACAACCCTTACTTCGTCACCATGAAAGACGCCCTGCAGGAAGCCGGGGCGACCATCGGTGCGCAGTTGATCATCACCGACGCCCGCCACGACGTGTCCAAACAGGTCAGCGACGTCGAAGACATGCTGCAAAAGGGCATCGACATCCTGCTGATCAACCCCACCGACTCGGTCGGCGTGCAATCAGCCGTCAAATCCGCCCACGCCGCCGGCGTAGTCGTGGTCGCCGTCGACGCCCAAGCCGAAGGCCCACTGGACTCCTTCGTCGGCTCGAAAAACTTCGACGCCGGCTTCCAGGCCTGCGAATACCTGGCCAAGAACATCGGTGACAAGGGCAATATCGCCATCCTCGACGGCATCGCCGTAGTACCGATCCTGGAACGCGTACGCGGTTGCAAAGAGGCCGTGGCCAAGCACCCGGATATCAAGATCGTGAGCATCCAGAACGGCAAGCAGGAACGTGACCAGGCGCTGACCGTCACCGAAAACATGCTGCAGGCCCAACCCACCCTCAAGGGCATTTTCAGCGTCAACGACAACGGCTCCCTCGGCGCACTCTCGGCCATCGAAGCCAGTGGCCTGGACGTCAAACTGGTGAGCGTCGACGGCGCACCGGAAGCGATCAAGGCCATCCAGAAACCCGGCAGCAAATTCATCGCCACCTCCGCGCAATACCCCCGTGACCAGATCCGCCTGGCCCTGGGCATCGCCCTGGCCAAGAAGTGGGGCTCGCAAGTACCGGCCACGATCCCGGTGGACATCACCCTGATCGACCAGGCCAAGGCCAAGGATTTCAGTTGGTAAAACACCCAGGCCCCACGCCAGGCGTGGGGCACAGGTCATCCATCTGAATGCGAGGTCGGCGGTATGAGCAGTCTTCTGAAGCTGGAAAATATCTGTAAGCGCTACCCGGGGGTGCAAGCCCTCAAGGCGATCAACCTGGAAGTGCAGCGCGGCGAGATTCATGCCTTGCTTGGGGAAAATGGCGCGGGCAAATCGACCCTGATGAAGATCCTTGGCGGGGTCGAGCACCAGGACGAAGGGCAGATCCTGATCGACGGTGAGGCCCGGCAGTTCGCGACCTACCGTGATGCGATTGCCGCCGGTATCGGCATCGTGTTCCAGGAATTCAGCCTGATTCCCTACCTCACGGCAGTGGAAAATATCTTCCTCGGCCATGAGCTGAGCAACCGCTTCGGCCTGTTGCGCAAGCGCGAAATGGTCGTGGCGAGCGAGGCGTTGTTCAAGCGCCTCGGCGTCAGCATCGACCTGCAATGCGCGGTCAAGCACCTGAGTGTGGCCGAGCAGCAGTTCGTCGAGATCGCCAAGGCCCTCGCCCTGGATGCGCGGCTGCTGGTGCTCGACGAACCCACCGCCACGCTGACGCCGAGCGAAGCCGAGCTGCTGTTCGAGATCATGCGTGAGCTCAAGCGCCAGGGTGTGGCGGTGATTTTTATCTCTCACCATCTGGAGGAGATTTTCCAGGTGTGCGACCGCATCAGCGTGCTGCGCGACGGCGGCAATGTGGGCGTCACCGATGTGGCCGACAGCGATATCGACCGCCTGGTGGAAATGATGGTGGGCCGCCGCCTGGAATGCAGCTTTCCGCCCAAGCCCAGCAGCGAACGCGGGCCGCTGTTGCTGGAGGTCAAGGACATCCAGTTGGTGCGCAACGGCCCCCATAACCATTTTGAATTGCACAAGGGCGAGATTCTCGGCTTTGCCGGCCTGGTGGGTTCCGGCCGCACCGAATTGGCGCTGGGCATGATGGGCGCGCTGCCGTCGGTGAGCAAAGACGTATGGCTGCGCGGCGAAAAAATCACCCTCGACGACCCGGCCCAGGCCTTGGCCCATGGCATCGGCCTGCTGCCGGAAAGCCGCAAGACCGAAGGCCTGATCACCGACTTCAGCATTCGCGAAAACATCTCCCTCAACAACCTGCCCAAATACCAGAACGCCAGCGGCCTGATCGACAAGGACATGGAATGCGCCAGCGTCGAAGCGCTGATGCGCCAGCTGTCGATCAAGGCTCCCAGCGGCGAGAGCCGGGTGTTCAACCTCAGCGGCGGCAGCCAGCAGAAAGTCGTGATTGCCCGCTGGATCAACCATCACTGCGACGTGCTGGTGTTCGACGAACCCACCCGTGGCATCGACGTCGGTGCCAAGGCGCAGATCTACGCACTGATGCGCAGCCTCACCGAACAAGGCTACGCAATCATCATGATTTCCTCGGAACTGCCGGAAGTCATCGGCATGTGCGACCGCGTCGCCGTGTTCCACAAGGGCGCCATCGTCAAGGTACTGGAAGCGTCTGCCGTCAATCCTCAAGAGGTCATGCGCCATGCAACAGGGGGCTCAAGTGAATACGTCCATTAATGCCGTGGGGCCTGGCCGGCTGCGCCTGAACCTGGCGCGGTTGATTCGCTCACCGGCGTTTTATCCCTTTGTCGGGCTGCTGGTGGTGACGTTGGTGATGATCTTCGCCAGCGACAATTTCCTCACCGCCAACAACCTGTCAAACATTGCGCGCCAGGTGTCGATCAACGCGATTATCGCGGTGGGCATGACCTGCGTGATTCTCACCGGCGGCATCGATTTGTCGGTGGGGCCGGTGATGGCGCTGTCCGGCACCTTGACCGCAGGCTTGATGGTCGCGGGCTTGCCGCCGGGCCTGGCGATTGGCGCCGGAATGCTGGTCGGCGTGGCCTTCGGCATCGGCAACGGCTTGTTTGTGGCCTACCTGCACATGCCGCCGATCATCGTCACCCTGGCGACCATGGGCATCGCCCGCGGGTTCGGCCTGATGTACACCGATGGCTACCCGATTTCCGGTCTGCCGGAGTGGTTTGGCTTCTTTGGTCGCGAAAGCCTGTTCGGTATTTCGGTGCCGATCCTGATCATGCTGGTGACGTACCTGGCGGCCTATGTGCTGCTGCAACACACCCGCATCGGTCGCTATATCTACGCGATTGGCGGTAATGAGGAAGCGGTGCGCCTGTCCGGTGTGCGGGCGGCGCGCTTCAAGTTGCTGGTGTATGGCATCAGCGGTTTTACCGCCGCGATTGCCGGGCTGGTGCTGACCTCGCGCTTGATGAGTGGCCAGCCGAATGCCGGGGTGTCGTTTGAACTCGACGCGATTGCCGCCGTGGTCTTGGGCGGCGCCTCGATTGCCGGCGGGCGCGGGGTGATCGTCGGCACCTTGCTCGGCGCCATGCTGCTGGGGGTGTTGAACAACGGCTTGAACATGCTTGGGGTCTCGCCCTACGTCCAGAGCGTGATCAAGGGCGGGATCATTTTGCTGGCGATCTTTATCAGCCGTCAGCGCCACAAGTAAACCGGTTATCACCACGCGGCCATGGTGGCCGCGATGGGTTCTCTCATGCTCAAGAAAGGTCCGCACATCATGGAAAAGCACAACCAAATGCAAGCCGTCGTCTGCCACGGCCCGAAAGACTACCGCCTGGAACGCATCAGCAAACCCCAGGCGCGGGTCAATGAACTGGTGATCCGCATCGCCGCCTGCGGCATCTGCGCCAGTGACTGCAAATGCCACTCGGGCGCCGCGATGTTCTGGGGCGGCGACAACCCGTGGGTCAAGGCGCCGGTGGTGCCGGGGCACGAGTTTTTTGGCTACGTGGTGGAAGCGGGTGAGGGTGCCGAGGAACACTTTGAAGTGAAGGTCGGCGACAAGGTGATCGCCGAGCAGATCGTGCCGTGTGGCAAGTGCCGCTTCTGCAAGTCTGGCAAGTACTGGATGTGTGAAGTGCACAACATCTTCGGCTTCCAGCGTGAAGTGGCCGAAGGTGGCATGGCCCAGTACATGCGTATTCCCAAGACCGCTATTGTGCACAAGATTCCGGAGTCCGTGTCCCTGGAGGATTCGGCGCTGATCGAGCCGATGTCCTGCGCGATTCACACCGTCAACCGAGGTGAGATCCAGTTGGATGACGTGTTGGTGATTGCTGGTGCCGGCACCCTGGGCCTGTGCATGGTGCAGGTGGCGGCGCTAAAAACGCCGAAGAAACTGGTGGTGATCGACATGGTCGACGAGCGCCTGGAACTGGCGAAGCAGTACGGGGCCGACGTGGTGATCAACCCGTCGCGAGACAATGCTCGCGAAATCATCAATGGCCTGACCGACAACTACGGCTGCGACGTGTACATCGAAACCACCGGTGTGCCGGCGGGCGTTACCCAAGGCCTGGATTTGATCCGCAAGCTCGGGCGGTTTGTCGAGTTCAGTGTGTTTGGTGCCGAGACCAGCGCCGACTGGTCGATCATCGGCGACCGCAAGGAACTGGACGTCCGTGGCGCGCACCTGGGGCCGTATTGCTACCCGGTGGCCATCGACCTGTTCGAGCGCGGGCTGGTGACCTCCAAGGGCATCGTGACCCATGACTTCGGGCTGGATAACTGGGCCGAGGCGTTTGAACTGGCCAACTCGACCAAGTCGATCAAGGTGCTGCTGAAGCCGGTGGTCTGACATGAACTACGTAATGGGTGTGGACATCGGCACGCAGAGCACCAAGGCGCTGCTGGTGGATGCGGACGGCTTGATCATCGCCCAGCACAGCCAAGGGTATCGCGTGGATACCCCGAAAGTGCGCTGGGCCGAGCAGTGGCCGCAGGTCTGGCTGGATGCGGTCGAGGTCTGCGTCGCCCAGTGCATGGCGAAGGCCGGCGTCGCGAAAGAACAGGTCAAGGCGCTGTGCATCAGCAGCCTGTACGGCGGCTCCGGAATTGCCGTGGACGCGCAGATCACGCCGCTGCACCCGTGCCTGATCTGGATGGACCGGCGCGCGGGCGAGCAAGTGGTGTGGGTGCGCGAGCATGTGGACCTGGAGCGGCTGTTCGCGATTACCGGCAACTCGGTGGACAGCTACTACGGCTTCACCAAGATGCTCTGGCTCAAGCAGCATCAGCCGCAGGTGTGGGCCAACACCCGCTACCTGCTGCCGCCCAACAGCTATATCAACTATTGCCTGACCGGCGAGGTGGCGGTGGACCACAGCAGCGCCGGCAATATCGGCGGCGTCTACGATGTGGTGCAGCGTGGCTGGTCGGCCGAGATGCTGGCGGCGCTTGAGATTCCGTTGGCGATGATGCCGGAGCGCTTGCTGTATTCCGGTGAAGTGGTGGGCGGGTTACTCGAGGAATGGGCCCGGCGATTGGGCTTGTCGGCGGGCACGCCGCTCCTTGCCGGAGGCGTGGATGCAGCCATGGCTACATTGGCCGCCGGAGTGACGCGACCGGGCAATCACGTGGCGATGATCGGCACCAGCATGTGTTGGGGTTATCTCAATCAGCAGGTGGACGCGCGCCATGGCCTGGTGAGCATGCCGCACGTCTATAACGGCCATCAGGACCTGTACATCTTCGGCGGTGCGATTACCGCCGGGGCGTCGGTCAGTTGGTTTCGCGAGCAGTTCTGCCAGGCGGAAGAGCAGCAGGCCAGGGACACCGGCCAGGACAGTTTGTGGCTGCTGGAGCAGAGCGCCGCGAAGATCCCGGCGGGCAGTGAAGGGCTGTTGTTCCTGCCGTACCTCATGGGCGAACGCAGCCCGGTGTGGGATGACCGCGCCAGTGGCAGCTTTGTCGGGCTGAACCTGTATCACAGCCGTATCCACCTGTACCGCGCGGTGCTCGAAGGGGTGAGTTTTGCCCTGCGGCACAATATCGAAGCGGGCACCCGTGGGGCGCATTCCCTAGATCCACGGTTGATTGTGGTGGGTGGGGCGAGCCATTCGGATTTGTGGATGCAGATCATTGCGGACATCACCCACTACCCGGTTTACACCATTGTGCAAGAGGTGGAGGCAGCACTGGGCGCGGCGTTGTTGGCGGCCCATGCAGTGGGGTTGGTGGATGATCGGCAGATGGAGAAGGGCTGGGTGCAGTTGGAGCTGCGGGCGGAGCCGAAGGCTGAGAATACCCAGGCCTACGACCACTCATTCGCCAATTATCTTGAACTGTACCCGGCGCTGAAGTCACTGATGCACAGCCTGTAGGAGCGAGCTTGCTCGCGAGAAACGTTAACGATAACGAGTGCTTCCTGAAGGTACGCGGTGCCCTTGCGTTTTTCGCGAGCAAGCTCGCTCCTACAGGGGCTTCACACCCAAGGTTCCTGTGATGAACGCCACTTTTGATTTCACCCACCAGCGCATCCTCGTCACCGGCGCCAGCAGCGGCATCGGCCGGGAAATCGCCCTGCAACTGATCGCCAGCGGTGCCGAGGTTTTTGCGCTGGGCCGCGATGCCCAATCCCTGGCCCAACTCGGCTGCGCAACCCTGTGCCTGGACATCGCCAACAGCGCCGCCCTGGACCTGGCCCTGCAAGGTTTGCCGCCGATGCACGGCCTGGTCAACTGCGCCGGCATCTCTCGCCTGGAGCCGGCGGCTGCCATCAGCGCCGAAGCCTTCGACCAAGTGATGAACGTCAACGCCCGCGCCGCCGCCCAGGTCGCCAGCCGTATCGCCGCGGCAATGATTGAAGCCAAGATCGCGGGCAGCATCGTCAACGTTTCCAGCCAGGCCTCACTCGTAGCGTTGGACGACCACCTCGGCTACTGCGCCTCCAAGGCCGCACTGGACGCCATCACCCGCGTGCAATGCGCGGAATGGGGACGTTTCGGGATTCGCGTCAACAGCGTCAACCCCACCGTCACCCTCACGCCCATGGCGCAGATGGCCTGGTCGGCGCCCGCCAAGCGCGACCCGGCATTAGCGGCGATTCCCCTCGGGAGGTTTGCCGAAACGGCGGAGGTGGCCCTGCCGGTGCTGTTCCTGCTGAGCGATGCCGCCAGCATGATCAGCGGCGTCAGCCTGCCGATCGATGGCGGCTATACCAGCCGCTAACCGTTCTCCAGTTTGCCGGCGATCACGACTTTGTCCCGCGGTTTGTGCGGGTCTTCAAGGCGGTCCAGCAGCAGCCGCACCGCGCTGCTGCCGGCCAGTGATGCGTCGTGGGCCACGCAGGCAATCGGCACGCCGAAGATATCGGCGAAGGGCAGGCGGTCGATGCCGCAGATGGTCAGGCTTTCGTGGGGGATGTTGTGCATGCGCAACGCGCGCAAGGCGCCGAGGGTGATCAACTGGTTGAAGCCCATGATCGCGTCCGGCGCCGAGTGCTCGGCCAGGTAGTCGAGGGTGTGCAGGTAGGAGGGCATCAGCGTGTAGTCGCCGGCACATACTTCGACGTGCACCTGCGGGTGCTCGGCCAGTACTTCTTTCAAGCCCTTGAGGCGTTCCATGGTGATGCGCGAATGCTCCGGCCCGGTCAGCACCAGCAGGCGCTTGAGATTCGGGGTTTGCCGCACCAGGTACTGCGCCGCCTCGATGCCGCTGTGGTAGTTATCCAGCACCACGCGGCTGAACGGGCTCTCGTGGATGGTGCGGTCGAGCAACACCACCGGGGTCTTGCCGTTGCCCAGGCGCTCCAGGTAGTCCGGCTGGTAGCTGGGCTCGTCGGAGACCGGCGACAGGATGATCCCCGCCACGCGGTAGCCCAACAGGGTGTCGACTGCCTTGCTTTCCAGTTCTTCCAGCTCGTCGGTGTCCACCAGCATGATGGTGTAGCCGTGCTTTTTCGCCTCGCGGGAAATCGCCTTGATCATCTCGCTGTAGAAGGGGTTGTCCACCGAGGCGGTAATCACGCCGATGATCAGGCTTTCACTGCGCTTGAGCCCGCGGGCGAAGGCGTTGGGCACGTAGTCCAGCTCCCGCGCCACTTCGAGAATCCGCGCCAGGGTGGCGGGCTTGACCAGGTCGGGTTTGCTCAGCGCCCGGGACACCGTGATGGTGGTCATGTTGACCCGTTTGGCGATGTCGCTGATGGTGACGGATTTTTTCTTGTTCATCGGCAGGGGGAAACCAGGAGAAAACAACCTGAGGCTACCATGTGCACGGCTTCAAATCACCGGATCCCAGCGCTGCGACCAATCCTTTTCCGCCTCCACCACCGACCGCAGCAAGCTCAGTGCCTGCTGCAAAACCGCCGAGTCGCGCTCGCGGGAATACACCAGGTACGTCGGAAAGCTGAACTCCGGCGCCTTGGGTACTCGCTCCATCACGCCGCTGTCCAGGTAGCTCTGCACCACCCGCGTGCGAAAATACCCGGCGCCGCCGTTCTCCAGGATGTACTGCAACGCCAACGGCCCCAGATTGAAACTCAGGGCTGCGCGGGCCTTTTCCGGCAGCGCCGCGTCGTGTTGTTGGCGAAAGCCCTGGCCCCAGTCGATATACACGTAGGGCTCGGGCCGCGCCGCCAGTTGCACCAGGATCAGCTTTTCTTCCAGCACCTGCTCCACCTGCAACCCCGGCCAGTATTGCGGCTGGAACACCAAGGCGGCGTCCAGCACGCCCAGCTCCAGCTGACGCAACAGGTATTCGCCTTCGCGAATCTCGGTGCGCAAGGCATGACCGGGGATGTGTTCACGCAAGGCCTGGGCCCAGCCGAGCATCAACGGGTTGCACAGGCTGACTTCGCCACCGATGTGCAGCACGTTGCGGTAACCATCGGGCAACGGCAGGTCGCGGCGGGCGGCTTCCCAGGTTTGTACCAGCTGGTTGGCGTAGACCACGAAAGCCTCGCCGTCCGGGGTCAGGCGGGCACCGGCGCGGTTGCGCACAAACAGGGTGCTGTTGAGCTGGCTTTCGAGGTTTTTGACGCGGGCGGTGATCGCGGTCTGGGTGACGTGCAGCTTCTCGGCCGCCGCGGCGAGGCTGCCGCAGCGGGTGATTTCGAGGAAGGTGCGTGCCAGTTCGATGTCCATAAAAGCCCCTTGGATGATAGGAGGCATTGTAGGGGGTGATGATTGGAATACGGACAAAACTGTGGGAGCGGGCTTGCTCGCGAAGGCGGTGTGTCAGTCACCGGATGCCTTGACTGATACACCGCCTTCGCGAGCAAGCCCGCTCCCACAGTTTGATTGCATTTCAGGTTGGGGTTTTTGGGGCTTGCAGGTGCTCGGTCGGGAATGCCCTGGCATACGCCTGGCAAACCCTCAGCACCTGCTCATCCGCAAACCGCGCCCCCACCACATGCAACCCCACCGGTAAGCCATTCGCTGCCAACCCGCACGGCACCGACGCCGCCGGTTGCTGGGTCAGGTTGAAGGGATAGGTAAACGGCGTCCACTCCATCCATTCCCCAAGGCCTGAGCCCGGCGGCACGTTATGCCCGGCCTCGAACGCGGTGATCGGCATCATCGGCGACACCAGCACATCGTAATGTTCATGGAACGCCGCCATGCGCGCGACCAGCGCAGCCCGTGCTTCCAGCGCCGCACTGTAGTCACTGAGGCTGATCTGTTCGCCCAGTTGCGCAATGCGCAGCAACCCCGGGTCCATCAGTTGCCGCTGAGCATCGCTCAACGGTCCGGCCAGGCGTGCTGCACCGGCAAACCATAGGGTATTGAACACCTCCAGCGGATCACTGAACCCCGGATCAATCTGCTCTACATGGGCACCCAACTGCACCAGGCCTTCGACCGCTTTAGCAACGACCCTGGCCACTTGCGGGTCCACGTCCACATAACCGAAGTTCGGGCTGTAGGCGATACGCAGGCCCTTCAAGTCAGCCCCGGCCTGCAACCATGGCGTGGTCCGTGGCGCGCCGATCAACCCGTCCCGCGGGTCCGGCTGGGCGATGGTTTGCAGCATCAGCACCGAGTCTTCCACGGTGCGGGTCATCGGCCCCAGGTGGGACAGAATGGTCATCGAACTGGCCGGCCATTGCGGCACGTAACCGAAGGTCGGCTTGATGCCAAAGGTGCCGGTGAAGGCGCAGGGTATCCGGATCGAGCCACCGGCATCGCTGCCTTGGTGCAGCACGCCCAGGTTCAAGGCCGCCGCCGCACCGGCACCGCCGGACGAACCGCCCGCCGTCATGCGCGTGTCCCAGGGGTTGCGGGTAATCCCATACAACGGATTATCCGTGACGCCTTTCCAGCCGAACTCCGGCGTGGTGGTCTTGCCCAGCAGCACCGCGCCGGCCTTGCGCATGAAGGCCGAGAAGGGCGCATCCACATCCCACCGGCCCTCGGCGGACGTGGTGCGCGAACCCTTGCGCGTCGGCATGCCGATGGTCTGCGTCAGGTCCTTGATGGACGCCGGCACACCGTCCAGCGCGCCGCACGGCTGGCCCTTGAGCCAGCGCTGTTCCGAGGCTCGGGCCGCGTTCAAGGCGCCTTCCGGGTCGACGTGGCAGTAGGCGTTGACCGCCGGGTTGTAGCGTTCGATTCGCAGCAATGCATCTTCGGTGACTTCCACCGGCGACAGACTTTTATCCCGATAGAGAGCCAGCAGCTCAACAGCGGTCAGGTTGGCGATATCCGTCATGCCGCTTTAACTCCTTGCGCCGCGTTGACCATGGCCCGCAGCAACACGGCGCAGCCCGCTGCCAGGTCGTCCGGTGCGGCGTTTTCGATTTCGTTGTGGCTGATGCCGCCTTCGCATGGCACAAAAATCATCCCGGCCGGGCCCAGTTCGGCGACGAAGATCGCGTCATGCCCGGCGCCGCTGACGATGTCCATATGGCTCAGGCCCAGGGCGCTTGCACCCTCGCGCACGGCGTTGACGCAGGCGGGGTTGAAGTCCAGCGGCGGGAAGTCGGCAGTAGGCGTCAGTTCAAAGCTCAGGCCGTGTTGCTCGGCAGTCGCTTCGATCACCTGGCGCACTTCGTCGACCATCGCTTGCAGCTTGTCGGTGTGCAGGTGGCGCAGGTCGATGGTCATGTGCACTTGGCCGGGAATCACGTTGCGTGAGCCCGGGTGCAGGCTCAGGCAACCGACAGTGCCGCAGGCATGGGGTTGTTGTTCGTGGGCGATGCGATTCACCGCGCTGACCACTTGCGCCGCGCCTACCAAGGCGTCCTTGCGCAGGTGCATCGGCGTGGGGCCGGCGTGGGCTTCGACGCCGGTGAGGGTCAGGTCGAACCACTTCTGGCCCAGGCAGCCCATGACCACACCGATGGTGGTGGCCTGGTCTTCCAGCACCGGGCCCTGCTCGATATGCGCCTCGAAATAGGCGCCCACCGGATGGCCCAGCACCGCGCGGGAGCCGGCATAGCCGATGCGCTGCAATTCGGCGCCCACCGACAGACCTTGCTCGTCCTGCTTGTCGAGGGTTTCCTGCAAGTCGAATTTACCGGCGAACACCCCGGAACCCATCATGCATGGCGGGAAACGCGAGCCTTCTTCGTTGGTCCACACCACCACTTCGATCGGTGCTTCAGTCTCTATATTCAAATCGTTAAGGGTGCGGATCACTTCCAGGCCGGCCATCACGCCGTAGCAGCCGTCGAACTTGCCGCCGGTAGGCTGGGTGTCGATATGGCTGCCGGTCATCACCGGCGCCAGTGCCGGATTACGCCCGGCGCGGCGGGCAAAGATATTGCCGATGGCGTCGATGCTGACGCTACAGCCGGCCGCCTCGCACCATTGCACAAACAGGTCGCGGGCCTGGCGGTCAAGGTCGGTGAGGGCCAGGCGACATACGCCACCTTTTGGCGTGGCGCCCAGGCGGGCGAGGTCCATCAACGATTGCCACAAGCGGTCGCGGTTGATCAGCGGGGCGTTGCTCTGGAGCGGTTGCGCAAAACTATTCATCAGCAGTCTCCGGTCAGGCACTCAGGGCCAGGTAGCGGTTCTTGATCGTCGGGTCGGCGCGGAAGGCTTCGGCACTGCCTTCGTAGACCACGCGGCCTTGTTCGAGGACGTAATGGCGCTCGGCGAGCTTGTCGCAGACCATCAGGTTCTGTTCCACCAGCAGCACCGGCAGGCCGTCTTCCTTGACCTTGCGCAGGATCTTCACCAGTTCGTCGACGATCACCGGCGCGAGGCCTTCGGTGGGTTCGTCGAGGATCAACAGCTTCGGATCGTTGAGCAGGGCGCGGGCGATGGCGAGCATCTGCTGCTCGCCGCCAGACAGTGCGTGGCCGGCGTTTTTGCGGCGCTCCTTGAGGCGCGGGAACATGCCGTACACGTCTTCCATCTGCCAGCGGCTGGTCTTGCGCACCGCAACGCGCAGGTTTTCCTCGACGGTCAGCAGGCGGAAGATCCCGCGGTTCTCCGGTACCAGTGCCAGGCCCTGACGGGCGATTTCGAAGATTTTCTGCCCTACCAGTGGCTGACCGTTGAAGTGAATCTGGCCCTGGCGCGGGCAGATAATCCCGAGGATGCTGCGCAGGGTGGTGGTCTTGCCGGCACCGTTGCGCCCCAGCAGGGTCACCAGTTCGCCGGGATTGACGGTCAGGGACACGCCTTCAAGGACATGGCTCTTGTCGTAGTAGGAATGGATATTGTCGACGGTCAGCATCAGGCGGCTTCTCCCAAATAGGCGGTGCGCACGCGCTCGTCGGCGCGCACGAATTCCGGTGTGCCTTCCACCAGGATCTGGCCGTGGCTCATCACGGTGATGCGTTGGCTGATGGACATGACGATGCTCATGTTGTGCTCAATCAACAGCACGGTATGGTCGCGGCCGAGGTCGCTGATCAGTTGGGTCATGATCGGGATGTCGTCGATGCCCATGCCCGAGGTGGGTTCGTCGAGCATCAGCAGCTTGGGTTTGGAGCAGATCGACATGCCGACTTCCAGCACCCGCTGCTGGCCGTGGGACAACTCGCCGGCCAGGGTGTCGGCGCGGGCGGTGAGTTGCAGGCGTTCCAGCACCTGGTCGGCCATCTCCAGGTGTTCGCGCTTGCTGTCGACCCGGCGCCAGAAGTTCAGGGCGCGGGCACCGTCGCGGCCCTGGGCGGCCAGGCGCAGGTTCTCGCGCACGCTGAGGTTCTGGAACAGGCTGGTGAGCTGGAACGAGCGGGCCATGCCCAGGCCGACGCGGCCGTGGGCCGGTTTGCGCATCAGGTTCTTGCCGTCGAAATGAATCGCCCCGGCAGTGGCCTGGCGCTCGCCGGTCAGGCAGTGGAACAGGCTGGTCTTGCCTGCACCGTTGGGGCCGATGATGGTGTGGATGGTGCCGGCCTCGACCTTGAGGTTGACGCCGTTCACCGCGTGGAATGCGCCGTAGGCCAGTTCCAGGTTTTTGGTTTCCAACAGGATGCTCATGACAGCTTCTCCTTGCTCACAACGTCGGCCTTGCGGCTGCCGCGCACACGTTCGAACAGGGTCGACAAGCCGCCCCACAAACCGCCGCGCATGAAGATCACCACCAGGATCAGAATCACCCCCAGCAGCATCAGCCAGCGCGGCCACAGGTCAGACAGGAAGTCCCCCAGCAGCACGATGGAGCCGGCGCCCAGCAAGGAGCCGAACAGCGACCCGGTGCCGCCGACGATGGTCATGATCAGGATGTTCTCGGACATCGCCAGGTCGATGTTCGACAGCGGCACAAAGTGCAGCAGCATCGCGTACAGCGCCCCGGCAATCCCGGTCACGGCGCCAGACAGTATGAACACCAGGATCTTGAAGTGGCGGGTGTCGTAGCCGATGGCTGAAGCGCGGGTTTCGTTTTCGCGGATCGCCATCAGCGTGCTGCCGAACGGCGAGGCGATCACCCGGCGCGCGCCGATGAAGATCAGCAGGAACAGCACCGCGACAAACCCGTAGAACGCGCGGGCATCGGTGAGGGACAACAGTACCGTCTCACCGATGCGGATTTCCGGGCGCGGCACGCTGAGCAGGCCGTTGTCGCCGCCGGTCCAGTCGCTCAGGGTGTAGGCGACGAAGTAGGCCATTTGGCTGAAGGCCAGGGTCAGCATCACGAAGTAAATGCCGGTGCGGCGGATCGCCAGGGCACCCACCAGAAACGCCAGGAAACCACCGGCGACAGCGGCGCCCAGCAATGCGCTGAACAGGCCGAGTTGCAGGTGGATCATCAGCAACGCCGCGCAGTAGGCGCCGGCCCCGAAGAAGATGCCTTGGCCGAACGACAGCAGCCCCGTGTAACCCAGCAGCAGGTTGCAGGCGAGGGCGGCCATGGCAAAGATCAGGATCTCGGTGGCCAGGGTCGCCGAGGGCAAAATCAACGGTAAGCCGATCAATACCGCCAGCACCAACAGCAGCATGTAGCGCGACTGGGTTTTGGCGAACGGCAGGGGATTTTTCTCGCTCATGTCAGGCTCTCCCGAACAGGCCGTAAGGACGCACCAGAATCACCACGGCCATTGCGCCGTAGATCATCAGGCTCGCGCCCTGGGGCCAGAGTGTGGTCATCAGGCTTTGCACCACGCCGACCAACAGGCCGCCGACCAGTGCGCCGCTGAACGAACCCATGCCGCCAATCACCACCACCACGAACGCCACGCCTAGGATTTCCGGGCCGACAAAGGGCTGGGCGCCGCGCAACGGCGCGAACAGCACACCGGCAACGCCGGCCAGGGCCACGCCGAGAGCGAAGGTCATGGAGAACAGGCGGAAAATGTTGGTGCCCAGCAGGGACACGGTTTCCGTGCTTTCACTGCCGGCGCGCACCAGGGCGCCGAAGCGCGTGCGTTCCAGCAGCAGCCACAGGCCAAGGCCAACGAGGCCGGAGAACACGATCAGGAACAGCCGGTAGTAGGGGTAGACGAAATCGCCGACCACCAGCACCCCGCGCAGCAATTCCGGCACGGCGACGCTTTTGCCCACCGGGCCCCAGATCATCACGCTGGCTTCCTGGATGATCAGGGCAATCCCCAAGGTCACCAGAATCTGGAACATGTGCGGCAAGTGATAAATCCGCTGGATCAATAATCGCTCGATCACCCAGGCCAGCGCGGCCACCACCAGCGGCGCAATCAGCAGTGCCAGCCAGAAGCTGCCGGTGAGGCTGACGGCGGTGTAGCAGATGTAGGCGCCCAGCAAAAAGAACGCACCGTGGGCGAAGTTGACGAAGTTCAGCAAGCCGAAAATGATCGTCAAGCCGACCGCGATCAGGAAGTAAATCATCCCAAGACCCAGGCCGTTGAGAATCTGGAACAGGTAAAGATTAAGCATGCAGGAACCCTCGGCAGGCAGCCGCGTGAGCGGCCCTGCGCTGTGTCACCAGTAGATTTTCAGCGGATCAGCCGAGCACGCAGCCCGTGGCTTCCACCGGTGGGAACGACTGGCCGGAGCTGAGCACCTTGGCCAGGTCGTCCTTGTCGGCCATATCGGCGGCGGCCTTGCCTACCAGCAGGTAGTAATCCTTGATCACCTGATGGTCGCCGGCGCGAATCGATTCCTTGCCAGTGGGGCCTTCGTAGCTCAGGCCCTGCATGGCCTTAGCCACGGTCGGCCCGTCGAAACTGCCAGTGGAGATGATGGTTTCGAGCATGACCTTGGTGCTGATGTAGTCAGCGGCCAGCGGGTAGGTGGGGTTGATGCCGTATTTGGCCTTGGTCAGTTTCACCAGATCGCGGTTGAGCGGGGTGTCGACCTGATGCCAGTACTGCGCGCCGAGGTACACGCCTTCCAGTACGTCACTGCCCAGCTCCTGGAACTGATCGAGGCCGGCGGACCACACCAGCAGCACTTTCATGCGCTCCTTGATGCCGAAGTTCACCGCCTGGCGCAGGGTGTTGGACGACTGGCTGCCGAAGTTCAGCAGCACCAGCACATCGGGTTTGGCGGCGATCGCGTTGGTCAGGTAACCGGAGAATTCCTGTTCCTGCAGCGAGTGGTAGCTGTTGCCGGCGTGTTCCAGGCCATGCTCGGCCAGCACCGATTTGGCGCCTTCGAGCAGGGCTTCACCGAACACGTATTGCGGGGTGATGGTGTACCAGCGCTTGGCGTCGGGCAGCAGCTTGATCAGCGGCACGAGGGTCTCGCGGATCGCACCGTAAGTCGGCACCGACCAACGGAAGGTGGCGCTGTTGCAGTCCTTGCCGGTGACTTCATCGGCGCCCACCGGGGTCATGAACACGCCACCGGCCTTGCTCACTTCCTTGGCCACCGCGAGTGCCGAAGACGACAGGGTGCAGCCCTGGAAGAAGCGTGCGCCGTCCTGCTGGATTGCTTCCTGGACCTTGCGCACGGCCTTGCCGGCGTTGCCTTCGGTGTCGATCACTTTGTAGTTCAGCGGGCGACCGAGCAGCTCGGGGTGTTGTTCCACCGCGAGGCGTGAACCCATGTCGGCAAATTTGCCATAGCTGGCAAAGGCGCCAGACATGGACTTGAGGCCGTAAAAGGTAAAAGGCTCGGCGGCGAATGCAGAACGCACGCTCAGCGGAAGGCTGAGGGCGGCTGCGGCGGTGAGACTGGCTTTCAACAACGTACGACGCTGCATGGGGTGACTCCCTGGATTAGTTATTGGCAGGAGTGGCAATGGCGATACGGTGGAGCACGGCCTGTGGGCAGGCCTTTTATTGGGGGTTGGGGGGTGTCAGTGGTTGTGATCGAACTCCAGTAGAAAGTGCGGGCTGACCTCACCTTCAAGGGCGGTCATGTGGTGTTCGGCGTCGCACATGTGTTCGTGCATCAGGCTGCGTACGGTGGCTTCGTCTTCGGCTCGGAAGGCGATCAGCAGTTGCTTGTGGTAGTCGAGGTTGGCGGCGTCGAATTGCTTGCGCTTGGGTTTGTAGGCTTTTTTCAGGACGACCAGGTCGCGCAGCAGGTCGTTGAGGAATTGCGCCATGAAGCCCAGCAGCGGGTTGGGGCATGCCTTGGCCAGCAGGTTGTGGAATTCGAGTTCGGCGATGCGTTGTTCGCGTTGGCCGGCTTCGCTGTCTTCGGGGGCGCTGCAAAAGTCGACGTTGTCCTGGAGGGCGCGGTAGTCGTCTTCGCTCAGGCGGCCCAGTACAGAGACGGCGAGTTCGACTTCGATGACTTTGCGCAGTTGGTAGACCTGTTCGCCGTCCAGGTGCTGGAAGTGCAGGTAGTTGCGCAAGGCGCGGCTGGCGGGTTCGGTGCCGGCCCGGTTGAGGTAGGCGCCGCCGCTGGGGCCGGTGCGGGTGTTGACCAGGCCTTCGACTTCCAGCGCCTTGAGGGCTTCGCGGGCGGAGCCTTTGGAGCACTGGAAACTTTCCATCAGTTCGCGTTCGGTGGGCAAACGGTCGCCGGGTTTCAGGGCATCGGTGACGATTGAGCGTTTGACCGACTCGACGATCACGTCGGAGAGCTTCTGGCGTTTGCGGCGCAACGGGCGGCTTAGCATGGTGGGTGATTGATCCTATTAATGCGCATTAATAGTACTTAATAGGGGTTTGGGGTGGGGCGTCAACGGAGGGGGTCGTTTTTGGTTTGGATGGGTCGTAAATGAGGGGGGGGGCATATCCGTTGCTGCGGTAACGGCCGCCTATGGTTCCGCTCTTACAGCGGCTCACTTTTGAACAGCGCAAAAGTAAGCAAAACGCTCTTGCCCCACCACTCGGCACCTCGCCTAGGCTCGGTGTGCCCGCACTCCGGCTTTGGAGCGTGGGCCGCCGCGATGGGCCATCCTTGGCCCAGCGCGGCTAACCCGGCGTCCTGCCGGGTTACCCACGCTCCAAAGCCTGCGTTCGGCCAGCGTGGTTTAACGGGGCGCCTAAGATCAAGATCACAAGCAGATCAAGGGCACAGCGGCCTACAGGCCGGCTTGAGTGTGGTGAAGCAACAGCAACAGCAACAGCAACAGCAAAACCAGAAGCGGGCACGGTCCAAATGTGGGAGCGGGCTTGCTCGCGAAGGTCGTTAACGATGACGTTTGCATCCTGAATTAACGCGGCGGTCTCAGGTTTTTCGCGAGCAAGCCCGCTCCCACAGAAAAGCAGCTCTGCTTTCGCTCTGGATCTTGCCTCTGCTTCTAACACTCAAGCCGGCCTGTAGGCCGCTGTGCTCTGCTTTTGATCTGCTTTTGATCTTGATCTGCGGGCCCCGTTAACCACGATGGCCGCAAGCAGGCACGGTGGAGCGGGTAAATCGGCAGGGAAGCCGATTTAGCCGCGTCGGGCCATGGATGGCCCGTCGCGGCGGCCCGCGGAGCCGAGCCGGAGTGCGGGCATGCCGAGCCTAGGCGAGGCACCGAGTGGTGGGGCAAAGCGTTTTTTGGTTACTTTTTTAGGCGTTTGTAAAAAAGTGACCCGCTGTAAGAGCGGAACCATAAGCCGCCGTGACCGAAGAAACGGATATGTACACATGAATGGCGCAGTAATTGCCTCCCCCCCAACCCCAACCCCCCAAAAAAAGGAGCCCCCCATGCAACTACGCGCCTTGCGATATTTCCATGAGGTCGCCCGCTGCGCCTCCCTGCGTAAGGCCGCCGAACGTCTTTACGTCACCCCAACCGCCGTCAGCCGCCAGATCGAACACCTTGAACACTTCTTCGGCGCCGCCCTGATTGAACGCGGCCCCCGCGGCATTCGCCTCACCGCCGAGGGCGAATGCCTAGCCGAACAAGTCACCTCAACCCTGCGCGGCCTCGACCAGGTGCGCGAAGTCATCGCCAGCCGCCAAAGCCAGGTAGCCGGTAACATCAGCATCCATGTGTCAGAAAGTATCGTTTCCACCGTACTCTCTCCGGTACTCGCCACCTTCTACCGCGCCCATCCCAAGGTCACCTTCAACATTGTGATCGCCAGCGCCTCAGCCACCCTCGATGCCCTGTGCAGCGGCGAGGCAGACCTGGGCCTGGCCTTCTACCTGCAAGAGCGCGCCGACGTCGAAGTCACCGCCCACTGCCAGTTATGGCACCGGGTGCTGGTCAGCGCCGAACACCCCTTCGCCCAACGCGAAAGCATCGAACTGAGCGAACTGGAAGGCCAGCCCCTGGCGATTCCCGACTCGGCCTACGGCGTGCGCCAGGCCCTGGAAGTGGCCGCAAAAAAACGCGGAGTCACCCTCGAACCGGTGTTCACCACCAGCTCCCTGGAAGTGCAGAAAAGCCTGGCCCGGCAACGGGCAGCAGTGCTGATTTTGCCCCAGGTCGAGGCAGACGTGCGGGACTTGGGCGACGGCCTGGTCGCCGTGCCGATCGCCGATGAAGACCTCGGCCGCATCCGCATCGACTTGTGCGTCTACCGCAACCGCCCCCGGTCGGTGGCGGTGCTCAAGTGCCAGGAGATGCTGGCGGGGGCGATGCAACGCTGTTCGCTGAACTGAGGCTTAGAAGATATTGATCGGCACGTTGGCGACGAGGCGGAACTCGTCGTAGCTGCCGTCGATCTGCCCGCCGCTGGCGCGGTGGTTGTAGACGATGGTGCGCAGTACGGTGTTTTTGAGGGTGCCGGACTGGATCACGTAGGCCACCATCAAGCCGTTTTCGTTGTGCTTGGCACCATCCAGGCTGCGCACGTTGTAGCCGGTGTTGTGGCCGTTGCGGTCGCCGTCGTAATGGGTGCCGTCAATGTCCCAACCCTTGGCGTGCCACAGGCTGGCGGTGAGACCAGGCACGCCGTAGGCCGCGAAGTCCAGGTCGTAGCGCAGTTGCCAGGATTTTTCGTTGGGGCCGTTGTAGTCCGAGTACAGCGAATTGGCCATGTAGTTGCCAGTGGATTCCCACACGTAGTCGAAGTATTCATTGCCGAACACCTGCTGCCAGGCCAGGGTCAGGCTGTGGGCCAGGTGCGTGGCGGTGAAGGCCAGGCTGGCGGCGTTGTTGTCGATGTAGCCGAGGTTTTTGTCGCCGGAATCGCGGGTGTGGTAGTAGTTGAAGGCGGTCTTCAAGGCGATGTCGCTTTTGTCGCCGATGCGGTGGGTAAGGCTGACGTAGGTCTGGTCCCACATGTCTTCGAAACGCGAGGCGTAGACGCTTGCTTCCAGCCCGTAACCCGGCTTGACCGTGGCCCCGAGGTAGCTGATGCGCGCGCCGCTGTAGGCACGGTTACCGAAGGTGGTGGTGAGCTTTTCGGCACCGGTGCCGGTGCGCGGGATCGCCCGCTCGAAGCTGCCGCCCTGCACCGACAGCCAGTCGAACTCATTGCTGAACAGGCCCACGCCCTGGAAGCTGGAGGGCAGGGCGCGGTTGTCTTTGTAGCGCAGGATCGGGTTGTCGGTCATCAGCCGGCCGGCCTTGATCTCGGTGCTGGACAGGCGCAAACGCACGTCGCCCACGCCCAGGCGGCTCCAGGTGGGAATCGCATCGCCGTTGCCATCTACCAGCACTCGGTCGCCACCATTGGCCACCTTGCCGTGGCCACGCTCCAGGTTCACCGCACTGAAGATCCCCGCGTCCACACCCACGCCGATCAGGCCCTGGGTGTAGCCGGAGCTGTACTTGAGCATGCTGGTCTGCACCCAGGTTTCACGCACGCGGGTGGGCTCGATGCCGCCGGGTTTCTTGATGCTCAGGTGGGTGGTGCGCTTGGTGTGCTGGTTGGAATAGTAGTGCCGCAGGTTCAGGTCCAGGGTGCTGCCTTCAAGGAAGCCCGGTGCGTTGGCTTGAGCGTTCTCTTGGGCGAAAGCCTGGGTGCTGGAAGCCAAGGTGACGGCCAGCAAAAGACGTGGATACATGGTAAATCCCCATACAAATCAGACGCAAGGCGACCGTCCCGGCAGGCCCTGGGGCGCTGCCGGTCGGTGGCGAAAAGACGCGGGACAGTGGGAAAAGGTGTTCAGCGAACCGGGGCTTCTGTGAGCCGGGTTTCGCGGGCCGGGCTGCCGGGCAGCGACGGGCGGGTTTCCTTGGCGAACCAGGCGGCGGTGAGGCAAACCAGGTTAGCGATCAGCAGGTACCAGACCGGCGACATCGGATCGCCGGTGGTGCCGATCAGCCAGGTAATGATGATCTGCGCGGTGCCGCCAAACGCCGCCACACCGAAGGCGTAGACGATGGAGAAACCGGTGGAGCGCACGGATTTCGGGAAGCTTTCCACCAGCAGCACGATCAACGCTGCGCCGCTCATGCCGTGCAGGCCCGAAAGTACCGCGAGGGTCAGCAGAAAGGTCGCCGGGCTCGGGTGCTCGGTCATCAGTTGCAGGGCCGGGAACAGGATCAACAGCAACACCACTCGCGGTGTCATCAGGATCACCCGGCGCCCGAAGCGGTCGCAGAGCATGCCGCCGGCCACCGCACAGACGGCCATGGCGGCGCCGGCCACCAGGGTCGAGAGCATGGAGATGCTGGTGGGCAGCTTCAGCTCGGTGAGGGCGAAGGTGGTCATGTAGTTGAGGAAGTACTGGGTGATGGTGCTGCCGGAAAGGATCAGCAGCCCCAGCACCAGCGCCCGTCGGTGCTTGCCGCAGACTTCCCGCACCAGGTCGCCGGTGCTGGTCTGCTCGCCGTGGCCGTGGAAGGTTTCGGCGAGGTTGCGGCGGATGTAGATACCGATCGGCAATACCAGCAGGCCGAACACAAACGGCACGCGCCAGCCCCAGCTGTTGAGGTCTTCGGGGGACATGACTTTGGTCAGGGTAAAACCCACCAGCCCGGCCACCATGGCCGCCACGCCCTGGGCAACCACTTGCCAGCAGGCGTAAGTCCCGCGTTTGTGGGGCGGCGCCGCTTCGAGGATGTAGGTGGTGGCGGGGCCGGCTTCACCGCCCCAGGCCAGGCCCTGGATCATGCGGGTGACTACCAGGAGGATCGGCGCCGCGATGCCGATGGTCTCGTAGCCGGGCAATATCGCGATGCTGCCGGTGCCCACGGCCATCATCACCAGGGTCAACAGCATCGCCGGTTTGCGCCCGACGCGGTCGGCATAGGCGCCGATCAGCACCGCGCCCAGCGGCCGGACGATAAAGCCGATACCGAACGCGGTAACCGACAGCATCAAACTGACGAAGGCGCTGTCGGACGGGAAAAACGTGTGGCCGATCATCACCGCAAAGGTTGCGTACACACCAAAGTCGAAAAACTCCACGGCGTTACCCAGGACCACGGCGAAGATGCTCTTTTTGCCGGCGTCCGGGGACGGTGTTTCGGGTGCGTGATCAGGATCGGATCGTGTCAATTGCTCAGTGTGCATACCAGCCCCTCGATTTTAGTTATAGGTCGTCCGAGCTCCTGGCCGAGTAGGCCCGGAGCTGGCGTGTGGGTGGGCAGTTCTTACAGCGTCAAAGTCAGGAAGGATTCGGCCAGTGGTGGATTGCGCCACGCCAGCTCTCGTAGGTTTTAGCGATTTGCAGCAGCCATTGATCGGCGAAACGCGGGGCGATCATCTGCAAGCCGATAGGCATGCCATCGGCGGCGAAACCGCAGTTGATCGACAGCGCCGGTTGTTCGCCCATGTTCCAGGGCACCGTGAACACGATATGTTCGAACGGCAGTTGCGGGTCGTTGCTGGGTGACGGCCACTCGGCCGGGAAGGCGTTGACCTGGTTGGTGGGGGACAGTACCAGGTCGAGTTCGGTGAACACCTGCGCGGCGCGGCGGCGCATTTCGAAGGTCTGGTTGAAGCCCTTCACCGCTTGTACGCCGCTGATCTCGGCGCCCGGCGCGGCCCAGTCGCGGATATACGGCAAGACCTTGTCGAACTGCTCGCTGCTCAACGCGGACAAGTCACCCCACTGGCGGGCGCGCCAGAAATGGTCGAGGCCGTCGAGTTGTGCGCGGTCCATGATCGGCGGGATCAGCGTGACCTTGGCGCCGTGGGCTTCGAACAGCCGCGCGGCTTGCTCCACTGCTTCACACACGAAGCCTTCAGGCTGCATGCCCACGCCGGGCTCGAGCATCAGGCCGACGCGCAGGCCCTTGACCGACAACGGCTGGTTGCTCCATTGGGTGGTGAGTGGCGGCAGGCTGGTGGCGTCGCGGGCATCGGGCCGGGCCAGGTGTTGCATCAACAGCACGCAGTCATCGACGGTGCGGGTCATGGGCCCGGCGGCGCGGCCGGTGAAATACGGGTCGATGGGGATGCGTCCCAGGGTCGGCTTGAATCCCACCAGGCCGCACCAGGCGGCAGGCAGGCGCACCGAGCCGCCGATGTCGGTGCCCACGTGCAGCGGGCCGTAACCGGCGGCAGCTGCAGCGGCGGCACCTGAGCTGGAACCGCCAGTGTTGTTGGCGGTATTCCACGGGTTGCGGGTGATGCCGTGGAAGCTCGACAGTCCGGAAGACAGCATGCCGAAATCCGGGTTGGTGGTCTTGGCCAGGATAATCGCCCCCGCTTCACGCATACGGGCTGCGGGCGGTGCGTCCTTGAGGGCCGGGGTCAGGCGGGTGGCGGCGCTGCCGAGGGGAATGGGCACGCCCTCGGTGGCGATCAATTCCTTGAGGGTCACCGGTACACCGTCGAGCGCACCGTTGGGTTGGCCCTTGTTCCAGCGCTCGGTGGAGGCCTGGGCCTGCTGGCGCACCTGTTGCGGGTCGAAGGCATAGAGCGCGTTGATCTGCGGCTCCCAACGGTCGATATGGGCCAGGAGCTGGTCGTAGTAGTCGATGGGCGCGAGTTGCCGGCTGGCAAATTGCGCCAGCAGTTCGGCAGCCGTAAGGGTGTGCAGGTCAGTCATCGAACGCTTCCTTGTGATGGGCCGGCTGGCTCATGGCGGGTTGCAGTAGGGGCGACTATATAAACCCCAGTGTGACGCGGCCATCACAATCGGTGCAGTTCAGTGTTGCGTTTTTGTGTGCACTGAAACCCGAGGCGAAGCCCCTAGTGTTAAAGCCTCAGGCGCATGCGCCTTGGGCTTTGACGGGGTGCGTGCGGGAGTTGCGCAACTGGGCCTTTTGGTTTTTTCGCGACCGGAGGGTGTTCCAGGTGGTGAAGTCGAAGCGGGTGGCAGAGACTACGTTTTCCTGGATCAGCAGAATAGAAGGGTCGTGAGTCATATTCCCGTAAGGAGTGCTCAAGGTGATTTCCAGGGTGTCCTTGTCCTGGTAGCCACTGAGTACGGGGAGAAGGGTAAATGCATGGTCTACTCCCTCTGACTCTGTGGGCACCCCAGCGAATATGACGATACCAACGTATACCTTCCGGTCGTTCAAACTGAACATGCATAGGGTGTAGTGTTGAATGGATTCCCTGAGCAGGATCTTGAAAGGTGTGCCTTCAAGGATGTTCAGGGCGAGCCGGCAGTTGAGTTGTTCATCGGATTTCAGCTTCAGCTCTTTTTTCTTCGCGTTGATGTAAAGCCTGGCCCACAGAGAAGGAATGACCATCGCGGTCAAACCGGTCTGCAGCAGGAACACCCACAGCGCGCCGTTCTTCTCGTTAGCAATGTCTAGCTGTACCAACAAGGCACCAAGATAACCGCTGTAGTCTGTTGCAACCATATGACCTGGGACGTAAACCGTCTGTTTTGACAATGCCAGAATCAGGGCACTTATAACGGTGGCGACAAGGACGCAAACCATCCCTAGCCTTGCAACCTGCAGGTAAAGCAATTGCCCTTCAAAGCGATACAAACGGCAGTAGTAGTAAGGGTGTTTGATGCAGACCAGATAACCGCTGACCAGTAACGGTAAAATGATCAGCAGGCCCATGAATCATTGGCCTCCATTTTGCGAACTTGGCGGATTGCTTCTTTGTAGGCTTCGGACTCCATGACTTCTTCGGCGGAGACTGAAATACCCCATTCACCCTCAATCCTCATGGTTTTTTTTGACTTGATGGCCTCCACGGTATCCAACTCATCCTGAGTCGGCTTACCAGCTAACAGTGAATACAATCCAAACATGGCGACGACCTCGAAAAGATGTAGCCGTTTTTATAGCAAGCGCCTGTGCCCCCCGCCATTGATGGCCTGTGTGCCAGCGTCGCCAGTTCCCGTAGGAAACGTCTCCATTCACTCCAGCGGTCTAAAACGTCGGCGGCGTAATCACCCAAATCACCACCGCATCCACCTTCCCGGGGTTGCCGTACCGATGAGGCTCACTGCTGGGGAAGCTGAAACTGTCTCCTTCAGCCAGCTGAAAATGCCGCTCGCCCACCCACAACTCAAACGTTCCACTCAACACATAACCCGCTTCTTCACCCTCATGGCTATAGCTCTGCTGGCTGTAGGTGCCCGGCGGAAAACGCGAGTGCAGCATTTCCAGCTGATGATTGGGCAGGGGCGTCAGCAACTGGTCGACGATCCCGTCTTCATAATGAATGCTCTGGCGATTGTTCTTGCGCACCACAAACCCTTCATCCTCCGCTGCCGGCGTGGTCTCGCTGGCAAAAAACCACTGGATCGTCACCCCCAGGCTGCGGGCGATATTGAACAGGGCCGGGATCGACGGGTAGGCGAGGTTGCGTTCCAGTTGGCTGATATAGCCGGCCGTCAATTCGCTCATTTGCGCCAATTCGGTAAGCGTCATGCCCCGGGCCTTGCGCAAGCCGCGGATGCGGGTGCCGAGAAACAGCTGTGGCGGTTGGTTGTTCAAATGTCCCACGCTACCTTCAATCCTTCATAAATCGCCTCTTCGGCGGTACGCGGCGCCAGGCAATCGCCGATGCGCCTGAACGCCACCAGGCCTTCCAGTTCCGTGCCCAGAGTGTCCACCGGCTGGTGGCCCTGGCACAACAACAGGGTGTCGATATTTTCCAGCAACATCGGCTCGCCGCTGGCGGTGTGTTGCAGGTAGACGGTAGTGTCGTCGCAGCCGTACAAACGGGCGTAAGGGATGATCGGAATGCCCAGCCGGTGCAGTTCGCCAGCCAGTTGATCACGCACGTATAGCGGCAGGTTTTCCCCGCAATGGGTGCCGTTCACCGCCAGTTGCACCTGATGGCCGGCGCGGGTCAGGCGCTCGGCAATGCCCGGGCCGATCCAGTCGCAGCGCCAATCCACCACGACCACCGAACGGCCCAGCGGCACCTCGTCGCGCAGTACTTGCCAGGCGTCCACCACCTGTAACTCGCCGCCGCGTTCGAAGGCCGGCCAATAGGGCTCGGCGCCGGTGGCGATGATCACCAGGTCAGGTCGTTCGCGTTCCACCAATGCGCGGTCGACGCGGGTGTTGCGCACTACGCGAACCCCGGCCAGTTCCATCTCGCGCTGCAGGTTGGTACTGGCGCCGCCGAACTCGCTGCGTCGTGGCAGCAACTGTGCGAGCAGCACCTGGCCGCCCAGCTGGGCGCTGGCTTCATACAAGGTCACCTCATGCCCGCGTTGCGCCGCCACGGCCGCGGCTTTCATCCCTGCCGGGCCACCGCCGGCGACCATAATCCGCTTGCGTCGCAGTGCCGGTTGCAGCTGGCCAAACTGCAATTCGCGGCCGGTCTCGGGGTGCTGGATGCAGGAGATCGGCAAGCCTTTGTGGAAGTGGCCGATGCAGGCCTGATTGCAGGCGATGCACGCCCGTACATCCTCGGCATGGCCGCTTGAGGTTTTGGCCGGCATTCGCGGGTCGCAGATCAGCGCGCGGGTCATGCCGCACACGTCGGCCTGGCCGCGCTGCAGCATCAACTCGGCTTCCTGAGGCTGGTTGATGCGCCCGGTGACGAACAACGGAATCGACAGGCTGGCCTTGAACGTCGCCGCTTCTGCCGCCAGGTACGCGGGGGCAATGGCCATGGGCGGCACGATATGAATTGCGCCGCCGAGGGAGGCCGAGGTGCCAGCGACGATGTGCACATAATCCAGCTGTGATTGCAGCTGTTGCACGGCGGCCAGGGAGTCATCTTCCGTCAGGCCTTCGGGGTCGCGCTCATCCGCAGAGATTCGCAAACCGATGATGAAATGCTCGTCGGTTTCGGCACGTACGGCGGCGATGATTTCCCGCAGAAAACGCAGGCGTTGTTCCAACTCACCGTTGTAGCCGTCGGTACGGCGATTCACCCGCGGGTTGAGAAATTGCGCTGGCAGATAACCATGGCTGGCGACCACCTCCACACCGTCAATCCCGGCCTGGTACAGACGCCTCGCCGCAGTGCCGTAGCCCGCGATGATCTCGTCGATCATTGCCTGGTCAAGGGCGCGCGGCATCACCCTGAACCGCTCGTTGGGCACCCCGGAAGCCGAGTAAGCCACCGCCAGCAAGCCGTCGGCCGACTCCATGATTTCCCGCCCCGGATGGAAAATCTGCGACAGCACCAGGGTGCCGTGGGTATGGCAGGTCTCGGCCAGTTGGCGGTAGCCGTCGATGCAGCTGTCATCGGTGGCCATCAGCACATGGGAGGTGTAGCGGGCGCTGTCATGCACCCCGGCGACCTGCAACACAATCAGCCCCACACCGCCCTCGGCGCGTGCCCGGTGGTAGGCGATCAACTGCTCGTTGACCCGGTTGTCGGTGGGCATGGAGGTGTCGTGCCCGCTGGACATGATGCGGTTTTTCAGGCGTTTGCCGCGCAGCGTCAACGGTTCAAAAAGATGCGGAAAGGCATGGGGCGACATGGTGCGGATACTCCAGGCGCTGTTGTTATTATTTTTCTATAGGAGGTCAGCCCCAGTAAAAAATCAACTTGTTTTTTTACTGGGGACTGGATTAGCGTCAGCCACATCACCCACCCGCCTGGAGAATAAAAAATGACTGGGGCCACCGAACGACAGCTGCGTGAAGAGCTTGCCGCCTGCTACCGGCTGATCGCGCACTTTCGCATGAGCGACCTGATCTTCACCCATATCTCGGTGCGCATTCCCGGGCCTGAACACCACTTTTTGATCAACCCCTATGGGCTGATGTTCGAGGAGATCACCGCGTCCAGCCTGGTGAAAATCGGCCTGGACGGACGTGCGGTCGAGGCGTCGGCCCATGGCGTCAACCCGGCGGGGTTCGTGATTCACAGCGCGATTCACGGCGCCCGCGAAGACGCCCAGTGCGTGCTGCACACGCACACCCGCGCCGGGTGTGCGGTGGCGGCGCTGGAATGCGGGCTGTTGCCGGTGAACCAGATTTCCATGGAGTTCTACGGCAAGGTTGCCTACCACGACTACGAAGGCGTGGCGCTGGACATGGACGAGCAACAACGACTGGTGCGCGACCTAGGCGACAAACCGGTGTTGATGTTGCGCAACCATGGTTTGTTGACGGTGGGGGAGACGGTCAGCCAGGCCTTCCTGCGCATGTACTACCTGGAGAAGGCCTGTGATATCCAGCTTGCCGCCCAGGCGTGCGGCAAGCTGATCCTGCCGCCTGCAGATGTGTGTGAATACACCGAGCGGCAGTTCAATGAGCCTGGCCGGTCATTGGAAGAGGGCGAACTGGCAGACCTGGACGCCATGCAACTGGCGTGGGCGGCTTTGCTGCGGTTGCTGGATCGGGTGTCGCCGGGTTTCCGGGAGTGAGGTAGAGTCGTCCAGCCGACTCTACCCAAGGACACCGCCTCATGACCCAGGAATCCCGTTTCTCCCGTATGGAGCCGGAGTTGCGCAAGGCCAATCTGGTCCAGGCGACGCTGGTGTGCCTCAAGCGCCACGGTTTCCAGGGGGCCTCGATTCGCAAGATCAGCGCCGAGGCCGGGGTGTCGGTGGGGCTGATCAGTCATCACTACTCGGGCAAGGATGAACTGGTGGCCGAGGCTTATCGGTCGATCACCGGGCAGGTCATGGATCTGCTGCGCGATGCCATGGCCAAGGCGCCGCCCAGCCCGCGGGAGCGCCTGTCGGCGTTCTTTCGCGGCTCGTTCTCGCCCGAGTTGCTGGACCCGAAACTGCTGGATGCCTGGCTGGTGTTCTGGGGTGCGGTCAAGACGGCCCCGGCGATCAACCAGGCCCACGAACATTCCTATGGCGAGTACCGCACCATCATGCGTTCGGCCTTGGTGGACATGGCCGAGGAGGAGGGTTGGAAGCAGTTCGACGCCGACCTGGCAGCCATCGCCTTGAGCGCCTTGCTCGACGGTTTGTGGCTGGAATCGGGGCTCAATCCCGGTACCTTCACCCCGGAGCAGGGCATCCAGATCTGCGAAGCCTGGGTCGATGGCTTGCAGTCCGGCGGCCGCAAGCGCTTCCAGCTCAAACCCTGAACTGACGATTCCGCGCCGCCTGGACGCCATGTCCGGGCCGGCATTTTCCCCTCGAAAAATATTTGCAGTTACCCGATTGCCTCCTTACTGAACACTCGTTTAGTATCGCCCCATGTCGCACCCCTCAAGCCAATTAAAATAATTCGAGGATTCCATGACTACAGATCCGTCCGTGCTCACTCAAGTGCAAGCAGGCGTTGCCTGGATCACCCTCAATCGCGTCGCCCAGCGCAACGCCCTGGACATCCCGACCCTCAAGCACCTGCATGCATTGCTGGACGGTTTCAACAGCGACCCGGCTGTGCGCATGGTGGTGTTGACCGGCACTGGTCGCAGCTTCTGTGCCGGCGCCGACCTCGTCGAATGGGCCGACGCCGAAGCCCGTGGCGCCCTCGAAACCTACGGCTGGACCGAAACCGCCCACGCCCTGATGACCCGCCTGCACACCCTCGACAAACCTACCCTCGCTGCCATCAACGGCACGGCGGTCGGCGCCGGCATGGACCTGACCCTGTGCTGCGACCTGCGTGTAGCCGCGCAATCGGCACGTTTCAAGGCCGGCTACACCAGCATGGCCTACTCGCCGGACGCCGGTGCCAGCTGGCATCTGCCGCGCCTGATCGGCAGCGAACAGGCCAAGCGCCTGCTATTCCTCGACGAATTGTGGAGTGCCGACCGCGCCCTGGCCGCCGGCCTGGTGGGCGAAGTGGTCGCCGATGAACAACTGCACGCCCACGTCACCGACCTGGCCACACGCCTGGCCAACGGTCCGACCTTCGCCTTCGCCCAGACCAAAACCCTGATCCGTGAAGGCGCCGGGCGCAGCCTGCCCGAGCAGCTCCAGGCCGAACTCGCCGCGGGTTTGCTGTGCGGCCGCAGCGCCGACGGTGCTGAAGCCCTGCGCGCCTCGATGGAAAAGCGTCCCCCGAATTTCTCCGGCAACTGATTCCTCCTCAAAACACCCCTCGAACGATCGACAGGTAGCGCCATGAATTTCCAGCCCAGCCAAGAACAAGACATGTTGGTGGACGCGGTACGCAGTTTTGTTGCCAAGGAATTGTTGCCTCACGAGGAGGCGGTGGACCGCGCCGATGAAGTCTCGCCAGAGCTCGCCGCGCAGATCCGGGACAAGGCGATTGCCGCCGGGTTCTATGCCTTCAACATGCCGGAAGAGGTCGGCGGTGGCGGCCTGGATTACCTGTCCCAGGCGTTGATCGAGCGTGAGTTGTCGAAAGTCTCCTGGGCGCTGCATGTGTTTGTCGCCCGGCCCTCGAAAATCCTCATGGCCTGTACTGGCGCGCAGATTGGCGAGTACCTGTTGCCGTGCGTGCAGGGCAAGAAGATCGACTGTTTTGCCTTGACCGAACCAGGCGCCGGTTCCGACGCCAATGCCATCAAGACCCGCGCCGTGCGCAGCGGCGATGACTTTGTGCTCAACGGCAGCAAGCACTTCATCAGCCACGCTGGCCACGCGGATTTTGCGATCGTGTTTGCCGTCACCGACACCTACGAACACAACGGCCGCCAGCGCAACGCCGTAACTTCGTTCCTGGTGGACCGTGGCACGCCGGGCATGACCATTCGCCGAGGCCCCAAGTGCGTCAGCAACCGCGGCTACCACACCTATGAAATGTTCTTCGACGACTGCCGCGTGCCGGCCTCAAAAGTCCTCGGCGAAGTCGGCAAAGGCTGGGAGGTCGCCAACGCCTGGCTGACCGCAGGCCGCGTGATGGTGGCCGCCAACTGCGTCGGCCAGGCCCAGCGAGCGCTGGATGTGTCGCTGCAATGGGCGGCCGACCGCAAACAGTTCGGCCAGCCCATCGGCACCTATCAAGGCATCTCGTTCAAGCTCGCCGACATGGCCACGCAAATTCGCGCGGCCGAACTGCTGACGCTGAACACCGCCTGGAAAATGGACCAGGGCACCATGACTGACGGCGAGGCCGGCATGGCCAAGCTGTTTGCCAGCGAGGTGCTGGGCAAGGTCGCTGACGAGGCCGTGCAGATTTACGGCGGCATGGGCTTGATGGACGAAGGGCCGGTGGAGCGCATCTGGCGCAACGCGCGGATCGAACGGATCTGGGAAGGCACTTCGGAAATCCAGCGCCATATTATTGCCCGCGAGCTGTTGCGGCCGCTGTTGCGCTGATCGGGTCGGAGAACGCTTATGTCCCAGGCTATTCGCGACAATCTCAAGCGCCTGCTGGCGCCCCGTCACCTGGCATTCGTCGGTGGGCGCAGCATGGCCCGCGCCCTCAAGCGCTGTGCCGAGGGTGGTTTTGCCGGCCAGATGTGGCTGGTCAACCCGCAGCATGACAGCCTCGACGGTATTCCCTGCGTACGCCGCGTAGCGGATCTGCCATGCGGCCCGGACGCAGTGTTTATCGCCACCAACCGCGAGCTGACCCTGACCTGCGTTGCCGAACTGGCGGCCATCGGCACAGGTGGCGCCATCTGCTACGCCTCCGGGTTTGCCGAAACCGGCGCCGAGGGCCTGGCCTTGCAGCAACAACTGCTCAAGGCGGCCGGCGAGATGGCGCTGCTGGGCCCCAATTGCTATGGCCTGCTGGATTACCTGCACAGCTCGGCGTTATGGCCGGTGGCCCATGGCGGCAAGCCGGTAGAGAAGGGCGTTGCGGTGCTGACCCAGAGCGGCAACTTCGCCTACAACCTGTCCATGAGCGACCGTTCGCTGCCGGTGGCCTATATGGCGTCGGTGGGCAACCAGGCGCAATTGGGGGTTGCCGAGTTGATGGATGTGCTGCTCGACGAGCCTCGTGTCACGGCCATCGGCTTGCACCTGGAAGGCTTGAAGAATGTGCCGGGGTTTGCCCGTGCGGCCCATAAGGCGCTGGAAAAAGGCATTCCGATCATCGCCCTGAAAACCGGCGTGTCGCAGATCGGTGCCGAGTTGGCCTTGAGTCATACCAGTTCGTTGTCGGGTTCTGATGCGCTGTACGACAGCCTGTTTGCGCGCCTGGGCGTGATCCGGGTCAGCGGCCCGGTGAGTTTTGTCGAGACCCTGAAAGCCGCGGCCTGCGGTAACTTGCCGGCGGGCAACAGCCTGATCGCCCTGGCCTGTTCCGGTGGCGATGCCGGGTTGATTGCCGACTACGCCGAGCGCAACGATTTAAGCCTGCCCAAACTCGATGAAGGCCAGCGTTCGGAACTCGCGCAGGTACTGCCGAGCTACGCCAACCTGGTCAACCCGCTGGATTTCACCACGGCCATCTGGGGCGACAGCGAAGCCCTCAATACCATGCTCGATACGGCACTGCGCACCGAAGCGGATGCGGCGATGCTGGTGCTCGACTACCCGGCGGAATTTACCGGTGAGCGCAAGGAATGCGACCTGCTGCTGGAGCTGTTTTGCAGTGCGCTGACTCGCCATGGCAAGACCGGGTTTGTGACCTCGGCATTCCCCGAATTGTTGCCGGCTCACGCTCGCGAGCGTCTGCATGCTCAAGGTGTTGCCGCGTTGCAAGGCGTGGAAGATGCGCTGGCTGCCTGGGGCCGGATTGCCGACTACCAAAACAATCGCCGGGCGCTGCTGGCCCGTGGTGAATCGTTACTGGTGCCGCTGTGCCCGCAAGCGCTGGAAGCACTCGGACAGTCGCTTAACGAGTGGGATTCCAAGCAGGCTTTGCGTGCTTTCGGCCTGACCACGCCGGCCGGCGTCTTGAGTACGCCAGCGCGGGCCATTGCCGATGCCAAAGTGCTGGGCTACCCGCTGGTACTCAAGGCCGTCAGTGCCGACCTCCCGCATAAAACCGAAGCCGGCGCCGTGGCGCTCAACCTGCGGGACGGCTTCGCCTTGACTGCGGCCCTGGCCCATATGCGTGAGCAGATTGCTGCCTATGCGCCGGATGTACCGTTCGATCACCTGCTGTTGGAATCCATGGCCACGCCGCCGTTGGCCGAGTTGATTGTGGGCATCAAGCGCGAAAACGATTTCGGCCTGGCGCTGGTGATTGGCGCCGGTGGAATCCTCGTGGAGTTGCTCAAGGACAGTCGCAGCCTGCTGCTGCCGACCACCGACGACGCGATCCGCAATGCCTTGCTCAGCCTGCGCAGCGCGGCATTGCTGCAAGGCTTTCGCGGGCGGGAAGTGGCTGACATGGAGGCGCTGGTCGCAGCGATTCGTGCGGTGGCCGACTACGCCTGCGCCAACGCCGGACAGTTGCTGGAACTCGATGTAAACCCATTGCTGGTCAATGCCCGGGGCGCCACGGCGGTCGATGCATTGATCCGTCTCGCCCAGGTGTGAAGGAGATGACGATGCAAAGCAAAACCTTGACGGGCGGCCAGGCTCTGGTGCGATTGCTGGCCAACTATGGCGTCGACACGGTGTTCGGGATTCCCGGCGTGCACACGCTGGAGCTGTATCGCGGCTTGCCCGGCAGTGGCATTCGCCACGTACTGACGCGCCACGAGCAGGGCGCCGGCTTTATGGCCGACGGTTATGCGCGGGTCAGCGGCAAGCCAGGCGTGTGTTTCATCATCACCGGGCCGGGGGTGACCAACGCCGCCACGGCGATCGGCCAGGCGTATGCCGACTCGATTCCGCTGCTGGTGATTTCCAGCGTCAACCACACCGCCAGCCTCGGTAAGGGCTGGGGCTGCCTGCATGAAACTCAGGACCAGCGCGCGATGACCGCGCCTATCACCGCGTTTTCGGCAGTGGCGTTGAGTGCCGAGGATTTGCCGGAGTTGATCGCGCGGGCCTACGCGGTGTTCGACAGTGAGCGACCACGGCCGGTGCATATTTCGGTGCCGCTGGATGTGCTATCGGCGCCGATCAAGCGCGACTGGAGCAATGACGTGGTGCTCCGTCCCGGGCGAGGTCTGCCATCGGCTGAAAGCCTCGATCAGGCCGTGGCGAAACTGGCTGCGGCCAAGCGGCCGATGATCATTGCCGGTGGCGGCGCACTGTTGGCGGCCGATGCGTTGCAGCGCTTGAGCACACAACTGGCGGCGCCGTTTTTCAGCAGTGTTGCCGGCAAGGGCTTGTTGCCAGTGGCGCATCCGCTGAATGCCGGTTCGACCTTGTGCGTCGAACCCGGCTGGCAGCTGATCGATGAGGCGGACGTGGTGTTGGCCATCGGCACCGAAATGGCCGATACGGATTTTTGGCGTGAGCGCCTGCCGATTAACGGCGAGCTGCTGCGAGTGGATATTGACCCGCGTAAGTTCAACGATTTCTATCCTTGCGCCGTCGCGTTGCACGGTGACGCCCGGCAAACGACGCTGGCTTTGCTGGGGCGCTTGCCAGCCACGCCGCGCAACGCGGATGCCGCCACTGTTGCGGTCGCGACGTTACGCCAGGCAGTCAGCAGCGGCCATGGTCCGTTGCAACGGATTCATCAGGCGATTCTCGACCGCGTCGCCGCCGAGCTGCCCGCCAATGCTTTCATCAGCAGTGACATGACCCAACTGGCCTACACCGGTAACTACGCCTTCCCCAGCAATACCACCCGCAGTTGGCTGCATCCCACCGGCTACGGCACTTTGGGCTATGGCCTGCCGGCCGGTATCGGCGCCAAGTTCGGCGCGCCTGAACGGCCTGGCCTGGTGCTGGTGGGCGACGGTGGCTTTCTCTACACCGCCCAGGAACTGGCCACGGCGGTGGAAGAGCTGGACAGCCCGCTGGTGGTGTTGCTGTGGAACAACGACGCCCTCGGGCAAATTCGCGACGACATGCTGAACCTGGACATCGAACCCATCGGCGTACTGCCGCGCAACCCGGACTTCGCCGCGCTGGCGCGGGCGTTCGGCTGCACGGTCAGCGAGCCACAGAACCTGGATGAGCTGCAGACGGATTTGCGTAACGGTTTCAAGCGCAACGGCGTGACCTTGATCGAGTTGAAGCATGCCTGTGTGAACCTTTAGAGGAGCAACACCATGAGCGAAAACAACAACAAAATGACTCAAGCGATGCACCGACGGGATTTCCTCAAATACAGCGCTGTAGCCGGTGCCGTGGCCGGTGCGTTTTCCATGGGCCTGCCGCTGCAGGCCTTTGCCGAAGAGGCCACGCCCAAGCCCGGCGGTGTGCTGCGCATGGGGCTGGCCGGCGGCAGCACCACCGACTCCCGCAACCCGGGTTCCTGGGTCGACACCTTCACCTTCGTCGGCTTTTCGGCGGTGTACAACACCCTCACCGAAATCGCGGTGGACGGCTCCGCCATCCCCGAACTGGCCGAAAGTTTCGAGTCGACGCCCGACGCACGCATCTGGACTTTCAAACTGCGCCAAGGCGTGACCTTCCATAACGGCAAAGGCCTTACCGCTGAAGACGTGGTGGCCTCGATCAACCACCACCTGGACGCTAAATCCACCTCGGCGGCCAAGACGGTGCTCGGTGATGTGGCCAGCGTCAGCGCCAAGGGCCATGACGCGGTAGTGTTCGAACTGCACTCGGGCAATGCCGATTTCGCCTATGTGGTCGCCGATTACCACCTGGTGATCATGCCCGCCAAGGACGGTGCCGCCGACTGGCAGGCCGGGATCGGCACCAGCGGTTATCGCCTGAAAAGCTTCGAGCCCGGCGTGCGCATGGACCTGGAGCGCAACCCTGATTACTGGAAACCGGGCCGGGCCCACTTCGCCAGCGCCGAGCTGTTGGCGATTGCCGACGGCGCGGCGCGAGTCAACGCGTTGGTCACCGGGCAAGTGGATGTGATCAACAAGGTCGACCTGAAAACCGTGGCCTTGCTCAAGCGCAATCCCACGCTGGTCATCGAAGAAACCAAGGGCGCCCAGCACTACACCTTCCCGATGTTATGCGACAGCAACGAGTTCAAGAACAACGACATTCGCATGGCGATGAAGCATGCAATCAACCGCGAAACCCTGCTGGCCTCGGTGCTGCATGGCTATGGCCTGGTGGGCAACGACCATCCGATCCAGCCCGGCAGCCGCTTTATCAACGCGGCGCTGGAGCAGCGTACCTACGACCCGGACAAGTCGCGCTTCTACCTGCGCAAGGCCGGTGTCGAGTCGCTCAAGGTGCGCCTGCAAGCTTCCGATGCCGCCTACACCGGCGCAGTGGACGCCTCGGTGCTGTTCAAGGAACAGGCGCGCCAGGCCGGGATTGATATCGACGTGGTGCGCGAGCCGGCGGATGGGTACTTCTCCAACATCTGGATGAAACAGCCATTCACCACCTCGTTCTGGTACAGCAGCCTGACCGCCGACCGCATGTTCAGCATCGGCTACGCCAAGGGCGCGGCGTGGAACGAAACCCATTGGGATAACCCGCGCTTCAATCAACTGCTCAACGCGGCGCGGGGCGAGATGAACGCGCCCGTGCGCCAGGAGATGTACAACGAAATGCAGAGCCTGTGCCGGGACGATGGCGGGGCGATTGTGCCGTTGTTCGCCAGCTCTGTGGCAGCACGCTCGAACCGTGTCAGCCATGGACCGCTGACGGCGCCGTATGGGGAACTGGATGGGTTGCGGCTGATCGAGCGGTGGTGGCAGGCGTGAAGATTTCAGAAACGCCACAAATCAAATGTGGGAGCGGGCTTGCTCGCGAATACGGTGTGTCAGTCAACACAGATGCAGACTGATCCACCGCTTTCGCGAGCAAGCCCGCTCCCACATTGGTCCTGTGTCGCCTTCGAGCGCATGCCAACTCATGAGAACCGAACATGAATAGCCTATTCAAACTGGTGCTCCAACGCCTGGCTCTCGGCCTGCTGTCTTTGTTCGCCGTCTCGGTGATCATCTTCCTGGCCGTGGGCATGCTTCCCGGCGATATCGCCCAGGCCATGCTTGGCCAGTCCGCCACGCCGGAAACCATCGCCGCGTTTCGCGCCCAACTGGGCCTCGACCTGCCGCCCCTGAGCCGGTTCGTGCAATGGCTGCTGCGCCTGCTGCACGGCGACCTCGGCGCCTCCCTGGCCAACCAGCGGCCCATCGCCGAACTGATCGGCGCACGCCTGGGCAACACCTTGCGCCTGGCGGCACTCGCCGCGCTGGTTTCGGTGCCCCTGGCGTTGGTGCTGGGCATGCTCGCCGCGCTGTACCGCAACAGCTGGTTCGACCGCCTGCTCAACACCTCGGCCCTGAGCGCGGTGTCGTTCCCCGAGTTTTTCGTCGCCTATCTGTTGATCCTGGTGTTTTCGGTCAAGCTCGGCTGGTTTCCCAGCCTGTCCAACCTGGCGCCGGACGCGTCATTCGGCACCATCCTCGAACGCTCGGTGCTGCCGGTGGTCACCCTGAGCCTGGTGGTGATCGCGCAGATGATGCGCATGACCCGCGCCTCGCTGATCAACCTGCTGGCCAGCCCGTATATCGAAATGGCCCGGCTCAAGGGCATCAGCCAGTCGCGGATTATCTGGCGCCACGCCTTGCCCAATGCCTTGGCGCCGATCGTCAATGTGATCGCACTCAACCTCGCTTACCTGGTGGTGGGCGTGGTGGTGGTCGAAGTGGTGTTTGTCTACCCGGGTTTGGGCCAGTTGCTGGTGGACTCGGTGTCCAAGCGCGATATCCCGGTGGTGCAGGCGTGCAGCCTGATCTTCGCCGCCACCTACATCCTGCTCAACACCGGCGCCGATGTGCTGTCCATCGCCAGCAACCCACGCCTGATGCATCCCAAGGGGTAGACCATGAGCCTTCTCACACAACTGGCCAGGGCGCCATTGAGCGCGAAGTTCGGCCTGCTGATTATCGTGCTGTACGTGCTGGTGGCGTTGTTTGCACCGGTGCTCGCGCCCTATGGCGAAACCCAGGTGGTGGGCGACGGGTTTGCGCCCTGGAGCGGTCAGTTCCTGCTGGGCACCGATAACCTCGGGCGGGATATGTTCAGCCGCCTGGTATATGGCGCGCGCAATACCCTGGGCATCGCGTTCCTGACGACGGTGCTGGCGTTTTTGCTGGGTGGCTTGAGCGGCCTGATTGCGGCGATCAAGGGCGGCTGGGTGGATCAGGGTTTGTCGCGACTGGTGGACATCCTGATGGCGATCCCGCAGCTGATCTTCGCCTTGCTGATTCTTAGCGTCGTCGGCACCAATGCCACCTCGCTGGTATTGGTGATTGCACTGCTGGACTCGACCCGGGTGTTTCGCCTGTCCCGGGCCGTGGCGATGACCGTGGTGGTGCAGGATTTTGTCGAAGCCGCGCGACTGCGCGGGGAAGGGCTCTGGTGGCTGGTCACCCGCGAAGTGCTACCCAACGCTGCTGCTCCGTTGATTGCCGAATTCGGCCTGCGCTTTTGCTTCGTGTTTTTGTTTATCAGCGCGCTGTCGTTCCTTGGCCTGGGCATTCAACCGCCCACCGCCGATTGGGGCAGCATGGTCCGCGACAACGCGGTGCTGATTACCTTCGGCGACATCAGCCCGTTGCTGCCGGCCCTGGCAGTTGCGTTGATCACCGTCAGCGTGAATTTTGTCGTCGACTGGATGCTGCATAAATCCAGCGGCCTGAAGGAGTGTTGAGGATGGACAAGCCATTGCTGGAAATCCGCAACCTGCAGATTGAAGGGCATTACGAAGACGCCTGGCATCCACTGATCAAGGGCATCGACCTGACGTTGCAACGGGGCGAGGTGCTGGGGTTGATTGGTGAGTCTGGCGCGGGTAAATCAACGTTGGGCCTGGCGGCGATGGGATTTGCCCGCGACGGTTGCCGTATCACCGGTGGCTCGGTGTGCTTTGACGGCATTCAGCTGTTGCAGGCCAAGCCCGAGGCGCTGCGCAAGCTGCGAGGCCTGCGCATTGCCTACGTTGCGCAAAGCGCTGCCGCGTCGTTCAACCCGGCTCATCGGCTGATTGACCAGCATGTGGAAGCCGCCGTGATCAACGGCGGCATCAGCCGCGCCCAGGCTGAACGCGAGGCGGTGGAGTTGTACCGCGTGCTGCGCCTGCCCAATCCGGAAACCATTGGCCAGCGTTACCCCCATCAGGTCTCCGGTGGGCAACTGCAACGGGTGATGACCGCCATGGCGATGGCCAGCCACCCGGACCTGATCATCTTCGACGAACCTACCACTGCCCTCGACGTCACCACCCAGATCGAAGTGCTGGCGGCGATTCGCGATGCGATCAAAACCTTCGGCAGCGCCGCGCTGTATATCAGCCACGACCTGGCGGTGGTCGCACAGATGGCCGACCGCATCATGGTGCTGCGCCACGGCAAGCTGGTGGAGGAGGCCGAGACCCGCACCATGCTCAGCGCACCGCAGCAGGACTACACCAAATCCCTGTGGGCGGTGCGCAGCTTTCGCACCGAACCCAAGGCCTGTCCGCAGCAGCAGGTGCCGTTGCTGGAAGTGCGCCAGGTGTGCGCCAGCTACGGGCATCAACCGGTGCTGCACGACGTGTCGATGAGCCTGTATCGCGGCCAGACGCTGGCGGTGATCGGCGAGTCCGGCAGCGGCAAAAGCTCCACCGCACGCGTGATTACCGGGTTGCTGCCGGCTACGGCGGGGCAGGTGCTGTATGACGGTGAAGCGTTGCCGGCGGACTTTCGTCGTCGCAGCAAGGAACAGTTGCGGCGGATCCAGATGATCTACCAGATTCCCGATACTGCGCTGAACCCACGCCAGCGCATCGTCGACATCATCGGCCGGCCGCTGACCTTCTACCTCGGCCTTAAGGGCAAGGCCATGCGCGCCCGGGTCGCCGAGTTGCTGGAGATGATCGAGCTGGACCCGGCCATATTCATGGAACGTCAGCCCCGTGAACTATCCGGCGGCCAGAAGCAGCGAATCTGCATCGCCCGCGCCCTGGCGGCTGACCCACAACTGATCATCTGCGACGAAGTGACCTCCGCCCTGGATCAGTTGGTGGCGGAGGGCGTGCTGAAGCTGCTCAATCGTATCCAGCAGCAGGTGGGCGTGGCCTACCTGTTCATCACCCACGACGTGGCCACGGTACGCGCCATCGCCGACGAAGTGGTGGTGATGCAGCGGGGCAGGGTGGTGGACCAAGGCAGCCGCAGCACGATCTTCACCCCGCCCTATCAGGACTACACCGGCCTGCTGTTTTCATCGGAGCCGGAAATGGACCCCGACTGGCTCGACCATTTGCTGGCCGAACGGGCCGCGCTTACTTCTTGAGGATTTTTTATGAAGGTGTTGATTGTCCATGCCCATCCCGAGCCGCAGTCGTTTACCGCGGCTTTGCGTGACCAGGCGATCGCTACCCTGCAAGCGCAGGGGCATGAGGTGCAGGTCAGCGATCTTTACGCGATGAACTGGAACCCGGTGGCGAGTGCTTCGGACTTCACCTCGCGGGAAAACCCCGAGTATCTGGTGTATGCCCTGGAGCAGCGACTGGGGGTGAAAAGCCAGTCCATCGCGGCGGATATCCAGCAGGAGTTGGACAAGCTGCTGTGGGCCGATCTGCTGATCCTCAACTTCCCGATCTTCTGGTTCTCGGCGCCCGCGATGCTCAAGGGCTGGATTGACCGGGTGCTGGTGTCGGGCGTGTGTTACGGCGGCAAGCGGTTTTACGATCAGGGCGGGCTCGCGGGCAAGAAAGCGCTGGTCACGGTGACCCTTGGCGGGCGTGAGCATATGTTTGGCGAAGGGGCGATTCATGGGCCGTTGGAGGACATGCTGCGGCCGATTCTGCGTGGCACGCTGGCGTATGTCGGGTTTGAAGTGCTCGAGCCGTTTGTGGCGTGGCATGTGCCGTATATCAGCGCCGAGGCTCGGCAGGCTTTCCTGCACAGTTACCGGCAGCGGCTGGAAGGGCTGGCGGATGACCAGCCGTTGGTGTTTCCCAAGCTCGAGCAGTTTGATGAGGCGCTGTACCCACTTTAGTCAAGTAAGTGAAGATCCAGTGTGGGAGCGGGCTTGCTCGCGAAAGCGGTGTGCCAGTTGATGCATATGCTGGCTGAACCACCGCATTCGCGAGCAAGCCCGCTCCCACATTTGATCTTCATTGTCAGGCGCGATTGTGTGCCCGCAGCCGCTCGGCAGCGCTGCGCAGCAACTGCTCCGTGCCGTCCCAGCCCAGGCAGCCGTCGGTGATCGAAACGCCGTACTTCATCGACGGGCTCAACGGCTGGCAGCCTTCGAACAGGTGGCTTTCGATCATCATGCCGATCAGCGACGTGTCGCCCTGCAAGCGTTGCTCCAGCACGTCGTTGAACACCGCCGGTTGGCGCAGCGGGTCTTTGCCGCTGTTGGCGTGGCTGCAGTCGACCATGATCCGCGGTGCGACTTTGCTCTTGGCCAAGTCGGCATGCACCTGGGCCACGCTTTGGCGATCGTAGTTCGGCCCACGGTGGCCGCCGCGCAATACCAGATGGGTATCGGGGTTGCCCGGGGTCTGGATGATCGCCGGATGGCCTTGGCTGTCGACCCCGAAGTGGCGGTGCGGGTGAGCGGCGGAACGCATGGCGTCACAGGCGATGGCGACGCCGCCGTCGGTGCCGTTCTTGAAGCCCACGGGCATGCCGAGGCCGCTGGCCATTTCGCGGTGGATCTGCGATTCGGTGGTGCGCGCGCCAATGGCAACCCAGCTCAGCAGGTCATCGAAGTAGCCGGCAGCCATCGGTTGCAGCAGCTCGGTGGCCACCGGCAGGCCCAGGCGCAGCATTTCACGCATCAGTTCCCGGGACAGGGTCAGGCCCGCGGCCATGTCGTCGCTGCCATCCAGGCGTGGGTCGTAGGCCAGGCCTTTCCAACCGATGGTGGTGCGGGGTTTTTCGACGTAGGCACGGATCACCAGCAGCATCTGGTCACTGACTTCATGGGCCAGTTTTTTCAGGTTGCGCGCATATTCCATGGCCGATTCCGGGTCGTGGATCGAGCACGGGCCGACGATCACCAGCAGGCGTGAGTCTTCGCCCTTGAGAATGGCGCGCACGGCTTGGCGATGGGCGTGGATCTGTTCGTTGAGGAACGGGCTCAGGGGCAGTTGGTGCTTGAGCTCCAGGGAACTGGGCAAACGCTGGGTCAGCGCTTCATTGGCGCAGGACAGGGTAGAAACAGGCAGAGCGGCGATCGAGGCGTTCATATTCGGGCTTCCTGGGCAAGCGGCGGGCTGTTCCCGCGCGCTCTGCCCTACTGGGGTGTTCGACAATTGGCCGTATTGGCTACGTGTGTTGGCTTGCCACCAATAGGTGACCGATCGGAGGCGGCAGGCTGTCCCGAACGGAGCTTGCTAAATCGCCAGGCGGTGGAGGTGTCGTAGCGGTAATAGGTGGCGTAGTTCATGTCGTGAGTCCTTTAAGTGTTCGGTGTGTGGCAAAAATAATGAAGGGCTGAAAAAACAAAACCCCCGGTCGGGGAGCCGACCGGGGGTTAGATTTCTCTGGTAGGCGACCCCTTGAGTAGTGGGCGCCGATTTCAGGTATCAGGCGCGCCAGTGGCTAAACCAATACCCAAAATAAAAGCTGACCAGTGCGCTCAAACCGCTCACACGGGCAGCCACGACCGAGCGCTGGGCGCTGGCAGCAGGGCAAACCTGAATGTGGGTGAGTTGCAACATGGTGTGTCTCCAAATGATGGGGGGAGCTTAACTGAGGCGAGCGGGTGGATTCAATCAGTAATTTCTATTGAGTGTGGGTACTTACGGCTATGACCCCAGTGTCGATATGCTGCACGGACTTCACGATGATTGCCTGGATGCGACCATGACTGCCTTGACGATTGCTGCTGCCCAATCCATCTCCATTGCCGGCGACGTGCCCGGAAATATCGCGCGTCACTTGGCATTTATGCGCACGGCGGCAGAGCATGGTGTGCAATTGCTGGTGTTTCCGGAACTGTCCCTGACGGGGTATGAACCAGCGTTGGCCACCGGATTGGCGATTGCGCCTGACGATGAAGTATTGACGCCGCTGCGGGAGATGGCCCGTGAGTTGCGCATCACCGCCGTGGTGGGCGTGCCGATTCGCCTGGGGGCCGCCAGTGAGGTGTTGATCGGCGCGCTGGTACTGGGGCCGGATGGCTCGGTTGCGGTCTATACCAAGCAGCATTTGCATCCCGGTGAAGAAGCGGCCTTTGCTGCGGGGCAGGGCGGGGCCGCCCTTGAATGGGGTGACGACCGGGTTGCCCTGGCGGTATGCGCAGACTTCTCCCACGCCAGCCATCCACGGCAGGCAGCCGAGTCCGGGGCGAATATCTACGCTGCGGGTGTGCTGATCAGCGAGGGCGGCTACGCTCCCGATACTATGTTGCTTCAGGGCTACGCCGCCGAGCACCACATGCTGGTACTGATGGCCAACCACGGCGGCCCAACCGGTGGCTGGACCTGCGCCGGACGTAGCGCCATTTGGGGCGCTGACGGCGGCTTGATCGCAGCCGCCCCGGGTGTGGGCGATTCGCTGGTGATTGCACGTCGCAGCACCGCTGGCCAGTGGTCCGGGGAACAGGTGGCGATTTAGGGAGCGCAGGCACATGGCGTTTCAACTACAGGCCGCAACCAGCCAACACTTGGCATTCGCCCGAACCCTGACCCATCAGGCCATGGGCAACTATTATCGCCAATACGACTTGTCGTGGTCCGATGCCGGGTTCGATACCGCCTGGGCGGGTCGGGAAAACTGGCTGATCTGTCGCGATAACGAGGTGCTGGGTTTCATCAGCCTTAGTCGTGACCCGAAGGCACTGTATATCCGCGAACTGCACATCCTTGAGGCGTTTCGTCATCAAGGAGCGGGCGGCTGGGTTATCGAGCAGATGGTGCACAAGGCGCGCGCGGAAGGGCTGGGTCTTTTACGGTTGACCGTTTTCAAGACCAACCCGGCGCGAAGGCTCTATCAACGCAAGGGCCTGGAAATCGTTGGCGCGGAGGATAGCTTCTGGCGCATGGAGCGCAATTGCCGGACGTGATCAGGGGTGAGTACTGTCAATTTGAGGAAAACAGGCACTTGGTTTTAATAAGCGCATACTGACTTCAAGAGGTGACTTCCTGATCTTGCCTCACGGTTTCGTCCTCAGCCAGAATGATCCCGTCCTTCATGCCCAACAGGACTGCCACCTTGTGGGCTTCTCCCCGTCGTCCCTTTTTGCGCCCAGCGAGCACTTGATAAGTGGTTGCCGGGTCCACGCCATTTTCCCGGGCGAACGCTTGAACAGACTTACCTTGATGTTCCAGCCAAGCCTTGGCTTGTGCAGCAGTGCGAATACCGGGCATAGTTCAAAACCGTTCAAGTTTGTGTAAAACGAGATGAGTGTGTCACCTCTAGGGGTGTGTCAAATAGGATCATACATCCAAATGAGTGGAATCGGATTCCGGTTAAGGCAAGAAAGAGAGCGACTTGGCCTGTCGCAGAAAACTTTTGGTGAAATAGGAGGTGTAGAGGCTAACGCACAGGGTAAATACGAAAATGGCGGACGCGCGCCCAAGGCTGATTACTTGTCCCGCGTGGCAGAAAGAGGTGTCGATATCCTGTACGTGTTGACCGGTACTCCGACGCCGACCCAACTCGAAAATCTGAGCCAAGTCGAAGAGAAAGTGCTGGGCAACTACCGTGCGATGTTCAAGGAAGACCAGGATGCAATCCATCGCCTGACTTCAACCCTGGCCGAGCATTCACTCTCAACTAATGGAAAAAACCGCTCATCCGCCCCGGATTCCTGACCTTTTTACCCAGGAAATTGAGCCGCCCGCCATTCGGCGGCGGCCCGTTGTGCATTGAAACTCTATATATATGACGCTTGCAGCTAGGTCTGCGCCGTGGTTTTTTGCTAAGGTGTTCAGCAACCTATAAGACCATATCGCGAGGTGTCTGCTTGATTAGGGTGCTAGTAGTCGATGACCATGATCTCGTTCGTACAGGCATTACACGAATGCTGGCTGACATCGATGGCCTGCAAGTAGTCGGCCAGGCCGAGTCAGGGGAGGAGTCCCTGATCAAGGCCCGGGAGTTGAAGCCCGACGTGGTTTTGATGGACGTCAAGATGCCCGGGATCGGCGGACTTGGCGCCACTACAAAGTTGTTGCGCAGCCATCCGGATATCAAAGTCGTGGTAGTTACCGTGTGTGAGGAAGATCCTTTTCCTACACGGCTGCTACAAGCGGGCGCTGCCGGCTATCTGACAAAAGGCGCGGGCTTGGCGGAAATGGTCCAGGCCATTCGCCTGGTGTTTGCCGGCCAACGCTACATCAGCCCGCAGATTGCCCAGCAGTTGGCGATCAAGTCGTTCCAGCCTACCAGCGACTCGCCGTTCGATGCGTTGTCGGAGCGGGAAATCCAGATCGCCTTGATGATTGTCGGCTGTCAAAAAGTCCAGTCGATCTCCGACAAGCTGTGCCTGTCGCCGAAAACCGTGAACACCTACCGTTATCGGATTTTCGAGAAGCTCTCCATCAGCAGCGATGTTGAATTGACCTTGCTGGCGGTCCGCCACGGCATGGTAGATGCCAGCGCCTGAAATGACAGCTCCTGAAATAAAGGTCCAATTCGATCCGAGTGCGTTCCTTGCAACCTGCAGTGGCCGTCCCGGCGTGTATCGCATGTTCGACAGCGAAGCGCGCCTGCTCTACGTCGGTAAAGCCAAGAACCTGAAGAGCCGCCTGGCGAGTTACTTCCGCAAGACCGGCCTGGCAACCAAGACGGCGGCACTGGTGGCGCGTATCGCCCAGGTGGAAACCACCATCACCGCCAATGAAACCGAGGCGCTGCTGCTTGAGCAGACGCTGATCAAGGAATGGCGGCCGCCTTACAACATCCTGCTGCGTGACGATAAGTCCTACCCGTACGTGTTTCTCTCGGACGGCGACTTTCCGCGCCTGAGCATCCATCGCGGTGCCAAGAAGCAGAAGGGCAAGTATTTCGGGCCTTATCCCAGCGCCGGCGCCATTCGCGAAAGCCTGAGCCTGCTGCAAAAGGCGTTTTTCGTGCGCCAGTGCGAAGACAGTTTCTACAAGAACCGTAACCGCCCGTGCCTGCAGTACCAGATCAAGCGCTGCAAGGCGCCGTGCGTGGGTCTTGTCGAGCCTGCGGAATACGCCGAGGACGTACGTCACTCGGTGATGTTCCTCGAAGGCCGCAGCAACGCCCTGGCCGATGAACTGTCCGGCGCCATGGAGCAAGCGGCGAGCACCCTGGATTTCGAGCGTGCCGCCGAACTGCGCGACCAGATCTCCCTGCTGCGCCGCGTGCAGGACCAGCAGAGCATGGAAGGCGGCACCGGCGACGTTGACGTCATTGCGGCCTTCGTCAACCCGGGCGGCGCCTGCGTGCACTTGATCAGCGTGCGTGGCGGCCGGGTACTGGGCAGCAAAAACTTCTTCCCCCAGACCGGTATAGAAGAGGAGGTCGCCGAAGTCATGGCGGCGTTCCTTGGCCAGTACTACGTCAGCAGCCCTGAGCGCGACCTGCCGAGTGAGCTGATCGTCAACGTGGTGCACGAGGACTTCCCGGCACTGATCGAGGCGATTCACGGACTGCGCGGCCGCGAGCTGGATATCAGCCACCGCGTGCGCGGCACCCGTGCCCGCTGGCAGCAACTGGCCGTGACCAACGCCGAACAGGCCCTGGGTGCACGCTTGGCCAACCGCCAGCACGTCGCCGCACGGTTTGACGCTTTGGCCGAAGTCCTCAACCTTGACGAGCCGCCCCAGCGCCTCGAGTGCTACGACATCAGCCATTCCAGCGGCGAAGCCACCGTGGCTTCCTGCGTGGTGTTCGGGCCGGAAGGGCCGATCAAGTCCGACTACCGGCGCTACAACATCGAAGGCGTCACCCCGGGCGATGACTATGCCGCCATGCACCAGGCCCTGACTCGCCGCTTCAGCAAACTGAAGGACGGCGAGGGCAAGCTGCCGGACATCCTGCTGGTGGACGGTGGCAAGGGCCAGCTGTCCATGGCCCGCGACGTGCTCAACGAACTGGCGGTGCCCGACCTGATCCTGCTCGGCGTGGCCAAGGGGGCCACCCGCAAGGCCGGTTTTGAAACCTTGTACTTGAATGATGCCGCCCATGAGTTCACTTTGAAGGGTGATTCCCCGGCGCTGCATCTTATCCAGCAGATCCGCGACGAAGCCCACCGTTTCGCCATCACCGGCCACCGCGCCCGACGTGGCAAAACCCGGCGTACCTCAACCCTGGAAGGGGTGGCGGGGGTCGGGCCAACGCGGCGGCGGGACTTGTTAAAACATTTTGGTGGCTTGCAGGAGCTGTCCCGTGCCAGCATCGAAGAAATAGCCAAAGCTCCCGGTATCAGTAAAAAGCTCGCAGAGTTGATTTATGCAAATCTGCACAGCGAGTAGAATGCCTTCTCACCTCGTAGCCAGTTGTGCCGATGAATATCCCTAATCTGATCACCGTACTACGCGTCCTGCTCATTCCGATTTTCATTTTGCTGTTTTACCTGCCGTACGAATGGAGCTACATGGCATCCAGTTCGGTCTTCGCCTTTGCGGCTGCCACCGACTGGCTTGACGGCTACCTGGCCCGCCGCCTGGAGCAGAGCACGCCGTTTGGCGCGTTCCTGGACCCGGTGGCCGACAAGCTGATGGTAGCGGTCGCCCTGGTGCTGCTGGTGCAGGAACACGGCAACCTCTGGCTGACCTTGCCGGCGGCAGTGATCATCGGTCGCGAGATCGTAGTCTCCGCCCTGCGGGAGTGGATGGCCGAAATCGGCGCCCGTGCCCATGTGGCCGTGTCCAACATGGGCAAATGGAAAACCGCGGCGCAGATGCTTGCCCTGGTGATCCTGCTGGCCAACCCGTCGGACTTCTCCTTCTGGGTATTGCTCGGCTACGCCTTGCTGCTGATCGCAGCAGGCCTGACCTTGTGGTCCATGCTGCAATATTTGCGTGCCGCGTGGCCGCATCTGCGCACCGAGGTTGAAAAGAAATAAAACTTTTTTGAATCAAGGGGTTGACGGGTGATGAGGATTCTATAGAATGCGCATCACCAAGACGCGGGAATAGCTCAGTTGGTAGAGCACGACCTTGCCAAGGTCGGGGTCGCGAGTTCGAGTCTCGTTTCCCGCTCCAAACACAAAGAAAAAGCCACTCTAACGAGTGGCTTTTTTTTGCCTGCGATTTATGGAATAGACGCTTCGGCGTCTTTTTTCGTTTCTGCGCAAAACTACTGAAATCCAGAGCGATCCATTACGTTTAAGTAGGGTTTTGGGTACCGTCTAATGAAGGGGCGCCAGAGCACACTCCTATCCAGGCTTCCAGATCCGCTGCGCTCATAGGCTTTGCTATAAGGTAGCCCTGCGCTTCGGAACACCCCCACTGTATTAAAAGATCCAGGATTTCCTCATTTTCTACGCCTTCGGCAACGACGCGGTAGCCGAGCCCCTTCGCCAGGCCTATCAGGGTTTTAACCAGTTGCTTGTCATTTTGATTGGTGCCCAGTCCGCTGATCAGTGATTGATCAAGCTTGACGCTAGTGGCCGGTAGTTCCTTCAAATACGCCCAGTTACTGTAGCCCGTGCCGAAATCATCCACGGCAACCTCTACGCCAAACTTACGAACCCGTTCCAGCTGCCGAATGACTTCTTCAGGGTTGGTCATCAGCATGCTTTCGGTAAACTCAAGTTCAAAGCTGGTCGGATCCAGGCCGTATGTTTGAATTTCATGAATCATCGCGTCTACGAACTCGGAACTCTCCAGATCGCTGACAGTGATATTCATCGCTATCCGCAGACGCAGACCTTGCGCTTTCCAAACAACCGTTTGCCGGATGATTGCGTTGAGCACCCATAATCCAACGGAGGGTATCAGGGCGGTTTTTTCAGCCAAGGGTATGAATTCAGCAGGGCTGATGGGGCCAAGCAACGGATGGGTCCACCGTAACAATGCCTCCACCGAATGACAGCTTCCGGAAGGCAGTTTGATTTTGGGCTGATACACCAGGCTGAACTGTTGGTCGGAGCTGACCGCCTCCGGCAACGAACTCAACAACATGAAAGCGCGTTGTTGAGCGGCATCAAAATGGGGTTTGTAGAGAGACCATCCCAGCTAGCGGTCACGCGCCTCATCCGCCGCGCTGACCAGCAGGCGCAGCCAGTCTTGCTGCCCTGCGCCATGAATAGGCAGGACGCCAATCCCCACTTGCATGAGTACGGGGATGCCGTGGCATTCAACCGGTTTTTTGAAGTCCGTCAGAATACTTGCGCAGATGTGCTCGGTGGCTTGTTCCCCCTCAAGGAGGAAGCCAAATCGGGTCGGGCTTATTTTGTAAAGCAGGCACCGTGCGGGTAAGAGTTTTTGCAGGCGAGATTTGATCGCCAGGACCAGGTCTCCCGCAAAGCTATATCCCAGGGCCTTTACAATATCGTTGAGGAACTTTGGCGAGATAATGTCAACTGCATACACACGGCACGGTTTCTTTAGCTTCAGCGCTTGACGTATATCCTCTTCAAGCCTGAGTCGATTAAACAGCCCCGTGGGTTGGTCTATAAAGTTGCGAGACCGCATGCCCTGTATGCGCATCATCACCAACTCGGCGAAGCCGTTGAGCATCGCGCTGTCACGCTCGTTCATGGGGGGGCGGGAGACGGTGTCAATGATGCAGAGACTTCCCAGTGTAAAACCATCCTCCGTGGTCAACGGCGCGCCCGCGTAATAACGAATATGCGGCGGCCCTGTTACCAGGGGGTTGTGTTTGAAACGGGCATCCAGCGTTGCGTCCAACACCTCCAGCAGGGAATTGTCCAGCGTAGAGTAGGCGCAAAAAGAAACTTCTCGCGGTGTCTGCGTTTCTGTCAGTCCCACACGTGCTTTGAACCATTGCCGGTGTTTATCGACAATTGAAATCAGTGCGATGGGGGCGTTGAAGTAGGCAGACGCCATCTCGACGATTTTTTCAAAGACATCATCGTAGTCGCTGTCGGGTGGACAAAATTTCGCGACCTCTTTTAGCCGTTCAACTTCATTCGGCGGAATAGGAGCGCCTTCGCCCATGACAATCCTCGGAGTGGCTAAGTTCGTACAACAAAGTATCAGACAGTGCCATCATTATGATGTTGTTTTTTCTATTCACCAGATAGCGCAAACGTATGCATCCGGGCGGCCTCTCCCGGCAAACCTGCTCCCAGGGCATCGTGGCGTCAGGCATTTCCCTGCGTCTAGCTCACCCGCGGGGCTGCCTTGATGGCCATGTACTCATCCTTGACCGCCTCAAACCCATATTTATCTTCAAGTCGTTTGACGATGAAGTGCCCCCGCGCCATGTCCTGATAGAAGTGGGTGAACAGCGTATTGATGGTCGCCCCGGTAAAGGCGCCCATCACGGGAACGGCCTGCGCCGCGAACTTGCTGGAAATGGTAAAGCCAAACTGGGTCGCGACCTTATCGATCAGGATCGCCAGCCATTTGCCGGCTTGCCCCGGGGACAAGGTGCTGATGGCCTTGGAACCCTGCTTGGCGGCGATTCCCGCCAGTTCCTTCGACAGTTGTTGCATGGCTTGGGTGGTGAAGCTGCGGGTCATGTAGTAACCCGTCTCCGTCGCATCGTCGGCCTGGCTGTTGCCGCCCATGGCAAACACCTCAATACACGCCTGCTTGGTCGCAAAGTCCCCCAGGTCAAAACCTTCGCTGCGCGCCACATCGGCGACCGCGCGCATCATGATGGTGGTGGAGATCGGCAGTTCGACGAACAGCGCCGCAAAACCGAAGGCTCCGCCGATAGCGCCCGAAGTCGCCGCGAAGGCTTTGTGCAGCCGGGTGGAGGCCGGCTTTTTCGGGCTGTTCTCCAGGCTCTTCAGCGCCGCGCCGGCGGAGGAGTGCAGCGCCGCCGCCACGGCGCCATTGATCCTTTTTGAAACCACTGCCGGCAATGCCTTCACCGCACTTTCGATGGGTGAGCCGATCATGCCGGACAGCCTGGCGGTCAAGGAGGGTGCCTCGAGCAAGCCGACGGCCCGCTTGAGTTCCTGGTAGTCCTCGGGGTGGTCTTTGATGTTCACAGGTGTCTCCATGGATTTTTCCGGCTCTCATAAACCAAAGACCGTTGGGGCGGGCCATGGTGCCGTCAGGCTTTGCCCATTCTTTGCCTGCGTACGTGCTTCGTTCGCCAGCAGGTCGTTTAGCGGTCAGTCATCTTGAACTCGGCTTTTTTTGTCGGGCTCGCACGGGCGGCGATGGATTCGCTACTATGGGGTTCACCCGAACCCCGTCCGCCGTACCCGTTGGAGCCTCGAATGCCAAGCCAGAAGGACATCACCGCCGAGAGCGGCGCACCGATGATTCCTGATCAGCGCCGTGAGCTGATACTGCGTCAATTGCGCAAGCATCAAGTGCTGAGTGTTCATCAGTTGATGGAGATGTTCGACTGCTCCCACATGACCGTGCGGCGCGACATTGCGTTGCTGGAGCAGGAAGGCCGGGCGTATTCGGTCACCGGTGGGGTGCGCATTGCCAGCCAGCTTCACAGCGAGCCGAGCCATCAGCTCAAGGCCGTGGTGGAGTTGCCGCAGAAACAGGCCATGGCCAGGCTTGCCGCGCGCTTGCTGCGTGCGGACATGACGGTTTACCTGGACGCAGGCACCAGTACGCTGGAGATCGTGCCTTACATCAAGGCACTCGCCGGCATGACGGTGGTGACCAACGATTTCGGCGTGGTACAGGCGCTGATGGATGCCCCGCAAGTGACGGTGATTCATACGGGCGGGCAGCTGGATCACTCCAACCATTCGTGTGTCGGCGGGCTTGCAGTTGCCACCCTGCGCCAGGTGGTCACCGACATCGCCTTTATCTCCACCAGTTCCTGGGACCTGCGACGCGGGATAACCACTCCTTCGGCGTTGAAGGTGGAGGTCAAGCAGGTGGCCATGCAGTCGGCGTCGCAAGTGGTGCTGGTGGCCAGCAGTTCCAAGTACGGCACCTTCAGCATGTACAAGATCGCCGGGCTGGAGCAGTTCGATATCGTCATCAGCGATGCCGCGCTGGCGCCCGCCGCGGCGGACGGCATACGCAAGCAAGGGGTCGAACTGATGTTGCCGTCCGACCTCACGCCTGCCTGACGGGTCTTTTCGGTCTGCTGCGAGCGCTGCGCAGGGCAGGGTAGCGTTGTTTAGCGTGCCTTCCAGTTCCGCAACCATTGCAGGCCGGCCGAGGTGTCGCCCCGTGGTCGGTATTCGCAGCCTATCCAGCCGTCATACCCCAGTTCATCGATCAGCTCGAACAGGTAAGGGTAATTCAGCTCTCCGAGGTCCGGCTCATGGCGGTCAGGCACGCCGGCAATCTGGATATGGCCAATGCCGCCCATGTCGCGGCGCAGCTTCACGGCCAGGTCGCCCTCGACGATCTGGCAGTGATAGCAGTCGAACTGGACCTTCAGGTTGCGGGCGCCGACCTCCTTGCAGATGGCCTGTGCCTGATCCTGGCGGTTGAGGAAAAAACCCGGCATGTCTCGGGTGTTGATCGGTTCCAGCAGCACTGTAACGCCGGCCTGCGCCGCTTGGGCGGCAGCGTAGGCAAGGTTTTCCAGGTACACGCCATGGTGCCGCGCTCGGTCGCTTTGCGACGGCAGCAAGCCGGCCATCACATGGATGCGGGTATTGCCCAGCACGGCGGCGTACTCCAGCGCCCGGTCGAAACCGTCGCGAAATTCGTCCTCGCGACCCGGTAAGGTCGCGATGCCGCGCTCGCCCGCCGCCCAGTCACCTGGCGGCGCGTTGAACAGGGCTTGCACCAGGCCGTTGTCGGTCAGGCGTTGCTGGAGTTCCTGCGGGCCGTACTCATAGGGAAACAGATACTCCACCGCTTCGAATCCGTCGGCGGCAGCAGCGGCGAAGCGCTCCAGGAACGGACGTTCGGGGTAGAGCATGCTCAGGTTGGCAGCAAAGCGAGGCATGTGAACTCCTTCAGACAAAAGGCCAGATCAACAGGGTGACAAGGAAACCCAGGGTACCCAGGAGGGTGGTGATCACCGTCCAGGTGCGCAGGCCGTCGGCCACATTAAGGCCGGCCAGTTTAGTGAAAATCCAGTAGCCGGCATCGTTGATGTGCGACATCGCCAGCCCGCCACCGCCCATGGCCAGGCACAGCAGGGCCATATGGTTGGGCGTCAGGTTGAGCGTGGCAATCAACGGGCTGATGATACCCGCTGTCGTCACCAGCGCCACGGTGGTCGAACCCTGCACCGCGCGCAGCAGCATGGTCAGCAAGAAGCCCAGCGCCAGCACCGGCAGCCCGGTGGTGCGCAGCAAGTCGGAGACCACCGCACCGATCCCGGTGTCCACCAGCACCTTGCCGAACACGCCGCCGGCACCGGCGATCAGGATCACCATGGCCACGCCGGGCAATGCCGAGCCGATCACATCGGACACCTGGGTACGGCTCCAGCCGCGACGGGAACCCAACAGCCAGGCACACAGCAAGGTGTCGAGCAGCAATGCCACCAACGGAGCGCCGAGGACCGTCATGATCGCCCGCAACGTCGACTCGATGGGCAGCAGCGACGTCGCCAGGGTGCCCAGCAGAATCAAGATGATGGGCAACAGGATCAGGCTGACGATCAGCCCGAAACCCGGTGCCGGAGCGGGCGGCAGCTTGGCAACGAGACTGCTGGTGGATTCTTCGAGACCCCTATGCGCGATGGCGCCCGCACCCTGTTCGACGTTCTGGGCGTTGCCGTTATGCCAGGCGCGCAGGTCATCGTTGGTCACGTGGGGGCCGTAGACTTCGGCACGGATATCATCGGACATCGGATAGAAGCGGCGGGTCATGCCTCCGGCCACGCGGTAGCCGACGTAGCACAGGAACGCCGTGAGCGGCAGCCCGAACATCAGCACCCGCCCCAGGTCGGCGCCCAGTTGGCTGGCGGCCGCCACGGCACCTGGATGCGGAGGCAGGAAGGCGTGCACCGTGAGCAGCGCCGCGCACATCGGCAAGGCAAACATCAGCAGCGGTTTGCGCGCACGGCGGGCAACGCCATAGGCCAGCGGCATCAGGATGATCACCCCGACTTCGAAGAACACCGGCACACCGATGATGAAGCCGGCCACCGTCAACGCCAGTGGCGTGCGTCGGTTACCGAAGCGTTCGATCAGGGTTTTCGCGAGCGCCTCGGCGCCACCGGACAACTCGATGATGCGACCGATCATGGCGCCCAGGGCGATGATAATTGCGATATGGCCGAGGGTCTTGCCCATCCCGCCTTCGATGGTGGCGACCAGGTCGGCCGGTTTCACCCCGGCGACCAACGCCACCAGGATGCTCACCAGCATCAGCGCCACAAACGGCTGGAACTTGTACTTGAGCACCAGAAACAGCAGCAGCGCGATCCCAAGGCCGGCGGTTGCCATCAGAATAAGCGGGCTCATAGCATCCACCCTGCGCATTGAGCGTGCAAAAGGTGAGTGCCGCTGTAAGGGTCAACACTGCAGTAGGGCTTGATCATGCTGGAATGTCCTGTTGTTTTTATTGTTCAGGCACGTGCTCGCGACAGCGTGGCTGCCTCGTCGCGAAGACGTGCATCAGAGGCGTTGCGGATAAAACCGGAGACCTACCACTGGGCGCCGAACGTCTCCCGCAGTTCGTCCAGTGCGGCCTGGTCCAGTGGCGCCGGGCGCGGGTTGCTCATCAGCCAAAGCCGTGCGGTTTCTTCGAGTTCTTCCAGGGCATAACTGGCCTTGGACACGGAGCTTTCCCAGACCACCGGCCCCAGGCGTTCGAGCATCACACCCCGTACGCGGTTGGCCAGTTGCGCCACTTGTTCGGCGACATTGGGTGCGCCAGGGCGTTGATAGTTGATCAATGGGATATGGCCAACTTTCATCACCTGATACGGCGTCAGCGGCGGCAGGATGTCGTCCTGGCTCCACACCCCGGCCAGGGTCAGGGCCACCAGGTGGGTGGAATGGGTATGCACCACGCCACCCACGCCAGGGTTGCGATCGTAGACCTGGCGATGCAGGGCCAGGGTCTTCGACGGCTTGTCGCCCGACACCCATTTGCCCGCCAGATCGACTTTGGCAATGGCTGTCGGGTCCAGGCGCCCAAGGCAGGCGTCGGTGGGGGTGATCAGCCAGCCATCATCGAGCCGGGCGCTGATGTTGCCGGCGCTGCCCACGGTAAACCCGCGCTGATAAAGGCTGTGCCCAACCGTGCAAATCTCCTCGCGCAGTGCGTTCTCGCGGCTCATTGCGCACCTCCGGCCAATTGCTTCAGGGCCTTGTCGAAAAAGTCCCGGCCGCCGAAGTTGCCGGACTTGAGGGCCAGCGCCAGCGGCTCGGCGGTGTTGCTCACGGTGGCCGGCACCCCGGGGTCGATCTGCGCGCCAATCTGCAACAGCTGTACGCCGAGAGCCTTGACTACCGCACCGGAGGTTTCACCGCCTGCGACAACGAAGCGCCGTACGCCGCTGTCGCGAAGGGCCTGGGCGATGGCGCCCAAGGCGTTCTCCACCAGCTCGCCCGCATGCTCGACCCCCAGTTGCTGCTGGGCCGCCTTGACTTCGTCCGGAGTACTGGTGGCGTAGATCAAGACGGTGTGTGGCTGGTTGCGTGCAAAAGCCACGGCGTTTGCCACCACCGGTTCACCGGCCGCCAGGGCCAGCGGGTCGATGCGCAGCGCTGGCCGCCCGGCCTCGATCCAGGCGGCAACCTGGCCGTTGGTGGCGATCGACGCGCTGCCGGCTAACACCACTTCGCCGCCTTCCACCGTCGGCAGCGACGCCGGATCGAAGTCGCGCAGCTTGCCGGCACGGCGGAAGTTTTCCGGAAGCCCCAGGGCCAGGCCCGAACCACCCGTCAACAGTGGCAAGTCGGCGCAGGCGGAGCCAAGGGTATAAAGGTCCTGGTCGGACAGCGCATCGGCAACCGCCATGCCAACACCTTGGGCGCGCAGTTCGGCGATTGTCTCGCGAACCTGCGCAACGCCCTGGGCGATGCTGTCGTAGCGCAGCAGCCCAACCTTGTATGAGGTTTGCGATTGCAGCACACGGACCAGGTTGGCATCGGTCATGGGGGTCAGCGGATGGTGCTGCATGCCCGACTCATTGAGTAACTGGTCTTGCACGAACAAATGGCCACGGAAGATCGTCCGGCCGTTCTCCGGAAACGCCGGGCAGGCGAGGGTGAAGTCACTGCCCAGCGCCTTGAGCAGCGCTTCGCTGACCTGGCCGATATTGCCGGCGGACGTCGAGTCGAACGTGGAGCAGTACTTGAAGAAAATCTGCTCGCAACCCTGTGCGCGCAGCCATTCCAGGGCGGCCAGGGAGTCGGCGATGGCTTCGGCAACGGGCAGGGTGCGAGACTTCAGGGCAATGACGATGGCGTCTGCGTCCAGCCCGGCCGCGACTTCGTCGCTCGGAATGCCAATGCTCTGCACCGTACGCATTCCGCCGCGCACCAGCATATTGGCGAGGTCAGTGGCTCCGGTGAAATCGTCGGCAATGCAGCCCAGCAAAGGGCGTGCGGCAGGTAGGTTCATGGAGCGGTCCTTATACGGAGTCAGGCTTGGCGGTCGGCAGTTCGATGCCAGGGAAAATCTTGATCACCGCCGAATCGTCCTCACGCCCGAAACCGGCGCTGGAGGCCTGCATGAACATCTGGTGCGCGGTGGCCGACAGCGGCAGCGGAAACTTGCTGGCCCGTGCGGTATCCAGCACCAGGCCCAGGTCCTTGACGAAAATATCCACGGCGGACAATGGCGTGTAATCGGCCTTGAGAATGTGCGGTACGCGGTTCTCGAACATCCAGGAATTGCCGGCGCTGTGGGTGATCACCTCGTACAAGGCATCGGCGTCGACCCCTTCGCGCAGCCCCAGCGCCATCGCTTCGGCGGAGGCGGCAATGTGCACGCCCGCCAGCAACTGATTGATGATCTTGACCTTGGAGCCCAGGCCATGCACGTCCCCCAGTCGATAGACCTTGCCGGCCATGCCCGCGAGCACCGCATCCGCCTTGGCATAGGCTTCGGACGGGCCGGAAGTCATCATGGTCATTTCGCCGGCCGCGGCCTTGGCGGCGCCGCCGGAGATCGGCGCGTCCAGGTACAACAACCCGGCTTCTGCCAGGCGCTGGCCCAGCTCCACCGCATAGGTCGGCGCCACCGTGGCACAGCCAATCACCAGGCTTCCCGGGCGCAATGCGGCGGCCGCCGAGTGCTCACCAAACAGGACGGTCTCGGTCTGTTCGGCATTCACCACCACGGTGATGATCACATCGCATTCACCCGCCATCTGTGCCGGTGAGCTGCAGGCTACGCCGCCTTCGCTGGCGAACTGTTGTGTGACGGCTTCACGCACGTCACAGGCATGCACATTGAAACCGTTGCGCAGCAACGAGCGGGCAATGCCCAGGCCCATCGCGCCAAGTCCAATAACGCCTACGTTCTTATTATTCATGGGGGTTCCTGTTTTGTGGTCAGGGGGTGATACGTGTTGGGCTGATAATCCACCAGTGATCAGATTATGTGAAGTAATTTTTTCAAATAACATATTTTAACATTGGCGGTGTGAGCGTCGCGCAGGCTCGGGTGGCACCCGGCAAAGCGCACTAAATTGACGTCAAATAAAAAGGCTGCCGGGCTGTGTTTAGTTCCGTACCGGACAGCCGATAGCGCCTTTAGAGTCCATTGCTCTGAAGGGGTACGTCATGTTCAATAAAACGTTGAAAACAGAACTGGCGGCCAGGACGGCCGATGTTGCAGGGTACAAAGGATTGGTGGCTGCGCTTGAGCGCTCGATGGCCGTGGTCGAGTTCGACTTGAACGGCAAGGTGCTTCGCGCCAACGATAACTTCTTGCAGGCGTTGGGATACCGCCCGGATGAATTGAGTGCAAAGTCACATCGGGACTTTTGCTTGCCTGCATTGACGAACAGCGCGGCGTACGGTGAATTCTGGGCCGCACTTCGGGCCGGAAAATTCGTTTCCGGCACCTTTCAGAGGGTCAATAAAGACGGGCAGACTGTCTGGCTGGAGGCCAGTTACAACCCGGTACTGGACGAACGTGGCCAGGTGCTGAAGATCGTCAAGTACGCGCTTGTCGTCACCGACAAAGTGGCACAGGAGGCCGCCACCCGCAGCAAGCTCGTAGCGCTGGACCGGGCCATGGCGGTGATCGAGTTCGATCTGAGCGGCAATGTACTGGTCGCCAACGAAAACTTTCTGAATGTCATGGGTTATGGGCTGGCGGAACTCAAGGGTAAGCATCACCGCCTGTTTTGCGAACCCGGGCTGGTTAACAGCAATGAGTACACCGACTTCTGGCGTCGCCTGAATGCGGGCGAGTTTTTCAGCGGGCAATTTAAACGCCTGGGCAAGCACGGCCGCGTCGTGTGGCTGGAGGCAAGCTATAACCCGGTGTATGACGCCGACGGCAAGTTGACCAAGATCGTCAAGTTCGCCAGTGACATCACCGAGCGGGTCGAGAAATTCGAGGCCGACTCCCGCGGCGCTTCCCGGGCTTACCATATTTCTGCCGAGACCGAGAAGTTTGCCGAGCAGGGCACCCAGGTCATTCAAGAGACCGCCAGTGAGATGCGCCGCATTGCCGAAAACATCGGGGCGTCTGCGCGACTGGTGGGGCAACTGGGCGATCGCTCCGAGCAGATCACCGCGATCGTCAATACCATTCGCGGGATTGCCGACCAGACCAACCTGCTGGCGCTCAATGCCGCCATCGAGGCCGCCCGGGCAGGGGATCAAGGGCGAGGGTTTGCCGTGGTCGCCGACGAGGTGAGGCAACTGGCGGGGCGCACCAGCCGCTCCACGGCGGAAATCGCCGAGATGATCAGCAAGATTCTCGCCGAGACACGGGACGCGGTCGTCAGCATGAATGCCACCCAGGAAGGTGCGCAGCGCGGCGTTACGCTGGCCGATCAAGCCGGTTCGGTGATTTTGCAGATTCGCAACGGCACCAGCGACGCGGTCGAGGCTGTGAGCATGTTCGCTTCCAAGCTCGATGAATCCGAAGTAATTCCAAAGACCGCGATCAGTTGGGTGGGGTAGAGGTTCAAGCTACGCCTGGGTCTTGACGTCGAACAGGGAATAGAAAAAGCGCCACACTCATTGAGTGGCGCTTTTTTTTGCCGGTGTTGTGTGCGGTTCAGGCATTACCCTCAGCGAAATGCCTAGAACTTGAAGCGCCCCACCAGGCCCTTGAGCTGACCGGAAATATCCGTCAACCGTCCGGACCCGGTTTGTGCCGAATGCGCGAAGCCTTCCACCAACTGGGCATCGGCATGAATCTGCGCGATGTGCCGGTTGATCTCTTCGGCCACCTGGTGCTGCTCCTCGGCGGCGGTGGCGATCTGGGTGTTCTGGTCGCGAATCGAGTCGACCGAGCCGCGGATCTTGTCGAAGCTGTCGCGAGCCTGCTGGATGCGTTCCACGCTGGTGTGGGACACCAGCAGGCTGCCCTGCATCTGTTGGGTGACTTCCTGAGTGCGGCGGGCGAGGTTGCCCAGCAGGCTGTCGATTTCGCCGGTGGAGTCGGCGGTGCGTCGGGCCAGCGCACGCACCTCGTCGGCGACCACAGCGAACCCGCGGCCCTGGTCACCGGCACGTGCGGCTTCGATGGCGGCGTTAAGCGCCAGCAGGTTGGTCTGTTCGGCAATCGAGCGGATAGTGTCGAGGATGGTGTTGATGTTTTTGCTGTCCTGCTCCAGTTGCTGCATCGTCTGGGTGGAGCGCTGCAGGTCTTCGCTAAGCTTGAGCACGCTGCCAGTGGCTTCGCCGATATGCTGCTGGCCGTCGTGCACATCGCGGTAGCCTTCGTCGGCACTCGATGCGGCGGCGCTGCAGGAGCGGGCGACTTCGTTGGCGGTAGCCACCATTTCGTTGAAGGCGGTGCTGACCAGCTCCACGGCTTCACGTTGGCGGCCTGCCGCCTGGTTCATGTTGTGGGCGACGTCGCGGGTGTCGGCGGCGGCGGCTTGCAGGTCGGAAGAGGCATTGCCGATGCGCTGCACCAACTGGGCGATCATGCTCAGGAATTGGTTGAACCAGCCCGCCAGGCTGGCGGTTTCGTCCTTGCCCTGCACCTTGAGCTGGCGGGTGAGGTCACCTTCACCTTCGGCAATCTCTTGCAGGCCGTCGGCCACCCCGCGAATCGGGCGCACGATCACGCTGGCAAAGCTGGCGCCGACGATCGCGAACACCACGGCCAGTGCGGCGGCGATGGCGGCGATCAGCCAAGTCAGGCGAGTGGCACCGGCCATCACTTCGTCGCGCTTGATCAGGCCGATAAAACGCCAGCCCAGGTCTTTGGAACTGACCACGTTGGCCATGTAGGTCACACCCTCGATGTCGACCTGGGTCACGCCGTCGCCGCGCTTGGCCAGCTCGGCATAATTAGCGCCCAGGTCGGCCATCGGTTTGAAGTTGTGCTTGGCGTCGCTGGGGTCTACCAGCACGTTGCCGTTGGCTTCCACCAGCATCAGGTAGCCGCTGTCGCCGAGCTTGATGTTGCGCACCAGTTCGGTGAGCTGCTTGAGCGACACGTCCAGGCCAACGACGCCGAGGATCTTGCCCGTGTCGTCGGCGACGGTGTGCACGGTGCCGATCAGCGACACATCGTCTGGCGCCCAATAGTACGCGCCGGTACGCACGGTTTTGCCTGGCGCAGCGATGGCCGCCTGGTACCAGGGGCGCACGCGCGGGTCGTAGTTGTTCAGTTTGGTGTCGTCAGGCCAACTGGCGTAACCGCCGTCGCTCAGTCCCAGGGACAGGTAGGCGGTGCTGGGATGGCTTTTGGCGAACTGGTCGAAAATCCCCAGAAGGTCCTTGTTGGTCGCCGTCAGCGGGATTTGCGCAGCGTCGGCGCCGGCATAACTCTTGAGGTCCTTGGCCGCGACAACGCGCGGGTCCTTGGCCACGTATTCGACGTTTTGGCTGATGCCGTCGAAAAACTGCTTCATGCCGTTGTCGATCTGACGGATCTCGCGGCCGCTGCTGTCGAGGAAATTGGCCATGGCCCCCTCGCGCACATTCAGCACCACCAGAATGGCCACCAGGATGACCGGCAGGCACGCGATGGCCGCAAAGGCCCAGGTCAGCTTCTGCTTGATATTCATGACTTCACCTGCGGGTATTTATAGTTTTGGCAAGGAGAAAACAGTTGCGTCGAACGTCGCATGTGTTGTTTTGAAGGCGGGTGTGGCCATGCGTACCCTCTGTGTATCGACTGCGGGGGCGCTCACTTGAGGGCGAAGGCACGGTTTACCGGTGGGGGCTGGTGGTCTCATTCCTCGAACACAGCGCCATCAAACGCCGCTGCTAAACGTGATGTATAAGTTTCTCAAACGTCATCAACCATCTTTTTCCGGCGTGATACGCTAGCCTCACTTTTGAATTGGCACTGGTCGTTCCCGCGTATACGGCGACAGTGAGGAGTGAACATGTCGAAAATTTCCCACCATGATCTGCGGCGCTCGTTTCGCGAGCTGCTGGCCTCCCAGCACTGCTTTCACACCGCCTCGGTGTTCGACCCGATGTCTGCCAGGATCGCTGCAGACCTGGGCTTCGAAGTCGGCATCCTGGGTGGCTCGGTGGCGTCGCTGCAGGTTCTGGCAGCGCCCGACTTCGCGCTGATTACCCTGAGTGAGTTCGTCGAGCAGGCCACCCGCATCGGCCGGGTGGCGCAGCTTCCGGTGATCGCCGACGCCGACCACGGCTACGGCAATGCCCTCAACGTGATGCGCACCGTCCAGGAACTGGAGCGTGCGGGCGTTTCAGCGCTGACCATTGAAGATACCTTGCTGCCCGCGCAGTTCGGGCGCAAATCCACCGACCTCATCAGCACGGAAGAGGGCGTGGGCAAGGTCAAGGCAGCCCTGGAAGCGCGGGTCGATCCGCAGCTTTCGATCATCGCGCGGACCAACGCCGCCGTGCTGCCAGTGGAAGACGTCATCCATCGCACCAAGGCGTATCAAGAAGCCGGCGCAGACGGCATCTGCATGGTGGGCATCCGTGACTTCGACCACCTTGAGCAGATCGCCGAAGGCCTGACGGTTCCGCTGATGCTGGTGACCTACGCCAACCCGAACCTCAATGACAACGAACGCCTGGCCAAGCTGGGTGTGCGGATTGTGGTGGCCGGCCACGGCGCGTACTTCGCCTCCATCAAGGCCACCTACGACAGCCTCCGCGAGCAGCGCAACCTCACCCGCAGCACCTCAAACCTGACCGCCAGCGAACTGACCCATACCTACACCTTCCCCGACACCTACGTGAGCTGGGCCAAAGAGTTCATGGATGTTCAAGAGTAGAGCCTTCTAGGCGTCAGGCGTTACGCGACAGAAACTGAAAAAGGACCTCTGAAAAGAGGTCCTTTTTTTTCGTCTGCACAAACGTGTTTCTTCGTGGGTTGCCACCGCCGACAACGTCCGAACCGCAGCGCTTAAGCTAATGCAAAAAAGGTATTTATTCCTGCTTTTTAAGATCGTTTAGCTTTATGCCCACGGAAGGTGTTGCGCTTCAAGCGCAGCGCTTTTTTTTGCGTTTGGCTACCTGGAGCTACTGTGACAATCATTCAATCCCCGTTGGCGACTGCCTGGGTCGAGCCTTCCCGATACCCTGAAGGGACCGGAGACGATCACGCGAACGACGGTGATGTGGTGCTTGAGCTGCGAAACATCACCAAGGCTTATGCGCGAAAAGACGCGTCTGCGCTGCCAGCCGTCAGCAATATCAACTTGAAGGTACGCCGCGGAGAAGTCCTCTGCCTGATGGGCACCTCCGGCAGCGGCAAGTCGACGTTGCTGCGGCACATCAACCGCTTGATCGAGCCCACCAGTGGCGAGGTCTTGATTGAAGGCGAGGCCATCAGCGAGCTGAGCAGCAAGGCTTTGCGTGCATTGCGCTCGCGCCGTATCGGCATGGTGTTTCAACATTTCGGCCTGTTACCCCACCGCACGGTTCTGGACAACGTCGCGTTGCCATTGGAGTTGCGCGGGGAACCCGAGCCGGCTCGTCATACGGCCGCCATTACGCAGTTAAAGGCCGTCGGGCTGGACGGTTGGGGAGAACATTATCCCCATGAGCTTTCCGGAGGCATGCAGCAACGCGTCGGGTTGGCCAGGGCGCTGGTGACGCAGCCCGATATCCTGCTGATGGACGAGCCATTCAGCGCACTCGACCCCACCATCCGCCGCGATTTGCAGCGTCATTTCCTGGCCTTGGCACGTGAGCGCGGGATCAGCACCTTGCTGGTCACCCACGACCCGGCGGAAGCCATCCTGCTGGCCGATCGTATTGCCGTGCTACGCAAAGGCCAATTGGTGCAATTGGGCACTCCGGCACAGTTGCTTGAACGTCCTGCCGATGCAGAAGTCGCCGATTTTTTTCGCGACTGCACGCCCACACCTTCCCCGGTACAACGCGTTGCCAGCGTCCGCCTCCAGGCTCCCGATGCCGAGCCTCGTGAGCAACACGTCAACCCCGGTCTGCGCGGCTGGCAAGCGCTTCTGCTGGGGCCGGCAGCGCTGGCTGCCCGTGGCAAGGGCGGCTTGTTCTGGCTGGCATTCGCCACCGAACTTGCCGCATTGACCTTCCTGGTCAAAGGCATTATCAGCGGCGCGTGGCTCGCGGTCCTGGCCGGCATGGCGGTGCTCGGCGCCAGTCGTTTCCTGGCTGTTTCCCTCAGCCGGCAGCCGGTGCGCCGCAACGTATCGAGTTGGGGGCTGCCGTTGTTGGTACTGCTTGCGAGTGAGGCGCTGGTGGTCTGGCGAGTCATCACGCCGGACACCCGTAGCGCGTTGCTCCAGTTTCCGGCAAACCGGCAAGCCTTGCTGTTTGCAGCAGACAGTATCGACCAGTTCATCGGTTGGTCTCAGGTGACCTTCGAAGGCGCATTTGTCGGGGTGATTGTCGCCGTCCGTACCGTCATCGAGGGCATCGAAAACCTGCTGGGATGGCTGCCATGGTCAGTTTCGGCATTGGCGCTGGTGTTGTTGGCCTGGCGTTCAGCCGGCCTGGCGCTGGCGCTGACCAGTAGCGCCGCGTTGCTGTACATCGGCCTGTTCGGTTTCTGGGAGAGAACCATCGCCACGCTGGCACTGGTGGGCTCGTCGGTACTGATCGCGCTGATCATCGGCGTGCCCACCGGCATTCTCCTGGCGAAGCGACCGCTGTTTCGCCGCGTAGTAACGCCGTTGCTCGATGTGATGCAGACGCTACCCACCTTTGTGTACCTGATTCCCGCCGTGGCGTTCTTCTCCGTGGGCAAGACACCGGCGGTGATCGCGACGGTGATTTTTGCCTTGGCGCCGATGATTCGCCTGACATCGCTGGGCATCCAGGAAGTCCCCAAGGATGCCGTCGAGGCCGCTGTCGCCCATGGTGCCAGCCCTTGGCAAACCCTGATCAAGGTCCAGTTGCCGCTCGCTCGCCGTTCCTTATTGCTGGGCATTAACCAAACCATCGTCATGAGCCTGTCGATGGTCGTGGTCGCTGCGCTGATCGGCGCCGGAGGCCTGGGTTATGACGTGATGACGGCACTGCGCAACATCAAGGGTGGCGAAGGCATGCTGGCCGGTGTTGCGATTGTGCTGTGCGCGCTTATCCCGGATCGAATCATTCAATCGAGCTTGCGCAAGCAAGATCACCTGCACAACCCATAGTGAGATTTATCGTGAACACACCCTTATCGCGCCGCTTGGGAGCCGCCGCATTGTTGGCTTCCCTGATTCTCTCCCCGACGGTTTTCGCCAAGGACAAGATTGTCATTGGCGAGCAAAACTGGACGGGCGCAATCGCCATTCAGCACATTCTTGGAGAAGTCATCGAAAGCCGCCTGAACGGTGATGTGTCGTACCTGGCCGGGGACGTGGCGGTGCTGTTCAGTGCCGCTGCCAAAGGCGACGGCGCGGTGGATGTGCTGACCGACATCTGGTTGCCCAACCAGTCGGCAGCATGGGCCCGATACGTGACAGGCGGCACCCGTCCACTGGTGCCGAACGACCATCCTTATGCCGGCGAGCAGGGGTTTTACATCCCGGGGTATATCCAGGACAAGTACGGTGTGAAATCGGTCTACGACCTGAAAAAACCGGAAGTGGCCAAGCTCTTCGAGCCGCTGGGCGGTGGCGAGGCACAGCTACTGGTCGGCCCGGCGGGCTGGGAGTCGACGTATATCGGCCAGATCAAGGCCAAGGATTATGGGTTCGCCGATAAATTCGAGGCGGTGTCCACCGAGGCTTCTGTGACTTACGCCAAGCTGGCGGCAGCGTACAAGGCCCAACGCGGCGTGGTGTTTTACGCCTACACCCCGGACTGGATCTTCTCGGCCTTTGACCTGCGTCGCCTGGAAGAACCGGCGTTCGACGGTTATGCCCAGGACAACAAAAAGGATGACCCGCTGTACAAGGCCGATGGTTGCTGGAAATTTATCAGCCCGACGGTCGACCCGGATTGGCTGAACAAGAGCCAGATCACCTGCGCCTTCCCGGACGCCAAGGTCTACGTACTGGCGTCGACGGCCTTGCAGAAGCGTGCGCCAAAAATCGCTGAATTCCTGCGTAATTTCTCGATTGAACCGGCGCAGTTGAATACCCTGATCCTGAAGATCGAAAAAGAGAAACTGCCGGCAGATGCAGCGGCCAAGGCGTGGGTCCAGGCGAACACGGCCACGGTTGATCAATGGTTGGCCCCGTCGGCGCAAAAAGTGAGTACAAACCCATGAGCCAGATTGCTTTGCGCCTGCTCGATGGCGGGATGGGCCGGGAGTTGAAACGCATCGGGGCGCCGTTTCGCCAGCCTGAATGGTCGGCACTGGCGTTGATCGAGGCGCCGGACTTTGTGCTCCAGGCTCACGGAGCATTCATTGCTGCCGGTGCCCGGATCATCACCACCAACAGCTATGCAGTGGTGCCGTTTCATATCGGCGATGTACGTTTTGCCGAGCAGGGTCGTCTGCTGGCAGAGCGGGCAGGGCGCCTGGCGTGTCAGGCTGCCGCCGGGAGTGCCGAGCCAGTCGCCGTGGCCGGCTCCTTGCCTCCGGCCCTGGGTTCCTATCGGCCGGATCTGTTTGATCACCAGCGCTCGGTCGCGATCCATCGCGAGCTGATCGCCGGGCTGCAAGCTCATGTGGATGTATGGCTGGCGGAGACGCAAAGCTCGACTGCTGAAGTTCGAGCAGTCGTTGAGGCGTTGGGCACGCAATCCAAGCCACTTTGGGTGTCGTTCACGCTACTTGATGAAGTGGATGGCCCGGCGCGGCTGCGCTCCACCGAGCCGGTGGGCGACGCTGTACGTGTGGCGGCACAATTGGGCGCGCAGGCGGTGCTCTTCAATTGCAGCCAGCCGGAAGTCATGGCAGCGGCACTCACCGAGGCCCGGGTTGTGATTCAAAGCCTTGGCCAAAGCATTGAGCTGGGGGTTTACGCCAACGCGTTTCCTCCCGTCAACACAGAGGCCAAGGCGAACAGCACGTTGCTGGAAATTCGTAGTGACCTGGGCCCCGAGTCTTACCTGGATTGGTCCAGAACCTGGGTCGAGGCGGGTGCGACCATTGTAGGCGGCTGCTGCGGCATTGGACCTGAGCACATCGCGCAGTTGCACCTGCACCTGATACCGTAAAGGGAGGTGGCCGGAAAATGAGTGGCCTTGATATCGAGGTGGTGCAAGTTGACTTCCATGACGGATAACGCCAAACACCCCAAGCGGGCATTCAGACTGATGAATCTGGATGCGCAAAAAACCGGAACGCAGGAGGCGGCGCTGCCGTTGGTGATCAACCCGGACGATTATCTGGAAACCGAGTTCGGTAGGGAGTTCACGCCCGAACGAAATCGGCAGGCATGGCAGCTTGCGTATGCACGCTTCAGGCACGAGCTGTCACAAGCGACAGCGGGCGCTCATGTGTACGTGGTCATGGGCGTGCAGGGCGCTGGCAAGTCTCGCTGGGTGACGGAAAACCTTGATCGATTGGGTCGCGGGGCGATCGTCTTCGATGCTGCCCTGCCGGCGCGGCGTCATCGGGAGGAACTGCTGTCCATCGCGAGGGAATATGCTGTCCCGGTGGCCGGCATTCTGGTGAGCGCTCCGCTGGAGCTGGCATTGGCGCGAAATTCGAGTCGTAGCGCTGACAAAAGGGTGCCTGAAGACGCGCTGAAAAGCGTGTTCAGCATGCTTGAGCCGCCCAGTGAAGACGAAGGATTTGTGTGGGTACAGACCGTTGAACAACAGGCGTTCGACACTCGTTAAAGGTACGTGCATTGCGCCCGTAGCAGCGATAGCTGAACCAGGTCCTGATGAGTCCCGTTCCAGTAACCCGCCTGCCTCAGCGTTCCTTCACGCACGAAGCCGGCTTTTTCAAGCAGGTTCAGTGAGCGGGCATTGTCGGGATGAACCAGCGCCTCGATCCTGTTGAGTTCCATGTGCTGGAACGCCCATCGAACGGCGGCGTAAACCGCCTCCTTCATCAGCCCTCGTCCTTGTGCCGATTGCGCCATCTCAAAGCTGATCGCACAGCTTCGCCACCCACGATTCCATTTAAAGAATCCACAGGTGCCAATCAGCTCTGCCGTGGCTGTGTCCTCAATCCCCCAGCGAATCCCTGGGTTGGGCGACGTACGCCAACTGGCAAATACCTCAATCAATTGCTCCGCTTGGTGAGGCTCGGTCAGCGGATCGGTGCCGAACCACTTCATTGCCTCTGCGTCGCCATGAATCGCAAACAACGCCGCCGCGTCCTGCTGTGTCAGCTCCCTGAGGGTCAGGCGTTCGGTTTTGACGATGGGAAAGTCGGACACAGAGGGCGTCACCTTTTAGAAAAACGATTCTCTAAGGTGTGTCTTGCACGGCAAAAAATCAATCAAGTGGGCCCATAATCGCTCCCACGCACCGTGTGGGGAGTGAAAGCAGAGCTGCTTTTATGTGGGAGCGGGCTTGCTCGCGAAAAACCTGAGAGCGCCGCGTTCATCCAGAATGCCAACGTCATCGTTAACGACCTTCGCGAGCAAGCCCGCTCCCACATTTGGACCGTGCCCGCTTTAGCTTTTGATTTACAACACTCAAGCCGGCCGGTAGGCCGCTGTGCTCTTGATCTGCTTTTGATCTTAGGCGCCCCAATAGCCGCCGTTACCGAAAAACGGATAGGCACACATCACCCCACCCAGCCCCTCCACATTGCACCCACGCCCCAGAGCCGATAGTCTTGCCAACCATTACCAAAACCCCAATGCCCCCGGGCCCATTGGGTAAAAGGAGAGGTTTGTGAACATCGGACAGTTCGCCTTTCAACGCCAGGTTGAAACCCTATACGTCGACCACAACAGCTGGCTGCGCACCGTACTGCGGCGCAAGCTGGGCAACGCATTCGACGCCGCCGACCTGGCCCACGACGTATACCTGCAACTCATGCGCAAAGGCCAACTCCCGCCCACCGGCGAGTCTCGCCGCCACCTGACCCAAATCGCCAACGGCCTGGTCATCGACCTCTACCGCCGTCGCCAGATCGAATCCGCCTACTTACAAGCCCTGAGCCTCTTGCCCGAACCCTGCGCGCCCGATGAAGAAACCCGCGCCCTGGCCATCGAGGCCTTGATCGAAATCGACGCCGCCCTGCACAGCCTGCCACCCAAGGCACGCCAGGCCTTGTTGCTGTGCAAACTCGACGGCCTGAGCTACCGCGAGATCGCCGCCGAGCTGCAAGTCTCCGTCTCATCGGTGGAAAAATACATCGCCGCCGGCCTGCTGGCTTGCTATCAAACCCTGCACGGCTGACCCATCGGCGATGTCGACCGAACAGCCAATCGCCCCCGATATCATCGAGCGCGCCACCGCCTGGATGGCCCGCCTGTGGGCCGATGACGCCAGCGCCGAAGACCACGCCAACTGCCAGCGTTGGCGCGCCGAACACCCCCATCACGAGCTGGCCTGGACACGCTTGCTGGGCTTCGAGCAAAAACTCAACAGCGTCCCCGCCGCAGTAGCCAAGCACAGCCTGGCCGAACCCGAAGCCCCCGATTCCCTCAATCGCCGCAGCACCCTGCGCCTGCTCGGCCTGTTGGTCGCAGCCGGCGGCCTCACCTACGGCGTGCGCCGCACCGACGCCTGGCAACTGGCGAGTGCCGGCCGTAGCACCCGCACTGGCGAAATTCGCGAAGTCGTATTGCCCGAGGGCACCCGCCTGGTGTTGGGCTCCGCCTCGGCGATTGACGTGCAATTCGACGACCACCAACGCCTGGTGCTGCTGCGGGCCGGTGAGGTCTTCATCACCACTGCGCCTTCGTCCCGGCCGTTTCGGGTGCAGAGTCACCAGGGCCTGTTTCAGGCGCTGGGCACGCGCTTCAGCCTGCGACAGTACGACGACAGTTGCCAGTTGGCAGTACTTGAGGGCGCCGTGCAGGTGCAGCCTGCGCAGGGCGCAGTCGCGCGAGTGGATGCGGGGCAGGGTGCCACGGTTTCCAGGGACAAGGTGCAACCGACTGCTGCAGTGACAGACCGCAGCATCGCCTGGGTCAAGGGGCTGTTGATGGCCGATGGCACCCGGCTGGACGAGCTGATCACCGAACTGGCGCGCTACCGCCCCGGTGTACTGCGCTGTGCGCCGGAGGTGGCGATGCTGCGGGTCAGCGGCGTGTTGCACCTGGAAAACACCGACCTGGCCCTGGACAATCTGGCCGCCGCGTTGCCGATACAAGTGGTGAAGCGCACCCGCTATTGGGTGACGGTGAGTGCCCCTGCCTGATAAAACCTTGAGATTTGATTGAGGGTTTTGGCTGCTCGTTCGGAAGATAAGGTAAGGGCGAGCAAAGGCTCATTCAGTCAGGGAGACTTCATGAGTAACAAGGATGTGGCTGCGGCCAAACCCAGGGGGCGGGGCGCGGTCTCGCAAGTGTTGCGGCCGGTGCGCGGGCGACTGATCGCTGCGGCACTGCTGGCCGGTGCGGGCAGTATGCTGACGTTGGTGCCGCTGGGGGGCATCGTGCATATCGCCAGGATCGCCCTCGGCGGGCCGTCGATGGCCCAGGCATCGGGCGAGCTGTGGTTGACCATCAGTGTCAGCCTGGCGAGCCTGTTCGTGGGCCTGCTGTTGATGACGGTTGCAGAGACGGTCGCGCACCTGGCCGACAACCACCTCACTCGTCACCTGCGCCTGGCAATCGCTCAGCGACTGAGCCAGGTGCCGCTGGGCTGGTTCACCGAGCGGGCATCGGGCGAGGTCAAGCAGGCGATGCAAGACGATATTGGCACCCTGCACAGCCTGACTGCGCACTTCTATACCAGCGTAGGGCGTTGCGCCGGGGCCGTGCTGCTGTCGGCGGTCTACCTGTTCACGGTCGACTGGCGCATGGCGCTGGTATCGCTGTTGCCGTTTCCGGGGTTTTTCCTGTTCTTCAATCATGCGATGAACGCCAGCGGCAGCGAGATGCAGTCCTTTGTCGAGCGCATGACCCGGGTCAATAACGCGGTGGTCGAGTTCGTCAACGGCATTCCGGTGGTCAAGGCTTTCGGTGCCATCGGCAAGGCCCACGCCGGTTACCGCAAGGCGGTGGATGATTTCAGCGAGGCCTTCGTTGAATTCACCCGGCCACTGGTGGGGACGATGGCCAACGCAAACGCAATGATCGCCCCGGTGACGGTGCTCGCGGTGGTACTGACGTTCGGCTTGGCGTTTGTCAGCCTGGGCTGGATCAGCGCCGTGGAGGTACTGCCGTTCGCCATTGTTGCGCCGGGTATTTGCGCGCCGCTGATGCTGCTGAGTTACATCACTCACGACCTGAACAACGCCGTTGGCGCCGCCGAGCGTGTACAGGCACTGCTGGCGACACCGGTACTGGCGCAGGCGGAGCCGGGTTCCGAACGCTTGCCCAAGGACGCCGAGGTGCGCGTGGAAAACCTCGGGTACGCCTACGACCCACAGAACCCGGTACTGTCGAACATCAGCTTCACCCTCAAGCCTGGTACCGTCACCGCCATTGTGGGCGCCTCGGGTTCGGGGAAATCGACCCTGGCGCGCCTGCTGCTGCGCTTTTTCGACCCGACCGAGGGGCGTATCACCCTGGGCGGCGTCGACCTGCGGCAGGTCGAGACTTCGCAGCTATACAGCCTGATCGGGTTTGTGCTGCAAGAGGTACGCCTGGTCCACGCCAGCGTTGCCGAAAACATCGCCCTCGGCCGGCCCAGCGCCAGCCGCAAGGAAATCGAGGCGGCCGCACGGGCCGCGAATATCCATGAGTGCATCATCGGCTTGCCACGGGGCTACGCCTCGGTGATCGGCGAGGATGCGCAGTTGTCCGGTGGCGAGCAGCAGCGCATCAGCATCGCCCGCGCGGTATTGCTGGCGCCGCCGGTGCTGGTGCTGGACGAGCCCACGGCCGCCGCCGATGCCGGGAACGAGGTGGCGATCCAGGACGCGCTGTCGCGCTTTGCCCAGGGGCGCACGCTGTTGGTGATCGCCCATCGCCTCGACACCGTGATGCACGCCGACCACATCATCGTGCTGGAAAACGGCCGCATCGTTGAACAGGGCAACCATCCTCGACTGATCGCACAGGAAGGCCGCTACGCGCGCCTGTGGGCGTCGGGCGGCTACAAACAGACCCGCGAACAGGCGCTGCCGACATGCTGAAAACCTTTATCGAACTGTTGGGCGACGACGCGCCGGTGTTGCATCGCTATGTGAGAAAGGTGGTGTTCTACGGCGCGCTGTGCGGGCTGACCATTGCTGCGCTGGTGCCGGTGCTGATCGATATGCTCAACGGTGATCTTGCCGAAGCGGCGCTGTGGCTGGCGGTGTTCCTGGCAGCGGTGGCGACGTGTTGGGCTACGCGACGGGAAGTTGAAAAGGCCGGCGTCGCGGTGGGCGTGGCGGTGCTGCAAGGCGGTCGTCAGCGGATCGGCGACCACGTGGCCGGGCTGCCTGTCGGCTGGTTTACCCCGGATAACACCGCGCGGCTCAACCAGGTGGTGACCCAAGGCATGATGGCCGTGGCCCAGCTCCCGGCCCATGTGTTTACCCCGGTGCTCAGCGGCGTGGTGACGCCGTTGGTGCTGGTGCTGGCGCTGTTCGTGCTGCACTGGAAAATGGGCCTGATCGCCTTGTTGGCGTTGCCGATTCTCGGGGCCGCATTCTGGCTCAGCGCACGGATTGGCCGGCGTGCTGACCGGGCGTTCCAACGCAGCTCGGCTGACACCAGCCAGCGCATGCTGGAGTTCGCCCAGTCGCAGTCGGTGTTGCGTGCGTTCAGTGGCGGCGGTAGCTCGGTGTTCCTGCAACGGGCGATTGAGCAGCAACACGCGACAGGGGCGCGCCTGATCCTGTTGTCCGCAACCTCGGTGCTGCTGAATACGTGGCTGGTGCAGGTGGCGTTCGCCGCCTTGTTGATCGCCGCCGCATTGTGGCTCGACGCGTACCTGGGTAATCCCTTACACGTAGGCTCGGTGATCGCGGTGATGGTGTCGCTGTTGCTGGTCAGCCGCTTCATTGACCCGCTGCTGGAGGTGGCCGGTTATGGCGAGACGTTGCGCGGCGCCGGGATGCAACTTGAGGCGGTGCGCGAGATCCTGGCCGCATCGCCGCTGAAGGCGCCGAGCGCGCCGCAACCCCCACGGGATGCTTCAGTGGAATTGTTCGATGTGAGTTTTCGTCACCCAGGTGGTCCTCGAGACGTGCTGCGTGGCGTGAACCTGCGAATTGAACCCGGCAGTATGACCGCGCTGGTGGGCGCTTCCGGCTCGGGCAAGACCACGCTGCTGAGACTGGTTGCGCGGTTTTTCGAGGTCAGCCAAGGCCAGGTGTGTATCGGTGGCGTGGATGTGCGACAGATGTCTGGCGAGCAGCTTAACGCGCAGATCAGCCAGATTTTCCAGGACACGTACCTGTTCCAGGGCAGCGTCGCTGACAACATTCGCTTGGGCAAGCCTGACGCCAGCGATGCGCAAGTGCTGGAGGCCGCGCGGCAGGCCGGTGTGCAGTCGATTATCGAGCGTCTGCCCATGGGGCTGTCGACCAGCGTCGGCGAGGGCGGTGCACGCCTGTCCGGCGGCGAGCGCCAGCGTATCGCGATCGCCCGTGCGTTGATCAAGGGCGCGCCGATCCTGCTGGTGGATGAAGCCACTGCTGCACTGGATGCCGAGAACCAGGCGGTCATCGCCGAAACCCTGGCACGCTTGCGCGGCAAGTGCACGTTGATCGTGATCGCACATCAGTTGTCGACGGTGGTGATGGCCGACCAGATCGTGGTGCTTGATGGGGGCCGGATCGTAGAGCACGGCACGCCTGAACAACTGACGGCTCGGCAGGGGCGTTATGCCCGGTTCCTGGCGCAACGGCGGGCGTCGAAGGGGTGGCGTATCGCCTAGTGGACCCGCCAGGAAGGCGGGTCCGAAGGGAGGGTCAGAGCTTCGGCAGTTGCCCGATGCGGCCCATCATTTCAGTGACGATCTGCAGGTCCAGCAGGAACTGGTCGACGGTCTTGAACTCGTTGTCGGTATGGCCGGTGTACTTGACCTCTGGCCGCGCCAGGCCGAACTGCACGCCATTCGGTAACTCATGCACCGAGGTGGCGCCGGCCGAAGTCCCGTACTTGTGCTCCATGCCCAGGTTCTCGCTGGCCACGGCCAACAGCGCCTTGACCCACTCGCCTTCAGGGTTGCGGTACATCGGCTCGGCGATCGAGTAGTCGAAGCTCACGGCCACGTGGTTCTGTTTGGTCCAGGCTGCCAGCTTGTCGGCGATTTCAGCCTTGAGCGCTTCCGGCGACTTGCCCTTCGGCACCCGGAGGTTGACCGCCAGCTTGAAGGTACCGTCATCCTCACCGACATAGGTCAGCGACGTGGTCAGCGGCCCCATGAACGCATCGGAGAAGCCCACACCCAGTTTGCCGCCCAGGTAATCCAGGCCCCAGTTGGTGGCGGCATAACGCGCGGCATCGGTGAACTGGTTGTGCTTGAGCGCCACCTTGCCGTCGAGGCCGTTGAGGAAGTCGAGCATGCGGGCCACCGGGTTCACACCGGATTCTGGCTCGGAGGAGTGAGCGGACACGCCAGTGACGGTCAGCTTGACGTCCTTGCCGTCGACCTTGGCTGCCACTTCGAAGTCGCCGCCATTGCGTTTGGCGTATTCGCTACCGGCCTTTTGCAGGCTGGCGGCCAGTTCGGCGGGCTTGTCGCTCAACAGTGTCACCACCGACGCCGACGGAATTTGGTTGGTGGCCTTGCCGCCGGTCATCGAGATGATTTCTGCGCCTTTGCCTTCAGCCTTGCGCTTAGGGAACTTGGCCATGACCGTGCCGTAGCCTTTCTCGGCGATCACCACCGGGTAGCCGCCATCCAGCGCCAGGTTGTAGTTGGGCGTTGGGTTGTGTTCGAAGTAGTACGGGATCGCGTCGCCGGAGGTTTCCTCGGTGGTGTCCACCAGCAGCTTGAAATTGCGTGCCAGCGGCAGCTTCTCTTCCTTGATCACCTTCATTGCGTACATCGCCACCACGATGCCGTTCTTGTCATCCTCGGTGCCGCGGCCATACATGCGGTCGCCGATCAGTGTGACCTTGAACGGATCGAGTTTGGTACCGTCCTTGAGCACCCAGTTTTCCGGGGTTACCGGTACCACGTCGGCGTGAGCATGAATGCCGACGACTTCATCGCCGCTACCTTCCAGGGAGATCTCATAGACGCGATTGTCGATGTTGCGGAAGTTCAGGTTGAACGACTCGGCCAGGCTCTTGATCTTGGCGGCGATCTTGATGAACTCGGGGTTGTCGTGCTGGGCCACGCCGGTCACCTGGAACGTCGGGATCTCCACCAGTTCGCGCAGGGTTTCAGTGGCGGCAGCGCCGTACTTCACCCGCGCATACAGGCCGAGCAGGCGATGGATTTCGTTCTGCTGGTCGGCGGTCAGGTCCTTGTTGTCGAGGAACGCGCTGATAGCCGGGCCGAGGTTGTCGCTCTTGGCCACGTCGCTCTTGGCCAGGCTACCGAGAAACTGCCTGAAATCCTTGACCGAAGCGTCGCTGAAGGTCTTCAGAATGATCACATTCTGTTGCGGGGTGAGGTTGGCTTGAGCTTGGGTGGCGAACACCGAAAGGCTGGCGGCCATCAGGGTGGCTACGGCCAGTTGCTTGAGGGAAAAATCCATTGCTGAGGGCATTCCTTTGCAGGGAGTGAGTGAGAAATGTCTGATCAGAAGGTCAGAAACAATTTCACACACTACCACCGGGAGGCTGGGGGAGGGGAGTGCTTGGGTAGGAAATTTCCCATAGAAATGCGCGATGACCCACAGAACAGAAAGCTCCGGTATGGTTCTGCGGTTAGGGTGTTATGTGTGCAAAGGAGTGGTGTTGATGATGCTTTCAGACCGTTACCGCGGCAGCCTGCTTGGGCTGGCCTGTGGTGATGCAATAGGGACCACGGTTGAGTTCATGCGCCGTGGGTCGTTTGCCCCGGTCACCGATATGGTGGGTGGTGGGCCGTTCCAGCTTTTGCCTGGCCAGTGGACGGATGACACATCCATGGCGCTGTGTCTGGCCGAAAGCCTGCTGCGCAAGAATGGTTTTGACGCTAGCGATCAGATGGGGCGTTATTTGAACTGGTGGAAGTGGGGCTACCTTAGTTCTACGGGGGAGTGTTTCGATATCGGGAGCACCGTTCGTGATGCATTGGCGGCGTATCAGCACACTGGTAATCCATTCTCAGGCTCCACCGACCCGTACTCGGCGGGTAACGGGTCAATGATGCGCCTGGCCCCGGTGGTGCTGTTCTGTTTCCCTGATGCCGAGCGTTTGCGGGAGTTTACCGTCGACAGTTCCCGCACCACTCATGGCGCGTTGGAGGCGATTGAATGTTGCCTGGTGCTGGCGGAGTGTATTTCCAATGCGCTGCGTGGGGATTCGAAAGCGCAGGTACTAAAGGTGGACTATCTGGACTTGAGCGGACCCAAAGTTGTGGACATTGCTGGTGGGCACTACCTCGATAAGGCGTGCAGCGACATCGTTGGTTCTGGTTACGCGGTGGCTTCGCTTGAGGCGGCGCTATGGTGTTTTCATCACACCGACAGCTTTGCCGAGGCCGTGCTGGCCGCCGCAAACCTGGGGGATGACGCCGACACTACTGCGGCGATCGTGGGCCAGTTGGCTGGTGCGTATTACGGCGTGCAGGGCATTCCGATCGAGTGGTTGGGCAAGGTGTGGCAGCGTGAAGAGATTCAGGAGACTGCCGACGCGTTGTTTCAGGCGGCACAAGGCCAGGCTGCGGCACTCTAGGTATCCGTCAGCCCTTCAACTCCGCCAACTGTTTCCACTCAATCGAAAATCGCGCCAGGTATTTGCGTAGTCGATCGGCATCGTTCGGCTGCGCCTTGGCTTGTCGGGAGACGCCGAACAAGCGTCGTCCGGCATCGGAAATGCTGTCGCACTGGAGGCACGTCTCGATCACGGCGTTAAGTTGCAGTTGGTCGAACAGGTCCAGTTCGGTATCGACGCCCAGGCGTGACAGCCAATCGTTCTGCGGCGACTCCAGGCCCCAGGCGTAACGCAGTCGGTCGATTTCTTCCTGGGTCTGGCTTTCGTCGATGCGCCCGCTGTCCGCCAGGGTAGCCATGCGTGTGATGGAGGCGGACAGTTCGCGAAAGTTACCCAGCCAGGCCGCTTCGCTGGAGCAGGCAAAGGCGAGGTAGCGCCGCCGGGCTTCGAGGTTGAAGCGCACCACTTGGCCTTGTTCGCGGGCGTGGCGTTCCAGTTCGAAGTCGATGTTCGGTTCGATGTCTTCACGGCGCCCTGCCAGGCCCGGCAGGTCGAATGTCCAAAGGTTGATCCGGGCGTACAAGTCTTCGCGGAACAGCCCTTCCGCGACGCGGCCGCGCAGGTCGCGGTGGGTGCCGGCGATGATCAGGAAGTCGCTGGTGACTTCCTGGTCGCCACCGAGAGGGAAGAAGCGCTTCTCTTCGACCGCCTTGAGCAGCATCGCCTGTTCGTCGAGTCCCAGTTCGCCGATCTCATCCAGGAACAACATGCCGCCGTCTGCTGCGCGCAGTAAGCCGTCGCGGGCGTTCTGGGCGCCGGTGAAGGCGCCTTTGATATGGCCAAACAGCGCCGACATCGCTCCATCGCCGCGTAAGGTGGCGCAGTTCACTTCAACAAAACGTCCCTGCACCTGATGCCGGCTGCGCTTGAGTTCGTAGATGCGCCGCGCGAGGAATGACTTGCCGGCACCGGTGGGGCCGATCAGCAGCATCGGTGCCTTGGAGCGCACGGCCACGCGTTCGATCTGTTCGATGGAGCGGTTGAAGGCCGGGTTGCGTGTGGCGATTCCGGATTTGAGGAAGGCCAGGCTTTCCAGGCGTTTGTGGGCGAAGCGTGATGCGATGCGGTCGTAGCGCGACAGGTCGAGGTCGATCAGTGCATGAGTGCCGGTGGCGCGTTCCTCTTCGTTGCGGCGGCGAGCCGGAGACGTCTGGATCAAGCGGGCTGGCAGATAGCGCGCTTCTGTCAGCAGGAACCAGCAGATTTGCGCAACGTGGGTGCCGGTCGTGATATGGACCAGGTAATCCTCGTGGTCGGTATCGAAGCGGTAGCCGGTGGTGAAGTCGTGCAGAGCGCCGTATACCTCCTCGAAATCCCAAGGGTTCTTCAGGTGCATGGGGTGCAGCCGCACCTCGGTTTCCGGCGATACCTGCTGGATGTCGTCGCGTACCCGCTGAGCCAGGCTGATGTCTCGTGCGTCGACACCGTGAATCAGCTCCAGGCGATCAATCAATACTTCCTGCTGCTGGCAAAGGCCGACGCTGGGCCGCCAATGGTTCCAGCGATTGCCGCCTTTGCCGACCCGGTCCAGGGTTGAACCGATAAAACCAATGGCGACCGTGCGCTTTTGAATCATGGCGATACCAAAATATAGATGGCGATATGTAAGGATAAGTAATTTCTGAAGGGAATGTCATCGCAGTCGAGTCGATTAGTTATTTAAATTAAAAATATTCATATAAAACAAATAGATAAAAATATTTAACGACGGAAATTAAAACCTGGCATGGCAGCTGCAATAACTCTCGCAACGGAACACACAACAGAGCGAGACGCCACGATGGCCAACTCCCAGATCTTCAACACCCAGCAGGCGAAACTGCCTGCATGCGACACCTTGAACGCTACACAGGTACCGGCTTATGCCTACAGCGCCAAGCACAAGCTGGCCCAGTTGGCAGTCACCGGTTGCCTGAACCAGACCTTCCACGCCTCGGCCGAAAGCCAGCTGGAGAGCGTGTTGCGGTTGGCCGGCGAGCTGGACAGCCGCTATGTCGCCAAGGTTGCGTGCTATGCCCGCCGCCAAGGCCACATGAAAGACATGCCGGCATTGCTGTTGGCCGCATTGGTAGCGCAGCGTTCGGTGATGGTGCCGCAGGTGTTCGAGCAGGTGGTGGACAGCGGCAAGATGTTGCGCAACTTCGTGCAAATCCTGCGCAGCGGTGTGACTGGGCGCAAGTCCCTGGGCTCGCAGCCCAAGCGCCTGGTGCAGAACTGGTTGAACACTGCGACGGAGCGTCAGCTTTTGCAGGCGTCAGTCGGTAATCAGCCATCGTTGGCGGATGTGGTGAAAATGGTTCACCCCAAGCCCACTGAACCATGGCGTGAAGCGTTCTTCGCCTGGTTGATCGGGCGGCCGGTGGAGGTGCAAGCCTTGCCGGAGCTGACTCGGGCCTTGCTCGCCTTTCGTAGTGGTTCGACCACTGAGGTGCCGGCGGTACCGTTCCAGTTGCTTGGAAACGAGAAGCTCAGCAAAGAACAATGGGCTGCCCAGGCCGATAACATGGGTTGGCAGGCCCTGCGCATGAACCTTAATACCTTTGCACGCCAAGGCGCGTTCGAGGTGCCAGGGTTCGCATGGCAAGTTGCGGCGCGGTTGGCTGATGCAGAGGCGATCGCCAAGGCGCGGGTTTACCCGTACCAGTTGCTGGCGGCGTATCGAATGGCGGGGGATGACGTACCGGCCTGCGTGCGTGAAGCCCTGCAGGACGCCCTTGAGTTGTCCCTGGCCAACGTGCCGGTGTTGCAAGGTTCGGTGGTGGTTTGCCCTGATGTGTCGGGCTCGATGCACAGCCCGGTCACCGGGTATCGCGAGGGCGCAACGAGCGCTGTACGTTGCATCGATGTGGCGGCCTTGATCGGCGCGGCGATCTTGCGCAAGCAGCCAGACGCACGCTTGATGCCGTTTGAAAACCATGTGGTGGATATCCGGCTCAACCCGCGTGACAGTGTGATGAGCAATGCGCAGAAGCTGGCAGCCATCGGCGGAGGCGGGACTAACTGCTCGGCGCCGCTGGCGAAAATTGCCGGGGCCAAAATGAAAGTGGATACGGTGATCCTGGTGTCTGACAACGAGTCGTGGATTGACGCCCGGCGTCAGCGCGGTACCGAAACCATGCGTCAGTGGGAGTTGATCAAGCAGGTCAACCCGCAAGCGCGGCTGGTGTGTATCGATATGCAGCCGGGCGCAACCACGCAGGCGGCAGACCGCCAGGATATTTTGAATGTGGGAGGCTTCAGTGATGCGGTATTTGATGTGGTCGCGCAGTTCGCCGAAGGGCGCTACGGTGCGCAACATTGGGTGCAGGCGATTGAAGCAATAGAAGTTTGATTTCACCGGCGCTGAATGCCGACGGGACTACATCCAAGACGTCTCGTCAGACCCTTGTCAGCGCCAGTGACGGCACGAATGCCTGTGGCTGTACATCTATGGTAAGCCGGTATGTTCCGGCGCTCAGTCACACTTTTTGTCGTGCCACCTTATTACGATTGCCTCGGCGAATGCCGGTGAAACTACAGTACGGAATGATCGCGGGTTCGAGTCCCGCCAGTCGCAAGACTGTAGCTCAGCGGGAGAGCGTGCCGCATGTTTCACCCTCCTTTTGTCGCCGTCTGTTTACTTGAAACGCCGCGCCTGCGGCACATACAAAAAGAATCGAGATCATGCAAGAGAAGACCTACCAACTGCTGGAAGTTGCCAACGGCAAGCCCATCAAGCTCTGGACCCAAGGGGTACCGGTTGAGCCAGAGGCTCGCCAGCAACTGATGAACACGGCGAAGATGCCGTTCATTTTCAAACACCTCGCGGTGATGCCGGATGTGCATCTGGGCAAGGGCTCGACCATTGGCAGCGTGATTCCCACCGTGGGCGCGATTATCCCGGCCGCCGTTGGCGTGGATATCGGCTGCGGCATGATTGCCGCACGTACCTCGCTGACTGCCGCCGACCTGCCGGATAACCTTCACGGCCTGCGCTGCGCGATCGAGGCGGCCGTGCCCCATGGTCGCACCAACGGCCGTAACGGGCGTGACAAGGGTGCCTGGGACACTGTTCCGCAGCAGGCCGACCAGGTATGGGCGGCGTTGCACCCACGCTTCAAAACGATCACCGACAAGTACCCGAAACTGAAGAACACCAACAACCGCCAACACTTGGGGACGCTGGGTTCGGGTAACCACTTTGTCGAAGTCTGCCTGGATGAAGCCAACCGGGTCTGGTTCATGTTGCACAGCGGTTCCCGTGGCGTCGGCAATGCCATCGGTAACCTGTTTATCCAGTTGGCTCAACAGGACATGCGTCAGCACATCGCCAACCTGCCGGATCGCGACCTGGCTTACTTCGAGGAAGGCAGTCAGCACTTCGATGACTATGTGGAAGCGGTCGGCTGGGCCCAGGATTTTGCCCGACAGAACCGCGAGATGATGATGCGGGCGGTGGTTGAGGCGACGCGCAAGGTGATCCACAAACCCTTTGAAGTGGCGCTGGAAGCGGTGAACTGCCACCACAACTATGTGCAAAAAGAGCGGCATTTCGGTGAGGAAATTCTGGTCACTCGTAAAGGTGCGGTGTCGGCAAAGAAGGGTGAGCTGGGGATTATTCCCGGTTCCATGGGCGCGAAAAGTTTCATCGTGCGCGGGCTGGGTAACGAAGAGTCGTTCTGCTCCTGCAGCCATGGCGCCGGCCGGATCATGAGCCGCACCAAGGCCAAAAACACCTTCACGGTGGCCGACCAGGTGCGCGCAACGGCCCACGTGGAATGCCGTAAAGATGCTGCGGTAATCGACGAGATTCCGATGGCCTACAAGGATATCGACCAAGTCATGCACGCCCAGCGCGAGCTGGTGGAAGTGCTGCACACCTTGCGTCAGGTGGTGTGCGTGAAGGGATAAAGTCTGGAATTTGATGGTTGTACAGGAGCATTAAACATGAATAGGGAACAGGACGACCGTCATCCCCTCAGTCTCGCCATGCGCGAACGGGTCTTGCTTGAGCTGGAGCGCATAGAGCGCGAGCGAAGCGTCACGGTGCTGTATGCCTGTGAATCCGGCAGTCGCGCCTGGGGCTTTGCTTCCACCGACAGTGATTACGACGTGCGTTTCGTCTATGTGGAAAAGCCGGACTGGTTTGTCCAGGTGGATACGCCACGGGACGTGATCGAACGTCCGCTGGACGACGAGCTGGATATCAGCGGCTGGGAGTTGCGCAAGACCCTCGGGCTGCTGCGTAAATCCAACCCGACGCTGCTGGAGTGGCTCGATTCGCCGCTGGTGTATCGCAGCGAAACGCCTGCGACCTCGCGCCTGCAGGCCCTGGCGGAAGCGTTCTACAGCCCGCCTGCAGCCCGCAGTCACTATTTTTCGATGGCCAGGAAGAACTTTCGTGGGTACCTGCAAGGCGACACGGTGCGCTTCAAAAAGTACTTCTATGTGCTGCGGCCGTTGCTGGCGGTGCGCTGGATCGACCTTGGGCTCGGACGGCCACCGATGACATTTGCCGACCTGTTGTCGACGGTCACGGACCCACTCTTGCTGGATGAAGTGGCGACGCTGCTGGCCCTGAAACGTAATGCCGGAGAAGCCGCGTATGGACCCAGGCGCCCGGCGTTGCACCGGTTTATCTCGGCAGAGCTGGAGCGCGAAGTCCCCAAATTGCCACGTACGCAGGAACACACGCACTTGCTGGACCACTACCTGAGGGAAACGGTAAAGCACTACGCATAAGGAATGGATATGAACCAGGATGTGATCGAGCTGGACGGTGCCATCGGCGGCGGCCAGGTGTTGCGCAGTGGCTTGAGCCTGTCGATGGTGACGGGGCGCACGCTGCGGATTAAAAATATTCGTGCCAGGCGCAGTCGGCCAGGGTTGCTGCGTCAGCACCTGACGGCGGTTCTGGCCGCTGCCCAGATATGTGGCGCTCGGACCGAAGGCGCCGAACTGGGTTCCCAGGCGTTGCTGTTTGAGCCTGGCCTTATCCAGGGCGGGGACTATAAATTTTCTATCGGCACAGCCGGCAGTTGCACCCTGGTATTGCAGACAGTGTTGCCGGCGTTGTTGCTGGCCCCGCAAGCCAGCCGCGTCAGCATTTGCGGAGGCACCCACAATCCGATGGCGCCTCCGGTGGATTTTCTTGAGCGCGCCTGGTTGCCGCAATTGCGGCGGATGGGCGCCAGAGTCGAGTTGACGCTGGTGCGTCACGGTTTTGTACCGGCTGGTGGTGGCGAGATTGTGGCGTTTATACATCCGAGCACATTGATGCCGTTGCACCTCACTGAGCGGGGTGAATTGCAGGGCTCGCGAGCAACCACACTGAGTGCCGGGTTGCCTGTTCATGTCGCCGAGCGTGAGCTGGAACGTGTGCGTCAGCGGCTGGCGATCAAGCAGGAGCAGTTGCACGCGGTGAACCTTGACGCGGAGCACGGGCCAGGCAATGTCCTGTTGCTGGAATATGCACATGCGCACGTCACCGAAGTGTTCAGCGCATTTGGCCAGGCCAGGTTGCGAGCAGAGGCGGTGGCCGATCAGGCCATCGAACAGGCGCTCGAGTGGGTTGCCAGCGAAGCAGTCGTCGCCGAGCATCTGGCCGACCAGCTATTGCTGCCGATAGCACTTGCCGGCGGCGGCAGTTTCACCACGCTGCGGATGACCGAGCACCTGCAGAGCAACATGGCGGTGATCCAGCGGTTTTTGCCGGTGGTGATTGAGAGCTACGAGCAAGGCCATCAATTGCTGAGGATTGAATGCCGGGCGCTGTAGCCTGGCCGACCGCGTACTGTAGGAGCGAGCTTGCTCGCGAAAAACGCCCAGGCACCGTGTTTATCCAGGCTGGGCGCGTCCTCGTTAACGACCATCGCGAGCAAGCTCGCTCCTACAGGAACCCGGTGCTCACCGCCACAATCAGGAATACCCCCAGCACCGCACGGTAGATCACGAACGGCCAGGTGGAGAACCGCTCCAGGAACTTCATCAGGCCCCAGATCGCGAAGAACGCCGAGACACTGGCAACCACCAGGCCAAAGATCAAATGCGGCCACGCGTGGGCGGGCAGGTCGGCGTGGAACAATACCCACAGCTCCTTAAGCCCCGCCAGCGCGATCGCCGGCAAGCCCAGCAGGAACGAAAACCGCGCCGCTTCTTCACGCTTGAAATTGAGGAACAGTGCGGCGGTTAGGGTCGAGCCCGAGCGGGAAACCCCGGGAATCAGCGCGCCGATCTGCGCAATGCCAACAATCAGCGCATCCCGCAGGCGCATTTCGCCCACCGTGCGCTTATGCCTTGCGCTGAGTTCGGCCGCGGCCAGCAGCACGGCCATCACCAGGCAGGAAATCCCGATCACCATCAGCCCGCGCAACGGCGAGTTGCAGGCGTTGAGCGTCGACGACAAGGCAATCCCGGCGATACCAATCGGAATCGTCGCCAGCACAATCGCCACCGCCAGCTTGAACCACTGGTTGTTGTAGTCGCCCTGGCGCACCGCGCTGATGCTGCCTACGGTGACCTGGCGCACATCCTTCCAGAAGTAACTGACCACTGCAGCCAAGGCAGCCAACTGCATGGCTGCGGAAAACGCCGAGCCCGGATCCGGCCAGCCGAGCAGGGCGGGCACGATGCGCATGTGGGCGGTGGAAGACACGGGCAGCAATTCGGTGATGCCCTGAATGATGCCCAGAATGCCGATTTGCAGGTAATCCAGGGACGCAAAGCCGACATCGAGGCCGCTGGTGCAGACGTTTGTCAAAGTACTTATCCTGAAAACGAGGGGAGGGAAGTGGCGCGGAGTTTAGTCTAACTTTGTAATGATTTTGTCGTTGACAAGAGAAAAGTGCGATCGGTTCAGCAAGTAGAAAGCTTGGCCGATGTATTGGCATTGCCAGTGGCTTTTGTTGACAATGGCGCCCTGTTTTTTTGCCGAGATGCCCATGCCTGCAATCCCCGATACCACCGTCGAACTGATCGAAACCGGCCCGGAACATGCCGCGCTGATCGCTAATCTTTACCAGTTCTACGCCTACGAGTCCTCGGACTGGGAACAGGAAGACGTCGAGGTGGACGGCCGCTTCTACATCCATGAGGAGCATCTGGCCCGCTACTGGCAAGACCCGCAATGGAGCGCCAACCTGCTATTGGTCGATGGCTTTATTGCAGGTTTCCTGCTGATCGAAGGCAGCGAATTGCCGGGGATCGACGCGCTGGAACTGGCAGACCTGTTCATCTTGAAACGCTATCGCCGCAAAGGCATTGGCCGCGCCATCGCCACCCAGGTCTTGAGCAGTGGCGAGGCGAACTGGCTGGTGCGTTTCTATGATCAGGATGAAGTGAGCCAGGCGTTCTGGCGCACGGTGTTGGATAACCTGCCCCGTCCGGTCCAGGCCATTGAGCTGGATGATGAGCCGAACCTGCTGAGCTTCCTCGTGACCCGAGCGGCGCTGCACTGAGGCATCAGCTGAACGCTGCGCCAGCCCCTGCACTGAACAGCGCCGCCTGCATCGCCTGAGGCGGTTGCCCGAATGCGCGCAGGAACGCCTGGCGCATACGCTCGCGATCGCCGAACCCGGTTTCGCGGGCGACCACTTCCACCGGATGCCGACTGGTCTCCATCATCGCTCGCGCGGCTTCTACTCGCAGGGACTCGATGGCCTTGGCCGGGGTTTGCCCGGTCTCCTCGCGAAACACCCGGCTGAACTGGCGCGGGCTGAGCCGCGCCACGGCCGCCAATGCCTCGACTGAAAGGTCGTGAGTCAGATTCTCCCGAGCGTAGGCCAGGGCCAGCTGCACGCGGTCGGATTTGGGGTCCAGTTCCAGCAGCGCCGACAGTTGCGACTGTTCGCTGCCACGCCGCTGGGCAATCACCAGCTTGCGCGCGATGCGGCGGGCGAGGTCACTGCCCAGGTCGTTCTCCACCATCGCCAGCGCCAGGTCCACCCCGGCGCTCATGCCGGCGCCGGTCCAGATCTGGCCGTCGACGACGAACAGTTTGTCTTCCTCCAGGCGAATCTGCGGGTAGCGCTTGGCAAACGCCGGTGCATGCAGCCAGTGGGTGGTCGCGCGCTTGCCCTCGAGCAACCCGGCTTCGGCCAGCACGAAGATGCCCATGCACAGCGAAGCAATCCGTCGGGACTGCTTAGAGGCCGCCTGGACCAGCTTCAGCAGGTTGGCATCAGGCAGTTGGAACTCCAGGTAGCCGCTGACGATCAATGTGTCATAACCCTCGGGCCGGATCGGTGTGCTGTTCACCGAGAACCCTTGGGACGTCATGATCGGGCCGCCACTCTCCGACACCAGGTGAAACTCATACGCCTGCTCTCCCCGCAGCAGATTCGCGCACTCGAACACCGAGCCCAGGCTAAGGCTGAGGGATTGAAAGTTCGGGTAAACCATCAGCGCAATGCTGTGCATCTCATCTCTCCAAGGGGCGCGGAGCGGTGATTGTCGGCGTGTAACCGGTAAACGGCAACCGGCTTGGCACAATGTCCGGAATCCTTGCGGACATGACATTGTGCGGTTTTGGCCCGGCTCCTAAGCTTCATTCCATTCCAACCCATATCACCCCGAGGCACTGGCACATGAAAGTATTGATGGTTTTGACTTCTCACGACCAGCTTGGCGACACCGGCCGCAAGACCGGCTTCTGGCTCGAAGAATTTGCTGCTCCCTACTACGCGTTCAAGGACGCCGGGGCCGATGTGACCCTGGCCTCGCCAGCCGGTGGGCAACCGCCGCTGGATCCGGTCAGCGACCTGCCGGATTCGCAAACCGACCAGACCCGCCGCTTCGCCACCGACCCGGCGGCACAGCAGGCCTTGGCCACCACGCTGAAGCTGGAGTCGGTGAACGCCGGCGACTTCGACACCGTTTTCTACCCAGGCGGCCACGGCCCGCTGTGGGACCTGGCAGAGTCGAAAACCTCCATTTCCCTGATCGAAGCCTTCGAGCGTGCCGGTAAGCCGATTGGCTTTGTGTGCCACGCCCCGGGCGCCTTGCGTCACGTCAAGGCCGTCAACGGCGAGCCGCTGGTCAAGGGCCGACGCGTCACCGGCTTCTCCAACTCCGAAGAAGCCGCGGTTGGCCTGACCGACGTGGTGCCGTTCCTGATCGAGGATGATTTCAAGGCACTGGGCGGCAAGTACGAGAAGGGTGCCGACTGGCAGTCCTTTGTGATTGAAGATGGCCTGCTGGTCACGGGGCAGAATCCTGCCAGTTCCAGTGACGTCGCCAAAGCGCTGTTGAAGCTGACCGCGTAACCCGCTAAATCCCCCAAAAGTAAGTGATTGGCGGCTCCCCTGATCGGGAGCCGGCCACTTTTGCACGCCCGAAATTCGCCTCTGGACCCCCCATCATGAGTAACAGCGCTTTAGGTACACCGATCAAACTGGGGCACCACACCCTGAAAAACCGCATTGTCCTGCCGCCACTTACCCGCCAGAGAAGTGCCCAGCCCGGTGATATCGCCACGGACCTGATGGCGCTCTATTACCGCCAGCGCGCCACCGCCGGCTTCATGGTCAGCGAGGGCACGCAGATCGAGCCCCGCGGCCAGGGTTATGCCTGGACCCCGGGCATCTACACACCGGAGCAGATTGACGGCTGGCGTACCGTGACCGAGGCCGTGCATGCAGAAGGCGGTGTGATCTTCGCCCAGCTTTGGCATGTGGGCCGCGTGTCCCATCACGATCTGCAACCCGACGGCGCAGCACCCGTCGCGCCGTCGGCGATTCAGCCGCAGCAAGCCAAGGCATTCGTTGCAACCGGGCCCGGCACCGGTGAGTTGGTGCAGCCGCCAGAGCCCCGCGCCTTGGCTACTGCCGAGGTCAAGGAACTGGTCGGGCTGTATGCCCAGGCTGCAAAAAACGCACTGGCCGCCGGCTTTGATGGCGTGGAGATTCATTCGGCCAACGGCTACCTGGTCAACCAGTTCATCTCGGCGCATTCCAACCAGCGCGAAGATGAATACGGTGGCTCGCTGCACAATCGTCTGCGTTTTTTGCGGGAAGTTGTCGAAGCGGTGGCCGAAGTGGTCGGCCCGGAATGCCTGGGTGTGCGCTTTGCGCCGTTGTTCAGTGGCACTGACCAGGATCGTGTTTACATTGGCCTGGTCGAGGAGGATCCACATCACACCTACATTGAGGCGATCAAGATACTTGAGGCCACCGGCATCGCCTACGTGTCCATCGCCGAGGCTGACTGGGACAACGCGCCGGAATTGCCCGAGTCGTTCCGCCGGGCTGTGCGCGACACCTTCACCGGTCGGATCATCTACGCCGGCCGCTACACCGCAGAGCGCGGCGTGCGACTGGTAGAGGCGGGGCTGGCGGACCTGATTGCATTTGGCCGGCCATACATTGCCAACCCCGACTTGCCCCAGCGCCTGCTCAACGGTTGGCCGCTGAACCCGTTGAACGCTGCCGGCCTGTATGGCGGTACGGAAGTGGGCTTCACCGATTACCCGGTGTACGCCGGGTAAACGCTGCTACTCGGTCGGGTACTTGTGAAACGCCGAATGCTGTTCCGCACGTGCCGCATGGCGCTGCAAGTGCGGGAACGCATCGGCCTTCACGACGTCGGCTATCTTGAGCTGGGTGAAGGACCAGGCGACCGCCACCGTCAGGCTCGCCTGGGTCAGCGGCGCGTTGCTGTCGCGCTCCGCCACCAACGCCTCCAATAACGAATAAGCCTCCAGCAGTTGCCCGGTCACGCGGTCGATCCAGGGTTGGTGCAGCTTTTCGGCGGGCCGCAGGTGGTGTTCGTAAACGATTTGCACGGTTTTTTCGCACGCGGCCAGCGCCAGGCCGATCACTTGCAGATCCCGGGCAAGTGCCACTGTTTGCTGGGGCAACAGCTTTTTGTCAGCCGGCGCCAGGGCTTCCAGGTATTCGAGGATCAGGCCGGAATCCATCAGCACCGTCCCGTCGTCGAGCACCAGTGTCGGCGCCTTGACCACCGGGTTGATCCTGGAAAACTCATCGAAGGTGCTGAACACCGACAGTGCCTGGTGTTCAAACGCGACACCGTACAGCTCCAGGGAAATTGCCACGCGGCGCACGTAGGGCGAGTCCAGCATTCCGACCAGTTTCATGAAGCCTCCATTGACCACAGTGTCTTGTTCAGATGACGTTATAAACCTTTTCCCCCCCCTGTTTATCAATCCACCCGCAACACGATCTTGCCTATGTGATCACCACCTTCCATCCGCGCATGGGCCTTCGCGGCGTCGGTGTAGGCATACACCTCATCGATCATCGGCAGGCAACGCCCGGCCGACAGCACCGGCCACACGTGTTCACGCAGTTGTGCGGCAATCGCAGCTTTTTCTTCCCGGGTGCGTGAGCGCAACAACGATCCGGTAACGATCGCGCGTTTGCCGAGAATTGCCAGCAGGTCGATGTCCTTGGCGCGTGCGCCGCCCAGGAAGCCCAGCATCACCAGTCGACCTTCCATGGCCAGGGCGCTGATGTTGTCGTTCAGGTAGGAGCCACCCATGATGTCGAGGATCACATTGACGCCCTTGCCAGCGGTTTTGTCAGCGATGACCTCGGCGAAATTCTGTTCCCGGTAGTTGATCGGCTCGGCCCCCAGCTCGCGGATGGCGGCGCATTTTTCTGCGCTGCCGGCGGTGGCGAACGCTTCGATACCGAACTCGCGGCAGAGCATCAGCGCGGTGGTGCCGATGCCGCTGGTGCCGCCGTGGATCAGCACGCGCTGGCCTTTGTGCGCGCCGCCGATGCCGAACAGGTTGGCCCACACGGTGAAGAAGGTTTCCGGGATCGCTGCCGCCTGAATCCACTCCAGGCCATCGGGAACCGGCAAGGTCTGGCTGGCGGGCACCGCGCAGTACTGCGCATACCCGCCGCCATTGGTCAGGGCGCAGACGTTGTCGCCCAATGCGAACTCACTGACGCCTTCGCCCAGTGCGACCACCACACCGGCCACTTCAAGCCCGGGAATCGGGCTCATTCCGGGTTTCATCGGATACGTGCCGGCGCGCTGCAGGGCGTCCGGGCGATTGACGCCGGCGGCGTGTACGCGGATCAGCACTTCGCCGGGGCCGGCGACAGGTACCGGCTCCTGGCGTGGTTGCAGGACTTCGGGGCCGCCGGGGCTAGTGATTTCGATCAGGGTCATTTCGTGGGGCAGATTCATTTGAGCGCACCTGTAGCAATGAACGTATGGGTTGAGACCGCGCCCGGTACCGGGCGGTTCAGCCTGCTGGCGATCCTGGGTATTTTCTCTGGTGCCCAGCATAGCCGTGATGAGTGATGCAATAATGCTGCGATTACACGTCACGATGATGCAAAACTGCATCGCAGGGAGAAGCCATGAACTGGGACGATGCCCGGGTATTTCTCGCGGTGTGCCGCGAGTCCACATTACGTGGTGCCGCGCGGGTGCTGGGGGTGGATCAAGCCACCGTGGGGCGGCGGGTCAATGCCCTGGAAAAGTCCTTGAACGCGACGTTGTTTTTGCGCACCTCCGAAGGCTATGCGCTGACAGCCGTGGGTGAGGCCGCCTTGCAATCAGTGGAGAAAATGGAGCGTTCGGCCATTGACCTGGAACGTCAGGTCCAGGGCCTGGACGACCGCCTGACCGGCACCGTGCGGGTGACCACCACCGACTCCCTGGCCATCGACTTCTTGATCCCGGCCATCGCCCGGTTGCACGACGCGCACCCTGACGTGCGGGTGCAGATGGACGCTTCGACCCAGATCCTGAGCCTGGCCAAGCGTGAAGCCGACATCGCCGTGCGCAACACTCGCCCGGACAACCCCGACCTGATCGCCCGGCGCATCGCCCGCTGGCCGGTGGGGCTATTTGCCTCGCAGGCGTATATCGACCGTCACGGCGTACCGGAGCCGGGTAGCGTGTTCGAAGGGCACGACCTGGTGGTGTACGAGCCGCACCTGCAAAGCCAGAAAGACATGACCCTGGTCTCCGAGCCGCTGGGCCGTGGGCGCATCGTCGCTGCCTTGAGCTCCAGCCTGCTGGTGCGCCGGTCCATCGCTGCGGGCCTGGGCATCGGTGAGATCCCGGTGGTTTCCGGCGAACGGGACGGTCTGGTGCGGCTATGGCCGGACCGTACGCGACCATTGCCCTACGATGTGTGGCTGGTAACCCACGCCGACTTGCGGCACACCGCGCGGGTGCGGGTGGTGATCAATGAGATCGTCGCCGGGTTTGCCGACACGAGTGAGTAAGGTCGCAGGTCAGCACATCGCTGCAATTTCCGAGGCGTCCGTGGCCGCACAATCGGCTCCGGTTCCGGCGTAAATACGTCGGGGAACGTCACGGGAACAGGTCACTTATGAACGCATTACTACGGGATGACGGGGCACGGGATTTAGGGCTGCTGTTTTTGCGGGTCAGCGGGGGCTTGTTCCTGCTGTGGGTCCATGGCCTGCCCAAGCTGCTGGACTATGGCGATCAGTTGAAGGTGATCGAGGATCCTTTTCACCTGGGGGCGAGCGTGACACTGCTGCTGGCGATTTTCGCCGAAGTACTGTGCCCACTGTTGATCATTGCCGGGGTGCTGGTGCGCCTGGCCTGCTTGCCGATCCTGAGTGTGCTGTGGATTGCCATGCTGGTGGTGCATCCGCAATGGACACTGCTCGAAGGGCAGTTTGGCTGGCTGCTGTTGATCATATTCACCAGCATCCTGATTGCCGGGCCCGGGCGAATAGCGTTCAACCAGCGGTGGATCGGCGTGCTGCGTTACGCCTGAATAAAAAAGGCCGGGGGCAACCCCGGCCAAAAGGAGTGGAGCAGGGTGATGCAATCGCTTCAGCGCTTCAGGAACGCCAGCAGGTCGGCGTTCAAGGCTTCGGCATGGGTGACCGCGAAGCCGTGTGGCGCATCCTTGTACACCTTCAATTCGGCGCCCTTGATCATCTCGGCGGCCACCTTGCCGGTGGTTTCGAACGGTACGATCTGATCGCCATCACCGTGGATCACCAGCGTTGGCACGTCGATCGTGGCCATGTCTGGGCGGAAGTCGGTTTCCGAGAATGCAGTGACGCAGTCCACGGTGGACTTGAGCGAGGCGAGCAGGGCGATCTGCAAGGTCTGGGTCAGTACGCCCTCGGAGACTTTCTGGCCCTTGTTGATGCCGAAGAACGGTGTGTTGAAGTCGGAAATGAACTGCACGCGGTCCTTCAGCAGGCCGGCCTTGATGCCGTCGAACACATCCTTGGGAACACCTTGCGGGTAGTCGGGTTTCTGGCCGAACAGCGGCGTCACCGCCCCCAGCAACACCAGGCCGGCCACGCGCGCGCTGCCATGGCGCGCGATATAGCGGGCGACGTCGCCACCGCCCATGGAAAAGCCCACCAGCGTCACGTCCTGCAGGTCCAGGTGGTTGATCAGTTCGGCGATATCGTCGGCGAAGGTGTCGTAGTCGTTACCGGTCCAGGGTTGGTCCGAGCGGCCAAAACCACGGCGGTCAAACGCAATGGTGCGGTAGCCGCGGCTGCTCAGGTACTCCATCTGGTATTCCCACATGTCCGCGTCCAGTGGCCAGCCGTGGCTGAACAGCACCGGTTTGCCGCTGCCCCAGTCCTTGAAGTAGATTTCGGTGCCGTCTTTGGTGAGTAAAGTGCTCATGGAAACTCCTTGGGTGAGTACGAAGGCAAAGGCTGACTATTGTCGAACAGGCGCTGGCAGCGCTTGTACGGGTGTGCTTGGTTGGGTTTACCAACTGAACTTGAGTTCGACCCCCAGGTAATTGCTGTCATGCCCGCCGGCATCCCGCAGCGTCTGGCCGACCGCGTAGTGCACGGCCTCGACGGCGCCGGTGAGGTTGGGGGTAAACACGTAGTCGGTGCGAACTTGAGCATAGGCGCCGGTCCAGCGTTCACCCTGGCCTGCGGTTCCGGCCACCGGCAGGTTGGGCTGAGTGTAGACCGCGTCTGCGGTGGTTTGCCGCCAGAGCAGGCCCACGGCGGTCTGTACGCTGAGCTTGGCGATGGGCTTGACGGTGATCGACGGCTTGACGTGAATCAGGTTGCTGTAGCCCGTATAACCCGCCAGGGAAAAGTAGTAGCCATTGGGGAACAGCGGGTTGAACGTCCCCACCGTGCCGTCACCGGCGTGGCGGTCGCCCGAGGCGATATCCATCTGCAGCCCCAGGCGCGGCGTCCAGGCCAGGCTGTCGAAGGTGTAGCCCACGCGGCTGCCGCCACCCCAGGCACGGATATCCTTGTGCCCCACCGAGCCACCTTGCAGCATGGCTTCAATGTCCCAGTCAAAGCCCAGGGCCGCGCCGCCCAATCGCGCGTCGAACAGTTGGCGTTTTTCATCGCCGTCGCCGTCCAGGTAGTGGGCATCGCTGCGTTCATACACCCCGTAATAGGCCGACAGCTCATTTTTGCCACCCACCAACCGCTCGACCCGCAGCATGTGAAACTGCGCGTCAGCGTTGGATTTATCGTCGAAGTGCCGCTCGTCCTGGTACTGCACCGGGTGGCTGGCGATCCCGATAAAACGCCAGTTCGAGGTTTCCCAGTCTGCCCATAGCGCATCAAAGGACTGGCGCACATTCGGTCCATCCCGTGATGAGATGAAGCGCTGCAAGTCGAAGGCAAAGTCCTGCCTGCCGACGCGGCCCTTGAACGTGCCGGCACTGAAGGTGTTGATGTATTCGGCAAAGGCCAGGCGCAGGTCGACACGGTTTTGGTCGGCGCCGCCGATTGAGGTCTTGTCATAGGCCCGGGCGTCTTCCAGCTGGGTGAACACCCGCCAGTTTTCATTCAGGTGCAGGTCGGCATGCACCTGGAATCGCTGGATCAGGTAACGGTCACGGGCCACGTTATTTACGCCGAAACCGCCCGCGTCATTCATCTCGAAGCGCTCGCGCAAGGTCGCGCCCAGGGACAGGTAAGTGAGCGGGTTGGCACTGGACAGCGGGATGTACTTCAGGCTGTCCAGGGGTTGGGTGCGCAGCGTTGGGTCCTTGAGCACGGACCAGTCTTCCTGCCAGCGGTTGGCTTTGATCGCTGGCCGTGCCGGTTGATCGTCAGCGTGGGCGCTGCCTGCCAGCAGCGGCCACAACACCGCCAGGCCCCAGCCTGTGCTGCGGATCATTTTGCCCCGCTGAGCTGGTGAATCTCCGCGACGTAACCGCCCGGGAATTGCACCAGCGCGCTGCGCCGGCCCTTACTGTCAAACGCCGGAACCAGCACCTTGGCACCGGAGCCAGTGGCTTTGCCCAGCGTGTCGGTCAGGTCGGCCACCTGGTAGCCGGTGGTTTCATGGCCGAAGGGGTAGGGCAGTTGGCCGTTGGTGACCAGTACCGCCATGCGCCCGAACGGCGACTCGATATCGACGCGGCGATAGCTGCCGCTGGCCTGGCCAATCTCGACCGCCGGTGCATGCTTGTCATCGGTCAGGACCTTGCCGTGGGAAAACCCGACGAAGGACTTGATGAACGTGTCGGCGCGGTCGCTGGAGACATACACGCGGTTCTCCGGAACGGTCTGGAACGCCGCGTAATCCGGGGCCTTGGTGTGCCAGTAGAGCTGCATATTCACACCGCCCGGCCACTGGATCACCGCATCACGGCCAATGGGGTCGGGGAAATCACTGACAATCACCGCCGCGCCGTTTTCCCGGGCAGCCTTGAGTGCAACTTCCATGTCCTTGACCAGGTAGCCGTTGCGCTCCTGGCCGAACGGATGCGGGACGGGCGTGGTGAAGCCAAACAACGACACCGTGCCTGCCGGCGTCTGCAAGAGTTGCGAGGTGGTGCTGCTGGGCACGGGCAGTACATTCACCACCACCTGGGCCGTGCTTTTGCCGCCGAACGTGGCGAGAAAACTCTGGGCAAAGCGGTCCACGTCAGCCGGGGCGACATAAACGTGGCTGGTGTCGTATTGCGGCGCCACGGCTACGTTCGGGGTTGCGGCAAACGCGCTCCCCATCATCTGTGCGGCCAACAACGTCAATGCCAGCGGTATCGTCATTACTTTCTTGCGCATGCCCACTCTCCAGCACTCTTTAGCGTGATCGAAAGCCGTCAGCTTAGGGACCGGGCCGCCCGGCGGATTGTATGGACGTGCTCGGTTGAACGGTTCAGCGTCTATGCTGGTCAACTGACTTCAACGTCTGATTACGCAGGTGAACGAAATGGCCAAGACTTACAGCTATGCCGCTCGTGACTCCAAGGACTCACTCAAACCCTTCACATTCGAGCGTCGCGCCCCCGGGGCCGACGACGTGCAAATCGACATCCTCTACTGCGGCGTCTGCCACTCGGACCTGCACACCGTGCGCAACGAATGGCAAAACACCCTGTACCCGTCTGTACCAGGCCATGAAATCGTTGGCCGGGTGACGGCGGTGGGCGCCAATGTCAGCAAGTTCAAGGTGGGCGACCTGGCCGGTGTCGGCTGCATGGTCGACAGCTGCCAGCAGTGCGAATCCTGCGCCGAAGGCGAAGAGCAGTACTGCGAAAACGGCTTCACCGGCACCTACAACGGCCCGGTGTTTGGTGGCGAAAATACGTTCGGCGGCTACTCGGACACTATCGTGGTGAAGGAGAAGTTCGTCCTGCGCATCTCCCATGACGAGAGCAACCTGGCGGCGGTCGCGCCGCTGCTGTGTGCAGGCATCACCACCTACTCACCACTGCACCACTGGAACGTCGGGCCGGGCAAGCGCGTTGGCGTCGTCGGCCTGGGTGGCCTGGGGCATATGGCGGTGAAAATCGCCCACGCCATGGGCGCCTACGTCGTGCTGTTCACCACCTCGCCGAACAAGCGCGAAGACGGCCTGCGCCTGGGCGCCGACGAAGTAGTGGTGTCGAAGAACCAGGATGAAATGGCCAAGGTTGCCAACTCCCTGGACTTCATCCTCAACACCGTGGCTGCGTCTCACAACCTCGATGCCTTCCTCAACCTGCTCAAGCGCGACGGCACCATGACCCTGGTGGGTGCCCCGGACAGCCCGCACCCGTCGCCGACCGTGTTCAACCTGATCTTCAAGCGCCGCAGCCTGGCCGGATCGTTGATCGGCGGCATCCAGGAAACCCAGGACATGCTGGATTTCTGCGCCAAGCACGGGATTGTCTCGGACATCGAGATGATCGACATCCAGAGCATCAATGAAGCCTACGAGCGGATGCTCAAGGGCGATGTGAAGTATCGGTTTGTGATCGATATCGAGAGCTTGAAGAAAGAAACGCACGCGGCCTGATTAATCGCCGCAGAACCCCTGTGGGAGCGGGCTTGTGTGGGAGCGGGCTTGCTCGCGAAGGCGGTGTGTCAGTCGCTCAATATGCTGGCTGAACCACCGCCTTCGCGAGCAAGCCCGCTCCCACATTTTGATCTTCGCTATTGTCTAGACCGACAGGTGCTCATACAAAATCGTCGCACCCACCAGCATCAGCACCACGCCGCCGACCATCTCGGCGCGCTTGCCCACCACGGTCCCCAACACCCGGCCGAGCATCATGCCGATGGTCACCATGGTCATCGTCGCAAAACCAATAGCCGCTGCCGCCACCAGGATATTCACGTCAACAAACGCCAGGCCCACACCGACCGCCAGTGCATCAATGCTGGTGGCAAATGCGGTCACGGCAAGAATCATGAACGAGTGCTGGCTCGGTTTCTCTTCCTCTGGATCATCGGCTTTCATGCCGTTGTAGATCATGTGCAGGCCGAGGCCGACCAGCAAGGTAAAGGCGATCCAATGGTCCCAGTCCTCCACCCAGCGAGTGGCAGCCTGGCCAATAGCCCAGCCAATAATCGGCGTGATGGCTTCGATCACACCAAAGATCAGGCCGGCCCGCAGGGCTTCGGTCAAACGCGGTTTGTGCAGGCTGGAACCTTTGCCGATAGCCGCCGCAAAGGCGTCCGTGGACATGGCAAGGGCGAGAAGGATGAGGGAAATGGGGTTCACGGTAAGACTTCCAGTCGGGCTATATGAGTCAACGACACAACCACACGCCCGACTTCAGGCATGGATGTGTCGCTGGTCTCACCAACCAAAATGGTGTTCGCACCACGGCATGTTGCCGAGAATGTTGATACGAACGCTTCGAGAATCCGAAGCAGGCTACTCCCCAACGAGGTGGCGGATCATAGCCTTGGCTACATGAAAATTTTGTTAACCGTGCCTCACGGATGTTCCAGATGACACCGCACCTGCTGACTCATCCCACCGGTCAACCGCTGCGGCCGCTCGCACCCTTGGGTGCGGCGCGGGCAGCGATCAAGGAAAAAGCACCCGCCCGGCAACACCCGGTTCCCCGGCAACTCGGTGGGCGCACTGACATACGCATCATCCAGCGCCACCCCCAGCTTGGGCACCGCCTCCAGCAGCAGTTGGGTATACGGATGCTTCGGTTGCTCCAGCACTTGCTCGGCACACCCCAGTTCCACAATCTGCCCCAGGTACATCACCGCCACCCGGTCGGCCATGTGCCGCACCACGGACACGTTGTGGGAGATCAGGATGTAGGTCAGCCCCAGTCGGCGTTGCAGCTCTGCCAGCAGGTTGAGGATTTGCGCCTGGACCGAGATGTCCAGGGCCGAGGTCGGCTCGTCCAGTACCAGGATGCTCGGATTGGAGGCGAGCGCGCGGGCGATGGCGATGCGTTGGCGCTGGCCACCGGAAAACTGGTGCGGGTAGCGGTCCAGGTATTCGGCGCGGATGCCCACTTGGGCGGCGACCTTGGCAGCGATGGTGCGCATTTCACCCTTGGGCGTATCGCCGAGGGCAAACAGCGGCTCGGTGATGATTTTCCAGATGGGCAGGCGCGGGTCGAGGGACGATTGCGGATCCTGGAACACGATCTGCACATGGCGGTGACGTTCCCGGGCGCTTTCGTAGACCCAGTCGACTTCGCCGTCGCTGGGCTTGACCAGGCCCATCAACAGTTGGGCGAGGGTGCTTTTACCACAGCCGGATTCGCCGACAATCCCCAGGGTTTCCCCGCGGCGAACCTGCAAGTCGATGCCGTTCAGGGCGTGGGCATAACCGCGCGGGCGGCCCAGCCAGTCGGTTTTCACCGGGAACTTGACCCGTACATCCCGCAGGGCCAGCAGTGAATCTTGAGGCACTGTCATTGCACCGACTCCCCGGCAGTCAGCCAGCACGCGCTTTTGCGGGTGCCGGCAGGGTTGATCAGATCCAGACGCGGGCGCTCGATGCACTGGCTCATGGCCTGGGGGCAGCGTTCGCGAAAGGTGCAGCCTGAGGGCAGGGCGGCGAGGTTGGGCACCTGGCCGGGGATGGTCAGCAGGTCGTCGCCAGGTTTCACCTGTTCCGGCAAACCGCTGAGCAAGCCTTGGGTGTAGGGATGGCGCGGGTCGCTCATCACTTGGGCGGTCGGGCCTTCTTCCACCACCGCGCCGGTGTACATCACGTAGACCCGGTCGCAGAACTGCGAGACCACCGCCATGTCGTGGGTAATCAGCAAAATCGCGGTGCCGCGTGCCCGGGCTTTTTCCCGCAGGAGCAACAGCACCTGGCGTTGCACGGTGACGTCGAGGGCGGTGGTGGGTTCATCGGCGATCAGCAACTGTGGGTCGCAGGAAAACGCCAGGGCGATCATCACCCGCTGGCGCATGCCGCCGGAGAGTTCGAAAGGGTAACTGTCGAGCACTTGCTTGGGGTCGGCGATGTGCATGTCCCGCAGCAGGGCGATGGCCTTGGCGCGGGCGGCGGCTTTGCTCAGGCGCTGGTGGTGGATGATCACGTCGAGCATCTGTCGGCCAATGCGCCGGGTCGGGTTCAGCGCGGTCATCGGCTCCTGGAAGATCATCGCCGCGTCCCGTCCGCGGATCTGCAACAGCTCTTTTTCGCTGGCGCCGAGCATGTCGCGGCCAAGCATCTGCAAGCTGCCGGCGGTGATCCGGTAACTGCGTTCCGGCAGCAGGCGCAGGCTGAGCATGGCGGTCACGGATTTACCGGAGCCGGACTCACCCACCACGCCGACCACTTCGCCGGGGTTGACGTGTAACGACACGCCGTTGAGTGCTTGGACGTTGTTGCGGTAAGCCGGGAACTCCAGGCTCAGGTTATCGATGGCAAGGACTGCCGGACTGGACATGGTCATTTCCCCTGTTGCCGTGGGTCGAGCAGGTCACGAACACCGTCACCCAGCAGGTTGAAACCGGTCGCGGTGACCAGGATCGCCAGCCCCGGAAAGGTCGAGTACCACCAGTTGTCGAGAATGAAATTGCGCCCGGTGGCAACCATCGCGCCCCATTCGGCGGTGGGCTGTTGTGCACCCAGGCCGATGAAACCCAGGGCCGAGGCCATCAGGATCGCGCTGCCGATGTCCAGGCTCAGCTGCACCAGCAACGGCGGCATGGCGTTGCGGCCCACGTGCCACGACACGATGTGCCAGCGCCCGGCGCCGAAGGTCTGGGACGCCTTGACGTAGCCCATCTGGCGAATGCTCAGGGCTTGGCCGCGGGCCAGGCGCACGTAGAACGGAATACGCACCACGGTGATCGCCAGCATCGCGTTGAACAGGCTCGGGCCCAGGGCTGCGGCCAGGGCCATGATCAGCACCAGGGACGGCACCGACAGCATGATGTCCATCAGGCGCATGATCAGGCTGTCGAAACGCCCGCCGATAATCCCCGACAGGCAACCCAGCAAGCCGCCCACCAGGCAGGATGAAAACGCCACGAACAGGCCGACGCCCACCGACTGGCGGCTGCCGTACAGCACCCGGCTGAACAGGTCGCGGCCGACTTCATCAGTGCCGAACCAATGCTCGGCGGAAGGTTCGGCCAGGCGTTGGGCCAGGTTCAAAGCGTTGGGATCATGGCTGGCCAACCACGGGGCGAAGGCCATGCAGATCAGCACGATCAAGGTGATGGTCAGGCCGGCGATGGTCAGCGGGCTGCGGCGTATTTGATAGCCCAGGTACTCCATTCGCGCGCGCCAGGTGGGGCGCTGCTCCAAGGGTACCGGTACGGGCATGGTCACGGGTGCGGTCATCTCAATTCACCTCGCCGATGCGTGGGTCGACCACCCGGTAGAGCAGGTCGATCAGCATGTTCAGCAGCACATAAATAAACGACACCATGATCGCGAAGCCCATCACCGCCGGGAAATCCAGGGACTGGATCGACTTCACCACATAGGCGCCCATGCCCGGCCAGGCGAACACGGTTTCGGTGAGCACGGCGCCGTACAGCAGGTCACCGAGGGTCAGGCCGAGCACGGTGATCGACGGGATCAGCGCATTGGGCAGGGCGTGGCGCAGGATCACCGCCCAGCGCGACAGGCCGTATGCACGGGCGGTACGGATGTAGTCCTCGCCCAACTGGTCGAGCATCGCCGAACGGATCTGCCGGGCGACCACGCCGAGGTTGACGAAACCCAAGGTGACGGCGGGCAGGATCAAGTGCTCCAGGGCATTCAGGAACAGCGGGATATCGCCGGCCAGCAGCGAGTCGATCAGGTAGAAGCCGGTAATGGTGCGTGGCGGTTCGAGGCCTTCATCCAGCCGACCGCTGCCGGGCAGCCAGCCGAGTTGGCCGTAGAACAACACGATCAGGCCCAGGCCAAGCCAGAAGGCCGGGGTAGAAATACCGGTGACCGCCAGCGTTCGGGCGATCTGGTCGATGGCGCGGTTGTGATACACCGCTGACAACACGCCAAGCGGTACGCCTACCAATACGGAGAGCAACAGGGCGGCAACCGCCAGTTCCAGGGTCGCGGGGAAGAAGGCTTTCAGGTCTTCCAGCACCGGGCGGCTGGTGCGGATCGACGTGCCGAGGTCGCCGTGCAGCAGGTCGCTCATGTAGCGGCCATATTGTTGGTACAGCGGCAGGTCGAGGCCCAGTTGATGACGGATGTTCTCGACGATAGCGTCGCTGGCCCGGTCGCCGGCAATCAGGCGCGCCGGGTCACCCGGGATCAGGTGGGAGATGCAAAAGGTAATCAGCGAAACGCCGACGACGACCAAAATCAGGCCGAACAGGCGTTTGCGCAACATATTCAGGAAGGCCATGAGTACCTCATTGTGGCGAGGGGGCTTGTCCCCCGTTGGGCTGCGAAGCAGCCCCCAGCAAGATCAGAGCATTTTCCCGGCCAATAACCCGGTGGCGAACTTAGGGCTGCTGCGCAGCCCAACGGGGGACAAGCCCCCTCGCCACAACAGCGTTCTCCCCACAGGGTGTATTGGCGCCGGAGCGGCAGTTACTTGCTGATCTCAGCCACGTTGAACACCTGCTCCAGCATCGGATGGAACACATAACCCTTCACCGAATCACGCATCGGCAGGGTGTAGTTCTTCTGATAGAGGTAGGCGTACACGCTGTCCTTGAGCACGATTTTTTGGGCTTCCTGGTACAGCTCGGTGCGCTTGGCCGTGTCGTTGTTGGCCGCCGCATCGCGAATCAGCTTGTCCACCACCGGGTTGCTGTAGAACGAGCGGTTGCCCGGCAGCCCTTGCAAGGAGGAGTCGAACCAGAAGTTCATGTACATGTAGGGATCGGAGAAGTCCGGCGCCCACGAGCCGATGGACACGTCGAAGTCACCCTTGCCCAGGCGCTCGCGCATGGTGGCGTTGGCCAGTTTTTCCATCTTCAGGTTGATCCCCAGCGGCGCCAGGCTGGCTTGCAGGGTCAGGCCGATGGATTCCCAGTCCGGGTCCTTGTCGGAGTACATGTAGTTCAGGTTGGTGATTTTTGTCGGGAGCTTCTTCAGGTTGGCGCCGGCGCTGTCCAGGTCCTGTTTCATCAATGGCAGGCTCGGGTCATTGGCCCACATGCCGGCGGGAATCGGCCCGTTCATCAACTTGGCCTGGCCCTTGAGGATGCCCTCGACAATGCCTTTGTAGTCCACCGCATCAACGATTGCCTGGCGGGCGTTCTGGTTGTTCAGCGGGGCTTTCTGGTTGTTCAGGTACAGGTAGGTCACCCGCAGCGACGGGAACTCCTTGATCACCACGTCTTTCTTTTTGGCCAGGTTGGTGAGCTGGTCCTGGGGCATGTCTTCGGCGATGTCCAGGTCACCGCGTTCCAGTTGCAGGCGGCGTACCGAGGCTTCGCTGATGATCTTGATCACCACCTTGTTCAGCGCGGGCTTGGCGCCGGCGTAGTAGGTGTTGGGTTCCAGGGTCAGGCTCTGGCCCTTTTGCCAGTTGGTCAGGCGGAATGCGCCGGAGCCGGCAGTGTGGGTGGAGAGGTAAGCGTTGACGTCGCCCTGTTTCACCACGTCCGGGTTGATGATGCCGGCGCCGTTGTGGGCGAGGGTGTAGAGGAAGGGCGCGTAGGGTTTGGTCAGGGTGAAGCGCACGGTGAGCGGGTCGACCACGGTGACTTTCATGTCATCCGGGAACGCGCCCGAGGGGCCTTGCTTGAGCTGCATCACGCGGTCGAACGAGAACTTCACCGCATTGGCGTCGACCTCGGCGCCGTCATCGAACTTGTTGCCGGGCTTGAGTTTGAAGTCCCACACCAGGCCGTCGGCCGAGGTGGTCCAGCTGTCGGCGAGGTCGCCCTTGACGTCGGTGCTGCCCTTGCCGTTTTCGACTTTGTAGGCCACCAGTTTCTGGTACGCCGGGTACGTCACCGCCCAATCGTTATTGTCGATGGTCACGGCCGGGTCGAGGGTTTGCGGGTCGGCGGCCTTGCCGATCATCAGCGTGTCTTTGGGCGCGGCGGCACTTGCCGATTGCCACGCGCCCAGGCTCAGGGCGGCGCACAGCAGGGAGAGTGCGAGGGTCTTGCGGTTACTTGGGGTCATGCCGGTTTCCTTGATTATTTAGAGGAAAAAGCGGGTTGGTTTATTTTTATGAAATCTATAACCGGGCAGTTGGAGCTAAAGGGTGCTGCTCATTATTGTGATGGTACGTTCCGTGTGATCAGTGTGACTCCTCAATTAATGGGAAAAGTTCGGCGTCCGGCAATTCGTAATGCCACCACTCGGTGGCAATCGCCTTGAAGCCGGCGCCGAGCATGATGCCCAACAACAGCAGGCGGTTGCGCTGCACCTGCGGCGGCAGGTCGGGGTAGAACTGGTGGGACTTGGGCTCCATGGCATCAAACGCCGTGCCCATGTCCAGGGGTATGCCGTGTTCATCTATCAGTGTCAGGTCGACGGCCACGCCGCGGGTGTGGTGCGAGCCCAGGCGCGGGTCGCGCACGTAGTCCGGGTTGGGCAGGGCTTGCCACAACAGTTGCTGGGCATAGGCCGGCCGATAGGCGTCGTAGATCAGCAGGGTCATGCCGGCCTGGCGTGCCAACAGGCTCGCCTTGCGCAGGCAGGCCGCCGCTTCAGTGTGCAGCAGGCAGCGGGCGTTGCGGTAGATCACGGTGCCTGCCAGGTTGTCGGCACTGGCGTAGATCAGGTCGACCTGTACCGGGTACTCCGGTGGGGCGATTTCTACCAATGGGCTGGTATTCACTCAAATATTTCCTTTCCAGGGTCAGGATTCGAACTGGCCGAAGGCCTGTTGCAGGGCGCGGTTTTTCGCCAGGCGTGCGTCCAGGCGCTCGCCGTAGCGGTCAGCGACCGCGGACACCATCAGGTTGAACAAGCACGTCAGGGGCGCCATGGAGTCCCAGAACTGGCCAACATCGGTTTTCAGTTGCAGCAGGTCCAGGTCGTAGTCCCGGGCCCAGGGGCATTGCAAATCGGTGATCAGCGCCAAGGGTAGACCCTGGGCATTCGCGGTCTCGCAGAACGTGGGGGTGATGCTGGAATAAGCGCGGAAGTCCGCCGTGATGGCGTAGGGTTTTTCAAAGCCGGAGTTCAGGGTCTCGGCGTAGATCCCCGACAGGCCATCGACGTAATAGACCTTGGGGCGAATGTATTCCAGGTGACTGTGGAACGCGTTGAGGATGCCCCGGGTGGACTGGATACCGAGGATAAACACGGCGTCGGCGTCCACGATGTGCTGCACGATATCGGCAAAACCCTGGCTGCGGGCCAGGCCGTAGACGTGCTGGATGGCTTCGATCTCGCGGTTGAGGGAGCGGTCGAGGGCGTCTTCCTGATCGTTCTCCTGGCGAAAGGCACCCAGGCGGTCGGTGATCAGCCAGGATGCTTGCGGGTCGCCACGCAGGCCTTGCTTGACGTCATCGAGGTTGCGATAACCCAGGGTTCGCAAAAAACGTCCCACCGAAATCCCGGTGGTGCCAGCCTGTTGCGCGATGCTGTCGGCGGTTTCGAATGGCAACTGCTGCAGGTTGCCCAGCAGGTAAGTAGCGATGCGCTTGCCGGTGGGCGTGAGCGTCGGGAACTGCTGTTCCAGCGTGCGCTGGAAGCTGTTTTTATCCATGACGTTTTCGCGGAGACCGGTCATTGATGTTACTCGAATATCGTATTTTGATTGACTGTTAGAAACATAACATCGGCAATCGCGATAACACAATGGCTTTTTTTCGAGCAGGTATGCAGGGAGGGACAAGCGGCGATCAAGGTCGCTGAGGTTTCACCGAGGTACCGAACGTATTGCCCATGCGCACGCTGGTCGCCGCCGGCGTAGAGAGCCCGATCTGGTTCGGCTTGCGCTTTTCGATGGGCACCTGCTGCGCTTCCTGGTTCTTTTGCGTTGCTTTTGCGGCGTCCGGGTTGTTGCCCATTTGCTGGCTCAGGCAGCCATAGTCCGGCGCCTTGTAGCCATCCACATTGACCTCGGCGCAGCCACTGGGAGCGCCTTCGGCGTGGGCCATCAGCGGCAGGGTTGCACACAGCAACAGGCGGGCGAGGGTCGGGAACAGGTTCATCAGTGCCTCCTGGCGCGCCCTGGGAAATGGGCGGGTATGGGGCAAAAGTGTAGTGCAGCGGGCTGGCCGTCACCGTGATGTTTTTTTTGCTGGCACCGTAACATCAGGTTCATAAACGGGCCTCAGGATGACGGTTTTGTAGGCTATGTCGGACGTGTTGCGATGCTGAGCAGGGGGGCTTGGAGGCGCGCGGGCTGCTGCCTGGCTCTGCTGTTGGGGCTGGCGCAAAGCGTGCGCGCCGAAGTGATCCTGGACCTGCCTGCCCAGAACCTGGACAACGCCCTCCAAGCGTTCAGCCGTGCCACTGGCATGGCGGTGCTGGTGGACCGTGAATTGACCCGGGGCCGGCGTTCCATCGGTGTACATGGCCGCTACAGCGCGCAGCAAGCCCTGGGCCTGCTGCTGACAGGGAGTGGCTTGATGGCGCGTTATGCCCGCAGCGATGCGTTCACCTTGCAAGTCCCCGAGGTCAGCCAGCCGGCAACCAACCGAGGGCTGAAGGCCGGCCATGCAGCACGGATCAACAACAGCTACGCCACGGCCTTGCAGCAGGCGATCGAGCGCAGTTTGTGCCGTTCGCCTCTGACCCGTCCCGGCAGTTTTAGGGCGCTGGTGCAGGTGTGGGTCAACGGTGACGGGGTGATCGAACACAGCCGCCTGGTCAGTTCCACTGGCGACCTGCAGCGTGACGAAGCGCTGGTACGCGGCCTGGGCTCCACCCGTGTCGAACGCCCGGCGCCCAGTTCATTGCGCTTGCCAGTGACCTTACTTTTGATGCCCGATTCAACAGGAACACGCATGGAATGCACAGCAGGGGAAGGAGTTTCCGGGGCATGAAAGACACCGGCCACAGCACGATGGTCAGCCTGTTCCTGGCGTCCTACGAGGACTTCAAGGTACGCCTGCGCAAGCGCCTCGGGTCAGAAGACCTGGCCAACGACGTGCTGCACGAAACCTACCTGCGGGTCGACCGCATGGACGTGCCGCCGAACCTGGCGCAACCCAATGCCTACCTGTACCGCATGGCCCTGAATATCGCCGCCGACCGACGCCAGGCGGATGCGCGGCTGCTGACCGGCAGCGAAGTCGAAGAGCTGCTGCAGACCGTCGATGAAGCCCAGGACCCGTCGCGGGTGGTGGGTGGCCAGCGGGAAATCCAGTCCTTGCTCAAGGCCCTCTACGAACTGCCTGCGCGGCGGCGCCAGATCCTTATCGCTGCGCGTCTGGAAGAGGCGCCGCACCTGGAAATCTCCAAGCGTTTCGGGATTTCCACGCGCATGGTCGAAAAGGAAATCAAGGCCGGGCTGGGCCACTGCGCGCAGCGCCTTGAAAGAAAAGTGATCCAGCGGTTCGGTCCCGGGGCCGGAAAACCGTCTTAGTGATTGAGTCCCTGATAATCCGTTGAGTACCTGCGCGCTTGAACATTTTTAACTTCCCCGCTGCCCGGAATGTGCCAGACAGCCCCCTGCACGATGAAGCGCGTGACTGGCTGGTGCTGCTGACTTCGGGCCGGGCCACCGTTGCGGATGCCAAAGCGTTGCGCCAGTGGTGCGCCCAGAGTCCGGAGCATGCCCGGGCGTTCGAGCAGGCCAAGGTGTTGTGGCAGCAATTGGCACCGGCCGCCGAGCAGTTTTCCCGCCCGCGGCATTTTGGGCGGCGGGCGTTTTTGGGTGGGGCGATTGCGGCGTCGGCGGCGGTGTTTATGGTGCGGTTTACCGTGCCGGGTGGGTTTGCCGGGTTGACGGCGGATTACCGCACCGAGGTCGGGGAGCAGCGGCGGGTGGAGTTGAGTGAGGGGGTTCGGCTGGAGCTCAATACCCAGACGCGGATCAGCCGGCGTGAGGGTGGGATTGAGTTGGTAGAGGGGGAGGTTGAGGTGGTTGCCAATGCTGCGATGCCGCTTCAGGTTCAGGCCGGTGGAGGATGGTTGAGTGCGGCTCGGGCGCGGTTCAATGTGCGCAATACGGATCACAGTGTGTGTGTGACGTGCATTGATGGGGCGGTGTCGGTGGCTGTGGGCGGGCGTACGGTTCGGCTTGAGGGTGGGCGGCAACTGACTTATGACGCTGGCGGTGTGGGTGAGCCGGTGGCGGTGGATGTGCAGGCGGTGGTGGCTTGGCGGGAGCAGGTATTGGTGTTTGATAACGCGACGTTGGCGACGGTGGTGGATGAGATTAATCGCTATCGGCCGGGGATGTTGCTGCTGATGAATGCGGAGTTGGGCAAGCGGCGGGTGCAGGCGCGGTTTAGTTTGCATCAGTTGGCGGGGGTGGCACTTTTGATTCGCGATGCGTATGGGGCTAAGTGTACGGAGTTGCCTGGGGGGGTGGTTTTGTTGAGCTAGCGCTTTTTGTCGGTGTACATATCCGTTGCTGCGGTAACGGCTGCTTAGGGTTCCGCTCTTACAGCGGGTCACTTTTGAAAAGCCGGAATGCCGGCCCAGTCAAAAGTAACCAAAACGCTCTGCCCCGCCTGTCGGCACCCCGCCTGTCGGCACCTCGCCTAGGCTCGGTGTTCCCTCACTCCGGTATTGCTCCGCGGGCCGCCGCGACGGGCCATCCATGGCCCGGAGCGGCTAAACCGGCGTCCTGCCGGTTTACCCGCTCCGCAATACCTGCGTTCGGCCTCGGGCTGAATGGGGCAGTCAGATCAAAAGCAGATCAAAAGCAAGAGCACAGCGGCCTACAGGCCGGCTTGAGTGTTAAAAGCAAAAGCAGAGCTGCTTTTCTGTAGGAGCGAGCTTGCTCGCGAAAAACCTGAGAACGCCGCGTTGAATCAGGATGCCCGCGTCATCGTTAACGACCTTCGCGAGCAAGCCCGCTCCCACATTTGGACCGTGCCCGCTTTAGCTTTCGATTTGGCTGTTGCTGTTGCTTCACCACACTCAAGCCGGCCTGTAGGCCGCTGTGCTCTTGATCTGCTTGTGATCTTGATCTTAGGCGCCCCGTTAAACCACGCTGGCCGAACGCAGGCTTTGGAGCGTGGGTAACCCGGCAGGACGCCGGGTTAGCCGCGCTGGGCCAAGGATGGCCCATCGCGGCGGCCCACGCTCCAAAGCCGGAGTGAGGGCACTCCGAGCCTAGGCGAGGAGCCGAGTGGTGGGGCAAGAGCCCTTTTGGTTACTTTTGGGGCTCTTTTCCAAAAGTGACCCGCTGTAAGAGCGGAACCAATATCAAAAATCACCCAAATAACGGATATGCACACCCCCCCAAAAAAAGCCCTACCGCAGGGGCCCCAAAACCTGCCGATACCGCTCCACCCCCTGACCCGTCTCCCGCACCAGAACCACCTCGATCCCCAGCGGTTCATCCCGCCGATTCCCACTCAACTGCCGCCACCCCTTATCCCAAACCCGCACCTGCAAATCCCTGACCTGCCCAAGCACCGCCACCGCATCCCTGGGCGCCGGCAGCGGATACCGATCCCGCGCCGGTGCCGCCGCCCGATACAGCGTGTCCCCCTTGAGCCACCACCGCACCCGCTGCAACCCATCCCCAGGAACCGGAGCACTCCGGATCACCTCCAACCGAAACCCCTTGCTATCCGAACTCCTCACCGACACCGCCGCCAACCCCCCAGGCTTCGGCGCCTCATCCCCAATCGGCGGCCCCAACTCAACCCCCGCGCGCAAACTCAGATCCAGCTGCATCTGGTTCAGCGCCCGCAACAAGGTCTCAGTCTGCTCACTGCTGGCCTGCAAATGCTGGTCAGCCCGAGTCACACTGTCCAGCCCGCGCCAGGCAATCACACTGACCACCGCCATCAACATGATCGCCACCATCACCTCAATCAGCGTAAAACCCTTCTGATCACTCATGACTCACCACCCGCAACAACCCCGTCGCATCCCGTTGCAGACTCAGGCTGTGCTGCCCATCCGACAACACCACCCGCATCGGCGGATTCACCCATTCAGCATCCAGCACCAGGTTCTTCCCAGGCTCGATGCGCACCTGCATCGGCGTGCTGTCCCAGGCCCGCGGACGCAGTTGCTGATCACCATTGAAGTTCTCCAACCCCAACCCATCATCCGTAACGCGGCTGAAGCGAAACCCCTTGGCATCCGCCTTCCAGGTAATCGCCCGGCCATCCGCGCGAGCCTCGGCCTGGGCCACCTGCAGCAACTGGCTCAGGCGTTCCGCGTCCTTGCGCAGCAGGTGCAGCGGATCAGGCTTGATGCTCAGGCTGATGGCCGCACTGGCGATGCCGATGATCACCAACACCACCATCAACTCGATCAACGTGAAGCCCTGCTGTTTCATTTTTTGCTCCCGGATCAACCACTGAAATAAAAAGGTGTGAATTGCTCTGTAGCCTGAGGCAACGGACAAACAGGAGGTCCCGCCCATGGCATTCGCCCATCGTTTTTCACCCGCCCACGGTGTCCAGGCCGTGGCGTTGCTGGCAGCGCTGGCGGGGGTAGCGACCTGGACGCCATTGCTGCTCACGTCGGCCGAGTCCCACACCCCGCAGGCCGCGCCCCAGGCATTGGCCGCCCGCAGTGACAACCCTGCTGTGCAGTGGTTTTCCAATACTCCGGCGGTAATGCAGATCAAGGTCTCCGGGGTGCTCGCCGGGGCCCGTGGCGCGGTGGCGATCCTCAGCCTCAACGACGGGCCGCCCCGCAGCTTTTTGTTGGGTGAGCGGCTAAGTCCCGGCGTGCGCCTGACGGCCATTGAAGGCGATAGTGTGGAGATCGAACGTGGTACTGAAAAAATCCGAGTGCCCCTCGACAAGTTGCCCGACGGCCCGGCCTTGCCAAGCCTCACTCGGCAGTAACCGGGCGCTTCACCGGCGGGCGCCCCATCAAGGTTTCCAGGCGCGCCAGGGGCGGCGCTTCACGGGTCGCGTCCAGCACTTGTACGCTGACCTGGAACAAGCGCCCATCCGGTCCGTTGCTGATGGTCTGTTCGCAACGCAGTTTCAGCCGGCCCTGGTCGCAGTCGAAGGTCTTGCGCCCGGGGTTCACCCGACCTTCCAGGCGCAGTTCCGCCAGGCGACTCTGGGCCGCCAGCAGCGCCATCGACTTGTCCCGCAGCAGGCCGTTGCTGGTGGTCATCAACCCGGCCACGCGCACGGCTGCGGCCATGGCCACGGCGATGATCGCCAGTGCCACCAACACTTCAATCAGGGTGAAACCTTGCTCGTTGCGGGGGCCGCCCATGGCGTACTCAAAACCGGGAATCAGGCCCGCAGACTAGCCCCCGCAGTTGACCGATTGGCGACCAAAGCTCCCGAGGATTTTCAACATGACTGACATGTGTTCTTGCAACACTGCGCCACGAAATGCACTCAAGCCAAGGAATGTCGAGATGGATATCGCACACTTCACCTCCCCACGCAGGCAGCGTGGTTTCACCCTGATCGAGATCATGGTGGTCGTGGTGATCCTGGGGATTCTGGCGGCGCTGGTGGTGCCCAAGGTGCTCGACCGCCCGGACCAGGCGCGGGCCACGGCCGCCAAACAGGACATTGGCGGGCTGATGCAGGCCCTGAAACTCTACCGCCTCGACCACGGCTCGTATCCCAGCATGAACCAGGGCTTGAAGGTGCTGGTGGAGCGCCCGGCAGACGCGAAAAGCAGCAACTGGCGTGCCTACCTCGAACGCCTGCCCAACGACCCGTGGGGCAACCCTTATCACTACCTCAACCCAGGGGCCAACGGCGAAGTGGATGTGTTCTCCCTCGGCGCCGACGGGAAACCCGATGGTGACGGCGTGAATGCCGATATCGGCTCCTGGCAGTTATAAGGCCGGCGATGAACAGCCATTCGCCCCCAGCGGCGAAGCAACGCGGCATGGCGATTATCAGCGCCTTGCTGATCGCGGCCGTGGTTGCGGTGATTGCAGGTGCCATGCTCACCCGGCAGACCGTGTTCACCCGCAGCCTGGAAGCCGAACAACTGCGCATCCAGGGGCAATGGTTGTTGAATGGCGGCCTGGAAACCAGTCGCCAGATCCTGTGGGACGCACGCCGCCAGGACGTCTTGACCCGGCTCGATCAACCGTGGGCACGTCCCCTCGGCGGTACTTTCGAGGGGCGGATTGAAGACGAGCAGGGCAAGTTCAACCTGCGCAACCTGGTTACCCAGCAACACCCGGACGCCGTGCAATTGCAGAGCTTCGAACGTCTGTGCCAATTGATCGGCATCGACCCGGCCGTGAGCCGCCGCATCAGCCGGCGGGTGATCGACTCATACGACCAACGCGAGGTCAGCACCTCACTCACCGGCGGTTTCAACAGCAGCCGGGATACCTCGCCCGGTGCAGCGGCGCCATTGATTCCAGCCAAGTACCCGATGCTGCGAAGCCTCACCGACCTCAGCGCTATCGAAGGCCTCGACCCGCGCCAGCTGCGACGCATGGCGAGCTACGTCAGCGTGCTGCCCGGCAATACCTGGGTCAACGGCAACACCGCCAGCGCCGAGGTGCTCAGTAGCGTGGTGCCGGGGCTCAGCCTGTCGCGGGCCCAGGCACTGGTGGCCGAGCGTGACGGCGGGCGCTGGTTTATCAATCGCGGGGATTTCGTCAACCGGTTGCGCATGCCACAGGTGGCGGTGGACACGGTGCAGGTGGGCATCACCAGTGAGTGGTTTCGCGTGCTGGGCCAGGCCCGTCGCGAGCAGCGTCGGGTGACGCTGGAGGCGTTGCTGTATCGCCCCGAAGACCGCCAACCCCAGGTGATCTGGTCGCGGGTGGGCGTATGAAGCGTTTGCGCATTGTCTTGCCGCCGCTGGATCAACTCACCACCGACAGCCCGGTGCAGTTCGCCTGGCTGGATCGCGCCGGGCAGGTCAGTCAGCAAGGCGAGAGCAGCCTGGCGCAACTGGCGAATAACCCGGCGGCGTTTTTCCTGCACCCGCGGGACAGCCTGCTGACCAGCCTGGAGCTGCCGCAATTGCCCTCCGCCAAGGTCGACGACGCGGTGACCTGTGCGGCCCAGGCATTGATCCTTGGCCCGGTGGATTTGATGCATGTGGCCCACGGTCCCCGGGAAAGCAGCGGCCTGGTGCAGGTGGGCTGGCTGCCCAAAAGCAGCCTTGAACACTTGGGCCGGATAACCACCCAGCTGAAAATCAAAGTGCGCGGGCTGTACCCGGCGCCGTATGCGTTGCCGGTCGGCGAGCAACCAAGCGCGGCATTAAGCGACGGGCATTTACTGCTGCGCCTCAGTGTCCAGCAGGGTGCGGTGCATCCGTTGGGACAGCCCGCGCTGGATGATCTGCTCGCCACCGGCGTCGATGTACATCAAGTGACAGGCGATGCCCGTTGGCGTGGACCATTGCCGGGCTGGGGTTTGCACGGTCGGCTTCAGCAGGCGGCAACCGGAGGCTGGGGCAGGGCGGCGGCGTGCACAGCGCTGGCGGTCGCCATCTGGACCCTGGGCCTGAACCTCTACGCCGCCCGCCAGGTCGACGAAGGCCAACGCCTCAAGGCGCAGATGAACCAGCAAGTGCGTCAGGCCTTCCCCGAGCTGCCGGTGATTCTCAACCCGCTGCAACAAGCCCGTCAGCAATTGGCTGCCCGCCAGAGTGGTGCCGCGAGCGACCCTGGCCAACGTTTCCCCGGCTTGCTCGCGCTGGCGGGCAGCAGCCTGCCGTCCATGGCGGGCGCTGTCGAGCGCCTGACCTACGAACAAGGCCGCCTGCAGGTCAGCCTGCTGCCCGATACCCGCAGCCCGACGCTGGCGGCTGACGGGCAGGCGCTGCTGGCCCAGGCCGGGTTCGGCGCCACCCGCGACGACCAGGGCTGGACCATCGGCCCGCTCGGCGAGCGCGTTGAAGCCGATACAGACGATGCGGACGACGAGGCCGAAGATGAATAAGCGCTGGCAGCTTCTGCGCAGCCAGGCCCAGGTGTTCTGGAATGGCCTGGCCGTACGTGAAAAACGTCTGCTGGTGGGTGCCGGCCTGGTGCTGGCGGGTCTGTTGACCTGGTTGCTGTTGATCCAGCCACCGCTGAAGAAGATCGAATACTGGCAAGCCGAAACCCCGAAACTGCGCAGCCAGGCCGAGGCCTTGCAGGTGCTGCTGCAGGGTGTCGCCGCAGCCCCGCGCAGCAGTGACCTGGAAACCGCCTTGCACCAGTCCCTCGACAACGCCGGACTACAGGGCCGCTATCAATTGCAGGCGCAGGACACCGGCAGTTGGAGCCTGACCCTCGAGGAGGCCCCGGCGGATGCCGTGATCGACTGGCTGCTGGCCAACCCCCGACCGTTCTCCCTGGAAGTCTCCGAGGCCCGCCTGCAACGCGCAGGCGCTGCCACCCCTTCAAACTCGGCCGGCACTTTGTCCGGGACCGTTCGCATGGATCAGGCGCCTGGCGCTAAGGAAGCTTCATGAAGTGGTCATTGCCCAACGCTGCGCCTTATCGCAAGGTCGCTCCTTTGCTATTGCTGGCGCTGGGAGCGTGCAGCAATCCCCAATCGCCCACGCCGCTGCTGGTGGACAGCGAACTCGGCCAACCCCTGGCCGACACCCGGCGCAGCGGCGACACACCGTTGGATCGCCAGCGCGAACCGGTGCCGCCACCCCGAGTGCAACACCCGGTGACCAACAGCGCCCGCAGCCACGCCGCCGCCCCGGCCAAGGCGCGCAACCCGCTGGGTGATCAACCGGTGCAACTGAACTTCGTCGACGCCGACATCCAGGCCGTGGTGCGCGCCTTATCCCGCGCCACCGGCCAGCAATTCCTGGTTGACCCACGGGTGAAAGGCAACCTGACCCTGGTCAGCGAGGGCCAGGTACCGGCGCATCAGGCCTACGACATGTTGCTGGCGGTGCTGCGCATGCAGGGCTTCAGCGTGGTCGATGTGGGCGGCGTGGCCCAGGTGGTGCCGGAGGCAGACGCGAAGCTGTTGGGCGGGCCGATCTACAGCGGCGCCAACCCGGGCGGGCAGGGCATGCAGACCCGCACCTTCCGCCTGCAATACGAAAACGCGGTAAACCTGATCCCGGTGCTGCGCCCCATCGTGTCGCCGAACAACCCGATCAACGCCTACCCCGGCAACAACAGCATCGTCATCACCGACTACGCGGAAAACCTCGCGCGAGTGGCCCAGATCATCGACGGCATCGACACCCCGAGCGCCATCGACACCGACGTGGTGAAAGTGCAGAACGGCATCGCCGTGGACATCGCCGCCATGGTCTCGGAACTCCTCGAAACCCAGGGCGCCGACCAGACCCAGAAAATCAGCGTGATCGGTGACCCGCGTTCCAACTCCATCATCATCCGCGCCGGCAGCCCGGAGCGCACCGAGCTGGCGCGCAACCTGATCTACAAGCTGGACAACGCCCAGAGCAACCCGAGCAATATGCACGTGGTGTACCTGCGCAACGCCCAGGCTGGCAAGTTGGCGCAGTCGCTGCGGGGCTTGCTCACGGGCGAAAGCGACACCGGTACCAGTGACAATGCACGGGGCAAACTGAGCAGCATGGGCGGCAACACCCAGACCGGCCAGGGCAGCCCCCAGAACAGCAGCGGCACCCCCACCGGCAGCGGCACTGCCCAGCCCAGCGGTTATGGGCAAGACACCAGTGCCGCCGGTGCTTCGTCCTCCAGCGACCAGAACACCGCGTTCAGCGCCGGTGGTGTGACCATCCAGGCGGACGCCACCACCAACACCTTGCTGATTTCGGCACCGGATCCGTTGTATCGCAACCTGCGGGAGGTGATCGACATGTTGGACCAGCGTCGCGCCCAGGTGGTGATCGAGAGCCTGATCGTCGAAGTGGGCGAGGACGATGCCAGCGAGTTCGGGGTGCAGTGGCAGGCGGGGAACCTGGGCGGGAAGGGTGGCTTTGGCGGCGTGAATTTGGGGGGCAGCGGCTTGAACGGAACGCCCACCAGCAAGACCAGCATTGATGTGCTGCCCAAGGGTTTGAACATCGGGCTGGTGGACGGCACGGTGGATATTCCGGGGATTGGCAAGGTGCTGGACCTCAAGGTGTTGGCTCGGGCGTTGAAGAGCAAGGGCGGAACCAATGTGTTGTCGACGCCGAACCTGCTGACTCTGGATAACGAGGCGGCGAGTATTTTTGTGGGGCAGACGATTCCTTTCGTCACTGGCAGTTATGTGACCGGTGGCGGCGGGACCAGCAATAACCCGTTCCAGACGGTGCAGCGGGAAGAGGTGGGGCTGAAGTTGAACGTGCGGCCGCAGATTTCCGAGGGTGGGACGGTGAAGCTGGATATTTATCAGGAGGTCAGCAGTGTTGACCCGCGGGCTTCGGTGGATGCCGGGACGGTGACGAACAAGCGGGCGATTGATACGAGTATTTTGCTGGATGACGGGCAGATCATGGTGCTCGGCGGGTTGTTGCAGGATGGGTATAGCCAGAGTAATGACGCGGTGCCGTGGTTGTCGGATATTCCCGGGTTGGGGGCGTTGTTCAGGAATGAAAAGCGCAGTGTGACGAAGACGAATTTGATGGTGTTTTTGCGGCCTTACATTATTCGCGACAGTGGGGCGGGGCGCAGTATTACGCTGAATCGTTATGAGTTTATGCGCAGGGCTCAGGGTGGGTTGCAGCCGGAGCGCAGTTGGGCGCTGCCGGATGTGCAGGCGCCGCAGTTGCCTTCGGTGGATAAGGCGATTCCCGATTTGGGGCCTCGGGCGGTGATTCGGGCGGTGCCGGTTTCCGGGAGTGCACGGCAGTGAGGGCTATGGCGTACTCCTGTGGGAGCTGTCGAGCTTTAGCGAGGCTGCGATGGGGGCCTGGTAGACGATTTTTATTTTTGAGCGGAGTACATATCCGTTGCTGCGGTAACGGCCACTTAGGGTTCCGCTCTTACAGCGGGTCACTTTTGGCAAACGCCCCAAAAGTAACCAAAAGGTCTTTGCCCCACCACTCGGTGCCTCGCCTAGGCTCGGCATGCCCGCACTCCGGCCCGATTCCGCGGGCCGCCGCGACGGGCCATCCATGGCCCGGCGCGGCTAAATCGGCTTCCCTGCCGATTTACCCGCTCCACCGTGCCTGCTTGCGGCCATCGTGGTTGACGGGGCCCGCAGATCAAGATCACAAGCAGATCAAAAGCCAGAGCACAGCGGCCTACAGGCCGGCTTGAGTGTTAGAAGCAAAAGCAGAGCTGCTTTTCTGTAGGAGCGAGCTTGCTCGCGAAAAACCTGAGAACGCCGCGTTGAATCAGGATGCCCGCGTCATCGTTAACGACCTTCGCGAGCAAGCCCGCTCCCACATTTGGACCGTGCCCGCTTTAGATTTTGATTTAGCCTTTGCTTCACCACACTCAAGCCGGCCGGTAGGCCGCTGTGCTGTTGATCTGCTTTTGATCTTGATCTTAGGCGCCCCGTTAAACCACGCTGGCCGAACGCAGGCTTTGGAGCGTGGGTAACCCGGCAGGACGCCGGGTTAGCCGCGCTGGGCCAAGGATGGCCCATCGCGGCGGCCCACGCTCCAAAGCCGGAGTGAGGGCACACCGAGCCCAGGCGAGGTGCCGAGTGGTGGGGCAAGAGCGTTTTGCTTACTTTTGCGCTGTTCAAAAGTGAGCCGCTGTAAGAGCGGAACCAATCGAAGCCGTAACCGAAGGAATGGATATGTACTCAACCAAACGAAGCCAAAAAGCATGAGCCTCCTGCCTTACGCCTGGGCCAAATCCCAACGCATCCTCCTTCACCCGGGAACCCAGGGCCCGACGCTGACCATCTGCCCCTCAACCCCCGGCTGGTCCATCAGCGAAGTCCACCGCCAGTTCGGCCAAACCCACCTCATCCAGGTGCGCGACGACGAACTCGACGGCCTCCTGGCCAGCGCCTACGCCGACACCGGCAGCGCCGCCGCCGTGGTGGGCGCCGCCGAAAACGAAGTCGACCTCGACCGCCTCATGCAAGACATCCCCGAAATCACCGACCTGCTCGACACCCAGGACGGCGCCCCAGTGATCCGCATGATCAACGCCTTGCTCACCCAGGCCGCCCGCGACGAAGCCAGTGACATCCACATCGAACCCTACGAAACCCACTCCGTGGTGCGCTACCGCGTCGACGGCACCCTGCGCGATGTCGTGTCCCCGCGCAAAGCCCTGCACGGCGCTCTGGTCTCACGCATCAAGATCATGGCCCAACTCGACATCGCCGAAAAACGCCTGCCCCAGGACGGCCGCATCGCCCTGCGCGTCGCCGGTCGCCCCATCGACATTCGCGTCTCCACCGTGCCCACCGGCCATGGCGAACGCGTGGTGATGCGCCTGCTGGACAAACAAGCCGGCCGCCTGCAACTGGAAACCCTCGGCATGGACCCCGCCGTGCTCGGCAAACTCGACAGCCTGATCCGCCAACCCCACGGCATTGTGCTGGTCACCGGCCCCACCGGCAGTGGCAAGACCACCAGCCTCTACGCCGCCCTGGCAAGGCTGGACGCCAGCACCAGCAACATCCTCACCGTCGAAGACCCGGTGGAATACGACCTGCCGGGCATCAGCCAGATCCAGGTCAACGCCAAGATCGACATGACCTTCGCCCTGGCCCTGCGCGCAATCCTGCGCCAGGACCCGGACATCATCATGATCGGCGAAATCCGCGACCTGGAGACCGCACAAATCGCCGTCCAGGCCTCGCTCACCGGTCACCTGGTACTCGCCACCCTGCACACCAACGATGCCGTCTCGGCGGTCAACCGCCTGATCGACATGGGCGTCGAACCGTTCCTGCTGGCGTCCTCTTTGCTCGGCGTATTGGCCCAGCGCCTGGTGCGCCGCCTGTGCCCGCACTGCAAGCAGGAAGACCCGGCGGCGCCCGGCACCTGGCGACCGCTCGGGTGTGCGCAGTGCAACCAGATCGGCTACAGCGGCCGTACCGGCATCCATGAATTGTTCTGCATCGATGACGAGCTGCGCGGGCTGATTCACCAGGGCGCCGGCGAACAAGACCTGAGAGCCGCTGCACGCCGCGCCGGTATGTTCAGCATGCGCGAAGACGGCGAACGTTGGGTGCGCAGCGGCGCCACCGCTCCCGAAGAAATCCTGCGCGTAACACGGGACGCCTGATGAACCGATACCGCTACGAAGCCGCTGACGCTACCGGCAAACTGGAGTCCGGGCACCTTGAGGCCGACAGCCAGAGCGGCGCCTTTGCCCACCTGCGCAGCCGTGGCCTGACGGCCTTGCGGGTGCAGATCGAGAGCAACAACCCGCAAACCGGCGGCGGCAGCCGGTTCGGTGCCAAGCTCTCGGACAACGACCTGGCCTGGGCCACGCGGCAACTGGCGAGCCTGCTCGGTGCGAGCTTGCCACTGGAGGCGGCGTTGAGCGCCACGGTGGAGCAAGCCGAGAAAAAACACATCGCCCAGACCTTGAGCGCGGTGCGCGCCGATGTGCGCAGTGGCATGCGCCTGGCCGATGCATTGGCCGCACGGCCCCGGGATTTCCCCTCGATCTACCGAGCGCTGATCGCGGCGGGGGAGGAGTCCGGCGACTTGGCGCAAGTCATGGAGCGCCTGGCCGATTACATCGAGGAGCGCAACAACCTGCGGGGCAAGATCCTCACGGCGTTTATCTACCCGGGCGTGGTGGGGCTGGTGTCCATCGGCATCGTGATTTTCCTGCTCAGCTATGTGGTGCCGCAGGTGGTCAGCGCGTTTTCCCAAGCCCGCCAGGACCTGCCAGGGCTGACCCTGGCGATGCTCAACGCCAGTGACTTTATCCGCGCCTGGGGCTGGCTGTGTTTTGCCGGGATCGTGGGTGGTTTCTGGAGCTGGCGCCTGTACCTGCGCAACCCCGTGGCGCGGTTGAACTGGCACAGCCGGGTGCTGCGCTTGCCGCTGATCGGGCGCTTTGTGCTGGGGCTCAATACCGCACGGTTTGCCTCGACCCTGGCCATTCTCGGCGGGGCGGGTGTGCCGTTGTTGCGGGCGCTGGAAGCCGCGCGACAGACGCTGTCCAACGACCGCCTGAGTCAGTGCGTTACGGACGCCACCGCCAAGGTTCGCGAGGGCGTCAACCTGGCGCCGGCGCTGGCGGTGGAAAAAGTCTTTCCGCCGGTGCTGATCCACCTGATCGCCAGCGGCGAAAAAACCGGGTCGCTGCCGCCGATGCTTGAGCGTGCGGCGCAAACATTGTCCCGGGATATCGAGCGCCGGGCGATGGGCATGACGGCGTTGCTTGAGCCATTGATGATCGTGGTGATGGGCGCCGTTGTGTTGGTCATCGTCATGGCCGTACTGCTGCCCATTATCGAAATCAACCAACTGGTGACCTAGTCGCTGGCGAAACGCGGTCAAAAATGTGGGAGCGGGCTTGCTCGCGAAAGCGGTGTGTCAGTCAACACATGTGCCGACTGATCCACCGCTTTCGCGAGCAAGCCCGCTCCCACCTTTGAACTGCGTTTCTTCAACACTCTTTTCGTGCGCCTGACACGCGGGTCACAACCTCGGGTTCCTCATTCTGTCATCTGCCCAACCTCGCCACACGGCCCGTAACGCCTCCAGCCCGGCACTCGAAATCCGGGCTGAAACCTCGCTGTCACCTCACCTCAAAACCGTTCAAAAGCATGACCAAAACACCCGAGAATCTTTTTAAAAATCAAGCCGTTCCTCCCGAGGTTTTTTCCTTTTGCTGTCATCGGATGCTGCGAAATTTCATACCCATGGCCTCACCCCTCGCTACCCCCGAACCACGGCACGGGACCGAAGCCATAGCGTCATCTACCCCAACGTACAAACACGACGAAAGGAGCTTCTTCATGTTTAAGCGCAACGTTCTCGCGGTATCCATGACCCTCGCTGCACTGTGCTCGGCCCAGGCTGCTATGGCTGACGTCAACGGCGGCGGCGCCACCTTGCCGCAACCGCTGTACCAGACCTCCGGCGTATTGACTGCCGGTTTCGCCCCGTACATCGGTGTGGGCAGCGGCAACGGCAAGGCTGCCTTTCTGAACAACGACTACAGCAAGCTGGACGCCACCGTCACCGGCAAGAACGTGCACTGGGCAGGTAGCGATTCCAAGCTGTCCTCAACCGAGCTGAGCAACTATGTGTCTGCCCATGGCGCTGCCTGGGGCCCGCTGATCCAGGTGCCTTCGGTGGCCACTTCGGTGGCCATTCCGTTCAACAAGACCGGTACAGCCGGTACGAAAGTCAACCTCAGTGTCAATGACCTGTGCGGTGTGTTCTCGGGTCGCTTGACCACCTGGGACCTGATTCCCAATTCCGGCCGTACCGGCCCGATCACCGTTATTTACCGCAAAGAGAACAGCGGCACCACCGAACTGTTCACGCGCTTCCTGAACGCCAAGTGCAGCCCGGCCCTGGAAGGCGGCACCTTCGCCGTGACCCAGGCCTTCGGCAGCAGCTTCTCCGGCGGCTTGCCGGCGGGCGCCCTCAACCCGTTGCAACAAGCCAACCCGGCCGGTGGTTTCTTCACCGACACCAGCGCAGGCGTAATGAGCACGCTGAATGCTGCTGAAGGCCGCGTCACTTACATGAGCCCGGATTACGCAGCAGCTACCTTGGCCGGCCTGGATGACGCCACCAAGGTTGCCACCGTTGCCGGTGTTTCGCCTGCTCCAGCCAACGTGTCGGCGGCCATCGGTGCTGTGGCTGTACCTGCCATCGCCAACCGTTCCCTGCCAAACAACTGGGTCCCTGTGTTTGCGGCTACCACCAGCGCTACCGACCCAAGCGTAGTCGCCTACCCAAGCACCGGTTACCCAATCCTGGGCTTCACCAACGTGGTGTTCAGCCAGTGCTACGCCGACGCTAACCAGACCTCCCAGGTCCGTACATTCTTCACCCGTCACTACAACACCAGCGCGTTCAGCAGCAACGATGCGGCCATCCGCAACAACCGCTTCGTGCCACTGCCAACCACCTGGAAAACCGCGATCAACGACACGTTCCTCACCGCCAGCAGCAACCTGAGCATCGGCAACTCCAACATCTGCAACGCCATTGGTCGTCCGCTGTAACCCAAGCGTTCAACCACCCAGCAACACCGATCAGCAACGGCCTGTGCCGTTGCTGATTTTTTTGCGTTAACAGCCTCATGTGAACTTTCGATGACAGAAGTTCAGTCGCGCCCCGCGCCAACCGCCTAACCCTCATACATGAGCGTGTCTTGCCCCCGGGCGATTACAAATAAGGAAGATTGCTGATGGTCCGCTGCACACCTCCGGTTCACCTGAATGCCCGGGCGCCACGTGCCCAGACAGTTCTGCGCCTCAAGCCGCTGGCCCAGGCCATTGCCTTGTTGATGGTGGCGGGCAACGCCCATGCCGCTTCGGCGGCGTTCAGTTCCGGCTGGTTTGCCGACAAGGGCGCCTCCCAGGCCGCCACGGCGGCACGTCTTGGCGCCGGGCAGGTGCCGGGGATTCCGGCGTTGAATCAACAAGCGAAGGTCAACCAGCAGCTGGCACGGTCCATCAGCACCTTGAACAACAGCGTGGCGGCGATTGCAGCCCAGCAGGCCGCCCAGGCGGCAGGTCGGCAGGCCGCGCTTGGCCAGGTCTCGACGATTCCCGACGGCCTCGGTAAAGGTGGCCTGCAGGTCGACAACAGCCTGACCCAAGGCTGGGTCAATGCCAAAGGACCGACCCAGAGCCAGTCCGGCGGCAAGACCACGGTGAGCATCGAGCAGACCGCCGACAAGGCGATCCTCAACTGGGAGACGTTCAACGTCGGGCGCAACACCACTGTGGATTTCCAGCAGCAGTCCAACTGGGCCTTGCTCAACCGGGTCAACGATCCCAACGCACGCCCCAGCGAGATCCAGGGCCAGATCACCGGCGCCGGTACGGTGATGATCATGAACCGTAACGGCGTAGTCTTCAGCGGCACCAGCCAGGTCAACGTGCGTAACCTGGTGGCCGCCGCCGCCAACATCACCGATGAGCAGTTCACCCAGCGCGGGATCTACGTCGACATCAACGGCTCGCAGCCGACCTTTACCGATGCCGCCGGCAAGGTTGAAGTGCAGCGTGGCGCGCTGATCCAGACCCATAATCCGACGCTGTCCACCGACTCCGGCGGCTACGCCTTGCTGTTGGGTTCCGAGGTCGAGAACGCCGGCACCATCATCACCGCCAAGGGCCAGACCACCCTGGCCGCCGGGGACAGCTTTTACATCCGCCGTGGCGTAGGGACCTCGGGTAACCAGGGTTCCACCACCCGCGGCAACGAAGTGGCCACCAGCCTCAAACCGGGCAGCAGTGCGGGCAAGGTGAGCAACAATGGGCTGATATTGGCCTCTACAGGCGATATCACCTTGACGGGGCACCGGGTGCAGCAAAACGGTGTGGCCCTGGCCAGCACTTCGGTGGACACCCGAGGCACCGTCCACCTGCTGAACTCGGTCACCGATACCACGGGCAGCGTGACCCTGGGGCAGGGCAGCACCACGGCCATCCTTCTCGACAGTACGGGCAACACTGCGCTTAACGGCCAGCGCGACAACGGCCTGATCAACCTCGACGGTCGCCCTGACTCGGTCAATATGGCCACCGGGCGATTCAATAACTTGAGTACGGTCAGTGACCGTATCGACCAGTCCCGGGTCGAGATCGTCAGCGGCGGCAGCGTGGAGTTCAAGGACGGCTCGATCACCCTGGCCACCGGCGGCCAGGTCGCGGTCACGGCCGGCCAGCGCAGCCTGGTGCGTGACGGGGCGATGATCGATGTGTCCGGCGCGGTGGGCGTCAAGGTGTCGATGGAATCCAACAATATCAAGATCAACGTCCAGGGTAACGAGCAGCGCGATGCGCCGGTCAACCGTGAAGGCGGGCAGTTGATCAACAACGATGTGTGGGTTGACCTGCGTGAACTGGTGTTTGTGCCAGCGGGTACCAACGGTTACGCCACCGATCGTTGGTACACCGCTGGTGGCCTGCTGGAAGTCGGCGGTTACCTCGGCACCCAAGGGCATAGCGTCAGCGAATGGATGGCCCAGGGCGGTACGCTGACGTTTACCGGCAAGGAGGTGGTGACCGAGCAGGGCGCCCGGTTCAACCTTTCTGGCGGCACGATTGACGTGCAGGATGGCTACATCCGGCAAAGCTGGCTCAATGGCGCTGATGGCCGCCTGTATGAACTGTCCAAGGCCCCGGGGGACATTCTCTACTCGGGTTTCTACAAAGGCTTTGAAGACACCAGCGCCCGCTGGGGCCGTACCGACCATTACTACAACCCGCTGATTGCCGCGCAACAACGCTACGAGGCGGGTTACACCGTAGGCCGCGATGCGGGCAAGCTGGTGATCGGCACCACCAGTGCGGTGCTTGAAGGCCGCTTGATCAGCGACGTGTTCCAGGGCGATCGCCAGATCAACACACCGATTATCAACATCGACGGCTATCAGCAGTCGCAGAAGGCAGCCGCCCAGCGCGCGCAACTGATCATCGGCAGCTACACGCCAGTGTTCAATAAAAGTACCGGCACCTTGCGCTACAACCTGAACCCGGTGACCGGCGAAATTCTGTTCGAATCCGGCGCGCAAAAAATCGCCGATGGCCTGGACCTGGGCACGGCCTTGCCCGCTGACCGCCAGGGCAAGGTGATTCTTGACAGTGACCAGCTCAACGGCTTCGAACTGGGCGCGATCAAAGTCGCCGCCACACAACAGGTCAACGTCAACGGCGCGCTCAAAGTGGCCGATGGCGGCGACATCACCCTGTTTGCACCGCGGGTGACGGTCAGCGCCAATCTGACGGCGAACGGTGGCAGCATCAATGCGGGCAACCTGCTTAACCAGCCCGACAGGGATCGCGGCATGGCCGTGGGCGATGTGTACCTGCTGCCAACGGCGGGCAATCAGGCCTGGGTCAATGTGGCCGAAGGGGTCAAGCTGGACGCTTCCGGGCGCTGGAGCAACCTGGCGCAGGACGGCGTCAACAACGCCAGCGCGGCGTATCTGAATGGCGGCAAGGTCTCGCTGCGCAGCACCGGCGACCTGCAGCTGGCGGCAGGCAGTGGGGTGGACGTGTCCTCCGGGGCCACCATCGGCCTGGACGGCAAGGTGATCGGTGGCAAGGGCGGCAGCGCGACCCTGGCGGCCTTGAGCACCCTTGAGCTGGGCAGTGAGATTCGCGGTTACGGCGTCAACGGCGGTGGCGCGCTGGCCATACAGGCGCGCAAGGTGCAGATCGGCGACAACGCGAGTTCGCCGGGCGACGACACCCTGCACCTGGCAGGGGACTTCTTCAATAAAGGCTTCTCGGCTTACGACATTACCGGCAACGAAGGGCTGCTGGTCACTGACGGCACCCGGGTCGATGTGTCCATGCCGGTTTACCGTTTGAGCGAACAGGCGCTGTCCACCCCAAGCGGCAGTGACCCGACCACGGCGCTGGAACGCTGGACACCCGAGCTGTATCAGGAGGACGCCGTCAAAGGTGTGTTGACTCAACGTCGTGGCGCGAGCCTGAACCTCAGCGCCGGTACGACGAATGCTTCAGGCGCGCTGGCCGCGACCACCGCCCTGGACGTCGGCAAAGGCGCGGTGATTAATGTGGACCCCGGCCAGGCGATCAACCTGCGCAGCATCGGCCAATTGACCGTCGACGGCACGCTCAATGCCTGGGGCGGCACTGTGAGCCTCGCGGGCTTGAGCAACACTGAGTCCTCACAAGTCGAGGGCAACGGCCATGGTCGTTCGATCTGGATCGGCGAACAGGCGGTGATTGACGTGGCCTCGCGGGCTGTAACCGCTGTCGACAATCGTGGCGGCGTGTATGGCCAGGTACGCGATGGCGGCAAGATTACCGTCGGTGGCGATATCGATCCGGCCACCGGCATCGCCAAGGCCAGCGACCTGTTTGTGGTGGTGCGCGAAGGTGCACGCCTGGACGCCTCCGGCAGCCAGGCGCTGCTCGATGTTCCGGGGCAGGGCCGCACGCGGGTGGCCAGCAACGGCGGCACTCTTGCGTTCGCGTCCAACAACGGCCTGTACCTGGACGGCAACTTCGTGGCCAATGCCGGTGGCGCCGGCGCGGCGGGCGGGCGTCTGGCGCTGGCACTCGAGTCGCCGTATTACTTGAAGCAGCACGTCAAAGACCGTGTGCTGCTGTTACGTGAACTGGTGATCAACCAGCAGCATCAAGCCACCGCCTTGCCCGACACGGCAGACGCGGCGGCAGACTCGTTGATCTACGGTCACGGCGCACTCGGCATCGACCAGATCCAGGCCGGTGGTTTTGACAACCTGACACTGCTGGTGCGAGGGGCGTTGAATCTCGACGGCGATGCCTCGCTGCACATGGGGCAAAGTCTGCAGTTGTATTCCGGCGGTATTGGCCTGACCCGCGACGCAAACCCGACCTCGCAGATTAATCTCAGTGCGCCGCACGTGCTCCTCAGCGGCTTGCTTGAGCCGGACAGGTCCGGGATGGAAGCGTGGACCCGGGCGAACATCGGCAATACCTCGCCGACGTTTCGCAGCCAGGGCTCTTTGACCGTCGACAGCGACTTGCTGGACATCCGCGACCGCTTCACCTTTGGTGCCGATCAGGGCTTTGCTCAGGTTCGGCTCAACAGCAGCGGCGACCTGCGCTTTCTCGCCGGGCGCGATGGCGGCAATACACTCAGTGGTTTCAGCACCGTCCTGAGTTCAGCAGGCGACATGACCCTGCGCGCCGCGCGTATCTACCCGGGCTCCGAGATCAAGGCCCAAGTGCTGGTAGGCAGCCTCGGCAACAACGGCAATCAACTGATCTTCGACCCGACTCGCACCCTGACGATTGAGAAGGTCGGCGATGACAACGGCGCTGCCCCGGACTCGGTATTCGGGCGCCTGCAACTGGGCGCTGCCACCCTCAGGCAGGGCGGTGTATTGCGTGCGCCGCTGGGGTTGATCGAACTCGGCAACCTGGGCAGCACCAAGGTCGAACTGCTGCCCGGCAGCCTGACGTCGGTCAGCGCCAAGGGCCTGGTCCTGCCGTATGGCGGCACCGTGGATGGACAGGTTTATCGCTACAACGGCAAGTCCGTGGTCTTCACCGGGCAGGGCGGGATCGGCGCTACCAACGGTGGAGAGCTGTCGGTCGGGGTGATTCTGGGGGGCAAGTCGGTGGACGTATTGCCCGACGCCACGCTGGACCTGTCCGGTGGCGGCGAATTGCTGGGGGCCGGCTTTATTTCCGGGCGCGGCGGTTCTACCGATGCGCGTTTCAACCCGCTGGTGCAGTTCGGGGCAAAGGGTGGTTTCACCTTGCCGGGGCTGGGTACAAACCCGGTCTATGCCATCGTGCCGGGGGTTCAATCAGGCTATGCACCCGCCACTGGCGAAGCCGGCGCCAGTACGCCGCTGGTGGGCCAGCAGATCACCATCGGTGCTGGCGTTCCGGGCTTGCCGGCAGGCACTTACACCTTGATGCCGTCCACCTACGCCTTAAAGCCGGGGGCGTTCCGGGTGGAGATCAACGGGCTCGCCGCCCAGGGCAGTGACGGCAGCACCACGCTGATGCGCAACGGTTCGTGGTCGACGGCCGGGCAACTGTCGATTATCAACACCGGCATTCACAACAGCGTCAACAGCCAGGTGATCCTGACCTCGGCCGACACCTTGCGCCGCTACTCGCAGTACAACGAAACCAGCTACGCCCAGTTCGCGATTGCCGACGCCGCGAGGCTCGGTGTGCCACGTCCGATGCTGGAAGTGGACGCCAAAACCCTCAAGCTGGGGTTTAACGGCGGCGGGGGCAAAGAGACGTTCTCGTTCCAGGGCATTGGCAACTTTGAAGCCGCCAAAGGCGGCTACGGCGGCACCGTGGGGGTGATCAATCTGGGCGGTGATACGGTCGAGAGCCGAAGCACCCAGATCGTTGATGCCAATAATCCCTTGGCAGCCTACGAGGGCCTCACGCTCACCGCCCAAAGCCTTAATAGTCTGGGCGCCAAACGCCTGGTTATCGGTGGCCTGCCCCAAGTCGAATATGGGCGTAACGGCAATATCATCAAGTTTCCCTTTGGTGCCAACGCCGCGGGTAATGGGGTCACCCTGCGCAGCGGTGCAACCCTCTCGGCACCGGAAGTGATCATGGTATCGGGCCGCGGCGATATCGTGGTTGAGCAGGGCGCGTCGATCAGTACGCTGGGGCGAGGTGCGGCGATCTATGACGCCCGTGACGGTTTTGTTTACCAGGGTGTGCCGAGCATGTTGGCCGTGTCCAATGGCCTGCTCAATGTGCTGCCTTACGTAAACACCGGTGCTAATCCTTCGGGCGGTATCAAGATCGGTGTGTGCCCGAGCGGCAATTGCTCGGGCCAGACCACGCTCTATTCCGAGGGCAGTATCGTCGCTGCAACCGATACAGCGCTGCAGTTGGACGACCAGGTGCGCTACGGCACGCGTCACCTGGCGCTGGCCCTGAGCAATATCAACGTCGGCAGCGCGGCGGGGCTGGCCGATGCCGCCGCGCGCAATGTGCTGCCATCGGGCCTGACCCTCAACCAGCAAGTGCTCGAACGCTTGCTGCGCGGTGACACCCAATCGGGTGCCCCGGCCCTGGAAACCCTGCAACTGTCGGCCGGGCAGGCGTTCAACTTCTACGGCACCACCACCCTTGATACCTACGACTCGGTGACCGGCAAGTCGTTGCTGAGCAACCTGGTGCTGTCGACGCCGGCGATCTATGGGGCGGGCAATGCCGATGATGTAGCGACCATTCACACCGCCAACCTGATCTGGCAAGGCGCCACAGGCGCACCGGGCGCAGTGATTGCTGACGGCGCCGGTCATGGCAGTGGGCGCCTGGATATCAAGGCCGAGCGTATCGAATTCGGTTATGGGGCGTTTGCCCAGCGCGATACCAACACGGTCTTTGATCGCTTGGTACTGGGCTTTACCAACGTCAACCTGAATGCCAGCGAGCGGATCACGGCCAACCACAAAGGCAGCCTGTCGGTGTATCAACGCCAGGGCGCGTATGACCCGGTCAGCGGTTTTGCCTACAGCGGCGGTAACCTCAACATCGTGGCGCCGCTGATGACCGGTGAAGGCGGCTCGCTGAACCGCATCACCGCTGGCGGCACGCTTGATGTCGCAGGGGCTGCCGACACCCGTGGTGCGGTCACCGGCTACGGCGGCGAACTGTCGTTCAAAGGGCAAACCGTTCGCTTGGCTACCGCCGTGGTATTGCCCAGCGGCAAGGTCACGCTGCAAGCCACTGACGATGTGGTGTTGACCGATGCAGCGTTGATCGACGTGGCCGGTCGTGCGGTGGTGTTCAACGACATCACGAAATATGGCGCAGGCGGCGATGTGCTGCTCGACAGCCGCAACGGCAATATCCGCCAGGCGGCGGGCTCGACCATCGACCTCTCCGCCAGGTACAACCAGGGCGGCAAATTGCGCGCCGTGGCGGTGAATGCGGCGGGCGGGTTGGTCGACCTGCAAGGCAAGATCCTGGGAGGCAGCAGCGGTTACTACAACGCCGGTGGCACCTATGTGCCGTATCAAGGCGGGGTTGTGGAAATCCAGGCCCAGCGCCTGGGCGCCAGTGGCTCGCTGGATCAGCAATTTTCCGCACTCAACCAGCGCCTGAACGAGGGCGCCGTGTTCGGCGGGCGCAGTTTCCAGCTCAAGCAAGGCGACCTGACCATCGGCAACGGCCTCAAGGCCAACGCCATCAACGTCTCGGTAGACAACGGCAGCCTGCGCGTCAGCGGGCGGGTGGATGCCAGCGGTGAGCGGGTCGGCAGCATCAACCTGGCCGGCAAAAACGGCCTGACCCTGGACGGCAGCGCGGTGCTGGATGCCCACGGCAGCCAAGTGCGGGTCGACAGCTACGGCAAGATCATCGACTCACCGAACCGGGCGATGGTGGTACTGGGTTCCGGCAGCGGACAACTGACCCTGGCCGATGGCGCGGCCATCGACCTGCGTCACGGCACGGCGGGCGCGGCAGGCAATGACGGACGCAATCGCGGCACCCTGGAATTGAACGCGCCGCGCATCGACAACAATGACATCGCCATTGATGCACGAGGCAACCTGACGATCAAAGGCGCGCGTGCGGTCACCCTCAACGGCATGGCGACTTACGACGACGCGCCGCTGATGACCGACCCGACCGCCAGCGGCAGGCCGTATCAGGTCATCGACCAAGCGTATCTGGATGCCAAGCACGTATTGAGCACGGCCTTTATCAACGCCGCGTTGCAAAACACCAACCTGCTGAGCAACAAGCTGGCCGGTTTGAACAACTCCACTTACGCCGACGCCTTCCACCTGCGCCCGGGCGTGGAGATCATCAGCAAGACCCCGGACGGCGACCTGGTGGTGCAGGGTGATGTCGACCTCTCCGGTTATCGCTACGCCAGCCTCAACCCCAACACACAGAAAACCTCGGTGTATGGCTCGGGCGAGGCCGGCAGCCTGACCTTGCGGGCCGGCGGCGACCTGAACATCTATGGCAGCATCAACGACGGCTTCTCGCCGCCACCGGAAACGATGAATGACAAGGGCTGGCTGTTGTTGGCGGGCCGGGACTTTGCCGGCGGCGAGATCATCGTGCCAGGCAATGGTGTGGTCTTGGCCGATGGCACCACCTACATGGGCGGCTCGGTGCTGAACTACGACTTGCCGATCAAAGGCATGACCGTCGTCGCCGGCACTCGCCTGCCCACACGGGCAACGCTGGCCCAGGACCTGACCTTGCCCGCAGGCACCGTGCTCGCGGGCGCGGTCCTCGATGCTTCAGGCAATGTGCTGTTGGCGGCCGGTACGCTGTTGAACCAACCCTATGCCCTGCAAGCGGGTGTGCAACTGGAAGCCGGTAGCTTGCTGACCCAGGCCACCCAACTGCGCGCCATGACCTGGCCCAAGGGCGTGCCGTTGCCGGGTTTGAGCGGGGCGCTGGACGGCGGCCAGAATGTCGTCACCCTTGATGGCAACATTGCCCTGGCGCGTGGCGCGCTGATTCCGGTCGGCACCGACGTCAAGCTGGTGGACGGGGCAGGTTCGATCGAGTTGCGCCCTGAAGTGGCCGGGCGCCAGGGGAAACTCTGGGCCATTGCGCCGATGCTGGCCGAAGGTTCGCAATCCTGGTCATTGCGTCTGGTGGCGGGGGCTGACACCGAGGCTGCGGACAGTCGCCTGCTCCAGCCTGACCCGAGTAGCGGCACGCTGCGCTTGGCCGACAGCCACTACGGCATGTTCGCCAAGGAAGTGCCGCCCAAAGGCGTGCTGGTGTGGACCGCCTTTGCGGTCGAAGACCTTGCCAATAACGGTGTAGAAGTCAAGGAAGGCGACCCGGTGGATCAAGCGATCCTCGATCAGTTTGGCCTGGGTTCGGTTGCCGATTTCTGTAGCAGTAGCCCGGCATATTGCTCGGCCAAAGCGGGGTTTGCGTGGAGCCAGGAGGCTGAAACAGCGCTGGCTGAGCAAAACATTATTGTTAAGGCCGGCACGGCGATGGATGACGCCTGGATGCTGGAGATGACAGGCCAGACAGTGGCGCAGTTTTGCCAGGATACACCGTCGTTCTGTGTGGCCCTGAGCGCCAAGGAATACGCGCCGACCCCATCGAACTCGCTGTTCAGCGTGGTGCGTACCGGCACCGGTGACCTGCAACTGCTGAGCGCAGGCAACCTGAGTGTGAACTCGACGTACGGTGTGTACACGGCGGGCACCTCGTCCACCACCACTGAGGCGGGTGACCCTTTCAACCAGCCGCGAGCCCTGGCGGGCGGCACCACGGTACTCAAGGACCCCAACAGCTACTTCGAACAGTTCGTCAACGGTGGCAGCCAGAGCCTGTACCGCGCCTGGTACCCGGAGGCGGGCGGTAACCTGACGCTGAACGTCGGTGGCAACCTGACCGGCCAGCTGGATGCCGGTGGTCTCTCGGTCCCTTCGCGCCCAGACCCTTATGACGGCGGCAGCAATACGGCCGATGTCGGCAACTGGCTGTGGCGCCAGGGCAGCGGCAATCTGGCAACCGGCGGGCAGGCCCAGCCTACGGCGTGGTGGATCAACTTTGGCACCTACACCAACATCGCCGCTGACAACCTGATTGGCTTCACCGGTTTCGGTACCTTGGGTGGGGGCGACCTGGATGTAAACGTGGGCGGCGATGCGGGCTCGTTGAAAATCCCGAATTTTGTGGGGGACGTCACCAACAAACGTACCCAGGGCCTGGTGCTGGCAGTCGGCAGCACCGGCCGGGTAAGCAGCGACGGCACCCTGCAACTGACCGGTGGCGGTGACATGCGGGTACGCGTCCGAGGTGCGCTCAACCCTGTCGCCACCCTGGAGGTTCCCGACAGCCGTAACGGCGTGCTGGTGAATACTCGCGGCAATGTGCAAGTGCAGGCCGCCAGCATCGGGCGTATCGACTTGCAGTACAGCACCACTAACCAGGTTCCCGGCGAGGTAAGGGCGGTTGAGCCGCTGCGCTCTAATCGCAGTACGCCGCAAGGTGGGCTGACCCTGGTGGCAGGCGATTCCACCTTCAGCTTGCATACCCTGGGCGACCTGGTGCTGCAGACGGTTGAAGATGCCGGGCGTGTGCGCCAGTACAACCGCTCGGCCTTCAGCCGTGACGGGGTGAATGGCGGCTCCAGCAGTTGGTTCACGTTGTGGACCCCCAACACCGCTATCGATCTGTATGCCGAAGGCGGCAACCTGACGCCGTTTGTTGGCGCTGTGACCAACACGGATTTGGCGGTGGTCTATCCATCGATCGTCAGGGCGACTGCGGCCAGTGGCAGCCTTTACTATGGCAAGGCCGCCACGCTCAATGATGTCGCCGGTTATCGCTATCCGCTGCTCCTGGCCCCCGGCCAAAACGGGCAATTGCAGTTCCTGGCGCAGGACTCGATTTATGCCGGTGGGTTTACCGTCACCCAATCCGGTGCGGCACCGAGCAGCATGGCCACCCCCTGGAATCCGGCCATCGTTGCCACCCTCGGCACGCAGAACTACGGCAATACGTCCAGCACGGGCAACTACAACACCTACGGCAATCAGGGGCTGTCGTTGTTCGCTTTCGGCCCGGGCACAGCGTCTGAGCCGTTGAGCAATACGGCTGATCCGTCACGTTTCTACGCCCTGACCGGGGATCTGGTTGGCGTCAGCAGCGGCCGGATCATTGGTTTCAATAACGCGAATCTGCCCCATGCCGGGGAGACCTGGTATGAAGGCAGCCGGCCGGTGTGGATGATGGCCGGGCGCGATATCGTCAGCAGCGGTGCCAACCCCAACGACAACGGCGAGATCAATCCGGGCGTGCTCGCCACGGGCAACCTGTTCGTCCACAACAACAAAACCGACCTCTCCATTGTTTCCGCCGGGCGCGACATTATCTACAGCAGCTTCAACATCGCAGGGCCTGGCGCACTGGAGATCACGGCCGGGCGCAACATCGTGATGGACGACAAGGTCAGCGTGACCAGTCTCGGCCCGATCATTGCCGGCGACGTGCGTCCGGGCGCTAGCATCGTGATGCAGGCCGGTGCGGGTGCCAGCGGTGCGGATTACCGGCGCTTTGTGGCGGCTTACCTCAACCCGGCGAACCTGATTGCCGTGGGTGAACCGCTGTCGGCATCGGGCGGCAAGGTGGCCAAGACCTACGAAAACGAACTGGTGGCGTGGCTGGTCGAGCGCTTCGGTTTTGCCGGTGACAGCGAGCAGGCACTGGCGTACTTCATGCAATTGCCCGCCGAGCAGCAACGCGTGTTTGCCCGTGAGGTTTACTTCGCCGAACTGCAGGCGGGCGGGCGCGAGTACAACGAGAGTGGCGGTGTACGGCAAGGCAGTTACGCCCGGGGGCGGGCAGCGATTGCGGCACTGTTCCCGGAGAAGGACGTGGCCGGCAACACCATCACCTACCAGGGCGATATCCGCCTGTTTGGCGGGGCGGGTGTACACACCGACTTCGGCGGCTCGATCCAGATGCTCACCCCTGGCGGTAGCCAGACCTTCGGTATCGAAGGCGTGGCACCACCGGCTTCGGCGGGCGTCATTACCCAGGGCACGGGCAACATTCAGCTGTATTCCCTGGGCAGCATCCTGCTGGGCCAAAGCCGCATCATGACCACCTTCGGCGGCTCGATCATGGGCTGGTCCGGCGAGGGCGATATCAACGCCGGTCGCGGTTCCAAGACCACCGTGGTGTACACGCCGCCCAAGCGTGTCTATGACAACTGGGGCAACGTGACCCTGTCGCCGGCGGTGCCGAGTACCGGGGCGGGGATTGCCACGTTGAACCCGATCCCGGAAGTGCCGGCGGGGGACATCGACCTGATTGCGCCGCTGGGCACCATCGATGCGGGCGAGGCGGGGATTCGGGTCTCGGGCAACATCAACATCGCCGCGTTGCGGGTGGTGAACGCGGCGAACATTCAGACTCAGGGCAAGTCGTCCGGGGTGCCGGTGTCGGCGGCGGTAAATACCGGGGCGATGAGTTCCGCCAGTGCGGCCGGCGCAGCGGCGTCCCAGGCGGCGGAAGATGCCGCACGTAGCCAGCAGGCGGCGGCCAAGAAGGGCCGGGCGTCGATTGTCACGGTGGAGGTGTTGAGTTTTGGCACTGAGCCAGTGCAGCGCGGGCCCCAGGAACAGCAGAAGACCTCGGGCTACAACCCCAACAGCCCGGTGCAGGTGCTCGGTGCCGGGCCATTGAGTGACCAGGCGCGGGCGCGGTTGACCGATGAGGAGCGTCAGCAGATCAGTTTGTAGTGTTAGAAAAGGACCTCTCGTTGTATTTGGGGCGATCATCGATCGCCCCTTTTTTATTGGCTCTTTGTAGGCGCGAGCTTGCTCGCGAAAAACCTGAGAGCGCCGCGTTTATCCAGGGACCCCGAGTTATCGTTCACATCCTTCGCGAGCAAGCTCGCTCCTACAGCAGGCCTTCAGGGTTGGTCCTTGAGGGTCTGGAAGGCTTTCACGCGCTTGACCAGGCTTTTCTTGCTGGCCGAGTCGGCGCTGTTGAACAGGAACGAAAAGTCCGAGGCCAGCGTGGAGCTGCCGGCGATAGTTGCGTACTGATGACAGGCGTTGCAGTTATCGCCCTGGACGTAGGTCTCCAGGGTGGTGTTGGCCACCGGTACGTTGCCCTCGCTGATATACGGCCCGTAGGACAGTGGCACCGGCGCACTGACACCCGGTTCCGGTTGGGTGGGCGGGTTGGGGGTTAGGGTCCAGAGCACGTTGATCAGCTTGTAGTACTGGAACACCGACTTACCCTGGCTCTGCTGGGCGAAGTTGGCCTGCACCGCACCGTTCAGGGCTTGCAGTTCAGTGGGCAGCGGATGCTCCCGGGTGGTCTGCACGGGCTGGTCCCGTGGAAACGGCTCGGTGCAGTCGCGGTCGGGATGTTGCTGTTTGCACTGGATACGCGCCACGTTTGGCGTGCATTCGGGGCCGGTGCCGCAGTTGGGGTTGTTGAAGGCAAAGCCGTCGGGAGGCGTCTGTTGTGGCGGCACCTGCTTGGGTTCCGGCACGTTGTCCACCTGCTCGAAGGTGGTCCAGATGAAGTTGGGCGAGGCTTGGGTCTTGTTGATGATGTGCAGGCCCACCAGGCCCACCACTTGTTGGGTGCACTGCAAGGTGGCCGGGTTTTTGAGCCAGGCGACGGTGGTCAGGTAGCGTCCGTAAAGCTCGGGTTTGCCAGTGAGGATCCGCCACGCCGCCTTGACCTCCAATGCCCCCAGTTGCTCCTGTGGCACCGGGTTGGTCGGCAGCGAGCGCATGGGTTCACCGATGGGCAGGGAAAGCCCGCCCGGGTTCTGGTTGTTGAGGTTCTGCGCGACTGTCAGCTGGTTGGCCGCGTCGTACAGCCCTTTGCTGACGATGTAGTCGAACTCGGCCTTGCCCACCTTGCGTTCAAAAAACACCAGGTTCTGCGACTGGTCCGTCAGCCAGCCGCCGGAGGCTTCCATGATCGGGTCCGGAATCGAGGCCAGGGTGCCGCTGGACAAGTGAAAACCATGCCGGGCGTTGATCGCACTTTCGGAGGTGGCGGTCATGAACTTGCGCGCACCCACCGACATCGCCTTGAGGCTGCCCTGGGTGCTGCAATTGGACGGCACCAGGGTTTGCACGCCCCAGCCGGTGGGCGCGGGCGCGCCGGGCAGGAAGATATCGTTGGCGTCCTTGTAGCTGGCCCATACCGGCGCCACGCTCATTGGCTGGCCGGAGGCGGGCGGTACACCGAATTGCGCCGGGGTACTGTTCATGTCCGGCTCACCCGCGAGGGCGGGCGTGGCGGGCCAACCGGGATTCACCGGCCAGTTCAGGGCAATGAACAACTGCCAGCCAAAGCAATTCATAAAGCTCTGGCCGGTGGCGTTGAAGTTGTTGATCGGCAGGAACCCGCCGCTTTTCGGGTTGAACACCAGTTGTTGCTGCACGCAGGCGTCGGCGTCGGAAGTGGGGGATGCGTAGGCGGCCTGCATGGCGAACAGGCTCAGCACCACACTGGTCAGCAGCGATAAAACACTCAAGCGTAACCTGGACATCATCGCGCTCCTTGCAAGCAGGTAAAGCCGCACCCTGGGTGGGTGCGGCTGATGGGGCGTATCGGTCAGGCGCCAGGCACCAGCGCCAATCCGGATTCCCATGGGTGTTCCGTCGCGCTCGGGTTATCGGCTTCGCCCGGGTTGAGCGCGCGCACCGTCACCAGCCCCGGTGCGGCAGTAGGGCTTACGGTGATGGTCAGCAGGTAGCCCTGGGTGCCACCGGAGTTGGTTTGCCCGGGGATGGCCGAGGCATCCGGCAGGAACTGGGTGACCTGCGCCGTCACCCCAGGATTGGAAAACTGCACCCGCGCCGTCTCGGCGGTGGTCTTGAGGTCGGCGCCTTGCACCACCAGGGCAAACTGCCCGCTGGTGCCGGGAGCGAGCCACGCCGGCAGGTCGGTAGGCGACTGCCCGTAGAACAGATCCACCGGCAGCAGTTGCACCGGCCAGGGTTGCACGCCGTTGACCCGATCCGTCACGCAAGGGCACGAATCCGGCGTCGGGCTGATCGGCGTGGTTGTCACACTCAGGCCCACCAGTAACTGCTGGGCAATCACCCACACATAGTCGATCGGCTGGCCGCTGATGGTGATGTCGTTGATCGAGAACCCGGCGCTGACCGGCACTTCAAACACCGCTTGCAGGATCTGGTCGGAGCCGTTGGCGGCGGATTTGGCGGCGCCACGGGTAATCTTCCAATACTGGCTGACGTCCTGGCCTTGGGGGCCTTTCCATGCCGAGAAGTCGGTGGGTTGTTGCAGGTACAGGCCGATGGGGTTGGTCAGGGACAGCCGGTTATTCACCGCCACGCTGTTGGCCGAGAAACCGATATGCGGGTCGGAGTTGCGGTAGTTCTGCCCGTATTGCGCGCAGCAGATCAACGCCTGGGAATTCTGGCTGCTGCTTACCGGCCGCAGGATGGTCGCGGCGGCGGCCAGGTACACCTCGGCACTCAGGGTGTTGGGACCGGAGGTCAGGTGCATCGCACCGCCGTATTGGCCAGGTACGCAGGCGGTGCCGGCGTTCCATTTGTTGACGGTGTCGTAAGCCGGTTGGCCGGTGGTGGGGTCGATGACCGGATCGCCGGTTTTGCCGGTCGGGCAGTCGGCGGTGTAGCGCAGGTAGAGGTCTTCGAGTTGCACCTGCGGGTCGATGTAGTCGCGATACAGCCCCAGCACCGCATTCGGATCGATGCGCCACATGGCCAGGAAGTACGCCGGGTTTTCGCAGGTGAAGGTGATCTTGCGCATGTTGCCGTCGGCATCACGCACGATGGACCACTCGCAGTATTCGTCAAGCCAGCCACGCGGGCCCGAGGGCGAGAAATCCTTGTACTTGCCTTGCCAGTCGATGCTCGGGCAGCGGGTCACCGGCAATTGCAGCAGGGTGCCTTGCTTGTTCGGATCGTAGAGCATGTACAGGGTGTTATTGAGGGTGATCTGGCCGTTGTCGGTCAGCTCCATCAACTGTTGCAGGGTCATGGCCTTGCCGCCCAGTTGTGGGATTACCGCCGTGCCATTGTTGTAGAAAAACGTCCATAGCCGGTTGGGGAAGGGCGCCCAAGTGATCGCCGCCGGCGTGGTAGGGCCATAGCCTTCCACCAGCGGGTTGTAATAGCCCGAGCGTGGCGCGTCATAGAGGCCCGACCACGGGTTGCCGATGATAGCGGACTGGGTCCAGCCGGTGAGGTCGTTGTTCCAGTCGGTTTCAAACTGCGGCAACTGGTTTTCCAGGCCCAGCTTGTTGTAGTCCTTGGGTGCCTGCCCGGCGGGGGAGGTGAATTGTTTGAAGGGTGTGCTCATGGCGATTCTCCAGGTGTTGTGTGGGTGGAAGCAGCGCAGCAACCGGCACTGGGGGCAGGGCCGGTCATGGCCTGGCGCGGGTCGTCCCACACCAGTTGGGCGATAAAGCCTGGCAGCGGCGCGTACTCTTGCGGCGTCAACACCCGGGCACTATCGAGATGGGTTACAACCACGGACAACTGGGCAGTGTCGGTGGGAAGAAGGTTCAGCACCCTGGCATTGCGCGCGGCATTCAGCGCGCGGGACACGCCGTGGGTGATGCAACGGCCCTTGTCATCCACCAGGCCCATGCCGATGCGACTGAAGCGCCCGACATAGTGCGGATTGTCGGCATTCACCTGCTGCGGCGTGGCGTCGGGCTGGTTGAGGAATACGTCGATCAGGTAGGTGTCGTGGGTGCAGCGCACATGGTCGAACACCACCCACGGCCCGAGCCCGGCCGCGTTGCGGGTGGCCGGGGCGGGTACCGAACTGTGTGGGCAGCACGCCTTCGCAGCGGCCTTGGTCGCACCAAACTGTGGGGCGACGGGCGTGCCGTAGTCGTAGCCGATATGGCGGCTGTCCTGGGCCATATCGCCCAAGGTGGTATAGCGCCAGGCATCCGCGCTGGTGAACGTGACGGTGCTGGCCCCACTCCCGGCAAACGGCTGCAGCAGGCATTGGGTGGTGTACTGCGCCGCCGGGTTGGCACGGATCCACACTTCCAGCATCCGGTCGATATTGGCGTGGTAGGCGCTGAACACCGGGTCGAATGCGGTGTAGGCGTTGTCGGCCATGTCACCGCCGATCCAGCCGTGATAGTTGTCGTGGGGCTGCTCGTAGAGCCCGTCGAAATTCAGGGCGCGGTTGGGGTACAGGTCGTCTTTTTGCGGCGGGTCAAACACCGGAATATTCGCCCATGGATAACCCGGTACACCTTGAGGCTGGCTGAACGAGGTGAACTTCAGCGCATCGACCACTTGCTGCTGGAAAATCCGGCTCATGGCATACAGCTCAGTACGCTCACGGTGGAACGGCTCGCCTTGGGTATAGAACAGCGGGTTGCGCTGCACGAAGCGGCAGTCCACGCCGTTGACATCGCCCCTGGCACACACCTTCGAGCTGCCGTCCTTGGCCGCCGCATAGCGCAGCGGGTTCGGCCGCACTTCACCGGTGTGCGGGTGTACGTAGGTTTCATCGAGAAACGCCTGGGGCAAACCGGCCTGGGGGCTGCCGTCGACACTGGCGTCTTCGGCCATCCAGTCCCAATAGGGAATCGCGCAGTCGATCAGCGCTTCGAGGTACAGCAGATAGGCCCGATGCCACAGGGCAAACGCTTCCTGGTAATGCAGGCACCAGTTGGTATGGATGTAGGCGTAGCGCTGCCAGGGCGAGCCGCTGTCGGGGTCGGAGACTTGCATCACATCATCCAGGCGCGAGCGGTACAGGTTCAGTTGTTCCTGTGTCAGGGCGCGAATGTCCTGACGCACCCGTTTGACCGGGTGGGGCAGGTCGGGCGGGGGAATGCGCTCGGCGACATCGAACGGCGAACTGGGGGTCAGGCGCCAGCCCTGGTTGACCCACAGCCTGAAGGTTTCCAGGGCGTCGATGGGCCAGAACTGCTGCTGGTCGAGAGTCAGCGGCATGCTGCGGGAGGCCAGGTGCTGGTAGATGGTTTCGGACCAGGTCTTGACCGAGGCGGGGTCTTCGAGGAATACGAAGTAGGCGTTCATGCAGCCCACCCATGAGGCGGCGACGGCGGCGCGTTGGGCGGGCGGTATCCAGTAGGGGGCGCTGAAGAGGCCGTGGATGTCGGTGGCCCATGTCGGTTTCGCGACTATCATAAGATCCCTCTCATGCCGCCCCAGTGCCTGATTTGGCTGGGCTGCTAAGCTGGATTGATGTTAGTGCGCCGCTGCGCAGGATTTGTGCAAATTGGCGGGTGTTTACGGTGGATTCATTGCAGTTTTTTCAAGGAAGATATGGAAAAAATGACAGACGCCATGGATTTGAAGATTCTGGGGAAGTTGCAAAGGGATTGCTGCCAGAGTCTGGAGTTGTTGAGTGACAGTGTGGGGCTGTCGTCGACCAGTTGTTACCGGCGTATCAGGCGGCTGGAGAGTGTCGGGATCATAAAGGCGAAAGTGGCCGTGCTGGATGAGCGCAAGCTTGGGATTCAGGTCACGGCGTTCTTTTTGATTAAGCTTGATAGGGACAGTAATGATATTGACCGCAAGATGCAGCATATCCTGGCGAGTCATCCGGAGATTCAGGATTGTTATTTGCTGACCGGGGAGTTTGATTTTGTGATGGTGGCGAAGTTTCGGGATGCCACTGAGTACACTGATTATATCTATCGGTTTTTAGACATTTACCGGGATATTCCGATTCGTACTTATTCGTCTACTTTGGTGGTCAGGACGGTTAAGAAGTCTTATGAGTTGCCGTTGCCTTTGTCGCTGCTGTGATCGGGTGTATATCCGTTATTTAGGTAACGGCCACCTAGGGTTCCGCTCTTACAGCGGGTCACTTTTGAAAAGCGCAAAAGTAACCAAAACGCTCTGCCCCGCCTGTCGGCACCTCGCCTAGGCTCGGTGTTCCCTCACTCCGGCATCACGAATCGGGCCGCCGCGACGGGCCATCCATGGCCCGGCGCGGCTAAACCGGCGTCCTGCCGGTTTACCCGCTCCGCAATACCTGCGTTCGGCCTCGGGCTGAATGGGGCAGTCAGATCAAGATCAACAGCAGATCAAAAGCAGAGCACAGCGGCCTACCGGCCGGCTTGAGTGTTAAAAGCCAGATCAAAAGCCAGAGCGAATGCAGAGCTGCTTTTCTGTGGGAGCGGGCTTGCTCGCGAAAAACCAGAGGGCGCCGCGTTGAATCAGGATACCCACGTCATCGTTAACGACCTTCGCGAGCAAGCCCGCTCCCACATTTGGACCGCGTTCGCTTTTGCTGTTGCTCTACGACACTCAAGCCTCCCGGCCGGCTTGCTTCTCTGTAGGAGCGTGTCCGCCTTTGATTTTGCTGTTGCTTCACCACACTCAAGCCGGCCGGTAGGCCGCTGTGCCCTTGATCTGCTGTTGATCTTGATCTTAGGCGCCCCGTTAAACCACGCTGGCCGAACGCAGGCTTTGGAGCGTGGGTAACCCGGCAGGACGCCGGGTTAGCCGCGCTGGGCCAAGGATGGCCCATCGCGGCGGCCCACGGTCCAAAGCCGGAGTGAGGGCACTCCGAGCCTAGGCGAGGAGCCGAGTGGTGGGGCAAGAGCGTTTTGCTTACTTTTGCGCTTTTCAAAAGTGAGCCGCTGTAAGAGCGGAACCAATATCAGCCGTTACCTAAATAATGGATATACACACACCAACCCCGCCCAAAAAAGAAGCTTTTATGACAAAAGTTCGGTAGCCCCCGGTGCCCCCAGTCTTGGCTATGTAACGCGCTCAACACCGCCAAAAAGGCGATTTCAGAGCCGCAAGCAGGATGCCAGGAGTGGGGCGAATGGGAACTATGGAACGTTACTCGAAAGTCGGCATGCAGGAGCTCGACCAGCGCCTGTCAAAGATCGTCGAAGCCGCGCGCAAAAAGCCGGTCTCGGTCTACCGCTATGGCGCACCGTGGGTATGGATCGTCTCCCAGGACGACTGGCAAGGTGCGCTCAAGGAAGTCTCCAGCTACATTCCCGCAGGCCATTCACTGGTCCTGCTGCGCCCGCAGATCGACGAAATCCTCGACCACCACCGCGACCTGCTTCAGGCCGAACCCGGCACCCAGATCGCCCCCCAGACCCTCTTGCAGATCCTGCTGCTGCAACTCCTGTACTCGGTCCCCAACGAACAGCAACTGCACGAACAACTCAACTACAACCTGCTGTTCCGCTGGTTCGTCGGCCTCGACCTGAACCAGAAAGTCTGGGGCATCAACCTCCTGCAACGCGACATCGCCACGTTCCTGAATAACCCGCAGGCGGTGCAGTTGATCCAGAAAATCATCGGTGAAGTGTTCTGTGGCGCCTTGCTGCACATGCCGGAGTTCTCCCTGAACTTCGCCCTGCTGCACACCTGGCTCGCCCGGCACGGCAACACCTCGATATCCAGCAATTGAACAGGCCAAACGCCGGGCAAACGGCGACGGCATTCATCTTGAGTAAACCAGGGGGCGGTGTGGAGCATCTGTTCAAATCAACGCTGGCGCTGTGCTGGCTGACGCTGGGCGCACTGGCGCAACCCGTGCAGGCCGAAGAGCAGGGCGCACAGCCCGAAACTCCGGCGCGGCTGGTGGACGTCAACGAGTATTTCGTGCGCGGCAATACCGTGCTCGATGCCCGCGCCATCGAAGAGGCGGTGTACCCGTTTCTCGGCCCGCAAAAGACCCTCGCCGATATCGAAGGCGCCCGGGATGCCTTGCAGAAGATCTATCAGGAACGCGGCTACCAGTCGGTGTTCGTCGAGCTGCCGGAGCAGAAGGTCGATGACGGTATCGTCTACCTGCAAGTCAGCGAAACCAAGGTCGGCCGCGTCCGCGTGGTAGGCGCCAAGCACTATTCACCGGTGGAAATCCGCGAGGAAGTCCCGGGCCTGAAGGAGGGCGCAGTCCCGGATTTCGCCAGCGTGCAAACCCAACTCGCCGGCCTCAATCGTGGTGTCGGGCGCCAGGTCACGCCGTTGGTACGCGAAGGCCAGCGCCCGGGCACCATGGACGTCGACCTGCAGGTGGAAGACCAGAACCCCTGGCACGCCAGCCTCGGCCTGAATAACGACTACAGCGCCGACACCAAGGAACTGCGCAGCGTTGCCACCCTGGGTTACGACAACCTTTGGCAACTGGGCCACAGCATTTCCCTGACCTACTTCACCGCGCCCCAAGACAGCGACAACGCCAAGGTCTGGTCGGGCTCCTACACCGCGCCGTTGAGTGATCGCTGGAGCCTGCAATTCTCCGGTTATCAGTCCGACAGCAACATCGCCACCATCGGCGGCAGCAACGTGTTGGGCAGGGGCCATTCCTACGGCGTGGCGGCGATCTACAGCCTGCCGGCCAGCGGCAACTGGGCCAACTCGTTCTCGGCCGGTGTGGACTTCAAGGACTTCAAGGAACAGATGAAGTTTGGCGGGAGCACGGACGATATCCCGCTGAAGTACGCACCGCTGACCTTCGGCTACAACGGCTATCGCTACACCGAGCAATCGCAGTTGGGGCTGGGCTTGAGCCTGGTGGTGGGCACCCGCGCGTTTTTCGGCTACGGCAGCGACGCCGAAGAGTTCCAGTACAAGCGCGACCAGGCCAGCCCGAGTTTTGCGGTGCTCAAGGGCGACCTGAATTACACCTACACCTTCGGCAACGACTGGCAGTCGGCGTCCAAGGCCGGTTTCCAGTTGGCCTCGGGGCCGCTGGTGTCCAACGAGCAATATTCCGCCGGTGGCGCCACGTCGGTACGCGGTTATCTCGCCGCCGAGCGCACCGGTGACGAAGGTTACCTGCTGTCCCAGGAGCTGCGTACGCCTTCGCTGGCCAAGTTCCTCGGCAGTTATGTGCAGGAGTGGCGCTTCTACGCGTTTGCCGAAGGTGCGCGCCTGCGCCTGCATGACCCGCTGCCCGAGCAGGAAGACGAATACAGCCTGGCCAGTGTCGGCCTGGGCACCCGCGCCAGTTTGAGCAAGTGGTTGTCCGGCAGCCTGGATTGGGGCTACCCGCTGCTCGACGGCCCAAACACACAGAAACAGGACTCGCGACTGCACTTCAGTGTGCAGGCGACTTTCTGACCCTTTTTTTCGGAGACTCCTGACATGCAACGCCTATTTCTGAGCCTGTTGATCTGCCTGGGCTTCGCACTCCCGGCCACCGCCCATGCCTGGTGGCAGGACGATTGGCACTACCGTAAACAGATCACGGTGGACACCACCTCCCAAGGCGCGGCCATCAGCCAGGCCCTGGGCCGCACCGCGTTGCTGGTGCGCCTGCACACCGGCAATTTCACCTTTGACGGGGTCAAGGACGACGGCGCCGACCTGCGCTTTGTCAGCGCCGACGACAAGACCGTGTTCAACCACCAGATCGAAAGTTTCGACCCGCTGATGGGCATGGCGCTGATCTGGGTTGATGTACCCAAGGCCGAAGGCGGCCAGCGCCAGGACCTGTGGATGTACTACGGCAACCAGAAGGCTCCGGCCACTGCCAACGGCCAACTGACCTTCGACCCGAATTACACCGCGCTCTATCACTTCGACGGCGCCAACGGCACGCCGCCCCGGGACACCACGGCCTATGGCAACACCGCCGTGAACGCCACCGGTGCGAGCATCGACGGGGTGATCGGCCGCGCGCTGCAGTTCAGTGGCCAGCCGTTGCTGCTGCCGGCCAGCCCGTCGCTGCAACACGCAGCGGGCGGTGCGTTTACCTTCAGTGCCTGGCTGCGCCTGGACCAGGCCAGCGGCGAGCAACTGGTCATGGTCCGTCGCGAGGGCATCCATAGCCTGTTGCTGGGCTTGAACCAGGGCATGCCGTTTATTGAAATCGACGGCCAGCGCGCCGTCTCGACCCAGCCGCTGAACCCGGGCCAATGGCAGCACCTGGCATTCACCGCCGAGGGCGACAAGGTCTCGCTGTACGTCAATGGCCGCGAGACCGCGACCCTTGCAGTGGCAATGCCGGCGTTCAATTCGCAACTGGCGATCGGTGCCGATTTGCCGGAAGCCGCCAGCGGTCACCTGCCGTTTACCGGCGCCATGGACGAGCTGCGCCTGTCCAAGGTGGCGCGCCCGGCAGCCCTGTTACTGGCCGATGCCTCGGCCCAGGGCGCCGAGTCGAAACTCGTGGCGTATGGCGTGGATGAAGAACAATCGGGCTTCGGTTTCGGCAGCCTGGGTTTCCTGCTCAAGGCGGTGCCGGTGGACGCCTGGGTGATCATCCTGGTGCTGGTGGGGATGATGTTCCAGTCGTGGTTCATCATGATTCGCAAGAACCGCCAGGTCAGCCGCGTCAGTGCCGCCAACGATATCTTCCGCGAGCAATTCGCGCAGATCGGTACGCGCCTGGAGATGTACTACGACGACGCGTTGCTGGCTGAGCGCCTGACCCATTCCTCGCTGTGGCGCCTGTACCGGGTGGCTATCAAGGAAATCCGTACCCGCCGCGCCCAGGGCGCCGACACCTCGTCGGTCTCGGCAGCCACCATCGAAGCCATCCGCTGCTCCATGGACGGCGTGCGCACCCGGGAAAACCAGCAACTCGGCGCCAAGCTGTCGACCCTGTCCAACGCCATCGCCGGTGGCCCGTATATCGGCCTGCTCGGCACGGTGCTGGGGATCATGGTGGTGTTCCTCGGCACGGCAATGGCCGGTGACGTGAACATCAACGCCATCGCCCCGGGCATGGCGGCGGCCTTGCTGGCCACGGCCATGGGCCTGTTTGTCGCGATCCCGGCGCTGTTTGGCTACAACCGCCTGATTACCCGCAACAAGGAAGTCAGCGCCGACATGCGCGTGTTCGTCGACGAGTTCATCACCCGCCTGGCGGAGATGCACGGCGAGAGCCAGCACAGCGAAGCGGCGCACCGTCGCGACCACCACGCCCACGTCCCGGCCTGAGGAGAATCAGCATGGCTTCCGTGAATGCCTCCCACGACGATGACGATGACGCCCCCGTCGACAGCATCAACATCACGCCCCTGGTGGACGTGCTGATGGTGGTGTTGGTGATGTTTATCCTCACCGCCACCGCCCAGGTCTCGGGGATCCAGATCCACCTGCCCAAGGCCAGCGCTTCGGTGTCGTTGTCCGAGGCCAAGACCAAGGCCATCTCGGTGAACGATGGCGGCCAGGTGTTTCTCGACGCTTACCCGGTGACCTTGCCTGAGCTTGAGGAACGTCTGCGCATCGAGAAAGCGCTGAACCCGGACTTCCCGGTGATCGTGCGCGGCGACGCCATGGTGCAGTACCAGAAGGTCATCGAAGTGCTCGACTTGCTGCGTCGCCTGGAGCTGTCCCAGGTCGGGCTGGTCACCGGCAAACCGAGCCAGGGCTGAGCCATGACCGCACAGATGCCGATCACGCCGACGCCGCTCAAGAACAAGCCGCCGTTGCGCCCGCTGAAGTGGGGCGTTGGCCTGCTGCTGGGGGCCGTGGCTGCCTGGTTTCTCTGGCAGTGGGCCAATGACATGAGTGGCGTGCGCCGTGAAGCGCCCAAGGTGCCGACGATTATTCCGTTGCCGCCACCGCCACCACCGCCGCCGGAAAAACCCAAGGAACCGGAGCCCGAGGTGCAGGAGAAAGTCCCCGAGCCGGAGCCCACCCCAACCCCCGACGAAGTCAAGCCCGAGGAGGAAGCGCCGCCTTCACCGGTGGACGACCTGGCCAACCCGATGCAGATCGACGGCGATGCGCAGTCCGGCAATGACGGTTTCAACATCGGTGCCGGCAAGGGCGGCGGCATGGCCGGTTCTGGCGGTGGCGGCCTGGGTACCGGGACGTTCAAGCAGTACCTGGCCGGGGTGTTCCAGCGCCTGCTGCGGGAAGACCCGGAGCTGCGCAAGAAGGCCTACACGGTGCAGGCCGACCTGTGGCTGAGCGCAGACGGCGAGGTGACCCGGGTGGAGCTGGCCAAGTCCAGCGGCGACCCCGAGACCGACGCTCAGGTGCTGACCGCATTGCGCGCCACACCGCGCCTGAAGGAACGCACACCCGCGTCATTGACCCTGCCGGTACGCCTGTCCCTCAAGGGCCGGCGCCCGGATTGATCGAACCCTTTTTTGCAGTTTTCTACAGGAGTTGTGTGCAGATGATTTCCCACGTGAATCGATTGACCCTGGCGGTCAGCATGGTCATCGCGACCCTGGTCGGCCAGGCGACGGCAGCCACGGCCGCGCCTTCGGAAAACGCCACGATCAACCTGATCCGCCTGCTGGTGCAGCAAGGTGTGCTCAAGCAGGAACAGGCCGAAGGGTTGATCGCCCAGGCTGAAAAAGAAGCTCAGCAGGCACGCCAGGCCAGCACCGCCACGGCGGTAGCGGCAGGCCCTGCGGCGGCCCCCGGCGATGTGCGGGTGCAGTACGTGCCGGCAGCGGTGCGCGACCAGATTCGTGACCAGGTCAAGGCCGAGGTCATGGCCACCGCCAAGCAGGAAAACTGGGCCCAGCCCAATACCTTTCCGGACTGGGTCTCGCGTATCAGCTTCGACGGCGACATCCGCCTGCGGGATGAGTCGCGCTATTTCTCGGGCAACAACAGCAACGAAATCGTTGATTACGCCAAGCTCAATCAGAACGGGCCCTACGACGTCAACAAGAACACCAACACCCAACTGCCGCCGTTGCTCAACACCCGCGAAGACCGCGAGAACCTGTTCCGCCTGCGCGCCCGCCTGGGCATGAAGGCCGTGATCTCGCCCGAATGGACCGCCGGGATTCGCCTCGGCACCGGCAACGACAACAACCCGGTGTCCACCACCCAAACCCTGGGCGGCGGCTTTGGCAAGAAAGACATCTGGCTCGACCAGGGTTACCTCACCTGGAAAACCACCGACTACATGACCCTGACCGCCGGGCGCTTTGCCAACCCGTTCTACTCCACCGACATGATGTATTCCGGCGACCTCAATTTCGACGGCGTGGCGGCGATCTTCAACCACAAACTCAACAGCGACTGGGGCCTGTTCGGCACCCTCGGCGCGTTCCCGGTGGAGTACAGCCCCGACACCGCCACCACCAACGGTTTCGACAAGGACGAGAGTGAAAACAAATGGATGTTCGGCGGGCAGATCGGCGCCGACTGGAAGATCAACCGCAGCAACAGCCTGAAAGGCTCGATGGCCTACTACCACTTCGGTGACATCCAGGGCGAACGCTCCAGCCCTTGCTCGCCGTGGGCCGGCCAGCCGGCGTGCGACACCGACGGCACGCGCCTGGCCTTCATGCAGAAGGGCAACAGCCTGTTCCTGCTGCGAGACATCGCCCCCAATCCGGCAACGCCTGGCCTGACTCCGCAACCGCAATTCGTCGGCCTGGCCTCCAAGTTCAACGTGCTCGACCTCAACCTGGCGTGGGACAGCGAGCTGCCGGAAGACCTCAAGCTGCGCAGCCAGACCAACTTCATCCACAACCTGGCCTACGACAAGGGCGAGATGCTCAAACGCAGCGAAGGCCAGATCGTCAACAACATCAACAGCGACGGCCAGTTTGAAAGCGGCGGCAATGCGTTGCTGGTGCAGTTCACCCTCGGCAGTGCGCTGGAGATGCGCCGCAAGGGCGACTGGAACGTGTTGGCTGGCTACAAATACATCCAGCCGGATGCCTTGCCGGACGGCTTTAACGACTCCTCGTTCCACCTCGGCGGTACCAACGCCAAGGGCTATTTCATCGGCGCCAACTACGGCCTCGACAAGAACATCTACGCCAGTGCCCGTTGGCTCAGTGCCTCCGAAGTGTATGGCGCGCCGTTTGAAGTGGATGTCATGCAACTGGAACTCAACACGCGCTTCTGATGCGCCGGAGAAAGCTCATGAACACGCGAATTTGCGGCCTGCTTTTGCTGCTCGTCACCACCGGCGCTTCGGCTGAAGGCATGGAGGAGCGCCTGCGCACCCAACTGCGCAGCACCACCCAGCAGTTGCAGGCGCTGCAAAGCGAGCAGGCCCAGGCCAGTGCCGCGCGTATCGCCGCCGAAACCCAGGCCAAGCAGGCTCAGGCGCAGGTCAAGCAACTGACCGCCGAGCTGGAAAAGACCCGGGGCGTGGCTGAGCAATTGGTTGGCCAGCAACAGAACCTGCACAGCCAGGCCCAGGCCCAGGTGGCCGCCAGCAACGAGCAGGTGGGCAAGTTCAAGAAAGCCTATGAAGACTTGCTGGTGATCGCCCGGGGCAAAGAAACCGAGCGGGCGCGTTTGCAGGCGCAACTCACGGAACGTGACACACAAGTGCAGCAATGTTCAGTCAAGAATCAACAGATGTACGGCGTGGCCCAGCAATTGCTGACGGCCTACGAAAAAATCGACGTGGCCGACGTGATGAGCATCCGCCAACCGTTCGCCAGCAGCACCCGGGTCAAGTTCGAGGAACTCGCCCAGGGTTTTGGTGATGGTCTATACCTTAATCGGTTCGATGCTCCACAGACCGTCACTAATCATTGATCAACAAGGAAGAGACCACTATGAGCGACGTACAACTGATCACCAGCGTGACCCCGCAATCCCTGACCGAGCTGCTGCAGGAAGCCGGCTACCGGGTCAACCAGACCGAGCAGAACGGCATCGTGCAATTGCTCAGCGCCAGCCAGGGCATCGGCTTTGCGGTGCGTTTCGGCAACCCGGCGGCAGAGCAGGGCAGTTATGTGGACTTCACCTACAGCTGCGCGCTGCGGGTGCAGGGCGAGTTGCCCGAGGGTTTGGCCCAGGTGTGGAATGCTTCCCGGCGTTTTGCCCGCTTGTCGTTGCAGGGTGAGTTCCTGCTGATGGAAATGGACGTGGTGGCCGCCGGCGTGGGCGCCCCGTACCTGCGCAACCAGCTGGAATTGTGGGATCGCCTGCTGCAGGAATTCATCGTCTACCTGCGTGAATACAGCCAGCAGGCCGCCCAGCTTCAGGCCCAGGCCGATGCCGCGCCTGCCGTTGATGCCCGTGAAGAGGCGCCAGCCCTGTGAAGAAACCAACCCTGGTGGTCGGCGCCGGCGTCCTGGTGGTGCTGGCGGTCGCGGTGGGGTTGAGCCTGCGACCGGGCAGTGACCCGGTCGCAGCCCAGCAGCCAGCGCCGGTGGCCGCGAAGGACGGGCCGGCGGTGGCGCGCCTGGGCAACCAGCAGATCGACCTGCTTGAACTCAAGTCGGTGCTGGCCGCCTTGCCGGTGGAAACCCGCGAGCAACTGCGTGGCAACCGGGGCGCGCTGGAAACCTGGCTGCGTTCACGCCTGGCGCAAAAGGCCGTGGTTGAACAGGCCGATGCCCAGGGCTGGCGCCAGCGCCCGGAAGTGGAACAGCAAACCCGCGCCGCCACCGAGCAGATCGTGTTTCGCGACTACATGTTATCGGTCAGCCAAGTGCCGGCCGATTACCCCAGTGCCGCCGAATTGCAGCAAGCCTATGACAGCGGCAAGGCGCAATGGGTGATGCCGCCGTTGTACCAGGTCAGCCAGATTTTCCTGGCCGTGACCGACCCGCAAACCGTCGACACGGTGCGGCGCCAAGCCCAGGAGTTGAGCCGCAAGGCGCAGGCTGCTCCGGGTGAGTTTGCTGCCCTGGCCAGCCAATATTCCCAGGACCCCGACAGCGCTCGGCGCGGTGGCGATTCCGGGATGCAGCCATTGCAGCAACTGGTGCCTGAAATGCGCGGCGTGGTGGCGCGGCTCAAGACGGGCGCGGTGTCGGAGCCGGTGCAAAGTGCGGCGGGTTTTCACGTGCTCAAGCTCACCGGGCAACAACCGGCGCGCACCGCCACACTGGATGAACTGCGGGGCCGCCTGACCGAAGCGCTGCGTGCGCAACGCCAGGAGCAAATCGCCAAGGCCTACCTGGAAGGCATGCTGAATACCGCCACCTTGAGCATCGACGGTGCCGAGCTGAACAAGGTGCTCGAGTAAAAAACGTCTCACCGCATTGGATGCACAGTACCCACAAGACAGGGAGTCTCCCATGGTATTTCTTGACCCGGCTGTACCCCACGGCACCACGCCCTATCGCGGGCTGACTGAGTCCCGCGAGGCCTGGCTGGCCCTGGCTGCCACTATCGAACCCGAGGTGGCGCAGTATTTCCTGATCAGCGCCCGCTGTGGGTGTTTCATGCAGGCGGCCCGCAGCCTGAATATCAAGGCCACGCAATTGCGCAAGCGCCTGGCGCAGTTGGAAGAGCAACTGCGGCGTTCGTTGTTCAGCTATCAGGGTAATGTCCTGGCCCTGAGTCGTGATGGGCAGCAGTTGCAGGCCCAACTGATTGCCCTGGCCCATGAACGACGGGTGCCGGTGCTGGAGCAACCGTTGATTCGGCTGGCGGTTGCGGAGTCGATCCTGCATGACATTTTGGGGCGCGACTTGATTGCGTTGCTGCGGCGCAATGCGAGTGTGCGGTTGGAGATTATTTCCATCGACAGCGAGTTGGGGTTACAGGCGCTGGATGCGGATGTGGTGGTGTGGTTGTCGGGGATGGAGTCGCCGGGGGCTGGGCCGAGCTTTGCCATTGGTGCGCCTGAGGTGTTGGCGCGGCTGGATTATTCGCCGCATATTGCCAAGCGGTATTCGCGGTTGGCGGTGCGGCCCGACAGTATTGAAGACCTGGCGGATTATATGTTGGTGCAGTGGCAGCCGGACCGGCAGGTGGAGGCGTTGCGGCCGTGGAACAGTCTGGTGGAGCAGCGGTTGGCGGGGGTGGTGCGGGTGCAGGCGTATCCGTTGATGCTGGAGATGATTCGCTGCAGTGCGTGTATTGGGTTGTTGCCGCGGTATATGAGTTGTTTTGATCGTGGGTTGACGGGGTTGGATGGGGTGTTTTTGGAGGGGATGCAGCGGCAGGTTTGGATGGGGGTGAGTGCTGAGGTGCGGCATCCGCAGGAAGTGGGGTGGGTGGTGGAGATGATTCGGAATACGTTTCTTGAGCGGGGGGAGTGGTTTGATTGATGGGGTACATATCCGTTGCTGCGGTAACGGCTGCCTATGGTTCCGCTCTTACAGCGGCTCACTTTGGAAAAGCCCCAAAGTAAGCAAAGGGCTCTGCCCCGCCTGTCGGCGCCTCGCTGTGGCTCGGCGTTCCCTCACTCCGGCATTGCTCCGCGGGCCGCCGCGACGGGCCATCCATGGCCCGGCGCGGCTAAACCGGCGTCCTGCCGGTTTACCCGCTCCGCACTGCCTGCGTTCGGCCTCGGGCTGATTGGGGCAGTCAGATCAAGATCAAAAGCAAGAGCACAGCGGCCTCCCGGCCGGCTTGAGTGTTAAAAGCAAAAGCAAAGACCAGAGCGAAAACAGATCTGCTTTTCTGTGGGAGCGGGCTTGCTCGCGAAAAACCTGAGAGCGCCGCGTTCATTCAGAATGCCAGCGTCATCGTTAACGACCTTCGCGAGCAAGCCCGCTCCCACATTTGGACCGTGCCCGCTTCTGGTTTTGCTGTTGCTGTTGCTTCACCACACTCAAGCCGGCCTGTAGGCCGCTGTGCTCTTGATCTGCTGTTGATCTTGATCTTAGGCGCCCCGTTAAACCACGCTGGCCGAACGTAGGCAGTACGGAGCGGGTAAACCGGCAGGACGCCGGTTTAGCCGCGACGGGGCAGGGACGCCCCGTCGCGGCGGCCCGCTTCGTGCTGCCGGAGTGCGGGCACACCGAGCCCAAGCGAGGTGCCGAGTGGTGGGGCAAGAGCGTTTTGCTTACTTTTGCGCTGTTCAAAAGTGAGCCGCTGTAAGAGCGGAACCAATCTAAGCCATCACCTAAATAACGGATATTCACCCACCACCGGCCGTGATAAACCGCCGCGCCAAAAACCCATACAGCAGATACCCAAACGCCAACACCAGCGTCGCACCAAACACCGCCTCTTCACCACACGCATAAATCGCATACAGCGAATACCCCACGGCAATCAGCAACACCGTGGTATTGCGTGCATACACCACCGCCGCCACCCGTGCCTTGTGCATCATCACCAGCAGCCCGGTCAGCGCAGTGACGTAAGGAATCAAATTAGTCACCACCGCCAGGTTCACCAGCTTGCCGAACTGGGCGCTGGCCGTGGGCGAGATGGTCGACAAGGCAATCAAGCTCTGCAACGCCGCGCAGGCAATCAGCCCCCACACGGGTGCCTGGGCGCGGCTCACCCGGCTGAAGAACCGCGGAAACAGACGCTGGTCCGCCGACATCTTGGCCGTTTGCGCCAGGGTGAACTGCCAGCCCAACAGCGAACCAATGCACGCCACCACCGCCAGCGCCATGATGATGTCGCCCACCACCGGCGTGAAAATCTGCGCATACACCAGGGCAAACGGCGCTGAAGACTCAGCCAGTTCAGCATTGGGCACGATGCCCTGAATCACCGTGGTCGACAGCACATACACCAGCGCCGCGCCGAGGGTGCCGAGCAGGCAGGCCAGCGGCACGGTGCGCTTGGGATCTTCCACCGCGTCATAGCCCTGGGCAGCGGACTCCATGCCGAGGAACGCCCAGAGGGTCAGCGGGATACTCGCGCCAATCGCGTCCCATAGTTGCAACTGGTTGGGGTTCCAGGCGTCGCTGAACACCTCGGCCTTGAAATAGAACCAGCCGAACACGCTCAAGCCCGCCACGGGAATGATCACGCCCCACACGGTGACCACGCCGATCCGGCCAGTCAGGCGCGGGCCTCCGAAGTTGGCCACGGTGGTCAGCCAGATCAGCGCGAGGGTGCCGATAAACAACGGGATCGGCCCGCTGCCCAGCCACGGGATGAAGGACGACAGATAGCCCACCGCCGAAATCGCAATCGCCACATTGGCGATGATCAGCGACAGGAAATACAGGAACGAACAGAGGAAGAACCCCGACTTGCCGTGGGCCTCTTCGGTGTAGGCCGACATGCCGCCGGTGCGGGTGCAGAAGAGGCCGCACTGGGCAAAGCAGTACGCGATCGCCATCGAGCCCACGGCGGTGATCAGCCACGACAGCAGCGAGATCGCGCCCAACTGCGCCATGCTGGCGGGCAGCATGATGATGCCCGAGCCCATCATGTTGATCGCCACGAGGGTGGTCAGGCCCATCAGACTCATCTTCTTGCTTGGCTCGGCCATCGGCAACTCCTTGTCGTGGGGCGTGCGAAGGCAGGCTAGCACGTTGTGGTCACTGCGCCTTCGGGCCCCGGTTTTCCCCCAGGATTCGCGCCGTATCCCGCGCCGGTGGCAGGCCGAACACTCGGGCGTAATCGCGGTTGAACTGGGTGGCGCTTTCATAGCCGACTTCGAAGGCGGCACTGGTGACGTTTTTGGCGCTGGCCACCATCAACGTGCGGGCCTGCAGCAAGCGCACGCGTTTTTGATACTGCAACGGGCTCAGGTTGGTGACGGCCTTGAAGTGCCGGTGAAAGGCCGACACGCTCATCGCGGCTTTCTGCGCCAGGGCTTCTACCCGGATCGGTTCGGCGAAGTCCCGGCGAATCCACTGGATCGCCTGACTCACCCGGGCCATGGCGGTGTCCGGCGCGGCTATTTCACGCAGCATCCAGCCGTGGGGGCCTTGCAGTACACGGTAGAGAATCTCGCGCTCGTAAACCGGCGCGAGGGCGGCGATTGCCTCGGGGTTGCCCATCAGCCGCAGCATGCGCAGCCAGGCGTCCATCAGTTCCGGGGTGACGGCGGCCACGGAAAAGCCGGCGTCGTGGTCGTAGCGCCCGGCAGGTTCGGGCAAGTCGCTCAGTAGCGTTGCGAGCACCGTCGGGTCCAGTGTCAGGCTGACCGCGAGGTAGGGTTCACCGGTCGCCGCCGGGTGCACGGTGCCCACCGCGGGCAGCTCGATGGACATCACGAAATACGTCGCCGGGTCGTACCGCAGGGTGCGGTCGCCCACGGTCATGGATTTGCTGCCCCGCAGGATCAGGTTGATCATCGGGTCATACACGGCGGCCAGCATATGCTCGGGAATCGCGCCCTGGACCATGGCCACCCGCGGGATACCCGTTTCAGTGCGGCGGTTTTCGGCCTTGGCGGCCAAGGCACGCAGTTCGATCAGTTGTGTGTTCATGCCGGGCATGCTGAGCGCCCAGGTGTGTACTGCGCAAGAAAAAAGCAGAAACAGGCAGGTTTCGAGCAGGAACCGCTGCGCCGGCGCAGGCGCGCAGGCCTACTGTGGTGACTCATTTGAGCAAGCAGTGGAGCCACACATGGGCGTTATCCTTATCACCGGCGGCAGCCGTGGCATTGGTGCCAGCACTGCAGAGCTGTGTGCCCGGCAAGGCATGGGCGTGATCCTGACCTACAACAGCCATCCAGAGGCCGCACACGCAGTAGTGCAGAAGATTGAGGCTGCGGGCGGCAAGGCGCTGGCGCTGCCGTTGGATGTGGCTGACGTCAGCTCCTTCGAGGGTTTTGCCGAGGCGGTAAAACGCGCGTTATCGGCCACCTGGGGCGTAAGTGGCTTGAGTGGGCTGGTGAATAACGCCGGTTATGGCCTGTTCAATCCCCTGGAGTCGGTCACCGAGGCCCAGTTCGACGGCCTGCTGAATGTGCACCTCAAAGGGCCGTTTTTCCTGACTCAAACCCTGTTGCCGCAGCTGCAAGCCCACGCCTGCATCGTCAACCTCACCAGCGCCACGACCCGTGTGGCCACCGCCGGCGTAGCACCTTATGCAGCCTTCAAGGGCGCGCTGGATGTACTGACCCGTTACATGGCCAAGGAGTTTGGCGAGCGGCAGATCCGTGCGAATGCCGTCTCTCCGGGAGCCATCCGAACCGAACTGGGCGGCGGGCTCAATGACGAGTTCGAAGCGCTGCTGGCTTCCCAAACGGCCCTTGGCCGAGTGGGCGAGCCCGAGGATGTGGCGCGCGTGATCGCCATGTTGCTGTCTGAAGAAGGCCGCTGGATCAATGCCCAGACGATCGAGGTCGCGGGCGGTTACATCATCTGAAAAGCGAGGCTACAGCATGCTGGATCATGTCTTTTTGTCGGTCAGCGACGTTCAACGTTCCATCGATTTCTACCAGGCCGCACTCACCCCGCTGGGTATCACCACGCGCCACGACTATGACGGCAAGGACGGCCCACCCGGCCATCCGGACCTCAAAGGGTTTGGCGACAATGGGCGGATCTTCTTCTGGTTGCGCGAGGGCGTGGTTGAGGGCAGGGCGGTGCATGTGGGTTTTGTCGCCGGCAGCCGGGCCGAGGTCGATGCGGCCTACTTGGCGGCAATCAATGCCGGCGCTGTCGACAACGGCGCACCGGGTGCACGTTTGCACTATGACCCGAACTACTACGCCGCCAACGTGCTGGACCCTGACGGCTACAGCCTGGAATTTGTCTACAAGAGCTGGCAGCACACCCAGCGATAGTCTCCGAAGCGGGTGACGATCAGCTCGCTGCCTGCGGCTGCATCCGCCATTCACCTTCCACATCCTTGACCAACCCACTGGCCAGGAACAGCGGTGCCACGCGCTTGTGCAGCTGCGGCTCGACAAACTCTTTCACCGTGTCCAGTGCCAGCGCGCCACTCAGCGGCAGCTCGGCCTTGGTGTAGGACAGCCAGGCCTTTTTCAGCATCAGCAGCACGTCGCTGCCGGCGGTGGAGGCGAAGCGGCGGTGGGTTTTTTTGCCGTCGAAATCGAAGGTGTGCTGGAACTCGTAACCGGCCTCGTTACCTTCGCTGGCAACGCAGCGGATGCAGGTGCAGGGGCCATCGCCGAAGGCGCTGCGCAGGTAGTTGTTGAAGTCCACCACGGGCTTGAGTGACAGGCGCTTGTCCACTTCGAACAGGTCACCGGTCATTTTTTCGTCAGAGTTCAAGGTCGATTTCCTCGCAGCGGTTTTTTCAAGGGCGGCACCATACCAGCCGAAAGCGTCGGCGGGCAGTGTTTTTCGTATATCCATAGATCCCGATATTCTTTTTCGCACCGCAGGTTGGTCGCTACGCTCGCAGCCCTTCTCAATGTCGCGGCAGCGTTCTCATGATAATAAAACGACCCACCCTGACGCTCCTGGCAGCAGCCAGTGCGCTCCTCAGCCTTGGTGCACACGCCGAAGGCAAAATCAGCATCGCCCAGCAATTCGGCATTGGCTACTTGATCCTCGACGTGGTGCGCGACCAGAACCTGATCGAGAAACACGGCAAGGAGCAGGGCCTGGACATCAAGGTGGAGTGGAACAGCATTTCCGGTGCCACCGCGATGAACGAGTCGTTGCTGGCCGGCGCGCTGGACGTGGTCTCGGCGGGTGTACCGCCGATGCTGACGCTGTGGGACCGTACCAAGGGCAAGCAGAACGTCAAGGCTATCGCCTCGCTGGGGTCGATGCCCAATTACCTGCTGACCAATAACCCGGACGTGAAGAACCTCAAGGACTTCAGCGAGAAAGACCGCATCGCCGTGCCGGCGGCGGGCGTGGGCTTCCAGTCGCGCACCTTGCAGATTGAAACCGCCAAGCTATTCGGCGATGCCAACTACAAGAAGTTTGACGACATCTCCATCAGCCTGGCGCACCCGGATGCTACTGCCGCGTTGATTGCCGGCGGTTCAGAGATCAACGCGCACTTTTCCAGCCCGCCGTTCCAGTACCAGGAATTGTTGAATCCTAAGGTGCATAAGGTGCTGAGTTCCTACGACATCCTCGGCGGCCCGGCCACGTTCAACGTGCTGTACACCACCGAGAAATTCCACGACGAAAACCCCAAGACCTACAAGGCGTTCTACGACGCGCTGGCCGAGGCGGAGAAGATTATCAAGGCTGACAAACCGGCAGCGGCCCAGGCATATATCCGTGTCGAGCAGTCGAAGCTGCCGCTGGCGCTGGTGGAGAAGATCGTCCAGGACCCGGAAATCGACTTCACCATCGTGCCGCAGCGTACCTATATTTATGCGGAGAAATTGCAGGCGTTGGGGGTACTGAAGAATAAGGCGGGGAGTTGGAAGGATTACTTCTTTGAAGAGGCCCACGGCGGTGACGGGAGCTGACTCTATCCTGAATTGAAACGCACACAAAAATGTGGGAGCGGGCTTGCTCGCGAATGCGGTGGGTCAGCCAGCACATGTCTCGACTGACCCACCGCATTCGCGAGCAAGCCCGCTCCCACAGGGGATCCCGTTCTCATTTTGGGGCTTTGTTGTCTGATGATCAGCGGAAGAACTCCCCCGGTGTGGCATCGAACTGCTGGCGGAAGGCGTTGATAAAAGCCGAGGTGGACTCATAGCCGCAGGCCAATGCCACATCGGTCACCCGTTCGCCTTGCTCCAGCGCTGGCAGGGCGCTCAGCAAACGCAGGCGCTGGCGCCACGCGCGGAAGGTCAGGCCGGTGTCGCGCAGGAATAGCCGGCTGAGGGTTTTTTCGCTCACCGCCAGTTTCTGGCTCCATTGCCCCAGGGTGGTTTGCTGCTCGGGGTGCAGGTTCAGGCTGCGGTAAATCTGCCGTAACCGGCTGTCGGCCGGCAGCGGCAACATCAGGTCGACCTGGGGCGCGGCGGCCAGTTGGTCCAGTACCACTTGGGCCAGTCGGCCATCCGGGCCGTCCTCGGCATATTCCACCGGCAACTCGCTGAAGCTGCGAATCAACTCCCGCAACAGGCTGCTCACCGCCAGCACCTGGCAGCGCTCGGCCGCCCAGCCGGTCACACTGCAATCGAGGTACAAGCTGCGCATCTCGGTATGAGGCGAACTGAACACCCGGTGCGGCATGCCGGCCGGGATCCACACGGCCCGCTGGGGTGGCGCGACGAAGCGCCCTGCACTGGTCTGGATCTCCAGCACCCCGGAAATCGCGTAGGACAACTGCACCCACGGGTGGCTGTGGCGGCGGGTCAGCGCGCGGTTGGGCAGGGATTCGGTGCGGCCATACACGGGCCTCGGCAGGCTGGAAAGCCCGGGCACGCTGCGGCGCACGGTTTTGTCATGTCCTTTAGGCGGCATTTACTGGCTCATTGGCGTTAGTCGGTAACAAGCCGTTACGTTAGAGTCGCGACGATGCTCTTGGCAACCCCCGGAAGATTGGCTTATGACCCGCCCACGCTTTTTACCTGACAACTTCACCCTGACCCTGGTGGCCACGGTGATCCTCGCGTCGCTGCTGCCCGCCAGCGGCCAGACCGCCGTGGCCTTTGGCTGGGTGACCAACCTGGCCATCGCGCTGCTGTTTTTCCTGCATGGCGCCAAGCTGTCGCGCCAGGCCATCGTCACCGGTGCCGGGCACTGGCGCCTGCACCTGCTGGTGTTCAGCCTGACCTTCGTGCTGTTTCCGCTGCTGGGCCTGGCGCTCAAGCCGGTGTTGTCGCCGCTGATCGGCAAAGACCTGTACATGGGCATGCTCTATCTGTGTGCATTGCCCGCCACCGTGCAGTCGGCGATTGCCTTTACTTCCCTGGCCCGGGGCAATATCCCGGCGGCGATTTGCAGCGCGGCGGCGTCGAGCCTGTTCGGGATCTTCCTGACGCCGTTACTGGTGACCTTGCTGCTCAACGTGCATGGCGACGGCGGCTCCACGGTCGATGCGATCCTGAAAATCAGCGTGCAGTTGTTACTACCGTTCATCGCCGGGCAAATCGCCCGGCGCTGGATCGGCGAGTGGGTAGGGCGTAACAAATCCTGGCTGAAGTTCGTCGACCAGGGCTCGATCCTGCTGGTGGTCTACGGCGCGTTCAGCGAAGCGGTCAACGAAGGTATCTGGCACCAGATTCCACTGTGGGAACTGGGTGGCCTGGTGGTGGCCTGCTGTGTGTTGCTGGCCCTGGTACTGGTGGCGTCCACGGTGTTGGGCAAGGCTTTCGGGTTTAGCCAGGAAGACCGGATCACCATCCTGTTCTGCGGCTCGAAGAAAAGCCTGGCCACCGGCGTGCCGATGGCCCAGGTGCTGTTTGCCGGGGCGAGCATGGGCGTGCTGATCCTGCCATTGATGCTGTTTCACCAGATCCAGCTGATGGTCTGCGCGGCATTGGCCCAGCGCTATGCCAAGCGTCCGGAATCGATTCCCGAGCTGATGGGGCAAGTCGATCCCTGAATCGTCGTGTTACTATTTTTTGCGCGCGGCTCAAGGCCCGGCATCGGGCCGGCTTGATCTGCGCGCAAACGAGTACGACGACCTGTAAATGAGCATTTCCGCCGCAACACCTCAAGCCAACTGGCAACCGGTCTTCGCCCTCGCGTTGGCCGCTTTTGTGTTCAATACCACCGAATTTGTGCCGGTCGGCCTGCTGAGTGCCATCGGCGCGAGCTTCGACATGCCCATCGCCAGCGTCGGCCTGATGCTGACCATCTACGCCTGGATCGTGTCCCTGACCTCGCTGCCGGTGATGCTGCTGACCCGCAACGTCGAGCGGCGCAAGTTGTTGATCGTGCTGTTCGGCATGTTTATCGCCAGCCATATCCTGTCCAGCGTGGCCACCAGCTTTGGCATCCTGATGCTCAGCCGGGTCGGCATTGCGCTGTCCCATGCGTTGTTCTGGTCGATTACCGCCTCCCTCGCGGTGCGCCTGGCGCCGGAAGGCAAGCAAGTGCAGGCCCTCGGCTTGCTGGCTACCGGTACGTCGCTGGCGATGGTGCTGGGCATTCCGCTGGGCCGCCTGCTGGGCGAAGCCATGGGTTGGCGCACCACCTTCCTGGTGATCGGTGCTTTTGCTGCCGGGCTGGTGTTCTGGCTGGCGCGCACCTTACCGCTGCTGCCGAGCCAGAACTCTGGTTCGTTGCGCAGCCTGCCACTGCTGTTCAAGCGCCCGGCGCTGGTGGCGCTGTATGTGCTGACGGCGATGGTGGTGACGGCGCAGTTCACGGCCTATAGCTATGTTGAACCGTTCGTTGAAGGCGTTGCGGGCATGAGTGGCAACACCGTGACCCTGATCCTGCTGGTGTTCGGCGGCGCGGGCATCATCGGTTCGCTGCTGTTCAGCCTGGTGCATCGCTTTAACCCGCATCGATTCCTGATCACCGCCGTGACTGTCCTTGCGCTGTGCCTGGCGTTGCTGCTGCCGTTGAGTGGCGAGGTGTCGTACCTGGTGACCCTGAGTGTGTTCTGGGGTATGGCGATCATGGGCTTTGGTCTTGCGCTGCAATCGAAGGTACTGGTGCTGGCGCCGGATGCGACGGATGTGGCCATGGCGATGTTTTCCGGGATCTACAACATCGGCATCGGCGGCGGGGCGTTGATGGGCAGTTGGGTGGGCAGCCACTTTGGTTTCGCCTGGATCGGCGCGGCGGGCGGGTTGCTGGCGGCGGTGGCGCTGATTGGGTATTGCCTGGCGATTCATCGGTTTGGGCAAGGCGTGGCGCGCGCCCCTCTGTAGGAGCGAGCTTGCTCGCGAAAAATGTGAAGGCCCCGCTGGGTATCAGATTACCCAGGTGTATTTAACGCCTGGGCAGTGTCCAGATCCGTGATCAAAACATCCAGATAACCGCCCTTGAGCGCGCCGCGAATCGCCTGGACCTTGCTTGGCCCCCCCGCCAGGCCCAGCACCCGCTGGATCGAACGCAGTTTCGGCAGGGCCACGGACACCACGAATTCCTCGTCCTCTTCGAGCACCGGGCGCCCTTCGGCGTCGAAGTAGCGCAGGCAAATATCCCCCACCGCGCCGCGCTCGGCCAGCAGGCGCAGCATGTCTTCGGTGTAGTAGTTGCCGCTGTTGCGCAGCAGTTGCGAGGGCTCCAGGTCGCCAATCCCGACAATCGCCAACGTGATGCTGTCAAAGCGGTTCAGCACTTCCTTGACCTCTTCCATCTCGATGATGCGCTGCTTGCTCTCCACCGATTGCTCGATGCTTTGGGACGGCAGCAGGAATGCCGGGCAGTTGAGCAGGGTGGCCAGGCGTTGGGTCAGCAGGGTGGCTTCAAACGCACCCTTGTTGCCGACACCGCCGAGCAGTTGCACGACTTCCTGGGCGCCCTGTTTGCCGGGCTGTGCGTGCAGGTGCCCAACCATGGCGCGAATGGTGCTGCTCCACGACGAGATGCCGATGTGGTCCTGGGGCGACAGGCTGGTCTCCAGGTAGTGCGCGGCGGCCGAGCCTATGGCTTGCTTGATGCTCTCATCAACGCCCGGCTCGGTGGCCTCGACCACGATCACCCGGCGCACGCCATAGCGGCGCTGCAACTGGGTTTCCAGCTCCAGGTGCAGGCCCTGCAGGCGCATGACGGTGATCTTCACCACGCCTTCCTGCAGGGCCCGGCGCAGGGCGCGGCTGATAAAGGATTGGGACAAATCCAGCTGTTCGGAAATCTCGGACTGCTTGAGACCTTCTTCGTAATAGAGGCTGGCGATCTTGGTGATCAGCCGTTGTTCTTCGATCTGGCTCATGACGGTCTCAGTCAATGACATCAATAGCCGGTGAGGATACCAAACCGGCGCCGCTCGTTACGACATGATCAGGCCGCCGTCGATATTGATCGCCTGCCCGGTGAGGTAAGCCGCGTCGTCCGAGGCAAGAAACGTCACCAGCCCCGCCACGTCCGAGGGCTTGCCGGCGCGGCGCAGGGGGATGTTCTTGACCCATTCGGCCATCAGCTCGCCCTTGCCGTAGCGTTTTTCGTCGGTGCTGAGGATTTCGCCCCACACCCGGTCGTTGTAGTCCCACATTTCGCTTTCGATGATGCCGGGGCAGAACGCGTTGACCGTGATGTTGTGCCGCGCCAGTTCCAGCGCCAGGCTTTGGGTAATGCCGATCACGCCCATTTTGCTGGCGGCGTAGTGTGGGGTATAGATGAAGCCCTGGCGGCCCTGCCCGGAAGAGGTGTTGATCAGGCGCCCGCTGCCTTGTTTAACCATGTATTTTGCGGCTTCCCGGCAACCGAGCCACACGCCGGTGGTGTTGACTTGCAGCACCTTGTCGAAGTCGGCGCGGGGCATTTTGTCGAAGTGGTCGATGGTGATGATGCCAGCGTTTTGCACCGATACGTCGATGCTGCCAAATCGCGCGTGCGCCTCACTGTAGAGCTTCTCGATATCGCTTTCACTGGTCACGTCGATGGCCAGGGCCAGGGCGTTGACCGCGTATTCCGTCGCCAACTGCTCGGCGGTGAAAGTCACGCGTTCCAGATCATTGGAGGCCATCACCAGGTTGGCGCCTTCCTGGGCGAAGCGTTCGGCAATGCCGGCACCGATGCCACGGCAGGCGCCAGTGATCACTACGGTTTTACCGCTGAATCGTTGAGACATTTGAAGGGCTCCAGTGAGTTACCAGCACACAAAACCGCCATCGACCAACAGGTCGACGCCGGTGCAGAAAGACGACGCCTGGCTGACCAGGAAAATCGCCGGGCCGACCATTTCTTCAACGCTTGCCATGCGCCCCATGGGCGTGGTCTGTTCGAAAATCTTCACCTGGTCGGCCACTTCCGGGCGCGAGTTCATCGGTGTGGCGGTGTAGCCAGGGCTGATGCAATTGACCCGCAGGCCTTTGTCGGCCCATTCCATCGCCAGGCTTTTGCTCAGGTGAATCACCCCGGCCTTGGAGGTGTTGTAATGAGCTTGCAGCAGGCCACGGTTGACGATGCTGCCGGACATCGAGGCGATGTTGACGATGGCCCCTTTGCCTCGGGGCAGCATCACGGCCGCCTGGGCCTGGCAGCTCAGGAAAATCCCGGTGAGGTTGATGTCGAGGGTGGCTTGCCAGCGTTGCAGTTCGAGGTCTTCGGCGGCCTGGGCATTGGCGATACCGGCGCAGTTGACGGCCACGCTGAGGTAGCCCAGGACTTTTTCAGTGCGGGCGATGGCGGCGTCGAGGGCATTGCGGTCGGTAACGGTACCGGCCAGGGCCAGGCCGCGACGGCCAAGGGCTTCGATGCGTTCTACAGTGCTGCGGATACCGGGGCTGCCGGGCAGGTCGAAGCAGGCCACATCGGCCCCGGCTTCGGCCAGGCCCACGGCGATGGCCTGGCCGATACCGCTGCCGGCGCCGGTGACGAAGGCGACCTGATCTTTAAGACTGAAAAGTTGCATGGGTTGCTCCACGTCGAATTGTTTAAGCCGTAGCCATTTCCATGACTGAAACCGGGGTTGCCGCGCCGCGCTCCAGAATCCCCATCTGCCGCCCTCGGCTCATCACCATCACCCGGTGCGACAGGCCGAGCACTTCATCCAGGTCGGAGCTGACCACAATCACCGCCATGCCATTGGCCGCCAGGTCTGCGATCACTTCATAAATCGCCGCGCGGGCGCCGACGTCGATGCCTCGGGTCGGTTCATCCAGAATAAATACTTTCGGGTTACGGGCGAGCCATTTGGCAATGATCACTTTTTGTTGATTGCCGCCGGACAAGCTGGAGATGCGTTGCTGCGGCGCACCTTTCACACCCAGGCGTGTCGCGGCTGCCTGGGCAAACTCCCGCAGGCGGCCGGGCAGCACCCAGCCACGCTTGTCCAGCAGGTCGGTATTGCCATACATCATGTTGTCTTCGATGCGATGCTCCACCACCACGCCTTGTTGCTTGCGGTCTTCGGGCACCAGCACCACGCCGGCCTGGATCGCTTCGGAAGGGGAGCGCAGGCGGCGGATTTCACCGTCCAGCAGCATATGGCCCTTGATGTCCTGCGCCGCACCGGCGATGGTGCGCACCAGCTCGGTACGGCCTGCGCCCACCACGCCAGCGATGCCGAACACCTCACCGGCGCGCACGCTGAAGTCGATCCCGTGCAAGGCGAATTCCCGGCAAGTGAGGTCTTTGATCTGCAACATCACCCGCGCTTGTGGCGGCTGCAGGGCGGGGAAAATCCGCTCCAGGCTGCGCCCGACCATTTGCTCCACGAGCTCGCGCACCGGCACCTGGGCGCTGGCGTGCAGCGCGATCTGGCGACCGTCGCGCAGCACCAGAATCCGGTCGGCGATGCGTGCGATTTCTTCCAGGCGATGGCTGATGTAGATGAACGACACGCCTTCGGCCTTGAGCCGCTCGACCTGCTGGAACAGCAACTCGGTTTCCTCGCCACCCAATGCAGCGGTGGGTTCGTCGAGGATCAGCAGTTGTGCATTCAGGGTCAGCGCCTTGGCAATTTCGACCAGTTGCTGGGCCGCGACGCTCAAACCTTCAACCTTGCGCGACGCCGGGACCTTCAACCCCAGGCGCTCAAGTTGCTTCTGCGCCTGGGCCTCGATGTACTCGCGGTCGACCCGCCCGTGACGCATGGGCAGGCGTCCGACGAAGATGTTTTCGGCAATCGACAGTTGCGGCAGCAGGCGGATTTCCTGGTGGATCAGGCCAATACCTGCGCCCAATGCAGCACCCGGAGAGGCCGGCGCGTAAGGTTCGCCGAGCCAGGTCATGCTGCCTCCGGCCTCGGGTTGCACCAGGCCGGCAATGATCGACGACAGCGTCGACTTGCCCGCGCCGTTCTCCCCGAGCAACGCCAACACTTCGCCGGGGCGAATGTCGACGTTGATCTGCGACAGCACCTGCACCGGGCCATAAGCCTTGCCGATATTGCGCAGGCACAGCACCGCTTCCGGTTGTGCCTGGCGATTATCCAGAGCTGCTTGCATGAAGACCTCCGGGGCTTACGGGTGCTGTTGCAGGAAAGGCGCGACGTTGTCCTTGGTGGTCAGCACGGTAGGCAGCAGTTGCTCCTTGGGTACGTCTTTGCCGGCCTTCAAGTCAATTGCCGATGCCACGGCCAGGCGGCCCATCTTCTGGGTCTGCTGGGTCATGGTTGCATTCAGCACGCCGCTTTCCACCGCCTTGAGACCGGCGACGTCACCGTCGAAGCCCACCACGACCACCTTGTGATCCAGGTTACCGACCTTGACCGCTTGGGCTGCACCCAGCGCCATGGCATCGGCACGCCCGAAGAACACGGTAATGTTCGGGTCACGCTGGAGCAGGTCCTGGGCCACGGCGAAGCCTTTATCCTGGGCCCATTCAGCCGGTTGTTCGGCAACGATCTTCAGGCCGGGGAAGGCTTTCAGGCCTTCCTGAAAACCTTTGGCCCGGTCGTTTTCCGGGGTGGTGCCCAACTGGCCTTGCAGCACCGCGATGCGGCCCTTGCCGTCGGTGACCTTGCCTACGTATTCGGCCAGGGCCTTGGCGCCGGCCACGCTGTCGCTGGCGATAAAGGTATCGCCGGGGGCGTCAGGGGCGTTGCGGTCTACGGCGATCACTGGAATGCCGGCAGCTTTGGCGGCTTTTACCGGCACACCGGCGGCAGTGGCGCCAGCCGGGATGTAGATCAGCACGTCGATCTGGCGGGTGATCAGGTCTTCAATCTGGCTGACCTGGGTCGAGGAGTTGCCCTGGGCATCCACGGTGATCACCTTGATCCCCTTGGCCTTGCCTTCGGCTTCCACCGATTGCTTGATCTGGTTAAAGAAGTCGGCCTGCAGGTTGGCCACGGCAAGGCCGATGGTCAGGTCCTTGGCCCAGGTGGTGCCGGCGGTGGCTAAAGTGGCGGCGGCGAGGGCGGTAGCCAGTAGCAGTTTCTTGGTGCTGAACATGTCGGTGACTCCTGGTTTTATTGTTGGAGGGTGTCAACTGTCGAACAGGTTTAACGGGCAGTGCTGGAGCGGCGTCGCAGGGTATCGATGGTTACGGCGAGGGCGATGACCACGCCGATCACCACTTGTTGAATAAAGGGCGAGACGCCCAGCAGGTTCAGGCCATTGCGCAACACGCCAATGATCAGCACACCCACCAGGGTGCCGCCGATACTGCCCACGCCGCCGCTCAGGCTGGCACCGCCGATCACCACCGCGGCGATGGCGTCCAGCTCCAGGCTCAGGCCGGCACTCGGTTGCGAGGAGTCGAGGCGGGCAGCCAGGGTCACGGCGGCGATGCCGGCGAGAGCACCGCTGATGGCGTACACCCACAGCGTAATCGCGCGCACCTTGATACCTGACAGCCTTGCCACTTCCGGGCTGCCGCCAATCGCATAAAGGTTGCGACCGCCGGCGCGAAAGCGCAGGAACACCCACGCCACCACCAGCATCACCAAAAACAACCCGACAGTGGCCGACAGAAAACCGAAGTGGCGTACGGTGGCCAGGCTGGTGAACCAGTCGGGGAAGCCGACAATCTGCCGGCCTTCCGTCAGGATGTTCGCCAGGCCGCGAGCTACCGACATCATGGTCAGCGTGGCAATAAACGGTGGCAGCTTGGCGAAGGTAATCAGCCCGCCCGACACCAGGCCTGCGAGCATGCCGGTGCCGATCGAGATCGGAATCGCCAGGCCCAAAGGCACGGCCTGGTCCTGATACAACCAGCCGAGCATCATCATGGAGAAGGCCAGCACCGAGCCTACTGACAGGTCGATCCCGCCGATCACAATCACGGCGGTCATGCCGATGGCGAGAATGCCCAGCACGGTGACCTGATCCAGAATGTTCAGGCCGTTACGCAGGGAAAAGAAGAATTCGGAACTGAAGGAGAAAACCAGCACCAGCAGCAAGAGGCCGATCAGCGGGCCGCCGATATTGCTGGGAAGCAGTTTCACCAGGCGTGGGCGACGGGTCGGCTTGAGGTCGGCCGGGTGATGGACAGAGGCTTTGGCGTCCACGTTGTTCTCCTGACTTATTTTTTTTGGAGTTCGTCAGGTGGCTTTGAATATTTATGCATGCCTGACTGTTAATTCAGATTCTAGTGACACGGTGTCAAAGTCAAGCGCTTTAATTTTCTTGAGTCCTCCCTAACCTGCGTTTTTGCCGCTCTGAAACCAGCGCGATAGACGAGTGCGCGAAGGTTTTTCGCCGTCTGTCCGAGGGGCATTTGCGACTTTTATTTCATTTTTCAGCCGTTCGCTCCCTTGACCTGCTGGCGGATCGGCGTCTAAATAGAAATATATTGTCATGGCTGAATAAATATTCAAAAGGCAGCCTTGGACACTTTCACCTCGCGTGGTCAGCCTCAAAGGAGCCGCTGCATGAATGCTTTCCAGTACGACGCCCGCCAGATAAAAGAACAGGCCCGCCTGATCCGGCGCCATGTTATCCGCCTGAACGCCGACTCACCGGCGGGCGGCCACACCGGTGCTGACCTCTCGGAAACCGACATCCTCGCCACCCTGTACTTCCGCATCCTCAACACGGGCCCGGAACGTACCGAAGACCCCGAGCGCGATATCTACATCCAGAGCAAAGGCCATGGCGTGGGCGGGTTGTACTGCTGCCTGGCACAAGCCGGCTACATTCCAGAGGAATGGCTGGCCACCTACCAACACTTCAACTCCCACTTGCCGGGCCACCCCGTGCGGCAGAAAACCCCCGGTATAGAACTCAACACAGGTGCTTTGGGCCATGGCTTGCCCGTGGCGGTGGGGTTGGCGCTGGCAGCAAAAATGTCCGGCAGTAAAAAACGCATTTATGTGCTCACCGGCGACGGCGAGCTGGCGGAAGGCTCCAACTGGGAGGCGGCCATGGCTGCCGCCAAATACGGCCTGGATAACCTGTTTGTGATCGTCGACAAGAACAAGCTGCAACTGGCGGGGTTGACCGCGGAAATCATGCCGCTGGACCCGCTGGACGTGAAATGGGCGGCGTTCGGTTTCGGCGTCAGCGAGTGCGACGGCAATGACGTCAGCCAACTGATCGAAGCCCTGGAAACCATGCAGACCAAGACAGGCGCCCCCCAGGTGCTGATTGCCCACACTATCAAAGGCAAAGGCGTGTCCTTTATCGAAGCCCGCCCCGAATGGCACCACCGCGTGCCCAAGGGTGATGAAATCAACGCAGCACTGGAGGAGTTAAGTCATGGCGAGTGAACATTTGGCGAGCGTCATGGTGGAAGCCTTCATCGCGGCGGTCGACGCCGGGCTCGACGTGGTGCCGGTGGTCAGCGACTCCACGTCCACGGCCAAGATCGGGCCGTTTGTGCAGCGTTTTCCCGAGCGCTTGATCAACGTGGGCATTGCCGAGCAGTCACTGGTCAGTGTCGCGGCCGGGCTGGCGCTGGGCGGCAAGATCGCGGCGACGTGCAATGCCGCGCCGTTTTTGATCTCCCGGGCGAATGAGCAGATCAAGGTGGACGTTTGCTACAACCAGGCCAACGTCAAGATGTTCGGCCTGAATGCCGGCACCAGCTACGGTCCGCTGGCCAGCACTCACCACAGCCTGGATGACATTTCGGTGATGCGCGGTTTTGGCAACGTGCAGATTTTTGCCCCGGCCGACGCTATTGAATGCCGCCAGATTGTCGATTATGCCCTGCGTTACCACGGCCCGGTGTATATCCGCCTGGATGGCAAAGCCCTGCCGGACGTGCATGGCGATGATTATCGTTTTGTGCCGGGGCAGGTCGATGTACTGCGCCACGGGGCGCACGTCAGTATCGTCGCGTTGGGATCGGTGGTGCATGAAGCGGTGGACGCTGCCCGCGTTTTGGCGGAGCAGGGGATTGAAGCGCAAGTGATCAACCTGTCGTCGATCCGGCCGTTGCAGCGTGATGCATTGCTCAGTGCCCTCAGTGTGACGGGCGGTGTGATCACCGTCGAAGAGCACAACATCAATGGCGGCCTCGGCAGCCTGGTGGCCGAAGTGCTGGCCGAGGCCGGACTGGGCGTCCCGCTGATCCGCCTGGGCATCGGCGATGGCGAATACGCCGCTGCCGGCGCCCGTGAACCGACCCGTGCCTTGCATAACATCGACGCGGCTGGGATTGTGGCGGCAGCCACTCGGTTGCGGTGAATCACATGACTGAAAATACTCCGCTGATCCTGGCGATAGACGAAGGCACCAGCAACGCCAAGGCGGTGCTGGTCAACGAACGTGGGCAGGTTATTGCCCGAGGCTCGCGGGCCTTGAGCATCAGCCATCCCCAGGCCGGATTCTCCGAACAGGACCCGTTGCAGATCTGGGCGAATACCCTGGCGGCGATTGACGAGTGCCTGGCCCAGGTTGATCGGCCGATTACGGCCTTGGCCATCAGTAACCAGCGTGAATCGGTGGTGGCCTGGGACCGTCACACCGGTGAGCCGCTGTCGCCGTGCATCAGTTGGCAGTGCCGGCGCTCCACGGCGCTGTGTACGCAACTGCACGAGCAGGGGCATGAAGCAACCATCCTCGCCAAGACCGGCCTCGCCCTGGACCCGATGTTTTCGGCGGGTAAGTTTCGCTGGATTCTGGACAACCTTGAAAACGGCCATGCGCGGGCGGCTGCCGGTGAAATCTGCCTGGGCACGGTCGATAGCTGGTTGCTGTGGAAACTCAGCGGCGTGTTCGCCACCGATTACTCCAACGCGTCACGTACGCAACTGTTCAACCTGCACACCTGCGCCTGGGACCCGGAGCTGCTGGCCCTGTTTGCCATTCCGGCGGCGGCGCTGGCACCAATCCAACCCAGTGCGGGGTTCTTTGCACAGACCAAAGGTTTCGGGCGTTTGCCTGCCGGGATTCCGGTGATGTCGATGATGGGTGATTCCCATGCTGCGTTGTACGGGCAGGGTGGGTTTGCGCCGGGGTTGGTCAAGGCCACCCTCGGTACGGGTTCTTCACTAATGACGCCCATGAGCGGGCCGATTGCGTCCACCCATGGTTTGTCGACTACATTGGCATGGCATGACGGTTCGGCACCGACCTACGGCATGGAAGGCAACATCGTGCACACCGGTGCGGCGGTGCAATGGGCTTCGCGGTTGGTAGCGGGTGAGTCACTGGATGCGTTGACCGAACAGGCGGCGCAACTGCCCGACAATGGTGGCGTGTACTTTGTCCCGGCGCTTTCCGGGTTGGGTGCTCCGCACTGGAAGGCCGACGCGCGTGGGTTGATCTGTGGCCTGACTGAAGCCACGGCGGGCGCACATATTTTGCGGGCCTCGCTGGAGTCCATCGGCTATCAGATTCGGGATGTGTTCGAGGCGATGCAGCAGGATATTGGCAGCCCGTTGAAAGAGCTGTGGGTGGATGGTGGCGCCACGCGCAATCGCTGGCTGATGCAGTTTTTGGCGGACCTGTTGCAGCGGCCGGTGGTGCGAAGCCTGTCGCCGGAGGTGTCGGCGCTGGGGGCTGCGCACTTGGCAGGCCGGGCGTTGGGCATCTGGGCCAGTGATGCGGCGTTGGTGGGGTTGGAGCGACAGCGGGAGTGGTTTGAGCCGGCTGTGGACGCCGCCATGGATGCGCGATATGGCGAATGGAAAAAAGCACTGCAGCGGACACTGTGCTGATCGCTCGCGAAGAAACTGAGAACGCCGCTGAGTGTCAGACAGACGATCAACAGGAGGATATTTCCATGGCAGTTCGTTTGATTAAACCGGCGGTATTCGCAGTGCTCGCCGGGTTTTCCGTGTTGTGGCTCAGCCCTGCAAGCCTGGCGGCCAGTTTTGACTGTGACCGGGCGAAGGCGGCTGACGAGAAAACAATCTGTGCCACGCGCTCCCTGAATGATCAGGACGTGACAATGGCGCTGCTTTATGACCTCAACCGGCACTTCATGGCTATGGGCGGGCGCGGTTCGTTGATGGATGATCAGGCTGTGTGGCTCAAGCAGCGGCATACCTGCGGGGCGCAAGTCGGTTGCCTGAGCAAAGCCTATACGCAGCGTATTGCGATGTTGCGCAGCTTTATTGATGAGCGGGTGATTACGAAGGGGCCGTTCTGAATAACGGGCATAAACGTACAACGCCGGCTAAAGTCAGTTTTCTCAACAGAGTCTGAAAGCACATCAACACACCGCAGCAGGTTTGCCATGGACGAAAAACCAAACGCGTTACACATAGCGGAAATTCCCTACGAGACCGGTGAGGTTCGATTCAGGTATTCGCGTTACCTGTCCGAGGACGGCACGCAATGGATTCGGCATGGGCTTTTTCGCGCCTACCACCCAAACGGCAACCTGGCTTCCGAGGGGAATTACGTGGATGGCGCCGAACACGGTGACTGGCGGGACTACCACGACAATGGACGGGTAGCGGCGCAGGGCGTTTATGAGCGTGGCCAGGAAGTTGGGCTGTGGTCGTTCTGGGATGCAGATGGATCTCTGGAGGAGTCCTCATGAGCACTGAGCTTGCGTCGTTGCTGCACGAAGAGATCCAGTCGCTATGCAGTGCAGGTGATCAATTGGCCGATGAAGGCCGCTATGAAGAGGCCATCGAGCAATACAACAAGGCCTGGATTTTGATCCCCGAACCGAAAAATAACTGGGAAGCCTCCACCTGGGTATTGGCTGCCATCGCTGATGCATGCTTTTTATCCGGATTCAACGGCTCAGCCCGGGATGCCTTGGACTATGCGATGACCTGTCCGGGCGGTCTCGGAAATCCGTTTTTACATCTGCGCCTGGGGCAGGTTTTGCTGGATCAAGGCCACGATGACTTGGCCGCCGATGAATTGATGCGGGCATACATGGGCGCAGGGGCCGAGATCTTTGAGAGCGAGGACGGGCGCTATCTGCGCTTTCTTGGCACGCGGGCAAATCTCTAGACGCGAGGGCGGGTGTTGATGTCCACGTTGGCAATGATCCGGCAGCAATGTTTGCTTTTGAATGGCGCGCGCGCCGTTGAGCCTGGGTTTCTTGATGAGGTGCAGAGCCAGCTTGGCCTGGAGCTTGCGGATGATTTTCGTGAGGCTGCCGAGTTCTTCGATGGCTCTGGAATCTACGTGTTGCCCTTGCACGCAATAGGGTGGGCGCCTGCGCCGAATGTCCTGGATGAAACCAGAAGTCTTCGAGAGCGTGCCGGGCTTGCGCGGCAGTTTTTGGTATTAGCCCAGCCGCCGGCCAGTTTGATCGTGATGGATTGCTCGGGCGGAGGCGGTCGGGTGATTTGGTGTGACGACGTCGATGTATGTCGCTTGGGTAGGGAGGCCTTGTTGACTGCGCCGGATTCATGGCCGACGTATACCGCGTTTCTTGAATACCTGATCAGTGAAGAGCAGCAAGATCGTGTGGATCTGCCCGACGATAAAGCTTGATGCTACGAGCCTGGCTGAAGTCCAGCGAGAGGGTGACGCGGAGCGTCACGGTATGCATTCCCACGCAGAGCGTGGGAACGATCAAATGCTCAAAATTTGTTATGGGCTGTCCCAACCATAGTGAAAAATTGTTGGCTCACGACATTCTCCCTAATATCAGAATGCTTGATCCTACAGATCTTGTAATAATTTTAGATTGTAAGAAATTCCTATTTCGCCTGTACGATTCAAGTCCTTTTTCCACAACAGGACCTACATGAACACCCTCTCGGAGCCTCCCAGTCGTCTTTCCCCAAGACATGCACTGTCGCTGTTCCCGCTGATCGCCTGCCTTCAGGCCAAGCATCCCGTCTTCCGATTGCCTACCCTTACCCGGTCCCTCGACCGTGCGTTGCCGTGCCCGGCATTCTGAAAAACTTGAAGAGATACTGAAAAATGGAATGGTTAGCGGATCCAACGGCCTGGCTTGGCCTGTTGACTTTGATTGTGCTGGAGCTGGTGCTGGGCATCGACAACCTGGTGTTTATCGCGATCCTGGCGGACAAGCTGCCGCCGGAGCAGCGTGACCGTGCGCGTCTGATCGGTTTGTCCCTGGCATTGCTGATGCGCCTGGGCTTGCTGGCAAGTATTTCCTGGTTGGTGACCCTGACGCAGCCGCTGTTCGAGGTGTTCGACAAGAGTTTCTCGGGCCGTGACTTGATCATGCTGTTTGGTGGTGTGTTCCTGTTGTTCAAGGCCACCATGGAATTGCATGAGCGGCTTGAGGGGCATGTGGCCCAGCGCACTGGCAACGTGGCTTATGCGATGTTCTGGCCGATCGTTGCGCAGATTGTGGTGCTGGATGCGGTGTTCTCCCTCGATGCGGTGATTACCGCCGTGGGCATGGTGGATGAGCTGGCGGTGATGATGATCGCGGTGATCATTTCCATCGGCCTGATGATCGTTGCCAGCAAGCCGCTGACCCGTTTCGTCAACGCCCACCCGACGGTGATCATGCTGTGTCTGGGCTTCCTGATGATGATCGGTTTTGCCCTGACCGCCGAAGGCCTGGGCTTTCACATTCCTAAAGGCTATCTGTATGCGGCCATTGGTTTCTCGATCCTGATTGAGGTGTTCAACCAGATCGCCCGGGCACGCCGCAAGAAGTCGGCACAGGGCACGCTGCCGGTGCGTGAGCGTACGGCCCATGCGGTGATGCGTTTACTCGGCGGGCGTAACCTGGCGGTGGAGGAGGTCGGTGACGAGGTCGCCGACCTGCTGGATAACCCTGATGCCAACGGCGGGCCGCTGTTCGATCGGCGTGAACGGGTGATGATCAGTGGCGTGCTGCAACTGGCTGAACGTCCGATCCGCACGCTGATGACGCCTCGGGCGAAGGTAGACTATATAGATCTGTCGGACGATCCCGACACTATCCGCCTTAAACTGATGCATTCGTCTTACTCGCGACTGCCCTTGATCCGCAACGGTGCTGTCGACGAGCCATTGGGTTTCGTGCACAAGAAGGAGTTGCTCAAGGAGTATCTGGGCGGAAACGAGCCAAATCTGGAGCACTTGGCGCGCCGGGCGATCAACCTGCTGGAGAGTTTTTCGATCCTCAATGCCTTGGAGCAGATGCGCCAGGAATCCACCCACATTGCCTTCGTGATCAACGAATTCGGCGACTTTATCGGCGTGTTGAGCATGACCGACATTCTTGAGTCCATCGCCGGTGAGTTGCCGGACGCGAGTGAAGTCGAAGGGCCGGATATCGTTGAGGAGGAGGGTGGTTTCCGGGTCAATGGTGCCTTGAACCTTAACCTGATCAGCCAGCGCACCGGCTTCAAGGCGGTGGCGACGGAGGATTACCAGACCCTGGCCGGTATGGTGATGAGCCTGCTGGATCGCCTGCCGGTGGTGGGCGACAGCCTGGAGCATGAAGGCTGGCGCCTGGCCGTGGCGGCGGTGGAAGAGCGGCGGGTCACGCAGGTATTGCTGGCGCCGCTTTAGCTGGATAGCATCGCCGCTCACTGAACCGTTAAGTAAGGGTTGCCCGAATGACTTTGGACGTGCTTAAGATTTCTGCATTTTGTGACGGTAACCAGGGCGGTAACCCGGCAGGCGTATGGATCGGTGACAACCTGCCGGAAGCCGCAGAAATGCAGCGTATCGCCCACGAAGTCGGGTTTTCGGAAACCGTATTCGCCTGCCCGCAGGATGACGGCTGGCGTGTGCGGTACTTCGCGCCGGAGTCCGAAGTCGCGTTTTGCGGGCACGCCACCATCGCCCTCGGCGCGGCCTTGAGCCTGGCGCTGGGCGATGGCGAGTTCCACCTGACCTTGAACAACGGCGATATTTCCGTCAGCGGTCGCAGCGAAGGCGACCTGATCGAAGCCGCGCTGCAATCCCCGCCAACCCGTAGCGCGCCGGCCAACGATGCGCTGGTGGACGCGGGCCTGACGTTGTTCGGCTACACCCGCAATGACCTGGACCCCAGCATTCCGCCGGCGATCGTCCATGCCGGTCTCTCCCACCTGGTGCTGGCGCTCGACAGCCGCGCCAAGCTCAGCCAGATGCACTATGAACTGGAGGCCGGTCGCCGCTACATGACGGACGCCGGTTTGGGCACCGTGGTGCTGGTGTTCGCCGAAAGCCCGACGCTGTTCCACACCCGCAACCCGTTTGCGGTGGGCGGTGTGTACGAAGACCCGGCTACAGGCTCCGCGACGGCCGCACTTGCCGGCTATCTGCGGGACCTGGGCTGGCCGCACAACGGGTGCATCAACATCATTCAAGGCGAGGACATGGGCAGCCGCTCGCGTTTGCAGGCGCAGATCACCGATGAGAAGGGTGCCTCGATTCGGGTTTCGGGGACGGCGCGGTTGATGTTGGAGGACTGATTCTGGTCTCGGCGAACGTCTCCCTCAGAGTTTTTTCGTCGAACCCCTTCAGCCTATTGATCATCTTGCCATTCTGAAAAACCAGGAGGGTGGGAGTGCCGGTTACCTCGGGGTGTCTCGGGGTTTGGGCTGTGTCGAGCACCAGGCTTTTCACGGTGCTGCCGTATTTCCCGGCAATCCGCTCAAACAGTGGCCTGGCTTCCCCGCAGGCCGGGCAATGCTGCGAAACAAACAGCATGAACACCGTTTCATGCGACTTCAGTACCTGCTGATACGCCTCGGCATCGGCAATCACCGCCGTTGCAATTCCCATAATGATCTCCATGGCAAAAGGGCATGCCCCACGCTAAGCCCGGCGATCAAAACGGTCTACTGTCAAAACTAACAGGTACCCACCTCCAAGGAGTCGAACCGGCCATTGTGGCGAGGGAGCTTGCTCCCGCTGGGCTGCGCAGCAGCCCCAAGGCTTTCAGCGCTCCGCCCGTTCCCGAGCCTTCTTCGCCAGCCCCACGCACTGCTTGTAATCCCCTTTCTCCTTGGCGTCCTTGGCCCGGCGATAACCGTGATGGTTTTGACTCATATAGTCGGTCGCAAACGCCGCCTTCAGCTTGGCCAACTCGGCCTTGCATTCACGACGGTCATCCTTGGCGAACACATTGCTGGCAAACACCAGCGACAACAACATAAGGACAAGGCTGATCTTCATCTGAACGCATTCCTTGGGGAGGGCCGATCATCTGCCAAGCCTAGCCCAGCCACAGAATTCTTCCATCCAGCACCGCACCGCTTTCATGCCCGGTAACGAACCACACCCGCACCCAAATGTGGCCTGTCACCTCGCTGTGTAGCCAACGGTAGCAACCTGATTTCAACAGATGGCCCAGCGCCTCATCGGCGATACAAATTTATCCCGTTGATTTAAAAAGAAATTAATCCCGCAATACTTTTCTGTTACCGCGTATGGCACACTTTCTGCTGTCTATTCCGTTGTTACATACTTAGTTCCGGTATAGCGGAATACACAACTCCTGGAGTGCTTGTTATGCATCACCGACCTTCCGTGTTCAAAGCGTGTGTTTTTCTCTTCGCCGCATCGGCTTCCCTCGCAGCAGCAGTGCAAGCGGCGGACAGCAAGCTCGATACAGTGCTCAAGCGTGGGCACCTGATCGTGGGTACAGGCAGTACCAATGCGCCGTGGCACTTCCAGGGAGCGGATGGCAAGTTGCAGGGTTTTGATATCGATATCGGTCACATCGTGGCCAAGGGGTTGTTTAACGACCCGAGCAAAGTCGAATACGTGGTGCAGTCCTCCGACGCCCGGATTCCCAACCTGCTGACCGACAAGGTCGACATGAGCTGCCAGTTCATCACCGTCACCGCCAGCCGCGCGCAGCAAGTGGCCTTCACCCTGCCGTACTACCGCGAAGGCGTGGGCCTGCTGCTGCCGGCCAACAGCAAGTACAAGGAAATCGAAGACCTGCAAGCCGCCGGCGACAGCGTCACCGTGGCCGTGCTGCAAAACGTCTACGCCGAAGAACTGGTGCACCAGGCATTGCCTAAAGCCAAGGTCGACCAGTACGACAGCGTCGACCTGATGTACCAGGCCGTGAACTCCGGCCGTGCCGACGCCGCCGCCACCGACCAGTCCTCGGTCAAGTACCTGATGGTGCAAAACCCGGGTCGCTACCGCAGCCCGAGCTACGCCTGGAGCCCGCAGACCTACGCGTGCGCCGTCAAACGTGGCGACCAGGACTGGCTGAACTTCGTCAACACCGCCCTGCACGAAGCCATGACCGGCGTGGAGTTCCCGATGTACAAGGCCTCGTTCAAGCAATGGTTCGGTGTGGATCTGCCAGAGCCTGCGATCGGTTTCCCGGTTGAGTTCAAGTAACCCGTAAACACTGGGGCGTCGCTGACGGCGCCCCAATCAGGTACTGCTGACCATGAACTATCAGTTGAACTTTGCCGCTGTGTGGCGCGACTTCCCCAGCTTGCTGGCGGGGCTCGGCCTCGGCCTTGAATTGGCACTGCTGTCCATCGCCATCGGTTGCGTGATCGGCCTGTTGATGGCGTTTGCCATGCTGTCCAAACACCGTGCGCTGCGCATTGGGGCCTCGGTGTATGTGACGGTGATCCGCAACACCCCGATCCTGGTGCTGATCCTGTTGATCTACTTCGCCTTGCCCAGCCTGGGGATCCGGCTGGACAAGATCCCCTCGTTCATCATCACCCTGTCGCTGTACGCCGGTGCCTACCTGACCGAAGTATTCCGCGCCGGCCTCTTGAACATTCCCAAGGGGTTGCGTGAAGCGGGCCTGGCCATCGGCCTGGGCGAATGGCGTATTCGCGCGTACATCACCGTGCCGGTGATGCTGCGCAACGTGCTGCCGGCGCTGTCGAACAACTTCATCTCGCTGTTCAAGGACACCTCCCTGGCGGCCGCGATCGCGGTGCCGGAGCTGACCTATTACGCCCGCAAGATCAACGTCGAAAGCTACCGGGTGATTGAAACCTGGATGGTCACGACCGCGCTCTACGTGGCTGCCTGTTACCTCATCGCCATGCTGCTCCGTTACCTGGAACAGCGTTTGGCGATTCGCCGCTAAGGAGCGCCCATGTACGAATCCCCCAGCTGGCTGCATGAGTTGTGGATCGCCCGGGAAACCCTCTGGGCGGGGTTCCAGACCAGCGTCTACTGCTCGGCCCTGGCGATTATCTTTGGCACTCTGATCGGCATCGTCGCCGGCTTGGTGCTGACCTACGGCAAATTCTGGATGCGTGCGCCGTTTCGCCTGTACGTCGACCTGATCCGCGGTACACCGGTGTTTGTGCTGGTATTGGCATGCTTCTACATGCTGCCGGCACTGGGTTGGCAGATCACTGCGTTCCAGGCCGGCGCCGTGGGCTTGACGCTGTTCTGCGGCTCTCACGTTTCGGAAATCGTGCGCGGTGCGTTGCAAGCGATTCCCAAAGGGCAACTGGAAGCCGGCAAGGCCATCGGCCTGACGTTCTACCAATCCCTCGGCTACGTGCTGTTGCCCCAGGCCCTGCGGCAGATCCTGCCGACCTGGGTCAACTCGTCCACGGAAATCGTCAAGGCGTCCACCTTGCTGTCGGTGATCGGCGTGGCCGAATTGCTGCTCAGTACCCAACAGGTCATCGCCCGGACCTTCATGACCCTGGAGTTCTACCTGTTCGCAGGCTTTATGTTTTTTGTCATCAACTACGCCATCGAATTGTTGGGGCGTTACATTGAAAAGCGGGTGGCGTTGCCATGAACCAACTCTCAAAAGAAAGCCAGCCACTCCTGAACATTCGCGGCCTGCGTAAACAGTACGGCCCGGTGGAAGTACTCAAGGGCGTCGACCTGAGCATGCAGCGCGGCAATGTCGTGACGTTGATCGGCTCCAGCGGCTCGGGCAAGACCACGCTGCTGCGCTGCGTCAACCTGCTGGAAGAATTCCAGGGCGGCCAGATCACCCTCGACGGTGAATCCATCGGCTACAGCGACGTCGGCGGCAAGCGTGTGCGCCACCCGGAGCGCGTGATTTCCCAGCACCGCGCGATGACCGGCATGGCGTTCCAGCAGTTCAACCTGTTCCCGCACCTGACCGCTTTGCAAAACGTCACCCTGGGCCTGCTCAAGGTCAAGAAGATGGGCAAGGACGAAGCGGTGGCGCTGGCGGAAAAATGGCTGGACCGCGTCGGCCTGCTGGAGCGCCGCAATCACTTCCCAGGCCAGCTGTCGGGCGGCCAGCAACAGCGCGTGGCGATTGCCCGCGCGATTGCGATGAACCCGAGCCTGATGCTGTTCGACGAAGTCACCTCGGCCCTGGACCCGGAACTGGTGGGCGAAGTGCTCAGCGTGATCAAAGGTTTGGCGGAAGAGGGCATGACCATGTTGCTGGTCACCCACGAAATGCGGTTTGCCTATGAAGTCTCGGACAAGATCGTCTTCATGAACCAGGGCCGCATTGAAGAACAAGGGCCGCCGAAAGACATTTTCGAACGCCCGCAATCGCCGCGACTGGCGGAATTTCTCAAGAACATTCGTTTTTAAATCATCACTTCAGGAGATCCATTATGAGCATTACTCGTTACGGCACCGGCGCCACGGCCGGCGGCGGCCAGCCTCGTCCTTTCGCCCGCGCGGTGGAAGCGGATGGCTGGTTGTACGTGTCGGGCCAGGTGCCGGCGGTGGACGGTGAAATCATCACCGGCGGCATCGTCGAGCAGACGCACCAGACCATGCGCAACGTAGTAGCGATTCTCGAAGAAGCCGGCTACGCCCTTGAAGACGTGGTACGCGTGGGTGTATGGCTGGAAGACCCACGGGACTTCTGGAGCTTCAACAAAGTGTTCGGCGAATACTTCAACCCGGAACATGCCCCGGCGCGGGCGTGTGTGCAGGCGAACATGATGGTCGATTGCAAGGTTGAGATTGATTGCGTGGCCTACAAGAAAAAAGGCTAAATGCCAGGGGCCTGAGCCAGTCCAGTGTGGGAGCTGTCGAGCCCTGGCGAGGCTGCGATGGGATCACCTCGGTGGCCTGTCAGACCGCAGCGCCTGCATCGCAGCCTCGCTAAGGCTCGACAGCTCCCACATTAAATCCAGCTAGCCCAAATGATGCAATTAGCCAAGTAACACGACTTTGACGGGACCCGAAACTGCCATGACCGAAGACACCATCAAACGCCGCGCCAAAGGCCTCGACCGGGCGTTCGATATCCTCGACTTCCTCAAGGAAATCGGCCAACCCCTGCGCCCGAATGATATCGCCAGCGGCATCGGCAGCCCCAAATCCACGGTCTACGAACTGGTGGCCTCGCTGCTGGAACGGCGCATCCTCGAAACCGTCGGCAAGGACGGTCACGTCTACCTCGGCCGTCAGCTGTACTTCCTCGGCCAGGCCCACCTGCGCCATTTCGACCTGACCCGCGAAGCCGACCACGCCCTGCAGGAAATCGTCAGCCAGACCCACGAAACCGCCCAGATGTGCCTGCTCAATGGGCGCAAATACACCGTGGCCCTGATGCGTGAAGGCGAGCGGCATTTCCGTATTTCCTCAGACATCGGCGAGAACGCGCCAATTCCCTGGACCGCCTCCGGCCGCCTGCTGCTGGGCCACCTGAGCGACCAGCAAATCATCGACCTGATCGACAACGACGACTTCATCCTCCCGGACGGTCAGCGCCTGCCTCTGGAAACCTTCCTCGGGCAAATCCGCCAGGCCACCCTCGACGGATTCTTCTCCTTCGACAGCGTCGCCGACACCTTTACCCATTGCTTTGCCGCCCCGGTTCGGGACGCCCAAGGCATCAGCATTGCGACTCTGTGCATCGTCGCCCCACGGGCCGATGCCATCAAAAACTACAACGACTATCGCCGGGTGCTGATCGACAGCGCGAACAACCTGGCCCGTCGCATCAACGAATAGGAAACGCTTATGTCTGCCTTCAATGCCGTTGAAAAAGGCGCCGCCCCGGTCGGTGCGCATTTGGTGCGTGACGTCAGCCTGCCGGCCCTGGTGCTGCACCGCGATGCCCTGGAACACAACATCCGCTGGATGCAGGATTTCGTCAGCAACAGCGGCGCGCAACTGGCGCCCCACGGCAAGACCAGCATGATGCCGGCGTTGTTCCAGCGGCAGATCGAGCAGGGCGCCTGGGGCATCACCCTGGCCAGCGCCGTGCAGACCCGCGCCGCGTATGCCGGTGGTGTTCGCCGGGTGTTGATGGCCAACCAACTGGTGGGCGCGCCGAACATGGCGCTGATCGCCGACCTGCTGGCCGACCCTGAATTCGACTTCCACTGCATGGTCGACCACCCGGACAACGTGGCCGACCTGGGCTTGTTCTTTGCCGCCCGTGGACTGCGCCTGAACGTGATGATCGAATACGGCGTGGTCGGCGGCCGTTGCGGTTGCCGCACCGAACAACAGGTGCTCGACCTGGCCAAGGCTATCAAGGCCCAGCCTGCGCTGGCCCTCACCGGCATCGAAGGCTACGAAGGGGTGATCCACGGCGAGCACGCCATCAGTGGCATTCGCGAATTCGCCGCCTCCCTGGTACGCCTCGCCGTCGACCTGCAAAACAGCGGCGCCTTCGACCTCGGCAAGCCGATCATCACCGCCTCGGGTTCCGCCTGGTACGACCTGATCGCCGAATCCTTCGAAGCCCAGAACGCCGCCGGACGTTTCCTCAGCGTATTGCGCCCGGGCAGCTACGTGGCTCACGACCATGGCATCTACAAAGAAGCGCAGTGCTGCGTACTCGACCGTCGCAGCGACCTCAACGAAGGCCTGCGCCCGGCGCTGGAAGTCTGGGCCCACGTGCAGTCGCTGCCGGAGCCTGGCTTCGCGGTGATCGCCCTGGGCAAGCGCGACGTTGCCTACGACGCCGGCCTGCCGGTGCCGCTCAAGCGCTACAAGGCAGGCGTGTTGCCGGCCGAGGGTGATGACGTGGCCGCGTGCAAGGTTACCGCCGTGATGGACCAGCATGCATTCATGGTCGTCGTGCCGGGGGTTGAGTTGCGCATTGGCGACATCATCTCCTTCGGCACTTCTCACCCGTGCCTGACGTTTGACAAGTGGCAAGTGGGTAATTTGGTGGATGAGCAGTTGCAGGTAATCGAAAGCCTGCATACCTGCTTCTAGACCTAATCGTGCCCTTCGCGAGCAAGCCCGCTCCCACATTCGACCGAGTTCCTTCAGTTGAAATGCAATCAAATGTGGGAGCGGGCTTGCTCGCGAAGAGGCCCTCCAGTACATCGAGAGACCCCCTGTCATGAACACACAACCCCGCATCGCCCTCATCGGCGAATGCATGATCGAACTGCAACACCGCGCCGACGGCAGCCTGCAACAAAGCTTCGGCGGCGATACCCTGAACGCCGCCGTCTACCTGCGCCGCGAACTGGGTGAACCCAGCACCGTCGACTACGTCACCGCCTTGGGCGATGACAGCTTCAGCGACGCCATGTGCAAACACTGGGCTGAAGAGGGCCTGGGCCTGAGCATGGTCCAACGCCTGCCTGAGCGCCTGCCGGGTTTGTACTGCATCCAGACCGATGCCAACGGCGAGCGCAAATTCCTCTACTGGCGCAACGAAGCCGCCGTACGCGACTGCTTCACCACGCCGGCGGCCGAGCCGATCCTGGCGGCGCTGCCGGCATACGACGTGGTGTATTTCAGCGGCATCACCCTGGCGGTATTGGGCGAAGTCGGCCGTGCACGCCTGCTGGAAACCCTGGTCGAAACCCGCCAGCGCGGCGGCAAGGTGGTGTTCGACAACAACTACCGGCCGCGCTTGTGGGCCAGCGTGGACGCGGCGCGTGCGGCGTATCACAGGGTATTGGCCGAGGTGGATATTGCCTTGCTGACCGAGGATGACGAGCGCGCATTGTTTGGTTATGAGGACAGCGACCAGGTGTTTGCGGCGTATCCGGGCATTGCCGAGGTGGTGCTCAAACGTGGCGCGGATGCGTGTTTGATTCGCTGTGAAGGTGAGCGGTTCGAGGTGCCGGCGTTGGTGGTAGAGAAGGTGATCGATACGACTGCGGCGGGGGATTCGTTCAGTGCGGCGTATCTGGCTGGTCGGCTCAAGGGCGGCTCGCCGCAGGAAGCAGCCTTGGCCGGGCATCGGCTGGCGAGCCGGGTGATTCAGGTGCCAGGTGCACTCATTCCCCGAGACTAACGCTATCTATTGTGGCGAGGGAGCTTGCTCCCGCTGGGCCGCGCAGCGGCCCCAAAAAAGCTGGGAGCGCTTCGCACTCCAGCGGGAGCAAGCTCCCTCGCCACAAAAAAGCCATCAATCCCGGTAAAACACCTGCACCAAGTGATACCCAAACTTGCTCTTGATCGGCCCATGAACCACCTTCACAGGCTTCTTGAAGATCACCGCATCAATCACCCCCACCATCTGCCCCGGCCTTACTTCACCCAAATCACCGCCGCGCTTGGCAGACGGGCAGGTGGAGTACTTCTTGGCCAACACGTCAAACGCTTCGCCCTTGGCAATACGCTGCTTGAGCTGTTCGGCTTCTTCACTGGTTTTCACCAGAATGTGACGGGCTTGGGCTTTCATTGATCGGTCCTGATGTGAAACGGCGCGCGATTATGCCTGAAGTCAGGCCTCTGAGCTGATCATGCTACGGATTTTGTTAGCCAGCAGGTCAATCGAAAACGGCTTGGCTACCATGTCCATGCCAGCCTCCAGGAACCCCTGGCGCTCGGCGGCTTTCTCGGCATATCCGGTCATGAACAGCACCTTGAGTTCGGGTCGATGTTGCCGGGCAATTTCTGCCAGTTGCCTGCCGTTCATCCCCGGCAAGCCCACATCGGTCACCAGCAAATCCACCCGCAGGTCGGACTCCAGCAGCGGCAACGCCGCCCGTGCATCCGCCGCCTGATGCGCGGTGTAACCCAGCTCATCCAGCACATTCACCACCAGCATCCGCACCGCCGGGTCGTCCTCGACCACCACCACGGCTTCGCCTTCCAGCGCTACCGGGGCTTCGCCCTGACTGGCGGGCACCGTCCTTTCCAGCGCGGTGCCATGCAGGCGCGGCAAGTACAGGCGCACGCAAGTGCCCTGGCCCGGCTCGCTCTGAATGGTCACGTGGCCGCCGGATTGCTGGGCAAACCCATAGATCATCGACAACCCAAGGCCGGTGCCCTGGCCGATGGGCTTGGTGGTGAAGAACGGGTCGAAAGCCTTGGCGAGGATCTTCGCGGTCATGCCGGCGCCGTTATCGCTCACGCCGAGCATCACATAGTCGCCGGCCTTGACCGGCTCCAGGGTGGTGATGTCGGTGCCGTCGAGGTAACTGTTGGCGGTCTCGATGCACAATTGACCGCCGTCAGGCATCGCATCCCGGGCATTGATCACCAGGTTGAGCAGGGCGTTTTCCAGCTGGCTGGCGTCGGTGTTCACCGGCCAGATGTCGGTGCCCAGTTGCACCTTGAGTTCGATATGCGCGCCCTTGGTGCGGCGGAACAGGTCTTCCAGGGACGCTACCAATTGATTCGGATCTACCGGCTTGGGGTCCAGGGATTGGCGGCGAGAGAACGCCAGCAGTCGGTGGGTCAGCGCAGCGGCACGATGGGCCGAGGACACGGCGGCGTCGGTGAAGCGGCCGATCTCGTCGCTGCGTCCGGCAGCGATGTAGCGTTGCATCAGGTCCAGGCTGCCGATGATCCCGGTGAGCATGTTGTTGAAGTCATGGGCGATGCCGCCGGTGAGTTGGCCGACCGCTTCCATCTTCTGGGCATGGCGCAGGGCGTCTTCGGCACGCTCGCGCTCAAACATCTCGTTTTGCAGGCGCTGGTTGGCTTCGGCCAGGGCCTGGGTGCGTTGGTTGACGCGCTCTTCGAGGTTTTCGTTAAGGTGGCGCAGGGCTTCTTCGGTAAGTTTGCGCTCGGTCTCGTCGATCACAAAAATGTAGAAACCGTTGACTGAACCGTCAGCGCTGAAACGCGGCAGGTACTTCATCAGCGCGTGGCGGGGGCGGCCGTCATGGTGCGGCGTGACGGTGACAAAACTGCAGGCCTTGCCCTTGAGCGCCGCCTCGATCTTGTCGACGCGCCCGGCATAGATTTCGTCGCCCACGACTTCGCGGATGGTCTTGCCGTAGAGCTCCTGCGGGGTCATGCCGTACCAGTCCAGGTAGGCGCTGTTGTTCAGGCGAAAGCGCTGCTCGTGGTCGACATAGCCGATCAGCACCGGCATGGCGTTGATGATCAACTGCAGCTCGGTCTGGCTTTGGCGCAGGGCCTGTTCGGTGTGCTTGCGTTCAGTCAGGTCGAGGGCCGCGCCGAGAAAACGTGCCGGTCGGCCATGATGGTCCTTGTAGCAACGGCCCCGGGCAAACACCCAGCGCACTTCGCCGTCGGCTTGCAGCAGGCGATATTCCTCGGCGTATTCGGTGCCGTGGGTGATGCAATGCTTGATGCTGCGGGCCACCATGCCACGGTCTTCAGGGTGCACGCCTTGCAGGTAGTCGCTGATGGGCAGCAGGCCGGCATCGCAGGGATCAACCCCGTGCAGTTGGGCGAAATGTGCGTCGGCGATAAACCGGTCTTCGCCAATGTCCCAGTCCCAGGTGCCCACGGCGTCGGTGGCGGCCAGGGCCAGTTGCAGGCGCTGCTCGGTGTTGCGCTGGGCCTTGAGGCTGTTTTCGGTGCGCTGCTGGAGTTCCAGGGCGATGCGCCGGCGCTCGTTGGTTTCGATGGCGGTGATCAGGATCCCGGCGACCTCACCGCGCTCATCGCGAATCGGGCTGTAGGTCAGGTCCAGCCAGATCTCTGTGTCGCGGTGGTTGCGTTGCAGCACGAAACGCTGCTCGGTGAACGTGCGTACCTGGCCCGCGAAGACGGCGCTGTAGATCGGGTCGGTAAACGGCTTCAACTCCGGCCAGATCAAGTCGGCAGGCTGGCCGAAGGCGCCAGGGTGCTTGTTGCCGGCCAGCAGGGCGAAGCCGTCGTTGTAGATCTGAGTGAGTTCGGCGCCCCACAGCAACAACATCGGCATGGGTGAATGGATCACGATGTCGACGGCTGTACGGAGGCTTTGCGGCCAATCAATGGCGTCACCGAGAGGGCTTCGTGCCCAGTCCAGCCGCGCAATCAGTGCCGCGGCCTCGCTGCCGGTGGGTGATACGTTCATGTAAATGCCCTGCGCGTAACGCTTGAAGAATGACAAAAGCCGATTATCCCGCGAGGAGAGATCGGCTTTCCACCCTCGAAAAATAGCATGCTTGAGGGTTTTGTCTTCAAATGAGTGCTTAAGCGCTAAAACGTTTCATCTTTCTGCCAGCTCCGGGCGATCACGGAACTGCTCCAGGGCTTCGGGGTTGGCCAGGGCGTCGGTGTTCTTCACCACTTCGCCATGCACCACGTTGCGCACCGCCAGTTCGACGATCTTGCCGCTGATGGTGCGCGGGATGTCCGTCACCGCCAGAATCTTCGCCGGCACATGGCGCGGCGTGGTGTTGGCACGGATCACCTCGCGGATCTGTTGCTCCAGGGCGTCATCCAGTTCGACGCCGTCGTTGAGCCGCACAAACAGCACCACCCGCACGTCATCCTGCCAGCGTTGGCCGATGGCCAGGCTTTCCAGCACCTGCGGCACTTTTTCCACCTGACGATAAATCTCTGCGGTGCCGATGCGCACGCCGCCGGGGTTGAGCACGGCGTCTGAACGGCCATGGATCAGCAGGCTGCCATTGGGGCGTTGTTCGGCGTAGTCACCCTGGGCCCACACGCCGGGGAACTGGCTGAAATACGAGGCCCGCAGTTTTTCCTGGTGCGGGTCATTCCACAGGCCGATAGGCATCGCCGGGAAGTGCCGGGTGCACACCAGTTCGCCTTTTTCGCCTACCAGCGGGCGGCCCTGGTCGTCCCAGACTTCGATGGCCATTGCCAGGCTCTTGCACTGCATCTCGCCACGGCGCACCGGCAGCACCGGGTTGCCGATCACGAAGCAGGAGACGATATCGGTACCGCCAGACATCGACGACAGGCACAGCTCCGGCTTGATCTCGCGGTACACGTAGTCGTAGCTCTGTGGCGACAGCGGCGAGCCGGTGGAGATCAAGCCCTTGAGGCTGCTCAGGTCATGGCTCAGCCGCGGTTGCAGCCCGGCCTTTTCCAGGGTGGCGAGGAACTTCGGACTGGTGCCGAACACGCTGATTTTTTCCTGGTCGATCAGGTCCATCAGGCGCTCAGGCCCCGGGTGAAACGGTGAGCCGTCATACAGCACCGCCGTGGCGCCGATGGCCAGCACCGACACCAGCCAGTTCCACATCATCCAGCCGCAGGTGGTGTAGTAGAACAGGCAGTCATCCCGGGACAGGTCGGCGTGCAGGCCATGTTCCTTGAGGTGGGTGAGCAACACGCCGCCGGTGCCGTGGATGATGCACTTGGGCACGCCGGTGGTGCCGCTGGAATAGAGGATGTACAGCGGATGATCGAAGGGCACGGCGACGAAATCGGGTTCGCCGCCGGGGGTGTAGAAGTCGTCCCAGCGTGCAACGTTGGCTCGGGTCTGATAATCCTCGGGCCGCGCTTGGGGGCGGGCGTACGGCACGATGATCAACTGTTGCAGGGACGGCAGCCGTTCGAGGATTTCATTGAGCTTGCTGCTTTGGTCGATGACCTTGCCGGCGTAGCGGTAGCCGGCGCAGGTGATCAGCACCTTGGGTTCGATCTGGCCGAAGCGATCGATCACGCCCTGGGTGCCGAAGTCGGGCGAGGAGCACGACCAGATCGCGCCGAGGCTGGTGGTAGCAAGCATGCCCACCAGGGTTTGCCAGGTATTGGGCATGCACGCGGCCACCCGGTCGCCCACGCCCACACCGGCGGCCCGCAAGCTGCGTTGCAGGCCGGCGACGTGGTGGGCCAGTTCGGCGTAGGTCAGTTGTTCGCGCTGGCCGTCTTCGCTGATAGCGACCACCGCGGGATGATCGTCGCGACGGCGCAGCAGGTGCTCGGCAAAATTCAGGGTGGCTCCGGGAAACCACTGGGCGCTGGGCATCTCGGCGTCTTCGATCAGCACCGCGCTGGGTGGCGTGCGGAACTGCACCTCGAAAAACTCGACAATGGACTGCCAGAAATCCGGGCGCTGGTCGATGCTCCACTGGTGCAGGGCCGGGTAGTCGCTGATCTGCAAGGCATGGCGATCATTGATGAAGCGCCGGAACTGATCCATCCGGGTGTTGTGGATGCGTTCGGGGGAGGGTTGCCAGAGTATTTCGGACATAAGGAAATCTCTTTTTTATTATCTGATCTATCTAACGACACCGATCAAAATGTGGGAGCGGGCTTGCTCGCGAATGCGGTGGGTCAGTTCCAGATGTGTTAACTGATACAACGCATTCGCGAGCAAGCCCGCTCCCACATTTGAGCTGCGGTGTCTTGGGGATCGTCGTTTATTGCGCCAGCCAGCCGCCGTCGATATTCCACGCCGCGCCACGCACCTGGCTGCCGGCTTCACTGCACAGGAACAGCACCAGCTCACCCAGTTGCGGCGGCGTCACGAACTCCAGGGACGGCTGCTTCTCCGCCAGCAAATCCTGCTGCGCCTGCTGTGGGTCAACCCCGGTGGCGATGCGATCATCAATCTGTTTCTGTACCAGCGGCGTCAACACCCAGCCCGGGCAGATGGCGTTGCAGGTGATATTGCTCTGGGCGGTTTCCAGGCCCACCACCTTGGTCAGGCCGATTACCCCGTGCTTGGCGGCGACGTAAGCCGCCTTGCCCACCGAACCCACCAGCCCATGCACCGAGGCAATGTTGACGATCCGCCCCCAGCCCTTGTTCTTCATGCCCGGCAGGCTCAACCGCGTGCTGTGGAACACTGACGACAGGTTGATCGCAATGATCGAGTCCCAGCGCTCCACCGGAAACTCGTCCACCGGCGCCACATGCTGAATCCCGGCGTTGTTCACCAGGATGTCGATGCCGCCAAACTCGCGCTCGGCGTAGGCGATCATTTCGGCGATCTGCGCCGGGTCGCTGACGTCCGCCGGGTGATGCCCGACCTTGCCGCCGAAGGCCTGCACCTGGGCAATCACCGCGCTGGCGTCGCCGAAGCCGTTGAGGATCAGGTTGGCGCCGGCCTTGGCCAGGCTCAAGGCGATGCCCAGGCCGATGCCGCTGGTGGAACCGGTGACCAGGGCGGTCTTGCCGTTCAATGTCGTCATATCAACCTCACACAATGCCGGTGGCGTAGAAAGTACCAATCACCACGAACACCGCGAGGGTCTTGATGATCGTGATGCCGAAAATATCTTTATAGGCTTCACGGTGGGTCAGCCCGGTGACCGCCAGCAGCGTGATCACGGCGCCGTTGTGGGGCAGGGTGTCCATGCCGCCACTGGCCATGGCCGCGACCCGGTGCAGTACTTCAAGGGGGATATTGGCCGCATGGGCCGCTGAAATAAAGCTCTCCGACATGGCCGCCAGCGCAATGCTCATGCCGCCCGAGGCGGAACCGGTGATACCGGCCAGCAGGGTCACGGTAATTGCTTCGTTGACCAGCGGGTTGGGAATGCCCTTGAGCCAGTCCGCCAGCACCAGGAAGCCCGGCAGCGAGGCGATCACCGCACCAAAACCATATTCCGAAGCGGTGTTCATCGCCGCCAGCAATGCCCCGCTGACCGCGCTCTTGCTGCCCTCGGCGAGCTTGCTGCGAATCGCCGAGAAGCCGAACACCAACACCACGATGATCCCCACCAGCAACGCCGCCTGCACCGCCCAGATCGCGGTGAGCTTGGCGACTTCGGTCTGCACCGGCACGCTCATGCCCGGCAGGCTGAGGGTGTGGGTCTTGCCGTACCACAGCGGAATCCAGTGGGTGAACAGCAGGTTCATGATGCCCACCAACAGCAGTGGCGACAGCGCGACCCACGGGTTGGGCAGCTTGATGTCTTCGGCGGTTTCTGGCTCGTTGCGCAGGTTGGTGCCATAGCCTTCACCGGCACGCTGGGCCTTGTTGCGCTGGCGGGCCAGGTACAGCATGCCGACGCAGAACACGAAGATGGTGCCGATCAGGCCCAGCCACGGTGCGGCCCAGGCCGTGGTGTTGAAGAAGGTGCTGGGGATGATGTTCTGGATCTGCGGCGTGCCGGGCAGGGCGTCCATGGTGAACGAGAACGCGCCGAGGGCGATGGTCGCCGGCAGCAAGCGTTTGGGAATATTGCTCTGGCGGAACATCTCGGCGGCAAACGGGTACACCGCGAACACCACCACAAACAGCGACACGCCGCCGTAAGTCAGCAGGGCGCACACCAGCACGATCACCAGCATCGCCTGGCGGGTGCCGAGCAACTGGATCGCAGCGGCGACGATGGAGCGCGAGAAGCCGGAGATTTCAATCAGCTTGCCGAACACCGCGCCGAGCAGGAATACCGGGAAATACAGCTTGAGGAAGCCGACCATCTTCTCCATAAACACCCCGGTGAAGGCGGGGGCGACGGCGGAAGGGTCAGTGAGCAGCACAGCGCCGAGGGCGGCGATGGGGGCGAACAGGATGACGCTGTAGCCACGGTAGGCGGCCAGCATCAGCAGCGCCAGGGCTGCGAGGGCAATGATCACACTCATGGTGTGTCTCCATCTGATTGTTATTTTTGTGGGGGTGAGGCGGTGGGGAGGGGCTATAGCGAGATGTGTGCCAAGTGGTTAACTTGTTGAAATATATAGAAAATATATTGACTTATGAGTGTGCTTTCAAATTTTGTCCCGAATTTGAGACTGTTGGAGATCAAATGTGGGAGCGGGCTTGCTCGCGAATGCGGTATGTCAGTTCCGGATTTACTGGCTGATACACCGCATTCGCGAGCAAGCCCGCTCCCACATTGGATTTTCTCTGTATTTGGAATTATGTCTCTGTTTTGAGACTATGCGATACCCAGCGCGACCATTTTCTTGTACAAGGTCGACCGGCCAAGCCCCAGCCGCTTCGCCGCCTCCACCACATTCCCCTCACATTGCTTCAACGCCGCCCCAATCACCTGCCGGTCAAAGCGCTCCCTGGCCGCACTGAAACTCTCGCCCTCAGCGGTCTCTACCGAACTGTGCTCCACCGGACTGAACGTACCAATTGCCGCGCGAATTTCACTGGCATTCAGCACCAGGTCATCACTCAACAACGCCGCCCGCTCCAGCACATTGCGCAGCTCGCGGATATTCCCCGGCCACGCATGCTGCGCCAATAACGCCAAGGCCTCGCGGTCCAGTTCATGCTGGCTGCGCAACTCCTCCAGAATCGCCTCACTCAACGCCGGCAAATCATCCAGCCGCGCGCGCAACGGCGGCACCTGGATCGGCAGCACATTCAGGCGGTAATACAGGTCCGCGCGGAACTCCCCGCGCTTGATCGCCGCTTCCAGGTCCATCGACGTGGCGGCAATCACCCGCACATCACTGTGGATCATCTCGTTGGAGCCCACCGGCTCGAACTCTTTCTCCTGCAACACCCGCAGCAATTTGCTTTGCAGCGGCAGGGGCATGTCGCCGATCTCGTCGAGAAACAGCGTGCCGCCCTGGGCAATCTGTAACTTGCCGGGGCGGCCCTTGCGGTCGGCGCCGGTAAATGCGCCTGGCGCAGTGCCGAAGAATTCGGCTTCCAGCAAATCATGAGGAATCGCCGCGCTGTTGATGCTCACAAAGGCTTTATGCGCCCGAGGCGATGCACCGTGAATCGCCTGGGCCAGCAACTCCTTGCCGGTCCCGGTTTCCCCCAGCAACAACACCGGCGACTCCGCACTCGCACTGCGCCGGGCGCGGCGTTTGACTTCCAGGCTGGCCGCGCTGGTGCCGATAAAGTGCGCAAAGTTGTACTTACTCTGCCGCGACCTTAGCAGCGACCGGGTGGAAGCCAATTCCTGCTGCATGCTCAGGTAGCGCTCGATCAGCGGCGACAGGTTGCGCAATTCATCAAACAGCGCAAACCCGATCGCACCGATCACCTTGCCCGCGTCGTCATGGATCGGCAGGCGCATCACCACCAGCGGGCCTTTGGGCGTGTCCTGGATATCCAGCAGAATCGGCTGGTCGTTGCGCACCACCTGGCGCAGCAGGCTGTTGGAAATCACCTGCTCGCACGGTTGGCCGATGGCTTCGTCGGCACTTTTCAGGCCGAAGCGCTTGGCGTAACGCTCGTTCATCCAGACGATGTTGGCGTCACCGTCGACAATCACCGTGCCTTCGCTGGACTGCTCGATGATCTCGAACAACGACTGGATCGCCAGGCCACGAACGTATTGGTAATCCTTGAGGCTGCCGGTGGTGTTCATGGATGCGCCGCCGCGAGGAGTTCCTGAGTGTAGGGATGTTGAGGCGCGGCAAACACTTCGTCGCTCGGCCCGCGCTCCACCACCTTGCCGTCCTTGATCACGATCATGTCGTGGGCCAGGGCCCGCACCACTGCCAGGTCGTGGCTGATAAACAGGTAGGTCAGGCCGTACTTTTCCTGCAACTCAAGCAGCAGGGCGACCACCTGTTTCTGCACGGTACGGTCCAGCGCCGAGGTGGGTTCATCCAGCAGGATCAGCGCCGGCTTGAGCACCAGCGCGCGGGCGATGGCGATGCGTTGGCGCTGGCCGCCGGAGAATTCGTGGGGGTAGCGATGGCGGCTGGCCGGGTCCAGGCCGACGTCTTCCAGCACGCGGATCACTTGCGCTTCGCGGTCTTTGAGGCTGCACGGGGCGTGCACTTCGAGGCCTTCGCTGATGATCTGCGCCACCGACATCCGCGGGCTGAGGCTGCCGAACGGATCCTGGAACACCACCTGCATCTGCTTGCGCCACGGCTGCATCTGCTTTTGCGTCAGGCCGTCGAGGGCTTCGCCCTGGAAGCGAATCGCGCCGCTGGAATCCAGCAGCCGCAGAATCGCCTGGCCCAGGGTGGATTTGCCCGAGCCGGACTCGCCGACAATCCCTAGCGTCTTGCCGCGCTGCACCGTCAGGCTGATGCCGTCCACCGCTTGCAGGTACTGCTTGCACCGGAACAGTCCGCCGCCCAGCGGGAACTGCACGCTCAGGTCATCCACCTGCAACACGGTCTCCCGCGCCTCGTGATTCAAGACGATGCCTGCCGGTTCAGCATCCAGCAGCAGGCGGCTGTAAGGGTGCTTGGGGGCGCAGAACAGGCTTTCACAATCCGCCTGCTCGACAATTTCCCCGGCCTTCATCACGCACACCCGCTGGGCGATGCTGCGCACCAGGTTGAGGTCGTGGCTGATCAGCAACAGCGACATGCCCAGGCGTTGTTGCAAAGACTTGAGCAGCAGCAGGATCTTGCGCTGCACCGTCACATCCAGCGCGGTGGTCGGTTCGTCGGCGATCAACAGTTCCGGCTCACAGGCCAATGCCATGGCGATCATCACCCGCTGGCGCTGGCCGCCGGAGAGTTGATGGGGGTAGGCCTTGAGGCGTTCCTGGGGTTTCTGGATGCCCACCAGTTCCAGCAATTCAAGGATCCGCGCCTGGGCTTGCTTACCGCCCAGGCCCTTGTGCAACAGCAGGGTTTCGCCGATCTGCTTCTCGATGCTGTGCAGCGGATTCAGGGAGGTCATCGGCTCCTGGAAGATCATCGCGATCCGGTTGCCCCGCAGCTTTTGCAGGGTGGCGGGCGAGGCGCCGAGCAGTTCCTGGCCGCGATAACGCACCGAACCGGTGGTTTCGGTGCCGGCCTCGGGCAGCAGTTGCAGGATCGAATGGGCGGTCACCGACTTGCCCGAACCCGACTCGCCCACCAGCGCCAGGCACTCGCCGGGGCGCACGTCCAGGCACAGCTTGCGCACCACGGTCTGGCCGTTGAAGGCGACACTCAGGTCGCGAATCTCGATCAGGTTTTCAGTCATCTCAACGGCCTTCATGAGCGTGGGTCGAAGGCGTCACGCAACGCCTCGCCGATAAACACCAGCAACGACAGAATCAGCGCCAGGGTGAAAAACGCGGTCAGCCCCAGCCATGGCGCTTGCAAGTTTTGCTTGCCCTGGGCGATCAGCTCGCCCAGTGACGCGCTGCCGGCGGGCATGCCGAAGCCGAGGAAATCCAGGGCGCTCAAGGTAGAAATCGCTCCGGTCAAAATGAACGGCAAATAGCTCAAGGTGGCCGTCATTGCGTTTGGCAGGATATGCCGGCGGATGATCTTGCCGTCACCCAAACCCAGCGCTCGCGCGGCCTTGACGTACTCCAGGTTGCGCCCCCGCAGGAACTCGGCGCGCACCACGTCCACCAGGGCCAGCCACGAAAACAGCGCCATGATCCCCAGCAACCACCAGAAATTCGGCTCGACAAACCCCGACAGAATGATCAGCAAGTACAGCACCGGCAGCCCGGACCACACTTCCAATATTCGTTGCCCAAGCAAGTCCACCCAACCACCGTAGTAACCCTGCAAGGCCCCGGCGGCGATGCCGATGGCGGCGCTGATGGCGGTGAGGGCCAGGGCAAACAGGATCGATACCCGTGCGCCGAAGATCACCCGCGCCAGTACGTCGCGGGATTGGTCGTCGGTGCCCAGCCAGTTCACGCCCGATGGCGGGCTGGGGGCAGGGCGGGTCAGTTCATAGTTGGGCGTGTCGTCGCTGAACGGGATCGGCGGGAACAGCATCCAGCCGCCGTCCTTCTTGATCAGGTTCTGCACGTACTCACTGCGGTAATCCGCCTGGAATGGCAGTTGCCCGCCGAACTCCTGCTCGGTGTAACGCTTGAACACCGGGAAATACAGCTCGTCCTGGTAGCTGAGCACCGAAGGTTTGTCATTGGCGATCAACTCGCCGCCGAGGGTCAGGATAAACAGGCCGATAAACAGCCACAGCGACCACCAGCCACGGCGGTTTTTCTTGAAGCGTTCAAAGCGCCGGCGGGCCACGGGAGAGAGCTTGAGCATCAGGCGTTCCTCGCGGCGAAGTCGATACGCGGGTCCACCAGGGTGTAGCAGAGGTCACCGATGAGTTTTATCAAGAGGCCAAACAGCGTGAAGATAAACAGCGAGCCGAACACCACCGGATAATCCCGTGAAACCGCCGCCTCGTAGCTCATGCGGCCCAAGCCGTCGAGGGAGAAAATTACCTCGATCAGCAGCGATCCTGCAAAGAACACCGCGATAAACGCCTGGGGAATCCCCGAGATCACCAGCAGCATCGCGTTGCGAAACACATGCCCGTACAGCACCCGGCGCTCGCTCAAGCCTTTGGCCCGGGCGGTGACCACGTACTGGCGGGTGATTTCATTGAGGAACGAGTTTTTGGTGAGGATGGTCAAGGTGGCAAAACCGCCGATCACCAGGGCGCTGACCGGCAACACCAGGTGCCAGAAGTAATCGGCGATCTTGCCGACGGTGCTCAATTGGTCGAAGTTTTCCGAGACCAGCCCGCGCACCGGGAACCAGTTCAGCGAGGTGCCACCGGCGAATACCACGATCAGGAACATCGCAAACAGGAACGCCGGCATTGCGTAGCCAATTACGATCGCGGTGCTGCTCCACACATCAAAACTGCTGCCATGGCGCACCGCCTTGCGAATTCCCAGCGGGATCGACACCAGGTAGGTGATCAAGGTGGCCCACAGGCCGAGAGAAATGGTCACCGGCATCTTTTCCAGGATCAGGTCGGTCACGCTTTTGCCACGGAAGAAACTGTTGCCGAAGTCCAGCTGGGCGTAGCTCTTGAGCATCAGCCACAGGCGTTCCGGCGCGGGTTTGTCGAAGCCGTATTGTTTTTCGATGTCCTTGATCAGCTTCGGGTCCAGGCCACGGCTGGCCCGTGAGCCGCTGCTGAGGCTCTCGGCAGACGAACCGCCGACGCCACCGCCGCCGATGCCTTGCAGGTGGGCGATGGCCTGTTCCACTGGCCCGCCGGGCGCGGCCTGGACGATGACGAAGTTCACCAGCAGGATAATTACCAGGGTGGGAATGATCAGCAGCAAGCGCCGCACGATATAGGCAAACATCAGCGGGCTCCCGGGCGTTTGGTCAGTTCGGCTTTCATCTGTTCATTGGTCAATGGCGTGGGGCTGATTTCCCACCAGGTTTCCAGGGCCTCATCGGTTTTGGCCTCCACGGCCGGGCGGCCGAAGCGGTTCCACCACGCGGCGGAGGTGCCCGGCGGGTAGTAGTTGGGAATCCACAGGTAATTCCATTGCAGTACGCGGTCCAGGGCGTGGGCATAACTGAGCATCTGCGCCTGGGTGTTGGCCTTGACCAAGCCGTTGATCAGGCTGTCCACGGCCGGGTCTTTCAGCACCATGTAGTTGTTGGCGCCGGTATCAAACGCGGCGGCGGAACCGAAGTAGTTGTACAGCTCCATCCCCGGCGAGGTGGTGACCGGGAAGCCGGTGACGATCATGTCGTAGTCCCGGGCCATCAGGCGGTTGACGTATTGCGAGGAGTCGATACGGCGGATATTGAGGGTGATGCCGATCTGCGCGAGGTTGCGTTTGTACGGCAACAGCAAGCGCTCGAGGCCGTTCTGGGCATTGAGGAAGGTGAATTCCAGCGGCTCACCCTCGGCATTCACCAGCTTGTCGCCGTCGGGTTTCCAGCCAGCCTGCTCCAGCAGCGCCAGGGCTTGTAGTTGCTTGTCGCGGATCATCCCGCTGCCGTCGGTGGTCGGCGCCTTGAATACTTGGGTGAACACTTCGTCGGGAATCTGCCCGCGCAGGGGTTCCAGAATCGCCAGCTCCTGGGCGTCCGGCAGTTGGGTCGCCGCCAGCGGGCTGTTGGAGAAGAAGCTCTGCTGGCGGATGTACATGTTGCGCATCATCTGCCGGTTAGCCCATTCGAAGTCCCACAACATGGCCAGGGCCTGGCGCACGCGGCGGTCCTTGAACATCGGCTTTTGCACGTTGAACACATAGCCCTGGGCCGGTTGCGGCGCCTCTTTGGCCAGGTGCGCGCGCTGCAGGCGACCATCGTCGAGGGCCGGGCCGTTGTAGCCGATGGAGTAGCCGGTGGCGGAGAATTCGCGGTTGAAGTCGTAGGCACCGCCCCGCAGGACCTGGCGCGCCACTTCGGTGTCGCCGAAGTATTCCAGGCTCAAGTGATCGAAGTTATACAGGCCGCGGCTGATGGGCAGGTCCTTGCCCCACCAGTTCGGGTCGCGCTTGAAGGTGATGGTGTTGCCGGCATCGACCTTGCTGATGGTGTAGGGGCCGCTGCCCAAGGGAATCTCGTATCCGCCACCGTCGGCGAAGTTGCGGGTTTTCCACCAATGTTCGGGGAATACCGGCAGGGTGGCGACATCCAGGGGCAGGGTGCGGTTTTCGTTGCTGGAGAAATCAAAGCGCACCTGGCGCGGGCCTTCGACTTCGACGTGTTTGACGTCGGCGAACAGCGTGCGGTAGCGCAGGCTGCCCTGGGTCATCAGCAGGTCGAAGGTGTAGCGCACGTCTTCGGCGGTGATCGGCTGGCCATCGGCGAAGCGCGCCTTGGGGTTCAGGTAAAAACGCAGGGACAGACCGTCGTCTGACCGCTCCATTTTTTCCGCCACCAGGCCGTAGACCGTGTAGGGCTCATCCAGGGAGCGCTGGGCCAGGGGCGAATACAGCCAGCCGTCGACCTGGCTGACGCCGATGCCTTTGTCGCCATAGGGCAGTACATGGTCGTAGCGTCCGATTTCGATCGCCGAACGCCGCAAGCTGCCGCCCTTGGGGGCATTGGGGTTGGCGTAGTCGAAATGGGTGAAGCCGGGTTGGTATTTGGCCGGTTCGCCGTATACGGTCAGCGCCGACTGCGGCGCGGCGATCACGGCGGTGCTGGCCAGCAATAGGGCCAGGGTGGAGCAAAACAGGGTAGAAAAAGCGACTCGCATTATCAGCCTTGGGCGCCGGGTGAAGAGGTAAAGGGATTTGTACGCTATGCGCGTGCGCCTCGCCAGTTATCACACTGTCACAGATGCACAACGGCCCACCAAAAGGCGGGCCGTTGTTTTAAACATTAGCGCGGACCGAATCAGTCCTGACGGCTGGTCACTTCCAGCAGGTGATAACCGAACTGGGTTTTCACTGGGCCTTGCACGGTGTTGACCGGGGCGCTGAAGACGACGGTGTCGAATTCTTTAACCATCTGGCCCGGGCCGAACGAACCCAGGTCGCCGCCTTGACGGCTGGACGGGCAGGACGAGTTGGCTTTGGCAACTTCGGCGAAATCGGCGCCGCCTTCGATCTGTGCTTTCAATTCGTTGCACTTGTCTTCGGTGGCAACCAGGATGTGACGGGCGGTGGCTTTGGCCATGAGGGATAACTCCTTGGGTAAAAACGGTGAGCGTACCGGATTCAGGTGGTTATTTCCTGGCAAAGTTCCCCCGGGTTGCATGGACGGTTCAGGAGCTCCGCCCCCCGTAGCAGCTGTCGAGCTCCAGCGAGGCTGCGTCGGCCGCACCACCGCGGTTGCGCCAGGCACATGACCAGGTCGCTCCCAACGCAGCCTCGCCGGGGCTCGACAGCTGCTACGGGGGGGGTGGTGGGTCAGGTGTGGCGGGCCATTACGCCGCTGTGGGTCAGCCAATCGATAAACAGCGCAAACAGCTCCGCCTGGGAGTTGATCTCAAGCTTGGTATACAAATGCTTGCGGTGCATGCGCACGGTTTCCGGGGAAATGCCCAGCACCTGGGCGGTGGATTTCACCGAGTGCCCGCGCAATATCAGGTGGGCGATCTCCCGTTCGCGCACGGTCAATACACCGCTGCCAAAATGCATGAACGCCGCTTCTATCTGCTGATGCACCTGGGTCTGGGTGAAAGCCTCGTCACTGATCACCTTGCACAGCCCGCCCGTGGTGCCGAAGCGCCGCAGCAGTTCACGCACGATGGGTTGGGCGGTTCGTTGCAGCGCCAGTTGTTCATCGCTGAACTGGCCGGCACTCAGCCCCTGGAACATGCACAGGGAAATCTTGCTGTTGGGGCACAGGTCGACGATGTAATAGCTCTCTTGGGCGCCGCCGCTGCGCAGGTAGTAGGTCTTGTAGTACTCGCTGTTGAAGAAATCGTCCGGGGCGATTTGCGCCAAGTGGTAGAAACCTTCGGCCAGGCCCTTGTCTACTGCCAGGCAGAAGGGGTCCAGCAGGTAGCCCCGGGAAAAGTAGCGGTTGATGATTTCTTCATAGTGCGGCCGGGGGATGCCTTGCTGGTAGAGCAAGTGCGGCGCCTGGCCCTGGCGCTCCAGGCTGATCATCATCGATTCGATGGGTGTCAGGGCGCTGAGGGCGCGGGCCAGGTGTTCAAGGAAGATCGCTTCGTCAACGCTGACGAAAGCGTGGGCCAACGCGCCATTCCAGGCTTCAAGCACCTGGAAGGACGGGGCAGGGCAGTGATCGGCATTCTGGTTCATGCCGGCCAGTCTACCCGCCGACCAGGGCCCCGGCAAAAGCACCGGGGCACCCAGGCTCATCGGCCTTGATACTCGCCGCTCTGGCGCAGCTCTTCGGCGGTGTCGAGGATGCACTGGCGCAGGATTTCCACCACTTGATCCACCTGGGCATGGGTAATGATCAGCGGCGGCGACATCACATTCAGGTGACCGATGGGCCGCACCAGCAAACCTTTGGCCTGGGCCCGCAGGTGGATCTTCTCGCCGATATTCACCGCGTCCGGCAGCAGCGCCTTGGTGTGTTTGTCGGCGACAAACTCAATGCAGGCCATCAAGCGCTGGCAGCGCACGTCGCCCACCAACGGCAGGCTGGCCAGGGTTTGCAGGCGCTGTTCGAGGTACACACCGACATCCTCGACATGCGCCAAAAGGTTTTCCCGCTCGATGATCTCGATGTTCTTCAGCGCCGCCACGCAACTCACCGGGTGGCCGCTGTAGGTGAACCCATGGGTAAAGCAACGGCCCTTGCCTGGCTCGCCGATCACTTGCCAGATGCGGTCCGAGAAAATACACGCGCCCAACGGCAGGTAGCCAGAAGTCAGGCCCTTGGCGGTGGTGATGATGTCCGGCTGCATGTCGAACACCTCCTCGGAGGCGAAGAATTTTCCCAGCCGGCCGAAGGACGTCACCACTTCATCCGCCACGTAGAGCAGGTCGTAGCGTTGGCAGATTTCCCACATGCGCCGGTGATAACCCTTCGGCGGAATGATCACGCCGCCCGAGCCCATGATGGGTTCAGCAAAGAACGCGGCGACTTTATCGGCGCCGATGGTCAGGATCTTGTCTTCGAACTCATCCACCAGGAAATCGAGGAACTGCGCTTCGCTCATGCCCTCCGGTGCTCGGTAGTAGTTGGGGCACGAGATGTGGTGGAACAGGTCGCTCATGAAGTCGAATTCGGGGGCGCGGTCGGCGGCCTTGTTGCCGATGGACATCGTGAGGAATGTCGAGCCGTGGTACGCACTGAAGCGCGAGATGATGTGTTTCTTCTCATGCTTGCCGCGGCTGTTCTGATAGAACTGCACCAGCCGGTAGGCGGTATCGACGGCCGTTGAACCGCCGGTGGTCAGGAACACATGGTCGAGGTCGCCGGGGGCCAGGCTGGCGAGTTTGGCGCACAGTTCGATGGCGGTGACGTTGGCCATGTCGCAGAACGGGTTGGAGTAGGCCAACTGGCGCACCTGGTTGGCGATGGCGTCGGCCATTTCTTCGCGGCCCAGGCCGATGTTCGTACACCACATGCCGCCGACGGCATCCAGGTAACGGTTGCCGGCGGTGTCGTAGATGTAGGCGCCGTCACCGGCCGCGATGTTCAGCGAGCCTTGCTCACGGTGCTCATCGAACATATGGAAGCCGTGCATGTAATGCGCCCTGTCGGCGGCGTCCAGTTGCTCGTGGTCGAACTGGGCGAAAAAAGCAGGATTTGGCAGAGTCATGGCATTTACCTTCAATGGCTGGGTTTCACTTGCCGGTCTTCACGGCGTTCCAGGTACGGGTGATCAGGCGCACGGCGGCTTGGGACTGGCTTTTCTGGGTGAACAAGCGCTGCATCGTCGCCGCGTCCGGGTAGATGGCCGGGTTGTCGCGTATATCCGCATTTACAAAGGGCTTGGACGCCAGGTTGCTGTTGGCGTAGTGAATGGTGTTGCTGACGCCGGCGATGACCTGCGGTTGCAGGAGGAACTCGATGAACGTGTGGGCATTCGCCACGTGCGGGGCGTCGGCCGGGATGTAGAAGTTATCGAACCAGATCAGCGAGCCTTCCTTGGGAATGAAGTAACCCAGGTTGACCTTGGCCCCGGCTTCCGCCGCCCGGGCCTGGGAAGTGGCGTAGTCGCCCGACCAAGTAGTGGCCATGCACAGCTCGCCGTTGGCCAGGCCGTTGATAAAGCCGCTGGAATCGAATTTGCGGATGTACGGCCGTACCGCCATCAGTACATCCTGGGCGGCCTTGAGGTCTTTGGGCGCCACGCTGTTGGGGTCGAGGCCGAGGTAGGTCAGGGCCAGCGGGATCATGTCAGTAGGGGAGTCCATGAAGGTGATGCCACAGTCGGCAAAGCGCGAAATGATCTTGGGGTCGAAGATCATCGCCAGGGAACCGATGGGCGCATCCGGCATGCGTTCCTTGATCTTGTCGATGTTGTAGGTCACACCGTTGCTGCCCCAGGTGTAGGGCGCCGAATAGGTCACGCCCGGATCATGGGTTTCAAGGCTTTTCAGCACTAGCGGGTCTAGGTTGTTCCAGTCGGGCAGCAGCGTTTTGTTGAGGGGCTGGAATGCCTTGGCCTTGATCAGCAGCGGTACCAGTGACGCATTGAGCACCACCAGGTCATAACCCGAGCGCCCGGAGAGCAGCTTGCCCTGCACGGTCTCGTAGGAGTCGTAGGTGTCGTAGATCACCTTGATACCAGTGGCTTTCTCGAAGTCGCCGAGGGTGTGTTCCCCGATGTAATCGGCCCAGTTGTAGATGCGCAAGGTGTTGCCCGGGTCGTCAGCGGCCTGGCTGACGGACATTGATGCAAGCAAGACAGCGCTGAACAGGGCGATAACGGCTTTATGCATGGCGAACCCACCTTGATGTTGTGCTTGTTGTCAGGCCGAGGGGCTGATTGCACTTTCAGGCAGGTGGCGGGTGGGGCGCCATACCCCGTTCGGGTAGGAGGCGGTCAGGGCAATACGATGTAGTCGTTCTGCGTGATGATCGGGCGGTGAATGCCTTGTTGCAGGTGGATGTAGCGTCCGTCTACCAGGTCGATGGGCAGGCAGTCGTCGATATCCAGCACACCGTCGGTATGAGATTGCGTCCAGTGCGAGAGCATCTGCCGTTTGCCCTGGGCCGCAGCTTCCCTGGCCGTGCGCGCAACCACCAGCAGGTAGTGGTGGGCTTCGCCAAAGATGTTCGATTCATAACCGCCCAGATTGATGAAGTACAGGCGCGGCGCACCGGCGTTAGGCGCCAGGTGGCTGAGCTGGATTTTCCAGCCGTCGACGCCGTCGACCGTCATCCAGGAATCGATATGCACACCTTTCGGGCTACCAAACCAGCCCTCGCGCAGTTGCGGGTAGGCGCCTTCCAGGGTGTCGGCCACGGCAAACACTACGTCATGCACTTCGATTTTCGCCCGGGGGTGCTTGCCCCCAAGCATGACCACAAACAGCATTGCGCGTCCTTTGTCTGGCTGGGATGGAAAGGGCCACGATCCTTCGATTGAACCCTTTTGTCCAGTCGGTGCCACACTGTTAATTCGCGAATTTATCAGGAGGTTGTCATGCGCACCATTGATCTGGCCGGCGTCCCCGTCCCTGTCATCGGCCAAGGGACCTGGCGCATGGGCGAAAATCCCGGCCAACGCAGCGCCGAGGTCGCCGCGTTGCAACTGGGTATTGATGAGGGCATGACCCTGATCGATACCGCTGAAATGTATGGCGAAGGCGGCGCCGAAGAAGTCGTCGGCGAAGCGATTCGCGGCAAGCGCGACAAGGTGTTCCTGGTCAGCAAAGTGTACCCGCACAATGCCAGCCGCAAGGGTGTTCCACAGGCGTGTGAGGCCAGTCTCCAGCGACTGGGCACCGACTACATCGACCTGTATCTGTTGCATTGGCGTGGGCAATATCCCCTTGAAGAAACGGTAGAAGCCTTCGAGCGCTTGCGTGAGGCGGGCAAGATCGGTCGTTGGGGCGTGTCCAACTTTGATGTGGCCGACCTGCAGGAACTGGCGTCCCCGGTCTGTGCCACCAATCAGGTGCTCTACAACATCGAAGAACGCGGCATTGAGTTCGATCTGCTGCCGTGGTGGCAGCAGCATAATTTGCCATTGATGGCCTACTGCCCAATCGCCCAGGGTGGCGAGCTGTTGGCCAGCCCGACCCTCAAGCAAATTGCCCGTCGCCACGAGGTCACACCCGCCCAGGTTTCCCTGGCCTGGGTATTGCGCCAGGACGGTGTGATCGCCATTCCCAAGGCCGTGACGCCCGAGCATGTTCGGCTCAATGCCGCGGCGGCAAAGCTGGTGCTGGATGAGCACGACCTGGATGCGATTGACCGGGTTTTTGGTGCGCCGAAGCGCAAGCACCCATTGGCGATGGTTTAGTAGACGACAGAAACGGCGCCGTCCATGGCGTTGCCGTTTCTGTCTTCGGTGGGTGTTTAGCCGGCTACCGGGCGGCGCCAGTCATCTTCGCCCGAGGTACCGCATGCCTTATGGGTCCAGATGATTCTCCGGTAAGTGAAATACACATCCTCCAGGTGCGTGAAGTGCGCATTGCTCGGGTCCTGGCAGTTCGGCATCCGTGACTGGATGTCCACCAGAATCGCGTCGTACAGTTCGATGGTGAAGTAGTGTTCCTGGGTGCCGACTGAAGAGGTGCGGTACCACTCAAGGCTGCACTTGAGCATTTCCCCAGAGGTCAATGCGTTGAACAGTAGCGGCGAAGACTTATCGAATATCTTGCTGATCATCAGGGGTTTGTGCACGCGCTGGCCGGTGGGCTGGCCGGATTGCGGATCGCGAGGAATGATGACCTGGTGCTGGAACCCCTGCACCAGAATCTGGTCTTCGTGGCCTTCCTGATAAATGTTGCCGACCGAGTCCTGAGTGAACGTGCCTGCCGTAATCAAGCCTTGCTTGGCGCCGGTGATGGATAGATACGCGGGTGTTGGCATAAGTGGTTTCCTTGCCTGATAAATGAGGTCGTCCCAGTCGGCTGATTGGCCGGCCGGGTAATGCTCGATATCAAGAAGCGTGCCGGAAAGTTCAAAAGCTAATGAAAACGGGGAGTTAAGATTTTATAGGTTTGTTTTTTCAGGTGTGATGCTGGTTTGTAGCTGAAGTTAGTTGTATTTTTTTTGCGCAGAGGTGTGCAGTTAGTTGCAGTGTGTCCATACGTGGTTTGTTCGCGGGGGACACATAAAACATAATCGTACGTGTTGTTTTGGGTGCGCAACTTGTTGCGCGCCGGCGAATTTTTATTTTTGTAGGAAATTCCTTAACCGTTGTTTCGTGGCTTGAACAATGCTTTTTGCATGGATAAGGTTCGTGCTCTTCTCGCCGGGAAGACGAACTTAAAGCAGTGTTCTGACGTTTGCTTAAATTGCCGTTAGTTCACTCATGTGTCCAGGGAAGTAGAGTGCGGCCCATAATGGTTTATTCAGACAGGCTTTCCGATTTCTACCTGAAACTTGCGCAGACGCCCAACTCGACAGAGAGTTTTGCGGGCGCCGATATGCGTTTTTCTACTGAGTACGAGGCACTTGAAACCGAACTGGGCAAGGCGCATTCAATGCACGGTAACAGTCAGCCTGACTGGCAATGGGTCGTGGAAAAAAGTGAGGCCTTGTTACGCCAACAGTCCAAGGACTTGCGAGCCGCCGTCTGGTTGACCTGGGCATTGCATCAGCGCGAATCCTTCCCCGGATTGCTCGCAGGCCTCGGATTGTTGCGCTACCTCTGTGAGCATCATTGGGCGGTCGTATACCCAGGAAAACCGCGTACCCGCAGTGCAGCATTTGGCTGGCTGGTCCCTCGCCTCGATCAGGTGCTTGCGCAAAATCTTTCGTTCAAGGACCAACGGCCCTTATTCCACTGCATGCTCGAACACCTGACCCGGCTGGATGAGTTATGGACCCGGCATCTCTGCGAAGATGCGCCATTGTTGCTACCAATTCGCAGGCGGCTCTCGGACGGGTTGCAGCAGGCAACCGAGAGCGATCCTCCACCCAGTGGTATCGCAGCAGGGATCGCCCAGATCACACAGGTGGCGACTCAACTGCTGGCGCCCGAGCCGGTCGTGGACAACGAAAGGGATGCCCATAAGCTGCTGCGTACGCTGCAGGAGAATGCCCGGCCTTTGTCTGCCTGGTGGCAACGTCAGAATGCCACTGACCTGAGGGCGCTTCGCCTGAACCGAACGTTGACCTGGCTGACGATCACCAGCCTCCCGGACTGTGACAGCGAGCAGGTCACGCCGTTGCGAGGCCCGGCGCCAGACAAGCTCAAGCGTTACCAGGAGCGCTACGCCCTGGGGCAGCACGCTGATCTGTTGTTGGAACTTGAGGCCAGCCTGGCCTGTGCACCTTTCTGGTTTGACGGCTTGTACAGGGTGTGGGAATGCCTGCAGGCGCTTCAGGCCGATTTGGCCATGACCGAGTTGGAAGTGCACTTCGCCTTGTTGCTCCAACGATTGCCTGGGCTCGTGCAGTTACGCTTTCACGATGGAACACCGTTCGCCGACTCCGTTACCCGGGGCTGGATCAACACGCAGGTTACCCGCCATCTGCAAGGTCCGGTGTCACCCAAGACGGCACTTGATGCCCAGGCTGCCCCTTGGGACAAAGCATTACACGACGTCATGCCCGTGCTGCGCACGGACGGCTTCAAGGCGGCCGTTCGGTCGCTCAAGCAAGGCATGCAAAGCGCCACAGGCGACCGTGCCCGATTTCATTGGCGGCTTGGCCAGGCCAGGTTGTGTGTGCTGGCGGGCAAGCATGACCTTGCCAAAGTCCAGCTTGAGCACCTGGACCACGAACTGCAGCAATCAGGCCTGCAGCGCTGGGAGCCCGAACTCGCGGTTGAAGTGCTGCAACTCCTGCATGGCTGTTGTGACGTGTTGCCGCAAAGCCATTCTGTGCGTGAGCGCAAGGAAGATGTCCATCGCAGGCTATGCCACTTCGATCTTGAAGCGGTACTTGAATAGGCTTTCGAGCCACCCGAAAAAAAGGAGAAATACCATGGCGAAAGAAGGTTCGGTAGCCCCCAAGGAACGCGTCAATATCACGTTCAAACCCGCCGTCGGCAACGCGCAGGAAGAGGTGGAGCTGCCGTTGAAACTGCTGGTGCTTGGCGACTTCACCCAGCGCGAAGACCCGCGACAGCTCGAAGACCGCAAGCCCGTCGGCATCGACAAGAACAGCCTTGACGAGGTGTTGGCCAAGCAAGCCTTGAGCTTGACCTTAAGCGTCCCCAATCGGCTCCAGGATTCTACCGAACCCGATGAGCTGGCGATCCAGGTCAGGATCAATTCCATGAAGGACTTCAACCCTGCGCACCTGGTTGAGCAAATACCCGAGCTGAAAAAGCTCATGGAGCTGCGTGATGCACTCGTGGCGCTGAAGGGGCCGCTGGGCAACACACCGAGCTTTCGAAAAGCCATTGAAAACGCACTCGCCGATGACGAGTCCCGCACCCGGGTATTGGCGGAATTGGGGCTGCGCAGCCCAGCCGTATGACTCACTCAGTAAAAGGACACTGATACTATGACTACCAGCCAAAGCCCGTTGTACGCTCCCGCAACTGATGAATACAGCATTCTCGACGACATCATTGCCCAGACCCGTCTCAGCGCCGACGATTAGGCCTATGGCATCGCAAAGCGCGGGGTCTCGGCATTTATCGAGGAACTGATCAAGCCGCAGAACCGGGGTGAACCGGTCAAGAAGCGCCTGGTTGACCGGATGATTGCCGAGATTGACGCACGGCTGAGCCAGCAAATGGATGAAATTCTCCACCATCCCGATTTCCAGGCGCTGGAGTCGTCCTGGCGCGGCCTGCAATTGCTGGTTGAGCGCACCAATTTCCGTGAAAACATCAAGATCGAACTGCTGAACGTCTCTCGCCAGGACCTGCTGGATGACTTCGAAGACTCACCGGAAGTTACCCAGTCTGGCCTCTACAAGCATATTTACAGTGCCGAATACGGTCAGTTCGGCGGTCAGCCCGTAGGGGCGATCATCGCCAATTATTTCCTCTCGCCCAGTGCGCCCGACGTCAGGTTGATGCAGTACGTTTCCAGCGTGGCCTGCATGGCCCATGCACCATTCATCGCGGCCGCCGGCCCAGGGTTCTTTGGCCTGGAGAGCTTCACCGGCCTGCCCAACCTCAAGGACCTGAAGGACCATTTCGAAGGGCCGCAGTTTGCTAAATGGCAGAGCTTTCGCCAGAGCGAAGATGCCCGTTACATCGGCCTCACCGTTCCGCGCTTCCTGCTGAGGACGCCATACGATCCCATTGATTGCCCGGTCAAGACCTTCGCCTACCAGGAAAATGTGGCCAGCAGCCACGAGCACTATCTGTGGGGTAACACGGCGTATGCCTTCGCCACCCGCTTGACGGACAGCTTCGCCAGGTTTCGCTGGTGCCCGAACGTTATCGGCCCGCAAAGTGGTGGTGCGGTGGAGGACTTGCCGCTGCATCACTTTCACAGCATGGGGGAGATCGAAACCAAGATTCCTACCGAGGTGCTGGTATCCGTTCAATGCCCACGCCAGCAGCGACGTCTCCCTCGATGATTTTCAGGAGTTCTTCAAGCCAGGGGGGATAATGGCGCGATTTTTTGACAGCTATCTAAAGCCTTTTGTCAGCGCCGATGCCGGTCGCTACAGGCTGCGCAGCCTGGATGGGCGCAGCTTGCCGATGTCCAGGGCGTTCCTCGACCAGCAAGCGAAGGCGCAGGTGATCAGGCGCGGTTTTTTTGCGGATGAACCGGGTGGCTTGCAGGTTCGTTTCACCGTCGCGCCCTACAGTTTGGACCCTTCGGTAAGTCGCGCGGTCTTGCGTTTGGGCGGCCAGCAGATGGAGTACCGGCACGGGCCGATTGTCCCGATGGCGATGCAGTGGCCAGCCGAGGCTGAAAATGGTCGCAGCAGCCTGGTGCTGGAGCGGGGTAGCGAGCGGGCGTTGGGGCTCGAAAAAAATACTGGGGCCTGGTCCCTGTTCCGCTTGTTTGACCTGATGCAGAGCGAGCCCTCCAGCGGGCAGGATGTCCTGATTCTCAAGGCGGACCTGGCAGGCTTGCGCGCCAACTACCTGCTGACCAGCCGGCGCGCGCCCAATCCGTTTCAGATGGCGCAGTGGCGTACCTTTCGCCTTCCGGAGCAACTGTGAACCGAGGTCAGGATCGCTGGCGCAGTGCTGGCCGTACGGACCGTGGCAAGCTCAGGTCGCGCAACGAGGATGCCTTTCTCGATTGCCCTCGGCAGGGCTGCTGGGCCGTGGCAGACGGGATGGGCGGGCATCAGGCAGGGGATGTCGCCAGCCAACTGGTGGTCGATAGCCTGGCGTTATTGCCCGGCCAGGGGAGCCTCGACGAACGGGTCGAGGCGACCCGTCGTTGCCTGCAATGGCTCAATCGGCGGCTGGGTGAAGAGTTGACGGTCACTGCCCATGGTGGTGATCGCACCATGGGGAGCACGGTCGTGGCTTTGCTGCTTCAGGGCGATCGCGCTGCCTGTGTCTGGGCGGGTGACAGTCGTTGTTATCTGTGGCGAGCGCAGACGTTGTACCAGCTGTCGCGGGACCATTCGCTGTTGGAGCAGTTGATTGACCAGCGGGTGAGCCTGGAGCGGGCCAAGGCGCACCCCGATGCACGGGCGCTGACCCGCGCCATCGGCTCGCGGGAACCATTGAGTCCCCAGGTATTGGAGCTCGGGACTCTGTCAGGGGATGTTTTTCTGCTGTGCAGTGATGGCCTGTATCAGGCGCTTAGCCATGGCGAGTTGGGTCAGGCGTTGAGCCTGGGAAACCCACAGCGGATTCTGGATCAACTGTTCGCCGGCGTATTGCGCGGTGCCGCCCGCGACAACCTGACCGCTGTGGTGGTGCAGTCATGAACGATAAGCCTGGGCTTGAGGTTATGCCCAGCCGCCCGTTGACCCACTTTGCTTTCGCCCGGGCACAGGGCAGCCCGCAGCGCGACGGGATACCTGCGTTGCTGGCCGGGCGATACCTTATCGAACGAGTGCTCGGCGCTGGCGGCATGGGCGTGGTCTATCGCGCCCGGGATCTGCTGCACGAACAGTTTGGTGAGTCGCGTTCCAGTGTGGCGATCAAGGTGCTGGGTGAAGCCATTCGTGAATGTGCAGACGCCCACGTGCTGCTCTACAGCGAGTTTGCCCTGACGCGCAGCCTTCGGCATGAGCAGGTGGTACGGGTGTTTTCGTTTGAAGTAGACGCTCCCTGTCAGATTGTTTTTTTCACCATGGAGCTGCTTCAGGGCATGACCCTGGATCGGCTGCTGCTGGAGCGCCCCGGTGGCTTGCCGTGGCAAGAGTGGCAAGGCATCGCCGTGCAATTGCTCGATGCGTTGCGTCATAGCCATCAGCAGGGCGTGCTGCACGGGGATGTGAAACCCGGCAATGTGATGGTAGGAGAGGGCGGGCTGCGCTTGTTTGATTTCGGTCTGGGTCAGGCTTGCGGACAGGCCTCGGCGGGGCCGCCAGGCTTGAGTCGCAGTCGTTTCAACGCTTGGACGCCAGCGTACGCCGCGCCGGAGTTGCTGGCCGGCGCAGCACTGTCGGCCAGTGCCGATCTGTATGCAGTGGCTTGTGTACTTTACGAATTGGCCCAAGGACGGCGCCACTCCAGTGACAGACCGGTCCGTCCCAGGCAACTACCTCGCCATTGCTGGCGAGTGTTACGCACGGCTTTGGCGATCGACCCTGAGCGCAGGGTGATCACCCCTGAAGAATTGCATGCAGCGCTCAGCGATCCCCGTCAGTGTTTTAGCCGCTGGTTCTATTCGGGCAAGTCATGCAACTGACAATATTCGGCCCAACTCAGGCCCGCCATCTGCGCCACTTCCTGGTGCACCTCAAGGCGCTGGGCCTCGAACTCCGCAGGGGAATGCGCCGTCAATTTCAGCGTCAGCTCCCAGGCAAACAAGCCCTGTTGCTCGGCTTCTGCCTCGAAGGCTTCATGCAGGCGTTCGGCGCGGTACTGCTCCATGGTTTCCCCTTTAGCCTGGGCCGCCAGGGGGTTCAACGTATTCAGTTCTTCGGCCAGGGCCGGGTGTTCGCTCAGGAATCTGTCCAGGGCTAGCTGGTGGTTTTCGCCGGGTTGGGACAAAGGTTTACTCCACGGTAAGAGAGACGGCTGGTCAGACCCAGCAGTGCGCAGGCCATGAGGGAACGTCGCTTTTTACGACAACAAGTGCGCCGAAGGATGGGCCAACCCGGGTCAATCGACAAGCATCAGTGCCACGGCACGAATCTGAATAATTGCGCCGATGGCAGCAAAAGCCTTTCGTTCGCGGTATCAGGGCGTGTAGCGTTACCTCGTCGATAAAGGCAACGGCACATGTGCCTTTGCGACTTGGCATCAGGGATCGAGTGCTATGTGCAGAGGGACAGGTGATGGCGCAAACGCTGTTCAAGCTTTTCTTCACCCAACGGCTGGCGGCCTTGGCCAGCACCGAGTCGTTGCGGGCCATCCGTGAGGGATTGTTGTGGATCCTGCCATGCCTGCTGGTGTCGGCCGGGTTCCTGATCCTGTCTGAATGCGCTCGTGTGCTGGGTTTCGACCCTCAGGTGGTGGCCTTGCTCGCGGGGCTGCACAGCCAGATCAGCTCGGTGATCCCGCTGCTGGTGGCCGCCTCCATCGGTTACATGCTTGCGATTCAGCACCGCCTGCCGCAGCTACCGGTGGCGTTCCTGTGCCTGGCCCATGTGGTGATCGCCACGTTTGTGCTGCGGGATTTTCCCCGTGCCTCGGCGACCTTCGTGTTGTTCATCGCCATCGCCTCGCCGTTGATCAACGTGCCCGCCATCGCCTGGCTGCATCGGCGTCGCTGGACCCGTTTGATCAACGAAGACCTGGTGGGGCACAACCTCAAGGGCACCATCAATATGGTGGTGCCAGGGGCGATCACCGCGCTCGGGCTGGTGCTCCTGCTGTCGTTGCTGTTGCAGATTCCGCAGGTGGCGCAGCTTCAGGGGCCGCAGGTGCTCGATGCGCTGGAAACGCCCTATGGCAGCGGCTTGTTTGTGACCCTGATGAATTCGCTGCTGTGGTTTTTTGGGATCCATGGTGTCTACGCCATGCAGCCGTTGTTTGACGTACTGGATCAGGCGGTCGCGCTCAATAACGCGGCGCTGGCGGCAGGCGAACCGGTCAAATATCTACTGAACGGCGGCTTGCTGGGCAGCTTCGCGTTTATCGGCGGCTCGGGTGGCGCGTTGTGCCTGCTGCTGGCGATCCTGCTGTTTTCCAAGAGCCGGTCGATGCGATTGGTGGCGATGGCCAGCCTGCCGCTGTCGCTGTTCAATGTCAGTGAAGTGTTGTTGTTTGGCCTGCCGATCATTCTCAATCCGCGTCTGTTCATTCCTTTTCTGGTGGTGCCGGCGTTCAACGCGATGCTGGCGCTGATGGTGGTGCAGATTGGCTGGGTGTCGCCTGCGGTGGTGAGCGTGCCGTTTACCGCGCCGGTGTTGCTCAACGCCTATTTGAGCACCCATGGCGACCTCGCGGCGGTGTTGCTGCAGGTGGTGTTGCTGGGGGTTGGCATGCTGATTTATGCACCCTATGTGCGGGCGATCAATCGCCAGGCCACGGAAGGCGGCACGGTGTATTTGAAGTCGCTGGACATGACCTTTCGCGGCCTGGAAGAAAAGGGCCGCTTGCTGGAGCTGGATCCGGTAATGGCCTCCCACAAGGCCCAGGCGCGCCAGGTCAGCGAGTTGAGCCATATCCAGCAGATCAGCGACTATGAGTTTTACCTTGAATTCCAACCGCAGATTTCTACCCGGACCGGGCTATGCACCGGTTGTGAAGCGTTGATGCGCGCACGGGATGCCGAGGGCACGGTGCATTCGCCCTGGGAGTTCCTGCAATGGCTGGCCAATGCCAGGTTGATGCCCGATGTGGATGTGTGGGTGGCGTCCCAGGCTGTGCGCCAGTACCAGAAGTGGCGGAAGGTCGGTTTCAGGTTACCGATGACAATCAATATCTCCAGCGCCACGCTCACCACCCCGGCCTATGGTGACCGGCTGGTGGAGATACTGGCCCAGGCCCATGGGCAGGTGTCGGTGGAGATCACCGAGGATGCGTTGGTGGGTGATATCCAGGGTGCCCGGCAGATGATCGAGAAGCTGCAGGCGATCGGCGCCAAGGTGTACCTCGACGATTTCGGTACCGGGTTTTCGGCGCTGAGTTATTTGCATCAGTTTCCGGTGGATTTCATCAAGATCGATCGCAGTTTCGTGGTGGCCCAACATGATCCAAAGGGCGCTCAGGTGCTGACCGGGATGCTGAGGTTTTGTGAGGCGTTGAACCTCGGGGTGGTGGTCGAGGGCGTGGAAACCGCCGAGCAGCTGGCGTTTTTGCAGTCGGGCTCGGAGTTGATTATCCAGGGCTGGTATTTCAGCAAGGCGCTGCCGGGAGACGAGCTGGAGCGGTTTGTGCGCGGGCGCTATGCGCAGATGCAACCTAACGCTCCAGAACCCCTCTGAAGGTTGCACTCAAGGCCCGCAATGTCTCACGGGAGCGACCATCGCTGATCCGGCTATGCAGCACGATTTCACTGACGGGCAACGCCGGTAATCCGTACTGTTCACTCACGTCCACAGCGCCCGCCGGAGCAACCCGCCGAGCCAGCGCTGCTACGCCCAGGCCGGCGCTGACGGCCGCACCGACGGCCATCACGCCGCCGCCGACAAATACTTCGGTCCAGTCAATCCGCGCTTCATCCAACGCCCGCACCGCCAGGTGTCGCACGCCGCAGGGCGAGGCCATGGTTGCCATGCGCAACGGCGTGCCGGGGGTGTGCTGCCAGGTCGGTGCGGCGAACCAGCCAAAGCGTTCAACCACCAATACTTCGCCGTCCTGGCGGTCGCCTTCGTTGCGCACGATCACCGCGTCCAGTTCGTTGCGGTCGAACGCAGCCACCAAGTCCCGGGACGAGGCAATCCGCACCTCCAGAATCACCAATGGGTCGTACGCTGCCAGGCGGCTGAGCCACAGCGGCAGGTCGGGCCCGGCGACATGGTCACTGATGCCGATCACCAGCCTTCGAGGTGCGCCGTTGCCCATGTCACCCAATGCCCGTTCGTGGGCATTGAGCAACGCGCGGGCGGCAACGATGAACTGTTCGCCCTGGGGCGACAGCCGCACATGCCGTGGCGTGCGCACCAGCAGGCGGTAACCAAGGCGCTCTTCCAGGCGCTTGAGCTTTAGGCTGATGGCCGCCTGTGAGGTGTCCAGGGCCTGGGCTGCACGGGTGAAACTGGCGAAGTCGGCCACCAGTACAAAGGCGTGCACGGTGTCGATATCCAGCGGCTTGAGGGCGTCGGTCATTTCAGTTCCTTATCACACCTATATCCGGTGATATCTTGCTGAAATCATGGCCCCGGCACAAGCTGGCCACTCATCTGAACAGGAGCGCCATGATGTTTGCCAAACAGTATTCACACCGCTTGCCAGCTGATTACGACATGGGTGTCATCCGCGAGCGCGCCGCCCGGTTGGGGCCGCAGTGGGATCACACCGAGGGTTTGCTGTTCAAGGCGTTTATCGCTCAGGAACGGGGGCAGGGGCCGGGCGTGGGCAACCTGTATTCGTCGGTTTACCTGTGGTCGGATCCTTTGCAGGCCGCAGACTTTTTACTCGGCGAGCGTTTTCAGAAGGTCCTCGACAGTTTTGGCCGGCCGCACATTGAGTCCTGGTTACCGCTGGATGTGCAGCGAGGTCCAGCGCAAAACGCTTTGAGCCTGTACCGGGAAGAGTGGGCGCTGGAGCCAAATGCGGACCGTGGCCAAATCCTCGCCACCGAAAAAGCCCGCAATCAGCAGATTGCAGACACCAGCGATAACTTTGCGGTGTTTCTGGCGCTGGATGTGCAGGCGTGGAAGCTGGTGCGGATTACCTTGTCGGGCAAGGCGCTGGATGTGAACCGCCCGGGCAACGGCTATGAGGTGTTCTACCTGGCGCCGCCAGGGGTATGAATGCCGGTCGCCGCCGATCCGTCGGCGGCGACCGGCTTCATGTGTGCGGATCGTTGTAAGATATTGAACTATCTTCGCCAGAGCGATTTGTCATGCAGGCCACCCGGTTGACCCTGATTTCCCACGCCAGCACCCGTGCCCAGAAATGCGCACGCTTTGCGCTGGATGAGTCGGTGGAGATGGACTGGCAGCAGGCGGCGTTGTCCCAGGCGCAGCGTTTCAAGCGTGCGCCCTTGGTGCTGTGTGGCCCGGAGGCGCGAACCCGGCAGACGGCGGTGCTGTTTGCCGCCGAGGCTTCGGTTGAAACAGCCCTGCGTGATTGTGATTTCGGCCGCTGGCAAGGGCTGGCGATCGATGAGGTCCAACAGGCCGAGCCCGAAGCACTGCAGGCCTGGTTGACCGACAGCACCTCGGCGCCCCACGGCGGTGAGTCGGTGGTGCAGTTGTGTGAGCGGGTGGGGCAGTGGTTGCAGTCTCTCGAGCAAACGCCGGGGCATGTGCTGGCGGTCACCCATCCCTTCGTTATCCGCGCGGCGCTGCTGCACGTCATGCAATCCCCGCCCTCAATGTTCAACCTGATCGACGTGGAGCCGCTCTCATCCACCGAGCTGCGGTTCAACGGCCGTTGGCGCCTGCGCCTGGAAACTCACGCCTGACGCCCCGAACATGGCAAAATCCGCTCCCCGCACCGAGAACACCCATGAAGACTTTCCCATGAAACGCATCCTGATCATCGGCATTGGCGCCGGCAACCCCGACTACATCACGATGCAGGCGGTCAAGGCGCTCAACCGCACCGACGTGTTTTTCCTGATGGACAAGGGTCAGAGCAAGGACAAACTGATCGACCTGCGCCGGGAAATCTGCGAGACCTACATCACCGATCACGCTTACCGCTTTGTCGAGGCCGATTGCCCCGAGCGGGTGCGTGGCGATATCGACTACACCACCGCCGTAAAGGATTTGAACCGCGACAAGCAGCAGACCTTCGAGCGGATGATCAATGAAGAAATGGCCGACGGCGAAGTCGGTGCGTTCCTGGCTTGGGGCGACCCGGCGCTGTACGACAGCACTATCCGTATCCTGCAGGCGATTCTGGCCAGCGGCAGTTGCGAGTTTGAGTTTGAGGTGATCCCCGGGATCACCAGCGTCCAGGCCTTGGCGGCCCAGCATAAAGTGCCGTTGAACCGCATTGGCCGCTCCATCGAAATCACCACCGGGCGTCGGTTGGCAGCGGGGCAGGCGAGTGATGCCGACACCCTGGTTGTCATGCTCGACGCCGAAGATTCCTACCGCACCGTGGCCGATCAGGACCTGGATATTTACTGGGGCGCCTACCTGGGCACACCGGACGAAATCCTGATCAGCGGCAAGGTGGCCGAGGTGGCCGAAGAAATTGAACGTGTGCGCAAGGCGGCGCGCCAGGCCAATGGCTGGATCATGGATACCTATTTGTTGCGCAAACCCTGAAGGTTGATGCCCATGCTCAAACTGATCGCCCTGACAGTGGCGCTGTTCGCCAGCGCTGCCCATGCCGAAGACGAATTGCACACGGACTTGCCCCTGCCTTACCTGGAACAGACCCAAAGCGATGCCCGCAACGAGCCGCTGGTGATCTTCCTGCATGGTTATGGCAGTGACGAGGCCGACTTGTTCGGGCTCAAGGACCGCTTGCCGTCGACCTGGACCTACCTTTCTGCACGGGCACCGATGCCGGTGGATGGCGGTGGTTATCGCTGGTTTCGCAAGAAGCCGGGCGATGGCGATTTTGATGGTGAGACCGCCGATTTGCAGAGCAGCGCCAAGCTGATCGAAGACTTCGTCGCAAAGGCCACCACCAAGTACCACACCCAAAGTGAGCGGGTGTTTCTGGTGGGGTTCAGCCAGGGCGCGATCATGTCGTACGAGGTCGGGTTAAGGCATCCCGAAACCCTGCGCGGGATTGCGGCGTTGAGTGGCAGCCTGCTGCCGGTACTCAAGGCCGAACTCAAGCCGGACGCGCGACTGGGCAAGCTGGCGATTTTCATCGGGCACGGGACGCTGGACCAGGCGCTGCCTTACTACTCGGCAACGCGGGCCAACGAGGTGTTGCAGGGGATTGGCCTCACCCCGGAATTCCACGGGTACCCGGGGATGATTCATACCGTGGGTGAGGCGGAGTTGCTGGACTTGAAACAGTGGCTGGAGAAGAGCCTGCACTGAGTCCAGCGATATGAACGCGATAAAAATGTGGGAGCGGACTTGCTCGCGAAAGCGGTGTTTCAGTCAGCACATGTATTAACTGACCCACCGCATTCGCGAGCAAGCCCGCTCCCACATTGGATTTTCATTGCCAGATAAAACCGGTTATTTACCGCCAATAATCTGCTTCACCAACAGTGCATGACCTTTCTCGTCATCCGCCCGGGAAATGGCCTGCACCACCAACTGGTGGCTGCCGGAGCCCGTCAGGAAGGTGGAGCTCAGCGTCTTGCCACCGCCCATGGTTGCGGTGCTGTCGACCTGGCGCAGGGCCAGGCCCTTGACGGTGAGTTTCTTCTCGGCGCCTTTCTTGAAGTCCGGCAGGGCCGCGCTTTGTTCCTTGACGAAGTCCGCCACGGCACCGTCGAGGAACTGCGGGTCGTTGTCCTTGATCAGGCCGGCGACACTCGGTTTCTCAACCACAAAAATCACGCTTTTGGTGGCCTGGTCGCTGTACATCGTGCCGCTGGCGCCCGCCGTGCCGTGTTCGGCATCACCGGCCGGCAGTGGGTCGGCCAGGTAGGACTTGGGCAGGTTGAAGCTGAACTTGCCGTCCAGGGTGGAAATGGTCTGGGTGGCGGTTTTCTGCGCCGCAGGCTTGCTGGCGGCGAGGACTTGGCTGGCGCCGAAGCCGGCGGCCAGCGCGAGGGCCAAGAGGGCTGCGGTCTTGCTGAGGGTGGCCATGAAGCTCTCCAGGGATGAACGAAATTGCGCCGTATTCTGTCAGAATTTTCGCAAGATCGTTCATCTCCATCCTTACACCTTGTCGGACTCCTCCTCGAGTCGGTCCATCTCAAACAGCCGCGCCAATTCCGTCCGGGCTTCCTGGGCCGACTGCATCACCTTGGCCGCGTCGTCATACACCGCGTGCTGGGCGGCCAGCAGTTGCAGGTCGTGGTTTTTGAAACGGCTGATGCGCGCATCGGCCTGGGCTTGGGTCAAGCCAAGGCCCACCAGAGTGCGGCGGCTCATTTCCAGGCTGGAGTAAAACGTTTCGCGCACCGGTGATGCGTCGAGGTCCACCAGGCGATGCACGTGTTGGCGGTTACGGGCGCGGGCGATGATCTTCATGTGCGGGTAGAGGCTGCGCACCAGCTCGGCGGTCTTGATGTTGATTTCGGGATCGTCCATGGCGATCACGAAAAATTCAGCCTGGTCGACTTTCGCCGCGTGGAGGATTTCCGGGCGCTGCGGGTCGCCGTAGAACACCGGCATGCCGCCGAAGCTGCGGGTCAGCTCGATGGTTTCCACCGAGGTGTCGAGGGCGATAAACGAGATGTTTTGCGCCCGCAGGATCCGCGCCACGATCTGCCCCATACGGCCCATCCCGGCGATCACCACCCGGGGTGCATCGCTTTCGATAGCGCGGTATTCCTCGGGCACTTCCACCGGCTTGACCTTGGGCTTGAACAGTTTCGGGCAGAGCAACAGCAGCAACGGCGTCACGGCCATGGACAGGGTGATGGTCAGCACCAGGATGTCGTAGAGGTGCGGCTCGAACAGGCCCTGGTCGCGGCCGATCTTGAACACCACGAAGGCAAATTCACCGCCGGCCGCCAGCACCACGCCCAGGCGTAGCGCGCTTTCACGGTTCAGGTCACCGGCCAGGCGACCTACGCAAAACAGCAGCGGCAACTTGATGGCGATCAGCAGCAAGGTCAGGCCCAGCACGATCAACGGCGCACTGAACAACAGGCTGATATTGGCGCCCATGCCCACGCTGATAAAGAACAGGCCCAGCAGCAGGCCCTTGAACGGTTCGATCTGCGATTCGAGTTCGTGTCGGTATTCGGAGTCTGCCAGCAGCAGCCCGGCGAGGAAGGCGCCGAGGGCCATGGACACGCCCACCAGTTCCATCAGCCATGCCGTGCCAATTACCACCAGCAACGCGGTAGCGGTGGACACTTCCCGCAGGCCGGTCTTGGCGACGATGCGAAACACCGGCCGCAGCAGATAGCGTCCGCCGATAATCACCACGGCGATGCTGCCCAGTACTTCCAGGCCGTGCTGCAAGCCTTGGGAGGTGGTGGCGGGGTGATCGCTGCCGGCGAGCAGCGGCACCATGGCGATCAGCGGGATCGCCGCGATGTCCTGGAACAACAGGATCGCAAAGGCCAGGCGCCCGTGGGGCTGGTTAAGCTCCTTGCGCTCGGCCAGGCTTTGCAGGCCGAAGGCGGTGGAGGAGAGCGCCAGGCCAAGGCCCAGCACAATCGCACTGTTCCATGACTGGCCAAACGCAAACAGCGCTACCACGCCGATCACCGTACCCGTCAGCAATACCTGCGCCAGGCCGACGCCAAACACCGCCTTGCGCATCACCCACAAACGCTTCGGTGACAACTCCAGGCCGATGATGAACAGCAGCAACACCACCCCAAGTTCGGAAAACTGGCTGACGCTTTGCGGGTTGCCCACCAGGCCCAGCACCGAAGGGCCGATGATCACGCCGGCCAGCAAGTAACCCAACACGGCTCCCAGCTGCAGGCGCTTGGCCAAGGGCACGGTCAGTACGGCGGCGAACAGGAATACAACCGCCGCTTGTAACAGGTTGCCTTCATGGGGCATTGGGGACTCCAGAATCGTTTTGCTGAATCAACAGGTTTTACTGTAGGAGCGAGCTTGCTCGCGAAAGTCGTTAACGATGACGCTGACTGGCGTGAATACACGCGGTGCCTTAGCGCTTTTCGCGAGCAAGCTCGCTCCTACAGGGGTAACACCGCGCGTTATTAGAGCGCTTTTTTACATTGTGAAATCTGAATTTTTGCGCGGCTCAGAGCGTTCAGCTCTGCGTTCATTGGATGTCGTCCAGGTCCTGCGCGGCACTCGCTAAAGTATTAATACCATTTATTTCAATGAGTTTTACGCACGCGGCTAACGTTGTGACAAACAGGATCAGTTGTCACCACGGTCAGGTATTTCGACGTCGATGCGTGTTTGGATCTGTATCAGGGGCTTCTACGCATTCATGGATGAAAGGCTTGAACCACGAAGGAGTTTCACGTGGAAAGAAGACTTGCTACTGCCGCTATACCTCGTATTTCTCCTCTTAATCTTGCTATTCGCCTCGGTATTGCCGGCCTGGTTCTAGGCTTGGCGAGCCCGCAGGCGATGGCGGCTTGTACGCCGGCAAGTCCGGCGGCGGGTGGCACGGTCACGTGCAGTGGCGTGCCTTCGCTGCCGTTGTTCTTGAACACGTTCTCCAGTGCAGTGAATGACCTGACCGTCAACGTGGGCTCCGCTGCCCAACTGAACGCGACGCTGGCTGGCCAGGTGCTGAACCTGACGGGCAATAACATCACCTTGAACAACGCGGGCCTTATCGACCCGGCATTGCTCGGGCTGGTCACTGCCTTGAGTGGCGGCGTGGTGCTGGGTAACGCGGGGGCGAGTGTGGTGAACGTCACGAACGCCGCCACCGGGATCATCCGAGGTACTGCGGACCTGCTGGGTGTCAATCTTGCCAGTCTCAATGGTATGGCGCTGAACCTGCAAAACGGCGCCGGCGGCAGCACCAATATTGTGAACAATGGCACCATCGGTTCCACCGCATTGCTCAACCTGTCGCTGTTTGCCGCGGATGCGCCAGTGGTCGCGATTCGCGGGGGCTCGCAAGTCAACGTGATCAACGCCGGCACAATCAACGGGCGGATGGCCTTTGAAAGTTCCTCCACGGGTAATACCTTCATCAACTCCGGTACGATTTCCGGCGGCGTCTCCATGGGGGCGGGCAGCACCAACACCTTTACCGCCATCACCGGTTCGACTATCTCCAGCGGTGGCGGTATCGGGCTTTCGTTGGGTGGCCTGATTGGCGTCAACCTGACCTTTGCTCCTACCGGCCAGGTTGACGGCGGCGCAGGTGGCGTCAACTCGCTGATCCTGCAAAACCCCATTGGCATCGGCGGCGGTACCAGCGGTGTTGGTGTGGCGTCGAGTGCCAGCTACGTCAACTTCAACAACCTGACGGTCAACAGTGGTACCTGGACCCTGCAAGGGCCGCTGGTGAGTGGCAGCACCACCCTCAACGGCGGTATCGCGCAATTCAACAACAACCAGGCATTCGGTAGCGGCGTACTGACCTCCAATGGTGGCGCCCTGGAGGCGAGCACCGGCGGTTTGAGTCTGAGCAACCTGATCAACCTCGGGGCGAGCGGCTTGACCCTGCAAGGTACCAACGCCATCACCCTGGGTAACGTGGTCTCGGGCTCGGGCGGCCTGACCAAGAACGGCACCGGGCAGTTGGTCATCAATGGCGCCAACAGTTACCTGGGCAATACCACCCTCAATGGCGGTTCCGTACAACTGGGCAATAACCTGGCCTTCAGTGCCGGCACGGTGACCATCGGTGGTTCGACAGTGCTCCAGGCGCCCGGCACCATCACACTGAACAACGCACTTGTGCTTAACAGTGCCGTCGGCACCAGCGGCGTCGGCAGCCTCACGCTGGCCGGTAACGTCAGCGGCGCCGGCGGGATCTCCAAGAATGGCAGTGGCAGCCTGACACTTAGCGCGGCCAACTCCGGCTACACCGGTAGCACCGACTTGAATGCCGGCACCTTGATCGTCGGCAACGACAGCTCCCTGGGTTCCGGATCCTTGAACGTAAATGCCGCCGCCAGCCTGGGCAGTACCGGGGCGGCGACGCTGGCCAATAACGTTGCGGTCAACGGCAATTTGACCTTGCTTGGCACTAATGCGCTGACCCTCGGCGGCGTGATATCGGGTTCCGCCGGGCTGATCAAGAATGGCGCGGCCACCCTGACGCTGACCGGCAACAACACTCAAGCCGGGAACACCCAGCTCAACGCCGGCACGCTGCTGGTGGGCAACAATAATGCACTGGGCACCGGCATCCTGAGCACGGCGGCAGGCACCACCCTCGATGCCACTACTGCGGTGACCCTGGCCAACGCGGTGAGCATGGCGGCTGATTTGACCATCGGCGGCACGCAGGCGCTGGGGCTGAGTGGTGTGGTCAGTGGCGCGGGCGGGCTGATCAAGAATGGTGTGGCAGCGTTGACCCTAGGTGGCGCCAATACCTACAGTGGCAACACCACACTTAACGCCGGTTCGCTGATCGTCGGCTCCAATACGGCGCTGGGGGCGGGCGGCATTTTGAACACGGCGGACGGCACCACGCTGGACGCGAGCACCACCGTTGCCCTGACCAACGACATCGGCATAACCGGCAACCTGAACCTTGGCGGGAGCGCTGGCCTGACCCTTGGTGGCGTCGTCTCCGGCAGCGGCGGCCTGACCAAAAATGGCGCGGCCAACCTGGTCCTCAACGGTGCCAACACCTTCCTCAACGGCGTAACACTCAACGCGGGCACGCTCACCGCCGGTAATAACGCAGCCTTGGGCGCCGGTAACCTGACCGTCGCGGGCGCGGCCTCGCTGGACAGCAGTGCCAACGTGACGCTGGCCAACAACATCGCAGTGAACGCCGACCTCAGCGTGGCGGGCAGCAACGCCCTGACCCTGGGTGGCGTGCTCAGCGGCAGCAACCAACTGATCAAGAATGGCGCGGCCAATCTGACCCTCAACGGCGTCAACACCTATCTGGGTGGCACGACGCTCAACGCCGGCAGCCTGACCCTTGGTAATGGCGCGGCACTGGGCACCGGCGCATTGACCGTGGGCGGTGCCAGCACCCTCAACAGCGCCGGCGCGCTGACCTTGGGTAATGCGATCAACCTCAATGCCAACCTGACCGCCGGCGGGGCCAATCCTTTAACCCTCGGAGGCGTTATCGCCGGCGCGGGCGGCCTGATCAAGACCGGTGCCTCAATCCTGACCCTCAACGGCAGCAACACCTACACCGGCACCACCGCGCTGAATGCCGGGACCTTGATTGTCGGCTCCAATACCGCGTTGGGCTCTGGCACGCTGAACGCGTCCAACGGCACCACGCTGGACGCCAGCACCGCCGCCTCTCTGGGCAATTCCATCAACCTCGGTGGCAGTCTGACCCTCGCTGGCAGCAACGCGCTGACCCTCGGCGGCAACGTCAACGGCATCGGAGGCTTGATCAAGAACGGCGCGGCCGACCTGACCCTCAACGGCAGCAATAACTACCTGGGCAACACGACGCTCAGCACCGGCAAGATTATCCTCGGTGCCAACAACGCCTTGGGCAGCGGCGTATTGACCACGGCCGCCAACACCAGCCTGGACGCCAGCACTGCCGTCAGCCTGAACAACCAGATCGGCATGACCGGCCCGCTGACGATTGGCGGTAACGCAGACCTGACATTGGGCGGCGTGATCAGCGGCAATGGCAACCTGGTGAAAAACGGTGCGGCCAACCTGATTCTCAACGGCACCAACACGTTTATCGATGGCACCTCGCTGAATGCCGGTACCTTGACCGTCGGCAGTAATGCGGCCCTCGGCACCGGCGATTTGACGGTGGGCGGCGCAGCGACCCTGGACAGTAATGCCGCAGTGGCGCTGACCAACGCAATTGCCCTCAATGCCGACCTCACCGTCGGCGGCACTCAAGGCCTGACACTGGGCGGCCTTATCGGGGGCACCGGTCAGTTGATCAAGAACGGCGCGGCCAACCTTACCCTCAACGGCATCAACACCTACAGCGGCGGCAGCACCCTCAACGCCGGTACCCTGACGCTGGGCAATGGCGCGGCGCTGGGCGGCGGTAACCTGACCGTGGGTGGTACGTCGACACTGGACAACAGTGCGGCGCTGAGCCTGGGCAATGGGATCACCCTCAACGCTGATTTGAACGTGGCCGGCAATAACAACCTGGCGCTCGGCGGCGTGATCAGCGGCGCTGGCGCCCTGAACAAAAATGGCCTGGCAGACCTGACGCTCAGCGGCACCAACACCTTTACCGGCGCCTTGAATGTCCTGTCCGGCAGTGTCACCACCGCCAGCGCAGGTGCGCTGGGCAATACTTCCGGTGCGAATGTCAGTGCCGGTGCGTCGCTGATCATGGGCAGCGATGCCAGCCTGGCGACCCTCGCCGGCAGCGGTGACGTGCAAGTCAGCGGGAGCAACACGTTGTCGGTGGGCGGTCTCAACGCCAGCAGCACCTTCGACGGTGGCCTGAGCGGCACCGGCGTCCTGGCCAAGGTCGGCACCGGCACCCTCAACCTCACCGGCATCAATGGCCTCACTGGCGACACCAACGTCAACGGCGGCACCCTGAACCTCAGCGGCTCGTTGGGCAGTGCCAATGTCAACGTCAATACCGGCGCGACCTTCACCGGCACCGGCTCGGTACTGGGTGCGCTGAACGTCAACAACGGCGGCCACCTGGCCCTGAGCAGCGGCAATACGCTGTCAGCCGGTTCGCTGGTGATGGCCGGCAGCGGCAACCTGGACGTAGCGCTTGGCGCACCGTCCACCACCTCGTTGCTCAACGTCGGCGGCAACGTGACCCTCGATGGCAACCTGAACGTCACCGATGCCGGCGGGTTTGGCGTCGGGGTGTATCGCTTGATCAACTACACCGGCGCGCTGACCGACCTGGGCCTGAATGTCACCGGCGTGCCGGTGGGCTTCGGCCTCGGCGACCTGGTGGTGCAAACCTCGGTGGGCAATCAGGTGAACGTGCTGGTGGCGGCGCCGAATGCCAATATCCGTTTCTGGGACGGCAGCCAGACCATCGCCAACGGCGTGGTGGACGGCGGCACCGGCAACTGGACGGCTGGCGGCACCAACTGGACCTCGGTCAACGGCCTGGTCAACCAGCCATGGGCCGCTGACTTCGGCGTGTTCCAGGGCGCGGCGGGCACCGTGACGGTGGTGGGCGGGCAATCGTTCACCGGGCTGCAATTCGTCACCGATGGCTACAACCTGGCGACCGGCGCGGCGGGGCAATTGACGGCGGTGAATGGCACCGGCGGCAACACCGCGATTCGTGTCGATCCGGGTTCCACCGCGACCATCGGCGTGGGCATCGACGGCAGCGGCACCCTGGCCAAACTCGACAGCGGCACCCTCGTGCTTAATGGCGCCAACAGCTACACCGGTGGCACCGAGCTTCAGGGCGGGACATTAGTGGTGGGCAGCAACACGGCCCTTGGCAGCGGACAACTGAGCACTTCGTCCGGCACCACGCTGGACAGCAACACGGCCGTGACCCTGGGCAACGGGGTGAGCCTGCTCGGCAACCTGACGGTCGGCGGCAGCAATGCACTGACCCTCAATGGCGTGATTGGCGGTGTGGGCGGGCTGGTCAAGAACGGCGCGGCCAACCTCACCCTGGGAGGCAATAACGCCTTCCTCGGCCCGGTTGCGCTGAATGCCGGCGGGCTGATCCTGGCGTCGAATTCGGCACTGGGCAGCGCCACACTCAATGCCGCCAACGGCACCACGCTGGATGCGGCCACTGCAGTGAGCGTGAACAACGCGATCAACCTGGCCGGTAACCTCGGGATCGGCGGCACGGCCGACCTGACCCTGGGTGGCGCCCTTAACGGCGCCGGCAGCCTGACCAAAAACGGCGGGGCCAACCTGATCCTGAATGGCACCAACGGCTTCCTCGGCGGGATTAACTTGACCGCCGGGACACTCACGGCGGGGAACGCTTCGGCGCTGGGCCTGGGTAACCTGACGGTGGCTGGCGCTTCGAACCTGGACAGCAACACGGCGTTGAGCCTGGCCAATAACATCGTTCTGAACGCCAACCTGGGCGTCACCGGCAGCAATGACCTGACCTTCGGCGGCGTGATCAACGGCGCAGGCGGCGTGAGTAAAAACGGCAGCGCCAACCTGACGCTCAATGGCACCAATACCTACACCGGCGGTACCACACTGAACGCCGGCACCCTGACCCTCGGCGGTGCAACAGCACTCGGCTCAGGCACCTTGACGGTGGCGGGGCCTTCGATGCTGGACAACAGTTCGGCGCTGGTGCTGGCCAACAACGTCACGGTCAACGACAACCTGAGTCTGGCCGGTACCAATAACCTGACCCTGGGCGGCGTGCTGGATGGCGCTGGCACCCTGACCAAAAATGGCGCAGCCGACTTGACCCTCGGCGGCAACAACACTTTCAGCGGCAACTTCAATGTACTCGGCGGTAGCCTGACCACCACCAGTGCCACGGCGCTCGGCAACAACGCCGGCTTGACCCTCGGCGCCGGTACCCAGCTCAACCTCGGCGCTTCTGCGAGCCTTGGCAGCCTGACCGGCAACGGCACGGCACTGATCGGCGCAGGCAATACCCTCAGCCTGGGCGGCGGCAACCAGAGCGGTACCTTTGACGGGGTACTCGACGGTGCCGGGCAACTGAACAAACTTGGCACCGGCACCTTGACCCTCAGTGGCATCAACACCCTGGCCGGCGACTCCAGCGTCAACGGTGGCACCCTGAACGTCAGCGGCTCCCTGGCCAGCGGCAATGTCGCGGTCAACAGCGGTGCGACGCTCACGGGCACTGGCAGCCTTGGCGGCGCCGTCACCGTGGCCGATGGCGGGCACCTGGCAGGCTCGACCGGCAGTACCTTGTCGGTGGGCTCGCTGGTGTTGTCAAGCAACTCCAACCTGGATGTCGGGTTGGGTACACCGGTAGTAGGCGGCGGTAATGCGCTGATCAATGTCGGCGGTAACCTGACCCTCGACGGTAACCTCAACGTCAGCGATATCGGCGGCTTTGGCAGTGGTGTGTATCGCATCATCAACTACACCGGCGGCCTGACCGATAACGGGCTGGTGGTCGGCGCGGTGCCCGGCAGCGTGACGCCGGGGGATCTGCAAGTGCAGACGGCAGTCGGCAATCAGGTCAACCTGCTAGTGACGGCACCCAACAACACCGTGCAGTTCTGGGATGGCAGCCAACTGGTGGGCGACGGCACCATCAACGGCGGCAGCGGCACCTGGGGCACTGGCACCACCAACTGGACCAGTGTGGACGGTACCGTCAACCAGGCCTGGGGCAACAGTTTCGCGGTGTTCCAGGGCACGGCGGGCACGGTCACGGTCAATGGAACGCAAAGCATCACCGGCCTGCAGTTCGCCACCGACGGCTACAGCCTGGTGGACGGCACGGCGGGCGCGTTGAACCTGGTCAATGGCGGCACGGGGAATGCGGCGATTCGGGTCGACCCTAACAACACCGCCACTCTCGGCGTAGCCATCAACGGCGCCGGCACGCTGGGCAAATACGACACCGGCACCCTGGTACTCAATGGCACCAACGGCTATACCGGCGGCACTGCCCTCAACGGCGGCAAGCTGGTGGTGGGCAATGACAGCGCACTCGGCACCGGCGTATTGACGACGGCCAACGGAACAGCGCTGGACAGCAACACGGCGGTCAACCTGGCTAACGCGGTGGTACTGAATGGCGCCTTGAACGTCGCCGGGTCCAACGCCTTGACCCTGGGCGGTGTGGTCAGTGGCAGCGGTAGCCTGGTCAAGAACGGTGCGGCCAGCCTGACCCTCAATGGCAACAACACCTACAGCGGCGGGACGCAGTTGGCGGCAGGCACGCTGATCCTCGGCAATAACAATGCCCTCGGCAGTGGCGCCCTGGGTGTTACCGGCAATTCAGTGCTCGACAGCACGGCGGCGTTGCAACTCAACAATGCGATCAACCTCGGTGCACAACTGGGCCTCGCGGGCACGCAAGACACCACCCTCGGTGGCGTCATCAGTGGCACCGGCAGCCTGGTGAAAAACGGCAATGGTTCACTGCTGCTGACGGGTGCCAACACCTACAGCGGCGGCACCACCTTGAACGGCGGTATCACTTCGGGTGACACCAGCAGCCTGCAGGGCGCGATCGCCAACAATGCGACCCTGACCTTCGAACAGGCGGCGGATGGCACCTACACCGGCAACCTCACCGGCGCCGGGGTGCTGAATAAAAGCGGCACGGGTGACCTGCTGCTCAGTGGCAACAACACCTTTACCGGCGATACCAACGTCAACGCCGGCGGCCTGTTGGTCAATGGCTCGTTGAACAGTGCCAATGTGCTGGTGGGCAGCGGCGCCTCCCTGGGCGGTTCGGGACAACTGGCGGGCACCGTCACGCTGGCGAACGGCTCGACCCTGACCGCAGGCACCGGCGGCACCCCGTTGTCGGTAGGCGGCCTCAACCTGTCCTCGGGAACCAACCTGGACTTCAGCCTCGGCGCGCCGGGCGCTTCTACCTCGGTGGTGAATGTGGCCGGCAACCTGACCCTGGACGGCACGCTGAATGTCACCGACGCCGGTGGCTTCGGCACCGGGGTTTACCAACTGTTCCGCTACGGCGGCAGCCTGACCGACAATGGCCTGGCTTACGGCACGCTGCCTTCGGGCATCCTGCCGGGCGCACTGACCTTGCAAACCGCGCTGGCCAATCAGGTCAACCTGCTGGTGCAAACCACCCCGGGGCAAATCCAGTTCTGGAACGGTGGCACCACCAACCCTGACGGCACGATCACCGGCGGCAACGGTACGTGGGGCCCGGGCACCAACTGGACCGATCCGAACGGCACCCAGGGCCAGGCGTCGACTAACCAGTTCGCAGTGTTTGGCGGGCAGGGCGGGACGGTAACTGTGCTCGGCAATCAAGGCTTTACCGGCCTGCAATTCCTAGATCCGGGCTACTCGCTGGTGGCCGGCGCAGGCGGCACTCTGAGCCCGACCAATGCGCCGGACGGCAGCTTGGCCGCAGCACGGGTTAACGCTGGCGTGACCACGCAGATCGATGCGCCGCTGGTGGGCACAGGCGGTATCAACAAACTGGATGCGGGCACCCTGGTACTGACGGGGGCCAATACCTACACCGGCGGCACCACCGTCAGTGGCGGGACCTTGGCCGGTAACACCACCAGCCTGCGGGGCAATATCCGCAACAACGCACGGTTGCTGTTCACGCAACTGAGCAGCGGGCAATTCAACGGAGTGCTGAGCGGTACCGGTGCGCTGGTCAAGCAGGGCGCGGGTACGCTGCTGCTGACCGGCAACCAGCCGTTCAGCGGCACGGTGGCGGTGGATCAGGGTGTGTTGCAAGTCGGCAACGCGGCCAATCCCAATGCCGTATTCGGCGGGCAGGTTACCGTGGCCAATGGTGCCGGGCTGACGGGCAATGGCAGCGTCGGCTCGCTGGTCAACCACGGTTCGGTGACGCCTGACAGTGGCAAGCTGAGCGTCGCCGGCAATTTCACCAACGCCGCCGATGGCGCGCTGAACCTGGTCATCACCCCGTCCGCCGCCGGCGCCCTGGCGGTAGGCGGCACGGCGGACCTGGCGGGCACGCTGAATGTGGTCAACCTGGCACCGTATGCCGGGCCCACCAGCTACACCTTGTTGACCGCCAGTGGCGGGGTCACCGGTACGTTTGCCGCTACCAACCTTGAGAACCTGGCGTTCCTCAATACCGCGCTCAGCTACAGCCCGAACCAGGTTGCGCTGGCGGTCAGCCGCAATAACGTCAGCTATGCCAGCGTGGCGGCCACCGGCAATCAGCGGGCGGTAGCCGCAGCACTGGGCAGTGGCGCAGCGGTGGGCGGTGAGGCCGTGCAAAACGCATTGCTTAGCGGCAGCGTCGCCGGGGCTCGCGCCGCGTTCGACAACCTGTCGGGGGAAATCCACGCCAGTACCGCCAGCGCCTTGCTCGAAGATTCGCGTTACATCCGTGACGCGGTCAATGAGCGCCTGCGCCAACCCGGTTGCTACCGCCAGGACGATCCACGCAGCAGCCTGGCACCGAGCGAAAATCAGTTGAGCAGCGCCGGTTGCCATGGCGAAATGGTCGGCTGGGCACGTGTGCTGGGCACCTGGGGGCATATGGGCGGCGACAGCAACACAGCCAGCCTGGACCGCAACCTCAGTGGCTTCCTGCTGGGTACCGACAAACAACTGGATGACGCCTGGCGCGCCGGTGTTGCCGCCGGCTACACCCGCAGCGACCTCGACGCCAAGCACCGCAACTCCAGCGCCGACGTCGACAGCTATCACCTGATGGCTTACACCGCGTATCAGCAGGAAGCTTTCGCCGCACGGATGGGCGTGGCCTACAGCTGGCACGACATCGAGAGCAAGCGCGATGTGGCGGTGGGGGGTGTCGGTCAACGTCTGAAGGCCGATTACAAGGCCCGCAGCGCGCAAGTCTTCGGTGAAGTCGGCTACACCATTCAAACCGGCAGCGTCGCACTGGAACCGTTCGCTGGCCTGGCCTACGTCAACTACGACAGCGACACCATCAAGGAGAAAGGCGGCTCGGCAGCCCTGCGCGGTGATGCCGATCAGGACATTACCTTCTCTACCCTGGGCCTGCGTGCCGGCCAGACCATCACCTTGGGCAACGGCTCGAAAATCACCCCGCGGGGCAGCATCGGCTGGCGTCATGCCTTCGGTGATACCAAGCCGGATGCCGACCTGAGCTTTATCAACGGCGGTGGAACTTCATTCAGCACCCAAGGCGTGCCGATTGCCAAAGACAGCGCCGTGCTGGAAGCCGGCATCGACTATCAGATCAGCCCCAACGGCAAGCTGGGCCTGGGTTACTCCGGCCAGGTCTCGCGCAACGACAAGGACCATGCGATGACCCTCAGTTTCTCCCTCGGTTTCTGATCACGACCGAGTTTCTTCAACCGCCCGAAAGGGCGGTTTTTTTTGGGGCGGATAATCGTGCGGGAATAATCTACAAACACTTTCCCGGGGAAAACGGGAGGCTGTGCGCCCCTCAGGCTTCTACAGTTATGCACTTGAGTTTATATTCCATAGACGGCATATTTACATGAGTTGGGACGTTGAATATACGGACTAGTTTGGAGGCTGGTGGGGCGATCTGGATACGAAGGAGCAATCCTCGGTATCGGCCAGCGTGGAGTTGCTGGGCCTTTTGGGGCCAGGCCTGGGGTTTCCCCACAGCAGTGATATCAAGGGGTCGCGGCATGGCAACCTGCGAGAACTGCGGATACAGCACGCGGGGCGACCTTATCGGGTGCTGTACGCATTTGATCCACGCCGGTGTGCCTTATTGCTGATAGGCGGGGACAAAACAGGACGAGGCCGCTGGTATGACGAATACGTCCCGCTGGCTGAGACGTTGTATGACGAACATTTGGAAACACTGCGTAAAGAGGGCCGTCACCATGGCTAAAAAATTCAGTGAGCTTCAAGCTGGCATGACACCGCAAGCTCGGGCCGATGCAGAGCGCATCCTCCAGCAGCACCTGAAAGAAATGCCTCTGCATGAACTGCGCAAGGCGCAACAGATGAGCCAGGACACGTTGGCCAAGGCGCTGAATATCAACCAGGCGGCAGTGTCCAAAATGGAGCGTCGCACCGACATGTATATCAGCACGCTGCGTAACTACATTCGCGCCATGGGAGGGGAACTGGAGATTGTCGCCACGTTTCCTGATGGCCAGGTAAAGATCGAAAACTTTGCCAACTGAGTCATTTTTTCCGTCAGCGCCCGGCCATGTGCCGGGCTTTTTGTTATCTGGAATACCTGTCGCCATTGTGCAGATTTATAGACAATACTTGGCATTCTCGCCCTATCGGCCATCACCATGAACCAACTCCTCGCCATGCGTGCCTTCGTCCGTGTCGTCGAAACCGGCTCCTTCAGCCGCGCCTCCGACCAGCTGGCACTGCCGCGCTCCACCGTCAGCAAACTCATCACCGACCTGGAGAAGCACCTTGGCGTCAAGCTGATGCACCGCACCACCCGTGCGCTGGCGGCGACGCCAGAAGGGTTGGCGTACTACAACCACGCGCTGTGCCTGGTGGCCGAGCTGGATGAACTGGACAATGCCCTGCGCGGGCAGAAGCTCAAGCCCAGTGGTCACCTGAAGGTGGATGCGCCGGCGTCCTTTGCCAATTGCCTGTTGATTCCTGCGCTGGTGGATTTTCATCGCGAGTATCCCGACATCACCATCGCCCTGGGCATCAGCGACCGCGCCGTGAATATTGTGGGGGAGGGTGTGGATTGCGTGCTGCGGGTTGGCAAGCTGGATGACATGGCCATGATCGGCCGCAAGGTTGCGGACCTGGAATATGTCACTTGCGCTGCACCGGGCTACCTGGAACGCATGGGTACGCCCGAGTCTCCCGAAGACCTCGAAAAAAACCACCTCAAGGCCGGCTATTTTTTTGCCGGATCGGGCAAGCCGGAACCATTGATTTTCGAGCAAGGCACGACTCGGTACGAGGTAGGCCAATGCGCCTTTTCGACCAACGAAGGCAACGGCCTCAAGGAAATGCTGCTCGCTGGCCTGGGCGTCGGGCAGCATTTCAAGTCCATCGTTGACTACTACGTCGAGACTGGCCAACTCGTCCCGGTGCTGGCGGACTGGACTCGGCCCGCCACCCCGTTGCACATCATCTACCCCCCCCAATCGACATCAGAACGCGCGGCTGAAGGTGTTTATCGACTGGGTGATTGAGCGGTTCGGCGTCAGGCAATAATTGCCGTCACGCGGATTTCAATACGCATCGCAGGCAGTCCCAGGGCTTCCACCCCCAGTTCGGTCCAGATCGGTGCGTGATTGGGCATGTAATGGCGGTACCACTTGACCATCTGCTCGTTCACCTCGGGAGGAAAACCGCCCACGTGGTAGGAGTTGACGTGAATCACATGCTCCCAGCCGGCACCCGCTTCTGCCAGGGTGCGATCCAGGTTGTGAAAGGCCAGGGCGATCTCGTCGGTGAGGGATTCGGGGATTTGAAACTGGTCATCCCAGCCGCCCTGGCCCGAGGTTTCGACGCGGTTACCCACTTTTACCGCTTGGGCGTAATGCAGGGTTTCGCGGGCAATGTCTCCGTAACCGGGCGTGATGAAAAATTCGGGCTTGCTCATGGTGTTCCTCGGCTTCAATTGACTACCCGGTGACTGTAGTGGACTGAATCCGTGAACAAAATCCCTGGTTTATGTCATCACTGTCCATGGCTGTGCACAATATGCACCTAGCAGTTAAAGACCGGTGCGTAGCGCTCTTCACGTTTTTTGAAGTGGATGGGTGCCATGGGGACTTTTTCACCGTTCACGAAGATATCGGGAAATGTCAGGGTGAAATCGTCCATATCGCCTTGCCCCAAACGCGTACCCGGTTCCTCGCTGCTGTAACGCACCCGGGGATCAAAGCCGGCTTCAAGTGGTTTGATGCTGAGCTGATAGGTTTTGCCCGACGCCAGTTGCACGGTGACCAGTGGCGACGCGGCGCTGACCCACAAAGGCGTGTCAGCTTTCCTGGCCGAGGGGTACAGTCGGCCGAACAGGCGCAATTCGGTGCTGGTTGAGCCGTCCGTCGCCTTAGGCGAGGCGACATACACTAATACGTGCACCCCTTTGAGTTCCGCAGAGAGTGGAGCGAAGCTGATAGCCGCCTTTGGGCCCGGGCAGGTGCGATAGAGCACGGCGTTTTGGCCAACGCTGGATTCAGGGTGCAAATAGGGGCCGGTGCTGCATCCGGCCAGAAGGGCCAGCAGAGAATAGAAAACGTAGCGTTTCAAAGGAACCACTCCATGGTGCATTGAGGGCGCTTGCTGCCCGGGCGGGCAGTTTTTCACATTTACCCCGGCAGTGCTTTGATACTATCGCCCTCCGTCGTCACCAGGAGTCACCGCCACATGCAACACCAGTGGGATGAAATGCACCGTACCCGCAAGCCCACGTTTGTGTTGTGTGGCGAGCCCCAGGGGGATGTGCTCAATCTCTATGTCCATGGTTATTCGGCGTTCTTCAGCCAACAGCAACTGGGCAATTTCTCGCAGCAACTGGCAACCATCGAAGGCTCGACCAACCTGATGCTTTTCTGGCCGGCGGGGCACTTCCTGGAAAACCTGTTTGCACCGTTCAAGGATGTGATTGCTTCGATGCTCGGCGGTGGCGCCCTGGGTGCGGCGACTATCGGGGTGGGCAAGGCGATTGCCTATTTCCTCGACCACTACAAAAGCGTCGAGGCGCGGGTGGATGAGGTCGCCAAAAGTCTGCTGCCCGAGTTGGCCAACTACCTGCACGGCGAGTCGATCAAGGTGCGGCAGATCAACCTGATCGGCCATTCCCTGGGCGCGCGGCTCCTGGTCAAGAGCCTGCTGGCGAGCCCCGAAGTGGCGCGTGAGTTGCCGCTGAACAACCTGTTGCTGATGGGTGGCGCGATTTGTACGTCCAGCCCTTGGGACCTGGTGTCGGCGCCGCTCAAGGGACGAGTGATCAACTGCCATTCGAGCAAGGATTGGGCGCTGGCGCTCAAGCCCGACACCGAGCGCTGCATCGGCCGTTATGCCATCCCGCTGACACCCGCGCTCAAGGCCAAGGTCGCCAATGTGCACCTGGCCAATTTCGACCATGCCGCTTACTGGCCGCAGTTGAAGACGGTGGTGCAGTACACCGACCTGCTGCAGGAGCGCCGGGGCATGATCCGCGCCGATCAGCGCAGCCCTGAAGTGCGCTTTGCCGAAGAGGATGTGGACCTGTTCCCGCTGCTGGTGCAGGCGCGGCCGGAGGAGCTGAAGTTCTTCGCCGAGCTGATGGCGCAAAAGCGCAGTGCCTCGATCGACGCCACAGTGCGCGAACCCTTGAAGCTGGCCATCGAGCTGCAGCGTATGGGCGGCGATACCTTTATGAACCTGGCCCGGGGTCACGGCGTGAGCTATCGCGAAATCGCCCAGGACGTCGCGCAGCGGGTCGGCATCAAGTTTGATGAACCGATCGAGAAAATGGCCCTGGCGGATCTGGAACTGCAAATCGCCGAGCGGCTGATCGAGCAATACAAGGACAAACTCAGCCAGGCCGATCGCCAGGTGTTCGAGGCGGAGCTGAAGGCTGCCGCGCAAAAGGAGCAGGGCTTTTTCAATCGTTTCGATGTCGGGCGTTCAGCCACCACCGCCCTGAGCGGCACCGCGCTGGCCGGGTTGACCGGGTTTATCCTGCGCCGGGGTGCGGCCACGGCCATTCCCGTGGTAGGGCAGGCGCTGGCGGCGGCGATGCTGCTGGTGAGCGGCGTGCGTGCGTTTTCCGGGCCGGCGTATTCCATCACCACCCTGGCGGTGCTGGTGATCGGGGTGATTCGCGAGCGCCTGGAGCGTGAGGCACTGAACCAGGAGATGGATCTGGTGGTCCAGGTGGTAGAGGCATTTGATCTGCCCCGGGAGACGGTGATGCGTACCGTCGCGTCTGACTGATAAGCTGCGTTCACGTCTTGTGTGAAAGCCTGGTACCCCGCGTGAAATTCAGCCTGCCAAAAATCGCTACTGCACCGTTCTGCCCGCCGGAAGTCGCCGGCTCCATCGTCGTTGATCCCCGTGCGTCGTTTTTCAAGCGCGTGCTGAAGTTCGCCGGCCCCGGCTTGCTGATCTCTATCGGCTACATGGACCCGGGCAACTGGGCCACGGCCATCGAGGCCGGTTCGCGCTACGGCTACAACCTGTTGTTCGTGGTGCTGCTGGCCAGCCTGGCGGGGATGGCGGTGCAGTGCCTGTGCTCGCGGCTGGGCATCGCCACCGGCAAAGACCTCGCGCAACTGAGCCGCGAGCGTTACAGCCGGCGCTCGTCGTTTGTGCAGTGGATCCTCGCGGAAATCTCGATCATCGCCACCGACCTCGCCGAAGTCCTCGGTTGCGCCCTGGCGTTTCACCTGTTGTTGGGGGTGTCGCTGACCACCGGGATTGTCATCACTGCCTTCGATACGTTGCTGATCCTGGCCCTGCAAAATCGCGGCTTCCGCCGACTGGAAGCGATCATGCTGGCGCTGGTGGCAACCATCGGCGTGTGTTTCTTTGTCGAGCTGGTGCTGATCAAGCCTTATTGGCCCGACGTGTTCCGTGGTTTCACCCCGTCGCTGTCGGCCATCAGTGACGCCGCACCGTTGTACCTGGCCATCGGCATATTGGGCGCCACGGTGATGCCCCATAACCTGTACTTGCACAGCTCCATCGTGCAAACCCGGCTGTTCGGCAAGGACCTGGCCAGCCGCCAGGATGCGGTCAAACTGGCGCGTATCGACACCATTGGCTCACTGGCACTGGCGCTGCTGGTGAATGCGGCGATCCTGGTACTGGCCGCTGCGGCTTTCCATCAGACCGGCCACACCGACGTGGTGGAAATCCAGGACGCCTACCACCTGCTCGACCCGCTGGTGGGCGGTGCCTTCGCCAGTGTGCTGTTTGGTATTGCGCTGTTGGCTTCCGGCCAGAGTTCCACGTTCACCGGCACCATTGCCGGGCAAGTGATCATGGAAGGCTATCTCAACCTGCGCATTCCCTGCTGGCAGCGGCGCTTGATCACCCGCGGCCTGGCGCTGATCCCGGCGTTTCTCGGGGTGTGGCTGATGGGTGACGATGCCATCGGCAAACTGCTGATCCTCAGCCAGGTGGTGTTGAGCCTGCAGTTGCCATTTGCGTTGTATCCGCTGATCCGCATGACGGGGGACAAGCGCCTGATGGGGCCGTTCGTGAACAGTTTGCCAACGCGGCTGTTGGCTTGGGGTTTGTTTGTGGTGATCAGCGGGGCGAATGCGTGGCTGATCGGGCAGTGGTTGTTTTGATCAACGGTCCCAATACGGCACCGTTCCAAAACACTCGACGAAGTAGTCAATCACCGTCCGCACCTTCAACGACAACCGCCGACTGCCCGGCCACAGCGCCGCAATCTGTTGCGGCTCCAGGGTTGTCGCCACTTCATAGTCGGTCAGCACCGCCTGCAGCGTGCCGGCGCGCAGGCTTTCACCGATCAACCAGGATGGAAACACCACCAGCCCCAGGCCCTGCTCGGCGGCGTGGGTCAGGGTGTCGGCGTGGTTGCCGGTGATCGGCCCCTTGACGCTGTAGGGGGTCCAGTCGTCCTGGTCGCGGCGGAAGAACCAGCGTTGTTGGCCGGTGACGCCCTTGTAGGCCAGGCACTGGTGGTTCACCAGTTCGTCTGGATGCCGGGGCGTACCGAAACGCTCCAGGTAGCCAGGGCTGGCAGCTAGGCGAAAGCGCTGGGGGGCGAAGATTCGCGCCTGCATGCCGGAATCGTTCAGCACGCCAATGCGAAACAGCAGGTCGGTGCCGTCTTGCAACGGGTCGACGTAGGTGTCGGTTTGCTGGATATCCAGTTGCAGCTTCGGATACCGCCGGCACAACTCCCCGAGCCACGGCGATAGATGGCGCTGGCCAAACACCATCGGCGCATTGATACGCACCAGGCCACTGGGTTCGCTTTCCTGTTCCTGCAATGCCTGGCCGGCGACTTCCAGTTGCTCCAGCATCAACCGCGCATGATGCCCCAGCAGGCGGCCGGCTTCGGTAGGGCTGACCGCGCGCGTATGGCGGTACAGCAACTGTTGGCCCAAGGCCTGCTCCATCAACTGGATTTGCCGCGAAATGGAGGAGGGCGCCAGCCCTTCACGGCGTGCGACTTCGGAGAAGCTGCCGTAATCCAGTACCGCGACAAACAGGCGAAGCGCCTTGAAACTCAGTTCGTTCAAGCCCTGCATCATGACTCCGTTCTGTGCGAATTGCGCAAAGGTGTTGTCGGCATGCTCCCATTTATCGCACAGCAGTGCCACCGGATAATGCGCGCCATTGTTCCTCTCTCTAACGCGCAGGTGATGTATGCAGGCTTCTTCAGTGGCGGGTGTGGCTCAGGCCAGGCCCAAGACGTTTCTTCGGTTGTTGCTATTGCCGCTGGTGATTTTCGCCGGCATGGGCTTGTCGGTGGAGGCCGGCTTGCTGGGCCCGCTGGGTGTGCAGGTCGGCCACTTGTGGGCGACCTTGAGTATCTTCGGCGTCGGCTCGGCGATCCTGTTTTTGCTGTTGCTGTTCAGCGGCCCGCAAAAGGGCCCGGCGTTGACCGACCTGCCGCGCTGGCAACTGATCGGCGGCTTCCTGGGGCCGATGTACGTGGTGGTGTTGACCCTGGCTACGCCACATATCGGCATCGCGATGACCATGATTGCGATCTTGTCGGGGCAGGTAGGCAAAAGCGTGTTGATCGACCATTTCGGCTGGTTCGGTGCCGCCCGCAAGCGGGTCAACGTTGAGCGCTGGATTGCACTGGCGTTGATTGTGGTGGCACTTGTTCTGATTGCGCGAGGTTAAGGCGATGAACCTGATTCTATTGTTGGTGTTGGTCGTGGCCGCCGGGGCGGTATTGAGTGTACAGGCCGCCATCAACGGCCGTCTCGGGCAGGCGGTGGGTGTATTGCGCAGCAGTCTGCTGACCTTTGTGGTGGGCGCGATCAGTACGGGCTTGCTGATTCTGTTCTTCGAGCCAGCCCACGCCGTCAGCCTGCTGGACGTGCCGAAATGGCAACTGACCGGCGCGTTATTCGGCGTGGTGTACATGATGGTGATGGTCGGCGCGGTACCGATTGTCGGCACGGCGGTGGCGACAGTGGCGGTGATTGTTGGGCAGTTGGGCATGGGCATGCTGATCGACAACTTTGGCTGGCTCGGCAACCCGGCGATCGAACTGTCCGGCAGCCGGATCGTGGCGATGCTCTGCCTGGCGCTGGCCCTGGTGTTCATGTATCGCAGCAACGCTCGTCGGGCTGACTGAGGGGCCTTTGAACCTTGAATCATTGCCTATAGTCACTGCTTGAGGTGCCGGCGTTCGCCACACCTGGACGACCACGAAAAAGGAGTCTGACCATGCAAGAGAAAACATGCGCCTGCCCCCACTGCAATTGCCAGTTGGGGAAAACCGCGGTGATGAAGGATGGCAAGGGGTATTGCTGCCAAGGCTGCGCCGAGCATCATGCCCATGGTGAGCCTTGTGCTTCGGCGACCGGGTGCGAATGCGCCAAGTCCGCCCACGGCTAACGCTGGCCCCCCGTAGGAGCGAGCTTGCTCGCGAAAAACCTGAGAGCGACGCGGGGTACCAGGTACCCCGCGTTATCGTTAACGACCTTCGCGAGCAAGCTCGCTGCTACTGTTTGCAGACGGTTTTCAGGCTGTGGAGCGCGCATCCGAGCGGCGCCACTGCACGTTTTCGATGCCGAATTTCTCGGCCTGGGGCTGGCTCGTCTTCTTCACCTGCTCCCGGGCAAAGCGCCCAATACGGCCTACGCCGGCATCGCAACTTGCCCAATGCCAGGCTTCGGCGTTGTCGAGTTTTTCCAGACGGATGATGAACGACTTGGGCTGGCCATGCAGCGTGTAGTCGATCACGAAAAGTTTTGCGTTAGTCATGGACCCGTTAACCCTCCCTGTGTCTTCAAGTGACCCTCCTGACGCGGTAAAAATTCACTCGGATTATCTACCGCAGGTCTTATCATGGCTCTCCGCCCTGAATGATGTGCCCTCCATGGCCCTTGCCGCGCCGCCCGACCTCAGTGATCACGCCGTCCCCGTGCAACCTTTGGCGCGCACTTACCCGCGCGGGTTGTACATCGAGCCCCATCAACACGATTGGGGCCAGTTGCTCTATGCCATGAGCGGCGTGATGTGGGTCGAGACACCCCAGGAAGCGTTGGTGGTGCCGCCCCAGCGTGCAGTGTGGCTGCCGCCGGGTGTCGAGCACGGGATACGCGTGGTGTCGGACTTGCAGATGCGCAACATCTACCTGCGCCCGGCGCTGGCAGCGACCCTGGACAGCCAGGTGCAAGTGATCGAGGTCGGCGGGCTGCTTCGCGAACTGATCGTGGCGCTGGTGGAGCAGGGCGACCAGGGAGACCAAGCCTACTACGAGGCCGTGGCTGGCCTGGCCCTGCTGGAACTGCAACGGGCCCGGCGCTCGCCGATCCGTGTCGCCTTGCCCGTGGGTGCCGACCGACGCCTGACGAGTGCCTGTCAGGCGGTAATGGCGTCACCGTCCCTGGATATTCCTTTTGAACAGCATGCCGAAGCGGCCGGTGCCAGCGTGCGTACGTTGGCCAGGCTGTTTCAGAACAGCCTGGGTATGGGCTTTGCCGAGTGGCGCCGCCAGGTGCAGTTGGCCACCGCCGTGGCCGAGTTGATCCAGGGCCAGCCGGTCAGCGCTATCGCCCGTTCCCTGGGGTATTCGCCGAGCAGTTTCAGCGACATGTTTCGCCGCGAACTGGGGATGGCGCCGTCGCAGTATCCCGTCTGAGGCTTGGCCGAAATCCTGAAGCAGTTGGCCGATGCTTCGGATTTGGCTTCCCTACACTGCCCGCATCAACCCTTGCTGCGGAGTGTTCCATGAATTACCTGATTTCCCTGGCCATCGGCCTGTCGGTCGGCGTGATTTACGGTGCCCTGGACTTTCGCTCGCCCGCGCCTCCTGCCATCGCCCTGGTTGGGCTGATGGGCATGTTGGTGGGAGAGAAGCTCTGGCCCATGGGCCGGCAGATGGTCAGCGCCTGGTTGTCCTGAAACCCTTTTTAACCTCGATGGATATTGGCCATGAAAGCACTGCAATTTTCCGCCACCGGCGATCTCGCTGCCCTTGCTTACGTCGACGTCGCCACGCCGGTGCCGGCGGCCGGTGAAGTCCTGGTGCAGATTAAGGCCGCCGGGTTGAACCCCAGCGACGTGAAGAACGTGCTCGGGCGTTTTCCCTACACCACCTTGCCACGCATTCCCGGGCGGGACTTCGCCGGGGTGGTGGTGGAAGGTCCGCAGGAGCTGGTCGGCCAGGAAGTCTGGGGCACCGGTCGCGACCTGGGCTTTTTCGCTGACGGTTCCCACGCCCAGTACCTCACCGTGTCGGCCAAGGGCGTGGCGCACAAACCCAGCCATTTGAGCTTTGCCCAGGCTGCCAGCCTCGGCGTACCGTACACCACGGCGTGGGATGCCCTTGAGCGCAGCGGTGTCGGCAAAGGCACTCGCTTGTTGGTGATAGGTGCCAACGGGGCGGTAGGCAGCGCGGCTTTGGCCCTGGCGAAAATTCGTGGGGCCCAGGTGCTCGGGGCGGTGCGTCGGCCGGAACAGGTCGAGGCCTTGCGTGAGCAGGGGTTCGAGGGCTTGTTACTGGGCCAGCCGGAGGCGCTGGGAGGGCAGGTTAATGCGCTGTTCGGTACGGGCGCCGATGTGATCTTTGACACCACCGGCTTCTGGTTGCCGGCAGCGGTGGCTGCACTCGCACCTTTTGGCCGCATCGCAATCATTGCCGCGCCGGTTGACGGGCACGTGCAACTGCCGGCCCTGGCGTTGTACCGCAAGGGTGGTTCGGTGGTGGGGATCAATTCGTTGCTCTACAACTGCGAACAGTGCGCGGTGATGCTGGAGCAATTCGGGCGGTTCTTCGATGAGGATTTGCTGCCGCTGCCGACCGGTTTGCGGGAAGTGTCGCTGGCTGAAGGTGTGCAGTGCTTTGAGGACGTGAATCAGGGCAGTGCAGACAAGATTATCTTCCTGCCCTGACCCGCTCATTGTGGACGCGGGCTTGTGTGGGCGCGGGCTTGCTCGCGAATACGGTGTGTCAGCCAATACATTCGGCACTGATCCACCGCTTTCGCGAGCAAGCCCGCTCCCACATTTGATCTTTATTCAGGCTTCGGGAACGCCTTTTTCCCACGCCGACCAGTTCTTCAGAATCGCCTGTACCAGCGGATTGCCGGTGCGGTACAGGTTCTCCAGCGCCGGCACGAAACCGCCCTGGTCTGCGTACTTCAACAGGTTGTCCACTTCACTGTAGCCCGGGTACGGCCGATCAAAGTCGGAACCGGCCCGCACCACCGCCAGGCGCTTGATGTCCACCAACCCTTCACGGCTGGCCCGCAGCAACGCTTCATAGGTGGAGTTGTCTTCCTGCTGGGTGGTGCAGTACACGCCTTTATTGTCCGTCAGCAACTTGGTCCAGACTTCGGCGCGCTCACTCAGGCGCGTCCCGGAGAACCAGGTATTGCCCGCCAGGGTGTCGCACTGGGTGACCTGCGGCGGTTGATTGGCCGGCGCGTAGGGATAGTGTTTGCGCCAGGCCGTGGACTCCTTGCTTTCACTGAGCTCGACTTTCTGCGACAGCGCAAACGCCTTGGCTTGCAGCTTGGGATTGAGTTCGAACACCTCGGTCTTGTAGTCCAGTGGCGGCTTCTCGTTCGGCCCCTTGGTATTGATGCCGATGTAGCCGGTCGGCCAATCCTTCGGCGCGTCCCGTGAATCCAGCTCCCATTGGGTGCCGAACTCCACCAGGTAATGCGCCCACGCGGCGGTGCCGATGGTGCCGTGGTGCGGGTTGATCCCGGCAATCCCGGCAATCAGGAAGTAGCTCTGGCGCAGATCGAACTTGGGCGACAACGCCAGTGCCAGGGTCGAGGCGGCGGCGTTGGTCTGGCCCATGCCGGTGACCAGCAGGCACACGTCCTGGGTGTTGCAGCGAATCACCGGATACTCGGCCGACAAGCCCGGCACGCGTACTTCCTGCTTGAGCTCCAGGCGGTCGATCCAGTTCTGCGCCTCAGGGGCGAACATGGTGATCAGCATCACCTTGGGCTTGATCGGGGCCTGTGCATCGGCCAGCACGACCTGCGGCAACAGCGCCCCGGCGGCCAGACCGATGGCGATAGAAAGGCGGGTAAAGGTCTTCATCTACTGCTCCTTGTTCACACTCAGAATTGATAGCCCACACCGGCGTAGTAACCCCAGCCGTTGGAGCGGGCGCGGAAATTACCGTCGCCAAAGTTCAGCTCGCTGCCGTCTTCCCAGTTGCCGCCATTGTGGAAGTAACGGCCTACCAGGGTGAAACGCAGGTGAGTGAACGAATACAACAGCACGTTTGTTGCAACCAGGGAGTTGGCGGTGCGCGCAGGGTTGTCTTTATGCAGGTCCGAGCCGAAATCGTAGTTGGTGAAGCCGATATAGGTCAGCGACGCACCATTGTCGAAGCTGCCGATGGGCACGATGTATTTCATCTGCGCACGGTAGCCGTCCCACGAATACTCGTTGCTGGCGCCGTAGTTTTCCCACTGGTAACGGCCGTAGAAGTTGGCCGACAGGTTGACCCGCGAGTGGGTCTCGATGTCGGTGCCGAGGCCGCTGTACAAGGTGTTGGCGCGGTTGGCCTTGTTGCTGCCGTGGTCGTAGATCCAGTCAAACGCCACATACCACTCTTTGAACGGCCCGATGGCCAGGCTGCGGCCCGCCAGGTAGTCAATGGAGATACGCGGCTCGTGCTCCATGAACACTGGGGAGCCGTGGTCCCACGCGCCTTTGTCATTGCTGTTGCCGATGCCGAAGATCTTCGGGATGTCGACGTAGCCATACAGTTCGAACGGGCCCTTGCGGCCGAAGTATTCGTACTCCAGGTACACGTCATCGGCGGGTTTGGGGCCGAAGCTGATGTCTTTGCTGCCGATTACCGTCAGGTCCTGGTTGAACCAGTCCGACAGGTACACGCCTTTTTTGGAAGGGCTGGCTTCCGGGGCCAGGGTTTCGCCCTGTGCTGAGTCATCGGAGGGTTTTTCCTGCGCCAAAATGGGTGCACTGAGTACTCCCGTAACGGCAGCCAGTAGCAGGGAAACAGCAAAAGGGGTGGCCGACGCGGGCCGTCTGGAAGTGGGTTGCATTGAAAATCCCTGTTCTTACGCGGTTGTGGCCCGATTCTTCGGGATGAGGTGAACCTGGTGGCCAAGTTCGTTCCGCAAACGTTTGCACAGGTTGTACCAATTTGTGTCAATTGCATGAAGGAATTGAGAAAAGTGCGATTTAGTCGGCCTTTTGGTCAGAAACGTAACGGACCGGGTAAAGGCGTGTGTGGCATCCTGCAGGACCTCGCACTGGGAGTCGTCCGATGTTCGATCACTATTTGAACCGCTGGAACCTGACACCCGAGGGTGACGCCATCATCACCCCCGGCAGCGACCTGCTGCCGGTGCGCTGGGACGGGCAGCCGGCGATGCTCAAGATCGCCCGCGAGCCCGAGGAAAAGCTCGGCGGCGAGTTGATGACCTGGTGGGCCGGCAAGGGCGCCGCCCGCGTGTTTTTCCATGATGGCGATGCCGTGGTGATGGAGCGTGCAACCGGCGCGGGTTCACTGATGCACATGGCCCTCAATGGCCAGGACGATGAAGCCAGCCGCATTGCCTGCGCCACCGTGGCGTTGTTGCATGCGCCGCGCCCGTCGCCACCGGCGGGCTTGCACTCATTGGAGCACTGGTTCCGCTCCCTGTGGCTCGCCGCTGAGGGCAAAGGCGGGCGGATACGCGAGTGTGCCTCCACGGCCCGCACCCTGCTGGCTTCACCTCAAGACCCGGTGGTGCTGCACGGTGATGTGCACCACGACAACATCCTCGATTTCGGCCCCCGGGGCTGGCTGGCGATTGATCCCAAGCGGGTGACCGGCGAGCGTGGCTATGACTACGCGAATTTGATCTGCAATCCGGATTTGCCCACTTGCACCGATCCGGCGCGATTTGCACGCCAGGTCGAGATCATCGCCGGGGCCGCGGGCCTGGAGCGCCAGCGCCTGTTGCAATGGGTGGTGGCGCACGCCGGCTTGTCCGCGGCGTGGTTTCTGGAGGATGACCAGCGGCACCGAGCCGATAGGGAGCTGGAAGTGGCGCGCCTGGCTCAGTGCGCCTTGGTAAACGGCAGCGCCTGATCACCGTTGCGGTTGAACAGGTACATCGCCGTCTCCCTGCGATACTCGCTGGGGGTCTGGTTCATCTCGATGCGAAAGTGCCGGTTGAAGTTGGAGAGGTTGGCGTAGCCCACTTCAAAGCAGATATCAGCCACTGACATTTCACTTTGCAGCAACAGTCGGCAGGCGCGCTGCACCCGGAACTTGCGCATCAGGTCGATAAAGCCGTGGCCGGTGACGCGCTTGAAGAACCGCGAGAAGCCCGGCTCGCTCATGTCCAGCCGTTGGGCGATCACCGACAGCCGCAGGTCGCCGGTCAATTCCGTCATCAGGTAGTCGAAAGCCTTGTGAATGCGCTCCGAACTGCGGGCGTCCAGGCTTGGCGTATAACAGGCACTGGCCAGGCAATGGGCTTCCGCGGAGGGCGCCTGCATCAAGGTGTGCAGCAGCTGGATGAACAGAATCAGACGCGCAAGCCCTTGGGCCGAGCCGATGGATTCCAGCAGTTGCGCGGCCTTAAGTGCCGTCTCGCCGGTGAACTCCAGGCCGCGCCGGGCCCGGTCAAACAGGCCTTGCAGGTCGCCCAGCTCAGGCAGCGTTGTGCGCAGGGCCAGCAGCGCGGCACCGTCGAACTGCAACACCACATCGCGCCCTGTCAGGTACTCGCCCGGGGCGAGGTCACCGATCCAGTCGTGGGGCAGGTCGGGGCCGATCAGCGCCACATGGCCGGCGCAAAATGCGCCGATATAGTCGCCCGCCACCAGCTTTCCGCTGCCTTGGCGGATCAGGTGGATTTCGAATTCGGGGTGATGGTTCCAGCGGGCGAGTTCGAACGGATAGTCATGTTCGTACCAGCGAAAGCCATGCTCGGGCTCGGCCAGAATCACTTCCAGCTCGGCGGGGCGTTGCTCGAAAAGGGCGGATCGGCTTGCGGGCATGGGCTTGGCCCTTCTGGGCTTTTTGGAATGGCACCAAAATACGCCCTTTGTCCAAGTAGCCGCTACCCCGGGTTTTGCCCGCTACTGATACTTTTTTGATCTTCGCGATGCGGTTAAAAAAGTATCAGCCGGGCATCCGCCAGTCGTTTGTCCGGCCCTGGGCAAGCTGCTGTAATCGGGCCGTCAACAACAAAAACAATAAGTGGAAACCGCCATGTTCAAGATTCCGAAAGCGCTGTTCCTGCTCTCCGGCCTCACACTCGCGATGGCCGCCCATGCTGCCGACACCGTGACCATCGCCACGGTCAACAACAGTGACATGATCCGCATGCAACGCCTGTCCAAGGTGTTCGAACAGCAGCACCCCGAGGTGAAGCTCAACTGGGTGGTGCTCGAAGAAAATGTGCTGCGCCAGCGCCTCACCACCGACATCGCGACCCAGGGCGGCCAATTCGACGTGCTGACCATCGGCACCTATGAAACCCCGTTGTGGGGCGCCAAGCACTGGCTGGAACCGATCACGCCGCTGCCCGCCGATTACGACGTGGAAGACATCTTCCCCGCAGTGCGCCAGGGCCTGTCGGTGAACAACACCCTCTACGCCTTGCCGTTCTATGGTGAAAGCACCGTCACTTATTACCGCACCGACCTGTTCAAGCAGGCCGGCCTGACGATGCCGGAACATCCAACCTGGACCCAATTGGGCGAGTTCGCCGCCAAGCTACACCAGCCCGCCAAGGACCAATACGGCATGTGCCTGCGGGGCAAGGCCGGCTGGGGTGAAAACGTCGCGCTGCTGAGCACCATGGCCAACGCCTTTGGTGCGCGCTGGTTTGACGAGCAATGGAAACCCGAGCTGACGAGCCCGGAATGGACTGCGGCGGCAAACTTCTACGTCAGCACCCTGAAAAACTACGGCCCGCCGGGGGTTTCCAGCAACGGTTTCAACGAAACCCTGGCGCTGTTCAACAGCGGTAAATGCGCGATCTGGGTCGACGCCAGTGTCGCCGGCTCCTTCACCACCGACAAAACCCAAAGCAAAGTCGCCGACAGCGTGGGCTTTGCTGCCGCGCCGACCGAGGTCACCGACAAGGGGTCGTCGTGGCTGTACGCCTGGTCCCTGGCGATCCCGGCTACCTCCAAGCACAAGGACGCCGCCAAAGCCTTCATCACCTGGGCCACTTCCAAGGAATACATCCAGCTGGTGGCGGACAAGGAGGGCATCACCAACGTACCGCCGGGCACGCGCCAGTCCACCTACAACGCGGCGTACCTGGCCGCTGCGCCTTTTGCCAAGGTGACCTTGCAGATGATGCAATACGCCGACCCGGCGCACCCGTCGGCCAAACCCGTGCCGTACGTGGGCATCCAATACGTGACGATCCCCGAGTTCCAGGCCATCGGCACCTCGGTGGGCAAGCTGTTTTCGGCGGCGCTCACCGGCGGCATGACCGTCGACAAGGCACTGGCCGAGGCGCAGTCCACCACGATGCGCGAAATGAAACGCGCCGGCTACCCGAAATAATCACCTTAGGGACACTGCATTCATGAAACGACTGGAAGGTAAAAGCGCGCTGGTCACCGGCAGCGCCCGAGGCATTGGGCGGGCGTTTGCTCAGGCCTACATCAATGAAGGTGCCACCGTCGCCATCGCCGATATCAACCTGGAACGGGCCCGGGCCACCGCCACGGAGTTGGGCCCGAAAGCCTACGCGGTGGCGATGGATGTCACCGACCAGGCGTCCATTGACGCCGCGATCGCCGCCGTGGTGGCGCAGGCCGGCAAGCTCGACATCCTGATCAACAACGCCGCCTTGTTCGACTTGGCCCCCATCACCGATATCACCCGCGACAGCTTCGACCGGCTGTTCTCGATCAACGTCGCCGGTACGCTGTTTACCTTGCAAGCGGCGGCCAGGCAGATGATCAAACAGGGCCATGGCGGCAAGATCATCAACATGGCCAGCCAGGCCGGGCGTCGGGGTGAAGCGTTGGTGGCGGTGTACTGCGCGACCAAGGCGGCGGTGATCAGCCTCACGCAGTCGGCGGGGCTGAACTTGATCAAGCAGGGGATCAACGTGAACGCCATCGCGCCGGGTGTGGTGGATGGTGAGCATTGGGACGGGGTGGACGCGATGTTTGCCAAACACGAAGGGCTGCCGCTGGGCGAGAAGAAAAAACGCGTGGGGGCCGAGGTGCCGTTTGGGCGGATGGGCACGGCGGAGGATTTGACCGGGATGGCGGTTTTTCTGGCCTCGAAAGATGCCGACTATGTGGTGGCACAGACCTATAACGTCGACGGCGGCAACTGGATGAATTGAGCAGGGCGCATCTCCTTGAACCACCGCAGATCAAAAAATGTGGGAGCGGGCTTGCTCGCGAAAGCGGTGTATCAGTCAACCTATCCGGCGACTGACACTCCGCATTCGCGAGCAAGCCCGCTCCCACAGTGGATCTGCATTGCCCAGGGAAGGGTGCTTGGTCTTATTCGGCAAAGCTGCGATCAAAAAAGTACACCGCCCCAGGCTTCAGGTTCTCCACTGTCGCCTGCGGCCGTCCGCCCTCGCCATGCTTCTTGCGCCCCGTCTCCCGCAAAAAGCCGGCCTCAGTCAACTTCAGCAACCGCTGGCGAATACTGGTCTTCAGCACCGGCCGCGCCAGCACCAGCGAAAAGATCGTGGTCGCTTCCGGTGCACTGAACTCATTGCCCAAAAACATCAACGGCAAGCTGCTGTACAGCGACTTGGAAAACAGCCTTTCCTGTACCGCCGCCACAATCCCGTTGTGATCGAACGGCAACTTGACCGCGCCAGCGGCCACCGCATCCAGCGAGAACCACCGCTGATGCCCAGCCAGCGTCACCTCGTCAGCCACAATCGCCAGGTAATAGGTTGACGACGACCAGCACCGCGGATCGCGAAACGCATCGCCCACCGTCCCCACTTGCTCATACCAGGCCAGCGCCAGTCCGACTTTGTCACTGGCCCGCAAGCGCTCCACGGCATCCTGAAGGCTCAGATCTTGCACGCCGCCATTCACTACCACGCCCGGTAACGCCCAGTGCCCGGCGAAGGGCTCGGCTTCGCGCTGGTTGAGCAAGATCTTCAACTCCCCGGAGGCACGGCAATAGAACAGCACGCACAAGTCGACGGTGTGCAGGTAAGCGCTAAGGGTTGGGGCGTGGTCTGGCATGTCGGGTCCTGTGGGCAGCGGTAGGGCACAGTCTAACGGATCAAACGGCGATGTCGTGTACTCGATCCAGCATAGGTATTTAAATGTTTCTTGCTATGAAAGTACATGACGTGTACTTTTGTGTCCGGGCCACAGGAGAACACGCACATGACCGTCTCTAAAAACGCTATCGCCTCATTCGACGTCGACGCCCAGAAGAGCTTCACGCCACTGTGCCCCAATGAATTGCCGGTCGCCGGCGGTGACGAGATCGGCGCCGAGCTCAATTACATGGCCAGCCTCGCCGGTCGCCGTGTCGGCAGCAAGGATGCCCACACCCCGCACGCGCCCTGGGTGGTGCAACACCACAGCGAGATGCTGCAACCCACCGGGCTGGCGCATGCCGACGTCACCTGGGTCGCCCACTGCGTACCGGGCACCGAGGGCTTCACCTTGCTGGACGAACTGCCCACGCCCTATGACTACGACTACTTCATCTGGAAAGGCGTCGAGCCCGACCTGCACCCCTACGGCGCCTGCTACCACGACCTCCACGACAAACTCTCCACCGGCGTCATCGAATACCTCAATGCCCAGGGCGTCCAGCGGGTGATCGTCGGCGGCCTGGCCCTGGATTACTGCGTCAAGACCACCGCCTTGCAACTGCTCAAGGCCGGCTTCGAAGTGATCCTGCACCTGCCGGCGTGCCGTGGCATCAGCGAGGAGGGCGGCGTGCAGGCGGTCAACCATCTGCAACAAGTCGGTGTTGTGATTACCCGCAATCGGGAAGAACTGGCCGCGATGGCCGCGCGTTAAGGAGTACCTCATGGAAAGTGCATACGACTACGAAAACAGTGTGATCCAGGGCTTGCTGGACACTGACTACTACACCTTCACCATGATGCAGGCCGTGCTGCACCAGCACCCGAATGTCGATGTGGAATACCAGTTCATCGTCCGCTCCAAAGAGAAACTCGGGCACCTGATTCCCGAGCTGCGGGCCGAGCTGGAAAAACTCGCCGGCCTCAACATGCGCGAAGGCGAACTGCGCTTTCTGTTCAACCAGCGCCGTGAGTACCTGACCCCGGATTTCGAGCGTTTCCTGGGCCTGTTCCGCTTCAACCTGCGCTACATCCACGTCAGTGAAGTCGACGGTCAACTGAACATCCGCGTGGTTGGCCCGATGCTGCACTGCATCATGTTCGAACAGCCGGTATTGGCCCTGGTCAGCGAGCTGCGCAACCGCGACAAATACCCCGACGTGACCCTCGAAGACATCACCCGCAAGCTTTATCAGAAGTTCGACTGGCTGGAGAAAAACCTCACCCGCGACGAACTGGCCGACCTGCGCGTCTCGGACTTCTCCACCCGCCGCCGGCTGTCGTTCAAGGCGCAGCGCGAAGTGGTCGACATCATGCGCCGTGACTTTCCCGGCCAGTTCATCGGCACCAGCAACGCGCACCTGGCCTACGAATTCGACTTGCCGCTGATCGGCACCATGGCTCACCAATGGCTGATGGTGCACCAGCAACTGGGCCGGCTGCGGGAAAGCCAGAACGCGGCGCTGGAAAACTGGGTGCGCGAATACCGTGGCCGGTTGGGCATCGCCCTGACCGACTGCATCAGCACCGACTTTTTCCTCAAGGATTTCGACCTGTACTTCGCCAAGCTGTACGACGGTTTACGCCAGGACTCCGGTGACCCCATCGTGTGGGCCGACAAGGTCCTGGCCCGCTACAAGGCACTGGGCATCGACCCGATGACCAAGGACCTGATGTTCTCCGACGGTCTGAACTTCGAAAAATGCCTGCCGATCCTGCGGCACGTGCGGGGCAAGGCCAAATTCGGCTTCGGCATGGGCACCAGCCTGGCCTGCGATGTGGACGGCGTAGAACCGCTGAGCATCGTGATGAAACTGGTGCGGGTGCATGGCGAGCCGGTGGTGAAATTCTCCGATGACCCGATCAAGAACGTCTGCGAAGACGCCTCGTTCCTGCAGTACGCGGCGCAGGTGTTCAACGTCAGCAACGTCAATCCGCAATTGGGGGTGTGACATGCACAATCAGGCACGTATCGCACAAGCACTGAATATCAACCGGCTGCTCGGCAAGGGCGGCGAAGGCGCTGAGCTACAGCGGCGTATCGACTTCATCAAGCGCACATTGCGCCAGTCCGGCTGCCACGCGTTGGTGCTGGGCATCAGCGGCGGCGTCGACTCACTCACCGCCGGGCGCCTGTGCCAACTGGCGGCGGAGCAACTGCGCAACGAGGACTACGAGGCGCGGTTTATCGCGATGCGCCTGCCCTATAAAACCCAGGCAGACGAACGCGACGCCCAGGCCTCCCTGGACTTTATCGCGCCGGACCAGATCGAGACGCTGAACATTGCCGCCTGCGTCGACGGGCTGATGGGCAGCCTGTCTGCCGGGCAGGCCAGTGCTGAACGCATCGACTTTATCAAGGGCAACGTCAAGGCCCGGGCGCGGATGATGGCGCAGTACGCCGTGGCGAATTTGTATAACGGCCTGGTGGTGGGCACCGACCACGGCGCAGAGGCGTTGATGGGTTTTTTTACCAAGTTCGGTGACGGCGCCTGCGACCTGGCACCGCTGTCCGGCCTGACCAAGACCCAGGTGCGCCTGCTGGCCGGCGCCCTCGGCGGGCCACCGCACTTGGTAACGAAAGCGCCGACCGCCGACCTGGAAGAGCTGGCCCCGGGCAAGCTGGATGAGCTGGCCTATGGCTGCAGCTATGACGAGATTGACAGCTATCTGATGGGTGAGGCGGTGAGTGAGCGGGTGAGGACGATTGTCGAGAACGCCTACTTCAAGACCGCTCACAAGCGGGCGCTGCCGTTCGTTCCCGACTAGAGGCGGCGCAGGAAAGATTTGACGATTTGCTGGGTGGCCTGGGTGGTGTCCAGGTCTTTCATCTGGGTGAAGGGATGCCACTGGCATTCCTTGATTTCACTCAGCGGCCGGGCTTCGTCGATATTCACCACCGACGCCTCGAACACGTGGTGCAGCGTGTCGCTGGCCTTCAGTTCCTGTAACAACAGCAAACCGTCGACGTTCAGCCCGGTTTCCTCTTCCAGTTCCCGCGCGGCCGCGCCCACTGGCCGCTCGTCGCGCTCGACCTTGCCGCCGGGCAGTGCCCATTTCGATCGGGCTTTACGCACGAACAGGATGTGCCCGTCGTGCTCGCAAATCACCGTGGCCCTTATTTTCATCGTCTGTGCCCCCGCAGTGAGATGATTGTCATAAAAGTGTAATGCAATTGTCATGCTCAGTCTTTATCCGGCAGGCTGGAGAGGGGGCCGGAAAACACCGATACTGCCCCATCGAAAAAACCTCACCTGAAGGAGACGCAGATGAACACCGTACGCTGGGGCATGATCGGCTGTGGCAGTGTCACTGAACTCAAGAGTGGACCCGCCTTCTACAAAGCGCCAGGTTCGGCGCTGGTGGCCGTGATGGGGCGCCGCGAGGAAGCCGTGCGCGATTATGCGGCACGCCATGGCATTGCCCGGTTCTACACCGACGCCCAGGCGCTGATTGACGACCCGGAAGTGGACGCGGTCTACATCGCCACGCCGCCCGACAGTCACCTCGAATACAGCCTGATGGTGGCCGCCGCAGGCAAACATTGCTGCGTCGAAAAACCGATGTCGCTGAATGCCGAGCAAAGCGCGCTGATGCAACGCACCTTCGAGCAGGCCGGGCTGCACCTGTTTGTCTCCTATTACCGGCGTTCCCTGCCGCGCTTCCAGCAGGTGCGGGACTGGTTGCAGGACGGGCGCATCGGCGAGTTGCGCCATCTGACCTGGACCTTGTGCAAGCCGCCGTCTGAAGACGATGCCAGCAGTGCCAACTGGCGCACCGACCCGCTGATTGCCGGCGGCGGGTATTTTGCCGACCTGGCCAGCCATGGTTTTGACCTGTTCCAGTACCTGGTCGGGGATATCGTCGATGTGGCCGGGTTTACCGCGCGCCAGGCCGGGCGTTATGCCGCCGAAGATGCCGTCACCGCCTGCTGGACCTTCGCCTCGGGCGCGTTGGGCATGGGCTGCTGGAACTTTGTCGCGGACCGTCGCGAGGACTTGGTGGAGATGATCGGCAGCAAGGGTCGCATCACGTTCTCGGTGTTCGATGAGGCGCCGTTGCGGCTTGAGGGCGAGACCAGCGAAGCGCTGGAGGTGCCCAATCATGCGAATATCCAGTGGCATCACGTGCTGGGAATGAACGCGCATATTCGCGGTGAGAGCAAACACCCGGCGCTGGCGATCGAGGCGTTGAAGACCGATCGGGTCATGGACCGGGTGCTACAACGTAACCCCAACCTGGCGGTCTAGCAGTGCTTCAATTTTCTGTTTTTAAGGAATGAACGGATGAAAATCAAAGCAGCCTGGATTGTGTTGTGGTGGGTACTGGCAAGTGCCGCGACGGCAGCGCCCCGGGCCCAAGGGCAGGCCGGGGAGTTTGATTTTTACGTGCTGTCGTTGTCCTGGTCGCCGACCTTCTGCCTGACGCACCCGGACGACCAGCAATGTTCGGGCAAGGGCTACGGGTTTGTGCTGCATGGGCTGTGGCCGCAATACGCGAAGGGTGGCTGGCCGGCGTCCTGTGCGCCGCAGTCGCGGTTGTCGGATGCCGACTATGCCCGGGGCAAGACGTTGTTCCCCTCGCCCAAGCTGCTCAAGCACGAATGGGCCAAGCACGGCACCTGCAGCGGGCTTGAGGCATCAGCCTATCTGGACAAGACCGACGCGGCACTGGGCGTGGTCAAGATCCCGCCGCAGCTGGAACCCTTCAATGTCCCCAGCGGCCTCGCTGCGCGGGACATTGAAGCGCTGTTTCGCGAGAGCAACCCGGCCATGGGCAACCACGGCCTTGCAGTGATTTGCAAGGGCGCAGTGTTGACCGAAGTGCGAGTGTGCCTGACCAAGGACCTGGCGTTTGCCGGCTGCCCGCGCAGCGTCAAAAGCCAGTGCCGGGATGGCGACATTCGTATCCCGACCCAGCGTTAAGCGGACTCAGGCGGGCCCATAACTTTTATGGGTCTGCTCGATCTCTTCCACCAATTGGTCAATGCCCGCCAGGCGCGCCCGGTTGTCGTGGTCCCAGGGATGAAACCCGGGCTTGAAGTAATGCAACCAGGGCAATGCCATACGCGGGAACACACCCTTGGGCCCGTAGAGAAACTTGAGCATCCGCCAGAAGCCCTTCAAATGCCCGCCTGAACGCCGGTCGGCAAACAGCAGGCGCAGATGGAAATCAAAGACCACCACCCAGAACAGCAGCGTGGTGGTCAGCATGGTGCCGGTGCGTAGCAAATAACGCAGGGGCCCTGGCTTGATCACGCTGTTCCACACATCAAAGGCCACCGCCTTGTGCTCGGTTTCTTCCAGGGCATGCCAGTACCACATCTGCTGATAACCCTTGACCGAATCACCGAACCGCGACGGGTCGCTGAGGAGGATTTCCGCGAGCATCGCGGTGTAATGCTCCAGGGCAATGGTCACCGCCAGGTTGAACGAGGCGGGCATGTATTTCTTTTGCGCGTCGAGGATTATCTTCAGCCGGCGATCCAGAGTATGCGCGGGCAGCCCGGCGGCTTGCAGCAGGTCGTTATAGGCCACGTGCTCGCGGCTGTGCATGGCTTCCTGGCCGATGAACCCCTGGATTTCCTTCTTCAGTTCCGGGTCTTCGATGCGCTGGCGATAGTGGCGCACGCTGTCCATGAAGAACAGTTCGCCCTGTGGAAACAGCAACGACAGCGCGTTGAAAAAGTGCGTGATGAACGGGCCTTGTTCATGCCAGTTCTTGATGCGTTCGGCCGGCAGGGCAAAACGGAGGTCGCGGCGAATCGGCAGCATGGTCGGTACTCCAGTTCAGAGACGGTGCTCTTCGTTGGTTTCAAGGACGGGCGAGGGCGCACTGCGTTGTTTCGGCGCCATGCGTTTGCTGGCAAACACCACCAGCGCTTGATAGGCGGCCGGCAGGCAGCGGGCGAGCAGGTCCAGGAAGTAGGCGTCGCGGCCGATCAGCACGCGGCGTTTGTTTTTGCGTACACCGTTCAGGATCACTTTGGCGGCCTGGTCGGCGTCGGTGATGAACAGCTTTTCGAAGTCGGCTCGGGCCTGCTGTTCGCTGTGGATCAGAAAGCCGGTCATGTTGGCGTCGATCCGGCTGCTGCGGCAGATGTCGGTGCGGATCCCGCCGGGGTGCACGCAAGTGGCCGAGACCCCGCTTTTTTGCAGGTCGAGTTCCTGGCGCAAGGATTCGGTAAAGCCGCGCACGGCGAACTTGGTGGCGTTGTAGCCGCTCATGCCCGGCTGGGCGAACAGGCCGAATACGCTGGAGGTGTTGATCACATGGCCGTCGCCGCTGGCCTTGAGGTAAGGCAAGAAGGCCTTGGTGCCGTAGACCACGCCCCAGAAGTTGATCCCGACGATCCACTCCAGGTCGGTGTAATCCACGCCTTCGACAGTGCTGGACAGCGCGACGCCCGCGTTGTTGAAGATCATATTGATCTGGCCATGTTCCGCGGCGCAGCGGGCCGCCCAGTCCTCCACCGCCTGGCGGTCGGAAACGTCCAGCACCTGCGAGGTCACCAGCACTGGCGCAAGCACCTGGGCCTTGATCAGCGCGACGGTCTGCTCCAGGCCCTGGCTGTTTTTATCCGCCAGCGCCAGGTGGCAGCCTTCACGCGCCAATGCCAGGGCCAACGCGCGGCCCATGCCTGACGCCGCGCCGGTGATGGCTGCCACGCGGCCGTTGAATGACTTCATGACAGGCTCCCTTCTGCTGTGGGGTGGGGATTTGCGGCCGGGCGCGGGGTGGACGGCACCGGCACCAGGCTGGCGACATAGTCCTTGAGGGCGAAATGCCGGGTGACCTGCTTGAAACGCCAGGTGGAGCCGGGCCACAGCGTGGTGTTCTTGCCGGTGCGCGGGTCGAGGTACCAGCTCTTGCAGCCGCCGGTGGTCCAGATGGTGCCTTTGAGTCGGTCCTGCAGCCTGGCGTTGTACGCGAGTTCGACCACGGGCTTGACGTCCACCGTGGCGATGCGATGGCGCTGCATTTGGCGCAAGGCATCGAGGATGTAGGTGACTTGGGCCTCGATCATCAAAATCATCGAGTTATGCCCCAGCCCGGTGTTGGGGCCGACGATCAGGAACAGGTTCGGGTAGCCCGGCACTGTGGTACCCAGGTACGCGTGGGCGCCGTCTTGCCAGGTGTCCATCAGGTCGATGCCGTGGCGGCCGATGATGCAGTCCCGGGGCAGGGGATCGGTGGCCTGGAAGCCGGTGCCGAAGATGATGCAATCGGCCGGGTGCTTGATGCCGTCGGCGGTGATCACCCCGTCGGCCTCGATGCGCAGCACGTTGTCGGTCACCACCTGCACATTGCTGCGCGACAGTGCCGGGTAGTAGTCGTTGGAGATCAGCACGCGCTTGCAGCCGATGGTGTAGTCCGGCGTCAGGGTCTTGCGCAGGGAAGGGCGGGCCACTTGTTTGTGCAGGTGGCGCACCGCGATTTTCTGCACCATTTTCATCAGGCGCGGGTGCAGGGCAAAACCCACGACGCGGCCTTCCAGCGCCCAATAGTACGCACCGCGCACCAGGCGCTGAGTGAAGGGCAGATGCTTGAAGGCCCAGCGCTCGACGCGTGAAATCGGCCGGTCGGGTTTGGGCATGATCCATGGCGGGGTGCGCTGGAACAGGTCCAGATGGGCCACCTGCGGCGCAATCTGCGGCACGAACTGAATGGCACTGGCGCCGGTGCCGATCACCGCCACGCGTTTGCCCTTCAACGAATACTCGTGGTCCCACTGCTGGGAGTGGAAGCGCTTGCCCTTGAAGCTGTCCAGGCCGGGAATGTCCGGCAGCGCCGGGCGCGACAAGCCACCCATCCCGGACACCAGCACCCGCGCGCTGACCTGGCGGCCATTGCTGAAACTCAGGCTCCAGCGCTGTTGCGCCTCATCAAACACTGCCTTCTCCAGCCCCATGCCAAAGCGCAGGAACGGCACCAGCTCGAAGCGTCGGGCGCACTGTTCCAGGTAGGCGCGGATCTCCGCCTGGGGCGCGAATTGCCGCGTCCAGTCCGGGTTGGGTGCAAAGGAAAACGAATAGACATGGGATTGCACGTCGCAGGCGCAGCCAGGGTAGTGGTTGTCCCGCCAGGTGCCGCCGAGGGCATCGGCCTGCTCTGCAATAAAGAAGTCGTTGAACCCGGCTTCCTTGAGTTTGATCGCCATGCACAGCCCGGCAAATCCGGAACCGATGATGGCGATGTCGACGGTGTCATGGGCATTCATAGGTTGTCCCTCGTGGGCCAGTGGCGCCTTACGGGTTTCGACATCGGATGTGCTCCTTGTTTTTGTTTTGGCTTTTAGATAGAACACCATTGCAAAGAAAAATTGAATTTATTATTTTAAAAAAGATTTTAAATAATCTACCTGAAAATTTCGTCTAGGCTACGACCCAGTTCCTCAAGTGCGACTTATCCGACGGACGAGGGCTTTTACGCACGCAGTTAGGTCCAGGGTGTGGACGATGGCTGAGGTCTTGACCAATACCGGTCGGGCCGCCAGCAACGCAGGGATGCAGAGGACCGAGCTATGGCTGTCGAGTGGGTTGTCGCTGCGGGTGTGTTTGTAGGGTTAAGCGTAGTGTTGTGGGGCTTCAGTGCCCGGATGACACGGCGTATAGAAGCCGCTGTTCCGATCAACGGGCGCTTTCTGGAGATCAATGGCGAGCGCTTTCATTATGTAGACGAGGGCAAGGGCCCGCCGTTGGTGATGATCCACGGGCTGATGGGCAGCAGTCGCAACCTGACGTATGCCTTGTCTGCCCAGTTACGTGAGCACTTTCGGGTGATCACCCTGGATCGTCCGGGTTCGGGCTATTCCACCCGGCGTGCCGGGACGGCCGCCGACCTGCCCGGCCAGGCCCGGCAAGTCGCCAGCTTTATCAAGACCCTGGACCTGGATAAACCGCTGGTGCTGGGGCATTCCCTTGGCGGGGCGATTTCCCTGGCCCTGGCGCTGGACCATCCCCACGCGGTGTCCGGATTGATCCTGGTGGCGCCGCTCACCCATCCCCAGCGCTTGCTGCCGCTGGTGTTTATGTCGTTGGCGATACGTCCGGGATGGCTGCGACGCTTCATGTCGCACACCCTAACCATGCCCATCGGCCTGCTGACCAAAGGCTCGGTGGTCAAAGGCGTGTTCGCCCCCGACCCCGCCCCGGAAGACTTCGCCACTCGCGGCGGCGGCTTGCTGGGCATGCGCCCCGACAACTTCTATGCGGCCTCCACCGAGATCAACCTGGTCAACGAGTTCCTGCCGGACATGGTCAAGCGCTACCCGCGACTGACGCTGCCCATCGGGCTGATCTATGGCGCGCAAGACAAGGTGCTGAACTTCCGCAAACACGGCCAGGCCCTGGCCAGCCTGGTGCCGGGCCTGAAGCTGCAGTTGGTGGAAGGGCGTGGGCATATGCTGCCGATCACCGCTACAGAGCGTGTGGCGGCGGTGGTCGAGCAGGTGGCCAAGCGTGTCCGGCCCCCGGAAAGCGCCACGGTGTTGCATCCGTCGTTTGCCGTGGTGAGTAAATAATTGTGCGACTGAACTCGCGGTTCGACCCCGTCAATGCTTGCCCTAGACACCTGACCAATCGGCTGAAAAAGAGACTGCCCGGTCACGTTCATAAGGGTTCAAGAATTTAGTTGACGACCTAACGATTCCGCGCTATTTATTTAAAAAAATATTTCAATGTCTAATTTGAAATAATTTTTGAAATGCCTAAGAGCGAATAAAATAATGAAAAAAACGCCTTTTATCGCATGGTTGAATTCTCGGAGCAGTCATCGCTCCGTGTACCTGTTTAGTGTTGATTTTTGCTCCCTGCCCACCTGCCTCGTACGGAGGTTGCCATGAATCAGACCCTGGCTGCCCCGAACGTCTGGACCGACGCCAAGCGCCACCTGTGGTGGCTCGGCATCATGCCCCTGGCAACCCCTTTGCTCTCAGGCGCCCTGGCAATCACCACCGGTGTGCAACAACTGTGGTGGGTTGGCGTACTGGTGATCTTCGGCCTGATCCCATTGATCGACGGCCTGCTGGGTGAAGACGTCAGCAACCCGCCGGAATCCGCCGTCAGCAACCTCGAATCCCAAAGCTACTACCGCTGGATCGTCTACACCGGCGTATTGTTTGTCATCGCCTCGGTGCTGGTCACCGGGTGGCTGGCGGCAGGCGGGATCGACTGGATCATCAGCGGCGGTCTGCTACAAGCCACCGCGGCGCTGGAACCGTCGAGCTGGCTGGCTAAAACTGCCGCATACATCACGGCCCGCACCCAACTGCACGGCGAAATCAGCTGGTTCACCTACCTGGGCATGGCGATGTCCACTGGCGCCGCCACCGGCATCGCCATCAACACCGCCCATGAGCTGGGGCACAAACCGCGCCTGCTGGAAGTCATCCTGGCCAAGATCACCCTGGCACCGACCTTCTACGGGCACTTCTATACCGAACACAACCGTGGCCACCACGTACGCGTTGCCACCCCGGAAGATCCGGCCAGTTCGCGGTTGGGGGAAAGCTTCTGGGCCTTCCTGCCACGCTCGGTATGGTTCAGCGCCCACTCGGCATGGAACCTGGAACGTGAACGCCTGCGCAAACTCGGCCTGCCGGCCTGGCACTGGAAAAACGGCGTACTCAGCGCCTGGATGTACAGCGTGGTGTTGTGGGGCGCGATGATCGCCTGGCTGGGTGCGGCAGTGATTCCGTTCCTGATCATCCAGGGCATCTACGGCTTCTCGCTGCTGGAAGTGGTGAACTACGTTGAACACTACGGCCTGAAGCGCCAGAAGTTGCCGAACGGGCGTTATGAACGCTGCTCGCCCCGGCATTCTTGGAACAGCAATCGGATTGTGACCAATATCTTTCTGTTCCAACTGCAGCGGCACTCCGACCATCACGCCAATCCAACCAGAAGTTATCAATCCCTGCGTCACTTTGATGAATCGCCGCAACTGCCATACGGCTATGCCAGCATGATTGTCTGGGCTTACGTGCCGTACTTGTGGCGACGACGCATGGACCACCGAGTCCTTAATCATTATGCCGGGGATATTACCCTGACCAATCTTCAACCTTCACAGCGTTTGAAGTACATGGAGAAGTACAGCAACACCACCAAACCCTTCTAACGTAAAGCAGTCAGTCGTAGGACGTACTCGGGATCTGTGTATCGCGCAGGTTTTCATCGCCCAGGCTTTACCGGTTTCGAGTACGGCTTAGTTGCAAGAAAGTTGTTTGACCCGAACAAAAATAAAATTAAGGGAAGGACGTACACCATGCAAAATCCTGCCAAGTTCACCACGCACATTGTATTGGCCGCCCTGGGCCTGATCGTTTACCACCAGGCCCAGGCCGCCCGTATCGAACCCGCCGGCAGCGCGTTTACTGCTCAGGGCCCCATCAGCTTTTCCAAGGGCGCGCTGATCAGCGCGGACTGCACCATCAAGGTCGCCGGCAAGGTGGCGGCGGATGGCTCGTCGGTGAACGTCGATAAAGTCGAGTTCGACGGCGGCCTCAAGTGCAGCCGGGTGGAAGCGATCAACTTGCCGTGGGTATTGGTGGCGAAAGATACCAAGAGTGGCTCGATGTCGAAGATCGCCGTGGATGTGCATGCCTTTGGCTTGGGCGGTAAATGCGGACCCTCTACCGCAGATGGCACTTGGGACAACGCCACCGGCAAGTTAGAAGCTGCCAATGTGCCTATTGGCGAGGACTGCACGATTAAAACGGTGTCGATCAAGATGCCCCCGACTTTCAAAGTTGTTGAATAACACCCCCCCGAATTTGTAGCGGTAATTGAATTGAAATTTGGCTGGAAAGGGAAGTTCTGCAGATTCACCGTGACCTCTCGATCATGGCCATTACCCCTGGCGAAACGACTCGCCATAACATGTGAGGAAAAACAATGAAAAGCTTGAAAACCCTCGTTTGTGCAACTTCTTTCGCAATGTGCTTCGGCGCAGCTTCCATGGCCAGTGCGGCTTCGATCTCTCCGGATGGTCCGTTCTCGACTAACGCCGGCACTATCGTAGTGAAGTCGCCTTCGTCCTTCGGTGCCGCCGTGACCTGCGGCATCACCTTTACCGGCAACGTTAGCGGTGGCGTGGCCTCGATCAACGGTGCATCCCTGACCGGTGGCGGTCTGTGTGGCCTGCCAACGCTGACCAACCTGCCTTGGGTACTGACGGCTGCAACGGGTACCACCGGTAGCGTCACCAACGTCGGCTACAAGATCACCTCGATCCCGGCCACCAACTGCGGCCCAACCACCATCGCTGTGACCTGGACGCCAGGCACCAAAACGCTGTCGGCAGCCAATCAGGCGCTGACCGGCAACTGCACCGTGGTTTCGCTGAGTGTTGTTGCCCCAACGCTGACCGTTAACCCGTAAGCGCGACTCCGTAAAGGGCTGATCACCCCGTTCAAAGACCGGTGCCTCGTGTGAGGCACCGGTTGGGGAAACCACCGGTGGAGCCGGTTGGATAATTTCACGCCCCGATGACCTGTGGTCTGAGTCCGTCGGGGAGAACAGGACCCACGTGTTGAGCGCAACCCGTCAAGCCATGAATGGCCACTGCACCCTGGTGTCGTTGAACGCCACGCTGACCGGTTCGCTCACCCGCAATCCCTGAATACCGATACACCGTTCCAGGACAGGCGTTCTTTGAAAGACGTTCTGTGGTTATACGACCCACCGGCAGGGGCCGGGTGTAAATAATAATAAGGAGTGCCGCATGAACAATAAGAAACAACACGCTCACACGTTACTGGGACTGGCCCTGTTGGGGGGCTTGATGACCGCGGGGCAAGTCCAGGCGGGTGGGTTCTCCACACCGACCTACGGCGCGCCTGGATGGGGTCGTGCGTTTGGTGGCGGTTCACTGTTCAAAAATGACCCCAGTGCCGCGTACAACAACCCGGCAGCCATGGCCTTTATCGATTCAACCATCGCGCAACAGACCGTTGACTACGCTCGGGTCAAGATCAAATACAGCGGCCAGGCCTATGACTACGCGGGCAACCCGGTGACCAATACGCCCGTACTGGATGACCTGGGCAATACAGGCGACCCGGCCCTTAACAATAATAATGGCGGGCAAGGCGGCTTCACTGCTTGGCTGCCAACCGGCTTTCTGGTGATTCCCATGGGCGACCGTTTCGCCTTTGGTCTCAGCCAAGTCGTACCGCAGGGTATGAAAACCACCTGGAACGAAGATTCAAAACTGCGGGATTTCGCGGTCGATACCAAAATCGAGACCATTGGTCTGACCGGCTCCCTGTCGTTCAAGGTGAATGATCAGTTCTCGGTCGGTGGTGGTGCCATCGTCCAGCGCAGTCAAGGGTTCGTCAGCCAGAACATTGATTTGCTGGCCGCTGCGGATGTTTCTCCTGGGCTGGGAGGCTCGGGTTTCCCCACGGGGCTGGGGCATTCCCTGATGCGTGTGAAAGTCGATAACATCTCTGTGGGCTGGTTTGGTGGCGTGGTTTGGAAGCCGACGCTGCAAGACACACTTGGCTTGAACTATCACGCCAAGATCAAAAACAAGATGACCGGCAAATACAATATCTACACCGATGCCATCGGCCGTAACGCGATGACCAATCCGATCGGTCCAAACGGCGAAACCCTGGTTGAAATCGCCTACCCGGGTCTCAAGCTGTTCCCGGACGGTGCCCACGCCAGTACCCAACTGGATATCCCGGCGACCGCGTCGATTGACTGGGTTCACCAGTTCAACGACCGCTGGACGTTGGGGGTGAGTGCCACCTGGACTGAATGGTCTTCCTTCCAGGACCTGACGCTCAAGTCCCAAGGCACCACCATTGTTGCCATACCCTACAACTACAAAAACGCCTGGATGACCTCGATTGGCGGCGACTACAAAGCCACTGACGAACTCACCCTGCGCGCCGGTGTGGCTTACGACCAGACGCCTACCCGCAACTCCACCCGTGACCCGCGAATTCCGGACGGTGACCGTTACTTCCTGGCCTTTGGTGCCGGTTATGACATCAAGGCGGTTCCTGGCCTGTCGGTGGATGCTGCGTACTCCCACCAGTTCGTGCAGAAGGTCAACCTGAAAACCAAGAACGTTGATCGTCTCGGTGGGGCACAGTTGGACGGCGAGGCTGAATCCTCGGGTGATGTGGTCAGCTTGTCGGCAACCTATAAGTTCTAAGGTTGTCGAGGGCAGTCGTGGAGTAGGGCAGCCATTGCCGTTTGGTGCCCGGCTCCACGCTGTCGTCCGATTTCGATTCCCTGCGCATAACCTGCAAGGCTGACTTTGTTCAGCCGCTATTTTTTCGTCCAAGCATTAAATAAAAATTTCAAAACAAAATTTGAATTTATCTTTTCAAGTTTGTAGTGTGGCTTTACGTCACAGGTCATTCCGATCTGTTTGGGCGCTGGCCGTACCCTGAATCGAGTAGAGGTATCCCATGGTTATCTGGTTATTGGCGGGACTCGCAGCAGCGATTGCCCTGGCGTATCGACAAGCCGCTGCCACCTTCTGGCTGGGTGCCGGCCTGGTCTGGCTGGCGGTCGGTTACCTGTTCAGCGTGGTGGCCAGTTTCGGCGCCAGCGTGGTGGCGGTGCTGGTGGTATTGCCCGCGTTGCTACTGACGATCAAACCCCTGCGCCGCGCGCTGTTGACCAGCAAGGCCCTGGGCCTTTTCCGCAGCATCATGCCGGCGATGTCCGACACCGAGCGCGCTGCCATCGAATCCGGCACCGTGTGGTGGGACGCCGAGCTGTTCAGCGGCAAACCGCGCTGGGAGCGCCTGCTGCAAGCCGCACCGGCCAGCCTCAGCGCTGAAGAACAGGCCTTCCTCGACAACGAAGTGGAGACCCTGTGCGACATGTCCAACGACTGGGAAACCACCCAGGTCTGGCAAGACATGTCCCCCGAAGGCTGGCAGTACACCAAGGATGCCGGCTTCCTCGGCATGATCATTCCCAAGCAATACGGCGGCAAAGGCTTCTCCCACTATGCGCATTCGCAAGTGGTAATGAAGCTCTCGACCCGTTGCTCGGCGGCGGCGATTTCGGTGATGGTGCCCAACTCCCTGGGCCCGGCAGAACTGCTGCTGCACTACGGCACCGACGCCCAGCGCAACTATTACCTGCCACGCCTGGCCCGTGGCGAAGACATCCCGTGCTTCGCCCTGACCAGCCCCTATGCCGGCTCTGACGCAGGGGCAATTCCAGACCTGGGCATCGTCTGCAAGGGCCTGCACGAAGGTGAGGAAGTGCTGGGTTTCCGCGTGACCTGGGACAAGCGCTACATCACCCTCGGCCCAATCGCCACCGTGCTCGGCCTGGCATTCCGTGCCGAAGACCCAGACGGTTTGCTCGGCCAGCCCGGCTCCCTGGGCATCACCTGTGCGTTGATCCCGACCACCCATCCGGGCGTGAACAGCGGCCGGCGTCACTGGCCACTCAACGCCGTGTTCCAAAACGGCCCAACCACCGGCAAGGATGTATTTATCCCGCTGGAATGGGTAATCGGTGGCCGCGAACAAGTCGGCAATGGCTGGCGCATGTTGATGGAATGCCTGGCGGCTGGCCGGGCGATTTCCCTGCCGTCGGCCAACGTCGGCCTGGGCAAGGTGGCCGTACGCGGCACCACCGCTTATGCGGCGATGCGCAAGCAATTCGGCCTGCCCATCGGCAAGTTCGAAGGCGTGCAAGCGCCCCTGGCACGCATGGCCGGGCATCTGTATGCCTGCGACGCAGTGCGCCAGGTCTCGGTGGCGTCACTGGATGCCGGTGAAAAGCCGTCGGTGATCTCGGCCATCGCCAAATACCACGTTACTGAGCGAGCGCGGATCATCGTCAACGACGGCATGGACATCGTGGCCGGCAAGGGCATCTGCATGGGGCCCAACAACTTCCTCGCCCGGGCTTACCAGCAAAGCCCCATCGCCATCACGGTGGAAGGCGCGAACATCATGACCCGTTGCCTGATCATCTACGGCCAGGGCCTGATTCGTTGCCATCCCTATGTGTTCCGCGAGATGGAAGCGGCGCGCAACACCGACCGGCGCAAGGCCCTGGTGGATTTCGACAGCGCGATGTTCGGCCATCTGAGCTTTGTGCTGGCCAATACCGTACGTGCCGCGGTGCATTCGCTGACGGGCGGGCGGTTGATTTCCGTGCCCGGCAAAACCGATCCGGCGCTGGCGTCCTACTACCGCCAGGCCAATCGGTTGTCGGTGGTACTGGCGTTGATCTCGGACATTTCCATGGGCGTGCTGGGCGGTGCCCTCAAGCGCAAGGAAAGTATCACCGGGCGGCTGGGAGACATTCTGTCCCAGCTGTACATCCTGTCCTGCGTGCTCAAGCGCTTTGAAGATGATGGCCGGCCTCAGGCAGATTTGCCGCTGGTGCATTGGGCGGCCCAGGACGCGTTGCTGCGTGCCCATGAAGCCCTGGCTGAAGTGCTCGACAACTATCCGTCGAAAGCCGCAGCGGCGGTGGTGCGTGGCTTGACCTTCCCGTTTGGCATTCCCCTGCGCAAACCGTCGGATCGCCTGCTGGCGCAAGTGGCGGAACTGGTGCAAGTGCCGGGGGAAACCCGCGACCGCTTGCTGGGCAATTCCTACATTCCGCGGCCGGAAATCGACAAGCTTGCGTATGGCGAACTGGGCTTCCGTCTGCTGCCGCAAGTGGAACTGATCGAGGCGCGGCTCAAGGGTGCGATCAAGCAAGGCCTGATCGAACCGATGCCGATTTCCGGTGTGGCGTTTACGCCGTGGCGAGTCAAGGCGCGGGCGCTGGACCTGATCAGCGACGACGAAGACAGCTTGCTGGCGCGCTATGTGGAATACGGCGATCACGCGATCCAGGTGGACGACTTCCCGCAGGACTTCGGCTTGCTGGAAGCCTTGCAACAGCGCCAACAGGCGCTGGAACAGGCCGCCAAACCGACCGCCAAGCGCCGCGCCAACCAAAGCGAAAACGCGCCGGTCAACTGATTGGAACTGGGGGAACACGGTCAATGTGGCAGCTGGCTTGCCTGCGATAGCGTTGGTTCAGTGCCAGATGTGTTGGCTGACACACCGCAATCGCAGGCAAGCCAGCTCCCACAGGGATCGGGTTTCCATGGCAAGACCGTGTTGTGAGTGAATTTATCCATGAGTGACAGCTACCTCTCGTTCGTCAATTCCCCTTGGGGCCGCTGGCTGGCGCAGACTGCGGGCCTGCCGCAACCCCTGGCATTGCAACGCCATCGCAGCGGCCAATACGGCCTGGCCAACCCGGTGATCGTCGCCGGGGCAGGGCGCCTGACTGCTGAGATCCAGCGCATCTTCAGCGCCACCGACACGGTGCCCGCCACCGCCGCGACCCTCAAGGCACCTTCCACCGTCAAGGTCCAGGGCGCGGTGTTCGACGCCAGCGACATCGCCGACCTCAAGCAACTGGACGAGCTCTACGCATTCTTCCACGCCAACGCCAAGCGCCTGGGCCAACACGCCCGGGTGGTGGTGCTGGGAACCGCGCCGGAGTTGTGCAAGGATTTGCCCCAGGCTATCGCCCAACGCGCCCTCGAAGGCCTGGTGCGCTCACTGGCCAAGGAACTGCGCCGGGCGATCACCGTGCAGTTGATCTACGTCGCCCCGGGTGCCGAAGGTGCACTGGAAAGCAGCCTGCGGTTCTTCCTGTCGCGGCGCTCGGCCTATGTCTCGGGGCAGGTGGTGCGTCTGGAAAAACCAGTCGACACCCAAACCGAAATCAACTGGGACAAACCCCTCAGCGGCCGCCGCGCCCTGGTCACCGGCGCATCCCGTGGCATTGGCCTGGCAATCGCCCAGGTGCTGGCCCGTGACGGTGCGCAGGTGGTCTGCGTGGATGTGCCCCAAGCCCAGGAATCATTGCAACAGGCGGCCAGCAGTGTCGGTGGCAGCGCACTGGCGCTGGACATCACCGCCACCGATGCCGCGCAGCAATTGCAAGCCCATATCAGCCAACACGGCGCATTCGACGTGGTGGTGCACAACGCCGGGATCACCCGCGACAAGACCATCGCCAAGATGACCGAATCCGCGTGGCGCAGCGTACTGGCGGTGAACCTGGAAGCACCTTTGCACCTGAGCACGGCGCTGCTGGAAAGCCAGGGCCTGAAGCCGGGTGGGCGGATCGTGTGTGTCTCGTCGATTTCCGGCATTGCGGGCAACCTCGGGCAAAGCAACTACGCCACGTCCAAGGCCGGTGTGATTGGCCTGGTGCAAGGCCTGGCACCGCAAGCAGCGGCGCAGCAAGTGACCGTGAATGCGGTGGCTCCCGGTTTTATCGAAACCCAGATGACCGCGAAGATCCCGCTGATGATTCGCGAAGCGGGGCGGCGGATGAATTCCATGTCCCAAGGCGGGCAGCCTATCGACGTGGCAGAAACCATCGCCTGGCTGGCGCATCCGGCTTCCGGCGGGGTCAATGGCCAGGTGGTGCGGGTCTGCGGCCAAAGCCTGTTGGGAGCCTGACCTATGGACTATGTAACGCAGATTATCGACCCGCCGCCATCACGCTCGCGGCTGTTGCTGGACGGGGTATTGGCCCTGCGCAAACCCAAGGTGGAAGGTACGCCGACGTTACCGAAAGACCGCCTGGTACGTTCGGCCGTTGAGCTGTCTGCCCAAGGGATCGCGGCCTACGGTCGGGCCTGCGGTTTTCGCCGTGAGCAAGGCGTGCCGCTGTCCTATCCCCATGTGCTGGCGTTCCCGCTGCACCTGATGCTGCTGACCCGGCCGAGCTTCCCGTACCCGGCCAGCGGCATGGTGCATTTGGCCAATCGCATCCGTCAGCATCAACGCCTGGACGCGGGCCAGGCCCTGCGGCTGGAGGTGTACTGCGAGCGCTGGGTCGCCCATCCCAAGGGCCAGGCCCTGAGCATCGCCACCCGCGCCTACAGTGCGGGCACCCTGGTGTGGGAGAGCGACAGCCTGTACCTGCGCCGTGACGTAAAAGACCCGGTCGGCGAACCGTGGGACGACGTGCTGCCGTTGCAGGAGGAAGGTTTGCTGCGCACCCAACGCTGGGTGCTGCCGGCCGACCTCGGGCGGCGTTTCGCCAAGGTCTCGGGGGATTTCAATCCGATTCATACCTCGGTGATCGGCGCCAAACTCTTCGGCTTTCGCCGGGCCATCGCCCACGGCATGTGGACCCTTGGCCGCGCACTGGCCGCCCAGCAACCTCCGGGTGGACTGGAGCAGGCCGAAGCCCACTGCGACTTCAAGTTGCCGATCTTCCTGCCCGGCCAGGTCGCCTTGTGGAACGTCCCGCCAACCGGCGCGCGTCGTGAGTTTGAAGTGCGCAATTTCGCCGGTGACAAACCCCATATGCGTGGGCTGTTTATCTGGAATGAGAACCCTCGATGAGTGACTACAGCTTCAACCCGGCCCCGACCCGCCGCGTGGCAATTATCGGCGGCAACCGTATTCCGTTCGCTCGCTCCAACACCGTCTATGCCCATGACAGTAATCAGGATTTGCTGGTCGCTGCCCTGCAAGGCCTGGTGGATCGCTACAACCTTCACGGCCTGCGCCTGGGCGAGTTTGCCGCCGGTGCGGTGATCAAGCATTCCCGGGATTTCAACCTGGCCCGGGAAAGCCTGTTGTCCACCACGCTGTCTCCGGAAACCCCGGCCTACGACCTGCAACAAGCCTGTGGCACCGGCCTGGAGGCCGCGTTGCTGGTGGCGAACAAGATCGCCCTTGGGCAGATCGAAGTGGGCATTGCCGGTGGTTCCGACACTACGTCCGATGCGCCCATCGGCATCAACGAGTCCCTGCGTCGGACCTTGCTTTCAGCCAACCGCGCCAAGGGTAACGGCGCCAAGTTGAAGGCATTGATGAGCGTGCGCCCGTCGATGTTCTTCAAGCCGCTGCTGCCGCGCAATGGCGAGCCGCGCACTGGCCTGTCCATGGGTGAACACTGCGAAGAAATGGCCAAGCGTTGGCAGATCAAGCGCCTGGCCCAGGACGAACTGACGCTCACCAGCCACCAGCGGCTGGACGCGGCGTACAAGCAGGGTTTCTTCGATGATTTGATCAGCCCGTATCGCGGCCTGGGCCGGGACAACAACCTGCGGGCCGACACCAGCCTGGAGAAACTCGCCGGCCTGTCCCCAGCCTACGACCGCCAGAACGGCACACTCACCGCCGGTAACTCCACGCCCCTGACCGATGGCGCCTCAGTGGTGTTGCTGGCCAGCGAGGAATGGGCCGCCGAACGCGGCTTGCCGGTTTTGGCCTATTTGAGAACCGGCGAAACCGCAGCGGTGAATTTCGTCGACGGCACCGAAGGCCTGCTGATGGCCCCTGCCTACGCCGTGCCACGCATGCTCAAGCGCGAAGGCCTGACGTTTGCCGACTTCGATCTTTTCGAGATCCATGAAGCCTTCGCCGCCCAGGTGCTGTGCACCCTCAAGGCCTGGGAAGACCCGGACTACTGCCGCGACCGCCTGGGCCTCGACGCGCCGCTGGGCAGCATCGACCGCGCCAAAATGAACGTCAACGGCGGCTCCCTCGGCTGCGGTCACCCGTTCGCTGCCACTGGCGGTCGGCAGCTCGCGGCACTGGCCAAGGCCATCCACCAGCGGGGCGGCGGGCGTGGCTTGATTTCGATCTGCGCGGCGGGCGGGTTGGGCATTACCGCTATTGTCGAAAAGTAGTTCCCACCATAAAAACAACAAGGAGACTGCCATGAACGCTGTAAGCCTGGAACAGACCGAACGCCTCTGGTTGAACGCTTACCTGCCCGGCGTACCGGCAGACATTGATGCAGGCATCGAGGAGTACCCGTCGTTGCGCGAGGTGTTCCTGGAGCACCTGCACAAATTTCGCGAGCGCGTGGCCTACGTCAGCATCGGCACCGAGATGACCTACGCCGACTGGGAGGTGCAGGGCATCGCCTTTGCCGCGTGGCTGCAAGCCCAGGGCGTGAAGAAGGGCGATCGGGTGGCGCTGATGATGCCCAACTGCTTGCAATACCCGATCTGCCTGCTGGGCACGATCCTCGCGGGCGCCGTGGTGGTCAACGTCAACCCGCTGTACACCGCCCGAGAGCTGCAGCATTTGCTCAAGGACAGCGGAGCGGAGACCCTTGTGATCTTCGAAAACTTCGCCCACACCTTAGAGAAGGTGGTCGCGGCCAGCACCGTCAAACGTGTGGTGATTGCCGCTATCGGCGATTTGCTTGGCACCTTCAAGGGCGCGGCGATGAACTTCATCCTGCGCAGCGTGCAGAAGCAGGTTCCGCGCTTCAACCTGCCGGGGGCGGTGCGCTTCAACCAGGTGCTGAAGCAGGGACGCGGGCAGACCCATCTCGCGGTGCCGATGAATCGCGAAGACCTGGCCTTCCTGCAATACACCGGCGGCACCACCGGCGATGCCAAGGGCGTGATGCTCAGCCATCGCAATATTATCGCCAACCTATTGCAGGCCAAGGCGTGGGTGGGTGATCAACTCGACCAGAACCAGCAGGAAACCAACGTCACGCTGCTGCCGCTCTACCACATCTTTTCCCTGACGGTGAACTGCCTGATGTTCATGTGCCTGGGCGGGCGCAACATCCTGATCGCCAACCCGCGGGACGTGAAACGGGTGCAGATGATCCTGCGCAAGGAGCGTTTCAACGGGATTGCCGGGGTGAACACGCTGTTCAATGGCCTGCTGGAAAACAAGGAGTTCTGCGCCCGGGACTTTTCCGATTTGCGCATGGTGATTGCCGGCGGCATGGCCACCCACACCGCCGTGGCCAAGCGCTGGAAGGAAGTCACCGGCTTGCCGATCATCGAAGGCTACGGCCTCACCGAGTGCTCGCCGGTAGTGAGCATCAGCCCCATCGACATCTCACGCATGCGCGAGATGGAATTCACCGGCAGCATCGGCGTGCCGCTGCCGTCGACCTGGGTGCGGTTTGTTCGTGAAGACGGTGAACTGGCGGAGCTGGGCGAGCAGGGCGAACTGCAAGTACGCGGGCCGCAGGTGATGCAGGGTTACTGGAAGCGCCCGGCAGAAACGGCCGAGGTGCTGGATGCCGAAGGGTGGTTGTCCACCGGCGATATCGGGGTGATGAATGAGCAGGGCTTCATCCGCCTGGTGGATCGCAAGAAGGACATGATCCTGGTCTCCGGTTTTAACGTGTACCCCAACGAGATCGAAGACGTGGTGGCGCTGCATCCCGGCGTGGCGGAAGTGGCGGCGATAGGGATTGAGGATGGCGTGACCGGCGAGCGGGTGAAAATCATCGTGGTGCGCAAGGACCAAAGCTTGACCCAGGAGCAGATTCTGGCGCATTGCCGGGAATACCTGACGGGGTACAAGGTGCCGCGGTTTGTGGAGTTTCGTACGGAAGAGTTGCCGAAGACGACGGTGGGCAAGGTGTTGCGAAGGGCACTGCGCTAAATGTAGGAGCTGGCTTGCCAGCGATGACGGTGTGTCAGCCTGTACATCTGGCACTGATCCACCGCCATCGCAGGCAAGCCAGCTCCTACATGATCGCCGTCAGTCGTCGAATCCCACCTGCTCATGTATCTCATCGACCTTCAATTCCAGCCGATACGCCACGGCAATAAACAATGCCTGGCACAGGCACAGCGTCGCGCTCAATGACCTGAACGCAAACGACGAGCCTTCATTCACCAGCAACACCGTGCTCGCCCGCTTGGCCAGGGGCGACAGGTTGCTGTCGGTAATAATCAACGTCTTGGCCTGATGGTGCTGGGCAATCCGCAGGCAGTGCTGGGTTTCCTTGCCATAGGGCGTAAAGCTGATGGCAATCACCAGGTCATTCGCCCGTACGCTGCGCATCTGCTCGCGGTAGCTGCCGCCCAACCCCGACACCAGGTGAATGCGCTTGTTGGTGTGCTGCAGGTTGTACACCAGGTAATCCGCCACGGCGAACGAGCGGCGCACGCCCACCACGTAGATATTGTCGGCATTCACCACCAGGTCCACGGCCTTGTCGAAGGCCACGTCATCCAGTTCCAGCCCCAGGCGTTCGATCCCCGACAGCGTGGCATTCACGCACTCACGCGCCAGGTCGCCGCCGCTGGCTTTCTGCGACTTGTTGGCGATCATGCTGCGGATGCGCTGCTGGTAGTTCTGCACCGGCGTGGTCTTGTGGGTGTAGGCCTCGCGGAACAACGCCTGCATCTCACTGAAGCCACTGAACCCGAAACGCTGGGAAAACCGCACGATGGCCGACGGGTGCACTTCGCATTCGCGGGCAATGTCGCTGATGCGGTCGACCATGATCCGGTCGCTCTGCTGGCTCATGTAGCTGGCGATGCGCTTGAGCTGGCGCGGCAGGCTCTCGTACTCATCGGTGATCAGCTGCAACAACCGCTCGGCGTTCAGCGGTGGGCTGGCGAGTGCGTCTTCCGGGGCGCTCTGGGACATAGGGAATCCTTCTGGCTTGTTCTTATAGGGCGCGTTGAGTCGCCCCAGACAATAAGTCGATGTGCGCAAGTCTACAGGGTAGGCGCAAAAAAATACCTCGGCATCCCGCCCCACGGTGCAGCTGAAACGATGCACCGTGGCTGGAGCACGCCAATGGTGGCTTATTGGAAAATATATTCCACAAAAAATATTTATAGAATAAATATTGATTGGCGTCGCCAGACGTTCTAGTCTGCTTGCACCAAGAGCGTATGCCGCCACCACGACGGCACACGCAGGCTGATAAAAATAACAGGAGCCAGCATGGGCCAGACTCGTTTTGCCAGTGGGCGTCAATTGGATCTGATTTGCCTGGGACGCCTGGGCGTCGACCTTTACGCACAACAAGTGGGTGCACGGCTGGAGGATGTCTCAAGCTTCGCCAAGTACCTCGGCGGTTCCTCCGCCAACATCGCGTTCGGCACCGCGCGGCTGGGGCTCAAGTCGGCGATGTTGAGCCGGGTAGGGGACGACCATATGGGGCGTTTCCTGCTGGCGTCCCTGGCCCGTGAAGGTTGCGATGTCAGCGGCATCAAGGTCGACCCGGAACGCCTCACCGCCCTGGTGCTGCTGGGCCTCAAGGATCGCGAAACCTTCCCCCTGGTGTTCTACCGCGAGAACTGCGCCGACATGGCCCTGCGCGCCGAAGACATCAGCGAAGCGTTTATCGCTTCCAGCAAGGCGCTGCTGATCACCGGCACTCACTTCTCCACCGACGGCGTGTACAAGGCCAGCGTCCAGGCCCTGGACTACGCCGAGAAGCACAACGTCAAACGCGTGCTCGACATCGACTACCGCCCGGTACTCTGGGGCCTGGCCGGTAAGGCCGACGGTGAAACCCGGTTTGTGGCCGACCAGAATGTCAGCCAGCACGTGCAGAAAATCCTCCCGCGTTTTGACCTGATCGTCGGCACTGAAGAAGAATTCCTGATTGCCGGTGGCAGCGAAGATTTGCTCACTGCACTGCGCACGGTGCGTGGCCTGACTTGCGCAACCCTGGTGGTCAAGCTTGGCCCGCAGGGCTGCACGGTAATTCACGGCGACATCCCGGCCCGCCTTGAAGATGGCGCGATCTACCCTGGCGTACGGGTGGAAGTGCTCAACGTCCTGGGCGCCGGTGATGCCTTTATGTCCGGCTTCCTCAGTGGCTGGCTTGAAGACGCCAGCGACGAGCGCTGCTCCCAGCTGGCCAATGCCTGCGGCGGCCTGGTGGTGTCGCGCCATGCCTGCGCACCGGCGATGCCCACCCGCGCCGAACTCGATTACCTGTTCAACAGCCCGGTGCCGATTACGCGTCCGGACCAGGACGCGGTGTTGCAACGCCTGCACCGGGTCAGCGTGCCGCGCAAAGCCTGGAAGCAGCTGTTTGTGTTTGCCTTCGATCATCGCTGGCAGTTGGTGGAACTGGCCCAAAAAGGCGGCCAGGACCCGACGCGCATCAGCGCCCTCAAGCAACTGTTTATCCAGGCCGTGGAACGGGTTGAAAGCAAACTGGCGGAGCAGGGCATCGAGGCTGACGTCGGGATTCTGGCCGATCAACGCTTCGGCCAGGACGCGCTGAACGCCGCCAGCGGTCGCGGCTGGTGGATCGCCCGCCCCGTGGAAGTCCAGAACTCACGGCCGCTGGCCTTTGAACACGGCCGCTCGGTGGGCAGCAACCTGCTTGCCTGGCCCCAAGAGCAAATCATCAAGTGCCTGGTGCAATTCCACCCCGACGACGAGCCGCTGCTGCGCCTGGAACAGGAAGCTCAACTCAAGGCCCTGTATCAAGCGTCCCTGGTCAGCGGGCATGAGTTGCTGCTGGAAATCGTGCCGCCCAAGGACCATTCGTCCACCTATCCCGACGTGCTCTACCGCAGCCTCAAGCGCCTGTACAACCTGGGTATCTACCCGGCGTGGTGGAAGATCGAGGCGCAGTCGGCCGCAGACTGGAAAAAGCTCGACGAACTGATCCAGGAACGCGATCCCTACTGCCGGGGCGTGGTGCTGCTGGGCCTGAACGCTTCCGCCGAATGCCTGGCCGATGGCTTCCAGCAAGCCAGCCAGAGCCAGACCTGCCGTGGTTTCGCCGTGGGTCGCACGATCTTCCAGGAGCCAAGCCGAGCCTGGTTGGCGGGGGAGATTGACGATGAGGGGTTGATTCAACAAGCCCAGGGCATATTCGAACAGCTGATCAATGCCTGGCGCAGCGCCCGAAGTTAAACACCGGTCGTTGACTGGAATGCAATCCAATGTGGGAGCTGGCTTGCCTGCGATGCAGACGACTCGGTCCAACAGGTGCACCGAGGTGATGCCATCGCAGGCAAGCCAGCTCCCACATAAAGCAGATCTCACCCGCCTTAAGCTAGAAAACAATAATAGGTGCAGCCATGCCCGCTATCCGAATTGGCATCAACCCGATCTCCTGGAGCAACGACGACCTGCCGGCCCTGGGCGGCGAAACGCCGTTGAGCACGGCCCTCAGCGAAGGCAAGGACATCGGCTACGAAGGTTTCGAGCTCAACGGTAAATTCCCCAAGGACGCCAAGGGCGTTGGCGATGTCTTGCGCCCTTATGACCTGGCACTGGTCTCCGGCTGGTACTCCAGCCGCCTGGCCCGGCGCTCGGTGGCGGAAGAAATCGAAGCCATCGCCAGCCATGTGGAACTGCTGCGCGAAAATGGCGCCAGCGTGTTGGTGTATGGCGAAGTCGCCGACTCGATCCAGGGTTCACCGGTGCGCCTGATGGAACGCCCGCGTTTCCACAGCGAACAGGCCTGGCAGGAATACGCCGACAAACTCACCGAACTGGCGCGCTTCACCCTGTCCCAGGGCGTGCGCCTGGCGTACCACCACCATATGGGCGCCTACGTCGAATCCCCGGAGGACATCGACCAACTGATGCGCCGCACCGGCCCGGAAGTCGGTCTGCTGTTCGACTCGGGCCACTGCTACATGGGCGGCGGCGAACCGATCGAGGTGCTGCGCAAACACATCGACCGCATCTGCCACGTGCACTTCAAGGACGTGCGCAAGCCGGTGGTGCAACTGGCGCGCAACCAGATGTGGAGCTTCCCGGACTGCATCGTCAACGGCACCTTCACCGTGCCCGGCGACGGTGATATCGACTTCGCCGCATTGCTGGACGTGCTGCTGGCCGCCAATTACAAGGGCTGGCTGGTGGTGGAGGCGGAACAGGATCCAGCCGTGGCGCCGAGCTACATCTATGCGAAGAAAGGCTACGACACGCTGCGCGCGCTTCTCAGCGAGAGGATTGAACAATGAGCCTGTTGGTCAAAAGCAGCAAACGCGGGCAAACCATGGTCGCCCTGGAAGAAGGGCGTCTGGAATACGTGGGGTTTGCCGCCTACCGCCTGAGCCTGGGCGAAACCCTGCCCGTGACGGCCGGTGATAAAGAGCTGTGCCTGGTGCTGCTCAGCGGCCGGGTGACGATTCAGGGCGAAGGCTTCAACTGGGAAAACCTCGGTGATCGCCACTCGGTCTTCGAAGACAAATCCCCCTTTGCCGCCTACCTGCCACCGGGCACCGACGCCCAGGTCACCGCGTTGAGCGACGTACAAATCGCCGTCTGCGCCGCTCCCGGCTCAACCGACGCCGGCCTGGCCCCCCGCCTGATCCGCCCCGAGCAATGCAAGCGCAGCGTACGCGGCAAGGGCGCCAACACCCGCTATGTGTGCGACATCCTGCCCGACAGCGAACCCGCCCATTCGCTGCTGGTGGTGGAAGTGCGCACGCCCTCCGGTCACTCGTCGAGCTACCCGCCCCACAAGCACGACACCGACGACTTGCCGCACCAGAGCTTTCTCGAAGAAACCTATTACCACCAGATCAACCCGCCCCAGGGCTTTGTGTTCCAGCGCGTCTACACCGACGACCGCAGCATCGACCAGGCCATGGCCGTGGAAAATAGCGACCTGGTGGTGGTGCCCAAGGGGTATCACCCGGTCAGCGTGCCGTATGGCTACGAGTCTTACTACCTGAACGTGATGGCCGGCCCCAAGCGCGCCTGGCACTTCCATAACGACCCGCAGCACAGCTGGCTGCTGGATCTTTAAGCACTTTCGACGGAGAACAATAATGAGCAACGCCCCGGTAATCGGCCATTACATCAACGGCCAGGTGCAGGACAGCAGTAGCGAGCGCTTCAGCAATGTGTTCAACCCGGCCACCGGCGAAGTCCAGGCCCGCGTCGGGTTGGCCAGCCAGAAGACCGTCGATGAAGCCGTCGCGTCGGCACTCAAAGCCTTCCCGGCGTGGTCCGAACAATCGTCTCTGCGCCGGTCGCGGGTGTTGTTCAAATTCAAGGAACTGCTCGACCAGCACCATGACGAGCTGGCCGAAATCATCAGTCGCGAACACGGCAAAGTGTTCTCCGACGCCAAGGGCGAAGTCACTCGCGGCATTGAAATCGTCGAGTACGCCTGTGGCGCGCCGAATCTTTTGAAAACCGATTTCAGCGACAACATCGGCGGCGGCATCGACAACTGGAACCTGCGCCAGCCACTGGGTGTGTGCGCCGGCATCACCCCGTTCAACTTCCCGGTGATGGTGCCGCTGTGGATGATCCCGCTGGCCCTGGCCACCGGTAACTGCTTCATCCTCAAGCCCTCCGAGCGCGACCCGTCCGCCAGTTTGCTGATGGCCCGCCTGCTGACCGAAGCTGGGCTGCCTGACGGCGTGTTCAACGTGGTGCAGGGCGACAAAAGCGCGGTTGACGGCCTTCTGCAGCACCCGGACATCGAGGCGATTTCGTTTGTTGGCTCCACGCCGATTGCCGAGTACATCCACCAGCAGGCCACTCAGCGCGGCAAGCGTGTGCAGGCGTTGGGCGGGGCGAAGAACCATATGATCGTGATGCCGGACGCCGACCTGGATCAAGCAGCTGATGCCTTGATCGGCGCGGCTTACGGCTCGGCCGGCGAGCGCTGCATGGCGATCTCGATTGCCGTGGTGGTGGGCGATGTCGGCGACAAGCTGATCGAAAAACTGCTGCCGCGTATCGATCAGCTGAAGGTCGGCAACGGCCTGCAGAAAGACAGCGAGATGGGCCCGTTGGTCACCGCTGAACACAAGGCCAAGGTCGAAGGTTTTATCGACCAGGGCGTGGCCCAGGGCGCGAAGCTGATTGTCGACGGTCGTGGCTTCAAGGTGCCGGGCGCGGAGGGCGGTTTCTTCGTCGGCGCGACCTTGTTCGATAACGTCACCACCGAGATGAGCATCTACCAGCAAGAAATTTTTGGGCCGGTGCTGGGCATCGTGCGCGTGGCGGATTTTGCCAGCGCCGTCGCCTTGATCAACGCCCACGAGTTCGGCAACGGCGTGTCGTGCTTTACCAGCGACGGCGGCATCGCCCGTGCCTTTGCCCGCACCATCAAGGTCGGCATGGTCGGCATCAACGTGCCGATTCCGGTGCCGATGGCCTGGCATTCGTTTGGTGGCTGGAAGCGCTCGCTGTTCGGCGACCACCACGCCTACGGTGAAGAAGGCATTCGTTTCTACAGCCGCTACAAAAGCGTGATGCAACGCTGGCCCGACAGCATCGCCAAGGGCCCTGAATTCAGCATGCCAACCGCCAAGTAAATTTTTTCGAGTGTGGAGCACAACAATAATGAAGTCGCCTCTACGTTTTGCCCTGAACCGCATGGTCGCCCCCAGCCTTTCCCTGCCGGACTTTATCCAGCTGGCGGTGACCCTGAAATGCGACGCCATCGAGATCCGTAACGACCTCAAGGGCATCGAGATTGAAGACGGCACCCCCGCCAGCCGCGTGCGCGAACTGTGCGCGGTGCACGGCATCACCGTGCTGTCGATCAACGCGCTGTACCCGTTTGATGTATGGAATGACGAGCGCCGCGCCCAGGCCATCAAGTTGGCGGCCTATGCCCGCGAGAGCGGTGCGCAGGCGTTGGTGATGTGCCCGTTGAACGACCGCGCCGACCCGCGCAACGAAGCCCAGCGCGCCGCCGGTTTGCGCACGGCCTTGAGTGAACTGGCGCCGATCCTGCGGGAATACGGGATTCTCGGTTTTGTCGAACCCCTGGGGTTTGAAGAATGCTCCCTGCGCCGCAAGCGCGTGGCAGTGGATGCGATCAAGGCCATCGGCGGGCTGGATGTGTTTCGCGTGGTGCACGACACCTTCCACCACCACCTGGCCAGCGAACATGAGTTTTTCCCCGAGCTGACCGGGTTGGTGCACATCTCCGGCGTGGAAGACGCCGACGCGCCGCTGAACTCGATCCGCGACGGTCACCGTGTGCTGGTGGGCGAGGGCGATATCCTGGGCAATGCCGCGCAGATCGACACCTTGCTCAGCACCGGCTACAGCGGTTACCTGTCGTTCGAACCGTTCGCAGAAAGCGTGCACGGCCTGGCAGATATCAAGCAGGCGTTGGGGGCGAGTATCGCCCACCTGCAGAAACGATAAGGGGCACTCCATGACCACAACCCGATTGACCATGGCTCAGGCCCTGGTGAAGTTTCTGGATAACCAGTACATCGAAGTCGACGGTGTTCAAAGCAAATTTGTCGCCGGCATCTTCACGATTTTCGGCCACGGTAATGTGCTGGGCCTGGGCCAGGCCCTGGAGCAGGACAGCGGCGACCTGGTGGTGCATCAGGGCCGCAACGAGCAAGGCATGGCCCACGCGGCGATTGGTTTTGCCAAGCAGCACCTGCGCCGCAAGATCTATGCGTGTTCCTCTTCGGTAGGGCCGGGTGCGGCGAATATGTTGACTGCCGCGGCGACCGCGACCGCCAACCGGATTCCGTTGCTACTGTTGCCCGGTGATGTCTACGCCAGTCGCCAGCCCGATCCGGTGCTGCAACAGATCGAGCAGTTCCACGATCTGAGCATCAGCACCAACGACGCGTTTCGTGCGGTCAGCAAATACTGGGACCGCATCAACCGCCCGGAACAGCTGATGACGGCGGCGATCCATGCCATGCGCGTGCTCACCGACCCGGCCGAAACCGGCGCCGTGACCCTGGCGTTGCCGCAGGACGTGCAGGGTGAAGCCTGGGATTACCCGGATTACTTTCTGCAAAAACGCGTGCACCGGATCGACCGTCGCCCGGCGACCGAAGCGATGCTGGGGGATGCCGTGGCGGCGTTCAAGGGCAAGCGCAAACCGCTGATCGTGTGTGGCGGCGGGGTCAAATACTCCGGCGCGAATGCCGCGCTGCAAGCCTTTGCCGAGCGCTTCGACATTCCTTTCGCGGAAACCCAGGCGGGCAAGAGTGCGGTGGTTTCAAGCCATCCGCTGAACCTCGGCGGCCTCGGTGAAACCGGCTGCCTGGCGGCGAACCTGCTGGCACCGGAGGCCGACCTGATCATTGGTATCGGCACGCGCTATACCGATTTCACCACCTCGTCGAAGTCACTGTTCAAGCATCCTGAGGTGCAGTTTCTCAACCTGAATATCAGCCCGTGCGACGCACTGAAACTCGATGGCGTGCAGTTGCTGGCGGATGCCAAGGTTGGCCTGGAAGCACTGGCTGAAGCCTTGGGCGACTACCGTTCCAGCTGGGGCGATCAACCACGGGATGCCAAGGCGCAATTGGACGTCGAGGTCGATCGCATCTACCAGGCCGAATACCGGACTGAAAACTTCGTCCCGGAAATCAATGACCACATGGACCCGGCGGTGCTGCGTGAATTCATCGAGCTGACCGGTTCCTGCCTGACCCAAAGCCGCGTACTCGGTGTGCTGAACGAAACCCTGGCCGACGACGCAATCATCGTCGCCGCCGCCGGTAGCTTGCCCGGTGACTTGCAGCGCAGCTGGCGCAGCAAGGGCGTCAACACTTACCACGTCGAATACGGCTATTCGTGCATGGGTTACGAGGTCAACGCTGCGTTAGGCGTCAAGCTGGCCGAGCCTGAGCGCGAGGTGTACGCACTGGTGGGCGACGGCTCGTACATGATGCTGCACTCGGAGCTGGCCACCTCGATCCAGGAGCGGCGCAAGATCAACGTGGTGTTGCTGGACAACATGACCTTTGGCTGCATCAACAACCTGCAGATGGAACACGGCATGGACAGCTTCGGCACCGAGTTCCGCTTCCGCAATCCCGAGACCGGCAAGCTCGACGGCGGTTTTGTACCGGTGGACTTTGCCATGAGCGCGGCGGCCTATGGCTGCAAGACCTACAAGGTCAACACCGTGGAGCAGCTGCAGGCGGCGCTGGCCGATGCGCGCACGCAAACGGTGTCGACGCTGATTGATATCAAGGTCCTGCCGAAAACCATGATCCACAAATACCTGTCGTGGTGGCGAGTCGGTGTGGCGCAGGTGTCCACCAGCGAGCGCACCGATGCGGTGGCCAAACAACTCAATGAACGCCTGGCAAAGGCCCGGCAGTACTAATAACAAGAGGAGTGTTTTCATGTCTTTGAAGTTGGGTGTTATCGGTACTGGCGCCATCGGCCAGGATCATATTCGTCGTTGCAGCCAGACCTTGCTCAACAGCCAGGTGGTGGCCGTGACCGACATCAACCTTGAGCAGGCTGCCAAGGTCGTCTCGGACCTGAAACTCACCGCCGAGGTGTATCCGGACGGCCACGCGCTGATCAACTCGCCGCAAGTCGAGGCGGTGCTGGTGACCTCCTGGGGCCCGAGCCACGAAGAGTTCGTGCTGGCGGCAATTGCCGCCGGCAAACCGGTGTTCTGCGAGAAGCCGCTGGCGGTGACTGCCGAAGGCTGCCGCAAGATCGTCGAGGCCGAAGTGGCCCACGGCAAGCGCCTGGTGCAGGTGGGTTTCATGCGTCCGTATGACCAGGGCTATCGCGCCTTGAAAGCTGTGATCGACAGCGGCCAGATCGGCGAGCCGTTGATGCTGCACTGCGCTCACCGCAACCCGACGGTGGGTGAGAACTACAAGACCGACATGGCGATCACCGACACCTTGATCCACGAGCTGGATGTGTTGCGCTGGTTGCTGGCCGATGACTATGTGTCGGTGCAGGTGGTGTTCCCGCGTAAATCGAGCAAGGCATTGGCCCATCTGCGTGACCCGCAGATCGTGCTGCTGGAAACCGCCAAGGGCACGCGCATCGATGTGGAAGTGTTTGTGAACTGCCAGTACGGCTACGACATTCAGTGCGAAGTGGTGGGGGAGACCGGTATTGCGAAATTGCCGGAGCCGTCCCAGGTGCAGATGCGCAGCGGGGCCAAGCTGTCCAACGCGATCCTGATGGATTGGAAAGACCGGTTTATCGCGGCGTATGACGTTGAGTTGCAGGCGTTTATCGACGGCGTAAGGGCAGGGCAAGTGGGTGGGCCGTCGGCGTGGGATGGTTTTGCGGCGGCGGTGGCGGCGGATGCGTGCATTGAGGCGCAGAACAGTGGGCAGATTGTGAAGGTGGGGCTGCCAGAGCGTCCGCATTTCTACGGCTAACCACAACCCTCACTGATGGAATGCAGTCAGTGTGGGAGCGGGCTTGCTCGCGAAGGCGGCCTTTCAGTCAACATTTTCATCGACTGACCCACCGCATTCGCGAGCAAGCCCGCTCCCACATTTGACCGAGTTCCTACCTCGAATTCGGGAGATCTCAAGCATGCGCATCGCCCTAGACCCCTACATGTACCGCCACCTGCCTCTCGGCCAAATGGTCGACAAGGCCGCCGAGCTCGGCTACCAGCACATCGAACTCTCGCCCCGGGAAGACTTCCTGCCGTTCTACAAGGCCGCCCGGGTCGACCGGGCGCGCATCAAGGAATTTCGCAAAGCCCTGAGCGACGCCGGCGTGCAACTCTCGTCCCTGCTGCCCATGTACCACTGGGCCGCCGCCGACGAAGGCCTGCGGGTTGCCGCCGTACGCAACTGGAAGCGTGCGATCCAGATCGCCGTGGAAATGGACTGCGAGCTGGTCAACACCGAATTCACCGGCCAGTCCGACAACCCGCTGGTGTGCGAAAACCAGTTCATGCGTTCCATGGACGAGCTGATGCCGGAATTCGAACGCGAAGGCGTCAAGCTGGATATCCAGGCCCACCCGTACGACTTCTGCGAGCGCAACAACGAGTCGGTGGACATCATTCGCGGCCTCGACCGCGACTGGATCAACTACCTCTACGCCGCGCCGCACACCTTCTTCTACGACGACGGCAAGGGCGATATCGCATCAATGCTCAAGTACGCGGGTTCCAAGCTCAGCCACTTGATCATCGCCGACACCTACAACCACCGCGCTTCGTCGAACCTGCGTTACATCGTCAACCCGCCAGGCGTGACTGCCACCGTGCACCAGCACCTGGACATCGGCCAGGGCGAGGTCAACTGGGAGGCGTTTTTCGGCACCCTGCGGGAAATCAAGTTCGACGGCATCGCCACGGTGTCGGTGTTTGCCTGGGAAGACCGGCCGGATGAGTCCAACCGGATGATGCTGGAGCGGGTTACCCGCGAGTTGTGCTGTTAGACCGTTGTGGCTTGCCCTGTGGCGAGGGAGCAAGCTCCCTCGCCACAATTAACCAAGGAGTATTTGTATGCGAATCGGACTGGTTGGATACGGCAAAGGTGGCCGAGTATTTCATGCACCCCTGATTGCCAGCCTGCCGGGGGCGACCTTTGTCGGCGTGGTGACACGGTCACCCGAACGTCGCCAGCAACTGGCGACGGATCACCCCGGTGTGAAGGCCTTCGACAGTATCGGGCAGATCACTGAGGCCGGTGTCGACGTGCTGGTGATCTCCACCACCCTCAAGGGTCGCCCGGCCTTGGTGCTGGAGGCCATTGAACGCGGTGTGGCGGTGGTCAGCGACAAACCCTTCGCGAGCAATGCCGAACAGGCCCAGGCCTTGATTACCGCCGCCGAGCGTCAGGGCGTGCTGCTTAGCGTCTATCAGAACCGCCGCTGGGATTCGGACTTCCTGACCCTGCGCAAACTGATCGACGCCGGTGCCCTGGGGACCGTCACCCGCTTTGAATCCCGCGTGGAGCGCTACAACCCGGGCTCCGTGGGCAACGCCAGCGGCGGCGGATTCCTGCGGGACCTGGGCAGCCATCTGGTGGACCAGGCCATGCAGCTGTTCGGCCCGGTGGCCCGGGTGTTCGCGCAGTTGCACTACACCGCCGACGAGCCCAACGTGGATCACGGCTTCTTTGTATCGCTGACCCACGCCAACGGGGTGATTTCGCACCTGTGGGGCAGTGCCCTGCAAAACAGCCAGGCCCCGCGTTTTCGGGTGAACGGCACCGCCGGTTGTTACACCGTCGAAGGGCTGGACGGCCAGGAAGACGCGCTGCTGGCCGGCAAGACCCCGAAAACCGAAGGCGAGCACTGGGGCGCCGAAGAACACCGACGCTGGGGCTGGTTTGAGCAAGGTCCGGATCGTGAGCGGGTGCCGTCGGAAAAGGGTCGCTGGAATCAGTTCTACAGTCAGTTGCAAAGCGCCGTGCACGGTCATGGCGAGTTGCCAGTGAACGTCCTGGATGCGCTGGCAACCACCCGTGTACTGGACGCGGCACGCCTCAGTTCCGAGCGTCAGCAGGTGGTGGAAATGGCGGCTGTGGAGGCTCACAGATGAAAAATAGAATAAAATTCTAAAACAGGTTGATATGGAAATTATTTTCCAATAAAGTCATTCCAGGTTGCATAAAGTACGTTCGGACTCGATTCGGGCGACTCGACAAAAACAAGATCAAAACAACCAGGTACCGTCAGATGAAAATCTTCAACGCTGTACTGCGAGTTTTACGTCCTGCCCTCAAGTCTCGCGGTCTGCCCCGCGCCCGGCCGTTTTACTTCTCCCTCCTGAATGTCCTGTGCGTCGAAAGCAAGGGTTCCCTGGTGTGCTGCATTCCGGGGGCGCCGATCGTTCGACTGCCGACCGCTTCGCTCTGAAAAACGCAACGTCCACAAAACCAACAAGAAATTGGAGACAGACCGTTCATGAAGACCCCGATCCGTTTTACCGCGCTGGCCCTGTCCATGATGCTCGCCAGTGGTTTCGCCACGGCGGCCGATATCAAGGTGGGGGTGAGCATGTCGGCGTTCGATGACACCTTCCTGACTTACCTGCGCGAGGACATGGACAAGCAAGCCAAGTCCTACCCCAAGGGTGACGGCGTGCAGCTGCAGTTCGAAGACGCCCGCGCCGACGTGGTCAAGCAACTGAGCCAGGTCGAGAACTTTATCAGCCAGAAAGTCGACGCCATCATCGTCAATCCGGTCGACACGGCATCTACCGCCAACATCAGTAAAGCGGCGCTCGCGGCGGGCATTCCGCTGGTGTACGTCAACCGTCGTCCCGACCAGACGGATCTGCCCAAAGGCATCGTGGCCGTGACCTCCAATGACGTCGAGGCCGGTCGCCTGCAAATGCAGTACATCGCCGAAAAGCTCGGCGGCAAGGGCAAAATCGTGATCCTGCTGGGTGACCTGGCGAACAACTCCACCACCAACCGCACCAAGGGTGTTAAGGAAGTGCTGGCCAAGTACCCGGATATCAAGATCGAGCAGGAACAGACCGGCATCTGGCTGCGCGACAAGGGCATGACCCTGGTCAACGACTGGCTGACCCAGGGCCGCGAATTCAACGCAGTACTGGCCAACAACGATGAGATGGCGATTGGTGCGTCCATGGCGTTGAAATCGGCGGGGACCAAGCCGGGCACCGTGTTGATCGCGGGGGTGGATGGCACGCCGGACGGCCTGAACGCGATTACCAAGGGTGACATGGCCGCCTCGGCGTTCCAGGATGCCAATGGCCAGGCCGTGGGCTCGGTGGAAGCGGCACGCAAGATGGCCAGGCACGAGCCAGTCGAGCAGAACGTGGTGATCCCGTTCAAGCTGATCACCCCGGACAACGTCAAAGACTTCAAGTAGTCCTTAATAACAACAATAAACCGGCAGGGCAGCCACGGCGGCCCTGCTGACGGAGTACCCGATATGTTTGCTCAAGCGACTGCTTCCCAGCCTCCCGGTATCCAGCCCCTGGTACTGGAAGAACCCTATCTGCTGGAGATCTCCAACATCAGCAAAGGCTTTCCCGGCGTCGTGGCCCTGGCCGATGTGCAACTGCGGGTGCGCCCCGGTTCGGTGCTGGCGCTGATGGGAGAGAACGGCGCGGGCAAGTCGACGCTGATGAAGATCATCGCCGGCATCTATCAGCCCGACGCTGGTGAAATCCGCCTGCGGGGCAAGCCGATTGTGTTTGAGACACCGCTGGCGGCGCAGAAAGCCGGCATCGCGATGATCCACCAGGAACTCAACCTGATGCCGCACATGAGCATCGCCGAGAACATCTGGATCGGCCGCGAACAGCTCAACGGCCTGCACATGGTCAACCACCGGGAAATGCACCGCTGCACCGCCGAACTGCTGGCGCGGCTGCGGATCAACCTAGACCCGGAAGAACACGTCGGCAACCTGAGCATCGCCGAGCGGCAGATGGTCGAGATTGCCAAGGCCGTGTCCTATGACTCCGACATCCTGATCATGGATGAGCCCACCTCGGCGATTACCGACAAGGAAGTGGCCCACCTGTTTTCGATCATTGCCGACCTCAAGTCCCAGGGCAAAGGCATCATCTACATCACCCATAAAATGAACGAAGTGTTCGCCATCGCCGATGAGGTGGCGGTGTTCCGCGATGGTGCGTACATCGGCCTGCAACGGGCCGACAGCATGGACAGCGACAGCCTGATCTCGATGATGGTGGGGCGTGAGCTGAGCCAGCTGTTCCCGGTGCGCGACAAACCCATCGGTAATCTGCTGCTGTCGGTGCGCGACCTGCGCCTGGACGGGGTGTTCCAAGGCGTGTCGTTTGACCTGCACGCCGGGGAGATTCTCGGCATCGCCGGGTTGATGGGCTCCGGTCGTACCAATGTGGCCGAAACCATTTTTGGCATCACTCCAAGCTCCGGTGGCGAGATCCAGCTGGACGGCAAGACCGTGCGCATCACCGACCCACACATGGCCATTGAGAAGGGCTTCGCGCTGCTGACCGAAGACCGCAAGCTCAGTGGTCTGTTCCCGTGCCTGTCGGTCCTGGAAAACATGGAGATGGCCGTGCTGCCGCTTTACTCCGGCAACGGCTTCATCCAGCAAAAAGCCCTGCGGGCCCTGTGCGAAGACATGTGCACCAAGCTGCGGGTGAAAACCCCGTCGCTGGAGCAGTGCATCGACACCTTGTCCGGTGGCAACCAGCAAAAAGCCCTGTTGGCCCGCTGGCTGATGACCAACCCGCGGCTGCTGATCCTCGACGAACCCACTCGCGGTATCGACGTGGGGGCCAAGGCCGAGATCTACCGGCTGATTTCCTACCTGGCCAGCGAAGGCATGGCCGTGATCATGATTTCCTCGGAGCTGCCGGAGGTGCTGGGCATGAGCGACCGGGTGATGGTGATGCACGAAGGCGAACTGATGGGCACCCTGGACCGCGCCGACGCGACCCAGGAAAAAGTCATGCAACTGGCTTCCGGTATGACGGCGGTCCACTAACGAACAGACGGCGCCGGCCCGTTGCGGCCGGCGCAATGCGATAAAAAAAGGTGAGTGGTTATGAACGCGATACTGGAAAGCAAACCCGAGGAAAAGAAGCCCGCCGCGGCGCCGGTCAAGCACCGTCGACGCATGCCCACCGAGCTGAGCATCCTGCTGGTGCTGATTGGCATCGGCCTGGTGTTTGAGTTGTTCGGCTGGATCGTGCGCGACCAGAGCTTCCTGATGAACTCCCAGCGCCTGGTGTTGATGATCCTGCAAGTGTCGATCATCGGCCTGCTGGCAATTGGCGTGACCCAGGTAATCATCACCACCGGGATTGACTTGTCCTCGGGATCGGTACTGGCCCTGTCGGCGATGATCGCTGCCAGTCTGGCGCAGACTTCCGACTTTTCCCGTGCGGTGTTTCCGTCATTGACTGACCTGCCGGTGTGGATACCGGTGGCGATGGGGCTGGGTGTCGGGCTGCTGGCGGGGGCAATCAACGGCAGCATTATTGCGGTCACCGGGATTCCACCGTTTATTGCGACCCTCGGCATGATGGTCTCGGCCCGTGGCCTGGCGCGTTACTACACCGAAGGCCAGCCGGTGAGCATGCTCTCGGATTCCTACACGGCGATTGGCCATGGCGCGATGCCGGTGGTGATCTTCCTGGTGGTGGCGGTGATCTTCCATATTGCCCTGCGCTACACCAAATACGGCAAATACACCTACGCCATCGGCGGCAACATGCAGGCGGCGCGCACCTCGGGGATCAACGTCAAGCGCCACCTGATCATCGTCTACAGCATCGCCGGCTTGCTGGCCGGCCTGGCCGGTGTAGTGGCCTCGGCGCGGGCAGCCACCGGACAGGCGGGCATGGGCATGTCCTATGAGCTGGACGCGATTGCCGCCGCGGTGATCGGCGGCACCAGCCTGGCAGGCGGAGTAGGGCGCATCACCGGAACCGTGATCGGCGCGCTGATTCTCGGGGTGATGGCCAGCGGGTTTACCTTCGTCGGCGTGGATGCGTACATCCAGGACATCATCAAGGGCCTGATCATCGTGGTGGCGGTGGTGATCGACCAGTATCGCAACAAGCGCAAACTCAAGCGCTAACGCCCTGTAGGAGCGAGCTTGCTCGCGAAAGACGTCAACGATAACGCGCGTAGCCTGACGAAACGCGGTGTCTTGAAGTTCTTCGCGAGCAAGCTCGCTCCTACAGTGGTTTAACCGTTTGTCTTCTATATAGCTCCACAACACTGAATTTCTTGCTATAAACGCACTCCGATGACCGTTCGCCGAGCCCGTCCTGGTGCCTTTGCGGGTTATCTTGGAAAAAATGCCTGTCATTTCAGTTGCTGAGCCCTCAAGTCGGCCTTAGACTGCCGCCCCTCGTAAATTGAGTGCCGGGTGGCGCTTGAAATGGACGGCGCCTTTCCGAGACCTGCTGAGGTCGGCCGGAACGCTCCCTTATTCGCCTTAATGCACGTATTTTTTATAGAGAAATCAATGACAAAGGAAAAGTTGCTGGCCATGCCGGCGGATGACTACATGAATGCCGAGCAGCACGCTTTTTTCGAGCAGTTGTTGCAAGACATGAAAGTGGAACACCACGAGCGCATCGAGCAGAACCGCATCGCCATCGAAAGCCTGGACACCCCGGCTGACCCGGCTGACGCCGCTTCTGTCGAAGAAGAGCGCACCTGGCTGGTGAATGCCATCGACCGCGACCAGCGCATGCTGCCGCAACTTGAGCAGGCCCTGGGCCGTATCAAGGAAGACTCCTTCGGCTGGTGCGATGACAGCGGCGAGCCTATCGGCCTCAAGCGCCTGCTGATCAGCCCGACCACCAAGTACTGCATCGAAGCCCAAGAGCGCCACGAGCAAATCGACAAGCACCAGCGCCAAGCCTGATGCCGCCCGTGTAGGAGCGAGCTTGCTCGCGAAGGTCGTTAACGATAACGCGGGAAACCTGATACCCAACGGTGCTCTCAGGTTCTTCGCGAGCACGTTCGCTCCTGCATAGATTTCGCCCGTGTTACCCCCGTTTATTGATCTGCTGCAAGCCCCCCACTAAAGGCCCATGGATAATGGCTACATAGTGGCGTCTAATGCAGTCACAATAACGACAAGCAGCGGGGTAACGAACATGGCTGGAGACGGATCTCTCATGGGCGCAGCAGTGTCACCACCAGTGGTGGCGCGTCAGTTGCCCGGCTGGTTGACGCCGCTCCTGCAAAGTACCGCCCTGGTGCTGTTGCTGCTGGGCCTGGCGTTCGCCCAACTCTCGATTTACCTGTGCCTGCCGGTCGCCCTGCTGCTGATCTGGCTGCCCCGCCTGACACATCGCACCCCCAGCGTTGCCGCGTCCGAAGCCACCGATGCCATCGGCGAGCTGACCCGCGACCTGTCCTACACCACCAGTCATAACGCATTGTCTGCTGCCGGCGTGGCCTATTCGGTCAAGCAACTGGCGGCCAGGCTGCAATCACAATTAGGCGCGGCGCAGCAGATCGTCAGCAGTGCCGAAGTGATGATCGGCACCGAGAAAGTCACTTCGGAACTGAGCCGCCAAGCCCTCGGCGCCGCCAGCCAGGCTCATCAACGCAGTACCGAAGGGCGTGAGGTGCTGGCGCAATCCATCACCCGCATGCACCAGCTCAGCCAGCGCGCCAACGACAGCCGTCAGTTGATCGAGGCATTGAGCCAGCGCAGCGAAGAAATCCAGCGCGTCACCCTGGTGATTCAGTCGATCGCCAGTCAGACCAACCTGTTGGCCTTGAACGCGGCCATCGAAGCGGCTCGGGCCGGTGAGCATGGTCGTGGGTTTGCGGTCGTCGCCGACGAAGTGCGTGGCCTGGCCGGGCGAACCGCCACGGCTACCGATGAAGTCGGGGTGATGGTGGCGGATATCCAGCAAAGGACCGCCCAGGTGGTGGAGCAGATCCGGCAATTGTCAGCGGATTTGCAATCCGGTGTAGAACAGGTAGAGCACGCCGGGGAGCAACTGGAGAGCATCGCCACCCTTGCAGCGGATGTGGAAGGGCAGGTCAACGTGATCGCCCAAGGCACAGACACCAATCGCGCCCAACTCGACAGCCTGTTCCATGCAGTGGAGCAGATGCGCAGCGATTTGACCGTCAGTGACCAGCAGACCCAACAGCTGGCTGCCGCCGCCGTGCAAATGGAAGGGCAGGCTGAAACCATCAGCGAGCGCCTGGCCGAGGTCGGCCTGGACGACTACCACCAGCGTATCTACGACCTGGCCCGCGAGGGGGCGAGCCGGATTGCCGCGCAGTTTGAAGCCGACGTACTGCAAAACCGCATCAGCCTCGATGACCTGTTCGACCGCAGCTACACCCCCATTCCCAACACCCGGCCGAGCAAATACCACACGCGTTTTGATGGCTATACCGATCAGGTGCTGCCAGCGATCCAGGAAGCCTTGTTGCCTCGGCATGAGGGACTGGTGTTCGCGATTGCCTGCACGCCACAGGGTTACGTGCCGACTCACAACAAGGCGTTTTCCCAGACGTTGACCGGCGATGCCCAAGTGGACGCAGTACAAAACCGCACCAAGCGCAAGTTTGAAGACCGCACAGGAATCCGCTGCGGCAGCCACCAGCAGGCGGTGTTGTTGCAGACCTACACCCGCGATACTGGTGAGTTGATGCACGACCTGTCGGTGCCGGTCACGGTCAATGGCCGACATTGGGGCGGCCTGCGCCTGGGCTACAAACCCGAAGGGCGCTGATTCAGCGGGGGATTGTTGCAGGTTATGCAAGGGAGCTATTCCGGGGATAGCTTTTTCCAACTGGAGGAAAACCGTAGCATGGCGAACATTGTTAGCCAGCTAACTAATTCTCTGGAGGCGTTCCATGCAAACCAAAGTCGATGTCGCCGTGATGATTGGCAGTGGCGTACCACCCACCCTGCGCGCGCTGGGGCAAAAGGCCTGTTGGGTGGTGTTGCTTAACGGCGAGCAGCGCGGCACGGCGTTTGCCAGCCGCGATGAAGCCGAAGAGTGCAGGGCTGCCTGGGAGGCGTTGTTGCACCTGGAGCAGTCAGACAGCCTGCATTGAAAGGTTAGCGTGGCTGGTGCAGGCGCTGGTTCAGCTCATCGACCGCAATCGCCCAAACGGCGTCTTCACGCAGCTCATCCTTAAGGAATTGGGCTTGTTGCGGTGACCAGAAATCCGCGTCAATCAGCTTTACATCGTTGGGCAGGGTGTGTTCGCCGATAAAGGCGTCAATCGCCTCGGGGGACGATTCCAGTCCAAGTTGTTCAAACAAGGCTTCGAGGGTGTAAGTCGGCGCTTCCATATCGTTCTCCATGCAGGCTGATCATCGTATGCATGGGAGGTTTGAGGCGGGGCAGAGTTCGATCGGATTTTTGCGCCGGGTAATCAGGAAGTCAGCGCGCCTGAATCGACGGCGGCCTTAAGGGCTTTGGCAGCATCCTTGGCAGCCGTGTTGGCGGCGTCTACGGTTTTGAACCAGCGGTCCTTTTCCACTTGGTGGGTCGTCACGGTGGTCAGGGGAGCCTTGGCCCGCATCACAATCACGGCTTGGAACTCACCGTCTACTTCCCTGGCTTCGCCATGGATAAAAAATTCGCCAATATCAAATTCCGTCACGTATAGCCTTCCCTTGGAGGTAATTGCGCTGATGAAACCTGAACCGCAAGGGGACAAATCTCAATGGACGGACCAGTATGGCAGTTGTTACGCGCTGGCGGCGCAGTAAAGTCAACCAGATGACGAAACGCCAACCCAGGTATTCAACCTTGGGTGGCCCAGAGGATCGCTTCCAGTTGCCTGGCCAGTTCGCACGCCTCGCTATGGCCACTGCGAAAGCCCTTGATGCGGCCGCTGGGCACTTCAAGGATATGAAAGAAGTTTCTTCCGGCGGGCAACACACGGTAGAGCGCCGAATGCAGGCCACCGTCGTGGGTGTATAGGGAGTAGAATTGGCGGTCATCCATAAAAGATGAACCTGTGTTCGAGGGTGTGGCAATCGGTTGAGGTCGTTGCATAATCAGCTCCTGTCGATCGAACTTGCGGACCCGTTTGCAGTATTTCGGGTGGTTTTAACCCGTGGTGCTGTTTTAGTATTGTCGTCAGCATCTGGCGTTCGGTTCCATCCGAAGCATTAATTTCTGTGTTGGATGTCGGAAACTGCATTTTTTAAAGGGTTATTGTCTGAAGTGGGTCGGCCAGTGTTCTCTGGTCGTTAAACCTGTGATCTCCTGCAACGCCTGGCGACCTGCGTAAGGTGCGTCGGGCACGCCTGTACTAGTCTTACGGCTTGGCAGAGTGATCTTCTTCAGTTTTTATCAGTGAATTTGTTGTGTGATCGTGCCGTTTCGGCCGTTTTTTGTGCTGCCCGCTTGGGCGGACAGCACCCTTTTGATGTGGGGGGCGTTTCCTTGGCAGTCAGTAATCTGGATATGCACGCGTTATTCGTGCTGGGTGATTTGCGCGCAAAGTTGGTCAAGCAGTTTCAATCCCGTTTCGTCTACGTCACTGAACAGACACCTGAAGGTATCTACATCGCCGAGATCGACACCGAAGCGGCGCTGGTGGTGGACGATAAGCCGCGCCTGGAGCTCAAGGTCGGTGATCATTTCCGGGCGGCTGTATTGCCCAGTCGCGAAGGCGGCAAGTTCGAGCTGAAGTTTCGCGATATCAAGTTGACGGTGTATGGCCTGGGCGATTACGCCTTTGTGTCCACGACTGACGGCCAGGGCATTGTGTTCAAGGAAGGCCACAGTGTGATGTTGGTGTTTGCCGCCAATGAGCAACTGGTAGAAGGCTTGACCAAAACCCTGAAGGCCGTCACCGGCAAGGCCGCCAAATGGCGCAAGGGTGAGCTCGTGACCTTCAAGGCCAGCGAGTAATGAGCCAGGGTAGGGCGCAGTTCCATGAGCAGCACCTGCTCGATGCCCAAGCCAGGGCGGCGCAATTGTTTGCCCGCAAATCCGAGTTGCAGGGCGCCTGGTTAAACTGGGTCGCCGGCCAGTTGTATGAACTCAAGCCCGCCGAATTCGCCAGCATGGTGCGCCGCGAGTTGCAGCGGTTGACCAATCCGCCGTAAAAGCATGCGACATGCCATGTTCGCCGGAACCTCTACTACAGTTGAGTTGACTTAAGTATTCAGAGGCTTCGCGGTGTTACAGCAAAGCCGTTCGCTATTGCTGTAGGCATGAGGTGCAAAGCATGAAAGGAATTCGAGCGCTATTGGCGGCCTCGCTGACGACCCTGAGTTTGTCGGCGGCGTCGCTGCCCGTATCGGCCGCCCAGGCGCCGATTCATTTTGCAGACCTGAACTGGGAAAGCGGCAGCCTGATCACCGAGGTGCTGCGGGTGATTGTCGAAAAGGGCTATGACCTGCCCACCGACACCTTGCCCGGCACCACCATTACCCTGGAAACGGCCCTGGCGAAAAACGACATCCAGGTGATCGGCGAAGAATGGGCCGGCCGTAGCCCGGTGTGGGTCAAGGCTGAGGCCGAAGGCAAAGTGGTGGGGCTCGGGGATATCGTCAAGGGCGCCACCGAAGGCTGGTGGGTGCCGGAGTACGTGGTCAAGGGCGACCCGGCCAAGGGCATCAAGCCCCTGGCGCCGGAACTGCGCAGCGTGAAGGACCTGGCGCGCTACAAGGACGTGTTCAAGGACCCCGAAGCGCCAAGCAAGGGCCGTTTCCTCAACAGTCCGATCGGCTGGACCTCGGAAGTGGTCAACAAGCAAAAGCTCAAGGCCTATGGGCTTGATGACAGCTACGTGAATTTCCGCAGTGGCTCGGGTGCCGCGCTGGACGCCGAGATTGCCTCGTCGATCCGCCGGGGCAAACCGGTGCTGTTCTATTACTGGTCACCTACGCCGCTGATGGGGCGCTACAAACTGATCCAACTGGAAGAGCCGCCATTTGATGCCGAGGCGTGGAAGACACTGACGGATGCGGACAATCCCGATCCGAAACCCACCCGTTCGCTGGCTTCCAAGCTGAGCATTGGTGTGTCTACACCGTTCCAGAAAGAGCATCCGCAGATCGCCGAGTTCTTTGCCAAAGTCGACTTTCCGATCGAACCGTTGAACAAGGCGCTGGCCGAGATGAGCGAGAAGCACAGCCAGCCGCGTGAAGTTGCCCAGGCGTTCCTCAAGGATCATCCGGAGATCTGGAAGGCGTGGCTGACTGAGGATGTGGCGCAGAAGGTCGAAGCCAGCCTGAAATAACACCGATATAACAGCCCGATTGAGATCAAAAATGTGGGAGCGGGCTTGCTCGCGAAAGCGGTTTTTCAGCCACCATTTGTATTGACTGACTCACCGCTTTCGCGAGCAAGCCCGCTCCCACACTGACCTCATTCTTACCTTGAAATTTGCCGGGCTTTAGAACTTCGTCTGCACCGCCAGCTCAAACGTCCTCGGCGACCCGAGGTAATACGCCGGCGACACATGGGCAAACTCGGCATACACCTCATTCGTCAGGTTACGCACCCGGCCCGTCACGGAAGTGTGTTGATCGACCTTGTAAGTCAAAAACGTCCCGAACAAGGTATACGCCGGCACCGTCAGGGTGTTGGCGTTATCGGCATACGCCGACGCCACATACCGTGCATCCACACCCCCTTGCCAATCCTCCGCAAAATCATAGGTCAGCCACAAATTGCCCACCTGCTTGGGCACATTGGTCGGCGTATTGCCCTTGCGCGACACCACCGCACCGCTGGCGGTTTTCTCGTTGAAGTCCTCATATTCGGCATCGACCCAGGCATAGTTGCCCTCCACCAATAGCTTGGGCGTGACCCGCAACGAACTCGCCAGTTCGATCCCCTTGGACGACTGTGCACCCACCGGAATACTGTTGGTCGGGTCCTGCGGGTCGGTCACGGCGAAATCCTTGCGCTCGATCTTGTAGGCGGCAACGGTGGCCGAACCGCGACCGTCCAGGTAGTCGAACTTGCTGCCCACTTCCCACTGCTTGCCGGTGGACACGTCGAACACCTGAGTGGTGCTGCTCGGCTGTTCGGCGGCGGTGCTGTATTGCACGTAGACATTGGCTTGTGGAATGAACTGATACGTCAGGCCGATGCGCCCGGTGACCGGCTCCCAACTGCGCTTGACGTGCCGGGGATTGCTGGCGGTGATGGCGCGGTGGTTGGTGACCTCAAGGTCAATCGCGTCATAGCGCAGGCCGGTGAGCAGCGACAATTTATCGGTCAGCCCCAAGCGGTTTTCCACGAACAGCGCCTTGGTGGTGACGGCGTTGGTCTTGTCCGGATCGAAGCCGGGTTTGGTGCCGGGAAGGTCATAGAAATGCCCCGGATCGTAATTGTTCGGATCCACTGTGTTTTTGGCGGATACGTTCAACGGGTTGCTGGTGGTGCTGTTGACCTTGTACTCAAAGCCGCCCGACCAGGTGGTGCTCAAGCCGAAGAACGTGTCGTCATGGCGCAGCTCGAACTGGTTGCCGTTCTGTTCACCCTGATGCCGCACCTGATAGGCCGTCGAGCGATTCACCGCGCTGTTATCGGCGTTGTACTGGTAGGTTTCCAGGTTGCGATAGTCGCGTTGGCTGTCGAGGTGATAGAGCGTGTTTTTCAGGGTGGTGCTGTCGTTGATCCGGTAGTCGATGATCGAGCGCACCCAGATTGTGCGTTGCTCATAACGACCGTCAGCCACGTTGTAGTTATTGAAGCGGTTGTGCTTATCGATCTTCAACTCGCCCGACTTCGGGTTGAGCACCGGCGTGCCCCAGTAGGGGCTGTCTTCGTGTTCGTCCTGGTATTCCAGGGCCAGGGTGTGGGACAGGTTCGGGGTGAAATCACTCAGCAGGGAAAACGCCACGCTCCAGGCATCGCGCTGTTGGCGATCGATATAGGTGTGGTTGGTGTTGCGGCTCACGTCCAGGCGCGCGTAGTGCTGGACCTCAGCGCCCGGCTCGGTCAGCGCGTGGTTCAGACCGAAGGCCATCCCGGCGGTATCGTAGCTGCCATACGTCAGTTGCCCTTCGGCAGCTTGTTCCTCGCGGGTAGCCAGCTTGGTCACGTAATTCAGCGAGCCACCGACGGAACCGGCGCCATTGATCAGCGAGGAGGGGCCGCCGACCAATTCGACCCGATCATAAATCCACGCATCCACCGGGCGAGCAAGGCCGCCGGACACCGCGACGCCATTGAACATCTGGGTAATCTGGCTGCTGGTAAAACCCCGATAAGAGATAAAACCGCCAAACCCCGGCGGCGCGCTGGCGTTGACCCCAGGCAGGGTATTGGCCGCGTCCTGAAACGTCTTGGCGCCTCGGCGCTCGATGTCGTTGCGATTGGCAATGCTGATTGACGCCGGAGTTTCCCGCACGCTCAGCCCGAGGCGCGAAGCCATGCCGCTGGACTGATCCAGGGCCAGGCCGGCATCGCCGGTTTGCTCGCCATCAATGGTGGTCGGTGCCAGCTCAATCGCCCAGGTGCTGACAGGCAGGCAGCCGAACAGGCCCGCCAAAAGGGGTAAATGTTTCATGGTTGAATCCTGAAAAACATGGCTTGAAAACAACCCACAGCCGTCCGCACTCCGAAGGAGGCAGCCGCATGGGCAAATCAAAAAAGCGCAGGTATCAGGCGAAGGCGGGCGGGGCGCGCGGATTAGCCGCAGGCCAGGTGAAGCGGGCAGGAATGTCAGCGCTGGCAACGATGGCTGGCGGCGGCGCATGGGGTTGCGGCAGCACCGCCACATTGAGGCTGGAGTTGAGCGCCGGGCCCATCCCGCCGGTGGAGCACAGCGGGCAACCGAAGGCTTTCGAGAGCGTGGGCAGGGATTCATCGGTCGACTTGTAAGGTGCTGGCGCCTGGGTGCGCGGGTCCACCGTACAGAACTGGCCGCCGATGCCGTTGAGCTGCATCCCGACCATTTGCCCATGACCAATGCTGCAGGCGAACACATTGAACAGGACGCAGCAATAGAGCATCCAGGCAATGAGCGAGCGGTCGGTACGGGCGAGTTTCATGGGGCGGCACTTTACCATCAGCCGCCGACGAATTGCCTGCAAAAAATCTCAAGAGGTCTATCCTCTTTCGGACTTTTCCAAGGATATCCAGCCATGAGCTTTTTAGTCGCGCGATGGATTGTCGGGGTTTTTGGCTGTATCAGCCTGGTGCATTTGTACTGGGCAGCCGGCGGCAAATTGGGCGTTACCGCCGCCATTCCGCAGCTGCCGGGTGAATTCGCCAGCGGGCCACGCCCGGCGTTCAAGCCGTCGGCGCTGGGTACGTTGCTGGTGGGCGTGGGGTTGGTGGCGATTGCGGTGTTGGTGTGTTTGCGGGCCGGGCTGTATTTCGAGCCGGTGTCCAACCACGCGTTGCAGTGGGGCATCAGTGCGGTGGCACTGGTGATGTTTGCCCGGGCGATTGGGGATTCGGAGCTGGTGGGGTTTTTCAAGAAGGTCGGCGGGTCGCGGTTTGCGCGGCTGGATACGTTTTTTTACTCGCCGTTGTGTTTGGTGTTGGGGGCGGGGTTGTTGGTGGTGGCGTGGAGTTGAGGGCGAGTGTTTACCGCGAAAGAGTGAGTTTTGCGCTGGGTAAACTCGAATGCTCGCCTGGTGACAGCTGGTCAGGGGGCGAGCAGGGTCAAGGATTCAGGAAGTATAGGTTGGACATAGAGTCAGTGACTTTTTGTGCTTTTCCTTGCGCTACATAATTCTTGAATTCAAGTTTGAGTGTGTTCTGGTTAGTGTACTTTTTGTACCGGTGTGGTACTTCGCATGCGTATATATAAAGCCGCCACGGGTCGAAGCCGTCCACCCTTTCGTCTGGGCCGTAGTCGAAATCGATACATACTCCGGAAAAATCGACTCTGCAGCCAATTCCGTGTAGTTCGTAGGAGATGTTGTCAGTGATCCTCCCGCGTTGCGGGATTTCTTTTCTGCGCCATAGCCGGAGGATGTTTTTTGTTCCGAAAGTGCGTTCAAGTAAATCGGTCGCTTTTTTCACTTGATATAGATATTCGTGGATCAAATTCTCCAGGTTGTTCTTTTTCATCGTCTCGGCCTTTCCAATCTATCAAGTCCAACAGCATTCGAAGCGTTTATTACGTCATCTTTACTTTTGAGCGTTCCCTTATGGCTATTTAGGTTCTCGATCAATTTTACGGTGACTGGCGTATTTGTCCGTCTTGCCGCTGAGGCTCGGTGGTGCCCGTCGATAATATAGCGCTGCCCGTTCACCTCGGCCACGTCGATAGGCTCATTTGTGTCGTAACCCTTGCTCCGCATGCTGAGGGAGATTTCGTCGACTCGCTTGGTTGATCTTTTCCCCTCGATACTATGTGTTCGATTCAAGCTTTCCGCATCAACTCCTTTAATAACTGGCGCCGAAGGTACACCTTCATCGGCTTTTACTTTGCTAGCAGGATCGTTATCAACGGCTTTCGGCTTACATCCATCGCCACCCGGGCAGGTGTTCAACCCAAGTGGGTCAACCCACCCCGTCGGGTTGGGCACGTATTGGTATCCGTTCAGCCCACCCGCCAGCTTCACCGGGTCGGGCGTCAGATAGCGGCCAATGTCCGGATTGTAGTAGCGATGGCGGTTGTAGTGCAGCCCGCTTTCCGGGTCGAAGTATTGGCCCTGGAAGCGCAGCGGGTTGGTGATGGTGTTGACGTCCAGCTTGGCGATTTGGCCGTAGGCGCGGTAGTGGGCGGACCAGACGATTTCGCCGTCGGATGCGGTGAGTTCCTGTGGGGTGCCGAGGTGGTCGAGTTGGTAGTGGAAGGGTTTTACGTCTTCCGGGCCGTAGCCCTTCAGCAGCACTAACGGGCGGAAGCTGTTGGGTTCGTAGAGGTAGCTCTGGTGGTGATCGGCGCTGTGTTCGGCGATCAGGGTGTCGCCTTGCCAGAAGAATTCAGTGGTCTGGCCGTTGAGAGTTTTGGCGATACGGCGGCCAAACGGGTCGTAGCGGTAGCTGGCCTGTGTGCCGTCCGGTTGGGTGACGGCGATCAATCGGTGTTGGCAGTCGTAGCGGTATTCGGTGACCAACTGCTGGGCACGACCCCGACGTTCGCGCAGGAGATTGCCGAAGGCGTCGTAGTCGTAATGACGGTCGCCTTGCATCAACAGGCGGTTGCCTTTCACGGTGCTGGGGCCGACGCGGTCTTGCATCAGCAGGTTGCCCGCCGGGTCATGGACGAAGCGTTCCTGCAGGTCGTGCGAATGGTCGGTGCGGGTCAGGCGATCTAGCGGGTCGTAGTGGAAGGCGTGCTGGCCTTTGCGGGTGTCGAGGATGCGGGTCAAGTTGCCGCGTTTGTCGTAGTCGTATTGCCGGCGCTGGTGGCGTTGTTCCTGTTGGGTGATGGCGTGGGCGTGCAGGCGGCCCTGGTCGTCGTAGTGGTAGTGGCTGAGAAGTTGGCCTTGCTGGCGCTGGTGTTCACGGCCGGATTTGAACAGGTGCGAGGTGAGCAGGTTGCCGTTGAGTTCGACGGTGCCGAGGTCGCCGCCTTTGTCGTGGTGAAAGGTGAGGCGGTTGTTATCGGGCAGGCGCAGGTAGTTGAGTTGCCCGCATTCGTCGTAGCCATAGCGCAAGGTGCCCCAGCCCTGGTGTTCGGCGGTTAGGCGGTTTTGCAGGTCGTATTCGTAGTGGAGCGGCCAATTACCGTCGTCGACGTTGAGGAGATTGCCGAGGCGGTCGTAGGTGTAATTGACGCTGCTGCCGTCAGGCAGGTTTTTCTTACGAGGCGCCCGGCCGCATCGCGCGCATAACCGGTAACCAGCTGACTGCCATCGTCGCCGTATTCGGTCTTTTCCAGCAGGTGCCCGGCGAGATCGTAGACGTAGGCGGTGCGGCGGCCATCAAACCCGGTTTCCTGCTGGATCAGGCCGTTGGCGTGGTACTCAAGCCGGTAGGTTTCCCCAACCTCATTTTCGATCTCGGTGAGTAACAACCGAACATTGTCATAACGGTATTTGAGCTGCGTGCCGTCCGGATTAATCCGACGGCTGATCAGGTGCAGACCGTCGGCATACTCATAGCGAGTAACCCGACCCAGCTCGTCGCGCTCTGCAGTGATTTTTCCGTACGGGTTGTAGCTGAATTCGCGAGTGGCGCCGCCCGGCTGAATCACTTTCAGCAAGCGCCCCACGGCGTCCCACTGATACTGGGTCAGCGCGCCATGCTCATCCTCGCAAGCAACCTGCCGCCCCAGGTCGTCATAGCGATAACGCCGCACTCCGCCATTCGCCAGCTTCTCTTCGGTGAGCTGGCCACGCTCGTCCCAAGTCAGCCGCTGACTGCTGTTATCCGGATACCAGACGCCGCTGAGCTTTCCGTGTTGGGTGTAGGTGTATTCGGTGTAATTGCCGTCCGGATCAGTCTTACGGGTGATATCGCCTTGATCGTTACGCTGGTATTTCCACACCGCGTCACCACGGCGTACAACCCTTACGAACCCGTTGTCATGCTCGTAGGAGGTGGGTGCATCGTCACCGGGAAACAGCGCAATCAACCGACCGGCTTCGTCGTACTGATAAGCCGTCACCGCTCCCAGCGGGTCCTGCTCGACCGTCAGCCGGCCTTTTTCATCGTAGGATTTGAAGTGCTGCGCGCCGTCCGGATCGATCCGCTGCACCAGCCGTGCGCGCTGGTCATGAACGTAGACTTCCTGGCTGCCATCGGCGTTGTGCACGGTGACAGTGCCGTTGTCGTCCCACACATACCGCGTGTCCATCTGCGAAAAGCTGGCCCAGTGCCGGACACACCTTGCAGCCTTGCCAGACCTTTCCCACTCCCAGAAGAAACTCGCCCCACCGGCCAGTTCCCGTTCCAGGATCACCTGTTGATCGTCGTAGCGATAACGTTCGCTTTCGCCTACCGCGTTGGTCGCTTCGATCAACCGCCACGCATCGTCGTACTTATAGGCAACAACGTTTTGCTCGGTAACCCAGCCGAGTTCCCGCTGCACCTGATAGTCGACCGCGACGATATGCCCGCGGTCATACCGCAGCAGCAATCCTTGGCCAACGTGGTTATCGATCCGCTGAATCCGCCCGGAATAGTCGCGGGCAATGCGTAGCCGGTTGTCGTACGCATCGCTGATCGACGTCAGCACACCGTTGCGGAAGTGGTAGAAAAGCGACGCCTGAGCCAGCACCAGTTCATCGGGTAAGGAGCCCAGACAAATCGCCGCTTCCGCCAGGCTATTGGTGATGGCTGGCCGCGCAGCAGAGGGCAGGGGAAAGGTAGTGCTGCGGTTCTCGTGATCGGTCCACACCACCGATTCACCGCTCACCACCAACCGCTGCGCCAACGAATGACTCCAGCCAAACCCCAACCCGCAATCCACTTCCACGGCACTACTGCGATACAACCGCGTCCAGGCAAACGGCAGCACACCCTCCAACGAGCCGTCAGTGAGAGTCAGCAGCTCCTCACCGGTAACCATCGAAACCGGGCAGCCATCGGTACAGGTATTCGCCGAACAAACCGAAGCATCCCCATTGGGGTTTTTCGCCGAAGCAGGCACATCATCCACAGGCTCCTGCTTCACCAGCGTCGTGCGAGCCGTCGGCTCCCGCACCATCGGCGCCGGATTCGAAACCTGATCTGGACCAACCTTCAACGGCACCGCCGCAGCCTTCACCGGCACGGCATGACTCTGAAGCAATAACGGCTTAAGCACCTGCGCATGCCCATCCAGCGGGGCCGTACCCCCCAGCTTGGCAATCTGCTCCAACCACTCCCGTGCCTGCCCGGACTTGACCTTGCCCAGCACCTGTGGGCCCAAACGCACCGTCACACCCATGCCGCCGGTGGCCAACAGCAACAGCAGGTTGAGCAGCACCTCGGGAGTCATTTCCCCCAGCAGCTCGTTCATATCCGGCGGCGGAAGCAATTGCGCCCAACTGAACATCGCGGCCAAATAGATGAACAGCAGGGGTTCATCGCTCAGCACCAGAAGGCCGTTGGCAATTGCCTCTTTGCCGAGCTTCAACAGTTCGTCAAGCTCGCCCCGGGAGATGTAGTGCAGCAATTTTTCGCTGTTGGGTTTGATGTCGGCCAGCAGGTCGTACAGGTTTGGAATGCCGTCCCAAAGGCTGTACAGCGTGTTCGTTATCCCCCGCACGAACGCTTCATCCATCAACTTTCGACGGTCGAGGGCGCTGGCATTTGAATAGTGTTTCCACTGCGCTTCGAAGCTGTTCGTCCATTCGCTGCGCAAGCTGCTTTCCAGCGAACTGATCACCGACTGATAGGAGGCGTAGAGCGCCTTGACGTGATCCCTGGAAACATTGGGATAAATGCTGACCTGATACTGCTGGTCGCGGGTGCAGTCGGTGACTTCGAGAATGCCGCTGGGGCCGATGGTTTTATGGATGGGAGGACCGATCGGACTGCCGTCCTCGGCGATGGTCTGGAGCATGACCGGCGTGTTGCCGATTGGCACAAACCGTGTGCTCTCAAACATATGCACCAAGGTCAGCGCACCATTGGGTTTGCACACCGCAACGGTGCTGCTTGGGGCTTTAGAGGAAACCGGCGCGACCAAGGCAACCTCATCCCCGACCTTGAACACTTGCTCGACTTCCAGCGCCGAAAAGCTCCAGAAACTCTCAGCCCATTCGTCAAAAGTATTAAGGCACTGCCTGAAGTCGAGAAGGACTGCCTCTACATCCCTCGTCTCCGCATCCATGGGGGCCAGGGCCAGCCTGCCAATGGCGGGATTCAAGAAGCGGCCCCATCGGGCAGGGCGTTAATCGGAAAAAGCATCGGCGTTCCCTCGCGCTGTGTGATCAGGCGAGGGACTTTGCAGAGGTTCGTAAGAGAAAGAAGTCGGAGCTATCCACTACTACTGATAGGACGTTTCGCCAAACCTGCGACTAACCTGGCGAGCTTCCGTAAGCCAAATCCACTGCAAAAAATAAATCCAACAAAAACCACATACACAACAATTCCAACTTGACAGCCTTCATTCCCTTGGCGTCTATTGACGTACCCGCTGGATCATTTCGCAGATGTCCCTGGATGCTCAATGAAGACTGATACCTCACTGACTCAAATGCCCAGCGTTCTACAAGCGGCTGAAAGTATCCGCCAAGGCACACTCACCCCCGTGCAATTGGTCGAGCAAAGCCTCGAATCCATCAAAACCCACAATTCCACATTGAATGCCTTCGGCGATGTCTACACCGAGTCCGCGCTGGAACAAGCCGAGATCCTGACCGCAGAAGCACAGGCCAACCGGTTTCGCGGCCCGCTCCACGGCATCCCCTTCGGCATCAAAGACCTGTTCTCCACCGCCAATTTGCGCACCACCCGCGGTTCGCTCACCGGCCTGGACAACGTCCCCACACAAGACGCCCCGATCATCCGCCGCCTCAAAGACGCCGGCGCGATCATCCTCGGCAAGACCGCCACCACCGAATTCGGCTGGACCGGCGCCAGCACCTCCCGGGTCTTCGGCAACGGCCGCAACCCGTGGAACCCACAACTCACCAGCGGCGGCTCCAGCTCCGGCTCGGCCATCGCCGTGGCAGCACGCATGGTCCCGGCCACGCTGGGCTCCGATGGCGGCGGTTCGGTGCGTATCCCCGGTGCCTTCTGCGGTGCATTCGCCCTTAAAGGCTCCCTCGGGCGCATCCCCACTTGGCCGTGGTCGGCTACTGAAATGCTTAGCCACGCCGGCCCGATCACCCGCACCGTGCGTGACAGTGCGCTGCTCTTCGATATCCTCTCCGGGCCCGACCCGCTGGACCACCAGGCTTTGCCCGCGCCGACCGAGTCCTACCTGGCGCGCTGCGACCAGCCGCTGGGGCCATTGCGTGTGGCTTATTGCCCAACCCTGTTTGATACGCCCGTGAACCCGGTCATCGCCGCCACCGTCGAAGCCGCGGTGCATTACCTCGCAGATGAGCTGCCGGTCACCGTCACCACCTTGACCCTGGACTGGCAAGACCCGCTGGCCACCTTCGAAACCCTGTGGGTGGGCGGGCGCGGGATCGCTTACGGCAAATCCCTGGCCGATCGCCTCGACCAACTGGACCCAGGCTTCGCCGCACTGATCAAACGCTCCGCCGATTACGATTTGGCGGCCTATCTAAAAGCCGTGCAACAGCGCGCACTGTTCGCCAATCAGGTACACGCATTGTTTAACGACTACGACGTGCTGCTGATGCCGACGATGCCGATCCTGCCGTTCGCCGCCGACCGGGTTGCCCCGCAAGGCTGGCCAGGGGAGGAGGGCGCGGTGCCCTGGGCCCGGTGGACGCCGTTTACCTATCCGTTCAATATCACCGGCAACCCCGCCGCCAGCCTGCCTTGTGGCTTTAGCCCGAGCGGTTTGCCGATTGGCTTGCAGGTGATCGGCCGGCGCTTTGCCGACGCCCAGGTGCTGCAATTCTGCGCAGCCGTGGAAGCCATCGCCCCTTGGGATCAGCACCTTCCCCCGATGCTGATGCCCTGATTGATTACACCCGGAGTGGGCTCAAAAGAAGCCGGCCCGTGATAAACGCTTTGTGTTGTCCTGCCCTTTCACACCCTGATGAGTGAGAGGTACCCGTGACCCTGTCCATGGCCGTATTACGCTCTATGCTCCCTGCTGGACCGGCACGCGCCGCGTCTCGCCGTGGGCCGCGCAATACCGGCCGCCTGAACCTGCCCTGGAATACCTCTTTTATGCTCAACCAGCCACGTCTCGACGAAATAATGCTCCTGCTCACCCAACACCAGCGCGTCAAGGCGTCGGACCTGGCGCAGGCGCTGTTCGTCTCCGAAGAAACCATCCGCCGCGACTTCAAGTACCTGGAAGAAGCCGGCAAGCTGCGGCGTATCCACGGTGGCGCGATCCTGCCGCGGCTCAACGAAGAACAACCGCTGCAAGTGCGCAGCCGCATCAAGCCCCAGGCCAAGACGCGCATCGCGGTGTGTGCGGCGAAGCTGGTGAGCGAAGGCATGGTGCTGTTTCTCGACACCGGCACCTCGACCCTGGCCCTGGCCCAGCAACTGACCGCTTTCAGCCAGTTGCGCATCATCACCAACTCCCTGGACATCGCCCGCCTGATCACCGAACAAAGCGCCAATCAGGTGCTGGTGGTGCCTGGCGATGTACGCCGCAACGACAACGCGCTGATTGGCGCCCATACCCTGGAATTCGTCCGACAGTTTCACTACGACATTGCCTTCATGGGCATCGGCGCTGTCGACCTGGAGCTGGGGTTCATGGACTACCAGGAACCCGAGGCGCTGCTGCGCCGGGAGCTGACCAAACACAGCCTGCGCAGCGTGATCCTGGCCGACGACGCCAAGTTCGGCCACCGCACCTTTATCAATACGCTGCCGTTCAGCGCCGTCACGATCCTGGTCACCAATCGTGCGCCGTCCGACGATTTTGCGAGCCGCCTGGAGCAAGCCCATGTCGACATCCTTTACCCCTGAGTTGCTGTCGCCCAGTGAACAGGACCTTGCAACCTTCGAGGCGCTGTTCCGCGACACCTCAGCCATCGGCGCGACCCAGGCCGGTGGGCTGCATCGCCTGGCCGCCTCGGCCGAAGACGGCGCCGTGCGCGACGTGTTCGCGGGCTGGCTGACTGAGCGCGGCTTTGAAGTGCGCGTGGATGCAGTGGGGAATATGTTCGGTTTGATCACCTTTAATCCAGACGCGCCCTACGTGCTGTGTGGCTCGCACCTGGACAGCCAGCCGAGTGCCGGGCGCTTTGATGGCGTGTATGGCGTGCTGGCCGGCGCGGTCGCGGTGGCCAGCGTGGCCCGGCAGTTGCGCGAACGCGGTGAAGTCCCGGCGTGCAACCTGGCGGTGGTGAACTGGACCAATGAGGAGGGCGCGCGTTTCCAGCCCAGCCTGATCGGCAGCAGCGTGTTCACCGGCGACCTGGCCCTGCAAGACGCCTGGGCCTGCCGCGATGGCGATGGCATCAGCCTCAAGCATGCGCTGCAACAGATTGGTTATCTGGGGGAAGGCAAGGTCGCACTGGACGTCGCCGGTTATGTGGAAATCCACGTCGAACAAGGCGGCGGCCTTGAGCGCGACGGTCTGGCCATCGGTGTGGTCCGCGACACCTGGGCCGCCCTCAAGCAACGGATTCGTTTCATCGGCGAACAGAACCACACCGGCCCAACGCCCATGGCCGCGCGCAAGGATGCCTTGCTGGCCGCCGCCCACGCGATCACCGCTGTGCGGGCCGAGGCCGACTTGCACGGCGTGCAACTGCACAGCTCGGTGGGGCGCCTGGAGATTTACCCCAATTCTCCCAACGTTGTGCCGTCCAGCGTGACGCTGCATGTGGAATACCGTTCGCCAAACACTGAGTTGCTGGCCGCTGCGGGTGAGCGCCTGGACGCCAGCCTCCAGGCCATCGCCAGCGCCACGTCAACGGACTACACCGTCGAAAGCCGCGCCCTGCGTGAACCAACGCACCTGCACCACGGTTTTTCCGAACTGGCCTACAGCGTCGGCCAGCAACTGGGCTTGCCCATCGGAAACAGCGTCACCGTGTCAGGCCACGACGCCATCAGCCTGAGCCGGCACTACCCGGTGTGTCTGCTGTTTATCCCGAGCAGCAATGGCGTGTCCCATAACGAAGCGGAGTTCACCAGCGAGCAGGACATGCGCAACGGTTTGCACATGCTGACTGCGTTGTTGCACCGCGCCTGTTCCACCCCCAACGCCTACCGCTGAGGTCTGCCATGTCGAGTCGTTTGCAAGCAAAGTCACGGCTGCTGGGCGCCCTGGAGGCTGCCGGCTTGTCCGCCCACGTGGTGATCGAAGAGGGCACCGCCGGGATCGCCTCGCCGGTGCGGCTGGCCACCGAGTGGACCGGCTATACCGTCACCGCGCCATGGGGCCAGTGTTACGCCAAAGTCTTGCATGACGACATGCGTGCGCTGATCGACATCGAACGCACCGCCCGCGCCACCCAACTGGCGGCGGATTGCGACGTGACGCCCGGTGTGCGCCTGGTGGATGCGGCGGCCGGCGTGTTGCTGCTGGATGCCTTGCCCGCCAGCGAATGGCGCTGGGCGCGCCTCGACGAATTGATGCCACCCCAGCGCCTGCAAGCGCTCTGGGCCCTGAAGAAACAACTGCACGCCGGAACCTCGCCGGGTTTTACCCGCTCGCCGTTGCAAGATATCCAGCACCTGCGTGAGTTATGCGTGCGCTACAGCGTGGCCTTGCCCATCGACCACGTCTGGATCAGCACCTGCATTGACCTGGCGTGGACCTCGTTGCAACTGAGCGCCAGCGACTCGGTACCGCTGCACGGCGACGGCGTGGCGAGCAACGTGATGATTGGCCCGGACGGCGCCTTGCAACTGATCGACTTCGACTACGCTGGCTGCGGCGATCCCTGGTACGACGTGGCCATCAGCCTCAACGAACTGTATGTCTTCGAAAGCGATTGGCGCGAAGGCATTGTCGCCTGGGCCGGCGAATGCCGCGAAAGCGACTACGCCCGCTGCCGCTTGTACGCCTTGATCAACGATTGGTACTGGACCCTTTGGGGGCTGTGGGTCGGCGCTACTTCGGCGCGGCCGTTGGAGTTTTCCAAGGTCGGGCAGTGGACGCTGTTGCGCTGCCGCCAGGGTCTGCAAGACCCACGGTTCGAAGGTTGGCTACGTCAGGTACAGGAGGGGCAGGCATGAAAGCGTTAGGTGAGGCGTGTACGCCACAAGAGTGTCAGCTGGAAGCGGCGGTGCGCGGGGTTGCCAGTTGGGGCGGCAGCGGCATTCGTTATGAACCGGTCAGCGGCGGGATTTCCAACACCAACTGGCGGGTGGAGGTGGCCGGGATCGACACCGCGTATTTCTTCAAGGTACCGGGGGTGGGCACCGAGATGTTTATCGACCGCCGCACGGCCCACGATGCCAGCCTCAAGGCCGCGCAAACCGGTTATGGCGCGCCGGTGTTTGCCTTCCTTGAAGAGTTCGGCGTGGAAGTCTTCGAGTTCATGGAAGGCTGGCGCGCCTCGTCCAACCATGACTTTCTCGACCGCGACGTGCGCCATAACGCGCTGCATGCCCTCAAGGCCTTCAACGACCAGCCGCCGTTGGTGCAGACCAAAACCGTGTTCGACATGATCGCCGAGCACCAGCGCCAAGTGGAGCAACTCAACGGCTGCAAGCCCGCCGACGACGCCTGGCTGCGCCGCCAATGCGACCGCGCCCGGGGCGTGCTGCAAGCCTCAGGCATGGATTTGGCACCCTGCATGAACGACACCCTGGCGGGTAATTTCATGCTCAACGACCGTCGGCAGATTCGCCTGGTGGACTTTGAATACGCCTCCAACAACGACCGGCATTACGAACTGGCGTTGTGGTTCGGCGAAATGTTTTTCACCGATGAAATGGAGCTGGCCTTGATCGAAGACTACTTCGGCCAGGTCACCCCGCAGAACCTCGCGCGCATCAAGTTGCACAAGGCCCTGGCGGACATCAAATGGTCGACCTGGGCGATGGTGCAGCACGCGGTGTCGCAGCTGGATTTCGACTTCTACAAATACGGCACCTGGAAGCACATGCGGGCCCGCAGCATCATCAACGATTCGCAATGGGAAACCTGGCTAAGACAGGCTTGAGCCTGCGCCCTACAACAATAATGCATTGAATGAAGTCACTTGGGCGCCGATTGGTGCCTGCGTTTTCACTGCTTGATTTTTGTTTGATCACACAAAAAAACGATCCACAAATTCAAGGAGCACCCGACTCATGAAATCCGATAGCGCGCCACCCGGACGCCTGAAAAGCCAAATTTTCGGCGTGTATTTTTTCCTGTTGCTGATGCTCGCCTTGTTCCCGCCGTTCTATTTGAGCGTGAGCGGCAGTACCGCGTTGGTACTGGGCATTCCGTTGCCGATCTTCTACTGGATTGCCATTGCAGTCCTCGCCGGCCTGGGCCTGTGGGCGTTGTACGTCGCCGAGCTGAAGGCTGGCGAAATACCCGAAGAGGGGGATGCGCAATGATCAGCACCACCAGCGATGCCAACCTCTTTATCACTTTCGGCGTCATCGGCCTGTTTCTGGCCGGGATGATTGCCGTGCTGTACGCCACCAACCGCGAGAGCACGAGCTTTTCCGATTACGCCGTAGGCGGGCGCTCCTATGGGCCGTGGTACATCGCCATGTGTTACACCAACTCCTGGTGGCCGGGCTCGACCTTTACCGCATTTTTCGCCCTGACCATCGGCGGCGCCCTGGGCTTCTACGGCATGGTCTACGCCACCCTTGGCGTGACGGCGATGTACCTGATGGCCCGCCGCGCCTGGACCTGGGGCCAACGTTTCAACTTGCGCACCCAGCCGGACTTGCTCGGCATGCGCTTCAACAGCCCGGTGGTCAAGCGCGTCGCCTCGATCATCGGCATCATCTCGGTGTTCCCGTGGGTGGTGATGGGCATCCAGGCCTTGGCGATGCTGTTCCAGTTCGCCAGCTTCGGCCGCTGGGGCGTCACCACCTGCCTGATCGCCGGCGTGGTGGTGGTGCTGGTGCGCCAGTACTGGACCGTGAGCATGGGCATGCGCGGGCTGATCATGACCGACATGTTCCAGGGCCTGATCGCCTATGTCGTGTGCGCAGCGCTGTGTGTGTTCCTGCTGTTCGGCGACCAGGCGTCGTTCTCCAACCTGGCGCACCTGCCGGAGAAAATGCTGCTGATTCCCGGCGCCAGCGGCACCGGTTATGGCCCGCTGTATATGTTCAGCCTGATCTTCACCGGGGTGATCGGCTCGATGTGCTGGCCCATGAGCTTCCAGCGCATCTACACCGCCAGCGGCGTCAAGGCGGTGAAGAAAGGCACGCTGTACACGATCCTGCTGGTGGGTGGTTTCTACGGGATTCTGATGCTGTTCGCCGCGGCCATCAGCCAGGACCCGAACGTCATCGCGCACCCGCAACAAGGCTGGTTCCTCTCGCTGTTCGACATCGGCGGGCCATGGATGCTGGCGCTGGCAATCGTCATCGTACTGGCGGCGAGCATCGGCCACGTCGACGGCTGCGTGCAGGTATGCGGCACCCAGTTCGCCAACGACCTGGCCACCTGGAACACTCCGCGTACCGACCGGCAACTGACGCTGCTGGCCAAGTCCGGGATGGTGGTGTTTATCGTCGCCGCCTCGGTGCTGGCGTACCTGACCTTTGATTACGCGCGGCTGCAATTGCTGGCGCAGATTTCCTACCAGGGGATTATCCAATTGGCGGTGCCGCTGTTCTTCGGGATCTTCAGCCGTCGCGGCAACAAGGAAGGCGCGATTGCCGGGATGCTGGCGGGGATTGTGGTGGCGATTGTACTGACGACGCTGTACCCGGACGACATTCCCGGGCTGGGCTCGTTGACCAGCGGGATCGTCGGGCTGGTGGTCAATGCGGGGATTTTTGTGGCGTGTGCATTGGCGATCAAGCCGAGTGAGGAGGAGAGTGCGCGAGTTCAAAACTTGTTCGAGATGGCAGCACCGGGGCGCAAAGTGCCGATGGGGGTAACGCCAGTTCTGAACTGAGCCCACCTCTCAAACCCAATGGAGTTCCAATGTGGGAGCGAGCTTGCTCGCGAATGCGGAGTGTCAGTGCCAGATTTATTGGCTGACACACCGCATTCGCGAGCAAGCCCGCTCCCACATTTTTGATTGTGTTCCTAGGCGGAATCCTCGTTTTGCCGCAGTCGCTTGTATAAGGTATTGCGGCTAACCCCCAGTTCCCGAGCCAGGTGCGAGATATTGCCGCCCGCCGCCTTCAACCGTTGGACAAGGTCCATGCTGTCATCCAGCCTTTCACCGGCTGGTTCTGGCACCACCCCATTCAAATCCACAAAAAAATCATCCGGCAAATGTTCCACTCGAATCGGCTGCTCTTCCGCCATGGCCAGCGCCACCTGCAACACGCTGCTCACCTGGCGCAGGTTCCCCGGCCACGGATGCTGTTCAAACAAGGCAAGCACCTCATCACTCAAGCCCGCCCACTGGGTCGGTTCGCGATGCTGTTGCCACAGCTGCTTGAACAACGCCTGTTTATCCGTGCGCTCCCGTAGCGGCGGCAGTTCCAGGGTCAGGCCGCCGATGCGGTAATACAGGTCTTCGCGAAAGCGCCCGAGCTGTACCTGCTCCCGCAGCGCGCGGTTGGTGGCGGAGATGATCCGCAAATCCACCGGGTACAACTCGCTGCTACCCACCGGTTGCACACACCGTTCCTGCAATACCCGCAACAGACGGGCCTGGGTCGGCAGCGGCATGTCGCCGATCTCGTCGAGGAACAACGTGCCTTTGTCTGCCTTGCGGATCAGCCCGATGCTGCCTTTCTGGTTGGCGCCGGTGAACGCGCCTTTTTCGTAGCCGAACAGTTCTGATTCCACCAGTTCGGCGGGGATTGCTGCGCAGTTGACAGCGATAAACGCTTGTTGGCTGCGGGAACTGGCCTGGTGCAGGGCTTTGACGAACACTTCCTTGCCGACGCCGGTTTCGCCATGGATCAGCAACGGGATGTCCTTTTCCAGCAGGCGCTCGGCCTGACGTACCGCTTTTTCCACCCGGGCGTCGCCGAAGTGCAGGGTCTTGAGGCTGATGGCCGTGGGGGCGGGTTCGCTGGTTTTTTTGGTTTCCACAAACACACGCGCCTGGACCGGCGCCTGCCTGGGCCGTTTCAACAGGCATTGGAAACGATTGCGCCCGGCGGCTTGCAGCGAGAAGGGCAGGCCTTCGGGCTGGTTGAGCAGTTCCAGCAGCGAGACCTTGAACAGGCTGTCGATCAGCACCCGCGACAGGCTGATGCCCAGCAGGTTGTCCGCCCGGCGGTTGGCTGACAGTACCTGGCCACTTTCATCAAAGATCAGCAGACCCGCCCATTGGCTATCAAGGTTGTTCAAGCCGGTATTGAACGTCAGTTGGAAATGCTCACCGCGAAACAGGTTGAGGATCAGCCGGTTCTCCACGGTCTGGCTCATCATCTTGACCATGCCGAGGGTATGGGAGGGCGGCAGGTAACTGTCGCTGGAGACATCCAGCACCGCGATGATTTCCCGCTGCGCGTCGAAGATCGGCGCCGCCGAGCCGGTCATGAAGCGGTTGGCCTTGAGGAAGTGTTCGTCGTGTTCGATATGCACCGCCTGGGCACAGGCCAGGGCGGTGCCGATGGCGTTGGTGCCGCTGGAGCGCTCCATCCAGCTGGCGCCAGCGCTGAAGCCCCGGGCCAGCGTGGGTTCGATAAACCGTTGGGTGCCCCAGGATGTGAGCACCTGGCCCTGGTTGTCGGCGAGCATGATCAGGCAGTTGGAGTTGCTGAGGATGTTCTCGTAGTAGGGCAGCACTTCCTGGTGGGTGGTTTGCACGAGGGAATGCTGGCTTTCCAGCAACTGCCTGACGCCTTCTGCGGGCAGTTGGTCGAAGCTTGGCGTGCTCTGATGATCCAGGCCATAAGCCCGGCAGCGGCGCCAGGAGTCCTGGATGATGGCATCGTGCGCCAGCGGTGTGCTCATGGCGGTGACCCTGTCTTATTGTTGTTTTGGGCTCTATCTCTATCTATGTAGGAGCGAGCTTGCTCGCGAAAAACTTCAGGGCGCCGCGTTCATGCTGGATGAGCGCGTTATCGTTGACGTTCTTCGCGAGCAAGCTCGCTCCTGCAAAGTGTTGTTCAGAACTGTTCATTGTCAACCCGCCGATTGTTCAGTTGTTCAGCCTGACCTGTTCATTTCTGTTCAGAGGCGAATCGGCTTTTTGCCTAACCCGTTGACCGGCCTGGGTTTTGGGTTTTTGGCACGGAACTCGCTCTGTGTTGTTCCTGCCAGAACCATTCCAATAATAAAAAGGTCGTGTCATGTCATTGACCCTGGAGCACGTCACTCGCGTTGTCGAAGGCCAGACCTGGATCGACGACGCAAACCTGCGTTTCGAAGCCGGTTCCTTCAATGTCTTGCTGGGCCGCACGCTCTCCGGCAAGACCAGCCTGATGCGCCTGATGGCCGGCCTGGACAAACCCGACAGCGGGCGCATCCTGATGAACGGCGTCGATGTCACCCAGAAACCGGTGCGTTTGCGCAACGTGTCGATGGTCTATCAGCAGTTCATCAACTACCCGACCATGACCGTGTTCGAGAACATCGCCTCGCCGCTGCGCCAGGCCGGTGTGTCTGCCGAGCAGATCCAGAGCAAGGTCCTCGAAACCGCGAAAATGCTGCGTATCGAGAAATTCCTCCAGCGTCATCCCCTGGAACTCTCCGGCGGCCAGCAGCAACGCACCGCCATGGCCCGGGCGCTGGTCAAGGACGCCGAGCTGATCCTGTTCGATGAACCTTTGGTGAACCTGGACTACAAATTGCGGGAAGAGCTGCGCCAGGAAATGCGCGAGCTGTTCAAGGCGCGCCACACCATCGCGATCTACGCCACCACTGAACCCAACGAAGCCCTGGCCCTGGGCGGCACCACCACGATTCTGCATGAGGGCCGGGTGATCCAGAGCGGCAAGGCGGCCGAGGTCTATCACCAGCCGCAAACCGTGTTGGCGGCCGAGCTGTTTTCCGAGCCGCCGATCAACCTGATGCCCGGGCGTATCAGTGGCAACGAAGTGAGCTTCGCCAACTTCGTGCATTTCCCACTGAACGTTGACCTGCGGCCCATCGGCGAAGGCGAGTTTCGCTTTGGCGTGCGCCCCAGCCATATCAGCCTGGTGCCGAGCAACGACGATGACCTGGAGCTGGCGGTGACCGTGGAGGTCGCCGAGATCAGCGGCTCGGAAACCTTCCTGCACGTGCGCAGCGAACACTTCCTGCTGGTGCTGCATTTGCCCGGCGTGCACGAGTACGACGTCGACGCGCCGATCCGCATCTATATCCCTACCCACAAATTGTTTGTGTTCGATGGCCAGGGACGTTTGGTCCAGGCTCCGGGCCGACGTGTCGCGAGGGTTGCCTGATGGCCGAGATCCATTTGCAGAACCTGGCCCACAGCTACAGCTCAAAGCCAAACGGCCCCGAGGACTACGCGATTCGCGAAATGAACCACGTCTGGGAGCAGGGCGGCGCCTATGCGTTGCTCGGGCCGTCGGGCTGCGGCAAGTCGACCCTGCTCAACATCATCTCCGGCCTGCTCAGCCCGTCCGAAGGCCAGGTGCTGTTCGACACCAAGGTGGTGAACGAGCTGACCCCGGAAAAACGCAACATTGCCCAAGTGTTCCAGTTCCCGGTGGTGTACGACACCATGACCGTGTTCGACAACCTGGCCTTTCCCCTGCGAAACCAGGGCATGGCCGAGGCGAAGATTCACAGCAAGGTGCAGGAAATTGCCGAGGTACTCGACCTGCAAAACCTGCTGGGCAAAAAAGCCCGCAACCTCACCGCCGATGAAAAACAGAAAGTCTCCATGGGCCGCGGGCTGGTGCGGGATGACGTGTCGGCGATCCTGTTCGACGAACCGCTGACGGTGATCGACCCGCACCTGAAGTGGAAGCTGCGGCGTAAGCTCAAGCAGATCCACGAGCAATTCAACATCACCATGGTCTACGTGACCCACGACCAACTGGAAGCCTCGACCTTCGCCGACAAGATCGCGGTGATGTACGGCGGCCAGATCGTGCAGTTCGGTACGCCCCGGGAGTTGTTCGAGCGGCCGAGCCACACCTTTGTCGGCTATTTCATCGGCAGCCCGGGGATGAATCTGATTGAAGTGCAGGCAGAGGCGGGTGGCGTGCGCTTTGCCGGGACACATCTGGCGTTGCCCGAGGCGTTGCAGCAGCGCATTGGCGAAAAACCCTATAAGAAGCTGCAGGTCGGCATCCGCCCGGAATTTATCCATGTGTGGGATGAGCACAATCCCGACGCGCTACAGGCACAAGTCACGCATGTCGAAGACCTGGGCACCTACAAGATCATGACCCTCAACCTCGATGGCGCACCGTTGAAGGTGCGCCTGGCCGAAGACAAGCCGGTGCCCGAGGGCCAGGCGTCCATCAGCTTTCCTGGGCAATGGTTGATGGTGTATGCCGATGACTACTTGCTGGAGGTGCAGCCATGAACAAGGTGCAGAACAACAAGGCCTGGTGGCTGGTATTGCCGGTGTTCCTGCTGGTGGCTTTCAGCGCGGTGATCCCGATGATGACCGTGGTCAACTACTCGGTGCAGGACATCTTCGACCAGTCCAGCCGCTACTTCGTCGGCGCCGACTGGTACAAACAGGTACTGCTGGACCCGCGCCTGCATGACTCGCTGCTGCGCCAATTCATCTATTCCGCGTGTGTGTTGCTGATCGAGATACCGCTGGGCATCGCCATCGCCCTGACCATGCCCACCAAGGGTCGCTGGTCCTCGCTGGTGTTGATCGTGATGGCGATCCCGCTGCTGATTCCGTGGAACGTGGTCGGCACCATCTGGCAGATTTTCGGCCGCGCCGATATCGGCCTGCTGGGTTCAACGCTCAACGCCATGGGCATCAGCTACAACTACGCGGCCAACACCATGGACGCCTGGGTCACGGTGCTGGTGATGGACGTGTGGCACTGGACGTCCCTGGTGGCGTTGCTGTGTTTTTCGGGGCTGCGGGCGATCCCCGATGTGTACTACCAGGCGGCGCGGATTGATCGGGCGTCGAGCTGGGCGGTATTCCGACATATCCAGCTGCCAAAGCTGAAAAGCGTGCTGCTGATCGCGGTGATGCTGCGCTTCATGGACAGCTTCATGATCTACACCGAGCCGTTTGTGCTGACGGGCGGCGGGCCGGGGAATGCCACCACCTTCCTCAGTCAGACCCTTACCCAGATGGCTGTCGGGCAATTCGACCTGGGCCCGGCGGCAGCGTTTTCCCTGGTGTACTTCCTGATCATCCTGTTGGTGTCCTGGCTGTTCTATACCGCCATGACCCACTCCGACGCCAACCGCTGAGGCCGCCAACATGAGCAAGCGCAAGCTGATCCCGCTGCTGGTCTACATCCTGTTCCTGCTGGTGCCGATCTACTGGCTGCTGAACATGTCCTTCAAGAGCAACACCGAAATCCTCGGCGGCCTGACCCTGTTTCCTCAGGATTTTACCTTTGCCAACTACAAGGTGATTTTCACTGACCCGAGCTGGTACACCGGCTACCTCAACTCGCTGTACTACGTCAGCCTCAACACGGTGATTTCCCTGAGTGTGGCGCTGCCGGCGGCCTATGCGTTCTCGCGTTACCGCTTCCTGGGCGACAAGCACCTGTTCTTCTGGCTGCTGACCAACCGCATGGCGCCACCAGCGGTGTTTTTGCTGCCGTTCTTCCAGCTGTATTCCTCCATTGGCTTGTTCGATACGCATATCGCGGTGGCCCTGGCTCATTGCCTGTTCAACGTGCCGCTGGCGGTGTGGATTCTCGAAGGCTTCATGTCCGGCGTACCGAAGGAAATCGACGAAACGGCCTACATCGATGGGTACAGCTTCCCCAAGTTTTTCGTAAAGATCTTCATCCCGCTGATTGGCTCGGGAATCGGCGTCACCGCATTTTTCTGCTTCATGTTTTCCTGGGTCGAACTCTTGCTGGCGCGCACGCTGACATCGGTGAACGCCAAGCCGATTGCGGCAGTGATGACTCGCACGGTGTCGGCGTCCGGCATCGACTGGGGCGTGCTGGCAGCGGCGGGGGTGTTGACCATCCTGCCGGGCATGCTGGTGATCTGGTTTGTTCGCAACCACGTGGCCAAGGGCTTTGCCCTGGGCCGGGTCTGAGGAGTCGATGATGGAATGGATGGCCTGGACTACCCCGACGGCACTGTTCTTTGCCGCGATTGGCCTGCTGCTGGTGGGCATGACGACCTGGGAATTGCGCTCGCCGAGTATCCCCCGGCGCGGTTTGTTACCGATCAGCACCACCCGTGGTGATCGCTTGTTTATCGGTCTTCTCGGCAGCGCCTACCTGCATTTGTTGGTGATCGGCGTAACCGGCTGGAGCATCTGGGTGGCGTCCGCGCTGTCTCTGGTGTGGCTGTTGTCTGTGATGCGTTGGGGCTAGCTGCCCCTTTTGAACCCCAAAACCAGGAGGTCTCTATGTTCGATAAAAACAATAAGCTGCGACATAGCATTTCATTGGCGGCCGTGCTGGCGCTCAGCGGGCTCAGTGCTGCGGCCTGGGCGGATGCTTATGAAGACGCTGCGAAAAAATGGATCGGCAGTGAGTTCAAACCGTCGACCCTCACCGAAGCCCAGCAACTCGAAGAGCTGAAGTGGTTTATCAAGGCCGCGGAGCCGTTTCGTGGGATGAAGATCAACGTGGTGTCGGAAACCCTCACCACCCACGAGTACGAATCCAAGGTGCTGGCCAAGGCCTTCAGCGAAATCACCGGGATCAAGCTGACCCACGACCTGCTGCAGGAAGGCGACGTGGTGGAGAAGCTGCAAACCCAGATGCAGTCCGACAAGAATATCTATGACGGCTGGGTCAACGATTCCGACTTGATCGGTACGCACTTTCGCTATGGCAAGACAGAATCCATCACCGACCTGATGGCCAACGAAGGCAAGAACTTCACTTCGCCCACCCTGGACATCAAGGACTTCATCGGTATCTCGTTCACCACCGCGCCGGACGGCAAGATTTACCAATTGCCCGACCAGCAGTTCGCCAACCTGTACTGGTTCCGTGCCGACTGGTTTGAGCGGGCGGACCTGAAAGCCAAGTTCAAGGAAAAGTACGGCTATGAACTGGGCGTACCGGTGAACTGGTCGGCCTACGAAGACATCGCCAAATTCTTCAGCGAAGATGTCAAGGAAATCGACGGCAAGCGCGTCTACGGGCACATGGACTACGGCAAAAAAGACCCGTCCCTCGGCTGGCGCTTCACCGATGCCTGGTTCTCCATGGCCGGTGGCGGCGACAAAGGCCTGCCCAACGGTTTGCCGGTGGACGAGTGGGGCATTCGCGTGGAGGACTGCCACCCGGTGGGCTCCAGTGTGACCCGTGGCGGCGACACCAACGGCCCGGCGGCGGTCTTTGCCACGCAGAAATACGTGGACTGGATGAAGGCCTACGCGCCACCGGAAGCGGCGGGCATGACCTTCTCCGAATCTGGCCCGGTGCCATCCCAGGGCAACATCGCCCAGCAGATTTTCTGGTACACCGCGTTTACCGCCGACATGACCAAGCCGGGCTTGCCGGTGGTGAACGCCGATGGCACGCCGAAGTGGCGCATGGCGCCATCACCCGTCGGGCCTTATTGGGAAAAGGGCATGAAGAAAGGGTATCAGGACGTGGGTTCCTGGACCTTCCTCAAGTCGACACCCGAGAAGCAGAAACTGGCGGCCTGGCTTTACGCGCAATTCGTGACCTCGAAAACCGTTTCGCTGAAGAAAACCATCGTTGGCCTGACACCGATTCGTGAGTCCGACATCAACTCCCAGGCCATGACCGACCTGGCGCCGAAACTCGGCGGGTTGGTGGAGTTCTACCGCAGCCCGGCCCGCGTGGAGTGGACCCCGACCGGCACCAACGTGCCGGACTATCCACGGTTGGCGCAATTGTGGTGGAGCCACATTTCGGAAGCGGCCAGCGGAGAGAAGACGCCGCAGCAGGCGCTGGATGGGTTGGCCAAGGATCAGGACGCGATCATGACGCGCCTGGAACGCTCCAAGGTGCAGCCGATTTGCGGGCCGAAAATGAACGAAGAACGGGATGCGCAGTACTGGTTCGACCAGCCGGGTGCGCCGAAGCCTAAGTTGGCGAATGAGAAGCCGCAGGGCGAGACGGTTAGCTATAACGAGTTGCTCAAGTCGTGGGAGGCGGCGCGCAAGTAACCCAGACGCAGCAGATCAAAAATGTGGGAGCGGGCTTGCTCGCGAATGCGGTGGATCAGTCAGCAGATAGGTGACTGACAGATCGCTTTCGCGAGCAAGCCCGCTCCCACATTGGGTTTGTGGTGTTTTCGAATTTAGTGTGGTTTTAGACAATCCAGCGCCTGATCAGCCAAGGTTCGGGCCATCTCGATGAGGTGCACGGTATTTCGGAAGCGGCCAGCGGAGAGAAGACGCCGCAGCAGGCGCTGGATGGGTCGGCCAAGGATCAGGACGCGATCATGACGCGCCTGGAACGCTCCAAGGTGCAGCCGATTTGCGGGCCGAAAATGAACGAAGAACTGGATGCGCAGTACTGGTTCGACCAGCCGGGTGCGCCGAAGCCTAAGTTGGCGAATGAGAAGCCGCAGGGCGAGACGGTTAGCTATAACGAGTTGCTCAAGTCGTGGGAGGCGGCGCGCAAGTAACCCAGACGCAGGAGATCAAAAATGTGGGAGCGGGCTTGCTCGCGAATGCGGTGGATCAGTCAGCAGATATGTGACTGACAGATCGCTTTCGCGAGCAAGTCCGCTCCCACATTGGGTTTGCGGTGTTTTCGAATTTAGTGTGGTTTCAGACAATCCAGCGCCTGATCAGCCAAGGTTCGGGCCATCTCGATGAGGTGCACGGTATTTCGGAAGCGGCCAGCGGAGAGAAGACGCCGCAGCAGGCGCTGGATGGGTTGGCCAAGGATCAGGACGCGATCATGACGCGCCTGGAACGCTCCAAGGTGCAGCCGATTTGCGGGCCGAAAATGAACGAGGAACGGGATGCGCAGTACTGGTTCGACCAGCCGGGCGCGCCGAAGCCTAAGTTGGCGAATGAGAAGCCACAGGGTGAAACGGTTAGCTATAACGAGTTGCTGAAGTCGTGGGAGGCGGCGCGCAAGTAACCCAGACGCAGCAGATCAAAAATGTGGGAACCCGGTTTGTGTGGGAGCCGGGCTTGCCCGCGATGCAGGCACCTCGGTCTGTCAGTCAGACCGCGGTGATGCCATCGCAGGCAAGCCAGCTCCCACATAAGCCTGGTTCCCACATTTGCTTCGTGGTGTTTCTGCAAAGTGGGGCTACTTGGGATACAACGGCGGCAAGCTGGTGCTATCCCCCGCAGGGTCCTGCTCACGCTCCGCCATCGGAATGGCCTTCACCGCCCGCCACAATTCCTCACCCTGCCAATACTGCCCACTCTCGCTGTACAGCGCGCCGTTCAACCCGTCCAACGCATCCGACAACGGTACAAACCGCGCCGCCATATCCGCCAGGGTTTCCGGTTGTTGCCGTGCCCAGGCATCCAGTGCCTGACGCGTGGCCTGTGGGTCATTGGCTTGGCTCGCCCGCTTGAGGTCATCCAGCAACGTCCGTGGGCTTGGGCCGGTTTGCGCGGCACGCAGGATTGCCGGCTGCCAGCGCGCACGCCACCACAAACCGAAGCCCAGCAGGGTGGTGCAGGCCAGGATCAGGCTGGTCAGTTGCCAGATCCATAGGCTGTCATTGTCCGGCGCGGTGATCACCGTCGGGCTGGCCGGCGTATCGACGATCAGGCTCGGGTTGGTCGCCACTTGCAGGGTGCGCGCCGGCAGGCTGGTGCGTTCCAGGTGGTCTTCGTGGGTGTTCCACCACACCACTTCCACCGCGGGCAGTTCGAGTGCGCCGACACGGTTGGGCACCAGCGCTTCGCGGTCTTCACGGCTGCCGATCAGGCCACGGTCGTTATTCTGGTTGCTCAGCACCGGCTGGTCCGGGTAGCGGCGCAGGCCGGGGATGTCGCTCAGCGCCAGCGGCGGCAGTTGCGCGCCGGCCAGGCCTTCGGCTTTCAAGGTGAGGCTGCGGGTCAGGGAGTCGCCGACCTGTACGTGATCGGGCTCGGGGTTCCAGCTTTCCGTCAGCGTCAGGCTGCGTGCCGGCAGCCAGGGAGCGTCGGCCGGGTACATTGCCGGCTTGGCCTTGACGGTCAGCGACAACTCCGGCGAGCTGACGTGGATCAGTTTGCCGGGCTTGGAGCCTTGGGGGTTGTTGTCCTGGGCGGGCCGTGGCTCTACCAGGGTGGCGCTGAACGTCTGCGTCGGAATGGTCAGCGTGCCGCTGTGCTGCGGGTAGATGGCATAGCGGGTTTCGATCACGCCATGGCGTATGCCGTTGATGACTTTCTCGTAGGTGCGCGACTCGCCCAATTGTTCGATGCGCGTATCGGCAACCTGCAACGGCGTGAGGCTGCTGTCGTCGTACAGCGACACCGAGTGGTAGACGCGCACGGTCAACAGCGCCTGGGCCTGGACGTAGACGCTGTCCTGATCGAGGTTGGTTTCGATGAACACCGGGGCCAGTTGGGCCTCGGGGTTCTGGCTGACAGTTTCCACCACTTGAAGGGTGATCGGCTGGGTCTTGAGCTCGCCGATCTGCAAGGGCGGAATCACCACGGTGCCGTTCTGCCTGGGCAGCAGGGTGATGATCCAGCGGGTGGTGGCGTGGTTGTCGCCGGCCAAGGTGGTGAGCTGGTTGATCTGGCGGGTGCCGCTGACTTCAAACAGCGGGTCGAGTGGCGCCAGGTCCGGTTTGCCGAACAGCGTGACATCGTTGGACTCCACCGTAAGCTCCACCGTCTCCCCGGAATTGATGCGGCTGCGGTCGACACTGGCCACCAGGCCGGCTGCCTGGGCCTGGCTGGCCCACAACGCGAGGGTGAGAAGAAGGGTGGTGCAGCGGTTCATCGAGTCTTGTCCTGATGTTGTTGCTGTTCATACCAGAATTTACGTCGCAGCAGCTCGCCGGGGTTGTCCGGGATCTGCCGCAGCCATTGTTCCAGGGCCTGGCGCTGTTCGCCTTCAATGATGCCGTTTGCGGGGCGCAGGGGCGGGGTGGTGGTTTGCTCATCACCCAACTCGCTGCCGGGTACCTCGTTGCTGCCGGCGTGGGGCGTGGCCCCGGTTTGCGTGTCGGTCGCGCCGGGCTGGCCCTGGCCTTGAGACGTCTGCTCGCCACCGGTGGCGGTCTGGCTGCTGGCGCCCGGTTGCGCAGTCTGGCCGGGTTGCGTGGTTTCGTCATCCTCGTTTTTTGCCGGTTTGGCCGGCTCGGTTTTTTCCGGTTCCTGCTGCATCAGGCTTTCCACCAGCGCTTTGTTCTTCAGCGCCGGCTGCAAGTCAGGCTGGGCTTCGAGGGCTTGTTCGTAGGCGTCGATCGCCGCTTCCAGCTCGCCGCTTTTGGCCAGGGCATTGCCTCGATTGTAGTGGGAATAGGCGTCGCTGCCCTCGGCAAACCGCTTGGCAGCTTCGGCATAGTTGCCAGATTCATACAGCGCGACGCCTTGCCATTGCGGGTCTTCGAAATGCTCGGCGGCTTCGGCCGGGCGTTTTTTCTTCAGCAGCAGTTGGCCCTGTTGATCGGGGCGCAACCACAGGTCCTGGAAGTCGAAGGCATAGCTGGGCTGCGGCGCGCCCAACAGCAGCAGCGGCAGGAAGAACAGCCAGCCACGGCGCCCGGCGCAGGCGGCCAGCAGCAACAGCGGCAAGAGTAGCCAGTAACCCTGGTCGGCCCAGGTGTCGAGGTGCAGCAGTTGGCCGTCATTGCGCAGACTTTGCGGGCCGTCCAGCAGGCCGAGATGGCGCAGGTCCTTGTCGTCCAGACGGGCCTGGCGGTAGCGACCGCCCATTTCGCTGGCGAAGGCCTTGAGGGTCGGGCTGTCGAGACGCGGTACGAGGATTGCGCCCTGGGCGTCCTTGAGGAATTCGCCGCTTTCCTGGGTCACCGGCGTGCCTTCACGGCTGCCGATGCCGAGGATCGACAAGCTCGGCGCCTGGTTGCTTTGCAATTGCAGGCGGATGCCCTGGCGCTCCTGCTTGGACAACGACGAGCCGATCAGCAGCAGCCGGCCCTGGCCGAGACCGCCATGCTTGAGCAGGCTCAGGGCTTTTTCCACCGCCAAATCGGCGCGGTGGCCGGGCTCGGGCATGATCGAGGGGCGCAGGGCTTCCAGCAGGTTATGGCTGGTGGCCAGGTCGTCCGAAAGCGGCACCAGGGTGTGGGCGCTGCCGGCGTAGACCACGATGGCGGTTTGCGCATCGCTGCGGGCCTGGAGCAAGTCGAACAGCTTGCGCCGCGCCTGTTCGAGGCGGCTGGGCGGGCTGTCGGTGGCGAGCATTTCCGGGGTCAGTTCCAGCAACACCACCAGCGGGTCGGAGGGTTTCTGGCTGGGCTGCTCGACGCGCTCCCAGCTCGGGCCGAGCAACGCCAGCACGGCCAGCAGCCAGGCGATGCCGAGCACCACCCACGGTGATTTGCTTTCGCGGCCACTGCCGCCGCTGAGCAAGGCGGCATGGAACGCCGGCGGCAGAATCATCTGCCAGCGCCCGGCGCGTTTCTGCCGGTGCCACAACTGCCACAGCAACCAGCCGAGCAGCGGCAACAGCAACAGCCACCAGGGGCGGAACCAGTGGGGCCACAGGGCGATCATCGACGCCTCCGCAAACGCAGGCGTTTGAGGCGTTCGCGCCATTCAGGATTGGGTTGCAGGAAACGGCCCTTGCTCGAGAGTTTGTTGAACAGCCGTTGCAGGGCGTTATCCGGCCAGCGCTCCTGGATTACCAGCAGCATGCTGAGGATCAGCGCCAACGCCAGCGGCGCGCTGTACAGCGCTTGCGCAGGGCGCGCCTGAGTCGGTTGCTGGGCCACGGGTTCAAGCTGGTCGAGGGTTTCCTTGACCTTCAACAGTTCATTGCCGTCGCGGGCGCGGAAGTAGCGGCCGCCGGTGGCCTCGGCGATGGCCTTGAGGGCCGGTTCGTCAAGATCCAGGCTCGGGTTGACGCCAAGGACGCCCAGGGAGCCGGTTTCCTCAGGGTCTGCGCCGATGCCGATCGGGTAGATTTTCACGCCTTCTTCAGCAGCCAGGCGGGCGGCGGTCAGCGGGTCGATTTCGCCGGCATTGTTGGCGCCGTCGGTGACCAGGATCAGCACCCGGCTTTGGGCCGGACGCTGGCGCAGGCGCTTGAGGGCCAGGCCGATGGCGTCGCCAATTGCAGTGTTTTTACCGGCGATGCCAATCCGTGCTTCATCCAGCCAGGTGCGCACGGTGCGTCGGTCAAAGGTCAACGGTGCTTGCAGATAAGCCTGGCTGCCGAACAGGATCAATCCCACCCGGTCACCCTCGCGGCCCTCCAGGAAATCCCCCAGCAGGTGCTTGACCAGGCTCAGGCGGCTGACGTCCTCGTCCTGCCATTGCATATCGGGGAAGTCCATCGAACCGGAAACGTCCACCGCCACCAGCAAGTCGCGGCCGCTGGCTGCAATCGGCAAGGGTTCGCCGAGCCATTCCGGGCGGGCGGCGGCGGTCAACAGCAGCAGCCACAGGAACACGAACGGTGCTTGCTGGCGCCAGCCCGGCAGGTTGACCCGCGCACGGCGGCGGGCCAGGCCTTCGAGGTCGCTGAGGAAGCTGACTTTCAACGCTGGCTCGCCACTGTCGGCCACCGGCAGGATGAGGCGCAGCAACCACGGCAGTGGCAACAGGGCAAAGATCCACGGCCAGGCGAACTCAAACATGTTTGCGAATCCAGGTGTCGACGGCTTGGGTCAGGCCGGCGATGGCCTTGTCGTCGAGTTTGCATTCGGGCTTGTAGGCACCTTCCACCAGCACCATCCAGCGAGTCAGGCCGGCAGCGGGGCAACGGTTGTCGAGGAATGCCAACCACTTTCGGCCGTTGAGGGTGTGGCTCTGGCTGTAGGGATAGTCATTGCGGCACAGGCGTTTGAGCAGGCCGTTGAGTTGTTGCAGCCAGGCACCGGCCGGCGCACCGTCGTAGGGTTTGGGCATCAGGGCCAGCTCGGCGAGGGCGGCGATGCGCAATGGGTCCAGGGGTTGTTCGGCACGGGCCAGCGGGCGCTTGGCCGGCAGGAAACGCAGCAGCGACCACAAGCCCCAGCCCGCCAGCGGGAGGATCAGCAGCAACAGCCACCAGCCCGGCGCCGGCGGCCAGAAGCCGATCACCGGCGGGGCGATCAGGGGTTGCAGTTGGTCGAGGCTGCTCATTGCTTTTTAACCGGGCGTTGCGGGTTCAGGTATTCGCGCAGTTGCTCGACCATTTCACCCTGGGTACTCAAGGGCATCAACAGCACCCGCAGTTTTTGCGCGAGCAGCTCCCAGCGAGCGCTGCGGGCTTCGGCTTGGGCTTTGTAGGCCTGGCGCAGATCAAAATTCAGGGTGTCCAGTTCCAGCTGGGCGCCACGTTCCGCGAAGCGAAGCAGGCCGGCAGCGGGCAGGGCGTGGTCCAGCGGATCGGAAACCGGCAACAGCAGCAGGTCGCAATGCCGTGATAGCAGGCTCAGCTGTTGCTCGGCGCCTTCGGTCAGGGCGCGCTCGTCACAGATCACAATCACCAGGCTCCCCGGGCGCAATACTTCCCGGGCCCGGCGCAAGGCCATGCCGAGGGCATCGGCTTCCGGGCGGCGTTCGGTGTTGAGGCTCTGGTTGACCCGCACCAGACGGTTCAGCAGTTGCAGCAGGCTTTGCTTGCTGCGCCGGGGTTTGATTTCGTAGTGCTCGCTGTCGCCGAATACCAGCCCGCCGACCCGGTCGTTATGGCCCAGTGCCGCCCAGCCGATCAGGCTCGCCGCCTGGGCCGCCAGCACCGACTTGAACATCTGCCCCGAGCCGAAAAACAGCCGGCAGCTTTGTTCCACCATGATGAAGATCGGCCGTTCGCGCTCTTCATGGAACAATTTGGTATGGGGCTCCTGGGTACGTGCGGTGACGCGCCAGTCGATGGTGCGTACGTCGTCGCCAGCCTGATACACCCGCACCTGATCGAAGTCGACCCCGCGCCCGCGCAGTTTCGAGTGGTGCAGGCCGATCAGCGGGCTGCGCTGGCTCGGCGTGGAAAACAACTGCACTTCCCGGACGCGATGGCGCATCTCGATCAATTCGCTCAAGGTGACACGGGTTCCATCGCCAGCGTTCATGGGCGTCAAGCGACGGCAACGACGTCGAGAATGCGTTGCACCACACGGTCCTGGTCGATACCGGCCGCTTCAGCTTCGAACGACAGAATGATCCGGTGACGCAGTACGTCGAACAGCACCGCCTGGATGTCTTCCGGGCTGACGAAATCGCGGCCTGCCAGCCAGGCATGCGCCCGGGCGCAGCGGTCCAGGGCAATCGAGCCCCGCGGGCTGGCGCCGTAGGCAATCCACTCGGCCATCTCCGGGTCGAACTTGGCCGGGGTACGGGTGGCCATGACCAGTTGCACCAGGTATTCCTCCACCGCGTCGGCCATGTACAGGCCGAGGATTTCCTTGCGCGCGGCAAAGATCGCCTGCTGGCTGACCCGGCGCTCGGGCTTGGTTTCGCCATTGAGCGCTTCGCCACGGGCTTGCTGCAAGATGCGGCGCTCGACAGCGGCGTCCGGGAAGCCGATTTTCACGTGCATCAGGAAACGGTCGAGCTGGGCTTCCGGCAGCGGGTAGGTGCCTTCCTGCTCGATCGGGTTTTGCGTGGCCATTACCAGAAACAGTGGCGACAGCTCATAGGTACTGCGCCCGACACTGACCTGGCGCTCGGCCATGGCTTCGAGCAATGCCGACTGCACCTTGGCCGGGGCCCGGTTGATTTCGTCCGCCAGCACCAGATTGTGGAAGATCGGACCTTGCTGGAACACGAAACTGCCGGTTTCCGGACGATAGATCTCGGTGCCGGTGATGTCGGCGGGCAGCAGGTCGGGGGTGAACTGGATCCGATGGAACTGTGCCTCGATCCCTTCGGCGAGCTCCTTGATGGCCTTGGTCTTGGCCAGGCCGGGAGCGCCTTCAACCAGCATATGGCCATCGGCAAGCAGGGCAATGAGCAAGCGCTCGATGAGTTTTTCCTGGCCGAGAATCTGCGTTGAAAGAAAGGTTCGCAGCGCAAGCAGCGCTTCACGATGTTCCATCGATGACGGTTCCTGGAGAGGTGAGACTGGGCATTGCGAAAAATGCCAGGCCTGGGGGCGTTACTTTAATGCATCGCAGGGGCTGGCGACTAACGGCGTGGGGGGTATTTTTGGGAAATGTGGGAAATTTCCGAAGATTTTGCCGACGGGCACCTGCCGTTGTGGCGAGGGAGCTTGCTCCCGCTGGGCTGCGCAGCAGCCCCAATAAGGCTGTCGAGTTTTTCCAGGCAGAACGCAGTAGGCTGGTTTGGGGCCGCTTTGCAGCCCAGCGGGAGCAAGCTCCCTCGCCACATTGTGCGGGTTTGGCCGCTAGGCCCGGATATAGGTCCCGGTGCCCTTGAGAATGTTCTGCAAGGTTTCCTCCACTTCGGCCAGGTCCGACTCGGCGGTGCCGTGGGTGATTTCCAGATGATCGCTGCCGCCCAACGCATCGGCATCCGCTGCGCCAATCTCCACCACCAGCGTCGTAGCACTCAGGGTGATCTTCAGCCCGTCCAGGGTCGACGGCTCGTAATCCCAGGTGATCTCCACCTCGTCCTCATCCGGATAACGGGTCACCATGAACATCTCGCCCTTGTCGCCGTGGCAGCAGAGCATGGCCATGTTGTCTTCTTCGTCATCGCACGGGTTGACGATCAGGTGGGCGGTGGTGAGTTGCAATGGCATGGTTAATCCTGTCTGGGGGAGGGCGAAGCAGGGCAATTGTGCCATTGCGGCGAATTTTGTGCTGCATCGTGTATGAGGGGCTCTTAGCTGTTCCCGGTTTGATTTTCCGGATCAAAGTCACTTAACAGCGCCAAGATCGACGTTTTGTTAGCCAACTCGCTCCAAGGGCCTTGATCAATGATTGCTCCGTTTGACATGACAATAACCTGATCAAAACGATACAGGTGACGGACATCATGTGTGACGCATATCAATCCGCGTTTGCCGAAGGTATCGAACAGCAGATCCCACACAGGCGTAGCCAGTTTTTGTTCGACGGACGCGCTGGGTTCATCGAATAAATTGAATTCCCCTGGCCTGTTGACGAGGCGCAGCAAGGACAGGCGCTTCGCTTCGCCTCCTGAGATATTGGATGCGTTTTCGCTGAGGCTGCGGTTTAAAACGATTTCTTCTAGGTTCAGTTGCTCAATTGCGTGGTTCAAGTGTGGCGAGGGGGGGATTCCAAACAGTACGGAGTGATCAAACGAGCCTTCCAGGAACTGGGGTGACTGGGGGCAATACCTCAGGTACATCAAGTGTGCTTGGGCGCTCAGCTCGGAAATGGGCGTGTCGTCGATAAGTAACCTGCTTTTCAGCGAGGGGGTTAAGCCTGCCAGCACTTCCAGCAAGGTAGATTTCCCCGCTCCACTTGGCCCAGTGATGGCAACTGACTGACTTTGGGTAAATTCGATGGCTGTCTTGATGGTCAAGCGGATGGAATTGTCATCAGTCACGGTGCAGGGTTTGAGCTTCAACGTTGCTTCGGGCTTCAGGGGTATTTCACTTTTGCCGTTATCGTCGCCAAAATTTGGTAGGGAAAGTAAGCGGAGGAGGCGGCGCTGGTCTGCGAGAAACTGATCCAGTACTCGGTAGCCTTCGCTCAGTGCAGTGATGTTGAGTAAAAAATTCCCGGCGATGGCGACTATGGCAACCAATTGGCCGACGCTAATGCCGGGCTGCCCTGAAAGTTGATCCAGGACTCCCCAGCCAAGTAATGAGCCTGTGGCGAGGCTGACAAACAAAATTTTTGCCGCGCTTAAGAAACCGCCTGAACAGGTGACTGTGATAGCCGCATGAGCATATCGGACGAAGGCTATGTTCAGGGGCTGTGTAGCAGTGCCTTCAGCGCTTTCCAGCTTTATCGATTTCCCGGCACTCAGGGTATTGAACAAGATAGCGCCTAGTTCATCCTCTTGTTCGTTGACGGTATCGATGTGCGTTCTGCGCCACTTGATAATTTTGTGAGTAGCGAACAGATAGACAACCCCCAGGCAGGTGACCGCCAGGAAAATCTCGCCGCCTGCCGTATAAAAAAAGGCCCCGCTGACGATCAAAATCTCCAGACAGACAGGGAGTCCGATAGTCACAAAAAACGTTAGTAGTTTTTCATGCGCTGTGATTCCTCGCTCTACGGATTTGATGAAGTGGCCCATGCGCCACGAGCAAAAATGATAAAACTCTTTGCGCATCAATCGCTCTATCCAATCAATGGACGCGTCCATAACGCTATGTTGTACAAGTCGGGACAGCAGGAATATTTGTACGGGGTTTATGAGGGCCTGGATGCATCCGGCCAAAATGAAACAGCCGATAAGTATCAGAAATATATTTATCGTTGGTGGGCTGATGTCGTTAAGTGAGTCAATGACTTTTCCCAGCAATAACGGCGGTGCTAACGCTATCAGTTTCAATACGATAGTCGTGGCAATGGTAGAGATGAGTAGGGATCTATGGTGCTTGCATGCACTTTTAATGAGCGTTTGCATTGGGGATCTATCGACTGTAGGCAAATGTTCCACCTGCGTTGAGGTCGCTAATTAGTAGCAGCGGCCTTGCTCTGATTCAATGGATGCGGAGGGATGGGCTTCCTCTATTTGTGTAGGGCATTTCTTTCGAATCGAGCCAGCGGCATGTCGCGGCGAATTTTGTGCTGCATCATGTGTCAGACCTTGTGGCATGACCTGACGAGCAATATCAGTCATTTCCGATACTCGGCACCCCGGGATTTCTCCGAAAACACCCGGTTGCCCAAGTCGCAACCCGTCAGCAGCGTGCCGATGACCGAATATGTCGCAGCGTCGCAAGCAGCCTGCTTCCTACACTCGTTAAGCTGCGCAACGGATGTGCCCTGCCGGGAGTCTGACCTGCCCGTCGTACCGTCACCTGGCAAGGTGCGCATCTTATGGAAGTTGAATGTGACCTCATTGTCTTGTCCAGCTTCACCCACCTGTCACTCTGAATTCGTTACTGTAGACCGCGAACAGAGCTGACGGTCTCCCCGCAAGGGGATAACACGCGACGCTTCCATCAATAACAAGCCCAAGCGGAGTACCACAGATGGCGTTCTTCACCGCAGCCAGCAAAGCCGACTTCCAGCACCAACTGCAAGCGGCACTGGCGCAGCACATCAGTGAACAGGCACTGCCACAAGTGGCGCTGTTCGCTGAACAATTTTTCGGCATTATTTCCCTGGATGAACTGACCCAGCGTCGCTTGTCCGACCTGGCCGGTTGCACCCTGTCTGCCTGGCGCCTGCTTGAGCGCTTTGATCACAACCAACCGCAAGTGCGGGTCTACAACCCCGATTACGAACGTCATGGCTGGCAATCGACCCACACCGCGGTCGAAGTGCTGCACCACGACCTGCCATTCCTGGTGGACTCGGTACGCACCGAGCTGAACCGCCGTGGCTACAGCATCCATACCCTGCAAACCACCGTGCTCAGCGTGCGTCGTGGCAAGAAGGGCGAGTTGCTGGAAATCCTGCCAAAAGGCACCCAGGGCGAAGACGTTCAGCAAGAATCGCTGATGTACCTGGAAATCGACCGCTGCGCCAACGCGGCCGAGCTGAGTGTCCTGAGCAAGGAACTTGAGCAGGTGCTGGGCGAAGTGCGCGTTGCTGTCGCCGATTTCGAACCGATGAAGGCCAAGGTCCAGGAACTGCTGGCCGGTATCGACGCCAGCTCGTACGTGATCGACGGCGAAGAAAAAGCCGAGATCAAGAGCTTCCTGGAATGGCTGGTGGGCAACCACTTCACCTTCCTCGGCTATGAAGAGTTTGTGGTACGTGACGAGGCGGATGGCGGTCATATCGAATATGACACTCACTCGTTCCTCGGTCTGACCAAGCTGCTGCGCCCGGGCCTGACGGCCGATGACCTGCGCATCGAAGACTACGCAGTGAACTACCTGCGTGAGCCGGCTGTGCTGTCGTTCGCCAAGGCTGCTCACCCAAGCCGCGTCCACCGCCCGGCCTACCCGGACTACGTGTCGATCCGCCAGATCGATGCCACCGGCAAGGTCGTCAAGGAATGCCGCTTCATGGGCCTCTACACCTCCTCGGTGTACGGCGAAAGCGTGCGAGTGATTCCTTACATCCGTCGCAAGGTTGCGGAAATCGAACGTCGTTCGGGCTTCCAGGCCAAGGCGCACTTGGGCAAGGAATTGGCCCAGGTGGTCGAAGTGCTGCCCCGTGATGACCTGTTCCAGACCCCGGTGGACGAGCTGTTCAGCACCGTGATGTCGATCGTGCAGATCCAGGAACGCAACAAGATCCGCGTGTTCCTGCGCAAAGACCCGTACGGTCGCTTCTGCTACTGCCTGGCCTATGTGCCGCGCGACATCTATTCCACCGAAGTGCGCCAGAAGATCCAGCAAGTCCTGATGGATCGCCTGAAAGCCTCGGACTGCGAGTTCTGGACCTTCTTCTCCGAATCCGTACTGGCTCGTGTACAGCTGATCCTGCGGGTAGACCCGAAGAACCGCCTGGACATCGACCCGCTGCAACTGGAAAAAGAAGTGGTGCAGGCCTGCCGCAGCTGGCAGGACGACTACTCCAGCCTGGTGGTGGAAAGCTTCGGTGAAGCCCACGGCACCAACGTGCTGGCGGACTTCCCGAAAGGCTTCCCGGCCGGCTACCGTGAGCGCTTCGCGGCGCATTCGGCCGTGGTCGACATGCAGCACTTGCTCAGCCTCACCGAAGCCAACCCGCTGGTAATGAGCTTCTACCAGCCATTGGGCCAGGTTTCCGGTCAGCGCGAGCTGCACTGCAAGCTGTATCACGCCGACACCCCGCTGGCACTGTCCGACGTGCTGCCGATCCTGGAAAACCTCGGCCTGCGCGTACTGGGTGAATTCCCGTACCGCCTGCGTCATGCCAATGGCCGCGAGTTCTGGATTCACGATTTCGCGTTCACCGCCGCCGAAGGCCTGAACCTTGACATCCAGCAGCTCAACGACACCCTGCAGGACGCGTTCGTGCACATCGTCAATGGCGATGCCGAGAACGATGCGTTCAACCGCCTGGTACTGACCGCCGGCCTGCCTTGGCGCGATGTGGCGCTGCTGCGTGCCTACGCCCGTTACCTGAAGCAGATTCGCCTGGGCTTCGACCTGGGTTACATCGCCAGCACCCTGAACAACCACACCGACATCGCCCGCGAGTTGACCCGGTTGTTCAAGACCCGCTTCTACCTGGCGCGCAAGCTCACCGCCGAAGACCTGGAAGACAAGCAGCAACGTCTGGAGCAAGCGATCCTCACGGCCCTGGACGACGTTCAGGTGCTCAACGAAGACCGTATCCTGCGTCGCTACCTGGACCTGATCAAGGCCACCCTGCGGACCAACTTCTACCAGGCGGATGCCAACGGTCAGAACAAGTCGTACTTCAGCTTCAAGTTCAACCCGCACGCGATTCCAGAATTGCCCAAGCCGGTGCCGAAGTTTGAAATCTTCGTTTACTCGCCACGGGTTGAAGGCGTGCACCTGCGCTTTGGTAACGTCGCGCGCGGCGGCCTGCGCTGGTCTGACCGTGAAGAAGACTTCCGCACCGAAGTGCTGGGCCTGGTAAAAGCCCAGCAAGTGAAGAACTCGGTGATCGTGCCAGTGGGCGCCAAGGGCGGTTTCCTGCCGCGTCGCCTGCCACTGGGCGGCGGTCGGGACGAGATCGCGGCCGAGGGCATCGCCTGCTACCGCATCTTCATTTCCGGCCTGCTGGACATCACCGACAACCTGAAAGACGGCGCCCTGGTGCCTCCGTTGAACGTGGTGCGCCACGACAACGATGACCCGTACCTGGTGGTGGCGGCGGACAAGGGCACTGCGACCTTCTCCGACATCGCCAACGGCATCGCCATCGACTATGGCTTCTGGCTGGGTGACGCGTTCGCTTCCGGCGGTTCTGCCGGTTACGACCACAAGAAAATGGGCATCACCGCCAAGGGTGCGTGGGTGGGTGTGCAGCGTCACTTCCGTGAGCGCGGCATCAACGTCCAGCAAGACAGCATCACCGTGGTGGGCGTGGGCGACATGGCCGGCGACGTGTTCGGCAACGGCCTGTTGATGTCCGACAAGCTGCAACTGGTCGCGGCCTTCAACCACCTGCACATCTTCATCGATCCAAACCCGACCCCGGCCAACAGCTTCGCTGAACGTCAGCGCCTGTTCGACTTGCCGCGCTCGGCCTGGACCGACTACGACACCAGCATCATGTCGGAAGGCGGCGGTATCTTCTCGCGCAGCGCGAAGAGCATTGCCATCTCGCCGCAGATGAAAGAACGCTTCGACATCCAGGCCGACAAGCTGACCCCGACCGAACTGCTGAACGCCTTGCTCAAGGCGCCGGTGGACCTGTTGTGGAACGGCGGTATCGGTACTTACGTCAAGGCCAGCACCGAAAGCCACGCCGACGTGGGCGACAAGGCCAACGACGCCCTGCGCGTCAACGGCAACGAGTTGCGCTGCAAGGTGGTGGGCGAGGGCGGTAACCTCGGCATGACCCAATTGGGTCGTGTGGAATTCGGCCTCAATGGCGGCGGTTCCAACACCGACTTCATCGACAACGCCGGTGGTGTGGATTGCTCCGACCACGAAGTGAACATCAAGATCCTGCTCAACGAAGTGGTGCAGGCCGGTGACATGACCGACAAGCAACGCAACCAGTTGCTGGCGAGCATGACCGACGAAGTCGGCAGCCTGGTGTTGGGCAACAACTACAAGCAAACCCAGGCCCTGTCCCTGGCCGCCCGCAAAGCGTTCGAGCGTGCAGCCGAGTACAAGCGCCTGATGAGCGACCTGGAAGGCCGTGGCAAGCTGGACCGCGCCATCGAGTACCTGCCTTCCGAAGACCAGCTCACCGAGCGTGCGGCCACCGGTAAGGGTCTGACCCGTCCGGAGCTGTCGGTACTGATCTCCTACAGCAAGATCGACCTCAAGGAAGCGCTGCTCAAGTCCTTGGTGCCGGATGACGATTACCTGACCCGTGACATGGAGACCGCGTTCCCGCCGAGCCTGGTGGCGAAGTTCTCCGAAGCCATGCGTCGCCATCGTCTGAAGCGCGAGATCGTCAGCACCCAGATCGCCAACGACCTGGTCAACCACATGGGCATCACCTTTGTTCAGCGGTTGAAAGAGTCCACCGGCATGAGCCCGGCGAACGTGGCCGGTGCTTACGTGATCGTGCGTGACATCTTCCACCTCCCGCATTGGTTCCGTCAGATCGAAGCCCTGGACCACCAGGTTTCTGCTGAAGTGCAACTGGCGTTGATGGACGAACTGATGCGCCTGGGCCGCCGTGCCACACGCTGGTTCCTGCGCAGCCGTCGCAACGAGCAGGATGCTGCCCGTGACGTCGCGCACTTCGGTCCGCACCTGGCGGCGTTGGGCCTCAAGCTCGACGAACTGCTGGAAGGTCCGACCCGCGAAGGCTGGCAGAACCGTTACCAGGCCTATGTCGAAGCCGGTGTGCCGGAGTTGTTGGCGCGCATGGTTGCAGGTACTACCCACCTGTACACCTTGCTGCCGATCATTGAAGCCGCTGATGTTACCGGTCAGAGCGCTGCGGATGTGGCCAAGGCGTACTTCGCCGTGGGCAGCGCCCTGGACTTGCCGTGGTACCTGCAGCAGATCAGCGATCTGCCGGTGGGCAACAACTGGCAGGCCCAGGCTCGTGAAGCCTTCCGCGACGACGTGGATTGGCAGCAACGAGCGATCACCATCAAGGTTCTGCAAATGGCCGAAGCGCCGGAAGACATGGAAGCCCGCGTGGCCCTGTGGCTTGAGCAGAACGCGAGCATGGTGGAGCGCTGGCGCGCGATGATGGTGGAGATTCGTGCTGCGGTTGGTACGGACTACGCCATGTACGCGGTGGCCAACCGTGAGTTGCTGGACCTGGCGATGAGCGGTCAGTCGGTGCTGTAACTGGCTTGACTGAGCGGTAAATCAAAAAGCCCGGTATCGAAAGATGCCGGGCTTTTTTGTGTGCGCCATTTACAGGCTCGACAGCTGCTACGTGATAAGTAGCTTGGCTTCCAGATGGTCCAGATGTTGGGTCATCAAGGTGACGGCTTTGCCGGCATCGCCTTGCTCCACCGCATCCACAATCGCCCTGTGCTCCTGCCACGCGCAATACGTGCAGGCCTTGGCCTCAAATTGCGCAATCGCCAACGAGGTCAACGGCACCAGGCTGTTGAGAAACTGCGCCAACGGCGCGTTACCCGCTATCGCCGCCAGTTGCAGGTGAAACTCCCCGGAAAGCCGAATCGCTGGCCCGCGTTGGTCGCGCTCGATGCATTCCCGTTCCCGCGCAATCAACTCACGCAACTGTCGTACCTGCGCTGGCTCCGCATTGGCACACGCCAACTGCACCACGGTGATTTCCGTCAGGCGCCGCGCCTCAAGAATCTGCTGGGTTTGTTGGGCATCGGGTGCCGCCACCTGGGCCCGGTGGTTGGGACGCAGGATGATCACTTGTTGGTGCGACAGCCGCGCCAGCACCCGACGAATGACGCTGCGGCTGACACCAAAACTTTGCCCGAGGCTCTCCTCGGTAAAACGGCTGGCGGGGGCGATGCGTTGCTCGAGAATGGCGTCGAACAGTGCCGGGTAGATGTCGTCCACCGAGAGTTTCGGCTTGCCCACCAGGCGCAACGGCGTAAAGGGGAAAGGGGTGTGCAGGGCGTGAGCGGTCATGCGCGGTCTCCTGGAAGTCAGCTACCCAGATGGTCATCCGGGATGTTCAAGCGAATGCCCATGCGCAAGCCTTCCTGCAGGATATGCCGGCGCATTTCGGCGCTGGCCAGGGCGCTGTTTTTGTTGCGGATCGCCCGCACCACGGCGTCGTTTTCCTGCAAGCGTTCCGCCAAGTGTTCGGGGGAGTTGCGCAGCACCTGGGCGCTTTGCTTGAGGGCATTGCTGGTCTGTTGCACCACGTTCTGGAAGATCGGGTTGGAGGTCAGGGCGAACAGTTCTTCGTGGAACGCGATGTAGGCGTTCATCCCGGCTTCGCTGTCGCCGGCGTCGAGGGCTTCGCGCATGTCCATCAGGGTCAGGCGCAGTTGCCCGACTTCCTTGCTGCTGATGGATTGCGCCACTAACCCTACGATAAACGGCTCGAGGGTGTAGCGCAGTTGCAGGATGTCTTCGAGGCTGGCGTCGGCCACGCCGCTGTCCTGGGCCTGGGATTCGCTGAGGGTGGTTTCCAGCACCACCACGCCCTTGCCGGGCATGGAACGCACCAGGCCGAGGGTTTCGAGCACGATCACCGCTTCGCGCAGGCTTGGGCGGCTGATGCCCATTTGCTCGGCCAGTTCACGCTGGCCGGGCAGCATCTCGCCGCGCCGCCACTGACCCCTCGCCAGGGCGGCGCGCAGTTTTTCTACCACTGAATTGACGACGGTTGACGAGGTGATCACGTGTGGCTCCCTTTAAATTGGACTGTCTGCTTTGTGTGGCGAGGGAGCTTGCTCCCGCTGGACTGCGCAGCAGGCCCATTTTTTGGGGCCGCTTCGCGCCCCAGCGGGAGCAAGCTCCCTCGCCACAGGGGATGAGTCAGTCTCATCAGAACTCTTGGTGGGCTGGCAGTACCGGCTTCTTGGCCTGGAATGCATACCCTTGTTGCCCGTCCAGCACCTTGTTGGCGCGCTGGATATCGATGTCTTTTTCCCATCGGGCGATGGCCACGGTGGCGACGCAGTTGCCGATCAGGTTGGTCAGCGCCCGGCCAATGCCCATGAACCAGTCCACCGCCAACACCAGCACCAGGCCCACCACCGGAATCGCTGGAATGGCCGTGAGTGTGGCCGCCAGAATCACCAGCGCCGAGCCCGGAATCCCGTGGGCGCCCTTGGAGGTGATCAGCGACACCAGCAGGATGGTCAGCAGGTCGGTCATCGACAGCGGTGTGCCGGTGGCGTTGGCGATAAACACGATGGCCAGGGTCAGGTAGATCGAAAAACCGTCGAGGTTGAACGAGTACCCGGTCGGAATCACCAGGCCGACGGTGGAGCTGCCAATCCCGAGGTGCTCCAGTTTACGCATGATTTGGGGCAGCACTGCGTCGGAGGAGGCGGTGCCCATCACGATCAACAGTTCTTCCCGCAGGTACTTGAGCAGCGGCATCATCCGCAGGCCCGACAGGCGCATCACCAGGCCGAGAATCACCGCGACGAACAGGAAGCAGGTGAGGTAGAACAGGCCCACCAGGCTGCCCAGGTGTTGCAGGGAATCCAGGCCATAAGTACTGGTGGTGAAGGCGATGGCGCCGAACACGCCGATGGGCGCCAGGCGCACGATCATGCCCATGATGCGGAAGATCACGTGGCTCAGTTCGTTGATCAACCGCGAGATGCCGGAGGCAGCTTCGCCCACCAGGTTCAGCGCGCTGCCGAACAGCACCGAGAACAACAGCACTTGCAACACGTTGTTGTCAGCGAAGGCGCCGATCACCGAGTTGGGGATCAGGTCCATCAGGAATTGGCTGGTGCCCTTGATGTGCTGGCCTTTGTCGGCCAGTTCATTCAGGCCGGCGGACGACAGCTGTTCCAGGTGGATATTGGCGCCCGTGCCGATTCCGGTGCTGAACGCCATGATCAGGCCGATCACCAGGGCCACGGTGGTCAGTGCTTCGAAGTAGATCACCGACTTGAGGCCGATGCGTCCGACTTTCTTCAAGTCGCCGGCACCGGAAATACCGCTGACCACCACGCAGAATACGATCAGGCCAATCAGCATTTTGATCAGCTTGATAAAGCCGTCACCCAGGGGTTTGAGTTGCGAGGAGAATTCGGGGAGGGCGAGGCCGCAGATTATGCCGATCACCAGGCCAATCACGACTTGCAGGAAAATCGAACGCGAGCACCATCTGAGCATGGGAAGGATCTCTATTCGGTGCCCTGGTGGGTCCAGGGCTTAATTGTTGTGGTCTGACCGGTATGTCCAGTGCGGGGCCAGTCTACGCTCGGGTTTTTTCAAGTCGCAAGTAAATATTACGTGGATGGCCGGTCCCGGTCTGACCAGTGGGTGCGTAAGGTCTGTGCTTGAGCGGTTGGCGGCGGGAATTTTTTTTCGCTTATCATCCGCAGCTTGGCCAAACAGGTGAGCTATGGATATTCCGGGACTGACGACGGATGAGAATGGCCTGACGCGCTGCACATGGCGCACGGCTGCAGTGGAATACCCGGATTACCACGACCATGAATGGGGCGTGCCGGTGGCTGATGATATTGCGCTGTACGAGAAGATTTGCCTGGAGGGTTTTCAGGCGGGCATGGCGTGGATCACCATCCTGCGCAAGCGCGAGGCGTTTCGACGGGCGTTCGAGGGCTTTGATTTTCGCCGGGTGGCGCAGTACACCGAGCAGGATATCGAGCGGCTGATGGCCGACCCGGGCATCGTGCGCAATCGCGCCAAGATCGTGTCCACCATCAACAACGGCCGGCGCGCTTGTGAGCTGGTGGATGAGACCGGTTCGCTGGCGGCGTGGCTGTGGTCGTTTGAACCGTCCGCCGATGAGCGACCGGCGCAGGTCGACCTGGCGTACTGGACGGCCAACCCGACTTCAGCCGCTTCAACACGCTTGTCCAAGGCCCTGAAAAAGCGCGGCTGGAGCTACGTGGGGCCGACCACGATGTATGCGTTCATGCAGGCGATGGGCATGGTCAACGACCACCTTGAAGGCTGTGCCTGCCGGCCTCGAATCGAACACCTGCGCCACCACTTCAAACGACCCTGAGCCACTGACTGTGCGCGGTTAAAACTGTGGGAGCTGGCGGTGGCGCGGGTTAGTGTGGCAGCGGCGTGAGTACGTCAGCCTTGTCGTCCATCACCATCACCACCAGCAGTTTTGCCGGTTGGGTCTGGCTGGCATTGCTCGATTCAAAGTGCCGCGAGCCAGCCGGTTCGTAGAACGATTGGCCGACCTTGTAGGTGATCGCCTTCTCATCGTTGACCCGCGAGGTGATTTCACCCTCCAGCACGTAGGCCACGGCAGTGCCGGTGTGGCTGTGGGGCACGGTGGCCTGGCCCGGGGCGTAGTCTACGGTGAGCATGACGGTTTTCTTGCCGGGGACGTTGGTCAGGGCGTGTTCCTGCAAGACGTTGATCTTTTCCTGGTTGTACACCGGGTCGTGGGCAAAGGCGCTTAACGAGGCCAGCAGCAGGGTGGTGCCGAGCAGTACTTTCATGGTGAGGCTTCCGAGTGAGTCGAGACCCCTTCACCCTAGGCCCCGATCCGGAATTGACCAATAGCCAATCCGGCGGAAATTCCCTCAGCCAATCTGTTGCAGGATGTCCCGCACCACGTCCAGCGCCGGGTCGATGTCCAGGGTTTCGATCGCGCCAAACCCGATCTTCAGCCCCTCGCGCACCGGTGTGTCGTGAAAAAACACGCTCAGCGGATAGAGTCCCACGTCCGCCTCCCGTGCCAGTCGGGTGAGCTGCGGGATATTCACCGGCACCTTGCACAGTGCGGCCAGATGGAACCCTGCCACGGTGGGCACCACTTCGAACCACGGCGAGAGGTCCCGCGCCAGGCGCTGCAGAATCCGTTCCCGGCGCCCGGCATACACCCCATGGCAGCGCCGAATGTGCTTGAGCAGGTAGCCTTCGCTGATGAACTTGGCCAGGGCCCATTGCGGCAGGGTGGAGCTGTGCTGGTCGGTGAGTTGCTTGGCCTTGAGCACCGCGCCAAAAATCGCCGGCGGCAACACCGTATAGCCCAGGCGCAACTCCGGCAGCAGGGTTTTCGAGAAGGTCCCGACATAGGCGACCACGCCGCGGGTGTCCATGCTTTGCAGGGAGTCGGTGGGGCGGCCCTCGTAGCGGAATTCGCTGTCGTAGTCATCCTCGATCACGATGGCGCCCAGCGCCAGCGCACGTGCCAGCAACGCCTCACGGCGCGGCACGCTCATGGGCATGCCCAGGGGGAACTGATGGGACGGTGTCACATAGATCAGCCGCGTGCCGTCGGGAATCAAATCGACCCGCAGGCCGTGCTCGTCCACCGGCACGCCCACCACGGTCGCCCCCATGGCGTCGAACATCAGTCGCACCGGGGGGTAGCCGGGGTCTTCCATGGCGACGACGCTGCCCGGCTCCAGCACCACGCGGGCGATCAGGTCGAGCGCCTGCTGGGCGCCGTTGGTGACTACGATGTCGTCTTCGCTGCACCTGACCCCGCGGGAAAACGCGATATGCCCGGCGATTGCACTGCGCAGGGCCGGCAAACCTTCTGGCCGGCTGTAGAAGCCGCTGTCCTGTGAAATACGGCGCAAGGCATCGAGGGTGCAGCGCCGCCATTCATCCTGGGGGAACTGGCTGCGGGCCGTGGCGCCGCCGATAAAGTCCCGGCTCGGGCGGGTCTCACGGCTGGGGTGGCCCATGGGCGCGGGAAGGGCCTGCCACTTGGCCAGGTTGGCGGCGCAGGCGAGGTCGGCGGCACTTTGCAGGTGTTCGCGGCGCGTGGCCCAGGCGTTGACGAACGTGCCACGGCCGATCTTGCCGACCAACAACCCTTCGTAGGTCAGCGCCGCGTAGGTGTCTGAGACCGTCTTGCGCGACACGCCCAGTTGCAGGGCCAGCAAGCGGCTGGGAGGCAATTGCGACCCGGCCACCAGTTGTCCCGACTCAATGGCCGTGCGCAGTTGCTGGTAAAGCTGTTCGGCCAGGTCCTTGCGGCCCTTGATAACGACGTGCAGTTCCATGGTTCATCCAGAGGCGAGCAATCACCCGCAAGATTACCGCAAGTCACCCGCCAGCCGAATCAGGACAGGAAACCGCCGTCCACATTCAGCGAAACGCCGGTGGTGTAGCTCGACGCATCGCTGGCCAGGTACAGCACCGCGCCGGCCATTTCGCTTGGGTCGGCCACGCGCTTGAGGGGAATCTGTGCCAGGGCCATTTTCAGGATCGAATCGTTTTTCACCAGCGCCGAGGCGAACTTGGTGTCGGTCAGGCCCGGCAGCAGCGCGTTGCAACGAATGCCGAACGGCGCGCATTCCTTGGCGAAGACTTTGGTCATGTTGATCACGGCGGCCTTGGTCACCGAGTAGATGCCTTGGAACACACCCGGCGAAATCCCGTTGATCGACGCCACGTTGATGATGCTGCCGCCGCCGTTCTCGCGCATTAGCTTGCCGGCTTCCACCGACATGAAGAAGTAGCCGCGAATGTTCACGTCGACGGTCTTCTGGAACGCGCCCAGGTCGGTGTCCAGCACGTTGCAGAACTGCGGGTTGGTGGCGGCGTTGTTGACCAAAATATCCAGGCGGCCGAACTGTTCGCGGATCGCGGCAAACACGTTCGTGATCTGTTCCATTTCGCCGATATGGCAAGCAATGGCGGTGGCCTTGCCGCCGTCGGCGATGATCGCGTCGGCCACGTGCTGGCAGCCGTCGATCTTGCGGCTCGACACGATCACGTGGGCGCCTTGTTGGGCCAGCAACTTGGCGATGGCTTCACCGATACCGCGGCTGGCGCCGGAAACGAAAGCGATCTTGCCGTCGAGGTCGAACAGTTGAGTCTTGGACATGGTTTTTCCTTGAAGAGGGTCAGAGGGAAGACTGTTTGATGACGTTCAGGCTCATCTGCTCCAGCAGCTTGTTCATGTGAATGAACTGCGCAAAGCGTTTGTCCTGGGTCTGGCCATGGAAGAAGCGGTAGTAGATCTGCTGCACGATGCCGGCCAGGCGGAACAGGCCGTAGGTGTAGTAGAAGTCGAAATTGTCGATCTGGATCCCGGAGCGTTCGGCGTAGTAGTCGACGAACTGGCGGCGGGTGAGCATGCCGGGGGCGTTGCTTGGCTGGCGGCGCATCAGTTGCACCGGCGCCGGGTCGGCCGCTTCGATCCAGTAGGCGAGGGTGTTGCCCAGGTCCATCAGCGGGTCGCCGAGGGTGGTCAGCTCCCAGTCCAGCACGCCGATGATCTGCATCGGGTTATGCGGGTCGAGGATCACGTTGTCGAAGCGGTAGTCGTTGTGGACGATGCTCGAGGTGGGATGGTCGGCGGGCATCTTGTCGTTGAGCCAGGCACGCACGGCTTCCCAGCTCGGCGCGTCAGGGGTCAGGGCCTTTTCGTAACGGTCGCTCCAGCCGCGAATCTGCCGCTCCACATAACCCTCAGGCTTGCCCAGGTCTGCCAGGCCGCAGGCGGTGTAGTCGACCTGGTGCAGCTCGACGAACTTGTCGATAAAGCTTTTGCACAAGGCTTCGGTTTTCGTCGCGTCCAGGCCCAGTTCCGGCGGCAGGTCCGAGCGCAGGATGATCCCGTTGACCCGCTCCATCACGTAGAACTCGGCGCCGATCACCGACTCGTCGGTGCAGTGCACATAGGCTTTGGGACAATACGGGAAACCGTCCTTGAGCTGGTTGAGAATCCGGTATTCGCGGCCCATGTCGTGGGCGGACTTCGCCTTGTGGCCAAAGGGCGGGCGACGCAGCACGAATTCCTGGCCGGGGTATTCCAGCAGGTACGTCAGGTTCGAGGCACCACCCGGGAACTGGCTGATTTTGACGCTGCCGCTCAAGCCCGGGATATGGGCCTTGAGGTAGGGATCGATGAGGCTGGCATCAAGTTCTTCGCCGGGGCGAATCTGGGTCGATTGGTCGTTAAGCGCCATGCTTATCCCTTCTGCTTATTCTTAAGGCCTTGGACTATTGGCTAATCTAATGCGCGCGGCCGCCCAGCCACAAGGTTGGGGCGGCTTAATAGGTTAGCGTGTTGGCCGATGATCAGCGGGCTTGATGTGTTCAGATCACCAGAATTGCGCGCCCGCCGGGGCTGCAGGACAGGTTGGCACCGATTTCGACTTTTGCCAGGTCTACGCCCAAACCGGCCAGAAGGTTGTTGACCAATGGGTCGAGGAGCGGGCTGAGCACCCCGGAGATGATGCCGGTGAGGAGATTGAGGACGCCCGTCACCAGGCCGACCACCAGATTCAGTACCAACCCCAGGAGTCCGCCTTGTGTGGGTGGATGGTTGATCAACTGGATGCCACTGAGGGTGTTGCTCAAGCTGCCTACCACGTTACTCGAACTGAAACTGAAGTAGGCGGGGGGCTGCTTCACCTCGGGCGGCGACGCGTAGGTGTGATTGCGAGTGGTCTTGGCCACGCTGCTGTCGACTCTCAGGCTGATGCCGCCTACGCCATAGGGTTGCCGAGGATCGCAGACGCCCTTGCTGCAGGTTCGTATGCCCAGGTCGAGCAATGGAAACTCGTCGACACTCAGCGGGGCGGTGGAAGAAAACAGGTTTTTCGGGTCGATCTGGCCGATCATCAACCGCACGGCAGAAGTGGTGCCCACCACTGACAACGATTTGTCCGCAGGCCCGTTGCAGCGATAACCGGTCACCTCGCTGCTGCCGCTGGCAGCTTCCAGGGCCACGTCGAGTTGGGTGCCGATTTTCGGATCCAGGGAGCTGCCCAACAACAGCCCCAGCAGGCCTGTCACCCCACTTACCACATCGTTCAGCACGCCCACCACGGGCAAGTTCACGGAGATCAAGGTTCTGACTTGCGCGGTCCTGACATAAATCGGCTGGGTGGCGATCAGCTTCGGGTTGCCGATGGCGGATATCTGCGCCGGTTCAATCACCTTGGTCTTGACCGTGATATTCAGCAATCCCAGCACATCCACCGGCAGCTCCACCGCCACGGCGTTGTACTTGTTCGACAGTTGCACAAAGCCCTGGATCAGGTTGAACAGTTGCAGGTTGACGTCCAGGGCGCTCTTGTCGGTGCCGTTCTGGATGGTCAGCAGGTCGCCCAGGTGCAGGATCTTCGTGCCGGGAGCAATCAGCTTGATCGCTTCCAGGTTATTGATCACCACTTTGACCGCATCGCCCCCCAGCTTGAGAACATCAATTGCGGCCTGGATCAAATCGCCGACGCTGGCGTTGGTCTTGAGCAGTTCGTCGTAGTTGCCGGCGCTCACCTTCAGTTGAATGGCCAACGCGTCCAGGTAGCTGAGCAGGCTGATATCGGTGTTGATCAACCCCTCCCAGCCCACCGCGTTGATTTGCAACTTGCCCCCCAGCAGCCCGCCGATCAGCGCGTTGAGTGCTGCGGACTTGGTGCTGTCGACGGTCAACAGCGTGCTGCGAACGGTCAGCACGGCGACCGGCGGCGCGGGTACTGCGGCCACGGCCACTGCCTGCAACTGGATGGTCGACTCGAAAGGGCCGGGGGAGAACAGCATGAAGAGACCGTTGGCGATGCTGGTGACCACGCGATGGGTGGCGATGACCTGAATCGCATCGGCTTTTGAGGGATTGGGACTGAAGGTGCGCATGAAGTCAGCGCCGGTGACCAACGTGCCGCAGGCGGTGGCCAGGGTACGGTTTTCGTTGATCGGAAAGTCATTGCGGGCCGCGCTTTGGATCGCGAATTGCGCGGCGTTGGTATTCGGGGAGACGCAGGCGCCGCCGCGGGTCACCACCTCCAGCGCAGCGGTGTCGGCAACCCGTTGCAGCTTGCGCTTTTCCAGGTACAGCCGGCCGCTGTCGACCACCAGCAGCAGAAACAACAGCGCAATCCCGAGGGTCATCGCGCCCATCAGACCTATCGTACCGCGTTGGCGGGCCGGGCCGAATCCATGGCAAACCATCCTGCGTTCCTTCGCCGGTCCAGTACCGGCGTCCTGAGCGTCCCCGCAAGCAGTGTAGTCAGGATTTTGATGGTTGCTGGCTACTGGCCATTATTTTTTCGGTGGCAGTGTCACAGGCGTCAGCACCGGCCGGCCGGCGAAGTATTCCAGCAGGTTGTCTGCCACGCGCTGCACGGTGTCATGGGCAGCTTCCGGCGACAGGCCGGCGACGTGGGGCGTGAGCACGGTGTTGCTGAGGAGCTTCAAGGCATCCGGCACTTTGGGTTCATCGTCGAATACATCTAGCGCCGCGCCGCCGATGCGCCGTTGCTCCAGGGCAGTGATCAGGTCGGCAGTGACAATCACGCTGCCGCGGCCGATGTTCACCAGAAAACCGTTGGGGCCCAGGGCGTCGAGGGCCTGGCGGTCGATCAAATGCCGGGTGCTGGCGCCGCCCGGCGTGGCCAGGATCAGGAAGTCCGAGGCCCGCGCCAGCTCCACGGCGGTGGCGCAATAGGTGTAGTCCACGTCCTCGCGGGGCTGGCGGTTGTGGTAGCTCACCTCCATGCCAAACCCCAGCGCTGCACGCTTGGCGATCTCCAGGCCTACGGCGCCCAGTCCAAGAATGCCCAACTGCTTGCCAGCGAGGGAAGGGCGCATCACCTTGGGCCATTCGCTGCGTCGTACCGCAGCGTCCGCCCGGGGAATGTCACGCACCAGCGACAGCAGCAGGGCCATGGCGTGGTCGGCTACCGACGGTGCATTCACGCCTGCGCCATTGGTGACCACGATTCCACGGTTGCTGGCGGCTTGCAGGTCCACGTGTTCATAGCCGGCGCCGACCACGCAGATGATCTCCAGCAGCGGCAGCGAGGCGATTTCCTCGGCGTACAAACCCAGCGGGCCACGGGTCAGCACCGCCTGAATCTGCCCGCCGTGGGTCTTGATTGCCTTGGCGCGTTCGGCCGGGGTCGGCGCGAGGATCACGTGAAAGCCATTGCCTTCGATGATCGGCAGGTAGTCGTTGATGGTTTCAACCAGGACCAGAACGGTGACGGGCATCGGAAGGTTCTTCCTGAAGGATGAGAGGCTTGGATTATGCGGGATTTGTAGTCCCGATCGTTTCTTTACCGCAGAAAAATTTCATTTCTCACCAGCCTAATCTGATTTTCCAGACCGCTCGTCCCAACCCTTTTTACTGCCGCAGACTTCGACGACTTTCCTTAGCAGAGACGTCATGGATGCATGTTCCTGCCACGCCCGAAATTGTCGAGTGGACCCCTTATGGCTACAAGCACAGCCCGTCAAAAAACCTACCTTGGGAAGATGTTGTCAGCAGCACCCGATACGGCCCGGCCAAATACAAGCCCGGGATAAATGTTGAAAAGCTTGAGAAGCCTATAAAAATGGAGTGCCAAGCACTCATGCAAAACCCTGGAAACTCAGGGAGTACCCGCAAGTCATAGGTGCCAGTGATGGCAAGCCCAGTTACTGGGTTCGAATTGAGTTCAGCGCGGGCGTCATACATGGTCATCCGATTTCCGAGCAGGAATTCAGGAGGTTAACAAGTTGATATCATTAGGCTTTATTGACGGAAACGTCACCCATGATGATCTCTCAATATTGCAGGATGGGGCGATGGAGAGTCAGGCCCACCTGCTGAAAGAGGACATGCTTCAGGTTGAATACGCCGGTGGGCTTATATTGGATGTCGGCTGGTATCCCTCCTTCGATACCCATGGTGGGTTCCGCATCAATGTAATAAGAAATTACGACTGGGACCGCCCAGTGATTGCGTTAACAGCACAAGCAACCGGTGATTTGGTCGAGCAACTGGTTGTTGCGCAGGGCGCGATCAATGGCGAACTGCGCAACGTCTTGAGAACCACGGCTTAGGTAAAGCTCCGGGCTTTAGAAGCAGATATCGTCAGCCTTCACACGCTTCACAAACGCCCCAGCCAAGGTTCCATTGTGATGCTCGATAATTGCCTCGGCCGATAGCGCCGGAGTGTCCATGCAGGTATGGCCATCTTCCGGCAGCACTACCGAGAACCCCAGCTCGACGGCCACTCGGCACGTCGTGTCGATGCAGTACTGGGTTTTCATCCCGACGATCATCAGTTCATTCACCTGTGCCGCCGCCAGTTGCTGCGCCAGCTCGGTGCCGAGAAAACAGCTGGGCCGGGTTTTATTGAAAACCGTGTCGCGGGCTGCATCGACCTCCAGCGCTGGCCAGAGCTGCCATAACGGGCTGCCCGCCTCGATGGGCGAACCCGCCGGGCCGGTGTGACGCGCTGCAAAAACCGGCACGCCAGCGTGTCGCGCACGTTGAATCAACAGGTTGATGTTGTCGAGTACGCGCTGGCGCTCGTAGGGTTTTTCCGGACCATCGTACAGACCGGTCTGCATGTCGATGACCAGCAGGGCGGGGCGCTTGTTGTCAGGCATGGTACTGCTCCTTGTAGTTGCCAGATGGCGGAGCAATAAAAAGGCCCCGTCCATTGCTGGCGGGGCCTTGGGTAAATCCGGGTGGCTTAGTTTGCGCGCCACTCACAGCTACCACACGACCCGCCAAAAGCGGTCGTGGTGGTGGTGCGGGTGAGGGCCTGCTGAATAAGGTTCATGGGCCGATCATGCTGGCGCTGGCGTTTGGATGTCAACGCATCAACCGAGGTTTTTTTCCGGGATCAGGAGATTTCTGGCAGCGGCGAGGAATTCGTCGGACAGGCTATTGCCTTTGGTCGCACGGGCCAGGGTGAGGGCGCCGACCATCATCGCGTACTGGGCAATGGCGGCCTGCCGGTCACCTTCGGGAGTTCCGGTTGCCTGGGTAGCGGCCAGGATCCCCATGGACGTTTCAAAGCCCTGGATAAAGCTGCGTTGCAACGCGCTGTCGACGGCTTCATGGCACATCTCCCCGGCAAACGCCGCAACCGGGCAACTGTCCCCGGGGTTGTCACGATTGGCCGCCGACAGATACGGATCAATCAACGCCAGGCGCGCAGCCTCGGGCTCAGGGCTTTGCTCGAACCTGGCCTGCCAGCGCAGGCTCGATTGTTCGAACGCCCGGTTGCAGGCTTCCGTGGCCAGTGCCTCGCGGGACTCGAAGTGCCCGTAGAAACCGCCATGGGTCAGCCCGGCGGCGGCCATCACGTCCGACACGCTGATGCCATGGATGCCCCGATCACGAAACAGACGCGTGGCGGCCTCGACGATGATTTCGCGGTTGAGTTCGGCTTGTTTGCGGGACACGCGTGGCATCGGGGGCTCTCTGGATCAGGTTGTGGCAGGAATAGTCGGCATCATAAAACGTTTAGCTGGCGTACTGCGCAACCCCGTTGCCGAACGACCAGTTTTCGTGACATCGACGCGCTAGGCGTAGGTGACGTCGGGTTTTTTCCGAAGGTCGATGCGCACGATTGGCATGGCAGATATTCCAGTGAGAGGCGTGGCATTAAAAATACATGACGTTATGAATTTATAAAATAGATTTCTTATGAAATGTAAGCTGACATAGGTTTTCAGTATCGGTAGGTCCCCTGATCGCTAACAGACAACATAATCAAATCTCTCAAGCAGCAGGTGTTGCCCGAGTTTCAGAGTGAGGACGAACGTATCGTCTATCGTCTTGGGAAGGCCCTCTATGAGTACGTCGTGTTGTACGCCGACGCCGTCAGTACACTTGGCGAGCCTGCTGTTGTTGAGTTGATAGGTGTCTACGGGTACTACGCGTTTTGTGGCAATGACACTCAATGTTTTTGCCGTGCGATGCGATGGAGATGCTCCACTGCCATTCCCTGAGCCCTAGGGGTTGCTGCCGTGAATTAAGTATTTATCCAGGCCGCCATTCAGGCGTTATCAGAGTTCGGGCGAGTCACTCTGCGATTGCGCCAGTTGGGCTTTCAAACTTGCGACTTCCGCTTCAAGTTCGCGCACACGTTCGCTGGCCGCAACTTCGACGCTGACGTCCTTCTGGATCCCGATGTAATAGGTGAGTTGATCCGCCTCGTTAAAAACTGGAGTAATCGACAGCTCATTCCAGAAGGCACTGCCGTCCTTGCGATAGTTTCGAATGATTTGCCGGCAAGGCTGAAGATTCCTTATTGCCTCGCGGATAGCGGCGAGGCCGGCCTGGTCTCGGTCATCCCCCTGCAGGAAGCGGCAGTCCTGGTACAGAGTTTCGTCAGCGCTATAGCCTGTAAGGCGCATGAAGGCGGGGTTGGCGTAGATCAGTATGTGCTCATCGCCTTCCTGCTCCGCAACGACGATGCCGTCGTTTGATGCTTCAACCACCATTTTAAGCAGTTCTGCGTTGATCATTTTCAGAGCCCCGGTACATTTCACATTATTCTAGGACAACTTGGGCGTTAAGAAGGTTTTCGAGATTATTTGGGGGAGCGTAGGGGGCACTGCAACAACCCGAGTAGATGATTGATGGCGCGAGATTCACTGCCTGTCTATCAGCGAAGACGTTCTCGGTTGTAAGCGAAGAACTTGCCGCTGTCGGCAGGCGCCAAGCGGTCAATCAGCGATAACAGCTCATGGGCAGCAATGCTGGCCGGCCTGGCTGCAGAGGCACCTCGAAAGGGGGGGGGACAGGTGCGAAATCACAGTGCCGGGATGAAGACCCAACAAGCGGATCTGAGGCTGCGTTCATCCAGGCTCTCCTGCGTTCTGATGCGATTTTGGGGTGTTAACCCAGTCGCCCTATCAGTTGCAGGCACTCGTGACGTGTAGCAGAGGACTCGGGAAAGGCGCCCAGCATCACGGATGAGGTCATCACCGAATTTTGTTTCTCCACACCTCGCATCATCATGCACATGTGCTTCGCTTCAATGACCACCGCCACGCCGGCGGCATCGGTGATGTGCTGAATAGCGTCGGCAATTTGTTTTGTAAGGTTTTCCTGGATCTGTAAGCGACGGGCGAGCATATCCACCACCCGGGCCACCTTCGACAGGCCCAGTACCCTACCGGTGGGGATGTAGGCTACATGCGCCTTGCCGATAAAGGGCAGCATGTGATGCTCACACAATGAATACAGTTCGATGTCGCGCACGATGACCATTTCATCGTTTTGCGATTCGAACAATGCACCGTTGATCACTTCCTCCAGACTCATTGTGTAGCCATTGCACAGGTACTGCATCGCTTTGGCTGCGCGCTTGGGCGTGTCCAGCAGCCCTGCTTGTGCTAAACCGTCTCCTGCGCCGCTGAGCCGGAAGGAGATCCGTCAGTAGCTTTCCCTCGTACTGTTTAGGGTCTCTACCTGGACAGTGCGAGGGCGATAGGCACACAGCCAAACGCCTCACCTGGATTGAACGTCCAGAGCCGCCCATTCTCATAGGTTTTCAGTATCGGCGTTCAGAGTTCCCGACTCAAGCCTCCGTTTTGCCGCTACCAGCACCGGGTCGAAGCCGGCAATACGACTACGCGGGAAGGTAGTTGGTCAGTCTGAATCGCCCCGGATTTTCTAGACACCTCTTTGCCTTAAAAGAGGCCAATCGGGAGGTGCCATGAGCAACCCGCGTTACCCCGAAGAATTCAAAATCCAAGCGGTCAATCAAGTGACCGAAAAGAAGCTACCCGTTGTTCACGTGGCGGCCCGTCTTGGCGTGTCGACGCATAGCCTCTATGCCTGGATAAAGCGCTACAGCAAACCTTAAGAAGAACGACAGCAGGACGACGATCTGCAAGCTGAACTGGGTCATCTGCGAGCGAAACTCAAGCGCGTCACTGATTAAAAAAGGCCGCCGCGTACTTTGCCAAGGAGTGCGGCTGAAGTACGCCTTTATCAAGCAGCGCGCGGGCGACTATTCGATTCGACGGCTTTGCCTGACGCTGAGAGTCCATCTCAGCGGCCTGGATGATTGCAGGTGCAACTCGCACCGTTCGGAATGCTGCTCAAGGGGCATCATATTAGTCGCGAATTGAGGCTGTTCATTGACTTAATCCGCAGAAAAGCGGCCGTTTGATCTCAATCCAAACATCCGATTCTCCGTTGATCATCCAAAATGCTAAATACCTGATTCTGATAAGTTTGCTGCTACTGCGGTAACGATTCTAGCGGATCACCACTACCACCCTCTCTACTATATGATGCGTCGATTAGTGGTGTTCCACAGGTAACGCGTTGTCTCGGCGCACGGATCAACAGTGGCCCGAGCATTGCCATTAAAGCGAGCATCACCAGTGGGAAAAACATCAACTTGCCCAGGCCGAAGTTGCTGACGATCACCGTGATCACAGTAGGGCCCGCCAGCATCCCGGAAAAGCCGATGCAGTTGACAATCCCGATGTTGCGCCCGGCATGTGCCGGATCTCGGCGCCCGGCGGCGGAGATCATCAAAGGTGCGATGCACGAAAGGCCGAGGCCAAACATCGCGAAACCGATAATGCCGGTGACGGCCGTGCTGCCCAAAATTGTGACGACCATGCCGAGTACGCACAGCGTGCCGCATCCAAACACCACCTGCGCATTACCGAACGCGGCCGCCAGGCGGTCGCCAAACAGCCGCCCCACGAATGACGCACCGACGAACAACGAGACCGCCATGCCTGCGGTCGCGGTGGTGGTTTCGAACTCCCGGCGAATATATTCCTGGCCCCAGTCGGCAATCGCGTTCTCACCCATCATGCTGCCCAGCAGCAGGGTGCCAAGGGCAATCATCACCAGCAGCGTCTTGGTCGAGGGGCCCCTGCCGGTTTCGTCTCGGGACTGGCTGCCGGCTTGCCAGTCGTCGAGCTGGGCGTTTGGCACGTCGTGTTTGCCCAATAACCATCGGCTGAATACACCGCCCAGGATGAACATCGCGAGGCCCAGCACGGTGTAGGGCACCAGCACGCTGTCGGTGTAGAACCGGGTCAGCCAACTGCACACCATGCCCAGCAGGAAACCTCCCAGGGAATAGAAGGCATGGAAGCCGGACATGATCGAGCGTCGATAAAACCGCTCCACCTGCACGCCATGGGCATTCAAGGCGGTATCCAAGGCGCCGCGCAGCAGCCCCAGCACGGAGCCGAAACACAGCGCAAACCAGAAACCGTTGACGAAGCCCAGCGGGATAATCGACAGGGGATAGGCGAGTGCGCCCAGGGTAATCACCGGCTTTGCGCCGAAGGTGTCCAGCAATCGGCCGACCAGTAACGCGCCGGCTGCGGAACCAACGCCGACCCCTAGGGCAATCAAGCCGAAGCTTGAATCCCCAGACTCACCCGTCAAACCCAGTTGCGTCCTGAACACGCTCACGCCGGTGGACCAGATGTACATCATGGCGCCGATCATCATGAAGCCGAGAAAGGTGGCGATACGTGCCTTGCGAATACGCGGGGGAATCGGTGTTTTCTCAAGAGTGCTTATCACGCTGCATGGTCCCTTTTGTTTTTATGGGGTGATTATGCATTTGGGGTTATACGAATAACCTCGTGGAAGTAAAACCTGCACCCTGTGGGCTGTCAATGCTTCAGTAGGCCATAATATGTAACAGTAACAAGGCAGTGGCCGGACCCTTGATTTTAAGTTATACGTATAACCCTAGTTGTCCGGGTATTGGGGTTTCCGTGTCGTCTCAAGAGTTGTTGGTGCCGTGCTCCACGCCGCATATGCCGGCCTATCGCTTGACGTTTCTGCTGTCCGGCCTGTGCATGGGCGCTTGGGCGCCGCTGGTTCCCTATGCGCGCAGCCGGGCCGGGGTCGATGATGGTGCATTGGGTATTTTGCTGCTGTGCCTGGGCCTGGGGTCGCTGGTAATGATGCCGCTGGCGGGCATCCTGAACGCCCGTAAAGGCTGCCGATTTACCATGCACATCGGGATCACCCTGGTATTCCTGACGCTGCCTCTGCTGGCGACCACCCATTCATTCATAGGCTTGATGTTTGCCCTGACCGTGTTCGGTGCCGGGTGCGGCGCGGTGGATGTGACGATGAACGTGCAAGGCGTGATGGTTGAGCGCGCGACAGGCCGGTCGCTGATGTCGGGCTTTCATGGCCTTTTCAGCCTGGGCACGATCATCAGTGCGGCGGGAATCACCGCGCTGCTCTGGCTGGGCGCCACGCCGCTGATGGCCAGCAGTGCGGTGATGGCGGCGCTGGCTGCGTTTGTCCTGAGCTGCGGGCGGCAAATGCTCGGACGCAGCGGCGATGAAGGCGCCCCGATCTTTGTGCGACCCACGCGCAAAGTCCTGGTGCTGGGGGTGCTGTGCCTGTTCGCCTTTCTGGCGGAAGGCGCGATTCTCGACTGGAGTGCGGTGTTCCTGACCCAGGTGCGTGATGTTGAACCTTCCATCGCGGGCCTGGGCTACGCGTGCTTCGCCGTGATGATGGCGCTGGGGCGATTGAGTGGCGACCGAATTCTGCTCAAGCTCGGCGCCCGCGCGGTGCTGGTGGGCGGCGGTTTGATTGTGATCCTTGGGTTCCTCACGGTGGTGCTCGCGACGAACTGGCTGGTGAACCTGGTGGGCTTTGCCGTCATTGGTATCGGTTTGGCCAACATCGCGCCGGTCTACCTGTCCCTGGCGGGCGGACAAAAGACCATGCCGGGAGAGTTGGCGATTGCCGCGGCCACCAGCCTCGGTTATCTGGGTATCCTGATGGGCCCGGCGGTGATCGGCTTGTTCGCCCATGCGACGAATTTATCCTGGGCGCTGCTGGCGGTTGCATCGCTGATGATCGCCATCATGTTCAGTGCCACACGACTGGTTCCGAAGGTTTCCCCTCAACGGGTACACTGAGCGCCTGTTTTTTCATGACCTCGCATGAGGTTTCAAAAGGATTGGGAAACAAGCGATGGCCGTTTCAATGAAAGACGTAGCACTGGCGGCAGGGGTGTCCCAGCCTGCGGTGTCTTACGCCTACAATCGACCCTCAAAACTGTCCCCGGCCCAGCGCGAGCACATTCTCGAAGTGGCTGCTTCGCTGGGCTACCCAGGTCCCAATGTGCTGGGTCGTAGCCTGCGCTCGGGCAAGATCGGGGCGATCGGGTTGATGATGATGGACAAATTGTCCCTGGCATTTGCCGACCCGTGCACCATTGCCATGCTGCGCGGTATCAGTGAGGTGGGCGAGTTGGAAAATGTCGCGTTGACACTGTTCCCGCTCAACAACAACCGTCTGGTGGGCCGGGGCCAAGCTGCCAGCCACGGCAGCCTCGCCCTGCGCGGGCTGGTGGATGGCCTGATTATCTCGACCCTGCCCGACGACCACCCAGCGGTGCTGGCCGTGGTCAAGCACAGCATTCCGTTCGTGGTGATCGACTCGCCGCTGGTGGAGAATTCGTTTTTTGTCGGCATCGACGATCGCGGCGCGGCTCGCACGCAAATGCAGCATTTGCTGGACCTGGGCCACCGCAAGATCGGCGTCATCATTGATCGCCTCAACCCGGACGGTTATCGCGGCCCGATCGACCTGCAACGCTTCAAGAGCGCCAGCGAGCGAATTGTTCGCGAGCGCCTTACCGGTTACGTGGAGGCGGCCACTGCTGCCGGCCTGGGATTCGAAGACCTCAGCGTGATCGAGGCCGGCGGGCTGGACTCCACATCGGGGCAGGCCGCAGCGTTTACGTTGCTGACCTCCAACGAAGTCACGGCGGTGGTAGCGTGTTCGGACGTGATGGCGATTGCCTGCATGAAAACCGCACACGCCCTCAATCGCCAGGTCCCGGAGACCCTTTCGGTGATTGGTTTTGATGATATCCCCGAGGCGGTGCAGCTCGGTTTGACCACCATTGCCCAGCCTATGGTGGAGAAGGGCGTATACGCCGCACGCTTGCTGACCGAGCAACTGAATGCCCCGGCCGATGCGCCGCTTGCGCCCGAGCAGAAGATCTTCGCCACCAAGCTGGTGGTGCGTACCTCGACTCGCAGTATCCAGCCGGCAGACGTCTGATCCTGTTGGTAAGGGATCACTGTAGGAGCTGGCTTGCCTGCGATGGCATCGACCCAATACCACTGACAGACCGAGTCGACTGCATCGCAGGTAAGCCAGCTCCCACCTTTACCCGGGCTGTCCATTGAAGTGGGCCGCTACTCTGAGGGCATTCGCCGCGATAGTGAGCGCCGGATTAACCGCCGCCGAAGACGGGAAGAACGAGCTGTCCACCACCCATACATTCTCCAGGTCATGCAGCTTGCAGTTCAGGTCCAGCACGCTGGTGGCCGGGTCCTTGCCCATCACGGCAGTGCCACACTGGTGGGAGTTCGTCGCGATACCCATGCGCGCCTTGAGGATCAGCGGATACCCCGCGTCACGCATGGTCTTGGTGGCCTTGCTCACCAGGCCTTCATGGGCCTTGAGGTTGTTCGGCGTCCAGTGAACCTTGATCGCACCGCGCTGCACGTCGTAGGTGACGCGGTTGTCCTGGGTCGGCAGATCTTCCGAGGTCAGGTACAGGTCGACGCTGTGGTCAGTGATATAGCGTGAAGCAAATTTCGGCAGCCAGGGCCGCATGGCACTGATCATCGGCTCGCGGATTTTTCCCAGCATCTGTACGTTACCCAAGGGGAATGCGTTGTGCGGGCTGGCGCTGTACCAGTCGTTGATGGCCAGGGTTTTCTGGAAGGTCACGTTGTTCTTGCGTCGCGGGTCCACCGCCAGCATGAAGGTGCTGTTGTGCACCATGTAGTTACGCCCCAACTGCCCGGAGCTGTTGCCCAGGCCGTGAGGATGTTGAGCGTTCGCAGACTTGAACAACAACGCCGCGCTGTTGACTGCGCCGCACGCCAGCACGAAGCGTTTAGCACGCAGTGTCACCTCGCGTCCATCGAACAGACCCCGCGCTTCAGTCACGGTTTTGCCATCGCTACCCGTGTTCAGCTGTTTGATCGTGGTGCGAGTCATCAGCCGAACGCTGCCACTGCGCAGGGCGGGCCTAAGCGCAGAAACTTCGGCGTCGGCCTTGGCATCCACCAGGCACGGATAGCCATCGCAGGTTGAACACAACACGCAATTGCCGCCATCGCCATAGTCCACCGCCGCCGGCATCACGAACGGCTTGAGCCCGGCGCGCTGCATGCTTTGCTCCAGCGCAACCAGGGTCGGGTCATGCTTCAGTGCCGGCTGCGGGAAGGGCCCTGAACGCCAGGGTTCGCTGGGGTCGATGCCGGCCTGGCCATGCACGCGGTAGAGTTTTTCAGCTTCGGCGTACCACGGCTCAAATTCGGCATAGCTGACGGGCCACGCAGGGGACACGCCCTCGGCATGCTGGATCTCGCCGAAATCCGCCTCGCGAAACCGTGGCAGCATGGCGCCGTAGAATTTGGTGTTGCCGCCGACGTAATAAAATACTCCCGGCGAAAATGCTTGGTTGGCCTGGTCCAGCCACGGTTCGGCATTACGATAGCGCCCTTGGCCGAACACCGCTTCAGCGCTCCAGTTCTGGATCTCACGCGGCAGGAAATCACCCCGTTCGACGATCACGATATCCAGGCCGCTGTCACGCAAGGCATGAGCGAAGGTCGAACCGCCCATGCCCGAGCCGATAATCACCACATCACAGTTGATCGTGCCATCTGCATCAGGCGTCACCACGCCGAGAGCGCGCGGTTCGCGCGACGCCCCCGGTTGTGGATTCAGCTCTGCATGATGCGAAATCAATGCATCACTCATTTGAGCCACTCCAGCATTTACAGGTGTTGTTCGGAATTACGGATCTGCCAGTACTCATCCTGGCGTTCGTCGGTGATGTATTCCGGAATCGGGAAGTCCCACCAGCCCGGTACCCAAGGGCCGGCTGCGTCGCGGTCGGTTGGTACTTCGATCAGCACCGGCACGTTCAAATCCAGAGCTTCCTGCAGGATCGGCTCGAGGTCTTCCGGGCGCTCCACACGGTAGGATTTGAGGCCGAAGGCTTCGCCCACTGCCTTGAAGTCCGGGCTGTAGGGCGTGCCGTCCGGGTGGTTGAACTCGGTGCCGATATGGCGGCTGGTCTGCTTGCGCTGGCCACCGCGAATCGACATGTAGCCGGCGTTGTTCTGGATCAGGAACACCACAGGGATATTGTTGGTCACGCAGATCGCAATTTCCTGGGAGGTCATCAGGAAATCGCCATCCCCGAGAATGCACACCACCGGCTGGTTAGGCGCAGCCAGTTTGGCGCCGATAGCGGCGGGCACGGCCCAGCCCATGGACGAGAAGCCGCCGGAGGTCAGGTGCGTACGTGGAGTGTAGACCGGGAAGGTTTGCTTGACCGCGCCCTGGGTGTTGCCCGAGCCGACCACCACGATGGTGTCGCGCGGGAACACTTTGCGCAGCGCGCCGAGGGGACGTTGTGAGGTGAACGGGAAGCGATCGGAGTCGCGACGACCCGCCAGTTTGGTTTCCCATTCTTCCTGATAACCACGCAGGTCGCTCAGGTACTCTTCGCGCTCAACCGTCTCGCCTTTCAGGCTTTCGACGATGGCGGCGAGGGCGTATTTGGCATCGGCACAAATCCCCACGGTCACCGGGTAGTTCTTGCCGATCTCGTGCGGGTCGATGTCGATGTGGATCAGCTTCGACGGCGGGATCGCAAAGGTCACGCCCTTGGCATAGCTGGACGACGACCAGTCGGTGAAACGGCAGCCCACGGCGATGATCACATCGGCGGTTGACGCGACTTTATTGCCGCACAGGGTACCGGTCTGGCCGACGCTGCCGGCGAACAACGGGTGATCTTCCGGGAAGCCGCTTTTGCCGTTCCAGGTGGTCACTACCGGGATTTTCCATGCTTCGGCGAGGGCGAACAATTCCGCGCTGGCTTCGCCGGTAATCACGCCGCCGCCGATCACCAGCACCGGGCGCTTGCTCAGTTTCAGCTCTTCCACCGCACGGGCGGTGGCTGCCGGGTCCGGGAAGCATTTACCGATCGGAGTCCGTTCTTCGAGGGCATGAAGGGTCACGTCAGCGGCCTCGGCCTGCACGTCCATCGGGATTTCCAGGTGCACAGGGCCTGGGCGCCCGGTGACCATCGCACTCCAGGCGCGGTGCATCATGAATGGCAGCTCTTCAACGCGGGTCGCCACCCAATGACGCTTGGTCACGGCTTCGGCAATTTTCGGGAAGTCGTTGTCGGTGTAGCGTTCCAGCTCCTGCAACAAACCGTGGCCACGCATGTGAGTGGGTGGCCCGCCGGTGATCAGCATCAGGCTGGTGGAGTCGGTAAACGCGGTGGCCATGCCGATCACGGTGTTGGCGGCGCCGGCACCGATGGAAGTCACCGCCGCCATCGGCTTGCCGCTCACCCGGTAGTAACCGTCGGCGAGGTGAACCGCGCTCTGCTCATGGAATACCTGGATGAACTTGAGCTTGGAGTCTTCCTCGAGGAAGGCGTCGGTCAGGGTCCAGATACCGTGGCCAGGGATACCGGCGACGTATTCGACGCCATAATTTTTCAGGGTTTGAGCCACGATCTGGCTGCCGGTCAATTTGGTCATGACAGGACTCCTTGGGTTGATGAAACGGGGGTGTTACTGGTTGCACGTCCGCGTGTCGCCCAGTTCAGGCCTTGCTTGGTCAGACGGCGGATATTCGGGTCAGCGAGGTTGCTGGTGTCGTGCCCGATGGAGTGATAGAACACCCGGCCCTGGCCCCACTGGCGCACCCAGGCCACCGGGCTGCGATGGCCCTTGAGCCAGGGGAAGGGGTTGCCGTCGAAGGTGGTTTCGGCCAGCACGTGAATGTTCGGGTCGACCTGCATGTAGTACTGCTCGGACCGTACCTCGAAATCCTCGACGCCTTGGGTCACCTCGTGGCTGTGGTCGATGACGTTTACCTGGTACGGGTGGGGAAAGCCTTCGCCCATCGGGTGTTCGAGGAATGAGCCGCCGAGCACCCAGTGATATTTGAGGCTGGCGCGAAACGCCGCGCCTGCGCCGTGCCAACCCACCAGGCCGGTGCCGCTTTCGATCGCTTGCAGCAGGCGGTTTTCCTGAGAGGCGGTGAGCGTCTCGGTGGTGACCGCGTTGTTCCAGCCGATCACGATCAGGTCATAACCGGTCAAGTCCCTGTCCAGTGTGAAGATGTCGGTGGACTCTTCGACCTCGAAATCCAGCTCCTGGAAAACGGTTCGCGCCCATGCCGCGATTTCGTAGGGGAAATGGCCGGGCCAGCCACCGAATAGATACAAGACTCGACTCACGGTTGATCACCTCTTTACGTTGGGTGTGATTATTAGGTTATACGTATAACCGCTTATTTAACCTATCACTCCGAAGCACTAAGTCAATGGGGCTCGCGTATTTTTCGTGAGCGGTTATACGAATAACGTCAGCGATCGCCGTAGTGCTTCAACACTGCGTCTGTGTTGCGTCAGGTTGCGTCATCAATAGGGTGGCTGCGAAATTGCCGGGGGCAGGGGGGTAGGAAAAGATGGTTGCCAATACCGGGGGCATGTCGCGTGCCCTCAAGAGCCACCTGGAGCCACTGATGATTCGTTACCTGAAAACACCTAAACCGGTCGAAGCCCAAGCAGAGATTGCTGCCCAAGTCCGCGATACCGTTGAGCAAATCATCGCCAACGTCGCCCGCAATGGTGATGCGGCCGTACGTGAATATTCGAAGCAGTTTGATCATTGGTCGCCCGTGTCTTTCCGGCTGACCGATGAAGAAATTGCCGCGTGCGTGGCGAGCCTTTCCGAGCAGGAAATTGGCGATATCACCTTTGCCCAGGCGCAGGTTCGGCGGTTTGCCGAGGTACAAAAAGCCTCGATGCACGATGTTGAAGTCGAGACGTTACCGGGGGTGATCCTGGGGCACCGCAATATTCCGGTGAACTCGGTGGCCTGCTACATACCGGGCGGCAAGTATCCGTTGCTGGCGTCGGCGCATATGAGCGTACTGACGGCCAAGGTGGCCGGGGTGAAGCGCGTTGTTGCCGCCGCCCCGCCGTTTGATGGCAAGCCGCATCCGGCCATCGTGACGGCGATGTATTTGGCCGGCGCCGATGAGATCTATTGCGTGGGCGGGGTGCAGGCTATTGCCGCGTTTGCGTTGGGGACCGATACGTTCAAGCCGGTGGATATGATCGTTGGGCCGGGTAATGCGTATGTGGCTGAGGCCAAGCGTCAGTTGTTCGGCAAGATTGGTATCGACTTGATTGCCGGGCCTACTGAAACGTTGGTGATTGCTGATGACAGTAGCGATGTGGAGATTATTGCTGCCGATTTGTTGGGGCAGGCGGAGCATGGGGTTAATTCGCCTGCAGTGTTTTTGACCAACAGTGCTGGGTTGGCGGAAACGCTGCCGGCGGAGATTGAGCGTCAGTTGGCGATCTTGTCCACTGCGCCGGTGGCTTCCATCGCCTGGCGGGATTATGGCGAAATCATCCTGTGCGATAGCGTCGACGAGCTGGTGCAGGAAGCCGACCGCATCGCCTCCGAGCACGTGCAGGTGATGACTCGCGATCCGTTGTATTTCCTGGAGCACATGACCAATTACGGCGCGTTGTTCCTCGGCGAGCGGACTAACGTTTCCTATGGCGACAAGGTGATTGGCACCAACCACACGTTGCCTACCACCGGGACTGCGCGGTACACCGGTGGGCTGTGGGTCGGCAAGTTCATCAAGACGTGCACGTATCAGCGGGTGTTGACGGACGAGGCTTCGGTGTTGGTAGGGGAGTACTGCTCGCGGCTTTGCGGGATGGAAGGGTTTGCGGGGCACAAGGAGCAGGCGGATATTCGGATTCGTCGTTACAAGAAGCACGGTTAAACCGGCGTCCTGCCGGTTTACCCGCTCCGCACTGCCTGCGTTCGGCCTCGGGCTGAATGGGGCAGTCAGATCAAGATCAACAGCAGATCAAAAGCAAGAGCACAGCGGCCTACAGGCCGGCTTCCTTCTCTGTAGGAGCGAGCTTGCTCGCGAAAAACCTGAGACCGCCGCGTTCATTCAGGATGCTCGCGTCATCGTTAACGACCTTCGCGAGCAAGCCCGCTCCCACATTTTGAACCGTGCCCGCTTTAGCTTCTGATTTTGCTTTTGCTTCACCACACTCAAGCCGGCCTGTAGGCCGCTGTGCCCTTGATCTGCTGTTGATCTTGATCTTAGGCGCCCCGTTAAACCACGCTGGCCGAACGCAGGCTTTGGAGCGTGGGTAACCCGGCAGGACGCCGGGTTAGCCGCGCTGGGCCAAGGATGGCCCATCGCGGCGGCCCACGGTCCAAAGCCGGAGTGCGGGCACACCGAGCCCAAGCGAGGTGCCGAGTGGTGGGGCAAGAGCGTTTTGCTTACTTTTGCGCTTTTCAAAAGTGAGCCGCTGTAAGAGCGGAACCAATAGCGGCCGTTACCGCAGCAACGGATATGCCCCCCGTCCCAACCACCATCACCCCAATTTCACGTTCATGGTAATCCGCGCGGTAAACACCAATTTCCCCTCCGCATCCAGCATCTCCACCGGCACTACCTTGTCACCCGCCGTTTGCCAGTCAATCCCCTCACCACTGGCCGTCGCCGTCACACTGCTTTTGGCCTTGGCCAGGTACTCCACCGTCATCCCCTTGGGAATCCACCGCGCGCCCGCCGGTACGGATACATCGGTCATGGTGCCCGCTGCCAGTTCCGCAGCGTTGCACATGGCAATCGCATGCACTGTTCCCAGGTGATTGGTGATTGCCTTGCTGAACGGCACCTCCACCGAGGCAAACCCCGGACGCAACTGGGTCATCAACGGATTGATCGTGCTGAAGTAGGGCGCCATCTGGCACGCCAGTTTGCTGAACGCTTCGGGACCGACACTGTTGAACATGCTAAGAGCCTGACTCATGGTGCTGCCTCATTCTGGTGAGTTTTACGGAATCTTGTTCCGTTACAGAATAATGTTCTGTAACGGAACAGTATTCTGCCCATGGGAAATCTGTCAAGCTGCCCAGGCTTGCCCTTCTTCAATGATTGAGTTCATGTTCAGCATGCAAACCCCGGATCTGCTCCAGCGTTGCTTCCCTGGCCGAAGGGCCGAATTGAAGCGCGATATCTTCAGGGCCGCCCTCGACCTGTTCAACGAACAGGGCCTTGAAGCCACCACCATCGAGATGATCCGCGCACGCTGCGACACCAGCGTCGGCGCGATCTATCACCACTTCGGCAACAAGGAAGGCCTGGTGGCCGCGCTGTTTTTTACCGCGCTGGACGATCAAGCCGAATTGCGTGGGCGCTATCTTGAATCGGCCGAAACGGCAAAGGAGGGCGTATATGCGCTGGTCCACAGCTATGTCGATTGGGTGGACAGCGAACCGCAATGGGCGCGCTTCCAGTACCACGCGCATTTCGCCGTGACCAAGGGGCCATTCGCCGTCGAGCTGGAAAGCCGCAACCAGGCGCGCAATGCAGTGCTGAAGGAGTGGATGGGGCTACCTGGGCGTGCTGATCAACTCAACCAGGTACCGGCCGAGCTGTTGCCGGCACTGATCATCGGCCAGGCCGATACGTACTGCCGCGCCTGGCTGGCCGGGCGGGCGACTAGCAGCCCGCGGCTCTATCGCGAGACCCTGGCCGAGGCCGCGTGGCGTTCAGTGGGCGGCGCTTAGGGCGCCGAAGGCATTACGCGCAAGGCGCCGGCGTCAGCGCTACCTGGTAGCGCTCGTCAAAATCATCCGCCAACTGCGCCAGCGTCACCTCTCCCAAGCGCTGCAGCAGCAACGCCTGGGCGTCATCAAACGCCTGGTTCAGCGCCGCGTTGACGGCCTGTTCTACCAGGCATTGCGGGTGATCGGTGGACAAGCCGACGGCAAAGATCGACGACGTGCCGAGGGCATTGTGGATGTCCAGCAACGTGATCTCACTCAAGGGTTTGCCCAGGCTCCAGCCGCCCTGATGGCCTTTTTCAGAACGCACATAACCCTTCTCCTTGAGCAGGCCGAGGGTGCGGCGCACCACCACCGCGTTGGTGCCGAGCATCTGCGCGATGGTCTCCGAGGTGGCGCGTTCCTCGTGGCGGCCCATGTGGATCAGCACGTGGAGCATGCGCGAAAGTCGGGTGTCGTTTCTCATCTGCAAGCCTCTGGATTTCCTGCCCGAAAGTATCGTTCGTAACGATTAGAGTTGCGAGACTCTTGACGAGGTATTTTTATGTAACTTATGGTGTGTCGTGAGTGCCCGGCAATCGATGCAAGGGCCACCAGAGAGGTCATCTTTATGGTTTACGACGTGATTATCGTGGGCGGCAGCTACGCCGGAATGTCTGCCGGCCTGCAACTCGCGCGGGCTCGGCGCAAGGTGCTGGTGATTGATGCCGGGCAGCGGCGCAATCGATTTGCGGCCACCTCCCATGGTTTCCTCGGCCAGGATGGCCAGCCGCCAGAGACGATCGCTGCCGAAGGCCGAGGGCAGTTGATGGAGTATCCGACGGTGACCTGGGTGCAGGACACGGCCCTTGAAGCGATTCAAAACCAGGGCGGTTTCGTGGTGCAAACCCGCTGCAACGGTGATTTCAACGCTAAGCGCCTGATTCTTGCCACCGGCGTGGTGGATGAGTTGCCCGAGGTCGAGGGGCTGAAAGAGCGCTGGGGCAAGCAGGTGTTCCATTGCCCGTATTGCCACGGTTATGAGTTGAATCAAGGCCGCATCGGCGTGCTGGCGACGTCATCGCTGGCGATGCATCACGCCATGATGCTGCCGGACTGGGGCACCACCACGTTGTTTACCAACGGCGTGTTTGTGCCGGATGCCGAACAGCAGGCGCAATTGGATCGGCGCGGGGTCAGCGTCGAAAGCCAGGCGGTGCGGCGGATTGTCGGTGAGCGGGCGGATGTGGAGTTGGCAGACGGCCGGGTGATCGCCCTGGACGGTATGTTCACCATGTCCCGAACGCGCATGGCCAGCCCGCTGGCCGAGCAGTTGGGGTGTGAGTTTGTCGAAGGACCGACCGGACCTTATCTGCTGACCAACGAGACGCGCCAGACCACAGTGCCTGGCGTGTTTGCCTGTGGTGATGCCAACCTGGCCGGCGGCTCGGTAGCGCTGGCAGTAGGTGAGGGCGTGCGCGCCGGGGTGGGCGCGCACTTTTCGATGATCTTCAGCTGAGGTCAGCGCACCAGGCACGGCCGCTTGTTATCGAACGTCCAGCCCGGAATCATGAACTGCATCGCCACGCTGTCATTGCGCGCACCCAGGCCCATGCCTTTGTACAGTTCGTGGGCGTGGGCCACGGCGTCCATGTCGATGTCCACGCCCAGGCCCGGTTTGGCCGGGACCTTGATATGCCCGTCGACGATCTTCAATGGAGCCCTGGTCAACCGCTGGCCGTCCTGCCAGATCCAGTGGGTGTCGATGGCAGTGATTTCCCCCGGCGCGGCGGCGGCCACCTGGGTGAACATCGCCAGGGAAATATCGAAGTGGTTGTTGGAATGCGAGCCCCAGGTCAGGCCCCATTCGTGGCACATCTGCGCCACGCGCACCGAGCCTTGCATGGTCCAGAAGTGTGGGTCGGCCAGTGGGATGTCCACGGACTGCAACTGGATCGCGTGACCCATTTCGCGCCAGTCGGTGGCGATCATGTTGGTGGCGGTCGGCAGCCCGGTGGCACGGCGGAATTCGGCCATGACTTCACGCCCGGAGTAACCGTTTTCCGCACCGCAAGGGTCTTCGGCGTAGGCCAGCACATGATGCTGGTCGCGGCACAGCGCAATGGCCTCCTTCAGCGACCAGGCGCCGTTGGGGTCCAGGGTGATGCGCGCATCGGGGAAGCGTTCGGCCAGCGCCGTGACCGCTTCGATTTCTTCGGCGCCGCGCAGTACGCCGCCCTTGAGTTTGAAGTCATTGAAACCGTATTGCGCCTTGGCCGCCTCAGCCAGGCGCACGATGGCTTCAGGGGTCATGGCCTGTTCGTGCCGCAGGCGGAACCAGTCTTCGGCATGGTCTTCACTGCGATAGGCCAGGTCGGTTTGCTGGCGATCACCGATGTAGAACAGGTAGCCGAGCATCTTCACCGCCTCGCGCTGCTGGCCTTCACCCAAGAGTGCAGCGACCGGGACTTCAAGGAATTGGCCGAGCAAATCCAGGAGCGCAGCCTCCATCGCCGTGACGGCATGGATGGTGATGCGCAGGTCAAACGTCTGCAAACCCCGGCCCGCCGAATCCCGCGCGGCGAAGGTTTGGCGCATGGCATTGAGGATGCTCTGGTACTGGCCGATGGGCTTGCCGATCACCAGGCTGCGGGCGTCTTCCAGGGTTTCGCGGATGCGTTCTCCACCCGGTACTTCACCCACACCGGTGCGGCCGGCGCTGTCGGTAAGGATCACGATATTGCGTGTGAAAAACGGCCCGTGGGCGCCGCTGAGGTTGAGCAGCATGCTGTCGTGGCCGGCCACCGGGATGACTTGCAGGCCGGTAACGACCGGGGCGCCGTTGGCGTGGTGTTGGTGTTCTGTGTTCATCGTGTATTCCTTATTTGCTCAAGACGGGGGCGGGTTGCAGCACGCTGCTGGTGGCCGGCGCAGGCAGTGTCCTGGCGAAAAACACCAGGATTGCCGCAAGGATCGAAGTGCCCGCCAGACCATACAAACCGCCCTGGATCGAACCGGTGGTCTGTTCCAGGAAACCAAAGGTGGTGGGTGCGACAAACCCGCCGAGGTTGCCGATGGAGTTGATCAGCGCAATCACTGCCGCCGCGATCCGCGCATCCAGGTAACCCTGGGGAATCGGCCAGAACAGCGAGGACGCCGACTTGAAACCGATCGCCGCAAAGCAGATCGCGATAAAGGCAAAGATCGGCCCGCCGGTGGTGGACAAGAACATCCCGACGGCAGCGATCAACAGTGCCGCCGCGACCCACGCTTGCTGGAACTTGAACTTGCCCGCCAATGCAGCGAAGGCGTACATCGCGATGATGGAAATCAACCACGGGATCGAGTTGTAGAAACCCACCTGGATGTCGCTCAGGTCGCCCATCTTTTTGATGATGCTCGGCAGCCAGAAAGTAGCGGCGTAGATGGTGAGTTGGATGCAGAAGTACAGGGCACAAAACAGCATGATCTGGCGGTCCTTGAGCAGCTTGCCCAGGGTCGGCTTGACCGTGGTGGCGGCGTCACGCTCGCGCTGTTCGCGCTCGATCTCGCCCACCAGCGCATCCTTTTCTTCAAGGCTGAGCCACTTGGCGTCGTGGGGCTTGGAGTCGAGCCAGAACCACACGAAAAAGCACAGCAGCACCGAGGCCATGCCTTCGATGATGTACATCCACTGCCAGCCGTGCAGGCCAAACCCGGTGATTTGCAGCAGCACGCCCGATAAGGGGCCGGAGATCAGCGAGGCGAGGGCCGAGCCGCTGAGGAAAATCGCAATCGCCTTGCCGCGTTCGACACCGGGCAACCAGCGGGTGAAATAGTAGATCACCCCAGGGAAGAAGCCGGCTTCGGCCACGCCCAGCAGGAAGCGCAGGATGTAGAAGTGGGTTTCATTCTGGATGAAGGCCATCAACGTCGCGGTGATGCCCCAGGTGAACATGATGCGGGTCAGCCAGATGCGCGCGCCGACTTTTTGCAGGAGCATGTTGGACGGCACTTCGAACAGCGCGTAGCCGATAAAAAACAACCCGGCGCCGAAGCCGTAGGCGGCAGCACCAATGCCCAGGTCGTGTTCCATATGGGTACGCACAAAGCCGATGTTGACGCGGTCGATGTAGTTGACGATGAACATGATCACGAAGAGCGGGAGCACGTGGCTCTTTACTTTCTTGATCGCGCGGGCCAGGACCGGGTCGGTGGCAGGCGCAGCTGTCGCAGGGCTGGAAGAGGTCACGAGGTAAAACTCCCACTGATTATTGTTGTGCGGGGAACTGCTTGGGTTACCAGAGATGTCTGACAACTTGATAGACATCATACAACTGCAATTTCAGAGATGGCAACACTTTGTAGGAGCGAGCTTGCTCGCGAAAAACCTCAACGATTACGCGGTAATGTTGAAGGTTTTTGGTGTGGCTGGCTTTTTCGCGAGCAAGCTCGCTCCTACAGAAATTGGTTTGTTGTCATACAAGTAAGGACTTATAAGAATGCTAGTATTGCCAGGCGCCCCTGAACGGAATTCCTGATGCAAAACCCCACCTCGGCACTTAATCGCAAGCGCTCCCCGGGCCTTGCCCACGATATCGTCACCGCATTGACCCAGCAGATTCTCCTGGGCCAGATGGCGCCGGGTGAGAAGCTGCCGTCCGAGTCCGCTATCGTGGGTGAGTACGGTGTCAGCCGCACGGTGGTACGCGAAGCACTCTCCAAATTGCAGGCTGCCGGGCTGGTGGAAACCCGCCACGGTGTCGGCACCTTTGTGCTGGAGCGCGACGAACGTCAGGGCCTGCACCTGACCCACGACACCGCGGCCAGCGTGCGCGGCATTCTTGAGCTGCGCATGGGCCTGGAAACCCAGGCAGCGGCGTTGGCAGCCCTTCGCCGTACCGACGAACAACTGCAGCAGATGCGCCAGGCACTGGATGATTACCAGGACTCACTGGCCAATAACGACAGCGCCGTTGAACCCGACCTGCGCTTCCATCGCCTGATCGCTCAGGCCACCGGCAACACCTATTTCACCGACGTGATTTATCACCTGGGCAACTCGGTAATCCCGCGCACCCGAATCAACGCCGAAGAGCGCGGCGACGCGGACCTGATGGAGTTGGGGCGCCTGGCGAACCTTGAGCACGAGGCGATCCTGAAAGCCATTCGCCGCCAGGACCCGGATGCAGCGCGTGCCGCCATGCTGCTGCATTTGAGCAACAGCATGGAGCGGATGACAGGGGAATAGGCTCGCCAGGGGCATTTTCTTCAATACCGCGATCCGTCGTCCCTTTAAGGTTCAGCTCATACCTGCATAACAACAAGGAACTGCAATGAGCTTGATCATTTCCATGGCCGCCTTCGCCCTGGCCACTTCCATCACGCCGGGACCGGTGAATGTCGTGGCCATCAGCTCAGGGGCGCGCTTTGGGTTTGCCGCCAGCCAAAAACACGTGGCCGGGGCTGCGCTGGGATTCACCTTGCTGTTGGTATTGATTGGCCTGGGGCTGCACGAGGTGCTGGTGCGCTGGCCGCTGCTGACCCAGTTGATTCAATGGGGCGGGGTGGCGTTCTTGTTGTACATGGCCTGGAAGCTGGCGGTGGACGATGGGCGACTGGACGCTGAAGGCACGGCCACGGCGCCCTCGATGCTCTACGGCGCGATCATGCAGTGGCTCAACCCCAAGGCCTGGTTGGCGTGCGTGGCAGGCATGGGGCTGTTTGTCGCCGATGGCGATGCACAGCAAGTCTGGCTGTTTGCGGCGATCTACCTGGTGATTTGCTACCTGTCGGTGGCGTGCTGGGCCTACGCCGGGACCTTCCTGCGACGCTACCTGAGTAACCCCCAGGGCATGTGCCTGTTCAATCGATCGATGGCGGCGTTGCTGGTGGCCAGCGTGGGGTATTTGCTGCTGGCATAAGTCAGCCGCGGTATTGCCCGGGCGTGGCCGCCAGATGTTGTTTGAAGGTGCGTTGGAAGTGCGCCTGATCGGCGAAACCGGCGGCCAGTGCCACATCGGCAATCAGCTCGCCATTGCGCAGTTGTGCGCGCGCAAACTGGATGCGGCGGTTGACCAGGAACGCATGGGGCGTCATGCCGTAATACTGCTTGAATGCGCGGATCAGGTACGACGGCGACAGCTCGGCGACCTGGCAGATAGCCTCCAGTTTCAGGGCCTCGGTGCAGTGCTCACGAATGTACTCGGCCGCCCGTTCCAGCTTTTGATTCACCTCACGCAACGGTGTGGTCGACGGGTTGAGCCGTTGCTGGACCTCGGTAAAGAAACTCACCGCGGCGCTCTGCTTGTGCAGGTGTTCCGCTTGCTCGTCCACCAATACCTCATACAGCTCGATCAAACCGCTATACAGCACGATGTCGCGAGTATGAGTGGCAGTGAACGGGCGAAAACCCAGCTCGGTACTGAAGCCCAACTGGTGCTGCAGGTCCGTCAGCCAGGCCGTGTCGATGTACAGCATGTGATACGACCAGGGCTGGTCGTAGAGAGGATTGCAGGCGTGGACATCGCCAGGGTTCATAAGCACCACGGTGCCGGCGCTGATCTGGAAGGTGGACACACCATGGAGGTACAGGCTCTTGCCAGCGGTGATTGCGCCGATGGAAAAATGCTCATGGGAGTGCCGGGTATAGCAGACCTTGCGCCCGTCAGAGATGGTCCGCGCCTCGATAAAGGGCAGGGTTTCGTCGCGCCAGAAGCGCGGTGCCCGTGACAGTTGATCAGTGGCGTTCAGCGACATGTCTGCAGCTCCATCTCGAACAAGATCGAGCGCAGATCATTACACAGGCATCGACTGAGCCGCCACGATCGCAGGTCAGAAATCCCAGCGGGTCGCCAATTGCAGGCTGCGCGGCTCGCCGTAAAAACCGGTGCCGAAGTTGCCCAGGCCGGTGTAGTACTTTTTGTCGAACAGGTTCTTCACGTTCAACGTGGTGCTCAAGTGCTCGTTGAAGCGGTAGCGCGCCATCACGTCCACCAGGAAGTAGCTGTCCTGGGTGATGCGTGAGTTGTGGCCGAAATTCACCGAGTCGTTGGGGTCCGGCTGGAACACGTTGCCGAAGAACTCGCTCTGCCAGTTCACGCCGCCACCCACCGTCAGGTTCTCCAGGGCTCCGGGCAGGCGATAGGTGTTGAACAACCGCACCACTTGCTGCGGCGTGGTGGTTTGCAGTACGGAGCCGTAGACGTAATCGCCATTGGCATCGCGGGAGTGCTGGTAGGTGTAGCCCGCCGAAACGTTCCAGCCATCCAGCACTTCACCGGCCAGTTCGACTTCAAAGCCCTTGGTGGTGGCACCGGCAATCGGGCGATACACCGAGTCGGTCTCAAACCCGGAAACGTACTGCGCAACGTTGTCCTGTTCGATGCGGAATATGGCGAAGCTGGCGTTCAGGCGGCCGTCGAAAAACGCTGCCTTGAGCCCGGCTTCGTAGGTGTCGCCTTCAATCGGATCGAGCAACTTGCGGTCGGCGTCCTGGCTGTTTTGTGGTTTGTAGATCTTGGTGTAGCTGGTGTAGACCGACCAGATGTCATTGAGGTCGTAGACGATCCCGGCATAGGGCGTGACCACGCCCGACTGGCGATAGGTCATGCGGTTGTCGGCCTTGGTCGGGTCATAGAAGTCGGTGTTGTCGGTGCCGCTGAAGTTACTGACGCGGGTGCCCAGGATCACCGACAGGTCATCGGTGGGTTTCAAGCGCGTGGCCAGGTACGCGCCGGTCTGGCGTTGCACAATGTCGTTCTGGCCGCTGCGGGGAATATCGGGTTTCGGGTATTCGCCGCGCCAGTCATAAATGCTGCCGCCCACGGGCGGGTAGACCGAACCGTACACCGGTACGTCCTGTTTGGAGCGGGTGGCCATGAAGCCCATGATCAATTCATGCTCGCGGCCGAACAGGCTGAAGGGGCCATTGAGGTTGATGTCCAGGGTGTTCTGCACCTGGTCACCCTTGTATTTGCCCATGAACATGTACATCCCGTCGCCCGTGACCGGGTCCGGGTTGCCGCCGCTGGCGGAGGCGAGCAGGGTGTCGTGCTGGCTGCGCTTGCGATCGAGGCTGACTTTCAGCGACCAGTCGTTCGCCAGCTTTTGTTGCACCGAGGCAAACAGGGTCTGGTTCTGGAAGTCGCGGCGGCTCCAGTCGGCGGCCGGGTTGAAGGAACGCGAGAAGTCGGTGCGTGAACCGTTGCTGAAGTACATCGGGAAACCGGTCCAGCTGGCGCCACGGGAGCGGGTGTCCTGCTGGTCGATGCCGAAGGTCAGCAGGGTGTCCGGCGTCAGGTCCGCTTCGAGAATGCCGTAGGCGATGTCCTTGGTGTTCTGGTAGTGGTCCAGGTACGACTGGCGGTCCTGGTACACGCCGACAAAACGCCCGCGCACGTTACCGGAGTCGGTCAGCGGCCCGGAAATATCGCCTTCGGTGCGGTAGTTGTCCCACGAGCCGAAGGTCTGCGTGACGGAGGCCTTGAGGTCCCGGGTGGGCTTTTTGCGAATCAGGTTGACCGTGGCCGAGGGGTCGCCCGAACCGGACATCAGGCCTGCCGAACCCTTTATGATTTCCAGTCGGTCATACACCGCCATGTCGGTGCTGGTGGTGCCGTAGTCATACACGCCGTCGTAGGTGGAGTTGACGCCGTCGTACTGGAAATTGGTGATCGGCAGGCCGCGGCTGGAAAACTCCCAGCGTTCGCTGTCGTAGTTCTGCACGCTCACGCCCGGTGCGCGACGCAGGGTGTCGGCGATGCTGGTGGAGGCCTGGTCGTCCATTTGCTGGCGGGTGATCACCGTTACCGACTGCGGCGTCTCGCGCATCGACAGCGCCAGGCCGGTGGCCGAGGCCATGGCGCCGGTGGTGTAGGAATGGGTGTCTTCAGTGGTGGCGCCGAGGCCTTCGCCGGAGATGGTGGTGGCGCCCAGTTCCAGGGCGCCGGTGTTGGCCGGAATCAACTCCAGCACGTAGCCGTTGTTGCCCTGGGGCTGGGCCTGCAAGCCGCTGCCCTGCAACAGGCGCTGCAAACCGCTGGCCGGGGTGTAGCTGCCTTTCAGGCCCGGGCTGGTCTTGCCGGAGGCCAGGCCGTTGTGGCCGGCGATAAAGATCCCGGACTGCTCGGCGAAGCTGTTCAACACATTGACCAGCGAGCCGGCGGCGATGCTGTAGTTGCGGGCCGTTTCCTGGGTCGACGGCGACTCGGCGGCTTGCGCGTCGAGCGTGCCCAGGCACAGCAAGGTAGCGGTAACGGCCAGCGCCAGCGGGCGCAAAGTGAAGCGAGCGGGTTGCGACATGAACATTCCCTTTGGATCAAATCGATCGGCGAATTAAAAGCATCTGCAGGGTTAACCGAACGAGTTTTGAAAAAGGGAACTGACGGCTTAAAGTTTTTATGCGCCTGGGTGTTTGGGCCTGACCGTGACCCACCACGGCATGAGTGTGTCTACCTGAATCGGCAGCGCGGCCTGTAGCAGGCGCAGTGCGTGGTCGCTGTCTTTGAGGGGGAACGAGCCCATCACCGGCAATTGCGCCACGGCCGGATCACAGCCCAGGTGGCCGGGTCGATAACGGTTGAGCTCGGCGACCAGTTGGCCAAGCGGCAGGTTGTCAGCCAGCAACACGCCACGGCTCCAGGCCTCACGGGTGGCGGATGCGGGTGAATCAAGGTTGAACCCGTCGCGGGTGAAGGCCACTTGTTGCCCGGCCTCGATGATTCGTTGTTGCTGGCTGGCGGCGGTGCGCACTTCGACCCGGCCTTCAAACACATTGAGCAAGGTGCTGTCGCCGTCCTGCAACACGCTGAAGCGGGTCCCGAGTGCCCGCAGGCGACCCTGTTGAGTCTCCACCAGGAACGGGCGGTTCGGGTCCTTGGCGGTCTCGACCAGCACTTCGCCGAAGCGCAGGTGCAGCAAGCGCTGGACCCGGTCAAAACGTACATCCAGGGCGCTCAGGGCGTTCAGCCACAGGCGGCTGCCATCGTCCAGCAGCGCTTCGCGGGTTTCACCGCTGGCGGTTGCGTAATCCGCACTCCAGCCTCCCACCAGCCGGGGCAAGGCAGTGTTGCGCCAAGTGCCCCAGGCCAGCGTTGACCCGGCGCACAGCACCAGCAGGGTCTTGAGGGCCTGGCGCCGGGAGGTGCGCAGGGCGCGGCTGGCGCCCTGGGGTTGCTCGGCCAGCGGCGCAAAGCGTTGGCTGACCCGCTCTACATAACCCCAGGCAGCCTGGTGTTCCGGACTTTGTCCGAGCCATGCCTGCCAGTGCTGGGCAGCCTCTGGCTGATCCTGCAGGCGCACGTACCATTGGGCAGCCTGTTCCAGGCTGGCATGGCTGAGTTTTCCAGGGTTGGTCACTCCACGAGCATCCCGTCCAGTTCCGCTTCGAGCACCGCGCAATGCAACAGCGCCTGGGCCAGGTATTTTTTCACCATCCGTTCGCCCACCCCGAGTTGTTCGCCGATCTGCTTGTAGGGCATGCCGTGCAACTGCGCGAGCAGGAACGCTTCGCGCACCTTGTGGGGCAGGCGGGCGAGCATGGCGTCCACTTCGTAGAGGGTTTCGACGATGATCGCCCGCTGCTCCGGCGACGGTTGCAGCGCTTGCGGCCGATCCGCGAGGCTTTGCAGCCAGGCTTGCTCCAGTTGGCGACGGCGCCAATGATCGATACACAGGCCCCGGGCGATGGTCGCCAGATAGGAGCGCTCCCGCGTCTCATCGGCTTCGGCCGGCGGGCGCTTGAGTACCCGGATGAAGGTGTCGTGGGCCAGGTCCGCCGCATCCCAGCGATTGCTCAGGCGCCTGCGCAGCAGCCCCAGCAGCCAGGCGTGGTGATTGCCGTAGAGGTCGCTGAACGAGGGGGGCGAGGTCGACACAGTATCCATGTGGCGTGGAAGCCTTGGCGTAAATAAGAATTGGTCGCGATTAAACCAAAGGGCCGGGCACTGCGCAAATGATATTGGTTTGCTTTTGCAGCAATATCAGAGGCCACGCTTCTCGCCGTCAGCTGACGTTTGAGTCAGGGGCCAGTACGCCGCGTTGCTGCCAGATGCCACCGACGCGCAACACCGTCAGCTCACCGGACCGCGCGAGCAAGCCGATCAGTTGCTCTATGGTGGCTCTTCCGCTGGTCAGAGCCGCTAGAAGGCGCCCCGGTTGGCCAGAGGCGGGCGCGCTCAGTTGGCTGATTAATGCATCCTCTTCCCTGGAGCCGCGAGAGCTGTACTTGATCAGTGCACCGTAGGGCGTTGCCCAGTACGCATGGGTCAACTCAAACCCCTGTGCAATCAGCATGAAAAAATAGGTCAGCGCTTCAGGATGGAAGATCTCGTCGGCTTGAGGGTAGGAATGGTCACCGGTGGCGCCCGGGTAAAAGTACAGGCCATCGAACACATATCCTTCGGGCAGGGGCAGGCGGCGAGACACTTGAATATCCACAACGCTACTAAGTGAATAGTTGAGCGTCGGCCCGGACGTCAGTAACCCGGTGGCGTATGCCCTGAGTTGAGCATGACGGAGCACTATGCCGATCATGGCGTTGGCGGGGTTAATAGCGGCATCTACCGCATCATCGGACGCGGTGAACAGCGGGCCCAGCCGCCAGATGAGCGGTTTGTCCAGTTTCCGGGTCGATGGTGTCCAGTTGGCGGTGATGATGCCGCGCGATGGCCATGAGCCGTCGGCATGGACGACACTCAGTTCGCCAGCCGCCGCGACGCGCTGAATAAATTGCGTCACGCTCATCGTTCCGTTTGCCAGGGCCTGGTGCAGTGGGCTGCGAGGACCACCAAAGGGCATGAGGTCGGCCAACAGCGCTTGCCGGGTTTCGCTATCCCCTGCGGTGTACTTCAGGATTGCAGCCTCCTTGGTCACCACGTAGGCCGTCAATGCGCGATTCTGTGACAGCTTTGACAACACCGCGAACATCAGTTGAGTGGAAATAAAGCGATTGTCCCCATTCAAGGTCAGCAACCCACCTTCGGTCCTGTTGGCCAGCGACGCAAAATAGAACGCACTGATCGAATGGCCGATCGGCAGCTCCCCCACACCGAGCGCGTTCGCCGGTAACAGGCTATCTGGCGCAAAGCCTGCGTCGTGTAACGGCGTTGCATAGAGGGGCGCATAGGTTTCGTTGAGATCGTTCCTCAGGATTAATCCCACTGACAGCGTGTGCTCGGCCGACCAGGGTGCATAGCCCGTCAGCCAGCGCATGGCGTCCTCCTGGGTTCTGAAGCAAGGTCCAAGGTGTTGCGGTGGGATGAGGTCACTGTGTGGCGCTCCAGCTTGCCAGCGCGGTGAGACCTTATTGCCGGCTTCCCACAAGTCGCTGCCAAGAACGACTTGCAAGTGTCCAGATTCGGCCACGCTACGGACAAAGGCTTCTCTGCTGTAACGCCCCTCGTTGAGTTCGTGTTGCAGCAGGCTGGGAGCCGCAGGATCATCAGTGGGTGGCGCGACCAGCGCCAGCAACGCGCTTGCCTCCTGTGTGTCACCTGCGCTGTATTTGAGCAGCGAGCCGTCGGGGTTCGACAGATAAAAGCACCCAAATGATTGTTTATAGGTTATCGCTGCATAGATATCCGAAGTCGAAAAAAAGTTGGTATTCAACGGGGCATCAAGCAGGTCCGGGTGTGAGTGATAGAGCCCGACGAGTTTGAGTCCTTCTGGAACACGCTGCGGGTGTCCGCCAGCGCTGGGAAATACCCGCGTTGCGTCGAAGCTCGTCGCAGAGCCCGGCAGGGGGGCAGTGGCAATAAACCTGTCGCCGCGCTTGAAGATCAGCCCACCGTATTCGCGGTCTCGCAGGTCGCCGATTTGCAGGCTGACATACACGGCTGCATCATCGGCGCTGATGAATTCGGGAGAGTAGATAGGGCGAAATGCTGGGGAGGCGGTTGGTGCCTGGGTCATGATGACTTCACGGGGTGATGAATGAAGTCGTCCATTTTGAACACCACGTGCGGGACGCACGCGGTATCTATTTAGCCGCGCCCCGGTTGCCCGGGGCGCTCTTCAGTTGCGCAGGAACGCAGCTTGCAGCAACTGGCGCGTGTAAGCGTGCTGGGGGTTGGCGAAGATCGCAGGTGCATCCCCTTGCTCCACTGCCTGCCCGTGCTTGACCACCATCAACTGGTGACTCAAGGCCTTGACCACCGCCAGGTCGTGGCTGATGAACAGGTAGGTCAGGTTGTACTTGGCCTGCAGGTTGCGCAGCAGTTCCACCACCTGGCGTTGCACTGTGCGGTCGAGGGCCGAGGTCGGTTCATCCAGCAAAATCAGACGTGGCTTGAGCACCAACGCGCGGGCAATAGCGATGCGCTGGCGTTGGCCGCCGGAAAATTCGTGGGGGTAGCGATTGCGGGTTTCCGGGTCCAGGCCTACTTCCTTGAGCGCGGCGATAATCGCGGCTTCCTGCTCGGCCGCGGTGCCCATTTTGTGGATGCGCAGGCCTTCGCCGACGATCTCGCTCACGCACATGCGCGGGCTCAGGCTGCCAAACGGGTCCTGGAACACCACCTGCATTTCCCGGCGCAGCGGTCGAACCTGTTGTTGGCTCAGCTTATCCATCTGATGCCCTTCGAAGCGGATGCCGCCCTTGCTCGCAATCAGCCGCAAAATTGCCAGGCCCAGGGTGGATTTGCCAGAGCCGCTTTCACCAACGATGCCCAACGTCTGGCCCTGGGGCAGGCTGAAGTTGATGCCATCCACCGCCTTGACGTAATCGACGGTATTGCGCAGGAAGCCTTTTTTGATCGGGAACCAGACCTTCAGGTCATCGACTTCCAGCAACGGTGGGCCGATTTCATTGGTGGCAGGGCCGCCGCTGGGTTCAGCTGCCAGCAGCTCCTGGGTGTACGGATGCTGCGGCGACTGGAACAGGGTTTCGCACTCGGCCTGCTCGACGATGCAGCCTTTTTGCATCACGCATACCCGGTGGGCGATGCGCCTGACCAGGTTCAAGTCATGGCTGATCAAGAGCAAGGCCATGCCCAGGCGCGCCTGCAATTCCTTGAGCAGCTCCAGGATCTTCAACTGTACGGTGACGTCGAGTGCCGTGGTCGGCTCGTCGGCAATCAGCAGCTCAGGCTCATTGGCCAGGGCCATGGCGATCATCACCCGCTGGCGCTGGCCGCCGGACAGCTCGTGGGGCAGGGCCTTGAGACGCTTGTGGGGCTCAGGGATGCCTACCAGTTCCAGCAACTCCAGGGTGCGTTTGGTGGCGACCTTGCCGGTCAAACCCTTGTGCAGGCCAAGCACTTCGTTGATCTGCTTCTCGATCGAGTGCAGCGGGTTCAGCGAGGTCATCGGCTCCTGGAAGATCATCGCAATCCGGTTGCCGCGAATATGCCGGATGGTCTTTTCTTTCAGGGTCAGCAAATCGTGGTTGGCGTACTGGATCGTCCCCGAAGGATGGCGCGCCAGCGGGTAGGGCAGCAGGCGCAGAATCGAATGCGCCGTGACCGACTTGCCGGAGCCGCTTTCACCCACCAGGGCCAGGGTTTCGCCGCGCTTGATATCGAAGCTGACGTTGTTCACCACACGCTGGTGGCTGTTGCCTACGACGAACTCGACGGAGAGGTCGCGGACTTCGATCAGATTGTCCTGATTCATCTCATTTCCTCGGGTCGAAGGCATCGCGAGCGGACTCGCCGATAAACACCAGCAGACTCAACATGATCGCCAGCACGGCAAACGCACTCATGCCCAGCCACGGCGCCTGCAGGTTGGATTTGCCCTGGGCCACCAGCTCACCCAGGGACGGCGAGCCGGCCGGCAGGCCAAAGCCCAGGAAGTCCAGGGCGGTGAGGGTGCCGATGGCGCCGGTCAGGATGAACGGCATGAAGGTCATGGTGGAGACCATGGCGTTGGGCAGGATATGACGGAACATGATCGCGCCGTTCTGCATCCCCAGCGCCCGCGCCGCCCGCACGTATTCCAGGTTACGCCCGCGCAGGAATTCGGCGCGCACCACGTCCACCAGGCTCATCCAGGAAAACAGCAGCATGATCCCCAGCAGCCACCAGAAATTGGGCTGCACGAAACTGGCGAGGATGATCAGCAAATACAGCACCGGCAAGCCAGACCAGATCTCCAGGAAGCGCTGCCCGGCCAGGTCGACCCAGCCACCGTAGAAACCCTGCAAGGCCCCGGCGATCACGCCGATGATCGAACTGAGTACGGTCAACGTCAGGGCAAACAGCACGGAAATCCTGAACCCGTAGATCACTCGCGCCAGCACATCGCGGCCCTGGTCATCGGTGCCCAGCAGGTTGTCCCGTGACGGCGGGGCCGGGGCCGGAACTTTCAGGTCGTAGTTGATGCTCTGGTAGCTGTACGGAATCGGCGCCCACAACGTCCAGGCATCCTTGGCCTTGAGCAGCTCCTGGATATACGGGCTCTTGTAGTTGGCTTCCAGCGGGAATTCGCCGCCGAAGGTGGTCTCGGGGTAGCGCTTGAGCGCCGGGAAATACCAGTCGCCGTCGTAATGCACCGCCAGCGGCTTGTCGTTGGCGATCAACTCGGCGCCCAGGCTCAGGCCGAACAGGATCAGGAACAGCCACAGCGACCACCAGCCACGCTTGTTGGCCTTGAAGCGCTCGAACCGGCGACGATTGAGGGGGGATAGATTCATCTCAATGCTCCCGGCTGGCGAAGTCGATGCGCGGATCGACCAGGGTGTAGGTGAGGTCACCGATCAGTTTCACCACCAGCCCCAGCAGGGTGAAGATAAACAGCGTGCCAAACACCACCGGGTAGTCGCGGTTGATCGCCGCTTCGAAGCTCATCAGGCCCAGGCCGTCGAGGGAGAAGATCACTTCCACCAGCAACGAGCCGGTAAAGAAGATGCCGATAAAGGCCGACGGGAAGCCGGCAATCACCAGCAGCATCGCGTTGCGAAACACGTGGCCGTAGAGCACGCGGTGATTGGTCAGGCCCTTGGCCTTGGCGGTGACCACGTATTGCTTGTTGATCTCGTCCAGGAAGCTGTTTTTGGTGAGCAGGGTCATGGTCGCGAAGTTGCCGATCACCAAGGCGGTCACAGGCAGGGCGAGGTGCCAGAAGTAATCGAGGATCTTGCCGCTCCAGCTCAATTCATCGAAGTTGTTGGACGTCAGCCCGCGTAACGGAAACCAGTCGAAGTAACTGCCGCCGGCGAACACCACGATCAGCAGGATCGCAAACAGGAACGCCGGGATCGCATAGCCGACGATGATTGCCGAACTGGTCCACACGTCAAAATGGCTGCCGTGTCGCGTGGCCTTGGCGATTCCCAACGGGATCGACACCAGGTACATGATCAGGGTGCTCCACAGCCCGAGGGAGATGGACACCGGCATCTTTTCCTTGATCAGGTCGATGACCTTGGCGTCGCGAAAGAAGCTGTCGCCAAAATCCAGCCGGGCGTAGTTCTTGACCATGATCCACAAGCGTTCCGGCGCCGACTTGTCGAAGCCGTACATTTTCTCGATTTCCTTCACCAGCGCCGGGTCCAGGCCCTGGGCGCCGCGATAGCTGGAGCCGGCCACCGAGACTTCGGCACCGCCACCGGCAATCCGGCTGGTGGCGCCTTCAAAGCCTTCGAGCTTGGCGATCATCTGTTCCACCGGGCCACCGGGGGCGGCCTGGATGATCACAAAGTTGATCAGCAAAATGCCGAACAGGGTCGGGATGATCAGCAGCAGTCGACGAACAATATAGGCCAGCATCTCAGTCGCCCCCGCTCGCCGGATCGGCGCTCTGGTTGGTGTCCACGGTTATTGCAGGCTTGGCGTCGGGTTTGCTCCACCAGGTGGCAGTGCCGACGTCATAGCGTGGTGAGACCTTCGGATGGCCGAGGTGGTCCCAATACGCCACGCGGAAGGTCTTGATGTGCCAGTTGGGGATCACGTAGTAGCCGAACTGCAGCACGCGATCGAGGGCCTTGGCGTGGGCCACCAGGCTCTTGCGCGAGTCGGAGTCGATGAGTTCTTCCACCAACTGGTCGATGGCCGGGTCTTTCAGGCCGATGTAGTTGCGGCTGCCGGGCTTGTCGGCGCTGGACGACTTCCAGAACTCGCGCTGTTCGTTACCCGGCGACGAGGACTGCGGGAAGCTGCCCACCACCATGTCGAAATCCCGCGAGCGGATGCGGTTGATGTACTGCGAGATGTCGACCCGGCGAATCACCAGGTCGATCCCCAAGTCCGCCAGGTTGCGCTTGAACGGCAACAGGATGCGTTCGAACTCGGTCTGGGCCAGCAGGAACTCGATGGTCACCGGTTTGCCGGTGGTGTCGACCATCTTGTCATCGACGATCTTCCAGCCGGCCTCTTGCAGCAGTTGATAGGCCTCGCGCTGCTGGGTGCGGATCATGCCGCTGGCGTCGGTCTTGGAAGGCTCGAAGGCTTCGGTGAATACCTGAGGCGGGACCTTGTCCCGCAGCGGTTCCAGAATCGCCAGCTCAGCCGGGCCGGGCAGGCCGGTGGCGGCCATCTCGGAGTTTTCGAAATAGCTGCGGCTGCGGGTGTAGGCGCCGTTGAACAGTTGCTTGTTGCTCCATTCAAAGTCCAGCAGCAGGCTGATGGCCTTGCGTACCCGTACGTCCTGGAACATCGGTTTACGGATGTTGAACACGAAGCCCTGCATGCCGGTGGGGTTGCCGTTGGGAATTTCTTCCTTGATCAGGCGACCCTGGGTGACGGCGGGGGTGTTGTAGGCGTTGGCCCAGTTTTTCGCGCTGATTTCCAGCCAGTAATCGAACTGCCCGGCCTTGAGGGCTTCGAGGGCCACGGTGTTGTCGCGGTAGTAATCGGTGACGCGGTAGTCGAAGTTGTAGAAGCCCTTGTTGATGGGCAGGTCCTTGGCCCAGTAGTCCTTGACCCGCTCGTAGCGGATCGAACGCCCGGCCTTGACCTCGGCCACCTTGTACGGGCCGCTGCCCAGCGGAATCTCCAGGTTGCCCTTGGAGAAGTCGCGGCCCTCCCAGTAATGCTTGGGCAATACCGTCAATTGCCCGAGGATCAGCGGCAGTTCGCGGTTGTTGGTGCGCTTGAACTTGAACAGCACCCGCAGCGGGTCTTCAGCGACCACTTCGTCGACGTCGGCGTAGTAGGTCTTGTAGATCGGCGAGCCGTCCTTCATCAGCGTCTGGAAGCTGAACACCACGTCTTCGGCACGGATCGGGTGGCCGTCGTGGAAGCGCGCTTCGGGGCGAATGTAGAAACGCACCCAGCTGTTGTCCGAGGCCTTTTCGATCTTGCCGGCCACCAGGCCGTATTCGGTGATGGGTTCGTCCAGGCTTTGCTGGGCGAGGGTGTCGTAGATCAGGCCGATATTGTCCGCCGGCACGCCCTTGCTGATGAAAGGGTTGAGGCTGTCGAAGCCGCCCATGCTGGACTCGCGAAAGGTACCGCCCTTGGGTGCGTCGGGATTTACATAATCGACATGCTTGAAATCGGCGGGGTACTTGGGCGGTTCGTTGTACAGGGTCAGCGCATGTTGTGGGGCCGCAGTGGCGGCGCCGCACAACAACAGGCTGCCAAGGATCGCAGTACGCAAAGGCATCATTGGGCTTTCTCCGAAGCTTTCAGCCACCATGCGCTCAGGCCCAGGCTGTAGGGCGGCGTGGTGACGAAGGCGAACCGGTTGCGGTACGCCAGGCGATGATAGTTGAGGTACCAGTTGGGAATACTGTAGTGCTGCCACAGCAGGACGCGGTCGAGCGCTCGCCCGGCTGCCAATTGTTCTTCGCGGGTTTGCGCGGCCAGCAACTGTTCCAGCAGATGGTCGACCACCGGATTGGCGATGCCTGCGTAATTCTTGCTGCCCTTGATCCCCGCCTGGCTGGAGTGGAAATACTGCCACTGCTCAAGGCCGGGGCTGAGGGTCTGGTTGAGGGTCATCAGAATCATGTCGAAGTCGAATTGATCGAGGCGTTGTTTGTACTGTGCGCGGTCTACCGTGCGCAAGCGGGCTTCGACGCCGATGCTTGTCAGGTTTTCGACATAGGGCTGCAGGATGCGCTCCAGGTTCGGATTCACCAGCAGGATTTCCAGGCGCAGCGGCTGCCCGTCACGGTTGAGCAAACGTTGCCCGGACAGCTTCCAGCCGGCTTCGGCGAGCAACGCGAGGGCGCGGCGCAGGGTGTCCCGGGGGATGCCGCGACCGTCGGTCTGGGGCAGGCTGAATGGCTGGGTAAACAGATTGGCCGGCAGTTGATCGCGATAGGGCGAGAGCATCAGCCATTCATGGCCGGTCGGCACGCCGGTGGCGGAGAATTCGCTGTTGGGGTAGTAGCTGAGGGTGCGTTTATAGGCGCCGCTGAACAGGGTGCGGTTGGTCCACTCGAAATCGAACATCAAGCCCAGGGCTTCGCGCACCTTGGCCTGGCTGAAGGCCGGGCGTCGGCTGTTCATGAACAGGCCCTGGCTTTGGGTCGGGATCTGGTGGGCGATCTGCGCCTTGATCACCTCCCCACGGTTGACCGCCGGGAAGTTGTAGCCGTTGGCCCAGTTCTTCGCCTGGTGCTCGATATAGATATCGAACTCGCCGGCCTTGAAGGCTTCGAAGGCCACGTCGCTGTCGCGGTAAAACTCCACCTCGACCTTGTCGTAGTTATAGAAACCACGGTTGACCGCCAAGTCCTTGCCCCAGTAATCCTTGACCCGTTCGAACACCAGTTGCCGCCCCGGCGTGACCTTGCTGATGCGGTAAGGCCCGCTGCCCAGCGGCGGCTCGAAGGTGGTGGCCTTGAAGTCACGGTTTTTCCAGTAATGCTGGGGCAATACTGGCAGCTCCCCCAGGCGCAGGATCAGCAACGGGTTGCCGGCGCGCTTGAACACAAAGCGAATGCGATGCCGGTTAAGAATGTCGACCCGGGCCACTTCCTGCAGGTTGGTGCGGTACTGCGGGTGGCCTTCGGTCAGCAGCGTGCGATAGGAGAACGCCACGTCGTAGGCGGTGATCGGCTTGCCATCGTGGAAGCGCGCTTCGGGGCGCAGGTTGAACACCACCCAGCTGCGGTCCTCGCTGTACTCCACCGATTGGGCAATCAGGCCGTAGCTGGAGGTCGGTTCATCGCCGGAAGGAGCGTACTGGCCGGTACCGACCATCAACGGCTCATTGAGCTCGTTGACCCCGTATTGCAGGAAGTTGGCGGTGGAAACCGGGCTGGAACCCTTGAAGGTATAAGGGTTGAGCGTATCGAAGGTGCCAAACGCCATGACCCGCAAAGTGCCGCCCTTGGGCGCTGCGGGGTTTACCCAGTCGAAGTGGGTGAATTTGGCCGGGTACTTGAGCGTGCCGAACTGCGCATAACCGTGGCTCTCGGTGATGGTCGCGTTCGCGGAAAAGCTCAAGGCCAGACTTATTAGTAGAAGGAGGGGACGCTTCAAGTCAGAGATCCGATCCAGGCGGCTTGGGCTTTATGATCGGTACAGTAACAGCTTGTTCCGATTGGAAAAAGGCTGGGGATCGAGGCGTTGTGAAACCTGTAGGAGCGAGCTTGCTCGCGAAAGACGCCAACGATAACGCTGGCATTCTGAATTAACGCGGTGTCCTTGCGTTTTTCGCGAGCAAGCTCGCTCCTACGGGGTTTGCGGTGTTATCTAGGCCCGGAAACCACGAGCATCTGCCCCGGCTTCAGCGCCTGGCCAGTGCGCGGGTTCCAGCGCTTGAGATGTTGCATCTCAACGTTGAAGCGCTTGGCGACGATGTACAGCGAGTCGCCTTTCTTGACCTTGTACTGCACCGGCTTCTTGCCGCCGGCCTTGGCCACCAGCTTGCGGGTGTCCTGCATGACCAGGGTCTGGCCGACCTTGAGCGCCTGGCCATTGAGCTGGTTCCAGCGCTGCAGGTCATGCACATCAACCTTGTTGGCCTTGGCAATCAGGGTCAGGTTGTCGCCGCTGCGAACCTTGTAGCTACGGGTGCGACCGGCCACAGCCTTGTGTTCAACTTCGTCGAACACCTGCTTTTTCGGGCGCATGCTCAGCAATTCTTCGGGCTTCATCGCCGAAAGGCTGCTGGCCAGCAGCTGCGCCTTGGAAGTCGGCACCAGCAAATGCTGCGGGCCATCCAGGGTGGTACGTTGCTTCAAGGCGGGGTTGAGCTGGAACAGTTCGTCTTCGTCGATCTCGGCCAGCGCGGCAACCCGTGACAGGTCCATGCTCTGCTTGACTTCGACCACTTCGAAATACGGCGTGTTGGCAATCGGGTTCAGGTTGACGCCGTAGGCTTCGGGAGCCAGCACCACCTGGGACAGCGCCAGGAACTTGGGCACGTAGTCCTTGGTTTCCTGAGGCAGTGGCAGGTTCCAGTAGTCCGTCGGCAAGCCGAGCTTTTCGTTGCGCTCGATGGCCCGGCTGACGGTGCCTTCACCCGCGTTATAGGCCGCCAACGCCAGCAACCAGTCACCGTTGAACATGTCATGCAGACGCGTCAGGTAGTCCAGGGCGGCGGTGGTGGAGGCGGTGATGTCGCGGCGGCCGTCGTAGGCGCGGGTCTGACGCAGGTTGAAGTAGCGCCCGGTGGAAGGAATGAATTGCCACAGGCCCACGGCATCGCTGCGCGAATAAGCCATTGGGTTGTAGGCACTTTCAATCACTGGCAGCAGCGCCAGCTCCAGGGGCATGTTGCGTTCTTCAAGGCGTTCGACGATGTAATGAATGTAGAGACTGCCGCGTTCGCCGGCGTTCTCAAGGAAGGAAGGGTTACTGGCAAACCACAATCGTTGCTGTTCAATGCGCGGGTTGACGCCTAACCCGTCCTGCAATTGAAAGCCCCGGCGCATGCGTTCCCAGACATCCTGGGGCACTTCCGGGCTTGGCTTCTCTGATAGCCAAATGGGTTTTTGCTTGATCTTGGCGGTAAGGTTTGGCTTGGGTTGCACGGTGGATTGTGCGGCAAAATTGGTCGATTGGCAGCCCGCCAGAGTAGCGGACACAGCCACCGCCACGGCTTGAGCCAGGCGGGTCAATGCGTCTGAATGGTTGGTTTTACGAATAGATGACGACATTGGCTGGAAGTAAGTTCCGGGCAAAAATGTCGGGCGATTCTAGAAAGCGCTTTGGTTCCGGTCAACCATTCAGAAATTACGTATCAGAATCCTTCCACTTAGAACGTATCTTTCCAAGACCTCAAGCTAGCAAATACCTCACTCCCGGCCCGGTTATCCCGGCCATTCCGTTCGTCCGCTTTTTCTTTAACGGATGTTTCAGAGGTCCGCAGAAAGGGGTTGGTGAGTTTTTCCAGGGCCAGGGTCGAAGGCAATGTAATCTCGCCGTTGGCCCGCAGCTGCCGCACGTTTTCCACCCGTTCGGCGATATCCGCGTTATGCGGTTCCACGGCCTGGGCGAATTTCAGGTTACTTTGTGTGTATTCGTGGGTGCAGTACACCAACGTGTTGGACGGCAGGACCGCCAAGCGCTCCAGGGAGGTGTGCATCTGTTGCGGGGTGCCTTCGAACAGCCGGCCACAACCGGCGGCGAACAGGGTGTCGCCGCAGAACAGCACGCCCTGGTGATAGAAGGCAATATGGCCGAGGGTGTGACCGGGTACGGCAAGCACCTCGAAGTCCCAGCCCAGCACGTTGATGCGGTCGTTGTCCTGGAGGGCGATATCCCGCGCCGGGATCTTTTCATTGGCCGGGCCGTAGACCGTGGCGCCTGAAACACTTTTAAGTTGCTCGACGCCGCCGACATGATCATGGTGATGGTGAGTCACCAGGATGTCGCTGAGGGTCCAGTCGGGGTGCTGCTGGAGCCAGGCCAGTACGGGCGCGGCATCACCGGGGTCGACCACCGCGCAGCGCTTGTTCGGCTGATCCTGTAACAGCCAGATGTAGTTATCGGTGAAGGCGGGCAGGGCACTGATCTGTATCATTCTTTGATTCGCCAAGCTGAACACATTGGTGCATCTTAGAGCTTCTTGGCGAGTTGGAGAATGCAATGACTGATAAAGCGTTCGCCCAGGCCGATCCCGAGTGGCTGGCACTGATCAGTGCCGCCCGTGAATGGCTGTCCGGGCCTGTCGGGCAATTTTTACTGGATGAAGAACGGCGCATGCTCGAAGACGAGCTTGGCCGGTTCTTTGGTGGCTACCTGGTGCATTACGGTCCCTCGGCGCAAACCCCGCCGTCGGCACCCCAGGTGCAACGCAATGTGCGCCTGGGTGCGCCGTTGCCGGGTGTCGAGATTGTCTGCGAGGAGCAAGCCTGGCCGTTGAGCGAGCATGCTGCCGACGTGGTGGTGTTGCAGCATGGCCTGGATTTCTGCCTGTCGCCCCATGGTTTGCTGCGCGAAGCCGCCAGCAGTGTGCGCCCAGGTGGCCATTTGCTGATCATCGGCATCAACCCCTGGAGCAGCTGGGGCCTGCGGCATGTATTCGCCCATGATGCCTTGCGCAAGGCACGCTGCATCTCGCCCTCGCGCGTCGGCGACTGGTTGAACCTGCTGGGCTTTGCGCTGGAGAAACGCCGCTTCGGGTGCTATCGTCCGCCGCTTGCGTCCGCCAAGTGGCAGGGCCGGTTGGCCGGCTGGGAACGCAGGGCCGGTGCCTGGCAATTGTCTGGCGGTGGTTTCTACTTGTTGGTGGCGCGCAAGATCGTCGTGGGCCTGCGCCCGGTGCGCCAGGTACGCCGCGAACCGATGGGCAAGCTAGTACCGATGCCGATGGCCAAGGTCAATCGCAAGCAGAGCGAGCAGTAAAAAACCTTTTTTGATTTCAGGTCGAGTCTCTCGACCTCGGGCCTTTGTCGGTCGATTATCGGCAACCCGCTTTGATGGATCCCGCTTTAATGGACAGTGAAATGACCGATACCGTAGAACTCTTCACCGATGGCGCCTGCAAGGGCAATCCCGGCCCCGGCGGATGGGGCGCCTTGCTGGTGTGCAAAGGCGTGGAGAAGGAACTGTGGGGCGGCGAAGCCAACACCACCAACAATCGCATGGAACTGATGGGTGCGATTCGCGGCCTTGAGGAGCTCAAGCGTCGTTGCGACGTGTTGCTGGTGACCGACTCCCAGTACGTGATGAAGGGCATCAACGAGTGGATGGTCAACTGGAAGAAGCGCGGCTGGAAGACTGCGGCCAAGGAGCCGGTGAAAAACGCCGACCTGTGGCAGTTGCTTGATGAGCAATGCAATCGCCACAACATCACCTGGAAATGGGTGCGCGGGCACATCGGCCATCCCGGCAACGAGCGCGCCGACCAACTGGCCAATCGCGGTGTGGATGACGTGCGCGGCTACAAGCAGAGCTGATGCCGGTTGACGTGTTAAGATCCCGCCCCTTGAAATGTACCAAACCGTTGAGAGCTGAGCCCTGATGGCCATCCGATCTGTTGTACTCGATACCGAAACTACCGGCATGCCGGTGACCGACGGCCACCGGATCATTGAAATCGGCTGCGTCGAACTGATGGGGCGCCGCCTCACTGGCCGGCACTTCCACGTCTACCTGCAACCGGATCGCGAAAGTGATGAAGGCGCCATCGGCGTCCACGGCATCACCAACGAATTCCTGGTGGGCAAGCCGCGGTTTGCCGAAGTGGCCGATGAGTTCTTCGAGTTCATCAACGGTGCACAGCTGATCATCCATAACGCGGCGTTCGACGTTGGCTTCATCAACAACGAATTCGCGCTGATGGGCGCGACCGACCGGGCGGATATCACCCAGCACTGCTCGATCCTCGACACCTTGATGATGGCCCGTGAGCGTCACCCGGGCCAGCGCAACAGCCTCGATGCCTTGTGCAAACGCTATGGCGTCGACAACTCCGGCCGTGAACTCCACGGCGCGTTGCTCGACTCCGAGATCCTCGCCGACGTTTACCTGACCATGACCGGCGGCCAGACCAGCCTGTCCCTGGCCGGTAACGCTTCGGACGGCAATGGTTCGGCAGAAGGCTCGGGCAATCGCCCTTCGGAAATCCGCCGCTTGCCAGCGGATCGCCAGCCCACCGCGATTATTCGCGCCAGCGAGCAGGACATGGCCGAACACGCGGCGCGCCTTGAGGCAATCGCCAAGTCCGCCGGTGCACCCGCGTTGTGGACCCAATTGACCCAGCAATAACGACGTCTGAACATCCTGTAGGAGCGAGCTTGCTCGCGAAAAACCTGAAATCGCCGTTGGGTGTCAGGTTTCCCGCGTCATTGTTAACGACCTTCGCGAGCAATCTCGCTCCTGCCGGGAAGCTCGCCGGCTTCACCCAAGCGCCAATCCCTGGCTGGCCCTGATCAAGTCATAAGCCTTGCGTGCAATCGGGTTTGCCGTGTTCGGGCGAATCCACAGGTAATACGTCACCTCCGGCATCCTCGGCAGCCCGTCGTTCTCTCCCAATACCCGCATGTCCGGCCCGAGCATTTCCATGCTCCGGGGGGTCACGCCGAGCCCTGCACGGGTTGCCGCCTTGATGCCGATCAGGTTCGATGCCAGGTACGCCTGCCTCCACGGGATATTCGCCCGTTCCAGCGCCTCCAGGGCATAGCGCCGATAGATGCTCGGCTCATCCACCAGAATCAACGGCAGCGGCTCGCTCGGCGAGTGAATGTACTGCGCCGAACAAATCCACCACACCGGCGAGGTGCGCAGCGCAAAGCCTTCGAGGTTGGCGTCGGCGCGGGTGGAAATCACCATGTCGACCTTGCCCCGATGCAAGTCATCCATCAGGAATGGGCTGCGACCCACGTCGATTTCCAGGCGCAGGCGCGGTGCTGAGCGGGCGATGTGGCTGAGGATCGGCGGCAGGATGGTGTCGGCGATGTCGTGGGGCGAGCCGATGCGCAGCACACCGCTGAGGCTGCTTTCCCGCAGGGAGTTGAGTGCCTCGTCATTCAGCGACAGCATCTGCCGCGCATGCCGCAATAGCTGCATTCCCGGCTCTGTCAGTTGCTTTTGCCGGCCGCGCTTTTCAAACAGGCTGACGCCCACTTGCTGTTCGAGGCGCTGCATATGCTGGGTGACGGAAGATTGCGTGCGGGCCAGGTGAGCACCGGCTTCGGCGAAGCTGTGGTGGTCGACCACGGCGATAAAGGTGCGGAGCAGTTCAAGATCGAGGGTCGACATGGCCATTCCAGGGCATTTTTTATATCAAGGGCAGGAAGATAAACATTACATATGCTTATGTGTTATCGCGCCGATTTTTTACAGAGGCTAATGATTGCGAGTATATGGCCAAAAACAAGGACGTCCATATACGGGAAGTTATAACGATATTAGATATTTGAATTTCCGTTCCCTCGGCACTCTCCCTAGCATGCCCCCACATCAGGTCGGGGTACGCCGATCGCTAATGAGGGGAGTTCCATGGGTTTTGTGCGCGCGGCGGTAAAACGAAGGTTGCCTGTGGTCCTGGGCGCATTGATCGCCCTGGGCGGCAGCGCGGTGGTTCAGGCCTACGCGACCCTGGACAAGATCCAGCAACGCCATGTGCTGGTGGTCGGCGTGCTGCTTTCCGGCGGGCCGTTTGGCGGCATCGACCCCACCACTCAGAAGCCCAAGGGTTTGAACGTCGACCTGGCCAACGAGCTGGGCCGTCAGTTGGGCGCCGAGGTGCAGTTGGTACCGGTATTGCCGGCAAACCGCGTGCAGTTCCTGCAGCAGGGCAAGGTCGACTTGCTGATCGCCAATATGGAATGGACCGCCGAGCGCGGCGAAATCCTCGGTTTCGTACCGACGCCGTTTTACAGGATTGGCGGCACCGCAGCGGTACTCAAGGACAGCAAGATCACCCACTGGGAAGACCTCAAAGGCCAGCCGGTGTGCACCTCCCAGGGCAGCAGCTACGTCAAGCCGCTGACCGAACTGGGCGCACAGATCAAAGGCTTCAAGAGCTCCTCCGAATCCCTGCTGGCCCTGCGCGGCAATAACTGCGTCGCGGCGGTGCATGACTCCACCCTGATCAACCCGCTGATCAACGACAGCGCCGAATGGAAGGACTACCGCGCCATCAGCCCCGAGCTGAACCCGGCGCCGTCGGTGATCTGGACTCGCCGCGGCGAGAACGACACCCAGGCCAAACTCGACCCGATCATCAAGGAACTGCACCGCAGCGGCTGGCTGATCGACGCCCAGACCCGCAACCACATCACCCCGGCTTCCCCGGCGCTGGTGGAATTGCAGAAACAGTTCAAGGGCGCCTGACACATGACATTGAAAACCCTGACTGCCTTGGGCCTGGCACTGTGCGCAAGCCTGGCCCACGCCGACGCCACCCTCGACAAGATCGAGCAACGCCACGCCATCAGCGTCGGCGTGATCCTCAGCGGCCCGCCGTTTGGCACCCTCGACCCCAAGACCGGCGAACACCTGGGCTACAACGTCGAGCTGGCAAAGGGCCTCGGCCAGGCACTGGGTGTGGAGACCAAGACCGTCTCGGTACTGGCGCCCAACCGGGTGCAGTTCCTGCAACAAGGCAAGGTCGATGTGTTGATCGCCAACATGCAGTACACCGACGAGCGCGCCGAGATTCTCGACTACGTGCCCACGCCTTATGAAGAAGTCGGCGGCGCGGCGTTGATCCGCAAAGGCGCCGGGATCACCCAGTGGGCCGACCTCAAGGACAAGCCGGTGTGCGTGTCCCAGGGCAGTAACTTCATCAAACCGTTGCAGGAAACCTACGGCGCGCAGATCAAGGCGTTCCGTAGCCAGTCCGAATCCCTGCTGTCGTTGCGCGGCAATGGCTGCGTGGCGGCGGTGCACGTCAGCCCGACCATGCATGCGCTGCTGGAAGATGCCGAATGGTCCGGCTACGAGATCCCGTTGCCGGGGGATTTGATCCCGTCCAAGTCCGTGATCTGGATCCGCAAAGGCGAGCACGACACCCAGGCCAAGCTCGACGCCATCGTGCGCGACTGGCATCGCAGCGGCTGGTTGATCGCCCTCGGCGAACGCACCGGCATGGCCCCGTCGCAGGCCCTGCGTGATCTGCATGAGCAGTACAGCCATGAGTGAATCGCTCTTCGCCACCCTGCAGCAGTTGCTCGGCGCCGCCCATGTGCAGCGCAGTGAAGACGCCCCCCAGTACCTCACCGACAAACAGGGCCGCTACACCGGCCAGGTGATCGCCATGGTACACCCGGCCAATACCGAGGAGGTCGCCGCCGTGGTGCGTGCCTGTGTGGCCCTGGAGGCGCCCATCGTGGTCCAGGGTGGCAACACCGGGCTGATGGCAGGCGCGACGCCGGACGCCAGTGGCCGTGCGGTGCTGCTGTTGCTTGACCGGATGAATCGGGTGCGCGTGATCGATACCGACAACGACACCCTGACCGTCGAAGCCGGCTGCATCCTGCAAAACATCCAGGACGTGGCCCGGGAGGCCGATCGCCTGTTTCCGCTGAGCCTCGGTGCCGAAGGCAGTTGCACCATTGGCGGCAACCTCGGCACCAATGCCGGCGGCACGGCGGTGCTGCGCTATGGCAACACCCGCGAGCTGACCCTGGGCCTGGAAGTGGTCACTGCCGAAGGCGAAATCTGGAACGGCCTGCGGGGTTTGCGCAAGGACAACACCGGCTACGACCTGCGGGATTTATACGTGGGTAGCGAAGGCACCCTCGGCATTATCACCGCCGCGACCCTGAAGCTGTTCCCGCTGCCCAAGGCCCAGGCCACCGCGTTGCTGGCGTTCGATGAGTTGGCTCAGACCGTCGCTTTTCTGTCCCATGCCCGCGCCGGTTTTGGCGCAAATCTCACGGCATTCGAGTTGCTCAGCGCCGATTGCCTGGCGTTGTTGCGCGAGCAGTTTCCCGAAGGCCCGCAACCGTTCCTCAAGGCCAGCCAACCCTGGTTCGCTTTGCTGGAACTCTCGGATAACCACGGCGAAACCCACGCCCGCGAAGCCTTCGAAAACGTCCTCGGTGAAGCCTTCGAGCAGTCATTGCTGGCCGACGCGCTGATCGCCGAGAGCCTGGCGCAGAGCGAAGCCCTGTGGCTGCTGCGGGAGAACATGAGCGAGGCGCAGAAGCGCGCCGGGCGCAATATGAAGCACGACATCTCGGTGCCGATCTCGCAAATCGTCGCCTTCGTGGCCCATACCGATGCGTTGTTGCAGGCGCATTTCCCCGGCGTTCGCAACTTTACGTTCGGGCACCTGGGGGACGGTAATCTGCATTACAACGTCGCCCATCCGCAGGGTTCCACGGTGGACGAGCACATGCGCAACTACGCCGAACTGAGCTTGCTGGTACACGACAGTGCCCACGCCCACGGCGGTTCCATCAGTGCCGAGCACGGAATCGGCCAGCGCAAAGTCGGCATGCTGGGCCGCTATAAAAGCCCGGTAGAACTGGACCTGATGCGCCGCATCAAGCGTGCCCTTGACCCGAAAAACCTGCTCAACCCCGGCAAAGTCCTTGAGGTGCAGCCATGACGGTTCGCCTGTCCAAGCGGGTGCAGCGGGTGTCGCTGTCGGCCAACGCGGCGGCCAAGTCCCGTGCCACGGAACTGCGTGATGCCGGCCGCGACATTCTGGACCTGACCACCGGTGAGCCGGACTTCGACACCCCGGAGCACATCAAACAAGCGGCCTACGCCGCCATCGCCGCGGGCGCCACCAAATACACCCCGACACCTGGCGTAAAGGCCTTGCGCGTCGCGGTGCAGCGCAAGCTGGCCGAAGAAAACCACCTGGACTATTCGCTGCCGAATATCGTGATCGCGAACGGCGCGAAACAGATCATCTTCAACGCCTTCGCCGCCACCCTCGACGACGGCGATCAAGTGCTGGTGCCGACGCCGTACTGGCCGTCTTTCCCTGACAGCGTACGGTTCAACGGTGGCGAACCGGTGTTTATCGAGTGCGGCCTGGGGCAGGGATGCAAGCTGCTGCCGGCTCAACTGGAACAGCACATCAATGAACGCACCCGCTGGCTGATCCTTAATGGTCCGGGCAACCCGAGCGGTGCGGTGTATAGCGAGACTGAACTACAGGCGCTGGCTGAGGTGTTGCGTCGCCATCCCCAGGTGATGGTGCTGCTGGATGAACTCTACGAGCACATTCGTTTCGACGGTCGCCCGGCCCAGAGTCTGCTGAACCTCGCGCCGGATCTGCAGGACCGTTGCCTACTGGTGGGCGGCGTGTCCAAGACCTACGCCATGACCGGCTGGCGCATCGGGTTCGGCGCCGGGCCGCAGACCCTGACCTACGCCATGGCGGTGGTGCAATCCCAATCCACCTCCGGCGCCTCTTCCGTCGGGCAAGCCGCTGCGTTGGCCGCATTCACCGGCGGGCTGGGTTTCCTCTCCGAGCAGGTGGCAGCCTATCAACTGCGCCGGGACCTGCTGATGATGGCCCTCGGCACCGTCGATGGCCTGGAAGTGCTCGAACCCCAGGGTGGCTTTTTCGTGTTTGTGCGCTGCGCCGGTTTACTTGGCCGCTATCGCCCGGACGGTCAACAGCTGAATGACGACGGCGATGTCGTCGCCTACTTGCTGGAGGAGGGCGTGGCCGGTGTAGCCGGCAGCGCCTACGGCCTGTCGCCGTGGTTTCGCCTGTCCATCGCTACGGCGACCGACAGCGTGGCTGAAGCCGGCCGCCGTATCGCTGTCGCCTGCGGCAAGCTGCGGGGCGCCGAATGAGTCATTGGCTGGAGATTTTTGTGCATTGGGCCGCCGGTATCGGCCTCAACTACAGCTTCCTGCTGGATGCCTATCAGCGCGGCACCCTGGAGCAGGGCGCGCTGACCACCGTGCTGTTGTGCCTGTTCACCATCGTCGGCAGCCTGCTGGCGGGGATCAGCCTCGCGGCGCTGCTGACTTCGGGCAATCCGTGGCTGGCCAAGCCGGCGCGGGTGTTTATCGAAGTGACCCGCAACACGCCTACGTTGGTTCAGCTGTACTGCGCATTCCTGGTGTTGAACATGCTGCTGACCCAGGCCGTCGGCGCGGCCAACCCGCTGACGCCGTTTGCCTGGGTGGTGATCGTGATCTCGCTGCACAAGGGTGCGTTTCACGCAGAAGCCCTGCGCGCCGGCATCGAGGCGGTACCTTCCGTGACCCTGGAAGCCGCCAGTTCCCTGGCCTTCAGCAGCCGGCAACTGCTGTGGAATGTGCAGCTGCCGCTGGCCCTGCGCTTCGCGCTGCCGTCGCTGATTAACAACCTGATCGACCTGGTGAAAATGACCGCCGTGGCCTCGGCCATCGCCGTGGGCGATATCACCTACGCCTCCATCATGATCTGGACCCAGAGCGACAACGTGCTGGAACTGATGATTCTGATCCTGAGCTTTTTCGGCTTGCTGAGTTTTACCGTCAATTGTGTGGGGCGCTGGCTGGAAGCGCGCCTGAGGATGCCCGGTTATGGCCATTGATTCATTCCCGGTGCTGTCGGCGTTGCTGCAATGGTCGCCAGCGCTGGTCAGCGGTTTCGGCCAGAACATCCTGATCAGCCTGGTGGCGATTGGTCTCGGTTCGCTGCTGGGCCTGATAGTGGGCGCGTTAGCCATGTCGCCATTGCGCCTGCTGCGCTTGCCGGCACGAGTCTGGGTGCAGATTTTCCGCAACGCGCCGTGGTTGGTGCTGATCTATTTCACCACCTACGTGTTTCCGTTCGAGATCCATATCGGCAGTTCTTACGTATCGTTCCCGGACTGGGTCAAGGTGACCATCGGCTTGGCCTTGCCGGCCAGCGCCAACGTGGCGGAGATCTTTCGCGGCGCCATCGGCTCGATCCCCAGCACCCAGTGGGAAGCCGCGCGGTCGCTGGCATTCACCCGTGGCCAGATTTTCCGTTCGATCATCCTGCCCCAGTGCTTCAAGCGCATGTTGCCGCCGTGGATGAACCTCTACGCGGTGGTCACCATGGGCACCGCCCTGGCTTCGCTGGTGGGCGTGCACGACGTGATCGACACCGCACAGATCGCCAGCAACACCGTGAACATGACCGGCTTCACCGTAGTGATCTACCTGAGCCTGCTGGTGCTGTTCTTTGCCTACTGCTACCCGATTTCCCGTTTGACCCAACGCCTGGAGCGCCGTTATGCCTTCTATTGAATCCCTGGTCAGCCTGCGGGACTTGCAGCTGTCGTTCGGTGACAACCGGGTGCTCAAGGGCATCGACCTCGACGTGCATCGCGGCCAGGCGGTGTCGATCATCGGCCCGTCGGGCTCGGGCAAGTCGACCATCCTGCGTTGCATCACCGGGCTGTTGCAGCCCCAGCGCGGCACCATTCGTGTCGGCGAAACCCGGGTCGACACGCTGAACCAGGAAGCCCAGCGCATCGAGTTGCGCAAGCGCGTCGGGTTTGTGTTCCAGCAATACAACCTGTTCCCGCATTTGTCGGTGCTGGAAAACCTGGTGATCGCCCCACGTAAGGTGCTCGGCCGCAACCGCGCCGAGGCAGAGAAGGACGCCCGGACGCTGTTGGCCAAAGTGCGCATGGAGCACAAGGCGGATGCCTATCCCGGCCAATTGTCCGGCGGCCAGCAGCAGCGGGTGGCGATTGCCCGGGCGTTGGCCATGCGCCCGGAACTGATTCTGTTCGATGAAGTGACCTCTGCGCTGGACCCGGAAACTGTCGGCGAAGTGCTGACGGTGATTCGCGAGCTGACCGAAGAGGGCATGACCTGCGTGCTGGTGACCCATGAAATGCGCTTCGCCGAAGAGATCAGCGACATCGTCTACTTCACCGAAAACGGCGTGATCGTCGAGCACGGCAGCGCTGAACAGATCTTCCAGCACCCCACCAGTGAACGCACCAAGGAATTCCTGCGCCATGCAGTGGGCGATCCCGGCCGCCGGCCACCGATCGCCAACGATCCCTACCTGTTGACCAACCTGAGCCGCTACACCCTGTCTGTCTAATAAGAGGAACCTCGTCATGAGTACCGCAAACCGTGCCGCCGTTATCGAAGACTTCCTGCAGCAGATCCGTGTCATCAACCAGCGTGGCGTAGACCGCGCGGCCCTGGTGGAAATTGTCGGGCTGCTGGAAACCCTGGCCGAGCGCCGGGACCTGTTCAACTTCAACGAATTCCCCGCGCCAGTGCCGGGGCAGGGCAGCACTGCTTTCCGCTATCGCCTGAATGACGATGGCGACACGCCGACCCTTTACCTGAATTCGCTGCTGCCGGGCAAAAGCACCCTCCCTCACAACCACGAAACCTGGGCGATCATCAGCGCCGTCGAAGGCCAGGAAATCAACTACGTGTATGGCCGCAACGATGAAGGGCGGGATGCAGGCTTCACCACCCTGACGCTTGAGAAAGAAGTCATCGTGCAGCCGGGCACTTCCATCTCGTTCCTCGGTGAAGACCTGCACGGGATTCGTGTTGAAGGTGAGCAGGCGACCTTGCACTTCCACCTGTACGGCTTGCCGCTGGAGTCCCTCAATGGCCGTTATGGCGTTGAGGCCGACGGCCGGATTCTCAACTACAACGCCTCGCAGATGGAGCCTTCAATCCGGGCCTATTCCTGAGCACAACACACATCAAATGTGGGAGCGGGCTTGCTCGCGAATGCGGTGGGTCAGAAACGCATTCATTGGCTGACACACCCCATTCGCGAGCAAGCCCGCTCCCACAATTAGATCCGCGTTCATCCAGGGTTTTTTATGATTGATCTGTATTACTGGCCCACCGGCAATGGCCTGAAGGTCGGCATCCTGCTGGAAGAGCTGGAGGTGGAGTACCGCCTGATTCCGGTCAACATCCGCGAAGGCGCGCAGAAGCAGGAAAGCTTCCAGCGCATCAGTGCGAATGGGCGGATTCCGGCGATTGTCGACCACAGCCTTGAAGCACCCCTGAGCCTGTTCGAGTCCGGGGCGATCCTGAACTACCTCGCGGACAAGGCCGGGCGCTTCCTGCCCCCCGCCGGCACTGCCGAGCGCCAGAAGGTCCAGGAATGGCTGTTCTGGCAGGTGGGGCATATCACCCCGTACCTGAGCCAGTTGCAGCTGTTCAAGGAGAAGGCCCCGGAGCCGATTCCCTTCGCCCTCGACCTGCTGAACGCCGAAGCCACGCGTCTGTATCGGGTGCTGGAGCAGCGCTTGGCCGAGGTGCCGTATGTCGCAGGCGAATACTCGGTGGCCGATATGGCGATCTTCCCGTGGATCCAGCCCCTGCGCCAAGGCCAGGACCTGGCCCACTACCCGAACATCCAGGCCTGGCGTTTGCGCATCAAGGCGCGCCCGGCGGTCCAGCGGGCCTACGCCAAGGGACGCGAAGTCGCCGCCGGCGAGCGTTCGTTGGCCTTGCAGTAACTCATCTTTTTTTGCGGGACTTCCATGAGCCAGACCATCACACCCGGGCAATTGCAACAATGGCTGTTCGACGGCCAGGAAATCGCCCTGTTCGACGTACGCGAGCACGGCCAATACGGCGAGGCCCATCTGTTTCACGGGGTAAACCTGCCCTATAGCCGCCTGGAACTGGAGGTGCAGCGCCTGGCGCCCAACCCTCAGGTGCGCCTGGTGATTTACGATCAGGACGGCGGCGATGTGGCTGCGCGCACGGCGCTGCGCTTGCAGGCGTTGGGCTACCGGCATGTGCATGTACTGGAAGGGGGTGCTGACGGTTGGCTGGCTGCGGGCCTGCAGCTGTTTGCCGGGGTGCATGTACCGTCAAAGGCTTTTGGCGAGTTGGTGGAAGAAGCCAGCCACACGCCCCACGTCACCGCGCAGCAACTGGCGGAGTGGCAAGCCAATGGCGCGCCGCTGGTGGTGCTGGACGGCAGGCCGTTTGATGAATACCGCAAGATGACCATTCCTGGCTCCATCTGCTGCCCTAACGGTGAGCTGGGTTACCGCGTGCACGACCTGGTGCCGGATGAGACGACGCCGATCGTGGTCAATTGCGCCGGCCGTACCCGCAGCATTATCGGCGCCCAGACGTTGATCAACCTCGGCGTGAAGAACCCGGTTTATGCATTGGAAAACGGTACCCAGGGTTGGTACCTGGCGGATTTCAAACTGGAGCATGGCAGCACCCGCCGTTATGCCGATCAAGTCTCTACTGATCTGGTGCAGCAGCGCCAAGCCGCCCGGCAATTGGCGGAGCGGGCAGGGGTGGTCAGTGTCAAGGCGGAGCAGGTTCGCCAATGGGCAGCGGACCCGGCTCGCAGCCTGTTCCTGTGTGATGTGCGCACCGCCGAAGAATTTGCCGCCGGCAGTTTGCCAGGGGCGCGACATACGCCGGGCGGGCAGTTGGTCCAGTCCACCGACCTGTACATCGGCGTGCGTCAGGCACGGGTGGTGCTGCTGGACAGCGACGGCGTGCGTGCGCCGATTGTCGCCAGTTGGCTGCGCCAGTTGGGGCATGAGGCGTATGTGCTGGAGGGTGGAATCCACAGTGGATTGGCGCTGGAGGTAAAGGGGGCTGTCCCCTTTGAAGCGCTGCCGGTGATATCGGTGCAGGCGCTGGCTGACGCGTTGAAAGATGGCACCGTTGACCTGGTGGACCTGCGCCCGAGCATGACCCATCGCAAGGGCCGGATTGCCGGTTCGCGCTGGTCGATTCGTTCGCGGTTGACCGCCGGTGCGCGTCCGTTAGTGCTGGTGGCGGATGATCCGGCGCTGGCTGCTTTTGCTGCGCTGGAGTTGGGCGACGATGTGCGCCTGCTCGACGGTGGCTATGGGGCTTGGGTGGCGGCAGGTTTGCCGGTGATCGAGGACGCGCAGACACCATCCGACAATCAATGCATCGACTTTTTGTTCTTTACCCACGACCGCCACAGCGGCAACAAGGACGCCGCCCGCCAGTACCTGGCTTGGGAAATCGGCCTGCTGGCACAGATGAGCGAAGCGGAAATCGCCAGTCTCAAACCCTTGTTGCCCGCGTCGCGCGTGCGTACCCGGTTGATTCATGCGGCGCGTACTGAAGGGGGTAATGGTGGTCGGGCGGTCAACATACCGATCACCCGCCTGAGCACTGTGCTGTTCGACAACCTGGCCCAGATGCGTGACGCCCGCTCCCGACGCGACAGTGAGCGGGTCCTGAGCTACGGCGCACGTGGCAATCCCACTGCGTTTGCGCTGGAAGATTTGGTCACCGAACTGGAAGGCGGCTACCGCACCCGGTTATATGGCACGGGTCTCGCCGCAGCGGCGCAGACGTTGCTGGCCTACCTGCGGCCCGGCGACCATGTGTTGATCACCGACGCCGTGTATTCGCCGGTGCGCAAGCTGGCCAGCGAGTTCCTCCAGCCATTCGGCATCGAAGTCAGCTACTTCAGCCCGGACGGCAGCGGGCTGGAAGCGCAACTGCAAGCCAACACCAAAATGGTCTATGCAGAAGTCCCCGGTTCGCTGTTGTATGAACTGTGCGACCTGTCCGCGATAGCCGCACTGTGCAAGCCGCGCGGCATCTTGCTGGCGGTGGACAATACCTGGGGCGCAGCCTACCTGTACCGTCCGCTGGCGTTGGGCGCCGATATCTCCATCATGGCCCTGACCAAATACCTCGGCGGCCACAGCGACGTGATGATGGGCAGCGTCTGTACTACCGAAGCCGCATGGCCAGCCCTGGCGAAAATCAGCGATACCTTTGGCAATGCGGTGAGCGCCGACGATGCCTACCTGATCCTGCGTGGCGCACGCACCCTGGCTTCCCGGCTGGACGTGCACGAGCGCCAGGCGCTGGCGATTGCCCAATGGTTGCAGGTGCAGCCGCAGGTCAAGCGGGTGTTTCATCCGGCCTTGCCCGAGCATCCGGGGCATGCGCTGTGGAAGCGTGATTTCAGCGGCAGCAATGGCCTGCTTTCGTTCGAACTCAATAATGCCGATGCAGGCTATGTGGAGCGTTTTATCGACGGCCTGCAGCTGTTTGGCCTGGGCGCATCCTGGGGCGGCTATGAAAGCCTGGTCACCCTGGCCGACACGCAAGATCGCCAGAGCGCTGCCGACCGCGGGTCGAACCCGGTGGTGCGCCTGCACGTGGGCCTGGAGGATGTAGAAGCGTTGATCGAAGATCTGCAGCGCGGGTTCGTGGCGGCGGGGCGTTGAGCCTCGCACCATGACAATTTGCGTCCGACCATAGGTGCCCATCGAACTTTGTGTTTAACTTCGGCACCTGAAATTCGTTTCACTACCACCACTAGAAGGATTCCGTTCATGGCTCAAGTTACCCTCCGAGGCAACCCTGTCCAGGTCGAAGGCGATTTGCCGAAAGTCGGCGCCAAGGCGCCAGACTTCACCCTGACTGCTGGCGATCTGTCCGACGCGACCCTGGCGACCTTTGCCGGCAAGCGCAAAGTGCTGAACATCTTCCCAAGCGTTGATACCCCGACCTGCGCCACTTCGGTTCGCAAGTTCAACGCCCAGGTCAACGACGTAAACAACACCGTGGTGTTGTGCATCTCCACTGACCTGCCATTCGCCCAGGCGCGTTTCTGCGGTGCCGAAGGCCTGGAAAACGTGAAGAACCTGTCGGACTTCCGTGAGGCTGCATTCGCTGTCGACTACGGTGTTGCGATTGCTGATGGCCCGCTCAAAGGCCTGACCGCCCGCGCGGTCGTAGTGCTGGACGAGAACGACAACGTGCTGCACAGCGAACTGGTCAGCGAAATTGGCCAAGAGCCAAACTACGAAGCAGCCCTGGCTGTTTTGAAGTAACTGTAACTACGCGTGACTGTCGTTTTGCAGTAACACGTAGGATGCAGTATTGCGGCCTGGCCTAGTCCAGGCCGTTTTTATTTGTGCTTCAGACGCTTAGCCGGATAGCCAATGGACTAAGCAAAGAAGTTAAAAGTTGTAAGTCCAAGGTAAATAGCCGGTAAAGGCGCTTTTCTTAACGCGCCCCAGTGCTTATCTTTCAGCCTCCCGAAGAAGAAGCTCTCGCACCCAATGGTTGATCACTCCATGCAATCCACCCCTCGTCACTCCCGCCGCTGGTTGTTCGGCCTGCTCGTGCTGCTGGTTATTGCCGGCTTGTGCTGGAAGTTCTGGCCCGGCAGCCACAAAGACAGCGCCGAGAAGAAGCCCGCCGGGCATGCCGGCAAGTCGGGCATGATGCGCCCGGGCTTTGGTGGTTCTACTGGCCCGGTGCCGGTGCGTGTGGCACCTGCTGTGCAGGGGGAGTTCCCGGTGTACTACAAGGCACTGGGCACGGTCACGGCATTGAACACCATCAATGTGCGCAGCCGGGTAGGGGGAGAGCTGGTCAAGATCGCCTTTGAAGAAGGGCAGATGGTCAAGGCCGGTGACTTGCTGGCGGAAATCGACCCGCGCAGTTACCAGAATGCCTTGCTTCAGGCCCAGGGCACGTTGCTGCAGAACCAGGCCCAGTTGAAAAATGCCCAGGTCGACGTGCAGCGTTATCGCGACCTGTATGCGCAAGACAGTATCGCCAAGCAAACCCTGGACACCGCCGAAGCGCTGGTGTTGCAGTACCAGGGCACGGTCAAGACCAACCAGGGCGCGGTGGACGACGCCAAGCTCAACCTCGAATTCACCAAGATCCGCGCCCCGATTACCGGGCGTGTCGGCCTGCGCCAGGTGGACGTAGGTAACCTTGTCGCCGCCAACGACACCACCTTCCTGGCGGTGATCACTCAGACCCAACCCATCAGCGTGGCCTTCACGCTGCCGGAAAACACCCTGGAAACCGTGCTGGCGCGCTATCACGCCGGCAACAAGCTGCCGGTAGAAGCCTGGGACCGTGGCGATGTGGCCCTGAAAGCCAGCGGCGTGTTGCAGAGCCTGGACAACCAGATCGACGTGACCACCGGTACCCTCAAATTCAAGGCGCGGTTCGATAACAAGGACCAAGCGCTGTTCCCCAACCAGTTCGTGAACGTGCACCTGCTGGCCGACACCCTGCATAACGTGGTGCTGGCGCCGTCTGCAGCGATTCAGTTCGGCAACACCGGCACCTTTGTCTACGTGCTCGATGGCGACAAGAAGGTCAAGGTACGTCCGCTGGTGATCGGTGATTCCGACGGCGACAACACCGTGATCAAGCAAGGCCTGGCCGCCGGCGACCGCGTCGTACTGGAAGGCACCGACCGCCTGAAGGACGGCAGCGATATTGAAGTGGTCAACGACAGCAGCGACGTGCCGACCACGCCGACCGAACACCTCCAGGGCCAGCCGGCAGCCAAGACGCAACAAGGCCCGGCTGACGCCGGCAAGGCGCAAAAGGGCGGCGCATGAACCTCTCGCGGCTGTTCATCCTTCGCCCGGTAGCCACTACCCTGAGCATGCTGGCCATTGTTCTGGCCGGTGCGATCGCTTATCGCCTGTTGCCGGTCTCGGCCTTGCCCCAGGTGGATTACCCGACCATCCGGGTGATGACGCTGTACCCCGGCGCCAGCCCGGACGTGATGACCAGCGCGGTGACGGCGCCCCTGGAGCGTCAGTTCGGGCAGATGCCCGGCCTGACCCAGATGGCGTCCACCAGCTCCGGCGGCGCCTCGGTGCTGACCCTGCGCTTCAACCTCGACATCAACATGGATGTCGCCGAGCAACAGGTGCAAGCCGCGATCAACGCCGCCACCAACCTGCTGCCCAAGGACTTGCCGGCACCGCCGGTGTACAACAAGGTCAACCCGGCGGACACCCCGGTACTGACCCTGGCCATCACCTCCAAGACCATGTTGCTGCCCAAGCTCAATGACCTGGTCGACACGCGCATGGCGCAGAAAATCGCGCAGATCAGCGGCGTCGGCATGGTCAGCATCGCCGGTGGCCAGCGCCAGGCAGTGCGGATCAAGGTCAACCCGGAAGCCCTGGCGGCCAACGGCCTGAACCTGTCGGACGTGCGCACACTGATCGCGGCCTCCAACGTCAACCAGCCCAAGGGCAACTTCGACGGCCCTACGCGGGTGTCGATGCTCGACGCCAACGACCAGTTGGTCTCGCCCAAGGAATACGCCGAGCTGATCCTTGCCTACAACAACGGCGCGCCGTTGCGGCTCAAGGATGTGGCGCAGATCGTCGACGGCGCCGAGAACGAGCGCCTCGCGGCCTGGGCCAATGAAAACCAGGCGGTCTTGCTGAATATCCAGCGCCAGCCCGGGGCCAACGTCATCGAAGTGGTGGACCGGATCAAGGCATTGTTGCCGAGCATCACCGACAACCTGCCGGCCGGCCTCGACGTGACGGTGCTCACTGACCGGACCCAAACCATCCGTGCCTCGGTCCGTGACGTACAACACGAATTGCTGATCGCCATTGCCCTGGTGGTGATGGTGACGTTCCTGTTCCTGCGCCGCTTCAGCGCCACCATCATTCCGTCCATTGCCGTGCCACTGTCCCTGGTGGGCACCTTTGGCGTGATGTACCTCGCCGGCTTCTCCATCAATAACCTGACGCTGATGGCCCTGACCATTGCCACCGGGTTTGTGGTGGACGACGCCATCGTGATGCTGGAGAACATTTCCCGCTATATCGAGGAAGGCGAGACGCCCATGGCGGCGGCGCTCAAGGGCGCCAAGCAGATCGGTTTCACCCTGATTTCCCTGACCCTGTCGCTGATCGCCGTATTGATCCCGTTGCTGTTCATGGCCGACGTGGTGGGGCGCTTGTTCCGTGAATTCGCCATCACCCTGGCGGTGGCGATCCTGATTTCCCTGGTGGTGTCCCTGACCCTGACGCCGATGATGTGCGCGCGTTTGCTCAAGCGCGAACCCAAGGAAGAAGAGCAAGGCCGTTTCTACAAGGCCAGCGGCGCCTGGATCGACTGGCTGATCGAAGCCTACGGGCGCAAATTGCAGTGGGTGCTCAAACACCAGCCGCTGACCCTGCTGGTGGCCATCGCCACTTTGGGCCTGACCGTGGTGCTGTACCTGGTGGTGCCCAAGGGCTTCTTCCCGGTGCAGGACACCGGGGTAATCCAGGGCATTTCCGAAGCGCCGCAGTCGATCTCCTTTGCGGCCATGAGCCAGCGCCAGCAGGAACTGGCGAAGATCATCCTCGAAGACCCGTCGGTGGAGAGCCTGTCGTCCTACATCGGGGTGGACGGCGATAACGCCACCCTCAACAGCGGCCGCCTGCTGATCAACCTCAAGCCCCACGGCGAACGGGACCTCAGCGCGGCGCAGATCATCACGCGCCTGCAACCGCAACTGGACAAGCTGGTGGGCATCCGCCTGTTCATGCAGCCGGTGCAGGACCTGACCATTGAAGACCGCGTCAGCCGCACCCAGTACCAGTTCAGCATGTCCTCACCGGACGCCGAGTTGCTGGCGCTGTGGAGCGAAAAGCTGGTGCACGCCCTCAGCCAGTTGCCGGAACTGTCCGACGTCGCCAGCGACCTGCAGGACAAAGGCTTGCAGGTGTACCTGGTGATCGACCGCGACGCCGCGTCGCGCCTTGGTGTGTCGGTGTCGACCATCACGGATGCGCTGTACGACGCCTTTGGCCAGCGACAGATTTCCACCATCTACACCCAGGCCAGCCAGTACCGTGTGGTGTTGCAGGCGCAATCCGGTGAAACCCTCGGCCCGGACGCCCTGAACCAGATCCACGTGAAAACCACCGACGGCGGCCAGGTGCGGCTGTCGAGCCTGGCCCATGTGGAACAGCGCCAGGCCCAGTTGGCAATTGCGCATATCGGCCAGTTCCCGGCGGTGATGATGTCGTTCAACCTGGCCCCCGGCGTTGCGCTGGGCAAGGGCGTGGAGCTGATCAACCAGACGCAGAAAGACATTGGCATGCCCGTCGGCGTGCAGACTCAATTCCAGGGTGCAGCCCAGGCGTTCGAGGCTTCGCTGTCGAGTACCTTGCTGCTGATCCTGGCGGCGGTGGTCACCATGTACATCGTGCTGGGTGTGCTCTACGAGAGCTATATCCACCCGATCACCATTCTCTCGACCTTGCCCTCGGCAGCGGTGGGGGCGTTGCTGGCCTTGCTGCTCAGTGGCAATGACCTGGGGATGATCGCGATCATCGGTATCATCCTGTTGATCGGTATCGTGAAGAAGAACGCGATCATGATGATCGACTTCGCCCTCGACGCTGAACGCAACCAGGGCCTAGACCCGCAAACCGCGATCTACCAGGCGGCACTGTTGCGTTTCCGGCCGATCCTGATGACCACCCTGGCAGCGCTGTTCGGTGCCGTGCCATTGATGCTCGCCACCGGTTCCGGTGCGGAGCTGCGCCAGCCCCTGGGCCTGGTGATGGTCGGTGGGCTGCTGGTGAGCCAGGTGTTGACCCTGTTTACCACCCCGGTGATCTACCTGTATTTCGACCGCCTCGGCCGTCGCTGGCGCAAAGAACCCGTGCGCCTGGAGCCGGTTGAGCCATGAACCTGTCCGGACCTTTCATTCGCCGGCCGGTAGCGACCATGCTGCTGAGCCTGGCGATCATGCTGCTGGGCGGCGTCAGCTTCAACCTGCTGCCGGTGTCGCCATTGCCGCAGATCGACTTTCCGGTGATCGTGGTGTCGGCCAGCTTGCCGGGGGCCAGCCCCGAGGTGATGGCGTCGACAGTGGCCACGCCGCTGGAGCGCTCATTCGGCGCGATTGCCGGCATTACCACCATGAGCAGCTCGTCGAGCCAGGGTTCGACCCGGGTGATTCTGGCGTTCGACTCCGATCGCGACATCAACGGCGCGGCGCGGGAAGTGCAGGCGGCCATCAACGCCTCGCGTAACCTGCTGCCCAGCGGCATGCGCAGCATGCCCACCTACAAGAAGATCAACCCGTCCCAGGCGCCCATCATGGTGCTGTCACTGACGTCGGACGTATTGCCCAAGGGCCAGTTATACGACCTGGCCTCGACCATCCTGTCCCAGAGCCTGTCCCAGGTGCCGGGGGTGGGTGAAGTACAGATCGGCGGCAGCTCCTTGCCCGCCGTGCGGATCGAACTTGAAGCCAAGGCCCTCGACCAGTACGGTGTGGCCCTGGACGATGTGCGCAATACCATCGCCAATGCCAACGTGCGCCGGCCCAAGGGCTCGCTGGAAGACAGCCAGCGCAACTGGCAGATCCAGGCCAACGATCAGCTGGAAAAGGCCAAGGACTACGAACCGCTGCTGATTCGCTACCAGAATGGCGCGGCCTTGCGCCTGGGGGATGTGGCGAAGATCAGCGACGGCGTCGAGGACCGCTACAACAGCGGCTTCTTCAATAACGACTCGGCGGTGTTGCTGGTGATCAACCGACAGTCCGGTGCCAACATCATCGAGACCGTGAAGCAGATCAAGGCGCAATTGCCGGCCTTGCAGGCGGTGTTGCCGTCCAGCGTCAAGCTGAACCTGGCCATGGACCGTTCGCCGGTGATCACCGCCACCTTGCATGAAGCCGAGATGACTTTGCTGATTGCCGTGGCCCTGGTGATCCTGGTGGTGTACCTGTTCCTCGGTAACTTCCGTGCCTCGCTGATTCCCACCCTGGCGGTGCCGGTGTCGCTGGTGGGCACGTTTGCGGTGATGTACCTGTTCGGCTTCTCCCTGAACAACCTGTCGCTGATGGCGCTGATCCTTGCCACCGGCCTGGTGGTGGACGATGCCATCGTGGTGCTGGAGAACATTTCCCGGCATATCGACGAAGGCGTGCCACCGATGAAGGCGGCGTACCTGGGCGCACAGGAAGTCGGGTTCACCTTGCTGTCGATGAACGTCTCGCTGGTGGCGGTGTTCCTCTCGATCCTGTTCATGGGCGGGATCGTCACCAGCCTGTTCCGCGAGTTCTCCATCACCCTGGCGGCGGCGATCATCGTCTCGCTGGTGGTGTCGCTGACCCTGACCCCGATGCTCTGCGCCCGCTGGCTCAAGCCGCATGTCAAAGGCCAGGAGACCGGCTTGCAGCGCTGGAGCCAGAAGATCAACGACCGTATGGTTGCAGGCTACGCCAGCAGCCTGGATTGGGTATTGCGCCACAAACGCCTGACGCTGCTCAGCCTGTTCGTGACCATTGGTGTCAACGTCGCGCTGTATGTGGTGGTGCCGAAAACCTTCATGCCCCAGCAGGACACCGGGCAATTGATCGGCTTTGTGCGCGGCGATGACGGGCTGTCATTCACCGTGATGCAGCCGAAGATGGAAATCTTCCGCAAGGCGGTCCTGCAGGATCCCGCCGTATTGAGCGTGGCGGGCTTTATTGGCGGCAACAGTGGCACCAACAACGCGGTGATGCTGGTGCGGCTCAAGCCTATCAGCGAACGCAAGATTTCCGCCCAGGCGGTGATCGAGCGCATGCGCAAGAACGTGCCACTGGTGCCTGGCGGGCGCCTGATGCTGATGGCTGACCAGGACCTGCAATTTGGTGGCGGTCGTGACCAGACCACCTCGCAGTATTCCTACATCCTGCAAAGCGGCGACCTCGCGGCCTTGCGTCTGTGGTACCCGAAAGTGGTCGCCGCGCTGCGTGAGCTGCCGGAACTGACCGCCATTGATGCCCGTGAAGGGCGCGGCGCGGCCCAGGTGACGTTGATTGTCGACCGCGACCAGGCCAAGCGCCTGGGCATTGATATGGACATGGTCACCGCCGTGCTCAACAACGCCTACAGCCAGCGGCAGATTTCCACCATCTACGACAGCCTCAACCAGTACCAGGTGGTGATGGAGGTCAATCCGAAGTACGCCCAGGACCCGATCACCCTGAATCAGGTGCAGGTGATCACCTCCACCGGCGCGCGCGTTCCGCTGTCGGCGATCGCCCACTATGAAAACAGCCTGGCGGATGACCGGGTCAGCCATGAAGGCCAGTTTGCCTCGGAAAATATTGCGTTCGATATGTCACCCGGGGTCACGGTGGAGCAGGGCACGGCCGCCATCGAGCGGGCGATTGCCAAGGTCGGCCTGCCCGAAGATGTGATCGCGAAGATGGCCGGTACTGCCGATGCTTTTGCCGCCACCCAGAAAGGCCAGCCGTTCATGATCCTCGGTGCGCTGGTGGCGGTGTACCTGGTACTGGGGATTCTGTACGAGAGCTACATTCACCCGCTGACGATTCTGTCGACCTTGCCGTCGGCCGGGGTGGGTGCCTTGCTCTCGATTTACCTGCTGGGGGGCGAGTTCAGCCTGATCTCGCTGCTGGGGCTGTTCCTGCTGATCGGGGTGGTGAAGAAAAACGCGATCCTGATGATTGACCTTGCGCTGCAACTGGAGCGCAAGGAAGGCATGACCCCGCTGGAATCGATCCGCGCCGCCTGCCTTGTGCGGCTGCGCCCGATCCTGATGACCACCCTGGCGGCGATTCTGGGTGCCGTGCCGTTGCTGCTCAGTAGTGCCGAAGGCGCGGAAATGCGCCAGCCCCTGGGCCTGACGATTATTGGCGGGCTGGTGTTCAGCCAGATCCTGACCCTATACACCACGCCTGTGGTTTACCTTTATCTCGACCGCCTGAGCCACCGTTTCAACGGCTGGCGCGGAGTGCGTACCGATGCTGCCCTGGACACTGCGCTATGACCGATTCAACGCGTTCCCCTGTAGGAGCGAGCTTGCTCGCGAAGGGCGTCAACGATAACGCTGGCATCCTGAATGAACCTGGTGTTCTCAGGCTTTTCGCGAGCAAGCTCGCTCCTACAGTGGGCCTCGTGCTGATGCTCAGCGCCTGCGCCGTGGGCCCGGATTACAAACGCCCCGAATTGACCGAACCGGCCCAGTACAAGGAAGCCCAGGGCTGGCGCCAGGCCGCGCCCAGCGACTCGTTGGCCCGAGGGGCCTGGTGGGAGCTGTACGGCGACAAACAACTCAATGAACTGGTAGAAAAACTCAACAACTCCAACCAGACCGTGGCCCAGGCCGAGGCGCGTTATCGCCAGGCGGCATCGCAGGTGCGCAATGCCCGTGGGGCGTTCTTCCCCACGGTTGACCTGAGCGCCTCGAAAAGCCGGGCCAGCCAGGGTACCGGCAGCAGTAACGCCAGCCTCAGCAGCTCCAGCAGCGGTATCCGCGACACCCTGAACACCCAGTTGGGCGTGAGCTGGGAAGCCGATATCTGGGGCAAGCTGCGCCGGGGCCTGGAAGCCAATGAAGCCAGCGCCGAAGCCAGCGCAGCGGACCTTGCGGCAATGCGCCTGAGCCAGCAATCGGAGCTGGTGCAGGATTACCTGCAACTGCGGGTCATGGACGAACAGACCCGTTTGCTGCAAGCCACGGTGGACACCTACCAACGCTCCCTGCAAATGACCCAGAACCAGTACCGCGCCGGTGTCTCGGGCAAGGACGCCATCGCCCAGGCCCAGACCCAGCTGAAAAGCACCCAGGCCAGCATGATCGACCTGATCTGGCAGCGCGCGCAGCTGGAAAACGCAATTGCCGTGTTGACCGGTGTGCCGCCGGCCAACTTCAACCTGGCGGTGAGCAAGGACATTCCGGCGCTGCCGCAGATTCCGGTGAGCCTGCCGTCGCAACTGCTGGAACGCCGCCCGGATATTTCCCAGGCTGAGCGCTCGGTGATCGCGGCCAACGCGAATATCGGCGTGGCCAAGACCGCGTACTACCCGGACCTGACCCTGAGCCTGGCCGGCGGCTATTCCAGCAGCACCTACGCCGACTGGATCAGCCTGCCGAACCGCTTCTGGTCGGTGGGACCGAAACTGGCCATGACCCTGTTTGACGGCGGCCAGCGTTCGGCGGAAGTCGACCGCGCCGAAGCGTCCTACGACGAAACCGTAGCCAAGTATCGCCAGACCGTACTCGACGGTTTCCGCGAAGTGGAAAACTACATGGTCCAGCTCAAGGTCCTGGAAGACGAGGCGGTCGTCAGTAACGAGGCCCTTGAAGCTGCCCGCGAATCCCTGCGCCTGACCCAGAACCAGTACAAGGCCGGGTTGATCGCCTATCTCGACGTGGTCACCGTGCAAGCGACGGCCCTGAGCAACGAGCGCACGGTGCTGACCTTACTGCAAACCCGGCTGGTTGCCAGCGTGCAACTGATCGCCGCGCTGGGCGGTGGTTGGGATGGGCAGATGCAGCTGAGCGACAAGAAGTAAACAATGATCCTGCAGGTGTACTGGCTTGTGTGGGAGCGGGCTTGCTCGCGAAAGCGGTGGGTCAGTCAACTGTGTATGAACTGACCCACCGCTTTCGCGAGCAAGCCCGCTCCCACAAGGGTTTTGCGGTGTTTTTGAGCCAGTAGATTGGCGTCAAATTCTGAATGATGGCTATACGATAATATTTCAGGTGTACAAGATTTATTCTCGCTACAATCCCCGACTTTTCACCCCTGCACGGATGCCGTTTGGCCCATTTGGTCACGAGAAGTCCCATGCTCACCGGTAGTTATTCCCCCGCCCTGGTCCTGATTTCCCTGTTCGTTGCGATCCTCGCGTCCTATACCGCGCTGGACATGACCGGGCGCATTGCCACGGCCAAAGGCCGCGCCGTCTACCTGTGGATTGTCGGCGGTGCGCTGGCAATGGGCGTAGGCATCTGGTCGATGCACTTTATCGGTATGCTCGCCTTTCGCCTGCATATCAGCCTGGGCTACGACATCGGCATCACCCTGCTGTCACTGCTGATCGCTGTCCTTTCCAGTGGCTTTGCCTTGTGGCTGGTGAGCCAGCCGCGTTTGCCAGCCTGGCAACTGGCGTTTGGCGCGCTGATCATGGGCGCCGGCATCAGCGCCATGCATTACACCGGCATGGCCGCGATGCGCATGACGCCCGGCATCGACTATGACCCTACGCTGTTCACCGCCTCCTTGCTGATTGCCGTCGGAGCCTCGGCGGCAGCGTTGTGGATCGCCTTTAACCTGCGGCGCAACACGCCGTATGTGCGCCTGGCCCGGGGTGGCGCGGCGATGGTGATGGGCGTGGCGATTGTCGGCATGCACTACACCGGTATGGCCGCCGCGCGTTTCGCCGATGGCAGTTTTTGCGGCGCAGCTCTGACCGGCCTGAGCGGCAAGGGCCTGGATAACCTGGTGCTGGTGACCACGCTGGCGGTGTTGATCATCGCGCTGCTGACCTCGCTGGCCGATGCCCGCCTGGAAGCCCGCACCGCCGTGTTGGCGGACTCCCTGACCCAGGCCAACCAGGAACTCACCCACCTGGCCCTGCACGACATGCTCACCGGCTTGCCCAACCGCACCTTGCTCGCCGACCGGATTCAACAGGCGATACAGCGGGTGAACGAGGAGGGCGGTTGCTTCGCGCTGATGTTTATCGACCTGGACGGTTTCAAACCGGTGAACGACGCCTTCGGTCACCACATGGGCGACCAGTTGTTGCAAGAGGTCGGCCTGCGCCTGCGGGAAGACTTGCGCAGCCAGGACACCCTGGCCCGCATCGGCGGTGACGAGTTTGTCTTGCTGGTGCAGTTGACCCAGGCCGACGACGCGCTGCGCCTGGCCGAGCGCCAGGTGGGCCTGATCAACCAGTCTTTCCGGGTGGCCGAGCACGAGTTGAAAATCTCCGCGAGCATCGGCATCGCGCTGTTCCCGGGCAACGGCGCCACGCCTCAGGAACTGCTGATGAACGCCGACGCGGCGATGTATCACGCCAAGGGCATGGGCAAGAACGGCTACAGCTTTTTCGACGTGTCGATGAACACCAATGCACGCAAACAACTGCAACTGCTGCAGGACTTGCGCAACGCCGTGGAGCATGAACAGTTCCGGCTGTATTACCAGCCCAAGTTCGACGCCATCAGCGGCCGCCCGGTCGGCGCCGAAGCGCTGCTGCGCTGGGAGCATCCGCAACAAGGCTTGCTGCTGCCGGACAAGTTTATCGAGCTGGCGGAAAAGACCGGGCTGATCATTCCCATCGGCGAATGGGTGCTCAATGAAGCCTGCCGCCAGATGCAGGTGTGGTATGCCAAGGGCTATCACGACTGGCGCATCGCGGTGAACCTGTCGGCCTTGCAGTTCTGCCACGCCGGGCTGGTCAAGAGTGTCGCCAATGCCCTGGAGCGCCACCGGTTGCCGGCCAACAGCCTGACCCTGGAAATCACCGAGACCACTGCCATGAGCGACGCCGATGCGAGCATGACGGTGTTGCAGAAGCTCTCGGACATGGGCGTCGACCTGTCCATCGACGACTTTGGTACCGGCTATTCGAGCCTGATGTACCTCAAGCGCCTGCCGGCCAATGAGCTGAAAATCGACCGCGGGTTTGTACGCGACCTGGAGCACGACAGCGACGATGCCGCCATCGTCTCGGCCATCGTCGCCCTCGGACAGGCCTTGGGCCTGCGGATCGTTGCCGAAGGGGTGGAGACCGATGTACAGCAGAGTTTCCTGACACGCCTGGGTTGCGATTCCCTGCAAGGTTATCTGCTGGGCCACCCGCTGCCGGCGGACAAGTTCATGATGGACATTGAAAAAGCCAGCGCCGAAGTGGTCGACACCCACGCCTTGAGTGGCGGCCAGACCTGTTAATTCTGACAGTAGCGACCGTGATACTGCGGGTATAGAGTCGATTCCAGGAAGCTGACCTGGGATCCATATGCCTGCGCTCATCACCGGTACTTTCACGCCGACAGGTTCGATGCTCGAACCCCACTATTTCCACAACTGTGTGCGTATTGCCGACCAAGGTGTGTTGGTGATTGCGGGGGAAGCTCCCGTCGAGGCTTTAGGCGCGCGTTTCGACCAACTGGCGCCTGGCACACCCGGTCGTTCATCTGCCACCCGCACCATGGCCAGTGTGGAGTTTTATCACCAGGCATCAGGGCAGTGGTCGACGGTTGCGCCGCTGCCCTGTCCCCGAAGTGCCAGTGGTGCTGTGGTGCTGCAGTCGGGCAGCGTGCTGTTGACGGCCGGGAGCGAGTCCGGCCAGTCGATCAGCGACGCGCAGTTGTATAACGTTTCAACCAATCGCTGGACGCCAACGGGAGCCCTGCACACGCCTCGCTTCGGCCATACCAGCACGCTGCTCGCGTCAGGAAACGTCTTGGTGGTCGGCGGCAATAATCTGCAGTCCGGTAGCGGGCAAGTGCAAGACAGCGTTGAATGCTACGAACCGCTCACCGGCCAATGGCAGCGTAAAACCTGGCTCCCCGTCGATGCCATGAATCACACCGCAACGTTGCTGCCCACCGGAAAGGTCCTGGTGGTTGGAGGGTTCTCCGGCAGGCAAAACGCCGCCCTGGCCAGGGCATTTCTGTATGACCCCACCACCAGCCGCTGGACTGAACGGCGGCCCTTGCCCGCTCCCCGCATGCAGCACAGTGCAACCTTGCTGGTGGATGGTCGGGTGTTGATCTGCGGTGGCGCTGATGAACCATTCGGCCCGGCGCAAGACCTGGCTTTTATCTACGACCCGGCCCTGAACAGCTGGGACCGGACACTGATGTGTGTTCCGCGCAAAGAGCACAGCGCGACCCGTCTGGTGACCGGAGAAGTGTTGGTGGTGGGCGCCAGCAGCCTCTCCCAACCCGAACATGCGGCGACGGCTGAGCTGTACGACCCACGGTCCGCACAATGGTCGCTGACCGCGCCGCTCCAGCCCGGGCGTTTCGGGCATAGCGCATGCTGCCTTTCGACGGGGCATGTGCTGATCGCGGGTGTTCGATGGCCACCCCGCATCCGGCGCCACTGTCCAATGCCGAGCTTTTTACTTTGGCGTGATCAACAGCGTCTCCCCGGGTTGACCTGAGCCCATGCAAAACCTGCCGGTCGCAGGTAGTATTGGATCCAACAGCTCACGATGAATCAGGAGACCTTACACATGGACAAAGTCGTCATCATCACCGGCGGCAGCCGTGGGATCGGCGCCGCCACGGCGTTGCTGGCCGCTGCCCAGGGCTATCGTATCTGCATCAATTACCAGGCCGACGAAGACGCCGCCCACCGGGTACTTGAGCAAGTGCGCGCCCTCGGCGCACAGGCCATTGCGGTGCGGGCCGATGTCAGCATCGAAGACGAAGTGATCGGCCTGTTCCACCGTGTTGATACCGAGCTGGGCCGGGTGACGGCACTGGTGAACAACGCCGGTACCGTAGGGCACAAGTCGCGGGTCGATGAAATGTCCGAGTTCCGCATCCTGAAGACGCTCAAGACCAATGTGTTGGGACCGATCCTCTGCGCCAAGCACGCGCTGCTGCGCATGTCGCCCAAACATGGCGGGCAGGGCGGCAGCATCGTCAACGTGTCGTCGGCCGCCGCGCGCCTGGGGGCGCCGGGGGAGTATGTGGATTACGCCGCGTCCAAGGGCGCATTGGACACCTTCACACTCGGGCTTTCCAAGGAAGTGGCGGGTGAGGGGATCCGGGTCAATGGCGTGCGTCCAGGTTTCATCTTCACCGAGTTCCACGCGCTGAGCGGCGACCCTGACCGAGTCAGCAAGCTGGAACCGGGGATTCCCATGGCCCGTGGCGGGCGTGCCGAAGAAGTGGCGGAAGGGATTATCTGGCTGCTGTCGGACAAGGCGTCCTATGCCACCGGAACCTTTATCGACCTGGCAGGCGGTCGATAACGTCATAGCGCCCGTTCGGGCGCCATCGCGGGCAAGCCCGGCTCCCACAGAGATACGCATTCAATGGTGGGAGCCGGGCTCGCCCGCGATGACGTCAGTTGTCTTCACGCAGCCTGTCAAAACGAACGCACAATCTTCCCCAGCGTCTCCATGGCCTTCTCACACGACTCGTCCCACGGGCTGCCGTAATTCAAGCGAATGCAGTTCCTGAAGCGCTGTGTCGGCGAAAAGATTGGCCCCGGTGCGATGCTGATGCCCTGGGCCAGGGCCATCTGGAACAACTTCAACGAGTCGGTCTGCTCCGGTAATTCCAGCCACAGGAAGTAACCGCCGGCGGGCTGGCTGACCCGTGTCTGCGCCGGGAAGTAACGGGCGATGGCCGCGAGCATGGCGCTCTGCTGCTCCTCCAGCGCATAGCGCAACTTGCGCAGGTGCCGATCGTAGCCGCCGTGTTGCAGGTAATCGGCAATCGCCGCCTGGGCCGGCATCGATGCGCACAGTGACGTCATCAACTTCAACCGCTCGATCTTCTGCGCATAACGCCCGGCGGCCACCCAGCCTATCCGGTAACCCGGGGCCAGGCTTTTGGCGAACGAGCCGCAATGCATCACCAGGCCTTCGGTATCGAACGCCTTGGCCGGTTTCGGCGCTTGTTGGCCGTAGTACAACTCGGCGTACACGTCGTCTTCGATCAGCGGTACCTGGTGGCTGCGCAGCAACTCCACCAGCTCCTGCTTCTTGGCCTCGGGCATGGTCGCGCCCATCGGGTTCTGGAAACTGGTCATGCACCAGCAGGCCTTGATCGGGTAACGCTCCAGGCTTTGCGCCAGCACCTTGAGGTCAATGCCATCGCGCGGGTGCACGGGGATTTCCACCGCCTTGAGCTTCAGGCGTTCGAGGATTTGCAGGCTGGCATAAAACGCCGGGGCTTCGATGGCTACCAGGTCCCCCGGTTCGGTCACGGCTTGCAGGCACAGGTTAAGCGCCTCGAGCGCACCGTTGGTGATCAACAGTTCTTCCATTGGCAGCATCAGCCCGCCAACCATGTAGCGCAGGGCGATTTGCCGGCGCAGTTGCGGGTTTCCTGGCGACATGTCGGTGACCACCATGCGCGGGTCCATTTCCCGGCTGGCGCTGGCCAGGGAGCGGGCCAGGCGTGGCAAGGGGAACAGCGTCGGGCTGGGGAAGGCCGAGCCGAAGGGCACGGTTTGCGGGTCCTTGATGGAGTCGAGCACCGAGAACACCAGCTCGCTCACGTCCACTTCGGTGGATTCGTGCACATGAGCACTCACCACCGGCTCGGAGAACGGGCTCGGCGCATGGGTATTGACGAAGTACCCGGAGCGCGGCCGGGCGCGGATCAGCCCGCGACGTTCCAGCAGGTAGTAAGCCTGGAACACCGTGGACGGGCTGACCCCGTAGGTCTGGCTGGCGTAGCGCACCGAAGGCACGCGCTGGCCGGGGCCGAGGACGCCGGAGCGAATCAGTTCTGCGATGTCGTCGGCGAATTTTTCGTAGCGTTTCATTGAGACTCAGTACTTTGAACAGATTTTGCTGATTGAACACAGATCAAAATGTGGGAGTGGGCTTGCTCGCGAAAGCGGTGTGCCAGTCAATCGGTAGGTCACCTGAAAGACTGCATTCGCGAGCAAGCTCGCTCCCACATTTGATCTCCAGTGTTGCTGAACGCTCGGGTTCAGCGATTCAATGGCGCCACAAACCGGCTGTCCGCCGCGCTGTAGATCCACGGTTCATCGACGTCCGTGACCTTGAAGCGGATGGTCTGTGAACTGCTGGCCGGCTTGTCTGCCGTCATCGCCACCGACACCGGCACATCGGTAATTTCCCCCGGCGCCAGGCTGATGTCGGTCTTGCCCTGCAACTGGAAGCCATCGCCGTCCACCAGCTCCAGGCGATAATCCTGGCGATGCTGGGTCTTGTTGATGACCTTGAGGCTGTAGATGTTCTCGATCAAGCCTTCACTGTTTTCGCGAAACATCCCACGGTCCTTGGTCACGTCCAGCGACACCATCGGGCGCGCCACCAGGGCCACCACCAGCGCGCCGATCATCACCAGCAGCACGGCACTGTAGCCGATCAGCCGTGGCCTGAGCAGATGGGTCTTGCCACCTTGCAACTGATGCTCCGAGGTATAGCTGACCAGGCCGCGGGCATAGCCCATCTTGTCCATGATCGAATCACAGGCATCGATACACGCGGCGCAGCCGATGCATTCCATTTGCAGGCCGTCACGGATGTCGATGCCGGTGGGGCACACCTGCACGCACAGTTGGCAGTCGATGCAGTCGCCCAGGCCGACGTCCGCCGGTTGCACGTCACGTTTGCGCGGGCCACGGTTTTCGCCACGGGCCACGTCGTAGGAAATGGTCAGGGTGTCTTTATCAAACATCACACTCTGGAACCGCGCATACGGGCACATGTGCATGCACACTGCTTCCCGCAGCCAGCCGGCGTTGATGTAGGTGGCGCCGGTGAAAAACAGCACCCAGAACAGGCTGACGCCGCCCATTTGCCAGGTCAGCAGTTCCACCGCCAGCGGCCGGATCGGCGTGAAATAGCCGACAAACGTCAGCCCGGTCAGCACGCTGATACCCAGCCACAGCGTGTGCTTGGCCGAGCGTCGTGCAAGCTTGTTCAAGCCCCAGGGCGCGGCTTGCAGCTTGATGCGCTGGTTTCGCTCGCCCTCAGTGACCTTTTCGCACCACATGAACAGCCAGGTAAACGAGCTTTGCGGGCAGGTATAGCCGCACCACACCCGCCCTGCGAACACGGTGATCGCGAACAGGCCGAATGCGCAGATAATCAACAGCGCCGACAGCAGGATGAAATCCTGAGGCCAGAACGTGGCACCAAAGATGTGGAATTTACTTTCAGCCAAGTCCCACAGCACGGCTTGCCGGCCGCCCCAGTTCAGCCACACGGTGCCGAAAAACGCCAGGAACAGAAAGCCTGCGCCCACCACACGCAAGGTGCGAAACAGGCCGGTAAAACTGCGGGTATGAATCAGGTTGTCGCTGGATTTGGCCTTCATCTTCTTTGGATGTGCAGGCTCAAACACTTCTACGGTTCGGACGGGGATTCTATCGCTCATGGTCTTTCGCTCATCAGCCTCCATCAGGCAGATGAACTATGCCGGGCGCTCTGTTTGCATAACAGACTCAGCTATGGCGATAAAAAGCGGATCAGATGGCCTCGCGGTGACGCCCTGCGACAATGTGCTGCACCCTGTAGCGCGCGGGGTGCAGCACTTTTCAGGCAGTGATGATCCAGGTCAATCAAATCACCGAATCACCGTCGGTGGCTTTCAAATGCTTACGGCCGTCGGTGGCGCCTGCTACGGTCAATGCGTCGGCTTCTGCTTCGGTGATGTAGATCCGCTCGCCGTTCAACTCAACGGCCGACATGGATTTGGCGCTGTCGGTAATCACGGTGACATCGGTGCCGGCGAGGCTTTTTTCTTCGCCGTTTTCGTCGACCTTGAAGTAACAGGTCTGGTTTTCGATACGTACGGGCATGGTGCTGTCCTTTTCCAGGGGTACTGAACGTTAGGCGTTGCCCGTGGATGAATGGTTCTGCGCAACTGACTGACGGTCGGCGCTGTCCATTTCGTATCGACCTATTAAAAGGACACGTCCATGGACGCGTGGTGGCATGAAGTCTGGCAAACCCTGCAAACGGAATTTGCCGACATCGGCGATGCCCGGCAACTGACACAAGTCACGGTGCGGTTGCTGATCGCGGCGATTCTCGGCGGCATCCTTGGCTTTGAGCGCGAACACAAAGGCAAGGCGGCCGGGGTGCGCACCCACATGTTGGTGGCCATAGGCGCCGCGCTGTTCGTGCTGGTGCCGAGCATGTCGGGTTCCCAGGCTGATGCCATGAGCCGCGTACTGCAAGGCGTGATCGCGGGCATCGGGTTTCTGGGTGCCGGTACCATCCTCAAGGGCAAGGAAGATGAAGAAGGCCACGTCAAAGGCCTGACCACCGCGGCTGGCCTGTGGATGACCGCCGCCATTGGCGTGGCGGCGGGGATGGGGCGCGAGTCGACGGCGGTGCTCAGCACCTTGCTGGCGTTGGCGGTGTTCAATGTGATGCCAAGGATTGTGCGCCTGTTCGAGAAGGACTAGACGATGACGGGCGGCATTGTCGTCGGCGGCTCCTCCACCGGTGGTGGCTGTGTCCCAGGCGGTTCCTGCTCGGGAATCGGGTCTGGCTCTGTAGGTGGCAATGTCGGTTTATCGATGTTCGGGTCAGGCGTTTCAGCCGGGATCGGGATATTCATCGGTGTGGCCTCCTTTGTGCTTTGCTCTACCGGTGGACAATCGCAGGACGGATTTGATTCCCCGCCCGATGGCGTCATATCCACCTGAACTTTTCAATCGACGGCATGCTCGGAACCTATACGGCCCTGCTCAGGGAGAGCACTGCCGTTTCAGAATTTGGATCAAGCGCAAGAGCGTCCACTGGGCGTTAAGGGGAGATGCTCGATGACTGCTGAAACACTGACCCAAGACGATTCAACCTCCACATTACCGCTGTCCCAGGCACTGTTGCTGCCACGGATTGCGATTGAAAGCACCACTCCGGTTATCGATGGCGGCGCGTTTGCGGTCAAGGCTGTGGTGGGCCAGCGGGTCCAGGTTGCCAGCAAGGTGTTCGCTGACGGCCACGACAAGCTGGCAGTGCTGATCCGCTGGCGCCCGCTGAGTGAAGAAAGCTGGCACAGCGTGGTGATGACCGATGTCGGCAACAACGGCTGGGAAGGGGCGTTCACCGTGACCGCCCAGGGGCCGCATGAGTATTGCATCGAGGCCTGGATCGACACGTTCGCCAGCTTCCGCTACGAATTAAGCAAGAAACACGAGGCCGGGGTACCGGTCAGCCTGGAGTTGCAGGAAGGCCGCAGCCAGGTGTTGCAAGCCGCCGAACGCAGTGACAACGAACTGCGCGACCGCCTGATGCTGCTGCACCACGAACTCTCCGGCCTGCTGGAAACCGAGCAAGTCGCGCTGTTTCTGCACGAAGACAGTGCACATTTGATGACCCAGGCCGATCACCGCGCCTATTTGAGCATCAGCCCGGTATTCCCGATTGACGTGGAACGCGAAGCCGCGCAGTTCGCCAGCTGGTACGAGCTGTTTCCCCGCTCGATCACCGACGATCCGGCGCGCCACGGCACTTTTAACGACGTGCACTCACGTTTGTCGATGATCCATGACATGGGTTTTGACGTGCTGTACTTCCCGCCGATCCATCCCATCGGCCGCAGCCATCGCAAGGGCAAGAACAACTCCCTGACCGCCGGGCCCGATGATCCGGGTAGCCCGTATGCCATCGGCAGCGAAGAGGGTGGCCACGAGGCGATCCACTCGCAGCTCGGCAACCGTGAAGACTTCCGCAACCTGGTCAAGGCCGCCGCCGACCATGGCCTGGAAATCGCCCTGGATTTCGCGATCCAGTGTTCCCAGGACCACCCGTGGCTCAAGCAGCATCCGGGCTGGTTCAACTGGCGGCCCGACGGCACGATCAAATACGCCGAGAACCCGCCGAAGAAATACCAGGACATCGTTAACGTTGACTTCTACGCGGCGGATGCGATTCCCAGCCTGTGGATCGAGTTGCGCGACATCGTGGTCGGTTGGGTGGAAGAGGGCGTGAAGACCTTTCGCGTCGACAACCCTCACACCAAGCCGCTGCCGTTCTGGCAATGGCTGATCAGCGATGTGCGCGCCAAGTACCCGGACGTGATCTTCCTCGCCGAAGCCTTCACCACCCCGGCGATGATGGCGCGGTTGGGCAAGGTCGGTTACTCCCAGAGCTACACCTACTTCACCTGGCGCAACACCAAGGCCGAGTTGAGTGAGTACCTGAGCCAATTGAACGAGTCGCCGTGGCGCGAGTGCTTCCGGCCGAACTTCTTCGTTAACACGCCGGACATCAACCCGGGCTTCCTGCATGAATCCGGCCGCGCGGGCTTCTTGATCCGTGCCGCGCTGGCCACCATGGGCTCGGGCCTGTGGGGCATGTATTCCGGTTTTGAACTGTGCGAAGCGGCCCCGGTGCCGGGCAAGGAAGAGTACCTCGATTCGGAAAAGTACGAGATCCGCCCGCGAGACTTCACGGCCCCCGGCAACATCATTGCCGAGATCGCCCAGCTCAACCGCATCCGTCGGCAGAACCCGGCGTTGCAGACGCATCTGGGGCTGAAACTCTACAACGCGTGGAACGACAACATCCTGTACTTCGGCAAACGCAGCGAGGACGGCAGCAACTTCATTCTGGTGGCCGTGAGTCTCGACCCGTTCAACGCCCAGGAGGCCAATTTCGAGTTGCCGCTGTGGGAGATGGGCCTGCCGGATGACGCCCAGACCCAAGGCGAAGACTTGATGACCGGCCACCGTTGGACCTGGTACGGCAAGACCCAGTGGATGCGCATCGAGCCGTGGCAACAGCCGTTTGGCATCTGGCGCATTACCGTTTCCTGAAGCTGATCTCCAATCCAAAGGAGATCTAATGTGGGAGCTGGCTTGCCTCCGATAGCGGTGTGTCAGTGCAGATGATACTGGCTGATCCACCGCTATCGCAGGCAAGCCAGCTCCCACATTGACCGAGTTCCTTCAGGCAGAATTTTTCGAATTCCCAGGAGTTTCCAATGGCGAAGAAACCCAAGGCTGCCACCTTTATCAAAGACCCGCTCTGGTACAAGGACGCGGTGATTTATCAGGTTCACGTCAAATCCTATTTCGACTCCAACAACGACGGCATCGGTGATTTTCCCGGGCTGATCGCCAAGCTTGACTACATCGCCGACCTCGGCGTGAACACCATCTGGCTGCTGCCGTTCTATCCCTCGCCACGCCGTGATGATGGCTACGACATCGCCGAGTACCGTGGCGTGCACAGCGACTACGGAACCATGGCCGACGCCAAGCGCTTTATCGCCGAAGCCCATAAACGCGGGTTGCGGGTCATCACCGAACTGGTGATCAACCACACCTCGGACCAACACCCATGGTTCCAGCGCGCTCGCAAGGCCAAGCCGGGTTCGGCAGCGCGGGACTTCTACGTGTGGTCCGATGACGACCAGAAATACGACGGCACCCGCATCATTTTCCTCGACACCGAAAAGTCCAACTGGACCTGGGACCCGGTCGCCGGCCAATACTTCTGGCACCGCTTCTATTCCCACCAGCCGGACCTCAACTTCGACAACCCGCAGGTCATGAAAGCCGTGCTGTCGGTGATGCGCTACTGGCTCGACATGGGCATCGACGGCCTGCGCCTGGATGCCATCCCGTACCTGATCGAACGCGACGGCACCAACAACGAAAACCTCCCGGAAACCCACGATCTGCTCAAGCAGATCCGCGCCGAGATCGATGCCAACTACACCGACCGCATGCTCCTGGCCGAAGCCAACCAATGGCCGGAAGACACCCAGTTGTACTTCGGGGACAAAAAGGGCGATGACGGCGACGAATGCCACATGGCGTTCCACTTCCCGCTGATGCCGCGCATGTACATGGCGCTGGCCCAGGAAGACCGTTTTCCGATTACCGATATCCTGCGCCAGACCCCGGAGATCCCGGCCAATTGCCAATGGGCAATCTTCCTGCGCAACCACGATGAACTGACCCTGGAAATGGTCACCGACAAAGAGCGCGACTACCTCTGGAACTACTACGCCGCCGACCGCCGTGCGCGCATCAACCTGGGGATTCGCCGGCGCCTGGCGCCGTTGATGGAGCGTGACCGCCGCCGCATCGAGTTGCTCAACAGCCTGCTGTTGTCGATGCCTGGCACGCCGACCCTGTACTACGGCGATGAAATCGGCATGGGCGACAACATCTACCTCGGCGACCGCGACGGCGTGCGCACGCCGATGCAATGGTCCATCGACCGCAACGGCGGCTTCTCCCGCGCCGACCCGGCCAGCTTGGTATTGCCGCCGATCATGGACCCGCAATACGGCTACCAGTCGGTCAACGTCGAAACCCAGACCCAAGACCCGCACTCGTTGCTGAACTGGACCCGACGCATGTTGGCCGTGCGTAAACAGTCCAAGGCCTTCGGTCGCGGCAGCCTGAAAATGCTCTCGCCCACCAACCGCCGCATCCTGGCGTATACCCGCGAATTCGTGGGCGAGGACGGCAAGAATGAAATCATCCTGTGCGTGGCCAACGTTTCCCGCAGCGCCCAGGCCGCCGAACTCGATCTTTCAGCGTTCGCTGGCATGGTCCCGGTGGAGATGCTCGGCGGCAATGCATTCCCGCCCATTGGCCAGCTGAATTTCCTGCTGACCCTGGCACCGTACGGCTTCTATTGGTTCGTGCTTGCGGCGGAAAACCAGATGCCGAGCTGGCACGTGGAGCCGGCGCAAAGCATCCCGGACTTCACTACCCTGGTGCTGAAGAAACGCATGGAAGAACTGCTCGAAGCACCGTGCCGCGCCACCCTGGAACAAAATGCCTTGCCGGCGTGGCTGCCCAAGCGCCGCTGGTTTGCCAGCAAGGACACGGCAATCGATGCCGTGCACATCGCCTACGGCGTGCGCTTTGGCGACCCGCAGCATCCGGTGTTGCTCAGTGAAATCGAAGTCACCAGTGCCGGGCAGGTCAGCCGCTATCAACTGCCGTTCGGCTTCCTCGGCGAAGACCAGTTCACCAGCGCCTTGCCGCAACAACTGGCGCTTGCCCGTGTGCGGCGAGTGCGTCAGGTGGGCTTGGTGACCGATGCCTTCAGCCTCGACACCTATATCCGCGGCGTGATCCAAGGCCTGCAGGCCAAAACCGTCCTCGACTCCACCGATGGCGAGATTCGCTTCGAGCCCACGGCGCAGTTGGCCAAACTGGAATTGAACGACGAGTCGGAAGTGCGCTACCTCGCCGCCGAACAGTCCAACAGCTCAGTGGTGGTGGGCGGCAGCCTGGTGCTCAAGTTGATTCGTAAAGTCAGCGCCGGGGTTCACCCGGAACTGGAAATGGGCGCCTACCTGACCGAAGCCGGCTACGAACATATCTCGCCGCTGCTGGGTTCGGTGATTCGCCATGACGCCGACGGCCAGGACAACCTGCTGATGATTGCCCAAGGCTACCTCAGCAACCAGGGCGACGCGTGGGGCTGGACTCAGAACAACCTGGAACGGGCGATTCGCGACGAACTGGCCGAAGCCATCTCCGAGCAGGAACAGCACTACAACGCCCTCGGTGAACTGGCGGATTTTGCCGGTTTGCTCGGCCAGCGCCTTGGTGAAATGCATCAAGTGCTGGCAGCACCGACCGCCAACAAGGCCTTCAAGCCCGAAGTTACGTCCCTCAAGGACAGCCAGGGCTGGGCCAAGCACGTGGGCGCACAAATCGACCGCGCGTTGCAGTTGCTTAAGCAGCATCAAACCAAGTTGAACCCTGCCGATCAGGCATTGGTCAGTGCTTTACTGGATCAGAAAAAGGCCATCGCCAGTCACGTTCAGGACCTGGCCAAAGCCACGGTGGGCGGGTTGCGCATTCGCGTGCATGGCGACCTGCACCTGGGCCAGGTACTGGTGGTGAAAGGTGATGCCTACCTGATCGACTTCGAGGGCGAACCGGCGCGGCCGCTGCATGAACGTCGCGGCAAACACAGCCCGTACAAGGATGTGAGCGGGGTGCTACGGTCGTTTGATTACGCGGCGGCCATGGCGGTGAATGTACAGGGCGTCGATCAGTCGCCTGAGGCCAATGCGTCCCGGCAACGGGTCGCGGATCGCTACTTGCTTGAAGCCAGGCAGGCATTTATCCAGGCCTATCACGCTGCCACGACTACACTGGCCCATGACTGGCAGGATGCCAAAGGCCAGGACGCAGCGCTGGCGTTGTTCAGCCTGGAGAAGGCCGCGTACGAAGTGGCCTACGAAGCAGAGAATCGTCCCAGCTGGTTGCCGGTGCCGTTGCAAGGTTTGCACGGGCTGCTCAGCGGGCTGAAACCATTATCGAAAACTGCACGCGGTGGGGAGTCGTCATGAGTTTTACAAGCAAAGAACCGCTGCAGCCAAAGTTGAGTGTGATGCCAGCGTCCAAGGACATCGAAGCGTTGGTGCGCGCAGAGCACCATGACCCGTTCTCGATCCTTGGGCCCCACGATGACGAACAGGGCGGCCAGTACATTCGCGCCTTCCTGCCGGAAGCCTTGAGTGTCCAGGTGCTGGCCCGTGACAGCGGCGAGCACATCGGCAGCCTCGATGCGACCCAGGTGCCCGGTTTGTTTGTCGGGCATTTCGGCACCCGCCAGGCGTACCTGCTGAAGATCCAGTGGGCCGGTGGCGAACAGATCACCGAAGACCCCTACAGCTTCAGCCAGTTGCTGCTGGGCGAGATGGATTTGTACCTGTTCGCCGAAGGTAATCATCGTGACCTGAGCAGTTGCCTCGGCGCGCAAGTGACCAGCGTCGACGGTGTCCAGGGTGTGCGCTTCGCAGTATGGGCACCGAATGCCCGCCGAGTATCGGTGGTGGGCGACTTCAATATATGGGACGGGCGCCGGCATCCGATGCGCCTGCGCCATCCGTCCGGGGTCTGGGAAATCTTCATCCCGGGCCTGCAACCTGGCGCGGCTTACAAGTACGAAATTCTGGGTGCCCACGGGATCCTGCCGCTCAAGGCCGACCCCATGGCCCTGGCCACGCAGATGCCGCCGGATACGGCCTCCAAAGTCGCTCCGCCGCTGCAAGTCGACTGGCAGGACCATGACTGGATGCAATCGCGCGGCGAGCGGCAAAAACCCAGCGCTCCGCTGTCGATCTACGAGTTGCATGCGGGTTCCTGGCAGTGCGAACTGGACGAAGTCGGCGAAGTGTCGCGCCAATACAGTTGGCGCGAGCTGACCGAGCGCTTGATTCCGTACGTGCAGCAGTTGGGCTTCACGCACATCGAACTGATGCCGATCATGGAGCACCCGTTTGGCGGCTCCTGGGGCTATCAGGCGCTGTCGCAATTTGCACCCACGGCGCGTTTTGGCTCGCCGGAGGATTTCGCGTACTTCGTCAATGCCTGCCACCAGGCCGACATCGGCGTGATCCTCGACTGGGTGCCAGCGCATTTTCCCACCGACACCCATGGCCTGGCGCAATTCGACGGCACCGCGCTGTACGAATACGCCAACCCGCTGGAAGGCTTCCACCAGGATTGGGACACCCTGATCTACAACCTCGGGCGCACCGAAGTCCATGGCTTCATGCTGGCGTCGGCGCTGCACTGGCTCAAGCACTTCCATATCGACGGTCTGCGGGTGGATGCCGTGGCGTCGATGCTGTATCGCGACTATTCGCGCAAGGCCGGTGAATGGGTGCCGAACCGCCACGGCGGTCGTGAAAACCTCGAAGCCATCGACTTCCTGCGTCACCTCAACGACGTGGTCGCCCTGGAAGCCCCAGGCGCACTGGTGATCGCCGAGGAATCCACCGCATGGCCCGGCGTGAGCCAGCCGACCCAACAGGGCGGCCTGGGTTTCAACTACAAATGGAACATGGGCTGGATGCACGATTCGCTGCACTATATCCAGCAAGACCCGGTGTACCGCGCCCACCATCACAACGAGCTGAGTTTTGGCCTGGTGTACGCCTGGTCCGAGCGTTTTATCCTGCCGATTTCCCACGATGAAGTGGTGCACGGCAAACACTCGCTGATCGACAAGATGCCCGGCGACCGCTGGCAGAAGTTTGCCAACCTGCGGGCTTACCTGAGCTTCATGTGGATGCACCCGGGCAAGAAGCTGCTGTTCATGGGCTGCGAGTTCGGCCAATGGCGCGAGTGGAACCACGATCAGCAACTGGACTGGTACCTGCTGCAATACCCTGAACACCGGGGCGTGCAGAAACTGGTGGGCGACCTCAACCGCCTGTACCGCGAAGAACCTGCGCTGCACGACCAGGACGACGCGCCACAGGGCTTCCAGTGGCTGATCGGCGACGACGCGATCAACAGCGTCTACGCCTGGCTGCGCTGGAGCAAGGACGGCAGGCCGGTGCTGGTGGTGGCCAACTTCACGCCGGTACCACGCGAGGCCTACAAGGTCGGCGTACCATTCGCCGGGCGCTGGAGCGAAGTGATCAACAGCGATGCCGACACCTATGCCGGTTCCAACTTTGGCAACGGTGGCGGGGCGTTTACGGAGGACGAGCCCAAGCATGGGCAGCCGTTGTCGCTGTCGCTGAACCTGCCGCCGTTGGGCGTGCTGATCCTGCGACCGGACGCCTGACAAGCCTCTTGTAGGAGCGAGCTTGCTCGCGAAGATCGTTAACGATAACGCGGCTAATCTGGATGAGCGCGGTGTCTTGATGTTTTTCGCGAGCAAGCTCGCTCCTACAGGTTAGAAGTCGACCCTTATGCCAATCGTGCCCTTGCGCCCATTCAGCTGATTGCTATCCAGATTGCTGTTGTACCCCACCTCGCCATACACACTGATCGTGCTCGATACCTGCAGCGTCGCCCCGGTGCTGACGTCCAGCGTGGTGGATTTTTGTTCGGTGTTGATGTCCGTGCTGTCATTGAACGTGACGGTGTTATCCCCGGCGCTGGCGTGCCACACGCTGGTACGCACATAAGGCAGCAAGGGCATGTCGCTCACGCTGTAGCTGCCCTTGAGACGAATACCAAGGCGGGTGACGACGTTAGTGTCGGCGCTGAATGAGACATCTGAAATGCCGTCGTTCTGACGCTCCAGATAGCTGCGATCGACGATCACCTGGGCCTGCGGCTCAACCTCCCAGTGTTCAGACACCGCAAACGGCATTCCCACCTCCACGGACCCCAGTACGTTGTGGCCCTTGGTCGGCAGTTTGAGGCCCCGGTCGGATTCACTGTGGCCATCGAACCGTGTACCCATCAGCACGAAATCGATATAGGCGCGGTTGGCGCCGATGAGCGTCCAATACGCGCCCAAACTGTCACCGCGCAGGGTGGTGTTGCCGGCGTCCTTGCCTTGAAAACCGCCATTGAATCCCGCCACATTGCCCCTCAGGCGGCTGTGGCCGACAAAGAATCCGAAGCGTTGGGTCAGGCCAGCGTCGTCGGTCCAGGCATACAGGTCAGTGCCAACCTGGAAACCGGATATCGAGCTGTTCAGCGATGGGCTGACGGTGCCGGCGAATGATTGCCGCGTGCTACTGCCATACACCCGGCCCCAACCGGCCGCTAAAGCCCCAGGTTGCCGTTGCAGGCGTTGGTCACCCATGCGTTCGTGGTAGGTGCCCAGCATGCCTTGGACCATCTGTTGTACGGCGGGAAACAGCACGGCGTACACCGGGACTTCCGGGCGATAGATCGGTATCGGTTCTTCGCCTGGGAAAATCCCCGGAAGGTCTGGTGTGCCATCGGCGGGGACGGGGGGGAGGATGCCCACTGGGTCGTCAGGATCCTCAGGGTCGCCAGGGTTGGGCAGCGGCGGCGCCACCACCGCGGACCGCAGGAACCAGTTTTGCCCGGTGCCCGGCGTCACGCCACCTTTGAACAGGTAGTACTCGTAGGCGCCTGCGGAAACGGCACCACCGCGCAGGGTAAACGCCAGGTCGCTGCTCGTGGCACCGTTAAGCGCCTCAACCACCTGAATGCCGTTTTGCAGGGTAATGGCGCCGGGGCCGGCAAGGTTGGTGACCGTGACGGTGGTGCCGCCTTGCAGCGTGCCCTGGCTGACTACCAGCTTGTCACTGGCCGAACCGTCGGCGCCGAGCACCGATTGCAGCGCCAGTTCGCCGCCATTGCCGGTGTAGTTGCCGTTGACGGTCAGGCTATCGGTCGCGCTGGAACTGCCGGTGGTCATGTCGATCAGGCCACCGTTGTTCAGGGTGGCTTGTTGCCCGCCCGTGAAGGGGCTGATGCTGCCTTGGGTCACCTGGAGGGCGGCGCTGCCAAAAATGTTCATCGTGCCGGTGGCCGTAGCGCTGTCACCGAGCTTGAAGTCGCCACCCAGGGTCAGGCGCGAATTGTTGTCCAGGTTGACCGTTTCCCAATTGATATAGCGGGTTGGCGTGGCGGATTGGGTATTGTCGAAGGTCAGGGTGTCATTACCCAAACCACCGTCCAGCCGCGGTGTAGAGGCCAGGGTGGTGTCTGTCAGGTTGAGCAGGAAACCCTTGTCAGCACCGTCGCCCATGAGGATTTCCTTGTGGATCAGGCCACCGCCCTCCCAAGTGAACTCATCGTCGCCAAAACTGGCGAGGATCTGCCCACCTATCTCGCCGCCGCTGACTTTGATGATGTCGTTGCCGCCGCTGACACTGATGTTGCCACCGACGGTTCCTCCGGAAACCAGGAGGGTATCGTTTCCGAAGCCGGTAACCAGATTGCCAAAGATTTCTCCACCCCTCAGGTCGAACAGGTTGTTGTCGAGCTTCATGTCGACCCGTCCGATGCTGCCACCGGTCATCAGCGCTACATCGCCATCTTCAAAGGCGCCGACAATCCTGCCGCTGCTCATGGTGAACTCGTCATGACCGTCGCCCTGAGCCAGTGAGGCGACGGTGCCACCGCTCTGGAAGTACTGGTCAACCCCATCACCCTGGGAGATTGCACCGGCACTGCCCCCGCTGACTTGCGCAATATCACTGCCCGCGCCTTGAGTCACCGTGCCGGAAATATTGCCATTGAACAGCTGGAAGATGTTTCTTCCGTCGCCTTGGTTGATCGCGCCATTGATCGCGCCGGAATCCATCGTGACCCGATCATCACCCGCGCCATAGGTCACGTTACCGACAATGATGCCGGTGCCGCCGACGGGGAACTCCAGGACGTTGCTTCCTTGTAAATCCGTCAGCGCGCCGGCGCTGCCATCGCGGCAAAGGGTGGTGTCGTCGCCAGCGGTTATGACCAGCGTACAGGCGGCTTGCGCGGGGAGGGGCCAATTGAGCAACAGCGTCGTCACGCTGCAGACGCCCAGATACGTCACTGATGAAAACCGTGTGCTCATGATTCGCCCTCCCTGCAAGCCGGTGTTCCAAGCTAGCCACACAGAGAGAGCGTTCGCTACTGTCAGAAATTACAGGTATAGACGAGTGGGTGCGCCTACAAAAATACAATCTCATACGGCTCACGCATGCGCTCCAGCAGCACTTGAGCCAGATTCGGCGCCAGGCCGATTTCCGGGTCGCCCGCCAATTGGCTGGCATAGGCATGGGCAGCATGCAGCTTGCGGGCGACGCTCCAGGTGTCGAGCCGGACTTTGCGCGCGCGCTGCCAGGGGATTGCGGCGGTCTCTCGCGCGGGCCAATGCCAGGCCCAGATCGGCAGTTCATTCAGGTGCACGCCTTTGAGCGCACAGGCTTTGGCAGCGGCGCGGCCGACGGCGTCATGGTCGTCATTGCCGTCATTGCGCCAGGTCGTGAACACCACGTCGCCGGGTTGCAGGTAGCGCGCGATGAACTGGCTCATCTGCTGTTCCCGCGCCGCCAGGGCGTTGTCGGCAAAGCCGCCGCGAATCCATTTCAGGCTGTGCAGGGGCACCCCCAGGCGGCGCAGGGCTTCCACACTTTCCTGGGGCCGCACCACGCTCAAGCGTTTGGCCGGCCACACGCTGGACCCCGGGTGGCTGGCGCTGCCGTCGGTAATCGAGATCAGTTGCAGAGGATATTCAAGGGTGCTGAGCAATTGCAGCAGACCGCCACAGGCGATCACTTCGTCGCCGGGATGCGGGGCGATGACCACCACGCGAGCGCCGGCAGGTACCAGGGTTGCGGGATTGATGGCAGGGATTTGCGCGAGTTGCGGGGCGCTGTTCCAGATTTGCGCGGGGCCCCGGCGGTTGTCACTTAACAGTGCAGGCTTCATGAGTGTCACGTCCTTGTTCATCGGTGGTGCAGGCCGTACCCCGTTGACGGGACGGCTCTTGTGGTTCGCGAGCGTCATCCAATGCACGCTCGCGGCGCGACGGCGTTCCAACCCTGGATTGCCGTGCAAGGAATAGTGATGATAGTTATGAATCGTCGCTTTAACACCGCCGAGTGTCGCAATTTTTTCAGGAGGCTTGCATCAGGCTCTTCAGGTAGTCACCGAAGCCGCCCTGTGCGCGGCAATCCAGGCGGGCGCTGGTAATCACCTGGGGCGAGTGGCTCCAGGCAATGGAAGCCCCGCAGCGCTCCAGTTGGCGTACCAACTCCACGTCTTCATGGCAGGGCAACGGCTCGAAACCGCCGGCCCGCACGTACGCACCCGCGCTGATTCCCAGGTTGGCACCGTGGATATGCCGATGCCCGTCCCGGGCCTCATAGGCCTGGTGATAGCGAATTTGCGCCGCCGGGTCGAAGCCTTCGCTCCAGGCATCCACCGTCACCGTTCCACATACCGCATCCACACCCAAGGCCAGTTGCGCCACCAGCCAGTCGGGGGCCACGCGACTATCGGCGTCGGTGCAGGAAATCCAGCGCGCGCCATTGTTGAGCAAATGCCGCGCACCCACGCCGCGCACGTGGCCCACGTTACGCGCCTGCACTTCCAGGGTTTGTACCTGGTACTCGCGGGCGATCATCGCGCTGCGATCGCTGCAACTGTCGAGCACCGCGAGAATCTGCACCTCTTCACCCAGCAGACCTGGATGACTGGCCGCGACCATCGCGGCTTTCAGGCATTCAGGCAGCAGTTTTTCTTCGTTGTGCACGGGTATCAGGATGCCGATCATCGCAGTCCCTCCAAGGTGGCGACCGTAGTGCCGTCCCGGCTCCACAGGTCCAGTAGAAAATCGCTCTCGTGATGCTGCACCAGGTGTGGCATGCCCAGTCGTTGGGCCAGGCGCGCGTGCACCTGTTCGGCTGTCTGCGGGCAACCGTCGATGGGCGGGCGCCAATGGCAGGCGAGGATTTGTCCGTCAGGCGTCAGGCAGGCCAGGGCGCGATCGATCAGCCCGTCAAAGTCCTTCGGATCCAGGTAGTAACACAGCTCGCTGAGCACGATCAGCTCGAAGGTCTCGCTGGGCCATTGCTCCGGCAGGCGGCTCTGCTGCACGGTGGCGTGGCTGAAGCCGCGCAGCCGCGCCTGTGCCAGGCTGACCGCCGCTTGCGCCGTGTCACAGCACAGCAGGCGGTCACAGCGCGGGGCCAGCTCGAAGCTCAGCTCCCCGTTGGCGCAGCCAGGCTCGAAAATCGAGGCGTAGCGGGGCCGGGTCAGCAGGGCCAGGGTCAGGGCCCGCTTGCGCCGCTCGTACCAGCGTTGGCGAAAGGCCCAAGGGTCGTCGTTGCCGGCAAACAGCTCATCGAAGTAGGGGGTGGCGACGCTCATACAAACACCACTTCAAAGGGTTGCAACAGGCGCTCCAGCACATAAGGTGCGAGCACCGGCGGCAGGCCGATCTGCGGGTCGCCCTCCAACTGGCTGGCGAACGCATGGATTGCGTGCCGTTTACGGGCCACGGCTTCAGGCGTCAGGAGAATTTTGCGAGCGCGATCCCAGGGCACCTGGCTGTCTTCCGGGGTTGCCCAGTGCCAGGTCCACACGGGCAGTTCCAGCAAGGTTGCGCCCACGGCCCGGGTCGCCTTGGCACTGGCGCGGCCCACGGCCTCGTGGTCGCAATGGCCGTCTTCGCGCCAGGTGGTGAAGACCACGTCGCCGGGCTTGAGGTAGCGTTCGATGAAGCGGCTCAGGTCTTCTTCACCCGCCGCGACCTGACTGTCGCTAAACCCGGCCCGTAGCCATTTCAGGCTGTGTAATGGCAGCCCCAGTCGGTGCAGGGCCTGCGCCGACTCTTGCGGCCGCACCACGCTCAGGCGTTCCACCGGCCAGCGGCGTGAGCCGGGATGACTGGCGCTGCCATCGGTGACGGAGATCAGCAGGATGGGCCGGTCCAGCGCGGCAAGGCCTTGCAACAGGCCGCCGCAGCCAAGGACTTCGTCGTCCGGATGCGGGGCGATGATCACGGCGCGGCTGCCCTCAGGCACCAGGTCGGCTATGTCCACGCAAGGCAGCTCGGCCAGACGCGAGGAGCTTTGCCACAGGTGCAAGGGCGTGCCCTGGCCGACGATTGGATTGATCTTCATAGTTCCCATCTCCCTGGGCGCGCTTCGGCGACTTGTTGACCAAGGGCGGCCAGGTCGCGTTCGGCGTGACTTTGCCGCAGGTACACCGGCAAGTCGGCCATCAACTGAGCAAAATGCGGGTCCTTGCAATACGGCCCGGCGCCCAATGCTCGGCCGACATGGTGAATCACCTGGTCGACGGTTTCTTCGATGCAGGCCCGTGCCTGTTGTGCCAATAGCCGAGCATCAGCCTTGGGCTGCCGGTCGATGTGGTTGGCGCTGTCGCGCAGCACACAGGCCGCACTGTGCAAGGCGCTGTCGACGCTGCCAAGGTGAGCCAGGGCGTGGGGTTCCGGGCGTTTTGCGCACTGCTCGCGCAAAGCCTCGGCCAGGCGTTGTGCCGCGCCGTACCAGCAGGCGGCGATCCCGATGCCGCCTTGCCAGAAGCCCGGGCGAGCCAGGTAGTCTCCAGGCTTGCCGATCGCCAGGCCAACGGCGTCGCTGAACAGCACTTCAACACTGCCGGTCTCCGCCATGCCCACGGCGGCCCAGCCGTCATCGGTGACCGTCACGCCCGGCTGGTGCATTTCCACCGCAACCAGTTGCTGGCGATCCTCTTCGTCCCACGCCGTTAGTAACCCGTGGCTGACCACCGCGGCACCCGAGCACCAAGCCTTGCGGCCCTCCAGCCGCACACGCTGGCCGTCACGCCGGATCCGCACCTTCGCGGTTGGCGGCTCGGCGGCCCACATGCCCCACGTACTGCCAACAGGCGGCAAGGGGCTGTCGAGTTCAGCGATGATCGCCAGGGCGTCAGTGTGGCCTTCAAACAATTTGCACAGCCGCAGGTCATGGCCGGCGACTTGCGCCAGCCGGCTGAAGCGTTCCAGAGTTTGCCCGCTGCCCGGCAAGGGCAGTTGGTCCAGGCCTTCCTCCACCAAAGCCCTCAGCGCAGCGCCAAGGGCCTGGGTGTCCGGGTAATCCCGGTAGCCGCGAAGAAATTCATGCAAGGCCATGTCACACCTCGTCCTCATGCTGCAATTCAAACAGCAACAGTGAACGCCCGGTGACAGCGTATTCGTGATCGAAATCGAAGCGCTCCTGGCCCCGCACCGCTGGCTGGTTGGTGTCGAGCATGCACGTCCAGAAGCCGCCATCCGGCACCGGTGGCAGGCGAAAATTGACCATGTCGTGGTGGGCGTTGACCACCAGCAACAAGGTGGCATCGGCCCCCGGGCGGCGAATCCCGGTTTCCTGGGCGCGGCCATCCATCAGCATGCCGAGGCAGCGGCCGTGGCTGTCTTGCCATTGCTCGATGGTCATTTCATCACCACTTGGCGCGAGCCAAGTGACGTCCTTCACGCCGATGTCTTCGTTGTAGTCGCCCACCAGGAAGCGTCCGCGACGCAGGATCGGGTACGCCAGGCGCAGCTTGATCAGGCGCTTGACGAACTTAAGCAGGGCCTTGCCGTCTTCATCCAGTTCCCAGTTGATCCAGCCGATCTCGCTGTCCTGGCAGTAGGCGTTGTTATTGCCGTGCTGGGTGCGGGCGAACTCATCACCGGCCACCAGCATTGGCGTGCCCTGGGCCAGCAGCAGAGTGGCAAAGAAGTTACGCATCTGGCGCAGGCGCAGTGCGTTGATTTCCGGGTCGTCGGTGGGGCCTTCGACACCGTGGTTCCACGACAGGTTGTTGTTGCTGCCGTCCTGGTTGTTCTCGTCGTTGGCCTCGTTGTGCTTGTCGTTGTAGGACACCAGGTCGTGCAGGGTGAAACCGTCGTGGGCGGTGATGAAGTTCACCGAGCTGTACGGCCGGCGACCCCGCTGGTTGAACATTTCGCCCGAGGCCGTCATGCGCCCGGCGAAGTCCGCCAGTTGGCCGTCGTCGCCTTTCCAGAACGAGCGCACGGTATCGCGGAAGCGGTCGTTCCATTCCACCCAGCCCGGCGGGAAACCGCCGACCTGATAACCACCTGGGCCGCAGTCCCACGGCTCGGCAATCATTTTCACCTGGCGCAGCACCGGGTCCTGGCGGCAGGCCACGAGGAAACTGTGGCGCTCGTCGAAACCGTCGCGGTAGCGGCCGAGGATGGTTGCCAGGTCGAAGCGGAAACCGTCGACGTGCATCTCGGTGGCCCAGTAGCGCAACGAGTCCGTGACCATCTGCAGCACACACGGGTGGCTCAGGTCGAGGGTGTTGCCGGTGCCGGAATCGTTGATGTAGAAGCGCTTGTCATCGGGCATCAGGCGGTAGTACGAGGCGTTGTCGATGCCGCGCATGGACAGGGTCGGGCCTTGCTCGTTGCCTTCGGCGGTGTGGTTGTAGACCACGTCCAGGATCACTTCCAGCTTGGCTTCATGCAGGTGCGCAACCATCTCCTTGAATTCGGCGATCTTGCCGCTGGCCAGGTAGCGCGGGTCTGGGGCAAAGAACGCAATGCTGTTGTAGCCCCAGTAGTTGGTCATGCCTTTTTGCAGCAGGTGCTGGTCGTTGACGAAGGCGTGCACCGGCAGCAGTTCCACCGACGACACACCCAACTGGCGAATGTGCTTGAGCACATCGTCAACCATCAGCCCGGCGCAGGTACCGCGCACTTCTTCAGGCACCGAAGGGTGGCGCATGGTGATGCCGCGCAAATGGGTTTCATAAATGATCGTGCGGTCCCACGGCGTGCGTACCGGCTGGTCATTGCCCCAGGTGTGGGCCGGGTCGATGACTTTGCACTTGGGCACGAAGGGCGCGCTGTCGCGTTCGTCGAAACTGAGGTCGGCGTCGGGGTGGCCGATGGTGTAGCCAAACAGTGCTTCCGACCATTTGAGTTCGCCCACCAACTGCTTGGCATAGGGGTCGATCAGCAATTTGTTGTGGTTGAAGCGATGACCGTTGGCCGGGTCATACGGACCATACACGCGATAGCCGTAGATCAGCCCTGGATGGGCGTCGGGCAGGTAGCCGTGAAAGGTCTCGTCGGTGTATTCGGGGAGTTCGATACGCTCTAGCTCAACTTCGCCGCTGTCATCGAAAATGCACAGTTCGACTTTGGTGGCGTTGGCCGAGAACAGCGCAAAGTTAACCCCAAGACCGTCCCAGGTCGCGCCGAGGGGGAAGGGCAAACCTTCACGAATCCGCGACGGCTCGTTTTCCGGCGTCGATTTGGGCTTGTTGGGTTTGCTCATGGAAGTGCTCCTGCAAGTAGTTTTTCCAGGCCGAACGAGGCCTTTCTGGCGTTAAGCCAGTTAAATATCGTGGGTTGGTTGGCCTCCTGCGGTGCGGGCGCACGCGCAGGAGGATCTTCGGGTCAGGGCGCCTTGGGCTTCTTCGCAGCAGGCTTTTTCGCCGCAGGCACTGCGCTTGGCTTGGCTGCCGGTTTGGCTGCTGCCGCTGCCGGCTTGGCTTTAGGCTTGGCCTTGGCGGCAGCCTTGGGCGATTTGGATGGCGTCAACGCTTCGGCTTCCGCCAGTTTGCGCGCCATCTCCCAGTGTCGCGCGTCCTCGCCGTGGGGTTTGCCTTCCGACTCCCAGATCTGATGCGCCAGTTCGCGTATGCGTTTGTCTTCAGTACTCATCGCAATGCTCCTCACAGAAAATTTTCAGCTTTCTTGATCATCAGGATTGATAAAGACATTGACCGGGAAATCCCCCAGGGCAGCGCTGATCATGAGCTCCTTGTTTGGTGTGACTGCGCCTGTTCGGAAAAGTCCCTTCCAATTTTGGGTTGGTGCGGCGAACGGTAAACGGACCCGGGTATCGCCCCAAATCTGCGCGTTGATCAGCGGATGCACACCGTTTTCAAGCAGCCGGTGAGGCCAGCGGGGCACCACCACCAGTAGCTGTTTACCCTGGTATTCACGGTAGAAAGCGACCACCCGTTCGGCGTGCTCGCCCACCACTTCCAGAGGTTCGTAAGTGCCTTGGCGAAACAGCTGCGGATACGTCTTGCGCAGCGCCAGGACCTGGCCGATCAACGCCTGTTTTATGCGCCCGTCATGCCAGTTGAACATCAGCTCGCCGATGTCCGGCGGCGTGTGCAACCCCTGTTCTCGCGCGTGAAAATCCACCGGCCGGCGGTTATCAGGGTCTACCAGAGTGAAGTCCCAGAACTCATCGCCCTGATACAGATCCGGCACGCCCGGCACGGTGAGGCGAAGCAAGGATTGCGCCAGCCCGTTGACCGCGCCCGCCGGGGCGATGGCCTGGGCGGCTGCGCCGATGGCGTCGCGCAGAGCCTTGCCGGAGTCTTCCAGCAGCAGCCGTGACAGGAACGCTTCGACACCTTGTTCATACAGCTCGTTAGGCGCGCTCCAGCTGCTTTGCAGCTTGGCCTCGCGCAGGGCTTTTTGTTGCCACTGCCAGAGGCGCTGATGATAGTCCGCCAGGCCCTCGGCATCATCGCGATGCAGGTCCAGCGGCCAACTGCCGAGCAGCACCTGATAGAGGATCAACTCGTCACCGGCTGATGGAGTGTTGGCATCGCTGCGCAAGCGGGCGGCGAGGGTGCGCCATTGCTCCACCTGTTCGGCATACCACTCGGCGCATTCGCTGAGCACCGCCAGGCGTGCACGGGTGTCTTCGCCGCGCTTGTGGTCGTGGGTCGCGGTGGCCAGCAGGTTGTCGGGGAAGGTGCCCAGGCGCTGCTGGTTGACGGCGTGGAAGTCCTCCAGCGGTGCGCTGAATTGCTCGGTGCTGAAGCCCACGTCATTGCGCGACAGCAACACGCCCGAGCGATAGAACGCAGTGTCTTCCACGGCCTTGGCGGCCGCCGGTGAGGTCAGTTGCTGGAAGCGCACGCAGGCATGCTTGAGCATCTTGCGTTCGCGGCCCAATGGGCGGTCACGCCAGGGTTGGCCGCCGAGCCATTTTTCCAGGTAGTCGAGCACCGGCCAGTCGCCTTCGCTCAAGGTGCTGCGCGCACCCGCCAGGGCTTGCAGGAAAAATACGTCGTCCAGTTCGCTGCGGCCCCGGGCGCTGATGTAGGTGCGGTACACCGGGAAGTGCACGATCAGTTCCTGCAATGCCCGGCGAATCGCACCGAGGGTCAGGTCGCGGCTCATCACATCGTCCCGGGCCACTTGCAGCAGGGCCTGGGCCACGCTTTCGAAGTCGCCGGCCAGGGAGCCGTTGAGTATCTGCTGGCGAGCCAGCCACGCTTCTTCGATAAACGAAGAGGGGCGTTCGGTGTGGCGCGTCCACAACTCGGCCAGGGGCTCGAAGCCATCCGGGTCGTGTTGCAGCAACGACAGCTGGTTCATGAATTCGTAGCCGGTGGTGCCGTCCACTTGCCAGTCTTCACGCAGGGTTTCGCCTTCGCCGAGGATCTTCTCGACGAAGATCGGCAAGTGCCGCCCACCGGCCAGGGAATCCACGCGGCGGCGTAATTTGCGGCAGTAACCGCGAGGGTCGGCGAGGCCGTCGATATGGTCGATACGCAGGCCGTCGATCAGGCCTTCGCTGATCAGCTGGAAGATCTTGCCATGGGTGGCCTCGAACACCGCGCTGCGTTCAACCCGCAGGCCGCCCAGCTCGTTGACGTCGAAGAACCGCCGCCAGTTGATATCGTCCGCCGCCGTGCGCCAGCTGGCCAGGCGATAGCTTTGTTGTTCCAGCAGGTTGTGCAGGCGGGCAAAGCCTTCAGGCTGGCGCGCGTCGTAGAGGCTGAGGTTGTCTTCGATGGCCTTCAGGGTTTCCGGATCACGGGCAGCTTCGACCAACTGCTGTTTCAGCGTGGCGGCCTGGGGGTAGGCGTCTGGCTGGTAGGCCAGGCCGCTGAAGCGATCGGCCAGCGTCTTGATCGGCAGCAGTTCGCCGTAATCTCGTGGGCAAATCGGGAAGCGATGTTCGTAGTGCTCGACGTAGAAGCTGCCGTGCTGCGGGTCGAAACGCAGGGGCAGAGCGCCGGTTTGCAAGGCTTCGCCGTAGTCGCTGCCAAGGAACGGCATCAGCAGTTGACCCTTGAGCAGCGGGTCTGGCGAGTGCCATTGAATGTCGAAGAACTCGCTGTAGGGACTCAGGCGGCCCCATTCCAGCAGGTCAAGCCACCAGAGGTTATCGGCGCCGCCGACGGCCATGTGGTTGGAGACGATGTCGAGGATCAATCCCATCTCGTGTTCGCGCAGTGCAGCTACCAGGCGACGCAGTGCGGGTTCGCCGCCCAGCTCGGGATTGACGGTGGTGGGATCGACCACGTCATAGCCGTGCATGGAACCGGCACGGGCGCTCAGCAGCGGTGAAGCATAAAGGTGGCTGATGCCCAGCTCGGCGAAGTACGGCACCAGGGGCACGGCGTCGTCGAGGGTGAAGCCCTTATGAAATTGCAGGCGCTGGGTGGCCCGTAGCGTCAATGGCTTCATCGGTCACGCTCGTGGGCCTGGATGCGCGCTACGGCCAGCAGCTCAAGGCGGCGGGCGGCGTTTTCATCGTCGAGCAGAGTAGCCGCGTCGCCCGGCAGTCGGCGCCGCCAATTCGGATGAGTATCGGTGGTGCCGGGCAGGTTGGATTGCTCTTCAACCCCCAGGGCATCCTCCAGCGGCAGCAATACCAACGGTGCCCGTGTGTGGCCCAGGTAGCGCACGCTGGCGTCGATGACATGATCGGTTTCGTTGCGCACTTCATCGGTGAAGTTCTGCGGGTCCTGGCTCAAGGCCTGGCGCAGCGCCTGGCGTTCCCGCAGGCGGTGGTCGCTCCATTGTTCGACGGTGGGAGCATCGATCAGGCCCAACTGGATATTCCAGTCGATATCGCGGCTGTGCCACCAGCCGTTCAGGGTCGGTAAATCGTGGGTGCTAGTGGTGGCCAGCGCGTTGTCCGGCCAATCCAGAATCGGCTTGAACTGGCCGTCGTGGCCTTGCTCGAACAGCAGCACGCGCATGCCAAGGATCGAGCGGGCGATCAGTTTTTCCCGCAGGCCGTCGGGTACGGTGCCGAGGTCTTCACCGAGGACGATCGCCTGATGGCGGCTCGACTCCAGCGCCAATAAGCGCAGCATGTCGTCCACCGGGTAATACAGGTATGCACCTTCACGCGGTGAGGCATCCATCGGGATCACCCACAGGCGTTGCAGGCCCATCACATGGTCGATACGCAAGCCGCCGGCATGGGCGAAGTTTGCCCGCAGCATTTCGATAAAGGCGCGAAAGCCATTGCGCTTGAGGCCTTCGGGAGAGAACGCGGAAATGCCCCAGCCCTGGCCTGCGCGGTTAAGGATGTCCGGTGGCGCACCCACCGTGAGTTCCGCCAGCAGTTCATCCTGACGGCTCCACGCCTGGCTACCGCCGCCGTCGGCGCCTACGGCCAGGTCGGCGATCAACCCGACGCCCATGCCGCTGCCGCGCGCCGCTTGTTGTGCGCGCTCCAGGCAACGGGCGATCAACCATTGGCTGAAGGCGTAGAAGCCGATTTCATCCCGATTGGCTTCGGCAAATTGCACCAGCGCCGGGCTTTGCGGGCTTTGCCAGTCCTCGGGCCAGTGACGCCAGTCGAGGCTCTCGCCGCTGGCCGCACGTTCGGCCTGCACGGCTTCGAAGCGGCAGTGGTTTTCCAGGGCTTCACCGCCAGCCTGGCGGAAACTCAGGAAGTCGGCGTGTTGCGGGTGGTCGCCCCGGCGGAAGTCTTGATACAGGGTGCGCAACAGGCGCTGCTTGGCTTTGGCAGCGGCCGGCCAATCGATCAGCGATTGCTGCTCAAGGTCATGCAGCTCGTCGGCCAGTCCGCTGGCTTCGATGGCGATTTGCACCGCACGTTCGCCAAGGATGCAGCCGGGGGAGGCGTACAAGCTGTTGAGGAACAGGCGGCTGGACGGGGAATACGGGCTGAAGCGTTCGGTGTCGGCGCTGAACATCGCGTGCATCGGGCTGATGGCCAGGGCATCGGCGCCGCGTTCGGCAGCAGATCGGGCCAGTTGCTCCAGGGCCTGAGTGTCGCCAAAGCCTCCGTCGCCACTGCGTCGCAGGGAATACAGTTGGGCGCTCAGGCCCCAGGCGCGGGCGGTTTCGGTGTCGACCGCTTCAGCGACGGTGTAGCAATGAGTCGGTGCCACGGCCAGGGTGAAATGCTGGTCGGCGATATGCACCTGTTGGTAGCCCACCGGGATCGATCCGGACAACACCGCATTATCGTCCAGGCGCAGGTCCAGCACGCTGTCGTCTTCGAGGTGAATCTGGCACGGCGTACCGGGGGCGAAGTAGCGTGCCAGGTCGAGGCCCGCGCCGCTGTCGACGGTCATCAGGGGCGGCAGGTGCTTGTCTTGCTGCACGCGCTCCAGGTCTTGCAGGCTGGCTTCGATCTCGGCGTCGCTGTCGGCCGGGTGGCCCAGGCCTTTGAGCACGGCGCGCAGGGCGTCGGCTTTGACATGTTGCGGGCGGCCATTCGCGTCGATCCAATCGACGGCCAGGCCCGCTCGGCTGGCGAGTATTTCCAATTGCGCGTCGCTCAAGGGTGCTCTCCAACAGGGGAATGGGTGAGGCTGACGCGGGCGCTGAAGGGGGCCAATTGTTCGGCCCCGCTGGCCTGCGTCACAAATAGGAGGTGCTCGGCGGCCGGGTAGTTCAGAGAATCGGCGCTCAGGTTGAGGTCGATCTGCAGCAGGCTGCCATTGCCCAGGCGCCAGCGCGCCGTGACCGCGCCCACCGCCAGCACTTGCGCGCCCAGGGCGACGCTGCCCGGCAGGTGCGGCACGATGTGTTGGTGGCGCAGGCTCAGTAGCTGGCGGTAGAGCTGCGAGTCGCCGCAGTCGGCGAGGGCGGGCGCCGAGCGGCGGAAGGTTTGCAGGGAATTGGGGTCGGGAATTCGTTCGCGGCGTTCAGGGTCGCTGAACGCGGCAAAGTCGGCAAACTCGTTGCGCCGGCCTTCGCGTACCGCCTCGGCCAGTTCGCCGTGGTGATCGGTGAAGAACAGGAACGGTTCTTCTGCGTTGACTTCGTCGCCCATGAACATCAGCGGGATCATCGGCGACATCAGCAACAGGGTCGTCGCGGCGCTCAGGGCCTGAGGCGAACACAGTTGATGCAGGCGTTCGCCCAGGGCGCGGTTGCCGATCTGGTCGTGGTTCTGCAGGAACAGCACAAAAGCACTGGGTGGCAGGTGGCCGCTGGGTTCGCCCCGTGCGTGGCCATGGCGCGTGGTGTGGCCTTGGTAGATGAAGCCTTCACTCAGGCAGCGGGCCAGTTTGCTGGTGGGGTCTTCGGCGAAGTCGATGTAGTAGGCGTCGGTTTCGCCGGTGAGCAGCACGTGCAGGGCGTTATGGCCGTCATCGTTCCACTGCGCATCGAAACCGCGCTCCAGCAGGCTGGCCTGGTTGAATTCGTTTTCCAGCACCAGCCACACATGGCGGCCGGTGTCGACTTGCTGGCGTACTTTTTGCGCCAGTTCCTCAAGAAACTCGGGATCGTTGATGGCGTGCACGGCGTCCAGGCGCAGGCCGTCGAAGCGGTATTCCAGCAGCCACATCAGCGCGTTGTCGATGAAGAAGTCGCGGACCTCACGGCGATCAAAATCGATGCCGGCGCCCCAGGGTGTGTGCACGTCTTCGCGAAAGAAGCCTTTGGCGTAGGTGCCGAGGTAGTTGCCGTCGGGGCCGAAGTGGTTGTAGACCACGTCAAGAATCACCGCGAGGCCATGGTGGTGCGCGCTGTCGATCAACTGTTTCAGTTGCTCGGGCGAACCGTAGGAGGATTGGGGGGCGTAGGGCAGGACGCCGTCGTAGCCCCAGTTGCGTTCACCGGGGAATTGCGCGATGGGCATCAGCTCAATGGCGGTGACGCCCAGTTCGGCGAGGCGCGGCAGTTGTTTTTCGACCTCGGCGTAGCCCCCCAGTACGCCCACGTGCAACTCGTAGATCACCGCTTCGTGCCAGGGCCGGCCTTGCCAGTGGCTTTGGCGCCACTGATAGGCCAGGGGGTCGACCACCACGCTGAAGCCGTGAACGTCCGTGGCCTGTGCCCGGGAAGCCGGGTCGGGAACGTCCTGTTCGCCGTCGATGTTGTAGCGGTAGCGTGTCCCCGGTGGGCATTGCAGCTGCACCACAAACCAGCCATCGGCCTGGGGCAGCATCGCGACCGATTTACCTTCTTCAAATTCAACGCTGACATAAAACGCGTCTGGCGCCCACAAGGCGAAACGGGTGTGTTCCGCATCCAGCATGATCGCGCCGTGGGGCCAGGTTTCCAGAGTCCTTGACGGCATCTATGAAGACCTCTTTTTTACTGTTTCCCCGATCTTCCCAGCGCTTTCGCTACCAGTTGCTCATAAAGTTCGGCATAGGGTTCCACTGCCTGGCACCAGTTGAACGGTGCGGCCATAGCCCGGCAACGCATGGCGTTGAGCAAGCCTGGGAAGGCGAAAACCTTGAATGCGCGGCTCAGGGCCGCTTTATAGCTTTCGACAGTGGATTCGTTGAACAAGAAACCGGTGACGCCATTCTCGATGGTGTCGGCCAGGCCGCCGGTGTTGCGGGCGACCGGCAACGAGCCGAAGCGCTGGGCGTACATCTGGCTCAGGCCGCAGGGTTCGTAACGGGATGGCATCAACAGGAAGTCGCTGCCGGCGAACATGCGCCGGGCGTCGGTCTCGTTGAAGCCGATGCGCACGCCGATCTGGCCGGGAAAGCGCAGGGCCAGGGCACGCATGGCTTGCTCTTCTTCCGGCTCGCCGCGACCGATGATCGCGATCTGGCCGCCGTTCTCGACAATAAAACTGGAGACCGCTTCGGTCAGGTCCAGGCCTTTCTGGTAGACCAGTCGTGACACCACGGCGAACAGCGGGCCGGTGGAGTCGTCCAGGCCGAACAGGTTGCGTACATGGGCGGCGTTCTGTGCCTTGCCTTCCCAGTCACCGATGTTGAAGGGGTGAGTCAGGTGCGGGTCGGTAGACGATTCCCAGCTTTCATCAATGCCGTTGGGAATACCGCTGAGCAAGCCTTGCTGGGTCTTGCTGGCGAGGAAGCCATCCAGACCGCAGCCGAATTCGGGGGTGGTGATTTCCTGGGCGTACGTGGCGCTGACCGTGGTGATATGGCTGGAATACGCCATGCCGGCCTTGAGGAACGACAGCTTGCCGTAGAACTCCATGCCTTCCTGTTGCAAGGCGTGTTCGGGAATCCCCAGCTCAGGGCACGAGGCCAGGCTGACCACGCCTTGGTAGGCGAGGTTATGAATGGTGAACAGCGTCGGGGTACGTGACCCACGCCAGTGCATATAGGCCGGCGCCAGGCCGGCGGGCCAGTCATGGGCGTGCACCAGGTCCGGGCACCAGTGGATTTGCGCCAGGTTGGCGGCAATATCGGCGGCGGCCAGGCCCAGGCGGGCGAAGCGGATATGGTTGTCGGGCCAGTCACGGCCGTTGTTGGCGCCATAGGGCGTGCCTTCGCGCTCATACAGTTCGGGGCAGATCAGCACGTAGATGACCAGGCCATCCTTGAGGTCCATGCGCCCGATCTTGCACGGCGGCAGCGCAGCGTGGCCGCCCAGCTCACCGATGATATGGATGGGGTTGTCGCTTTCCAGCACCTGCGGGTAGCCGGGGATCAGCACGCGCACATCGTGCAGGTGCGCCATGGCGCGGGGCAGGGCGGCGGACACATCACCCAGGCCGCCGGTTTTCACCAGGTCGGCAATTTCGGAAGTGACAAACAGCACTTTCTTGCGATTGGGATTACGACTTTGAACCGGCCGCAGCGTGTTTGGAAGGTCAACCAAAGAGGTCGGCCCGCCAACCGGCTGACTAAAACGCTCTCCCTGAGTATCTACAGCGGCACTGATCATAGTTCTCTCCCATGTGTTGGTCGGCTGATGGCATATGGCAATCAGCAAAGGTTGACCGCATCCTGCGGCCAGGCGCACAAGCGCTACACAGACTGGCAAGCCTTATGCCAGTTGTGCTGGAGTCTTGAATTGAGTGGATGGACGGGCGTTCGGTGTGAACCGTCATCGCTCGCCTTACCTTAAACCTGACCTACGGCAGAGTTGGAAAGTTTCGATTTTTTGCGGGGTTTTTGTTTTGAATCGGACCCATCGGTCATGAGTCTAGGACAGATCCTAGAGCCCGTGGGGTCTGTAGGAGATTTTTGTAGGACAAAATTTTTTTCATGTGCGGGAAGTACCGTTCTCCTCTGGTGAGACGGCCCTTTGTGGCGAGGGGGCTTGTCCCCCGTTGGGCTGCGCAGCAGCCCTGGAAGGGGCATCGCGTGCTTCAGGCAGACCTCAGTGCCTGATTTAGGGCCGCTACGCAGCCCAACGGGGGACAAGCCCCCTCGCCACAGAAGTGCATCTGCGCGATTTTGGTGCGTTAGCTCAATGCGCGAAGGGGCGCTCCTTTGGCCCATGACTGAATATCTTCGATCATTTGCTGGTAGAACTGGCGGTAGTTCTGCTCGCTGACGTATCCAACATGGGGCGTGGCCAATACGTTGGGTAACTGGCGGAACGGATGCCCGGCCGGCAGAGGCTCCTGGGCGTACACATCCAGTGCCGCGACCGCCAGACGGCCATTGTCCAGGGCTTCAATCAAGGCATCTTCGTCGACAATCGGCCCGCGGGCGGTGTTCACCAGATGCGCTGTAGGTTTCATCCAGCCCAACGCCTCGGCGTCTACCAGACCGCGGCTGCGGTCGCTGAGCACCAGGTGAATCGACAACACATCCGCCTGCTCGAACAGTTCGCGCTTGCTGACCCAAGTCACGCCGGATTCGGCGGCGCGTTCCGGTGTGAGGTTTTCGCTCCAGGCAATCACGCGCATGCCGAACGCCTGACCAAACTTGGCGACCTTCTGGCCAATGCTGCCTAGGCCGAGAATCCCCAGGGTCTTGCCGTACAGATCACCGCCCAGGCCCGCCTGCCAACCGCCGGCGCGCAGGGAATTGGCTTCGGCCAGCAGGTTGCGGGTGGAGGCCATGATCAGCGCCCAGGTCAGTTCCGGGGCGGCGTGCTTATAGCTGTCGGTGCCGCAGACTTGAATGCCCAAGGCCTTGGCCGCAGGAATGTCGATGGCGGCGTTGCGCATGCCGCCGGTCACCAGCAGCTTCAGCCTGGGCAAGCCTTGCAGGAGGGCCTGATCGAAAGTGGTGCGTTCGCGCATCACACAGATCACCTCGAAGCCCTGTAAACGCTCGATCAAGGTGGCGGTGTCCGCCGGGTAGTCGTGGAGGAAGTGCACCTGGCCGACCGACGCCAGGACTGACCAGTCCACTACGCCACTGGCCACATTCTGCCAATCATCAATCACTGCGATCTGTACCGACATGCACGCGAGCCTCGAAAAAGGTTGGATTAGAGGGCGTTCAGCCCTTGCAGCAGTGCCTTGTGAAACTGTGCCGGTTCTTCCATTTGCGGGGCATGGCCCAGGCCCGGGAATTCCACCAGGGTGGCGTGGGGAATCAGCTTGGCCACTTGCTTGCCCAACACCGCATAGTTGCCGATCTTCGCCTTGACCGCCGGTGGCGCCAGGTCTTTGCCAATGGCGGTGTTGTCGGACGTGCCGATCAGCAGCAGGGTGGGCATCTGCAGGTCCTTGAACTCGTAGTACACCGGCTGGGTGAAGATCATGTCGTAAATCAGCGCCGAGTTCCACGCCACTTGGGTGTGGCCGGGGCCTTTATTCATGCCGGCGAGCATATCGACCCAGCGGTCGTATTCAGGCTTCCAGCGGCCGACGTAGTAGGTGTCGAGCTCGTACTTGCGGATGCCTTCGGCGGTCAGTTTCAACTCGCGCTCGTACCATTGGTCAACGCTGCGATAGGACACGCCAATGGCCTTCCAGTCTTCCAGGCCGATAGGGTTTACCAGTGCCAGCTGTTCGGTTTGCTGCGGATAGAGCAGGGCGTAGCGCGTCGCAAGCATGCCGCCGGTGGAATGGCCGAGGAGCGTTACCTTTTGAATGCCGAGTTTTTCCAGGAGTTGGTGGGTATTGATCGCCAGTTGCTGGAAGCTGTACTGGTAATTGTCCGGCTTGCTGGAGGTGCAGAACCCGACCTGGTCCGGGGCGATCACCCGGTAGCCGGCGTCGCTCAGGGCCTTGATCGATTCATCCCAGGTGGCGCCGCAGAAGTTCTTGCCGTGCATCAGCACGATGCTGCGCCCGTTCGCCTTGCCCTTGGCCGGTACGTCCATGTAGCCCATCTGCAGGGATTTGCCCTGGGACTGGAAGGTGAAGTGTTCCACCGGGTAAGGGTATTTGAAACCTTGCAGTTCGGGTCCGTAGGTCGGGCCCTCGGTGGCTGCAAAGGCGGGAAGTGCGCTGCCGAGCAGCAGACTGGCGACGCAGAGTGAGCGGATTTTAGACATTGGTATAGGCTCCGGGAACAGTGCCCGGATGCTGTGGCGAGGGGATTAACGGGAGATTAAATCCAGTGCAGGGTGAGCATGGCCAATACCCCGTAGCGCGCCCCTTTGGCCAGGCTCACCAGCAGCAGGAAACGCCAGAATGGCTCGCGCATGACCCCGGCCACCAGGGTCAGGGGGTCGCCGATGATGGGCACCCAACTGAGCAACAATGACCAATGGCCCCAGCGTTGATAGTGGGTACGGGCCTTGTCCAGATGCTTCGGACTCACCGGGAACCAGCGCCGCTCCTTGAACCGCTCAACCGAGCGCCCGAGCAGCCAATTCACCACCGAGCCCAATACGTTGCCAACCGTTGCAACCACAAGTAGCAGCCAGAGACTGTAGTGCCCGCTGATCAACAGCCCCACCAGCACCGCCTCTGATTGCATCGGCAACAGCGTGGCGGCGCCGAAGGCGGCGAAAAACAGTCCCAGGTAACCGGCGAGCATCAATCAGCGTGCCGGGTAGTCAGCCACTACCACGTCTTTGCCTTCGCGAGTCAGGCCGATCACCTGGTAGGCATCGCTGCTGCCGTCCATTTCCATGCCCGGTGATCCCATGGGCATGCCCGGTGCAGCAATGCCCAGCAAGTCGTCGCGCTTGCGCAGGGCCAATACCTGATCGGCAGGTACATGGCCTTCTACGAATTTGCCGTCGATCACGCCGGTATGGCACGACGCCAGGCGCGGCGCCACGCCTAGGCGTTGCTTGACCTCGCTCATGTTGGTTTCCACATGGTCGTTGACCTTGAAGCCGTTGCTTTCCAGATGGGCAATCCACTTTTTGCAGCACCCGCAATTGGCATCGCGGTGCACATCAATCGGGATCAGCTCGGCAGCCTGGGCCAGGGGGCTCATGAGCAGGGCCGACAGCACGGCCAGTCGCAGGGTAGTTTTCATCATCATCTCGTCAGATAAAGGGCAACAGCCGGGCATTCTCCGCGCTTTTTACAAAAGGGTTTTCCGAGAGTGTTACGAGGTTTTACGAAACACCGGCAGCACCAGAATAACGGCCTGGTGCTGTCGGAAAACTGAGAGGGATATGACGGTTTTGTCAGGAAGACGGGGATTCCAGGCGCTGCTTGAGCTGGTCAAGGGCCAGGTTGGACAGGGCGATCATGCGCTCATGCAAGGTGGTCAGTTGCAGTTCGGTTTCATAGGTAAGCACACGGATAAACAAGGTGCCGTCGCCTTGGGCCTGCAAGAAATAGTGAATGCAGCCGTCGACCGCCAGCGAAGTAAATGCGGTCTTGAACTCCCGCGGTCGCAGCGCAACCTGCACGCGATAGCTCATGGGCACCCGCACACCCATCAGGTCGATGGTTTCGGTAAAACGATGGCCGGTGGGCAATGAGCCTGTGGTGCCGGTGTCGGCGCTCAAGGAAGTCGGATGCCATTCATGCCAGCGATCCGGTTGGGTGACATAGTCGTAAACGGTTTCGATAGGGGCCTGGATATAGCGTTCCTGACTGATCCGCTCCAGACGGATCGGGTGCTCGACTGCGTGCATGACACACCTCCTGTGTGGCGGAGCGAACTGTCAGAATAGTCTGGCTCCCGCGCATTGCACGGGAGCTTTCAGGCTATTTTTTCAACGCACCTTAAAGCGTCCCATCAATGCAATAACCCGGCCATTTGCGTCCAGCAGGCTTTGGGTGTTGTGCTCGGTGGCGTGGCCGCTTTGCACCAGTTCTTCGACCATGTGGCGGATGTGCACCATGCTGCGGTTGATTTCCTCGGTCACCGCGCTTTGCTGTTCGGCGGCGGTGGCGATCTGAGTGCTGAGGTTGTTGATATGGCTGACGGAGCCGGCCATCTCGTCCAACCCCGTGTTGACCCGCGCCGTGGCGTCAGCGGCAGACTGGCAGCTGGCCTGGGTGGCTTCCATGGCCGTCACCGAGGAACTCACGCCGGTGGTCAGGCGCGCCAACATCTCATTGATCTGCGAGGTACTGGCCTGGGTACGGGCGGCCAGGGCGCGGACTTCGTCGGCCACCACCGCAAAACCCCGGCCTTGTTCGCCGGCCCGGGCGGCTTCGATGGCCGCGTTGAGTGCCAGCAGGTTGGTCTGGCCGGCGATGGCGCCGATCACGCCGAGGGTTTCAGTGATGCGCGCGGCGTCCTGGCGCATGTTTTCCACGGTGTGGGTGGCGCTGGAAACTTCGCCGATCAGCGCGCTGACGCTGCGGGAAGCTTCCCCGACCACTACCCGTGAACGGTCGGCATGCTCGTTGGCACGCTGGGTGAACGCGGCGGTTTCGGCAGCGTTCTCGGCCACGGTATCGGCGGTAGAGCTCATCTCGGTGATGGCGGTGACGGTCTGGTCGGTTTCCGAGGCATGGCGCACCAGGATCTGGTTGGTCTGGGCCGAGGTCTGCTGCAATTGCGCCAGGCTCGACGACATGGCGCCGGTGGCCAGGGTCACTTCGCCGATCATGTTTTGCAGGTAGACGATAAAGCGGTTCACCGAATGGCCAATCGCGCCCAGTTCGTCCTCGGCACGGATGGTGATGCGCCGGGTCAGGTCGGCGTCGCCGTTGGACAGCGCGTCGATATTGGTTTTCAGCGCGGTCATCCGGTGTACCAGCTGGCGGATGGCATACACCTGCAACAGCACCAGCAGCAGAATCATCGGGATTTGCAGCATCGCCAGCGTACCCAGCACGTCATCCCGTTGGGCGGTGATCAGCGAGGTCGGCAGCGCAGTCGCGAGGAACCACGGCGTGCCCTCGATCGGGCGCATGAAGAAGGTGCTGGCCACGCCCTGGTTGTCGAACTCACTGCGTTGCAGGGTTTGATCACGATGGGCCAGGCCGGCGCTGACCTGGGCGGCAAAGGCCGAGGTGCCGGCCAATTCGCTGATGTTTTTCAACACCACCGGGCCGCTGATGCGTGTGCTGTTGCTGATGATCTTGCCGTCGGCTTCGACAATCAGCATTTGCCCGCCGAGGTCTTTTTCCTTGCTGGCCACCAGGTCGTTGAAGAAACCCAGGGTCACGTCGATGGTGGCGACGCCGTAAGCTGCACCATCGCGCTGGATGGCCATGGCGCAGTTGGTGCGTGGCTCCTGGCTGGCGTCATCCTTGTAGGCCGCCGCCCAGGCGCACTGGCCGCGGGGCGAAGCGAGGCCGCCTTTGTACCAGCTCTGATCGTAGTAGTTGGGGGCTGCGTCGCTGTTCCAGAACGTATTCACTGCCAGCTTGCCCGAGGCATCGCGGTGCCAGAAGGTGCTGTGCTTGTTGCGTCCCGGCGTGCGCTGGTTGGGCAGGGGCCAGATGCCGCCGCCGAACACTTTCAATTCGCCGTACTGGTCCACCAGGCCGGGCAGCACCTTGTCGATGGCATCGCTGTCCAGCAGCGGGATGGTTTGGGTGATGCTGCGTTGCTGGGCCTGAACCTTGTTCAGCTCGCCCTGAATCTGCTCGGCCACTTCGGCAATGCGATTGAGGGCCACTTGTTCTTCGGTGTGGCGCAGCTTGGGGGCCACCAACTGTCCGATGCCCACGACCGTCAATACGAATAACAACAGGACGAACAGCACCAAAAACAGGGTGTAACGAGCTTGGATAGAGCGCAATGAGGGCATGGGGTCGTCCTTACGAAGCGTTTATTGTGCGACGCGGCTTTGTTAGAGCTTCGAAGGGCTATCGGCTTGGGAAGGGCGAGCTTTAGGTACTATGGTGTAAGAAAGTGCAATGAATAAAAAAGCCTGCACAAGGCTTCTATTTTGGGGGCCTGCGGTGTTTGATACGGGCCAGAGTTTCTAATGGATTCAACCGTAAAACATGGACGAAATCATCTACCAGGTCGTCAAGTGGCTGGGCATCCAGCATCACACGGTCAGAGGCACCACCTATAACTTCATGGCGTTTGTTTACCTGGCGTTGGCGATTGGCAGCGTCGTGGTTGCCAAGGAACTGGCCGCCAAGCGCAAAGCCCTGAAGGCACGAACCACCCAAGCGTTAACTGCGGCGCCATTGACCGCCACCTCGTTCGCCGAGGAAGGCGGCCAACCGGTCAAGAGCACTGGCACCCTGCGCCAGGACGCCGACGGCTATTCCGTCAGCGTCACGCGAAACAGCGTTGAGTCCCATAGCGAGCCATTGCGCTCGCTGGATGAGGTTGATACCTGGCTCAGGACTCACACACCATTCATCCTGTCGGACTTTCGCCAGCGCAATTGAGTGGGTCTATTTGTCCAGCATCTGCATAACCGCTTCCGGGTAACGCAGCCCTGCCGTTGCATTGGCCGGGAAGATCGCCTCCAGCGCCGCCAGTTCGGCCGGGCTCAGCTTGACCTCCAATGCCGCGACGTTTTCTTCCAGGTACTTGCGTTGCTTGGTCCCCGGGATCGGGATCAAGTATTCCCCTTGCGCCAGCACCCAGGCCAACGCCAGTTGCCCGGCGGTCACGCCCTTGTCGGTGGCCAGGGCTTGTACCTGGTCCACCAGCAGCAGGTTCTTCGCAAAGTTCTCGCCCTGGAAGCGCGGGCTGAACCGACGATAGTCATCCGCCGCAAAATCATCCGGGCTTTTCAGCGCGCCGGTCAGGAAGCCCCGACCCAGTGGGCTGTAAGGCACAAATGCGATCCCCAGGCGCTGGCAAGCGGCGAGGCAACCGTTGTCTTCCTGGTCACGGCTCCACAGCGAATATTCGCTTTGCAGGGCGCTGATGGGATGCACTTTATGGGCACGCTCGAGGGTGGCCGCCGACGCTTCACTCAGGCCCAGGTAACGCACCTTGCCTTGCTTGACCAACTCGGCCATGGCGCCGACGGTTTCTTCAATCGCCACTTCAGGGTCGATACGGTGTTGGTAGTAGAGGTCCAGGGTTTCCACGCCGAGGCGTTTCAGGGTGCCGTCGATGGCGTCGCGAATGTACTCGGGACGGCCATTCACCCCACGCAACGCCGGGTTCGCCGGGTCACGCACGATGCCGAACTTGCTGGCCAGGAACACCTGGTCGCGCTTGCCGGCGATGGCTTTGCCGATCAGCGCTTCGTTGGTGTGGGGGCCGTACATGTCGGCGGTGTCCAGCAGGTTGATCCCAAGCTCCAGGGCGCGGTGCAAGGTAGCGGTGGCTTCGGCGGTATCGGTGCCGGTGGTGTAGAAATCGGTCATGCCCATGCAGCCGAGGCCGATGGCGGAAACCTGGGGGCCGTTTTTGCCGAGTTGACGTGTGTGCATGGGTCCAGCTCCTGTGTGGGGAAGGCCTCCATTGTTGCCCTCGACAAAAGCGGGATAAACCGGCTAAAACCACTATCACTATTATGAAATTCTAAATAATCCCTGAAGGAAACCGGCCCGTGGACCGTTTTAATGCGATGCGAGTGTTCGTGCGGATTGTCGAGCTGGGCGGGTTTGCCAAGGCGGCCGACAGCCTGCAACTGCCGCGCGCCTCGGTCACGATCCTGATCAAACAACTGGAGGCACACCTTGGGGTGCAACTGTTGCAGCGCACCACGCGCCAGGTCAGCCCGACCCTGGACGGTGCCGCCTATTACCAGCGTTGCGTGAGCCTGCTGGCGGACCTTGAGGAAACCGAGGCTGTGTTCTCCACCAGCCGCCGCAACCCGCGCGGCACGTTGCGTATCGATATGCCGTCCGGGATCGGGCGCTTCCTGGTGATTCCGGCAATGCCCGAGTTCACCACGCGTTACCCGCAGATTGACTTGGAAATCGGCCTCAACGACCGCCCGGTGGACCTGATCCGCGAAGGCGTGGATTGCGTGTTGCGCGGCGGCCTGGCGCTGGACGAGTCGCTGGTGGCCCGGCCGCTGGCGATGATGGATCAGGTGACCTGCGCCAGTCCCGGTTACCTGCAGCAGTTCGGCATGCCATCGACGCTGGAGGCGCTGGCCGGCCATCAAGTGGTGGAGTATTTCTCCAGCGTCAGCGGCAAACGCTATGGCCTGGAATTTCAGATCGGCAACGACATCCGTCTGGTCGACCTGCCCAAGCAAGTCGCGGTCAACAGTGCCGACGGTTACCTGGCCGCCTGTGAAGCGGGTTACGGCCTGGTGCAGACGCCGTACTACCACGCCGTTCGCCAGTTGGAAGCGGGCACGCTGGTGGAGGTGCTGGCGCATCAGCCGCCGCCGAAGTTGCCGCTGACCGCGTTGTACCCGCCGCATCGCCAGCTGTCGCAACGGGTGCGGGTATTTGTCGATTGGCTGGTGGAGCTTTGCGCCCGGCCGGACAACGGGTTGCAGCGTCAGCCTTGAGCCTTGCGGTAGGCGCCGGGCTGGATGCCGGTGACTTTATGGAAGGCGCGGGTGAAGGCGGCGACGGATTGATAACCCACGGCGAGGGACACGTCCGCCACTGTCTGGTCCTGCTTGAACAGCTGGCAGGCGTGGCGCACGCGCATCATCAGCAGCACTTGCCCCGGCGACTGGCCGCACAGTTCATTGAAGCGCTTGAAGAACGCCGAGCGCGACAAGCCGGTGCAGGCTGCCATGCTTTCCAGGGTCCAGGGATCGGCGGGGCGTGCAATCAACTGTTCCAGCAGATTGGCAAACGCCGGTTGCCGGGCCAGCGCCGCGAGCCCGCCGAGGTCGGTGTTGTCCAGCACCTGTTGGCGCAGCACGTAGAGAAACAGCAGGTGGCACAGGCGCTCCAGCAAGGCGGGCGAGGGCGCCGGCGTGCGCTCGCATTCCTGCAGGATCAATTCGAACAGGTTGCGCGCAGCAGTCAGCGAAGGGTCACCGGCCCGCAGGACGATCCAGGCGGGCAGGGTGTCGACAATCATCGCCGACAGCCCGGACTGGAAATGAAAGAACCCGCACACCAGACCCACGCCGTCACTGGCCTGGCTGTCCAGCGGCACCATTGGCGTGCGCGGGCATTCCTGGGCGCCGGTGGCGGTGCCATCGCTGGACAACCGGTACGCGAGATCCCGCAGCAGGAATACCGCATCGCCGTTGTTCAGCGGATAAGGGGTCGAATCGCCCTCGATGTGCATCCAGCACTGCCCTTGCACCACCAGATGAAAACTCGCACTCGCCAGGCCATGGGTGCTGGCGTGCCAGTCGCCGCAGTAACGCCCGACGTGAAACAGGCTGGTGTTGAGTTCGAGGCTATCTAATAACCAATCGACGAGGGAGCTGGACGAATTCATCTAACGGAAAGACTCTAGAGCAAGTTATCGCTACTTTAGACTATTGAGCAGATTTTTTATAACCAACAGACTGGGTACACGAATCCATGAGGAGACCACTCCATGTCCCGCGTACCGATGCTCACCCTGGAAACCGCCCCTGAAGCGGCCAAGCCCTTTCTGGAAAACGCCCTGAAGGGTTCCGGGTTCATCCCCAATCTGTTGGCGGTGTTGGCCAATGCCCCGGCAGCACTGGAAACCTACATCACTGTCTCCGGCCTGAACGCCAAGTCTGACCTGAGCCTGGCCGACCGCGAAGTGGTGCAACTGATTGCCGCCACGAACCACGGTTGCGATTTCTGCGTCGCCGGGCACACTGCCGTAGCGCGCAACAAAGCCAAGCTGCCGGAAGACGTGATCGACGCCCTGCGCCAACGCGGTGAATTGCCCAACGAGCGTTATGAGACACTGGCCGCGTTCACTCGCGAAGTGATCGCCACCCGCGGTGACGTCAGCGATGCCGGCTACGCAGCGTTCCGTGCAGCGGGCTTCACCGACGGTCATGCGCTTGAGGTTATTCTGGGCGTCAGCCTGGCCACCCTGTGCAATTTCGCCAACGTGTTTGCGCGCACGCCGCTCAACCCGGAACTGGCGCAATACCGTTGGGAAAAACCGGCAAGCTGAAGGCGCGCAAGCGTTCGCGATGGTAAACATGCTGTAACAAGGAGAAACATGAATGCTTGACCCAATCTTGAGCCGTTGGCTCGATGTTCAAGCGCAGGCCCTGGATGTGGGCAGTTGCGATCCGCAGGAAGTGCTGCCACGGCTGGCAGAGGCCAATGTATTACGTATCGGTGTGCCCAAGGACCTCGGCGGCCTGGGCGGCGATGTCACGGGTGCCATAGAGGCGATTGCCGATGTGGCCAGCCATTCCCTGGCGTCGGCGTTTGTGTGCTGGGGCCAACGCTCGTTTATCGAGTATCTGCTGCAAAGCCCGAATCAGCGCTTGCGTGAGCAACTGCTGCCGGACCTGCTGAGCGGCAAGCTGGCCGGGGCGACCGGGCTGTCCAATGCGATGAAATTCTTGTCGGGTATCGAGTCGCTGCAAATCAGCGCCGAGCCGACGGATGACGGCTGGAACCTCAACGGCCGCCTGCACTGGGTGACCAACCTGCGCAAGAACGGGTTTGTGGTGGCCGCCGCCATCGAGCATGCCCAGGGCGGCGCGCCGTTTATCCTGGCGATCCCTGATTCGGTGTCCGGGCTGCAACGTTCCCGCGACCTGGAACTGTTGGGTCTGCAGTCGAGCAACACCGCAGCCCTCGGCTTTGAAGCCGTAGAACTGAGCCGCGACTGGCTGTTGCATGACGATGCACGCAAGTTCCTACCGGCCGTGCGCCCCGCGTTTCTCGGCTTGCAATGCGGCATGTCCATCGGCCTGGCGCGGCGCTCGCTGGCGGAGGTGGCGAATCACCTGGGCTCCAGCCGCACCGTATTGCGCGAAGAACTGGAAGTGCTGCGTACCTCACTGGAGCAGGCGGTCAACGACCTCAAGAAAGGTTTGCTGAGCGGTCGCTTCGGTACCGAGCCGGTGCCTTTGTTCCGCCTGCGCATTGCTCTCGCGGAAATTGCTGCCAGCGCTGTGCAACTGGAGCTGCAAGCCAGCGGCGGCAAGGCCTACCTGACCGCCCACGGCAGCGGCTTTGCCCGGCGCTGGCGCGAGTCGGCATTTGTACCGATCGTGACCCCGAGCCTGGTGCAGTTGCGCACCGAGTTGAACCGTCAGGCGAATCTATGAGCCCGGCGGTATTGCATGCCCAGGGGATTTGCCTGGGGTATGCGGGCAATTCGGTGCTGGAAGGTTTCGACCTGCAATTGCAGCCCGGCGAAGTGGTGTCGATCCTCGGCCCCAGCGGTGTTGGCAAGTCCAGCCTGCTGCGGGTGCTCGCCGGTTTGCAGGCGCCTCAGGGCGGCAGTATCAGCCTGCTGGGCGAGCCATTGAATGGCCCGCATCCGCGGGTGGCGGTGGCGTTCCAGGACCCCAGCCTGTTGCCGTGGTTGAGCCTGGAAAAGAACGTCGCCTTCGGCCTGGATTTTGCGCGCCAACCGCACCTCAGCCCGCAAGAGCGACGCAGCCGGATTGACCACGCGATCAACGCGGTGGGCCTGGAACACGCCCGTCAGCAGTTTCCGGCAGCGCTGTCCGGCGGCATGGCCCAGCGTACTGCGCTGGCCCGCTGCCTGGCCCGCCAGCCGCAGGTATTGCTGCTGGACGAACCCTTCGGCGCCCTGGATGAAGTGACCCGCGCCGACATGCAGCACCTGCTGCTCAAGGTCAATCGCGAGCAAGGTTCGGCGGCAGTGCTGATCACTCACGACATCGACGAAGCGCTGCTGTTGTCCGACCGGATTCTGCTACTGGGTAACCGCCCGGCGCGGACCCTCGGCGAATGGCGGATCGACCTGCCGCAACCGCGGGAAGAACAGGTGGAAGCCATCGGCACCCTGCGCATCGAGATTCTCAAAACCCTACGGCAGGCGAGCCGCAACGACCCCCAACCCACTGAACTGCTGGAGCCCTGCCATGTGTCTGGATGACCTCACTCACTCGCGCCGTGATTTTCTCAAACTCTCGGCCGTGCTCAGTGCCGCCGGTGCCTTGCCGCTGCTGAGCAGCTTGCAGGCCCGCGCGGCCAGTGAGCCGGACGCACCGGTACGCATCGGCTACCTGCCGATCACCGACGCCACGCCGCTGCTGGTGGCCCATAACAACGGCCTGTTCGAAGCCGAAGGCATCAAGGCCGAGCGCCCGGTGCTGCTGCGCAGTTGGGCCCAGGTGATCGAGGCGTTTATTTCCGGCCAGGTCAATGTGATTCACCTGTTGTCGCCGATGACGGTTTGGGCGCGTTATGGCAGCAGGGTCCCGGCCAAGGTCGTGGCCTGGAACCACGTGGGCGGCTCGGGTTTGACCGTGTCCCCAGGCATTACCGATGTGAAGCAATTGGGCGGCAAGTCGGTGGCGATTCCGTTCTGGTACTCGATCCACAACGTGGTGGTGCAGCAACTGTTTCGCGACAACGGCCTGACCCCGGTGGCCCGTGCTGCAGGCAGCGCAATTGCCGCCAACGAGGTCAACCTGATCGTGTTGTCACCCTCCGACATGCCGCCGGCCCTGGCCAGCAAACGCATCGACGGCTACATCGTCGCCGAGCCGTTCAACGCCCTGGCGGAAAACCTCAACGTGGGCCGCGTGCAGCGCTTTACCGGCGACGTGTGGCGTAACCATGCGTGCTGCGTGGTGTTCATGCATGAGCACGACCTGACCAATCGCCCGGAATGGTCGCAGAAGGTGGTGAATGCAATCGTCAAGGCCCAGGTTTGGACCCGCGACAACCGTGAAGAGGCGGTGAAGCTGCTGTCCAAGGACGGCGAAAATCGCTACACGCCGCATGCCGAGCCGGTACTGCGCAAAGTCCTGGCGCCGGCTGCCAGCGACCGCGCGGCATACCTGGCCGACGGCGCGATCCAGCACGCCAACTGGGACGAGCACCGCATCGACTTCCAACCGTATCCATTCCCCAGCTACACCGAGGAACTGGTGCGCCGCCTGAAAGACACGCTGATCGAGGGCGACAAGAAATTCCTCGCCGACCTGGATCCGGCGTTTGTCGCCAAAGACCTGGTGGACGATCGCTTCGTGCGCAACGCCATCGCAGCGGTGGGCGGCATGAAGACCTTCGGCTTGCCGGAAGGCTTTGAGCGGCACGAGGAGATTGGCGTTTGAACAACGGCAAAACCTTGGGGTTGCCGGGCTGGTTGCTTGGCTTGAGCGGGCTGGCAGGGTTGTTGTTGCTCTGGTGGCTGGGAGTGAAAGTGTTTGGCAGTGCGGACGGTTTGTCTGCGCGGTTTTCGCTGTCGGCGACCCTCGCCAGCCTGTGGGAATTGCTCGGGCGCAGTGAGCTGTACCTGAACATTGCCGTGAGCCTCAAACGGATCTTCGTCGGGCTGTTCCTGGCGCTGCTGATTGGTGTGCCGTTGGGCTTGCTGGTGGGCAGTTCGCGCAAGCTGGAGGCGGCGACCACGCCGGCTTTCCAGTTTTTGCGGATGATCTCGCCGCTGTCGTGGATGCCCATTGTGGTGATGTTGATGGGCGTGGGCGACCAGCCGATCTACTTCCTGCTGGCGTTCGCGGCGGTGTGGCCGATTCTGCTGAATACCGCGGCGGGTGTGCGTCAGCTCGATCCGCGCTGGTTGCAACTGAGCAAGAGCTTGAGCGCCACACGCTGGGAAACCTTGCGCCGGGTGATTATTCCCGGGGTGATGGGGCACGTGCTGACCGGCGTGCGCCTGGCCATCGGGATCCTGTGGATCGTGCTGGTGCCGTGCGAGATGCTCGGGGTCAGCGCGGGGCTGGGTTATTACATCCTCGACACCCGCGATCGGCTGGCCTATTCCGAGCTGATGGCGATGGTGCTGCTGATCGGCCTGTTGGGGTTTGCCCTGGATGCGTTTGCGCGGTGGCTGCATCAGCGTTGGGTGCATGGAGGGTAACAACCTCATGCAAAGGCTCGGAGGCTCTCCGGGCCTTTGCGATTGGCTCAGGGTTTCACATAGATGTGCAGGTCGCCGGGAAGGTCGCCGGGCTGTAACGGTTTGTTCGGGTCTGGCACATGGGTATGGGCTTTAAGCCCGATGCTGTGGTAAGGCATGTTCTTGTTGTCAAACACCCCGATACCGATGCTTTCCGTGAGCTCCGCCAAGCCGGGAACACCTTCGGAGGTGTTCATGTGCGCGTGCCCCACCAATGCGACCCACTTTTCGGTGCCTGAGTTCGCCTGGATAGTTTCAGCAGCGTAGTAGTTGAACTCCTTGAGTCGCTTCTCGGAGTTGATCCCGGTCTGGGTGCGATCACGGGATTTATCGTATTTGTGTCGCGTCAGATAGTAATGATCGAGGGGCAGGAGTTCTATTTCATTGGCCTCAAGTTTGTTCTTGAGTTGCTCAAGTGACGGATGTGTGCGACGAGTCCCGCTGCTTCCGAGCATTCCGATTCCATCATCAATGGGGCCATGGAGCATGTCGATATACCCTTCCAAGTAGACTTTTTTGACACCTTGGTCCTTTAACGTACCGACGTTGTCGAACAGGACTTTAAAGCTGGCCATCTGCTTGTGAGATTCTCCAAATACCAGCCCGCTTGATGTTTTAAGTGCCTCCTTGATCAGGTCGCCTACCGCGAGTGGTATCGGCACTTCGGGTATAACAGGACGAGGCGGTATGCCGTCGATATCGATAGCCTCATAGTAATCCTTCATTTCCTGCTGGAACTTGTCCATGGTTGCCTGGCGGGTGTCTGTCTTGAAGTGGTCTGCTTCCAGTTTTCCTTTCATGGCTTCCGCATAAGTGCCTTCCGGTAATGGTTTCCTGACTTTACGCGGGGGGGGGGATTACGTTTATCGGGTTGAATCGGTGAGCGCCCCGGCTCAGCGGCGCGTAAGGGTTCGGAGAGGGAGGCATTAGCGTGTCACTGGATTCGAACGGTTGCAGGGGGCTGCCATACGGTTGCTGTTTCTGTGCATCGAGGGCGTACCATTTGCCGTTAAGCTGCACTGCGCTCCCTTCGACAGTCTGCGTGCCCACCTTGAAGGTGCCGGTAGCGGCGGCTTCAAACCGGTCACCGGCGGCAATAAGGGCTGTGTTATTGGTCGTGCCCTTTAGTGTTCTCATGCTCTGGCTGGCAGCGTTTGCTCCCTGGAGGCTGAGTTTTCCAGCGCCTATCGCCAAATCGCCAAGGCCGCTCAGCGGATTGAGTTCCGAGAGGGCGGCAGCCCCGAAAATCTTGCTGACCTTAAGCGCTTTGCTCACCGCGCCGCCGGCCGTACCCAGCGTCTTTCCGGCCTTCGCAACGGCGCCCACGCCTGCTGTGAGCAAGCCCAACGCATCAAATGCCAAGTCAGAGAACCCGTCTTTATAGTGGCCGTTACTTAAGTTGACGATGGCTGACCTGAGGGGAATAAGGTCGAGGAGAAAATTGCCGATGGTATCGGCGACGGCCTTCGTATGCTCATCCGGGGTAATTCCGGCAGCCTGCTGTCTTATCGCATCGAGGTCGAGCCCCTCGACAATCGAATCCGCCAGGTAGGCTGCCCGGAAATTCTTGAACAGGTTGCGATTTACGCCCTCGAGTGGGTTTTCCTGCTTTATATAGTCGCGCTTGGAACCGAAAGTGGAGAACTCCTCTATTCGGGTGACTTCGTCGGCAATCTTTTGGTCCCCGCGCGTGATGATGGAGTTGCCGACTTTTCTGATGGTGCCTTTTTCAGTATCGAACTCGTAGGTGGACAGGTTTTCCTGGTTTTTTGTAGTAACGAGTATTTTTTTGCTGGTATGGAAGAGCGTTTCTCCAGCGAGTGGAACCCAGCTGACTCTGTAGGATTTTTCTTTGTAGAAATTCAGCTTCCCCAACCGCAAGTTATTTTTGTCATCCGGTGGAAGGTTGGCCAGGGCATTCAAGATGGAATATTTTTTGACGGTTTTGTAGTCGCTTATGGTCTGGCTGATGGCGTTGTCAAAGGTGTCGGGGACTTTAAAGTCCGGACCTTGGGTAAACGCCGCAAACGCATCAAGGTCTACGCCTTGCGATCCAGGCTTGAGTGCCCACTCGGATGCGTTTATTTTTTCGCCCTGCATGGTCAGGTCCAGCATGGAATAAGGACCACGAGTGGGGATCATCTTGTTCGCGGTGTTGTTGGGCTTGAGAAGCACCTTCTCTTCAAAGGGCACGCCTTTTCCGAATTTTTCCTTGAGCAAGTCCAGCGCTATCTGCTGGCGGGTGGGCACGGGGGCATCCAGCAGGCTGGAGGCGTGTTTCAGTTTTTCCAACTGATGATTGAAGGCATCCATCGCGGTATCGATGTCCGCTTTTTCGTGAAGCGCATCGTCTTTCGCCTCAAGCACACCGTTGACGATGGCCCAATCCAACAGAGCGGCTGTCTTGGCCGACTCGGGAGCGGCGCGGCTGGCGTCGGCGGTAATCATGACTTCGGCAAAGCTCATGTTCGCCACCCCGCCGGGAGACTCGGCTTCGATGGCCGCCGCCGCGATGCACAGGTTGGCCCAAGCCTGGCTGCCGTACACCACGCTGTCGGGAATATCCTTGATCAAAAATTGCGGCGCTGTCCGCATCAGCAACATGTGGGCGCCAAGCGTGGCGTAAGGGGAGGACGCTTTGCCGGTGTCGCTCAGGTGCTGGCGCAGGCCGGCGACAATCGACGAGACGGGTTTGCCCCAATGCTGTTTTTGTGCCAGGTCAAAACCGGCTACTTGGTTGCGATGAGGTTGGGCTATGGACTCCTGATCCAGGTCCAGGTTGATGGCTGCCAGTGCGTAATCACTCACACTGCTATCGGTGGAAATGCCCTCCAGCTTGATCTGCAAGGCCTCTCCCAAGGCTTGGCCGCGGGGAGAGCTTATGAGGGTTTCCAGCGCCTTGACCGGATCGGTCGAGGCGTCGTTGGGGAGCGGCAGGTTACCGTGCAGAAACTCCAGTAGCCCACGTTGTTGGCTTTCTTGCGCTGAACCCGGGGTATTGGCATGTTCTCTAGCGGCTGCCAGCAACGCGTTCTGCTGACTTGTGCTCAAGGGCAGGGGCCAGGATAAGCCACCGCCCAGGTTTCCCCATGGATGAGGTTGTGAGCGTGCCAGCGCTGCGCGCGCCAGCGCCAGCAGGTCGGCATGGGTGGTTGGCTGGGGCAGGCCGTTAGCCGTTAGAAAACCCAGAACACTGACGGCGTTACTACTATTTAGCGGGTAAGAGGATTCGGGTGCGAGGTCCATTAGCCGACTTGCCAGCGCAGATTGCATCACCAGAAAAGGCGCGTCCGGTCCTACCCGCGTGGCGACATCAGTGAGCTTCTGTGCCAGCGTCTGCCAGTTGGCTCGGTCACCCAGTGCGGCTTTCAAGGCTTTCGGGCCGTCGGGAGCAGGGGTGTCAGCCGCAGGGTCCTCAGGGTCCGTTGCGCTCTGTAAAATTTCATCGGGGTATGACGGGATAACGGGGAGTGGTATCGGAGGAGGCGGCGGTGGCGGATAAAAAGTGGAGGAAAGAACCGATTTGCTGGCTATCGAGGTCATAGTGAACACCTTCGGGCACGCATATTCAGGAGTGCGCCTTTCAGGAAAACCTCCCTGCTTCCTGGACGCTCTTTGTGAGTGTCGGAAACAGGGCTACGGCTCCGTTTAAAGAGTGTTCAAATTGTCAGAAAGTGTACGGATGACGATCAGCGATGGTAGTACCCCGGCCCTCCATCGTAGTAACGATGATCGTGCCAACCGCCGCCGCCGTGGGGGAAAATGATGCAGCCGCTCATGCTCAGCATGATCAGCAAGGGAATCAGCAGTGTGATTCGACGGAGCATTTCCAAATCCTCTAAGGTTCTCACAAGTTCAATCAGGCGTTGGGCAAGCCAAAGTTTTTCATCGCCTGTAACATGAGACCCCGCCGACCCCATTCCATCCCCGCCAATGGGTATGTGCTTGGTGTGGCAGTCGATACAAAGTGGATACAATTTTTTTAGCTTCAGGACCCCGTCATGACCCAAAAGCAACGTTTGAAATACTCGATTCTGATTTCCCTGCTGGTGCTGGGGACGATGTTTGGCCTGTCCTACTTGCAGAACAATGGCGTCATCAGCGAAAAAACGTTCCAGTACATCGCCATTGCCGTAGCGGTGACGGTGGTGGTGATCAATGGCGTGATGCGCCGCAAGGTCAAGCCTAACCTTTGAGTCAGGCCCGGCTTTCCAGGACTTTGGCAGCCTGCTCGTGCAGGCTGTAGCTTTTGTCGGTGTTGAGGGTGATCACGCCCTCGGCGCACAGGCGCTTGAGCACCTCGCGTACGCTGAGAAACGACAGCGGGATGCCCAGCTCCAGCAAGTGGCTGTGCACGCCGCGCACGCCGAGGGTGCGCTGGTTATCGGCCGCAGTCAGCAGCGCGTCGATGACCTTCAGCCGAATCAGGCTGGTGCGCAGGCCGAAACACTTGAGCAAATGACGAATGCGCTGGTTGCCATGCTCCGGCGCCTTGCCGAACGCCTGGTTGCCGGTGCTGAAACCTCCGTCATGCATGGATGAGTGTCCTTCCGTGGGCGGTTGCGGGTTGTACATGCAAAAACTCCTTATCAGAGCCTGATCAGGAAAATGATGGCGCTCTTAGTTAATAAGACGTACGAGCAGCCGAAATCATGAAGCGCGGGATGTAGAAATTTTGTCGGTAACATCCTGGAGACATACCGACATGTCCGAATAAACATCTGCGGCTGCTAAATTATTCCCGGTTTTTACGTCTTAACTGAGGTGTTGGCGAAGCTGTCCCTCGTCACGGTGTTTAATTTGGCTGTGGAGTCTGCGTGATTATTTCCAACGGGTTGTTCAGGGTGTGCGTGGCTGGGGCGTTGCTGGGGCTGAGTGTTTCGGCCACGGCGCGGGTGCAGGAGCAGCAGACCACCGCCGAGATTCGGCGTACCAGCTTTGGTGTCCCGCATATCCGGGCCAACGATGAGCGTGGGCTGGGTTATGGCATTGGTTACGCCTATGCCCAGGACAATCTGTGCCTGTTGGCCAATGAGGTGGTGACCGTCAACGGCGAGCGCGCCAGGTACTTTGGCCCTGAGCAGGCGACCCAGGAAGGGCGTAATAACCTGACCAACGACGTGTTCTTCAACTGGCTGAACACACCCGAGGCCGTTGCGGCGTTCTGGAAGGCGCAACCCCCGGCGATGCAGCAGCGCATTGAAGGATATGTTGCCGGCTATAACCGTTATCTCAAGGAACGCACGGCCCAAGGCTTGCCTGCACAGTGCCAGGCGGCGTGGGTACGGCCGATCACGGCCGAGGACCTGGTGAAGGTAACCCGCCGGTTACTGGTGGAAGGTGGCGTCGGGCAGTTTGCCGAGGCGCTGGTGGGGGCCACGCCGCCCAATGCCGTTGCCCAGTTGGATGCCAGGGCGTTTGAGGTCGCAGCCACCAATCAGCAACGTTTTGCCCTGGATCGCGGCAGCAACGCCGTCGCCGTCGGCCGCGACCGTTCGTTCAACGGCCGCGGCATGTTGCTGGCCAACCCGCATTTCCCGTGGATTGGCGGCATGCGTTTCTACGAGATGCACCTGACCATTCCCGGCCAGCTGGATGTAATGGGCGCCGCCTTGCCGGGCCTGCCGGTGATCAACATCGGCTTCAACCAGCACGTGGCCTGGACGCACACCGTTGATACGTCCAAGCACTTCACCCTGTACCGCCTGACCCTGGACCCGAAAGACCCGACCCGCTACCTGCTGAACGGCAAATCCCTGCCCATGGAAAAAACCAGCATCAACGTGCAGGTCAAAGCCGCCGACGGCAGCACCAAGGAACAGTCCCGCACGGTCTACAGCTCGCAGTTCGGCCCGGTGGTGCAATGGCCTGGCAAGCTCGACTGGGACAACAAATATGCCTTCAGCCTGCGAGACGCCAACCTGGGCAACGACCGCGTTCTGCAACAGTGGTACGCGATGAACCGCGCCGCCAACCTCAAGGAGCTGCAAGACTCGGTGCACACCCTGCAAGGTATCCCGTGGGTCAACACCCTGGCGGCGGACGACCAGGGCCAGAGCCTGTACATGAACCTGTCGGTGGTACCGAACGTCAGCGCGAAAAAACTCGCGCAGTGCAGCGATCCCCGGGTTGGCCTGCAATTCATCATGCTTGACGGCTCCCGCAGCGCCTGCGCCTGGGACATGGACCCGCGTGCCGCCCAGGCCGGGATCTTCCCGGCCGATCAACTGCCGCAACTGCAGCGCACCGACTACGTGCAGCACTCCAATGACTCGGCGTGGATGGCCAACCCCAAGGCGCCGCTGACCGGATTCTCGCCGGTGATCAGCCAAGACAAAATCGGCCTGGGCCCACGTGCCCGTTTCGCCTTGCAGCGCTTGCAGGAACTCGACAAGCAGTCGATCAAGGCCGCCGACTTGCAGAACATGGTCATGGACAACCAGGTGTATCTCGCCAGCCAAGTCATGCCGGACCTGCTCAAGTACTGCGAGGGTGCCGACGCCGCCGTGAAATCCGTGTGCGACAGCCTCAAAAGCTGGGACCAGCGCGCCAACCTCGACAGCGGCGTGGGCCTGGTGCACTTCATCAACCTGGCGGAGCAACTGGCACAAGCACCCGAGGCATGGAAAGTGGGGTTTGACCCGGCACAACCACTGACCACACCTCGTGGGCTGGCGATTGAACGCGCAGGCGTGGCCAAGGCGCTGCATGAAGCGATGCTTGCCTCAGCCGCCGACGTTGCCAAACGCGGGCTGACCGCCGACAGTCGCTGGGGTGACATCCAGGTCTCGGGCCAGACCCCGATCCACGGCGGGCCGCAAGAGCTCGGCGTGTACAACGCCATGCAAAGCGTGCCAAGGGCTGACGGCAAGCGCGAAGTGGTCAGCGGCAGCAGCTACTTGCAAATCGTGACCTTCGACGAGAAGGGCCCCAATGCTGAAGGCGTACTGGCGTTCTCCCTGTCCAGCGACCCGGCGTCGAAATACTACAAGGACCAGACCCAGGCGTTTTCCGAGAAAAAACTCAGCCCGCTGCCGTTTACCGAACAGCAGATCACGGCGGACCCGCAGTACCAATTGCAGGTTATCCGTGACAAGGAAGAAGCCGGGCGGTAGGGTAGCCAACCGGGAAACGATGCCCCTTGAGAGAATATTTTTTGAAATCAAGGGGTTGCAAGCCCAGGCAAATGAGTACATAATTGCGCCCATCGAACGCACTGAAGCATTAAAAACTTCAATGTTTTCAATGAGATAGAGTAGAGGCAAGCTTCACATAGCCCACTCAAGTTTGTATGCGGTGAATGTCGGTTGTAAGGCATTGATCGTTTGAGGCCGAGTAGCAAAATGGTTATGCAGCGGATTGCAAATCCGCCTACGCCGGTTCGATTCCGACCTCGGCCTCCACTCTTAGAAACCCCGTAGATTAACGTCTACGGGGTTTTTTATTGTCTGGGATTCCATGGGGGTACTCGTTTCGGGCCGGAATGACGCCGGATCTCAAAGTGCCCACAGGAAGGGAGACTAAAAAGATGCTTAAAATTACTGTTCTGCCGTTATTACTGGCTTTTTCGGTGACGTGTTTTGCGGATTTAAAGCAATCGTCCCCGGAAAATGTGTGTGCGTTCCTTTCCGGCTCGGGCCTGAAGGGTCGAAAGTGGACTGATTACGGTGATGGTACATCGGGATGCGCCAGCAATTACAAGGACATCGGCGGCGGGGCTCCACTGGCTAATAACTTGGCTTATTACGCAACAGGTAGCGGCTCGACGGTTGATCAGGTAAAGCTCGTGTTGAATTTCAACCAGCCCAAATCACCCGGTGCCTCAATACAAGCGCTCGGAAAAGCAGCGGAGAAGCTTGCATCGAAAGCGCTGGGAGCGCCGCTGCCAGCATCAATCAAGAAGGCCATCGTGCTTGGTCAGCCGGAAACTGCAGAGGTCGGGACTGGAACAGTGGAAGTACTTCGGGACGAATGGCCGACCGGAAAGGGATATGAGGTTCATGTGGTGATGAAGTGACGGAGCAGACTGCCGATTTGATGAGGGGTAAAGCGGGTAAAGGGGACTGATTTATTTTATTTCAAGTAGTTCAGCCCCCATGCTTTTTGTTTTAACGCGGTTTTAAACAATCCAACGCCTGATCTGCCAACGTTCTAGCCATGTCTATCAAGTGAACGGTGGAACACGCCATGCCCCGGTTTTCACCAGTAGATCCCTGCACAGATCCTTCAGCCGTTGCGGCTGCGCAGCGCAACAATTCAGAAATTTGGGCGATTGCGTCTTCAAAGCTGACGTCTTGGTGAACGGTAAATATTGGGTGGGAGGCGGGATCGGGTTGGAGGTAGTGACTCAAGGCGCGATCAAAGGCTTCGCGGTCCCGGGTGGTACGAGGTGGGTCTGGAACGATCTTGTCCATGCATAAGCTCCTACTGAGGGGGGAGCCACCTAATGTCGTTTCCACACGACAGGGGGTGGCAGCTATACGCGGGGTGGAAAACCGGACAGTAGGACCCGGCCAGACCGAAGTCTGCCCACGTACAGCCGCCATAGAACGCTGACGAAAAAAACGCCGACAACGATTATGGTGCTGGCGCTTGGCGCCCACTGATTTCCAGGTTTCCACACCCGATCGCTGATGTGCAGCGACGGAGCGAAGACTAGCCAGTGATTCCAGCGGGCACAAGGCCGAAAGATTCTCTAGGAAACGTCCCGCAAGTTAAAGCGATTTGCCTTGCTGGCCCTTAAAAAACCGAGAAGATTTTAAACAGTGGACGGGATTTTTATTGGGCTTGGAAAAGTGGCGGCACTGACTATTTACCGCCGGTAATCCGCGCCATAAACAGCCGCGTCAGGCTGGCAATCTGTTCAGTTTTCTCATCCAGTGCGAAATGCCCCGCATCCAGAACATGAACCTCGGCACCCGGCACATCATCCTTGTAACGCATGGCCCCCGGCACAATGAACGACGGGTCGTATTTCCCCCACATGACCAACATGGGCGGTTGATGGTCTTTCAACCATTGCTGCCATTTTGGGTAAGAGGCGACGTTGTTTAGGTAGTCCAGCAATAACGCCGACTGTATTGCCCGCTGGCCCGGGCGGGACAATGCGGCAAACTCGTCTTCCCAGGCATCAGGGTTGTAACGCTCGGGATGAGGGCTGGTGCCCAAGTGACGCTGCTTCGTGCCTTCGTATCCGATGAACGCATCGACTTGCTCGGGGTGTTCGGAAGGGGCCTTCCAATACTTGGCGATGTTCGCCCACTTGGCTCCCAGGCCTTCGTTATAGGCATTGGCATTCTGGATGATGATGCCGTGCAGTTTTTGCGGCGCGCTGAGGATCATCCGGAAGCCTACCGGGCCGCCGTAGTCCTGCATGAACAGGGTGTACTCATCGATGCGCAATTGCGTGAGCAGCTTGCTCATGGTGTCGGCGAGATGGTCAAACGTGTAGGCGTAGGTCGCCACAGAGGGGGCGTCGCTTCTGCCGAACCCAGGGTAGTCGGGTGCGATCACGTGATACCGATCAGCAAGCAGCGGTATCAACGAGTCCCACATGCGCGAGGAAGAAGGGTAGCCATGGAGCAGCACAAGGGTCGGCGCGCCTTTGGGGCCGGCCTCACGGTAGAAAACCTTCACGCCTTCCACGCTGGTCCAGTGATAGCCAATGGACTCGGTGGTATAGGGGATGGTGGGCACCGGTTCGGCAGCGTATGTCGGTTCGGTCATCGAGAGCGTCGTCATAAGTGCTCCTAGGGTGCAAAAGGTCGCGATGTTCATTGAGGCCTGGGCTCTGATTTGCGCATTTCCCGGCGAAATGCAGCTGGGATCAGAGTGGACGTATCCGAGAATGGGCACCATTGGCCCAATGACCATTTTTCATTAGAATCGGGCCAATCTTGATCAGGCCAGCTTCCGTGAAAAAAAGTGTGAGCGTTGCAGTCATCGCGTTTAACCGCATCAGCCCCTTTCACCTGTCCGTGCCCTGCCTGGTGTTTGGTAAAGATCGCAGAGTGGGGGATTCGCCTTGGTTCGATCTGGCGGTCTGTGCGGGCGAGGAGGGCGTGCTGGTTACCAACGCCGGTTTCGCCATCCACTGCGACCATGGTCTGGATCAGGCGGCCGGGGCCGATATCGTGATTGTTCCAAGCTGGCGGGATGTCACCGAAATGCCGCCGGCAGCACTCCTCGAAACGCTTCAGGCTGCTTACGCAAGAGGCGCGCTGGTTGTTGGCCTGTGTCTGGGGGCGTTCGTACTCGCTCATGCAGGTCTGCTGAGCGACAAGCGGGCAACCACACACTGGGCTTGGGCGGCGCATCTGGCGCGAGATTTCCCTCGCATCGAAGTAGACCCCAAAGTGCTCTATGTCGAGGTAGAGCAAATCCTGACCTCGGCGGGCGTGGCCGCGGGCCTTGATTGCTGCATCCATATTGTCAGGCGCATTTATGGGCGGGGGGTTGCCAACGCATTGGCGCGACAGCTGCTTGTTTCCCCACATCGGGACGGCGGCCAGGCTCAGTTCATCAGTCAGCCTGTTCCTCAAGGCGCAAGCGACCAGCGCCTCGGCCAGTTGCTGGATTGGCTTCGGGCAAACCTGGGCCAACCTTTGTCAATCGATCAAGTCGCGACGAGGCTGGCGATGAGCCGGCGTAGTTTCACCCGGCATTTCAAGCAACTCACCGGCTCGACGTTTGGGAAGTGGCTTACGAACGAGCGAATCAAGGCAGCCCAACTGCAGCTCGAAACAACCGACCACAGCATTGAGACGATCGCGGGCTCCTGCGGGTTTGGTACAGGCCTGTCGTTACGTCAGCACTTTTTCTCGATCGTGGGCGTGAGCCCAACAACGTACCGGAAGGCTTATCAACGATAGGTTTGGCAGAAAAATGGCCCGCTATCACGGGCCTTTCTCACAGGGCATTCCAACCTATTTGAACAGGCCGCCAATCGCGTTGATCGCATCCGCAGCCTTGTTCACGTTTTGCTGGTGTTGGGGGTTGGTGCTCACCTGCGCCTGAGCGTTGTAGGTGCTGTTGCTGCAGCTTTTGTTGGTTTGTGTCAGCGCTGCTTGGAACGCGGTCGCGCGCAGGGTATCGCCCTTGGCATTGGCCGCATTGATATTCGTCTGCAGGTCGCGGATCTGTTGCTGGCAGGAGGCGTTATTGGCGTTGACGGTGTTGTTGCTGTTGCTGGCGCCACCCAGGGCAGCTGACAGGGCGCCCGTGAGGGCATTCAGGTCGGCGGCTTGGGCGGTGAGGGTGAACAGGCTGAACAGGGCGGCGGCGGGTGCCAGTTTGGAAAGGCGCATGGCAAACCTCAATGTTTTATTGCCTGCGCAGATCCGGGAGCCCGAGCAAGCGCAGAACAATATCCATATAGAAGTGAGCGCTCGGGTGCAGCGAAATATATTTGGTCAGTTTTTGACCTTCAACTGGGGAACTCCATGAATGTGAGTTGTTTCACGTTGTTTCTTAGACATTGATGGGGTGTTACAGCAGCATTTACTTGAAAGGATGACAAATGAGGCAGCTACCTCACTTGGCGCAGTGCACACCCGATAGCCGCATCAGCAGCGTCAAAGCAACGATTGCCCAGCCAAAGTTGAGCGCGACAAACATCCATTCAGGTGGATTTACCCCCAGGAAAATCATCGAAGTAATCGTTAAAAAAACCATCAAAAACCCAAGCGCAAGCCAGAACCAGCGATTGGCCTGGCGCGGACACCCCTCGATCTTCAACGGGTTGTCTTCAGGGAGCGTCATGTTTGTTCGGCCTCGGTAACCTGCTGCGTCCTTGCCGGTGTTGAGCTCAAGAACGCTATCCTGAGCAATGGGAGTAGACGGTGCAAGGATAGCGATGCTTCATTACGCTCTACACCCTGCAAAGGGGAGGGCGGCCAAGTTAAGTCCGCCCGCCACTGACGTCACGTGAAGGTAGATGAAGCTTGCCGGGTAGCCGCTGCCGGACCTGACGTGCGCGCGCAATAGGCAGTCACCCGAATGAATGGACCCTCGCCCTGCACATAAGCGTATGGTAGGTGTTAAACACGCGTACTGAGGTACCCACCATGGACGATCTGCTCGGCACCCGCCTGAAAGAAGAACGCAAGGTCCTGGGGCTCTCCCAACAGGAGTTCGGGGCGATTGGCGGTGTCGCTGCGAATGCCCAGGTGCATTACGAAAGCGGTGCTCGACTGCCCAAGTCCGATTACCTGATCGCCATCCGGCGCAAAGGCGTGGACATACTTTACGTGCTGACGGGGGAGCGGGCGGTTATCAATCTGGACACGCTCAGCGACAAGGAAACGTTGATCATCAACCACTACCGCACGCTGGACGGGATGGATCAGGATGCGATTGCGCAGATCACTTCCTCGTTGTCTGACAGCTAGCAACGAGGAAGTCCCGGATTTGCTTTGCGCCAGGCTAGAAGCTGTCGGTCGTCCTGAAGTTGCCGCCGCCTGTACTGCCTGACGACGAAAAGCTGACCGTGTTGTTATTGCTGTTGCTGTCGACGGTGATGACGCCGTAGCTGATAGGGCTGATCGATGCGCTGACATAGCCCCGCGTCGCGCCGGCGGCTACTTGGCTGCGGCGCACGATTTTAAGGCCCCGGCTAAGCACATCCACCACTTGCCCAAGTGTCACGTCCTGCGTCATGTAGCCGGCTACCAGTCGCTCGAAGTCTGTCGACAGGTCAAAGTAAACATCGCGACCGGTAAAGTCATCGGTGCGAACTCTACGCTCCAGATCTTTGGCGCGCTGGTAGTCGCTCTTGTACAGCTTGATTGCATCCTCGGCCTCCGCCAACTTCTGTAACACCATTACCAAGCGCAGATGCGAAGTTTGCAGTCGCTCCACGATCAGGTCGTCCGCCGCGTCCGGAGTCTGGCTGGCGAGGTCAACCAATTCGCCGATGCTGCGGGTTTTCAATTGGTCAGTGAGCAACTGCCGAGCACGCTGGTACTGCGGGTCTTCGTTGCGCAAGTAGCTGCCGAGTTTTTCCTGGATAGCATTAGCCTGGCGCTTGGCGTTGTCGATCACCTGTTGCAGGGCGTCGAGCTCGGGCTGTATTGAGGCCTGCCCGAGTTGGTCTCGTGCCTGAGTCAGTTGCGCATCGACACTTGTGCTCAGGTTGCTGATCAGGGCGGCGCGTTCGGCCTGCAAGGCTTCGTTTCGCTCATCAAGGGCGATCAGGCTAAGCTCGTTTTTGCGGTTGGCGAGGTAATTCACCTTGGTGGCCAGCCAGTTGTCCATCCAGCGGTTCAGTCGATTTCGCCGGTATTGGTCGGTGCCGAAAGCGTGCCCGCGCAGGTAGACGTAGACCAGGTTCGTATCATAGCCACGGCGCTTCAGCGCGCACTCCTGGCGCAGTTCCTCATAACCGCTGATGTGTTCGCGGTGGGCGGCTTGGGCCAGGTCCAGTTGCTCGACCTGACGCGCATAGTCCGGGTTCAGCTCCAGGGATAGCCGGGCTTGTTGGTCAAGAGAGTCGGCCCGTGCTTGCAGCTTTTCCTTGCTGGCCAACGCCCGGGCCACGTCGTGCTCAGCCTCACGCAGCTCTCGGTGGAGCAAGTCCTGAGACTGTTGGCGCATTTTCAGGGCGGAGGCAACTTGCACGTTCTGCGTGTCGCCCAGTTGCAGGTGCAGGACGGCGATGTGGCCCAGGCGCAGGGTCAGATCCTGCTCCAGCGCCAGTTGCTCGCCGAGCAGTTCAGACAGTTGTCGCTCGGCCGTACGAATCCTCAGCTCGGCGTTGCGGGAGTTACGTTCGGTGATGCCGATCAGGGTGTCAGGCGTCATGTCTTCACCACTCCAATATCGTTTCGAGCGGGTCGGTGGTCCGTTGGCTCAAATAGGTGACTTCCATCCTGCCGGCCGGCTTGCGGCCGATCACGCGGTGGGTCAGGTGGCCGTCGTCGAGTTTGTCGGCCTTGACCTTCAGGTATTCGGCCTGCGGCACCCGCACAGCGAACTGGCTGGCCCAGGCGCCAGTGCCGGTCTCAGTGCTGACGGTGGGCAGCAGCACCGGCCTGTCCGACAGGTCGACGGCTTCAACAACCAAATACCAGCTCTTGCCCTGGGTCGAACCAGGATTGGAATTACACAGCGCCTTGTCGTAGCAGCGCTCGACACCAGACGGTGTGCCGGGCCGGTCAACAACCCGGATGGTTACCTCCTTGGGGATCAGTTCGGTGTTGGCACGCAGGGCCCTGAGTTGGCCGCCGGCTTTTTCGATCTCGAATTTCCCGATGAGGTCTTTGATCATGACCAATTCGGCCTGCATGCCAAGCGTCGCTTTGCTGTCGGCGGCGGGCAGGTGAATGTCGGCGACCTTGCGGGTCAACTCGTTGAGCTGGTCGGTCATCGGCTGGACCGCCTTGACCTTGGCCAAAAACGCTTCCAGCACGCCAATCTGTTCGTTGGCGTAATCGACCCCCGAGGTATCGACCATCGCCAGGGCATGTTCGGCCTTGGTGTTCAGACGGGGCAGGGCACTGAACAGATCGCTGCCCTCAAGATAGGCCGGATCCTGTTGCACGGCGCTCAGGCGAGCCTTCAGGTTGGCGATGTCTGACTGTTTCTGTGCCACGTTCGTCTCAACGGCGATGGCCGCTCGTTGAGCCTCTTGGATTTCGTGCCTGGCGACCATCACACGGCTGCATTGCACCACCAGCAAGGTGACCGCGATGAGCTGAATGACGAGTATGCCGCGATGGCGCTTGAGCAGTACCTTGCTCCAGAAACGGTCAAGCGCACTCAGTTCCGGGGCCTCGAACACCAGGCGTTTGGAAAAGAATTCGCGCACGCCTTGGTCGATCTGCGCTTCGCTAAACTTGATGCCGTTGTTCTGGTAATACTCACGGATGCGCGCCGCCACTTCGGCACGGCGTTGAGGCAGGCTCAGGTCCTTTTCCACGGCCATCTGCTGGTGGCGCAGTTGATCCACCAGCGCCATCGCGCCGAGTTGCTCGGAGAGGAGAATGTCGCTCATCAAGCGGCCTTGGTCAGCAATGCGGCGAACTTGCGTTTGGCCTCTTCGACGGCTTCGGCGATGTCACGGGACGCGTTGCTGGATTCAGCTCGGTAGGTTTCCGTGAGGCCGTGCATGTCCGTCTGGAAACTCAGGGTGGCATCGGCCAGGGCGCGCACCGAGTCGACTTTGATAGTGGCGCCGTAGCTGGCCTGGACCGCTGCTTCCAGTTGTGTGTTGCCGGTGCTGCCCAGGGCTTCAAGGCCCTTGCTGATGCCGTCGGTGGTGGCATTCAGCGTGTTGGTGGCTTCGGCCAGGCCACTGTTGCTGGTGAACGACACGGCGAGGCCGGTCAACACCACTTCGTTGGTGGAGAAGAACGAGACCATGCGCTGGTACTGGCGCTCTTTGATCACATGCACCTGGTTGATCCGGGCGAAGACCATTTCGGCCGTGTTGTAGCCGACCTTGAGGTCATCGGCGATGTCCTTGACGATCTGATAGCGCTTGTCTTCGTCCTGCAGGGCGCGTACAGCTTCGTCGCGGCGCAGCTCCAGGGCCGCGCGCTCGGCCGGCGCCAGGGTTTCGGCAGCCGTGACTTGGGCGTTGGCCTCGTTCAAGGCCTGGGTCCGCTGCTCCAGCACCTGGCCGGCCGTGGCGAGCACTTGCTGGGCATCGACCTCGGCGGCTTTCATGGCCATGCGGAAGTCCAGGTAGGCCTCCAGAATCACGGTTTCCCGGGCGATCTGGTCATTGGCCGACTTGCACACCTGCAGGTATTTTTCACGGATCTCGCTGAAGCGGCTGGGGATCGAGCCACGACGCAGGTTCATCCAGCTCAGCTTGAGTTTCTCCAGCGTATCCAGGCGTCCGTCATCCATCCAGCCGGCCATGGCGGCCGCGTCTTCGCGGATCGAGGTGAAGCTTTGGGTGATGTCCATGAAGCGTGTGGAGATATCCATCCCGGCGATCTGTTCGCGAACCACGCTGTTGAAGGTGGTCGACTGTTGCAGCACGGCAGCGATAGCGGTGACTTTGGCGGTGTCGTACTGGGCCACGCGGTCCAGCAATACCAGGACCGGTGCATCTGGAACCGGCTGCAGAAGATTGATGCCCAGGGTCCGCAGGCCAGTCAGCGCGCGGTCGAGGTAGTTGCTCATCGAGTGTCCTTTCAGGATGTGTTCAGCACAGGGTGCAGATAGGTGCACAAGTATACCGATCAATGAAGGCAAACCAATGGCAGTTGGGTTGGAAGGCGGCTGTTGGCAGGCCTGACGAAGTGTATGCCTGTATCTCCCTGTAGCTGTACGGGGCGCAGGCTGGCGCAACGTTCTACTGTCACGGCCACAGTACTCGTTCGGATGTCGCGCCATGCTTATGTCTTCAAGCCTGTTGTCAGCCTTTGCGCTGTTCGCCTTTGTCTCCTCGATCACCCCTGGCCCGAATAACACCATGTTGCTGGCGTCCGGGGTGAACTTCGGTTTTGTCCGCTCGATTCCCCATGCATTGGGCATCAGCATTGGCTTCATGTTGTTGGTGATCGCCGTGGGTTTGGGCCTGGGTGAAGTGTTCAAGGCGTTGCCGTGGGCCTACACCGTATTGCGCTATGTGGGGGCGGCGTATTTGCTGTACCTGGCGTGGAAGATTGCAACCTCCAGCGCGATGTCCGATGACACCGATGACAAGCGCAAACCCATGACCTTTCTCGGCGCTGCGGCGTTTCAGTGGGTGAATCCCAAGGCCTGGGTCATGGCGTTGGGCGCGATCACCACCTATACGCCTGCCGACGGTTATGTCACCAACGTGCTGTTGATTGCTGCGGTGTTTGCCTTGGTGAACCTGCCCAGCGTTTGTGTGTGGGCCGGCTGTGGCAGCGGCTTGCGCAATGTGTTGCGCGAGCCGCGTTGGTTGCGGCTGTTCAACTGGTCGATGGCGGGATTGTTGGTGCTGTCGTTGTATCCGATGTTTTTTGCAGGCTGAAACTACCTCTGAACGCAGGCGGTTGGGTGTGGATGCTAGACCGGTGAGATGGTGGCGAGCAGACCAATCGCGATGGTCAGCGCAAGAAAACCGAACAGGAAAAATGCCATCTTAGCCATAAGGCCTCCGAAATGAACGGGCCGGCAGGACGGTTCCTGTCGGGCTCCACGGGCGTGTCGGGAGTGGGTGTATTGTCAGGGCAGGACGGGTTTCGATACAGGGTCAGATGCACAAGAAAAAAGCGTATCAGATGCTCCCTAACGTCGCAGGTGCCGGAGAACAGGGGGTGCTGGATTTCGGGGATCAGGCAATAAATAGCGGTTCAGTTCGGTCAAGGAACTAACCTTTTGTGCGGAGTATCGTATTCACCATCCCACTAAGGAGATTTTTTCATGAGCATTGGGGCGAGGTTAAAGGCAGAACGTGCCAGGCTTGGCTATTCTCAAGCGGCGCTGGGCAAGGTCGGAGGCATTGAGACCAATGCCCAGGGGCGTTATGAAAACGGCGTGCGTTTTCCACGGGCAGATTACCTGGCGGCCATTGCCAAGGTTGGTGTCGACGTGTTGTTTGTCATCACCGGCAACCGGGCGGAAAATGGCAACGCCGATTCAGCCAAAGCGGCCGAAGCACTGGACAGCGCCACGGAGTGCCTGGAGAAGGCAAAAGAGTTGATTCACTGAAGCGGTTTGCATCGGGGCGAGTAGGCAAATGGGCAAAACGTTGGCTGCGCTGTCGTTTTTGATGACCCTGGTTTGGGTTTCAGTGGTCATTGCGGTAATGACTTATTTTTCCTGATGCGCCTGGTGACGCGTGCGGTGGGGGCCGAAGCGGCCGGCGCTGCTATTGCCCACGACCGCGACCGAAACCTGTAGATCACTGATCTGGCGAGCTTTTTTGTTTGCCGGGGCGCAGCTTGTTTGTTTGAAAAAGCCCGCGCTCGACCTTGCATCGAGGGGGCTGGATCTATATATTCCCTAGCCTGCTGCAACGCTCAAGGGCTTTTCAAGCTGCTTGGCTCGCTGTATAGCGCTACCGCCCGAATGGCGAAACTGGTAGACGCATGGGACTTAAAATCCCCCGCTCGTAAGGGCGTGCCGGTTCGATTCCGGCTTCGGGCACCATCTAGAATCAAGGGTTTGCGGGCGAAAGCTGATGCAAGCCCTTGTTTGTTTCCGGTCCGCAATAAAATAACTGGTCCGCAATTCACTTCGTTGGTGAGACTTTCTTGCCTTTCCGGTTGCGGATGTACTGCTCAGTCATCACGACGGTGGTATGCCCAAGTTGATCCTTGGCCTGCATGATGTCGCCGCTGGACTCGGCCTTGTCTGTACCGGCTTTGGCGCGCAGATCCCGCATTTGAAACTCAGGCTTAGCCACCCCAGCAGCTTTCCTCGCTATATCAAATCTCCTACGCAACATTGCCACCGTCATCGGTGTGCCATCCTCCGCAACGATCAGCCGCGTCGAGCGGACCATATGCCCTGACTTTCGGGACATTATTCGATCAATCAAAACCTTCAGTTCGCCAGTGACCTCGATTCGACGTTTTGCCTTTGTTTTCCCCTGAAGGACCCAGATCTGCCCATCCCTTAAGTCTCTTTCGTCCATCAGCCGTGTGTCCGTGACTCGTTGACCAGTCAGGTAGGCGAGGTCCATGGCATCGCGCAACCCGGCGTCAGCCTTGTCGTGAACTCGCTTGAACAGCTCGTCCTCAACGTAGGTGTCCCGTCCAGTCTCCTTGTTGCCTTTGATTCCGGCGCATGGGTTCGCCAGTGATGTATAGCCCTTGTCCCTGGCGTAGTTCCATATCGCGCTGAGCAGGGCCTTCTCTCGATTGGCTCTTACCGGCGCTGACTTTCGCCAGGTCAGATACTGGCGAACATGAAGGGGCTCGATCGTCTCAAGAGGTGCGGGCGGATCATCGAAGAACGCCATTAAGTTTTTCAGTTCGCGCTGGTTGTCGAGCTGAGTCGCTGCGCCCTTGGTGGGCACAATTTCAACCAGGTACTTTTCTGCCACGTACCGAAAGGTGATCACCCTGGCAACCAGTTCGGTTGAAGTGCGATCACGCTCCAGTTTCGCATACGCCATGATGGCCAAGCCGTAGTCACTGCCCAGGGGTATTTCCTTGCGGTCCTTTCCGCCGGTGTCGTAATAGTAAAAAACTCGGCCACTGGCTTTCTTGCGCTCTCTCAGCCGGGCGATGGAGCCCGGCTTACTTGGTCTTCTTCCCATTTCAGCTTGCCTTGCGTGGTTTCCATACGAGTTTTTCTGGCTCGGACATGCCGACGGCAGTTACTGCCATGGCGGTCACGCTCGGCCACCCGTTCATTTTAATGGTGTGCCTGATGCCGTTCCTTTTGAGGTTCAGGATCTGGCCAGCCTTAGTCCGAGCGCCGGTCAGCTCGCAAACCTCTTCATGCGATAGGAAATGAACTCCGCTCATGGATCGCTCCTTGCGCCCTTAGTGGGCCGCGCTGTCTTGATGATGTGGATGATGAAACCGAAGGTGATCAGCAGCCAGGCGCAGGTGCCGGCGAAGGCGTAGAGGATGTCGGCCGTTTCGCCGTCCTCCAGAAGGCATGGGCCGATCCAAAAGAACCAGCCTCCGCTGCCGATCAGGTACAGCAAAGCGCCAAACAGGATCAGGGTGAGTTTGATTGCGTACATGTGGTGTCCTTGCCGCGCTGGGCGGCAGAAGGTGGGTTAGATTTTGAATTCGGCGGCTGGGCTGAGTTTTCTGGCGTAGTCCAGTAGGTCCGCAGACCAGTCGCGACCTACGCCGTCATCGAATGCGAACAGCATCCCACCCAAGGCTTTGCGAAGATCCTCTGTCTCGGCTGTCAGCTTGATTGCCAGCGCCCGCAGCCGATCTGCTTCGGCCTTCCATTCAATCGCGCACTCTTCAAAGTGCTGCGCCGGCTCCCAGGGTGAAGGAACCACGTCGATGGTGATCGGGCCCATGTCCCAGTTATTGCGCTTTGCAGCATCAGCACACGCGTCCCGCACGGCCTGGGTCTGATGCTCTGCGTCGTCTTTGCTGAGGCATGCATGGACTTCTCCAGGACCAACGCTGTGCATCGCCCAAAGGGCTATGGCTGGTTCCGCAAGCGCCCGGCGCAAACAGTTCACGATGGGGCGCAGCGGCTCCTTCTCTTCCAGCTCGGTCAGTGCATCCTCGACAACCTTCCGATCGAGGGTCAATACCTCAATGGCTGGCTCGGGCGGCGCGGTCATCGCATTGATGATTTGCTGCATGTCAGACATAGGAATACCTCGCCCGCCGCTCACCGGCAGGCATATAGGGGTATGGAGTAATGGCGTTTTGCCTAGATTTCTACTGTTTCAGAAGTGGTGTAAAAAAGGCTAAAACCAGTTCGTGATGAGGCATGGACGTGTCCCACAACCTTGATGCCCCGATAGCGCATGCCTACCGGGGCCACGTAATGTTTCTCAAGTTCGACTGGCGACGCCCGAACGACAACGCCCCGGTCGCGGCCAAGATCATCGAGCCCGCTCCAATCGACGGCTTGGGCGAAGTTGCCGCTGAGCTTTCCGGCCCTTGGCCTGATTTTCCATCTGCATTGGATGCCGCAATGGCTGCCGCTGAGCGATGGGTAGATAGCCAGTTGCCGTAGCATCCAGTTGCATGGAATTCCCCAGGTGTAGCGTTGTCACCTGCAATGGTCGGTACAACACCCGGAATATCCGGTGAGGCCCGCCGCAGGTTCAGACAAATGAGCAGAATCGACGACTTCAGGTTTAAGTCTCAACAACTGCTTATCGAGCTCGACGCAGCCACCAGCAAAATGATGATGATGGTTTCTGCGAAGGAAGTTTCGGGGCTTGACTGGGACGCCGCCACGCTGCGCCATCACGACGCCTTTGAGGCATGGAACTCTTTTCTTAACTCTCCTGAACGCCCGCTGGATGAGTCGGTGCCGCCGATTCACTAGCGTTCGCTACCAGATCATGGGCATTCACAACCGTCATGCTGAGGCGTTCGGCGATAAGGACTTCCAGGCGCGCGCCTTTTGAATGCTCCCAGCCGGGCAGGGTAGCCACGGTGTCGCAGTCCATCAGGGCGGCGATGTCGCGGCGCATGCAACCGTTCCAGCTGCCGCCCTCGGGGTTGAGTTCGGCGGGGTTGGTGACGGTGTGGCCGCCGGCGCGCAGGTTGGTGGTCATGGCGTGGAAGGCGGCGAAGTTGAGGCCGGGCAGGCCGGTCATGGGGCCGTTGAGGTAGATGCGCTTCATGCGACCTCCTTGTCATGACCAGGGCAGCCGCCGCCTGTGAAATCGAAGCCTTCACACGGCGGCCCGAATGGAAGCACCTCTTTACCCTGGGCCAGCGCTTCGAGCAGATTTTCCTTAGCCTCGTCGGCGGTGCATTTGCGTCCGTCAACGCGGAAAATGCCTTTGAGCTGGCGCTTGCTGAAATCGCGAATTGCCCCGCGCACGCTCAGATGAATGTGAAAGGTGCGGCCGTTGGGACCGAAGGGATCAATCGGTTTTTTTTCTGTAGGCATGGGGAGTCCTTGCCGGGCCATGCCCGGGCGGTGGAATGAGGGGCGACCGAAGGTCGAAACCAACTAAATGCGGCAGGCGACTTGCGTTTTTGAGATCAGAGATAGGCTTACAAGTACCGGCGAGTTTTACCGGTCCGCTTAACGAGGATCTCTATGGTGATTATTCGATTCTTTGAAGACTTGCTTCTCCAGGTGCTGGTAGAGCAAATGATGAAGAACATTCACTACGCGATTGGCTGGCTCACTGCCTTACCGTGGGAGGCCTGGTTTGCGTGAGTCAGGCCGCAGCCATCAACGCCTCGATGATCCGTTGGCCGGCCAGCGGCGGCACCGCATTGCCGGTCATGTGCATAGTCAGCCGATGGTTGTCCGGTCGCTGTGTGTCTTTCGGGAAGGATTGCGCGGCCATGGCCTCATCGGCGGTGATCATGCGCATCCGGTCACCGTCGACCACGGCCCATCGATCCAGGGTAGTGATGGTGCCGATCGGGCGGTCTAGGCTGCGGCCGGTGAGCCCAGACCCGGAACCGTAGTAGGGCATCACGAACCGCTCCCCGAACCGTTCCCGTCCATTTTTCACGCGCGTCAGCGTCGATTCGGCACGGCCTGGTTTGATGATTGGCGACCACTTGCCGGCGGTGAAGTCGATAATCTCGCTGGCCGGCACGTGCTGGTGTTGTTGTAGCTGCAGGTTTAGCGGTGCCTTGCTGCGTGAGCAGACCATGAACAGCCGCACCCGGTGCTGAGGCACGCCGAGGTCTGCACAGTCCACGATGTGCGGTGCCAGCGAGTAACCCAGGCGCTGCATCGCATCTGCCCAGGCCGGGTATAGGATCCAGTCCATGAACTCCGGGACGTTCTCGATGATGGCGAAGTCGGGCCTGTTGACCTCTGCATTCGCCACCGGGGCCCAGGCCGTCGAGCGTGAATTGTCGTGCTGTGGGTTGCCTGACGCCTTACCGCGCGCCTTGGTGTGGCCCTGGCAGCATGGAGAGGCCAGCATCACGTCATGCTTTGGTACTTGCGACCAATCAGCCTGGTGTAAGTCCTGGCAGACGTGCTGAGTGTACGGGTTGTTCCTAGTGTGCCACTCCACGGCGGCGGGCCAGTGGTTGGCTGCCCATAGGACGTTGAGTCCGGCGTCTTTCCCGCGCGGGTCCACCCGCCGAAGCCGGAAAACAAATCAATTGCTGTATGCATAGGGGATCCTTACCGGTGGCGTGATTCGTTGATAGGGAGTATTGGTGTCTTAGGGCATTCAGGCATTCGGCCCTGTAAGAGGTACTGATATGGCCTGGGTAGTTATGCTTACGAGTCCCGGCGGCGACAGATTTTATGGTGAAGCTATCGATCGCGATGGCATTCGATATCGTTGTGCCACTGCCGATCAAGCGGAAGCCTTTCAGACAAAGTCAGACGCAGAAGCGAGCTTCTATTACTTCCGATTTATGAGGGCCTTGGATGGGTATCAGCTTGACGCTGTAGAGATCTCGGTGGCCCAAGCGTTACCTCCGGGCGTGTGCCTGCCTGACCGGTTGGCTTGATTTAGATTTGTTGGCTATTGGTATTGACTCATCTCATCCAGGACGGAGACCGATATGAGGCTGCAAAGCGATATCGACGCACTCGCGGCAATCGAAGAGGACGCGCGCGCGATGCTGAATCGGATAGGCATTCCCGACGACAAGCAGAAGCTTGAAGTCTTGATCTGCTTGCGACAGATAATCGATCTTGCGAGCTACAGAAGACAGATCGACGAGTACCCGGAGCCACTGGCGCGATAGTCCGCGGCTGGCGTGATCCGTTGATATGGGCTATTGGTTGAGGGCCCGGCATTACGTCGGAGCTGGGAGTGTTTTGATGAGTGACTTTCGAAAGCTGACTCAGCAAGAGTTGTCAGTAGCTCTCGATATACTTGAAAGCGAGGTAGCGCTCTATATTACTGATAATCAATGTATGGCTGATGGATCTGGTTACTGGGTGTTCTTTTCCTTTGATGCAAAAACTCCTCAAGACCTCCTATCTCGGCTCGGTGTCAGGGCTGACAGACTCCTCGCTTTGAAAATGCCTTGCTTAGAGGAGGGTTGACCGTGCTACCCCGGTAAGCGTCGCCTTCCGTAGCTGGCTGGCACAGTTCGTTGATATGGGGTATTACGGGTGACGGGCATGGAAGCGCATCAGGCCGTGATGCGCTCGCCAATCACCTTGGTGGTGAAGCTCACCAAGTACTCGGTTGTCAGCTCGAACAGGCCGTTGCAGGTGTCGCACTCCATGTTCTTGTCGCCGTAGTCCTCGCTTTCAATGTGGATCACGGTGGCGCAGTGCGGGCATTTGCATTCGTCCTGACTGCGATAATCCCACTCGTCGTATTCGCTCTCGGCTACCTTGGCCAGCGCTTCGGCTTTCGCAACGGCGTCTTCTGCGTCCTGGCAAGGTTTGCAGGTGAAGCCGTCAGGATGGCCCCACGGTGTTTCCGTGAGCTTCGAGCGGTGAGTGCTGCACAGGCGGCAAACATTGTGTTTGTCGCACACCGAGTAGCTGTACTTCTCACCGCTTCCGTTGCACTTGGCACAACCAGAGACCCAATACCAGGCCCCATCGACGCGCTCGGCATACAGCCCCACTTCTGGTGGATCAAGCCGAACCTCTGGCAGTCCGTTGCGATGTGGCCGGTCGTGGCTGCAAGCGTTCCAGATATTGGTTTTCCCTGAGCGGAGGCGCTCAGTCCATTCGCCGGAGATTTCCGGAATCAGGATTTTCGTGTTCTTGTTCATGGATTATCTCCAGTCAGGCGCCGCCCACCGTGATATCGGATGGAGGCGGAATGATTGATAGCGTTACTGGGTGGGGAAATTTACAATTTCTGTTTTATCATGGAGATGAATAGATGTTCCCCAAGTACGTGCGCCCTGTTGGCTATGGTTTGGTGGTAGTAGGAACGATCTCACTACTATTTTCGGCATTCGAGTTATTTGCTGGAAGAGATTCTCTGTTTGCCGTGGCTAAATCAGCAGTATTTGTTCTTGTTGGTGTCTGGATTATCAAGAGCGCAGTAAAGGCCTAGCTACATCCCAAAGTGGCAATTTCACACAGCTGTTGCCCTCCGTGACCGGATGCAGCGAGCAGGGTGGGCTATGCGGAACCAAAATCGACAATACCGTCTATATTTCCAGGGGTATTCCCTTTCGGAGAAGACGGTCATGTTGAAATCTCGCTCGCTTGTAGCCGCTGTGACCTGTGTTGCTTTGGCCGTAGGCTCAGTGACGGCCTTGGCCGATCCTGGCAACGGCAAAGGCCAAGGAAATGGGAAAGGTAACTCCCAAGGCGGGCAAGGCCATGGTAACCAGGGCAAAAAGGGGCAAGGCTCCAGCGGAGATGATTGGGATCGCGGGCCCAGCATTGACCGTGGCGGTGTACTGGGCGTGGTCGGCGGCTACCGTGACTATTGGCGCCCAGGTCCTTCACTGCCGCCTGGGATACAAAAGAACCTAGCGAGAGGAAAACCTCTTCCTCCTGGCATCGCCAAGAAGCTGGATGGTCGGTTGGTTGGCAGGTTGCCCCATTACGACGGCTACGAGTGGCAACAAGCGGGCACTGATCTGATTCTGGTAGCAATTGCCTCCGGCATAATTTACGAGGTGCTCAACGGAGCGTTCGATTAAAGCGATAACGGTTCGATGATCTCGTCGCCCGGGTCGTGCTGAATGGCTAGTAGGCTTTTATTGCGAAACTCCCGCGCCACGTTTTCGGATATCGTGAATTCGTGGCGCGGCGGATCAAGTAAGGCTTTGGACTTGGCGCCCAGCGCATGCAGATGATGGATCATCAGCGTCATCGCCTCGCCCTGTTCAGTAATGCCTGACCACTCCATTAGGTCGGCCAGCGCCTGGCGGGTGCCGGGGCGAACCCTGAGCCTCAATTCCTCTTCGGCAAGCGCCACACGCTTCCTGGCAGACTTGGCCGAGCGTTCTTTCTGCGGTACTGCTGCCATGGCCTACCTCTTCTATTCCGCTGGCCGGCAGTGCTAGCCATGTTTGTCGTTTTCGTTGCTGGGTGCGGGCTATGCGGCGCATTTAGTTCGCCCCGGTTTTGCCTTGGGGTAGTCGATGCTGTGGGCCGCGATGATCCGCTCAAAGGCTTTCGATCCCATGGCCAGCCTTCCAAGGCACTGGCGCCGGGTTAGGCCAAGCTCCAGGAGTGCCCGGATTCGCTCAGCGTATTTCGCATCGCTGGCTTCATCCGCTCGCCTGGGCACCAGGTTTCGAGCGCCGCCCCGGGTTGGAGCCTTGAACGTAATACCGAACTCCTGACCGATGTTGGAAACCGTGCGCCGGTCAATCCCGAGCTCTTCCGCTACATCCACCTTTGCGTGGGTGGGGGCAAGCTCGCGAATTCGCTCAACGAGCTCCAGGCGTTTCTGGGTACGAATATCGAGCGGCGCCATTGGAAGGGGAGCCGACTCAACCCGCCGCCGAACAAACGGCTTCGGCGCCGGCGGCATCTGGTTGCTGTAGGTGATTGGTTTGGGCTTGTAGCCGATGGGCGCCGCTTCTTCGATCTGGCCGCCGCTGGCCAGGAACTGGGCGACCTGGGCCGCCAGTTCATCTGAGGCCGGGCGCAGTGCCTCGACCAAACTGAGGTGGTTGCTGATCATGCTGCCGCCTTGGCCAGCGTCACCCCGGCCATGCTGAAGGTTGATCCCTGCGCCGCGACCATCGCGTCGAGCGCTTCCCAGTTGACCAAGAGGACGGTGATCGGTGCCTGACCGTATGCCACCGCTTTGACCAGGGCCTCGAAGTCCGCCACGTTGGCCTGCAACGCTACCTGCTCGACAGAGTGGCTCGCCACAGGCTTTGTGGCGTGGCCGACGGGTGCCGCTGCGCGAACTGGCTCGGGCGACGCCACCTTCTCCACGACCGGCTCTGGCTTGATGGCAGCCAGGCGCTGGGCTTCTTGCTCTTCAGCGATGCGCTTCGCGTCGGCCTTTTCCTTCTCCGCCTTCTGGTGTTCGGAGATTCGGAATTTGATCAGCGTCACCAGGTCATCGTTGGCTTTGGTGACCAGCTGCTGCACGTCGCTGAACAGGAAGGCGTAATCAACGGCGAGCTCCGCCAGGCTGGTCAGGTTCAAGCGAATACCGTCCGCTGCCTGACTTGCATCGATCTTCGCCCGGGCCAGTTCGGTATCTACTGCGTCCTGGAGGCTGGCGATGGTGCGCTTGTTCTTCATGGCGCCGGCGAAGTCCGAAACGACATGAGGCAGCGTGACTTTGCCCAGCGTCTTGTTGATTGCGGCGATGTGATCCGCCAGCGCCAGTTCGGCTTTTTGCTTGATGTTGGTCTTCACCAGCAGCTCTTGGGCCTTCACCAGCTTGTCGACTTTCAGGCGCGTCTCGCGGGCATGGGCACTGATGCGATCCAACGACGAAAACAGTTCGTCGATGCTTTGGGTCTGCGACAGGGCCTGCTTCTTGGCGGCCGCGACCGCCTCTTCGACATCACCGCACCACTTGACCGCCTTCTTCGCGTCGGCGAAGTCCTGGTCCGTGGAAAGAGTGGTTTTCACCGAGTCGATGACAGCCAGGGCCGAATCTTCAAACACCTTCAGGTTACTGGCGGTAACCATGCCGGTCAGCTCGATGCGCAGGGCTGGCAGCTCATCAGGTGCCTTGCCGACTACGATTGAAGGAGCGTCAGCCATTTCGAAGTTGGCTAGGTCTGCCTCGAACTGTTTCCAGCCCTCGATCAACTGGGCAGCGCGCCCGGCCACCGGCCGGTATTCCATGTGCACGAAGTTCTCCGGCGTGCCGTCCGAGCAAACAAAGATGACCCGCTCAGCGCCGCTCACCAGCAGTTGCTGTTCAAGCTGCCAGTAGTAATGCGGAGCCAGGTCACCGGCTTTCACCTGGGCCACGACTGACTCATTCCACAGTTTGTGCTCGAACAGTGTCTCGCCGAGCATCGTGGCGCCATCCATGGAGGCCAGCAGGTTGCCCTCGGTGGCAACGATTGGATACAGCTCTTCGCCGATCAACGCTTCAGTCAATGGGCGGGCCAGGGCTTCAGTAGCGTGGCCTTTGTCGAAGATAAACTGCTGAGAGGGCGTGACGTCCGGCGTGATGCCGGTCTTTTTGGCTGCCAGCAGGTCAGTGCGGGTTTGGTACTTCGAGGCGCCCATCATTGCCGGGGCTTCGGAGGCGGTGCGGAACTTGGCGCGAAGGGCAAGCCACTCGGCGGAGCCTTGAGCTACGTTGTGAATTTTCATGCTGAATCTCCATCGAGGGCTTTGAGGTTGGTGATTTTTTCAATCTGCGCCGGGCTCAGCGTGTACTTGCTGCTGATGGTCGCAATGAGGTGTTCAGGACTGGTTCGGTTCGAGTCGATAAGTGGCTGCCACTTCACGATGTTCTCGGTCAGCAGTTCGTCGGAGTAGGCGGGCAGCGCTTCCGGTTCAGGCTGGGCTTGCTGTCGTGGGCTAACATCGCGCGCCGGCTCCTCGAACGCCTTGCCTTCCATCTCGTCGGCCGTTGGCGCTGATCCGACTTCAGGAAAAGCTTTGCGCAGGGCCTGGGCCTCGGCGCATTTGGCGAGCTGGGCAAATGCTCGACGCTTCCACATGGCGTTGGGCGCCGCGGTGTCCTTGCTCGATGTCGCGTAGTTTTCAAGCCAGCGTTCATTGGCCGTGTATTCGGCAACCAGGCCGTTGCTCATCTGCCGCTTGACGGTCACGCGGCACCATTCGGGATACGTGACTTCGACGCCGCTCAGCTTCGCCGTTACTGGAGGGCCATATTCAGGCTCGCTGATACCGGCGTACTGGCCGGTGCGCGCCGCCTGGATGCGGTACAGCCCGATGCCAGGCATCACCGTGTCCTGCATCTTTCTCGTCTTCGAGTTCCAGATCGGGACGATGTGCACCGGCTTCAACATTGGGTCCAGGTGCGCGGCCTGGCAGTAAGCTAACACCATCACTACAGAGTTCTTTTCGGCGCCGGGGTAGAGGCTGCTGCTCAGCACTTCAACGAGCGCGGCCTCCGACATCGCAGGCGTGTTGTCGTCCTGCTTCATTACTGCGGACATGGGGAATCCTTGCCGCGATGCTCGCAGCGATTGAAGGTGTTGGTTATTGAGTGATTCGATCAGCGAGGGCGCTGAGCAACATCAGGAAGGTGAAGAGAGCGAGGACTGGGAGGGAGCCGCGCCAGATGAGTAGGCGTCGGGTGCGCTGGTGGGTGGTCACGGCCGAACCCTCACCGCAATTCGACCGCCCTTCATGGTCGCCGCCAGGCGCTTCGGTAAGGTGGCCACGGCACGCTCACGCGGCTGGCCGATCACTTCATTGAAGGGGAGGCCGAAGCCCAGCATGATCAGCTTGGACTCAACGTCGTCGAGCTGCTCGTCGATCAGCGATTTAACCGGTGCGGTGGTCATGCAGCTCTCCCTTGCCGACGCTCGTAATCACGGCGCAGGCTCTCGGTGTAGTTGGCGTCTTCCTGAGCACTGATGATGCCCAGCGTGCGGAGAACAAGGATCGCAGTGCTGGACGAAGCTTTGACCGAGGAGGGGTTGCAAAGCGGATCACTCTGAATCGCCCCGGATTCTCTAGACACCTTGCAAGCTCATTGCGTAACGTTTTTCAAACTCTACCGGTGACAGCTGATTGTTGAAACCATGGCGGCGTTTTGCGTTGTAGAACATTTCGATGTAATCAAACACATCACTGCGAGCATCTTCCCGCGTGGTGTAGATTTTTCGCTTGATCCGTTCCCGTTTCAGAAGCTGGAAAAAGCTCTCGGCCACGGCGTTGTCATGACAATTGCCTCGGCGGCTCATGCTGGCAACCAAATTGTTTGCCTTCAAAAAACTGCGCCAATCGGAGCTGCTGTACTGGCTGCCCTGGTCGGAATGAACCATCACCTCTTGTTTCGGTTTTCGCCTCCAAACCGCCATCAATAACGCATCAATGGCCAAATCACTGGTCATCTGCGCCTTCATTGACCAGCCAATGACCTGACGAGAAAACAGATCCAGCACCACCGCCAAATACAACCAACCTTCATACGTACGAATGTAGGTGATGTCGGTGACCCAAATTTTGTTAGGTTCTACGACATCGAACTGGCGCTTCAGTAAATTGGGTGAGGCGACCGCTGGCTTACCGCCGTATTTGCCAGGACGGCGTCGATACCCTGTCTGAGAGCGCAGACCTTCAAGACGCATCAGCCTCGCCACACGATGCCGACCACAAGCTTCACCGACCTCGCGCAGGTCGTCATGGATTTTGCGATAGCCATAAACTCCGCCGCTCTCCAGCCACGAGTGCTTGATCAAACCCAGCAATCGCTGGTCGTCTTTAGCGCGTGCAGATTGCGGCTCAGACAACCAAGCGTAATAACCACTGGGATGGACTTTCAGCGTCAGGCAAAGCCGTCGAATGGAATAGTCGCCCGCGCGCTGCTTGATAAAGGCGTACTTCAGCCGCACTCCTTGGCAAAGTACGCGGCGGCCTTTTTTAAGATGTCTCGCTCTTCAGTGACCCGCTTGAGTTCCGCTCGCAGACGACGCAGTTCAGCGTGCTGATCGTCGTCTTGCTGCCGTTCTGCCTGAGGTTTGCTGTAGCGCTTTATCCAGGCATAGAGGCTATGCGTCGACACGCCAAGACGCGCCGCCACATCAGCGACAGGCAGCTTCTTTTCGGTCACTTGATTGACCGCTTGGATTTTGAATTCTTCGGGATAACGTGGGTTGCTCATGGCACCTCCTGATTGGCCTCAGTTTAAGGCATGGAGGTGTCTACGAAACCCGGGGCGATTCACAGAGCAGTGGCATAGGATCCCAAATAGTCAGAGCAGGATGCTCACGTTTCAATTCATCCAATAGTTCCATTTGTGAGGCACGCAGACGTTCGAGCTGGGAGCGTTCAATCGTGAGGCCTGCAGCGCAGATAGGGTTCATCCTGTTGAACCAATCTGAGCAACGATTGGCGGGCGCCTTGAATAGCGGCTTGGGTGCATCAATTAGGACATGTACTTGCGCGGCCTCTAGCCGCGCCAGAATGGCTTCGGCAGAGGCTCTCGCGGCCTCATTCTTCTCTGGTGTCAGCTCTGACAGCGCTTCATTGAATGCAGAGCTGCCATGTAGCCAATCTCGTCCGTCGAGTTCGGGCATTCGAAGCGAGGCTAGGAAGACGATATCTCCCGGTTTTGCCTGCGCCTCAATTTTTCTTAGTCCTGCTTCCCGATGCTTAGTGCACTTAGCTGGATCGGGGCCGATAAGTGTTACGACACCACACCCTCCATGCTCGTACTCCACCACCTTAATGCCAAGTTTCAGTGACACGATATTCAGCATGGTGCGGTAGGCAGCAGTATGTGAGTCACCGATGACGAAGAGCTGATGACCCGCTACCCGTGGATCATCGAGTTCGCTGATGTCTTCCTGAGGAAAGTGCTTGTACGCATACCAAGTATAGGTGTCGCGCGTCTGACTCAGTGATAGCCGATCGGTGTTATCGGTAACCCAAAATGCTCGCAGTGGTCGTCATAGGGTTGATGGCCTGCTCCTTTCCTCAATCAGGCAGAGCGCAGTTGTGGGCAGATGTTTCAGAGGATGGGACGGCACTTTGTTTCAGACGATTGAATCAATATCAAGCGTGTGTGGAGCGCCGATTGGGCGACCTAATAATGACGCGAATAACTCATGGTCGCTTTCGACTGCGGGCGGCGCCATGGCCAGTTGTTCCGCAATCCTGTTTTCTGGGTGCGCCTCCCAGCGAGGCAAATTGTCTGCCAGTGCCTCAGGCTGATGTGAAAACGAGCCGTAGACGTTCACACCATCAACCTTCTCTTTGCGCAAGGTTTTTAACCGGTCGCGTGTCTCCCGCACTTTATCGACCTCTCGATTGAATGCATCAACTTCCGGTGCGTGGTTTTCGCGATATTTTTCGGGGCGGGCTTGCAAGTCAGGGCGTCTGTTGCGCAACTGGTCGGTAATGCGTATCAGAGCATCATCTACGAAATCGAATTCACGGTCGGTGACCAGCGAGCTCTTGAGCTTCAGCGATTCCTGCGCGCGTTTAAGAGCGGCCCAGCAACTGGGGATATAGCCCCCCACCATTGAATGGTTGCCACCATGAATAGCTTGAGAAATCAAACCGGGGCGGTTAGGGAGTCCATCGATTTGCTGGATGGCCAACGTGCAGGCGGCTTGCTGGGTAATGGTGTCGCAACCAGGCTCCCAGAGGATCGAAGATCTCTCTTTGCCTCCAAGCTCCACCGGAAAGAAGTGACGTAACTTCCCGTGGTGCTCGTAGGGTTCACCGCTCAGGTTGGTAATGCCCGAAGAGAACACTGCTAGCCCCGCAGGGACGTTTACGAAGGTTAAGGCTGCCCCTGTCGCATAAACCGAGGTCTTGGTGTTCATCCATGTTCCAGGCACGCTCGGCACTGGGTCGTTATGGTTGACCATGCGGTAATGCACTAAGTCAGCAGCCCCTTTTACAAAGGTAGCGTCAGCAGCTCTTGGGGCACCGTACGTGTACAGCACGATGTTGTAATCGTAGTCAGCTCGACGACGCAGCATCTCCGAGAGCAGCAAGGTGATTGCCCCGCCTAAACTGTGGCCGCAAATAATCAACTTCTGTCCAGTGTAGAACTTCTCGAGATAATTGATTGTGAGTTCGTAGACTTTCAGTGCAGCCTCATAAAATCCTCGATGAACTTTACCCTTATCCTTGCCTGTGCCTTGCTCAAAGGGGACTTGGAGCGCATCGGCGTCCCGAAGACCATCAGCAAACTTCTCATTGGTGCCGCGTACGGATATCAGGACCAACTCATCGTTATGGGTGATGAACGCTTGGGTGTCGGTGTTATCAATTTGATTTCGATCATCAAGAAAATGAATACTGGCCGGATGCTCCTGCTTTTCTTCTAAATCAGGGCTGTTCGCTGGGTACAGGTCAGGATCAAACGGCACGACTTCGAGACGCTTGGAGTACGGTACATCCTCGTATAGCGGGTAGTACGCCTTGGATTGCGCGGGGTCGGCTTTCCAGATTTCATCAAACTTGGCCAGTGCGTCACCAAACCAGTTACCCACACTTGGTTTTTGCGGGAAACTTACTTTTTTGTCTTTGATTGGCGTCTTATCTGGTGCCTGACCAAATTGGTTGTAGCTTAAGGTGGCCATAATGGCGAGCTGATACAGATTCAGCGCACAGAACTGAGAGTCTGTGGAGAGCATCGGACGCAGGGCCCGTAAAGGGCGTACTTCCAGCACATTGTGCTTGTTGGAAAGCAGACAGACACCGCGCCCGCCATACTCGCACATCAGCTTTGCCCATCCCAGCTTGCGTGGGTAGTGGCACTCGACCTCTGGTGGTAAATGCGCAACATGGTCAACCAAATGACGAACTTCGACTTGGCAGAAAAAGTCTGCACAGGCTACCGCGGGGTTGCTTTGGGTCCGTGAGCCGTCTTTATGAAAGTAACGAGTTTGCTCGGCGCGAACTTGAAGCTCGGTTATTGGGAGTGGGTAGTGAGGTCTTTGCATCCGGCGAACATAGGTGAGCTCTTGTCCTTGATATTGCTCTTCGAGCATCAAGGCTATTGGACCCGCAAAGTGGTTTTCTACCTTGCCTGTGCCCGTGGTGTCGAGCTTGCCGGTGTATGCGTGACCTTCTGTGTCGATAACTTTATAAGGCAGTCCAGCATAAGGTCGCCCTTCGCCAAATTCATCCACTAACTGAAAGCTGGTCCATTTACCTTGAGCAGGGCAGGTAAACATACGGCTGTTTAGCGGGTGCTTCAGCTCTTCATCCAAAGTGCTCATTGAGTGATTTCCTTATTCGGTACAGCCTGGGTAAATGGTACAGTCGCGGCCATCTGGCATTTTGAAACTGCTGAAGTCTTTATGGTTTCCGAAGCAATAAGCGTCTTGATCTTCAAAGCCTTTGCCCATACAGCGTTTCCAGCCATTCGGAACCTTGACCCAGGTGTCTCCCCAGCCGGGCTGCTCCTCATCAGCCAGCTTGATCTTCAGCTTCACGGTTTTACCCGGTAGTTGATCCAAGGTGTAAGCCCCTGCGGGGCGCCCTTTTGTCACCATGCCCTGATCGTCAACTTTTTTGCAATCAATACCCTTCGATAGACGACGCTTTGGCCCTTGGGTACGAAATAGCCACTGACATTGACCATTTATTGCGCTTTCTCCATCAGCGTCAAAAGCTCCTTTGTATTGTTCTTCCAGTTGCTCTCTAATAATAATCATTGCTGAATCTGCGCCGAAGTCTCCACGATCTTTTCCATAGGTTCCGTAGATATCCAGTTCGAAGCGATAAATAGCCAGTCGGCAACCTTCAACGGTTCGGTAGATGGGAATTTCAGAGTCGATCTTGTATCTTTCTTTGTAGTCTAAATGCCATCTTTGATTATAGCCAACGTCGGGCTTTTTAACCGTACAGGTTTCTCCCTTGACGGGTGCATATTTGGCTACGGCCTGATAAGTGAAGTTTGGAGGGAAGTCAGCTGTAAAGGTGAAGCTTTCCGACTTCCCAGTAGCACACCCTGCTGTCAGGACTATGCAGCCGCCCAAGAGCAGCGTTCTAAGTGTATGTGTCATAGCGGGGCTTCTCCTTGCCAAAATTGAGTTGCCTGATAAACCCGTTCGAAATGAGTTGCCGGAGTTTCATCAGGGCGGGCTTGCCAGCGCTCCGCGAGCGTACCGTCTGTTTCCTTTAAACTCTGGACCAACAAGAACTCCAGTTGCTGCGGCGACTGCCAACCCCAAGTGTCAGCCAAGGCCAACTGAGTGCTGAGCCATAGATTGGGGTTTTGTTGTTCAGCAATTCGGGTGTAGGCGTCCAGATGTTCGGCCAGCAAGTAACGACGGGCATTGACCTCGCGTATGTGTGCGGACTGATCGCCCTCAACGGGAACCTCACACCACGCAGGGCTTTCAGGAACGGGATGGTTACCAGGTGTGGGATTACTGAGCCTTTCCCAGCGCTGACCTTGCCAGTAGCAGGCGCTGATAATGGGCCCCAAGTACCCCGGAATAGCCCCAGTGGCTAAGTGCTTCAGTGCGCGGGTCAATACTCGGTTGTCATGGAAGCGATAGAGCGCTTGATACGGTCTCGTTCCGACAATCAGACGTTCGCGCCAATGTTTGACCAGCTCCTGTAGCCCTGCCTCAGGTGGAATACTGGCAAGCCATCCCCAGTTCCTTTCAGGGGCCTTGAGCAACTCATTCAAGCGCTCATCTTCCGGGTTATCGATCAAAAACATGAAGGGCCCAGCATCCGCCAGGTCTGCGACCGGTGTCTCGCTGTACACACTGCAATACTGGTCAGCGTCTTGAGAATTCAACAGAGCCTGACGGGTTTGGCGTTCGTCCTCAGAGTCCAGAATCAGGCATAAAAAATGCCCGAGTTGGCGTTGTTCAATCATCCATTGCTGAGGAGGCATGTTGGTCATGCTGTAGCTCCTTCAGTCAGACAAACACCATTTTTGCAGGCCTCGCAGATCGGGCAGAAATCAGTGCTTTTAACTTTAGATATGGCCATTAGGGTGTACTGGGAAGGGGCAATCATAGGTGGGAGCGTTGTAGGAGCCATTAGCTCAGTCAATGCCCCCGGCAATATCGGGCTGGCCGCAGTTCCTCCTACTGGCGCACCGCCGAGTTGAATGTCGGAGCTGCTGAAGATCCCATCGGGACCAATCACGATGTGTTGACCTCCGGCCTTTAAGGTAATACTGGCGCCCGCATCGAGAATCAAATGGGCACCGGATTTAAGGTGAACTTCCTGACCTGCTTCGGCGACCAGCGTTTGCCCGACGCGGGTATGACTGCTGTTCGCTACCAATAAGTAGTCGTTGGCCTTGAGCTGGACTTTGCGGTCAGCGGTGACAATGCGCTGGTCTTCAGCTTCCAACACGGCGATGTTGTTGCCCTTAATGGTTTTCTTACGTTCGTTACCGACTTCCAGCAGGCAGTCATTTTTGATCTTTTGCTCCATGTCGCGCTGGGCGTGCAGGTAGATCAGTTCTTGGCCGCTGCGGTCCTCCAGGTGCAATTCGTTGAAGCCTGTGCTGCCCGGTGAGCTGCGGCTCCGAAAAACGCTGCGGGTCTTGTGGGCTGGCAGTTCGTAGGGTGCCGGATTAGCACTGTTACTCAAGCAGCCACTTATCAAGGGGGAATCGGGGTCGCCCTCCAGGAATGAAACCAGTACCTCCATGCCGACTCGAGGGATGGTCACTGCCCCATGGCTGCCGCCCGCCCAACTGGAGGCAACGCGCAGCCAACAACTGCTTTTGTCATCTGTCTGACCTTCGCGGTCCCAATGGAATTGCACCTTAACGCGGCCGTACTGGTCACAATGTATTTCCTCGCCGCAGGGGCCGGTAACCAAAGCGGTTTGACTGCCAAATATCCGAGGCTTCTCATAGGCCTGCTGTGGGCGATAGAACACGTCCCACGGAGTTGCAATGAAGGTATTGCGGTAGCCCTGACGGAAATCGTCCTTACGGTCGCTGGTGTCGCTGGGAAGGCTCTCCTCCAGAACCTGAGGTTGCAGGCCTTCGTGGCGAATCGAGGTCAGTAGCCAGAGGTCATTCCACTTTTGGAGCGGGTGTTGGGACATCTCCAGAAAGTGACCGCTGGTCAATGTGGGTTGATCACTTTTACCTTCTGCCTGGCGGTAGTCTGCACGATGGGTTTCCAGAGTCCTCTGGCTCAAACGTTTGCCTCGCTCATGCTGAGTAAAACCACCGGGGTATTGGTAGTCTTCCAGGTCAAGCTGGCCGACTCCAGCTGCTGGGCGAGAGTCCGCCTCCAGCGGAATACGGGCCTTCTCAAAGTCGTAATCACGTTGCGTTGTCCGACTGGTACGGGTCGCAAGACGTAGGTTAAAACGTTTGACTGCGGGTTCATCGGCAACCAAGCCAGTGTCCTGCGCATAGACCGTTGGCGTAGCCAGCTTGGGGAATATGGTTTGATCGTCACCAAATACCAATGTGTGTCCTTGTTGCGAGTGTTGAAAGTGGTAGTGGAAACCCTCTTCCCAGCACAAACGCTGAATATAGTGCAGGTCGGATTCGTTGTACTGGACGCAGTAATCCCTTGCTGGATAGATCGAGCCCAGCTGAAATTGGTAGGCATCACTTTGGATTGCATGCTCTTCAAGAATCTGCGAGATGATCTGTGGGACAGTTCGCCGCTGAAAGATCCGTTGGTTGGTCCGATGCGCCAGATAGGCTAACTGCGGGACCAGCGTAAGACTGTAACGGGTCAGGCGCTTACCGGAGTCACCCTGTGCAATGCGGTAAATCTGTCCATGAATGCCAGCGTCACTGTCGTTGAATGCCAGAAAGGCTTGCTTGTGCAATAGACTTTCGATATCCAAATCAGGACGTTCACTGACCAGCTCCAGATCAAAATAGAAGGGAGCGCTAATGGATTCTTGGCCGGTGAATGAGAGGATCTGAAGGTCGTGCTTGAAGCCACTGACAGTCAGGCTGAAATGCGTTTGAGGGCTTGCGCTGAACATCCAATGTTCCTTTTCCAAATCTATAGCGTGAACCGATCTACACAGCGCAGGCGAATGATATGCCTGTGCTGTTTGTGAAAAGCTAAAAGAAATTGGAATTAAGCTAACAAGCAGGGAAAAGAAAATATGTAGGAGTTTTCCTAAGCTCCGCCAGAACTATCTTTAGTTCAACGTGGAGCTAAGAAGGAGTGGCTACGTGAATTAGGTAGCATCTGCATAAGTTTCAGTCGCCGTGCACACCTTGCGAAGCACTTCGGGCTTGCGGGGGTTGATCCGCATGACGCGCTCGCAGGCCTCGACAAACACATCTTCCGCAACCGAGACCGCAACAAGGAAACCGTTCCGGGATACAAACCCGTTCGTTGTGTGCATGTCCGATCAAGGGAGCGGTTCCAGAACGCTGTAGCTGAGCTCGGCGGGCGAGCTTTCGTGAAGCCTGCGAACGAAGGAAATAGTCGCGGCTGCTACGTCGTACCATCCCTCGATCAATACGAGGCAATCTGGTCGGACTTGGAGCGGTACCACGACACTGGAGTTATCGTCGAAGAGCTGATCGAGAATGCTCAAGAGTACAGCTGGGATTACGTGGCGGGGTGTACATGGATCACGGAAAAACAAACAACTACGGGTACGTACCGCGCAGAAATACAACAGATTGTGCCTGCACCATTACCCGAGTGCATCCGCCAACAAGTTGATGCAGCGGGGCATCACATGCAGCGACTTGTACCAAACAGCGTTGCCTATCACAACGAAATATTCTCGCGCTCTGGATTCACCGCTGCAGTAGAAACAAACATAAGACCGGCCGGTCTCCACATCTGGGACTTAGCCCCATTGTCGTTTACTGATCTTAATCCGTGGGAAATCTGGGTGTGGTGGGCTGTTACTGGCGTCGTTCACGAATACTCACCAGTGGCTCACTGCTATTCCGGTATTCGGCTAATGAAAGCACCGAAATCGGGGATTTTAACTTCGCTTCCAGATATTGAGCTAGTCGGGGCTGAACTGGGAATTGACGTGTGAGACTGCCGATACACAAAACAACTTGGAGAGCAGGTTACGGACAACCCACAAGACAACTCGGACTTCCTGGGCGAAGTCATAACTTGCGCTACTGAGTACGAAGATCTCCGTGCGCAACTGCTTGAGTTGACATCGGCAATTGAGTCCAAGATGCGTATCAGGCATAGAGTCTGTGATTAGATACGCCAAAACGTGCAGCCACGTCAGCGACAGGCAGCTTCTTTTCGGTCACTTGATTGACCGCTTGGATTTTGAATTCTTCGGGATAACGTGGGTTGCTATGGCGTCTCCTGATTGGCTTCAGTTTAAGGTATGGAGGTGTCTCGCAACTCGGGACGATTCGCCTGAAGGTCGTGCTTGAAGTCGCTGACGGTGAGGCTGAAATTCATTTGAGGACTTGCGTTGAACATCCAATGTTCCTTTCCAGTCATGCCAGTCATGTAGCGTCGTAGTCCCACATACACTGAGCAGGCGAACGATATATCTGTGAATCTGTGGGGCGCTAAAGCGAGCCAAGCGAAAAAACAATGGAAGAAAAATATGTAGGGAACGTCCTGAATGCGAGCTGAATAGTCCGTAGATCGGGATGGCGATTGGGATGGCGTTGATACGAGAGTTTTGTTACGTCTTCATTAGCTTGACCTTGGCGGTTTCAAGCCGTCGCGCTGCTCAGCAGGGGCAATTTTAAAACTCCTCACTACAAGGAAGAGGGACATTTGGTCTGACTTACTTACTGATGAGGAGCAACACGATGTTGGCACCTGTCGAACTGGACCGCCAGCGCATCGCCCGCGCCAAGTTGACAGCGATTTTAGCGCGGGAACCTTGGACCCACCTGCTAAACCGCTAGGCACCAGCACCACGAGCAACCGAGCTATCTAAAGCAATGAGCCAGCGCGCTGCCGCTGCTGGTTTAGGGGGTGGGGTGGGGGGGCTCGCCGTCAATTCGTCAAGATGGTCGAAGATGAAGCTCAATGCCTTGAAGATGAAAGCCTGTTCATTATCGAGGCGTTCGTACCGTTGCCCGGGGTATCTGCCATTGACCTTATCGCTGAGAAGGCTTGCCGCCCTCAGGAGTCAAATGGAGCGATTACTGCGGAATCCTTGCGGGCCTCTATGGCCATCACTGAGGATGGGCGACTGGGCGCCCGGAGCAACAACGCAAGAACCTTCGCAAGGCCGTCAGGAAGAAACACCCGGCTGCGCTATTCGTTGCTGACTGGATCGACCCCGACCGGGCAGCGAGTCAGAGTCGTGCTGTCCTTGCTGAAGTCATTGAGGTGGCTGATCGAATCACTGAGGCGACCATGCGACTTGCTTAGGCGAAACACTCAAACGGGCATTGGCCGTCTTGAGGCGCGAGCTTGAACATGCGCGAAAGTAAAAATGTCTTGACGCTGAAGACGCAGAAACATCTAAAACAGAACTTTTTTTAGACTTCTTATGGTGTACTATGGCGCCTGCAAGGCAATCTTCGCCTTGCGTATTAAGCGTCAGGAATTCTGAGCAGCATTCTGCCCAGGATATGTCCGGAGTACCGGCGCTGCACATGGTGCGGCGTCGACAGTTAGGAGGTTTCACTCATGCGAGTTGAAACAGTTAGCTTTTTAAAACGATACGCATCCGACCTGCCTCTCGATGAGCCAATGGTCGTCACGCAAAACGGTGTGCCTGCTTACGTTGTGGAATCTTACGTTGAACGTAAGCGTCGCGACGAGGCAATGGCCTTGGTGAAATTACTCGCAGTTGGTTCGCGCGAGTACGCACAAGGCAAACATTGTTCGACTGATGAACTGAAAGCGCGCCTGAGCAGGAGGTTTGCCCAAAAATAAAACGGAGTAAAAAATGACAACACTGACAATTCGCTACACCGACACAGCGCAGCAAAGCATCGAAGACCAGATTGTATATCTGGCCGACTATCACGGTACTGAGTCCGCCTACCAACGGCTGGACGGCGTGATTGACGCCCTTCAGGACAAACTCTTGTCCGCCCCATTAGGTTATCCCGTGAGCCACCAGGCGAGCGACTTGGGTATCCTGCATTACCGTGAACTCAACACTGATGGCTACCGTGTGTTCTACGAAATCGTAGAAGCGGATCAGGCGATCGTCATCGGGTTGGTCTTGCGGGATAAACAAAGCGTCGAGCAGGCGCTTATCCGCTTCTGTTTGCTCCACACCGTGTAAGCATTGTTAGTGTGAACCTTCAGTTTTGGTGTGCGTGCACTTCACCAGCGCCATGCCCAGGGAGGGGATTTGCCGATACGCACGCCGAAATTAAATACGCTCGCCATTCTCTGCAGGTCCATAAGCCGAAAGGTGAAGGACAAGAGGGGAGGGCGATGCTGCGCCTGTAAAAAACAAAACTTTCAAAACTAGTCATAAAAGTTCCATTACCAACCCATGGCTCATAACGCGACCTAATTAAGCAGGGCAGCCATAAATTTAATAAGTGGTGATAAAATACGTTATCACCACTTTTAAAGCGGGAAGACCGTATGTCGTTTTTCGAACCTATGCGGGATTTTTTTCATCGACGCGCTGCAAAAAACCTGAGTGAGCGAGCAACGGGCGTACACGTGGTGACGGAGAGCGAGGAATCCACCCGTGGCTGTTTCGCTTTCCCCGGTACCGAGTTTGTCGCCGGCATCGAGGTCGATGGCCAACTCGCGGGGCGGATCTGGTACGGGATTAATCCGCTCAACGATCGGGTGTACATCTACGAGCTGAAAATCGGTCGTGACTATCGGCGTCGTGGCTTGGCCACGGCCGCGCTCTGGCGGTTGTGGTGCACACACCAGGTGCCCTTGGTGCCGTTGCACGAAGTGGGTACCGCCGGGGGATTTTGGAGCAAGGCGCGAAAGCGGTTTGCCGCTGCAGGCGCAGAGATTAAGCGGGATATCCGCACGGCTGACCAGGAAGGGGAGAAACTGCGTTGGCAGCACCTGGTGCCCGAGCTCGATCACCTGCGGCAGATCCGCGAACTGAAAGCCTCCCCGGAGTGGCCCGCCATTGAGGCGCACATCAGGGCGAGCGAACAGTCATGAGCCAGGACCTGATTGCCGGCGGCGCCGGCGAACGTCGCCTGACTGACCCCGAGTTCCAGCAGCTGGCCGCGATGCCGGCAGCAGCCGAATGGTTCGCCAATATCGACAACCCACGCACGAGGCGGGCGTATCAAATTGACCTAGCAGACTTCTGCGGCTTCATCGGGCTCACCGGTGCCGATGAATTCCGTGCGGTCACCCGTGGCCACGTCCTGGCCTGGCGCGCTCAACTGGAAAATCGGGGCCTGGCTGGGGCCACCATCCGGCGCAAATTGGCGGCCCTGGCCAGCCTGTTTGATCACCTCCTGGAGAATAACGCCGTATCTGGGGGCAATCCAGTGCACGGGGTCAAACGGCCCCGGGTTGAAACCAACGAGGGCAAAACGCCGGCCCTCGGTGACGACCAGGCTAAATTATTGCTGACAGCGCCGGACGGCTGGACTCTCAAGGGCGTACGAGATCGAGCGATGTTGGCCGTGCTGCTGTACCACGGCCTGCGCCGCGAAGAAGCCGCGCAGCTGATGACCGGCGACCTGCAGGAGCGTCGAGGCATAAGCCACCTGCAGGTGAAAGGGAAGGGCGGTAAAACCCGCTATTTACCGCTGCACCCGGTGGCCGCCGAGCGGATCCACGAGTACCTGGAGCGGGATAATAAACGCGAGCCCGGCAATGGCCCGCTGTTCCGCTCGATCCGCGGCACCACCACCGGCGCCGGCGTCAGCGCGAACGGAATTTACACGATCGTTGCGCAGTGGGCCAAGGCGGCAGGGATCCACGTCGACGGCCTCAGGGCCACGGCTGCGACCAATGCCCTGGAGCATGACGCCGATATCGCCAAGGTGCAGGTCTGGCTGGGCCACGCCAATATCAGTACCACCCGATTATATGACCGACGTGGCCAGCGGCCAGAAGACTCCCCAACCTACAAGGTGAAATACTGACCCGGACTCAACCTAACCTTACTGAGTGCGCCAAGACTCAACAACTTCCGCGCCAAACTCGCTTTTCCATTCTTTCAGCTGTCGGTGGTTCCCGCCTTTGGTCTCGATCAGCTCACCTGTATTGGGTTTTTTGTAGATCTTGACGTCACGAGCTTTGCGAGCGATTTTCGGAGCAGCAGCGGGTGCGCGCTGGGAGGCCTGAGGGTCGAGAATGGCAATTACGTTGCGCAGACTGTAGCCATATTTTGCAAGGAGTTGGCGCAGTTTGGTCTCGAACTCCACCTCCTTCTTCAATCCTTCATTGCCTTTCATGGCTTCAAGGGCTGCCAGTTGCTCAGCAATGTGCTTTTCCAGTTGACGAAATTCAGCAAGACGAGACATATGACGCTCCAATCAATAGTTAACAATTTAGCCGGATAATATCCCGGTGCTAGGCGTGTGATTTTTCGTTCAACATGAAGACGACTCCATCCACCTTAATTTCAACGTTGTACTTAAACAACACATTGATGTTTTTGGACATGCCTGGGAGTCGGTAGCAATCCCAGCCGCCAGTCATGCCGTGTACTGGGATTCTATAACGGGCTCCGCCTTACGTTTTGAGGCATGGCCTTTTGCCCAAATGGCCATGGCCGATTTTCTCGCACGCAAAATCTGAGATTTTTCGCGTGCGAGAAAACATCACTCTTTGAACCCGGGCAACCCATTAGCCGCCCGCCATTCCTTGACTGTCTTGGTGATGCCCTCGGCTGAAGTATCGGTTCCCGGCTCCGGGTAATAGATCAAATCAGAGATAGCAGGATGGCCAGAAATTTTATCGAGGTGCAGCAACAGCAGATCATCACGATTACCTGTTGGTGCCACATCAGCCCTGTAAAGCTCTTCCAAAAACTCGATGAATTCATTTTCCGTGTAATCAGAAAGGCTGTTTTTGACAAATGGATCACTCATGTTGTTCATCCTTAATTTTTGTGCACGTCGATGTGATTTTTCGGTGTGTTAACTCGCAAATTATCGACGTTGTAGACCTCGCCGCCTTCTGAAATTTGCTCAACATGGTGCAGGTCATATGCGAGTCTCATTCCAACAGTGTCTTCGTACAAAGTACGAGGCGCCCGAATTCAGATTGGCCAATACGAGATGCGTTACGAGATAGTGGATTCCGCTATCTACCTGCTGCGCCTGTGGCACACCCGCGAACACCGATAGGTTTTGGCTGGGCCAGGGACGGAACACATCAAACTGGCGGGCCTACGACTGATCGGAAAACCTTAGCGTACGATTTTTTCCGAATTCTGTAGGCTCCCCATAAAAAAGTAACCAAGTATCGGCGGCGAATCATTCGTACACCAGTTTGTATGGGATCGGCATGTTCGGATTTTCCTCTATCACGTCGCACCAGCAGAGGAATTCGCGCAGAGTTTCATTAGGGTGATTCGCTTTTGAGGATGCTTGCTACCATCGCCCGAAATGCCCGTTGTTGGGTGATCGAAAAGCCCAGCGCAACGATGATCACACTCAGCCAGATCAAAAAGATCTTGAATGGATCGAACTCAAGAACCACCAGCACCCAGGTCACCAGAGCGCCACCGATGCTCCCCACCCCCCACCAAGCGATGAGTATGGGCTGCACCACCTTGTGAATATCTCGATAGAGCAGCAACCGGGCGGCCCCCATTAGCAATAAAACCATCCCCGTCCAACCGAAAGTAGCCATCAACGGCAGCGACGAACCCTGGCGCTGATACAAAAAAGCCACCCATTCGTAGAACGGCCCCAATGCGCTCATCTGCTGGAACGTATCGCGGCTGGGCAACTGCCACTGGGCCCAGTGCACTGGATCAATGACCTGCAGCGCAAGGCTGAACAACGCCACCAAGACGCCACACAAACCAAGGGCTCGCCACGCCGGGACAGCAATACGGTAGTTGTTCACATTGCGCAGCCGTTCTATGCCGAACACCGTATCGGTTTGCTCGCCCCGGGCAATCACGGTTTTGCGTTACGCTGGATTGCGGTGCCAATCACGAGTACCTCCAGGCCTTCGCTCAAGAGAACCTCCCCCTGCTGGCGGTGTCCCTCCCCCGCAATGTATCGATAGTCCTCCGGTTCTGGCACCTGGCCTGAGAACAGATCAATGCCCGCAGCCAAGATATCCACGGTGCCGTGGGCATCTTTAAGGGCAAAATTGCTGCATTGTAAGTCGGTAAATACCGTCCTCCATTCGTCCTTGTCGACACTGTTGCGGTAACTCTCCTCGATTCGTATCGAATACCCCGCACAGGGCAAGCCATTCACCGGGGATAACCGCGACTCCTTGAGCACCACGATGCCACAGACTTTTACCAGGCCTGGTGCCAGCGAGTACGAAGGGCTGAGGTGCAGGCGCTTGTCTGCATGGTAGAAGCCTTTGTTCATGGTGACGGCATCCCTGGCTAGCTGTAGTGGCTTGCATTAGAAAACGGTCACCCGGTTACAACTCCGCGCCCGGCGCCGGGAGAATTTTTGATGGCTTGACCATCGGAATATTTATCCCGTATTTCGGCTCAAATTATCTGCTACTGACGAAGCCTTCGGGCACACAATAATTGCAAGTGGGCTTGCATTCCACCGTACTGGCTCGCATTCCGTCACGAAATCCCTGCAAGCATTCCTCAACGCTGCTTTAATGCTTCTTCAATAAGTGATGATGGATCAATGGCATAACCCTTTTGTACAAGCAGTTTATAAAAATCTTTATTGGTATTTTCAAAAACTGCAAAATTTGAGATTTCGACACTATCCTTTTCCAACTTCTGCAAAAGAAAGTAAATAATATCTCCTTTTGCCCATACGGCTTGTTTGAAGCTGATGCCACTCTCATAGTCAGTGCTGAGCTTTGTAACAAGCGGCGGACCATTTTTTTTCTGGATCGCCCCGAAAAGCTCACTATTTTGTGATTGTGAATAAACCATTAACTCGTACATTGATAATTTTTCGTCCGTCTCAGAAAAATGAAAAATTATTCTATTTTTCATACTCTTAAAATTACCAGAAACAACCAAGCCATTGTAACTCAAAAAACCAAGCGAAGAGCTTTCCGTTCTTTCATAGCCAAACAATGTTTTCTCTTCTGATGGAATTGCATTAACACGAGCTTGCTTATAAATAGATTGAATATTTTCTCTAAATGTAAGATCTGCCAAATCCAGTCCATTAAGAACGGGTTGGGAGTTTTGAATGGTGTTCCCTCCTACATTATCATCATTGTTTTTTGAAAAACAAACCGGAGTTATGATGGATAGAATAATGACGAATGCAATTTTTTTCATGTATGTTTACCTCAAAAAGTAGACGATAGTGAATATGGAAAATCGTACGGTAAGCTTTCGGATTTTCAGGATCGGTTTTCCTCGAACAGATTACTGATCGGTAGGGACGACGTTCAGGGTGGATGCCAAGGCTTCACCGGCCTCGGTAAGCAGGTAATGGCCGAACAGCGTCTGAACCATCAGCCCACGCTTCACCAGGGCAGTGCATGTACGTACGCGGGCGGGCGGCAAGAGACAGAGGGCCATGAACGCCAAAATCATCGTAGTCGTCGCCGTTGCCCATGCGCTTGAGTACGTTTTCCATCGGCCCGCTGAGCTTCGTTGTCATGGCGTAATTTCCGAGGCTGCACGAACGATTGATTAGCCACCACAGCTCTGTTTGTTAATGTCGAACCGTCCAATCTCTTTTACATTTTTACTGCCTAAGATAAAAATGTAGGTGCCACCCAGTGACATTATTGACCTTTCTTTTTGCCTTTCAGTGTCGCAAACATCCCGTGTGATGTTTGATTTGGCAGCGCTCAAGTCAAAGTCATTGGGATGGGTGTCGTAATTTTCCAACGTGTAATAGAACTTTATTGCGTGACTGTTAACCGCTTCCGCACGAACGAACGTTGTAGTGTCGTCGATCCTAAGATTGCGTGGCATCGTTCGCGCGGAAATTATTATCAGGTCGCTGAGGTAGCTGGGTTTACTGGGCTGGGGTGGCGTCTCGAATGCCTGCTTTACCAAACCCGCTACCAAGCTCAAAAAAAGGAATCCCCAAGCCGAATACCAAAGCATTTTCTTTGTTTTTTCGGTTGCAACGTCAATTTCCCCTGTTTCCAATGGACGCGAAAGTGTGCGTCCTTCTACGTACCTAGCCCCACGGTTTGACGGCGGGGCTTGGGGTAAAGTGGGCGATTTTTCCTATTGCGCTGGACCTGGGCGCTCAGTACGGCCCGAAAGCAGGTTTGCCCCCGGTATAGAACCCGTACAGGTCAACCGAGCCGTCTGGCAGTTGCTTAAGCGTTACCCTAGCGCGGGTGTTGCCTTGGGTCAGTTCCGCATATTGCGCCGATGAATAAAACGCGCTGTCGGGTGAGGTCGTGTTTGGCAACACCATGCCAATCATGATTTTCACATTCGGCGGGGCCAGCGTCGACAAGCTGCCCCGCAAACGCTTCGCCAGCTCCATCGCGCTATCAGAACCACCAATCCACTCCAGAACTGTGGCACTTGCCGTCATCGCGCTCCCCGAGCCGAGCACCGCGTAACTGCCGTACTGTTTCAACGACTCCACCGGTATCAAACCTTCGTGGTTCGTCACGCCATCCGGGAGTGCGCAAGACTTCGCGAAGACATAGCCTACTGGTGTACCAAGCTCTCGTTTTTGAACGACTTCCCATCGGGTGTAAGCGTCTTGGTCGTTTTTTTCGTTGGCCTCCGCCGCTCTGGCCCAGGCAGCCTGCACGGCTTAGGTTCTCTCTTTGCTTTCGTCAAATCCTGAAAAGGGGAGAGAGTCCGGAGTATCTTTAAATCCGAGTTTGTTTTTGTACATGAGCGCTCCTTGCCAGCTCACCGAACTGTACTGCGCGCTTCTAAATGAAGTCTGTAAGAAGTTTCCTAGGAATGGTCTGAAGTAGCCATGTATTAATGGCTGACTTCGGCCGCCGCCTTTTTTGAAAATGGCGAGTCGATCCAAAACGCAAGATGCTTAGTTGCACTTGCCCGCGGCCTTCAGCAAGGCATTGCAAGACTGTGTTGTCGTCTCGCGTGCTTGCTTGGCCGGCTTGCCAATCTCATTGCAAACAGCATCGGATACCACACGCCCAACAACAGAAACCGTCCCGGTCACATAGCAAGTGTATTTTTTACCTGCATTGGTGTTGACCAAGTAGGTTGATTTAAGGCCGTCATCTTCACGATTTGAAATTGTGAAAGTGCCTTTTTCAAGGCCAAGGGCAAAGGCGGTATTTTTTTCGATTGCATCACTTGTCACGGCAAAGGATGCGCAGCCGGCGACAAGTCCAATCAACACGACAGCGGATCTGGCAACGGTACGGCGAAGGTAAATTGTTCTCATAAAGCCCTCGGTTATTAAATTAAATTACGGATAGATATTTCAGTCCAGCCCTTTTGGCTCCCAGCCAAGACTCGTCAACTTCACGCCGCCTTGTTGTTCTTGTTTTCCTGCTGCATCGATGATTTTAGCGATGTAAGGGAATGCAGTTTGGAACTCTGCTTTTTTAGTCCAGTCGGCCAGCCCGTCAATCTTGTACAGGTATTTTACGTTCGCTTCTTGGTAGTCGCCAAACCTCATTGGCCCTTCCCATTTAACAATCTTATCGAGTGATTTTTTGCCATAGCAAATATCGCCTTGCATCACCTTTTTCGAGCTACCAAGACCGATCCGTATCACTTCTTTTTCGCTGTAAAATTTTTTACCCACATCGGTTAAATTGTAGCGTTTTACTTTGAATTTATGCCCGGTTGGCTTGTTATCGAACATGCCTATTTGATCGACTTCTGTATCCACGCCAGACACCAATCCAACAGCCGCTAGTGCTTCCATCTGCCCTGCCGTCCCTGTAGGCATGGTTTTTTGCATGCGCAAATCCATCTCTGTTACATCGACAGGCCACTTGTTGTGCTGCAGGCAAAGCTCGCCTTTCTTATCAAGGTACTGGCTGATGGCTAGGCCAAAATTTTTCTCATTCGCGTCCTGCTTGCTGCCGCAACCACCCAACACAAGAGCGCCTGAAACTGCCGCACAAATCACACGCTTTTTCATTTATGCGCCCCTTTGGCCGAGAGCTTTTTCGATCTTCTTATCGGTTTTGTACTGACTCAATGCGTACACAGCCCATATCGTTGCCGGAAGCCAGCCGATGAGAGTGAATTGCAAAATTAGACAGATAACGCCAGCAATGGGGCGGCCTATCGTGAAGAAGGTCAGCCAAGGGAGGAACAGGGAGATAATCAACCGCATATGCAGAGCCTTTCAGTGTAGTTGTAATGGATAAAACGGTACGATTTCGTAGTTGTTTTACGACTGATCCCATACCTCAATCGGCAGAACTTGCTCAGGTTTGCAGCCGTCGATTTTGTCGTGGTGCATGATGATGTTGCCCTTCCAGCCTGCGGGCATAACGTAGTCGTCACCGATGATCGTCATGTCGCTATGGTCAGGGATGCACTTGTAAAGCATGGGCAACACGTCGCCAGCCTTGGCCGTGTAACAGTTCGTGTAGCCACTGCTGGATAGCTGCGTTGCCTTCCTTGGTGAGCTTTGTCACCCAGTCTATACCTCCGACACTGGTTTCCCAGTTCGCCAGCACAGCGGCCTTGCGGTCGCTCTTTGGTGTGTCGCGCTCTTCCGGCGTGTGTGCTGCAATCACTATCCACCAGCCAATCATTCCCATCTCATCGGGGAGCTCGCAAAAATCGGACAAAGCCAAGGTCGTTAAGTGCGTTTGCTATTCCATTGCTCCTCGGCCTCCGACGCCCACGGTTCTTACCTTCCTCGATTGCAAGAGGAACCGCCTCCACACTCACTGGCGGCTGAGCGTGTGGGTTGATACGCCATGAACTGCGATCTACATGGGGGCGGCCCCCCCCAGACAAGCCTCCCGCAATACCATAAGCGCCGCTCGTACCGACGGCCCAAGTAGTCCCTGAACTTACAGGCGCGCCAGATACTGGTGTGAGCCACAGACATGCGAGCCAAAAAACACTCTCCCGTCACGAGCCGAGCATTCGGGTTATCGCTCCGCTCGCTACTCAGATCGGCCACCACAAATGTCACCTGATTCGACTGAATCAAAAGTTCTTGCCTGTGGGGTGCCGGTATCGGTTGATAATCAAGCGTAGATTCAGAGCTGCTGGGTTAGCTCCTGATGCCTAAAGCCGCCCCAAAGGAAAGCGCGGCTTCAGAGGGGCCTTAGGATTAGTCGCTCAATGTTAACAAAGGCAAAAAGCAGTGACTGTAGGGAATTTCTGAACGTGTCCCTTCCGCGGTGAACGGGATTCAGCGAGGTATACACACGATCGCGTCGACGACATGAACGCGGATCGCTTGCAGGGGCAGGATGCAAGAGTTGGTTTAACCGCCGTGAATGTTCGGTGCGAACGCTTGCGTTGGCTATTTGTTGGAAGAACCGTTTCAGTCTGAGCTGAGAGGAGCCTTTTTCAATAAAGTCCCGAAAATCGGCGCAGGATCGTGGTCTCGTAGAGGGCTTCTTCCATCGCAGGGTCGCTGTATCCGCACCAGTTTCGTGTCAGGCAGGTATTTCACCAGATTTGGAAGTCTTCTTCAGAGTTTCCCTAAGTAATTGATGGTGGATCAACGCCAGGCGACGGACCGGATGAGGGTGCCCACTTACATTGATTTGATCGATACCACTTCCACAAACCTGAATTTTTTTCTGGCTGCCTTGGCGGCTTCCTGCTCCGCAACGAGGGAACTCAGCGTATCGGCCTCATGTACGATCTCGTGCATCTGGCCTTCGAATTCATTCCCCACCCGCAGCGTGACTCTGAGCCTGGGCGTGAAGGCTTTTGAGACTTTCTTTTTCTGCGTTGCCCGTGCCAGTTCCACGATCACGACGTCCGGAGTGGTTTCTGGCTCGTGTGAGTTAATTGATGATGCAGGGGCCTCAGGCTCACCGAATAGCGCCCGGCGCATCTCGTCTTCCATCAGTTCTGTATTCATACTGTTTCTCAAAAGGGGGTGATGTATAACCTATCTAATTCTATCAGCATTGCCGGAATATGGACTGAGGAGTCGCTAGGCCAGACTCTAATCAATAGACGGCAGCCTAGTACCTAAGAGTGCCAGTGCCTGGCCAAAAGTTTTCACCCGGATGCTGGGCTTATTGGAACTCATGTTTGTGTTGTTGCAGCTTAGCATTTACGCTATGCTCCGCCGCGGTTAATCTCGTGACCGGGCGTCAGAACTTGAATCAAAACGAAAGCGCGATTTCTTCCAATGCGCACAGTCAGCCCGTGCGCCGCCATGGCTGCTTGTTTCGTACCTCCAACCATCTTAGAGGAGTCCGAGATGGTTGATCTCTCGCTGCTAATGGCCTCACTAAGGCCAATAGCATCGATACAGCATCAACTACTCTCGCAACGTTCCAGCACAAGTGTCCTAGCAATGCTGCTGGCCACCAAGTACGCGGACGGTTTACCGTTTCACCGCTTTGAAAAAGTACTGGTGGGCCAAGGCATCGATATCTCGCACCAGACCCAGGCCCGCTCGGTTGTTATTCAATTCGGCGGCCACTTCCAGCCGCTGCTGAGTTTAATGCGCGATAGCCTGTTGGCCAGCTGCATCATCCACTGAGATGAAACTCGCGTGCAGGTCTTGAAAGGGCCCGGACGCTCTGTGGGTTACTACGCTATTTCTCTTAATCTTTGACTAAACTCCCGTTTTTAGATGGTAAGGCTTCCTACCACATCCTTCGCTTGGTCCAGCCTGCTTCGAGGTAGTGGTGCCTGGGCCGTGAGTGTCTGCAACGGTCGATCAAGCGGGCTCGTTGGTGTGGTAGCCGCTGCTACTTTAAGCGCTTGCGAGGCTTTAAGTATCGCGATCAAGTCATCCGTTGTAGCGGTCTTCTCAGTTAAAGCTGGCGGCGGCGTTAGCGCCTGGGCTGCTTTTGTAGCACTGCCGGTGTCAGCGGTAAAGCTGCGAATCGATTGCAGTCCTTCAAGCATCGGTAGTGCCAGATCTGTCACGCTGTCGAACGCACTGATGCTTGGGAAGCCCACCTTGCCGCGAAACACCGGGGTGCCCAGAGATGGAAGTATCAGTCCCACCAGAAAGCGTGGGTCGTGGCGTTTGATGGTCAGGCCGACACTGGCCACCGCCAACGCTACGCCAACCACTCGTTCAACAGTTACCAGCAACGACAGTTCGTTATTGGATTCATTGTCGAAAAATATCCCGCGATAACGAAAGTAGTCACTGAAAACTTCCCGCTCATTCAAGGCCGCGTCCATAAACCATGCGCGCGAGTCATGCACATGCTCATCAAACAACCGAATCAGCGGGAGAACTTTGTCGTTTAACGATTTTCCGTCTTCGCCGAACAGCTTGGCGTAATTGATTTCTCCAGCCTTACGTAGATCGGCATATTGCTGAGCTTCATCCTGCGCGTTGGTCATGTACACAAGCCCACCCACTAAAGTGTTAACGATGGTGGCAAGATTAAACATCTCGCCTGCGCTCAAGTTCCATTCCGGCACATAGTCACGCCGAAAATCGGCCATGGCGTTGAGTAACTGTCGACAATCAAGGTTCGGCTCGTACGCCTTGCTGGTATTAAATGTGCTCGTGGATGGTGTGCCGGTACGATGCTCATACTCCAGCTTGATGGTTTGATTAGCTTTTTGAGTTGCCAGCTGACTTGCAGTCCAGACAGGTGCAGGGGTGCCGGCACGGTTGGCCGCATCTTCCTCAAGTTGCATCTTGTGTAATACTTCAAAGGCATCGACTTCCTTGGGGGTCATGTCTGCCTCCGAACCTTTTTTCATCACCTTGCTATAAGCATCAGTGTGATTGGCCCGGCCCTTGGCGTAACGGCTGATTCGCCAACCGGTAATCAACCCCGCTTCGCGAGCCATGACCTCCTCCAATGGGCCGTTATCCATGGCGTCAAGCCAGGTATTGAAGCGTGTGATCAGGGTGGCGCCAACGTCGTATTCGTTTCGGGTTTGCGCGTCCATGACTAACCAAGGCCAGCGAGCTTCTAGATCCCGCCCAAGAGCGTCTTTGGGAACCAGCAGCGGGGCCCCCATCTTGTAGGCTTCGCTATACATATGGTGCAGCGCGATTTGCGACAACACCTCATGGCCACCCTCTGCGGCCTTGCCTTGGTCGCCGGGCGGGTAGCCACCGCCGACGTCGGAGTGCATGCCGGGGTACAGGAATTCCTCTGTGCCTTGACGATAGGTGGAAGGGCAATGCGGATCGTCGGGGTTTGCTTTGCGGCGGATTGAGTCCGCGGGGAAGCAGCTGCGCTGCTCGTGGGCCGCAACCAGATGCACGCAGCGCTCAAGAAATACTTCGGAGTCGGGTAGGCGCATGCTGCCATCTGCCCAGCCCATGTGCCCAGCAGCAAACGGTACCAAGTACGGAATTCCCACTGAGGCCACGGTGTCGAACAACCCCAGAAACACAATCTTGATGGGCAGCCCGGCAAATAAGTAACAGGTATCGCCTTCCACTTCGACCTTGGTCAACGCTTCAAGCCAGGCAGCAAACGCTCGCGCCTCGGCGGCCCCTCGTGAAAAGCCATAGACAAACAGACGTACGGCCATGATTTTAGGGACTGACTTGGTCTGATGAGCTGCATCAATTTGGCTTTCAAGTTCCGCCAACGGCTGAGCCAAAACTTCACGGCGGCGCGTATAACTGCTTTTGAATATCGAAGCTCCTAGCGCGTCCTCGGTAAGGCTGGTACCCATTTTTTGCACAAGGGCGTACGCATCCGGGTTTTTAAGACGTGACTTACTACTGGCTCTTTTCAGCGCATCGATCAAACGGGTCAACCCCCAGTTGATTCGGTTCTCGCCCCCCGTCGACATCATCAGCCCTTGATGATCAGGTGTAAATTCGCCTATTTCTTTGAATTCGGTGCCGACCCCCTGTATGTAGTAGGCATAAAAGCCTTCTCGCTCAGTGGCCTCATTGTCATTGCTGCCTACGCTTGCGTGGTACAGGCGAGCTACATTGGTCGTGCTTGAAGGCAATGCCAGGCTGTCTGAGGGCTCGTGGTTGTTCGTGCCGTCGAAGCAAAGCGTGACAGTCACAATCTTCATACATGGCGCGCCCGCGTAAACCATTCCAGCAGCATGGTCTGCGTCCATCGCCTTCTGTTCAAACGGATGGTAGGCCATCTGTTGCGTCCGATAATTACGCAATACTTCCTCTGGCGTTTGCGGCAGTACCCCCCCCATTTTGAAGCCAGGTGTCGGACTGAGAAATGCAGGAGCCGGTTTTTGGCGTTGCGGAGTCATTATTTCGGACATGTAGCAGGCTCCGACATTTTTTGCGGGAAGTTAAATGGGTAGGTTGGATGGCCAGGAAGCACGGCTACAGCTGATACCGCAACTTGATTGCACGGTAGAAAATGAACGTCTATGGCCCCCAGCTCTTCATAGGGTGCAACAGCTACAACCGAGTGATGGCGGGTGTACTTGGCTGCGTGCAGTTTGTAAGCGGCCCGGTATCCATCTGTCCCAAGCGGAGGCCAATTCACATATTCATGCGGATTTGGGTCTTTCTCCCATTCAACCACAACGGTCAAACCTGGGCGCCACTTGACCGGTAGTGGTGCACAGCAGTTCTGTTTTCCTCCGCCACTATAAGGGCTGATATTTGGCCCACCGTTACCGTTTACCGAGAACCGATTAATCGCCGCTGAGGTATGGTTATAACCCTCGATAGGCGTCCCTAATCTTTCCGGCAGGGAGTCAGCGCAACCTTGCAGAGAGAGGCCGCTAATCAACAGCGCAAGCAGTAAACGAATCATAAGACGGCCTTGTGACGAGTCAGGCTTAATGGCGGGTGTTCGCTCAGTGCATTCGCGATAAAGTCTTCGTGATGCCGTTTTTCCAGTTTCTGCCGACTGATATCTAGATGGACTGTAATCAGGCCGCGAAGCATGGCTTCGCGTGAAGTGAAGCCATGTGCATTTGGCGAGTTGTCGTGGTCCCTGAGCCATCGAATCGCTGCGCTCACGGCTTGCAAGTGTAGAATTTGTTCATCGCTCATACTCATCCTGTCGAGCGCATTTTGGTCGCCTGGACGGCTGTCGAACCCTGAAAGGGTTGCTGCTTTGCGGTCATGGTCGATCCAATGCCACTGGATCACCGGGGCATGAAAAAAACCTTGCTGGTGGGGATCAAGCTGGTCGCAAAAAAGCCTGAACAGACGCGTATCGTAATAGCGCAGCACGCCACATCGGGCGCCCTTGCTCCAGGTGGTTTGGGTAGCGTAGCGCAGGTGCGCGGCGAGGTCAGCGAAGGGCCAGCGACTGATGACCGCAAGCACACAAAAGTTGTAATGGGTCGCGTTAAGCAGGTCCGTCAGCCCGGCACACTGCTCCTGGTTGGCCAGTTCGATGCGTAGCAGTGCTGGTCCCTGGTGCGCCAGGTCCTGCTCCAGGGTCTGCTCAAATAACCACGCGCACGAAAGCGCAGGTGTCAGTTCAAGCAGCGTTGGGAATGACGAGGCAGGCAGTGCTGCGCAGTTGATCAGTATATCCAAGTGATCAAGCTGGGCGCTGCGGACCGCTGTCACCAAGCGGTGTAGCCAATCCTTAGGGGTCGGTAACATGTCCGCTCCTTATTTGATGGTGTTCATTGAACAAATATTAACGCGGCACTACTGCTTCGGCCTGGGCCTGTGCGATTAACAAACAATCCTTACACACCGGTTTTGGTGGCGGTAGGAGGGCGGGGTCCAGGGAGGCTTGAGCTGTCTGGTACTGCTCTTGATCAAGTAAGGGCGGCACAGCCAGCAGGCCGAGCACGCTTGGCAGTAAGGGGGCTGCAGCTGTTCCGTTAGCAGGAGCACCGCCGATTTGAATCGTGGTGCTGCTAAAGATTCCTCCGGGGCCGATGACAATGTGCTGGCCTCCGGCTTTCAAGGTAATGCTCGCTCCCGCGTCGAGAATCAGATTTGCACCCGCCTTAAGGTGGACTTCTCGGCCGGCTTCGGTGACTAAGCTCTGCCCTATACGGGTGTGACTACTATTGGCAACCTGCAAGTAGTCGTTAGCTTTGAGCTCTACCTTGCGGTCGGCTGTCACCGTGCGCTGATCTTCAGCTTCGAACACCACGATGTTGTTGCCCTTGATGGTTTCGTGTCGCTCGTTACCGACCTCAAGATGGCTGTTATTTTCGACTTTCTGTTCCATGTCGCGCTGTGCGCGTAGATAGATCAGCTCCTGACCCGCGCGATCTTCGAGGTGCAATTCGTTGAATCCGGCGCTGCTCGGTGAACTGCGGCTACGGAATACGCTGCGGGTCTTGTGTGCTGGCAATTCATAGGGCAGCGGATTGAGGCTATTAGCCAGGCAGCCGCTGACCACTGGCTGATCAGGGTCACCTTCGAGGAAGGTGACCAGCACTTCCATTCCAACCCGAGGAATAGTGACGCCGCCGTGGCTGCTACCGGCCCAGCTGGAGGCGACCCGCAGCCAGTAGCTGGACTTGTCATCGGCCTCGCCTTCGCGATCCCAGTGGAACTTAACCTTGATACGGCCATAAGCGTCGCAGTAGATCTCCTCCCCGGCAGGCCCGGTCACCAGGGCCGTCTGGCTGCCCAACACCCGAGGTTTGGGGTAGGCCTCTTGTGGACGATGAAACACGTCCCACGGGGTCGCTACGAAACGGTTGCGATAACCTTGCTCAAACCGTTCTGACTTAGGTGTGCTGTCACTTGTGATGGTCTCCTCCAGCACCTGAGGCTGGTAGCCCTGGTGACGGACTTCAGTGAGCAGCCAGAGCGCGTTCCACTCTTTGCGTGGATGCTCGCTGAGCGACATAAAGTGCCCGCTGACGAGTGTTGGCTGATCGCTTGTGCCCTCGGCCTGGCGGTAGTCTGCGCGGTGACGCTCAAGGGCGCGCTGGGTCAGGAGTTTGCCGCGCTCGCGATGTACAAACAGTCCAGGGTATTCATAGTCCTCAAGATCAGGCTGATGCTTCTGTGATTCAGGTCTGTGGACGGCCTCGACCAAAAAACCGGCCTTCTCGAAGTTGTAATCTCTACGCGTAGTCCGGCTGGTACGAGCCTCAAAACGCAGATTGAAGTGCTTGATGACAGGTTCATCCGCCACCATGCCACTGCCCTGAACATACGCGGTTGGTTTGTCCAGTTTGGGGAAAATCGTCTGGTCATCCCCGAATACCAGCAAATGCGAGCGTTCGGAATGCTGAAAGTGGTAATGAATGCCTTCTTCATGGCTCAAGCGTTGAATGAAGTGCAAATCCGACTCGTCGTACTGAACGCAGTACTCACGTGGCGGGTAGATTGAGTTCAGTTGGAATTGGTAGTCATTTCCATGGATACCGTGTTCCTCGAGAATTTTTGCGATGATCTGCGGAACTGTGGACTGCTGAAAAATACGCTGATTGGTGCGATGTCTAAGGTACGAGAGCTGTGGCACCAAGGTTAGACTGTACCGGGTCAGCCGCTTACCCGAATCGCCCTGAGCAATGCGGTAAATTTGCCCGTGAATACCGTTTCCGCCGTTGTTGAACGCGAGGAAGGCTTGTTGGTGCAGCAGCGTTTCGAGGTCAAGATCAGGGCGTTCGCTGACCAACTCTACATCAATCGAAAATGGTGTACTGATCGCCTCCCGCCCCTGAAACTGAAGTATACGAAAATCGTGCTCAAGCCCCTCGATGGTCAGGCTAAATTGCGTGTCATTGGCAGGGCTGAACATCTGTTGTTCCTCAAGGTGGACATCTTAGACTTAATAAACGGCATCAACCGCTAAAGGTGATGCCGTGAAACAGCTAGTCAGTTTCAGCCTGCAACTGGAGTGCGCCAGTCATCAGAGCCCGAGGTGCCGGACACTTCATGTGTCCATGTGATTTTGCGGTAGGTGAATTCAACGTCTTCGAGGTGTGTGAAGTGCGAGTTGGATGGGTCCTGGCAGTTATGCATGTAGTCCTTGATGTCGACGATTATTGCGTCTTCAAGTTTGGTGGTGAAGTAATGCTCTTGAGTGCCAGCTGCCGAAGTGCGGTACCACTGAATGGTGATCTCAGTCAGGCGCTCGCCGGAAGTCAGTGCAGCCAGCAGCAATGGCGAGGACTTGTCGAATACCTTAGTGATTTTGACAGGTTTGTGAACGCGTTGACCGGTCGGCTGACCCGATTGCGGATCGCGAGGGATGATAACCTCGTGACTGAAGCCCTGAACCATGACTTGGTCTTCATGACCTTCCTGATAGGTGTTACCGACTGAGTCGGCGGTGAATGCACCGGCGGTGATCAGGCCCTGCTTGGTACCCGTGATAGACATATATGCTGGTGTAGCCATGGAGGCTCTCCTTACTCAAAATATAGGAACCCACAGACATCTTTAATTTGCAGGTGCTCAGGATGTAATCAAGGTTTGTGCCAGCTAAATTAAAAGCGTTATTTATCAAGCTCTTGTATGTAGTGGTGAGGGCTACATCCATGGCTTATATAGATTTTCTAAGTTTGAGCGCGCAATAACTTGCGCAATCAAGAGCAACTACTTGCGCACTTGTCAGCGCATGGTGATATGCGGGCGCTGTAGGAGTTAATCCACAGGGTTATCCACAATATGGTGCGCAGCTTTTTGCGCACCTGCGCAATACGCTAATATTTAACTATGGTGACATGCCAGAAATAGAATTCGTGTAGGGATTTTCCTTGTGCTCTTTCGGAGCGGTCCTACATCTTTGTTTGGTGAAATACATGTAGAGTTCTTGGGTGGCTTTCGTGTCTATCACGATTGGTATTGGTGTACTCTGAAGTTGCGAGGAATTTACTTGCGCACTAATACCGTTGGTGTGGCGCTTATCGTTTTTATAAAAAGTCCGTTCGGAGGAGTGCAGGCTTCATAGGCGCAGCTATGAAGTAATAATTTGAGTCTTCTTCTTTTTTTCTGCTACCCGTCGCCGTTAATTTAAGTCCATTAGCGTAGCGTACGCAAATTCAATTAAAGGTCATGAGTGTCACACATCAGCAAAGTTTCTGCTCGTTATCTAGAGCTCGCGAAAGTCTCTGTTTCTCAGGAGGGATTTGCAGGCGAGGACGTTCGTTTTTCGAGCGAGTATGAAACATTGGAAAGGGAGCTTGGTAAGGCCCAATCTATGCACGAAAGCGGTCAGGTCGACTGGCTGAAAATTTGTGACAGGAGCGAAGCTCTGCTGCGCACTCAGTCCAAGGATTTACGAGTTGGCGCTTGGCTGACTTGGGGGTTGTACCAGTGCGAATCTTTTCAGGGGCTACTGGCCGGCCTTGGGCTTTTGCAATATTTGTGTGAGAGCCATTGGGCTGAGATTCATCCAAGCAAGATCCGCACCCGCGTTGCGGCTCTTGGCTGGTTGGTGCCGCGTCTTGAGCGGGTGCTAAACGAAAGTATCGCGATTAAAGAGCAGTTGCCACTTTTTCATCGCCTGGTCGAGTGTCTTGAGGGCCTTGATGCCGTATGTACTAAGCATATGGGGGATGATGCGCCACTGCTGCTGCCAATCTGCCGTCGTCTGAAAAGGATGGTTCAGCATGCGGCGGATAACCCGCCTGAGTCCAGTGGGGTGGGGGGGGCGGTTGCGCAGGTTAAGCAGGTAGCTATGCAGATGTTCGCCACGGGTGTGGCAATTGATAATGAGAAAGAGGCCCAAAGAGCTTTGCGTGCCCAGCAGGAAAATGCCCGTCCCCTGTGCACTTGGTGGCTCAAGCAGAAAACTACCGACCTACGTGCGTTGCGCCTAAATCGCGCGCTGTTGTGGCTGCACGTCGACGCGATTCCTGAGCGCAACACCGAGCAGATTACCGCGTTGCGTGGTGTGCCAGCGGACAAGCTGAAGGCCTATCAGGATCGCTATGATCAAGCCCACTACGCAGACCTGTTGATTGAGCTGGAGGCGAGCTTGGCGAAGGCACCATTCTGGTTTGATGGTCAGCGAATGGTCTGGGAATGCTTGCAGGGACTGAACGCTGAGATGGCGATGCGTGAGGTGGAAGTTCACTTCGCACTGTTTATTCAGCGCCTGCCCGGCATCATCGAACTGCGTTTCCACAACGGTACGCCGTTTGCAGATCCGGCAACTCGTGCTTGGATCGGTGCCAACGTCATGGCGCACCTGCAAGTAGCCAGAGCGCCGCGCAAGGTTGAACTCGCCGACAACCGATTGGCCTGGGAGCTGGCTCTGGAGGAGGCCTTGCCGATCTTGCACAAAGACGGTCTCAAGGCAGCGGTGCAGATCCTGAAGCAAGGCCTGCAAATCGCCCAGGGCGGGCGAGTTCGGTTTTTCTGGCAATTTGCCTTGGCGCGGTTGTGCTTTGCAGCCAAGAAATACGAACTGGTCACGAGTCAGCTCGAAATTCTCGACCGAACGTTACATGAGTCAGGCTTACAAGATTGGGAGCCCGATCTTGTACTCGAAGTGCTGCATTTGCTGCATAGCTGCTACGAGTTGTTATCGCAGAACCACGCAGTGCGTGAGCGCAGAGAAGAGATTTATCGCAGATTGTGCCACCTCGATCTTGACGTGGTACTCGAATAGGCCCCAGGGCCATAACCGCAAGGAAAAAGGCATGGCCAAAGAAGGCTCTGTAGCCCCCAAAGAACGCATCAACGTCACCTTCAAGCCCGCGACTGGCGGTGCTCTGGAAGAAATTGAATTGCCGCTGAAACTGCTGGCCATCGGTGACTACATCCAGCGTAAGGATGAACGTAAAGTCGAAGATCGCAAGCCGATTAGCATTGACAAAAGCACCTTCGATGAAGTGTTGGCCAAGCAAGAGTTGGCGCTGACATTAAGCGTACCGAACCGTCTTCAGGAAGAGCGCGACACTGAAGAGCTGGTGGTGAAAGTGCGCGTCAGTTCGATGAAGGACTTCAACCCGGCTTCGTTGGTCGAGCAAGTGCCTGAGCTGAAAAAACTAATGGAATTGCGTGACGCGCTCGTGGCCCTGAAAGGCCCGTTGGGTAATGCGCCTGCGTTCCGCAAAGCTATCGAAGGCGTTCTCGCTGACGAGGAGTCCCGCGGTCGCGTACTGGGTGAGCTGGGATTGATCCCCATAGCCCAAGACGTCTGAGTATCTATCAGCCATGGAAACCAACACAATGAGCACCAGTGCATCACAGCAAAAGAGCAAAGAGAATGGCGATTACAGCATTCTCGATAGCATCATCGCCGAAACCCGTCTGACGCCAGACGATGACGCCTACGATATTGCCAAGCGCGGTGTGTCGGCCTTCATCGAAGAACTGCTCAAGCCACAGAACAGCGGTGAGCCGGTCAAGAAAGCTATGGTTGATCGTATGATCGCCGAGATCGATGCCAAGCTTAGTCGGCAGATGGACGAAATCCTCCACCACCTGGACTTCCAATCTCTGGAGTCGTCGTGGCGCGGCCTACAGTTACTGGTCGAGCGCACGAACTTTCGCGAAAACATCAAGATCGAAATTCTCAACGTCTCGAAAGAAGACCTGCTGGATGACTTCGAAGACTCTCCGGAAGTTATGCAGTCTGGATTGTATAAGCACGTTTACACCGCTGAGTACGGTCAGTTCGGTGGGCAGCCGGTGGGCGCGATCATCGCCAACTACTTTATGTCCCCAAGCTCGCCGGACGTGAAGCTGATGCAGTACGTGTCCAGCGTTGCTTGTATGTCTCACGCGCCGTTCGTTGCTGCCGCCGGCCCGAAATTCTTTGGCCTGGAAAGCTTCACCGGCCTGCCGGACCTGAAGGATCTGAAAGATCACTTCGAAGGTCCACAATTCGCCAAGTGGCAGAGTTTTCGCCAGTCGGAAGACTCCCGTTACGTTGGCCTGACGGTTCCGCGCTTCCTACTGCGTAACCCGTACGACCCCGAAGAAAATCCGATTAAGTCGTTCGTCTACAGAGAAACTGTAGCCAACAGCCATGAGCACTACCTTTGGGGCAACACTGCTTACGCATTCGGTACTAAGCTGACCGACAGTTTCGCTAAGTATCGTTGGTGTCCAAACATTATTGGCCCGCAAAGCGGTGGTGCAGTTGAAGACCTGCCGTTGCACCACTTCGAGAGCATGGGCGAAATCGAAACCAAAATTCCTACCGAGGTGCTGATTAGCGACCGCCGCGAATACGAATTGGCCGAGGAAGGTTTCATTTCCCTGACCATGCGTAAAGGTAGCGATAACGCCGCGTTTTTTTCCGCCAGTTCGGTGCAAAAGCCCAAGTTCTTTGGTATCGGCGCTGAAGGCAAGGCGGCAGAGTTGAACTACAAGCTCGGCACCCAACTGCCGTACATGATGATCGTCAACCGCTTGGCTCATTACCTGAAAGTGCTTCAGCGCGAACAGCTGGGTTCGTGGAAGGAACGTACTGATCTGGAACTTCAACTCAATAAGTGGATCCGCCAGTACGTCGCCGACCAAGAGAATCCCAGCGCCGAAGTGCGTGGCCGTCGGCCACTGCGCGCCGCTCAGATCATCGTCAGTGATGTTGACGGCGAGCCTGGCTGGTACCGCGTCAGTCTGAACGTGCGCCCGCATTTCAAGTACATGGGGGCCGATTTCACCTTGTCGCTGGTTGGCAAGTTGGACAAAGAGTAAGCAGAGCCTAACTCATGACTGGATATGGCAGCCTTTTCGAGCGACTGGGTGGTGATGCGGACAAGCGCGTCGGTTGGAGCCGCGAAGTGGCTGCCATGGCGTCCGTGGCTGTCCATCTGTCCAAGATGCTTAGCATTCGTGCGGGCAGCGTGCAAACGCTGTCCGATTACGGGCTTCCCGATCTCAATGACATGCGCCTGAGCTTGCACGATTCTCTGAGTCAGGCCCGCTTGGCCATCGAGAGATTCATCGAAGCCTACGAGCTACGTCTGAGCAATGTGCGTGTCATTTCCCTGCCGCGTGATCACGATCAACTTCGTCTGTCCTTTATCATCGAAGGCCTGCTGGAAGTGGATGGTTTCAAGCGCCAGGTCAGTTTTACCGCACGCCTCGATGGACGTGGTCAAGTCAAGGTCAACCAATGAGAGTCGCGTGTTTTTACATCCAAAATGACAGGAAGCCAATAGTCATAAGCACGGTTCAAGTGCAGGGTTGCTTGGGGGTTGTGCCCGTAGATGAGATGTTCGCCAACCTGGCATTTAGGATGGTTTTTTTTGTGAGATCCAAGACTAGGCAGGTACCCCGTGTCCTTTAACCACTACTACCAAAGCGAGCTCACTGCGCTTCGTCAGTTAGGTCGTCGCTTCGCTGAGCGTAGTCCTGCGTTAGCGCCTTTCCTAGGGCAGGCCGGGCGCGATCCGGATGTGGAGCGATTGTTGGAGGGCTTCGCGTTTCTGACCGGGCGTCTGCGGCAGAAACTTGATGACGAGTTGCCCGAGCTCAGCCATTCGCTGATGCAACTGCTGTGGCCCAACTACATGAGGCCGCTGCCGGCCTTCAGCATTGTGCAGTTTGATCCGTTGAAACGTTCCGGTCCTGCACTGATGGTCGAGCGTGATACACCGATGGAAAGTGTGCCGATTGATGACGTGCGCTGCCGCTTTCGCACCTGCTACCCGACGGAAGTTCTGCCGTTGAACTTGGCTGCGCTGAATTACTCGGTGAAGGGCGACGGCTCGCTGTTGAGCCTGCGTTTGGAGATGAGTGCCGATGGTCACCTTGGTGAGTTGAAGTTGAGCCGCTTGCGCCTGCACTTCGCCGGCGAACGCTATATCAGTCAGATGCTTTACCTGAGCCTGCTGCGTAACCTGAAAGGCATCGAGCTGATCCCGCTGGACGGCGCCGGCAAACCCATTAATGGTGTTAACGGCATGCCGATGGCATTCAAGATGCCCGGCGATTGCGTACAACCGGTGGGTTTTGCTGAAGAAGAAGCGTTGGTCCCGTATCCGTTGAACACCTTCCGCGGTTATCGCTACCTACAAGAGTATTTTGCCTTCCAGGACAAGTTCTTGTTTGTGGATATCCACGGGCTGGACCTCCTCCAGGCTTTGCCTGCGGACATTCTTAAACAGGCCCAGGGACTGGAGTTACGGTTTGACATTTGCAAGAGTGGGGGCCAGCGCATGCGTCCGACTCTGGACAATGTGAAGCTTCACTGTACGCCCATCGTTAATCTGTTCACGCACGATGCATTGCCGATCCGCCTTGACGGCAAGCGCGACGAGTACCTGTTGCTACCCGCCGAGTACAGCCTGGAAAACTGCGGTGTGTATTCCGTGGAAGGCGTCACCGGGTGGAAACCTGGCGGTCTGGGTTATCAGGAGTATGTTCCGTTCGAATCCTTCGAGCATGACCCTAGTTTCGATGTACCTGATAGCCGTCCTCATTTCAGCATCCGCCAGCGCTCCTCATCGATTCACGACGGCCTTGATACGTACTTGAGCTTCGGCCGTCGCGACACCGACTCCCACGAAACCCTCTCGGTCGAGCTGATGTGTACCAACCAGAATCTGCCGCGCAAGCTCAAGCTTGGCGACATCAGGCTCCCCTGTGAGGAGACGCCGGAGTTCCTGAGTTTTCGCAACATTACCCCGGCCACAGCAAGCTTCGCGCCGCCGCTAAATCGTGACTTTCTCTGGAAGCTGATCAGTAACATGTCGCTCAACTATCTGTCGCTGGCTGACGTCAACGCGTTGAAGGTCATTCTCGAAACCTATGACCTGCCGCGCTACTACGACCCACACGCGGAAAAAGTCAGCAAACGCCTGCTTGGAGGGCTCAAGTCGATCAAACATCAACACGTGGATCGATTGCACCGAGGGTTGCCGGTTCGTGGGTTGCGTACCGAACTGACGATAGACCCGCAAGGGTACATCGGTGAGGGCGATCTGTTCGTTTTCGCATCGGTTCTTAACGAGTTTTTCGCACTTTATGCCAGTCTCAATTCGTACCACGAGCTGCGGGTAAAAAGCACACAGGGAGGGGTGTACCAATGGACGCCACGTATGGGCCAGCAGCCGATTCTGTAAGCAAACTGACCCGAGGTATACGCGAGTACTCGCTGTTTCAGGCTGTGCTGTTAGTCGTTGATCGCCTGCGCGAAGCACACCCTCATCTCAGCCAAGACGATTTGTATGACCAGCTGGAATTCCAGGCCAACCCCAGCTTGGGGTTCCCCGCCAGCGACGTTGATCGCGTTGAGTTCTTTCACGAGCACGGCCTGATGCGTGCGCGGCTGCGTTTTAACTTGATCGGTTTGGTGGGCTCAGGATCACCCCTGCCGGCGTTTTACGGAGAACAAGCGCTGGGCGACGGTGAGGACGGGAACCCGACCCGCAACTTCCTCGATCTGTTCCATCATCGCCTGCAACGGTTGATGTTGCCGATCTGGAAAAAATACCGCTATCGCGCCAGCTTCGAGAGTGGGGCCATAGACCCTTTTTCCTCCCAGCTGTTTGCTTTGATTGGCCTCGGTGGTGAAGAGATCCGGCGTGCTCAGGAGCTGAATTGGAAGCGCCTGCTGCCGTACTTGGGCTTGCTGAGTTTGCGCGCGCATTCGGCTGCACTGATCGAATCGGTGCTGCGCTACTACTTCAAACACACCGAACTGACGATTGAACAGTGCATTGAACGCCACGTGGAAATCCTTGGCGAACAGCGTAATCGCCTGGGGCAGGCCAACTCTCGGCTTGGTGAAGATGTAGTGCTGGGGGAAAGCGTGCGTGATCGTAGCGGCAAGTTCCGGATCCACATCCGGGAGCTGGATTGGCAATGTTTTCATGAATTCCTGCCGATTGGTTTCGGCTACCAGCCGCTGTGTGCGCTGGTGCGGTTCACCCTGCGAGATCCGCTTGATTACGACATCCGCCTGACCCTGCGGCAAGAAGAAATTCGCGAACTGCGTATTAGCGAGCAAAACGCTTGCCGCCTGGGATGGACCAGTTGGCTCGGCCGCGAAAAAGCTGACGGCGTGGTGACTCTGGGCAGCAAAATTGATTAAGGACAGATGACAAATGATTAACGTCGACCTGCAACAACTCATCCAGACGCTGGATGCCGAAACCCGTCGTGATCTGGAGCGTTCCGCCGAACGCTGTGTGGCTCGCGGCGGCAGCAAGGTCCTCATTGAAGACCTACTGCTGGGTTTGCTTGAGCGTCCGCAAGGTTTGCTGAGCCGTGCACTGTTAGATACCGAAGTAGACGCTGGTGAATTCTGTGCAACGCTGCAATCTCGGGTCGATCACAGCGCTTCGCGCAACCCGGTGTTCGCCCCAGAACTGGTGCAGTGGCTGCAAGACGCCTTGCTGGTGGCTAACCTTGAATTTGGCCAGGCTCAGGTCGAACAAGCTGCACTGATTCTTGCGCTGCTACGAAACCCTCTGTGCTGTGCAGGCAGTCGTTACCAGCCGTTGCTGGCCAAACTGGATATCAACCGCTTGAAGGAGTTCGCTTTATCCCAGAAAGAGCCGTCGGCCACCGGTAAACCAGCTGCGTCGAGTGAACTTCTGCTGCACCGCTTCACCCATAATCTGACGCAACAGGCCCGCGATGGCAAACTCGACCCCGTCCTGTGTCGCGACGGTGCGATCCGGCAGATGGTAGACATCCTTGCCCGGCGCCGCAAAAACAACCCAATTATTGTCGGTGAAGCCGGCGTCGGTAAAACGGCCATCGTCGAAGGCCTCGCCTCGCGCATTGTTGCCGGTGAAGTGCCGCTAGAGTTGAAAGGCGTCGAGTTGTTGTCACTGGACATGGGCCTGTTGCAAGCCGGCGCTAGCGTCAAAGGTGAATTCGAGCGTCGCCTCAAAGGTGTGATTGACGAAGTCAAAGCGTCGCGGAGGCCGGTCATCCTGTTCATCGACGAAGCCCATACGCTGATTGGCGCGGGGGGGAGCGCAGGAGGCTCCGACGCTGCCAACCTGCTTAAACCAGCGCTGGCCAGGGGAGAGTTACGCACCATTGCTGCGACCACCTGGGGGGAGTACAAAAAATATTTCGAAAAAGACCCTGCTCTGGCCCGTCGATTCCAGCCGGTGCAATTGCATCAGCCCACCGTCAGTGAGGCGGTGACTATCCTCCGTGGCCTGGCTCAGGTTTACGAGAAAAGCCACGGCATCTATTTGCGTGATGACGCGGTGGTCGCCGCTGCAGAGTTGTCTGCTCGTTACCTGGCGGGTCGTCAACTACCGGATAAAGCTGTCGATGTGCTGGACACCGCCTGTGCTCGTGTGCGTATCAGCCTCGCTGCAGCACCGGAACGTCTGGAGCGGCTGCGTGGTGAGCTGGCAGAGGGGGACCGTCAGCGTCAGGCTTTGCGCCGCGATTTTGAAGCCGGTTTGCTGATCGATCGGGAGGCGCTGGATACGCTAGAAGCACGCCTTGAGGACGCCGAATCCGAAACGGTCATGCTGGAGGCTCTCTGGACTGAACAGAAAACATTGGCCGAGCATCTGCTGGAATTGCGCCAGCAACTGGTCAAGGCCCGTGAAACCGCCGACATGAAGCCGACGATGATAGTCGACAAAGACGCCGAAGGCTCCGTGATCGAAACCCTGCCAGTAGGCGCGTCGCAAAGTGTCGAAAAGCTGGAGGCGGCGCTCAACGAGGCTCATAAAACGCTGACCGAGTTGCAAGTCAAAGAACGACTGGTGAGCTTCGAGGTCTGCCCGCGACTTGTGGCTGAAGTGATCAGCGCCTGGACCGGCGTGCCGCTGGCGCAGCTGGCCCGTGAGCACAATGCCAAGGTTGCCAGCTTCGCTACTGACCTGCGTGCCCGCATTCGTGGTCAGGAACAAGCCGTTCACGCCCTCGATCGCTCGATGCGTGTCACCGCCACAGGCCTGAATAAACCTGATGCTCCCGTGGGAGTGTTCCTGCTCGTTGGCCCGAGTGGTGTCGGCAAGACTGAAACTGCACTGGCCCTAGCTGATTTGTTATACGGCGGTGAGCGCTTCATCACCACCATCAACATGTCAGAGTTCCAGGAGAAACATACCGTTTCGCGTCTGATCGGTGCCCCGCCAGGTTATGTTGGTTACGGTGAGGGTGGCATGCTCACCGAAGCGGTGCGGCAGAAGCCGTATTCCGTCGTGCTACTCGATGAAGTCGAGAAGGCCGACCCGGACGTGCTCAACCTATTTTACCAAATATTTGACAAGGGCATCGTCAACGACGGCGACGGGCGCGAAATCGACTTTCGTAACACGCTGATTCTGATGACCTCTAACCTGGGCAGCGACCACATCAGCGAACTCTGCGAGAACGGCGCACGGCCATCAGCTGAAGTCCTCGAAGAAACCATTCGCCCGATACTGAGCAAGCATTTCAAACCTGCGCTGTTGGCACGGATGCGTGTGGTGCCTTACTACCCCGTCGTTGGTCCGGTGCTGCGCGAGTTGATCGAAATCAAACTGGGTCGGTTGGGCGAGCGCCTGAACTGTCGACGGTTGGATTTCACTTACTCACAGAACCTCGTTAATTACCTGGCCGAACGCTGTACCCAAAGTGACAGTGGTGCACGTCTGGTCGACCAATTGCTGGACTTACACGTACTGCCGTTGGTCGCTGATCGTCTGCTGGATGCCATGACCATAGGGGAGAACCTCAAGTGCGTGCACGCGACGCTTGATAGCTTCGGTGTGATCTGCGAGTTCGCCTGAGGTGAGTATGATGTTCAGCCAAGTGCCGCATCCACTGGTCTATGCCGAAGCCTTACTCGCGCAGTTTGCCAGCCTGGCGCGGGCGACGGATGGCGCCACGCTGCTGGGCGATTTCGTGCGCAGTCTGGCCCAGCTCAGCGGTTGTGAGTTAGCACAACTCTATCTACTGGACGCCACCCATACCTGCCTAGGCATGAATGCGGAGTGCCTCAACGGCAATCTGCAACCACGAGAAACGGCGAGTTTACCGGTGGATTACAACGGTGAGCAGCTGCTGCAATTTGCGCTGTGTCAGAACCGCGTAGTGTGCATTGGTGAGCTTAGCAGCAGCCTGCACGAGACCAGTTTTCTGCCGAGCCAGGCGAGGCCTTGGCAATCACTACTGTGCGTGCCGCTGGTCAATCAGCAGGGGCGTGTGGAAGGGTTATTAATGTGTGCCAGTCATCAGCGCATCGAACTGCAAGGCTTCGCCGATTCGTTTGGTCGACTTGGCTCGTTTGTGCTGGTCCATTTGCATTTGCTGCAGCGTTTACGGCGACCGAACGGTGGTGTATCGATCGCGCCAGTCGCCGCTCCGAGCGCCAACGGTTATGGCCTGACGGGTAAAAGCGCAGCCATGCGCCAAGTCTATTCGCTAATCAGCAAAGTCTTGCACAGCCCCTACACTGTGCTGCTGGGGGGGGAAACGGGTACGGGCAAGGAAGTGGTAGCCCGGGCGATCCACGAATGTGGGCCACGTCGCACCCAGGCGTTTATTGTGCAGAACTGCGCGGCGGTCCCAGAAAATCTTCTCGAAAGCGAGCTGTTTGGTTACCGAAAAGGCGCCTTCACGGGCGCCGATCATGATAGAGCTGGGCTGTTCGACGCAGCCGACGGTGGGACCTTGTTGCTTGATGAGGTCGGTGACATGCCGATGTCGCTGCAGGCCAAGCTGTTGCGAGTTCTGCAAGAGGGCGAGATTCGTCCGCTGGGTTCCAACGATACCCACAAAATTGACGTGCGCATTATTGCAGCGACACATCAGGATTTATCGGTGTTGGTCAGCAAAGGGAAGTTTCGCGAGGATTTGTACTACCGCCTCGCGCAGTTCCCTATTGAACTCCCGCCGCTGCGTCAACGCGAAGACGACATCCTCGACTTGGCACGACACTTCGCAGACAAGGCCTGTACGTTCTTGCAGCGTGATGAGGTGAGTTGGTCCAACGGAGTGCTGGATATTTTGGCCAGCTACGCATTCCCCGGCAATGTGCGCGAACTTAAGGGTTTGGTCGAGCGTGCGGTGCTGCTCTGCGAAGGCAGCGAGCTACTGGTGGAGCATTTCTCCCTGCGAATGAACACCATACCTGATGCCGGAAGGCTGAACTTGCGTGAGCGGTTGGAGCAGATTGAGCGCAGCCTGCTGATCGATTGTCTGCGTAAGAACGATGGGAATCAGACCCTCTCCGCTCGGGAGCTCGGTCTACCTCGGCGCACATTCCTTTACCGACTCGGACGCCTGAGCATCAACGTGGGAAATGTTGATGCATAGAGTCAACCCGCTTGATTTCAATTTATCCGCTTATAACAGCCTCAACCGTAAGGGGCGGTGCTTTTTGCTGCCCCAGGAGACCCTCTGATGTCTATTCGTCACTGGCAAGCCGTCCTTCTCGCAGTTGTCGTTTTATGCGGCCTCGGTGGCTGCAGCGGCAATTACAAATACAACGACAATAGCTATCGCCCATTGGGCGATCCGCAGGCGGTCAACCGCGGTAAGTGACCGTAAGGAGCATCACGATGGAACTGGTTTTCGACGTACTGAACACCAAGCAGTTCGTACCGACGGAGTTGTGCCAGAAGACCTTCACACAGGTCGGCGGCGTGATTGGTAGGGGCCAGGGCTGTGACTGGATCATTCCCGACCTCAAGCGACACTTGTCAAGCCGCCACGCCTTGATCAGCTACCGCGAAGGGACATTTTTCCTGACCGATATCAGCAACAACGGTATACAGGACGGCGCAAGCGGCGCGCGTCTACGCAAGGGCGAAGCGGAACGTATTGAGCATGACAGTGTGTACGTGCTGGGTGATTTCGAGATCCGGGCACGGTTGGTCCGTGGCGTGGTGCCCTTGGAAACGGAAGTTGGTCGTCCGCAAGCCGCTGGAAGCATCATTCCTGACGACGCATTCCTTGACCTCGACCCGTTGAACGCCCTCGATCAGCAGGAAGGAGCGTACTCGGAAATCGACGAGCTGATCTCGCCGAGCAATGTCGTTGAAGGCACTCGTCAGCGCGCCGACTACGCACGCATCGACATGGAAAGCCTGATGGTGCCGAAGCTGATTGATGCCCCGGCAGAGTCCGCACCGGCGCCAGTATCGAGAGTGATCGAGCGTCAGGCCGACGGTTTCTGGGAAAAGTTTTCCGGTGCCTTGGAAATGGACCTGAACGGCCTTGATCACGATGCAAAAGAGGCGCTGGCGTTGAGTGCCGCGCGGCTGCTCAAGCAAACTGTTAGCGGTTTGCAGCAGAGTTTGCGCACTCGAAACGAGCTGAAAAATGAATTGCGGCTTGCGCAGACCTCGGTGCAAATGCCTCAAAAAAACCCGTTGAAACTTGCCGTTGATGCCGGTGAAGCGTTGAGCGTTTTGTTGCAGCCGAATAAACCGGGGCAGTTGCCACCTGAACAGGCTATATCCCATGCGTTCCGAGATTTACAGGCGCACCAGGTGGCCTTACTGATGGCTAGCCGCGCTGCCGTTCGTGGCGCCTTGGAACACTTTTCGCCTCAACAGCTCACCCTGCGTTTCGAGCGTGACTACAAACCGTTGCTTGCCACCTCTGGCAGTCGCTGGAGAGCTTATGGGCGCTATCACCAGGCCTTGCGTCAGGATGATGACTGGAGCGAGCGCCTGATGGCCCGAGACTTCGTTCAAGCCTATGAGGAACAGATTCGACTGATTGCTTCCCTCAACACCGTCCACCAAGGATGACACGCATGTTTCGTCGCTCGACTGTTTTTCTTATGGCGCTGACTGCGCTGGCTACCTTGGTACTGTTGACCGGTTGCTCAACGCTATCGCCGTATTCCCACGTCACCAAACTTAACCTGAAGCTGCAGGCCAGCGATGAGTTAAATCCGGATCTCAACGGTCGCCCGTCGCCGATTGTCATACGCCTGTTTGAACTCAAGCACCCGGTGGCGTTTGAGAATGCCGATTTCTTCAGCCTGTACGAACATGCCAAGGAGTCCCTGGCTCCGGATATGGTTGCGACCGAGGAACTGGAGCTGCGACCGGGCGAAACCGTCGAACTCAAACTTAGCGTCGAGGAAGGGAGTCGCTACGTCGGTGTTCTTGCAGCCTACCGTGACCTGACAGAGACCAAATGGCGCTACACCCTGCAAGTTGCCCCGGTGGAAGTCACCGACGCCGAACTGACCCTCGATCAGAGCGGAATTCGCAACACCCATGAATCGTTAGTCAAGGCGGCTGATTGACCATGAACTCCCATAAAGTCATTTGGCAGGAAGGTATGTTGCTGCGTCCGCAGCACTTCCAGCACAACGATCGCTACTACGACCATCAGATGAAGACCCGCACCCATTTGCTGGGCAGCTACATCTGGGGCTTCCTCAACTTGGACATCGACTTGCAGTTCCTCAACATGGGCAAACTGGTCATCAGCCAGGCATCGGGTATTCTGCCGGATGGCAGCTTGTTTGAGCTGGGGGGGCACACCGAACCGTTGGCCATCGATGTGCCGCCGAACACCGGCAATACGCCCATTTATCTGGCTCTGCCGTTGGTTACCGGCAACCACATCGAAGCCCGCCGGCCGGAGCAGTCCGACGTGCTGGCGCGCTATACGGTGTACGAAGCGGAAGTGGCTGACTCCAACGCCGGCGACGACGCTGCCAGCCAGGTCAGCTGTGCCCGGCCGGACTTCAAGCTATTGTTCGGCGAGCAGCAGAGCGATCAGGCGTACGTGAAGCTAAAGATCTGCGAAGTACTTGATACTACGCCGGACGGCGTAGTCAGTCTCGACCCAAACTTCGTCCCCACCTACATCCAGGCGCATGCCTCAAGCTACCTTCTTTCCTGCCTTAAGGAAGTGATTAGCATGCTCGGTAATCGGGGCGACGCCATCGCTGACCGGATTCGCTCCAATGGTAAGGTGGGTGGTGCGGAAGTGGGTGACTTCATGATGCTACAGTTGATCAACCGCACCGAGTTGTTGTTGCGTCACTATCTTAGCCTGGAACAAGTCCACCCAGAAGAGTTATACCGGGCGCTGCTGACTATGCTTGGTGATCTGGCGACATTCTCCAGCGATAGTAAACGACCTCGTCTGGACAGCCGTTATCAACACAGCGACCAAGGCGCGAGCTTCCGTAAACTGATGGACGCGATTCGTCAGGTGCTGTCGATGGTGCTAGAACAGCACGCTATCGAACTGGTGCTGCAATCGCGTCAGTACGGGATCATTGTCTCGCCGTTGCTCGACCACAAACTGCTTGGTTCGGCCTCGTTCGTGCTGGCGGCCAGTGCCAACTGCGACTCCGAAGAACTGCGCCACCGCTTGCCGGCACACCTCAAAGTCGGCCCGGTAGAGCGCATCCGCCAACTGGTCAACCTGCATCTGCCAGGCATCAAGGTCAAACCGTTGCCGGTGGCTCCTCGGCAGATCGCGTTCCACGCCAACAAAACCTATTTCATCCTCGAACTTAGCTCCGAAGACCTAGTGCAACTCGAGCGCTCTGGTGGCTTCGCATTCCATGTGTCCGGCGAATTCGCCGAGCTTGAGCTGAAATTCTGGGCCATCAGGAACTGACCAACATGATCAAGGAAATGGAATACAGCCACGACGATAAAACTGTCCTGCTCGACCGCCAGCGCCACGGCCCTGCATCAAGCCCGCTGACGGACTTTGCGGCACCGCCGCGTTTCGAGCAGCTCGAAGAACGCATGATTTACGCCGCTCGCTTGCGCCCAGCCGATGCCGTCAACATCAGCGTCAACGTGCTGGTAGCCGCCGCCGCCGAGCTGTTATCGGAAGTGGTGCGCCTCAAGCATAGCGAAACTCGCGAAGACATGCGGGTGCTCAACGAGCGACTGACTACCGGGCTGAAACTATTTGAAGTCAGTGCCTTGCATAGTGGCGCCGAAAGCAGTCAGGTGATGGCCGCTCGTTACGTGCTCTGTACCGTGACTGACGAAGCTGTCGTCACCACGCCATGGGGCAATGAAAGTGAGTGGTCGCAAATGAGCCTACTCAGCAGCTTCCACAACGAAACCTTCGGCGGTGAGAAGTTTTTCCAGCTTCTTGATCGGCTGTCGAAAAACCCGGTCAAGCACTTGCCGATGCTGGAGCTGATGTACCTGTGCCTGTCTCTAGGCTTCGAAGGTAAGTACCGGGTACAAGCGCGTGGCATGCTTGAACTCGACGGCATTCGCGACGCTTTGTACCGTCAGATCCGTCAGTTGCGCGGCGATGTACCACGTGAGTTCTCGCCGCATTGGGAGGGCCTGAACAATCAGCGTCGCAATCTGGTGCGCATCGTGCCGGCATGGACAGTGGTGTTGTTCACTTGCGTCTGTCTGGTGGTGATGTATTCGGGCTTCGCTTGGGTGCTGGTCGAGCAACGAGGCACCGTTCTGCAACCTTATCAGCCGTTTGATCCGGCGGCGGCCCCAGCTGCAGTCGAAGCCGTAAACAGGGACCTGTGATGAAAACGTTTTTCAAGAAAGCCGGCGTATTCTTGCGTAAGACCTGGATCTGGACGCTGGTGCTGGTGCTGTTTGTCGCGCTGCTGGTGTGGTTCGCCGGACCGTTGCTGGCGGTTGATAACTATAAGTTCTGGGACGGCGCGACCTCGCGCTTGCTGACCATCAGCGTGCTGTTTCTGATCTGGGGCTTGACCATGGTCTTTGTCAACTGGCGTACCGGGGTGCGCAAGAAGGCGGTCGAAGACACGGAGAAGGGCCAGAACCGGATCCGCTGCGAAGAACGGGTTGACGAAGAGCAGAAGGAACTGAAAGCGCGCTTCAAGGAGGCCTTGAAAACCCTGAAAACCTCCAGCCTATATCGTGGCCGCAGCGAGCACTGGCGCACTGATTTGCCCTGGTACTTGCTGATCGGTCCGCAGGGCAGTGGCAAGACCAGCCTACTGGACTTCTCGGGCCTTGAATTTCCGATCAACAGGGTAGATCGCAAGTTGACGCGCGACACCCAGGGTACCCGCCATTGCGACTGGTATTTCGCTGATCACGGCGTGTTGATCGACACCGCTGGGCGTTACTTGACCCAGACGGATGCTGACGTTGATGGCAGTGCCTGGAGCACCTTGCTTGATCTGCTGCGTAAACGGCGCCGCAATCGCCCGTTGAACGGCGTGCTGGTGACTATTCCAGTACAGACATTACTGAGCGGCAGCGAGCAGGACCTCGAAACGCTGGCGCGCCAAGTGCGTACACGCTTGCAAGACGTACACCAGAAGCTGCACGTGGATGTACCGATTTACCTGGTGCTGAGTAAGGCTGACCAGTTGCTTGGCTTCGACGAGTTCTTCGACCAACTGACGCGCGAAGAAAGCGAGCAGGTGCTGGGCGCCAGTTTTCGTAAAGGGCAGAGCGGTACCGATGTGGCTTTGCTACGCAACGAGTTCGAAGAGTTGCTGCGTCGCTTGAGTAGCCAAGTGATTATGCGGATGCACCAAGAGCGTAACACTCAGTGCCGTGGGCGCATCCTCGACTTCCCGCATCAGCTCGGGCAGATCGGCGAGCACCTATGCCTGTTCGTTGACATGGCATTCACCGGTAATCGCTATCAGCGTGTCAGCCAGTTGCGCGGGTTCTACTTGACCAGCGCACCGCACTTGACTCAGGAGCTGGACGCAACCGCCGCCGGCATTGGCGCCAATCTGGGCATGAACACCGGCGTACTGCCCACTCTGCGCAGTGGGCGTTCGCGGTTTATTCACCATTTGCTCAGCCGGGTCATTTTCCCCGAAGCTGATCTAGCTGGCCTGGACAAGCGTGAACGCGGCCGTATCCATTGGGGTCAACGTGCGCTGTATGGGGGCGCCCTGGCCACGTTGGCGTTGTTTGGCACGTTGTGGGTCGGAGGTTTCTCGGCTAACCACGAACGGCTGGAGAGCCTGCGTAACCTAGCACAAACCTGGAGCCAGCAACGCTTGGCTCTGAGCGCCCGTGATGACTCCATGGCGGTGCTTAAGAGCCTCGACACCAGCTACGCAGCAACTCAGGTATTCCCGAAAAAAAGCGACCTGGGTTACTACGAGCGCGCTGGGCTGTATCAGGGGACCGATGTCAATCCGGTGGTTAAGGTCGCCTATGAGCATGAGCTTGAAGAGCAATTGTTGCCTCGGGTTTCTACTCTGCTTGAGGGGCAGATTCACGCCAATATGAACGACCGTGAACGGCTGCTTAACAGCCTGCGAGCGTACCTGATGCTGAACATGAAGGATCGACGCGATGCGCCATGGCTCAAGGACTGGGTAGCCGCTGAGTGGTCCCAGCGCTACAGCGGCAACGCTGCGGTGCAGAACGGCTTGAACGCGCATTTTGAGCGCTTGCTGAAACAGCCGTTCATCTCCCCGCTGAACGATGAACTGGTGGCTCAGGCGCGTCAGGTATTGCGTAGCGAATCCCTGGCCAACGTGGTGTATCGGATGCTGCGCGAACAGGCCCGTAACCTGCCGGAATACCGCTTGAGCCAACATCTTGGCCCTCAGGGTTCGCTGTTTATGGGCACCGATTACGTAATTCCAGGGTTCTACACTCAACAGGGGTATCAACAGTATCTCTCGGTGCAGGGCTCGATGCTGGTTACCAATATCCTCAGTGACAACTGGGTACTGGGTGAAGGCTCGGGTATCAGCGGCATGGATTTGCGTCGACTGATGGTTGAACTCGAACAGCTGTATTTTCGCGATTATGCCAACTACTGGAGTGATGCGGTGGGACAGGTTGCGCTTCCGCCGATTAACGATTTTGGTGAAAGCGCTGAGCAAATGGCGGGGCTCACGTCGGCCAATTCACCGATCCTTCAATTGTTGGTGGAAGTGCGTGAAAATACGCGGTTCCCGATGGTGGCCGACACGGTGGCTAACTCCACTGATGTGGCCGGCACGCTCTCTCAGAAGGGCGGTAAGCTTGGCAAACTTGCGGCTGCTACGGCAGGTGAGATGTCTGGCGCCTTGGCGAAAAAACTTCCGGACACCGCGAAGAAGTCGCTGCAAGCTCGCTTCGAACTGCTGCACCGTTTGCTGGACGACAACAATGGCCCAACCGCTGACCTGACCCCGGCGCTGACGGCGCTAAATGACCTGCAAATGCAGATGGCCAGCTTGGCCCGTGCCAGCTCGCCAGAGCAGGCCGCGTTCGAAATGGCCAAGACCCGTATGGGCGGCCAGCGCGATGCCCTGAGTAACTTGCGCAATGCATCGAGTCGTCTACCGCGTCCGGTGGGCTTGTGGTTGAACGTGTTGGCCGAAGATACCTGGCGTCTGGTACTCAGCGATGCCTATCAGTACTTGAACCAGCGCTATCAGAGCGAGTTGTATGGTTTCTACGGTAAGGCGATCAGCAAGCGCTACCCCTTCAACGCCCACAGCACCAGTGACGTGGCGATCAGCGACTTTCGCGAGTTCTTCAAGGCACAGGGAATTGCTGATCGCTTCTTTGACAACTATTTGCGTCCGTTTGTCAGTGGCGATCCGGGCAACTACCGCATGCGTAATGTCGATGGTCACAGTCTGCCGATCTCCAAGGTCTACCTAGACCAGATGGCCGCTGCACTGATGATCCGCCAGAGCTTCTTCGCCAACAACCCGGCAGAGCCGCAGGTGCAGTTCAAGCTTGAGCCGTACACCCTCGATCCGGCGGTGAGCCGTTCAGAGTTCAAGTTTGGCGACAAGACCATCGAATACCGTCACGGCCCCATCGTACCGGTGTCATTTACATGGCCGAGTGACGCTGAAGATGGTCGCACTAGCCTGGTCCTCGATAAAATGGTCGGACGTCCATTGGGTATCGAGAAAAACACTGGCCCATGGTCGCTGTTCCGGTTGTTCGATCTAATGCAGACCGAATACCTGACTGGCCGCGATGTGATGGTGCTCAAGGCTAACGTCGGAGGCCTGCGCGCGAACTACTTGCTGAGCAGCCCGCGCGCCCCGAACCCGTTCGACATGGGCGTGCTGCGCACCTTTCGTATGCCGGTGCAGCTCTGATGCGGGTTGCCAGCCCTTGGCGAAGTGCTGCGCGTACCGATGCCGGCAAGGTTAGGGCGCGCAACGAGGATGCTTTTCTCGACGCTCCACAGCAAGGGCTATGGGTCGTTGCGGACGGTATGGGCGGTCATCAGGGGGGCGACATCGCCAGCCAGTTGATCGTCGCCAGCCTGGCAGAATTGCCTGTGCAGGATGATTTCAATGAACGACTTAAAAGCATTCGCCAGTGCCTGCACTGGCTCAACCGCCGTTTGGGTCATGAGTTGACGGTGACCGCCGGACGCCACGACAACATCATGGGCAGCACCGTTGTGGCGCTGCTGGTCGGGGGTAATCGTGCGGCCTGTATCTGGGCTGGCGACAGCCGCTGCTACCTGTGGCGCAGGCAGCGTTTGTATCAGCTGTCCAAGGATCATTCGCTGCAACAACAGCTCATCGAAGAACAACACATGAGCGTTGATCAGGCCAAAGCCCATCCTGGCGCGCATGCGCTGACTCGGGCGGTTGGAGCGGCCGAGCAACTGACCCTGGATGTATTGGAACTTGAGGTTTATCCCGGTGATGCATTTTTGCTTTGTAGCGATGGCTTGTACCAAGGGCTCAGCAGCGATGCGCTTGGTAATGCCTTGAGCCTGACCGCACCGAAAATTGCGCTGGAGCGTTTGTTCGACGGCGCGCTGCGTGGTTCTGCCCGGGATAATCTGACGGCCGTGGTGGTCCGCCAATGACTGAAGTCATGCCGCCGACTGACGGCCTACTGGCGACCGAAGAGCAGGGCAGCAACCTGACCTACTTTGCGTTTGCCACGTCGCACAAGGCCGAGGCCGAGCTGATGCCCACCAAGGCTAGTATCGGTGAAATGCCTGACGTACTGGCGGGCCGTTACCGCATTGAGCGCTTGCTCGGTGCTGGTGGCATGGGCGCGGTTTACCGCGCACGGGACTTGCTGAACGAACAGTTCGGTGATCCCGACCCCTACATTGCGCTGAAAATTATCAGCGAAGAGTTCGCTGAGTCGCGGGACGCCAACGCCTTGCTGTACAGTGAGTTCGCCCTGACCCGACGTCTACGTCACGCCAACGTATTGCGTTTGCACAGTTTTGAAGTGGACACTGACTGCCAACGGGCCTTCATCACTATGGAACTTATGCGTGGGCTGACCCTGGACAAACTCCTCTGTGAGCGGCCCCTTGGCCTGCCATGGAAAGAGTTGCGCGACATCACACTGCCACTGCTTGACGCACTGGCCTATGCACATGCTCGCGGTATATTGCATGGTGATATGAAACCAAGCAATGTCATGCTGAGCGAAGAAGGCGTACGGCTGTTTGACTTCGGCCTTGGCCAGGCGGAGGAGGGCATCCTGCCCGGTCTACCGCACCTGAGCCGGGACCGCTTCAATGCCTGGACCCTGGGCTACGCCGCGCCGGAGTCACTCGAAGGTCAGCCACTGTCCGCTGCAGCCGACGTATACGGCGTGGCTTGTGTAATCTACGAGTTGGCAGGAGGCAAACACCCGTTCCGCCGCCTGGCGTCGACCCAGGCCCGCGATGATCACTTGGAGCGTGAGTTACCTCCACCGATTAACCTACCCAAACACTGTTGGCCGGCCTTGCGCACGGCTTTGGCGTTTGACGTGGCTGATCGCACGATCACCGCTGCTCAATTGCGTGACGCCTTAGGTGCGGCTTCGTCCTTGCTGCAGCGCCTACGATTCTGGGCTTAACGGATGACTCCCGACAGGGAGTCAGTCATGTTTAACCCCTCTAACTAAACGTATTTGAACCTGACCGCCGACGACTATGCGGGCGACCTAAATTTGCAGGGGTTCGGCACCCACGGTGAGATTTTCCGCGTAATTCAGAGGCAACCTGTGCCTGAGGGAACGGCCATCGCCAAGGCGTTGGATTACATCCTAAAACGCTGGACAGCGCTGACGCGCTATCTCGATGAAGGGGCTGTACCCATCGACAACAATTGGGCCGAAAGCCAGATACGGCCGTGGGCTCTTGGGCGATCAAACTGGCTGGTCGCCGGTTTGTTCGCAGTGGCAAAGGGGCAGCAGCAATCATAAGTTTGATCCAGTCGGCACGGCTCAATGGTCGTGATCCGTATGCGTACCTGAAGAACGTGAGTGAGATTATAGAGTTGCTGCCGTATAAGTTAGGGGACGCTTAAACGCGATTTTGTCTGCACGTGAAAGGGAAAGGCAGCAAGCCCCGCTTTTTTGCCACTGCACCCAGTAGCGGCCGAGGGCGTCCATGAGTAAAAAACTGAGGCTTGACCGCTTTTTCAACCAAGGAAAATAATTCTTCTTTCGAAAGCTCTACTGATCCAGGCATGAGATGACCTATTCGTTTGCTTAAGGTTCGATGCTTTGAATTTTTTTGACGATTCTATTAGTTGATTTTTCCTTTCCTGGGTTCTCGAATTATTTGACCAGACAATTCGATACCAGCAGATCATTTCTCCCAGATTGAATGCTGTTTCCGTAAGCAGAGGGGCAACCTGCCACGTCCCTTTGGCTAGTGCCTTATAGGTACTGCACTGTTGGTGTTAAGGACGCCGTGCTGGCTGATCACTCGAGATGGAACGTGATCTCATACTCGCCCACGATGATCATGATGGCGGGTAAGCCCTCACTGGACATCAAGCCCGCCAGCGACGTGATTAGCGTTCGATCATCTGCACTGGGGGTCGCAGGGTAACCATCAGGATGTGAATGCCATTCGCCTACGTAGTCGACGACTCGAGCCGTGCGTTCGTGTACGTCTGCTAATGCGGCTTCCTGACCGGCCTTGCCTCGAATGAAGTGGTGGGGACTTGCTTGGCTGTCAGCGGGGGGTAACAATGTGTCGACCAACAGGATGGTTTTAGACTTCAGATCTGTAACCCCAAGCAATACTCCACCCGTTTCGTTGGGAAGGGCTGCGCCACGAATCTGCTTGAGCTTGGTGATCAACGCATCGTCATAGGTAACTGTCCAACCATTCTGAGCATGTGAGCTCACCGGATGGGGGGGGATTTCCATCGGGGTTACAGCTTCCGTCTCTTCGTCCACCGTCCACACGCAGATTCGCGCGTCATCGTCCAGAACACTTTTGCGCAATTGCTTCGAAAGGATCGCTGCATGCAAGTGAATGCGCTCAAGCGGAATCCGAAACGAAATGTCACGGCAGCCACCACCTACCCACAAATCCCCCAAGTGACCTTGAAGGTGCGGTTTTCCCCAGGAGCTGTTGAGGATCGCTCGGTAATATTGTGCCTCCAATGCGGGGGAGCGCAGGGTACGACTCGCGTCCTCCAACAGGATCACGCTGGCAAGGCCCGAAGGGGTGAGGAACACGCTGGCGGTGCGGGGGGCATTTTCACGCTCAGCCAAATCGCGAGGCGCGTCGAAAGTCGTCGTCGCATCGATCACTAAACTCGCTGAACCCAACGCTCTGATCACCTCTTCACTTTGGCTTGTCAGGCTACCCGCAATCGCTTTAGGTGCAGGTTCGTCGGGAAACACCATTTGGGCATGGTGCCGGACTACATCGACTTTCGCGTAACCCACTTCATTGTCCAATCCGACATGCCGTGCCAGGTTGTGGGGAAGCAGCTGATCCGGATCTATGTACGTCCAACGACCCCAGCCTTCACGCAGCCAGATGTCTGCAAGCGTTCCGCCCAAAGAGCCTACGCCAGCGAGCACCCCATCGAAGTCAGCATCGTCAGGGTTGATCGCGGACATTTGGCGTCCGCCTTCGGCTCCGATCCCCCAGCGGATTTGCACTGAAAGGATTTCCAGATCTCGCCATGCGCGATTTTCATCGCTCTGTGTAGCATCACCAATCAAGGTCGTGCGATGCCAGCGTCGCTTTTCACTGTCGAAGTGCAACATACCGAATGCATTACCGAGTGCTTGCAGCGAACTCTTGAGCGCATAGCCCAGCACGTCATACCGTTCAATGCCTTCCTTACCCGTGCGCGGCACCCAGACCAGGATAAGTATCGCCTTGATCTCGCCAGCCTGTTCAGGGACTAACCCCTGATCGGTCACCGCATCAAACACGCTGCTGAACAATGGTTCCTTGAGCCCACTTCCACGGGAGACCAAGCGGTCATGGAGTTGACCAAGTGTCTGGGGGGCGGCTTCCACGTGCGATGAACCGACACCGTCGACAGACAGCTTCAGTGACTGCAGACCCACACCTCGAGGATTGTTTGAGTCATCGAACCTTCCCCGCAAGGTAACCTGACGTCCCGGTGCTCCCGTGATTTCCTCGATAATCAGGTTTTTGCCGCTGTCCTCAGACTGCTTCAAATAGTTCGAAGGCAGGATCAACTGGTAGCGACTGCTGTAAAACAGTTGCTCCAGTGGTTGATCGTCCCGATGCAGCCGTAGCTGAGACGTCTCGCGTAACCACCAGAACATCCGTTCCAAAAAGCGTTCTGGCGTCCAGCTGCGTTCAACAGCGCTCCACACGATATTGTAGAGGCAGAGGGCGCGTGGTGTGTTCAGGTGTGTGCCGTGTTGATAGGAGTGTCCTGGGAAATCCTTGCGCAAGGTACGCACGACCACCGGGACGACGGTCTGTGGATTCACTGTAATCGCCAGGGTTTCTCGCCTGCGGATGCGACCCGGGTTGCCCGACTCAATGGTGCCATCACCCGCCTCAATGACGATGGCCTGCTCCGGCCCCAAACCTTCATCGACGGTTCGGATGTCCAGCACCTCGATGCACGGATGATCCTGACAGGCCTGAATCAGGCCAAGCGTCATTGGATGTAGCGAATCCTTTTGTCCTTCACCAATCGGTTTTCCCCATTCGTAGATCTCATTCATGGGCGGCCCGCCCTTGGCGCTGCGGAAGCCACGGCACTAGCTCCTACCCCTGCAGCGACACCGGCGACAATTTTGGACACGCCAGTGGAGGTGATCTCGAACTCGATCGTTTCCGGGCGCTTACCGTCCCCCGTGCAATGGAAGATGCCATCCACTGGCCTCAAGATAGACAGGTATTCGCGCTTGGCGCGGATGCACGGCGGGTTGTCATCGTTGTCCAGTATCTTCTTGCTGCTCGCAACGATAGTTGCACCTTCTCGAGCCTGCCCGAGTGCGTTACGGGCTTCCTGGCAGAGCTCGGCGTCATTACCGTAGGTTGACCAGCTGTAGACAGAAAGGGAGTGCCATGAGCAGTGGTGGGGCGCTTGAAGCAAATCGTACTCAAGCACTTGTGGAGTGTCTTTGTACTTTCCCCACAGGCGTTTCCAGATGGCCACTTCTGCGTCCCCTCCGGTCAGGAATCTGACGCGCTTGGACGAGTAGATTGAAGCCTGCAGTTCAATGTTCAAAATGACGCTGGAGTGGTTTTTGGACAACATTTCTTCAGTGTCTTCGTCTTGCAGAGGAGCGGGCGCTAGCAGGTGAGCCGAGAACAGAAACGAGGACTCGCCATTGATCTGGGTAAATTTCTCACCGGTCTTGATCAAGATGGGCAATAAATCGTCGGTTTTGCCTTTCTCATCCTCACCCATGATTTTGATGCGATCGCCTTCTACGGCGAACCGCAGCGTGCGCCAAAGCCCAATCCTGCGATGGACTTCCTTATTGAAGGCGACTGCATCCGGGCAGAGCGTGTGATGTTTCGAGCGTCGTCTAAACACCATTGGAGATGACCACATTTCGCGAATCACAATGCGCTTTTCATGCCATTCCAAATTGTCGTCGGGGTAGTCATCCAGTGATCCCAGCCAAAAGTGCTTCGCCAAGCCACTGATGTGATCCTTGTCCGGATGGCTCAGCAACAACGCGTCAACGTAAGGCCGCTTTTTTTGATCAAACCGAAGGCGCTTTCGCAGCTCCGTCGCAACGTCTGGAGCCGAGTCCGCTGGGTCATCGGCCGCGACACGAATATTCATGTCGATCAGCAACGTGGTGGCAGCCGTGTCGGCTAGCTGCACAAGCGTCATGTCGCCGTTATCCACCGAGAAAAACGTAATTTTCGCTGACATTCGGTTCCCCAAAGCGTTGCTAGAAATTTGATCGCACGACAGAAAATACGCATAGAAATTATGCGCGTCTAGTTTTTATGCGAATATTTTTTATATGTGATTGGGGGTCGAAGACTTAAGTGTTTTTGGGTAGGCCCAGTGAGTGGACGAAAGGAAGCACGGCTTCAAGGCGAATGACGAGATAGCTGACATGAGGGAATGCGGGGCGCGGGGGCAATGGAAATCCAGCGCCTAATTGCTTGTGAGCTTTGACATGACGGCTGGACGAACAGCCATTAAACGCGTATATATTTCATACGAATAGTTTTTATATCCGTTTATTTTTTTGGGCTAGTCAATGCAACCGTCGTCTGTAAATGCATCACCCTCCACGGAAACCAAAAGTCGCAGCTGGGGAGCGGATCGTCGTCTTCAGTTCATCGATTTTCGTCTGCGCTGGGAAGGGCGTATCAATAGAGCTGACTTGACGGAGTACTTTGGTGTGTCGGTACCTCAGGCTTCGCTCGACATTGCCAAATACACGGAGCTGGCGCCGAACAATCTTGAATATGACCGCAGCTCCAAAACCTACGTGGCCACACAAGATTTCCAGGCGGTGTTCCCACAATCATCCGCTCACCAGTACCTGACGGAATTGCTCGCTACCAGAACCGGTATTATTGACGCTTCGAGCAGCTTTTTGGGGGCGGTACCTGAAGCTGACTTTGTGCCCAGGCCTGGTCGAACGCTGGATGAAACGATCGTTGCCGCCGTCATCAAAGCCATTCGCGAAAAGTTGTCGATTTATGTCAGTTACCAGTCGATGACTTCTTTGGATGTATCCAAGCGTTTGTTGTCGCCCCATTCACTGGGCCATGATGGTTCCCGTTGGCATGTACGAGCGTATTGTCACAACCGTAAACGGTTTAGTGATTTTGTCCTGATCAGGATCTTGAGTCTTGATGGGATTGAAGAGTGTTCTGTCGACCCTGTGCAGGATGCCCAGTGGAATACCTATGTAACCTTGATCCTTGCCGCAAACCCCGATTTGGAGGCACCCAAGAAAAGGGTGGTTGAGCGAGATTACGGCATGCGTAATGGAGAGGCCGAGTTGCCGTGCCGCCAGGCGTTTCTTCTCTACACGCTCAAAAGTCTTGGATTACTGGATGAGCGACCCGACCCGAAAGTGCAGCACATCTACCTGAAAAATCGCACAGAAATTCAACCCTTCATCGATGAACTAAAGTCATAGGCTTTTATGATCGCGATATTTGAATTGGTCAAAGACCCGTATGAGCGAAAAGCTCGTGTCATTCCGGGATTGTTGGTTTCGTTACCGTTACTCGTCCCGTTGTTGTGTGTTTACGGCGCAAAACACCCGGTACTGACCAGTGTCATTGGCTTACTTGGCGGATGTGGTGCCATTTACGCGCTCGCCAGCGTGGCCCGCGGGCGTGGGAAAAAGCTTGAAGAAAAGCTGGTCGCGCTATGGGGTGGGATGCCGACCACGTTGGCTCTACGCCACAGTGACAAATTTTTAGATCGCATCAGCAAACATAGGTATCACGCCGCGATCACTTCAAAGCTAGGCATCGTTATGCCAACCGCGCAGGAGGAGGCGAGCGATCCGGCCAACGCAGACGACATCTATATCGGTGCAACAAAACGACTCAGGGAGCTCACTCGCACCAACAAGCAATTGCTGCTCAAGGAGAATGTCGCTTACGGCTTTCACCGCAACATGGTGTCCATGAAGGCTATCGGCATTTTTTCGTGTCTTTGCGGACTGGTTTATGGCTGTTTGATTGCCGGTGTTCTTCGTGTCAACCCTCCACAAATCGAGTTGATCCACTTTGCTGACCCTGGTCTTGCCGCTGGGCTTACCATTCTCATTTCGGGTGCCTTATTGCTGGCATGGCTCTTTTATTTCGACAAGGATGCGGTCAAGCGAATGGGTTTTGTGTACGCGGAGCGTTTGTTTGAGTGTCTTGTGACTATGCCGGCGCCAAGAGGACGCAAGGCCAAAGTCGCCGCGGGAGAGTAGGGCAGGCAAGTGTCGCGAGCGGCCCTAACTAAGTTCAGCCGAGCCGTCTCGGTTGCTGCTATCGCGGCAGCCAGCAGGCTCGACTGAGTTGCAGTTGCTATTAACAGACATACGTATTGGTGAGCTTCGCTTTGCGACGCCAAGTCAATTTGATCTGGAGCGAGGGCTCTGGATTTTTCTATCCGAGGTTTTGAAATAGTCACGGCTGATGATCTGCAAGCACACCAAGCGGCCGCAAGACATCTATGTCAGCCTAAGCCTAAGCACGAAATCGAGCGTCATCTGCTTGGCCCTGGTCACGGCTATCTATTTGCGAGCCGTGGCGGACCCATTAAGTCATAGGTGAGAACACTCAAGGTCTAGCTTACCGGCCATGGTATTGAGCTGGCATCACAAAAGCCTGGGTATCGCAAGCCCTCAACATTAACTCAAGCACCTAAATCGGGTCATCAGACATTCTCGGCAAGCTTCCAGCACCTACGTTGCTGCAGCTCTATCCCCTGCCGGGTCGCATCCGCATGTGGTGACTTCTGGTCCCGTGACACCAGGGTAAGTCGTACTGGGTGATAAATCTTGGGCGTTTGAGCTTGCCATCGTGGTGGGATTGGCGAAGCGTCACGTATTTATTCCCACTTTTGGTTGTGGGCAGTTTGGAAGCGGTTAGGTCTATGGCAAGTAGTTGCAGGGCCTTCATACAGGACGTTGGTTTTCACTGATCCAATTGCGGAGAAACTTCGAAGTCGCGGAGATGAGTGGATTTCGGGGTAATTTCGATCTTGAAGCGTATTGGGTATGCCTCCGTTGAGTTAAGCGTATTTCGCAGCTTGTTCTTGATCCTCTTTCCAGGAATGGCTACAGAAAATCCCTACAGACAGTGCGCTTGAGGGAGAGGAGTATTCCTGTAAGAGGAATCTAACCATGACGACTGACATGACTGTGCAGACTTTGCCGTGGTTGCGCTGCTACCGAGATAGCAAACATTCTGATTGTTTTCGATTTTTCCTTTGGGTATTGGCTATGCAATGGGTTTTCATGCTGATTGGCCTGGTGTTCGGCTGGACACTCGACGAATCGTTTAGTGATGCGGGTATTGGTGCGCTGTTGGGGCTGGTGATTGGCCAAGCGATTTTCCTGTCGATGCTTGCCTCGCGTACGGAGGAGCAAGGCCGTCAGCTGGAGTCTGCCAGGAGCGCCCTTAAAGTAGTCGAGCAACGCCTGGCCTTGCTGGAAAGACCGGGTGCCGTTGAAACCCCCGAACCTGTCTTTGTCGAAGAACCGCTGCCGGTACCGGCGCCGCCCGAACTCGTCTGGGAATTACCCGCTGAACTGGAACCGGCCTACGTAACCGTGGCGGCCGAGCCCAGCCAGGCATTGCCGGCTGACGTCTGGAGGGCTGAGCCGAGCGAAAAAATCCCTGAACAACCTGCTACGCCTGCGGCACCTCGCGGCCCCAACTTCATCGAACGCGCCATCAGTGGCGCACGCAACTGGCTGTTCGGCGGCAACACCGTGCTGCGGGTCGGCGTGGTGCTGTTGTTCCTCGGCCTGGCGTTCCTGCTGCGTTATGCCACTGAAGGCATGGTGGTGCCGATCGAACTGCGTTACGCGGGAGTCGCCGGCTGTGCACTGGCCTTGCTGGGTTTGGGGTGGTGGCTGCGGCTGCGCAACAGCAATTACGGGTTGATGCTGCAAGGCACCGGCATCGCCGTGTTGTACCTGACGGTGTTCGCCGCGATGCGCCTGCATCCGCTGCTTGATCCCGGTGCGGCCTTAGGCTTGCTGGTGGCTGTCACGGTGTTCTCGGCGATCCTGGCGATTACCCAGGACGCCCTCGGCCTGGCCTGTGCCGCCGCACTCGGCGGTTTTGCCGCACCTATCCTCACGTCTACCGGCGCCGGTAACCATGTGGCGCTGTTCAGCTATTTCGCCCTGCTTAACACGGGCATTCTCGCCATCGCCTGGTTCAAGGCCTGGCGCCTGCTCAACCTGATCGGCTTTGTCGGCACCTTCGGTATCGGCTTCGCCTGGGGCATGCGCTCCTATACGCCGGAGCTGTTGTGGAGCACCGAGCCGTTCCTGATTGTGTTTTTCCTGATGTACCTGGGCATTGGCCTGTTGTTCGCCCGGCGCAAGTTGCTGGAGATGCGCGACGCACCGGACGAGGACAGCCGTGGCGCGTTGCTGCGCTGGTCGGCGGCCAAGGGCGACTATGTCGACGGCAGCATGCTGTTCGGCCCGCCGCTGGTGGGCTTCGGGTTACAGTTTGCGCTGGTGCAGCACCTGGAATTTGCTGCCGCGTTCAGCGCGCTGGCCCTGGGCATTATCTACATGGGCCTGGCCCGTTTGTTGAGCGGCGGTCGCGCCTTGCTGCTGGCGGAAACCTGCCTGGCGCTGGGTGTGATCTTTGCCAGCCTGGCGATTCCCCTGGGCCTCGACGCACGTTGGACGGCTGCAGCCTGGGCCGTGGAAGGCGCCGGTATCTTCTGGCTCGGCTTGCGTCAGCAACGGCCGTTGGCGCGGGCGTTTGGCTTGCTGTTGCAAGTCGGCTCGGCGCTGGCGTTCCTGAGCGAATTGCGGGTGGGCGAGATCCGTCTGTTGGAGGGTGCGCCGCTCGGTGCTTTGTTGTTGGGCGCGGCATTGCTGTTCAGTTTCTTCCAGTTGCGCAAGGCGCCGGTGGAGCAGGCGGCGGAATGGGAACGTCGAGGCTTGCCGGTGCTGGCCAGCGTCGGCCTGGGATTTTTGTACCTGCTTGCGCCGCTGCTGCTGTCGACCCAAGGCACCGCCATCAGTTGGGCGATAGCGGGCCTTGTGACCCTGCTGGTCGGTCTGCGGATCGGCTCGCGCACGTTCCTCTTCACCGCGTTTGCCGTGCAACTGCTGGGTGGGGCGCTGTTCCTGCTGCGGTTGCGGACGGGCGTCGATTCCGGCGCGGTGTTCAGTGCTGGTTGGAGCGGGCTGCTCACGGCTTCGCTGATTGGCCTGGCGTTGATCGGCGGCATGCTGCTGGCCGCGCGGGACACCATGGTGCGCAGCGATGTTCGGTTGTTGCGTGGCCTGTCGGTGGTGCTGTTGGCCGGACTGGTGCTGATCAACCTCACGGTGCTGTTCGTGCTGCCATGGGAGACCGCCAGCGGCGTGTGGGCGGCCAGCGGCTTGTTGATCATCTGGCTGAGCCTCTACCTGCAACAACGCGTCAGTTTTGTCTTTGGGTTGTTGCTGCAAATCATAGGCGGCGCGTCGTTCCTGATCGCGGTGCCGGACCTGCTCGGGGCGCTGAACAGCGAAGGCTTGCGTCCTTTGGGTCATAGCGGCTTCTGGACGCCGATGGTGCTCGGGCTGGCAGCGCTGGTCGGGGCCAGGCGCTTGCAGCGTCGGCCTCATGCGCCGGTGTTCGAAGCGTTGAGTTTGCAGCGGCTGTCCGACGTGCTGCTGGTGTGGGGCGCGGGTTGGTGGACGTTGGCGCTGGTCAGCGAAGTGCTGCGTTTTGCGCCGTCGATGCTGCAAGGCACCTGGCTGTTGGCAGTAGCGGCAGTGAGTGTGGCGATCTGGGCGGTGCTGGCCCTGCGGCTGCAATGGGCGTCGCTGGGCGTGTTGTGCACGCTGTTCATGCCGGCGGTGGGCGTGGTGTTGCTGGGCGCGTGGGGCTCGCGTTATCACCCGGCAGCGAATTTTGCCTGGCTGGCGTGGGCGGCGGTGTTTGCGGTGCACTTCGTGTCGCTGCGGCGCCTGGCTTCGGTCATTCCGGAGAAAGCCCTGAGCGCCGCGCATGTGCTTGGTTGCTGGCTGCTGATCGGCGTGCTGGCGCTGGAGTTGCGCTACGGCCTGTTGCTGTTGTCCGAGGAATACAACGCCTGGCGCTGGCTGGGCTGGGCGATTCTGCCGAGCCTGTACCTGGTGCTCGCCGCTGCGCCGCGCAGTTGGCCATGGCCGGTGTCGGCGTACCCGCGCGAGTATCGGTTGTATGCCGCGCTGCCGCTGGCCGTGCTGATGCTCGGCTGGTTCTGGCTGGCGAATATCTTCAGCGACGGCACCGCCGAGCCGCTGCCGTATGTGCCGCTGCTTAACCCGCTGGATCTGGGGTTGTTGTTCGCGTTGCTGGGTGTGTATCTGTGGTCCCGCAGTGCCGCCCCGCAACGCGGGCCGCGCGCCGAGCTGATCGCCCAAGCGGTCGCCGGGGTTTCTCTGTTCGCCTTCTTCACCGCCCTGGTGATGCGCACGGCTCACCAATGGGGCGGCGTGCCGTTCCATCTGGATGCGTTGCTGGAGTCGATGCTGGTGCAAGCCGGGTTGTCGATCGTCTGGACCCTGATTGCCCTGAGCCTGATGATCGGTGGCCATCTGCGTCATCGGCGTGAGGTGTGGTTGATCGGTGCAGCGTTGATTGCCGTGGTGGTCGCCAAATTGTTCTTCGTCGAATTGAGCAACCGTGGCGGGCTGGCGCGGATCGTATCGTTTATCGGTGTGGGCGGGCTGTTGCTGGTGGTGGGCTATTTCGCTCCGCTGCCGCCCAAGCGTCCCGAGCCGGTGGTTGAAACTGAAGGAGTGGCCTCTTGATGGGCAAGTTGAGTGTGGCGCTGTTGGGGTTGTGCACAACGTTGTCGGCCTGGGCTCAGGAAACGCCCGCCGATTTCACCACGCGGGTCCCGCTGACGGTCAGCGGCGAAGGCCCGTGGTACCGCCTGGAGCTGCCGCTGGCGGTGCAATTGAGTGCCCGTCAGGCCGACCTGAGTGATGTGCGGGTGTTCAACGCGGCAGGTGAGCCCCAGGCTTATGCGCTGGCACGGCAGTCGGCGCAAAGCACCGAAAGCCGCAGCCTGGCCAATGTGAAGTGGTTCCCGCTGTACGCCGCGGCCGACTCCGCTGAAGCAGTGCCCAGCGTGCGCGTGCAATCCACAGCGACCGGCACACTGGTGCAGGTGCAGCCGCCGAGCCAACTGGAGGCAGGCGAAGAAGTGCTGCGCGGCTGGCTGCTTGATGCCAGTGGGATCAAGGCGCCGTTGCAGCAACTGATCCTCGACTGGACCAGCGAGCGTGACGGCTTCCAGCGTTTCAGCATCGAAGCCAGCGACGACTTGCAGCACTGGCGTTCCTGGGGCGAGGGGCAGGTCGCGCGCCTGTCGTTTGCCGACGAACGCGTCGAGCAACATGAAGTGAGTCTGCCGGGGAAGTCGGCGCGGTATCTGCGCCTGCTGTGGAAAGGCCAGGCGGCACCGACGCTGACGTCGGCGCAGCTGGAGAGTGTCAGTGCCCATAGCTTGCCGTTGCCGCTGGTGTGGTCGCAGCCACTGTCGGGTAGCCGGCTCAAGGCCGGCGAATACAGCTGGCAGTTGCCCAACGCGCTGAACGTCGAACGTCTGCGTATCGACCTGAGCCAACCCAACAGCCTCGCACCGGTCACTCTGTCGGGCCGTCGGGAAAGCAATCAAGCGTGGCAGCCTTTGAGCAGTGGATTGCTCTATCGACTGACGCAAAATGGCCAGGACGTTTTACAAAACGAATTGCAGCTGCCCGGCCAGGTCGTTGCGCAACTCAAGCTCAACGTGGACGAACGCGGCGGTGGCCTGGGTGTGGAGGCGCCGACGCTGAGCTTTGCAGTGCGGGCCACGCAGTTGGTGTTCCTGGCACGGGGCGAGCCACCGTTCACTTTGGCGTTGGGCAATCCGTCGGTGAAGGGCGCGAACTTGCCGCTGTTTACGTTGATCCCGGATTACAGCGCCGAACGCCTCGCTGCGCTTGGGCAGGCCAAAGTGGCGGGCGGGGCGGCGGTGACTTCGCCAGCGGTTGCGACCCCTGTCGATGCCGGGCCGAACTGGAAAAAGCTCGGCCTTTGGGCCGTGCTGCTGCTCGGTGTGGCGGCGCTGGGCGCCATAGCCTACAGTTTGCTGCGAAAACCACTGGTCATCCCATGAGCAATATATTGGACTGCATAACCACGGAACTGGTTATAAACGTGTCAAATTCTGAAAACACAGCTGTCATGGATTTCCGGCATTTGGAAAGGAATCAGTTGATGGCTGGAATCCAAGCCATGATCAACGGCTTTTTGCACTGCAAGGGCGCTGCCTATGTGTCAAGAGGCGATTGTAGGTGCGACGATTCTCTATGCGGCCACTTCGTGAACAATACGAAATATTATTAATATGAGAAAGAAAGTAACCGCTCCACGAACCCCACATTCAAAGCCGCGATTTGATACCTGATGCTGTGCTCCCGATCTCTTTCAGAAGCCAGCGGCCATGATGCGTCCCGATGCCAAAGTTGAAAAAGTGTACCTCTACCCTAAACCTGTAGACTTTCGAAAATCCATCAACGGCCTAGCCGCACTGGTGGAGCTGGATATCAAAGTGGCGGTGTTCGATCCGGTGCTTTTCGTCTTTCTCAGCAAGCCCCGCAATCGGGTGAAGATTTTGTATTGGGAGCGCAACGGCTTTTGCCTTTGGCTCAAACGCCTTGAATCCAAACGCTTCAAAACATCGCCCGATCACACCGACGAAGCCATCGTGCTGACAGTCCAGGAGCTGAACTGGCTGCTCGACGGGTTTGACCTGTGGCGCAACCGTCCACATTAGGTTTTGACACCTCGATTCGTCGCCTGATTCGGTATAATCCACGGCATGATTTCTATGCCCGACAACCTTCCCGATGACCTGACTGCGCTCAAGCAATTACTTGCTCAGATGCAGCCCAAGGTTGTTCATCTCGAAGAAGAAAGTGTGCTGCTCCGTCAGCGTCTCTTCGGGCGTAAATCCGAACAAACAGTCGATTCAGCGACACCGCAATTGGCTCTTTTTAATGAAGCCGAAAGTATCGCTGAACCTGCCACCGAAGAGGCGGAGGAAGAAGTTGTCGCTCCTACCAGACGCTGTGGCAAACGCAAGCTCTGCCCGCCGACTTGCCCCGTATCAAAGTCATCCACGAGCTGCCCGAGCACGAGCTGACGTGTGCTTGCGGCTGCCGCAAGCACGCCATCGGCGAAGAAACCAGCGAGCAGCTAAAGATCGTGCCTATGCAGATCCGCGTGATCAGACACATCCGCAAGGTCTACGCCTGCCGTGGCTGTGAAACCGCGCCGGTCATCGCTGACAAGCCAGCGCAATTGATTGAAAAGAGCATGGCCAGTCCCAGTGTGTTGGCGATGTTGCTGACCACCAAATACGTCGACGGTCTGCCGCTGCATCGTTCCGAAAAAGTACTCGGTCGCCACGGCGTCGATATTCCACGACAAACCCTGGCGCGTTGGGTCATAAAATGCGGCGAACACCTGCAACCGCTGCTCAACTTGATGCGGGACCGGCTGCTGGAAAGTCGCGTAATCCACTGCGACGAAACGCGTGTCCAGGTGATGAAAGAGCCTGATTGAGAGCCGACCCGTCAGTCCTGGCGCAGTTACACGCCTGGCTGGAGAAAACCCAGCCACAAGTGACGGCGCGAAACGCGCTGGGCAAAGCCACCAGTTATCTGGCCAGCAACTGGGACAAGTTAGTGCGCTACACCGAAGCCGGTTTTTTGCCGATCGACAACAACGCGGCAGAGCGTGCGATCAGGCCCTTCTTGATCGGGCGCAAGAATTGGTTGTTCAGCGACACGCCCAAAGGTGCGATGGCCAGCGCTCAACTTTACAGCCTGGTCGAGACGGCTAAAGCCAACGGCCAAGAGCCCTATGCGTGGCTGCGCCACGCACTTGAGCGCCGGCCACAAGCCTCGAGCGTAGAAGACTTCGAGGCCTTGCTGCCGTGGAACTGCTCGTTAGAGATGCCACGGTAAACATAAAATCCACTTTTTAGAAGGTGGGGTTTATGGATCGCATACAAAATAAGTAAGGATTGGCAAAAAATCGTTATGACTGTCACTATCGCCCGCATTCAGAATCCCGATTGAGGCCCACCGCAACGTGGTGGAAATACTCAAGTCTGATTGAGTTTGGGAGAGCTGTTGCTTACAGCCTGTCTCCTTGTAACGACATGAGTTCTGATGCCAAATGAAATTACTATCTCATCCCGCCAGAGTCGTCGCCTTGGTTTTCCTCACCACGATAATGGTGGGTACCGCGATTCTAATGCAGCCGATATCCCAGGCTGGGGGGGGCGCGGTTCCCTGGGTGACGGCCTTCTTCACGGCCGTATCGGCCGTCTGTGTTACCGGGTTGGTAGTGGTGGATACTGGCACGTACTGGTCGACCTTCGGCCAGGCGGTGATTCTGCTTCTGTTCCAGCTCGGCGGCTTCGGCATCATGACGGTGGCGACCTTGCTCGGCCTGATGGTTAACAGCCGATTGCGCCTGCGTACCAAAATGGTCGCACAGTTGGAGTCGCGCTCATTGGGGGTGGGAGACATTACCAGCGTGGCCAAACTGGTGCTGGTGGTGACGTTCGCCCTGGAGCTCATCACGACCGTGTGGCTCACCTTCAGGTTTCATTGGGGCTATGGCCAGTCATGGGCCGATGCGGCCTGGAGCGGTCTGTTTCATGCCGTATCGGCCTTCAATAACGCAGGTTTCTCGATTTACTCCGACAGCCTGATGCGCTACGCCACTGACACCTGGATTCTGTTGCCTATGATGGCTGCCATCGTTATCGGCGGTATTGGCTTTCCCGTGCTGTATGACTTGCGCAGCCGGTTCAACCATCCCCGTCGCTGGTCGCTGCACACCAAGCTCACCTTGTCTGGCACGGCGATCCTGCTGGTGGTCGGGTTTTTCACACTGCTGCTGTTCGAGTGGGACAATTCCACCACCCTTGGCCCGATGGCCGTGGCCGATAAAGTGCTGTCGGCGGCATTTGCTTCCGTTTCCGCACGTACCGCCGGGTTCAATTCGATCGACATTGGCGCGTTGACCCCGGAAAGCTGGGCGGTGCATTACTTTCTGATGTTCGTCGGCGGCGGCAGTGCAGGCACTGCGGGCGGGGTGAAAGTCGGTACTGTCGCGATCTTAGTCTTGCTGGTGATTGCCGAAATTCGTGGCCACAGTGATTGCGAGGCCTATGGCCGGCGAGTCGGCGCTGCGGCCCAGCGTCAAGCCATTACCGTGCTCGTCCTGAGCAGCGCCATGATCGTGCTGGCGACGCTCTTTATTCTGCGTGAGACCGCGTTGCCTACCGACCAGGTCATATTCGAAGTAATCTCGGCGTTTGGCACCGTCGGCTTGTCCACCGGTATCACCGCCGAGCTGCCCACCTCAAGCCAGCTGGTGTTGACGCTGCTGATGTACGCCGGACGGGTGGGCACTATCACGCTCGCGGCGTCACTGGCCTTGGGCGAGCACCGTATGCCCTACCGCTACCCAGAGGAGCATCCCATTGTTGGCTAACTTGCTATTTTCAGAGAAGTTCTCATTTGCCAAGGGCGACAGCGTGGTGGTGATCGGCCTGGGTCGCTTCGGCGGCTCGGTGGCCCAATCGCTGATGCGGCTGGGGCACGACGTGATGGGCATCGACCGCGACGCCGCACCCGTCCATGAGTGGGCTGACTTGCTGACGCATGCGGTGCAGGCCGACTCCACCAACCTGCAGGTGTTGCGCCAATTGGGAGTTGCCGACTTTGGCCACGCCATTGTGGGGATAGGCACCGACCTGGCCGCCAGCCTGCTGACCATCATGACGCTGACCGAACTGGGGATTGCGGATATCTGGGTCAAGGCCCGCACCGCCGAGCATGGGCAGATAGCCCAGCGCATTGGTGCCCATCACGTGGTCTACCCGGAGAAAGAAATGGGCGAGCGTGTCGCTCATCTCATTACCGGGCGGATGATCGACTTCATCGAGTTCGACGACGGTTTCGCCATCGCCAAGATTCATTCCCCACTGTCGTGCCACAACAGTACGTTGGCCGACGGGCAAATCCGCGAAAAATTCGGGGTGACCGTCGTAGGGTTGAAACGCACCAATCAAGACTTCCAGCATGCCACCCCTAGCACCCTGATTCGGCCTGGTGATCTGCTAATCGTGTCCGGGCCGACCCATCTGATCCAGAAATTTGCGGGACGCTAGACATAGCACGTGAGCAACAATTGGCCGATTCTGCTGAAAAAGTCGGATTCTCAGTGGGCTTGGACTCAGGCTGTTGGCGCTGATTGAATACTGCCCCCGCAACACTCCCGATTTCGTACAGCAACTGGATGTAACGCAGGGCCTGCTCGGCGAGCTGGCTCTTGTTAGTAGCGTGCAATTCGAAGAGCTTGCGCCGGGCATGGGCCATGTAGCCAGTCTCGGTCACGCCGAGTTCGAAGCTGGCCTTGTAACCGCCAAAATCGTCCTAGACCAACTTACCTTTCCAGCCTTGCAGGAAGTTGCGGGCATGCTCACCGGCGCGGCTGGGGCTGAAGTTGACGATAGCGGCTGTACCGCAGAATTGGCTGGTGGCGTAAGCCCGAACATAAGAACGGTGGTTTTTTTTCGAGCCCGGAGCGAGCATTTGCACGGGGGGCATCCGCGTGCACGGCCTGCTACCCGATCACTACGTCACGCAGGGCATCGACCAAGGGCTCCAACTGCACGCCCGTAATGCCCACCCATTGAGCCAAAGTTGAGCGTGGAATCGCCAAGCCGGCGCGACCGAAAATCGATTCCTGATGGTAAAGCGGCAAATGGTTAGCGAACTTCGCGATCATGACGTGGGCAAGTAACCCAGCAGTGGGGCGTCTCACGCCCTTCATGTTGCTCGAAAAATTGTGGTGTTCACGGGCATTTCAGCAGAGAGTGGTATTCCCACCTTTAGAGATAAGCTCACAGGGCTATGGGCAAGGCACGGTCCCCGGACTCTTGAAACTGCAAACGCATTTAGGGAAAACCCTGCTTTGGTTTGGGGGTGGTACCTTTGGCGCCGCAAGCAAGCCATTCAAGCGAAGCCGCACGCAGCCCACAATGGTAGCCCGTTTGGCCGATTCCGGCCGAGATGTCTTTGTGGTAACTCAGAACATTGACGGCTTACATGAGCGCGCAGGGTCTCGAAACGTAGTGCATCTCCAGGAAGCCTAGCCCAGCGGATCTGCTTCGCTTGCAAGCGCCCGGCAGAGTTAACGAACCAGTAAGCGGCGATCTCTTTCGAAGGTGAGCTGATCGAGCCTCCTCGTTGTGTTCGCTGCAATGGTCGGCTGCGGCCTGGTGTAGTTTGGTTTGGGGAAGATCTTCCTGGCGGTGTCTGGAAAACAGCTATAGCTAAAATAAGAAGCTGTGACGTTTTGATATCTGTCGGTACCTCGGGGATAGTCCGACCTGCGGCTGATATTCCCGAAATCGCTTTGGCGGCAGGTGCTACCGTCACCCATCTCAACCTGGAAGAAGTGCGTTTGAGTGAGCCGAGTGAGTTGATGTTGTTAGGGGCAGCGACGGAACTATTACCGGCGCTGCTGACGAAAAACTCTTTCGTCTAGGTATTCCCCGATTTCCGTTCTTCATATGCAGACAATCGGGGTGGTTAACTGGTCGATCACCAGCTATCAAGCGATCACGTAACTAGTGTAAAGGTCCAAAGCAAATGGTGAATCCAGAGGGTCCCTTATGTTTGCTGAAGCTCTGCGCGAGAATGCCTATGGCGCCTACTGGATAGGCTGGAAGCACTTCTCCACATCTCCGCGGACGCTTCAGTTCAGGACATTGGATCTGGCCAAGAAGAGAAGGGGAAGGAGGGAGCCCGATAGCTTGCAGCCCCCTCGTCACCGGTCAGGCATCTAGACCAAACCGGTACGTTATTGATAGACCCCCAGTTCGACCCGTTCTAGGTAGTCTTCGACAGCTTGAAATCCAAGTGGGTTACCCACCAGATCAAGAGGGATATTACCGGCCAAATGCCTGCAGGGTTTGGCAAGCCATGCCTCGGCAAGCCCCAGGGTGCCAAAAACAGTCGTTGCGTGTTCGAGAACCTTGGCGTAGTGAAAGGCTATTGCGCTCTGGAGAGCGCTAAGTCGACCGGTCATCGATTCGTCGCCTTTGCCTTGCTTCGGTCGGCCTGGCTTACCAACGATTCGTTCGATGATCCTCAATGACAAATATAGCTCGGAAAGCGAGACCATTGCTTGGGCGTCTTTCAATGCAAAACCTTCCTTCGCGAGCAAGAAAATATTGAGCTCGCTAAGCTCCTCGATTCTGACGTGAGTAAGATATTCCGTAGGTTTACGAACCCGCGGCGTCGAGACAGTTGTATGCGCAGTACTAGAAACCATGTGACTCACTTTGGCGGTAACGGATCAGGCTAGCCTAGCTCTATTCGATACTAATCGCATCATCGTCTGTCCTGAATGATCTATTTGCAGGTTGTACGGTGAATGGAGCAATCACTGACGCTCGCGGAGAAAGATCAATGGGAGATGAAATATCGAATTTAGCTTTCTGGCGTGGTTTTCGTTTCAAATTCAGATCTCATTTTCGCCAAAGTGACGGTCACACAGGGCAGTTAGTTCCAAAATCATGAATTCGCAAGCTTGAAGTTTTGTCGCTTGCTGCTAAGGGCCGGCATGCTTCAAGTGAGATCATTTTGAGTTCGGTCTGTGCTTTGCTAAAAGCACGATCCACGCAGCGCATGCCCTTCCCGAGGATCAGGAAGTCATCGATGTACCGTACACAAGTGACCTCACCATCGTTCATAGCCCTGTCAAAGTCATGCAAGTACAAATTGGCTATGAGTGGGGATAGCCATCGCACCTATGCGGAGTAGAGGGACTGCGAATTTCTCAGAGTGGACGCCTGAACGTCTGCCCCCGTCTCAGCGGGCCTGAAAGCTGATCAAGTCTCTGACCTCGTCAGCTACGCGATGCAGTAATTGATCAAATTCAATCGGCGATTCGCTTTGAAGGGCGTAAGCCAATGCAACCAAGGTCAGTGGATGTGTATCAAGCGTAGAGCAAATTGCCTCGAGCTTCTGCAACGTAGGGCTGGTCTTGCCATTTTCGAGCAGGCTTATGAAATTTGTACTGCTCGTAATTGCAAAATCTTCTTGAATCAACCCTTTGCTCATACGGGCCATCTTTAGCGCCTGCCCGAGTGAAGACCGTATGTCCATTTTGTAGCCCCACAAAATGGCACAATCAGGCGACAGCAGGTAGGATAAGACCACCAAGTATATTGGTTGCTAAGTGATATTAATTCTCATATGTGGGTGCTCTGTGTTCAAGACAACTGAACGGTCTGCGATTTTTCCGACGCCGAGTGGACCAGACGGAGTTCAGTTTTGGCACCACGTTGAGCATGAGGTGCACTGGCCATGGTATTACCTCAAAGTAGTACAGGACTTCGGTGAGGAGGAGATGCGAACGATGTTGATGGTGTCTACGGCGTCAGATCTGGCTGATATCGTGAGCGCCCGCACTGATTCTGTGTGGCTGGAAGAGGCATATATCGTCACTCCCGGATCCGTAAACGAGAGTGGCTGCTGGAAACTGGAATCGCTGTTAGAAGTAGTGGTTTTGAGAAATGAAAGTTGCTTTCCAGCGGAGGTGTGCCACGTAGTGACGGGCGGGCAAATTTATAAACTCGGTAAGTCTCCCATCCTGCAGAGTGTTAAACCCGAAAAAATCTTCGACGCCCTAGTTCACCTCGGGAAAGAAGAAAATAAAAATTTCCATCGGAAGAAAGAAGATTAACTCTGAAAAGACGAGATACCCCGCATGCCTCCTCACAAGCTGGGCGCAGTTGCGTCGTGGGTTCAGGCTAAAGTAAAGAGCATTGAAAGCAGACGTGTTTAACACTTGACGACATCGCGGTGTTTGGAGTGGAGAAGAGTTGGGCTAGCGTTCCTGCTCTGTGTTTCGAGGACCGAAGATTGAAGGTAACCATAAATGACGATGCCAAATGAGCGTACGCGAGCGGTCATTCAGACTAGAGAGTTTCTGCTAGAGCTGTCCCAAGACAAATCGCTACCAATGCGTATTCGTGGTGATGCGATATTTCTTTTACGTCACTTCCCGAGCGATAGCCAGATGCTCCTTGCTGGATATATAGAAGAGCACGCAGACACTGGAGTGGCGCCAATGGGGCCGATCTTTAGTTCGACGACTGGAGCATGATTTAGTCTTGGTCAATACATTGGTGCAGATTCCAACGTACCAAGAGGTAACGGCTGACCCTCATTTATCGTTTCCTAGATAGGTTACGACGGAATGGAATTCGCTATCGGCTCACTTATCGATTAGTTTAAAATTCAAGTAGGGATAAGGGGCAGTTATGCGGTCCGTTTCGAAAATTATATCAAATCAGGTAGTGGAGATGGCTTCAGGCAGGCCCTTTCACCGTATGGTTTTTGCCGAAGCCGGCTCACCTTCAGCAATCAGTAAATCTTTAACACGACTAGTACGAGCAGGCTTACTTGAACGTGTGGCCCGCGGGATTTATATGCGGCCTCACTGGGGTAAGCATGTTGGGAAAGTCTGCGCGAGCCCATTGGAAGTTATGAACGTAATCGCGCAAGCAAATGGAGAAACTATCCAAATTCATGGGGCGGAAGCGGTACGCAGATTTAGGTTGAGTAATCAGATGCAAGTGAGGCCCGTTTACTATACGAGTGGCTATACGCGCGATTTGAAAGTGGGAAATGCCGTGATCCGGTTACAGCATGCGTCAGCCGACCGGCTGCAGCATGCAGGAACTAGAGTTGGAGATGCGCTTACCGCCCTATATTATCTTGGTCCGAGAGGTGCATCTGATCTCTTGGTTACGAAAATTTGTAAAATGTTAAGCAGTATGGAAATAATTGCACTTCGTGCCTGCAGGATGCCACGTTGGATGAGCGCCGCATTGGAGCGATCACATCATAGGTCATGTAATACAAACAGCTGATGACTGGAGGAAAAATTGCGACCTAATAACGTTGCGGACTGAATGAACCTTTGCGTTCTCTGCCACGCTTCGTGACAGAACGGTCGAGGACAGAAGCCATAACAGGACGGCATGCCGGCGACTGGCCGAGCTTTCTAGCTGGACGTCGGGCACCTCGAAGTACGATTTTCTTCAGTCTGGGCTGCTACCTGTCGGCTGGGAATCCGCCAGCGTAGGATAGTAAGGCAACCCATTGGCCTAGGACCGGATGCGTATCTCCATGAATGAATTCGTGCAGACAACTGTGAAATGCCAAGACCCTGGTGATGGAAGCGGGGATGTCATCATCGACCTTCCTTCCGAACTTCTCGCAAGTATGAATCTCAATCTCGGTGATTCACTGAGTATCGAGTTGGTTAACGGGGCCATAGTGCTCAGGCCTATTCGTGATGCAAATGTATAGTCCCGAGGCCAGAGTCCGACTTAAAGCTGCCGATTACAATGAGAAGGCGAGGAAATTTCAAAGTTGAGCACATAGGAGCGACGTAGTTCTGAATTCGCACAAATAGAACTGGATTGTGTGGGGGGGAAGTTTCGAATTTACGCAGTCAGAGGCATGATGGCTTCGGAATATGGCTTGCTGCGCGGCGGTTAAACCAAGCAAGTTTCACTGGCCTGGCATTCGCCACGGTTCCGAAATGGAACTGGATACCGAGAAACTTCAGGCATTGGTGCTGGGTCTGCCATGGCAACGCGCAGATTCTGGAGGCTCGATCACACTGCTTTAACGGCTGCCATTAGCCGATCGGTCTATCGCCGCGAATTGCCTGCTCTGGCAAAATCGGCCCCATGACTTTGCTACCCAATCTCGCTCACCTTACCCCTGAACACATGCGCGCCCGGATAAGCGAGTTACTCTCACAAAGTCGCCTTTCTGCCGGCAGTCGTAACCCGCTACTCACGACTAAAAGTCCATCCTTTGTGGCGTATCCGACGAAAATTACACCAATTCCGTCTTGGCACGACAAAAAGTCCAGGTTTCCTGTCTTTGTGGAGTTCTGGAAGCTAAAAAATGAGCAAATAGTCCAAGAATTCTGTCCGTGCGGGAGCAGTGAAGTGGGCTTTATTCATGATTGCCGCTGGCCGGAGAATGGGCAACCCCCATTGATTCGGAGTGATCGTGATGCCCATTTCTACCGTGGCTGCGCTGCAAATCGGTTCCTTGCCGGGTGGCAAGGCTGAGACCCTGAAACAGATCCTGTCTTACGAGGACGAAATCCTGCGCAGCGGTGCGCAACTGGTGGTGATGCCCGAAGCCTTGCTCGGGGGTTATCCCAAGGGTGAAGGTTTTGGTACACAGTTGGGTTATCGCCTGCCTGAAGGCCGTGAAGCGTTTGCCCGATATTTTGCCAATGCGATTGATGTGCCGGGTGTGGAGACCGAAGCGCTGGCCGGCTTGTCGGCGCGCACGTTGGCGAGCCTGGTGTTGGGCGTGATTGAACGCAGTGGCAGCACGCTGTATTGCACGGCGCTGTATTTCGAACCGGTGGGCGGGTTGGTGGCCAAGCATCGCAAATTGATGCCTACCGGCACTGAACGGTTGATCTGGGGCAAGGGCGACGGCTCGACGTTGCCGGTGATCGACACAGCGGTAGGGCGCATCGGCGGCGCGGTGTGCTGGGAGAACATGATGCCGTTGTTGCGCACGGCGATGTACGCCAAGGGCGTGGAGGTGTGGTGTGCGCCGACGGTGGATGAGCGGGAAGTGTGGCAGGTGAGCATGCGGCATATTGCACATGAAGGGCGGTGTTTTGTGGTGAGTGCGTGTCAGGTGCAGGCGTCACCCCAAGCGTTGGGCGTGGAGATTGCGAACTGGCCGGGGGATCGGCCTTTGATCGCGGGTGGCAGTGTGATTGTCGGGCCCATGGGGGACATTCTCGCCGGGCCGTTGCTCGGTGGGGCGGGGTTGCTGGTGGCGCGGATTGATACGGATGAGCTGGTGCGGGCGCGGTATGACTATGATGTGGTTGGGCACTATGCCCGGCCGGATATTTTCGAGTTGACCGTGGATGAGCGGGTTAGGCCGGGGGTGCGGTTTATTGGTGACTGAGTACATATCCGTTTCTTCGGTAACGGCTACCTATGGTTCCGCTCTTACAGCGGGTCACTTTTGGCAAACGCCCGGAATGCCGGCCCAGCCAAAAGTAACCAAAAGGTCTTTGCCCCACCACTCGGTGCCTCGCCTAGGCTCGGCATGCCCGCACTCCGGCCCGATTCCGCGGGCCGCCGCGACGGGCCATCCATGGCCCGGCGCGGCTAAATCGGCTTCCCTGCCGATTTACCCGCTCCACCGTGCCTACTTGCGGCCATCGTGGTTAACGGGGCGCCTAAGATCAAAATCACAAGCAGATCAAAAGCAGAGCACAGCGGCCTACCGGCCGGCTTGAGTGTGAGAAGCAGAGGCAAGATCCAGAGCGAAAGCAGAGTTGCTTTTCTGTGGGAGCGGGCTTGCTCGCGAAAAACCTGAGAACGCCGCGTTCATCCAGGATGCCTGCGTCATCGTTAACGACCTTCGCGAGCAAGCCCGCTCCCACATTTGGACTGTGCCCGCTCTTGATTTCGCTGTTGCTGTTGCTGTTGCTGTTGCTTCACCACACTCAAGCCGGCCGGTAGGCCGCTGTGCTGTTGATCTGCTTTTGATTTTGATCTTAGGCGCCCCGTTAAACCACGCTGGCCGAACGCAGGCTTTGGAGCGTGGGTAACCTGGCAGGACGCCAGGTTAGCCGTCCTGGGCCAGGGATGGCCCATGACGGCGGCCCACGGTCCAAAGCCGGAGTGAGGGCACTCCGAGCCTAGGCGAGGAGCCGAGTGGTGGGGCAAGAGCGTTTTGCTTACTTTTGCGCTGTTCAAAAGTGAGCCGCTGTAAGAGCGGAACCCATAGCGGCCCTGACCGCAGCAACGGATATACACCCAAAACCCACCTCAGCCCCGCCGAACCCCCAGCCATTCCTCCCGGGTAATCTCCCAAATATCCTTGGGCAAATTCCCAGCGACAAACTGCCCCTCATCCGTCCTGACCAAGCGCATCCCCGTGCGCTCGGAAATCCTGCGAGAGGCCACGTTCGGCGCCGCCTTGGGCACCCGCATCAAAGGCCGTTCCAGCACCTCAAACCAATACTCGGTCACCGCCGCACTGGCCTCGGCCATCAACCCCTGGCCCTGCCACTGCGGCCCCAGCCAAAAGCCCCGATTGTTGTCCACCTCATCCATCAGACTGACATTGCCAATCAACACCTCTGGCGCGCTTCTAAGGCGGATCGACCAATGCCATTCCTCCCCCCGCGCCATGGCCGGCAACGCGACATGCTCCAGATAGCTACGCGCACCGTCCGCCGGATACGGCCAAGGCACCTGGGCATTGAGGTAGCGCACCACTTCCCAGTGCGGAAACTGCTGCTGGACGCCCTCGGCATCCTCCAGTGTCAGCGGCCTTAGGATCAGGCGTTCGGTATACAGCGTAGGTTGCGCATCCATGTCGTTACCAAGTGGCAGTGTTGGGAAAGTCCAGTGTCCCGCGATCCACAAAGCGCATGGTGCCGAACAGGCCACCCGCGAGTTTCCCGCGCAACACGTAAGGCAGGTTATTCAAACTCTGGGTCTGGCTCAAGCCAAGGGTCTGGCGCAACACGGAAAACGCCGAAACGCTCACCGGCACCGTCAGCACCGTCTCCGAAAAGCGCGGGATGGAACCACTCAGATCACTCACTCCGGAAGCCAGCGGCCGGCCATTGACCTCAAGGTCCAGGGCCACGCCGTTGTAGTCGATCGCGGTTTCATTCGGGTTCTGCACCCGCAGTTTCACCGCGAAACGCACTTCCAGGTCCTGGCTTTGCAGCGGCTCGATGCCCACCACATTGATGTTCACCGGGTCGCGGTTGGGGAACAGCGCGCAGGCGCTCAGGGTGAGTAGCAGCAGTGACAGGACCATGAGCTTGCGCATAGAGGGGTTCTCCTATTTCGTGACGTCCGGGTCTTGCATCACCTTGAGGGTGGAGGCTTCCGGATCAAATTCATCTTCTTCCAGTTCTATGAACTCCTCAGGCAGGAAGATGTTCAGCACGATAGCGCAGAACGCACCCACGGTGATCGGCGACTCGAAGATGTTGTGCAGCGCCTTGGGCAGTTCGCGCAGTACTTCCGGGACTGCCGCCACGCCCAGGCCCATGCCTAAGGAAATAGCCACGATCAGCACGTTGCGTCGGTGCAGGCCGGCTTCGGCGAGGATCTTGATCCCGGCCACGGCCACGGTGCCGAACATGATCAGGGTAGCGCCGCCCAGCACTGGCTTGGGCATCAGTTGCAGCACCGCGCCGATCATCGGGAACAGGCCCAGCAGCACCAGCAGCCCGGCAATGAAGTACGCCACATAACGGCTGGCCACGCCGGTCAACTGGATCACGCCGTTGTTCTGGGCGAAGGTCACCATCGGCAGGCTGTTGAAGGTGGCCGCCATCACCGAGTTGAGGCCGTCGGCCAGCAAGCCGGACTTGATGCGCTTGATGTACAGCGGGCCCTTGACCGGCTGTTGGGAAATCATCGAGTTGGCCGTCAGGTCACCGGCGGCTTCCAGGGGCGAAATCAGGAAGATCACCGCCACCGGGATAAACGCTACCCAGTCGAACGAAAAACCGTATTTGAACGGCACCGGCACGCTGATCATCGGCAGTTGGGGCAGGGCGGCCAGGTCGACGCGGCCCATCCACCAGGCCACCACAAAACCCAGGGTCAGGCCGATCACGATGGAGCCCAGGCGCAGGAACGGGTTGTTGAAGCGGTTGAGCACCACGATGGTCAGCAGCACCAAGGCTGCCAGGCCCATGTTGCCGGCAGCGCCCAGGTCGCTGGCACCATAGCCGCCGGCCATGTCGGTCACCGCCACCTTGATCAGCGACAAGCCCATCAAGGTAATGATGGTGCCGGTGACCACCGGAGTGATCAGCTTGCGCAGCTTGCCGATGAACTGGCTGAGCACCACTTCGATAAACGCCGCGAAGAAGCAGATGCCGAAGATCGTCGACAGGATCTCATCGGTACCGCCGCCCCGGGCCTTGACCATGAAGCCGGCGCTCAGGATTACGCTGATAAACGAAAAGCTGGTGCCTTGCAGGCACAGCAGGCCCGAGCCCACCGGGCCGAACTTGCGGGCCTGCACAAAGGTGCCGAGCCCCGACACAAACAGCGCCATGCTCACCAGATACGGCACTTCGCTTTCCAGGCCCAGCACGCCGCCAACAATCAGCGTTGGGGTGATGATCCCGACAAAGCTGGCCAGCACGTGCTGCAAGGCGGCAAATATCGCCGCGCTGAAGTGGGGGCGGTCGTCGAGGCCGTAGATCAGGTCGGATTTATAACGGGGGCGAGGGGTTTGAGTGTCAGACAAAATACGGGCCCGGGCAGGAAAAAGGAGGCGCAGGATGCCAGAAAGTGCCAGTTGTCAGAAGTGTGAAAAAATATTTCGGAACATCCCCCATTAAATCCTCAAGCCGGCCGATACCGTTTATAGGCCCCACATACCAATTACAACAGTGGTGCCACCGGTCAGAGCGGCGCGTTGACGCCCACTGACCGTGTCGCGGCAGGGATGCTCGCAGCCACTACTTCTAAGAGCGCCCCCTATGTCCCTTCGTAACCTGAATATCGCACCTCGAGCTTTTCTCGGTTTCGCCTTCATCGCGTTGCTTGTCGTTATTCTTGGGGTGTTTGCGGTGAACCGCATGACCCTGATTCGTCAGGCATCGGTCGACATGGGCGCCAACCAACTGCCCAGCGTCGGGTATCTGGCCACCATGACCGAAAACGTCCTGCGCCTGCGGATTCTGTCGTTTCGCGTATTGGTGAACCGTGAACCGGCGGCCTTGCAGGAAGCCCAGACCCGCATGAACGTGCTGGAAGGCAAGGTCAAGACCGCCCAGGCGGCTTATGCCACCATGCCGGCGGGGGATGAAGAGGCGGCGCTGTACAAGACGTTTGCCCTCACGCTGGACAATTACCTCAAGGCTCAGGCCGAGATGGTGAGCCTTTCGCAGCAGAACAAAGTGGAAGAGATGCGCGCCCTGATCAACAGCCGCATCAAGGATGGCACCGACCAGATGGGCGAGCAGTTGAATAAACTGATCGCCATCAACGCCGCTGATGCCAACCAGGCCGCCAATGACGCCGGGCAGAGTTACCGGGACGCCATCACGGGCATCATCGCCGTTTCGGTGATTGCGGCCTTGATGACGGTGTTGCTGGCATGGCTGTTGACCCGCAGCATCGTCACGCCACTGCGCAAAGCGCTGGAGGTGGCTGAAGTGATCGCTGGCGGTAACTTGAGCAAAGTGATTGAAGACGACGGCAAGGACGAACCCGCTCGCCTGCTCGGCGCATTGGCTGCAATGCAAGCCAACCTGCGCCAGACCATCCAGCACATCGCCGGCTCCGCCACGCAGTTGGCCTCTGCCGCTGAAGAGCTCAGCGCGGTGACTGAAGAGGCCTCCAAAGGCTTGCAACAGCAGAACAACGAAATCGACCAGGCCGCCACAGCAGTCAACGAAATGACCGCAGCCGTGGAAGAAGTGGCGCGCAATGCGGTGTCCACCTCAGAAGCCTCCAGCCAATCCAACCAGGCTGCGCGGGAAGGGCGCGACCGGGTGGTGGAAACCGTCGGTGCGATCCAGACCATGACTCAGGATGTACAAAACACCTCGGTATTGATCGAAGGCCTGGCGGCTCAGGGCCGTGATATTGGCAAGGTACTGGACGTGATTCGCGCGATTGCCGAGCAGACCAACCTGCTGGCCCTGAACGCGGCGATCGAAGCCGCGCGTGCCGGTGAAGCCGGGCGCGGGTTTGCGGTGGTGGCGGATGAAGTGCGGGCCCTGGCCCATCGCACCGCACAGTCGACCCAGGAAATCGAAAAAATGGTCGCCGGCATTCAGAGCGGTACCGGCGAGGCGGTGAACTCGATGCAGCAGAGTAACCAACGCACCCAAAGTACCCTGGAAATGGCGCGTGCCGCCGGGGTGGCCCTGGAGCAGATCACCCAGTCCATCAGCCTGATCAACGAACGCAACCTGGTGATCGCCAGCGCTTCGGAAGAACAGGCTCAGGTGTCCCGCGAGGTTGATCGCAACCTGGTGAATATCCGCGACCTGGCGACCCAGTCGGCGGCGGGTGCCAACCAGACCAGCGCGGCCAGCCATGAGCTGTCGCGTCTGGCGGTGGATTTGAACGGGATGGTGGCCAGATTCGTTATCTGATCTGAAATGCGATCAAAAATGTGGGAGCGGCGGTGCGACGATTCGACTTGCTCGCGAATGCGGTGTGTCAGCCACCAAAGCGAGTGACTGATCCACCGCATTCGCGAGCAAGCCCGCTCCCACATTGGGTGCTGTGGTGTTTCAGGATTCAGTGTTTCCAGGCAGTCGGATTCACCAGGTTCTTCGGCTTTTCCCCCGCCAGCGCCGCCAGCAGATTGTCCACCGCGCACTTGGCCATCGCCTCCCGCGTCTCATGGGTCGCCGACCCGATATGCGGCGTCGCCACCACATTGCTCAAGCGCAACAACGGCGAGTCATGCTGCAGCGGCTCGCGCACAAACACATCCAGTCCCGCCGCGCGAATGGTGCGCTGTTGCAACGCCTCGATCAGCGCCGGCTCGTCCACCACCTTGCCTCTGGAGATGTTGATAAAGATCGTCTCCGGGCCCATCAGCGCGAATTCTTCAGCGCCAATCAAGCCTTCGGTTTCAGCCGTCAGCGGCAACGTCAGGCACACAAAGTCGGCTTGCTGGAGCAAGTCCGGCAGGCTGCGATACTCGGCGCCGAAGCGCTGCTCCACTGCCGGTTTTGGCGAATGGCTGTGGTAGATCACCGGCATGCCAAACCCGAAGTGCCCACGCTGGGCCAAGGCTTCACCAATACGCCCCATGCCGATAATGCCCAGGGTCTTGCCATGCACGTCGCTGCCGAAATGCAGCGGGCCAATGTTCTGGTTCCAGTTGCCGGCGCGGACCATATTGGCCAGTTCCACCACTCGCCGGGCAGTGGCGAGGATCAGCGCGAAGCCGGTATCAGCGGTGGTTTCCGTCAGTACGTCGGGGGTGTTGCTGAGCAGGATGCCGCGGCCGGTCAGGTAGTCGATGTCGTAGTTGTCGACGCCGACGGACACGCTGGCCACGGCCTCAAGGTTTGGCGCCAGGTCCAGCAATTTGGCGTCCAGGCGCAGGCTGGCACCCAGCATCCCTTGGGCCTTAGGCAACGCCGCGCGCAGCTTGGCCAGGCCGCTTTCATCCAGTGCCTCGATCAGCGTGACCTCGGCCTGTTCATGCAGGCGGGCCATCAGCGGCGCAGAGAGTTTCTTATAGAGCACGACAGACTTTTTCATCAGGTCTTTACCTTCAATTCAAGGGAATTCAGCGGGGCGCGTTCGCGGTCACTGGCGCCGGGCTTGAGGAAGATTGTCAGCACCACCGACACCATCAACGCACCGCTCATCAGCAGGTACGAGGCGCCGGGCGAACCGGTGCTGCTATTGAGGTAGCCCACCAGGTACGAACCGCCAAACGAACCGAGGGCGCCCATGCTGTTGATCAGTGCCATGGCGCCGCCGGCGACGTTGGCCGGAAGGATCTCCGGGACGATCGCGAAAAACGGCCCGTACGGCGCATACATGCACGCCCCGGCAATCACCAGCAGGGTGTACGACCACCAGAAGTGTTCAGCGCCCAGCACGTAGGACGCATAAAACGCGATGGAGGCGATCAACAGCGGCGGCCACACAAAGCGTTTACGTTTTTGCAGTTTGTCCGAGCCCCAGGACACCACCAGCATGCCGATCACCGCCGCCAGGTACGGCAGCGCCGACAGCCAGCCGGCCTCGACCATGTCCATTTTCAAACCGGCCTTGAGGATCGACGGCAGCCACAGCACGAAGCCATACACGCCAATGCTCCAGCAGAAAAACTGCAGCGCGAGGATGATCACCTTGGGTGAGCGGAAGGCCTCGGCGTAGTTCTTCACCGCCTTGATGCCCACCTGTTCTTCGGCGAGGGCGGTTTCCAGGTCTTTTTTATGCTGGGCGCTCAGCCATTTGGCATCGGCCGGTTTTTCATCCGCCAGCTTCCACCAGATAAAGGCCCACAGCACTGCCGGCAAGCCTTCGATGATGAACATCCAGCGCCAGCTGTAATGCTGTACCAGATAGCCCGAGACCACCGACATCCACATCATGGTGACCGGGTTGCCGAGGATCAGGAAGGTGTTGGCCCGGGAGCGTTCTGCGCGGGTGAACCAGTGGCACAGGTACACCAGCATCGCCGGCATCACGGCCGCTTCGACCACTCCGAGCATGAAGCGGATCACGATCAGCATGTAGGCGTTGGACACCATGCCGGTCAGGGTGGCGAGGCTGCCCCAGAGGATCAGGCTGACGAAAATCAGCTTCTTGACGCTGCGCTTCTGCGCATAGATCGCGCCGGGCACCTGGAAGAAAAAGTAGCCGAGGAAAAACAGCGCGCCGAGCAATGACGACATGCCCGGGGTGATCATCAGGTCTTCGGCCATCCCGGAGGCGGCGGCGAAGCCATAGTTGGCGCGATCCAGGTACGCCAGGCTGTAGGTGATAAACACGATGGGCATGATGTACCACCAACGACGGGTGGCGAGTTTCAACGGTTCCATAAGGTTGCTCCTGAGCTTGTTGTAGTTGTGGCAACAGGTAACTGGGTAGCAGCGAGCTTGCTCGCGAAAAACCTAAGAGCTCCACCTCTATTCAGGTGGCGCGTGTCATCGTTAACGACCTTCGCGAGCAAGCTCGCTCCTACAATAAGCAGGCAGATCTTCACGCAACGGCAAGCCTTCCATGTCGCCACGGCTCTGCACCGCGCGGCTGCCGATCCAGTTGCCGCGCTGCACGGCCTCGGCAAAACTGAGGTTTTCCAACAACGCGCTGATCATGCCCACGGCAAAACCATCGCCGGCGCCGACCGTGTCGACCACCTTGGCCACGGGTACGGCGGCGACAAAACCCTGGTCCAATTGCGTGCGGTAAAACGCGCCGTGGGGGCCGAGCTTGATGGCCACGGCTTCCACGCCTAGGTCGAGGTAGAACGCGGCGATGTCGGCCGGGTCTTCAAAACCGGTGAGCAAACGGCCTTCGCTCAACCCCGGCAACACCCAATCCGCCAGGCAGGCGAGGGCGTTGATTTCGCTGATCATGCGTTGCTCGTTTGCCCACAGGGACGGGCGCAGGTTCGGGTCGAAGGACACGCTGCGGCCGGCCTCGCGCATTTGCATCATCAGTTGGCGCGACAGCTCGCGGGTGGCGTCCGACAGCGCCGGTGGAATGCCGGTGGCGTGCAGGTGGCGGGCTTGCAACAGCTCGGGCTTGATCGCCTCGACAGACAGATGACTGGCGGCCGAGCCACGGCGGAAGTACTCCACCTGCGGATCGTCGCCGGCTTCTTCGCGGGACTTGAGTTGAAAGCCGGTGGGGTGCAGCGGGTCGACCGCCACATGTCCGCAGTCCAGGCCTTCGTTCTGCAAGGTATCGACCACAAAACGCCCAAGGGAATCGGCGCCCACACGGCTCAGCCACGCCACGTTGAAACCCAGGCGCGACAGGCCGATGGCGACGTTGCTGTCGGCGCCGGCAATCCGTTTGTGAAACTGCGCAACCTGGGCCAGGTCGCCGGTCTGTTCGGCGACAAACATCGCCATGGTTTCACCAAACGACAGGATATCGATCTCAGACATGGGCATTCTCCACGCGGGGCTGGCCAAGGACGGCGAGGGCGGCGACCTGCTGTGCCGTGACCTGCACCAGGTCATCGCCTTGCAGCGGAAATTCCACGGCCCGGGTAATACCTTGAGTCATATGCTTGAGCAGTTGTTCCCACAGATGCAGGTCGGCGGCGCCCGGTGGCAGGGCCACCAGCTTGCCGTCGGCGCGACGGGCCACGGCCTTGCAGTGCAGGTAGTCCACATGCCGGCCCAGCAGGCGCGCGGCGGTGAGTGCGGACTGGTCCTGCCATTGCCAGTTGCCGATATCGAAGGTCATTTTCACCGGCACCGCCAGGCGCTCGACTTCGTTGAAAAAACGCTGCATCGGCTCGATGCGCCCGCCGTGCAAGGTCTGGTCGTTTTCCACCAGCAGCTTGACCGGATGCCGGTTGAGCAGGGCGCTCAAGCTGTCCAGGTCGTTGGTGTCGGTGAAATAGCCGAGGGAGACTTTCAGCCAGCCAGCGCCGAACGCCTGGGCGCGGTCGAGGGTGGCGGCCAGTTCGGCGTTGGGTTGCGAGCGGCCGGCCACCCAGAGTTCCAGGGGCGAGGAGAACACGCATTCCAGGCCTTGATCGGCCGCTGCTTGTACCAGTTCAAGGGGTTGTTCGGTGGTCAGCAGTTCTTCGCGCCATTCGATACGTTGCGCGCCAGCGGCGGCCAGCACCGAGACGAAGCTCAACTGGCCCTGTTGGCGGACCAGGTCGGCGCCGTAGCTGGAAAGGCTGATGGATACGGGGTAATTATGCATTGTTGTGTACCTCTGAAACCGGTTTCATTTTTATACGCAAAATGTCGAATTGAACCAGGCGTAGCAGCTGTCGAGCCCCGGCGAGGCTGCGTCGGCGGTATATCTGACACATCGCAAACGCAGCCTCGCCCGGGCTCGACAGCTGCTACGGGCGCTTGGTGGAGCCTCGAATGATCAGTTGTGGCAGAAAATCCAGGGTGCGTGGGGCTTGGGTATCGCCACGCAAGCGCTTGAGCAAACAATCAAACGCGCTGGCGCCGATGGCTTCGGTAGGCTGGGCGAGGGCGGTGATGCCGCTGCCTACCAGCGGGTACCAATCCAGGTCATCCAGGGCGATCAAGCCCACGTCCTCGAACAGCTTGCAGCCCAGTTCCTTCAGCGCACGGGTGCAGGCCAGTGCGGCGATGCCGTTGGCGCAGAACAGGGCTTTGGGGCCGGCTTTAGATTTGGCGAGGAAGGTTTGCAGGCGGGTATTGAGTTGACTGTCGATCTCCAGCACGGCGCCGGTCAACGCACCGCGCTGGCCAATCTCGGCCTTGAAACTCTCCAGACGCTCCAGTCGTGAACTGGTGCCATCGGTGGCTTCGCTGACCAATAGCAGGTCGCGATAGCCTTGCTGCTCAAGGTGCTCAACCGCCATGCGCACCGCCACCGGGTTATCCAGTCCCACCAGGTCGCTGTGCAGCGGCTCGACCTTGCGGTCCACCAGCACTAGGGGCATTTCCCGTTGCAGCTCCAGCAATTGGTCGAGGTGATGGCCGAGGGTGTTAACGATCAGCCCTTCGATGTTGTACGAGCGCAGGGCGGCCAGGTGCAGGCGCTCCTGTTCGTCATCGCGGTCGGTGTTGCACACCACCAGGCTGTAGCCGTGTTGACGGCAGGCGGTTTCCACACCGTGCATCACGGCAATCGAATAGGGGTTGCGGATATCGGCCACCAGCATGCCGATCAGGCGGGTACGCCCACGTTTCAAACCACGGGCCATCTGGTTGGGGCGGTAGCCGAGCTCATCGATAGCCTGCTCGATGCGCAGGGCGATGGCCTCGGACAAGAGCCCACGGTCGTCGCCGATAAAGCGTGACACGCTGGCTTTGGAGACACCGGCGCGCTCGGCCACATCAAGCATGGTCACACGGCTGCGCTGGGCGGCGGAAAATGTAGTCACGGTGCAGGGCCTTTCTTATTGGAATGGTCGGCGCGTGGGTACTCGCGCTGAAACCGGTTTCAGAAGACCATCCACCAGGCAATTCGTCAAGTACGATTCACAGGAAGTTGCCGGTTAAAACCGACGAACGGCTGGGCCAACCTGTGAGTTCTGACAGTATTCGAACCCCGATATTGCGCGTTTAATAAATCCAAACGCGCAAACATCTGCGCGGGAGCGAACAAGTAGCCAGGAGGGTTAAATGAGTGATCCCAACACTGATGGACTGCGCAAGGGTGTCTTGGCGATGAAAGACATCAAGGTACCGGTTCTGGACGATGTCATTCCTCCTATCACGGATGGTCATATTCCCAGCCGGCACCTGGACAGTGGCCTGGAGGTGGTGATTTCCGAGTTGTGGGACGGCTCCGCAGAGGAAGGTGAGTTCAATATCTTGAGGGTCCGCTGGCTGCGTGGCGGGGCTGAAGGCCGGCCGCCTTACATCCGCCGTTTTGACGGCCCCATCTCGCCAGACATTTTCCCCCTGAGCATCACGATCACGCGAGATTATCTGGAAACAGACGGTACGGTTTTGCTGCATTACGAGATTGAAGACGAAACAGGAATTGTCTCCCGGACTAACCCGCGCTTCCTGTTTCTGGATCGTACGCCTCCCAATAACAACATGGCGCCTGACGCCCCGGTATCTCCGGTCGCGATTATCGATGAGGATTATTTGCGGGCACACCCCACCGTCGATTTTACGGTGACGTATACCGGCCGCCGAGCCAGAGACAGGGTCTACTACTACGTGTCGGACCGAAGCCCCCCGCCCGATGCTTCGCCCGACGGGTATGTAGAGTTTCCCCTTGAAACCACGCCACCGATCGTGCGCATCCCCGGTGAAGTATTTCGGTTGTACCCAAACGGCACCCAATACGTCCATGTCCGGCTTGAGGATCGATCGGGCAACCGTGGCCCAAGATCCGAACAGGCGCCGGTTGAGGTCGATTTGTTGGGTTCTCCGACCCAACTCCAGCGTCCGATTATCCCGGCAATGGCGGCTGGCCTGATCAACCGCCATGAAGCCCGTCTGGGAGTTGTGGCGCGGGTGAACTACATCAATTGGCAGCCAGGAGACCAGGTTGCCTTAAGGTGGGGTAACACCGCGCTCCTGCTGCAAGAGGTCACTCACGTGCCCTTTGACGTCAATGTTCCATGGCGGAAGTTGATCGAAGCCGGCCCGGGTCCCGCGCAGGGATTTGCCAGCTACACCATTTTGCGCGCCGGCAGCACGGTGCCGACTTATCCGAGCCCGGGCACCGGGATCCGCTGGGACTTCACCGTTGCCGGGCAAGATCATGCCAATGCACCAGAGCGCATCAACACTGACTTGCCACGGGTACGGATATTTGGCGAGGGCTCTGCCACTGACAACCTTATCGATATTCGTGACAAGGACCAGCGGGTCTATGCCAGTGTTCCTCTTTATCACACCCCTAAAGATGGGGAACTGTTGGAGTTGTATTGGGGGAACTTCCCGTACCTGGAGTCACCGGTCGCCAGTTATCGCGTAGACACCAGTAAAGGGGACGTAGAGGGCGCGCGCGTGGAGTTCAGCGATATACCCTGGCAAGTCATTGTGGATGCGGGTAACCATGACCGGCTGCCGGTGTATTACACGACGTTTAATGGTGTTAACGAACAAATCTCGTACTTTACTGAAGTGAACGTGGCCGTCGTTGCGCCTTTTATATTTGGACGGGCGGAGTTTCCAAGCTGGGATCGTCAGACTTCAACTCTCAATTGTTTATCCATTCCCCCTCTGTGGGATCATATCCCAATCGTAGTTCCACCTAACTCAGCACTCAGGGAAAACGACGTCGTTATTTTGAACTGGATGGGATACACGGAAATCTGGGGCGGAGGGCAGCCACTTCCCGATACTGCAGAACCGCTCATTCATAGTCTGACTTCGGACGAAGCTAGGAGAGGTTATACCTTCAAGCTGGATAACTATCTTGAAAAAATAGCTCCCATAAAATCCGAGGACCCCAATAGCCCGTCAAGTTCCGCCCATGTCGCATACACCGTTTGGCGTGGCGGCCGGCTTATCGGCTCATCGCGGCTTTACTACGTGAGAATCGATCGGCGCAGGCCTGGTGGCCTCTACTGTGGGCCTGACGGTAACGGCCCGGAACTCTGAAATTTGGACGTTGTTTGCCAGTGCGAAGGCAGATACTGAACTGATGATTTATGAACTCATGCCGTCATGTCGCTGTAAATAATTCCATGTGAGTTCACGTCATCTTACATTTTAACGATGTTGTTAAACATGCAAGTGGAGATTACAAATGACGAGTTTGAATAAGAAACAACAGGCTGCAGTCGCCTCGCGAGAAGCAAGTAGAGCGTATTTGTCCGGTCGAAAGGGCGGGGTCCTGAACTTGAAATTGCCGACGTTCGACAGTTTGAATGTCGGTGGGCTGATTCCTTATCAAGAGCCCAGGCAGCCACTACGGGTCAGTTATGATCTTTCCGAAATGGCAGAGGATGGCGACATTGACCCTGCCACGGTTTATATCACTACGAATATTCGTGGCAAAGGCGCAACCCAGTGGGGGACTGCCATTCATGTCGTTAACTTTGCAAACCCTGCGTCCCCTAATTACGCCGATATCACCGCGCCCTTTTTTCGAGATATCCCCGCCTCGCTCTTAACCCAAGGCGAGCATGAAGTGGGTTATATCGTTTGGGAAAGCCCCACATCACCGAGCCCGTTGATGAGGGGTGCTCCACTGGAAATAGATGAGACGCCGCCTTACGGTCGTATCTATCCACCAGCGCCGATATACCCCAGCTATCTGGTTGACGAAATTACCGAGACGGATATCGCAGACAATGAGGACGGCATGGTGTGTACATTCCCGGCCTATACAGCCTCTCGAAAACCGGGCGATAGTATTACGGTCTATTTTTCCGAGGATTTCTCCTCGCAATTGTCCACTCCCGCCCTGACGGTTCCTGTTACGGACGCATTAACCTTCACCGTGGCTTGGGATACGGTCAGGGCCAATGCGGCAGGGCGCAACTACCTGTTTTACGTCCTGAGTGACCTGGCCGGCAACCGCAGCCTGGATTCAACGCCAGCGCGCATCAACTTGAATTTGACTGACGCTCCGGCTCCCAGGCAGGCGGAGATACCGCTTGCGCTGATCCCCGGTGACGGTCTCATTGACCTGCAAGATGTGTATGTCGCGAACGACGTTATCGTCAGCATTGCTGAATACGCTAACAACCTGCCGGAAACCGACGTTATCCAACTGACTTGGGGGGAGGAGGATCCACGGCGTTACAACGTCGCGGATTACATGCCGTTCCCGTTGCTGCTGCCCGTGAGCCGCGCAACGATCCTTGCCGACTACGGCACTGCAACTGGCGAGAAGGAAACCACCATCGAGTATCTCGTCGATCGCCGTGGGCAGGAGTTTGATGCACCGTCTCTGGATATCCACGTTGACCTCTCCGCACCGGGTCCCAGCCCTGGACCTGACCCTGAAAACCCGACGCTCAATCGGCCGACGGTGTTCGGCGGCGACAGGACCATGCCTAACGTGCTAAGGCCTGCGGACTTTGGCAATGATGCCACTGTCGAAATTTTGCTATGGGACCTGCCCCTGCCTGTTCCGGGTATCACTATTACAGGCTACTGGGGCGATCTGGAGCACCCCTTTGATCCGACGACACTGACCACAGAAGCCGCTGGTTCGACCGTCACATTGACCGTCCCGTGGGCGACGATCAGGGAGGTGGGCAACAACGCGACACTCAAGGTGTTCTACGCGCTGAGTTGGCGGACCAATAACAATATCCAGCGCTCTGCACCTCGGGACGTGAACGTGCGTGCGAATGTGATAACGCTGGCGCCGGCACAGATCCGCCGGGACACGGCAGCATTGGCCTGTACCGACCTCAACCGTGTGACGTGGGCCGCAGTCGTCAGGGTTCCTGGCAATACGACGTACTTCACGGAAAACATGATCATTCGAGGGGAGTGGCGGGTGTTCAGCGACGCGGCAGGCACTACGCAGCTGGGGCCGACCTATCCCTTCAACTCACTACCGCTGACACCAGACATGGTCGCAAACGGTTTTGATTTGACAATTCAGCCTTACATGACGGTACTAAAGCCTGCCGCTCGAAACTCGGCGGACTTCCACTACTTCGTCGACGTACCAGGGGAGGGTGAAGTCAAGTCTCAGCGGGCGTATACCCGAACTCGTTTTGCCGACCTCAACGGTGTGTTCTGCGAGGACCAGGTGATCACTTCCGTGGATGAAGACTAGTCTCACGCAATGATCAAGGGGCGCCCCGGCGCCTCTTGAATTAGCTCGTTCGCCCTCCGCCTTTCCTCGCCGTGTCATTCAAGCTGTTCAGATAAGTCCTACATCAACAGTTAGCACTCAACGGTAACTTTGCGACCCTTGAGTGGCCTGCTTCCATCCCTCTGGAAATAGGCCGGACGGTTCCGTTGTGGAGCCTCTGTTGAAAGAGTGGTTTCTTGTGAAGATCAATACTGCGTTTAAGTTAAAGCCTTTAGTCGCAATGATGCAGGTTCCTTGCGTTGTGTCCGTTCTATTCCTGGCACCTCAAGCCCAAGCCAGGCTGATTGAAAATGAGACCTACACCATTGGGCATGGTGAACACATTGATTCGTTTGAGTTGCGCAACGCTACGCTTAACGTCAACAACACGTTTACGTGGGATGTCTATGCCGACGCGTCCACGCTGAACGTCACCGACCGCAGCACAATCCTCGGTCCGGTGGTTGCCCAACGAGGCTCCAGTGTGAACGTGGCCAATAGCCGAGTGACCGCTTCCGGGGCGCTCAATAACGGTATTACGTTGTTCAGCAGCAATGCCCTGATCCAGGGGAGTGTGATTTCCAGCGCGGACCATTTCGGCATGTTGATCGGTCGGTTCACGTCTGACACGACCGGGTCCACGGCAGTTGTGTCCGATAGCGTAATCTCCGGCGCTACCGGTGGCGCGGCGCTGACGGGCAACAGCTCGCTGGACTTGATGCAAAGCGAAGTTATCGGTGTAAGCGAGGGCAGCTTCGGCCTGAGCCTGGAAAGTGCAACGGCCCGTGCTTTGCGCAGCAATATTACCGGCGGTCTTAACGGCATTGTGATGTCGACTGATCGTCGTATACCCAATGCGAACACATTGGTGCTGGATCAGACCCGGGTCACCGGTACCACCGGTGCGGCCCTGCTTGTGCAGGGCTTGCGGGGGCAGGGCGCGGTCGCCGACATTCAGGTGCGTAACGGCTCGACGCTGATCGGTGGCAACGGCAATCTGCTGGAAGTCAAAGGTGGCTCAACCGCCAATATGCAGATCGATAACAGCCAGCTGCAAGGCGATGTGGTTGTCGATGCCGGGAGTGCGGCCCACCTGCAACTGAACAATTTTGCCTCCCTGACGGGCCGCCTGGACAACGTGTCCTCGTTGCAGATCGGTGATCAGTCGATGTGGGTCATGACTGGCAACAGCCAGGTCGGTGCGCTGACCTTGTCGGATGGCATGGTCAAGTTCGGTGAAGGGGATGCGTTCTATCAACTGGACCTGGGAAGCCTGTCTGGCCAGGGTACTTTTGTGATGGGCGCTGACTTCGCGCGGGGCCTGACCGACTTTCTCAACATTGCTGGCGATGCGTCCGGTCATCACAATTTGTTGCTTGCCAGCAGCGGCGCGGAACCGCTCAACCCGGGCGACATACAGGTGGTGCACACCGGAGGCGGTGACGCACAGTTCGAACTGGTAGGCGGTTCGGTTGATGTGGGGGCCTGGTCCTACGGTCTTCGCCAAGACGGTACCGACTGGTTCCTCGACCCGAATAACCGCACCGTCAGCCCGGGCACCCGTTCGGTGCTGGCCTTGTTCAACACTGCACCGACCGTGTGGTACGGCGAAATGACCTCGTTGCGCAGCCGCATGGGTGAACTGCGCCACAATGGCGCCGAGTCCGGTGGCTGGCTGCGTGCGTATGGCAACAAGTACGAAGTCTCCGGCGGCGAGGCGGGCGGTTACCAGCAGATTCAGCGTGGTTTCTCCCTGGGCGCGGACGCACCTGTCGGTGATGGCTGGTTGCTGGGGGTGATGGCCGGTCACAGTAACTCCGACCTGGACCTCAATCGGGGGACGTCGGGCGAAGTAAAAAGCTACTACGCAGGCCTGTACGCAACGTGGCTGGATGAAGACAGCGGCTACTACTTCGATGGCGTGGTCAAGGCCAACCGCCTGCAGAACTCATCGAAAGTAGGTTTGAGCGACGGCACGCAAACCAAAGGCAATTACAACACCAATGCGCTGGGCGCTTCTGCCGAGGTAGGTCGCCACATCAGGCTTGATGACGATTTCTTTGTCGAACCTTTCGCGCAAGCGTCGCTGGTGACTGTGCAAGGCAAGAGCTACAGCCTGGACAATGGCCTCAAAGCCAAAGGCAAGAACACTGACTCGGTGCTGGGCAAGTTGGGCGTGACCGTAGGGCGTGACTTCGTACTGGAGGACGGCAGCGTGATGCAGCCATATCTTCGCGGCGCCGTTGCCCATGAGTTTGCCAAGAACAATACGGTGTTGGTCAACGATCAGACGTTCAACAACAACCTGTCGGGGTCACGTATCGAACTTGGCGCGGGGGTTGCCGTATCGCTGTCCAAGCACCTGCAACTGCATGCCGACTTCGACTATGGCCAGGGCAAGCATGTTGACCAGCCTTGGGGCGCCAACGTTGGTATGCGGTATAGCTGGTAATAGCGGCTGGTAAATAAAAACGCCCCGAGACTCGGGGCGTTTTTTTTGCAGCGCATTATCAAAGGCTGAACAAAATCTGCAGTCTTTGCTCAGCACCACTGACATCGTAGAAGTAGACATCCAGTGCGCCGCTGACATGGTTGGAAATGATGTCATGAAAAAACTCGATGGTCCCCCGATGTGCACTGTAGGCAGGTGTAGGGGGCTCATCGTATGTCATGTTAATGATCGAGAACCGTTGTTCTCTCTCGTCCTCCTTCAGCGTATAGCGCCCGGAGGGTAATAGAGCCCTGTCGTACGTATATTTGAAAATGATCACTTGTTTGAAAATATCTGAACCTTGAGTCTTTCTCGGGCACGAAGCGCTGCCTGCCAGATCGGGCGGTAGGCCCGTCATCGTTCCTTCAGCCAACCAGAATCCGTTTTTCAGTTCATGACTCAAAAACTGCGGCTTGAATTTTTTGTCTGCGACGACTCCTTCGAAAAAGCGTGTGTTGGTTGCGGTTCGGGTGGATCTGGCGGCGGGGGCAGTTGCAGTACTCATCATCAAACTCTCCTTCAATACAGTGAAGTGTGCGGTGAATGTCGCGGGTGCAAAGTGAGTTCATTCAGCGCCCTAACGTGCTGCGCCACAACTGTCAGAATTCACAGGTTTTCCAACCGTTCGTCGCTTTCCCTACGTGCCAGCCAGAACGCTCAGCCACGCGGAGCCGAACAACAGCAACGCCATGCCTTGGTTAAAACGCTGCATGGCCCTGGCCGAGCGAAACACCCGGCTCGAACCCACGCCCAGCAACGCCCACGCCCCCAGGCACGGCAATGAAATCACAAAAAAAGCCAGCGACAGGTACAGCACATGGCTCTGGCGATCGTCGCCATTGCCGGCAAACACACTGACCACCGCCAGGGCCATCATCCAGGTCTTGGGGTTGACCAATTGCAGGCTGGCGGCGCCGGCCAGGCCCAGGGTTTTTTGCGCGGTGTTCGGGTCGATGGCTTCGGCCGGGGCGCGGAAGATCTGCCATGCCAGATAGCTGAGCCAGGCAACACCGACCCATTGCATCGCGACCTGGACCCTGGGCAATTGCGTCAGCGACTGGCCCACGCCCGAGCCCACCAGCAACACAATCCCCGCCGCCCCCATACAGGCTCCCAGCACGATAGGCAGTGCAGCCTTGAGCCCATAACGCGCGCTGTTGCTCAGCACCAGGATATTGGTCGGGCCGGGGGTGATGGAGGCGACGAAGGCGAATAACAGAAAGGGCAGCAGGGTAGGGAACATGGTGGTGCGACTCCGATGTGCAAGGCAATGGAGTCGATCTTCACAAGCGGCCCGCTAGCTGTCTGGAAGATTTGAGCAGCGCTTGCGGTACGCAGCCGGTGTCATGCCGTAGGCCCGCACAAACCAACGGCCCAAATGGCTCTGGTCGGCAAAGCCCAGGCTGGTGGCGACCTCGGCAGGCTGCTCGCCCTTGGCCAGCAAGTGACGGGCACGGGCCAGGCGCAGTTGCACCAGGTAGGCATGAGGCGGCAGACCGAAGGCGCTCTTGAAGGCGCGGGTCAGGCGGAAGCGGTCTACGCCGGTCGCCAGGGCTAATTCGTCCATACCGACGTCTTGATGCAGATGGGCGTGCAAATACTCGCGAGCTTTATGGGCCACCAGCGGCAGGCGCGGGTCTTGGTGATAGCGCTGGCGCCAGTGCAGCTCGCCGGTCAGGCGCTCCAGCAAGTGGTCGAGAGCACGCTGGCGCACGATGCGCAGTTCGCCGCTGTGCAGGCTTTGAAACGCCTGGCTGGTGGCGAGCGCCAGGCGTGGATCGCTGGCAAGGGTGGTGGCAAACCCCAGCTGACTGTTGGCTGGGGCTTCCTCGAACACCGCCGCCACTTCCCGCTGCAGCCACTGTGGGTCGAGGTACAACATGCGGTAGGTAAACCCGGCTTCGGTGGGGGCGTGGCCGTCATGGATTTCCCCTGGTTCCAGCAGAAACACCTTGCCGGGCGTGCTTTGGTGACGGGTACTGCGGCAATTGAATTGCTGCACGCCTTGCTCCGTGACGCCCACCAGGTAGCTGTCGTGCCAGTGCGGGTCGTAGGCATGGCCCTCGAAATGCGCACGCAGGGTCTCGATGCCGGTGTCGGCGTCCTGAGCCAGGTCGATCCAGTTGTGGGCGGCCATAAAATACCTATGGGGTGGAAAACGGTAGGAGCGAGCTTGCTCGCGAAGAACCTGAGAGCGCCGCGTCAAACCAGGCAATCCGCATTATCGTTGATGTCCTTCGCGAGCAAGCTCGCTCCTGCAGGGGCTTAGCGTCTAGAAGGTTTGTGCAGCTTCATCCAAACAAACCCGCCGCGATATTGATCGAGAACCCCAGAATCGCCGTATTGAACACAAAACCAATCAGCGACTGGCCCAGCACCACCTTGCGCATGCCCCGGGTGGCGACGCCTACATCGGCGGTTTGCACCGCCACGCCGATGGTGAACGAGAAGTACAGGAAGTCCCAATAATTGGGCGTGCGCAAATCCTCGGCAAAACGCAATGCCGGCTCGGGGCCGTCCCAGGTGTAATACAGCCGCGCGTAGTGCACGCTGAAAATCACCCCGATCAGCAACCATGAGCCGATCACCGTCAGCCCGGTAAACCCGTAATGCAACAGACGCGCCGTGGTGTCCAGGTCCTTGCTGCCCACCAGTTCAAAGGTGATGGTTGCCAGGCTGGCGACGGCCGCGATGCACACCATGAACAGCACCAGCCCGGCGTTCTCGTCCTCGATCTCGGCGATGCGTTTTACATCGTCGGCCCGGGAATGGCTGGTCAGCCAGAGCATCAGCACCAGGTAGGTCCAGACGCCCGCGTTCCAGCCGATGAGGATTTTGCTGATGATCGTATCGGCCGGAGCCAGGAGGCCCGCCGCCAGGCCCAATACGGCGGCGGAGGACAGGCGAGGGTGGGTGCGGGCGAGGAAGGGCATGGGAACTCGATGGGCCAGGGTTTGCGTTACCTTAGCCCACCTGAGTCCTTTGTTCAGCTGTCTTTGTGGCGCTTTTTCACCAGCTTCATCACCACCACGAAGAACACCGGCACAAACACCACTGCCAGCGTCGCGGTGATCATCCCGCCGATCACCCCGGTGCCGATCGCCTGCTGGCTCGCCGAGCTGGCGCCGGTGGCAATCGCCAACGGCACCACGCCGAGGATGAACGCCAGGGACGTCATGATGATCGGTCGCAGACGCAGGCGTGCCGCCTTGAGCGTCGCATCGACCAGGTCTTCACCCTGGTCATACAGGTCCTTGGCGAACTCGATGATCAGGATCGCGTTTTTCGCCGACAGGCCGATGATGGTAATCAGGCCGACCTTGAAGAACACATCGTTGGGCATCCCGCGCAAGCTCACGGCCAATACCGCGCCGAGCACGCCGAGGGGCACCACCAGCAACACCGAGGTCGGAATCGACCAGCTCTCATACAGCGCCGCCAGGCACAGGAACACGATCAGCAGCGACAAGCCGAGCAGCAGCGGTGCCTGGGAACCGGACAAGCGCTCCTGCAACGACAGGCCGGTCCATTCCTGGCCGAGGCCCGCAGGCAACTGGCTGACCAGGCGCTGGATCTCTTCCATCGCCTCGCCGGTACTGTGGCCTGGCGCCGATTCACCGGAAATTGCGATGGCCGGGTAGCCGTTGTAGCGGGTCAACTGGGCCGGGCCCTGGATCCAGCGCGCTTCGACGAAGGCCGAAAGCGGCACCATCTTCCCGGCGTTGTTGCGCACATGGATCTTCATCAGGTCGGCCACCTGGCTGCGCTGATCACCTTCGGCTTGCACCACCACCCGCTGCATGCGGCCCTGGTTGGGGAAGTCGTTGATATACGCCGAGCCGATGGCCGAGGACAGCACATTGCCGATGTCGGCAAAGGAAATGCCCAGGGCGTTGGCTTGCTTGCGGTCAACTTCCAGCTGTACCTGAGGTGCCTCGGCCAGGGCGCTTTCACGCACGTTGGCCAGGATCGGGCTTTTCTCGGCGGCGGCCAGCAGTTCGGTGCGGGCCTCCATCAACGCGGCATGGCCGACGCCGCCACGGTCCTGCAGGCGGAACTCGAAACCACTGGAGGTGCCCAGGCCATCCACCGGCGGCGGCAGGATCGCATAGGCAATCGCGTCCTTCAGCTCGGTAAAGGCCGCGTTGGCACGGTCTGCAATGGCCGCGGCGGAATCCTTGCTGCTGCGTTCCGACCAATCCTTGAGCGTAGTAAATGCCAGCGCCGCGTTCTGCCCCGAGCCGGAGAAACTGAAACCCATGATCATCGTGGTATCGCCCACACCCGGCTCGCCGGCGTTATGCGCCTCGATCTGCTCGGCCACCTGCACCGTGCGGTTCTTGCTCGCACCCGGCGGCAGCTGGATGTCGGTGATGGTGTAGCCCTGGTCTTCCACTGGCAGGAACGAGGAGGGCAGGCGGCTGAACAACACCCCCAGGCCCACCACCAACACCAGATAGATCAGCAGGTAACGGCCGCTGCGCTTGAGGGCATAGGCCACCCAGCCTTCATAGCGGTCGGTGAACTGCTCGAAGCGCCGGTTGAACCAGCCGAAAAAGCCGCCTTTCTCATGGTGCTCGCCCTTGGCGATCGGCTTGAGCAAGGTGGCGCACAGGGCCGGGGTCAAGGTCAGGGCGAGGAATGCCGAGAACAGGATCGAGGTGGCCATCGACAACGAGAACTGCTGATAGATCACGCCCACCGAACCCGGCATGAACGCCATCGGCAGGAACACCGCCACCAGCACCAGCGTAATGCCGACAATGGCCCCGGTAATCTGGCCCATGGCCTTGCGCGTGGCTTCCTTGGGCGACAGGCCCTCGGTGACCATGATCCGCTCGACGTTCTCCACCACCACGATCGCGTCATCCACCAGGATGCCGATGGCCAGCACCATGCCGAACATGGTCAGCACGTTGATCGAGAAGCCCAGCAACAGCATCGTGGCAAAGGTACCCATCAAGGCGATCGGCACCACCAGCGTCGGGATCAGCGTATAGCGGATGTTTTGCAGGAACAGGAACATCACCGCAAACACCAGCAACATCGCCTCGCCCAGGGTGTACACCACCTTGGTGATCGAGACCTTCACGAACGGCGAGGTGTCGTACGGGATCTTGTACTCGACGTTGGCCGGGAAGTAGCGCGCCAGCTCGTCCATCTTCGCCCGCACCAGGGTCGCGGTGCTCAAGGCGTTGGCGCCCGGTGACAGCTGCACGCTGACCGCAGTGGACGGCTTGCCGTTCAGGCGGGTGGAGAACTGATATTCCTGGCTACCGATTTCCACCCGCGCCACGTCACCGACGCGCACGGTGGAACCGTCCGGATTGGCCTTGAGCACGATGTCGGCAAATTCGGCCGGGGTCGACAGCTGGCCTTTCACCAGGATCGACGCAGTGATTTCCTGGGTCTTGGTACCCGGCAAATCACCGATGCTGCCCGCTGATACCTGGGCGTTCTGCGCCGCGATGGCGGCGTTGACGTCCGCCGGGGTCAGGTTGAAACCGATCAGTTTCTGCGGGTCGATCCAGATCCGCATCGCCCGCTCGGCGCCATACAGCTGGGCCTTGCCCACACCGTCCAGGCGCTTGAGTTCGTTCATCACGTTGCGCGCCAGGTAATCGCTGAGCGCTACGTCATCGAGCTTGCCGTCGCTGGAGGTGAGGGTCACCAGCAGCAGGAAGCCGGCGGAAACTTTCTCCACCTGCAAGCCTTGCTGCGTCACGGCTTGGGGCAGGCGCGGCTCCACGGCCTTGAGACGGTTTTGCACATCGACCTGGGCCATCTCCGGGTCGGTGCCCGGCTGGAAGGTCGCGGTGATGGTGGCCGAACCGAGGCTGCTCTGGGATTCAAAATACAGCAGGTGATCGGCGCCGTTAAGCTCTTGCTCGATCAGGCTGACCACGCTTTCGTCCAGGGTTTGCGCAGAGGCACCCGGGTACACGGCGTAGATCTCGACTTTCGGCGGCGCGACGTTGGGGTACTGCGCCACGGGCAACTGCGGGATGGCGAGGGCGCCGGCCAGCAGGATAAACAGGGCGACCACCCAGGCGAAGATCGGGCGGTCAATAAAGAACTGCGGCATTGTGAACTATCCCTTTCTTACTGGCCGGATGCCTGGGCGATTGGCGCGGGGCTGTCGTCGACCTGGACTTTCTCGCCAGGGCGGGCGTGTTGCAGGCCTTCAACGACGATACGGTCACCGGCCTTCAGGCCGCTGGTGACCACCCAGCGGTCATTGACCACCGAGCCCAATTGCACCGGTTGCTGGCTCACGTTTTGCTCGGCGTCCAGCAGCAGCACCATCGGAATCCCGGCGCTGTCGCGGGTGATCGCCCGCTGCGGCACGCTGATGCCTTGCTGGTCGACGGCTTGCTCCAGGCGTACGCGGATAAAGCTGCCGGGCAGCAGGTCGAGGTCCGGGTTGGGGAATTCGCTGCGCAAGATGATCTGCCCGGTGCCCGGGTCGACGCTGATCTCGGCGAACAGCAACTTGCCCGGCAGCGGATACAGGCTTCCGTCATCCTGGATCAGCGTGGCATTGGCCTGGTCCTGGCCGACTTGCTTTAAGTGCCCGGCGCGGAAGGCCCGGCGCAGGTCATTCAGCTCGCGGGTGGATTGGGTCAGGTCGGCGTGGATCGGGTCCAGTTGCTGGATCAGCGCCATTGGCGTGGCTTCGTTCTGGCCCACCAGGGCGCCTTCGGTCACCAGCGCGCGGCCGATGCGCCCGGAAATCGGCGCAGTGACGGTGGCATAGCCCAGGTTCAACTTGGCCCGTTGTACGGCTGCCTGGTTGGCAGCGACATCGGCCGCGGTTTGCCGGGCGGCGGCGCGGGCGTTGTCGTATTCCTGGCCGCTGATGGCGTTGCCTTCCACCAACTGGCTGTAGCGCTGCTCTTGCAGGCGCGCCTGGAACGCATTGGCCTCGGCCTTGCGCAGGCTGGCCTGGGCGCTGTCGAGGTCGGCCTTGAACGGCGCCGGGTCAATCCGGAACAGCACATCGCCCTGTTTCACGTCGTGACCTTCCTTGAACACCCGCTGCAACACCACGCCGGCCACCCGGGCGCGCACTTCGGCAATGCGCGGCGCGGCAATGCGTCCGCTCAGCTCGCTGGTGATGGACAAGGGTTTGGCTTCAAGGGTTTCGATCCGCACCTTGGCCAACGGTGCTTCGGCGGCGTCGTCCGCCGACTGGCCACACGCGCTCAGCGCCAGTGTCAGAGCCAACAGGCAAAACGGCGCAAACAGATTCTTCGACATGCTCATATCCCAATATTGACTGGCGCATCCTACGGTCGCCCCCGCCACAGTGCTGTGAAGCTCTGTAGGTGGTGTGTGAAGAAATGTAAGGTGCAGCCCACAGACGCACGCGGGCGTATATCCTTCATAACCGCCGAACCTTACACGATCTTCCTGATACCGAAGATCAAATGTGGGAGCGGGCTTGCTCGCGAAAGCGATGTTTCAGTTGATGCATCCGGTGGCTGACCCACTGCATTCGCGAGCAAGCCCGCTCCCACATTGGATTTGCGTACTACTCAGAAATTGTATTATTTGGAAATACCATGCCCAACATTCTTCTGGTGGAAGACGACGCAGCGCTCTCCGAATTGATCGCCAGTTATCTGGAACGCAACGGCTATCACGTCAGCGTGCTTAGCCGTGGCGACCATGTGCGTGAGCGCGCGCGGCTCAATCCGCCGGACCTGGTGATCCTCGACCTGATGCTGCCGGGCCTCGATGGCCTGCAGGTCTGCCGGTTGCTGCGGGCCGACTCGGCCACGCTGCCGATCCTGATGCTCACCGCCCGGGACGACAGCCACGACCAGGTGCTGGGCCTGGAAATGGGCGCCGACGACTACGTCACCAAACCCTGCGAGCCGCGGGTATTGCTGGCCCGTGTACGGACCTTGCTGCGCCGCAGCAGCCTCACCGAACCCCAGGTGGCCAACGACCAGATCCTGATGGGCAACCTGTGCATCGACCTGTCGGAGCGCACCGTGACCTGGCGCGACCAGCCGGTTGAGTTGTCCAGCGGTGAATACAACCTGCTGGTGGTGCTGGCCCGGCACGCCGGCGAAGTGCTCAGCCGCGACCAGATCCTGCAACGCCTGCGCGGTATCGAATTCAACGGCACCGACCGCTCGGTGGACGTGGCGATTTCCAAGTTGCGGCGCAAGTTCGACGACCACGCGGGCGAGGCGCGCAAGATCAAGACCGTGTGGGGCAAGGGTTACCTGTTCAGCCGTTCCGAGTGGGAATGCTGAGCCATGTTTCGCGTCCTGATTCGCCTGTACCTGATCACCATCGTTACCTTCGCTGCCGCGATCTACCTGGTGCCGCGGGCGGTGATCCAGCTGTTTGAACACCGTTACATGAGCTACAACATCGAGCAGTCCCGGGGGATGCAAAGCCTGATCGTCAAGGAATACCAGCGGGTGCCTATGGAGCAGTGGGCCAATGTCACCGTGCGCTTGTCGGCGGATTTTGCCCCGCTCAAGGTGCAACTGCTGCGCATCCAGGACGCCAGCTACACCCCTGAAGAACAGCGCCTGCTGGAAAAGGACCAGATGGTGATTCGCCTGGGCGAGTGGGGCTGGGCGGACGACGTCAGCTCGCCCCTGGACGATCAACTGGTGGTCAAGGTCTCGGTCCCGCCGGACCCGCTGGACATGAACCTGTTGTACTGGAGCATGAACGTGCTGATCGGCGCGGCGTTGCTGGCCTGCCTGCTGTTCTGGCTGCGTCCTCACTGGCGCGACCTGGAACGCCTGAAAAGCACTGCCGCGCAACTGGGGCAGGGCAACCTTGCGGCACGCACAAAAATCCCCCCCAGCTCCAACATCGGCAGCCTGGCAGCGGTGTTCGACACCATGGCCAACGACATCGAACAACTGCTCAATCAACAACGTGATTTGCTCAATGCGGTCTCCCATGAACTGCGTACGCCGCTGACGCGCCTGGACTTCGGCCTGGCGCTCGCGCTGTCCGACGACCTGCCAGCCGCCAGCCGCGAGCGGCTGCAAGGCCTGGTGGCGCATATTCGGGAGCTGGACGAGTTGGTGCTGGAGTTGCTGTCCTACAGCCGCCTGCAGAACCCGGCACACACACCCGAGCGGGTGGAAGTGGTACTTGACGAGTTCATCGACAGCATCCTGGGCAGCGTCGACGATGAACTGGAAAACCCGGATATCGTGATCGACGTGGTGCTGGATTGCGCGGTGGAACGCTTCACCCTGGACCCGCGCCTGACCGCCCGGGCCCTGCAAAACCTGCTGCGCAACGCCATGCGCTATTGCGAGCGACGGATTCAGGTGGGGGTGAAGGTGTGTCCCAAGGGTTGTGAGATTTGGGTAGACGATGACGGCATTGGTATTCCGGTTGATCAGCGGGAGCGGATCTTCGAGCCGTTCTACCGGCTGGATCGCAGCCGTGACCGGGCCACCGGCGGTTTTGGGCTGGGATTGGCCATCAGCCGGCGGGCGCTGGAGGCCCAAGGCGGAACCCTTACCGCCCAAGCTTCACCTTTGGGCGGCGCACGGTTCCGGCTCTGGCTACCCAGTCTCGCGTAGCAGCTGTCGAGCCCAAGCGAGGCTGCGTCAGCCGCACCACCGCTCTGGCGCCAGGCACAAAACCGTGTCGCTCCCGACGCAGCCTCGCTTGGGCTCGACAGCTGCTACGAGTCCTGTTTTTGGCGCATGCACAGCCTTACCCGCCGTCACACACCCTTGTTATAGTTCGGCCCTTATTCCAGCCGCCAGTCAAGGATCACTGCCATGTCCGAATACCAAGCCTTTGTCGTCGAACTCAGCGGCAATGTCGCCCATGTGCAGCTCAACCGCCCGGAAAAGATCAACGCCATGAACGCAGCGTTCTGGACCGAGATCATCGATATCTTCCAATGGGTCGAAGACACCGATGCAGTGCGTGCCGTGGTCATCAGTGGCGCCGGCAAGCATTTCTCCTCCGGCATCGACCTGATGATGCTGGCCTCGGTGGCCAATGAATTCGGCAAGGACGTAGGCCGTAACGCGCGCCTGCTGCGGCGCAAGATCCTCGAACTGCAAGCTTCCTTCAATGCGGTCGACAACTGCCGCAAGCCGGTACTCGCGGCCATCCACGGCTACTGCATCGGCGGCGCCATCGACCTGATCAGCGCCTGTGACATGCGTTACGCCGCCGAAGACGCGCAGTTCTCTATCAAAGAAATCGATATCGGCATGGCCGCCGACGTCGGCACCCTGCAACGCCTGCCGCGTATCGTCGGCGACGGCATGCTGCGCGAGCTGGCCTACACCGGTCGCCAGTTCGGTGCTGAAGAGGCGCGCAGCATTGGCCTGGTGAATCGCGTGTACAGCGATCACGAGAGCCTGTTGGCGGGGGTTATGGAAATCGCCCGGGAAATTGCGGCCAAATCCCCGATCGCGGTCACCGGCACCAAGGCGATGATCAGCTACATGCGTGACCACACGATCAATGACGGCCTGGAATACGTTGCCACCTGGAACTCAGCTATGTTGCAATCCAACGACCTGCGCGTGGCCATCGCGGCCCATATGAGCAAGCAGAAACCCGACTTCGTGGATTGACTGAACATGACCCCAGGCTGGATAACCACAACGCTGCTGGACAACGACGCCCCGGGCGGCTGGGCCGTGGCCCGCAGCCGCGAAGGCTTTTTACACGACCAGAACGGCCCGCTGTTTCCCCGGGAATGGCTCAAGCGCCAGGACCTGTCGGTGTTTGCCGAGCATGGCATCGGCCATCTGGACGGCGAGCCGGTGTACCTGCTGGAGCTCAATAGCCCAGCCGATGTACCGGGTTGCGGCTGGCAGGGCCTGCGAGCGTTCATGCTGCAAGGCGACCACACGCTGTACAAAGTCCTCGGCTACGCCGCGCAAATCGGCACCTGGGCCCGGGAACACCGGTTTTGCGGCAGTTGCGGCCAGGCGATGGTGCAGGTGCCACGGGAGCGAGCGATGTTCTGCCAGGCCTGTGACCTGCGCAGCTACCCGCGTATCTCGCCGAGCATGATCGTGCTGGTGACCCGTGGCGACGAGATCCTGCTGGCCCGTTCGCCGCGCTTTGTCACGGGTGTCTACAGCACCCTGGCGGGGTTTGCCGAGCCGGGTGAGTCGGCCGAGGACTGCCTGATTCGCGAAGTGCGTGAAGAAGTGCAGGTGGAGGTCAAGAACATCCAGTACATGGGCAGCCAGTGCTGGCCGTTCCCGCACTCGATGATGCTGGGCTTTCACGCCGAGTATGCCGGCGGCGACATCGTGCCCCAGGCCGACGAGATCGAAGACGCGCAGTGGTTCAACATCCATGAACTGCCGCCGTTGCCGGCGTCCCGCTCGATTGCGCGCTACCTGATCGACCTCTACCTGGCCCGTCGCTTAGGCCACGCTGAACCAGTGCTGCCAGGCTAGGCGCACCGTCAGCCCGAGGACTACGGTGATGAACACCGGGCGAATGAACTTGGCGCCGCCGCTGATTGCGCTGCGTGCGCCAAAGAACGCGCCGCACATCACCGACACGCCCATGCACAGGCCGACAATCCAGTCTACCGAACCATTGAAAATGAACACCGTCAGCGCCGCCGCGTTGCTGACGAAGTTCATGCTGCGCGCCACGCCACTGGCTTTTACCAGGTCGATGGGGTGCAACAGCATGGTGCTCACGGTCCAGAAGGCCCCGGTGCCTGGGCCGGCCACGCCATCGTAGAAACCCAGGCCGAAGCCCTGGGTGGATTGCCATTTCTTCTTGATCGGCGCGTCGTTGTCCAGCGCCGCCTTTGGCGTGCCGCCGAACAGCAAATACAAACCGCAGCCGAACACGATCACCGGGAGCATCTTGTTCAGGGTTTCGGCGGGCAGGTAATGGGCGACGACGGCGCCGGTGAGTGCGCCGATCAGCGTGCCGACGATGGCATGCACCCACTGGCGCGGATGAAACAGCTTGCGCCGGTAGAAGGTAAAGCTGGCGGTGGCCGAGCCGAAGGTGGAGCTGAGTTTGTTGGTGCCCAGCACCAGGTGCGGCGGCATGCCGGCAGTCAGCAGGGCGGGCGTGGTGAGCAGGCCGCCACCGCCGGCGATGGCGTCGATGAAACCGGCGATAAAGGCAACCACGGCGAGGATCGCCAGGGTTGTGAGGTCAACGCTGAGTTCGAAGGGCATGAGCAAGGCTTATTCGGCAAGGCGCAGCAAGGGCTGCGCGAAAGGCCGGTATCTTACCCATAACCCTGGGTCGAGGCGATCCCACATTTAAACCGTTCCCGCCTGGCTATTTATGTGTTTCGACCCACTCCAGTGCAGTGCGCCAGACGCAGATCCCCAGGAAGTACGCCGACATCAGCAACCACAGGCCCATGGTCAGCCCATTGGTGTACGGGAAGTCGATCACCAGCAGCAGGCTGCACAGCAACCAGATGGTGGTCACTGCGATATTGAGCGGCATGAAGCGTTTGACCCGGAACGGGTGCAGGAACTTCATCGGCGTTACGGTCAACAGCGCCAGGACGATCACGGTGAGCAAGGTGATCCAGGCATCCGGCTGGATGATGTAGACGCACAGCGCGACCACGTTCCAAGCCGCAGGGAAACCCTGAAAGTAATTGTCCTTGCTCTTCATGTTGACGTTGCAGAAGCAGAACAGCGACGACACCAGAATCACCGACACCGTAAACAACGGGGTGAAGTCCGGCAGGGCGATATAGCGATAGATAAACAGCGCCGGAATAAACACGTACGTCAGGTAATCAATCACCAGGTCCAATACCGAGCCATCGAAGCTTGGCAGCACCGTCTGCACGTTCACCCGTCGCGCGAGGGAGCCGTCCACCCCATCGACGATCAAGGCCAGGCCCAGCCATAACAGGCAGGCCTTGGGCTGGTTGTCGAGCAGCGCCAACGTTGCCAGGAAAGCCAGGACCACGCCGGTGGCGGTAAAACCATGGGCGCCCCAGGCCTTGAGACGGGCTACATGCAGAGTCGATATCACAGGGGCGTTCTCCAAAAAGGTGAAACAGGGCAGCCGACGGGCGTGACGCCATCGAATCTGGCCAGAGTGTGCAGGTATCGACCGGGAAGGGTGGGATAAGGTTCACCACCCGGCGTAATGGTAAGCGTAGCAAGCGTAGGACTTTTCGGCATCAGACTTGTCGGAACACCAGCGTCTTTAGCCCGCTTTGTGGATCAATATCGGGAAATTCCGGTGGGTTTTCCAGCCGCTGGTCAAAGCGCAGCCCCGGTGCTTCGCGGGTTACGCCGTCGATCAGGAAGTCTTCGCCGAACGCCGGATCATTCATGCACGCCAGCACCGTGCCCTGGGCCGTGAGCAAATCCGGCAGGCGGCGCAGCACCCGCTGGTAGTCCTTGGTCAGCAGAAAGCTGCCTTTCTGGAAGGAGGGCGGGTCGATGATCACCAGGTCATACGGGCCACTCTGGGTGACCTTGGCCCAGGACTTGAACAGGTCGTGGCCGAGGAAGGTCACTTTGCTCAGGTCATGACCGTTGAGGCGGTGGTTGTCGCGACCGCGGCTCAAGGCGCCACGGGCCATGTCCAGGTTCACCACATGCTCGGCGCCGCCTTCGATGGCGGCCACGGAAAACCCGCAAGTGTAGGCAAACAGGTTCAGCACCCGCATGCCTTGAGCCTGTTCGCGCACCCAGTTGCGGCCGTAACGCATGTCGAGGAACAGCCCGCTGTTCTGCTTTTTGCCCAAATCGATCAGGTAACGCAGGCCGCCTTCGGTGATGGTCAGTTCATCAACGGCCTCGCCCAGCAGCCACTCGGTGGTGCTTTGCGGCAGGTAACGGTGTTGCAGCGCCACGGTGTGAGCGCCGTAGGTCGACCAGTCGATCTGCGCCAGCATCTGCTTCAAGGCTTCAAGCTCGGCGGCCCCGGGCTCCTTGAACAGCGAGACCAGCACCACACCTTGCAGCCAATCCACCGTCAGTTGCTCCAGGCCCGGCCAGCAGCGGCCACGCCCGTGAAACAGGCGCCGGGTCTCGGCGGGTACGGTTTGCAGGGCGGTCAGCAAATGGGTGTGCAGGGTGGCAAGTGCGTCTGGGTTCATCGGGCAGCGTCGGTCATTGAGCGGGCGGCATTTTAAACACAATTGCGGGGTTTTCGGGGCTTGAAGCACAACGTGCTTGGAATTTGTCGATTGGCAGTGATTTGTGCTCAAAAGGCTGCGAGAGGCTGCGTATAACAGTCAAAAAATCCCCTGGCACCGACATAAACTGGAAAAAAAGCCCGGAGGTGCCCATGAACGGTTTCGCGAGTGCAGTGAGTCAAACAGCGATGGACCAGGAAGAACTGGCCGAATGGCGCGATGCCCTGGCCTCCCTGGTGGCCAACGCCGGGCCGGCGCGGGCGCGGGAGATCCTCGACATGCTGGCGGAGGCCGGCGGCGCACCGCACATCGCCTGGAAACCCCGGCATGGCACGCCTTATATCAATAGCATCGCCGTGGAGCAGCAACCGCCGTTCCCCGGCGACCTGGCCACCGAAGAGCGCCTGGCCTCGGTGGTGCGCTGGAACGCCCTGGCCATGGTGGTGCGCGCCAACCAGGCCTATGGCGAACTGGGCGGGCATATCGCCAGCTACGCCAGCGCGGCAGACCTGTTTGAAGTCGGCTTCAACCACTTTTTCCGTGCCCGAAACGACAGTTTTGGCGGCGACCTGGTGTTCTACCAGCCGCATTCCGCCCCCGGCATCTATGCCCGCGCCTTCCTTGAAGCGCGCCTGAGCGAGGCTGACCTGGCCCACTATCGCCAGGAAATCGGCGCCGGCAAGGCGGGCGCCCGTGGCCTGTCCAGCTATCCCCATCCGTGGTTGATGCCGGACTTCTGGCAATTTCCCACCGGTTCCATGGGCATTGGCCCCATCAGCTCGATTTTCCAGGCGCGGTTTATGCGCTACCTGCAGCATCGCGGCTTGCAGGACACCACCGACCGCCACGTATGGGGCGTGTTCGGCGATGGCGAGATGGACGAGCCGGAAAGCATGTCGGCCCTGACCCTGGCTGCCCGAGAAGGCCTGGATAACCTGACCTGGGTGGTCAACTGCAACCTGCAACGCCTCGACGGCCCGGTGCGTGGCAACGGGCGAATTATCGACGAGTTGGAAGCCTTGTTCGCCGGTGCCGGCTGGAACGTGATCAAACTGGTCTGGGGTTCGGACTGGGATGCCTTGCTGGCCAAGGACGCCGACGGCTCGCTGGTACGCACCTTGTCGCAGACCGTGGACGGACAGTTCCAGACCTTCGCCGCCAAGGACGGCGCCTACAACCGCGAACACTTCTTCGGCCAAAGCGAGGCGCTGTCCAAACTGGTCGAGGGCATGAGCGATGAGCAAATCGACCGCCTCAAGCGTGGCGGCCACGACATGGTCAAGATTCACGCCGCCTATCACGCTGCACGCCAGGTCACTGGCAAGCCTACTGTGATCCTGGCCCAGACCAAAAAGGGTTTCGGCATGGGTGAAGCCGGGCAGGGCAAGATGACCACTCACCAGCAGAAGAAGCTCGACCGCGAGGCGTTGATCGCCTTCCGCAATCGCTTCCAGTTGCCGCTGTCGGATGAGCAGACCGAATCCCTGAGCTTCTACAAACCGGCTGAAGACAGCCTCGAGATGCGCTACCTGCACAAGCGCCGTGCCACCCTCGGCGGGTATGTGCCGAGCCGTGGCCAGCAGGCGCCTGCGGTGAGCGTTCCGCCGGTGTCGGGTTACGCTGCGTTTGCCACCCAGGCGGACGGCAAGGAAATGTCCACCACCATGGCCTTTGTGCGCATGCTCACCAACCTGCTCAAGGACAAGGCCCTCGGCCCGCGCATCGTGCCCATCGTCGCGGATGAAGCGCGCACCTTCGGCATGGCCAACCTGTTCAAGCAGATCGGCATCTATTCCAGTGTCGGCCAGCGCTACGAGCCGGAAGACATTGGCTCGATCCTCAGCTACCGCGAAGCCACCGATGGGCAGATCCTCGAAGAAGGCATCAGCGAAGCCAGCGCCATCAGCTCCTGGGTCGCGGCGGCCACCAGTTATTCGGTGCATGGCCTGCGGATGTTGCCGTTTTACATCTACTACTCGATGTTCGGTTTCCAGCGCGTCGGCGACCTGATCTGGGCCGCGGCCGACCAGCGTGCCCGTGGCTTCCTGCTGGGCGCCACCGCCGGGCGCACCACCCTGGGGGGCGAAGGCTTGCAGCACCAGGACGGCAGCAGCCACCTGACCGCCGCCACCGTGCCCAATTGCCGCGCCTACGACCCGGCGTTCGCTGGCGAATTTGCGGTGATCCTCGACCACGGCATGCGCCAGATGCTGGAGCACGATGTGGACGAGTTCTACTACGTGACCCTGATGAACGAAAACTACCCGCAGCCGAGCCTGCCGGAAGGTGTCGAAGCGGCGATCATCAAAGGCATGTACCGGCTCAGTGGTCAGCCCGATGGCAAGGTTCGCTTGCTCGGCTCGGGCACGCTGGTGCGTGAAGCCCAGGCAGCCGCGCAATTGCTGGCGGACGATTGGCAGATTGACGCTGAAGTCTTCAGTGTTACCAGCTTCAGCGAACTGGCCCGGGAGGCCCGGGAAGTGGAACGCTGGAATCGCCTGCACCCGCAACAGCCGGCGCGGCGAAGCCATCTGGCGGAGTGTTTGCCCAAGGGCGCGCCGGTGGTAGCGGTGTCTGACTATGTGCGGGCGGTGCCGCAGATGATTGGGTCGTACGTGGACTCGGCGTACACCGTGCTGGGGACGGATGGTTTTGGTCGCAGCGATACCCGGGCGGCGTTGCGGGATTTCTTCGAGGTGGACCGCCATCACATCGTGCTGGCGGCACTGACGGCGTTGGTGGAGCAGGGGAGTCTGGAGCGGGGCGTGTGTCGGCAGGCGATCGAGCGGTACGCATTGCAGACCGATCGCGAAGCCCCCTGGAAACTCTGATTCCCCCCCGTAGCAGCTGTCGAGCCATGGCGAGGCTGCGTCAGCGGTGTATCAGGCACACCGCGAACGCAGCCTCGCCTAAGCTCGACAGCTGCTACGAGCCATGGCGAGGCTGCGTCAGCGGTGTATCAGGCACACCGCAAACGCAGCCTCGCCTAAGCTCGACAGCTGCTACGAGCCGAAAGTGGCTATCAACGGCGGCCCAAACGATTCCCGCAGAAACCCCGGCGCGATATACCGCTCGTAATGCGCCTCGGACAACAGAAAAAACTCCCGGTCAATCGCATCCCGCAAATCCGCCAGACTTCGCTCGCGAAACTCCGGCAACAGCGCCAACCCATACGCGTCCAGCTTCGAAATCACCCGTGCGCCCCGGGCAATCAATTGATACGCCCAGCAATACGGCGACTGGTGAGGCACAAAACGAATCTTGCGGTCTTCCAGTTGCTGGCGCAGGCGCTGCGGGTCCAGCACCTGCAGCTTGCTGGTCATCACCTGCACCAGCAGTTGTTCCAGGCGCAGCCACACCGCTTGTTTCTCCTCGGCGTTGTAGCCGTTCCACTGAATCACCTCATGGTGATAACGCTTGCAGCCCCGGCATACCAGGTCCCCGTAAACGGTGGAGCACAGGCCGACGCAGGGTGTCTTGATGGTTTGATTGGGCATAAATAACGACTGCTTTTCTAATCCATGACAAAAGGGAGGATGGTGCTGAACCGTTCGCTCAACCACTGGTGAAACTGGGTGACGGCACGCGAAACCTGCCCACGGTGGGGGCAGGCGAAGCTCAAGGGGTAAACATCGCCGGGGTGATCAACCATCAGCACCACGAGCCGGCCAGCGTGCACATCGGCGCTGATATCCAGCCAGGATTTGTAGGCGATACCTTCACCTGCCAGTGCCCAGCGCCGCACCACGTCGGCGTCGTCGCTGAACAGCGGTCCGGCGACTTGCACGGTCTGCGTGCCAAGTTGCCAGCGATCATGCAGGCGACCGTTTTGCAGATAGGGCAGGCACGTGTGGCGCAGCAGATCGTCAGGCACCAGCGGCGCGCCATGTCGTGCCACATAGTCCGGCGACGCAACCAGCACGCGGCGGTTCAATGGCACCAGGGGCAGGGCTATGTAATTGGCGTCCTCGTTAAGGCCGTAGCGGATGGCCACGTCCACCGGGTCGCGAAACAGGTTGCTGACTTGGTCGGAGAGCAAAAAACGCACGCACAACGCAGGGTGCAGGCGCCGAAACTCCGTGAGCCACGGCAGCAGGAGATTGCGCCCCAGGTCCGACGGTGCGGCGATCTGTAGCGTGCCGCGCAGCGGCGCATGCTCACCGCGCAGGTTTTCCCTGCCTTGCTCCAGGTGCTCGAGCACTGACCGAGCGGTGGGTAAGTACTGTTCGCCTTCAGCGCTCAGGCGCAGGCTGCGTGTAGTGCGAGTAAACAGACGCACCTCCAGCTCCCGCTCCAGGCGCTTGATGGCGGCCGCGACCTGTCCCGGCAGCAAGTCGGCTTCGACCGCCGCAGCGGTAAAGCTGCCCAGGGCGGCGCTACGCAGAAACAGCTCGAGATCATCGATACGGATCATTTTCACTCCAGAAGTGAAAGTGTTGCTGCATTGTGTCGATTTTTCTTTGTAGTGGGAAAGGTAAAGATGCGCGCAACCCCATCACTAATGAGTTGCCATGAAAGCCATCACTTTTACCGAGCACGGTCTGCCCATCGAAGATCCGCGCTCCCTGCAAGACGTGAATATGCCCCAGCCTGTCCCCGGTCGCAGGGATCTGTTGGTGGAAGTCGAGGCGGTTTCGGTCAACCCGGTGGACACCAAAGTCCGCGCAGGCACCTTCGCCCGGGAGCCGAAAGTCCTTGGCTGGGACGCGGCCGGCACAGTGCGCGAGGTCGGCTGCGAGGTGAGCTTGTTCAAGCCCGGCGACAAGGTGTACTACGCCGGGTCGTTGACTCGCGCGGGTAGCTACAGCGAACTGCAGGTGGTTGACGAACGCATCGTTGGGCACAGGCCGCAGTCGTTGAGCGCTGCTCACGCGGCTGCGCTGCCGCTGACCTCGATCACTGCCTGGGAATTGTTGTTTGATCGCTTGGGCGTCAGTGAGCGCGGTGGCGCCGGTGATGCACTGTTGGTGGTCGGCGCTGCGGGCGGGGTGGGTTCGATGTTGGTGCAACTCGCGCGTACATTGACTGATATGACCGTGATCGGCACTGCCTCGCGTCCGGAGAGCGTCGACTGGGTCAAACGTATGGGCGCGCACCATGTGATCGACCACGGCCAGCCGCTGCTGAAGCAGTTGCAGGCACTGGGCGTCGGGGAGGTCAGTCATGTGGCCAGCCTCACGCATACCGAGGAATACCTGACGCAATTGATCGAAGTACTGCGCCCGCAGGGTCGCCTGGGGGTGATTGATGATCCGCGCAGCCTTGATGTGATGCCGCTCAAGCTCAAGTCCTTATCCCTGCACTGGGAGCTGATGTTCACTCGCTCGCTGTTCGAAACCCCGGACATGGTCAAGCAGCACCATCTGCTCAATTGTATTGCCCAACTGATCGATCAGGGCATCTTGCAAACCACCCTGGGTGCGCATTTCGGCGCTATCAATGCCGCGAATATGCGCAGTGCCCATGCCTTGGTCGAAAGCGGCAAGGCCCGGGGCAAGATCGTCCTCGAGAGTTTCCGATGAAAACACTGACCCTATGGCTGTGCGCGTTATTGATCACGGCATGTTCCAGCCAGCATCCGACACCTTTCCCAACCGGAGCCACCACCATGCAAAAACCCTTGATCTCCATCGCCGTACTCAAGGCCAAACCCGGCAAGCAACAGGCGCTCAAGGAAGGCTTGTCGTCGCTGGTGGAGCCTACGCGGACGGAGCCCGGCAACCTTGACTATGTGTTGTTTGAACTGCGGGACGAACCCGGCACGTTCTACATGCGTGAAGCGTTCAAGGACCAGGCGGCACTCGATGCGCATTTTGCGACGCCGTATTTTCAGCGGTTTGCCGCAACGGCGGATGATTTGCTCAGTGAGCCGTTGAAGCTGATATTTCTTGAGCAAGTCTCGAACTGAACATTTCCCATGGGCCGCCGTTCAGCGGTCCATGGGCCATGGATGTCAGTCCCAGCTCAGCGCGCCGCCGGTCTGGTACTCGATCACACGGGTCTCAAAGAAATTCTTTTCTTTCTTCAAGTCCATGATCTCGCTCATCCACGGGAACGGGTTGGTGGTGCCTGGGTATTCTTCTTTCAAACCAATCTGCGACAGACGACGGTTCGCGATGAACTTGAGGTAGTCCTCCATCATCGCCGCATTCATCCCCAACACCCCACGCGGCATGGTGTCACGCGCGTATTCAATCTCCAGCTGAGTCCCTTGCAGGATCATCTGGGTCGCTTCTTCCTTCATCTCGGCATCCCACAAATGCGGGTTTTCGATTTTGATCTGGTTGATCACATCGATACCGAAGTTCAGGTGCATCGACTCATCCCGCAGGATGTATTGGAACTGCTCGGCCACGCCGGTCATTTTGTTGCGACGGCCCATGGACAGGATCTGGGTGAAGCCGCAGTAGAAGAAGATGCCTTCCAGTACGCAGTAGTACGCCACCAGGTTACGCAGCAGTTCTTTGTCGGTTTCGACGGTGCCGGTTTCGAACTTCGGATCGGAGATCGAACGGGTGTACTTCAAGCCCCAAGCCGCTTTCTTCGCGACCGATGGAATCTCGTGGTACATGTTGAAGATCTCGCCTTCATCCATGGCCAGCGATTCGATGCAGTACTGGTAGGCGTGGGTGTGGATCGCTTCTTCGAAGGCCTGGCGCAGGATGTACTGGCGGCACTCCGGGTTGGTGATCAAGCGGTACACGGCCAGTACCAGGTTGTTCGCGACCAACGAATCTGCAGTGGAGAAGAAGCCGAGGTTGCGCATCACGATGCGGCGCTCGTCGTCGGTCAGGCCTTCGGGGTTTTTCCACAGGGAGATGTCGGCGGTCATGTTGACCTCTTGCGGCATCCAGTGGTTGGCGCAGCCGTCGAGGTATTTCTGCCAGGCCCAGTCGTATTTGAACGGCACGAGTTGGTTGAGGTCGGCGCGGCAGTTGATCATGCGCTTTTCGTCAACGGCGACGCGGGCGGCGGAGCCTTCCAGCTCGGCGAGGCCTTCGGCGACGTCGAGTTTGTCGAGGGCGGCCTTGGCGCGGATGATCGCGGCGGAGTCGCTGGCGGTCACGTTGCGGGCTTCAAGGGCGGCGGCAGCGCCGGCGCCGTCGAGGCGGTCCATGTTGGCTTCGGTGGCGTGGCCGGCGTTGGCGCCTCGGATGACTACGTCACCGGTATCTGGTTGATCTGCTTCATCCCAACTCAGCATTGAATTGCTCCTTCGTGGTCCGTTTGACGGCGTGGGCTTCGATTCACCCAGCGTGTTCAAAAATGTGCGTTTTGCAGGCTTCAAGGCATTGAAATACAGCTCACAGTGTGGTCGGCATTCAGCGTTATTGCACACTATGTAGTGGTTGTCTGTGTTTGTGGGCACACTATATGGGGTGTGATAACTATGGTCAACGCACAAGATGTGCCGTCTTGAGTGGCTGGCATGACGTGGGTCAGCTATAAAGGCCGGGATCATTGACCCGAATCAGGACCTCAAAGGAATGAACAATCTGCAGATCCGCGCCGCCCGTCTGGAAGACGCCGAGGGCATTTTCCAGGTGCATAAAAACTCCGTCGAAAAGCTCTGCAACGCCGATTACGGCCCGGACCAGATCAGCCTGTGGCTCGACGGCCGCTCGCCCGAGACCTATCGCGAGGCGATCGTCGCCGGCAACTTCTGGCTGGCTTGCACCGATACGCTTCAGGGCTTCGTGGAAATCGACGGCCATGAAGTCAGCAAGTTGTCCGGGGTGAAGCCGCCGGGCAGGGGATTGGTGCCCGATTGCTGCTCGAAGCACTGCAACGGATCCAAGCCGCCGGCCATTCCAAGGCGTACCTGGAGGCGACCCTCACCGCCGAGAAATTCTATGCCTCGTTCGGCTTTCGCAAGATCGGCGAGGGTACCTTCAGCCGGGGTAACAGCCCGGTTTCCATCGAGATCATCAAGATGGAGCGCGCTTTGCAGGGAGTATGAGCAAAACTCACACCCCCATGACTTTTAATGGTTACAGCCGCCACCCGGGCCAGTGCTAAAAATTCGCTAACCAGCTCCCCATAACAAAAAAGAGCGTTTGCGAAATGAAAGCACTTGATCTGTACATCGGCGAAGGCTTCGAAGGCCCAGGCGTCAATGCTGCCCACATCAACATCCTCATCGGCCCACGCAACGGCCCGGCCGGCCAGGCGTTTGCCAACAGTTTGGCGTCGCCAAGCCAGGGCCATTGCCCGTTCATGGTGATTGCCCAGCCGAACATCCCGGTCAAACCCATGACCCTCTACGTCAACAAGGCCGCCATCGCCAGCGACTTGCACGGCAATGCCACCTGGGGCGCGTCCCAGGCCGGGATCGCCAAGGCGGTGCTCGAAGCCTTGCTCGATGGCACCCTGCCGCCGGAAGCCGAAGACGAGTGGGCCATTGTCACCGCCAATTGGGTCAACCCGGCCTGCGACGACCTGGATGCGGTCTACCTGAACAACTACAACGCCTGCCGCACCGCGATCCGCGCCGCCCTCACAGGCTTGCCCCACACCGCGCAACTGGCGGACGTGGTCAACCACATCAGCAACCCTTTCTATACGCCAAAAGCCTGAGGACATCCCCATGCAATACATTCGTTTGGGCAACTCCGGCCTGCAAGTCTCGCGCCTGTGCCTGGGCACCATGAACATGGGCACGCCGGACTGGAAACCGTGGATCTTCGATGAGAAGCAAAGCGAACCCATCGTCGCCCACGCCCTGGACAACGGCGTCAACTTCATCGACCTGGCGGACTTCTACTCCGCAGGCGTCGGCGAAGAAGTGGTAGGGCGCATCCTCAAGCGCGTTGCGCGCCGTGAAGACATCGTGGTCACCACCAAGGTCGGCTACGGCACCCGCAGCGGTATCAACGCCAGCGGTCATTCGCGCAAGCACATCATGGACAGCATCGACGCCTCCCTGAGCCGCCTGGGCATGGATTACGTCGACGTGTTCATGCTGCATTACTTCGACGTGAACACCCCGGTGGAAGAAACCATGGGCGCCCTCAACGACATCGTGCGTTCCGGCAAGGCCCGCTACATCGGCGTGTCCACCATGCTCACCGGGCAACTGGCGAAAATCCTCATGGCCTGCGAGCGCAATGGCTGGGTCAAACCGATCAACATGCAACTGCAACTGAACTGCGCCTACCGCGAAGAAGAACGCGAGATGATCCCGTTCTGCCGCGACCAGGGCCTGGGCGTCTCGGTGTTCAGCCCGCTGGCCCGTGGCTTGCTCACCGGTGAAGTGCAGTCGACCCGCAACCAGACCGACTTCTTCACCCAGCAGATGTACAGCGACCAGGCGTCCTTCGACATCGCCCACTCGGTGCAACGCGTGGCCCGCGCCCGTGGCGTGTCGAATGCGCAGATTGCCCAGGCCTGGGTAGCCAATCAACCGGGTGTGGACGTGATGCTGGTGGGTGCCGACACAACCGCACAATTTGACAGTGCGCTCGCTGCCTTGGACACCCAACTGGATACCGAAGAACTGCACGAGCTGGAACGCAACTACACGCCGTGCGATGTGATCAACGACTACACCGCCGGCAAACGCATCCTGCGCAGCGCCCGTCCGGGCCTGGACCGCTTTAACCTGATAGAGGCCGTGGCATGAACCCGCTGATTCGCACAGGCAATTTCATCGATGGCCAATGGTCCAGCGGTGGGCCGGTTTACCCGGTGCTCAACCCGGCCAATGGCGCGCAAATCGCCGAGGTCCACCGCGCCGGGGCCGAAGAAACCAACCTCGCCATTGCTGCGGCCAACCGTGCCCTGCCGGCCTGGCGCAAGCTCACCGCCAAGGAACGCAGCCAGCGCCTCAAGCGCTGGAGCGACTTGATGCTGAGCAACCAGAAAGACCTGGCCCACCTGCTCAGCCTCGAACAGGGCAAGCCGCTGGCCGAAGCCATGGGCGAAGTGGTCTACGCCGCGAGCTTCCTGGAGTGGTTCGCCGAAGAAGCCAAGCGCGCCTATGGCGACGTGATCCCGAGCCACAAGGCCGATGCCCGCATCATCGTGACCAAGGAAGCGATTGGCGTGGTCGCGGCGATCACCCCGTGGAACTTCCCGCTGGCCATGGTCACCCGCAAGGTCGGCCCGGCGCTGGCGGCGGGGTGCACGATGATTCTCAAACCGTCGGAAGAAACCCCGTTATCGGCCTTCGCCCTCGCGGTGTTGGCGGAGCAGGCCGGGATTCCGGCCGGCGTGTTCAATATCGTTTCCGGCGATGCCGTGGCCATCGGCGGCGCGCTGCAAGCCTCAAGTGTGGTGCGCAAACTGTCCTTCACCGGCTCCACCCGTACCGGCAAGCTGCTGATGCGCCAGGCGGCTGATACCTTGAAAAAGGTCTCCCTGGAATTAGGCGGCAACGCACCGTTTATCGTGTTTGACGATGCCGACCTGGACGCGGCAGTCAAAGGCGCCATGGCTTCCAAATTCCGCAACACCGGCCAGACCTGTGTGTGCGTCAACCGCTTCTTCATCCAGGACGGCGTCTATGACGCGTTCACCCGCAAACTGGCCGAAGCGGTATCGGCGATGCGTGTCGGCAGCGCGCTGGAGGGCGAAACCGAACAAGGCCCGCTGATCAACGCCGCGGCCCTGGCCAAGGTCGAAGCCCACGTCGGCGATGCCTTGGAGAAAGGCGCCAAGCTGCTGTGCGGCGGTCGTCGGCATGCGTTGGGCGGGACGTTCTTTGAACCGACCATCCTCACCGAAGCCCACGGCGAGATGCTGATCGCCCAGGAAGAAACCTTCGGCCCGGTGGCGGCCTGCTTCCGCTTTACAGATGAAGCCGAAGTACTGCAACGGGCCAATGACACACCGTTTGGCTTGTCTGCCTACTTCTACAGCCGCGACATCGGCCGTGTGTGGCGCATGGCCGAAGGCCTGGAAGCGGGTATGGTCGGGATCAACGAAGGGATTATCTCCACCGAAGTCGCCCCGTTTGGCGGGATCAAGGAGTCGGGCCTGGGGCGTGAAGGTTCCAAGTACGGCCTGGAGGATTACCTGGAGATCAAATACCTGTTGATGGGCGGCCTCTGACCCATTCTTCCAAACAACACCGATCCAATGTGGGAGCTGGCTTGCCTGCGATAGCGGCGGGTCAGTCACCCATTATCCAACTGACCCACCGCTATCGCAGGCAAGCCAGCTCCCACAAAAAAGCCCACACACCACAACCGGCTCGCCCGCTGTTACTCCGTCAAAAACAAAAATATGGAGAACACCATGTCCACCCCATCCATCAAGATCGACGACCTGCCCATCGGTCGCTTCCACATTAAAATCGCCGGCCTGACCTTCGGCGCACACTTCACCGACGGCTATATCCTCGGCCTGATCGGCATTGCCTTCACCTTGCTCAGCCCACAGATGCACTTGGACGCCTTCTGGCAAGGCTTGATCGGCGCTTCAGCCCTGATCGGGCTGTTTATGGGCAGCCTGTTCTTTGGCTGGATCTCCGACACCCTCGGCCGACAGAAAATCTTCCTGGTCAGCTTCGTCCTGATCACCGTCGCCTCGGTGATGCAGTTCTATGCCGAAACCGCCATGGGCCTGTTCCTCTGCCGCGTGTTGATCGGCATCGGCCTGGGCGGCGATTTCAGCGTCGGCCACGCAATGCTCGCCGAGTTCTCGCCCAAGAAACATCGCGGCGTGTTGCTTGGCTCCTTCAGTGTGGTCTGGACCGTTGGCTACGTGGCTGCGACCTTTGTCTGCACCGCCATGCTCAGCCTCGGCGATGACGCCTGGCGCTGGATGCTGGCCTCGTCGGCGATTCCTGCCGGGCTGATCCTGCTTGCGCGCATCGGCACCCCTGAGTCGCCACGCTGGCTGGTCAATCAAGGCCGGATTACCGAAGCCCGGGCCATCGTCAAAAAACACCTCGGCGAACACGTGGTGCTCGATGAGGAACCGTCGACGCAAACCCGCTCCAGCTATGGCGTGCTGTTCAGCCGCGAATACCGCAAGCGCACCGCGTTCAACTGCCTGTTCTTCGTGTGCATCGTGATGCCGTACTTCGCCATCTACACCTTCCTGCCGTCGATCTTGCAGAAAATGGGCCTGTCCGAAGGCTTTGGCACCGAGCTGCTGCTCAATTTGCTGCTGATCATCGGCGCCTTGATCGGTATTTGGTGCACCGTGAAATTCTCTCGGCGCGGGTTCCTGATCAACTCGTTCATCATCCTGGCGGCGGCGTTGTTCCTGCTGGCGGTATTGCCGGGGAGCATGGCGTGGTTGATGGTGCTGACGTTCGGGGTATTCACCTTGGTGCTGTCGGCAGTGAGCAACCTGGTGGGCGTATTCCCGGCGGAGAGTTTCCCGACTGAAGTCCGGGCCAGCGGAATTGGCTTGGCGACGGCCGTCAGCCGCTTGGGTTCGGCGGTGAGCACCTTCCTGTTGCCGGTGAGTGTGGCCGGGATTGGCCTCAGCCCGACCATGGGCATCCTCGCCGCGATACTGGTGCTGGGGGCGATCATCTCCTGGGCCTGGGCGCCGGAAACCAAGGCATTGACCTTGAGCCAGGCGTGCAAGGCCGAAGCACCGGTGTCAGGGATTGCTCACCCGGTTCAACCACTGCGTAAACAAGCGCACCTTGGATAGTCCCTGCTTGTCACTCGCCACATCCAGCCAATAGCCATAGGGGCCGATCACCTCCACTGGGGTGATCGGCAGTAGGCTGCCATTCGCCAGTTCGCGCTCGATCATCTGCCGGTCGATCACCGCCAGCCCACCGCCTGCCAGCGCAGTGTGGATCACCTGGTCCAGGGTGCTGAATTCCAACCCCTGGTCCGCATCGATATCCTCACGGCCCATGGCCGACAGCCAGTTCTCCCAGACCTTCAAGCGCTTGCCGTCGTGCAGGATGTGCAGCAGGGGAAAGCGCCGCAGGTCGGGCGGTTGTCCGCCTGTGAACATTTCCGGGCTGGCGACGGCGATGTGACGCTCCATCACCAACAGTTCACTGCTGCAATGCGTGGCCGGTTCCAGGCCGAAGCGGATCTGGCAGTCGATTTCCGCCAGGCTCGCGTGGCTGTTCTGGTGGGTGACGCTGAGGTTGATATCCGGGTAACGCTCGCAAAACCTGCGCAGGTGAGCGGACAGCCAGCGGGTGGCCCAGGTTGGCGGGGCGACGATGCGCAGGCGCTGGCGCAGGTTGGGTACGCGCACGGCGTGCAGGGCGCGTTCGATATGGTCGAAGGCATCGCTCAAGTGCGGGGAGAGGGCGAAGCCGGCTTCGGTCAGGGACAGGCCCTGGGGCGTGCGGATGAAGAGGGCGACGCCGAGGTAGTCTTCCAGCTGTTTGATCTGGCGGCTGACGGCGCCCTGGGTGACATTAAGGCCCACGGCGGCCTGGCTGAAGCTGCGGTGGCGGGCGACTTCTTCAAAGACCCGGAGCATGTTGAGGGAGGGCAGTTGGCGCATGAAATGGATTCCACACCTGTTGTTTTTATAGTGTTTTTTGGCGGCCTCTTCGCGAGCAAGCCCGCTCCCACATTTGATAGGCGCCGCGGTCAAAATGTGGGAGCGGGCTTGCTCGCGAAGGCGTCAGTGATGACGCCGCCTGTTTAGAAGTAATACCCAATGTTCATATACAACTGATTCTCCCACTGGTTACTCCCCCCAGCCCCCAGGCTCTCGGTATAGCTGCTCCCACCGATATACGGGTCGTTCTTGCCGATCAACCACTCCGTCGCTACCCACAATTTACTGACCGAAAACGACGTTCCCAAAATCACTCGCTGCGACGTCTTGAACTGATCCTCGGACTTGTCAAACGCACTGTAGTTGGCATACAGCTTCACGCCGCTGATTTGGTCAAACAGGTACTTGCCGCCCACGTCATAGCTCAAATCCGCCACATACAAATTGCCCCGGCTGGCCACGTTGAAGGTGCCGTCGTACCCGCCCAACGTCACCACACTGTCGGTGCCCGGGTTGCGTGGCGACATCTGCTGCCGTGCCGCCTGCAATTGCACGCCCCATGGCCCGTTCTTGCCCAGGTAGTGGATCGCTACCGCGTTGCGCCGGCCATCGTCGTTGGTGTCCTTGTTCTCCAGGGTGGAGGTCAAGCCGGACAGCCCGACTTCCGACTTCCAGTTGCCCAGGTCCATGGCCTTGGCCACCCGCACCACCACGGTATTGCGTTCCTGGTTGTTACTGCCGTCGCCCACGTAGCTGTCGGCTTCGGAGATCACGCTGGAGTAGGTGACGCCCTTGCTCGTGCCTTTGCCTTGCCACGCCGGGCGCAGGTAGTAACCGGCCTGGATGTTCCAGTCGCCGCTTTGCTGGATGTATTTGGCGCCCACCTGCTGCACATCTTCCAGGCCGATGACGTTGCCCAGGGTCTCGTAGAAGGTGCTGCCGAAGTACGGTTGCAAACCAAACGGCACAGTGTTGAGGCCCACTTGCACCTGCTGGTCGGGGTTGAACTTGTAGCCCACCCAGGCGAACTTGGCGAACTGGATATCGCCGTAGTTCTTGGTGTACTGGTACGGGTAGGAGCGCCCGTAGAACCGATACTGCGCCTCGCCGATCCAGGTGTCGGAGTTGTACTTGGCGCTGAGGAACGCGGTATCGAGGCCGAACTTCTGGATGCCGCGATCCGGGTCGTAGTCCCAACGGGCGCGTATGGCGCCGCCGAGGTCCAGGTTGTCGGTGACTTGCACGGCCATGGCCGGTGCCGCAAGGGCGCCAAGCACAGGGACCAGGGCGATGTAACGGAGGGTTGGTCGCATGGTTTTGCTCTCGTTATTGGTTATTTTTTGGCAACAGCAGCCCCTTGCCGCAGCGAACGCTGCGACGCGGGGTAAAGGGGTGACTCAGTGCGCTTGCGGGCGAATCAGCCGCAGCGGCGGGCCGGCGGCGGGCAGCTCCGAGGCGCCGGGGGCGGCCGCCAGCAAGGTTTGGGTGTAGGTGTTTTGTGGCCGCAGCAACACTTGCTCGGCAGTGCCGTATTCCACGACTTCACCCTGGCGCATCACCGCGATGTAGTCGCTGATCTGCGCCGCCACCCGCAGGTCGTGGGTGATGAACAGGATGCTCAGGTTCAGCCGCTGTTGCAGTTCAGCCAACAGCTCCAGCACCTGTTTCTGCACCGAGACATCCAGGGCCGACACGCTCTCATCGGCGATCAACACTTCCGGGCGCATCGCCAGGGCGCGGGCGATGCCGATGCGTTGGCGCTGGCCGCCGGAGAACTGCCGGGGCTTGCGCTTGAGGGCGTCGCGCTTGAGGCCCACTTGTTCCAGCAAATCACCGGCTTCAGCCCACGCATCCTTGGCCGACAACCCGCGCAGTTGCGCCGCGCGGGCGATGATGTCGCCCACTCGATGGCGAGGATTGAGCGAGCCATACGGGTCCTGGAAAATCATCTGGATCCGCCGACGATTCGCTGCCAGCGCCGAACCGCGCAAGGCCAGGAAGTCGGTATCGCCGACCCACACATGGCCGCTGTCGCTGTCTACCAGGCGGATCGCCGCTTTCACCAATGTACTTTTCCCCGAGCCCGACTCGCCGACAATCGCCAGCGTCTTGCCCCGAGGCAGTTGCAGCGAGACATTGCGCAGCGCCGCCACCGAGCTGCCGCCGACGGTGTAGGTCTTGGTCAGGTTCTCGATGCGCAGTGCCAGCTCGCCGTCGGCACTCGGCTTGTGCAGCTCCGGATGCAAGGCCGGCACGGCTGCAATCAGCTTGCGGGTGTAGGCGTGGGCCGGGGCGTTCAGCACCTGGTCGCGCTCGCCGATTTCCACCAGCCGGCCGCCTTCCATCACCGCGATACGGTCGGCAATCTGCGCCACCACGCCGAAGTCATGGGTGATAAACAGAATGCCGTGTTGCCCGCGACCGCGCAGTTCACGCACCAGCTTCAGCACTTGCGCCTGAGTGGTCACATCCAGCGCCGTGGTAGGTTCGTCGGCGATCAGCAAATCCGGGTTCATTGCCAGGGCCATGGCAATCACCACCCGCTGGCATTGGCCGCCGGACAATTGATGGGGAAAGCTGTTGGCGATGCGTGGCGGGTCCGGCAGTTGCGTCGATTCCAGCAGCACCAGCATGCGCTCGCGACGTTCAGCGGCAGGCATCTGCGGCGCGTGAATATCGAAGATCTCTTCCACTTGCTTGCCGATGCGAATCGCCGGGTTAAGCGCCGCCATCGGCTCCTGGAAAATCATCGCGATGCGGTTGCCCCGCAACTGGCGCAAACGTTCCTCATCGAGGGTACACATGTCATCGCCGAGAAAGTCGATCACGCCTTCGGTATGCCGCAAACCCTTGGCGTAGTCGCCCATGATCGCCGCCGACAGCACGGACTTGCCCGAGCCGGACTCACCGATCACGCACAGGATTTCACCCTTGCGCACCTCCAGGCTGATGCCCTGCACCGCATGGCTGCGGTCGGCACCGGCGGGCAGTTCGATGGACAGGTTCTGCACCCGCAGCACTTGTGTGGGGTTCATGCTCAACTCCTTGCGCCTTTCTGGGCGTGTTCATCCAGGCCGTCCGCCAGCAGGCTCAGGCCCAGCATCAGGGTGGAGATGGCGATGCACGGGAAGATCACCAGGTGCGGGAACGCGATAGCCATGGCGCGGCCGTCGTTGATCATGCCGCCCCAGTCCGGTGTCGGTGGTGGCAGGCCGAGGCCGAGGAAGCCCAGGGCGCCGATCATGATCGCGGTGTAGCCGATGCGCAGGCAGAAATCGACAATCAACGGCCCGCCGCAGTTGGGCAGGATTTCCACCAGCATGATCCGCAGCGACCCTTCGCCCTGGGTGATGGCGCTGAGCACGTAGTCTCGCGAGCGGATGTCGATGGTCAGGGCGCGCATGATCCGGAAGATCGCCGGCGCGCTGGTGAAGGTCACCGCAATCAGGATATTCAGCGCCGAAGCACCGAGGGCGATGATGATCACGATGTACAACACCAGCACCGGGAACGACAGCACCGTGTCCGCCACATACGACAGCACACTGTCGACCCAGCCATTGAAGTAACCGGCGCACAAGCCCATGGCGATGCCGACGGCAAAGGCGGTGAGGGTGGCGAGAATCGACCAGAACAACACGGTACGGGTGCCCCAGATCAGCCGCGAAAGAATGTCGCGGCCGATCATGTCGGTGCCCAGCAAGAAGCTCTGGCCGTTGTCGCCTGCGGTCATTGGCGTGAGCAAGGGCGTGAAGCTTTCCAGCGGATCATGGGGCGCGATCCACGGCGCAAACAGCGCAATCAGTACCCAGCCGCCCACCAGCAGCAGGCCGAGCAGCGCCAAGGGATGTTTGAAGGATTGCAGGACATTCATTGGGAACCTCCGCCAAGGCTACGCAGGGTGATGCGCGGGTTGAGCCAGGTGTAGGCCAGGTCCGAGAAGATCTTGGTGATGCCCACCACCACGGCACTGACCATCGCGCAGGCCTCGATCAGGTACACGTCGTGGTTAAGCGAGGCGGTGTACAGCAGCGAGCCGAAGCCCTTGTAGGCGAAGAACACCTCCACCACGATCACGTTCGACAGCAGCCACGGGATGTACAGCATGATCACCGTGACTGGCGCGATCAGCACATTGCGCAGGGCATGGCGCAGCACGATGCGTGAGGTCGATGCGCCCTTGAGCCGCGCGGTGCGGATGTACGGCGCCTGCATCACTTCCACCATCGAAGCGCGGGTGATGCGCGCCAGGTAGCCGATGCCGAACAGGCACAGCACCATCAAGGGCAGCACCAGTTCCACCGCACTGAAACCCTCGCTCATGCTGCTGACGCCGGGCAGCCAATTGAGCCAGAACACAAAGATCGCCGAGACGAAGACCGCGCTGGCGAAGTCGGGAATCGAGGTGGTGACGATCGACAGGAACGACACCAGGCGGTCCAGCGCCGAGCCCTGGCGAATTCCGGCGAGGATGCCGAGGGTCAACGCCACCGGCACCATCACCAGCAATGCCAGACCGGCCAGGGTCAGGGTTTGCGCGAGGTTCGGCAGCAGCTGCTTGATCACCGATTCGCGAAAGTACACCGAGGTGCCCCAGTCGCCGCTGACAAAGTCCTTGAGCCACACCAGGTAGCGCCACACAAAGGGTTGGTTGTAGCCGTGTTCCACCAGCCACGCCGCGCGCTGGTCGGCTGCGGAGTAGGGGCCGAGGACGTTGATCGCCACGTCTTCGATGTTCAGTTCCAGGGCCAGGAACACGATCAATGACACCGACAGCAGGGTCGCCACCAGCGCCAATAACTTGCGCATCAGAAAATGAGCCATGGGTGCATGCTCCGACTGTTCTAGGGATGCCTGCCCGAATACGGGCAGGAAATAGGTCGCGCCTGAATCAAGCGCTCATCCACACACTGTCCATCGGGTAGAAGTCGGAAGGGTGCACCTGGAAGCCCTGGACCTTTTTGCTCACGGCGGTGAACTTGTCGCCCCAGAATGGCTGCACGATCACGCAGGCGTCCTGCAGGATGCGTTCGACATCTTCCATCGCCACGGCGCGCTGTTTCGGGTCGATGATGCCCATGGCTTTGTCCAGCGCGGCATCGAACGCCGGGTCGCTGTAATGGCTTTCGTTCCAGGCAACACCGCCACGGTAGGCCAGCTCAAGGGACATTACCCCGAGCGGACGATGGGCCCAGTAGGTCAGGCTGAAGGCGGCCTTGTCCCAGATCGGCCAGTACTGTGCAGCGGGGATCACTTTGAGGTTGATGCGGATCCCGGCTTCCAGGCAGTTCTGTTGCAGGATCTGCGCGCAGTCCTGCTCATAACGGCCTTGGGTATTGCCGACGATCAGGTCGATGTCGATGCCGTTCGGGAAGCCGGCTTCGGCCAGCAGATTCTTCGCCGCCGCCACATCGCGGTTGCGCTTGGGCAGCGGGAAATATTCGGGGTGGGAGGGCGCCACATGATGGTCTTCGCCAAGGGTGCCCATGCCGCGATAAGCGATCTTCAGCATCTGCGCGTTGTCGGCGCACAGCACCACGGCCTTGCGAATGCGCAGGTCGGTGAAGGGCTTCTGGTCGCAGGCCATGCGCATTACCACGGTTTGCGCGGATTTGCAGGTGAGCAACTGTGCACCGGGCAAACGCTTGGCCAGGTCCAGCTCGGCCACGGTCACGCGGTACAGCACGTCCACTTGCCCGGCTTGCAGGGCGGCGAGGTGAGTGGATACGTCGGTGCCCATGTCGACGTAGCGCAGTTCGTCGAGGTTGGCCGGCTTGCCCCAGTAATCGGCGCGCTTGGCGAAGGTCGCCTGCTTGTTCACCGCGAATGAAACCAGCTTGAACGGCCCGGTGCCCAGCGGGTTTTTCGCCCAGTCATCACCGGCCTTGAAGCTGCGGTGCACGATGGCGCAGGTGAAGGCATTGAGCATTTCCGGAATCGCCAGGATTGGCCGCTTGAGCACCAGGCGGAACTGGAATTCGCTGACTTTCTCGAAGGCCTTGATGTCCTGGAATGCGGTGCGATTCACCGACTTGGAGTCGGCGGCAATCCAGCGTTCGATATTATGCTGCACGTCGTCGACGTTGAAGGTGTCACCGTTGCTCCACTTCACGTTCTGGCGCAGGTTGAAGGTCCAGGTGGTGAGGTCTTCCGACGGGCTCCAACTCTCGGCGAGATACGGGTGGGTGATGTTGTCAGCGTCGACCCAGGTCAGGTATTCCACCGAGTTGCGCAACAGGTTCGAGGCTTCGATCCAGGTGATGAGCATCGGGTCCTGGATTTCCTGGATCGCGCAGGCAAACCGTAGGCTGCCGCCCTGGCGAGGCTCGGCGGCCTGGGCGTCATTGCCCAGCAGTGCGGAGCCGAGAAAGGTGTTGGCGCTGGCGACGGTGATGCCCAGCAGCGCGGCCGTGCGCAGGAATTGGCGGCGGTTGATTTCGCCGCTTTGCACCTGGGCACACAGATTATTTACGGCTGGATGCGGCGCGGCGCCGTCCAGGGTAGTCAACTCTTTCATAAGCCTCTCCGGTACTTGCGAATGTGCGTTTTTTTGTTGAACCGCAAGGGTCAGTGGCGAGCGCCGGGAAGGCGCGAGCGTGACCGCTGTGAAGCCGGCAGAAGAACAAGGCGCAACGAAGTCGGGAGGGTGGCAATGGGACGGGACATAGGGCAGCTCTCATGTTGTTTTTATTAGAGATGCCCGCAGTTTTGTCATTTGCGCAAAGATCGACAAACGACAAATTCTGCGTTGGAACGTTCTATAAACGCATGTTACTCACCGATCCCAAGCCCACCCATCGATCTAAGGCCATTCATGCGTATGGCCCAAACTCACTCATGCGTAGCAGCTGTCGAGCCTTGGCGAGGCTGCTTTTGCGGTTTGCCTGATACACCGCTACGCAGCCTCGCCAAGGCTCGACAGCTGCTACGGGGGTGTTTGTATCCTGGGGGTTAGCGCAACAAGCGCGGGTCGAACGGGTAATCGGAGAGCAACTCGATGCCGTGTTCGTGGATGTAGATCTGCTCTTCCAGCTTGACCCCTTCGCCGCCGTCATCGTGGCCGATGTAGCTTTCCACGCAGATGGTCATGCCGGCTTCGAACACGCCGTCGTAGCCCAGGGCATCAATGTCTTCGCGGTGCACTACGTAGGGGTATTCACCGGTCATGCCCACCCCGTGCACCAGGGCGAAGTAACGGTTGTTTTTGTAATGCTCGGGAATCTTCCAGGCCAGTTCCGCGTACTCCTTGAAACTGCGTCCGGCCTTGAGCATTTCCATGTTGGTCTGCACTTGCTCGTAAGCCAGCTTGTACAGCTCCTGCTGCTTGGCGGTGGCGGCCTGTTCGCCGCAGAGAAAGGTCCGCGAAAAGTCGGCGTAGTAGCCGAAACGCCCGACCACGTCAGTGTCCAGCGCCACCAGGTCGCCGGCCTCGATGGGCCGGGTGCTGCACTCCTGGAACCACGGGTTGGTACGGGGCCCTGAAGACAGCAGGCGGGTCTCGACGTAATCACCGTCGGTGGCGATCACATGCTGGTGCAGGTGCGACCACAATTCGTTCTCGCTGATGCCGGGCTTGAGCTTGCTTTCCATCAGGCGCACCCCGGCTTCGGTGGCACGCAGGCTGGCGCGGATCATCTTGAGTTCGTTCGGCACCTTGATGCAGCGCGCACGTTCCAGCGGTTCCTGGGCATCGAAAATCTGATAGCCGAGCTTTTGCAGTTCGAAGGCCGCGGCCGAGGTGGCGCTTTCAATGGCGATACGTTTGCCGCCGCCACATTTACGCACCAGTTCATCGATTTCGGCGGCCCAGTCGGCGGTGACATTGCCCAGGAAACTTTCGCAGAAGTAATAGGAGATGGCCTTGGCCGGGCGTACTTCATCGACGGTGTTGAGGGTTTCAGCCAGGTGCAGGCAGCCGCCGAATTCAAACACCACCACTGGGCCTTCGGCCGGGATAAACGCATAGCGAGCCGGGTTGCGCGCCGAATACACCTGCATGTTGCGCGAGCCGGTGGCGTAGCGCATGTGGGTGGGGTCGAACAGCACGCAGGCGGCGTAGTCGCGTTTTTTCAGTTCGTTGCGTACCCGTTGCAGGCGGTCCAGTTGGATCTGTTGGATCTCGTCATAGGTAGGTTCGCAATCGGCAGGGTTGCGGTTGGGGCCGGACAGACTCATGGGGTGTTCCTCGCAGGGCAAATACAGTTTTTTAGTTTTTTGGGATGTGGGTCAGTCGAGCAACTGATCGCTGCGGACCAGGTTGCGTTCGGCTTGCAGATGGGCTTCGGACAGGCGTCCGTAAAGCTGTTTGGTGCGCTGGGCGCGGCCGATGATTCCGGGCTTTTCGGAGTAGGCGAAGATCGCCGTATTGCGCTCGGTGGCGCCTTCAACACGGGTGACGCGGTGCACCGAAAAACGGCCCTTGAAGATCTGCAAGTCGCCGGGGTTGAGCTCCAGTTCCTGCACCTGCGAACGGTCTTCGCCACGCACCACCTTGCCCACTGCGCCGAGGTTCTCCTGGGTGCGGGAGCGAATCATCGGCGCGTACTCGAACAGGCCGCCGGCCTCGGGCTTCTGGGTCATCATGCTGACGATGAATTCGTTGGTATCGAAGTGCCAGGGCTGCTCGGTGCCGTCGGGCATCACGTTGATCACCAGCCCCGCGAACGGGTCGGCGTACTCGTAGATTTCCGGTTCGTTGAGGCAGGCGCCGATAAAGCGTTTCATCATCGGCGATACGTACAGCCGGTGGATGATCGCGTCCGGGGCAATCATGTCGCGGGTCACAAAACCGCTGGTGCGCTCCATGAACGTGCGGCGCGGATCATCCTGGGGCAGGGAAGCGTCATCTTCGGTGAAGTAGGCATTGACCTTGCGCACCGAATAGAACGTCTTGCCCGACAGCGCCAGGCCTTCCAGGCGTGCCTGTTCCAGCGCGGCGGGGCGCAGGAAGTTCTTCAGCAGGCAGCAACCGTCTTCGGCCAGTTCGGCCCGGGCGTGTTCGATCAGTGCCTGCAATTGAACATGGCCCGAATCATGTATGGGATACAGCTCGGTATTAATAATGTCGCTGATATCGCCCACTTCAGCGTCAGCAAGTTGAAGGCTCATGCAAGACTCCCGGAACTATCAGTTGGTGTTTTTTGGCTGAACCGATAGTTGCTGAACGAGGTGCAAAGTGGAAATTACAAGTTGTGATCGAATCCATCGGCGAGGGCGATAGTTATGTCGGGCGAACTGGATGGCACCCTGCTTAAAGTGTTTGTGGCAATTATCGAGTGCCAGGGTTTCTCGGCCGCCGCCGAGCGCCTGCACAAGACCCAATCCACCGTCAGCCAGAGCCTGCAACGGCTGGAGGACATCGTCGGCACGCCGCTGATCCGCCGCACCAGTCGCTCGGTAGGCCTGACCCCCGGTGGCGAAACCTTTTTGATCTACGCCCGGCAGATCCTCAAGCTGCACAGCGAGGCCGTCAGCGCCGCGCAATTGCCCAATGAACAGGTGTGCATCCACCTCGGCATGCCCGAGGACTACGCCGAGTATTGCCTGGGCGGGATGCTCAAGGACTTCCAGACGCAGTTCGCCCAGGTACGGCCCGACGTGTGCTGCGAGATGTCCACGGCCCTGGTGGGGCGCCTGCAACGGGGCGAGTTGGACCTGGTGCTGGGGGTGGAACACGCCGGTTTGCAGGCCGGCGAATACCTGTGCGACGAGCCGCTGGTGTGGGTGGCGGCGCCCAGCTGGAGTTGCGTGGGGCGCCAGTCGGTGCCGCTGGCGGTGTATGCCGAGGGCTGTGCGTTTCGTGCGAATGCGGTGCAGGCGCTGGCCCAGTCCGGGCGCTCGTGGCAGGTGGTTTATACCAGCCAGAGTCCGCGGGGCATTGCGATTGCGATCGAGCAGGGGCTGTCGGTCGGCGTGATGGCCCGTCGCTTGGTGCCGCCCGACTGGCAGATCCTGGACGAGCGCCAGGGCTTCCCGCCGATTGCGCCGGCGCGCCTGATGTTCTGGCGCTCAGCCGGTTGCCAGGTGCCGGAAGTGGACGCACTGGTGGAGATTCTGCGCCGGCAATTGGGCCACTCAGGGCATCTGGGCGGCCAGCGCTTCGCGGGTGTGTCGATGGGCCATGCGCTTCAGCAATAACAGGCTGGCCAGCACCCAGGCCGCGATCCAGCCGTGCACCACCGCAAACTCCCCGGTGACTTGCAGCAGCCAGCCGGACAGGGCATTCGCGGTGGCACTGGCGAGGCCGTAGCTGACCATGCTCAGGCTCACCACTTGCAGGCTGTGCACGGGGTTGAGCCGGGCGCCGACGTAGGCGGCCATCAAGCCCCAGCACGGGAAATAAAACAGCGCGAACAGCCCGGCTGCCAGCCAGCTCAGCAACAGGCTGGGATGCCCGAGCAAGCCAAGCATACTGAGGCCAAACGGGCCGATACTCAGGGCCATCACCCGCAACGCCCCCCAACGGTCTGCCAGCGTGCCCAGCAGCAAGCCGCCGATGACCCCGCCGATGCCGATCAGCGTCCACATCGACCCGGTGACGGAGGCGCTGGCCTGCAATTGCTCGCTGACAAATGCCGACAGGAAGTTCAGGAACGGCCCGCTGATGACGCCGATAAACGCGCTGAGCAACACGATCTGCATCGCCACCGGCTGCGCCACACACAGGTTCAGCCATTGGCGCAGCACCTGACTCAGCGCGGGCGCCTTGGCCTCGCGAGGTGCCGGCTCCTTGAGCGGGGCCAATGTCCATAAGGTCAGCAGCGTGACAACCAGCGTCAACCCGGCACAGATCAGCCAGAACTGCCGCAGGGACAAGCCCTGCAGCAGCGCGATCAACAATCCGTTCAAACACAGCGCAAACGCCGACCCCGACGACGCCAGCCCCAGCACGCGGCTGCGGTGAGTGGCCGGGATCACCTCCTGGGCCAGAGCGGAAATCGCGTTCCAGTTCGATACCGCGCAGGCCGACACCAGCGCCAGGCACAACGCAAACGGCAACACCCACGGCGTAGCGACGGTCAGGGCCAGCAGGGCGGGGCTGAGGACGATGGTCAGGCGCACCATATTGTGCGGGCTGATCCACGCTGCGGCCAGGCCGCTGGCAATTGAGGCGCCCATGTAGAACAACTGCAACAGCGCGGCAATCAACGCGGCCTGGCTGTAACTGAGTTCAAACGCCAGGCGGATCTGCGGCAACAGCGCCGAATACAGGAACACACTGAAACCGTGGGTGGTGGCATTGCACGCGGTAAACACCAGTGCCAGCAAGCCAATACTTCGCCGGGATGAAACGGATGCGCTGGACATGGCGATGACTCGATAAGTTAATCGCGAACGAGAGAGGCGAAGTGACAAGAAGTACATCGGCAGACTAACGTTTATCGTTTGGCGGCGACCAATGCTTAATTGTCTTAGTGTGCATGCGTTATTCGCATGGTATTTGTTCGTGAGCGACGGGATACATCGATAAACGACACGTTCGGTGCCTGGGGCGATTAATTCTCCGTCAACCCAGGGCGCTACCGCTGACCCGATACAAAAAGGTATGTTGTGCGGGTTATTTCCCCTGTGCTCCCGAGTGTCGTCCATGAAACGCAAAATGCCCGGTCTCAACGCCCTTAAAGCTTTCGAAGTCGCCGGCAGCACCGGCAGTTTTACCCGGGCTGCCGAGCTGTTGAACGTGACGCAGAGTGCGGTCAGCCGCCAGGTGCGCCAGCTTGAAGAACAGTTGGGCGAGGCGCTGCTGGAGCGTCGCCACCACCACCTGGAGTTGACCAGTGCCGGGCGTGTGTTGCTGCGGGCGTTGCACCAGTCGTTCGACAAGATCGAGCTGACGGTGCGCAGTATCCAGCAGAAGTCCCATGCCAATCGCTTGCACATCAACGCGCCGCCGACCTTTACCAATCGTTGGTTGATGCCGCGGTTGGGGCGTTTGCGTGAGCAGCATCCGGAGTTGGAGCTGAGCATTACCACGCGGTTGCAGGACAGCCTGGCGGAGACCAGCACCCTCGATTGTGCTATTCGGTTTGGCGATGGGGAGTGGGATGGGTTGGACAGCTCGTTGTTGATTCAGGAGCGGCATATCGCGGTGTGTGCGCCGTCGTTGTATGCCCGGGAGTGGAGTGACGGGATTGATCTGAATCGCATGACGTTGCTGCATGTGTTGGCGCGGGAGGATCAGCGGTATCTGACGTGGAAGCACTGGCTGGATGCGGCGCGGATCGGTGGGGTTGATATCGAGGGTGGGTATGAGTTTGACCTGCTGGATTTGGCGATTCGGGCGGCGATCGATGGGTTGGGGATTACCATTGCGGATTGGCATATGGTGGCTTCGGAGTTGGCCAGTGGGCAGTTGACGCAGGTGTTGAATGTGCATGTGGAGGGGCATCAGTCGTATTGGTTGGTGACCCGGCCGGAGCAGACGGATACGCCGCAGTTGCAGGTGTTTGCGCGGTGGTTGCAGGAGGAGATTTGGTTGGCTCAGCGGCAGTTGGAGCCGTCTTTGGCGGCTGTTTGATTTGGTGTACATATCCGTTGCTGCGGTAACGGCGGCTTATGGTTCCGCTCTTACAGCGGGTCACTTTTGGCAAACGCCCGGAATGCCGGCCCAGCCAAAAGTAACCAAAAGGTCTTTGCCCCACCACTCGGTGCCTCGCCTAGGCTCGGCATGCCCGCACTCCGGCCCGGTTCCGCGGGCCGCCGCGACGGGCCATCCATGGCCCGGCGCGGCTAAATCGGCTTCCCTGCCGATTTACCCGCTCCACCGTGCCTGCTTGCGGCCATCGTGGTTGACGGGGCCTGCAGATCAAGATCAAAAGCAGATCAAAAGCAAGAGCACAGCGGCCTACCGGCCGGCTTGAGTGTGGTGAAGCAACAGCCAAATCAGAAGCTAAAGCGGGCACGGTCCAAATGTGGGAGCGGGCTTGCTCGCGAAGGTCGTTAACGATGACGTTGGCATCCTGATTCAACGCGGCGCCCTCAGGTTTTTCGCGAGCAAGCTCGCTCCTACAGAAAAGCAGCTTTGCTTTCGCTCTTAACACTCAAGCCGGCCTGTAGGCCGCTGTGCCCTTGATCTGCTTTTGATCTTGATCTTAGGCGCCCCGTTAAACCACGCTGGCCGAACGTAGGCAGTACGGAGCGGGTAAACCGGCAGGACGCCGGTTTAGCCGCGACGGGGCAGGGACGCCCCGTCGCGGCGGCCCGCTTCGTGCTGCCGGAGTGCGGGCACACCGAGCCCAAGCGAGGTGCCGAGTGGTGGGGCAAGAGCGTTTTGCTTACTTTTGCGCTGTTCAAAAGTGAGCCGCTGTAAGAGCGGAACCAATATCAGCCGTTACCGCAACAACGGATATACACCCATCAGCCCAGGCCCAACCGCCCATGCCACTGGGCAATCGACTCCTGCGGATACTCCTCAAACTCCAGATCCCCCGGCCGAACACTCACCTCAACCCAAGGCGCCTTCGACCCCAACATCAAATGCGTATGCTCCGGCGGCACCGGCAACGGCGTATCAATCGCCGAAGCAAACGGATGAATCAACGCCGGCCACTCCGGACTGAACAACCACAACCCCGACCCACACTGCGAACAGAAATGCCGCTCAGCCGTACTCGCATGCGCCCGACTATCCCCCGGCCCCTTCATCCGCGCGTGATAAATCGAAATCAACTTGCGCCCCCGCACCCTCAGGCTCTTGGCATCCCCCCCAAGATTGATCGCATACCCGCCACCCCCTTGGGTCTTGCGGCAAATCGAGCAATAGCATCGCTGATAGGGGTAGGGATGAGCACTCTCAAGACTGAACGTAACCGCGCCGCAATGGCAGGAACCGTCGAGCTGCATGGAAAACTCCTTCTCCTGATGATGTAACAATACTTTGCTAATACCTTAGCCTCAGGCAAGATTCCCCGCTTTGGTTTCAGGGAAGACACCCATGATCGCTTCATTGCAGAGCGCTGCCGCACAAATTCGCCATGCCGTCCGCGCGGCGACTGAAGGGTTGGTGGGGCGTGAACAATTGGCCGAGCTAATTGTGTTGGCCGCCGTCGCCCAGGAACACATCCTCGTTGTCGGTCCGCCCGGCACCGCCAAAAGCGCGGTCGTGCGGCGAGTGGCGCAGTCCATGGGCGGGCGCTATTTCGAGTACCTGCTCGGGCGTTTTACCGAACCGTCGGAACTGTTCGGCGCGGTAGACCTGAAAAAACTCCGGGAAGGCACGGTCGAAACCGACGTCAGCGGCATGCTGCCGGAAGCCGATATCGTGTTTCTCGATGAAGTATTCCTGGGCTCTACGGCGATCCTCAACACCTTGTTGGGCGTACTCAACGAACGCCGCTTCCGCCGTGGCCATACGCAAATTCATTGCCCGTTGCGCGTCTGTGTGGGCGCCGCCAACGGCCTGCCGGACGACGAGGCCTTGGCGGCCTTCGGTGACCGTTTCCTGCTGCACCTGTTTGTCGAGTCGGTGCCGGACAACCAACTGGAAGCCATGCTGGCCGGTGGTTGGCAGTCCGAGCAACGGCCGGTCCAGCAGTTACTCGGGCTGACTCAACTGGACACCCTCGGCCAGGCGCTGAAAAACGTTGACCTGACCCTCGTGCGCCCGGCACTCGCCCAGGCGATTCGCCGCCTTCGGGAAGCCGGTATTGCGTTGTCGGACCGGCGCATCGTCAAATCCCAGCGCCTGATCGCGGCGGCGGCCTTGCTCGGTGGCCGGCTTGAGGCGAGCGAAGCGGATTTGTGGCCGTTGCTGTATGTGTTGCCGACCAAGGAAACCCAGCAGCATGGCCGCGAGGTCCTGCGGGACCTGTTCGCCGCTTCCAGCAACAGCCATCTGTTCAGCGCGGTGGAGGAGGCGACCTTGCAGCCGATGTCGCGGCTCAATCGCTTGCTGGAAACGGCTGAAGACTACCTGAACCGCAGCGAACCACCGGCGAGCCCGGTGCTGGAAAGCCTGCTGCGAGAGATCGACGCCAACTTCAATAGCCAGACCATGCCGGAGTCGCTGCAGCAGGCGCGGGAGAAACTGACCCATCTGCTGACGCCCATAGCATGACGGTTGCGGCTCACACCTGGGGCTGGCGCTCACGCCGCTCGCCCGCTGAACCGCGTGCTGCCGTGGCCTGGGGCGAGGCTGCGCGGCGCTTGCATGCGCGGCTGTTGCTGATCCCCGCCGAACAGGCCGCGCGCCTGCAAGCCACCGCCAATGCGCACGTGTTGGTGGTGTCCGGCGTGGCCGACGATTTGCCGTGGGTCGACGGCGTCGAATACGCCGCTCCCGAGGACGGCGCGCCGGGGTTGTGGTTGCCCACCAGTTGGGAGCCGGACGTGCCGGCGGATGTGCTGGGCCAGGCACTCGCCGTGGGTTTCAAACGTGCTCCCTTGTTAGTGTGGCGCAGCCCCCAGGCGGTGATTCCGCTGGACCGCCAATTGCCGCTGACGCCTGAACATTTACAGCGGATTGCCGCTTATTGGGTGGGCCACTGATGCAACTGCCAGACTCGCTGCAACCCTGGAGCCAATGGCTGGAATGGTTTGCTCCGGACCACTTGCCGCTGTTCGCCGACCTGCTGGGCCGGCTCAATCCACTGCTCGGCCCGCTGCGTGGCCGGCAACAAGGTGGTGTGCCGGAGCCCGATGGGCTGGGTGATTTGCAACGTCGTGGGCCCTATGAGCGCTTGCTGTCCAGCGAGTGGTTGTTGGCTGAGGAAGTGCCCGATGAGTTCCTGCGTCGGGCGGCGGTCGGTGAGCATATGTTCTTGGCGCCGCAGTATCGGGCACGGGAAGCCAATCGGTTGATGGTCGTGCTGTTCGACGCGGGCCCCTTGCAGTTGGGCGCGGCCCGCCTGGTACATCTGGCGCTGTTGATCCTGCTGGCGCGCCGTGCGGCGGAGGCCGGGGCCGAGTTGCGCTGGGGTATTCTGCAGCGTGAACCGGCGTTGTATGAGCTGGGCGCTGCGTCGAACCTCAAGCAACTGCTGAACGCCCGGACCTATGAAGTGGTCAGTGAACAGCACGGGCAGGCCTGGCGTGACTGGATGGCCGAACAGCCGCAGACCGTCGGCGAATGCTGGCTTGTCGGCCAGCGTCTGCCTGAGGCTGTACCGGCGTGCTGCACCCACCGGGCCCATGTGCAACGCAGTCTTGACGGGCAAAGCCTGTCGTTTGAGTTGCGGGCTGGTGGTACACGGCAGGTGAAATTACCGATGCCGGATGAGCGCCAAGCCTTGCAACTGCTCAAGGGCCGCTTCGAGGGTGAAGCGGCAGAGGCGCCAGTGCTCAACGCGCAGGTGCCTCGGGTGGCCCTGACGTTGCCGCCGGTGATTTCCGGTGCCGGCAACTATGTGGCCCTGCGTCTGCTGGATCAGCCCGGGATGGCGGTGATCAAGCTGCCGTCGCCGAATCAGAAAAAGCCCTTGGGTGTACGCACTCAACTCTGGTCCTCTTACCAGCATGCGCTGGCGGTGACCTTCCTGAGTCGCGAACTCGGCGCGGTGTTGAGCAGCGAGGAGGCCTTGGCTTTCTGGAATATTCCCGGCCTGGCCCCGGTAAAAAAACCAAGTCGCGAACAACTGCTGCTGCCGCCGGGTACCGCAACGTTTTTGCCTGCCGCCTGGCTGCGCAATCCTAACGCCGAGCGCGTTTACCTGCTCGATAGCCAGGGCCGGCTGGCTTACTGGGAATCGGACCGGGCCAAGGCGGTGGACCGTTCAAAGCCGCGCCAGACCCATGAACTTGCCAGCGGCGTGCTGGGCCTGGCCAAGGTCGATCAATTTACCCTGGCCTACGTCCGTAAAGCCGGCGGGCGATTGTTTGCACAGTCGGCGGCGGCAGATCAGGCCAGGACTGAGAGTTACGCGCTGAGTGTGGCAGAAGGCGTGAGCCAGGTGCTGTTTGCCGGCAACTCGTTGTGGCGGCATCATTTCGGCGGCTGCGCGCTGCTCACGTCCAAGGGCGGGAATGAAAGCTGGCAGGTGATCACTCCCAAAACTGTGCCGGTCATCAAGGAATACATCGACCTGGCCTCTGGCTGGAAAGCCATCGGCTTGCTGCTGGACGTGGGCAAGGACCAACCGTCACTGCTGCTGGTCAACGCCGGCCAGCGCGCTATCGGCCTTTACAGCAACGGGCAGCAGAAACTGCTTTTCACCACCTCGGATGTTATTTCCCGGTACAGCTTTTGCCCCATGAGTGGTCTGCTTGCGGTCCTCACCAACTCCCGCGAACTGCTGGTGTATCACGTGGCGTCGAGTGACTTGCGCCTGCAGGTCACATGCGACAAAGAGCCCGAACACACCAAGGAAGGCGGCGATGCTTGAGCGCAATGAGGCGTTGATTCGCCGCCCGGTACTGGCCGGCCACCAACAGATTGAAGGGCTGTGGTTCTCCTGTGAACGCTTCGACGAGTCAGAGCGCGAACGCTTGATCCTCGAACACTGGCAGTTAGGTGCCGTTGCCTACCGGTTTGCCGAAGGTGACTTGTTGCGCTTCTGCACTGCATTGTCGGTGCAATGCGAAACCCTCGCGGGTTGGCCGCTGATTCGCCAGGGTGCAGGTTTGTGTTCGGCGCTGCTGGCCCCGGAAGAACTGCACACCCTGCCGGCGGCGGATGTGTGGCTGGTGCGTGGCAGTCAGGTGCAGGCCTTACTGTTGCGCGATGCCCAGGCGTTGTCGCCGGGGCAGTGGCTGGATATCAGCGGCTACGCGCTGCTCGACACCTACGACTGCAATGCCACCCTGGCCGAGCCGGTGTTGGAGGCGCGGGTCACCGACGTGCGGACCATCATCGGCGGGCCGTTGGGGGCAGTCAGTCCGGAGCGGGAAGGGGTCATGCAGGCCTTGATTGAACGTCAGCGCGCCGCTCCCCAACAGCCTGCCTCCAGAGCCACGGCTCCCGGCAAAAGCGCCTGGAATCCCGCGGAGCCTGTCTCGTTTCCCGCCTTGAAACTCGGCGCCACCTTTGCCTTGGTGGGGGCACTGATCTGGATGGCCAGCTATGGCAAGCAGCAGGCTTTCTCTCCGTTGCCGCCCCCCGTCCGCGAGGACTTCAGCGGGGTGATACTGGGCACGCTGGTGGGCGCGATTGTGTTTACCGCGCTGCTGATGGGCTTGAACAAGTTTTTGCGTCGTGACTCGCCTGGCGTGGCGGCGCCGCCCCCAGCAAAAGCGGCCCAAGGTATCGCACCGCGTGCCACGCCGGTGGGGCACAAGCCTGCCGCCTGGCGCCGCTGGTTGACCCGCCTGACCCAGCATTCAAAGCTTTCGGCGTTGTACGGCAAGCGTCAGGCCGCCTATATGCAACGCATGCTGGAGATGTTCGAAGACGGCGACTTTGCCGAAGCCCTGCGCCACGCCATCCCGCTGGGCGGCGAGCAGGGCAGTAGCGAGCAGATGTTCGGCACCCCGGAGCGCCGGCAGGACCTGCGCCTGAGCGAGCAAAGCGGGCCCCGGCGCGCGATGCTGTTCGAGGAGGGCCTGGAGGCCCACTTGCGGCAGATCTACCGTCAGACTTTCACGCGACTGGACCGTGAAGGGCGCATCGAGGAAGCGGTGTTTGTGCTGGCGGAACTGCTGAAAGTGCGCCAGGAAGCGCTCGATTACCTGGAAAAACACGGTCGCTATCAGCAGGCCGCCGACCTTGCCCTTGCCTGGGACATGCCCGCTGCCGTGATCGTGCGCTTGCTGTGCCTGGCAGAGCAGTGGGAGCAGGCATTGTCGGTAGCGCGCCGGGATAACGCGTTCGGTGATGCGGTGTTGGCACTCCAGGCCAAGTCGCCTGAAAGCGCCAACCGCTTGCGTCTTGAATGGGCGCAATCGCTGACCGAAAAAGGCCTGTGGTTGCAAGCCGTGGACGTGATCTGGAGTTTGCCTGCCGAGCGTGGGCGAGCGGCGCAATGGCTGCTGAATGCCGAAGCGGCAGGCGGGCGGTTGGCAATTGATGCGCTGGTCAAGCGCGCCATCTTGCTGCCTGAGACGCTGCATGCCTACGGGCCGTGGGTCGAGCAATTGCGCAATGATCCGCAGCGCGGCCGTGAACGCGCGGCCCTTGCCCAGGCGCTGTTGGCCCATAAGGCCGAGGCGGGTGCGCTGGCCTGGCTCACAGGGGCGACGGTGCATGCGATCGTGGCGGACCAGCTCGGCGGCGAGGGTGGCTTGACCCACCAGCAGTTGCAGGCGCTGGTGAAAATGAGTAAGGACAAACTGCTCTTGGCGGACCTGCCCGGCCAGGCGTTGAAGCGCTCTGCTGTCGTCCCCCTGAGCCAGGCAGGCAAGACCCAGGAGTGGTGGGTGCCAACCCGAGGCAATCGAGGGATCCACGATGCGGTTGCGCTTGAAGATAGCCGCTACCTGTTGGCTCTCGGGGAAGCTGGCGCGGTGGTAATTGATGAGTTTGGCAACACGCTGTTCCACTTCGCCGTGCCGGCGCAGGAGATCGTCCTGGCCCACGGCCGGCAAGTGGCGCTGGTGCTGATTCGGCGCAATGACGCCTGGCGGATCAGCAAGTTGGACCTGGTCAATCGTACCGCTACGGACCTTGGGGTGCTGGTAGTGGACGTGTTTGCCAAAGTCTTCGATGGCACCGCCTGGAGTATCGGCCGTGAGAAACAGATGCGGGTGGTGGATGTTGATCGAGGGTTTGCGACCCTGTGGCACGTGAGTGATCTGCCTGGCCGGGTCCATCGGCTGCAGAGCGATGAGTGCAACGAATACTTATGGCTTTTTTCTGTGCCGGGGGTGGGCATCGAGCGCTGGCATTACCGGTTGCCGGAGCGGCGCCTGATGGGGCGCGAGGTTGTGCCGGCAATCACTCCGGACCACAACCAGTTGCTTTGCGCGGTCAGCCTGATCACCGAGTGCTGGATCAAGGACCTGTACGCCGAGGAACTGATTCTGGTGGTCAACGTTGCCGGTAATCACCGGGGCTATCGTTTGCCGGGCGCCGCGGCCGAACTGATCGAGGAATACCCGGTGAGCGTCCATCTGGAGCCCGAGTGGTTGCTGTTCCATTATGCCGTCGCTGACAACCAGAGCCGTTGGCATATGATTCACCGCGCCAGCGACCGTCTCTGTGCTGCTTGGACGTGGCCACTCGATGACGCCAATGTGCGTCAACAGGGCGATGACTGGCTGCTGTTCGATGAACAAGGCCGCCTGTCCCATATCAACGTTGCCAATGGCAGCCAGCGCAACATCACCCTTAACTGACCGTCTCCGGCATCAACGTGGCTATCAACGCACGAATGGTGCCGGGCAACGCCTCCAGTTCCCGCACCAGAATACTGCGCTCGCGTACCGCCCAAACCTCATCCAGCTTGACCGTCACCAACTGCATGGTCCGGCTGTGGCGCACCGCCGCCGACTCTGGAATGATGCCGATCCCGACGCCAGCCTCGACCATCCGGCAGATCGCCTCGAAACTCGACATCTGGATCCGCAGCGACAGGTGCTTGCCCAGCCGTTCCACATGCTCACGCAGGAAACTCAACAACGTGCTGCCGTCATGCAACCCGATATGCTGGTAGGCCAGGGTTTGCTCCAGCGTCACCGAAGGCAGGCTCGCCAGCGGATGCCCCACGGGTACCGTCAGCACCAGGTGGTCGGTGCTGAAATGCAGCACCTGCAACCCCGACGCTTCCACGGGCCCGGCGATGATGCCCATGTCGCTGGTGCCGTCGAGCACGCCACGCACGATGTCTCGTGACAGCCGCTCCTGAAGGTCCACGGTGACGCCAGGACGCGCTGAAAGAAAGCCAGCCAGCACTTCCGGGAGAAACTCGGTCACGGCGGTGGTGTTGGCAAAAATGCGGATATGCCCGGCCGAATCGATGCCGTATTGGGTGAACTCACTCTTCAGGTAATCCACTTGGCGCATGATCAACCGCGCGTGGTGCAACAGGCGTTCGCCCGCCGGGGTGATTTCCACGCCACGGCTGTCGCGGTACAGCAGGCGTGTGTCGAGCTGGCCTTCCAGGGCCTTGATCCGCGCACTGGCGGCGGCCGGCGAGAGGAACGCGCGCTTGGCGCCCTGGGTCAGGCTGGGGGATTCGGCGATATGGATAAACAGGCGTAAGTCAGCCAGATCAAAGTGCATGGAAGGCTCCAGGTGGACGAACTCTTGTGGCGAGGGGGCTTGTCCCCCGTTGGCCTGCGTAGCGGGCCCAAAAAAAGCGGGAGCGCTTCGCACTCCAACGGGGGACAAGCCCCCTCGCCACAGAAAGCCTCCTGATCAAGTTGGAGGCTGTGTTCTGTTCGGACAGGTCAGCGGCGTTCAGCATAGCCGAACGCTGCTTTATTGAAATGCAAATTCTCAGAACGGCCAAGGCCCAGCATGATCCGGCTCAGATTCCCTGCCCGAGGACATGCACCTGATGAGCGCCACAGACTGGATCGGCCGTAGCGAAACAGCCCACGACCACTTGAGCCACAACCTGCTCAAACGCATCGCCGCCACCTTTGGCGAAGCGGTACCGGCAGATGGCGAAGCGGTTCCGCCTTTGTGGCAATGGTGTTTTTTCCAGGACCCGCTACCTGAATCCGCGCTGGGCGGTGACGGCCATCCGGCCCGTGGCGGGTTTCTGCCGCCGGCGGATAGCCGCAATCGCATGTGGGCCGGCGGGCGTATCGAGTTTTTCCATGGGTTGCGTGCCGGTGAGTCCGCCACCCGCGTCTCGACCATCACCCAAGTGGAAGAAAAAACCGGCCGCACCGGCTCGTTGCTGTTCGTCACCGTGCGCCACGACTACTCCCAGGACGGCCGCCTGGCCATCCGCGAGGAACAGGACATCGTCTATCGCGAACCGACGCCGCCCAAGCAGGGCAGTGGTGATGTATTACCCGAAGGCGACTGGCACGAAGCGGTCGACCCGACGCCAACCCTGCTGTTCCGCTACAGCGCCGTGACCTTCAACGGCCACCGCATTCACTACGACTATCCCTATGTCACCGGCACCGAAGGGTATTCGGGGCTGGTGGTGCACGGGCCGCTGATCGCCACCTTGAGCCTGCGCGCGTTTTGCCGCGCAAATCCGGCGGCCACGTTGCGCCGTTTTTCTTATCGCGGCGTGCGGCCATTGATTGCCCCGCAACCCTTTGAAGTCGGTGGGTGCGTCACCGCGCCGGGCGTCGCTGAACTGTGGGCGGGCAACGCTGACGGCCTGGCCCAACGCGCCGAACTGCATTTCGAATAAACCTCCAAGAACAACAGGCGGAGAGCCGTTAATGAACCCGAATGACAACGAAGAACTGAATGCTATCCGCGAAGGCGTCCGCGCACTGTGTGCCGAATTCGACGCCGCCTACTGGCGCAAGGTCGATGAAGAAAAGGGCTTCCCGCAAGCGTTCGTCAAAGCCTTGACCGACGCCGGCTGGCTGTCGGCAATGATCCCCGAAGAATACGGCGGCTCCGGCCTCGGGTTGGCGCAAGCCTCGGTGATCCTGGAAGAAGTGAACCGCTGCGGCGGCAACTCCGGCACCGTCCATGGCCAGATGTACAACATGTTCACCTTGCTGCGCCACGGCAGCGAAGCGCAGAAAAGTTTCTACCTGCCCAAGCTCGCCAGTGGCGAACTGCGCCTGCAGTCGATGGCCGTGACCGAGCCCACCACCGGCACTGACACCACGAAGATCAAGACCACCGCCGTCAAGCGCGGCGACAAGTACGTGGTCAACGGCCAGAAAGTCTGGATCTCGCGGGTGCAGCATTCCGACCTGATGATCCTGCTGGCCCGCACCACGCCGCTGGCGGAGGTGAAGAAAAAATCCGAAGGCATGTCGATCTTCCTGGTGGACCTGCGGGAAGCCATCGGCAATGGCCTGACCGTGCAGCCCATCGCCAACATGGTCAATCACGAAACCAACGAGCTGTTCTTCGACAACCTGGAGTTGCCGCTGGACAGCCTGATCGGCGAGGAGGGCAAGGGTTTCCGCTACATCCTCGACGGCCTGAATGCCGAACGCACCCTGATTGCCGCCGAATGCATTGGCGACGGCCGCTGGTTCATCGAGAAGGCCAGCGCCTATGCCCGCGACCGCGTGGTGTTTGGCCGGCCCATCGGGCAGAACCAGGGCGTGCAGTTCCCGATTGCCGAAGCGCATATCGAGATCGAAGCGGCCGACTTGATGCGCTGGCGTGCCTGTGAGGAATACGACAGCGGCGCCAACGCCGGGGCCAGCGCGAACATGGCCAAGTACCTGGCGGCCAAGGCTTCCTGGGAAGCCGCTAACGCCTGTCTGCAAACCCACGGCGGCTTCGGGTTTGCCTGTGAATACGACGTGGAGCGCAAGTTCCGCGAGACCCGCCTGTACCAAGTCGCGCCGATTTCCACCAACCTGATCCTGTCCTACGTGGCCGAGCATTTGCTCGAACTGCCACGCAGCTTCTGAGGGCCCGACCATGAGCCATACCCAAGCGCTGTGCCGGTTCCTCGCCGAGTTGAGTTACGAGCAATTGCCGGACAACGTACTCGCCCGCACCGAAGACCTGTTCCTCGATTGGCTCGCCTCGGCGCTGGCCAGCAAAGGTGCGCATCCGATTCCGCTGTTCGAGCGTTATGCCCGCGCGATGGGCCCGGCCAATGGCCCGGCGCAGATCATCGTCAACGGCAGCAGCAGTGCGTATTTCGCCGCACTGGTGAACGGCGCGTCGTCGCACCTGGTGGAGCAGGATGATCTGCACAACAGCTCAGTCTTGCACCCGGCTACCGTGGTCTTTCCGGCTGCCTTCGCGGCAGCGCAAGACCTTGGCAAGTCCGGTCGTGAGCTGCTGTTGGCTTCAGTGGCCGGTTACGAGGCCGGGATTCGCATCGGCGAATTCATGGGCCGTTCCCACTACCGGATCTTCCACACCACGGCCACCGTCGGCACCCTCGCGGCGGCTGTCGCGGTGGGTAAATTGCTCGACTTCAATCAAGAGCAATTCATCAATTTGCTGGGCAGTGCCGGCACTCAGGCAGCCGGTCTTTGGGAGTTCCTGCGGGATGCCGCCGACTCCAAGCAACTGCACACCGCCAAGGCGGCCGCCGACGGTTTGTTGGCAGCGTATTTGACGGCGGATGGGCTGACCGGTGCGCGCAATATTCTGGAAGGTGATCAGGGGATGGCGGCGGGCATGTCCAGCGATGCAGACCCAAGCAAACTGTCGGATCGCCTCGGCAGCCGTTGGGCGCTGCTGGAAACCTCGTTCAAGTTCCACGCTTCGTGCCGCCACACCCATCCGGCCGCCGATGCGCTGCTGGACCTGATGCAGCGCGAGGGCATCAGCCATGAGCACATCACCCGTGTGGAAACCCGCGTTCATCAAGGCGCCATCGACGTATTGGGCCGGGTAACGCTGCCGCAGACCGTGCACCAGGCCAAGTTTTCCATGGGCACCGTGCTGGGGTTGATTGCCGTGCATGGCAAGGCCGGGCTGACCGAGTTTCATGAACGGGCGCTCACCGATCCTGCCGTATCGGCATTTCGCGACAAGGTCAGCATGACACTCGACGCCGAGGTCGACGGGGCCTATCCCCAGCGCTGGCTGGGCCGGGTGATTGTCACCACGGTCGACGGTCGCGTGCTGCACGGCGCCATTGATGAACCCAAGGGCGATCCCGGCAACACCCTGAACCGTGCAGAGCTGGCCGACAAATTCCAGCGCCTGACCCAATTCAGCGGCGCCCGCACGCCCGCGCAAACCACCGGGCTGATCGAAAAGGTCTGGGACCTACGCAACGCCACGTCCCTGGCTCACTGGCTTTAAGGAGTCGTCATGACAGCTAATCAACGACCGCTGGACGGCATCACCGTCGTCAGCCTGGAACACGCGATTGCCGCACCGTTTTGCACCCGCCAGTTGGCCGACCTGGGCGCCCGTGTGATCAAGATCGAACGCCCGGGCGCCGGTGACTTTGCCCGAGGCTACGACGAGCGCGTGCGCGGCCTGGCGTCGCATTTTGTGTGGACCAACCGCTCCAAGGAAAGCCTGACCCTGGACCTTAAGCACGACGATGCCGGGGACATCCTGGAAACCCTGCTGGCCGACGCCGACGTGCTGGTGCAGAACCTGGCACCGGGCGCCGCGGCGCGCATGGGCTTGTCATTCGAAGCGCTGCATGAGCGCTTCCCGCGGCTGATCGTCTGCGACATCTCCGGCTACGGTGAGGGTGGGCCTTACGAGAAAAAGAAAGCCTACGACCTGCTGATCCAGAGTGAAGGCGGCTTTCTCTCGGTTACCGGCGGCCCGGGCGAGGATCAGATGGCCAAGGCCGGTTGTTCCATCGCCGATATCTCCGCCGGGATGTATGCCTACAGCGGCATCCTCTCGGCGCTGCTGCTGCGGAGCAAGACCGGGCAGGGCAGTCGCATTGACGTCAGCATGCTGGAAAGCCTGGTGGAGTGGATGGGCTACCCGATGTATTACGCCTTCGACGGCGCTCCCCAGCCACCGCGCGCGGGTGCGGCGCATTCGACGATTTACCCCTACGGGCCGTTTCCCACCGGCGACGGCGGCACGGTGATGCTGGGTTTGCAGAACGAACGGGAGTGGGCGGCGTTTTGCGACAAGGTGCTGCTCACGCCAGAGCTGGCCACCGACGAGCGTTTCTCGGCCAACTTCAAACGCTCAGAAAACCGCGACGTGCTGCGCCAGATCATCGTCAACCGCTTCGCGCAGATGAGTGCCGAGGCCGTGATCCAACGCCTGGAAGACGCGCAAATCGCCAGCGCCCGGGTCAACGATATGCAAGGCGTGTGGGAACACCCGCAGCTTAAAGCCCGCGATAGCTGGCGCGAAGTCGACAGCCCGGCGGGCAAGTTGCCGTCGTTGCTGCCGCCGGCGCGCAATGCCGCGTTTACCCCGCGCATGGACGCGGTGCCGGGGCTGGGGCAGCACAGCCAGGCAATTCTGGACCAGTTGGGTTACTCCGCTGAAGCCATCGACAGCCTGCGTGCACGCGGCGTTATCTGATAAGGAATTGAGCGATGCCAACTTCTCTTGTGCGCTCTGCGCTGTTTGTACCGGGCAGCCGGCCGGAACGTTTTACCAAGGCCTTGGCCAGTGGCGCCGATGCGGTGATTGTGGATTTTGAAGACGCGGTGGAAGAGCCGCTCAAGCGCCAGGCCCGGGACAACCTCGGGGCGTTTTTGCAGGCGACACCGGAAGCGCGGGTGTGGGTGCGGATCAATGCGCCGGAGCACCCGGAGCATTTCGCCGATGTGGCGTTCTGTCAGGCCCACGCCGGGGTGGCGGGGGTGTTGCTGCCCAAGGTTGAAAGCGCGGCCCAGGTGGCGGTGGTGGCCGCCACGGGCAAGGCCATTTGGCCGATTATCGAGAGTGCGCGGGGCTTGCTGGCGGTGGCGGAAATCGCCCATGCACCGTTGGTGGAGCGCTTGTCATTCGGCGGCCTTGACCTGGCGCTGGACTTGAACCTGAGCAGCGGCTCCCCGGCAGCGCAATTTGCCTTGGACCAGGCCCGCCTTGCCTTGATCGTGCACTCCCGCGCTGCCGGGCTGGTGGCGCCGCTGGACGGCGTACACCCGGCCATCGACGACCCCGAAGGCCTGCGCCGCTCGATTCGGCATGCCTATGAAATGGGCTTTGCCGGCGCGCTGTGTATCCATCCCAAGCAAGTGGCGGTGATTCACCAGGCGTTGGCCCCCAGCACCGAAGACCTGGCGTGGGCCAAACGGGTGGTGGACGCCGGTGCCCATGGGGCAGGGGCCTATCAACTGGATGGGCAAATGGTGGATGCACCGGTGCTGCTGCGGGCGCAAAGATTGCTGGCTGCACAACTCTAAAGTGTGGGAGCTGGCAAGCCAGCTCCCACATTGGATCTATGCCGTCTGCAAAATCGGCGTTCGTCCACGACGAACGCAGGTATCTAAAATTCGAAATTCTCTATACGCGTGACATCAGGCACCTTGCCCTATAACACAACAATAAGAAGGTGATTTTCCATGCTCAAGCTTTCTCGGGCGCTGTTCTGCGCCGCCACCTTGTTTGCCGCGGGCCTGGCCCAGGCGGCCGACCCCATTGTGATCAAGTTCGCCCACGTCGTCGCTGAAAACACCCCGAAAGGTCAGGGCGCATTGCTGTTCAAGAAGCTCGCTGAAGAACGCCTGCCTGGCCGGGTGAAAGTCGAGGTGTACCCGAACTCCTCGCTGTTCGGCGACGGCAAGGAAATGGAAGCGCTGCTGCTGGGCGACGTGCAGATGCTGGCGCCATCCCTGGCCAAGTTTGAGCAGTACACCAAGCAAGTACAGATCTACGACCTGCCGTTCCTGTTCAACGACCTGGCGGCGGTGGACCGTTTCCAGGCCGCCCAGGGCAAGGCGTTGCTGACCTCCATGCAAGACAAAAACATCCTCGGCCTGGCCTATTGGCACAACGGCCTCAAGCAACTGTCATCGAACAAGGCATTGCGTGAGCCCAAGGATGCCCGTGGCCTGAAGTTCCGCGTGCAGGCCTCCAGCGTGCTGGAAGAGCAGTTCAAGGCGATCCGCGCCAACCCGCGCAAGATGAGCTTCGCCGAGGTTTACCAAGGCTTGCAGACCGGCACCGTCAACGGCACCGAGAACACCTGGTCGAACTATGAAAGCCAGAAGGTCAACGAAGTGCAGAAGTACTTCACCGAATCCAACCATGGCCTTATCGACTACATGGTGATCACCAACGCCAAGTTCTGGAACGGCCTGCCGCCGGATGTGCGCACCACCCTCGACCAGGTCATGGTTGAAGTCACCGTCGAGGTGAACAAGCAGGCCGAAGCGCTGAACCAGTCGGCCAAGCAGAAGATCGTCGACGCCAAGACCAGCGAAATCATCGAACTGACGCCTGAGCAACGCCAGCTGTGGCGCGAAGCCATGCGCCCGGTGTGGCAGAAGTTCGAAGGTGAAATCGGCGCTGACCTGATCAAGGCGGCCGACGCGTCGAACCAGTAATTTGGAGGGCGCCGAGATCAAATGTGGGAGCGGGCTTGCTCGCGAATGCAGTCTTTCAGCTGATGCATTCGGTGACTGACACACCGCCTTCGCGAGCAAGCCCGCTCCCACATTTTGATCCGGTTCCCACCTCCAAGCCTTGCACACACCTATCTCCGCTTCGCGAGGTTTTGCCATGCAAACGCTAAGGCGCGTCTGGGAGCACCTGGAGGAAGGCTTTATCGCCATCCTGCTGGCCGCCATGACCCTGGTGACTTTTGTCTACGTCATGCTCAACAACATCTACACCCTGTTCTTTGCCCTTGCTGATAAGTGGGCGTGGAGCAGCGGTTTCTTCAACGCCCTGGGTGACCACACCATGGGCTGGGCCCAGGACATGACCTGGAGCGTGGCGCTGACCAAGGCCATGTTCGGTTGGCTGATTTTCTTCGGCATTTCCTACGGCGTACGCACCGCCGGCCACTTGGGCGTGGATGCCCTGGTCAAGCTGACCCCGCGCCGTGTGCAGCGCCTGCTGGGCATGCTCGCCTGCCTGTGCTGCCTGGCTTACGCCGGGTTGTTCATGGTCGCCAGCTACAAGTGGCTGAGCGCGGTGATGACCGCCGGTATCGGCGCCGAAGACCTCGACAAGTTCGGTATCGACGTCGGAGACATTGTGGTGATCGTGCCCATCGGTTTTGCCCTGGTGTTCATCCGCTACCTCGAAATTTTCTACCGCATCTTCACCCACCGCCAAACCGGGCTGGGCCTGGCCGACGAAGCCGGTGAAGCCAGCAAGTTGGCCGGCAGCCATGAGGAGCGTCACTGATGGCCGTTCTGTGTCTGTTTTTGCTGCTGTTTGTGTTCATGTTCCTCGGTGTGCCCATCGCGATTTCCCTGGGGTTGTCGGGCGCGGTGTCGATCCTGATGTTCAGCCCGGACTCGGTGAGTTCCCTGGCGATCAAGCTGTTTGAAACCTCGGACGCCTACACCTTCCTGGCGATTCCGTTCTTCCTGTTGTCGGGTGCGTTCATGACCACCGGCGGCGTGGCGCAACGGTTGATCGACTTTGCCAACGCCTGCGTGGGGCATATCCGTGGCGGGTTGGCGATTGCGGCGGTGTTGGCGTGCATGCTGTTTGCCGCGTTGTCAGGCTCGTCGCCGGCGACGGTGGCGGCGGTGGGTTCGATTGCCGTGGCGGGCATGGTGCGCTCGGGCTATCCGAAGGAATTCGGCGCCGGGATCATCTGCAACGCCGGTACCCTGGGCATCCTGATTCCGCCGTCGATTGTGATGGTGGTGTACTCGGCGGCGACTGAAACGTCGGTAGGCAAGCTGTTTATGGCCGGGGTGATTCCGGGCCTGCTGCTGGGCTTGATGTTGATGGTCGCGATCTACATCGTCGCGCGCATCAAGAAGCTGCCGGCCCAGCCTCGGGCGACCTTTCGCGAGTGGCTGACCTGCGCCCGCCGGGCATTCTGGGGCTTGTTGCTATTGGTGATCATCCTTGGCGGCATCTACAGCGGCATGTTCACCCCGACCGAAGCGGCGGCGGTGGCGGCGGTGTATTCGGCGTTTGTCGCGCTGTTCGTCTACAAGGACATGAAGATCAAGGATTGCCCCAAGGTGCTGCTGGAGTCCGGGCGCCTGGCGATCATGCTGATGTTTATCATCGCCAACGCCATGCTCTTTGCTCACGTGCTGACCACTGAGCAAATCCCCCAGGAAATCACTGCTTGGGTGATCTCCGAAGGGCTGACGCCGATTGGCTTTTTGATCATGGTCAACGTGGTGTTGTTGGTGGCGGGCAGCTTTATGGAGCCGTCGGCGATCGTGCTGATCCTGGCGCCGATCTTCTTCCCGATTGCGATGAAGCTGGGTATCGACCCGATTCACCTGGGGATTGTGATGGTGGTCAACATGGAGATCGGCCTGGTGCATCCACCGGTGGGGCTGAATCTGTTTGTGACCTCGGCGGTGACCGGGCTGACCCTGGGGCAGACCATCCGCGCGGCGTTGCCGTGGCTGATGATTTTGCTGGTGTTCCTGATCATGGTGACCTACCTGCCGTTCATCTCCCTGGCCTTGCCGCACTGGTTGGGGATGTAAGCACCTGTGGCTTTCTGGAGGAGCGAGCTTGCTCGCGATGGTCGTCAACGATGACGCGTGCATCCTGAATGAACGCGTTGTTTGACGGTTTTTCGCGAGCAAGCTCGCTCCTACAGGGCAGACGCTATTGGTCCATCGCACTCAGGATCGCATGGGCCGCTTTTACCCGTTCGGCATTCGGGTAGTTTTTGTTCGCCAGGATCACCACCCCCAGGTCTTTACCCGGTACATAAGCCACGTACGCCCCAAAGCCACCGGTCGAGCCGGTCTTGTTCACCAGCGTGTCGGCGTGGGGTGCCTGCGGTGGTGTCAGCCAATTGACCTTGTGGGGCTCCATGGCCATTTGTGTCGAGTTGCCTTCCACCAGGGCATCCACTTTGATCGGGTAGGGGTACATCTCCCAGCCGAGGCCCTGGGTCATGCCATCAACCGTGTAGTACCCGGTGTGGGTCGCGGCAATCGCCTGTTGCAGCGGCTTTTCCAGCTTCGCCGGGTGCATGTTCACTTCAACGTAGTGAATCAGGTCCGAGGTGCTGGTCTTGATGCCGTAGGCTTCGGCGTCCAGGGCGCCAGGACTGACGCGCACCGGTTTGCCGGCCTTGTCGTAACCCTGGGCGTACAGGCTCATTTGCGTCTCGGGCACGCTGATAAAGGTGTGCTTGAGGCCGAGTTTCGGCAGCACGGTCTGCTCCATCACGCGGTTAAAAGGCTGGCCCAGGCTTTGCGCCGCCAGGTGGCCGAACAGGCCGATACTCGGGTTGGAGTAGAGGCGTTGGGTGCCGGGTGCGAAAGCCGGTTTCCAGTGCTGGTAGTAGCTGATCATCTTGCCGGTGTTATCGGACTCATCCGGGAATTGCAGCGGCAAGCCACCCGCGGTGTAGGTGCCGAGGTTGAGCAGGCTGATGTGATCAAACTTGTCGCCACGTAATGCCGGCAGGTATTGGCTGGCCGGGTCTGACAGTTTCAGCTTGCCGTTGGCCAGGGCATAGCCGGCGAGGGTGGCGGTGAAGGTCTTGCTCACCGAGCCGATTTCAAACAGGGTGTTTTCGGTGACGGGCTGCTGGCTGTCCTTGTTGGCGACGCCGTAGTTAAAGTATTGCGCCTTGCCGTTCTGTATCACCGCGACCGACAGGCCGGGGATGTCCTGTTGCTGCATCAGGGGTTCGACGGTACTGTCGACTACCTGGCGAATATCGGTGGCGGCCATGCAGTTGCCGGCGCCGAGCAATAAGGCGAATATCGTGGTGGTGCGCACGGTTGGGAAAATGGATGTGTACATGATGACGTGACTTCCATGAAGGTGATCGGGTGAATACCGTTGCCTGCGCAGGCGCCGCAAATTTAGGCAGTTTGTGATCCGGCGGCAAACGATGATATCTCGCAACAGCCATTAGAAAAATTAGGGTCAAGCCATGCTCCGTTCCCATTTGCCTCTCAACGCACTGCGGGCCTTCGAGGCTTCCGCGCGGCATTTGAGTTTTACCCGGGCGGCGATTGAGTTGTGCGTCACCCAGGCGGCGGTCAGTCACCAGGTGAAAAGCCTGGAGGCGCAGCTCAATGTCACGCTGTTCAAACGCTTGCCCCGGGGCCTGATGCTCACCAGCGAAGGCGAGACCTTGCTGCCGGTACTGCGCGAATCTTTCGACCGCATAGCTCAAACCTTAGGCCAGTTTGAAGCTGGGCATTACCGCGAAGTCTTGACGGTGGGCGCGGTGGGCACCTTTGCGGTGGGCTGGCTGTTGCCGCGGCTTGCGGACTTCCAGGCGCGCTACCCGTTTATCGACTTGCGCCTGTCCACCAACAACAACCGCGTCGATGTGGCTGCCGAAGGCCTGGATTACGCGATTCGGTTTGGTGCCGGCGCGTGGCACGGCACCGAGGCGTGCCAGTTGCTGGAAGCGCCGCTGACGGTGTTGTGCGTGCCGCAACTCGCTCGGCAATTGCAGACGCCGGCGGACCTGTTGAAGCACACGTTGCTGCGCTCCTACCGCGCGGATGAGTGGACGCAATGGTTCCAGGCCGCCGGCTTGCCAGCCGATACACTGGTGCCGCGCAGCATTGTGTTTGATTCATCCCTGGCGATGATGGAGGCGGCGCTGCAAGGGGCGGGAGTGGCCCTGGCACCGGCGATGATGTTCAGCCGACAGTTGGCGACGGATGTGATCCGACAGCCGTTCGAGATTGGCATCACCACCGGCAGTTATTGGCTGACGCGCTTGCAGTCGCGGGCCGAGACACCGGCGATGCTGGCGTTCAAGGCGTGGTTGCGTGAAGTAGCGAGCAGCCGGCGTTAGTCAGGACAGGTCGTGCAGGGATTTACCGTTGGGCGCCCCCACCCACAGTTCGGAAAACTCCACCTCCAGCCCGCCACGCTCTGGCGTGCAGCAATAAGGCCCGACCTGATACGACAGCGCCACCGGGAACGGCGCCAGGCGCACCAACGGCCAGCTCGCGCCATCCACTGATACCTGCACGCGCAACACACCCTTGGCCACGGTGACGCGAATCCAGAAGGCTTCGGGATCACCCGGGAACACGCCGGTAGCCCAGTCCGACACGCCATCGGTCAATACGCTGCTCAGCAGCGTCGCGCCGTCGGACAGTTCCGCACCGATCTTCACCCAGTGCGCTTCATCCACTCGTACCATCAACCCAGCCTGGTCATACAGATGGGTGAATTCACTGTGGATTTTGACCTGAGCGGTAAAGTCGCCGTCGGTTTCGACAAACAGGAAATGCCCGTTATCGCGAACAAAACCATAGTGGGTTTCACGCCAGAAATCGGTACTGGCGTCGGTGCGGACCTTGAGACGCTCGCCTTCTCGGCTCCAGTGTTGGGGTTGATTGAGCCAACTGGCCTGTTCAAACATCGGGAAGCTCCTTGAAGGTGGCAAAACATCGGAGAAGGCGGCGGTGCCAGTGTTAAGGCGCGTGCGCAGCGAAAACAATCACCGCAGCGCGCCGACGCCAAGTGTAACCCCGGTAGCGATGGGGTCGGTGTGGCTCGCTAATAGAAACCTCTGAAACAAAATGAAACATTTGTCGCGGCCCAGCCTCTACCGTATCTCCACGACGAGTACCTCTATGAAAACGCCGCGTCCCTCTTCGCGAATGCCCCACCTCACACAACTGCGCAACCTGAAGATGGCGCGCTCCGCCCACGCATACGTGCGGGGCAGTACGGTTCAGTTTTACGAGTGGCTGCACAGCCAGCGCGGCCGGCGCCTGCCCCACGGGCCGGCGATCTGGATCTGCGGTGACTGCCACGCCGGCAACCTCGGGCCCACGGGCGATACCAAGGGGCGGATCGACATGCATATCCGTGACCTTGACCAGGCGGTGATCGGCAACCCGACCCATGACCTGGTGCGCCTGGCGCTGTCCCTGGCCACCGCTGCCCGGGGTTCGGACCTGCCGGGGGTGACCACCGCGCGCATGCTTGAAGAGATGATGGTGGGCTACGCGCAGGCGTTTAAGGACAAGCCCGACGAGGCACCGCCGCGTCCATCCCAGGTCAAGGCCGGAATGCGCAGTGCGGTGGAGCGTACCTGGAAGAATCTGGCCCGCGAACGTATTGAAAACACCCGGCCGACGATTCCGATGGGCAAGCATTTCTGGTCGTTGTCGCGGGCGGAAAAGTCGGCCCTTGAAACGTTGTGCGCCTCGGATGAGATCCACCGGCTGGTGACTTCGCTTAAAGGCCGGTCCAACGATGACCAGGTCGAGCTGCTGGACTCCGCTTATTGGGTCAAGGGTTGCAGCTCCCTTGGGTTGTTGCGGTATGCAGTGTTGTTGGGGGTAGGGAACCAGGACGATCAGGAATACTGCCTGCTCGATATCAAGCAAGCGGTGGGTGCGGCGGCACCGCGCGCGGGACGGGCAAAGATGCCTCGGGATAACGGGCGGCGAGTGGTGGAGGGCGCCAGGAACCTGTCACCGGCGTTGGGGGAGCGGATGCTGGCGACGCGGTTTCTGGATCACGGTTTTTTTGTCCGCGAGTTGTTGCCCCAGGACATGAAGCTGGAACTGGATGAGTTGAGCGAGATTGATGCGATGCACGCGGCCGGGTACCTGGCGCGGGTGGTCGGCGTGGCGCACGCGCGGCAGATGGACCGTGATACGCGCAAGGACTGGATGGCGGTGTTGCAGGAGAACCGGTCGAAGCAGCTGGATGCGCCGTCGTGGTTGTGGACCAGTGTGGTGCAGTTGGTGGGGAGCCATGAAGAAGGGTATCTCAACCACTGCCGGCAGTACGCGCTGGAACACTGACCTCAAGAACGCTAAAAATCCCCTGTGGGAGCGGGCTTGCTCGCGAAAGCGGTGTGTCAGTCACCGGATGTTTGACTGATCCACCGCTTTCGCGAGCAAGCCCGCTCCCACATTAGTCTGGTGGGGTTTTGGAGGGCGGGTTACACCAGGTATTTTTTGAACCAACCCAAGGTCCGCTCCCACGCCAGATTCGCCGCCGCCTCGTCATACCTTGGCGTCGAATCATTGTGGAAGCCGTGATTGGCTCCCTTGTAGATAAACGCCTCATACGTCGTGCCCGCGGCCTTCAGCGCCTTCTCATACGCCGGCCAGCCCTCGTTGATCCGCGTATCCAGTTCACCGTAATGCAGCATGATCGGCGCCTTGATCCGTGGCACGTCCTTGGCTTCCGGCTGGCGCCCATAAAACGACACCGCCGCACCCAACTCCGGATAAGCTACCGCTGCCGCATTGGTCACGCCGCCGCCATAACAGAACCCGGTGATCCCCACCTTGCCAGTGCTTGCATCGTGGTGCATCAACCATTCGATGGCCGCGAAAAAGTCGTTCATCAGCTTCTCTGGATCGACTTTTTGCTGCAGCTCCACACCTTTCTCATCGTTGCCGGGATAGCCGCCCACCGAGGTCAGGCCATCCGGCGCGAGGGCAATAAACCCGGCCTTGGCCAACCGACGGGCGACGTCTTCGATATATGGGTTCAACCCACGGTTCTCATGCACCACCACCACCGCCGGCAACTTGCCGCTGGCTTTGGCCGGGCGCACCAGGTAGCCGCGCACCGTGCCGTTGCCCTTGGGTGACGGGTAGGTGATGTAGTCGGCGACGATCTCCGGGTCGGTGAATTTCACCTGCTCGGCCAGGGCGTAGTTGGGGCTCAGGGCGGCGAGCAGGGCCGAAGCCGTCAGCCCGCCAAAGGTGAACAGCGCCGCGCGGTCGAGAAACTCCCGGCGGTTGATCTTGCCGTGGGCGTAGCCGTCGTAAAGCTCCAGCAGTTCAGGGGCGAAATCTTTGGCGGTCAGACGAGTCATCGGTAGCGTCCTCGATTAGCGGTGGGACTGAATGTAGACCAGTATCAGGCTTCCCGGCCATGGGCGGTGGCTGCCAACTGCCCGGTGTCGACCCGCACGAAGACCGAATCGCCAATGGCCGTCAGCACGCCATCAGCGTACACCTCGCACACCACGCGGCTTTTGCGCCCCACGTCACCTTCGACTTTTGCGCGCAAGGTCAGCGGTACGCCCATCGGTGTCGGCTTGATGAATTTGATCCCGAGGTTGCCGGTCACGCAGTCGATACGCGGCAGGCTGCCGGGTTCGCGTTGCTCGGCCCGGTAGTGGTAGGCCATGGCGGTCCAGTTCGAGTGACAGTCCACCAGCATTGCGATCAAGCCGCCGTAGACCAGGTCTGGCCAGCCGCAGTATTGGGCGTCAGGTTGGTGCTCGGCGATCACGTGAATGCCGTCGGCGTCCCAGCGGCTCTTGATGTGCAGCCCGTTGGGGTTGCTGCTGCCGCAGCCATAACAGACGCCTTCGGGGGCGGTGGTGTCTTGCAGGGAAAGCGCGGGCATCGTGGCTCCTTGTTGTTCGAGTTCCGTCGAGGCACGAGCCTAATGCCAGGCACGTGAATAAATCCAGCACCTACGCTGTTAGCAGTGCACAGCGTGTTCATTCCCGGTTGAGAATCCCATGAAACCTCGATTGCTAGCGGCCTTCCTTACCCTCGGCACCTTGTCCAACGCGTATGCCGTGGAATACACCGACGTGAATCCGGCGGCCAGCACCCTCAGCTTCACCTATGACCAAATGGGCCAGCAGGTGTACGGCACGTTTGGCAGCTATTCGGCGACCCTGAGTTTCGACACGCAAAACCCGACCGCCGCCAGCACCGTACTGACCATCCAACTGCCGAGCATCAATGCCGGCAGCGACGACGCCAACACCGAACTGCCCAAGCCCGGCTGGTTCGACATGACGACTTACCCGGTGGGCACCTTTACCTCGACCCACATCACTGACCTGGGTGGCAACCGCTACCTGTTCAGCGGCAACCTGACCCTCAAGGGCCAGACCCGGCCGGTGGAGGTCAAGGTGGCGCTCAAGGAGCAGAGCGGCATTGGTGTGTTCGATGGTGAGTTGGTGCTCAAGCGCGACGACTTCAAGATCGGCGCAGGGGAGTGGGCGGACAGCGTGGTGTCCAATGCGATTGTTATCAAGTTCAAGATGGTTGCACCTGAGCGCTGAGAGCTGAGATTCTGGCGGCTCTGAACAACGGTAGGTAACGTCATGGACGAGATTGCTTACAGCGACAGGCAACGCTGGTTGGCCCTGACCCGCATCAACACTCTGTCGGTGCTGTCTCAGATTGTGCAAATCGGCACCATCACGCCGTTGCTGTCGTTGTCCCTGGAACAGAAGGGCGTGGACCCGGCAAAAATCGGGGTGATTGTCAGTGCCTCGTGGGTCGCGATCCTGCTGCTGTACAAGGTCGTCCCGCAGTTGCTGGGGCACCTGGGGTTGGTCAAGGCCAATCTTCTCAGTGTTGTGCTGACCGTGTTGGGTCTGATCGGCATGACGCTGACCCAATCACTGACGCTGCTGTTCGCCCTGAACTTTGTGCTGGGTATCGGTTTGATTCTGCGCTGGATCGCCTGTGACACCTGGATCGTCTCCGTGGCCACCGACAGCGAGCGCGGTCGGGCCATTGGTGTGCACGAAACCCTGATGGGCCTGGGGATTGCCGTCGGGCCATTGCTGCTGGTGGTGTTCGGTGTCGACAGCGGGATTCCCTATTACGCCTGCGCCGCCATCGTGCTGCTGTCTGGCGGTCTTGCGCTGAGCTTGAAGGGGCATGATTCGCAGCCAAAAACGCCGGTGGAGAAACACCACGGGAAACTGTTCAGCGTGATCCCGGTGGCGTTGTGTGGCGCGTTTATCGCCGGGTTCTCGGAGACTTCTTCGGTGTCCTTCCTCGGCGCCTACAGCCTCTCGGCGGGCTATGTACTGACGGCGGCGACGCTGTTGATTTCGGTCTTCGGCATTGGCGGCACCGTGCTGCAACTGCCCATTGGCTGGATGGCCGACAAAAGCTCCTACAAGACCGGTCAGTTGATCTGTGGCCTGGTGGTGCTGTTGGGCACCCTGGCGATTCCATTCAGCCAAGGGCTGCCGTGGCTGTCGACGTTGATCGTCTTTGTATGGGGCGGCGCGATCGGCGGGATGAACACCCTGGCGGTGATCGAGGCAGGGGACCGGGTGGCCGAGCATCAGGTGTCTACCGCCATGACTGCGATTGCGCTGTTCTACACCTTGGGCAGTGTGCTCGGGCCGATTGCCACGGGGGCGACGGTGTCCTATGTCAGCCCCCATGGCTTGATGATCAGTGTCGGGGTGGCCGGCGGGCTGTTTATCGCGCTCCTGATGCTCAGGAGAACCCCTTAGCGGGCGAATTTCCTGGCCCCCGCCACACACGCAATTACCGCGAACGTCACCACCAGCATGCCCAAGCTCACCGGTTCATGCAGCAGTGTGGCGGCCAGTGCCAGGCCGAAAAACGGTTGCAGCAACTGCAATTGCCCGACGGCGGCGATGCCGCCCTGGGCCAGCCCGCGGTACCAGAACACAAACCCGATCAGCATGCTGAACAGCGACACATAGGCCAGGCTCAGCCAGGCCGGCAGGCTGATGTTAACGAAAGAGCTTGGCGCGAGGATCGCCGTCAGAGGGGCCACAATCGGCAGTGAGATCACCAGTGCCCAGCAGATCACCTGCCAGCCACCCAGGGTGCGCGAAAGTTTGGCCCCTTCGGCATAACCCAGGCCGCACGCCAGTATCGCCAGCAGCATCAGCAAATCTCCGGCAGGCGCGGCGCTCAGGCCCTGGGCGATGGCGTAGCCCACCACCAGCAGGCTGCCCAGAATCGAAAACAGCCAGAACACCGGCTTGGGCCGCTCGCCGCCACGCAATACGCCGAACACCGCGGTGGCCAGCGGCAGCAAGCCGACAAACACGATGGAGTGGGCGCTGGTGACGTACTGCAAGGCCAGGGCGGTCAGTAGCGGGAAGCCGATCACCACGCCCAGTGCGACGATTGCCAAGGGCAACAACTGGCTACGGGCCGGGCGTTTTTCCTTGAACAGCCACAGCAGGCACAGACCGAGTAAGGCGGCAATGGTGGCGCGGGCGACGGTCAGGAACACCGGATCAAATTCCAGCACCGCCAGGCGTGTGGCGGGCAGCGAGCCGCTGAAGATCACCACGCCGATCAAGCCATTGATCCAGCCGCTGGGGTTGTGTTCCTGGGTGTTGAGGTGCGTGGTGCGTTCCATGGGTGTTGGCTCGGTAAGGATAAGTTGCGTCTCCCGCATCCTATGATTCACCATTGAGACAATCAAAAAATTGTCATGGATACATCGCTATGCCTCGCGCCCGCTACAAGACATTGGTGGACACCTTCGCCCGGGATATCCGCTCCGGCACCCTGGCGGCGGGCACCCGTTTGCCGACGCACCGCCAGTTGGCCGCCAGCCACGGCCTGGCGCTGGTCACGGCCAGCCGGGTGTACACCGAACTTGAGGCCATGGGCCTGGTCAGCGGTGAAACCGGGCGCGGGACCTTTGTGCGGGAAATCGCGTTGTCGCCGGGGCAGGGCATCGGCCAGATCGCGGTGGCGGCGGGCATGATCGACCTCAACTTCAACTACCCATCGCTGCCGGGCCAGACCGACCTGCTGCGCACCGCGTTGCGTCAGCTGGCGTTGTCCGGCGACCTGGCGGCACTGCTGCGCTACCAGCCCCACGCCGGCCGTTTGCACGAGCGGGCGGCGGTGGCGCGCCACCTGGCGAGTCGTGGGTTGACGGTGCAGGCCGAGCAGGTACTGATCGTCAGCGGTGCCCAGCACGGGCTGGCGGTGACCATGATGTCGCTGCTCAAGCCCGGCGATGTAGTGGCGGTGGATGCGTTGACCTATTCGGGGTTCAAGGTGCTGGCCGAGACGTTGCACCTGGAAATCGTTGCAATCCCGGTGACCGCGACGGGCCCCGACTTGGTCTTTCTAGAAAAACTCTGCGCCCGGCGCCCGGTACGCGCGGTGTACAGCATGCCGACCCTGCATAACCCGTTGGGCTGGGTGATGAGCAGGGAGCAGCGCGAGCACCTGGTCGCGATTGCACGCCAGCATGATTTGATCCTGATCGAGGACGCGGCCTACGCGTTTTTAGCCGAGGACGCGCCGCCGCCTGTGGCCGAGCTGGCACCGGAGCGTACGGTGTATGTGTCGGGGCTGTCCAAGAGCGTTGCCACCGGCCTGCGGGTGGGTTTCGTCGCCGCTCCGCAGCCGTGGATGGCGGCGCTGGAACGTACGGTCATGGCCACCACCTGGAACACTCCGGGGGTGATGACTGCGGTGGCTGCCGCGTGGATCGACGACGGCACGGTGCTGCAGCTGGAAGCGCAAAAGCGTGAAGACGCCCAGGCGCGCCAGGCGGTGGCCGATGAGGTGTTGGCGGGGTTGAATGTTATCCGCCATCCGTCTTCGTATTTTCTGTGGCTGCCCTTGCCGGAAGATGCCCGCGCCGACCAGATCACCATGGCGCTGGCACGGGAAAATATCTCGGTGTCTACCGCCGAGCCGTTTGCCGTCTCGGCCCACGTGCCCCATGCCTTGCGAGTGGCGCTGGGGTCTGTGGACCGGGAGGTGTTGCGCGAGGCGCTGCTGAAAGTGCGCTGGGCGGTGGAGGCGTACTAGATCGTTTGTCGGCGCATTGTCAGCAGTAGCGTGCCGAAAAAGATAAAGGTCGAGCCCACCACCCGATCCACCCACTTGGAAAACGTCGGCCGCGCGAGCAAGCCTTTGGCCTGTGAGGCGAGCAGGGCGTACAGGGTCAGCGACAAGGCTGACAGCGCCATGAAAATCAAGGTCAGCACCATGAACTGCGGGAGCAACGCCGTGTGCTGGTTAATGAACTGCGGAAACAGTGCGGTGAAAAACAACACGGCTTTGGGGTTGGTGACCGCGGTCAGGAACGCCATTTTGTAGAGCTTCCAGGGAGAAGGGGCGTTGACCCGCATCGGTGCCTGGGAGTGGGTGGCCAACAGAGGGTTTTTCTTGAACAGGCTCTTGGCGCCCAGATAAAACAGATAACCGGCGCCGAGGAGTTTGACTCCGTTGAACACCCACTCGGAACTGACGATTAACGCACCTAGCCCCAGCATCGCCGCGGCGGATACGCAAAACACACCGCTGACATTGCCCAGCGAAGACCAGAGCGTGGAGCGTGCGCCGTAGGCCAGGCTGTTATTCAGTGCCATCAGAATCGCCGGGCCCGGGCTCGCGATGGCAATGGCGGCGACGAGGGTGTAGGCGAGTAGTGAGTGAAGGTCCATGTTCAGGCTCGGCGTTTGGTTGAATTGCGATCCTACCTCTTTTGATGATTGTTGAGATTACTGTGGCGAGGGAGCTTGCTCCCGCTGGGCTGCGTAGAGGCCCCAAAATCTTTGGGAGCGCTGCGCACTCCAGCGGGAGCAAGCTCCCTCGCCACAAGAGAAGCATTTGTGTGCTATCAGAATTTGTACGCCTGGCGCCCGATCAGCAGCCATTTGCCTTTCTGCTTCTGCCAGACCTGGAAGTTTTCAATTTCGGTGGGCACCTCGACGCCGCTGTTCACCGCCTGGGCAGAAAAGTGGTTGCGCACCAGGGCGGTGTCGCCATTGAGGGTGATGGTCTGTTTCTGCATTTCCAGGGTCTTGAAACCGCTTCTGCCGGTTTCAATGTCGGCGATAAATTCCTGCTTGTTCTGGACCTTGCCGCTGGAATGGCCGTAGGTGAGGTTGTTCGCGGTGAGGGCCTGCAGTTGCGGGATGTCCTTGTGCAGCATGGCTTGGGTCAGGTGATCGACCGCGACGGCTACATCCTTGTCGGCTGCGGCAGGCGCGGCGGCCGCGTAACCGCTGAACAGGCACAGAAAACCAATCAGAACCTTGACGTTTTGCATGGGTGTTTCCTTGTTGTTGTGGGGTACTGGTACGACACAGGACAGGCGTTATGGTCGTCGTACAACCATGCCGTATTTTGCGTGGTCAAGGAAAGTGAAATTTCACGTAAGCCAGCAGATAAGCCATATTGATCATAAGTAGTCGTCATATCACTTGCGAAATAGTTGGCGCTACTTCCCGTATAAAAAGCACATGGCTATGCTGTGCCCGCAGCTCCAACACCGGCGAGGGAACGCAATGCTTTTTGATTGGCACAGTGACTCGATCCAGCGCGCTACCCGCGTTACCCGGCAGTACAGAAACACTCAGAACGTGCGCCGCTTCATGCTTGAACACTGCGGTGCAGAGTTCAAGTTCGACCGCGATTTCATGGCGTGGATTCGCAACGACATCCCCAAGACCATGGGCGATGTGGTGGATGAATGGCAGCGCCGCAACAGCCTATAAGGACAACAACAAAATGACACCGGATCAAAAGTACGCGGCGGCCATGGTGCGCCTGGGTTATCAACTCAACGAGTTCAAGATCGGCGGTAACTACACGCCGCTGTTAAGGGACGGCAACCACGTTTACATCAGCGGCCAGATCCCGCGGGTGGGTGACGTGATCGTGCTGCCCGGCAAGGTCGGCGAAAGCCTCAGCCTGGCCGACGCCCAAATCGCCGCCGGCGTCAGCGCATTGCGTTGCCTGGGTTTGCTCAAGCAGGCACTGGGCTCCCTGGATCAGGTCAAGGCGATCCTGAAGATCAATGTGTACGTGCGCAGTGCGGATGACTTTGACCAGCAAAGCGAAGTGGCCAACGGTGCGTCAGACCTGTTGAACGAGATCATGGGGGCTGCCGGTTCTCACACGCGCACCTCGGTGGGCGTGCTGCAACTGCCCAAGGGTGCCGCCGTGGAAGTCGACATGATCGCTGTGGCACAGGGCTGACGCCGAGTGATCGCTGACGCTTTTACAGTCCTGATTCACTATGGGATTTATCTGCTTCCAGGGCTGATCCTGTTTGGCCTGTGGTTCGGCCTCACCCCGAAAACAATGCCCGGCGTGCGCATCGTTATTCTGCTGTTGGCGTTCGTGCTGATGCGCGATGCGATGACGCCGCTGGGCATGTGGTCGCTGAGCACTGAGGTGCAGATCCAGTTTACGGCCAACCCCTTCGTGCTGGCTGCGCTCGGCGGCTTGTCCCTTGGGCTGATTGCACTGCTCGCGCGCCTGGCTCCGGAGTTGTGGCAACTGACGGTGCTGTTCAAGGGTAACCGCGGTGCAGGCTTGGCAGTGGGGCTGGTGGCCGGCTGTTTGATTGGCTTGCCATTGCGGCTGTATCAAGGCATCGAACCGGCGGCGATCGCGGCTTACTGGACCTGGATGATGGGCATGCTAGTGCTTGCCTACTGCGCCAATGCGCTGGAAGAGGTGTTGTTTCGCGGCTTCTTGCAGGGTTATCTCGAACAGCACGTTACGCCGCTGCGTGCGGCGTTGCTCAGCGGGTTGGCGTTCGCCGCGTGCCATTCATTTCTGGCGTTGAGCGTGACGCAACTGGGCTGGCCAGTGTTGGCCTTTACCCTGATTGAAGGCGTGGCCTGCGGGCTGGTGCGGATGCGTTACGGCGTGGTGGCGGCGACGGCCACCCATGGCACGGCGATCTTGCTGATTGCCGTACCGATGGTGTGAGCCGTCTCAGGCCTGTACATCAACGCCGATGTGGGCCTGGAGCCAGTCTTTGTAGACCGCGATGTTATCGGTCGACTGGTCGCCATTTTTCGCGGTGACAGTCTTGCCGTCCAGGCGCCCGATATCCAGCAGGTACTGAATACCGTTGGCCACATGGGTGGCGTCGCTTTTGCTGAGTGACTGAACATCGGGCAGTTCGACGGCGTTGCCTTTATCGTCGAAGGTCGCCCATGAAGGGTTGGCCCTGGCGGTGGCAACGGTTTGCGCGGTCGAGCGCACTTGCTCCTGATAGCTGGCTTCCAGCTTGGCCTTGATCTCGGGCGTGGCGTTGGTGACTTCAATCCTCCCGGCCCGCAGGGTGCCGTTTTCCATGGATTGTGTAAAAGCCTTCTGTCCCAGCGCTAACAGACTTGTCGTGCTTCCTATCATGGTGCCGCTCCCTTATTGGTAGCAGCAACAGAGCAAAACCCGGGCCATGTGCTGTATGCCTTGTGCGGCGCGGGCTGGGTGGTATTGCCGGGGCAGGGCGCAGGCCAGGAGTTGCCGGGGCTGGCAAAGGGTTGCCACGTCGGCTCGCGCGAGCGCATTTCAGAAAGTTGGAAACTAAGTTCAGAATCTCCAGTCTGTAATAGCGTATCGCCACCTCTACAAGGAATTAACATGAAGCTTAAGGTCGTTTTGCTGGGCACGGTTTTGTTGGCTGCGCCGCTTTACCAAGCGGTTGCCGAGACGTGCAGGGCGAACAGTTATGGTGGGTCCGATTGCGAATACGACAATGGCACCTCTTCCAAGAGTCGCGCCAATAGCTACGGTGGGCAAGACACCCAATACAGCGATGGTACTTCCTCCAAGAGCCGCTCCAATAGTTATGGCGGGCAGGATATCCAATACGGCGACGGCACCTCGGCCAAGACCCGTTCCAACAGCTATGGTGGGCAAGACACTCAATACAGCGACGGCACCTCAGCCAAGAGCCGCTCCAATAGCTACGGCGGGCAAGACACCCAATACAGCAACGGCTCCTCCTCCAAGAGCCGCGCCAATAGCTATGGCGGGCAAAATACGACAAATAACTAATGGCCCCGCCGCGGCTTTCTACCTCACCAATGACCGCTCATACGCGGCGGTCATCACCTGCCACGTCTGCGCATCCGCCGGAATCAAATGCTCGATGCGCAACGACGTTACCGTGATGTCCTGAGGCATGCCGAAGGTGGTGAAGGTCGACATGAAGTTCAGCTCACCTTCACGCGAGTTGACGCGTGTCAGCACCAGTGGCGGCGGTTCATTGACCAAGGCTTCGGTACTTTGCGGGGCCGGCAGGCTGTCCAGAAGCCTGGCAAGTTCGGGGTTGCCCAACGCCTCGCGCGTCGCCCGTTGCCAGGCGATGGTGCGGATTTCCTCAGCGTTGATCAAATGATCACCCAGGCCGCCAGGCTGTAGCAGGGTGACCAGCAAATTCAATCCATCAGCCGCCTCCGGCTTGATCCCCACCAGCTCGAACAGCACCTGCGTACTGGCGTTGGCGCCGAGCACTTCCCAGTGGCTGCCCAGCACGATCGCCGGCGCAGGATTATTCGCGTGGAGCACATGATTGATCGCCTCGCGAATGGCCTCCATCGACGGCGAGGAGAGCGGGGTTGCCTCATAACGCGGGGCGAAGCCGGCGGCGAGGAACACGCTGTTGCATTGCTCCAGCGGGACCTCCAGCGCCATCAGCAAATTATGCAAAGTGCCCGGGCTCGGCTTGGCGCGCCCGGTCTCGATACAGCTCAGGTGGCGTTGGGAAACCCCGGTGATCAGCGCCAGTTCCAGCTGGCTCAATCTGGCGTGCCGACGCAGCACGCGCAGTTGCGTGCCGGCGGTGTTGTCGGGGTTGGCGCGGGGGAAGGGTTGGCTGCTCATGGGTTGACTCTGGCCGTGCGGGTCGGTGGTGTCGATGACCTTTGAGGTCATTGAGAGGGGAAGGACGTTATCACTAATGTGCAGCTTCCCGAACCGTTGTCTCCAAGGAGGAGAACATGCGCAGACCCTGGATTGCCCTGGCCGGGTTGTTGGCTTTTGCCCTGTACACATTGATCACGATGCTTATCGCTGATCAATCGCTCATGGTGTTCGGACTTGAATTGATATCGAGGCCGGACACTGCCCAGGTGGTGATTGACTTGTATCTGATGGCGGCCTTGGCGGGCGTATGGATGTACCGGGATGCGCGGTCCAGGGGCAAATCCTTGGCATCGGTATTGCCCTATTTACTGGTAACGGCGGTTTTCGTATCCATCGGTCCGCTGTTGTATATCGTGGTCAACGGGTTCCGCGAACCTTCAGGGGGCCGGTGATGGAGGTTTATGCGGTGTGCGTGCTGGTGCTGTTCTTGAAGATGCTGGCGATCTCCTGTTACCAGGGTTTCTTTCGACTCAGACACCGTGCATTCACCAACCCCGAGGACGCCGGTTTCTTCCATCGCGATGCGAATTCCCGGGAATTACCACAAGTCTCCCGGGCTGCGAGAGCCTGGGCCAACGACCTGGAAAATATTCCGTTGTTTTTCGTTTTGGGTGGGTTGTGCATTGCAGTGGAGGCGACCGGCGTTGCCACGACCTGGCTGTTCTGCACGTTCACCCTCGCGCGGGTGATGCATACGGTGATGTACCTGAGCGGCCGCCAGCCATGGCGTACGGTCGCTTATGGCGTGGGCCTGATCTGTTTGTTGGGACTCGCGGGGGGCATTGGATTGAGATTGATGTGGCGATGACAACCCACTGTAGGAGCGAGCTTGCTCGCGAAGAACCGGAGGGCGCCGCGTTGAAACAGGGTGCGAGCGTCATCGTTAACGACCTTCGCGAGCAAGCTCGCTCCTACAGGGAGGCAGTTTTTTAGATCCGCGCCAACGCTTGCGCCAAGTCCGTCCGCAGGTCTTCCACGTCCTCAACTCCCACCGACAACCGCACCAACCCATCTCCAATCCCCAACTGCGCCCGCGTCGCTGCCGGAATGCTCGCATGGGTCATGATCGCCGGGTGCTCGATCAAACTTTCAACGCCCCCCAGGCTTTCAGCCAACGCAAAGATCTTCACGTTTTCCAGGAAGCGTGTCGCACCCGCCAGGTCACTTTTCAGGTCCACCGAGATCATCCCGCCAAACCCGCGCATCTGCCGGCGTGCCAGCTCATGCTGCGGATGCGATGCCAGGCCAGGGTAGTAAACCCGCGCCACCTGGGGCTGTTGCTCCAGCCATGTCGCCAGTTCCAGCGCATTGCTGCAATGGCGCTCCATGCGCAGCGCCAATGTCTTCACGCCGCGCAGGGTCAGGAACGCGTCAAACGGCCCGGCAATCGCACCCACGGAGTTTTGCAGGAAGCCCACGCGTTCGGCCAGTTCAGGGTTCTGGCCCACCACGGCAATGCCGCCGATTACATCGGAGTGGCCGTTGAGGTACTTGGTGGTGGAGTGCACCACGATGTCGAAGCCCAGTTCTAGCGGGCGCTGGATCCATGGGCTGGCGAAGGTGTTGTCGGCCACGCAGATGATGCCCCGGGCCTTGCAGATGCGGGAGATGGCGCTGAGGTCGGTCAGGCTCAGCAGCGGGTTGCTCGGGGTTTCGACCCAGACCATCCGCGTGTCGTCCTGCAACGCGGCTTCGAAGGCCGACAGGTCCGTCAGGTCGACGAAGCTGAAACGATGCCCGGCGCTGCGTTGGCGAACTTTGTCGAACAGGCGGAAGGTGCCGCCGTACAAGTCATTGCCGGAGACCACGTGGGAACCGGCGTCGAGCAGTTCCAGCACGGTGGAAATCGCCGCCAGCCCGGAGGCGAACGCGAAGGCCTGGGTACCGCCTTCCAGATCGGCCACGCAGCGTTCCAGGGCGAAGCGCGTCGGGTTATGGGAGCGCCCGTAGTCGAAGCCTTTGTGAACGCCGGGGCTTTCCTGCAGGTAGGTGGAGTTGGCGTAGATCGGCGGCATCAGCGCCCCGGTGGTCGGGTCCGGGGATTGCCCGGCATGGATCACGCGGGTGGCGAAGGCGCTTTTATCGTGCTGGGTCATGCAAGGGATCTCCGTAGGTGATTAAGCAGGTCGACGCGGGTGATCAGGCCGTGAAAGCCCGACGCGTCAGCAATGATTGCCACCAGTCCGCGATCCAGTTCGGCCTGCAATTGCGCAAGGCTGGCGCTGGGCGCAAGGGTGTGCAGGGCGTTGGTCATGGCGCTGGCCACGGTCATGGAAAAATGCGCGGCGTTCTGATGCAGGCCGAGCAATACGTCCGACTCGTCGAGCACCCCCACCAGTTTCTGGCCGTCCACCAGCACCGGTAGTTGCGACACGTCCGCCAGGCGCATGCGCTGGAAGGCGGTGAGCAGGCTGTCGTCGGGGCCGACGCTGATCACTCGGCCGTCCTCGAAACGGCGGGCGATCAGGTCGCGCAGGTCGCCGTAATGTTTGTATTGCAGCAGGCCGGCGTCGTTCATCCATTGGTCGTTGTAGACCTTCGACAGGTAGCGCGTACCGGTGTCGCACACGAAGGTGACGACGCGCTTGGGCTCGGTCTGTTCGCGGCAATAGCGCAGGGCGGCGGCGAGCAGGGTGCCGGTGGAAGAGCCGCCGAGAATGCCTTCGGCCCGCAGCAGTTGACGGGCGTGGTCGAAGCTTTCTTCGTCGCTGATGGAATAGGCGTGGCGCACGCTGGAGAGGTCGGCGATGGAGGGGATGAAGTCTTCGCCGATTCCTTCCACGGCCCATGAGCCGGGTTCGGTCATGGTGCCGCTGCGGCTGTATTCAGCCATCACTGAGCCGACCGGATCGGCCAGCACCATGGCGAGATCGGGTTGTACGCGCTTGAAGAAACGGGTCAGGCCGGTGAGGGTGCCGGCCGAGCCGACGCCGACCACAATGGCGTCGAGATCATGCTGGGTCTGGGCCCAGATTTCCGGCGCAGTGCTGGTCTCGTGGGCCAGGGGATTGGCCGGGTTGTTGAACTGGTCGGCGAAGAACGAATCGGGAATGTCCTTGGCCAGCCGTGCCGCCACGTCCTGGTAATACTCGGGGTGGCCTTTGCCGACGTCGGAGCGGGTGATGTGCACCTCGGCGCCCATGGCTTTCAGGTGCAAGACCTTTTCGGTGGACATCTTGTCCGGCACCACCAGCACCACCCGGTAACCTTTGGCGCGGCCTACCAGGGCCAGGCCGAGGCCGGTATTGCCGGCGGTGGCTTCGATAATGGTGCCACCGGGGCGCAGGCGGCCGTCGCGTTCGGCGGCGTCGATCATGGCCAGGCCGATGCGGTCCTTGATCGAGCCGCCGGGGTTCTGGGATTCAAGCTTGAGGAACAGCGTGCACGGGCCGGTATCGAAGCGGCTGACCCGCACCAGCGGGGTGTTGCCGATCAGTTCGAGCACAGCGGGGCGGGAAGCGGTGGGCATGTCGTCACCTGGCTACGGAATGGGCGTATGGGATGGACAGCAGTTTTTAAAGCATGGTTTCGAACATAGGCCGGTATCGACCCGCTCGCAACCGCGCGGCCGCCTGAATGTCTTTTTTTGGCGCATTGCTGCTTCATGGCGGCGCACGGCTGAAGGCGATCCATCCGCTGGTTTTCTGTCAAGGCCACGTATTCATTGGCCTTCAGTGAATTGGCCCAACGCTTGCTAAAAGAAATCCAAACTTGGATACAAGATGGAATCCTCAATGCGCAACGAACAACTTGGCTGGACCCTTGGCGAATGGCAGGCCGCTTACCGCAGCCAGGCGCTGACCCCCGACATCCTGTTGACCCTGGCGGGCACGTTTCCCGCCGAGGACAACGCCTGGATCAGCCGGGTACAACCGCAGCAGTTGCGTGACCAGTTGGCGCAACTGGCCGAGCGGCTCGCGGCGGCCGATGGCGATATCGACAAGCTGCCGCTGTACGGCGTGCCGTTTGCCATCAAGGACAACATCGATGCGGCAGGTTGGGAGACCACGGCGGCGTGTCCTGAATTTGCCTATACGGCCAAGGAGGATGCATCAGTGGTGGCCCGGCTGCGGGCGGCCGGGGCGATCCTGATGGGCAAGACCAACCTGGATCAGTTCGCCACTGGCCTGGTAGGTACACGCTCGCCCTACGGCGCGGTGGGTAACAGCTTCAACCCGGACTATGTCAGCGGCGGCTCCAGCTCAGGTTCGGCTTCGGTGGTTGCGCGAGGCCTGGTAGCGTTTTCCCTGGGCACCGATACCGCCGGTTCCGGGAGGGTACCGGCGGGCTTCAACAATATCGTCGGGTTGAAGCCGACCAAGGGGCGCTTGTCCAACACCGGGTTGGTGCCAGCCTGTCGCACTGTGGACTGTATTTCGGTGTTTGCGCTGACGGTTGAAGATGCCGAGACGGTTGCGGGCGTCGCTGCTGCTTACGACGGGAGCGACGCCTATTCACGCGCCAATCCCAATACTGCTCCCGTAGCGGTCGGCGCCACAATCAAGCTGGCGGTTCCGGCCAGCCTGGAGTTTTTTGGCGACGCGCAGAATCAGGCGGTGTTTGAACAGGCGCTGCTCAGGTTTCAGGCACTCGGTGCCGAGATCACGGCGGTGGATTTCAGCCCGTTTCAGCAACTTGCCGAGCAGCTTTATTACTGTTCCTGGGTCGCGGAGCGCACGGTTGCACTGGAAGGCATGCTCGCCAGCAACCCCGGGGCAATCAACCCGGTGGTGCGCGGCATCGTTGAAAACGGCCACCAGTACAGCGCTTGCGATGCCTATAAAGCCGAATACCTGCGGGCCGAACTGAGCCGCCGCATCAACGACAGCCTCACCGGTTTCGATGCCTTGCTGGTGCCGACCTCGCCGACGATCCGTACCCTGGCAGAAATGGCCGTGGAGCCGGTGCTCTACAACTCGCAGTTTGGCTTCTACACCAACTTCACCAACCTGGCCGATCTCTCGGCGCTGGCCGTGCCTGCCGGGCTGCGCAGCGATGGCCTGCCCTGCGGCATCACGCTTATCGCGCCTGCCTGGCACGACACGGCCCTGGCGCATCTGGGCAAACGCTGGCAGGCCGGCCTCGATCTGCCGCTGGGCGCCACCGGACGCCACCTGCCACAACCGGCCCCTGCACGGCAGGCTCCGGGCAGCGTGCGGGTAGCGGTGGTGGGCGCGCACCTCACGGGAATGCCGCTGAACTTCCAACTGACCAGCCGCAACGCCGTGCTGGTGGAGCAGACGCTGACCGCCAGCAGCTACCGCCTGCATGCTTTACCGGGCACAGTTCCGCTCAAGCCTGGGCTGGTCAAGGATGACTCGGGCAGCGCGATCATCGTCGAGCTGTGGGACATGCCCATCGCTCGCTTTGGCGAGTTCGTCGCGGAGATTCCCGCGCCGCTGGGCATCGGCAACCTGACCCTGGCAGACGGGCGCAGCGTAAAGGGGTTTATCTGCGAGCCCTGGGCCCTGGCAGGCGCCACCGACATCACCGAATTCGGTGGCTGGCGTGCCTACATGGCGAGCAGGAAATAGGCATGCAGCTCTCAACCACGAGAAAACCCAGCGAACGCCCGAACAGCCTGGCAGAGCGGGTCTACCAGCAGTTGAAGGACGACATCTTCGACTTTCGTTTGTTACCGGGTGATCGCTTCAGCGAAGGTGACGTGGCCGAACGCATGCAGGCCAGCCGCACGCCGGTGCGCCAGGCGCTGTATCGGCTGGAGCGGGAAGGGTACCTGGAGGTGTTTTTCAGGAGTGGCTGGCAGGTGCGGCCGTTCGACTTCAACTATTTTGAAGAGCTTTACGACGTTCGGATCGTGCTGGAGTTGGCCGCCGTCAGCCGCTTGTGTGGCATGGCGGAGCAGGGCCTTGAAGGGCTTGAGGCGATTTGGCAGGTGGACGAAAGTGCCCGGCTGGATGACGCTCAGCTCGTTTCGGCGCTGGATGAGGCGTTTCACTGCGGGCTGGTGCAGGCCACGGGCAACGCAGAAATGGCGCGCATGCATTACGAGATTACCGAGAAAATCCGCATCATCCGGCGGCTGGATTTCACTCAGCAAGCACGTATTGCAGCGACCTATGAGGAGCACGGAAGCATCCTCGATGCGATCTTGCAACGGCAAAGTGATCAGGCGCAGCAACTGCTCAAGACTCACATTGAGGTGAGCAAGCAGGAGGTGCGCAAGATCACGTTGCATCGGTTGGCGGTGGCGAGAGGCTAAGCAGCCCTCGCCACAGGTTATTCGAGCGTGGCCAAGACTTGCTGCAATTGATTCACCACCGTCTCACTTCCCGCCAGCATCGGCGCCCGCAACTCACTGCCGATCAACCCCTCCATCGCCAGCGCCGCCTTCACCGGCGCCGGATTGGGCTCCACGAACATTGTGTGAATCAACGGCAGCAAACCGAAAAACGTCTTACGAGCCGCCATCAATTGGTTATCCCGAACCTGCCGGTGCAGCGTCAAAAAATCCTCGGTCCGCACATGCGCCGACGCGGCAATCGCCCCGGTCGCTCCAAGGCACAGCGCGTTGAATATCTGCACATCCTCACCACACAACACATCAACCTTCCCACTGGCCAACAACGCCAGGGTGTTGGCCAGGTTGCCGCCGCAATCCTTGATCGCGACGATCCGTTCATGGGCAACGATGTTCAGCAGCGTCGCCTGTTCGAAGGCAATACCGGTGCGATAGGGGATGTCATACAGAATGATCGGCACACTGGACGCATCGGCCACGGTGCGGAAGAACGCCTCAAGGCCCGCCTGGGACGGGCGGATGTAGCTCGGCGGCGGCACCAGCAAACCGGCCACCGGGCGCTTCAGGATTTCAGCCTGAAACTGCAGAAGCTCAATCTGGTTATACCCCGCCAAACCCATCACCACTTGCTGCGGCGGTACGAGTTCCAGTACAGCATCCAGCATCGCCAACTGCTCATGGCGGCTCAACGAGGCGGCTTCGCCGGTGGTGGTGCAGACCATGATTCCGGCCACGCCTTTTTCCAGCAGATGGCAGACCAGGCGGCGCAAGCCGATGAAGTCGATGGCGCCGTTATGAAACGGTGTAACGACGGGAACCCAGATACCTTGAAACGATGACATGCGCTTTCTCCTGATGGTTGACCGATTTCGTCACCGTCAGAAGGGCAGAGGGAAGTAAGCAAGAGGAGGGGGCCTTCGCGCTCAATGTCCTGTCAGCTCATCTGACGGGACAGCGCGCCCCGGTCACATGAGCGACTGTTTCTTCGATTTGAGGGCGTGCGCAACGCAACCTTGCGCCTTGGCAATCAAGCCAATGACGGAAAAGTTGAAGGTCGTTGCAGACATTGAGGACACACCCTGAAGAAGACGCTCATCTTTATGGATTATTACAGGGTGTGTCAACTCGCAGCGATCAGGCGCGGTTCAACCAGTGGCGCACGAAACGCACCTGTTCCGCCGACAGTTCTGCGTCTTCCGGCGCGCCCATGAAACCGCCGTGGGGCATCGCTTCAAAAATATGCAGATCCACCGGCACCTCGGCCCGTCGCAGTGCGCGATGCAGGCGCACAGCGTTGGAGAGGAACAGGTCACGGGTGCCGCTTTGCACGAACGTCGGCGGGAAGCCCTTTGCGAAATCTCCGAACAATGGCGACAGGTACGGGTGAGACAAATCCGCGCCGGCGGCGTACAGCAGGTTGGTGCTCATCAGCGGGTTGGGCAGCACCACGTCGACGGTGCGGTTGACCTGGAAGCTGTCGCCCGATTCGGTCAGGTCCACTTCGGGTGACAGCAATACCAGCGCGGCCGGCAGCGGCAAGCCTTCGTCGCGAGCCCGCAGCACCGTGGCGGCGGCAAGGTTGCCACCGGCCGAGCGGCCGCCGATCACGATCTTGTCCGGGGTGTGGTGCGCCAGTACGTGCCGGTAGGTGGCCATGCAGTCATCGAGTGCCGCCGGGTATGGGTGGTCGGGCGGCATGCGGTAGTCCACGCCGTAGCAGGTCATGCCATGCAGGTCGGCATGTCTGCCGGCGGCGAGGCGGGCGTTTTCGCCGCCGCCGAACACCAGGGCGCCGCCGTGCAGGTCGATATAGGCGAACCCGGCGCCGTCGGCTGGGGTTGCCCGGTACACGGTGGCGCTGTCGACGGTGATCGTCTCGACGAGGGCGCGCAGGCTCGCCGCTTGCCCCACCTGTGACGCGGCGTAGTTTTGGGCGACGGCGGCTTGCATGCGGCGCCAGCCGTCGTGGTCATCGGCGGCGGGCATGGCGTACCGGCTGTTCAGCGGTACGCCCTCGTCATTCACCGAGCGACGCAACATCGCCTGGGCCTCGGGGCTGATGGACTGCGGGACCGGGAGTGTTCGCGGGTCGATCCTTACACCGTTACTCATTATCTGCACCGTTGGGGTTAAAGCGGGGGGCGTGCCAGGACGCGAACGCATTCTTGTCGGTAGCGGTACTACACTGCAAGTCCGAACCTCCACGCTGGAGAACACTCATGCTCAGCAAAAATACGGTGTGCCTTTGGTACGACGGCAGTGCACTGGACGCTGCCAACTTCTACGCCAACTCCTTCCCGGACAGTGCGGTGACCGCAGTCCATCACGCGCCCGGGGATTATCCGGCGGGCAAGCAGGGTGATGTGTTGACCGTGGAATTCACGGTCATGGGCATTCCTTGCCTTGGCCTGAACGGCGGCTCTGGCGTGCAGCACAACGAGGCGTTCTCGTTCCAGGTGGCCACCGACGACCAAGAGGAAACTGACCGTTTGTGGCACGCAATTGTCAGCCATGGCGGCCAGGAAAATGTCTGCGGCTGGTGTCAGGATAAATGGGGCGTGCGGTGGCAGATTACCCCGAGGGTGCTGAGCGCGGCGATCACCAATCCCGACCCTGCAGCGGCCAAGCGGGCGTTTGATGCGATGATGGGGATGACCAAGATCGATGTCGCGGGGATCGAGGCGGCGCTTAAAGGTTGAGCGGCTGAACGTGTCCGCCACGCGTGGATTCATACAGCGCCGTATCACCTTGTTCAATCAAGCCGACGCGGCCCAGCGCGACGGTGCGCTCGTTCGAGGTGTTGTTAAGCAGGATCACAAACTCGTCACCGCCCAACCTATTTCCCCGGCAACTCGCTGAATGGAATGATCGACCTGGGCGGTGTCGATCCATCCAGTGCCTTGCGCCAATAACCTACGTCATGCCACTGACCATGCTTGAATCCGACTTCGGGATACGTCCCGATTTGCGTGAATCCCAACACTTCATGCAACCCCACACTCCCGGCGTTCGGCAGGGCGATCCCGGCATAAGCCGCGTGGTAGCCCTGGCGCACGAGCAGGGGCAATAACTGTTGGTATAACGCTCGGCCGATTCCGTTGCGATGTGCCACGGGATCGATATACACCGTGACATCCACCGACCAGCGATACGCTTCCCGGGCGCGATGCGGGCTGGCATAGGCGTAGCCCACGACCTGACCGTCGCGCTCGGCTACCAGGTAGGGATAAAGATCCAGCGTGGCAGTGATCCGCTGGGCCATCTCCTCGATGCTCGGAGCTTCCTGCTCGAAAGAGATCGCCGTGCGTTCAACCATGGGGGCATAAATCGCCTGGATGGCGGGTGCATCTGCTGCGACTGCCACCCTTACATTGACGGTGAAACTCATCCCTTATCCTCTTTTTCAGGCCCTGCGCGCCATCAGCAGCACTGTCGCCGCTGCAGACAACAACCCCGCACAGCAGCGGTTGAAAATCCGCTTGCCCCGAGGCTGCGCGAACCAGCGGCGCATATGCAAACCCATATAGGCGTAGGCGCTGATGGCGATCCATTCCAGGGCCAGGAACATCACACCCAGCAGGGCGAATTGCGGAGTGATCGGCTGTGCCGGGTCGACGAACTGCGGGAGGAAGGCGGTAAAAATCAGGATCGCCTTGGGATTGCCGGCGGCCACCAGGAACTCCTGTCTTGCCAATGCCAACAAGTCTGCCTTGGGCGCTGTCGACTCAGCCTCCGCCTGCGGATTGGCCCGCCACAGTTGATACGCCAGATAAAACAGATACGCCGCCCCCAGAATCTTGATCCCGTAGAACAACAACTCAGAGGTTTGCAGCACCACCGCCAGCCCGGCGGACGCGAGGGCGATCATCCCGGCGAACGCCAACAAGCGCCCGACGCCCGCCAGGCACGAAGTGCGGTAGCCATAGCGGGTGGAGTTGCTTACGGACAGCAGGTTGTTCGGGCCAGGCGCCATGTTCAGGGCGAAGCAGGCCGGGAGGAAGAGGGTGAGGGTGGCGAGGTCCATGGGCGCTCCGGCGGGAGGTGGCAGGTAAGCTCTCGAGGATAAGGGGTGAGAGGCGGTTGCACAATTTGAGGTGCTGCTTTGCAAAGGGCAATGTTGTGCACTCGTAAGCGCCTCAGGTAAATAGATCCGTCCCCTTTACCGGAAAAAACCTGTCAGGCCGACAGGGGCCAAGCGCGGGGGCCACGCTGTTGTCCACGATCTCCCCACTGGCAAGGCGACCGACTATCGCGGCCAACGCAACCCCAGGGTGCATTACGCATACATAGACTCCCTCGACGTTGGGTAGATAACCGATGATGGGGATGTTGTCTGCGGGAATGGGTCTGAGTCCGATACACGCCAACTCCGGCTCAATCGAATCAACGCCATGGAGCCCGTGCCGAATGGTGTTGGCCGTGCGCAGCGCGATCGCCATCGGCTGGTTTTCCATGGCATCGCCCAGGTAGTCCTCTGCCGCCAGCAACGTACCGTCGGCCGCTTGCCTGACTTCCATTTCCGGGTTGGAGATAAGCGTTTGCACCAGACGGGATTGCGAGGTGTAGCGGATGAAAATGGACGGCGAGGCGTGTATGGGAAGGGGCGCCCCAAGCATGTCTGCCAGCGTCGAAATGCCCGTCCCGGCGGCCATTACCACAACGTCGGCATCGATGATGCCCTTGGCGGTTTCGACGCCCGTCACCCGGCCATTCGCGGTTATGAAGCCCAGAACCCGAGTTTGTGTGAGTACCTTCGCGCCCAGCGCCTGGGCGCCAGCGACCAACGTATGGGTGGCGTGCACCGCATCCAGGGCGCCTTCTTCGGCGACATACATGGCATGTTCAGGAGGGTTTTTCAGGTTTGGCTCAAGGTCGAGAATCTGCGAGCGCGACAACCGGTGCGCCGAAGGCTGCTGCAACGCCCTTGAATTCGCGCCGTAAGACAGGGCGCCTGTCCAACGAATGTTCAGGCCCGGCAGTTGGGTTTCAAGACGGTGATAGTCGTTGATGGCCTCGCCACGCAAGGCGGCGATCGGGTCCGGCCCCCGGTGTGAAGTGGTGATCCAGGCAAATGAAGTGGCCGTCACGCCGGAGGCGACTTCCGCAGCCTCGACCAAGGTCACGCTCGCGCCTTTGACGGCCAGGTGATACGCCAGGGAAGCGCCGACGATGCCTGCGCCAATGACCACCACGCGCTTTTCTCTGTGCTCCTTCATATCCCGCTCCATCTATTCAAGGCCGCCTTCAGCCGCTGCGGGCAAGCGGTCGAGCTTATCGCTAAAGCCGACGGGAATTGTGCAGGTTTTGCATGACCGGTTAAAGCCATATGCGGTAGGTTGACCACCCAGGGAACGGACCCTGTCGACCAAGGAAGCGCCTTCATATGCCAACCGCCTTTTCCCAAATCAGCGAACGCCTGAACAATCGCCGGTTTATCGTAGCGGGCAACACCCACGGGCTGTCCGGTACGGGCACCGTGTTTGAATATCACGTCGATGGTAATGCCATCTGGGGGACTTACCAGGGCGGCAGGATTCGCATGGGCAATCAGGTCGGGCGCGCCACAGGTCCCGACTCCATAGAACTGCTGTATCAGTGCCTGACCACCGAGGGCGAGATTCTTGCCGGCTGGTCAAGGGGCACCGTAGGCGTTGACGCCGCCGGGCATACCACTCTGACCTTCGTGTGGGGTTGGCTGTCGGGCGCGGAGGGCGGCGGGGAGTCCAGCTACGTCGAGCTTGTTGCACAGTCGTGACGGATTACGCCCGCAGGGCCCCGGAAAAATCGGCGCCCGCTATTGTTTTGCCCTGATCATCAAATCCAGGTTCTGCACGGCGGCACCCGCAGCGCCCTTGCCGAGGTTGTCGAACACCGCCGCCAGCAGGACCTGGCCCGTCTCGTGGTTTTCACACACGATCAGGCGCACATCGTCCGTGCCGTTCAGCGCTTGAGGGTCAAGGTAGGTCAGCTCTTTGGCGGCCTGCATCGACAGCACCTGGACGTGATTCGTATCGCGGTAGTGCTGAGTCAAACAGTCATGCAACCGCGAGCCATCCACACCCGGCGCCAATAACCGAAGTTGCAGGGGGATGGTCAATACGATGCCCTGGCGAAACGCCCCGTAGGCCGGCACAAAGGTCGGCCTTTCCGTCAGCCCGCTTTGCAGCTGAATCTCCGGCACATGCTTGTGTGCCAGCCCAAGCCCATACACCAGGAAGGCGGGCGCTTGTGAGGCGTCCGCGCCCTCATGTTCCTGCACCCCGGCGCGGCCCTTGCCGGAATAGCCCGAAACGGCATGAATGGTCGTCGGGTAGTCCTTTGGCAGCAATCCGGCCTCAAGCAAGGGGCGCAACAGTCCAATCGCTCCGGTGGGGTAGCAACCGGGATTGCTGACCCGCTGCGCCGTGGCAATGCGTTGCGCCTGTTGCGGGCTCATCTCGGCGAAACCGTAGGTCCAGTCAGGATGAGTACGGTGGGCCGAACTCGCGTCGATCACCCGCACAGCCGGGTTCTGGATGCTCGCGACGGCGTCGCGTGCGGCGTCGTCGGGCAAGCAGAGAATCGCGATGTCGCAAGCGTTGATCATCTCGGCGCGCTGCTGCGGGTCCTTGCGGTGTTCCGGGCTCAGGGTGATCAGTTGCAGATCGGTGCGGTCGCGCAGGCGCTGATGGATCTGCAACCCGGTGGTGCCTTGGTCGCCGTCGATAAATACAAGGGGATTTGCCATGGGATGCACTCGCAGAGGAAATCAGGTGTTCCAATCTTCGGCGAGCCGCTAGGATAGGAAAAGTTGAATTTCCAAACGATGAAATTCAGATTTTCTGAATAAGGAATAACCCATGCGCGAAATCAGCCTGGACCGCCTGCGCACACTGGTGGCGATTGCCGACCTTGGTTCGTTCGCCGAGGCGGCCCGCATGCTGAACCTCGCGCCACCGACGGTCAGCCTGCACATTGCTGATCTTGAGTCGCGAGTGGGCGGCAAGCTGTTATCGCGTACCCGTGGGCGGGTTCAGCCTTCGGCGATTGGCGAAACCCTGGTGGAGCGCGCGCGCCGGTTGTTGGCGGATGCGGAACAGGCGCTTGAAGACGTGGAGCGTCAGGTGCAGGGGCTGGCAGGGCGTGTGCGGCTGGGCGCATCCACCGGGGCCATTGCACAGTTGCTGCCGCAAGCCCTCGAGACTTTGAGCCAACGCCACGCAGCCATTGATGTGCAGGTCGCAGTACTCACCTCGCAGGACACGCTGAAGAAACTTGCCGAAGGCGCACTCGAAATTGGCCTGGTGGCGTTGCCGCAGGCGCCAGTGAAGGGTTTGCAGATCGAGCCCTGGCGGCGAGATCCGGTCATGGCTTTTTTGCCGGCGCGCCGGGAATGCCCGGAGGTAGTGACACCTGCTTGGCTGGCCGCCCAGCCCTTGATTCTGAATGACACCACCACCCGGCTTTCACGCCTCACGTCGGAGTGGTTCGCCAGTGAGGGGCATCAGCCCACCCCGCGTATTCAACTCAACTATAACGATGCGATCAAAAGCCTGGTGGCTGCCGGTTATGGCGCTACGTTGTTGCCCCATGAGGCGTCCACGCCATTGCCCGACAGCCGGATCGTGATGCGTCCAATCCAGCCCTTGTTGTGGCGCCAACTGGGGATTGCCCACCGCGCCGGGGACATCGAGCGACCAACGCAACATGTGCTGGATGTGTTGTGGGGGTTGAGTGCAGGGTAGTGGCCTTTGAGTTGTGTGTACCGGGCGGGACGGGTAGCCTTGCGCCCCGATGTAACTAGCCATTTCAAGGAAGGAAGCGCGCGTGAAGATTTTTCGAGGAGTGATCGGGTTGGCGGGATTAGGCCTGTTGCTCGGTTGCAGCGTTGCCCAGGCTAAAGACGGTGTCTCCTTTGGCGACGATCCGCTTGGGTGGTCATGCCTGAAGTTCTCCACCTTCACCTTGCTGACTTCGGAACTGACCACCCGTCCCGGCAGCTTTCTTTCAGCCAAGAATGACGCATTGGCGTTTGTAGGGTCCGAGGGCCAGATCCGGGGTGCGTATTTTGAGCAGGCGTTGCGGGATTTTCGCGGTGCTGGCGGTAACCCTGATGTCACCGATGCGCAGTTTGCCGAGGCGGTGGCGGTGATTGAGTAAACACGTTTCAACCCTGAACCTGACCTGCTCATGGAGAGCTTATGCCATTTCGTAACGTCCTCGTTTTTACCCATCTGGCCTTAGCGCTGTTGCTTTCAGGCTGTGCAAACCATCAGGTTGCTGTCGCACCGGCGGCGCCCTTTGATCTTGAACCCCTGGGCCAGCCGCTGGCGCAGACCAGCGTCCGTACTGCGCTGATCGACCAGATCATCGTCAAGGACCCGGTGGTGATCTCAGCGAAAAAGCCGGTTCTCGCGCCCTCTGATAACGATGCGCGCATCGCCAAACTACGCAAAGCTGACGGCGGCGTGCTACCTGACGGTTACTGGGCACTCTACAAACAGAACCTTGAAGCGATGCAGTACGACCTCAATCACCATCATGACGCCGCCCGTGTGCAGTACGAGCAGACGTATCGTGACGAGTTGGGCCGAGTCGACGACAGCACGCTGCAGGTCATGGCCACGGCGCCCACGACGCTGGATGAGCCGACGCGGCGTCAGTGGAACGCCCGCATGGCCGATAGACTGTCGCAGTACATAAAGACCAGCGAGCAATCGCTGCGCACCGCTGCCGATACGCATATCAATCGTATGGCCTTGATGGACCGACAATACAACGTGTGCGCACGTAACCCGGAGTGCTGGGATGCGCCGGTTAAGAAGTAAGGCGTTGTCCTTGAGGATGACCCACTGACTCAGGAGTTTTCACAGGCCTGAATCTCCTTGAGATGGGCGGCCCTGGGCCGCCAATCCGCTCAGCGCGGTTAACATCAACCACCAGCGATCAGACAAGCCCGAAAGCACAAGACTTACGCCTCGAAACCCGGATAATGGCGGCCATATTTTGCTCGCTATTCTGGTAATCCCGCATGGAAATCAAGGTCAATTTTCTCGACAACCTTCGACTTGAAGCCAAGTTCGACGACTTCACCGTGGTGGCCGACCAGCCTATTCGCTACAAGGGCGATGGCTCGGCCCCGGGTCCGTTCGATTACTTCCTGGCTTCGTCGGCGTTGTGTGCGGCTTACTTTGTGAAGTTGTACTGCGAAACCCGCAACATCCCCACCGACAACATTCGCCTGTCCCAGAACAACATTGTCGATCCGGAAAACCGCTACAACCAGATCTTCAAGATCCAGGTCGAGTTGCCGGCGGACATCTCCGACAAAGACCGCCAGGGCATCTTGCGTTCCATCGACCGCTGCACCGTGAAAAAAGTGGTGCAGGCCGGGCCGGAGTTTGTGATCGAGGAAGTGGAAAACCTGGATGCCGATGCCCAGGCATTGCTGATGCCGAGCGCCGCGTCCGACGCAGGCACCTACATCGCAGGCAAAGACCTGCCGCTGGAAAAAACCATCGCCAACATGTCGGCCATCCTGGCGGGCCTGGGCATGAAGATTGAAATCGCTTCGTGGCGCAATATCGTGCCCAACGTGTGGTCGCTGCATATCCGCGATGCACACTCGCCGATGTGCTTTACCAACGGCAAGGGCGCGACCAAGGAAGGCGCGCTGGCGTCGGCATTGGGCGAGTTTATCGAACGGCTGAACTGCAACTTCTTCTACAACGACCAGTTCTGGGGTGAAGACATCGCCAACGCGGCGTTTGTGCATTACCCGGACGAGCGCTGGTTCAAGCCGGGCCGTAAAGACGAACTGCCGCCGGAAATCCTCGACGCGCACTGCCTGCATATCTACAACCGCGACGGCGAGCTGTGTGGCTCGCACCTCTACGACACCAACTCCGGCAACGAAGAGCGCGGCATTGTTTCGCTGCCGTTCGTGCGCCAGTCCGATGGTGAGGTGGTGTATTTCCCGTCCAACCTGATCGAGAACCTGTACCTCAGCAACGGCATGAGTGCCGGTAACACCCTGGCTGAAGCGCAGGTGCAGTGCCTGTCGGAGATTTTCGAGCGCGCGGTAAAACGCGAAATCATCGAAGGCGAATTCGCGCTGCCGGATGTGCCGCAGGAAGTGCTGGCGAAATTCCCGGGCATCCTCGCCGGTATTCAGGGCCTGGAAGCCCAAGGCTTTCCGGTACTGGTAAAGGATGCGTCCCTGGGCGGCGAATTTCCGGTGATGTGCGTGACGTTGATGAACCCGCGCACCGGCGGTGTATTCGCCTCTTTCGGCGCCCACCCGAGCCTGGAAGTGGCGCTGGAACGCAGCCTGACGGAACTGCTGCAAGGCCGCAGCTTCGAAGGCCTGAACGACTTGCCGCAGCCAACGTTTGAAGGCCACGCAGTGACCGAGCCGAACAACTTTGTCGAGCACTTCATCGACTCCAGCGGCGTGGTGTCGTGGCGCTTCTTCAGCTCCAAGTCGGATTACGAGTTCGTCGAATGGGACTTCTCCGGCCAGGGTGAAAACTCCAACGCCGAAGAGGCCGCAACCTTGTTCGGTATCCTCGAAGGCATGGGCAAGGAAGTCTACATGGCGGTGTACGAGCACATCGGCGCGACCGCCTGCCGCATCTTGGTGCCGGACTATTCGGAGATCTATCCGATCGACGATCTGATCTGGGACAACACCAACAAGGCGCTGTTTTTCCGCGAAGACATCTTGAACCTGCATCGCCTCGACGAAGCCGAATTGAAGGGCCTGGTTGAGCGTCTGGTGGAAAGTGAGCTGGACGATTACACCGACATCACCTCCTTGATCGGCATCGAATTTGATGACAACACGGCGTGGGGTCAACTGACCATTCTGGAACTGAAGCTGCTGATTTACCTGGCCTTGCAGCAGTTCGAGGAAGCGAAAGAACTGGTGGAGATGTTCCAGCAGTACAACGACAACACCGTCGAGCGTGGCTTGTTCTACCAAGCTGTGAATGCAGTGTTGGAGATGGAGCTGGACGAAGATCTGGAACTGGCGGACTACGAAGTGAATTTCCGCCGGATGTTTGGCAACGAGCGAATGGATGCGGCGATTGGTTCGGTGAACGGTAGCGTGCGGTTCTATGGTTTGACGCCGACGAGCACGAAGCTGGAAGGGCTGGATCGGCACCTGCGGTTGGTCGACAGCTACAAGAAGCTGCACGCGGCGCGGGCCAATACGGCCAATTAAAAGCTTACACCGTACCTGTGGTGAGAGGGCTTGTTGTGGCGAGGGGGCTTGTCCCCCGTTGGACTGCGTAGCAGTCCCTCTTTTTTGGGGCCGCTGCGCAGCCCAACGGGGGACAAGCCCCCTCGCCACACGCTGACCTCAGCGCTTGCTGAACGCCAGCCGGGCCGCGAACAGCACAAAGATCATGCCGGTGGTGCGGTCCATCCACTTGATCACCTTTTCGCGCCGCAGCACGCCGGCCAGTGGCTGCGTGGCGCCGATCAGTATCAGTGACCAGATCAGGCTGATCACCACATGGATGCTCACCAGGCCGAACGTCCAGGCCACCAGGGAATGCCCCTGGGGAATGAACTGCGGCAGGAAAGACACGTAGAAAATCCCGATCTTGGGGTTGAGCACGTTGCCCATCATCCCCTTCAAGAACCAGTTGGCACCGGGTTTTCCGTCGGCCTCGACGGGCGCCAGCGAGCTGCGCGGACGCATCAGCATGTTCAGGCCCAGCCACGCCAGGTAAGCCGCGCCGCAATACTTCAAGACGTTGAAGGCCACCTCGGACACGGCAATCAACGCGCCCAGCCCAAAGGCCACCGCTGCACCCCACAATAAACAGCCGGCGTTGATGCCCAGGGTGGCGCGCAGCGCTTGCTGCTTGCCCTCGACGGTTGCGGTGCGCAGCACCAGGGCCGTGTCCAGCCCTGGAGTCAGCGTCAGCAGTGTGGCGGCGAAGGTAAAGGCCAGCAGGTTATCGGTGATGGACATGGATAATTACCTGAAATCAGAAGCTCTCGAGATGGGTGTTGATACCCGCTACACGCGCCAACTCAATGGTTGCTTCGACCTGTTCAGCATCGATGATAAAGCCCTGGAAGTCGTCATCTCCCGAGTCCAGGTGGACGTAACGCTTGCCGAATCGAGCCAGCCATTGGTCGAAACGGCCGAGCACCTCTGCCATTGATGACTTGCCGTCATGCACGTAGACGTAAGGTTCTTGTACGCCGCTGGCGCTTGCCAGGTAGGGCGCGAGGTATTCAAAGCTGTCATACCCACGCCAATCGACGGCCAGCAGCGTCAGGTAGTCGAGTTTCTGTCCGCGGGTGTCTTCAAGCAAACCCAACGACAGTGCCGTGGCTGAGTCTTGTCGGACGGAGTACTGGCGCAGCACTCGCCTGACCAGTCTGGCGCTTTCCTCTTCCGGCGCACGGGCCAGCAGCGTTTGGGTCAGTGTTTTGAGCGCCTGCTTCTGCTGCGCGAATTCGGGAGGGCGCATCTCTCGCATGATTGCGGCATGGCTGGCGTTGGTTTCCTCGGGCGGCGGCATGGTAAAGCGCCCACCAAACAGACGATCAAAAATGCCCATGCTGCGCTCCCTGGATACGTGGCTTTCCTCATTGGTGAAGCAGGTTACTGGCATGGACCCAGGACTGTCGATACTGTGCAAGAATATGGCGCTTAGCCACTTAGGGAACTCAAGGATGAAAACGCTGTGTGCTGCGCTGTTGTTGACGGTTGTAACCGGTCTGGCCCAGGCCAATGAGGTTCGGATCGGCTTCCAGGAAATAGTGATTTCCGACGCGGAGCACGGCAGGCCGTTGCAGGTGGCGGTGTGGTACCCGACCCATGCTTCCGGCGCGCCAGAACTGATTGCTGACAATCCGGTGTTTATCGGCGCGCCGGCCTTGAAGGACGCGGCGCCGGCTGCCGGCGAGCACCCGCTGGTGGTGATCTCCCACGGCATCTTCGGCAACTGGATCAACCAGTCCTGGCTCGCCAGCGCGTTGGCCGGGCAGGGTTACATCGTCGCCTCGCCCAACCACCCCGGCACCACCAGCAAGGACCGCACCCAGCCCGCGGCCTCCGAGCTATGGAAACGTCCCCTGGATATCCATCGGGTGATTGATGCCGTGATCGCCCAGCCCAAGCGCTTTGGCTCGGTGGCCGACCACAGGATCGCCGTAGTGGGGCATTCCCTCGGCGGCTGGACCGCGATGGAAGTTGGCGGCGCACGCTTCGACCCGCAGCGCTTCACCGAGGATTGCAAAGTGCATCCCGAGATCGCGCCTTGCAAAGCGTACGACCTGATCGAGGTGGGTCGCACGGAGCAGGCCAAACAGCGCCTGGCCGAGGACTTGAGCGACAAGCGTGTGGCCGCCATCGTCTCCCTGGACCTGGGCTTCGCCCGCGGCTTCAGCGACGAAAGCCTGGCGGCGCTGAACCGCCCCACGCTGGTGATTGCGGCGGACACGCCGTCCCCGGAATTGCCTGCAGCGCTGGAGTCGGCCGACTTGGCCAAACGCCTGCCGCAGAAGACTTCGCGCTACGTGGAAATCAGCGACGCCACGCACTTCAGCTTCCTGCCCCTGTGCAAGCCAGGCGCGGTGGAGCGGATTGAACAGAGTGACCCCGGCGAAGGCTTCATCTGCCTGGATGCCAAGGGCGCCCGTCCCAAGCCGCAGATTCAGCAACAGATACTCAGCTTGATCAGCGAGTTCCTGCAGCAATCCCTGCGCTAGCCGTCAGATATCTTCGGACCACCCACAACCTGTGGCGAGGGGGCTTGCCCCCCGTTGGGCTGCGCAGCAGCCCCAGCAATCCGTCAAAAAACCACAAACCCCGTGGCGAGGGAGCTTGCTCCCGCTGGGGTGCGAAGCGCCCCCAAAAACAGGACTGCTACGCAGACCAACGGGGGACAAGCCCCCTCGCCACAGTCGTTTTGTGTTGCTGGCTTGCCGAGTCGGTTGCGGCCTCAACCGTTTCCTGCAAGCGCTGGCCAATCACATCCATCGCGGCTTTTGCCTAGGGTCGCCGGCATAGAAAACAAAAGCTGATTTCCCACTGGATCACTTTCCCACCCGCCCAGGAATCGCCACCCGACTCGTCGCCTTGACCTCCCTTAACGCCAAACTCGACTGAATCGACGCAATCCCCAACTGTCGCCTCAACACGCTCTCTACAAAATCGCTGTACGCATCCAGATCCTCCGCCAACACCTGCAACAGATAATCCGCATCCCCAGTGATCTTGTGGCACGCCTGCACCTGCGGCAGTTCCTTGATCACCGCTTCAAAATCTTCCGGCGTATGGTCGGAATGCACCGCAAACCGCACGTGCACAAACGCCATGATTTCCAGGCCCAGCATCTTCCGATCGAGGTTGGCCTGGTAGTCCTTGATCACACCTTCTTCTTCCAGCCGCTTACGCCGTCGCCAGCACGGCGTGAGGCTAAGGGACAGGCGCTCGCTGAGTTCGGCGTTGGAGATACTCGCGTCTTCCTGCAGCAATGCGAGGATGGCGAGATCGGTGTCGTCAAGTGCGACCTGTTTGGTTTTATTTTTCTTCATGGCGGCTCATTGGGGTAAAAATACCCGATTACGCTAGCATCGGCGCACGTAAAAGCAAAGAAAGCCCACCGCAGCCAGAACAAAATAATCACCTGTCTTTCACGGGTGGATGTCTTTCATGTTGACTGTTTTTAGTGATTCTCATCGTTTGCACCATGGCACCGAACTCAAGGATGGCGTGCTCAAGCCGTCCTTTGAACAACCCAGCCGGGCCGACACCGTGCGTGACCGGGTCAAGCATGTGGGCCTGGGGGATATCATCGTCCCGCGCAAGTTCGACCGGGCCTGTTACGTCAACGCCCACAGTGAACGCTACGTGTCGTTCCTGGAAACCGCCTGGGCTGAATGGACCGCCATCGGCCGTGCCCATGATGCGTTGCCGCTGGTGTGGCCGGTACGTGATTTGGCTAACGAGCAGGTGCCGGAATTTATTGACGGCAAGCTCGGATTCTTCGCAATGGATGCCGGTTCGCCCATCACCAGCACCACCTGGGAAGCGGTGAAGACCAGCGCCGATATCGCGCTCACTGGCCTGGCGTTGATCGATGAAGGCCACAACAGTGCCTTCGCCTTGTGCCGTCCACCGGGCCACCATGCGGCGCGGGAATACATGGGCGGTTATTGCTACCTGAATAACGCGGCCATCGCAGCGCAGCAGGCGATCACTCAAGGCGCCAAGCGTGTTGCGGTGCTGGACGTGGATTTCCACCACGGCAACGGCACGCAGAACATCTTCTACGACCGTAGTGACGTGATGTTCGTCTCGCTGCATGGCGAACCGTCTGTGTCGTATCCGTACTATTCGGGCTTCAGTGCCGAGCGTGGCGCAGGGGCGGGCGAGGGGTTCAACCTCAACTATCCGCTGGCGAAAAACACCGGTTGGAGCACCTATAGAGACGCGTTGCTCGACGCGTGCATTCAACTGCGAAAGTTCTCACCGGAAGTGCTGGTGATCTCCCTCGGCGTCGACACCTTCAAGGACGATCCCATCAGCCATTTCCTCCTCGAAAGCCGCGACTTCCTGGGTATCGGCGAGATCATCGCCAGCGTCGGCGTGCCCACCCTGTTTGTGATGGAAGGCGGCTACATGGTCGATGAAATCGGCATCAATGCCGTCAACGTGCTGCATGGTTTCGAGAACAAACAAGCCTGATCCCGATGCCATTTCAACAATAAAAAACGCCTGACTTTTTTCTGCCAAAACTCAAAAACATAACAAGAGGTTTTGTGATGAAAACAACCGCGCCCGGGCTTATTGAAAAGCCCGCTTTGCAACGCACCCTTAATAACCGACATATCCAACTGATGGCCATGGGCGGTGCGATTGGCACCGGCCTGTTCATGGGCTCGGGCAAGATCATCGCGCTGTCCGGCACCTCGATCATCCTGATCTACATGATCATCGGGCTGTTTGTGTATTTCGTGATGCGCGCCATGGGCGAGCTGCTGTTATCCAACCTGAACTTCAAGAGCTTCGCCGACTTTGCCGGTGCCTATCTGGGGCCGCGTGCGGCGTTTTTTCTCGGCTGGTCGTATTGGCTGAGCTGGAGCGTAGCGGTGGTGGGGGATGCGGTGGTGGTCGGGGGCTTTTTCCAGTACTGGTTTCCGGATGTGCCGGCCTGGATCCCGGCGATCGCCATGCTGCTGACCCTGTTTGCGCTGAATGTGCTGACGGTACGGCTGTTTGGTGAGGTGGAGTTCTGGTTCGCGATCATCAAGATCATCGCCGTGGTGACCTTGATCAGCGTGAGCGTGGTGCTGATTGCCAGCTCGTTTGTTTCGCCCACTGGCGTCACGGCTTCCCTCAACCATTTGCTGGATAAACAGGCAGCGTTTCCCAATGGCTTGTTCGGGTTCTTTGCCGGGTTTCAGATGGCGATCTTTTCGTTTGCCGGCACTGAGTTGATCGGCACGGCGGCGGCGGAAACCCGCTCGCCGGAGAAGACGCTGCCCAAGGCAATCAACTCGATTCCGCTGCGGATCATCCTGTTTTACGTGCTGGCCCTGGCGTGCATCATCGCGGTGACGTCCTGGCAGCAGGTGTCGCCCAGCAAGAGTCCGTTTGTCGAGCTGTTCCTGGTGGCCGGCTTTCCCGCCGCCGCCGGGATTGTGAACTTTGTGGTGCTGACGTCGGCGGCTTCGTCGGCCAACAGCGGGGTGTTTTCCGCCAGTCGGATGTTGTTTGGTTTGGCGGACCTGGGGGATGCACCTGGAATCTTCCGCCGCCTGTCGAAACACAGCGTACCGTTTATCAGCCTGGCGTTTACCACCTTCCTGATGCTGCTGGGCTTGTTGCTGCTCTTTATCGTCCCGGAAGTGATGACGGCCTTTACCATCGTCTCCACCGTTTCGGCGATCCTGGTGATTTTTACCTGGTCGACCATCCTGGCGTCCTACATTGCCTATCGTAAAAAACGACCGGAGCTGCACGCAAAATCCCTCTACAAAATGCCCGGTGGCGTACCGATGGCTTGGGTTTCACTTGGGTTCATGGCGTTTGTACTTTGCCTGCTGGCGCTGCGCCCAGACACGCGGCTGGCACTTTGCGTGATGCCTGCCTGGTTTGTATGGCTGGCAGTTGCCTACCAATTTTCGCATTTTCGCAGCCGACTTCAGCCTGATCAGCGCGCGGCACTCTAGCGGTCGTCATACAACTCACTGGCACTCAAGCGTCGAAAAAGGCCGTCCTCTACGGCCTTTTCATGACGGTTTTTTCATCGCTACATGACAAAGATTTCACATTCTGCGCCATAAGCCCCATGCCACAATCCGCAGCGTTTGCAGGGCCGCAACGGTATTCGCTCGAAGGACAGTAAAAAAATAATGTTCACAGGGGCGCAGTAAATGAAACTCTCTACATTAGCTTTGGCTATCACCGCGGCTGTCCTCGCACAACAGGCCTGCGCAGATGACTTTGGGCTTGGTTCACTCGGCACGGGTAACGGTCATAGCGGCTTCCTCGAAGACAGTCACTCGTCGATCAGTTCGCGCACCATGTACTACAACGCCGACGTTCACTCCGGCACCGCGAACGACCTGCGCGAGGCGGCTCAAGTACTGCGTTTCGACTACAAATCCGGCTATACCCAAGGCACCGTAGGCGTCGGGTTCGACGTGATGGCTTTCGGCGCGTTGCGTCTTGACGGTGGTGATGGCCACGCAGCGGGTGCCGGCCTGTCGGGTAACGGCAACAGCTTCTTCCCGGTCAAGAATAACGGCACCGAGCCTGCTGACAGTTTCGGTCGCGCAGCCGGCAACGTTAAATTCCGTATTTCCCAGACTGAATTGCACGTGGGCGGTGGTTTGGCGCCGATCCTGCCGATCCTGGTGTCCAACGATAGCCGTGCTGCACCGCAAACATTCGACGGCGGTATCCTGACCTCCAAGGACATTCCTAACGTCACCTTCACCGGCGGCGAGCTGAACAAGGCTGAAGGCCGTGCATCGAGTAACTCCACTGGCCTGAGCGTCGCCGGTGCGACGCGTGACAGCGACAGCTTCCGTTTCGGCGGCGTTGACTACCAGCCGTTTGGTTCTTCTGACAACGTCATCGCTAAAAACCTGACGTTGCAGTACTACTACGCCGACCTTGAAGACTTCTACAAACAGAACTATTTCGGCCTGGTGCACGTACTGCCGTTGGGCAATGATCAATCGTTCAAGACCGACCTGCGCTATTTCGACAGCACCAGCGACGGCAAAAACGGTTCGGCTGGCTACGCGTTCAACAACAACGGTGGCTATGCCAAGCACGCCGGTGAAGTCGACAACAAAACCTACAGTGCTGCATTCACCTACCAGTTGGGTGGCAGCCAGTTGATGCTCGGCCACATTGGCGTAAGCGATGACGGCGGCTTCGTCTGGGTCAACCAGGGCAGCATCGCCGACCCAACCGCACAAGGCGCGGCGGGCTCCGACTTCTACCTGTTCACCGACGCGGTGGTTGGTCAGTTCTCCCGTGCGGGCGAGCAGGTCAATTTCGGCCAGTACCTGTATGACTTCAGAACCCTGGTGCCTGGCTTGAAAGCCTCGATTGCCTACCTCAACGGTAGCGACATCAAGGCCAAGGTTGCCGGCGGCAGCGATCAGTCGGAACGCGAAACCGATTTCCGTCTGGATTACGTCGTGCAAGCAGGCCCGCTGAAAGGCTTCGGTACCACCTTCCGTACCGGTAGCTACCACGGCCATAACACCGGCACTGCCGACCAGGATCAAACCCGCCTGATCCTCAACTACACCTACGCGATCTTTTAATAAGACGCCGGTAAATGCTCTAAAAGAAGGCCGCCTATTTGGCGGCTTTTTTTTGCGACCCGCGATGCGGTGGCAGCGTCAGTGCCAGATAAAAACACCACCCAACGTAGCAGCTGTCGAGCCCAAGCGAGGCTGCGTCGGCGGTGTATCTGACACACCGCCGACGCAGCCTCGCTTGGGCTCGACAGCTGCTACGGGGGTGTCCGGTTGCGGCGGCGTTTGTTGTGGGCGCTAAGGCGCCAGCCGGGTAAATACGTAATCGTGGTTCTTCACCAACGCCTGATGGCAGGCGAAGCACGTCTCATGCTGCGCCTGGTCCGCTGGCTTGCCGTTGATGAACCGACCAAAGCCCCAGCCTCCCGTCGCCGAATATTTTTTCGAATCCTTGACCATGAACTGCACGGTGGTGGCCGCGCCGGGAATCGACGCGGTCTTGAACTCTGGCGACTGCACATGTTTCCACGCCAGCTTCGCCAGCACGGTGCCGTCCGGGAAGGGCAGCGTGCCGTCGCGGTAAGCCTTGAGCGCAATCTTGTTGCCCAGCACCACCCGCAGTTCATTCAGTGGGTCGGCTTCCTGAGCCGGTGCGATCAGCTCCCATTGGCGGTAGCCGTCGGGAATGGTCACGCCGTAGATCGGTGACGGCTCACTGGTGGTAGAGCCGCCAAAGGCGAACCCGGTAGCGGTGGCCACCACGGCGGCGGTTGCAGCGACGAGTGCCGCAAGATGCAGGCGCTTCATCACAAATGGTCCGCATCAATCACAGCCTTGGCAAAGGCTTGCGGGGCTTCCTGCGGCAGGTTGTGGCCGATGCCGCCGCTGATCAACCGGTATTCGTATTTGCCGGTGAAGCGCTTGGCGTAGTCTTCCGCGGCCGGATGCGGTGCGCCGTTGGCGTCGCCTTCCAGGGTGATGGTGGGCACGCCGATGGACCGGGCGGTGGCGAGTTTCTGCTCAAGCGCAGCGTATTTCTTCTCGCCCTGCACCAGGCCCAGGCGCCAGCGGTAGTTGAAGATCGACACGGCGACGTGGTCGGGGTTGTCCAGGCCTTTGGCGCTGCGGTCGAAGGTGGCGTCATCAAACGCCCATTTCGGCGAGGCGATCTGCCAGATCAGCTTGGCGAAATCGTGGGTATTTTTTGCATAGCCGGCGGCGCCGCGGTCGGTGGCGAAGTAGAACTGGTACCACCATTGAAGCTCGGCCTTGGGCGGCAGCGGGTTCTTGCCGGCAGCCTGGTTGCCGATCAGGTAGCCGCTGACCGACACCAGCGCCTTGACCCGCTCCGGCCACAGCGCGGAGACGATGTCGGCGGTGCGTGCGCCCCAGTCGTAGCCGCCGAGCACCGCTTGTTTGATGTTCAGTGCATCCATGAAGTCGATCAGGTCGACCGCGAGTGCGGCCGGCTGGCCGTTGCGCAGGGTCTTTGCCGACAGGAAGTGCGTGTCGCCGTAGCCGCGGGCGTAGGGCACCAGCACCCGATAGCCTTGGGCCGCCAGCAGCGGCGCTACCTCGGAGTAGCTGTCAATGTCGTAGGGCCAGCCGTGCAGCAGGATCACCGCCGGGCCTTCAGCCGGGCCGACTTCGGCGTAGGCCACGTCCAGCAAGCCGGCCTTCACATGCTGCAAGGGGCCAAGCGTGGTGTGGCTGCTTGCGCTGGCAGCCGCTGGCGGCTGGGTGTCCTGTGCACTGGCAACGCCGGGGGCACCGAACTGCAACAGCGCAAGGGCCAGCAGCGACGCGCCCATCAGGCGGCGGGGCGTGAAACCGGGTGAGGTGTTCAACTGTGGGTGCATGGTGAGTCTCCAGCGGCGGGTTGTGTGCCTGGCTCACAGTTGAACGCAGTTGTGTATCCGGCCTGTTTCGAGAAAACCATCGGGTTAAACGTTTTGTATCGCAGGGTGGTCTGGACACACTGCGATACATAGTTCAGAGAGGCCGGGTCGCCCGGTACACGAGGCTCGGCGCCTGCCCGGGCACATCGTCCAACTCATCGATGCGTTGCATGCCGATTTTTTCCAGCACGTTGATCGATGCCTGGTGCGCCGGGCGCACCACGCCGTATACCTCTGGCTGATCCAGCTGCACAAAACCAAATTGCAACGCGGCCCTGGCAAGCTCTGTCGCATAACCCTGGCCCCAGGCGCTGACGGCGAAGCGGTAACCCAGGTTGATCCGTTCAACCTCGTTGTAATGGTAGAGCGTGATGCCCCCAAAGCCGATGACGCGTTGCGGCGCCTCTTGGGTCACGATCGCCCATTGGCCAAAGCCATGTTCTGCCCAGTGTTCCAGCCAGCGATCCAGCACGGCTTTTGCTTGATCCATGTCGGCGAGGGGGCCCGACGGGTTGTAGCGGTTGGTCTCGGGATCGCCATAGATGGCGAATACACTGGACGCATCGTCGACCGTTGGTGGCCTGAGGATCAATCGTTGGGTGGTTATCGAGTGGGTATTCATGGATAGGCTCTGATCCTTGGAGCGAAAGAGAAGGTGTTCACCTATATTTATCCTGCTTTCGACGCTCTAGCACGCTTGATTCAGTTGTTAGGGGTACTGGCAGGATGCCACAATGGCACTTTGTCGCGGCAGTAAGATCAGGCGGACCTAATGAATGGCCTTGGACGTGGGCAGGACCAGGATTGCTTCATCGAGGAGCAGGTACGAACCGATCGCTTGCATCAGCTGTTTCGCCAATCATTTTCGGCGGTGTTCGGCAGTTATATGGCGGCCGCCATGCTCTGCTGGCTGTGCTGGGAACGTTTTGATCACTCGGTAATGCTGGTCTGGCTGGTGGTGTTGGCGGGCACGTCGTTGCTGCGAGTCTCGATGTTCATGGCCTGGTTTCGCTGCCCCAACAGCGATCGCACCCCCGCACGCTGGGAACGGCGCTACTGGGTGACGCTGATGTTGTCTGCCGGGGTCTGGGGCGCAGGCGCATTCGCGCTGATGCCCACCGACGACCGGCTGTCCCAGGCCCTGGTGATGTTGTTCACCGTGGGCATGTCGGTCAGCGCAGTCTCGTGTTACTCGGCCTATCGCTACATGACCCTGGTTTCCATGGGCCTGGTCTTGCTGCCGTGCATCCTGTGGCTGCTGTTTCAACCGTCCTCGATGCAAGTCGGCATGGCCCTGGCGGTGCTGGTGTTCTCCTCGTTTGTCGGTGGCGCCACGCGCAAGCTGTCCGACGCCCTGGAGAAGGCCTTTCGCCTGACCCGGCAAATGGAACGTGCCCACAACATCTCCACCCGCGCCGCACAAACCGACGAACTCACCGGCCTGATGAATCGCCGGGCGTTCTTCGAGCACGCGCAGTTGCTCTACGAACAGTGTCGGCATAACCAGCAGCCGTTGTGCGCGCTGATGATGGACATGGACCACTTCAAAAACATCAACGACACCTATGGCCACCAAGCTGGGGACGAGGTGCTGCGGCAGATCGGCGGGGTAATCAGCACGTCGTTTCGCCAGGCCGATGTCTACGGGCGGTTGGGTGGCGAGGAGTTTGCGGTGCTGCTGCCGGATACGACGCTGGAGACCGGGCGGCACATCGCCGAGCAGTTGATCAAGGCTATCGCGGGGCTGTCCAGCGAGCCGGTCCATGGGTTGACCGCGAGCCTCGGCGTGGCCTGGGCCCGCGCGGTGGACCAAGACCTGCGCGGCTTGATGAACACCGCAGACAAGGCCCTGTACCGCGCCAAGGCCCTCGGGCGCAACCAAGTGGCCGTGGCGGAGTAGGGCTCAGCCCTTGAGCAGCGCCTTGGCCAGCACCTGAGAGATCTGGTCGGCCGAGTAGGGCTTGGGCAGGAATGCCAGGCCTTCGTAGCCGCTTTCTGCCAGTTCCTCGCTGTAGCCCGAGGTCAGCACCACCGGCAGGCCCGGCCTGCGCCGGCGCAATTCCCTGGCCAGCGCCACGCCGGTGATGCCGGGCATCATCACATCGGAAAACACCGCGTCGAACCCCATCACGTCTGAGCCGGCCAGTTCCAGCGCCTGTTCGGCATTGGTCGCCCAGGTGGTCTGGTAGCCCAGGTCCTGGAGGATCTGATTGGCAAAACGGCCCACTTCCAGGTTGTCTTCCACCACCAGGATATGGCGCTGGGCGCAGTCCGCGATCAGGCCACAGGTGTCCTGCGGGCATTGCTCGAAGCCCTCTTCGGGCACCACTTGCGGCAGGTACAGGGTAAATACCGTGCCTTGGCCGACCTTGCTGGCCACATCGACGTTGCCGCCCGACTGCTTGGCGAAGCCGAACACCTGGGACAGCCCCAGCCCGGTACCCTTGCCGACTTCCTTGGTGGTGAAGAAGGGTTCGAAGATGCGCTCGAACGTCTCGCCGGGAATACCGCTACCGGTGTCGGTCAGTGAAATCGCAATAAACGCCTGGCGCGAGCCGGCATCGCCACGGATGCTCGGCAGCGGTTGGTCAGCATCCAGGCGCAGTGTCAGGGTGCCCTGGCCGTTCATGGCATCGCGGGCGTTGAGGGCGATGTTGATCAAGGCGGTTTCAAACTGGCTGGAGTCGGCGCGGATATAGCACGGCTGCCCGGGTAGTTCGACCCGCACCTGAATCCGCGCGCCAGTGACCGTCTCGAGCATCTCGCCGATGTTCTTGACCCGCTGGGCCGCATCAAACACTTCCGGGTTAAGCGGCTGGCGGCGGGCGAACGCGAGCAACTGGCTGGTCAATTTACTCGCCCGCTCCACGGTGTCGGTAACGGCGCTCATGTAGCGCTGGCGACGTTCTTCGGACAGGGTGGGTATGCGCAGGAAGTCCACAGATGAGCGAATGATGGTCAGCAGGTTGTTGAAGTCGTGGGCCACGCCGCCGGTCAACTGGCCGATGGCTTCGAGCTTTTGTGATTGACGCAATGCCGCTTCTGTCTCGGTCAACAGGGTGGTTCTTTCGTTGACGCGCTGCTCCAGGCTCGCATTCAACTCGGTCAATCGCCGGGACAGGACAACGGTGGCAGTGGTTTCGGTGACGGTGTCGAGCATGCCGACAACCTTGCCTTGCACGTCGCGAATCGGGCTGTAGCAGAAGGTGAAGTACGCCTGCTCCGGCGCGCCGCCGCGTTCGACGATCAACGGGAAATTTTCGATAAAGGTGGCGTCACCGGCGAAGGCGGCATCGGCGATCGGGCTGATTTCGGTCCAGGCTTCCTGCCAGATCTGGCTGAAGGGCCGCCCGAGTGCATCGGGTTTGTCGCCAAGAATCGGGATAAAACCGTCGTTGTAAAGGGTGATCAGTGAAGGACCCCAGATGATCGCCTGGGGGAAACGGGAGGCAAGGCACAGGGCGACAGTGGTCTTCAACACGTCCGGCCATTGATCCAGCGGCCCCAGCGGCGTACTTGCCCAGTCGTGATGCCGGACCCGCTCGGCCATTTCGCCGCCGCCTTGCAGCCAGTTTGTCATTCGGTGAACGCCTTCTTTGCCACGGTTTGCTGAGTAGGGGTGCCAAGCTACAGACACCCCTGGACCCCGCCAGTTCAGCGGGATTATCCGCTAGATGGCAATTTAATGCCTCCGCCAAATAATGACCCCGCAAACCGCCTTCAGACCACGGTGATCAGCACATCGATATTGCCGCGGGTAGCCTTGGAATACGGGCACGTCTGGTGGGCACGATCCACTAGCGTCTGGGCGGCCGAGTGCTCGATACCCGGCAGGCTGACCCGCAGGCGCGCTTGCAGGTAATAGCCGTTTTCCGGGCTGTTCACCAGGTCCACTTCGGCGCTCACCGCAGTGTCGGCCGGCAGGCGGATTTGCAGGGTTTGAGCGGCCTTGCCCATCGCGCCGATAAAGCACGCGGACCAGCCGGCGCCAAACAGTTGCTCGGGGTTGGTGCCGGCCGCCTTGGAACCCGGGGGCGACAGCTTGATGTCCAGTTGCAGGTCATCGCTGTGGGACGCGCCTTCACGGCCGCCAGTGGTGTGGGTTTTGCCGGTGTAGAGCACGGTGCTGTTCTGGGACATGACGGTTTCCTTGTGAGTGGCCCGGGGTGGGCCGGTGTGCACAGGAAACCGTGCTGGCGTATCCGCAATGTGTCATCGCCAGTGGCTGCGCGCCTCGCAGTGTGTCGCCTTGGCGCGAAGATACGTTGGGATACAAACCGCTACTGCTGCACCCCAAACAGCCCCGTCCAGTAGATGCCGGCATCACTTTTCGGGTCCATGGCATAGGCGGCGCCCATTTCGCGGAACTGCGGGTTCATCAGGTTGGCGCAATGCCCGGGGCTGGCGAGCCAGCCGTCGACCACCTTGCGCGGGGTGTCCATGCCGGCGGCGATGTTTTCGCCGATCTGCTGGCCGATATAGCCCGCCAGTTCAGCCCGGTCCCCCGGCGTGCGGCCGTCGTGGTCGAGGTGATCGAAGAAATTGCCGTTGGCCATGTTGCGGGCGTGGCCGGCGGCAGCGTTGGCGAGTGCTTCGTTCCAGCTCAGCGGCGTGGTGGCGGCAAAGGCCTGGCCGCCACATTGGCGTGGTTGCTGGCGGGCGGTGTTGATGAGGTCGAGGACCTTTTTGCCTTCGGTCTGGCTCTCGCCCAGGCCGCTGGTCAACAGCGGACGGGCCAGCACAATGCGCCAGTCCTGGCCGCTGTTGCTTACGCCGATATCGATGAATTGCGGGTCGAGCACCACCCGGCAAAAACTTTCGCGCACGGCTTTCATCGCGGCTTCAGCGTTCTTGGGCCCGGACAGGCTGATGGCCTGGACGTTGACCATCGGGTAGGCCGCCCGTGCCAGCGCCTGTTGCAGGTCGCCGACGCTGTTGACCGGCAACACCAGCCGCGTGTCGCTGGCCAGTGGTGGCAATTCCTGGGAACCCTGGTTGCCGCAGCGCTGGACCTGGCTGCGGTATTGATTGATCGAGTCGACCAACAGGCTTTCTTCACCCGCCTGCGCCTGGGCGGTAAACACCAGACTGGCGGCCAGCGTCGTAAGACCCATCATCAATGACAGAACGCGCATGGACGTTTCCCTTGAGCTTGAAAGTGCCCATGATGCGTGATGAAGGGGCATCCATGCACCCGTTGGTCCGAACTTTTTACCTCAGTTCTTGAATGCCGAGTGTTTACGGCCCTGATCGCACAAGGCAAACACCACCACCAGCAGGGACGAGATGGCGAGAATTATCACAACGCCATCAGTGGAGTGGGTGGCCGACGCCGCGACCATCGACAACGCCCCTAATGGCGCGAGGCCACCTGCGATCGCGGTGCCGATTTCACGCCCGGTGCCAAAGCCTGAAGAGCGGGTTTGGGTCGGGAACTGGCGGCTCAGGAACGAACCCTGCGGCGCAAACATCATCGGTGCAAGGATGCCGGTGCCCACGCCGATGGCAATGTAGATCATCAGGCTTTCACCGGTGTTGAGCAGCGCCAGGAACGGGTAGGCAAACAGCAGCGAGAACAGCCCACCGAGCATCAGCACGGTCTTGCTGCTCCACTTGTCGCACAACCAGCCGAAGCACGGCACGGCGACGATGGCGATCAGGCTGGCGATGGTCACCGACAGCGAGGTGACGTGCACATCAACGCCCTTGAACTGGGTCAGGTACGCCAGGGAAAAGGTCTTGAAGATATAGCTCAGGGCGTTGTAGCCAATCGCCACGAAGAACACCACGGCCAAACCCTTGAGGTCGTTCTTGAACAGCGCCTTGAGCGGCGAGGCCTTGGCCTTCGCGGTTTCCTTGCTCAGCTCTTTGAACTCCGGGGTTTCCGGGATGCTGTTGCGCACCCACAGGCCCACACCCACCAGCGCGATGCTGCAAATGAACGGAATCCGCCAGCCGCCGGCCAGCAGGAACTCGTTGCCGTTGATGGTCAGCAGGTACACGGTCAGCGACGACAGCAGCAAGCCCAGGTTCAAGCCCAGCGCCGGCCATGCACCCTGGCTGCCGCGCTTGCCTTCCGAGGCGTGCTCGTAGGACGTAACCGCCGCGCCGGACAATTCGGCACCGGCGCCCAGGCCCTGGATGATGCGGATAAACACCAGCACGATCGGCGCCCAGATGCCGATGGAGGCGTAGCTGGGGATCAGGCCGATCAGCGTGGTGCACACGCCCATCATGCAGAAGGTCAGCACCAGCACTTGTTTACGCCCGAACTTGTCGCCCAGGTAGCCAAACAGAATGCCGCCGAACGGGCGGGCAATAAAGCCGATGGCAAAAGTGGAAAACGCCATCAGCGTGGCGGCTTTCGGGTCGCTGTTATCGAAGAAGATTTTCGAGAACACTATCGCCGCCATGGTGGCGTACAGGTAAAAGTCATACCACTCCAGCATCGAGCCGAAGATCGTCGCGGCCGCGACTTTGCGCAGGCGTTTCTTGGTTTGCTCGGGCGTTTCAACGTCCGGGGTGTGGGCGGTTGCCGTCATTCTGGAGTTCCTTCCTGGTCATTATATTTATTGTCAAAGTGAGGCGTGTTGCGGGTGTCAATCGGGCTTGAACATGCGGTCGGCGATCATCGCGCCGATGGGGATTGCGGAGGTGGCAGCGGGTGAGGGCGCATTGCACACGTGGAGCATTCGCGGGGTCTGGGCAAACAGGAAGTCGTGCACCAGGGTGCCGTCGCGCATCACGGCCTGGGCGCGGATGCCGGCTTCGTAAGGCAGCAGGTCTTCGATGTTCAGCGACGGACAGTACTTGCGGCATTGCTCCAGGTAGCCGGATTTGAACAGCGAGTTCTTCATCTCGACGCTGCCGGAACCGAGGTTCTGCCAGAGGGTTTTCCAGAAGCCCGGGAAGCTGGCGTACTGCGCTACATCGCGCCAGTTCACCGAGAACTTGCGGTAGTTTTCGCGGCCCAGGCCGAGTACGGCATTCGGGCCGACGGTGACGCTGCCGTCGATCATGCGGGTCAGGTGCACGCCGAGGAACGGCAACTCCGGATCAGGGATCGGGTAGATCAGGTGATTGACGATGTTGTTTTTCGATTCCGGCAGGCGGAAGTACTCGCCGCGAAACGGGATGATCTGATGGTCGATCTTGACCCCGGCCATCTTCGCCAAACGGTCCGATTGCAAGCCGGCGCAGACCACCAGGTGCTTGGCCTGCCAGCTTTCGCCACGGGTGTTGACGGTGACTTTGTCGGTGTCTTCAACGATCGAGGTCACCGTGCGTTCCAGGCAGATTTCCCCACCGGCACGGCGGATGACCCGGGCCATGGTTTCGCAGACTTCGCGGTAATCGACGATGCCGGTGGCGTCGAGAAACAACCCGCCCAGCCCGACGATGTTCGGTTCGCGCTGGCGCAACTGGTCGGCGTCCAGGCGTTCGACCTTCATCCCGTTGAGCTGCGAGCGGGCGTACAGCGCTTCCATCCGCTGCACTTCCAGCGGGGTCGAGGCCACCAGCAACTTGCCGCACACCTCAAACTTGATCCCGTGCTCGGTGCAGAACTGCTTGGTGGCCTCGGCGCCGCGTTTGCACAAGTCGGCCTTGAGGCTGCCCGGCGCGTAGTAGATGCCGGCATGGATCACGCCGCTGTTATGGCCGGTCTGGTGCTTGGCCAGCAGGCTTTCCTTTTCCAGGATTACCAGGGAAGCGTTCGGCTGGCGCTTGAGCAACTCCATAGCGGTGGCCAAACCGACGATCCCGCCGCCGATGATGCAAAAGTCATAAATCATTGTTTTAGATACCTACGCATTTCAGTCTGATTATCAGGTTGTCAGACTAATGATTTTGTTAAAAAAACGGCGCGCCACCGGCACGCTTTAAAAGGGTTTGAATCGGTCAGTTGATGGCGGGCAGTTCCAGATGCAGGCGCCGTGCTGCGGCGCGCAAGTGAGCCTCGGCACAGGCGGCGGCGCCTTGGGCGTCACCGTCGACGATGGCCTGGTACAGCACGGTGTGTTCCTGGGTGGCGTCGGCCGAGCCGCTGACAAAGCGGGTGGCGGAGTTTTCCCAGGCGGTCTTGCGCGCACTGGCCAGCTGGCTGCGGAGGAAGTCATGGAAGGCCACGAAATAGTCGTTCTTGCTGGCCTCGGCGATGGCGCGGTGGAATTCCACATCGGCCAGGGCGGCGGCTTCGAAGTCGGCGCGCTTGTCGTGCATTTCCTGCAGGGCGGTTTTCATGCGGTGCAGGTCAGCGGCATCACGGCGCTGGGCGGCAATCGAGGCGGCCTGGGTTTCGATCCACAGGCGTACTTCGAACATCTGCGCCAGGTCCGGACGGCGGCCGTTTTTTTCCGGGAAACGGAACACGGTGCCGGCCGGGGTCTGGGAAATAAATGAGCCCAGGCCACGCCGCGCAGTCAGTACGCCGTCGGCCTTGAGCTGGGCGATCGCTTCACGCACCACCGAACGGCTGACGTTGAGTTGTTCAGCCAGTTGCTGTTCGGTGGGCAGGCGCGCTTCGGGCGCCAGTTGGCCGGAATCGATTTCTGCACGAATGGCGCTGACAACACGCATAACGAGCGAATCTGGGCGCTGGAGCTCAAGCATGGGAAAACCTTGGTAATCAGGTTGTCAGACAATAGTCGTTACGATTTTACCTTGTCAAGACAGCTGTTACGCGGAACCGGGCGCGTAGGGCCAGGAAAAGGCCTACACCAATCAGTGTCACTGCCACGCCGAACGTGGCTCGCATCCCACTTCCCACGTCGGCGGGAGTGGCCGTGGCGAGGTCACCTGAAACGTGCGCAAAGACCGCACCCAATGCCGAGGCGCCCGCGATCAGCCCCAGATTGCGCGACAGATTGAGCATGCCGGCGACCACGCCCCGGAGGTCTGGCACTACGTCGCTCATCACCGCGGTGTTGTTGGCGGCCTGAAATTGGGCGTAGCCGAGGGTGAGGATAATCAGCGGGCCGATGTACCCGGCAATCCCGAGATTCAGCGGCATCAGTGCGAGCAACAGGCCGCCAGCCAACATCGCCAACAGCCCGGCAATGGTCATCGGGCCGCTGCCAAAACGGTCGGTCAAACGGCCCGCCGGTACGCCCATCACTGCCGAAACACACGGCCCGACCGCCATCGTCAGGCCCATCCAGGCGGGATCCAGGCCCGCACCGTGGGTCAGGTAGAACGGCCCGACGACGAGTGTCGTCATCATCACCGCCGACACCAGCGCGCTCATGGCCAGGCCGGCGCTCAAGGTCGAATCCCGTAGCGTCGACAAAAAACTGAACCCGGATTGCACGGGCTGTTGCTCGCGGCGGTCAACGCGCAGATAACGCCGGGCGAGGGCAAAGGTCAGCAACCCCAGCGGCACGGTGGTGAAAAACAGCGCGCGCCAGCCGAACTCCGCGATCAACACCCCGCCAAGGCTTGGCCCCAGTGCGGTGCCCATGGCCGACACGGTGCCCAGCAAACCCATGGCGCGCCCGGTGCGCTCCTTGGCGACGGTCTCGCCCACCAGCGCCATGGTCATCGCCATCATGATTGCCGCGCCCAGGCCTTGCAGGGCGCGGGCTGCAATCAACAGCCCGAGGGACGGGGCCATGCCGCACAAGGCCGAGGCCACGGTGAAGAGCAGTAACCCCGCCAGTAGCAAACGGCTACGGCCTATCAGGTCGCCCAGTCGCCCGACGCTGACGATCACGGCGGTGATCGCCAGCAAGTACGCAAGCACCACCCACTGCGCCGCCTGAAAGGATGCATCAAACGCCTGCACCAGGCTTGGCAGGCCGACGTTGGCGATGCTGGTGCCCAACGACGCCAGCAACATGGACAGTGACAGGGCGGCGAGGGCGCCACGGGGTGCAGGTGATTTCATCAAGAGGCTCCAGGATTTGACCGCTGTCGGAAATCTACGCCGTCACCTAACATGGCGGAAGGCGCAGCATTTGCACTTTATACGTGCGCCAAACGCCATGTGAGGTTTGCCGTGTCGACACCCGATCTGAATTTGCTGGTCACCCTGGATGTATTGCTCGCCGAAGGCAGCGTCGCCCGCGCCGCTCAACGCTTGCGCCTGAGCCCATCGGCGATGAGCCGGGCCCTGGCGCGACTGCGGGAGACCACGGGCGATCCGTTACTGGTGCGCGCCGGCCGCGGGCTGGTACCTACACCGCGGGCTTTGGCGTTGCGCGAACAGGTCAGCCAGTTGGTGCAGGACGCCGAAGCGGTGTTGCGACCGGCGGCGACGCTGGACCTGAGCCAACTGGTACGCACCTTCACCTTGCGCACCAGCGACGGATTTGTCGAAAACTTCGGCCCGGCGCTGTTGGCGCGAATCGCCCGGGAAGCGCCTGGCGTGCGCCTGCGGTTCGTGCACAAGCCAGACAAGGTCAGCACGCCGCTGCGCGATGGCAGCGTCGACCTGGAAACCGGCGTGGTCGACAGCAGCGCCAGCCCCGAAGTGCTGACCCAGGCGCTGTTCCGCGACCGTTTTATCGGCGTGGTGCGCAAAGGGCACCCACTGAGTCAGGGCGAAGTCACACCGCAGCGCTTCGCCGAAGGCCAGCACATCTACGTATCCAGGCGTGGCCACGATCAGGGCCAGATTCATCAAGCCCTTGAAACATTCGGGCTGACCCGGGACGTGGTAACCATCGTCGCCGGCTTCTCCACCGCCCTGGCACTTGCCCGCAACACCGACCTGATCGCCAGCGTGCCGGAGCGCCATACCGCCAACCTGCACAGCGACCTCTACCGCTTTGCGCTACCGTTTGCCTTCCCGGACTTCACCGTGTCGATGCTCTGGCACCCGCGCCTGGACGCCGACCTGGCCCATCGCTGGCTGCGCGGTTGCCTGCGGGAGGTGTGTGCGCAATGAGCCGAGCCTGGAAACCCATTTGGAAAGCACCGACCCATTGTGGCGAGGGAGCTTACTCCCGCTGGGCTGCGAAGCGGCCCCAAAACCTGCATCCTGTTTCCAACTGAAAGAACACGGTGCGCTTAATGGGGCTGCTACGCAGCCCAGCGGGAGCAAGCTCCCTCGCCACAATGGGTGCTTGCGGGTCCACGGCGGCCCTTGAGCAGGTACAATCCGCCGGGCCTTAGAATGAAACACCAGGAATTCGAATGTTCAGCCTTACCCATTACGAAACCCCATGCCCCGAGCCGATCAATGCGCAGATCCTGCAAATGGTGGTCGACAACCTGACTGACATCAGCATGGTCGCCATCCCGCCGAGCAACCTGCTGTACAACGTCTACCAGTACGCGATCGGCTACGAAGTGCACCTGTACCTCGAAGCGCTGGGCGGCTCCAAGGGCATTGCGGTTGAATTGATCGTCGCGCTGGACACACAGGAGCAGGTGATCGGCTTTCTGCTGTACCTGCCGGTGAAGGATGATCCAGAAGCCTGCGGCGTTGCCTACATGGCGGTGCACGCCAGCCATCGTCGCAAAGGCGTGGCGCGGGCGATGATGCAGGACATGCTCGCTCGCTACCCCCATGCCGAACTGACCTGCGCGGTGGAGAAGGTGCCGGCGTTCGAGTCCATGGGCTTTCAACTGCTCGGCGTGCGCGGTACCCAGGTGCTGATGAACACCCGTGACTACAGCACTGACGGTCTGATGGGTTTACTGGATGTGGCGTCGATCTACAGCTCGCTTGAGGTGCGGCAGATCCACACCTACCTGCTGCAAAAGCACGGCAAGCGGGCGATGGTCGATGCGGAGAAGCAGCGTGACCGACACTTCGACCAGATGACCCACAAGGCCCGGATGTTTGTGCACGCAAGGCTGGGTTAACGTACGCCTCGACTCACCATCGACTTGATGCTCGCAAACAGTTCTTCCTGTGCCTCCAGCGCGCTGATTTCCTCGCTCGCTGCGGCATGGGACAAGGCTTCCGCCGCGCCCAACATTCCCCTCAAACCGGCCTGGGTTATCACGCCGTCCACGGCAAAAGGGGCGAGGGCATCGCGGCACTTGCCGAGGAAAATCACGTCGTACTCACGCTTGACGCTCTCCAGTTCCGGGCTGCCGGCCAACGCCGCGATCACCCCCGGAATTTCACGTCCCTGCAGCAACACACAGTCGACATAGCACGAGGCGATCACCCACGCGCGGTCGTCCAGGGTGGGTTCGCTGGCCTCGATTGCGGCGGCAAATACCTGGTTCTGACGGGCGTCGAAATCCTCATACAGCGCGGCCAACAGCCCCGCGCGATCGCCAAAATGGTCATACACCACCGGCTTTGTAACGCCGGCCAACTCAGCCAGATGGCCCAGGGTCAGGGCATCGGTGCCTTCTTCTCGCACCAGTTGCCAGGCCACGTCGAGCAACTGGCGCAACCGGTCATCCCGGGACAGGCGACGGCGAGGGGCAGGGGATTGATCGCTTGACATGCTTATATACCAAAAGTAACTTACCAACGGTAACTTAGCTCAAGCCTACTCAATTTGCCTTCTCATCGCTACCCCGAAGGAGTCACTGCCATGCACGCGCTGATCGTTGTTGCTCATCACGACTCACACTCCCTGACCCACAGCCTCGCCAAACAGGCCGCCGCCGGCATAACCGTAGCCGGCCACACCTTTGAAATCGCCGACCTCGCCGCCGAAGGTTTTGACCCGCGCTACAGCGCCGCCGACCATAAAGTGCACCGCACCCGCGCCACGCCGCCGGCCGACGTACTGGCCGAACAGGCCCGGCTCGACCGCGCCGACGCCTTGGTGCTGGTGTTCCCGATTTTCTGGTGGTCGATGCCGGCCTTGCTCAAGGGCTGGATCGACCGGGTATTCGTCAACGGTTGGGCGATCGACTACAGCCTTGAGACGAAGGTGGTGAAAAAACTCGGCCACTTGCAGGTTCACTTGCTGGGCGTCGGCGGGGCGGACGAAGGTGTGTTTGAACGCCACGGCTATGCCAACGCCATGCACACGCAAATCGACCATGGGATCTTTGATTACTGCGGAGCGAAAGTGCTGACATCCGAGCTGCTACTGGACTCGGAAAGCGGCGCTGCGGAACAGCATCTGGAGACGGTGGCGAAGTTGGGGCGACAACTGTTCGTGACCCTGGAGCCCTGCGAAACCGACTAAACCAGGCTGCTCTGTATGAGCGCTGCCAACTGTGCTACCGCAGCGCCTGGCGCTGGATGGCTGCAATGCAATTCATAGCCAAGGGACGGCACCGGCGGCAGGCCGTCGAGCACCCGCAGGTGCGCAGGCAAACCGATGCGGGTGCGCAAGGTCACGCCCAGCCCGGCATCGACCGCCGCCCAGATCCCACCCACGCTGGGGCTGGTCAATGCAATACGCCAGGCAATGCCGGCGCGGTCCAGGGCTTCGGTAGCAGCGCTGCGCAATACGCAGGGCGCCTCGAACATCACCAGCGGCAGCGGCGCGTCTTCGGCGCGCGGTAGTTGGGGTTTGTCCCGGGGCCCGATCCAGTGCATGGGTGTTTGCCCCAGGCGGGTGCGGCAGGACGATGTCTGACCAGTTTCCCAGGTCAGTGCCAGGTCCAGGCTCGCGCTGTCGATCAGGGTCAGCAACTCGGCATTGCGGCCAATCCGCACTTCAAGACTGATCATCGGATACAACCTGGCGAAGCGTCGAAGGATGTCACTGAGCACGTGCTCGCCAAAATCCTCCTGCAAGCCGAGGCGCAAGGTGCCTGCGGTTTGGGTTTCGTTAAGGCTGCTGAAGACAGTGTCATTGAGGTCCAGCAACCGCCTGGCGTGGCCGAGCAGCGCTTCACCCACCGGCGTCAACACCAGCCCGCGCCCGGATTTGCTCAGCACCGGCGTCCCGACCTGTTCTTCGAGTTTCTTTAATTGCGCGCTGACGGCTGAGGTCGAACGGCCCAGGCGGTCCGCCGCTTTGGCAAAGCTGTTCAGCTCCACGCCGGTGACGAAGGTGCGCAGTACATCAAGGTCGAAGGTGGGGCGGCGCATCGAATGGTCCATTAAAACGGGATGGTGGATGCCATTAAATCTGATATTCGGAATGATCCTGGCTTGCTAGTTTTTGCCCGTCAACTGAATTGTCGGAGCGAGCGTCCATGAGCAACAAATTTACCGAGCTGACCCGCGACGTGCTGTTCGCCGATATCTGGGAGCGCGAGGGCCTGTCGCCCAGGGAGCGCAGCCTGATCACCGTGGCGGCACTGGTGGCGATGTACCGTCTGGAGCAACTACCGTTTCACTTGCAGCGGGCGGTTGGCAATGGCTTGAGCGTCGAGGAACTGGGTGAAGTCATCACTCACCTGGCGTTTTACTCCGGCTGGCCGACAGCGGCGTCGGCGCTGAACCTGTTGGCAGCCATCCATCCTGCGGAGTAACCACCATGCCTTACGCCCGAATCTCACTGCACCGCGGGAAATCCCCTGAGTATCTGCAAGCGCTTTCACAGGGACTGCATGACGCCCTGGTTGAAAGCTTCAAGATTCCTGACGCGGATCGCTTCCACGTGATCCACCAGCACGAAATTGGCGAGATGATCATCGACCCCAACTACCTGGGCGGCCCGCGCAGCGATGACTATGTACTGATCGCGATCACTGGTGGTAAGCCTCGTGATACCGAGACCAAACGGCGGTTTTACCAGGTGTTGGTGGAGCGACTGGAGGCCGCGATTGGGCTGAGCCCTGAGGATGTGATGGTGGTGATTACGACGACGGCGGCGGATGAGTGGTCGTTTGCAGGTGGCAGAGGGAATTAGCAGCACGGGCGTACTTTTCCAATTGGAATGATTGCCCACAAGGTATGGAGAGGTGATCGGGAAATGTCATTCTGGAAAGGAGGACCTTTCTGACAACCTTTCAGGCGGCTCAGTCTTACTCTTTGCGCTCTTGTGGAATCCTGGAGTAAAGGAATGACTTCCAGCGTCTTGAAGGACGGTTTTCCAGCTGCCTATCGCACCACCCGCGAACGGATCGAAGGCAGTATCGACCTCGGCCGGTTGTTTGCCGCGATCGATGCTGACCCGGCGATTGCGGACGAAGGGGTGGTGTACCTCGACGATCAACTGTGGCCGGTGACGTTGCGTGAGTTTCAGCCGGTTTGCAGTGTGTTGCCCAAACGGGTGATTTTGCGTGAAGCGCCGAGGTACATGGCGCGGCTGGATTTTATACGGGAGCTGCAGCAGTAGCCGAGGGAGTCGCAATGGGTACTTGAGGCCGTCGGTATGGGTGCAACCATGAGTGTCATAGGCAGCGGCGTCTCCGGGAATATCCGGACACTGGCCATCGGCCTATATGAAGAGTTTGAATAATGGAACTGAGAAATTCCCCTAGAGCTTTTATGGCTCACTATTTTCCGGTTTTCGTCTGTGCTTTTATGTTTGCGCTTTTCGCTCTTGCGGTAGCGGGGTCGTCGATGGGTAGTACCTACATGCGAGGCGTGCCTGCTTATCGTAGTTACACGGGGCTGGATGTGGGCATCGCTTCCATTATCTTGTCAGCGGGCAACTTTCTTATCCTCCGAGGTCGCGCCTGGGGCGTCTGGATACTGGCAGGCAGTTGTGTGATGAGCTTTTTCATTGTGCTGTTCACCTACAGCTATCAGCCCCATCCTTTTATCTACACAACGGGGCTGTTGTTCCCGCTGCTAAGCCTCTACCTGCTCAATACCCACCGCCACCGCCAAATGCGCGCAGAACTCGTTCTACTTCGTCACGAACGCGAGCGCTACAAAGCCGGCTTTCGGCCCCCGCGTACTCAGGAGATGGCCCAGGCTCGCCTCGCATACCAACAGGCCCGCAGGCTCAAGCGAGAAAATCGCCGCAAATGGAACGCGGCCCTCAACCCTCGCGAAACAAGTCATGAGCATCCAGCAACCGATACGCAATCTCCGGCCGCTTCTCCATGCCCTTGCGAATCGCTGCCGGGATCGACTGCCGGGTCTTGCGACACAACCCCGGCAAGTCATCGATAACGATCTGAATCCCGCGCATTGTTTTCACCTCTGTATGACCCGGCGCGACATGCACGCGAATGCCCAGTTGCAGGTACATCAGCTGTTGCATGCGTTCCAGGTCGGGCAGGCTTTGCAGGTTTTCGAGGCGTTCGAGCAGGCGTTTTTCTTCCTGGCGCGTCAGGTGCAGGATGCGCGCATCGGCGCCGGGAAGGTCGAGCAGTTGCTCACGATTGCAGTCGCAGACGCCGGGTGGGCAGGGTTGGCGAATCGTCATGCAGTCTCCATCCCGTTCCCGGCGCCGGCGGCTTAATAGGTCAGATGGACCCCAAGGCTTTCCAGCTCTTTCCAGTACTCAGGATAGGTCTTGCCGACGCAATCCGGGTCTTGAATCCTGATGCCTGAAACCTTCAGGCCCGCCAAGGCAAAGCACATCGCGATGCGGTGGTCGGCGTGGGTGTCGATCAGCGCGTTGCACGTGGTGCCTGCCAGTGCTGGATCGCTGGCCACCAGCAAGTCATCACCTTCAATGGTCGCCAGGCCCGGACGGATTTCATTCAGACCGTCATGCAGTGCCTGCACCCGATCACATTCCTTGACCCGCAGGTTGGCCAGTTCCGTGAAACGTACCGGCGTGTTGTTGAACGCGGCCAGTACGGCGAGGGTCGGGATTGCGTCCTGCATCTGCGAGCCAATGACCACCGGCTGCATCTGCGGGAACTGCGCGATCACTGCCTGGGCCTTGGCATCGGGCTGGGTGAAATCCTGCGGGGCGACACCGAGGTCGATGCGGCCACCGGTCAACACTTCGGCAGCCCACAAGTAGGTGGCGGCGGAAGCGTCAGGCTCGATCAGGTAATCGTGGGCGGTGTAGCCGGTCGGGGCCACGCGCCAGGTGCTTTCATCAACGATGTCCACCTGGGCACCGAAGGCGCGCATGCAGTCCAGGGTCAGGTCGACGTAGCCACGGGCGCCGATGTCCTTGCCGGTCAGTGCCACTTCAATCGGCGCTTCGCCGCACGCCGCCAGCATCAACAGCGCCGACACGTACTGGCTCGACAGGCCGCCGTCGATCTCGAAACGCTTGGCTTGCACGCGGCCAGTGCCATGGACGGTCACGGGTGGGCAACCGGTAGGGCTGTCGACCTGGATGCCATTCTGGCCGAGGGTCGCCAGCAGCGGGCCGATCGGGCGTTTTTGCATGTAGGCGTCGCCGTCCAGCACCACGGTGCCTTGTACGGTGGCCACGGCGGCAGTGAGAAAGCGCATCGCGGTACCGGCGTTGCCAAGGAACAGCGGTTGTGCCGGCAATTGCAGCGTGCCAACGCTGGTGACGACGAACGTGGTGTCGTCCGGCTCATCGATCACCACGCCCATCTGCCGCAGGGCCACCGACATGTGGCGGGTGTCATCGCTTTTCAGCGCGCCGCTCAAGCGGCTGGTGCCCTTGGCCAGGGCCGCCAGCAGCAAGGCACGGTTGGTAATGGATTTGGAGCCGGGGGGCGCTACCTTGCCGTTCAGTGGAAAGTTGGGCGGTGTAACGGTCACGGTTTTCTGCGAACTCAAGGTACAAGGCTCCTGCTTCAAGGCGGGTGGCGTTTGGCGGACACGAATAATCGGCCAAACACGCTACCGTTGTCGAGCGTGGATCGTTGAGAGTCGCGGGTTATGGCGCCATGCGGCCATTCAAGTCGCCATACGCTCGCACTCGTGAAACCACCATTGGTCGACATTTCCCTCCTTGATGTCGATTGAGCGCCTGATGGATCGACTACAAGCACAACAACCCGCCGAATCAGGAGAGTGATCATGTCTTACGTAGATGGCTGTGTCATCGCGGTGCCCACCGCAAAACGCGAACAATTCATCCAGCACGCCAAGGCCGCCGCCGTGGTGTTCAAGGAGCATGGCGCGCTGAATATCGTTGAATGCTGGGGCGATGACGTGCCCCAGGGGCAGGTGACCTCGTTTCCCATGGCGGTCAAGCTCAAGGAGGATGAAACCGTGGTGTTTTCCTGGATCGTCTGGCCGTCGCGGCAGGTGCGTGACGCCGGGATGAGCAAGGTGATGGAAGACCCGCGCCTGAAGGCAGACGTCAATCCGATGCCGTTTGATGGGCAGCGGATGATCTATGGCGGATTTGAGATGATCCTGAACACCTGAGGCCAGGCGTTCATGGACGGCCGCTGTAGTCCGATCGCCTGTCGCAGGGTAGGACCGACGACAACTCTGGTGCAAGACCGGTGCGAAAGCTACGCAAAACAAGGACATGACGCGATTTGTCTGACAGAACCGTCGGGTAGACAACCCCGCGGGGTGGGCTAAGTTCAAGGCGCTTCCCATGACGGGAGGTCTTCAATCAAGGAGTGACTGAAATGAACAAACCCCAGACTCAACTCAAGCATGGTCGCGTCGTGACCCCCGCCAGCCGTGGCGCGGTAGCGGTAGAACGCGGGCTGCTGGAAGGCTGGCAAGTCAACGAAATGGAAGGCGGCAAGAACTTCCCGGCCCTCAACGCAGGCCCGTTTCCGGCGCCTTACGAAACCGACGATCAAAGTGTCACGCCACCCGCTGACGGGCACATCCTCAGCGGCGGCAAGACCGATGCCCGCGACTGCGTCAACTTCACCGACGAAGAAATGGGTAAAAAGCTCAACACCCCGTTTAACTGGCCGTTACTGAATGTTGAAGCCGGCCAGGTGTTCAAGGTGCAGTGGGCTTACACCGCCGCGCACGTGACCCGTGGTTATCGCTGGTTGATCACCAAGGACGGCTGGGACCCCAAACAGCGCATCAGCCGTGCTCAACTGGAGCCCAAACCGTTCTTCGAGGACTTCTATACCCAGGTGCCGTATTACCAGCACTCGGCCGAACTGAAGGCCAAGGTTGAACATCAGGTGACATTGCCCAAGGGCAAGAAGGGCCGGCATGTGCTGGTGTTGATGTGGATCGTAGCCAATACCGGCAATGCGTTCTATCAGGCGTTTGACGTCGATTTCAACTAGCGGCAACTGAACCTGGAGGCAAAACATAACGTGGCGAGGGAGCTTGCTCCCGCTGGGCTGCGGAGCAGCCCTAAAAATCAGGGGCGCTTCGCACCCAGCGGGAGCAAGCTCCCTCGCCACAGGTGTTGCGTTCAACACAAGATCAATCAGCGCTGGGCCAACCAGTAGTCATGCAGCGCACGGGCCGCAGGTTCGATCGCTGCTACTCGTTGCTGATGGGCATCAACATCCAGGTCTGCCGGCAGTTCGAAGTTGTCCTGCTCGGCGCACCAGGAAATCTTCTCCAGTTGCCCGGCCTGTTCGGCGGGCAGCTCTGGCCAGTTGCCAATGGCGGCGCCACGGATATAGCCAAAGCACCATTCTTCCGCCAGGGTCAGTGGCTGGTCCTGATGCTCGGTTTCTTCGAAACGCGCTTTAAAGCCTTGGGCATCGGTCGCCAGTTGCGTGGCGATGGCGTTCATATGCCGCACGCACAGTTCAAGGAACTGCCCGGCTTCTTCCGGGCTTTCCCAATCCGGGTTCTGCCCACCAAAGATCCCCGGGAACCATTCGGCAACGTCCACTTGGGCAGGGCTTGAAACCAGTGCGGTGAAGTAGCCGTCAAGTTCGGCCAGGTTCAGCACCGAATGGTCGTCGCCGTACTTGAGCAGGGTTTCGTCGATGAACTCGAAATCGGCGGGGGTGAGGGGTTGGTCGTGCATGGGCATATCCTTTGTGCGTAGAACGCCGCTGATGGGGCGGCTTAAAGCGCGGAGGATGGCGCGTGTCGGGGTTTTAATCCAGTTCTTCAGCGCTTTTCCCACAACACGCACAGCTTGCTCATGCACATCGAACCCGCCACCGCGAGGATGATCGGCACCAGGAAGTCATGGTCGATGCGGGTGAATTCCGCCACCAGCACAATCGCCGTCAACGGCATGCTCATGCTCGATGCCAGGAACGCCGCCGCACCGATGATCGCGAACGCCCCCAGCGGCACGCCGGGCCACAGCAGGTTCCAGGCGCCACCGAGGATGATCGCGAGCAACGCGCCGTTGGCCAGCGCCGGCGTCAGCAGGCCGCCTTCGGCACCGGCGCGCAGGCTGCTGGCGGTGATCAGCACCTTGACCACCAGCAGCAGGGCGGCCAGGGCGATGGTCAGCTCGTTGTCGAAGCCCAACTGCGCCGGGCCCTTGCCGTTGCCGAGGATTTGCGGGAGGAAAATCGCCAGGCCACCGATGAGGGTGAAGTTGATCAACGACAGCACCGGCAGCCGCCAGCCACGGGCGGCGTTGCTGCGGGCTGCGCCGGTCAGGCGGGTGAACCCGTAGGCGGCGAGGCCAAACACCGGGCCGCAGATCAATGCCCAAGCGATCAGAGCCGGGCTGAGCACAAAGTGCGGCACCACGTATTGCGCCTCAGCCCCAAGGCCGATCCAGGCCACTGACGCGCCGATGGCCGAGGTGGCCAACGCAATCACCGCCGCCGGCCAGCTGAACACGCCCACCAACACTTCGAGCACAAACACCGCGCCCCCCAGCGGCACGTTGTATACCGCCGCCAGCCCGGCACCCGCGCCGCAGGCAACAATCAACCGATGCATGTCCGGTGCCAGGCGCGCCCGTTGTGATAACCAAGTGGCGGCCAGTGCGCCGACTTCCCGTGGCGCCACTTCACGGCCCAAGGGCGAGCCGAGGGCCACGGTGATGATTTGCAGCACGGCGTGGGCGAGGGTGGTCTTGGGCGGCATGATCGGCGCGTCGGCCGAGACCGCTTGCTTGATGCTCACCAAGGGGCGGCCATAACGGTAGATCAACCACCAACCCACGCCGGCCACCAGGCCGCAGGTGATCAGCACCAACACCCGGCGTTCGGGCGCGGCGGCGGTGACGCCGAGCAAAAAGGTTTCATGGCTGATCAGGCTGTCGAGGCTGTAGCCGTAGGCCAGGTGCTGGATGCCGTGCAGCAGCAAGGCGAGGAGCATGCCGCCCAGGCCGGCGCCGATGCCGGTAAAGATGACGACAAGGGCAAGAATCAGCAGCGAACGGATTTTTGAGGGCATGAAGGGTCCAGGGAGCCGGGTTTTCGAGCCCGATTCTATAGCGCAACGGTGACGCCATAGCCCCGAGATGTAATGCCAGTGCACAAACTGGCCTTCCACAACATTGCATTACGTTCAGATTACTTTAACGGCCCGGCCAATTGCCTGAATCGGACCTGTCGGCTTGCCGGTTTTCGATCCGCCCGGATTTTCCAGGGTCAGCTCAAACAGCTGGTTCGGCGCCAGTGGCGGGAGTTTGTCAAGCGGCACCGACAACGTCTGCCCGGGCTTGACCAAGCCCAGCGACACGGGGCCTTGCCAGTCTTCGCCCTTGGTCCAGAACTGCAAGGTCTTGTCCGCCGGCACTTCCATGACGCCCAGTGGGATCAGCTGGATTTCCTGAGTATTGCTCGCCTGGATCACCCAGCCCGGCGCCTGGTTTTGCGGGGCTACCAGCACCACCAGATAAGCGGTCGGGTTGATGGCTGCCGTACGGGTCAGTAGCAGCGTCGCCAATACCAGGCTTGCCGCGATACCGGCACCGGCCAGCCCGCGCCACAGGGCCAGCCGGTTCCACCACGAGACGGGCGAATCGTGAGTGGCTGAATGCCCAAGGCTGCGTTCGATGCGTCGCCATAAATACACCGACGGCGTTGCGGGCGCGGCCTGCTCGGTCAATGACAACAGGCGCTGCTCCCAGGCGTCCACCGCTGCGCGCAACGCGGTGTCGGTTGCCAGGCGTTGTTCCACCTCGGCACGCTGCTCGGCGGGCAAGGTGCCGAGCACATATTCGCTGGCCAGTTCATCGATGCTGTTCATGCCATGCACTCACGCAATGCCGCGAGGCTGCGTTTGATCCACGCTTTCACGGTGCCCAATGGGGTGCCGAGTTTGTGCGCGATTTCGCTGTGGGAATAACCGTCTACATACGCATGCAGGATGCAGTTGCGGCGGGCCGGGTCGAGTTGTTCGAGGCAACTGTAGATGCGCCCCGAGCGCGCCTGATAGTCGAAGGTGTCGGTGTGCTCTGCGCTTTCATGCTCTTCGCTGAGGGGCACTTCGCGTCCATTGCTGCGCACGGCATTCAATGCCAGGTGCCGGGTCACGCTGTACACCCAGCCGCGGGCCGAGCCTTTGTGCGGGTCAAAGCTGGCGGCGCCCTTCCAGATCTTGATAAAGGCGTCATGCACGATGTCTTCGGCCACCGCCTTGTCGCGCACGATGCGCAAGGCGACCCCCAGCAGCCGGCTGCTTTCCTGTTGGTACAATCGGCGCAAGGCCGGTTGTTCGCCACGGCCGCAGGCCAGCAGGCAGGCTTCATAGTCAAAATCGGCTTCAGGCAAAGACAGGGCTTCCAGGTGGAGGCCCCGGCGGTGAGCTCGGGGCGCTTTCGCAGCAGCGTAGACGAGTTTGGTTAATTGGCCGCCCAGAAGATGTAGTCAGCCTGGTACTTCACCACTTCCTGCTTGCCCTTGTTGGCCGCGGTGCATTCGGTGCTCGGTGCCACGCCACCCTTGAGGGCGACCCGTTGAATGTAGGCGACGCCACTCATCGCGCCCTTGCCTTCGGCGGGGTTGGCCTTGACCAATTGATAGGGCAGGTTGCCGGGGCTGGACGGCGCCACCGCCAACTGGGTGCCGGTGACTTTCGAACCGTCCTTGGCCTGCCAGGTGGCCGGTGGGCCGAAGTAGCTGCCGACCTGCTGGCCATTGCGGTCATTGAGCACGGCCTTGGGCCCGACGAAAAACCATTCGGTCTGGCCGGCAGCGTTGGCCTTGTCGCGGCACTCGTAAGTGATTTCGCCGACCCCGGTGGTTTCCATTGCCACCTTGTGACCGTCCGGCACTTTGATGCTGTCGGGTAAACCGGTCTGGGCAAAGGCGGTCGGTGCTGCGGCGAACAGGCAGGTCACGCAGAACAGGGCTTTGGCGTTCATCAGTGTCTCTCCGTAGGGGCAGCAAGGCGCTGCTACCTGTACTACCCACGACACGCGAAAACGGATGCAGCGATTAGAAAATAAATCGCCAAGGGCGCACACTGTGGCCCCCCGCACTACCAGAGGAGAGATTGGCAATGACCGGTGTTCACAAGTCTGCTCAACAGGGATTCTCTACTCAGGCCGTCACGTACGCCCAAGGCCGGCCTGACTATCCACGGCAACTCACGGGTTGGCTGACCGATGCCCTGCAAATCAATCCCCAGTCCACGGTCATCGACCTGGGGGCCGGCACTGGCAAGTTCACCCGCTTGCTCAGCACCGTGGCGCCAACGTTGATTGCGGTCGAGCCGGTGGAGGCGATGGGCGCGCAGTTGAAGAAACTGCTGCCGGATGTGCGCCTGCTGTCGGGCACCGCCGAAGCCATCCCCCTTGAAGCGGCCACCGCCGATGCGCTGGTGTGCGCCCAGGCATTCCACTGGTTCTCCACGGAAGCGGCCCTGGCGGAAATTCACCGGGTGCTCAAGCCGGACGGCCGCCTTGGGTTGATCTGGAATGTGCGGGATGAGTCGGTGGACTGGGTTGCAGCGATCACCGAGATCATCACGCCCTACGAGGGTGACACCCCGCGTTTTCACACCGGGCGTTGGCGCGAGGCGTTCACGGGTGAGTATTTTTCCGCGCCCGAAATGACCTGCTTCCCCTACAGCCACGTGGGCAGCCCCCAGGAAGTGATCATGGATCGCTTCCTTTCCGTGAGCTTTATCGCTGCGCTGCCGCCGGCGGAAAAAGCACAGGTGACCGAGCAGTTGCAGGCGCTGATCAACACGCATCCGGCGTTGCGCGGTCGTGAGACAGTCGCCTTCCCGTATCAGACCCAGGCCTACCGCAGTCAGCGATTGGCAAGAAAGGCATAAAGTCAGAACGTTTTGATATAAGTGGTTATAAGAAAAATCGCTATGCTGCGGCCAGAATTTTATAAGGCCGCAGGTAGTGGTAATGGATGTAGGTAATTTTGGTTTCTCGATTGCTGGCCTGATTGTTGGATTTATCGTGGGGATGACCGGTGTCGGCGGCGGCTCGTTGATGACGCCGATCCTGCTCTGGTTCGGCATCAACCCGGCCACCGCCGTGGGTACCGACCTGTTGTATGCCGCCATCACCAAGTCGGGTGGGGTGCTGGTTCACAGCAAGAATCGCAACATCGACTGGACCATCACCGGCTGGTTGACCCTGGGCAGCGTGCCTGCAGTGTTGCTGACCTTGTGGTTCCTCAAGAGCCTGGACACCGATCCCGCCGCCTTGAACGCGGTGATCAAGCAATCCCTGGGCGTGGTGTTGCTGCTGACGGCCACGGCGATCCTGTTCAAGAACAAGCTGTTGGCCTTCGCCCAGCGGCATGCCGGCGACGACTACAAGATGGCGCCGCGCAACCTCAATGCGCTGACCGTCGTTACCGGCGCGATCCTCGGCACCATGGTTGCCCTGACCTCCATCGGCGCCGGCGCCCTGGGCACCGTGGCGCTGTTTATCCTGTACCCGTTCCTGGCCACCAAGCGCCTGGTGGGCACCGAAATCGCCCATGCCGTGCCACTGACCCTGGTCGCCGGCCTTGGCCACGCGAGCATGGGCAACATGGACTGGACCTTGCTGGGCTTCCTGTTGCTGGGCTCGCTGCCGGGGATTTATGTCGGCAGCCACATGGCCGGCAAGGTCCCGGACGGGATATTGCGGCCTTGCCTGGCGTTCATGCTGGTGATGATTGGATTCAAGCTGGCGCTTTAACGCGCCGGCCCATTGCCGATCTGCCATACAAACGGCGGCTCGGTGCCATTGATCACCCAGTCGCCGACAATCCGCGCCTTGTAGATCACCGGGTTGTGGGACGACACCGTCCGTGCGTTGCGCCAATGCCGATCGAGGGCTTTGCCCTGGCGCACATCCGAAGCCCCCAGCGCGTTGAACAGTTCAGTGGTGGCGCGCTGGATCAGTTCCGAGACCACCACCTGCGCCGTGGCTGACTCAATCTCGGCCGTCACGTTAGCTTCGCGCTCGACGGCATCGTCCCCACCAAACCGCGCCACATAAGCCCGCTGCGCCGGAACCGCGGCCTTCAGCGCGCTGGCTTCGGCGGCATACACCAGTGCTGCGACTTCGCCCACCACCTGCTGTATCTGGGAATCCTGGCTCACATGGGCTGCATTGCCGTGGCTGTAGATCCGCTTGCGGCTGCGCACCTGATGCGCCACATCCTTGAGGGCCGCGCGGCCGATACCGGCCAGGGTGGCGAGCAGTACCAACTGGTAGAACGCAGTCTGGTATTTAAAGCGGGTAGCAAAGTCGATGACGTTTTCCGCCTCCACCACCGCATCGGTAAAACGCGAGGTACCGCTGCCGGTGGTGCGTTGGCCAAAGCCGTCCCAGTCATCGCTTTGCACCACGCCGGGCTGGCGGGTGCGGGTGGCGGCAATCACGTCGCCGCCGGTGTCGCTGCGTTGGGCGTAGACGTCGATCCAGTCGGAAAACAGGCTGCCGGTGCTGTAGAACTTCTCACCGTTGAGTTTCCATTTATCGCCGTCGGGGCTGACTTGGGTGACCACGTCGCCGATGGCCACGCTGCCGATTTCGGTCCAGGCGCAGCCGACGATGTCACCGTCGACAAAGCGTTTGAACCAGATGTCCCGCGCTGCGCCAGGTGCGGCGTTCAGGCGGTCTTCGGCAAACGCGAAATGCCCACGCAGAGCCTGGGGCACGTTGGAGTCGGCTTCGGCGAGCTCGATCAGCAGTTCAAACAGCTGGGGCAGGGAAGCGCCGCCACCGCCGTATTCCACCGGAACGCGCACGGCGCCAAAGCCGGCTTGCTTGAGCCATTGGATCGGCTCGTAGGGCAGGGCGCGGGTGTGTTCGCGTTCTACGGCACCCTCGGCGATGCGCTGGAAAATCGGCCGGAAGCGTTCGGCCAGGGCGTGATAATCGACGCCGGTGGACAGTGGATTGATCACGTGGTGTTCGGTCATGGGGACGGTTCCTGGGCAGTTGGACAGTGGAGCTATTGCACGGTCCATGCCGGGTGCCAACGGCCGTGTTTACGGGCGCGGGGCGGATTCAACTGTTGCTGCGGCAACAGCAAAACGACAAACCACTGCAATCCATGACACCTTTCCGCAGGTCGTTTTCCGCCCATTTGAGCGCGCCAGGCCCCTTGGTCCGGGCCTCTCACGGTGACTGGCACAGTTGCTGCTCCTTACGCTGTACATGCCAATCCGCGAGGTACAGTCCGATGAGTCAGCAAGCCGTTAAATTTGCCTACTGGGTGCCCAACGTCAGTGGGGGGCTGGTGGTCAGCAAGATCGAACAGCGCACCCACTGGGGCATCGACTACAACCGCAAGCTGGCGCAATTGGCCGAAGAAGCCGGCTTCGAATACGCCCTGACGCAGATTCGCTTCACCGCCGGTTATGGCGCTGAATACCAGCATGAGTCCGTCGCGTTCAGCCACGCGTTGCTGGCGGCCACCACCAAGCTCAAGGTAATCGCGGCAATCCTGCCCGGCCCTTGGCAACCTGCGCTGGCGGCCAAGCAACTGGCAACCATCGACCAACTCACCAACGGCCGCGTCGCCCTGAATATCGTCAGCGGCTGGTTCAAGGGTGAGTTCCAGGCCATCGGCGAACACTGGCTGGAGCACGACGAGCGTTATCGCCGCTCCGAGGAATTCATTCGCGCCTTGAAAGGCATCTGGACCCAGGACAACTTCACCTTCCGCGGTGATTTCTACCGCTTCGACAATTACAGCCTCAAGCCCAAGCCACTGGGCGAACCGCATCCGGAAATCTTCCAGGGCGGCAGTTCACGAGCGGCGCGGGACATGGCCGCGCGGGTATCGGACTGGTACTTCACCAACGGCAACACCCCGGAAGGCATCAAGGCCCAGGTGGACGATATTCGTGCCAAGGCCGCTGCCAACCACCATTCGGTGAAAGTCGGGGTCAACGCGTTTGTGATCGCACGCGACACCGAGGAAGAAGCCCGCGCCGTGCTCGCGCAAATCATCGAGCAGGCCGACCCGGAAGCCGTCAATGCGTTTGGCGACGCGGCGAAGCAGGCGGGCAAGGCATCGCCGGAAGGCGAGGGCAACTGGGCCAAGTCGACCTTTGAGGATCTGGTGCAATACAACGACGGCTTCAAGACCAACCTGATCGGCACCCCGCAACAGATCGCCGAGCGCATCGTCGCCTTGAAAGCGGTCGGCGTGGACCTGGTGCTGGCGGGCTTCCTGCATTTCCAGGAAGAAGTCGAGTACTTCGGCCAGCGCGTGTTGCCGCTGGTGCGCGAGCTGGAAGCCAAGGCCGGGATCAAGCAAGTCGCCTGAACACCACCACCGCCGCACGCAATTTGTTATTGCCGAACCGGCACATTCGCTCGAACTCCCCGTGGCTGACCGGCAGGTGCTGGCAGTCCATGGGTTGGCGGTGCTGGCTGTGGTCCACGTCCGGGTCGTGCAGGTAGACGAAGTCTTCGTCGCAGTCGGTGACGATCACCCAATGGGGCGATTTGGAGCGGGTCAGCCGGTAGCTGCTGATCAACACCAGCGGCTGCCCACCGTCGCGCAGTACCTGGGGTAGATCCAGCGGGCCGCCGAGTACTTGCTCAACGTCGCTCAAGGCCAACTCTTCCTCGAAGGCGTCATGCACCAAGCGCATGACGTCTTTTTTATGCGCATCACGCACTCCGTCGAGAAATAACGGCCCGCTGACGTTGACCTGCATGCGCACCCGAAACCCGCGGCGCCAGGCGGCGAGTGCCAGGCCTTGGGGGCTGCAACCGCCATGGCCGGCGGTCATGAACACGGTGGTTGCTTCGCGCCAGATCTGCAGTTCTTCGCGGCGCTGGGCCACACGCGCAGGTTCCAGGGCGCCCATGGCCATCAGCAGGCTGGCGGCGCCACAGGTGAAGTCGGTGGTCTGTTGGTAATAGGGCACGCTCAAGGCCCGCGCGTCCTGGTGCTGGAGGATGCGTTTCTCCAGGCGCAGTGCCGGGGCGTGGTCTTCGTAGTAGTCGTTGATCAGGGCAAAGCGCCGGTAGCCGTTGCGCTCGTACAGGGCGATGGCGCCGGGGTTGTCGGTGCGCACTTCCAGGCGCAGGTAGGCGCAGTCATGTTCTACGGCGCAGGCTTCGATGCGCGTCAGCAGTTGCTTGCCCAGCCCCAGGCCCCGGGAGGACTCGGCGATGGCGATGGAATACAGGCGCGCCAAGGAGGTGCCCCGGTGGAACAGCACCAGGGCGTAGCCCAGCAAATCGTCATCTTTTTCTGCCACCAGCAGTTGCCCGTGGGCGCGGCTGACCATCCACTGGAAGCTGCGGGTGGAGAGCCGGTCCGTGGTGAAACAGTGCTGTTCCAATGCCACCAATGCAGGCACGTCATCGGGTGTTGCAACGCGAAAGGAAAGAGCCATGTGACCGCCGTAAAAGTTGCGTAACGAAACGGGACTTCTCTAAAAGATCGTGCTTAATAGAAAAGGTCTAGTTCTCTAAAGCGGATCAATCAATATGTCAGCGGTACAAGGTCATTGGCGTGAAGTATCCGAGCAAACAGTGGCGGCGACAATAACTTCCAACGGTTATTTTTCCAGCCCTCCCAAGAGTGCAAGTCAAGTCGTGATCATTGTCGAGCGCAAGGAAGACTGGGCGTCGTACTTTCCCAGCGAAGACATCGTCACCGCCCAGGAATACCTTGAGCAAACCCGGGAAAGCGAGACGGGCAAGCGGGTCCAGGTGATCAACCTGTGCCGCAGCTACAAGTACCTGGGGCACGGTTACTACTGCTCGCTGCTGGCCGAGGCGCGGGGCCACAAGGTGATTCCGTCGGTGCGCACCATCAGTGAACTGACCAAGAAATCCCTGTATGGCCTGGCCCTGGATGACCTGGATAAAACCCTCGACAAAGCCTTGAGTCACCATCTCTACAGCAACACCGAAGGCTTCACCCTGACACTTTACTTTGGCCGAACCAATATTGAACCCTTGCAGGATTTGGCCCGGCAGTTGTTTGAAGCGTTCCCTTGTCCAATCCTGTTAGTTGAGTTTCGCAAGAATAACGGCTGGCACATCGAAGGCATCAAGTCTGGCGTATTGCACAAGTTGCGCGATGACCAGGAAGATCAGTTTGCCAACGCGCTGGACAACTTCAGCCGCAAGATCTGGCGCCAACCGCGCTCCCGACGTTTGGCCCGCTACGACCTGGCGATCCTGCATGACCCGCAGGAACAATTGCCGCCGTCCAATGCCCGCGCTCTCGAGAACTTTGTACGCGTCGGCAAGGGCCTGGGCATCGATGTGGAACTGATCGAACGCAAGGACTACGCCCGCTTGGCCGAATACGACGCCTTGCTGATCCGCGAGACCACCAGCGTCGACAACCACACCTACCGCTTCGCCAAAAAGGCCGAGAGTGAAGGGCTGGTGGTGATGGATGACCCTGCGTCGATCCTGCGCTGCACCAACAAGGTCTACCTCACCGACCTGCTGAAAAGCCACCAGTTGGGCATGCCCGCCACCGAAATTCTCTACAAGGAACGACCCGAAGACTTTGAACGGGTGGGCGAGCGCCTCGGCTTTCCGCTGGTGCTGAAGATCCCCGACGGGTGTTTCTCCCGTGGCGTGATCAAGGTCGAAAGCCAGCAAGCGCTGCTGACCGCCACCGCCGAACTGTTCGAGCATTCAGTGTTGCTGCTGGCCCAGGAATTTTTCTACACCGAGTACGACTGGCGCATCGGCGTCCTCAACCGCAAACCGATTTTTGCCTGCCAGTACTTCATGTCCAAGGGCCATTGGCAGATCTACAACCACAAGGCTATCGGCCAGGACATCAACGGCGAGTGCCGCACCCTGGCGGTTCACGAAGCACCCAAGGCCGTGGTGGAACTGGCGGTAAAAACCGCCAACCTGATCGGCGACGGCCTGTACGGCGTCGACCTCAAGCAATCCGGCGACAAGGTGGTGGTGATCGAGGTTAACGATAACCCCAACATGGACGCCGGTATCGAAGATGCCTACCTGCAAGACGACTTGTATTCCCTGGTACTGGAAGAGTTCGTACGACGCCTGGAGTTGAAGCGTCAAGGCCAGGTGTGGTGACGCGCGATGATCCAGCGCTTTGAATTAACCGATGGCAAGTTGTACAACAGCCTTGGGGACGGCGGGGATGTCTTGCTGTTCAGCAATCCGGACCCCCACGAGCGCAAGTACCTGCGCGACTGCTACAAGCTTGATGAGCACGCCCTGGCCTCGGCGCTCGACCCGGACGAAGTGTCCCGCATCGAGTTCCACCCCGATAACCTGTTCCTGATCTGGAAGCGCCCGGAGAACTATTCCGGCGGCGGCAACCTGGTGTTTGAAGTGTCATCCTGCGGCCTGCTGTTTTCCGGGGACCAACTCTTGGTGATCGCCACCGACGACAGCCAACTCTCCGGGTTGGGCTCACGCCGGCCGTTACGCACGCCACTGGATGTATTGCTGGACCTTCTGCTCAACAACATCCACCACTACCTGGGCCACCTCAAGGTGATCAAGATGGTCGCTCGGGAGTTGCAGCAGCAGTTCAACGCATCGATGAGCAACCGCCACCTGATGCAGATGTTCAACCTCAGCGAAAGCCTGATCTATTACATCAACGCCCTGCACAGCAACGGCGCGGTGCTGGCGCGCCTGCGTAACCATGGGGAAAAAGAACATTTCAGCGCTGAGACCCTGGGCTTGATCGATGACCTGATCATCGAGAACAACCAGTGCTACAAGCAGGCGGAGATTTACTCCAACGTGTTCTCCGGGCTGATCGATGCCCGGGGCAACCTGATGAACAACAGCATGAACAACCTGCTGCGCAAGCTGACGTTGATCAACGTGGTGTTCTTGCCGCTGAACCTGATTGCGAGTGTGGGCGGGATGTCGGAATTCAGCATGATGACGGCGGGGACGCCGTGGTGGATTTCGTATCCGTTGTTTTTGGCCGCGATGGGGCTGGGGGCGGGGTTGATGGTGTTGGGGTTGAAGCGGATTGCGGGGAGCGGTGATAAGGCGGTTTGACTGAAATCCTGAGTATCACTTAGGTCTAAATGTGGGAGCGGGCTTGCTCGCGAAAGCGGTGTGACAGTCGCCATCTACAGCGACTGATCCACCGCTTTCGCGAGCAAGCCCGCTCCCACAGGGGATTTGCGCCATTCAGACGTCCGGCTGCAACGTCAACACCTCAAACCCATCCCGCGTCACCGCCACGGTATGTTCCCACTGCGCCGACAGGCTGTTATCCCGCGTCACCACCGTCCAGCCGTCTTTCAAGCTGCGCACCTTGGCGCTGCCCTGGTTAAGCATCGGTTCAATGGTAAACACCATGCCTTCACGCAGTTCCAGACCGGTGCCGGGGCGGCCGAAGTGCAGGATCTGTGGCTCTTCGTGCATCTCGCGGCCAATACCATGCCCGCAATATTCACGCACCACGCTGTAGCCGTTGCTCTGGGCATGGCTCTGGATGGCGTAGCCGATATCCCCCAGGCGTGCGCCGGGCTTGACCTGGCGAATCCCGGCCCACATCGCTTCAAAGGTCATTTCCACCAGGCGCCGGGCCTTGGGGGCGACGTTGCCGATCATGTACATCTTGCTGGAGTCGGCAATGAAACCGCCTTTTTCCAGGGTGATGTCGATGTTGACGATGTCGCCATCCTTGAGCACCGCCTTGGCGCTCGGCATGCCATGGCACACCACCTCGTTGATCGAGGTGTTGATGCAGAAGGGGTAGTCGTACTGACCCAGGCTCGCAGGCCGCGATTGCAGGTCGTGGCGGATGTAGGCTTCTACGGCGCTGTCGATCTCCAGAGTCGACTGGCCGGCGGCGACAAAGCCGTCGAGCATGGTAAACACCTGGGCCAGCAGGCGGCCGGCTTCGCGCATCACGGCGAGTTGTTCCGCAGTCTTGATCATTGCGCGCGCCCCCGGATCAGGTCGGGTTTGTCCAGCAACAGTTTGTTGATCAGGTCGTTATAGGCCAGGTGCGGATTGAGCTCGGCGAGCAGGCCGATCTTGATCCAGAACTCGGCCTGGGCGTTGATGGAACGGTCCATGGTGGCGCTGGCCAGACGGAGTTGTTCGTGCAATTGGTCGGTGATCTTGACGATGCCCATGAGTTTCACTGTGCAGGGTGGATATACAAAGCGTATACGTTTCGTATGCTCCGCGTAAAGCCTGGCGTTGCGCCATTGACTTGCCCGGCACCGCCGGTTAATTTTGATTCATGACATTTCAAACCTATCTTCGCCAGCCAAGCATTATTACCGCCATTCCTCATCTGGCGGGATAGCGCTCGGCTGTACCCAAACCCGCCCTAGAGGCGGGTTTTGTTTTTCCGTCTCCAGGGCTCTGTAAATTCCCAGGAGACACCCATGAGTACCCACCCGGCGGCGAGCCAGACTCAAGATTCCGGATTGCTTGAGCACTACGTGAAAAAGATCCTGGCCGCCCCGGTCTACGACCTGGCGGTGCGCACGCCGTTGCAGGTGGCGCCAGCGCTTTCGGCGTTGCTGGGTAATCAGATCCTGCTCAAGCGTGAAGACCTGCAACCGACCTTTTCCTTCAAGATTCGTGGCGCCTACAACAAGCTGGTGCAGCTCACGGAGGCACAAAGGGCCCGGGGTGTGATCACGGCGTCGGCGGGCAACCATGCCCAAGGCGTGGCATTGGCGGCGCGGGAGTTGGGGATCAAGGCGACGATCGTCATGCCGTGCAGCACCCCGGAGCTGAAGGTGTTGGGCGTGCGCTCCCGAGGCGGCGAGGCGGTGTTGCATGGGGCCAGCTTTCCGTTTGTCCTGGCCCATGCGTTGCAGTTGGCCGAGGCCACCGGCAGCACGTTTGTCTCGCCGTTCGACGACCCGGATGTGATTGCCGGGCAGGGCACCGTGGGTATGGAAGTGCTGCGCCAACAGCAAGGGCCGCTGGACGCGATCTTCGTCCCGGTGGGCGGCGGCGGCCTGATCGCGGGTATCGCCGCCTACGTCAAATACCTGCGCCCAGAAGTGCGCATCATCGGCGTCGAGCCCGAAGGCTCCAGTTGCCTGCTGGCAGCACTGCGCGCAGGGAGCAGGGTGGTGCTGCCGAGCGTCGCCAGCTTTGCCGATGGCACCGCCGTGGCCCAGATCGGCGCCTATGGTTTTGAAATCTGTCGGCACCACGTGGATGAAGTGATCACCGTCAGCAATGACGAACTGTGCAGTGCCATTAAGCTGATCTACGATGATACGCGCTCAATCACTGAGCCTTCAGGTGCCTTGGCTGTTGCCGGTATCCGCAAGCATGTCGCAAAGACCGGCATCCAGGGGCAAACATGGGTAGCGATCAACTCGGGGGCCAATATTAACTTCGATAGTTTGCGGCATGTTGCTGAACGCGTGGCAGCTCAGGCAGGTTAAACGTTTAATCTAACGAATGTTTAATTTAGTTACATTCACCCATTTGGATGGCAGTTATCAAAGTAGAAAAAGGTTCTTTAGGTGCACTTATAACGAGCGGTCTTTCATTTTGCATGATGCCAGGGCAGGTGCATTGCAAGACGCATGAACCGGTAGGCGGTTTTTTGTCCGAAAGCTGCAGTTTGTCTGGGGCGCTCCGCAGTGGGCCTGACGGCATGTTTAATGCTTTATAAGATCCTGTTACAACTCTGAATGAGCAACAAACACGGCGGCAAACACCTCGAACGGGTGAGTTAATGGCGGTCTGCCACGTAACTTATATAAGTAACGCTCTTGCTTATGAGGAAAGGATCCAACGCGTTTCAAACGAGCCTAGTACGCTGGGTCAGTGAAGCCGTCTGCCAAGGCTGGTAAGGCGCAAACGGCGAGCGTGTCACCGCGTTCGCCAGCAGTACGAAGATTGATAACAATCGATTGGCAATCTCATAAAAGGAGAGGTCGGCCATGCTTTCGGATCTGGAATTACGCGGCATTATTGAAGGAAGTTTCCTGCCCAAGCGCTGTGAAGTCACCAAGGCGCCAGACGCCTCGCTGACGGTGAAGGTTTATCACGAGATCGACCATGACCGGGTCGACCTGGTGGTCACCGGCATTTGCGCGAACAAGCTCGACAGCAGTCGGGCGATCTGCAACTTGATTACCGAGTTGCGCGAAGACCTCAAGCACACCCACACCCATGCGCCGGCCCTCAAGAGAGCCGGTGCGCGTCCCTTCTATTAACGGACGGCTGAGCTTCAGTCAGTGAAGATGTGCGGGCCTGGATAAACACCAGGCCCAATGCCGTTTCCGTGATCACTGTGCGCATTGGATCAATTCTGGAAATCACAGGCTTCTGACAGTTTGTGATAACCCACGTCCTGGATTTTGCCGGCGCTGTCCACGAACTTGATATCGGCCTTGATCACTTTGCATTCATTGGTATCGGTTTCGTGCATGGCAAGCACCTTCTGCACATCCATCTTCTCGCCGTAGTGATAAGGCGTGATGACAGGGGCGCTATCAGCCTGCGCCATCCCCGTTACAGCCGTCAGGGCAAATGCGCTACCGAGCATTAACGTACGCAGTTTCATGGTGTTTCTCCGCAAGCCGTTCGCAGGCTCTCGAGGTGATGAGCCGCGGCCGCCCTGGGCATCGGCCGGAGCCGTGCGAGTGCGGTCGATTCGACTCTCGTCCCGGGGGATTAACCATCGATTAAGTGAGGCTTTACTGACAAAAGCTTCATCTTCAGCGTAGTCGTAACGTCATGCACACAATCCGGAAAACTCCGATACGGGCCAGGACAACGCGCTTGCTACCGTCGCTCGCGGGTCCATCAATCGGATGGCGTGTGTAAAAGGCGGAGTCGGGTTTGCAAAAGAAAATCGCAGCAGAGTTTCTCGGAACGTTCTGGCTGACCTTCGGCGGCTGCGGCAGCGCGATACTGGCGGCGGCCTTTCCAGAGTTGGGTATTGGCTTTGCCGGTGTGGCCCTGGCCGCTGGTTTGACGGTGCTGACCATGGCCTACGCCGTGGGCGGTATTTCCGGTGCGCACTTCAACCCCGCGGTGACCATCGGCCTGTGGGTCGGCCGCCGGATGGCGGGTATCGATGTAGTCCCCTACATTATTGCCCAGGTGGCCGGTGCGATGGTCGCTGCCGCCGTATTGGCGCTGATCGCCAGCGGCCGTCCGGATTTCGAGATAGGTGCATTCGCAGCCAATGGCTATGGTCAGTTGAGCCCGGGGCAATACAACCTGCTGGCGGCAGTGGTGGTGGAAGCCGTAGCGACGTTCTTTTTTGTGTTCATCATCATGCGCGTCACCGGTCCTGGTTCGGCAGCGGGATTTGCGCCCATCGCGATCGGCCTGGCGCTGACCCTCATTCACCTGGTGACCATGCCCGTCACCAATACCTCGGTCAACCCGGCCCGCAGCACGGGGCCGGCATTGTTTGCCGGGGGTGAGTACGTGATGCAACTGTGGCTGTTCTGGGTGGCGCCGATCGTGGGCGCGGTAATCGGCGCCATCGTCGCGCGAGGGGTCACCTGCCCCAGGGAGGCGTGAGCCTACCAGCTCACGCGTACCCCCGCGTTGCCGCTGAATCCTTCCAGGGTGTTGCTATCCAGTTGAGTGTTGTAGTCCGCCGCCAGGTACACGCTGACGGTGGACGACAGCTTGGCCACAACGCCCACGCCGAGGTCGGCGGTGGATGACTTGTGATCGGTTTTAATCCGGTCCACGTCATCGTAGGTCACCGTGTCACTGCCACCGAACGTGCGCCAGGCGTTGGCCCGCACATACGGCTCGATTGGCGTGTTCTGCACCAGGTAGCGGCCCTTCAAGCGTGCACCGAGGCGGCCGGTCCAGTAATCCTGGGAGTCGAATGAGACCTTGGAAATACCGTCGTGCTGGCTGTCCATGCCAATCTGCTGGTTGATCACCTGGACCTGGGGTTCCACCACCCAATGTTCGGAAACAGTAATCGGGTAACCGGCTTCTGCCGACAGGGCCAGGGCGTGGCCCTTGTTGTCGATCTTCACGTCACGGTCGGATTTGCTGTCACCGTCGAGACGCGTGCCCATGGCCACCAGGTCCACGTACCAGCCCTTGGGGTCGGTGAGGGTCCAGTAGGCGCCGAAGTTATCACCGTCCAGCTTGACGCGCCCGGAGCGGTTGTCCTGGAAGCCCATTGAAAAGCCCTTGATGTCACCTTGCAGGCGGCTTTGGCCGATGAACAGGCCGAAACGCTGAATCTGCCCGCCGCTGGTCTCGGAGGCGTAGAGGTCGTGGCCGACTTGATAGCCCTTGATGGAACCGTCGAAACTCGGCGACACCGTGCCCGACCAGCTCTTGTTGAAGTCACTGCCATAGGCACGGCCCCAGCCCGCCGGTACCGGCCCGGTTTCGCTGAGCAGGCTTTGCTCGCCCTGGCGGTCATGGAAGGTACCCAGGGCTTGCAGCGTCATCAGTTGCGCGGCCGGTACGACCACCGAGTACACCGGCACCTCCAGGCGATACAACGGAATTGGCTCGGCCCCGGCGATGGCGGTAGGCAACACCTGGTTGCTCGCGGCCGACTCCGGTGAGGTTGCCGCCGCTACCTGGCTGGGCGCAGGAGCAGGGGGCTCCACCGGCGCGACGGGTTGCGAGGTCGGCGGTTCCACCGGCGGTTCATCCGGCGCTACCACGGGCGGCACCGGGGGGATGGGCGGCACCGGCACAATCACCGGTGGTGTGGGCGGCGTTGGCGGCACCACCGGCGGCTGCACAGCGACCACCGACGAGCGCAGGTACCAGTTATTTTCCGTGCCAGCGGTTACACCACCTTTGAACAGAAGATATTCATAGGCCCCGGCGGATACCGACCCTTTCAGGGCAAAGGCGTCGGTGCTGCTGGTGGCGCCGTTGAGCGCTTGCACCACCTCGATCCCGTTGTTCTGCGTAAAGCCCCCGGCGCCGCCGAGGTTGGTCACGGCCAGTTGGGTATTGCCGCTGATGGACCCATCTGAAACCACCAGTTTGTCACTGGCGGAACTGTCGTCACCGAGTACCGATTGCAACCACAGTTGGCCATTGTTGCCGACGTAGTTGCCATACACGGTCAACGTATCCGTGGCGCTGTTGCTGCGGGTGGTCATGTCGAGGGTGCCCGCGTTGTTCAGGGTGGCCAGGGCGCCCGCGGTGTAAGGGCGGATGCTGCCTTGAGTCACGCCGAGGGTACTGCTGCCATCGATGTTGAAGGTGCCGGTATTGCTGGCACTGTCGCCGAGGAAAAAGTCGCCGGCCAGGTCGAAGCGCGAGTTGTTGTTGAGGTTGACCGTCTCCCACCCGATGTAGCGTGCAGCGGTGCTGGAGGTGGCGTTGTCGAAGGTCAGTTGGTCGTTACCCAGACCGCCGTCAATCGAAGGCGTGGTGCCAAGCAGGGTTTCGTTGAGGCCGCTGAGCAGTGCGGTATCGTCGCCATCGCCCATCAGCACCGCGGATTTGATCTGGCCGCCATTGAGCCAGTTGAGTGTGTCATTGCCGACACTGGCGCGGATCTCGCCATTGATGACCCCGCCACTCACGGTAATGCTGTCGTTGCCACCACTGGTGCTGATATTGCCGCCGATGTTGCCGCCGGAGACGATGATCGTATCGGTCCCGAAAGCGGTCACCAGGTTGCCGAGAATCGACCCACCGGACATGTCATAGATGTTGTTGTCGAGCTTCATGTCGACCCGGCCGATGGTGCCGCCGGTTTGCCTGGCCACGTCGCCATCTTCGAAGGCGCCGACGATGGTGCCGCCAGTCATCAGGAACGTATCGCGGCCATCGCCCTGGGCCAGGGACTGGATCTGCCCGCCGCTCATCACGAAATCATCAATGCCGTTGCCCTGGGAAACGGCGCCGGTCACGGTACCCGAGCTGATCTGGAAACGATCAGCACCGTCACCCTGAGTGATGCTTCCTACGATGCGTCCGGAATTCATATCGACGAAGTCGATGCCGGCGCCGAAGGTGATATTGCCGTTGATGGTGCCGGTGCCGCCGGCGGGCAGGGCCAGGGTGTTATTGCCGGCAAGGTCGGTCAGGCCGGTGGCGCTGGTGCCGCTGTCGCAGGTGAAAGTGTCGTTGCCGGGGCCCGGGGTGAGTACGCAAGCCGCCAAGGCTTGTTGGGGGGCCAGGTAATGCAGTGAGAGGATGCCGACAGCCAAAACGGCGCGAGGATGAAAAGTCCGTTTATTGCGCATTTATCTGCCCTGTTTTTGTTATAAAAACTGCACATGTTTTTTGGGTTTAGTACAGTTTTTGACACAATGCAGGATTTTCTGACAGATAACCGCAGGGCTATAAGCCACGTAATACGTGGCTTATATGGTGGCATATTGATTTCTATCGTGTATTTGTCAGTCCAACTGATGACGATAGGGCAGGTCCGGACCGGTCTTGCCGCAGGTCAGTGCCGCGGCTTGAATGGCGAAGGTGAGCATGCTGCTGATCTGTTCGCGGGACAGCTGTTGCAGGCCCTCGACCGAGTCCAGTTGCTGCTCGGTGAGCCAGGTGATCAGTGCCGCCTGGAACGTATCGCCAGCGCCGACGGTATCGGCCATGACGACCTTAATCGCCGGTGCCGACCAGGTGCCGTGTTGACGGCTGAACACCGTCGCGCCATCGCCGCCACGGGTCAGGAATACCAGTTGGCAACGGTGTTGCAACCAGCCTTGCAGGATGCTTTCTGGAGCCTGGCCGGGGTAGAGCAGGTGCAGGTCTTCGTCGCTGACCTTGATCAGGTCGGCATGCTTGACCAACTCGGCCACGCGGGCGCGCCATAGCTCGATGTTCGGCTCCGGGTTCAGGCGTACGTTGGGGTCGAGGCTGATCAGGCGCTTGCCGCTTTCCCGGCGGACCAGGGCCAGCAAGGTATCGGCAATCGGTTGCACTACCAGTGAGAACGATCCAATGTGTATCCCACGCACCTCGTCGCCCAACTCCGGCAAGTGTTCAAGCTGCAACTGGCGGTCGGCGCAACCTTCACCACGAAAGCTGTACTGCGGTGAGCCATTGGCACCCACGGCGACCATTGCCAGGGTGGTCGGCGCGGCGAATTCCAGCAGGAAATCCTCGCGCACACCTTCGACCTTGAGCACCTGCAACAGGCGCCGGCCGAGGTAGTCGTCGGAGATCCCGGCGAAAAAGCCCGCGTCGATTCCCAATCGACGCAAACCTACCGCGACGTTGAACGGCGAGCCGCCGGCAATCGCCTTGTAATTGACCCTGGACGCCTTGCCGCTGGCATCGTCCTCGCTGAAAAAATCAAACAGCGCTTCGCCACATACCAAATACATATTCGTTCGCTCTTAAAGGGATGCCACGTGCTGTTGATAACGCTCATAAGCCTGCTGGTAGGCGCTGACGCTGTCGGCGTCCGGCAGCGTGCGGCTGGCCGCGTCGACGCTGACGCAACGCTGGCACAGCTGCGCCAGGCTTTCACCGGACTGGCACCACGCCGCCTGGATCGCCGCGCCCAGGGCAGCGGCTTCGCTTTGTTCGGTGCAGATCACTTCGGTGTTCATGATATCCGCGACCATCTGCCGCCACACCGGGCTTTTCGAACCGCCGCCAATCAGGCGGATACTCTGGCTTTGCAGGCCGGTCTGGCGCAACAGGTCGAGGCCGTAGCGCAGGCCGAAGGTGGTGCCTTCGACCACGGCGCGGCACAGGTTGGCGCGGGTCAGGTTGGTCATGGTCAGGCCGTGCAGGCTGCCGGTGGCGTGGGGCAGGGCGGGCACCCGTTCGCCATTGAGGAACGGCAGCATGCTCACGCCGTCGGCGCCAATCGGTGCCTCGGCCACCCGCGCGTTGAACGCCGCCAGGTCCAGGTCGAACAGCTCGCGGATGACGCCGGTGGCGTTGGTCAGGTTCATGGTGCAGATCAACGGCAGCCAGCCGCCGCTGGAGGAGCAGAACGTCGCGACCGACGCCTGCGGGCTGACGTTGGCCTGATCGGCAAAGGCATACACGGTGCCGGATGAGCCCAGGCTCATGGTGATCACGCCGGGGGCGATATTGCCGGTGCCGATGGCGCCCATCATGTTGTCGCCGCCGCCGCTGGAGACTTGCGCATTCGGGTTGATGCCCAGGCGCTCGGCGATGGCCGGCAGGAGGGTGCCCACTGGCTGATTGGCTTCGATCAACTTGGGCAGTGCGGCTTCCAGGCGTCCTTCGGGGTCGATGTGGCGCAGCAGTGCCAGGTCCCATTCCCGGGTGCGTACGTTGAAATAACCGGTGCCCGAGGCGTCGCCGTATTCGGCGCAGGCGCGGCCGGTGAGCCAGTAGTTCAGGTAGTCGTGGGGCAGCAGGATATGCGCAATGCGCGCGAACACCTCCGGGTGTTGTTCGCGGGTCCAGAGCAGTTTGGACACGGTGTAGCCGGGAGCGATGGCCACGCCGAGGCGCTCCAGGGAGCCGCTTTCACCGCCCAGGTGTTGCAGCAGGCGATCGTTTTCCGGCGCGGTTTCGGTGTCGCACCACAGCTTGGCCGGGCGCAGCACTTGGCCTTGGTCGTCGAGCAGCACCAGGCCATGTTGCTGGCCGGAGACGCCGATGGCGAGGATGTCCTGGCCGTCCACACCGGCTTGTTGCAAGGCGCGGTGGGTGGCTTCGGTAAAGGCGTCGAGCCACTCCTGGGTGTGTTGTTCGCGGCGGCCATTGGCGCCGCTGATCAGCGTATGGCTGGCGGCGCCCAGGCCCAGGACTTTGCCGCTGCTGGCGTCCAGCACGATGGCCTTGGTGCCCTGGGTGCCGCAGTCGATACCGAGATAGAGGTTTTGCTGGGTCATGGTGGGTCGCTCAGCCTATTTTTATGGAGAACTCGGTCAATGTGGGAGCGGGCTTGCTCGCGAATACGGTGTGTCAGTTAACGCAAATATTGACTGATCCACCGTATTCGCGAGCAAGCCCGCTCCCACATTTTTGATTCGGTTCCGTCAGTTGAGTTTGGCGAGCAGCCGCTCCAGCGTTTTGCTCACACCCACATCCTGCAGGCTCTCGAAACACCGCTCAAACGCTGCCACAAACTCGGGCGAGTTGGGAATAGCCGTACCAAAAATCTCTTCCACCCCCAGCAGCCGCTTGCTGATCAACGCATCTTCCGTCACCAGCCCCTGGCAAAACTCGGCGCGGGGATCCGGGATGCGGTAGATCACGCCATTCTCATCCACACCTTTCAAGTACAGCGCCCACGCGGCCACCACCAGTGCGGCACGCTCGGTCTCGCGCCCGTCGGCAATCAGGCGGTTGATGGTGGGGACGGTGAACTTGGGAAACTTCGACGAGCCATCGGAGCACACGCGCTCCAACTGATCGGCAATCGCCTGGTTGGAAAAGCGGTCCACCAGGGTCTGCTTGTAGTCGGTCAAGTCGATCCCCGGCACCGGCGCCAGGTTTGGCGTGACATCCAGGTCCATGTAGGCGCGCATATAGGCCACGAACAACGGGTCGTTCATGGTTTCGTGGACGAAGCGGTAGCCCTTAAGGAAACCCAGGTACGTCAGCGCCAGGTGGCTGCCGTTGAGCAGGCCGATCTTCATCTCTTCGTACGGCGTCACGTCATCGGTGAACTGCACGCCTACCGTTTCCCATGCCGGGCGGCCGTTGACGAACTTGTCTTCCAGTACCCATTGCACAAACGGTTCGCAGACCACCGGCCAGGCGTCGTCAATGCCGTGATCGTCGTGCAGTTGCAGGCGGTGCGCAGTGCTGGTCATCGGCGTAATGCGGTCGACCATGGCATTCGGGAAACTGACGTTGGCCTTGATCCACTCATGCAGTTCAGCGTCATGCAACGCGGCGAAGGCCAGCAGGGCCTTGCGAGTCACGGCGCCGTTGTGGGGCAGGTTATCGCAGGACATCACGGTAAACGCCGGCACCCCGGCCGCCCGGCGCTGGGTCAACGCAGCGCAGATAAAGCCGAACACGGTTTTCGGCGAGCCCGGGTTGGCCAGGTCATGCTGGATCTGCGGCAGGTGGGCCATGAACTCGCCGTTGCTGTCGTCGATGCAGTAGCCGCCTTCGGTGATGGTCAGCGAGACGATGCGAATCTCTGGGCTGGCCAGCTTGTCGATCAGCGCCTGGGCGCCGTCTTCGGCCAGCAGCATGTCGCTGATGGAACCGATCACACGCACTTCGGTATCGTCGGTGTCGCCCAGTTCATACAGGGTAAACAGGTAGTCCTGGCCGGCCAGGTCGTCCCGTGCCTTGCGGTCTTCGGCGCGCAGGCCGACCCCGCAAATGCTCCAGTCCAAGCCCACGCCGGTATTCATCAAGGCGTCGGTGTAATACGCCTGGTGCGCGCGGTGGAAGCCGCCGACGCCAATGTGCGCGATGCCCTGGCGGGTGTTGGCAATCGCATAGGCTGGCAGTTGCACTTCAGGGGCCAGTTGCGTGAGGTTTTGCTTATTCAGTTTCATCAGGAAATTCTCGCGAAATCAGGCGGCGGCGCGCAGTGGGCGGGCGACCGCAACGCCGTCAGCGTCGAACAGGTGGCATTGGGTCGGGTCCAGGTACAACTGCAGGGTTTCGCCATACTGGCTGGCCATGTCGCCACGGATCCGCAAGGTCAGCGGCTCCTTGCTGTCGGTAATGACGTGGCAGAAGGTGTCGCTGCCCAGGCGCTCACCGACATCGGCGGTAACGGTCAGGGTGGCCTGGCCAGGGGTGGCGATTTCCAGGTGTTCCGGACGAATGCCCAGGGTCACTGCGCTGCCAACGCTCAAGGTTGCGCTGCTCAGGGGCAGGCTGATGCGGCCGCCGGCGTCCAGTTCGACGTCGCAGCTCTGGGCATCCACGCGGTTGACCTTGCCTTTGAGGAAGCCCATTTTCGGCGTGCCCAAAAAGCCTGCGACAAACAGGTTGGCCGGCTGGTGATACAACTCCAGCGGCGAGCCCACCTGTTCCACGCGGCCGCTGTTGAGTACCACCACCTTGTCGGCCAGGGTCATGGCTTCGACCTGGTCGTGGGTCACGTAGATCATGGTGGCTTGCAGTTCTTTATGCAGGCGCGACAGCTCCAGGCGCATCTGCACCCGCAGGGCCGCATCGAGGTTGGACAGCGGTTCGTCGAACAGGAATATCTTCGGATTACGCACAATCGCACGGCCGATGGCGACACGCTGGCGCTGGCCGCCGGACAACTGCTTGGGCTTGCGCTCAAGCAGAGGGCCCAGCTCGAGGATCCGCGCCGCTTCGTTGACCTTGCTCTCGACAATCTTCTTGTCGACGCCGGCCAGGTCCAGGGCAAACGACATGTTCTTGCGCACGCTCATGTGCGGGTACAGCGCGTAGGTCTGGAACACCATCGCCAGGTCGCGCTTGGCCGGGGTGACTTCGGTGATGTCGCGACCATCCAGCTCGATGGTGCCTTCGGTGACTTCTTCCAGGCCGGCAATCAGGCGCAGCAGGGTGGATTTACCGCAGCCCGACGGGCCGACGAACACCACGAATTCCTTGTCGTTCACTTCAAGGTCGATGCCCTTGATGATGGAGAAACCTTCGAAGCCTTTTTGCAGATTCTTGATTTTCAGGTTGGCCATGATGGGCCTCCGCTTTTAAATATTTTTAAAGGAGCCGTTACTTCACGGCGCCGAAGGACAAACCGCGGACCAGCTGTTTCTGGCTGATCCAGCCAAAGATCAGGATCGGCGCACAGGCCAGGGTCGACACGGCAGACAATTTGGCCCAGAACAAACCTTCGGGGCTGGAGTAGGAGGCGATCAACGCGGTCAACGGCGCGGCGTTGGACGAGGTCAGGTTCAGCGACCAGAACGCCTCGTTCCAGCACAGGATCAGCGACAGCAACACCGTGGAAGCCAGGCCGCCCTTGGCGATCGGCAGCAGCACCCGGACCATTTCCTGCCACAGGGTGGCGCCGTCCAGGCGGGCGGCTTCGAGGATGTCCTTGGGGATGTCCTTGAAGTAGGTGTAAACCATCCAGACCACGATCGGCAGGTTGATCAGGGTGTAGATGATGATCAGCGCAATGCGCGTGTCCAGCAGGCCGAAGCTCTTGGCCAGCAGGTAGATCGGCATCAGCACGCCCACCGGCGGCAGCATCTTGGTGGAGAGCATCCAAAGCAACGTGCCCTTGGTGCGCTTGGTCTCATAGAAGGCCATGGAGTAGGCGGCCGGTACCGAGATCAGCAGGCACAACGCGGTGGCGCTGAAGGAGATCAGCACCGAGTTCCAGGCGTAGCTGAAGTAGTTGCTGCGCTCGTTGATGTGCAGGTAGTTCTCCAGCGTCGGCGTGAAGATGAACTGCGGCGGCGTGGCGAACGCGTCGATTTCGGTCTTGAAGCTGGTCAGCACCATCCAGAAGATCGGGAAGAAAATCAGGATCGCGATGGCCCAGGCCAAGGTGCCGAGCAACACGCTTTGCAGGCGGCGGGATTGTTGAAGCGTCATGGCGCGGCCCTCAAGGCTTGTCAGTCAGGTTTTTGCCGATCATCCGCACCAGGATGATCGCCGCGATATTGGCGATGACCACGGCAATCAAGCCGCCGGCCGAGGCCATACCCACATCGAACTGCACCAGCGCCTGGTTGTAGATCAGGTAGGCGAGGTTGGTCGAGGCGTAGCCGGGGCCACCGTTGGTGGTGGTGAAGATTTCCGCGAACACCGAGAGCAGGAAGATGGTTTCGATCATCACCACCACGGCAATCGGGCGCGCCAGGTGCGGCAGGGTCAGGTGCCAGAAGATCGCGATGGCGCCGGCACCGTCCAGGCGGGCGGCTTCCTTTTGTTCCTGGTCAAGGGACTGCATGGCGGTCATCAGCAGCAGGATCGCGAAAGGCAGCCACTGCCAGGACACGATGATAATGATCGACAGCAACGGGTAATGGGCCAGCCAGTCCACCGGCTGGGCGCCGAACAGCTTCCACACGTAGGCGAGAATCCCCGACACCGGATGGAAAATCAGGTTCTTCCAGATCAGCGCACCGACGGTGGGCATGATGAAGAACGGTGAAATCAGCAACACCCGCACCAGGCCGCGACCGAAGAACTCGCTGGCTTCCAGCAGGGCGCCGATCAGTACGCCAAACACCACGCTGATCAGCAATACGCTGCCCACCAGCAACAGGGTGTTGGTGGCGCCGGGCAAGAAGCCCGAGTCGGTGATGAAGTAGGTGAAGTTCTCCAGCCCCACGAATTGGTTTTCGCCGGGGTAGAGCAGGTTGTAGCGAATCAGCGAGAAGTACAGGGTCATGCCCAGCGGCACGATCATCCACAGCAGCAACAAGGCCACCGAGGGGCTGACGAGGAACCAGCCGGGGTTGATCAAGCGGCTTTTACGCGGCTTGTCCGGCGAAGCGGTTTGCACTTGGGCAGTGGTGGTATTCATGGTGATCAGGACCGATTAGAGACAGGTACGCAAAGCCCCTGTAGGAGCGAGGCTTGCTCGCGAAGGTATTCCAGGCGCATCGCTGCGGTGGATGTACCTTTTTCGCGAGCAAGCTCGCTCCTACAGGTGTTGGGGGTTACTTGGGATAACCGGCCCGCTTCATTTCGCGTTCGGTGAAGGTCTGTGAATCTGCCAGGGCTTTGTCCACAGTGGAGCCACCGGTCAGTGCACTGGAGAAGAACTTGCCGACCTGGGTACCAATCGCCTGGAATTCAGGAATGGTCACCAGCTGGATGCCCACATACGGCACCGGCTTGGCCGACGGGTCTTTCGGGTTCGCGACTTTCAGCGATTCCAGCGTCACCTTGGCAAACGGTGCAGCCTTCATGTATTCGTCGCTGTAGGTCGACGTGCGGGTACCTGGCGGTACGTTGGCAATCCCGTCGGTCTTGGCGACCAACTGGCTGTATTCCTTGGAAGTGGCCCAGGTGGTGAAGACCTTGGCGGCGTCCTTGGCTTTGGAGCTGGTTGGAATCCCCAGGGACCAGGAGTACAGCCACGAAGTACCTTTTTCAGTTTTCTCGTGCGGTGCAAAGGTAAAACCGACGTGGTCAGCCACCTTGCTTTGGGTCTTGTCGGTTACAAACGAGCCGGCGACGCTGGCGTCGACCCAGATCGCGCACTTACCGCTGTTGAACAGCGCCAGGTTTTCGTTGAAACCGTTGCTGGAAGCGCCCGGCGGGCCGGACTTCTTCATGTTGTCGACGTAGAAGTTCAGCGCGTCTTTCCACTCCGGCCCGTTAAATTCCGGCTGCCACTTCTCATCGAACCAGCGCGCACCGTAGCCGTTGGCCAGGGTGGTGATCAGCGCCATGTTCTCGCCCCAGCCGGCTTTGCCCCGCAGGCACAGGCCGTACTGTTCCTTGTCCTTGTTGGTGAGTTTGGCGGCGAACTCGCCGATCTGCGTCCAGGTGGGGTGCTCAGGCATGGTCAGCCCGGCGTCCTTGAACAGGTCGGTGCGGTAATAGGTGATGGAGCTTTCGGCGTAGAACGGCAGGGCGTACAGCGAGCCCTTGACGGAAAGGCCGTCACGCACGGACGGGAAAACGTCGTCCAGGTCGTAGGAGGCAGGCAGGTCCTTCATCGGTTCCAGCCAGCCTTTGGCGCCCCAGAGTGCAGCTTCGTACATGCCGATGGTCAACACGTCGAACTGTCCGCCTTGGGTGGCAATGTCGGTAGTGAGGCGTTGGCGCAGGACGTTTTCTTCGAGTACCACCCAATTCAGCTTGATCTCCGGATGCTCGGTCTCGAAGGTTTTCGAGAGCTTCTGCATGCGGATCATGTCGCTGTTGTTGACGGTGGCAATGGTCAGGGTTTGCGCGCCAAGACTGACGGCGCTGAGGGTCATGCAGGTACAGGCAAGCAGAGCTTTAGCTGTGAACTTCATCGCGCACTCCATTTCTGCGCCCAGTGGCTACAGAAGGACAGTTATTGTTGTTGTGTCTTCCACGACTGCTGGAAGAGTGTGCGTTGATTACAGCCTTCAATTGGCGTGCTGACAAATCCTTGGGAGCACTTTTACTGATACTTTTTTGCACTCGGTCGTAAATGCGCTGAAACGGTTTATCGCGCAGGGCTTTACTGTAGGAGCGAGCTTGCTCGCGAAAAAGGTACATCCACCGCAGCGATGCGCCTGGAATACTTTCGCGAGCAAGCTCGCTCCTACAGGGGGGAGTTGAATTGATTAAGCTAGGTTTTGCTCGGTCAGGCGCTGCACCGCCAAACGCCGGTAGTGCGAGGGCGTCATGCCTTTGAGCTGCTGGAACCGGCGATTGAAGTTGGAGATGTTGTTGAAACCCGACTCAAAGCACACATCCGTCACGGCCTTATCGCCATCGGCCAATAGCTCGCAGGACTTGCTGATACGCAGGCGATTGACGAACTCGATGAAGGTGCGCCCGGTGGCTTGTTTGAATACGCGGGAGAAGTAGGTGGGCTTCATGCCGAGGTATTCAGCCACTTCTTCCAGGGACAACTCCCGGGCGTAGTGGGCAAAGATGTAGTCCACCGCGCGGTTGGTGCGGTCGATGCTGTGTTCATCGGCCAGTTGTGGGGTGGTCACGCCCGAGAGCAACTGGTAATCCTCACAGGCACTGAGCACCTCCAGCAGGATGAAGAAGTGCCCGAGGCGCGCCATGCCCTGGGCGTCCTCGATGCGCTGCATCAGGTTCATGGCCTGGGCGATGGTCTTTTTGCAGCGAAATTCGATACCGTATTGCGCTCGTTCCAGCAGCGGCGTCAGGGTCTTGAGTTCGGCGAATATCTGACCGCCGCCTTCAAACAGGTCGTCAGTGAAGTTCACCAGCATGTCGCGCTTGGGCACCACTTCGTCCTCGGCCACCTGGCTGATCCAGTTGTGGGGCAGGTTGGGGCCGGTGAGGAACAGGCTTTCCGGGTAGAAGTTGCCGATGTAGTCGCCGATGAACACCTTGCCGGAGCTGGCGACGATCAAATGCAGCTCGTATTCCTTGTGGAAATGCCAGCGCACTAACGGGCACGGGAAGCCGTGTTGGCGATAGATGATGGACAGACCGTTGTGATCGTCCATCAGCTCGTAGGAAGGATCGGTGATTCTCGCTGCTCGGGTCATGCTGCAGTCGCTTTATTGTGTGGTCGCAAAAAGGATAATGCCCCCTTGTGCGCCAGCTCGCCAGCGTCGGTGTTTATAGGCTGCGGTTTTTCGCCTCGCAAAAAACGGCGCGATCATCCATAACTGGCCAGGCATCGCGCCGTCATTTGACTGGGTATCGGCGGGTCAGGCGCTCAAGGCGGGTTGGCTGTACCCATGGTCATCCGGGGTTTTCGGCAAATTGAACAGCGTGTCAGTCCAGTTGTTATCGAGGGGGCTCATGTTTGGGTTTCCAATTTCCCGGATCTTCCACCCCAATGCGTCCCATCTTTTCATGGTGGCCTCCAGTTCGGCGGTGTATTGCCTGGCGGGGCAGGCTATTTCGGCCCAAGGGTCAACGATCCAGGCATCAGCCCATTGGGGTTGCGAGAAGTCGACGGTACCGCCAGGCAAGATAGACGGGCCGCCAACGACGGTGAATGCGTGAGCGTCGCCCGCCGCCCAGGTATAAGCGCGCCCACCACTTTCGATGATGATCTCCTGGGCGAGCAGGCTCATCTCCCCACAGTTTCCGGCGCCACTTTTCAAGGCCTGGGCTCCAAGGTCATTCGTGCGGGGATTCGCGGTTTTACGCAACCATACAAGGGCCTCGTTCGCGGCATCGGCGCGTTTTATGTCGGAAACTGAGCGTATCTGGTTGCTGGGACCCAACCCTGTGGCTTTCATCGCTCGGTCCACCGATTCCTTTGCACTCAGCGCATAAAACCGGTTTTTTTGTTCAGTGGTCATGCTGGCAAAGTCATTGGGTTTTGTCAGGACGGAAATCTTGTTCGGCATCATTGAAACATTGGTTTTGCCGAGCGCGCCTCGCGTTTGCAACTGGAACACTGCCTCACGCTGCTGCTCAGGGGTCATCGTGGCGGTCTTGTTTTTCAGGTCATTGATTTGAGCTTTTGAGTAGCCATTTTTTTCCAGTGACTTATACGCGTCGTTCAGTTTCGGCAGCGCGATGAAGTTGGCGTCGTTCGGATGTGCTGAATTGCCCTGCCGTATATAAAATTTTGATCGATATTTTTGTGCTAACGCCAACTCAAATTCTGTAGCGTTGCATTTGAGGAATGACACATCCGTTGCGGGTGGCGTAGTGAGCTTCACGTAATAGAATTCAGCAGTATCAGCCTCAATCACCAGATATTTCGATGGATCACCCGCTTTAGGGCTGGACACCACTATGCCCCTCATCTCACGTTGATCGTTGACGCTGCGGGTTATGCTGCCGAGCTTCACCACACGCGTTTCTTTTTCAAGAAACGGATTGGTTTTCTCAAAGGGGAGGCCGAAACCTGGATCGTTGATTATTTTTCCATCGATATGCATTTTGTATTCGATGGGCTGGCTGATGGGCAAAGGTACAAGCTTGGTGCCCATTTCAGTGTCGACCATTTTATGTATGCGCCTTTCCCTGACAACGAACCGGTCGCTGTTGAATAGTTTGCGCGGGGAAGGAAAAAGACGCTCATGCTCCAATGCCTGCAACTCCTGCTGCAGTTCGTTGCCGGTGCTGACGATGATCCTGGAGAAGCACTCATCGTTGGTGCCTCGTCTCACTCTCGCGCCCGGCGCGGGTGGCAGTGGGCAAACGGCTTCGAAGTTCTCCAACTCCGCCTCGTGCCCGGCTGATTCCACGTCCGTCAGTTTGCCAGGCCGTTTGGCGTTATAGCGGTAGACTTTCTCGCCATCCACCACATCAAAGCCGTCGGAGCGTGAGATGACATAGGCATCTTCCGCCAATGATTGCTCGGTGACCAACGCCTTGGTGCCGTCAAAGAACGTTTCTTTTTGCAGCAGGAGCGTTGATGGCGCTCGTGTGCCTGGCGCGATGAAAGGATCTTCAGGAACACTACTGGCACCCACGGAAAACAGGGTGTTGAGTGCACCGTCCAACGCTTTCATGGTGCCGTCACGGCGCTCGGACAAGGTGTCGCCCGAAACGGATTTCTCTATGCCAAGCGCCATCTCAGCGAGCGCGGCGGCTGCGGTAGCGCCGGCGGCGAGGAAGCTTGTGGGTGACAGTTTTCCCAGCAGTTCCGCCGTCGTTGAGACGTCATTGAGCCACGTGTCGCGAATCACCTCGCTGTTTGATTTGATTGCAGTGTCTGCGTCACTGCTCAGGCGTTTTTCGGTTGTGCCTGTGATGTGCTTGAACACATCACCGTGAATCCTGATGTTGCCGCGATCAATGGTGGTGCCCTCCAGCGAATCCCAGCCGCGAGTTGCCAGATGAGCCAAGGATGCGTCGACCCCGTAATAGCTGGTGCCGTCTTGCCGGTCGGACAGCGAGAAGTGAGAGGCCAGGGCCTTGCGTTTGTCCGGATCCTTGGCCTGGTCGACGATCCACTGATCCATTTTTTCCAGAGAGTCGAAGCGCACGAAGGCCGGATCTCCACCAGGCACGTACAGCACCTGCCTGCCGTCACGCCGACCGTTGAGGTACAGGTACTGCCCATCGTCCTGGGCGGTAAAACGCACGATATCGTTAGAGCCATAGCCGTTGATGTCCAGGGCGTGGGCACGGACAAGGCCACGGGTCGATGTTGAAGCCCTCAACTGCTCTACGGTTGTTGCGGCATCCTGCTCTACCGAAATATTCGACGCTGCGGCCATCACCAGCCGGTAGTCATCGGCAGTGAATTTATGTTCATCCGCAAGCTTTGACTGTTCCGCAGGCGTTTTCGCTTCATAGGCCTTCAATTGCTGGCGGGCCCGCGCAATAAACTGGCCTTTGAGGACTGTGCGGTAGTCGTCACGGTGCTTGTCCCAGAAGTCACCGAGTTTGGCAGTAAAATTCTTCTGGATATCGGTTTTCCAGCTTTCGTTCATTACGCTCGAAGGGGCGAGTGCCAACTTGTGGTGTTCACCGTAACCCGCGGCATCCGTGTAAAAGCCCGATGTCGCATCGAGCATGCCAGGCTCCCAGTCGGCTTCAGTGAAGTTCTTCAGTAATGCATCCGGCAAGCGTAGTGAACTGTTGATACGGCGGTGATTAAGCTCTTCGGACGTGCGGGCCGTGCCAAAACGGTTGTGATAAATCGTATCGGCATCCACGGTTTTGCCGGTGAGCTTCAGTATGATCGCCTCGGCCAATTTCTTTGCCTCGGCACGTGGGTTTGGCAGTGCCTTGCCGGTTGTGTCGGCAAGGCTTTGAAACATGGCTTTTTCAGCCTCGGCGCGGGCCAGGCTGTCGTAATAGCTCGTACTTTGCTCTTGCTGTTTTTTTAGGGAGGGGATCGAATGCCCAGGAGCGGCCAGCACGGAATCGAATGCCCCCCGTTGTACCAGGTAGTCAGCCCTTTCCCGGGCTTGAGCGACAGTGCTACTGCGGGGCTCATTGTAAAACCCGGCGACGATACTTAACGGTACGTCAATGAAACGACTCAAGCTGGGCATCTGTAGCGATTGTCCGGAACCTGGCACGATTATTTTGCCTATCGTCAGGATCGGGCCGGCGATAGACGCCCAGCCTGAATCATCTGTCAGCTCAAAGGTTTTCGGGGAGCCGCCCACCATGGCTGTCGCTTGCCCGGTCGAGGGAACAACCTTGAAGGTACCTGGATCGACGTGTTGCCGGACCAGCCATTCCTTGATCGCTACGTGGTCAAACAAATCGCGATAGGCTTCGAGCCAACGGCCCAGCGAGGAGTGACTTGGAACGGTGACTGTTTCCTCTGATAAACCGTCGGCCGCTCGTCTCAGTGCGCGGGAATAGCCGTCCACCAAGAGCGTTTCTTCGGAAAAAAGCTCGGCACCACCGGTGAGGAATGTCACAAGCGCGTCGACTTGTTCCCGGTTCTCCGGCAGTGGCTTGCCCAAGGTTTTCAGGAAGCTTTCGACGCTGGCAGAGGCCCCAGGCTCGGTAGTGTGCAGTTGACTGTAGGTTGAACCGGGGTGGATATTCACACGGTGGCTGGCCAATACATCGGGGAGTGTGTTTGGCGTGATTCGGCTCGCGTCCAGGCGAGCACGAATCAGTTTTAGTTCCTTCCCAAGACTGTCCCGATCATAGATATCGCCAACGACTCGACGATGAGAGGCCAGCGCCTGTGGACCGCGGGCTTTCTCCGATTTGAGAACGGATTTGAAACTGTCGTCGTAGAACGCTTTTACCATCGATGTTTTCAGCGTACCGCTCATTACCTCAGGGTAAGACAACGGCGCAGGCAGTCCGCCGCCGATGACGACGGCTTCGGCGATTGCCAGGGTCAGGATCGCGGCATTCGAGATACTTCCATTGCTGATGGGGATCTTCACCCATTTCCCGTCGACCAACCCGCTGACGCTTGAGTCGCCAGGATGAAACTGGATGCTGGAGGCTATAAAGCGGTTGTCTCGGATAAAGTCCTGAAAAGCAGGGCTGCCCAGTGCGCTACGCAATTGGGTTAACCATTGCCCCAGCGTCGACAAGGGAGACACCTGCATCGATGCGTCGGCCTGCTGAGCGGTGGCTTTTGCCAGGTTTTGCACCACCTCGGCGTCGGCCTTGGCGTCGGCTTCGTCAACAACGGCCACTGTCGTGGCCGGGGGCGGGCTATGAGATGGTTGCGAGGCGGGTCGCGGGAAGCCGTTTTGCAGGGCGGCGCTCTGTTTGAGTACGTCCAGCAGGTCAGTGCCCAGTGTCGGCTGGGCGTAGAAGCCCAGCACTTGTTCAAGCGTGGCCGGCTTATGAGCCGGGTGATGTACCCGCGCCGTTGAACCACCCACCATGCGTTTGGCGGCCTGCTGGATCGCCCCACCTACATCTGACCATCCTGAAAGGTCATTGAGGCTGAACGTTTTGTGTGTGCCATTGACCAGGCCGCTCAGCTCACCTGTGCCTGGATCAATACTGACACTGGACATCGAAATGCTGTGCTTCCTGACAAATTGCACGAACGCATCAGAGGACAGTGCGGTTTTCAACGCTTCGCGCGCTTGCCCGAAGCCCGAGTGTTCCGGTAGGTCGGTCAGCTCGTTCGTTGCCGTTTGGCCATAGGGACGGATTTCAGGGCGAAGGTAGAGCAGCTCCCGTGCGCAGATTCGGGCCAGTTGTTGATCAGCCAGTTCTGTCCGCGCTGAAGGTATCAATGCTTCATTGACGGGGGCGAGTGCGCTGAACTGCTCAGGCGATAAACCGACAAGGTGTTGCTTGGCACTTTCCTGGCGCTGGCGAATAGCATCGACGTGTGAATTGCTTGAAGTCTGCGGTTGCAGGGCGTCGAAATCACCCTGGTTCAGTAGCTGGCCAACGCGACCAAGCAAGGCTGCGGCAGGGTATCTATCCGTTTCACCATAGAACGCGGCAACCACATTGGCAGGCGCACTGTCTTTGCTGAAATATTGAATCGGGCCGTGCTGCCTGTCGACGGACAACTCGCCCAGGGCGGCAAAAACGTCGCCGGTCAGCGTGTTCCAGCCGGGCGTATTGTGGGCGTTGAACTCAGAGGCCTGGCCACTGAGCCGGATGGTTTGGGAGTCGGGATACAGTAATAGTGTGGAAAGGTCGATGTTCTTTGCTTTGGCAAAACTGGCAAAGGGCTCTGAAGTCAACGCCCTGTCCAGCCGTGACCAGGGCTGGCTAAACGTTGAGTAAGGCGCGACGCGCACGGCTTCCTTGAGCGGGAGGCTTTGGGTGGTTCTGATGGCGAGCGAGCGCGCACTCAGGGCCTCGGCATACCCCAGGGCCATTTCCTTGTCACCTTGTTCGACCAGTGCGCTACGGGTTTGTGTCAGCGTCGGCGGCGAGCTGGTTGTCGGTGGAGTGTCGGTTGAGCGGCGGGTCCGAAGGGTCTCGCCATTGTCTTGGGGGAGGATGTATCCGTTGGAGGCAAGGAAACGGGACTCAACACTGCTCATGGAACCACCTTGAAATATTCGACACGGTCTGTGCAGGCCGGACGATACGGCCGACTTATCCAACTATGTCGCTTCGCGCTCTGCAGGCGTTCCGAAGAATGCCCGCGGGAGTTTGGCGGAGTATTTCAAGATAAAGTGCAGCCCGTTCGCGGCGCGCCCCCGCCAGCGTGTGTGTTTACAGGCTGCGGTTTTTCGCCTCGATCCATTGCGCCATGTACTGGGTACTTTTGTGCAGGTGATGGCGCAACATGCTGCCGGTGAAGTTGTTGCGACGATGCTCGCTCAGCTCATTGCGGCACTGCTCCAGGCGCGCCACCAGTGCCGGGCCATGCAGGTCCTGGGCGTAACGGCGGGCAAGTAATTGCCGGCCGTCTTCCTGGGCCTGGGTCCAGCGCTCCTGGTCTTGATACAACGCAACCGCTTGCGCTGCCAACGCACTGGCGCTGCGCTCGACCCCGCCGGGCCAGGGTTCACCCATGGCTTCGGCACCTACTGGCGTGGTGACGCTCGGTGTGCCACAGAGCATCGCATCGGCCAGCTTGCCCTTGATCCCGGCGCCAAACCGCAACGGCGCCAGGCAGATACGTGCAGCAGTCATCACCTGCAACGCATCCTCAGCCCAATTCATTACATGGAAGCCTTGGGCCGGGTTGTGCAGGGCAGTGGCCTTGGGCGGTGTGTAGGCGCCATAAACGTGCAGTTGAGCACCCGGCAGTTGCTGGCGGATCAGCGGCCACACGCTGTTCTTCATCCACAACACCGCATCCCAGTTCGGCGCATGGCGAAAGTTGCCAATGCTCAGGAAGTGCGCGCGGTCTTCAAACGGCGCGAAGGCCACGGTGGGCGGCGTCAGCATCAGCGGGCACCAGTGGAGCAGGGCGGCGGGCACCTTGAAGTGCTCGGTCAGCAACTGGATTTCCACATCGGAGATCATCAGGCTGATGTCGCAGCGGTAGATCGCGGCGATCTCACGCTTGGCCAGGTCGGTGTCGGCCATGTAAGCGAACTCGGCGGCCAGGTCCTGGCTGAACAAAGGGCTGAAGTCGTCAGCCTCGGGTTGCGTCTTCAGGAAATCCTTGAGGCGCTGGTGCCGGGCATCCCGCAGGCTCTGCAGGTCCGAGCTTTCCAGTACGCGAAGGGCATTCGGGCAGCATTTTTCTACGCGCCAGCCGAACTGTTCTTCCATCATGAAACGGTCGAACAGCACGATGTCCGGGGACAGTTCCCGGATAAAGTCATCGAAGCTGCTGTTGTTCAATTCAATCGCACATTCGCGAATGCCCAGGGCGGGCAAGTCGGCCTTGTGTTCGCCCGTGACGGCCGGGCTGCTGAAGGTGATGTCCCAGCCCTCGGCCAAAAAGCTCTCGAGGATCTGCATCATGTGTCCGCCTGCTGCTGAAGAGCGGGGTTCCGGCCAGACATAACCAATGACCAGTACTTTGGTGGCGGGCAGGCTCATGGATAGCAGTTTCCTTCGGGGTGGCAAAAAAGGGTGCAATTAAACCATGAGCGCCCTGGCACCGCTAAAGGATGTAACGGTGCCTTGGGCAACTCGATTGTTTATGCAAGCGGCTGAGACAGGCCTTTGATGCGGTTGATATCAAAGGTGTGTGTCTTGGTGGAGTCTATGCTGAAGTTGCGCTGCGCAAGCTCACTTACATCGAACTCACTGGTCTTGTACATCCGCCCTGTCAGGATAGTGCCGAAAGCACTGAGGCTCTTGCCAACCGTGCCGCTGTTCAAGGTTTTCTCAAGACCTTTCGCCATCGACTTCGCTGACGGGAATGTCGCCAAACCATAGTTGGGGTCGTAATAGAACCAGGTTTTCAGGCTGGCATCGTTCGGCGACACACGGACGCCGGCGAGCATTCCATGGTTTGAAGTGCTGATCATCAGGGTTTTCGATGCCTTGGCATTGCTCAGGCCTGCAATGATGTTTGTATAAGGGATGGCTGCCGTTGCGTTCGCGCCGTGAAAGTTGATCTCAGTGACGACTTTGGACTGGAGGGCTGACAGGTCGTTGATGAATGTTCTGGCTTCAGCGGAATCGGGGTTCGCCATGGCATAGGCCAGGTTATCCAACAAGGTGTTTTCGGTGCCTTCCCCGAGTGCCACGGCCATTGCGCTGGAGAGGGCTGCGCACTCACCCTCCACATCGAAATTGGTCAGCGCCAGGTAAAAGCTTTGCGGCATGCCCCGAGTGGTGCCGCCAGCGGCTTCTATTTCACGTTTGAATACTTCGGCGCCACTACGCGCGTGGGCGATAAACAGTTTTTCCCGTTGCCGAACCAGGCTTCCGATCTGCTCCGCGGTGAGGTTGCCGTTCACAATCAGTTCCTTGATTCTGTAAGGGCTCATCCCCGTGCTGTAACCGGGTACACCGTCGGGTTTTAGCGTGTCATAACCTCTCTTGAAGGCCGCCTCGTCGCCGTACTTGGTTTTGCTGATTTTAACCACAAAGAGATCGGACAAATCATTGTCTGCTGGCGCGGCAGGAGAGAAGAAGTCTTGGAGGTTACGCGTATTGGTCTCGGCCACAAAACCCTCCAGCGGCGTACCGTAGGCGGTGCCCGAATTGGGGTTGACGGCATACCATTTGTCACCCTCGAACTTCGCCAGCAGTGCAGTCCTTTCAGAGCCGTTGCCTATCGAACTGATGGTGCCTTTGGCGATGCTGGCTTCCTTGAGCAAGTTGTTGGCAACAGCAAATTTGTGCCCGAAGGCGGGAATGGTCGAGTAAAACGACTTGGCGTTTTTGTGGGATCCCGCCACCAGTCCCGCCAAGTCATCGGCGTGGGGTGTGGCTTTCTTCAGCATGACTCTGAGGGTATTCAGCGATTTGACGCCATGGCGCAGTGCCATACCCATGCCTTTGGGGGCCGGTAGCACCATCATGGTGGCGTCGGTCAGGAAGCTGCCGATAGCTTCTGCCGCGTTGCCTTCAATTGCATATTTCACGGTGTTGGCAAAAGGGATGAGGCCGAGTGCGGCGGCGGCACCGGCTTCGGCGTAACGCTGCTGCAACTCGATGGCGCTTTCGCCTCCGGCCATGCTTGTGAACATCTCCTTGGGCAAGACCAAATGCTGATTCGCGGCGACACTGGCCAGGTAGGCTGTCTTACTGTTTGAGTAGGACAGGGCGGGCGCCTTTTCGTGGGGCGGTGGGGCCCAGGCCGTCTGGGGAATCAGTTCTTCAATAATCAGTCCCGACTGTGCATCGGCTACAGGTTCTGTGCCGCTGCTATAGGCGTTCCAGTCGAAAGCCTGGCGTTTGTCGGTTTCAAAATTGCTGTAGGGAACGATATTTCTCCCCGCCGGCAGGTCCGCTGGCAGGTCGGTGCGCACGACGATTTTCTTCAGGCCGGGGAACACCTCGTAGTAGCGCACGTCTGCGCCGAGTTCCGAGCGAATAATGATTCCATGGCGACCTTTGGCATTTTCGATGGCCTCCTGTCTGACCAGGTGTGACGCGCCGGAAATAGCCTTCCTCAGCCCGTAAAACTTCTGCGTGCCGAGGTTGAGGTGTTCCCGATGGGTTTCAGGCAACTGCGATAGAAGATGTTGGACCAAAATGGCCTCGGATTTTTGAAGGTTCAAGTGATGAGAATCGGAAGTGGACTTGAACCGCCATGGAATATTGCTGAGGCGTGGGAACTGTTGCTCAAGCTCTTTCATGGAGACCTTGCTGCTGATTGAGCGCCAGTCGCCCTTGTGCAGCGAGCTCGACATGTGTGCGTCCAACAGGCTGTAAAAACGATTCTGGTCGCCGTCGATGCTTTGCAATACCGGGGTTTCCAGATTGACGGACTCTCCATAGACACGCTTCAAATCATCGAGCGCCATTTGCCTGCGGGTGGGTATGGCCTTGAGCAAATGCTGGCCGGCAAAGCCCAGGTCCGAAAACTCTTTTTGGTAGGCTGCTTTCGCGGTGCTGATGTCACCTTCCGAGTAATTGCCGTCATCTTTTTTTGGCAGGGCACCGTTGGTAATCGCCCAATCAATCATTGCTTCGCGCCGGGTGTACAGGTCCAGCTTTTCTTCATTGTCGGTAATCGGCTCCAGTTCTGCGAGATCGTTGATTTGCTGGTAGCCCATGGTGGCGCTTGCGCCCGGCGCCAGGTGCTCTATTTTCGATATGGCACTGCTCAGCGCGGCCCACTGATGGGTCCCATAGCGCAGATCGTCGGGCAACCCCTGGACCAGAAGTGCTGGCGCTACGTGAGACAACATCAGGTAGGCGGCGACACCCTTGTGCGCGGGTTGTACGCGACTCTGGTTCATCAGGTGTTCGCCGAGAGACTGAACAATGTCTGCCGGTTTCTTTCCCCAGTTATCGGGTTGATCAAGTTGATATTGCGCAATCTTGTTACGGGTGGCTCCGGCGTCGGGGTCCAGGCTCAGTACCAGGGCCGACAGCACCAACTCGCGACGGCTGGTGGGGGTGGGCAGGACGCCCAGTTCGGCCTCCAGTCTTTGCCCGAGCGCCAGGGCTTTGGGGTGAGTGAGCATCTGTTCGAGTTGCTCGCGGGGGGAGGTGGGCGTAGCGCTATTGGTGGGGCCCATCAAGGTGGAAAGCAATGTTTGGCCGGGGGCGATTTCTGCTTGTGTTGCGGCGCTGAGTCGCCTGCGCTGAGCGGCGCTCAATGGCACTGGCGTGGACAGAAGTCCCCAGAAATCAGCCAGGGGCGGGCTTTGTGGAACTGGCGTGCCTAATACAGCCAACAGGTTATCGAATCCCTCATTTGTGGTTGGCAGCTTCCAGCCTTTGCCGGTGATGAAGTCTTCGGCGCTGGTAAATCCCTTGGGTTGGTGGGACGAGTGGGGGTCGACGTTGAAGCCGGCCAGGCGCATACCCGCGCGTACCTTGTTATGCAGTTTCAACCTCAGCGTTTTACGGTCATTGATGTCACCCAGTGCCTGCTGCTGGTTTTGCAGGGCCTGCTCGCTGCGTGATGCGGCCAGGCTTTCGACGGGCGGGGCGAAGGTGTAGGTGCTGGCCAACCGCGCAAGGCTCGTTGGATCAAGGTCCTGCCCGTAGAAGTTTGCCACCAGCCAATGCGGAACGTCGGTTGCGTTGCTGTGGTAGTGCGCGACAGGCCCGTTAATACCGCCGGCAAAGATCTTCGCCGCAGCCAGTACCGGGCCTGCAACATCGCGCCATCCGGATTGATCGTCCAGGGTGAAGACCTTTGTCCGATTGTTAATGGTGGCGGTGAGCTGGTTGAGATCCGGGTAAAGGTTGATGCTCCCGGGAGGAATGCCCTGGGTTTTCACCCAATACTGAAATTCCGGGTTCTTCAGTGCGTTGTTCAATTGGGCTTGCCACACGCCCAGGGTCGAGTGAGGCGGAACCACGATATTCGTTTGCCCCTGAAGACCATTTGCCAAGGCATTGCACAGGTTTTGTGCCAGGGCCTTGTCGCCTGCTGCGCGGGTGTTGTCGCTGGAGAGCGGCGGGGTGGCTGGGGCTTGCGCCAACCTCTCGAGGGGCGCCCAGTTTATGTTCGGTGCGCGCCCGGTGGTCAGGCTGGCGCTGAGTAGGGTCATCAATGAGTTCCCGAATTGGTTTTCAGACAGGGCACAGGCCGCTGGCAGCGACCTGTGGTGTCAGCTATGTAGTGAAAACCGAAGGGGCGATTCCAAAAAAGCACAGATGAAGGGTGACCGGGTGTTGCGAGGCGGCGCGCAACAAAGCCTCGACGACCTTGTTGCGTGGGGTGGCGGGGTTAGTGGGGCGTCTTCACGGGCGTCGGCAAGGTCACGAGGTTGACGTAGCCATCCCAGAACTTCTTCTGGTCCACGGCAAACACCACCTTGGCCTTCTGCGTGCCCACGGGTGCACCTTTTTTGTAGCCCAGTGCCCGGCCGTAATCGGCGCCGAAGGTGGTGTCTACGTCCACCCACAGTTCACGGGATTCGGTGACGATCTCGGGGCTCACGAGAAACAGCGCCGGCAGACTGTCCCAGGTGAAGCTGTGGTAGGCGGGATCTTTGTCGAACAGTGGGCCGAACTCGTGCTTGTACAGCTCGGCAATCGCGCCTTTGTGGGCAATCACCCGCTGGTACACCGACTTGTCGAAGGTGACTTTCTCACAGACATCGTTGGGGAAAATCACGTGTTCGATCGGCGAGCGCAACACGATCTTCGCAGCCTCCGGGTCGAACCACCAGTTGAACTCCGCCGCCGGCGTGGTGTTGCCCGGAATCTCCAGGGCACCGCCCATGTACACGATGCGCTTGATCAACGGCACGATGTCCGGTGCCGAGCGAATCGCCAGGGCAATGTTGGTCAGTGGGCCGACCGCCAGAATCGTCACCTCGTGGGGGCTGGCCCGCACGCTGTCGACGATGAACTGGGCGGCGGTTTCTTTGCGCAGCTTGGTGTGGGTCGCCAGGCCATCCGGTGGTGCTACCAGTTGTGATGCATTCGTTGGGCGCGGGTTCTTGAACGCACCCGGCCAGCCGGAGCCGAACAGGGATTTTTCCGCCTCATAGGTGGCGTAGTCATGCAGCAGCGGGTAGGCGGCGCCGGAGTAGACGCCGATTTCCTTTTCCACGCCCATGCGTTCCACGGCCTTGAGGGCATCCACCTGTTCCTGGTCGACCCAGGCATTGCCGCTGACCAGGGTCATGCCCAGCAGGTCGATGCGTTTTTGCCCATGTAGCTGGGCAAGCATGATAAAGGCCTGGCCGTCATCGTTGAGCACGTTGAAGTCGGTGTCGAAGATGACCTTTTCTGCGGCCTGCGCCGTACCGGCACACAGGCCGACGGCGACAAGCAGGGCACAGCGCTTGATGAAACCTTGCATGGAGACTCACCCCAGGAATTGTTGTTATTAACGGTTCACCAGTTTCGCCGGCAAGGCGATGACCAGGAAGCTGCTGAGAATCAGGCAGCCGGCGAAAAACCACAAGGCGCCTGCGCTACTGCCAGTGACGTCAATCGCCACCCCCATCAACGAGTTGCTCACCAGGCCTGCGATGTTCGCCAGCGAGCAGGCCAGGGCGAACCCGGTGGCGGCTGCGGTGCCTTTGAGAAAGGTCGCCGGCAGGCTGAAAAACACCGGCACCGCACCTATGATCGCCGCCGAGGCAATCGCAAACAGGGCCACGGTGGCGACCACGTTATGGGTGAAGAAGGTGCTGGCGGCCATCGCCGCCGCGCCGATGAAAAACGGCACGATGATGTGCCAGCGGCGTTCGCGGTGTTTGTCGGAGCTGGCGCCGATCAGCAGCATGCCCAACAGTGCGGCCACGCTGGGCAAGGCGGTGAGGATGCCGATGTGGAAGGTGTCGGTGATACCCGCGTTGCGGATGAACGTCGGCATCCAGAAGCCCATGGCGTAGGCGCTGAGCAGGATCGAGAAGTCGATACCGCCGAGCATCCACACCTTGAGGTTGAAGAAACCATCACGGAAGCTGTGCTTGCTGTCGGCACCGTCGGCGTCGTCTTTGCGCAGCTCGCTTTCCAGCAGGGTCTTTTCTTCCGGCGACAGCCATTTGGCTTGCTGGTAGGAGTTGGGCAGTGCCCAGAAGGTCCAGATACCGAGCAGCACGCTGGGCACCGCCTCGATCAGGAACAGCCACTGCCAGCCACGCAGGCCGCCCGTGTTGTCGAAATGGCTCATGATCCAACCGGACAATGGGCCGCCGATCACGCTGGACAGCGGCAGGCCGATCATGAACAGGGCGATGATTCGCCCTCGGCGATGGGTGGGAAACCAGGTGGTCAGGTAATACAGGACGCCCGGCAGGAACCCGGCTTCGGCGGCGCCCAGCAGGAATCGCAGGATGTAGAACTGGGTGGTGGAGGTGACCAGCATGGTGCAGGCCGAGAGCAGGCCCCAGGTGATCATGATGCGGGCGATCCAGATCTTCGCACCGACCTTTTCCAGGATCAGGTTGCTCGGGACTTCGAAGAGGATATAGCCGACAAAAAACAGCCCGGCGCCGAGGCCGAACGCGGTTTCGCTGAAGTGCAACTGGTCGAGCATCTGCAGTTTGGCAAAGCCGATATTGATGCGGTCCAGGTAGGCTGCCAGGTAGCAGAAACACAGGAACGGAATCAGCTTCCAGGTGATCTTGTGGTAGAGCGTGTTGACCGGATCGGCGACCGTAGTCGCGGGCGCTGCATTCGCAATGGGCATTGGGGTGTCTCCTGGCGGTGACTTATGGTTTTTATACAGCCGCTTTTTTTTCAGCACTTCGGAGTGCTGAGAAAGCGACGTCCAAAGGCAGTGTCAGAAGAGTGCAAGACCGCGCTCTGTGGCGCGGTTCTTAAAGAAACGTTATTGCTCCTTGAACTTGTTCATCGCCTCCTGCTTGCTGACCACGTCGCCGTACTTGCTGTCGATATCAAACAAGTTGGCTTCATGGGGCGCCGGGTGACGGTCGCCGACGCATTCGCGCACGACGATGGTACGAAAGCCATGTTGCACTGCATCGACTGCGGTGGCGCGGATGCAGCCGCTGGTGGAGCAGCCGGCGAGCACCACGGTGTCGATGCCCTGGGCGTGCAGCATCGGGGCCAGGCTGCTGCCGAAAAACGCGCTGGCGTATTGTTTGGTGATCACCACTTCATTGGCCAGGGGCAGGACTTCGGGGCAGAAGGCTGCCATGGGGTTGCCTTCGACCATGTCTTTCATCACCGGGGCCTTTTTTACCCAAATACCGCCGTCGGCGAAATGGCCGGGATGGTAACGGATATTGGTGTGCACCACGCTAATCCCGTGACGCCTGGCGCAGGCCAGCAGTTCGATGCTTTCGGCCACGGCGATGCGCACTTCGGGGGCAAACAGCGGCGCGCCTTCGGTGGTATAGCCTTGCATGAAGTCGATCATCAGCAGGGCGGATTTTTTGCCGAAGCCGATTCGGTTGCCCCAGACGCCCTGGTAGTTGGCGTCGGCGGATTGTTCGGTCATCTATCAGTCCTCGGTAATGGACAGTGCACATACCTTGTGGCGAGGGAGCTTGCTCCCATTGGACTGCGTAGCAGGCCTATTTTTTGGGGGCGCTTCGCACCCCAGCGGGAGCAAGCTCCCTCGCCACAAAAGCGTTTTTAGTAGGCGCCGGAGAGTAGGGCGCCGGCGCCGGGGACGATGGGTTCCAGGTCCAGGGCCTTGAGCATGGCGTAGGTGGTGGCGATGGCGGCGGTGAGTACCGGCAGGCCGGTTTGTGCTTCGACCTTGGCCACCACCGGCAACGACTGCATTTGCACGCAGGCCGACAGCACGATCACGTCGACGCCTTCCAGGTTCATCCCGGCAACGATGGCCGGCAGGTTGGCCGGGTCGTGGCGGGCCACTTCGAGGTTGTCGGGGATCTCCAGGGCGCGCCAGTCCACCACTTCAAAGCCTTCTTCGCGAATGTAGTTCACCACCAGTTCGGTCAGCGGTTTCATGTACGGCGCGACGATGGCGATGCGCTTGGCGCCCATGACGTTTAGGCCTTCGATCAGGGCTCCGGCACTGGTGATCACCGGGGCGTTGGCGTCGTTGTCGGCAGTGGCCTTGCGCAGGCGTTGCTCGGATTTACGGTGGTAACCCAGCCCCATGGCCATGATCGCCACCAGGCAGGCGTAGCCCAGCACGTCGACCTTGGCGTCGGACAGCTCGATGGCGCAACGGTCGGACTCGCCGTCCATCGCCGCCAGTTCTTCCTTGCGCACTTGCTTCATGCGCATGCGGCTGGAGTGAAAGGTGAAACGTTCCGGGCGGATCGCCTGGCGCGCGTTGAGCATCGCCGGGATCTCGGTTTCCATGGTGGTGTTGGAACTCGGCACGATCTGGCCGATACGGTAAGGCTTGAGCATGATGGTCTCCGTTATGCAGTCAGGGGCTGGCCGAGGAAGTCGCCGAAGGCAGCGAAAAAGCCTTCAAGGTCGTCCCAGGGAATCATGTGTCCTGCATTTGGCACATGGGCGACCTGTAGGGTTGGCTGTAACTGTCGGACTTGCGCGACATCTTCGGCCTGAATTACACCGCCGCGTCCGGCAACAATTAACAGGGCAGGGGCCTCCAGGTGCGGCAGGTCCTGATGGAAGTCGACGGTGTGGAAGTCGTTGAAGGCGCGAACGATGGCCGGCTCGTAACAGGTGTGCAGCCATTCGGCGCGCAGTTGCAGTTGTTCGTCGGTCCAGGTGGCGCAGAAGGCGCGCATCGCCTCCGCATCCATGCCGACCAGGGACTGACGAATCGAATCGACGTACCACGGCAGCTTGCTCGGGTATTCCCGGCGACCCGGGCCGGACACCGGCGGGTCGATCAGCACCACACGGTTGACGCCCTGTGGATGGCGCACCGCACTGCGCACCGCAAACCGCGCGCCCATGGAGTGGCCTACCAGGTGATAGCTCTCGAGCTTGAGGGCGTCGGCAAAGGCGCCGATATCATCGGCGCAGGTGTCGGCGCTGTAGTCCAGTTCCGGGCCGGTGGACGACAGGCCACGCCCGCGCACATCCAGCACATAAGTATCGAAATGCAGGCCCAGGCGTTCCGCAACAAAACCCCAGGTAATCGCCGGGCTGGTGATGCCGGGAATCAGGATCAGCGCCGGGCCTTTGCCGCCATAACGCAGGTAATGCTGGCGAATACCGTTGGCCTGGACGTTGCCACCGTAGAGAAAGCTGCTCACGCGGCCACCCCCGACTTCAGCTGCTGGGCGTAGAGGTCATAGCCGTAGACCCAGTCCGGATCTTCCTGGGTGCGCAGCCAGGTGTTGGCGTTGGACACGGCCTGTACCCGGGACGCGCGTTCCTTGCGGTTGGCTTCATACAGTTCGAAGGCGGTGCGATAGTCGCTGATGCCGGTTTCCTGCAGGCAGCGTGTGAGCATCGCTGCGTCTTCGATGGCCATGCCGGCGCCCTGGGCCATGTGCGGCTTCATCGGGTGGCAGGCATCGCCCAGCAATACCAGGCGGCCGCGGCTCCACAGCGGCAGCGGGTTGCGGTTGCGCAACGGCCATTTGGTCACGCTTTCGGTGGATTCGATCAGGGCCTGGACGGTGGGGTGGTAGCCCTTGAAGGCGTCGAACATCTCTTCGCGACTGCTGTCGACGAAGGCGCCCTGGAAGTCCCATTCCGGGTGCGGCACGCCGGTGACGTAGTAGTACTCGTCGCGCCTGCCGGTGGTGTAGTAAACCATCATGTGCCGGTCCTCGGTCCACCACTTGATGCAGTCTTCAAACTTCAGGTCGTACTTGGCCAGTTGATCGCCCCGGATCAGCGCGCGGTGGGCGACCCAGCCGCTGTACAGCGGCTTTTCCGCGCCCAGCAGCTCTTCACGAATACGCGAGTTGATGCCGTCGGCACCGATCACGATGTCGGCGTAGGTCACCTCGCCGTCGGCGAAGGTCAGGCGTACCTGGGTGTCGGTTTCCTCGAGGGTTTCCAGGCGTTTGTTGAAGTGCAGGGTGCCGGGCTTGAGGGTGGACATCTGCAGCGCGTGCAGGTCGCCGCGGTGCACGGTGATGTAGGACGCGCCGTAGCCGGTCAGGGGAATGCGGGACAGGTAGTCGCCGGTTTCACCGTCGCGGCTGAACCAATGCTCGGGGTGAGAGCCCATCAGGTCCAGCTGCTTTTCAATGCCCATGCGCCGAAAGATTTTCATGATGTTGGGGCCCATGTGGATCCCGGCACCGAGACGGGAAAACTCCGGCGCCTGCTCGTAGATGTCCACGTCGAACCCTGCCTGTTGCAGCAGGGTGGCAGCGGCGGCACCGCCAAGGCCGGCGCCGACGATTGCGATTTTTTGTGTGCTTCCCATGGGGCGTGGTCCTCTTTTTCGAATGATGGCCGGCGGCGTCAGTCCGCAAGGTTTTTAAAGTGTATACGCTCATTTTTTCAAATGAAAAGCCCGCGCTTGAAAAATTGTTTTTTTGGCCAGATCGATCCCCTGTAACCGAGTGTCGCCATATAACATTGGGTTTGTGTGGATTTGTAACGTTTTGGCGTGGCGCTTGCAGTCCATCCTAAAATCAGTTCTTATCGTGATTAATTGGCGTATACGCTATAAAAACGCACTAGAGTGAAGCGCACTGCAAGATCTTGGTGCAGCAGCTGAGGAGACAGGAAATGCCGGTAAGTGATTGCGAACTGACCCAGATGTTTGAGCACGTGTTGAAGCTCTCTAAGGTCGACCCGACCCAGAGCGTTGCCGTGCTCAAGAGCCATTACTCCGACCCGCGCACCGTGCGCGCGGCGATGGATGCGGCGCAGCGCCTGGGGGCCAAGGTGTATGCGGTGGAATTACCGTCGTTCAACCATCCCCGGGCGATGGGCAATGACATGACCGCCTACTGCGGCGACACCGCGCTGACCGGCAACATCGCAGCCCAGCGGGCACTGGAGGCGGCGGACCTGATCGTCGACACCATGATGCTGTTGCACTCGCCGGAGCAGGAACAGATCCTCAAGACCGGCACACGCATCCTGCTGGCGGTAGAACCCCCGGAAGTACTGGCGCGCATGCTGCCGACCGAGGAAGACAAAGTGCGCGTGCTGGCCGCTGAAGAACTGCTGAAAAAGGCCCGCTCGATCCACGTCAAATCCCGCGCCGGCAGTGATTTTCGTGCAGCGCTGGGGCAATACCCGTCCGTCACCGAATACGGCTTTGCCGACGAACCGGGACGCTGGGATCACTGGCCCAGCGGCTTCCTGTTCTCCTGGCCCAACGAAGAAACCGCCGAAGGCGTGCTGGTGCTGGATATCGGCGACATCCTGCTGCCGTTCAAGACCTACACCCGCGAGAAAATCACCCTGGAAATCGAGAAGGGCTTCATCACCAAAATCCATGGCGGTTTCGAAGCCGAATACCTGCGCGACTACATGAAATACTTCAACGACCCTGAGGTTTATGGCATCTCCCACATCGGCTGGGGCCTGCAGCCACGGGCGCAATGGACCGCCATGGGCCTGCACGACAAGAACGACGGCATGTGCATGGACGCCCGGGCGTTCTACGGCAACTTCCTGTTCTCCACCGGCCCGAACACCGAAGTCGGCGGCACCCGCAAAACCCCGTGCCACATGGACATCCCGCTGCGCAATTGCGACGTCTACCTCGATGACCAAGCCGTCGTCATCGCCGGCGACGTCGTAGCCCCCAAGGCCTCCCTGGCCCCCTGACACCTCCACCTGTAGGAGCGAGCTTGTTCGCGAAAAACTCAAGGACACCGAGGGAAACCAGACCCCCCGTGTCATCGTTGACGACCTTCGCGAGCAAGCTCGCTCCTACAGATGTAAGATGCCACCCCATCAACCACCGCCTCCCCGAGCCCGCCGTGCCTGATTCCTACGTTTTCTCCGAGCAAGTCGGCCACCTGTTGCGCAAGGCCTACCAGCGCCACCTGGCGATCTTCCAGCAGAACGTCGGCGACTCCCAGCTCACCGCCGTGCAGTTCGTCACCCTGTGCGCCCTGCGCGATCACGGTGCAAGCTCGCTCACCGAACTCGTCAAGGCCACCGCCGTCGACCAGGCGACCATCCGCGGCATCGTCGAACGCCTCAAGGCCCGCGAACTCATCACCCTCGAACCCGACCCCCAGGACAAACGCAAAGTCGTGGTCAACCTGTCCGACTCCGGCGCCGCCCTGGTGCAGCAAACCGTACCTTGCGCCGCCACCATCACCGAACTGACCCTGAGCAACCTCAACCCCGCCGAACGCGTCGCCGTACTATTCCTGCTACGCAAAATGATCGACGACCCCCAAACCCCCTGACTCCCCCCCGTAGCAGCTGTCGAGCCCCAGCGAGGCTGCGTCGGCCGCACCGCCGTTATCGAGCCAGGCACAAACCCGCGTCGGCCGCCACGCAGCCTCGCTGGGGCTCGACAGCTGCTACGGCGAAATTGGGTTGTCCCCGATAGGCTGGCACCGTTTTTGCTCTACTTTGATGTAGTAACCACTTCACCAGTCAAGTGTGTCGCGAGACCCCAGCTACGCGACGCTTTTTTTTGACTGTTTGATGTAGTGGGCACTTCACCAAACCCAACGGGCGAAGCGAATGATCAGCCAGCACATCACGGTAACGCTTGAGGTCAACGGCCACACCCGCGAAGTCAGCGCAATGGCCGACACTCCGCTATTGCTGATCCTGCGCAATGACCTGCGACTCAACGGCCCCAAATACGGCTGCGGCCTTGGGGAGTGCGGCGCCTGCACGGTAATCATCGACGGTGTGGCTGCACGCTCCTGCGTCTTCCCACTGTCGGGCGCGGTGGGCCGCGACATCGTCACCCTCGAAGGCCTCGGCACCCGCGAAACCCCGCACCCGGTGCAACAGGCCTTTATCGACGAGCAGGCCGCGCAGTGCGGCTACTGCCTCAACGGCATGATCATGACCGCCAAGGCCTTGCTCGACCGCAATCCCAACCCCAGCGAAGCCGAGGTGCGCAGCGAACTGTCGGGCAACCTCTGCCGCTGCGGCACCCATATCGAAATCCTCCGCGCGGTGCTGCGTGCCGCCCGCCAAACGCCTTGAACGTGGATCGATGACCATGACTGACACAATCCCTTCCCGCGACCAATGGCTGGCCAAGGCCGGCGTCCTGCTGATCGTCGACGACGTGCTGCCGCCCTCGGGGCCGGTGGCCAAGGGCGGCACACCGACGGTCAAGCCCAAGGAACTGGGGCTGTTTATCGCGGTGAACGATGACGGGCTGGTGTACGCCTTCAACGGGCATGTAGACCTGGGCACCGGCATTCGCACCTCCTTGGCGCAAATCGTCGCCGAGGAACTGGACCTGGCCATGGAACAGGTGCGCATGGTGCTGGGCGACACCGAACGGGCGCCGAACCAGGGCGCGACCATCGCCAGCGCAACCTTGCAGATCTCCGCGATCCCGTTGCGCAATGCCGCCGCCGAAGCCCGGCGTTTCCTGCTGATGCGGGCGGCGCAACGTTGGTCGGTCAATGCACAGAGCCTGAAGGTCGACGCGGGCGTGATTAGCGCCGAGGACGGACGCACCACCACCTATGGCGAACTGGTCACGGGCGAGCATGACGAACTGCGCATCAGCGGCGATGCACCGCTTAAAGCCACCGCCGATTACCGCCTGGTGGGCAAAGGCGCAGCCCGGGTGGATATCCCCGGCAAAGCCACCGGCGAACTGACTTACGTTCACGACATGCGCGTGCCGGACATGCTCCACGGCCGGGTAATCCGCCCACCTTATGCGGGGCTGGATTGCGGTGATTTTGTCGGCAATAGCCTGCTGAACGTAGACGAATCATCCATTGCCCATATCCCGGGCATTGTTGCCGTGGTGGTGATTCGCGATTTTGTTGGTGTGGTGGCCTTGCGTGAAGAGCAGGCGATCAAGGCTGCCCAGGAACTGCGGGTTCACTGGAAACCCTGGAATAACCAACTGCCGGACATGAGCGATGTGGAACAAGCGATTCGTGACAACCCACGGGTACGCCGAACCGTGCTCGACCAAGGCCACGTCGACGAAGCCCTGGCCGCCGCCAGCCAGCGCATGCCGCGCACCTACCTGTGGCCGTACCAGATGCACGGCTCCATCGGCCCGTCCTGCGGCGTGGCGGATTATCAGCCCGGGGTCAGCCGGGTCTGGTCCGGCAGCCAGAACCCGCACCTGCTGCGAGCTGATCTTGCGTGGTTGCTGGAGTGCCCGGAAGCATCCATCGACGTGATCCGCATGGAGGCGGCCGGCTGCTACGGCCGCAATTGCGCCGACGATGTATGCGCCGACGCGTTGCTGTTGTCCCGCGCCGTGGGCAAGCCGGTGCGGGTGCAACTGACCCGCGAACAGGAACACCTGTGGGAGCCCAAAGGCACCGCGCAATTGATGGATGTCGACGGCGGCCTGAACGCCGACGGCAGCATCGCCGCCTATGACTTTGAAACCAGCTACCCGTCCAACGGCGCGCCCACCCTGGCGCTGCTGCTGACCGGCCGGGTCGAGCCGGTGGCGGCGATGTTCGAAATGGGCGACCGCACCTCAATCCCGCCCTACGACATCGAGAACATGCGCGTCACCATCAACGACATGGCGCCGATCGTGCGCGCCTCGTGGATGCGCGGCGTGTCGGCGTTGCCCAACACCTTCGCCCATGAATCCTATATCGACGAACTGGCGTTTGCTGCCGGGGTCGACCCGGTGGAATACCGCCTGCGTTATCTGAAGGATGAGCGCGCCATCGACCTGGTGAAATCCACCGCCGAGCGGGCCAACTGGGCACCGCGCACCGCGCCGATGCAAACCGCCAACGAAGACCACCTGCTGCGAGGCCGGGGCTTTGCCTACGCGCGCTATATCCACAGCAAGTTTCCCGGCTTCGGCGCGGCGTGGGCGGCCTGGGTGGCGGATGTGGCCATCGACAAGCAGACCGGCGATGTCTCGGTAACCCGCGTGGTGATCGGGCATGACTCGGGGATGATGATCAACCCGGCGGGGGTGCAGCATCAGATCCACGGCAATGTGATCCAGTCCACCAGCCGTGTGCTCAAGGAGCGCGTGACCTTCGAAGAGTCCACCGTGGCGAGCAAGGAGTGGGGCGGTTATCCAATCCTGACCTTCCCTGAAGTGCCGCAGATCGACGTACTGATGATGCCGCGCCAGGACCAGCCGCCGATGGGCGCCGGGGAGTCCGCCTCGGTACCCAGCGCGGCGGCGATCGCCAATGCGATCTACGACGCCACCGGCATTCGTTTTCGCGAGCTGCCGATTACCCCCGAGCGCGTGCTGGCTGCGCTGAATGCCGGCACGCTGGGTGAGCCGGCGAAGTCCCCGGAGAAGCGCCGCAAATGGTTGTTCGGTTCATTGTTCGCAGCGTTTGGCGCGGTACTGGGCATGGCCGCCACCGCGTGGCCGTTTCACAGCGAAATCGCGCCGATCGCGCCGCCCAGCGCCGGCACCTGGTCCAAGGCCACCCTGGAGCGCGGGCGTTTGCTCGCGGCCGTAGGGGATTGCGCGGTGTGCCACACGGCGCCGGGTGGCGCCGCCAATGCCGGCGGGCTGGCCATGCACACGCCGTTCGGCACGCTCTACAGCAGCAACATCACCCCGGATGAAAAGACCGGGATTGGCAGCTGGTCCTACCCGGCGTTTGAGCGGGCGATGCGCGACGGCATCAGCCGCGACGGGCGCAACCTGTACCCGGCGTTTCCCTATACCGCGTTTCGCAACATCAACGATGCGGACATGCAGGCGCTGTACGCCTACCTGATGTCCCAGGCGCCAGTGAGCCAGGCGCCGGTGCCGAATGCGATGAAGTTTCCGTTCAATATCCGGCCGTTGATGGCCGGCTGGAATGCACTGTTTTTGCGCCGAGGGGAAATCAGCGTGCAACCGCAAAGAAGCGAGCAATGGAACCGCGGCGCCTATCTGGTCAACGGGTTGGGGCACTGCGCGGCGTGCCACTCGCCGCGCAACCTGATGGGGGCGGAGAAGGGCGGTAAAGCGTTCCTCGCGGGCGGCAGGGTGGATGGTTGGGAAGCGCCGGCGTTGAATGGCTTGTCCAAGGCGCCGACGCCGTGGACCGAGGACCAATTGTTTACCTATCTGAGCACCGGTTATTCCGATGTCCACGGCGTCGCGACAGGGCCGATGGGGCCGGTGGTGACTGAGCTGGCGAAGCTGCCCAAGACCGACATCCGCGCGATGGCGGTGTACCTGGCCTCGCTGAATGACAGCGCGGCGGCCGAAGCGCAAGTGGTGGCGGCCGCGACGGTGCCCAATGCCAATGGGAGAAGGGTATTTGAAGGTTCGTGCAAAGCCTGCCATGCCGACGGGCAGGGGCCGAAACTGTTCGGAGTCAGCCCGTCACTGGCGACTAATACCAATGTGCACAGTGATCAACCGGACAATCTGATCAAGGTGATTTTGCAAGGGATCAGCACCCCGGCGACCAAGGACCTGGGTTACATGCCGGCGTTCAAGGACAGTCTGTCCAATACCCAAGTGGCAGAATTGGCCGCCTACCTACGCGGGCGCTTCGCACCCAATGCACCGCAATGGAACCGCTTGGAGCAAAAGGTCGCTCACCTAAGAGCCAACCCAGGTACCCATTGATTCACGCGGGCAAAAATGTGGGAGCGGGCTTGCTCGCGAAAGCGGTTCGTCAGTCGCCAAATGCATTGACTGATACACCGCATTCGCGAGCAAGCCCGCTCCCACATTGAGATCCGGGTTCTACCGTTGGACAGGCGGTGTCAGGCATACCCCACGCAATACCAGATCACTGATAAACCCCAGCCAATCCCGCTGCTGTGTCTTATCCGCCAAATCCTCCCCCAAAAACGAACTCAGCGTGTGCTGGTTGGAGTTATAGAAGTAGCACAACGAAGCAATCATCAAGTACACATGCTTGATGTCCACATCCTCGCGAAACAGCCCCTGCGCCTGGCCCGCCTCAATGATCGGCCGCAACACCCCAACCGCCTCCCCGGACAACCGCCGCAGCTCACCCGACTGCTTCGCGTGCTTGCCCTTGTGCAGGTTCTCGATACTCAGGATCGCCACAAACTCGGGATGCTTGACGTAGTAATTCCAGATAAACCCCACCAGCGCCTGCAACGCTTGCACCGGTGCAGTCAGGTCGAGCTTGAGTTTGCTTTCGGCCTTGTTGAACTGTTCATAGGTGTGCTCCAGCACACACACAAACAGGTGCTCTTTGCTGCCGAAGTAGTAATACAGCATGCGGTCGTTGGAGTCGGCCTCCCGCGAGATGCTCTCGACGCGCCCGCCGGAATAGCCGTCGCGGGTGAAGACCTTGACCGCCGCCTGGAGAATCCGCGCGCGGGTCTGGTCGGCTTGCTGGGCGCGGATACCGGTCTTCTTGATCACCATCGAAAAGCCTCTGCTGCGCGGCGTAAAGGCCCGGAATATAGCATGGGCATTATTCCGTTACCGACAGGCTCTGTCACAAATGCGGCATAACGCTGGGGCTTGGATCGGAAACGTATTACTTTCTAGTTCTTCTAATAAACAGAGTATGCAGGGATGAAATACCAACCGTTTACCCGAACGTTGATTGCCACCGCGTTGGTGCTGACCGTCAGCGGTGTACAGGCGGCCTCCCAGGCCCCGGTGGCTGGCGAAAATGGCATGGTGGTCACGGCTCAGCACCTCGCTACCCATGTGGGCGTGGACGTGCTCAAGGCCGGTGGCAATGCCGTGGATGCGGCGGTGGCGGTGGGTTACGCCCTGGCCGTGGTGTACCCGGCGGCTGGCAACCTGGGCGGCGGCGGCTTCATGACCGTGCAACTGGCCGACGGGCGCAAGACCTTCCTCGACTTCCGCGAAAAAGCACCGCTGGCGGCGACTGCCGACATGTACCTGGACAAGGACGGCAACGTCGTCCCCGACCTCAGCTCCAAGGGTCACCTGGCCGTCGGCGTACCCGGCACCGTGTCGGGCATGGAATTGGCGTTGAGCAAATACGGCACCCTCAAGCGCGCCCAGGTGATCGCCCCGGCGATCAAGCTGGCCGAAGACGGTTTTGCCCTGGAGCAGGGCGATATTGACCTGCTGCACACTGCCACCGACGAATTCAAGAAAGACAAAGACCTGCGTGGCATCTTCCTCCACGGTGGCGAGCCGATGCTGGTGGGCCAGAAACTGGTGCAGAAAGACCTGGCGAAAACCCTGCGGGAAATCTCCGCCAAGGGCACCGACGGCTTCTACAAAGGCTGGGTAGCCAAGGCGATTGTCGATTCCAGCCAGTCGGGCAAAGGCATCATCACTCAGGCCGACCTGGACAAATACAAGACCCGCGAACTGGCGCCCATCGAGTGTGACTACCGTGGCTACCACGTGGTCTCCGCGCCACCACCGAGCTCCGGCGGCGTGGTGATCTGCGAGATCATGAACATCCTCGAAGGCTACCCGATGGCCGACCTCGGCTATCATTCAGCTCAAGGCTTGCACTACCAGATCGAGGCCATGCGCCACGCCTACGTCGACCGCAACAGCTACCTCGGCGACCCGGACTTCGTGCAGAACCCGGTTGAGCACCTGCTGGACAAGGACTACGCCGCCAAACTGCGCGCCGCCATCGACCCGCAGAAAGCCGGGATCTCCCAAGACATCAAGCCCGGGGTTTCGCCCCACGAAGGCAATAACACCACCCACTACTCCATCGTCGACAAGTGGGGCAATGCCGTCTCGGTCACCTACACCCTCAATGACTGGTTCGGCGCCGGTGTAATGGCGAGCAAGACCGGGGTGATCCTCAACGACGAAATGGACGACTTCACCTCCAAGATCGGCGTGCCTAACATGTACGGCCTGGTCCAGGGCGAAGCCAATGCCATCGCGCCGGGCAAGACGCCGCTGTCGTCCATGAGCCCGACCATCGTCACCAAGGACGGCAAAGCGGTGATGGTGGTGGGTACGCCGGGGGGCAGCCGTATCATCACGGCCACCTTGCTGACCATCCTCAATGTGATCGACTACAAGATGAACATTCAGGAAGCCGTGGACGCCCCGCGTTTCCACCAGCAATGGCTGCCTGAGGCGACCAATATCGAGCGCTTTGCCCTGAGTCCCGACACCCAGAAAATCCTCGAAGGCTGGGGCCACAAGTTTGCCGGCCCGCAGGATGCGAACCACCTGGCGGCGATCCTGGTGGGCGCACCGTCCCTGGACGGCAAGCCGGTCGGCAATAACCGTTTTTATGGGGCCAACGACCCACGGCGCAATACCGGGTTGTCGTTGGGCTACTGAGGTCAATCGCGCCTGAAAACGGAACGACCGAACACCTTCCGGGCTCTACTCCAAGAGCCCTGGAAGGACCCTTCCCATGAAAGCGCTGAAGATCGCGACCTTCAACATCAATGGCATCCGCGCCCGCCTGCCCAATCTGCTGGAATGGCTGGCGCGGGAACAGCCCGACATTGTCTGCCTGCAAGAACTCAAGGCGCCCGACAGCCTGTTTCCCTTCAACGACTTTGACGCCGCCGGCTACGGTGCGTTGTGCCTGGGCCAGGCCTCGTGGAACGGCGTGGCGATTCTGGCCCGCGACGCGCAACCGCTGGAAAGCCGCCGGGGTTTGCCCGGCGATGACGCCGACCATCAAAGCCGCTACCTCGAAGCCGCCGTGCACGGCATTCTGGTGGGCTGCCTGTACCTGCCCAACGGAAACCCCCAGCCGGGGCCGAAATTCGACTACAAGCTGGCGTGGTTTGAACGGCTGATCGACTACGCCAGGCACCTGCAGTCCAGTGAACACCCGGTGTTGCTGGCCGGGGATTTCAATGTGGTGCCCACCGACCTCGATATCTACAACCCGCGCTCCTGGCTCAAGGACGCATTGCTGCAACCGCAAACTCGTGACTGTTACCAGCGCCTGCTGGAGCAAGGCTGGACGGACGCCTTGCGCCATCTGTATCCCGATGAGCGGGTTTATACCTTCTGGGATTATTTCCGCCAGCACTGGCAGAAAAACGCCGGCCTACGAATTGACCACTTGCTGCTCAATCCGGCGCTCAAGCCTTATCTGAAAGGCGCCGGGGTGGATGCGTGGGTGCGCAACGAGCCCCATGCCAGCGACCATGCGCCGACCTGGATCCACCTCGGCACCCGCAAGGCCCGTTAGAGCCCGCGGATCAGCTCAAGCACCTCGGCCTTTTTCAGCGGGTGCTTCATGTGTTGCGAGAGCAGCGCCATCGCCCGCTGATGTTCACAGGCAATCACTGCTTCCACTTCATCGCCACGGCAGAGCAGGGCGATGAAGTGGTGGTGCTGTAGGTCACCTTCCACGTGGAGTTGGTTCCAGTGGCGGGGATGGCCCAGCAGCTCGAAGGTCTTGCTGAAGTGATAGGTCCAGAAGAACGGCACATCGGCAAACGCCTGCTCGGCTCCCAGCATGTTGCGCGCCGCCAGCACCCCGAGTTGCTGCGCCACGCGCCAGTGTTCGATTCGCGCCGGGTGGTCGTTCCATGGGAAGGTCACCATGTCACCGGCCGCCCATAAACCTGGCGCGACGCGCAAACTCGCGTCTGCTTTCAACGATTGGTCATCGGCGGTTTCCAGTCCGTGTACGAACCCGGTGGCGGGTGTTACGCCGACGCCCATCAGTACGAGGTCTGCGGCCAGTCTGTGGCCGTTTTTCAGCACCACTGTCGTCACGTCCCCGTGTCCTTCCAGACGCTCGGGCTCGCTGGCGCTGTGGAATATCACGCCGTTGGCTTCATGCAACTGGCGCAGTGAGGCGCCAATGCGCTTGCCCAGTTGCGCTGCGAGCGGAATCTCGTGACGGCCCACCACCTGGACCGTCAAGCCGCGTTTGCGTAACGCTGAAGCGGCCTCCAGGCCAATAAAGCTGTCGCCGATGATCACCGCGCATTTGCCCGGTTGCGCAGCCTCAACGATGCGCGCCGCGTCATCCCGCGAGCGCAGCACAAAGACGTTATTCAGTACGGCTCCTGGGATATCCAGTGGTTTGGCCTGGCCACCGGTGGCCAGCAGCGCCGCGTCATAGTCGAAGCGGCGACCGTCTACGAGTTGGAGGCATTTGGCGTGAGGGTCAAGGTTTTGGACTTCGCCGTGGATCTGGATGTCGGGGTAGCTGGCTTCATCCAGCAACGGTGGGGTTTCGTCGGGCGGCATCTCGCCTGCGATGACGAATTTGCTCAAGGCGGTGCGGTCGTAGGCAGGATTTTGCTCCTGATCGATCCACAGCAGGCGGCCGCTGAAGCCCTCGCGGCGCAGGGTGGCGACGGCCGCCGAACCGGCTGCGCCGGCGCCAATCACGATAAAGCAGCGGGAATCATTGGCTTGTGGGGCGGATGAAGAGGGCAGCGCTTTGTCGCCCACACTGACCACGCCATCGTGAATCTCCACCGGGTACTGCGTGAGCTGCACCAATGCGGGCGGCTCGCAGACCTGGCCGTCATCTACCCGGAAAGCCGCCTTGTGCCACGGGCAAATGATCCTCCCGTCACAGATTACGCCTTGCTCCAAAGGCGCCCCGGCGTGGGGACACTCCGCCTGATAGGCCCGCACCTGACTACCCGAACGCACCAGCAGGAGCTTGTGGGCGGCGGTTTCAACACGAACGCCACGGTCTTCGGGCAAGTTGATCAAGCGGGCAACAATGCGCATGTTCATAGGCCAATCTCCTTTCAAGGATTGACCTGTGCCCTGGGTGGAGAACTGCGTTGACCCGATAACCGGTCTTCAGCGCTGTGGGAGCAAGTGCTCAACCGCTGAAAATGCTTGTTGCCTGCGCGCTTGCCAATTGCCCCGGATCACCTGCAGTGGCAGGTGCTGTTGCTCCAGCCAATCGAGGCTGGCCTGAAAGAATGCGAAGCGGTCGGCAAACTCCGGCTGGCAGCGCTGGCCGTCGGCAGTCCATTCCACGTCTTCCGGCGACAGCAGCAGGTGCAAGTCGTAGTGGCGGGCCAGCAGTTCGCTGTCGAGCCAGGTCGGGCAGTCGCCAAACAGGGTCTGGCTCCACAGCTTATTGGTCAGCAGGTTGGTATCCAGGATCAGCAAGTCTGGCTGCCGGGCGCGGGCGGCGTCTTCCCAGGCCAGTTGGCCACGGGCGATGTCGGGGATATCGGCGAGGGTGGTATCGCGCTGGTGGTGGTCGATGAAATGGCGCACGTATTCGCCCACCATCACACCGCCAAAATGCGCCTGCAATTGCGCGGCCAGCCAGCTTTTACCGCTGGATTCCGGGCCGGCCAATACCACGACTTTCATGCGTGCAACGCCGGGTCGGCGCGCCATTCGCGCCAGCCTTGCACGGCGATCACGGTGAACAAGGCATAGAGTGCGGCGGTGAGGTACAGACCTTTGTAGAAGAACAGGCCGACGAAGATCACATCCACGATGATCCACAACGGCCAGCACTGCACGCGTTTTTGCGCCATCCACATCTGCGCCACCAGGCTGAAGCCAGTCAGGGCCGCGTCCAGCCAGGGTTGTGCGGCGTCGGTCCAATGGGCCATGGCGGCCCCCAGCAACAGGCTACCCAGGGCGCCCACGGCCAGCCCTTGCAGGATCGGTTGCAGCCCCAGGCTGGTGACCTGGCGGCCTTGCCTGACCTCGCCGGCGCGGGTCCACTGCCACCAGCCGTAGAGTTGCAGGCCGGCGTAGATGACTTGCAGGAGCATGTCGGAGTAGAGCTTCACATCGAAGAAGATCCAGGTGTACAGCAGCACCATCACCAGGCCGATGGGCCAGCACCACGGGTTCTGTTTAACCGTCAACCAGACAGCGATCACCCCCAGGGCGGCGGCAAACAGTTCAAGCCCGGACATGGTGGTTCCTTGGGGGAGTCGAAGAGGGCGGTGATTGTAACCAGAGTGGTGGGCGCGGGGTAGAGCTCCCCTGTGGCGAGGGGGCTTGTCCCCCGTTGGGCTGCGCAGCAGCCCTGATAAGGTAAACGCGTTTTTTCAGGAAAACCGAGTGGCAGGATTTGGGGCCGCTTCGCAGCCCAACGGGGGACAAGCCCCCTCGCCACAGAAGCCCCTTCAGCAGAGATCTGGGTTAGACCTTGAACTGGCGTAGCAGTCCGTCGAGTTGTTCGCTCAGGCCTTTCAAGTGTGCACTCGCGACGCTGGACTGCTGCGCCGCCAGTGCCGTGCTGTGGGACAAGCCGGCTGCCTGGGTGACGTTCTGGTTGATGTCTTCCACCACATGCGCCTGCTGCAACGTGGCGCTGGCAATCGAAGCGTTCAAACCATTGAGATTACGCAAAGCCTGGCCGATGGCGGTGAGGCTCGCGCCGGCCTGACCCGCTTGTTCGATGGTCAGTTGCGACGCCTGGTGGCTGTCGCTGATGACCTTGACCGCCGCTTCCGAATGGCCTTGCAGGCGCTCGATCATCGCCTGGATTTCAGCCGTGGATTTTTGCGTGCGCTGGGCCAGCAGCCGTACTTCGTCGGCCACTACCGCGAAACCACGGCCTTGCTCCCCGGCGCGGGCTGCTTCGATGGCGGCGTTGAGGGCCAGCAGGTTGGTCTGGTCGGCGATGGAGCGGATCACTTCCAGTACCCCGCCAATCTGCGTGCTTTCAGTCGACAGCGTACGAATCACCTCCACCGCCTGGCTGATGGTGCTGGAGAGCTGGTCGATCCGTTGCAGGCTGCCGTCGATGTTGAGTTGGCCCTGTTCGGCCTGTACTTGGGCATCGCGCATTTCGCTGGCAGCGTGCTCGGCATTCTTGGCCACGTCCTGTACGCCATAGGTGACTTCGTTGATCGCGGTTGCGACCAATTCCATCTGCTGTGATTGCTGCTGGCTGCGGTCATGGGCGTCACTGGCGTTGCTGCCCAGTTCGCTGGATGACTGGCCCAACGCATTGGCGCAGGTCTGCAACTGCCCGACCACCTGCCGCAACTTGGCGGTAAAACTGTTGAAGTGCCGGGACAGTTGAGTGACCTCGTCCTGGCCGTGGGTGTCGAGGGTGCGGGTCAGGTCGCTTTCGCCACTGGCGATATTGGCCATGGCGTTCACTGCTTGCTGCAATGGGCGCACGATGCTGCGGGCAATCAACACCACCAGCAGGGCCATGATCACGGCAATCACCAGGCCGACCATTGAGGCTTTCCACACCTGGCCGCGGAATTCGGCTTGCACGTCATCGACATACACGCCGGAGCCGATGATCCAGCCCCAGGGTTCGAACAGCTGTATATAGGAGGTCTTGGCCACCGGCGCATCGGCCCCGGGCTTGGGCCAACGGTAGTTCACCATCCCGGCGCCCTTGGCCTTGGCCAGGATCACGAACTCGTTGAACACCGCAAAGCCGTCCGGGTCGCGGATCGCCGACAGGTTCTGGCCGTCGAGCTTGGGGTTGGCCGCGTGCATGATCATCACGGGCGTGAGGTCATTGATCCAGAAGTAATCATCCTTCCCATACCGCAGCCCGCGCACTGCGCTCAAGGCTTGCTTCTGCGCCGCTTCACGGGTCAGGACGCCGCTGGTTTCGAGGCTGTGATAATAAGTCAGGATCCCGCTGGCGGTTTGCACCACACGCTGGGTCTGCTCGCTCTTGGCCTGGTAAAGGTCGCCATGAATCTGCTTGAGCATAAGCAGGCCGAGGGTTAGCAGCATCAGCACGGCGACAATCAGGATCAGCCAGAGACGCCGGCTGATGGACATACTGCGCAAACTGTTCATGGTCCTGTCACTCCGTGTTCTTATAATTTTGGGCGCTGCTTCGACATTTCCGGCTTGTCTGATAGGCTTTCGGCCCAGAATCAAAAAACCTGAGTCCTGCCTGATTTTTCACGGAATTTTCGCAGTTCGGCCTTGATTATTTGCACTGTGCTTGCAGCGCATTCTTCGTTAGTGAACGTCTAAAAAATATGAACGAGGCATGCCGTGGGCATGACCTTTGGGGGAATCGATGGATCTTTGGACCGCCGTACAGGCACTGATACTCGGCGTTGTAGAAGGGTTGACGGAGTTTTTGCCGATCTCCAGTACCGGGCACCAGATTATCGTCGCCGACCTGATCAACTTCGGTGGCGAGCGCTTTGAAGCGTTCAACATCATCATCCAGCTCGGCGCGATCCTGGCGGTGGTGTGGGAGTTTCGACGCAAGATCCTGGATGTGGTGATCGGCTTGCCGACCCAGCGCAATGCCCAGCGTTTTACCATCAACCTGATCATCGCCGTATTGCCGGCGGTGGTGTTGGGGGTGATTTTCGCCGACCTGATCAAGCACTACCTGTTCAACCCGATCACCGTTGCGGCGGCATTGGTAGTGGGCGGCATCATCATGTTGTGGGCCGAGCGTCGCCAACATGAAGTGCACGCCGAAACCGTCGACGACATCACCTGGAAGGACGCCATCAAAGTCGGCTTCGCCCAGTGCCTGGCGATGATCCCGGGTACCTCGCGCTCCGGTGCCACCATCATTGGCGGCCTGTTGTTCGGCCTGTCACGCAAGACCGCCACCGAGTTCTCGTTCTTCCTGGCGATGCCGACCATGGTCGGCGCGGCGGTGTATTCGGGCTACAAGTACCGTCACCTGTTCCAGCCGGATGACCTGCCGGTGTTTGCCATCGGGTTCGTCACCTCGTTCATCTTTGCGATGATCGCGGTCAAGGCGCTGCTCAAGTTCATCGCCAGCCACAGCTACGCGGCGTTTGCCTGGTACCGGATCGCCTTCGGCCTGGTGATCCTGGCCACTTGGCAGTTCGGCTGGATCGACTGGTCAGCCGTCAAGCCATGAACATCCAGCATCCGCGCTTGAAGGCGCTGGTGTTTGTACTGTTGTGCGCCGCGCCGCTGTTTGGTTCGGCGTTGCTGGGGTTCCGCGGGGTTTCGCTGATCCCGCTGGTGGCCTATGGCGGGGTCAGTGTGGTGGCGTTCTTGTTGTACTGGAGCGACAAGCACAAGGCCCGTGAAAACAGTTGGCGCACCCCGGAAAATGTCCTGCACGCGCTGGAGCTGGCAGGTGGTTGGCCGGGGGCGTTGATTGCCCAGCAGGTGTTCCGCCACAAGACGCGCAAGGTGTCTTATCAGGTGGGCTTCTGGTTGATCGTGTTGCTGCACCAGGTGTTCTGGATTGACCAGTTGTTCCTCGGCGGCACGCTACTCTCGATTTTCTAGCAACAAGCCGACCTGCGTGCGCTTGGGCAGCTTGCTCACCACCAATTGGTGGGAACGCTGCAACAGGCCACGCAGTTCTTCAGCGCCCAGCGGGTAGGGCGTTTCCATGATGATCCACTGCGCCCGTGCCAGGTACGGCGCCGGATGGATGCCCGGGCGGTCCACATGCCCGAGGAACAACTCCTTGTCGACCTTGAACGCCAGCGAGTCACCCCGCAGATTCTGCAGGGCAAACATCTTGTTGCCGGCAATCGAAAACACCCGCACGCCGCCCCATTTGTAGTCTTCCCGCGCACCGGGCAGGCCCAGGCAAAACGTGGCGACTTGTTCTTCGGTCATTCTCATAGCAAACGGTCTCCACACCCTTTGAAGGCGTTATCCAGGTGGTCGATCCAGGCGCGCACGGCCGGTAATACGCCGCGCCGATGTGGGTAAACCGCCTGCAACCAGCCGCCGGGCAATGACCATTCGGGCAGCAGTTGCACCAACTGGCCGCTGGCCAATTCCTCCTCGCAATACATCATCGGCAGCACTGTGAACCCCAGGCCGGCGAGGGCGCAGGCCTTGCGTACCAGGAAATCGTCGATGCCCAAACGGGCTTCCATGACCAGGTCGTGGCTGTTGCCTTCCGGGCTCAGCATGCGGAAGTGCACCATGCGGTCTGCTTCCAAGGCGCCCAGCACCGGCAATTGTTTGAGGTCTTCCAAGCTGTTGATCTGCCGCTCACGCACAAAGCCGGGGCTGGCGACAATCGCCGTCTGGGCCTGGCGCAGGCGTTTGGTCACCAGCAACGGGTCTTCATCCCCCAGTTCCCGCACGCGCAAGGCCACATCAATGCCTTCGGCCACCAGGTCGACGCGGCGGTTGACCAGGGTCATGTCCAACTGCACCAGCGGGTTGGCGGTGAGAAACTCCGCCACCACGGTCTGCAGGAATTGGTGAGCCAGGCCCACCGGGCTGCTGACCCGCAGCCGGCCACGGGGCTCGCTGGACATGCTGGCCACCGCCTCGTCGGCCATTTCTGCTTCCAGCAGCATCGCCTGGCAGTGGCGCAGGTAGCGTTCACCCACGGCAGTCAGGGTCAGTTGGCGGGTGGTGCGTTGCAGCAAACGGGCGCCGAGGCGTTCTTCCAGTTCGGCAATGCGCCGCGACAGCCGCGACTTGGGGATTCCCAGCAGCCGGCCGGCGGCGGCGAAACCGCCGGCTTCCACTACTTTGGCGAAATAGTAGAGGTCATTCAGATCTTGCATGGTGGGCCTATTGTCCTGTGTATGGGACGAACTATCCGCGTCCCGCGCAGGCAAATCCACCCTAAAATGTAGGAGCGAGCTTGCTCGCAAAAAAAACCGGTACGGCGCGTGCATTCAGGATGCCCGCGTTATCGTTGACGTTTTTCGCGAGCAAGCTCGCTCCTACAGGGGGGAAGCAGGGCTTCTCGATGAGCGGGTAGTGTTGGCTGGCCAGTGAGGTGCCGGCGGGTTACCTTTTGGTTTTTCCGGCCAGTGCATTCCAATGAGCCTTGAGCATCCGCGTACCCGCCGAATCATCGAGCTGATGGGACAGTTGGCGCCCGTTGAGGGCTACAACCTGACGCCCCTGGATGACGTGCGTTTCCTGCGTTCCAACCGGCCGCTGACGCGAATTCCGGTGCTTTACGACCCGGGTATTGTGATCGTGTGCCAGGGCCGCAAGCGCGGTTACCTGGGTGAAGACATTTATGTCTACGACGCCCAGCACTACCTGGTGGTGTCGGTGCCGGTGCCGTTCACCATGGAAACCGAGGCCAGTGAAGCAGAGCCGATGCTCGCGGTGTATTTGCGCCTGGATTTCAACCTGGCCGCCGAACTGATGCTGGAACTCGATGCGTTGGCTCCGCAGCCCGAAGCGAGGCCCAAGGGCATGTACTCCTCGCCAATGGACGACAAGCTCAGTGAGTCGTTGCTGCGATTTCTGGAAGTGATGAGCGTGCCGGTGGAGGCGCAGGTGCTTGGGCCGACCCTTATGCGGGAAATCTACTACCGCATCATCACCGGGGAGCAGGGCGGTTCGATGCGCGCGGCGCTGAATCGCCAGGGCCAGTTTGGCAAGGTGGCCCGGGCGATTCGCAAGATTCACGCTTGTTATGCTCAACGCCTGGACGTGGAGGAGCTGGCCAAGGAGGCGATGATGAGTGTGCCGAGTTTTCACGCGCACTTTCGTACGGTGACTGACACTTCGCCCATGCAATACCTGAAGTCGACGCGCCTGCACCAGGCGCGATTGCTGATGCTCAGGAGCGACATCACTGCCGCCACAGCCTGCGCCAAGGTCGGGTACGAGAGCGCCTCGCAGTTCAGTCGTGAGTTCAAGCGGTTTTTTGGTCGTACGCCCCATGAAGAAATTGACTGGATGAAGCGCACCTACGCGCTGCCGGCGCCGACCACTGCGTCCATCTATGTGTCATCCCACTAAAAGCACTGTCCTGTAAGTGGGACGAACAATCGCATTTTGCCCGACTAATCGCCGATTGGTTTCATCTGTAGGCTTATTTCCATTCAGTCGCCCTTGGCGATACTTACTTGGAGATGAACCATGAAACTATTGCATATCGATTCCAGCATCCTCGGCGACAACTCGGTTTCCCGTCAGTTGAGCGCAGGTGTAGTCAAAGCCTGGCAGGCAGCAGAGCCGGGTGTCGAAGTGGTTTATCGTGACTTGGCCGCTGACGCCATCAGTCACTTCTCCGGTGTCACCCTGGGCGCCCTGGGCACCGCCGCCGAATTGCGCGATGCCGTGCAAAAGCACGAAGCTGACCTGAGCGCTTCCACCCTGGCCGAATTCCTGGCCGCAGACGCCGTAGTGCTGGCTGCGCCAATGTACAACTTCACCATCCCGACCCAACTGAAAGCCTGGATCGACCGCATTGCCGTCGCCGGCCAGACGTTCCGTTACACCGAAGCCGGCCCGGAAGGCCTGTGTGGCGGCAAGAAAGTCATCATTGTCTCCACGTCCGGCGGCTTGCATGTGGGCCAGCCGACTGGCGCAGCCCACGAAGACTATCTGAGCGTGTTGTTGGGTTTCCTCGGGATCACCGACATCGAGTTCGTCCGTGCCCACGGCCTGGCTTACGGTGACGAGGCCCGCACCAAGGCACTCAGCGACGCCCATGTATTGATCAGCGACCAGTTGTTCGCCGCAGCGTAAGACTTGTGTAAATTTTGCTGTTCCTCGATATCAATCTGATTCGAGGCGCCTAAACTCTGTATTCTGCTCGCCTGAAAAGCGATCAGAGTACGGAGTTTTTTCGTTTACCCGCTGTCACTACTTTGGCCCAGGTTATGCACGCATGGGTAAACCCTGCCCGTCCGAGCGCCTGAACCATGGATATTTCAACAGCTACGCGGGCTTACGCAGCAAAGGTGGACATCCCCATGATGCGTCTTTGTGCAATCCTGGTTCTTTCTCTGCTCGGCGGCCTGATTTCAGTGCAAGCCGCGCCCGCACCGCACCCTCATTGGAGTGTGGGCTTCCATCGCATGACTTTTCTTGATCCGCTGGATTTGCAGCCGATGAAGGCCGTTGCGTTCTATCCGTCCACCGACCAGGAACACGTTACCCAGGTGGGCACTTATCACATCGCTGCCACTGAAGACTCGAAAATCGCCATCGGCCGCTTTCCGATGTTGATGCTGTCCCATGGCAATACCGGCACACCCCTGGCCCTGCACGACCTCGCCACCTCCCTGGCACGCAAGGGGTTTGTCGTGGTGGCGGTGCTGCACCCCGGCGACAACTACAAGGATCACAGCCGCCTGGGCACCTTGAGCAACCTGTATGGGCGCCCGATCCAGATATCTGAAGCCATCACCGCCACCCTCGGCGACCCGATGCTGTCGCCGTTCGTCAACGTCGATCAGGTGGGTGTCATCGGGTATTCGGCCGGCGGCGAAACCGCGTTGATCCTCGCCGGCGCCAAGCCGGACCTGGACCGCCTGCGCCGCTACTGCCAACAACGCCCTGAAGATCGCGACGCCTGCACCACCAAGGGCGAACTGATCGTCGACCGTGACGATTTGCAGCCCCAGGCCGACCCGCGCATCCACGCGTTGATGTTGATGGCGCCGTTGAGCCTGATGTTTGGCCGTCACACCCTGGCCGACGTGCATGTGCCGGTGCTGCTCTACAGCGGCGATGGCGACAAGCTGGTGGCCGTGGACAAGAACGCCGAGGCCCTGGCGCGCAAACTGCCGGAGCCGCCGAACTTCAAACTGTTGGCCGGGGCGGGGCACTTTGTGTTCATGGCGCCCTGCGATGAGAGCCAGTTGGCCGCGATGCCCGCCATGTGCACCGATGCCGACGGGGTTGACCGTGAGAGCATTCACCGCGACCTGATTTCCGAGGCCGGGCGGTTTTTCAACCACACCCTCGGGCAATCCACCCGGGCGGGTTTGCAGACGGCTGATCAGTAAGCGCGGCGCTTGAGCATCAACGTCAGGCCCAGGCCGGTGACCGAGAGCAGGGCGGCGCAAAAGAAGATCCACGAATAGCCCAGGTTCAACGCCACGGCGCCCATCACCGGGCCGGCAATCGCCAGCGCCAGGTCAAAAAACACCGCATACGCACTCAACCCGGCGCCCCGGCTGCTGTTGGGCACCTGCTTGATTGCCTCCACGCCCAGCGCCGGGTAGACCAGCGACAAACCAAAGCCGGTCAGCCCGGCGCCGATCAAGGCCACACCGGGGGACGGTGCCAGCCACAGCAGCGTGAGCCCGAGGGTTTCGATGGTCATGCAGGCAATCGCCGCCGTGAAGCCGCCGAAGCGGTTGATGGCGGAGATGAACACCAGGCGTGACAGTATAAAACACACGCCAAATACCGTCAGGCACCAGGCGGCGCCGGTCCAGCCAAGGCTCAGGTAGTAGAGGGTGACGAAGGTGGTGAGGGTGCCGTAGCCAATCGATGCGAGACACAGGCTGGTGCCAAACGGCGCGATACGTCCGAACACCGCCCAAAAAGGCAGCCGCTCGCCGCGCACCACGGGCACTGAAGGCTTGTTGCGGATCAGCAACAGGCCCAGGGCGGAAAGCACCGTGAGGGCGATGCCGAGGCTGGTATAGCCGTAGTCGGCAACCATCACCACGCCCAGCGGTGCACCGATTGCAATTGCGCCGTAGGAGGCGATGCCGTTCCACGAGATCGAGCGTGCTGTGTGTTCGGCGCCGACTGCGCCCATGCACCAACTGATGGTGCCGACGCCGATCAGGCCCTGAGCCACCCCCAGCAACAGGCGGCTGACAATCAATATGCCGAGGCTCAGCAGGGGAAGGCTTTGTACCAGCGTGGCGATAAATGTCAGCACGCCGCTCAGCAGGATTCCGCTCAAACCCAGCACGATGGCGCGTTTGGTGCCTACGTTGTCAGACATGCGTCCGGCCATCGGGCGGCTGAGCAGCGTGGCCAGGTATTGCGAGCCGATGGTTATTCCGGCGATTATTGCGCTGAAGCCCAGTTCGCCGTGGACGTAGCCGGGGATCACCGCAATCGGCAGGCCGATGCAGATAAACGCGATAAAGGTGTAGAAGACGATGGAGACGATCTGCAGGGTGATCGACAAGGAGCTGGGGGCGGCGGGCTGTGTGGCAGGCATGGGAACTCGTTCGCGGGCGGGCGGTGAGCGCATCATGGCAAGGGCTTGGGGTAAAAGGAAGCAGGCTAACTATATTTGGTGTGTTTGAGGTGGGGGTGTATATCCGTTGTTTTTGTGATGGCTGATAGGGGTTCCGCTCTTACAGCGGGTCACTTTTGGAAAAGAGCCCCAAAAGTAACCAAAAGGGCTCTTGCCCCACCACTCGGCACCTCGCCTAGGCTCGGTGTGCCCTCACTCCGGCTTTGGAGCGTGGGCCGCCGCGATGGGCCATCCTTGGCCCAGCGCGGCTAACCCGGCGTCCTGCCGGGTTACCCACGCTCCAAAGCCTGCGTTCGGCCAGCGTGGTTTAACGGGGCGCCTAAGATCAAGATCAAAAGCGAGAGCACAGCGGCCTACAGGCCGGCTTGAGTGTGGTGAAGCAACAGCAACAGCAACAGCAAAATCAGAAGGGGGCACGGTCAAATGTGGGAGCTGTCGAGCTTTAGCGAGGCTGCGAAGGCGGCACAGTCGATAAAGAGGTTGCCTGACACACCGCTATCGCGGTCTCGCTGGGGCTCGACGGCTCCCACAGGGGGCGGGGGAAGTTTGGTGGTTGTGTGTTCAGTCGCAAGCACTCGGGTTGAATCGCCCCGGGTTTCGTAGACACCTCCATGCCTTAAACTGAGGCCAATCAGGAGGTGCCATGAGCAACCCACGTTATCCCGAAGAATTCAAAATCCAAGCGGTCAATCAAGTGACCGAAAAGAAGCTGCCTGTCGCTGATGTGGCGGCGCGTCTTGGCGTGTCGACGCATAGCCTCTATGCCTGGATAAAGCGCTACAGCAAACCTCAGGCAGAACGGCAGCAAGACGACGATCAGCACGCTGAACTGCGTCGTCTGCGAGCGGAACTCAAGCGGGTCACTGAAGAGCGAGACATCTTAAAAAAGGCCGCCGCGTACTTTGCCAAGGAGTGCGGCTGAAGTACGCCTTTATCAAGCAGCGCGCGGGCGACTATTCCATTCGACGGCTTTGCCTGACGCTGAAAGTCCATCCCAGTGGTTATTACGCTTGGTTGTCTGAGCCGCAATCTGCACGCGCTAAAGACGACCAGCGATTGCTGGGTTTGATCAAGCACTCGTGGCTGGAGAGCGGCGGAGTTTATGGCTATCGCAAAATCCATGACGACCTGCGCGAGGTCGGTGAAGCTTGTGGTCGGCATCGTGTGGCGAGGCTGATGCGTCTTGAAGGTCTGCGCTCTCAGACAGGGTATCGACGCCGTCCTGGCAAATACGGCGGTAAGCCAGCGGTCGCCTCACCCAATTTACTGGAGCGCCAGTTCGATGTCGTAGAACCTAACAAAATTTGGGTCACCGACATCACCTACATTCGTACGTATGAAGGTTGGTTGTATTTGGCGGTGGTGCTGGATCTGTTTTCTCGTCAGGTCATTGGCTGGTCAATGAAGGCGCAGATGACCAGTGATTTGGCCATTGATGCGTTATTGATGGCGGTTTGGAGGCGAAAACCGAAACAAGAGGTGATGGTTCATTCCGACCAGGGCAGCCAGTACAGCAGCTCCGATTGGCGCAGTTTTTTGAAGGCAAACAATTTGGTTGCCAGCATGAGCCGCCGAGGCAATTGTCATGACAACGCCGTGGCCGAGAGCTTTTTCCAGCTTCTGAAACGGGAACGGATCAAGCGAAAAATCTACACCACGCGGGAAGATGCTCGCAGTGATGTGTTTGATTACATCGAAATGTTCTACAACGCAAAACGCCGCCATGGTTTCAACAATCAGCTGTCACCGGTAGAGTTTGAAAAACGTTACGCAATGAGCTTGCAAGGTGTCTAGAGAATCCGGGGCGATTCATTGTGTGTTCGGTCGCAAGTGCTCGGGTTGCGCAAATCAAATGTAAGAGCTGTCGAGCCTTAGCGAGGCTGCGAAGGCGGCGGCATGGTCGATGAAGAGGTTGCCTGACACACCGCCATCGCGGCCTCGCTGGGGCTCGACGGCTCCCACAGGGTTTGGGGGAAGTCTGGGGGTTGTGTGTTCGGTCGCAAGCACTCGGGTTGCGCAAATCGAATGTGGGAGCTGTCGAGTCCTAACGAGGCTGCGAAGGCGGCGGCACAGTTGATAAAGAGGTTGCCTGACACCGCCATCGCGGCCTCGCTGGGGCTCGACGGCTCCCACAGGGGTTCGGGGGAAGTCTGGGAGTTGTGTGTGTGATCGCAGCGCAAATCGACTGTTTGTGGCCCTTGCTCTTGCTTCTACCACTCAGGTCGGCTCTCAGGCCGCCGTGCTGTTGACCTGGCTTTTGATTTTGATCTTAGGCGCCCCGTTAAACCACGATGGCCGCAAGTAGGCACGGTGGAGCGGGTAAACCGGCAGGACGCCGGTTTAGCCGCGACGGGCCAGGGACGGGCCGTCGCGGCGGCCCGCGGAGCCGAGCCGGAGTGCGGGCATGCCGAGCCTGGGCGAGGCACCGAGTGGTGGGGCAAGAGCATTTTGCTTACTTTTGCGCTGTTCAAAAGTGAGCCGCTGTAAGAGCGGAACCCTAAGCAGCCGTTACCGAAGCAACGGATATGTCCCCAACCGCAACCCCAACCCCAACCGCAAAAAAAAGCCCCATCACATTGGACGGGGCTTTTTGCATTTCAAACAACTAGCAGTGCTTAGAAAACCACACCCTGACTGCGCAGGTAATCATCATAAGTACCGCTGAAGTCGATCACACCACTCGGGCTCAGCTCGATAATGCGAGTGGCCAGGGACGACACAAACTCACGGTCATGGCTGACGAAAATCAGCGTGCCCGGATAGTTCTCCAGCGCCAGGTTCAACGCCTCGATGGACTCCATGTCCAAGTGGTTGGTCGGTTCGTCCATGATCAGCACGTTCGGCTTTTGCAGGATCAGCTTGCCGAACAACATACGGCCTTGCTCACCACCGGAAATCACCTTCACCGACTTCAGGATCTCATCGTTGGAGAACAGCATGCGGCCCAGGGTGCCACGAACCACTTGTTCGCCTTCCTTGGTCCAGCGGCCCATCCAGTCGAACAGGTTGGACTCGTCTTCGAAGTCCGAAGCGTGGTCCTGGGCGTAGTAGCCCAGTTCGGCGGCTTCGGTCCATTTGACGGTACCGGCGTCCGGGGACAGTTCGTTGACCAGGGTGCGCAGCAGGGTGGTCTTGCCGATACCGTTCGGGCCGATGATCGCCACGCGCTCGCCGGCTTCAACCTGGAAGCTGAAGTCCTTGAACAGCGTCTTGCCGTCAAAGCCTTTGGCCATGCGATCAACGATGACCGCCTGGCGGTGCAGCTTCTTGGTCTGGTCAAAGCGGATGAACGGGCTGACGCGGCTCGATGGCTTGACTTCGGCCAGTTGGATCTTGTCGATCGCCTTGGCGCGGGAAGTGGCCTGCTTGGCTTTCGAGGCGTTGGCCGAGAAGCGGCTGACGAAGGATTGCAGCTCGGAGATCTGGGCCTTCTTCTTGGCGTTGTCCGACAGCAACTGCTCGCGGGACTGGGTCGCCACGGTCATGTATTCGTCGTAGTTGCCCGGGAACAGGCGCAGCTCGCCGTAGTCCAGGTCGGCCATGTGGGTGCAGACGCTGTTCAGGAAGTGACGGTCGTGAGAGATGATGATCATCAGGCTCGAACGTTGGGTCAGGATGTTTTCCAGCCAGCGAATGGTGTTGATGTCCAGGTGGTTGGTCGGCTCGTCGAGCAGCAACACTTCCGGATCGGAAAACAGCGCCTGGGCCAGCAATACGCGCAGTTTCCAGCCTGGCGACACTTCGCTCATCGGGCCATTGTGCTGCTCGATGCCGATACCCAGGCCCAGCAGCAATTCACCGGCGCGGGATTCGGCGGTGTAGCCGTCCATTTCGGCGAAGTCGGTTTCCAGCTCGGCCACGGCCATGCCGTCGTCTTCGGTCATTTCCGGCAGCGAGTAGATGCGGTCGCGCTCGGCCTTGACCTTCCACAGCTCTTCGTGACCCATGATCACGGTGTCGAGTACGGTGAATTCTTCGTAGGCGAACTGGTCCTGGCGCAGTTTACCCAGGCGCACGTTCGGCTCCAGCATGACCTGGCCGCCGGACGGGTCGAGGTCACCACCGAGGATTTTCATGAAGGTCGACTTGCCGCAACCGTTGGCACCGATCAGGCCATAACGGTTGCCTGCGCCGAACTTGACCGAAACGTTCTCAAATAGCGGCTTGGCGCCGAACTGCATGGTGATGTTAGCTGTGGAGATCAATTACTTTACCTATCAATAGCTTGGAGTGCGCTAATTTGAGCCGGGCCCATTTTGTGGCCCGGGCCAACGGGCATACGTCGGCAGCGACATCAAGGCTTGAGCCCAGTCGCTGAGCAGAAAAATGGGTGCATGTTGGAATTTGGCGCGCATTGTCGCATATGTCAGGCGGGAGTTGTATGGCGCTGCACGGATGGATTCGCCCGAGTCTCGGGCATCGCCACCCACACCAGCCCCAACGCGACGGCAGCCACACCCGCGAGGGTCAAGAACGCGGCGTTGTAACCTGCCCACTGCACGACAAAACCCGCCAGGCTGCTGCTCAGTGCCGCGCCCAGTCCGAATACCGTGGACAGCGCGCCCAGGCTGACGTTGAAGCGCCCGGTGCCTTGGGTGAGGTCTTTGACAATCACCGGAAACAGCGCGCCGAACACCCCGGCCCCGACGCCGTCGAGCATCTGTACCGCCACCAGCCAATAAGGATCACTGGACAGCGTATACAGCACGCCCCGCAGCGGCAGGATCATGAACCCCGCGAGCAACAGCGGTTTGCGCCCCCACACGTCGGCTTTTACGCCCACCAGCCAGGCCACCGGCACCATCACCAACTGAGCCGCGACGATGCAGGCCGAGGTCAGTGGCGTGGCCATTTGCAGGTTGATCTGCGACAGCTTCTGGCTGACCAGCGGCAACATGGCTGCATTGGCCAAGTGAAACAGTGCGCAGCAGATCGCGAACAGCATTAATGGCTTGTTCGCCAGAAGCACGGTCATCCCCGACGGCTGTTCGTGTTCGGCACCGTGGGCAGGGTCGAAACCCCGCGCGACTTCGTGATCGATTGCTTCGGCTGACACGCAACTGACCGCAATCACGCTGGCCACCGCCATGACCGCCATCAGGTAAAACACCGCCACGGGGCCAAACAGATAGGCGAATCCACCGGCGAGCAGGGCTGCCACCGCGTTACCGGCGTGGTTGAAGGTTTCGTTGCGGCCGGTGCGGCGGGTGAAGGCGCGCGGGCCGGTGATGCCTAGGGAAATCGCCGAGATGGCCGGCGCGAACACCGAGGCCGCTGCTGCACTGGCCGCTTGGGTCAGCGCCACCAGGCTGAAGGAACTGACGAAGGGCAAGAGCAGGCAACTGGCGGTCACCAACAGGGCGGCGACCGCGATCACGGCCCGCTTGCTGCGGGTGCGGTCAATCAGCGCTCCGGCGGGCGTCTGAGTGAGCAGTGCCGCGATGCCGGCGATGGTCATAACCACGCCAATACTGGCGGGGTCCCAGTGGTGCACGGCCAGCAGATAAATCGCCAGGTAGGGCCCCAGTCCGTCACGGACATCCGCCAGGAAGAAGTTCAGGCTGTCCAGGGACAGGGTGTTGCGCAGCTCAGAGCGAGTGGCCATGGCACGGTCTTCAAGCGAGAGGTCGGTAGCGATAATGACCCATGGCACGTGGTGATAGTTTCTGACGCAAGCGTCGTACAAGCACAAACATTTACAAAGTGGAGCCATGTGTATCGAAAAATAGCGCCGGAGGAGGTTTTTTCAGGGATTTTTATTGTTAACAGTTGAACATCCCATAAGCCTGGCTTATTTTCCGCACGTTCGCCCTACAGTGAAGGCTCTTTACCGGTTCAAGGATGGCGAGGCTTTTGGTGTAGGGCGGACTTCTTTTGTCGCAATGACTAGGACGTTTTGGAGACGCAATGGACATGCTGTCAGCCCAAGAGGCTATATCCAGCAACAAGGACGCTTGGAACGAATCCGCCAGGCTGCATAAAAACACCGCCAACTGGAAGGCCTTGCTTGAGGATGTCGCCAAGCCCGGCTTTTCGCGTTTGGACCCGACGTTGACCGCATTGCTGCGCAAGGTCGGTGTCGAGGGCAAGGACGTGGTGCAACTGGGCTGCAACAATGGCCGCGAAAGCCTGTCGCTGTTCGGGTTGGGCGCGCGCACGGTGGTGGGGATCGATCAGTCCGAGGCCTTTCTGCAGCAAGCCCGTGAGTTGGCCGACGCGTCCCCGTACAAGGCGGAATTCATCGAGGCCGACATTCACCATTTGCCCCGTGGATTGGCCGAACGCTTTGACCTCGCCTTGATTACCATCGGCGTGCTGAACTGGATGCCGGACATCGCGTTGTTCATGGCCCACGTCGCCAGCACCCTGAAGCCAGGCGGTAGCCTGGTGATTTACGAAACCCATCCGTTCCTGGAAGTATTCGACCCGACGGCGCCCAACCCGATGTTGCCCGTCAGCTCGTACTTTCAGCGCGAGCCTTTCGTGCAGCAGGAGGCCATCGTTTACGAGGGTGAGACTGAAGGTGTTGCGGCTGCTTCTTACTGGTTCGTGCACACCCTGGGAGAAATCGTCAGCGGGGCCATCACGGCCGGGCTGCAGATCAGCCATCTGCAGGAGTTCGCGCACTCCAATCGCGAGGAACTCTACGACCAATATGAAAACCAGCCTGCGCAATTGCCCATGTGCTACACCCTCACCGCCATCAAGCGCCCGGCCTGACTGGCTGCCGAACAGGCAAAAAAAAGCCCGCGAGGACGGCGGGCCAAGGTGTTCACTGGAGTAGGTAGCCTTCACCCTATAGGCCGATAAGTGAAGGCCATGTGAAAACCATGTCGCAAGAACGGATGTTCAGCCTCTTCAGCTTTTGCGCACAAAGGTACGCATGGTTTGCCCCGGGCCAGTACTGAAACGGGTAGGGCGGGGCATACCTTCATCTGCTGCGATAAACATGAAGTGATCACCTTCCAGCTGGTAACTCGCGAGCAACTGCTTGCCAGCATCTTCACCCATCGAATCAACCCAGGTAATGCTTTTGGGGGCCGCGCTGGCATCGAGCGTAAAGCTGCCTGCCAGTAACACCTCACCGTCGACGGTCACCACCTGGAATTGATCACCCGCGATCGTCGTAATAGCGCCGGGAGCACTGTGCTCATCGGCAGGGTTGAGCACGCCGCTGTCTTCGAGCGCCGTTTGTTCCCAGGCTCCCTGAAGCGCCTGAAAGTCGTCCTTTGAAACAGATGTCATACAAATTCCTTTTTTTGATTAAAAAATGACCAGTCAATGCAGCGGATTTCCGAGGCCTGACGGATTAACTGAATCGATTTTGTGAGAAATGTCTTGTTTCACATGACTGTGTACGAATTTTCCTAATAATGCCGGGTGTTTAGCGCTATTTTATGCGCTGTTTCAGACACGGTTCTTTACAAGTTCGTCTACGCTCAGCGCATCGGCAATGACATCCAGGTATCTGAACGGAAACAACCTCCAATTGTGTGGGACTTTTCTGGGTTCTCAGTGGTCCGATGACCATCGATAGATCGTGTGTGTCTTGTGCACAGGGCGTTGTCCCTGGTTTTCAAGTGGTTATTCATGAATATGTGCGGCCGTTGACGTCGACTTTTTAAGGTGCTCCAGTTTTGAATAAAACTCCTCGGTTCCAAGCTCATGCGGCATCGGACGAAATTGACCTGTTTGAACTGTTTAACGGTATCTGGCGGCAAAAAAAGTTGGTGTTGGGATGCACGCTTCTGGCGGGTGTCCTGGGGGTAGGCTACGCATTTCTGGCGCCACGAGAGTATCAGGTCAGCAGCGTGCTGCGTCCTGCCGCCATCAACGAACTCGATGCACTGAACCGTTCCGAAGTCTACAAGCTGCCCCCGGCCGATGCCTTGAACAAGGTGGGGGCGCAACTCGATTCCTACGAAGCTCGCCTCGGATTCTTCAAGTCCCATGAAGACCTGTTCAAGGCGTTTCAGAAATCCGGACAAAGCCTTGAACAGAGTTTTGAGGAGTTCAACCGAAACTCCATCAACCTGATCCTGCCTGACCCGAAAAAAGCCGACTCCCTAAGCAGCTATATCCGGCTCGAGTTGCAGTACCCGAAAGACATCGATGGCGTGGCCATTCTCAACGGTTTTGTGGACTACGCCATTGATATGGAACGTGCCCAGGTCGGCGCGGACCTGAAAGTAATCCTCAATAACCGCCAAAACGAACTCAAGGGCAAGATTGACGCGGCTCGCTCCAACTACGAAACCGATAAGGAATCGAAGATTGCCAAGCTGCTTGAGGCCGACAGGCTGAAGCGGGCCCAATTGGAAGACGAGTTGGGTGCCCTGCGCCTGCAAATGAAAATGGAGCGAACGGATCGGTTGGCGGAGCTGGCCGAGGCCATTTCCATCGCCAAGTCGATGGGCATCAAGACGCCGACGACGCCTTCCTCTATGGCGGATGCATCGCGCAGCGGCTCGAATCAAGTCATGCGCACCGAGGTCAATAACCAGAAAATCCCGCTGTACTTCCTTGGTACCGAAGCGCTAGAGGCAGAGCGTACGGCCTTGCAGGCGCGTACCAACGACGACTTCACCAACAGCCGCATTGCAGAGATTGGCAAAGAATTGCAGATGCTGCAGGTCAACCGTGAAGTGGAAGTGCTGAAAAAACGTGGGAATGAAGACATCTTCTTGCAGGATGTTGAACCGTTGCGAGCTGAAGTCGCGCGACTGAAGAGCCTTAACATCGACATGAGTGGCCTGAAACTGGTCACCATTGACCGCCGTGCCCAGGAGCCGCTGAGCCCGATCAAGCCTAAAAAAGGCTTGGTTATTGCGCTGAGTCTGGTTGGAGGATTGGTGTTGGGTGTGCTGATTGCGCTGGGCCGCCATTTTGTCTTGGCGCGGCGCGAGTCTGTGCCTTATTCGCAGTTGGATGAGCATCGGCTTTCCCTGCGCCCACGCAAGGATGACGAACCGCAAGTTTAACCCTGACAGCCCTCGGGCTTGCCGCCTGGCAAGCCCGCTCCCGCCCCCTCGCAGCACACTCAGTGGACACCTTTTCACAATTCTTGATTAACCTTTGGTTACAAAGTGTGGCTAAAATAGCTGCTAATGGCCATGACGGGATTGTCGCCCAGCCCGTCGTGTTGCCTATTTGTGAATTGTGATTTCAGGTGCTGCATCTTCAATCCTCGGCCGTCGTGGGCACGCAGGAGCAGCCTGTTCTCTTCTGACTTGTGACGAATACCTTGAAACTCATCATTGTTGCTCTCTACGTTGCCTCCATTGCGTACGTTCACCTGCGTGGCCGGGTGCGTCACAAGCTGGGCCGCCAGCTCAGCGATCACTCGACCTTCCTGGCTCCGGTGAACTGCTTTCTGTACCTCTTCTCTAAACTGCCCAGCCGACCGTACCTGTCCCCCAGCGACTTTCCAGACCTGAGCCCGCTTCAGGAACACTGGGAAGAAATTCGCCTGGAAGGCCAGAACCTGCTGCGCGCAGGCGAGATCAAGCGCTCTGACCAATACAACGACGTGGGCTTTAACTCGTTTTTCAAGTCGGGCTGGAAGCGTTTTTACTTGAAGTGGTACGGCGACAGCCATCCGTCCGCGATGAAGCTGTGCCCGCGAACCACTGAGCTGGTGCAAAGCATTGGCTCGATCAAGGCGGCGATGTTTGCCGAATTGCCACCGGGCTCCAAGCTGGTACGCCACCGTGACCCGTACGCCGGTTCCTACCGATACCACCTGGGGCTGGACACGCCGAACTCCCCGGGCTGCTACATCAACGTGGACGGTGAAAACTACTATTGGCGCGACGGCGAGCCGGTGATGTTTGACGAGACATTCATCCACTACGCCGAAAACACCACGGAGCAGAACCGGATCATTCTGTTCTGCGATATCGAACGCCCGATGAAGTACCGCTGGGCGGCTGCGTTCAACCGTTGGTTCAGTCGCAACGTAATGGCTGCTGCCGGATCGCCCAACGACGCCGGTGACAAGACCGGTGGCTTGAACCGTGCCTTTACCCGCCTGTACAAGATTCGCCTGCGGGGCAAAGAGTTGAAAAAGCGCAATCGCACCCGTTACTACCTGGAGAAGTGGGCGATCTTCGCCGGTTTGGCGTTGATCTTCATCCTGATCTGAACCGGGCTGGGGAGCGCATCAGCCAGGCGGATGCGCGCCCAGCTTGTCCCACATCTTCTTGCTGATCTTCTGCCGATTGGCATAGCCCGCCCACGGGTCCTTCTTCAAACCCTGCAAACGCTCGTGCAGGTTGGCGACTGTCCATTGCTGGGCACCGTGCAAACCCTTCAACTCATCACGACTCACGGGTACCGACACCGGCAGGCCAGGGCGTGCGCGCACCGAGTAGGCCGCCACTGTGCTGGCGCCACGGGCGTTACGCAGGTAATCGATAAAGATTTTGCCGATACGATTTTTCGGGCCTGAGGTCGCGGTAAAACGCTCCGGCAACTGCTGCGTCATGAACTGGGCAATCGCCTTGGCGAAGGCTTTTACCGTTTCCCAGTCGTCCCGGCGCGCCAGCGGCACCACCAAGTGCGGGCCTTTGCCACCGCTGGTCTTGACGAACGCTTCCAGCCCTAACTCTTCCAGCACCGACAGGGTCAGTTGTGCCGCTTCGAGCATGCTTTTCCATGGCAGGGCCGGGTCCGGGTCAAGGTCGAGCACAAACAGGTCCGGGGTTTCGATCTTGTCTGCGGTGGCGCCCCAAGTGTGCAACTCGACGGTGCCCATTTGCACCGCGCCGATCAGCGCGGCCGGGCTGTCGATTTCCATCAGCCGCGCATGGCCTGGATCCAGGGTCTGGTCCAGTTGCTTGATATTCGGGATCGCCAGGTGTTCGGAGTGCTTCTGGAAAAACTGTTCACCGGCAATGCCTTCCGGTGCCCTGAGCAAAGACACAGGACGGTTACTCAGGAAGGGCAGGATCCATTCGCTGATGCCCTCGTAGAACTGCGCCAGTTGTAGTTTCTGTGTAGCGCTTTGGGTGTCGATGACTCGGTCGGGATGGGTAATCTTGACCCCGACCACAGCACCGGCCTCCGTTGTTTTTTTGCGCGGTTTTTCCTTCAGCGGCTTTTTCTTCAGCGACTTGGCTGCTCGCGGCTGTTCATGAACAATCTGCTCCACCGGCTTATCGGTACGCAGCCCGACAAAGGCCGCCTGGCGCACCACGCCTTCGCGGGTCCATTCGGCGAATTGCACTTCGCCCACTAATTGAGGTTCGACCCAATGCACGCCACGTGCCTGGGCGCTGGTCAGCGGTTTGGCCAGCGGCGACGCATCGCGCTCCAAGGCTTTCAACTGCTCACTGATCTTCTTTAATGCGGCCTGATCAAAGCCGGTGCCCACGCGTCCGGCATACACCAGGCCGGTGTCATCATTGACCGCCAGCAGCAGCGCACCAAAGCCGCTGCGTGAACCTTGCGGCCGGGTGAAACCGACGATCACGAACTCCTGGCGCAGCCGGCACTTGAGCTTGATCCAGTCCGGGCTGCGCTGGGAGACGTACAGGCTGCCCGCACGTTTACCGATCACGCCCTCCAGCGCCAGGTCACAGGCGCTTTCGAAGATGTCCCGCTGGTTGGCGGCAAACGACTCGGAGAAGCGCAGCAGCTTGCTCTTGCTACGAGGCAGTACTTTCTTCAGCGCGGCGCGGCGTGCTTCAACAGCCGTTTCACGTTGGTCGCGACCATCCAGAAACGGCGCATCAAACAGGTAATAGACAATATCGAGGCTGCGGCCGATATCAAAGGCGTTCTGCAACGCCTGGAAGTCCGGCAACCCATCAGCGTTCAGGCTGACCACCTCGCCATCGAGCCAACTGTCCTTGAGTTTAAGCGCCTCCAGGGCCTTGGCCTGGCGCGGTAGCCGGTCTGTCCAGTCATGGCCATTGCGGGTGAACAGCCGCACTTCACCGTCACGAATACGCGTGAGGATGCGGTAGCCGTCGAATTTGATCTCGTACACCCAGTCGCCGTCCGGTGCACGGTCCACCAGGGTCGCCAACTGTGGCGTTAACTGATCGGGCAGGGCGGTTGAGGATTTGCGCGTGGTTTTCTTCGCAGCAGCTGGTTTTTTCGGGCGTCCCACCGTTGCATCAGTCAGCACGCTTTTCGGCTCGGCCTGGACCACGTCGTAATCAGCCAACGGGCGCGCCTGTTGATCGTTTTCCTTGATCAACAACCACTGCTCCTTGTCGCCGCTGCCCTTGAGCCGGGTACGCACCAGCGTCCAGTCGCCGGCGAGCTTTTCGCCGATCAGGGTGAATTTCAGCTTGCCGGCCGCGTAGGCTTTGCGCGGGTCGTCGTGGGGCTGCCACACGCCGCGATCCCAGACGATCACGTCACCCGCACCGTATTGGCCAGCGGGAATGCTGCCCTCGAAACTGCCGTAGCCCAATGGGTGGTCTTCCACATGCACTGCGAGGCGCTTCTGGCTCGGGTCCAGACTCGGGCCCTTGGGCACTGCCCAGCTTTTGAGCACGCCATCCAGCTCCAGGCGAAAGTCGTAATGCAGGTTGCGCGCATCGTGCTTTTGAATCACGAAGGTCAAGGCCTGGGCCCGGCTCCTGCCGCGAGGCGCACTGCCTGCAGGTTCGGCGGTTACATCGAAGTCGCGCTTGGCGTTGTATTCACTCAGGGGCTTGGCCATGGAGGTCTACCTCATGAAGCCTTGCGGGTTTTTTTCGCGGCAGGTTTCTTCGCCGGGCTCTTGCCTGCCAGGCTGCGCTTGAGCAGTTCCGTCAGGTCGATCACATCGGCTGATTTGCGCTCATCCTCACCCTCGCTGGATTCCACGTCTTCGATCTTGCCGGCCTTGGCCTTCTTCGCCACCAGCGCCATGATCTTTTCCTGGAAGCTGTCGCGATATTCTTCGGGCTTCCAGTCAGCGCTCATGTCTTCCACCAAGCGCTTGGCCATGTCGAGCTCGCCCTTGGCCAGGGTGGGTTTGGTCACGTCGCTGCCCAGTTCCAGCTCATCCAGGCCACGCACTTCTGCGGGCCAGCGCAGCATCACCAGCACCAGTGCCGACTCCAGCGGCATCAGCGCCGCCAGGTGCTGCTTGGTGTGCAGCACCACGTTGGCCAGGGCGACCTTGCGGGTTTTCTTCAGGGTTTCCCGCAGCAGCGCATAGACCTTGCCGCCGCGCTTATCGGGCGCCAGAAAGTAAGGCGTGTCGATGTTCTGCAAAGGGATCTGGTCGCTGGCCACAAACGCGATGATTTCAATGGTCTGGGTGGACTTGGGGTGGGCCGAGCGAATTTCGTCTTCGCTGAGGATCACGTAGCGACCTTTCTCATAGGCCACGCCCTTGACGATATTGTCCTTGGTGACTTCCTTGCCGGTGGTCTTGTTGATGCGCTTGTAACCCACCGGGTCCATGCTGCGCTTGTCCAGCCAGTCGAAGTCGACGCCCTGGGAGGACGTGGCCGAGACCAGCGATACAGGGATGTGTACCAAGCCAAAACTGATTGCGCCTTTTCCAGATAGCCCGTGGCATGTCGGTTTTCCTGAAGCTGTAGGGGTCTTCAGGTGACACGGCGGTTTCGACAAAAGTTTCCCTGGCCAGCCGGCTGGCACCGTGGTTTCAGACAGATCGTGTTACACCTGATGAGAAACTATTTAGTTACCAAAGCCGAACCCAAGGCGTAGCGTGTTATCGAAAGCACGTATTACTCGCGCCCAGAGAGGCTTTGTCATGAACACCCGTTTGCGTCACCTTGCTGTATTGGCGATGGGCCTGGCCTTGAGTTCGTTGGCACAGGCACAAAACCTGCCTGGCAGCAGCAACAACCCCTACAACGGCCCGATTCACCAGGCCAACCCCAACAGCATGCAGGGTACCCAGCCCAACGCGCCAGCTGCGCGGGGTACCTACATTCCACCGGCGCAGCGGCCACCGACCCTGCAAAACGGCGGCATCGGCAATAGCGTCCAGCGCCGCGACAGCCGACAGACCCCGCCGGCCATCCAGCCCAAAGCTCCCACTCGCGACGCCAATGGCAATCGCGGCGATTGAGTGTGTAAAAACGACAAGGAAACCCACCGTATGTTTCTACGCAAAACCCTCCTGGCGACCTTCTGCGCCGCTGCCCTGCTGCCCCTGACGCTGCCCGTTTCGGCGGCCGACACCCAACAGTTCCCCAGCGAGCAGGGGAGTATCACTGTCACCCCGATTGCCAAGGGCCTGGATCATCCCTGGGCCGTGGCCTTCCTGCCGGACAAAAAAGGCTTCCTGGTCACCGAGCGTCCCGGCAACCTGCGGTTTGTCAGCCCGGACGGCAAACTGTCCGCGCCCCTGACGGGCGTGCCTGAAGTGTTTGCCAAAGGGCAGGGCGGTTTGCTGGACGTGGTGTTGTCACCGGACTTCAAGGAGGACCGCCTGGTGTACTTGTCCTACGCCGAAGGCGGGGGCAAGAACGGCACTGCCGGCACCGCCGTCGGGCGCGGACGCTTGAGCGATGACCTGAGTGGCCTGCAGGACTTCAAGGTGATCCTGCGCCAGGAGCCCAAGCTGTCCACGGGCAACCACTTCGGCTCACGGCTGGTGTTTGACCGCGATGGTTACCTGTTCGTGACCCTGGGAGAAAACAACGACCGACCCACCGCCCAGGACCTCGACAAGCTGCAAGGCAAAGTCGTGCGGATCTTCCCGGATGGCCGTATACCCGAAGACAACCCCTTCGTCGGCCAGGAAGGTGTGAGGCCGGAAATCTGGTCCTACGGCCAGCGTAACCCCCAGGGCGCGGCGCTGAACCCGTGGAGCGGCACCCTCTGGGAAAACGAGCACGGCCCGCGTGGCGGGGATGAGATCAACATCATCGAGCGTGGGAAAAACTACGGCTGGCCGCTGGCGACCCACGGCATCAACTATTCCCTGACGCCGATTCCCGAGGCCAAGGGCAAGACCGCCGAAGGCACCGTTGCACCGCATCACGTATGGGAGAAATCACCAGGCGTCACCGGCATGGCGTTCTACGACGCCGACCGCTTCAAGGCTTGGCAGCACAACGTGTTTATTGGCGCACTGGTGAGCCAGGAGTTGATTCGCTTGCAATTCGACGGTGACAAGGTCATCCACGAAGAGCGGCTGCTGGGCGGTTTGAAAGCGCGGATCCGCGATGTGCGTCAGGGGCCGGATGGCTACCTGTATGTGCTGACAGATGAAGATAACGGCGTGTTGTATCGGGTAGGCCTGAACCAGGACTGACAACCGTTCAACTGTAGGAGCGAGCTTGCTCGCGAAAAACCTGAGGACGACGCGGGTTGCCAGGCTTCCCGCGTTATCGTTAACGTCCCTCGCGAGCAAGCTCGCTCCTACAGGTTGTTGTTTACAACCCCAGCTCTGACAACCCCGGGTGCTCATCCGGACGCCGTCCCAGCGGCCAGTGGAACTTGCGCTCGCTTTCCTTGATCGGCATGTCGTTGATGCAGGCGAACCGGTTCGCCATCAAGCCATTCTCATCAAACTCCCAGTTCTCGTTGCCGTAGGAGCGGAACCAGTTGCCGGAGTCGTCATGCCATTCATAGGCGTAACGCACCGCGATGCGATTGCCAGTAAACGCCCACAACTCCTTGATCAACCGATAATCCAGTTCCTTGGCCCATTTGCGGATCAGGAAACCTTTGGCTTCTTCGCGGTTATGGGCGAACTCGGCGCGGTTACGCCATTGGGTATCCAGGGTATACGCCAGGGATACCCGTTGCGGGTCGCGGGAGTTCCAGCCGTCCTCGGCCAGGCGAACTTTTTCAATGGCCGACGCACGGGTGAATGGCGGCAACGGCGGGCGTATTTCTGCGTTGGATGACATGGGACGGCTCCTTAACAGGTTTAAAAGTCAGGTCAAAGTTGCAATAAAGTTCGCGCCATGAATTGCGCGTTATCGGCAGCGGTTGAGTCGCCCATGACCAGGGCTACGGTAATGGCGCCATCAATCAGGATCAGCAGGTGCGCGGCCTGGCGTCCCGGGTCGGAGGTGCCATGTGCTTGGCAAAGTTCGAGGGCGTACTCGAACAATTTCTGTTTATGGGCCTTGGCCAGCAGGCGCACCGGGTCTTGCGAGTCGCCGGTTTCGCCGCTGGTGTTGATGAAGGCGCAGCCGCGAAAGTCATCGGAGCCAAACCAGGTCTTCAAGGCGCTGAACACGCCCAGCAGGCGCTCGCCGCTGGTGGTGTGGCGCTCAACTTCGGTACGCAGCCACTGCATCCAGCGCTCGTCGCGGCGTTGCAGGGCGGCAATGATCAGTTCGTCCTTGTTGGCAAAGTAGCGGTAGACGCTCTTTCTGGAGACACCGGCTGTTTTCACCAGAAGATCCATGCCGGTGGCAGCGATGCCATTACGGTAGATCAACTTTTCGGTAACGTCGAGGATAATGTCGCGAGTGATATCGTTCATGCGAACTACAGTAGAACGATCGTTCTCCTTGGTCAATTAATTATTTTTAACCCTGGGCGGGAAGACCTGAGCCACCCCATGGTGTAAGCTCTCGAGTCCTTCGGATTCGACCCATTGCGAGCCCTATGCCGTCGTTATTCAAACGTTCCCTGTTGCCCAAGCTGCGCGGTTTTCCCCTCACCCCCGACGCCATCGACGTGCTGTCCGGTGCGGCCGAGTACCGCCGTTGCCTGCTGGAGAAAATCTCCCAGGCCACCCAGCGTATCTACATCGTGGCGCTGTACCTGCAGCAGGATGAGGCCGGGCAAGAGATCTACGACGCGTTGCACGCTGCGAAGGCGGCACGGCCCGGGCTGGATATCGTGGTGGTGGTCGACTCGCTGCGGGCCCAGCGCGGTTTGATCGGGGCTGGCAAGCAACCGGGCAACAGCGCCTGGTACCAGGCCATGACCCAGTCCCACAGCACCGAAGTGCCGGTGTACGGCGTGCCGGTGCAAACCCGCGAACTGTTCGGCGTGCTGCACCTCAAGGGCTTCGTGATCGATGACAGCGTGCTGTACAGCGGCGCCAGCCTGAACAACGTGTACCTGCACAAGTTCGACAAATACCGTTATGACCGTTACCACCTGATCCACAACAAGGCGCTGGCCGACTCGATGCAGCACCTGGTGGAGCACGGCCTGGTGGCGTCCAAGGCCGTGCATCGGCTGGACCTGCCCAACCCGCCGACCACCCGCAGCCTGCGTAACGACATCGGCGACCTGCGCAGCCGGCTGAAGCACGCGGTGTATGACACCACGGCCGGGCAGTTGCCAAACGGCAACCTGACGGTCAGCCCGTTGCTCGGCGTGTGCAAGAACAACCCCCTGAGCCGGGTGATCTGCGAGCTGATCGCCAGTGCCCAGCACCAGCTGACTATCTGTACGCCGTACTTCAACCTGCCGCTGCCGGTGACCCGGGAAATCAACCGCGCCCTGGCGCGCGGGGTGAAGATCGACATCATCGTCGGTGACAAGACCGCCAACGACTTCTACATCCCGCCGAGCGAGCCGTTCAAGGTTATTGCCGCGCTGCCGTATCTCTACGAAATCAGCCTGCGTCGCTTCGCCAAGCGCCACCAGCGCATGATCGACAGCGGCCAGTTGAACCTGCACCTGTGGCGCGACGGCGACAACACCTACCACCTCAAGGGCATGTGGGTCGACCAGCGCTACACCTTGCTGACCGGCAACAACATCAACCCGCGAGCGTTTCGCCTCGACCTGGAAAACGCCTTGCTGATCGATGATCCGAAGGGTGAATGGGTAGGGCCTCGGCGCACCGAGCTTGCGGAGATTTTCCAGCACACCTCGCGGATTGAACGCTACCAGCAACTGGAAACCCTGGTTGAGTATCCGGCGGCCGTCGGCAAGTTTTTGCGTCGGGTCAGCCGGGTGCGGATCGAGCGCCTGCTCTACCGCATTCTGTAAACCTCAGGCCGGTTGCCTTGCCGCCGGCCAGCACGCGATCAACAGCAGCAGCGCTGCCGCCACCAGGTAGGGCAGGCGCGGCTCGATCGCGTAGATCAAGGTCCCGGCCAACGGCCCGACCACCACGCCCAGGCCTTGGGCCGCACCCACCGAACCCGCCGTGGCGCCTTGCTCCGACGCATCCACCGCATTCGCCGCCAGCGCTGCGAAGGATGGGAAGATCCAGCCCATGCCGGCCGCGGACACAAAAAAGCACAGCCACAGGATCCAGGCCGTGTCAGCGAACATGCTGCCGGCAAAGCCCAGCGCCGAGACCACTGCGCCCACACGAATCATCCGCAGCGGCGGCCATTCCAGTTTGCGCACCACCAGTTGCGAACAGATCAACGCCAGCCCGACCATGGTCAGGGCGATACCGGCGGTTTGTGCCGCATCGGCCGGGTTCATCTTCAGGCGATCCAACGCGAAAAAGCCCACGGTTATCTGCGCAATCGACACACACAGCATCGCGACAAACGCCACCACCAGCGGGCGACGCAGGCGTGGGTCCGAGAGGTTGACCGGCTTGGGCGGCTGTTTGAGGTGCAGCTCCTGGCGCGGCAATTTGGCCAGCAGCAACAAGAAGCCCAACAGCGGTAACACCGCCATCGCATAAAACGGCAGGCTCAGGCTGTGACGCGCCAACAGCGCCGCAATCGCCGGGCCCAGCACCAGGCCGCAGGCGTTGGCGGCGCCGAGGGAAGCCATGGCCTTGGCGCGGTGCTCAGGCTCGATGTTGTCGGCCACCAGCGCATAGCCGCCCACCGGTATCGCAGCGTAGAACACGCCGATCAGGCCACGCCCCAGAATCAACCCGATAAACGCCAACATGGCCGACGGCAGCAGTTGCAGGGACGCATCGATAAACACGCACAGCGCCCAGTAGGCGAGGGTGAAACCACCGGTGCCCAGCAGCAGCACACGGCGCCGGCCCAGTCGGTCACTGGCCTGGCCCCATGGACGAGCCAGAAGCATCCAGATCACCCCGGACACGGTGACCGCCGCACCTGCCTGCCAGGTGGCCAGGCCAAGCACCCGTGCGATCGGGCCAATCAGCGAGACAAACGCCATCATCGCCATGGTGCAGGCCATGTTGGCCAACAGCAGCGGCCTCAGGTTGAACGGGCGGTCAGTGTGCAAAGTCGCGAGTGCAGCGTCTTGGGAGCTGTTCATCGGTTATCCAAGGGCAGGAGAAAAGGGCAGTCGTGCATCCACCATCACCAGCGGGCGGCCATGCACCTGTTCCAGGCGGCCACTCACACCATAAACGTTTTTCAGCAACGCCTGATTGATCACCACTTGCGGTGGCCCGGCAGCGGCCAACTGACCGTTGTGCAACACCACCACCTGATCACTGAAGCCCAGGGCGAGGTTGATGTCGTGCACCACCACCAGGGTGATCAGGTTGCGTTCGCGGGTGGCCTGGGTGATGGCTTCCACCACCTGGCACTGGTGATACAGGTCCAGGGCGCTGGTGGGTTCGTCCAGCAGCAATACCCGAGGCTGGCGCACCAGGGCCTGGGCCAGGCCCACCAGTTGGCGCTGGCCACCGGATAGCGCATCGATCGGGCGGTCGGCGAGGGCGGTCAGGTCGAGGTCGGCGAGGATTTTTTCCACTCCCTTGAGCACCGCCGGGCTCGGCCGCCCAGGCGCAAAACCCGCGCCGCGATGGCCGGCCATGGCCGCACTCAGTACCGCTTCGAAGGCGCACAGGCGCGTGCGTTCCGGGAGACTCTGGGGCAGGTACACCACTTGTTGCGCGCGCTCGACTTGCGGCAGGCGATTGAGATCGACACCCGCCAGCCAGATCTGGCCGTGCGCCTTGTGCAGCCCGGCGATGCCACGTAACAAGGTCGACTTGCCGGCAGCGTTGGGGCCGATCAGCGCGGTGATGGTGCCGGGCAGTAACGCCGGCAGGTGAATGTCCTGCAGTACGCTGCGACTGCCGTAGTGCATGCTCAATGCTTGTGTGCTTAATCCGGTCACAGGGCACCTCGGCGGTTACGCATCACAATCGCCATGAAAAACGGAATCCCCACCAGTGCGGTGACAATCCCCACCGGAATCAACACGCCGGGCATCAGCGCCTTGCTGGCAATCGACGCCATCGACAGGATCAAGCCACCGCTGAGCACGCTCGCTGGCAGGAACAAGCGGTGATCTTCACCGACCAACAGCCGCGCGATATGCGGAGCAATCAGCCCGATAAAACCGATGGTGCCGACGAACGAAACCGCCAGCGCCGACAGCAGGCTGATGCGCAGCAACGACAGCACCCGCAGGCGGCCGACATCAATCCCGAAACTGCGGGCGCGTTCCTCGCCCAGGGTCAAGGCAGTCAACGCCCAACTCTGACGCAGGGAAAACGGCAGGCACAGCAGCAGCGCTGCGGCGAGGATCGCGAGCTTTTCCCAGGACGCCCGGGCCAGGCTGCCCAGGGTCCAGAACACCAGTTGCTGAAGGCTGTCCTGGCTCGCCACAAACTGCAGCAGTGCCACCAGCGCATTGAACGCAAACACCAGGGCAATCCCGAACAGCACCAGGCTCTCCACACCAAACCCACGCCAGCGTGCCAACAGATACAGCAATGCCACCGATGCCAGCGCGAACAGAAAGGCGTTGGCCGAAATCAGGTACTGCGCCGGCACGCCAGGAATGCCCAGCCCGAGCACAATGGCCAGAGCTGCGCCGAAGGCAGCGGCGGCGGAAACGCCGAGGGTGAACGGGCTGGCCAGCGGGTTATCCAGCACCGTCTGCATTTCGGCGCCGGCCAGAGCCAGTGCCGCGCCCACCAGTACCGCCATCAACGCGTAGGGCAGGCGCACGTTCCATACGATCACCGCCTCCACCCGGGGCATCGAAGCCGGGTCCCACAGCACTTGCAACAGGCGCGTCAGGCTCATGCCGGAAGGCCCGGTGGTGATGTCCACCGCCAGGGAAACCACCAATGCCAACGCCAGCGCCGACAGCAGCAATACCCGTCGTCCATGGCGGTGGCGATAGCGCTCACCTGCGCCATCGGCGCTCGCACAGGCTTGCACCTGCGTCATGGCACAAGGCTCGTGGTGAATACGCCGCTGGCGGGAATCGGCATAAAGCGCCGGTACAGTTCGGCTCGGGTCTGTTCCGGATCGAGGTCGGCGAACAACTCAGGGTGCAGCCACTTGGCCAGGGCCTGCACCGCGATCAAGTGTTCCGGCGAGTCATAGAAAATATGCCAGAGGCCATGCACATTGCCTTCACGTACCGCCCGCAGTTCATTCAGCGGCGCGCGCTGGGACACTTGCTTGAGACTGTCGTTGGCCTGCTGCGGCGTGGCCGAATAGCCGAGGGTCACACCGCCCTGGCCGTGGCCGAACACGCCGGTGGCGACGTACACATCCGGGTCGCTGGACAGGATGTACTCGACGTTCAATGTGCCGATCGGGCCGGGAATACGCCCGTCGGCGATGTTCTGGCCACCCGCGAGCTTGATCATTTCCCCGAAGTTGCCGGTGCCCGGCGAACCACAGCAATCCTGCAGGCCGGCCAGCATGTCGATGAAGATCTTCGGCCGTTTTACCGTCCCGGCCTTGGCCAGGGTATCGGTGACCTTGGCCAGCGAGGCCTGGTAAAACGCGATGTAGTCCTCGGCTTGTTGATTACGGTCCAGGGCCTTGCCCAGCAGGCGCATGCTCGGCACCGTGTTGCTCAGCGGGTGGTCGCTGAAGTCGACGAAAATCACCGCCACGCCGGCCGCTTCCAGCTGCTTGACCGCCTCGCTGTCGGGGCTCGGGCCATGGCCACCGCTCAAGGCCATGATCGCCAGGTCCGGGTGTACTGCCAGGGCTTTTTCCACACTGAAGGTCTCGGCGGAGGTACCGCCTACCAACGGTACGTTGTCGGCTTCAGGAAAGTGCTTCTGGAACGCGGCGTAACCCTGCACGTCCAGGCCGCGAAAATCCCCTTGCCAGCCGGCGACGCGGGTAAACGGGTTCTTGCCTTCAAGGAGCGACAGCGAGTAGATCATCCGGCCTTCGCCCAGCAGGATATGCGAGACCTTGTCCGGTACGTCGACCTTGCGCCCCGCCAGGTCGGTGACGGTGTGGGCGCAGGCCAGGCCGCTCATCAACAGGCCAAGACCGAGCAGCAGGCCGCGTTGCAACAACAGAGGGTGTTTCATGAACGATTTCCTTGAACAGTTGGGCGCACGTGGCGGACGCGTTTGCGCCACCACAACAACAGCCCGGTGAGATAGAGCAGCGGCAATGCCAGGCCGCAGAGAAAGGCCAGGGCCGCGCCGGGCAAGCCGAGCAACAGGTGGCCGTGGGCGGCGGAGAACAGCGGTTTGATCGCGGCGGGGTTGGCGAAGAACCAATCGGGCCGGGCCAGCCAGGCGCCGCTGCCGGCAATCACCGCCAGCGGCAGGCACAGCCAGGCGGCTGCGACGTTATGCCATTCCCGCAGTCGGCGCAGGCCCTGGCTGCCCGGGCGCAAGCTGGCGGCTTTCCACCAGCTGCGCCGCCCCGGCCACCACAGGTACAGGCCGCTGCCCACCGAGCCCAGCAGCACCAGGCCACAGGCAAACAGGGCGATGGCGCCAATGGGCGGCGGCAACAGCAGTGCTCGGTGCAGCGCCACCAGCTTCGCCAGCCACAGGTCATCGAACACAAAGAATGCCCGTGGCTCGGCGCTGTAGGGATCGATCATCGCAATGCCGATGCCGGGCCGATCCTTAAGGGCACCGAAGACGATCGCGTTGTCCGACTCCAGGAAACCCTGGCGCGGTTTTGCGGCGCCAAAGACTTTCTGGAATTGTGGGTAGGCACTCATTGCCGTGCTGATCCACTGCGCGTCATCCAGCAGTGCGCCGTGTTCACCTGGAGCCAGGTCCAAGGCCTGGCTGCCGACCTCCCAGCGCAGGATCGGCCCCTTGAGTTCCAGCAGCGCACCACTCAAGCCAATCAAGGCCAGCAGCAGGCCGACGCTCAGCGCCAGCCATCGATGCACGCGAAGCCACCACCCACGCATGGCGGTTACCAGCGATAGCGCAGACTGGCGATGACACTGCGGTCATACCCGGCACTGCAACTGGAGAGGGAGCAGCCTTCGTAATAGTGCTTGTCGGTCAGGTTGGTGGCATTCACCGCCAGGCGCAGGCCCTTGGCCGCCGGGATCAGCTTGTCGAAATCGTAGTGCACCGCCGCGTCGAGCAAGGTGTAGGAGGGCACACTCACAGTGTTGGCAGCATCGGCCTCGGTGGAACCGATATAGCGTACGCCAACGCCAAATCCGAGCCCGGTGAGCGGGCCAAAGGGCAGGGTGTAATCGGCCCACAGCGAGGCCATTTTTTCCGGGGTATCGGTGGGGCGGTTGCCCTTTTCCAGCGGGTTGTTGCTCTTGCTGACTTCGGCGTCGTTGTAGGTCAGGGTTGCCAGCAGGTCCAGGCCCTTGGCGAGGCTGGCCTTGCCTTCCAGCTCCACGCCGCGCACGTTGACCTCACCGGTCTGCACGCTGTTCCGCGGGTTGCTCGGGTCGGTGGTCTTGACGTTCTGCTGGGTCAGGTCGAACAGCGACAGGGTGATATAGCTGTCGATCCCGGGCGGCTGGTACTTGATGCCGACTTCCGACTGTTTGGCGGTGCTCGGTTTGAAGCTGGTGCCGTAGAAATCAGTGCCGAGCACCGGGTCGAACGAGGTGGCATAGCTGATGTACGGCGACAGGCCGTTGTCGGCCAGGTAAACCAGGCCTGCACGGTAGGTGAACTTGTTGTCGTCCTGCTTCTGCCCGGTGTCGGTCAGGCGGTTGTCGGTGCGCGCACTCGAATGATCCTGGCGACCGCCGACGGTCAGTACCCAGCGGTCGTTGAAGGTCATCTGCTGCTGGGCGTAGAGCCCGGTCTGGTCGGCGCGCTGCAAGGTGCTCGCGAATGGCGTGTTCGGCGCGAACACACCCCCGTGCACCGGGTTGTAGATATCGATCGACGATGCCGCGCCGCCGTTGAGGTAATAGTCTTCACGGGTGCGCCGGTAATCGACCCCCAGCAGCGACACCATCTGCACCTCGCCAAGGTTCCAGCGAGCCTGGGCGTTGTTGTCCAGGGAGTACACGTCGCCGACGATGCGGAAGCGGTAGGCCGCCCGGTTCAAGGTGCGCAGGTCCGGCGCCAAGGACATGCCGCTGGCGGTGTTGGTCAGCAGGTTGACGTGGCCATAACGTGCGCTGGAATTCAGGCTCCACACATCGTTGATCCGGTGCTCCAACAGGTAGCCCAGCGAGTATTGCGTGCGGCCATTGTCCAGCCCCGGCTCGTCTAGAAAGACGTTGTGTTTGACCTTGCCATTCGGGTTCGGCTTGAGCGTGCCCACCGTCGGCAGGAACACCCGTGGCGCGCCGAACTCGTCCTCGGAATAGTCAGCCAGGACGGTCAGGCTGGTGTCGTCGTTCGGCCGCCAGGTAAACGACGGCGCGATGAAGGTTTTGTCGTCCTTGATGTGATCGAACTGGGTACCGCTGCTGCGCTCCAGGCCCACCAGGCGATAGAGAAACTGGCCCTGGTCATCCAGTGGCCCGCTGAAATCGAACTGGCCCTGGGCGCGGTCGAAACTGCCGCCCTGGACCTGCACCTCATGGAACGGTTGGTCCAGGGGCCGCTTGGTGATCTGGTTGACCACACCGCCCGGTGCGTTCTGGCCGAACAGTACCGAGGCCGGGCCCTTGAGCACGTCGATGCGTTCCAGGCCATAAGCTTCAGCTTTTGGCCAGGCCTGGGAGGTGGTGCCGCGCAGACCATCGCGCAACATGCCGGTGCTGGTCACGTCAAAGCCGCGAATCGACAGGTTGTCGAAGCGCTGGCTGGCGGCGGTGGTGTTGGCCTGTACGCCGGCGGTGTAGCGCAACGCTTCAGTCACCGATTGCACTTGCTGCGCGTCCATTTGGTCGCGGGTGACCACCGAAATCGATTGGGGAATTTCATTCAGGGCCGTGTCGGTCTTGGTCCCGCTGAGGCTGCGCTTGGCCACGTAGCCGGCCTGCTGCCCGGTGGGGCTGTCGGCCTGGGCGCCGGTGACCACGCTGCTGTCGAGCACCAGGGCGTGATCGGTGTCCGCCTCGGCGGCCAGCACATGGCTCATCTGGGTCAGCGACAGGCCCAGGGCCAGGCCATGGACCAAGGTTGCCAAGGGCTTGCGACTGGTTTTCAAGTGCGGGACTGCGGTATCGATTGGCAAACCTGGGGTGTCTCGGTACAGAACGCGGGTGCCCATGCTTCACTCCATGATGAGGTGTTCAATGCGAATGCAAACGTATCTCATCTAGGTGGTGTGACGCAGGGCTATTGCTTTGGGTCGAGCGACCATTTCTTTCGTTTGCGGGGCGGGGCAGGAACTTTCGCAAAACCCTCAGCGCAACGCCTTGGGCGAAACCCCGAAACGCTTGCGAAACGCCGTGGAGAAATGCGCCGGGCTGTAACCCACGCGGTACGCGGCGCTGGACACATTGGTCTCGCCGCTGGCGAGCAGGCGATAGGCTTCGGCCAGGCGCTGTTCCTGCAAGTACACGTAGACACTGGTGCCGAATACCTGACGAAAGCCCGCCGTCAATTTGCGTGGGTTAAGGCCGACTGCGCGAGACAGCTCGGCCAATGACGGCGAAGCCTGCAACGAACCGAGCAGCAGGTCGCGGGCGGCATGAATGCGTTCGATGTCCGCTGAGTTGCAATGGGATTCCTGCACCGGGCGCGACTCGGTTTGCGCGAGGATGCCTTCCACCCCCAGTGCTGTCAGCTCCAGGGCCTTGCCGCCCAGATAGAAGGAGCGGGCAGGGCCCTGCAACGGGCAGGTGAAAATCTGTTGGGCAAGGGCGAGCAACGGTTTGCTCGCGGGCTGACAGAACATCATCGGCCCGCCGCCGCGTTTATCCAGCAGGCGTTCAGGCTCCAGGCCAACGCTGCGAATCGACGGGAAATCCAATTGCACGGTGGTGTAGCGCACCGGCACGCCGCTGGCGAACAAGTGGTCGCCGCAATGTTCACCCTGATTGGCCACGGCACACAGGGTCGGCCCGCGAATCTCCACTTCCTGCTGGCCTTCGACCCGGCAATTGAGTTGGCCGCTGAGCACCAGGATGATCTTCAAACCTTGCCACAGCGGCTCTTGCATCCACATCTGGCTGTCCATCAACACGGTCCCGGCGGACAGGGTGATTTCCGGCACGACGGTGGCGGCACCCGTGTTCAAGGTGTTGGGAAAGTTGAGGGTGAAATCCCTTTGGGTCGGTAGCGGCGCAGCGTGTGGGCTGAGCATGGCGGACTCCCTGTGAACCGGAAAAGAGGGGCATACGCTAGCAGGAAATTTCCTACCTGTAATTAAGAATGATTATCCTTTAGCCGAAAGCCCGGACCACGCCTCATCGCTGCAGGCCGCAGAAACTCACGCTGTAGCGCAATCAAAAGAAAAAGCCGCGCAAACGAATGTCCTGCCGGTTGCCGTGCTGCGGCTTTTGCCTATTAATAATCACTCTCATTTCCGCAGCCCTTGGCGACTCATGGATGAACCGCTCAATGACGCATTCTCCCTAGCCTTTTCACCTTTGTCCCGCAGGCCTTTTGTTCACGGCATCGGCCCCTTATTGCCGAAAAAAACTCTGGAGACCCCATGACTTTCATTGACGACTGCCCCGATTGGCCCGAAGCGTTTGCCCAACGCTACCGCGACGCCGGCTATTGGCGCGACGAGACCTTTGGCGACCTGCTGCGCAACGCCGCCCGCACCTTTGGCGAGCGTGAAGCGATCACCTATGGAACGCTGCGGGTGAGCTATCGCCAACTGGATCAACGGGTCGATCAACTGGCCAGCGGGTTCTCCCGGCTGGGGTTGATGGCAGGGGACAACGTGGTGGTGCAACTGCCGAACTGCGTGGGTTTTGTCGAAGTGTGCTTCGCTCTGTATCGCCTCGGCGTACGGCCAATCTTTGCTTTACCGGCCCATCGTCATCTGGAAATCGGCCGCTTCTGTGAGTTTGCCCAGGCCAAGGCATACCTCTGCGCTGACGTCACGGCAGGCTTTGATTATCGCGGCATGGCCCGTGGCTTGAAGGCGGCCCATGGCGACCTTGCGTGGGTGATCGTGGCCGGTGAGGCTGAAGAATTCATCGCGCTCGAAGACCTTTATCTGGACGACCCGCAGCCAACCTTTTCTGCGCCGCCCGCGGATGCCGTCGCGTGTTTCCAGTTGTCCGGTGGCTCCACCGGCGTGCCGAAACTGATCCCGCGTCGCCACAATGAATACCTCTACAACGTGCGGACCAGCGCCGAACGTTGCGGCCTGACCGACGCCACGGTGTACCTCGCCGCGCTGCCCATGGCCCATAACTTTCCCATGTGCTGCCCGGGGTTCATGGGCACCTTGCTGATGGGCGGCCGCGTGGTGTTGAGCGCCTCGCCAAGCGCCGAAACCTGCTTCGCCCTGATCGAGCATGAACGCGTGACCCATACCGCGCTGGTGCCGCCACTGGTGCTGGTCTGGCTGGACGCTGCCCAGGCGCGCGGGCATGGCCTGCCGGGCTTGCAGTTGCTGCAAGTGGGCGGCGCCAAGCTGAGCTTTGAAGCGGCACGCCGTGTGGCGCCCACCCTTGGCTGTCGCCTGCAGCAAGTGTTCGGCATGGCCGAAGGGCTGATTTGCTACACCGATCCCAACGACCCGCCACAACGGGTCTTGCACACGCAAGGCCAGCCAATGTCCCCGGCCGACGAAATCCGGGTGGTGGACGACAACGAACAGGACGTGCCGCAGGGCCAGGTCGGCCAGTTGCTGACCCGTGGGCCGTACACGATTCGCGGTTACTACCGGCATCCCGCGCACAACGCCCAGGCGTTTACCGCCGACGGTTTCTACCGCACCGGCGACCGGGTAATGCTCACCGACGACGGCTACCTGATGGTCGAAGGTCGCGACAAGGACGTGATCAACCGCGGCGGCGAAAAAATTGCCGCCGAAGAAGTCGAAAACCTCCTGCTCAGCCATTCTGCCGTCGCCGATGTGGCCTTGGTGGCGATGCCGGACGCCTACCTCGGCGAACGCACCTGCGCCTTCGTGATTCCCCGTGGCACGGCACCGCGCCCGCCGGAACTGCTGCGCCATCTGCGTGAGCAAGGGTTGGCGGCCTTCAAGCTGCCGGACCGCTTCGAATTTATCCCCGGTTTCCCGCAAACCGGCGTGGGCAAGGTCAGCCGCAAGCACCTGCGGGAGGCTATCCAGCAGTTGTATTTCGGGGCAAAAAAACCTGAGGGAAGCGCCGCCCGTGGCTGATCAAGACTCGCTGCGTGAACTGCTCGCGCCTGTACGTGGCCGGCTGATCGGCGCCATGCTGCTGCAAGCCATGGCGACCCTGATCGGCCTGCTGCCGTTGATCGCGGTGGCGGAACTGGCGCCGTTGTTGCTGGACGGAAAACTCGATCTGCACGATGGGTTCTGGTGGTTGTTGGCCGGTGCCGGCGCTTTGCTGTTGCGCATGCTCGGGCTGGCTGCTGCCTTGCAGATGACCCACCTGGCCGACAGTGACCTGCAACGCCAGGTTCGCCAACGGCTGGCCGCGCATTTGGCGCGGGTTCCGCTGGCTTGGTTCAGCGCCCGTGGTGGGCAAAAAGTCGACCGTGTTTTGCTCGACGACGTAGGTGCGCTGCATCAACTGGTGGCGCACCTGCCAAACAACCTCGCCGCCGCATTGGTGGCGCCTCTGGCGTGCCTGTTGTACCTGCTGACGGTGAGTGTGCCGATGACCGTTGTGGTGCTGCTGCCTCCAGCGCTGGCGCTGTGGCGACTGCGAGCCTTGCGCTCCCAGGCTTATCGGGATGACCAGAAGGCACTGGGCGCCGCGCTGGGCAACCTGTCCCTGGCCACCCAGCAATTTGTGCAGAGCATCGCCATGGTCAAGTCATTCGGCCGGGCCGATCGGGTGCAGTCAAAGTTCTTCGGTGCGGTGGAACGTTTCGCCAGTTTCTTTTCCTGCTGGGCCCAACGCTGGGCCGGGCTTGGGGCGAGTGTCGAGGTGCTGCTTTCGCCGTTGCTGGTGCTGGCCCTGGTGCTGTTGGGCGGTGCGTCGCTGGTGGCTTGCGGTTGGCTGATGCCGGTGCAACTGCTGCCGTTCCTGCTGCTGGGGCCAGCCCTGGCAGCGCCGGTTGCGGCCATCGGGCATGGCGCCGATGCACTGGTGCAGGGCCGCATGGCCGCCAGCCGTATCGCCACCGTGCTCAACAGCGCGACGTTGCCGCAACCTCGCGAATCCCGCGAGCCCAAAGGCCGCCAGGTGAGCTTTGAAGGCGTGGACTTTCGCTACCCCGACGGCACGCAGGTGCTGCATGACATTGACCTGGATCTACCGCCCGGCACGCTCACTGCCTTGGTGGGGGATTCAGGTGCCGGCAAGTCCACCCTGGCCACCTTGCTTGCGCGCTTTGCCGACGTGAGTGCCGGCGCGATCCGTATCGGTGGTGTCGACCTGCGGGACATGCACAGCGCCACCTTGTATCGCCAGGTCGCCTTTGTGTTCCAGGATGTGCGTCTGCTGCGCACCAGCGTCCTCGACAACCTGCGCCTGGCGCGCCCCGACGCCACGCAAATCGAGGTGGAAGCCGCCGCCCGGGCCGCGCAGATTCACCAGCGCATCCTCGCGCTACCCCAGGGTTATCACACCGTCCTCGGAGCCGGCGTGCAGCTGTCCGGCGGTGAAGTGCAACGCCTGGGCATTGCCCGGGCGATGCTCAGTGAAGCGCCGATCCTGATTCTCGATGAAGCCACCGCCGCCAGTGATCCTGAATCCGAAGCCGCGATCCAGCAGGCGCTGTCTCGCTTGGCCCGTGGCCGCACGGTGCTGGTAATCGCCCACCGCTTGAGCAGCATCCAGGACGCCGACCAGATCGTCGTGCTGCAAGGCGGGCGGATTGTCGAGCGCGGTACGCATCACGGCTTGCTGGACCAGCAGGGCACTTACGCCGGGCTGTGGGCCGCTGAGCAGTTTTCGGCGGCCGCACTGAAGAGGGCACGGGCATGATTCGCGCGCTGTTACGCAGCCTGCAACCCCGTGAAGCCGGCTTGTTGCGGCGTGCGCTGATCGCGATGGCTTTGAGTGCGTTGGCCCAGGGCGCAGCGTTGGCGTTGTTGCCGATGGCCTTTGCCCAGTGGTTCGGAAACACCACCCCTTGGGCCTGGGCCATCGGTTTCACCGGCATGGCCTTGTTGTGCCTCTGGCTGCGCCGGTATGCCCAGCTGGCGGGCTATCGCGCCGGTGCCGAAGCAGCCCAGGCGTTGAACCGACGCATTGGTGACAAGCTGGTGCAACTGCCGCTGGAATGGTTTGTGGAGCGGCGCAGCGCTGAACTGAATCGCCTGGTGACTCACACCGTGCTGCAAATCATGAGCACCCCGGCGCACCTTTTGCAGCCAATGGCCAATGCGCTGTTGACGCCTTTGGCACTCCTGCTGGCGCTGTTTTTCTACGACCGCTCCATGGCGTTGGCGGCACTGGCCGCGTTGCCGTTGCTGGTGCTGGTGTACCACTGGGGCGTGCGCTGGGGCGGGCAAGCTGAAGTACTGAGCGAAGCCGCAGCCAATGAAGCGGCGGCCCGGGTGATGGAGTTTCTGCGCCAGCAACCGTTGCTGCGCTCCAGCGGGCGCACCGAGCAAGGCTTCGACCTGCTCACCGAGGCCCTGGCCCAGCAGCAACAGGCACAACGTCACGCCCACTGGCGCACCTTTCCCGCCGCGCTGGGTTTGGCTGTGGTGTTGCAGGCTGGCTACAGCGCCATCCTGTTATGCGGCCTGTATGCCGTGCTGGGTGGCACCCTCGATGCGGCGAAGTTCCTGGCGCTGGCGATTCTCGCCACCTGCCTGGTGGAGCCAATGGGCGCGCTGGTCAACCTCGGCACCACGTTGCGCCAGACCCGCCACGCCTTGAATCGCCTGCGCCACCTGCTGCAGATGCCGGGGTTGCCTGAACCTCTCGAACCCCAACCTGCCCTGGGTTACGACGTGCAAGTGCGGGACGTAGGACTGGTCCGCCAGGGCCAGGCGATCTTGCAAGGCATCGACTTCACGTTGCAGGAGCGTTCGCTGAACCTGGTGGTGGGGGCGTCCGGCTCCGGCAAGTCCAGCCTGTTGCGCCTGCTGGCGCGCTTCAGCGATGTAAGCAGTGGCGCGATTCACCTCGGCGGTGTCGACCTGCGGCAACTGTCGGCCCTGGCCCGAGATACCCAGGTCGCCTTGATGTTCCAGGACAGCCCGCCGTTGCCGGGCAGCCTGCTGGACAACCTGCTGCTGGGCCGCCCCGACGCCAGCGAAGAACAATGGCAGCACGCCGCCCGCGCCACCGGCCTCGACCGCCTCGCCGAACGCCTGCCCCAGGGCTGGCACACCGTGCTGGGCGAGCAGGGCGTCAGCCTGTCCGGCGGCGAACGCCAATGCCTGGCGTTGTCGCGGGTGTTACTCAAGGACGCGTCGCTGATCCTGCTGGACGAGCCGACCGCCGCCCTCGATGCCATCAGCGAGGCGCGGGTCAATCGCACCCTGTTGCAACTGGCCCGCCGGCACACGGTGGTGCTGGTCACCCACAAACCGACCTTGGCGCCCCATGCCGACCAGATTCTGCTGCTCGACCACGGCCAGTTGGCCCAGGTCGGCCGCCATGACGCGTTGATGGCCACGCCCAGCCGTTACCGCGAGTTGTTCCACGAGCGCGAAGCGATCAATCGCTGGCGCTTGCGCCCAGACCCTATCGTTCCCCAAAGGACCGTCCCCCATGACCGATAACCCATCACTGGCATGCGTTCATCCTGCACCCGGCGGCCTCGCACACAGCCCCGAGGCGCTGTGCGCTGGTGTCGCGCAGTTGCTCGACTATGCCCCCCAGGACCTGGAGTCCGATGCCTCGCTGATCGAGCAGGGCCTGGACTCGGTGAGCATGATGCGCCTGCCGGCCTTGCTCGCCCGCGAAGGTGTGCAGGTGAGCTTTGCCGAACTGATTGAGCTGCCGACCCTTGAGGCCTGGTGGTTGCTGATCGACCGCCGTCGCGGGCAGGCGACGCACCTCAAGCCCGTCGCCATCGACAACGATTTCGCCCTCACACCGTTGCAGCAGGCTTACTGGTTTGGCCGCGACCCGGCCATGCCGCTGGGGGGCGTTGGCTGTCACCTGTATCAGGAACTGGACGGGTATCAGGTCGACGCCCAACGCCTGGAAAGCGCGGTGATGCGCCTGACTCAACGCCATCCCATGCTGCGCGCCTGTTTCCCGAACGCCACTTGCCAGCGCGTGCTGCCGACCAGCCCGTGGCCTGGGTTGACCGTGCATGAACGGCCGGATGAGTTGGCCTTGCGTGAGCGCCTGGCGCACCGCTGCCTGGATGTGCGCCAGGGCGAGGTGTTCGATGTGCAACTCAGCCGCTTGCCCGACGGCCGCAGCCGGGTGCACCTGAACATCGATTTGCTGGTGGCGGACGTCCTGAGTATCAGCGTACTGCTGCGGGATCTGGCGCTGATCTACAGCGGGCAAGAGGCGCAGCTGCCACGTCTGGAGTGGGATTTTGCCCACTACCTGGGCGCCACCCGAACCAGCGATGCCGGCGAGCGGGACTACTGGCTGCAACGCCTGGATGACCTGCCCGACGGCCCGCAACTACCCTTGGCACAAGAGCCGCAATCCCTCGGCCCGCCGCGTTTTCGTCGCCTGGCGATGCGCCTCGGCCGCGCCCAGTTGCGAGCCCTGGAAGACCAGGCCCGGCAACACGGCCTGACCCTGGCCAGCGTGCTGTGCTGCGCCTATACCCAAGTGCTGGGCCGCTGGAGCGCCAGCCAGCATTTCCTGTTGAACGTGCCGCTGTTCAACCGCCAGGAGCTGCACCCGTGCGTCCCGCATCTGCTGGCGGATTTTTCCAACCTGGTGCTGCTGGAGATCGACCAGCGCCAGGCGGGTTCTTTCGCGCAGCAGGCGCAAGCCCTGCAACGCCAACTGCACCGCGACATCGCCCACAGCGCCTGGCCCGGCGTGGAAGTGCTGCGTGAGTTGTCCCGCACCCGGCAAGGCGGCGCCCCCGTAGTGTTTGCCTGCAACCTTGGCGAAGCGTTTGTCGACGCCACTTGCCGGCAGCACCTGGGCGAACCGGGCTGGGCCTTGTCGCAAACGCCCCAAGTGTGGCTTGACCACCAGAGCTATCCGCTGCCCGATGGCCTGTTGCTCAACTGGGACGGGGTAGATGCGCTGTTCCCCGAAGGCCTGCTGGACGAAATGTTCACCGCCTATGGCGACATGCTGGCGTGGCTGTGCACCGGTGACTGGCGCCAACCCGCGCCGCTGCCGTTGCCCCAAGGCCAGCAAGAGGTCCGCGCAGCGGTCAACCACACGCCTTGGGCCCATGACAAAGGCTTGCTGCACGATGGCTTTTTCCAACAGGCGCAGGTGCACCCGCAGCGGGTGGCATTGATCACCGAGGACGCTGAGTTGAGTTACGCCGAGCTGGCGGCCCAGGCCCTGCAAGTGGCAGGTGCCCTGCGCCAGTGGGGGATTGAACCGGGTGATACGGTGTCGATCACCTTGCCCAAAGGCCAGGCGCAAATCGTCGCGGTGCTTGGCATATTGGCGGCGGGCGCGGTGTATGTGCCGGTGGGTATCGAACAGCCGGCAGCCCGTCGCGACATGATCTATCAACGCGCTGCGGCCAAGGTGGTGATCACCGATGCGGCCCACCGTGATCGCGGTGTATGGCTGGCGGACTTGCAAGTGGTGGACCTGGCCCAGGCGCGTTCGGCCACGGCCCTGAAGCAACCGATCGAGGTGGCGCCGGACGCACTGGCCTATGTGATTTTCACCTCCGGCACCACCGGCGAACCCAAGGGCGTCGAGGTTTCCCACCAGGCGGCGTTGAACACCGTCGCCGCGATCAACCGGCGTTACCAGGTGGGCGCGGATGACCGTGTGCTCGGGGTTTCCGCCCTCGATTTCGACCTGTCGGTGTACGACCTGTTTGGCCTGCTGAGTATCGGTGGCGCCGTGGTGCTGCCAGCGGATGCGCGGCGCAAGGAGCCGTCTGAATGGTTGCGGCTGATCCGCCAGCAGCGCGTGACCCTATGGAACTCGGTACCGGCGTTGCTCGACATGCTGACCCTCAAGGCCCGCGAGCCGAATGCCCTGAGCGGATTACGCCTGGCGATTGTCTCGGGTGACTGGGTCGGGCTGGACCTGCCACGCCGCCTGCGATTGGCAGCCGGCGAAAGCGCCCGGTTCGCCGCCCTCGGCGGCGCCACTGAAGCTGCCATCTGGTCCAACGTCCAGGACGTCGACGAAGTGCCGGCTCACTGGCGCTCGATTCCCTACGGCAAACCCCTGGATAACCAAAGCTTTCGAGTCGTCGACAGCCAGGGCCGCGATTGCCCGGACTGGGTGGCGGGGGAGTTGTGGATCGGCGGCGCCGGGGTTGCCCAGGGCTATCGGGGCCTGACGCATCTCAGTGCCCAACGCTTCGTCGAGCACGCCGGGCAACGCTGGTACCGCACCGGCGATCAGGGCCGTTATTGGCCCGACGGCAACCTCGAATTTCTCGGGCGCATGGACCAGCAGGTCAAGGTCCGTGGCTTCCGCATCGAACTCAGTGAGATCGACGTGGCCCTGGAACGCCATCCGGCCGTCAGTCGTGCCGTCACCCTGGTGTTGCCCGGGGCCAACCCGCAGTTGGCAGCAACCCTGATGGGCGACGCGCTGCCGGATGCCGAAGCCATGCGCCAGTGGCTCTGCCAATGGCTGCCGGAACACATGTTGCCGGACCACTGGCTGAACCTCACCGAACTGCCCCTGAACGCCAACGGCAAGGTCGACCGCGCCGCACTGCTGTGGCTGGTGCAGGAGCAACGCCAGGGCGCCAGACCCGAGCATGAAGACGCGCCCCAAGGCGAAGCCGAACAACTGTTGGCCGGGCTCTGGGGCGAATTGCTCGACATTCCCCTGGTGGGTCGCAACCAGGGCTTCTTCGCCCTCGGCGGCAACAGCCTGTTGGCCGCTCGCCTGATCGAACGTATTGCCCGGCAGTTCGACGTCGAACTGTCGCTGAAGGACTTTTTCAACGCGGCCACCGTCGCCCGCCAGGCCCAATGGCTTGTCGCCCGACGGGAACAGGACCACGTCAACCGGAACGCAATGGTGGAGGGTGCGCTATGACACTGCAGCAACTACGACAGGACCTCGAAGCACTGGGTGTGGAACTCTGGGAAGAGCAGGGCCGCCTGCGCTACCGGGCGCCCGCCGGAGTGATGGATGAAGGCCGCCTGCAACAATTGCGCGAACACAAGGACGCGTTGTTGCAGCAATTGATGGAACCGGTGATGCCCACCGTCTCGGCCGACCTGGCCGCCCGCAGCGAACCGTTTCCGCTGACCGACGTACAGGCCGCTTACCTGATGGGCCGCACCCAGGCATTCAGCTACGGCGGGGTGGCGTGCCACGGTTACCTGGAATTTGAACTCAAGGCGCTCGACCCGGCGCGCCTGGAGCAGGCGTGGAACCATCTGATTGCGCGTCATGACATGCTGCGGGCGGTGGTGCTGGAAGACGGCTACCAACAAATCCTGCCCCAGGTGCCGCATTACCTGATCGCCCGGCATGACCTGCGCGAAGACGACGGCCGTGCAATGGCCGCTCTGCGCGAACGCATGGAAATTCGCCAGGCCTCGTCCCAGCAGTGGCCGCTGATCGAGTTGTGCGTCAGCCAGGGCCGTGAACATGCGCGCCTGCATCTCTCAGTGGATCTGCTGGTGTGCGACTACCAGAGCGTGCGCATGCTGTTGGCCGAGTTGCAGCAGGTCTACCGTGGGGAAGCCTTGCCGTCGGCGGCGCCCATCAGTTTTCGCGACTATGTCTTGGGCGAGCGCCGGTTCCGGGAACAGCCGCGTTACCAGCGTGACCGCCAGTATTGGTGGGCGCGGGTCGACAGCCTGCCCGGTGCTCCGGAATTGCCCATGCAGGGTGCTCCCAGCGGACCGCGTTTCGAGCGCCGCGCCCTGAACCTGGAGGCCCGGGATTTCAATGCCCTGCGCCTGAATGCAGCGGCGGCCGGCGTGGGTGTGTCGGCGGCGATTCTTTCCTGCTATGCCGAAACCCTGGGGCGCTGGAGCCGCAAGGGGCATTTCTGCTTGAGCCTGACCTTGCTCAATCGCCTGTCGCTGCACCCGCAGGTCGATCGGCTGGTGGGGGATTTCAGCTCGGTGGAATTGCTGGAAGTCCAGACCCTGCAAGGCGGCAGCTTTGGTGAACGCAGCCAGCAATTGCAGGAGCGACTGTGGCAAGACATGGACCACCGCCTGTGTTCCGGCATTGAAGTACTGCGCGAACTGGCGCGGCGCAAAGGCCGTGATGCGGCCTTGATGCCCTATGCCTTCACCAGCACCCTGGGCGCCGGGGGCGAAAGTGGCGGCGGGGCATTTATGCCCGGCGCAGAACTGGTGCACGGCATCAGCCAGACCCCGCAAGTGTTGATCGATTGCCAGGTCAGCGAGCGCGACAACGGCCTGTTCATCAATTGGGACATTCGCCAGGGCGTGTTCAACGAGGCCATGCTGGAAGCGATGTTCGACACCTTCGAGCGCCTGCTCAAGCGCTTGGCGCGGGAGCCTTCGGCCTGGACCCTGGACGATTGCCTTGAACTGCCGGCACCCCAGCGACTGGTGCGGGAGTTGATCAACCAGACGGCGCAACCGATTCCCCCAGGCTTGCTGCATGAACCGTTCTTTCGCCAGGCCCGGGCGCAACCCCAACGTGTCGCCCTGATCCAGGGCGCGCGACAGCTCACTTACGCGCAACTCGCCGCCCGTGCCGAGGCGATTGCCGAGCAGTTACTGGATGGCGGTTGCCAGCCCGGCGAGCGGGTCGCGGTGTGCATGGAAAAAGGTATCGACCAGGTGGTCGGTGTACTCGGGATCTTGCGGGCCGGCGCAGCGTACCTGCCGCTGGACACTAATCAGCCAATGGCGCGGCGCGCGTTGATTCTTGAGAACGCCGAGGTCAGCCGGGTGCTCAGCCAGTCGTGGTTGAGCGAGGACCTGGCCTGGCCCGCCGAAGTCACTCAGTGCATACCGGTTGATCAGGCCGCAGCCACTGCCGGACGTGAACTGCCAACGCCGCAGGTGACACCGCAACAACTTGCCTACGTGATCTACACCTCCGGCTCCACCGGGATTCCGAAGGGTGTGATGATCAGTCACCAGGCGGCCCTCAACACTGTGGTCGATATCAATCAGCGCTTCGCCATCGGCGCCGAAGACCGGGTACTCGCCTTGGCCAGCCTGGGCTTCGACCTGTCGGTGTACGACATCTTCGGTTTGCTTGCGGTGGGTGGCGCCCTGGTTTTGCCCGACGCACGGCGCCGCGCCGACCCCTCCCACTGGGCCGAGTGCGCCCGCGAGCATGGTGTGACCCTGTGGAACTCGGTGCCCGCGCAGCTGCAGATGCTTGCCCATTACCTGCAAGCCGTGCCGGCGGCGGCACCTCAGAGCCTGCGCCTGGCCTTGCTGTCCGGCGACTGGATCCCGCTGAACCTGCCCGCCGAGATCGCTGCGTTGTTGCCTAAGCTGCAACTGATCAGCCTGGGCGGCGCGACAGAAGCGGCGATCTGGTCGATTGCCTATCCAATCACCGAGGTGGACGCACAATGGCGCAGCATTCCCTACGGCGCGCCGCTGGCCAATCAACGCTTCATGGTGCTCGACGAACAAGGCCGCGATCGCCCGCAAGGCGTTGCCGGTGAGCTGTTCATCGCCGGCACGGGGTTGGCCATGGGGTACCTGGGGGACGCGGAGAAAACCGCCGAGCGTTTTATCGAGCATGCCCACAGCGGCGAGCGGCTGTACCGCACCGGCGACCTGGGGCGCTACCTTGAAAGCGGGTTGATCGAGTTCCTTGGCCGTGAGGATTTCCAGGTCAAGGTTCGCGGGCATCGCATCGAGTTGGCGGAAGTCGAAAGTGCCTTGCTCAGTCATCCTCATGTCGAATCGGCCGTGGTGGTCGCTGCGGGCGAGGGCGCGTTCGAGCGGCGTTTGCAGGCCTGCGTGCGCGGGACTTTGCGTGATACCCCACTGCCTTGGCCGGCCCGGTTGGCACCCAACGCCTTGGCGGCGGCCAACGGCGTGAAAGGCCAACTGACGGAAGCGCTGATCACGCAGATGTCCGATTGCGTCGAGCGTGCTGCGTTGCTCTCCATGGGCCTGGCCCTGCAACGCCCGGGGCTGTTTGATCAACCGGGCGTCGAGCACGACCTGGCCCAGATCATGAGCCTGTGCGAGGTGGCGCCACGCAACGAACGGTTGATTCGCCGCTGGTTGCAAGCGCTGCATCGCGAGCAACTGGTAGACCGCAACCCAGGCACCGGCGCCTATTCGTCACTGCGGGTCTCGGGCGCTGAGTACCGTCAACTGTGGCAACGCATCGAGGCGCTGGAACCGAGTGTGGGCTGGGGCGGTGAAGTGCTGCGCTATCTGCGGGAAAGCCAGGAGCAATTGCCTGCTTTGATGAGCGACCGGCTCGACCCGTTGCACCTGCTGTTTCCCGAAGGCCGTACCGACACCGCCGAAGGCGCCTATCGCAAGAACCTGATCAGCCAGTACCTGAACCAGGCGGTGTGTGCGGCGGTGCAGGAAATCGCAGCACTGCAACCGGCGGGCCGGCGTCTGCAGTTGCTGGAAATCGGCGCAGGCGTAGGCGGCACCAGTGCCGACCTGATTCCGGCCCTGGACGGCTTGGCGGTGGACTACCAGTTCACCGACCTGTCGCAGTTTTTCCTCAACGAAGCGCGGGAGCATTTTGTCGAGTTTCCGTGGGTCAGCTACGGGCTGTTCGACCTGAACCTCGACCACTGGGCCCAAGGTATCGCCGCCAACTCCCTGGATGTGATTCTGTGTGCCAACGTGCTGCACAACTCGCGGCACGCCAGCCAGGTACTCGCCCGGCTGCGGGAAATGCTCGCCCCCGGCGGCTGGCTGATCTTTATCGAAGCGACCCGCGACACTTACCAGATCATGGCGTCCATGGAGTTCAAGGAAGGCCTGACCGCGTTCGAGGATTTCCGCGCCGAGCAAGACACCACGTTCATCCGCCGCGAGCAGTGGCAGCAACTGTTGCAGGAAGCCGGCGCGCAGACGCCGCTGTGCATGCCGGCAGCCGACGATGCCATGTCACAGATCGGCCAGCACCTGTTCATCACGCGCTTCAAGACCGAGCGCCAGACCCTTGAGCCGGAGGCGTTGCGCGCGCATCTGGGCCAGCGCCTGCCGGATTACATGGTGCCCACCGAGTGGCGGGTACTGGATGACATGCCGCTGACGGCCAACGGCAAAGTCGACCGCCAGGCGTTGGCCAACCTCGGCATGGCCCAGGCCACGCAACAGGCCAACAGCGGGGCTGCACCGCTGGATGCGCTGGAGCGCAGTATCGCCGAGGTCTGGCAAACCCTGTTGCGGGTGCCCAGTGTGGGCCGTGAACAGGGCTTCTTTGAGTTGGGCGGTGATTCATTGCTGGTGGCGCAGGTGGTTGGTCGCCTGCGGGAAAGCCTGCCCCAGGCCCGAAACGTGCCCTGGGGGGATTTGCTGCGCCAGTTGATCAACCAGCCGACCGTTGCGGCCCTGGCGGATTACCTGCGGGGGCAGGGCAGCGAGCGCCTGTCGCCGCTGGTGCGGATTCGTGAGGAGGCGCAAGGCCCGGCGCGGATCTTTGTCCATGACGGCAGCGGCACCCTGGCACCGTATCGCGCGCTGTTTGCTGCACTCGGGGAAGAAGCACCACTGGAGGGGCTGGTGCTCAATGATGTACCGGGTTACCTGGCCCTGGCACCGGCCACGGCGATTCGTGAACTGGCCGAGCGTTATGCCGACACCTTGCACGCCGAAGGCCGGCGCCAGGTGAGCATCGTCGGTTATTGCCTCGGCGGGTTGCTGGCGACGGAGCTGGCGTCATGCCTCGCGGCGAGGGACATCGAGGTGCTGCAACTGACAGTGATCAGCAGCTACCGCGTGCCGTTCATGATCGAGGATGACCTGCTGGCGGAGTACGTGTTCGCCCGCGTGATGCAGGCCGACCCGCACACCCTGGGTTACCCGGTGGATGAACAGGCGATGGAGCGGGCGATTGCCAAGGTGCTGCGCCAAACCCCGGGCCGCGTGCCCCAAGGTGCATTGCTGGCGCTGCAGGATGAGCCCGACTGCGCCACGGCCCTGGCCTGCCTGCGGGCCCTGGCATCCAAGTCGGCAGATGAGCGCTTGCAGGCAATTGCAGACGCGATGCGCCACGCCGGCTCGCAACTGAGCGACCTGGACTGGCTGCGCGAGCAATTGCAGGTGCTGCGCCACAGCCTGGCCGCCGTCGCCTTGCATCAAGCCACGCCTTACGACGGTGACATGGTGTTTATCCGCCAGTGCGGTGAAGTTCAGGTACTGCCCGGCATGCACCGCGACATGAGCCAATACTGGCAAGCCCTGTGCCTTGGCGAATTGCAGGTGGTGGACGTGCCGGGCGACCACTTCAGCTGCATGCAGAGCCCGCAGGTCGAGGCCGTGGCCCGCGCGTTCGAACGGCTGGCGCAGGTGGCGGCATGAGAGTCGGGATTGTAGGCGGCTATGGGCATGTCGGTCGGCAGGTTGCGCGGGTGCTGGTCGGTCATTGCCGCTTGCGCCTGGGCGGTCGCGACCCTGGGCAAGGGCAGCGTTTTAACGACGGCGAGTTGAACGGGCAGGCCGAGATCCGTGAAGTGGACCTGTGGGACGCCCAAAGCCTGGCGGCGTTTTGCGGCGGCTGCGACCTGCTGATCAATTGCGCGGGCCCCAGCTACCAGGTGCTCGACCGGGTGGCGCTGGCAGCATTGGCCAGCGGCGCCGATTACATCGATGTCGGCGGCGATGATCCGCTGCACCAGCTGTTGCCCGCTCAGTTGCCGCCGGGTCGTCGTGTGGTGTTATCAGCCGGCATGTTGCCGGGGCTGTCCGGGTTGTTTCCCAAGGTGCTTGCGGCGTCGTTCGAGCGCGTCGATGCCGTGCGTTGCTATGCCGTCGGACTTGGGCGGTTGTCGACAACGGCGGCCGAGGACTTTCTATTGAGCCTCGGCAACGGCTATGGCCAGGCCTCGATGGGCTGGTGCGATGGCCGAGCAATCAAGTCCACCGTACTCGTCGATGAACACTTCGAACGGCCCTGGCTGGTGGGCGGTCCTGTAACGGCCTACCCGTATCTCACCACTGAGCAGCAGCGCTTGTTTACTGACTTGCGGGTGCGCGAAGCCCAGGCCTACAACCTGTTCGACGGCGGCCACCTGCGGGCCGCACTCGGGCGCATTCAGGGCTCGCCACCGGCACTGCGGCACACGGCAGAGAATATTGCCGCGCTGGTACAGGCCAGTGCGCTGGACCTGGCAGGGCGCACGCCTTACCAGTTGCTCGCAGTGGAAATGGAAGGCCTGCAACACGGCGAACCGCAGCAGGCCACCGCCTGGTTGCGTGCCGCCGACGGCTCGGCGTTGACCGGCACAGTGGCGGCAATCTGCGCCCTGCAACTGGCCCAACTGCCCGTAGGCACGCACTACGCTGCACAGGTGATGGACGCCGATGACTGCCTGCGCCAGATGCTGCGCTGGTTGCCGCAGACCCGGATCCACGTCACCACTGAACTGGAGGAGGGCGTGTTATGAAGAAAATCCCCAGCCCATGGCTGCGACGTTACCCGCAGCATCAAACGCCGCGTTGCCGATTGGTCTGCCTGCCCCACGCCGGCGGCAGCGCGGGATTTTTCAGCGGTTGGCAGGCACTGTTGCCGGCCGACATCGAACTGGTCAGCGTGCAATACCCCGGCCGCGAAGAGCGCCTGAGTGAAACCTGGCCCGGCAGCCTGGAATGGATGGCGGGCACGATTACCCGGGCGCTGTGGGACCTGTCCGACCGGCCGCTGGTGCTGTTCGGCCACAGCATGGGTGCGGCGCTGGCCTATGAGGTGACGCGGCGCCTGAACCGCCAGGGCAAAGACCTGCAACGGCTGATCGTCTCCGCCCATCCGGCCCCTCACCGGCAACGTCACAGCCAATTGCACCAGGGCCCGGATGCCGGTTTGCTGGCGGATGTGCGGCGCCTGTCGGGTGGTGCGCCATCACCCCTGGACGAACCCGAGATGCAGGCACTTTACCTGCCCGCATTGCGCAATGATTACCGCCTGATCGAAAACTACCGCGGCGATATCAGCGAGCTGCTGGACGTGCCCGTGAGCGTGTGCCTGGGCAGCACCGACCGCGAAGTCGATCGGGAGGAAGCCCATGCCTGGTCGGAAGTGACGCGCCAGGTCGCCGACTTTCGAACCTTCAACGGCGGGCATTTTTACCTGCGCGACAGCCAGGCCGACCTGATCGAGCACCTGGAACTCTTGTTGGGCAGCCCCGCCGAACCGGCCTGGCAGTGCTGGCCGTCGACCCCATGACCGGAGAATCCTATGAAAACACCTGAGCAGTGCAGCGGCCTGGAAGACGTCCGCCTGGGTATCGACACCCTGGACGAGCAGATCATCCGCGCCCTCGGCCAGCGGTTGGCCTATGTGAAAGCTGCGGCGCAGTTCAAGCCTGACGAAGCCAGCATCGCCGCCCCCGAGCGGGTGGCCGCGATGCTGCCCCATCGCCGCCGCTGGGCCGAGCGCGAAGGGCTGGACCCGATGTTCGTGGTCCCGCTGTTTGCGCAGATCATCCAATGGAATATCGACCAGCAAGTGCGGCACTGGCGCCAGCAGCATCAAGGAGCCGAGCATGAGTGAGCGTCTGCCGGGATTGCTTCAGGCGCTGACCGAGGGCGAACGCCTGGCGCGCGAAAAGGGCGGCGCAGTGCTGGTGGTCTTCAGCCTGGCCTCGGAGCGCCTGGACCCGCTGCGGTTGTTTGCCGCCAACCGCCAGGTACTCGGGCAAAGCCTGTTCTGGTCCAGCGACCGGGGCGCATTGGCCATGGCCGGCTTTGGCTGTACCGAGGAAATCAGCCCCGGCGCCGACGACCGCTTCAACGCCAGTGCCCTGGCGTGGCAGGCATTGCTCAGCCAGGCCCATCAGGTGGGGCCGCGCCAGCCGTTGCTGTGTGGCGGCTTTGCGTTTGACCCGAACGGCCCGTGCTCGCTCAAATGGCAGTCGTTCGCCGCCACCTCCCTGGTGCTGCCGCGCATCCTGCTGCTGCGGGAAGCCGAGCAACACCATGTGATCTTCAGCCAGTGGCTGGAGCCCGGGGCGGACGTGGTGCGTTGCGCCCAGAGCCTGGAAACCCAGTGGACGTTGCTCCTGTCCCGCTACGCCAGTGCGCCACGCCAGGAGATTCCCCTCGGCACACCGAGCGACGAAAACATCATCAGCGCGCAGCAATGGCAAGACACCGTGGCGACGGCCGTGCAGCGCATCAACGCCGGCGACCTGCGCAAGGTGGTGCTGGCCCGCGAAGTGCGGTTGACCACCTCACGGACGATCCCCTGTGGCCCGCTGCTGGAAAACCTCAAGGCGGCCTATCCCCAGGCGTACCTGTTTGCGTTCAGCCGTGGCGAAAGCTGCTTTCTCGGCGCAACCCCCGAGCGGCTGGTGCAGGTGGCCCGTGGCACGCTGAACACGGTGGCGTTGGCCGGCACTTGCCCGCGTGGTCGTCACGAGCAGCAAGATGCCGAACTCGGCCAGGCCTTGATGGACAGCCCCAAGGACCGCCACGAACACGCCCTGGTGGTGCAAACCCTGCGCGAAGCATTGCAGCCCTATTGCGCGATGCTCGATATCGCCAGCCAGCCGCAGCTGCACCGACTGGCCAACGTGCAACACTTGTTGACGCCGGTGATGGGCCGTTTGCATCCCCAGGTGCAACTGCTGCAACTGGTGCAGGCGCTGCACCCGACGCCTGCCGTCGGCGGCCTGCCGCGACGTGAGGCAATGGCCTATATCCGCGAGCACGAGCAACTCGACCGTGGCTGGTACGCCGCGCCAGTGGGCTGGATGACTGCGCAGGGTGATGGTGAATTTGCCGTGGCGTTGCGCTCGGCGTTGATCAGGGGCTGTGAGGCGCACCTGTTCGCCGGCTGCGGCATTGTCGCCGAGTCGGATCCCGGGAGTGAGTACGAGGAAACGTGCTTGAAGCTGCGGACGATCCGCGATGCCTTGCGGCCTTCGGACGGAGTGCAGGTGGCGTCAGCCTGAGGAAGGCTCTCGCCCGGCAGGCCGGGCGAGAGTATGCAGCGTCTGGATCAGTTCAAGCCAAGCTTGCCACGCAGTGTGGACAGGTCTTCCGCCAGGGTATTGACCGGGCCAACCAGGGCTTTACGGTCCGCTTCCTTGACCTTGTCGTAGGTCTCAAAACCGCCATCCTTGGTTTTGTACTTGGCCAGGATCTTGTCCACGGTGGCGAAGTTCTTGTCGACTTTGGCGACGAAGGCCTTGTCTTGCTTCTCGATCTGCGGATGGAACAGGTCGACGATTTTCTTCGCGCCGTCGATGTTGCCCTACTAACAGGTAGTCAGCCTGGGTATTACTCGGTTCCCGTGCCGCCCGCCAGCACGTGATCAACGGCGCCACTGTCCGGTGGGATTCTGTAAATCTCCAGGTTGTCCACGCCGATTGGAGGGCCGTCAGTGGGTTCTGCCCATCGCAGAATGAACATCATTGAATGATCGGGCCGCTCCGTAGTATTGAAAGGCACGGTCATTTTCGCCCAGTAGGGTGCTGCATCAAGGGTGTCTGACATAAAGACCGGGCCATTCCAGAATGCAAGTGACGCTGCGACCCTCTGCGCACAGCGGAAATCAAAGCGAAACACATACTGTGTATGAGGTTCAAAAACGAAGCTCTTATCAATGAAGATGAACGCAGAATAGCCGGCACTCGATTCGAGGTAGTAGTTGCCGCCTCTGTGCACAATCTTCAAATCCTCGTCGGAGATGCGCTTTACCCAGCCATTCAGTTTGAAGTCGTCGAAAGTGGTCCGGTCGAAAGGCTGTTCAGTCATGATCGTTGCCCCTGCACTTGGTTGAGCCGTCACACTTCAGGCGGTTGGATGACTATCAAAGCCAATGGCGGCAGGGCTGTCTACTGTCAAAGTTGACAGGTATAGGCGAGTGTAACGAGGGTGCTGGAGCGGGGAGGACTCGCGGGCACAAACGGCCCGCGAGTGAGGTGCATCAGTTCAAGCCAAGCTTGCCACGCAGTGTGGACAGGTCTTCCGCCAGGGTATTGACCGGGCCAACCAGGGCTTTACGGTCCGCTTCCTTGACCTTATCGTAGGTCTCGAAACCACCATCCTTGGTTTTGTACTTGGCCAGGATCTTGTCCACGGCCGCGAAGTTCTTGTCGACTTTGGCAACGAACGCCTTGTCTTGCTTCTCGATCTGCGGACGGAACAGGTCGACGATTTTCTTCGCGCCGTCGATGTTGCCCTGGAAGTCATACAGGTCGGTGTGGCTGTAGCGGTCTTCTTCACCGGAGATCTTGGTCGCGGCCACTTCTTCAAGCAGGGCAGCAGCACCACCGACGACTTTTTCCGGCGGGAAGGTCAGGCCGTCAACCCGGGTTTTCAGGTCCAGCACGTCGCTGTTGAGCTTGTCCGCCAGGGCGTCCAGTCCTTTGGTGGTGTTCTCGGAGAACAGGCTGTACTCGATGCGGTGGAAGCCGGTGAAGTCTTCGGCTTTCACGCCTTTCTCGTGGTCGTCGACACGGGAGTCGATGGAGGCGTCGAGGTCGCTGAACAGCTCGGCGATCGGCTCGATCGACTCATAGTGAACACGGGTTGGCGCGTACAGCTTCTTGGCGGTGGCCAGGTCGCCTTTTTTCACGGCGTCGGTGAACGCCTGGGTCTGGGTGACCAGTTCGCCGATTTCTTCGGTGACGTAGATCTTGTAGTCCGACACCGGCCCTACCAGGTCCAGCGGCGCGGTGGCGGCGAAGGCGGCCAGCGGCGAAAGGCTCATTAACAACGACAATGCGAGAGACGACTTCTTCATGGGACGATTTCCGCTCTGGGGTTTGTTTTAGGTATTGGCAGTAGTTTGAGGATGTGTCGCATCCAGCAGCGTGCGCCCGATGAAATCCTGGGCCCCGGTGACGCCTGGCAAGGTGAAGAAATAACCGCCGCCGACCGGCTTCAGGTATTCCTCCAGGGGCTCGCCGTTGAGTCGGGTTTGTACGCTGATAAAGCCTTTCTCCAGGTCAGCCTGGTAGCAGATGAACAACAGCCCCATGTCCAGCTGACCGTTTTTGTTGACGCCGTTGGAGTAGTTGAACGGCCGGCGCAGGATCAGGTTGGCCTGGGTCTGCGGGGTACGTGGGTTGGCCAGGCGGATGTGGGCATCGAGCTTGGTCAACTTGCCTTCCGGGTCCTTGCTGTAGTCCGGCACCTGGGTTTCTTTCTGGCCATCCATGGGGGCGCCACTGGTCTTGATCCGGCCAATGATGCTTTCTTGCTCTTGCAGGGGCGTGCGGTCCCAGCGTTCAACGAAGTTGCGGATGATCCGCACCGCCTGGTAGCTGCCATTCGCGGCCCAGGCCGGCTCGTCACTGCCCGGTTGAACCCACACAATCTGGTCCATCGCCTTGTTGTCGTTGGAGTTCGGGTTGGCCGAACCGTCGCGAAAACCCAAGAAGTTACGCGCGCTTTGCGCCGGCTCGCCGGGGCGGGCAGGGGCCTGGGGCGGCACGCTGCCTTCCTGCTTCCAGCGCACCAGCAGCAGGTCCGGCAGGTTTTTCACGATGTCGCGCAGGGCGTGGATATTGGTGTCCGGGGTGTTGGAGCTGAACTGCAGGCTCAGGTCGCCGTGGCACTGCGCCGGTTCCAGCGCATCGTTGGGGAAACCGACCATGCGGATCAGGCGCTTGGGCTTGGCCGCGGCCAGGCCGAAGCGTTCGTCGAACAGCGACTCGCCGACCGACACGGTGATGGTCAGGTTGTCCGGCGTCACCACCGGGCCGAGGATGCCGGAGTCGGTGGGGGGCAGTTTCGGGTCGACTTGCACCACGGTGCCGCCGGTCATCAGGAACGCGATGCGCTCGTTCAAGGTGCGGAACAGCCGCTCCAGGTCTTCGCGGTCGCTGGCCAACACGTCGAACGCCACCAGCATGCCGCAGGCCGGGCGCGGGGTGACGATGCCGGTCTGGTGCTTGCCGTGGTAATCGTGATGGTCCTGGGTCTTTTCACTGCTCGGTGCGGTGGTGACTTGCGCGGCAGCGTTGGCAGCCATCGCCGGGCAGCTCAGGCTGCTGCCGGCAATCGCGGCGCCGGTAGCGGCCATGCCCAGCAATACACGACGACGCTGGGATGAAAATTGTTCTGAATCACTCATGTCTACGGTCGTCTTCACTTCAGGCCGGAAAGGCCAAGGGCGGGGTCGATTCCATCGAGTGCAACGGCCAGAGCCTTGGCCTTGTCGGCGATCTGCTTGCGCTGATCGGCGGTAACGCTGTCATACGAGGCGTAGCGGCCATCGACTTTCAAACCGTTGAGTTCGGCGTCGAGGGCGGTGATCGCGCTGTCGATCCCCGGCAGCAATTGCGCGGCAGATTTGGTCAACAGCGGGCGCATCAGGTCGACGACCTTGCGGGCGGCGTCCAGGTTGGCGGCGAAGCCGTTGAGGTCGGTATGGCTGTAGCGCTCTTCCTCGCCGCTGGCGGCGCGTACGTCAGCCAGGCTGTTGAGGTTGCGCACCACGATGCTCACCAGTTGCTCCGGCGGCAGCGACTGGGCCAGCAACTGTTGCTTGAGGCTGGTCACATCGGTGACCAGACGCTGGGCAATCGGCGCCAGGCCGTCGAGGTTACGTTGCTGGAACAGGCCGTATTCAAGGCGGTGGAAACCGCTGAAGGCTGGGTCCTGCTCGCGTTTTTCAAAGTAGTCGGCGCGGGCGTTGATTGCGTTGTCCAGTTCCGCCAGGCGTTGCGAGGCCGGGGCCAGACGCTGGTAAGCCTCGCGGGCCGGCACGTAAAGCGCCTGGGCCTGGTTCAGGTCGCCGGCTTCGATGGCCTGCTCAAGCGCCGTAACAGCCTTGACCAAGGCGCTGCCCTGGCTGCTCATGTACACGCGGAACTCCGACAGCGGGCCGATAAACGCCACCATCGACGGCTTGGCCTTGGCTTGCGCGTCAGACTCGGCAGTCGGCGTCACCTTCAAGGTGCCCCGTGGGTTGCTCAACAGGCCGCAGGTGATCTGGTAGTCGCCGGGCAGCAGGTTGGCGTTGATCACCTGGCTCAGGCCGGGAGCGATGTTTTCGCGCTCTTCGACCACCAGCACGCCGTCGAGGATTTCCCATTCCACGGCACGGTCCGAGCGGTTGATGATGCGGAAACTGGCGCGTCCTGCCGGCACCGTCAGCGCATTCGGCTCGCAGCTGTGGGCGTGGATGGTGACGGCAATTTCATTGTGGTTGGCCTGGCGCTTGGAGGCGGCCAGTTGCGAGGCGTAGTAGAACAGGCCACCGGCGGCGATCATCACGACCACCGAGCCGCCGACCGCCCAGCGCAAGGCGCGGGACGGCGGAGCCGGTTGAGGGGTTTGGTTGGACAAGAGGCGGTCCTTACTGGCTGGAAACGGAAGAAGTTGTGCGGGTAGCCGGCTTGCTCGGCGGCGCGGGCAGGAAGAACATCACCAGGGCCACCACCAGGTAAATCAGGTAGGCGCCGAGGGTGCTGATGGTCGGGGCGTCCTGATAGCCGAACATGCCGGCCAGCACCGAGCCCAGCGGGCCATCCATCGGCAGCGTCGCGCTGAAATCGAACAAGACGGTTTGCAGGTGGTTCCACACCCCGGCTTCGTGCAGGGCTTGTACCGAGTTGGCGAGGATGCCGGCGGCGACCACCAGGATGAACAGGCCGGTCCAGCGGAAGAACGCGCCGAGGTTCAGGCGCATGCTGCCGGTGTAGATCAGGAAGCCGACGATGATCGCCAGGATCAGGCCGAGCAGGGCGCCAATCGGCGCGCCCGGGCCTTCGCTTTGCTGGAACACGGCCAGCAGGAAGAACACGGTTTCGAGGCCTTCACGGGCCACGGCGAAAAACACCATGGCGATCAGCGCCGTGACCTGATGCTTGGAACCGGCCAAGGCTTGATCGAGGGATTCATGCAGGGAATGCTTGATGGAGCGCGCCACCTTGCGCATCCAGAACACCATGGAGCTGAGAATGCCCACGGCCACCAGGCCGACGATGCCTTCGAACAGTTCCTGTTGTTTCTGCGGGAATTCGGCACTCACCAGTTCCAGGCCACCGCCGACCAGTAGCGCCAGGGCGGCTGCCAGAAATACGCCGATCCACACTGCGGGCATGTACTGGCCACGGCCAGTCTGCTTGAGGTAGCTGGCAATAATGCCAACGATCAAGGCGGCTTCTATGCCTTCGCGCAGCATGATTAAAAAAGGAACAAGCATTCGGCACCGAATCATCACTAGATAGGAAGCTAAGTTGTAACATAATGATACTCATTACTAAACAGTGAATCTTGACCTTTACTGAACCTTGACTGAACGGTGGTGGCAAACCGCAACCCCCACTAGAATGCGCGGCATTGCCCAAGCCACCGGATCGCTCCATTCCCCATGTCGGAAAAAGACACCATTTCCATCCAACTGGTCCGCGAAGCCCTGTTGCAGAGCTGCGCGCCGGGTGCGGCGACCGATGAAGTATTGAATAAAGTCGGAATCGATCCCGCGCTGCTCGGCCAGCCAACCGCACGCGTTCCGGCAACGGCTTACGCGCGTTTATGGCGCCTGCTGGCACGACGCATGGACGACGAATTTTTCGGCATGGACACGCGCAAGCTCAAATCCGGCAGCCTGGAATTCCTGTGTCGCGCCTCGATGGCCCAACCGACCCTGGCCACCGCGCTGGAAACCGGCCTGGGCTTCCTGTCACTGATGCTCGAGCGCATGCCGGCGCAACTGGTGCACCAGCAGAGCCTGGCGGAAATCGTACTGTTGGAACCGGAGCCTGAACCCAAGCGAGCCTTCACCTACTTCGCCTACTGGATGATCGTCCACGGCGTCGCCTGCTGGCTGGCGGGGCGGCGCATCCCGATCCTGGCGATCGAACTGCGCTGCCCGCAGCCAGACTTCTGCGACGACTACCAAGTGATGTTCTCCGACAACCTGCGTTTCGACCGGCCGCGCACCCGAATGATTTTCTCCGCCGACTGCCTCGACCTGCCAATCAAACGCAGCCCGGAAGAACTCAAGCGCTTCCTGGCCCATGCCCCCGCCAACATCCTCGTCAAATACCGCGACCCCGACAGCCTCGCCACCCGCATCAAGACTGACCTTCGGCAAATGCCCGCCGACACCTGGCCCGAAACCGAAGGCCTGGCCGCGTCGCTGTGTATCTCGGCCTCAACGTTGCGCCGGCGCCTGGCGGAAGAAGGGCAGACCTACCAGGGGCTCAAGGACAGCGTGCGCAAAGAACTGGCGATCGTGTGGTTGGCGGACTCCGACATCAGCTTTACCGAAATCGCCACCCGCCTGGGGTTTGCCGATGCCAGCTCGTTCTACAAAGCCTTCCGCAAGTGGTCGGGCTCCAACCCCGGGCACTATCGCAGCCTGATACTGAACGAAGCGCTGAGCCAATAGGCCGCTGGCAAGGGACCGACAGCGGTCGTCGGACATAACGGCGGATCAGCCTGACGTGTGCTGACGAATACTCTGTGGAGCGCAAAGGATTGTCCCGATGCCCGTAGCGGCAATAACGCTTCAGGGTGACGGCTTTTGCGCGTTGAAGAGTGTGTGCCATGTCATCGATAACGCCAGCCGTCGTACCTGTCCACTACAACCACGACATACGCACCAGTGCTTCCGTCGACACGCCCAGCGACACACAGGCGGTGCCACAACCGGTCCCGCCGGGGCGGCTGTTCAGGCAGATGGTCAAGGAGGCCGTCAAGCAACGCCTTAAGCTGTACGCCCCGGTATTACAGCCCGGCGCGTTCATTGAAGAGAAGATCAAGCAAGGCATTATCGAGTTCGAAGCCCGTACCGGGAAAAAAACCGGGCTGTCCCCCGACAGTCGGATCCGGGTCGACTATGCGCCGAATGTCCCCGACAGCCCCAACTTGCACATCCGCCAGCCGGTTCGTCAAAGCCAGTCGTTCACCCTGAGGGAAATCGTGACCGGCACCTACCAGCATGTCATCAGGGCAATGGAGGGCCCACTGGGTGTTCGCTATAAGGTTGTTGGCTACGAACAACCGGCGCTGATTGAGCATCTGACCAGTACGCAGTTGCAAGGGCAAATGAGTGCTGCGTTGGCGGCCTATCAAGCCGACGCGGCCAACAAGGACGGCATGACGTCCCTGTATGAAAGTGAAATCATGCTGCGCTGCCTGGAGTACCTGTCCAAGGCGGCGCCCAACTCCCCGGAGTTCCATGCGGTGGCGGGTTTTCTCAGTGGCCGGCAGCAGGCAAGCGAGGTCAAGTTTCATGGCGTGACACTGAACGGCGTGTTTCTGATACCCATGGGCGAGGGCGGGATACTGTTCAGTGTCGACGATAACAAGCAGTTTCATATCGGCACCACCACCAACCATTACCTGCATTACGGTGTACAGAAACACGAGCGGGTACCGGTCTATCCACTCACACCCGAGTTTAAAAAGTGGGCGTTGTCCAAACTGCCCGTCTATGAGCAATTTCGATACAAGGATCAGACCGACGCCTTTTCCATCAGCAGAAAATCGCAGTTTGGTTTTCCTTCGATGGGTATTCCGCTCAGCGGCGGCCAGGTGACGCACAAACCGTTTTCGTTCCACTCCACGCTCCAGCGTCGGCAACTTGACCGCGACCCTGTACGACGGCTTCATGCAGCGCCTGAAGTCGGATATCGACACCTTGGTGTTCACGGACCTGGAGCGATACGGCCTGGAAGCCCTTGAGATCAGCAAGGCGATACTGACGCTGTACTCCACGGCGGCCATGTTTGCCTCATTCGGAACCGGTTCCCAATTGTTTGCCTTGGCTTCTGGACTCGGCCTGGGCGGCGCGTATGCGGCTGCCAGCCTGGGCCAGGCGGGCATCAGCGACCGCCCGCAGGAGTCCGCCGCCTATCTTCGGGAGGCTATTGTGGCGGCGGCAATGACGGGTGCCTTCCAGGCCTTTCCCTTGGCCAGGAAACTTGCAAAAGGCCTGAATTACCCGTTCAAAAGCATTGCACCCGCCTTGAGCTATTACCGCTTCATCAACGGTGAAGCCCAGGCCAAGGCGCCCCGTATCGTCGACCAGTTGCTGGGCAAGGTCATCAAACCGCGGCTCCGTCCCGGTGCCGGATACGGGAAACCAAACACCACGCCCATGCAAATGCGTAGAACCTCGCTGGGCGAGGTCATGGTAGACCCGCAAAAAACCAGTGCAGCAACCTCTTCCCAGAAGAGCCTCCCGGGCAAACAACCGGCGAGCGTTGCCGGGCCTGTGCTGCCGAAGTCGTTACCGCCCATATCGCCCGACGAGCAGGCACGCAAGGCCATCCAGCGCTCACTGCCGATTGCGCGCAAAAAACTCGACGAAGCCATTCGCGCGGTTACCGATCCTGGCCGCAGTGAGGATGCCAAGCGTGTGTGCAAGCTGTTTTATGGATCCGACACGCCTGAAAGTCTGCAGGCCCTGCAACGCAAGCAACAGCTGATGAAGGCTGACCTTGATCGATTGCACGTCGATAACATCGAATTCCTGAAGGACGAGGGGGCCGGTTGGTCGGCCCAACTGCAACCCTCTGTCTACCACGCCTACAAGGCAGGCGACCCCAAGGCCAAGTACATTGAAGTGAATATCGACGGGGCACTGGAATACTACCGGGACATGGGCAGCAGCGATGACACCCTTGCCAATACACTGATCCACGAGATGAGCCATGGCATGCCGGCGGATGAAGATTTTGTCTACGCCGGTAAGCTGCGAGGTGCCCGGGAAGACATTGTGGATTTGTTGAACCTGGGCAAGTCGACGCTCAAGGACGACTTCCGGTACCTCAGCCCGGATATTGTGGATGACACGGTGAGCCTGTTCGCCCGCCACCCGCAGACGCACAATGCCGACTCCACCTTGTTTGTTGCCGCGTTGATGGACCAGGCCCGAAACAACCGCCCGCTGTTTGAAGCCAATATCGCTGCGATCAATGAGGCCGTGGAGCGGGCCGGTGACGGGTTGATCAAGGAAACGGTTGCAGTGCGGATCATCGGCAAACGCTCGGCGCCTCGTCGCTCGGCTCCCAACTTCCTGTTAGCTCGCCATGATCAGGGCGGTGAGCCGCTGCGAGTATTTGAGAGGGTGTGCAAGCCTTCGCAGGCGGGGCCTCGGACGATAGTCGATGTGGCCTGGGAGGTCTTCAAGTGGCGCTGAGCCGCTTGTTGCCCAAAAAAAGCGCCGCGACCGAATGACAGAAGCACTCAAGCGCTTCCTGGCCCGTACTGAGCGAAACGCCGAACCTGTAGGAGCGAGCTTGCTCGCGAAAAAACTGAGACCGCCGCGTTCATTCAGGATGCCAACGTCATCGTTAACGACCTTCGCGAGCAAGCCCGCTCCCACATTTGGACCGTGCCCGCTTAAGCTTCTGATTTTGCTGTTGCTTCACCACACTCAAGCCGGCCTGTAGGCCGCTGTGCTGTTGATCTGCTTTTGATCTTGATCTTAGGCGCCCCGTTAAACCACGCTGGCCGAACGTAGGCTTTGGAGCGTGGGTAACCCGGCAGGACGCCGGGTTAGCCGCGCTGGGCCAAGGATGGCCCATCGCGGCGGCCCACGCTCCAAAGCCGGAGTGAGGGCACACCGAGCCCAAGCGAGGTGCCGAGTGGTGGGGCAAGAGCGTTTTGCTTACTTTTGCGCTCTTCAAAAGTGAGCCGCTGTAAGAGCGGAACCAATACAAGCCATCACCCAAATAACGGATATACACACAACCCAAACGAGCAAAAAAAAGCCCCGCGACCGAATGACGGCGCGAGGCTAAAAATTGGCTGGATGCGACCAACCAAAGGAGCTCTTTAAATCACATCACTTGGCACTGGCGATGGTGGTACTCGGCTGCCACCCACCCCCCAACGCCTTGTAAATCGCGACAATCCCCCGATACAGATCCACCTCGGCCTGGGCCTGCGAATCCTCGGCAGCCAAACGCTCACGCTGCGCGTCCAGCAACACCAGGAAATCCACCGTCCCTTCGCGGTAACGAATCTCTGCCAGGTCGGCAGCCGCCCGACTCGACTCACTCTGACGAATCAGCGAAACCAACCGCTGCTGGCGTTTGCCGTAATCACTGAAGGCATTCTCCGATTCTTCCAGCGCCAGCAACACCTGCTGCTCATAGCTCGCCAACGCGCCATCCGCCTCGGCATCCGCACCACGCAACCTTGCCCGCACACTGCCCAGGTCAAACGCCGCCCAGGTAATGCTCGGACCAAGGGACCAGGCATTCGCCGCCGCCGACCCAATCTGCGAACCCCGCCCAGCGGTAAACCCGAGGAACCCACTGAGGCTCACCCGTGGAAACAGATCAGCCTTGGCCACCCCAATCCGCGCCGTGGCCGCTGCCAACTTACGCTCGGCACTGAGAATGTCCGGACGACGCTGCAACAGTTGCCCCGGATCACCAATCGGCAACGCCTTGGCAATCGCCGGCAAATCTTTCGGGCTCAAATCCACGCTCAACTTGTCCGGACGCTCACCGAGCAGGGTAGCGATGCGATTACGCTCGCGAACTTCCTCGGCCTGCAGTTGCGGCACACTGGCCTCTACAGCCGCCAGCCGCGCATCGGCACGCACCACATCGAGCTGATCGCCCACGCCGGCATCCCGCAGGCTGACCGTGATGCCGCGCGAATCCTCCTGGTTCTTCAGGTTGGCCACCGCGATTTTCTCGCGCAGTTGCGCGCCTCGCAGTTGACCGTAAGCGTCCACCAGCTCGGCAATCATCGTGACTTGCAGTTGATACAGGTCGGCCTCGGCAACCTGTTGGTCAGCATCGCTGGCCTCGAGGTTGCGGCGGATCCGCCCGAACAAGTCCACTTCCCAGGCCATGTCCAGGCCCAGGTCATAACGCTCGCTGTTGACGCGCTTGGTGGTCTGGCCCGGAATCTGGCCTTTGCCCACGTCGCTGCTGGCGCGGCTGGTGATCACCGGCATCACGTCATTGGCAGCGTCGTCACGAATCGCCCGGGCTGCCCGCAGGCGGGCAAATGCCACCCGCAGGTCACGGTTACCGTTCAGGGATTGAGTCACCAACTGGTTAAGGGTCGGGTCCTCGAACTGCTGCCACCAGATGCCTTCGAACTTCGCGTGGTCGTACTGCTTGGCGTCGGCGGCGGCCGTTACGTTGGCCGCCTCCAGTGGCTGGGTTTTATAGTCAGGGCCCACGGCACAGGCGCTCAGCGCCAGTACCAGCAAGCTCGGCAAAAATACTTTCACGCTCATTGCTGTGTCTCCAGCTTCAAGGCCTTGGCCGCTTTGCGCGCCTCACCGCGTTCAACAAACCGGCGGATCAGTACATAGAACACTGGCGTCAGCAGCAGACCGAAGAAGGTCACGCCGATCATCCCGGAGAACACCGCCACACCCATCGCGTGACGCATCTCGGCACCGGCACCGCTGGACAACACCAGAGGCACCACACCCATGATGAAGGCGAACGAGGTCATCAGGATCGGCCGCAGACGCAGACGGCAGGCTTCCAGTACCGCAGCGAGCGGGTCGAGGCCTTCCTGCTGTTTATCCTTGGCGAACTCGACGATCAGAATCGCGTTCTTACAGGCCAGGCCCACCAGTACGATCAGGCCGATCTGGGTAAAGATGTTGTTGTCGCTGCCAGAGATAATCACCCCGGTGATGGCCGACAGCAGGGTCATCGGTACGATCAGGATCACCGCCAGTGGCAGGCTCCAGCTTTCGTATTGGGCGGCCAGTACCAGGAACGCCAGCAATACGCAGAGCGGGAACACGAACAGCGCGGTGTTGCCCGAGAGGATTTGCTGATAGGTCAGGTCGGTCCACTCGTAGGTCATGCCGTTGGGCAGTTCGTCTTTCAACAGTTTCTCGATCGCCGCCTGGGCCTGGCCGGAGCTGTAGCCCGGTGCGGCGTTGCCGTTGATCTCGGCCGTGATGAAGCCGTTGTAGTGCATCACGCGGTCCGGGCCCGAGGTGTCGCTGACCTTGATGAAGGTCGCCAGCGGGATCATCTCGCCTTTGTTGTTACGCACTTTCAGCTGGCCGATCTGGTCTTCATCCTGGCGGAACTGCTGCTCAGCCTGCACGTTGACCTGATAGGTGCGCCCGAAGCGGTTGAAGTCGTTGGCATACAACGAACCCAGGTAGATCTGCAGGGTGTCGAAGATGTCACTGATCGCCACGCCGTGGGTCTTGGCCTTTTCGCGGTCGATGGCAGCATCGACCTGGGGCACGTTGACCGTGTAACTGGTGAACAGGCCAAACAACTCAGGCACGCCACGGCTCTTGGTAATGATGTTCTGCACTTCTTTGTACAGCTCGTCGTAACCCAGGTTGCCACGGTCTTCGACCTGCAGACGGAACCCGCCAATCGTACCCAGGCCCTGTACCGGCGGCGGTGGGAAGATCGCCATGTAGGCTTCCTGGATGCTGCTGTACTTGCCGTTCAGTGCACCGGCAATCGCACCGGCAGACAGGCTCGGGTCTTTACGCTCATCGAACGGCTTCAAGGTCACGAACACGATGCCGTTGTTCGGGCTGTTGGTAAAACCGTTGATCGACAAGCCGGGGAAGGCGATCGCGCTTTCCACGCCGGGCTGTTTCATCGCAATGTCGGACATGCGTTTGATCACGTCTTCGGTGCGGTCCAGGCTCGCGGCGTCCGGCAACTGGGCGAAGGCCACCAGGTATTGCTTGTCCTGGGCCGGTACGAAACCGGTCGGCGTGTGGGCAAAGCCCAGCCAGGTCAGGACCATCAGGCCGGCGTACAGGAACAGCGCGATGCCACTGCCGCGAATCACCCGGCGTACCGTGCCAACGTAACCATGGCTGGCCTTCTCGAAGAAACGGTTGAACGGCTTGAACAACCAACCGCCCAGCAACTTGTCGAGGAACCTGGAGAAGCCGTCTTTCGGGGCGTTGTGGCCTTTGAGCAAGACCGCTGCCAGTGCGGGCGACAGGGTCAGCGAGTTGAACGCCGAAATCACCGTTGAGATCGCAATGGTCAAGGCAAACTGCTTATAGAACTGCCCGGTCAAGCCGCTGATAAAGGCCGCTGGAATGAACACCGCACACAGTACCAGCGCGGTCGCGATGATCGGGCCGGTCACTTCGCTCATGGCCTTTTCGGTGGCCGGGAACGGTTCCAATCCAAGCTCGATGTTCCGCTCGACGTTCTCCACCACCACGATGGCGTCGTCCACCACGATACCAATCGCCAACACCAGTCCGAACAGCGACAGCGCATTGAGCGAGAAGCCAAACAGGTGCATCACCGCAAAGGTACCGATCAACGAAACCGGCACAGCCACCAGCGGAATGATCGAAGCGCGCCAGGTCTGCAGGAACAGGATCACCACCAGCACCACCAGGATCAGTGCTTCGAACAAGGTGTGAACCACGGCTTCGATGGAACCGCGCACGAAGACGGTTGGGTCATAGGCGATTCGGTAATCCATGCCTTCCGGGAAGCTCTTTTTCAGCTCCGCCATTTCGGCGCGCACTTCATTGGAGATATCGATGGCGTTGGAGCCAGGGCGCTGGAAGATCGGGATCGCCACGGCCGGCTGGTTGTCGATCAACGAGCGCAGGGCGTATTGGCTGGAACCCAGCTCAACCCGCGCGATGTCCTTCAATCGCGTGATTTCGCCATTGTCACCGGCACGAATGACGATGTTTTCGAACTCTTCCTCAGTGACCAGACGGCCTTGGGTATTCACCGACAGCTGGAAACTGGTGTCAGTCGGCGCAGGCTGCGCCCCCAGTGCACCGGCCGCTACCTGGCGGTTCTGTTCGCGAATGGCCGTCACCACATCAGTGGCGGTCAGGTTGCGCGAGGCGGTCTTGTTCGGATCGAGCCACACTCGCAGGGAATAGTCGCCCATGCCGAACAGCTGCACATCACCCACGCCGCCCAGCCGTGCCAGCTCATCCTTGATATTCAGGATCGCGTAGTTGGACAGGTACAGCATGTTGTAGCGCTGATCGGGGGAGGTGATGTGCACCACCATGGTCAGGTCGGGAGACGCCTTGTCCACGGTAATACCGATGCGCGTCACTTCCTCAGGCAGTTTTGGCTGAGTCCGGGTTACCCGGTTCTGCACCTGCACCTGCGCGTTGTCCAGGTCGGTGCCCAGGGCGAAGGTGATGGTCAGGGTCAGCTTGCCGTCGGCGGTCGACTGCGAGGACATGTACAGCATGTTCTCGACGCCGGTGATGGCTTGCTCCAGAGGCGCGGCCACGGTTTCACCGATGACCTTGGGGTTGGCGCCCGGGAAGTTGGCACGGACCACGACGGTCGGCGGCACCACTTCCGGGTATTCACTGATGGGTAGCTGGAACAGTGAAATCGCGCCGGCGATCAGGATCAACAGCGACAGCACCGCTGCGAAGATCGGCCGCGAAATGAAGAACTTGGAAAAATTCATCTTGAGTCGTATCCCTTAACCGCGTGGAGTCGCGACACTGGCGAGCTTGGGCGCGGCTTTATCCGGCGCCACTTGCTCCAGGTTGCTGGCTTCAAGCGCTTGTCGTTGTTGTGCCAAGGCGGCGAGGGTTTCCTTGCTGGCCATCGGGATGGTTTCCGGAGCAACCGGCGATCCCGGGCGAACGCGCTGCAGGCCCTTGACGATGATCGTGTCGTCCTTGGTCAGGCCGCTGCGCACGATGCGCAAGCCTTCGATCTTCGGGCCCAGTTCCACGGCGCGATAGGCGGGTTTGTCGCCGTCCATCACCAGTACGAATTTCTTGCCCAGGTCGGTGCCCACGGCTTCGTCGCTGATCAGCACGGCGGAGTAGGTGCCGCTGCCCACCAGCTTCAGGCGGGCATACAGGCCAGGGGTGTATTCGCCCTTGCTGTTATCGAACACGGCGCGACCGCGAATGGTGCCGGTGGCCGGGTTGACCTGGTTGTCGACGAAGTTCATCTGGCCCAGGTGCGGGTTGCCGGTTTCATTGGACAGGCCCAGGTACACCGGGGTGGTAGCGCCACGGCGGCCCTGGCGCGCGAGTTCGGTGTACTTGAGGTACACGCGCTCATCGGCGTCAAAGTAGGCGTAGACCTTGTCGGTGGAGACCACGCTGGTCAGCGCGGTGACATCGGCGGTCACCAGGTTGCCGGCGGTGATCTCGGCACGGCTGACACGGCCGCTGATGGGCGAAGTCACGCGGGTGAAACTCAGGTTCAACTTGGCCAGGTCCAACTGCGCCTGGATCCCGGCGACGGCGGCGCGGGCTTCCTGGGCGGCGGTGGTGCGCGAGTCGGCCAGTTCGGCGGAGATCGCATTGCTCTGGCGCAGGCGTTCGCCGCGTTGGGCTTCGTTATCGCTGCGGGTGGCGGCGGCTTTGGTTTGTGCGAGTTGTGCTTCGAGGCGGCGCACTTCAGCCTGGAATGGGCGTGGGTCGATCTGGAACAGCAGGTCGCCTTTCTTGACCAGCGCACCTTCGGTGAAGGCTACCTGATCGATCTGGCCCGACACGCGCGGACGGATCTGTACGGTTTCCGGGGCTTCGAGGCGGCCGGTGAATTCGTCCCACTCGTTGACCGGTTGTTCCAGCACCTTGGCCACGCTGACATGGCTGGGTGGCATGGCGGCCGCTTGTTCCGGCGCTTTGCCGCAGGCGCTCATCACCATCACGGCCAAAATGGCCAAGGGATAGCGCAAATGTTTGAGAGACTGTTCCATGAGGTGCATCCGCCAATGTATTTAAGATGGGCGGATCATGCTCGGCAGGGTGCTATCTCACGAATCGAATGAAACAAAGGTAACTATCATTCGGAATGATATAAGCGTAAAGCCAGCCCTCTAGCATGCAGGTTTCGTTAGGGAGCTATCAATGCTATTGATGACAAAGGACTGTTGCGCAAGATGCAAGGAACAGCGCGCCCCATAAACTGTCGGGCATGCTGGCTATTCAAACGTACAGAGCGCCGGGTTGGTTACCGTGCATTCGTTGCCTGCCCATGCGCTGCCGACGGGCTTCGCATTGACCGGGTTTTTCAGGGTCATGCTCACCGGTTCGTGGTTCTGATCCAGGTAGTGGCATGCCACCGACGACTGACCCTGGCTGCTTTGGATCACCGCTTTTTCAAAGTGGACCTGGTGCAGGTCCTTCTGCTCTGCCATCGGGTTTTGCCCGGTCCATTGCTGACCGTCCGGGCCGGACGCGGTGTAGGCAACCACTTCGCCGGTCGGCGTCTTTTTGTACGTATCTTTAAGGGCATGGGTGGGCGGGCAGGCGGCAGTGCCAGCGTAGGCGTTGCCCACCAACGCCATCAGGGTCACCACGAGGGCTGAGGTTTTCTTCAGCTGCCTATTCATCACACGTGCTCCTGGTCTGGAGAAACAGTGCTGTAAAGACTAGCCCAAACAGGTAACGCCGGTCGGTGCTAAATCCACACGTCGTTGGTCGCCGTGCGCTCACCCCCTTCGGCGCCGGTGTTCAACACACCGCAGGGCTCGATCAACAGCAGCTTTACCTCACCCAATGCGTGCGGCTTGTGCTCCACGCCTTTGGGCACCACATACATTTCCCCTTGCCCGATGGTCACGGCGCCGTCGCGGAAGTCGATGCGCAGGGTGCCTTCCAGGACGATAAAGGTTTCATCGGTGTCGGCATGGTCGTGCCAGATAAAGTCACCTTCAATCTTTACCACCTTGAACTGGTAGTCGTTCATCTGCGCGACGACCTTGGGCGCCCATTGCTCGCTGAACAGGGCATATTTCTGGGCGAAGTTGATCGAAGTGTAATTCGTCGACGCTTGGGTAGCAGGCATTGTAGGTTCCAGGGTTTCAGGACATTGGAGCCTTAAGGTAGGCCCGACGGCCCGCCGGATATTGAATGATCGTGTAGCGTCCGACAGTCTTGGGTGCGTGCAACTGTTGGCTGTGCAACAGCAGTCGGACAGTTTTGGTTTGCTCGAGACAGTACAACATCGCCTATTGTTTTTATCCGATTGATTTTATTGAAAATAATTTATGGCATGGGCTCTGCAATGCACACAGGTGAACCCTTTCACTCGTCGCTCAGCGGAGCCCTGTATGCCTTGCACTTTTTTCTCGCGTTCACGTTCCATCTTGCTTGGCGCAGCGTTGTTGCTGGGCCACGCCACCCTGTCCCAGGCCGCCGAGGGCGATGACGCGGTGCCGTCCCTGGCCGGCAAGCGCATTGCCGTGAGCATGACCGGCACCAGTCACTATTTCGATATCAAGGCGTTCCAGGCCCAGGTCGACGAGATCAAGCGCCTCGGCGGCACGCCGATCACCCTCGACGCCGGGCGCAATGACAAGAACCTGGTGACCCAACTGCAAACCGTGGTCACCCAGAAACCCGATGCGGTGATCCAGACCCTCGGCACCCTCAGCGTGATCGACCCGTGGCTCAAGCGCATCAGCAAGGCCGGCATCCCGCTGTTCACCATCGATGCGCCTTCGCAGTACAGCCTCAACAACACCACCTCGGATAACGTCGCCACCGGCAAGGCCCTGGCCGATCAACTGATCAAGGACGCCGGCGGCAAGGGCAAGATCCTGGTGTTCAATGGCTTCTACGGCGTGCCGGTGTGCGCGATTCGCTATGACCAGTTGAAGCTGGCGCTCAAGGATCACCCACAACTGGAAATCATCGAGCCGGAGTTGCGGGATGTGATCCCCAACACCGTGCAGGATGCGTATTCCCAAGTGTCCGCGTTGCTCAACAAGTACCCGGCCGGCAGCGTCTCGGCGATCTGGGCGGCGTGGGACATTCCGCAACTGGGGGCGAGCAAGGCGTTGATCGATGCCAAGCGCACCGAGATCAAGACTTATGGTGTGGACGGCACGCCTGAAGTGCTGGAGCTGCTCGGCCAGGCCAATTCACCGGTGGGCGCAGTGGTCGCCCAGCAGCCGGCGCTGATCGGCAAGACCGCGGTGCAGAACGTGGCCCGCTACCTGGCCGGGCAGCGCGACCTGCCCAAGGAAACTCACGTCGCGACGCTGCTGACCACGGCTGCCAACCTGGCGCAGGTTCAGCAACTGCGGGGTGATTAATGGCTGCATTGCACTTGCAGCACCTGCACAAACGTTTCGGCGCCACCCTGGCGCTGGATGATGCGAGCCTGAAAGTCGAGCGCGGCACCATTCACGGCCTGGTGGGTGAGAACGGTGCCGGCAAGTCGACCTTGATCAAGGTCCTGGCGGGGATCCACAAGGCGGACTCGGGGCAGGTGAGCATTGACGGCCAGGCGTATGCCGCGCTGTCCCCGCGCCAGGTGGATGCGCTGGGCGTGCAGTTCATTCATCAGGAGCGGCTGTTGCCAGCGAGTTTTACCGTGGGCGAGGCGCTGTTTTTCGGGCACGAATTACGCCGTGGTCCGTTTGTGGACCGGCGTCGGCAGCAGCGTGAGTCTGAGCGCTTGCTGGCGGAATATTTTGAGCTGCAACTGCCGGCCGACGCGTTGGTAGGCGAGCTCAACAGCGCCGAGCGTCAGGTGCTGCAAATCACCCGGGCGCTGATTCGCCAGCCGAAAATCCTGGTGTTCGACGAGCCCAGCGTGGCGTTGGTCAAGCGCGAGGTCGATCAGTTGCTGCGGATCGTCAAGCGCCTGCGGGACCAGGGTTTATCAATCCTCTACATTTCCCATTACCTGCAAGAAATCGACAGCCTTTGCGATGAGGTGACGGTGTTGCGCAATGGTCGTGATGTGGCGGTGATGGAGCCACGGCATACCTCCAGCGCGCAGATTGCGCGGTTGATGGTCAACCGTGAGGTGCAGGACATGTATCCCAAGGCTCAGGTCGAACTGGGTGAACCGTTGCTGCAGGTGCGCTCGTTGAGCCTGGCCCGGCGCTACCGGGAGATCGACCTGGAGCTGCGCCGGGGCGAAATCGTCGGCCTGACCGGGCTGGTCGGGTCGGGCGCCAAAGACTTGCTCAGGACCCTGTTTGGTGTAGCGCGTGCCGACAGCGGCAGCATCCATCTGGAAGGCCGCTTGTTGCGCCTGCGTTCACCCGGCGACGCCATCGCTCAAGGGATTGCCCTGGTGCCGGAAGAGCGCCGCAGCCAAGGGATTTCACCGCTGCTCTCGGTGCTGGAAAACCTCACGCTGGCCGGGCTGGCGCGGTTCAGCCGTTGGGGCTTGCTGAACAAGCGCCAGGAACAGGCCGAAAGCCTGCGCCTGATCGACGAACTGGCAATCAAGGCGCCAGGTCCGCAGGCCGCGGTCAGCCAACTCAGCGGGGGCAACCAGCAAAAGGTTGCCTTGGGCAAATGGCTCAGTCGACGCTCGGCGGTGTACCTGTTGGATGAGCCGTGCGTGGGCGTGGATGTCGGCGCCAAAGTCGAGATCTATCGCCTGGTCGGGCGCCTGGTGGAAGAGGGGGCTGCGGTGCTGGTGCTGTCTTCGGACTTGCCCGAGCTGCTGGGAATTTGCGACCGCATCCTGGTGTTGCATCGAGGCGAGATTGCCGGTGAGTTCCTGGCCGGTGAGGCGGACAGCGATCAACTGCTGGCGTGTGCCACGGGAGCTGTGCCGCCCACGGTATCCGTGCCGGTGAATCGGGAGGTGGCGTATGTCCCTGCTTGAAACGGCTGCGCCGGGTTTGTCCCAACGGTTGTGGGTGCTGTTGTTACGGCGCGGTTCGGTGGGGGTGTTCCTGGCGATCCTGCTGGGGTTTGCCGTGGCCGCGCCAAACTTCCTGTCGGTGGGCAATATCGCCAATGTGTTCAGCCAGTCGGCAATCCTGGGGGTGCTTGCCTTCGGCCTGACCTGCGTGATCATCGGCGGCGGTTCCAATGTCGTCGCCGGCGGGCTGGACCTGTCGCTGGCGGCCAATCTGGGGTTGTGCGCTGCGGTGTTCAGCCGACTCAATAATGCCGGTCTCGACCTTTGGGCCAGCCTGCTGCTGACCTTGGGCTGTGGCCTGGCGGTCGGCCTGCTCAATGGCCTGGCCGTGGTGGTACTGCGTTTGCCACCGTTGCTCGCGACCCTGGCAAGCATGAATGTTCTGGCCGGCCTGGAGTTGGTCCTGACCGAAAACACCGTGGTCTCCACCGACTCACCGTTGCTCGACTTGCTCAGCGGCGGGACCTGGCTGGCAGTGCCGGCACTCGCCTGGGTGTTGCTGGCGACGGCCTTCGTACTGACGCTGTTGATCCAGCACACGGCGTATGGCCTGCGCCTGCATGCCGTCGGGGAATACCCGCACGCCGCTGAGGCTGCGGGCATTCGGGTGCCAGCGTATGTGCTTTCCAGCTATCTGTTGTCGGGGTTGTGTGCCGCCGTGGCGGCTTTGTGTTCAGCGGCATTTTTCAGCGGCAGCACCACCGGCTCCGGCGACATGCTGCTATCGGTAGTGGCGATTGCCTTTCTCGGCGTGGTGTTTTCCAGGCGGCTGGTGGCAAGCATCCCCGGCACCTTGCTGGCGACCTTGCTGATCGGCTTTTTGATCAATGGGTTTCAACTGCTCAACCTGTCGAGCTTCTGGGTCAATGGTGTGCAGGGCGTGCTGATTTTGCTGGTGGTCGCGGCTTCCAGCGCATTGAACCGGGGAGAGCCTTCATGATTCAGGTATCGACGCTACAAGCACGTGGTGGCAGGTGGCGTTCACTGTTGCCCCTGACGTTACCGCTGGTGTTTGTGGCCATCGTCGTGGTGTTTGCCTGGCAGGCACCCGGGTTCCTCAGTGGCGGTAATCTCAAAAGCCTGGTGCTGAACAACTTCGTGCTGCTGGCGATTGTCGCCATCGGCATGACCTACGCGGTGGCGGCCGGTGGCATCGACCTGTCGGTGGGCACCGCGCTGGATTTCGCCAGTTTCAGCTTTGTAGTGCTGCTGAATGCCGGGCACGGGTTGGGTGTTGCGATCGCTGGCGCGTTGGCCGCCGGGCTGCTGGTAGGACTGTTCAATGCCGGCTTGATCGCGGGTCTGCGGATCAGCCCGTTCCTGGCGACCCTCGGCACCTTGTTTATCGGCACCAGTGCCCAGCAGTTGCTCTCGGACGGCGGCCAGCCGATCTACATCGCCCAGGGTTTCAAGCCGGAACTGGCGAGTTTCAGCCCGTTGGGCGTGCCGTTGCCGTTGTTGATCGTGCTGGTATTGGCCGTGGTCTACGGCCTGTTGCTGGCCCGTGGACGCCTGGGGCGCGAACTGCTGGCCCAGGGCACTCAGCCGCTGCTGGCGTATTACTCAGGGTTATCGGTACGGCACATTGTCACCACCACAGTATTGGCTGCCGCGCTGGCGTGTGGGGTGGCGGGGATTCTGCTCAGTTCGACGGTGAGCGCTTATGTGCCGCTGTCGGGCAACGCGTTCCTGCTGAATGCGATTGGTGCGGTGTTTATCGGCACCACGTTGAATCCCCAGGGCCGGGCGAATATCCCGGGCACGCTGCTGGGTGTGCTGTTTATCAATGTGATCGCCAACGGCTTGTTGTTGATCGGCTGGAATTTTTACTGGCAACAGGTCGCAACCGGCGTGCTGATTTTTGTCGTGTTGGCTTTCAGTTTCATCAGTCGCAGGATCGCGCAGAACACCTGAGGCGCGGCGCCCCAGGTGTCAATCTGGCGGTTACTTTTCCCAGTCAGCCTTGGGGATCAACAGGCCATGGTTGCCGTTATAGGCGGCGCGTTCGGGCTGTTTCCAGCCTTCCAGCAGCGCGTCGTCGAGGCGGTAGATCTCAACGCCCAATGGGCGGCAGACCTTCAGCGGGTCTTCGGCGTCCGGGCCCCACATCGGCAGCGACAGGTCGCCACCCGGGCAGGTGGAGAGGGCGCACAGCAGGTCGATTTCGGCAAAAAACTCCAGATAGTCGCCCTGTTTGGCCGGGCAGGCTTTCATGAAGTACATGTCGTCGTGATTCAGGCCGGTGCACTGGAAGATATTCAGCACGTCATGCACGTCGAACTCGGTCAGGCCGTGGGGCAGCACGGCCCGAGTCAGGTTGGAGTGGCAGTGGTGGTGGAAGTCTTCGCCGGTGAGCATCTTGTTCACGTAAGGGTCGCAGCGCGTGCCGAGCAAATCGTGCAGGCGCCCGCCGTGTTCGTCGATGCCGTAGTCGGCCAGGCTGTCGTCGGTGATGGTGACCATCGGCCGCAAAAACGGCAGGTTCGACCACAGGCGGTCATAGGTAGTGACGTGAGCGCCTTGCAGTTGGCGAGTACGCGATGCCCACATGCGTTCGCGGGGGTCGTTGGCACTCCACACGTTGAAATCGCCGACCTGCGGGCCCACTGGCGTAGTCACGCGGAACACATGGCCGGCTGGCACCTTCCAGGCGCGGCCGGTGCGAATCGGCACTTCAAATTGTTCGATCAGGGTGCGGCCGTCCCGGGACTCGCGCACGCGGTCATAAAAGGCTTTGTCGACCTGCAAGGCAGCGCCTTTGCTGACTTGGTAGGCCGCTGGATAGTCCTTGTACATGGTAGGTCCTCGCTTCAGGGTTTTGGAATGCTGCTCAGGATCTCCAGCAGCAGCGATTCGGAGTCATTGAGGTAGCTGGCCAGGGCTTCCCCGGCGGCTTGTTTGTGGCCGTCAACCAGCAAGTCGTGAATCTGCCGGTCGCGCTCCAGCCAGGGTTTCTGGAAGGCTTCCTCGCTGGGGGCGTTGGAAAACACCAGGCGCATCTGGGCTGCAATATGGGTAAAGAATTCGTCCAGCAACGGGCTGCGCATCAGCCCGACGATGTGTTGGTGAAAGCGCAGGCTGTGGGTGCCGAAGGCTTGCCAATTCTCGCGGTCCTGGGCCAGTTGCGCGGCCTCGATGGCTGCCAGCATCAGGTCGGACTGGTACTCGCGCAGCGGCTTGCTGGCGGCGATGGCCTGCAGCTCCAGGGTGCGCCGCACCTTGAAGAGGTCGCGCACTTCATCCACCCCGAGCCGGCGCACGATCACGCCTTTGTTGCGCACGTAACTGGTCAGGCCTTCGCGGCCCAGGTGATGCAAGGCTTCACGCACGGTGTTGCGTGAGGCGTTATAGGCGTTCACCAGCTCGCTCTCCACCAGCGGCATGCCGGGCAGCAGGCGGCCGCCGATGATGTCTTCACGCAGTTCGATGGCAACCTGGTCGGCCAGCGACAGGCTGGGTTCCTTGGCTTGGCTCACGTTGGCGCTCCTTGGGCTCACGCGGTGCCCTTGGTCCCGGTTGTTGGGATTTGGATTGTTCAACAATCTGGTTTTGATAGTTAAGCGTTTATCGTGCCAAGTACGACTATTAAGGTTCTTTGCCGCGCTTTTACGGGGGGCGAGGGGGTTTTATGGAAGTGCACACACCAGATCGGTGCGAATCGTTACCGACGGCTACGTTGTTGGGCGGGAATATTGGGGGGCATCACGCACGCACTTATTGATAAAGTGCTGCGACGAAACCCTGAGTGAACAGCAATGACGTCGATCTCCCAACGCCGCTCAACCTTGATTGCCTTGTTGGTCGCCGTCACCTTTTTCATGGAGAACCTGGACGCCACGGTGATCGCTACTGCGTTGCCGGACATCGCCAAAACCTTCGGGGTGGGCGCGGTGGACGTGAACATCGGCATGAGCGCCTACATGCTCGCCGTTGCGGTGTGTATTCCCATCAGCGGCTGGCTGGCCGACCGCTTTGGGTCGCGGCGGGTATTCGGTTCGGCGATTGTGCTGTTCAGCGTCTCGTCATTGCTGTGCGGCTGGAGTGACAGCCTCGAAACCTTCGTCGCTGCGCGCGTGTTGCAGGGCATCAGCGGGGCGATGATGGTGCCGGTGGGGCGCCTGGCGGTGCTGCGTAGCACCGAGAAAAAAGACCTGGTGCGGGCAATTTCATTTATCACTTGGCCCGGGCTGGTGGCGCCGATACTCGGGCCGCCGGTGGGCGGGTTTATCGTCACCCACGCGTCCTGGCCGTGGATTTTCTACCTCAACCTGCCGCTGGGTCTGCTGGCGTTGATCGCCACGCTGGTATTGATCCCCAAGCACGACGAGGTCACTGCCCGCACTTTCGATTTCAGCGGTTTCCTGCTGGTGGGCGTCGCCAGCGCGGCGCTGTTGTACGGTGTCGAACTGCTCGGGCAAAGCCGTGGCAGCCTGTTGCAGGGCCTGTTGCTCAGTGGCGCAGGCGTGATGCTCGGTGCCTTTGCCTGGCGCCATATGCGCCGGCATGCCCAGCCGTTACTGGCGTTGGGTGTGGTGAGCGTGCGCACCTTCAGTGTGTGCCTGTGTGGCGGGTCGATTTTTCGGGTGGCCATCAGCACCTTGCCGTTCCTGCTGCCGTTGATGTTTCAACTGGCGTTCGGTCTCTCGGCCTTCGATGCGGGATTGCTGGTGCTCGCGGTATTTGCCGGCAATCTGGCGATGAAGCCGTTCACCACCTGGGTGATGCAGCGTTGGGGTTTTCGTCCGGTGTTGATGATCAACGGCATCCTTGGCGTACTGGCGATTGCCGCCTGTGCGTTGCTGGATGAGCGCATGAGCTGGGCGCTGATCCTGTTCATTCTGTTCGTGGGCGGCCTGTCACGCTCCATGCAGTTCACCTTGTTCAACACCCTCGGGTTTGCCGATATACCCAAGGCGCAGATGAGCGATGCTTCAACCTTGTTCAGTATGTTTTTCCAGCTGAGCATGGCCATGGGCGTGGCGATTGGCGCGCTGTTGTTACGTTTTGCCATGAATTTTCACGGCAATACCGGGCAGGCCGCCACCGCCGATTTCCAGCTGACGTTTCTGTTGGTAGCGGTGATTGCCGGCGTGGCGTTGCTGGATAACCTGCGCTTGCCGCCCCAGGCCGGGGAGTCGGTACTGCAACGCAAGTGAACCCACGATACCTTCGGGGTATGAAGCAACACCTATTGAATATTGGACGGTTTGCGTCCCCCGCAGCACTCTGCGGTGAAGTACACACGCAGGGCCCATAACAATAAAAGGCGCAACCATGACCGTGCTATTGAGTGAGCGCAGCCAGATTTTCGATCGTGCAGATGCCTATGCCGTGTCCGACTACGTCAACCAGCACGTAGGCAGCCACTGTATCCGCCTGCCGCCCAAGGGCCGCCCACAGGCGAGCATCAGCCATCGGACCTTTTCCAGCCTGGACCTGTGCCGTATCAGCTACGGTGCGCCGGTGCGGGTGACGTCGGTGGCGCTGCAAACCATCTACCACCTGCAAATCCTGCTGCACGGCCACTGCCGCTCGAACTCCCGTGGCGAAGAGCAGGTGCTCGGCCCGGGGGAAGTGCTGCTGATCAACCCGGATGACCCGGTGGACCTGACCTATTCCGCCGACTGCGAAAAATTCATCATCAAAGTGCCGGTGCGCCTGCTGGAAAACGCCTGCCTGGAGCAGCACTGGACGTTGCCGCAGCAGGGCATCCGTTTCGCGGCGCCGCGCCATGCGCTGACTGAAATGGGCGGGTTTCTGCAACTGCTGGGGCTGATCTGCCACGAGGCCGAAAACGCCGCCGAACCGGAAGTGCAGGGCCTGTACGAGCGCATCGTGGCCAATAAGTTATTGGCGCTGCTGGCCAGTAACGTCCTGCGGGTGATCCCGCGGCCTGATCAAGGCGGGGGCTTTGAAGCGGTGCGCCAGTTTATCGAGGAGCACCTGACGGATGACATCAGCGTCGAACAATTGATGGCCATCGCCAGGGTCAGCGAGCGGTCGCTGTATACCTTGTTTGAACGCCAGGTCGGCCTGTCGCCCCGGGACTACATGCGCCAACGCAAGCTGGAGCGGGTGCACACCATGCTGCAACTGGCCACGGCGCGCAGCGTCACCGAGGTGGCGCTGGATCACGGGTTTGTGCACCTCGGGCGTTTCTCCGAGGCCTATCGAAAACGCTTTGGCGAGTTGCCCTCGCAGACGTGGAAGCGCCGGCTTGCGCCAGGCGGATAGCGAATTGCAGTCAGCGGATATTGAGGGGTAGGGCAAGCACATAAGGTGGGGGGGCCTGATACAAGAACAACCGAGGGCCTACCCCATGATCAGCACATTCGACCGACTCGCCCGACAATTGCGCGACTCCGTCCAGGAAGATCCCGCCACCGGGGTGTTCCGCTGCCGCCGCGACATCTTTACCGACCCCGACCTGTTTGCCCTGGAGATGAAGCACATTTTCGAAGGCGGTTGGGTCTACCTGGCACACGAAAGCCAGGTGCCAGAAATCAACGACTACTTCACCACCTGGATCGGCCGCCAACCCGTGGTCATCACCCGTGACAAACAAGGCACGCTGCACGGCCTGGTCAACGCCTGCGCCCACCGTGGCGCCATGCTCTGCCGCCGTAAACAAGGCAACAAAGGCTCGTTTACCTGCCCGTTCCACGGCTGGACCTTCAGCAACGCCGGCAAGCTGCTCAAAGTGAAAGACGCCAAGACCGGCGCGTATCCCGACAGCTTCGACTGTGACGGCTCCCACGACCTCAAGCGCCTTGGCCGTTTCGAAAATTATCGCGGCTTTCTGTTCGGCAGCCTCAGCGAGACGGTGCCGGGACTCAGCGACTACCTGGGGGAAACCCGGGTGATCATCGACCAGATGGTCGACCAGGCACCGCTGGGCCTGGAAGTGCTGCGGGGCAGTTCGTCGTATGTGTATGACGGCAACTGGAAGCTGCAGATCGAAAACGGCGCCGATGGTTATCATGTCAGCTCCGTGCACTGGAACTACTCGGCGACCATGGGCCGCCGCAACTACGAAGCCGAAGGCACGCGCACCGTCGACGCCAATGGCTGGTCGAAAAGCCTGGGTGGCGTCTATGCCTTCGAGCACGGGCATATTCTGCTCTGGACGCGCCTGCTCAACCCCGAAGTGCGCCCGGTGCATGCTCACCGTGAAGCGCTGGCCGAGCGCCTGGGCCAGGAGCGTGCGGACTTTATCGTCGATCAAACCCGCAACCTGTGCCTCTACCCGAATGTGTACCTGATGGACCAGTTCTCCACGCAGATCCGCGTAGTGCGCCCGATCGCCGTCGACAAGACCGAAGTCACGATTTACTGCATGGCGCCCAAGGGCGAAAGTGCCCAGGAACGCACCACGCGCATTCGCCAGTACGAAGACTTCTTCAACGTCAGCGGCATGGGTACGCCGGACGACCTGGAGGAGTTCCGCGCCTGCCAGACCGGCTACCAGGGCGCGACCACCTTGTGGAATGACCTCAGCCGCGGCGCCAAACAGTGGGTGGAAGGCGCCGACGAAAATGCCAAGGCCATGGGCATGAACCCGCAGCTCAGCGGCGTCAAAACCGAGGACGAAGGGCTGTTCGTGCGCCAGCACGCCCATTGGGCCCAGAGCCTGCAACAGGCGATCGCGCGCGAGCAGCAAGGCTTGATCGCCACGGACAAGGAGGTGCTGTCATGAGTGCTTCCCGCGACCGCCTGCTGGACTTTCTGTACCGCGAAGCGCGCCTGCTGGATGACCGCCAATGGGACGAATGGCTCGAATGTTATTCACCCAAGGTCGAGTACTGGATGCCGGCCTGGGACGACCACGACACCCTGACCGAAGACCCCCAGAGCGAAATTTCGCTGATCTATTACCCCAGCCGCGACGGCCTGGAAGACCGCGTGTTCCGGATCAAGACCGAGCGCTCCAGCGCCAGCACCCCGGAGCCGCGTACAGCGCACCTGATCACCAACCTCGAAGTGCTGGCCGATGACGGTCAATACGTGGAACTGCGTTTCAACTGGCAAACCCTCAGCCATCGCTACAAGACCACGGATACGTACTTCGGCACCTCGTTCTATCGCCTGGACATCCGCGCCGAACAGCCGCTGATCACGCGCAAGAAGGTGGTGCTGAAAAACGACTACATCCATCAGGTCATCGATATCTACCACATCTGAGGACACGCCCATGACGTACTCCATTGCCCTGAACTTCGAGGACGGGGTAACCCGTTTCATCGACTGCAAGGTGGGTGAAAAGGTCCTCGACGCGGCCTTTCGCCAACGTATCAACCTGCCCATGGACTGCTCGGACGGCGTGTGCGGCACCTGCAAATGCCGCTGTGAAACCGGCGCCTATGACTTGGGCGACGACTATATCGAAGACGCCTTGAGCGAGGATGAAGCCGGCGAGCGCCAGGTGCTGACCTGCCAAATGGTGCCGCAATCTGATTGCGTGATTGCCGTGCCGGTGCCGTCCGGTGCGTGCAAGACCGGCACCGCGCAGTTTGCCGCGACGGTGGCGAGCATTACCCGGCATGCCGATGCCGCCCTGGAGGTGAGTTTCGAGCTGGACCAGGCGCCGGTGTTCCTGCCGGGCCAATACGTGAATATCGGCGTGCCCGACACCGGGCAGACCCGCTCGTATTCCTTCAGCAGCAAGCCCGGCGACAAACACGCCAGCTTCCTGATCAAGCATGTGCCCGGCGGGCTGATGAGTGGCTGGCTGGACCGCGCTCGGCCGGGCGACGCCGTACCGATGACCGGGCCACTGGGCAGTTTCTACCTGCGTGAAGTGGCGCGGCCATTGCTGTTGCTGGCGGGCGGCACCGGGTTGGCGCCGTTCCTGTCGATGCTAGAAGTGCTGGCCGAACGTGGGGAAACCCGGCCGGTCAGGCTGATCTACGGCGTGACGCGGGATCAGGACCTGGTGATGGTCGAGGTGCTGGAAGCCTTCGCCAAACGCCTGCCCAATTTCAGTTTTGTCACCTGCGTGGCCGACCCTCAGACCGCGCACCCGCAGCAGGGCTACGTCACCCAACACATGGCCGCTGACGTGCTGAACGACGGCGACGTGGATGTGTACCTGTGCGGGCCGCCGCCGATGGTCGACGCAGTACGCCAACACTTCAAGAACCAGGGCGTAACGCCCGCCAGCTTCCATTACGAGAAGTTCACGCCCAACGCCATCGTTACCGGCGACGCCGCTTGAGGAAAACACCATGAACCCACGTTTCAACACCAAGGTCGCGCTGGTGACCGGCGCCGCCCAGGGCATCGGCCGGCGTGTCGCCGAGCGTTTGCGGGAAGAGGGCGCCTGGCTGGTGGCGGTCGACCGCTCGGAGCTCGTGCATGAGTTGCAGCATGAGCGGGCGCTGGTCCTGACTGCCGACCTTGAACAGCACGCCGAATGCGCGCGTGTGATGGCCGCCGCCAAGGCGCGATTCGGGCGTATCGACATTCTGGTCAACAACGTCGGCGGGACCATCTGGGCCAAGCCGTTCGAACATTACGCCGAGAACGAAATCGAGGCTGAACTGCGTCGTTCGCTGTTTCCGACGCTGTGGTGCTGCCATTGCGTGCTGCCCTACATGCTGGAGCAGGGCAGCGGCGCCATCGTCAATGTCTCGTCCGTCGCCACCCGTGGGGTGAACCGCGTACCGTATGGCGCGGCCAAGGGCGGCGTGAACGCCCTGACCGCATGCCTGGCCCTGGAGACCGCCGGTAGCGGCATCCGCATCAACGCCACCGCGCCCGGCGGCACCGAAGCACCACCGCGCCGGATCCCGCGCAACAGCCAGCCCCAGAGCGATCAGGAGCGCGTCTGGTACCAACAGATCGTTGACCAGACCCTCGACAGCAGCCCGATGAAGCGCTACGGCAGCATCGACGAACAAGCCGGCGCGATTCTGTTTCTCGCCTCCGATGAGGCTTCTTACATCACGGGCGTCACCTTGCCGGTAGGAGGCGGCGACCTCGGCTGACCCATCGCTGTACCTGCAGACACTGACTCACAACAACAATAAAGAGAGCATTGCCATGCGTACCCATGACGTTAATTCGATTATCGACAACGCCCGTTTCAACCGTTTCCACTGGTTGGTAGTCAGCCTGTGTGCCTTGCTGTTGGTCTTTGACGGGTATGACTTGTTTATCTATGGCGTGGTCTTGCCATCGATCATGAAGGAATGGGGGCTGACGCCCTTACAGGCCGGCGCGCTGGGCAGTTACGCCCTGTTTGGCATGATGTTCGGAGCGCTGATCTTCGGTAGCCTGGCGGACAAGTTTGGTCGCCGCAAAGGCATCGCCATCTGCTTTGCGTTGTTCAGCGTCGCCACGGTGATTAACGGTTTTGCCAGCAGCCCGACTGAATTTGGTATCTGCCGGTTTATCGCCGGGCTTGGCTGCGGCGGGCTGATGCCCAACGCGGCCGCGCTGATTACTGAATCCGCGCCGAAGAAAATGCGCAGCATCCTGATGGCAGTGATTTTTGGCGGTTATTCGCTGGGCGGCATGCTCTCGGCCGGGGTCGGGATTTTCATGTTGCCGCGTTTCGGTTGGCCGTCCATGTTCTTCGCGGCGGCCATCCCGCTGCTGCTCATGCCATTGATTGTGTATTGGCTGCCCGAATCCATCGGGTTCCTTATCCGTCAGGGCCGACAGGAGCAGGCGCGCGCTCTGCTCAAGCGCCTGTCGCCGGAGACCCGGATCGACCCGGAAGACCAACTGCTCGTCAGCGCCGGTAAAGGCAAGGGCGCCTCAGTGTTGGAGTTGTTCCGCCATGGCCTGGGCTTGAGGACGGCGGCGATCTGGGTCGCGTTTTTCTGCTGCCTGTTGATGGTTTACGCCTTGAGTTCCTGGCTGCCCAAGCTGATGGCGGGCGCCGGTTACAGCCTGGGGTCGAGCCTGTCCTTCCTGCTGGCGCTGAACTTTGGTGGCATTGCCGGGGCGCTCGTCGGCGGTTGGCTGTGTGACCGGCTTAACCTGGTGAAGGTGGTGATCGGCTTCTTCATCGCCGCGCTGGTTTCCATCAGCCTGCTGGGGATCAATAGCCCGATGCCGGTCTTGTATCTGCTGATCTTTTTTGCGGGCGCCACCACCATCGGCACACAGATCCTGCTGTACGCCGGTGCCGCACAACTCTATGGCCTGAACATTCGAGCCACTGGCCTTGGCTGGGCATCCGGCATTGGCCGTACAGGCGCCATCGTAGGCCCGCTGTTGGGCGGCGCACTGATGGGCATTGAGTTGCCCCTGCACCTGAACTTCATGGCCTTTGCCATTCCTGGGGCTATCGCGGTGCTGGCGATGACGGGGTACGCCCTGAATGAACGTCGAGGCGGGCCAGAGGTGGTCGCCGCCCCGGCGCAATAACTGTCGATAACAATAACTAAGAGCAACGACATGAATACACAACGTATCTGGCTGTCCCTGTTGGGCATGCCCCTTGCGGCGACGGCGGCTGAGGGTGGTTTTTTCGCAGACTCCACAGCCACCTTGCAGGCCCGCAATTACTATTTCAGCCGCGACTTTTCGGACATCGTGGGCGCCAACAAGCAATCAAAGGCGCAGGAATGGGGCCAGGGTTTTATCCTGACCTACAAATCCGGCTATACCCCGGGGCCCGTGGGTTTTGGTTTGGATGCCCTGGGCACCCTGGGCCTCAAGCTCGACAGCAGCCCGGACCGGACCAATACCGGCTTGCTGCCGGTCAAGGGCGATGGCAGTGCCCCGGACGATTACAGCCGTTTGGGCCTGACCTTCAAGGCGAAACTCTCCAAAACCGAATTGAAGGTTGGCGAACTGCAACCCAACCTGCCGGTATTGGCCTTCAGCGACATTCGCCTGTTGCCGCCCAGCTACCAGGGCGTGAGTGTCAGCTCCGGCGAAATCGCGGGCCTGACGCTACAGGCCGGGCACTTGACCACCACCAGCCTGCGCAACGAAGCCGGCGACGAGAAGATGATCGCCATGCTCGGCCATGTGCCGCAACGCGGCGCAGAAAGTGACGCGTTCAACTATGTCGGCGGCGACTACGCCTTCAACACCAACCGCACCAGCGTCAGCTACTGGCATGGCCAACTCAAGGACATCTACCGCCAGGACTTTGTGGGCCTCAAGCACAGCCAGCCGATGGGCGACTGGATACTCGGCGCCAACCTCGGCTACTACGATGCCCGGGAAGATGGCGACAAACTGCTCGGCAAGATCGACAACCAGGCGCTTTTCTCGCTGCTGTCGGCCAAGCATGGCGGCCATATCTTCTACGTCGGCTATCAAGCCATGTACGGCGACAGTGCGTTCCCACGGGTGTTCGCCAACATCTCGCCACTGGGCAACGAGGTGCCCACCTACGAGTTCGCCTACACCGACGAACGCTCCTGGCAAGCGCGGTACGACTACGACTTCGCGGCGTTGGGCATTCCGGGGCTGACCACCACCGTGCGCTATATCACCGGTAATAACGTGACCACCGGCGCCGGTTACGAAGGCAAGGACCGCGAGCGCGACCTGGATATCGGCTATGTGGTGCAAAGCGGCACGCTGAGCGGCCTGGGCATTCGGGTGCGTAACGTCATGGCCCGTTCAAACTACCGCGGCGATATCGACGAGAACCGGCTGATCCTCAGTTACACCTGGAAGCTGCTTTAAACCCCGCCCTGGCACGTACCCATGACCTGGTAGTTGACGGTGTGGCTGACGCCCTGGCTGTCGAGATAAACCATCGTCGCCGGTTCTACCTGGCAACTGCCGGGCACGGGTGTGAGTGAAACAATGCGCTGGATATCCGGCGCTTCACTGCTGCCGGCCGCCATGGCGCCGGTAGCGCTGAAGAGCAGGATCAAGCTGAGCCATTTGATAGTCATGATGAGTCCCTCTGTGAGTAGGGTTCATTTTAGTGATTGCCACAGCGGGATAAAGACAGGAACAGGTGAATGACTCGTACGTATCAGGTAGCAATCGAGGGGCAACACTGATGGATCTGCTCAATGGCATGCAGGTGTTTGCCCGGGTTGTCGACACAGGCAGCTTTGCTGCGGCGGCCGAGGCTCTGGACATGTCCGGCGCACACGTGTCGCGGTTGATCGCCGAGCTGGAAAAACACCTTGAGACCCGCCTGTTGCAACGCACCACCCGACGCCTGAGCCTTACCGACTCAGGCGAGCGGTTCCTGCTGCGCTGTCGCGACATTCTTGAGGACGTGAGGGAAGCCACCGCGGAGGCCAGCGGCGCACACCTCAACCCGCGCGGGCGGTTGCGGCTGCATTGTATGAGCGGGCTTGGCGTGCTGATCACCCCGTTGATTGCCCGCTACAGCGAGCAATACCCGGACGTGTCCATCGAGCTGACCCTGTCACAGCACAACCCGGACCCGCTTGAAGAGGGCCACGACGTGGTGATCTCCATCGCCCATTCACTGCCGGATTCAGCGCTGGTGAGCCAGACGGTGGGGCAGTTGTTCAGCGTACTGTGTGCGGCGCCGGGGTATCTGGCCAGATACGGCGTGCCCGAGAGTCCGCTGCAACTGATGCAGCACCGACGTTTGCACCTTCAGGATTTCCAGGAGGATGCCTGGGTGTTCAAGGGTGAAGAGGGCGAGGTTGCGATTGCGCCGGGGGACACCTTCAGGACCAACGTGGCGGATGCGATGGTCAAGGCGACGCAGGAAGGAATGGGCGTCAGTTTGTTGCCGTTTTTCAGTGCAAGCACGGCACTGCGGGAAGGTTCGCTGGTGCGGCTGTTGCCCGACTATCGGCTAAGGGAGCGCAGCATTTTCGCGGTGTATCCGTCGAGGCGTTTTTTGGATGCCAAGGTGCGCACGTGGGTCGCGTTTTTGCTGGTGCAATTGCCGGTGTTGCTGGCGGAGCAGGTGAACGTGATTGAGGCTCCCCGAGGCTAATAGGAATAGGCAAACCTCATAGAGTTACCGGCATAGGTCGACAGTGCTTACCTGACTACCATGGGGGCACATCCACCGAGAGCCATTTCTCATGAGTACTCAAAAAACACTGTTCATCACCGGCATCAGCAGCGGCTTTGGCAAGGCACTGGCAGCAGAGGCATTGGCTGCCGGCCACCGTGTCATCGGGACCGTGCGCAATGAAACGGCCCTGCAGGCGTTCGAAGCGTTATCGGCGGAACGCGCCCATGGCGTAATTCTGGACGTCACGGACTTTGAGCGGATCGACAGCGTCGTCGCCGAGGTGGAGACCCGCTTCGGCCCGGTGGACGTCCTGGTGAACAATGCGGGTTACGGCCATGAGGGGATTTTTGAAGAGTCGCCGCTGGAGGACATGCGCCGTCAGTTCGACGTCAACGTGTTCGGCGCCGTTGCCGTGACCAAGGCCTTCGTGCCGTACTTCCGCCAGCGCCGTCGAGGGCACATCCTCAACATCACGTCCATGGGCGGCACCATCACCATGCCGGGTATCGCCTACTACTGCGGGAGCAAGTTCGCGCTGGAAGGCATCTCCGACACCCTGAGCAAAGAACTCAAGCCGTTCAACATCTTTGTCACTGCCGTGGCGCCGGGTTCGTTTCGTACCGATTGGGCCGGACGGTCCATGCAGCGCACGCCCCGCAGCATTGCCGACTACGATGCGAGCTTTGATCCGGTGCGCAAGGCGCGGGAAGAAAAAAGCGGCCATCAATTGGGTGACCCACAAAAAGCCGCGCAGGCGATGTTGACGCTGATTGCCAGCGACCACCCACCGGCGCATTTGCTGCTGGGCAGTGATGCGCTGGGTTATGTGCGGGAAAAACTGCTGCAATCCCTGCGGGATATCGATCAGTGGGAGGCTGTGACACGTTCTACGGATGGTTAAGTCATGGGTCAGAGGCTGTCCGGATCCCCAAAAAACATCTGAATCCGCGACCGCAACCACCGTTCCCCCGGATCATTGTCCTGAGACCCACGCCACGCCATGTGCAACTCAAACGTACGCACCGGCAACGGCGGCTCCTCCGCCCGCAACCCACCCGCTGAGGTCAACGCTTCAGCGGCATAGTCCGGCACGGTCGCGACAATATCGGTCCCCGCCAGCAACGTCCCCAATCCATTGAACTGCGGCACAGCCAGCACCACATGGCGCTTGCGGCCCAGTTTCTCCAGCTCTTCATCCAGAAACCCGCTCAAATCCCCGGCGAACGACACCAGGGCATGGGGCCGGGCGCAGAAGTCATCCAGGCTCATGGAACCCGGCATGCTGTCGGCCCGCAGCAGCATCGGCTTGCTGCGGCGCAGGACCTTGCGCTTGGCGTTGGCCGGCAAATCGGTGGTGTAGCTCACGCCAATCGAGATTTCCCCGGAGGCCAGCAGGCCGGGCATCAGGATGTAGTTGACGCGACGCACCACCAGCACGATGCCGGGGGCTTCGGCCCGCAGGCGCTTGAGCAGCAGTGGCAGCAGGGCGAATTCGACGTCGTCCGACAGGCCGATGCGGAATACGGCGGTGCTGGTGGCCGGGTCGAACTCCGATGCGCGGCTGACGGCCGTGGAAATCGAGTCCAGGGCAGGGGAGAGCAGGGCGAAGATTTCTACCGCACGGGCCGAAGGCTCCATGCTGCGCCCGGTACGCACGAACAGCGGGTCGTCGAACAGGCCGCGCAGGCGTGACAACGCCGCGCTGATGGCCGGCTGGCCCAGGAACAATTTCTCGGCAGCGCGGGTCACACTGCGCTCATGCATCAAGGTTTCGAATACGATCAACAGGTTGAGGTCGACACGACGCAGGTCGTTACGGTTCATCTTGTGTCCCAGGCGGCGTCAGTAAACTTGACGGGAGCGGTCATATAAGAACAATGACCGGCATGAATCTTACGGGGAAAGGCTGGTACTCTGCACCGGCTAATTCAGTTTTCCTACATGGCTTGGTGCGTTTTCCGTATGTGCGGAATCAATGACAGACATGTCGACTATTAATGGCGACCGGTGGCCTTGCTCCGAAAGCCCAGATAGAGTTCATGGCAATAGAGGTTACTTTGACGAGGTTTGCGATGTCCCGCACGATCCGTTTTCACAAGTTTGGTCCGGCCGAGGTGCTCAAATGCGAAGAGCATGCAGCCGCTAAGCCCGCATCGGGCGAAGTGCAGGTGCGCGTCGAAGCGATTGGCATCAGCTGGTACGACATTCTGTGGCGCCAGAACCTGGCGTCGTCCCATGCCCGCCTGCCATCAGGCCTGGGCCATGAAATGGCCGGTGTGGTGGTGGCCGTAGGCGAGGGCGTCGACGACCTGGCGGTGGGTGACAAGGTCGCCAGCTTCCCGGCCGAGAGCCCGAATGATTACCCGGTGTATGGCGAACAAATCGTCCTGCCCCGTTCGGCCTTGACCCGTTACCCGGACGTCTTGAGCCCGATTGAAGCCAGCGTGCACTACACGCCGCTGCTGATTGCGTACTTTGCGTACATGGACCTGGCGCGGGTCAAGCCCGGGCAATTTGCTCTGGTGACGGACGCCAGCCACTGTGCCGGCCCATCGTTTGTGCAACTGGGTAAAGCCCTGGGTGTGCGGGTGATTGCCGCGACCAAGACCAGCGATGAGCGCGAATACCTGCTGTCCCTCGGGGCAGAAAAGGTCATCGTCACCGAAGAGCAGGACCTGCTGATGCAAATCAACAAGTTCACCGACAACCGCGGCGTTGACGTGGTGTTCGATGGCTTGGGTGGCCCACAGATGTCGCTGCTGGGCGATGTGTTGGCGCCCCGTGGCAGCCTGGTGCTGTACGGCTTGCAAGGTGGCAACCAGACGCCATTTCCGGCCTGCGCGGCGTTCCAGAAGAACATCCAGTTCTTTGTGCACTGCATCGGCAACTTCACCGGCAAACCGGAACTGGGCATCATCCAGGATCAGGTGGCCTTGCAGCGAGCCTTGCGTGACATCAACCAATTGACCGCCGACAAGGTGCTGGTTCCGCTGAAGACCACGGTGTTTCCGTTCAGCCAGTTCGTCGAAGCACACCGTTATATGGACGAATGCCCGTGCCGTGAACGCGTAGCCTTGCAGGTAGAAGCTGTTTGATGTGTGGGAATATTCTTAAGCGAGTATTCCTTCCCCCGGGCGCATGGGGCAAATGCGCCATTTGACAGGATTAAACCTGCCCACCGTTTTAATCGGGACTTCAGCGTTTTAGCCCGATAAATCACTTTGCTGCCCCTCACGCCGCCCTGAATCCCAGTGCGGCGTTGTCGTGTCTGGGGGGGCGATACCCGATGCCCGCGCTCATCTGAACTGGTTTCAGTCCCGGTTCTGTATCTGTTAATCAGGATTCAAGCGCTGATAATTGCTCCCTCACTTTCATCTCAAGGATTGAGCAATGATTGAATATCTGAAGTCACCCCATGCGTTCATTAAATCCAATAAAGCGCTGTATGCCCGCTCTGGCGAAAAACCATTATCTAAGTTGGTTGCGTCAGATGCTTCTTTAGTTTGTAAGTTAAGACAGTGTAGGAAGTTGTCAGAACATTCCTAAGACAGCTGGCGTTAGCTCCGCCGCCCCGAAGCGTGGCGCGTTTCCGGGACTGGAAGCCCCGAAGCGCCCATTGGCAGGCACGGCGCGGTGCTAATCTCCATTGAATGTCACATGTTGCAACGCCCCTACAGAAACAACAGTCAGGCAGACACCGTTAGTTAACGGTTGCCCGACACTGATATTTCAACTCAGGTAGTAGAACTATGAGCGCTATTCACGAACAAGCCATGAACTATGTCTATCAACAAGTATTACAACGCTTGGTTGGACATTTTTCTCGAACAGAACGCACCTCGCTTCAATTATTGATTCAACGAATCGTGGTGGCGGCAGGCGGCATGGAGCGGATCGGTGAATACAAGGTGCTGGTCGCTCACGGCGCTGGCGCTGGCAGCAGCTACGCCTTGACCTTGCTGCGTGCGGCGCAACTGACACTCGCGGGCCGGGCGCCTCGCACCTTTCAACTGCGCGTCGCCACACTGCGCCACGCCGGCATGACGCAAACGGCGCTGGACACCTTGCATCGCGGCTACAGCGCGCTGTTTGTGCATGACGATCCGCGTGTGGAACTGCTGATGGTGGAAAACCAGGAAGTGTTGCCGTTCAACCACCTGCGACCGGCTTCCGCGATGGCGCGTGATACCAGTCGGCGCAACATGCTGATGGTGGGGCACCTGACTTCGGGAGACCTGCGCCAAACCCTGTGCAACGACGCCTACCTGGCCCTCGGCGACTTCTATCAGCGCGTGAGCACGTGGGACGGCGGCGTGCACGCGATGGTCAGCGGTGATTCCCCGCGCAAGCAACGCGAGTACCTGGCGTGGTTGAAGAAGGCCGCGCTGGCGGCAGGTGCAGCGATTCCGGCGCGGCAGCCTTTGGTGCTCAGCGGGTTATTCGCGCGCATGGACGAGTGGAGCAGCGCTTATTACGCCGATGTCTACGGCGAGCACTATGTCGCCGTCGATGCGTCCGACAAGGACACCGACCGTCCCCTGGCCTACATCGGTATTGCAGACCTGATGGAAGCCGTCGAATACCCGTCCGGCCCGTTGTTGCGCCAGTTCCTGGCTTATCAGCCGGACGAGTTTGGCTTTCATTTCAGCCATCCGACCTACGCGAACCCATTGCTGATGGCCCACCTGCGCGGCCTGCAGGCAGAGTGCCTGCGGGAACTGAGCTATGAAGAGGGCGCCTTGGGCTATGTGCAGCAGGCCACGCTGTTTATGCGGCGCAAGCAGATTCCCGAGCATCTGATCACCCAGGCCGGCACCCAGGATGGACGCGCCTTGTCGGCCGACTACGCCCAGACGCTGTTCGGGCTGGATGAAAACCAGCTGAACTGCCTGATGTTTTCGCCGTTTATCCGTCATGGCGAGCGTCTCGAAAGCTTTTTGCGCCAGTGCCACCCCGGCATGCTGGTGGCACTGCCCGAGCTGCACAAGGCGCTGCAAGGCAAGCCGGTGGCCGAGATGCTTATGCAATGGGCGATCGACATCAGCGGGCTGCCGATCAACCTGTTGCAACATCTGTATCGCAAGCGGCCTGCCACAGCGGCGCCATGTGGGGCTGCAGCGCCGCAGCAAGAAGCGCCTGCCCTGGCAACCCGCCAACTGGCAGGGCGTTGAGGGGGTGACGGCGGGTAAACAGCGATGAACCTCAAGGACGACAGCCAGACCGACTTCGCTTACCAGGCGGTGTATCGCTACATGATCAACCTCATCAGTGAGGTCGGCACCGACGCCCGGGTAAAATTGCCGTCATTGCGGCAATTGTCTCAGCGCCTGAATGTGTCGATCTCGACCATCCAATACGCTTACTCGTTGCTGGAGAAGGAAGGGCGGGTCTATTCGGTGGCCAAGTCGGGTTATTACGCCTGGCCGGTGTTGAATAAGCCGCCCAATAGCAGTGGTGACCTGCTGGAGCGCCTCTATGCCAGTGCACGACGCCCCGGCATGCTGGTGCTCAGCGCCGATGAACCGGCACTGGGGGCGTCTCTGGACGGTGCGTTGTTGTTGCTGGAGCGCGAACTGTTGCGTCACTACCCGCGCCATCTGCAGCCATGGTCGCAGCCGTGCGGCGTCTGGGAATTGCGCGCGGCACTCGCGGCACGCTACACCTCGTCTCCAACCCGCTGCTGGCAGGCGGATGAGGTGTACATCGGCGCCGACCTGCGCGGAGTGCTGGAGATCCTGATTGAGGTGCTGGGGCTCAAGGGTGCTGCCGTTATTGTGGAATCTCCCTGTGACTGGTTGATTCTGCGGTTGTTGCAGGGCGCGGGCGTGAAGGTCCTGGAACTGCCGTTCACGGCGGACGGCGGCCTGGATCAAGGGTTGCTCGAGCAATTGCTCAGCAATGAACCGGTTCAACTGGTGCTGCTCTCTTCGTGCGTCAGCCTGCCGTCAGGCATCGTCCTGTCCACTCATGACCGCCTGCATTTGGTACGGTTGCTGAACCAGCATGGCTGTTGGTTGTTAGAAAATGACAGCCATGGCGAACTGGGCTTCGAGCAGCCAGCCACTGCCTTGCGGGACCTGGCGAACCCCGAGCGGCTGATGGTGTTTTCCACCTTCGAGAAAGTGCTCGGGCCTGAAGCGCCGTTTGGTTATTTGCTGTCCCGCCACTTGAGCGGCGAGCTGCAACGCCTGTTCCTGCTGCGCGAGTTCCGGTTGTCCTCTATCCGCCAGCGGGCTATTGCGCGGCTCTACCTGAGCGGGCGGATCGACCAGCATCTGCGGGAGTTACGCCCGCAACTCAAAGAGCAGGCCCGGCTGATGAGCCTGCGCCTGGACGAGCATCTGGGGGATCAAGTGAGCTACCAAATGCCTGCCGCTGGCGCCACCTTCTGGTTGCGCTCAACGGCGGCGGTGGACATGCGCCAGGTGTTCCAGCGCCTGCTCGGCCGGCAGGTGGTGATCGCGCCGGGTGAGTTGTTCAGTGTCAGTGGCCTGCACCGCCAGCATTTGCGGCTGAGCCATACCTTCGACGGGGCGCATAACCTGGAGAACGCCCTGGGTGAGCTGGCTCAGGCGCTGAGGCAGACACAGACCGGCGCCGAATGAAATTTCCCTGATTGTTGTAGGATTTATAACGTCGCGGAGCAGTCCAACTCTCAGTAAACTGCACTTTTTTCCGAATCCTTCTCTTTCAGAGGTTTATGCATGACTCTCAGTCCTTTTGCGGGCAAGCCGGCACCAGCTCAACTACTGGTAGACATCCCGCGACTGGTAACGGCCTATTACACCGGCCAGCCTGATGCAGCGATCTCCACCCAGCGCGTCGCCTTTGGTACCTCCGGGCACCGCGGCAGCTCGTTCGACCTGAGCTTCAACGAGTGGCACGTGCTTGCCATCAGCCAGGCCATTTGCCTTTACCGTGAAGCCCAAGGCATCAACGGCCCGTTGTTTGTCGGCCTGGACACCCACGCACTGTCCACCCCAGCCGGCGCCAGCGCGCTGGAAGTGCTGGCCGCCAATGGCGTACACGTGATGTTGGCCGAGGGCGACGAGTACACCCCGACACCGGCGATTTCCCACGCCATTATTTGCTACAACCGTGGCCGCACCAGCGGCCTGGCCGACGGCATCGTGATCACGCCGTCCCACAACCCACCGCAAAGCGGCGGCTACAAGTACAACCCGCCGAATGGCGGCCCCGCCGATACCCACATCACCAAGTGGATCGAAGCCAAGGCCAACGAACTACTGGCCAACAAGCTGGCCGGGGTCAAGCGAATTCCCCACGCCCAGGCGCTGAAGGCCGACACCACTCATCGTCACGACTACCTGAATACCTATGTGGCCGACCTGGTCAACGTCATCGACTTTGATGCGATCCGCAGCGCTGGCCTGCGCCTGGGCGTCGATCCGCTGGGCGGAGCAGGGGTGCGCTACTGGTCGGCCATTGCCGAGCACCATCGCCTGAACCTGAATGTGGTGAACACCGAAGTCGATTCCACCTTCCGCTTCATGAGCGTCGACTGGGACGGCCAGATCCGCATGGACCCGTCCTCCAGCTACGCCATGCAAGGCTTGATCGGCCTCAAGGACCGTTACGACGTGGCCTTCGCCTGCGACCCGGACCACGACCGCCACGGCATCGTGACGCCATCCGGCGGCTTGCTCGCGCCGAACAACTACCTCGCGGTGTCTATTGATTATCTGTTCCAGAACCGCCCCGAATGGCGTGCTGATGCTGCCGTTGGCAAGACCGTGGTCAGCAGCGGCTTGATTGATCGCGTGGCCAAGCGCATTGGCCGCCGCCTGTACGAAGTGCCGGTGGGTTTCAAGTGGTTTGCCGACGGCCTGTTCGACGGCTCCCTCGGTTTTGGCGGTGAAGAAAGCGCCGGTGCGTCGTTCCTGCGCAAAGATGGCAGCGTGTGGAGCACCGACAAGGATGGCTTGATCCCGGCGCTGCTGGCCGCAGAGATGACGTCCCGCAAAGGCCAGGACCCGAGCCAGATCTACCGTGGGCTGACTGACGCGTTGGGTGAGCCGTTCGCCATTCGTGTGGATGCCAAGGCCACCCCGGCGCAGAAAGCCTTGCTGGGCAAGCTGTCGCCGGACCAGGTGACGTCCACGCAGTTGGCGGGGGAAAGCATCCAGCAGATCCTCAGCCACGCGCCGGGTAACGACCAGGCGATTGGCGGGCTGAAAGTGATGACTGAAAACGGCTGGTTTGCCGCACGGCCATCGGGTACTGAGGACATCTACAAGATCTATGCCGAGAGCTTTATCGGCGAGGATCACCTCAAGCAGCTGGTGGAAGAGGCGCAGGTGTTGGTGGACGGGGCGATCTCGGCTGGCTAGAGCCGTAACAACTGTAGGAGCGAGCTTGCTCGCGAAGGACTTTAACGATGACGCGGGCTTTCTGAAAACACGCGGCGCTCTTTAGTTTTTCGCGAGCAAGCTCGCTCCTACAGGGGTGTTTAGCGTCAGGCGAGGTCGACCAACACGATCTCGCTGTCTTCAATCGCCGTTACCCGCAATACCTGCTCATCCTCAACCGCCACACCGTCTCGAGCTTGTGCACGCAAGCCGTTGACTTCAATCACCCCGGTCGCCGGCACCAGGTACGCCCGGCGTCCGCTGTCCAGCCGATACTCGGCACTTTCACCAGCTTTCAAATTGGCCGCTACAAGCCGTGCATCCGCACGAATGCGCAGGCTTTCGCTGTCGCCAGCCTTGCCACTGGCCAGGGTCACAAAACCTTCGCGGTCACCCTTCGGAAACGGCTTGGCGCCCCACGACGGCGGCAAACCCGCCTCATTGGGAATAATCCATATCTGGAAAATCTTGGTCGGCGTGGCTTCCAGGTTGTATTCGCTGTGGGCGATCCCGGTGCCGGCACTCATTACTTGTACGTCGCCGGCCTCGGTACGGCCCTTATTGCCCAGGTTGTCGGCATGGCTGATGGCGCCTTCACGCACATAGGTGATGATTTCCATGTCCCGGTGCGCGTGTTGCGGGAAGCCGGTGCCCGGTGCAATGAGGTCGTCGTTCCATACCCGCAGGTTGCCCCAGTGCATGCGCTTGGGGTCGTGGTACTCGGCAAAGGAAAAGTGGTGGTGAGCGTCCAGCCAACCGTGATTGGCGCCGCCCAGGGTGTTGAAAGGTCGAAGTTCAAGCATGATCGTCTCCTGTGGATGGGAGCCATGATCCAGCAGCACCCATTCGATAAAAAGCGTAAAAAATGCAGGATTCCTATCGAATGCTTCGATGCCGATGCTCAAGACGTATCTTCACTTCATCGCCTAACTGCATGAGCCCAAAGCAATTGGCTGGAACTGAGGGGCATTTGCGGCGAACATAGCGCTCTAGTCCGAGTTAAAGCCTCGCAGGAGTCCGCGTGCCGCAACACACCCCCGATCTGCCTCCCGAACTGCGGCCACTGGCCGAAATGCCCCTGTTGAAACGGCTCGCCGCCCGATTATTCGGACATGGCCTGACGCGCTTGCGTGCCCAGCACCGGTTTTCCTGGTTGCATGGCCAGGCCGATGGCTTTCGAAGTGGCCACACGGCCGGCGTGGAGTATGGCTATAAGGAAGGCAAGGCAGAGGGTATCGAAGAAGGCCGCCAAGTCCTGCTGATCCGTGACTTCCGGCCGGATGGACACACCGCGCCGGGTGTCGACGACAGCTTGTTCGACGATTGGCGCCTGCCGCTGACCACCGAGCTGAAAAAACGTATCAAGGCCGATGTGGCGCGCCTGCTGCCAGCCCATGCCCAGCCGAGCACGGCCCAGTGGAAGATGATCTTCAGCGACACGCCGTCCACCTCGGTAATTGCCGGCGCCGGCGCCGGTAAATCCACCTCGCTGGTGCTGCGTATCCTGCTGCTGACCCATTACCTGGGCTTTGAGCTGAGCTCGATGACGGTGGTGACCTTCACCCGCGAATCCCGCAAGGACTTCATCAACAAGCTCATGGAAATTCTCGCCTTGTGGGGTCAACCCCTTGGTATGAAAGAAGCTCAAGCCGTGGTGCGCACCTTTCACTCGCGCATTCTGCCGATGGTCCGCAGCCTGCCGGGCCTGGAGCGACTGCAGGCGTTTGAGAACCTCAACGCGCGTACCGAAGCGGGTTTTGATGAGGCCGACAGCAACCCCTTTGAATTGCGGATCAACGACGTCCAGCGCCAGCAACTGAATGCCTGCTACCACCAGCTGCATGGCCGTCACGAACGCTTCCGCGAACTGATTGCCCCGTTGGCGCGCCACGCCCTGCAACTCAAGGAGCTTGAGCGGGATCATCCTGACGTGCAGAAACGCGTGGCCGTTACCGAGCTGGCCGCCAAGCGCGATGAAGAACTCTGTGATGTGATCGAAGACCTGTGGTTTCGCGCCGGCGCCTGGCCGATCAAGGGCATCGAGCCCAATCGCCAGACCTTCGATATCAACGGTGCGCAGTTTCATTGCCATGGCTACATTGCCGAGCTGGATGCCTGGGTAGTGCTGGGCTTCGACCCTCGGGAAAATGCCCAAACCAGTCGTCCCGGCGCCAAGCTGTCCGTGCGTGCAGAGTGGGCGGTAAAGCGCACCCTGTTTCAAGCTTTCTGCCGTAAGCCGCTGATATGGCTGGACAACTATCAGTCATCCAGGCGTCTTCTGAGCAGCTTGGCCGGCGATGCAACAGCGGGCCCGGGCTTCGATTACAAGGTCAAGGGCGAGCTGGCTTCGACGCCACTGCTGGACAGCTTTGTCGCCGCCGCCGGGTTTATCGAGAACCTGGGGCTGGATGTGCCCACCGCCGTGGGCAAGATGAGCTTTGCCAAGGACGATCCAGACCGTTTTTACTTCGAGGCGCTGAGCATTTTCTGGAAAGCCCTGGAAGACCACTTGCTGGATCAATCGCCACCGGTCATGACCTACAACCGGATGTTCTCGCTGTTTGGCGAAAACACCCCGGAAAACCTCAAGCTCCTGAGCGACAGCCTGCTTCGGCCGATGTCGCACCTGATGATCGACGAGTTCCAGGACGTGTCGCCGCAGATCGTCTCGTGGATCCGTGCCAGCCTGCGGGAAATTCGCAGCCGTGGCCCGGCCATGCACGTAGGCCGTGGCGCCCAGCGTTCTTCGCTGTTGTGCGTGGGGGATGACTGGCAGTCGATCTATGGCTGGCGGGGCAGCTCGCCAAAGTACTTCATGGAGTTCAACAAGGAATTCCCGTCACCCACCACCACGCGGGTGATGCTGGGCGAGAATTACCGTAGCCATCAGCACGTTATTGATGCTGCCGAGCACATCGTGCGTGCTGCTCCGGCCATCAGCGGCAAGAAAGCCAAGGCCAGTGGAACCGCGAAGGAACTGGTGCCGGTCAGCGTGCGTGATCGTGACGATGCGGCGCTGGGCCAGCAACTGCTGGCGCACTATCAAAAAGGTGATTCGGTATTAATGCTGTATCGAAAAAGTAGCGATAAGTCATTGATGCAAGAGCATATTCAGGCTGTAGTTAATCTGGATTCTAGCTTGCCGTATGGCGATCGCCGTCTGAAGCAACTGACCTATCACAGCGCCAAGGGTCTGCAAGCGGATGCGGTATTCCTGCTGGGCGACTGCCAGCACTTGACCAGTTCGCCGTACAAGAACCAGGTCTACCGCATGGCGGGCCTGGGCAAGGATGGCGATACCGACGCTTACGACAGCGCGCAAAAAGACGAAGTGCTACGCCTGGCCTACGTGGGCATCACCCGGGCAGTGAGTCATTGCTACTGGTATGTCGACGCGCAGGATGGCCAAGGGGTGAATGTGCCGAAGGCCTCGGATCGGGTTGCCGGGGACAAGCCGTTTTTTGATGATCAGCGCATCAGCAAATCATAAAGGGTGACGTTGAATCACGTGGCGAGGGAGCTTGCTCCCGCTGGAGTGCGCAGCGCTCCTAGAATTTTGGGGCTGCTACGCAGCCCAGCGGGAGCAAGCTCCCTCGCCACACCAGATCAAACCCGCAGCGACAGCGGCGGCACAAACGACTCCAGCTCATCCTCTACGGCCTCGATGATCCGCTCCACATCAGCGGCATTCATCACCGTGGCACAAGGAATGCCGGCGATCGCAATCAGGGTTTCTCCGCTGGCCCGGTCGAACAGTCGGGCGATCATGCTGCCGGGAGCATCCATGCTCGCCTCAAAGCCCAGTGGATGAAAATGCCAGCGCATCAGCTGGCAGGCGTTGGGGAATGTCACTTTGTTCATCTTGCCCACCTTGTTCATTGAGCGCTTCCTTTAGCTCGCTGCAGGGGCGCCATGACCGTCACTGGTCCTGGCCGTCGTGAGCTTTAAAAATAGCATTCGTTCGCATTCTGCATGGGAGTTTTTTCGTTCCGTTCGGCGGTTGTTTTCAGGAAGTTTGACGTAGGTCATGTACTACGTGGAAATGGGCGAAAGGCCATTAGGCGTAACTGTCAAATGGCCATTGAACCCACCCGGAAAGTTGGGCAAGCTCGCAGGCTGTCCCAGCCTTAGAGCGCTCCATGCCCGACTTCATCCCGGATGATTCCCAGCAGACCCAAGCCACTGGTGAGTTAGTGCTGCGTCACCATCTGTGCTGGAAACACCGGGACCTGGACGGCGTGATGTCGTATTACCACCCGGACATCCAGTACCACGATTTCTTCCAGAACCGCGTAGTGGGCGCAGACGATCTGCGCGAGTACCTGCAAGCCAGCATGCCCCGTGGCGCCGACGAGGCCATCGAGCACACCGACCGCATCCGCGCCGACGGCGACACCGCGTTCATCCAGTACCGCATCACCTTGCGGGGCGGCCAGGGCCTGGTGTCGTTTCGTACAAGCGAAGCCATCACCGTGCGTGACGGCCTGATCTGGCGGGTCAACGAATACGCCTCGCTGGTGCACGAACAATCTGCCAGCCGCAGCGAGACCACGCGCCCCACCGTCAGCCGCCTGGGCCTGTCGCCCCAGCAACTGAGTTACATGGCCAAGGACCTGCAGCAGTACTTCGAGCGCCAGCAACCCTATCTGGACCCCGAGCTGGATCTGCAACGGGTGGCGAAGGAGTGCGGGTACAGCCGCAACCAGATCTCCTACCTGCTGAACCAGGTGCTGGGCCAAAGCTTTTACCGCTACGTCAACCAGGCGCGACTCCAGCATTTGCTGGCCGCACTGGACAAGGCCACGCCGCCGATCCGCATCGACGATCTGGCGTTTGCCGCTGGCTTCAATTCGACGTCGGCCTTCTACAGCTGCTTTCGCCAGCACACCGGCCAGTCGCCCAAGGCCTACGTCAAACAAATTTCCCTGCGTGCACGCGCGCAAGACAGCCCCTGAGGCCAGGCTCTAGGATCACTGCCATCGAAGTGTGGTGGTGGAGCTTGGCATGCCTGCATGGCGCAATATCAGTTTATGGATGGACCAGCTGGACGAGCCGCTGGTGGCGCGCGCGTCCCTGGAGCACGACCTGGACGTCAACGTGGCCATTATCGGCGCCGGCTACACCGGGCTGTGGACTGCGTACTACCTGAAGCGCCAGGCGCCCGAGCTGAAAATCGCCATCATCGAGGCGCAAACCGCCGGGTTCGGCGCCTCGGGCCGTAACGGCGGCTGGCTGATGGGTAACCTGCTGGGGGAAGACCGGTTGCTGGCCGGCTTGTCCCCGGAGCAGCGCCGGGCCTCGTTCGACCTGCTGCACGCCATTCCCGATGAAGTGGCCCAGGTGATCGAGCGCGAAGGCATCGACTGTGACTACCGCAAGGGCGGCGTGCTGTACTGCGCCGCGCGTTATCCCGAGCAGGAAACCAGCCTGCGGGCCTACTTGGCCAAACTCCACGCTCAGGGCCTGACCGACGACGACTACCGTTGGCTCGGCCCGCAGCAGTTGGCCGAGCAAATCCGCATTGCCAAGCCTTATGGCGGCATCTATGCACCCCACGTTGCCACGATTCACCCGGCCAAGCTGGTGCGTGGCCTGGCGCGGGTGGTGGAGCAGATGGGCGTCACGATCTATGAAAACAGCCCCGTCACCCATTGGCAGTCCGGCAGCCTGCGCACGGCTAAAGCTTCAGTACGCGCGTCATGGGTGGTGCCGGCGGTGGAAGGGTATGCCACCACATTGGCGCCTTTGGGCCGCTATCAGTTGCCGGTACAAAGCCTGATTGTCGCCACCGAACCGTTGCCCGCCAGCACCTGGGACGAAATCGGCCTGAACCGTGGCCAGGCCTTCGGCGAAAGCAGCCGCCAGGTCACCTACGGCCAGCGCTCGGCGGACAATCGCCTGGTGTTCGGCGCCCGTGGTGGTTATCAGTTTGCCGGCAAGCTGCGGCACAACTTCGACCTCACCGACAGCGAAGTCGAACTGCGCCGCTACCTGTTCGGTGAACTGTTCCCGCAACTCAAGAAAGTCCGGATCACCCACGCCTGGGGCGGCAACCTCGGCATGTCCCGGCGCTTCAAGCCGCACATGCTGTGCGATCACGCGGCGGGCATCGCCCTGGCCGGTGGTTATGGCGGCGAGGGAGTAGGGGCCAGCAACCTGGGCGGGCGTACCTTGGCCGACTTGATCCTGGGGCTCGACACGCCGCTGGTCACGCAGCCATGGGTCATTCAGCCGGGCCGGCTGGACGGGCTCAAGGCCTGGGAACCGGAACCCTGTCGCTGGCTGGGCTACAACGCGATCATTCGCAGCTTTGTCCATGAGGACCAGGTGTTGGCCAACCCCAACACCGCGCCGTGGCGCCGCAAGCTGGCCAGCGGGGTTGCCGGGTTCATGGAAGGTTTCATGCACTAAGTCGTTTCAATCACCACAGGTATGAACATGAGCATTACCCAGTTCAAAGACACACTCAGCGCCCATTTACCGGACTCTTCCCCCGTTGCCGTGCCGCTGGGCACGCCGGTGGCGGTGGCCTCGACCTTGAGCGTGGAGCGTAGCGACGGCGTCGAAACCGGCATCTGGGAATGCACGCCCGGGCGCTGGCGCCGGCAGATCAAAGCCCAGGAGTTTTGCCACTTTATCCAGGGACGCTGCACCTTCACCCCCGACAACGGAGAAATGCTCCACATAGAAGCCGGCGATGCACTGATGTTGCCGGCCAACAGCACGGGTATCTGGGATATCCAGGAAACCGTGCGCAAGACCTATGTACTGATCCTCTGATTCTTTGATCTTTGATCGCCTGCCATAAAAACAGCCCTAAAACCGCCAGGAAATCGAACCATGAGACCCATTGCCCTGTTGCCGCTGGTATTTGTCGCCACCCTCAGCCAAGCCGCCGAGACGGTGAAGATCTACAACTGGTCGGACTATATCGCCCCCGACACCACCAAGAATTTCCAGAAAGAAACCGGGATCGGCTTCACCTACGACGTGTACGACAGCAACGAAACCCTCGACGGCAAGTTGATGACCGGCAAATCCGGCTACGACGTGGTGTTCCCCTCCAACCACTTCATGGCCCGGCAGATACAGGGCGGGGCGCTGAAGAAGCTCGACAAGAGCCAGTTGCCCAACTGGAAGAACCTCAACCCGGTGCTGCTCAAGGCCCTGGAAAACAACGACCCGGGCAACGCCCACGGTTTCCCGTACCTGTGGGGCAGCACCGGCATCGGCTACAACATCGACAAGGTCAAGGCGGTACTCGGCGACAACGCCCCGGTGGATTCCTGGGACCTGATCTTCAAGCCCGAGAACATGCAGAAACTGCAGAAATGCGGCGTGGCGATCCTCGACAACGGGCCGGAACTGCTGCCAGCGGCCCTCAACTACCTGGGCCTGCCGCACCACAGCAAGAAGGCTGAAGACTACAAAAAGGCCGAGGACCTGCTGATGAAAGTGCGGCCGTACGTGGCGTACTTCCACTCATCGAAATACACCGCCGACCTGGCCAACGGCGACATCTGCGTAGCCGTCGGCTTCTCCGGCGACATCCTCCAGGCCGAAAGCCGCGCCAAGGAAGCCAAGAACGGCGTGAACATCGGCTACAACATTCCCAAGGAAGGCGCCGCCATCTGGTTCGACATGGTCGCCATGCCCGCCGATGCCCCGGATGAAAAAGCCGGCTATGCGTTCATGAACTACCTGCTGCGCCCGGAAGTGATGGCCAGCATCACCAACTACGTGCACTACGCCAACGGCAACACTGCGGCAGACAGCCTGGTAGACCCGGCGATCAAGAGCGACACCAAGGTGTACCCAAGCCCGGAAATGATGGGCAAGTTGTTTGCCCTGGAAGCGATGCCGCTGAACATCGACCGGATTCGTACACGGGTGTGGAACACCATTCGTACCGGGCGTTGATTCTTCAGAGATGATTTCGCGACAAAGCATTGCTTTTTAGACTGTCATTTATGACAGGTTAAAGGTTGTCGAATTGATGCTATTGATATGGCTCTAACCCGATCAAGGAGAGAGCCATGTCAACCAATGAGCCAAAGGTATTTGAAAGAACGAACCCGCAGAACGAAGCCAGTGGAGAAGTCAAAGGTGAAATCACCAGCGGCGTTGACCCACATGATTTCAAGGCGAAGTTTCTTTATCTTGATCGCCAACCCGGCGCGGTGCGTTTTTTCGGCGTAGATAACGAATTTGCGGATCCAACCCCGGGAGATCCCTTCAACAGGGAGGGCATCGAAGTCAGATTGATAAAACCCAATGCCCAAAAGACCGAATACACAATTGGTGACGGAGATGTCTACGCCAGTTATGCCGGGCCTACTGGAGAAGAAATTCCGACCCAAAGCGGCACAGTCACGTATCACCAAAATGATAGGGATAACAGCGTTAACGGTCGTATTCAGTTAACACTGTCGGGGCGAACCACAGTCGACCTGATTTACTGGTTGAAAACTCAAGAGTGATTGAGAACCGGCGGGGCCGGCCCGCCGCGTCGCTCACATGCCCTTGCCTACGGACTCTCCAGCGTACCGGGCGTTGATTGGCAATATTTGGTCGCTCATCAATGACTGCCTTCAGGTGCTGCGCCTTCTAAATTCCACGCCTCCTAATGTTGATTTGGAGGCAAGGAATGCCTGTATCAAACAAGTCTGGACGATTGCGGATTGGCAGGGCGTCAGAGGTTGGCGGGGTGTACCTGTTGACCGCTGTGGTCGACCGGCGTTTGCCGATCTTCAGTGATTGGCGGCTTGGGCGGTTGCTCGTAAAGGAGTTTCGGCAGGCACATGAAGATCAATGGGCGAACTCACTCGCGTTTGTGGTGATGCCGGATCATTTTCACTGGCTGGTCCAGTTGCGTGACAAGTCGTTGGCCGAGTTGATGTGCCGGATAAAGTCCTGCAGCAGTTTGACGGTCAATCGTGCGCTTGGGCGCAGGGGCCGGCTTTGGCAAAAGGGGTATCACGATAGGGGTGTTCGGCGTGAGGAGGATTTGAAGGATTTCGCCCGTTACGTGGTGTGTAATCCGATTCGCGCGGGGTTGGTGAGGCGCGTGCATGATTATCCGCTTTGGGATGTTTGGTGGCTTTGAGGGCCTCACGCAGCCTCGCTGGGGCTCGACAGCTGCTACGCCGTGAGGTGGGGGGGTGATTCGCTTTGGGATGTTTGGTGGCTACGCCGCGATCTCACCTCCGTAGCAGCTGTCGAGCCCAAGCGAGGCTGCGTAGCCACACCGCGGAATTAAGGATTCTCCAAGTCATGCCCCAACGACTGGATAAACAACGAAAACAACTCCGGTTGCGACGAGATATCCAGCTTGGCATACAGGTGCCGACGATGAACCTTGACCGTATCCGGCGAGATATTCAGCCGTTCGGCCATGGCTTTTGACGAAAACCCACGCAACACCAACCGCGCAATTTCCAGCTCCCGCTCCGACAACACCCCACAGCCAAAATGACTCAGCGCATCCCGGATCTGGCTGGCCATCTCGGCAGGCGCGGCTACCCGCTGTGTGCTCTGCTGCCAATGCTGCTGCATCAACGGCAACACCCAGGCCGCCAGCGTGGTCATCAACCCGGTTTCCTCGCCGGTAAACAACCGCTGCATCCCCAACGACAGCGACAACGTGCCCGCACCCGGTAATTGCAGGATGAACTGCACCTCGTCTTCCAACACGTTGTCGTGGAAGTAATTGAGGAAGTACTCACTCTGGCGAAAATGATCCGGCGCCACTTCTTCAAGGCGGTACACGCCACTGGCATAGCCTTCGCGGCACGCCTGGAAAAACGGGTCCAGCAAGTACAAGCCATTGAGGTAAACCAGCATCGACGCCGGCTTGCTGCTCGGTTGCGCGTCGTACTCCTCCAGCGCCTGGGGCGGGCCGTCGACGGGGTAGAAGATCGCCAGGGCATTGTCGAAGGGCACGCATTGGTGCAACAACAGCACCAGTTGTTTCCAGAAACGCCGGGTGCCGATCTGTGCGACGGTGCGTCCCAGGCCTGCGTGCATGCCGACTTCACTGAACAGGCTCATGTGCAGCTCCACGCAAAGGATTCAGGCCGCAAGGGTTCGACTTTTGCCGGTTGCCGTCAAGGGGAGTACTCCAATAGGGGAATTGGCCGCCTTACCCGCAGCGTTTAAGTTTGCCGTCAGTCAGCGGGGAACATACCCCGCGCCGCTTCACCTTTTCGTTTCTGCCTCAAACCAAGAACAATCAAGAGGATAACGATATGAGTGCTCCTTCCACGCCCGACGGCGTGCTGAAACCCACCTTGAGTGTGTTCGACGTGGTAGCCATCACCGTCTCGGCGGTGACCCCGGCCAGTTCAGTATTCGTGATTGCGCCCTTTGCCATCCAGCAGGCCGGCAGCGGGGTGTTCCTGGCCTTTGTGATGGCCGCCTTGCTCGCGCTGATGTTCGCCTTTTGCTACGCCGAACTGGGCCGCGCCCACAACAGTGCTGGTGGTGAGTACGTGTACGCCAAGCGGGTGTTCGGCGGCATGGCCGGTTATGCGACGTTCCTCACGGTATTGGTGATGTTGCTGTTTATCCCGCCGGTGCTGGCCACCGGCGCGGCGACTTACCTGAATAACGCCCTCGGCACAAAATTCGACTCACAAACCGTGGCCCTGGTCATCGTGGTGTGCAGCTACGCCCTGGGCATTCTGAATATCAAGCTGAATGCCTGGATCACCGGCACCTGCCTGCTATTGGAAGTGGCGGCGTTGCTGGTGATCGTGTTTATCGGCTTCGGCAACCCGGTGCAGCCGGCCAGCGTGCTGCTGCAACCGCAAATCGTCGAGAACGGCGTGCTGCACCTGGCGCCCTGGGCGCTGGTGATCGGCGCGGTGGGCATTGGCCTGTTCTCCTTCAATGGCTATGGCCCGGCAGTGTTGCTGGCGGAAGACATGAAGTGCGGCGGCAAGGGCGTGCACAAGGCGGTGTTGTGGTCCCTGGGCCTGGTGGTGGTCATCGAACTGGTGCCGATCACCGCATTGTTGATCGGTGCGCCATCCCTCAGCGCGATGATCAGCAGTCCCGACCCGATCGGCTACCTGCTGACCAGCCACGGCAATGAAACCTTGTCGCGGTTGGTGAGTGCCGGGATTTTCCTGTCAGTGTTCAATGCGATTGTCGCCATCGTTATTCAGATTGGTCGGGTCGTGTTCAGCAGCGGTCGCGACGCGCTGTGGACGCCCACCATCAATAAACTGTTCACCCGGATCCACCCACGCTGGGATTCACCGTGGTTGGCTACGCTGTTCCTGGCAATCCCTTCGGCGTTGCTCAGCTTCAGCTCGAACCTGGCGGACCTGACGTCCTTCAGCGTGTTGCTGATCATGCTGGTGTACCTGATCGTGGCGTTGAGCGCGTTGATGAGCCGGGTGCTGCTGCGTGACCGCGAGCATCCGTATCGCATGCCGTTGTGGCCAGCGCCGGCATTGCTGGCGGTACTGGGGGCCGGCTACCTGTTGGTAACCCTGGCGATGGCCGCTTCGGTTCGGGACATCATGATTATCATCGGCCTGTTGGCACTGTCGGTGATCCTGTATTGCATCAGTGGCCGGTTGAGTCCGGCGTTTCAGAAATTGTAAGGAGTGGTTATGCGCGCACGTCAATTGGGCATCACGTTGGGGCTGGGCACGCCCGGTGAGTTGAATGCCATCACCGACGTTCCAGGGGTTCGGGTCGGCCACAGCACGATCAAGACCCGCATCAATGGCAAACAGGTACGGACCGGCGTCACGGCCATCCAGCCCCGGGCCGGTGCCGCGCGGTATCAGCCGTGTTTTGCCGGCTACCACGTGCTCAACGGCAATGGCGACGCCACGGGGCTTGAGTGGATCGCCGAGTCGGGCCTGCTGACCACGCCACTGGCGATCACCAACACCCACAGCATCGGCGTGGTACGCGACACCCTGATTGCCCTGGAGCGCGAAAGCCTGGCAGACCCGGCGGTGTACTGGTGCATGCCGGTGGTGATGGAGACCTACGACGGCTTGCTCAACGACATCTGGGGCCAGCACGTCGGCCCGGAGCATGTGCGCGAGGCGTTGGCCAACGCCGAATCCGGCCCCGTGGCGGAGGGCGCCGTGGGCGGCGGCACCGGAATGATCTGCCATGAGTTCAAGGGCGGGATTGGCACGGCCTCGCGGCGTTTGTCGGCGGAGCAGGGTGGCTGGACCGTCGGTGTGCTGGTGCAGGCCAACCATGGCAAGCGCCAGGAATTGCGGGTGGACGGCTACCCCGTAGGTCGGCAACTGATGGAAATCCCGTCACCGTTTGCCGATCGCGGTACGCCCGGCATGGGCTCCATCGTGGTGATCATCGCCACCGATGCGCCACTGTTGCCCCATCAGTGCCAGCGCCTGGCCCAACGGGCGTCCATCGGCATTGCGCGCACGGGCGGTGGTACCGAGGACTCCAGCGGGGACCTGTTCCTCGCGTTCGCCACCGGCAATCAGGATTTGCCGGTGGCCGACTACGGGCGCAAGGGCCTGCCCCTTAGCACGTCGCTGCAAATGGTCAATAACGACCATATTTCGCCCTTGTTCAGCGCGGCGGCGGAGGTGGTCGAGGAAGCGATCATTAATGCGATAGTGGCCGGGGAAGATATGCTCACCGACGACGGTGTGCGAGTGCCGGGGCTGGATTCGCAGATACTCCTGCAAGCATTGCGTCAAACAGGCTGGCGCGCGCAATAATTAAACTAAGTCTTGTCCCGGTAATACGGGACAAACACTTAAGTAGTGGCCATTCAATACTAGTAATGACACGGTGACACTTTCTTAGTGCACCTCAAGCAATACTTTGGATCCATTCCTCAGCAAATGTCTTTAGGAGTATTTAATATTTAAATAGCTGGAATTTTATAAAGCGCTATTTGCCAATGTTTGCAGGTTTTGTTCGTCAGCCCAACTTTTTCCTTGGATAAAAACCGCTGGACGAATGATTTCAGGTTGTGTCAGTTTTCTTTCGCCTTCAAAAGGGGCGAGTGATCGAACTTACTCGCCAGAGTGGGTCCGGTCGGACAAAAACTGTTCCACTTGCAAACAAGGAAGTACGTTTATGTCAAAAGTAAAAGACAAAGCTATTGTATCGGCGGCTCAAGCAAGTACCGCTTATACGCAAATCGATAGCTTTAGCCATCAATACGACCGCGGCGGCAACCTCACGGTCAATGGCAAACCTTCGTTCACCGTTGACCAGGCCGCTGACCACCTGCTGCGTGAGAACGCCGCGTACCGCGACGTGGACGGCAATGGCAAGATCGATCTTACCTACACCTTCCTGACGTCGGCTTCCAACTCGACCATGAACAAACATGGGATCACCGGGTTCAGCCAGTTCAACAGCCAGCAGAAAGCACAGGCCGTACTGGCCATGCAATCCTGGGCTGATGTGGCCAAAGTCACCTTCACCGAGAAAGCCTCGGGCGGTGACTTCCACATGACCTTCGGCAACTACAGCGGCGGCCAGGACGGCGCAGCGGCCTTTGCCTACCTGCCGGGCACCAACGCCAAGTACAACGAAAGCGGGCTTGACGGCACTTCCTGGTACCTGACCAACAACAGCTATACGCCGAACAAGACGCCGGACCTGAACAACTATGGCCGGCAGACCCTGACCCACGAAATCGGCCACACCTTGGGCCTGGACCACCCTGGCGACTACAACGCCGGGACCGGTAACCCTTCGTACAAAGACGCGGACTATGGACAGGACACGCGCGGCTACAGCGTCATGAGTTACTGGAGCGAGAGCAACACCAACCAGAACTTCAGCAAAGGCGGGGTAGAGGCTTACTCGTCCGGCCCGCTGATCGACGACATCGCCGCGATCCAGAAGCTCTACGGCGCCAACTACAGCACCCGCGCCGGCGACACCACCTACGGCTTCAACTCCAACACCGGGCGTGATTTCCTCAGCGCCACCTCATCGGCCGACAAGCTGGTGTTCTCGGTATGGGACGGTGGCGGCAACGACACCCTGGATTTCTCCGGTTTTACCCAAAACCAGAAGATCAACCTCAATGAGACCTCGTTCTCCGACGTGGGTGGCCTGGTAGGCAACGTTTCCATCGCCAAGGGCGTGACCGTAGAGAACGCCATCGGCGGTTCGGGTAACGACCTGTTGATCGGTAACGCAGCAGCGAACGGCCTCAAAGGCGGTGCCGGTAACGACATCATCTTCGGCGGCGCCGGTGCAGACCAGCTGTGGGGCGGTTCAGGCAACGACACTTTCGTGTTCGGCGCCAGCTCGGACTCCAAACCAGGTGCGGCCGACAAGATCTTCGACTTCACCTCGGGCTCGGACAAGATCGACCTCACCGGCATCACCAAAGGTGCAGGCCTGACCTTCGTCAATGCGTTCAGCGGTCATGGCAGCGAAGCCGTGCTGTCCTACGCCTCGGGTACCAACCTGGGCACACTGGCAGTGGACTTCTCCGGGCACGGCGTGGCGGACTTCCTCGTCACCACCGTTGGCCAGGCAGTAGCCAGCGACATCGTGGCTTGATTCAGGTGTAAAGGAGGGTGGCGCACACGTGCCGCCCTCTGCCCTTGCATCCACCCCTCGAACGGGCGAAGGTGATGACGCTATTTCGCACTACAGTTGCCTGGTGTATCCAGGCGTTGTTCATGTCGGCAGGAGCCACAGCAATGGCAAGCAGTCTGGTTTTACCTACGTCCGCGCAGTTGGCCGGGCATTGGGCACTGCATCAGCAGGAACACGTGTGCGCGCTGGATCTGATTGAGCAAGCCAATGCACTGGGCGGCGACGTAGAGTGCGCCCGACAATGGTTGGGTGAAGCGCCCGTTAGTTGGACGCCTACGCCTGATGGTATTTGGTTGATGAATGCCGAAGGCACTGGCATTACCCATTTGAATCGCCAGAAAGAAGGCGAATATGAAGGCCGCGCAAAATCCGGCGCGGTATTGATATTACAACGTGCACCCGAATAATTAGTTATAACGATATAACCCGATTTTAATGTTTGCCCGCCCCTTAATGGGGCGCTCGGTAAACTATTGCGCGTCATTCGGCTCAGGGAAGATCAGGCAACATGGCGAAGACCACTCCCGTTGCACCACTGTTCAAGGCACTCGGCGACTACAAAAGTATTCTGATCAGTATTGGCTGTTTCACGGCATTGATTAACGTATTGATGTTGGTGCCGTCGATTTATATGTTGCAAGTCTACGACCGCGTGCTGTCTTCACAGAACGAAACCACCTTGGTGATGTTGACGCTGATGGTGGTGGGGTTCTTCGCCTTTATCGGTGTGCTGGAGGTGATCCGCAGCTTTATCGTGATCCGCATCGGCAGCCAGTTGGAGCGCCGCTTCAACCTGCGGGTGTACAAGGCCGCGTTCGAGCGCAACCTGCAACGGGGCGAAGGCCATGGCGGGCAATCCCTGGGGGATTTGACCCACATCCGCCAATTCATCACTGGGCCGGCGTTGTTCGCATTTTTCGACGCGCCGTGGTTTCCGATCTACCTGTTTGTGATCTTCCTGTTCAACGTCTGGCTGGGTGTCTTGGCCAGCGCCGGTGCGGTGCTGCTGATTGCGCTGGCGTGCCTCAACGAGTACCTGACCAAAAAGCCCCTGGGTGAAGCCAGCGGGTTTTCCCAGCAATCCACACAGTTGGCCACCAGCCACCTGCACAACGCCGAAACCATCCAGGCCATGGGCATGCTCGGCGCATTGCGCAAGCGCTGGTTCAAGGTGCATTCGCAGTTTCTGGGCTTGCAGAACAAGGCCAGCGACACCGGCTCGATCATCAGTTCCCTGAGTAAATCCCTGCGCCTGTGCCTGCAATCGTTGGTGCTGGGCCTGGGGGCGTTACTGGTGATCAAGGGCGACATGACGGCGGGCATGATGATCGCCGGTTCGATCCTGATGGGCCGGGTGTTGAGCCCCATCGACCAGTTGATCGCCGTGTGGAAGCAATGGAGTTCGGCCAAGCTGGCCTATCAGCGCCTGGACGGCCTGATGCGTGAATTTCCGCCCCAGGGCGAGCAGATGGCCTTGCCGGCGCCCAAGGGCAATGTGAGTTTCGAGCAAGTCAGTGCGGGACCGCCGGGGCGGCGTGTGCCGACCTTGCATCAGGTCAGTTTCAACCTGACTGCGGGTGAAGTGCTCGGCGTGCTGGGTGCTTCCGGCTCCGGCAAATCGACCCTGGCCCGCGTATTGGTGGGCGTGTGGCCAACTCTCGCCGGCACCGTGCGTCTGGACGGTGCCGATATTCATCGCTGGGACCGCGACGACCTCGGCCCGCATATTGGCTACCTGCCCCAAGACATCGAACTGTTCAGCGGCAGCATTGCCGACAACATCGCACGCTTTCGCGAAGCCGATCCCCAACTCGTGGTGCAGGCCGCCCAACAAGCTGGCGTGCACGAATTGATCCTGCGTTTGCCCCACGGCTACGACACCGTGCTCGGTGACGAAGGCAGCGGCCTGTCCGGTGGCCAGAAACAACGGGTCGCCCTGGCCCGCGCGCTGTACGGCGGGCCTCGCCTGATCGTGCTCGACGAGCCCAACTCCAACCTCGACACCGTGGGTGAAGCCGCCCTGGCCAGCGCGATCATGCAGATGAAAGCCCTGGGCAGCACGGTGGTGCTGGTGACTCACCGTTCGTCCGCGCTGGCCCAGGCCGACAAGCTGCTGGTGCTGAACGAAGGCCGGTTGCAGGCATTTGGTCCGAGCCAGGACGTGCTGCGGGCACTGTCCGGCCAGCGAGAACAGCCCAACTGTAGGAGCGAGCTTGCTCGCGAAGGTCGTTAACGATGACGCGGGCATCCTGAATCAACGCGGCGCCCTCAGGTTTTTCGCGAGCAAGCTCGCTCCTACAGTTAATTAACAAGCCGCAAGGATCAGGCGCATGAGCAGCGACAGCAGCATTCAAATCAACCGCGATTACGAACAGACTCACCCCGAACACGATGCGCGCTTCTTTGCCCGCATGGGCTGGCTGCTGACAGTGGTCGGCGCCGGTGGGTTTTTCCTGTGGGCCAGCCTGGCACCGCTGGACCAGGGGATTCCGGTACAAGGCACGGTGGTGGTGTCGGGCAAGCGCAAGGCCGTGCAAACCTTGAGCCCCGGCGTGGTCAGCCGGATCCTGGTGCGTGAAGGCGAGGCGGTGAAGCAGGGCCAGCCGCTGTTCCGCCTCGACCAGACGCAAAACCAGGCCGACGTGCACTCCCTGCAAGCCCAATACCGCATGGCCTGGGCCAGCGTGGCGCGGTGGCAGAGCGAGCGCGACAACCAGTCAACCATCACCTTTCCGCCGGAGCTGAGCACCAACCCCGATCAAGCCCTGGCATTGGTCCTTGAAGGCCAGCGCCAACTGTTCAGCAGTCGCCGCGAAGCCTTTGCCCGGGAACAGGCCGGGATTCGCGCGAGTATCGAAGGCGCCACCGCACAACTGAACGGCATGCGCCGCGCCCGCAGCGACCTGACCGCCCAGGCGCAATCCCTGCGTGACCAACTGAACAACCTGCAACCCTTGGCCGACAACGGCTACATCCCGCGCAACCGGCTGATGGAGTACCAGCGCCAACTGTCCCAGGTGCAGCAGGACCTGGCGCAGAACACCGGTGAAAGCGGCCGGGTGGAGCAGGGCATCCTCGAGTCGCGCCTCAAGTTGCAGCAGCACAGCGAGGAGTATCAGAAGGAAGTCCGCAGCCAACTGGCCGATGCGCAACTGCGCAGCCTGACCTTGGAGCAGCAACTGACCTCCGCCGGTTTCGACCTGCAGCACAGCGAAATCAATGCGCCTGCCGATGGCATCGCCGTCAACCTGGGGGTGCACACCGAAGGCGCTGTGGTGCGTGCCGGTGAAACCCTGTTGGAAATCGTGCCCCAGGACACCCGCCTGGAAGTGGAAGGGCGCTTGCCAGTGCATCTGGTGGACAAGGTCGGCGCCCACTTGCCGGTAGATATCCTCTTCACCGCCTTCAACCAGAGCCGCACGCCGCGGGTGCCAGGGGAGGTGAGCCTGATCTCCGCCGACCAGATGCTCGACGAAAAAACCGGCATGCCGTACTACGTCTTGCGCACGGTCGTCAGCAGCAACGCCCTGGAAAAACTCCATGGCCTGGTGATCAAGCCGGGGATGCCCGCCGAGATGTTCATCCGTACCGGCGAGCGCTCCTTGCTCAATTACCTGTTCAAGCCGCTGCTGGACCGCGCCGGCTCGGCGTTGACCGAGGAATGAGCATGAAGCCGATGTTCATCGCCTTGTTACTCGCCTGCAGCAGCGCCCAGGCTGCCATGGGGCCGTTCGATGTTTACGAACAGGCCCTGCGCAACGACCCGGTATTCCTCGGCGCCATCAAGGAACGCGATGCCGGCCTGGAAAACCGCACCATTGGCCGCGCCGGCCTGCTGCCCAAGCTGTCGTACAACTACAACAAGGGCCGCAACAACTCCCAGGCCACCTTGCCCGACGGGCGCGGCGGTAATTATCACGATGACCGCAACTACAACAGCTACGGCTCCACCTTCACCCTGCAACAGCCTTTGTTCGACTATGAAGCCTATGCCAACTATCGCAAGGGCGTGGCTCAGGCGCTGTTTGCCGACGAGAGTTTTCGCGACAAGAGCCAGGCGCTGCTGGTGCGGGTGCTGACCTATTACACCCAGGCGTTGTTTGCCCAGGACCAGATCGACATTGCCCGCGCGAAGAAAAAGGCCTACGAGCAGCAGTTCCAGCAGAACCAGCATTTGTTCCAGCAGGGCGAAGGCACCCGCACCGACATTCTGGAAGCGGAATCGCGCTATGAGCTGGCCACTGCCGAGGAAATCCAGGCGCTGGATGAGCAAGACGCGTCGCTGCGGGAGCTTGGTGCGTTGATTGGTGTGCAGAGCGTCAATATCAATGACCTGGCGCCGCTGAATCCGGGATTTGCTGCCTTCACCCTGACCCCGGCCAACTACGACACCTGGCACGAACTCGCGCTGACGAACAATCCCAACCTGGCCTCGCAGCGCCAGTCCGTGGAAGTGGCGCGTTATGAAGTGGAGCGCAACCGCTCCGGGCACCTGCCACGGGTCACGGCCTATGCCAGCTCGCGCCAGCAGGAGTCCGACAGCGGCAACACCTACAACCAGCGCTACGACACCAACACCATCGGCATCGAAGTCAGCATGCCGTTGTATGCCGGTGGCGGCGTCTCGGCGTCCACCCGCCAGGCCAGCCGGGCCATGGAGCAGGCCGAGTACGAACTGGAAGGCAAGACCCGCGAAACCCTGATCGAACTGCGGCGCCAGTTCAGCGCTTGCCTGTCGGGGGTGAGCAAGCTGCGCGCCTACCAAAAGGCGCTGACCTCGGCCGAAGCGCTGGTGGTCTCCACCAAGCAAAGCATCCTCGGCGGCGAGCGGGTCAACCTCGATGCGCTGAACGCCGAGCAGCAGCTGTACAGCACTCGTCGCGACCTGGCCCAGGCGCGGTACGACTACCTGATGGCCTGGACCAAATTGCATTACTACGCGGGCAACTTGCGCGACACCGACCTGGCCAAGGTGGATGAGGCATTTGGCCCCATGAGCCGCTGATGATGGGGCTAAGGAGCTTGCTGTGGTGGGGGGAGCTTGCTGTGGCGAGGGAGCTTGCTCCCGCTGGAGTGCGCAGCGCTCCCAAGATCTTGGGGCCGCTACGCAGCCCAGCGGGAGCAAGCTCCCTCGCCACAGCAAGCTTTCAAGACACAGCTAGCTCCCAAGCCACAGCAATCGCCCTGACCACAGGTATTTCAACAATAAGAAAAAGGACTCCTCATGATCACTGATTCACCTCGCTTCAAACCCTTCACCGCAGGCTCCTTGCTGCTGCTGTCAGTGGCAGCCCACGGGCAGTACATCGAAACCGGCAAAGCGGGCGACCCCGCCAGTTGGCGCTCCGCCGAGTTCCAGAGTGACTGGGGCCTGGACCGGATGAAAGCCAACGAGGCCTACGCGAGCGGCATCACCGGAAGTGGAGTGAAGATCGGCGCCCTCGACTCGGGTTTCGACCCCAACCATCCCGAAGCCTCCAAGGACCGCTATCACGCGGTCACCGCCAGCGGCACCTACGTCGACGGCAGCCCGTTCAGCACCACCGGCGCGCTCAACCCCAACAACGACTCCCACGGTACCCACGTCACCGGCACCATGGGCGCGGCCCGTGATGGCGTGGGCATGCACGGCGTGGCGTACAACGCGCAGATCTACGTCGGCAACACCAACGCCAATGACAGCTTCCTGTTCGGCCCCACACCGGATCCCAAGTACTTCAAGGCGGTGTACACCGCCCTGGTGGATTCCGGCGTGCGGGCGATCAACAACAGCTGGGGCAGCCAGCCCAAGGATGTCAGCTACCAGACCCTGGGCGACCTGCATGCTGCCTATGCCCAGCACTACAACCGGAACACCTGGCTGGATGCAGCTGCGGAGGTGGCCAAGGCCGGGGTGATCAACGTGTTCAGTGCCGGTAACAGCGGCTACGCCAACGCCAGCGTGCGTTCGGCCTTGCCGTATTTCCAGCCGGAACTGGAGGGCCACTGGCTGGCGGTGTCGGGCCTGGACAAGGCGAATAACCAGAAATACAACCAGTGCGGCATCGCCAAGTACTGGTGCATTTCCACCCCCGGGGCGTTGATCAACAGCACCATTCCCGACGGTGGCTACGGCGTAAAGTCCGGCACGTCGATGTCGGCGCCCCATGCCACGGGCGCACTGGCGCTGGTGATGGAACGCTACCCATACCTGAACAACGAACAGGCCTTGCAGGTGCTGTTGACCACGGCCACTCAACTCAATGGCGCGGTCACCGATGCACCGACCACCCAGGTCGGTTGGGGCGTGCCGGACCTTGGCCGGGCGATGCACGGGCCCGGGCAATTGCTTGGGCCGATGAATGTCACGATGGCGGCCGGGCAGGGCGATGTGTGGAGCAATGCGATCTCCGACAAGGCGCTGATCCAGCGCCAGGCCGAAGACAGCGCCGAAACCCTGGCCTGGCAGCAAACCCTGCACGACAAGGGCTGGGAGAACGGCGTAAGCGCTGGCGCGAGCCAGCAGGACCAGACGGACTATGCCGTTGGCACCGCCCGGGCGGCAGCGGCGGCCCAGCGTATCTACGAAGGCAGCCTGATCAAATCCGGCGCGGGCAGCCTGATTCTCACGGGTGACAACACCTACCGTGGCCCGACCACCGTGAATGGCGGTCGGTTGGCGGTGAATGGCTCACTGACGTCGGCAGTGACGGTCAATGACAGCGGCACACTGGGCGGTTCCGGCGGTATCGCGGCGTTGCAGGTGAACAGCGGCGGCACCGTGGCGCCGGGCAACTCCGTGGGTACCTTGCAGGTGGCTGGGGACGTGAACCTCGCCGCCGGCTCCACCTATGCGGTCGAACTTACCCCCACCAGCAGCGACCAGATTGTCGCCACCGGCAAGGCAATCCTCGGCGGCGGTACCGTGACCCTGGCCCTGGAAAACAGCCCGACGTTGCTCAGCCAGCAACAGGCCGAGAGCCTGCTGGGGCGTCAGTACAACATCCTTCAGGCGGCAGGCGGGATCCAGGGTGAGTTCGGTGCGGTGTTGCCCAACTACCTGTTCCTCGGCGGCACCCTCGACTATGCCGCCAACGGCGTGCAGCTGGACATTGCCCGCAGCGATGCGAGTTTCGCCAGTGTCGGCGCTACCCGTAACCAGCGCTCGGTGGCGGCAGCGGCCGAGCAATTGGGCGCGGGCAACCCGGTGTACGAAAGCATCCTGCGTTCAGACTCGGCGGCCAGTGCGCAACAAGGCTTCCAGAAACTGTCGGGGGAAATCTATCCGGCCATCGACACGATGCTGATCAACGATAGTCGCCAACTACGTGATGCCGTCGGCGAGCGCCTGCGCCATACGCCGGTCGCGGGTGAAAGCAATGTGTGGGTCAAGGCGCTCGGCAGTTGGGGCGAAACCGACAGCCGCAGCGAATCGGCGGGCTACACCACCTCACTGGGCGGCATGCTGGCCGGTGTCGACGGTGCGCTGGATGAGCAGACCCGCGCCGGTCTGGTGGCCGGTTACAGCGACAGCTCGCTGAACATGGGCAGCGGCACTCACTCCTCGGCGTCTATCGACAGCTACCACCTCGGCGCCTATGCCGGGCACGAGCTGGGCAACTGGCGCTTGAGCGTCGGCGGCGCGTACAGCTGGCATCGCGGCGACGTGAAACGTGACTTGCAGTACGGCGAAGTCAGCGGCAAGCAGAAGACCAAACTGGATGCGCGCAGTGCCCAGGTATTTACCGAAGCGGCCTACCGTTTAAGCCTGCAATCGATGGCGTTGGAGCCGTTCGCCAACCTGGCTTACGTGCACCTGGACAACGAACGCTTTCACGAGAAAGGCGACGCCGCTGCACTTGAGCGTGGCAGTGACAGCCGCGATGCAGTGCTGAGCACCCTGGGCCTTCGGGCATCGAAAACCTTCCCTCTCAATGACCGCCAGCAATTGGACGTTTTCGGCTCGTTGGGCTGGCAGCACAGCCTGAGTGCCGTTGAATCCGAAGAGCACCTGGCGTTTGTCGCGGGTGGGCCGTCGTTCGCGGTGCAAAGCTCGCCGTTGATGCGCGATGCGGCACTGGTGGGTGTACAGGCCAGCCTGGCGTTGAGCAAAAACACACGGATCAACCTCGACTACACGGGCCAATTGGCTGGCCGGGAAAAAGTGCAGGGCGTGGGGTTGAGCCTGAACTGGCAGTTCTGAACGGTGCCCTCTTCATGTAGGAGCGAGCTTGCTCGCGAAAAACGTGAAGGCACCGCATTTATCCAGAAAGCCCGAGTCATCGTTAACGACCATCGCGAGCAAGCTCGCTCCTACAAGGAAGTCCACCGTGAAAAAAACAAAACGAGGGTTTCAATCCGCCATCCCAACAGGCCCGGGCTACCCGCTCAAGGCCTTGAGCTGCGTGCCATATGGCGCGTTGCTGTGTTGCCTGGCCAGCTTGGGTACCGCCCAGGCCGCACCCTACGTGGAAAGCGGAAAACTGGGGGATGCTGCCAGCTGGCGCAGCAATGAGTTCAAGGCCGATTGGGGCCTGGGCGCCGTGCATGCAGACGCCGCATACGCCGCCGGCTACACCGGCAAGGGCGTCAAGCTGGGGGTCTTCGATCAGCCGGTGTATGCCCAGCATCCGGAATTCGCCAGCCCCGGCAAAGTGGTCACGATCGTGACCGAAGGCATTCGCCAATACACCGACCCGTACATCCCGGTGAAGGCCGGGGACGCGTTTCGCTATGACGGCACGCCCTCCCTGGGCTCCAACGGCAAACTCGGCAATCACGGCACCCACGTGGGCGGGATTGCCGCCGGTAACCGCGACGGCGGGCCGATGCATGGCGTGGCGTTCGATGCGCAGATCATCAGCGCCGAAAACGGTGACCCGGGCCCCGAAGACGGGATCATCCTCGGCAACGACGGCGCGGTGTACAAAGCCGGTTGGGACGCGCTGGTCGCCAGCGGTGCACGCATCATCAACAACAGTTGGGGCATCGGTATCGGTGACCAGTACGCCAAGGGCGGGCGCGATCCGGCGTTCCCCAACTTCACGGTCAATGAAGCGCAGGCACAGTTCAATAACATCCGGCCGATCCTTGGCACCATCGCGGGCGGCGCTTACCAAGGCGCCATCGATGCGGCCCGCAGCGGCGTGCTGACGATCTTTGCCGCCGGCAACGACTACAACCGCAACAACCCGGATGCGATCTCGGGCTTGGCGTACTTCGTACCGGAGATTGCACCCAACTGGCTGTCGGTGGCGGCGTTGCAACAGAACCCCGACACCGCCAGTTCCGATCCGTACGTGATCAGCACCTTCTCTTCACGTTGCGGTTATGCCGCGAGCTTTTGCGTGGCGGCCCCCGGGACCAAGATCTACAGCTCGGTGATCAACGGCACCACCCTGGAAAACCTGACCACCGACTACGCCAACTTCAACGGCACCTCCATGGCCGCACCCCATGTGGCCGGCAGTGCGGCGGTGTTGATGGAGCGCTTTGCGTACATGAGTGGCGACCAGATTTCCACGCTGCTGAAAACCACCGCGACCGACCTCGGCGCACCGGGCATCGACTCGCTGTACGGCTGGGGCATGATCAACCTGGGCAAGGCGATCAACGGCCCGGGGATGTTTGTGACGGCTGAGGATATCCCGGCTGAGTTTCGTATCGACGGGGCCTACGGCTCCGGTCAATTCGTCGCGGACCTGCCAGGGATTGGCGCCGTGGTGGATGCCGGCAAACCGACCCAGCGCATTTGCATCGATGTGCATTGCGGCCTGGATGTGTGGAGCAACGACATCTCCGGGCACGGCGGCCTGACCAAGCAGGGCATCGGTGCATTGGTGCTGACCGGCACCAACACCTACAGTGGCCCGACCCTGGTCAACCAAGGGTTGCTGGCAATCAATGGCTCGATCACCTCCGACGTCACCGTCAGCAGCAGCGGCGTAGTGGGCGGTTCCGGGCGCATTGGTTCGCTGACGGCGAACAGCGGCGGTACCGTGGCGCCGGGTAACTCCATCGGCACGCTGAACGTGGCCGGCGATGTGAGCTTTGCGGCGGGCTCTACCTACGCGGTGGAGCTGTCGGAAACCAGCAGTGACCGCATCGTCGCCGGTGGCAAGGCCACCCTCAGCGGCGGCACGGTGACCCTGGCCCTGGAAAACAGCCCGACGCTGCTGACCCAGACCCAGGCCGAAAGCCTGATCGGTCGCCAATACAACATCCTGCAGGCCGCAGGCGGGATCACCGGCAGCTTCGGTTCGGTGCTGCCTGACTACCTGTTTATCGGCGGCACCTTGAACTACGCCGCCAATGGCGTGCAACTGGATGTGGGGCGCAACGCCAACACCTTTGCCAGTGTGGCCGCCACCCCGAACCAACGTTCGGTGGCAGCCGCCGCCGAGCAATTGGGTGCAGGCAACGCAGTCTATGAAAGCCTGTTGCTGGCGCCGAATGCGGCCTCGGCCCAAGGTGCGTTCCAGCAGTTGTCCGGGGAAATCTACCCGGCGCTGGAAACCGCATTGGTCAATGACAACCGCTACCTGCGCGAAGCCGTGGGCGAGCGTTTGCAGCAAGGGGAAATGGGCGCATCGAGCCAGACCGTCGACAGCCGTGGCAACGTCTGGGTCAAGGCGCTGGGCGCCTGGGGCAAGACCAACAGCGGCAGTGATACGGCGGGCTACACCACCTCCATCGGCGGCATGCTGGCGGGTGTGGACGGCGCGCTGGATGACGACACCCGTGTGGGCCTGGTAGCGGGGTACAGCGACACGTCGCTGAACATGGGCAGCGACACCCATTCCCGGGCGTCGGTAGACAGCTATCACTTGGGTGCCTATGCCGGGCACGAGATCGGTGCCTTGCGTTTGAGCGGCGGGGCGACCTACAGCTGGCACCGCGCCGATGTGAAACGCGAGCTGCAATACGGTGAAGTCGCTGGCAAACAGAAAGCCAAGGTGGATGCCCGCAGCACCCAGGTGTTTACCGAAGCGGCCTATCGCTTGAACCTGCAACCCCTGGCCCTGGAACCGTTCGCCAACCTGGCGTATGTGCATCTGGACGCCGATGGGTTTACCGAGAAGGGCGATGCGGCGGCCTTGAAGGGCCGGGATGACAGCCGCGATGTGGTGCTGAGTACCCTGGGTGCTCGAGCGCTGAAAACCTTGAATATCAACGACCATCAGCAACTGGAGCTTTCCGGCACTCTGGGCTGGCAGCACAACCTGAGCAGCGTCGATTCCGAGCGGCACCTGGCGTTTGCGTCGGGCGGCCCGTCGTTCTCGGTGGAGAGTTCGTCGATGGTGCGTGATGCGGCATTGGTGGGCGCGCGGGTCAGCCTGGCGCTGAGCAAGGATGCGAAGGTGAACCTGGATTACAACGGCCTGCTGGCCAGCAAAGAGAAAGTCCATGGGGTGGGTTTGAGCCTGGACTGGGCTTTCTAAACACTGCAGTTCGAAATGTGGGAGCGGGCTTGCTCGCGAAGGCGGTGTGCCAGTCGGTGGATGGGTTGACTGAACCACCGCTTTCGCGAGCAAGCCCGCTCCCACATTGATCCGGTTCCAATCGTCAATCTGTGCAGATTTGGCTTTCTCGACAATTCCAACAAAAGAGAGGCAATACCATGGGTGTTTTCGACTATAAAAACCTCGGGACCGAGGGCTCCAAAGCGTTGTTCGCCGATGCCATGGCGATCACCTTGTACTCTTATCACAACCTGGATAACGGCTTTGCCGTGGGCTATCAGCACAACGGTTTTGGCCTGGGGCTGCCGGCAACCCTGGTGGGGGCGCTGCTTGGCAGTACAGATTCCCAAGGGGTAATTCCGGGAATTCCCTGGAACCCGGACTCGGAAAAGGCGGCCCTCGAAGCGGTCAACAAGGCCGGCTGGACGCCCATCAGCGCCAGTACCCTGGGCTATGGCGGCAAGGTGGATGCCCGGGGCACGTTCTTCGGTGAAAAGGCCGGCTACACCACCGCGCAGGTGGAGGTGCTGGGCAAGTACGATGGCGACGGCAAACTGCTGGAAATCGGCATTGGTTTTCGCGGGACTTCGGGGCCTCGGGAAACCTTGATCACCGACTCCATTGGCGATTTGGTCAGTGATTTGCTGGCAGCGCTGGGGCCCAAGGATTATGCGAAAAACTACGCGGGCGAAGCCTTTGGCACCTTGCTCAAGGATGTCGCGGCGTATGCCGGCAGTCATGGGTTGACGGGCAAGGACGTGGTGGTCAGCGGCCATAGCCTGGGCGGCCTGGCGGTCAACAGCATGGCCGACTTGAGCAGCAATAAGTGGTCGGGGTTCTACAACGACTCCAACTATGTGGCCTATGCCTCGCCAACCCAGAGCAGCGGCGACAAGGTGTTGAACATCGGTTATGAGAATGACCCGGTGTTTCGCGCGCTGGACGGTTCGTCGTTCAACTTCTCGTCCCTGGGCGTGCATGACAAGCCTCATGAGTCGACCACCGACAATATCGTCAGCTTCAACGATCACTACGCGTCGACACTGTGGAATGTCCTGCCGTTTTCCATCGTCAACCTGCCCACCTGGCTTTCTCACTTGCCCACTGGCTATGGCGATGGCTTGACCCGAGTGCTGGACTCGAAGTTCTACGACCTGACCAGCCGGGACTCGACGATTATCGTGGCCAACCTGTCGGACCCGGCACGGGCCAATACCTGGGTGCAGGACCTCAACCGCAACGCCGAGCCCCACAAGGGCAACACGTTCATCATCGGCAGCGACGGTAATGACCTGATCCAGGGCGGCAAGGGTGTGGACTTCATTGAAGGCGGCAAGGGCAATGACACGATCCGCGACAACAGCGGGCACAACACCTTTCTGTTCGGCGGGCAGTTTGGGCAGGACCGGGTGATCGGTTACCAGTCCACCGACAAGCTGGTGTTCAGGGACGTGGAGGGCAGTGCGGACTGGCGTGACCATGCCAAGGTGGTGGGGGGCGATACGGTGCTGAGTTTTGGCGCGGATTCGGTGACGCTGGTCGGAGTTGGATTAGCCGGGGTTGGGGGCGATGGCATTTCCATCAGCTGAGTAGCGCTGCTTCTGTGGGAGCTGTCGAGCCTTGGCGAGGCTGCGATGGGATCGCTACGGTGTACCTGGCAGACCGAGTTGCCTGCATCGCGGGCAAGCCCGGCTCCCACAGGGCAGTGCATTGCAAAGAAAGGTGGGAGCCAATTGGCTCCCACTTTTTTATTTTTCCTTCATCACGGTTGCGACGTCATCGGCCTTGACGCGAATACGCTTGCCGGCGATGTCGGTGAATTCGTAGAAACCATCGGCCGTTTTCGCGTTGGGCACGTCCTTGGTCAAATATTGGGTGCCGTTCTGCAAGGTCACCACGGTCTGTGTGGAGCAACCGGCCAATGCCAGCAACGTGAACATACCCACCGCCAGACCCAAATTCTTCATGCTCATAACCCTTACCTTGATCCTTCGAAAACCCCGCGCCTGAGCGGTCGGGGGAAACATATTTTATGTGGCTGACAGCCATCTGATCATTATTACGCAAAAAGTTGCGTGTGCCTTTGATCTATTACTGATTGCAACAGCCGGCCAGGGACGGCACTCTGTATGCATAACCAGTGTTTGATCCCGTGCCTGACATGTCCAATCCCCTTGAAGACCCGCTCTATTACCTGCATAACTTCCGCCAAGTACTCGATTGGCTGGGGCAGCGGTATGCCGATTTACTGGCCCCGGACGAAGAGCATTTCATTCAGCAATTTGACAGCTTGCCGCAGCCGTCCCAGGCCTTGCTGGTGCGCATGGTGATGCGCAAGGGCGCGCATTTCCGTGCAGGCAAGCTCAATTATGTCGAAATCGGCGCGGTGCACGAGGCGGTGATGCCGTTGCTGGAGCAGGGTTGGGTGACCGATCAATGCCTGTTGTCGTTCGGCGAGCTGTTTGGCCTGTTGCAGAAAGCGGAAATCCTTGCGGCGTTCAAACCCTGGATCGAGCAACCCAGGGCCAAAAAGGCAGATTGGCTGGCGTCGCTGTCAACGCAGTTTTGTGAACCGCGTCACTTCCAGCACTGGTGCCCGGACCTAGCCGATCAGCTTTACAGCCTCACCGTGATGGACCTGTGCGACCGCCTGCGGCTGATGTTCTTCGGCAATCTCTATCAGGACTGGTCGGAGTTTGTGCTGGCGGACCTGGGGATTTTTACTTACGAAAAGGTCGAGTTCTGCGCCGAATCCCGTGGATTGCGCAGCCGTGACGACGTGCACGGCTTTCTGTTTCTGCACCAGTGCCAACAGGCTTTTGAAGCGGGCGAGGCACTGGATGACGTGCTGGAACAAATCGCTACTCTGCACACCGACAACCCGTGGCTGGAAAAACGTCGGGCCAAGCTGTTGTTCCAGGTGGGCCAGTACTGCGAGCGCAGTACCGAGCTGGCCCTGGCCGAGGCGATCTACCGGGGCTGCACCTATCCCGGCGCACGCGCACGCCTGATCCGGGTGCTGGAACGCCAGGAAAACTTCGCCCAGGCGATGCGCCTGGCCCGTGAAGCACAGCTGGCTCCGGAGAGCGCATCCGAGCAGCAGCACCTGTTGCGTGTGATACCCAGGCTGCGGCGCAAACTTGGCGAGCCGGCGATGCCCAAGGTAAAACCCCGGGCTATCGTGCGCCTGGACCTTGAGCTGCCGGCCCCGGACCCGGTGATGTCGGTGGAGTATTGCGTGCAGGCCCACTTGAGCGACCACGGTGCGCCGGTGCATTACGTCGAGAACACGCTGATCAATTCGTTGTTTGGACTGCTGTGCTGGCCGGCGATTTTCGCGCCGTTGCCGGGGTCGTTTTTCCACCCGTTCCAGCGCGGCCCCGTGGACCTGCACAGCGAAGACTTCCATCAGCGGCGCGCCGAGCTGTTTGCCGAGTGTCTGGACCAACTGGGTGATGAGCGCTACAAGCGCACCATCCGCCAGCGGTACGTGGACAAATGGGGTATTCAGTCGCCCTTCGTGTTCTGGAACGTGCTCAGCGAAGAACTGCTCGACCAGGCCCTCGATTGCCTGCCCGCCGCACACCTGCGCCATTGGTTCGAGCGCCTGCTGCTGGACATCCGCGCCAACCGCGCCGGCATGCCCGACCTGATCCAGTTCTGGCCTGAGGAAAAAACCTACCGCATGATCGAAGTCAAAGGCCCCGGCGATCGCCTGCAAGACAACCAGCTGCGCTGGCTGGAGTTCTGCGGCGAACACCAGATGCCCGTGACCGTCTGTTATGTGCGCTGGGCGGAGCAGGCGGCTTGAACTACAGCGTCGCGGTGCGTGCGCTGTGTGAATTCACCGCCAAGGTCGGCGACCTCGACCTGCGTTTTACCCCGTCTCCCAGCGCCCAGGAAGGGATTGCCGGCCACCGCACGGTGGCTTCGCGGCGCAGCGCCCACTACCAGAATGAAGTCGCGCTGGAAGGTGAATACCCGCAGTTGAAAGTCCGGGGCAGGGCGGATGGCTACGACCCGGACCGCAACCAGCTGGAAGAGGTGAAAACCTATCGTGGCGACCTCGACAAGCAGCCGGCCAACCATCGGCAACTGCACTGGGCCCAGGTCAAGGTCTACGGCTGGTTGATGTGCCAGAAGCTCGGGTTGTCGGAGATTGTCCTGGCGCTGGTGTATTTCGACATTGTTGGCGAGCACGAAACGCTGCTTAGCCACCGTTTTCAGGCTGCTGACCTGCAGGATTTCTTCAACCAGCAATGCACACTGTTCCTCGGCTGGGCCGAACAGGAAATGCACCAGCGCGAAGCCCGCAACGCCGCAGCAACGGCCCTGGGCTTTCCTCATGCAGCGTTTCGCCCCGGCCAGCGTTCCCTCGCGGAAACCGTCTACAAGGCCGTCAGCACCGGCCGCTGCCTGATGGCCCAGGCGCCCACCGGTATCGGCAAGACCGTCGGCACGATTTTCCCGATGCTCAAGGCCCTGGCGCCCCAGCAACTGGACAAGGTGTTCTTCCTCACGGCCAAGACCCCGGGCCGCAAATTGGCGCTGGACGCCGCGCAAGTGCTGTACGACAGCAGCCCGGATTTGCCGCTGCGGGTGCTGGAACTGGTGGCGCGGGACAAGGCCTGCGAGCATCTCGACAAAGCCTGTCACGGCGACTCGTGCCCACTGGCCAAGGGTTTTTATGACCGCTTGCCGGCTGCCCGTGAAGCCGCATCCAGGGTGCGCCTGCTGGACCAGCGCAACCTGCGGGAAGTCGCCCTGGCCCATGACGTCTGCCCCTATTACCTCAGCCAGGAAATGGCGCGCTGGACCGACGTGGTGGTCGCCGACTACAACTATTACTTTGATTTTGGCGCAATGCTGCTCGGCCTGGCGCAGCTCAACCAGTGGCGGGTCGCGGTGCTGGTGGACGAAGCCCATAACCTGGTGGAGCGCGGCCGTTCGATGTACAGCGCGGCCCTCGACCAGTACACGCTCAAAACCCTGCGGGAAATTGCGCCCGAGCCGCTGAAAAAGTCCCTGCAACGCCTGAATCGTGAGTGGAACGCCCTGCACAAGGAACAAGTCGCGCCGTATCAGGCGTACGCGCAAAAGCCCGACAAACTGCTGCACGCCCTGAGCCTGTGCACCAGCGCCATGGGTGAATATTTCAACGACCATCCCGAAGCGCTCAATGGCGAGCTGCAGGCGTTCTATTTCGAGGCCTTGCAGTTTGCCAAGGTCGCCGAGCTGTTCAACGAACACTTCATCTTCGACATCAGCAAACGCGAGCTCAGTGGCAAACGCAGCGCATCGAACCTGTGCCTGCGCAACGTGGTGCCTGCCGAATTCATTCGGCCCCGGCTGACGGCGGCCCGCAGCAGCGTGCTGTTTTCCGCGACCTTGAGCCCACGGCATTACTACGCGGACTTACTGGGAATGCCGCCCGACACCGCGTGGGTCGATGTGGAATCGCCGTTCAAGGCCGAGCAGCTGCAGGTGCATATCGTCGACCGGATCTCCACCCGGTTTGTCCATCGCCAAGCGTCCCTGGAACCTATCGTCGAGCTGATCGCTGCGCAGTTTGCGCAGCAGCCGGGCAACTACCTGGCGTTCTTCAGCAGCTTCGATTACTTGCAGCAAGTGGCGCAATTGCTCGCTGAGCGACACCCGCAGATCCCGCTGTGGCAACAGTCCAGGGGCATGGCCGAGGCCGAACGTCAGGCGTTTCTCGAGCAGTTCACCCAGCACAGCCGGGGCATCGGTTTTGCCGTGCTGGGCGGAGCGTTCGGCGAAGGCATCGACCTGCCGGGAAGCCGGCTGATCGGCGCGTTTATCGCCACCCTGGGCCTGGCGCAACTGAACCCGGTGAATGAGCAACTCAAACTGCGGATGGGCGCGATTTTCGGTGCCGGTTACGACTACACCTACTTGTACCCTGGCATCCAGAAGGTGGTGCAAGCCGCGGGGCGGGTGATTCGCAGCCAGCAGGACCGGGGCGTGGTGATGCTGATCGATGACCGTTTTGGCGAGGCACGGGTGCGGCAGCTGTTGCCGCGCTGGTGGTCGATCACTGCGGCGGATACACCGCATCCCGCAGTTGGTGGGTGAACAGACCGGACATGCCTTCATAAGCCGTATTGGTCAGTGCAACCACCGTGAGCTTTTGCAGCGGGTCGACGAACCAGCTGTGACCGTAGGCGCCGCCCCATTCGAAGGTGCCCCGGGATTGCGGTGTGCCGGTCAGCGCGGGGTCATTCAGCACGGCCCAGCCATAACCGAAGCCCCAACCCGGGTCCTGGGTTTGCACCTTGGCGCCGACGTGATCGGTGACCATCAACTGCACGCTTTGTGCAGACAGTATCGGTGCGCCGCCCTGGCGAATGGTTTCCAGGAACCGCGCAACATCACCTGCCGTCCCGGCCATGCCGGCGCCGCCGGAAGGGTAGGCATGGGGATCGAGAATTCGCCGCACATCAAACAGCGCAGTGCTGTTGCCCGAGGTGATGGTGGCCTTGTCGACCATGCGCAGCGGCTGCGGCGATCCGTCCTGATACGCTGCGGAGAGGCGATTTATATCCGTTACCGAAAACTCGGTATCGGTTAGCCCGAGCGGTCCGGTCACTGACTCGCGGACCAATACCGGCAGGCTCTGGCCTGACGCCTTTTCCAGTACCGCACCCAGCACATCGGTGGCCATCGAGTACTGCCAGCCCTTGCCCGGCGGGTAACTCAGGGGCACGCTGGCGATGCGCTTCAGATTCTCGGCAAAGCTGATCTCGGGCTCGCCCAGACCATCGGAAACCCCGGCGGTGCGGTAGGGGCCGCGGGTACTTTCCAGGAATCCATAGCTCAGGCCAGCGGTGTGGTTAAGCAACTGGCTGACGGTGATCACCGGGGTGGTGCCATCCGCCAGCTTGGGATTGAAGTCGGGAAGCCAGCGGCTGACCGGATCGTCCAGGCCCAAGCGACCTTGTTCCACCAGGTGCATCGCGGCGGCGGAGACCAGCGGTTTGGTCACCGATGCCAGGCGAAAGATCGTGTCCTCTGTCATCGGGCGCCCGGCTTCGCGGTCCGCCAGGCCGGCAGCACGGTGATAAACCAGCTGCCCGTCCCGCAGCACCAGCACCACGGTGCCCACCAGGCGATTGTCGGCAATGGCACTGTCGACCACCGCATCCACGCGCTTGGCGAGCAGCGGGTCGTGGCTGTCGGCGCAGGCGAGGGTGGCGCAAAGGGAGGCGGCAAGGGGCACGAGGTAACTGGCAGGAGGCTGCATGGTTCAGGTCGCTCATTGGCAGTGCATGACTGCCAAATATGAACGCTGGGGTCCCGGACTACAACGTGACATTGCACAACTGCTGACTCACTGCCCATAAGCGTTCGGCCTGCTCCGGGTCGACAGCCCAGGGCCATACGCCGTTACGGCTGGTGTCATCCTGCGACCAAGCGGCCACATCGCAATCTTCGCAGTAGAGTCCGCCCATGCCCTCCAGTTGCGGGCTGACAGCGCACCACACCGAGGTCGCGGCGCCTTGCTCGGGGCTCTTGTAGTGACTGGCGCGGCGGATATCGCCGTGCTCATCCAGTGCGCCGACGAATGCCAGGTCGTCCTTGTTCAGGTAACGGATCAAGTCGGTGAGGATTTCTCCCGGGTGCACGGAAAATGCGCGCACCCCCTCGGCTTTACCTCGTCGGTCCAGTGCTACCGCGAACAGTGCATTGGCGGTTTTTGATTGGCCGTAAGCGAGCCACTTGTCATAGGGGCGGTGTTCAAATTGCGGGTCATCGAAATGCACAGGGCTAAGACGATGGCCAAGGGACGATACCGAAACCACTCGTGCGCCATTAGCCTCACGCAGCGCCGGCCACAACCGGCCGGTTAGCTGGAAGTGGCCCAGGTGGTTGGTGGCGAACTGCGCTTCGAGACCTCGCGCATCCCGTTGCAGTGGTGTGGCCATGATTCCGGCGCTATTGATCAGAAGGTTCAATGCCCGGCCGCTGGCGAGGAAGTTTTCGGCAAAACGGTCGATGGAAATCGGGTCGAGTAAATCCAGGCTGGCGTGTTCAACACCGATGATGCCCGAGAGGTTGCGTTCGGCCTTTTCAGGATCCCGCGCGGGAACGATTACCTGCGCACCCGCGCCGACCAACACGCGCACTGTTTCCAGGCCAATGCCGGAGTAGCCACCGGTGACAATCACCGTCTTGCCTCGCAAATCGCTGCCCGCCAAGGCTTGCTGGGCGGTAGTGCCGGCATCGAAGCTGCTGCCAATTGGGGTTTGTTTGTCAGCCATGAAAGATCTCCTTATGGGAGGCCTAGAGTCTCTCGCTGGAGACCGGACGCGGAATGCCCTAGAGTCCGTGTTTCTGTCGCGATCGTCCGGAGCTTTTTTATGGATACCCTTTCCGATGTGCTGGCACTGTTAAAAAGCCATCGATCGACCTTCGCCGGCCTGAAGGCTGGAGGCACCTGGGCCATTAACTTTGCGGCGCCGGATGGCATCAAGTTCAACGCGGTGGTGGAGGGCAGTTGCTGGCTGGAAGTGGAAGGGCTGGCAGTACCGATACGCTTGTATGAGGGAGATTGTTTCCTGTTGACCCAGTCACGCCCGTGGAGGCTGTCCAGCAATCTGTCCCCTGAAGGGCTCGATGCACGTGAGGTGTATGCCGATGCGGTGGGAGGCATCGCCACGGTGGGTGCCACGGTGGATCTGTTCTTGATCGGCGGACGATTTATCTACGGGGACGACGCCCGACTGTTGCTGGATAGCCTGCCGCCGGTGCTGCGGGTAAGCGCCAACTCCGAACAGGCTGCCGTATTGCGCTGGTGCCTGGACCGCCTGGCCAGGGAATACGCGAGTCCGTTACAGGGCGCGGCGCTGATGACCGAGCATTTGGCGCAAATGATGTTGGTGCAGATCCTGCGGCTTTATCAATCTTCCATAGGCGCGCATACCACGGGCTGGTTGGGAGCGTTAAACGACCCAAGGTTGGCGCCGGTGCTGCGGGAAATTCACGCAGCACCAGCCCGGCGCTGGACGTTGAGTGAAATGGCCGGGCTTGCGAGCCAATCCCGCTCCACCTTTGCCTTGCACTTCAAACAACGGGTGGGGTTGGCGCCACAGGAATACCTGACTCGGTGGCGCATGCATCTGGCAGTGCAAGCCTTGAAGGCCAGCGACAACAGCGTGTCCACGATCGGCCAGTCCCTGGGTTATCAGTCAGACAGCGCCTTCAGCAATGCTTTCAAGCGTGTGATGGCGTGTTCTCCCCGGGAATATCGCGAGCGAACTGCATAAACCGTATTACCCCATTTCCCACACCTGCAGCTTCGAGTAACGGGGGAGCTGTCCGTTTCGATCGAGGCTGTAATACACCTTCACGATTTCGCCCAATTGAAGATCATCCACTGATATCGTGATGCGCATCGCCCGGCCGGCCGTGTCTGCGTTCAGGGTGGTGGTTACGGTGGTTCTCGACTGGCTGGCAATCCATTGCAAGGTCACAGTGTCACCGGGTGCGGTCTCGGTGAACGGCAAGATAACCGTCACCTGGTGCTGGGCCTGCGCATGCTCAACCTGCGCCTGGGGCAGACGAATCACGGGTTCACCCACCTGCAACTCCAGGCGAAGGGACTCATGAACGGGCAAGGGGTCAATGCGTTCGTAATACAGTTCGGTGAGCTGGTTAGCGAGCGTTTTGAGTTGCTCTCCACCCACCGTCAGCACGATGGTGCGATCTTCCGGAATCTCGTCCAGCGTGTGTTCCTGGGCGTAGATCGTTGTATCTGCCTCCCATACCAGGCGTACCTGCACCGGTGCATCCCAGCCAGCGGGCGCAGTGAACACCACGGTGGCCTTGGCGGTATTCGGGTCAAGACGACCCCCTTCCGCCTCCAGAACCTGAGGCGCCGACCATGGACTGCCTGCGCCGCGCACACCGATCCGGGTGGGTCTCGCTGCCAGTACCTGCTCGAGAGAGGGCGGCTCGATCAGTACGGCGTCGAGGTCGACATTAACCCACGTTATGGGTGACCAATTAGTGTCCGACTCAGGGTCCATATTCACTGCCGGGAAATTGCCAACGGCATCCATTACCTGCATTGCTACGGGGGTAGCTGACTTCCACTCTGCCGCCAGCACATGCGCGGACCTTTTCATTGGGTATGAAGAAGTCTTCCTCTCTGCCTTCATGCTCAATGGGAATGTACTTTTCCTCCAATACAATGCCGCCCAGCTTCGGATAGCCACGGTAAGTCACATAGTAGGTATGACCAGTGGGACCTTGAAAAGGAGGCAGGTAGAGTTGTACATGCAAAGGCTTGCCATCCAGCCGCTCAAGGTCGATAAAACCTGCAACATCCTGGGTATTGAAAATAGGTGCAGCCAGCGTGGCGCGATCAAGGTCTATCAGCACCGAAATGCTCCCTGACCGAGGGGTGGAAACATTGCCGACCAAGTCAGCCACACTAAAACTCACCAGTCGGCTGTTGCCGTTACCGGCCTCAACAACACCATCACGGGAGATTGTTATCTCTGTCTGTTTACCGACACCCGAGACCTGCTGACGCGGCGCATTGTAGTTGCCGAACTTCAACGCGATCAGATCTCCGCTATCCATATTTGGATAGGGATCGACGGTGACCTTTACCAGCCGGGATTGAAACTCGCGAATTTCGAGGTAGTTAGGCTTTAAGTGGAGTTCGGAGTGGCCCGGGATAATCTGATTTTTGTCGTTGCCTGCCGGGCTGGTTTTTTTGACCCGTACGTTCAAAGGGTTGGAGGTGTCGGAGCCTGGACCGCCTTCGTAATGCACCACGTACCCCAGCATCACGCTCCCCTCGGGCAGGCTACTGCTGGGAATCGCAAACGCGAAGCTGTCGTCCGCCTCTTCTCCCGGCATCAGCGTTTTTTCTGCCAGGACATTCAAGCCTGGCATCGAAACAACCTGGATTTTGTCCTTAGGCTTCGTCGCCCAGTTTTTGTACACGATCACGGTCAGGCCATGGGTCAGTAACCTTAGGGGGATCCCGCCGTCATAGTTTCCAAACCCCGGTGACATGCCAGGGATGAACAGTTGATCAAGGAACTTGGGTTTAGCCTCGGATGTCTTGGCTTTTTTCGTAGGCATGGCGTTCTCCGTTTCAGGCAGTGGGTACGCGTCACAGGAACCGTTCCTGGCTTTGGGCTTATCAAATACCTGCCGTGGACGGTTGGCTACTGTCAGAATTAACAGGTTCCGACGAATGGTATTAACCGGCGTTCAGACGAATAAAATCCGCACTTGGGCTTGGTGCGATGAGCGTACCTTCAACCGATTTGCACTCGCTGGCGCACAGACTCGTTCAAATCCAGGGACCGAGCCCTGACCTGCGCAGACTCATACACGTAATAAAGTTCCGGGCTGAAGCCGTCGAATCGTTCAAGGTCGTTGCGATAGATCAAGCGCCTGATTGGCGCGCCATCGGCCCATGACGTCCCCACGACACGCCGCTCGCTGAACACGATGGTTTCGTTGAGTGACTTCACATACCGCAGGATGACGGTGATGCTGTCTGTCGGCCTGCACCATGGGTACCAGGGGATACTCACGATCGCCGAGTCCGGTATGGGGGCCACGACGTGCCCTGGGTATCGTTCAAAAAATGCAGCCGCCAGGCGCACGACCGACCCCCTCACGCGGGCGAAGGTTTTTTGCGACACCAGGTCTGCTGGTTCCGTGCGTGTGCGCAGGAGGAAGCTGGTTTCGATCTTGCCCCCGGCAGCGGCGCGTACCACGCTGTAGGGCACCGGGTGATTGACGGGCACCCCGGCCCTGACGATTTCTTCAAACCCCCGGTACGCGACCACGCCCCCCAGTGGTGGGTAGGCGCGGAACGAGATGTCATACAGGTCCCCCGGTTTGCCGACCTGGGCAGAGGTGTACAACTCAAGTTTCAAGCTCTCGCCGTTGAGCCGATCCGGGTCTATGTAGCCCAGCGGGTCATCCGTGATGATGGCCGGGCCGTCGGGTTTTGCACCCGCCAGGTCGACAACCACCTCCAGGTACCTTGAGCTTTGTACGGATGGGTTGCCGACCAGGTCGACCGGATAAAAGTTAACCAGCAAGCTATAGCTGTCACCCGCCTCGACGATCTGCGCGTGGCTGATGGAGATGTGGGTCTGCTGCCCGGCGCCCTCAACCGGTTGCAGGATGGTCAAGCCCCCCCCACTGGAAGTGAATGACGTCTTGCGCATGCATGTTCGGATAAGGCTCGATCGTCGCGGTGACGCCCCGGGCGGCTTCGGGTGGGTAGATTTGCAGGGCTGACAGGCTGAATGAGAGCGCTGGGTGTCCCTCCGGCAGGTGACCGCTGTCCGGGCCACCGGGTAAGTCGGTTTTGATCAGCACGTGCAGGGGCAGGGAATGCTGGGCAGGACTGCCGTCGGCACGATGCAGCACGTAGCCCAGTTTGATCTCACCGTCGGGCAGTTCTGTTTGCGGCAGGCTAAAGAAAAAATGCTGTTGCAACTCATCCCCGGGACCCAGTTGTTTGAAGGCCATGGCCCGGATGTTGAAGGGGTCTATTTGTTCGCCAACGGTGATCATGTCCCCCGGCTGGGCATCCCACGTCTTGTTGACCTGTGCCGTCAGCCCGGAGGCAAACAGCCACTTGGGTAACCCGCCGTCATAGCCTGGAACGTTCTGGCTCATACCGGGAATAACCAACCTTTCAAGGGCCTGGGACGCAGGCGACAGGTTGGGCGATGCAATCGGGTTTTGACTTGGCATGGCCAGTCTCCTGTTCGGGCGATGGAGCGTCTTGGGTGTTATCAGACACCCCCGAACGGCGCCTGGCTACTGTCAGAATTCACAGGTAGCGCCAAACGTTTTTTTGGGCACCCTGTGAATTCTGACAGTAGCCAGGGCTTTTTTTTTGGCGCTGAATTGGCCGCAACGATTGCTCGACTGCGAGCAGATTTGAACCCGACCAGGAGCCTCGCCATGCCTAATTCACCGCTGCCCCGCGAGCAGTTACCCGCGGTGATAATTCCCCGCATGCATCCCCGGATTGAGGGTGATGTGGAGAGGGCCGATGGCGGCATTGGCCTGCGGCATATCGAGCACCCGCTGGTGGTGTTTATCCGACGGCCTGACAACAGCCCGATGGGGACGGTGTTTGAGCTGTATTGGGGGGACTCTTTTTGGCCCGTAGCGACTAACTTCATTCGTCCGGGGGACGACACGCTGACCCATATTCCGTTCACGGTACCTGCTCACCGCATCGGCGAGTCGTGGGCTGATCCGGTGTATGCCGTCGTCGTACGTCGGGGTCAGGAGAGCAAGACCGAGAGCTTGCGCCTGCGGGTCAGCCGGCATCGACCTGGCGGGCGCGATCCCAACTACGACTTGCCAGGGCACCAGAACCTGGTGTTTGAGCTGCCACCTGATGTGTTACTGGATGGGATCAGCGATGAGCGAGCCCTCAAGGGGGTCGAAGTCACCTTCCGCTATTGGGAGAACATGGCCGCTTACGACCTCATCATTTTCGCCTGGGGTACCCAAACAATCGAGCGGAGGGTCGAGCCTCACGAGGTAAAAACTGATATTCGCATCACCGTTAATTACCCAACCATCGTCGATGGCGGTAACGGTGAAGCGGTTATTGTGGCGTTCCAAGTGATGGGGCCTACCGGCAACTACCCGGATGAATGGGCGCCCTGGTCAGCACCGAACTGGGTAAACGTGCACCTGAATACCGAGCGTCTTGAGGCACCTTGGGTGATATTTCCCGACACAGAGCGGGATATCGACCTGGCGCAGCTGGACGGCAGGGATGTAAAAATCGGCGTACATATCAGTGCTTCAGACGCCAGCGCTTACTCGCTTGTAACCCTTGTCTGGTCCGGAACAAACAGCACAGGGGGCGCTGTTCCGGGGATCCTGAGCAAGGGGATATCCGGCGCGGGTTCCTATGAGTTTGTTATCGATCATGAGTTGGTCGCCGCCAATGCCCAAGGCCGCGCGGTGGTGTACTACTTGCTGCAAGCGGCAGGGAAGAATGACAAACCCTCCTATAACCGCCACTTGCGAATCACCGGCGAAGTCAGTCACTGGCACGCCCCGACGATTGATCAACAGACCGGCGACTACCTGGCGCCCGACCTGGTTAACGCCACCGTAAGATTTCCAACCCGCGCCAGCTGGGCAGGCGAGGGGCAGGTCGAAGTGATATGGATAACCTCCAACTCCGATGACACCATCGAGCATACGACCGATCCTCAAACACCGCCCCTCGAAGGGGGAATGACGTTTTCAGTACCCGGCGCTGACCTCATGCGTTTTGATGGATACCTCATCGAGGTGTATTACGTCTTCACCCGGCCGGGTGAAACACCTCAGGAATCTGCGCGGTTGACCGTGCAAGTGGGTGAGCCGGTGCGTGACATGCCCGCACCCCAGGTCCAAAACGCGTTCAATGGCCAGTTGAGTCCCGACGAAATTGCTGACTACATCAAGGTCACTGCGCCCTTCGCCGACACCCGACGTTCCGATTGGATTACGCTCTTTTGGATCGGGCCGTTCGCGAGCACGAGCGTTAAGGTTCAAGTCGGTCAGGACAGCCAGTCCACCGAACACGACATTCGGCGCGATTTCGCGATACCCAACCTGGACCAGCGGGTGAGGGCCTTCTACAGCCTGGAGCGCAACGGGCAAAAGACCCGCTATTCCCACGTCACCCCCGTGCAGATTTTCCGCGGGTTGGGCGAATTGCCTGCGCCGAGCTTGCTTGATGCCGCCATGGTCAGATCAGGCAGTGCGACCCTAGCGCCACTGGATGTACTGGAGGGCACTCAATTAGTGGTGCGCTACGTCGGTATGCGTGCAAGCGACACCATCCAAGTGACCATGAAAGGTACTCCGGGTGCCGGTTCGCCATTGATCCCGAGCCGACCAGGTAACAATGAAATCGGGACGGTTGGGTTCGATATTCACCGGGCAGCGATTGCGGCCAACATTGGCAACAGGGATAAAACAATCACGTTTGATTACACGGTGACTCGAGGCGGTGAAACCAAATCGTCGCAGACGTTGACGGTTACGCTTACCCCCATGCCAACCAACAGACTGCCAGCACCGATGATCAACAGGCTACCCGATGGGGCGGGCGTGGTGGTTGCAGATTTCAACCAAGCGACACGTTGGGGTATCGAGGCGTATCCATTCCAGACGGCCAACGGGCAACGTATCTGGTTGAGCTATGTAGGGACGAACTCCGGTAATCAGACGACTACTCACGAGCCGTTGGTGGGGGGACTTAATCGCCAGGCGGCGGGCTACGAGGACGATCCGCGCAATAGCTGGTTCAGCACACTCAAACAAGGTTCTTTACTGCGCATTGAAGTACGCATCGGCTTTGACATAGGCACTACCAATAAGGCGCAGGCGGTACTTCTTCCTGTTACGACGTACCTCGTAAGCTCAAAATTTATCGACGTGACCACGTTTAATGATTACGACATGAATGGCTGGCGGGAGGAGGGCGGGAGCCGTACGGGGGAAATTATTGCTGAAAACGGACTCGTCGTTTTTCGCACAAATCTAGATAACGTCTCTTCGGCGTCGACTCGATTGGTGAAGGAATACTTTGCTTTGGCGCCCGGTTATTACACGATATCGGGTGCCATTAAGGGTTCGGGTTCTGGCAAGTGGAGTGGCCGTTTTTCTGTTAACTGGGACGATAGCTTCGCAAACTTCCCCGTGCTTCATCCAGGGTGGTCCCTCTTTTCATTAAACAAGCGATACGTTCCTGGGCCTCCGATACGGTTTACTATTGAAATCACCGCAGTGGACCCACCCTTTACCCTGCTGATCGATAACATCACGTTCGAAAGGATTTGAGTTCGGCGCCCGATGGAACCCAACGAGGAGCCTCGCGATGACCACGCCCCGTCTACCCGCCGACCTGCTACCTCCCGTTGACATTCCACTGCTTCAGCCGCCCATTCCCGGTGACGTCGATGCTGCCGATGGCGACATCGGCCTGCGGCATGTCGACAACATCCTCGAGTCGTGGGCCGATCCGGTGTATGCCAAAGTCTAGCGACGAAACCGAGCGCCTGCGGCTACGGGTCAACCTGCAGCGACCTGGTGGGCGTGATCCCGATGACGAGAAGCCCGGGCATCAGTGGCTGGTCTACGAACTGCCCCCGGATGTGTTGATCGATATTTACCCGCGTGGTGTTTAACGCCTTTGTGAAATAAATGAAAGCGGCCCAATCCAGGCCGCTTTAATGTCGGCGTAAAAGAGAAAACCTAAACGTCGCCCCACATCCAGGCACATCCACCAACCCAATCTCACACCCATGCAACTGCAATATCCGATGCACAATCCGCAATCCCAACCCCCCATCCCGCCGTGCACCACCAATGGTGAACGCCCGCAGGAATAGTCCCTCACGCAGTTCAGCATCAATCCCCGGCCCACTGTCACTGACGGTTACTTCAACCCGATCCCCTCTGGGCGCAAGCGTGACCTGAATATCCCCGTTCACCGGCGTATGTCGCAACGCGTTATCCAACAGGTTGGTCAGCACCCGCTCAATCAACCCCAGGTCCGCAAACACCGTCGGTACCTGCGGTGGCAAGCTGGCACTCAAGGTGATGCCGCGTGCCTCGGCCGTCAGTTCGAACTTCTGAAAGATGTCCTGCACCAAATCCGGCAGGGAAAACCCTTCGATCACCGGCTGCACAAACCCGTGCTCCAGGCGCACCAGTTCCAGCAGCGATTGCGCCAGGCCGCCGACCTTGCGGCTTTGGTCCAGTGCAATGCCCAGGTAACGTCGGCGGTCTTCCGGGCTCAGGCTGGCGTCTTTCAGCGACAGGGTTTCCAGGTAGCCATGCAGCGAGGCCAGCGGCGTGCGCAGGTCGTGGGAGATGTTGGCGACCATCTCGCGACGTTCCTGGTCCTGGTGGGTGAGGGCACGCCATTGTTCGCCCAGGCGGTTTTCCATCTGGTTGAAGGCCTGGTCGAGCACGGCGATTTCGTCCTGGCTCGACGGGGCAGTGGCCACGGGCTGCTCGACTTTTGGCGCACCGTTGATATCGAACTGGCCGACTTTCTCGGTCAGCAGGCGCAGTGGCCGGGTGATCCAGGCGAAGGCGGTCAAGCCGGCCAGCAAACACAGGAGCGCTACCAGGGCAATGGACCACAGCGCGATATTCAGGGCCACGCTGGTGGCGTCCTGGGCGTCGAACAGGTCATGGGCCTCGCCCAGCAGCACCACGTACAGGTAGCCGGTTTGCTGGCCATTGACCTTGAGCGGTGCGGCGCTGAAGACCTTGAGCCCGTCGACGCTGCGTGGGTCATCGCCCACGATCGGCAACCGGGCACCGCTGAGGAATCGGCGGATCGGTTCCAGGTTCACCTGGTCACGGCGCAAGTGCCCGCTGGGCGCGGCATTGCCCACCACCCGGCCATTGATGTCCAGCAGGTACACCTCGACACTCGGGTTAACCAGCATCAACTGGCTGAACAGGTTGCGCACTGCATCGGGCTTCAGGCCGTCGGCGTCCATCAATTGAGTATCTCGGGCGATATGTGCCGCGAGGTCGCGGGACAGGCCTTGCACAACTTCCAGTTCATGCATGTGGTTGGAGCGCACTTGCAGCCAGGCCGACGTGCCGCTGCAAATCAGCAGCAACAGCGCGAACACCAGGGACAGGCGCTGGGTAAGGGTCAGCCTCATGCCGATTGCTCGGCAAATTTGTAGCCACGGCCCCACACCGTGAGGATGCGCGCCGGGTTGGCCGGGTCGGCCTCGACCTTGGCCCGCAGGCGATTGATATGGGTGTTGACCGTGTGTTCGTAGCCCTCGTGACTGTAGCCCCACACGGCATTGAGCAGGTCCATGCGCGAGAACACTTTGCCCGGCTGGCGCGCGAAGAAATACAGCAGGTCGAACTCCCGTGGCGTGAGGTCCAGGCGCTGGCTTTGCAGGGTGGCTTCGCGGGTCAGGGGGTTGATAAACAACTGGCCGAGGTCGAGGCTGCCGGCGTCCATCTTGAGGTTACGGGCCATGGCATCTACCCGGCGCAGCAAGGCTTTGACCCGTGCCACCAACTCGGGCATCGAGAATGGTTTGGACAGGTAGTCGTCGGCCCCCAGCTCCAGGCCAAGGATGCGGTGCAATTCACTGGAGCGGGCGCTGGTGATGATGATCGGCGTGTAGCGCGTCATGGCACGGGCGCGGCGGCAGATCTCCAGGCCGTCGACACCGGGCAGCATCAGGTCGAGGATCAACGCATCCCAACCGCCTTGTTCCAGCAGTTGCACGGCCTCGTTACCGTCCGCGCTGTGCACCACCTCGAACTGCTCGTCGCGCAGGTGCAGGCAGATCAAATCGGCAATGTGCGCATCGTCCTCGACCACCAGGACACGTTTGGGCTGATCCATTGGCAAAACCTTTTCTCGTGATTCGCGCATTGTGCGGGTTTTGCAACAGTGTAGTTATCACGAATTGTTTAACTCTGCGTGAGGATTCCGCGACCAGCCGGGGCCTAACCTTCACACATCGCAATGGCAAAAAAGCACGCAACCCCATTGTGGCGAGGGAGCTTGCTCCCGCTGGGTCGCGAAGCGGCCCTAAAAAACCGGGAGCGCTGCGCACTCCAGCGGGAGCAAGCTCCCTCGCCACAGACTGTTTGTCAGCCCTAGGGGGTTCGCCAGCCATCAGCACTTGTGTGAGGAGAAAGTCATGTATACGCGTCGACAAATGCTGCTGGCCGGCGGCGGCCTCGGGCTTGCGGTAATCGCCGGTGGCCTGCTGCAAAAAATCAACGCCGGGCCCGCCCTGATCGCCGAAGCCGAAGCCGCCGAACATTTCGACGTCAGCCACACCGACGCCGAATGGCGCACCCTGCTGACCGCCGAGCAATACGCGATCCTGCGGGAGCAGGGCACCGAACGCCCCTACAGCAGCGCCCTCAACAGTGAACACCGCAACGGCACTTTCGCCTGCGCCGGTTGCGCATTTCCGCTGTATGCCTCAACCACCAAATTTGAAAGCCACACCGGCTGGCCGAGTTTCTGGCAACCCCTGGAAAACGCCGTGGCCAGCCACGTCGACACTTCCTTCGGTGTGGAACGCAAGGAAATCCATTGCCGGCGCTGCGGCGGTCATCAGGGCCATGTGTTCGATGACGGCTCGGCACCCACCGGCCTGCGCTATTGCATGAACGGCGCAGCCATGACGTTCACCGCGGCTTAATTCGATGTCTTCTTATAAAGGAATACCCCATGTGGCTTTTGGTTCTCGCCTATCTGGGCGGCGTGCTGACGATTGTCAGCCCGTGCATCCTGCCGGTTCTGCCTTTTGTCTTCGCTCGCACCGGGCAGCCGTTTTTGCGCAGTGGCTTGCCGCTGCTGCTGGGGATGGCGATGACGTTCGCCCTGGTCGCCTCGCTCGCGGCAGTGGGCGGCGGTTGGGTGGTGCAAGTCAATCAGTACGGTCGCTGGCTCGCGTTGCTGTTTGTTGCGCTATTCGGGCTGACCTTGCTGCTGCCCAGTCTGTCCGAACGCCTGACCCGGCCACTGGTGGCGGCGGGCAGTCGCCTGTCGGAAGCCGCCGGGGCCGATTCGCGGCCTCGCCCGGGCGCTTCGTTCCTGATCGGCGTGGCCACCGGGTTGCTGTGGGCACCGTGCGCCGGGCCTATCCTGGGGCTGGTGCTGACGGGCGCCGCGCTGCAAGGCGCCAGTATCGGCACTACCTTGCTCTTGCTGGCCTACGCGGCAGGCGCTGCCACCTCCCTGGCCTTGGCGCTGCTGGTCGGCGGTAAAGTCTTCGGCTTCATGAAGCGTTCGCTGGGCGCCGGTGAATGGCTGCGCCGTGGCCTGGGTGCGTTGATGCTGGCGGGTGTGGCGGCGATTGCCCTGGGCCTGGACACTGGCATCCTTGCACGCTTGTCGACGGCGTCGACGGGTGGCCTGGAGCAAAGCCTGGTGGAAAAACTCAGCGCCAAGCCTGAACAAAAGAGCGGGGCGATGATGGCCGGCGGCGCGATGATGGCTGCCAATCACAGCGACACGCTGCCGGTGGAAGGCCAGTTGCCGGCGCTGGAGGGCGCCGTGCAATGGCTCAACTCCGAGCCACTGACCGCCGAGGCGTTGAAGGGCAAGGTGGTGCTGGTGGATTTCTGGACCTACTCCTGCATCAACTGCCTGCGCACCTTGCCGTACGTCAAGGCCTGGGCCGAGAAGTACCGCGACCAGGGCCTGGTGGTGATCGGTGTGCACGCCCCGGAATTCGCCTTCGAGCGCGATGTGAACAACGTCACCAAGGCCATGAAAGACCTGGGCATCACCTACCCGGTGGCCATCGACAACAACTACAAGATCTGGCGCGCCTTCAACAACCAGTACTGGCCGGCGCACTACTTTGCCGATGCCAAGGGCCAGATTCGCTACCACCATTTTGGCGAGGGTGATTACGCCGAGTCCGAGCGGGTTATCCAGCAACTGCTGCGTGAAGCCGGTGCCACCAAGGTCGCAGGCGGCTTGATCGAAGCTGATGCCAAGGGCATCCAGGCCGCACCGGACATGAACGAAGTGCAATCGCCGGAAACCTACCTGGGTTTCCAGCGTGCAGAGAATTTTGTCTCCACTGGCACGTTGGCTACCGACAAGGTCGCCCACTACCCGGTAGCCGGCAATCTCGCGCTGAATAACTGGACCCTGGAAGGCCAATGGAACGTCGGCGGCCAGCAAGCCACCCTCGCGGCGGCCAACGGCAAGATCGTCTACCGCTTCCATGCCCGTGACCTGCACCTGGTGCTGGGCCCTGGCGCCGACGGCAAGCCGGTGCGTTTCAAAGTGACTATTGACGGCCAGGCGCCAGCGGATGCCCACGGTACCGACGTCGCGCCGGATGGCAGTGGCACGGTGACCGAACAGCGCTTGTACCAGCTTGTGCGTCAGCCGGGCGCGGTCAAGGACCGGACCTTCACCATTGAGTTTCTTGATCCGCAAGTGGCGGCCTACGCCTTCACGTTCGGCTAACCGATAGCGAAATTTTGAATGGTTAACCCGATCAATGTGGGGGCTGGCTTGCCTGCGATAGCGATGTTGAATTCACCACCGCCATCGCAGGCAAGCCAGCTCCCACAATTGACCGTGTTTATTCTGATGTTTCGGAGTGACTGAGATGAAACTGATTAAGTACTTACCAGCCCTTGCGTTCGCCGCCTTTGTCGGTCACAGCTCGGCGTTCTCCTTCGGCCCGTCAGACGACGCGGTGGTGATTGCGCCACCGGCCATGGACCTGCCGGCTGACTCCAACAACCTGCAAACCGCGGTGTTTGCCGGCGGCTGCTTCTGGGGTGTGCAGGGCGTATTCCAGCATGTGCAAGGAGTGAAGAACGCCGTCTCCGGCTATGACGGCGGCGCGGCCAGCACCGCCCAATACGACAGCGTCAGCGGCGGCGATACCGGCCATGCCGAATCCGTCGCTGTGACCTACGACCCGAGCAAGGTCAGCTACGGCAAGCTGCTGCAGATCTACTTCTCGGTGGCCCACAACCCCACGGAACTCAACCGCCAGGGCCCGGACAGCGGCACGCAGTACCGCTCGGCGATCTTCGCCCAGAACGCCGAACAGCAAAAAGTCGCCCAGGCCTACATCGCCCAACTCGACGCCGTCAAAGCCTTCGACAAGCCGATCGTGACCCAGATCGAAACGGGCAAAGCCTTCTACCCGGCGGAGTCCTACCACCAGGACTTCCTGACGGAAAACCCGTCCTACCCCTACATCGTGATCAACGACCTGCCCAAGGTGGCACAGCTGAAAAAACTGTTCCCCGACCAATACCGCGCAGAACCGGTGCTGGTAAAAAACCAGTAGGAGCGAACTTGCTCGCGAAGGTCGTTAACGATAACGCTTGCTGTCTGGATAGGAGCGGCGCCTTCAGATTTTTCGCGAGCAAGCTCGCTCCTACACTTTGGCCAGGTAGGGCGCCAGGCGCCGGCCCATTTCCTCACCCAGGGCTTGCAGCCCGCTCAAGGGGCGGATCATCACTTCAAACTCGATGATCTGCCCTTGTTCGTTAAAGCGTATCAAGTCGATGCCCTTGAGCTGCTTGTCACCCACCCGCGCGCTGAATTCCAGCACCACGCTTTGGCCGTCGGCGGTCGCCAGCTCACGGTGGTAGGTGAAGTCTTCAAATACCTTGAACACGGTGTTAAGGATCATCGACACCACAGGCGCGCCGGGGTAGGGCGTGTGGGCCATGGGCGAGCGGAAGACTGCGTCGGGGGCCAGTAATTCGGGGAGGGCCTTGAGGTCACCGGCAACGAGCATGGCGTGCCAGCGCTTGAGGCTGTGGGCAGCTTGCGGAGATAACTTCAATTCGTCGGACATCATCGGCACCTGTTCTTATGATTGGCGGGGCGTTGCACCCCACCAACATAAGAGCGGCACCAAGGCCGGATCAATGATCCAAAATGACAGTTATATGATTGAGTCGCACATCAGACGACTTCCAGGTACGAGCTGTGAATCGCCCGCGCCAACTCCCGCACCGTATCGATAAAATCCGTCAGGCGGCTGTGCAACCCGTCCTCCAGAATCTCATCAATCCCGGTATACCTCAGCCGCGCCTCAAACTCGGCCGCCAAACGCTGGGCCGTGCGCCCATAACTTCCCGGCAAGTCCGCCAGGATATGGCTCAACTCTTCAATACACGCATGCAGCGAGCGCGGTACATCACTGCGTAACAGCAGCAACTCCGACACCGACCGCGCGTTCAACGCATTCGGGTACAGCTCGGTATACGCCTCGAACGACGACAATGCCCGCAGCAGCGCACTCCACTGGTAATAGCCGCGTGCCGAAAGGTCGCTGACCTCTTCGGACTCCTCGCCAAACATCTCGTACCGCGCATCCAGCAGGCGCAACGTGTTATCCGCCCGCTCGACAAACGTGCCCAGCCGGATAAACCGATACGCGTCATTGCGCATAATCGTCCCGGAGGTCGCCCCACGAAACAGGTGCGAACGCTGCTTCACCCAGTCGCAAAAGTGGCTGATGCCATGGCGCGCCAGGCCGCCGGCGGCAATGCTGCGCATCTCCAGCCAGGTGGCGTTGAGGTTTTCCCACATGTCGGCGGTGATCCGTCCGCGTACGGCATGGGCATTACCGCGAGCAGCCCGCAGGCAGTTGTAGATACTGGCCGGGTTTTCCTCGTCTAGGGCGAAAAAGTGCAACATGCGCTCGGCGTCCAACTGCTTATGGCGCTCGAGGTAGCTTTCCAGGGTGCCGCTGCTGAGCAGCGACATGGCCAACTCGTCGAGCCCGTCACTGCGCCCGGCCTGGGGCATCAAAGACAATGAATAACTGACTTCGAGCATGCGGGCCAGGTTCTCGGCGCGCTCCAGGTAACGGGACATCCAATACAGATCTGCGGCGGTTCTACTCAGCATACTCAGCCCTCCACCACCCAGGTGTCCTTGGTTCCGCCGCCTTGCGACGAGTTGACGATCAATGAGCCTTCGCGCAGTGCCACACGGGTCAAGCCACCGGGCACCAGCCGGGTTTCCTTGCCCGAGAGCACGAAGGGCCGCAGGTCGATATGTCGCGGCGCGATGCCGTTTTCGACAAAGGTCGGGCAGGTGGACAGGCTCAGGGTCGGTTGGGCGATGTAGGCGTGGGGACGGGCCTTGATGCGTTGGCGGAAGTCCTCGATCTCGGCCGCGGTGGAAGCGGGGCCCACCAGCATGCCGTAGCCGCCTGAGCCCTGGGTTTCCTTGACCACCAGTTCCGGCAGGTGCGCCAGTACGTGGGACAGTTCATCCGGCTTGCGGCACTGGAAGGTCGGCACGTTTTGCAGGATCGGCTCTTCGTCCAGGTAGAACCGGATCATTTCCGGCACATATGGGTAGATTGACTTGTCATCCGCTACGCCAGTGCCGATGGCATTCGCCAGCACCACATTGCCCGCGCAATAGGCCGCGACCAGGCCGGGCACGCCGAGCATCGAGTCGGGGTTGAAGGCTTGCGGGTCGAGGAAGGCGTCGTCGATACGACGGTAGATTACATCAACGGCCTTGGGCCCATCGGTGGTGCGCATGAATACCTTGAGGTCATGCACGAACAGGTCGGCGCCTTCCACCAGTTCCACGCCCATTTCCCGGGCCAGGAACGCATGTTCAAAAAACGCGCTGTTAAAGCGGCCCGGCGTCAGCACCACCACGTTGGGGTTGTCCAGGCGGCTGGAGCTTTTCAGGGTCTTGAGCAGCAGGTTGGGGTAGTGGTCCACCGGGGCGATGCGTTGCTTGGCGAACACCTCCGGGAACAGGCGCATCATCATCTTGCGGTCTTCGAGCATGTAGCTCACGCCGCTGGGAGTGCGCAGGTTGTCTTCAAGCACGTAGTAGGTGCCGTCGCCATCGCGCACCAGGTCGACCCCGGAGATATGCGAGTAGATATCGCGGTGCAGGTCGAGGCCAACCATGGCTTTCTGGTAACCCTCGTTGCCCAGGACTTGCTCGGCGGGAATGATCCCGGCCTTGATGATGCGCTGGTCGTGGTAGATGTCGGCGAGGAACATGTTCAGCGCATTCACCCGCTGGATGCAGCCGCGTTCGATGACGCTCCACTCACTGGCGGGGATGCTGCGGGGGATGATGTCGAAGGGGATCAGGCGCTCGGTGTCTTGCTCGTCGCCATACAGGGTGAAGGTGATCCCGGCACGGTGAAACAGCAGGTCGGCTTCACGGCGGCGCTGGGCCAGCAGTTCTGGCGGCGTATTGGCCAGCCAGCGGGAGAATTCCTGATAGTGCGCACGGCAAACGCCTTGTGCGTCATTCATTTCATCAAAGAAAGATCGAGCCATTCCAGTACCTTGTCAGTGCCCGGGGAAATGCTGATGGGTGGCACTGCCGCTTTAGAAAACGCATTTTTTTATGAGCCCGTGGCTGATGGTGCCAGCAGACCTGGTCCTTACTTTCTTTTTGGGTGGGCTCTGGGTCGAGGGGTAACGATTGCTCCTGTATTTGGGCAGATGAATGGATAAAGCAATGCCTGTGCCGAAACCCCTGCAGGAGCGAGCTTGCTCGCGAAAAACCTGAGAACAGCACGTTCAGTCAGGATGCCAGCGTTATCGTTGACGCCCTTCGCGAGCAAGCTTGCTCCTACAGGGGGCGGGGTGCGCCCCAAATTGGCGCATGAACAAACTTGAACTTCGCGCCGGCCTGATTCTTCTAAAGGGTCTCAGTCCAGCACGGAGCACGGATGTGCCCAGAATCATTTCACCCGACACCCCGGAATCGAACCTGACGGACCACAGCGAACACAACGCGAAGATTTTCGGTTCGCCCAAAGACCGTCTCGATTTCTACCGGCGCGAGATCCAGTACGAAACCAGCATCCTCGCCAACCGCACCGACGCCTACCTCACGGCCCAGTCGTTCCTGGTGATCGCCTTCGTTTCCGGCATGGGCAACCTCAATCCGGAATGGGGCAAGCTGTTTACCCTGGTGGTGCCGGTATTCCTCGCGCTGCTGGGCATCCTCAGCTCCCTCAACGCCTGGCCGGGGATTCGGGCGGCCTACGACATCATCGATCACTGGCACTACAAGCAGAGCGAATTGCTGCGCAGCGAGCCGGTGATGGGCATGGCCTATGATGAGTCGCCGCTGTTTTCCGAGATGGAGTCGTCCCACAAGGGCTATCGCAAGTCGCTGTTGTTCTCGATGCGCGCGCCGTGGCTGTTCATGGTGTTCTGGGTGATCCTGGGGGCCTATGCGTTCTATATCCAGGTGGACAATCCTGGCTCATAAGCAATTGGAACTTCACCCACCCGCAAAGGACCTTACCTTTACGCAGTCTGCGTTTTCCAACAGAGGTGAGCCATGAGCACAGACAACGACCCGCAAACCAGCAACCGTAACGATCCTGCCATCGACGGTGGCGAACCGGCGCCAGGCACTGCAGCCGACGCACCGAAAGACCCGAAGCCGGCCAGCGACCCAAAGGCCAAGGAAAACGACTACAGTCCAGACTTCAAGCCCGAGCGCGAGCCCAAGCCTGAAACCGATGCCGATATCGATACCCAAGGCGGTTAGAGGAGACGGTCATGTCAGTTGAAATAGACGAAGACGATGAACTCAATGACCCGGGCAATGAAGACCCGGGTTCATTGATGGATGATGCAGAAGTACCGCTTAACGACCTGGATGATGCCGCCGACGTCGGCAACACCGAAAACCAGGAGTAGACGTCATTGTTGTGCCTGGGCTCGCCGTTCATACCACACCAGCATCGGCTGCGTGCTGAGACCATGAACGACGATGCTCAGGGCAATGACTGACAGCGTCAGGTTCACCGCCACCGCGCTGCTGGTGCCCACCAGCCCATGGTTGATGGCATAGAACAGGTAGTAGATGCTGCCGATCCCGCGAATTCCGAACCAGCCTACCAGCCCGCGCTGATGGCGATTCAGCAGGGTGCCCCAGGGTATCGACAGCACGCTGAGGGGACGGATCACGCAAAACAGCAACGCGCCCACCGCCAGTGCCCGCCAGTCCCAATGGCTGACCAGCACCACGCCCAGCAGGGTCACCAGGAACACTTCCATCGAACGCTCCACCAGGCCGCCAAAGGCGAGCATGTCGCCCATCATTACCCCGGCGGCGATCTGCGTGTCTTGGAGTTGCCCGACGTCACCATGCAACGCATGCTCCGGCTCTACTTCCATGTGGCCAACCACCGGTTGGGCCAAATGTTCGGCCGGGGTTTGTGAGTTGCCGGTGGACTTGAACTCGGCCTGGCGCAGTCCGAGGCCGGCGGCAAACACCGACAGAAAACCGTAGCCGCCGATGGCTTCGGCCACCACGTAGGCCAGGGCGATCAGGGCCAGCGTCAGGTAGTCATTGGGAGACAGGGTGCTGTCGGCATTGGTGATCCGCATCTTCAGGGTGATGCGACCGATGCCCCGTCCCATCCAGTACCCCACAAGCAGCCCGGCAGGTACGGCCCAGAGCAGGTTTTTCAGGACCCAGCCGCCCAGCCAGTCACCGTCGAAGCCGCCGTGCTGCATGAAGATCAGCGCAAAGATCACGAACGGGAAGGCCGTACCGTCGTTCAGGCCTGCTTCGCCCGAGAGGCCGAAACGCAGCGAGTCATAGTCCTGAGCGTTATTCACCTGAACCAAGCCTGCGAGCACTGGGTCGGTGGGTGCCAGAATCGCCCCCACCAGCAGCGAAACGCCCCACGACAACCCCAGCAGCCAATGCAGCACCAGGCACGTGCCGAGGATGGTCAAGAGCATCACCGGCCCGGCCATGCCAAACGCAATGCGCCAGGTTCGGTGCTTGAGTGGCAGGCGCAGTTTGAGCCCGCTGACAAACAGCGAAAACAGCACAGCGACTTCCGTCAGGTGTTCCATCCAACGGGCTGAGGCCTTTATGTCCAGGTGCAGCAGGTCCATGCCCAACGGGCCAATGCAGATACCCAGCAGCAGGCAGACAGCCGAGGTGGTGACGGGCATCCAGCGCAGATAGGAGGAGGCGAGGGCGAGGATGAGCAATACCGCGCCGAGTACGGCCATCCATAAAATAAAAGTCATCGAGCGTGCACCAGGCCGTGGTCTATCCCGGTTTGAGGACCACGGCGAGCCACAGGTTCAATGTGATTCCAGCCACGGCGAGCCGGTGGTTTTCAGACGGATCATGTCGATCAGTTGCCGCAACCCCGGCTGCGACTGCCGGCGGCTGGGGTAGTACATGCACAGCGGCGCGCCGATGCAGACCCAGTCGGGCAACACCTGTACCAGGCGGCCGTCTGCCAGCTCCGACAGCACGCGATTCTCCAGGCAATAGGCGATGCCCACGCCTTGCAGCGCTGCGTCGACGATGGTCTGGGTGTCAGCCGCACTGAAGTGGCCGGGCACGTCGAGGCGTTGCTGGCGAGTGCCGTTGCCCAGCTCCCACTTGTAGGTAGTCTTGTCGCCCAGGTACATGCGCACGCAGGAGTGCGTGAGCAAGTCCTTGGGTACCGAAGGCGTTCCGGCCTGCTTGAGATACGCCGGGGAAGCGACCATGATCCAGCGCAGCTCGCCCGTCAGCGGCACAGCCACCATGTCCTGGGGCACCGTGGCGCCATAGCGGATACCCGCGTCGTAGCCTTCGGCGACGATGTCGAGCATGCGGTCATCAATCATCACGTCCAGGCGCAATTGTGGGTAAGCGCGGGTGAACTCACCCAGGATTGGCGAGACAAGCAACACCGCCGCATCCCGTGACACGTTCAGGCGTAGCCGGCCAATCGGCGCCTCGCGGTACAGTTCAAGGGTATCGAGGCCGTCCTGAATCGTCGCGAAGCCGGCACTGAGTTTTTCCGCGAGCACCACGCCCGCGTCGGTGGGCTCCACCGCACGGCTGGTGCGGTAGAGCAACTTGACCCCCAGGCGGGTTTCCAGGTTGCGCATGGTGTGGCTCAAGGCCGAAGTGGTGACGCCCAGTTCATGAGCGGCATGCCGGAAACTGCGGCGGCGGATGATCGCCATGAACACATTCAGGTCGGCCAATTCGGAACGGTTGAACGCAGCCATATCAAGCACCTTTTGTGGGGTTTGGGTTGCACGCGCCGTTGAGCCCGATTCAACCTCGGATGATCTAGAGTAATCGTTTTTTTACTGATTGTTTCTGGCGGAGGCTTTTTTCATGAGTATCGAAACCATCAAGATCCCGGGCATCGACAAGGCCGTCTCGCGGATTGCCCTGGGCACTTGGTCCATGGGCGGCTCGATGTGGGGCGGTGCCGATAATGAGGTCTCGATCAAGACCATTCGCCATGCGCTGGACAGCGGCATCAACTTTATCGACAGCGCGCCGGTCTACGGCCTCGGGCTGTCTGAAGAACTGATCGGCCGCGCCCTGCACGGTGTGCGCCATAACGCCGTGATCGCCACCAAGGCCGGGCTGCAATGGGACGACGGCACCGTGCGCCGCAACGCCACGGCCCAACGCATCCGCAAGGAAATCGAAGACTCGCTGCTGCGCCTGGAAACCGACTACATCGACCTCTACCAGATTCACTGGCCTGACCCGCTGGTGGCACAGGAAGAGACGGCTTGTGAGCTGGAAAAACTGCGCCGCGAAGGCAAGATCCTCGCCGTGGGCGTGAGCAATTATTCGCCTGCGCAAATGGACGATTTCCGTCAGTACACCCACCTGGACACGGTGCAGCCACCCTACAACCTGTTCGAGCGGGCGATCGACAGCGACATCCTGCCGTACGCCAAGCAAAACGCCTTGGTGGTATTGGCCTACGGTTCGCTGTGCCGGGGCCTGCTGACCGGCAGCATGCACGCCGCCACGCGCTTTACCGGGGACGATGTGCGCAAGCTCGACCCGAAATTCAAGGCGCCGCGCTTTGAGCAATACCTGGCAGCGGTGGCGGCACTGGACGTGTACGCCCGCGAATGCCACGGCAAGTCAGTGCTGGCCCTGGCGTTACGCTGGGTGCTGGATCAGGGCCCGACGATTGCGCTGTGGGGCGCCCGTCGCCCGGAGCAACTGAAAGGCATCGAGGACGCATTCGGCTGGCAGCTGAGCGCCGACGACCTGCAACATATCGACCGTATTCTCGCCAGCACGATAAAAGATCCGGTAGGGCCGGAATTCATGGCCCCTGGCAAGCGTTAACCTTTGCGACAGGGATGTCTGCGGTTGCAAAACAACAGAAGACATCCCTTTGGCGTTGAGGTTTTTGGCATGAAGCGCGGTACCGTATTCAAGACTGTCGGTGGTTTGTTGTGTGTGGTGGCATTGGCGGGCGCCTGGAAATGGCGGGGCAATCCTGATGTGCTGTGGCAGATTGTCAGCCGCCAATGCGTGCCTGATCAGAACCAGCACCACAACCCCAGTCCGTGCCTAAAGGTCGACCCGGAGAAAGGCTTTGCACTGCTCAAGGACCTCAACGGCCCGTATCAGGACTTGCTGATCCCCACCGATAAAGTCACCGGCATCGAAGACATCGCGCTGACCCGGAACCTGCTGCCCCATTACTTTGCCCAGGCCTGGAAAAACCACGATGTACTATCCGCCGGCCTGCAAACGCCGATTGCCGACCGCTTTGTGTCGCTGGCGATCAACTCGCGTTATGGCCGCTCGCAAAACCAGCTGCACATCCATATCGCCTGCCTGCGGCCCGACGTGTTCAACGCCCTCAACAAACGCGCCGCGACCCTCAACGAGCAATGGCAAACCCTGCCGGTAAAACTATTGGGACATACCTACAGTGCCCGCACCTTGTCGGCGGCGGACTTCGACCTGCGCGACCCGCTGGCGATCTTGAATGAGTACGCGCAGGCCCAGGGCGACGCCATGGCCAGCTACAGCTTGCTGCTGACACCGGGTGCGAATGGCAACTTCGTGCTGTTGACGACGCGGTTGACGCTCAAGGAATGGAACCTGGCGTCTGCCGAGGAGCTGCAAGACCACCAGTGCAACTTGATGGGTAAACCACCACAACGACCTGTTTTAGCTGTTAACGACATCCGGTGAAATTTGCCGTTGAACGAGTGTTCAGTTTCAATTATGTTGGCTGCACCCCCTGCCTGGTAACAGGCGGGCTTGCGCTTTTTCTGATTGAACGAGAGGCACTGGCATGCGGTTTTCACCCTTTGTTGAGCGAATTGCAGGGCAGGGCGTAGCCGCCTGGGACATTCACCACGCCGCCTTCCAGGCCAGCAGCAAAGGCGAAGACATCATTATCCTGAGTGTGGGCGATCCGGATTTCGCCACACCCTCGTTCATCACCGACGCCGCCGTCGAGGCGCTGCGCCAGGGCGACACCCACTACACCGAAATCCCCGGCCGCCCGGCACTGCGCGATGCCATCGCCGCCCGCTACAGCCAATCCCTGGATCGCCCGTTGAACGCTGAAAACGTGATCACTGTGGCCGGCGCGCAGAACGCCTTGTTCGTCACTTCGCTGTGCCTGTTGCAGGCCGGAGATGAAGTGCTTGTCCTCGACCCGATGTACGTCACCTACGAAGCCACGCTCAAGGCCAGCGGCGCGACGCTGGTGCGAGTGCCGTGTTCGGCGGACTCGGGTTTTCGCCTTGACCCGGCGCTACTCGCTGCCGCCATCACGCCGCGTACCCGGGCGATTTTCTTTTCCAACCCCAACAACCCCAATGGCGTGGTGCTCAATCCCCAGGAGCTGCAAGCGATTGCCGACCTGGCAATCGAGCATGAATTGTGGGTCGTGGTGGACGAGGTCTACGAGAGCCTGGTGTTCGATGGCGAATACCACAGCCTGGCGGCGCTGCCGGGCATGGCCGAGCGCTGCATCGTGATTGGCAGCCTGTCCAAATCCCACGCCATGACCGGCTGGCGAATCGGCTGGATCATGGCTGAACCTGCCATGGTGGCCCATGCTGAAACCCTGGTGTTGAGCATGCTCTACGGCTTGCCGGGGTTTGTGATGGAAGCCGCGACTGCCGCCGTGTTGGCCCACGATGCAGTCACCCACGGCATGCGTGAAACTTACCGTCGGCGCCGTGACCTGGTGGTGGCGGGTCTCAGCGGTTGCCCGGGCATCCACGTACGCGCTCCGCAAGCCGGCATGTTCGTGCTGGTGGATGTGCGGGACACCGGCCTCAGCTCCCTGGATTTCGCCTGGCGCCTGTTTCGCGAAGCGGGGGTTTCCGTACTGGATGCCGCTGCCTTCGGTGAGCCGGCCCAAGGCTTTGTGCGGCTGTCGTTCACCTTGGGTGAAGCGCGGCTGGCCGAAGCCTGTGAACGTATCAGCCGCTTCGTCGCCAAGCTCGCCGGTGAACCACGCATAGCGCCTGCGGCGAAAATCATCAGCGTGCAGCCGGTTGTGGCGAAGAAGATGATCGAGGTGCTCGACCTGCACAAACGCTTCGGCAATATCGAAGTGCTCAAGGGCATCTCCCTGACGGCCCACGAAGGCGAAGTGATCTCGCTGATCGGCGCCAGCGGCTCGGGCAAAAGTACCTTGCTGCGCTGCATCAACATGCTCGAAGTGCCGGACCAGGGCAGCATTCACGTCGACGGTGAAAGCATCAAGCTCAACTACGGTCGCCCCGGCGCACCACTGGTGGCCGACGCCAAACAGCTGGTGCGGATTCGCTCGACACTCGGCATGGTGTTCCAGAACTTCAACCTGTGGCCCCATCGCACGGTCCTGGAAAACCTCATCGAAGCGCCGATCCAGGTGCTGCGCGAAAGCCGCGCCGAAGCCATCGAGCGCGCCGAAGCCTTGCTCGACCGGGTTGGCCTGGCCGCCAAGCGCAACGAATACCCGGCGTTCCTCTCCGGCGGCCAGCAACAGCGGGTGGCCATCGCCCGCGCCCTGGCCATGCGCCCCAAAGTCATGCTGTTCGACGAACCTACCTCGGCCCTCGACCCGGAACTGGTGGGCGAAGTGCTGCGGGTGATCCGCTCCCTCGCGGAAGAGGGCCGCACCATGATCCTGGTAACCCATGAAATGGCGTTCGCCCGGGATGTGTCATCCAAAGTCGCGTTCTTGCATCAAGGCCTGATCGAGGAAACCGGCTCGCCAGACTCAGTGTTTATCGACCCACGCAGTGAGCGTTGCCGGCAGTTCGTCAACGCGCATCAAACTCGCTAACTCCAAAAAAGACGGGGCAAGATCATGAAATCCAAACGATTGGCAAAGTGGTTGAGCAGTGCAGTGTTGATGCTGGCGGCAGGTACGGCGTTGGCGGCGGAGAAACCAATCGTGTTCGCAGTGGCGGCGGAACCCTACCCACCGTTCACGGTGAAGGGCGGCAACGGTGAATGGACGGGCTTTGAAGTCGACTTGATCCACAAGCTCTGCGGCTTGATGAAGGCTGAGTGTCAGATCAAGGAAGTGGCGTGGGACGGGATTATTCCGTCGTTGCTGGCGAAGAAAATCGACGTGATCTTCTCCTCGATGTCGGTCACCGACGAGCGCGAAAAACAGATCGCCTTCAGCCGCGCCTACTACGACTCGCTGCTGGGCATTGCCGGCCCCAAGGGCACCACCGTCGAGGTCACGCCGGCGGGGTTGAAGGGCAAGATCATCGGCGTGCAGATCTCCACGGTCAGCGCCAACTACCTGAAGAAGTACTACGAGAACATTGCTGACCTGAAGTACTACGACACCCAGGAATCGGCCAACGCCGACCTGATTGCCGGGCGCACCGACCTGATGATGGCCGACGGTGTCGCCATCGCCATGATGGTGAAGACCCCTGAAGCCCAGGGCCTGGCGGAAATCGCCGAAGTGCCTTACGACCCGATCATCGGCCGCGGCGTGGGGGCCGGCCTGCGCAAGGAAGACACCGAACTCAAGGCCCGCCTGGACAAGGCCATTGGTGAGTTGCTGGTGAGCAAGGACTACGCTGACCTGTCCCAGAGCGTGTTTGGGGTATCGGTCAGCCCGTGCAAACGCGCCGACACACCGGCCTATGTGAGCAAAGTCTGCGACAGCCCCTACACAAATTAACCCCTTAGCGAGGGTGTTTTTTGTGGCGAGGGAGCTTGCTCCCGCTGGGGTGCGAAGCACCCCCAAAAAATGGGCCTGCTACGCAGTCCAGCGGGAGCAAGCTCCCTCGCCACAGGGTCACTGCGTGTCATCCAAATAGGGAGCAGCGATGTTCGATCTACTCAACTTCAGCGAGCAAGGCTGGGGCAATGCATTGCTCAAAGGGTTATGGATGACCCTGCAGATCTCCGCCGGTTCGTTTGCGGTGGGGCTGCTGATCGGCCTGGTGGTGGCCTGCGCCAAGCTCAGTGCACCGCGACCGATTGCGCTGCTGATGCGCGGCTACACTACGGTGTTTCGCGCAGTGCCCGAGTTGCTGCTGATCCTGCTGCTGTATTACGCAGGCTCCATGGGCCTCAACGCGCTGATGCTGTGGCTGGGGTTTGCGCAGTTCAACATCAGCGGCCCGCTGGTAGCCGTCCTGGTACTGGGGCTGGTGCAAGGCGCGTACGCCTCGGAGATTTTCCGCGCGGCGATCCTCGCGATTCCCCACGGCCAGATCGAAGCGGCGCGGGCGTTTGGCTTGAGCGGCTTTGGCCTGTTCCGTCGGGTAACCCTGCCGATCATGGCGCCGTATGCCCTGGCCGGTATGTCCAACCTGTGGATCAACCTGATCAAGGACAGCGCGCTGATCAGCGTGGTGGGCACCAACGAACTGCTGTACACCGCCAAACAGGCGGCGGGCTCGACCCGGCATTACCTGTTGTTCTACCTCACGGCCGCCGCCTTGTATTACCTGGTGACATTGGCCTCCAACTACCTGTCCGGGCGCCTGGAACGACGTATTCGTCGCTGGATGCCGGTTGTCGAGTGAGCCGCACATGCCTGAGTGGATAAGTTATTACGCAGGACTGATCGCCAAAGGCTTGCAGACGACCCTGTCGTTGCTGGTGATTTCGGCAGTGCTCGGCTTCGCGTTGGCGGTGCTGGTAGCCCTGGCGCGGCTGTCCCGGCGCAAGTGGCTGGCCCGCTGTGCGCTGGGGTACACCAGTGTGCTGCGGGGCACGCCGTTGCTGATCCAGATCTACATCTTCTACTACGGGCTGGGCAGTCTGTTTGCCCAGTTCCCGATGATTCGCGGGAGTTTCCTCTGGCCGTTCCTGCGGGACGGTTACTGGTACATCGTGTTCGCCCTGGTGTTGTCAGTGGGCGCGTACGTCGGCGAAGTGATTCGCGGCGGCCTGCTGGCGGTGCCCAAGGGTGAGATGGAAGCCGCCTCGGCGTTTGGCATGACGCCGCGCCAGGCACTGTTGCGAGTGCGCTTGCCACGGGCCATGCGCCTGCTGCTGCCGACCCTGGCGGGGGAGACGGTGATGTTGCTCAAATCCACGGCGCTGGCCTCGACCATTGCGGTGGTCGACCTGCTCGGCGCCGCCAACGTGGTACGCGCCCAGACCTTGCAGATCTACCAGCCGCTGCTGCTGGTGGCCGGGGTCTACCTGTGCCTGACCTTTTTGATTGAAGCCCTGTACGCGGTTGCCGAGCGACGCGGTACACCGTTGCGCAGGTCTGCCGGATGAAAACCGATCGCTCGTTGCAAGGGATTGCCCTGTGCTCGCTGGCCTATGCGTTCCTGGCGTTGCAGGACGCCGCGATCAAATGGCTGGTGGCCGACTATTCAGTATTCACCATCCTGTTCTGGCGCAGCCTGGTGGTGGTCGCCGCGTGTGTAATTGCCGGGCGCCTGGGCTTGCTCAAGCGTGCCTGGAACTCGGTCAGCCGCAAGCTGCTGATCATCCGCGGCCTGCTGTCGCTGCTGGCGTGGCTGCTGTACTACACCGCCGCCAAGGACCTGACCCTGGCGGAAATGACCACCTTGTATTTTTCTGCGCCGATCATGGTCACGCTGCTGGCGGCGCTGATCCTCAAGGAACGCGCCAGTCGCGGCCAGTGGATTTCGCTGATCATCGGCTTTGTCGGTGTGGTGATCGCCTGTCGCCCCAGCAGCATGGTCGACCCGTTGCCAATCGGCCTGACATTGGCCGCCGCGCTGTGCTGGGCATTTACCTATATCCAGTTGCGCCAGGTGGACGACAACACCTCGGTGCTGGAGCAGATGCTGATCACCAATGTGGTGTTTGTGATTTGCATGGCCGTGACATTGCCGTGGACGCACACACCGTCGCCGACCCCGGCGTGGCTGGGCATGCTCGGTGCCGGGCTGGTGGGCGGGATTGGCCAGTTCCTGCTGTTTGCGAGTTTCCGCCGGGCCACGGCGACGCTGCTGGCACCGTTTGAATACACCGGGTTGATCTGGGCCTTCCTGTTATCGAGCCTGATCTGGGGCACCTTGATGGACGTGTCGCTGATCTTCGGCGCCGCGCTGATCGCCGTCAGTGGCACCCTGGCCATGCTCAGCGCCCGGCACCCTGTTTCACAAGACGTGGTCGGCGCCGAATGCTCCGTGACGCAGCCCCTGTATCCAGCAGCGGCAGATGTGCAGCCCGTTGCCGGGGCTGAAGGTGCTGGGGTTGAGGCACCACTCAAGCCAGAGTCCGTCGAGCATCGCCGATAAGCCGATGGCGGCCAGGCGCGTGTCGTGGATCACGAAGCCTTCGCTCTGGGCCAGGTCATCAAGCAATTGACGGATCAGTTCGAGGTAGGCGCGATAGCTTTTTTCATGGGAGTCATTCACGTGCTGGGAGTGGCGGATCAGGCTCCAGAACACCACCCACACGCCCAACAGTTTCGGGTCCATGACCCGTGAGGAAAACGAACCGGCGAGAAATGCATCCAGCCGCGCGGCAGGGCCCTCGGCCTGGTCGACTTCCTGCCAGAGGGCGGTGGTCAATTCGCTGGCCAGCTTGTGATAGGTCTCGGCGATCAATGCATCGATGCTGCCGAAATGGTGATTGAGCAATCCCACCGAAACCCCGGCTTCAGCGGCGATGCGCCGCACGGAAATGCCGGCATGCCCGTCTCGGGCGAGGCTGGTGAGGGTGGCGGCAATCAACAGGTCGCGACGGTCTTCGGTCACAGGCACATCCTAGAGGGTTGAACGTGTGTTCAATATATACCTGCAGAACCAACAAGAGGAGGGCAGCGGCATGGCAAAAGACCTTTCGTGGCAAGTCCCCGGCGATTCCGGGAACACCCTGCACATCGGCGCCTGGCGCTTCGAGGGTGACGGCAGCGGGCCTCGGGTGCACCTGCAAGCGGGTGTGCATGCCGATGAAATCGCCGGGATGCTGGTGTTGCATCAACTGCTGCCGCGTTTGCAGGCGTGTCATGACCGGGGGCAGCTCAAGGGCTCGGTGACGGTGGTGCCCCAGGCGAATCCGTTTGGCATTGGGCAGTTTCGCCAGGGGCGGTTGTTGGGGCGGTTTCATGAGGCCACCGGGCAGAATTTTAACCGGGCGTTTGATCATTCGTTGGCTATGGAGCGGCCGGCGAGCAACTTGGCGCAATGGCAGAAAAGTCTGGTGCAGCTGGCGGCTGATGCGGAGCTGGTGCTGGATCTGCACACGGATGATGAGGCGCTGCCTTATTTGTATATCCATCGCAGCTTTTGGCCTGAGGGCCAGGTGTTGGCGGCGGCGTTGCAGGTGGATGTGGTGATTGTCTGGGATGAGGGGGGTGATGGGTCGTTTGAGGAGACCATCATTAATCATGCGAATCCGCGGTTGGCGGCGACGATTGAATTGCGTGGGCAGGCGGATGTGAGTGATGCCTTGGCCGGGCGGGATGGCGACGGGATCTGGGCTTGGCTTTGTGCCAGTGGGGTGATTGATGAGGCGCCGGTGATTGCCGACTGGCAGGGGCAGGTGGTGGACATGGGGTGTATGGAGACGATTCTGGCGCCGTGTGCCGGGGTGTTGGTGTTTGAAAAAGGTTTGGGTGAGCAGGTTGAAGAGGGTGAGCGGTTTGCGCGGATTATTCGGCGGCCTGGGGATTTGGCTTCTGAAGTTGTGCTGCATGCGGCGCAAACCGGGCGGATGGTGACGGGGCATCGGGAGCGGTTGGTGTCACAGGGTTCGGTGGTGGCCAAGTTTACTGGGACGCGGTTGTCTGAGGGTTACAGTGGGGGGGTGTTGGATCCTTAGGCGGGTGTACATATCCGTTGTTTTTGTGATGGCTGCTATTGGTTCCGCTCTTACAGCGGGTCACTTGGGGGTGTCAGAAATTTTGTGTTCGGGCATACCATGAGCAAGAGGTGCATGTATGCCAACCAAAAAGAAACCACCGCTGCGTGAACTACCAAAAATCCCGAAAGAGCTGCTCGAGCAGTTCGCTGACGGCATGATGACCGCCGAGGCCATCGAAGACGCCTCAGCGGCTTTCAAGAAGGCTCTGATCGAGCGAGCCTTGAATGCCGAGCTCGGCCATCACCTGGGCTATCCGCCGGGCGCGCAGCGCCCAGAGGATGAAACCAACCAGCGTAATGGCAAAAGCGGCAAGACGGTTCTCACGGGCGATGGGCCGCTCCGGCTGGATATTCCGCGTGACCGGGACGGCAGTTTTTCGCCCATTCTGATCCCCAAGCACGAACGCCGTTACACCGGTTTCGATGACAAGATCATCGCTATGTACGCCCGCGGCATGACGGTCAGAGAGATCCGCGCGTTTCTCTCCGAGCAGTACGGTACGGACGTTTCGCCTGATTTCATCAGCTCGGTGACCGACGAGGTCATGGCTGAGATCGGCGCATGGCAACAGAGGCCCTTGGAGCCGATGTATCCGGTTATTTTCTTCGATGCCCTGCGGGTCAAAATCCGCGAAGAAGGACTGGTGCGTAATAAGGCGATCTACTTGGCACTGGGTGTTCTGCCTGACGGCACACGGGATATTCTCGGCATTTGGATCGAAAATACCGAGGGCGCCAAGTTCTGGATGAAGGTGTTCAACGACCTCAAAACACGCGGTATTGAAGATGTACTGATCGCCGTGACAGATGGACTCAAAGGCATGCCAGAAGCCCTTGGCGCTGTCTTTCCAGCGACGACACTGCAAACCTGCATTGTTCATCTGATCCGTAACAGCCTTGATTACGCAGCGTGGGATAAGCGTCGCGAACTGGCCAAGGCGCTCAAGCCGATCTACCAGGCGGTCACCGCCGAAGCGGCTGAACAGGCGCTGGACGCGTTTGAAACCGGGCCCTGGGGCAAGCAATACCCGACGGTAGTGGCTGCTTGGCGAAGGGCCTGGGATCGAGTCATTCCATTTTTCGTCTTCCCGCCAGCAATCCGAAAAGTGATCTACACCACCAACGCCATCGAGAGCATCAACGCTCAGCTACGAAAGATCATCAAGACTCGCGGCCACTTCCCGACCGACGATGCGGCAACCAAACTGATCTGGCTCGGGCTGCGAAATATCACTGCAAACTGGGGCTCGGCGGCCCATGACTGGAAAAGTGCGATGAATCAATTTGCGATTCTGTACGGAGATCGATTTATCAGGCCAACCTGGTAAAAGCACGGCCTGCCTGACGGCAGGCCGTTACCGGCCCGCACACAAAAAAACTGACAGTCCCGGTCACTTTTGGAAAAGAGCCCCAAAAGTAACCAAAAGGGCTCTTGCCCCACCACTCGGCACCTCGCTTGGGCTCGGTGTGCCCTCACTCCGGCTTTGGAGCGTGGGCTGCCGCGATGGGCCATCCTTGGCCCAGCGCGGCTAACCCGGCGTCCTGCCGGGTTACCCACGCTCCAAAGCCTGCGTTCGGCCAGCGTGGTTTAACGGGGCGCCTAAGATCAAGATCAACAGCAGATCAAGGGCACAGCGGCCTACCGGCCGGCTTGAGTGTGGTGAAGCAACAGCCAAATCAAAAGCGGGCACGGTCCAAATGTGGGAGCGGGCTTGCTCGCGAAGGTCGTTAACGATGACGTTGGCATCCTGGATGAACGCGGCGGTCTCAGGTTTTTCGCGAGCAAGCTCGCTCCTACAGAGAAGGAAGCCGGCCGGGAGGCCGCTGTGCTTTTGCTTTTGATCTGCTTTTGATCTGACTGCCCCATTCAGCCCGAGGCCGAACGCAGGTATTGCGGAGCGGCTAAACCGGCAGGACGCCGGTTTAGCCGCGCCGGGCCATGGATGGCCCGTCGCGGCGGCCCGCTTCGCGGTGCCGGAGTGAGGGAACACCGAGCCCCAGCGAGGTGCCGACAGGCGGGGCAGAGCCCTAATTTGCTTACTTTGGGGCTTTTCCAAAGTGAGCCGCTGTAAGAGCGGAACCATACGTGGCCGTTACCTAAATAACGGATATGCCCCCAAAAGCCGCGTACTGGACAGGGGCAGCGCGATCTCACTGCCACACCCTGGTGCATGTTCTTGATTGCACGCAGCTTTTTGTGGCGAGGAAGCTCCCTCCCGTAGGACCGCACAGCAGCCCAAGCAACCTAATCAATAGCAAGCTAGCTAATTGGCGCATTAATTGCCTTGAAATATGGCAATTAGACATCACTCCCGGAGTGCGCCATGAGCAGCCTGTCGAGCAGCACGATGCAATTATCTTCCACCGAAAAAAGCTGGTTGCCCTGGTGGGGCAAGACCGGCAAGTTCGCCATGGGCTGGTCCTGTCGGCTCAACCGCGCGGTGTACCCGGTAATGGAGCAAACCTTCGAAGCCATCGCCGAAACCCGGGTCAAACTCCTGCAAACCTGGACCCGCGAACAGTGGGAACACCTGGGCGAACTCGCCAGCGTGCTGACCCGCGACACCGTGCTCACCGACAACAGCCTGCTGCTGGACAAACTGCAACAGGCCGGGGATTTCTCCGAGCTGTTTATCGTCGACCCCAAGGGCGAGCTGCTGGCAACCACCTGGAGCCAGGCCGGTCACCGCGCACTCAATCAACAAGCCCTGGCCGCCGGGCTCAAGGCGCCATTTCTCCACGGTCCCTACGCCGACCCGCTGACCCTGCAGATCGGCCCTTCGTCCTCGCGTTTCCATGACGAAGTGACCCTGATGTTCTACCAACCATTAACCCGCGAGGGTAGGGTGCTCGGCTGCCTGTGCGGGCGCGTGCCCAACGACATCCTCGGGGATTTGATCCAGCGTGAGGCCGGGCATATTTTCCCGGAGTCCGGCGATAACTACCTGTTCATGGTGCAATCACGCTTCGACCCGGCACTCCAACCCGGTATCGCGTTGTCGCGCTCACGCTTCGAGGACGGTGCCTTTACCCACGGCGAAAACCTCAAGAGCGGCGTGCACACTCCCTGGAAAACCGTGCAGATCCAACGCCACACTGAGCTGGAATTACGTTTTATCGACCCCGCCACCCAACAACTGCACCCCGGCGTGCGGGAAACCATCCGCAAGGGTTCGAACCTGTTTGTCACCTATCCCGGCTACTCCGATTACCGTCACATCCCTGTAGTGGGCAAGGGCGTGACCTTTGAACTGCCGGGCTCGCCGGACCGCTGGGGCATGATGTGCGAGGCCGACCTGGAAGAGGTTTACCGACGCCGCTCCCTGAGCCACGGCTTGATGAAGCCTTACCTGGCAACCATGGCCGGCTTGTTTGCCTGCAACTATCTGGTGCGTCACTACAGTGGTTTGCCCGTAGCTTGGACGGATGCATGCGAGGTACTGAGCATGGTCGTGGCGGCCATGCTGTTCAGCCGCCTGGGGCCCAAGCGCCTGGCTGCACGCCTGAATGAAATGACCGAAGTCATCCGCACCATTGCCGAAGGCGAAGGCAACCTGCGCCAACGCCTGGACAGCGGCCGCATGGTCAACGACGAGACTGGCGACATGAGCCGCTGGATCAACAGTTTCATCGACCGCCTGGATTCGGTGGTCGGCCAGGTGGTCAAGGCCAGCCACAGCGTCGGCAACACCAATCAGTTGATGCTCGGCCGCAGCGAGGCGGCCGGGCTGATGTCCCATGAAGTGGCAGACGCCACCCACCGAATGATGATCATCGTCGAAGAGCAACTGGGGGAAATCCAGCAGGCTTCGGTGAGTGCCGAGCAAATGAAGCAAGCCATGGACGAGGTGGTCAGCCGGGCCCGCGAGCAGTTCCTGGCGGTGCAGGTCGGCACTCAGTCGATTCGCGATGTGGTGCAGCGCTCCTCGGAAAGCGTGCAGTTGCTCGACAGCCGCATGGCACAGATCAGCAACATCACCGGGCTGATCAGCGACATCACCAACCAGACCAACCTGCTGGCTTTGAATGCCGCGATTGAAGCCGCACGCGCCGGCGAACATGGCCGCGGCTTTGCGGTGGTGGCCGATGAGGTCCGTACCCTGGCGTCACGAACGTCCAAGGCGGCTGAAGACATTCGCCAGATGGTCGAAGGCCTGCAAGGCGAAACCCGCAAGGCCGTGGGCTTCATGGAAAACGGCGTGACCAACGTCGACAGCAGCCTGCGCCTGGCCGAGGATGCTTCCTCGGAAAACGTGCACCTGCACCAGGCGGTGGAGAGCATGTTCAGCATCATCCAGCAGCTCAACGCCCGCAGCCTCGACTACGGCAAGACCATCAAGCAGGTCAGTCATTCCTCGGAGCAAATGCGCCTGACGGTGGGGGTGTTGCAGACCAGCGCGGAAACCGTACGGGTCAATGCCAACAAGTTGCAGAAGCTGGTGGGGTTGTTCGAAGTCAGTGGGGCTGCGGCCTGACCAGGCCGCGTTTTTCCAGCAACAGGCGCTCCAGTTCCATCATCGGCAGCGGCCGGCTGAACAGATACCCCTGGATCTGATCGCAGCCGGCTTCCCGCAGAAACTCCAGCTGTGCCTGGGTTTCCACGCCTTCGGCGACCACTCGCAGCTTGAGGCTGTGGGCCAGTTCGATGATGGTGCGGGTAATAGCTGCATCCTGCGGGTTGCTGGTGACTTCGCGGATAAACGCAATATCGATTTTCAACGTATCAATCGGGAACCGCCGCAGGTAAGCCAAGCTGGAATAGCCCGTGCCAAAGTCGTCGATGGAGATCTTCACGCCCATGGCCCGCAAGCGCTGCAAGCTGGCGATGGTGTGTTGGGTGTTTTCCATCAGCGAGCCTTCGGTCAATTCAACCTCCAGCCAATGCGGCTCCACCCCAGCCCTGGTGAGGGAATGGGAGATATCGGCAATCAAGTCACCCTCGATCAATTGGTGACCCGACACATTGACCGACACTTCGACGGCGCCCACCTCAGTGGATTGCCAGGCGGCCATCTGGCTGCACACGTTATCGATCACCCAACGACCGAGCGTCACGATCAACCCCAGGCTCTCCAGGATCGGGATAAACACCGCCGGAGACACCGCACCGTACTCGGGCCGGTCCCAACGCAACAAGGCTTCAAGCCCGCACACCTGACCGCTGTCCAGCTCGACCTTGGGCTGGTAATGCAGCACGAACTCTTCGCGTTCGACGGCCAGGCGCAGGTCTTTTTCCAGCTCCAGGCGCGCCATGTCATGCACATTCAACCGGGCAGTTTCATGCTGGTGATGTTGCAGTTGCTGCTCCAGCATCAGGCTATGGTTTTTCAACCGATCGCCATGGGCCTTGAGCCGCAGCAGGTTGCGCACCCGTAGCCACAACTCGACCCGTTCCACCGGTTTACTGATGAATTCTTCTGCACCGGTTTCCAGGCCACTGAGCCGCGCGCTGGATTCACTCAGGGCCGAAAGCATGATGATCGGAATGTTCGCCGTGGCCTGGTTGCCCTTGAGCTGGTTGGCCACTTCATAGCCGTCCATGCCCGGCATCATGATGTCCAGCAGGATCAAGTCCGGCGGCCGTTGCGCCACCATCTTCAGGGCTTCTTCACCACTGGCGGCACTCACGGTCTGGTAACCCTCGTGACGCAGCAGGGTTTCCAGCAGCTTGCGCACCTGGATTTCATCATCAACGATCAAGAGCGTTGCGGGTTGGCTGGCCATGGAGAGGACTCAAGTCGGAGGAGTAATGTTCTTTTGCAGCAGCGTGTCGATCACCTGGTACAGCTCTTTGTAGCGCAGGGGCTTGATGATGTAGGCGTCGCAGCCGGCCCGCAGGGTTTTGTCGCGGTCTTCCTTCATGGCCATGGCTGTCAGGGCGATCACCGGGATATGGGCGGTGTGTGGGTCCTGCTTGAGCAATGAAGTGGCCGCCAGGCCGTCCATGCCGGGCAACTGGATGTCCATCAGGATCAGCGCCGGTTGTTTTTCCCGGGCCAGGGTCAACCCGGACTCGGCATCGGCAGCCCACAACACACTGTGGCCGGCGTTCACCAGCAGCAAGCGGGCGAGGCGCATGTTGGCCTCGTTATCTTCGACGATCAGGATTTCGGCCATGCAGCCTCCGCATTCGCGGCGCGATGCAGCGGCAGCCACACCACAAAACGCGCACCTTCGCCTTCGCGGCTGGCCACGGCGACGCTGCCGCCGTGCAGGTCGGTCAGTTGCTTGACCATCGCCAGGCCCAGGCCCGTGCCTTCGAATTTGCGCGCCAGGCTGCTGTCGATCTGGCTGAAGGCCTTGAACAGCTTGCTCATGTCGTCCCGGGCGATACCGATACCGATGCCGGTGTCGCTGACACTCAATTCCAGGAACTGTTGGTGCTCGCTGGGTTGCAGGGCAAAACCGTAGGTGGGCCAGTCGCCAGGAACCTGTCCGACGTGTGCACGACTCACCTCGCGCACCGACAGGGTCACAGAGCCGCCGTGCTCGCTGAACTTCACCGCATTGGCCAGCAGGTTGTAGATGATCTGCTTGGTCTTGCGCAGGTCGAGTTCCAGAGTGCCGAAATCGTCCTGGCTCTCGAGCTTCAACTGGATGCGTTGCAGCGCGGCCTTTTCCCGCACGATCAGCAGGCTGTTGGCCAACAACCCCGCCAACTCCACGGCTTCCAGTTCCAGGTCCATCATCCCGGCCTCGACCTTGGACAGGTCGAGGATGTCGTTGATCAGCGACAGCAAGTGCTGGCCGCTGGTGAAGATGTCACCGATGTATTCGCGCTGGATATCGCTCATGTCGCCCACCAGGCCATCCTTTAGCGCCTCGGAAAAACCGATCACCGCGTTGAGCGGCGTGCGCAACTCGTGGGACATGGTGGCGAGAAATTCGGACTTCATGTGGCTGGCGTGTTCCAGCTCCAGGTTCTTCTCTTCCAGGGCACGCTCAAAGCCTTTGCGTTCCGCCTCTTCCTGCTTGCGCGCGGTGTTGTCGGTGCCGATCAGCAGGTAGCCGATGATCGCGTCGTTGCGGTTGCGCAGGGCGGTGACCGAGACCATCGCTGACAGGCGACTGTTGTCCTTGCGGATATAGGTCAGCTCGTAGATGTCTTCGATGCCCCGGGAGGCCTTGAACACCAGGGCTTCAAAGCCGGGCGTGATTGGCGTGTCGAGCTCCAGGCTCAAGGCGGCGGCGCGGGTGATCAGCTCGGCGGGGTCGGAAATGTCGGCCGGTGTAACGCGGTTCAGCACGTCGGCTGCGGCATACCCAAGCATGCGTTCGGCGCCGACATTGAAGATCTGGATCACGCCTTTTTCGTCGGTAGCAATGCTCGAAAAGTACGCGCTGTTGAAGATCGCGTCCTGCAGGGCGCCGGTCTTGAGCAGGGTTTTCTGGCGTTTGAATTCGACGATTTTCTCGGCCCGGGATTGCGGCTCGATGGGGCTGTCGACTGAAGATTTTTCCATCGTGAAAGTGTTCCGTGATCTTGAGGCCCGGCGCCGCCCGAAGGTAGCGCCGCAGAGCATGCTCGCAGTCGATCGCACGGGCGCGATGATGAGGAGATGGTGTCTTTGGACGATAGCAGATAAATAGCAAACGGCAGGCCTTGTGGTGGCCAAAGACGCGCCTGTTTTCTACAAAATCACCCAAATGGATAGATAAAAATGAAAAGGGCGCGTATTTGCTTGCGCTTAACCGCTCCACGTCACCGAATGAACATTTATTCATCAGGTGAAACGTTTAATCAAGCGATAAACGGCTGACGCAAGCGCTTGCGTAAACAAATGTATCTGATTAGAGTCGGCACCAATCGGCAAACGCCCGAACACAAAAATAATAAAACCAGGAGCTCAGTCATGAGCCTTGAACCCTTGCTCGAAATGCAGGGCATCAGCAAGACCTTCAACGGTCTGCGGGTGCTCAAGAACGTCAGCCTGAAGGTCTACCCCGGTGAAATCCACGCCTTGATGGGTGAGAACGGCGCCGGCAAATCGACCTTGATGAAAATCCTCTCCGGCGCTTACCAAGCCGATGACGGCGGTACCATCCGCATCGATGGCCAGCCCGTCGCCAGTTACAACCCAGCCTCCGCCAAAGCCCTTGGCATTGCCGTGATCTACCAGGAACTCAGCCTGTGTCCGAACCTCACGGTGGCCGAGAACATCTACCTGGGCCGTGAACTGCGCCGTGGCTGGACCATCGACCGCAAGGGCATGGAAGCCGGGGTTGCCGAGGTGCTGGCAAGGCTCGGCGCGGAGTTCCTGCCCACCACCCGCGTCGCCAGCCTGTCCATTGCAGAGCGCCAACTGGTGGAAATCGCCCGGGCGCTGCATGCCCACGCGAAAATCCTGGTGATGGACGAGCCCACCACGCCGCTGTCTTCCCGGGAGACCGACCGTCTGTTTGCGCTGATCAAGCAACTGCGCAGCCAAGGTCTCGCGATCATCTACATCAGCCACCGCATGGCGGAAATCTACGAACTGTCAGACCGGGTCTCGGTGCTGCGGGACGGCGAGTATGTCGGCGAACTGGCGCGGGACGTGCTGTCGGCCGAGGTGCTGGTGAAGATGATGGTGGGCCGCGACCTTTCCGGTTTCTACAAGAAGGAACATGCCGCCTACGACCCCGGCCAGGTGGTGATGCGCGTGCGTGACATGGCCGACGGCAAGCGCGTGCGCAATTGCAGTTTCGACCTGCACGCCGGTGAAGTGCTGGGCATTGCCGGCTTGGTAGGCGCAGGCCGTACCGAGCTGGCGCGGCTGATTTTTGCGGCCGACCCGCGTACCTCCGGCACTCTGGAGGTGGTCGGTAAAAGCGTGACCCAACTGCGCAACCCGGCGGACGCAATTCGCGCTGGTGTGGTGTACCTCACCGAAGACCGTAAGGCTCAGGGCCTGTTTCTCGACATGAGCGTGGCCGACAACATCAACGTCTGTGCCTGTGTGCCAGATGCGCATGCCGGTGGGGTGCTCGACCGTGGCCACGCGGCACAACGCTCACGCGATGCGATCAAGTCCCTGTCGATCCGCGTGGCGTCGGGCAAGGTCAATGTCGGCAGCTTGTCCGGCGGCAATCAGCAGAAAGTGCTGTTGGCACGGCTGCTGGAGGTCAAGCCTCATGTGCTGATCCTCGATGAACCGACTCGTGGCGTGGACATCGGCTCCAAATCCGAGATCTACCGCATCATCAACCAACTGGCCAAAGCCGGCGTGGGCATTGTGGTGATCTCCAGCGAGCTGCCGGAAATCATCGGCACCTGCGACCGCGTGCTGATCATGCGCGAAGGGCAATTGGTGGCCGAAGTCGGCGGGGCATCAGGGCTGGATATTTCCCAGGAGGCGATTATCGATCTCGCCACCGGCAGCGAGCAGGTGGCCGCCCATGGCTAATTCAAACACGAGCGGGAGCAACACCATGACTGTGGCAACGATCGGCAAGGCTGAGCGTATTGGCGAACTGATGCGCACGGTGGGCATGCTGCCGGTGCTGGTGCTGCTGTTGGTGGGCTTTGCCCTGGCCAGCGAAAACTTTATGACGGTGCAAAACCTGTCGATCATCACCCAACAGGCTTCGGTCAACGTGGTACTGGCGGCGGGCATGACCTTTGTGATTCTCACGGCGGGCATCGACTTGTCGGTGGGGGCGATTCTCGCGGCTTCGGCGGTGGTTGCGCTGCAAGCCTCGATGTCACCGCAATTCGGCATGTTCGGGATTGCTGCCGGGGTTGGCTTCGGTCTGTTGTTGGGCCTGGTCAACGGTGGCCTTATCGCCTTTATGCGCCTGCCGCCGTTTATCGTCACCCTCGGTGCGCTGACGGCCATGCGCGGTTTGGCTCGCCTGTTGGCCGACGACAAGACCGTGTTCAACCCTGACCTGCCATTTGCGTTTATCGGCAACGACTCAGTGCTTGGCGTGCCGTGGCTGGTGATCATCGCCGTGGCCGTCATCGCATTGTCGTGGTTCATCCTGCGGCGCACGGTGATGGGGGTGCAAATCTACTCCGTGGGCGGCAACCCGGAAGCGGCGCGGCTGTCGGGGATCAAGGTGTGGAAAGTGCTGCTGTTCGTCTATGCCATGTCCGGTGCTTTGGCGGGCCTCGGCGCGGTGATGAGCGCGTCACGCCTGTTCGCTGCCAATGGCCTGCAACTGGGGCAATCCTATGAACTGGATGCAATCGCGGCGGTGATTCTCGGCGGCACCAGTTTTACCGGCGGCGTCGGCACCATCGGCGGCACGCTGATTGGTGCGCTGATCATCGCGGTATTGACCAACGGCCTGGTGCTGCTGGGCGTGTCGGATATCTGGCAGTACATCATCAAGGGCATCGTGATCATTGGCGCAGTGGCCCTGGATCGTTATCGCCAGTCCGGTGCGCGGACCTGATTTCACTCAAACAACAATCACAAGAGAGTCATCATGAACTTCAAACGCATTTTTCCTGTTGTCGCCTCCCTGGGCGTTGCCGTGTTGATGTCCCACGCCGTGGAAGCCCGTGAACTGAAGGCCATTGGCATCAGCATGGGCTCCCTGGGCAACCCGTATTTCGTGACCCTGGCCGACGGTGCCACAGCCCGGGCCAAGGAGCTGAACCCGGCGGTCAAGGTCACCTCGGTGTCGGCCGACTATGACTTGAGCAAGCAGTTCTCGCAGATCGACAACTTCATCTCGTCCAAGGTCGACCTGATCCTGATTAACGCCGTCGACCCGTCGGCCATGGCCTCGGCGATCAAGAAAGCCCGTGACGCCGGGATCGTGGTAGTAGCCGTGGACGTCGACGCCAAGGGCGTGAATGCCACGGTGCAGACTGATAACGTCGAAGCCGGCAAACTGGCCTGCCAGTTCATCGTCGACAAGCTTTCGGGCAAGGGCAACGTGATCATCCAGAATGGCCCGCAGGTCACGGCGGTGACCGATCGCGTCAAAGGCTGTAAAGCCGCGCTGGCCGGCGCGCCGGATATCAAGGTGCTGTCTGACGACCAGGACGGCAAAGGCTCCCGCGAAGGCGGCTTGAACGTGATGCAGGGCTACCTCACGCGCTTCCAGAAAATCGACGGCCTGTTCGCGATCAACGACCCGCAAGCCATCGGCAGCGACTTGGCCGCCAAGCAACTGAAGCGTAGCGGCATCATCATCACTTCCGTGGACGGCGCGCCGGATATCGAGAATGCCCTGAAGACCGACACCCTGATCCAGGCTTCCGCCAGCCAGGACCCATGGGCCATGGCCCAGACGGCCGTCAACGTCGGCAATGACATTCTCAATGACAAACAACCTGCCGAAGCGGTTACCCTGCTGGCGCCAAAACTGATCACCCGCGACAACGTCGGTTCCTACAGCGGTTGGTCCAGCAAACATTAAAAGAGCGCAGGAGTGAGCACCGTGGCAACCATGGAGGATGTGGCAAGAATTGCAGGGGTGTCGACGTCGACGGTTTCCCACGTCTTGAACGGCACCCGCAAGGTCAGCCCGGACACGGTGCAAGCGGTGCAGAGCGCGATCCGGCAGTTGGGCTACATCCCCAATACGCTGGCGCGCTCCCTGGCCCGGTCCACCACCAATACCATTGGCGTGGCGATCTCGGCGCTGTCCAACCATTACTTCAGTGAAACGGTGCACGCGATTGAAACCGAGTGCGCCAAACACGGCTACATGATGCTGTTTGTCGACACCCATGACGATCCCGAGCAGGAGTTGCGGGTGGTCACGACGCTGCACCATCGGCGGGTGGACGGCATTCTGCTGGCACCGTCTACCGGTTCGCTGGCCCTGGAATACTTGCAGGCCAATGAAGTGCCGGCGGTACTGGTGGACCGGATGATGAGTGACCGCTTTGATCAGGTCGGGGTGGAAAACACCTTGTCGACCCAGGCTTTGGTGGCGCACTTGATCGAACATGGCCACCGGCGCATCGGCTTTATTTCCGGGCGGGCGGGGCTGGGCACTTCCAGTGAGCGCGTGGCCGGGTATCAAGCCGCGTTGCTTGCGGCGGGGTTACCGTTTGATCCGCAGTTGCTGGTCAATGGTGGGTCGAGCAGCGAGCCTGCACGGCAAGCGACGGCGCAGTTATTGGCCTTGGACACACCGCCCACGGCGATCATGGCGGGCAACAACCTGATGACCCTCGGCGCAATGCATGCCTTGCGCGATGCGCATATCGATGTGCCCGGGCAAATGGCTCTGGTGGGTTTCGATGATTTTGAATGGGCGGACTTCTTTGTGCCGCGCCTGACCCTGATCGCGCAGCCGGTCCAGGAACTGGGCGCCCGTGCGGTCAACCTGCTGCTTGAGCGCATGGCGTCGCCCAAGCGTAAAACACACAGTGTGCGGCTCGCGCCCACCCTGAAGATTCGTAATTCATGCGGCTGCCCCTGATATGAACAACCCGGTTTCCCTTGGCATTGATCTTGGCACCTCGGAACTCAAGGCGATCTTGATGGACGAGCAAGGCAACGTGCTTGCCCATGCCGGTGCGCGCTTGACGATATCGCGTTTGCACAGTGGCTGGTCGGAGCAGGATCCTGAGGATTGGTGGCAGGCGTGTCTCAGCGCGCTGGACCGGTTGCGCTCGGGTCAGCCGGAGGTTTATGGCCGGGTGAGTTGCATCGGTTTGTCTGGGCAGATGCACGGGGCCGTGCTGTTGGGAGAGGACGACCGGGTGTTGTATCCGGCGATTCTCTGGGACGATTCGCGTGCCATGGCCCAGGCCGAGGCGCTGGGCAGCGAGTTTGCCGAGGTCACTGGCAGTTTGCCGATGGCTGGGCTTACCGCGCCGAAGCTGTTGTGGTTGCAGGAGCATGAGCCGGCGGTGTTTGGGGCGATTGATTGTGTGTTGTCGCCCAAGGATTACCTGCGCTTGCGGCTCAGTGGCGAGCGGGTGAGTGATGTGTCTGATGGTGCCGGGACGTTGTGGCTGGATGTGGCTAATCGGGAGTGGTTTGAGCCGATGCTGCGGGCGACGGGTTTGCGGTTGGCGCAGATGCCACGGCTGGTGGAAGGCGGGGCAGTTGGTGCTCGTTTGAATGCTGTTGCGGCGGTGCGCCTCGGCTTGGCTGAGGGCCTGGTGATTGCCGGCGGTGGCGGGGACAACCCGGTGGCGGCGGTGGGCATTGGGGCGGTGAATGCGGGTGATGCGTTTATCACGTTGGGTACGAGTGCGGCCATCGTGGCGATTACTGATCACTCGGCGGGGAATCCGGCGAGTGCGGTGCATAGTTTTTGTCATGCGTTGCCTGGGCGTTGGTACACCATGGGGGCGATGTTGGCCGGGGCCAGTTGTCTGCGGTGGGTGACCCGGCTGACGGGGTCGGTTGATGAGCAGGCGTTGCTGGATCGGGTGCAGGCCGAGTTGCCTACGGGGCAGGTTGTGCCGGTTTCCAATCCGTTGTTTTTGCCGTATTTGGCGGGGGAGCGTACGCCCCATAACGACCCGTTGTTGCGGGGTGGGTTTATGAACCTTGGGCATGACTGCACGCCGGCTATGTTGGGTTATGCGGTGATGGAAGGGGTTGGGTTCGGGTTGTTGGATGCGCTGAATGCGGTGCAGTCGGCCGGGGCCTCGGTGGGGGCTTGTGCGTTGGTGGGTGGTGGGGCGCGCAGTGAGTATTGGGCGCAGTTGTTGGCCAATATTCTTGGGCGGGAGATCTATACGTTGCACGGCAGTGAGTTGGGGGCGTGTATTGGTGCGGCGAAGTTGGGGTTTTTGGCGAGTCGGCAGGGTGGGGAGTTGTTGCAGGTGGGGATGCCGGTGAAGGCCCGGTTTTTTCCGGACGGTGCTCAGGCAGGTGTGTTGCAGGTACGTTATCGCAAGTTCCAGGGGCTGTTGGGGGCGGCTAAGGCTTTGCACGATTAGGGGAGTTTTGGGTGTATATCCGTTATTTGGGTAACGGCCGCTTATGGGGGACTGTCAGTTTTTTTGTGTGCGGGCCGGTAACGGCCTGCCGTCAGGCAGGCCGTGCTTTTACCAGGTTGGCCTGATAAATCGATCTCCGTACAGAATCGCAAATTGATTCATCGCACTTTTCCAGTCATGGGCCGCCGAGCCCCAGTTTGCAGTGATATTTCGCAGCCCGAGCCAGATCAGTTTGGTTGCCGCATCGTCGGTCGGGAAGTGGCCGCGAGTCTTGATGATCTTTCGTAGCTGAGCGTTGATGCTCTCGATGGCGTTGGTGGTGTAGATCACTTTTCGGATTGCTGGCGGGAAGACGAAAAATGGAATGACTCGATCCCAGGCCCTTCGCCAAGCAGCCACTACCGTCGGGTATTGCTTGCCCCAGGGCCCGGTTTCAAACGCGTCCAGCGCCTGTTCAGCCGCTTCGGCGGTGACCGCCTGGTAGATCGGCTTGAGCGCCTTGGCCAGTTCGCGACGCTTATCCCACGCTGCGTAATCAAGGCTGTTACGGATCAGATGAACAATGCAGGTTTGCAGTGTCGTCGCTGGAAAGACAGCGCCAAGGGCTTCTGGCATGCCTTTGAGTCCATCTGTCACGGCGATCAGTACATCTTCAATACCGCGTGTTTTGAGGTCGTTGAACACCTTCATCCAGAACTTGGCGCCCTCGGTATTTTCGATCCAAATGCCGAGAATATCCCGTGTGCCGTCAGGCAGAACACCCAGTGCCAAGTAGATCGCCTTATTACGCACCAGTCCTTCTTCGCGGATTTTGACCCGCAGGGCATCGAAGAAAATAACCGGATACATCGGCTCCAAGGGCCTCTGTTGCCATGCGCCGATCTCAGCCATGACCTCGTCGGTCACCGAGCTGATGAAATCAGGCGAAACGTCCGTACCGTACTGCTCGGAGAGAAACGCGCGGATCTCTCTGACCGTCATGCCGCGGGCGTACATAGCGATGATCTTGTCATCGAAACCGGTGTAACGGCGTTCGTGCTTGGGGATCAGAATGGGCGAAAAACTGCCGTCCCGGTCACGCGGAATATCCAGCCGGAGCGGCCCATCGCCCGTGAGAACCGTCTTGCCGCTTTTGCCATTACGCTGGTTGGTTTCATCCTCTGGGCGCTGCGCGCCCGGCGGATAGCCCAGGTGATGGCCGAGCTCGGCATTCAAGGCTCGCTCGATCAGAGCCTTCTTGAAAGCCGCTGAGGCGTCTTCGATGGCCTCGGCGGTCATCATGCCGTCAGCGAACTGCTCGAGCAGCTCTTTCGGGATTTTTGGTAGTTCACGCAGCGGTGGTTTCTTTTTGGTTGGCATACATGCACCTCTTGCTCATGGTATGCCCGAACACAAAATTTCTGACACCCCCCTTATGGTTCCGCTCTTACAGCGGCTCACTTTTGAACAGCGCAAAAGTAAGCAAAACGCTCTTGCCCCACCACTCGGCACCTCGCTTAGGCTCGGTGTGCCCTCACTCCGGCTTTGGACCGTGGGCCGCCGTCATGGGCCATCCCTGGCCCAGGACGGCTAACCTGGCGTCCTGCCAGGTTACCCACGCTCCAAAGCCTGCGTTCGGCCAGCGTGGTTTAACGGGGCGCCTAAGATCAAGATCAAAAGCAGATCAAGGGCACAGCGGCCTACAGGCCGGCTTGAGTGTGGTGAAGCAACAGCAAAATCAGAAGCTAAAGCGGGCACGGTCCAAGTGTGGGAGCGGGCTTGCTCGCGAAGGTCGTTAACGATGACGTTGGCATCCTGAATGAACGCGGCGCTCTCAGGTTTTTCGCGAGCAAGCTCGCTCCTACAGAAAAGCAGCTTTGCTTTTGCTTTTCACACTCAAGCCGGCCGGTAGACCGCTGTGATCTTGCTTTTGATTTTGATCTGACTGCCCCATTCAGCCCGAGGCCGAGCGCAGGTATTGCGGAGCGGGTAAACCGGCAGGACGCCGGTTTAGCCGCGCCGGGCCATGGATGGCCCGTCGCGGCGGCCCGCGGAACAATGCCGGAGTGAGGGAACGCCGAGCCACAGCGAGGCGCCGACAGGCGGGGCAGAGCGTTTTGGTTACTTTGCCGCTTTTTGCAAAGTGACTCGCTGTAAGAGCGAAACCATACGCCGCCGTTACCCAAATAACGGATATGTACCCAATCACTGAGCTGGCTTGCAGGCCATGGCATCAGGCTTTTGCAGCCAACTCCCGCAGCACCTTCAACAACGTGGTCTCACCCTTGACCACGTCCGCTTGCTCAAAGCAGATCCAACCTTCGTTAAAACCATCAATCATGCGCATGCGTGGCATTGGATTCCGCGCGCCTTGCTCACGAAACATCGGCTCCCACGTATCCCGAGGCACCACCTGCGCAGTCACACCGCGACCAAGCACTTCGGTCAACGTGCGGGCGATGTCGTTCGGGCTGACCCTCTGACCTTCAAGCTCAACCACACGGCGGCCAGTCCAGTGCTGCTGCAACAGTTGCGCGGCGAGGCGGCCGACGTCGGCGGTGGCGATCATCGGCACGGTCTTATCCAGCGGTTGCAGGAAGCTGTGGATCACTCCGTGTTCGCGGGCGGTGGCTACGTCGTAGGCGGCGTTTTCCATGAACCAGCCCGGGCGCAGAAAGGTCACTGGCACGTTCAATGTGCTTAGCGCCTGCTCCATCAAGGTGCGTTGGGTCAGCAGGTTCAGGTGTTCGGCCTGGGCGCCAATGGTCGACAGGCACACCACTTTTTGCGGTGCCGCCGCCTCGATGGCTTGGGCTACGGCGGCAATCACCTTGCACGCCTCGGGGAAGCCGGGCGCCGGGTCGAAATCCGAAGGCGGCAGGATGAACACGCCGGTGGCGCCTTTGAACGCTTCGGTGAGGGCAGCGGCATCGTCCATGTTGGCGATGGCGACCTCGCAACCGAGGGCGGCCCACTCGGCGCCTTTGCTGGCATCGCGAATGACTGCGCGCACGGGTTGACGATCGTTGAGCAGAAACCGCGCCAGGGCGCCGCCGACTTTGCCTGTGATTCCGGTGATGACATACATGGTGTTTACGCCTGTTGTTCCAATGTGTGGATCAAGCATAAACACCGCTCTGCGTTGACAGAATAGCGATCCCGTCACTGCATCAGTGACTCAAAATCATGAATCACTCAGTGGTGGCAACCGCCGTTTTACCGGGGTTTTCTTGACGATGGCGGTGTTGGTTTCGGCGTAAGCGTTGAGCTTATCCAGCAGTGTGTCGAGTTGATCCATAGTGCGCACATGCAGGCGTGCGATGAAGCAGTCATCGCCGGTCACCTTGTCGCATTCGGTGAACTCGGGGATCGCCTGGATCTGGCGCTCCACCTCTTGCAATTTTCCGGGCAAGGGGCGAATGCGCACGATGGCCTGGAGCAAATAGCCGAAATGCTTGGGGTCGATGTCCACGGTGTAGTTTTTCAATACGCCACGCTCTTCCAGTCGTCGTAGCCGCTCGCCGACGCTGGGGGAGGACAGGCCTGTGATGCCCGCCAAGGCCTTGAGGGACAGGCGCGAATCGTCCATCAGCGCGGCGATCAGTTGCTGGTCAATGCTGTCAATCATGCTCGCTCCGAAAGTAATGTCTGGGGTTTGCCTAATAAGAATAGGCAAAATCCAACGTTCGCCTTATTTAGAATCTGGAGTCACTACAAGCCAGATTGCCATAATTGAGCCTCACTTGAGGAGCTCAATCATGGACAAATCCATACGTCGCGGTTCATGGGAAATGGTCGCCGCCATGCTCATATCCGGCACCATCGGCTGGTTCGTGCTGGTGTCGGGTGTGCCGGTGGTCGAAGTGGTGTTCTGGCGCTGCGTGATCGGCGCGCTGACGTTGCTGGTGGTGTGCGGGTTGCTGGGTTATCTGCGTCTGGACTTGCTGAACTACACCAAGCTCGGGCTGGCGATGCTCAGCGGCGTGGCGATTGTGGGCAATTGGTTGCTGCTGTTCGAGTCCTACGCCAGGGCTTCAATCTCCATCAGCACGGCGGTGTATAACGTCCAGCCGTTTATGTTGGTGATGCTGGCCGCGGTGTTCCTGGGGGAGAAAATCACCGTGCAAAAGCTTGCCTGGTTGAGCGTGGCTTTCGTGGGGATGCTGGCGATTGTCACCGCCCGTGGCGGTCAGCAAAACACCGGGGATGACTATTTGATGGGTGTGGCGTTGGCGCTGGGCGCGGCATTTCTCTATGCCATTGCGGCGCTGATCATCAAGCGTTTGAAAGAGGTGCCGCCGCATTTGATGGCGTTGATCCAGGTGACCACGGGCGCCTTGCTGCTGGCACCGCTGATGCAGTGGCACAGCCTGTCTGCCTCGATGGACGCTTGGGCGGCATTGCTGACCCTAGGCGTGGTGCATACCGGCTTGATGTACGTGTTGCTGTATGGCGCGATCCAGAAGTTACCGACGGCAATCACCGGCGCGCTGTCGTTTATCTACCCGATTGCGGCAATCTTTGTCGACTGGATTGCCTTTGGGCATCGCCTGGGCTGGATGCAATGGCTGGGCGTGGCGGCGATTTTGCTCGCGGCGGCGGGGTTGCAGCGGGGTTGGTGGTGGCGTTCGAAAACAGTGGTGAGCGTCACGCCGTAGCATGACGCTCACCGGAGGCTCAGTGTGCGCCGCGCGGGATGGTCTTGAGCAGGTCATCCGGGCTGATATAACCCACCACGCTGCCCGGTTGCGGCAGCCCGAGGATGTGGCCCTTGATCTTGCCGATCACGTGCATCTCGCAAGGCTTGCAGTCGAACTTCAGCGTCAGCACTTCGTCGCCGTGGATCAGCTGCATCGGCGCAACCTTGGTCTTCACCCCCGTCACACCCTTGGCCTGTTTAGGGCACAGGTTGAACGAGAAACGCAGGCAGTGCTTGGTGATCATCACCGGCACTTCGCCGGTTTCTTCGTGGGCTTCATACGCCGCGTCGATCAGCTGCACGCCATGGCGGTGATAGAAGTCGCGGGCCTTCTGGTTGTAGACGTTGGCCAGGAACGACAGGTGCGATTCCGGGTACACCGGCGGCGGCGTGGTTTCCGCCTTGCGGCCGCCCCGAGGATGAGCCTGGATACGCGCCTCGGTCAGCGCCTCGATCACTTCACGGCGCAAGGCCTTGAGCTGCGAGTTCGGGATGAAGAACGCCTGTGGTGCATCCAGCTCGATCGCGGTGGCGTGGTACTGGGTGGTGCCCAGCTGACCCAGCAGGTCGCGCAGGGTTTCCAGGGCCTGTTCCGGCTTGTTGGCCACGCCAAACGGGCCGGGCAGGGCAACGCTGGCGCTGATGCCTTCTTCGCTGGTGACGGTCAGTTCCAGGCGGTCTTCCTGCAAGCGAGCCACCCACGTCACGCCGATACGGCGCTCGGCGGAGGTCTTCAGTAGCGCCTGCTGCCAGTTATGGTCCAGGTTGCGGTTCAACGGATGATTCGGCCGCAGTTGATGCAGGCCGGCCGGCATCTCGTTGGGCTCGACGCGGTAGCGGTAGCGCTTCTCGCCGTCTTCTTCGAACTCACCTTTAGCTTCTGCGATGTTGGCGCGGAAACCCACCACTTCACGCTTGATCAGCACATTGAGGCCGTCGCCATTGGACAGCGGCTCATGGGTGACCACTTGTAAGTCACGCTTGCCGGCTTTCTCCACCACACCCACCGGCAGGCCGGTAAAGGTTGGGGTGTCGAAGGCGCCGATGTCGACCTTGCGGTCGGTGACGAAGTAGTCGGTGCTGCCACGGTGGAAGGTCTTTTCCGGGTCCGGCAGGAAGAAATGCGCGGTGCGGCCGCTGGAGGCGCGAGCCAGGTCCGGGCGGTCTTCGAGAATCTCGTCCAGGCGCTGACGGTAATAGGCGGTGATGTTCTTCACATAGCCCATGTCCTTGTAGCGGCCTTCGATCTTGAACGAACGCACGCCGGCATCCACCAGGGCGCGCAGGTTGGCGCTCTGGTTGTTGTCTTTCATCGACAACAGGTGCTTTTCAAAGGCAACCACACGGCCCTGGTCATCTTTCAAGGTGTAGGGCAGGCGGCAGGCCTGGGAGCAATCGCCGCGGTTGGCGCTGCGGCCATTCTGGGCGTGGGAGATGTTGCACTGGCCGGAGAAGGCCACGCACAAGGCACCGTGGATGAAGAACTCGATGGCGGCATCGGTTTCATCGGCAATCGCCCGGATCTCTTGCAGGTTCAGCTCACGGGCCAACACCAGTTGCGAGAACCCGGCCTGGTCGAGGAACTTGGCCCGGCCCAGGGTGCGGATGTCGGTCTGGGTGCTGGCGTGCAGCTCGATGGGCGGAATATCCAGCTCCATCACCCCCAGGTCCTGGACGATCAGCGCGTCGACACCGGCATCGTAAAGCTCGTGGATCAGCTTGCGCGCCGGCTCCAGCTCGTTGTCGTGCAGGATCGTGTTGATGGTGGTGAACACCCGCGCATGGTAGCGCCGGGCGAACTCCACCAACTGCGCGATATCACTCACGTCGTTGCAGGCGTTATGGCGCGCGCCGAAACTCGGGCCGCCGATATACACGGCATCGGCGCCATGCAGAATGGCCTCGCGGGCGATGGCGACATCGCGGGCAGGGCTGAGCAATTCCAGGTGATGCTTGGGCAAGGACATAGTTTTTTTAATCAGGCTTGTCACGGAGGCGGGCATTGTAGCTGCGAAATGCACTATCGACATCTATCAAGCCCTACGTGTGCTCCCACATTGGAATGCACTCAACGGTGGGAGCCGGGCTTGCCCGCGATGCAGACACCTCGGTGTATCAGTGACACCGAGGCGATCCCATCGCAGCCTCGCTGGGGCTCGACAGCTCCCACATTTGATCATCGTTGGTTGATATAGAGCGTTTGGCTCAGCCCTTGGCGGCCATCGCCGTGACTTCCACCCGCATGCCTTCCACGGCCAGGGCTGCCACGCCCACCGCTGCACGGACTGGCCAAGGCTTGGCGAAGTAGCGTTTGTAGACTTCGTTGAACGCGGCGCGGTCGGCCATGTCGGTGAGGTAGATGGTCAAGTGCATGACCCGGTCAATCGAACTGCCGGCGCGTTCCAGGGCAACCTTGAGGGCTTGCAGGGTGCATTCGCTTTGCAGGGTGATATCGCCCAGTTCAAGGCTGCCGTCGGCGCGGGTGGGGATTTGGGTGGAGACGAGGATGCCGTTGAAGCCGATAACGTCGGAGGAGATGGAATCCGGGTCGAGGTCGGGGGTGAAGGCGAGGTCGTGGTTGGCCATGGGGTTCTCTTGTTTGAGAGGATTGAAATGGCTGCCAGTCTATCGATTACGGGTGCGTTGGAAAAAGTTATTCTTGCCGGCTATCTCAAGACTATTGCAAGGACGTAACCCTTCAAATGCTTAAATATGTATCTGTAACCACGAGAGCCGACGCGGTCCGCCCTAAGAAAAGCATTGCCTGGTTAGTGTTCGGTTTGGTCGTTGCCATGGGCGGCCTTATCGTTGCGCCTACGCTTCAGCGTGACCCGGTTGGCTCTACAACAATGGTCACCGCCAGCTTGATAATGCTTGTGATGGTCGTTGAATGTTCGTTGAACCGATTCATCAAAGGTTTGGTATTGATCGGCTTCGGGGTCTTTTTGCAGGCTACGTACCTACCGACGTTTTTCCCTCCTATCGAGTTCCCGAACTTTTTGCAAGAAGCAGAAAATCAAAAAATAGTCTTGTTCAATTTGATGATTACCCTCGCTTGCGGAGGTGCCGGTGGCAGCTTGATTGCGGCGCACGCTGAAGTAAGCTCCAACGATCGTGCAAAGTCTGCGCAGTCGAATACGCAACAAACGAGCATCGACTACTCAAGCCAACTGGATGAACTCGTAAAAAACGCTAAAGCGATGAATACCAAAATCAATGGGTTGATGTGTATGTGCGGTGCTCTGTTTGTAATCATCGCGCTACTGCTGCTTTTTCGATCAAGCTGATAATGACAGACCAGGTGCAGGCCTTTGCGCGACGCGGAATTTTTAACCGGCTCGCGGTAAAGAACCAGTGAAGGGATGATTAAACTCGATTAATTAAAATTCACTACGCATGCACGCACGCTGCTGTAGTTTTGACAGTGTCTTAGCCGCTCTGCTTCGACAAAATCCTTTGGTTTGCCGCCGCAGTCTCTGCGGCGGATTTTTTATGGGCGATGATGTAGATATATTTAACTAATTTATAAAGTGGCACTTTGATAGTTGGTTTTATCAAACTATCAGTACACGGAGACGGACTCGTACCTGCCCCATTTCGCATAACTGCTGTGCAGCATAAGGGATTAATCCACCGCCGCTGAATGCCTATAGTTCTTTCACCGCCGCAACCTCCAACGGGCCGTTGCGAAATCCTGCCGTAGATTGAGGTGATCATAATGAACAGCGAATTCAAGCCTGATGTGACCGATACCCAACCCCTGCACCTGCTCGACGCCGAGTACTTCGAATACAGCAAGGCCGCCAACCCCATCAGCGCCAACCTGATCACTCGCATTCCCTACCACAGCTTTCCGGCCTCGCTGTATGACAGCGGCCCGTCCCGGGTGGTCCCGCTGGACCTCAGCGAGGCACTGGGCTGCGAAGGCCCGGCGACCGGGCCGGGGCTGTGTGCGAACTTCATTCGCCTGAACGCAGGCGACACGCTGGAGCTGCAACCCAATGCCACCTCACAGGTGTTTTATGTGATTGCGGGGCAGGGCAGTGTGGCCCAGGGCGAGCATCACATCGAATGGTCCAAAGGTTGCTTCATTGCGTTGCCGGGCCTGCAACAGGCGCAGTTCAGTGCATCTGAGGATGCGCGCCTGTACTACGTGCACGATGAACCGATGTTGCGCTACCTGGGCGTGACCCGCAGTGCCGATCGCTTCGTACCGACGCTGTATCCCGCAGAACTGGCCAATGCAAAGCTGCGTGAAGCCGCCGATGATCCCCGCGCCCAGGATCGCAGCCGTATCAGCATCCTGCTGGGCAATCGCAACTTCCCGCAGACCCGAACCGTGACCCATGTGCTGTGGGCGATGTACGGCATCCTGCCGGCCGGGTCGATTCAAAAGCCTCATCGGCACCAGTCGATTGCGCTGGATTTCATCATCGATTGCCCCAAGGGTTGCTACTCGCTGGTGGGCACCGAGCTGGAAGCCGATGGCCAAATCCGCAATCCGGTGCGGGTTGACTGGTCGCCGGGGTTGGCCTTCGTCACACCTCCAGGCTACTGGCATGCCCACTTCAACGAGTCCGACACCGAAGCCTTCCTGATTCCGATCCAGGACGCCGGGCTGCAAACCTATCTGCGGTCGCTGGATATCCGCTTCAGTTGAGACGTTTCCAGTGCGGTGTTTCGCCCAGTTGCTCGACGATAAAGTCGATGAAGCACCGCACTTTGGAAGACACGATGCGCTTGGGTGGATAGACGAACCACACCGCCGGTTCGCGGCCGGCGATCCGGACAGTCCACTCCGGCAACCACACCACCAGCTCGCCGGCTTCAACAGCTTTGGCCACCAGCCAGTCAGGCAGTAAGGCAAATCCCAGGCCTTGTTGCGCGGCGATCAGCTGTGCGTCGAGGTCGTTGATGCGGATAGCGTCTTTATGCACCAGTGGCGACACCTCATGCCCGTTGGCAAACGCGATATCCGCCGCGATATCTCTCCCCAGAATCACCGGCAGCGCCACCAGTTCCGAAGGAACGGACGGCGCCGGATGTTCCCGGCAAAACGCCGGGCTGGCCACCAGCCGGTAGCGCTCATCGCAGATCTTGCGCGCCTTCAAGGTGGAATCCGCCAGGGTTCCAATACGGATCGCCAAGTCCGCACCGGCATGAATCAGATTGACGTGGCTGTCGTCCAGCACCAGTTCCAGCTTGATCTGCGGGTAGCGGGCCAGGAAGGCATTCAACGTGGGGAGGATATGGTGACGGGCAAAGGCAGGCGGCAGGTTGAGCTTGAGCACGCCCCGTGGCTGTTCGTTCAGCGCGGAGGTGGCGGCCTTGGCTTGTTCGAGTTCATCCAGTACCCGGCGTGCGTGCATCAGAAACGTCTGGCCACCCTCAGTCAGGTGCAGCGTGCGCGTAGAGCGGTTGAACAAGGCGATGCCGAGGTCCTGTTCAAGGTCCTTCACGTAACGGGAAACCGTGGAGGCCTTGATGCCAAGCCGGTCGGCGGCGCGGGAAAAGTTATTGCCCTCGGCGGCTTCGACAAAGGCGGTTAACGCAGCGAAGTAATCCAAGGGCGGCCTCGATTTTGACGGTGGGTTGCCGTGCGCTACAGCGGCGTCAGTACATTCATCACGGTATCCAGCGCCACTCGGGTATCGTCCAGTTGCACCAGGGAAGCATGCCGCGCGCCAAGGGCGTCACGGTTCTTGATCGCCGTGAGAATCGCTTTGTGCCGGGGCAGGCTGAGGCCCTGGATGTCGGGGCGACGGTTGGTAATGTTGATGGACTCGCGAAGTGGCAACGACAGCATGTTGCACATGTAGGCCAGCAAGTCGTTGCGGGTCGCATCGGCAATCGCCCGGTGGAAGTCCAGGTCGGCCTGCAACAGCGCGTCGTGGGTCTGGGCGGTTTCCATGCCCAGGTAGGCCTTTTCGATGACGGCAATATCGGCATCGGTAGCGGTGGAAGCTGCCATGGCGGCGATTTCCGGCTCCAGGATGCGGCGTACACCGGCCAGGGTGTTGAAAAACTCGCTGTGGGGTGTGGACTGCATCAGCCAGGACAGTACGTCCGGGTCCAGCAGGTGCCATTGCACCCGCGGGCGTACCACGGCGCCGACCTTGGGCTTGGAAATTACCAGGCCCTTGGCGCTCAGTACCCGCGTCGCCTCACGCAACACCGACCGGCTGACCTTGTATTCCTCGCACAAGGTCGCCTCCATGGGCAGTCGTTCTTCCGGCTTGAAGCGTCCGGAAACGATGTGCATGCCCAAGTCCTGAACGATTTGGGCGTGCATGCTCTTGCGCGGCTTGGTCGGCTGCTGATCCATAACAGGGAGGCTACTCTGGCGAAATACGCGGCATCATAGCATTGCTCCCGTCCCAATTAGTGGGAATGACGCGGCACTTCCGCGCCACGGCAGCCCACCAGGAAGTCGAAATCGCAGCCCTGGTCTGCCTGCAGTACGTGGTCGATGTACAACTGGCGGTAGCCCCCGACAATCAGCTGTTGGGGCGGCGCAAGGTCGGCCATGCGGGCCGCCAGTTCGGCGTCCGGAATGTCCAGGTGCAGGCGGCCATTGACACAATCAAGTTCGATCCAGTCGCCTTCCTTGACCGTGGCCAATGGGCCGCCGGCCGCCGCTTCCGGTGCCACGTGCAGCACCACGGTGCCGTACGCCGTGCCGCTCATGCGCGCATCGGAAATCCGCACCATGTCGGTCACACCCTGGGCCAGCAGTTTGGCCGGCAAGCCCATGTTGCCGACTTCCGCCATGCCCGGGTAACCCTTGGGCCCGCAGTTTTTCATCACCAGGATCGAGTTGGCATCCACGTCCAGCTCCGGGTCGTTGATGCGTTCCTTGTACATATCGAAGTTCTCGAACACCACGGCACGCCCTCGGTGTTGCATCAGCTCGGGGCTGGCAGCCGATGGCTTGAGTACCGCACCCAGTGGCGCGAGGTTGCCCCGCAGCACACAAATGCCGCCGTCGGCGCGGATCGGGTTGTCGAGGGTACGGATCACTTCGTCCTGGCCGTAGATCGGCGCTTCCCGGGTGTTTTCGCCCAAGGACTTGCCGTTGACGGTCAAGGCGTTCGGATGCGGGATCAGGTTGGCTTCACCGAGGCGGCGCAGCACCGCCGGCAGGCCGCCGGCGTAGTAGAACTCTTCCATCAGGAAGCGCCCGGACGGTTGCAGGTCGACGATGGTCGGCATGCCACGGCCCATGCGGGTCCAGTCGTCCAGGTCGAGCTCGACGCCGATACGCCCGGCGATGGCTTTCAGGTGAATCACCGCGTTGGTCGAGCCACCAATGGCTGCGTTGACGCGGATCGCGTTTTCGAAGGCCTCCTTGGTCAGGATCTTCGACAGCTTCAAGTCTTCACGCACCATCTCTACTGCACGCATGCCCGACATGTGCGCCAGTACATAACGGCGCGCATCCACCGCCGGAATCGCCGCGTTGTGGGGCAGGGAGGTGCCGAGTGCTTCGGCCATGCAGGCCATGGTCGAAGCGGTGCCCATGGTGTTACAGGTGCCTGCCGAGCGCGACATGCCGCCTTCGGCCGCGAGGAAATCGTCGAGGGTGATGGTACCCGCCTTGACCTGTTCGCTGAGCTGCCACACCACGGTGCCCGAGCCGATGTCCTGGCCCTTGTGCTTGCCGTTGAGCATCGGCCCGCCGGTGACGACGATCGCTGGCACGTCGCAACTGGCAGCGCCCATCAGCAGCGCCGGGGTGGTTTTGTCACAACCGGTCAACAGCACCACGCCATCGATGGGGTTGCCGCGAATGGCTTCCTCCACGTCCATGCTCGCCAGATTGCGGGTGAGCATCGCGGTGGGGCGCAGGTTCGATTCGCCGTTGGAGAACACCGGAAACTCCACGGGAAAGCCGCCCGCTTCAATCACCCCACGTTTCACATGCTCGGCAATCTGGCGGAAGTGCGCGTTGCAGGGTGTCAGTTCCGACCAGGTGTTGCAGATCCCGATGATCGGTTTGCCATGGAACTGATGATCGGCAATCCCCTGATTTTTCATCCAGCTGCGGTACATGAAGCCGTTTTTATCGGCGGTACCAAACCAGCTGGCGGAGCGCAGGACGGGCTTTTTCTCGGACATGGTCGACTCTCTTATTGTAAGACTATATTGATCTAATCCTGGCCTAACATAGGCGTAAATTCGACGCTTTGGAAGTGTTGTTGATTAAATAGTAATACTATATAGTCCGATTCAACGAGGCCTGGCCCTGGCGGATTTTCGCGAGAGGCGACCCGCAACGCTCTATAAAAATAACAATCGGAGACTGCTCACATGAGCCAGGAACAGCGGCTGATACGTCGCATCACGCTGAAACTGATTCCCTTCTTGATCTTGCTGTACCTGATTGCCTACGTGGACCGCTCGGCCGTGGGCTTCGCCAAATTGCACATGGGCGCGGATGTCGGCATCGGTGATGCCGCGTATGGCCTGGGGGCAGGGCTGTTCTTTATTGGCTACTTCCTTCTGGAAATCCCCAGCAACCTGATGCTCGACCGTTTCGGCGCGCGGCGCTGGTTCGCGCGGATCATGGTCACCTGGGGCGCCATTACCATCGGCATGGCATTCGTCCAGGGCCCCCACAGTTTCTATGTGATGCGCTTTCTGCTGGGCGCCGCCGAAGCCGGGTTCTTCCCGGGTGTCCTCTACTACATCACCCAATGGTTCCCGGTGCGCCACCGCGGCAAGATCCTCGGGTTGTTCATCCTGTCCCAGCCCATCGCCATGATGATCACCGGCCCGGTGGCGGGCGGTTTGCTCGGCATGGACGGGATTCTCGGCCTGCACGGCTGGCAGTGGTTGTTCATCGTCATCGGCACCCCGGCGATCCTGCTGACCTGGCCGGTGCTGCGTTATCTGCCGGACGGGCCGCAACAGGTCAAATGGATGGACCAGGCCGAGAAGGACTGGCTCACCGGCGAGCTGGCCAAAGACCTGCAGGCCTACGGCCAGACCCGGCACGGCAACCCGCTGCATGCCCTGAAGGACAAACGCGTGTTGCTGCTGGCGCTGTTCTACCTGCCGGTGACCTTGAGCATTTATGGCCTGGGCCTGTGGCTGCCGACCTTGATCAAGCAGTTCGGCGGCAGCGACCTGACGACCGGGTTCGTGTCGGCGGTGCCCTACATCTTCGGGATCATCGGTTTGCTGATCGTCCCGCGCAGTTCCGATCGCCTGAATGATCGCTACGGCCACCTCGCGGTGCTTTACGTGCTGGGGGCCATCGGCCTGTTCTTCAGCGCGTGGCTGACGGTGCCGCTGTGGCAACTGGCAGCGCTGTGCCTGGTGGCGTTCGCGCTGTTCTCGTGCACGGCGGTGTTCTGGACCTTGCCGGGACGTTTTTTTGCCGGCGCAAGTGCGGCGGCGGGCATCGCCTTGATCAACTCGGTGGGCAACCTCGGCGGCTACATCGGGCCGTTCGTGATCGGCGCCCTCAAGGAGTACACCGGCAACCTCGCGTCGGGCTTGTACTTCCTGGCCTGCGTGATGCTGTTCGGGGTAGTGCTGACGGGCGTGGTCTACCGGCTGCTGGAGCGCAAACACGTGTTGCCGCCGGACCAGTTCGCCGCCAGCGCCCGTGGCGCCACGCGTACTTAATTGGCAATCAGGAGAAGACTCATGGGTTTAGTGCAGTTTGAATTGAGCAACGGCGAACGCCGGGTGGGCGTGGTCGAGGGCGGGCAGGTGCGTGAAGTGCAATCAGCACACACGGTGCGCGACCTGGCACTCGCCGCCATCGAGGCCGGTGTCACCTTGCAACAGCAAATAGAGCGTCTCGGCCTGGCCGCCAACCACGACTATGCCGACCTGCTGGCCGGGCAAAGGATCCTGCCCCCGCTGGATCACCCCGACCCGGCGCACACGCTGGTCAGCGGTACCGGCCTGACCCACCTGGGCAGCGCGTCGGCGCGGGACAAGATGCACCAGCAGGCCGGTGACGAGAGCACGATGACCGATACCATGCGCATCTTCAAATGGGGCGTGGAGGGCGGCAAACCCGCCTCTGGCCAAGCCGGTGTCCAGCCCGAGTGGTTCTACAAGGGCGACGGCACCATCGTGGTGCGCCCGGGCCAGCCGTTCCCGTGGCCGGCGTTTGCCGAAGACGCCGGCGAAGAGCCGGAAATCGCCGGGCTGTATGTAATTGGTCACGACGGCAAGCCGTATCGCCTGGGCTACGCGGTGGGCAATGAGTTTTCCGACCACGTGATGGAGCGCAAGAATTACCTGTACCTGGCCCACTCCAAACTGCGCAGTTGCAGCTATGGTCCCGAGTTGCGACTGGGTGAACTGCCCCAGCACCTGGCGGGCACCAGCCGCATCCTGCGCAACGGCGAGGTGCTGTGGCAGCACGAATTCCTCAGTGGCGAAGCCAACATGTGCCACAGCCTCGAGAACCTTGAATATCACCATTTCAAATACACCCAGTTCCTGCGCCCAGGTGACGTGCATATCCACTTTTTCGGCACCGCAACCTTGTCGTTTGCCGACGGCATTCGTACCCAGCCAGGCGATGTGTTCGAAATCAGCCAGGCCGAATTCGGCGCGCCCTTGATCAACGGCATTACCAAGGTCGAAGGGGTCGTTGCACCCGGCGGCGTAGGCACTCTTTAAAGGAGACAGGCATGACCCGGATTTACGGCCACAACTACATCGGCGGCCAGCGCAGCGCCACCGGCAGCGTCACGCTGCAAAGCGTCGACGCCACTACCGGCGAAGCGTTGCCCTATGATTTCTACCAGGCGACGGCGCAGGAAGTCGATGCGGCAGCCAACGCCGCGGCGGCGGCTTACCCGGCCTATCGAAGCCTGAGCGCGCAGCATCGCGCGTCGTTCCTGGAGGCGATAGCCGACGAACTGGACGTGCTTGGCGATGACTTCATCGCCTTGGTCTGCCGCGAAACGGCGTTGCCCGCCGGGCGTATCCAGGGCGAGCGCGGCCGTACCAGCGGCCAGATGCGGTTGTTCGCCAAGGTGCTGCGGCGCGGTGATTTCTACGGTGCGCGGATCGATCAGGCGCTGCCGGATCGCCAGCCTTTGCCACGCCCGGATGTGCGCCAGTACCGCATCGGTCTCGGGCCGGTTGCCGTGTTTGGGGCGAGTAATTTCCCCTTGGCCTTTTCCACTGCCGGTGGCGACACCGCCGCCGCGCTGGCGGCCGGCTGCCCGGTGGTGTTCAAGGCCCACAGCGGCCACATGGCCACTGCCGAGCGGGTCGCCGATGCGATCATGCGGGCGGCGCAGAGCACCGGGATGCCCGACGGCGTGTTCAATATGATCTTCGGTGGCGGTGTGGGTGAAGCACTGGTCAAGCACCCGGCAATCCGGGCCGTGGGTTTCACCGGCTCGCTCAAGGGTGGCCGGGCCCTGTGTGATATGGCGGCGGCACGTCCGCAACCGATCCCGGTGTTCGCCGAGATGTCCAGCATCAACCCGGTCATCCTGTTGCCCCAGGCGCTGCAAGCCCGGGCAGACAGCATCGCCCGCGACCTGGTCGCCTCGGTGGTGCAAGGGTGTGGCCAGTTCTGCACGAACCCGGGCCTGGTGATCGGGATTGCATCGCCACCGTTCAGCGCATTCATCCAACAGGTCGCCCAACTGATCGGCGACCAACCGGCGCAAACCATGCTCAATGCCGGCACCTTGAGCAGCTACGGCAAAGGCCTGCATACGCTGCTGGCCCATCCTGGCATCGAGCACCTGGCGGGCCAGGCGCAGACCGGCAATCAGGCGCAGCCACAACTGTTCAAAGCGGATGCCAGCCTGCTGATCAACGGCGATGAAGTGCTGCAGGAAGAAGTGTTCGGCCCCACCACCGTGTTCGTGGAAGTTGCCGACCAGGCGCAACTGACTGCCGCGTTGCACGGCCTGCACGGCCAACTGACGGCGACAATCATTGGCGAGCCGGCGGATTTCACCCAGTTCGGCGAGTTGACGCCGCTGCTGGAACAAAAGGTCGGCCGCATCCTGCTCAACGGCTATCCCACAGGCGTCGAGGTGTGTGACGCGATGGTCCACGGCGGGCCTTATCCGGCGACTTCCGATGCTCGCGGCACCTCGGTGGGCACCCTGGCGATCGAGCGCTTCCTGCGACCTGTGTGCTTTCAGAATTACCCTGATAGCCTGCTCCCCGACGCGCTGAAGAATGCCAACCCGTTGCGCATTCAGCGTCTGGTAGATGGGCAGCCGTCGCGCGACGCGCTGTAACCCGTACCACCTGAAAACAACAAGAAAGCAGGAGGTTTCATGTCGTGGAATGCCGTCACACCGCACCGCGCTCGGCTGGGCGAAGGCCCGTTCTGGGACGAGCAGGGCCAGGCGCTGTATTGGGTGGATATCATCGGCCAGCAGGCGTTACGCCTGAAAGACGGGCAACTGCACACCTGGCAACTGCCTGAGCCCGTCTCGGCATTTATCCCGTGTGCCAGCGGTGATGCGCTGATAACCCTGAGCAGTGGCGTGTATCGCCTCGACCTCGATTCGGCGCCGAGCGATCCCCGCCTGACCTTGCTTTGCGTCGCCGACCCGCAACCGGGCAACCGCGCCAACGAAGCCCGCTGTGATGCCCAGGGCCGGCTGTGGCTGGGCACCATGCAGAACAACATCGGCGAGAACGGTGAAGATCTGCCGGTGCTGCGGCGTTCCGGCGGCCTGTTCCGGGTCGATGCCGACGGGCAGGTCACGCCGCTGCTGCAAGGCCTGGGCATTCCCAACACCTTGCTCTGGAACGACGCCGCCACCCACGTGCATTTCGGCGACAGCCTGGACGGCACGTTGTATCGGCACGCGATCACCGACGATGGTCAGCTTGAACCCGCGCACGTCTGGTTCGGGCCTCACGCTCGTGGTGGCCCGGACGGCTCGGCCATGGACGCCGAAGGCTATATCTGGAATGCCCGCTGGGACGGCGGTTGCCTGCTGCGGCTGACGCCGGGCGGCGAAGTCGACCGGGTCATCGAGTTGCCGGTCAGCCGTCCCACCAGTTGCGTGTTCGCAGGCCCCGACCTCAAGACCTTGTACATCACCAGTGCCGCCAGCCCGCTGAATCACCCGCTGGACGGCGCGGTCCTGGCGATCGAGGTCGATGTGCCGGGGAAAACCTGTCACCGCTTTGCAGGATAACCAACAGGCTTTACCGCTGTTTAACGCATTCAAAAACAACAACAAGGAGTCACCCTATGAATCGTCGTCGTGGTATCCGTTCCCTGTGCTGCGCCGCTGTGGCGGTGTCGGCCGTCAGCCTGAGCAGCCTGTTACTGGCGGCAGAGCCAGTGAAAATCGGCTTTCTGGTCAAGCAGGCCGAAGAGCCCTGGTTCCAGACCGAATGGGCCTTCGCCGAAAAAGCCGGCAAGGACAAGGGCTTTGAAGTGATCAAGATCGCCGTGCCCGACGGCGAGAAAACCCTCTCGGCCATCGACAGCCTGGCCGCCAACGGCGCCAAGGGCTTTGTGATTTGCCCGCCGGATGTGTCCCTCGGCCCGGCCATCATGGCCAAGGCCAAAGCCAATGGCTTGAAAGTGATCGCCGTGGATGACCGCTTTGTGGATGCCAAGGGCAACTTCATGGAGGACGTGCCTTACCTGGGCATGGCCGCCTTCGAGGTGGGCGAGAAGCAGGGCAGCGCCATGGCCACTGAAGCGAAAAAACGCGGTTGGGACTGGAAAGACACCTACGCGGTGATCAACACCTACAACGAACTCGACACCGGCAAAAAACGCACCGACGGCTCGGTCAAATCCCTGAAGGCTGCGGGTATTCCGGACGACCACATTCTGTTCGCCGCCCTCAAGACCCTCGACGTACCCGGCAGCATGGACGCCACCAACTCGGCACTGGTGAAACTGCCCAGCGGCGCGAAAAACCTGATCATCGGTGGCATGAATGACAACACGGTGCTCGGCGGCGTGCGCGCCACCGAAAGCGCCGGCTTTGCCGCCGCCAACGTCATCGGTATCGGCATCAACGGCACCGACGCCATCGGCGAGCTGAAGAAAGCCAACAGCGGCTTCTTCGGCTCCATGCTGCCCAGCCCGCACATCGAGGGTTACAACACCGCCAGCATGATGTTCGAGTGGGTCACCACCGGCAAGGAACCACCGAAGTACACAGCGATGGACGAGGTGACGCTGATCACCCGCGAGAACTTCAAGCAGGAGCTGGAAAAGATCGGTCTGTGGAACTGAAGACCGCTGACGTTCCCCGGCGGCCCTGCTGACAGGGCCGCCTGACCTGTGTGACGAGGTGGTTATGCACGCGCAACAGAAACCCCCCCACAGCACCGGTGCCAGCCTGTGCTTCAACGATATCGGCAAGACGTTTCCTGGGGTCAAGGCGCTGGATGGCATCAGCTTCAGCGCCCACCCTGGGCAGGTTCACGCCTTGATGGGCGAGAACGGCGCCGGTAAATCCACGCTGCTGAAAATCCTCGGTGGCGCCTATGTGCCAAGCAGCGGCAGCGTGCAGATCGGCGCGCACACCATGGCCTTCAAATGCGCGGCCGACAGCATCGCCAGCGGCGTCGCGGTGATCCACCAGGAGCTGCACCTGGTGCCGGAAATGAGCGTGGCCGAAAACCTGTTCCTCGGGCACCTGCCGGCCAGCTTTGGTTTGATCAATCGCAGCGCGTTGCGCCAGCAGGCATTGGCGTGCCTCAAGGGCCTGGCGGATGAAATCGACCCTCAGGAGAAAGTCGGCCGCCTGTCCCTGGGCCAGCGCCAGTTGGTGGAAATAGCCAAGGCGCTGTCCCGTGGCGCCCATGTGATTGCGTTCGACGAACCCACCAGCAGCCTGTCAGCACGGGAGATCGACCGCCTGATGGCAATCATCGGTCGCCTGCGGGACGAGGGCAAAGTGGTGCTGTACGTGTCCCATCGCATGGAAGAGGTGTTCCGCATCTGCAACGCGGTGACGGTATTCAAGGACGGCCGCTATGTGCGCACGTTCGAGGACATGAGCACCTTGACCCACGATCAACTGGTGACTTGCATGGTCGGTCGCGACATTCAGGACATCTACGATTACCGGCCCCGCGAGCGGGGTGCGGTGGCGCTCAAGGTCAATGGCTTGCTGGGCCCCGGCTTGCGTGAACCGGTGAGTTTCGAGGCCCATCAGGGCGAGATTCTCGGCCTGTTCGGGTTGGTGGGCGCCGGGCGTACCGAGTTGCTGCGGCTGCTGGGAGGCCTTGAGCGCAGCAGTGCCGGCAGCCTCGATTTGTGCGGCGATGCGCTGCGCCTGCGTTCACCCCGTGACGCCATCGGCGCCGGTATTTTGCTGTGCCCCGAGGACCGCAAGAAGGAGGGCATCGTGCCGCTGTCCAGTGTCGCCGAGAACATCAACATCAGCGCGCGCAGTGCCCATTCGCGCTTTGGCTGGTTGTTGCGCAGTGGTTGGGAGAAAGACAACGCCGCCACGCAGATCAAGGCGCTGAAGGTCAAGACGCCCACAGCGGCGCAGAAGATCATGTACCTGTCCGGCGGCAATCAGCAAAAGGCGATTCTCGGGCGGTGGCTGTCGATGCCGATGAAAGTCCTGCTGCTGGACGAGCCCACCCGGGGCATCGATATCGGCGCCAAGGCCGAGATTTACCAGATCATCCATGACCTGGCGGCTCGCGGCATTGCGGTGATTGTGGTGTCCAGCGACCTGATGGAGGTGATGGGTATTTCCGATCGCATCCTGGTGCTGTGTGAAGGCGCGATGCGCGGCGAGATGAGCCGCGAACACGCCAATGAATCCAATCTGCTGCAAATGGCCCTGCCGCGCCAACGCGCCGCGAGCCAGGGGAACTGACGAGGTGACTATGACAAGCCAAAACACTGCTGTTCCTACGGCGCGCAAACCGCTGGACCTGCGCAACCTGCTCGACAACTGGGCGATGCTGATCGCGGCGGTGGGGATCTTCGTGCTCTGCACCTTGCTGATCGACAACTTCCTGTCGCCGCTCAATATGCGCGGCCTGGGGCTGGCGATCTCCACCACCGGGATTGCCGCGTGCACCATGTTGTATTGCCTGGCGTCAGGGCATTTCGACCTGTCGGTGGGCTCGGTGATTGCCTGCGCCGGGGTCGTGGCGGCGATCGTGATGCGCGACACCGACAGCGTGTTGCTCGGCATCGGTGCCGCACTGCTGATGGGCCTGGTGGTGGGGTTGATCAACGGGATTGTGATCGCCAAGCTGCGGGTGAATGCACTGATTACCACGCTGGCGACCATGCAGATCGTGCGCGGCCTGGCCTATATCTTTGCCAATGGCAAAGCGGTGGGCGTCTCCCAGGATGGGTTCTTCGTGTTCGGCAACGGCCAGTTGTTCGGCGTGCCGGTGCCGATCCTGATCACCATCGTGTGCTTCCTGTTTTTCGGCTGGCTGCTCAACTACACCACCTACGGGCGCAACACCATGGCCATCGGCGGCAACCCGGAAGCCGCGTTGCTGGCGGGGGTGAACGTTGATCGCACCAAGATCATCATCTTCGCCGTGCACGGGGTGATCGGCGCCTTGGCCGGGGTGATCCTTGCTTCACGCATGACCTCCGGGCAGCCGATGATTGGCCAGGGTTTCGAGTTGACGGTGATTTCTGCCTGCGTGTTGGGCGGGGTGTCGTTAAGCGGCGGGATTGGCATGATTCGCCACGTGATTGCCGGGGTGCTGATTCTGGCGATCATCGAGAACGCGATGAACCTGAAGAACATCGACACCTTCTACCAGTATGTGATCCGCGGTTCGATCCTGCTGTTGGCGGTGGTGATCGACCGCATGAAACAACGCTGATCCCTGCGCAAGCTTTGATCGTTCCCACGCAGCGTGGGAACGATCAAGCGGGTTCAGTCGGCGGAGAATTTCAGCACGGTGTTTTGGGTGTAGGTCTGCCCGGGATCAAGGCGGGTTGACGGGAAATTCGGTTGGTTAGGCCCGTCAGGAAAATGCTGGGTTTCCAGGGTAAACGCACTCCAGTGGGCATAAGGTTTGCCGCCTTTACCCTTGATCGAGCCGTCGAGGAAGTTGCTGGTATAGAACTGCACACCGGGTTCACTGGTATACAGCTGCAAGCGCCGACCGGACTGCGGGTCACGAACGTCAGCGGCCAGTTTGCCGATATCACCCTTGGCATCCAGCACCCAGTTGAAGTCAAAGCCGCCTTGTTTCGGTTCGGCGAATTTCAGCTGGGGATGATCGTCCTTGATGTGCTGGCCGATGGCGGTGGGTTTGAGGAAGTCCATCGGTGTACCGGCCACCGGGGCCAGTTCGCCGGTGGGAATCAAGGTGCTGTTGACCGGGGTGTAATGGCTGGCGTGCAAGGTGGCCAGCTGTTTGAGCACGTCACCGTTACCGGCGCCGGCGAGGTTGAAGTAACTGTGGTTGGTGAGGTTCAGCACGGTGGGTTTGTCGGTGGTGGCCTTGTAGTCGATGTGCAGCTCGTTTTTGTCGTTGAGGCTATAAGTGACGTCGACTTTCAGGTTGCCGGGAAAGCCCATCTCGCCGTCCTTCGACAGGTAGCTCAGGGTGACGCCCACCGAGTCCTTTTGCTTGACTGGCTGGGCTTTCCACACCTGTTTGTCGAAGCCCTGCGCACCGCCATGCAGGGAGTTCGGGCCGTCGTTGAGGGGCACTTGATAGCGTTTGCCGTCCAGCTCGAAAGCACCCTTGGCCAGGCGATTGCCAAAACGCCCGATGGTCGCGCCAAAGAACGCGGTGCCGGCCTGATAGCCCTGGACGTTGTCGAAGCCCAGCACCACATCGGCGAACTGGCCGTGTTTGTCCGGTACCTTAAGCGACTGCAACACAGCGCCGTAGGTGATCACCGTGGCTTGTACGCCATGGCTGTTGCGCAACACGTACTGCTCGACGGCGGTGCCGTCATTGGTTTTGCCGAAGGGTTTGTGTTCACTGGACAGGCCAGCCGCCTGAGCGCCGAGGCTGGCTATCGCCAACGAGAGGCCGAGGCCGGTAAGCAGGAATCGGGATTGCCGCATGACTGAGCTACCTTTTATTGTTGTTGATTAAATAGTTCGACTATTTATTGTATTTCGATCAGATGCAGTGCTGATATATAGACAAAATCGCAAAATTTGCAATATAAAATAAGACTAAATACAGCGGAGTGACCGTCACATGAACACTGAACAACAGGCTGGCGCACAGGCGATGTACCCGGACCTGCGAGATAAAACCGTGCTGATTTCCGGCGGTGCTTCCGGGATTGGCGAATCCATGGTGCGAGCCTTCGCACGCCAGGGTGCCAAGGTTGCGTTCGTGGACCGGGCGCAAGGGCAGGGCGACCGCTTGGCGGCAATCCTGTCGTCCGAGGGGCATGCCGTTGAGTTCGCCCATTGCGATATTACCGACGAGATCGCTTACAAGGCCGCCATCGGGCGCCTGGCGCAAACCCTGGGGCCGATCAATGTGCTGGTGAACAATGCCGCCAATGACGTTCGGCACACCCTGGAGGAAGTCGACTCCGAGACATTCGACCAACTGATCTCGGTCAACCTGAAGCACGCCTTTTTTGCCGCCCGGTCCGTGGTGCCCATGATGAAGGCCGCCGGCGGTGGGTCGATCATCAACCTGGGCTCCATCGGCTGGATGATGGCTTCCAGCGGCTACCCGGTATACGCCGCCAGCAAAGCCGCCGCCCACGGCATGACCCGAGCCCTGGCGCGGGAGCTGGGTCCGAGTCGGATCCGGGTCAATACGCTGGTGCCGGGCTGGGTGATGACCGAAAAACAACTGGCGATGTGGGTGGATGATGCGGCCCGGGAACTGATCGCCCGCAGCCAGTGCCTGCCGGGCAGTGTGCAGCCGGAACATATCGCCAATATGGCGCTGTTTCTCGCCTCTGATGTGTCGGCGATGTGCACCGCCCAGAACTTCATTGTGGACGGTGGCTGGGTCTAGACCGGGAAGGGTAGCCATCTCGGATGCAACGAATCGTCGCCCGGGGCCTCATACAGTAACGAACGGTGGTGCATATGCAGCCACCGCAACCGACTACTTCATGGGTGCAGGTGATTGATTTATGACGGACGCCGATAAGAAACATGTGGCCTGGCTGGTAGAACAATCGATGCTGCAGGCCGCAAAGCAGCGCGCCAAACTCTACTCGGGGCAAGGCAGATTGTGGCAACAGCCGTATGCCCACACCCGGCCCCGTGATGCTTCAGCCCTGTCGTCGGTGTGGTTCACTGCGTACCCGGCGTCCATCGTCACCCGTGAAAACGGCAGCGTACTCGAAGCCCTGGGCGATGAGACGTTATGGCATGCACTGTCAAAGATCGGCATCCAGGGTATTCACAACGGCCCATTGAAGCGCTCGGGTGGACTTTCCGGCACCGAGCACACCCCCACGATTGACGGCAATTTTGACCGCATCAGCTTCGACATCGACCCGCAACTGGGCACCGAGGCCCAACTGCAATCCCTGGCGCGCATGGCCGCCGCGCACAACGCGGTGATCATCGACGACGTGATCCCGTCCCACACCGGCAAAGGCGCGGACTTCCGCCTGGCCGAGATGGCTTACGAAGACTACCCCGGGCTCTACCACATGGTGGAAATCCGCGAGGAAGACTGGCCATTGCTGCCCGAGATTGCCGAGGGGCGTGATGCACAGAACCTCAGCCCGCAGCAGGTCGACGTGCTGAGGGACAAGCACTACATCGTCGGCCAGTTGCAACGGGTGATCTTCTTCGAGCCCGGAGTCAAGGAAACCGACTGGAGCGCGACCGATGTGGTGATCGGCGTGGATGGCAAACCCCGGCGCTGGGTATACCTGCATTACTTCAAGGAAGGCCAACCGTCACTGAACTGGCTGGACCCGACCTTCGCCGCGCAGCAGATGATCATCGGCGACGCCCTGCATGCCATCGACGTGATGGGCGCGAAGATCCTGCGCCTGGACGCCAACGGCTTCCTCGGCGTGGAGCGAAAACTCGAAGGCAACGCCTGGTCTGAAAGCCACCCGCTGTCCATCACCGGCAACCAGATACTCGGCGGCGCGATTCGCAAGGCGGGCGGTTTCAGCTTCCAGGAACTGAACCTGACGGTGGACGACATCGCCGCCATGTCCCACGGTGGCGCCGACCTGTCCTACGACTTCATCACCCGGCCGGCGTACCAGCACGCGTTATTGATGGGCGACACCGAATTCCTGCGCCTGATGCTACGGGAGATGCACACCCTGGGCATCGACCCCGGCTCGCTGATCCATGCCTTGCAGAACCATGACGAACTGACCCTGGAACTGGTGCACTTCTGGACCCTGCACGCCCATGACAACTATCTGTATCAGGGCCAGACCTTTCCCGGCGGCATCCTGCGCGAGCACATCCGCGAGCAGATGTACGAACGCCTCGCCGGCGAACACGCACCCTATAACCTGAAATTCGTGACCAACGGCGTGTCGTGCACCACCGCCAGCATCATCACGGCGGCGTTGGGCATTCGCGACCTTGAAGCGATTACCCCGGCGGATATCCAACAGATCCGCCAGATTCACCTGCTGCTGGTGATGTACAACGCGATGCAACCTGGGGTGTTTGCACTGTCCGGCTGGGACCTGGTGGGCGCACTGCCTTTGCCGGCGGAAGAGGTGGCCCACTTGATGCTCGATGGCGACACACGCTGGATCCATCGCGGTGCCTATGACTTGGTGGACCTGAACCCCGACGCGGAGCAATCCGCCGGGCAGATGCCGCGTCCGAAGACCTTGTATGGCAGCTTGATCAGCCAATTGGCCGACCCGGATTCGTTTGCCTCACAGTTGCAAAGAATCCTCGCCGTGCGCCGTGCCTACGACATCGCCGCCAGCCGCCAGATCCTGGTGCCGGATGTGCAACACCCAGGGCTGCTGATCATGGTTCACGAACTGCCGGCGGGCAAAGGTACTCAGATCACGGCGCTTAATTTCGGCTCCACGCCCATCACGGAAACCCTGCACCTGCCCAATATCGCGCCGGGACCGGTGGTGGACATCATCAATGAGCGGGTGGAGGGGGACCTGACGCCCGAGGGGGATTTCACCATCACCCTGGATGCCTATGAAGGGTTGGCGCTGCGGGTGGTGATCTGACCCACTGATCCACTGTAGGAGCGAGCTTGCTCGCGAAGAACCTGAGGGCGCCGCGTTCATTCTGAATGCCCGCGTCATCGTTAACGTCCTTCGCGAGCAAGCTCGCTCCTACACGGGAACCGGCTGCTGCGCCTCCTGATGGTGCGTAGAGCCTATAAACATATACATCGCCGGCACCATGAACAGTGTCAGCACGGTACCAATCGACAACCCGGCAAAGATCACCAGGCCCATGTCATGCCGTCCCGCAGCCCCGGCGCCGGAAGCCCACACCAGCGGCACCACGCCCAGCACCATCGCGGCGGTGGTCATCAGGATCGGCCGCAGACGCACGCCGGCCGCTTCTTCTATCGCCTCACGCTTGCTGTGACCGGCGCGCTGCAACTCGTTGGCAAACTGCACGATGAGGATCCCGTGCTTGGTGATCAACCCCAGCAACGTCACCAGCCCCACCTGGGTGTACACGTTGATCGACGCAAACCCCATGGTGATAAACGCCAGCGCGCCGAAGAGTGCAGGAGGCACCGAGAACAGGATCACCACCGGGTCGCGGAAGCTCTCGAACTGGAACGCCAGCGCCAGGTAGACGATCAGGATCGAGAACATCAGCAAGCCGAAGAACCCGCCGGACTCCTGCATGAACTGACGGGATTCACCGGAGAAGTCCGAGGTGTAGCCCGACGGCGCAATGTTGGTCAGGATGGTGTTCAGTTTCGCCAGCAGTTCGCCCTGGGCCACGCCGCTGACGCCCGACAGGGTCGCCGAGTTGAGTTGCTGGAAGTGGTTGATCGACTCCGGCTGGGTGGTGGTTTCGATGTGCGCCACGGTGCGCGCCTGGATCATCGCACCTGCGGGCGTACGGATGTAGTAATCGAGAATCTGGTCCGGGTTGAGGCGGTCAACCTGCAACACCTGGGGAATGACTTTGTACGAGCGCCCGGCGGTGGAGAAGTAGTTCACGTAGTTGCCGCCCAGAGCGGCGGACAACGCCGCACCGACGTCGGCCTGGGTCATGCCCAGTGCGGCAATTTTTTCCCGGTCCACCACCAGCTTGGCTTGTGGCTTGTCGAGTTTCAGGTCCATGTCGGAGAAATAGAACAGCTGTTGTTTCTGGGCCTCGGCCACCACGGCCTGGGCGACTTCATTGAGGTTTTCTACCGAGTCGGTGGTGGTGATCACAAACTGCACCGGCAAACCCTGGGCGCCCGGCAGTGACGGCAACGGGAAGGCTGCGATGGTCGCGCCTGGCACCTGGTTCCATTTTTGCTGGAGATCCAGGATCAGTTGGGCTTGGGAGCGCGTGCGGTCGCCCCAGTTTTTGAGCAGCACACCCCCCAGGCCCTGGTTGAGGATGGGCAGCCCGGTCAGCTGGAACATTTGCGCGTATTCAGGCTCTTTGTTGGCGATCTGGAAGGCCTGGTCGGCGATGCGCTCCATCTGCTGCGGCGAGGCGGTGGGCGGGCCTTTGATCTGCATGAACACCAGCCCCTGGTCTTCGGTGGGCGACAGTTCGCTTTTGGCGGTCATGCCACTGGCGGCCACCAGCAGGAACAGCATAAAGCCGAACGTCACCAGCACCGGCCACACGTTCAGGCCACCTGAGAGCACGCGGTGGTAACGGCCTCGCAACCAGTCAAAGTACTGATCGAGCTTGCGGGCGAAACGACCTTCTTCCTGCCCGGTCTTGAACAGCCGGGAAGTCATCATCGGCGAGAGCGTCAACGCCACCACGGCCGACACGGTCACGGCACCCGCCAGCGAGAAGCAGAACTCCTTGAACAGTGCGCCGGTAAGGCCGCTGCGTAGCCCGATGGGCACGTACGCAGCAATCAACACCACCGTCATCGCGAGGATCGGCCCACCCAGTTCCCGCGCTGCAACCAGCGAAGCCTCCAGCACCCCTTTGCCTTCTTCCTTGATGTGCCGGTCGACGTTTTCCACCACGATAATCGCGTCGTCCACCACCAGGCCGATGGCCAATACCAGGGCGAGCAGGGTCAGCAGGTTAATCGAGTACCCCAGCAGGTACATGATGAAGAAGGTCCCGACCAGCGACAGCGGGATCGCCACCAACGGCACGATTACCGCGCGGAACGAGCCGAGGAACAGGTAGATCACCACCGACACAATGATCATGGCCTCGACCAGGGTCTTCACCACCTCATAGATCGAGGTGTTGATGAACGCCGTGGAGTCATACACGATCTCGCCGCGCACCCCGGTGGGCAGCTGGGATTGCAGCTCGGGGAAGGCCTCGCGCACGCTGTCGGCGACCGTCAGGATGTTGGCATTGGGCGCCGTCTTGATACCGATGAACACCGAGCGTTTGCCGGAAAACGCCACGCTGCTGTCATAGCTTTCGGCGCCGAGGGTGACGGTGGCCACGTCCTCCAGGTACACCAGGGCATCGCCTTTCTGCTTGACCACCAGCCGCTTGAATTCATCCACCGTGTGCAAGTCGGTCCCGGCCGTCAGGTCGACCGTCACCGTTTGCCCGCGGGTGGAACCGACCGCCGACAGGTAGTTGTTGTTGGCCAGGGCGGTGGACACGTCTTGCGCTGTCACGTTATGCGCCGCCAGTTTGGTCGGGGCCATCCAGGCGCGCAGGGCGAACTGACGACCGCCGAGGATTTCGGCGGTTTGCACGCCCTGGATCGAATCGAGCTTGGGCTTGACCACCCGCACCAGGTAATCGGTGATGTTGTTGGTGGGCAGGGTGTCGCTGTAGAAACCCAGGTACATGGCGTCTGTGGTCTGCCCGACCGCCACTGTCAGCACCGGCTCCTGGGACTGCGCCGGCAGTTGGTTCTTGACCGAGTTGACCTGGGTATTGATCTCGGTAAGTGCCTTGCTGGCCTCGTAGTTCAGCCGCAGCGTGGCGGTAATCGTCGAGACGCCGGTGATGCTGGTTGACGACAAATAGTCGATGCCCTGGGCCTGGGCGATAGCCGATTCAAGCGGCTGGGTGATAAAGCCGGCCACCGTGGACGCGTCCGCGCCGTAGTAAGCGGTGGTGATGGTGACCACGGTATTTTCGGTGCGTGGCCATTGGTTTACCGGCAATTCGAAGATCGAGCGCAGCCCCAGGATCAGGATGAACAGCGAAACCACAATCGCCCAGACCGGCCGCTGAATAAAGGTATCGGTAAGCTTCATGGGACACCTTTAGTGTTCTTGGGGAGTCGGCGCAGGATCGTTCAGCGGCGCGGCGCTGTTATCGACCTTCACCGGCGAACCATTCTTGAGCTTCATCTGGCCACTGGTGATCAGCAGATCGCCTTCCTTCACGCCCGACAGAATTGCCACCTGGTCGCCCCGGGTTGGCCCGGTCTTGATGAAGGTCTGTTGCGCCGTGAGGGTTTCCTCACCCTTGTCGTTCTTGCTCGATGTGGCGATAAACACCGTGGTGCCATAAGGGTTGTAGGTGACGGATGTCTGCGGCACGGTGAGGTAGCGCTGTGTGGCACCGGAGGTGACAACGGCACGGGCAAACATCCCGGGCACCAGGTTTTTCTTGGGGTTGTCGACGGTGGCTTCCACCGTGACGTTACGTGTGGTGGAGTCGAACTGGGTGTCGATGGTGCTGATCTTGCCGGTAAAGGTTTGATTCGACAGGCCGTCGGCCGTCACGGAAACCCCTTGGCCGATGGCGATGGCCTCCATTTGAGTCTGGGGCACCGTGAAGTCGATGTAGATCGGATCAAAGGTTTGCAGCGTGGCGATCTTGTCGCCGGGGTTGAGGTATTGGCCGGGATTGACGCTAGTGATCCCGATGCGCCCGGCAAAGGGTGCACGAATGGTCTTCTTCGCCACCAGCGCGCGCTGTTGTTCGGCGGCGGCGAGTTTGGCTTTCAGGTCCGCAGTGTCTGTGTCGACTTGTGCCTGGGAGATGGCGTTAACCGCCAGTTGCGCCTTGTCACGTTTGAGCACGATCACGGCCAGGTCGGCCGTGGCTTCAAGGGAGTGCAGTTGCGCGATGTCCGAGTCGGCATTCAGCTGTACGAGCAGCGCCTGGGCCGCCACCTCTTGCCCCGGCGTGAAGCCGATGGTGCGTACGATGCCGCCCACTTCAGTGGTCACATCCACCCCTCGGACCGCTTTCATTGAGCCCACGGCGGTGACATTCGGTTGCCACTCACTGAACGGCACCTTCATGGCCGTGACCACGGAGGCGGGCAAAGGCGCTTTTGACTGGGCGATGAGCGCCGAAATCTGCACGAACTTCACCCCGGCAATGATCGCCACAATCACCAGCACCACCACGATCATGATGAGCATCGGCCGCCACAGTCGACGCTTGCGCGGTGCGCCGGGCTCGGGTGGTAGGGGAGAAGCGGTAATGACATCAGCCATGGGTGTTCTCGCTGTTTCAAGAGTTCAGTTCAGTTGAACCGTGCCGAATCGGCGGGCGCTGCCTTGTTCTTGGCGGGCATGATCTCGTTCCACGACGGCAGGCCGAAGCGATCAGGCCGGCCCTTGGTCGCAGGGTCCACATCGGTTCGGTTCCACCAGCCGCCACCCAATGCCTGGAAGAGCGCAGTGGTATCGCTGTAACGCGAAGCCTGCGCCTTGACGCGGGCCAGCACGGTGTTCTGGTAGGTTTGCTGGGCCGTGAGCAGGTTGATGTAGGCCACGGCGCCGAGCTTGAACTGCGCCTGCACCAGGTCCAGGTTGGCTTGGGCAGAGCGCTCGGCCACCACCTGCTGGTTGAGCGCATCGGCGTCGGCTTCCAGCGCCCGCAGCGCGTTGGCCACATCCTGGAATGCACCGATCACCGTGCCACGGTAGCGAGCTGCCGATTCGTCATAGGCCGCCACGGCGGCGCGTTTGCGATGTTCCAGTGCGCCGGCATCAAAGATCGGCTGAGTGATCGACCCGGCCAGGCTCCAGACGCCACTGCCCGCCGAAAACAGCTTGGTCCCGCTGGCCACCGTCGAGCCCACGGAGCCGGTAATGCTGAACTGGGGCAACTGATTGGCCACGGCCACACCAATGTTGGCACTGGCCTGATGCAGTTGCGCCTGGGCAGAACGCACATCCGGCCGCTGGCCGACGATCGCCGAAGGCAGGCTGAGGGGCAGTTCTTCCGGCAAGTGCAAGGAGGCCAGATTGAAGCGCTCGTCCCGGTCCTGATTGGGAAACCGCCCGAGGTAGGCCATCAACTGGTTGCGGGTTTGCGCCAACTGCTTTTGCAGCGGCGGCAAGCTGGCACGGGTTTGCGCCAGTGCGGTCTGCTGCGTGAGCACGTCGGTGTCGCCGATGGCCCCCAGCCGTCGCTGCGCCTGCAGGAGATCGAGCTGGCCGCTCTGGATCCGGATGATCTCCTCGGTGGCGGCGACTTGATCGCGTACAGAGGCCAGGCTAACCGCCGTATTGACCACGTTGGAGGTCAAGGTGAGGTACGTCGCTTCCAGCTGGAAGCGTTCGTACTCGGCCTGGGCCGAGGTGGACTCAATTTGCCGACGGGTGCCGCCGAACACGTCCGGCGCATAGGACACACTCAGCGACGCTGAACTTACCGTGAGAATCGGCGACTCCGGGATGCCCGAGGTGACGCCCGAGACTTTCTCGCGGGCTTTTTGCACATTGCCGCTGACGGAAGGGAACAGCGACGCCTGGTCGGCATAGACCAGCTCATTGGCCTGGCGCAACGCGGCCTGAGCGGCGGTGACATCCGGGTTGGCACGCAAGGCTTCTTCCACCAGGGCATTCAGGGCCGGTGAGCGGAACAGCGTCCACCATTGCCCGGGAATATCCATCCCCGCGATCAGCCGCTGCGCTGCGCCGCCGGTGTCGATGTCGGCCTTGGCCGTGGAGGTGAGCTTTTCCCGCGAGTAATCGGCGTTCGCCGGCACATCGGGCCGCGCAAAATCCGGCCCGACGGTGCAGCCGGCGAGGGCGATGCACAGCAGACTCAGCGGAGCCAGAAGGTGTGTTTGTCGAAAAAGGGCGTTGAGGTGCGCCCCTGGTTGCGGTGCCGATGCAAGCTGCCGAGGCTGCTCTTTCATATTCACTCTGATTAATCAGTTGGTTAACTGTTTGGTTGAGCAATGACTGGCGGTGCATCAGGCCGACCCATGAAGGGCGCGGGTTGGCTGGGGTGGTCAGGTGGGTTGAACGTTAATTCAAGATCGCGGTAACCGCCAATAGAGGGAATCTTTATCGGGTGGGGTTGCGTGAGGTTCGGGACTATCTCGCGCCAGTGGCATACAGAACGCAGGCATACCAAGAATGACCTGTATGAAGTTAAAGTGCCGGCTTGATAAAACGCGTTTTAACCTCGAAAGGGACGTCGATACACCATGAAGAAAGCTTCTCGCATACTGCTGACCCTTATTTTGTTGGGTGGTGGCGCCTCGACCCAGGCGGCTGAGGGTTTCATCGGCACCGGTACCAACGCCGGTAACGGTTACGAGGCCGATGGCCACGGCGGCTTAAGGGGCACCGGGGGCAATCTGGGCGGTGATTACGAACTGCAAAAAGACGGGTCGCTGAAGGGCACCGGCACCAATATTGGCAGGGGTTTTGTTCCGGCTGACGACGGTGGCCTCACCGGCACTGGCAACAACCTGGGCAAACGGTTCAGCCCGGATGGCTCGGGTGGCTACACGGGACACGGCGCCGCCTATGGCGAAGACTACAAGTCTGACGGCAAGGGCTACTTCCGTGGTGAAGACACCGCACTGGGTGGCAGTTGGAGATCCGATGGCAAGGGTGGCTATGAGGGGACGGGGGAAAACCGCAAGCGTGGCTATGAATCCGATGGCCGTGGCGGGTACATCGGCACGGGGAAAAACCGTGGCCGTGGGCTTGAATCGGATGGCAAGGGCGGTTTTATCGGCACTGGCGACAATGCCGGTGGCGGCTGGGTACCTGACGGGTACGGTGGCTACAAGGGAATCGGCAACGTAAAAGGCGAACACTGGCGGCCTGACTGATTTCCTGCCTACCGCCGATAAATGCATTATTTGCATTTTTATCGAATTAGGTTATGCGCAATCAGTATTTTACACGCCGCATCCATGGCTGCATCGTATAGGCAAGCTGGATTACCTATAAACACTGCCGAGACCGCACGCGCGGATCGACTTTAAATGCTTGAGAAGGCATCTGGAGACGAACGTGCGTTACCTGACAAAACTGGCGGCCGGGATGGCCGCTCTGCTGTGCCTGACCGCGAACGCGCAAACCCTGGTGGTGGGTGACCAAAGCTACAACGCCCAGGCGGTGATGGAAGCGGCGGGGGTGCTTGATGATCTGCCCTATACCCTCGAATGGAAGCAATTCACCGCCGGTTCACCGGTGGCAGAAGCCCTCAACACCAACAGCCTGGATATCGGCTTGCTCGGTGATGCGCCCGTGCTGTTCCTGGGCGCACTCGGCGCGCCGATCAAGGTGATTGCAGTCAGTCAGCAAAACCTCGACGGCGTGGCCATCCTGGTGAAAAAGGACTCTTCGATCCACAGCCTTGCCGACCTGAAAGGCAAGCGCGCCGCCCTCTGGAAAGGCTCCTGGAGCCAGCAACTGCTGCTGACCGCGCTGGATAAAGCCGGCGTACCAAAAGACTCCCTGGAGTTGCGCTACCTCAGCGCGCTGGATGCCTCCCATGCACTGGAAGGCGGTTCAGTTGACGTCATCGCCACGTGGGAACCCTACGTCACCCAACAGGAACGCCAAGGTGCGCGCGTGCTGGCGACCGCTGAAGGGCTGATCCCGGCCCAGAGCTTCATCGCCGCCAGCACCCAGGCCGTCGACGGCAAACGTGCGCAAATCAGCGATTTTCTGCAACGCCTGAAGAAAGCCCGTGACTGGACGCGCCAAAGCCCGGCCAATACCGACGCTTATGCCGACGCCTGGGCCAAACGCACCCGGGCTGATGCTGATATCGCCCGCGCCTGGTTTGCCCGGGCGCGCACGACGGTCGAACCACTGACGGCCCAATCGCCTGTAGAGGCGCAAAAGACCGTGGACTTTTTCGCAAGCCAAGGCCTGGTCAAGTCGTACCCGGCAGCCAGGCTGTTCGACGATTCCTTCGCGGCGTCGTTGCAGCCAGCCGTTGCCAAAACCCAGCCCTGAATGCTCCAAGGAACGCCTCAGACATGACCAAAAGACAGCTGAAACTTGGCGCCCTGACCATGGGCTGCGGCGGGCCCGGCCGCCACAATCTATGGCTCGATCCTCAACTGCCCGCCGATGCCAGCGTCAACGTCGACTGGTACATCGACATCGCGCGCCAGGCCGAGGCGGCCTTGTTCGACTTGATGTTTATCGTCGACAGCCAGTTCATCACCCCGGGCTCGCCATCCCACTACCTGAATCGGCTGGAGCCGCTGACACTGTTATCAGCACTGGCCGTAAGCACCCGGCACCTGGGCCTGGTCGGCACGCTGACCACCTCTTACAACTCGCCCTATAACGTCGCGCGGCGCCTGGCCTCACTCGACCTGATCAGCAAAGGCCGCGCCGGCTGGAACGTGGTCACCAGTGGCGACGCCGGTACCGCCGGCAACTACAGCCGCGACGAGCATTATGACTACGACACCCGCTATGGCCGGGCAGCCGAACACGTCCAGGTGGTGCAGGGACTGTGGAACTCCTATGAGGAAGAGGCCTTCGTGCGTGACCGGGCCACCGGCCAATTTCTCGACCCGAGCAAACTCCACAGCCTGAACCACAAAGGTGAGCACTTTTCGGTGGTCGGGCCGCTGAATATCCAGCGCTCACCCCAAGGCCAACCGGTGATCTTCCAGGCCGGCGATTCGGAGCAAGGCCGTGACCTGGGCGCCGCCACCGCCGATGTGATCTTCACCCACGCGGCCAGCATCGAGCAGGGCCAGGCGTTCTACCGGGATATCAAGGGCAGGGCAGTGCAACACGGCCGCGATCCGGAGCAATTGCTGGTGATGCCCGGCGCCGAGATTTATGTGGGCGACACTGATGAGCATGCCCGTGAAATCGAACAGCACTATCACCAGGCCGACCACAGTTTTGAGCTGGCGCTGAAGGAGTTCGGGCGCAATTTCGGCTGGCATGATTTCAGCCAGTACGACCTGGATGCTCCGTTTCCGCAGGAAAGCCTGGAGGCTGCACGCAGCAGCTTTTTTACGGCGGCCAAGCGCATTGCTGACCAGGCACGGGACAAAGGCTTTACGTTGCGCCAGGCGGTGGAGTTTGGGCGCCAGTTGCGCCCGGGGGCGTTTGTCGGATCGGCGCAAACCGTCGCGGGGAAAATGGCTGACTGGTTTGAAGCCCGTGCGGTGGATGGTTTTAACCTCTACATCGGCCATCCGGAGCAGTTCAACCGATTCACCCAGGAGGTCATTCCGTTATTGCAGGCGCGTGGCGTGTATCGCACGGCGTATGAAGGTACGACGTTGCGGGAAAGCCTGGGGTTGAAGATTCCGCGCTTTGCTCGCAACGGCGGTGTTTGACTCAAAAAAGGGCGTTCAGATGAATAAATTGGTTGGCAGCGGATTTTTTTAGACATACTGAGGGTTCAAGCCACTCATTTGTCCCGAGACTTTCCTGATGCCATCCCAACCCGCACAAGGGTCGTTCAATCAGGACGACCGGTATCGACTGCTTGTCGACGCAGTGGTCGACTACGCCATCTACATGCTGGATACGAACGGGTTGATTCGTAGTTGGAACTCGGGGGCGAAGAAGATCAAGCAGTACGAACAAAGTGAAGTGCTGGGCAGGCATTTTTCGCTGTTCTACACCCCGGAAGATCTGGCCTCGGACTTGCCCGGCCGAGCGCTCAAAAGTGCCGAGCAGTCAGGCCGCTTCGAGGGCGAAGGTTGGCGCATCAGGAAAGATGGCACGCGTCTCTGGGCGCTGGTGATTATCGACCCGATACGCGCCGACAATGGCACGCTGATTGGCTTCGCCAAAGTCACACGGGACCTGACCGAGCGTAAGGCAGCGGAGCAGGCCCTGCGCCAGAGCGAGCAGCAATTCAGCCTGCTGGTACAAGGCGTCACCGACTACGCGCTCTATATGCTCGATCCCAACGGCGTGATCACCACCTGGAACGCCGGCGCCCAGCGCATCAAGGGATATGAACCGGCAGAAGTCATAGGCAAACACTACTCCCTGTTTTTCCAGCGTGAGGACGTAGACAACAATGTCCCGCAGCGCGCCCTTGAAACGGTTATCCGGGAAGGTCGGTATGAAGGGCAGGGAAAGCGCCTGCGCAAAGACGGTACGGGGTTCCTGGCGCATGTCGTTATCGACCCGATAAAGAATGAGCAGGGCCAGCTCGTGGGTTTCGCGAAAATCACCCGGGACGTTACCGAGAGCGTTCAGGCTCAACAGGAGATCAAGGAAACCCGGGAGGCGTTATTCCAGGCCCAGAAAATGGAGTCTCTGGGGCAGCTCACCGGCGGTATCGCCCATGATTTCAACAACCTCCTCATGGTGATTCTTGGGAGCCTCGAACTCGCCAAGAAGCGTGTTCCACAGGACTCCAGAACCTACTCATTACTGAATAATGCCATCGCCGGCGCCCAGCGCGGTGCGACGCTGACTCAGCGGATGCTGGCGTTTGCCCGTCGCCAGGAGCTTGATCCGCAACCAGTGGATGTGGGTGACCTGATCAGAAACATGTCAGACCTGCTATCCCGCATGTTAGGCGCAGGCATCAGCGTCGACACACAGTTCCCACTGATCCTGCGGCCGGTACTGGTCGACATGAGCCAACTGGAAATGGCCGTCATGAACCTGGTGATCAACGCCCGGGACGCCATGGAAGGCCGTGGCGGGATTCTGATTTCGGCGAGGGAGGATTCGTTTCCCGGCAGGCCGAATGACTCGGAAAGGCTGATTTGCATCGCTGTCACCGACACCGGGCCCGGGATGGATGACGCGACCTTGCAACGGGCCATGGAGCCGTTCTTCACCACCAAGGGCGCGGGAAAAGGCACGGGGCTCGGCCTTTCGATGGTCCATGGCCTGGCAGCCCAGTCACAGGGCCACTTTGTGCTGAAAAGCAAGGAAGGAGAGGGCACAACCGCAGAACTCTGGTTACCGGTGGCGCTGATGGATACCACACAGTTTGCGGCGCAGGCATCAACTGCAAACACACCCGATGCCCCCCATCAGCAAAACCTCGAGATTCTGCTGGTAGACGACGACCCGCTGGTGCTGATCAGCACAGGAGCCATGCTTGAAGACCTGGGCCATCATGTTGTGGCGGCGGCAGACGGGCACGCTGCGTTGGCGTTCCTGGCGCAAGGCACGCGCTTTGATTTGGTCATTACGGACATGGCAATGCCGGATATGACGGGCATTGAGCTGGCCGGTAACATCGAGGCGCTGTACCCCAAGCTTCCCATTATTCTTTCGTCTGGATTTGCAGAGATATCCCTGGACCTCAAAACCACACTGACGCGCTTGCCCAAGCCGTTTGATCAATCGGCATTGGCGAAAGTGATCGCCGAAACCCTGCGCACCCGGATCGAAAAGCCGTGTTGAGCCAAGCGGCTGACCGTCCACTCTTTGTTTCCATGGACGGGCCCAAAGGCACCGGCAAAACCACGCTGCTGGAAGCCGTTACCAAAGCACTGAGGGCGGACAACAAAAAGGTGATCCGGCTGTGCGAGAGAAAAAGCGATCCCTACCGAAGTGAAACAATGGTCCTGGTTAACCAACTCGCCAGAACGCCCAGCCGCGAGTTGGAGTGGGAGGTGTGTAAGCGCTTCGCCGATAGCCGTGCCTGGATTTCCCGACACGTGCTGACTCAACAGCCGGCAGACAGCATTGTCTTGATTGACCGCTGGTACCCGTCGGATGCCGCGTTTCGCCGGGGCGTCCCGCTGGCAGACATCCTGCAGTTGAACATTGATCGAAACGTGCAAGTGCCGGACCTGCATGTCGGGGTGGTCACCGACCCTGATATTTCATGGGCAAGGGCCGCTGCACGTCGGCGCGGGCTGAGCAGTACCGTGATCCACAGGCTGGAAGAACATGTCGCCTGTACCCAGGCGTTCGAGCAAGCGGCTGCGGATCACGGCTGGGTGTTGTGCCGTAATGAAGGAACCATTGACGGCGCAACCTTGCAGGTCATTTCCGAGATTTATAACGTCCTTGAATCATCCCGGTGTGATTGACCCCGCCTGCTCTTGATAGCCCTTGCGCAGTTTCTCCGCGATCAGCTTTTGCGCTTCGCGCACTGCGTGTTCGGGGCTGTCGAGGGACTTGATCAAGGTCTGGCCCTTGGTGCCGATGCGACCGAAGTTCACCACCACGTCCGCCTCCGTGACGCCGATACGCCAGAACTTGTTGGAATTGCCTTCACCAAAGGTGAACTCACGCATCGGGGTCTGTGCTTCCGGGGTAGACGGAGCCTCGACCTCAACGGTTTCCGGTTCCACTGGCTGTTCAGGTTCTGGCAGCGCAGGCGCCTCTTCACCCCGTAGCAGCGCTTCAATCTGATTCAGCACCTCTTCCGGGGCCCGCAGCCAGTCATGGCTGAGCACGTCGATAATCTTCCAGCCGAAGCTGCGCAGCACGGTCGGGCGGAAGATATAACGCTCACGCACGTCAGCCGCGGCCGCCGTATCCCCGTCCAGCAACACGCCCAGGCTGAAGTGTTCACCGCTGGCGTCACTGATCGCCAGGTCGCAGCGGAACTGCGATCGCCCGACGTATTCCTGCACCGTATGCCCGCGTTTGCGCAACGCGGCGGCGAGGGCGCTGCGCAGGCTGTCCTTGGGCAGGCTGACCGCAAAGGATTGCTTGGCGCCCGGGTTGAGGTTGGCGAGGATGCCCTGGGAGCGCGGCGCGTCGCCGTTGGCGCTGGCCTGGGCGAATTGCAGGAACCCGCGCAGTGCCGCGGCACCGTCGTTGTGGGTGTTGGTGATGGCATCTGCTTCAATGCTGGAGACGATCGCCATGCGCTTACGCGCACGACTGAAGATCACATTCAGGCGTTTTTCCCCGCCGCGCTGGTTGATCGGGCCGAAGTTCATCAGCATCTTGCCGTTCGGTCCTGGCGCGTAGCAGATGCTCAGGATGATCACGTCGCGTTCATCACCCTGGACGTTCTCCAGGTTCTTGACGAACAGCCCATTGAACTGCCCGGCGTCTTCACGCACATATTCTTGCTCAAGGCGCGTGGCAAAGGCCGAGTCACTGGCGGCCAGGTCTTCCAGGGCCTGCTCGATGACGCCTTGCTGGGCTTCGGAGAAGGCCACGATGCCCAGGCTCAGGCCGGTCTCGCGTTGCAGCAACTCACGCACCAGGTTGGCGATATAACGTGCTTCGGCCAGGTTGCTGCGGCTGAGGTAGACGCCATCGCTCATCTTCAAAAAGCTGATCGGGCTGTCGAGCAGCGTATCGGCGCCCTGAATTACCGCCTGGGCATCCATGGAGTCCAGGGCCGCATGGGCGGGGGCAGGGCGCTCGATACGCCGGTCGGGAATGGTGATCAACCGGCCTTCATAGAACGCCGCGTTGGAGAAGCTGATCAACGCTTCATGTCGGCTGCGGTAGTGCCAGGCCAACAGGGTTGCCGGCAAATTACGCGCGGCCTGGCTCAGCAGGCTGTCGGCGTCGAGGTTGATTGCAATCTGCTCGCCGTCCTCCATGGCAATCAGTTCGTTATCGTCTTGTTCGCCTGCGCTGGAGAAGAAGTTGGTGGGTGGCAATTGCATCTCGTCACCCACCACGATCACCTGCTGCGCACGACTCAAGGCCGGCACGGCTTCTTCGCTGGGGATCTGGCTGGCTTCGTCAAAAATCACCACGTCGAACAGGTCCGGGGTCAGCGGCAGTGTGTCGGACACCGACAGCGGGCTCATCAGCCAGATAGGCTTGAGGTCGTTGATCACGCGGCCACTGTCACCACTCGCCATTTCGCGGATGGAGCGATAGCGCATGGTCTTGCCCAGCTCGTGTTCCAGTTCACGGCGGCCCTTGGCATAGGCTTTCTTGAACTCACGGGCCTGGGCGTCCAGCTGGGTCACCGACATCGCCGATTGCTTCACGTGTTCCAGGAAACGCTGGTGCAGCGTGGCGCTGAGCACATGGGCGTTGTGTTTGAGCAAGCTGCTTTCAGCCTGGCTGACCTGCCGGGCGGCGAGGCTCAAGGCCGGGCCATCGAAGCGCGCCAGTTGCGGGTTGGCGCGGTACAGGCGAGTCAGGTTTTCCTGGGCAATCAACCCATCCAGCGCCTTTTGCGCCAAGGCGTGCTGTTGCACGGCCAACAGGCAGACGGGATCGGCCTGGTGCAGCTCATTGAGCAGGGGCAGGGTGTCGGGCAGTTCGTCGAGTTCTTCACGCAGATCACGCAGGTATTCGGCCAACTCGCCCAGGCTCGGCGCCGGTTCGAACACGCAGTGCTGCGCAACCAGCTCGGCCAGGCGTGCTACCGGCTGGCGCAGGCTGGCTTCCTGGCGTACACCGGGCAGGGCGTTCGGGTTACCGCGCAGGCCTTCGACCCACTGGCGCAATAACGGTGACGTGCTCAGTTGCTGGAGCAGGGCTTGCAGGTTTTGCACGAACAGGTCGATGTCCTGGATGCCGTAGTGACTTTGCAGGCGCTGCTGCTCGGCCTGCAACTCGGCGGTGGCGCGGTGTTCGCCGGCCAGGTTATCGAGCACGCTGCGGTAGCTGGGGCGCACCGCGTGCTGGCTGAAGTCGTAGCGCCGTTGCAGCTCGCCGCGCAGCCGCCACCAAGCCGGTTGCAGCCAACGCAGCAAGGAGCCTTCCAGGCGCTGCACCAGATCCTGTGCGGCCTGGGTGTCCTGGGGCGCGAGTTTGTCGCGCCAATGGCGGGTGGTTTCAGCGGCGTTGTGTTGTTGCACGGTCAGCGTTTGCAGAGCGGCTTGTTCGGCCTGCAACGCCTGGGAACCGGGTGAGCCCGGTTCCAACAGGTCGAGGTGCGATGCCAGGTTGGCGCCGGTCAGTTGCTCGGCTGCCTGGGTCAGCACCCGCGCATCCGCCAGGCGGGTGTCACTGGACAGCAGGCTGGAGGATGACTCCAGAAACGCCTCGACGCTGTCCATCAGCCCACTGGCTTCATCCAGGAACGCCTTGAGCTGGCCATAGGCATGTTCGTGGGTAATGAGGCTTGAGGCCAGATGGCTGAAAGGGTGACGCGCAAAACTGTCGAGGCCGAAGCGCTCATTGATCGCCTGATACAGGCGGCCAGTCAGTTCACTTTGCGCCTGCCAGTGACGCCATTCGGGCAAGCGTTCCAGGACTTCGGGCGGCAGCTTGGCAGCCACGGCCGGCAGGTCGATCAGATGCCGCACCAGCTCGCGCACTGAGCAGGCCAGCGTTTCCGGTACCTCGGCCATGGCCTGTTCAAAGCGCTCGATCAGGCCCAACTGTTGGCCCAGGGTGGCCAGCGTGGCGTTGCGTCGGGCTTGCAACTGCGGCGACTGGGCATCGCCGGCAATCCAGCGCTCATAGCATTCGCGCAGGTTGCCCACGAAGGCCTTTTTGTCGGTCTGGGAATCGTGAATCAGGCAGCACAACTCACCCAGTTCACTCTGTTGCAGGCGATGGAACACCACATCCAGTGCCGCGCGCTTCTCGCACACAAACAGCACCCGAAGGCCGCGACCGGCGTAGTCGGCGATCAGGTTGGTGATGGTCTGGGACTTGCCGGTACCCGGCGGCCCCTGAATGATGAAATTGCGCCCGGTGCGGGCCAGGCTGACGGCGGCATTCTGCGTCGCATCGCCGGCCACCACGTTCCATTGTTCCGGCAGCGGGATCGGGTCCGGGGCCTGGACTTCCACCTCCCGCGGCTCAATGGAGAACATCCGGTCAAACGCTTCGTTCTGCGCCGGTTCGTCGATCAACTGCGCGTAATCGCGCACCAGCGACATCTTGCGATAGTTGAAGTTGGCCAGGGTGACTTGGGTCAGGTCGATGTCCCAGGCGTAGCGATGCCCCTGATTCTCGGGCAAAGAGTAGGTGCTGTTTTCAGTGCTGCGGGCGACCATTTGTGGATGCTGGTCGCGCAGCGAAGGTTTGCCACCGACCGCCATGCGCAGCGGCAATACGCTGGGCAGGACCTTTTGCTGGAACAGTTGCAGGCCCAGTGGGCGGTAATCTTCGCGGTCGTAGCTGAAATCCGGCTTCACCAATGGCATGGCCGAGCGCTGACGGGCGCGGCGCCGCTGGAAGTGCTGCAGGTGCTGCACTGCCTTCTGGTGGATCAGTTCGATTTGCGGCTTGCTTTGCAGGCGCAACTCCACGCCAGGCTCGGTCAGCTTGATCTGGCGCGCAATATCCGCGTGGATTTCTTCAAGCGAGGTTTTTTGCAGGTCGACGGTTTCCGGCAACTGGATATCGTAGAGCTGACGCAACTGATGGCGCAGTACCGGGTTGAATTCGGCCTCGGTCTCATCGCACTGCAACATGAACTGGTCGCGCACACCTTTTTTGCGGCTCAGCTCCACGGGCAGCCACAGCAGCGGGGTGACGATGCGTTCTTCCGGCGTGTCCTTGAGGTTGTGCCAGCGCATGAAGGCCACCACCAGGCGCAGGTTGCTGAAGCCGAACTCGGCACGGTCGCGACGGGTTTCCTGGATGATGCGTTCGAGGGACGCCTGCAGCCAGGTCTGGTCTTCAAACCGCAGCCATTGCTGCAGGCCAACCGGCTTGCCGCTCAACACCTGCTCGGAGAAACCACCGAAGGTAGGCTGCCAGGTGCACAGCGATTCAGGCCGGATGCTTTCAATCCGCATCACCAGCGGCACGCTGGCCACGGTCAGGTTGACGTTGGCCTGAGTCGGCCGGAAGTGCAGCAGGCGATTGCGCCGCGACAGGTCAAACAAGCGGTTGCGCAGGTGCTCCAGCACCACCGTGCGCCGCGACGCCGGGCCTTCGGCCTGGGCCAGCACACGCTCGACATCCAGGCTGGCCGGCTGCTCGCGCCAGGACTCCAGGCGCCGGGCCAGGGAACTGACATCGGTGGCGCGCTCGTGCCGGTTGAGTTCGGTCATCTCGACGATCAGGTTGGCCAGCACCGGGTTAAGCCGGCCGTTGAGCTGGAACAGGTTGCGCCGGTGCCGGGCAAACGTCTTTACGTCATTGATATCGGCAAAATCCAGCCCGCAGGCCAGGCACGCCAGCAACTGCCCGAGCTGGAAAATATCGGTGATTTCGTCGTGATGCCCGAGACGATGCTCCCAGCTGTGCAAGTCCGTGAGGAACACCGGGCGGTCGATGGCCTGGTGCGGGTCTTCCTGCACGTGCAGGTCGGTAATGGCCACGCCACTTTCCGAATCCCGGGTCAGGCGCACCGTGCCGACGATATTCAGCGCCGACTCCGGATTGGGCTGCACCTGCTTGATTGCCTCCAGCGCCAGGCGCGGCGGCACGCCCTCGAGGTTGCGCAGTTGCAGGGTGCGCTCTGGCCCCAGCATCACGTTGAGGTAACTGAGCTGGGCGACACGCCCCTGTTCATGCAATTGCGCCACCTGGCGCAGCAGCGGCAACGCCAGGAACACCACATCGTCGATGGGCACGGCAGCGCCATCGTGGCTTTGCAGCAATTGAGTGAAGGTGACGGGTTGGGTTATTGGGTCCATGTGTCGACCTCCGCTTTGAGCGCGCGAACGATCGGGTCGAGCTCACGTTTGGGTAATTTGATATCGCGCTTGAGCACGTTGATAAAGTCGTCGGCGCTGCCGAGTTTCTTCGCGGTGCGCGCGGCATGCAGCAAGGCGTCGTCGCGCAGGTCGCGGTCCACCAGGCTCAGGTCGAGCATGATGAAGTGCAGGTATTCGTGGATGCTCGCGTCGATACGTTCGGCATTCAGCGTGCCAAGGTCCAGAGGCGTTTCAGTGTCCTTCCAGTCGGGAAAGAACCCCCGCACCTGATTGAGCACAGCGTCCGACTGCAACACCGATGCACTGATAAAGCTGGCGATAAAGCCGCGGGTGAGGGCGGTCAGCTCCACCTGGTCGGTCACATCCAGGCGACTGAGCGACAACGGCCCACGCAACCTACGGTGCAGCCAGGCGTCCGTCTCTGGAAGCTGCTGCCACCAGCTGTCTACAGCCTGAGAGCGCAGAAACGCCTCCGGGTGCGATACGCCCTGGGACAGCTGCGCATCCTTGCCATCCAGTTCACGGGCCTGCTGCAAATAGCTGGCCGCATCGACACTGACAATCCCGGTATGAATCTTCACCAGCGAGGTGATGGACGCTTCGGGCCCACTGGCCACCAGCGCCGCACCGCGGTCGGCGTAGATCTCGGTGTGCAGGCTATATAACCGCGCGGTCTGTTCCAGGCTGGGTGGCGTGTACACGTCAGCCATCGCGTGATTCAGGATCCGGTCGGCGGTGAGAAAGTCACCGTCGTGCTCCGACCACAAACGGTAATGGGCCAGTTCATGCCCCAGCAACGCCAGCAACTCCTGGGCATCGAGCCGTTCAAGGATCGGCCCGTAGAACACCACATGCACTTCGCCGGCCAGGTAATACAGGCTCGCATTCATCGCGCCATCGCCGGCCTGGTAAAGCGTGGCAGGGGCCTGGATCTGCAAGCACTGCAACGCCGTCTCGCATGCCTGATAGGCGTGCGGATGAGTCTCGGGGCTCAGGCGGTAAGTGTCTCGCAGCAATTGCGCGCGCACATCCTGGGCATGTTCCTGCTGGACCCCGAGGGACGAGGCCCAGCTCCACACGGCAGGTTCACTGGCTTTCAGGTAATCGACTACCTGCTGGTGGTAAGGCAGTGGCGTCAGGCTGCTGATGTCCAGCGCGGGGGTACTCATCGTTCAAACGTCCTTGAGGATACGGCTCCATAAGCTGCGCCTGGGCTGGCATCCCGGTATCAGTGGTCGGCAATAAACGCGGAGCATACCTAGGGGAGGGGGAAATTACTTGTGAAAACTACACAACCCCGCGTGCGGCGGGAGTGTTCAAGCCGTTCCGCCAGACACCGCCGTACACGCGCGCAAAAAAAGATTGAATAATCACATCTATTGTTATTTAAATAACACCACAAGAGCGTCACGACCTCCCTGGCCGTGCTCGCAACAAGATGGGATGACCCTGTGAATGACAATTGAAGAACGTTTGATGGAACAGGCAAAGCGTGCCGCCGAGAGCACGTACTCGCCTTACTCCCATTTCCCGGTCGGCGCGGCGTTGCTGACCGCCGACGGTGAGGTGGTACAGGGTTGCAACGTGGAGAACATCTCTTACGGGCTGACCAACTGTGCCGAGCGTAGCGCCTTGTTCAGCGCCATCAGCCAGGGCCATGCGCCGGGCAGTTTCAAGGCTATGGCGGTTTATGCACCCAACGTTTCACTGATAAGCCCTTGCGGTGCCTGCCGCCAGGTGATGCTGGAGTTGATGGCCAAGGATGCGGTGGTGATTTGCCAGGGCAGTGACCCGGCCGCCACGCGCACCTGGACCCTGGCGCAATTGCTGCCGGGCGCCTTCGACGCTTTCTAATCCTGGGCAGGCCTTCGGGCCTGCGTCCGCTTGGTCCATTGTTGAGACGCCTGCATGATCAGTCTTGTCGGAATAGCGACCCTTATTCTCATTGCCATTGCTTTATCCCATCAACGACGCTCGATCAACTGGCGCACGGTTTCGGTAGCGTTTCTGATCCAGGTGTTGATCGGTGCTTTTGCACTGTACGTGCCTTGGGGCCAGACAGTGCTGGCCTCACTATCGGGGGCGGTGGCCTCGCTGCAGCTCTATGCGAACAAAGGCATCGAGTTTCTGTTTGGCGGCCTGAGTTCGCCGCACATGTTTGAAGTGTTCGGCAGCGGTGGGTTTGTATTCGCGATCCGGGTATTGCCGATGATCGTGTTCTTCGGCAGCTTTATCTCGGTGCTGTATTACATCGGCGTGATGGGCTGGATCATTCGGTTGGTGGGCGGCGGCCTACGCCTGTTGCTGGGCACCAGCCGCATCGAGTCGATGGTGGTGACGTCGGCGATTTTCATCGGCCAGTCGGAAGTACCGCTGGTGGTTCGGCCATTCATTGCCAAGCTGACGCGCTCTGAGTTATTCGCGGTGATGGTCGGCGGTTTCGCGGCGGTGGCCGGTTCGGTACTGTTGGGTTACGCCGGGCTGGGGGTGGAGCTCAAGTACCTGATCGCGGCGTGTTTCATGTCGGCGCCCGGTGCGCTGTTGATGGCGAAGCTGATGGAGCCGGAAACCGAATCAGCCCGCACCGAACAGGTGATCGAGGAGCTGGGGCAGGCAGAGAATCGCCCCACCAATATCATCGACGCCGCCGCCGAAGGGGCCCAGGTCGGCTTGCGCCTGGCACTGTCCGTCGGCGCCATGCTGCTGGCATTTATCGCGTTGATCGCCCTGTTCAACGGCCTACTGGGCTGGGCCGGCAACTGGTTTGGCTACCCGCAGTTGACCCTGCAACTGGTGCTCGGGCACGTGCTGGCGCCCATCGCTTTTCTGCTTGGGGTGCCGTGGCACGAGGCGGTCATGGCCGGCGGTTTTATCGGTGAAAAACTGATCCTCAACGAGTTCGTCGCCTATGCCGACCTGGCCAACTACCTGACCCCGGCCAAAGCCGCCGAAGCCGGTGTGCCGCTGTTGTCGGTCCACACCCAAGTGATCGTCACCTTCGCACTGTGCGGCTTTGCCAACCTGTCTTCAATTGCCATTCAACTGGGCGGCCTGACGGGTATCGCCCCGCAACGCCGCCAGGAACTGGCGCGGCTGGGCTTGCGGGCCATGATCGGCGGCACGCTTTCCAATCTGATGAGCGCGGCGATTGTCGGCTTTTTCATCTCACTGTAAGGAGCACAGTATGTGGTTGCCACAAGAAGTGATTCGCCGTAAACGCGACGGGCACCCCCTGGCCGCGATGGACATACAACGGTTTGTCACCGGGATTGCCGACGGAAGTCTCAGCGATGGGCAGGTGGCGGCGTTCGCCATGGCGGTGTTCATCAAGGGCATGGACGTGACCGAGCGTATTGCCTTGACCGAGGCGATGCGCGACTCCGGCCAAGTATTGAGCTGGAATCTGCCGGGGCCGGTCGTGGACAAGCATTCCACTGGTGGCGTCGGCGACATGATCAGCTTGCTGCTGGCGCCGTTGCTGGCGGCCTGCGGCTGTTACGTGCCGATGATTTCCGGGCGTGGCCTGGGGCATACCGGCGGCACCCTGGACAAGCTCGAGAGCATCCCCGGTTACGACTGCCAACCCAGCCCTGAACGTTTGCGCACGGTGGTAGCCGAGGTCGGTTGCGCCATCATCGGCCAGACCGCCAACCTTGCCCCTGCGGACAAGCGCTTGTACGTGATCCGCGATGTGACCGGGTCGGTTGAGTCGATTGATCTGATCACCGCATCGATCCTCGGCAAGAAACTCGCCGCCGGCCTCGACGTATTGATCATGGATGTGAAGACCGGCAACGGCGCATTCATGGCCGAGCCGGAGCAGGCACGAGACTTGGCCGCCAGTATCGTCGCCGTGGCCAACGGTGCCGGGGTCAACACCCGTGCCCTGATCACCGACATGAACCAGCCGTTGGCCCGCAGTGCCGGCAATGCCCTGGAGGTTGCCGAAGCGGTAGCACTGCTCAAGGGCGAGGTGCGCAGTGAACGCCTGTGGGCGGTGACCTTGGCCCTGGCTACCGAGGTACTGACGATGGCTGGCCTGGCGAGGGATGAGGCTCAGGCCCGTGATCAATTACTTCAGGCGTGGCAGAGCGGGGCAGCCTTGCAGCGCTTCGAGCAAATGGTCAGTGCCCTGGGTGGCCCGCAAGGCTTTGCCCACAACCCCGACCGGCATTTACCCAAGGCCGCCGTGTCGGTACCGGTATGGGCCGAGGAGGCGGGCTGCGTCAGCGAGATCGACACCCGGGCGGTGGGCTTGGCGGTAGTGGCATTGGGCGGCGGGCGCAGTCATCCAGACGACGTGCTGGACCTGTCAGTCGGTTTCAGCGAGTTGGCCTTTGTCGGTGAACAGGTGAACGCGCAAAGGCCCTTGGGCTGGGTACACGCGCGCAATACAGAGCAAGCCGAGCAGGGCGCATCCGCCTTGCGCGCAGCCTATGGATTAGGTGGTGAACGCCTGGCCGAACGCAACTTGATCCAGGAAATACTATGAGCAAGGCCATCGTGTTGGTGCTGGATTCGTTGGGCATCGGTGCCAGTGCCGACGCCGCCCTTTTTGGCGACTCAGGCGCCGATACCTTGCGCCACATCGCCGAGGCGTGCGCCCGTGGCGAAGCCGATGGACCGTTGCGCCGGGGGCCTTTGTCCCTGCCGAACCTGGGACGGTTGGGATTGGGGGCAGCAGCGGCGGCCAGTGGCGACGGCCCGTTGCCGGGCGACTGGGGCGACGCTGCATTGAGCGGTGCCTTCGGCCATGCACGGGAGCAATCGTCTGGCAAAGACACACCGTCCGGGCACTGGGAAATGATGGGCGTGCCGGTGTTGTTTGACTGGGGTTATTTCGAAGAGCCGGTCAACTCCTTTCCGCCACAGTTGCTGGCCGACCTGATTGAGCAGGCAGGCTTGCCGGGTATCCTGGGCAATTGCCATGCCTCGGGTACCACCGTGCTGGACGAGTTGGGTGAGGCACACATCCGCAGCAAGCAGCCGATTTGCTACACCTCGGCCGACAGCGTGATGCAGATCGCCGCCCATGAAAGCCATTTCGGGCTTGAAGAGTTGTACCGGGTGTGTGAAATCGCGCGCACCTTGTGCGATGAATACACCGTTGGCAGGGTCATTGCCCGACCGTTCACCGGAGAACACGCGGGTGAGTTTCGCCGCACCGGCAATCGCCGCGACTACACCGTGCCGCCGCCATCGGCGACATTGCTTGATCATCTCTGCGACGCCGGCGGCACCGTGCATGCGGTGGGCAAGATCGGCGACATTTTCGCGCACCGAGGCATCAGCCGGTTGTACAAGGCAGACGGCAACGACGCGCTGTTCGATGCCACGCTCAAGGCTTACAGGGAAGCGCCAGACAACAGCCTGGTGTTTGCCAACTTCGTCGACTTCGACATGCTCTACGGGCACCGCCGGGACCTGGCCGGGTATGCGACCGCGCTGGAAGCCTTCGACCACAGGTTGCCGGAGTTATTGGCATTGATGGACCCGCAAACGTTGCTGGTCATCAGCGCCGACCACGGTTGTGATCCTTCTCGTCCGGGCAGCGATCACACTCGCGAGCATGTGCCTGTATTGGCTTATGGTGCGGGGGTGGCGGCGGGCTGGTTAGGTGAGCGTGAAAGCTTTGCCGATATTGGCCAGACGCTGGCGGCGCATTTGGGGTTGGGGTCGTTGGAGTGGGGGACGTCTTTTCTATCGGAGGCTCGTCGTTCATCGAATACGGGCAACGGCAGCGGCGGATGACTCCGTTATATGCGAATCGACGTTGGTGAAAATCATGAGGAGATTATGTGGGTTGTCAAATCTACAGCATGGAGACCATCACGGACGCATTCATCTGACCATATCTTGGAATGCGTGGATCAGGAGCAGGGCAGGTGTGGGTTTTTCTTGAAATGAAATCTGACCTCATCTCAGTGTGTTACAAGCCTCATAGACATTTCTAACATAATACATCATTTAACATAATATACATTATGCGTAATAATATGATTCATTATCAGGGGCAGTGCCAACCAGATTTAAACCAGCGCATCACGCTCCTCATCGGCCAAACCCAACCCATCTCGATTTGGCCGATGCCCCTGAATCACACCTGAGCGAAACCACCATCCACAAACATCTCGCTGCCCGTCATGAAGCTGCTTTCATCCGACGCCAGAAACAATGCCGCATTCGCCACTTCATCTGGCAAACCCATACGACCCAACGGCACGCGCGTCACCATCGAATCGACAATCGCATTTTTCTGGCCGGTACCCGACAGCGCTCGATCCAAACCCGGTGTCGTCGTCGGCCCAGGTGAAAGCACGTTGACCCGAATACCCGTGCCTTGCAGATCCAGCGCCCAGCTTCTGGCGAAGTTTCGCAGTGCACCTTTCGAGGCGCTGTACACGCTGAACGCTGCGGTGCCCATCGAGGCTGTCGTCGAACCGGTCAGCACGATCGAGCCGCCGGCGCTCATCAAGGGCAACGCGTTTTGTACGGTGAACAGTGTGCCTTTCACGTTCACGCCAAATGTACGATCAAATGATTCCTCGGTGATTGATCCGATGGGTTCCAGATCCCCCAAGCCTGCATTGGCAAACAACACATCAATCTGGCCTTTGTCGGTTTTGATCTGGGCGAATACCCGCTCCAGATCCTGCAGATTTGAAATGTCGCCCTGGATTGCAATGGCGTCATGCCCGATCAGGACCAACGCTTTGTTCAGTTCCTCCTGCCGACGCCCGACGATAACGACCTGTGCACCTTCGGCAGCAAAACGTATGGCACTGGCCAAGCCAATCCCGCTGTTGCCACCGGTGACGACTGCGATTTTTCCGTTGAGCCTGTTCATGAGTGTTTCCTGGAAATGTTGAGGCTCAAGCGTAGATCTGCGCTATTGTTTTGAATAGTATGCACCTTTTGGTAAGTACCCAGCCTGAGGGCACAAACATGTCGATTAGCACCTTTAATTGCGGGCTCGACGCCGCCCTGGCGGTGATTGGCGGGAAATGGAAACCGTTGGTCCTGTACCACCTGGCCCACGAAGTTCACCGTTATGGCGAGCTGCGGCGTGCAGTTGGCGGCGTGACGGATAAGGTGCTGATCCAGCAGTTGAAGGAGCTGGAACGCGATGAAATCATCAATCGCATCGACTTCAAGGAAATCCCGCCGAAGGTCGAATACTCCCTGACCCCATTCGGGCGTTCGCTGGCCAAGGCCTTGGGGCCTCTTTGCCAATGGGGCACCGAGCATATGCTGGCGGTTGAACGCATCAGCGAACGCCGAACAGGCGCCCTCGCCCAGCCTTAGGTTCACGAAATACTTAACTCGACTAAATGGATATTTAGTTGAGTTAAATCAATACCTTACGAATATATTGCGTGATCAGGGACCGTTCGCGACACCCATCCCCTCATGACTATGTAGTGAGTCTGTAAGCACCGGCTTGTATGCACCGAGGGTGATCACTAAGCTGGCCGCTCTTTTTTACCGCCGTCCGGAATCACCATGTCTCGAAGTATCGCCCACCTCGCCCTGCTGCTGGGGTTGATCACCGCCGTCGGCCCGTTTGCCATCGACATCTACCTGCCGGCTTTGCCAACGCTGGGTGCCAGCCTGCATGCCTCGCCCGCTGCGGTGCAGATGAGCCTGACGGTGTTCTTCATGATCATCGGTGTATGCCAGCTGTTCTACGGCCCGATCAGCGATGTGTTCGGGCGCAAACCGCCGATCTACGCCGGCCTGGTGATCTTTATCGTGGGCAGCATTGGTTGCGCCCTCGCCCCCTCCATCGAAGCGCTGATCGGCTTCCGGGCGTTGCAGGCCTTTGGCGCCTGCGCCGGGATGGTGATTCCCCGGGCAATTGTCCGTGACTTGTACACCGGCCATGAAGCCGCACGCTTGATGGCCTTGTTGATGCTGGTGGTGAGTATTTCACCGATTCTCGCACCACTGGCGGGCAGCCTGATCATTGCGGTATGGAGCTGGCGCGAAGTGTTTCTGGTGCTGGGTGTGGCCGCAGTGCTGTGCCTGGTCATGACCGCCGTGCAACTGCCGGAAACCCACCCCGCCGAGCGCCGCCTGGGCAAGACCCTGGGCAATGCGTTCGGCAGCTACGGCGCGCTGCTGCGCGATCCGGTGTTTACCGGCTTGTCGGTGGTGGGCGGTTTTGGCCTGGCGACGTTCTTCGTGTTCATCGGCAGCGCGCCGTTCGTTTACATCGAGTATTACGGGCTCACGCCAACGCAATTCAGCCTGTGCTTTGCCCTCAACGCAGCGTCGTTTTTTGCCCTTAGCCAACTGACGGCGCGCTTGAGTGCCCGCTTCGGTTTGGCCCCTTTGATTCGTTGGTCGGTGGCCGGCGTGGCGACCGTCATGACCTTGCTCGCCCTTACCACACTGTGGGGCAACAGCCTGCCGTTGATGATGGCGCTGCTGTTTATCGGCTTTGGTTTCCTCGGCCTGCTATTGCCGGCGGCCGGGGTGTTGTCCCTGGAAGATCACGGCGCCGTCGCTGGTTCTGCATCGGCATTGTTGGGTGCGATCCAGATGATCACCGCGGCCGTGTGCATGGCGGTAGTGGGTGTGTTCGCCGACCACACACCGGCGCCGATGTTGATCGGTATCGCACTCAGCGCTGTGGCGGCGATGCTCACCGTGTGGTGGACGCTGCACCGCCTGCCGGCGCACCTGCAGCCTCAGCAATGAACATAAGCGCCTGCGCGCATCGATTTGGCTGATGTCTGCTATTGGCCCGCAGGCGTTCATCCCCCCGGCAGGCGCTTTGTAGAATGAGCCTCACAGTCAAGCCACCACCTTCGTGGTGTCGGAGGTTCTCATGCGTTATTTGCTTATTGCCGTGCTGGGCCTGTTCAGCACACTGGCCGTCGCCCAGGGCGAAACCCCGGCGCCCACCGTGACTGCCAGCGCACCCGCCAGCGAGTCGTACGACTACTCTCAGGACCTGGATATCGCCAAGGTGGTGCGGGTCAGTACCGAGTCATCCACCGAGTGCGGTCCGGTCAAGGGCCACATGGTCTACATCGACAGCCACGGCGTGCGGCATGAGCTGGACTACATGCGCCTGGGCGATGCCTGCCAGCACGGTTGATCGCAAACCATTCGTCGGGCCTCGCGGGAATCGATTACAACTATTGCCGCGCGCAAAATCACTAATCCATAGAACCCGTTGTGATCTATGGAGATTGAGATGACTGACTACCCACGCCCACCTTTCGCCAGCCAGGCCCAATCCGTTCCCGGTTCGCAGAAGAAGATGGACCCCTACCCCGACTGCGGCGAAAAGAGCTACACCGGCTCCGGCCGCCTGGCCAACAAGATCGCCCTGATCACCGGCGCCGACAGCGGCATCGGCCGCGCCGTGGCGATTGCCTTTGCCCGTGAAGGTGCCGACGTGGCCATCGCCTACCTGGATGAACACGAGGACGCGAAGGAAACCGCACGCTGGGTAGAAGAAGCCGGTCGCCAGTGCCTGCTGTTGCCCGGGGATCTTGCGCAAAAGGCCAATTGCCAGGCGATTGTCGACCAAACCGTCGAGCAGTTCGGGCGTATCGACGTGCTGGTGAATAACGCAGCGTTCCAGATGACCCACGAGACTCTGGGAGAGATTCCCGACGAGGAATGGGTCAAGACCTTCGATATCAACATCACCGCGATGTTTCGCATCTGCAAGGCCGCCCTGCCACATATGAAGGCCGGCGGGTCGATCATCAATACCAGTTCGGTGAACTCCGATATGCCCAAGCCGACGTTGCTGGCGTATGCCGCCACCAAGGGCGCGATTGCCAACTTTACCGGCGGCCTGGCGCAGCTCTTGGGCAGCAAGGGCATCCGTGTGAACAGCGTGGCCCCGGGGCCGATCTGGACGCCGTTGATTGTCTCGACCATGCCCGATGAGGACGTGAACAGCTTTGGCAGCGAGACGCCACTGGGCCGCCCGGGGCAGCCGGTGGAGGTGGCACCGATCTATGTGCTGCTGGCGTCGGATGAGGCGAGTTACATCTCCGGATCGCGCTATGCCGTGACCGGTGGTAAGCCAATTCTCTAAGGCAGGACGCCAATCCAATGTGGGAGCGGGCTTGCTCGCGAAAGCGAAGTGTCAGGCAATACATGAGTGACTGATCCACCGCCTTCGCGAGCAAGCCCGCTCCCACATTTGGTACTCGGTTAGCCTGGAGATCGTGTCGGATCAGCTTTGCGCGGGTACGTACGCTCCTCCTGAATCCGCCCGTCCATGCTGTGAATCCTCAACGACGCCGTCTTGTCGCTGAGAAACTCCTTCGCCAACTCGACGATCGCCTCTTTGGTTTCCGCCGTTTTCGACGGCCGCGCCGAGCCCTGCTTGGTCAGTGCCCAACCCGTGCCGGTCTTGTTGATGTTGTAGGTATCCATGGTCTGCTCCCTTGACTGAATGAACACGGCACGCGGCAAAACCCGCGCCCTACTTATTGCGAGCGCGGGTGCCGGGCAGAGTTCAAGGCAGTTGGCGGATCAGGTTACAGGCGGGCCTACGGTCAATCCGATCTGGATCAGTAACCGCTCGCAGCCGTCATCACGCCGCCCACAATCGCTATCCCCGAACTGCTGCCCAATCGTGTTGCCCCGGCATTGATCATCTTGATCGCCGTCTCATAATCGCGCACGCCACCGGAGGCCTTGACCCCAACCCCAGCACCCACGGTTTTGCGCATCAGTGCCACGTCTTCAACGGTTGCGCCGCTGCGGCTGAACCCCGTGGACGTCTTGACGAATGCCACGCCCAAATCCCGGCAGATCTCGCACGCCTGGACTTTCTGTTCGTCGTTGAGCAGGCAGGTTTCCAGGATCACTTTCAGCGGCACGGCGCCGCTGGCCTTGTGGACCAGGGCAATGTCATCGCGCACCGCGTCCAGCAGCCCTTCCTTCAACCAACCGATATTGAGCACCATATCGATCTCCCCTGCCCCGGCGGCAATTGCCCGTTGGGCTTCAAATGCCTTGGTGTCACTCAGGCCGGCACCCAGCGGGAAGCCCACCACCGCACAAATCACCACGCTATCGTCGGTCAGGCACGACGCCGCGTAAGGGACCTGGCCTGAATTCACGCAAACCGAATAAAAGCCATGTTCCTGGGCTTCTCCACACAAGGTGCGGATCTGCTCACGGGAGGCATCGGGAGCCAGCAAGGTGTGATCGATGTACTTCGCCAATGCCGCGGGTTGAAGAGTGTTCATTTAACGAGTCCTTGCCTGTATGTTGCCAATGTTCGTGTACCGCTTGTCACAGCGCTCACATAAAATACGTTACAATACTCACACTTAATGTTACTTATTTAACACAAACAATCAAGCCCTGGAATACTCGTGGACAGTAGAAAAGCCGAGCGACTCAAGCTTATCCAACAAGCCTTGCAGGACCAGAACGCCATTCACCTGAGGGAAATGGCCGCGCTGCTGGACGTGTCCGAGATGACCCTGCGCCGGGATCTGAGCCACTTCACCGATCACTTGCGCCTGCTCGGTGGCCATATCACCCGGGTCGGCAGTGAGGCCAGCGATTATCGGGTAGCCGATCAGGACACCCGCCACGTCGAGGAAAAGCGTCGCATCGGCAAGCTCGCCGCCCGGTTGATACAACCCGGTGACACGGTATTTTTCGACTGCGGCACCACCTCGCCCTTTGTCATTGATTTCATCCCTGATGAGCTGGAGTTCACCGCGGTGTGCAGCTCGTTGAACGTGCTGCTCAGGCTGCAGAACAAGCCCAACTGCCACATCGTGTTATGCGGCGGCACCTTTCACCGCAAGAACCAGGTGTTTGAAAGCAGTGCCGAGAGCAGCATTCTCGACAGCGTGCGCCTGACGTGGGCCTTCGTTACCGCTGCGGGCGTCAGTCAGGAGTTCGGCGTGACGTGCTTCAACTTCAATGAAGTCGAGGTCAAGCAAAAGGTCCTGCGCCAGGCCCAGCAGCGGGTGCTGCTCGCCGACTTCAGCAAATTCGACACAGTGCGCACCGCTCACTTCGCCACCCTGGGCGACTTTCAGTACGTGGTCAGCGACAAGAAAATCCCCCGCGCCTACAAGGACGCCATTCAGGCCAGCGGCGCGCAATTGCTGGTTTAACCCAGCAACCTCTGCCGCTCTTGCGCATTCAAGTAGCCGGTGGTCACGCTGAACGAAGCGCTGGCCCCGGCTGCCAGCTGACGCACGTGACCTTTGGCTTTCTCGGCGTTGTAGCCTTCGGGCTCGCAGGTTGACGGGAGCACGAAGGCCGCCACTTGTTGATCCGGCGTGTGCAAGATCCAGCGTGCGGCGTGCTCGAACTGTTCGGGACGGTAACGGGTGTAGAACGCCGCGCCATCGCTATGCTCCAGCAGAAAGTGCGCGTGGCCCGTGGCGTCGGTACCCACGCCGTCTAAGAAAAACACAATCTCAGGGTCATACAGCGCCGGCTGATCGAGGCAGGCCAACTGGGCTGGATGCTCGGCCAGCTGCGCCATGTAGGCGCTCCAGTCGGGTGTTGGCTTGACGTGGTCCGGCACGCTGGTACGCAGGCGCAGGCGCTGCATACCCAGCGGCTCGACGAACCGGCCTCCCGCAACATAGGCGTAGTTCATGTGGGCCATGTACATCAGGTCCATGGGCTTGCCGGCCAGGTTGGTCACGTCCATGTCGATGTCGAACACGGCCGAATCGGCGCGCAGTGTCACGCTCGGGCACGCCCGGTAACGATCGCCGAATCCCTTGGCGTATTGATACGAGCCGCCCAGGCGCACAAAGCCCTCGCCTATTTCCAGCCACGCCGTGTCCATGGGCGCGCAGGGCATTTCACCGTGCAGCGCATGCGTATCATCCGGCGCCGGGCAACCATTGCGCAGCAGGCCACTGTGGAACATGAAGCAGCCGTAGGTATCGATGATCGTCGGGCTGGGACGGGGCTGTTCAAACAGGTTGCTCATGGTCAGGTCGCAGCCGTCGAACACGGCCGACCAGATCATCTGCCCTTGATAAGGCAGCACGACAAGCCGCCCACGACTGTTCTCCAGGCTCACCGCCAGCACGCCGGACGGGTACGTCCAGGCGCTGACCTTGAAATCTCCAGACTGCAACAGGATCTTTTCCTGCTCGCCAAACACCGCACGATACAGCGGCATATGCGTGTTCATGAGGCCACCGCTGCTGCCGAGCCCAACGGGGCGGTGTCTGACTGGCGCAGGCATTTGACCGCATAGATCACGATCACGATAAAGCACAGCAACGGGACGCTATAGGCCAACTGCATGTTGCCCCCGCTGGCGTCGGACAACAGGCCCTGGAAGATCGGAATCACCCCGCCGCCGACAATGCTCATCACCAGCAATGAACCGCCGACGCCGGTGTCCTCGCCCAGGCCATCGATGGTCAAGCCGTAGATTGTCGGCCAGCATGGACCGAGGAAAATGCTCACGCCGACCGCTGCGTACACCGCCGAGATGTTCGGCACCAGAATGGTGTAGGCCAGCAGCACGATGCACAGCACGCCGTAAATCGCCAGGACCCTGGCCGGGTGCAGTCGGCGCATCAGCAAGTTGGCGATCATCTTGCCGACAAAGTAGGCGGCAAAGGTGGTGAGCAGAAACCATGAAGCACTGCGTTCATTCATGCCGCCCATTTGCATGGCCAAGCGGATGGTGAAGCTCCACACGCCCACCTGCGCGCCCACATACAGAAACTGCGCGAGTACGCCAAAGGTGAAGCGCGGGTTACGCCACAGCCGTCCCAGGCTTTGACGCAGGCTCCCGGGCTTGCTGTCGGCCGGCTTATTGCCCTTGCAGGCCGGGAACCTGGTGATGGCGATCAGGATAAACATCAGCACCAGCACAGCGATCATCCACTTGTAGGGCAACAACGTGGACTGAATCATTTGCAACTGCTGCACCGCCGCCTCGGAGACACTCATCTGCTGCAGTTGTTGGGTGGTGGCGTCGGTGTCCTTGAACATCACGAAGCTGCCTACGTACACCCCGGCCATGGCGCCGAAGGGGTGAAAGGTCTGGGAGATGTTCAAGCGCCGGGTTCCGGTTTCCCGTGGGCCCATCAGTGTCGAGTAGGTGTTGCACGCTGTCTCCAGGAACGACAGGCCGGCAGCAATCACGAACAGCGCCAGCAAAAACATCCCGTACTTGGCCGTGGACGCGGCCGGGAAAAACAACAGGCAGCCGAACATGTATAGCAGCAGGCCGATCAGGATCGTGGTCTTGTAGCTGAACCGACGAACCACCATCGCGGCCGGAATCGCAACAAAGAAGTAACCGAGGTAAAACGCCGACTGCACAAAGGCGGTCTGGAAATCACTGAGCAAAAACGCCTTCTTGAAGTGGGCGATCAGCACGTCATTCATGCTCGCCGCAGCCGCCCACAAGGCAAAGATGCTGCACAGCAGGATAAAGGCGAACCAGGGCGTGCGGTTCAGGTAGAAACCATCGGGTGTCTGTTGCAGCGCAGGTTTGTTCATTATTGTTCTCCGGGCTGGGTAGAGGGAGTTAGCGCTGTTGCTGGAAGCGGGCGAATGCTTCGCTGTCGGGATAAGAGGTCTGGGTACCCAGCGCCGTGACCGAGCACGCCGAATACGCCACCGCCTGCTCCATGGCATGACGGATTTGGCCGTCGCGGCTCCAGTGCTGCACAAAGCAACCGATAAAGGCGTCACCGGCGCCGGTGGTGTCACGGGCGTCGACCCGCTGACCCGGCACCTTGAATTCGCCCTCCTCGCCCACGTACAGCGCACCGTGTTCGCCGAGGGTGACGATCACGTGACGAATGCCGCTGGCGACAAGGGTGCGTGCAGACGTGCGGGCCGAGTCCGGCGAGTCCACGACTTGGCCAGTAATCAACGCCAGTTCGGATTCGTTGGGGATCAGGAAATCCAGCTGCGCCAAGTGCTCAGCGCTCAACCCTGCCAACGCCGGCGCCGGATTGAGCAGCACGGCGATGCCATGGCGGTGAGCGAATTCGATGGCGTAGTAGACCGTCGGCAGATTGATCTCCAGTTGCAGCACGATCAGCGTGCACCCACGCAGGTCGGCGGCCGCCGCGTCGATATCCGCCGGCAGCAAATGCGCATTGGCGCCCTTGACGATCAAAATGCTGTTGTGGGAGTCGGCCCGCACGAAAATCGGCGCCACGCCGCTGGACACGCCGGGCACCCGCTGTACATAACGGGTGTCGATACCAAAACGCTGGAAGTTGGCCAGCGTGTTGTCGGCAAACATGTCGTCGCCGACTTTGCTCAGCATCAACACATCCGCCCCAAGCTTGGCTGCCGCCACCGCCTGGTTGGCCCCTTTGCCGCCGCAACCCAGGGCAAAGCCCGGCGCTTCCAGGGTTTCGCCCTGGACCGGCATGCGGTCGATGTAGGTGATCAAATCCACCATATTGCTGCCGATGACTGCGATCTTGCCCATTGCTATTCCACCTTGTTGCGTCACGACCAGGCAGGTCGTGACGCTTTTGTTTTGTTATTTAAATAACATTAGGTGTGAATATTCAATCTTTTTTTTGCAAGGGCGCTACAAATCAAATCGATCCACCGCCCGCCGCCGCTCATTGTCGTCACGCACGTCATAGTTGGCGGTGGTCTGGATATTGGTGTGGTGCGCCAGCTTCTGGGCGATGGACAGGTCGTACTCTTCAATCACCCGGGTGATGAATGAGCGCCGGAAATCATGGGGCATGATCTTCACGCCGACTTGTTCGCCGCGCTGGCGGGCGATGTAGTAAATCGCGTGCTTGGTGATGCGCTCGCGGGTGATATGGCTGCCCCGGCGAATGCGGTTGAACAGGAACGTATCGTCCTGCTCACCGGGTTTCAACTGGCTACGACGGAACTCCAGCCACGCCTCCAGCTTGGCAAAAGCCCAGGCGGGCGCGTACTTGATCAGTTGTTTGTTGCCCTTGCCGGTGACCTGCAGGCTGCGCTCGTCAAAATTGACCTGGCCCAGCTCGATATTCACCGACTCCGACTTGCGCATGCCCGAGCCATACAGGATCCCGATCACCGCTGCATCCCGCAGGCCTTGGGGGCGCGGGTCGGCGGCGCAGACCTCCATCAACTCACGAATCAATGTGCGCCGCAGGTTGCGGCCCTGGCTCAGCCGGGTGCCGGCCATGGCCTTGACCGAGCGCATCTTCAACAGGTGATCCTGGCTGATCAGGCTCATGCGCCAGGCTTCGTTCATCACCCCGCGCACGGCGTTGACGTACAGCGAGGAGGTGTTCGGCGCATAACCGTCTTCCCGCAGCGCCGCCACCAGGGCCATGACGTGTTCGGGTTGCAGCAGGTGCCAGTCGATGTCTTCGAGGTTGATGTCTTCAAAGCCCAGGCGGTCGGCGGCGTCTTGCAGCACGTAGCGCATGGTCAGCTGGCTGGAAGGCGCCAGGCGGGTGAGGTAGAGGGTCAGCGGGTTGCGGGTAGACTCAGTCAAGGTAGATCAGCCTTTGGATTAAATATGTCGACTAACCATCTGTTTAATCGACATATTTAGTGAATTGGCGAGCGCCGAGTCTAGCGCAGGTCAATCCATGGGGCTATTCCTGATCGTCTTCCGTCGGGGCTGGCGTCTGCTGCTGGCTCCAGTTGGTGTCCTGCTTCTGCATCAAGGCAAACCAGTGCTGGCGCATGAACGCCAGGTACGGTTTGGGCGCCTTGGCAAAGTCCTCCTCGTCGCCATAACAGCCGGGCAGCGGCAGCTCGGTGCCCTGCTCCTTGTACTGGCTGACCAGCGCTTGCTGGGCGGCGATGCTGCAATCCTTGGGCAACGGCATGCCTTGCAGGGCGCCGGCGTCTTCATCCCACCAGCTGGCGCCATAGCGGTCGATGCCGCGCAGGCGGTACTTCTGCGACTTGCCGATGTGCATGATCAGCTTGAAATCATTGGGGCTGACATCGCTGGTGCAGGTACGGCTGTAACCCACCGTCACCTGGCTGATGCCGTCACCCAGCAGGTCGGTAACCCTGGTGGCGTCGGTGTTGTAGTGCGCCCCCGCGTCGAACTCGCAATGCTGTACATCGTCGTAGAGCATCCACAGCCGCTTGGGCCGGTCACCGTCGAGCAGGTACTGGGCCGCATAGACAAAGGCTGACTGTGCGCCATCGTCATCGCGTTCGCTGACTTGCTCTGCAAGCACCAACAGGTTCTTGCCCTGTTTATCGCTCCAGGTGAAGGCGCCGACCTGTTTACCCCGCACTTCTACGCCATCGGGCACCTGGTCGATGGCCGTCAGTGCCACGCCGTCATCGGCCCGCACGCTCGTGGCCCAGGCCACCGTCATCAACAACACCATCAACATTGGCCGTAAACGCTGCACGCTATTCATCCGACTGCCCTGGCAAGAGATGGCTTACTTTACCGGCACTTGCACGGCATTGCAGAGAAGATTGTTCAGGAATGAGCCCGCGCGCGGGAAAACACCACTGCCCCGCCACACCCCGCGAAGACAGGGTTGTGCGCATTGATGCTGTTTACCTGAACCCTAGCTGTCTACCTGCCAGAAAAACGACTTTTTCATCTGCGTTTCATATTCGTTGAACATTTTTGCGCTTAATCTTGGCGGCACGACTTGAGAACAAACCGTAACTTGCAGCTTAACTCGTTGATTACGCTTTACCTTTAGGCGTTTTGGTCTTTACTCACGTTAGCCATGGAAGACCCCACCGTCACCTGTCAGGACTCACGAATGAATGCCATGAATCCACGTTATTTTTAATCAGGCGCCTGCTTCTCCAAGCTGTTGATGACTGCTGTCTTTACGCTTCAAGTTGCTCTAACCCCCGAGGTAATGAATCTTTGAAACCCTACCCAATTCATTGCGTGTCGATCGTTATCCCGGTCTACAACGAACAAGAAAGCCTGCCTGAACTGCTGCGCCGCACCATGGCCGCCTGCAAGCAACTGGCCTACGAATACGAAATCGTCCTGGTGGACGACGGCAGCCGCGACAACTCCGCGCAATTGCTGGAAGACGCCGCCGCCCTCGAAGGCAGCAACGTGGTCGCGGTGATCCTCAACCGCAACTACGGCCAGCACGCCGCGATCATGGCCGGCTTTGAGCATTGCCGGGGCGACGTCGTGATCACCCTGGACGCCGACCTGCAAAACCCGCCGGAAGAAATCCCGCGTTTGGTCGAGCAGGCCGCCCTGGGTTACGACGTGGTTGCCACCGTGCGCAACAACCGCCAGGACTCAGCTTTCCGCCGCTGGCCGTCGCGCTTGATCAACCTCGCCGTGCAACGCTCCACGGGCGTCGCCATGAGCGACTACGGCTGCATGCTGCGCGCTTACCGCCGCACCATCGTCGACGCGATGCTCGCCTGCCGCGAGCGCAGCACCTTCATCCCGATCCTGGCCAACAGCTTTGCGCGCCACACCACGGAAATCCTGGTGCACCACGCCGAGCGTGAACACGGCGAGTCCAAGTACAGCCCGATGCGCCTGATCAGCCTGATGTTCGACCTGCTGACCTGCATGACCACCACACCATTGCGTCTGTTGAGCATCGTCGGTTTCAGCCTGGCGGCCCTCGGGATGCTGTTTGCGGTCGCATTGATCGTGCTGCGCCTGGCCTTCGGTGCCGGCTGGGCCGGTGACGGCATGTTCGTGCTGTTCGCCGTGCTGTTCGTGTTCACCGGTGGCCAGTTCATCGGCATGGGCCTCTTGGGTGAATACCTGGGCCGCATGTACAGCGATGTGCGGGCCCGCCCACGGTTCTTTATTGAAAAAGTGCTGCGCAACCAACCGGCAGCGCCGGCCGAGACCTTCACGGTCGACGGCCTGACCTCCTCCCACACTTCTACTTCTCCTTCCGATCAGGTTTCGTCATGAATTCAAAAGCTGTTGTCTTCGCTTACCACGATATTGGCTGTGCAGGCATCGAAGCCCTGCTCAATGCGGGTTACGAAATTGCTGCCGTGTTCACCCATGCCGATGACCCCAAGGAAAACAATTTCTACGGTTCCGTCGCGCAACTGTGCGCCCGCAACGGCATCCCGGTGCACGCCCCGGAAGACGCCAACCACCCGCTGTGGATTGAGCGCATCGCCAAGCTGAGCCCGGACTACATCTTCTCGTTCTACTACCGCAACCTGCTGAGCGAAGCCCTGCTGGCCACCGCCAAAAAAGGCGCGTTCAACCTGCACGGCTCCCTGCTGCCACAATACCGTGGCCGCGCACCGGCCAACTGGGTGCTGGTCAACGGCGAAACCGAAACCGGCGTGACCCTGCACCGTATGGTCAAGCGTGCCGATGCCGGCGCGATCCTGGCCCAGCAGAAAGTCGTGATCGACCGCACCGACACCGGTCTTACCTTGCACGCCAAACTGCGTGACGCCGCCACCAACCTGCTGCGCGACGCCCTGCCACAACTGGCCCAAGGCAAGCTGACCGAAACCGCCCAAGACGAAAGCAAAGCCACCTACTTCGGTCGTCGCACCGCAGCAGACGGCAAGCTGGACTGGAAAAAACCGGCTGAAGAACTGTTCAACCTGGTTCGCGCCGTTACCCAGCCTTACCCGGGTGCCTTCTGCGCCGTGGGCGAGCACAAGCTGATCGTCTGGAGCGCTGAAGTCGTCAAAGGCAACGAAGGCCTGGCACCAGGCCGCGTGATCAGCGTCAACCCGCTGCGCATCGCCTGCGGCGAAGACTCCCTGGTGGTCAAGTTCGGCCAGCGCAACGAAAACGGCCTGTACCTGGCCGGCCCGTCCCTGGCAGATGAACTGGGCTTGGTGGACGGTTCCGTCCTGCGCGGTGCCGAGTCCGGCCGCAAGCCACGCCGCACCCGCGTGCTGATCCTGGGTGTGAACGGCTTTATCGGTAACCACCTGTCCGAGCGCCTGCTGCGTGATGACCGTTACGAAATCTACGGCCTGGACATTGGTTCCGACGCGATCGAGCGCCTGCGCAGCCACCCGAACTTCCACTATGTGGAAGGCGACATCAGCATCCACTCCGAGTGGATCGAGTACCACATCAAGAAGTGCGACGTGGTCCTGCCGCTGGTAGCCATCGCCACCCCGATCGAGTACACCCGCAACCCACTGCGCGTCTTTGAACTGGACTTCGAAGAGAACCTGAAACTGGTTCGCTACTGCGTGAAGTACAACAAGCGCGTGATCTTCCCGTCGACGTCCGAAGTGTATGGCATGTGCCAGGACCAGTACTTCGACGAAGACACCTCCAACCTGGTGGTGGGCCCGGTCAACAAGCAGCGCTGGATCTACTCGGTTTCCAAGCAACTGCTGGACCGCGTGATCTGGGCCTACGGCGACAAAGGCCTGAAGTTCACCCTGTTCCGTCCATTCAACTGGATGGGCCCGCGCCTCGACCGCCTGGACTCGGCCCGTATCGGCAGCTCCCGCGCCATCACCCAGTTGATCCTGAACCTGGTGGAAGGCACGCCAATCCGTCTGTTCGACGGCGGCGAGCAGAAGCGCTGCTTCACTGACATCGCCGACGGCATCGAAGCCCTGGCCCGCATCATCGATAACGACAACGATAACTGCAACGGCCAGATCATCAACATCGGTAACCCGGAGAACGAAGCCAGCATCCGTCAGTTGGGCGAAGAACTGCTGCGTCAGTTCGAAGCTCACCCGCTGCGCAGCAACTTCCCTCCATTTGCCGGTTTCCGCGACGTAGAGAGCAAGGCGTTCTACGGCACCGGTTACCAGGACGTGGCTCACCGCAAGCCAAGCATCGACAACGCCAAGCGCCTGCTGAACTGGGAGCCTACCGTCGAGATGAGTGAAACCATCGGCAACACCCTGGATTTCTTCCTGCGTGAAGCCATGCTCGAAATCGCGGACAAGCGTTGATGCAAGCGGGTCTACGCATCGACGTCGACACCTACCGGGGCACCCGCGAAGGCGTGCCAAGGTTGTTGGAGTCGCTCGACGAAGCCGGGGTCAAGGCGACCTTCTTCTTCAGCGTCGGGCCGGACAACATGGGGCGCCACTTGTGGCGCCTGATCCGCCCGCAATTCCTGTGGAAGATGCTGCGCTCCAACGCTGCCGGCTTGTACGGCTGGGACATTTTACTGGCCGGCACTGCCTGGCCGGGCAAACCCATCGGTCGCGACCTGGGGCATTTGATGCGCCAGGCCAAGGCTGCCGGGCATGAAGTCGGCCTGCACGCCTGGGACCACCATGGCTGGCAAGCCAACACCGGAAGCTGGAGCGACGCACAACTGATCGAGCAGATCCGTCGTGGTGTCGACACCTTGAGCGACATCCTCGGTGAGCGCATCGACTGCTCAGCCGCCGCCGGCTGGCGTGCCGATGAGCGCGTGGTGCAAGCCAAGCAATCGTTCAACTTCCGTTACAACAGCGATTGCCGTGGTACCAGCCTGTTCCGGCCGACCCTGGCGGATGGCAGTGCCGGCACGCCACAAATTCCGGTGGACATGCCGACCTTCGACGAAGTCGTGGGCCCGGTGGTGGCCGCCAAGGATTTCAACGCGTACATCCTCGACCGCTTCAAGCCGTCGAAGCTCAACGTCTATACGATCCACGCAGAAGTAGAAGGGATTCTGATGGCCAATGATTTTCGCCAGTTGCTCGCCCAGGCAGGGCAGCGCGGCATTCAATTCAAACCGTTGGGCGACCTGTTGCCCGCCGACCTGAGCACCCTGCCCCAGCAACAGCTGGTGCGCGGTGCGCTGAGCGGCCGTGAAGGCTGGCTCGGAGTGCAAAAGGCATGATCCGGCGCTGGGCCCTGCCCCTGCTCCTGCTGGCTTTCGGGGTGTTCTACCTGATCCCGTTGGCCACCCATGGCCTATGGATTCCCGACGAAACCCGCTATGCGCAGATCAGCCAGGAAATGCTGCTGACCGGCAAATGGGCCTCGCCGCACTTCATGGGGATTCGCTACTTCGAGAAGCCTGCGGCCGGCTACTGGATGATCGCGCTGGGCCAGGCGATCTTCGGCCAGAACCTGTTCGGCGTGCGTTTCGCCTCGGCCTTGAGCACCGGCTTGAGCATCCTGCTGGTGTACTGCGTGGCCCGGCGTTTGTGGAACGACCCGCGCAAGAGCCTGGTCAGCGCCGTGCTGTACATGAGTTTCGTCAGCGTCGCGTTCCTGGCGGGCTATGCCAACCTCGATCCGCAGTTCACCTTCTGGGTCAACCTGACCGGCGCCGCGCTGTGGTTCTGTTTCGACAGCACCACGACCCGTGGCCGCTTGTGGTCGTGGGCCTTGCTCGGGTTCGCCTGCGGCATGGGCTTCATGACCAAGGGCTTCCTCGCCTGGTTGTTGCCGGTGTTGATTGCCCTGCCCTACATGCTCTGGCAAAAACGCTTCCGTGAACTGCTCACCTATGGCCTGGTGGCCGTGGCCGTGGCGATTCTCGTGAGCCTGCCCTGGGCCCTGATGGTGCATGCCCAGGAACCGGATTACTGGAACTTCTTCTTCTGGCACGAGCACATCCAGCGCTTTGCCGGGGACGACGCGCAACATGCCGAGCCGTTCTGGTACTACCTGCCGCTGCTGGTCGCGTTCAGCCTGCCGTGGATGGCGTTGCTGCCGTCCACCGTGAAACAGGCGTGGCTGGAAAAGCGCAGTGCCAACATCGGCTTCCTGCTGCTGTGGCTGCTGATGCCGCTGGCGTTCTTCAGCCTGGCCAAAGGCAAACTGCCGTCCTACATCATGCCGTGCCTGCTGCCTCTGGCGTTGTTGATGGGGCATACCCTGGCAAACAAACTGGGCCAGGCCCGTGGCCGCGTATTGCGCATCAACGGCTGGCTGAACCTGATCATCGGCGTGCTGGGCCTGCTCGCCCTGACCTGGTTCCAGTTGAAGAAGCCGGTGTATGAGCACGGTCAGGAAACCCTGAGCCTGGTGCTGGTGTTCGTGTTCCTGTTCGGCTGGATCCTCGCCAACCTGCTGCAAGCCGCCCGCCCGTTGCAGATGTGGGCCGCGCCGGTGGTTGGCAGTTGGTTGCTGGTGGCGCTGGTGCCGGCCGCGTTGCCGCACTCGGTGGTTTATAACAAGACCCCGGACCAGTTCATCATCGATCACCTCCAGGAACTGCAGCCGACCACTGCGTTGCTGAGCAACGACCTCGGCGCTGCATCGGCCTTGTCGTGGCGCCTGCAGCGGCCTGAAGTGATGCTCTACAACACCGTTGGCGAAGTGAAATACGGTATCGCCTTCCCGGACACCGCTTACCGCAAGATCGATGCCGCCAGCGTCCAGCAATGGATGAGCGATGCGCGCAAACAAGGTTCGGTGGGCGTGGTGATGCGGGTCAAAGGTGACGACGAACGCCAGGAAGTTGACCTGCTGCCTAAAGACGGCAAGCGTTACGAGCAGGGCAATATCGTGATTTTGATCTACCCGCAGAGCGCGCCATGACCACTCTGCTGCTGTTGTTAGGTGCGTGCCTGCTGACCTGCATGGGCCAGGTGTCCCAGAAGTTTGCCGTGGAAGGCTGGCGTGACCAGCCCGACGGCTGGGCCTTGAAGCTGCGCTCGCCGTGGCTGTGGTCGGCGCTGGTGTGCCTGGGCCTGGGTTTGCTGGTGTGGCTGCTGGTGCTGCAACGCCTGGAAGTCGGCATCGCCTACCCGATGCTCAGCCTCAACTTTGTACTGGTCACCCTGGTGGCGCGCTTTGTGTTCCATGAACACATCGATGGCCGCCACTGGTTCGGTGTGCTGCTGGTGATTGCCGGTGTGGTGCTGCTGGGGCGTCAGGTATGAGTCGCGCTCGCGGTTTTGCCCTGGCCCTGGGCAGCGTTGCATTGGTCAGCGGTGCCCAGTTGGGCATGCGCTGGAGCATGACGCGCCTGCCGCTGCCCACTGAATGGCTGACAGCACTCGACACCGGCGCCATAGACCTCGGCGCACTGAGCGTGGTGATCCTGGCGATCATCGCCTATGCCCTGTCGATGCTCTGCTGGCTCGGCGCCCTGAAAGATTTACCGCTGGGGCGCGCCTACTCGCTGCTCAGCATCAGCTACGCGTTGGTCTACCTGCTGGCCGCCAGCCTGCCGGTGTTCAACGAACATTTTTCGCTTTCAAAAACTGCGGGGGTGGCCTTGGTCATTCTCGGAGTCCTGACTATCAACTCTCGTCGTGCTAGCACTACAAGTCCCAGGAATGCCCCATGAAAATCAGTGTATTTGGTAGTGGTTACGTCGGTCTGGTGCAGGCCACTGTATTGGCCGAAGTCGGTCACGATGTCATCTGCATGGACGTAGACGAGAACAAGGTCAAGTTGCTGCAACAGGGCCACGTGAGCATTTTCGAGCCGGGCCTGGCGGCGATGGTCAAGGAAAACCTCGAAGGCGGACGCCTGACGTTTACCTATGACGAAAAACTCGCGGTCGAACACGGCGAAGTGCTGTTCATCGCCGTGGGCACGCCTTCGGACGAAGACGGCTCGGCCGACTTGAAATACGTGCTGTCGGTAGGCGATGCGGTGGCCCGTCACCGGATCGACCCAGTGATCCTGGTGGAAAAATCCACCGTGCCTGTCGGCACCGGCGACACCTTGCGCGCCCACATGGAAAAAGCCCTGCGCATTGCGGGCCGCCACCTGGACTTCGATATCGTCTCCAACCCGGAATTCCTCAAGGAAGGCTCGGCCGTCGCCGACTGCCGCCGCCCGGACCGTATCGTCATCGGTTGCGAACGCGAAGAAGTGCGCGAGGTGATGCGCGAGCTGTATGCACCGTTCAACCGCAACCACGACCGCATCATCTTCATGGACCTGCGCAGCGCCGAACTGACCAAGTACGCCGCCAACTGCATGCTGGCCACCAAGATCAGCTTCATCAACCAGATCGCTGAACTGGCCGAACACCTCGGCGCGGACATCGAAGCCGTGCGCCTGGGCATTGGTGCCGACTCGCGTATCGGCTACCACTTTATCTACCCGGGCTGCGGTTATGGCGGTTCGTGCTTCCCCAAGGACATGCGTGCCCTGATCCACAGCGCAAAAGCGGCCAACTGCTCCAGCGACCTGCTGGAAGCCGTGGAAGCCATCAACCAGCGCCAGAAGAGCAAGCTGTTCGAGCGTGCCAACGCGTTCTTCAAGGGCGACCTGCGGGGCAAGACCTTCGCCTTGTGGGGCCTGGCGTTCAAACCCAATACCGACGACATGCGCGACGCACCCAGCCGGGTGCTGATGGAAGCCCTGTGGGCTGCCGGCGCCAATGTGCGCGCGTTCGACCCGGAAGCGATGCAGGAAACCCAGCGTATCTACGGCGATGACCCGCGCCTGATGCTGATGGGTACCCCGGAATCGACCTTGAGCGGCTCCGACGCCTTGATCATTTGCACCGAATGGCAGCAGTTCAAGGCACCGGACTTCGACTTGATCCAGCAGCGTCTGAAAACCCCGGTGATCTTCGACGGTCGCAACCTGTACGACGGCGAGCGCCTGGCGCGCAAAGGCATCCAGTACTTCCCGATGGGCCGCGGCGAATCCTGCCAGTTGCCGATCCCCCAGCAAAACTGGGCGCCTCAGGCCGAGGAAGCCTAAGACGTGGACAAAGTTCATCCGCCCCTGCTCAACCCGACGATCCGCCGACACTCATGGGTACTGGGGCTCCTGGCACTGATCCTGTTTATCGCGGGCAACTGGAACCAGGCGATCATCGGCTTTGATTCGCGCTTCGTGCTGTTCGCCCAGGAGATGCTGCGCCATGGGCCGGGATTCTTCCCGACGACGTATGGCCAGCCTTACGCCGATTACCTGGCCACTTCGACGCTGCTGACCTGGCTGCTGTCCTTGCCCCTGGGGCAGGTCACCAGCCTGACGGCCTGGTTGCCGACGGCCATTGCTTCAGCGCTGATCGTGGTGCTGGTCTACCGACTGACAGCGCCCTACTCCCGGCGCTGGGCGCTGCTGAGCATCGCGGTGATGCTGCTCAGCAGTACCTTCATCAGCGAAACCCGGGCGGTGTCACTTGACCAGATGCTGGCCGCAGTGGCCCTGGCGGTGTTTTACCTGGGTTATGCCCATGACCATTTCGGCGCCTGCCGTCGTCTGCATTGGCTGTTTCTGCTGTTGATCCTGGGGTTTGCGATCCGTGGGCCGATCGGTCTGGTAATTCCCACGGGCATGTTGTGCAGCTATTACCTGATCAATCGTCAATGGCGGCAGTTGTTCAGTTTTGGCCTGTTGGCGTTGGCGTTGCTGGCGGCGTGCGTCGGCCTGTTGTTGTTGCTGGCCAAGCTCAGCGGTGGTGAAACCTTCATGCAGGACGTGATCCGCATGCAGTTCCTCGGCCGCATGGACGGCACCGAAGGCTCCGGCAGCGTGCTGTATTACTTCAGCAGTTCACTGGGCAACTACGCGCCGGCGTACCCGCTGGCCGTGCTGGCACTGCTTGCGGTGGCGGCTGGCGGTCGCGAGGACAAAGGCCCTGCGCTGAAACTGGTGCTGTACTGCCTTGCCGCCGGCTTGATCGTGATGATCGGCTTGTCCGTGCCCCAGGCGAAAAAAGCCCGCTATGTGCTGCCGATGCTGCCCATGGCGGCGATCATCGCGGCGTACCCATTCCAGGTAGCACGGGGAAAACTGTTCGCCGGGCTGCGCTGGCTGATGCTGGCGCTGTGGACGGTGATTCCGGGGCTACTGATCGCAGGTTTGTTCGTGGCGCGCCATCGCTTTCCTGAGCAGATCGGCAGCCTCAACCCGGTGTTCGGGATCCTCATCGCACTCCAGACGCTGACCTTGGGCTTTCTGTTCAACCGGCGCCTTCGCTACCTGGGCCCGGCCTTCGCAGCGGTATTGGCAGTGTGGTTGGCGTATATCGTGATGGTCGAGCCGCTCGAGCGCCGCCTGTATGACACGCGCACCTTTACCCTCCAGGCCCACGCACTGACCCAGCAACAACCGGCACCGCTGGTACTGCATGCGCTCGGAAAGGACGCCAAGGCCATCAAGTTCATGGTCAACCTCGATTGCGACCGGGTACCGTTGTTTACCCAGCTGCCCGCCGATCTGGCGCCGATCCAGGCACCGGCCTGGCTGATCATGAGCCAGTCGGACTATGAGGGGTTGAGCGACCCGCGCTTTCGCTCACTGCAACCGGTGCTGACTGGTGAGTTCGACAAGAACCCCTACGTGCTGCTGCATTTGATCAAAACCGCGCAACCTTGATACTGGGTGCGGGATAAGCGGCGTAGACCGCTTATCCCTCGCCAGTACTTTCCGTAGTTATAAGTCCAAGTGTACGTAAGAAACTTCTTTCTCCATTCAACTTTGAAACTTTCCATATATTAACTATCGAGAAAGATCCTACGCACCTATCCGCAACTACCGATGCAACATCCCTTCCCGCTCCATGTCCCCGACTGTAGACTCGCCTGCCAAGTGGGTTAATTAATTACCACCTGCCAGTTATTTTCAGAGTTTCAAAGGCTTGGTCTAGGGCCTTCCTGTGACGATCTCTAGAAATACGAAGAACATAGCAGTAAGCCATCAATCACGACTTATCCCGCTTTAAATAAACAGCCGCAATAACAATAAATAAGTTTTAAACAGCACTCAGCCCTGCCGTTTATTTCATTTAAAGGAATGTTCTGTGTCCGACCATCGATTGCAAGCCCCCTCAATCTCTGAAGCTGTTGCGTGTTTATCTCTGGACAACGTAAATGTGGGTTACCTCCCGCTACCCAAACTGGATCGGCTCATGGGATTGCGCGATGCACTGGTAGTACTCAAGGGGCCTCTGGCCAACGATCCCTCACTGCGGGAAAACGTACAGAACCTGCTGATCAACGAGGAAACCAATGATCGGGTGCTGGGCAAGATCAGCAGCCACCTGCCGCCGCCAACCCGGCTGATACCCTTTGGCTGAGTGGTTAACTGCAAAAATACTGCACTTGATCCGCATTAATATGCAATTGCAGCAACCTTGTCCGATGGGCACACTGCACAGGTTCCTCCCCCCAATGCAGGAACTGTTTTTTTGAAGGGCTTTTCCGGGAAACCAGGCAAGCCTTTTTTTTCGCCCGTTTTTTATGGATCGTCTGTCAATGCTCGCTCGCTGGTTACCTGCTGCCATCAATACCCGTCCTGCCGAATGGAGCCGTGCCGCCATTGGCATGTCCATGGGCACGCTGTTCAGTGTCTGGGTGTGCGCCCAAGTGTTTGGTATGGAGGTGGCCCTGCACCTCATAGGCCCGCTGGGAGCCTCGGCGGTTCTGCTGTTTGCCGTGTCATCCGGTGCATTGGCCCAGCCCTGGTCGATTATTGGCAGCTACCTGTGCGCCGGGGTCGTTGCCCTGCTGGTGGCGCGGGTGCTGGGACGTACGTTGGGCAGCGCGTGCCTGGCGGCCGGGATGACGGTCATCCTGATCTGCTGGCTGCGCTGCCTGCACCCTCCGGCAGGCGGGCTGGCGATGAGCCTGGTGTTGGCTGATCCCGCATCGATTTCCATCGGCTGGCACGAACTGGGCGCCGTGATGCTGGGCGCCGCTGCCTTGCTGGCCTGCGCCCTGGCCTATAACAACGCAACGCGCACGCGATACCCCAAGGGAGCCAGCGAACCCGCTGCACCGAACTTCCTGCCAACGGCCATCGAAAACCCCGGCATCAGCGCCGAAGACCTCAAGCAGGCACTGGCCGAGCGCGAGCAGTTCCTGGACGTGACGCCGCAGGAGCTGGAAGAACTGATCCAGGCCAGCGAGCGGTATGCACGGCGGCGGACGATCGGCGCGGTTTTCCAACGTTAGGGCCAGCATCGTCCCTAGGGCATAAATGCAAAAACGACCTGCATGATTCCGACTTGTACTGGGCAAATTTGCACTGTTACGATCGCGAGATGGTTCGCCCGCGAACATCTTGATAAAGAACAATAAAAGCAGGGAGTTAGAGATGACTGCTCAGGTTTCATCCGAAGCAAGCAGCGCCGAGGTCGTGCACGACGAGGTCCTGGCGCAGGTACGCAACCACATAGGCCACCTGACCCTCAATCGCCCCGCCGGCCTTAACGCCATTACCCTGGACATGGTCCGTAGCCTCAGCCGGCATTTGCAGGCCTGGGAGGACGACCCAGCGGTGCATGCCGTGGTGTTGCGCGGCGCCGGTGAAAAAGCCTTTTGCGCCGGCGGCGACATTCGCTCGCTGTACGACAGCTTCAAGAACGGCGACACACTCCACGAAGATTTCTTCGTCGAGGAATACGCCCTCGACCTGGCCATCCACAACTACCGCAAACCGGTCCTGGCGCTGATGGACGGCTTCGTCCTCGGCGGCGGCATGGGCCTGGTGCAAGGCGCCGACCTGCGGGTGGTCACTGAACGCAGCCGCCTGGCAATGCCTGAAGTGGCCATCGGTTACTTCCCTGACGTAGGCGGCAGCTATTTCCTGCCGCGTATTCCCGGCGAACTGGGAATCTACCTTGGCGTGACCGGCGTGCAGATTCGCGCTGCCGACGCCCTGTATTGCGGGCTTGCAGACTGGTACCTGGACAGCGCCAAGTTAACCGAGCTCGATCAGCGGCTCGACCGCCTGACATGGCACGACTCACCGCTCAAGGATCTACAGGGCGTGCTGGCCAGCCTGGCCGTGCAGCAACTGCCTGACGCCCCACTGGCGGCGCTGCGCCCGGCCATCGACCACTTCTTTGCCTTGCCGGATGTGCCGAGCATCGTCGAGCAATTGCAGCAAGTCACCGTCGCCGACAGCCATGACTGGGCACTGACCACCGCCAGCCTGATGCAAACCCGCTCGCCCCTGGCCATGGCCGTGACCCTGCAGATGCTGCGCCGCGGGCGCCACCTGCCACTGGAGCAGTGCTTTGCCCTGGAGTTGCACCTGGATCGCCAGTGGTTCAACCGTGGCGACCTGATCGAAGGCGTGCGCGCCCTGTTGATCGACAAGGACAAAACCCCTCGCTGGAACCCTCCAACCCTTCAGGCGTTGGAGGCTGATCATGTCGAAAGCTTCTTCCGCGACTTCGACAAGAACGGGAACTAAGCCATGCAAGACATTGAATTTACTGAAGAACAAGTGATGATCCGCGACATGGCCCGGGACTTTGCCCGTGGCGAAATCGCGCCCCACGCCCAGGCCTGGGAAAAAGCCGGCTGGATCGATGATGGGTTGGTCGCCAAGATGGGCGAGTTGGGTTTACTGGGCATGGTCGTGCCCGAAGAATGGGGCGGCACCTACGTCGACTACGTGGCCTACGCCCTGGCGGTGGAAGAGATTTCCGCCGGTGACGGCGCCACCGGCGCGCTGATGAGTATCCATAATTCAGTCGGTTGCGGGCCAATCCTCAACTACGGCTCACAAGCACAAAAGGAAACCTGGCTGGCGGAACTTGCCAGCGGCCAGGCCATCGGGTGCTTCTGCCTGACCGAACCCCAGGCCGGTTCCGAAGCACACAACCTGCGCACCCGCGCCGAACTGCGGGACGGCCAATGGGTGATCAACGGCGCCAAGCAATTTGTCAGCAACGGCAAACGCGCCAAGCTGGCGATCGTGTTTGCGGTGACCGACCCGGACCTGGGCAAGAAAGGCATCTCGGCGTTCCTGGTGCCCACCGACACCCCAGGCTTCGTGGTGGACCGCACCGAACACAAAATGGGCATTCGTGCCTCCGACACCTGCGCCGTCACCCTCAACCAATGCACCGTGCCCGAAGCCAACCTGCTCGGCGAACGCGGCAAAGGCCTGGCCATCGCCCTGTCCAATCTCGAAGGCGGACGCATCGGGATTGCCGCCCAGGCGCTGGGCATCGCCCGTGCCGCCTTTGAAGCCGCGCTGGCCTACGCCCGTGACCGCGTGCAGTTCGACAAGGCGATCATTGAGCATCAGAGCGTGGCGAATATGCTGGCCGACATGCAAACCCGCCTGAATGCAGCGCGCCTGCTGATCCTGCATGCCGCGCGGTTGCGCAGTGCGGGCAAGCCGTGCCTGTCGGAAGCGTCCCAGGCCAAACTGTTCGCGTCGGAAATGGCCGAGAAGGTCTGCTCGTCGGCGATGCAGATCCATGGGGGTTATGGGTATCTGGAGGATTACCCGGTGGAGCGTTACTACCGGGATGCGCGGATTACCCAGATTTACGAAGGCACCAGCGAGATTCAGCGGATGGTGATTGCCAGAGAGTTGAAAAACTACCAGCTGTAACAGCTATTTCGCAGAACCAATGTGGGAGCGGGCTTGCTCGCGAAGGGCGTGGATCAGTCGATACATCGGGTGACTGTAACACCGTCTTCGCGAGCAAGCCCGCTCCCACATTTTTGATCTTCAGCGTTTCAGGACAGTGTTTATTTGTCCTTGAACTCCGGCGCACGCTTGGCCACAAAGGCCGCCATGCCTTCCTTCTGATCCAGTGTGGCAAACGCCGCATGGAACACCCGGCGCTCAAAGCGCACGCCTTCCGACAGGCTCACTTCAAACGCGCGGTTGACGCTTTCCTTGACCATCATGCTGATGGGCACCGACTTGCTGGCGATCAGGGTTGCAACTTTCAGTGCTTCATCCAGCAGTTCATCTGCCGGCACGATCCGCGCAACAATCCCGCAGCGCTCCGCTTCCACGGCATCGATAAAGCGCCCGGTCAGGCACATTTCCATGGCCTTGGCCTTGCCCACGGCGCGGGTCAGGCGCTGGGTGCCGCCCATGCCCGGCAGCACACCGAGGTTGATTTCCGGCTGGCCAAACTTGGCGTTATCACCGGCCAGGATGAAGTCGCACATCAAGGCCAGTTCACAACCGCCGCCCAGGGCGAAACCGTTGACTGCGGCGATGATCGGCTTGCGGCGGTTGGCCACGCGATCGCTGTCGCTGAACAGGTCGTCGAGGTAAATCTGCGGGTAGGTCAGCTCGGCCATTTCCTTGATGTCGGCGCCGGCGGCAAAGGCCTTTTTCGAGCCAGTAAGTACGATGCAGCCGATTTCCGGGTTGGCTTCGAGGCTGTCCAGCGCCTGGTTCAGCTCGCTGACCAGCTGCGCGTTCAGGGCGTTCAGCGCTTGCGGGCGATTGAGGGTGATCAGCCCCACACGGCCCTGGACGTCCAGCAAAATGGTTTCGTAACTCATAGATACTCCTCAGAGATTGCGTGAAATGACCATGCGTTGAATATCGCTGGTGCCTTCGTAAATCTGGCAGACCCGCACATCGCGGTAGATCCGCTCCAGGGGAAAGTCGCTCAGGTAACCGTAACCGCCGAGGGTTTGCAAGGCTGCCGAACAGACCTTTTCGGCCATTTCCGAAGCAAACAGCTTGGCCATGGAGGCCTCCACCAGCGCCGGTTTGCCGCTGTCACGCAGGGCGGCAGCGTAATGCACCATCTGCCGGGCGACTGCAATTTGGGTCGCCATGTCTGCCAGGCGGAAGGCCACGGCCTGGTGCTCGATGATCGGCTTGCCGAAGCTTTCCCGCTCGCGGGCGTAATCCCGAGCGGCCTCGAACGCCGCCCGCGCCATGCCCACCGCTTGCGAAGCAATGCCGACGCGCCCGCCTTCGAGGTTGGCCAGGGCGATCCGGTAGCCTTCGCCCTCCTCACCCAAACGGTTGGCCACCGGCACCTTCAGGTCTTCAAACAGAATCTGGCAGGTGTCGGAGGCGTGCTGACCGAGTTTGTCCTCGACCCGCGCCACGCTGTAGCCCGGCGAGTCGGTGGGCACGATAAAGGCGCTGATACCGCGCTTGCCGGCAGCCGGATCGGTAACCGCAAACACAATCACGATCCCGGCGTTTTGCCCGGAGGTGATGAACTGCTTGCAGCCATTCAACACGTAGTGATCGCCCTCCAGACGGGCCCGGGTTTTCAGGCCGCTGGCGTCGGAACCGGCCTGGGGCTCGGTCAAGGCAAACGCCCCGAGCATCGCCCCGCTGGCCAAGGGCTTGAGGAACTGTTCTCGCTGTTGATCGTTGCCGAACTTGAGGATCGGCACGCAGCCCACCGAGTTGTGTACGCTCATGATGGTCGAGCAGGCACCGTCGCCGGCGGCGATCTCTTCCAGGGCCATGGCGTAGGCCAGGTAGCCGGTGTCGCAACCGCCCCACTGTTCCGGGACCAGCATGCCGAAAAAGCCCAGCTCGGCCATTTCGCCAATGGCTTCCTTGGGAAAGCGATGCTCGCGGTCCCACTCGGCGGCGAACGGCTTGAGCCGTTCCTGGGCAAATTGCCGGGCGGCTTCGCTGATTTGCAGTTGTTCGTCATTTGGGAGCATAGGTGTTCCTTAATACAGGCATTCAACGGCCATGGCCGTGGCTTCACCGCCGCCGATGCAGATCGCCGCAACGCCGCGCTTGAGGCCTTTCTGGCGCAGGGCCGAGAGCAGGGTCACCAGGATCCGCGCGCCGGACGCGCCGATCGGATGGCCCAGGGCACAGGCGCCGCCGTGGATGTTGACCTTGCTGTGGGGAATTTCCAGCTTGCTCATGGTCACCAGGCTGACCACGGCAAAGGCTTCGTTGATTTCAAACAGGTCGACTTCGTCGAGGTTCCAGCCCGTCTTGCTCATCAGCTTGCGGATCGCCCCCACCGGCGCGACCGGGAACAGGCCTGGCTCATCGGCAAATGCTGCGTGGCCATGGATCACCGCCAGCGGCTTGAGCCCGCGCTTCTGCGCTTCAGATTCGCGCATCAGCAACAACGCCGCCGCACCATCGGAAATCGAACTGGAGTTGGCCGCCGTCACCGTGCCGCCTTCGCGGAAGGCTGGCTTCAAGGTGGCGATCTTGTCCAGCTTGGCTTTTGGTGGTTGCTCGTCGTGAGTGATGGTTTTCTGTTCCTTGCCCACGGTGACCTGCACCGGAACGATTTCGGCGATGAAGTTACCGTCGGTGATCGCCTGTTGCGCACGGGTCAGGGACGCAATGGCAAACGCGTCCTGGGCTTCACGGGAAAAGCCGTTGTGCTCGGCGCAGTCTTCGGCAAAGGTGCCCATCAGGCGGCCCTTGTCGTAAGCGTCTTCAAGGCCGTCGAGGAACATGTGGTCGAGCACCCGGCCGTGGCCCATGCGGTAACCGCTGCGGGCGCGGTCCAGCAGGTACGGCGCGTTGGACATGCTCTCCATGCCGCCGGCGATAACCACCTCCACACTGCCCGCCAGCAACGAGTCATGGGCCAGGATCGTAGCTTCCATGCCCGAACCGCACATCTTGTTGAGGGTGGTGCAACGGGTCGATTTATCCAGGCCGGCGCCTAGAGCGGCCTGACGTGCAGGCGCCTGGCCGAGGCCGGCGGGCAGTACGCAACCGAACAGCACTTCATCCACCGCATCGGTGGCGATACCGGCACGCTCGACCGCTGCACGAATCGCCGCAGCCCCCAGTTGCGGGGCGGTCAGGCCCTTGAGGTCGCCCTGGAACCCGCCCATTGGGGTGCGTACTGCGCTGACAATAACGATGGGATCAGTCATGAAAATCTCCTTATTTGGCTGCCATGCGCAAGGCACCGTCGAGACGGATCACCTCGCCGTTGAGCATGCTGTTTTCAATGATATGCCGCACCAGCGCGGCGTACTCGCCTGGCTTGCCCAGGCGCGGCGGGAATGGCACGCCGGCGGCGAGGGACTCACGCACTTCCGGGGTCATGCCGGCCATCATCGGGGTTTCGAAAATACCGGGGGCAATGGTCATCACCCGAATCCCGTAGCGCGCCAGTTCACGGGCGGCAGGCAGGGTCAGGCTGGCGATCGCGCCCTTGGAGGCGGCATAGGCGGCCTGGCCAATCTGGCCGTCAAACGCTGCCACTGATGCGGTGTTGATGATCACACCGCGCTCGCCATCGGCATTGGCCTCGGTTTCAGCGATAGCCGCCGCAGCCAGGCGCAGCAGGTTGAAACTGCCGATCAGGTTGACGTTGATCACCTGGGCGAAGTTGGCCAGAACGTGAGGGCCATTTTTGCCAAGGATTTTCTCGCCGCGAACCACACCGGCGCAGTTGACCAGCCCATGCAAACCACCAAAGGCCGCAACCGTGGCCTGCACTGCCGCTTCCGCCGCGGCTTCCTGGCTGATATCCGCGACCACGCTTCGCGCTTGCTCACCGAGCTTTTCAGCCTGGGCGGCGACGGCGTCGGCGTTCAGGTCCACCAGCATCACCTTGGCACCGGCGGCTACGAGCATCTCGGCCGTTGCCGCGCCGAGGCCTGAAGCGCCGCCGCTGACCAGAAAAACCTTGTTCTCAATCTGCATCACTGTTTCCTTGAAGAATGGGTCACGCCGTGGCCGCCTGGGCCTTGGCAATTTCCTGATTACGCAAAATGAAGCGTTGCAACTTGCCGCTCGGGGTCTTGGGCAGCTCGCTGACAAATTCGATTTCCCGTGGGTACGAGTGAGCCGCCAGGCGCTTGCGCACGTGCTGGCGCAGCTCCTCGGCCAGGGCCGGCTCGGCGCGGTATTGCTCGCTGAGCACCACAAAGGCTTTGACGATCTCGGTGCGTTCCGGGCATGGCTTGCCCACCACTGCCGCCTCCACCACCGCCGGATGCTCGATCAACGCACTTTCCACATCGAATGGGCCGACGCGGTAACCGGAAGTGGTGATCACATCGTCACTGCGCCCGACAAAGCTGATGCTGCCATCGGGGTTCAGCTCCACGGTGTCGCCGCTGAGGTAGTACTTGCCGACGAAGGCTTTGGTCTTGACCCCGTCGTAGCCGGCGAACCAGCACATCGGCGATTGTTCGCGGTCGATGGCGAGGATGCCTGGTTGGCCGGCGGGCAGTTCCTGATGGTTGTCGTCCAGCACCACGATGCGGTGGCCTGGCGAGGCAAAGCCGGCAGAGCCGACGTGCACCGGGTGTTCCAGGCCGTGGTGATTGCACAGCACCATGCCCAACTCGGTCTGGCCGTAGTGGTCGTGGATGGTCACGCCGAGGTTGTCGGCAAACCAGCGGATCACTTCCGGGTTCAACGGCTCGCCGGCGCTGCTGACAATGCGCAGCTTGCCCTTGATCGACTTGGCGAACTGCTCGCCGCCGGCGATCAGCATGCGGTAGGCCGTGGGCGATCCGGTGAGGTTGGTGATCCCGTATTTGTTGATGACGCGGCAAGTGCTTTCGAGGGTGAACGGGCCGTCGTAGAAGGTGATCGGGTGGCCCATGGACAAGGGGCCGGTCACGCCGAAATAGATGCCATAGGCCCAGCCCGGATCGGCGACGTTCCAGAATGCGTCTTCGGGGCGCAGGTCGACGGCGTCGCGGGTGTAGCTCTGGAAGGCCACGATTGCCTTGAGCGGTACTGCCAGGGATTTCGACGGGCCGGTGGTGCCGGAGGTGAACATCAGCAGGAACGGGTCGTCGGCGCCCAGCAATACGGGTTCGCAGGTGTTGGAATAGTTGGGCAGTTCGGCCCAGAAGCTGAAATCGCCGCGCACGATGCCTTCGCCGTTGGGGCCGGCGACGGTGACGATGGTTGGGCAGTCGGCCACTTCATTGAGCTTGGGGCGGTTCACGGCGTCAGTGACCACCAATGCTGCGCCGGAGCTATTCAGGCGGTGTTCGATGGCCTTGGGGCCGAAGGCAGTGAACAGCGGCTGATAGACCGCGCCGATGCGCCAGGTGGCGAGTACCACTATCAGTAACTCGGCGGTGCGTGGCAGGAGGCCTGCCACCTTGTCGCCTCGATTGACGCCTTGGGCCAGGAGGAAGTTGGCGAAGCGGGCGGCCTGGTCCTGTAATTGGGTGAAGGTGGACGTGGCACTGCGGCCGTCCTTGCCCTCCCAGAACAGCGCGATGCGGCCGGGTAAGGCGTGGCGGTCGCAGCATTCGACGCAGGCGTTGAGGGCCTGCAGGTTGCCCGACAAGGCGGCGTCAACGGTGTGTTGGTAGTTGAACTGGGTGGTGGCAGCCGAGTAATCACGCATCGCTTCAAATCCCTGTGTGGTTTTTATTTTCAGGATGGGTACGTAGACCGGTGAAATAGTCGCTCTAGAGGGGGGGGTGGGCAATGGTCAAAGCTTTCAACTTGGTTGACTGGTTTGGCCAATGGGGTTTTGTTTTTTGGGTGAGGTTTGGGTGTATATCCGTTATTTGGGTAACGGCTTCGATTGGTTCCGCTCTTACAGCGGCTCACTTTTGAACAGCGCAAAAGTAAGCAAAACGCTCTTGCCCCACCACTCGGCTCCTCGCCTAGGCTCGGTGTGCCCTCAGCTCCGGCAGCACGAAGCGGGCCGCCGCGACGGGGCGTCCCTGCCCCGTCGCGGCTAAACCGGCGTCCTGCCGGTTTACCCGCTCCGTACTGCCTGCGTTCGGCCAGCGTGGTTTAACGGGGCGCCTAAGATCAAGATCAAAAGCAGATCAAGAGCACAGCGGCCTACAGGCCGGCTTGAGTGTGGTGAAGCAACAGCAAAATCAGAAGCTAAAGCGGGCACGGTCCAAATGTGGGAGCGGGCTTGCTCGCGAAGGTCGTTAACGATGACGCGGGCATTCTGGATGAACGCGGCGGTCTCAGGTTTTTCGCGAGCAAGCTCGCTCCTACAGAAAAGCAGCTTTGCTTTCGCTTTTACCACTCAAGCCGGCCTGTACGCCGCTGTGCTCTCGCTTTTGATTTTGATCTGCGGGCCCCGTCAACCACGATGGCCGGAGTGCGGGCATGCCGAGCCCAGGCGAGGCACCGAGTGGTGGGGCAAAGACCTTTTGGTTACTTTTGGCTGGGCCGGCATTCCGGGCGTTTGCCAAAAGTGACCCGCTGTAAGAGCGGAACCATAAGCGGCCGTTACCTAAATAACGGATATGTACACTCAAAGCCCCGACGATAGACCCCACCAATCACCCAGTCAGCACAAGCAATTGGACGCAACGCAAACAGGCTTCTAACCTGACAGCCTGCGCCACCCAAGAAGCCCGCCCATGATCGTCCGTCCCAAACCCAACCTGCTCGGCATCCTGTTCTCCCTGAAGGGCTCAATCGCCAAGCGCATCGCCCTGCGCAGCTTGCTGGTCACCCTCCTGGCCTCCGTCATCGTGCTGGTAGAAACCCTGCACCCAGCCTACTTCTCCAAGGTCAACGCCACACCCTTCACCCTCCTCGGCCTGTCACTGTCGATCTTCATGAGCTTTCGCAACAACGCCTGCTACGACCGCTGGTGGGAAGGCCGCAAACAACTGGGCCAGATGATCATCGAAATACGCTCACTGATCCGCGAAACCCAAATCCTCACCCCCACCGACCGAGAAGCCGTACTACGCGGCCTGTGCGGCTTCGCCCACGGCCTGATCGCCCGCCTGCGCCTGGAAGACGAAGCCCAGGCGATCAAACCGTGGGTCAACCCCAAGCCCAGCCACCCCAACCTCCCCCGACAGCATCCTGCAAGACCTCGGCGCCCGCTGCTCGAAACTCGCCGAACAAGGCCACATCAGCGACTGGCGCTACACCCAACTCGAAACCCGGCTATACGGCCTGAGCCAGGTCCAGGCCTCGTGCGAGCGAATCAAACACACGCCACTGCCGTTCCCCTACACCCTGCTGCTGCACCGCACCATCTACCTGTTCTGCATTCTGCTGCCCTTCGCCATGGCCGAGCCGCTGGGCTGGCTGACGCCGGTATTTACCGCCATCGTCAGCTACACCTTCTTCGGCCTGGATGAAATCGGCGACGACCTCGAAGACCCCTTCGGCTTCGACGAAAACGACCTGCCCTGCAACGCCATCGTCCGCACCCTGGAGCGCGAGATACTTGCGGCCCTCGGAGAAACCGAGCTGCCGCCGGCCCTTGAGCCGATTGAGTTCGTGCTGACATGATGCGGGTTTGACACTCGCGGTGACCTGACCGAAGCTGATGGCTTTGCACTAGCTGCCAAGCTTTCGGACGCCTGCATGTCAAAGTCACGCCGTTACTCCATCATCGGCCTGTGCGCCCTGTTGTTTATTGTGCTGATCACCTGGTATTTCACCCGTTCGACGCCAGTGGTGGTGCCGCCGGCCATCGCCCACGGTTACACCAAGGCCTTGAAACAGGCGCACAACGGCGAACCCGGCGCCGCCCGTGTGCTGTATCAACAGCTGGGCCGCCCGGACCTCTCCGATGTACGCCGCGCCGCCCTGCATGCCGAACTGCCCAATTACCCCAGCCCCCAGGCCCTGAAACTGGCAGACAAGGACCTCACCAATGACGCGCCCATGGTGCGCGAGGCGGCGATTCACAGCATCGTCGGCCTGGTGCCCAGTGGCCAGCGCACGTTGTTGCTCGGCCCATTGCTGGATGACCCGGAGCAAAGCGTCAGGTTTGCCGCCGCCAATGCCTTGCTGGGGCTTTCTCCCGATACCCTCGGCCTGTACTTCGGCCCGTTGCAGCAAGTGCTCGACGAATACGTGAAGTTGCTCAAGGGACAACCCGAGAGCCCCGAAGGCTGGATTCAGCTGGCACGCCTGTACATTCACAGTGCGTTGCTGCCCGACGCCCAAAATGCCCTGGAACAGGCGATGCGCCTGCAACCGGATAACCTGCAAGCGGTGGTCGCGCAAATCGAACTGCTGGACAAACAAGGCAAGGTCGACGAGTCCCGCCAGCTCCTGGCCAAGCAGTTGCAGGCCCACCCCGATTCGGCCTATCTGCAACATGCCCTTGGCATGTGGCTGCTGCACCACGGCGAGCGGGCTTTTGCGTTGCTCAGTCTGTCCCGTGCGGTGGAGCTGGAACCGAACAATCAGGATTACCGCTACGACCTCGCCACCACCCTGCACGCCCAGCAGGAGCTGGAAGCCGCCCAGCGCCAGTTGGAAGAGATCATTCAGCGCAACCCGGCCAATCGCAAGGCGCGGGTCTTGCTGGTGAATTACTGGAAGGAAACCGGCCAGTTGCAGAATGTGCAGGTGTTGCTGGCCCAGCTGGAACAGCAAAATCCGGACGATCCGGCGTTGCAACAAGGGCTGTAGGTACAGCAAGAAGCTGTAATTGATACAAAACGTTGAACCGCCACACGCCGCTACGGTCAAGTAAATATGGCGCGCCCCAGCCGGCGCTGCCGACTACTTATTTGTGACCCGAGGGCACTTCTTGTCTACATCCAAAGAGCTGTTCACAGCAAAGGCGGCCACCGGTATTGAAGGTCTGGACGACATTCTTGCCGGGGGGCTTTCCCGTAGCCATTTGTTCCTGCTGGAAGGTGAACCCGGCACCGGTAAAACCACCGTGGCCCTGCAATTCCTCCAGGCCGGCGCAAAAAGCGGCGAACGATCGCTGTACATCACCCTGTCGGAAACCGAGCGCGAGTTGCGCCAGGGTGCCAAGTCCCATGGCTGGGACCTGGATGAACACATCCACATCTTTGAACTGACCCCGCCGGAAAGCCTGCTCAATGCCGAACACCAGCAGAGCCTGCTGTACTCCTCGGACCTTGAGCTGGGTGAAGCCACCCGACAGATTTTTGAAGTGGTGGAGCGGATCAAACCGACCCGCGTCGTGATCGACAGCCTCTCGGAAATCCGCCTGCTGGCGCAAAGCTCCCTGCGCTACCGCCGGCAGATCCTGGCGATCAAGCACTACTTCGTGCGCTACGACGCCACCGTATTGCTGCTGGATGACCTGACTACCGAGTCCCTCGACAAAACCGTACACAGCGTGGCCCACGGCGTGATTCGCCTGGAAGAACTGACCCCCAACTACGGCGCCGAACGCCGCCGCGTGCGGGTTGTGAAGTACCGTGGTCAGAAGTACCGCGGTGGCTTCCACGACTTCACCATCATGGAAGGCGGCGTGCATGTGTTCCCGCGCCTGGTGGCAGCCGAGCACCGTGGCGGCTACAACCGCCAGACCTTGACCAGCGGCATCCGCGAGATGGATGCATTGCTGGGCGGCGGGATCGAGACCGGTTCCAGCACGTTGATCCTGGGCCCGGCCGGTACCGGCAAATCGCTGATCTCGATGATCTTCGCCGCGGCGGCCGTCGCCCGCGGCGAAAAAGCCGCGCTGTTCATTTTTGATGAAGAGCTGGGCCTGCTGTTCGAGCGCATGAAAAACATGGGTATCGACCTGCAGGCTCTGCAAGCCACCGGCAATCTGCTGATCGAACAAGTGGATGCCGCCGAGTTGTCTCCCGGCGAGTTTTCCCATCGGGTGCGCCGTTGCGTGGACGAGCGCGAAATCAAGACCGTGGTCATCGACAGCATCAACGGCTACCAGGCCGCGATGCCGGAAGAGAACGCGCTGATCCTGCACATGCACGAGCTGCTGCTTTACCTCAACCGCCGTGGCGCCGCGACCTTCATGACTGTCGCCCAGCACGGCCTGGTGGGTGACATGCAGGCACCGGTGGACATCACTTATCTGGCCGACACCGTGATCCTGCTGCGTTACTTCGAAGCCCTCGGCAAAGTTCGCCGGGCCATCTCGATCATCAAAAAACGCACCGGCAGCCATGAGTCGACGATTCGCGAATACCGCATCGGCAGCACGGGCATGACCATCGGCGAACCTCTGGATACGTTCCAAGGTGTGTTGCGCGGTGTGCCGACGTACATGGGTACCGATAACCCGCTGCTCAAGGATGAAAGTTCATGAGTGGCCTACCGGCCATCTCCGAACGGGCGATCATCCTGGCACCACTGGGGCGTGACAGCTCCCTGGCATTGATGATGCTCAATGAGGCCGGTTTCAACGGCATCATCGCCAACCATTTGCAGATGCTCTGCGAGGAGCTGGAGCACGGCGCCGGGCTGCTGATCGTTGCCGCTGAAGCCATGCGCGGTATTGATCTGGAGCCGCTGCTCACGCACCTGCATCAACAACCGGCGTGGTCAGACCTGCCGATTGTGCTGATGACGCACCATGGTGGCAGCGAACAGAACGGTTCCTCACACCTGAGCAAGTTACTGGGCAACGTGACGTTCCTCGAGCGGCCGTTCCATCCGGTCACTTTGATCAGCCTTGTGACCACGGCGCTGCGCGGGCGCCGCCGGCAGTACGAGGCCCGCGACCGGTTGATCGACCTGAGCCAGAGCGAGCAACGCCTGCAACGCACCCTGGAAACCCTTGAGCAACAGGTGGAGGAACGCACGGCTCAGCTGCGCAATAACGAAGAAGCGTTGCGCCAGTCGCAGAAAATGGAAGCCGTCGGCCAATTGACCGGCGGCATCGCCCATGACTTCAACAACATGCTGACGGGCATCATCGGCAGCTTGGAACTGTTGCGAAGGCGCGTCGCCCGGGGCCGCACTGAAGACCTCGACAGCCTGATCGACCTGGGTGTCACGTCGGCGAACCGCGCGGCCGCCCTGACCCACCGCCTGCTGGCCTTTTCCCGTCGCCAGTCATTGGATTCAAAACCGGTACAGATCAACCAATTGGTGAGTTCGATGGGTGAGCTGCTGAAACGCAGCCTGAATGAAAGCATCACCCTGGACATCCGGCTGACCGAGCAACTATGGACCGCCGAAGTCGACCCCAATCAACTGGAAAGCGCCCTGCTCAACCTGGCCATCAATGCTCGGGATGCAATGCCCAACGGCGGCAAACTGGTGGTGGAAACCACCAACCGCCACCTCGACAGCGTCTTTACCGCAGCCTACGGCACCCTCAACGCTGGCGACTACGTGGAACTGAGCGTCAGCGACACCGGCTGCGGCATGCCCGAGAGCGTGATCAGCCGCGCATTTGACCCGTTCTTTACCACCAAACCCATCGGCCAGGGCACCGGGCTGGGGCTGTCGATGATCTACGGGTTTGCGCGCCAGTCCCATGGGCATGTGTCGATCCACAGCGTTGTGGGCCAAGGCACCACCGTCAGCCTGTTCCTGCCGCGTTTTGTCGGCGAGGTGGTGGCTGATGAACAGGTCAACCCGGCAATGCTGCCGTTCGCGAATGCCGGTGAAACGGTACTGATTGTCGAGGATGACCCGGCCGTTCGGGTGCTGGTCAGCGCCGTGCTGAGTGAACTGGGGTATGCCTTTGTCGAAGCCGGTGATGCCGACGGCGCCATGCCGATCATCGAGTCCAGCCAGCGGATTGACCTGCTGATCAGCGACGTCGGCCTGCCCGGCATGAATGGCCGGCAACTGGCGGAAATCGGGCGACAGGTACGCCCGGACTTGAAGGTGCTGTTTATCACGGGCTATGCAGAGCATGCGGCGGTGAGGGGCGGTTTTCTGGACCCGGGCATGCAGATGATCACCAAGCCATTCACCTTTGATTTGTTGACGGCAAAGGTAAGGGAAATGATCAAGGCTTGAAGAGGGAGTGCGCTCCCTCTTCACAAGGCGTTAAGCCAACAAGCGCTGGATATGTTCCTGCAACGTATCCAGGTCAAACGGCTTGGCCAGGATCGGCGCATTGCGCGTGATCGGGCTGTTGCAGTCGAGAATCTCCTGCGGGTAACCGCTGATAAAGATCACCTTCAATTCCGGTCGCAGCTTGATCGCAGGCTCCGCGATCTGCACACCGGAAATGCCGCCCGGCAGGCGATAGTCAGTGACCATCAGGTCCAGGTGCGGCTTGGTGGCGAGGATTTCAAATGCCTGCTCGCCATCAATCGCCTTCAATACCCGGTAACCGAGGCCCGACAGGTACTCACCCAACACAAACATAATCGACTCGTCATCTTCGACGATCAGAACCACATCTTGCGCATCTTCACTCATGGGAAGCCTTTGTCCGGTCAATTGCTGCTGATACGACCATAGGGTCACGCAGAGGTTGCGTCGGATTCACGATTGATTTCACGCCTGCGGCCCCTGGGGCAGGCAGACGCGGAACAAGGCACCCTCGCCTATCCGGCTTTCGACTTCGATAGTACCGCCGTGGGCCGCGATAATCTGCTCGGAGATAAACAACCCCAGGCCCAGGCCCGCCACCGCGTGGTTGGCCGACACCCGCTCGAACTGCTGGAAGATCCGTTTCTGGTTGTCTTCGCTGATGCCGATCCCGTGGTCGCGCACTTCCACCCGTGCTTCGCCATGCTCGGCATACACTCGCACTTCCACCGGGCTCTTGGCGCCGTAGCGCAAGGCGTTGGTCAGCAGGTTGGACACCACCTGTTCGATACGGAACTCATCCCAGTTGCCCTCCACCGGCCCTTCCTGCACCCACTTCACCGAGGACTCGGCCGCCGCCACTTGCGGGGCGAAATTCTCCAGCAGGTTGTGCACCAGTTGCGTCAGGTCAAAGCGCCCAGGGCGGATCGACAGCTTGCCGGTGCGGATGCGCGACACGTCCAGCATGTCTTCGATCAAGCGAATCAGGCTCTGGATCTGCCGTTCATCGCGGTCGACCATGGCGTGCATCTTGTCCATGGTGAAGGCTGCGGCGTTGTCCCGGGCCAGGTGCATCTTGCGCAGCTGGGTTTCCAGGATCAGCCCGTTGAGGGGCGTACGCACCTCATGGGCAACGATCGACATGAAGTCATCGCGCATGCGCACGGCTTGTTCAAGTTCGGCCTGGGTGGCCTGCAAGCGCGTGAGCAAGGCTTCCTGCTCGCGGCGGCTTTGCTCCAGGGCTTCAACCTGCAGCTTCATCGCCTTGCTCTGGCGGTACAGGTCGACGAACACATTGACCTTGCTCTTGACCGCATGGATGTCCAGCGGCTTGTGCAGGAAGTCCACGGCGCCGCTTTCGTAGCCCTTGAACGCATAGTTGAGCTCACGCCCGGCGGCGCTGACAAACACGATCGGAATGTTCTTGGTCTTTTCGGTGCCGCGCATCAACTCGGCCAGCTCAAAGCCGTTCATGCCGGGCATCTGCACGTCGAGAATGGCCATGGCGAACTCGTGTTCCAGCAGCAGCGACAAGGCCTCGTCGGCGTTCAATGCCTTGTAGACCTGGCGGTCTTCGCGCTTGATCAGCGCTTCAAGGGCCAGCAGGTTTTCCGGCAGATCGTCGACGATCAGCAGTTTGGCCTGGACAGTACTTAACATGGGGAAGATTCCAGGGAAGCCAGCAAAGTGCCAATGCGGCTCAAGGGAAGAATATGGTCCGGTGTATGCAGCGCCAGGGCGGCCCGGGGCATAACGGCCACCCGCGCCTCATCGGGATCCTGAACTACCGTCGTACCACCGCACTGTTTGACATGGGCCAGGCCACGGGCGCCATCCTGGTTGGCGCCCGTCAGCAGGATCGCCATCAGACCAGAGCCGTACACATCGGCAGCCGACTCGAACAGGTAGTCAATGGCCGGCCGGGAATGGTGCACGCGGTCCTCCTGACTCAGTGAGAGGCTGCGGTCGTGCTCCACCGACAGGTGATAACCGGGCCCGGCAAAATACAGGGTGCCGGGCTGGATCACTTCTTTGTCGCGCGCTTCAACTACCTTCATCGATACGCGCCGGTCGAACACTTCCGCCAACTGGCTGCGGCGCTCGTCCGGCAGGTGCAGCACGGTGATGATCGGCAGGCCGAAGTTCGCCGGCAGTTCACTAAAAATGCTCAGCAACGCCTCGACGCCGCCTGCGGAAGCGCCGATCACAACAGCCTCGATCCCGGATACCGGGCTGGCAGCAGCTTCATTCATAATTTTCGGTAGATCCGTTCTTGCTTGACCAGGGGTTCGAACTGTTTGCTGTAGCCGGAAAAATCCAGGGTTTCCTTACTGCCCAACACCAGGAAGCCGCGATGACACAGCGACTCATGGAACAATCCAAACGCTCTATCCTGCAATTTTTTATTGAAATAAATCAATACGTTACGACATGAAATTAATTGAGTTTCTGAGAATACGCTATCCGTTGCCAGGCTGTGATCAGCGAACGTCACGTTCTCCCGCAGGGTCTTGTCGAAGATCGCATGATCGTAAGCCGCGGTGTAGTAATCGGCAAACGAACGCTGGCCCCCAGCCTGCTGGTAGTTATGGGTATAAGCGCGGATGTTCTCAAGTGAAAAAATCCCCTGCTTGGCTTTTTCCAGGGACCGGGGATTGATGTCGGTGGCGTAGATGATGGTGCGCTCCAGCAAGCCTTCCTCACGCAGCAGGATAGCCATGGAGTACACCTCTTCCCCGGTGCTGCAGCCGGCGATCCAGATCTTGATCGACGGGTAGGTCTTGAGCAGCGGCACCACTTCCTGGCGAATCGCCAGGAAGTGCGAGGGGTCACGAAACATCTCGCTGACCGGAATCGTCAGGAACTGCAGCAACTGCATGAACGCCGTCGGGTCATGCAGCACCCGTTCCTGCAACGCCGAAATGGTGGCGCAGTCAAACTGGCGCAGCGCATGGGCCACGCGGCGCTTGACCGAAGCCCCGGAGTAATCACGAAAGTCATAGCTGTACTTGAGGTAAATGGCCTCAATCAGCAAGCGCAGTTCGATGTCAGTGCTTCTTTCCAATTAAATCCGTTCCATCTTGGGTAGCCACACGCGAATCAATGAAAACAACCGGTCCAGGTCGATGGGCTTGGCCAGGTAATCGTTGGAGCCTGCCGCCAGGCAACGCTCCTGATCGTCCTTCATGGCCTTGGCCGTCACCGCGATGATCGGCAGCTTGCGCCAGCGCGGGTCCTGGCGGATCAAGGCAGTGGCCTCGTAACCGTCCATCTCCGGCATCATCACATCCATCAGCACCAGGTCGATGTCATCGACTTCATTGAGTTTCTCGATCGCCTCGCGGCCATTACGGCCGATCACGACAATCGCGCCCTTGTGCTCCAGGGCACTGGTCAGGGCGAAAATATTGCGTACATCGTCATCCACCAGCAGGATTTTGCGCCCTTCGAAGACCTTGTCGCGGCTGCGGGCGGTCCTGAGCATTGTCTGGCGTTCATGGGACAGCTGGGATTCGACTTTGTGCAGAAAGAGTGTGACCTCGTCCAGCAAACGCTCGGGGGAGCGTGCGCCCTTGATGATGATCGAGCGCGAATACTTGCGCAGTTCGGCCTCTTCGTCCCGGGTCAGGTTGCGCCCGGTGTAGACGATCACCGGCGGGAACGAGCAGATATCCTCGGTGGACATGCGCTTGAGCAGCTCGTTACCGAGCATGTCCGGCAGCTTGAGGTCGATGATCATGCAGTCATAGATGTGGGTGCGCAGCAGGTCCAAGGCCTCCTGGGCGAAGCCTACAGCGGTGATCTCGATGTCATCGTCGCCGATCAGGCGCGCGATGCTGTCACGCTGTAGGTCATCGTCTTCCACCAGCAGCACACGCTTGACCTTCTGTGTCAGCTTGGCTTCCAGGCGAGCAAACACATCCTTGAGCTCTTCGCGGGTGGTCGGCTTGACCGCGTACCCGACGGCGCCCATGTGCATGGCCGCTTCGACGCGGTCTTCCACGGAAATCACGTGCACCGGGATGTGGCGGGTACCGGCGTGTTCCTTGAGACGTTGCAGTACGGTCAGGCCGGAATGGTCCGGCAGGCGCATGTCCAGCAGGATCGCATCGGGAATGTATTGTTCTGCCAGGGCGTAACCTTCATCCGCGCCATGGGCCACCAGGCAGTGGTAACCCAGCTCATGAGCCAGGTCGAAGAGGATGCGCGCAAAGTTCGGCTCGTCCTCCACCACCAGGATGCAACGCGTGGCGAATGGAGCCTTGTCGCGGTCATCGATAAAGCGCGGGATCTGCGCTTCGTGGGCGATAGGCATCGGCGAGACCTTGATCGGCGCGGGTGCAGGCACCGGGACCACCGCGCGCGGCTGTTCCAGCGCGGGGGTGTCTTCGTCACGCTCTACATAGTGCTCGGGCACCACCAGGGTAAAGATGCTGCCCTGGCCAGGTTCACTGGTGACACTGATATAGCCGCCCAACAGGTTCGCCAGGTCCCGGGAGATCGACAGGCCCAGGCCGGTGCCGCCGTAACGGCGGTTGGTGGTGCCATCGGCCTGGCGGAAGGCTTCGAAGATGCTTTCCTGCTGGTCCGGAGCAATCCCTATCCCCGAGTCGCGCACGGTAAAGGCGACGCCCTCGCCCGGTGCCCGGGATACCGACAGGCTGACCTCGCCTTTCTCGGTGAACTTGACCGCGTTGGACAGCAGGTTCTTCAGAATCTGTTCCAGGCGCTGGCGGTCGGTGAACAGCAGGTGCGGCGTGCCTTCCTGCACCTCCACCTGGAACCCGAGCTTGCGGTCGGCTGCCAGCGGCTCGAACATGCCGCGCAAACCGTCCACCAGGCGTGCCACGCTGGTGTTCTCCGGGCGCATTTCCAGCTTGCCGGCCTCGACCTTGGAGATGTCGAGGATGTCATTGATCAGGTTGAGCAGGTCGTTGCCGGCCGAATAGATCGACTCGGCGAACTTGACCTGTTCGGCGCTGAGGTTTTCCTGCGGGTTTTCCGCCAGCAACTTGGCCAGGATCAACGAGCTGTTCAGCGGCGTGCGCAGCTCGTGGGACATGTTGGCGAGGAATTCGGATTTGTACTTGCTGGAGCGCTGCAACTCGTCGGCGCGCTCTTCCAGCTCGATCTGTACGCGGTTGAGCTGGACGTTTTTCTGGTCCATGGCATCGCGTTGCTCGGACAGGGTCTGGGTCTGTTCGGCCAGTTGTTCGTTGGTCTGCTCCAGCTCCGCCTGTTGGGTTTCCAGGTGGGCCTGGGATTCCTTGAGGATGCGGGACTGTTCCTCCAACTCTTCGTTGGCGGTCTTGAGCTCTTCCTGCTGCACTTGCAGCTCTTCATTAAGCTGCTGGGTTTCGGCCAGCACTTCCTGCAGGCGCTGGCGATAACGCGCGGCTTCGATGGAAGTGCCGATGTTGCCGGCAATCAACTCCAGCAGCTCGACATCACGGTCGTCCAGAGCACGCAAAAAGCCCAGTTCGATTACGCCGTTGACCCGGCCATCATCACTGGTCGGCACCACCATCACACTGCGGGTCGGGCCCTCGCCGAGGCCGGAACTGACCTTGAAGTAGTCCACCGGCACATCGTCCAGGCGAATCAGGCGATCCTGGCGCACCGACTGGCCGACGATGCCTTCATCGTTGTAAATCGACTGTTCCTGCTGCTCTTGCTCGCGAGAGAAGCCATAGGTGGCCACGCGCGTGAGGCCGCCGTGCTCTTCACGCACGTACAGCGCCGCCACTGCCGAGCCCATGTATTGGGCGAAGAACTGCAAAATGTTGCGGCCCAGCAGGTTCAACGTCAGTTGGCCCAGGACCTGCTCGGCCAGTTCGGTCTGGCCGTTGCGCAGCCAGGCTTGCTGCTCCAGGCGCTTTGCAATCTTCTGTTGTGACGCGAGGCTTTCACTGTAACTTGTTGAAAGCTCGATTAAATTCTTTCTTCCGACATACGCCAGGAAGCCACTCAGGCCGAGCACAAACACCAGATACACGCTGACGCTGATGATCGTGGTACGGGTGACGTCCTCATTGCGGGTGATGCGGAACTGTTGCTCCATCGCCACCGCCCGATCGTACTCCTTGCGAATCTCGTCCGTCAGGCTTTTGCCGCGCCCTGCTTTCACAGCGGTGCGAAAATCACCGCTCTGGCGCTGCATATCAATCATCGACTGGGCGTAGGTGTTCCACGCCATTTGCAACGATTCCAGGCGCTTGAGGCGATCCACCTGCTCCGGATTGTCCGCCACCAATGCCTGCAAGTTGCGCAAGTCGGAAATGATTCGCGGCTTGGCCACTTCGTACGGGTCGAGGAAGTGCTCGTCGCCAGTGATCAGGAAGCCGCGCATGCCGGTTTCCAGGTCCACGGTCAGCTTCGAGGTTTCGTTGAGATTGTTGATCACCCGGTCGGTGTGCTCCACCCACTGGATCACCGACAACAGATAGGTGATCAGGCAGACGAAAAACACCGCGCTGAGCACGCCCACGCCCAACGGCAGCGCTACGTTGCGGCCCAGCAATTTACGGAAGCTTTTCTCATCGACGGACGACGCGGGAGTCATGGGCATGCCTTGGCCAAATACGGAAAAACGAGGAGTTTGCCCCAAAGTCGCAGTTGAACGCTATTTTTCTGCTGGCCATGGTGGCATTGACTGCATAACGCCCCTGCACTTCTGTTCCTTGAACGGGACATTTCCAATCATTACCGGCACAATGCCGACCCTGTTTCGGGAACTTGCCGAGATTGACGCGACTCATTAGAGGATGGTCTTTCGACTGATCAAGACCTGCACCCTCCACTTCTCGGGAACCCTCACTATGTCCGCCTCTGCCTCCACCATCCTAGTAGTCGAAGACGACGCCATCGTGCGCATGCTGATCGTCGATGTCCTCGAAGAGCTGGAGTTCCAGGTACTTGAAGCGGCAGACGCTGAAAGCGCGCTGGACATCATCAAAGACGCCGGAAAAACCATCGACCTGATGATGACCGACCACGGCCTGCCGGGCATGAGTGGCGTGGAACTGGCCGCCAAGGCCCGTGAACTGAGACCCGCCCTGCCGATTCTGTTTGCCAGTGGTTATGCCGAGAATATCGATGTGCCGGTTGGCACCCAGGTAATTGCCAAACCGTTCTCGATTGATCAGTTGCGCGATAAAGTCAAATCAATGCTGCCTTGACTGCCCCTGATGCCGCCTTCCACAGGCGGCACTTTGATCTCGTTGATGTCGACTGATCAATAGATCTTTGCGTTGAACCTCACGTGCCAAAAGACTTCCTGAGCAACTGAGTGCAAACTCTGCCTGACACGCAAAAGTTCAGCTTGTTGCGACTGTACGCGCCCACCGATGCCTGCTTTGATAACAGCTGAAAACTCGACGACATCCGACTGATTCAGTAAGGACGCAACAACATGATTCGAATACCGACGCGCCTGCTGTTGGCGAGCCTCTCGATTCTCATGAGTACCGGTGCCTGGGCCGATTTCACCGCCACGCCGAGTGAAGCACGGGCCATCGCCAAAGAAGCCTACCTTTATGGCTTCCCGGTGGTGGAGATGTACAAAACTCTCTACACCCAGGCCGTCGACAAAACCGGGCCGAACTTCAAGGCACCGTTCAACCATATCGGCAACACTGCGCAAGCGATAACCCCTAAAGATACCGCCATCCCCACCCCCAACCCGGACACGCCCAACTCCTTTGTCTGGCTCGATCTGCGGGCCGAGCCAGTGGTATTGACCCTGCCCAGGATCGAAGACAACCGCTACTACGCCGTGCAGTTGATCGACCTCTATACGCAGAACTTCGGCTACCTGGGCACACGCAGCACCGGCAACAACGGTGGCCACTACATGGTCGTCGGCCCGGGCTGGAAAGGCCAGCAGCCAACCGATATCGACCGCGTCGTGTACAGCGAAAGCAACATCGCCTATGCCCTGTACCGCACGCAATTGTTCGATGAAAAGGACCTGGGTAAGGTAAGACAGATCCAGAGCGGCTATAAGGTCCAGACCCTGAGCAGCTACGTAAACCAGCCTAAACCCATCAAGCCGCCGAAAATTGCCTGGCCCAAGCCTACGCCGAACATGAGCGACAGCGTGCATCTGTTCCGCTATCTGAACTTCATGCTGGCCTACGCAGCACCACAAGACAGTGAGAAAGACGTGCTCGCGCGTTTTGCCAGGATCGGCGTCGAGGCGGGCAAACCGTTCGACCTCAAGGCCCTGACGGTTGAGCAACGCAAAGCGCTGGATGACGGCATCGCCGACGGCAAGGCCGAGTATGCCGCCTTCAAAAAAGACAAGATCGATACCCATCAAGTATCCAGTGCTGACCTGTTCGGCAACCGCGACCACCTCCAAAACAACTACCTGTACCGCTACGCCGGCGCCAACCTGCACCTGTTTGGCAACTCCGGCGATGAAACGGCCTACCTGCGCTACTCCGTGGACAGCGAAGGGAAACCCGCCAACGGCGCACGCCACAGCTACACCCTGCACTTTGCCAAGGACCAGTTGCCGCCCGCCGACGCATTCTGGTCACTGACCATGTACAACGCCAAGACCAACCTGCTGACCCCCAACCTGAAGAAGCGCTACCTGCTCACGTCGGGGATGTTGCCCAACTTCAAGCTCGACGCCGATGGCGGCCTGACGCTGTTGGTCGCGCACCACGAGCCACCGAAGGCGGAACAAAGCAACTGGCTGCCAGCACCACCCGGCCCGTTCTATGCCCTATTGCGCATTTACCTGCCCAAGCCTGAAGTGGGTAACGGGCAATGGAAGCAGCCACCGCTCACACCGATCAAATAGCACCCGCTCAAGTCACGCAGCGTTTGGGGTTTAGCCCTTTTTAAGCTTCAAAAACGATTGATGCAGGTCCGACGCCCAGCCGTCGATGACGCTTTTCACGTCATCGGCTTTCATCACCTGGGAGTCGTTTGACAATGGCTTGCCGGTGCCTTTGCGCACGACTTGGGCGATCACCTTGCCACTGGCACCGTCGAGAAATTGGGCTTCGGTGCCCAAGGTGGTTTCCTGGTCACGAATCCCGGTGCCGGTGCTGACTGCTGCGGCGACCAGGGCGACAGGTATGTACTCATACGGCTTGAGGCTTTCGGTCTTGCTGCTGACCGCCGTGATAGCCGCCCGCACCACGATCACACCCGGGCCTGGCCCATTCGCCAGTGGCAGGGATTTTTCCAGTTCGCGCTTGAGCGCCTGGCTGTAGTAGGTGCTGATGCCCTGCAAGGTGCTTTCAGGGATCTTGGTGCTGGCTTGCGGCTTGGGGTAGAACTGGGTGGGCTCGATGTACACCGCGTTATAACGGCTCAGGCTCAGGTTGGGGTCGACCCAGCGCATCACTTCCGCGCCCGATGGCGACTTGGCTTCCTTAAGGTTGCTGTAGTCGGAGAGAAACCCGGAGTATTCGTCCGGCTGCGTCACCTTGCTGGAACACCCCATCACCCCGATCGTGGCAATGCACACGGTGCTGATCATTATTCCCAGTTTCATCGTGATACTCCTTGGCTGACATTGAGGATGCGCTGAGCATTAGGTATAGCTGATGCTGGAGCTGCGGCAATGAAGTAAACCCGCCAGGGTGGCCCCATTAACAGTCTTTGACACTTTCCCGACAAAGCTCACAAAGACTCATGGACGGCCCGCCCCTAGCATTCGAGCATCCAAACCACCCCTCGGGTGCTCCTCATGTTTCGCACATTGCGCAGTATTCCGCTGCTGGGTTTCCTGCTGGGCAGTCTCGGCTGCCACGGCCAACCGCCGGCCCCGCCGCCCATCCCCAAGGGCGACTACAGCGCAATCATCCGCTACCTGCAAAAACGCATTCCGGTTGAAATGGCCAGGCAAAACATACCCGGCCTGTCCATCGCCCTGGTCAATGGCCAGGAACTGATCTGGGCCCACGGCTTCGGCGTTGCCGACAAAGCCCTGGGCAAACCGGTAACCCCCAATACGGCGTTCCGCGCCGGCGCCCTCTCCAAACTGCTCACTGCCACCGCGGCCCTGCAACTGGCGGAGCAACAGCGCCTGGCCCTCGATGCCCCGATCCAGGACACCCTGCGGGAGTTCTACGTACGCTCGCGCTTTCATTCCGACCAGGCCGCCGCCGACCGCGACATCACTCTGCGCCGCCTGCTCAGCCACCAGTCGGGCCTGCCCAGTGAACACCTGCGGGATGTGCGCAACACCTTCGCCATGGGCCAGATGCCGATGCGTGTTTCGGGCGTTTGGCTGAGCACTCCACCGGGCACCCAAGTGGCGTATTCCAACCTCGGCTACGCCCTGGTCGGTGCCGCCATTGAGCGCAGCAGCGGGCAAGACTTTGAAAACCGCCTGCAAAGCAGCCTGCTCAAGCCCCTGGAGATGAACCAGTCGAGCTTCGTCGGCACCGGCGCGCAACTGAGCTTCCGGGCCCTGGGTTATGAAGACGGCACCGTCAGCCCCGACGCCCAGGTGCGTGACCTCGCCGCCGGTGGCTTGTGGGCCAGCCCCAAAGACCTCAGCCACTACGTGCGAATGCTCTTTGCCCGAGGCCGCTACAAAGACAAACAGGTGGTGGGCAGCCAGTCGATTGACGAAATGTTCACCCAGCAAAATACCGGGAACGCCCTGGACTTCGACTGCCAGATGGGCCTGGGGTGGTTTCTCGCGCCCTGTGGTGATGAGCCGGTCGGCCCCGGGATACGCACCTTCCAGCACAGCGGTGGCGGGGATGATTTCGCCACTCAACTGACGATGCTGCCGGACCAGCAACTGGCCGTTATTGTGATGGCCAACGACAGCAGCGCCGAAGAGATGGTGGTGTCCCTGACCACCGACACCCTGCGCCTGATGCTTCAGGCCCAGACCGGCGACCCGGTGTGTTCCGACGACTGCCAACAGCCGGCCCACGGCCTGAAAATCCGCCAGGTGCCCGCCGCCATCGACCGCAAGCGCCTGGCCGGTTTCTACGCCACGGCGTGGGGCATTTTCCGTATCAAGGACGAAAACGGTCAGTTGTATGGTGAGTTGGCCGACACCCGTTTCGAACTGCTGCGTGACGGCCAGGGCTGGCTGCGGGCGCAGCAGAAATCCCTCGGTTTCTGGCTCAAGGACCTGGGCGAACTGGGCCGCGTGCAGCTGGATGTGGTGACGGTGCAAGGCCGCCAGATGCTCACCGCCCGCAGCCATGGCCAGCGTGTGCCCGTGGGCGAACGCATCGAACAGACCCCGCTGAGCACCGCCTGGGCCGACACCATCGGCACCTATCAAGTGCTTAACACCCACGAACCCGACGCGCCCTTGAGCGGCATCAGCGTACGCCTGGAAAACGGCTTCCTGGTGATCCGCGGCCAACTGCACAACGAGCCGCTGACCGACTACATCCTGCTGCCCGTGGACAACGCCCACGCGGTACTGGCCGGCAACGGCTATGGCCTGGGGGACACCGTGAGCCGCCAGATCAATGGCCTGAGCGCCTCCGGCTACCAGTTCAAACGTACGGATTTCCCCCACAACCCCTTGAGTCTCTGACCTCACATGAAGACCATCATGCGTTCAAAAAACCTTTGCCTGTCCCTGACGTCGCTGTGCCTGCTGGCCAGCGCCGACACCCTGCTGGCCGACGACTGGGAATACACCCTCAAGGCCGGCGTGGCCAACCTGCCCCGCTACAGCGGCAGCGACGAGCGGGTGACCGCGCCGGTGCTGGGGGCGGCCATCGTCAGCCCGTGGGGCGTTTTCCTCGACACCGACAAAGGCCTGGGCTGGGGTTATGAAGGCGGCGGCGCGAGCTTCAGCGCCTACGTCGGCGCCAGTGGCAATCGCAAGGATGAAAGCAAGAGCGGGCGCCCGGGCTCGAAGAAACTCAAAGGCATGGGCGAAATCAAGACCCGCGCCCAGGTGGGCGTCAGTGGCAGCTATAACCTGGGCGGTGTGATTGTCGGCGCCACCCTGGAACATGCGCTCGAAGAAGATGATCGCAAGGATTCCGGCAAGGCCTTCACCCATCTGGAACTGAGCCTGGGCACCAACCTGTATGACGGCGACTACGGTTCGCTGGACGCCAGCCTCAGCAGCCATTTTGGCGACAGCAACTACCTGCAGACCTGGTACGGCGTCACCACCGGCCAGGCCGCGCAGAGCCGCTTCAAGGCCTACAAGGCCAGCGGCGGCAATATCAGCAACGGAATGAACCTGGTGTGGAGTTTGCCGATCAGTGAGCACACCCAGTTTTCGACGCTGCTGGATGTGCAGTACCTGGCGGACAAGGCCGGGCAAAGCCCGATCGTGGAGCGGCGGTTGCAGACGTCGGTGATGGGGATGGTCGAGTACACGTTCTAATTTTGGTAACCCAATCAAAATGTGGGAGCTGGCTTGCCTGCGATACAGGCACCTCGGTCTTTCAGTTAGACACCGGTGATGCTATCGCAGGCAAGCCCGCTCCCACATTTGATCTCCATGGCTCCTGGAGGGTTACTCGGCATACGCCCAGGTCATCCGGAACGACGCCCCGCCCCACTCCGAATCCAGCACTTCAACCTGCCCGCCGTGCCACTGGCACACCCGCCGCACCAGCGCCAGGCCAAGGCCGAAACCACCGGTGCGGCGGTCGCGGCTGGCATCGAGGCGCAGGAACGGTTCGAAAATCTTCGCCCGCCCTTCCATCGGCACCCCAGGCCCATCGTCATTCACCCGCACTTCATAGCCGGCACCAAACTTCACCAGCGACACTTCCACACGCCGGTCGGCGTAGCGAATCGCATTGCGCAACAGATTGATCACCGCCCGGGCCATAAAGCGCGGCTCGATGCGGATGTAATCGACTTCACAGGTGCGCAGCAGCAACTGCACCCCGGCCGCCTCGGCCTCCAGGGCGACGCTGCCGATGACGCTGTCGAGCCAGCTGTGGGCCTCAATGCTTTCCCGAGTGATCTGCGTGGCACCGCGTTCCAGGCTGGCGTAGGTCAACAGTTCCGAGACCATTTCTTCCAGCTCGCCGAGGTCGGCGTACATGTCGGCGATCAGCGCGCGGCTCTCCCGTGGGTCGGCCTGTTGTTTTAGCTGGTCGAGTTCAAACGACAGCCGCGCAATCGGCGTGCGCAATTCGTGGGAGACCGCGTTGGTCAACTCGCGCTGATTGGCGATCAGGCTTTCGATGCGCTCGGCCATCTGGTTGAAGTGCCCCGCCAGCTCACGCACGGTGGAGCGGCGCGGCAACAGGATGCGCGAACCCAGGTCGTTGTCACCAAAGCGCTGGGCTGCCAGGCGAATGTGCTCCAGGTCGCGCCAATGCGGGCGTACCCAGAAATACAGCACGATCGCCAGGCACACGCCAAGGAAGCCATACGCCCACAGGTAGAGCCACTTGGGCTCTTCCGGCAGCTTGATTTCCAGCAGTTGCTTGCCGCCGTCGATGTTGGCGATGAATTCCATGAAATCGCCGCGCACCACCAACTCGCCGCCGGCCAGCAGTTGCTGTTCACGTTCGGTCAGTTTCAGCGTGTCCTGCTGCACCAGTGCCAGGAGCAGCCCATAGTGCGGTTGCAACTCCGCCAGGCGCGCGGCCCGCGCTTCACCGGTCACTGGCCGCAATTGTTCCAGCAGCCCATAGGCCGGGCCGCGCAGGGCTTCGCGGTTATAGGTTTCGTTGGCCTCCGGCAGCAACTCATCGAAGGTGTAGTTCACCAGCCAGATCGCCCCGGCCAAACCAATGGCCAGGATGATATACAGACGCAGAAACAGCCTTAACATCTAAATCTCCCAGGCGAACGGATTGAACAGGTAACCCTTGCCCCAGATAGTCTTGATGCATACCGGCTCCCGGGGGTTGTCATTGAGCTTGCCGCGCAGCTTGCTGATGTACACGTCGACACTGCGATTGAGCCCGTCAAAGGCAATCCCGCGCATGCGGTTGAGGATGTCATCGCGGGAGAGGATTTTCCCGGCGGCGCTGGCCAGCAACCACAGCAGTTCGAACTCCATGGTGGTCAGGTCGATCTTCTCGCCGCCCAGGTTTACCACCCGGCAACTGCGATCGATGGTCAGCCGGCCGAACTCAAGGGCGCCGCGCACCGTGGGTTCCGGCGTCTGGCGGCGTTGCAGGGCACGCAGGCGGGCCAGCAGCACGGGCGGTTTGATCGGCTTGATCACATAGTCGTCGGCGCCGGACTCCAGGCCGAGGATATGGTCCAGGTCGTCTTCCTTGGCGGTGAGGATCACGATCGGCGTGTCGGACACATTGCGAATTTCGCGACACACATGCAAGCCGCTCTGGCCGGGCAGCATCAGGTCGAGCACGACGATCTTGGGCTTGAACTCCAGGAAGGCCGCCAGCGCCAAGTCGCCACGGTGCACGGCCAGCACCTCGAAGCCATGCTGGGACAGGAAATGGGCGATCAGCCCTGCCAGCTTCTCATCGTCCTCCACGAGCAATACCTTGCCGAGACCCAAGTTATCCATAAAATTCCAGTGCACGCGCGGGTTGAAGTGTGGGCATTATAGGGGGCAAGCAGGCAGACTAAAGCAGCTGGCCATCACTGGCCGACGAAGCTTCATGCTTTTAAGAGTTTTTAACAGTTTCACCGCAGTCTTTAACTCGGCACCGTCCGACAGGCGCGCCCCACCCGCTTTTCGGAAGTGTCGCTGATGACAACGCCACACTCACAAGAGAATCATGGCCCTTCACCTACATAGCGGGAGAGGATCATGTTCGTTCGTCATAAATCAGACATAGAAAACACCGCGCACTTTGTCGAATGGGGCGCCGGCACCAGCCATCGGCTGCTGACGGAAAAGGACGGGATGGGTTATACCGTCTGCCACACCGTCGTGCGCGCCGGCACTGAGTCGCTGCTGCAATACCGTAATCATCTGGAGGCTTGCTACTGCATCGCCGGTGAGGGTGAGGTCGAAGATATGGACGGCAATGTCTACCCGATCCGCCCCGGCGATATCTATGCGCTGGACCAACACGACTGCCATTATCTAAGGGGCGGAAAGGATCAGGACCTGGTGCTGGTCAGCGTATTCAACCCGCCGCTCAAGGGCGATGAGCGCCACAACCTCACGGATACATCTGGCTCCGGCTACTGACGACGATTTGACTCAAGGACACGAGCACACGATGCGCAAGGATTACCTGGCTTTCTTCATTTCACTGTTTCTGTCACGCCTGGCCGACCAGATTCTGTTGTTCATCGTGCCGTTGATCGTGTTCCAGACCACTAACAGTGTGTCGTGGGCCGGGCTGGCGTTTTTTGTCGAGTCACTGCCGCGCTTTTTGTCATTCCCGGTGTGTGGCGCGTTGTGCGACAAGTTTTCTCCCGTTCGCATCCTGCATATCAGCCAGGTTTACCGGGCGGTTGCCTGCGTGCTGGCGGTGCTGCTGTATGGGGTGTTTGAAGGAATCTACTGGATTGTCATTCTTTCGGCGCTGTGTGGCGTGCTGACCACCCAGGGCATCATGGCCCGGGAAGTGGTGATGCCGCATATCTTCAAGCATTACACCTACGCCAAGACCTTGTCCTATTCGCAGATTGCCGACCAGACCGGGTTGGTGCTGGGGCCCTTGGTGGCAGCGCTGATGCTGGAAGTCTGGGCCTGGCATTGGGTTGTGCTGGGGATTGCCGGGCTGTTCCTGCTGGCAGACCTGGCGATGCTGATCTGGCAGCGCAACACCACGGTCAACCTGGAGACCTTCGAGCAGCACCATGACATCTGGCTGCAACCACTGCGCATTGCCTTCGGCCACATCCGCGACCTGCCGGAGCTGAAGAAGATCATCGCGCTGGCGGTGGGCGTGAACCTGATCATCGGCGTCACCCTGGCCACGTCGGCCGCCATGGTCATCGGTCAATACGCCGCCGGCAAGGACACCTACGCCGGGCTGCAGGCGGCGGGCGCCGTGGTGACCATCGCCATTCTGTTCAATCTGGCGCGCGCGTCCCTGCCGCTCAAGGTGCTGGGCGGTCTGTCGTATTCGATGATTGCCGTGGGTGCGCTGATCACCGCCCTCAGCCCGAATGTGTGGGCTTATGCCGTGGGTTTCCTGCTGCTGACCGGCTTCGACAAGATGTTCAACGTGTACATCCGCAGCACCCGCCAGCGGATAATCCCGGTTCAGGACTTTGGCAAGACGGTGGGTGTGTTGACCTTGCTTAACAACCTTTCGCAGCCACTGGCCGGGTTGTTGATTGCTTTGCTGGCGGCGCCGCTGGGGACGCAGACGGTGATCCTGATACTCGCCGGGATCACCGCGCTGATCGGTGCAGCGGTTGCGTCAGGCTGGCACGCCACTGTGAAAGCGGAACTCGACGTCCGGTGATTCGATCAGTTCCTGCTCGGCGGCGCGCACGCGGTCGATGACTTGGGCGATGTCCTTGACGTCACCGTACTGGTAAGCCAGTTTCAGGTAACCCTGGAAATGCCGGGCCTCGCTTTTCAGCAGGCCGAAGTAGAACTTGCCGAGTTCTTCGTCCAAATGCGGCACCAGTGCTTCGAAACGCTCGCAACTGCGGGCTTCAATAAACGCGCCGACCACCAGGGTATCCACCAGTTTGACCGGTTCATGGCTGCGCACCACTTTGCGCAGACCCGAAGCGTAGCGGCCGGCGGACAGCTGGCGCAGCTCGATCTTGCGCTTCTTCATCAAGCGCATGACTTGCTCGTGGTGCACCAGTTCTTCCCGGGCCAGGCGTGACATCAGGTTGATCAGGTCGACGTGGGAATGGTACTTGGCGATCAGGCTCAAGGCGGTGCTGGCGGCCTTGAATTCGCAGTTCTTGTGGTCGATCAGCAAGGTTTCCTGGTCGGCCAACGCGGCCTGGACCCAGCCGTCGGGGGTGCGGCAACCGAGGAATTCGTGGATTTCTGGCAGGTTCATCGGGCTCACGGGCAAAGATTCACAAAAGGCCGGCGATTATACCGACCGCGCCGCAGACCGCCAGCCACCGGGCTTGATGTGCATCAACATGACGTGTGCCGAGCAGCAACTATAGTTGTTCCACGCCCACCCTTTTTTGGAGAACCCGACCATGCAAGCCATCCGCAGCATCCTGGTGGTCATTGAGCCCGAGCATTCGGAAAGCCTGGCCCTTAAGCGCGCCAAGCTGATTGCCGGCGTTACCGGGGCCCATTTGCATTTGTTGGTGTGTGACAAGAGGCATGAGCATTCGGCGATGTTGAGCCTGCTGAAGGCCGGTTTGCAGGAGGATGGCTACAGCGTCACCACCGAACAGGCGTGGAATGACAGCCTGCATGAAACCATCATCGAGGTGCAGCAGGCAGAGGGGTGTGGGTTGGTGGTCAAGCAGCACTTTGCAGATAGCCCGCTGAAAAAAGCGCTGTTGACGCCTGCCGACTGGAAGCTGATGCGCTACTGCCCTACCCCGGTGCTGCTGGTGAAGACGTCCACGCCGTGGGCGGGCGGGGTGATTCTGGCGGCGATTGATGTGGGGAATGCCGATGCGGAGCATCAGGCGTTGCATAACTCGATCATTGATCATGGGTTTGATATCGCGAGCCTGGCCAAGGCGCAGTTGCATGTGATCAGTGCGCATCCATCGCCGATGCTGTCGGCGGCGGATCCGGTGTTTCAGCTCAAGGAGACGATCGAGGCGCGGTATCGTGAGCAGTGCAAGGCGTTTCAGGCGGAGTTTGATATTGACGACACGCATCTGCATATCGAGGAAGGGCCGGCGGATGTGTTGATTCCTCATGCGGTGCATAAGTGGCAGGCGGCGGTGACCATTATCGGTACCGTGGCGCGTACGGGGATTACCGGGGCGTTGATTGGGAATACGGCGGAGGTAGTGCTGGATGCGGTGGACAGTGATGTGTTGGTGCTTAAGCCGCAGGAGTTGATGGATCACCTGGAAGAGCTGGCTAATGGGTGATGCTTTTTGTTGGGGGCATATCCGTTTTTGGGTGATGGCTTGTATGGGTTCCGCTCTTACAGCGGGTCACTTTTGAAAAGAGCCCAAAAGTAACCAAAAGGCTCTTGCCCCACCACTCGGCACCTCGCTTGGGCTCGGTGTGCCCTCAGCTCCGGCAGCACGAAGCGGGCCGCCGCGACGGGGCGTCCCTGCCCCGTCGCGGCTAAACCGGCGTCCTGCCGGTTTACCCGCTCCGTACTGCCTACGTTCGGCCAGCGTGGTTTAACGGGGCGCCTAAGATCAAGATCAAAAGCAGATCAAGGGCACAGCGGCCTACAGGCCGGCTTGAGTGTGGTGAAGCAACAGCAACAGCAACAGCAAAATCAGAAGCTAAAACGGGCAAGGTCCAAATGTGGGAGCGGGCTTGCTCGCGAAGGTCGTTAACGATGACGTTGGCATTCTGGATGAACGCGGCGATCTCAGGTTTTTCGCGAGCAAGCTCGCTCCTACAGAAAACAGAAAAGCAGCTTTGCTTTTGCTTTTACCACTCAAGCCGGCCTGTAGGCCGCTGTGCTCTTGCTTTTGATCTTGATCTGACTGCCCCATTCAGCCCGAGGCCGAACGTAGGTATTGAGGAGCGGGTAAACCGGCAGGACGCCGGTTTAGCCGCGCCGGGCCATGGATGGCCCGTCGCGGCGGCCCGCGGAGCAATGCCGGAGTGAGGGAACGCCGAGCCTAGGCGAGGCGCCGACAGGCGGGGCAGAGCGTTTTGGTTACTTTTGACTGGGCCGGCATTCCGGCTTTTCAAAAGTGACCCGCTGTAAGAGCGGAACCATAAGCCGCCATGACCGAAAAAACGGATATGTACACAGTCAGCCCCCAAAAGCATCCCGCAAAAACCCCGGCGCGATATACCGCTGATAATGCGCCTCAGACAAAATGAAAAACTCCCGGTCAATCGCATCCCGCAAATCCGGCAACCCCCACTCCCGAAACTCCGGCATCAGCACCATGCCATACGCCTCCAGATGGGTAATCACCCTCGACCCCCGGGCAATCAACTGATACGCCCAGCAGTACTCCGACTGATGCGGCACAAACCGAATCTTGCGCTGCTCCAACTGCCCACGCAGCATTTTCGGGTCAAACACCTCAAGCTTCCCGGCCATCACCTGCACCAACAACTGCTCCAGCCGCAGCCAAACCGCTCGTTTTTCTTCCTCGTTATAACCGTTCCACTGAATCACCTCATGGTGAAACCGCTTACACCCCCGGCACACAAGATCGCCGTAAACCGTGGAGCACAGGCCTACGCAAGGGGTCTTGATGGTTTGATTAGACATGATCGACAACGCACAAATCAGCGAAACAGTTACACATGTTAGCCCTTTGTCTAAGGTTGATCACCCTGCAAACTTGGCAAGGCAACTTACGTTTAGAAATTTTTTGCCGTAGAATCATCCGGCCTTGTAAGGCGCCAATAATCCGTTGGAAGCTGTTTTCAAAGCGTCACGAGCACAGTCGTTCCTAAAGAACGGTGTTGGCGATGGTTATTTACCCGGTAAATAGCCAGCGCCAACCCTCATCAGCTCCGTTCTGCAGGCGTAAAACTTTGAAAGCAGCTTCTGTGAGGATTGCCGGCAGCGCTGGCTCTACGGCCCAAAAAGCCCCTGAGCGCATGCGTGCCGTGCATTTCTGGATGAGCGTCCCGTGGGACCACTGATGAGGGTAATAACTGTGCTTGAAGCCTACCGCAAACATATCGAAGAGCGTGCAGCCCTGGGTATTGTTCCCCAGCCGCTTAACGCCGAACAAACCGCAGGCCTGGTCGAGCTGCTGAAAAATCCTCCGGCTGGCGAAGAAGAATTCCTCGTTGACCTGATCACCAACCGCATTCCACCAGGCGTTGACGAAGCTGCCTACGTCAAGGCCGGTTTCCTGTCTGCCCTGGCCAAGGGCGAAGCCACTTCCCCTCTGATCGACAAGAAACGCGCTGTTGAACTGCTCGGCACCATGCAAGGCGGCTACAACATCGTGACTTTGGTCGAGCTGCTGGACGACGCCACCCTGGCTCCCGTCGCTGCCGCCCAACTCAAGCACACCCTGCTGATGTTCGATGCCTTCCACGATGTCGCGGAAAAAGCCAAGAACGGCAACCAGCACGCCAAAGACGTGATCCAGTCCTGGGCCGACGGCGAGTGGTTCAAGAACCGCCCGACCCTGGCCGACAAGATCAGCCTGCGCGTGTTCAAGGTGACGGGCGAAACCAACACCGACGACCTGTCCCCTGCCCCGGACGCCTGGTCCCGTCCTGACATCCCGCTGCACGCCCTGGCCATGCTGAAAATGGCCCGTGAAGGCATCGTGCCGGATGAGCAAGGCAAAACCGGCCCGATGAAGCAGATCGAAGAAATGCGTGGCCAAGGCTTCCCAATCGCCTACGTCGGTGACGTGGTCGGTACCGGTTCGTCGCGTAAATCGGCTACCAACTCGGTGCTGTGGTTCTTCGGCGACGACGTTCCTTTCGTGCCGAACAAGCGCGCTGGCGGCTTCTGCTTCGGCAGCAAGATCGCTCCCATCTTCTACAACACCATGGAAGATGCTGGCGCACTGCCAATCGAATTCGACGTCACCAACATGAACATGGGCGACGTGATCGACCTGTACCCGCATGCTGGCAAAGTCACCAAGCACAACAGCGATGAAGTCCTGACCACCTTCGAAATGAAGACCCCGGTCCTGTTGGACGAAGTCCGTGCTGGCGGTCGTATCCCGCTGATCATCGGCCGTGGCCTGACCGAGAAGGCTCGCGTTGAGTTGGGTCTGCCGCCTTCGACCCTGTTCAAACTGCCGGAAGCTCCGGCTGAAAGCGACAAGGGCTACACCCTGGCGCAGAAAATGGTCGGCAAGGCCTGCGGCGTGGCTGGCGTTCGTCCAGGCACCTACTGCGAACCGAAGATGACCACCGTCGGCTCCCAGGACACCACCGGTCCTATGACCCGTGACGAACTGAAAGACCTGGCGTGCCTGGGCTTCTCGACCGATCTGGTAATGCAGTCGTTCTGCCATACCGCGGCTTACCCTAAGCCGATCGACGTGACCACCCACCACACCCTGCCTGACTTCATCATGACCCGTGGCGGTGTATCGCTGCGTCCAGGCGACGGCATCATCCACAGCTGGCTGAACCGTATGCTGCTGCCGGACACCGTCGGTACCGGTGGTGACTCCCACACCCGTTTCCCAATGGGCATTTCGTTCCCGGCCGGTTCCGGCCTGGTAGCGTTCGCCGCAGCCACTGGCGTTATGCCACTGGACATGCCGGAATCGATCCTGGTGCGCTTCAAAGGCGAAATGCAGCCTGGTATCACCCTGCGTGACCTGGTTCACGCCATTCCTTACTACGCGATCCAGGCTGGCCTGCTGACCGTAGAGAAGAAAGGCAAGAAGAACGCCTTCTCCGGCCGCATCCTGGAAATCGAAGGCCTGGACAACCTGAGCATCGAACAGGCTTTCGAGCTGTCCGACGCCTCGGCTGAACGTTCGGCTGCCGGTTGCACCATCAAGCTGTCGAAAGAATCCATCACCGAGTACCTGAACTCCAACATCACCCTGCTGCGCTGGATGATCGGTGAAGGCTACGGCGATGCGCGTACCCTGGAACGTCGTGCCCAAGCGATGGAAGCCTGGGTTGCCAACCCTGAGCTGATGGTTGCCGATGCCGACGCCGAATACGCTGAAATCATCGAAATCGACCTGGCCGACATCAAGGAGCCTGTGCTCTGCGCGCCAAACGATCCGGACGACGCCCGTCTGCTGTCCAGCGTTGCTGGCGAGAAGATCGACGAAGTGTTCATCGGTTCGTGCATGACCAACATCGGTCACTTCCGCGCTGCCGGTAAACTGCTGGATCAGGTCAAGGGTCAGCTGCCAACCCGTCTGTGGCTGTCGCCGCCGACCAAGATGGACGCTCACCAACTGACCGAAGAAGGCTACTACGGCATCTACGGCAAGGCTGGCGCGCGCATGGAAATGCCGGGCTGCTCGCTGTGCATGGGTAACCAGGCACGTGTAGAGCCGAACTCGACCGTTGTGTCGACTTCGACCCGTAACTTCCCGAACCGTCTGGGTGATGGCGCAAACGTCTACCTGGCTTCGGCTGAGCTGGCGTCGGTGGCTTCCATCCTGGGTCGCCTGCCGACCGTCGAGGAGTACATGGAATACGCCGCGAAGATCAACACCATGGCCAGCGACGTGTATCGCTACCTGAGTTTTGACCAGATCGCCGAGTTCCGTGAAGCTGCTGCAAACGCCAACATCCCGGTCATTCAAGCCTAAGGCTTAATTTCCGGTCAGAAAAACGCCGCGTATCGTCAGATGCGCGGCGTTTTTTTATGCGCCTCGATTGAGGCCCAGACTTTCTCCTGCGCCTGGGTGCAAGGCGTGCCTTGCGGGTGCGCCTGGATCGTTGCGATCACTGCGCGTAACTCTGCCTTGCTTTGGTCCATACGCGCCTGAAGCTCTTCTATTTGCATAATCTTGTGCTCCAGCCTGAAGACCATCTGCGCCCGCTTGGCCTCACTCGGTGAGTCGTCCGGCATCAGCGCCTTCAATTCCTGCAAGCTGAAACCCGCCCGCTGTGCGCCCTGGATCAATTGCAGCGCCTGCAGTGTCTGCATCGAATAACGACGGTATCCGTTGCCTTGCCGCTCAACCTGGATCAGCCCCTGAGCCTCATAAAAACGAATCTTCGAGGCCGCCAGCCCACTGCGTTCCGCCAGTTCACCAATATTCATCGCCGACCCCATTGACCTTAAAGTGACCTTTAAGCTTAGCCTGAGCGCTCCCTTTGTGAGGAGTCAAGCATGTCGCCCTTTGAAGCGTTGCAATTGCCCAACGGCCAGGTCATCAGTAACCGCATCGCCAAGGCGGCGATGGAAGAGAACATGGCGCAGGTCAACCAGGCGCCTTCCGAGGCCTTGATGCGCCTGTATCAAGCCTGGGCCGAAGGCGAACCCGGGCTGATCCTGACCGGCAACGTGATGATCGACCGCCGCGCCATGACCGGCCCCGGCGGCGTGGTGCTGGAAGACGAACGCCACCTGGACGAGTTTCGCCGCTGGGCCGCGATTGGCCGGGCAAAGGGTGCGCAATTCTGGGTCCAGCTCAACCACCCGGGCCGGCAGACCATGGCCAATCTCGGCCAGCAAGCAATGGCGCCCTCGGCCGTTCCCCTCGACCTCGGCGGCTTCTCGAAGATGTTCGCCCAGCCCAAGGCGATGACCGAGGAAGATATACAGGACGTAATCTCGCGCTTCGCCACCAGCGCGCATCTTGCCGAAAAAGCCGGTTTCAGCGGTGCTCAGATTCATGCGGCCCACGGCTACCTGCTCAGCCAGTTTCTCTCGCCCTTGAGCAACCAGCGCATGGACCGCTGGGGCGGTACCGTTGAGAACCGCGCGCGTCTGCTGCTGGAAGTGATCACGGCCGTGCGCGCCGCCGTGAGCCCGGACTTCTGCGTGGCCGTCAAACTCAACTCCGCGGACTTCCAGCGCGGCGGGTTTGATGCCGCCGACGCCCGCGCCGTGGTCGAGTTACTCAACCCACTGGCCATCGACCTGCTGGAGTTGTCCGGCGGCAGCTACGAAGCCCCGGCCATGCAAGGCGAAGCCCGCGACGGACGGACCCTGGCCCGCGAAGCCTATTTCATCGAGATGGCCAGCGACCTGGCGAAAGTCGCCAGCATGCCGGTGATGGTCACCGGCGGCGTCCGGCGCTTGCCGATTGTCCAGCAAGTCCTGGACAGTGGCATCGCCATGGCCGGAATCGCCACCGCCCTGACCCTGGAGCCGCACCTGATCAAGCAATGGCGCGCAGGCCGCGATCTCAACCCGCAACTGCCGGCCATCCGCTGGAATCGCAAACCCCTGGCCAGCCTGGCGACCATGGCGGTGGTGCGTTATCAGCTACGCCGCCTGAGCCGTGGCCGCCAGCCGAAACCTGGGGTGGCGCCACTGCTGGCGTTGATCAAAGACCAACTGTTTATCGCCCGGCGCACCCGCCAATATCGCGCTGCGATGACCAATTCTTCATATTGAGCGGGGAGCATTCAGCGCCATGGAACTGTCCTCTACTGATCAGCAGCTTTTTACACTCACTGACGATTGGAGTTCTTCATGGCGAAAATCACCCTGGCCCAGCAATTGGCGACCACCCTTGAACAGGCGGGCATCAAGCGCATCTGGGGCCTGACCGGCGACAGCCTCAACGGCCTGACCGACTCCCTGCGCACCATGGACAGCATCGAGTGGATGCATGTGCGCCACGAAGAAGTGGCCGCGTTTGCCGCCGGTGCCGAAGCGGCGGCCACCGGTGAACTGACCGTATGCGCCGGCAGCTGCGGCCCAGGCAACCTGCACTTGATCAATGGCCTGTTCGACTGCCATCGCAACCATGTGCCGGTACTGGCCATCGCCGCACAGATCCCCTCCACCGAGATCGGCCTGAACTACTTTCAGGAAACCCATCCCCAGGAACTGTTCAAGGAGTGCAGTCACTTCATCGAGTTGGTGACCAACCCCGAACAGATGCCCCACGTGCTGCACCGCGCCATGCGCTCGGCGATCCTCAATCGCGGCGTGGCGGTGGTGGTGATTCCGGGCGATGTGTCGTTGCTGGAAGTGGAAGACAAGTTCAAACCGTGGCCGGCCCTGCTGGCGCCGCGCACCCTGCCAGCAGAACAGGACCTGCAACGCCTCACTGAGATCCTCGAAAACAGCGGCAAAGTCACCCTGCTGTGCGGCAGCGGCTGTGCCGGCGCCCACGATGAAGTGGTAGCCCTGGCCGACGCCCTCGGCGCACCGGTGGTTCACGCCCTGCGCGGCAAAGAGCATGTGGAGTGGGACAACCCGTTCGACGTCGGCATGACCGGCCTGATCGGCTTCAGCTCCGGTTACCACGCCATGCTCAACTGCGACACGCTGATCATGCTCGGCACTGACTTCCCGTACCGCCAGTTCTACCCGACTGACGCGAAGATCATCCAGGTCGACCGCAACCCGCAGGCGTTGGGCCGGCGTGCCACGCTGGACTTGGGGATTGCTGCCGACGTCAGCGAGACGATTCAAGCGCTGTTGCCGCGCCTGACCCGCAAGACGGATCGCAGCTTCCTCGAAACCTCGCTCAAGCATTATGAAAAAGCGCGCCAAGGCTTGGACGACCTGGCGGAACCGTCAAAGGCGGGTCGGCCGATTCATCCGCAATACGTCGCGCGCCTGCTCAGTGAGCTGGCGGACGACGATGCGATTTTCACCGCCGACGTTGGCTCGCCTACGGTGTGGGCAGCGCGCTACCTGAAAATGAACGGCAAGCGTCGGTTGATCGGCTCGTTCAACCACGGCTCGATGGCCAACGCCATGCCCCAGGCCATCGGCGCACAAGCGGCATTTCCCGGTCGCCAGGTGATTTCGATGTCCGGGGACGGAGGCTTTACCATGTTGATGGGTGACTTCATCAGCCTGGCGCAGTTGAACCTGCCGGTGAAACTGGTGGTGTTCAACAACTCGTCCCTAGGCTTTGTCGCCATGGAGATGAAAGCTGCGGGCTACCTGGACACCGGCACCGAGCTGAAGAATCCGGACTTTGCCGCCATGTCCAACGCCATGGGCATCCTCGGCATTCGTGTCGAGCAATCCGAAGACCTCGAACCGGCCCTGCGCCGCGCCCTGGGCCATGACGGCCCGGTGCTGGTAGACGTGGTCACCGCCACCCAAGAACTGGTGATGCCACCGAGCATCAAGCTTGAACAGGCCAAGGGGTTCAGCCTGTACATGCTCAAGGCGGTGATGAGCGGGCGTGGTGATGAAGTGATCGAGCTGGCGCGGACCAACTGGCTCAGATAAGTCCTGCCACTGTAGGAGCGAGCTTGCTCGCGAAGAACGTCCAGGCGACGCGAGCGTTCAAATAGCCCGCGTCATCGTTAACGATCTTCGCGAGCAAGCTCGCTCCTACAGGTTACTTATGCGCTCTGTTTTTCCACCCACTTGCCGTAGGCATCGATAAACGCCTGCAAAAACGGCTTGGTCTTTTCCGACACCTTCCCCGACTCGTCGAACACACTGCCCGCGCCGCCCAGGTAGGCTTCCGGCTGCTGCATGCACGGCACATCAAGGAACACCAGCGACTGGCGCAAATGATGATTGGCCCCAAAACCGCCGATGGCGCCAGGCGACACACTGATCACCGCGCCGGGCTTGCCGCTGAAGACACTTTGGCCATAAGGACGTGAACCGACGTCAATCGCATTCTTCAATACACCCGGCACGGAGCGGTTGTATTCGGGAGTCACAAACAGCACCGCGTCGGATGAACGCACGTGTTGACGGAAAGTACTGTAGGCTGCCGGCGGTGAAGCACCGTCGATGTCCTCGTTGTAGAGCGGCAAATCGCCAATTTCGACAATGTTCAACTTGAGGTTGGCAGGCGCCAACTCGGCCAATGCCAGGGCGACCTTGCGGTTGATCGACTCTTTTCTCAAGCTGCCGACCAGTACGGCAATCGTGTAGACCTTGCTCATTGAGGTTTCCCGGTTTCTGACTTAAGGAACTTGTAGTTATAGAGCCTGGCCGGCGCGATCACCAGCGCGTTTTTGCAATCCCCAGGGACGTTTACGCCGCAGATGGACTTGTAAGTAATGTCTGAAAAAGTCAACGAATAGTATTTTTTTTCAATAGGTAAACTACCCCGCTCTCCTACGGTCTACAGAACCGCAAATCGAGTGTTTATCTCCAGAGGTTCTAAACAGATGGCAGCAGTACTTGTCGGACAGTTCCATGCCAGAGACGCAGAAGGTCGCGTTTATTCGGTGCATGAGTTCCAGGAATCCAACCCGCCCCTCGACGGCCTGGCTGGATCGGCGCCCACCACCACCTACAAGCTGGCCATTGGCGACCGCGTAGAAAAACTGGATGGCGATGAATTCAGATTGATTCAGTCGGGCACCATCATCACCCGCGAATCCGCGACGACCCACGCTTCATAAGACCTTATTCCCCATAGGCGATATCAACATTATCGCCGACGCCTCCCAGTGTTCGGTCCTTGCCGAACGAGAACAGATCAAAGTTGGTTTTGGCCTGGCTGGGAGGACAGTGGTACTGATAGGCCACGCCCCAGGGGTCTGTCAGCATGGCCTCATCCTTGAGATAGGGCCCCCGCCACTTCCCTTCCCCCGCAGGCTGAACAGTCAACACCGCCAGACCCTCGTCGTCGGTAGGATAACGCCCCACATCCTGATGAAACTGCTCGACCGCCTTGCCCAGCTCTTTCAGTTGGACCTTGGCCGTGGCGATTTCCGACTGAGTCACGTCGCCGAAGATCCGCGGCCCCACCGCAATCGCCAGCACGCCGACAATCAGTACCACCACCAGCAGGTCCCACAACGAAAACCCGCGTGTGTCTGTTTTACCGAGCATCGATAAGGCTCCCCCGTGGATCCCCTGATTGATACGCCCTTTGTATGACCTGTTGGTTGCAGGCGCCAAGGGACTTGATCGTGCAAGTCTAGTTGGGCCGTTCCCGCGCAGGGTCTTTTTTCCACACCCTGGCCTAAGCCATTGAATCCACGTCGTACTGAACATAGACTCCGGCCATGCGTTTACGTCATATCGAAGTCATTCAAGCGATTTTGCAGACCGGACACCTCGGCACCGCCGCCGAATGGTTGCAACTCCCCGTGGCCGATGTGGACGCGACCCTCAAGGATGCCGAGTTGCAGCTGGGTTTCATGCTGTTCGCCAGTGTGCGCGGACGCTTGCAGGCCACCCGGGAAACCCTCGAGCTGCAGGGTGAAATCGCCCGCCTCTATGCCGCCCTTGAGCCGGTGCAACGCCTGGCCAGCAGCCTGAAACACCATCATGCCCCGCCCTTGCGCGCACTGTGTACCCCGCCGCTGGCCAATCAATTGTTGCCCCAGGCGATTGCGGTGCTACGCCGACGTTTTCAAGATACGCCGTGCAACCTCTCCAGCCACTCCACCCGGGACATCGTCAAAAGCCTGCTGCTGCACGAAGCCGATCTTGGCCTGAGCCTGCACGACCCGGAACATCCGCAGATCCACAGCACGCCACTGGCCCACGGCAAACTGCAATTGCTCGCGCCCCATGGCTGGCTGAAGCCTCGGCAGAAGTACATCGCGCTACAGGAGTTGGCCGGGCAGTCGATGATCGGCCTTGAAGGCCAGGACCCGCTGAGCCGCCTGCTGGACAGCAAGCTGCAAGCCTTGCGCCCGCTGCCGGTAGTGCAAACCCGGGTGCAGACGTACCAGATGATGCGCAGCATGGTGGAAGCCGGGGAAGGCCTGGCGATTGTCGACCCGTTCACCGCCACCGGTGCACGGGAAGCCGGGCTCGATGCGTGCCCGTTGTCACCACCGATTGGGGTGACCTTGTATGCGTTGACCCTGAAGGACAGCGAAGCGTCGCCCGCCTTGAATGCGCTGCTGGAGATTGTCACCGAGAAGGCGGAAAGCCTGCTGACCAGTACGCTTCCGTGAATGTGGGAGCTGTCGAGCCTTGGCGAGGCTGCGAAGGCGGTGGCATGGTCGATAAAGAGGTTGCCTGACACACCGCCATCGCGGCCTCGCTGGGGCTCGACGGCTCCCACAGGGTTCGGGGAAGTCTGGGGGTTGGGTGTTTGATCGCAAGCACTCGGCTTGCGCAAATCGAATGCAGGAGATGCCTCGCTATAGCTCGGCAGCTCCTACAGTTGATCGGTGAAGCTCAGACCGCTTCCAGTTCTGTCTTGAACAACCGATACCAGAAAATCGCCACTTCACGGGTCTGCGGATCAATCCCGCGATAACGCAGGTGGTCGATCCCGCCCATCACATATCCGCAGCGCTCATACAACCGGCACGCACCGAGGTTGTTGTTCTGGGTTTCCAGCATCATCCCCGGCAGGTTTTTCTTGCGGCTCCAGAATTGCGCTACGTCCAGCAACGCCTTGGCCACCCCGTAGCGCCGCGCCGGCAGGATCACCGCCAGCTCGTCCACATGGGCAAAGCCGTTCCAGTTGGTGCTGACCACGATGTGCCCAACGGGCCGGTCATCGAGGTACGCCATGAACACGGCACTGTCGGCCGCGTCACGGAAGCTGGCGAATTCCTCGGGGTCGATGCCGTAGCATTTGCGGTACGGCACGATACGCTCCACCGCCCACTGGTCGACGCGCTTGCCCATTTCCGGCACACCGTAGGCGTTGACCTCAAAGCTGAAGTCGTTACCCCACACGTAGGCGTCAAATCCCTCATCAGCCACACGGACACTGAGACCCGGGTACTTCGGGTTCATTACAGCTTGCATAAACATTCTTAACCCTTGATGCAATCGACGGTGTAACAGCGACCATTGCCGTCATCTTCGTGTTGCAGTCCATGAACATCGGCGACAAAGCCGGGGAAACTACTGTCGAACGTCCTGGCAAACGCCAGGTAATCAATGATCGAGCGAGTCGACTCGGTGAACCGCTCACCCGGCATGATCAACGGAATGCCCGGTGGGTAAGGCACCAGCATGACTGCTGCAACGCGTCCTGGCAAAGCGTCGATGGACACCGCCTCGACTTCGCCCTTGACCAGCAGGTCGTAGGCGTCGGACGGTTTCATGGCGATTTCCGGCAAGACCGTATACATCCGCTTCAAGTGCTTGGCCGTGGCATTACTGCGGTAACAGCTGTGCAACTGGTCACACAAGTCCTTCAACCCCAGCCCTTGATACCGCGCCGGGCCCTGCTGAAACACCGAGGGCAAACAACTGGCGAGGCTCACGTTGGCGTCATAACTGCGCTTGAATTCCAGCAATTCGGTGAGCAGGGTACTCCACTTGCCTTTGGTGATGCCCATGGAAAACAGCACGAGGAACGAATACAGCCCGGTCTTTTCCACCACCAGCCCACGCTCCCAGAGGAATTTACTGACCACTGCGGCGGGGATTCCGCACTCGCTCAAGGCGCCGCCGGCGTTCAGGCCGGGCATCACCAGGGTGACTTTTATCGGGTCCAGCAGCACATAGTCTTCGGCGATATCACCAAAGCCATGCCAGTCGGCCTGGGGTTGCAGCAGCCAGTCCGCCGTCACCACCCGGTCAATGCCCGCCACCAGCGGCGGCTGCCAGATGGAAAACCACCAGTCTTCGGCGGCAATGTGCTGGCGCAGGTTGGCCAGGGCGCGACGAAAGCTCAGGGCCTCGTCAAACATCTCTTGCAGCAACGACCGCCCCGCCGGCCCTTCCATCATTGCCGACGCCACATCCAGGGACGCGATGATGCTGTACTGCGGCGAGGTGGAAATGTGCATCATGAACGCTTCGTTGAAGCGGTCGCGGTCGAGCTTGCGCGCCCCACCATCCTGCACATGGATCATCGACGCCTGGCTGAACGCCGCCAGCAGCTTGTGGGTGGAGTGCGTGGTGAACACCAGCGGGCTGTCGACCGTGCGCGAGGTACCCATGCCGTAGCGCCCGGCGAAGAACTCATGAAACGCCGCGTAGGCGTACCACGCCTCGTCAAAGTGCAGCACCTCGACACTGTTGCCCAGTTGCTGCTTGATCAGCTCGGCGTTGTAGCACAGGCCGTCGTAGGTGGAATTGGTGACCACTGCCAGCTTGACCTTGGCCGGTCGCCCTCGGGTCAGTGGGCTGGCCTCGATCTTGGCGCGGATCGACTCGGGGCTGAACTCGCTCAGGGGAATCGGCCCGATGATCCCCAGTTCATTGCGCTCCGGGCACAGGTACAGCGGAATGGCGCCGGTCATGATGATCGAATGCAGCACCGACTTGTGGCAGTTGCGGTCCACCAGCACCAGGTCATCCCGGCCAACCATCGAGTGCCAGACAATCTTGTTGGCCGTGGACGTGCCATTGATCACGAAGTACGTGTGATCCGCCCCGAAGTTGCGCGCCGCCCGGGCCTCGGCCTCGGCCAGCGGGCCGGTGTGGTCCAGCAGCGAGCCCAATTCCGGCACCGACACCGACAAGTCCGAACGCAGGGTATTTTCCCCGAAGAACTGATGAAACGCTTGCCCCACCGGGCTTTTGCGATAGGCCACGCCACCGCCATGGCCGGGGGTGTGCCAGGAATAATTCGAATCCGCCGTGTGCTGCACCAGCGCCTTGAAGAATGGTGGCAGCAGGCCATCCAGGTAAGCCCGCGCGGCTCGTGCGACTTGCCGCGCAAGAAACGGCACGGTGTCTTCAAACAGGTAAAGAATGCCCCGCAATTGGTTGAGTTCGCTCATGGCGTCGGCCGGGGCGTTTTCCAGGGTGACTTGCTCACCAAGGGCAAAGATCGGCAGGTTCGGCGCCCGCACCCGCGCCAGGCGGATCAGCTCCACCATGTTTTGCATCAGATGGGTATTTTCCCCGGCGCCCTCGGCGGCAATCAGCATGCAGGCCAGGCCGTGATGGGTCGAAGCCACCAGGCGGCCCTCAGCGTAGTCCACCGCCGAAAAGATACTGAAGCCCTCCTGTTCCAGCTCCCGGGCGATGCCCCGGACGCGGTCGCCGGCAACGGTGTCGGCCTTGATGTCGCGGTGTACGATCAGAACCGGGAACTTCAGGTCTTTGTACATGAGCGCTTGGCGTCCTGAGGGCTATGCCTTCAGGGTAGAAGCTCGGAGCGGATGTGGCGAATGAAGATGTTCAACCCGCCTTCATAAAGCCCTCCTGATGACCTCCCGCAACAGCAACGCCGCCTCCACCGCCTGCTGGCGTGTCGCCAGGTTGGTGAAACCCATCAACAGCCCTTGCTGGCGACCCGTTTCGATGCTCCAGCCAGACAGTGCCTGAATCCCCAGCCCCGCGTCGGCGGCCTGGGACGCAACCACCTGATCAGAGACCTCCACCCGCAACCGCGCCAACAAATTGATCCCGCCAGACTGCTCATCGACCTGCAAAAATGCCCCGCAATGGCTGTTCAACGCATCCACCAGAAAGCCGCGCCGCTGGGTGTAGAGCTGGCGCATTTTTTTCAGGTGGCGGGTGAAATGGCCCTGGTCGAGAAAGTCGGCGGTGGTGGCTTGCAGCAACTCGGCACTGCGGTTTTGCAGGACGCGGGCGCTGGCCTCGAAGACCGGGAGCAACGCCTGCGGCACCACCAAATAGCCCAGCCGCAACCCCGGGAACAGCATCTTGCTGAAGCTGCCCGAGTAAATCACCCGGTCCGCCGTGTCCTGGCTTTTGAGCGCCGCCAAGGGCTGGCCCTTGTAACGAAACTCACTGTCGTAGTCGTCCTCCACCAACCAGCCGCCATGGGTCTGCGCCCAGTCGAGCAGGCTACGGCGCCTGGTGGCACTGAGGGCGACACCCAGCGGGCTTTGGTGAGCCGGCGTGACAATCGCCAGCCGCGCCTTTGGAGCACGTCGTACGCCCTCCTCGACATCGAGCCCGTCACGGTCGACCGGCACCGGCACCAACTTCACCCCCAGGTGGCGCAACAACTGCCGCGCATGCAAATAGCCCGGGTCTTCGAACCAGCACTGCTGGCCTGCCATCTGCAACGCATCACACACCAGCGCGAGGCACACCGAGTAACCGGCACACACGAACACCTGCTCCGGCGAGCACTCCACACCACGGTACAACGCCAGGTATTGAGCAATCGCCACACGCAGCGACCGGGCACCGCGCACGTCACCCATGGCCAGGCTGTTGACGTCGACACGCCGGACCTGCCGGGTGACCAGGCGCGCCCATAACTTGCGCGGAAAGCTATCGAGTGCCGGCAAGCCCAGTTGCAACAGGCGCGGCGCAGAGGTCGGCGCCAAGGGCTGCGATTCGACCGTCAGCGACTTGATCGACCGCTGCGGCAGCGCATCGGCCACCACCGTTCCCGCTTGCCCGCGTGCCAGGAAAAACCCCTCGCTGACCAGCAACTGGTAGGCCGTCTCCACGGTGTCCCGGGCCACCTTCAGTTCCTGGGCCAGGCTGCGCACCGACGGCACCCGTTCGCCAGGACGCAGTTGGCCCTGATCAATGGCCTGGCGAAAGCGCCGGTAAATCTCCTGGTATTTGGGCAGTGACGACATCGTTATCCGGCTCACGCTGAATCAGCGCTGGAGTCTGATCTTGTCCCAACCCGCTTGTCCATTCTTGGCCCTATTGAGCCGGCGACCAGGCCGCCAAACTGACGGCATCACTTCACCACAGCAAGGAACACAGCATGCAACACCGTCTCGACTACGCCCAGACAGCGCCCGCCGGCTACAAGGCCCTTGGTTCGGTGCACAGCTACATCCACGGCTGCGGCCTGGAGAAGGAGTTGATTGACCTGGTGTACCTGCGGGTTTCGCAACTCAACGGTTGCGCCTACTGCCTGGACTCTCATTCCCGCGACCTGCTCAAACAGGGCGTGAGCCTGGAAAAGCTGATGCTGCTGGCCGCATGGCGCGAAGCCTTGCCGTTGTTCACCCCGCGTGAATGTGCCGCGTTAGCGTGGGCCGAATCGGTCACCCAGGTCGCACACACCGAGGTGCCCGACGAACACTATGCCGAGGCCAAGGCCCTCTTCGACGACAAGGAAATTGCCGACCTGACCCTGGCTATCGCCCTGATGAACGCCCTGAACCGCGTCGCCATCAGCTTTCGCAAAGTCCCTGCCGCCGTAAAAGCGCACATGGAGCACGGCAACCATGAATGACTCTGTTGAGTTTGTGCACATCGAAAGCGACGTCGACTGCCTGGCCTGCTTTGCCGTCATGCAGCAACTGCGGCCAAAGCTCGAAGACCCGCACGCCTTCGTCCAGCAGATCCAGCGCCAGCGGGAAACCGGCTACCGCCTGCTGGCCGCCCGGGAAAACGGCCAGGTGCTGGGTCTGGCCGGTTACCGCCTGACGGAAAACCTGCTGTATGGCCGCTTTATCTACGTCGATGACCTGGTAGTGGACGCGTCCCTGCAACGCCGACGCCTGGGCGAACGGCTGCTGGATCAGGTACGCCAGCACACCCGCCGCCTGGGTTATCGCTACCTGGTGCTGGACACCGGCATGCACATGGCCCTGGCCCAGCGCTTCTATTTCCGCCAGGGCCTGCTGCCGCTGGGCATGCACTTTTCCCAGGATCTGAGCCAATGACCCGTGCCCTGTTGCTGAGTTTCAGCCCCCACGGCAAGGCGGCCCAGACCTTCCGCCTGGCCCGCGCCCTGCTCCGTGAACAGGCGCCCGAGGCCGAAGTGGTCGAGCGCGACTACGGCGGCCAGGCCCTGCCACCGCTGACCCGGGAATACGCCAACGCACTGACCACGCCTGGCGGGCTCAGTGGCGCGGCAACGGCGCTGTCCGAGCAACTGATCGTCGAGCTTGAGGCTTGTGACCTGCTGATTATCTGCACCCCGGTGCACAACTTCACGGTGCCGGCAGCGCTTAAGTGCTGGATCGATCATGTGGTACGTATCCACCGCAGTTTCACCGTCAACCCGCAGTTTGAAAAAGTCGCCTTGCTCCAGGACCGGCCAACCTTTGTGCTGGTCAGTTCCGGAAGTTCGCGAAAAAACCGTGAACCCGACTTCCTCACGCCCTACCTGCAGGCGATCCTCGGCACCGTGGGCATCCGCACGGTGGAGTTCGCTTATTTGGGCGCCATGGTCCGTGGCGAAGCCGCCGTGCAGCGCAGCCTGGAACAGGCCCAACAGCAGTTGTCCGGGGCTTTTTACCGGCAAGCGGGAGCCCAAGCGGCAATCAGCTCTGGCGCGTAAAATTAATGGCGCTAGAATCAGCGCCATTTCCACGCCCGCCTCCCTGACACGAGCCCCCCATGAGCTTTGATTTCGACACGATCCACTCCCGCCTCGGCACCGGCAGCACCAAGTGGAGTCGTTACCCGCAAGACGTTCTGCCGATGTGGATTGCCGACATGGACATCGCCGCGCCACCGGCCGTGCTTCAAGCGCTGCACGAGCGCCTGGGTCAGCAGATCCTCGGCTACAGCGTGGCCTGCGATGGCGTGCGTGAGGCGATCGTCGCCGATTTGTGGGCCAAGTACGCCTGGCGCGTAAAGCCGAATGAGCTGCTGTTTTTGCCGGGTGTCGAGCCTGGTTTCAACATGGCGTTGCACGCGTTTGTGCAGCCCGGGCAACCGGTGGTGTTGCAAACACCCAACTACCGCCCGATTCGCCTGGCCCCTGGCCACTGGAACCTGCCGAAGATCGAACTGCCGTTTGAGTTGAGCGCCGAGGGCGAGTACCTCACGCCGTTGCCAGCGATGCGTGACGCACTCAAAGGTGCCGGCGCGCTGCTGTTGAGCAACCCGCACAACCCGATGGGCAAGGTCTTCCCCCGCGAAGAACTGCTGGCTGTGGCCACCGCCTGCCTGGACCAGGGCGCGTTGATCGTCTCCGATGAAATCCACGCCGAGCTGTGTTTTGACGGCCGTCGGCATATCCCCACCGCCAGCCTCAGCCCGGAAATCGCCCAGCGCACCATCACCCTGATGTCGGCGAGCAAGGCGTACAACGTGGCCGGGCTGAAGACCTGCTTTGCGGTGATCCAGAACCCCGAGATCCGCGAGCGCTTCAATAACGCCCGCTGCGGCATGGTCGACAGTGTCAGCCCGCTGGGCCTGGAAGCCACTCGTGCGGCCTATAGCGACTGCGGCGATTGGCTGCAAGCGCTGGTGGCGTACCTGCAAGCCAACCGCGATTACCTGCTGAACGCCGTGCAAACCCGCCTGCCTGGCGTGGTGATGCATGCGCCCCAAGGCACTTATCTGGCTTGGCTGGATTGCAGTGCCCTGGGCCTGGACGACCCGCAACAGTTCTTCCTCGACCAGGCGAAAGTCGGCCTCAGCGCCGGCCTGGAATTCGGCGATGACAGCCAACAGTTCGTGCGCCTGAACTTCGGCTGCCCGCGGGCCATGCTGGAAGAAGGCATTGCCCGCATGGAACGCAGCCTGCGTCACCGTTAAGGCGCAATTCACAACTTTTCGCAACGACCGCAGAACCCCTGCTGTTACTGTTTTTGCCGATCCGCCCCACCGGTAACAGCAGGAGTTCCATGGCATGACGACCCAGCCGCTCAACCGCTCGCCCGACCCCAAAGCCCTCCCCCTTACACCGCCCAAGTCCGGCGCGGCGTTCCATGTGCTGCTCAAGAACAGCGCCAATAACAAGAAGGTGGAGGCCGGCGACAAAACCGCGCAAGGGCTCGCTGCCAGCAAGGAACAAGGCTATGAACTGGCCGCCAAGGACGCCGCACCGCCGGCCAGCCTGGGTGACTACAAGGCCATCGGCCCGGCGGATGAAGTCGGCCCCGGCCTGATTCGTTATGAAACCCAGGACGGCAAGAAAGTCGTCGTCAGCGAAAAAGACAGCCCCGAGCTGTTCAAGCAAGTCAGTGCCGACTTCAAGGCACTGTCCGGCGTCAACGCCAGCGAAGCCGCCGGCTACCAGCGCCTGGGTGGCGATGCTACGGCCCCGGAAAAACTCGGCGACTACAAATCCCTCGGCCCGCCCGACGAAACCGGCCCCGGCGTGATTCGCTACGAAACCCAGGACGGCAACAAGTTCGTCATCAGCCAGCGAGACAACCCCGAGGCCTTCCAGAAAGCCAAGGAAGCCTATGAAAGCTTCACCGGACTGGGCAGTAGCGAAGACGCCGGCTACAAGCGCGCCAGCGACAACGAAGTGTGGCCGCCCTACGCCGGCACCACCGTAGGCCCCAAGGATGAAGTCGGTCCTGGCCTGATCCGCTTTGAAAGCAATGGCCAGAAAATGGTCGTGGCCCGCGACGACAACCCCAAGCTGTTCGACTACCTGGCGGGCCTGCATGAGGTCTACACCAACCCCGACAAAAAGGCCGCCGTGGAGTCCGCGCTCAACGACGGCTCGAGCCTGGCAGACGCCAATACCAAGCCGCCGGAACTGAATGACTACAAGGGCTTTGGCTGGATCGAAGGCCAGCAAGGCAACGTGCTGACCTATGAAACCCACGACGGCACCAAGGTCGTCGTATCGGCCGACGTCAGCCCGGAACTGTTCAAGAGCGTGGCCACCGCCCAGGACACCTGGAGCAAGATCCACAGCAGTGAAGACGCCGGCTACAAGCTGGCCGGGCCGAATGACTTCCTGAAAAACACCGACATCACCTTCGGCTCTCCCGACGAACTGGGGGACGGCCTGATCCGCTATGAAACCAGCGAAGGCAAGGTCATCGTCTCCAAGGAACTCAGCCCGCAGCTCTACGACGAAGTGGTTGCCAAGTGGGAAGCCTGGAGCGCCGGCACCGTCGACGAGACCCGCGCCAAGTACAACCTGCCGAGCAACGACGAGCTCGACGTGCTCAACCTCGACACCGGCGTGCATGCCGACAAGGACGACGACAAATCGCCGACCCAGAGCGTCAGCGAACTGGCCACCACCGAACTGATCGACACCTACCGCGCCGGCGTCAAGGACGGCTCGATTCCCAAGGACGACCCACGGGCCAAACTGGTCCGCGCCCTGGAAGCCCAGGCCGCCTACCAGAACGGCCATGGCATCACCGGCTACGAAGAATCCAAGCGCCCGTTCAACACCACCTGGCGCGAGTTCGATGACAAGCAGACCGAACTCACCTCCGCCGACATGCACGACATCATCGACGGCAAGGCGGTGCAGGAGCAGATCGGCGAGCTGTTCAAAGACCCGACCGTGCAGGCCGACTACAAGGCCAAGATGGACGACGCCATCAGCCACCTGCCCAACAAGGACGAGATCAAACAGAAGCTCCTCGACCTGACCAGCAACCCCGACTACGTGCTCTACCTCAAGGACCTGCAAAAACAGGGCAAGAGCCACGAAGCCCAGCAAGACCTGAGCAACACCCTCACGTCCCTGTCGTTGTTCGACCCGGAAGCCGCCACCAAGGCCGCGCAGAATATCCAGGCCGACGGTCTCACCACCGACCTCAACGAGATCCTGTCGGACCCGAGCAAGATCTCCGACGAAAACAAGGAACTGGCCACCAAGGACCTGTTCGGTCTGCTCAAGGGCGTGCTCAAGGGCAACCTGCTGGACCTGCCGCGCCGCAGCCAGGAAGTGCTGGAGAAATTCCTCAACGAGGGCCTGGAGGGCAAGGAGAAATCCTCGGCCGTGACCAAGGCCCTGGAAGAGCTCGGCGACGTCTATAAGAACAGCGGCACCATCAGCGAAGCCGACGTGAAAACCGCCCTGAGCAAACCGTATATCCCGGTGGCCGATCGCGGCATGCTCGGCGAAGTGTTCAACACCCTCAACAGCAAAGGCATCCTCGGCTCGATGGGCGCCGGCGTCAGCCTGTTCTCGGGGATTTACCAACTGGTGGGCAAAGGCGGCAAGCTCGGCGAAACCCCGGCCCAACGCATGACCATCGCCAAGGACTTCCTGAGTTTTGCCGGCGGCGCGAGCCACTTCGTCAAGCTCGGCGACAAGATCGGCGAAGCCCTGGGCAAAGGCGGCTTGGTGGACTTTCTCGGCCTGGACAAGACCTTGCCGGAAATCTGGGGCAAGGAAGGTGCGGCCGGCAAGGTGATCGACTTCAGCAAGCCCACCGAGATCGACTCAAAGGTCAGCAAGGAAATCGCCGCTGCGCTGGACGCGGTTCCTGACAGCCAATACGACGGCGTCGCCAAGCTGTTTGGCGAGGGCGACAAGGCGGTGACGGAAGCCACCGAAGGCCTCGCCACCCACCTGGATGACGGCCTTAAGGCTGCCGGCGCGGCCAAGCTTGGCGCCTCCCAATCGGCGAAGATCGCCGGTTCCGTGATCAAGGTGCTGGGCCCGGCGACAGACATTGCCGGTGGGTTCGCCGACATTGTGCTCGGCGCCCTGGCGATCAAAAGCGGCGTGGACAGCAAAGACCCCTTGGCTCAGGCAGCCGGTGGTTTGCAAGTGGCGGGAGGTGCATTCGGCGCGTCGGCCGGGGTATTGGGTGCCGCGGCGTTGTTTGGCGCAGGCACGGCGGCGGCGCTGACTGGTCCGTTGTTTCTGGTGGGTGTGGTATTGGCGGTGGTGGGCGGGATCATCGGTTACTTCGTCGACCACAACAAAAAACAGAAGGCCACCGAGAAAGAAAACGACTGGTACCGCGACCTGGCCGGCGACGGCTTGTTGCAGGACAACTGGGCGGACAAGGTCGAATACGCCCACTACGAAATCCACCACTACCACGGCCGCGACACGCCGACCGATGACAGCCTGTTCCGCTTCCAGCAATCGGAGTGGGAGCATTTCGACTCGACACCGCAAAGTGGCGGCTCGTCAAGCAACCGGCTGGATGGGGATTTGCACAAGGACTACAAGGACCCGAGTGAAACGCCCAAGGCACTGCCGGATGCTTCGGATGAGAAGCCGGGGTCGCGTCCATCAGGAGGCGGGCCTCGGCTCAACTAACCTTCCAACGGCTGTATGCAAAACAAAATGTGGGAGCGGGCTTGCTCGCGAATGCGGTGGATCAGTCACTGTAGATGTCGACTGTCACACCGCCTTCGCGAGCAAGCCCGCTCCCACTTTTAGATTGGGTTCACAACTTTACAGCTTGGCGATGGAGACTTCGGTCGACTTCACAAAGGCAATCACTTCACTGCCCACTTTCAATTCCAGGTCGCGCACCGAGCGGGTGGTAATCACCGACGTCACGATCCCCGACGCGGTTTGCACGTCGATCTCGGACACCACTTCACCGATCAGGATTTCCTTGATCACGCCTTTGAACTGGTTGCGCACGTTGATCGCTTTAATGGTCATGTCGGCTTTCCTTTGGTCTGTTGGGTCAATCCGCACGAATGCGCAGGCACTCAAAGTGCCCTATTCGTGAAACCAACAAAAGGAATATATAACTCTTTATTTATTCCATAAAAACATATGCAAGCTGTTGCGCAGCCAACAGTGATTCAACAAAGTGCCCGCCTCCCCACTCCCAACCACTCCCCCACGTAGCAGCTTTCGAGCCCAAGCGAGGCTGCGTTCGCGGTGTATCAGACAGACCGCTGACGCAGCCTCGCTTGGGCTCGACAGCTGCTACGTGGGGTGTTGCCCGGCACCACGAAAGACGCTGGCACAGAGACTGCATATTCCTATAACGCATGATGGAACATGCCATATGAATTTTCTGAATATAAGAAAAGCCTTCTCTTTCCCGCCTTGTCCGGAGCTGTTCCATGAAACCCTTCGTCAACACTTTGCTGGGCGCTTGCGCCCTCGCCTTCAGCCTGCAACCCCTCGCTCATGCGGCGGAAACCGAGCCTGCGCAAGTCAATCTGGACTACGCCTATTACTCCCCGGTAAGCCTGGTGCTCAAGCACTTCGGCTGGCTCGAAGAAGCACTGCCAAACACCAAGGTCGGCTGGGTGTTGAGCCAGGGCAGCAACCGCTCGCTGGAATACCTCAACAGCGGCGGCGTCGATTTCGCCTCCTCCGCCAGCCTGTCGGCCGTGTTGAGCCGGGCCAACGGCAGCCCGATCAAGTCGGTGTATGTGTATAGCCGCGCCGAGTGGACCGCACTGGTGGTACGCAAGGATTCAACCTTCAAGAGCGTCAGCGACCTCAAGGGCAAGAAAATTGCCGCCACCAAGGGCACGGATCCGTACCTGTTCACCCTGCGCAGCCTGCAAAAAGCCGGCCTGAGCAAGGACGACGTGGAACTGGTGCACCTGCAACACCCGGACGGCCGTACCGCCCTGGAGAAAGGTGATGTGGATGCCTGGGCCGGTCTCGACCCGCACATGGCCGCCAGCGAAATCCAGGCCGGTTCGCGCCTGCTGTACCGCAACAAGGACTTCAACAGCTACGGCGTGGTCAGCGTGACCGACAAGTACGCCAAAGAGCATCCACAGACCATCGCCAAGGTGCTCGGCGCCTATGAAAAAGCCCGCAACTGGGCGGTCAAACACCCTGACGAATTCGCCAAGCTGCTGGCTGACGAGTCCGGCCTGCCGCTGGACGTGGCCAAGCTGCAACTGTCGCGCACCGACCTGAGCAGCCCGTTGCTGACCGCGCAGGACGTGGTGTCGTCCAAGGCCGCCGCGCCGATTTTGGTGTCGGAAGAACTGGTGCGCCGTGGGGTGAATGTGGATCAGGTGATCGACCAACTGATCGACCCAAGCTTCGGCCAGGCTTTGCCTCGTCCATAAGGGGAGCGTCATGAGCAGCAAAAGCGAAACCCTGCCCGTCGCACTGGCGCCCGGCATCACCGTGCAACGCAGCACCTGGCCACGGCGGCTCAAGGGCCTGGCGTTGCCGGTGCTGATCCTGGTGATCCTCGAGGTGGTGGTGCGCATTGGCTGGCTGCCGTCCTACCAGATGCCGGCCCCCAGCGAGATCGCCGTGACCCTCACCGACCTCGCCGAAGGCGCGCTGTGGAAACACATCAGCGCCAGCCTGTTGCGGGTGCTGCTGGGGTTCGCCATTGGTGCCAGCCTGGCGTTGGTGTTTGCCGCCTGGGTCGGCTTGAGCCGCGAGGCCGAGGCGTACCTGGAACCGACCTTCGCCGGCCTGCGCTCGATCCCGAGCCTGGCCTGGGTGCCGCTGTTGCTGCTGTGGCTGGGCATTGATGAGACCTCGAAGATAGTGTTGATTGCCATCGGCGCGTTCTTCCCGGTGTACCTCAATGGCGTTGCGGCGATACGCGACATCGACCGCAAGCTGGTGGAAGTCGGGCAGATGTATGGCTTCAGCCGTACGCGCCTGGTGCGTCGCATCCTCTTGCCCGCCGCCCTGCCCGGTTTGTTCACCGGCCTGCGCAGCGGCTTGAGCCTGGCGTGGATGTTCCTGGTGGCGGCCGAGTTGATCGCCGCGACCAAGGGCTTGGGTTACCTGCTCAGCGATGGTCGTGAAACTTCGCGGCCTGACATCGTGCTGGCAGCGATCATCGTGCTGGCCTTGCTGGGCAAGATCAGTGACGGCCTGTTGGCCGCCCTGGAAAAACGCTGCCTGGCCTGGCGCGACACCTTCAACGGCCAAGGCCCGGAGCATTGAACATGAGTGAAGCGCTATTGGATATTCGCGTCGAGCGTAAGAACTTCGGCGCGACCACCGTACTGACCAACGTCCACTTGGCCCTGCAACCCCGGGAAGCGGTGAGCTTGCTGGGCCCCAGCGGCTGTGGCAAAAGCACTTTGCTGCGGATCGTTGCCGGGCTGGAAAAGGACTATCAGGGAGAACTGCTGCAAGGCGGTGGTGAGGTTGCATTTGTCTTCCAGGAGCCGCGCTTGATGCCCTGGCTGACGGTGGAGCAAAACATCGGCTTCAGCGATGACGATGGCTATGACAGGGCCTGGGTCGCGCAGTTGATTGATGAGGTGGGGCTTACGGGGTTTGGCCGGGCGTTACCCAAGGCGCTGTCTGGCGGGATGGCGCAGCGGGTGGCGATCGCTCGCGGGCTGTATTCGCGACCGCAGGTGTTATTGCTGGACGAGCCGTTCAGTGCGGTGGATGCGTTTACCCGCATGAAGCTGCAGGATTTGCTGCTGCAATTGGCTGATCATCATGGGATCGCCTTGCTGCTGGTGACTCACGATGTGGACGAGGCGCTGTACCTGAGTGACCGGGTGTTGGTGATGGATAACCGGCCGAGCCGTATTCGCCAGGAACTGGCGGTGGAGCTGGTGCATCCTCGGGATCGGCGGGATCCGCTGTTGGCACGGCTCAAGGCACTGGCGCTGACTGAGTTGCAGCGGGCGCATGTGATCTGACCAATGCACTGATCCGCTGGATTTGTGTTGGGGCTAAGTCAGGCTGGGGGGCATATCCGTTATTTAGGTGATGGCTGATATCGGTTCCGCTCTTACAGCGGCTCACTTTTGAAAAGCGCAAAAGTAAGCAAAACGCTCTTGCCCCACCACTCGGCACCTCGCTTGGGCTCGGTGTGCCCTCAGCTCCGGCAGCACGAAGCGGGCCGCCGCGACGGGGCGTCCCTGCCCCGTCGCGGCTAAACCGGCGTCCTGCCGGTTTACCCGCTCCGTACTGCCTACGTTCGGCCAGCGTGGTTTAACGGGGCGCCTAAGATCAAGATCAAAAGCAGATCAACAGCACAGCGGCCTACAGGCCGGCTTGAGTGTGGTGAAGCAACAGCCAAATCAGAAGCTAAAGCGGGCACGGTCCAAATGTGGGAGCGGGCTTGCTCGCGAAGGTCGTTAACGATGACGCTGGCATTCTGGATGAACGCGGCGGTCTCAGGTTTTTCGCGAGCAAGCCCGCTCCCACAGAAAAGCAGCTTTGCTTTCGCTCTGGATCTGGCCTCTGCTTCTAACACTCAAGCCGGCCTGTAGGCCGCTGTGCTCTTGCTTTTGATCTGCTTGTGATCTTGATCTGAGGCGCCCCGTCAACCACGATGGCCGCAAGCAGGCACGGTGGAGCGGGTAAATCGGCAGGGAAGCCGATTTAGCCGCGCCGGGCCATGGATGGCCCGTCGCGGCGGCCCGCGGAATCGGGCCGGAGTGCGGGCATGCCGAGCCCAGGCGAGGCACCGAGTGGTGGGGCAAAGACCTTTTGGTTACTTTTGGCTGGGCCGGCATTCCGGGCGTTTGCCAAAAGTGACCCGCTGTAAGAGCGGAACCATAAGCCGCCGTTACCTAAATAACGGATATGTACCCAGCTCACAGATCGCATCAAACAACCGCTTCAGGCGGCACCAACGTCACCCAATACCGCGTACGAAACCGCACCTCCAGCGCCATCGTCGACGCCAGCAACGCAAGAATACGATCCGTATCCGCCAACTGAAAACTCCCAGTCACCCGCAACGTCTCCAGGCTCGAGTCCCAACGCATCACCCCTGGCCGATACCGCTCCAACTCCCGCAAAAAATCACCCAACAGCTGGTTCTGCGCAGTCAGCACACCGTCGCGCCAACCCAATTGCAACGCATCAAACCCCACCGCAGCGCCCATCCCCGACGCCTGCAACCGAGCCTGCTGCCCACCTTGCAATATCGCCATCTGCCCACGCAGGTCCTGCACCTGGACTACACCCTTGAGCACCGACACCAAACACCCGGATGACAACTGCCGCACACACACTTCAGCCTGGCTGACGATCACCTGGCCATAACGCGTCTGCACCGTCAGCGCACCGCTCCCCGGCACCGTCAACGCCATCTCCCCTTCCACCAGCGTCACACGGCGCCGGGTCGCATCCACATCCACCGCACTCGCGGTATTCAATTGCAGGCTACTGCCATCCGCCAGCATCACCCGCCTGCGTTCACCGGTGGCAGTGTGCAAGTCGGCACGCCATGCATCGATCGGCAATTGCCGGCTAAGCAACCACGCGGCCGGCACCAACGCCGCCACCCCCAACGCACGCTTGAGCACCGCACGCCGCCCCGGTTGCGGGCGATCGAGGCTGGCCATGGCCAATGCCGGAGGCAAGTCGGTAAAACGCTGGCGCAGTAACTGGGCTTTTTGCCAGATCTGTTCGTGGTGAGGATGGCTGTCACGCCACTGCTGCAGGCTGGCATGGTCACGCTCGGTGGCAGTACCGGATTCCAGCAACGCCAGCCACTGTGCCGCCGCACGGGCAAGATCCGGCGCGGTACGGCTCACAGTTCCACCAGCAGGCAATGCTCATAGGCCTGGGCCATGTAGCGCTTGACCGTACGCTCGGAAACCTTGAGCCGCTCGGCGATCTCGCGGTAGCCCAGGCCTTCCAGCTGGCTCCAGAGAAACGCGCGGCGTACCACCGGTGGCAAACCATCGAGCAGCTCATCCAGGGCTTGCAGGGTTTCCAGCAGCAACCAGCGCTGTTCCGGTGACGGCACGCAAGCTTCCGGCAAGTGCATCAACGCATTGAGGTACGCCTGTTCCAGGCTGCGCCGCTGATGAAAATTCACCAGCAGCCGTTTGCCCACGGTCACCAGGTAAGCCCGGGGCTCCTGCAATTGCGCAATCGGCTGGGCGCTGGCCAGCACCCGCAGGAACGTGTCCTGGCTCAGGTCGGCGGCATCCCAGGCGTTGCCCAGACGGCGCCGCAACCAGCTTTCCAGCCAGCTGCGGTGGTCGCGGTACAAGCTGTGAAGACTCGGTTCAGTGAGGTGCGTCGGCAATACAGCATCATTCATGGCAAGTAACCTGCGCGGCGCGAGTCAGTCTCAAATGAGATTCATTCTATTTAATATCCCGCCGCCATACCACGTTCTTTTGCACAGCATGTTTAAAGCATCGCGGCCTTTTGCCTGAGCATGTCGATAAACACCCCCAGTTCGCGACTTACCGGGTCGCCCCGGCGCAGCAACATGCCGAACGGCGCAAGCTGTACCTCCAGCGCCACCGGCAGTGCGACCACCAGGCCCATTTTCAGGTAATCCCGCAGGGCACTTTCCGAGAGCACCATGATCGCGTCGGTCAGTTGAATCAGTTGCTGCATGGAATACACCGAGCTGCATTCGATGATGTCTGCCGGCTGAGGTAACGCAAGGCGTTGCAGCGCTTCATCGAAGCCAATGCGCGCCGGGCTGGTTTCCGGTTGCAGGATCCACGGCCAGTCGCTGACCAGCTCGGTCAGCGCCAGGTCATCACGCTGGGCCAGGGGATGGCCGGCGTGCACCACCACCAACAAACGCTCGTTGCCCAAGGGCTCGAAGGTGTAATGCTCGCTGTCGTTGGCGGCATTGCGCCGGGCGATGGCCAGGTCGATGCGGCCTTGTTCCAGCAACTGGATCACCTGGTCGCTGGTGTCGCCCATGATGCGAATGCGCAGTTGGGGATTGAGTGTCTTGATCTGGGCGATGGAGTCCATCACCAGGTCCGGGGCCGCGCCCATGATGGTGCCAATCGACAAGTAGCCATAACCGCCCTGTTGACGCGCCATCAAGTCTTCGGCGCAGCGGTCGAGGCCGCTCAGCGCCGACTCGGCAAAGCGGATCAACTCCTTGCCCAGCGCCGTCGGGCGCATGCCCCGGGGCAGGCGCTCGAACAGGTCACAGGCAAACATGTCCTCGATCTCGCGCAACATGCGCGTCGCCGCCGGCTGCGACATGTTCAGGCTTTGGGACGCACGGTGCAGGTTCTGGCTGGAACTCAAGGCCACCAGCATGTGCAGATGCTTGTAGCGCAGGCGGTTGAACAGGCTGCGGGAGATCAACGGACTACTCATTTTTATCCTTGTTATCGATACCCTGAGGTTATCAGTTGTAAGCGAGATTCGATTTGTAGCGCATGGATTGAGCGCCGTACAGTCCTTCCCATAAGAACAAAACACCGGACTGAACAATGAAGACCCTGCCCGCACCTCTGCTCGCCAAAATTTCCTGGCGGCTGCTGCCCTTCCTGCTGTTGATGTACATCATGGCCTTCCTCGACCGCGCCAACGTCGGGTTCGCCAAACAAGCCTTCCAGGCCGACACCGGCCTCAGTGACGCCGCCTTCGCCTTTGGCGCCGGGGTGTTTTTTGTCGGCTATGCGCTGCTGGAAGTGCCGAGCAACCTGATCATGCATCGCGTCGGTGCCCGCCTGTGGATGTGCCGGATCATGGTCAGTTGGGGCCTGGTGTCCGCCGCCATGATGTTTGCCCACAACGAAACCAGCTTCTACGTGTTGCGCTTTCTGCTGGGCGTGGCCGAAGCCGGATTCTTCCCCGGCGTGATCCTCTACCTCACCTACTGGTTCCCCTCCGCCGTGCGCGGCAAGGCCATGGGTTTCTTCTACTTTGGCGCGCCCCTGGCCTTCATCTTCGGCAGCCCGTTGTCTGGCTTGCTGCTGGAGTTGGACGGGTTCTCCGGACTGCACGGGTGGCAATGGCTGTTCGTGGTGGAAGGCCTGATGGCCACCGCGGTTGGCATCTGGGCCTATTGGTACCTCGACAACCGCCCCGCCGATGCCAAATGGCTGAGCGTTGCAGAGCGCCGCCAGATCCAGGACCTGCTGGACCGCGAAGACCAGCAAAAAACCTCCCACGGCCGCAGCCTGCTCACGGTGCTGTGCCAGCCCAGCGTGCTGTACCTGTGCCTGGTTTACCTGCTGATCCAGGCCAGCGTGTACGGCGTGGTGTTCTATTTGCCCACCCAAGTCGGCGGATTGCTGGGGACCAAGGTCGGCTTGATGGTGGGCCTGGTCTCGGCGATTCCCTGGATCTGCGCGCTGTTCGCCGCGTGGTGGATTCCCGGCTACTCCGACCGCACCGGCGAGCGCCGCAAAACCGCTTCCCTGACCCTGTTGATAGCCGCCGCCGGGATCGCCTGCTCAGTGACCTTCGCCAACCCGCTGCTGGGCATGCTCGCCCTGTGCTTTGCCGCCTCGGGCTTTATCGCCGTGCAACCGGTGTTCTGGACCTTCCCTTCCAGCTACCTCGCCGGCAGCGCAGCGGCGGCCAGCATTGCCCTGATCAACTCCTTCGGCGCCCTCGGCGGGTTTATCGCCCCGGTGCTGAAGAACTGGGCAGAAACCGCCTTTCACTCCCCTGCGGCCGGCCTTTACCTGCTGTCCGCCACCACCGTACTCGCAGCGTTGCTGGTACTCGGTATCCATTCGCCAGGCCAAAAAGCGACGAACACGCCGGCCACTGTTTAATCAAGGAGTCACACCATGGGCAACCTCACTATCAAGCACGTCCGCGCCTTTGTGCTGCGCGGCGGCGGCGCGGACTACCACGACCAGGCAGACGGCCACTGGATCGACGATCACATCAGTACCCCCATGAGCAAATACCCCGAGTACCGCCAGAGCCGCCGCAGTTTCGGGATCAACGTACTCGGCACACTCGTGGTGGAAATCGAGGCCAGCGACGGCACCGTCGGGTTCGCCGTGACCACCGGTGGCGAGCCCGCCGCGTATATCGTCGAGAAGCACCTGGCGCGCTTCCTGGAAGGCGCCCGCGTGACCGATATCGAGAAAATCTGGGATCAGATGTACCAGTCCACCCTGTATTACGGTCGCAAGGGCCTGGTGATCAACACGATCTCCGGTGTCGACCTGGCGCTGTGGGACCTGCTCGGCAAGATCCGCCAGGAACCGGTGCACCAGTTGCTCGGCGGCGCGGTGCGTGACGAGTTGCAGTTCTACGCCACCGGCGCCCGCCCCGACCTCGCACAGAAGATGGGCTTTATCGGCGGCAAGATGCCCCTGCACTACAGCCCATCGGAAGGCGAAGAAGGCCTGCGCAAAAACCTCGAGGAACTGGCGACCATGCGCGAGCGGGTCGGCCCGGACTTCTGGCTGATGCTCGATTGCTGGATGAGCCTGGACCTGAACTACGCCACCAAACTGGCGATCGGCGCCCATGAATACGGCCTGAAATGGATCGAGGAAGCGCTGTCGCCCGACGACTACTGGGGCTATGCCGCCCTGCGCAACAACGTGCCCAAAGGCATGTTGGTCACCTCCGGCGAACACGAAGCCACCCGTTGGGGCTTTCGCATGCTGCTGGAGATGGGTTGCTGCGACATTATCCAGCCGGATGTGGGCTGGTGCGGCGGCCTCACCGAACTGGTGAAAATCTCGGCCCTGGCCGACGCCCATAATGCGCTGGTGGTGCCCCACGGCTCGTCGGTCTACAGCTACCACTTCGTCGCCACCCGCCATAACAGCCCGTTCGCCGAGTTCCTGATGATGGCGCCCAAGGCCGACGAAGTGGTGCCGATGTTCCACCCGCAACTGCTCGGTGAACCGGTGCCGGTGAATGGCCGCATGCGCCTGTCGGTGCTCGACAAGCCCGGGTTTGGCGTGGACCTCAACCCCGATTGCCAACTGCATCGTCCGTATAACCGCTGAGGACTCCTGCCATGAACATGCCCCACAACGCTTTCAAGGCCGCGCTGCGTAAAGACGCCGCGCAATACGGGATCTGGGCCGGCTTCGCCACCGCCTACGCCGCCGAGATCGTCGCCAGCACCGGTTACGACTGGATGCTGATTGACGGCGAACACGCTCCCAACACCGTGCCCAGCGTGCTCAACCAGCTCCAGGCCGTGGCGCCCTACGCCACTGCGCCGGTGGTGCGTGCGGTGAGCAGCGACGCCAACCTGATCAAGCAACTGCTGGACGTCGGTGCGCAAACGCTGATGATCCCGATGGTCGAAACCGCCGAGCAAGCCCAGGCCCTGGTGCGGGCCATGCGTTACCCGCCCCACGGTATTCGTGGCGTTGGCGGCGGCCTGACCCGCGCCACCCGCTGGGACGGCGTGGCCGACTACCTCAATACGGCCCATGAACAGCTGTGCCTGATCGTGCAGGTGGAGTCGCGCCTGGGGGTGGAAAACGTCGCGGCGATTGCGGCGGTGGAAGGCGTGGACGCGGTATTTATCGGCCCCGCCGACCTGTCCATCGGCCTCGGTCACGCTGGCAATCCCGGGCACCCCGAGGTGCAGGAACGCATCCAGCACGCGGTCAACGCCACGCTGGCGGCCGGCAAGGCCTGCGGCATTCTCGCCCCCAACGAAGACGACGCCCGCCGCTATCAAGCCTGGGGCTGCCAGTTCATTGCGGTGGCCATCGACATCAGCTTGCTGCGCCAGGGTGCCATGGCGACCCTGGCCCGCTATCGCCCTGCCGCCGACGCCAAAGCACCGTCACGTACTTACTGAGGAGCCAAGCATGTCATCCGTACCGGTATACCAGAACTTCATCAACGGCCGCTTTACCTCAAGCGATGCGCACCTGGATGTATTGAACCCGGCCACCGGCGCCCTGTTGTCGAAGGTCCCGGCGTCCACCTCCGAAGACGTCGACCAAGCCTTGGCTGCCGCACGTCATGCGCAAAAAGACTGGGCGCGCAAACCGGCGATCGAACGTGCCGGGCACTTGCGCCGCATCGCCGCCAAGCTGCGGGAAAACGTCGCCCACCTGGCGCGCACCATCACCCTGGAGCAAGGCAAAGTCAGCGGCCTGGCGGAAGTGGAAGTCAACTTCACCGCCGACTACCTCGACTACATGGCCGAGTGGGCGCGTCGCATTGAAGGCGAGATCATCACCAGCGACCGCCCCAATGAAAATATCTTCCTGTTCCGCAAACCCCTGGGTGTGGTGGCCGGCATCCTGCCGTGGAATTTCCCGTTCTTTTTGATCGCCCGCAAGATGGCCCCGGCGTTGCTGACCGGCAACACCATCGTGATCAAACCCAGCGAAGAAACGCCGAACAACTGCTTCGAGTTCGCCAAACTGGTGGCCGAAACCGACCTGCCGGCCGGGGTATTCAATGTGGTCTGCGGCGATGGCCGCGTCGGTGGCGCCCTCACCGCCCATAAGGGCGTGGACATGATCAGCTTCACCGGCAGCGTCGCCACCGGCTCGCGGATCATGGCTGCCGCCGCACCGAATATCACCAAGCTCAACCTGGAGTTGGGTGGCAAGGCACCGGCCATCGTCCTCGCCGATGCCGACCTGGACCTCGCGGTAAAAGCCATTCGCGACTCGCGGATCATCAACAGCGGCCAGGTGTGCAACTGCGCCGAACGGGTGTACGTGGAGCGCAAGGTGGCCGACCAGTTTATCGAGCGCATCAGCGCCGCGATGGCCGCCACCCGCTACGGTGACCCCATCGCCCAGGCCGAGGTGGAGATGGGCCCGCTGATCAACCGCCAAGGCCTGGACAGCGTCAATCGCAAGGTACGCACCGCCTTGAGCCAGGGTGCATCGCTGGTCACCGGTGGGCAGATCGCCGACCTTGGCCAGGGTTTTCACTTCCAGCCGACGGTATTGGCCGGTTGCCACGCCGACATGGAAATCATGCGCGAAGAAATTTTTGGCCCGGTGCTGCCGATCCAGATTGTCGACGACCTGGATGAAGCCATCGCCATGGCCAACGACTGCGACTACGGCCTGACCTCCTCGATCTACACCCGCGACCTGGGCAAGGCAATGCAGGCGGTGCGCGAATTGTCGTTCGGCGAAACCTACGTCAACCGCGAGAACTTCGAGGCGATGCAAGGCTTCCATGCCGGCGTGCGTAAATCCGGAATCGGCGGCGCCGATGGCAAGCACGGCCTGTATGAGTACACCCATACCCATGCGGTGTACCTGCAGGGCTGAGGTGGTGCAACGGGCCCTGGCGCGGTAGCGTGCGGGCCCTTCCCTATCCATTCTTCCGAAGGATTGCGCAATGCCTCTTACCCCTTACAGCGGCCCGATCATCGACAGCCATTTGCACCTGTTCGACCCGCGCCGCGCCCAGGGCATTCCCTGGCCCGAGCCGGGCAACGCGCTGTATGCCGCGCATTTGCCAGCGGATTATTGGGCGCTGGCAGGCGAACATAACGTGATTGGCGCCATTGCCGTGGAAGCCAGCCCGTGGCGCGACGACAACCGCTGGTTGCTGGAGACCCTGCGCAGCGATCCACGCATGCTCGGTTTCGTCGGCAACCTGGACCCGCTGCACGGCGACTTTGCGGCAGACCTTGAGGCCTTGGCCCAGGAACCGCTGTTCCTCGGCTTGCGCTATGGCAACCTGTGGGACCGCGATTTGCTTGAGGATCAGGCGCGCCCCGGATTCATCGACGGCCTGCGCCGGCTTGCTGAATGCGGCCGTGGCCTGGACAGCGCCAACCCCAATCCGCGCCTGATCAAAGGGCTGCTGCACCTGAGCGACGCCTTGCCCGAGCTGCGCATCATCGTCGATCACCTGCCTAATGCCAGCGTGCCCGCCGGTGAAGAATCGGCCTATCACGCTGACCTCATGCGCCTGGCAGAACGGCCCAATGTGTTCGCCAAACTCGCAGAAATCCCCCAGGTCGGTCCACGTGGATTGATCACCGACCCGGCGTTCTACAACGACCGCCTGGCCGTGCTGTGGGAAGCCTTTGGCGAAGACCGTTGCTGCTTCGGCAGCGACTGGCCCAACAGCGATCAACTGGCCAATTTCGCCACCACCCTGGGCCTGGTGAAGGCCTGCATGGCGAGTAAATCCGAGGACGTACAGGGCAAGTTCTTCCTGCACAACGCGGTGCGCATCTACAGCCCCACGCCACCCCATGGAGGCCAGTCATGCAGACCCGAGCCTTTCGCATGAACCTCAACCCCGGCCAGCACGCCGAGTACCGTCGACGCCATGACGAGATCTGGCCCGAACTGGCCCAGGCCCTGCGCGATGCCGGCGTGGTGGACTACCGGATCTTCCTCGACGAAGCCAGCAACGCCTTGTTCGCCGTGATGACCCACGACGACCAGCACAGCCTCGACGCGTTGCCGGGCACCGCGCTGATGCAACGGTGGTGGCAGTACATGCAAGACATCATGCCCAGCCATCCGGACGCCTCGCCCGTCAGCGTGGATTTAATCCCGATGTTCAGCCTCACCCCAGGCTGAAACAGCGTGCTACCACAACAATAAAAAAGGATTCGACTACGTGGAAATCATTCTCTTCGGTGTGATTCTGCACTTCATCGGCGGCTTCGCCTCCGGCAGTTTCTACATCCCTTACAAGAAGGTCCGCGGCTGGGCCTGGGAAAGCTACTGGATCACCGGTGGCCTGGTGTCATGGCTGATCGTGCCGCTGATTGCCGCGCAACTGACCGTGCCCGGTTGGGTCGACATCCTGCGCCAGGCCGACAGCAGCACCCTGCTCTGGACCTACCTGTTCGGCGTACTCTGGGGCATCGGCGGGCTGACCTTCGGCCTGACCATGCGCTACCTTGGACTGTCCCTGGGCATGTCACTGGTACTGGGCCTGACGTCGGCCCTCGGCGCCTTGATGCCGGCGCTGTACCGCGACCTGTTCACCGACGCCACCGAAGGCACCCTGACCTCGATGCTCGCGTCTCAGGGCGGGCATTGGGTGCTGTGGGGTGTAGCGGTTTCACTGGTGGGCATTGCGGTGTGTGGCAAGGCCGGGTTGATCAAGGAACGTGAAGTGCCGGAGGCGGTGAAGTTTGCCAGCATCAGCGAGTTCTCGGTGGCCAAGGGCATGCTGGTGGCGGTGATCTCCGGGGTCTTGAGCGCGTGCTTTAGCTACGGCATTTCCGCCGGTCGCCCCTTGGCCGCAGCGGCCGTGGAGCACGGTGCCAATAGCCTGTTCCAGAACAACGTGACCTTCATGGTGATCATGTGGGGTGGCCTGACCACCAACGGCATCTGGTGCCTGTGGCTGAACTGGCGCAACCGTACGTTCCACAACTACACCGACCGCAGTACGCCGCTGCTGGGCAACTACCTGCTGGTGGCGTGTGCCGGCACCCTGTGGTTCCTGCAGTTTTTCTTTTACGGCATGGGCGAAAGCCGCCTGCAGAACGACGCCAGTTCGTGGGTGTTGCACATGTCTTTCATCATCATCGTGTCCAACTGCTGGGGCCTGTATTTCCGCGAATGGCAGGGCACCAGCGCCACCAACAAAGGCGTATTGGTCGCGGGTATCGCGGTGATTCTCGGCGCTATCGCCATGGTTGGTTACGGCAACTATCTCGGCTGAGGCCGTTTGTTTTCCAGGAGTCCACTTATGTTACTTGCAGACAAAACCGTGATTATTACTGGCGCCTCCCGTGGTATTGGCCGCGCCGCCGCCCGGGAATGTGCACGCCAGGGTGCCCGCGTGGTGATCGGCCACAGCGGCAGTGGCCAGGGCACTGAGGCGGCGTTTTCGTTGATCGAGGAGATCAAGGCGTTCGGTGGCCAGGCGGTGGAAGTGGGCGGCGATGCGGCCGACCCGGACACCGGTCACAAACTGGTTGCCGGCGCGCTCAAGGCATTCGGCAGTGTGGATGTGTTCGTCAACAACGCCGGGATCTGTCCATTCCACTCGTTCCTCGACATGCCGCGCGAGGTGTACCTGAAGACGGTCAACACCAACCTCAACGGCGCCTACTTCGCCGTGCAGGCGGCGGCGAACCAGATGAAAAACCAGGACAAGGGGGGTGCGATCATCGCGGTCAGTTCCATCAGTGCGCTGGTGGGCGGCGGGATGCAGACGCACTACACGCCGACCAAGGCCGGGCTGCATTCGTTGATGCAGTCCTGTGCGATTGCGCTGGGGCCTTATGGGATTCGTTGTAATTCGGTGTTGCCGGGGACGATTGCTACCGACATCAACAAGGAGGATTTGGCGGATGAGGAGAAGCTGGCGTACATGACTTCGCGTACGCCGCTGGGGCGCCTGGGTGAACCCGACGATGTTGCGGGGCCCATTGTTTTTCTTGCTTCGGATATGGCGCGGTATGTGACCGGGGCTTCGTTGCTGGTGGACGGGGGGTTGTTCGTCAACTTGCAGTAGCTGGTGGGGGCGTATCCGTTATTTGGGGGTTTGGGTGTATATCCGTTATTTGGGTAACGGCCGCCTATGGTTCCGCTCTTACAGCGGCTCACTTTTGAAAAGCGCAAAAGTAAGCAAAACGCTCTTGCCCCACCACTCGGCGCCTCGCTTGGGCTCGGTGTGCCCGCACTCCGGCAGCACGAAGCGGGCCGCCGCGACGGGGCGTCCCTGCCCCGTCGCGGCTAAACCGGCGTCCTGCCGGTTTACCCGCTCCGTACTGCCTACGTTCGGCCAGCGTGGTTTAACGGGGCGCCTAAGATCAAGATCAACAGCAGATCAAGAGCACAGCGGCCTACCGGCCGGCTTGAGTGTGGTGAAGCAACAGCAACAGCCAAATCAAAAGCTAAAGCGGGCATGGTCCAAATGTGGGAGCGGGCTTGCTCGCGAAGGTCGTTAACGATGACGCGGGCATCCTGATTCAACGCGGCGGTCTCAGGTTTTTCGCGAGCAAGCTCGCTCCTACAGAAAAGCAGCTTTGCTTTTGCTTTTACCACTCAAGCCGGCCGGTAGGCCGCTGTGCTCTGGCTTTTGATCTGCTGTTGATCTTGATCTGACTGCCCCATTCAGCCCGAGGCCGAACGCAGGTATTGAGGAGCGGGTAAACCGGCAGGACGCCGGTTTAGCCGCGCCGGGCCATGGATGGCCCGTCGCGGCGGCCCGCGGAGCAATGCCGGAGTGAGGGAACACCGAGCCTAGGCGAGGTGCCGACAGGCGGGGCAGAGCGTTTTGGTTACTTTTGCGCTTTTCAAAAGTGACCCGCTGTAAGAGCGGAACCATAAGCCGCCGTGACCGAAAAAACGGATATGTACACAGTCGATATGTACACTCCCCCCCTACTCCTCACAATCAAAAACCTCCCCCCGCCTGACCACACTCCCCGCCGCAAGCACCGCCCCCGGTGCCAACACCCCATTGGCACCGACCCGGCACTGATCCCCCAGCAACGCGCCAAACTTGTCACACCCAGTACCCTGCAACTGCCCGTCAACGCGCACCTGCACCTGCTTGTCGTCACGCTCGTTCCGGTAATTGGCGACGATGCTCCCAGCCTCTAGATTAACCCCGCGCCCCAGCACCGAATCACCGACAAAATTGAAGTGCGCCAACTTGCTGCCGCTGAAAACAAAGGATGTCTTGAGCTCTGCGCCAGGCCCAAAAATGCAATATTCATCCACCCAGCAACCACCCCTAAGGTAAGCACCAGCAGCGATAAAACAGTGAGCACCAACAATCAGCGGCGCTTTTAAAACAGCACCTACTTCAACGATCGCCGTCCGGTGCACGGCAATCTCGTCATGAATTTCATAATCTTCGTCAGACAGCCCCGCCAGCAATTGGCGAACCACACCAGGCGCCTGGGTAACCAGTTCCCAAGGCGCCAGATCAGCCCAGGGCGCCAGCGGCGAACGAGAAAAATCAGCGATGTAATCGGTGAGTCGAATCAACGTCGAGCCCTCTACAGATCAGAGAAGTCCGAAACGCTAGCATGAAACATCACTTTACAGTTTGTACAGTTATGGATATTTTATCCAGATAACGACTTTCGAGAGACCCCTTCCATGCAATCGTCTTCGTACCATGACGTGATCAACGCCGCCGAACGCCTGGAGGGCTTCGCCAACCGCATCCCGGTGTACACCTCTCGCACCCTCGATGCCGAGACCGGCGCCCAGGTGTTTATCAAGTGCGAAAACCTGCAACGCACCGGTTCGTTCAAGTTTCGTGGGGCGTTCAATGCGCTTTCACGGTTTGACGAGGCACAGCGCAAGGCCGGCGTAGTGGCATTTTCCTCGGGTAATCATGCGCAAGGCATCGCGCTGGCCGCCCGTTTGTTGCAGATGCCGGCAACCATCGTGATGCCCACCGACGCCCCCGCCGCCAAGGTCGCCGCTACCCGGGAATATGGCGCAAGCGTGGTGTTCTACGACCGCATCACCGAAGACCGCGAGCAGATCGGTCGCACTCTGGCCGAGCAACACGGCATGACCCTGATCCCTTCCTACGACCACCCGGACGTGCTGGCCGGCCAGGGCACCGCCGCCAAGGAGCTGCTGGAATTCACAGGGCCGCTGGATGCCTTGTTTGTCGGCCTGGGCGGTGGCGGCATGCTCTCCGGCACTGCCTTGGCCACCCGTGCGCTGTCGCCCGATTGCCTGTTGTACGGGGTCGAGCCCGAAGCCGGGAATGACGGCCAGCGTTCGTTCCGGAGCGGCAGCATCGTGCACATCGACACGCCCGCTACCATCGCCGATGGCGCCCAGACCCAGCACTTGGGCCACCACACCTTTCCGATCATTCGCGAGAGCGTGACCGATATCCTCACCGTCTCGGATGCCGAGTTGGTGGCCTCGATGAAGTTCTTCATGCAGCGCATGAAGATGGTCGTAGAGCCCACCGGCTGCCTTGGCCTGGCGGCCCTGCGAAACCTCAAGCATCAGTTCCGGGGCCAACGCGTGGGCATTATCGTGACCGGCGGCAACGTCGACCTCCAAACCTATGCGACGCTGCTGAGCACTCCACAATGAATATCATCCACACCTGCGCAGCCTCGACGCCTGCCGGTCACTATTCCCAGGCCGTGAGTCATCAGGGCACGCTGTACATCTCCGGGCAATTGCCGGTGAGCCCCGATGGGCGTCATAACCTTGAGGCGTCGTTTGCCGAACAGGCCCAAGTGGCCCTGGACAATCTGTTGGCGATCTTGAAGGCGGCAGGCAGCTCGCCCGCAGACCTGGTGAAAGTCACCGTGTATGTGGTGGGCGTGAAGCACTGGCCTGAATTTGACGGCCTGTATGCCGCTGCGCTGGGGGATCACCGCCCGGCCCGCGCGGTGGTGCCGGTGCCGGAATTGCACCACGGCTACCTGATTGAAATCGAAGCCGTGGCACGTTCGGCGTAAATCATTTGGCGTAGGTGTAGACCGCCGCCCGTGAGACCCCAAGGTGCGAGGCAACGGTTTCCATGGCACGTCGAATGTCCATCACACCCGCCTCTTTCAGCTCTTGCATCAACAAGCGCCGGTCGGCGGCCTTGAGGGCGCGCGGGGTGGTCGCCAGGCGTGCGGCGAACTGGTCGATACGCGCGCGAATGGCATCCGCGCCGGACGGGTCGAGGGACTCGGTAGGCCGGTCGCCGCTGACTGAGCCGAATTGTTCCAGCATGCCCTGCAGGCCCCGGAACAGCGAGAGGTCAACGTTCATGCACAAGGCCGCCACGTACTTGCCGGTGGCGTCCTTGATGCCGATGGAGGTGCTCTTGACCTGGCGGCCGTCGGCGAACTGATTTTGGTAGTTGGCGATCACCTGCGGGTAATCGGGATCGGCGATCCTCGCCAGGCCCAGCTCGGTGGCCGGGTCACCCGGTTGGCGTCCGGAGAGGTTGTTGTGGATGGCCATGATTGCGTGCTGCGGGTCGCGCAGGTCGTGGAGTACGACCTCACAAAACGGGCTGAAGGTCTTGCTCAGGCCTTCGGCAATCTGTTCGAGTTGGCTGATCAAGGCCGCTTGTTCGGGAGTGTGCTTTTTCATTCAGACAACATATCCAGTAGTGGATAGACCGTCAATTTGGCTTTTTTGGAGTGTGCGGTGGATACATCGGAAGCCTTGCTGAGGTGTGAGGTTGGTCGGGGGTATATCCGTTATTTGGGTGATGGCTTCGATTGGTTCCGCTCTTACAGCGGCTCACTTTTGAACAGCGCAAAAGTAAGCAAAACGCTCTTGCCCCACCACTCGGCACCTCGCTTGGGCTCGGTGTGCCCTCAGCTCCGGCAGCACGAAGCGGGCCGCCGCGACGGGGCGTCCCTGCCCCGTCGCGGCTAAACCGGCGTCCTGCCGGTTTACCCGCTCCGTACTGCCTGCGTTCGGCCAGCGTGGTTTAACGGGGCGCCTAAGATCAAGATCAAAAGCAGATCAAGAGCACAGCGGCCTACAGGCCGGCTTGAGTGTGGTGAAGCAACAGCAAAATCAGAAGCTAAAGCGGGCACGGTCCAAATGTGGGAGCGGGCTTGCTCGCGAAGGTCGTTAACGATGACGCGGGCATTCTGGATGAACGCGGCGGTCTCAGGTTTTTCGCGAGCAAGCTCGCTCCTACAGAAAAGCAGCTTTGCTTTCGCTTTTACCACTCAAGCCGGCCTGTACGCCGCTGTGCTCTCGCTTTTGATTTTGATCTGCGGGCCCCGTCAACCACGATGGCCGGAGTGCGGGCATGCCGAGCCCAGGCGAGGCACCGAGTGGTGGGGCAAAGACCTTTTGGTTACTTTTGGCTGGGCCGGCATTCCGGGCGTTTGCCAAAAGTGACCCGCTGTAAGAGCGGAACCATAAGCGGCCGTTACCTAAATAACGGATATACACCCATACCAAAAGAGTATCAAACCATACCCCCTCGATATTAGACGAAAGCAAACACGCCAGAGGAAACTACCCACAATTACAAAAATACCTAAAGAGTATAAAAAATGCCCACCCACTCCTCCTGGATCGTGCTGTCCATCACCGGCATTTACATGCTGAGCCTGGCACTGATCAGCTACGGCGTTCGCCGTCATTCCCGCAGCGCCAACAACTACACCACCGGCGGTGGCCACTTCCCGGCGTTCCTGATCGGCTTCCTGATGCTCTCGGAATTTATCGGCACCGCGGTCAGCATCGGCACCGCCCAAACCGGTTTCAAGGTAGGCATCTCCGCCGCCTGGAACCTGTTCGCCCTGGCCCTGGGCTTCGTACTCTTCGCCTGGCTACTGGCCCGCAAGTACAAGGACCTGGGCGACAACACCATCTCCGGCGTACTCGCGCGCAACTACGGCCAACGCACCCGCTTCGCTACATCGATCATCACGATCTTTGCCCTGGAAATCGTCGCAGTCTCGATCTACGCCAGCGGCGGCGCGGTATTGGCCAGCGTGATGCAAGTGGACCGAACCCTGGCAATCGTGATCGTCGGCGTGGTCTCGGTGGCGTACGTCAGCATCGGCGGCATGCGCTCGGTGATCTACACCAACTTCGTCCACGCTGCCTTGAAATACCTGGGCGTTGGCCTTGCCCTGTGGTTCGGCTTGAAGCAAGTGGGCGGCATCGGCCAGTTGCAGGCGCAATTGCCGGCCAGCATGTTTGACTGGACCACCGTCGGCTGGGGCCAGATCATCGCCTGGATGATCGCCGGTATCGGCTCGATCTTCTCTACCCAATACGTGATCCAGGCGGTAAACACCGTCAGCCATGCGGGCAAGGCCCAGCGGGCGTGTTTCTACGTGGCGGTGCTGATGGTGCCGTTCGGCATCGGCGCGGCATTGATCGGGATGTGCAGCGCCGTGCTGTTCCCCAATGTCGACTCCCTGCAAGCCTTCCCTACCCTGATCGCCAGCATGGACCAACTGACTGCCGGGCTGGTAGTCGCGGGCCTGGCCGGCTCGCTGTTCGGCACCATCTCGGCAGTGAGCATGGGCTCGGCGACGTTGTTGCTGCGGGACTTCTACGAGCCGTGGTTCAACCCGGAAAAAAGCGACGCCAAGTCCCTGCGCTTCGTACGCCTGGCGACCATCGCCGTCGGCCTGTTGCCGATTGCCCTGGCGCTGACGTCGGACAAGGTGCTGATGATCGCCTTCCTCGGCAAGGCATTGCGCGCGTCCCTGGCGGTGCTGGTGTTGATGGTGTTCTACGCACCGAAATTCGGCACGGCGACGGGTGCGTTCCTGAGCATCATTGCCTCGTTGCTCGCGACCGTGGGCTGGTTTCTCGCCGGTAATCCGTGGGGCATCGACAACGCTTACATCGCCCTGTTTACGCCGCTGATCATCATGGGCATCAGCCATGTGACACGCCGCAAGACACCGGCCGAACCGCTGGTGCCGGCCACCAGCTGAGGTAGGATGGCAGCCCAACCAATAAGGAAGTTGTGAAATGCTGCCGATTCGCACCCCGTTGATCCTGCACCCCGGCCTGTCCACCGCTACCCGACGCATCTGGCTGAAGCTTGAGAACCTGCAACCCTGCGGCTCGTTCAAGTTGCGCGGGATGACCACGCTGTGTGCCTACGCGGCCAGCCAGGACAAGACCACAGTGGTGTGCCCCTCCGGCGGCAATGCCGGGCTGGCGACGGCCTTTGCGGCGCGGGGCCTGGGGTTGCAGGCGCGGATCGTGGTGCCAACCACCACCCCCGAAGCGACCCGCGCGCGCATCCGCCAGGCCGGAGCCGAAGTGGTGGTGCACGGTGATCTGTGGGATCAATCCAACGAGCTCGCGCTGCAACTTTCCGAAGCCCCGGACGCGTTGTATGTGCCGGCCTTTGATCATCCGCTGTTATGGGAAGGTCACAGCCGCATGATCGATGAGATTCTCGAGGACTGCCCGCAGGTAGGCGCCATCGTGGCCTCCGTGGGCGGCGGTGGATTGCTCGCAGGTGTATTGACAGGGCTGGAACGCCATGGGCGATTCGACTGCAAAGTGATTGCCTGTGAAACGGCAGGCGCAGCTTCGTTTGCGGCGGCGGTGGAGGCAGGAAAACCGGTGCGCCTGGCGAAGATCGATTCCGTGGCCAAGTCGTTGGCCGCGACCCAGGTGGCGGCGTGGCCGGTTGAGCATATCGGCAGGTTTGCCCATCAGTGCGTGGTGTTGAGCGATGCCGAAGCGATGATGGGCGTGGCGCGGTATGCCGATGATTTAAGGCAGTTGGTGGAACCGGCGTGTGGGGTTTCGTTGGCCGTGGCTTATCTGGAGCATGGGGCGATTGCCGGGGTTGAGGATGTGGTGGTGATTGTGTGCGGCGGGGTGAGTATCAGCGCGGAAACGGTTGCTCAGTGGCAGAACACGGTCTCCCTACCGAAGTAGATCCCCCTGTGTGGGGCTTGCTCGCGAAGGCGGCGTGTCAGTCACTACATCCGGCGACTGATCCACCACCTTCGCGAGAAAGCCCGCTCCCACATTTGATCGGTGGCGCTCTCAGGCATCCTGCAAGATAAGATCCGCGCCCTTCTCCGCCACCATCAACACCGCCGCATGGGTATTGCCCGAGGTCACGTTGGGGAAAATCGACGCATCGACAATCCGCAGTCCTTGCATTCCATGCACCTTCAAGCGCTTGTCCACCACCGACACCTGCGGGTCCGAACCCATGGCGCACGACCCGCACAGGTGGTAGATCGAGCCGCTGTTCTCGCGGAAGTACTGCAGCATCTGCTCATCGGTTTCCACCGCTGCACCTGGCAACACTTCAGCCACCGTAACGCCTTTGAGCGCCGGCGCCTGCATGATCTTGCGCATCAGCCGGCTGCCCTGGATCACCTCGTCGATGTCCTTCTGGGTGCTCAGGTAGTTGGGGTCGATCAATGCCGCATCCCGAGGGTTTTTCGAGGCGATGCGAATCGTCCCGCGGCTGGTGGGCCGGCACGGGTTGAAGCACAGCAGGAAGCCTGAATACGGCTCGGGCTTGAGGCTGGCCTTATTGTTTTTCGGGATCTGGTACGACAGCGGGTTGAAGTACAGCTGCAGGTTCGGATGCGCCTGCGCGTCGTTGCCGCGAAAGAACCCGCCAGCCTGGTTGACGCTCATGGCCAGCGCGCCCTTGCGGGTCAGCAGGTATTTGAGGCCAAGTTTGAACTGGCCGAACAGCGAACTGAGCTGGTCGTTCAAAGTCGGGATGTTGGCTTTATAGTAATAGCTGGCGCACAGGTGGTCTTGCAGGTTCTGCCCCACCGCCGGCAGGTGCTTGACCAGCGGGATGTTGTGTTCGGCGAGCAATTGCTTGTCCGCCACCCCCGACAGTTGCAGGATCTTCGGCGTATCCACCGCACCGGCACACAGGATCACTTCCTTGCGCGCGGTAAAGGTCCGCACCACGCCGTGCTGGGTCACGCTGATGCCGGTGGCGCGCTGATGGTCGTCAAACAGCACGCGGTCTACCAGCGCATGCAATTCCACGCTCAGGTTCGCTCGACCCAACGCTGGATGCAGGTGCGCAAAACTGCTGGAGCTGCGCTCGCCGTTGCGGGTGTTGACGTCGTAGAGGCCCGCGCCTTCGAAGTTCGGCCCGTTGAAGTCATCGCTCAGGCCATAGCCCAACTGCTCGCAACCCTTGAGGAACACGTCACAGATGGCGTGGGTCTGGCCCTTCATCGGGGTGATGCTGATGGGGCCGCTGCTGCCGTGGTATTCGGTATCGCCCAGCGGGTGGTTTTCCAGCTTCCGGAAATACGGCAGCACGTCCTTGAAGCCCCAGCCGTCGTTGCCATTGGCTGCCCAGTCATTGAAGTCATGGGCCTGGCCGCGCACGTAGATCATCGCGTTGATCGAACCGGAACCACCTTGCACCTTTCCGCGCGGGGCATAGATAGCACGGTCGGCCAGCTGTTTTTGTGGCTGGCTGTAGTACATCCAGTTGAAAGTCGGGTTGTAGTACATCTTGGCGAAACCGACCGGAATCTTGAACCACCAGGAGCTGTCCTTGCCGCCGGCTTCCAGCAACAACACCGAGTGTTCGCCCGAGGCGGACAGTCGGTTGGCCAGGACGCAACCTGCGGCGCCAGCGCCGGCGATGATGTAGTCGTATGTCATTCACGGTTACCGCATAAGTCGTTTTTTTAGCCCTTGGCGGGCGCAGTGTCTTTCACATCAGCCGGCGTGGGCGCCATTTGCAGGTGCAGGCGTTCGCCGGTGTACGGCGTGTGCTTGCGCACCACGTCCATGTTCAGCTCCACCCCAAGGCCGGGCTCGGTGGACGGGATGATGTAGCCGTCCTCCCATTGCAGCGGCTTGGTCAGCACTTCGGCATGAAAGCCGCCCCAGGTCATGATGCTTTCCTGGATCAGGAAGTTCGGCGTGCACGTCGCCAGCTGGAAACTCGCCGCCGCGCCAATCGGCCCGTTGTACAGATGCGGAGCGATTTGCGCGTAGTAGGCCTCGGCCATGCTCGCGATTTTCTTGGCTTCCAGCAGGCCGCCACAGCGGGCCACGTTCATCTGCAGGATCGATGCACCACCGGCCTGCAGCAGCTTGAAGAATTCGTACTTGGTGGTCAGGCGCTCGCCGGTGGCAATTGGGATAGTGGTCTTGGCCGCGACTTGGGCCATGGCGTCTTCCTGTCCCGGTGGCACCGGCTCTTCGAACCACAGCGGGTCGTATTTCTCCAGGCGCTTGGCCAGACGGATCGCCGACGAGGGCACCATCTGCCCGTGGGTGCCGAACAGCAGGTCGCACTTGTCCCCCACCGCTTCGCGAATCTTGCGGCAGAAGGTTTCGCAGCGCTCCAGCACCTCCAGGGAAATCTGGTGGCCGGAGTACGCGGTGTACGGGCCCGCCGGGTCGAACTTCACGGCGGTGAAACCTTTGTTCATGTTCTCGACGGCGCACTCGGCGGCCAGGTCCGGGTCGTCGTAGTCGTACTCGCCCTGGCTGTTGACCGGGTACAGGTAGGTGTAGGAACGCAGGCGCTCATTGACCTTGCCGCCCAGCAACTCGTAGACCGGTTTGTTGGCGGCCTTGCCGATGATGTCCCAGCAGGCCATTTCCAGGCCGCTGACCACGCCCATCATGGTCAGGTCGGGGCGCTGGGTGAAACCGCTGGAATACGCCTGGCGGAAGAAACGCTCGATATGGTGCGGGTCGTGGTTGAGCAGGTAGCGTTCGAACACGTCCTCGATGATCGGCAGCATGGCCTTGGGCCCGAAAGTGGCGGCGTAAATCTCGCCCACGCCTTCAATGCCGCAGTCGGTTTTCAGTTTGACGAACAGCCAGTACATCCCACCGATGTGCGGTGGCGGTACGGCAACAATATGGGTTTCAAGGGCGACGATTTTCATCTCAGGCACCTGTCTGGTTGAATTTTTTACGATTGATTCGAGCGCGCAAGGTCAGGGCCGCAAGGGTCCCGAGCACGCCGATGAAGGCGATGTAGCCGAAGTACAGGTTGTAGCCGACCTGCCCCGGGTAGGTGTCGGTGAGGTAGCCATTGATCAGCGGGATAAAGGTGTCCGGCAGGTAACCCACCACCGAGACAATGCCGATGGCCAGGCCAGTGATGCGCAGCGGGATGTTGCAACTGTCGAGGATCGCCCAGTACAGGCCACGAATCGCGTAGGTCATCAGGCCGATAAAGATCACCGTGCCGATCAGCAAGCCGAGGCTGCCAATGGCCGGGAACACGATCAGGCCGACCATCGCCAGGGTCACCAGCACCAGCGCGACGATCAGTACCGAGATGTTCGAAAACTTGTCCCCCAGCCAGCCGCCGCCGATCCCGCCGATGGGCCGCATCCACAGCTTGATGGTGGTAATGGTGCCGGCCATCACGGCAGTCATGCCGCTGCCTTGCAAGTAATCGGAGAAGCTGTAGGTGGCCCAGAACATGTGATAACCGCAGAACACAATGGCAGTCACCAGCCACAACTCGGGGATTTTCACCAGGATGGCAAGGTCAGTCAGCAGGTTGAACTTGCCCTTCTCCACCGCCGCAGTGTCGGCCATGGATTTGGGGTCCTTGAGCAGCACCAGCACACAACCGATGGCGATACACACGAACGAATACAGGTACACCACGTGCTTGAAACCTTCTGCGGCCGTCTGGCTGCGGGTCTCGGTGGCATAGGCGAACAGCCCCAGGGCTACGGTTGCCAGCAAGGCTTCCACCAGGCCACGGCCACCGTCGAGGATCCCGAAGAAACGGCCTTGCTCGCTGTGATGGGCAATCATTTTTACCCGCTTGAGCACCGAGGCCCAGAAGGTCAGGCCGGTAGTCAGGCCCCAGCAGCCGAAGATGATCATCAGGCCGGTCATCGACGGCACAGTGGAATACCAGATCCCCAGGGCGCCGGTGGCCACCAGTGAGAAAAAGATCAGGAAACGTGGAGGCAGGCGATCGGCCAACCAGCCACTGGGCAAGTAGCTCAGGAGGAAAATCGTACCGAGCATCGAATACAGATAACCCAGCTGGCTGTGGTTGATCTGGAACACCTCGAGCATGGTGGTCTGGTAGACCTGGCGCAGGTACAGGATCGGGTAGATCGCCCCGGCGGCCAGCACCAGCAACATCAATTGGAAGTAGCGACTGGCTTTGTCGCTTTTGGCCGCGGACACGGCATCGAAACCCTGGGCAACGGGTGCAGGCTTGGACATCTTGTAGACCTCGGGCACCCACTGTGCAGGTGCCCCGATAATTGTTTTTATTGAGGTGAAGCCGGTGGTCGGTGACTCAGTACTTCATGACCACCAAACGGGTCTGGGTGAACTCAAGCATTCCGTGCTTGCCGTCATCGCCGCCCAGCCCTGAGCGTTTCCAGCCGGCGTGGAAGCCCTGGTAAGGGTCGGCCGGGGTGCGATTGACGTACAACTCGCCGGCCTCAATGGCGTTGGCGACTTTCATGGCCGTGCGGTAGTTCTCGGTGTAGAGCACCGACGACAGGCCGAACTGGTGGTCGTTGGCCATGGCCAGCGCTTCGTCAATGTCGCGGTACTTGAGTACCGGCAGCACCGGGCCGAAGATTTCTTCCTGGATGATTTCCATGTCCTGGCGGCAGCCGCTGAGCAGCGTCGGCGGGTAGAAATGGCCCGGGCCTTCGGGCAGTACGCCGCCTGCTTCCAGTACAGCACCGTCGGCGATGGCGCGCTCGACCATGGCGTGAATATTCTGCTGCGAACTGGCGTTGACCAGCGGGCCCATCAGGCTTGCGTCCGTGGCACGGTCACCGAATTTGACGGCGCTGATCTTGGCCTTGAGCAGGGCCAGGAATTGGTCGTAGATGCTTTCCTGCACGTACACCCGCTCGACCGCCGTGCACAGCTGGCCGCAGTGGGTGGTCTTGGAGGCGATGATTGCGCTGGCGGCCTGTTCCAGGTCGGCGTCGGCCTCGATGATCGCCGGGGTCTTGCCGCCCAGTTCCAGGGATGGCTTGGCGATGTTGGCCTTGCAGTAGTCGAGCACGATGCGCCCGGCGTTGACGCTGCCCGTCAGGGTGATCAGGCCCACAGCCTTGTGGGTGCACAGCGTGGCGGCGGTGGCGTGGTCCATGGTCAGGATATTGATCACACCGGCAGGCATGCCCGACTGCTCGATAGCGCGGGCGATTTCGAAGGCGGACAACGGCGTGTTGTTGCTCGGGCGCACCACCACGGTGTTGCCGGCAATCAGCGCCGGGGCGATTTTGCGCAGCAGGGTGTAGACCGGGTAGTTGAACGGGATCAGGCAAGCCACGACGCCAATGGGCTCGCGTTGCAGGAACAGGTTTTCGTCCGGGGTATCGCTGGGGATGATTTCGCCTTCGATGCGGCGCGCCCATTCAGCGTGGTAGCGGGTGATCTGGGCGGCGTAGCGGGCTTCGTTGCTGGCGTCGTCGAGGCTTTTGCCGGATTCGCTGGCAAGCGCCTTGCCGATGCTTTCAGCGCAGGCTTCGAGGGCGTCGGCGAACGCCCGCAAATGATCGGCGCGCTGGATGCTGGTGAGCTTGCCCCAGGTTTTTTGGGCGATAGCGGCGGCCTCGACGGCAGCGGTGGCTTCAGCAGGGGTGGCGGCGGAGACCAGGCCGACCTGAGCCTCGGTCGCGGGGTTGTAGACCGCGATCCGGGCGTTGCTGGCAGGTTCGGCGAAATGGCCGTTGAAAAAGTTGCGCTCGATTTGCATGTGGTTTTTTGCCCAATCGTTGTTGTTTTGCGAGTGACTTGCAGTTTTGTCATTGGGCGGGGGTTGGACAAACGATTTATTGACGGGGGTAACGTGCGAAAAATGCAGGTTAGTGGCTGATCCGTATTAATGACCCGGGTCTGAGTCTGTATTGTTCTGCCCATACTTCCTACAGTGCCGCCCACTTGGAACCGTGGGAGGACTAAGCATGCAACCACCATCAACCGCACAGGCCTATAACTACAAGGTCGTGCGTCAATTCGTCATTGCAACCATCGTTTGGGGCGTGGTCGGCATGGCCATGGGCGTGTGGATCGCCTCGCAACTGGTCTGGCCGGAAATGAACCTCGACCTGCCCTGGACCACCTTCGGCCGCCTGCGCCCGCTGCACACCAGCCTGGTGATTTTCGGCTTTGCCGGCAGCGCGCAATTCGCCGCCAGCTACTACGCAGTACAGCGCACCTGCCAGGTACGGCTGTACTCGGACAAGCTTGCCGCCTTCACCTTCTGGGGCTGGCAGTCGGTGATCGTGATCATGTTGGTCAGCCTGCCGCTGGGCTACACCACCACCAAGGAATACGCCGAGATCGAGTTCACCGGCGCGGTGTGGATGACGGTGGTGTGGGTGGCTTATGCCATCGTGTTTTTCACCACCGTGGTACAGCGAAAGACCCAGCACATCTATGTCGGCAACTGGTTCTTCGGCGCGTTTATCGTGGTGATCGCGATGCTGCACGTGGTCAATCACCTGTCGATCCCGGTGGACTGGTTCAAGTCCTACCCGGTGTACTCCGGCGCCACCGACGCCATGGTGCAGTGGTGGTACGGGCACAACGCGGTCGGCTTCTTCCTGACCACCGGTTTCCTGGGGATGATGTATTACTTCGTGCCCAAGCAAGTCGGGCGGCCGGTGTATTCCTATCGCCTGTCCATCGTGCACTTCTGGGCGCTGATCACCCTGTACATCTGGGCCGGCCCGCACCACTTGCACTACACGGCGCTGCCGGACTGGGCGCAGTCCCTGGGCATGGCGATGTCGCTGATCCTGCTGGCGCCGAGCTGGGGCGGCATGATCAACGGCATGATGACGCTTTCCGGGGCCTGGCATAAATTGCGCACCGACCCGATCCTGCGCTTCCTGGTGCTGTCGCTGGCGTTCTACGGCATGTCGACGTTCGAAGGGCCGATGATGGCGATCAAGACCGTCAACGCCCTGTCCCACTACACCGACTGGACCATCGGCCACGTCCACGCCGGGGCCTTGGGCTGGGTGGCGATGATTACGTTTGGCTCGCTGTACCACATGATCCCGAAAATCTTCGGGCGCGCGCAGATGCACAGCGTGGGGCTGATCAATATGCACTTCTGGCTGGCGACCATCGGCACGGTGCTGTACATCGCGTCGATGTGGGTCAACGGCATCACGCAGGGCTTGATGTGGCGGGCGGTGAACGATGACGGCACCCTCACCTACTCCTTTGTGGAAGCCTTGCAGGCCAGCCATCCGGGGTTTGTGGTGCGCTTTGTCGGCGGGGTGTTCTTCCTCAGCGGCATGTTGCTGATGGCGTACAACACCTGGCGCACGGTGCGCGTGGCGGACCTGAAGGTGGCGCAGCTTGACGCGCAGATCACCTGATGTGGGAGATAGCGCTGAACCTGGCAGCGGTGATCGGCCTGTATGGCGCGGTGGAGTATTGCTTGCGGGGCCAATCGAAGGAGAGCCTGGATGAAGCCAGCCTGATGCCGTTTGCCGATGACCCGGAAGTGGCGCGGCGGGTGGAGTTGGCCACGGGCAAGCGGGTCAACGCGGTGGCGCCTGAGGAAGCGAAGCCGGGTTGGGGCAATGTAGATATCTGATAAAGGAATACGGTGAGTGTGGGAGCTGGCTTGCCTGCGATGGCATCACCGCGGCGTTTCTGAAGCACCGAGTTGCCTGCATCGCAGGCAAGCCAGCTCCCACATTGAAGTCTCAACCGCGTTCGCGGGGAATCAGGCTCTGCAACTGCAACGCCAGGAAGTTGGCATCGAAGCCAAAGGTGTCCGGGTCTTTCAAACCGTTGGTTTTCTTCCACAACCAGTCGTTTTTCCCCGGCAGCAACACCAGGGAAATGCTGCCGTAGCGGGCGGCGGTCAAGCCCATCACCGACAACGAAATCAAACCACCGGCTCCCATCACATCCGGCACGAACTCCACCGGTTTGCCGGCGATATGGATGGTCAGTTTCTCGGTCTTGAAGGTGGAAGTCTCCACCGGCACGCTGGGGCCGGACGCCACGTACGCCTCGCGCTGCACTTCCAGCAAGCCGACAGTCTTTACCGGCTCCAGCCACTGCTCGATCTGGCCGAACAACTCGCCGATCTTCTGCGCCCAATGGGCCGACTGCACTTCGAACTGCTGCTTCTTGTGGGCTTCGCTGTCGGCGTAATGACGAAGCATCTCGCCCAGTTGTTGTACATCGTCCATTGCCGTGTTCCTTGGGTGACCCATGTTGCGAGCCTTGATCATGGCAGATGCCGCACGCTGGCGTATGACTAAAGCGCAGCGCTTGGGTAATGTGGTGCCCTCGCCCGTCCAATTCAGGAGCATCGCATGCGCACCATCGGCCTTATCGGCGGCATGAGCTGGGAGTCCAGCGCCGAGTATTACCGCATCATCAACCAAACCGTGCGCGACCAGCTCGGGCCCCTGCGTTCGGCACAACTGTTGATGTACAGCGTCGACTTCGGCCCGGTGGAGCAGGCCCAGCACGCCGGGCGCTGGGATGACGCGGCGCTGATCCTCGAAGACGCCGCCCGCCGCCTGCAAGCCGGTGGCGCCGAATGCATCGTGCTGTGTACCAACACCATGCACCTGGTGGCGCCGCGCATTGAAGCGGCGGTGTCGATACCGTTTCTGCATATTGCAGACGCCGCCGGCGCGGCGGCCGTGGAAGCCGGCACCCTGACCGTGGGCCTGCTGGGCACCGCATTTACCATGGAGCAGGAATTTCTCAAGTCACGCCTGGCCGCCCAAGGGCTGACCGTGCTGGTACCGGACGCGGAAGAGCGCCAGGCCGTGCACCGGATCATCTATGAAGAGTTGTGTGTCGGGGTGATCAGCGACGCATCGCGTGAGGTGTACCAACGGGTGATCGAGTCCCTGGCGGCGCGTGGCGCCCAGGCCATCATCCTTGGCTGCACGGAAATCAGTCTGTTGATCAAGCCGCAGCACAGCAACCTGCCACTGCTGGACACCACCGAGCTGCATGCGCAGGCTGCGGTGGCGTTTGCCTTGCAGGACGACTAGGCAGCCTTGCGGATGCGCGCCATGGTCAGGGTGTCGACGAATGCGCCGTCACGCACGGCGTAATCCCGCAGCCGGCCTTCGGTCTCGAAGCCGAACTTGTGGTACAGCCGGTGGGCGGCTTCGTTGTCGGCATACACCGTCAGTTCCACCCGGTGCAGGTTCATCCAGTTATCCGCTACCTCCAGCGCCGCGCTCAGCAGCCGGGAGCCCACGCCCTTGCCCTGCCAGGCGGTGGCCACGCCCATGCCGAAGGAACCGACGTGGCTTTGGCGCACACGCAAATACTGTTCAAGCCCGAGCTGGCCGATCACCTCGCCAGCATGCAGAGCCACCAACTGTAGCCGCCGTTCGTTGTCCTGCACCAGGCGTTTGCGCCAGGCCTCGACCGACTGGAAAGGCATTTGCAGCACCTGACGGCAGACAGCCGGGTCGTTGTAGAGCGCAGCGACGCCGTCAAGGTGGGCCTCGGTGAAGCGCGTGATAACGATTTTGGGTTCAGGTGTGTGCATGGTGTTTCATCCTTTGAAAACACATGGCGGGTCAGTGTAGGCGGCAAAGCCTCAGGATGGCGAGCCCAGCACCGCAATTATCAAGGCCGCGCAGCCACCAATTTCCAAATCCGGGCAATGTCCGAGGCGCGCTCGCGCAACAGGCGAGGCGCCTCGCTGCAGGCCTGTTCCAGGGTCATTGGTCCCGACGGCAAGGCGAACGCGGCATCCACACCGTGGGCGTACATCTGCTCATAGCCCTCACCCAACGTGCCGGCGATCACGATCACCGGCACGTTGTGCTGTTTGGCGATCCGCGCGACGCCAAACGGGGTTTTGCCCCGCAGGGTCTGGGCGTCGAAGCGGCCTTCGCCGGTGATCACAAGGTCAGCGCCACGCACCGCTTTTTCGAGGCCTACCAACTCGGCGACCACTTCAACACCTGCACGAAACTGCGCGCCAAGGAACGCCTTGGCGGCGAACCCCAAGCCACCGGCGGCGCCGCTGCCGGGTTCGTCGCGCACATCGTTGGGCAATACCTTGGCGCAGTGATCTGCGAAATGGCCAAGAGCGGCATCCAGTTGTTCGACTTGCTGGGGATTGGCGCCTTTTTGCGGGCCGAAAATCGCCGAAGCACCGTGGGGACCGCACAGCGGGTTGTTCACGTCGGCGGCGATTTCGAAGCGCACTTCTTTCAGGCGTGGGTCCAGTTGCTCAAGGCTGATGCGCGCCAGCTTGGCCAGCGCCAGGCCGCCAAGGGGCAGCGCTGCACCTTCGGCATCAAACAATTGCACACCGAGAGCGAGCATCGCTCCGGAGCCGCCGTCGTTGGTGGCACTGCCGCCAATGGCCAGGATGATGCGTTGGGCGCCGGCATCCAGGGCGGCGCGGATCAGTTCGCCGGTACCGAAGGTGCTGCTGGAACACGCATCACGTTTTCCCGGCGGCACCCGTTGCAGGCCGCTGGCTTCCGCCATTTCGATGATTGCAGTGTGGCTCTCGGCCAACCAGCCCCAATGTGCGTCGACATTGCCGCCCAATGGCCCTTGCACACGGGTGGTGCGCAACTCGCCCTGGCAGGCGGCGAGTACCGACTCCACCGTGCCCTCACCACCGTCCGCCATCGGGCACTTGATCAGCTCGGCGTCGGGCCACACGGTGGCCAACCCCTCGGCAATGGCATTCGCCACGCCTTCAGCACTCAGGCTGTCCTTGAACGAGTCGGGGGCGATGATGATTTTCATGGGCTTTCTCCGGTTTTTATAACGCCCATGCTGCCAGTTGGCACCGGCAATAACGCCGGTCCATTGCACAAGAGTGGCTGGGGTTTGTTGTTCATTTGGACAAAGCCTGCGGCAGCAGCTGCACGCCCAGGTACAACGCGAGCATGCCGTCGAGGGTCAGCGGGTCGACGCCGCTCAGCTCGGCGATGCGCTCCATGCGATAGCGCAGGCTGTTGCGGTGAATGCCCAAGGCGTCGGCGCAGGCCTGGCTTTGGCCGTCGTGATCGCACCAACTGCGCAGGGTCGCCTGCAACTGGCCGTTACTGTCCTTGGCCAGCACCTTGCGCAACGGGTTGAGCAGTTCGTCGAGGGCGTCGTCGTTGCGGTGGCGCCAGAGCATCACCGGCAGGCGGTAGCGATTGAGGGTCAGCAGCCGCGATTCGGGCAGCACATCGCGGCCATAGGCAAGCAGATCACCGACTCGCCGATAGCAACGGCGCAGCCCGGCCAGGCCGTCTGCTTGCCCGCCGACGGCAACCCGCAGGATGTTCCAGCCCAGGCCCTCGAGTTTTTCCAGCAGGCGCGGGTTGTCGACTTGCACCGACGCCGGTCGGCACCACAGCAGGGAAAACTGTGCGGAGCTGACGCACCAACTGTCCGGGTAACGCGAGGTCAGCCAGGCACTCAAGGCCTCCGCCGACTGGCCGCTGCCCAGTTCAAACAGGTAGGGCGTGCGCGCCAGCTGTGGCTTGAGACCCAGTTGCTGCGCTTCATCCACCAGCCGCGGCGAATCGCCGGTCTCGGCCAGCAGCAGCGCCAGCAGGTCATCGCAACGCTGCCGGCGCCATTGCTGCTCGGCCTGCTGGTGACGCTGGCTGACCAGCATTTCGGCGGTCATGCGCACCAGTTGTGCATAGGTGCGCAGCAGCTCCGGCTCGCCGGTAATGCCCAGTACGCCGATCAGGCGCTGATCGTGGAGCAGCGGCAGGTTGATCCCGGGCTGCACGCCCTTGAGGTGCTTGGCGGTCTGGCTGTCGATCTCCACCACACGCACATTCGCCAGCACCAGTTGTGCGCCTTCATGGCGAGTGTTGATGCGCTCGGGTTCGCCGCTGCCCAGGATCAGGCCCTGGCTGTCCATGACGTTGACGTTATAGGGCAGGATCGCCATGGTGCGATTGACGATATCCTGCGCCAAGTCATGATCCAGCTCGAACATGGGGCTAAATTCCTGGAAAGTGGGTTGTTCATAGGCACAGCGCAAATGGTGCCTGACTGTGCGCGAGCACAAAGACATCACCCCTTGAGGTGGCCGAGACTCATTGGGCGATCAACGTTACCCTCGCATCGCGAAAAATCATAATAAAGAGAGACTGCCATGTCACAGAGCGCCGCTGTTACCCAGGCCACCGATGACGATAAAAACGCCGTATACAAGCGCATTACCCTGCGCCTGATCCCCTTCATTTTCATCTGCTACCTGTTCAACTACCTCGACCGCGTCAACGTCGGCTTTGCCAAGTTGCAGATGCTCGACGCCCTGAAGTTCAGCGAGACCGTGTACGGCCTCGGTGCCGGGATTTTCTTTATCGGCTACGTGCTATGCGGCGTGCCAAGCAACCTGGCGTTGACCAAATTTGGTCCACGGCGCTGGATTGCGCTGATGATGATCGTCTGGGGCACCTTGTCCACCTGCCTGCTGTTCGTGACCACACCGACCCATTTCTACGGCTTGCGCCTGCTGACCGGCGCCGCTGAAGCCGGGTTTTTCCCGGGCGTGGTGCTGTACCTCTCGCAGTGGTTCCCGACCTTCCGCCGTGGGCGGATCATGGCGCTGTTCATGTCGGCGATCCCGGTGTCCGGCCTGCTCGGCAGCCCGTTCTCCGGCTGGATCCTCAACCACTTTGCCGCCGGGCAAGGCGGGCTTGCGGGCTGGCAGTGGATGTTCCTGCTGCAAGGCGTACCGACGGTGATCCTCGGCGCCCTCGCCTACTTCCTGCTCAGCGACAGCTTCGCCAACGCCAAGTGGCTCACGCCCCATGAGCGTGCTGTGCTGGAAGCCGACCAGGCGACCGACCTGGCCAACAAGCCGAAAACCACCAGCGACTCGCTGCTGGAAGTGTTCAAGAACCCAGCCATCTGGGCATTCGGCCTGATCTATTTCTGTATCCAGAGCGGTGTGTACGCCATCAACTTCTGGCTGCCGTCGATCATCAAGAACATGGGCTTCAGCGATAACCTGGTAATTGGCTGGCTCAGTGCGATTCCGTACCTGCTGGCGGCGGTGTTCATGTTGCTGGTGGGCCGCTCTGCGGACTTGCGCAAAGAGCGGCGCTGGCACTTGGTGGTGCCGATGTTGATGGGCGCCATCGGGCTGGTGATTGCGGTGAACTTTGCGACCACGCCGGCGATTGCGATACTCGGCCTGACCATCGCCACCATGGGCGCCCTCACCGGCCTGCCGATGTTCTGGCCGGTGCCCACCGCCATGCTCAGCGCAGGTGCTGCGGCGGGTGGCCTGGCGTTGATCAACTCCATGGGCCAGATGGCGGGTTTCCTCAGCCCGTATATCGTCGGGTTTGTGAAGGATGCCACCGGGTCTACGGACCTGGCGTTGTACCTGCTGGCGGCGGTGATCGTCGCGGGCAGCGTGCTGGCGTTGCGGATGACGCGCACCTTGAAGGTGTAACACCGTCAGTGTGGGGGCGAGCTGGCTCGCTCCCACAGTCTGATGTCTGTTTACAACAAACCACCGCCGTCGACATCAATCACGCTTGCGGTGATAAACCCGTTCTCCATCGCCAGCACATACCCGGCAGCCACTTCTTCGGCCTGCCCCACTCGCCCCACTGGCAACGCCGCGCCCGCCTTGGCAAACATCGCCAGCCGCTGTTCCTCGGATAACCCGGCATACGCCTCGGTGTCGATCACGCCCGGGCTGACCACATTCACCCGACGTGGCGCCAGCTCCTTGGCCAACTGTTTGCCCAGCGCTTCAGTGGCCGCGTTGATCCCGGTCTTGATGAATTGCCCTGCCACGGTTTTGCGCCCCAGTTGACCCGAGGTCAGCGTGATGCTGCCGCGCTCGTCGAGAAAAGGCAGAGCCGACTGGATCGCCCGCAGCGAACCCCAGAGCTTCACGTTGAAGTTGTCTTGCGCCAGGTTCAGGTCCGTCTCGATCAAGGTCTTGGCCTGTACCGCAGGGCCTGCGGTGTAGACGAGATGATCAAACGGCCCCACGGTTTCGAACAACCGCTGCAACGAGGCCGCGTCGGTCACGTCTACCTGCTCGCTGCGCACACCGTTCTCCACGTTAGAAGACAAGCGCCGCCCCGCCAGCACCACGTGGGCTCCGCGTGCCACAGCCTGCTTGGCCACGGCCGCACCAATGCCGCTGCTACCGCCGATGACAATGATGGTTTTGCCGCTGAGGGGAGAAGTCATGAAGAACTACCTGGTTGAGAAATGAGGTTTCATCTTCCCAGCTTGGCAATCGCTGAAAAATCCCGGTAAAACGACAAGATCTTTAAAGGATTTTTACAGATGAGCTCAATCCTCGACCTTGAAGTGTTCGTGCGCACCGCCGACACCGGCAGCCTGTCGGCGGCCGCCCGCAGCTTGAGCCTGACCCCAGCCGCAGCCAGCATTGCCCTCAAGCGCCTGGAAACCCGCCTGGGCATTCGGCTGCTGGCGCGTTCCACTCGCAGCATGCGCCTGACCGAGGAAGGCCGGCGGTACCTGGACAGCGTGCGCGTCGCCCTCGAAGCATTATCCGAAGGCGAGCAGGCGATCAAGCAGCAAGGCCAGAGCCTCAGTGGTTTGCTGCAATTGGCCGCGCCCTCGGATTTCGGGCGCAATGTGCTGCTGGGCTGGCTGGATGAGTTCAAGCTCGAACACCCGAACCTTCGCCTCCTATTGCTGCTCAACGACAGCAATGCCGACCTGTTCCGCGAAACCGTCGACATCGCCCTGCGCTTCGGCGTGCCAAGGGACTCCAGCCTGGTGGCGCTGCCGGTGGTGCCCGATCACCAGCGCGTGGCCTGCGCCAGCCCCGACTACCTCGCGCGCCACGGTACGCCACGCATCCCCCAGGACCTGGCGCAACACAGCACGCTGCGCTGCATGCGCCAGGGTCGCGCGAACAACACCTGGTACTTTCGCCAAGGCGAGCTGCTGCAGGAAGTCGAGGTCAGCGGCGACTACCTGAGCGATGACGGCGAGATTGTCCGGCGCTGGGCGTTGGCCGGCCATGGCATTGCTTATAAAGCGCAGCTGGATGTGGCCCGCGACATCAAGGCCGGGCGCCTGGTGCCGCTGCTCACCGATTGGCAAGGCGAGCCGACGCCGTTCAACCTGATGTGTCCGCATCGGCTCCAAGTGTCGGAACGGGTCAAGGTACTGCACCGTTTCCTGCAGCTGCGTTGCGCCGAACTATTACCGCAATAACCGTCCCAGGGCTTGTTCCAGAGCCTTGCTGTCTGGTATTGGATAGGGACTGTCTCCCCCCTTATGAGGTGTTCACGATGATTTACCGCACACTGGGCCAGTCCGGGTTGAAGGTCAGCGCACTGACCCTGGGCAGCATGATGTTTGGCGAGCAGACCAACACCGAGGACTCGCTGCGCATCATCGACAAGGCCTGGGATCAAGGCATCAACTTTATCGACACCGCCGACGTCTACACCGGCGGGCGCTCCGAAGAAATCGTCGGTGAAGCCATCGCCCACCAACGTCAGGATTGGGTGTTGGCCTCGAAGGTCGGCATCGGCCCGGTGGATGGCCTGCCGAACCGCAGCGGCCTGAGCCGCAAGCGGATTTTCAATGCCCTGGAAGCCAGCCTGACGCGCCTCGACACCGATTACCTGGACATCTACTACCTGCACCGTGAAGACCACGATACGCCGCTGGAAGTCACGGTTTCGGCGATTGGCGATTTGATCCGCGAGGGCAAGATCCGCCATTGGGGACTGTCCAACTACCGCGGCTGGCGTATCGCTGAAGTGATCCGCGTGGCCGAGCGCCTGGGTGTGGACAAGCCGATCATCAGCCAGCCGCTGTACAACATCGTCAACCGCCAGGCCGAGGCGGAGCAGATCACCGCGGCCGCCGCCTATGGCCTGGGCGTGGTGCCCTACAGCCCGCTGGCCCGTGGCGTGCTCAGTGGCAAATACGCGCCGGACGTGACGCCTGAAGCCGGCAGCCGTGCCGGGCGCCAGGACAAGCGCATCCTGGAAACCGAATGGCGCGTTGAATCCCTGCGCATCGCCCAGCAGATCCAGCAGTACACCCAGGGCCGTGGCGTGGGGATTGTCGAGTTTGCGATTGCCTGGGTACTGAACAACTCGGCGGTCAGTTCGGCGATTGTCGGGCCGCGCACCGAGGCGCAGTGGGATGCCTACACCGGCGCGCTGGAGGTGAAGATCACGGCGGAAGATGAGGCCTTCATTGATTCGCTGGTTACCCCGGGCCATGCCTCGACGCCAGGGTTCAATGACGTAAGCCACTTTGTCTCGGGACGCATTGCCCGATAGCCGAGCGGCATACACCTGACTTGTGGTGAGGGGGCTTGCCCCCCGTTGGAGTGCGCAGCGCTCCCGCTTTTCTGGGGCCGCTTCGCAGCCCAACGGGGGACAAGCCCCCTCGCCACGAAACAGAGCAAACATCTCACCTCAAAAGCACTATATTCCCTCCCTGAAATCTCCCTTCTTTTGTATGAATCGGTTTTCGCGAGGACAGTGTGTCTAAAGGTGTTGTGTTATCGGTCTTGGCCTCGGTGTTGTTTGCCGTGATGTATTACTTCACGTCGCTGCTGACGCCCTTGAGCGGCTTGGAGATCTTCGGCTGGCGGATGTTGCTGACCGTGCCCTGCATGACCGTGTTCATGATCGTCAGCGGCGAGTGGCGCCGGGTGTGGGAATTGGTTCGGCTGGTGGCGGCCAAACCCGGGTTGATCGGCGGGATGCTGGTGTCTTCAGCGTTGCTGGGGGTGCAACTCTGGCTGTTCATGTGGGCACCGCTCAACGGCCGTAGCCTGGATGTCTCCCTGGGGTATTTCCTGCTGCCGTTGACCATGGTGTTGACCGGGCGCCTGGCGTACGGCGAACAATTGTCGCGCCTGCAAAAAGTCGCGGTGTTTTTTGCCGGCCTCGGCGTACTGAACGAGTTGTATCAGGTAGGTGGTTTCTCCTGGGCCACGTTAGTGGTGATCATCGGTTACCCGATCTACTTCATCGTGCGCAAACGCCTGAAGACCGACCACCTGGGCGGGCTGTGGCTCGACATGGCGCTGATGTTGCCGGTGGCGTTGTGGTTCGTGCAAAGCGGCGAACAGGGGTTTGCCGTGCTCGATGCGCACAAGGGCTTGTATGCCTTGATCCCGATGCTGGGCGTGATCAGTGCCTCGGCGCTGGTGTGCTACATCATTGCCAGCCGCTTGTTGGCGTTCAGCCTGTTCGGGCTGCTCAGCTATGTGGAGCCGGTGCTGTTGCTCGGGGTCGCCTTGTTGCTGGGGGAAAGCATCAAGGCGGGGGAATGGCTGACCTATCTGCCGATCTGGCTGGCGGTGATGGTGCTGGTATACGAAGGTTTCAAGCACCTGGTTCGCCAGCGCAAGGCCTGATTCCAGGCGAAAAAAAGCCCGGTCGCGGATACCTACGACCGGGCTTTTCTACATCAACGATCAGTCAGCGGTGAGCACACCACGACGCACCTGGTCGCGCTCGATGGATTCGAACAAGGCCTTGAAGTTACCTTCGCCGAAACCGTCATCACCCTTGCGCTGGATGAACTCGAAGAACACCGGGCCCATCAGGGTTTCCGAGAAGATCTGCAGCAGCAGACGCTTGTCGCCTGCCACCGACGAACCGTCCAGCAGGATGCCTCGTGCTTGCAGTTGGTCCACCGGCTCGCCGTGGTTTGGCAGGCGGCCTTCGAGCATTTCGTAGTAGGTGTCTGGCGGCGCGGTCATGAAGCGCATACCGATCTTCTTCAACGCGTCCCAGGTCTTGACCAGGTCATCGGTGAGGAAGGCTACGTGCTGGATGCCCTCGCCGTTGAACTGCATCAGGAACTCTTCAATCTGGCCGGCGCCCTTGGACGACTCTTCGTTCAGCGGGATGCGGATCATGCCGTCCGGGGCGCTCATGGCCTTGGAGGTCAGGCCGGTGTACTCGCCCTTGATGTCGAAGTAGCGCGCTTCACGGAAGTTGAACAGCTTCTCGTAGAAGTTCGCCCAGTAGGCCATGCGACCGCGATACACGTTGTGGGTCAGGTGGTCGATGACTTTGAGGCCGGCGCCCACCGGGTTGCGCTCAACGCCTTCGAGGTACACAAAGTCGATGTCATAGATCGAACTGCCTTCGCCGAAGCGGTCGATCAGGTACAGCGGCGCGCCGCCAATGCCCTTGATCGCCGGCAGGTTCAGCTCCATCGGGCCGGTTTCGATATGGATCGGCTGGGCGCCCAGTTCCAGTGCCCGGTTGTAGGCCTGTTGCGAGTCTTTCACGCGAAACGCCATGCCGCACACCGACGGGCCGTGCTCGGCCGCAAAGTAGGAGGCGATGCTGTTGGGTTCGTTGTTAAGGATCAGGTTGATCTCGCCCTGACGAAACAGGTGCACATTCTTGGAACGGTGGGTCGCGACTTTGGTGAAGCCCATGATCTCGAAGATCGGCTCCAGTGTGCCCGGGGTTGGCGATGCGAATTCGATGAATTCAAAGCCCATCAGGCCCATTGGGTTTTCGTATAGGTCTGCCATTTTCGGTGCCTCATCATTCTTGTAATTACAAATGTTTATTTGCGAGCAAGGATGAGGTCAGCGGGTGGCGCACAGGAGATACCCCGCACGCTGCGGGCGAGGAAGTCACCAAAGATGAGGGGGGACCCGAGTAGCTTCATGGTTGCATCAGTCTCTTACGGGCGAGGCTTGCGTTAGCGCAAGTCCTTATTCTTGTATGCGTAAATCGATTCTACACAGCGTAACCGCGTTTGTCCGTACTCTTATCAAATCCCCATTGCCCTGGCCCGCGCAAGGGGTTTGTTGCACAGGTAGATGCCCAGCAGGATCACTGCCCCGCCCAGCAGCATCGGCGCAGTCAGTTGCTCGCCGAGCAGCAATGCACCACAGATCACCGCGGTCAGCGGATTGAGCGCGATGAACACGCCCGCGCGGGTGGCGCCGATGCGGCGCAGGCCATCGTAGTAGCCGATGTAGGCCAGTGCCGAACCCAGCACGCCGAGGTACAACAAGCTCAGCAGTTGCGGCAGATCGATGCTGCTCACTGCGGCGACCGTCAATTGTCCGGTCAACAGCGTGGTGATCGTCAGCATCAGCGTGCCCAACAGGATCGACCAGGTCACGGTTTGCAAAGGCCCCAGGCTTTGGTTGAGGCCGCGGGAAAACAACGAGTACACGCCCCACCCCACCACACAGCCAAAGATCAGCAAGTCACCGACCCACGCATCTGCCGTACCCTGTAGCAACTGCGGGTTGCGACTGACGATCACCAGCCCGGCGCCGCTCAGGCACAAGGCGATTCCCAGCAGCTTCAGCGACCCCAGCCGCTCCTTGAACAGCAGCCACGATGCCAGGCCAATCACTGCCGGATTCAGTGCGACGATCAACGACGCCCGGGACGCATTGATGTAATGCAGGCCGTAGAAAAAGCACAGATTGTAGAAAAAAATCCCGAAGAACCCGAGCACGGTCAATTGCCCCAGTTGCGCGGAGGTCGGGCGCACCAGGCGAAGGCGCGCCACAGCCATGAACACCAGCAGCGCCAGGCTTGCCAGCACAAAGCGCAGAGTCGCCGCCAACAACGGGTCCAGGCCTGCAGCCAGATAGCGGCCGGCCACGAAGGTGCCGCCCCAAATCATGGTCACGGCCGCCAATTTCAAATACGTGAGACGGTCAGAGGTTGGGGTCATCAGATTTCTACTCAAAAAACACAGGATTGGCTTATTGTTTGGCTAATCCCTTGTCATCGTAAAATGAGTAAATACTCATGACCCTTACCCAATTGGAAATCTTCTCCCTGGTGGCCGAGTTGCAAGGTTTCACCAGCGCCGCCAATCGCCTGGGCATCAGCCAGTCGGCGGTGTCCCATGCGATCAAATCCCTGGAGCAGGAATTGGGGGTGGAGTTGATTCGCCGCCATCAGTCCCAGGTGGAACTCAGTGATATCGGCCAACAGTTGTTGCTGCGCGCCCGGGCCATGCTCGGCCTGGCCAACACCCTGCAACAGGAAGCCGCCGATGCCCGCGGGATGAAACGCGGCACGCTGCGCATTGGTTCGTTTGGGCCGACTTCATCGATTCGTCTGTTGCCGAAGATTTTGCAACGCTTTCGCGAGTTGCATCCGGGCATTGAGGTGCACGTCGACGAAGGCCCCGATCGGCAGGTGATGCAGTGGCTGGAAGAACGGCGCGTCGACGTCGGGTTTGTGGTGCTGCCTGAAGAGCGCTTCGATACGTTCCCGTTGATCGAGGATCAGTTGGTCGCACTGTTGCCAGCGGGACATCACCTGGGCGCGCAATCGAGCGTCAGCCTCAAGGCGCTGTGCGGCGAGCCCTTTATCCTGACCCAGGCGGGTTCGTCCGAACTGGTCTCAAGGCTGTTCGTCGGCGCCGGGCTGCAGCCGGATGTGCGTTACCGCTGTTCACAACTGCTCAGTACGCTGGACACCGTGCGCCGGGGTGACGGCGTGACCATTGTCGCCGAGTCGTCGCTGCCTGAATCCACCGAGCCGGATTACCTGATCAAACCACTCAAGCCTGCCGTGAAACGCCAGGTGGGGCTGGCGGTCCTGGATCGACGGCAGTCCTCGCCGGCGACCCTGGCGTTTATTGAACTGGCCAAACGCTTGCAGCTTGATTGAGCATGCAGGGTCGCGTACCGCCATCTATCATGGCCAATACCAATACGCTTTGTTGGACGTCCCGACCGCCTTTGAGCGTCTTATTGCCCCTTCCCGCTACAGGCCGCGCAAATGCCACTGACCGTCAAAGGCCTACGAAAAGCCACCACTCGCCACCTGATCACCCTGTTGAGTGGCGCGCTGCCGATTCTGCTGGGTGTGCTGATCCTGTACTGGCAAGCCGGGCGCACGCTGGAGCACAGCACCGCGCAAACCGCCCAGGAAGCCGTGCGCCAGTTTGACCTGATGCTCGACAACACCGCCCTCGCCGCCCAGGCCCTGCTGCCCCTGGCCGGGCATGAATGTGATAACCCGACACAATTGGCGCTACGGGAACAAGTCACCCGCCGGCCTTTTGTGCGCGCCACGACCTTGTCCTGGCAGAGAAACATTTATTGCAGCTCGTTGTTCGGCGGCAATTATCTGTCGCCGGTCAACCCGGAGGACTACGTCGACGGCCGCCTCTGGTTGATGAAAGGCAACCCGGTAACACCCGACACGGCCTTGCTGGTGTATCGCCTCACCGAGGGCGACCGGGGTGCCTTTGCCTCCGTTGATGGCTATCACTTGACCAACGCCTTGCGCCTGATCAGCCGATATACCGACCTGGTGTTGCAGGTGGGGCCCAACTGGCTGGCGTCGGATGGCAAGGTCCACAGCACAGCATTGCCGACATTTGCCCTCGCGCACCATCATCTCGACTCCAAGCGGTATACCTACAGCGTGGAAGCCGGGATGCCGGAGGGCGAGACCTGGCGCTACATGCAGGCGCGGTATCCTGCACTGTTCGTTCTTGTGGTGTTTTTCGGCGTATTGGCAGGCATCCTCGCCCACTGGCTGCAAAAGCGCTCGTCGGCACCGACCCTTGAGCTGCAACGCGCCCTGGGTGCCAATGAATTCGTGCCCTATTACCAGCCGGTGGTGCGCGGCGGCGACATTCGCCAGTGGGCCGGCTGTGAAGTGCTGATGCGCTGGAATCACCCCAAGGAAGGCCTGGTGCGCCCGGACCTGTTCATTCCCCTGGCCGAGCATTCGGGCCTGATCGTGCCAATGACTCGCGCCTTGATGCGCCAGACGGCTACGCAGCTGGCGCCCCACGCAGAGCAACTCGCTGAGGGGTTTCACGTCGGGATCAACATCACCGCCCGCCATTGTCACGACCTGGAACTGGTGGAGGACTGCCGGGAATTCCTCGCGGCCTTCCCACCGGGCAAGGTGATTCTGGTACTGGAATTGACCGAGCGCGAGTTGATCGAACCCACGGACATCACCCACCAGTTGTTCCAGGCGCTGCACGAAATGGGGGTAATGATTGCGATCGACGACTTCGGCACCGGCCACTCGAGCCTGGGTTATTTGCGCAACTTCAATGTCGATTACTTGAAAATAGATCAGAGCTTCGTCGCGATGATCGGTGTTGATGCACTCTCGCGGCATATACTCGACAGCATCATTGAATTGTCCGCCAAGCTCGACCTGGGCATCGTTGCCGAAGGCGTCGAAACACCAGAACAATGTGAATATCTTGCCGCCCAAGGTGTTGATTTCTTGCAGGGCTACCTCTTTGGCAAGCCTGTACCTTGTGCTGAATTCATTAGATTCCTGAACAGCCATTGAATAGCCATCCAGTTCAACGGAAATATTGTTATTTATACAAAAGACATGATTTACTCAAGGCTGATTAACTACTACAATTTTTCCTGCCTGTGCAGAATTGGCAGGAAGGCCACTTTCGTTGAGTTGCCTTAAGGCTCTTGGCTTATCGCTTTGTTTGCAGTAGATATCAGCCAAATACACTATTGGAGTATAGATTTTGTCCAGACTCGCCGAATTTCGCGCAGCAGAAAAAGCCCTTCAAGAACAGCTTGCCCAGCTGGAATCCCTGAAGAACGACGCTGGCTTGAAGAAAGAAATCGAATTCGAAGAAAAGCTGCAAGGGCTGATGAAAACCTACGGCAAAAGCCTGCGCGACATCATCTCCATCCTGGATCCTAACGCGGGCAAGTCCGGCGCTTCCGTCGCCACCGCACCAAAACAGCGCCGTGCACGTGTGGTCAAGGTTTACCACAACCCGCACACTGGCGAACTGATCGAAACCAAGGGCGGCAACCACCGCGGCCTGAAGGCATGGAAAGAACAATACGGCGCGGCCACTGTAGATTCCTGGCTTCGTGGCTAATGCTTTGCAGCTAGTACAAACGCACTAAGACAAGCCCTGCACATGCAGGGCTTCTTCGTTTACAACCATCGATATTGAAACAAAATCAGACGCTGGCACTTTCAAAAACGAACTTTAAAAAACATTTCACTTTGTTCAATTCGAATAATCCCGGCCTTGCCTAGAGCACTCAAAGTTTAAGGCGGTCGCGCACCGAACTGACTTCATCCTTGCTTGACTCGTAAGCTGCGGCCTGGCCTGCGAATGAAAAAACATAGGCCTTATCGGTATCGACCGCCCCCACCAACGTTTGCGACAGCACATGCCGACCGTTCTCGGTGATTACACAGGTAGTTTCCAACGCCTCAAGCCGGCTCAATGTTGTGGGGTGCATCTTGGTGCACACACTTTGATAACCGCCTTGGGCAAAGTCTTTCTGGATGGATTTACGCATTTCCAGCAACACACCTTGCAGATTGACCGTATGCCCCGCTTCAATCGGAGTGCCCGTCAACTCCATGACCATCAAGGTCGCGCCATTTTCATCATTCTTGATCGCACGCTGGCGGGACACTGCCGATGGCTGCGCCGCCGCCTGATCGTCGGGCACCACCTCCTCCACTTGCCAGCCGCTGGGCCAATGAATTTCCGGGTCAGCCGCCCATACGGCGTTGCTGCCCAACACTAGACCCACGGTCATTAACAGCGGTGCGCGAAATCCGATCATTGCAAAAAACACTCAAGGTTCAAGCGACAAAGTTTGGGCCTCTGCACCCGCTGCTCGCAAGGGCTGCGTGACCTTTTTCATTTGGCGCAACCGGCAGGGCTGCGTATCATGGGCCGGCTGCACGGATGCCAGCCGCAAGCCAAGGGATCGCTCGAACTAGAGCTACGTTTGCCCCATTCTTCTCTGGAGGGCCCATGAGCCTGCACGAACTGAACACATTCCCGGGCGTAACCGCCCAACCTGACACCGCCACCACGAACTTCGTGTTCAACCACACCATGTTGCGGGTCAAGGACATCACCAAGTCGCTGGATTTCTACACCCGCGTACTGGGTTTTTCCCTGGTTGAAAAACGTGACTTCCCGGAAGCCGAATTCAGCCTGTACTTCCTGGCCCTGGTGGACAAGGCCCAGATCCCGGCCGACGCTGCCGCACGCACCCAGTGGATGAAGTCGATTCCGGGCATCCTCGAACTGACCCACAACCACGGCACCGAAAACGACCCGGACTTTGCCTACCACAATGGCAACACCGACCCGCGTGGCTTTGGCCATATCTGCATCTCGGTACCGGACATTGTGGCTGCCTGCGCGCGCTTTGAAGAGCTGGGCTGCGACTTCCAGAAGCGGTTGAGTGATGGCCGCATGAAAAGCCTGGCCTTCGTGAAAGACCCGGATGCGTACTGGGTTGAAATCATTCAGCCAACGCCGCTGTAACAAAAAAAACCCCATGATCACTCATGGGGTTTTTCGTTTCAGAGCCGACAGCTTAGCTGCGGATCAGGTGATCGAAAGCACTCAGGGAAGCCTTGGCGCCCTCGCCCACGGCGATCACGATCTGCTTGTACGGCACGGTAGTGACGTCACCAGCTGCGAAGATACCTGGCAGTGAAGTCTCGCCACGGGCATCGACAATGATCTCGCCACGGGGCGACAACTCGACGGTGCCTTTGAGCCAGTCAGTGTTAGGTAGCAAGCCGATCTGGACAAAGATACCTTCCAGGTCAACGGTCTTGAACTCGCCACTGTCACGGTCCTTGTAAGCCAGCCCGGTAACCTTCTGACCGTCACCTTTGACTTCGCTGGTGAGCGCACTGGTGATCACGTCAACGTTCGGCAGGCTGTACAGCTTGCGCTGCAATACCGCATCGGCGCGCAGTTTGCTGTCGAATTCCAGCAAGGTCACGTGGCTGACAATACCAGCCAGGTCGATGGCCGCTTCAACGCCGGAGTTACCGCCGCCGATCACCGCCACGCGCTTGCCCTTGAACAGCGGACCGTCGCAGTGCGGGCAGAAGCACACGCCTTTGGCCTTGTATTCCTGCTCGCCCGGCACACCCATTTCACGCCAGCGGGCGCCAGTCGCCAGGATCACCGTCTTGGACTTGAGGGTCGCACCGCTTTCGAACCGAATTTCGTGCAGCTCACCTGCGTTCTTCGCCGGGATCAGCGCGTTGGCACGCTGCAGGTTCATGATGTCCACGTCGTACTGCTTGACGTGTTCTTCAAGGGCACTGGCCAGTTTCGGCCCTTCGGTTTCCTGCACCGAGATAAAGTTCTCGATCGCCATGGTGTCCAGTACCTGGCCACCAAAACGCTCAGCAGCAACGCCGGTACGAATGCCTTTACGGGCAGCGTAGATCGCTGCAGCTGCGCCGGCTGGGCCACCGCCGACGACCAGCACGTCAAAGGCTTCTTTGGCGCTGATCCTCTCGGCTTGTTTCTCGATACCGCTGGTGTCGAGCTTGGCGAGGATCTCTTCCAGACCCATGCGGCCCTGGCCGAAGTTCACACCGTTCAGGTAAACACTCGGCACGGCCATGATCTGACGATCATCGACTTCGGCCTGGAACAACGCACCGTCGATGGCGACGTGGCGGATGTTCGGGTTCAGTACCGCCATCAGGTTCAGCGCCTGGACCACGTCCGGGCAGTTCTGGCACGACAGCGAGAAGTAAGTCTCGAAGCTGAACTCGCCTTTAAGGGCGCGAATCTGTTCAATCACTTCGACACTGGCCTTCGATGGGTGGCCGCCGACTTGCAGCAGCGCCAGCACCAGCGAAGTGAATTCATGGCCCATTGGAATGCCGGCGAAACGCAGGCTGATATCGGCACCCGGGCGGTTGATGGAGAACGAAGGCTTGCGCGCATCGTTGCCATCGCTTTGCAGGGTAATCAGCGCTGAGAGGCTGGCTACGTCCTGCAACAAGGCGAGCATTTCCTGGGATTTCGCACCGTCGTCGAGGGAGGCGACGATCTCGATCGGCTGGGTGACCCGTTCCAGGTATGACTTCAACTGAGCTTTAAGATTGGCGTCCAACATACGGGCGATTTCCTATTAATTCGGTTTATTGCAGACAAAAAAACGCCCGAGCGAATCTCGCCCGGGCGTTTTGAGGGCGGATGCAGCTTACTTAAGTGCGGTAACCCGCCCTTGGTACTTCACAGGCTTAGATCTTGCCGACCAGGTCCAGGGACGGAGCCAGGGTGGCCTCGCCTTCTTTCCACTTGGCTGGGCACACTTCGCCCGGGTGAGCAGCAACGTACTGAGCAGCCTTGATTTTGCGCAGCAGCTCGGAAGCGTCACGGCCAACGCCGCCATCGTTCAGTTCAACGATTTTGATCTGGCCTTCCGGGTTGATCACGAAGGTGCCGCGGTCTGCCAGACCAGCTTCTTCGATCAGTACGTCGAAGTTGCGGGAAATGGTCAGGGTCGGGTCGCCGATCATGGTGTACTGGATTTTGCCGATGGCTGGCGAAGTGTTGTGCCAGGCAGCGTGGGCAAAGTGGGTGTCGGTAGAAACGCTGTAGATTTCGACGCCCAGTTTCTGGAATTCGGCGTAGTTGTCAGCCAGGTCTTCCAGTTCGGTTGGGCAGACGAAGGTGAAGTCGGCTGGGTAGAAGAAGACGACAGACCATTTGCCTTTCAGGTCAGCATCAGTCACGTCTACGAAGTTGCCGTTTTTGTAGGCGGTAGCTTTGAACGGTTTTACTTGGCTGTTGATGATAGGCATCGTTGACTCTCCGTCAGGTTTGTAGAAGGGCTTAGTAAGTTGATGGGGTGAATCCTACCCACTCTCCCGGCCGATGGCTCATTGGCAAACCTGATGCTGACGATTGGTTTTCACTATCAAGGGACGGTATTAATAGAAGAAACCTTCAATCACTCGAGGGATGCGCGGGTCATGCCTAGAAAGGGCGTCGCTTCAACATAGCGCATGGCAGATTTCATGTCTTTCCAGCCGACGTAAGTCATCAACGACTTCAAGTCCCAGCCACTGCGATGGGCCCAGGTGGCAAAGCCCCGGCGCAGTGAGTGGCTGGTGTATTGATCCGCTGCAATGCCAGCGCGCTCCAGGGCCTGGCGCAATAGCGGGATCACGCTGTTGGGGTGCAAGCCCTCCTCGCCCAGGTTGCCCCAGCGGTCTATGCCGCGAAATACCGGGCCGCGCACCAGCGCCGAAGCACTGAGCCACTCGCTGTAGGCCTGCACCGGGCACAGGCGCAATAACGCCGGCGTCTGGTAAGTGCGACCAAGGTTTTCTCGGTCGCTTTTACTGCGCGGCAAATACAGGGTAATGCCCGAGCCGGGCACTGCTTGCACGTGCTCGATGTTCAACCGACACAGCTCATCGCTACGAAACCCGCGCCAGAAACCCAGCAGAATCAATGCCGCGTCACGTTTGGCACGCAGCCAGCGGGGATGATCTTCTGCGCTTCGGGCGTCGCGGCCTTCCTGTTCGAGAAACTGAATCACCTGCTCAAGACGCTGGAGCTGCAATGGCTCGGCCTGCTTTTCCTGAGCCGGGTGCACGGCGCGAATCCCTTTCAGCACTTTGCGCACCACCGGCGCCTTGGTTGGGTCGGGAAAACCCTGACTGGTATGCCACTGGGCCAATGCCGACAAGCGCAGCTTCAACGTATTGACCGACAACACGCCCGCATGCGCCACCAGGTAGCGCGCCACGCTGTCGCTGGTCGCCGGCAGGAAACCACCCCAACTCACCTCGAAATGCTCGATCGCCGCGCGATAACTGCGGCGGGTGTTATCGCGGGTGGCCGCATTCAGATAACGGTCCAGTTCACTCATATCTGTACTGCCATGGGGCGTTGTCCACTTCAAAACCTTGATCACACGGGATAATACGCCAATATCCCATCTGTTAAATCATCAATTTCAGGCTAAATATAATCGTGATATAGTACGTATATACATACTACGTACCACAGTACTAAATCTACGGAGACTCCATGGCTCGCGGCGGCATCAATAAAGCAGTAGTTCAAACGGCACGCCTGGCGATCCTCGCCCGCGGCGAAAACCCGAGCATCGATGCAGTACGCATCGAGATGGGCAATACCGGCTCGAAAACCACGATTCACCGCTATCTGAAGGAGCTGGACGAAAGCGAAACCCGCCAGACCATCACCGAAGCACCCATCGACGACGAGCTCGGCGAGCTGGTAGCGCGGCTGGCCCAGAGCCTCAAGGAGAAGGCCCAGGAGCCTATCGACCTGGCCCTGGCGCAGTTCCAGCAACAGAAAACCGCCCTGCTCGCACAAGTCGAGGAACTGGAAACCGCCCACAGCCAGCTCAAGCAGCAGTTCGATATCCAGGCAGCCGCCCTGGCCGAAGAAAGCGCGACCCTGCAAAGCACCCGCTCCAGCCTGCAAACCGAGCAAACCCGCAACGCCGGGCTGAGCCAGGCGTGCAGCGACTACGAGCTGCGGATCAACGACAAGGACGAGCAGATACGCTCGCTGGAAGAGAAGCACCTGCACGCCCGGGATGCCCTGGAGCATTACCGCAACGCAATCAAGGATCAGCGCGAGCAGGAACAGCGTCGGCATGAAGGCCAACTGCAGCAGGTACAGGCCGAGCTGCGTCAGGCTCAGCAGAGCGCGATGGTGCGCCAGGACGAGATCACCCAGCTGCATCGCGATAACGAGCGCCTGCTGATTGAGCATCGGGTAACGGTGAAGGAATTGAGCGCACTGCAGGAACAGGCCCGCCAGGACCGCGACCAGCAGCGCCAGCTAAGCGAACAGGTGAACGTGATCGACAGCGAGCGCACCCTGTTGCAGGAACGCTTGCGGGTTGCACTGCTGGAGAGTCAGTCGCGCCAGGAAGCGCTGGCCGAACATCAGCGGACCAACAAAACCCTGGAGCTGGACCTGGTCAAAGCCCAGGCCAGCATCGAGGCGCTGCGCCTGGCAGCCATCGTTGCGACGGCGCCAGAGGCAACTACCGAGGGCTGATTACTGCGCCACCGGCGTGCGCATGGTGACGAACTCTTCCGCCGCCGTAGGGTGCACGCCGATGGTTTCGTCGAAATGCTGCTTGGTCGCGCCCGCCTTGAGCGCGATCGCCAGGCCCTGCACGATCTCCCCGGCGTCGGGGCCGACCATGTGGCAACCCAGGACCTTGTCGGTCTCGGCGTCGACCACCAGCTTCATCAAGGTCTTTTCCTGGCACTCGGTCAGGGTCAGTTTCATCGGCCGGAAGCGGCTTTCGAAAACCTGCACCTTGTGGCCGTCTGCACGGGCTTGCTCTTCGCTCAGGCCCACGGTGCCGATGTTTGGCAGGCTGAACACCGCTGTCGGGATCATCGCGTAATCCACCGGGCGATATTGCTCAGGCTTGAACAGGCGACGTGCCACAGCCATGCCTTCAGCCAACGCTACCGGGGTCAGTTGCACACGACCGATCACATCGCCAATCGCCAGGATCGACGGTTCGGCAGTCTGGTACAGATCATCCACTTCGACAAAGCCGCGCTTGTCCAATTTGACGCCGGTGTTTTCCAGCCCCAGGTTATCGAGCATCGGTCGTCGGCCAGTGGCGTAGAACACGCAATCGGTTTCCAGCACGCGGCCGTCTTTCAAGGTGGCCTTCAGGCTGCCGTCGGCCTGCTTGTCGATGCGCTCGATGTCGGCATTGAATTGCAGATCCAGGCCACGCTTGGTCAGCTCTTCCTTCAAGTGCGTGCGCACCGAACCGTCAAAACCGCGCAGGAACAGGTCGCCGCGATACAGCAGAGAGGTCTTTGCGCCCAGGCCATGGAAAATCCCGGCAAACTCGACAGCAATGTAACCACCGCCGACCACCAGCACACGCTTGGGCAACTCTTTGAGGAAGAATGCCTCATTGGAGCCAATGGCGTGCTCGCGCCCCGGGATTTCCGGGATCTGCGGCCAGCCACCAGTAGCGACCAGGATATGTTTGGCGGTGAAGCGCTCGCCGTTGATTTCCACCTGATGCGGGTCCACCAACCGCGCATGCCCTTCGTGCAAGGTCACGCCGCTGCTGACCAGCAGGTTGCGGTAGATGCCATTGAGGCGGTTGATCTCGCGATCCTTGTTGGCGATCAGGGTCGCCCAATCGAAGTTCGCTTCACCCAGCGACCAGCCAAAACCGCTGGCCTGCTCGAAGTCTTCGGCGAAATGCGCGCCGTACACCAGCAGCTTCTTCGGCACACAGCCCACGTTCACGCAGGTCCCACCCAGGTAGCGGCTTTCAGCCACTGCCACCTTGGCGCCAAAACCTGCGGCGAATCGTGCAGCGCGCACACCGCCGGAACCGGCGCCAATTACATAAAGGTCAAAATCGTAGGCCATTTCACTCTCCTCGGCAGGACAACAGCATACCTGCTTACATGGGACCGAAAAACGAAAAAGCCACCCGAAGGTGGCTTTCCCAGATCAAGCAGGCAACCGTGAATCAGTAAGCCTTGCCAGTCTTGTAGAAGTGCTCGTAGCAGAAGTTGGTTGCTTCGATGTAGCCTTCAGCGCCACCGCAGTCAAAACGACGACCTTTGAACTTGTAGGCAATCACGCAACCATCTTTTGCCTGTTTCAGCAGGGCGTCGGTGATCTGGATCTCGCCACCCTTGCCCGGCTCGGTTTCTTCGATCAGCTTGAAGATGTCCGGAGTCAGGATGTAGCGACCGATGATCGCCAGGTTCGACGGAGCATCTTCCGGCGCCGGTTTTTCAACCATGTCACGTACGCGGATCAGGCCATCACCGATATCGTCGCCGGCAATCACGCCGTACTTGTTGGTTTCCTGAGGATCAACCTCTTGAACCGCGACGATGGTGCAACGGTACTTCTGGTACAGCTTGACCATCTGGGTCAGGACGCCGTCGCCTTCCAGGTTTACACACAGGTCATCCGCCAGTACCACGGCGAAGGGTTCGTCACCGATCAGCGGGCGGCCGGTCAGGATCGCGTGGCCCAGGCCTTTCATTTGGGTCTGACGGGTGTAGGAGAACGAGCACTCGTCGAGCAGTTTACGAATGCCGACCAGGTATTTTTCCTTGTCGGTGCCCTTGATCTGGTTTTCCAGCTCGTAGCTGATGTCGAAGTGGTCTTCCAGGGCGCGTTTGCCACGGCCGGTCACGATCGAGATTTCGTTCAGGCCGGCATCCAGTGCTTCTTCCACGCCGTACTGGATCAGTGGCTTGTTCACCACCGGCAGCATTTCTTTGGGCATGGCCTTGGTCGCTGGCAGGAAGCGAGTGCCGTAACCGGCTGCTGGGAACAAGCATTTCTTGATCATATGAGTCCTTACAAAGGGCTGTGCGTACGAAATTCGGCGCAGTCTAATCAGGCCGCAGTCACCTTACAATGGGTCCTGCTGGCGCCGCGATGTCAACATAGAGAAAAAAAGTCGGCGTAAGTTCCGCCGGCATTCAATCCAGTGCCTTCGCCGCTGTTAGAAATCGTCGGCTTGCGCCCGTCATTCAAAGGGCTTAAACCTTTTTAGCACGCTTTATGCCGATCGGCACTGAACTGCAACAACTTGCGCCGCCCCAGGCCGTTTGGCGCTATCATTACCGCCTTGAACCAGACAACGAGATTGATAGATGTCAGAACCAAAAGGCGTGAACGGCTACCTGATCACCAAGCGAGCGGATGGCTGGCACCTGATCAACTTCCACGGCGACAGCGTTGCCGGGGCATTCGCGACCGAAGCTCAAGCCTGCGCCGTGGCCGAAGTGTTCGTAGATGAAGCCGGCCACGCGTCGAGCAAACGTCCCAAGACCAAGTAATACCCGCAGTAGTGCCAATCAAGCCTCGTTTAACGGGGCTTTTTTGTGTTTGTCTGTACCTTGATGGCGGTTCGCTATAATCTCGCCTGAAACGCCCCACGACAGTGTCAGCGCTTCCCTCCAACACCCTAATGACGACTCCTACATGAACAAGATCCTGGCACTGATTGCGGTACTGGCGCTTACCGGTGGCTGCACCACCACTTCCGACACCGTGCTGAAAAATGGCGAACAAGGCCTGGCCATCGATTGCTCCGGCGAAGCCAACTCCTGGGCCAGTTGCTATGAAAAGGCTGATGCGTCCTGCGCGGGCACCGGCTACCGGATTGTCGGCACCGAAGGCACACCGGCCCTGAAAGAAAGCGACAAGACCCTGGGCAAGGATGTCGGCAACTACAAGACCCGCAGCGTGACGGTAGTTTGCAAATAATTACATGTGAATTTCGGCGAACTTGATGCCCAGGCCGCGAATGGTCTCGATCAAGTCGTCCAGGCGAGAAAAGGATTCGACTTCATCCTGGTCATCCACCAGGAAATAGCTGCGACCGCCGCTCTTTTTGAAGAACACGATCCACTCGCCGGTATCCGCGGGATTTTGAATCACATGGGTCGCAGAAATATGCCCCCCTGCATGTTGTTCTCTGACTTGCTCACGCTTCATGAATAAGTTTCCGAAAAGACAATGCCGCTGATTCAGCGGCATTTTTTGTGGGTTACCGACAGTTTAACGGATGCCTTGGCCAATCAGCACGCCATCCACCGTTTGCCCGTAAAGATTGACGCCGTCATTGGCGTGGAACTTCACCCGGGTTTTCTCCACGGAGCCTTCCACCAGGCGCGGGTCCTGAGGTCGCTCGTGGCGGTTGACGTAGGCCGCCACGTCCCAGGCTTGCTGGTCGCTCAGGCTGCCGCCCTGGCCCAGGGGCATGTTGTGCTTGATGAAGGACGCTGCCGTATTGATACGGTGCATCCCAGCGCCCCAGTTGTAGGAGTCTTTACCCCACAGCGGCGGCATCACGTAGCTGTCACCGACTTTCTGGCCCTGGCCTTCGGCGCCATGGCACACCGCGCATTGGCCTTTATAGACCTCTGCGCCCTGGGCCAGGTCGTAACCCTTGGCGGGTGCCGGCACCTCCGGATAACCCCGCCCCGGCAGCTCGACGCCCAACGGGGCCTTGCTCGCCAGCCAGTAGGCATACACCGACAGCGCGGTGATCTCCGGGCTGTCTGCGGTCGGTGGCGTGCCGCCATTCATGCTGAACTGGAAGCAGCCCTGCAAGCGCTCGGCGAAGGTGTTGACCTTGTCGTTCTTTTTTCGATACGCCGGGTACATCGGGTAGGCGCCCCACAGCGGAGCGGAATTGGCCAGGCGGCCCTGGTCCAGGTGGCAGTTGCTGCAATTGAGGCCATTGCCGACAAATTGCGGCGCCAGGCGCTTGGTGTCGACAAACAGGGCGTAGCCCTGCTTCACCAGCTTGCCGTAGGCGTTGTCCGGCAGCTCGCTCTCTTGCGGCGGCTGGAACTGCGCGGCAGCCGTCGGACTGGCGGTTGGCTGCAACTGTGACTGATCTTCCATGGTGATGGTGGCGGCATGGACAGGCACACTGGCGAGGGTTGCCAATAAGAAAAGCTTCATGGCTTGGCCTCCTGGCCACTCAACGACGCAAAATAGGTGGCCACGGCCTGCACTTCTTCAGCGCTGAGGGATTTGGCGATATGGCCCATCAAATCATTCGGATCGTTATGGCGCGTGCCACTGCGCCAGGCGTTCAGTTGCGCCGCCAAATAGGCGGCGGATTGCCCGGCCAAGGGCGGAAATGCGTCGCCGACGCCCACACCGGCCGGTCCATGACAACTGACGCAGGCCGGAATCTGGCGCTCCCACGCGCCTTGCAGGGCGATCTTTTGTGCCGCCTCGGTTGGCATCTCGCTGCGGTGCATCAGGACAGGCGCAGGCGCAGGCATCGCCGCCAGCTGCTGGGTCACAGCGCTGATTTCCTCTTCCGTCAGGGCGTTTGCCAGCGGTTGCATCACCGGGCTGTTACGGGCGCCGCTTTTAAAATCCTGCAGTTGCTTGCGCAAATAGCCTGCTGGCAACCCGGCCACGCGCGGAAAGCCCGCCGCTGCCAGCCCGAGGCCATCCGCCCCATGGCAAGCCACACACGGCGCGGCCCCGGGCTGCGAGCCACCCTGTGTAAATACGTTTTTTCCCTCTAGCGCATGAGCATTGCCCAGTATCAGCAGCAGCGCGCTACCCATCAGTACTCGTTCCAGAGACATCATCACGACTCCATTTTTATAGTTATATGCTTAGGCGAATTAGGCATAAGCCTACAAATGGTAGGGTAATGATCCGACAGCTACAACACCCTTAGCCGAAGGAAAAGGACTACAAACCGAAAATCCCACACAAAAAAACCCGACACTGCAACGGCAGGTCGGGTTTTTTGATCGGATTCGAAAGTGGCGGGCCTACAGACTCAGCCGGAAATGCAAGCTTCCCCGGCAGCCTTCACGTCACCCGGACGAATAGGCACATTGGACATGCTCTCGTAGAGCTTGATACTGCTACCGCTGGAACGTTCTTCAATCTCGAAGATAGCCGACGGATCGGCAGAAAACTTCTGCGGTACGATAACTTGAACACCCTCCTTGTGAGGCTCAATCTGCGACGGCCTGCGGGTTTTAGACAGTTTCTGGACCACACACGCCGCGTATTCCTGCGGTTTTTTCCCGGAGATCACTGCCAACGTCGGTGGGGTCTGCTTGATATCCGCCACCGAAGCACATCCACCCAACGCCAAGGCCAGAACCAACACACTCCACTTCATACTCAAAACCTCCGATAAAGACCCTACGACAGCGAAGAAGGTATTTTTCTCCCGCCCACGTAGGATTTATCCCTGATAACTCGGTAAATAACTGTTTTAAATTGTCGAAGTCGTCGACGACGGTCCGATAATAAACGTGCTGGGGCTGATAAACTCCATCTTATCCTACGTATCGTTCTGATTTTTCAGAAAAAGCCCTTCTGGAGACACCTCATGAAATTCATCCACCAACGCGAACACCTTAATGAAGGAGACATTGTCGTCATTGAATGCTCGCAAACCTGCAACATCCGCCTGATGAGCGACGCGAACTTTCGCAGCTTCAAGAACGGTGGCCGCCACACTTACCACGGCGGCGCATTCGACAAGTTCCCGGCAAAAATCACCGCGCCGAGCACCGGGTTCTGGAACATCACCCTGGACGTGGTGACCCGCCGCGCCATCAGCGTGACCAAGAAGCCGACCTTGTCCCACAAGATCCGCATTGTGCGCCGCACCAATTCGAAACTGAGCTGACAGGAATGCCCGTGACTACCACCAAATATGTGATCAAGTACAAACTCAACGGTGAACGCCGCTTCGAGTTCGCCCAACTGCAAGCAGGCAGCGTTGAGGAAGCCAAGGAAGCCCTGGCGAAAATGCACGATGCCAGCGACGAAATCACCGATATCAATGTGAGCAAAGCCCTGTAATTCGAGCGCAAGCATCGGAGTGTCGTAACGCTGGCGACTTCCTAGACTGGCAGCCTTTATCCGCTGCCACAGGAACTCGTCAATGCCATCTACCTCACTGCAAGAGCGCCTGGCCAAGCTGGACTGGCGCGCGATCGAGCGCGACCTCGATCGACAGGGCAACGCACTGATTCCGGCCTTGCTGGGTCAGCAGGAATGTGCGGAGCTCAGTGGCCACTACCCGCAGTACGAACGGTTTCGCTCCCATGTGCTGATGGCCAGGCACGGCTTCGGTCGGGGCGAGTACAAGTATTTCCGCTATCCGCTGCCCACCCGGGTCAGCGAGTTGCGTGAGCAGCTGTATCAGTACCTGGCGCCCCAGGCCAATCGCTGGAACGAACAGATGAACCTGCCGATCACCTACCCGGCACACCATGCTGACTTCATTGCCCGTTGCCACGCTGCGGGACAACAGCGCCCTACCCCGTTATTGCTGCAATACGGCCCCGGCGACTACAACTGCCTGCACCAGGATCTGTACGGCGAACATGTATTTCCCTTACAAGTTGCCATCCTGCTGTCGCAGCCGGGAGAAGACTTCCGTGGCGGTGAACTGGTGCTGACCGAACAGCGGCCACGCATGCAATCCCGGGCCCAGGTCGTACCGCTGAACAGGGGCGACGCCGTGATCTTCGCGGTCAATCAGCGACCCATGCCCAGCGTGAGAGGGTTTCATCGAGTGACCTTGCGCCATGGGGTCAGTGTTCTGCACAGTGGTACGCGGCATACCTTGGGAGTGATTTTTCACGATGCGCAGTAAGACCGATCCCGGAGCAACCGCCGATTTGTTTGCCGACGAGGCCTTGCAACAGCCCCCGGGACGCGAACAAATCGGTGAACAATCCTACGTTCTCAGAGGCTACGCCCTGCCCTGGGTCGAACGTTTGCTGCCGGAACTGCGGCGTGTACTGGCTCAATCGCCGTTCCGGCAAATGGTCACGCCGGGCGGCTTTACCATGTCCGCTGCCTTGAGCAGTTGCGGTGAACTGGGTTGGACGACCGATCCCACCGGCTATCGCTACTCTGCGATTGACCCCAACAACCAGCAACCCTGGCCAGCCATGCCCGAGGCGCTACGCCAATTGGCGCTCATGGCGGCGGCAGACGCGGGTTTCGAGGATTTCGAACCGGATGCCTGCCTGATCAACCGCTATGTGCCAGGCGCGAAAATGTCCCTGCATCAGGACAAGAACGAGCGCCGCTATGCCGCTCCCGTGGTCTCCGTGTCACTGGGCTTGCCGGCGATTTTTCTGTTCGGCGGCCATGAGCGCAGCGACAAGCCACAAAAAGTCTCGCTGTTCCATGGTGATGTGGTGGTATGGGGCGGCGTCGATCGCCTGCGCTTTCACGGCGTGATACCGATCAAGCCAGGCACACATCCGGTCATGGGCCCGCAGCGCATCAACCTGACGTTTCGCACGGCCGGATGAATTTGACCGCAAGCATCGGAGTGTTGCGAATGCCTCAGGGGACTAACCTGGCATTCTTCAACCAGGAGCCACCATCATGACCGCGCGCCACGCCATCGAACAAGACCCACGCTGGGCCGCCATCGTCGCCCGCGACGCCAAGGCCGACTTGACCTTCGTCTATGGCGTGAAAACCACCGGTATTTACTGCCGCCCCAGCAGCTCCGCGCGCCGGCCGCTCCCGCAGAACGTCGAGTTCTTCGACACCCCGCAACAGGCCGAAGCCGCGGGCTACCGGCCCAACAAGCGCTATTCGGGAGACCAGACCCAGGTGGCCGCACGACACGCGCAATTGGTGGCAGCCGCCTGCCGGCACATCGAACAGGCCGAAACCCTGCCCGCCCTCGAAGCCCTGGCGGCCCTCGCCGGCTTGAGCCCGTTTCATTTCCATCGGGTGTTCAAGGCGGTGACCGGCCTCACACCCAAGCGCTACGCCAGCGCCCATCGCTCGCGCAAGGTACGCGACGGGCTCAAGGACCAGCATTCGGTGACCGATGCGCTGTACGACGCCGGCTTCAATTCCAACAGCCGTTTTTATGAGGCCGCCGACCAGTTGCTCGGCATGAAGCCTGGCGACTACAAAGCCGGCGGCACCAACACGGATATTCGGTTTGCCGTCGGCCAATGCTCGTTGGGCGCAATTCTGGTGGCGCAGAGCAATCGCGGTGTGTGCGCGATCCTGCTGGGGGATGACCCGGACAAACTGGTGCGTGACCTGCAGGACCAGTTTCCCCGCGCCAATCTGCTGGGCGCCGACCACGACTTCGAACAACTGATCGCCCAAGTGGTGGGCTTCATCGAGGCGCCGGCCCTGGGCCTGGACTTGCCCCTGGACCTGCGTGGCACTGCGTTTCAGGAGCGGGTGTGGCAGGCCTTGCGGGAAATCCCGGTGGGTTGCACTGCAAGCTACGCCGAGATTGCCCAGCGCATCGGTGCACCGACAGCCTATCGCGCCGTGGCCCAGGCGTGTGGTGCCAACAACCTGGCCGTGGCGATTCCTTGTCATCGGGTGGTGCGCAGCAATGGCGACCTTTCGGGCTACCGCTGGGGCGTTGAGCGCAAACGGCAGCTGCTCGAGCGCGAAAGCCCGGCAGAATCCTGAAGAAGGCTACAAGAGCTTGCGCTTGCGAAACTCGGCCACCTTATGCCGATTGCCACACAGCGCCATGCTGCACCAGCGGCGCTTGTGGCCCTTGGTCCGGTCGTAGAACCACAGCACGCACTCGGGATGCTCGCAGGTGCGGATCAGCCCGAAATCCCCTTCCACCAGCAACATCGCCGCCGCTTCGGCAATCGGCGCCAGGAATTGCTCAGCGGTTTGCTGTTTGCGCTGGCGCTCCAGGCGCAACTCGCCCGGCGCCGGCCAAGCCAGTTGCGGATGGCTGACCGCCTTGCGCAAAAATGCATTCAGCGCAGCGGGATCACCCTGCTGCCCAGCCTTGCGCTGCTCCAGCAATAGCCGGATCACTTCCCGCAGCCCCTGCGCCGCGCCCAGCAAAGCGCCCTCCTCGAATACCGGCACCGCGCCCTCGTCGCACCAGCCCAGTCGCACCAGCCAGCGCTCGACATCGGTATCGCCTTGCCAGAATTCAAACGGCACACCGTCGACATTCGCCCGGGTATTGAGCATGTCCAACACCGGATGGTCGGCTAGAACGTAGGGTTCCATCGGGGATGGTGTGATGGCGGTCATGGCGAATCCTCTTCAAGTCCGCGACATCGTAACCGCTGATATTGCTTTTGGATAGTTACTAAACACACCTAAAAGTAACCTATTAAATTAATTTGACAGGTTACTTTTTCGGGCGCAGCCTGCGAAACCAGTAACCCAAAAAACTATTTTATCCAGTTACAAAGAGGATTCCGATCATGTCGATTTCAGCCCCGGTTGTTCGCTACCAGCACCTCGATGCCGATGGCGTGCGCGTGTTCTACCGCGAAGCCGGCGACCCGTCTGCGCCTGTGCTGTTGCTGCTGCACGGGTTTCCCAGCTCGTCCCATATGTACCGCGACCTGATCCCGCTGCTCGCCACCCGCTACCGGGTCATCGCCCCCGACCTGCCGGGCTTCGGTTTCACCGAAGTGCCTGCCGAACGTCATTACCACTACAGCTTCGACAACCTGGCGATTACCGTCGGCCATTTCGTCGACGCCCTGCAGCTCAGCCGTTATGCCCTCTATGTGTTCGACTACGGCGCACCGGTGGGCCTGCGCCTGGCGGTGGCACACCCGGAACGGGTCAGCGCGCTGATATCGCAAAACGGCAATGCCTACCTGGAAGGTTTGGGTGACGCCTGGGATCCGATCCGGGCCTATTGGGCCGAGCCGAGCCAAGCCAATCGCGAGGTGATTCGCAACGCGGTCATCAGCCTGGAAGGCACGCGCTATCAGTACCTGCACGGCGTCCCGCAGCCCGAGCTGGTTGCGCCTGAGTCCTACATGCTCGACGTGCTCCTGATGCAACGTCCCGGCAACGACGAAATCCAGTTGGACCTGTTCCTCGACTACCGCAACAACCTGACGCTGTACCCGGCGTTCCAGGCGTTTTTCAAGGCCACGCAAGTGCCGGCGCTGGTGATCTGGGGCCAGAACGATCCGTTCTTCATCCCGCCGGGCGCCCATGCCTACAAAGGCGATAACGCCAACGCCGTGGTGGAATTGCTCGACACCGGCCACTTCGCCCTGGAAACCCACGCCGCGCATATTGCCCAGCGGATTCATGCAGTACTGGGCCACGCCATCGACTGATGCCCGCCCATGAAACACTGGATTCGTCCAGTGAATAAAACAGACTGGCCTGGTGCTGCATGGCCCTGCTAAAACGACGGCACAGCATCCCACCGTTGGAGAAGCGTCCCATGAGCACCTGGCCAGACACCCGAATTCTTGACCTGCTGGGCATTGAGTTGCCGATCATCCAGGCGCCCATGGCGAATGCCACGAGTACCGCCATGGTGATTGCCGCCAACCAGGCCGGCGCCCTCGGTTCGATGCCGGCGGCAACCCTGAGCATCGAGCAGTTACGCGAAGCACTCACCACCATTCGCCAGGCCAGCTCGCGGCCGCTGAACGTGAATTTCTTCTGCCATCAGCCGCCGACGCCAGACGCTGATCGCGACCTTCAGTGGAAGAAACTGCTGGAAAGCTACTACCGCGAGCTCGGCGCCGACTTTGATGCACCGACGCCCGTCTCCAACCGGGCACCGTTCAACGACGCCGCCTGCCAAGTGGTGGAAGAATTCCGTCCGGAAGTCGTGAGTTTTCACTTCGGCCTGCCGGAAAAATCCCTGCTGGACCGGGTCAAGGCCACCGGGGCGAAAATACTGTCGTCGGCCACCACGGTGGAAGAAGCCATCTGGCTGGAACAGCACGGCTGCGACGCAATCATCGCCATGGGTTCGGAAGCCGGCGGCCATCGCGGGATGTTCCTCAGCGACGATCTGAATAGCCAGATTGGCACCATGGCGCTGGTGCCGCAGATCGTCGACGCCGTAAAGGTGCCGGTGATCGCAGCCGGCGGCATCGGGGATGCGCGGGGCATCGTCGCCGCCTTCGCCCTCGGCGCGTCGGCGGTGCAGATCGGCACGGCGTACCTGTTTACCCCCGAGGCCACCGTGTCGAAGTCACACCACCACGCCTTGCACAACGCCCAGGCCAGTGAAACCGCGTTGACCAACCTGTTCACCGGGCGCCCGGCGCGCGGCATCATCAACCGGGTGATGCGTGAATTGGGCGCGATCAACCCGACAGCGCCTGCGTTTCCGTTGTCTGGCGGTGCATTGATGCCACTGAAAGCCAAGGATGAAGCCGGCTTCAGTAACTTGTGGTCGGGCCAGGCGCTGCGCCTTGGCAAGGACATCTCCACCTATGACCTGACGCTGGAGCTGGCCGCGCAGACCCTGGAAAAACTCGGCCGACGCTGAACCTGAACTCCCGGGACAACTTTGCTCTGTACCGGCAGTGGCCAACCGCTATATATTCCCCTACATAGCGATACGCCCTTCTGCCTGTAAAAAGCCGCAAAGTCGGTAATCCCCAAGGAGCTTCTTGATGATGATTCGCGCCTCACGCCTGGCCCCCACGGCCCTCGCTACCCTGATCGCCGCGTTTGCCTTCTCCTCGGCGAACGCCGATGAAGTCCAGGTGGCGGTGGCGGCCAACTTCACCGCCCCCATCCAGGCGATTGCCGCTGACTTTGAAAAAGACACCGGCCACAAGCTGGTCGCCGCCTACGGTGCCACCGGCCAGTTCTACACCCAGATCAAGAACGGCGCGCCGTTTGAAGTGTTCCTCAGCGCCGACGACACCACCCCGCAAAAACTCGAAGCCGAAGGCGACACCGTCAAGGGCTCGCGCTTCACCTACGCGGTAGGCACCCTGGCGCTGTGGTCCGCCAAGGAAGGCTACGTGGATGCCAAGGGCGAAGTGTTGAAGAAAAATGAATTCAAGCACCTGTCCATCGCCAACCCGAAAGCCGCGCCTTATGGCCTGGCTGCCACCCAAGTGCTGGCGAAGGAAGGCCTGGCCGAGAAGGTCAAGGACAAGATCGTAGAAGGCCAGAACATCACCCAGGCCTATCAGTTCGTGTCCACCGGCAACGCTGAGCTGGGCTTTGTAGCGCTGTCGCAGATCTACAAGGACGGCAAGGTCACCAGCGGTTCGGCCTGGATCGTACCGTCTTCGATGCATGACCCGATCAAGCAAGACGCGGTAATCCTCAACAAGGGCAAGGACAGCGCCGCCGCCAAGGCCCTGGTTGAATACCTGAAAGGTCCGAAAGCCGCCGCGGTGATCAAGTCCTACGGGTACGAACTGTAAATGCCGCTGTCGAGTGCCGATTTTTCCGCGATCTGGTTGACCGTGAAGCTGGCGTCTCTGACCACGGTGATCCTGCTGATCATCGGCACTCCAATCGCCCTGTGGCTGTCGCGCACCCGTTCGTGGTGGCGCGGCCCCATCGGTGCGGTGGTGGCCTTGCCGTTGGTGTTACCACCCACGGTGATCGGCTTCTACCTGCTGTTGACCATGGGCCCCAATGGCTACTTCGGCCAGTTCACCCAATGGCTGGGCCTGGGCACCTTGACCTTCAGCTTCGCCGGGCTGGTGATTGGTTCGGTGATCTATTCCATGCCGTTTGTGGTGCAGCCGTTGCAAAACGCCTTCTCCGCCATCGGCACTCGACCGCTGGAAGTGGCCGCTACCTTGCGGGCCAATCCCTGGGATACATTTTTCACGGTGATCCTGCCCCTGGCGCGCCCGGGGTTTATCACGGCATCGATTCTCGGCTTTGCCCACACCGTCGGCGAGTTCGGCGTGGTGCTGATGATCGGCGGCAATATTCCAGACAAGACCCGGGTGGTCTCGGTGCAGATCTACGATCACGTCGAAGCCATGGAATACGCCCAGGCCCACTGGCTGGCCGGCTCGATGGTGGTGTTTTCTTTCCTGGTATTGCTGGCGCTCTACTCCAGCCGTAAAACCAAAGCGGGCTGGAGCTGATGTCGATGATCGAGGTGCGCCTGCAACTGAAGTATTCCGGGTTTGCCCTGGACGTTGACCTGCAACTGCCCGGTCGCGGGGTGACGGCGCTGTACGGTCATTCCGGCTCCGGCAAGACCACCTGCCTGCGCTGCATCGCCGGGCTGGAACGGGCCGAAGAGGGCTTCGTGCAGATCAACGACGAAGTCTGGCAAGACAGCCGCAAAGGGCTGTTCGTGCCACCCCACAAGCGTGCCCTGGGCTATGTGTTTCAAGAAGCCAGTCTGTTCCCGCATTTGTCGGTACTGGCCAACCTGGAATTCGGCCTCAAGCGCATCCCGCGCCAGCAGCGCCGGGTTGAGCTGGACCAGGCCACCGAGCTGCTGGGCATCGGCCACCTGCTGGACCGCCATCCGCAGCACCTTTCCGGCGGTGAACGCCAGCGCATCGGCATCGCCCGCGCCCTGCTCACCAGCCCGAGCCTGTTGCTGATGGACGAACCGCTGGCGGCGCTGGATAGCAAACGCAAAAGCGAAATCCTGCCGTACCTCGAACGCCTGCACGACGAGCTGGAGATTCCCGTGCTGTACGTCAGCCATGCCCAGGACGAAGTGGCGCGTCTGGCTGATCACATCGTGTTGCTCAGCGACGGCAAGGCCCTGGCCAGCGGCTCCATCGGCGAAACCCTGGCCCGGCTGGACCTGCCCATGGCCTTGGGCGACGACGCCGGCGTGGTGATCAACGGAACGGTCTGCGCCTACGACGCCCACTACCAGTTGCTGACCCTGCAACTGCCCGCGAGCCAATTGCAGATGCGCGTGGCCCATGCACCGCTGGCGTTGGGCAAACCGTTGCGCTTCAAGATCCAGGCGCGAGACGTCAGCCTCAGCCTGCAGGCCGAGGAACACAGCAGCATCCTCAATCGCCTGCCGGTGACGGTGACCCAGGAGATTCCCGCGGACAACGCAGCCCATGTGCTGGTGAGCCTGGATGCGGCCGGCACGCCGCTGCTGGCCCGTATCACCCGTTACTCACGGGACCAGTTGCAACTGCATCCCGGCCAGGCGTTGTGGGCGCAAATCAAGGCGGTGGCGGTACTGGCCTGAGGCACACTTTGCCTGGCCCATAGCGACTGACTCTGCCGCTATCCAACGGATCTATTGATCAGTAGAGGCCAGAGCACACGCCTGCGCCTGTGGCATCAGACGTATATCCACCCGACGGTTGGCTGCGCGTCCAGATGCTGTGTCATTGCTGGCAATCGGCTGCTTGCCTGCCGCGGCCTGGACGGCAAAACAGTTATCCGCAAGATTGCCCATACGCTGCATCCAGTCGCGTACCGCCGAGGCGCGGGCGTAGGACAGTTGAAGGTTTTGCTCAGCATCGCCGGTTGTTTCGGCATGCCCCACAATCACGATCAACCAGCCTGGCTGCGCCTTGATGTTGACCAGCGCATTGATCAGCACCTTGGTCGACTCGGGCTTGAGCTCGGAGCTGCCGGCGTCGAACAGTGACAGGCTGTCCAGGTGCACGGTATCTGGCACCGGCTGCGGCGGCGAGGCGGCTTGGTTCCACCACCAAAACCCGACTCCCAGGGCGATTGAGGCGACCAGTGCAAACAGCCAAAACGCAATACTGCGCTTGCGGGTTTTGTTGGCGACCGGTGGAAGTTCCGGCATCGGGTGGGCGGGCAGGACGACCACCGGCATCACGAAAGCCGGTTCGGGCATCCTCGTCAACATTGGCAGCATTTCACCCGAAGCAACGTTAGCTTGAAGGCGTTGCATCAGGCTGCCTATCTGATGACGCAGCGCCTGCAAGCTGACGAGAGACACTTGCCCTTGACGATCCAACTGCGCGGCTAGCCGATCCAGTTCAGCGCCCAGCCGCGCCAATTGGGGCAGCGTCTGCCGGGTAATTTCAAGGCTGCGCAACAATGGCTGCCATTGGGCAAACAGCCAGGCGAGAATCCCCATGCGCATTGGGTGCATCACCGGCCAGACCGTTGTCCATTCACTGCACAGCACCTCAATCAACGTTACCCCTTGCGCCATACCTTCCAAGCCGTAGCAATGGCTGCGCGCCAACGCAAAAGAGGCCGCAGTTTGCAGGTCTGCGCCGTTGTTCTGGAATAACGTCAAGCACAACTGCTCGACCTTGACCCAGTCGACGACCGGGCATGCCGGATGGCTCAGCTTGCCTAACTCGTCACTAAGCACCGTAAATTCAACGAGGCCGCGCGGGTCACCGCCGACTCGAATACGCATTTCAAATAACGCTGTCATCCAGCTTCCCTTCCGTTACAGGTTTACGGTTTCGACAGGTAGTTCTGCTGCCTTAAATGACGCACCAGGACTTTGCCCTCAGCCGCCAGGGTCGTGCCGAAGCTCACCCGCTCACCGTTCTTCAGTTGCGCATCGAGGGCATATTCCAAATGACCCGGTCGGGTCTGCGGCAGCAGTTCGATGTTGACGGCGGCCAGGCGCGGCTCGTACTTCAACAAGGTGTTGACCAGCGTGCCCATCAGGTCATGCGCCGAAGCGGGCAGCCCTTGCAGGGTCTGTCCCATGTCCGGCAGGCCATAGTCCGGCAGGTGACTGAGCGATCCCGCCCGGCTGTTGAGAATACGTTGCAGGTTGTCGAGTACCGACAAGGTGTGCTGGTCTTCTTCCGGGACGCGGTGCAGGTCCAGTTCGCCGTCGAAATTCTGCAGGAGCATTTCGTAGAGCGATGGGTTCAACTCGCTCACGGCCTACTCCTTGGCCAACGGTTGCAAGGCCAGCCGACTGTTGTAGAGCTCGACTACCCTCGCCCGATCCGGGTCCAGATCATCACGGGCCAGGGTCAGGCGCCAGGTGTTCAGTTGGGTATCGGGGGTGCGCAACAACGCCACCACAGTAACGAACTGAGCATCCTTATCCAGCGGCACATCAAGCTGTGCGCCCTCGCCAGGCTTGATCACCAGTGCCTGCTGGTCCAACAGGTCGCTACGCAACAGATTGTCAGCATCGCTCAGCACACTGTCATAGGTCGCCTTCTCCATGACTTTGCTGTCGCGCAGTTGATACACCCGCACCACCGTGGGCACCGTTAAACCACGCATGTCGATGAGGTCGGCGTTCGTCGCGGCGCGCCCGGTAATGTCCAGGTGCAATGTCTTCACTTGTTTGTAGAAGATCGCCTTAACAGTGGACGTAGTGGCGTCGGTCACGGTCTGAGTCAACCCACAACCACCCACAAGTACACCGAGCACCGCCACCTTCACTAGATTAAAAACGGTACGTGACATGCTGCGCCTCTCTGAATTTCGGGTTGCTGTGCAGGCCCTGGTACCGGCCCAGATTGATGGTGATGGTTTGGTGTTCCGCGACCTGCCAGGCGTCGCTGCCCAGCCCCAGTACGCCGGTCATCCCCAGCAGTACCGGCGCGCCGCCCAGGATCGGCTTTGGCAGGCTGTGGATCGGCAGTGACAGCTGCAATTTCGCGGTGCAACGCCAGCCCAGATAGACCCGCAGCAATACCAGCAAGTCGTTGTGCAGCTGGTTGCCCGGCAACCAGCCACGCGCCTCAACCACGTCCTCGGTGAACAGCCCGAGGTGCAACTGACTGTTGACGTCGCGGCCGACGCTGCCTAACGGTGTGCCCTGGGACAGACCCACCGGGCAACTCATCGACAGGCTGGCCGGCTGCGCCATGGGCACTTTTTGTGGCCAGTGCCGCGTTACTCGCGCATGAGTGTTGGGGGCCAGCAGCTTGACGAGTGCGGTGATGCCCTCGGCGTTGCGGGTAGGCAGACGCATTACGCTGAGCAACGCCAGAAAACGCGATATCGGCGTTGCAATCTGCCTGGCCGTGCCGGGAATCCCCAGACCGATCAGCCCCAACAGGCATTGTGAAGTTGCGTCACGGCCACCCGCCTCGAACGTCGCCGGGTAGGAGTACTTGCGCCAAATGCGGTAGAACTGCGTGAAGATCCGGTGGTTGAAAATATCCAGGAACACCGCCAGGGCTTCATGCCCTTCGCGACGCTGAGCGATGTCGTCCAGGAAGGTGGTGGGCATCGGCGAATTGACGCCGTAAAGCCCCAGCAAACGCGTGCGTACCGTCGCAGGACGATCAGGATGGGCTTCGCATATTTCGATGGCCTTCAGCTCCCCCGCGGGAAAACCCATGCCGGGATCGGGCCGAAAGCGCACCGGGTCGTCCGCCGGGTGCGCGGTACTCCCCAGCGGCGGGTGACCGGGCAGTGCCTGCTCCAGCAACTGGCAGAATCGGTAAAGGTTGGCCTCGGCGACCCGCCCCTCCAGCGCTTCGAGTAATCCAGCGGCTTTCAGCCGGGAATACGCTGACTGTGGTTCTCGTTCCATCGCAGGCACTTTCCAGTAGGTTGCAGGATCAGCGTGAGCTGGTTGAACAAATGAATATCGGCGTACAGGCCAAAGAAACGATGGAGCATTTCGCCGAACAGGCTGATGTCGCCCTCCCCTGAAAAACCATTCGCGTCCAGGGTGATTTCGATATCCACCCCACGCAGCAAAAAGCCTTTTTCAAAGCGCTGTACCAGGTGATGTCGAACCTCGACAATCGCCTCCAGACGGCGACGGTTCAGCTCGCTGGCCGTCCAGTCGTACAGCGCCAGGGTGCCGCGCAGCACCTCGGCGCTGTCGAGCATCGGCAGGAAGTTCGAACCCAAATGGCTGAGCACGCGCCAATGAAAACGATCACGGTTGGGTGGGTAGCACGGCAAGCTTGGGGCGCACAGGTTGCGCACCCGCAGGCCGGTCTTGGTGGATTGCACCACGGTGTCGAGCAGGGTGCTTTGCAGGGCTTTGCGGGGTAACAGACCGTTGGTGCCGGTCAACCGCAATGACAGGCTTTCGCCGGCGTACAACTGGTCTTTTTCGAAGCCGTCACCGCCCAGGATCAGCCAGGTGTCATGCAATCCCTTGGGTGAGCGCTTCAAGCGCGTATGGAAATACCGCTCAGGGGCATCGTCACGCAGCATGCCGCCCTTGTGGCGAAAGCTGCTGAAAGGCACATAGTCGTGGCGCACAGCGTTCTTTGACGAAGTCACCTGGTCGACCGAATAAATCTCGGTGTGACCGTCCTGCAACCGCATGGGCCGCAACAGATAATCCGTTTGCAACTGCGTCAGGGTCAGGGGGTCGGACTCCAGCGCAAACAGATTGATCACCGGTACAGCATGCAGGCGAATGTGTTCATTGCTCACATTGAAATCCCGTGGCCATGCCTCACGCAGCACCACGTCCAATTCGAACCAGGACGTTTGCGCGGTCAGGCTGAGTTGCTCCAGGCCACAGAGGGTCACGAACATGAACTTTTCGCGGAAGGTGAAATACTCCAGCAGCAACTGATAACCGCTGAACGCGCTGTCACCCTTGGGCCACAGGCGATCCTCATCAGCGAATCCCCTGGGCGCAAAATGGCCGTCCAATGGATGACGCTCCAGTTGCCCCGACAGACGCACATACAGCGCCTGGGTATTGAGCGTCAGCGCCTGGTGCAAGGCACTGGCCAGCGGTGCGTCGGCATTCAGGTACAGCGGCAGGCGGCTCAGGTCAAGCTCGCTCCAGTCTGTCAACGCGCCGCAGGCAAAGCGCAGGCGTAGTACAGAGCGACCGTCCGGTTCGTAAGCCAGTCGCACCGACTCCAGGGCCAGCGGTTGGAGCGTCACGTCCTGAGTGGTGGTGTAACGACAACGGGTACGTTGCGGGCCGATAGGCTGGGACAGCACCTCAAAACCCTTGCCGATGGCTTCGCTGCGTTTCATCTGTGCCAGCTCCGGCACCAGTTCGATAACCGAAAGCGATGGAATGGTGCGTAAATAATGCGGCCATAGCAGGCTGACCAGCCCTTCGGTCAGCTCGGGCAAATCATCGTCCAGCTTCTCCCGCAGGCGCCCCATCAAGAACGCAAAGCCCTCGAACAGACGCTCCACATACGGGTCTTGCGCACCCGGTTTGTCCAGGTTGAGTTGGGCGGCACGATCCGGGAAGGCTTCGGCGAATTCCTTGCCGGCTTCGCGCAAGTAACGCATTTCGGCGTCGAAGTAGCGCAGTGTCAAATTGTCCATGCTCACACATAAATTCCTGATGAAAGAGGGTTAGTCGCAGAGCACCGCCGCGCGCACAGGGTCAATCGCTACCAGTGCGGCCAGCAACGCCTCGGCACGCCGGGCCAGGGTGGGTTTGTCGGCATCGTTGCGCTGTGCTTTCAGACGTAACAACTTGAACAGGCGCGCCTTGACCTCAAAATTCAGTTCCGGCTCCCACACCGCCAATGCATGGTGCTGCGCGGTAGCGTCCAGCTGTCCCAGAAGATGAACAGCCAGGTCGCTTTTGCCGTATTGTTCGGCCACGCGCGCCATCAACAAGCGCAGCAGCCAGCGCTGGCGGCCGGTCTGCACGTCGGGTCGGGTCGACAGCCAGGCGAGCGCTGTTTCCACGCCATCGCTGTCAGCCTGGGCCAGGGCTTCACTTTCCAGCGACAAGATTTCTGCGTCTGCGGTGGTGAGCGCCGCCTTCGGCGCGGGCAACCAATGCTGCGCACGATTGCCGCTGACGTGCTGGGTAATCCAGTCACGGGTGGTCTCGTCAGCGAACGGTGCGCCATCGTTCCAGTGCAACAGCTCCAGGCCCGGCAAGCGCTCAAGGAACATGCCCAAGTCACGCTTGACGATGTCCGCCCAACTGTCCTGAGGCGCGGGTTGTTTACACAACGCCTGATACAGGTACCACTGCAAATCCAGCCAGAAGTGGTTCACGCCTTCGGCGTACACCCGCTCGACCTGGTCGAGCAATTCGCTCCAGCTTTGTTGCAGGTACAGGCGTTTGAGTTGTGCCCGATAATCAGCACGGGGCGCCGCAAGCCGTGTATTGCCGCAGGCTTCCTCAGGCGGTGCCTGATGCACCGTGTCCCAACGCAAGCTCTTCATCAGCCGATGTGCCGCCAGCCAGCCTTGAGGCTGCTCGCGCAAATAACCCGCCAGCGCCCTGCCGCTGTCCAACAGATCGCGCCCGGACTTGACGGCCGTGGCGGTCGGCGCCGTGGTATGGGTGCTTGAGTCATGACTGGCACTGTGTTGCGGCACCAGCGCATCCACCCCGCCGGACTGCGTCAACCGCGCGGACAGCGCGCCATACAGCGCCCCCAAAGCCGGGCGCTGATCTTGCGGCCAGGCGTCCAGTCCACGCTCCAGCCAGGCCAGCGCCGCCACCGTGCGTTCGGCTTCACTGCGCACCACTTCGGGGTACAGCGACAGGCTGTCCAGCACCTTGCCACTGGCCAGCCATTCCAGCGCCATCTTGCGACTATTGGGGCGTGCCGGCAGCACATGGGCGGCGTAACGCTCCACCAATGCGGCAAGCAAGGTGAGGCCATCAGCCAGCCCGGCTTCCCCGTCCTTTTGCAAACGGGCCCACAGGTAATAAGTCGCCACACGCAGGTCTTTGCAGGTGTGGATCAGCAGCTTCTCTGCCAGGTGGACGACCCGCTCGGCATCCGCCCCGGACAGCTTGTTGACCTCTTCGCGCATGCGCTGGAAGTCGTCGTCATAGCCTGGGTCTTCGCCTGCAGGCAAGGCTGTGCTGATGGGCTGCAGCCACGGTTGCCAGCGGCCAGCCTGACTATGTGCCAAAGCCAGAGCGTCGCGGTCGCCGAGGCATTGGGTGATCAAGGTATGCAGGCTCATTCAAAGCCCCCGTTCTGCGCATAGGGCGCGCTCGCTACGCCCTCATTGAGGAAGATCTGCGACGGCAACGTGAAGCCCCGCAGCTTAAGCAACGCCAACGGTCCCGCGCCCAGTTCGGTGCGCAGGTTCCAGGTCAGGCCCAGGCCATCGGGAGCCTTGAGCTCCATGCGGTAGCGGCTGTCGCCGTCGTCCAGCACGGTGATGCGGGCTTTTTCCAGCAAGCGGATCAGGCCCCAGGTGCCCTGGTAGTCACCAAACAGGCGCTCGCCGGTGTGGACACTGGTCCAACTCAGGCTGACGCCCGGATGGTCACCGCGACCCGGCCAACTGAAGCGCTGCCAGAACTCTTTCTGGTTGAAGTATTGATGCCGTGCGCCATTGAGGATGAAGGTGGTTTGCACCACATCACGCACCGGTTTGCCTTGCAGTTCGAAGCTCAAGCCCATGCCGCCGTCGGTATAGATCACGTCGGCCAGATGGCTGAGCTGATTGATCGCCACCAGAAACTGCGGGTTGATCCGTAAGCCCTGGCTATGGCGTGGGTCCGCAACCCAGCGGCTGCCTTCCTTGCGCAGCACGCCGCTCAGTTGGCTGCGCAGGAACTGCTCGATGCGCCCGGAATCTGCGCGGATCATCTGCCCCAGCATCGGCAGCGAGGAATCGCTGGCGGTTGCGGCGAACGGGTAGCGCGCAGCGAAAGCACTCTGCCAGTCGTGGACGATTGAGCGCTGCCACTGGCTATTGAGGCCCGCAGCCGAGGGTTGCAAGACGCGGTGCCAGGCTTCGTCCAGCGGCTGCACAAACAGGGTATGGCCCACCCCGCTCCACTCTGCTCCCAGGCTGGCGGCCACCAGGCTGCCGTAGGATTGGGTGTCCGTCAGGTCCACGCTTTTGCCCTGAAATACGGTCTGCGCCAAAGCCTGAGTCATTTCCTGCGGATCGGGCGCATTGCTCACTTGCTGCAATTTCAGGCGCAGTCGGGTGACACGGGTCAGGAATGCTTGCAGGCTCAACCGCTCGTTGCCCTCAGGGTCTTGGCCCATCAGGCTCAATAATGGACCGAAGGTGGCGTCCAGAGGACCTCGCGGTGCTTGTGCCAGTTGATCAATCACCGGCACTTTGTCCTTCGCCACAAGCTTTTGCGCAGACTTTATCAGCGAGTCGGCCAAAGCCTGGCTACGAGTCCCGGCTTGCCCTTGATAGGCCAGGGTATTCATCAGGGCGATTAAGGGTGACTGACGCACATCGGCCATCAGCGTCAGTTGGTCGATCACATCGGGCAGGCTGCCGGCGTGTTGCCAGCGCAGGCTATTGAGAAAGTCCAGCCAGGCGTTGGCGTAATCCTGGAAGTAGCGCTCGGTCAGGCGCTCTCTGAGCACGTCCGGGGTCAGCTCGGCGGCAATATCGGCCTGATTGTCGCTGAGCACCCAGTCGATTTCTTCGCGGCGCGCTTCGGCGATATCGTCAATGGCCTGGCGCACCTGCCCTTCCCAGGCCTGGCGGGTGAACACGCCAGGCACGCTGGCTTCGGTGTAGAACAGCGCCATGGCGTCAGTCTCGCCGACCATGTTTTGCACGCCAACCTCAGGGTATTGATTGGCGGCTGCGTCGAGGACCTGCTGGTACAGATGGGTTTCGGCGTTACGCTGGCCCAACTGGCCGAGTAGAACCCGCCTGGCCTGGGCAACCAGCCTTGAGTCGGCCTTGATCGCCCAGGCCGGGTGCGCTGCCAGATGTTCACCGTAGAACCGCCACAGGTTAGGCGACAGGCCATCGCGCACTGGCTCGGCGTTGGCCAGAGCATTGGTCAGGAAGGTCGCATCGGCTTTTTGCGGACGCGCCATCATCAGGTACGCCTTCAATTGCTCGTAGGCATTCTGGGCGCGCGCTGCCCGTTGTTCGCTGCCCGGAGGCAGGCTGATCAATGCGTTGAGTTGATGTTGCAAATGGGCTGCCGCCGGGTCACGGATCAAGCGATTGTTGGCTTCGACGTAGCGCGGCCACAACACCGCGAGCAGGTTTTGGTTCTGGTTGAGGCCGAAGCGCTGGTACCAGGGCACGCCGTGCTCATCCCGATAATCCAGGCGGTCGAGTTCACGTACCAACTCGTTCAGCGCGCTTAGTTGCTCGTCGCGACTTCCCGCCTGCTGCAACGCCGCCAATGAAGTGTGCACCTGGGCGATTTGCACGTGGTTGCTGGCGAACGACAGCAGCAATCCCGCGCCCCATAATGTCGCCAAACCCAGCACCAGCGCATAACCGACACGCGGCGCGCTCCAGCCCAGCCGACGGTGGTTGGCGTTATCGCCGAGTACACCGTTCCACACCGGGGCCACCGACCAGTCATGTTGCCGATCATGTGGAGAGCGCTGTATCGGCAGGCTGAACCACAGGCCACGCAACGGCACACCCTGCGCAAAATCGCCAGCCAGCGGCGCCAGCGTGTGACGCCAGCGGGCAATGCCCTCGTCCCGCAACTCCTGAGACAGGCGCAGCAGGAAATCCTGCTTCATCACCGTACTAATCTGCGCCAGACCCTCGCGACGCAGAGGCTCCAGCAAACCGGCCAAGGAGGTTTCCAAAGCCGCCGCCGTGAAGCGTTCGGGCAATACACAGCCCACTGGGCGGGTCTTGTGGGAGTTTTGAGGCCACTCACTTTCGCAGACTTGCCAGAGGTATAACGGCAGCTGCCACTTCAGACCACTGGCGAGGCGCTGCACCTCGCGCACGCCCGCGCCCATTGCAGCGTCATCGGCGGCCTGGGTTTTGTTCAGTGCCCAGACCACTCCGTCCAGTGCACGCCAGCGGCTGAGGCCGCTACATCGGTTTGCGAATGATTGATCCAGCCTGGACTGGGCGTTACCACCCCACAGCAGGACGGTACCTTGGCCTTCCAGCCAAAAATGCTCGGCCAAGGCTGGGCAGATGGCTTGGATTTCGGGGGGCTCGCCGATGACGAGCAAAAGGCGGACTTTGCGGCGCCAGAGCAGACCGTAGCGCTTACGCAGATACCTTCTAATTGAACTCACTACATCCTGAACATCAGGGGGTTCAAGGCGGCCAGCCTGCGTAGGTTGGGGCACATCATCCGCCTCCAGCGACCTATAAGCCCTATGCCCCAATTGATACCCCAGCAACTGGTAACCAACGACGCACATAAGCAGACCCAAGGTCGTAGCAGCGATCACCCAAAGTCCCGTAGTTTGGCGATCACTGCCGGACCTAAACCCAAACAACTCAGGATACTGCCAGACCACCCCCCCCAGGATCCCGCCGACCAGCAACAGCACGACGACCAGAACCATCAACCACACAACACGTCGAAACTGCATTCTAAATTCCTACTTCGAGAGCGATGGCACAGGTGCCAAGACCGTGCTCCAGAGCCCTGCATCAACACAGGCGCCCCCGCTGATAATGAACTGCGGCCCAGCGCCGCCCTGAATGGTTTGCGTTGCGGCGGCAATCGCCAGCCACGGCGAAGCTTTCCCGGGGTGTCCGAGCAAAGTATCCAGGTTGAAAAGCCCTTGGTTGTGCTTCGCCGGAAGCCACACTTCGGCCAAGACTTGACTCAGTACTTCGTCCCGCTGCGCATCAATTCCGACACGCCATGTATGCTCGACTGATTGTGCGTCGAGTGGCGCCCAATCCAATGCCTGACGAACGGCGTAGAGCAAGGCTTCGGTGGTTGGCTCACGCTCCTGCTCCGGGCGATGCAGATAGGCTATAGATGGCAAGGCGGTTTGCGTCAGGCGATTACCAAACAGCAGCCCAACTGCAACTTCAGCGGTTCCTTCATGCTGCTGTGGCGCAAACTGAACCGCCACCACCACCAATGACGCCTGATCGCCAATTCGCTGATCGAGCCACTGGTCCAGGGCGGCCAGCCCGCTACCTTCGAACGCCACACTAGGCTGACGGATGCCGGACCCATCCCATACCTGCTGCCATATCTGCTGCCATACGACCTGCGGCAAAGCGCTGTCAACTTCCAGCAGTAATGCCAACGGCCTATCGTCGGGCGCTTGCTTCAGTCTTGGTACCAGATCAACAAGCACCTGCGTGAATACCCGTCGTAGCGCCTGTTCGGAGTTTTCATCCGCATCACCCGCCATACAGCTGTGACGCGAAACAGTTTGGCCTGAGCTGGAGGGTTGAGCCTTGAGCACGCTGCCTGCGCCGAGCAGGGTACTTAGTTGCCTTGTCGTGTCCCGCTCTCGCAAGGCCGTATGGAGGCTGAAACCCAACACCTGCTGCACGCGCCGACCACGCCGGACGTTGTGAATCAACGCCTCTTCACGCGCCTGATTCCACCCATCAGCAACCTGCTGTTGACCTAAATACAGCAAAACATGCCCGAAGCTCAGCAAGCACCAACCCAAGAGCGGCACACCCAAAGCCTGCCCCCAGAAACTCAAGGGGTGTTCGCGTAACGATTGAGTGCCGAACAGGAATGTCCCACACGCTCCCAGAAGCAGAAGCAATAGCAGCACACCTAGCCAAAGCCCCCCCCTCGGCCGCGCAGGTCTTGGAGACGGCGCCGGGATTTGATCCAACCTGACCGGCATGACTAACTCGCGCTCACTTGAGGCAACGACGAAACCAAGGTGCAGCCACAAGCGCAACGATGTCCGTGAAACGCAATCGGAACACCGTGGTCATTAAAAGTGGGGTGCCCCTCGGCAATCTCTGTTCGACCATGGCCCGGGATTGGGCAATCCACTGGATCGCCCTTGCGAGCAGCACCAATGCCTCTGAAAATCATGACAGTGGAGCCCGATCGAACAGTGCCACCGCTAGTTGTTTTGTCGCCGATACGAATAATGTTTTTCATAAGCTACCGTTACTTTAAATCGACTTAGTTACTTACATACCAGCAAGTCTTTACTGATTAGATCTTTAAAAAACTATCGACTTGCATTGCACCCACTTCGTTATCAGTTTTGCTTTTTCCAAATAAGAAACCTTGCACCAACCTGCCATTGAGTTCTCCACAATTACCTGATCGCCTTTGATTAGGTACATCTTTCTTAGGCCCTGCAAATCCGGTTCCAATTCGCCACCATAAATGAAGGAGCTTTCCTGAATCGTGCCCTCGATTGGAATGGAAGAATGAATGGCGTAAAACAGGGGAGACCGGACGACATCCTCCACTGCTTTTTGGATTTTATACGGATATATGTACATAGGGTGTCCTTGCGTGTCGACCAAATCCCCTCCAAGATCAAAAAAACGGGAAAGCTTACGATCATGAATTAAAGCACCATCCTGAAGCCTTATTACACTCACAACGTAAACATCACTTACCGAACCCCACAACCTTGATGTTTCAATACTGTGAATAACGAAGAGCATCTCTTCATTTGCGCCATAAACTAAAAAAGGAAAGTATCATTAATTTTTCCTTCCATTCCAGCATACGAAAACTCATAAAGTAGCGCTGGCTCTCCAGATTTCTAAATTAAATAGATAAATATATCGTCGGGATCGCGCGGCAACTGCCCGACATATTGCTCGGCTGTTTCCATATAGACAAAACACGTCAGTACTCCATGCGCATCTATTCATGGATAAGCTCGACTGGAGGCGATTTCGTTATACAGACGATCATTCGGAGCAGCGTTCGTGATCGAAACCACAAGACATAAGATGATCGAAAGTATTTTAATCATTTTTCTAGCATTCGCTATGTGACGTAGCAAAGCATAACCATTAAACCATGCGCTAAAACTTACTACATCCAGAAAGATCCCTACATCTCAACCATCCCACAGTCGTAGTTTTTTCTCCCAAAAATCTAAATTCAGCCCAATCTTCACCGAGAACATTTTCGAACCCTAAGAAAGTAATCCTATCACCACGTATCAAATATTTTTTTGTTGAATGAGCCGCTCCTGGAGTAGAAAAAATCTTAGCCTGAGATGAGATCACCTTACTTACTAACGGCGCACGTTTCTCAAAACCAACATTATCAGACACTAAATACCCTATAGACGAGCCGTCCCAGCGATACTCGACCCGACGAACCTCACCACAACCAACGCACCGGTCCGAAATGTGTATATCAGCCCTCCCATCGTTAACAATATATATATCCTCAACCCAAATCGCACCATCTCTATAAGAGCTGATAACATAACCATTCTGAACTTTAAAATTACAAAGTCCGCCTCGTTTAAAAACCAACTCCTTCAAGGAGCGATCCGAGCTATTGTAATACAATATCTTCGAACAAGAATTTACTCCCTCACCCACTAGGCGAAAAATCACCTCCCCAATCCCATCACCAGTCAGATCCTCAATATGCACTTCATCGTATACACCCTCAACTTCAGTCACGAAAGCTGTAGGTAGCGACAAACCATATGACACGCCTTGATCCAAAACAGACAGCACAGGAGGGTGTGAACTCTCTACTTTTAGCGCAGGTGGTAAGCCGCCAGCATAAGCCATGCTCGAAAAAATACAGATGAACGACAAGAACTTTGTCACCGCGATAAGATTTTTTATTTTCACAGCGCGAGTCTCCACTCTTTTCGTATTGACTCGAATATTTCTATACGGTCATGAAGGCCATTATCCCCTCCGTTTACGGCTAAAGTCACAAGCTTAACGTTACTGGGCTCAGCATTTATCAAAATATTAATATCTCCCTGTGCATTATGCTTCCTACTGATCGCTCCTTTACGCCGCCAATACCAGCATGAAACATCTATTGCATTAAACATATCCTCAGCAATTAAATTCGGAAAGCTCACAAAGTCGACCCCTCTGTAATCAGAATACGAAATGTAGTTATTTTTCCACGTAAGCTGAATTAGTCCTTTCCCTTTGTACTTTGGACCATCACCTACTTTTGTATTCCCATTCTTAATAGCACTCGCATGTTTACCGGGGTCGTACTGTATACCAGTTGCAAACTCCACTGTCGTCTCAAAAGCAGCGGACTCATGAAAGCACTGAGAAATAAAGTGCGCTTGTTGGTGGGCAGTTATTATCCCATATCGTTCAAGAGCATCATTCAGCTGATTAACAAATTTATATTTATCATACTTATATACCCCTGGGCATTTCTCTTCAAACTCTCTAACAAACGTACGCCCTCCCCCCCTCCCAGTAAACCAGTTACCCGATTTACCCGTTACCTTTTCCAATAGTTCTACCGTAATTCTCCTATCATTAGTTCTAAACCGCCCGGCCAACCCAACCGGATGCAAGTGATAAACCTGCCCATGCGCCGGCAACCCAACCCCCGGTGCCACTTCATTCCACCAACTGATCTCTTTGATCCGCTCTTTCTCCGCCAACCAGTTCAACAGTGGTGTCGAGCCACTATGACCAATCACTTCATCCAGCGCGTCCCACTTATGGGGCTCATGCCGCCACTCGCTTTCATAGTGGATGATCAGTTGCGACAGCGACTGCGCGTGCGCTGGAAGCTTCATCGCATCGTTCAACTCTTCGGCGGTTATGTGTCCATTACGGTCGCGGTCGATGATGTCGTACAAGCGACTCTTCATCGGCCCTGTATCCGATAAGTCGGCCAAGCGGCCATGACGTTCGAGTTGTTCCTCACTAAAACGACCAACTGCGCGAAAAAACGAAGCCAGGGTTTGCCGAGGAGAATCGAAGTTGAAGATGACGTCGTAACCCTCCCACGACCAGGGATTAACCCAGGGAGTAACCCCCACCTCTTCGCGTACCCAACCCTCAAGCAACGTGCCGTTAGCGTCATGCAACAGTCCATCAAGCCGGTACCAGCTGCAGGCTTTTCGTTCGACCGTCGCCGCGATCACGATTTTGTTCTCGGCAGACAGGCCATCGATCAAACTCTTAGGCACCAATAGATCGGCGTCGCTGGGTGTGCTGACCGCGCTCGCTGACGGCGGGTGCTGGGTGCTGAATCGCTCCTGATGCGCGACTACTGCGGTGCCCTTGGCAAGTTTCAGCCAGGTGTTACCAGTGGCGGGCAGTCGCTGTGCCCAGGCGCGGCTGGCTTCGATAAATGGCGAAAAACGGTCGGCGCTGAACACTTCCAGGTGCAGCTTCTTTTCCGGGTGCTCGGCGCCATTGTCTTGATACTCACCTACGTGACCGATTAAATCGCCAGCCTTGATCGCTATGGGTTGGTCGAGAACCACGACCCGGTCAGCCATCGGTTCGCGCTCGCCCTCCAGTGAGTCGAAATGAACGTACTGACTTACTCGCTCAAGTTTTCGAAATTTGCCCTCACCGCTTACAGTGATTTCCGTGCCATCGGGCAGTTGCATAAGGCGTTGGCTGTTGGCGTTCGCCTCGGCGCGGACGTTGAGGGTGAAATTTACGTTGACCCGATACTCATCCCCGGCAATGAGTTCTAAATGCTCAGAGGAAACATAGCCACTTAACGAACCATCGGCATTTTTCAGAATGTCGGGCCCGTTGGTGTTCTTTAACTTGCGGTATTCACCTTCCCCACTGACCGTTACGTGCGCACCTTGGGGCAAGAGAACGAGTGCATCGGCTGAGCGTGGTCGGCCGTACACTCTCAAACCCCGCTCTCCTGGAAATCTGACATGTACTTCTCTTGCGGTTGCCTTGACCCGCCGGGTCTCTGAGTCGGGCCAAAACGCCGGACGAGGGACGGACGCATCATCCCGATAAATCGCCCAATCCTGCAGGTGCATGTACACAGGCTATAAAAGATCAGGCTGGGTGGTACGTCTGTGCTGCCCTCAATCTTCGGTGCTTCAAGGCGATGGCGTACCAATACAAAATTGCGTGAAAAGGGCTTTGGTATGCACAGTTCATCGACAAAGTAGGTCGTGGTCGGTGAGTGCTCGTCAATGCGATACGCCACCACTTCGCCATCCGCCAGGCAATGCACGCTGGATTGTTGTTCCAGGGTGCCAGCGGTGCCACTGTCGAAATGCACCCCGCCGTGCCAAAGACCATTACGGCCCAATGGGTAGTAACCCGCCGCAGCTTTGGCCAGTTGGGTTAATTGCAGCAATGGGTTGCTCTTGTCCTTGAAGGGGTGGCTCCAGTTTTTCATTGGCGGCAGCGTTTGTGCAGGTGCCGCAGACTCGACAGGCGGTGACAGTGGAGTCCGAGGCGGCGATGGCTCCGGTACATAAATCGGTGCCTTTCGGCCAGGACCGAAGAGGTTAAATAGCTGAGAGAACATGTTGGCCATGGGGTGACTCACTCGTGGATTACAAAGGGATCAGCCAGAGAAATCCGTAAGCCCTTGGGACTTGGATTTGTGCTCGGCTAATTGAGGAGGCTTTGGCATACCCATGATTTGTTGGGCGGGGCCTAGGAAGTCGAAGTGCGCCGCCTTAATGTTGTGGTCCCCCAAGGTTCCGGATTCGATGCTGCTCTGATCGAGCGTGATGTAGCTGCCACCGGCATTGAGGGTGATTTTCTTCTTCGCGACGATGCGAATTTCGTCTTCGGTGCTGATGATCGATAAGCCATGACGGGCCATCAGTTCCAGCGTGTCGTTTTGTGCCTGGACCTTTACCGGCCCCTGATTGGCGATCAGCTTGATGCCCAGCTTGCGCACAAACAGACTTACCCCCTGCCCCACGCCAATGAACAAGCGCTTGATCACGCTGATATCCGCCTCGGCTCCGGCGTTGATCATCAGGTTATTTTGCGCGGCCAATTGCAGGTGTTTACCGCTGGTGGCGCAGATGCCGTCGGGAGCGCTGAGCAGTAATACTGATGACTGGAGTTGCTCAAGACCTTGCTTGAGCAGATTGATTTGCGCCTGCACATCCGCTGGGTCGGCGTTGGCGGCCTGAGCATCCACCGACAACCAGTCCAATTGATCACCAGCCTGCTGCAACCGAGCCAGCGCCGCGCTCATTTCAAGCATTTGTCCCTGAGCTTTAGGCTGTACGTCAGCACTGATGAAGATGCCGCTGCCAGCGCGGATGGCGGCATGACCATCGGTGCGCAACTCCGCGCCCTGACCTCGTGGCTGGCGCTGGGCATCCACCAAATGCCCAAGATTTAACTGGCTCTTACCACTGTGCTCAGTACTGAGCTTTACGTGCTCCTGCCCCCGCGTGTCGTCCATGCGCAACTTGTTGTTCGACGGTGTGCGCAGCACGTTGCGTTTGTAGTTGCGCAAGGTCACGTGATCCACGTGTTGGCTGTCGTGCAAGGCGTGAGCGATGTAGGGACGGTCCGGGTCGCCTTGTTCAAACGCGATGGCCACTTCGGTACCGGCAATCAGCGGCAGGTGCAGGCCATGGGTGTCGCCAGCGTACGGGCGGGCCAGGCGCAGCCACATACTTTCCTGGCCGGGTTTCCAGGTGTCGCGGTCGAACAGGAAGTTCACGCAGTAGCGCCCTTCCAGGTCGATTTCGGCGTAAGGGTCGTTGGCCTGCGGGCTGGTGACCCGGGCCGGGACGGTGCCGGCGATTTGCGGTTTGTCTTTCAGCTGTGGGCGAAAGCACACGGTTTCCGAGTAGGGAATGGCCTTGAAGGTGACGTCGAAACTGCGGTCGCGGGCGGCGCGGGTGGTCAGTTGCGTGATCACCGCGCCGGGGGCAAAGGCCTGCGGGGCGCCGCCGGAGATTTTGAGTACCTGGCCGGGAGCCAAGGTGGCACTGCTGCTGACGCCGCTGAGTTGGGTCTGGCCGTTGAGGTAACGCTCGTGGCGCAAGCGGGCGTAAAAATAGCCGCTTTCACTTAGCAGGTCTTCGTCATGGGCGTAGCGGTCGCCCATTTCTGTGTAGGGCTCAGCGTAGTGATACGCCTCGCCATAGGTGCCGCGGGCGCCATGGGTTTGGTCGATCTCGCCGTTCAAGTGGGCGTTGGCCACGCGGTGATGGTAGGTGCGGATATTGACGCGCTGCTCCACCACCTGATGGCTGGATTGCAAATTCCACGCGCCGTCTTGGCCAGTGCTGCTGAGGCCGGATTGTGGCCGGTAGGCGAGCTCGACATTAAATTGGTAGTGGCGTTGGTCGTCGTGGAACTCCACGACGTCGATGTTCAGGCGTTCGTCGCGGGTGAAGCGGTACCAGATGCCTACATCGGCCAGCAGGCGGCAGATGAATGCCAAGTCGCTTTCGCCGTATTGCATGACCTGTTCGCGTTTGGGGTATTCGCGTACCAGGTTGAAGAAGAAGTCCTGGCCTTCAAAGTCGTGGCGGCTGCGCAGGATGCTTTCGACGATTTGAGGGACTGATTGGTGTTGGTAGATACGAAATTGTTGGCCTCGACCCAGCAGGGCAAAGTGCGGTTCCAGGGTGATTTCATAGCGGGCTTCATCAGCAGAGCCAGACAGGCGTTTGAAGCCGGTGACCACGCCATGCAGCGTGCGCAATGGGCTGGCAACAGTTGGGTTGAAGCCGCGCATCGGTGATTTTTGCGGTGCGCCGTACAAGCTGAACGTGCCGTTTTGACCGAGCATTGTTTCAGCAGCGATGTCACCGTCGATGCAGGTGAACTCGACCCGGTAGTTGAACAGTTCGCTCAGGCCTTCGGTGCCCTCGAAGGCAAGAACGTCGAGCACGGCATCAACATCACGAACGGTGAGTTTGTGGCGGCTGTGGTCGAAGAAAGTGCGCATTTCATTCAGCATGTTTGAGCCTCCATCGCAACGGCGGAGACCGTGCCTTGGGCATCGATAAACTGCAGGACGACGCCCTCCTCATCGCTATAGCCGAGCGTCACGCTGCGAGTTTTTTGCCGGGCGGCCTGACGTTGCAGCAGCTGTTGGCTGAGTATCGGCAAGATCTGCTGGCTAAGCAGGCTGTCAATGTTGCGCGCGCCGGTGTCGGGCAGCAGGCAGGCGGCAACCAGCGCTTCGCTGAGGGCGGCGTCGATCTGGCAATCCAGCCCGTAGTGGCGCTGCAAGCGCGTGGCCACCTGGGCAAGCTTGATCGTGACAATGCGCTGCAGAGCGTCGGCTTGCAGCGGGCGATAGATCAACGTCTGGAAGCGAGCCAGCAGGGCCGGCTGAAAGTGCTCCCGCAGGATCGGGCGCAGCAACTCCTGCAAGGTGCTGTCCGGCGCGCCGGGGAACTCTTGCAGGCACGCTTGCAGTTCATCACTGCCAAGATTGGAGGTCATGAGAATCACGGTATTGCGAAAATCGATTTCCCGTCCTTCGCCGTCGCGCATACAGCCTCGGTCGAAGACTTGGTAGAACAGGTTGAGCACGTCGCGGTGCGCCTTCTCCACTTCGTCGAGCAACACCACGCTGTAGGGGCGCTGGCGCACCGCTTCAGTGAGCACGCCGCCCTGACCGTACCCGACATAGCCGGGAGGCGAGCCTTTAAGCTGGCTGACGGTGTGGGCTTCCTGGTACTCCGAGAGGTTGATGGTGATCAGCGATTTTTCACCACCGAACAGCTTATCGGCCAGGGCCAGGGCGGTTTCGGTCTTACCGACGCCGCTGGTGCCCACCAGCAGGAACACGCCGAGCGGCGCTTTTTCATCCGTAAGGCCGGTCTTGGCGGCGCGCAGGCGCTGGGCCAAGGCGCTGAGCGCAGCGTCCTGGCCGATCACTTGCTCACCCAGTTGGTATTCCAGCTCCAACAGGTTGGCTTGCTCGTCCTTGAGCAGACTGCCCAAAGGCACACCCGTCCAGTCAGCGATGACTTCGGCTACGCTGCGGGCGTCGACGTCAAGGGACAGCAAGGGCTGGCTGCTTTGGGCAGTGCTCAGTTGCTGCTGCAGTTGCAGGCAAACGGATGCTTGCGCAGGTTCTGCCTGGCGGGCATCGCGCAATTGTCGGGTGAGGTCGAGTTCGTCGCGGTATTGCGCCTCAAGCTCGACTTGCTGGCGGTTCAGGTCGGCACGTTGCGTTGCGATGATTGCCAGACGCTCGTTTACCGGGGCGCCGCTCAGTTGCTGGTCTTCTTCCAGCGCCTGGCGCTCCAGCTCCAGGGCGGTTTTGCGCGCTTTGAGATGCACCAACACCTGTGGCTCGCAGTCGAGGCTCATGCGGACCCGGGCACTGGCGGTGTCGAGCAGGTCGATGGCTTTGTCCGGCAGTTGTCGCCCTGTAATGTAGCGCCGTGAGAGCGTGACCGCTGCCAGTACCGCCGCATCCTGAATGTGCACACCGTGGTGACTGGCATAGCGGCCTTTGAGGCCGCGCAGCATCAGGCTGGCGTTGGCGTCGTCGGGCTCGTCGACCTTGACCATCTGGAAGCGTCGTTCCAAAGCGGCATCACGTTCGAAGTACTGTTTGTATTCGCTCCAGGTGGTGGCGGCAATCGTGCGTAGTTCTCCACGCGCCAAGGCCGGTTTGAGTAGATTGGCGGCGTCTGCACCACCGGCCTGGTTACCGGCGCCGATCAGCGTATGCGCTTCATCGATAAACAGCAGCACCGGGTCGGGTGATTGCTGCACGGCGTCGATGACGTTTTTCAGGCGTTGCTCGAATTCGCCTTTTACCCCCGCTCCGGCTTGCAACAAGCCCAGGTCCAGAATGCGCACACTGACCCGCTTGAGGCTGTCGGGGACGTTGCCCTCGACGATACGCAATGCGAGACCTTCAACCAGAGCGGTTTTACCTACTCCGGGTTCACCCACAAGGATCGGGTTGTTCTTGCGCCGCCGACTGAGAATGTCGATAACCTGACGAATTTCATCGTCACGGCCGAACACCGGGTCGATCTGGCCTGCCAAGGCCTTGGCGGTAACGTCGTGAGTAAATTTATCCAGGATGACTTTCAAGGCGTCCGACGTGTCGGTGCCGGATATGGCGGGCACGTCGATGCGGTCCCGTTCGGCGTCTTGCTGCATTTGCGGGCGCTCTTCCGAGTGCTGATCAAGCAGCACAAACAAGTGCTGTAATTGGGTATCGCTGATGCTGAGCAGCGGCCATGCAGCGTCACAGGCCAGCAGACTGGGCGTCTCCAGTAATGCGCCGAGCAGGTGGGCCGAGCGCAGGGCGTCGTTGTTGCCATTCAGGGAGGCCTGCAACCAGGCATTCTTGATCAGTTGCTGCAGCTTGCCGCACAGCTGAGGTTTGCCTTGCACGCTGCGCGGCAGGGTGTCGAGGTGGTCGAGCAAGCCGCGCCAGAGCGCGTCCATATCCCATTCGTAACGGCGGGCTATGAGGGTCAGGTCGCCCTCGCCCTGCTCCAGCAATTTGAGCAGCCAATGTTCGATGCTGATCAGCCCATGGGCTCGGCTCTGGCACAAGGTTGCCGCTGCACTCAGTGCCTGGGCGCAATAGGGATTGAGGCGGCGAAGCAAACGAGTAGAGTTGTGGGCCATCGGGTACATCCCTGTTCTGGGTAATCGGCGTATTGTCGATAGAAGATGCTGCGCGATGTATTTGGCTGAGCGCCCGCGAACGGACGCTCAACCCTGCACACCGCCGACCAGCAGGCACACAGGTGCCTGCCGGTTCTTTTGCATCAGGCGCTTTGGCGTTCGTTCCAGGAATCGGAGTGGATGATGTTGCCGTCTTTGTAGGTCCAGGTGACCTTCTCGTAGCGCAACTCGATCTGCTCCAGATGGTTGTGCTTTTCCTTACTCGGGTCTTTGACGTCGTGCATTTTCGGCGCGACTTTCACGACCTTGACGTTCTCCAGTTTGGTGATGAAGTACTCGACTTCCTGGCCCGCATCATCGATGCGAAACCATTTGAATTCGGCACTCTTGAGCGTTTGCCCGGTGGTCACCGCCTTGTACAGGTAAGGGCTGGAGGCATCGATTTCCTTGGAGAACAGGAACGGGGTGTGAACCCGAGTGCCGGTCAGCTTGCCGGTATTGTTGTCGGTGGGGATGTAAAGGCTGTGGTCTTGCGCGATGACCTCAATGCTGCCTTCGCGCTTTTGTACGTCCACGGAGCCTTTGATTTCAGCGCCGCCATCATCTTGCAGCCAGAGGTAAACGGGAATTGCCATGTGAAGCTCCTTTTCTCAGGGTTGTATGTCGCTGGATGCGACAGAGGCTGTCCTGCCTGGCTCCGCAGCAGGCGCCTGACAGGCCCCCACTTCCGGCACCAGACGGATATCGACGCGACGATTGGCAGTACGCCCATCTTCGGAGTCATTACTGGCTACTGGCTGGTTGGCGCCAAAGCCTTGAACGGCGAAGCAGCTGTGCGGGATGTCGCCCATGCGTTGCATCCAGTCGCGTACCGACGCCGCACGGGCGCGGGACAGTTCAAGGTTCTGCGCAGGGCTGCCCGTCACGTCGGTGTGCCCGGCGATAACAATCAGCCACCCCGGCTGGGCCTTGATGTGGACGAGCGCGTTGATCAGTACCTTGGTCGAACCCGGCTTGAGTTCGGCACTCCCGGTGCCGAACAGCGAGAGGCTGTTCAGGCGCACTTGAGTGGCTAGCGCAGCGGGTCTCGGGGCGTCTTGCGGTTGCCGGTGACCTGCGATGGTCGCCAGCAACGGCTGGCGTAGCCGCTCGCCGCGATACAAACCCAGGCCCAACGCCAGAGGTTCGCCCTGCCGGTAGTAGCCGTCCAGGCGCGCGGCAACCTGGCGCAGCACTGTCACGGCGTCTTCTCGCAGGACGAATTGTGGTAGGTCGCGACGTTCGGTGAAGGGAACAGAGGTGTAACGCCGCAGGTCATCACTGACTTGACGCAGCAGCAGGTTGTTCTGCCAAGCCGAGCTGGCCAAGGCTACGAGACCGGCTATCGCGAACATCCACACCGCCGCGACGCTCGCCTTAAGGCGCGGGGAGCGGCGGGTTCGCAACGGCAGTACATTCAGCAACGGATCAGGAAACGGCAAAGACGGACTGGAACCCACCAGCGGTTGCACGGCATCACTCAACCCCGTTTTTGCATGCAACCATTGTTGCCACAGGTTGCCCACGATGCCTTGAGGCAACGCCGGTACAAGGGTGATAGCGCAAGCCACTGGATGCCCGGTGTTACGGGCCTCCAGATGCGGGAGCAGTGTTGCCTCAAGCCACACCGCCGCGCTGCTTAGCTGTACGCCGCTGCACAGGCGTGCGGCGTAGGTTGCGCTGTCACTGGCCTGTCGCTGCCAGTCTGACAGGCTGGTGCAGGCACCGTTCTCACGTACGCAAGGGCCAGCTTGACCAGATTCCCAACTGAACCAGGCACCCTCGCCTTCGGCGGCTTGCAGGTAGCTCACCAGCATCAGCGGCAACACAACACCACGCTTGCGCACCAGGGCGACCTGATGACGGAAAGCACGCACCTGCCCGGCCAGTTCGACTGGGTCTGTGTGCTCCGAGGGGTTGGCGACAAACATCACGCTCAGTTGCCCGGACCAGTCCGGACGCAGGGCCTGGATGCTGGCGGTCACCGCCACGAGCTGATCAAGGGCTGGCACACCGACATAACAGCCCTGCGGGGTGGTGCGCAGGGTCAACTGCTGCGAGGGCACTACGCCAAACAGCCCCGCCAAACCATCGCCGCAAATCAGCACTACGGGCTTGCGGTAGCCAGCAGGTGGCAAGTCAGTATCGCCATCCAGCATCAGTTGCCGACCGCGCTGTGCAAAACGCTCCCCCGTGCGGTTCCAGGCCCAGTAGACCAGCACCACGACGGCAAAAGCGAGCACTGCACGTACCCAGCCAGCAAACGGTACGACCAGCAACAGCGCCAGGGCCAGCGCTCCTGCCCACAGCCACAGACCTCGTGTCAGCTTGAGTGTCATCACGCTTCACACCTGTACTGGAACAAGCGTGGCGATCAAACCGCCCAGCCAGTAGTCCAGCCCCCACCAGGCACCGACCAGCAACGAGCCGGCCGCCAGAACATGGACCAGCGCCGAACGCAGCCAGCACAGGTGATTTACGCGGTGTGCGACGATGTGCGTGGTCAATGCATGATTGAGTTGCAAAGGGCCGACCTGTGCATTCAGGGCCGCGAGCAGTTGCACGCGCTCAGGGTCATTTACATCACGGTACCGCCCCTGAAAACCTAGCATCAGCACCCGTTGAAATGCCGTCAGCACCAGCAGATCAGGCGCTGGCTGACGCAGGGCTTCGCCTATGTCTTCATACAGAAACTCACCAGCCTGATGGCGATTGAAGAACTTTGTCTGCAAGGGTTCACTGGCCCATTTGTCATGGGCGTGGTCCTTGGCAAAGGCGAGTGCAGTCTCATCCAGCAAGGCACACTGGGCGTAGCTGATCAGCTCGATGCTGCGCGCACCAACGCCGGCGTCCTTGAGGCTCTGTCGAACCTGTTCGACCTGCTTTACGCTACGTTCAGGCAATTCGGGGCTGTTTTGCAGCGAAGCACCTTGGCGCAACTCTACGACCAACAGGTAAGTGTCTTGCAACAACGCGTCGAGGTCATGCGCAGTGAAGGTGTGTTTTTTCAAGGCGTTCAGGTTCATGCGCGCAGTACCGCAAACAGTTCAAGGTTGATGTCCAGAAAGGTGCTGGGTACGTACAGGGCACACTTTCCGTCAGCCAGCATCGATTGGCCCTTGGCGCTGCCAAGATCAAGGGCGAAGTACTGGTTTTCCAGGCGTAGCGGAATGGCTGCCGGTACGTGACTGAGGGGCTGCAACGCAACACCATCAAGAGCAGCATTGACCAGGCGATCAACGTCATCTGGCGCCCCCACTTTGCACAGCCGTGGAAACTGGCTTTGCAGTTGCGCCGCAGGCATACGGCAACGCACCGAGAGATAAAAGTCTGCGCCGTCCCGCTCACGCAGGCGTGCATCGTTGAGCGCGACTTGCCAGCGGTTCGGGCCCACCGCCTCCAGTACGAGGGCAATAACCCGTGACGGTAGGCTGGCTTCGAGCAAGGTTGAGATGGTGCGCATCAACGGAGGGAATATGCTTTCCAGTGCTTCATGCCGGTAGGCGGGAATCTTGTCGATGTCGTGTTCAAGGGAAAACGTCAGCAGACTGCCGGCCAACTTGACCAGCTCCAGGTACACCTGCTCAGGGTGCCGTGCAGGGTTTGCCTTGAGATCGGCCAATACCGGCTGGTAGGTGTTCAATGCGTTGAGCAGCCAGAACAGCGATACATCGGCCACGGCAAAATCTGCCATACGCTGGTTGCTCTCTCGACGCATGCCCATCAGCCGTTGACGTTTGGCTGCCAACTGGGTCAACAGGTTATCCAGCTGGGTCAGCAGCCCTGGATGGGCTGCAAAACTCAGCAATGGCGGTACGTAATCAGGATCGATACTCCAGGCGCCCTGTCCGTCACGCACCAGACGTGAGACCGGACACGTCAGGTAATCGGCGTTTTCATCGTCAGCCAGACGCAGGGTCAGCACGTTCTCCAGCACACCGATGGACTGAACCTCGTCTGCGTAGACGTCCTGCACTTGCCGCCAATCCTGCCGATAACGCGTCGGTCGATCAGCCTTCGTACCTTCGAACAAACAGTTGTTGCCGTTCCCTTGCTCCAACGGCAAGGCCAACAACAGCGTAGCGCTCCGAGCATCGTCGCGAAGCAGGTCGGCCAACTCCAGGGCCGGAGGCAGCCGATCCACCTGGCTGCTGTCAACCAACGTGCCATCCGGCATACGCACACGCAGCAGGGTCGCCTTCAGCTTACCCAGGCGCAACGCTGCCACGTCGAACGCAACTCCAAGGACACCCCAGGGGTTCACCAGCGACAAATGGGCCAGTTGCTCATTGGTCCAAGCTTCCCAGCGTGCTTGCTGCTGGAATTGTTGCGGAGACAGCAACGCCCCCGCAGCCCAAAGGGGGCGGTCGATCTTCATCACATCATTTCCCTGTGAGGTGGCTTAGGCTTTTGCCTTGGGCATCTGCGAAACCAGCGACAAATTGACGTCCATGCCCTCGACCTGGAAGTGCGGTATGGCGTACAGCTTGACGCGGAAGAAACCAGGGTTGTCGTCGATGTCTTCTACCGTCACCTTGGCGTCGCGCAACGGGTGGGAGGCTTGCAGGTCATCCCCCGGATCAGTCATTTCGGTGACGAGCCCGCCCACCCACTTGTTCAGTTCCAGCTCCAGCAAACGGCGGTCCTTGGTCGTCCCGATGTTTTCGCGCTGGATCAGCTTGAGGTAGTGGGCGATGCGCGACAGCAGGAAGATATAAGGCAAGCGGGCATTGATTCGGCTATTGGCCGTTGCATCAGCGGTGTCATAAAGCGCCGGTTTTTGCGCCGAGTTCGCCGAGAAGAAACACGCGTAGTCGCGGTTTTTGTAGTACGACAGCGGGATGAAACCGAGATTGGCGAATTCGAATTCGCGGGTTTCAGGGATCATCACTTCAGAGGGGATTTTCACCTGGTTGCCAGTGCCAAGGTCATATAGGTGAATCGGCAGTTCAGTCACCGCGCCACCCGATTGCGGGCCGCGAATCTGCACGCACCAACCATTGGTGATAAAGCTTTTCACCATGTTTGCGGCGAAAGCGAACGAGGCGTTGGTCCACAGGTATTTTTCGTGGTCCGGGCCCTTCACGCTTTCAATGTAGTTGAAGCTTCGGACCGGGACGGTGTCCGGACCATAAGGCAGGCGCCCCAGTACCCGGGGCATCAGCAAGCCGATATAACGGGAGTCGTCACTCTCGCGGAACGCCTTCCACTTGATGTACTCGGCACGATCAAAGTAGTTGCCGATATCCTTGATGGCGGCGACGTCTTCCATCGAGTTCTTGCCGAAAAAAGCCGGCCCGACCGAGCCAATGAACGGCATGTGGGCTGCTGCGGCCACTTTGGAAATATTGCGTAAAAGGGCAATATCCTGCGGGCTGCGGCTGAACTCATAGTTCGAAATGGCCGCTGCGATCGGCTCTCCCCCAGGGGTGTCGTATTCCTGGGTGTAGGTGTGCAAATACAGGCCGCTTTGAGCGATCTCAGGTGAGTCTTCGAAGTCTTGTACCAAGTGATCCTTGCTGATATCCAGCAACTCGATACGCACATTCTGGCGAAAATCAGTTTGATCTATCAACGATTTCACGCCACGCCAAGTTGACTCTACGCGCTGAAAGTCAGGGTGATGCATTACTGCGTCCAGTTGGCGGCTTATCTGCGCATCCAGGGAGGCAATATGTTCGTCCAGCAGCACTTTATCCAGTCGTTCTACTTTATGCGATGACTGTTTCAGCAGTCCCAGGAACACGCTGACGGCCGCAGTGACTCGCTCATCAGTAGAGACCTCGGACAACGCTTCAGAGTTTTGAAAATCCTCAATTCCACCTAACTCCGACACTGGATTAAGATTGATCTTGGCGAATAAATTTCCATAAACACTATGATTACTGCTGGCATGATAGGTACTGGCCAGCTGCGGATCTTGAGATGATTGCTCTAGAGACATGATGTTTAATTTCCTTATTGACGAGACGAGAACAGTTAACGGACTTCTTGCGGCCCCAGGGCAGCCAATTCGGCTCGCAGCTCTTCGCTCAGTGCGTCATCCTTAAGAATGCGTTCCAGCTCATGGCGAAACGTGGCGTTATCCAGGAGGTTGGACTTGAGGTCGCGCAGCAGATTGCGCATGGCAAGCAAGGCCCGTAGTTGCGGTATCTGGCGTGCGACCTGCTCAGGTTCAAAGTCCTTCATGCTCTGGAAGCTCAGCTCGACGCAAGTGTCGGACGCATCGTCGGACAAGGTGTCATTGACGGCGAACTTCAGGCTAGGCGAAAACTCACCCAACACGCTGTCAAAGTTGTTTTTATTAATGTCGACCTTGCCGCGCTCAGAAAGCGAGCGTTGCTCTTTTCCATTGCTGTAGTCGCCCATAACCATCAGTTTGAGCGGCAACTCGACTTTCTTTTGAGCGCCACCGGTATGCAGGTCGAGCTTGATATTAACTCGCGCCTTGGGCACCTCACTCTGAAAACTATTTGTAGCCATAACCTCTCCCTTTCCAGACAACTTTAGCGACAGCAAATGCTGGCGCAAAATCAAGACTGGAATTTATACATCCTGTTGATTCGACAAACAGCCCACCAACCGGAGCACATAAATTCCTTTTTTGAACTCATGAGCGTTTACATGAATTGCATTCAGTTCCACCACTACTAGAATGAATTATTTCAAATGTTGTTTACTAGCCCCAACATGATGCAAGGGAACTTTCGACAACGCACTTGGGAGCTTTCCTACATTCAACCCTTATGCAGAAAGATACGGCGCTTTGTTGATCACCGAGTTCGTTTGCGGCGAGGCGGTGGGGTTCGGCTGCAATGTTCATTGCCTGGCTGAGTGCTGGTTCTGTGGGTCGGTCCGTCAATTGAAATAACGGAGATGAATCCATTCGCACGACCGCAAAACCCTGCGGTCAATCAGAAATACCTGCCAAGGAATTTGCGCCATGCCCGATCCTGCGTTGCTTGCCGACCTGCCCCGCGACCTGCATTACGTCGACGATACCCAGCCCGGGATCTCCCGGAAAAAGCTGCGGGGCAAATTCCAGTACTTCAAGGCCGACGGCACACGCATAACCGATGCCGACGAAATCAAGCGCATCAACGCCCTCGCAGTGCCGCCGGCGTATACCGATGTGTGGATCTGCGCCGACCCGCGCGGCCACCTGCAAGCGACCGGCCGTGATGCCCGTGGGCGCAAGCAGTACCGTTATCACCAACGCTGGCGTGAGGTGCGTGACACCGACAAGTATTCCCGGCTGCAACAGTTCGGCAGCGCGTTGCCCAAGCTGCGCAAGCAGTTGGAAGCGCAGATCGCCGCGCCCGGGTTCAATCGGGAGAAGGTCCTGGCCACGGTGGTGATGCTGCTCGACGCCACGCTGATCCGCGTCGGCAACACTCAGTACGCTCGGGACAATCGTTCCTACGGCCTGACCACCCTGCGCACCCGCCATGTAGACATCAAGGGCAGCGAGATCCTGTTCCAGTTTCGCGGCAAAAGCGGCATCGAGCACCAGATCACCGTCAAGGACCGGCGCCTGGCCACGGTGATCAAGCGTTGCCTGGAGTTGCCGGGGCAGAACCTGTTCCAGTACCTGGACGAGAACGGCGAGCGCCATACCGTCAGCTCCACCGATGTGAATGCCTACCTGCACAGCCTCACCGGCGCGGATTTTACCGCCAAGGATTACCGCACCTGGGCCGGCAGTGCCCTGGCGTTGGCGGTGTTGCGCGAACTTGAATGGCAGCCGGAGTCTGACGCCAAGAAGCATGTGGTGGAGATGGTCAAGAACGTCGCCAAGCAACTGGGCAACACCCCGGCGGTGTGCCGCAAGTGTTATATCCACCCGGCCGTGCTGGAGCATTTCAGCCTGGGCGAACTGGCGAAACTGCCCAAGCCACGGGTGCGCAAAGGCTTGAAAGCCGAGGAAGTGGGGCTGGCGATGTTTCTGGAGCAACTGGCCGAGCGCTTGTAGGGAAAATCCAAAGTGCGTTACCCTGCCCGTCCTTTCTGATCTCGGGATGACCGCTGACGTGAACAACTAAGCCTTCCAACATGTAAACGCAACGAGCCGCCTGGCGCGCTTGTTGGCTTGTGCCATATTGTTTTGGAGGTGCTGATGACTGACGTCAAACGGCTGCCTGTACTCGTTTCCCTGCAACACGTGTGTTTCCAGTTCGCCAATGGCGAAACCCTGCTGGACGACCTGAACCTGTCTTTCGATCGCACCCCCACCGGCATTGTGGGGCGTAATGGCGCGGGCAAAAGTGTGCTCGCCAAGCTGATCGCCGGACGGCTGGCGCCCTCTTCCGGCACGCTTGAGACCTGCGCCAGGCTGGCCTATGTCCCACAGACGTTGAGCCTTTTTTCCGGCCAAACGGTCGCACAAACCACCGGGACCGCCGAGGTACTCGCCGCCCTGGATCGCCTGGCCCGTGGTGAAGCCCGCGTCGACGACCTGGAACTGATCGATGACCGCTGGGACCTGGCCGAGCGCCTGCGCAAGGCGTTGGACGCGGCGGGTTTGCAGTCGCTCGGTTTCGAGGATCGCGCCGACCAGTTGAGTGGCGGCCAACTGGCCCGCCTGGCGGTGATCGGCGCACTGCTGGCCGACCCGCAACTGTTGATTCTCGACGAACCCACCAATCACCTGGACAGCCAAGGCCGCGACTGGCTGCTGGGCATTCTGGCGGACTGGCGTGGCGGGTTGATCGTGGTCAGCCATGACCGGCAACTGCTCAACTGCATGCAGCGAATCGTCGAGCTGTCGCCGTTGGGCACCCACGTCTACGGCGGTAACTACGCCGCTTTTCACGCCCAACGCGAGACCGAACAACATGCAGCCCAAGCGAGCCTCGAACACGCCCGGCTGGAGCGCAGCCGTGAGCGCAAGCGCCTGAAACAAAGCAACGATGACATCCAGCGCCATGCCGCCCGCTCGCGCAAGCACGCCGAAACGGCGAACGTCGACCGCTTCACCAAGGCCCGCTGGAAAGGTGCCGCCACCGAAATCGTCAGCACCGTGCGCAGTGCTCACCAGCAACACAAGGAAGCGTTGGATGAGCGCGTGCGCAAAGCCTACGAACAGGTGGTGGATGAAACACCCACCCTGCTGGCGTTGCCCGGCACCGCAGTGCCCTGCGGCCGCCAGGTGTTGACCCTGGAGCACACGCAGTTGCCTTGGCTCGATCCGCAGCAACCCAGCACGTTCCTCAGCGCCAACCTGATGGGGCCCATGCGGGTGGCGGTCCACGGGCCGAACGGTTGCGGCAAATCCACCTTGCTCAAGCTGCTGGCGGGTCAGTTGCAGCCGGTCAGCGGCGAGTGCACGGTGCATGTGCCGGCGGCCTATATCGATCAACATCTGGCGCTGCTGGACGACCAGCGCTCGATCGTCCAACAGCTCAACCTGCTCGATACCCCGCTGGCCGAGGGCGAACTGCGTACGCGCCTGGCCTTGCTGCAACTGGATGCCTTGCGCGTCACGCAACCCGTGGCGCGGCTCAGCGGCGGCGAGCGCCTGAAGGCGGCCATGGCGATTGCCTTGTGGCGCAAAACGCCGGCGCAGTTACTGCTATTGGATGAGCCGACCAACCATCTGGACATGCAATCGGTGATCGCCTTTGAGGAGGCATTGCAAGGGTTTACCGGGGCGATGATTGCGGTGTCCCACGATGCGGCTTTTCTCGCCGCACTCAAACCCAGCCACACCCTGACATGGCACGCCGAGGGCTGGCGCCTGGAACCGGTGTGAAACGCCTGCGCCAAGTCATTGCAGCCGAACGCAAAGCGTCCTACGGTAGTGGCCGGATAATCTCACCGAGGAACACGGCCCCATGCTGCCTTCATCCTTGAAGCCCTACACCAACGCCGCCTTGTTGCATCGCCACAAGTGGCGCGGGCGTGTGGGGCTGATGCTGGTGGCCAGCCTTTCCGTGCTGGCGGGCATGACCGACGCCATCGGCTTCATGGCCAGCGGCGATTTTGTCTCGTTCATGAGCGGTAACACCACGCGCCTCGCCGTGGCGATCAGCGAAGGCGACCTGGGCCTCACCGCGCGCCTGACGTTGCTGGTGGCAACGTTCATCGCCGGTAATGCGTTGGGCGTGATGGTCAGCCGTATCAGCCGGCGCCATGCGCTGCCTTTGTTGCTGTGCATCGCCACGCTGCTGTGCGGTTCCGCGGCCTGGCCGTTCGACGATCAACTGCCGTCATTGCTGGCGGCGATCATCGCCATGGGCATGCTGAATGCTGCCGTCGAAGAGGTGAACGGATTACCGGTGGGGCTTACTTATGTCACGGGGGCGCTGTCGCGATTTGGTCGCGGGCTGGGCCGCTGGATGCTGGGTGAACGCCGCAATGGCTGGCGCGTGCAACTGATCCCCTGGGCCGGGATGTTTGCCGGTGCGGTGATCGGTGCATTGCTGGAACACCAGATGGGGATTCGTGCGCTGTTGGTCAGCGGGTTGCTGTCGGCGCTGTTGGGGCTGGTGTCGCTGAAGATTCCCCGGCGCTGGCACCTGGGGTATATGCCACGCTAGAAAAGAGTTGCCCGCCCGACGTTCCGGCCTCGACGTCCCTGTACCGGTAAAGAGCCGTCACGCCGGGCGAGCAGGAAAATACTAAAACAATGCCCGCGAGGCTGTCCGCAGGGCATTTCTGAACTTTTCTAACGCAACGGATTACAGACAAGTCGCCAGTGCGGCGAGGCGGCGCTTGGCCGGATAGTCATCCTGGGCCGCGTAATAGTTCACGCTGGCACCCGCGCCCGCGCTGCGCACGTCGACAAAGTAATCGCCTGCCGTGGTGTAGATGGTGAAGCCACCGGCCTGCGCAGGTTCCATGAAGCCACCGGCATCCACGCCGAACACCGCTTCGTCCTGCCAACCGAACTGGATACATTGGGCAACCACCAGCGGGGCCTTGTCCGAGGCCAGGGTTTTATAGGGCGTACCGGTACGCGCCTCTTTCATCTTCGAGCCCGCGCAACCGGCCAGCGATACCAGTACCAAAGCGCCAATTACCACCATCCGCATACCGAAGCTTCCTTGGAAAAAACACGACTGTACCATTAGCAGGCGACACCGAATGATAATTGCGTCACCCTGCCGCCTACTTACGAACCCGCTTTTACCCGGAACCCCCATGACACCGAACGCCGAGCGCTACAACCCCTCCACCGACTACGCCGACAAGCTGATCAGCCGCATCGGCCAAACGCCTTCGTGGATCGCCAAACGCATCGGCGTGACCGACAAGCGCATCCGCTACATCCTGGACGGCGAGCGCACCGTCAAAGGCGAAAGCACCCCGATCCAGATGACCTACACCGAGCAATTTGCCCTGGAATGCCTGGCGGCGGAGGCGAAGGCCAACAAGCAGAAACCTGCAGGACCTGCACCCGAGGTGGCGTGAAAGGCAGTCATGGCATTATGATTGCACCGTTGGGCCTCACTGATGAGGCCCACGGGACACTACCTAGAAAGGAAGCCTCATGAAAGATTTCGTCATCGGCGTCAACAACACCGTTCTCTACATCGCGCTGGCTTTCCTGTGGCTTACAGGTCTGGTCGTGATGTTCAGCCAGAGCTTTCTGGCAGGCCTTGGCGCCCTGATTGGCGGCACATTGATTTGGTGCATCATTTCCGGCTTCTGGTTTGTGCAATCGGCGACTTACGACGAACTGCGCAAACTCAACGCAAAAGGCTGATGCAAAATCGCAGCCCGCTCGGGCTGCGCTCCTGAACACACGACGAACCGCCCCCTGTTTCCCCATCCGGGGAGGGAAAGCTGTCGCCAAACTGTCCGGAGAGTGAACTTTTTTTCACTGTGAAGGGAGACCTCGCCGCCTATAGTCGGCAGGCTCATTTTTAAGAAGTCTCCCTTCTAGCCCGCCCTCCCGCGGGCTTTTTTTTGCCCTGGTTTTGCGCCCCACCCCGTAGCAGCTGTCGAGCCCCGGCGAGGCTGCGTTGGCAGCACCTCAATTAACCAGCCAGGCGCTGAACCGAGGCGCGCCTGACGCAGCCTCGCTGGGGCTCGACAGCTGCTACGGCAGGAGTGTGCTGTTCAGAGCAGCCAGCGGAACAGATAGAACAGCGCCATGCTCAGCAACACGGTGATCAGCACGCTGCGGGTCCAGAACATCAACGCCACAGCGCACACCCCGGCCAGCAGGTAAGGATTGCTCACGCTCAGGTTGAGCTTGTGGTCGGCCAGGAAAATGATCGGGCCGCAGATGGCGGTGAGCATCCCCGGTACGGCAAACCCGAGAAACTCCCGCGCCCCGCGATTGAGGCGCACCGGCAGGCGCGGCTCGATGAACAGGTAGCGGTTGAGAAACACGATCAACCCCATGCCAAAAATCATCACGAAGATCATCGCTGCCCTACTCCCAGGCGCTTGCAGGCAAACCCTGCGCTCATCCCCAATACGCCGGAGACCACCACCGCCGATTCCCAATGCAGGTAGCTCAGCCACACCGAGCACAGCAACGACACGGCGACGCAGACGATGGTTGGCACGTCGCGCACTACGGGGGTGATCAGGGCAATAAAGGTCGCGGCTATCGAGAACTCCAGGCCCAGCTGGTCCAGCCCGGGAATGCTTTTGCCGAGCACGATGCCGGCGAAGGTGAACAGGTTCCAGATGATATAGAACGTCAGGCCGACACCCAGGGCGTACCAGCGGTTGAAGGTCTGGCGGTCATATTGACTGACCAGGGCGAAGAACTCGTCGGTCAGCAAAAAGCCCAGGCTCATGCGCCACCGTGGTTTGAGCGGCGACAGCGTGGGACGCATGTGCATGCCGTAGAGCAAGTGCTGGGAGGTCAGCAGCAAGGTGGTCAGCAGGATCGAAATCAGACTGGCGCCGCTCTTGACCATGCCGATGGCCACCAGCTGTGCAGCACCGGCAAACACGATAGTCGATAGCCCTTGGGCTTCCAGCGGCGTGAATTGGGCATCGATTGCAGTGGAACCGGCCAGCAGCCCCCAGGGCGCGCAGGCCAGGGACAATGGAATGATCGCAATCGCGCCACGGGAAAAGGCGTTCAGAGGCAGAGCGTTAGGCATACACAACAGGCTCATCGACAGTCAGTCGACAAGCATGCCAGCGGTATCAGGGATTGTCTTGAACGATCGTGCTCAAGCCAGTTTGACCGACACCCGCTCCACCGCGTCCCGGGCTTCGCGCAGTTCGTGGGCGTCCTGGTTGAGCCGGTGGATGGTATTGAGCAGGCGCTGGCGCAGCACTTCATCGCTGAGCTTTTCGACGGCGCGCATCAGGTCAAAGGCCGCGGTTTCGTTATTGTCCGCGACGGAATCGAGGGTCTTGCGCAGGTTGCGAGTGGCACGGGTCACACGTTTTCTTCCTTCATCACCAATGGGCAGGCACTTTAGGACATTTGTGTTTCAGTTTAATTTCAACCACTTGTCATCGATTGCCAGGCCGTTGACGCAGGTCAATCGAAACAGGATTTGACCGATACATATGGAGATACGTATATTCGTATTTCCATATGTATAAGGCGGCTGACCATGTCAGATCTTTTCTCCCCACCCAACGTCTTCAAATGCCTGGCCGACGCCACTCGCGCACGGCTGACGTTATTGATCCTGCGTGAAGGCGAACTTTGCGTGTGCGAGTTGATCCATGCTCTGGACGACAGCCAGCCGAAAATCTCCCGCCACCTGGCGCAACTGCGCAGTTGCGGGTTGCTGCTGGACCGTCGCCAGGGCCAGTGGATTTATTACCGCCTCAACCCGGCCTTGCCGGCATGGGTGACGGCGGTGCTCGACACCACCCTGCAAGCCAACCAAGCCTGGTTAAACACAGACGCCCAGCGTCTGGACACCATGGGCGACCGACCACAACGGGCCAGCGCCTGCTGCTGATCCTGCGGAGAGCTTTTCATGCTTGTAGCCGTTGCTATCTTCCTGTTCACCATCATCCTGGTCATCTGGCAGCCCAAGGGCCTGGGCGTAGGCTGGAGCGCCACAATGGGCGCGATCCTGGCCCTGGCGCTTGGGGTTATCAGCCTGGCGGACATCCCGGTGGTGTGGCACATCATCTGGAACGCCACCGGGACGTTCGTCGCGCTGATCGTCATCAGCCTGTTGCTGGATGAAGCGGGCTTTTTTGCCTGGGCCGCCTTGCACGTGGCCCGCTGGGGCCGTGGACGCGGTCGGCGGTTGTTCGCGTATATGGTGCTGCTGGGTGCGCTGGTGTCGGCCTTGTTCGCCAACGACGGCGCGGCGTTGATCCTCACGCCCATCGTGATGTCGATGCTGTTGGCGCTGCGCTTCTCTCCGGCGGCGACCCTGGCGTTCGTCATGGGCGCCGGGTTTATCGCCGACACCGCAAGCCTGCCGCTGGTGGTCTCCAACCTGGTGAACATCGTTTCGGCCGACTACTTCAAGATCGGCTTCAACGAATACGCTGCCGTGATGGTGCCGGTGAACCTGGTGAGCGTCGCCGCGACCCTCGCCGTATTGCTGTGGTTTTTCCGCCGCGACATTCCGCAAACCTACGACCCGGCCGACCTCGACGACCCCGCCAGCGCGATCCACGACCGCGCCACCTTCCGCGCCGGTTGGTGGGTGCTGGGCATCCTGCTGGTGGGCTGTTTTGCCCTGGAGCCGCTGGGCATTCCCATCAGCGCGATTTCTGCCGCCTGCGCCATATTACTGCTGGTGATCGCCGCCAAGGGCCACAAAATCTCCACCCGTAAGGTGCTGAAGGAAGCGCCCTGGCAGATCGTGATTTTCTCCCTGGGCATGTACCTGGTGGTCTACGGCCTGCGTAACGCCGGGCTGACCGACTACCTCGCGACCTGGCTCGACACCTTCGCACGCTATGGCGTATGGGGCGCGGCATTGGGCACCGGCGTGCTCACCGCCCTGCTGTCTTCGGCGATGAACAATCTGCCGACCGTGCTGATCGGTGCGCTTTCCATCGAGGCCAGCCACGCGGTAGGCGTGGTCAAGGACGCGATGATCTACGCCAACGTGATCGGCAGCGACCTCGGCCCGAAAATCACCCCCATCGGTAGCCTGGCCACCCTGCTGTGGCTACATATCCTGGCGCGCAAAGGCATCACCGTCACCTGGGGTTACTACTTCAAGGTCGGCATTGTGCTGACCTTGCCGGTGCTGTTGATCACCCTTGCCGCCCTCGCCCTGCGCCTGAGTTTCTGACGGAGTCCGTTTGATGAAAGTCCTGTTCATGTGCACCGCCAACAGCTGCCGAAGCATTCTCTCGGAAGCCTTGTTCAACCATATGGCGCCGGACGGTTTCCAGGCCATCAGCTCCGGGAGTTTCCCCAAGGGCCAGGTGCTGCCCCGCAGCCTGACCACGCTGAAGGCCGCCGGCATCAGCACCGAAGGTTTGTACAGCAAGGGCAACGACGCCTTTGAAGGCAGCCCGCCGGACTTCGTCATCACCGTGTGCGACAAGGCCGCCGGGGAAGCCTGCCCGGTGTATTTCGGCCCGGCCATCAAGGCACATTGGGGATTGGAGGACCCGTCTGATGTTCAAGGCGATGAGGCCCAGGTCGACGCCGCATTCCGCGCCACCCTGGAAATCATTGAACGGCGCTGCCGGGCTTTTTTCGCGATCCCGTTCGCCAGCCTGAACCCCGTCGAACTCAAGGCTGAGCTTAATCGCATCGCCGCGCTGTAACCGGAGAGCCTGATGAGCACCCTGCCCAACCTGCACCAAAACCTGTCCACGCCTCAACATTTTGAACGACCGCCACGCATCCTGCTGCTCTATGGCTCCACTCGGCCGCGCTCGTTCAGCCGCCTGCTGGTGGAAGAAGCGGCGCGACTGTTGCAGCACTTTGGCGCCGAGACGCGCATCTTCAATCCATCGGGTTTGCCGCTGCCGGACGATGCTCCCAACGACCACCCCAAGGTCCAGGAACTGCTGGAACTGATGCAGTGGTCCGAAGGCCAGGTCTGGTGTTCGCCGGAGCGTCATGGCTCGATGTCGGCGGTGTTCAAGTCGCAACTCGACTGGGTGCCACTGGCACTCGGCGCGGTGCGCCCGACCCAGGGCAAAACCCTGGCAGTGATGCAGGTCTCGGGCGGCTCGCAGTCCTTCAACACCGTGAACCAAATGCGGGTGCTGGGGCGCTGGATGCGCATGTTCACCATCCCCAATCAATCGTCGGTGCCCAAGGCCTTTTCGGAGTTCGACGATCAGGACCGCATGAAGCCGTCGGCACTCTACGACCGGGTGGTGGATGTGATGGAAGAGCTGGTGAAGTTCACCCTGCTGCTGCGTGATCGCCCGGACCTGGTGGACCGTTATTCGGAGCGCAAGGAGAGTAGCGAGGCGCTGTCGAAACGGGTCAATCAGCGGTCGATCTGAAGGCCTTTTCCGGCGTATGCTCGCGGGCAACCGTCCCTGCGAGCCACCTCAATGAGTTCCATGCAGCACGCCTGGCTGGGCAACTACGAAGTCAGCAGCACCTCGTGCACCGGCCTGACGTTTGCCCGCCACAGCCATGATGAATGCGTGATCGGCGTCAACCTGCTCGGCGAGGAACAAGTGTGGCTGGACCGTCGCACCTTCGACGCCGGCCCAGGCAGCATCACCTTGTACAACCCAGGGCAGATTCAGGGCGGCGGCGCGGCCGAGGGGCAGCCGTGGCGGTTTGTCAGCCTGTATGCGACTGCTGACCAATTGGCGGCTGACCTGGGCCTGGCGCATCTGGAGTTTGACCGTTCGCTGTGCTTCCAGCCGGAACTGGCGATGAAACTCGCCGGTGCGATTGAGGGTTCGTTGAGTGCCGATCCGCTGACCAGAGCGCTAAGTGAGGACGCCCTGGTGGTGCTGCTTGGCGAGGTGGTCAGTTGCAGCGGCGTGCGTTTGCCTGGCAGCACGTCAGTGGGTCGCGGGGTGGTGATCAAGGCCCAGGAATTGCTGGCTGAACACCTGCATCAGGCCGTGGCACTCGATACCCTTGGTGACGAGTTGGGCCTGTCGAAATTCCATCTGCTGCGGGCCTTTCAGAAAGAAACCGGATTGAGTCCGCGCCAGTGGGCGATGCAACTGCGCACCCGGCGCGCCAAGGGGCTGTTGCGCTCAGGCATTGCTGCATCGCAGGTGGCTCACGCCCTGGGATTTGCTGACCAGAGCCATCTGAACCGGCATTTTCGTGCGGCCTACGGCATTACGCCGGGGCGCTATCAACGCGTGCTCAAGGGCTGAAAAGCGCAATCTGGTTCAAGACGACTTACGCACCCTTCTCTAAAATGCCGGCATTCACTGTAGGAGCTGGCTTGCTTGCGAAAGTCGTTAACGATGACGTGGGAAGCCTGGTGCTCTGCGGTGTCTGTGATTTCTTCGCGAGCAAGCTCGCTCCTACATGGGTATTGCGCATGTTGACGATCTTTTTTTCGGCGCTGGTGTTTGGGTTTGTGTTTTGCCTGTCTCCGGGGGCGGTGCTGGCGGAGACCCTGCGCCGTGGGTTGTTGCACGGGTTTACGCCTGCATTGTTGGTGCAGATTGGCTCGCTGGTGGGTGATGCCGTGTGGGCGGTGATTGGGCTGACGGGCATGGCGTTGTTGATCCAGCATGAGTCGGTGCGGGTGCCGCTGACGGCGGTGTGCGGGTTGTATCTGGCGTGGCTCGGGGTGCGCAGCCTGATGGATGCCTGGCGCCTGCCGGCAGCCGAAAGTGCGCCGGCCGGGTCCGGGCAGAATGCGCTGATGGTGGGTGCGGCGATTTCTCTGGCCAACCCGAAGAACATTGTCTATTGGGGGGCCTTGGGCAGCGCGCTGTCGGGGATAGTTGGGGCGGCGCCGAGCCATGGGCAGACGTTGATGTTTTTTGCGGGGTTTATGTTGGCTTCGGTGCTTTCGTGCTTTTTGATTGCGGCGTTGGTCAACCTGCTGCGACGGAATGCTTCGCCTACGTGGCAAAGGGTTAGCTATGGTGCTTGCGGTGTGGTGCTGCTGTATCTGGCGATTTTGGCGTTGCGGGCGGTTTGAGGGGTGATTGGGTACATATCCGTTATTTAGGTAACGGCCGCCTATGGTTCCGCTCTTACAGCGGGTCACTTTTGGCAAACGCCCGGAATGCCGGCCTAGCCAAAAGTAACCAAAAGGTCTTTGCCCCACCACTCGGTGCCTCGCCTGGGCTCGGCATGCCCGCACTCCGGCCATCGTGGTTGACGGGGCCCGCAGATCAAAATCAAAAGCGAGAGCACAGCGGCCTACAGGCCGGCTTGAGTGGTAAAAGCGAAAGCAAAGCTGCTTTTCTGTAGGAGCGAGCTTGCTCGCGAAAAACCTGAGACCGCCGCGTTCATCCAGAATGCCAGCGTCATCGTTAACGACCTTCGCGAGCAAGCCCGCTCCCACATTTGGACCGTGCCCGCTTTAGCTTCTGATTTTGCTGTTGCTTCACCACACTCAAGCCGGCCTGTAGGCCGCTGTGCTCTTGATCTGCTTTTGATCTTGATCTTAGGCGCCCCGTTAAACCACGCTGGCCGAACGTAGGCAGTACGGAGCGGGTAAACCGGCAGGACGCCGGTTTAGCCGCGACGGGGCAGGGACGCCCCGTCGCGGCGGCCCGCTTCGTGCTGCCGGAGCTGAGGGCACACCGAGCCCAAGCGAGGTGCCGAGTGGTGGGGCAAGAGCCTTTTGGTTACTTTTGGCTGGGCCGGCATTCCGGCTCCTTTCAAAAGTGACCCGCTGTAAGAGCGGAATCAATATCAAAAATCACCTAAATAACGGATATGCCCCCCACCTATCCATCACACACAGATCATTTATCAATAACCACACTTAGCACTGCAACTTCCCCACAATCTATCTGAACAAACTCTGAACCAGTAACAAATTAAGTCATTAACCGTTGACATCCGGCAACTGCCTGAGTAAATTCCCCGTGCCTGCAACTCAGGGCCATTTTTCAACCTCACAAAAGAAGCCAATGGACACAGTATCTAGTCGCTGTCCGATCACCGTGAATGCGGCAAATCGGGCGCCAAACCCAGAAAAAATGACGGGACTCGCCTTTCCGGCCGAGTAAGCTGCGCTAGAGCCTGACGCTCCAACGTAACTGCCTCACCGGATGCCAGTCCGGTCCCGAGGTGTGTTATGACCTTTCAACTGATTGTTTTGCCTGATCTGCGCACGCTGGCCGCGGCCCTGCGTGCCAAATTGTGCCGCGAGCCCGTAGGCTTTTCCCCTACCCGCAGCGCCCTTGCTACCTCCTCCCCCCGCGCGTGCCCCGCTCCCCGGGCGCACTGGCATATCTGCCCTACCACCGGCCACCTGGTCCAGCAATGGGACCACGCCGACCCTCAAGACCCACAGAGACGGGACGTTTCCAGCCTGGTCGCGCAAGCGAGCCTGATGCTGAGCCTCTACGTGGACGCTCGCGCGGCGTAAGCCGGCTGGAAACAGCAACTTCCTGATTATCCGTTAATTGTTTAGCTGGAGTTCTCTATGGACGAAGCCAGTAGTAGCCCGCTGCGCGCTAGTTAAATAACGCGCTGTTAGCGGGCCTGTAGAAAGTTACCCAACACTTTATTTAAACCGATCGCGCAGTCAGCGACTCGGCATGCTTTCGCTCGCCTGTCATCAGGTAAGTACCGGGTATGTTTTGTCGAAAAATTGGCGACAGGAGTACACACAATGAGCGCAGTAAAAAACCCGAAACTGCACAAGAAAAACGGCACGGACACCGACACCAAACTGTCGATGCGTGCTGCCCGCGAAGCCCAGAACGGCCTCTCGGCAACCCTCGCCAATGTCCGGGCAACCAAGGATGGCCTCACCGAACTGGACGCCTCTGCCCGCCTGCAACGTGAAGGCTACAACGAGGTGGCCCACGACAAGCCGCCTCACGCCATCGTGCAATTCCTCCAGGCACTGAACAACCCGTTCATCTATGTGCTGCTGACCCTGGGTGCCATCAGCTTCGTCACTGACTATTGGCTGCCGCTGCAGGACGGTGAAGAAGCCGACCTGACCAAAGTCATCATTATCATGACCATGGTCATGCTCAGCAGCCTGCTGCGGTTTTGGCAGGAACACCGCTCGGCCAAGTCCGCCGAGGCCTTGAAGGCCATGGTGCGCACCACCGCCACCGTGTTGCGCCGAGAGCAAGTAGGCTCCAAGCCGACCCTGCGGGAAGTGCCGATGCGCGACCTCGTGGCTGGCGATATCGTGCAGCTGTCTGCCGGCGACATGATCCCGGCCGACATCCGCCTGATCGAGTCCCGCGACCTGTTCATCAGCCAGGCCGTGCTGACCGGCGAAGCTTTGCCGGTGGAGAAGTACGACACTCTCGGGGACGTCACGCAAAAATCCGCCACTTCCACGGCAGCCGACCAAGGCAACTTGCTGGACTTGCCGAACATCTGCTTCATGGGCACCAACGTGGTCAGTGGCCGGGCGCAAGCCGTGGTGGTTGCCACCGGCCCGCGCACCTACTTTGGCTCCCTGGCCAAGGCGATTGTCGGTTCCCGGGTGCAAACCGCGTTTGACCGTGGGGTGAACAGCGTCAGCTGGCTGTTGATCCGCTTCATGCTGGTGATGACGCCGATCGTGTTCTTCCTCAACGGTTTCTCCAAGGGCGACTGGAGCGATGCCTTGCTGTTCGCCCTGGCGGTCGCAGTAGGCCTGACCCCAGAAATGCTGCCGATGATCGTCAGCGCCAACCTGGCCAAGGGCGCTACCGCCATGGCCAAGCGCAAGGTGGTGGTCAAGCGCCTCAACGCGATCCAGAACTTCGGTTCGATGGACGTGCTGTGCACCGACAAGACCGGCACCCTGACCCAGGACAAGATCATCCTCGAGCACCACGTCAACGCCTTCGGCACACGTGATGACTCGGTGCTGACCCTGGCCTGGCTCAACAGCCATCACCAGAGCGGCATGAAGAACCTGATGGATCAGGCGGTCGTCCAGTTCTCGGAGCAGAATCCGAAGTTCCAGATACCGTTCGCCTACAGCAAGGTGGATGAATTGCCATTCGACTTTATCCGCCGTCGCCTGTCGATTGTGGTCAAGGATGCGCAAAACGATCACCTGTTGGTGTGCAAGGGCGCAGTCGAGGAGATGCTGAGCATTTCCACGCACGTGATGGAAGGCGACGTTGCCGTCGAGCTGGATGATCGTCGTCGCAACGAGTTGCTGGCGATTGCCCAGGACTACAACGAAGACGGCTTCCGGGTGCTGGTGCTGGCCACCCGCAACATTCCCAAGGCCGTCGCACGCAAGCAGTACACCACAACCGATGAACGCAACCTGGTGATCCGTGGCTTCCTGACCTTCCTCGATCCGCCAAAGGAAACCGCAGGTCCGGCGATTGCTGCCCTGCGCGAAATTGGCGTGGCGGTCAAAGTGCTCACCGGCGACAACGCCATCGTCACCAGCAAGATCTGCCGTCAGGTCGGCCTGGAGCCTGGCGTACCGTTGCTCGGGACGGAAATCGAAGCGATGGACGACGCCACCCTCAAGCTGCGCGTTGAGGAACGCACAGTCTTCGCCAAGCTGACGCCGCTGCAGAAATCGCGAGTACTGAAGACCTTGCAGTCCAACGGCCACACCGTGGGTTTCCTCGGCGATGGCATCAACGATGCACCGGCCCTGCGGGATGCCGACGTGGGTATCTCGGTGGACAGCGCGACGGACATTGCCAAGGAGTCCGCCGACATCATCCTCCTGGAAAAGAGCCTGATGGTGCTGGAAGAAGGCGTGCTGAAAGGCCGCGAGACCTTCGGCAATATCATGAAGTACCTGAACATGACCGCCAGCTCCAACTTCGGCAACGTGTTCTCGGTGCTGGTGGCCAGTGCGTTCATTCCGTTCCTGCCGATGCTGTCGATCCACCTGCTGCTGCAAAACCTGATGTACGACATCTCCCAGCTGGCCTTGCCGTGGGACAAGATGGACAAGGAATACCTGGCCAAGCCACGCAAGTGGGATGCGAAAAACATTGGCCGCTTCATGCTCTGGATCGGGCCTACCTCGTCGATCTTCGACATGACCACCTTTGCCCTGATGTGGTACGTGTTCTCGGCCAACAGCGTGGAAATGCAGACCCTGTTCCAGTCCGGCTGGTTCATCGAGGGGCTGCTTTCGCAAACCTTGGTGGTGCATATGCTGCGCACCCGCAAGATCCCGTTCTTCCAGAGCAACGCCGCATGGCCGGTGATGATGATGACCTGCATCGTGATCGCGCTGGGCATCTACGTACCGTTCTCGCCGCTGGGTGCGATGGTCGGCCTGGAGCCGCTGCCACTGGCGTATTTCCCATGGCTGGTGGGCACCCTGGTCGCCTACTGCTGCGTGGCACAACTGATGAAAACCATCTATATCCGCCGCTTCAAGCAGTGGTACTGATCAACCGCCCCTGAAAACGCTGGCTATCGATGGATAGCCAGCGTCCGCGGAGACAGACAATGACCCGACTCATCAGCTACCTCGACAACGCCGCACGCGCCGTATTGGTGTTCGCCCTCGCCCAGGCCGCCAAGGCGGTGATGGTGCTGGGCGTGCGGCTCTACGCGCGCAACGTGCTCAGCGCCGTGGAAATGCGCTTCATGCTGGGTTTCTCCAGCAGCTTGAACAGCACGTGCATCCGCTTGCTGCGCCCGCGTCGATAAATGGCAATACGCAATACAAGGAAACATCACCATGCGCGTCTTGATCTGTGCAGGTCGTCATTACGCCGATACAAAAATGTCCCGCCAGGTGCTGGACGCCTATCACCGCCTGCGCCCGGTGCAGGTGTTGATCCACGGCGGCAGTCAGTTCCTGGGCAGCGACGTGGAGGACTGGGCACGGGAAACGGGAGTGGATGTGGTGCGTTACCCACCCAACTGGCAACGCCATGGCAAGCAAGCCGAGCGTCACCGTAACCAGTTCATGCTCATCGACAGCCGCCCCGACGTGATCATCGCGCTGCCCGGCGGCGATGACACCTCGGAACTGGTGAGCCAGGCCAAGGCCTGTGGCATCCATGTGCTGACTGTAGACAGCTGAATCAACCCTTATTGGAGCATCCAGGCATGAAAGAAGAACCCAGTTGTAGCCGCACCCCGTTGCACACCTTTTTCTATTTGAATCACGGCGCGTCCCTGCCAAGTCCGGTCGGGACGCGCCTCCGGCTGTTGATCGAGGTTCACCATGTACAAGAAACACACCCCAGACGGTTTCGCTAAATACCGCAACCGCACCACCCACCTTACCTTCCACCCCTTGCCCGCCTCCAAGCGACGCGCGGTGCGGCGCAACCTGATCTTCGTCGGCGTGACGGCGAGCATCGTGCTGGTGCTCAGCCTGATGTCGAATGCCAACGCGGCCGGCGGCTCCTACGTGGTCGACGATGGCGCGATCAATGCCCCGGGCGAATGCAATGTCGACGCCTGGTTCACCGCCAATCGGCACGACGGCTCCACCCACAACGAAACCCTGGCGCCGGCTTGCACCTCTAGCGCCATTCCCTGGTTGCAGTGGACCGCCGCCGTGTCGCGCGCCAACCATGATGGCGACGGGGAAACCCAGGTCAATCCGCAGCTCAAGGCGCAGTTGTGGGCCCGGGAAGACCTGGGCCTGGAACTGGCCGCGTCTGCCGGTGTGCATTACGCGCTGAACCGTCAGCATTCGTTTGATGGCGCGGACTTGAATGTACCGTTTACCTGGCAACCGCTGGAGGCCCTGCGGCTGAACTTCAACGCGGGTTGGAGCCACGCCTATAACGACGGCGACCAGACTCATCGGCCGACCTGGGGCACCGGGTTTGAATACAGCGTGATGGACTCGCTGACGCTGATCGCCGAACGTTACGGCCAGCAAGGTGGCGACCAGGCGTGGCAGGCGGGGCCGAGGGTACACATCGGCAAGAATGTGGATGTGGACGTGGTGGTGGGGCGCAGTTTGATCGGGGATCAACATCAGTGGCTCACGACGGGGGCCACGCTGCGGTTCTAACCCAGACGATGATCAACCTGTGGCGAGGGAGCTTGCTCCCGCTGGGGCGCGAAGCGGCCCTAAAACCTACGACCGATTTCTATCTGAAAGCACACGGTCGATTGTTTTGGGGCTGCTGCGCAGCCCAACGGGAGCAAGCTCCCTCGCCACATATTTGGTATGACAGTAAATAGCGATTTAAACCTGTCCCTTGGCCTGCTGCTCCAGATGCACCTGCAACGCAGGATCAATCTTCAACTGCCCCGCCAGTTCATCCAGGTAACTGCGCTCCGCATCCTGCTGGTCATCCACCAGCAGCACACTGACCAGGTACACCTCGGCCGCCACCGCCGGGTCCCCGGCAAACTCGGCAAAATCCGCCGCATTCAGCGGCTTGGCCACCTCGGCATCCAGCCACGCCTGCAATTGTGGATCATCGGTGTGCTTGCCGATTTCGGCCGAGATCATCTGCTGCTCGCGCTCATCAATCTCGCCATCCGCCTTGGCCGCCGCGATCAATGCGCGCAGCACGGCGTGGCTGTGTTCTTCGACCTGCGCGCCAGACAGCTGGTCAACCGTCTGCAACGCCTCCTGCGGTGCCGACGCCTGTTGCCGCTGCCAGGCCTGATACGCCTGGAACGCCATCATGCCCAAGGACGCCAGCGCGGCGTAGTTGGTGCCGCCCGTGCGCCCTTGCGGCGCGGTGCGGGTGCCGCCGAGCATGCCGCCCAGTCCACCGAGCAAACCACCGAGGCCGCCACCGCCTGAAGCCGAAGCACCGCCGCCGCCCAGCAAACCGCCAAGCAGCCCGCCCAAGCCACCCAGCCCGCCCTGAGACGCGGGTGCAGAGCCGCCCTGTTGGCTCGTCGAGCCTTGGCCCGCGCGCAGCAATTGTTCCAGTAGATCGCCGGTATTCATGGTGTCACCCTCCCAGGGCGCAGAGTTCCAGATCAACAACAATAGACCGGCTGTGCCAGAACACCATGACCGCCCGACAGGCGCGCTTTATGATGGTGCCACCCGCCTATCGAGGAAGCCCAACGTGACCCGTACCGAGCAGATTGCCTTGATGGCGACCTACAACCAGTGGATGAACCGCAAGGTGTACGAGGCGGCCGGTGGCCTGAGCGACGCGGAGCTGATTGCCGACCGTGGTGCGTTCTTCGGCTCGATCCTTGGCACGCTGAACCACCTCGCCCTGGGTGACCGCGTCTGGCTCAAGCGTTTCGCCGAGCATCCGGCAGGCTTTGCCGCGCTGGCACCGCTAAGCGCTTTGGAGTTGCCGCCACGCCTGGATCAACTGGCCTTCGCCAATGTCCGTGAACTGTCGGCCCATCGCGCCTGGCTCGACCAGATCATCATCGACTGGACGCAATCCATCAGCGAGCCGGAGCTGGATCAGCCACTGGCCTACCGCAACATGGCAGGCACGGCCATGCGCAAGAATTTTCATGCGTTGCTCGTGCACTTCTTCAATCACCAGACCCACCACCGGGGCCAGGTGACCACGTTGCTGACCCAGGCCGGGCGCGACGTGGGCGACACCGACCTGCTGGCGCTGATGGACTAGTTCAACCGGCGCTGTACTCGGCGTACGCCTGAATCAGCGCGGGAAAATCTTCCCGCTCCGGGAGCTGCGCAAAGCTGTGCTGCGCCGGCGTGGACGCCCACGGCAGCTTTTCGCTGGTCCAGGTTTCAATGAACGGCACATAACCGCTGACATCATCAAACATGGTGGGCCGCAGGTTGATCAGGTCCTCGACGCCATTCGGGCGGGAGAACATCCAACTCATGCAGTGCGGGCAGCAATAATGGCGGTCTACGCCATGCAACCCGCCGATCACCGGGTTGCCCTGGGTGATGGTAAATCCGCTGGCGGGGATCAGCGCGCTCAGGGAGAACGCACTGGACGACATCTTCTGGCAACCGGTGCAATGACACGCCATGGTGATCAGCGGTTTTTCGGTCACGATAAACCGCACCCGATCACAACGGCAGCAGCCTTCCTGGGACTCTTGATGACTCATCTTCCACTCCATTCACATTGTGTGTGTGCCTGGAGAGTAAACGAGCGGGTGCCTTACGAATAGCAGCAGGCGCTATGGGTGTGGACGGTCGCGAAATACCCACAAACGAACGCATGGGGCAGCGAACTGTCATAAAAGACAGAGCGGTGAAATCAGCCAACGGCTGGCCGCCCTGCCCGCGCGCATCAACAGCTTGCCGATGCGACGCATCCCCCCAGAAGGAGACGCTTACATGGTCATTCACTTCAAAGTCGCCGGCCACCTCGCCTGCGGTCATCACGGCAATAACCTCCCTTCCAGCACCGAGCTGAAGCGGGTCAAATGCCGTACCTGCCGTAACACCGAAGCCTTCAAGGAAGCCCGCCGCACCCAACGCAACGCCGCCCGACGTGCTGCACGCAGATCAAAAGCGGAACATGTCGCCGGTGACTGGCGCAGCGCCTGGACACAGCGCCTGACTGACCTGCCAGGCCGTCAGCGCCTGCCACGCGGTTTCAGCGGCCAGCCATTCGTCTAGCTCAAGCAGCCGGGGCCCGACGATAGGCGGCCAACAGCACGCCCATTGTCACCAACAAACCACCCGCCCCACGGTTGAAGTGCTGCAAGTGTGCGGGCCGCAGGCGACTGAGCAGGCGTGCCCCACACACCGCATAGAACATCATGATGCTGACGTTCAGCACACACAGCGCCAGCAACAGGCACGCGTACTGCGGCAGTTGCGCCTGGGTGCTGTCGACGAATTGCGGCAGGAACGCCGACATGAATAACAACGCCTTGGGATTGGAAATCGCCACGAGGAAACTGCGGGTGAAAATACTCGCAGTGCGAGTGCCAGTGTCCTCACCTTCGCCCACGGTCGGCAGCGCGGCCTGTGGTGCGCGCAGCATCTGCCAACCGATCCAGATGAGATACGCCGAGCCCATCCATTTCAGCGCCTGAAACAACCCTTCACTGGCCGCCAGCAACAGCCCCAGGCCGCAAGCCACCGCCGTTACCAGCAACGCGTCCGCCAACACGGCTCCGGCCATGCCCCAGAACGCCGCCTGCAAACCGTGGCGCGAACCGTTTTGCAGGGCCAGCAGAACCGTCGGACCGGGAATCGCGATAATCGCGGCGCTCATCATGACGAACAGAAATAAAGTTGCCAGGGACATGACCGGTTCCTAGGGGCGGTTGGGAGGCGAATGATCCGCCAAATGCCAGGCCAAAAAAAGCCCCGGACTGACCGAGGCTGTTGAGGGTTCAAGCATCATTGGCTACCGGTCTCGACCGCGCCTTGTATCCCGGCAGTGCAGCGGCATAGGCCAGTGCCTGCTCCCGGGAGCCGAAGGATGCCAAGCGGTCAGCCTTGGTACAGACCCGCCACGGGCCACTGTTGACCTGCACGATGTCATAGCCGTTGAGATGCAGTTTGTTCAGCATGGGCGTGCTCATAGTCACCTCTCTCTCCAGAGATAATCCAGGTGTTTGCCCGGTCTACCATACACCCGGGTAAAGCGGTGTAACCTACCGGGCGTCGCACAGGCGTGCACTCATGGAGCAGGGAAGATGATCAGCATCAAACAGGCGACGGTCAGCGATTGTGCAGTGCTGCGTGACATTGGCATCGAGACCTACACAGAGCATTTCTCGGCCATCTGGAGCCCGGCGGGGATGCAGGATTTCCTGGATAAGGACTTCTCTCCCGAAGCGCTGCAAGACACCCTTGAGCGTCCTGCAGCGCATTGCTGGTTACTCGCTCGGGATGAGCAGGCACGCGCCGTCGGGTTCGCCAAAGTCAACTGGAACCGGGCGATTCCAAGCAGCGATGAAACCGGCGCAGAGCTGCAAAAAATCTACTTCCTGAAGTCCGAGGCCGGCAAAGGCCACGGGCAGCAGTTGTTGGACCATGTGCTTCAGGTTGCACACACCCACCAACAACCGCTGCTGTGGCTAGAAGTACTCAAAACCAATGAAAGCGCCCAACGGTTTTATCAGCGCTGCGGGTTTGAACGCCTGGCAGAAATCCCTTTCAGCACCGACATCACAGCGATCCCGATGGTGGTCATGTCCCACCGTTTGGCCCGGTAAAAGGCGCAGTAACGGTAGACCTCTTGGCCAGGCTTTCAATGGCAACACGGCTGATGCCCTTTTACTTCACCTTGCTGCTGAGGTTGTCGACACTGCGCTTGAGGTCTTCAAGGCTGCGCTTCTGATCACTGACGGTGCTTTTGAGGCTGGACAGTTCGCTGGAGCTGGAGTTTGAGCTGGAACTTGAATTGCGCTTCAGGTCTTCAATCTCGCTCTTGAGTTTGTCGATGGTGTTTTTCTGATCGGATACGGTGCGCTTGAGCTCGGACAGCTGGCCGTCACTGGAGCTGGAACTTGAGCCAGTGTTTTTCTTCAGGTCTTCAAGGGCGCGAGCCTGGCCGTCCAGCTTGCTTTCCAGGCTTTGAATTTCGCTGTCATTGCGCTTGAGCAAGTCGCGCATGTCCTGAATGTCACCTACCGAAATGTCCGACGGGTGCAGGAAATATTCACCACCTGCGCCCGAACTGCTCGCGGTGAGTTTGTTACCGACCGACGCACCGAATTCCCCCCATCGCGCCGGACTCGCCGCCTGAACTGACGGGGCCATTGCACCGATCAACAACGACGCGACAACAGCGAACGAAGCTTTACCCATGATAGACATCAATTGATTCCTTTCTGGCCTGCCGGGATGGCACATCGCTATGACTGCATTTTTGAACACTTGTTCCCGTGAGAAGTTGCGACGCCGTATACGAAAAAGCCCCGGCAAACGCCGGGGCTCGAAATATCCAACAGGCCGACCTATCGGCGGTGGGTAGAAGCTTCCTGGGAACTCATGCCGGCGCAACTGGGCTGGTCGGGGTTATCCCGGCAACTGTCCTGGTAGCTGAAATACTGGCAGCCGGTACACAGCACGGCTACTGCGATCACGATGATTAATTTCATGGTTGCTACCCCCTTTCAAATAAGCCGCCGACCTTGGCCCGCGTATAGGCAGCGTAGTTCATTTTCACTTAGGCTTACGGCTTTACATCAGCTTGCTTACGCTGTGCTACGCCGGCCAAAAAGACAAAGCAGAATCGTCGTCCAAAGGATCTTGCCCAAGAAGGGATCACTCTTATGAACAAATTTCCGCTTATTTTGCTTGAGTCTCCCAACCAGCCGGAGGTCCTTTCACTCATTCAAGCGCTGGATGCGTACCAGATGCCGCTTTATCCGCAAGGAACCCACCATGGCATCAATCTGGATGCCCTTTGCGCGCCAAACGTCCTGTTTGCCGTTGGCCGAACTGAAGGCGCAGAAGCCATCGTGTGTGGGGCGCTGGCGCTGTATTCGGGTTATGGAGAGTTGAAACGGATGTTTACCAAGCCGGCCTTTCGGGGCCGGGGATTGGCACGGGTGCTGCTGACTTTTTTGGAAGCAGAAGCACAGAAGCGGGGATGCTCTCACTTCATGCTCGAAACCGGATACCGCCAACTTGAAGCCATTGCGCTTTACGAGCGCTGCGGGTACTCGCGCCGTGGACCATTTGGCGGGTACGAGGCTGATCCCAATAGTGTATTTCTGGAAAAGCTTCTCGACTGAAAGGGTTTGCCCGTCTGTGTGAAGCCCTTTCACACACCTTTCACAGTCAGGCGCCTATGGTCATCTCAGCTCCTGGTGAAAACCTTTAAGCCCGCGCTCCCCATCGCGGGCTTTTCTTTGCCTGTCATTTGCCCACCGGTTTTCGCTAAATTCGCTGCGGCGGTGAGCCGGTGCAAGCGCCCTGCTCGATGCAGAATACAAAGGGCGCCACCACTTCAATTTCGCCTTTACGCAGCATGGAGGGCGGGGGTGCAGGCACTGGCGATGCCGCCGGAATCAATGCCTCCACAGCCTCGACAAACAGATCCGAGCCCGTGTGGCTGACAATTTTGTGGCGTATCAGGTTGCCTTTGGCGTCGACGACAAAGGCCACCCTGACCATGCCGGTCAGCCTTTGCAGGCGAGCTTCTTCGGGATAGGACTTGAAGTGGTTGAGGTGAGTGAGCAACTGATATTCCCATAAGCGCTTCTCTACCATTTGCTCCTGGTGGTTGGGGCTGCTCGTGCAGGCGCAAAGCAGTAAGACAAGTGCGATCCAGCTGTATTTCATAAACGCAGTTCCGTTGACGTTTTGGTGTGCGAAGTGAGGCTAATCATCCGACGCTGTTTAGCTGATTAGTTTAACGCGTTAACCAAGGTAGCGTCCCGGGTTGCGCCATTCGAAGTCGAGCTTTGTACTGCGCCAATTCAAGGCTGCCCGTGTGCCGCTGTGAGCCTGAGCACGCTCACAGCAACGACTTTGCCAGGCAGTCTTTCCAGACATCGCGCATCAGTTCCTTGAGCATCAATGCTTCAGCCCAGCGATCAGTGATATCGCGCCCGTCCGCGCCGGTAATGGCATACGGTGGCGGGCCGAGCTCGCAGGTGAACGATAGGCTGGCAGGCGTATGCGCACGGGCCAGCCAATCTTCGATCCCGTAACGCCACCAGCCCAGGAATCGCTCTAGCCAAGGGCGGTGTTGATCGAAGCTCAAGGGCACCTGAACCTGCTCGCCGTTGGCCACCCGGCCGTGAAACCCCCAACTGTGGCGCAAGATGGTGTGAATGTGCTCATCGTCTTCCTCCATGGCCGGCGCCGGCAGTTCGCGCCCTACGACATAGTGAGACAGGTCGGCCAGTAGTTTGAGGTCGGGCATTGCAGCCAGCAGGTCGAGGGTGAACAGCAGGTCACTGGTGAGGCGATAACGATGGGTTTCCAACAGGATTGGAAAGTCCACCTGTTCGGCCAGACGCTGCCAGCCTTCGATCAGTGTCATCGCTTGGGACAGCGTACGCGGCCGCACGTCTGCCTGAAGCGTAAGGTGATGACAGCCATAGCGGGCGACAGCGTCGAGCGCCTCTGCCAGATCGTCCACAGTTTGCGGAAACACCTGCCCCTCGATATGTAAGCCCTGGGCGTTGGCGGCGGCATGCAACCGCTTGGCCTGTGGGGCAAGCCAGAAATGGTCGGTGACCCCGTCGAAGCCTGCGCCGGCAATTTTCTCAAGCTGCGCTTCAATTGGGAGATCGCACTGGCCGCGGTGATCTTGCATCGACCACAGCGACTGAAATACCAGGAAGTCACGCATGTCAGCTCCTCAACAGGTGTTTGAGCGGCACCCCGGCATCTCCCAAGTCGCGCACCGACAGCGGGCTGCGGTTGGCGATCAGGCGTTCGCACAGCTTGATGTCCTTGGCGATGCTATTGCCCTGCCCCCAACCAAAAGCCCCTTGCAGATGTTGATCGGTATTGAGGTAGAACAGCAGGAACCCGCCCCCCGGCATTGCCCGGCTCGCCGAGGGTTCTGTGTGGCTGATCACTCCCACGGTTTGCAGCCCCCAGTCGTACTGATCGGACCAGAACCCCGAAATCCCCTCGAAGGGTAATTCACCACCCAGCAGGTTCAAGGCGGCGTGACGGCCCTGGGTTTCCGCGTTGCGCCAGGTTTCCTGCCGCTGGAAAGCGCCTTGAGGGTGCAGCCGGAACTCACAGACATCGCCTGCGGCAAAGATGTCCGGCTCACTGGTGCGCAACTGCGCATCGACACGAATGCCATGCCCTACATCAAGCCCGGCAGCCGTTGCCAGCTCGATATTGGGTTGCATGCCGATACCGACGACGAGCAGGTCGCACGCCAACACCTCACCGCCGACCAACCGCACCGACGCCGCACACAGGTCGCCCTGCACCGCTTCGATGGCTACGTTCAAGCGAACGTCCACGCCCTGCTTGCGATGCAGCTCCAACAGGGCACCGGACGCGCGTTCCGGCAGGACTCGACCCGCCAGCCGTGACCCGGCTTCCAGCACCGTCACCGCACAACCCAAGGCATGGGCGGAGGCGGCGACTTCAAGCCCGATAAAGCCACCGCCGATGATCACCAGACGCGTACCCGGCTGCAGCGACGCACGCAATGCCAACGCCTCATCATGGGTTCGCAGATAAAACACATTGGCCAGATGCGCCGGCACATCGGGTAAGCGTCGTGCCCTGCCCCCGGTCGCCAGCAACAGGCGGGCGTACTGCAACCCGCTGCCATCGGCAAATCGCAGGCGGTGCTGCTGTGGGTCGAGGCCTGTCACTGGCTTGCCGGTCAGGTGTTCGATGCCCAACTCGGCGAGCTGCGCATGGTCGCACACGTTGCAATTCGCCAGTTCAACAGTGCCCTGCAGCAAGCCCTTGGACAGGGGCGGACGTTCGTAGGGCGCATGGGGCTCGTCACCGATCAGGACCAGGCGACCGCGATAGCCTTCGGCGCGCAAGGTCAGCGCCGCGCGGCCGCCGGCGTGTCCGGCCCCCACGATAACCAGTGGAGCATCAGCAAGGTTCATGGCACAGCCTCCAGGCAGTTAAACGGCAATCGCGAGCAGGACCCGCCCCGCCTCGACACGGACCGGATAGGTCTTGAGGTTGACGCATACCGGCGCCCCTAATGCTTTACCTGAGCGGTAGTCGAACCGCCCATTATGCTTGGGGCACTCGATCACATGGTCCATCACCAGGCCATCGGCAAGGTGGATGGATTCGTGGGTGCACAGGCCCGCCGTCGCGAAAAACTGGTCCTCGGCAGAACGATAGACAGCGTAAGTGTGCTGGCCATGGTCAAAACGAATGACGTCTTCTTCGTCTATATCGCCCACGGCACAGACATCGATCCATTGATCGGTCATGGCGGTTTCTCTCTTGTCAGGGGTAAAACACAAAGCAGTCAGGCCAGCTCTGCCTGAGTGGTGGCGGCCGGCTCTGCGCGCTGGGGCAGAGGGCGGCGGATGAAATACGTCGGGTCCTTACGCTGCTTCCAGATGACCGGAAAGATTTCCTTCAGGGCCTCGAACAAGCCGTTGTAGGGCGGCGGGCAGTCATCACGAATTTCTTCATGCAACTGCGCCAGGGCGTGGAACGGCACCATCGGGTACATGTGGTGCTCGAGGTGATAGTTCATGTTGAGGTAAAGAAAACGCAGCAGCGGATTCATGTAGAGGGTGCGGCAGTTGCTGCGGTGATCCAGTACGTCCTCGGCCAGGCCGACGTGCTGCGTCAGGCCGAACAGGTACGACAGCCAGCCGCCATAAAGGGTTGGCAGGCCGATGAACATCAGCGGCAACCAGCTCTGCCAGTAGAGTGCGGCAGCCACCGTCAGCCCGTAGATCACCAGCCAGATACGCGCCGCCGTGAAAATTTTCGGCCACTCTGATTCCGGGATAAACGTACTCTCCTCTTCAGCAATCCGCCCTGTTGCGTGCCGGCAGACCGACCACATCGTCGTGAACACATAGGGCATCCTGAACAGGCTCAGCACCATGTTCACCAGGCTCGGCGGACGCGGCTCGACGATCTCCGGATCACGCCCGACGATGATGGTGTCGGTGTGGTGCCGGGCGTGACTCCAGCGCCATACATGGGGTTCGAACATGAACATGAAGCTCGACACCTGGTAGATCGCATCATTCAGCCAACGGGTCTTGAACGCTGTGCCATGACCCGTCTCATGCCACCGGGCATTGGAGGCGGTGCCATACAGCAAACCGTAGGCGAAGAAGAACGGTACACAGGCCCAGGAGCCCCAGAACCAATAGCCACCGAACCCGGTGACCACCAATGCCAGCAACCAGAGAGCGGTATCCACCAACGCAGGGCCATCACGGCGTTGCATCAGTTCTTTCAGGCGCTTACGCGGGATAGGCGATTGATACCAGTTGGCCGAGGCCAGGCCTTTTTGCAGCGCGCGGGCGGCTTCAGGGCCGGTCAGACGATAATCCCGAGGCGCGGCATTACCGGTTTTTTCATAGGCTGCGTGGTGTTCAGACATTTTATTGTTCTCCGCAAGCTGGGTGGTTTCAGGCACTTGCTTCGATGCGAGGTCACATCGTTGAGAGAAAAGATAGAGAGCCCATTGATTGGCCTCAACCCCTTGAATACATTCCCTATCAAGCTATCATCCAGCCCCATTGAAGCTTGATAGTTTTCTATCAAGACGCTCACGGGGCCCGCCATGAACGATAATAAACGCCCAACCATTGCCACCGTTGCCGCGCATGCCGGCTTGAGTGTCGCCACCGTAGACCGGGTGCTTAACGCAAGGGCGCCGGTCAACCCGGCCACCGCCGAGCAGGTATTCCAGGCCGCCGAAGCCGTCGGTTATTTTGCCGCCCGGCTGATCGGCCAGCGGATCCGTGAACGACGTCCCAGCTACCGCTTCGGCATTCTTTTGCTCGGTACCGCGCAGGCGTTCTATGGCAACGTCGCCGCCGCCATCTCCGAGGCGGCGCAGCGCCAGTCGGGCACCAACCTGAGCGTTCAATTCGACTACGTTTTTGACCGCTCCCCCACCGCCATCATTGCCCAGATAGAACAACTGGCGGTGCAGTGCGACGGCCTTGCGGTGGTCAGTTTTGCGCACCCACTGATCAATGCCGCCATTGCCCAGATCAGGGATGCGGGGGTGCCGGTGATCGCCTTGCTCTCGGACATTCATGAAGAGGCCCAAGAACCTTACGTCGGCCAGGACAATCATGAGGTCGGGCGCACGATGGGCTGGCTGGTGGCACACACCGCCAGCGCTCGCAAGGGCAGCATCGGTGTGCTGCTCGGTGGGCACCGTTTCCTGGGGCATCAGGCGCGGGTCGAGGGGTTGCGCAGTTACCTGGCGGAGCACGCCCCAGGGCTGCGATTGCTGGAAGCGGTGATCAACCTGGACAATTGCGACATCACCGAAGAAGCGACCCTGGAACTGTTGGCCCGCCATGAAGACTTACGCGCTTTGTGCGTGGTCGGCGGTGGCGGCGACGGCGTCATCAGCGCCCTGTCACAGCTGCCGAAACGGCCCTCACTGTGTTGCATTCTCCAAGAGTCAACCGAGCTGTCGCGCCAGGCCCTGGCCGAGGGGCTGATCAGCCTGATCATCGATTCCCAGCCGCGACTGCTGGGCACCGCCATCGTCGACTTGCTGATCGAGTTGCAGACATCGCCAGACTTCGATCCGGCCCGGCATCGCCACTACATTCCCTTGCAGATCATGACCTCAGAGAACGCCCGACCCTGAGCGAAACGTATCGGCACTCAGTCCGAACCGATTCATCTTGTTGTACAGCCCGCCACGGGACACGTTGAGTTGCTGCGCGGCCAGCCGTATGTTGCCGCGAGTGCCTTTGAGGGCGGCGATGATCGCGTTCATTTCATGGGCACCGAGATCCAGCGACGTACGAGGCTCGGGCACAGGTCCCGAAGTAAACGTCTGCTGTCGCGTCTTGATTTCCAACGGCAGATCACCCGGCAAAAGCTGTTCGCTCATCGCCAGGTTGGTCGCCCGCTCAATGGCGTTTTCCAGTTCGCGAACGTTGCCTGGCCAGTGATACGCCGACAGAATATCCAACGCCTCAGGCGAGATACCCTGCACCGATTTACGTAGCGAGCGGGCGCAACGGCTGAGGAAGTGGCGCGCCAGCAGCGGTATATCCTCGCGTCGCATCCGCAGCGGCGGCACTGTCAGATTCAATACGTTGAGCCGGTAGTAGAGGTCCTCGCGAAACGCGCCATCGGCCACCGCCTGGCTCAGGTTTCGATGGGTCGCGGCAATGATGCGCACATTCACCTGCCGGGACTGCTTCGCGCCGACTCGCGTCACCTCGCCTTCTTGCAAGACCCGCAACAGACTGACCTGAGCGTCGAATGACATGTCGCCGATTTCATCAAGGAAGATCGTGCCGCCATCGGCCAGTTCGAACTTGCCGGCCGACCCGCCGCGGGCCGATCCGGTGAAAGCGCCTTCAACGTGCCCGAACAACTCACTCTGCACCAGGTCGCGCGGAATGGCTCCGCAATTGACCGCCACAAACGGCCCATTGCACCGGTCACTGGCGTTGTGGATCGCCTGGGCAAACAGCTCCTTGCCGGTGCCGCTTTCTCCCAGGACCAACGTAGTCGAATCACTGCGACTGGCGATCCTCCCCAGGTGCAACGCATCCTGAATCGCTCGGGAGCTGCCCTGAATGGTGTCGAAGGTGTAGCTGGCCTGGGTGCCGATGATCCGCCGGGTAATTTCCCGGATGCGCCGGTTCTCGCGCAACGAAACAACCCGCCCCCCCTGCTCCAGCGGGCACACCGACACCAGGCAGGCCAGGTGACTGCGATCGTGCAGCTCGAAGGTGCAATCCAGGTCCCGCAGCCCCTCCCCGCCACGCAGCAGAATCTCATCGGTCAGTTCACTCTGCCCCAGACGCTGGAACGGACTGCCCAGCAGGTCCCGGCCTACTCGAAACAGTTGCCGGGCATAGCGGTTGAGCGCCTTGATGCAGCCGCGTTCATCCAGCACCACAAGGCCTTCGTTGAGCACTTCCAGCACGGTTTGCTGTTCTTCCAGCAACGCCTGGAGCGCCATCTGCCGCGAGACCGCTTCAGCCGCTGCCTGAACGGTGCCCAGGGTATGAAAGTGAAACCAGCCTGGCTCTGCGGTCAGCGTCAGCATCGCCAGGGTGCGGCCCAGGCCATCCCTGATGGGTGCGGCGGCGCAATGCATGCGCCGTTGGCGCAGGCCAAGCCCGAAATTCTCTTCGGCCAGCACGTACACCAACCGGTCTTCGGCCAACGCCAGCCCCGTGCAGTTGGTGCCCTGCACCGATTCCAGCAACCGGCTGCCCACGGGCGTGAGGTCCAGGCCGCAAAAATACAGGGTCGTGCCGTGAGCGTCCGTGAGGTTGATATGACCCCTGGGATTGTAGGCCAGCAATCCACGCATGACCTGCGCCGCCGCCGCGATCAACACACGATTGGCGGCCAGCGTCGCGGTGAGCTCATCAGGGGCGACAAACCGGTAGTCGCCGTCGGCAGGGTCGATGCCTGCGCTGACGCTGCGCTGCCATGAATCCCAGATCACCTGTCTCACCCCGGCAGGTCGATCAACAAGCCCCTTCAGGCACGCATCCCACGCCTGTTCCAGTTGAGCAATCGGTCCCTCGCTCAATTGCGCCGGGCCAAGTGCAGTGATGTAGTCGAGGTCTTGCTCGCTGAAGGCCATAGGCTGTGGGATCACGGGCCGCTCCTGTGTTCATATTTTTGACATGTCAGTATAGACATGTCATCAGAATGAACACTAATTTGAACAAACTCTCATTAATCTCTTACATATCAATGGTTTAAGTATTGGCACAACCCTTGCTCCTTGTCTGTACCAGCAGAAGATCCCTGCGGTACAACAATAAAAAGGAGTCATTTCATGAGTACATCCAAGACCATCCGCCTCGGTCTCATCGGCGCCGGCCGCATGGGTAGCTTCCATGGCCTGACAGCCGCCCGGCATATCCCCGGTGCCTGCCTGGCCGCCATTGCCGACCCGACACCCGGCCAAGCTGCGCGCCTGGCGTCAGAGCTGGGCGTACAACGGGTCTACACCGATCCCCAGCAACTGCTCGATGACCCGGACATCGACGGCGTACTGATCGCCGCTCCGGCCCGCAGCCATGCCGAATTGGTGATCAGCGCCGCCCGCGCCGGCAAAGGGGTATTTTGCGAAAAGCCCATGGCCATTACCCTCGAGGAAGCCGACCGCGCCATCGCCGCCGCTGCCGATGCCCAGGTGACGCTTCAAGTGGGCTTCAACCGCCGCTTCGCCAAAAGTTTTCGCACGGCTCACCTGGATGTAGTCGCAGGCCGTATCGGAACGCCTCAGTTGCTGCGCTCGCTGACACGGGATCCGGCACTGAACAATCCCGCCGCCTCACCGCAATGGGTGATTTTCCTCGAAACCCTGATCCATGACTTCGACACCCTGCGCTACCTGAACCCCGGCGCCGAAGCCGTCGATGTGTTTGTCATGGCCGATGCGTTGATTGCACCGGACTACAAAAGCAAAGGTTTCCTGGACACCGCTGTGGTCACGATCCGCTTCGACAACGGAGCCATCGCTACAGCTGAAGCGAACTTCCAGGCGGTGTACGGCTACGATGTTCGCGGGGAAGTGTTCGGCAGCGCGGGCATGCTGACCATGGGCGGCGTCCATGACTCTGACCTGGTTCGCTACGTTGCCGGCGGCATCCAGGCTGACACCCAGCGCCTGGACACCGACCTGCTGCGTGACGCCTACGTGGCCGAGCTCAACCACTTTGTGGGTTGCCTGCGCAGCGGCGAGAAGCCTCTCGCCAGCGGCGAAGATGCCCGCGCCGCACTGGACATCGCCCGCGCGTGCATCGAGTCTTTCCAGCAAGGCAAAATCGTAAGTGTGCAAGGCGGTCGCTCATGAGCTTCGTACCCTTCAAGCTGGCGGTCAGTGCCGAAATGGTCTTCCTCGACCTGCCCTTCACCGAGCGTGTCAAACGCATACATGCGCTGGGGTTCAGCGCCGAAATCTGGGGCTGGACGACCAAGGACATCCCGGCACTGGCCGCCACCGGCGCAGACTTCACCTCAATGACGGGCTACATCTCGGGCAACCTGACCGACCCCGAGGAGATTGCGCAACTGCTCGACAGCGCCCGGGAATCCTTGGCCATCGCCGCCCAGCTCAATTGCCCAAGCCTCAACCTGCATGGCACCGGCCTGGGTGACCGGGGTTTGCCGGTCAAGCCGGTGGCTCGCACCACCGGGCGCATGTGGTTGAGCGCCTGCAAGACCCTGGAAAAAATCGCGCGCCTGGGCGAAGACGCCGGGCGGGTTTTCCTGCTGGAAAACCTCAACACCGAGGTGGACCATCCCGGCACCCCCTTCGCTCGCGCCGACGACACCCTGGCCCTGATCGAAGCGGTAGGCAGCACCCATCTGAAGATGAACCTCGACCTCTATCACGCGCAGATCGGCGAAGGAAACCTGATCGAACTGATCCAGCGCGCCGGCAGCGCCATCGGTGAAATCCAGGTGGCTGACGTGCCTGGCCGCAAGGAGCCCGGCACGGGTGAGATCCACTATCCCGCCATTGCCAGCGCTTTGTACAACCTGGGATACACCGGTGTCGTGGGCCTTGAGGGCTGGGCCAGTGGCGACAGCGAGGCGGCACTGGCACGCTTCCGGCAAGCCTTCACCTTGTCTTGATGCCTTTCAACTCATAACAATAAAAGGAACACCATCATGCGTCGCAGCACATTGCTTTTCGCCACGCTGTTACTCCTCTTCAGCCAATGGGCCGCCGCCAGCTATCGCGTAGGCGTCAGCATTGCCAGGGTTGACGACAATTTCATGACCTACGTGCGCAGCGGCCTGGAAGATGCGGCCAAACAGGAGAATGTCCAGATCCAGTTCGAAGACGCCCAGGGCGACGTGGTGCGCCAGCTCAATCAGGTCCAGGGGTTTATCAATCAGAAAGTCGATGCGGTTATCGTCTTGCCGGTGGACACCGCCGCCACTGCCAACATGACCCGCGCCGCTGTCGAGGCGAATACACCGCTGGTCTACGTCAACCGCCACCCGGACGAGCGCGTATTGCCCAAAGGCGTGGTGACGGTGGCGTCCAATGATATTGAGGCCGGCCAATTGCAGATGCGCTACCTCGCCGAGAAGCTCCAGGGCAAAGGGACGCTCGCAATTATCATGGGTGACCTGGCGCAAAACGCCACCCATGACCGTACCGAAGGGGTTAAACAGGTGCTCAAGGATTATCCCGATATCAAGATCGTGGAACAGCAATCGGCTGAATGGCAGCGCAGCAAAAGCATGGACCTGACCAGCAACTGGTTGCTGGCGGGGACTCACTTCGATGCCATCGTGGCCAACAACGACGAGATGGCCATTGGAGCTGCGATGGCGTTGCAGCAAGCGGGAAAAGCCAAAGGCGATATCGCCATCGTCGGCATCGACGGCTTGCCCGACGGGCTGGCCGCGATCAAGCGCGGGATGCTGGTTGCCTCAGTCTTTCAAGACCCCAAGGCCCAAGCCACTGCTGCCGTACAAGCAGCCATCAAAATGATCAAGGGCGAAGCGGTCGAGACGGATGTGTGGGTGCCGTTTCAGTTGATCAAACCGGAGCAGGTTGCCATGTTTGAACAGCACTACAAGTAGCCCCGACCGCCGCTGATCCCGGCTGGGGATCAGCGGCGCTCACGAAAAAACCGGCTCTGCGCGGGCACGCAACCCCACGGTAATCATCAGGACAATAGCCGGAACAATCACCACGCTGGCCGACAGCATGGCCCCCTTGAACCCGGCCACGTCCAGCACGCTCCCTCCGACAATCACACCCAGCCCGATCGCACTGTTCAGCACGGCAGTATGGAGGGCGGTCGCCGGTACGATGTGATCTCCGGCGATCCTCAAGACCCACGTCTGCAGGCCGGTAAACAAAGCGGAAATGGCCACGCCCCAGATCACCAGTAACGTCACCACGGGCGCGAGCCCCAGTAGCGGACCGTAGATGCCCAAGGTCACCAACGCCAATGCCATCGCAACCAGCGCCAGCAAAATGAACGCCTTCAAGTAGCGATCAATAAACAGCGCACTCAGCAGGTTGCCCAGAAAACCTGCGGCGCCGAAAGCAAACAGCAATACAGCAATCAAATACGAAGTAATGCCGGGTACCTGGCCTATAAACGGTTCGACAAAGGTGTAGGCGCCAAAATGTGCGGCGGCGGTCAGCCCGGTGATGACGTAGGTGATCATCAGGTCCTTGCGCCGCAGCACCACCGCAAACCCAAGACCTTTGGCCAGCGAGGGAATATGCATTGAAGGCAGCACCAGGGCGATCGCACCGGCGCTGGCGACACACATCACGGCCAGGCACATAAAGGCCGTGCGCCAACCATCGTATTGGCCCACCAGATTAATCAGCGGTACGCCCATGACCGTGGCGATCGTGATGCCGCCCAGCACAATCGAGGTGGCCAGTCCCACGCGGTGCGACGGCACAATATGCGCGGCGGTGGCTGCCACGATGGCCCAGAACACGCCATGGGCCAACGCGCCGACGGCGCGGGCACCGAGCAGAGAGGAAAATTCAGGGGACAACGCTGCCAGGCCGTTTGATAAGGCCAGTATCAACATCAACGCAATCAGCAGCGCCTTGCGGGGAACCCGGCGGTTCAACCAGTTGGATAACAAGCCGCTGGCCGCCCCGACCCAGGCGTATAGGGTTACGGTCAGCCCGACGGTAGACGGGGCTTGATTCAGGTCGGCAGATAGTTGCGACAGCAAACCAATGGGGGCGAACTCGGAAGTCACCATGGTAAACGAGGCGATGCACAGCACACTGACTGCGCACCATACCCGCAAGGCTGAGTTGATCACCGGCAATGTCCTTCCCTGTTCATGATCAAATCAAATCCAACCGCGATGAACTGGCCCGGCGTTTGATCACCGGGCCAGAGGGCTGAGTTAAAGTAATACAGTGGAAAGCATACCCAAGGCGCCGAGGACGAACCCGATGAATGCGCCACGTCCTGGTGCTTCATGAAACAGCGACCAGACCACCACGGGCTCCAGCAGCAACAAAGAGGTGACTGAGACCACAGTGACGATCCAGATATCACCGACAGCCATGTACCCCAGCCAATACGCACCCAGCAAGCAAAGACCGGCAAAACACATGATCACAACGGGAAGGACGAACCCTTCCCATGAACCATTCCCTGTTTGGGCAAGCTTGGCGGTTACCACCTCACTGTAGATTGCACAAAACTCACCGAGCACCATCAACCCTAGAGCAGAAACTCCGAGTAGTTCTTTGGACATATCAAAAACTCCTTCGTATTCAACGCAATATTTTTCAGCTCCCAGCGAGCGATGCCGCTGCTCAGGAGCGTGTTGCAGTGATACGAAGCAGCCTTGAACAGGCCTGAATTACCGAAGTGCTTTTCCATGCTCATGTCCTTCAAAGGGTGTGAGTCTCAGCGCCCAAATAAGGGCGCTCGTTCCGATCATACGTTCCGTTAGCCATTGCGAACAACCCGGGCAGCATTAGCAGGGGTATAGCGATCTCAAAGACGCTAAAGAAAGATCAACTACGGAGCTCCCGACTTTGTAGCCAGGCACTGATGGCCTCTACGAGTTCTGTCTTGCACTCCACCGGCAGCCAGTGCCCGCCAGACACGCTCGTCACGCTGAGATCTGCGCAGGCCGCACGCATTGGATCGCCCAGTTGATTGCCCTTGATGGTATTCATCTGGTCGTAATCGCCGTTCACAAACAGTACGGGCAATGACAGGCGTCCATCATTAGGCGCTCGGTGGGCGTACTCGATATTGGCATCGTCGTTCAGGTACCAAGCGCAGGGTGCGCGGAAGCCCCGCTCCTCGAACGTCCGCACCAGTGCAGCAAAGTCCGCCTCGGGCCAGAGCGCGGGGTCTGGCTGGGTGGGTGGAGCCCGGTGCGCTTCGCCAAACCGCCCGCCTTTCCTGGTCACTTCGGCATTGGATGCAACCTTGCCGATGCCCACAGGGTCGCCTCGCCGATAAATCGACGCCAGCGACGCGGCTTTGTCCGCATCAAGATCAGCGACGGCGGACGCAAAGTGCGTGTTGTAGTAGCGGTAATAGTCCCATTGACCGTCTGGATACTGGTCCGCCGGATAAATCCCTCGGTCCACCAGCGGGACCAGCGTCCACAGCGCGTTCGTGGAGGGGAAGTAGGGGACCGAAATCAGCACCACGCCGCGGCTCCGCTGAGGTTCATGAGCGACCAATTCACCCGCCACAACGCTGCCCCAATCGTGGCCTACCCAGATTGCGGGTATTGCGCCGAGATGGTCATGAAGTTCTGCCATGTCTGCCACGATGTTTTCAATCGTGTACGCATCGATGGTGGCTGGAGCAGAGGAGCCACCATAACCGCGCATGTCGGGTGCGACGCAGTGCCAGCCTTTAGCTGCGAACGCTTGCATCTGCGCACGCCAGATCAAACTGAGCTCAGGCCAACCGTGCAGGAACATCATCAATGGTCCATCGGCAGGCCCCTGCTCTACATAATGCGTCGTATGACGGGGCGTGCTGAAAACGCGTGAAGTGAGCTTGGAAGTGGACATAGGATCTCCTCATGTTAGGCCGGCTGACATAAGCGTCATATCGGCAGAATCATCGCTGGATCTGCACCCTAGAGTATTGGGTAGGCGACGAACTGCATTTTCAAAGCTATGCCTATTCCGACCGCTGAGGCTGAGGCGGTGGGCTACGGGCCGCGATCACCGCGCATGAAACGCCCTACTCACGCGAACGGCATGGGGCCAGGAAAACGCCCTATAGGCACCCAGTGCGTATCGCAAAATCCACTATGGCCGAAACAGCTAGACGCGCCTACCGAGCCGGGCTCTGCTCTGTGGAGTGCTTCGCAAGCTCGACTGCAACAGTGATGGCCGCGCGGGCTTGAGGGCTATTCTTCCAGCACGTCGAACCTAATGCTGCGGATGCTTGAGCCAGGATGTCACCAACATCTGATTTTCGGAGTTCGGCGAGCGATTCGATGCCCATCTGCTCAAGCCGAGCAATGACGGTTGGACCTACGCCCTTGAGGGCGAGCAAAGCGGTTCTTTCATCCTGTGAAAACGGCATCGTAAATTCCTTTTTTTGGCGATGAATCCGCCCGAGTGTGCCCGACGCTAAAAGGCGGCTCAATAGAGCTGATCAAGCTCTCATCGTATAGCGCTGACTCATCATCTCACGACGCATGCCCAATTCAGGTTGGGTGGGCACGCTGGCAGGGCGCAACGCCCCTTTTCTTAAGTTTATTTCAAAACCTTTTACAAAAACTGTAACGCGGCGCTTTGAGCTGACTCTACGGCTATAACTCTCATCGTCGTCAAGGAAGTCCCATGCCGTCATCAATATATTCCCGTTTTCTTCGCCAGTCGTTTGAGATCGAATTCATGCGCTGGGTCCTGGTCTTGATATTCCTTTTGTTTGGCTACACCAAATGGTTTGATTACGAAGCCCAGGCATTGATTCCACTGATCAGTAACAGCCCTCTCCTTTCCTGGATGTACGGGGTGTTTGGCACTCAGGGCGCAAGTTATGCTCTGGGCGCAGCTGAATGGGCGATCGGCCTGGGCCTCGCCATCGGTGCATGGTCACCGAGGATCGCGCTGATTGCCGCCGCTGCCTCCTCTCTGACCTACCTGACAACCGCCAGCCTGCTCCTAACCACTCCGGGTGGTTGGGAGGCCTCGGCAGGCGGCTTCCCAGCCATGGGCGGGGCCACCTCTTTCCTGATTAAGGATCTGGTATTGATGGCCGGCTCGTTGGTGCTGCTCAAGAACGCAGCGCAACAACTGACGACCCGGTCCAAACAGTGTGATACGGAGCATGCATCGCTCTAGCCCAAAACGGTCACTGGTCCACTACAACTGCAAGTGGATCAGTGCCTGGAACTGTACCTGCCAGTCCGCGCCGAAGCTCACCGCCATAAGCCTGCCCGCCGCAACCGAACCCATCACGGCATATCTTGTTACAACCATTCGCCCGGGGGCACTGCCCTTAGAGAACTTCAAACTTTCACTCTAGTCCTAATGCCAGGCGTGCTTTAAACCGTGAGCGCCTGCTGACAACCCATAGAGGTTCAAAAAATGAAAATGACACTACCCGCTCTGGTTCTGGGTGCCCTCATTTCGCAAGGCGCGATGGCAGCCGGAGATGGCACAGCCGCTCTTGGAGGCGGCGTTGGTGGTGCACTTGGCAATATCGTAGGTCAACAGCTCGGCGGCTCGACGGGCGCGGCGGTAGGCGCAGGCGTAGGGGGTGCTGCCGGCAGTGCTGTCGGCGCTCAAAGAGGCAACAGAGCGGAAGCCGCGATAGGTGGCGGTGTCGGATCGGCTGGCGGGTCACTTATTGGTAATCGCCTCGGCGGCGCCACTGGCTCGACGATCGGTGCAGGTCTCGGCGGCGCCGCGGGTGGCGCGCTAGGAAACAACCTGGCAGACGATGAGAGCAATCATCGATCTGATGGCAAGAAGCACAATGGCAAAAACAAGCATAAACACAAGAACAAGCATCGTTAGTTTCTGACGCTATTACATCGAAGCCCGGCCCAGCGCCGGGCTTCTTATTTCTGGCGAGCGCCCTACTCTGCTATCCCCTCGTTCAGCTATCTGACACGGTTCAGGTGGTTGAGCATGAAACACCTGAGCAGACAAAGAATCGGGTTGCCTCAGGCTCTTGAGAGCGTGTTTCCAAGCAATAGAGCCAAGATTTTCAATGCCCGCTCTTGCCGAGTTGGATAGCCAAAAACGGAAAAGCCCAGCAATCGCGCTGGGCTCAGATATGGAAACCAAGTAAAAAATATGAGCCTTGCTACTTAACCCTTGCAAAGCTTCTGTGGCGACTCAGTGCCCGTGAGTTTTTTCGGCCATGCAATCGGTAGGTTAGGAATAGACATAAGCTCGACTACGCCAAACACGCACATAATCACCGCTTTTCCATCCGCGTTGGGTGCGCTGCTGAGTCCCACCAGAACCTCGTAGTCTTTTCCGGGCTCCAGTTTGAATACTTTCGCCTGGCTTGGGCACACAGCGTAAGTGCTGCCGTAGCTGCCGGCCGACGCACCTAATGTCGCAACCTGAAAGGGTGCATCTGTTTTAACGCGGTACTCAGCCACAATCTCCGTGTACAAGCCTTCGGCCATCCGAACGGCTCCGATGTACTGCTGAAGCTTGGGTGAAACCCTTCCCGGCATGCCAAGACTGGCCGGCTTAAGTGGGTACTGAGGGTAGTTAATGCTCGGCTGCCCGTCCTCTGAGAAGCGACCAGCTTCAGCCATTTTGTGGCGAGTATCCGGGGCACAGCTGCCAGTTACACTGTCGCCAAACACATTAGAATTGGTGATCACACGAACTCGGGCCGTATTGTCGGACTGAGGCGGATCGACATAGGGAACAGAGGGGATCCCGCCACAACCAGCAAGGGCGATGGACGAAACAAACAGCAGCAACCAGGTATTACGCATCTACTACATCCTTGAGTTTACCTAAGATCCATCGTGTTCGAATCAGACTAAGACCCCTCAGTAAAAAGCCTGACTGGGCATCCGCCAACTAAGTGAGTTGCGGAGCAACATTTGAAATTGCAGAGCGGAAACAAAAAAGGACCTGCCTGATAAATCACGCAAGTCCTTGAATATTGTGGTGCCCGAAGCCGGAATCGAACCGGCACGCCCTTACGAGCGGGGGATTTTAAGTCCCGGGCCAAAATCAAGCGGGCTGCGGCTTGCGTTCTATTTTCCGGTCCGCAATCCATTCATTTTACGCCTAATTTACCTCAATGTATTCAGATAGTTATAATTCGTTGCGGCCCAGATCATAGGCAGAAAATTGCTTTGTCGTTCTCGCGAACAGAACAATCAAATTTGGCGCTTCTCGCAACGTTATGCCGATAGTGCATACCCTCCCCGGCGTCCTGCCGACCGAACAAAAACCACCAAACAGCCAACGCCTCATGAGGCATGTCGTACGGCCGCGTTCGGCCAAAAGCGGACCTTCGCGAGGACTTCTCCAATGCTGGCACCTAAGCCAGTCAGTTGCTGACCACAGGCATTGCCTCAATCGATTGGATCGCAGAACAAATGGGGCATGGGTATACCAACGGAAATATGATTCGCCAGCACTTTGTCACGTGGCTCAACGAGGATGGGCGCGACGTGGTGGGGTTGCAGTTGGCACTGAAGCTTTAGCAGGTCACAGCTCAACACTGAACCCAGTAGGGTCAACAGACTCGGCAAAGCTGCCAACAGGCGTCAAACTCGCACAGGTGCGCCACGGCTCACGCCGGGAGTGCACCGGAATCAAACGCGCAGTGGGCCCGCCCAGGCGCATGGAAAGGATCCACCTGCTTTTCAGCACCGCCTCCACGAAGGCATGCTGGCGAACCAAGGCTATCAGGGTGTCCGACTGGATGGCATCGCCAATCATAATTTCAACTCCTGGCGGCGTTTCGCGGCCGCTACCTCTATCGCGATAGAGAGCGCTTTGAGTGTGTCTGAAGTCAGCACACGTGCCGCCTCAACGCCTTCCAAAAAGCCTTCCGCACGTTCTTGTAGCGACGCCAGGGCGTCTATATCCCCACAACAAACCAGACCTGCCAGATGGTTGGCCAACCTTGTGCGGATCAGACTAGGAAGGCTGAACCCGTTCGCCGAAAACACGACACTCCCGCTGACTGGCCCGCTAAGGCCCCGCAGGATCGTGCCCAAATCGCCCAGCGGGAAATGTTCATGGGTAAGTTCACAGCCTTCACAATGAATCAGCGGAGCATCCGCATTGCTGGGCAGCTGTGCTACCAGGCAGTAGCTGCAACGTACCTCTTCGTCGGACATCAGCCAGCTGTCATTCCAGAGTCCCAGAGCAAAATCGGCAGTCATCCTCTGATCCATGGCTGACATTACATCTCGATAAACGCTCATCCTCCCTCCTCACGCGGCGCTGGGCTGCGCATCCATACTTATTACCCTATCAGGTACTCCGGATGAACGTACGCAGCGCCACCTCCTCAACGAGTCAATGGCGGTGCGTGCGTCAAACCAATATGGGCGGTTCTGGCGTACCACGCTAATGAGTTCTGGTTTCCGCCAGCGCACAAAAAGGCCCCCACATAGGGCGAAGGTGTGGGGATCTCTTGAACATAAGAGTTTTTATTCACGTTCAACGTTCAATCTATCTTTAGCCAAATGTTTTAATCGAACCAGAGCGGGTACCGAAGCATGCTATCTACTGGCAGATCTTCGCTTAAAAAAGAACCCTATTTTTTATCTATTTAAGGCGATGTATCTTTACGAGGGAACTATCGAATTTAACGCATCCATTTGGGTGCCATTGGTAAATTTAATTTAATTATAAATAGGAGTCATGCGCTTGAATTACAAAGCAATAACTCAGAAGCCCAACCATTTCGGTTAAATAAAAATTAAAGTAATGGGCATCCTTCCAGATATAGAGAATATCCCAAGCCTGCTTGGTCTGCCAATTGAGAGTTCGTCGGAAACACTATGGACGCATTACGTAGCATCAAGCTTTCCACACGATTAATCTCTGCATTTTTAGTGTGCGCAATAATAACGTTGGGAGTGGGTCTCTTAGGCTATTCAGGTATCACAAAACTAGACTCAACAATAAAGGCAATCGTTAGCAATAACCTTGTGTCTGTTTACAATACTGCTAATGCCAGCTCGAATGTTTTTGCGTATTCCAGGAGTCTGCACGCTGCCCTACTCTACAAGTACGCCAATATACCGGTTAAATTTGATGCCGCAGTACAGTCCATGGCGGAAAATCAGAAGGAGGCTGAGCTACTTTTCAAGGAGTACCGCCAGACCGCTCTCGCCGATGACGAGCGCGTGGCAGGTGATAACTTTGAAAAAGACTGGCCAGTCTATGTGCAAGAGGCGAATAAAGTAATCGAATTGGCGAATGCGGGCGACCTTGATGGTGCTACGCAGCTGTTTCAGCAGCAAGTTTCGCCGGCATTCAAGGGTATCATTGATAGTCTTAAAGTCATTGTTGCATCCAACTATCGCCAAAGCGGTGAGGCCGCAAATGCCGGAGAAGCGTCCACTACGAGTGCTTACTGGATATTGGGCATAGGGGTAATGATAGCTTTCCTGGCAGCCATCGCTTTGGGAATGCTCATCACTCGCTCAATCACGAGGCCGCTATCCATCGCTGTACGCAGCGCCGAAGAAGTAGCGGAGGGTGACCTTTCTAAACATATCGAAATAAGTGGGCAAGATGAGGTCGGTTTACTGCTGAACGCGCTGAACAAAATGCAGAACAACCTCCGAACTACGGTAAAGGAAATTGGCAGCGCTGCTGACCAACTGGCCTCTGCATCTGAAGAACTAAACGCCGTCACGGAAGAAAGCTCACGAGGCCTAACGCGTCAGAATGATGAGATTCAGCAGGCGGCAACGGCGGTGAACGAAATGACCGCGGCCGTGGATGAAGTTGCCCGAAATGCGGCAGGTGCCGCTGACGCCTCTGAGCAAACCAGTCGTAGTGCTGTGCAAGGGCGTGATCAAGTACGCAGGGCGGTTAATTCTGTGGGGTTGATGGCGGATGAGATTTCAAACTCAACTGGCAAAGTTGAGGTGCTTGCAACCCGCGTCAATGAGATCACGAAAGTACTTGAGGTGATTAGGGCCATTGCGGAGCAGACCAACCTTCTAGCCCTGAACGCAGCGATCGAAGCAGCCAGGGCTGGTGAGCAGGGTCGTGGGTTCGCTGTCGTGGCAGATGAGGTGCGCGCACTTGCCCATCGGACCCAGGCGTCGACGGCGGACATCGAGTCGATGATGAAACAGGTTCGTTCGGGAGCTGATGAAGCCGTCGTCGCGATGAATAAAAGTAAAGAACTGGCAGCCGATACGCGGGCGCAGTCCATTGAGGCTGGCGAGGCCCTTGACCGCATTACCGACGGTGTTTCAATTATCAATGAAAAGAACCTCGTGATCGCAAGTGCCGCTGAAGAGCAGGCTCAGGTTGCACGTGAGGTTGATCGTAATCTGGTCAACATTCAGGATCTTTCCACGCAAACAGCGACCGGTGCACATCAAACCAATGCTTCGAGTTCCGAACTATCACGACTGGCGGCGTCGTTTGGCGTGCTGATCAGCCGATTTAAAGTTTGAGCGATAAGGTTGCTGGACGTCCGTGATATCAGCGGCGATCCGCAATTGGGTTTCATTACATCGCCATAGTCCAGTCCTAGCTGAAGGCAGTTGAAACTCAATTAAGCAAATGGCCGCTGCTGGCCGACAGTAGCCGCTCATGACAGACCGCTTCCGGCCGAGGCTGTGTAAAAACGTTTTTTGCGCGATAGGCACTTAAAGCTGGACTGAAAATCGCGCTTCTATGCGAAATTCACATCTGCTGATGTGCCGAAAAATTTCAGATTTAACGTAGATACGCGCACTTCAATTTTGGCTAAGCGTTTTTACACACTCTGGGGCCAGAAGCGGTCATCCGTCGTCTACAAAACCAGGAGTGATTCAGAAAGTGGCGTCGGCTTGGTTCTCGTCGTATTAGCTCTTCGACGGGAACCAGGCCCATGGTTCTTTACATCACACTTGGCACCAGGTTCTCTCCACCAGTCACTTCAATCACGGTGCCGGTAACATAAGGATTGGTCATCAAGAACAGCGCAGCATGCGCAATATCGGCAGCCGTACCCGCACGACGTGCCGGAAAGCTCTCGATAACTTTAGCCCGCAAGCCGTCACGCACGTCCGCAGGCAAAATGCTCCACATATCTGTGTCCACAAATCCAGGACGGATCGTGTTGACCCGCACTGGCGCAAGTTCCAACGCAAGAGAGGCGGACAATGCCTCTACAGCTATAAAAGCAGCCGAAGGTGCAGTGAACCCGAGTTTTGGCCGAACCGCGGCGCCCCCGGTGAAGAAGGTGATCGTGCCGCCGGTCTTAAGATGTGGCGTGGCATAGCGAGCGCAGGCCCAACTGCCCAAGAATTTTCCGTCGAAGTAACTTCGTACTCCCGCCATGTCTGAATCCATAAAGGCTCCCCACGTCCCAAAGTCGGGCGCAGCCGTAACTGCGAGGTGATCAAATGCACCAATGCTATCGAATGCCTTGCGCACAGCGTCTTCGTCTCGTATGTCCAGGGTAATCTGTTCGAAATTTGCAAGATCTGGCCGTTCTGAAAGGGATGCAATACGCCGGCTGGCAACCACTACCGATGCGCCTGCAGCATATGCCGCTTGAGCAATACCGAGGCCCATACCGGTTTTTCCGCCTACCACTACGACCTTTTTACCTCGAAGGCTTAGGGAAGGTGCGATGCTTTGATTCTGAGCGCTCACTACATTGCTCATGACACTGTTCCTCATTAGTGATGAATTTCTTGGATGCCTCAGTTGCCGCCGTCTGGCGGCCGTTTGCTTGGCCATCCGTCAGCAGTGAATGGATGGTAATTGGGTAGTTATCTCGTGATAATCAGGAAAACCGATATAGGGTCTATTCTTTATGTGAATAAATAGACGTATGTCGTTTACACGTCCCTGACAGCCTGGAAAGACTATGGATCGCTTTCGTGAACTGACGGCCTTCGTAACTGTTGTCGAAACGGGTGGCTTTTCCGCTGCTGCCCGTCGGCTCGGAGATTCGCAATCTGCTATAAGTAAGTCCGTCAACGCGCTGGAGAAACGTCTCGGCGCAAGGCTTCTCAATAGAAGCACGCGCAGCGTCATGCTCACCGATCAAGGACGCAGGTACTATGACCGGACCAGACCTCTGCTTGAGGAGATGGAAGAAGCGGACGGGGAACTCGCGAGTAGTACCTGGAATATCAGCGGCTTAGTCCGAATAGCCGCGCCATCTACGTTCGGCCGGCTTCATATTGTTCCGCTTATACCGAAACTGCTGGAGCTACACCCGAATATAAAGCTGGATGTACGCCTTTCCGACGGTGTCCGTGATTTGGTAGATGATGGTGTCGACCTTGCGATCAGGATCAGCCCAGTACGCGATCCTGATTCGGTGATAAAACGCGTCGCAGTGACAAAGTTGGTATGTGTCGCCGCACGCCATTATCTTGCTCAGCATGGCACACCTGCCGTGCCAGTAGATCTGGCGGATCACAACTGCCTCATCTACGGTGACATGACGGAATGGCCATTCCAAGGTCCTGATGGAATGTTCACTGTCCGCGTGCAGGGCAATCTTTCTTCAAACAGCGTGGAGACCATTCTGGCGGGGGTGCGGGCTGGTGTGGGTATTGGAATGTTCAACAGTGCCTCAATGGTTGGAGAGCTGCGACATCCTGATATCGTGACTGTACTAGACGAGTTTGTGAGCTCGTCGAGGGACATAAACCTGATTTGGCCCCGACGTCGGTTCATTCCCGCAAGAGTCAGAACAGTTACGGACTTCTTTGCTGCAGAGCTCGCTTTTCGAATGTGTGAATCGGTACTTCTTCCGTAGGCGCTTTCAAAGGACCACTTACAGTGAAGTTGTCGGTTGTAGAGCATGAGGCAGTATTCAGCGTCCACAACAGCGGCGCTCCCATACCGCACGATGTTTTGCCGCTTATTTTTAACCCAATGGGTCGTTTTTCTCAGCGCGTTGCCATTGATCACGGACCTACTGAAGGATTGGGTCTAGGTCTATTTATTGCGTCAGAGTGAACCGCCCCGGGTTTCGTAGACTCCCTTGGTGTCCGTTTTTGGCCGATTTCTGCCTGTCGTAGCGGACAGCAATCGGCCAGAAGCGGTAAAAAACAATCATCCAACAATGGCATCCCTGTCATCAGCTTCGGAGTGCTTAGCTGCACTCTAGGGCGTATATGCCATGACCCGCGTTGAAGTCGTAGCGTATTCGTTAAAAAGCGACCGCGTGCGCGGCGGTCGCTGTATGGCGCGTTTTTTTTCAATCTGTGTCTAACCTTCTGCCCTTGATCACCCTAGCATTGGCCGCTCCGCCCAGGTGCATACGATGAAAGAGATCCCCGGCAATTTCGATTTTTCAGGCTTGACGGTCCGTCGGCTAGGGCCAGATGACCGTGAGATCATTTGTGTGCACCGTGAAACGATGTTCCTTGAGGCAGGAGGAGCCCCATCTAAGTTGCGGGTGATGACTGAGCACTTCCGGCCCTGGTTGCACCAGCGTCTATTCGATGGCCGCTACTACGGTTTTGCGCTGATGGACACAGGTCAGCCTGTGGCGGCGATAGGTATGATGAATATCGACTGGCCACCTCATCCGTCCCATCCGACCTTAGACCAGCGCGGCTATGTGCTAAACGTATTCGTCGAACCCGCATACCGGCGCCGGGGCTTGGCTTCAACCCTGATGAAGTTGGCTGAAGCCGAGTTTGCCGAGCGCGGAATGAGTTTTGCCGTATTACACGCGACCAAGGCCGGCAAACCGGTATATGAAGGACTGGGCTGGGCGGCTACCTCTGAGATGGCGAAAACTATTTCGTGATTTGACTGCCTATTTCAGGAGCTTGGTCGACGCTTTCAGCCGTTGATGAAAGGCTGCTTCGGGTCGAGAGCGGACACTAATAACCTTGAGCGGGCTCCCAAGCGCCAAATGCTAAGCTGTTCACTCCTCCAGAGGAACACCGATGCCAAACTCAGACCTGCTCCCTTCCCTACTCTCCAAGCTCTACGAAAACCAGCTGGCCCTTGAGGCGTCCATCATGGAGATCTCGAACTGGGTCGAGCAGCGTGGCTCCGCTGATGTGGCAGAAAACGTGCGCGGCGCCCTGCACACCATCGACGAGAACGAAGAGTTCATCAAGCTGACCCTGGCCGTCCTCATGGCGCCTGACTGATCGTCGGGTAAACGTGCAGTTCGTCGGCGGACGACTAGCGCATTACCGTACCTCGATTACTGTATGCACATACAGTTTTCGAAACCACACTCCATGAACATCGACGAAGACACCTGCGGGTGGCTTGGATGCCCTACGCCCCTGGAAATGTACAAACACCACTGCTCGATGATCGAGGACGAGATCGCAGACCTGCAGGTGCAACTACGAAAGGCGCGTGCAAACATATCCGGCCTGGTGCAGATGAATGATGTGCTGGCCGTAAGCAAGGCCAAGGCAGAGAGCGAACTGAACGCAGCACTGGTCGAACTCGACGAGGTGAGGCGAGCGTCCACAGAGCCTGGCATTCTCAGCATTAAGCTTGTTGCCGAGCAGCGCGACTACCTGCTCAGGGAAAATCAACGGCTGCTGGCCGAGCTCAAGAGCCTGAAAGAACCCTCAGACTAACTCGTCGGCATAAGCTGCGACTGCCTCTTCTGTCAGTTCCCGCCACTCACCGCTGTCGATTACGTCACGCTCTTTCATGTCGTCAGCCAGCGCCGGTCGCCTCTCGTAACGTTCCTCCGGTGTGGCTGAAATGAAGTCCGGATCGTTGCCGAGGGAAAACCACGCCTCCATTGCGTTGATCTGTTCGATATTGATTGCCATGACGAATACCCGGGGCCAGCGTCTACAGTGTAGAGAGTGGTAAGCGACCGGCGAATACAATAGCTGAGCCTGCTCCCCAAATGCTAACCGACAGCTACTGTTGAATTGGCGTGATAGGGTAACCGCTCATTCATTGATCTGGATCAAAAAAGTAAACATCATGGATAGGTAAAATACCTAAGAACCATATGTGAATATTTTTTAAGGGGCTTTGATAAGTGATGCGTCTGGCGGCGGACATGCTTCACAGGGAAGAAGCGTCTTTTATCGTGCGTCTGAAACGCATGTCAGGTCTGGCGCCGTCCTAGTTGTGCAAACAACATCTGGAATTCACCAGTTATTCTGCCCTCACCTGCGATACTCCAAACGCCACCTGCGACTGCTCCAGACATTTCGCATTCCGTCATTTGACCACCATAACGTGAGCCAGCACGCATGCCGGCCTATTGAGATCAAGCTCGGTAGGCTGGCTGAATAAACGCCTAATGCGCTTGCTCCCATTCGACGATGTTCGAGGCATAACTGGAGACTTCTTGAGGATGCATGGAAGCGAATGAGCATTAGCCAACTGGCGGGTGCTCTATCGAAATCGTTTGCAATCCCCTTGCCCATCCGGACTCCGTAAAATGCCTACTCGGTCGAAGCCTAAACTCAACCTTCGCATCCTGATTCTAATCTTTGTACTGCTCTCTGCAATCGCAGCCCTAGCCAATAGTTTCTGGGTCATGTTCAAGATTCAGAAGCAGGAATTGATTGAGAACGCACTAGAAGTCAACAAAGCCTATGCCTCCCGGATCGCGACGAGTGTAGAGCAGGTACTGAACTCCGACCTCGACAAATTGAAGTATGGTTCAGCCATGATTGGTAAGGCCTTTAACGACCAGCAAAATCTGGCAGAAGAAGCCCAGCGATTGCTTGGGCAGGACACTAGTTTCAACTCCGTGCTTATCACCAACTCTGCCGGAACCATCATTGCGTCAGCCCCCGAAAGCCTCTACCTCAATGGCCAGACTCTACAAGACAAGGAACCACTCAAGCTCCGCACGCCGGTAATCAGCAACGCTTTCAAGTCCATCGCCGGCAATCTGGTGATCTTCATATCCCAGCCCGTGTTCAACGCGAAAGGAGAGTACCTGGGCCTTGTAGGGGGCAGTATTCAACTTGAACAAAGGAATACACTTCAAGCGCTAATGGACATAAATATCCGCCATGATGGGGCTCACGTCTATCTCATCGACAGCACCCGCCGGGTACTCTATCACCCCGATCTCGAGCGAATTGGGAACATCGCAGGACAGGATCTGATCGCCGATGCAGCTTTGAGCAAAGACGCCGGCACCTTGCAGGCGATGGATGCCAATGGCGTGGAAATGCTCGCGGGCTTCGCCAAAGTTCCCAGCAGCCGGTGGGGAGTCATCTCGCAGCAGCCGCTCGTAAACATAAAAGCCATGTTGCAAGAGACGATGTCCAAAGTTGCTAAGGGCATAATCCCACTTGCGCTGTTCGGACTCGTTTTGATTTGGTGGTTGGGAGCGAAGATCTCCACTCCGCTGTCCAGGCTCGCAGATAGCGCCAAACGACTGGACACCCCTGAAAGCTACGAGCGCATTAGCGCGATCCCGGCGCAATATTTCGAAAGCTGGCAGATTCGCAGAGCACTGTTGCAAGGTACCACCCTGCTAGAGGAAAAGATCGGCAGGCTAAACCAGCAAGCGCAAAGTGATGCGCTGACAGGACTGGCCAACCGTCGAGCAATGCAGGACACCCTGTCGCTCTGGCAGGATGCTGACAAGACATTCGCCGTCATTTCCATGGACATTGACCACTTCAAACGAGTGAACGATACCTTCGGCCATGGCGTGGGTGATGAAACGCTGAGGGCCATCGCGAACCTGATGAAGCAGAACTCGCGGTCCAACGACCTGCCATGCAGGGTCGGTGGAGAGGAGTTCGTATTACTATTGCCGGATAGTTCGCTTCGGACTGCAACTGATGTCGCCGAACGACTGCGGGCTTCGATCGAGGCTGCGAACATCGATACCGTCGGACACATCACCGTTTCGCTTGGAGTAGCCCTATGGAGTCCGGGTGGCGATTCGGTATCAGCTGTGCTCGAGAAGGCTGACCAGCTGATGTATCAGGCCAAGCAGAGCGGACGTAATCGTGTCATGACGGAAGAGTCCTCATTGCTAACTAGCTAAATCCGACCATGCTCAGCAATCGACTTCAAAATCGTTGAGCGAGCTTCGCCCATTTACAAAACTCATATACCGACTGTCCCTTTTTGTCCAGGCTGTGTGAAACACATGCACCATTTTGAAGTCCGCGTTGCTACATACAATCAGAGAATAGCCCGGGCGCGGCTGTTCACCGGTTCCGACGAGCGGAGAGGATTATGTGCGGAAGAGTTTCACAGTACAGCGGCATTCATGACTTCGTTGCGGCGCTGAGCATGCCCAATGCACTGGCGAACTCCGTCGGTGAATTGCCGCTCGAGCGTTACAACGTCGCCCCGACAACCCAAGTCGCCCTGCTCCACCTGCAGGGCGACCTGCTGCACGCCGATCTGGTGCGCTGGGGATGGCGACCGCACTGGGCCAAGGATCGCGCCGCGCCGATCAATGCCCGCGTCGAGAAGGTGGCCCACGGCCCGTTCTTCCGGGCGATCTGGCCGCACCGGGCAATCACGCCCATCGACAACTGGTTTGAGTGGGTAGACGAAGGCGGACCGAAGAAGCAGCCGTACCTGATCCGCCGGCGGGATGGCGCGCCGGTACTGTGCGCCGCCATAGGCCACCTGCCCGATGCCGACGAAGGCCCGGGCGAGCATGACGGCTTCGTGATCATCACCGCCGACAGCGCCGGCGGCATGGTGGACATCCACGACCGGCGCCCTGTGGTGCTGACGCCGGACCTGGCCCGGGAATGGTTGGACCCAGCCACGCCCAAGGAGCGCGCCGAGCAGATGGTGCTGCACCAAGGCGAGCCGGCCGAGGCCTTCGAATGGTTCAAGGTCGACACGGCCTTGGGCAATGTGCGGAACAAAGGGCCTGCTTTAATACAGCCCATGGGCGACTGAATTTACGAAAACGCGTAGATGCACGATCCGGCTGCTACGACCCACGTGAGAGTCATCAGGAGCGGCAGCGCAGTTGTGTACTTGATCACCGTGCCACTCTTCAAAGATTAGAAATAAATCAGTGCATCAGCTGTTTTGCCTTTTCGAGGCACTCTGTCGCACTGTCCAATGCCTCAGCAGCTTTAACCGAATCCGCGTTACCGTTTTCGGTGCGTTTGCCAGTGATCACGAACAGGATATCGACGCCGGATTTCGCGACCGATGCGAGGTAATCCGCCCGCGGAAGCCGAATCCCGCTCTCATACCGTCCCTGAGCATTCACTTCCACTCCACCAATCGTACCAATCGCAGATTGGGACAATCCAAGTCTCAGACGTTCAGATTTCAATCTTGCACCGATGCTCATGACTGCATATCCAAATGGGTGTACTCATGGGAGCCATTGAATGCGGAGCAAGTTCCCTCCTACAGTTTTTTCATCTACCGAAAAACCACATGACGCCCACTACAGCAATTACCCATCCAAGCGTCAAAAGAAATGAAAGACCTGCCAGCTGCTTGTCCATAATAGCCTGTCAGTTTTGATAGAAAATTGCCGTCCTTAGCATTCAAGCGGAAAGCGTAGCTCATCACCCTCAGCGCGCAATAGCTCTGACATACGCCTGGCACGCCCGCAGCGCGATCACGGCGTTATCCCCATCGTCGGTGATGGCGATAATTCGTTGAGCATGCGCTTGGTCAAGTTGGGCTCGATGGGCTGCATGAACCACGCCGACGGCGCCGGCGGCGGTAGGCACGTCGCAGCCACTGGCTGAATCCGTGGCGTCGAGAAGGACTGACAGCCGCACATCAGCAGTAGTAAGGCGGTCACGCAGCAGAGCCTGGTTGCGCTGGGCATCGGATAATTCCTTGATGTGTTGTTGGTCGGAGGCGGCCAGTTGCTGCTCGGTGGCCAGGCGCTTGTCTTGCTCGGCGCGCGCCTGGGCGGTAGCGGCATTGCCGATCGCGTCGAGGTCTGTCTGGAACTGCCCAGCCTGCTTTGCCAGCTTCCCGTCATACCGCCAGTCCTGCACCTGCCAGGCAGCGCCGAAGCTCACGGTCATGGCCAGCAGGATCAGCGCCAGCTTCTGCACCGGCGTCACGCCAGCACCTTCAGCGCCTTGTCGTACAGAGCCTGGCGTTCGGCCAGCCCGTTGGTGCCACCGTTGATGCGCTTGGTGATCTTCAGGAAATCGCTCTGGTCCGCCAGCGTGTTCAGCCCGCGGGAGGACCAGAACCAGGCCGCCGACATTGCGGCGTACTGCGGCTGCTCGAGCAGTTCAGGCTTATTGACCAGGTCCAGGCCCAGCGCTTCCCCGCACGCCACATAGTTGGCGCGGCCGGTGACCTGGATCAGGCCACGGCCACGGTATTTGAAGCCATCGCCATTCAACTTGTTGCCCAGATCGGCGCGCCCTTCGTACCCAGCTTGCTGCGCCGTGGGCCCCCACAACTCTTTTAACCAGCGGAACTGCCCAGACTCATGCCCGATCTGGGCGATGAAGGCGGCCATGCGCAGCCGAGTAACGATTCCGTACTTGGACATGGCCACATTCAGTACAGGAACAAAAACGCCGGCATTGCGGCCGGCGTTCGGGAGTATTTGCAGCAGCTGCTGCTCGGTGATCGGCATGCTTTTCTCCAGACAATAAAAAACCCGCTCGGGGCGGGTAGAGGTGTTCGGCTACCAGTCAGGCGGCAGTCACATCCGGCAACGGGTAGCGCGCCTTAATTGCAGCTACGGACGCCAGCCAGGCGGTGTAATCAGGGTCCGTGCCTTTGCTAAGCGCGTCGTAGTCAGCCTCCAAGCGCAACGGATCTGACTGAGACAGGTAGGCCGCACGGCGGGCGGCCACAGCTGAATCAAGAGCGGCTTTCCTGTCATCGGCCTGGAGCTGCTCGGCGGTGATCGCCATGCTGTAGTCGATATTCATACTGGAAGCCTCACATGGCCGTCAGGGGGATTGATGATGTCGGCCGGGTAGAGAGCCGCCGTACTTGCATCCTCTGCATAGGCCATTTGTAGCGTGACAATCAGGTCACCGTTGACGCGCTCGACTGGGCGGAAGATCAGCGGGCAATCGATCGCCTCGGGCGGCAGCCTGGCGCCTTCTGGCAGCGGGCCGAAGTCGAAAACCTGGCCGTTGATCGTGAGTACGTCGCCTTTCTTGGCGACGGTGAGCACATCGTCCGATCGAATCGGGATCAGCTTGATAATCATCAGAACCACCTTCCTTGCGCCATCATGACGAACTCCGCTGTTATGGATCGGGAGGTCATCGACATAATCAGACCTTGATATGTGGTTGCGGTAACTGCGTTAGGCTGGGATACGACAGTCATAGCCCGGGCATTGAGCGTGAACTCAGGCGGAGAGATGAAGGCCACGGGGAACCCGAATACGGGAGTCGCGCCGATGAAAAAACCATCCTGGGCGAAGGTCATCGGTTGCGTGAATGTGAGCGTTGCCCGACAAATCATCGTGCCGTCGGCAAACTTCGTGTAGCTGCCAGAGGCGTTAGATCCTCGCTCGACCACTGCGCCTGTCGGAACGCCGCCAGACTGTGAAACGGTACCGACCAGCGCAGCTACAGCAGCGCTGCCAAGGCCAAGACCTGTGCGCGCAGCGGCCTGAGTCGAGCCGCCTGTGCCGCCCTTAGCCACAGGCACAATGTTTTCCGTGGATACCGAACCGAGACCAGCAAGTGTTGAACCCCACTGCTGGATCATGGTTCTGGCCTGGTCCGCCAGATCCTTCGTGTAGCCCTGCACTGGCGTCAGCGCGTATACGCCGGTGGCATTGGTGGCGCCTCGATAGTTTGGCGTGATGGAAAGCGCAGTATTGCTGGCGATGTTGGTGATCTCGTACCACCCACCATCGGGACCAAGAAATGCATCCCCTACGCGGCTGTTCGCGAGGAAGGCTGTTCCCGACCCAATAACCGCGTTTGAGTTCGATGTTACAGACACAGTGCCGGTTTTATACCAAGGCATATTTAATCTCCAGGCAAAAAAAAGCCCGCACATAGCGGGTATATATATCGACGCCGTAGGGCTCTATGCCGAACTCTTCCCTATCAGCACCGGTATACCTAAGTAGGTGGGGCCGGTGTTTCCAACAGTAATGGCAATCAATTGCCTGTTTGGGTAGTCCCAAGTCAGATATAGAGACCTTGGCGAAATAACCGTGGATTGAATGAGCGGCATATACATATTATTTACCAGAACATACTCCCCCTCACCCAAATAAAACGGCGCAACAAAGTAACATCTTGTAAGTCCTTGTGAATCGTAGTCGAACCCTGCATAGGCCCATGTGTTGGTAGACCGGACAAATTGGGCGCTTGGCATACCGGAGTCGAATATGGTGCTTTCAACTGGCACCAACAGCCTGAGCCCATACTCGCTGATTGGCTTCGCCCCAAACCCAGCAACAAACCAACTCCCGGCCGGCAAGATGCTGTATCGGTTGTACCGGCCGATCCCGAAACCCGTCCAATTACCTGGGCTGCCATAGATGGCCGGCATCATCCCGATAATACCGGCGGCCGCATCCGGGCGGATGAACACGAAGGGTTGTTCCTGAGTCGTGATCGGCGCAGGAAAATTCACCTGAGCAATGTTATTCGGCCCATTTGGCGCGTAGGTGCCGGAATAAATAGTATTCAGCCGTGAAAACTCCGAATCTAAGATCACCCGGCTATCTGCCCCGGCATTTTGGTAAAGCAATCCGAAAGACTCTGGCATATCACTTAAACCTCACGACAACTAAGCGCATATTTGTATTTGTAGACGATGACGTTCCATAGGGATCTCCTCGAATAGTCCTCCATACACGCACCGCGCCGACAATAATTTCAGGCTCAAGTTGTCTATCACCTGAGACCACCGCCCCAATTGGTATGCAGAACGCGGCAGAGTTGTCCGGAGTTATACCGACAATAGGTATGTCCCAGTATTTTTCAGCTGGAGCCGAAGCCAATGGATTCGCAATCCCGGTATACACAACTCGCATCGTGAAAGACGCCGGTGTGATCTGGGAAACGTTGCTAGGCGCCCACGTCCAAAGACCAAAATCAGGCATTAGGCAAGCCTCCCCACCAAGACCCTGCGATCATCGTTTGCATCAAGTACTGTCAGGCCGTCGTTGTTAAGCATCGAAGACCCACCAGTCCCTGCACTGCGCAGCGTGAGCGTTCCGGCCTTTACGTTGATTTCCAGAAGCGGCCGACCTTTCGCGTCAACCGCCTCAGAGCGCAGAGTCATTCCCAGCACGATCTCCTGAATGAACGCCCGGCTAATCAGCGCGGTATCGATAACAACTTGTCCATTTTGAACTACAAACGGGGTGACGAATCCTCCGCCCGCCAGAGTGTTAACCACTGCGAACCTGTCAGCGCTCACTAGGAACTGGCTTTGCAGAAGGCCGTCGGCGTTCTGCTCAATGCCCAAGCCGATGCCGGCAGCCACGTACTGCCCGTTTTGATTTACCTGCATCTTCACCGCCCACATCGTGGACAGTTTGCCGTTGGTGTCAGCCTGGGCCTTAGCCGTTATCTGGACGGATGCCGTGTTCTTCCACTCACTGAGCGCACTGGCAAGATCACCCTCATCCGTACCGTCCCGCCCGCCACCAGCAATAGCTTCCAGTGTGGTGGACTGCGAAGCGATCGCCTTGTTGGTATCAGCCAAAGACTGGGTGACGGTTTGGACCGCCGACGAGTTGTCGTCAACGTTGCTTTTAAGCTGATCAATACGCTCCGCGGTTGCCAGTTTGTCGGTGGCCATCACCTTTTCCAGCGTGGACAAACCGGCCTTGTTTTCCCCGACCGCTGCGTCCAGCAGCGTGGTGCGTTCCACCATGGCCAAGTTGTCGGAGGCCTGCACTTTCACCTGCTGCGCGAACTTCGCCGCTGCATCCCAGTTTTGAAGCGCATCGGAAAGTGAGCCCTCCCCGTCATCCTCGCGCCAACTTGCCTGAAGCGATTGCAGTGCCGATGCCTGAGCCGTTACCTTGCCGTCCACGGTGTCGATTGAGGCCTTGTTCTGCTGGATCTGGAGCGCCATGGCCTGAGTTGTTTCGGCGATGGTGCCCATGTTGAACCAAAACTCGGCATTGGGCGGCGGCGTATCCACCGGCACGTCCTTGACTGCCTGGTACAGGTACTGGCCCTGGCGAACGATTTGGCTGGCGGTGTAGGTATTTTCCGGAACGTACACCAGGGCGTCCGTGACCTGGTCGATCAGGTCTTCCAGTTCCTGCTTAGCTTTCTCCAGGCGGTCATTTACCGATCCGGGGCCAGAACCCGAAATCAGCTCAATCTCATCCAGAATCTCCTTGGCCAACTCCGTTTCGCCAACCTGACCGGCGATCAGCTCCAAGATCGGACTGGCGTTCGAGCTTGCCCGCCCCATGACTCCATTCACCAACGGGTAGAACGGGCCGATATTGCCGGTGCGGTCCACCAGGCGTGCCCAGAAGAAGAACTGCGCGCCGCCCAACAGCGACTGCATGCGGTAGTCAGCCTGCGGATACGCCAGGTCGGCCAACTTGGTAGAAGCTCCCAGATCGTTTGCAGGGCCATACCACAGTTCGGTCCGCTGGGTGTCCTCAGCGCCAGGTGGGAAAGCCCACTTGATGCCGATGCCGAACAGCTCGCTGGTGGTGGTCAGGGACGACACCGCCGGCGGCAGGCCGACCTTCCCTTCCAGGTTGGTCAGGTTTGAGCTTTTCCAGATCGACGAGATTTCGAACGCACTCACCGAGCGTACCCGGGCCACGTAGGCGCCCGAGTAGATGCCGGTGACGTCGACGCTGGTCGAGCCGGTGCGCTGCACCTTGATCCAGTTGCCGCTGTCCTTGCGCCACTCCACGTCATAGGCGATCGCACCGCTCACAGCGGGCCACGAGATGTTCATGGTGCTGATGGCGATGCCCTGGTTCACGGCGTAGCTGGATGTCAGCGTGACGCTCGCCGGCGCCGGAACCACGGTGATCGGAATAACGCTGATCGGCCGCTCTTCCAGCCGAGCGCCGGTGTCGATGTGCGCGAACTTGCTCGGGTCGTACTGCACGGCCGAGATTTCGAACACGCCAGGCTCTGGCCGGGAAACGCTGGTCACCCGGTACAGCGGGATGGCCAGGTCGTCGGCGTCGAGCGCCCACACCAGCTCCCGCTCAGGCGCCACGGAATACGCCGTGGTAACAGTGACCTGCCGGCCGCTGACCAATTGCACGGTGCGCCCCTCGCACTTGCCGTCGGGCAGGTTGAGGATCAGCCGGTCACCTGGCTTGGCCTGAGTGTCGCGATCGAGGGTGATGACCTTGCCATTAACCGACGAGATACGTCCGCCCACGGGCCGGCCCGCCAGCAGTTCGTCAGCGATCGGAATTACATAGCCAGGCTGCGGGATACGCCCGTCGAGGCCCACCTTGAAGGTAACAGCCCGGTCCTTGGAGTTGGTAAGCAGCGCCCACTTTCCGCGGCGCTGTGCCTCCGACTCACGCGTGCAGCCGATGGCGCTGATCTCCAGCGGGTTATCGCCGTAGCGCCGCTGCAGCTTCTGGTCGGTCACGGCCGTGACGTCAGTGTCGTAGTTGTTCAGCGGGTTGTCGTAACTGACCAGCGCCCGGCTGTAGCGGGTGCGCTCCGATGCGCTCGAGTAGGTGAACTTGCCATCAATGACGTTCGCCCGGGTGTAAGCAAAGTCGAAGTCTGTAGCGCGCGGCATATCCGACAGCGTGAAGACCTGTCCCTGGGCCCAGTAGGTCATCCCCCGGTAGATCGCCGAGATGTCACGCAGCAAGGACCAGGCATCAGCCTTGCTCTGCAGGTTCAGGTTGCAGATGAAGCGCGGCTCCATGCCGCCCTTCCCATCCGGCACCAGTTGGTCGCAATACTGCGAGATGCGGTACAGCTCCCACTTGTCGACCATCCACGGCTTGATGCGGCGGCCGAGACCGAAGCGGTCGTTCGTGGTGATGCCGAGCGTCGCCCAGGTCGGATTGTTGGTGTAGGACTCCTTGAAGGTACCGTCCCACACGCCGCTGTATGTCCGAGATGCCGGATCATAGTTGCTCGGTACCGACCATTTTCGAGCCTTGCAGCCCACCGTCACAGCCGGGATGCTGCGAAATTGCTCAGCAGAGAACTCGATATAGAGCAGCGCGGTGTTCGGGTAGCGGATCTTCGCGTCAATCACCTCAGTGAAGCCGGCGATTTGCATCGTGTCGGAGATTTTGTTGTTGTTCTGGTTGATCGTCAGGCGCGTGATGCGCATCAGCCAGCCAGAAGTAGCCTTCGGCAAATCGATGCGGCGAGTGCGCTCGTACACGCTGGTGGTCTTGCCGTCGACAGCTTCGCTCAGCACCTGCTGGTAAGCGCCGCCGTCGGTTGCCAGTTCAACCTTGTACTCGATCCGGTACCCGTTGATGTTGCCGCCAGCGTCTACGGACTGAAGCGCTGGCCAGGCGAAGCGCACGCGCACGGCGGAAAGCTGGGTGTTGCTGATGGACTTAACCCATGGCGTGCCGCTACGCAGCTCGGTGCCAATCGTGGTTTCGTTCCCTACCGAAGGGATACCCTGGATATAGGTCTGGTCCACCGCACCGGTGCGCCACTCCCACTTCACGTTCGGGAAGTTCATATTGCCCTGAGGATCTTGCAGCGGGGTGTTGTCGAGATAAATGTCCTGGGCAGTTGGCGTACCCTCGAACTCGCCCTCCCCTATGGCGATCAACATTTTGGCGATGGCAACGGAGCGCAGGCTGTCCGGGGCCTCAGTTGGCGTTTTTGGTTTCTCTTCGCCGCCCTTGGCGCCGTGGATATCAATCTTGCGTGCTGCGCCCATGCTTTTCTCCAGGCAATAAAAAACCGCCTCATGGGCGGCTGCTGTGTTTCAGGTATTGGCTACATCTGGTCTTCTGCGTAGATGGCGGCACTGATGATTGCTCCACCCCAGCGGCGCTCGCCAATGCAGAGCGGTACCGGGTTACCGGATGCCGTGGTGTTCTTGGCGCTACCGAAGGCATAGCCCGGGGTGTTCTCTGGCGAAGCGCTGGTCTTAAGTCCGCCGGCCTGGGGGCTGAGCATTTGAATTACGCCACCCAACACCATTGATCCCCCCATCATGATCAAGGCCGAACCAAACGGAGCGCCTGCGCCGAAGGTGCCACCGGTAATCACCGCGCCGACAACGATCAGCACAGCCCCGATGATGGTTTGGAGTGCCCCTGCGCGTTTGCTGCCAGTGATGACAGGTGCAATTCGGATATCCCCTTCGCCGACAAACCCCAGTTCCTTTTCTGCCAGGTTCGTAGCCCCGCGAAATACGGCGAACTCGATACCCCGGGATTTGGCATTGGACAGGAAGCGCTCGAAACCCGGTATTTGCACACACAAGGCCTTGACGGCCTCGGCCGGTGTCCTCACTGCCATCCGGAAGGACCGACCAAACTGCCGGAGCTGGCCATAGAGCAGGATCGTGGTCATAGGCTGATAATTGATGGCAAGTGCCGCCATGTGCTTTTTCTCCAGGCAATAAAAAAGCCCGCCGAAGCGAGCCTTGAACAATTTGATGCGCCGCTACAGACAGCCTTGCAGCGCGGTAAGCCTTTTATTGGCGATCCAGTTACCGACCACCACATAGTATTTCGCCTCGGAACCCGACCCCTTGGGCTGAATATCAACGAAGTACTGGGAGCCCTCAGTGAATACCGTATATCCGGTGTCGCGCCCTGGCTGAAGTGTGGCCCCCGGCGCGCCGCCGAAGATTGGCTGGTTCTGCCATTCGTACTGAACGCATTTGGCCAGCGCGGCGTCGGACTTCTGCGAGGTCAGCACCTTGTAAGGACCTTCCTGGCGAGCCTCGTTCATCGTCGGAGCCATGCACCCCGCCAGCATCGCCACCGCTACTGCCGCTATCAAAATCCGCATGTCGTTCCCTCTTTGGTTTGGCGGGACTGTAGCACTGAGAGAAGATGCAAAAAACCCGCCGGAGCGGGTTTAGATGAATTCGATACCAATCAGATGCAAGCTTTAGAAAGGGCTTTCAGGTCGGTATTCATGGTCCCTCTCATCCCGAAGTATTTGATCTGGGTCTTGCCAGCTTTCTGAACTACACCAGTGAAGAAATCCCCGCTGGAAATGGTACTTCCGCCGTATTGATTTGGCTGTATCAGTACGCTCATTGGCTGACCATACCAAGTGTAGTTCTGCCGACCAAAGAAAACGCATCGCGATACAGTATCAACATCCTTGGTGGTCGTGTACGTTTCCTGGGGCCCCTTCGCCCGACGTTCTTCCAGCGTTGCACACCCCGCAAGCATCGCCACCGCTACCGCCGCTATCAAAATTCGCATGTCGTTCCCTCTTTGGTTTGGCGGGACTGTAGCACTAGGGGATTGATGCAAAAAGGCAGCACAAACCTAATACTTCCCAGGCGGGTCGGTTTCGTAGAAAAAACGAAAGCACTTGCCAAGGAAACGTTTGGTGAACTTTTCGCCGACCGCCATTCTCTTCTCAGGGCTGCTCTCAACGGGAATGGCGTTCGCCTCAAAAATCATGTCATGACGCATACGCATTTGTATCACAGAGGGAGGAAAACGATCTTCGAAATCAAGCGCGTAACCCTCCTGCCGGTTGAGAATAACTACAGCTGCGTCATGCTCAAACAACCGGCAGATACTCAACTCTGCCTCAGAAAACTTCACTTTATCCCCGACCCTCGTCCAGGACCAAGCGCTCGAACTGGAGATTAGCCAAGCCCCCGCGAAAACAATTGATGCGATCCTGCCCTTCATCATGATCCCTCATGTAAATGGGCAGAGATTATCCTGATCCTGTCCAGGCATCCAGCGTGGATGGAATGCCAGTAACTCGCTTGACGATAGCCGTAGTAGCGTTGCGCTTTCAATTACCAAGGAATGGTCATGTCAGTCAGAAGTCTCGTGAAAAATCTTCCAGCAGACCCGGATATGCCTGGATGGGTACTGGGATGGGCCGTGGGTCGCAATGATCCATGGAGCTTCGTTGATATCTACGCCGACAAGAAGGTCGCAGAGATTGAGGCTGATCGCCTAGGTGATGGTCACACTGTGAAGTATGGATCGCACAGACTAGGAACCGATGAGTTTATGGGCGGTGGCGAGGAACCTAGATAGCAACCGCCTGCGCCAAACCAAACTCAATTCTGCCAGGACCAAATACAAGCGCCGCCTGAAGCCCTGACTTGCCATGGTAGCTGCGACTGTAGCCGCCTTTGCTCTGGCACTTTCCGGAGAATTTCATGCGGTCAATCTCAACACCGCCATCCAGAATGGCCACTTCCGCATCTGCTCCACAGATACCGCCATCGGTAATGGCGAAAAGGTCGTGAATGGTCAGTATGTAGCGTTGCGTGGCTTGCATACCCTGCTCCGGCGGCCCTGCCGCGTCATGGTTGTTTTGCGTCTTTGTGCCTGAGGATCAGGCGCGTTCTATCATGCCAAGGCCCGCCATAGACGATGATCTCGGACGGTCTGCCGTACAAATGGTGGAGCAGGAACGGACCAGGCCCAAAAACGCCCGACTCTTCACCTGGTAGCGCCGGATCGGTGCCAAGGTAGATTCCTGCATGGTTCGGGTGAACCGTCCGTCCGACGTAGATGACGATCAGATCACCGCGCTGCGGCCGGTCGACGCGAACAAAGCCCGCTGCCTCGTAGTGCTTCTCGTACAGGCTGGCGTTCTCTGCACTCTCCCACCAGCCATCGGTGCGCTGGAAGGCCTCAAATTCAATCCCCCATTCACGCTGGTACCAGTCAGCGCAGACCTGCCAGCAGTCCCATGCGCCGTGGACAAACGGACGCTTGAGCAGCGGCGTGCTGCCCGTTGGCGTGATCGTGCGCAGGTCGCCCTCGGGCCAGCTGAGAATGTGCCAGGGCAAAGCCGTGGCTTCGCACATGGCAAGGTCATGAGGTGAGGGCCGGCTGGTTGCGTCCGGGTGCGAGTGGACAATGCCGATCACCTCGCCCAGGTCTTCCGCCGCAGCGTAGTCCTCAGGATCAAGCCGAAACTCTTCGCTCGGCTCCGTGGCGGTGTTCCGGCACGGGAAGTACTTCTGCGCCCGCCCTACGGCCAGCAGCAGTCCACAGCACTCGCGCGGATACTCCGCTGCCGCATGCGCCTGGATCGCCGCAATGATGTGCTTGCGCATGGTCAGCTCCTGGCTATCAAGGACACGGCAGGGAATCCGCCGAAGGAAAGTTCGTTGTTCTCGCCGAAGCGCAACTTGCAGGACGACAGGCAACCCTTGCACTGATCCTTGGCCGGGTCGTCCGTGGGGTTGTCCTCGTCGTCGAACATGGCCGCACCGGTATAGCCGCAGTCCGGCCCCCGGTAACCATTGGTCATGGCCCAGTGGCAGAAGGTCGTCATCTGGCGCCCGGGTAGACCGTGGTTATCGATCTCGCCCGGGGACGACAGCTCCCAGACCACTGCCTCGCCGTCCTCGCTGGTTTTCTGGTCGATGTACCAGATCTCCAGCCCTTCCTGTGTCGGATCGGCCGCTGGGTTGCCTTCGGGAAAGTTGGCCGCGTCCAAGTACTGGGCCAGGGTCTCGCGAACAGTCAGCTTGAACTTCAGCATGTCCTCGAAGGCCAGGCACAACGCAGTGACGCGCCCGTTGATGTTGCCGGCGGCGAACGTCGGCCTGGTGGCCGTGCCGTCGCTATTGGACCCGATACCCTCAATCTGCACCGGCCAGGCCGCGTACTCTGCGCCCTGCCACCAAATCGACTTGGCCGGCAGGTCCTCCTCCGAATGCTCGTAGGCCAGCAGCTCCTCGGGCGTGTGCGGGATGGCGTGACCGTGAAAGCGCAAGTAACCCGCGCCGTATTCGGTACCGTCAATTTCGAACAGGCGAATTTCGGCGCCGGGCTCCAGTTTCTGGATGTCCGTGATCAGTGCCATGGGTGGTTATCTCAGGGGTGAAAGGTTTGTTCGAAGGTCGCGGTGATGGCGTATACCTGGCCGCCGCGGTGCACTGGCTTGTAGCCGTTGCACTTGTAGAGACCAAGGTCGCCCAGGGGCGGCTCCCAGAGGAAGCCCTTTGCGCCCTTGTGCCGGTCGATGAAGTCCATGATGTCCTTGATGCGGCTCTTCATGCCGGTGAAGGTTACCGGCCAAGACTGGGATTTGTTGTTGATCCCGTCCTCGGTCGACTGCGCGTAGCCGTCGGCAAACTGCTTGGTGCGTACGCGCTGCTTGATATCACCCTCGACGCCCTTTTCAGTGGCCCAGGTGAATCGCTCGATTGCCATAAATCATCCTTTTACGTTTCGGCTGCTCACGCCGCCTTGGCGCCAAGACTTGGCGATCTCTTCTATTGCGATTTGCCGGGTGCGCGACTCCATGTTGCGCTGGAACATTTCGGCGTCGAACTCGGCGCCGTCCGGGCGGCCGGCCTCCTGGTCCGTCAGGATGATCGGCATGCTGAGGCTAAGGTTTACCCCGCCACCGCCGCCTCCGACCGCAGAAACACCCAGCTTGCCGTTGGCTGTGCGGGTGAGCGGCATGATTGCCTCGTCGCCCGCCTCGCCCATGACCCCGGTTTTGCCGTTGGCCATGCCGAACGCCGTGGGCTTGCTGACGATTGAGTTGGTGAAGGCGCCGCCGTCGGCGAACATCTGCACACCGCCCGACCAGGCGCCACCCTTGGCCTGAATGCTGCCCGGGGTGAAGTTTGAAAGGTCGGTACCGGTGTACCCGGCCTGGCTTGCGCCGCCAGAACCACCGCCGCCACCGAAGTAGCTGGCCGTTGCGCCCACCAAGCTGCTCAGCAATGCCGAACTCGCCTGGCGGGTAGCAATGCGCGCCATGTCCGCAAGGATCGACTTGGCGAAGTCCGAGAACGATGCCTTACCGGTCATTGCGAAGTTGACGACTGCGTCCTCCATGCTGCTGAAGGCGTTGCCGAACAGGCTTTTAGTCTGACCGGCAATGTTCTTCGCCGAATCCAGATAATTGTCCCAGGCCGACGTCGCGCCCCTCGTCCAGTCGCCTTGGGCAGCCTCCACATCTGCGTAGTTCTGCCGGATCTGGTCGGTCGCCGCTTTGTTCGCGTCTGCGAGCGCCTGCGACTTACGATTGAACTCCTCCTCCGACATGTTGCGCGACGGGTCAGATTTCTGATTGGCCAACTCCAGCGACTGCTGAGCGAACCGGTCTTGCTGGCTGTTCAGTTCGCTGTTGAGCGCGCTCTGGCGGTCACCCTGGCCCACGCCGAGCACTGCACGTTGGCCGGCAAGTTCCAGGGCTCGTTGCTGCTGAGCCAGAGCCTGCACGTAGGCGGTGATCGCCCGCTCCTGCTTCGCCAGGCGCCCGGTTTCGCTTGTCGCCAACACTTCAAGCTGGCTGTCAGCGTCCTTCTGCGTCTTGACCATCCCTGCGCGCGCGTCAGCGATCTTCTGGTCCAGCTGGATGCTTTGCGCGGCTGTAGTGGTTTTCTTGCCCTGTGCAGCTTCAAGGGCCGCAATCTCGGCTTCGTAGCCGGCGGTAACTTTATCCTTTTCGGCGCGGATCAAAACTCCACGCTGTGTCGCGTAATCAGCTTGCGAGATCAGCCCGGCCTTCTGCGCGGCGTCCAACTGCTTCTGGGTGTTAGCGTATTCGTCCTGAATGCCCCTGAGTGCGTTCTGCGCATCGTTGTATGCCGTGAGGTCTACAGCGCCGGCCGACGCAGTTTTGGGGTCTTTGTTCTTGTCCTTGATGTTCTGGAGGGTCTTGGCGACATAGTCGGCCTGGACCTTAGGATCATCAGGGTTCGCCTTTTTCAGCACCTCGACGTCGCGCAAATACGCCTTGGTCAGCTTGTCTCGCTTCTCGGCATTGCTGAGCGTTGAGTCGCTGATTTGTTTGAGGCGCTGCTCAGCAGCAATGCCCTCCTTCTGGATTCGCGCCTGCTCCCCCAGGTAACCCGTTTTCGATTTCTCGGCTTCAATCTGAAGCTCAAGAAGATTCAGGGCAGCCTGGTCCTTGGCGGTATCTCTGGTTTCCAGGCCAAGAGCAGCAGCCCGGCCGCCCTTTCCTCGATTATTTGCAAGACGATCCCTGATCGCCTGGGCCTGCTCCTCCATGGTGAGTGCTCGACCAACATTCAATGTCGCGTCCAGCGCTCCGGCTGCGGCGTCCTTGATGCCTTTCCAGGCTCGCTCTATCAGGCCGAGATTCTGGGTAATTTCACCACTTCGGGTTTGAATAGTTTCTGCGTAGGTCTTTGTCAGCAGGTCGGCTGCGCCTACCGTATCGCCCTGTTCCTTTAGCGCGACAATCTGCGAGTAGACGGAGGCTGTGAGGAAGTTGTACTGGTCGTTCAGTTCCTTTGCAGCCGCAACCGGGTCCTTGGCGATCTTGACGAACTCGGCAATGGTTGCGTCGACGGACTTCCCGGTTGCATCCTCCATAGCCGCAGCAGCCTCGGCGATAATGCCGAAACTTTCGCCCGCAACCACGCCGCTACCCGCCAACTTGGCGAGTGAGGCAGCGGCCTCTCCCGTAGTGCCATTCGTTGCACTGACTTGGCGAGCCAGGTTTGCCAGCTGATCAGCAGAGGTGCCGGCGTAGTTGCCGGTGAGGATCAGTGCCTTGTTGTACTCGTCAGCCTCCTGGCTGCCCTTGTTGTAGCCGTAGATCAGAACGCCTACGACTGCCGCCGCAGCGGCTACTGCCGCAACCATCCCCATGATGCTCAGGGATGCGCCGGTTACCGCTGGTGGGAGTGCGCCATATGCCTTCTTGGCGTTTTCCGCAGCTTCTGCCGCAGTGTTCGAACTTTCAGCCAGGTCCGACAGGCTCTCGCTTGCCTCGCCCGCGTTCTCGGCGGTGTCCTTCGCCCCTGAGGCGATACCTGCGAGGGATTCCCCCAGCACAGCAGCGCCGGCGCCACCAGAAAACAACGACCGGAACTTGTCTTTCAGGGCGTCCATCGTCGGGCCAATGCCGCCGAAAGAGTCCTTGATCTGGCCGCCCTGCTGAATCAGTACCATCAGCGGGTTCTGCCCGCCCGCCAGGCTGGTGAAGATGTCCGTGAACTGCGCAGGCAATTGCCGAAGCGCCGCCTGCGTCTGCCCCGAACTGATACCGGTCTTCCGAAGCCCCTCATCGAATTCGCCCAGCTTCTGCCGGGACGCGTCGATGCGTGTCGAGTACTCGCGGAAGGTGTCGGCATCAATGACGCCGGCGGCCTTGTACTTCTGCAACTGCGCCTGCTGCTGATCGAGCTTGTCGAGCGCGGCCATTGTTGGGTTGAGCTTGCCGAGCAGCTCTTGCAGACCCTCGGCCTGAACGCCGGTAGCCGCGGCGGCCTTCTTGGTTGCTTCGGCCTGACGATCAGTCGAGCCTACAAGCGCATCCGATTCAGCCTGCAAGCGCCGCTGAAGCGAAGCCAGACTGCTTACCGACGATCCCGACGACTCCATGGCGGATGCGTTGGTGTTCACGCTGGTGGTCAGGCGCTGGTAATACTCGCTCGACTCCAGGGAGACCTTCGCCGTTGCCAGAAGCCGGGCCTTGGCTTCGTCGAGCGTCTCGGAAAGCTTGCGCTCAGACGCCGACAAATCCGCCGTTGCAGTCGCCGCCTTGTCGAAGCCGGCCGATACACCATCGGCCGCTTTCTCAGCCTTGGCGCCGGCCTGTGCGAGATTCTCCAGGTCGGAGGTGGCCTTGACCGCTTCGCCTGAATTTACCGCAATGCCAAGCTCAGCGATCGTAGACATGAGTGCTCCATTATTTCGATTGCTCAGACATAACGAGCAACGCCTCGGCCTCCATTACTTGAAGGTCGGGGAAGATCTCTCTGAGTTGTTTTTTCTTCATGCCGATGAGCTCGGCAACGCTGGTGATTGCGGTGTAATCAATGCCGGTCGCGCCGCACGCGCCGGTGCGCCACTGAGTAGAGAGGCCGTCGAATAGGCGGAATGAAGGCCAAACACACGGCCACACCTCGAACGCCTCTTCCATGTCCGAGGCGTCAAGACCGAATGCCGCCAACTGCTCGGCACTCGGAGGTGGCTCATACAGGGCGCGTGCGACGCGGATCAGTTTCCCGTGCGTGCCGGCGCGTAAGCCGCCTGGTAGGCCGCGACAATGGCCTCACCGGCGCCGGCAGATGTTTCCACCAGCGCACGGATCGACTCAGGGCTCAGTTTGTCGTCAAACCCCCAGCCTTCAACCAATGCCTGGACCTGGTCGACCTGGCGTTCAATGTCCGCATCAGTGATATCCACCAGGGTCAGATCGTCAGCTTTGGCCTTGAAAGCCTCCTGATCGTCCTTCGCCCGCTGCTGCCACCCCGCAAACAAGGCCGCCAGCTCATTGCGGTTCCGATACTTGAACTCAAACGGCACCTTGATGAATGCACCGCCAACGCGCGGAATCTCCACATCAGCCTTGAAGGTAGCGCCTTGCGCGATCTTGAACTTCGCCATGATCAGCTACCCCCGCCAGCAGCCACTGGCGCGCGGTACGCCGTAATCTCGGCGTTGATGGTGAAGCCGAACGTCACAGCAGCACCCTCGTTGCGCACCAGCGTTGGTGTTTTGTTGAACGACGGGTAACCGGCGTAGTAGATCGTTTTACCGTTCGGCAGAGACATCCGCAAAATCCGCACTTCCTTCTCACGATCAGCCTTGTCCAGTTCGTCGTACCAAGCCAGGCTGTCGTCATCGGCCAGCTGGAACGCAAACGCCTGGGCATTCTTGGTGGTCGGAATCTGCTTGTCTCGGCGAGCCTCCAGCGGTGCATACGTCCAGTATTGCTGCTCACCGCCAGACATCGAGTTACCGATCACCTGGTTCACCGCAACCCAGCCGGTGACCTTTTTGGCGGTGCCCGCACTGATGCCGTCCGGAAAGAATGCAACGTTCGAGGTATCGATGCCTTCCAGCGTGAAGGCGCCGGCCGCGGCGTTGGACACGCGCACGGCTCGCTCATTGATGTCCTCCCAGCCCGAAGTAACCAGCAGGATGTCACCGTTGGCGAACCCATTGGCCAGGGCCGTGGCCACACCCGGATTAGCGTTGCTGATGGCGGAGATCAACTTAGCGGCAGCAAAGCCGGTTGAGATCGCCAGTGTTGCCCCGTTGGGGAAGTAGATCGACATGGGTTTTCCTCTTTGCAGAAATGACAAAACCCGCACATGGCGGGTTCAGGATTTGCCCAACGGGCGGGTTATGGTGTGGTGTCGGCCCGGTATGAGAACGACAGCGGGACGGTGTAGGTGGAGTCGCCGGTGATACCTGGACCCTGATCTACCGGCGTCATGGGCGTGACAACGAAGCCGTTCTTCGTGTCGCGCACATACAGCGGGAACAGGCCTGTCAACTCAGCCACAATCGGATTCGTCTTGGTCTTGCCCGTGCCCGCCGGCGCGATGATGCTCACCTGGAACACGCCGGTGAACAGCCGATGATCACCGCCGAGCGTGTTGCTGGCGGTGTCGCCCGGGATCGTGAAAGCCCGCAGGTAGGTCTCGCCCGCTGCTGGCGTGTAGGCCGTGTTCTCGAAGACGATCTTCAACTTCTCCGACCTGGCAGCGTTCCAGGCGATGAGCTTTGCCTCGTAGATCGAAGCGATGATTGCGTGACTCATACCTGGTTGTTCCTGATGGCCTCCAGCACGATCTGCTGGAAGCGAGCCACGGTTACCCGGACCATGCCGCCGGGCGCCTGGGTCGAATGGCCGAACTCCAGCGGGATCGCGTAGCCGAGACTGTTGGTGATGTAGCAGGTGTCGCCTGCCTTGAATTCGATAGCTCCAGCAGTGATGCGCGCCGTTGACTTGGCGTCCGTAGGGTCAACCTCTTCGGTCGTGGCGTTGTTCGGGGTGCCGATGCTAAACATCCAGTTACCGCGAAACCTGCCGCCGACGTAGCCTGCTGGTGCGACGATGTCCATGCCGTCGTGCACCTTGCGCCCTGGCCTTAGCCTGCCCGCCTTCGTGAGGTTGGCCGGATCGCTACGCAGCGCGCTGTTGTGGTCATCGACAGCCTTGTTGTACTGGGTTGCCACAGCGTTCTGGGCCCAGATCTCCGGGTTACCCACCGGGGACATGCGGATCAGGCTGCTACCGACCTCGATGATGATCTCGCGCAGGCTTGCGTCGAGGGCTTCGGTAGCCTGGGCGGCGAATGCGGCCAGGCTCAGAGCGAAGCTGCCGGACTGTCCGGCGCCTGCCCGGCTCACGAGCGCACCTGTAATTCGTAGAGGATCGGCGTACCAGCGGGGTTTACCTCTTTCAGCGGCGGAACGATGGCCCAAGTGCGGCCCTGAGTGACCACCTTGTCCAGCAAGCCCGGTTCCCAGGCCAAGCCCTGCGCGGCGATCTTCAGCTTCTTGTCGCCCTGCCTGATAAGGCTGTTGTTCTGGAATTCGATACCGGTGAAGTCTAGCAGGATGCCCTGGGCGGTTTGCTCAACAGTGGCGCCTGGCGCTTCGCCGCCGATATCCGGGTCGTACTCGCCCGGCTCCGTCTTGCTGATGGTCACGGGCTGGCCGAACTCTGTGATCATCTCCAGAGCCATCACGGCCATTTCGTCGTAAAAGGCCATGGTGGCTCCTGATGTAAAAAGCCCGGCGCGATGGCCGGGCTTTACTTTAGGACTTTCCGGACACGTAATCGCCGTGAGCTTTGCGTCGCTTGATACGCTGCTCAAGCAGTGCATCAGCAGCATCGGCAGCCAAAGGCACCGCATCTTTGTAAGCCATGTTCAAACGAATGTAGCCATTAAGTGCCGCTGCAGCGAACTCATCCCAAGCTTCAGCATCCGTACTAGTCAATCGAAGTGTCATTGCAGCCTCCTTTTGTGAATGAAGGCTAAATGCTATCACTACGCACGCACTGCGAACAGCCCGCGCTTTTGTAAGTAGTCGGCAAACTGGGTTGCACTCGGCCGATCCGGCGCTGCCGGCAATAGTCGGCCGCTAGTGTTCGGAATAGTCGCGTATTCGCGAGTTACCGCGCCTTCGACACGCTCCAGCGTCACAGCGCCCTTTCGCTTATCGATTGGGTCGATGTCGTCCTGATGAATCTCAGCGGCCAAGGCCATCTGCCCGTACTGGATCCGCGCCGGCAGGTAGTTGTTCGGCTTGATCTCGTGATCCAACAGCACTTCCCGGCGCGGCCAGGACAAGGCCTGCTCGCTGTTCATCTTGCGCCCCTTCCAGGTCATGCCATCCATCGCCAAGGCGGCCCGGCGTAGCAGCGCTTCCTGCTCGGGAACGCCAGCGGGGATGACCGTACCGAATTTTACGGCGTACATGGCCAGGTCCTCAGCACTCGCGTAGCTTTCGGCATCAGGCTTGCCGGTGCCGTCCTCGATGATGAGTCTCATGCGTCAACTCGCTGGAATGATTTTAAGATTGGCCGCCGGATCACCGATAGCCATCAGTATTACTCCTTGGGCAGTTCAGCGACGAGCTTTTCCAGGGATTCTTTGGAGGCGTTGGCCCGATACTGAATCTTGGCTTCGTCGAGCTTTGCTTTCAGCGCCGCGATTTCACCGGTCTCATCAGCCGGCGGCGTGAGGGCAGACTTCTTCAGCGCTTCAACCTCTCCGCGAAGTGCGTCGACAGTCAAGACCAGGCCGTCACGTTCAGTGGTCAACTCATCAACCGAAGCATGGATGGTGCCCAGCACGTCAAACAAGCGCAACGCCAGTTCGCCGGACTCTGGACGATGGATTTCGCCAGCTTCCAGGCCGTCAACAAGGATCTGGATCGATCCATGCTCAGCACGCAAAGCCGCGATCACCTTTTCCAGCTCGGCTTGGTTGCCCGCACCAACAATCTGCGCCCGCTTGGCTTCCTTCACCGACACATCGATGCCGGCTGCTTCGTACGCATTAACCACGCTCGGCCAATCGCCAATCACCAGCACGCTGGTCACACCCGCTTCGGGCTTATCGAAGTGTTCCGGATTGCGGTAACGCTTCTCCGGGTCGAAGCCGCTCAGCTGGTTGCTGTAAGTCAGTTCCATGTGTTTCTCCAAGGCGGCCATTTCTGACCGCACGTTGAGTTTGAGGCTTAACCGCCAGTAACAGGAGGCGTTGCGGTCAGCGTGATCATCACGCCGGCGGTGACTTTGTTGCTGCCCGCATGCTTGACCCAGTTGGCAGCGGAGCCGACGGCAGCCAGGGTTGGGTTGGAACCGCCAGTGGTGGCTTTCCAGCTATAACCCAGCACATCGATGTTTACGGTGCCTTCCGCGCGGTAGCCGATGCTCAGGTTTTCTTCGTCGTTCACTTCGTAGGAACGGAAGCCCGGCGCCTGCGACTCGGTGATGGTTACGGCGTTCGGCAGCAGGCCGAAGATCACATCCGCCGGCGCGGTGTCGGTCACCAGTACAGGCTTGCCCAGAGTGCCTGGCAGGCCACCGTAGATCACGACGCCAGCTTCTTCGTAGATCTTGTTGGTGATGGCTTCGTCGACGATGTCGAAGTAGGCGCTGGAGTGCATGACCCACAGAGCAATACGGCCGAACTTATCGCCGAACTTGCGCATACCGCGAGTCAGCGTCTTCTTACCATCGGTTTCGATGTTGGCCGAAACCACCATATCGGCGTTGGAGCCGATGGCGGCACGCAGGCCAGCAGTCGCGTACCGGATGAAGCCTTCCAGGGTCGCATCAGCGACGTCGGCGCCGACGATCTGGGAGAACTCCTCGACCGGACGACCGCGGCGCTTGAACGCCTCTTCGGTGGTCTGGTACGGACCATATTTCCAGGGTGCCTTGACGCCGACAGCTTCGCCGGCGCTGATCTTCTTGGCTGTTACCTTGCCGTCAGAGTTAACGTCGCGGTGTTCCAGGGAGCCGTTCAGCTTGTAGAGAGCGCGCTTGCGGAAGTCACCCTCGATCAGCTCGTTGTCCAGCACCATCGCGCCGTTGGACGATGCGTTAAATACATCCAGGTTGTCCTGGACACGCTCAAGGTATGCAGTTTGCGCCTCATCATTGTAGATGATCAGGTCGCTGTTAACGGTTGTAGCCATGGGTCAATCCCCTTACTTGGGCAATGCGAGATATGCGGTTTGGCCGTGCTTGCGCTGAAAGTCGCGCTTCTGCTCGGAGGTCATTTCGGAGCGCTTGAATGCAGCCTTGCCGCCACCCCCGCCCGGGGCAAATGTCCCTGAAGCCCTTGGCCACAGATGAGGTGCGCTTTCGCGCAGAGATTCCGCCCATTCGAGCGGAGTCAGAGGGGTCTTGCCGTCTTTACCGAGGATGACCTGGCCGGATTCATCAACGGCGACTGCATCGCCATCTTCGTTAAGGGTGAACACGCCTTTGGCGCGCAGGATGATGTCGTCTGTTGCTTCCGGCAGAGCGCCGGCCTTCAGTGCCGCACCGCGCACCGAGTCACCCAGAACTTTGCCCTGGAACTTGGCGGCGAAGGATTCAGCCTTCTCGGCGCGCTCGCTGATGGTCTTCAGTTGCTTGTCGTAGTCGCCACGCAAGCGCTCGGTGCGGCGGTTAAAGACCTCGTCCACCTTGCCCTCGGTCAGCAGCTTGGTCTCTTCATCCTGGCCCGCACGACTGAGCAGGCCTTTTACGGCGTCGATATCGATGCCTTCAAACTGGGTTTCGAACTGGGTCAGCTTGCCGGAGGTTTCCTTCAGCTTGCCCAGCAGTTCCGAGTTCTTGGTTTTCAAACCGGAAACGGATGCTTCAACGGCAGTCGCGATGGCGGCCTTGATTGCCGGGTTTTCCAGGTCGATTTCGTTTTCTTCTGCCACGTTGATGCACCCCTTGGGTATGTTTTGCCCGCTTTGCAGGCATAAAAAAACCCGCCGAAGCGGGTTGATTGTTTTTTAGTACGGATTAACTTAAGTCAATATCGTAACCCATATTTACAACATCTAAATGGTCACTGATTTCCCGAAGAAATCCGGTATACACCGACACCGCACCTGAATCATATAAACTTTGCAAAATTTGAAAAGCACTTTCAGAAGACGCAACACTTCTAATTCTATAATGTGCCGCCATAATAGTACAAAGCTTATGCAGATCCATTCTCGATCGGCTCGCCATGCTGGCAACCACTTTCAGAGCGTACTCCATATTACCCTTGGAAATATTCGACCTTAAAATATCATTCCGCCGAATCTGGATTAGAGCCACAAATAACGAAGTTGCGTCATCTTTATCAAGCAACCCCCTATTGAAAAAATCCGTCAATAAATCTCTAAAGCCCTTCAGCTTTTTATTATAATTTTTAAAAACAACAGAATTCCTCGGAAAGATAGAGTCTAAGTCACTAAGAAAATCATAGGAGAAATCCAAAAGACTTTTTTTATCTGCATCATTAAGTTTTCTTAACATTTTATAGACCCGTCCATAGATGCTAATAAACTGGCATCAAAGGCTACAGTGGGTCAAGCAGTCCTGCTCGCTCAAACGCCAGAGGCTCCAGCCCCTTCATCTGCACCAGCGTCAATGGAGCAAAATTCCGATCAAGCTGCAGTTCGGCGAAGCGCTCGACGGTCAAACCGCCCTCCCTGAACAGCTTGGCCCGGACAGGACCGATGGCGACGTCCTGAAACGAAGCAGGCTGCTGCTGGAGCCAGTGGTAGTAATCGAGGTCAGCACTGACCTGCTTTCCGCCATCGGCCCCAACAGAGGCCCGCGTAGCGCCCTTCGCGAACATCGCGCTGAGCTTGGTCAGCAAGATGAACGTGGTTCGGCAGTTCGGGTGGAATGGCGGCCTTGGGCCGGAATCCACCGGAAACTTGCGTTTGTCCATAGAGCGGCATTGCTGGCTGGTCTTGCTGTCCAGCGTCGCCACCATCTGGATCTCTTCGACGATATCCGTATTGGCCTTGGCCACCTCCATCCGTGCCTGGGACGACACATGCTGAATAGCTGTGTGCACGACCGTGCTGGCATTGCGGTTGGTGGTGGCCAGGATGCCGTCTTTGTACCCTGCCGCCTTGGTACCGCGAATGTTGCGGACGATCTGGAAGTTCGTCTGACCTTCGAAGAAGCCCTGCCGGATCGCTCCTGTGACGCGCTCACGCTCTGCACCGGTCCAACCCTTGATGAAGGCCTTCAGCAGCTTCCCGCCGCCGGTGCCTCGTACACTGAGCGGATTCGTCAGCACTGCGGTGCGAATTGCAGCGGCCGTCGGCGCGACCACATCCAGCGACACACCAACCGGCGCCGACCTGGCAATGCTGGTCGCCTCGAACTCAGCCTCGTAGTTAGCGATATCCACCAGGTCTAGGTTCAGTTGCGCGCTGTAGCGGTCGAAAATGCCCAGCAGCAGGCTATCCACCTCCTTCAGCAGCGCTTCCAGGCGCTTGACGTTGTACTCGGTCAGGTCCGACTGGGTAAGCCGGTCACGGATCGAACGGTCAATCTCCTTGAGAAAGGGAGCAAACTTGCCGACCTCCCCTGCCTTCAGCTTTTCGAGGAAGACCGCGTGCCGGATCGTGGCGTCAAGGATTGCTTGGTTTGCCGCCATTTGGTTTGTCCTCGTCGTCCAGGCCCAGTCCGTCACCCTGCTCTTCCAACTCGCCATCGATCTGCAGGTCTGTACGCTCTGGCGCAATCAGGCCCAGCTTGCGCAGGTAGGCCCGAAGGTCTGCCTTCGCGAAGCCGCCTTGCTGCCACAAGCCAACCAAGGCCGTGATCATCTGCGGATCAGCCGTCAGCTCAACGAACTCCTGATTAACCTGGTAGGCGACCTTCTTGTCTGCGATGCCCATATAGGCGCAGCACCACATGATTGCTCGGGTGTAAGCCTCGCTGACGTTAGCCACGCAGCCGGCAAGTACCGATGTGGATGCCGACTGATCGCCGCGCGACTCGGTAGCGGTCTTCGCGGCAAGTGAAGCCACCACCATTCGCGCGCCCAGTTCGATCATCATCTGGTTCTTATCGGCCATGGCCTCCTTGACCAGCGTATTCGGTGCCGGCTGCGCGTAACCGAAGGCGCCGCCCGCTGGGAGGAGCATTGGTGCGCGCGACCCGACATAGACCCCTTTTGTCTCCAGCAGATTTACCCACTGCTCGTCCAATCCAGAAATCCACGGCTGGGCCTGGCCACACCAGAAGACGCTGTCTTCATAATCGGCACTGTTCCGGTAATGGCCCAGGTTGATCATGGCGATGTCGTACAGCGGCGACTCGTCGATGCTTGGGTCGTTGTTCTGCGCGCCGACGAAGGTGAACGGGATCTCCTTGAGACGCCCGGTGACACCTTCCGGCCTGAACTCTTCGATGACCGCCAGCGGCCCGCCACCTTTCGGCCCGGACCGGCGCCAAACACGACAAACGAAACCGTCATCCTCAAGCGCCAGCTCCCGGTACTGCTCAGCCGTCTTGTAGCCGAACCCTTCCGGGATCTCCGGCGACTCGCGCAGCACCACCAGGGTCAGCACGCTATGCCCGTTTACCATGCCTGTACGCCAGTTGATGATGTCTTCAGCACAGTAGGACAAGATCACCGAGTGACCGCCGATGCCGTCGTCCTGATGATAATCGACGTACAGGCCGTGGCGACCAGCTTCGAGCACCTTTTCAAGCGTGCCCTGGGAGTGCTGGTAGATACTCACACCGGAGCCGTTGGCATTGTCTTGCAGGTATTCCAGCTTCTTCGGTACCGCGAGCGTCGGATCTTTGTGGAAGGCCAGGCCCAGCAGCCCGTTTCGGGTGTGCCCGGTTGCGTTCTTGAACACCGCCCGCTCGCGGTAAGCCCGATTCCGGTCTTCGTTCTCCGGCGACTTGTCGTGTGCGTTGATGTACGGCAGCCGATCGACTACCCGGTGCTGGCCCGCGCAGACGTCGCGAACGGTTGCCCAGCGGTCCAGCACTGCCGTGTATTCCGCCCGCTTGAAGGAGACGTCGTTGCTCATCGGGCGTATCCCATTTTGATAGAAGTGACGATCGCTTTGATCGGATAGCGCTTGGCGATGAAGTAGCCGGCGGCGTCGTTCATATGGTCGTGACCCTTTTTCGGATCTTTGTCCGGCTCGCCCTTGTCGGTGTAGGTCTGTCGCTCAAGACACAGGGTTAGCTGAGGGCATTGATCGATGTTCACCTTCAGGCGACGCTCGCCGTAGGCGTTCAGGAACATGGCGTTCACCGAGTTCACACGGTCTTTCACGCCCGGGTTTGTGGAGTCGACGATCACTGTGAACTTCGCTTTCTTCAGTAGCGAAAGGTCGGACTCGCTCGCGTTTTTGCTGCTGGTGTTCTGCCCGCTGGCGTCGGGATATACCGCCACCGAGTGACCAGGGAACCGGACTTGGATCTTCTCGATCATTTCAGGCGTGTCCCGCACGCCGTGAAACTCATCCAGGGCCATCGGCAGGTCGTCACGCACTACATAAACGACGGCCGCCATCTTCATGACGTTGAAGTCCATGCCGATGTGAAGCGCTTCGCCCGGCTTGATTCGTTCGCTGGTTCGGCACTCGTCACGATTGAACGTGTAGTAGACGACACCGGCGTAGTTCTCGAAGCCAGCCTCGTACTCTTGCCGGAAGGTGCGTGGGTCCATCTTCCTGCGAGCCGCCTCCAGCTCTTCAGGGGGAACGTTGCCGCCCTGCAAAGATGTGTACTGCCAGCTCTTATGATCAGGCTCGCCGCCTGGCTTTCCGTCCAGATAAGTGTCGTAGCAGTGGTTGAAGCCTTTCGGCGTGCCAATTCGCAGAGCATGGCCGCCCTTGCGCATACCAACGCCTGGAATCTGGTACTGACAAGTCGATAGCATCGGACGCAGCACTTCTTCCCACGCCGCCCACGGGCAGTCCGCCCATTCATCCACTAGGACAAAGAACAGGCCGGAGCCCCGCAGGTTGTCGTAGTTGTCGAGCCCCACCACGCGCATGACGTGGCCTGATTTGAGCGTGATCGAGCATTCCGTCTCGTTTGGACGGTGCGCACGCCACGCCTCGGGGATCGCCTGCTTCAGTCGCCGCCAGAACACGCGCTTGGCCTGCTTGAAGGTAGGCGCGCCGTACCAGATCTCGTCCTCGACGCTTACGCCCCACTCCGCAGCCAAGCGGGCAGCACGACGCATTTCGGCCTTGCCCAGGAACGTCTTGCCGAACCGTCGACCACACACCGCATCACGGAAACGCGCCTGAGGCTGGAATCCCCAGCAGTAAATGTTTGCCTGTTTGGGCGTCAGCTTTACCGGCGGGTCAAAGGTACGGGGTAGCGGGGACATTCTCATCAGGCTCCAAGGTGTACTCAGCAACGGCGTGCTGCTGGTCCGCTTGGGAGCCCAGAGGTTTTTCAAGTTCAAGGCGACGATTCACGTAAACATCGCCCACCTCTTTGGCGGCCTGCTCGTACAACTGAGCGGTCAGCGCCAGGTTGCGCATGTTCTCGGCCTTCTCAGCCATTCGCCCCAGGCCGCGAAGCCGGAAGGCGCGGTTGGCAATCGGGATCTCTGCGGTCTCTTCTCGGAACCGCTTCCTGGTGTCGTGGAAAAGGGTCACCCACTTCACCGCCAGCCCCTTACCCGCGGACTTGGTGGGGTCGTGCGTCTCCACCTGCTGGCGGCTCACCACAACCCCGTATTCGTTCTTGACGGCTTCCACCACCTGGGATGGAGTGTCAAAGCACGCCAGCGCCTGAACGATGAAGCTCTTCACCTCATTTTTCAGGGCTGCCATAAATTCTCATCCGTCTAGAGCCTGTCAAGAATCAGGCCGATCTCAGCAGACAGGTTCCGCAGGCCCTCGATATGTTCAATTTCCCCACCTCAGCAGGACTGTTTGCAGCATCCACCAACACTTGAACGTCAGGGCTCGCACCATAGCGGCGGACGACACCGATGAACTCTTCGACGTCGTGGCCCTGCAGCTTGATCTTCGGTGCACCGTCTTGGGTGAATGCTGGGTGACCGTACTTGTCGGTCGCGTGAGCCAGGTGATACAGCTCGTGTTCGATCAGCGCGCAGAACTCAAGGTCGCTGCACTGGGCGCAGTAGTCGGCTGCCAGGGTGATGATGAAGGCCGGCACATCGCCAAACCAATCACGCATCTGTTGCTCCATCCGGGCTTTCTGCCAACCGCCGGCGCGGAACGCTACCTGTTCGGCCTGTCCCAGTACTGTCCTGCCGTGCTTCTCGAAGCTCGACGATGCCCACATGACACGGATGTCTGCATCCAGTAAGTGGGCATGGTCTTCGTTGTGGACGCTACCGGTGTCAGCAAGGATCTCGGCTTGGAGCCATTCCCATACTTCGGGCGCAGGCGTCAGGCGGATACCGAAATCGGAAAGGTCGGACAGGTCAAGTAGTGACGAGGGAGGGAATGGCCTGTTTATGGTTCTCACTCCCTTCGAATTCCGACATCATTTTGATATCATTCCATTTCGATCAGCCAGGGGAGCCGCGCCAATCAGGCAAGCCCCGGGTGAAAAAACCAAAAATTAAGGGATGAAAATGAAGTGGATCGTAGCCGCATCACTGTTGATAATTGCGCCAGCGTTGAGCGCCGCAGAAACCGAAATATCCAAAGCCGCAAAAAAAATAGGTTTGACTACGTGCGGCGATCGAATAAGCGGCCTATCAGTATTTCTAATTAAGGATTCTACCCACGGATCGCATAGCAGCTGGAATCAAAAGGCAGCCAACAAGCATCTATTTTATTCCATGACAATTAAGGTCTACAGCGACACCCAATCTCAGATTTCTACTATCGCGGCACCCACTTCAGCGGGGGGGTGCGATATGGTGTATGTCGAAACGATGGTTATTCCGGGGTCGTGCGCATCAGCGCGAGAAAAGACATTTAAATCCTGGAAGTTTGAAGCCGAAACAAATGGCACAGTAGTGCTCGGAGCATCTGAAGTTACCGCAAATATCTATTTGACCCCAGTGCTAAACAATACCGCTTGCATGGTCGCAAAAAAAGAAATCATGTTTTAATGATCTGAAAAATTAGATATTCGTTTAGCCACACAACCCGGTCCGGTAGGCACGTTCGATTGCCTCCCAGTCGGGTTGCTTGGTTGTCATTTGGAATCCTTAGTCTTGCTTGATAGTTACGGTGCGGACAGTGCCGCCGGTGTAGATGTCTCGCTTCATCGCGGCGCGCACCGCATCTTCTGCACACGCGCCCATATCCATTGCAGCTAGCGCATAGGCGGAGCCACAGCCAATCGCATCAGGGTTGGACAGATCAAGCTCCTGCTTCCAGATACCGGTCTTATCGTCGTGACCTACCAGAATCAGCTTCCCGCTATCCAAGACATAGCCTGAGCACTCCACAGGTACTGGCGATGAAGTTCCGAAGTACGCGGCTATCAATACGGGCATATCGCATACGGCGCCCGCCAAGAAGAAGCGAACGCCATTCACGAACTCGGACTTCTCCGCACCGTCAGTAACGATTACACCGCCTCGTGTTTGACGGGAGTCATAGGCGATCACGCCGTTTTTGTAGGCAATGGTCGTCATCTGCATCCCTCATGATTGCGCGCCACGATTTGGCGCATTCGAAAACGTGGCGCGGATTACTTTGTCCGGCGCTCGACACCACCAGGTGCCTTGTCACAGTGCAGGCAGTGCTCGCAGTTCAGTGTCCGGCACAGCCAGACCTTTACCCGCTGCCAGTAAGTGACCATGAAGATGTGGCGGGCGCCGGCCAGGGCCAGGGCGACATGCAATGTCAGGCCGGCAGTGGTCGGGCCGAAGAAGATGTTCTGGCTGCGCGCCATAACGACAAAACCGCTGATGGCGATGGCCGAATAAATCAGCTTCCCGAGGATGCCGTCCCTCACCTTCCCGCTCAGTACGCACCAGGCTGCCCACAGCGCGATAAGGCCGCAGGCGATGGAGTTGATCATTTCAAGATTCATGGTGGGTTGCCTCCCCCGAACCGCTGGCGAATGAGCGCCCAGAGGTCAGCGGATTTGATGGCTCGATTGATCGCCGCCAGAAGCGAGCCGCCGGAGGCACCCAGCAGGAAGCCGATGCCGGCGACGATCTTCGGCTCGGTCACGCCCAGATAGGTGCTGACCATGCTCGTCAGGTAGATCGAACAAGCCATGCCGGTGATGAGGAAGATCATCCAGGCACGCCAGTCGCTCAAATCGTCCTTGTGCCACCAGCTTGCGATGACGGCGCCAACGAGGCCCGCGATCAGTAATTCGAACCTGTCGATCTTGTCGAGCAGGCGCTGTAGATACTCCATGCGCTCGACTCCGTGGGGCACGTTTGGATTTGAATCAGCTCCAGCAGCACTCCCAGCTCGGAGCGATGGGTGTGGTGGAGCCAAAAACGAAAAGGCCCCAGCGAATGCTGAGGCAATGAATAGGTGTGCGGCCTAAGCCGCACGGAATTGCTTGAAAGCCCCGTATTTATGCAGGGCTCCATCCTTCAGCGCGTCTTATGCAACAGTACCGTCGGAATTAAGTACGTCCCACGACATCGCGATGTTGATGACATAGTCAGCCGATGTATTCATGAACAACCCATTGCCCGCCGGAATTAAAACATCGTTGTAGACGAGCATCGCGCTTGGGATCTGGATCAGGCTGGTATCGAAGCGGTTACCTTGTGGCGGAGCCTTCTTGCCGTAGGTGGGGTCAAGACCACCTATCTTGGATCGCAGGATGATACCGTGCAGGTTATCTTCAGGAGCAATCAAAGTAGCAATGGTAATCGCATTGCCATTGATCGTAGTGTTTTTGAAGTATTTACCCAGCGTGCGTACAGCCATTTAATTCACCTATTGAGTCGAATGATTTGTCGCGGAGGATTCCGCTTTCATGTCGCTCAAAGGCGATTGCTCGAGGCTCGTGGCCTTCACATGATTCAACGTCCCGCATCGGGAACATTTGATCTGGAGCTCTGTAAACCCGCCCGTTCGGGCGAGAAGTCGGTTGCAGTTACCGCATCTGATTTCTTTCAACATCTGCAAATTCCTTTTGCTGAATCGCCCTTCCGTGGGCAATAAAAAACCCCGCTCTAGGCGGGGCGTCATAAAAATTTTAGTCGCTTGAAGTTTGAGGGACTGGGGCCTCGTCGATGCTGATGCAGTGCTCAATGTCCGTTATTTTCTTCAGTGCAAGCTCGGCCGTTGAATAAGCTCCGAACATTCGGCCCTGATAAAAAACAACCCACGCAAACTGAATATCCGCATTGCCAGCCTGCCCTACAACCAACTTCTTGAACCGTTCCGCCAAGTCGTCGACATGCATCTGTGCCATGCCACGCAAAACCATGACGCTCTCCCAGTTTATAGTCGGAAGCTCTATTTTCGACCTTGCACAAACTGAGCGCAATAAAAAGCCCGACATATAAGCCGGGCTTTGCAGTGTGAACCCCTAACGCGCAAGATCGATAGGATGGGTAAATACTCTCTCACTTTCTCACTCATTGCAACGGCTTTTTACTACGCCACACAACTTTCGATTAATCCCTCTGCATCAAGCAGTTCCTGAGCGGCAGTGAGCGCCTCGTTCACCTGGTCATCCAGTGTCTTACGGATCGTCGAGCGCCACCGGTACCGAGTAGATTCAGGCTTACCGTCGTTATCCCAATTTGTGATGTCGTACCAGGCAGCCGGCAGCACTGCGGCGGAGCGCTTGCCCTCGGCACCGGCAACTTGTGGAATGGCCCAGGTCAGCACCGCGCATTCCCGGAAGCGCTTCGGCGCCGGCGTCTTCACCGAATTGAGCAATTCCAAAATAGCGCCGTGTTTGCGCTCCTGGTGCGTCGAGTACTTCGCCACGAGCGCCCGCCAGTGTGCCGGAGTCAGCGCCTTATGCAGCCGACCGAACACCCAGCAGTCCTGGAGAAACGCAGCCTCCTTGCCGACGATCTCCCCCTTCTGCTTGGCGCATTGCACCTTCGGCTCAAAGTCGCAGCCGCCGGCGGAACTGATGGTCTCGGCCGCAAGGGCTCGAACTACTGCTGAAACGACGTTGCGATAGGTCATGCTGCAGCCCTCTTCAGCTCTCTTATCTTTGCCCGGTAGTAGGCTTTAATGCCCTTGATCTGCTCGACGGAGTACTTGCGTACGCTCTGGTCAGCTTCCAGGGCATCAACGGCCTCCTGGCCGATGCGCGCGATCAGGCCGATCCGGTAGTCCACGGCGTTGCCGGAAAGGAACCGGTTGTCCTGCTTGCTCTGGGCGTGACAGTTACGTTCATCGAAGCGCAGGTGCGGCGCGGAGCCAACACTGCGGTAGTGGCCGGCATCGACCGCGTTGCCGCTCCAGTCCAACGGCTTGCCGCTGGAGATGCAGAGGTGGCCGGCGGCCTGGTCCCGGGCGCGAATGTATTCGTTGAACGCCTGCTGAGCCTCGCGCATGTGTTCGCCGCGACTCTTGAGCTTCTCCTTGCGGATCTTGATCTCGCGGCGCTCAACCTGGGCCAGCGACTTGCGCGCCTTCGCCTGATTCACGTCCTTGATGGCCAGGCCGCACTTCGGGCTACATACGGCCTGGCCCAGGCGCTGCGGCGGAAAGCTGATGCCGCATGCCGGGTTCTTGCACTTCTTCGGTTTGGGTTGCTTGGCGATCATGCAGCCTCCTTGCTGAGTAGATCAGTGAAAACCACACCTTGGCCTGTGAAATAGGCGGCAATGCGGTCGGTGTAATTGATGCCCTGGGCGCGATTGAACAGGCTGGTCACCGGGAAACCGTCGGGGCCGAACAAGTGGCACTCCCCCATCATGGCCAGCTTCGTTTCATAGGGGAGATGGCGCATGACCCGGTACCACTCGGCCTGAAAGCCGGCATCCTCGTTCAACAGGATCTGCACGCCGAAGTGCAGCTTGCAGTAGCGCCGGGCGTCAGCCGCGTCACCGATCTGGGTCATTTCGGCGATGCGCTTGTACATCCCGAACCACAACCGGTTCTGGTCAAGCGTGCGGTCCTTGCCCGGGCGCATTGTCACCACCACAAACTTCTTGTCTTTGTACATGGCGCTGATTTTGGTGATGACTTCGGAGAGCTTGGCCTGGCAGTTGACGCTGATCTTGTCCGTCATTGCGCCGCCCTCTTCGCTTCCAGATCCTGGGCCTGCTTAATCAGCAGCGCGCGGCGATCCGCCAACTCATTGGCAGCGTCAATCCGCATTTCGAGCTTCTGCTCTTCGCTGGCCTTCCGCATTTCCAGCATCGAGCTCTTCACAATCTCGAGCTTTGCGCGCAGCAGCGGCTTTGGCTGGGTGACGGTGCCTGTGAGCAAACCAGCAATGGCGCGGCCATCCTCGGTAACGGGAACAATGCTCAGGTCAGCCAAGTACTTCTGGCCGTGCTCTTGGGGAATGCGTTTCAGCTCCACAGCCTTAGTGACGGCCTGGACGCGGCGGTTAGAGTCGAAGCCCACGGACACGTGCCAGTTGACCGGTTTCGCATCCTCGCGGGCCTGACCCACGAACCTTTGGTAGGCGTCGATGAACGCCATGCGGGCACCGATTTTGTCACCGCCATCCAAGATGGGTTTCGCAGCAGCCAGTGCCAGTTGTATCTCGTCGGTCAGCACCACCGTTTCAAACTCATCGTTGGTGGTCATCGCAATGGCCCAGGCCTCGTCCTTTCCCGGGCGCCCGTCGGAGGACTGGACGCGTTGCAAGATGTCGGCCATCGCCAGCTTGCCCTTCACCTCGAAGCGGCAGGCCTTCAGCGCCGCTTTGACGACCGGCACCGGGTACGCGCAAAGATCTTCGGCCATCATTGCGGCAGTGCCCGGGTTCATTTCCTGGCCCATGGCCTCGGCTGTGGCGCAGATGGCGGCAGCCAGCCCGGCAACCTGCTGGTCATTCATTTCAAAGGTATTCATTGCGGTCACCTGCTTGCCGTTTGGCCAAAACCATCTGGGCGGCCTGTTCCGCTGCGGAGTGGTTCGCTTCTGTCCGTTCCATCTGGCGGGCGGTTGTGCCGTTGACGCGCTGTCCTGTCACCCACTGGGTGTGATAGCTCTCGGCGTTGGCCAGCAGCTCGTTGAGGCTGTGGCACTTGCGCAGCACAGCGGCGTCGCTGGTTTTCAGGAAGTGGGCAGCGACGTGGTGGGCGACATCGGCGCCGAGGCGGTCGACCAGTTGTCCAAGCTGGCCGCCGACCTTGGCGTTCCATACCGGCCAGGCGCTGTAGCGCTTGCGGTAAGCCATCGCGTAGTTCGCCCAGACCTTGAAGGTTTTGCAGGTCTGGTCTTTGGGGCCCGGCATGTCGGCGGGAATCTCGACCCGGGGAGTATCGGTGCGATCAACCACCAGCACCAAGTTGGGGGACTGAGCCGGGACAACCTCGGCGGAAGCCGGGGGTGCAATTGGTTCAATGACCGGTTCCATGACTGGTTCAAGAGAGTTACTGATTCTGGGTGCAACTGCTGCACTACCCCCTGGTGCAGGAGATTCACTAGGGGGTGAACCTGCTGCACTACCCGAGTGAATCTTCTGCACTACCCCTGGTGCAGGAGGTGCACCACCACCGTCGAGGGTTAGGAAGTAAACGTTCGACGAATTCCCCTTTGGTCCACCCTTCCGGATCTCCTTGCGCAACAGTCCAGCCTCACACAGAGCGGTGATGTGGTTCATGACAGAACGCTTGCTGATCTCGCACTGGTCGGCAATGTGCTGATAGGAGGGCCAGCACTCGCCTACGTCGCTGGCGTTGTCGGCCAGCTTGATTAGCACCAGCTTGCGCAGGGGATTACCAACGCGAAGCTTCATTGCGGCAACCATAAGGCCCATGCTCATGCTGCACCTCCGGCGAACGCGCGGAAATCAATCGTCCGCACGCCCTTCCAGCTATTGCAGGACATGCAAAGGGTCTGGAGGTTGCCCAAAGAAGCCTCTCCACCTTGGCTCTCAGGTACGACGTGATCAGCCCTCAAGCGCATCAGCACCGAACAGCCACAGCGCAAGCACGCGTGACCGTCGCGGGCGAATACCCGAGCACGCAAGCCAGAAGGGATTGGTTTCTTTTTCGTCCTGCGCCGGGGCGGGAGGACCGGCGGTTGGTGCGCGGTGACTTGGCCCATACGGTCCGGGTTCCACTCACAGCCTTTTTCGGTGAGTCGGAATGCTTCAGGGCGAAGCTCAATCAAACCGGCCTCTTCTAGGGCCTTCAACATGCGATAAGCAGTGTCCGGCTTATCAGTGAGCAGCGGCAGCTCCTCGATGATCTTGGCCTTACTCAGCGCGAAGAAGATCCCGTCATCAGTCTTGATTGGCTTGGTCCAGCTCGGGCAGCCATAGACGAAGGCGAACAGCAGGGCCTGCTGAGAATTCAGCCCCCACTCCAGCGTCTTCACCTGGTTAATCGTGACGGTGTATTGCATGTCAGGCCGCCAGGTAAACTGAATGTGAGCTAATGCGCGCCACGTTTTCAGATTCCGGAAAACGTGGCGCGTGATACGTGGCGCTATTGATAAGTGGCAGGGTTTGCATATAATCGGCCTCACAAAGTGTTATCGAATCAGCCGACCTCGACCGTCGGCTTTTTTGTGCCTGGGTTTTTGTTCAGCTCTTTCTCCAATAGTGGAGATGGACTGCCCCAAACCTGGCGTGTCGGTAAAAGAAACATTCCGCATGCGAAAACGTTTAGGCGGCCTTAACCGACGCATCCATCACGTCGAGGCTCTGCCGTACGTGATTGATCTCCTGGCGGATCAGGCTCTTTTCGAAAGTGCTGACGTGGTTGTCGTCCAACGCTTCGTGCACCGCGATCGTCAGGTCTGCAACTTCCTTCCCTACGTTGATCAGCGACTTGGTGAGCGCTTGCGGCTCTGGTGCCGACTTCGATACCAGGTCAAAGCCGAACTCATTGGCCAGGGACTGCAATGGGCGCATGTCGCCGGTGTGCAGCAAGATCCCGAACAGATGCTCCACGGTCAGGTGATGAGCCTCGTTGTCCGGGTTCGCGCGCTGAAGCAGGCCGACATGCGCAACACCCATCTTTGCCGCCAGTACCTTTGCCTCGTTGTCCAGAACAGCGCTCTGGCAGGCCCGCAGAAAATCTTCCATTCGTAAAACCTCAACTTTGTTTCCGTGGCGCCCTGCCAGTGGGTAGGCGAAACTTTGTTCCTGGATCGACAGACAGGGATGTCACGCCGCGGATTGAGCCACCTTCTGGCGCATGCATAGCTCGCGGGCAGTGATTTTTCCACCGGTCAACTCTTCTGCCTTGAAAGCCTTTTCGGCGCGCATCGGGTGAATCCCGGCAACCCAGTACGAAACTGCGGCTTGAGAAACGTCGAGCGCTAAAGCGGTTTTGGTTTGCCCGCCGAAGAAGTCGACGAGCCTTTCGATAGGGGTCATAAGAGCGCCCTCCTGATAAGCCTGCTTATATCCTAAGTAGAAGGACACTTATTTGCAAGCCGATAAGGGAACTTATAAATTTCAGCTGATGAGCACACTCGCCGAACGAATCAAAACCGCACGCAACCACGCCAAGCTGACGCAGAAGGCGCTCGCCTTAAAAGTGGGTGTTGAGCAACCGGTAATCTCCCAGCTGGAGACCGGAAAAAACCTTCAAAGCGCACACCTGCCGAAGATCGCCCATGTGTGTGGTGTGAATGCTATTTGGCTCTCCGAAAATACCGGGCCAATGACAGGTGTGAGCGCTGCCGAGTCAAATATCTCTATCGCCGCGCAGCCCACCAAATCATTCCGCTACCCCGTAATCAGCTGGGTTGCCGCCGGCGCCTGGGCGGAGGCCGTTGAGCCCTACCCGGCCGGATTCTCGGACAGCTACGAGTTCTCCGAGTACGACTCCAAGGGCACAGCGTTCTGGCTGAAGGTGAAAGGTGACTCGATGACGGCGCCCGCCGGCCAGAGCATCACCGAAGGCACGCTGATCCTGGTGGACACAGAGGCTGAAGTTGCGCCAGGTAAGCTGGTGGTCGCAAAGCTGCCGGACAGCAACGAAGCTACATTCAAGAAGCTGGTTAGCGATGGCGGTAGGCTGTTCCTAAAGCCGCTGAACCCGAGCTACCCAATTGAAGCCGTCGACGAGAACTGCCGGATCGTAGGCGTGGTTGTGCAGGCGCTGCAAAAGTTTTACTGATCAAGGGATTTGATTCAATTTTGCAGGACATCTGAAAAGGAAATTGAGATGCGAATGCCCGCAGTTCTGATCTTGGTCGCAGCACTTGCTGGCTGCGCCGACTCCCATCAATGGCTACCAAATCAGTCGGGCTCTACTCAGCAGCTCAATCGAACGGACAAGATATACATCGCTACTCCGGTAGATGGTGAATACGGCGATCACGTTTATAAGGGCTCCGGTCGTAATACAGCGCAAATCCTCTACGCTGCGTTTGCGCGGCGATCGGCAGCAGTATCGGTGGATTCAGATGCCTCGAGCTATGATCTGGCCTTAGAAAAAGCGAAGCGCAGCGGGCAAGACATCCTGGTTCTTCCGACCATCCTGCATTGGGAAGATCGCGCAACTGAATGGTCGATGATCCCTGACCAGGTAGAGGTCAAAATAAGCGTAATTCAGGTTTCTTCAGGGGCTGTAATTAGCTCCGGAATCGCGTCAGGTGAAAGCGGTATTGCAACATTTGGCGGGGATCACCCGCAGGATCTGCTGCCAGAGCCCATCGAGGCCTTCGTCTCATCTTTATACTGAGCCGGCGCCAGTAGCGCCTATCGATTCGGAGAGAGTCCCGTGCCCCTCACCAAGCCAAACCAAGACCTTAAGCGCGACCTGCAAGGCGTCGCCTCCGACCTCAAGTGGTCAGCGGTAGAGCTGATGAGGATTGCGGAGCGGCTGAGCCTTGCCGGCAATGAGGCGGACGCCCAGGCCGTTCTGAAGGTGTGCACGGTGCTTCAAGCGGACGAGGATCGACTGACCGGCTATGCGGATGAGGTGAAGACTGGGCAAATAATCCGGAGCATGCCCGAGTAGGCGCATCGTCTTACGCGACAACCAAATCGAACTACAGCGAGCTGAGTAGCGCTCGTATACACAAGGGAATGTGGAATGAATGCCTTACGGGTCGCGGCACTGATAGTTGCGCCACTACTTGTCACAGGCTGCTACAGCACGCCAAAAGAAAAAACAGAGTACGAGAAACAGATCGACGCCGTACCGATGCCTGTTACGGAAGCTCAGCGGGTCGAGCAGTGTCGTAACTTCAAGCAAAGCGCAGATTACCAGCAGATTGTGGATCTTTTGCAGTACTCACAGCGATCCAAGCTCGGCGCCTCGGATTATGAATTTACAGAGTCGCTAGCGCTTTTGCGTCGCCTCAGAGCCATGAAGTGCCCTGGGTATGGCTGGTTTTCCTGATTCTGTTCCCTGCTTGAAGTGAGGGCGGGAAGGATTGTGCGGGGCAAGTGACATCCAGGTGTCTGCCCCGCAACTCAGAAACATACGGATCGAATGATCGAAGGAATTGAAATGCGAGTAGCCCCAATTATTTTTGCGGTTGCCCTAGCGGGTTGCGCTGGCACATCACCTCAGCTTTCCGTGGGCGCAAAGGCAAGATTGGACGCGCCTTTGCCAACATCGGAAAGTCAGCGAATTGCGGAGTGCAACGGGACCACCAACAACATCGGCGGCCTGAAGTACCTCAATAAATTACAAGGCTCGTCTGGGGATCCTGGAGGCGACATCTGGGCAACCCTTGAGCGAGCTAAAAGAATGGGCTGCACGCAGGTGGAGATGGACACGCTGAGGGCGAAAGCGCCTTCAGGCACACTGTAGTCGGTACGCAAGGCATGAAAGATAAAAGGTCGAACAAATGACAGCGTGGCGAGAGCAGAGCTTCTGGAGCAAGGTAGGGGTAATTGCTTGCCTAGCGTTTCTTATGATGCTCCCCGGCTATTCCGACGCTGCTGGTGTTAGCTGGGGCTCATCCGGTCGCAAGCGGGTGTTCAGCCCTGGATTCCTAGTGCTCTGCGTTTTCGTGGCTGTGATTGAGCTAATAGCACTGAACCACTTCTATGGCTCGCGCGGATGAGGTAAAGGCGGGAAGGACTCTGCGGGGAAAGGCTGGGTAAGTGTGGCACGGGCTTTATGACGAACAAAAAGCTTGTTTGCCATGCTTAGCCTTAATCTGTAGTTTCGAGTTCAGCGCGCAAAGATTCGACGAGCGCACATCGCCATACACACGGACGTAGACCTATAATCAAGCCATGAAAGATCTAACCCTTCACCTCGACGGTACATCCCCGGACAGGCTCTCAATGAGACGCTTGGCGGAGTACCTGCGTGAACTATCTGCGTTTTATGGATCTGAGGAAGCAGTCCATTTTGACTCGGTGAAAAAAGGATCAGCGATGCTCGCCTCTCGAGTCGAAGATGGTTGCTATCCAATAGTTCTTAATCAAGTCCGCGAGGTCGCAAGCGGTATCGGCGGAAAGAAAGCTACCCGCGCATATCAGAAACTGTCCGATTTGATGCTTGAAGACCGTGTTGACGGATACTTAAAGGCCGAAGGCGCACAAATCATACAATTCCCTAAGGGCAAGCTTTCAGAGCCGGCCCTGAGAGTGATTAAGACTTCTAGCGTCCAGGGTCGTCTGTATAGCGTTGGAGGGAAAGACGCAACGGTTCCGGTCAGGCTGGAGGGCGCCGACGGGGAAACGCTTTTATGCGAAGCTGATGTTCAGATTGCCGAGCGCCTTGCCCAGTTGCTTTTCAAGCCGGTTCGACTTCACGGAGAAGGCGAATGGGAGCGACGTCCCGACGGTAGCTGGCGACTGATTAAGCTTGTTATTTCTTCCTATAAAAAGCTGGAAGATGTTGGCTTTAAGGCAGCTATAGAAAAATTAAAAGCTGCCGGGGGCGTCAAATGGGACGACATGCCTAGCCCCCACTCTGAAATATTGGAATCTAGGGGCTAGGGTGAAAATAGTAATCGATACCAATGTGCTTGTTCAGATTATGCAGAATGAGGGATCAACTGATCTCCGTCATCCTGAAACAGGCGAAGTGGTAGACCGACTCTTCGAGCGAGCTGCGGCGCTCGTTGATCATGTAGACACATTAGGCGGGCTCGTCATTCTCCCCGCCCCAGTTCTATCCGAGTACCTTTTCGGCATAGACAAAGCCTCCTTTCAGGCTCATCTGGACGTGATCAACTCCGTTAAGTCAATTGAGGTTGCACCATTCGATCAGGTAGCGGCAATCGAGTGTGCGATGCTTGTTACTGATGCCGAACAAAAAGCTCTAGACCCCAATGCCACCAAAGCCAAGCTTCGAGTAGATCGGCAAATACTTGCGATTGCCGTAGCTGCTGGTGTATCAGAGATCTGGACGCACGACATCGGCTTAACCAGAAAAGCTGCGTCAATGGGTATCTCAGTGAAATCGCTTGCTGATATTGGCCCCCCTCCGATGCAATACGGTTTTGAACCGCAAATGTAGTTGTGCCATCACAGCAAAGCCCGGCCCAGCGCCGGGCTTCTTGTTTCTGGCATCCCCACAAGACTCATCATCTGGACCTTCCCACAATGCCTTCCATCGTCTACGCCAATGAGTTCGACATCTGCATATCAATGGCCGATTTAGTTTCATGGGTAGAGGACGAGCACTCACCCAATTCTGATTTAGAAGCCGCTTTGAGCGCCGCCGGGATCGACCTCGACATTGCAAAACTCTACGACGACTACTTCGAATGCACGCCAATTGGTGCTGGTGACGTCCATGTCTACTCGTCCTTTGAGAATGAGAGCCTTATGGTCATAGACCTGTATCGAGACCTGACCGACCAACTTGATTTGATTACGGTTTCATTGAAAATTGACAAGCCACTTACCCATTTGGTCCTTCCATTACTCAGACGATTTTTTGATGCCGCTGAGTGCCAGGTACTTTTCAGTCAATCTACACACTCACAGCGATTGCGCTCACTGACAAATGAGAGCAGGTATCCTTTACCGATGGGGGAGAACGGATACCGACAACAGATAATTTTCCATAAATGATGCGCACGGCTAAAGGGGCCACTGCCATTCACACACCCCTTTCACAGTCAGGCGCCTATGGTTACCCCAGCTCCTCGTGAACACCCTTTAAGCCCGCCCTCCCCATCGCGGGCTTTTCTTTGCCTGAAATTTGATCGTGTGAAGCGTGACCGCTGCCGGGTTTCTTGTCTCGGCCATTCGCTACCCGCCACAAGATGCTGGCTACCCTGGCCCGCTCAGCATGATTAGATCAGCCCGCGCGGAGAAGGCGATCTTCATGATCGCCTCTACTCCTCTCGACTGCCTTCAGATCCTGATCCGTTATCGCGGACCGCTACCGGGACCACCGCCAGGACCCCCACCAGGCCCGCCACCTTGACCGTGGCCACCGTGGCCACCGTGACCACCATCGCCACCACCTCCTGGCGGCATAAAAATCCAGCATCCCGACAGAGAAGACAGCAGAGCAACAACTGCTGCAACCTTGACCAATCGATTTAAAGTCATAACTACGCTCTCTATTCAGGAACAGTTGATTCGCGTGATTTATGACAGCTGGAGAATGGGTTACGTCATATTTTTCGTGTAGCGACTTGGTAAGCTTTGTGTTGCAAACGACAAGGACCGATCGCAGAAGCCAGCCGAGCGTGGACATTCTGCTTTTGCGACATCCTTTTCACCTGGCATTGACAGGATAGGGGCCAAACTCCCCCTACTCCTTTGAAGAATTCCCTTTAGGCCCGCCCATAAGCGGGCTTTTTTTTGCCCGCGGCAACGTGTTCCACTCTCCGAAAGGGAGACATGTCCAGGCCTGCCAGGAGGCTTAACTCACCCCCGACATAAACAGGCGGTCGGACTGAACTTCTAGACACCGCGTAGAATCGAACTGCCATCACGCCACCTTTCGTAGTGCTATGTACATAGACGACAACGCCCATTTGATCCAGGCCCTGCTAGAGCAAATTCATGCTGTGATCAAAATTGACTCCGTGAATCTGGTCGGCGATCAGGAGCTGGTTTTATTTGGTCTGCGAGAGATGATCGCGCTAGGGATGGTCTCAGGGGCTCATCACTACAGCGCGGATTGCGACCCTATTGGTCCGCTCCTCTCATCTGTCTCGGGAGTTTCCCTGACAAAGCGCGGGCTCATGTTCACGGAGCGATAGGCCACCATTTACATGCTTCCCCTGACAGCTACGCTTAGGCGTTAACGCCTATATTTACGGAGTCTTAATGGACGCGCTGAGCAAGCTAGACCTCGAAGCACTACTTTCGAGCCGCCTACCGCAATGCGCTATCGACTGTTCGATTAACGGGGACGGAAGCTTATCTGTTGATGTGGCTGGTCCAGGTACAAGCCAATTCACTATCTCTCAAATAGACCGATCCCATTACCTGGGAGTGGCTGGAATCAATAAGCTCGCCCGCGAGATACTCCAGGAAATGGTGATGTCGCGACAGGCAAGCCAACTGCTCGAATGATTGGCTATCCACAGAGCCGGGCTTCTTGTCTCTGCCCTTCGTCTTGCCACCATTGAGCTGGCAATCCGCGAGATTGCACACTGACTGCGCTGAAGGATCGGCGCCCCAAGTGTTGCAGAAAGCCCGCCATCGTCCGGGCTTTTCTTCACCTGCTAAAACCTCAGCTCTTGGAAGGACCCGTTTTCGTTGTAAACCTTAACCGACGCCTCTTTCCCTGCAATCAGTGGCGCGATCACCTTAACAAGCCCATCCTTCGTTGGCTCTTCTACTAGCGGCTTAACTGAGCCAGCCTTGAACAAGCCCCAGCCAATCTTGGTTTTCAATATCCTGTACGAGTTCATGCGCAGATCCATCAAATCAAATACCTAAGCGTAGTCGATACGTGAAGCCCGGTTCATCGCACGCAAACAAACCCGGCAAGCGCGGACTTTTTAATGCCCGTCAGGAGGCTCGCGCCAAAAAATATGCATTTATGCATGAAACTTCGTGCGCTCCTCTTGCCAATATCTGGCAGTGACAATACTGCATATACATACAGTCTTCGCAAGGAGCGACACATGATCCAAGCACCCTACCCCACACCGAAACCGAGAAATTCCTACGAGCTTGTGGGTCATCGCCTGCAACGCATAATTGCCTCCCCCAGAGTGCAGAGGATTCAGTTGGTTGAGGTGTCAAGGCGCGACGACGAAAGCCCTGAAGCATGGCGCCAGGTCATCCAAGACATTGGTGATACCGCCGGCATCCGGATTGAGCATTTGGATGACGGCGCCGTCAGGATCGGCTGGCGTGAGTACTGTGATTCCTAAATGAGCCCGTCCGTGAGCGGGGTTTTTATCGTCCACAGGAAAATATATAAGCATGCTTATTGACGCAACAAATAAGCTGGCTTATATTTTGTCTCAAGCCAGCAACGAACACCGCCGGCCAGCAGCGAGAGCTGCGCCGCTCTTTAACAGTCAGCGCAATACAGAAATACCAACAGACCGCATTGCCTCTACCGGCGACCGGCGATCAGACGGGTCAGATAGCCCGCCCACGACAGGAGAACCCTGTGCGGCTGATCGAGAGCGAAACGCTCGAACCGTGCGAATGACCTGGCAAGCAATGCGCCCCGCAAATCCCAGCGGCAGAAGGGAGACTCAACTGAACAGAATTAGCGGTCCCGATAGCCTCGGCTGGGAACGCCGGACCTCATGCACCCTGCCCCACTCAGCCAGGGCATTCAGAGCTGCAGCGTGCATGTTGTAAGGACCTGTGATCCACGGCGAACAGATGCTGTTTGAAGCTGTGAGTAGGAAGCTCGACGCCCACACCGAAGACGACCGGCCAGCCCTGCAATCAGCAGCGGGCAACGGGCCACACCGCTGACGCAACAACCCCGGCCTGACGCCAGTAGCGAGGTCGGGGGTTTCACCGATAGACCTTGGCAACAGGGCCTAACGGGAAACCAACCGGGAGAAATGTATGGCCAAGAAAGTTGGCAGAACCACCAAGACAGAGCCAACAGGGGTCCGAGTCAGCCCAAGAACGCGACATCTCATGGAGTTGATGGGGCGAAATCAACGACGGTCTTTGACAGCGGTCATCGAAGCGGCTGTAGAGAGCTACGCCACAGAGGCGGAAAGCACGCTAGCCGCGTGCACCTGGTCAACTGACGAAGGCGAGCGCCTGCTTAACTTGTACTCGAAGGCCCCGCACCTTTGCTCATTTGATGAGGAGATTGATGCCAAAGCTGCCCTGGCTGCGCGCAGCGAGTAATCGGACATTTTCACTTCTATCACCGCATCGGTGGCAGCGGGAAACTAACCGAGGGTCACCACGATGGAAGCAACAATCATCAACGGTTCATGGAAGGGTCACCTCGGACGTGGCCTGGCGCCGCGAGAGCTTCAGTTCCTGCTTTGGATTGCCCAGGGCCTCACCTCGAAAGAGATCGCCCGGGAGGCTGGCATTGAGGCTGGCACCGTCAAAAAGCGCCTGACCAATGCGATGTTCAAGCTGGGCGTGACGAAGCGCACTGCTTTGGTAGCTGAGGCCATGAAGCGCCAGATCATCACGCCGGTGTGCTTTGTGTTGGCGGCGCTGATCGCCATGCACTCGATGATCAGTGACGACTCGCTGCGGCGCGATCGCCGGGCGCCGGAAAGGCGAATGGCTCAGGTGCGGATGGTGCGCCGGACGGAATGTCCTGAGCTGGCGGCTTGACTGAAATAGTCGCGACAGCCCGTCCAAAACTGCCCGGCCACCTCGTACTCACGAGCACCAAATCCATAATCAATCTGGACACGAACCCAGCTTAAAAACCGGGATTCGAGAACTGGATATAAGTACTAAAGATTGCAAGAACTACCCAAAAAATCACAAAAAGCCATGGCGTTCTCATAGAAAACTGAAGGGATTTTATATACCCCTTTTGACTGGATTCCGCTTCGCAGAACAGGGGCGAATCATCATAGTTAAGCCCCATTGCAGGCTCGCTGCGCAAGAGATTGCTTTGCTTGAAATGCCAGTGATCAATGATTGCGTAAGCAGCTCGAATCCCTGGCCATGCATTCAGCGAACTCACAACCCCGAGTAACGCCAATAGCAATGGCACAACCAACGTGAAGATCTTGCCCCATTCCGGGTTGAGGTTGGCCATTGAGGATGCAAACGCAATCACCAAAAACGATTGCGCCGTCAGATTCGCATTCGTTCGATTCGATAGCAGAGTGGTTTCGTACTGAATTTCCCGGCGATAGAAGTCGAGACGGTCTTTCGGAGCGCCGAATATCAATTCCTCAGCTGGAACAGACTCATGCGTACTGGTCTTATCGGTAATGATCATAGACACAGTCGCTCACCAAATATGGCTGAATTACTTTAGAAGCCCATAGACGTCAGTAGTTCATTGCATCCAACACCCTTCCCCGCCTTTACCCGTCAGCACTCACCCCGCGCCCATCGGCAACCATCGGGAGGCATGAGTGTTGACGAATACAGGTGAACAACCCGCCACCTTGGAGGTGACCATGGAACACGAAGTGATTGTTGAGGGCTTTGTCCTCCAGGTGGAGGTGTCTCACTGCATCAACGAGGCGCCGAGCCCGGGCAGCTCGAGCAGCGACTGGGACGCCCAGGGTGATCGGGAAATCGAGTTCAAGATTCACTCGGCGATTTGCTACGACGAAAGCGGCGACCGGATGGATGTTGAGCGGCACTTGCTGTACCTGCTGGCTGAATCGCCCCGGGTTTCGTAGACACCTCCATGCCTTAAACTGAGGCCAATCAGGAGGTGCCATGAGCAACCCACGTTATCCCGAAGAATTCAAAATCCAAGCGGTCAATCAAGTGACCGAAAAGAAGCTGCCTGTCGCTGATGTGGCGGCGCGTCTTGGCGTGTCGACGCATAGCCTCTATGCCTGGATAAAGCGCTACAGCAAACCTCAGGCAGAACGGCAGCAAGACGACGATCAGCACGCTGAACTGCGTCGTCTGCGAGCGGAACTCAAGCGGGTCACTGAAGAGCGAGACATCTTAAAAAAGGCCGCCGCGTACTTTGCCAAGGAGTGCGGCTGAAGTACGCCTTTATCAAGCAGCGCGCGGGCGACTATTCCATTCGACGGCTTTGCCTGACGCTGAAAGTCCATCCCAGTGGTTATTACGCTTGGTTGTCTGAGCCGCAATCTGCACGCGCTAAAGACGACCAGCGATTGCTGGGTTTGATCAAGCACTCGTGGCTGGAGAGCGGCGGAGTTTATGGCTATCGCAAAATCCATGACGACCTGCGCGAGGTCGGTGAAGCTTGTGGTCGGCATCGTGTGGCGAGGCTGATGCGTCTTGAAGGTCTGCGCTCTCAGACAGGGTATCGACGCCGTCCTGGCAAATACGGCGGTAAGCCAGCGGTCGCCTCACCCAATTTACTGAAGCGCCAGTTCGATGTCGTAGAACCTAACAAAATTTGGGTCACCGACATCACCTACATTCGTACGTATGAAGGTTGGTTGTATTTGGCGGTGGTGCTGGATCTGTTTTCTCGTCAGGTCATTGGCTGGTCAATGAAGGCGCAGATGACCAGTGATTTGGCCATTGATGCGTTATTGATGGCGGTTTGGAGGCGAAAACCGAAACAAGAGGTGATGGTTCATTCCGACCAGGGCAGCCAGTACAGCAGCTCCGATTGGCGCAGTTTTTTGAAGGCAAACAATTTGGTTGCCAGCATGAGCCGCCGAGGCAATTGTCATGACAACGCCGTGGCCGAGAGCTTTTTCCAGCTTCTGAAACGGGAACGGATCAAGCGAAAAATCTACACCACGCGGGAAGATGCTCGCAGTGATGTGTTTGATTACATCGAAATGTTCTACAACGCAAAACGCCGCCATGGTTTCAACAATCAGCTGTCACCGGTAGAGTTTGAAAAACGTTACGCAATGAGCTTGCAAGGTGTCTAGAGAATCCGGGGCGATTCACTGCCCCGGCTCGGTTTGCTCCGCATATACCCCCGCCGGAAAACCTCTCTATTTCGATTCGAACCACCTTAGTGGCCATGGCAACTGTGACGCGAAGCAATCCCTCAGGGTAAGGATGTGCATTTAGAGGTCTTGGTATGTAGAGGTCTGCAAGGCGTCCGTAACGTGCCCATTGAAGCCGATTACGCTGGGGCTTGCCGCCATACTCGGCAGACCTCCAATCGGAAACTGCGAAGACGTATCAGGTTTCCCGGCACCGAGTGGTAATTGAAGTAACCGCTCCCAGGTATGAGTTGGCCAACAAGACACTGCTCGCTACAGATGGGCAAGCATCCCATGCGCTCTTATTTCGGAGCGTTGGACAAAAGAAACATTTTGCACTAGAAATATTCATATGCGCGGACGAATGATGCACTGCTGAAACCTTGTAAGACATTGACCTATAGGGTGTCCATCGATAGCAACCTACCCTTGCGAAGACGAGGTTTTCACTCAACATTACAAGAAGAATCTTATGCGCCGACTACTATGTGCTGGAAAAAACAGACTCCTCCACATGGGAGCTCTGTCGCTTATAAGCTTGGCGGTACAACAAGCGCATGCAGCTTGTGTTCTGACCCCTAGTACTGGTGACTCCACCTACATATGCGACAGTGGCGGCAGTCCTACTGGTCTTACGGACCTTACGGGCAATAACGCCCTGACCCTACCAGCGAGCGGCACTGGCGCCATCAACGGCGATATCACCTTCGGAGGTGGTACTGACTTTATCGATATGAATTCCGGACGCATTGTGGGGAGTATCACCCAGGGTGACGGTGCCGATCGCTTCCGAATCAGCGCGGGCACCGTGACCGGCGCGGTCTCCCAGGGTAACGGAATAGATGATTTTGTGATGACCGGCGGGCAGATTCAATCCCTCGCGCAGGGCGATGGCCGTGACACCTTCTTCATGAGCGGCGGCACCATCGTCGGCGCGTTCGAGGACGGCGACGTAGCGCAACAAACCAGTGGCACCATCGGCCGGGTCGACATGAAGCTCGATAACAACATCTATGACATGTCCGGCGGGGCGATCCTCGGCAACTTGGTGACCGGCTTTGGGCTTGACAGAATTACCGTCTCAGGCGGCACCATCGGCGGCAATATCAGCACCAGCGGCGGCGATGACAGCATTAGCGTGAGTGGCGGCGTAATCAATGGAGAGATTCGCGCCAGTGTCGGCAATGACACGTTCAACTGGACCAATGGCGGCCAGATAAAGTCTGCGGTGCTGATGGGAGACGGTGACGACACCGTGCTGCTCAGTGGCCTGAACGAAAGCCTGTTGAGTGCGACCCCGTCGATCGATGGTGGACTGGGCACGGATCAATTGACCTTCAATAACACCACCTCCAGCACCGCCGCCCGCTATATCGGCTGGGAGACGGTCAACCTCAATAACAATTCGCGCTTCGACTTGGCCGGGGATTTTTTCCTCGGCGACAGTGCGAGCAATACCGGCACCTTCAACATCGACGGCAGCAGTACGCTGGGCGTGACCCAGGGCAGCATCCGCCCCTACACCGCAGGCCAGTTGGCGACCCTCAACAACGCCGGCACCATCGATATGACCACCCGCAGCAACAGCGCCACGGATACGTTGACCGTGTATGGCAATTACGTCGGCAACAATGGCCAACTCTGGCTGCAATCGGTGCTCGGTGACGACAACTCGGCCAGCGACAAGCTGGTGGTGTCCGATGGCTCCATCAGCGGGCATACCCAACTGGCGGTGAGCAACCTCGGCGGCGCGGGTGGGTTTACGCAGAATAACGGGATTGAGGTGGTACAGGCCCTCAACGGTGCCGTCAGCAGCTCCGATGCGTTCGCATTGAGGGGCTCGGTGTCTGCCGGGGCCTATGAGTACCTGCTGTTCAAGGGTGGTGTCACCGCTGGCACTGAAAACAACTGGTACCTGCGGTCGTCAGTGGTCGCAGTGGCGCCGCCGGCGGTTCCACCCGTACCGCCAACGCCGCCTGTGGTTGTGCCGATTCCACCTATCCCTCCCGTTCCACCGGTGGTTGACCCGGATGAACCGCCCGTGGAGCCACCGACCTCCCAACCCGTCGCGCCGGTCGAGCCCCCTGCTCCACCGCCCAGCCAGGTAGCGGCCGCAAACTCGCCGGAGTCGGCAGCGAGCAACCCAGTGTTGCCAACCGCCATTGCCGGGGCCGAGCCGATCCCTTTGTACCGCCTGGAAGTGCCGGTGTACTCGGTTGTCGTTCCGGCCGCGCAGTTGATGACATTGCAAGCGTTGGGCACCTTCCATGACCGCCAGGACGAACAAAGCCTGCTGAGTGAAACCGGTTCCGTGCAGGCCGGTTGGGGCCGTGCCTATGGCAGCGACTTCAACAAGAGCTGGTCGGGCACGGTATCGCCGAGTTTCGACGGTTCCATCAAAGGCTATCAGGTGGGTCACGACCTCTACGCCGCCGAGACCAGCGGCGGGCAGACCCAGCGCTTAGGCCTGTTTATCGGCCAAAGCCGCCTGCAAGGTGACATCAAAGGCTTTGCAATGGGATTTGAGGACACACGTTCCGGGCAAGTAAAACTCGACGGCGACAACTTCGGAGCCTACTGGACCCTCATTGACGCCAAAGGCTGGTACGTGGACCTGGTGGCCATGGGCACGCGCTTCGACGGTGAAAGCAAATCCGATCGTGACGTAAAAATCGACAACAAGGGCCACGCACTGGCGTTGTCGGCGGAGGCTGGCTATCCCATTGCCGTGTCCGATAATTGGGTGGTGGAGCCTCAGGTCCAAGTGATCAACCAGCACATCGATATGGACAGCCAGAACGACGGCATCTCTAAGGTCTCATTCGACTCCCAGGACTACTGGACTGGCCGCCTGGGCGCACGTCTCAAGGGCCGTTACCTGTTGCAGAACACGCCCATCGAACCCTATGTGCGGGCCAATGCATGGCGCACGTTCGGCGGCAGCGACACGGTGACCTACGCGGATGTCGACCGGATTAAAACCGATCACAAGTCATCCACTGCCGACCTGGGCATAGGGGTTGTGGCCAAGCTGTCGTCCACCGTCAGCGTGTACCTGGCAGCGGACTACAACACTCAACTGGACAGCAAAACCTTTGAAGGTTTCAGCGGTAATGCCGGTCTACGGATGAGTTGGTAAGTCACTGCCTATCGCCAGAGGAATAGTCACGCAAAGTTTTGCGCAGACAAATAAGGGGAGCCTACAGAGTTCGGAAAATCTTAGCGTACGATTTTTTCCGAATTATGTAGGCATCCCATCAGCTTCACCACACGTTACCTGCCGACTCGTGCGGTGATTAACAAACTGCGCCGTGTCGACCGGAGGCGGTGTCACCCTCTTCACGGGATGAACATCCGACCGCGTTTCGATCTTGTAGCACAGAGGGGTGACATAATGCTCTTCTACCTTGAACCCACTGAAACATTGGCCTCGAGTATGCTATGCCGTCATTGCCGACGCGAAACTTCTAGCTTTGTTCGATGCTTTCATCTCCATCGTGCTGGACGCTCAGGTAAACCTGAGCCCCCCTTCCTGCCTTCGAACGGGAACTCATTGTAACCTTGCTGCCCAGGGAACTGAGGATCTCAAAGGGCTACGGGCGCTATTTGCCGGCAAGTCATAAGGCACGGCATTGGCCTAATGAAGTAAACAGCCAATGATTAAAGGTTGATCCGGGTCTCCGTCCATAAACGACACCAGAACTTCCATGCCGAGGAGCGGAAGGGCAAGGCCGCCGTAGGCATTGCCCGCCCAGCCCGCGGCGACGGGCAGCCAGCAACTGCTGGTTTTGCAATGTTCACCTTCGCGGCCCCAGAAAAACTGCACTTTGACGCGGCCGATTTGGTCACCTTGACTCTCGTCATTCGTGAGGCCAGTGACGATGGCGATCTGGCTACCCATCGCCATGCTTTTTTTGTGCTCCACGGCTGGACGGTAGTGCGCCCCCCAGGGTATGGCGAGAAAGTGATTTCGGTAGCCCTGGTGGAAATCTTCCTTGCTATCAGCTACCTCACGCATAGTGTGCTCACCCAACACTTGCGGCTGCTTACCTTCGTGAATGACATCCAGTAGCAGCCACGCCTCATTCCATTCGCTGCACGGATGGTCCGCCATGGTCAGGCAGTGGCCCGTGAGCATGGTCGGTTCGTTGCCGCTACCTTCCACTAATGCGTAGTCGCCGCGATAACGTTCCCGGGTGCAAGTAGCCAGTTGCTTGCCACGAGCCTGGGCGAGCCGGCGGGGATAACCGCAGTCTTCGAAGTCCGGAGCAGAGGCGATTTGGGTAGCGCAGGTAGTGCTGGTTTCCGAGCACAGATTAAAGTAATTGATGAGCGGTTGTTCGGCAGCCACTTCGGAGTCTTGCTGGTAATTGATGGGGGCCAGCTTTCGGAACACCGACTGGTCATCGCCGAACACCAATGTGTGGCCGCTGGTACTGTGCTGGAAGTGGAAGTGAATACCTTCTTCTTCGCACAAGCGCTGAATAAAGTGCAAATCCGACTCGTCATACTGCACGCAGTATTCACGCTCCGTATAGGTCTTGCTGAGCTGAAAACTGTAAGCGTCGACCAGAATGCCTCGGGCCTCCAATATCTGAGCAATGATCTTCGGAACCGTCTGATGCTGGAAGATATTCAGATCATAGTTGTGGCGTAGGTAGGCCAGCCGCGGGACCAGGCTGATACTGTAGCGGGTAAGATTCTTGCCAGAATCGCCTTGCTCGATACGGTACACCAAGCCGCGTATCTGGCTCTTCCCGGTGACGCCGAAGGACAAACTGCCAGGTTCGTGCAGCAGTTCTTCAAGTTTTAGGTCAGACCGGCAACTGACCAATTCAATGTCGAAACAAAACGGCTGGTTGAGGGCTTCATGCCCGACAAAGCTAAGCACTTGCAGGTCGATGAGAGAGCCTTTAAGCGCGAGGGATATATGGATTGTGTTTGCGTCCAGCATGCCTTGAATTCCGTCCGTCGAATAAGCAGGAGGGAGATGGTGCGGGAATATATTTATTACCTCAATGCAAAGTTTTCCGAGTGGCACTGCTCGAACCACATTTCAGAAACCCCCTACAAAATATTACCAACTTGCTGATCGCCGGAGTTACGTCGCGCGTTGTTAGGGCCCGCAAAAAATGTGCACTGGGAAAACAATTTCCCACTCAAGCCATTCTGGCCATCACAATGCCACCCCACAAAAAAATGGGATGATAATGGTTGGATAGATACGCGCTCCTGTCGTCTGTTGCCCTGACCATTTCGGGGTCTTTTCATTGTGCCGCGGATACAGGCTATAAGGTGAGTTGAGCATGACCCCCCGTCAGCCTAACGCTCACCGTCATCCTTGAGGAAAGCGTGAGCCCGCAGGGTGAGCAACGCCCCCTGACCGTGATCGACCACGTTGACCGTATCATTCGGATAACGCTTTCGTATGATCTTGATCAACATGGCCAAACGCATGCCCGCCAACACCATATAACGACGGCCCGCGGCTGCAAGCAAGACACGGGCAGGATGCCATCATTCAGATTGAGAGGCATTATGCCGAACGGATCGCCGTTGGAACCCTCGCCCCTGATGTCAGACAAATTAGTGGTGGCATTAGCGAACTGACCGTCTTCCTTGGTGCCGGCCTTGTCCAAACGGTTGTTGCTGCGGTCCAGCTATTCACCATGAGGCTCAGTCTTGTTGACGCTCTCTTCGTCCTCGTGAAAGCCCCAATAACGGGATAACGACACTGCGCACGGAGCTTCTATCGCTTGATGCACTGAACTTGCGTCGGTAGCACTTGGTGTCAGGTGTCAGGGTTGGTCACCTTGTCTTTGTCATCAGAGGGCAGGCTTGTATCCCGCCGACATCAAGTAACCAGGGTTACTCGCGCCGTTGGACAAGGTGAGCGATATATCCAAGCGTTCGTTCAACCCTTGGCAGAGGCCCCGCTCGATTCACTCATAGCTACCGGCAGGACCTTTGGCGCCATGCACGAGGATGGTCACGCAGGGTTGTGGCGGAGGGACTACTAACCACCCGGCATGGTGATAGACTTTGCCGAGATGATTGTGCGTGCGGAAACGGCTTCGGTCATTGCCGGACTCCTTGTTTCGCAATGTTCCTTCGAGAAAAACAAGCTCTTTTATCTTGAATGCTCCAAACACCAGATTTCTCTAGCAAGCAAAATTTCCACAACAGACACGAGACAGTTTGCTTGTGCAGTCGACTGGGCTCGTTGAACGTATAAGAATCGCTGGGTTGCAAAGCGTCTAATTTTAGCGTTTTTGCGATGGCGCCAGGATCGTCGCCCAGCAGCTTCAGCTTTGGCAGGTGCCAGCCCGCGGGGAGATCAACATCGCAAACAGTTGCATAAGTGTGTTGGGCCGTGCGGCAACAAAGCAACACACGGGTGATTGCCCGATCGTTAGAGCCCGCAAAAAATGGTGATACATCGGTCCTAGGTTTGCCGAATTCAATTCATGGAAATGTAGGGAGACTGCTTGAAAACAGCAAAGTCGCAGGCCTGAATTAGCTGTGATAGACACACAGCAAGCGACAGGCGCGAGGACTGAGCCCCGGTAGACTGGGTGCCCAGTCTGGCCCTGCAGCTTGCTCAAACCCTGACGCGGAATGCGAGTATTGGTAACATCAGTCATGGGGTATCCCCTCCTTTGTAGCGTCGCGTACGGTTTGAATGTAGAAGAGAGAATCAGGAGGTATCTATCAGTCGATCCATTTATCCTGAGCATGTATAACGCCTAGGTAGGCTGGTGATTCGTAGGCGTCAAGGCAACGTACAATGTTATTCGGTTTCGATGTTTCTTTAATGATGCCGGTGTTTTTCGCGACTGCTTTGTTAAAATAAGTACCCACCGCGGAGTATGCCTCTTCATGGTTATGTTTTCCTTCCTGGAAGTACACGCCTTCGGCGACATCAGCCTCTTCTTTAATAGATCCCCCCGCAAACTTTCCAAGGCAATAGGCAAGCCCCCACTTTTTCAAGGTTTGGCGCTCATCGGTGATTGTATCGTTCGCGAATAAAAGAGGGGGGCAGGTGGCAATCAAAAAAATCAAAAGGGTTTTCATTATTTTAGTTCCCAAAATTTTACCTCTGTTGTGACTACGCCTGGCTGATGATGAATAAAATAGCAGCTATCGCTGCAATTTTTTCCATTCCACAAAGTTACATGCCCTGTTGCGCCCCTCCATCCTGAAACGACGAATATAATTACCCCTTGCTTTCCTTTGAGTTTTTCCGGGGTTAATAGCCCAAACTTTCTGAATGGTAAATCTGACTCACCGAACCGTTGTTCAACGAAGGTAATCATGTCATTCACGCGCATGATGTAGGCTTTCCCATCATCTCCCTTGAGTTTGTAAGCACCAGGGCCCTTTTTTATGGAGAAGCCGCCATAATTAAATGCTCGACTCAGGCGAACCCCGCATGCATTGGCGTAACCACTAGGTTTAGCCACATAGTGTTCATACACGTTGCCACCGACCACTTTGTAAACCTCCTCAGGAGTCATATCGAAGGGGTAAGCCGCCCATAGGGTTTTGAATTTTGGTCGTTTAACCAAAATAGTCGATTGAGCGCCACCAGCATTTACCGTCACACATCCCATGCTCTTTAGGCCTTCTCTACGATTTCTACATCCATAGTCGACAGTACATTCATGATCTTTGCTAAGCCATTAACACCTACAGTTGCCTCAACAGTTAGTAACTCATGAAGTACTTCGTTTTCGCCGAACGGGCCATTATTGATCTGCACCTTGAACGTTTCTCCGAACTCATAGTTACGAGTAGAAAAGTGGAGGTTCAGGTCAGTAAAATGTCGAGATACGCCCTCTACTGGCGTTTCATTCGGGCCGTAAGTCCAGTAGATACGCTCAATCGTCTTTTCTGAGGCGTGTGCAGCATTGTTACTTGCTGATAAGATCGCATCGCTAGCGGTCGATGTGCCCGTCCTATGCATAACAACATGTGCCATATTCATCGCATCCGTGCCCCCCCTGACCACCTCACCACGAGCCATGGTGATGGAGTAGGGCACGCTGGGCATCGCCGTTTGGCCATCAATTTGCTGGAGCACAAACCGCCGTTGCGTCTCCCCTACCTTGAACTTCGGCGGCTCCGCCGTAAGGTTGGCCCCCCCTACAAGACTGTGGTTCGCCGCCTTTACCGTGAAGTTTCCCGGCATGCCTAACTCGATATTGCCGCCCTTGAGCGTCAGATAAGCGCCGCCGCAGATCAAGGTGATGTGCTCGCTGGCTGAGATCAGCACATGCTGGTTAGTCGCGCTAATCTCAACGCTTTGGTCTGCATCCAGGCGAATGTTGTTGTTCTGCGCTTGTAACAGCATCAGCCCTTGGTGCGCGATATGGCGCATCTCACCACTTTGTGCAAACAGCCCGAGGTCGGTCCCAGCGTTGACCACGAACTTCTGTCCTGAGGTCAGTTGCTGGTTCTGTTGGGCCACGCTGTCGATATGCTCGCCGGCCGCTAGCGTAATACTGTTGGGAGATGCCAGCGCCACACCGGATTGCCCACTCACGGCAATGGCCGGCTTGCCGCCGTTGGTCTTGTCTGGCTCATTATTGGCGCTGTGGCCCAAGTCGCGGATGGCTTCACTGAGGTCTTTTTGCGGCAGAGCATCATTACTGACGCCCTGATTGTCCGCCGCGTAGTCACCCAGCCCCTTGGCCAATTGCAGCGCCGCTTCCAGTACCTGAACAACGGTGGCGCGGTTCAGGTGCCCTCCACTGGCGTTCAGTTGCTCTTCGGTGCTGAGCAGCAACCCCTTGGCGGCCCGCACGGCACCGTATTCGTCAGTGCGCAGCTCAAAACCTTCACCACGCGGCGCACCGCCATCGGGGCGAGGATGGGTCAAATAGCCAAGGTGCAAAGCGGTGCTGCCGTGATCGCTCATCAACGCAGCACTGATCTGCATGGTGGTGTCGTCAATACGCAGCTCGTTGGCCCGAGCGCCCTTGTACTCTTTGCTTTTGATGGTGCTAAGCGTTTTGTGATTCGGTAGTTGGTATGGCGGCATATTGATCGCACGGTAAGTGCGACCGGTGATAATCGGTTGATCACAATCTCCATCGAGGTAATCGACGATTACTTCCTGGCCAATGCGCGGGATCGCCATGTGACCCCAATCAGCACCAGCCCAATTCTGCGACACTCGAATCCAGCAAGAACTGAAATCGCTGTTTTTGCCCTCCCGATCCCATGGAAATTGAACCTTTACTCGGCCAAACTCATCAGTATGGATCTCCTCTCCTTCCGGCCCCACTACACTCGCAATCTGCGGCCCGTCAATACGGGGTTTAGGCAAGGGCGCAGGACGCCACTCCTTTTGCTCTGGAATTATCTCGGCAGTGAAGTCGTAACTCACACCCATTTCAGCGTCGGCGGACTCTTCTTGCTGGCTGGCGTGTTGGATGCCTTTGTGGGTGATACGGACCGACCGCCACCAGCGGTTGAAATCTTCCCGAGGGTGACCCGTGAGTTGAAAGGATAGACCCGGAAACAGACGCGGATCATCACCTTCCACAATGGCAACTTGAGCATCTCGACGATGACCTCGCAGGCGATCTTGTGTGAAGGGTTTACCAGTCGAACTGACCTTGTAGCGGCCCGGATAATCGTAATATTGATAATGTGAAGCCTGCCGTTCCATGTCTTCGGCAAGAGCGCGCTGTTGCTGGTTGAAAGTAGGACGCTTGAAGGTATAGTCACGCTGGGTCTGCTCGGCGGTTCGGACGTTTTCCGTGTAGCTGAACGCATAGAGCGTCGGCTGTGTGGCGCCTGCGGCAGGCTGCGTGGTGTACAACACCGGATCGCCCTGAATACGCTCTTGGACATAGAGCTTGTCGCTCTGTATGAGCGTATGAGAGGTCGCATCAGATTTGAAGTAGTAAAACAGGCCCTCCTCTGTAGAGAGTCTTTCGAACAAATAAAGGTCGGTATCCCCGGCCTGAGCGCAATACTCTCGAGGCAGATGCTCGGCATAAATGTTCTGTTGGTAGTCGAGTATGCCGTGCTCGGCCAGAACCGACTTGAGTATCTCCGGTACGCTTTTCTGCTGAAAGATGCGCCAATCGGAACTCAGGGAAAGTCGGGCTAACTGCGGTTCAACCACGACACGGTAACGTGTACGCCGAAACCCTGTTTTGCCTTGAGTGACACTGGAGACCACCCCATGAACATGGCGGGCAGCCATGGTGCCTTGCCAGATCGTGAGCAATGCTGGTTGATCGAGTATTTGATCAAAGTCGATGCTGGCATCGTAGCTCGTCAGTTCGAGGATCAGCCGATAAGGCTCGGAAATAGCTTCATCCAGCCTGAACTCAACGACCTCAAACGCAGTCCGGCCGGAAAGCACAGAAAAGGTGAACCTCAAATCCCTTTGACGCATATAACAGCTCCCTAGTCAAAATAACGAGCGTTGAGCAAGGACAAGAAAACCTCCCATATCAGGCGCTTTTCTTAATGCTGAAGCCAAAGCAAAAGGCAGCGCCCAAACGATAGCCTGACCAAACTCAATTTGTCAGAGCACACTAACAAGGCGGCAAAAACAATAATGTAGGAAGCGTCCTAAGGCTCATGCGGATTTGTCGCCGAGTCAGAATATTGCTTCACTGCGTCATTGCGCTGCGACCAAACAGCGAACCTACACGACTTTGCAGGGAGCCAATATCGTCGGACTTGGCATTCAGCCCATTGGTCGCGGCGTGCCTTGGCCATTGCGTACGATTGGCCGCGATCTCCAGTTGCAGCTCTACAAAACTGCCATTGCTCAGCCTGATGTGTTTACCCACTTCAATGTCACTCCCACACCATTGGTTTTATAGGTCCCTTTTACCGATTGCCCCAGGCTGGTTGGTATTTTGATGTCATTGTCGAAACGGCTGTACCTCAACACGCTATCGACGTAAATGCCGTTGTCATTGAGATACGTGGCGTACACCCCGAAGATTTTTTGATGTCGCCGGACGAACCCTCGCCGAAGCCCACGTCGAAACGCGCAGTGCCGACCACCCCACCGACATAGGCCTTGCCACTGTTCAGGGCGATGGCTTTATCGGCGCCGATCTCGATACCCGAGATGTCCTGAGTGCATGCACAACTGGAGTGCTCACTGACATCAAAGCATTTACTGATGACACAGATCCAGACGCCCCTTCATCCTTGCCCATGCGCAATTCGCCCCAGGGCATCCTCTGGACACTGGCTGTGTGTGTGTTCGGCGAAAGCGGAATTGCTCCCTCGGATAGGTCATTCGGCTTATCCAACACTGCTCCAGCGCTCACCAAAAACCAATCATCCTCTTGCTGCCGCAGACAGTAGCGAAACACGCCGACACCCACCTGATCACCATACAACGCGAGCTTGCCCACGCAGTCCTTACCACCCACTAACCGCCTCCCCCCCCCTCCCCCCCGCAGGCTCGTGCCCGGCGCCTTCCACAATCAGGGTATGGCGGCATTCAATCTGGCCACCGATCCGCAACAGGTCGCCTTGCAAACTAGCTAGGTCAGCGCTCATCAAAAAGCTCCCGGTGCCACTGAGATTTCCGTCAATGTTAAGGTGCTGAAAGGGCTATCGGTGTAGCTCAGTTGCCCGCTCGCCATATATAAATTGCCGATCTGCGAGTCACCGGGCATCTGCAACACGCTTTCATCCTGGCTCAGTTTGTCCAGCCCCTGAACCGCGCCCATCAGGCTGGAGTGGTCCTGCAAGAATACCGCGGAGTTCAGCGCGTCGATCCAACCCTTGCAGGCACTGAGGGAAATGCTGCTGACAATGCTCGATCAACTGCTGTGCAAGACGCTGCCGCTTGGCTTCGCTCAAGTGATACAGTTGTTCTGGGGTCAGGCATAACCAAGGCCTTCCGTATATTGCGCGATGGGCTGCTCAGGGTTTTCCTGACGAATAAATCCGGAGCTGTGAGCGAATTTCGGCAGCACAATAAGTCGGATTGGCCCCATCAATCGATCACGCGCCTGAGGTTCCAGGCCAGTCAGCCACAAACGCGTGATTCGGGGGGCGTAGTAACGAAAAAGGACCGTGGCATCGCCCTCGACCCGGGTGTGAATCAGGCTGCGCAGGCGCTGAAATACAAAGTCTTCATCGGCCTCTGACTGCAGCCAAATACCCGCCGTTGCACTCCACTCCACTCCAGTACAAAGATGTGGGCCAACGGGCTGCTGGGGGAAACCGGCACCAGTATCGGGCAGATATCCGCCAGCTCGCTGTAGCAAGTGTGCTGATACAGCGACTGAAACTTAGTGTTTTCTCTCTGATCCCGCAGGCGCTCGGACAGGTTGTCGATCTGAGCATTATTCAGCAGCAGATAAGCCTGACTCATGCATTCAACTCCACGAGTTTTGACACACCGCACAGACTGTCACGGCGTGACGTGCGGCCTGAATCAACGCAGATGTTTGCGTGGCCAGTGACGGTGCAGCCAACGCCTCGGCGACCATCGGTATGACCGAAAGGGCCGGCGGCGCAGGAACCCTCGAAACCGGTGCACCGCCCTGAACGATGGGCACGCTGCTGAAAATTCCACCGGAGGTGATGAGAATATGTTGACCGCCGGCCTGAAGCATCAGGTTCATTCCGGCGTTGATAACCACATTAGCGGCGGTATCGTGCTGCTGTTACCGGTGATGCTGACCAGTTCGTTACCACCAATCACCGTGTTACGCAGACCTTGGGGGGGGGTGCAGTTCGTCACATTTGATCAAGCTGGAACTGTTATTGCCCACCTGCTCAAAACGGTCATGACAGATCAGGCTGTGACTGTCACGAGTAATTTGCTCGTGGCGGTCGTTACGGATCTTGGTATCGCTATCGTTGAGGATTACCTGTTCGATAGGTGTGTTGGCTAGACGCTTACTGTGCCCCGCCAATCAGCAACGTTTAATTGAGCGGCCCAATCAGGCCGTGAATCAAAACTATTCGGGTTAAATTAGGTGTCTATTTTTCCGGTGGTTTGCTTGAGTTCCTAATCAAGCAAGCACTGAATGCATTTTGCTTGATCTTCTGCTCTGGCTCTTTGTCAGAGCCGCCCACGTCTGGTCTGTAGCGGGCGGTCCCAAGTATCTCACTACCTCCTGCGAGGAAGAGACTACTAGAACCGGCGAAACATATACGTAGTCGCATGCCTTGCTTTTCCATCTGGATCCCATGCGAAATCCGGGATGACTCCTGCAATCTCGAATCCTAAAGACGCATAAAGCGGTTCGGCAACATCGCCTGCACGTGTATCGAGGGTTACAAGTGTTTTCCCCAACTCGCGAGCGTGCTCAAGGGCCTGGCTCATAAGGCCGCGGCCAATGCCAAGTCGGCGGGCTCGTGGATGAACGATCATCTTCGCCACTTCGCAGCGGTGGGGCTGATTGGGCGGCATGGCCGTCAGAAGCTGTACTGTTCCGAGTAGCTCGTCCCCACGTACAGCACCAAAAACAACCCTCCGTCCAGCGGCGACCTCAGGCTGAACATTTCTCGACCAGAACAGACTAGCATCATGGTAGGACAGTGGAGCCATGAAGCTTATTGACGCTCCTGCAGCCACGCTGTCGGCGAGGATGCATGAAAGAGCCTCCAACCTTTGCTCGATTGCTGCGCCATCAAGTTCGATAATACGTATTTCCATGGGTTAACACCTTAGGCCATTGTGAGGATGTAGTGTGCGGGCTGGTCGCCGGTTTCAAACGACGATGCTCCTCGCAGCCGATACCGCAAGCAGTCGCCCACGTTCATGTTGTACTGAATACCATCAACCATCAGGGAGAGCGTTCCCGAAAGCAGCACCAAGTGATGCTCGTGGTCAGGCAGCGCGGGACGATCGTACGCAATACGTTGATGGGGTTCGATGACACACTCGATCACTTCGAGTTTCAGTTGCCCACTCGAAGGGGAGATCGAACGTCGAGAAAAACCGTGTGAACGATCAAGCCAGACGCTCTGATCAGCATATCGAACTAGCGGTGGAAAGTCGGGCTCAAGCGGCGCCAGAAGCTGTGAAAGAGGCAGCGCCAAGGCTGATGCCAAGCGACCTAAGGTTTCGGCCGTAGGGCTAACGTCGCCATTTTCGATCCGCGAAAGGGTAGCTCGGCTGACACCACTGTTTTCTGCCAGATCCTGCAACCTAAGTCCACGATCAGACCGCAGCTTACGAAGGTGCCTGGCAAGGATTTGGTTTTGGTCTATCAGATGAGCTTCCATATGCGGGAAAATATCTCATATATGGAATTAATCAAGCTATTTTAATTTTTTTCGCGGCTACAGCGGTACCCGAGGCAGTAGTTCCGCGCTTATCGGTCTGTGTGGGAGCAGCAACGTCAGGGTCGTACCTAACACGATCGTTTTTAATTCAAATCAGCCGCCGAAACAACGCGACAGCTTTATCGAAACGCTAAAACTCTCGAGTTACAAGCCAACGCAAACACTCACGCCGCTCTACTTTCCGGATCCGAGTGCCAAACGTATCCGTCCGGCCAACACACCTTTCTGACCCCAACGCCAAAGGGCGATGGTGTGCACTTAAATTTAAGTGCACACCACTTTTAGCCTTTTTAAGCGGACGCCCATGCCACAAGAACGCCGTTCCTACTCCAAGTCTTTCAAGGCCCAAGTCATTGCCGAATGCGCGCAGTCTGAAAGAGTCGATTGCCAATGTCGCCCTGACTCACAACCTCAACGCTAACCTCGTCCATAAATGGATTCGGGCGCATGCGCAGAAAACTCTGACGCTGCAAACCGCCTTCATCCCCATCAAGGCATCGCCACAGATAGCGACGCATCAAACTCTTCCCGCTACGATCCAAATCGAAGTGCCTCATTCAAAAGGCATAGTCGTGGTGAGTTGGCTGGCAGAAAATGCAGCGGCGTGTTCCGCTTTCTTACGAGACCTGCTGCGATGATCCGCATAGACTCGATCTGGCTCCCGAGCCCATGGACATGCGGGCCGGCACTGAAACCGCGCTCGCGCGAGCTATCGCGGTGTTCGGTGCGGCGAAGCCGCACTGTGCCTATCTGTTCGCCAACCGTCGCGCCAATCGCATGAAAGTGCTGGTGCATGACGGTGTGGAGATTTGGCTTGCAGCCCGGCGTTTGAATCAAGGGCGCTTCTTTTGGCCTGGTGTGCGACACGGCTCCGAAGTTGAGTTGGATGCCGAGCAACTTCAGGCCCTGGTACTCGGCTTAGCTTGGCAACGCGTCGGTGCAGGCGAAATTATCTCGATGATTTAAAACCCGCCATGGAGCGCTTTCCAGTGCAATTGGCCCATCAGTCTATCGCCGCCATTAGCCCTCTCTGGCAAAATCGGCGGCATGACTTTGCATCCGAATCTCGATCAATTAAACCCTAAAGAACTGACTGCATTGGCGGCGCAGTTGATCCAGCGCGTCCAGAGGATGGACAAGCCAATCACTTATCACAAGTCGGTCAACGAGAAGCGGGCCCACGAGATCGCTCTGCTCAAACGCTTCAAGTTTGCCAAGCGCAGCGAGCAGCTAAGTCCGGATCAAGCCAGCTTGCTCGACGACTTGATCGACACCGATATCGCGGCTATCGAAGCCGAACTTGAGGCTCGGCAACCGGTAGCAGTCGAAGCCAAAGTTCGCCAGCAACCCAAGCCCGCTGCGCTGCCATCGCAGTTCCCTCGCACGTTGATCCATCACGAACAGGAAAACAGCCACTGCCGGTGCGGCTGTGCCTTAAAACGCATCGGCGAAGATGCCAGCGAAAAGCTCGAATACACGCCCGGCGTGTTCACGGTCGAGCGCCACATTCGTGGGAAATGGGCCTGCGAACAATGCGAAACGCTGATCCAGGCGCCGGTACAGGCGCATGTTATCGACAAAGGCATACCGACAGCGGGCCTACTCGCCCACGTCATGGTTAGTTCGCCGACCATCTGCCGCTGTATCGCCAAGAGAAAGTCCTCGGACATGCCGGGTTGCCCATCGCCCGTTCGACCCTGGCGCAATGGGTTGGCGCTTGTGGCGTGCAGCTACAGCCGCTGGTGGATGCATTGGGCGAAGCGGTGATGCCTGGCGCGAAGAAAACTCATCGCTTACGTCTGGGCCTACGCCACGAGTCAGTTCCTCGAGCTGGCGTCGGTTGTTTACGACTTCAGCCCCAGCCATGCGGGTGAACACGCTCGAAACTTCCTCGGCCACTGGAGCGGCAAGCTGGTCTGCGATGACTTCGCTGGCTACAAGGCAGGATTTGAGCTAGGGCGACCGCAACGGATCTTTGGAATGGATGATCCTCCAGAGTAATTACACGTAACGTGTAAATAGGCATTTGAAGGGATCTCTTAACGCTTTTTTTCTAATAGGCGGCTAAAGGCATCCTTAGCCGCCTAATCGAACTATCGCGCCTTAACGGCTGATAAACCATTTGAAATAATCACTTCCACTCGACGATTAAGTTGCCGCGAGCTTGCAGTGCCATTCCCGGCTACCGGGAATTCCTTCGCCGTAACCTTGGGTAGAGATCCGGGCGGTTTCAACGCCTTTCTGGGTCAAGGCAGACGCGACAGAATTGGCACGCTGCTCGGACAATGCTTGGTTCAGGCTTTCGCTTCCTACGGTACCGGTAAACCTTCGACGCGAACTTTACGTTCAAGGTTATTCTCTAGAAAATCGGCCAACTGCTGAATATCACGACGCGAACCCGATTTGAGGTCAGACCTGCCCGTATCAAACAGTACGTCGCCCAAGGCGATAACTTCGCCACGTTGGGTCGATTTTCTATTAAGTGCCTGCAACGCCTTGAGCTGTTCGGTGCGAACATTCAGCTGAACTTGGGTGCGCTCAACGTCGATATTGGCAAGGCCGTCGCTGGCCTCACGCCCCAAGATGGCCTGTTCAGCAAAGGTAACTTTCTGGGTGGCAAGGTATGCCAATTGATTAATACCTGCTGCCTTATGATCTGAGTTGGACAGTACATCGGACTTGCTCAGCGCTGTGAACGCCGCCTGGGTTTCGATTGGCGCGAGCGTGCTCGCTTTAGCGTTGCTCTGGACATCCGAGAACTGTTTGCGTGCTTCAACCAGTTGAGCGTTTTCAGGAGTGTCTGTACAGCCCGCCAGAACCAACGCAACATCAGCTGCTAGCGGTAGTACGCATGATAAATCCTCAGCGGGTTGGGGGAGAAGCGGGAGCAATACCTGCTGCCGGCGCTTGTAGCATTTCTTGTTTAAGAACTTGAATGCCAGCTTGAGCATCTTTGAGGTCTTTCTGTGCCTTCACGGTGATGGCTGTGCGTTTCGCTAAATTGGCGTCCACCTGATTCTGTTCTGCCAGCTACTTGACCTTCACATAGTGCTTTTCCCTGATTTTCTGTTCCATCAGGAACATCTTGTCTTGCGCAGTTTTGATTTGAAGTGGCGCGAACTCTGTTGCCCTAGCAGATACAGCGCGGGCGACAGCGTCTTTGGAGAGTGAAATTTGATCATTTGGAATTGGGGCGCTAGCACAGGCGATTAATGTTGCTGCGGTGATCAGCAACATTAACGAGGCGGATGCTCGGGTACAGTGGTTTCGATGATTCATTCAATTCTCCAACCACTTTAATTTAACGACTTCCGGGCGAAACCCAGTCAAATATTTTGCACAAGTAAATTGTTGAAATAACGACGAACCGGCCTGCGACTTTGTAGGAACATCCCCAGTGACAACGAAGCGAAATTCGGCCGTTCAAATTGCGAAAAAAAGACCCGGCATTAAGCCGGGCCAAACGAGCGAGGTTTCTTACCAGAGATAGCGATAACCGAGCGTCATACCCCATGGCTGCTCAATGTCATCGCCTTTAGCATATTCAGCGTCTAGGGAAATCTTGCTCTTGGCACTGATTTGAACAATGGCGCCAAACCCAACTTCGCCCCGGTCACCGGCCAGTTCGGTCTTGAACCGGTTTCCGTTGACCTTTACGTGGCTGTTGCCGGCATGCTCATTGATATACGACGCCTTGACGTACGGCTGAATATTCAAGCCATTGTCCAGAGTCAGGTTGCGCCCCAGCAAAGAGCCGACCCGGCTTTGCAACGAGTCCACTCGCTGGGCATCCACCTGAAGCCCGTTGCTGGCGGTGAATTGCGCGCCTTGGGTACGGGTCGCCGTGAGTTCCAGTTGTGGTTCGACAAACCAGCCATCCTTAAGCGCGATGTGCTTGCCTACCTCAACGTCCATACCTATCCCATGGCTGCCATAGGAAGATTTGACCGACGACCCGAGATTGGTGGGCGTCTTGATATCAGTGTCGAAATGGCTGAACTTCAAGACAGTGTCAACATAGATGCCGTTGTCATTTAGGTACGTTGCATAAGCGCCGATCATTTTGCTGTCGATCGACCCCAAGGCCCCCTCACCGAAGTTCAGATCTGAGCGCCCTGCCCCGACCATGCCGCCGACGTACACCTTGCCACTGACCAGGGGAATTGCCTTGTCAGCACCGACTTCCACACCGGTATTGTTCTGCGTGAATACGCGGCTGGCGTTTTCGCCAACATTAAAACGGCCACCAATCGCACGCATCCATACACCACCATCATCCTGGCCCATACGCAGCTCGCCCAAACGCTTGACCAGCACGCCCATCTGCGAGTTCCACAATGTCGCTACAGCAGTCTGGGACGCGATAGCTGCGTTACTACCCTTGGACAGGTCATCAGGGCTACCCGGTACCGCCCCGCTATTCACCAAAAACCAATCATCGCCTTGCTGTTCCAGCGAATAGCGAAACGCGCCAGCATCCACATGGCCGCCGTACAACCCGAACTGCCTGGCGCCGCCATTGCCATCTACCAGGCGCAATTCGCCACCTGCAGCAGCCGGCTCATGTCCGGTGTCTTCCACAATCAGGGTATGGCTACCTTCAATCTGCCCACCTACCCGCAGAAGGTCACCTTGAAGACTCGCCAAGTCAGAGTTCATCAAAAAACTGCCAGTGCCGCTGAGGTTACCGTCAACTGTCAGCGTGCTGAAGGGGCTGCCAGCAAAACTCACCTGCCCGCCCGCCATGTTCAATTGGCCGACCTGCGAGTCGCCAGTCATCTGCCAAATACTTTGATCCAGGGTCAGGCTATCTAGCCCATGAACCGTCCCCTTCAGGCTTGAGTTATCGTGCAACGACAGTGCGGAGCTGAGTGCGTCGACCCGAATATCCCCAAACAGGTTTGAGCGCCGTGCGTTGATCTGCACATCTTGCGTGTCCACATAAGAACCGTCAGCGAGCCGACGCTGCTCCACTACCAGCAGGTCTTTGCCACTGATCTGCGAATCGCTCAGGTCGATGGTGGCGGTGCCGCCCTGCACGCTGATACCACGTCCATTGGCGGCGCTGATCGTGCTGCCATCCAGCACGAAGGTGTTGGTCACGCCTACCGTTGCAAGGGATTGCAAGCCGATGGAGTTATCGCGATCGGCGCTCAAACCGACGTTATCCATGCGTACGGTGCCGCCATTGGAGGCTTGAACGCCTCGGGCAAACTCGCCGGTCAAGTTGACGACGGAGTTGCTGATATCGGTGCTTGAACCGCTGGATGTCACCAACCCGATTGCATTGTTGCTGCCGCGAATATCCATGCCTTCCAGGGTGATCTGCGAGTTGTCGCAGGCAAACGCACCGACGCTGTTGCCGCCGAATTGCAGCTGCATATTGCGAGCGTCAATCGACGAGGTATTGCCAGCATACAACGCGTATGAATTGCTGCCGGCGGTGCGGATCTGGCCGCCGTCCAACGTGGCCGTGCCGCCCAACTGGGTAAACACGCCAATGGCGCCGTCGCCTTGAGTATCGATGGTCACGTCACGGGCGATCAACTCGCTGTCAGCGTCCGGCACCCAGATACCAAACGCATTGGCGCCGGTTGTGGAGACCTGCACGTTATCGAGGGTCGCCGTGGCATTGCGGTTAACGTTGATCCCGATCGCGTTGGCGTCAGAGGTGCGTACCGATACGGTGTCCAGCGTCGCCACTGTTCGGTCGGTGGCGTCAGTGCCACGTAGATAAACACCATGGGCCGTGGCGCCGGAGGTCGCGATCGTAGTGTTTTTCGCATCGAACGTTCTGGCACCCAGCACGTTGATCGCCGAGGAGAACTGACCCTGGGTGGTCAGCGCCAGGCCGTCCACCTGGATTTGGCCGCCCTGGGTCATATTCAACGCAAACGCGTTGTCGCCCAGGGTACTGATCTGGGTGTCGGCGACCACACCGTTGTTGCGTGTCCCGGAAAAGCTCAAGCCATGGCTGGCATTACCCAGAGTCGAGGGCGTTGAGCCGCTAACTTGCACGGTATTGTCATTGCCACGAATCAGCACAGCATGGCTGGCCTGCCCATCGGTGGTCACCGAGCTGTCAATGATTTGCAGGCTGAAGTTACTGTCGGGAACGCTGATGCCCGGCTTGTTATCGCCGGTATCGTCAATGATCACTCCATCGTAAACCGGATCAGCCAGCGTGGAAGCTTGGGCCACGCAGAGGCTTGAACGTCGAAGGTGATGATAACTGCCGCACCAACCATGCTCAGTGCGACTTTCGGTAGAGGAGTCATAAGAATTCCTTACTCTTTTTCGATATGTGCAAGCCCGCATCACCAGGATTTCCTAGGCGACGGTGTTATGGAACAAACTACGGGAAGTCAGCCCCAGTTGGCGTTTCAAGCGATTGCAAACATTGAGCTAAAGTTGGTATTTATTAAAAGCACTGCATACCAGTCGTATAGCTAACTGAACCCCAACATCTCAATTCAGACGATTTATATCAAAGCTCCCACCGCCTTCCCATGTTTCTTCTGAACGGGCGCGCGTGTCCTTGGAGTCGACGTAAGTTTCCACTTCTACCTGAAGACTCAATCGCTCGCCTGAAGCAACTTTTGAGCCCTCATAGGGAATAAGACCGACACCAGGACGTAAAAGCGAGCTCGCGCTCCCTCTGGAAGTACCTACTGCGGATGAAGAGACCATTCGTACTGGCCTTCCATCAAGCTGAGCACTTAAAACTCTTAAGCTAAATGTGCCATGTTGACCAAACCGAAATCTGGAATCGTCTACTGCTTCACCTCGAAATACAATTTCTCTTTCAGCCTTCGTCTCACATACGGCATTAAGTGTAAACGTACGTTTCCCCAAAAGTACCTGCCGCTGATGAAGCGCGCCTTTTAATAATTGATCGCGGGTAGTCCTTCCGTAGTCGACAAGAGGTTCGCTTACACTAAGAGCACACGTATCATCTGCACCTAGGGCATGACGCGAAGAAAAAACTGATGTTATAAAAGCGCACAACAACACACAAGCAATAAGAACCGCTGAGCTTCTTACCTTTAGTCTAATCATTTTATACACCCGCACGAGTATTCAGCCTTGATGAATTACACACCGCATCGATTGACTCAAAATATGAGGTACTGTCGGCTTTGCCTGGCAATGTGTAATCGAGTACGCAACTGGTGCCGTTAGCCAACTCAACGGAAAGACGGATTCCTGGCTCAATATTAGGAAGAAAAATTTGACCGTTATTCACGACCGTAGACAGATATTGTTTTTTTCCATCCAGAACTGCTAAGCCTTTCTCCAGTAATTTTCCGTCGACCGTTTTAGCCGTGAGTAATACTCGACGGCTCGACACCACGCCAAAGTCAATACTACTGACGGAACCTCTACCCGCCTGGACTTCTTTGAAGCCGTTTACAATATCAACGTTACGGGGCAAGCTTTTAGCTGAAATTTCAAGTCGGTTGTTGCTGTAAGGCCGCAAGCTCGGAGCAACTGCTTTACCGCGATAATCAGTCCATACCGGCCCTTGAGGCGTAGATATTTTCACACCTGATACATCACCCACGGTCAATACACTAAATGTATCGTCAATCGCGTAAGGAGAAAAGGTTACGCCTTCGCCGTGCGCAACGATTCCGCCGCTCAAGCTGCCATTGATGGTAGTTGTGTCGGCGCCGCTACGTGAATAGCCCAAGGTGGTTTGAGCGTAACGAGGCAACACATTTGTCATAACCGAAAAATCAGTTTGATTATTTGTAAGGTCTTTTTCGGTTTGTAGTCGGTAGCCTATATTATCGCTGATCTTTTCATTCAACGTGACCCCCATACGGGTACGATCACTGTCAGCGTTTACATAAGTTTTAACAGTTCGGCCGCCAATCGGGAAACTCACCGACACGTAGGCTGAGTCTCTACCTCCGAAGCGACCGGTTTCTCCCAACGTCTTTTGTACGTTTACAGAGACATTGGCATGTTTGAAATTTTTCGACCAAGACCCGATTAAGCGCTGAGTTTTCTCATCATCAAAATTACTGGAGTAAGAGTGCGAAAGACGAAATCCACCCAAGGTCTTGTCAGACCACCCGGCCGATACCGTATATTGGTTACGATAACGGCCACTATAACGCTTATCATTATAGTCTTGAAAATAATCGTCATCAAAGTTTTGACGACCTTGTTCTTGCGCAAGATAGGTCGTGTCCACCAAGTCTCGATACCCAGTAGTTTGCTGAGTCGCACTCAAACCTAATGTAATTTTATCTGTCAATGAAGAATCTAAAGTAGCACTAATCTGGGTACCCTTGACATTATCGTCACGAGCGTTTGACACAAGCTGACGTACACCCAAACGAGTCGTCGGGGTCAAGGCACGATCTGCCGCCCACCCAGCTGCTTGATAACCAGTAGCGCCCATCAGCCCTGCCGAGGCATTTGTATCTTTATCCAGCTTCCAGGTGCCTGTCCCTGTTAATAGGGTAGGTTTTTTGCTTTCAATACCCCCGTAAGGGCGATACCGACCTGCCGCGAAGGAATATCCAGGAGCCGCGCCGAGCGTCCCGCCACCCAAACTGGCTGCCGAAATCGAAAAGGTCTGTCGGGAACCATTGTCCTCGATAACCGTGACGTCAAGGTCACTATTGCTGCTGAGCAAACGAAGCCCCGTCAATGTAAACGGGCCGGCAGGAACGACGGACGTATGAATGAGTGCGTTATTCTGACGGACTTCTACCCGTGAAGTTGAATTGGCGATACCCTCTACCACTGCGCCACTTGCCTGAGGATCACCACGTAAACCGGCCTCAGGCACAATTTGCACACCAGTAATTGCATCGCCAGCAAATAGTGAATTGGCGATGTTGATTTCACCACCTTGCACTATGGATTTGAGCTCTGTGAAGGTTTTTTGGCCATATGTATAAAGGTGTTCGACCCGACTCTTATCGTTTTGAATTGTGTAGGTCTGACGACTGCGAACAATCCAGTCTCCCGCATTGAATCCAACGACGGTGTCTGCAGATCTATATTTGCTGGATCCACTCGAAAAACTGCTGTTAAGCCCCAGCAAATTATAATTAAAAATAGCCGCCGTGCCGCCACTGTTGAAACTATCGGAGTTGACCTCTAGACTGCGCAATGCGTCGGTCGGCACGACAAGATACACCTCTTCCTTACCTGGCTTAAGCGTGACAACCGTGTTTGGGTAAACGTCCAAAAAACGATAAACTATTTTCGAGTTATCTTTTTCACCTAACAAAGAGTAAGCAAATGATTTTTTTATGATTTTCAATCCGGCTTTTTCAAGGAGATCGATATCAAAAACCAACTCGCCATCAGAATCAAAACTAGCATTGAGCTGGCCTTTTTTAACACCATTAACAAATAAAGTTACAGGATGAACCCCCTCCCGAAATCGAGGTGCTTGGGCAAAATACTCAGCGACTTTAGGGTCGATACCGCGCTTGCGTAGCATGTCCTCATCGAACGAAACAGATGCGAGCATATTCTGCTGATCGCGGGGAGCTATACGCTTTTTCGATTCCGATGTCCCTGCTTGTAAAGAGGTGCTAATAGAAAAGCAGGAGAAGATGGTCAACGCGTAGAAATTGGCCTTACCAAATACTGAATCAGACAGAGCAATCATATTGTGTTACCCAGGCATGGAGTCGAAGCAAGAGACAAGCCCTTATTCGTAGGCTTCATGTCGGAAAGCTTGCAGCAAAAAAGATATTACTTAGTCAATGGCGCGTCATAACTCTCAACCGCGTAGCCATAGACTGTGGCAGGATACAGCCGTACAGTTGTAGTATTGCTTACAGCATCATCTGGGGCATTGATTGAAAATGTTTGGCCCGGAAGAATATAAAGCCTTGGCAACTCCACTACTTTATTAGAGGGCAGTAAATTGATAGTCCTGGCCAACCGAACAACGTAAGAGCTTGGATTGTTGACGATTAACTTTCCGTCTTGTAGCGACCATTTCAAACGAAGCCATGGTGCGCGATCTTTGTCCAACCCCTTAGGGTTTATGATTACAGGGATATTCTGACGAACATTCAATCCGATCTTAACCCCGCCAGTAGTATCTTTGGGAACGATCCCCTCAAAAGTAGCCCGTCGCAGTCGTTGAACATCAATCGGTTTTTTTGACTGCAATAGGAACCTGATTGATTGACTTTCACCCGCTTCGACACGGGCTACCGGGGGTGTTAATACGAGCAGATCCTCATCATCACCCTCTATATTTTGAATCGAGCTGTAAAGTAGGGATGGCTGGGCGTCTGAATTTTTTACGTTGATGGTCGCTTCACCATCGCTTTCCTGAATGATTACAACGGAAGTTTCAGGGATCATTCCTGCAGCATTAGCCGACTGAAATAAAATTAAAGAAACCATCGGAAAAATCAAAATAGCCGATAGCATTATTGAAAATTTATATCTCATAACTTACTTCACCTCTCAACCTGAGCGCGACACTGAAGAAACACAGTTCAAAACCTATGACGGCTATAAAGATAAGCGTGTTTATTTTACATGCACTATAGATAAATCTGACTCAGCCTCGACCAACCAAGCGCTATCGAGGCCAAGTCATTACAACAATTTAAGGATAGGTAACTTCAATAGTCGCCAAGCCGTCAATAGTGATGTCGCCGGTGATAGGCAGGTTTTCGGACTTATCCAAAGCAGCAACAATGTTCATGCCTACGTCGACTGAAGTATGAGGCGCTGGAACACTGCCTGTACCATCGGTAAACCCGACGAGGTAACTACCATCGGCAGTTACAACACCACCAGAAACTCCCCAAGTAACACCGTTATCGAGGCTACGAACACGACTGGATGTCCCGGTATCGGGAGTAACGGTTGTAATCTGCAAAGTCCACGCGCCAATATTAGTCCCCCCAGAGGCCCCCAAACCGTTCTTTTGAGTCGGGCCTGCACCAGTGATAGTATTGAGAGTAGTGATCGCAGTCGCAGCGCGCTCATCTGTTGTGGACAGGTAGAAAGTTGCAGGAGCGTTACAAGTAACATTCAACACAGTTGACTTTGCCGGTAACATGGTCTGCGTGGCCACATTCAAAGAGCCGGCAGGGATATTACCGTAGTCGATGGTGCCACCACCGGTAAAGTTTGGAACACAGGCCGCAGGAGTAATGGTGCCGATCAATCTCAAATCAGCAGTTGCAGCGTGCGCTGCAATAGGCGAGAAAATAGCAGCGCACAACAAGCTTACAGCTAGAAATTTTTTCATGATAGCTCTCGGGTTTGGATATAGTTTTGCCATGAAGTTAAGCTCGAACATTTGTTAACCAGAAGCAAATCTATTATCGTTGTTCTGCCTAACAAGCAAGCGATAATTATAAGTCTTTCTGCGGAAGGAAAAATCGGCCGTTTCTCAAGTGATTGTAGGGAATTTCCTATCGGGATCAATATACTTAAAACCAAGACATCCATATTCAGATGCATCGACCAACGCGAATGACAAATATAAGTTAAACCCTCGCCCAATCCGCTCTCAAGAAAAGCACCTACTTAATTCAGGGCTACGCTTGTTGAAATAACTTAGCACATCTTTTCTTCTTATTTCGCTTCACAAACTCGTGACAGATAGTCAGAAATATTTCTTTCCGAGAATCCGAGGTTACTGGTGAGACACTAGGCAGGAGACTTTACCAGTCAAAATTTAATAATTGATTATGAGTTTGAGCTCGTGCGAATAGCCGTTCCACGCCAATCTCATAAAGGACGCGCCTCTTGTACCTAAAATAGTTATTTTATATCCTTTACCAAACCACCACCTAACAATTACCACTCACTTATCTCTTAGGTAATCATCGATAATTACTCCGAGCTCTCTCATATCCTTGTCCAAGCCTGCGACCGCTATTTCTAGCGCCTCATCATTTGCAGCCCCCTCACATACCATTTCCAGTTGCTCGCAAGCTGCAATGAGTCCATGAGCCTTGATGATCCGCGCCCCACCTTTGATCTTGTGCGCGAGGTCGATAAGTCCCTGAAAATCCTCTTCAAAGAAAATCGCCGGCAGCCGGGCAAGATCCTCAGTATTACTTCGAGCCGGGTCGCTCAATAAGCCTTTTATTGCTTCAACATCGCCACCTACCAGTTGCTCAAGATTGCTGAAGTCGAAAGCGGCGGATAGGTTAGGCTCCCCCTCCTCCATGACTTGAGATACATGTGCAGCGTTGGCCAGGGATAACCTGTTGCTGAAAGCCTTGAGACTGATTGGTTTGAATAAGCAGTCGTCCATGCCTGCGTCCAAGCACCGGCCTTTTTCATCTGGCTGCGCATTGGCTGTAAAGCCGATGATCAAACAACGCGACATATCGCGCTCTTGTTCCTCCACCCGAATAGCTCTGGCCAAAGCGTAACCATTCATAATCGGCATGTTGCAATCGGCAATGACCACATCAACCCGACCGTTACGCCAAGCGCGCAGACCGTGCGCACCGTCTTCGCACTCGATGACCTGGTGACCCAGATAGGCAAGCTGCTTGGACAGCAACTGACAATTGGCGGGATAGTCATCGACGATCAAAATGCTCAATACCTGATGAGTCTTGTTCGGCTCGATGTCAGTCACCTTCTGCTCAGGTAATGCCTGGAGAATGGGCAACTCAAGTAGCATTTCAATCTCTGTACCCACACCCAACTCGCTACTCAAGCGCAACGCCCCGCCCATCATTTCACACAGAGTTTTGCTGATGACCAAACCAAGTCCGGAACCAGCTCGCGCCGACTGAGTGTTATTGCTGGCCTGAGTGAATGGGCTGAACCGACGCTCCTGATCTTGCGCTCTTACTCCCATCCCGGAGTCCTCGACCCGCAGGCAACAAGATAAATATCCTGTGGCGCTTGATGGCAGCACTTGAAGGTTCAGCCGGACATGGCCCTCCGTAGTGAATTTGATGGCATTGCTTAGCAAATTGGAAACGATCTGTTTGAAGCGAAGTGGATCGATCAACACTTCTCAATTTATACGAACGTCTAAATCCAGTAGCAACTGAAGGTGCTTCTGACGTGCCACCCCATCAAAAATCCGCACCTGGGATTCAATCAGCTCTCGCAGATTGGCTCTTTCCGGGGCCAGCGAAAGCTTGCCTGATTCGATCCGCATGATGTCCAAGATGTCGCCAATCAGATCCTGTAATCTTAGCGCAACACCAGAAGCGACTTCGATTGCAAAGCGATCCCGCACACCTTGATCTGCCTTTTCAAGAGCAAGTTCCAGCATGCCGATCACGGCGTTCATTGGCGTCCGAATCTCATGGCTCATGGTGGCGAGAAATGTCGTCTTCGCGCGGTTGGCGTCGTCAGCGATATTCCTGGCCTCATCGGCTGCTTCTCGTGCCTCCTCAACAAGCACAGGTAAACGCTGACGCTCACCGATATCCATCCATCCTGCAATGAGGCCAATCACGGAGCCTCCGACATCTCGATACGGAAGCATCCAGTGATAGATGTTCAGGACTTTCCCGTCAGGCAGCGTCAGTACGCGGTCACTACGCCGTTTCAGGTCATACCCCCCCAGACCATCCAAGACCCCTTGAAGGAACTCCACCCAGAGCTCCGGGTGACCCAAGTGCGCTAAAGGCGTGCCCGCTAAAAGAGAGAAAGTACTCGGACATTGACGTCGCAAACATTGAAAAGTCGGTCGAGGCCGACTTTTCTCAACAAGTCGGGTATTCGTCGAGCCGCAGTTTGGGCAAGTTGCCGTTTGGATCGTCAGCATGCTTTTGAGCCAGCCAATGACCGCTTGCCGCTGATTTTCTATTTGCTCAGCCGGTTGCAGATTTTGGCGATCCTGCCGGGCCGACCACCACTGATGCAACTCGGGGAAGTCCTGCGCCATAACCTCCCTGGCCGCACGTACCCAGCGATAAAACGCGTTACAGGAAATGCCAATGAGCGGTGCTGCGGTTGTGCCAGGCCAACCGCCAGCAGGTACACCGCAAAGGTTGACCACAGGTGCATATGTTCCAGTCGGGCAAACGGCGTTCCGTTCAAACTGTTATAGCCCTTGCGGCAGGAACTGCATCTAAAAGTCGGCAGGCGAAATCCTGGTTGCACACCTTTTGAGAAATGCACATTGGAACTGTCGCAGTGCGGGCAGCATCGATACTGCTGGTAGGGCAGCTCATGCAAATGGCGGATGAACATATCCGCCACAGGACGCAGATTGACCGGCAAACAAACATCATAGTCGGGCAACCCATTTTTCCCCGACGAGGGCGATATCGAGCGTATTGGCATCATGGTTTCTTCTGGTCCACAGAAACACGGACACCGCGCTGCCAGTGGCCATGGGGTTAGGAATAGAAAATCAACTTTTCAGTATGAAGGCTGCAAAAGTCCGGCAGCTCACCATCAAGCTAGCTCTCGTACCATCTGCGCCGCTAATTCTGCCTCACACGTGGCGATGGCTACTTCCAACTCCGGGGATCGCTTGGCCCATTGCTCTGGAGGCAATGGCTTTGACCATTCGACGATGGCGGCATAGTCGAGGTCTGGTGGCGGTGATAACTTCCATGTTTGCAGCATCATTGCGACCGGGGCACCAAGGAGTAAGGCACCGATCACCAACCAAATTGCTTGACCAATTTCTTGAGCCATTAAGTGTTGCCTGATTCCATCAAGGTACTCAGAGCAAACGCCCCAAAAAACACTGCTACCGCGCAGTTTTTCTCTCCCCCCCTCAAAATCATTGGTAATCGGCATAACCTCTGGCCCAATCTCCATGTAGCTGCGCACGCACTCCCACAACGCCATGGCGGTGGTGCCGCCACCACAGTTAAACCCGAACCAAAAATGCTTGTTATCGTCCTTGGCCTGCGGATCAGGATTCTCAAAGCCAATGATCAATAAGCCCATTGTAGCTTTACCCGCCTGACTCACCGACGACTGCTGCGCGGCCGCCGCCGTCACGCTTTCCCATGGGACAATCCAGTACTCGCCATCCTCTCGTGGCACGCACACCTCACGGCGTTGCCGATTAAAGCGCACGGGCAAGGGGACATCGCGAAATAGGCCCTGAATTAGAAAAAGCGTGGGAATCCCAATGATGAAGGTAGTCATGATCGCAAATATGTGCATATCGTCATGATCATTTCTGAACAGATATCCCATGAATGCAAACAGCATCACCATCGGCCACAGCACCATCACCGCCGAGCCGATACTGTAGTTACCAATGTCGAGGAACACCTCGTTCTTGCGCCAAATGATGTTGAGCACATCCGACGGTTTTTCACCGGTGGGAATGGGCAACGGCGCTAAGTAGTCATTGCGCGAAAACATCCTTTTTTTTGTGGTGCCTGCCGGTGGCGTACTCATGCGCGGTCCTTGGGTTGCAGGTAAGTAGAGCCTGAACGCTCACTGTCGAGCGGGTAGCTTGGCACGCGATCCAGTTCCGGTGTCGGATCGTCCCGCAGGGCAATCACGTCCCCGCTGCTACTCACGGTAAAGGCCACACCGAGTTCGCCGCCGATAAAGTTGCGGGCGCCCAGCAGCGCAGTCAATGGCGTGCGATACCGCAAGCGCAAGGATACCGTGCTGGGTGGTTCGCTGAGGACACCCTGCACCGAGCTGAAGGGGCCGCTCAGGCGTAAACCTTGGCCTTCGTTAGCGGGTATCCAGCAACAGGTACTGCCGGGCAGCCAATGAGGTGCCATATCCCGCCATGGGCGAGGTGGTTTATAGGCGGAGTACGGGCTGTTTTTGATCAGGTCGCGAGACGCCTGAGTGTCGACCGGATCGCCGATTAGGCTCAGCTCCAGATAGACACTGCCAGGTTCGGCGCCGGGCAAGTCGATGGTCAGGGCATTGATGACGCTCTGGGAGGCTAGCCCGGAAGGACCACTGGAACCGACCATCACCGAGCTGCTTTCTGCACTGACGCGGGGGGTATACAGGATGCCGTACAGTTGGTTGAGTTCGTCTTGTTGGGCCTTGGCCGCGATAGGCTCTAGATTGCCAGCTCGGGCTTTTGACCAGCAGCAATAGTTGAGGAAGTTTTGCAGTGGGGTTTGCTGAAAGAACCAGGTGATCAAGTACAGCACGCCCAGCGCGAACATGATCCAGTTGAGCGGGCCCATGCATAGCGAGTAGCGCATGATGGCGGTTTCGACTTCCACCAGTCCAGCTAAGGTTCTCATCGTGTAGGTAGCCCCCAACAGAGCCTGACTACCATAAGCCGCTATTTGTCCACCAACCACAGCCTGGCGCATCTCCAGCCACGGATCGATATGTGATTGCGCGCTTTCCATCTGTTTTTGCAGCGATCTGAACTCCTGGTACGCAGCACCCGCTGACAATCCACCAATCACCCCGCCAAACAGGGTGAGAGTCGGAGCGTTCCCCACCCAGCCATTAGGTAGCTTGACAGAAAAGGTTGTGAGCCTAAGCCCCTGCCGCACCTGATTATCAATCACCGCCACCAACGCAGCAGCGGCATACAACGAAGCGGAAGCGGTATCGTTAACTCGCTGGCGGTCGATCCCCTCCACGGCTCCGGCTTGACTCAAGTAGTTATCCGCATTAAGCGTATTCAGCAGCAAGGCCGCCAACGGCACCACGCCACCGCTGTTGGTCACAAAGGATGAGTTCACGATGCTTTTCACATGCCCGGCACCGATGGCATCCCCCGTGGAGCGCGCCCATTGCGTCAGCCCCTCGGCTTTTTGCCCCACCAATTTCCACACCGCTTGGCCGCCCTCAATCACAGACTGCAAACGGGCCTCGCTGCCCAGGCGAGCAGCAACGAAGACGCCCAGCCAGGCACTGCTGAAGGTTTTACCGCCTTTGAGCAACAGCAACGACGCAGACAGACGGTTGACCAGCACGCTCCATGCGCCATGGGCGTCTCGGCCCATGCTCGCGAGGTCGTCCAGAATCGGCATGGCCAGTGGCGCAAGTGCCTGATGGGTAGCCGCGATATTCTCAGAGGCCAGTGCGGCCATTAGCTCGCCCAGGCGAGTGCTGTTGTTAATGCCCGCATCGAGCGAGGGCGTCCAGGCGCGGAACAGTTGTGTCAGTGCGCCGCCATCGGCGGCCCGCACGTAGTCGGCGTATTGTTCGGCACCTTGGGCACGAATGCATTGGGCGGTCAGGCAACCGGTGGCCAGTTCGGTTAACCAGTGCCGAGTATCCAGGTCATAGTAATCCACAAACCAGGTGCCGTTGACTGAACGTTTGAGGTATACCTCGCGGTCGGCAAACAGTGCCTGGTGACGTTGTTCGACATGCTGGAAATGCGCTGGCGCGGTGGTATCGAGCCAGCTGTTCATCGCTGTCAGATCGATATACTTGCCGACCTTGGCACTGAGGAAATCGTTGTCGAGGTTGGCCTGCTTTTCGGCACGGTACTCACGCACCACGAACTCTGCCTCGTTGTACAAATCGGCCGGAATAAAGGCCTTTACGGACGCAACGATACTGGCGATTCGCGCATCACGGGCGGAGGCTTCGCTCGCGCTCGGCTGACCGCCGTATTGACGGGCCTGGGTTTCATCCTTGAGCGCATCATCCAGCTGGTGCTGAGCATCCAGCATGACCTTACCCTGCTCAGGCGTAAGGGTGATGTCACGGCTCTTGTAGCGATAGCTGAGAGTGCCCGCCAGTTCAGCCCCATCTTCGCTGACCAGACTGCGAATAAACCCGCCGATGCTTAGGCGCAGGTTGTTATCACCGATCCACTGTTCGTGGCGCGCTTCCACCCATTCCTGCTCATGGTTGATATCGCGCAGTACACCCAAGTCATCATCCAGGCACGCGAAGACAGGGAACAAATTTTTGGCCTGTGCTTTGGCGATCTCCAGCCAATCCTGAGTGCTCTGACCCTCCCACCGTTCGGCACTCCACTCGCCCGGAGGCTCATCGCTGGCGTCGGGGTGTTGGGCGATGACTTTCTCCCGCTCACGAGCACAGTGCATCGCTTCGGTGTAGGCATTGATATTCGGGGTCGTCGGGTCTTTCATCGCGGTCGCACCCAGTGCATCCGTATCCTCACCGCCGTGTTTTTGATCGGCTTTCATCGACCGGGCATAGATGGCCGGGATGAGTTCGGCCATGACCTGATCGGCTTTGACCAGCGGTGGGCAATGAGGCGCCTGTAGCTCGTTGGCCACCGTGCGCAAGGCAACGTGACGCATGTGCGCACTGCGTTTGGTGCTGCTGTCGCTCAGCACCTTGCAGTGTTCTGGATTCAGTGGGAACTCGCTGTAGAGCATCCAGGCGTCATAGATTTTCTTCAGGGCCAGACCTGTCAGGGTGCCATCCAGCACGACGGTGGCATCGGCCTCCAGCGCTTGTTCACTCAGCAAACCAGTCGGCCCGATGGCATAGCGCTTGAGAGGCCCTTGGTCCTGCCACAGATAAAGAAAACCTCCCCGCAGGCGGCGTGCCGCCATAGGGTGGCTTTGGGTAGCTACGCCAGGCCCGCAGCAAGGATGGGCGGCTTTTTCTTCCGCCAGGGCATACCGCACGGGCACTACGAATATGTCGGGTTGGTGGGCTGGGCAGGGCGTAATTGAACTGTTGATATCTTCGTGGGGCATCGCCTTGGCGGCTCGGTCAGCCTGAGCCAACTGGTCAACCATGGCCAGTTTTTCAGCACTCATACGGATAGTTCCTTATCGGTGAGTTGCTGACGCTTTAGTTCAGCACTTAGGTTGTCCAGGCGTTGCTCAGGTAAAATCCCTGGTTCGGTGAGAATCTGTCGGTAAACGGCATGGCCGGGAGCGTCCGGAAAGTCATTGCCTAGTAAGGCGTGAAAGCCGGCCCAGCGGGTGACTTCATCGGCGGCACCGAAGCCTTGCCGTTCAGCGCTGAGCTGACAGGTCGTGACCCACTGCTGCTGTGCGGCGTGATCCAATCCTTGCAGGCACTGAGGGAAGTGCTGCTGACAATGTTCGATCAAGTGCTGGGTAAGGCGCTGCCGCTTGGCTTCGCTCAAGTGATCCAGTTGTTCTGAGGTCAGGCATAACCAAGGCTTATCCGTATACTGCGCGATGGGCTGCTCAGGGTTTTCCTGACGAATAAATCCGGAGCTGTGAGTCAATTCTGGCAGCAAGATAAGTCGGATTGGCCCCATCAATCGATCACGCTCCTGGGGTGTCAAGCCAGACAGCCACAAGCGCGTGATACGGGGGTCGTAGTAACGAAAAAGGACCCTGGCATCGCCCTCGACGCGGGCATGAATCAGGCTGCGCAGGTGCTGAAATACAACGTCTTCACCGGCCTCTGACTCCAACCAGATACCCGCCGTTGCACGCCACTCCAGTGCAAAGGTGTGGGCCAACGGGCTGCTGGGGAAAACCGGCACCAGTATCGGGCCAATATCCGCTAGCTCGCTGTAGGCAGTGTGCTGATACAGCGACTGAAACCTAGTGTTTTCCCCCTGCTCCAGCAGGCGCTCGGACAGGTTGTCGATCTGAGCACCATCCAGAAGTAGATAAACCTGATTCATGCATTCAACTCCGCTAGTTTTTGACACACCGCACAGACCGGTGCGGCGTGACGTGCGGCCTGAATCAACGCAGATGTTTGCGTGGCCAATGACGGCGCGACCACCGGTATGACCGAAAGGGCCTGCTGTGCAGGAACCCCCGCCATAGGTGCACCACCCTGAACGATGGGCACGCTGCTGAAAATCCCACCGGAGGTGATGAAAATATGTTGACCGCCGGCCTGAAGCGTCAGGCTCATTCCGGCGTTGATCACCACTTTAGCGGCGGTAACATGCGCTTGGGTACCGGCCTGAATCACCAGCGTACCGTCTGCTATCGTGCTGCTGTTACCGGTGATGCTGATCAGTTCGTTACCACCAATCACCGTGTTACGCAGACCTTGGGTGGTGTGCAGCTCGTCACCGTTGATCAAGCTGGAACTGTTGTTGTCCACCTGCTCAAAGCGGTCATGACTGATCAGGCTGTGACTGTCCCGGGTAATCTGCTCGCGGCGATCGTTACCGATCTTGGTATCGCTATCGTTGAGGATCACCTGTTCGATATCGCGCTGAGCACGCAGGTAGATCAGCTCCTGCCCAGCGCGGTCTTCAATCGACAGCTCGTTGTAACCACCACTGTGGGGGGAGCTTTCACTGCGCAGCACAGTTTTGGTTTTGTTCGCGGGTAACGGGTACGGCACGGGCGTGCCCTTGTTAGGTACGCAACCGGTAATCAAAGGATTGTCGGGATTACCTTCCAGGTAGGTAACCACCACTTCCATACCAATACGCGGAATGGTCACCGAACCGAAACTTTCTCCCGCCCAGCTGGATGACGCTCGAAGCCAACAACTGCTCTTGTCGCTGCCAAATTCGGCGCGGTCCCAATGGAACTCGACCTTAACGCGCCCGTACTCATCGCAATAGATTTCTTCCCCTTCAGGACCAGTGACACGGGCGGTCTGGCTGACCAACACCGATCTGCGCGAGGCCAACGGAGGACGGTAGAACACGCCCCAGGGAATCGCGCTGAAGCTGTTGCGGTAACCTTGGGTAAAGCCCTCGTCGGGTTTAACGTCGCGGGTGATCGCTTCCTCAAGTGACTGAGGTTGCTTTCCTGAGTGAGTCACACTGACCAACAACCACAACGCGTTGCACCGTTGACGCGGATGTTCAGTCAGGTTGAAGAAGTGGCCGCTGCGCAGGGTGGGCTGGTCGCTTTTACCCTCGGCTAACTGGTAGTCGGTACGGTGCCGCTCCAGGGCCTGGCGGGCAAGCTGCTGACCGAGCTTTTCATTTTCGATCAGCACCGGGTAGCGGTAGTCTTCGAGTGCAGGACTGAACTCGGCAGTGAATTGGCTTTCCCGCAACTGGCTTGGGCTTTTTAAATCATAGCCCCTGCGCGTGACCATGCTGGTTCGGGTGTCGAAACGCATGGAGAACTGGCTGACCACTGGATGCTCCGCCGCCAGGCCGGTAGCTTGTTGATACGGCGTGTCGCCCAGCTTAGGAAAATAGGTTTGGTCGTCGGTAAAGACCAGGTGGTGGCCGTCCGCTGAATGCTGGTGGTGCCAGGCAATCCCGTCTTCACTGCACAAGCGCTGGATAAACTCGAAGTCGCTTTCCCCGTACTGCGTGCAGTATTCACGCTCAGCGCTCGTGCTGACGTTGAAAGTAAACGCGTCGCCCTGAATCCCGTGCTCGTACAGCACTTGAGTCACGATCTGCGGCGCGGTCAGGTGCTGGAAAATCCGTTGGTTATGGCTGAACTGCAAGTAATGCAGGGCCGACACCAAGTGAACCTCGTAGCACGTCAGGCGTTTTCCGACCTCACCGACGGCCACATTCTCAATACGGCCGTGAATTCCTTCGCCATTGAGGCCAAACTGGAGAAAGGCCGACTGATTGAGCAGACTCTCCAGATCGACGTCGGGGTTCTCGCTGACCAGTTTCACCTGTATGGCGTACAGACTGCTGATAGCTTCCGTGCCCTCGAAGGCCAGCACCTTAAAATCGTTACGGAACGAAGGAATAGCGAGCGCGAAGTGCGCCGTATTTGCAGAGGCGAACATATCCATGTCCTTAAAAACTAAAGCGCGGTGCAACAAGCCTGGAACGGCTCAAGCGTGGCGCACAGCCAACCAATGATGGTAATTAGTGCACGCTACCAACTGACGTCATGCCCAGTCTGTAGGACGCTTCTGAAAATGGCATACGCACGCGATGCCAGCACGAGGGAGGACGCGGAGAGAGAGGCGATGGGAAAGTGTTGAAAAACCACCTTGTTCTGAATATCCGGCAGTTACAACACCTTGTATCCGAGCATCAGTGCACTTGCGGCTCCGTAGCGCCACAACCGCCACATTGTGGGCTTCCACACTTACCGTTCGCGATAATCCCACTAGGATGAAAGCTTCCCCCTAGGCAAAACACCGAACCGCTCACCCAACGCCTGAACCTAGGTCTCGCACAGCATGCCTTCAACTAGGAGCCGGAGTTTGCATGCCGTTTGCTCCTGACAGCAAAGCGTCCATAGAATGGGCTTCAATTCTAATGTCCAAGGAATGAGCGATGCGCTGCGAAATCAGATTGATGGATAGCAACGGCGACCCATGGTTCGTGGGATCCCGAGAAATGCCAGGTGAATACATTCTGAAATTAGCCGCCGAACGGAAGCCTTTCCATATGCAGAAAGGTCTTGAATTCGCGCAAGGCGCAATCACCGTTTTTGCTGGCGAGCTTGTCAAGGCAGTCAAGGCTGGTAGAAGAGAAGAAACGATTGATAAGGCGATGATTGAATTGGTGCTGGCCACCGTTACGGCTGAAAGCTGTTTAGGGGTCGAGGACAGGGTATTGCTCAATCACAATTTCAACCTGGAGGTCTATGATAACGGCGCTGTTAGGTACGACCGCCTGGATGAACGACAAGACTAACGTTCCATGTATCGCGTATCGGGCTTTCCTCGATGCGAACTTGAAAGCCCCTGCCCCTCGCTACCCACGTTAGTGCAGAACATCAAAGGTGCGAATCACCATCGGGTGCCTGAAGGTTCGGCTGAAACCCGTGTGCTGGATGACCACTTGAATAGCAGGGTCTAGCCCGGCTTACAAAGCTCCCATGGCCCCGCTATTCGACTTTGATCTCAAACGCGTGTCATGCCAGCATTACATCACTGGAAGGCTGCGATCAATTTCCCACGCCCTGGAAGCACTTCGGATGGATGGCGTTTCTTCTCGTATTTTGATCGAAAATCTGGCGTTACGAAGGTGTCGTTAGGCGCAGGTGGAAGCTTGCCTCTGCACGCAATAGCGCTTCTGACGCTCCACGCAATACCGAGTAACAGAAGGAGACGGATGTTGAGTTTCTTGAAAAGACTACAGTGCGCAGGCACGTTCAGGTGTTCGACTCAAGGAGCGTCAATGCAGAGCAATCTAGATTTTTTCACCTTAGAGCAAGGCGACATCGAAGGCCAGGACTTGGCGGATCTCGTCGCGTCTCTAGCCGGGCCGTTTTCGTTCAGCGGTATAGATTTCTCCGAACAGAATCTAGCGCGGCTCGACCTACGTGGGGCACGCTTCGAGCGCTGCCTGTTGGCGAACTGTGATTTCACTGCCGCCAAGCTGGAAACCACCCAGTGGCTCAACTGTCGAGCCGCTCAGGCTGTTTTTGTCTCGGCTACGTTGACCGATGCGAAATTTTTTAGCTGCGATCTGAACAACACTAAATGGAGCCGAAGCAAGCTGGCTCATTCCCGCTTTGATGGCTGTAAGCTCACTGGGGCCAACGTTGCCGACATCTCCAGCCTAGGCCTCCATTTCGATGACTGTGTGCTGCGGAGCGCCTGTCTTTCAGGCATTTCGTTTTATAAAACTGAGCTAAACAACCTAGACTTCGCGGAAGCAGATTTGAGCTACTGCGATTTCCGCAACGCGATATTTGTTAATGGCGGTAGCCTGTCGTTAGCACGGGTTAACAACGCTCGCTTTTACCAAGCCGACCTACGTGAAGCGAGCCTGGATGGATTGCGCTTGGTCGACGCTAAATTGTTCAAAGGCGCAATCATCTCCAGGGCTCAGGCCTCAATGCTGCTATCGGGGCTTGGTTTGACCGTGCATTAAACATCTCCGCCCCTTAAAAAGGGACTCAGATTCAACTGCTCTAGTGTACCAGCAGCATAGTGAGTCACTGGCCTGCTTATCGGTGACGATGATATGGAGGTCATCACTGCCGAGCATGGTCACGCCAGTGCGCCGGCAGAGCTCGCCTGAGCGGCTAGGTACAACGGGGCGCGGTAGGGACGGCAGTTGCCTGCCGCCCCCGCACAGATCCGTACGTGCGGAACTACCGCATACGGCTCCTGCCTTGGGTACGTGACGCGAAGCGATCCTCAGGATACGGGTGTGCATTCTTTGGGCTCGGTATGTAGTGATCTGTGAGCAACCCGAAGCGAGACCATTGCAGCCGATTTCGCTGGCTGCGTCGCCCGAGAGCCTGACGCCAATATCGGCATATGGCCTTCCTGAAGCCACTCAATAGCTTCAAGTTTCCTGGCACCGCGTGGTAATTGAAGTAACCACTCACCACCCGAGTGAGCCACTGCCCTTGAACCCGGATGGGCTCATGACGTCGGCGCTTCAGCTCATCCCGAATAGCCAGCAGCGTCGCACGCATTCGCTTCTTGACCGTCAGTCGCAGTATTTGAAAGCCACCGCTTCTGTTGGTACTACTACAGTGCGTGAAGCCCAGGAAGTCAAACGTCTCCGGTTTACCTAAGCCTCGCTTCCTACGATTTCTCGCAGCAAAACGACCAAACTCAATCAGCCGTGTCTTCGAAGCGTTGAGTGATAAATCGAACCTGACCAGCCGTTCCTGCAACTGCACCAGAAACTGCTGAGCCTGCCATTGCGTCCTGAAACCCACCACGCTGTCGTCCGCGTAGCGCACAACAATCACATCGCCACGGGCATGCCGTTGGCGCCACTGCCTTGCCCACAGATCCAGCACGTAGTGAAGAAAGATATTCGCCAGCAACGGCGATATCACTGCACCTTGGGGAGTCCCCTTGGTCGCAGCCACCCTACGGCCATCCTCCATAACACCCGCCTGAAGCCACTTGCAGATAAGCCCGAGCAGGCGCCGGTCTGCAATCCGGTGCCCCAGAAACATCAGCATCCATTCATGGCCGATCTCATCAAAGAACGACGTGATATCCGCATCTAATATCCAGTTCACTTTCTGGCCCTTGAGCGCGATCGTTAATGCATCCAGCGCGTCGTGCTGGCTGCGTCCCGGCCGAAACCCGTACGAGAATCCCAGAAAGTCCTCTTCATAGATCGCATTCAAAACGGTAACGACCGCCTGCTGTACGATCTTGTCCTCCAGAGAGGCAATGCCCAGCGGGCGGTGGCTTTGGGGATATAGACCCGCCGCGGTGGGGTTGCACGGAAGGCTCCACTGTGGAGCCTTCCGTGCAAATCGGTCACCCGCCGGAGAAGACCTTCCTCATATTCTCGCCACGACATGCCGTCTACACCCACCGCAGCATCGCGGCGAAGCGCATAAAAGCTCTGCGCCAATAAGTGCGGTGTGATGTGGTGCAGCAATGCCGTGAACTGTATGCCCTTGTTCCTTCGGGCGGCTTCACGTACACCTTCAAGTCCCATCGACGCGCAACTGATCCGGCTCTGTGTCCGGGACGCGGGGGGGGGGGGGCGTGTCGGTGTTTCCCTTGGCTACGTCCCTTTCCTCCACCCTCTCCGCAGGGCTTGGCCCCATGTTCGATGGCTTCTCAGATACTACGGACGTATCCGACTTCTCAGCGGCGTAGACAGCAGGGTTACGGCTTTTGGCCTTTCCTGCTCCGCCTGGTGCTTGCGCACCGGACGCCGCTGAGATCTCCCAGTTTCTGCGCAAAGGACTTTCCGACGTGCACAGGGTCTCCGACCGCGCGGGATCAGAGCATGACTGGCGTATAACGCCATGCTCCGTATTACCTTCTGCTTCGCTTAACAGCATCAGCATCCAGAATTCCTGATTACGCGGCTCAATGGCTGGCCCATCGGTTTCTCCTGTCAACGCTTCACCCTGCACCTCACGGTGCAACATGCATGACTCGGGGTCTGGTTGATTCGCCATTTCTTACCAGTATCGAACTTTCATCGACTATCCCATGCCAGCTTTAACTGGCGCACTAAGCGTACGGGCATCCCCCCCCTTGTTCGTTCAGGCAGTAATGCCACCAGTGCAAAGACTTAGTTCACTTTTCCGGTTCACAATTAAACGCTAGCGAGCCCTACTCCTTGGCTGCACGCCCGCCGGGCGGTATCGTTGGGCCGCTGCTACTGATTTGGTTTGACTAGGAAAATTCGTGAACTCACGAGCCATTCTGTTCGATAGATAACCCCCTTACACACCGAACCTCAAGTATCCTGGGGTACGCCGAACTGTTCCTGACCGATTTCGGCCATCACATCAAACCAACGACGTTAGTCGACATCACAAATATTATTCTCCGTGAAGACAACGGCGGCTATCTTTCCCCTCAATCTGAATTTTCCTCCATCCGCGAAGCCGTTGGCCAAACGCTTGCCTGCCACCTAGAGTGGTTAGTGAGCAATTTTCCGGCCGCTACCGTCCAGATGCCGGGTGCTACGGGGTTGATCCAAGAGCTGGAACGTAGAGGTTTCAAAGTTGGGATTGTTTCCAATGGTACTGAACGCTCTCGAAGGGAAACCATCGCGGCATTGCCATTCGCTCAGTCGGTTAACGTCGCTATCAGCTCGGAAGCGTTTGGGATGGCTAAACCGGCGTCCGATATCTTCCACGAAGGGGCTACACAGCTAGGTTTTCTTCCCGAGGAGTGCGACCATCCATTGAATGACTATCACGGTGCAAGAGAGGCTGGAATATACGCCGTAAAGACCTCTTCCCTGCGGATGCGCCCGAAGCACTGCCCGTCAATGGATGCTCAAAATGCTCTGCGGGCAGCATTTCTCTCATGCGCTGAGAGTTTGAAATTCCTATACATCAAGGGCTGAAGGGTCTCGGGAAGGTCGATCAGCGGGGGCATGGAAATGTCCGGTCACAGTCAGTGTTTGAATATTTTCAAGGATAATGCTCTGATTGCGCCCGTGACACCCCGAGTTGATGGAACGACTGCATATCAGGCTGGCCGGCAGCCCCGCTTTTTTTCAGAGATACGCCCGAAATGAATAGCCAAGAAACGACAGCCAAGAAACGACAGCCGGGATGTCGACGCCGCCCCACGGCTGCGGCACGGAGCAACGCCTGGCTGACATCGCCGCCACGACCGCCCTGGTCCTGGAAACCAACAACCTGCGCGGTGGCAACGATACCGTGGAGGCCCTGAGCAGCCTCAAGCGCTTGATCGCCCGGTTTGCCCAACAGAGTGTCTCTCCCCAGTCCCTGGCGCAGTGGGTTATCACCCACGACGGCCTCGAGCCGCAGGCGCGCCAGGCGCTGTGCGTCCTGGCCGGACGGCCCCTGGACTTCGTCAAGGTCGATGCCCGCACCGGCTACTACGACGCGAAGAATGTCGGCTTCGACGGTGTCGACCAGGCGCGCTGCCAGTACGTGGTGTTCGCCGATGCCGACTGCCTGCCCTGCGTCGACTGGCTGCAACAATTGCTTCTGCCCTTCGCCGAGCCTGACGCGCCGGTCGCGGTGGCCGGGCGCACCAGTTATGCGCCGAGCATCACCGGCAGCGCACTGACCTCCATCGACTTCATGTACTTCCCCAGCCCGCTACGCAGCGGCGCCACGCGTAATTTCTACGCCAACAACGTGGCCTTTCACTGTGACACCTTCGAGCAGCACCGCTATGAGCCCCTCGATGGCGTGTACCGCGCCCACTGCCAGGTCATGGGCCTGCGCATGCAGGCCGCAGGCGTGGCGGTGGCTTATGCGCCGCGGGCGCACACCGAACACCGCCTGCCCGACAGCCAGGGCGAAGTGATCAAGCTGCGCTGGCTGCGGGGTGGCGACAGCGTCGACCTCACCCCCTACCTCGTACACGCCTATATGCCGGATTGGCTGCAATGGCTGGGGCGCAGCGGGCCGATCGGCCCCTTGTGCGTGATGGCCGGGCGCCTGGGTTACAGCCTGCGGGCGTTGAATCACCAGGACCTGCCGCCCGTGCACGGCGTACGGCGCCTGGCGGCGATGGCCATCGTGATCGGCATGTCGCTGCTGGACACCGCCGGTGCGGTGATCCGTGGCTGCGGCATCTCGGCGGGTCGCGCCAGTGCCCGTCACAGTGAAGCGCTGTCCTATCACCGCAACCTGGATTGATCCCCATCCCTCCCCCTTTGTCGCCGCCCATTAAGTGCCCACAGGAAGTCAGCATGAAACCCCATTCGATTGCATCACTCGGCTATTCCCTGGCGTGCCTGGCACTGCTGACACTGAGCGGCCAGGCCCCCGCCGCGCCCTCGGAGTTCAGCGGGCGCGGGGTGTTCCACTTCGCCTCCGGCACCGGCTGCGCCACCGCCAGCGGCATTGACAACACCTGCAACCGCATCGCCCTGGACGTGGCCGACGCCCGTGCCAGCGTCGATGCCCAGACCCACGCCATCGTGATTGCTGCCGACGCCAGCCATGACAGCAAGACCGTGATCGGCGATGTGCTGCTGCACGGCAGTGGCCTGGCCGCCGATGGCCAGCGCGTGCCCCTGAGCCTGCATGTGCTGCTGCGACGCACGGGCCAGGTGTGGAAGTCTGACACCTACGTGCACTCCCCAGTGCGCGGCAAGTTCAGCGCGATCGAACTCGATCCGTACCAGATCAGCGTCCGCGAGGGCAGCAGCGAACGAGTACTGTTCGCTGCCGAGCAGGCACGCAAGGTCCTGGCCCAGCCGTCGCTGGCCGCACGCGTTGCCAGTTACTTCGTCGCCGTACGCCCCAGTGACGCCAAGAACCCGGCCGCCGATGACATCACCATCGCCCTCGGCGTCGGTCGCGTCTCCAAGTCCCTGATGCGCGCCAGCTTTACCTCGGATCAACCGAACAGCGCCGAATTGAACCCACTGCTGGCGAGCGGCACTTGGAACCTCAAGTTGCAGGCCCTGAGCGGCCAGATCCCGGTCTGGGTGGTGCAGCGCCAACTGTTCGTGTTCGGCCTGGAAGACAGCCCGCTGCTCAAGGACGTGCGCCAGCGAGGCTTCAACAAGCGCGACACCCTGGAAATGGGCGCCGTCAACGGCAAGGGTTACCTGCGTTACAACGGTGTTGAAGAAAGCTTTCCGGAGGCTGCTGCCTCAGGTGCTGCCTTTATGCGCGACAGCTTTATCGGCCTGATCCTGGCATGGCACCGCAGCCCACAGGTTGCGACTTCGGTGGCCAGCGGCGGCGCGCCGCAGCCCGCCCCATGACTGTGCTCGAACACAGCGTTGACACCGCTGACTTCAGTTGCCTGGCCATGCCCCGCCCAGAGGGTCTGGGCGGGCTGCAAGCGCGCCTGGTGGACCGCATCAAGCGCGCAGCCCTGTCCCGCCTGCACCGCAGCCCTCGTGGCGAGCGCCTGCTGCTGCGCATGTACCTGGCCGGCGAAGACGCAACGGAACGCGCGCTTCTCGACGAATTGATGCCGCAATCGCCGCCCTGGCTCGAACGCCAGGTCGAACAGCACCTGGCCGATGAACGCCGGCACGTGGCGCTGTTCACCGAGGCCTTGCGCGCGGTCGGCGACGATGGCGCCACACACCTCGAACCGGACTGGCTCAGCCGGCGCAAGATCCAGCGCTGGCAACGTTTGGCCCATGAGTACGCCGGGCATTTCGAACATGGCCTGCTGGTGCCCGCCTATGCCACCGGGCTCTGCGCCGAGCAGATGGCTGAGCGCGTGCTGTGCCGTCACTGTGGGGTGATCGGTGCCGAACACGGCCTGTACCCGCTGTTGTCTCGGGTGCTCGCCGATGAAAAAGGCCATGTGCGCCTTTGCGAGAACACCCTGCGCCGCATCGTCGCGCCCCGGGAGCTGCCGCATCTGGCGCGCTTGCTCAAAGAAATTCGTGCCGTCGACGCCCGTTTTGGCGTGACCGGCGCGCTGGCGATGTATATCGCCGGCTGGGTGTTTGGCGGCTTGCGCAGCACAGGCGGCCATGCCCGATGAGTTCACGCATTCTGTACCTGGCGACTGCCGACGCCCGCGGCCACCTGATGCGCGCGCAACTGCTGGTGCACGCCCTGCGCCGAGCCGGGGCGCAGGTCGACGTACTGACCACCTCTGAACAAGGGCAGCGCTTCTTGCAGCGCTTTGGTGTCGAGTCCGAGATTCTGTCCGAGCACTACGCGGTGCAGTTCGACAGCGAGCAGAACATGCTGCGCAAGGCTACCAACCGCAATGTCGCCCATTACCTGTTCCGCCCCGCACGCATGCTGCGTGATATCGGCCGCCTGCGTCGGCGGCTGCAGCACGCGGACCTGGTGATCAACGACTCCTTCCACCCGGCGCTGCTGTACATGGGCATGCTGCCCGGCTGGCGGCGCAAGGTGGTGCATGTGTACGGGGCGAGCCTCAAGGTCGCCCTGATCAACAATTTCGAGGGCATGTGGCCACGTCAGTTCGGGCGCCTGTTCGGCTGGATTGTCGGGCGCCAGATCGACACGGCGCGCGCCTCGATCGAACATGACTTCGCCTACGACATCGACGACACCCAGGCCCCAGCCCTGTATCGCCTACCGACCCCAGTGGCCCTGGCCAACCCATTGCCCGCCGAGACCTGCGACGGTGCGGCGGTGTACCTCAACCCGCATTTCAGCGAGCCAGCCCTGGCCGACGCCTTGAGCGCGGGCCTGGCGGCTGCGGGCCTCGGCGCGCACCGGGTAGGTGAAGGTTATGCCGGGCGCGACGGCTGGCTGGCGGTGGACCCGGACTGGGCCAGCCGTGCGGCGCAAGCGCAATTGATGGTGTCGGCACCGGGCATGGCCGCGCTGTCGATTGCCCTGGTCTACCAGCGGCCGATCATCCTGGTCCTCAGCGACCAGCCCGAACAAGCCACCAATGCGGCCCGCGCCGCCCAGTTGCAAGTGCTGCACCGGGTGGTGACCTGGCGCGGCGATGGGGCCGACTTCCAGCGCCAGGTGACGCATGCCGCGACGCAACTGGCCGCCGCTGCCCCGGGCCCCGCAAGCGCGGCAGGCCCGGAACGCGCCCAGGCGCGGATCGACGCCTGGGTCAGCCGCCTGCTCAGCCTCTGAGTCCGCCGCAATGTACCAGCCCTCCCCGCACCGCCCCTTGCCGCACCGAGTCCCGGACTATCGCCAGGCACTGGTGGCGTTGCTCGGCCTGCTGCTGGGCCTGGGGGTTTTCATCGCCCTGGAGCACATCATTACCCCGCGCTATAAATGGGTCACGTCGCTGGATGAACTGATCCCGTTCATCCCTCATTCGTGGTGGCTGTATGTGCTGTTTTTCCCGTTTGTGGTGCTGGCGGCGGCCTACACCAGCGCCGACGGCTTCAGAAGCTTGCGCACCGCCACCGGGCTGGCGTTCATGGTCGCCCTGCTGTGCTTCTGGCTGTTCCCCGAGTTCGTGCCCCGACCCGATATCGGCGCACTCGACAATGCTTTTCTGCAACAGCGCCTGAGCCGGATGTGGCAGCTGGACCTGGCGTCCAATGGCTGCCCCAGCCTGCACGTGGCAGTTACCGGCCTCGCCTGTCGGGCGCTCTGGGATCATCCCCGGCGCTGGCTCACCGCAGGCGTCGGGCTGCTGATCTGCCTGTCGACCCTGACCCTCAAGCAACACACGCTGGTCGATGTCGCCGGCGGTATGCTGCTGGCCCTGGCCTGCGCCCTGGCCACCCAGCGACAAGGAGGCAACACCCGTGTCCCCGTCTAACTCCCATGCCGGCAACAACCAGGCGCTGAATGCCTTTGCCCCGGCCGCCGAGCTGTTTGCCCTCCAGCCCTGGATCAGCCTGCTGGCGCTGCTGGCCGACTGGGGACTGATCGCTGTGGCATTCGCCGGCGCCATCTTCTGGCCGCACCCCGTGACCTATCTGCTGGCGGCGCTGCTCATCGCCCGTAGCCAGTTGGCGCTGGCGGTGATCATGCATGAGAGCGCCCATGGCGTGCTGCTGCCGCGGCAGAAGCTAAACGACCTGCTCGGCCAATGGTGCGCCGCCGGCCCGCTGTTTATTTCGATGGCGACATACCGCGCCGGGCACCTCAAGCATCACCTCTACCCCATGCAGCATGACGACCCGGTGGTCGCGGTGTTTGGCCTGGGAGACTACCCGCTACCACGGGGCAAGCTGGCGACGCGGCTGCTGGCGGATTTATGCGGGGTGGCTTACCTCGTCAGCGCCTTCAGGTTCGCCCGGGGCGACTACCGCGCGATCATGCCCAAGGTCGACAAGTCGCCGCGGCAAGTGCTCTCGGAAGTCGGTTCCATGCTCGTCAGCAATGGGCTGTTGTTCGGCCTGCTGGCCTGGGCCGGACACCCCTGGCTCTACCTGGGTTTGTGGTTGCTGCCAGCGATTACCCTGCTGCCGCTGATGGGCCGGGTGCGGGCGATCATGGAACATGCCGGCCTGCCCGCCTGCGACGATCAGAGCCAGAACGCGCGCAGTATTGTGCGGCCGAACTGGCAGACCTTTATCTTCGGCCCCCATGGGATCCACTACCACATCGAGCACCACCTCTATGTGAGGCTGCCCTTCTACCACCTGCAGCGGGTGCATCGGCAATTGGTAGCGCAACAGTTGGTGCCGAGCCGCAATCTCTATAACGGCTACATCGGGGTCCTGCGGGACGTCAGCTACCCGGCAGCGAAATCGCCGGCCTGACGCCCCGGGTAAATCAGCCCGCCGAGCGAGCGAGGCGGTGCATGGCCACCCCGTAAAACAGCAGGGCCAGGGCCGCCAGCGATCCACCGCCCAGCCCTATGTAGGCGAAGCCAAGCTGACCGCCGACCCAACTGCCTAGCAGTGCGCCGCCGCCAATGCCGATGCTGTAGATAGGGAGCCTGCAGAATTGGGAAAAAATCGTATGCGTGCGACGTGAAGTCGCACCAGTTATTCTCTCACCTCAATAGAGGTATTGAGACTCGTTGTTCTCTCAACGGTAGCCTACCGGTGCAGGCGAAGCTGGCAACGGCTTGATCTGAAGCCACCGGGACAATCAAGTCCTTCGAAAGAGAAGGAAAAGCCGCGAGGATTCCAACCGCTACCAGCATCAGGTGGCGAGGATGCTTGGCTGGATAATATGACCAACATAAGTGAACTGTTGATAAACCTCGTTATTTTTAACAAGCCAAAGATGCTGACAGGCTTGGACCAAAAGGTCAGTGGTGGGTTGCTCGATTACGTACTGCGGGCACAGGGACAAGAACACCACCGGGGGAAAGACAGGGTCTACGTTATTCATGTAACTGGTGTGGAACACGGTAAGCCCATACGCACCTGGTAGCCCGCACACTTCACAACGTTCTATTGATGGTGAGCATCGAGCTGCACCCGCATAGAACGGCTTTGCCACTGTTGGGTTTTTTCATCCGAGACATTCTGCCGCTTGGGCTTTAGCGGCATTTCAAGATGTGGATGACGGAAGATGATTTTATGCACGCCTCCGCACGCCTCAATCTGCTGGTCTACAACACCAAGCACGGTTACAGACGCTCCTTGAGTTGGCTGCAACGGGTCAAGATCATGCAAAGCTTGCTCAAAGGCGATTTCGGGATGGATGTGCAGTTCGCAATGGCCCCGCAGTTCGATCTGAATGATGAACTGGAGATCCCAGAGGCTGTTGCCAAGAATTACTGGCGCGCAGCACGACTACGGGAGCAGATCATGAATGGACGATGTGAAGCATTCCCTCCGACAGAACTCATTCTCTAAGTCAGGTTCGTTATGTCTTTCACGGCACCGCGCAACTGAGAAATGAGCTCGACATAACGTTCTCTGTCTTTACCGCTCTTTGGCGGAAGATTCCGGATTCTTTTGGGACGTTTCCTACATTAATTCCTTTTCCGCTTTGTTAGCGTGCGTGCCTATTTATATTTTCGGGCCCGGTATGACTCCAACTGTCGCTTTTTTTGTTTGCCCTGCCTGCGCACCAAAGCCTGCCCTACGTGGGCAAATATGGCCCTCGTGGGCTTTTATCAGAAGCGCCTTTGGCCGCTATCCGAAAAATACCAGCAACGGCATAAAGAAGTGACATGGGGACTGCTCGGATGAGGCGTCGTTATTCTGCCGTGGAGCTGTTGGGTGCGGTGTTACTCCGCTGTGGGGCCTGTGCTGTACACCCCGAGGGTACTCAAGTGCGTGGCCGGTCTAGGAATTACCTTAACTCCGGCAACTAAATGGAGCAACACCATGAGCAAACATAAAAAAGACGATGTGACGATAGAGTGTGAACCTGCCCCGCCAAGGCTTGAAGTAGAGGGTGAAACCATTGTTCCGTGGGACGACCAAGGCATGTTTATGGAAGCTCATTCATATGGCGACTTCGTGGAAAGAATTGAGGGCGGTGTGAGGGGCATAAGTCCTGACGGTGTAACGATAAGCATGATTGACGGTGATATCACCATCGAAAATCTTATCCCCAAATCGGTACGCATCCTGGATATATCCGAAACCGAGTCATTGGCAGTGCGAACGGTGGATCAAACACGGATTTATCGCATGGACTTTTTTGATGGTGGCCGTATCGAGGTCGCGCATTCACAAGACGGCCAAGTGAAGGGGGTCACCGGTCGAAACTTTAACCAGACACTCAACCAAAACAACGAATCTATTGTTAGCCGGGGCTATTCGGCAAATCATCAAGCGCACTGAAATAACGGCGCGCCAGACAGTGGTGATGACTAAACACTCTTTACAGTAAATGAATACGAGGAAACATCATGCGTATGTTGACACGACGGATAGCTCGCCTCATCAGCCAATGGTTGAGCGCGGCGGGTCTCGGTCTAATGATAATGGTGCCCCATGTACAGGCTCAAACCACACCGCAAGCAGCTCAAGAGATACAGGGCTTGCTAGATTTTGTCGAACACAGTGAGTGTCGGTTTGTGCGCAACGGGAGCGAATACCCAGGCGCCCAGGCTCGTGCCCATTTGGGAAAAAAGCTGCATTATCTCGAAGGCAAGAACATGGTGAGCAGTGCAGAAGACTTCATCAATCTAGGGGCCACTAAAAGCAGTGTGACTGGCACCGCCTATGAGGTTCGATGCCCGACAGGCGTACAACCGACGAGCACTTGGCTCACCACAGAACTAAAAAGGCAACGACAGCTCCTACAGTAGGTTGTGACACGGGAGTACCGGTTGGTCATGACCAGCCGCGTGTTCTACCCAACACCTGCCCTAGTAGGGAAAAAGCTATGGATGTTCATCGCCCCCCCCCCCACTCATGCGCGTCAGCCTGATGTGCATGGCTTTGCAGATATAGCAAGCTTGAATGTTGGAATCGCGATATATACAAAGATGGCAAAGAAACCTGGCCATAAACGAAGTCTGATGCTATCTCACGTGTCCTAGGGACAGCCTGTAGGGCCGACAGCTTTAAATTTCAATTTTGAGCATCTGGATATGACTGTAAACAAGCCGAAGCACAGAGCAAGTCAAATTTTACGGCATCAGCAAGCTGCAGTGGTGGTATAGCTAGGTAGTTATTCCATACGCAGTTATTAGAATAGCCATACGTATCTAGTTTCGAGCGAATATGAATACCTTCCCATTAAACAGCATTAGTGATTTTGTATTATTTGGTATTTTAGATTCTTGTGTAAATGCCGCCACATCTCCGAATGGAGTAAATTTCACTCATAAAGAATGGCAGTTAGTTTGCGATAATACTCATAATTGTCGGGCGGCCGGAGCAACCAATAACGCACTGGCGTTAATAATCACTCGCGATGCCGGCCCGAATCACTTATTAGCCCGGTAGTCCTGGGCGTGGCGCAGAACATCGTCTGCAATCGCAGCCTCTGCCTTAGGTGTTTCCTCGTTTTTTGAAGCGCCCCCCCCCACGTTCCAGCCCTGTTATATTTGCATACAGGCCGCGAGTATCGTTGCTTAACGGCGACAATGGGTCATCCCTAACCATCAACCATTTCCCTCGACTTATTGTCTCAAGAATTATTCGCCTGTAGCTCTCGTCCTGGCAGTTGGCAACCGTTAGTCCACTGATATGGATCAGGTCAACTAAGCCCGGCAGTTGCCATGGATTGAGTAGCGCTTGAGCGACAATTTGTACCGCAACGAAGGGCGATTCAATTTTGTTGAAGCCAATCTCACCACGAAAATCCTTGTGTATGATTTGCATTGGAAATGCCTCTCGCCCGTTTTTTGTATTAAATGCATTGAGCATCGTTCCTAGCGTCTGAAACGCAGGGCGAATATATGCATCAGCGTTGTTGACCTGTCTGTAGGATGAGCCTGAATCGTTACGGGCTTCTTCTATGTCTCAGTACTGAACGTAGCTGGTCGGTTTAAGTGCACTTTCTGTTCCGTTGCTTCCCAAACGCCAATCTCAAAAACGCATGCCTTCATTGAAGGCGCACGACGTAATTCGGGTTTTCGATTATTTGAATAAGCCTGCGCGCGCGCCCTTTTGAGACGCATGACAGATTGCCGTAACCGGCCAGCCAACACACCTTCCTGACCCCACCGCCAAAGTCGAGGGTGCCCACCTATTTTAAGTGCACACCATGTCTTGGCTTTGCGGGATTGAGGAGATGAGTTGGCCGGACGCATAAAGTTCAATGACCTGGCTTGGGGTTTAAAACTGATCAAGCTCGTTTACGTAGCTGCCCGCGAGTTTCTAAAAAACAGGTACACCAAACCAACCGGGGCGATAAAAATCGCTAGGGACCAGCAGAGCGACATGGTGAATACTTTCACTGCCAGCATCAGCAGCGCATTTACGAAAAACACATTCTCTCCCATGATGTACCCGACGATGCTTTCGTATACAAACCGCGAATAAGGGTATAGCAGACTACAGATGAGAGTAAACACGATCATGCCGGACTTCGCCCACACACCACCGGGGCTACTTGCCAACATAGCGATAAACAACACTGCGAATATCAGTCCGAACAGCAACTGCCGAATGTAGTAGCTGGTCGTCAGGCCGCCAAACGCTCTTACCAAAACTGATTGCATAATGCATCCTTTTATATGCTTAAAAATATCCGTGATATCGTGCCCGTGCAACGCGGTACTTGCAGGCCCGAATAGAGATTGGATAAATACATGGGCAGTTCTCGACACGCCACTCTGAATGCCCCCTGTCAGAGCCGTCACGCAGCTAATATTTGGAACCTAAGTATGCCGCACGAAATTTTTATGAATTTATTCATGATCGTCTCCACACCAAGCATTTGATCTTTGAATAAACAGGCGAGCTAATCTTTCAGCTTTCTGAATGTTTTTTATGTAGGGCATTTCCCAAATGTGCTCAAGTCATTTGGAATTTAGTAGGCTCGCTCATCATTCGTTTCCTGAACACCGTACGGGGTTTAGCTGGACAGCCCAGATGACAGACTTTTTTCATGTCTTGGCTGGGACGCCGGCACCGAAAAAAGTGACCATACGACCCCAGGCTCGAGACAGCGGCGGCAGCGATATGTTGAATAGTACAACCGCACAGATCAAAGTCCGCTGACCGGGACAGCTCAACAGCTCATACCATCTCCAACCTTGTTGACCCGGGTCGCAAAGGCCACTGTCGACGACACCCTGCTTGGTCACCGCTGCGATTGCCTACTCGCCTGAACCGGACGGTTGGATGTTACTCATGCCCAGTACGCTCTCATTGGTTGAGTGATGCGGTATCGTTCTGGCGGCCGGTCTGGATCAGCTTTATTCTGTTGAGTGTCGTGGGATTGAGCGGGCCAGCCTGAAAAGCAGCGCCTAACGCAATCGCCCGTCAGCGACATTCAGCGGGGCACAACATTATCCGCAGATGATCAAAATGTGAAAGGCCGGGCCCTCTCAATGGCTGCCGCCGCAGCCAACGCCAGATGCTCGTGCCAAGGCCGCGCCACGATCTGCACCCCTACCGGCAAACCGGCATCGCAAGTCCCGGCACGAATCACCACGCAAAGCCAACCTGCCAAGCTGTAAGACAGCGTGTGACTGAACAGTCCAGGGCGCGACGCGCCCAACCGCGGCGCCGGGGCGGCGTCAACCGGACACAGAATGAGGTCGTAGTCCGCCATGAATCCGAGCATGGCACTCCGAAACTGATCCCAGTCTGAAAGCAACCGTACCGCCTCCTCCCCCGTACCTGTGTTCATCGCCCAATAGCGTTCGGTGATGTCTCGGGAATTAGCCAGTGCCGCCGGGAACGCCGAAAAGAGTGAGGCGCCAGCGGCCGCCAATAGGTTGGCCGCCAACTGCAGAGTCGTCTGTGTTACCTCATCAACCGGCGTAATACCACCATCGCTGTACCAGGCCACCCTCAAGCCGTTCAGGGTGCCTGCGAGGACACCAGGGAGCCGCATCGGAATCACACCGGCGTCCCGACTGTCCTCACCGGCGATCACCTGGAGTACTAACGCCAGATCCTCGACATACCGGGCCATTGGGCTGATCTGACTACGATAGTCACTGAGCCCACCAGGGTGATTGAATACTCCGGTGTTGGGCACACGCCCACTGGTGGGTTTCAACGTGCAGATACCGCAAAAATGAGCAGGTACGCGCAAGCTTCCACCGGAATCACTTCCCAACCCCAACGGTGATAGGCCGGCGGCAATCGCAGCGGCCTCGCCACCACTGCTGCCTCCAGGCCCATGAAATAGACCATGCGGATTACGCGTCGCGCCATATACCGGATTGTCAGTCACGCCGCCCCCGCCGCCTGGTGGGCAATTGCTTTTGCCGAGCAAGATCGCGCCAGCGGCTTTCATCCGTGCCACGACTACCGCGCCCTGGTTGGGAACATATCGCGCCCGATCAACCAAACCTGCCGCTGACACCACGCCCTGGGTATCGAATACGTCTTTCACAGTGAAAGGGGGACGCCGTGCAGGACTCCCCAGCATTCACCGTTGGCCACTGCACAATCAGCCTCCCATGCGCGCTCTAGCGCCGACTCGCCGCACACCTGCACCAGGGCGTTGATCGATGGATTGAGCTTCTCGATACGTGCGAGGTAGGCGGACACAATGGCTGTAGAGGAGAGCTTGCGCCGTTGAATCAATTCGGCAAGCTCGGTTGCGGAATAACGGAGTAGTGGGTCCACAGTCGACAATCGTATCGCTCCAATAAATTTACCGACTTATAACGTCATGGCAGCACCCAGTATCGGCGGAATCTGGCACGGCCTACCTATCGAGATGTTCATGACGCCCAAAACAGCCACGTCGTCGAGGAAAATCATCTTACGAGCCATCACCTTCGAACCCCACTGCTATGCTGTTTTTCTTAACTGGAGGCTAAGCCTATGCGCAGCGGGTATTCGCTATTCGACGTGCTGGAGAGGATGTATCAAAATCAAATGGCATTAGAGGCGGCAGTGATGGAGCTGACGCTCCAGGTAGAAGCTCGCGGGCTGGCTGAGACTGGAGACAATGTTCGCGGTGCCCTTGAGACGATTGGTGAGAACGCCGGCCACATCAGGCAGGGCCTCGCTCGCCTGAGAAATCGCCCATGATGAACCTCCATCCGACGCAGACTTCAAATGCGTCTACCGCCCGATCTACGATGCTAGCAACGCTGCGATAAACGTTCGAGCTGCCGGAAGCACAACGGTTGGGTGCTATTGCCTGTCGCCGCTTGATCAAGACAGCGGTGTGGCGACGGCTTCTCTGGTCAGTAACGATGCGCCGGAAAGCCCCCGGTCATTGAGCGACTCAACGATAATTCACGTCACAGGCCAACCAACAAAGCGCAGATGGCTTGTAAAATACCGGGTTCCATTCATGACAGCTCAGGTAGCTGCAGACATAAGGGGGACGTGAGCATCCAGATACGGTAACGTCGCGATTAATGAGTGCCCCCCCCTGAAACAGCGAATCAGCATCTCCTCCTTGACCGTCTGGCGAGTAAAGTACCAACACCTTCTGAGCGGTAGCTGCAACGCCAAACATAACTAGCGTACCTCACCAGTGAAAATAGCCTATTGACGCCTCTGCGGAGGATTCTCCGACTGTATACGACAATCGCCTTAACCTTACACAGTATTCCGCAGCGCCTTAGAAGTCGGTTAATGGACAGCAGCACTATACGTCGCATTTCCAATGTGTGTTTTTGAACCGTGCCCCTCAACTAAGTCCATGAAATCCCTCATCGACCTATAATCGGGTGCCTGGATCAATGATACGTGGACGGACTGATCAAACGACGCAGAGCATTTCGGTGATCGAAGTCTGCCATCACTGTAAATCAACGAATGGTAGATCTGAGGGTTATACTCGCAAAAATGAGAGATATTGATACCCTCGTAGACTGCCAACAACGAGTCAACAATCACCAAATCAAAAGAACCCACCGGCGGCCTAGTTAAGGCGACCAACTCTTCATACGACCCTACCGGGGCGATACAATAGTACCCCATATGGTTCAGCATCTTCTCTATCATACTTCTCTGTACATGCCGCCTATCGGCAATGAGGATACGCAAACCTTTATTTGGCATGGATCAACCCTCCACAAACCCGGTGAGCTCCTTTAAACACCACTCACGGTACAAGTTGCAAATTCCTGGTGATATGGCTAAGCGCTGGAGAAGATCTCCCCCATTCATTGGCATCGCAAAGCAATAACCCTGCCCAGTGACACATCCCAACTCACGCAACCTTGCACGCTGTTCTTGGGTTTCAATCCCCTCAACTACCACGGACATTCCTAAGGATTCTCCCAGCGCCAGAGTGCTGATGATTACCGCTTGCCCAGTTTCCTGATCAAGACACCGGACGAACTCCGCATCGAGCTTTATTTCGTTGAAGGGCAACTGACACAATCGTTGAAGCGACGAAAAGCCGGTTCCAAAATCATCAATGGAGAGGCGACAACCCATCATGCGCAACCGATACAGGTTTTCAAGGCTGGTAATGGGGGTATCTATGATCCCGCTTTCTGTCAGCTCAAAGGTCAGACCCGAACCAGGGATGCCAAAAACGGTCAGCAGCGCCTTGATTCGGTCAGTCAGATCGGTATTGCTCAACTGCGCCGCGTGCAGATTAAACGCAAAGTTCAGTGAATGGCCCTGGTCGCTAATGTAACGTTGCAACGCCAGACTCTGCCTCAGCTGATCAAAGAACAGTTCATCCTGCAGCCCATAGCGCTCCAGCAAGGGCAAGAAAAAGGAGGGAGGCAACACACCCATTGACGGGTGCAGCCATCGTGCTAGTACCTCTACGCCTTCTATTTGGCCCGTACCCAAATTGAACTTTGGTTGAAAATAAGCTCGAAACTCATTCGCCTCAATGGCGCGCTGCATATCCTTTTTGCCGGGGGATTTGATTGGCGTTACAGTGGCCGTTTTGAAGCAAGGTTTGGGAGAGTATTGTTTTAGCACCTTGCCTAAAATCGGCAGGCTAAGCGGCTTCCCAACATCCCCCAATAAATTGATGCCAAGCAGCGTGATCAGACGTTTCACCATGTGCCGCAGATCCGCAGGAACAGCGCTACTGACGACCAAGGCTTTGACAAGCCCTGAATCAGCGACTTTTTTGAAGAACGCGACACCGTCCATGCCCTCCATTTGCAAATCACACAGTGCGACATCTACCGCCCCAACGCTATTGAGCACCGCCAAGGCTTCTACACCATCAGACGCTTCGAATACCTCTGTACAGCCCAAACGACGCAGCATGGCGACGGCTACGGAGCGTTGGAATGGATGATCTTCCAGGACAAGCACACGGAGCGGATAGATAGGCATTTGCGACTCTCTTAAAGCGCTTGACTAAAGGCGACCAAGGTTATCCCTGCCCGCCTCATCGGCCTATCGCGCCTGGACGGCTGATGAACCATTTGAAACAATCACTTCCACTCGGCGATTAAGTTGTCGCGAGCTGGCGCTACTGTTCCCAGCTACCGGGAACTCTTGGCCGTATCCCTGGGTAGAGATCCGAACAGGATCAACGCCTTGTTGAATCAAGGCAGACGCCACCGAATCAGCACGCCGTTCGGACAATGCCTGGTTCAGGCTTTCGCTGCCGACGGTATCGGTGAAACCTTCGATGCGAACTTTGCGCTCAAGGTTATTCTCTAAGAAACTGGCCAGTTGTTGGATATCCCGGCGCGACGCTGATTTGAGGTCAGACCTGCCGGTGTCAAATAACACATCTCCCAAGGTAATGACCTGCCCACGATCTGTCGGCTTGGAGTTCAACGCCTGCAACGTTTTAAGCTGCTGAGTCCGCACATCCAGCTGCACCTGCGTGCGCTCCAGACCAATATTGGCAAGTCCGGCGCTCGCTTCACGGCCCGAAATAGTCTGTTCCGCCAAGGCAATTTTCTGAGTAGCTAGATACGCCAACTGCTCAACACCCGCCGCGCTACGGTCCGAGTTGGACAGTAAATCAGCCTTGCTCAGCGCCAAGAACGCGGCTTGGGTTTCGATAGGCGCAAGCGTGCTCGAATTGGGGTTGTTCTGCAGAGCAGAGAATTGCTGACGCGCTTCGACCAATTGAGCGTTTTCGGGAGTGACTGCGCACCCGACCAGTACCAATGCCATTGCACAAGTCAGCGGTGCCACCAAATAAGTACGCATGATTAATCCTCAGCGAATGGGAGTAGGAACGGGAGCGGTGCCTGGTGCGGGCGCTTGCAACATTTCCTGCTTAAGTACTTGAATGCCATTTTGCGCATCCACGAGGTTCTTCTGTGCCTTCACAGTGGTGGCGGTACGTTCAGCCAGATTGGCATCCACTTGAATCTGCTCGGCCAACGCCTTGACCTTTACATAGTGCTTTTCCCCAATTTCCCGCTCCATGAGAAATAGCTTGTCCTGCGCGACCTTCATCTGCACGGGCGCATATTGGGTCGCCCCTGCCGAGACAGCACGGCTGACAGCATCTTTGGAGAGCGAAATTTGATCTTCAGGGATAGGGGCACCAGCACAAGCACTTAAGGTTGCGGCACCAATCAACAGCAAAAATGGGCCGGTTGCTCGGGGGTAAACACTTCGATAATTCATTCAATGCTCCAACCACTGTACGTGAGGACTTCCTAGCGAAGCCCTGTCACAGATATTGCCCAATCAAAAGACTGAAATAACGACGAACGAGCCTGCACTGCCGTAGGGAATTTCCCAATGACGAATTAATGGGCGCCCCGAATGCTCAAAGTGCGGAAAAAAAGACCCCGCATTAGACCGCGGCGAAGAAGCAACCTTCCTTACCAGAAATGGCGACAATCCTGTGCCCTTTCCATGGCGTGAACTCTGATGTATTTCTATTAGTGTTGACTGGCACTACGGAGCCAAATCCGATCTCGCCACAACCAACTCCAAGGCCAGTATTGAAACGGTCACCAATGACTTTCACTTGATCGTTGCCAGCGGGCATCATTGATGAGCGCGCTGTGTTGCCGACTTCAACGTCCATTCCAACCCTTAGGATTTGCCCCCCATGCACAGGCAGCTGGCGCCTTGATGCCGGTGTCAAATTTGTTACGCATGAGGACTCCGTCGACATAGATGCCGTAGTCATCAGCACGTCGCATGGCACCGATCGCTTTGCTGATGATCACCCCTGGAGCGGACGCACACGTTGCCAACAGCCAAGAGAATCGCCTTCTTGGCACCGAATTCCATCCAGGAGCCGTTCTGAGTGAATGCGCGGTTGGCGGTTTCGCCGACATTGAATCAGTTGCTAATTCCACGCGCCCATACACCGCCTTCATCTCGACCCATGCTCAACTCGCTCAGGCTCTTAACTCGCACGCCCATCTGCGAACCCCACAACGTCACTACGAACGTCGGGGACGCGATGGTGAAATTACTGTGCCGAACAGGTCTGTAGTGTTGACAAAAAACCAATTGGCGCGCTCCTCTGCACAAAGAGTGCAGAGGAGCGCGCCGGCATCTACACGCGCGCGATATAAACCAAGCCAAACCACCCCCGCCACTGCCACTGCCACCATCCACCATCCACCAGCTGTAGCTCGCGACCCACCGAAGCCGGCTCACACGCACCACCATCGACGACAAACCCATGATCGTAACTACCCACCCACAGCAGATTGCCTTGCCCATGGGCCAGCTCGGTACTCATCGAGAAGATACCGACACCGCTGAGGTCGCCCTCAATGGTCAGTGAACTGAAAGGACTGCTACTGAAACCTACCTGCCTGCCCGTCACGGCCAATTGGCCGACTTGTGAATAGCCGGTCATCTGTCAAATGCTTTGATCCAGGCTCAAATTTCCCACCCCATGAACCGTGCGCCCCAGGCTAGAGCCGCCGCGCAAGGAAAACTAGGAGTTCAGCGCGTCGATACGAATAGCAAAAACACATAAGCACGGTGCGGCTTTGCCGCGACGAACACTGCAATCACTCTGGCCAACGCAGTTATGCGTGGCGGCTCGCATGTCCATTGCCTCAGTGGCGAGACCGATGGAGACGATGCGGATCTTCGCAACAGGCCTCGAAGAATGGACGCACAAGCAGCAGCACTCTCAGTTGGCCAGTTCACTTGACGGTGCCGCGCGGGTGCTGAATCTCGACACGGATATTCGTAACCGCCCGGGCACCACACCTTTCCTGACACTATCGCTTGAGGCGATGGTGTCCACCTAAGAAAACTGAAGAAGACCTCCAAGTCTGGTGAAATACCGGCCTGACATAAAACTGGTTCGGTTACAGCGATCCGGCGATGAAAGAAGCCCTCTAAGAGACCACAAGCCTGCGCCAGTTTTCGGGAATTTATTGAACTAAGCTCATTTCAGCTTCGACTGAAACGTTTTCCAACAAATAGCTAACGCGAGCGTTCGCACCGAACACTCACGACAGTTAAAATCAACGCATGCACTCTGCCCATGCAGGCGAACCGTGTTCATGTCGTCGCCGTGATCGGTTGTATACCTCGCTGAGTCCCGTTCACCGCGGAAGAGACACCTTCAGAAATCCCCTACATTCACTGCTTTTTGCCTTTGTTACTCTTTAGCGGCTAATCCTAAGTTCCCTCTGAGCTGTCCTTTGGCGCAGTTCTTTGGCATCCGGAGCTAACTACGCTTGATCATCACCTGAAACCGGCACACCGCACGCAGGAGCTTTTGATTCAGTCAAATCAGATGATCGATGGCCGATCAGAGTAGCGAGTAGAGCGATAACCCGAATGCTTCGTCCGTGACGGGAGAGTATTTTTTTGGCGCCCATGTCTGGTTGGCTGACACCAGTATCTGGCGCGCCTTGTAAGTTCAGGGACTCCTTGGGCCGTCGGTACGAGCGGCGTTCGTGGTATTGCGGGAGGCTTGCCCAGGGGATCCCCGCCCCGTGATTCTCAATAGATCGCAGTTCATGGCGTATCAATCGATACGCTCAGCCGCCAGTAAGCGTGGAGGTGGTGCCTCCTGCAATGGAGGAGACGGTAAAAACGCGGGCGTTGGGGGCCGAGGAGCAATGGAGCAGCAAACGCACTTAACGACCTTGGTTTAGTACGATTTTGTCCGATTTTTGCTGGTTCCCGAGGGAGAGTAGGAATGATTGGCTGGTGGATAGTGATTGCAGCACAAACGCCGGAAGAGCGCGATACTCTAAACAGCAACCGCAAGGCCGCTGTGCTGGCGAACTGGGAAACCAGTGTCGGCGGTATCGACTGGGTGACAAAGCTCACCAAGGAAGGCAAGGCCACGCAGCTATCTAGCAGTGGCTACCCGAACCGTTACACCGCTAAGGCTGGCGACGTGTTGCCCATACTTTCGAAAGGCATCCCCGACCATAGCGATATGACGATCATCGGTGGCGACTACGTGATGCCCGCAGGCTGGAAGGGCAACATCATCATGCACCACGAAAAAATCGACGGCTGCAAACCTGACCAAGTTCTGACGATTGAGGTATGGGATCAGTCGTAAATAACCTACGAAGTCATACCATTTTATCCGTTACAACCACACAGGCTCTGCATATGCGGTTGATTATTTCCCTAATTCTCCCTTGGCTAACCTTCTTCACGATAGGCCGCGCCATTGCTGGCGTCATCTGTCTAATTCTGCAATTCACTCTCATCGGCTGGCTTCCGGCAACGATATGGGCGGTGTACGCATTGAGTCAGTACAACACCGATAAGAAGATCGAAAAAGCTCTCAGCCAAGGGAGCGCGTAAATGAAAACACGTATGATTTGTGCGGCAGTTTTAGGTGCTCTTTGGTTGGCTGGTTGCGGTAGCAAGCAGGACGCGAATGAGAAAAATTTTGGCTTAGCCATCAGTCAGTACCTTGACAAGAAAGGCGAGCTTTGCCTGCAGCACAACAAGTGGCCTGTCGATGTGACGGAGATGGATTTGCGCATGTGGAAGACCATGCCGACAGGAACGGCTGGGCAAATGGAAGCTCTGGCGGCTATTGGATTGGTGTCCGGCGCAGACACCGAAGTCGATGAACTTGGTGGAATAGGTCCATCCTACAACAAGCCAACAGGCCGAAAAATCAAAGTGAAGCGGTACGTGCTGAGCGACGCTGGCAAGAAGTTTTACAATGAAAAAGAGGTGATACAGATCAGTTTTGATGGCATAAAAAAAATGATGCAAGGCGATATTTGCTACGGCAAAAAATCACTCGATAAGATCGTGAAATGGGAAGGACCAATGAAGTTTGGCGCCTACCAAGAAGCGAAAGTTAAATACCTGTACAAGATAGACGGACTGGCCGACTGGACTAAAAAACCAGAGTTCCAACTCGCATTTCCTTACATTGTTGAAATTATCAATGCTGCGAGTAAAAAAGAACAGCAGCACGGCGTTAAGTTGACGAGCCTTGGCTGGAAACCAAAAGGGCTGGGGACTGAAGTATTTATCCGTAATTCAATTTAATAAAGAGAGCTTTATGAAAATGACTTACCTTCGCCGTGCCGTTGTCACATCGGTTGTCGTGCTGGGTGGACTTGTCGTTGGCTGTGCATTCGTTGCCGTGACAAGTGATGCAATCAAAAAAAAACCGCCTTTGCTCTTAGCCTTGAAGAAGACACTTTCACGATTTCAAATTGAGAAGATGACGGCTTTAAATCAAGCTATTTGGTAAACACCAATACAGGCAAAAGCAACCTAGGCCTGGCGTAACAGAAAACTGGCAATACAGCTGAATCGATCTGGACCAACCTCAAGGCCACCGCGCTGGCTGCCGGCGCCAATGCAATAAAGTAGGGCGCAAGCTAGCAACAAATTCTCAGATTGCGAGGCGCCTTAATCAAGTACTCGGCGCGGTATTCATCGGTTGGCTTGCCGTTTGGCACTGGTGTCAGGGAGATAGGTTGCTAGATGCACGGGGGGGGGCTCCGGCCTAGCGGCCTTCATGCACGGCTAAATTGTTCGCCACCTATGCGGCAGCAGCTGCGTTGGCAGGCGCGCAAGAACATTCTTCAGGTACGCATACGGATCATGTCCATTGAGCCACGCCGACTGTCAAGTTCATAATCGCTGCCGCCCGTTTGCCACTGCGTAACGACCCTGCGAAGAGCCAGTTTCTGCGCCCAATAGTCCATGGCCTGATTTGGATTCCGGCCCAATTGTTGTCTATAGGTACTGCCCCGTCGTCAAGGTAGCGCTGACAGCGTTGCCCAGCGTTTCAGGCTGTAATCGAGTGCTTTGCTGATCGACGAACCTTCGAGCACGAGGTCACGCTGGGATCATCCAGGCATGCAGCATATCCATCACCGACACGGCTTTTTCTTGCCGTATTCGGCGCCGTAAATCCGGCTCCAGGTCGCGGACTTCACTCTCGATTTCGAACAACAACTGAATATGGCACAGGGTTTGTTCGGCGAGCGTGCTTTTGTTCGTGGCTGGCAGTTCGAAAAACTTACGCCGCGCATGAGGCATGCACTCGATTTCGGTAACGCCAAATTCGAAGCTGGCGTTGTAACCGCCAAAATCATCGCAGACCAACTTTCCTTTCCAGTCAGGCAGGAAGTTGCGAGCATGCTATCCGGCACGACTGGGGCTGAAGTCGTAAACCACCGCTATCAAGTCCGAGAACTGTATCCATCCGGCCAACACACCTTCCTGACCCCGACGCCAAAGGGCACATGCACTTAAATTAAAGCGGACACCATTTCTAGCCTTTTAAGCGGGTCTTTCATGCAACCACAACGCCGTTCCTACTCCAAATCCTCCAAAGGCGGTGTCATTCAAGAGTGCTCCGAACTTGCCGCCTCGATTGCCAGCGTCGCGCTGAGCCACAACCTCAACGCGCCCCCTCCCCTGTCACAGAATACGAAATTATCGCCTAAACGCTCATAGCCAAGCAGGCCTACGCCAAATCGACAGGGTAGTACATTGCCGATCACACATAAGAACACAGCCCCTCAAGCTTCTAGTTTCAGTACTGAATTTTACGAAGTAGAAGGCCCAACCAATGATCACTAGAATCACACATACGCACAATATCGTTTGCGCATCATAGCTTTCAGGATCACCTCCTTTCACGAAACAGTCCTCATATCAACATGCCGGGCAGTCTCAACCAGCCTCGCGTCATCGCCCCACAAAGTCGTACAGCGCTGAATCACCCACACCTCGGGGTCTGGTTCAGTCAGCGAGTCAACCCTCATAGCGGTATCGGAGCTTTCATCGCCCGCACCACCAACTGTCGCCAGTTCGCTTATCAGTGATACATCTTCAATGCACCCCGCCGCCCCATCCTCTACAACATCTGCCCACAACTGCGTTCTGCCTGATTGAGGAAAGGAGCAGGCCATCAGCCCTATGATGACCACTGCGAGGATGATCACTTCAAGATGCCCGACTCGGAAATTTTTTAGGTCAACCATGCCAACTTCCTTATGAGAGTGTTGGCAGGACCATAGGACGCCAAAGGTGAACGCTGGGTTAACAACGGCAAAAAGCGACTTAAGACAGGCTATGCTGGTCAGCATATTTGGGAGGTCGATAACGTGCCAGTAGCGCGCCAGCTATCAAAGCCTGAGGGAGCACCTATGTATATCAGCGTTCTGGTGGTCGAAGACAATATCGATTTGGCGACGACCTTGATTGAGTACCTGGAAATCAATCGCATGGTTTGCGACCACGCCGGCGACGGACGCACGGGGCTGCACCTAGCAAGCACCCAGCACTACGACGTCATCCTTCTGGACATCATGCTACCCAGGCTAAATGGCCAACAGGTCTGCCGTTCACTGCGCGAGAGTGGCGTACAAATCCCAACACTTATGCTGACCTCTCTGGATGCCTTACAAGACAAGCTGGACGGTTTCGCCGCAGGCGCCGATGACTACCTGGTTAAACCCTTTGAGTTGCCAGAGTTGGTCGCAAGGATTCATGCGTTGAGCCAGCGGCGCAGCGGCCAGAACAGCGTCCTACAAGTCGCGGACTTGTACATGGATCTATCCAGTCGCAAGGTCTCGCGCAACGGTGAGCCTCTTCATGTCTCACCAACTGGCTGGCGATTGCTGGAGTGTCTTATGCGCGCGAGCCCGGAGCCGGTGAGCAGGCAGCGTCTGGAGGTGGCCATATGGGGGGACGACTCACCGGACAGCAATAGCTTGAAAGTCCATATGTTTCGGCTACGTCGCACTATTGATATAGGCTTCAGTAAATCGCTTATTCATACCCTGCCCGGTGTTGGTTTCAGGTTGGAGGCGTTGTGAGAAAAGGCTTGAGTCTTAAGTATGTAATCGGTGGCGGCGCATCGTTGGTGATTGGGACTTCCCTGGTGATTTACATCCAGATAGTACTGGCTTATTCCGGGTACGGATTGGACTACATCACCGGTCTGTTGATGGAAGAGGAGGCGCTATATTTTGCCGCTCGCTACCAAAAAAACCCAAATACACCGTTGCCCCACAGTGCAGCGTTCAGTGGCGTCATTGATAAAAACAGCTTGCCCGAGAATGTGCGCCAAGTCATGCATTCACCACCGTCACGAAGGATCGGTGCGATGCAAGTTTTCGATGGTGAGTTTCCAGAGTCAACGCGCCTTCAACTACAGCCGCTTTACGATGGGAAAACCTTGTTTCTCTATGAGAACCAGAGCGCCGAAGTCCCAGACTCCGAGAAGCGCTTGTCCGACGAGTACATCGAAAAAAAACTAGTGGACCTGCTGATCATAAGCCTCTTTGTTCCATCGATGGCCTTGTTGCTGATCATGGTTCTAGTCTGGCTGGTCGTTCGCCCATTGCGACGCTTAGCCCAATGGTCGATGACCCTGGCCAACCCGGCCGCCGATATCGTCCAACGCCCAAGTTTCAATTATCGGGAGCTCAACATCCTTGCCGAATCATTGCTGCATAGCGTCCAGCGAGTAAAGGCGGCGAGCCTTCGTGAAGAGCGTTTGCTGCGATATACCAGCCATGAGCTACGCACGCCCCTGACGGTGCTTAAAGCCAATCTACAATTGTTGGAATGTAGCGCCGAGGGCCAACTTTCGCCGCCCCTGATGCGCATGAAACGCTCGGTGCTGAACATGCAAGGCATCACGGAAACCTTGTTGTGGATGAGCCGTGAACAGCAGACCAACCTGACCACGTCACCTTTGAACATGCGCCGATTGCTTGAGGAACTGCTGGAGGAAAATCAATATTTGATCAACTCCCGCCCCATTACGGTGGTGATCAATACCCATGATGGGCTCTACCCTTTACCTGCGAACGCGACACGCATAGTCATAGGCAATCTGCTACGCAATGCGCTCCAATACACCGATGAGGGCCTTATCGAGATCACCTGCACTCCGTCGCAACTGTGCATAGAGAACCACACAGGGGATCAAATAATCAGGGCGGATTCGGCAGATTTCGGTTACGGCTTGGGCCTAGAACTCTTGCAGAACCTATGCGAACGACTCGGCTGGAAGATTCAGTACCGCAATGCAAATCAGAGTTTCACCGTGCTAGTCAAATTTCTTAGCGAAACCGCTACGCCATGTTCAAGCTTTCCCGATTAAAGGGAGAAGGGATTCGAGCGTGCCTCTATATCAGCGTTTGCGGCCCCAGAAAAGTCCATGACGGACGTTAACCCGGCATTAACCTCTTAGCGTTTATCGTGTGGCCCTCTGACTAATTAGCCCCTCGCAAGGCCATACCAATAACTTGAGTAGGAATCCATCATGATCCAGACGTATCGTGCGCTGCTCGCTACTTTCACCGCTTTTTTGCTGGTAGGGTGCGGCACCATCAATACTGTATTTCGCACTGATGACGTCGCCCGTCAGAATCTGCGAAAGTGGAATACTCATTGCGCATCCATTCCACGGGTTTACAGCGGGGTATTTTATAACCTCTGTATTTTGCACAGCTCGCCAACTACTACCCCCGGCCTCATCACCGCCAATGCTATTCCTCTGCCCCTTTTGGATTTTATCCCCTCCAGTATTTTAGACACACTACTGCTGCCTTACAGTGTGTATCAGCAAGGTATGCAAGGCAGCATCAGCATTAATTGAGCTTCAAGCTTCCTAAGCGCAGCGAGCAACTGAGCCGGATCAGGCCAGCCTGCTTGACGACCTGATCGACACTGACATCGCAGCCATCGAAGCCGAACTTGAAGCGCTGCAACCGGCCGCAGTCGAACCCAAATTGCGCCAGCAGCCCAAACGCGCGGCGCTGCCAGCGCAATTTCCTCGCACGCTGATCCATCACGAGCCTGACAACACTCACTGCCCAGGTGGCTGCGTACTAAAGCGCATCGGTGAGGACGTTAGCGAGAAGCTGGACTACATACAGCCCGGCGTATTTACCGTTGAGCACCATGTCCGTGGTAAGTGGATATGCGATGACTGCGAAACGCTTATCCAGGCGCCGGTTCCGGCGCAGGTCATTGATGAGGGCATCCCGACCGCCGGGCTGCTTGCCCACGTCATGATCGCCAAGTTTGCCGAACATCTTCCGCTTTACCGCCAAGAGTCGATTTTCGGTCAAGCTAGCTTGACGATTCAGCGCTCAACGCTGGCTCAATGGGTTGGCGTAACTGGCGTGCAGTTGCCGCCTCTGGTCGACGCGCTGCGCGACGAACTTGCGCCGCGCATGGGCCATGCAGCCGATTTCAGTCATTCCGAGGGGAAATGAGGCTTTGTAGCCTCCGAAGTCGTCGCATACCAGCTTGCCCTTACAGCCCTGCAAGAAGCGGCGAGCGTGTCCCCCGCACGACTTGGGGTGAAGTCGTAAACCACCGCCTTGATGTCGGCAAACGCGCCGCTGCCGTATGCCCAGACATAGGCACGATGGGTTTTCTTCGCGCCCGGAGTGAGCATCTGCACCGGAGTTTCGTCGGCGTGGATGACATCTTGCCCAAGCACCACCTCTCGCAGTGCGTCGATCAGAGGCTGCAACTGCACACCGCTCACGCCAACCCATTGGGCCAGGGTTGAACGTGGGATGGCCAAACCGGCTCGACCAAAAATCGATTCCTGACGGTAAAGGGGCAAATGGTCGGCATGCTTCGCGAGCATGACGTGGGCCAGCAACCCTGCTGTCGGTGACAATTGCAGGACCAGGCGGGACGTGGCAGAGATTACAGGATGGAAATCGCGATGCCTGGACCGACTCTTTGCCAAGGCAAACCCAGCACCAGGGCATGCAGTTGCTCGGCGGCCAACTCTATCTGCGAGCCGTGCCGAGAACCGGGCCAGAAAAACTTGCCCTGATGCAGGCGGGGGGCCGCCAGCCAGATGCCCAGCCCATCATGCACCAGCACTTTCATGCGATTGGCACGGCGGTTGGCAAACAGATAAGCACAGTGCGGCTGCGCCGCACCGAACACCGCGACCACCCGCGCGAGCGCGGTTTCGGTGCCGGCGCGCATGTCCATGGGCTCGGTGGCGAGCCAGATGGAGTCGATGCGGATCATCGTGTCAGACCGAGAACGAACCGGGCACATCCTGCCGGATCGGCAGCGGGCCATGTAAGGGTCAGAACCCCTTGTTCGTAAGGCATCTCGATACTGACCGATGACTAAGGCTTTGTCTGGTCCGCGGGGCAAGCTGTAAAGGCACAAAGACGGGCAAATTCACGACCGCATTATTGCGCTTGAGCGGCAGCCATCTACGGACGACATTGGCATTGACTCTTTGTCTCAAGGCGACACTGGAGACGGAGACGCCAAGTTACTCCACTTTAAAAATCGTGGACGCTATCGCCTTTATCCTTCTTGACGTACTGATCGGGTAGATGACTTCGCCGACTGCTTACGATCAAACTACTCCTCGATAAGCTTTTAGACTCATGGCGAGCCCCAGCATTTCAGCGTTCATACTCGCGACCGCCAGCTCCAAAACCTCATCACTAGAACAGCTTTCACACGCCGATTCCAACTGCTCGCACGCCACGATCAAGCTCTGAGCTTTAATAATCCGTGCTCCGCCCTTCACTTTATGGGCGAGGTCAGAAAGCGCTTGAATATCTTCCTCAAAGAAGATCGCCGGCAATCTGGCCAAATCATCCTCATTGCTCTTGGCTAGGTCGCCCAATAGCTCTTGAAATAGCCCAATATCTCCGCCGACCAATTGCTCCAAATGACCGAAGTCGATACTTCCATCTTGCACAAGCGCAGTATCCGGCACCTCAACCGCAGTGGTGCCTGAGGCCAAGGTTAAGCACTCGCTCAGAACTTTCAGGTTCGTGGGCTTAAAAAGACAATCGTCCATCCCAGCATTCAGGCAGTTAGCCTTTTCATCAGGCTGCGCATTGGCTGTGAAGCCTATGATCAGGCAACGACGCACATCACGCTCCTGCTCCTCAATACGTATCGCTCGAGCCAACGCATAACCATTCATAATAGGCATATTACAGTCAGTAATGACGACATCAACAGCTTGAGCCCTCCAGGCGCGCAATCCATGAGCACCATCTTCCGCTTCAATGACCTTGTGCCCCAAGTAACTCAGCTGTTTGGAGAGTAGAAGGCGATTGGGGGGGTAATCATCGACCACCAAAATGCTGAGCTCGCGCTGTTTAACTTCCTTGTTGACCGCCGAAGATACCGCCTCGGCAAACGGCTCGAGCATCGGCAGTTCAAACAGCATTTCGATTTCGGTGCCCTTGCCCAGCTCACTGCTCAGACACAATGTCCCTCCCATCATTTCACATAGTGTGCGGCTGATTACTAGTCCAAGACCAGAGCCTACACGTGCAGATTGATTGTTGTTACCGGCCTGGGTGAAGGGACTGAATAGTCGTTGCTGATCCTTAACGGAAATGCCGATACCGGTGTCTTCGACTCGCAAACGCACAGACAAATGCCCCTCAAGCGCTGAAGGCAAGACTTCGAGGGAAAGATGTATTTCTCCCTCGGCTGTGAACTTGATTGCGTTACTAAGCAGGTTAGAAACCACCTGTTTGAAGCGCAGTGGATCAATCAATACATCACCATAGGCACGTGCATCCAAATCAAGTACAAGGCGTAGATTTTTCTGTCGAGCCAGCCCCTCAAAAATCCGCACCAAGGATTGAACCAGCTCCCGTAAATTAGCCCGTTCCGGGGCCAATGAAAGTTTTCCTGATTCGATTCGAGCGATGTCCAGAATGTCGCCAATCAAGTCCTGTAAACCGAGCGCTGCGCCGGAAGCAACTTCGAGTGCGAAACGATCAAGCACTCCCTTGTCAGCTTTTTTGAGCGCGAGCTCAAGCATGCCAATCACGGCATTCATTGGCGTGCGAATCTCATGACTCATGGTGGCTAAAAACGTAGTTTTCGCCCTATTAGCGTCATCAGCCACATTCCTGGCATCCTCTACCAACCCAAGTAAGCGCTGCCGTTCGCTGATATCGATCCATCCCGCAATTATGCCGATCACCCCTCCACCAATATCGCGATAAGGCAGGACCCAATGATAAATGGTGATCGTCTTGCCGTTTGGCAATGTTAAAGTTCGGTCTTCGGTACGCGAAACTGCTTCGGCAATGACCTGGAGATACTCCGCATGGTAAGCCATGGCTTCGATGGGATCGGCAAAATCACTTTCGGTGATAAATTTGCCCACGACCTGCTCATGCCGGAGGCCAAACACCTCAAGATAAGCGTTGTTGCACACCAACATGCGCGCTTCGCGATCTCGTACATAAATCGGGTGCGGAGTGCCGTCGATTAGTACCCGCATGAATTCTAATTGATTGCTGAGGGCGTTTTCTGCTGCTTTCCTGCGCAGGATCAGGTTTCGCAGGTACGCAATCCATGCAAAAGCAATCAGTAAAAGCAAGCCCGCTATGCCAAACCCTTGAAGAATGACCGCACGATTTCGTAGCCAATAACTGTCTTCAACCACCACTTCGCTGTGCCAACGATTGGCCAGCTCCCCCATTTCTTCTGGCGAGATACTCAGTAGTGCTTTTTCCAATATTGAGTACAGCTCTAGTGACCCACGTCCAGTCGCAAACGAGACGCAAGCCGGCACGTCGCCAACCGTGCTGGACACCTGCAACCGCTCTCGATATTGACGTGAAATCATGTAGCGGGCGCTGAGCAATGTATTAACCGCCCCGTCAACTTTTCCACTGGCCACTAACGCCATGGCTTGTGCGGCGTTATCTACACTCACGATCTGAATCTGCGGAAACCGAACGCTGAGAAACTCGTACAATACATTGCCACTGATCAATGCTAGTTTTTTACCTGTCATCTCTTCAAGCGTGCTGGGGCTTCCTGCCGCAGCTCGGGTGACCAGTACATAGGGCACGGTCAAATAGGGGCGGGTAAAACGCATATCCTCTTCGCGTTCGGCGCTCGGAGTGATAGCAGCAACTACCTCGGCATTGCCTTCCCGCAATTGCGCAATAACATGGGTCAGTGAGTCACTTCGCACAATGTCGAACTGCAACCCCGTCCGCAAGCTGATTTTTTCCAGTACATCAGCACTGATACCCCGTAATTCGCCCCTCTCGTCAAAGAATGACATCGGCAAGAAATTTTCGACCACTGCAACTTTAACCCGAGGGTGCTCATCCAGCCAGCGCTGCTCACGTACGGTAAATTGCAATGGATGCTGGCCCGGCATGCGAATCTCCGTAGCCCCCCAGCGACGCAAGATGGCCAAACGTTCATTCAACGGAATGGCCGCGAGCGCCGCATTGACCACACGCTGCAACGGGCGATGCTCGCGAAGCATGGCGAACGCAAAGTGACTACCCTCCATACTGGAGAAACCAGCGAGCTGTACGTTGCTCAAATAATTACGGCTGATGAGATAGTTGGCACTGATGGCATCACTTAGATAAACATCAGCTTTGCCAAACGCAACGGCGCCGACTGCATTGAGCGTCGACGAGTGAAGTTGTAGATCGGCATCCGGGTAAAAATCGTGCACCTGTTGTGGTGGCAGGTAGTGATATAGCATTGCAATTTTCTTACCTGCCAGGTTTGGCGGCAGCGGTGTTCGATCACCATTGCGAGTTACCAACGTGGGCTGATCATCCGCGTATGCCGCCGACATCAGCAACTCAGGATCGCTCCCCTCAAAGCCGTTTGCAGTGCCCAGTAGGTCCACGTCCCTGTTTTTCAGCGCCTGAACTAGCTCAGCACGAGAGCCGAAACGAATGATCTCAATTTGAACGTGGAGCAGCTCGGAAACCAGCCTTACGTAGTCCGCAGTCATCCCTTCGTAATTACCATTGCTGGTGATGTCAAACGGTGGATAATCCGGTGCAGAGACGCCTAGCCGCAACGTACCCTTTTCCCTCAACCAGCGCCAATCCATATCATCAAGCGAAGCGCTGTAATGCTCGACTTTGGACCGACCTAGCAGTTGCAAGACGTCCGTTTGCGCGGCAATGGGTATCGCGAAGCAAGTCGCCCCAAACACAGCCAACAGTGCAAGGCAATTCCTAAGCACGCAATGCATTAGATAACGCCGTTACGCTTGGCGAACTCCGCCAAATGGATCAACGACGTGATATTGAGTTTTTCGATAAGACGAGCCTTATAGGTGCTGATAGTTTTGTTACTGAGCAACATCGCTTCACCGATCTGCTTGTTGGTTAGACCATTGGCGAGCTGTTGAAGAATTGACAATTCACGGTCAGACAAGCTTTGTATTAACGTCAATTCAGTTGACTGGGCGTCATCCTTGCGTACCGAGTTGAGAGAAAGGTCAGGGAAGAACGTATAACCCGATTTGATCGCATTGATAGCCTTAACTAGCTCACAAAGATCATTTGACTTTGAGACGTAACCAGAGGCACCGGACTTCATGCAACGCAACGAATAAAAAACCGCCGACAACGAGGTCAGTACCAAAATCTTGGCCGAGATTTGAAGTGAGGCGATTCGGTTCAACGCATCAAGTCCGTCGACACCCGGCATGGCAATGTCCAATAAAATGAGATCGGGCAAATGCTCTCTGGCGAGCTGAACAGCATCAGCCCCATTTCCCGCCTCAGCTACGACATCATATTTTTCTTGCTTGAGGATCATCCTGACAGCAGAGCGGATGAATGGATGATCATCCACAATCATTGCTTTAAGCATTTGAACCTCTGGAAACAAAGTGGGTAGCGCGTGACGTGGCTTATGAACAGCAGGCCGTCACACGGCACCTGCGGCCCCATTGGAAATCATAGGCCGATGCGACCTGAACCGCTGACTAATTTTTGTTAAGCCAACTTATCAGTTGATGGGATGTCATCGGATATGCGTGGTGGAAGCCTTGCCCAAGGTGACAACCCAAATCTATGAGCGTTTGGCACTCTTGAGCGTTGCTGACGCCCTCGATCAACAATTCCACACTCAATGAGCACGCGAGCGCTAAGGCACCGCTGATAATTGCCTGACTGCGAGGCTGATGGATGGTCTGAACAAACTCTTCATTGAGTTTTATCTGCGTAAAAGGCAGTTGACAAAGTGACTTTAGCGAAAAAAAACCAATGCCGAAATCATCGATGGACAAGCCACAGCCCATCAATCGTAAGCGAATCAGACTTTCTTGGATGCTGTGTTTGGCCTCCAACAGACCGCTTTCCGCCAACTCGAAGGTCAAATCTCCCCCTGGTAGACCATAGCGCTCGAGCGCACGATAAATATACTCGGCCAGGCCGTTCCCGTGCAATTGTGACGCGCTCAAGTTGAAAGCCAAGCCTAGCGAATGATTACTTCGATGTAACACGCTAAGCAAACTCAAGCCCTGTTCGAAAAGCTGCTTGAACATCTCATCGATCAAGTCGTAGGCCAGCACTGCGGCGAGAAAATCCTTGGGTAACAAGAGGCCCCTGACGGGGTGCTGCCATCGAGCCAATACTTCAGCACCTGCATCTTCCCCACTGCCGAGTAAAAATTTAGGTTGATAGTAGGCTCGGAACTCTCCCAGATCGAGGCCACGGCGAATGTCTTCTTCGCTGGGTAACACACAGGGTAACTCGCCAGTGGTCGATACGATCAGATCTGTTAGACTATAACGTTGTAGCACTTTTTCTAAGGCTTGGGTTTGGATTGGAGGACTGAGAACGCCTAACAATTTCAAGCCAGAGAAATTAACCACATGATCCAAGGCTCGACGCAAAGGCGGCTGCAACTTACAGAATAAAACAACCGCCTGAACCAAACCCAACTGACCGGCACATCTCAGAAACTCGAGCCATACAAGGCTATGGTCACCTAGGTCGCAAAGAACGATATCAACACCGCCCTCCTTGTTCAACAACGCCATTGCCTGCTCGGCTGAATCGGCCCGCAAAATATCGGACACTCCCAGCCCTCTCAGTGCAGCAACGACTGCATCATCTCGAGAAGGGTGATTTTCTAGAACAAGAACGCGAAGGGAAGTCATCAATTATCTGCCAATTACTCATAGGCGAAGGCAAGTAATGATACTAAAAAAAACCTCACCCACAAGACAGAACCTTCCCACAAAGCCGTAAGGAAATTCCCAAGAAGTACCCTTTTCCGCTGACTAAAAGCATGGGCGCCAGATCCAGCAAGGGCTGCACGCGCCCTTTTATCTGAAGCGATTGCCATGATGGATCGCCCACGGGAAGTTCGCCAAGCGCCGATTACGTGATATCAAGGCTTAGCCCCCTCATAGCCGGTGAAACCACACCTTTTTTGCCCAGGCGCGCGCCTGCTTTTTACACACACGCTTCCGTGAATAAGGGTTTTGTTCCGACAGGGGACAGAATCTGTAGTGGTCAACTAATCCCGGACACGACGTTAAGTTTTTTCTCTGCCTGAGCTGGGGCCAGTCCGTTGTTGAATTGGTGCGGTCTAATCCAGTTGTACCGATGCATCAGGTAATGACTGATGTCGCGGTGCGCTTCTTGAGCTGTCATGTAGCCCACGGTCGGTATCCATTCAGTTTTCAAGCTGCGAAACACACGCTCCATCGGCGCATTATCCCAACAATTTCCACGACGGCTCATGCTTTGGCGCATGCGGTAACGCCAGAGCCGTTGGCGAAACTGACGGCTGCCATATTGGGCGGCCCTGATCCGAGTGACACATTAGCCCTTGAGGCCTGCCACGCTGCTCGTAAGCCATGTCCAACGCCTTGATGACCAGATCCGCATCCGGCTTGTTTGACAGCGCCCAGCCCACAATCCGGCGTGCGTAGAGATCCAGAACGACTGCCAGGTAATGCCATTTCCCTTGAGCCCAGATGCAGGTGATGTCGCCACACCAGACCTGGTTGGGTGCCGGAACATCAAACTCTCGATTCAAGATATTCGGAATGTCAGGCCGCTCGACCGTCGCTTGTTTGTAGGCATGTGATCCAGGTTGTTTGCTGACTAGCGCCAGTTCCCGCATGAGGCCTCGCACCTTAAACCGCCCGATCTGCTCGCCGTCTTCTTGCATCATCGACACGATACTGCGGCTACCGGCAGCGCTTCGACTTTGCGTGAAAAGTTCGTTGACCCGACTGCGCAACCGAAGTCGCTCAACGTCGGGATTTCGGCGCCTGAGGCGGTGGGCGTAGTAACACGAACGAGTGACATCAAAGACTGCGCAAAGCCAATCGACCGGCTCTTGGGTACTTAACTGATCAATCAGCGTGTGCGCTCGTGCTCTTCCGACATCAAGAGCGCGGTAGCCTTTTTTAAAATGGATTTCTCCCGCTCAAGACGAGCAATACGCGCTTCCAGTTCTTGGATTTTCTGCTGCTCAGGCGTCAGCGCTTTGCTCTGCGGAGTAACGCCGCTGCGCTCCTGCTGGAGTTGGTTAACCCAGCGACGCAACGCGGACTCGACCACTCCAAGCGAGCGGCTGGCTTCGGTATGGCTATAGCCTTGATCGAGCACGAGGCCTGCGGCCTCGCGTTTGAATTCAGCGGAAAAGGAACGACGTTGTTTGGTCATCAGACACCTCTATCTGGCGAGCATTCTCGCCTAAATGGGTGTCCGGTTTCATTAGACCACTACATGCCTAACATCGCAAAGACGGCGATGAATACGATGTAGATGAGTAGCATTACACTGATCATCGCTAAACTGCGCCTCCATAGACCTAATACGAGCAGGTGAATAAGGCCAAAGAAAAACGAGGCAACGTTGAAGCAAACTAATTGCTTCTTTTTGAATGGCAGTTTTTTACTGCAGCTGTAAACGGTTTGCTGCTGGGTGCGCCATGAGCATCAAAAAAGGCAAAACGTTCTTGCCATTTCTTGCTGTACTTACTGGCACCTTCCGGTTGTTCAATCGCGCTCACGATATGAATCCCTATTCGTTTCTAAGCGGTTATTCAGAGCTTACTTATTCCGCGGATAACGCTTCGATGAAGTTACCGGTATGTGTTTCGGGGCAGTAATTCCGAAGGACACCGACTCACCATCAACCTTGATCAACTTGATCTGAATATCATCGTTAATACGCAGGCATTCGTTGGGTTTTCTTGCGATAACTAGCACGGACTTTTCCTTTTGGCCGCTGATTGATATTCGGTTCATTATTTGTCATAGATGAGGCCGAAAGATGTAGGATTTTTCTTTTTTTTCGTACGGAAAAGCCTTATTTAATAGGCGTCATTAGGTGTCGCGGATCTTTTCCTAGCTGCTCTCAAGGTCAGCAAGGCACGGAGCCTGCCCTATTGTCGAAGCGAGTACCCACGCAATGAAAGCCATAAGGCTCGGTTGATGTGAATGCAGTCGAGCTACATGTGCGCGGGAAATGGGTCTGCCGAAAATGTGAAACGCTGACTAAGTCTCTGGTTCCGGCCCAGGTCATCGACAAGGGCGTCCCGACCGCAGGACTGCTGGCCCACTTGGCGGCGGTCAAGTTCTCCGATCATTTACCGCGGTATCGGCAAGAGAAAATCTTTGGCCGCGCGAGCCTGGCTATCGCCCGCTCGGCACTGGCGCTATGGGTTGGCCAGGCCGGCGTGCAGCTCCACCCCTTGATCGACGCACCTCGCAAAACAGCGCTTGCTCAAAGCGTGATCAACGCAGACAAAACGCCGGCACAGATGCTCGCGCTAGACCAGAAGAAAACCCACGGAGCTTACGTCTGGACCTACTGCACTGAGCCATTTTCGGCGCTCAAGGCAGTCGCGTACGACTTCAGTCCGAGCCGCGCGGGGGAACATTCACGCAACTTTCTTGGACCATGAAATGGCGAGCTGGCTTGCGATGATTTTCGTGGTTAGAAAGCCGGATTCCCGAAAGGAGCCACTGAAATCGGCTTCATGGCCCACGCCCGCCGGAAATTCTTCGATCTCTACTCCACGAACAAAAGCCAACTGGCCGAACAGGCGCTGCACTGAATTGGGGGATTTGACGAAGCTGAACGGTAAGCACGAGAGATAAGCGACGAAGATCGCTGGCGAATAAGTCAGAACAAAAGCGACCCTAATTATCGACGCGCTACAAACGGGATGCTGGCTCTGCGTGATCTTGTGCCCGAAGTGTCGGCTATCGCCAAGCTCTGGTTTACAGCCTCAAGCGCTGGATGGCACTGACTCGATAACTCGAGGACGAAGCTGTGCACATAGATAATAACGCAGTCGAAAATCAGTTATGGCTGTGGCCCCTTGGACGTTCGAACTGGTTGTTCGCCGGGTCTCTACGCAGCGATAAGCGAGCTGCTGCGATCATGATCGTCAACCCGTATGCGTATCTCAACGATGTGCTGACGCGGCGGCCGAAGCAACGAGCGAGCAAGATCGCCCCACTGCCGCCACATTAGTGGGGTATCTGCGTGAATCGTGCAAAATGACTTCGGCAGACGCTTACGCTTCATCGATTATCTATTCCTCGGATTTCAAAGACCGACGTTTTTCGCCCTATCGGCCCTAAGTCGCTATTGGTAGGCGCCTGACGCAGGCGCTCAATTCCAGAACTAGGGGTACGTGCCTTGAACAAGGCTTCGTTTAGGTGGCTGCACTAGGAACCTCGCCGTTGCCCGGCTAACTTCTTCAGTTTTCCAGTGCCATCATCGACGTATGCAAATACGCGCAGAAACGCAGCTAGCTGGAGAGCGAGCTGTTTCTGTTGGTTGACTTTTTCCCGACGACACGGGAAGCGATTAACAAGCGCCCGCTTTCATACTCGACATAACTGCTGTAGGGCGCGAGAAAAACAGCCTGGTGGCCGTCGGGTTTGAGCACTACTCGCAGCGGTGTGCGCTTCGTTAGCCGATACCCTCCAAGGAAAGCTACGCCAGACGACTGTACAGTCAGTGAAGCACGCTCGCTGATATCTCTGCCCAGTTGATATACACACCACATCACGACAAGGCTAGCGAGGATGATGCCCGGCCATCCCCTCCCAGGTAACGAAGGCCCGGTCGATACACTGATACAAAAGACTGCCGTGATGCCCCAGGATGTCTGACGAAGCAGCGGGACAAAGAACAAACGACCAATACCGATCTTCGGTCGGATAATGAAAACCTCGTTGAAGCCAGGTGATGTCATCAGTAATCTCGCCATTTTAGTGCTCACCGGAAGTAGAGGTCAGGCAGCGAGGGCAACTTTCTGTTTTTTTGAGGGGCAACGCTATGTTGCGGGTAGACGTGGTTCGGCGAACGCAGAGTCAAATGCAGGCTCCAGGGGCTTTGGCTCGCACTCACTACCACAGCCCCCCCCCCATTTAAAACTGACAACCCGTCCATCAGACACTGCTTTCTGCACATCGTTATGGATAACTAAACCCCTTAACCAACGTCAACTCCCCCACCGCCCGCATCGGTACCAGAAAAGTCTCCATCTTCTCGTTCGACGTCCCTTCCTCCGTAATCACTGTGACCTGCGCAGTCGTCAGCGGCTGAACCGCGTCCTCTGCGCCGCCCTCATCAATGCGATATCCACCACCAAAGTAATTCACATAAACCAGGTATTGACCTTTGATGGGTGCCGGCATGGAGAAAATTTCCGGGCCATAACCCGTGGTGACGTCAACATCAAGTGCTGCACCATTGGGGGCCTCGCGGTCGCCGTACCAGATGTGCACGCCGTCTGGGGTGATAAGGTGCAAATCGAGATCAGTGTTGTCGCTGTCCCACGACAACAGCACCCGCAGTTTGGCCGGGGTGGCGCCACTGCCGCTATGGAGAAACTGTGTGCGATGCCGTAGCTGACCATTCGGGCTACGAACCTCAACGCTGTTACTGCCATTGGGAAATGAGTACGGGCGATCAAAGCCGCCGGAGGCATCGATTTTCAGCGGCATGCTGATGCCGTTGACGATCAAGCGGCCAGGCTCATCATTCTTGGGCGTTACTTTGATCTGGCCGCTGATACGTGCAGTATTGGCTTTGCCGACCGGTGTATTCACCGAAGAGGCCGGGTAATTGACGGTCTGGCGGTAGTTCTCACCCTCCCCCTCAACTGCACCGGTTCACCATCCTCCCAAGGAAGGCGCGGAGAGTAGTGATCACTGGATGTGTTGATGACAATTGTATTCAGCCCCACCTAAAAATTTTCCTTCGCGCAACACACTGTGTGATGGCAATGGCGAGAACGCACTCGGCAGCTCGCTGAGCGCCTTCCAAGCCAATACCTGGGTATCTAGCTCAGCGACAACGGAGCCCCTCTGGTTGTTCTGAGTGATGAGCCCGATCACGCGCCCACTGACATTCTCCACCAGCTCATCGACAAATAGCCCGTCTTCTCGCGTCACTGATGTGACGCTCCAAATCCCGTTTTCGCGCTGCAATTCAGCGCGGGTGGTGACCCTGAACGCCACTTCGGAATAATCACTCTCCGGCTTACTGGCTCTGAAGCGCTGGGAGACCCAGATAATGGCGCGGTGCGCGTCCAACTGAGTGACATGGGTTGTGACTTCACCAATAGAGTCCGACCTTTCGGTCCACTCAACAATTTCTGGCCGTTTGGCCTGAGCGTATTCGGCGCTGAGCAAAAATGAATGCTCAGCGGGTATCCGCGTGGTACTGACACCCCCATTGGCAGAGTAAAAACCCCGGTTGAAATCAAACCTTCGACGCCCTCTCCTGCATTACGACGCTCAGCCCCCCCCCCCCAGGCCCAGACATCATCGCGCCCGTGGAAGTAAAGGTTAAGGTTCCAAGCCAATGAATTGGCATCCGGGAAAAAGCCTTCACGCAGCCACGCCCAGCTTTCACCCTGATCACGAGAACGGTAAACCACGGTCTGCCTAATAGCGATTTTATCGGCACTCGCCTCCTGAGGCCGGTCGACACCAGTCAGCAGGTATACGCTCTCCCCGTCAGGACTGGCGACCAGACAAGCCACCTCACCGACGTGAGCTACCACCTGAAAGCGCCCCTCTGCATCAAGGCGCGAAACGACCGACACCTCGTTGCGGCCACCGGCAGAGGCGCCAAACAACCAACCGGAGACTTCCTCCTGAGGTACGTTGTCAGGGCGATCAGCCTGGAGAATGCCATCCAGATCGACCGCCTCAGCTGGCAAGTTGAGATCCTGTACCTGAGCCTCTAGACGAGCCACTAGCCACGTCCCCCGAGGGGTGACAACTACCCCCGTGCAGAACTGCTCCATGGCCCGTTGTTTGATGTTCTGAACGGTGCCCAGTGTTTGCTGATCAGGGTGACTGCCACTCAACTCGTACTTAGCACTTACAAGTAACCAAATATACGAAAATCCTAAGATAACGATAAATACCGCGAGTAGTTTAACAAGCAATTTTGAACGAAAAATCGACAAACACTTCAATGATCACCCCTACAACTGGTGGACACCCGCCCAATCACTATAATAGGTAGAACTATCCGAATCGGCATATCAGATCGTACACGGTGCTACCCTGCTCTTCGATACCAAGTTCATGTAAGACAGAAGTACAACACCATACCAAAAAGATAAAGTGTTGCACTTAGCCACTACGGCGATCTATGACAACAATTGCCACGCAGTATAATGGTTGTTGAATACATAGAGACTACATCGAGTAACGGTACCCTAGATTGATTGTCCAAGGTTCCATAACACCATTGCCTTTGCTGTACTCAGCATCTAGAGAAATACGGCTATCACCCGCCTTCAAAGCAGCACCAAAGCCCAATACGCCACGATCGCCAACCAGTTCAGACTTGAGCTTAATATCATTTACAGCCACCTGACTGGCACCGGCATGCTCGGTGATCCAAGAGAGCTTGGCATAGGGCTGCACAGTAACCCCCCGATCCAACTGAAAGCCCTTACCAACCATCGCCCCAACCCGACTTTGCAACGTATTAATTGCATCGTAGCGAACTTTAAGGCCGTTACTGTCAGTATACCCACCGCCTTCAATTCGCGCGGTAGAAATTTGAACTTGCGGCTCAACGAACCAATTATCATCTAGCGTAAAGCGCTTGCCTCCTTCAACACTTACACCGTACGCGTTATTTTCAAATGACCCCTTAACACTGCGACCAAGATTCGTTGGCGTTTTTACCTCAGTATCAGATCGACCCATTTTCGCCACCATGTCAATGTAGATACCGTCATCCTGCAGGTATGTGGCGTACCCCCCCACCGTTTTGCTCTCGATGGACCCTTTGGCACCCTCTCCAAAATTTTGCTTGGACGTTGACGCCCCAAACAGCGCACCTACCCGCAACGTGCCAGCAGCACGATCAATAGTCTTATCTGCCCCCACCTGCAAACCATCAATGCTCTGATCAAAAGCGCGACTATTGCCATTGTCAAATTTAAAGCTGTTATTCATTGTTCTGACCCACACCCCGCCGGCATCCTTTCCAAGCCGAAGTTCGCCCAGACGCTGGATCAACGTATCATTTTCAGCAGCCCACAACCCTGCACGGGCCGTTTGAGTCGCTACAGCAGCATTCGTACCCTTACTCAGCTCCTCAGGTTTTGGCTTAACGGGCTCATCGTTTCCAAGCACCCAGTCCTGATCTTCTTTTGCCAACGTGTAACGGTAAGCCCCTGCGTCGACATGGCCGCCAGCCAACGTAAAGGTACCATCGCCGCCATTGCCATTTACAAGGGTCAGATGCCCGCCCGGAGCCAAAGGCTCTTTACCCGAGTCTTCGACTACCAAGATATGGTCACCGAGCGTTTGACCTTCAACTCGAATCAAGTCTCCCTGAAGGGTAGATAAATCGGTATTCATCCAGAACTGCCCGCTACCCTCTAAAGAGCCTAAAGTTAACGTTGAATATCCTCCCGCCACCCGATCGAAGACGACCTCACCTCCTGTCGTTTTAAAAGAGTCAAAATGGTACTCCCCTCGACCCAAACTATCTTCAGCCCTGTCTAAGAAAATCTTACCCTCAAGATTTACATTGGCTTCGTTAGAAACAACTTTATCTGATACAATCAAACTACCAGTTTTACTGACAAACATATTTCCCTGGAGTGTCGCTGCAGCCGTCACGCCATCTGCGCTACCACCCAATGACATTTGACCATCAACCACAGTACTCCCGGTAAGTACACCACCCAAAATATAGGCGCGACTATCGACCCCAATATTTAAATTATTGGAACTTGGCAAGCCGCCCCCCCCGACTTTCTCACCGGCTTCCCCGCCCATATGATAAACACCGCCATTATTGACAATGGTATTGTTATCGTACCCACCCAAATTCCAGAACTCCCCGCCATTTACCAGTGTATTTAACGCAGTACCTTCTTTCAGGTACAAGCGGCCACCGTTCAGAGCGCTATCTGCGATCGTTGCTGTCGAGGATGAAAGTTCCACCACCCCTGTGGCACCAACACTCCACCCTTCAGCCAAACTATTATTGTAAAGGTAAGCACTACCATCCATAATCGCGCCGGTCGAGTGTGAAACCCCTTCAATCACATCAACGTCGTCCAAATACCCTGCAGTGTAAATCGCACCCTCCTTGATGACCGTACCATCATCAAGCCCGCCTTGGTTTCTCATGGTCCCATAAACGACACTTTGAATAGCAGTACCCCAAGCAGGTTCAGGGTGTTCCGGGGAACCACCGATATGCGAATAATTGACAAGCAATTCCCCGCCCGAGGAAATAAGGCTATTATAACTGGTACCACCGTTATCAACGCTTTGCACTCCTCCTTCATTAACAACCGCATTAAAAGATAAGGCAGTGTGGACCCCGAAGAATAGCCCCCCCCCTCCCAACCCAGTCTGCAGCAACCCGCCCGCATTAACTACAGTGTCACGATCTATCCCAGTCCTATTGAGGAGAGTCCCACCATTCAACACCGTACGGTTCATTTCCGCGTCGTCAGTAGCGCCCCATAGCTTATCGCCATTAAGAACGGCCAATCCTCCACTTTGTATAACAGCATCATTCACAACACTATCAGCTACAGATAATCCTCCACCTGACATCACAGTTGGGGCGTTTGAAATCGAACCAGAGTCAAGCCATTGTTGCCCTTGCACAAGTGCTCCGTTAGAAACAGCACCATGCAACCACTGAATTCCCGACAAAATATGTGTATTATTTACCGTCCCATACACGTTCTGCGCAACTGAGTTGCTGTCCGGGGCATCTATCACCTCATCATTAACCACTTCTCCAACATTTACCACTGGAGTATATGCGACTGCCACGCTGGTTTCTGCAACACTTCCTAACATAATCAACCAAGCAAGCCTATTTACCTTAAACACAACCTAATACCTCTATCCGTTTAGTCCAGACAAGAGCGTATTCAAATCCAAGGCAATACACCATAAGACCAATCTGCAACGTGCGTAGGAAACATATCGCTTTTATGTAGGGGCTTTCCCACGTCGCCCAGACTGAAATATATAGAGAATCTCGAGTATCAACTGGGTCGCAAATACAATTACCGATAATCGTTATGATTTTTATAAAACTCGTCCATCGCCTGTTTTGCTACACAGCGAGTCAACATGCAAACCAACGTTACTGACGCTTCCAGCAATACATCTCGGCATTGCGACCGAAGCATTCATCGTCACCAGAAGAGGCAATTATCGACGCGCACTAAAAGTAGCGGCCTCTGCGCTTGGCCGATCGAGGGCTCAGGCGACCACTGACTTAGCCCTGTGTCAAGGTTGGACAGCGCCTCGATACGAAGCACGCAAATCCCGCTGGATTCTAATGCCGATGGTATGCCCTTGCCTCGCAGCCAGTGTGCTGGCTCGCGGCACAGTCATGTTACGCATCAAGTAGTATTTAGAATCGATGCCTACTCGGGAAACGAACAACACCGCTCAATCACTTCAACGCAGTCTGGGAATGGGGGGGGGGGCAAGCCTTAGACTGACGATGGCAAAGGACTGAACATGTTCCATATACACCGCCTGCCTGCAGGCGGCCTGCAAACCTTTTCTGCAGGCCTGACAGCGATCGGCTAAGGTGCGGCCTCCGATAAATCCTCAGCATGCTAAATACGATCACACCACCTGAGGCGAGCCGCCCAGGGAGTCAGATACGCTAAGCGCCTCTAACAACAAACATGGCGCATACGGCTCCTCACGCAGATGGATCAGGTAACGCCTTATAGCAGAGTGCTCCCTACCGGGCGAACAGTCCTATCTAAAGGTTGCCATGGCCGCAATCAATATTCACCGGAACCCATAGTGCACCCACCTCATTGATTGAGGCCCACATAAAAGAAGCTGTCGCGCTTACGCGACAGTGCTGGATTGGCCTCCTCGCTGCTCGCCCATCAGGACGCTCAGGCATCTGAAATCGTCGCCCGACGCTTCTGCCGATACGACTCCAGCCAGACCAGCAAGAGCAACAGTCCACCTCCCGCGATCAATAAGCTGAGCAGCCAACCCAGAGTTTCGGACAGCTGAGTGAAAAATAGGGTGTACAACTGGATGATCAAAAACGTTATGCCATACCCCACCAGCATACCGAACCGCAGGCGCAGGCCCAACGCCAACACACCAAGACTGACCACGCCCCAAAGCAGGTTGAACATCAGCAGTTCACCGCCCTCGGCAAAATGCCATGGCCCGTCGATCAAGTCATAGCTGCCAAACAGCGACAGCAGCCACAGGGACATTTCGCCGACAAACAGACCGCAGGAAATCCACACCTTGGCAAACCCGCCGTAGCGGACCAACAACCCGGCCTCACACCGCAGATGCACGGCCCCTGCAGCCACCAGCACCGCCGCAGCGCCGAGAAAACGCAGCGGGTAATTCATGCCAAACCAGTAGGCACCCCAGCCGGACTCATAACCGCTGCGGCCACCAAACCAGACAAAAAACAACACGCCGCACAACGCCAGCAGCAACACATTGCCCAAAGCATAGCTGAGCACCAGCAGCACCAGCAGATCGATCAGCAGCAGCGCCGGCCAATTGCCCGAGCCATCCGAATAGATCATGCCCACCACAAAACTCACACCGATCAGCGCAAAGCCGCCCAGCAATTCGGTAGTGCTGCCCAGCATTCTCAAGCCTTTGCCGGGCAACCAGCGCCCGGCGGCGAACAGGCCCAGGGTCAGCACCGACAGACTCATCGCCAGTTTGGCCAGGGTGAACGTCAGGTGCTCGCGCAAAAACAGCAACATACCGGCCGCCAGACTGATGGCACCGAAGGTCAGAAACCAACGCCCGAGTGAACGCCAGTCCCATCGGGTCAAGGGATACAGCTCACCGATACGGCTATGCGCGACCGGATCGATCCACCCCTCCCGCAGCCATTTATCAAGGGCTTCGTGGACCTGTCGATTGCGGCGATCCGGACTCATGACTGATCCTCCTTGGCACGTGTCGCCGCGCGCTCAAACACCCATCCCAGCAAAACACCCACTGCCCCGGCCACCGCGAAGAAAGCCGCGACACTCAGGCGGTCCAAGGTGTATTCGTAAAAGCGCGTGTACACATCGATACCCAGAAACACCACACCAAACCCGGTGAAACTGGGGTTCTTGAAACGAGCGCCAAGCACTAACTGACTGATGGCCCCCACGGTGAACACCAGTATCCAGAGCCCTGATTGGGACGAACTGTAATTATCCAGACTGAGAAACCACAGCGAGCAGTTGAAGTAGAGCAGTCCGAAAATCACATACAAGCGCCCGAAACCACTGAAGGAGCGCAGCGGCCCTTCTTCGGCGCGCTGGTGCCACAGCCCCATGAGCGCTGCTAACCCGGCGATCGCCGCCATGGCGCGCGGGTCCTGGATGTCGAACACATACGAGCCACTACCGGTATAACGCTCCCAGGAACCCAGCCCGTGAAAGGCGTATAAGAGCCCTAGCAGCAATGGCCAGCGCAAACGATAAAAATAGGCTGTGGCAATACCCATCAACGCAGTGAGCAGCAGCGCCAGACAAGTACCACTAACGACGCCCTCCTCTCCGGCAGCGCCGCCGAGTATCAGGCCGTTACCGATAAGCATCAGGCCGACGGTCAGAATGGCAGTTCCGGTCAGCCGCTTATCGCCAACAGGATCACGCGCCAGGCGCACCCCGCCCCACCATAAAACCACGCCAGCGAAAAAAAACAGTACAGCGCTGATGATGAGCGACCGAGTGAGCTGAATGAGCAGACCCACGCTGTCAAGAACGGCCATACCCATCAGCAATACCGCGCCGACGCCCAGCCATTGCAACATCGGTGATAATAATTGGCCGGGTTGCTGATAAGGCGCACTCAAATGATCTTGGGTTTGCCGATCGATCAACCCACGGTGCTGCCAGCTAGCAATTTCTTGAAGCAAGACCTGCTGAATGGTTTTTCTCACGCGTCTAAATCTCTGTGTGATCGCTCAGATGATGAGGCGATGCTTCATGAACAGCTCATGCTGCATCTGTTCGCGCCCGTGAACTAATCCTCGGCTAAGTCAGTGTTGCGATGAGCCGGCCTAGGCGTCGTTGCTAGCAGCAGGATCAACATGAAGAACGACACTACAGCTAGCCTATTCCACCGGAATACGCTGAGCACTATTTGCCTTGAGATTGCTCTAGATAATCAGTAAGAAAATACTCAGCATTGCCTGTCTCGCTAAGTTTGGAATCATAGCTAACTCGCATAGGACTCAGCTCTCCAGGTAGATATAACTCGCCAGAGCCATTATTTAAGATCAACACAACATAAGGCTCACCATTCACTTGAGTCGCGTAGCGCACATCCTTGGACGTTTTCTCGGCGTTCATTTTCTGGATACGCCTATCCCAATCATGATCGATACCGCTGACTTGCACCAACGCTTGCCGGGCAGATCGCTCACCCACACGCAGCGTCCAAACCTGCGTGCCATCGTTGCTACTGTAGGCTTGTACTTTATCATCAATGGACGGGCGGGGAGTTTCACCCATCGAGAAGCTTGGAGTCATCGCCAAGAGGCTTAGGGCAATCACGAGAACATTATATTTCTTAAACATTATCCAACTCCAAAATCATCAAAAAAATCGGTACCAGCATTAGTGGCCACATACTATTTCGATAACACAGGCATACTTTTTATGATCGAAAACGCCTATCACCACCCTCACCCCGACTCTTAAATCCCCTAGCACTGACTACTACGTACCATTTAAACGTTCAAGTAACTGAAAGCGTGATCAACAGCAGGCCACTGATCACGCCTGGCTGGCCGACGAAAGCCGTTTTTTGTCAATGACGCTTGCCCAAAACAACCATTCTGTGAGACAGGCGAGACCGCCGAATATTGAGTATCAAGCATCAGGCCCACCGGTGTATGTAGGATATTTCGCAAGAAAATCCTAACGTTGAAAACATCCCCGAACTCCGGAGCAGGCCTGGAGGTGCAGCCCGGCAGAGTATTCCGTGTGCCTCAAGGCCACCCGTGCCGTCATGCGCTAGATCGTTCATCACGCTGACGCGGCGATTCGCGAAAAGACAGACACCGTGCGGTTTCGCCAAATCCCCCGCACACAATACGCCTCTCTGCTAGCGTGCACGCCGTCGGTTCAGCGGCGAGTCCGATGGCATCGAGGCGGATCAATGTGTGAGCGCCGGTATGAAGTGGGCCCACCCTCTAGGATTGAAAGTTGGCCATTCCACTGCGAACGCTCGCTGCCCGACTGTTAGTTCGATGTTCATAGAGGGTTCCGACTGAGGCTTGGGATCGGCTTTCGTAGAATTAAGACTGACGTGAACGTTGCTTACTTGATATGGCAGCGGGCTTCAAAACTCAAGAAGCTCCAGCGCAAGCTTGGGAAATTTCCTACATGAAAATCATAGATTATTTGGTAAATATGCTCGCCCAGATTTTTTATGGCGAGACTCTCAATGAGCAAGATGATTTTTCGGAGCTTTTTTTTATTGCAGCTGGCGGCCCTTTCAGGCATGGCCGATAGTGCTAACTCTTTAGATAACACAAGACGATTGACGGAGAACACTAGAAGCTTTGAAACTTGCCCATCACCTTTAGATATCAAAAACAAAAACGGAATATTTACTGCTTCAGCTAATCAGCATGCGACAAAGTGGACAGGTGTACTAATTGATAGTGAACATGACTACGCTATAAAATTCAAAAAGGCTTATTTTTTCGTATTAGACAGGGAAACAGAAAAGCTAGGTTTTTTAGACAAATGCACATATTTGACTTTTTCGGGAAACCATCTGGATTTACGCCTTTCCATTGACAGTTTAGATAGGAAATTTATGAGGGTCGGAGACACCTCATGGAAACCTTCACGAGACATTCCTTCACCTCTAGTTTTTGAGTGTACTGCGCAGTTTCGAGATGCATGTAGCGTCTCATTGCAGACTAACTCTCCGCCTTCGAATTTATAAGCATGGTGACGATAAACAAGCTTGAGACTCAACAACAGAACTAATTTTTTAAGCCGAGTAATGATTGATGAGTGCTAGCAGATGGCGTACATAAACGCGAGACTGTCGAATCAAATCGGCAAGATTAGATTGTGAGCCTCGCTAATATTTTCCGACTTATAACTATGCTGGTCTGAAATTTTCCGCACTGCTAATTGCATCAAGGACCATTATGATACTCACCTGAAAATTACAGAGCAATGGATTTTAGCTTATACCCCAAGGAGCTAGCTTGTTTACTTTTTTATGAAGTCGGATGTATCAGACGGGCTAGGCTCTGGGCCTGACACATGTGTATGTAGCCAATCGCATGCTCAACTGCTGTACCACGTCTATTAATGTGCACAGAACCTGCGATACGTTTACTTTTCAGATTCCAACCAGGTCTTGGGCGCTACCAGCCTCTGACTGCCTGCCGCCAGACTCTCGCGCAAGCCCTCAATCCTTTCCTCCATACGCTACCCACCGTGGCGTTGTGCTTCTGCCCCAGCACCAGGTTCAAGCCCCACCCGGTCGCCTGGTGCAGACAGTTGCCGTCGGCGTCGATGCGCTGCTGGCAAGCCTCGCTCTGCTGCCACACCTGATCACCTTTCGGGACGCTGGGCATGCTCAGGCCGTAGGCAAAGCACACGACAACCTGGGGCCTTCTTCAGGGAACGCGTAAATACCCATTTCCTCGCCACCGATGGGCAGCGGTAAAGGCACGCCGGCAAGGATCGGCAGTTTGGTGTCTGGCTTGCCGTCCGGCCCCATGACCTCGATGCCGACCCCGCAGCCTGGGCGAAAGTCGCCGCAGATCCCGGCGCCGGCGGGCGCATCGGCCACGGCCAAGTGATCTGGCAAATCGCAGCGCGCCGCCGCACCTATTCCAGGTGTACAAACGAAGCTTGCTGCACCAGGCCAAGTGCAAGATCGAGTACTGCAAAGCTAAGACACGAGCCACGGTCGAGCGCCGGTTTCGGGTGATCAAGCGCCAGTTTGGTTACGTTGTACGGACCGAACAGGTTACGTGAAAGGACGCTTCGTGGACGGATGAAACACACGGCTCAGTTGACCACGCTGTTCACCCGGTCAAGCCTGTAGAAGGCTCGAAAACAGCTAATGGGTATGGGCGAATTGCGCGCACAACACGGAAGACCGGGCGAAAAGGTCTTCAATTAACGACACATCGGCCGCGTTTCGGCACATAGCGGTGCGGGGCGTTTTCAACTTGCCACCGCCGTGCGACAAGTTGATCGGAGCATCCTTAGGGAAACTCTGAAAAAGACTTTCAGATTTGGTGAAATACCCGCCTCACACGAACCACGGTTGAGCCCCGATGAAGCAGATGTCCTTCGCCGATGCCGAGTACGCCGGCAAACGTAAGCAGACCCGCCGCGAGCGCTTCCTGATCGAGATGGATCAGGTCGTGCCCTGGAAGGGTTTGATTGCCTTGATCGAGCCGTATTACCCGAAGGGCGACGGTGGTCGTCCGGCGTATCCGTTGATGGCCATGTTGCGGGTTCATCTAATGCAGAACTGGTTCGGCTACAGCGATCCGGCGATGGAAGAAGCCCTCTACGAGACCACGATCCTGCGCCAGTTTTCGGGGCTGCATCTGGATCGGATTCCCGATGAAACCACGATCCTCAATTTCCGGCGCCTGCTGGAGAAACATGAGCTGGCGGGCGGGATTTTGCAGGTCATCAACGGCTATCTGGGTGATCGTGGTTTGATGCTGCGCCAAGGCACGGTGGTTGACGCAACGATCATTCATGCGCCGAGTTCGACCAAGAACAAGGACGGTAAACGCGACCCTGAAATGCATCAAACGAAAAAAGGAAATATGTATTTCTTCGGGATGAACGCGCACATCGGCGTCGACGCCGAATCCGGCTTGGTACATAGCCTGGTGGGTACGGCGGCGAATGTGGCGGACGTGACACAGGTCGATCAGTTACTGCACGGCGAGGAAACTTACGTGTACGGTGACGCGGGTTACACCGGCGTGTACAAACGCCCGGAGCATCAGCTACGCACCATGATCTGGTCAATTTCCGCCCGGCCCAGCAGCTATAAAAAGTACGGTAAAAAGAGTTTGATCGGGCGCATGCGACGCAAGATCGAATACGCCAAAGCGCAGGTGCGGGCCAAGGTTGAACATCCTTTTCGCGTGATCAAGCGCCAGTTTGGTTATACGAAAGTACGCTTTCGTGGTCTGGCGAAAAACATCGCTCAGCAGACGACATTGTTCGCCTTGTCGAACCTCTGGATGGTGCGAAAACGGTTGATGGGTATGGGCGAGGTGCGCTTGTAATGCGGGCTAATCGCCCTGAAAAAGCTCGATTATTGGAAATAACCATGAGTTAAGAGCAAAAAAGGTCTAATTATTCGACCGAGTTTGATTTTTTGAACCTCAGGCAGCGAGGGCATCAAAAATCGGTGGGTACTTCAGACCTTCCTTAGAGAGCTTGAGTTCCCTGAACCACCGCGCGCTCATCTATGGTCAGTTATGCAAGGATGGGATGGCTCCGCCAGCGGACTGCTGAGTCCCATCACTTCGAGTTGTGGCGTGGTAGTTAATTTTTCAATAGAAAGATTCTTGCTTAAACTCTTGCCGCTTCCCCACAGCCCCGTCAGTGCAATAACCAGGCTCTCTTGGTTTTTCCAACCGAGAATCGCCGCCGCAAGGTTTGCAGCAAAAGCAGGCCGCCCTAGCAGGTCCTTCTCGGCAGCTCAAATCGGCTGGTCATTAGCGAAGCCCAATTCATCCATTGTACATTCCTTGTGTCGTGGTATTCCCAGCCGCTGAGGCTCAGGCGCCTGACGCTGAAGATTTAGCGGGCCGTATTTACTTCGCGGGCATGGGCTCCGGTTTCTTTCTAACGCGGGTCTTGCGCTCACTGAACGGCGATGAGCGGAATTGTACAAGCTGCTGCTCCAGCGTATCGCCACGCGCTTGCTGTGCGGCGGCGTTTTGCAGCGCTTGGCCCAGCGCAGTTTGGAGGCCTTCAATCCTTTGCTGCAACTGCTCAAGTTGGTTACCGACTTCCTTCAATTGCGTGGTCGTGCGCTTGCCCTCCTCTCGGGCACGATCGACTTCACGATGCGCACGATCCTCAACACTGCGCACGTAGGCCTCCTGCGCGACACGTTCCTGCTCGGCCTTGAGTCGTAACGCCTGCAGTTCCTGTTGGGCGTTGAGTTGCAACTCCCTCAGTTCCCGTTGCAATATCTGGTTGCGTTGCTGCGTGTCACCGTGCTCCCGCAATAGGCTGTCGCGCTGCTGCTGAAGGTCTTGAATCTGTGTCGCACGCTCTTCCAAAAGCAGCTCCAGGTCCGCCAAGCGAGTCTCGCTAACTTGTTGTGCAGCCTGTGCGGCCATCACATGTTTCTGAGCGAGTGCGGCGTCCTGACGAGCCTGGTCCTCCACGGCGGCGGCCCGCTCGTGCTCGGCAGCCAAGACCTGACGTTGTTCGAACACCGCCTGCTCAGCAACGCTCTGTGCCATATGGATCGCCTGTTGCCACACGGCAACAAAGGCCTGCGAGACCTCCACCGGCAACGTCGGCAGACGAGTCTCGCCGGTCAGCCTTTCGGCCAACCTCGCCCACCATTGATCGAGTAAACCACCGACGCGGGCCGGGCTGCCGCGCCCCAGTTCCAGGCGGACACGTTCAACCGTTGGCCGTTGGCCACGTGCCAACACCGCATCCGCAGCGGCAAATACCTCGTTTTCTGGTACCCCTACTGCCATGGCTGATCTCCCGGTATATTAGGTCTGATAATTAAATGTTATCCGATCTTAATTTTCAAAATATGGATTAATAATACGTTGAACGTATTAAATATTACAGATCAGCTATCACTGGTCGACGAAACGCCGCTGAACCCGCACTTTTTGGCACTCAACGCCCAAGAGGCGGCCGCAGCCTTTATTGCTGCCGGCACCGCGGCCAATACCGTGCGCAGTTATCGCAGCGCCCTCGCCTACTGGTCGGCGTGGTTGCAACTGCGCTACGGACACGTGCTAGGAGATGCGCCCTTGCCCCCCGCAGTCGCGATCCAGTTTGTGGTTGATCACCTTGCCCGTCTGACAGCCGACGGCGAATGGGTGCATCTATTGCCAGCGCCCATTGACGCTGCACTTATCACCGCAAAGGTCAAAGCCAAGCCCGGAGCGCTGGCCTATAACACCGTCAGCCATCGTCTGGCGGTGCTTGGTAAATGGCATCGACTGAATAGTTGGGATAGCCCCACCGAAGCGCCTTCGCTCAAAAGCCTGCTACGCGAGGCACGCAAGACGCAGTCTCGCCAGGGGCTATCGGTGCGTAAGAAGACCGCCATGGTGCTCGAACCTTTACAAGCGCTGTTGGCCACCTGCACCGATGGCCTTCGGGGCCAGCGTGACCGCGCCCTCCTCCTGCTGGCCTGGAGTGGCGGCGGCCGAAGGCGTTCTGAAGTGGTGAACTTACAAATTAGCGATGTACGCCAACTGGATACAGACACCTGGTTGTATACGCTGGGTGTGACCAAAACCAATACCGGCGGGGCGCTCCGAGAAAAACCACTGCGCGGTCCAGCCGCACAGGCATTAGCGACTTGGCTACAGATGGCGCCGGCAGAATCAGGTCCATTGTTTAGACGCATGTACAAAGGCGGCAAGGTCGGAATAACTGGCTTATCTGCCGACCAGGTGGCGCGCATTGTTCAGCGCAGAGCCAAATTGGCAGGCCTCCAGGGCGATTGGGCAGCGCACAGTTTGCGATCGGGATTCGTGACAGAAGCCGGGCGCCAAGGCGTGCCGCTCGGTGAGGTGATGGCCATGACCGAACACCGCAGCGTCAACACCGTCATGGGCTACTTTCAAGCAGGCTCTCTACTGAATAGCCGCGCCTCCTCACTAATGCCTTTGTCCGAAGCTCCAAAAAAGAGCGAATTGGAAGATTTTCAAGAATACTGAAATAGCGAACACATTATCAAGCGCAGATAAGTAAATGGAGCAGGCAACATTATCAACATCAAGGGCCGATGTCAGGTTACGCATAGGGAAACAGTCTAAGCATTAGGTGCTTTCATTCCTGACCGCTCACCGCAAGATCTCAGCCCCCCCTAATGGCAACAAGCAGAATCAGCCATGATACTGATCATTTAATCGCTACTCATATAACTTTACTTAGACAGGATGGCTCCGAATCCGATCTTGATCAGTTGAACCAAACCAGACCTCTGCAGTCGATAGACAAGCAGGATAGTGTTGGTAATGAAGTACGCGGTAAGAGATGTATGAGACTGGCTCTATAAGCGCAACTAGCCAGAGTGATTTTCGTGGCGACTGAACTTGCTCCAGCAAGCAGGTATCCGGTATTGATGATGGGCGATCAATCATACGAGCGATCGTCGCAATACATTCCACAACCCAGTCGCAGAATTGGTGCGCACGAAACCAGGCAGTGACACTCAATGGTACTGCGTATGCATCGGCACTATTTACGCAACCACGAAGCCACCTATTGATCACTGAGATCGAGTGGGCCCTTTCCCTCCTGCCTACACGCCCGTACGGCTGATTGTAAATTCCATACCAATGTCTTAATAGCAAGCGATAGGCTTGCTCACGGTGCCATTGCAAGCCGACTCGAACGCTCATAGACTTCCCTATATGCCAGCGCTTACGCAGGTTGCGTAAAATTGACTTCAGGCATTGCGCCATGGTGATGGCGATTTCACAGTGCGAGCTCGCGGCATCAGCCGCGTATTGATTACGGAGTGATCTAACTCGCGCGCCCCTAACCTGAACGTAGCCGGCACTGACGCTCCAATTCCTATCACTCCAATCGCGTCCATACAGTGGTAATTTCGCCATGGCACGCCATTGATTGAAGTCACCCCCACTGGAGCCACAGACGACATAGCCAGGGCACTCCTCATTCGCACCGGGGCTTGATGGCCGTACGGCGGCTTTATCTCCGCTCGCCCATGCTATGCGGTTAGCACGCGCTAGCGAATGCAGATCGAAGAAAACAACGTTTCCATGTCGGATACCTAGCGGCTCACTGCAGTGAGCGCATCGAAATGGGTGACTCAATAGTTTACTATTCCAATTATAATAAACAGCCTCCCCACAACAAGCACAATTAGTTCGAAGTGGAATGAAGTGGAATGGACACCTACCAATCAATTCATTTTGAAATACTGTGTAATGCCTGTGTACGCTGGCGCAGATTGAGCAGTATCGAAGATACATACAGGAAACAGGCACCCTCAATCCAGGACGCCATGACAAAAACATTTCATTCAGCTGCAAATCACTCACACGCGTTAAACGCTTAATCTGCTCAAGATCGAACAAACCCACATTACTCAATCCTCTAGCCAAACCATATCTAGCCAGAGCTTTCGCCTTAAACAAATCCATCAATTTCTGCTTTGGCAACGTGTTCACTATGGCAAATCGTGACAGTACCGCATAGATAGACTCATATCGATCGACAGCTCCACCTGATGAATAACTTAGTTCAGCCAAAAGATTTGAAAAGCCGATATTTATTGACCGCTGAGGACCATTAGCGCACATAATCCCGCCTCGACGGACTGGAGAGGGTCTCCAGATATACTGAAAAACCTACTTCACTGATCAAGAAATCAACAAATTCTTTATCAATTTTGAAATCGGGCGCATCTTTAAAGCAGTGTTCTTCGTACATCATCTCAACCAACAAAGTGAGATGCTTCATTGGGATCCAGCGCTCTAAAAGTTTATCGTTGGAGTCAATAGCGCTGACAAATGAACTCCATATCACTTCAGTCGCCTCTACAAGACGAAAGCCAGCTAAGTAAGCTTGCGGAAAGAAAAAGCGAGTAAATGGCCACGCGGGGTCAGACTCTATGATGTCGTCATACCCGCTTAGTACGACCTTGAGTTCATCAGGATCTCGGATACCATGGAATTCGATGGCTTCTCTCATTAGGCGGTCAATAAGTACCCCATTCCCTCGGTCAATGTAATTTTGCCTGAACGCAACGAGTGTACTCTGACCGACCATCACAGAGATTAACCGGACATTGTGCCGATCTAATTTATCATATATTTCACAAACCCAATTCAGCTGTAGATCCGTCCATTTTTGAGGCTCGTCTATAAATAAGAGAAATAAGCGTTTTGTGTTGCGCTCCCCCATCGAAATCATTACATCCACCGCACGTCTTTTACATTCGCCAGAGGATCCACCTGTACTAACCCCTAGCTCTTTGCATAGATCTGCATAAAAATCTCGCTCCGAAATATATAGTTTCGTTTCGCCATCCAGCGTCGCGGTAAATAGACCCTTGTATTTAGTTTGAGCTACATTCCGCAAATACCGAATTGCCGACGATTTACCTATGCGCCAGTTTCCCCATATGATAAAACCACCTGAGCGCCTACGCAGTGTCTTATCTAAATATTCCCAAACCAAGGAAATCGAATCTGTAGGTACGAGATAATTACATGAGCACAACGGGTGATCTTCAATCGCCTTCGGCCTTATAACAGAACCGTTTAAAGCACTCACTTTTTATCACCCTTTAATATGTACCCCACCGTTAATCTCTCAGCTGGTCTAGCAATAGACTTAACCGGCTGCTCGGTGTTTTTAGGTAAGATCTCTCCTCCTAGATGTTTGAGATTATAAGTTGTTACTTCGCGATCTTTCCATCCTTCCGAAGCTTGCAATGAATGTAATAAATCGGGTATTGAGTCACCCTCTCGATACGCGATCTGACCACTTTTTAGACTACGCTGAAGTCTAAGTCGTAATTTCTCACTATGAGGAGTACTCCAAAGACTCGGCGGGAAAATTTCACCTAAATAGCCTCCCTTCAAGTCATAAACCCGAAGGTACGATATGTTCATTGGGTCCCATTCAATCATTACTTCACCATCAACTGAAAAACTCAGGACGGGTAAATTTCTATATCTGGCGCCTTTAAAGTTTATAAACGCACTTTGCGGCCCATCCTGGTGAACAGTAACTATAGCGGTCCTACATGTAAACTTACGAATATCACGATTTTCGGGCAGCAACTTAGGAAAGATCAGATCAAACTCTACAACCGAACGTAAAAAAAGCTCAAGGGGGCTGTGAGGAGTAATTCCCGTGTGCGGCCTGCCATTGTAATCAGATATCACCACATCTAAAGCGTGATGCAATTCCCCCGTAGTTAAGAGTAGAGACAAATCTCCACCTTTCGGCGCCAAACGCTTGATAATTTCATCATTTGGACGCGCGCCGGTTGTGCCTACTATCCGATGCGAAAAATTGTCCACTAAATAACGGAAAAACGTTTCTACAATGGCCCGCTCGTTTGGTCGATGAGGTGGGCCAAAGTCATCGATGCAGCACACAACTTCACGGAGTTTAGCCTCTACGTCTTTAGCCTTATGCGACATCGCATTATCCAGCTTATAAATCAACCCACAGGACCAAGCCAGTTCAGAATTTTTATCACTTGGAAATCCACCTTGCACTTTATAAGCAAGCCCTGGCACAACAGAGGGAGGTTTTTTATGAGGCGCTAGAGAATTATATATAGCAGTTAGTAAATCCGTCTGATCGTAATTCTTGCCTAGTGCCAAGCTGTAACCCAGTACACATCGAGTAAATACATCTATAACCAAAATCACCCACAACGTTAGAATTTCCGACAAACACGCCAAACCAAAAGTATCAACTTCTTTTACAGTCAAGCGCAGGTCAATATTATGTCCATCGACCTCTATTTCTTGGAGCGGTTCGATAGGAGGAAGAATGGCAAGATCTTCGACACGCCTATCTTGGGCACGTTTTTTTTGAGCTATTTCTGTCGCTTTATCGTGTAAGTGTCTGCTAAAACTTCGTAGAGCCCTGTCGTCGCTTGTGAAGGGATATTGAGGATCATAGATACCAAGCTCTTCACACTTTTTCAAAAAACCAGCATGAAAATCTACAAGCCTTTTTGCGCCCCCCTCTTTCCGAGCTTTGTACAGACTTGCGTAACGGCACATCAAACTGTCAAGTTCAGGATAACAGCGCAGCAAATGCGAGAAAATACCGGCTTCGCCGTTCATTCTCTCTTGATGTTGTTCATTCGTTAATCCAATGCGACATTCATTGGGCTTTACTCGAAACTGTAAAATAGCGGCTCGATAACCTATATACTCCCCGTCCTGATCGGGCTGACACGCGCGCTCTATCATAAGATATAAAGAAGATTTCGCCACGCCATACCTATTTTGTATTTCTTCACAGCTCGCACCCTTTAGCAGGAATGCTTTCAAAGCGAATACTCGATTTCCAATTTTCTGTTTAAGATCTTCTGAGAACATACGCAAGTCAGGTAGCTGCCAATCTTCAAACTTTATACCTTGCTGTAGCAGCCTAGACTTAGAAAATCGCTGTTTAGAGTCGCTCATTACTTGTCTCCTTTCGAAGAACATACAACTACAGTATTTCTATTGATCAATCGCTCGTGCATTGAGGGCAGTTTAAATCTACCAATTCGAACCATTTCCAATGCGAACGCAAGCCCCTTACCATCGCTGAATCCCTCGACATGATCAAAACTACTGAGAGCGCATGAAGAGCAACTCCGCAGACCGAGTGTAAATTTTTTGATATTCTGAGCAGTAATATCATCCTTCCAACGAGAAATAAATGCTAAAATCTTAAAGCGATTCCACACTTCAAAGCTTTCGTCAGCAGCTACTTTTTCTCCAAGACGCTTACTCGACATTCCAATTGCAGCACAACATTGTCCGAATGCCTGTTCAACCTTATCCATACCCAGCTCAGCGATATATACCAAAATTTCGGAATTCAGATATACCAGCTTGAATGCAACAAATAGGCGCCCTTCAGTCGTTTTGAAAACTTTATTTACGGGAACAAAACTTACCAACGCTGACTCAAATTCTAGACGAACCCACTCTATTAACTGCGTCCTATAAAAAAACTCAATCGGGCGTCTATTCATAATGCTGTAAACGCGAAACAGATGCCCACCCTTTGGTCGTAATATATTTTTGAACGGCTCGTTCTCAAGAAATCCTAAACTCTCACCCAGCATAGCAATATCCTCCTAATAAGGAGAGATACTCATTGTGTATCTGTCTTTTATTTAAAATATATTTACATGATTGTAGGCGGCGAAAGTAAACGCAAAGCAGCACTAAGTAATTCGAGAATGGTTGGCGCGACCTGATCAGTTCAAATACTTCAGAATTGATTTTGACCCCGAACAACCTAAGAAAAATGGGCGGACGAGTGTTTACTGTAAAAAATAAGATAGGGGTAAATAACAGTTCAACTAACAAGCAGCATCGACTTGATCTGCTATCTCTTGCGGTTCCAAAGAAACGGTGCGGCGAAAAAAAAGGCATACCTTACCCCTAAGAAACTAATTCTTCGGAAGCAAGGGCTGCCTTTATCCTCTTATATGGGGGCATCCTTACGCACATCTCAAACCACGCTATCAGACAACTCGCAGTCCAGGCAATGAGCTTTATCTTTCAAACCCACACGTCTAAAAGAATAAATCTATTTACCTGATTACATTTACATCCCAAAACCCTACTACACTCAATCAAATCAATAACTTACACATTCAGAGCCACCGCCGATAAAAAGTCCACACTTGATGTCGCAGCGACTAATATTACATTTTTTCTGTCGCAAGACTTTCTCTGCACTGAACTTTCCGCATCAAGAAAGCGGACAAAACATCTCTTTTTTATAACTAATTATCTTACATTCGCCCGCTTCTTATATCTATGCACCCACATTGCACCTACAAAGTTCAACACTGATAGTCCAGCATTTTCGTCGGTGTGGGCTGCTAACCGATATGAGCCAGATGAATATCGCCAACGTCGATCTCAACCTGCTGAAAACCTTCGAGGCCCTGCACGACGAATCCAGCGCCAGCCGGGCCGCCCTGCGCCTTGGCGTCACGCAGTCGGCGATCAGTGCCGCACTGCGCCGCCTGCGGGATGTATATGGCGATCAATTGTTCGTGCGTACCGGTCGTGGCCTGGCGCCGACCTTGCGCGCCAACCAGTTGAAACCGGTGATCAGCGAAGCGTTGGATCGTTGCCGCCAAAGCCTGGCGATGGTCGACCCGCAGGGCAGCGAGTATCAGGGCCGTTCGGTGGTGCTGGGGTTATCGGATGATTTCGAAATCGCCTACGGCCGCCGACTGATTGAAGAGATTGCCCGGCGGGCGCCGAAGCTGCGACTGATTTTCCGCCAGACCCACAGCCAGATCGTTGCCGGTGCCCTGCTCGATCGCAGCCTGGACCTGGCGATCACTGCCGGCGGGTTTGCCGAGCGCCGGTTGAGCCGGCAGGTATTGGGGGAAGGCCATTATGCGTGCCTGGTGGACCCCGCCAGCCTGGCGACGGGGCAACAGAGCATCGACCTCGACGAGTTCGTCAGGCGAGAACATCTGCTGGTGTCGTCTGGCGGGTTTATCGGGATTACCGACGAGGGTCTGGCCGCGCAGGGGCTGAGCCGGCACGTAGGCGCCTCAACCACACACTTCGCAGCGCTGCCGTTCTTGCTCAAGGGCAGCCAGGCGGTGGCAACGATTCCCGGACACGCAGCCCAGCCCATCGCGCAGATGACCGGGCTGAAGGTGCTGCCCTGCCCGCTGGCGTTGCCGCGTTACCCGGTGGAACTGGGCTGGCGCACCCAGGCACAACGGGATCCGTTGCTGCTCAAGGTGCGCGAAGCGATCGAGGCTTGTTTTACTTCGCCGCCATCAGGCGATTGACTTCACTGCGCACCATGTTGGAAAACTCCGGCGGTGACATGCCGTCCAGTTCCGCACGCACCCATTCGGCCCATTTGCCCTTGCGCTTGGCGCGCTCGCCAAACAGGCGGGCGGCCTCGCCCTTGGCTTTGCCCAGGTTGCTTTGCCACAGGTCGTAGAGACGGGACTTTTCATCTTCCAGCGCGGCGCGCTCGGCAAGGGGCTTGTTGGCCAGATTGAAGCTCATGTTGAATTACCTGCTGCACAAATAGGTGACATCTTACACTGTAGGTCGAAATTTCCTGGCCTGGATTTCACCTAAGCTGACCGTAGGAAAAAAACCTGCAACTTTTGCCAGCTTCAAACACTCCATTCTTCATCAAGCGCATTCATTGCCACATTCACCCGCAAGGAGTTAACCCAATGGCCCGCAAATCTGCCGCACAAGCCGTCGAAGAACAAATCAAGGATCAAGCCTTCAGTGAGTTGACCGCGCTGATCGAAGAATCGGACAAGTTGCTCAAAAGCAGCGCGTCACTGGTAGGGGAAGAAGGTGAAACCCTGCGTGAGCAGGTCGCTATCAAGCTCAAGCAAGCCCTGGACTCGGTGTCCAACGTGCGCGAGCGCAGCAAGCCGGTGGTGGATGCCACTGAAACCTATATCGGTGGCCATCCGTGGCAGACCGTGGCGATTTCCGCCGGGTTTGGCCTGGTGGTCGGCCTGTTGCTGGGCCGCCGCAACTGATCTGATGTAACGGCTGCGCCCTCCCCGGGCGCAGCTCGCTTCACGCCTGTGCCAACACCCGCAACCGGCTCAATTCTGCCGTTTCGATCTCAATCCCGCCTGCCAGCGACTTCGCCCGTGTGCGATGACGCCGGTCTCCCGGCAAACGCCGCAACCCTGCCGCATGCATCTGTCGCACCAGTTCCTGGCTGCGCTCGGCGAAGCTCTGCCCGGCGGTCTTGCTCGGGTCGATCAGAATCAGCAGTTGGCCGGTCCATGGCGTGCGGGCGCCGGGGTGATCGGACCAGTTGAACTCAAACGAGAAATTGCCACCGGTAAGGGCCGCGGCCAGCAATTCGACCATCATCGACAGGGCCGAGCCCTTGTGCCCGCCAAACGGCAACAGCGCGCCGCCTTCAAGGATCGCCTTGGGGTCCTGGGTCGGCTGGCCGAGGCTGTCCACGCCCATGCCGGGTGGCAGGCGCTCGCCCTTGCGCGCGGCAATCTGTACGTCGCCGTGGGCGATGGCGCTGGTGGCCAGGTCAAACACGATTGGCAGGCCATCGGCGCGGGGCGCGGCGAAGGCAATGGGGTTGGTGCCGAACAGCGGGCGGTCGGCGCCGTGGGGCACCACACAGGTCATGCTATTGACCACGCTCAAGGCCACCAGGCCCTCTTCGGCGAAGGGCTCGACGTCCGGCCAAAGCGCCGCGAAGTGATGGGAGTTATGGATCGCCAGCAAGGCAATCCCGGCACTGCGGGCCTTCTCCACCAACAATGGGCGGGCGGCTTGCAGCGCGGGCTGGGCGAAGCCATTACCGGCATCCACCCGCACAAACCCGCTGGCCACGTCCTCGACCACCGGCACAGCCTTGCCGTTGACCCAGCCACTGGCCAGCGTCGAGACGTAACCGGGAATACGGAATACACCGTGGCTGTGGGCGCCGTCGCGCTCGGCGCTGGCGCAGTTCTCGGCCAGCACTTGGGCCACTTCGGCCGAGGTGCCATGGCGCACGAATACCTGGCGCAGCAGGTCGGTCAATTGCGCAAAACTGAGTCGCTCTGATGAAGACTCGACATCCAAAGGCGATGCAGACATCTGAAGCTCCCGTTTAATTATTGGAATGGGCAACAGCGTACAAGAATCGGTCCGTCGATTAGACAGGGTTTGCCCCATGGCTGTCGACAGGGAGCGCCAGACATATCTAGCCCTTGGGGCCGCCGAGACTGGATAGCCTCCCGTGTCGTACTTCCCCAAGGATCGCAGTGATGAGCCAGACTCCCTATTTTTTCCCCGAAGCCATGCGCGTGGGCTGGAGGGCGTTGGACCGCGAACGTCAGTTGAACATCGACAGCAAGGACATCGAGTTCCTCGGCAAGGTGTTTTTTGCCAGCGATGCTGGCCGTCGCCAACAGTCGCCGCCGATGATTGCACAGCGCATCTGGCTGAATAAAGGTGCCGCCGACGCAGTCGAACTGGCGGGCAGTTTCATGATGAGTTCAACCAGCGCCTACCCCCATGCCTGGCTCTACACCCCGTACGGCGGCCTGGAGAAATTCGACAGCCCGGCCCTCGTACTCACAGCACTGAAAGAGCGTTTGAAAAAGCCGGCTGACGCCACGCAACTCCTGTGCTTCCTGCCCTTGATGCAGCAGGCCTCGCAGGTACTCGACGATAGCCTGGTGCTGACGCCGGAGTTCATGGTCGATGACGTGTTTGGTGAGCAGGAAAATACCCTGAGGCACTATCAGGGTAAAAATCGCCAGGCATTGCTGGCTGAGTTGAAACAGCTCCCGGCATTGGGTTCCCTGCTTTCAAAGCTGCTCGAAAGCATCTGCCGCCCGCTGTTTCCAGGGCTCGACGCCGGCCAAGCACATGTCAGCTTTTTTGCCAGGCAACCTGCCGGTGATGCGCTGCCTCGTTGGCTCGACTCGTTGCAACTCAATGACGCGGTGCTGTTGTTCTACCGTGAGCAGGCCTGGCCTGCGGGGCAAACCCGGGAGTTCTTCCATCCCAAGCAACCCGCCGACGCCAAGGACCCAGAACGCAAGGCCCGCGATACGCAACGCTGGGAAAGTGCGATCAAGCAAGCGGCCGGCCAACTGATCCCGTTCCTGCACAGTGCACTGGAGACATTCTGGAACACCGAGGTTTCGCCGGGTGTTTCTCGCCGGGCCTGGTTCGCCCAGGCCATGGCCGCCAATGCACGCCTGGATTTGCTGCTCAAGCGCCAGCAATCCATCATCAGCCCCGAGCAAGGCCAGGCATTGGCTGTGCTTTACGAGTCCGAAGGTAAAGAGGCTCTGCGTAACAGCCACGTACTGCGCTTTGAGAAGGTACTGGTCTGGGAACATTCGACCAACGTCGTCGAGCTGGCCAGCACCTTGATGATCGGCAATTCGCAGACCTTTCTCTATACCCCGGACAAGGGCTTGCAAGTCCTCGGGAGCTATGACGACCTGATGGAAGCCCTAAGGGCGATGGTCAAGGCGCCAGGGTATGAAGACGACCTGTACAACCTGATGTCACTTGAGGAGCGGGCGTTGTTTATCGGTTTCAAGGTGCCGCAGTTTTCCGGCAAACCCATCGCCGGCAATCTGTTTGAGCATCTGTTCGAAGCCATCATTGGCAAGCAACAACAGAACCTTCGCTACGCCCTCGATCTGTACCGACGCACCCGCGCCGGCATAGAGCCCTCGGCCCTGGTCGACCACGCGCTGGATGTGCGCTGCATGGTCGACAGCCACCTGCCGGGCCTGGATACAGCGGGACGCTGGACGCCGCACTCGGTACTGGCCGACCCGACCCGCCCGGTCTCACTGGCTGCCGAACGGGCCTCTCTGCTGCAAAAGCAGTTGCTCGGTATCCGGGACACGCTGGCCGCCCAGATACGGGCGCAACCCACCTTGGAAAACACCGTCAATCAGGCACTCATCTCAGAGTTCAGCCGCAGGGGTTTGGCGGGTCGGGATCCTGGGAGGATCTACATCAATCGATACACCGGCACCGCAAGCGCCAAACCAGCCACTGCGCCCCTGGAAAGCCAAAGCCTGCGCAGTTACTTTCTTGCGCGCCTGATCCACGGGCGCGAGCCGATTCCGCAAACCCCGGACTATGGTCTTTACGACGGCGCAGGCAGTGGTGTTGCAAAAAAACTGACCGTCCTGGACATATCGCAAGCAAACGCGATTCTTGAAGCCACGCTGATCAAGTTTCATAACTACAACATCACCGATATTCCTCGCGAACACCTGGAGCAGCTCAAGGCGCCGATGGCCCATGCCATGGCGGTGGCGATCCGGGGCGAAGCCGGGCTCAGGCGCCTCAACAACAGCCTGGACGCCCGTGATGAGGCGATCGTGCAAACGGTGTTTGATCTTCAACACCCCGATCGCCGCCAGCGCCAGGGATTGGGTGGATTCATCCCGGATGCCTATGCGTTGACCGTCGAACCCCTGGGCCTGACGCAAAGGGTGCCCCTCGCCCACTGCCTGATGCTGACCGAACGCGGCGGGCTGGACCCGTCGCACTCCGGCCGGGCAGTGTTATGGACGCCGGCGCGTGGCCTGGAGAGTTTCGCCAATGTGAGCCAATTGCAGACGGAACTGAAACGCCGGCTGGCCGCCCCGGCCCTGCGCATGCAACTGCTGGCCAATCTCGATCCGCGCTATCTCAAGCCGCACCAGCCCTGCCCCCTCGGCCATTTCATGCAGATCAACGGCGCGGTCGCGCAACACCGCCAGCAGTCCTGGATTGATCATTACAAGGCACAACGGGCCCACTGCCTGACGCTGAAGCTGTCAGGCGATGCGTTGCTGAAACGCCTCGAAGAACTGGAAAAGGCGCTGCCGGCCAACGACCTGGACCACGCCTCGCAAATCGCCCAGACCCTCATGGCGCAACAATCACTGCCGGCCTGGCTGGGGATGGCAGCGGTCAGCCAACAGCGGCGCCATGTGGAAATACTTGAGCAATACCGCCATAACCTGGACGGCAACAAGGACTACCTTGACGGTTTCGTCCCGCTGTCACAGTACCTCAGGGGCAAGCTTGAGGAGCTGTTGGAAGACTATGACGTGCTCCCGCAAGACGTCTACATCCTGCCCAAACTGGTGTTGGCCGGCCAGCGGCAAAATCTGGTGGACTACGCACTCAACCACATCAGCCAGCAGGCCGCTGAGTTTGATGTGGAGTCCACGGCCACTGGCCTGACGCCCACTATTGTCCGCCAGATACTCGCGCGCCTGCCCCTTAAGCAGGACAACAAGGCTTACCTGGCCGAAAAACTCACGCCGGGCAAGCCGGGAGCCGAAGCACGCGAGCAACGTTTTATTCGGCAATTGCCCTGGCAATTGCTGCAAAACGCCCACGCGCTGAAACTGCAGGAACTGTTATCACCCACGGGCTTGAGCCTGATCGAACAAGTCCTCGACATGCCGGATGCTATCGCCCGGGCAGCGGTCAAGGATGCGACCTCGACTCTCCGTCCCCTGGAGTTGATCGCCACCGCGGGCGCCCGCACCATCAAGGCCCTTGGGGTGTACGTGTTCAACACTATCGAAAAGGCGCCGCTGGTGATGTACGCGCCCTACGGTCCGCAGCAGGCGTTCCAGGAGTTCGAAAATGAGGCGGATTTGATACGCAAGCTCAACCTGCCCGGACCGTTGCAGGACTGGGTGGTCGGCCGCCTGCCAGCGGCTGAGCAAGCCACGTATAAAAACCTCTGGACCAGCACGTTTGGGAAAACCTCCGAAATCACGCTGGCGTCCAATCCGATCAAGGGCCACGCGCTCAAGCAGTTGTACCGCGACAACATTGAATTGATTTCGAGCCTGTTTGAACAGCAAACCCAAGCCAATGGCCGGTCAGCCTGGGACACCCTCAAGGCGTTGTTTACCCATGGCCTGCAACAGGCGCAAGCGTTGTTGCCGGGCAAACTGATGGTGCCGCTGGTGATCTGGCAAAGCTACAAACTGTTCAAGACCTCTGCCGAAGACTTGCAGCAACACCGCTGGCGCGACGCGCTGGAGACCTTTATTGGCGGTGTGGCGCAAATGGCTTCAATGCGCGAGTTGATGGATGAGCCTGCGACGGCAAGTACCGCGACACAACCCGTGCTCACGCAAACAGCCAGCGCCTGGCACGACATCGATGTCACCGCCCAGGCCCGCACCCGGCTGCAAGCGTACGAAGCCTGCGACATCAGCCTGGAGAGCCTGAAGGTCGGCAACTCCGGCGTCTACACCTCGACCGATAATCGGCACTACCTACCGTATGCCGGCAAGGTCTACCGAGCCAAACAGGCTGAGGGGCATTGGCGACTTTTCAGTGCACGGTCCAAGGGGCCTTTTGTGCGCCTCGATAGCGAGCGCAAATGGGTCCTGGACCCTGGTGCGTCGGTACGCCGCCACGGCCCGGGTTGGAGCGCCATGATGGAACGCCGGGGGGTGAGGTCAGAGGTGGATCGGGTGATGAACGTCGAAGCCCGAGGCCTGGCCGAGATTCGACGTGTTGCGCCCCACAGGGCCCAGGCGATCGTCGAGGCACTGGACCTGGCAACCTTTTACCTGCACAACTGCCAGCAGAACCTGAAACTGCTCGATCACAAATACCCACCCGTGACCCGAATCCACCGCTTCATCAATCGCTTCTTTGGTATCCCGATAAACCCCGACACCGGCCCGCCTACCTTTCCGGAAGCTCTTTCGCAAAAGCTCATGGACACCGTCACCGCAATCCTCGATGAGGTGCTGGAGCCGTCACTCTACTCACTCAACTCCCGGCGCTTCGTCTCCGGTGTTCACCTTGCCGAACCCGAACGGCACTGGGCGTTTACCATCGACGACGATCCGGATCGGCGCATCTACCTCACGGAAAATTTCTTTAACCCACCGACGGCCGATTTCGAAGGGCGCTTGATCAACTACTTCGATCAAAGAACCCACGCGCGCGCGACCACGTTGATTCACGAGCTGACCCATATTGTGAGCAATACCGCCGACGCCGCGTATCTCAATTCGGTATCACCGTTTGCCGACCTGATCGAAGTAGAAACCCCAGCCGGTCGCGATCTTCAAAAACGACTGCGAGACCTGCAGGAAAATGGCTACTCGGTGAGCACGCCCATGGGGCAATTATTCAAGTCGACAAGCCCGTCCGGCGCCGCAGGCACTGATATCGGAACGGAACCGGAAGATGACTACATCAAGCAGCAGATTCTCACCACCACAGGCGGCGTGGACTTGAGCAATGCGCGGGGGATTTTCAAAACCAACCTGACTCAGCGCTTCAACACACAAATGGATAACGCAGACTCATTGACCTTGCTGATCACAACACTAGGGCGCCAACTGGACGCCGTGCCCTCGATTGCCGAAGGCACGCCGTAAAAAACGGGTGCAGGCTACACGCCTGCACCCAGCCAGCGCATTCAGTCTTTCTGGTCACGCAACACGTTGCCCGAGGCACCGTCGATGCGGAACTCATAGACGATGCCATCGGACTTGCGCCCCTCACCTTCCCAATAGCCATCGTTATCGGCTTCGATCTTGTAGATCTCGGTATAACCGGCCTTGGTCTTGGCGGTTTCGATGGCTTTTTCAATGGTGATCCAGCCTGCGCCCGGTTTGTCCGCCAGGGCGGCTCCGGCACTGAGCAGGGCCGAAGTTGCAACGATGGCGGCTAAGGTTTTCTTAAGCATTTTCGTACTCCATACAGGGATTGAATGTTAGCTGTCCTGATTTTTAGGGCCTTGCAGACGAGAATTAGTTCCAATTGATGTGCAATCGCCATGATGGCTGTTCTCGCCGTCCTGCTGTGGAGGTTAGAATGTGGGAAATCAGGATGAGTTAATGACAGATAAGTCCCTTTCAGAAGCCGAATATGACGCCATCACCGATGCCGCTGCGCACTGGTGCATGCGTCTGCACGCCGGCGATTGCACGACGGCCGAGCGTCAGGCGTTCGAGCAGTGGCACGATGCACATCCACTGCATGCCTTTGAATATGCCGCAATGCTGGAGATCTGGGACGTTGCCGATCATTTGCCCCGCAGCGAACCGACGCCTGCCTTGGTTCGGCTACAGCCTCGCAAGCGTTTGAGCAACTACGCGGTAGCGGCGGCGATATGCCTTGTGGCCTTGCCATTGGCGGCCTTTACCGGCTGGGAAGCGGGCTGGCTGCCCAGCTCGTACAAACATTACGAAGCTGAGAGCAGCCTGCGTCAGATCACCCTCGATGACGGCAGCCAGGTTGAACTGAACCTGGGTACCGAGCTGGTCTACAGCCATTACAAAGACCAGCGCCGGGTCACCCTGAAAAAAGGCGAGGCGTTTTTCAACGTTAGCCATGACGCGCAACACCCCTTCATTGTCCACGCCGGCGACGGTCAGGTTCGGGTGACCGGCACTCAGTTCAACGTCTGGAAGTACGAAGACCATGTGCGGGTGATGCTGCTGCAAGGCTCGGTACTGGTGAGCAGCGACGACCTCCACAGCGGCCTGCGCCTGTCACCCGGGATGCAGGCCAGCTACAACCGTGGCGACGCCAGCCCCCTGGCCCAGCCAATTGCCCCGGGCGACACGGCCCTGGCCTGGCGCGACGGCAAGCTGATCCTCGACAACCTGGCCCTGGCCGACGCGTTGCCGTTGATCAACCGCTACCTGAGCAAACCGGTGATGCTGGCCGACGCCGGTACCGGCGCGATCCGCATTGGTGGTATCTACAACATCAACGAGGTGTCCAACCTCGTCCCCTCCCTGCCCAAGGTCCTGCCGGTCTACCTGACCCAGAACCAGGACGGCAACCCCGTACTCAATTCGATTCCGCGTAAAACACCTAAGGGCTGATCCTGGGGACAGGGCGCATGCCCTGCTCCACGGACGTTCTCTGCCTGGAACTGTCCACTTTTGAAACACTTGTAGCGGCTGAGCTGACAGCCGGCTGCGGACTGCCCGGTTTATGGCGATCAGTGTTTCACTCCTGAGACACCTGCCGAGTGAGTTGAACTCAGGCCTGTTGTCTCACCGTTGAAACACACCCCGCCTGCCTTTCTTTTTAATCCTTCCCAACTCTTTGAATTTATTAATAAATTCAAAAGCGGCACAGCTCCTGCTCTCTTCCTGACAACGCTGTTTAGGGTCAGCGTAAAGAATAAGGAATGCTGCCGTGAAAACACTCAATCCAGGCTCACTGAGCCTACTGCTGATCAGCTGTGTATTCAGCACCAGCATGAGTCTTTCGGCCCTCGCGGGTGACGGCACCATCGTGGTTGGTCGCACCGTACAAGGCCACATGGCTGGCCGCTCCTCCTTTGCCCCGGATCGCAACCCCAGCACTGTCAATGCAAACCCCTCCAAACAAGTTTTGAGCGCCACGACTGGCGAACTCAGCGACCTCGACATCGCCGGGGTCAGCAGCGGCTCCAGTATCACCCGCGCCATGATGCCCGGCGGCAACCTTCCTGGCCTGAGTAACAGCCTGGGCGCAAGCACTTCAACCCTGGGAGCTGGCGCATCCGCCGGCCATGGCGGTGGTGGCAGCAGCATGGCCGGGCAGATCAATGGTTCGATCCAGCGGGGCATGGCGCCGCTGAACAACATCGGCAGCATGATGGGGGGCCAGTAATGAATCGCTCCTGGCTCATCATCGCCGCACTGAGTTGCACATCGGCCATGGCCGACAACAACGCAACGATCAATAACAGCGGTCAGCAATACAGCGGCGTCGCCTCGGTCAACCAGTCTGCCGGCAATCAGCAACAGCAGATCAACAGTCGCGCCATCGTCGTCGGCGGACAAGCCCACGATTCACTCGTGCAGAAACTCGATGGCAAGGTCGATGCTTCCCTGAACGCCAACGCGGCGATCCAGGGTTCCTCTTTCAGCAATGGCAACGGTGTGCTGGGCGTCAACCAGTCGGCCGGGGCCAATACACAGATGATCAATGCCGTGCGGATCAGTATCAATCCCGGTCCGCAAAGCATCGATGACAGCGTTTTGTCGCAGCAGAACACGACGCTGTTAACAGACTCAGGGCTCACCCCCACCACTGGCAGCCGCCAGGTCGTTACCAGCGACCAGGCCTTCACCGGCAGCCGAGGAGTGGTACAGGTGAACCAGAGTGCGGGGGTGGGGAACCGAGTGGCTAACACCCTGGCTATCACTATCAAGTAACAGCTTGATCAGTGTTTGTTAGTTAGACCGTACCAACACTTAACCAACTAATTAGAAGCAAGGAGATACACCATGAAACCTACAATGGCTCTTAAACCACTGGTTTTCGCTCTGACTGCGCTCATGGCTGTTGCTGCACAAGCAGGCGGCTGGCACCCAACCCCAGTGGCTACCGGCACCGTGGCTGCCGTCGTGACGGATACCCAAGTCAGCAAAGACAACAAATTCGACGACACTAAAACCACTAACAACGCCTCAGCCACTGGCTCGCTCAACGGCCATTCCGGCAACCTGGGCGCCAACGTCGCTTCGGGCTCGGGCAACCAGCAGGACAATGCTGCTGCAATCACCAGCAGCGCCGATGATGCTGCTTCGGTATTTGCCGTCGCCGACATCTATCAAGAAAGCCGGAGCAACAAGTTCGACAACAAAGGCACGCAAAACAACGCGTCTCTGAACAACTCGGCCAACAACAGCTCGGGTAACACCGGTGTCAACGTTGCAGCCGGTCAAGGCAACCAACAGAAAAACAACCTGGCTATCGTGACTGCCGACGGCAACAACGTGGCCGCTGCTTCCAACACCGAGCAACAATCGTTGGACAACCACTTCCTCAACGCAGCCGCGTCTACCCATGGCTATGGTGGCCAGTCTACCTATGTCAGCAACAACGCCAGCCTGAACAACTCTGGCAACTATGGTTCCGGCAACATCGGGCTCAACGTGTCCGCAGGTTCCGGCAACCAACAAAGCAACACCCTCACACTGGGCAGCGGTTGCACCCAATGTGCAGCGGGCAGCGGCGTTCGCTTCTGATGCAACGGGGCCTTGGCGACAAGGCCCTTTTCTATTTCCAGTGTCCAACAGGTCAGACGATCATGCGCCTCGTGACGCTCACCCTCTTGTTAATGCTCACCGGCCCGACCTGGGCAGGGCAAATGGCAATTTCAGCCATGCCCGGCGGTGGCGTGATATTCAAAAAGGTCGAGAGCATTCGTGAGCGCCGCTTCGCCAACCTGGTGGAACAGAAAACCGATTTCAGCTGCGGTGCTGCGGCACTCGCAACCATCCTGCGTCAGGGCTATTGGCTGGACGTCGACGAAGCACACATCATCAAAGGCATGCTGGTCAACGCTGACCAGGACTTGGTACGTACCCAAGGCTTCTCCATGCTGGACATGAAGCGCTACCTCGAAAGCATCGGCATGCGTGCCCGAGGCTACAAGATCGGGCCAGATACCTTGGTCACCGTGAAAATCCCCGTCGTGGTACTGCTGGAAATTCGCGGCTACAAGCACTTCGTGGTCATGCAGCGAGCCGACAAGAACTGGGTCTATATCGGCGATCCGGTGCTGGGGCATAAACGCTATTCGCATGACGACTTCGTCAAGGGCTGGAACGGCATCGTTTTCGCCGTACTCGGTGAAGGCTACGACAAGACCAACATCCTGCTCGACCCACCCACCCCCCTGACGGCGAAAAACAAAATGAATGAGTTCAGGCCCGTGGGTGATGCAGAGCTGATGGACTTCGGTTTTATCCAGAGCGACTTCTTCTAGAAGCGCAATAAGGAGCAGGACGCTCCAGGAGCCAAAGATGAACACCTACCGCTGGCTTACGGTCATGTGCCTGGTAGCCTCAATGCCTGTTTATGCCTCCTCCGGATTTAAACCGATTGAAGTCAAGGATTCGGAATTGGCGGAACTGCGCGGGCGCTATGTGATGCCTGGGCGGATTATCAGCTTTGGCATCGTGATGAGCAGCACCTGGACCAACGCCGTTGGCGACTCGATCACTGGCAAGGCCAGCATGCAGATCGACTCATCCACTATCACCCCCCAATTCTATGTACAAACCACTGGCGGGACGGGCACCGGGACCGGTCAGACCACCGGCACAGGCACCGTGACTGGCGGCGCCGGACTGGGCACCGGCCAGGGCGTGGTTCAAAGCGTGCGCGCTGCGGGCGACGGCAACACGGCGACCAACAACGTCGGCATCAACATCAACGAAAATGGGCTGGCGCCGGCCAATCTTGTGCAGTCAGGGCAAGTGCTGGTGGCCGGCGGTACCGTCACGGGGACCAGTGGGGCTGGCAACGTCAGCGTCTCAGCCACCAATGGCGGCCTGCAAATGGCTATCCAAGCCAATCACAACCAAGGGAATACCGTGCAGCAAATCGGCGGCGGCAATGTGCTACAGGGCACTGTTTTGCAGGGCAACAGCAATTTCGTTAACAACATGACCCAGCTGAACGTGGTCATGGGCAGCAACGGTTTGAACAATGGTGCACTGAACTGCAACCTGGACCAACTCAAAGGCCTACGCACCCTTGGTTATTGAACTACGCTGTGCCTCGACACTTGCGCATTAGAAAGGGACGGCTTATTTCATGCATCGATCGCTATCGTTACGTGCCGTAATTTGCTTGAGCACGCTCCTGCCCGCATCCATGTTGTATGCCGCGCCGGACACCGACATCGACACATTGAAAAAGGAACTGCTGGAACTCAAGCAACGCTACGAAGTTCAGCAAAAAGCACTGGCGGTGCTGGAACAACGGGTGCGCCAGGTTGAAGACCAGCCGGCGGCCCCACCTCCCAAACGCCTGGCCAAATCCCCGGCAGACTTCCAGAAAGGCGGCACCACGGTGGCCGGTAACACGCCCGGCGTCGGTGCAGCTGCCGCCTCGGGCGGTGCAGGCGGCGGCGCATCCTACGGGCAGTCGCTCAAGGACGACTCGGCCCCGGCACAGAGTGTGAGCAACCTGTACAACGAGGCGAGCGGCTTCTTCGGCGATGGAAAATTCAGTTTTGAAACCGGTGTTACCTATGCTCGTTACGATGCCCGTCAGTTAACCCTCAACGGTTTTCTGGCGCTGGACTCGATCTTCCTGGGCAATATCAACCTGGACCGGATCAAGGCCGACAACTGGACGCTGGACTTAACGGGACGCTACAACCTCGACAACCGCTGGCAATTCGATGTCAACGTACCGGTGGTTTATCGTGAATCGACTTATCAGTCCGGTGGTGCCAATGGCGGCTCCGGTACGGCGACGTCAGAGGAGTCGGTCAGTCGTGACCCGACAATTGGCGACGTCAACTTTGGCGTGGCCTACAAATTCCTCGACGAAACGGCCAGCCTTCCGGATGCCGTGGTGTCGCTGCGCGTCAAGGCGCCTACCGGTAAAGAACCGTTTGGCATCAAGTTGGTACGTTCACCTAACAACACCAACCTTTTCGTGCCGGAAAACCTGCCCACCGGCAACGGCGTCTGGTCGATTACGCCGGGCATCTCGCTGGTCAAGACTTTCGACCCAGCGGTGCTGTTTGGGTCGCTGTCCTACACCCACAACTTCGAAGACTCATTTGACGACATCAGTTCCACAGTCAATGAAAAAGTCGGCGGCAAAGTGCGCCTGGGAGACAGTTTCCAGATCGGCGTTGGCGTGGCCTTTGCGCTCAACGAGAAGATGAGTATGTCGTTTTCAGTCTCCGACTTGATCCAGCGCAAGAGCAAGCTAAAGCCCGATGGCGGCGACTGGCAATCGGTGGTTTCCAGCGACGCCAACGCCGGCTACTTCAACGTCGGCATGACGATCGCGGCAACCGACAACCTGACGATCGTGCCGAACCTGGCCATCGGTATGACGGATGATGCGCCGGACTTTACCTTCAGCCTGAAATTCCCGTACTACTTCTAAACAGAACACTGTAGGAGCGAGCTTGCTCGCGAAAAACCTGAGAGCCACGCGGGGAACCATAAACCCCGCGTTATCGTTCACGAATTTCGCGAACAAGCTCGCCCCTACAGACAAGGAAAAGCCCCGCAACGATAAGGGTCGTTGCGGGGCTTTTCGGTTTACCCGCCCTAGCGGATCTGGTGTTTGTGCAGCAACCGGTAGAACGTCGGCCGGGAAACTCCCAGCACACGGGCCGCGACACTCAGGTTGTCGCTGTGCCGGTTGAGCACATCGCACAGCGCCTGACGTTCGGCACGGTGCTTGTAATCCTCCAGTGTAGCCATCGGCAGCGCGATTGCCTGCTGGCTTTGCAATCCCAGATCAACGGCTTCGATTTGCCGCCCCTCAGCCAGTACCAGCCCACGCCGCACGCGGTTGGCCAACTCCCGCACATTGCCCGGCCAGCCGTGCTCGCCCATGGCCACCAACGCGTCTTCACTGAAGCTGCGTGGGCGCCGGCCGGTTTCCTGGCTGTAGAAGTGTGAAAAATGGTTGGCCAGCATCGCCACGTCACCATGACGCTCGCGCAACGGCGCGGTCACCACTTGCAGGACGTTGAGCCGGTAGTACAAGTCTTCCCGGAAGGTGCCCTTTGCAACCGCGGCTTCCAGGTCGACGTGGGTGGCCGCCAATACGCGCACGTCCACCGGAATCGGCTGGCTGCCGCCGACGCGCTCGATCTGTTTTTCCTGGAGAAAACGCAGCAGGTTGGCTTGCAGCTCCATGGGCAAATCGCCGATTTCATCGAGAAACAACGTACCGCCATGCGCCGCCTCGATCCGCCCGATCTTGCGCTGGTGGGCGCCGGTGAAGGCGCCCTTCTCATGCCCAAACAATTCGGACTGGATCAGGTGTTCAGGGATCGCCCCGCAATTGATCGCTACAAACGGCTTGGCGTGGCGCTGGGATTGGCGATGCAGGGTGCGGGCGACCAGCTCCTTGCCGGTGCCGCTGTCGCCACGAATCAGCACCGGGGATTCCGTCGGCGCCAGTTTGGCCAGCAGTTTGCGCAGTTCGCGAATGGGGCGGCTGTCGCCCAGCAACTCATGTTCAGGCTGGCCGGCAGGCGCGTTGTTGCCCTTGCCCCGCAGGCGCGCCATGCCAAAGGCACGGCCGAGGGTGACCTGCACCCGGGACACATCGAACGGCAAGGTATGGAAGTCAAAGAACCACTCGCAGACAAAATCGCCGACATTCTGCAGGCGCAGCACTTCTTGGTTTAGCACGGCAATCCACTCGGTGCCGCTACGGCTGATCAGCTCCTTGACCGCTTCGGGCCGCTCCAGATGAAACGGCTGCAGGCGCAGCAATCCCACATCGCAGGAGCGCTCACCCACCGACTCGAGGGCACAGCTGTCCACGTCCCACCCCGCCGTACGCAAACCCGGTAATAGCCCGTGGCAGTCATCACAGGGATCGACCACAAGCAGACGGCGCGGAGCAGGTGCAACAATCATGACTATTCCTTGGCGTCAAAATCGTTAAAGTTATTTAAAAACAGTTATTTGGAAAGCCTGCTGGCAACACTAGCAAGATTTTGACGCGGCCTTTGTACCCATTCGTTATAAGCCGCGCACAAACCTGTCCTTTTCCACCAGTCGAGTGCGGTCAATTGTCGCGGCGTAACTTTCATGAGGCTTTCAACATAGCCCCTTACATGATTTTAATCAGGGAAAGTTAAAAAATCTTCTTCTAACATGTGACCTGCACCCGGTGATCGTGCATCAGTACAAGTAACCAGTCGTTAGGCACGCCCAACCAACGGCTTCACTTGAATGGGCATTTAGAGAGAAGACCCCATGAACGCCCCGCTCCGCATCAACGAAGCTCTTTTGATCGCAGACCGTGCTTTCCAGCCCTTTCAATGTGTGGCCTGGCACGATGGCAACGGCGCCTTGAGCCTGAGCGTCATCGACCGCACCAATACCCGTATCGGTAGCAAGCAGCTGTCTTCCAGCACTTATTCCGACCCGGCACAGCTCGAGAACTTGCTGTTGCAGGCCCGCGCTGAACTCGATAAAGATGGCTATCAGTTGCAATCCTGGGCAATGCCCAAGTAACTGAAACTCGCGTGAGGCGGCACCAGAAAGTGTGCCGTTTGACGGCGCAATATATTGGCCAGCAATAACACTAGTAGGTAGTCAGCGATGCAAGTTGCAACTTTGCATAGCTGACTACTTATTAGTGTGGTTGCCAATCAATCGGCCGAGAGAATAAATCGCTCAATGGCTTCCGCCGCACCGTCGTCGACATTACTGCCGGTCACGACGCTGGCCTGGCGCTTGACCACTTCTTCGGCCTGGCCCATGGCAATCGACAACCCTGCCACGTGAAACATCGCCGGGTCGTTGCCGCCATCGCCGATGGCGGCTGTCTGTTCCAGTGGCACACCCAGGTGCGCAGCCAGGGTCTTCAAGGCTTCGCCCTTGTTGGCCTTCATGGCGGTCACATCCAGGAACACTGGCTGCGAGCGGGACACCTGAGCCAAACCCTCGACCCTCGGCTGCAACTGCGCTTCCAGCTCGATCAACAGTTGGGTATTGGTACTGGCCGCGACAATCTTGTCGACCCGATCCAGGAACGGCTCGAAGCTCTCCACGACGATTGCCCCATAACCCAGGCCATGTTCCTCGCGGACCGCCATCGGCCCGCCAGGATCGCGGCGCAGCCAGTCACCGTCGGCAAACAGCCAGACTTCCACGTCTGGCTGCGGCGTAAACAATGCCAACGCCACCAACGCCGCTTCTGCCGGCAAGTGATGCGCCACCAGAATACTGCCGTCGGGATTGACCAGCGTGCCGCCGTTGAAGCCGGCAATCGGTATGTCAATACCGAGTGCTTCGACCTGCTGCATCATGGCCTTGGGTGGTCGCCCGCTGGCCAGGCTGAAAAACACCCCGGCCGCGCGCAAGGCGCGAACCGTATCAATGGTGCGTTGACTGAGGCTGTGATCCGGATGCAGCAACGTGCCGTCCATATCACTCAACACAAAGCGGATGGGTTGACTCGGCAAGTCGCTCATCCGAGGCTGTGCCAGGTACGGCCATCGCGGGCTAAGAGTGCATCGGCTGCCGCCGGACCATCTTCGCCTGCCTTGTAGGCCTGGATGCCGTCATCCTGCTTCCACGCATCGAGGAATGACTGCACTGCACGCCAGCCGTTTTCGATGTTGTCGGCGCGCTGGAACAAGGTCTGGTCGCCGGTCATGCAGTCGTAGATCAAGGTTTCGTAACCCGTCGACGGCTGCATCTCGAAGAAGTCCTTGTAGGCAAAGCCCAGCTCCACATTGGCCATGTCGAGGGTCGGCCCGGGCTTTTTCGCCAGCAGGTCGAACCACATGCCTTCGTTCGGCTGGATCTGGATCTTCAGGTACGTCGGCTTGAGTTCATCGACCTCGGTATCACGGAACTGCGCGTATGGCGCCGGCTTGAAGCAGATGATGATCTCGGTGTCGCGGATGCTCATGCGCTTGCCGGTGCGCAGGTAAAACGGCACACCCACCCAGCGCCAGTTGTCGATCATCACCTTGAGGGCGACGAAGGTCTCGGTGCTGCTGTCTGGCGCAACGTTAGCCTCTTCGCGGTAGCCCGGTAGTTGCTTGCCGGCGACTTCACCGGCGGTGTACTGGCCGCGCACCGAGTTGGCCCGAGCGTCTTCCAGCGACCAGGGCCGTATGGCCCCGATCACCTTGGCCTTCTCGCCCCGCACCGCATCGGCGCCAAAGGCGGCTGGCGGTTCCATGGCGATCATCGCCAGCAGCTGGAACAGGTGATTGGGCACCATGTCCCGCAGCGTGCCGGTGTGTTCGAAGAAGCTGCCACGGGTTTCCACGCCGACGGTTTCGGCGGCGGTGATTTGCACGTGGTCGATGTAGTGGTTGTTCCAGAACGCCTCGAACAGCACGTTGGAAAAACGGCTGATAAGGATGTTCTGAACGGTTTCCTTGCCCAGGTAATGGTCGATGCGATAGATCTGCTTCTCGCTCATCACTTTGAGCAGGCAGGCGTTCAGCGCTTCGGCAGTGGCGAGGTCCGAGCCAAAAGGCTTTTCGATCACCACCCGGCGGAACGCCTCCGGGGTTTCTTCCAGCAGGCCGGCAGCGCCGAGGCGCTGCACCACTTCGGCAAAGAAACGCGGCGCGGTGGCGAGGTAGAACACCGCGTTACCGGTGCCACTGTCAGCGATCTTCTTGGCGATGTCGGCGTAGGTGCCGTCGTCAAGGAAGTCGCCCTCGACGTAGCTGATGCCCTTGGCCAACTGGGCCCACAATTGCGGATCCAGGGCGTCATCACCCTTGCCCTTGACCTTGCTGGCAGCCTCGGTGCGAATGAAATCCTCGAGTTTCTTGGCGAAATCGGCGTCGCTGATGGCGTTGTGATCAACGCCCACAATGCGCAAGCCATTGCCCAGCAGCCCATCGCGACTGAGGTTGTACAGCGCCGGCATCAGCAGACGCTTGACCAGGTCACCGTGGGCACCAAACAGAAACAGGGTGGTGGGCGGAGCGGGTTCGGCCTTGGGTTTCTTGCCGTTGGCGGTCATTTTTTGGGAGTCTCCACATGGCCGCCAAAGCCGAAGCGCATGGCAGAAAGCATTTTGTCACCGTAGGTGCTTTGCTGGCGGGAGCGGAAGCGTGCAAACAGCGAGTTGGACAGCACCGGAACCGGTACCGATTGCTCCATGGCGGCTTCGATGGTCCAGCGGCCTTCGCCACTGTCAGCGACCGAGCCGGAATAACCGTCGAGCTTCGGATCGGTGGCCAGGGCGTCGGCGGTCAGGTCCAGCAGCCAGGACGACACCACACTGCCACGACGCCAGACTTCGGCGATGTCGGCGACGTTAAGATCGAAGCGCTGGTCTTCCGGCAGGTTTTCCGAATTCTTGGTCTTGAGGATGTCGAAACCTTCAGCGAAGGCCTGCATCATCCCGTACTCGATGCCGTTGTGGATCATCTTGACGAAGTGCCCCGAGCCGGCAGGCCCCGCGTGGATATAGCCACGCTCGGCACGGCTGTCAGCTGCAGCAGAACGGTCCTTGGTGCGCGGGATGTTGCCGATGCCCGGCGCCAGGCTTTCAAAGATCGGGTCCAGAAGCTTAACGGTCTCGGCGTCGCCGCCGATCATCATGCAGTAGCCGCGCTCCAGGCCCCAGACGCCGCCGGAGGTGCCAACGTCGACATAGTGCAGGCCTTTTTCCGACAGGGCCTTGGCCCGGCGGATGTCATCCTTATAGAAGGTGTTGCCGCCGTCGATGATCACATCACCGTCTTCCAGCAGATGGCTCAATTCTTCAATGGTGTTTTCGGTCGGGTCGCCTGCCGGCAGCATCACCCAGATCGCCCGGGGCTTCTGCAGCCCGGCCACCAGGCCCGCCAGGTCGGCAACGCCCGTGGCGCCCTCGCCTGCCAGACCTTTTACGAATGCTTCATTGCGGTCGTAAACCACGGTGGTATGCCCATTGAGCATCAGGCGTCGCGCAATGTTGCCACCCATGCGGCCTAGTCCAATAATCCCCAGTTGCATGTGCTGATGCTCCTTACTACGAATAAATGTGTGTCACAGTTTATAGCGCAATGAGGCTAATGAGGGTTAGTCCAGAGCGGATTGGCATAGTTTCATGACAAAAAGTGGCCATCCTTTAGCCTTCAGTGGGAAAAAAGTCACAACGACCATCAAAAATAAAAAAGTTCCCTTCGCTTAAAAAAGAATTCAGAATTGCGCCGACTGTTGCCGAGAGCCTCGAATCAAGCGCTCTGGCACCGCGATACACCGGCTATTTGCGAGGTAAGCAATGAGCACTGCACACATGACCCGTCCGCCACAGACCCTCTACGTCACCATTCGCCGTGATGAATTGCGCCAGTTGAAAGACGAACGCGACCAACTGCAACAGGAAGTCATGCGCCTGCGTTCGCACTTGCAGGGTCAGCTCAATCAACCATCCGGCACCCAGCCCGCACTTTGCTGAACGTGAGCTGAACGAACCGTTCAGGAATAACTCACGAAGTTTTCACATCCTCATCCCGATACTCCCGCCGAATAGGGCCGCGCCACGTGCGCAGGCCCTCTGTTGCGCGCGTCCGTGCGCGTCGACACTGAAAAATTATCGGGTTGGAGCGCTGGATGGCGATGTTCAAACGCAGCACTACGTCTGCGAAAGGTTTTGATTGGGCCGGCCTCGGCTGGATGTTCCTGTTCTTCTGGTATTTCTCGGGTATCACCCAACTGCTGATCCAGCTGACCGGCACCTCCGGCTTCAGCGGTTTCCGCCAGGCATTTTTCATGAGCGCCCTGTGGTTGGCGCCGATGCTGCTGTTCCCGCGTCGCGCGCGCCTGGTGGCAGGGTTGATTGGTGTGGTGCTGTGGGCCTGTTCCATGGCCAGCCTGGGATATTTTTTCATCTACCAGCAGGAATTCTCCCAAAGCGTCATCTTCATCATGTTCGAGTCGAACATCTCTGAAGCCGGCGAGTACGCCACCCAATACTTTGCCTGGTGGATCGTGCTGGCGTTCATTGCCCACACGGCCATGGCCGTATTCCTGTGGACTCGCGTACGCCCGGTTTACCTGCCACGTGGCCAGGCCATGCTGGCGGCTGCCGCAATCGTGATTGCCATCGTCGGTTACCCGCTGGTCAAGCAGATCGCCAAGAGCGAGACCATGGAACTGGCCATCGACCGCTTTGAAACCCGCATCGAGCCGGCCGTGCCGTGGCAGATGATCGTCGCCTACCGCCGCTACACCGAACAACTGGACAACATGCAAGGCATGCTGACCAGCGCCAGCAAGATCCCGCCCCTGACCAACCTCAAGGACAGCATGGCCGGCCAGCCGTCGACCCTGGTGCTGGTGATCGGCGAGTCCACCAACCGCCAGCGCATGAGCCTGTATGGCTACCCGCGCAACACCACGCCGGAACTGGACAAGCTGCGGGACCAACTGGCGGTGTTCGACAACGTCATCACCCCGCGCCCCTACACCATCGAAGCGCTGCAACAGGTGCTGACCTTCGCTGACGAAGAAAACCCGGACCTGTACCTCAAGACGCCATCCATCGTCAGCGTAATGAAGCAGGCCGGCTACAAGACCTTCTGGATCACCAACCAGCAGACCATGACCAAGCGCAACACCATGCTCACGACCTTTTCCGAACAGGCCGACGAGCAGGTGTACCTGAACAACAACCGCAACCAGAATGCGCGCCAGTACGACGGCGACGTGCTGGAGCCGTTTGCCAAGGCGATGTCCGACACCGCCGAGCGCAAATTCATCGTGGTGCACCTGCTGGGTACCCACATGAGCTACCAGTATCGCTACCCGCCGACCTTCGACAAGTTCACCGATCGCCAGGGTGTGCCTGCCGGGGTCAGCGACGCACAGTTGCCGACCTACAACAGCTACGACAACGCGGTGCTGTACAACGATTTCGTGGTATCGAGCCTGATCAAGGACTACGCCAAGACTGACCCGAACGGCTTCCTGCTGTACCTCTCCGACCACGGTGAAGACGTATTCGATTCGGCCGGCCACAGCACCCTGGGCCGTAATGAAGGCAAGCCAACGGCGCCGATGTACACCATTCCGTTCATGGCCTACGCGTCGCCCAAGTGGCGTGAAAGCCACGACTGGAGCTTTGGCGGTGACTTGCAGCGGCCCTACAGCAGCTCGCAGTTGATCCATACCTGGGCCGACATGGCAGGGTTGAGTTTTGATGAACTGGACCACAGCAAGAGCCTGGTCAGTGACAGCTTCAAGCCGCGGCCGCTGCTGATTGGCAATCCTTACGAACGCCAGCAAAAGCCCTTGATTGACTTCAGCCTGATCAAGCCGAAGAAAACCGACTCGACTGAGGTGGTCATCAAGTAGGTCCCATAACCCGGGTTTCACCTGCGCAATGCGGTGAAACCCGACTTGGCAGCAACACCAAGATAATAATTATTCTCGTTTAGCGCTAAAGTTCCCCGCCTCCTTTCGTCTTTGAGCCAATGGCATTTTTCATAGACGACAAGGAGTTCGCCGCGATGTTTGCGCCTTTTACCCGTTCCATGACCTTGACCCTGGGCCTTTTCAGCGTGGTTCTGAGCCCGGAGCTGCTGGCTGAAAACGATCCTGAAAAGGAATCGCACACACCGGCCAATGCCCTTGAACTGGGCAGCACCAGCATCACCGCCGAGGGCCTGGGCGCCAACACCGAACACACTGGTGCCTACACCACAGGCTCGATGAGCACCGCCACCAAGTTGAACCTGTCCATCAAGGAAACGCCGCAGTCAGTCTCGGTGATCACCCGCCAGCAGATGGACGATTTCAACCTCAATACCCTCACCGAAGTCATGCGCCAAACCACCGGCGTGGTGGTGCAACACCTGGACTCCGACCGGGTTGGCTACTCCTCACGCGGCTACGGCATCAGCAACTTCCAGATTGACGGCATGCTCAACACCTTCGGGCGCATGAAGTCGGATGCCGACACCATTATTTACGACCGGATCGAAGTGGTACGCGGCGCCACCGGCTTGACCACCGGTGCAGGCGACCCTTCGGCAACCGTCAACATGGTGCGCAAACGCCCGACCGCACAGTGGCAGGCAAAGACGGGCATCAGTGGCGGCTCCGATGACAATTACTACAGCTACCTGGATGTTGGCGGCCCCTTGGCGTTTGATGGGCGCCTGCGGGGCCGTACGGTGCTCGCCTACCGTGACACCCAGTCCTATCGCGACAACTACGCGCTGCAACGGGAAGTCGGCTACGGCATCCTCGAAGGCGACCTGACCGACGACACGGTGCTGGCGGTGGGCTTCGATTACCAGAACAAGCACGTGCAGGGTACCGCGTGGGGCACCTTGCCCTACTGGAACAGTGACGGCAGTAAAGCCAAGCTGCCCCGCTCCGCCAACATCGCGGCCAAGTGGAGTTCCTGGCCGCTGAAAGACGAAACCACCTTCGCCACCCTCGACCACCGTCTGGCCGGTGACTGGCATTTGAAGGCTGCCTACACCCACCGCGAAAGCGACACGGACGGCAAGGTCTACTACGGCGGTTCAGGCTTTCCCAATGCCGACCGCAGCGGCATGACGGCCTGGACCAGCCATATGATCGGCACTTCAAAAATGGACGTGGTCGACTTGAACCTGTCCGGCTCCTATTCCCTGTTGGGGCGTGAGCATGAATTGATGGTGGGGTATGGCGAATCCGAGCAGCGCGACGCTTCGCCACACCTGCGCGACGGTCCGGTGCCGAAGAATTACACCAGTATCGACGACTGGAAACACATGGGCGGGATCGGCAAGTTCCCCGACTCCAATACCGGCCTCAAGGGCTCGCAAGGCAGCACCCGCCAAAAGGCCGGCTACCTGGCCACCCGCCTGAACCTGACCGAGCGCCTGCATGCCATAGTGGGCAGTCGTTATGGCAGTTGGGAGATCGAGAGCACCACATACGACTACGATAAAGACACCGACCAGTTCCTCGGCACCTCAAAATCCAGCCAGACCCACAACGACATGTTGACGCCCTACGCCGGCCTGCTCTACGACTTGACCCCGGAGTACACCGTCTACGCCAGCTACACCGATATTTTCAACCCGCAAGAGCGGCGTGACGCCGGCAAGCAATACCTGGAGCCGGTGGTGGGCAGCAACTATGAAGTGGGCATCAAGGGCAGCCTGCTGGAAGAGCGCCTGAACCTGGCGGCCGCGTATTTCTGGAGCAAGCAGGACAACGTCGCGGAACTGGACAGTTCGACCCCACCGGATCCAGAGACCGGCGAGCAGTTCTACACGTCCGGCGGCAAAGGCAACAAAGTGCAGGGCTTCGAGGTAGAGGTTTCCGGAGAGGTGCGCCCCGACTGGAACCTGACCGCAGGCTACACCTACACCCACTCCCTGAGCGGCGACAAGCAGCGCAATAACACCAATCTGCCGCTGAACCTGCTGCGGGTGTCCACGGCCTATCGCCTGCCCGGCGAATGGCATGCGCTGACAGTGGGCGGCGCGGTGAATTGGCAGAGTGACTTCTATGACTTTGCCAATCGCCCGGCTGGTCGGGACGCCAACGGCAAGCTGATCACCCAAAGCACCCGGATCACTCAGCAGGCCTACACCGTGGTCAACCTCATGTCCCGCTATGAGTTCGATGACCACTTATCGGCATCACTTAACATCAACAACCTATTTGATAAAAAATATTACGAACAGGTCGGCTTCTATAACGGCGTGTATTGGGGAGACCCGCGCTCCATCAGCCTTGCAATGGATTGGAAGCTCTGAGCTCGTCGCTGCGAAAGATTGGAAGTTAACGAAATCGTTAACTTTCGGTCAGCGCTAGGTTAACCCTTACTTAATATCATTGGCCCATAGTCTCCTCATCCCGCCGCTGACACACCGCGCGGAACCCAACACACTTAATGAGACACTGCCATGAAAATTTCGACTGTTATCCTTGCTGGCCTGATGACCATGACTTCCGTAGCAGCCTTCGCAGAAGGCGGTTCAGAGCGTTCGAAGGAGTTCTACAACAACTTCACCTTCGTTCAGGAACAAACTCACGGCGCTGCCCAGCAAACAGCAATGGCTGACGGCAAGACTGCAAAGCCCGCCACTGCCGATCAAACTACCACTACACCTAACACCTGATTTACCCGCGATACCCTGCGCTATTCCGCTCTGATAGCTAAGGTTTATTTGGCGCCACTTGCTGGCGCCTTTTTTGTGTTAATTAAATAAACATTAATTAAAGCGGCTTACTCCAAAACAACATCCGGCCATGCTCCGGATCAAATACTGCATCTTCGAAACCAAACTTGCGATACGCCGACTGTGCGACGCCATTGCCTTCAAGCACCTCGAGGGTGATCTTGCAGCAGCCGCGCTGGCGAGCGATTTCCTCGACCTTTTGCAACATCTTCTGGCTCAAGCCCAGGCCGCGGAATTTATCCATCACCACCACGTCGTGGACATTGACCAGCGGGCGGCAGGCAAAGGTGGAAAACCCTTCAAAGCAATTCGCCAGACCCGCCGGCGTACCGCCGACAAATGCCAGCACACTGAACGCATGAGCACGCTTGGCCAGCTCCGCTGGCAATTGCTGCAAACGGTCGGCCGGCAGGCTTTGGCCACCGCCCATGGGGTCTTCTGCATAATGATTGAGCACCAGGCCAATGGCCTCGGCGTGTACCGGATTGGTGTAGCTGGCTTGCAGCACCAGGATGTCTGGGGTGTCCATTTCCTTCCTCATTAACGGTGCAACAGGGACTCGCTCCCCGTAAAAGGGCTCGATTGTAAGCGTGGAGTGGGCATTAGATGAAGGAGATTAACTACATTTGCCCGCGTGAAATTACGCCTGGATCGCCGAATCGCGCCAACTGCATCTCCTGCAAACGGCTCAGGGTGCGGCGGAATGGGAACTCCAGGTAACCCTCGGTGTAGAGGCTTTCCAATGGAACCCTGGCCTCGATGTACAGCGGCACCTTGCGGTCGTAGCACTCGTCTACCAAGGCAATGAACCGCCGGACGCTGTCGTCATGCACGGACAGTTCCGGCAACTCGCGATCACCCGCTTCCACTCGCTGGGCGGCGTCTTCCGTACCGCGTGCGATTCGTCCAGGACGCTTTTGCGCGCTGAGGTTGGGGACCTCACCCAACAAAATGGCCTTGAACCGATCACACAACAGCATGAAATCCATGGCGGCCAGCGGCTGTTCGCACAGATCGGCATAGCGGCACCACAGTACTGTTTCACTGGACTGCACGGCCACGATGGAGCGGTATCCGACCGCGACCGGTCCACTGCTCACCGCCTGCCCTTCGCTCAACTGGCGAAATACCTCGGCCAGCGCTTCGGGCTGATCGACCCAGTAACGCTGCAGCGTGGTGCCCGGATGCAGGCGATGATCTTCCCCGCCATCCACCGCAACCACTCGCATATGCTGCTTGATGGCCTCGATCCCCGGCAGGAAGCGATCACGGTTAAAACCATCGGCATACAGTTGATCTGGCGGTTGATTGGAGGTGCAGACCATCACCACACCTTCTTCGAACATCACCTGGAACAGCCGGCCGAGAATGATCGCGTCACCAATGTCATTGACGAACAGCTCATCAAAACACAGCACCCGCACTTCCCGGCTCAGTTCACGGGCCAAGGCCTGCAAGGGGTCGTGGGTGCCCGTCAGTTGGAACGAGCGCTGGTGCACCCAGCCCATGAAGTGATGGAAATGCTGGCGCCGGGCAGGCACTCGCAAGCTTTGGTAGAACTGGTCCATCAGCCAGGTCTTGCCCCGCCCGACCGGGCCCCACAGGTACACCCCGGTGATGGGCGCATGCCCGTGGTGCAGGGCTTGATGGCAATCTTGCAGGGCTTGCACCGCCTCACGCTGGGCGTCGTCGGGGACGAACCCCTGTTCGGTGATGGCGTGCTGGTAGGCGGCGAGTGGCGAGTCGAAAGTCATGCCCGGCATTATGCCATGACGGCTACAGGGAAATATCCAATCGGGAAATCTTGCCCTGCTCATTGAGGCGGAAGGTATAACGCAGCTCCAGCGGGCTGCCGGGAAAGCTGCCGGTGATCAGGTTGCTGACCAGCACCTTGCCGGTGCGGTGCTGCACATTCAGCACCTGGACCTTGGGCTGGTAGCGGCGCCCGGTGTCTTCCATCCAGCGGGCGATGGCGGCGGTACCGACCTGGTGCTCGCCTTCATCGAACACGTTGGCATCTGCGGCGAAACAGTCGGCCACCAAAGACGTGTCGCCGGTATTCGCGGCGGCAATGTAGGTCGCGATCGCCGGGGCCAGTTCGGGGGTGAGTTGAGACATGAGACAGCTCCTTGTTGGTGATTTATGGAACCATGCTAAAGCAGTGCTGTGTCAGTTCTTGTCAGGAGTGAATGGCCCGGATTCGTTCTGTTCCATCAGCTTGCGCCAGGCCCGCAACCAGTCGCTGCGACGTCCCGGATAACGCTCGCCGTGAAGGCTGGCAGCCGCTACCCGGTCGGTGCGGAAGGTGCGATAAGCCCCGCGCAACTCGCACCACGCAACGATCACCCGCACTTCGTTGAGAAAGCCCAGGGCCAGGGGCCAGATCAGGCGCTGGCTGGCGGTCTGGCTGGCATCGGCATAATCGATGTGCAGTTTGGCCTGGCCGCGAATCGCCTCGCGAAACACATTCAGCGGCACGCGGTTTTCCGGGTAGCCAAATCCTGGCGGGCCGGGCAACAAGGTCGGATTGCGCAAGGCTTCCTGGGCGGCCGGATCGAGCACGTCAGCAATCTTCGCCAGGGCATTCGCCGCCGCCTGGCTCAGCACGTCATCGCCACGCTGATCGACATACCGCAAGCCAAGCACGATGGCCTCGGTCTCGTCCGCATTGAGCATCAGCGGCGGCAGGAACAGACCCGCACGCAGCACGTAACCCACGCCCGCCTCGCCGAAGATCGGTGCGCCCAAGGCGGTCAATTCGGCGATGTCGCGGTACAGCGTGCGTTCGGATATCTCCAGTTCCGCCGCCAGCACAGCGGCCGTCACCGGGCGTTTTTTGCCCCGCAGGACTTGCAACAAGGTCAGCAGACGAGTGGTACGCGACACGTTTGATTACACTCGGAAAAGGAAAGGTGGCGAAGCTTAGCAGAGGCCTCTGTCAGAAAGTGTCAGGAGCGGGCGCCCTTCCCTTCAACGGCAAAAAAACCCTCTTGACGAAATATATGACTCGCATCATATTTAATAGATGTTGCAAAACATTTAAATCAACCACAGCGTCAGGAGTTCTCGTATGCGCAATAAAGTCTTTGGCCGTCGCAGCGGCCTGCGGGTTTCGGAGCTGGCCTTGGGTACCGCCAACTTCGGCACAGGCTGGGGCCACGGCGCCGAGCGCGAAGAGTCCAAGCGGATTTACGACGGTTACCTGGAGGCCGGCGGCAACTTCCTTGATACCGCCAACGGCTACCAGTTCGGCCAATCGGAAGTACTGCTCGGCGAGTTTATTGCGTCGGAACGGGACCGCCTGGTGATCGCCAGCAAGTACACCTTGCGCACCCAGCCTCAAGACGAAGGCACCCTCAAGCTCGGCAATAACCGCAAGAACATGGTGCGCGCTGTCGAAGAAAGCCTGAAACGCCTGAACACCGACCACATCGACCTATTCTGGGCGCATATCAGCGACAACGTCACGCCGATGGAAGAGATCCTGCGGGGTTTTGATGACCTGGTGCGGGCCGGCAAGATCCACTATGCGGGCTTGTCCAACTTTCCTGCCTGGCGCATTGCCCGCGCCGACCTGCTCGCCGAAGTGCGCGGCTTTGCGCCGCTGGTAGCGATCCAGACCGAATACAGCCTGGCCGAACGCACCGCCGACCGTGAGCTGCTGCCCATGGCCGAAGCGCTGGGCCTGGCTGCCACGTTGTGGTCACCGCTGGGTGGTGGTTTTCTCACCGGCAAGTATCGCAACAGCCAGGCCGATACCCGCGCCAGCAAGTTGGGGATTCTGGTCCACGCTGAAAAAAGCGCACGGGAAACGGCAGTGCTCGACACCTTGTTGGCGGTTGCCGGCGAGCTGAACGCCACGCCGACTCACATTGCCATCGCGTGGCTGCGGGAAAAAGCCCGTCGATCCACCACCGCGCTGATTCCGATTCTGGGGCCACGTACCCGCGAGCAACTGGATGGCACCCTGGGCGCGCTGACGGTGCAACTCTCGGCTGAGCAAGTCGCCCGCCTGGACACTGCCAGCGCGATTCCGCTGGGTGTGCCACACGAGATGATCGCGGAGCGCTTCCCCCGCTATACCGACGATGATGCACAAGACCTGCGCTGGCCGCCGGTTATCTAAGGCCCGTTGTGGCGAGGGAGCTTGCTCCCGCTGGGCTGCGTAGCGGCCCCAAAATCTTGGGAGCGCTGCGCACTCCAGCGGGAGCAAGCTCCCTCGCCACAGATGCAGTACTCAGCCTCAGTTAAGCGAGGCTTTTGCTCACCACCTCAAACACATCGCTGGAGAGCTCGCCCGAAGCGCGAATCCGCTCCAGTTCACCTTTCATCAGCGCCTGCCGCGCGCTGTCGTACTTGCGCCAGCGGGTCAACGGCGCCAACTGCCGCGAAGCGATTTGCGGATTGAAGCCGTTCAACTGGATCACCAGGTCCGCCAGGAACCGATAACCCGAACCATCCGCCGCGTGGAAGTTGATCAGGTTCTGCCCGGCAAACGCGCCCACCAGTGCCCGCACCTTGTTCGGGTTCTTGATGTTGAACGCCGGGTGTTGCATCAGCGTCTTGACCCGCTCCAGCGCGCCCGGCAAACCACTGCCCGCCTGCACGCTGAACCACTGGTCCATGACCAGCGGGTTGTCCTTGAAGTTCTCGGCAAACACCGCGAGGGCCTTGGCCTTCTCTTCTTCGAACGGCGAGTTGACCAACACCGCCAACGCCGTCAGGCGCTCGGTCATGTTGTCGCACGCGTCGAACTGCTCAAGGGTTGCCGCCAACACTTCCGGCTTGCCGCTGAGCATCAGGTAAGACAGCGCGATGTTCTGCAAGGCGCGACGGGCAAAGTGTTCCGCCTCGGCCACGTACGGGGTTTTCTTCGACAGGTCGCGATTGGCCTGGTAGCGCAGCCACAAACCTTCGAACAGGTTATCGGCCAATTGCTTGCGGGCGAACTCGCGGGCCGCGTGGATGGCGTCGACGTCCGCCACTTCGCTGATTTCAGTCAGGTAGGCTTCGCTCGGCAGCGAGAGCATCTCGGCGACCATCGCCTGGTCCAGGCTCTGGTCGCTGAGCACAGTGCGCAGCGCCGTGATCAGGCGTTGGTCCAATGCCAGTGCCTTGCCCTGCTGATGCTGGCCGATCAGCTCCTGCAACACCTGCACCGACAGCTGCTGGCCGGCGTCCCAGCGATTGAAACCATCGCTGTCGTGCTGCATCAGGAACATCAACTGGTCGCGGTTGTACGGGAAGCTCAGTTTCACCGGCGCCGAGAAGCCACGCAGCAGAGACGGCAGCGGATGTTCGGCAATGTCGACAAAGGTAAAGGTCTGCTCGGCTTCGGTCACCGAGATCACCCGTGACGTGGCGCCCGCCGCGGCTTCACCGGCCAGGCGTAAGGCGATACCCGCGCCCTTGCTGTCCAGCAGGCCCAGCTCAACCGGAATCACGAACGGCAGTTTCTCTACTTTGTCCGGGGTTTCCGGACAGCTTTGACGGAAGGTCAGGCTGTAGGTTTTAGCCGCCGCGTCGTAGGACTCGCTCACCGCCAGGCGTGGTGTACCGGCTTGGCTGTACCAGCGCTTGAACTGGGTCAGGTCGGCGCCGTTGGCGTCTTCCATGGCCTTGATAAAGTCGTCGCAGGTCACAGCCTGTCCGTCGTGGCGTTCGAAGTACAGGTCGCTGCCCTTGCGGAAGCCTTCGGCGCCAAGCAAGGTCTGGATCATGCGGACCACTTCCGAGCCCTTTTCGTACACGGTCAGGGTGTAGAAGTTGGAGATTTCGATAAAGCCGTCCGGGCGTACCGCGTGGGCCATCGGCCCAGCATCTTCGGCGAACTGGTGCGTGCGCAGGTAGGCCACGTCCTGGATACGCTTGACCGTCGCCGAGTTCATGTCGGCAGAGAACTGCGAATCACGGAACACCGTGAAACCTTCCTTCAGCGACAGCTGGAACCAATCACGGCAGGTCACGCGGTTGCCCGACCAGTTGTGGAAGTATTCGTGGGCGACGATCGCCTCGACACGCTGGTGCGCGGCGTCGGTGGCGGTTTCGGCGCGGGCCAGCACGGCGCTGGAGTTGAAGATGTTGAGGCCCTTGTTCTCCATCGCGCCCATGTTGAAGTCGTTGACCGCGACGATCATGAAGATATCGAGGTCGTACTCACGGCCATAGGCTTCCTCGTCCCAGCGCATGGACTTCTTCAGGCTGTTCATGGCGTGCTGGCACTTGTCGATGTTTTCCGGCTCGACATAGATACGCAGCGCCACGGTGCGCTCGGTCATGGTGGTGAAGGTGTCTTCGACGCACCACAAATCACCGGCCACCAGTGCGAACAGGTAAGCCGGTTTCTTGAACGGGTCTTCCCAGGTCGCCCAGTGCCGGCCGTCTTCGCCCGGGCCGGAAGCAATCGGGTTGCCGTTGGACAGCAACACCGGGTAGCTGTGTTGCTCGGCGATCACCGTGGTGGTGAACACGCTCATCACGTCCGGGCGGTCGAGGTAATAAGTGATCTTGCGGAAACCTTCGGCCTCGCACTGGGTGCAGAACATGCCGCCGGACTTGTACAGGCCTTCCAGGGCGGTGTTGGTTTCCGGGTGGATCTTCACCGTGGTGTCGAGGGTGAAGGTTGTGCTGGTGGGGTGCACGGTCAGGTGGCTGTCGCTCAGTTGGTAGTCGGCGTCGGTCAGTTCCTGGTCGGCCAGGTTTACCGACACCAGCTCCAACTGCTGTCCGTCGAGCACCAGCGGCGGCAGGCCGGCGCCACGCTCGGGGTTGCGGCGCATCACCAGCTGCGCGTGGACCAGGCTATGGTCCTCGAACAACTCGAAGGTCAGGTGCGTCTCGTCGATCAGGTAGTCCGGCGCCTGATAGTCCTTCAGGTAAATCATCTTCGGCTGTTCGGTGCGCATGTCTGTCGTCCTTCTACTGATGCACGGCGAGCTGGTAGGCCGTGTATTTACGAATGTTGATCACGCCGGTGTCGAAGATCAGGTATTGGCCCTTGATCCCCATCAGCGTGCCTTCGGCAATCGGGTTCTTGTCCAGGTTGAAGCTGACAATCTTGGTCGGATACTGCTCGATCGGGTAACGGATTTCGATCGGTTCGATGTCGGTCACCGGTTGGATGGCTTGCAAGCCAAAGCGTGCCTGCAAACCGAGCAAACCCTCGGCACAGCTGGCGAACAGTTCGTCCCGCACCTGCGCAAGATTTACCGTCTGGGCGTCGCCCTTGAGCAGCGCGCGCCAGTTGGTCTTGTCGGCCACCTGGCTGCGGAACAGATCTTCGACGAAGCCCGACTGCTGGCGCGTGGCAACACGCATGATCGGCAGCGCCTGGCTTGCGCCCTGGTCCAGCCAGCGGGTAGGCAGCTGGCTGGCGCGGGTAATGCCGACCTTGATCCCCGACGAATTCGCCAGGTAAACCACGTGATCGGTCATGCAGAATTTTTCACCCCAGGCCGGATCGCGGCAAGTGCCTGCGTCGTAATGGCAACGCTCGGGGCTCATGATGCACAGGTCGCACTGGGCCAGTTTGGTCATGCACGGGTAGCAGTAACCCTGGCTGAAACTGGTCTTGGTCTTGCGACCGCAATGGGTGCAATGGATCGCACCGAGGTATTCCAGGCGCACGGTGGTGCCAATCAACGGGTTGACCGGCACCTCGATGTCGCCCAGACGAAACGCGTATTGAACGGTCGGCTCACCCAACTGCGCCGACATCTTGCTGACTGCACCACGGCCAATCTCAATCAATGGATGGCATCCGACTTGAACAGGATGTTCGGCACCGGCGCCGACTTCGAGGCGCATTCCTGCGGGCCCATGTAGCCGGTGCGCTGGTCTTCCGGCAGGTTCTGCAGTTCCCAGGCGATCACCGCCTGCAACGACAATTCACGCTGCTCGGCGGTGAGCTTGCGGCCATCGGACCACTTGCCGATTTCCACGGCGAGCTTGAGGCTCTCGTAGATGTCCGGGGTGATGTTTTCGATCATTTCGACAAAAGAGGACATAAGACTCTTCCTTAACTAAATAGGAGACATTTTGCGGCGGCTGTACAAGCCACCCAACAAACCGGTCAGGCAACCCATCACTAGGCCACCCACGTGGGCCGCGTTGGCGATTTCGCCGAAACCGATCATCGAAACCAGGCCCGAGAGGCACAGGACCAGCCACACCAGCATCATCACCAGCACCCCGCGAGGCAGGCGATACGCCGGGTTCGGCGACAACAACTGATAGATCCAGCAATGCCCGAGCAAGCCGTACAGCACCCCGGACAACCCGCCAAACAGGCCAGGACCACCAAAAGAGTATTGAGCGTAGTTCGACACCAGGCTGAACAACAGGGTCAGGCCCAGCAGGTTGATACTGCCCTGGCGCAGCTCGATGCGCCGCCCCAGCTCCCAGTACCACATGCCGTTCATGGCCAGGTGCAGGATGCCGAAGTGGATCAGCATCGGCGTGACCAACCGCCACCACTGCCCCGATGCAAGGCTGTCGGCCAGCGACGTGAAGTGCAGGTACTCACCCGACACACTGAACGGCAGGAACGTCAGCCAGCTCATGGCTTGCAGGTTTTCACCCAACAGCGTGACGGCGCCGACGATGATGCTCAGCAGCAGGATAAGTCCGGTCACCGGGCTGTGGCGCAACTGCTGGAAAAACCCCGGACGCTTGGCCGTCGCCGCCTGCGCCGGAATATCCAGTTGCTGGTCCGGGTCACCGGCCGGAAAGCGCTGGTACAAAACCTTCACGTCTTCGCTGATGGAATCGGGTACCCAAAGCACCTGCTCGCCAGCTTCTTCGCTGACGCGATGGGGCACTTGCATGCGTTGCAGCAGCTTGACGAAACCACTCAAATCCACCGCCAGCGGCAGGCGTAATACAGCCACGGTACTCATGTAATAACCTCAGGGCGCTCGACATCGACCCAAACAAATTTACGCGGGTCCAGGCGGGTTTCCTGATCCAGTCGGTAAGCCACCAACTTGCCGTACAGCACTGCGCTGTAGTCCAGGCAGGCCAGGTTCGGGCGGATCGGCGCCGGTTTGCCGCTGCGCCAGTAATGGCCGACGAACAGCAACGGCTCGTCGACGCCGTAGCGCAGCAGGGAATTCTTTTCAGTGGACGACAGTGGCGTGGCGGCCACCGGTTCCGGTAGCGCATCAGGCTGGAACACGATGTCACCGTAGGTTTTCGGATCGTCTTCCCAGAACTTGGTGCGGAAGAACGAGCGCGTCAGCCCGTCGCCGCCGGTCAGGGTCAGGCCGTCCGGCAGGCGCATGTCGGTGCCGCGCAGCAGGCGGTCGAAGGCGTTGCTGGCGAAACTGCCGGGCACGGCGGCGGCTTGCAGGAAGTGCTGGTCGATGCAGCCGTCCGGGAAATGCGCGCGCAGGGGTTCGATAAAACCGTTGTCCCAGCAGGCGTGCACCACGCGGAACCGTCCGGCATCGACAAACAGCGGCATGTCGTAGAACCAGCCGAGGAAGTCGTGCCAGTCCGCCGGGTGCTGCTCGAACTGCGTCAGCGTCTCCTGGATCAACCGCGCATGGCGTGGCGTGTGCTCACGCACGAACTGCTTGCCGCTGCCCGGGGGCGCCGGCGTGCTCCAGCCCAGCGCGTTGAACTCATGGTTGCCCATGATGCACAGCGCCTGGCCGGCCTCGGTCATGTCGTGAACGATGTGTAGCGCCTCGCGAATGCGCGGGCCACGGTCGATGATATCGCCGAGGAACACAGCCATTCGCGACGGATGCCGCCAGGTACCGCCCTGCTTGTGGTAACCCAATTGGTCGAGCAAGTGCTCAAGGGTATGAGCGCAACCGTGCACGTCACCAATCAGGTCGTAGCTACGCGCGGGATCGAGCATCAGTCGCCTCCACCCCCCAAGCGGCTGCCCCAGCCCAGCTTGGTCCGGCACACTTCGTAGTAGTTGTGGTCCAGCGGGTGGATCAACCGCAACTTCTGCGCCTTTTTGCTCACGGTGATGGTGTCACCGGGGGCGCAGGTGAAATGGTTCTGCCCGTCGCAGGAGACTTGCGGGTAGATCTGCATGTCTTTGGACACCACGATTTTCAGCTCACTGTTGCCGTCGACCACTATGGGTCTGCTGGACAACATATGGGGGTACATCGGCACAATCACAATGGCATCCAGCTTGGGATGCATGATCGGCCCGCCGGCAGACAGCGCGTAGGCCGTGGACCCGGTCGGCGTGGCGACGATCAGGCCGTCGGCCTTCTGGCTGCACACGAACTGGCCGTCGATGTACAACTCGAACTCGATCATCCGCGTCGACTTGCCGGGGTGCAGCACCACATCATTGAGGGCGTCGCCCTGGCCGATGGCTTCGCCGTGACGGCGCACTTCGGCTTGCAGCAGGAAGCGGTTTTCCACCAGGTAATGGCCGTCCAGCACCTTGGCCACTTCGACTTCCAGCTCGTCGGGGCGAATATCGGTGAGGAACCCCAGGCTCCCGCGGTTGATCCCCAACACCGGCACGTTATGCCGCGCCAGCGCACGGGCGGCGCCCAACAGGCTGCCGTCGCCGCCCACCACGATCACCATGTCGCAGACTTCACCGAGCATCTTGCGCGACGAGGTTTGCAGGCCGTGGCCCGGGAGGATTTCAGCGATGGTGTCTTCGAGGATCACATGCAGGTGGCGCTCGAGCAGAAACTTTTTCAGCCGGCGGACGGTGTCCAGCACCTGGGTACTGCCCAGGCGACCGATAATGCCGATATTGCGAAATTGCTCCATGGGGCTCCTGCGGGGTTCGGGTTCTGGCAAAAAAGAACGATTATGGGCGAAAGCCGGCGTTACACAAAATCCTTTGTCGCCGCAAACCCCAGACGACAACGGTTCTCAGCCCCCTTCCCGGCTGTAAAAGGCTATGCTCGGACCATGACTCTGTTCCCTGATTTACAGCACCTGCCCCGCCAACTGCGTCACCCCGAGGTGCGCGACCTCGCGTGGGTGATGCTCGCCCCGCCGATGCTTGAGCAGACACCGTGGCCGCAACGCCACCCGCTGACCGGCAGCGACTGGGTGCAGGCCCCGCATTTGCTGGAACACTGGCTGCGCCAGCTGGACCATGACAGCAGCGCCTTGCTGCATTGGCTGAGCCAGGCACGTACCCGTCGGCTGGGCCTGTATTACGAACGACTATGGCAATTCGCCGTGCAGCATGCGCCCGGCGTGGAGCTGCTGGCGGCCAACCTGCCTATCCGCCAGGCCGGGCATACCCTGGGCGAACTGGATATGCTGCTGCGCGACCGTGACGGCGTGCACCATCTGGAACTGGCGATCAAACTGTATCTCGGGCCCCAGGACGGCGACGGCCGGGACACCGCGCAATGGCTGGGCCCGGGCTGTCATGACCGGCTCGACCGCAAGCTGGCCCATCTGGCGCAACATCAATTGCCGATTTCCGCCCGGCCGGAAAGCCGCGAAATACTGGCGGCGTTGGATATCCAGAGATTTGACGCGCATCTATGGCTGGGCGGGTATTTGCTCTACCCATGGCCCGGCATGGCGCAAGCGCCGGTGGGCGCGCATCCGCAGCACCTGAATGGCCGCTGGCTGCACCAGCGCGATTGGTCACGGTTTATCGAGCAGAGTCCCGCCGGTCGCTGGCAACCGCTGCCCCGCCATGCGTGGCTGGCACCGGCGCACTACCCGGCGGACGAGGCCTGGGACGCGGCCCGGATGCGAGACTGGCTAACCGAGCTAGACCCCATGGCGCCCGCGCAATTGCTGGTGCGCCTGGTGGAAAACAGCGAGGGAGAATGGGAAGAAGCCGAACGGCTGTTCCTGGTGGCCGATCTGTGGCCGAACGTACCCGGCACCCCCGTAGCAGCTGTCGAGCTTCAGCGAGGCTGCGTCGGCAGCACCGCAATTGCCGAGTCATCCCCCATCACCGAGTCGCGCCCGACGCAGCCTCGCTGAAGCTCGACCGCTGCTACGGACGGATTTACGGGAGGTTATTACAGGTGATCGATGTGCCGATAATCCACCTGCAGCCCGGCAGCCAAGGCTTTCGCGCGCCCCAAGCGGATCGGCCCGCGCTCGATGTCCACCAGCAATCCTGGGCAGTCCAGCTGCGGCAGCCCTGCCACATCCTTAAGTCGTCCATCGGTGATCACCAGCAACCGCTGCTGCTCCACCGGGTAACGCTTACGACGAGCCAACAACCAATGCCCCGCTTCGCTCAGCGCTGCCAACAATGGCGTGCCGCCGCCTGCACCGAGGCCATCAAGCCAATGACCAAGCCCTTTTGCCGCCTTTAATCCCTGCACCTGCCACTTTGGCGACTGTCCGCTCGCAGTGAGCAACGCCATGCGCGCCCGCTGTCGATAGGCATCGTCGAACAGTTGGGCCAGCAAACCCTTGGCATCACTCAGCGCCTGATGCCGCCGGGTGGACGCCGACGCATCGACGATCACCAGCCACAGTTCGTGGGGCGTGCGGCTGCGCAATTGATACAGCAGATCTTCACGGCGCTGCGGCCGCCCGCCGAGCAGGGTGCCCGGCCAGTTGATCGAACCTTCGGCCGCGCTGCGCGCCTGCCCTCGCCGGCCCTTGTCCAGTCGACCCGCCTTGGGCCGTGCATCCGCCCCCGCTTTAGGCCTGGGGCGGATGCCTAGGGCTTTTTTGGCCAGGTGGGCACGTCCCGGCGAGCACCCGTCGCCAGCGCAGGCGCGGGCATGTCGCCCCATTGGCCCTGGCCTTCTGTTGAATCATTGGGCTTGGGTGATTGACTGCCTGCAGGCGGAGTAGCAGGCGGTGATTGCTCCTGGCGCCGGTGACGCAGGGCAAATTCCGCAACGGCCTCGATATCTTCCTCGCCGATGGCCGGCGCACCCCGCCAGGCGGCATGGGCACGGGCGCCGCGCAGCCAGACCAAGTCGGCGCGCAAGCCATCGACGCCCGCAGCAAAACAGCGCTCGGTGATCTGCGCCAGCGCCTGGTCATCCAGCGGGATGCTCTCCAGCAACGCGCGGGCCTGAGTGCAGCGCTCACGCAACGCGGCCTGCTGGTCGGCCCATTGCCCGCAGAAACCCTGAGGGTCGCTGTCAAAATCCAGCCGACGACGGATGATCTGCCCACGCTCGGCCGGCTGGGTGTTCCCGCTCAACGCCACGTTGAAGCCAAACCGGTCGAGCAATTGCGGGCGCAACTCGCCTTCTTCAGGGTTCATGGTGCCGATCAGCACGAAGCGCGCCGAATGCCGGTGAGAGATCCCGTCGCGCTCGATGAGGTTGGTGCCGCTGGCGGCCACGTCCAGCAGCAGGTCCACCAGATGGTCGGGCAGTAAATTTACTTCGTCGACGTAGAGCACGCCGCCGTCGGCCTTGGCCAGTACGCCGGGGGAAAACTGTGCGCGGCCTTCGCCGAGCGCCGCGTCCAGGTCGAGTGTGCCCACCAGACGCTCTTCGGTAGCGCCCAACGGCAGCGTGACGAACTGGCCGCTGGCGAGCAGGTCTGCCAGGCCACGCGCCAGGGTGGACTTGGCCATGCCGCGCGGGCCTTCAATCAGCACGCCGCCGATTTTCGGGTCGATGGCGGTCAGGCACAGGGCCAGTTTCAAGTCGTCGGCGCCGACAACGGCGGACAGCGGGAAATGCGGGAGGTCGGTCATCAACTGCCTTCTTCTATATCCAACAACAGGTTTTCCAACGCCTCGCGGTACGCCCCGGGCTCCTGCCACATGCCGCGCTGCTGGGCTTCGAGCATGCGTTCGGTCATGTCCCGCAGGGCATCCGGGTTGTGCTGCTGCACAAAGGCCCGGGTGTCCGGGTCCAGCAAATAGGCGTCCGCCAGCAACGCGTATTGATGATCGTCGATCAGCGCCGTGGTGGCGTCGAACGCGAACAGATTGTCCACGGTCGCGGCCATCTCGAACGCGCCTTTATAGCCGTGGCGCTTCACCCCTTCGATCCACTTCGGGTTGGCCGCCCGGGCACGGATTACCCGGTTCAGCTCTTCCTTCAGCGTGCGGATCTTCGGCAGGTCCGGCTGGCTGTGGTCACCATGATAGCTGGCGGCCTTGTCGCCGCTCAGGGTTTCCACGGCGGCGAGCATGCCGCCCTGGAATTGGTAGTAGTCATTCGAGTCGAGCAAGTCGTGCTCGCGGTTGTCCTGGTTCTGCAACACCGCCTGCACCTGGCTCAAGCGCTGGGCAAACTGTTCGCGGGCGGCGGTGCCTTCGTCGGAGCCGCCATAGGCGTAGCCGCCCCAGTTCAGGTAAACCTCGGCCAGGTCTTCGCGGCTCTGCCACAAGCGCCCGTCAATCGCGCCCTGCACGCCGGCACCATAGGCACCGGGCTTGGCACCGAAGATCCGCCAACCGGCCTGCTTCGCCGCCGCTTCTTCGTCCAGGCCCGACAGGCGCAACGCTTCACGCTCGCTGCGCACCTTGGCGGCCAGGGGGTTCAGGTCGTCGGGCTCGTCCAGCGCCGCCACGGCTTGCACCGCCGCGTCGAACAGGCGGATCAGGTTGGCGAACGCATCGCGGAAGAACCCCGACACGCGCAGGGTCACGTCGACACGCGGCCGGTCCAGTAGACTGATCGGCAGGATTTCAAAGTCATCCACCCGCTGGCTGCCCGTGGCCCACACCGGGCGCACGCCCATCAGCGCCATGGCCTGGGCAATGTCGTCGCCGCCGGTGCGCATGGTGGCGGTGCCCCACACCGACAGGCCGAGCTGGCGCAAGTGGTCGCCATGGTCTTGCAGGTGACGCTCAAGAATCAGGTTCGCCGATTGGAAGCCGATACGCCAGGCAGTGGTGGTTGGCAGGTTGCGCACATCCACCGAGAAAAAGTTACGACCGGTAGGCAACACGTCCAGGCGGCCACGGCTCGGCGCGCCGCTGGGCCCGGCTGGCACGAAGCGCCCGCTCAATGCATCCAGCAATCCGCGCATTTCCGCCGGGCCGCAAGCATCCAGGCGCGGCGCGACGACGATGCGCAGGCTCTCGATCACCGACTTGACGTCTTCCCAGCCGGGTTCTTCAAGCTGTTCCACCGCACCTTCCAGCGCCTGCTCGATCAGGCGTGCGGCATACAACTCCAGGCGTTCACGGGTGTCGCCGGCGGTACGCCACAATTGCGGGTCGATATCCTGCAACACCAATGGACGACGCCCGGTCCACGGCTCGGCCAGGGCACAGTCCAGCGGGTCGAAGCCCAGTTCGAAAGCCTTGGCCAATACCCGCAGCAGACTCGATTGCGGCCCACGACCATCGCCACGCGGAATGCGCAGCAAGGCCAGCAAGGTGTCGATGCGCAACCGGCCCTCGGGCGACTCACCAAAGATGTGCAGGCCATCGCGGATCTGCGACTCCTTCAAGTCACACAGGTAAGTGTCCAGGCGCGGCAGCCAGATCGCCGCGTCGGCATCGCTGTTGAGGTTTTCGTCCAGGGCCAGTTCCTGGTCGATACGGGTTTCCCGCACCAGCTTGAGGATGTCCTTTTGCAGCTCGCGGGCACGTCGTGGGTCGAGCAGTTGTGCTTCGTAATACTCGTCGGCCAGCAGCTCCAGGTCGCGCAACGGCCCGTAGGTTTCGGCGCGGGTCAGCGGCGGCATCAGGTGATCGATGATCACCGCCTGGGTGCGACGCTTGGCCTGGGCGCCCTCGCCCGGGTCGTTGACGATAAACGGGTAGATATTCGGCAGCGGCCCCAGCAATGCGTCCGGCCAGCAGTTTTCAGAAAGCCCGACACCCTTGCCCGGCAGCCACTCCAGGTTGCCGTGCTTGCCAACGTGGATCACACCATGAGCGCCGTAGGTCTGGCGCAACCAGAAGTAGAACGCCAGGTAACCATGGGGCGGCACCAGGTCCGGGTCGTGGTAGACCGCACTGGCGTCGACTTGGTAACCCCGGGCCGGCTGGATGCCCACGAAGGTCAGGCCGAAACGCAGGCCGGCGATCATCATGCGGCCGTCGCGGAACATCGGATCGGTGTGGGGCGCCCCCCAACGTGCGAATACGGCCTGGCGATTGGATTCGGGCAAGCGATTGAACATCGCTTCGTAGTCGTCGAGCGCCAGGCTTTGGTGACAGGGACGCAGGTCGAGGCTGTCCAGGTCGTTGCTGACACCGCCCAACAGCTCATGAATCAGCGCCGTGCCGCTTTCCGGCAGGACGTCCGGCAGCGGATAACCCTCAGTCTTTAATGCGCGCAAGATGTTCAGCGCAGCGGCTGGCGTGTCGAGCCCCACACCATTGCCGATACGCCCGTCCCGGGTCGGGTAGTTGGCGAGGATCAGCGCGATGCGTTTTTCGCCATTCGGTACCCGCGCCAGTTCCACCCAACGCCGCGCCAGTTCGGCAACGAAGTCCATGCGTTCCGGCTGCGCGCGATAGCACACCACATCCGACTGGCTGCGCTCGCTGCGCCAGGCCAGGTCCTTGAAGCTGATGGGCCGGCTGATGATGCGCCCGTCCAGCTCCGGCAACGCGATGTGCATCGCCAGGTCACGTGGGCCGAGGCCTTGCTCGCTGGCCTGCCAGCCGGGCTCGTTGTCCTGGGCACAAATCGCCTGGATCACCGGAATATTGCGGCGAAACGGCCGCAGGTGCGGCGCTTCGGGGCTGGATTGGGCAAAGCCGGTGGTGTTCAGAATCACCGCGGCGTGCACCTCGTCCAGCAAGTCCTCGACCACCGTCAGGCAGCCAGGTTCTTTCAAACTGGCCACCGCCATCGGCAACGGATTAAGACCCGCGGCCTGCAAGCGTTGGCAAAAAACATCGATAAAGCCGGTGTTGGCCGCCTGCAAATGGGAGCGGTAGAACAGCACCGCCGCCACCGGACATTCAGGTTGCCAGTCAGCCTGCCAATCGTTGAGGCGGGCGTTGGCTTTGTGCGGGTGATAAATCGCCGTACGCGGCAGGGTTTGCGGCTCGTCCCAGGCGTAATCTCGGCCAAGGTAGCTGGCCGCCAGGCAACGATAGAAATCCAGCGCATTACCCAAGCCGCCCTGGCGCAGGAAGTGCCAGAGCCGGTCACGCGCCTCGGCACCCACGGTGCTGAGGCCGCTGAGTTCCGGGTCCGGGCGGTCGTCCCCCGGCACCAGAATCAGTTGCACACCGCGCTCGGCCAACTCCACCAGGCGCTCGATACCGTAGCGCCAATAACCGATGCCGCCGTGCAGCGAAATCAGGATGACCTTGGCGTGGCGCAGTACCTCATCCACATACAGGTCGACCGAAGCATGGTTCTGCACCTGCATCGGGTTGGCCAGGCGCAGGCTCGGGTAATCCTCGGGCAGCTGCTGGGCCGCTTCGGCCAGCAGCGCCAGGCTGGAATCACCGCTGCACAGGATCACCAGCTCGGCGGGAGTCTGTCCAAGGTCGGCGATGTTGTCATCCGAAACGAAACCGCCGGGCTGGGTCCTGAGCAGGTGCATGGGTTAAACGCTGAGGGCGGCGCGCAGTTGCGCTTCGAGCAAGGCGGCGTCCAGTTCCTGGCCGATCAGCACCAGGTGCGTGGCGCGCGGCTCATCGGCGCGCCAAGCGCGGTCGAAGTGCTTGTCGAAACGCGTGCCCACGCCCTGGATCAGCAGGCGCATCGGTTTGTTCGGGATCGCGGCGAAACCCTTGACCCGCAGGATGCCGTGCTTGACCACCAGTTGGGTCAGGGCGTCCAGCAGCAGGCTTTCGTCGGCCTGGGGCAGTTCGATGGAGATGGAGTCGAAAGCATCGTGATCGTGGTCGTCTTCACCTTCGTGGTGATGATCGTGATGGCTGTGGCGACCGTCGATGTGTTCTTCGGAGCCCGCGCCCAGGCCGATCAACACTTCCAGCGGCAGGCGACCGCTGCTGGCTTCGATGATTTTGACCGCTGGCGGCAGCTCTTCTGCCACTTCCAGGCGCACGCGGGCCAGGTCTTCAGGGCTGATCAGGTCGGACTTGTTGAGGATCACCAGGTCGGCGCTGGCCAGTTGGTCGGCGAACAGCTCGTGCAGCGGCGATTCGTGGTCCAGGTTCGGGTCGAGTTTGCGCTGGGCGTCGACCTGGTCCGGGAAGGCCGCGAAAGTGCCAGCGGCCACGGCTGGACTGTCGACCACGGTGATCACGGCGTCAACGGTGCAGGCGCTGCGGATTTCCGGCCACTGGAACGCCTGAACCAAGGGTTTTGGCAGGGCCAGGCCCGAGGTTTCGATCAGGATATGGTCGAGGTCGCCGCGGCGGGCCACCAGTTCACGCATGACAGGGAAGAACTCTTCCTGGACCGTGCAGCACAGGCAGCCATTGGCCAATTCGTAGACGCGGCCGTTGGCTTCTTCTTCGGTGCAGCCGATGGAGCATTGCTTGAGGATTTCACCGTCAATGCCTAGCTCGCCGAACTCGTTGACGATCACCGCGATGCGGCGCCCCTGGGCGTTGTCCAGCATGTGACGCAGCAAGGTGGTCTTGCCCGAGCCGAGGAAGCCGGTAACGATGGTGACGGGGAGTTTGGCCAGTGTTTTCATCGGATGCCCTTTGGGGCGGGCATACGGGACGAGTGGCCCTGCGCGGGTGCGCAGAAGCAGAATTCGCCACCGGATCACCCCGCCCGGTTGAAGTAGAAAATCGGTTGCGAGGCAGGTCTCCTGGCTTGGGGCTTGCCGGCGGTGAGGCCGGCGCTGGCTGCGCCTTCCCGCCTTGTTCAGGCAGTGGCGTGGCAGTCAGATAAACCCTTTACAGTTGCGGGGGCAGCCGCGGCATTGACCGCGTTCCCTTCTTAGCTTCGGCCTGGGCCGAAGAACCTCGAAGGTGCAAGGCTACGCAGTGCGCGGGGACGGGTCAATGTCCGAGCGTTTGGCGCGAAGCAGCGCCAGGCGCTCCAGCATGCCGTCGCTGGCGGCAGGCCCAGCTTGAACGCTGCACTGCTCGACGGACACGCGCGCGCCGTCGGCATCCACCACCGCCACTTCCACCGGGCGCCGGGTTTTGCGGTCGACCAACTGCAGGCTTTCACCTTCGGTAGCGAAGTGGCGATTGCCCCAGCCGATGAACGCCATGATCACTACCCGGAAATCCTCGCCGACCGGCGTCGGCACGTACTCGAAACGTGGCGGCCGCTCGCTGTATTGGCGGCGCTCCAGCAGCCCCGCTTCCACCAGGCTGTTGAGCCGGCGCGTGAGCATGTTCGGGGCAATCTCCAGGCTTTGGGAGAACTCGTCAAAGCGCCGCAAGCCTTGCAGCGCGTCGCGCATGATCAGGATGCTCCACCACTCGCCTACCCTTTCCACTCCACGGGCTACCGGGCATTCGGCGTTCACCAGCGACTTACGTTGCATTGCAGTTCCTCTGTGGGGCGGCCCCGGAAATTTAAGCTATCGAATGTTACTTTCATAATGATAGCTTCGTCCATGCAGTGCTACCAACCTGAAATTTGCGGAGCTAAGCGATCATGAGTAAGCGAATTGTTGTGACCGGCATGGGCGCAGTGACCCCGCTGGGAACCGGCGTGGAACAGACCTGGAAACGTTTGTTGGCAGGTGAATCCGGGATCCGCAGGCTGCCCGAGGCATTGGTCGGCGACCTGGCAATCAGCATCGGCGGCCAGGTGTTGGACCGCAACCAGGACCCTGAAGCCGGCTTTGACCCGGACACTGTCATCCCGGCGAAAGAACAGCGCAAGATGGACCGATTTATCGTGTTTGCCCTGGCCGCCGCCCAGGAAGCCCTGGCGCAGGCCGGCTGGCGTCCGCAAACGGCAGCGCAGCAGGAACGTACCGCGACCATTATCGCTTCCGGCGTGGGGGGGTTCCCGGCGATTGCAGAAGCCGTGCGCACCGCTGACAGCAAAGGGCCACGGCGCCTGTCGCCGTTCACGATTCCGTCATTCCTCGGCAATATGGCGGCCGGGCATGTGTCGATCCAGCATCAACTGAAAGGCCCGCTGGGCTCGCCTGTCACCGCGTGCGCCGCCGGCGTACAGGCCATTGGTGATGCCGCTCGGATGATCCGCGCTGGCGAAATCGACATCGCCGTGTGTGGCGGCGCTGAAGCCTGCATCCACCGGGTCAGCCTCGGCGGTTTCGCGGCGGCGCGTGCGCTGTCCAGCGATTACAACGACACGCCGGCACTGGCTTCGCGCCCGTTCGATCAAGGCCGCGATGGGTTTGTGATGGGCGAAGGTGCCGGGCTGTTGGTCATCGAGGAGCTGGAACATGCGCTGGCTCGCGGCGCCACGCCCATCGCGGAACTGGTGGGCTATGGCACCAGTGCTGATGCGTATCACATGACATCGGGACCGGAAGATGGCTCAGGTGCGCGCCGGGCGATGGAGATCGCGATTGCGCAAGCAGGGATCAGCGCCGCACAGATCCAGCACTTGAACGCCCATGCCACGTCGACCCCCGTAGGTGACAACGGCGAGCTGGCGGCGATCAATACGCTGTTCGGTGCAAATGCCAGCGTCGCGATCAGCGCCACCAAGTCGGCGACCGGCCATCTGTTGGGCGCCGCGGGCGGGATCGAGGCGATCTTCACTGTGCTCGCCCTGCGCGACCAGATTGCCCCGGCCACCCTCAACCTGGACAACCCGGACCCCGCTGCCGAAGGGCTGGATATGGTCCGAGGCCAAGCCCGGCCGTTACCGATTGAATACGCGATATCCAATGGATTTGGCTTTGGTGGCGTGAATGCCAGTGTGTTGTTCAAACGCTGGGGTTAACGCGGCGATTTGACGCCCATCGCCCGCCCATGCTCTCCTACACATCTTGTTTCGGGTGCCCTTCACAGGGTGAAACGGGAAACCGGTGAGTCATGTTCCTTTACTCAAGGGCGTGACGAGTCCGGTGCTGCCCCCGCAACGGTAAGCGAGTGAAGCGTCAAATCCACTGTGCCTCCAGGGCATGGGAAGGTGATGCTTTCAAGGCCCAGGCCCCTCGCAAGCCCGGAGACCGGCCCGAAAAAATCAGATAACAAACCCGCGGTGGGCGGGCGCTGTTCAGAACCCTGCGTGCCTGGCTCGCGGGGTTTTCATGCGCTCGTGCACCCTGAACCCTGAAGGGACGCGCCATGTCGATCATCAGCAGCACCGCCTCTACCGCCAGCACCACTGCCACCCTGAGCCAACGCCTGACCGCCGCCATCGGCGCGTCGATCCTCGGCGCGTGCCTGGTGTATTTCGCCGGTTTCTCGCACATCGAAGCGGTGCACAACGCCGCCCACGATACCCGCCACAGCGCCGCGTTCCCGTGCCACTGAGACCTGCCGACATGATCAAGCGTATTGCCAAAACCGCAGGTTTCACCGGTCTTCTGGCCGCCTTGCTGCTGACCTTGCTGCAAAGCTTCTGGGTTGCCCCACTGATTCTGCAGGCGGAAACCTTCGAAAAGGCCCCCGTGGCCACCGAAGTGCATGAGCATACCGGCGCTGCGGCCCACAGCCACGACGCCGAAGCCTGGGAGCCGGAAGATGGCTGGCAGCGTGTGCTGTCGACCACGGGCGGTAACCTGGTGGTTGCCGTGGGTTTTGCCCTGATGCTTGCCGGCCTGTACACCTTGCGTGCACCGACCCGCACGGCCCAAGGCCTGCTGTGGGGCCTGGCCGGTTACGCCACCTTTGTGTTGGCGCCGACCCTGGGCTTGCCGCCTGAATTGCCGGGCACTGCGGCTGCAGACCTGGCGCAACGGCAAATCTGGTGGATCGGCACCGCCGGCTCCACCGCTGCCGGTATCGCGCTGATCGTATTCGGTCGCAACTGGCTGCTGAAAGTCCTGGGCGTGGCGATCCTGGCGGTGCCTCATGTGATTGGCGCACCACAGCCGGAAGTCCACTCGATGCTGGCGCCGGAAGCCCTGGAAGCTCAGTTCAAGATTGCCTCGCAGTTGACCAACGTTGCCTTCTGGCTGGCGCTGGGGCTGATCAGTGCCTGGTTGTTTCGCCGTAACCGTGATGGTCAGTATTCGGCATGATCCTGGCGGTTGGCCTGGGGTGCCAGCGGGGGTGTTCTGTCGACGCCCTGCTTGACCTGTTCAATGCCGCCCTCGCCGAGGGTGGCATTGAGCGCCAGCGCATCACTGCGCTGGCCAGTATTGATCGCAAAGAGGATGAGCCGGGGCTGCTGGAATTGGCCCTGGCGCTGAAGCTGCCGCTGACGTTTTTCAGTGCGGGGCAACTGGTGTCTTATGAAGGTCAATTGAGCCATAAATCAGAAACTGTTTTTGCGCACACCGGCTGCTATGGCATCGCTGAAAGTGCCGCCTTGGCCCTGGCAGAACACCTGTCCCAACGCCCTGCTACTCTGCTGATCGCCCGCAAAAAAACCGCCCAGGCCACCTTTGCATTGGCTTGCGCCGGCTGAATTCCCGATAATCGTCAGCTTTGATCATGAGCAATCTTCATCTGGAGGGCTGCTCGCGTGCTTTTTTCACAGGAATGAATCCATGACTGTCTTTTTCATCGGCGCCGGTCCAGGTGACCCGGAACTGATCACCGTCAAGGGGCAGCGGCTGATTCGCAGTTGCCCGGTGATCATCTATGCGGGTTCGCTGGTGCCAGCGGCGGTGCTTGAGGGGCATCAGGCGGAGCTGGTGGTTAACAGTGCGGAGCTGCATCTGGAGCAGATCATTGGGTTGATCAAGACGGCCCATGAGAAAGGCCAGGATGTGGCGCGGGTGCATTCCGGGGATCCGAGTTTGTACGGGGCGATTGGGGAGCAGATTCGGCTGTTGCGGGAGCTGGGGATTGGGTTTCAGATCATTCCCGGGGTTACGGCGGTGGCGGCGTGTGCGGCGTTGTTGGAGGCTGAGCTGACGTTGCCGGACATCGCGCAGAGTGTGATTTTGACGCGGTATGCGGATAAGACGGCGATGCCTGAGGGTGAGGCGTTCAGTAGTTTGGCGCAGCATGGGACGACCATGGCGATTCATCTGGGGGTGAATCATCTGGAGAAGATCGTGGCTGAGTTGGTGCCTCACTATGGGGAGGATTGTCCGATTGCGGTGGTGCATCGGGCGACCTGGCCGGATCAGGATTGGGCCATTGGTACGCTGGCGGATATTGCCGGGAAAGTGGCGGCCAAGGGGTTTCGGCGTACGGCGTTGATTGTGGTGGGTCGGGTTTTGGCCAGTGACAGTTTTAGTGAGTCGTCGTTGTATCGCGCGGGGCATGCGCATTTGTATCGGCCCTGAGGGGGTTGGTGGGCATATCCGTTATTTTTGTAACGGCCGCCTATGGTTCCGCTCTTACAGCGGCTCACTTTTGAACAGCGCAAAAGTAAGCAAAACGCTCTTGCCCCACCACTCGGCACCTCGCTTGGGCTCGGTGTGCCCTCACTCCGGCAGCACGAAGCGGGCCACCGCGACGGGGCGTCCCTGCCCCGTCGCGGCTAAACCGGCGTCCTGCCGGTTTACCCGCTCCGTACTGCCTGCGTTCGGCCAGCGTGGTTTAACGGGGCGCCTAAGATCAAGATCAAAAGCAGATCAACAGCACAGCGGCCTACAGGCCGGCTTGAGTGTGGTGAAGCAACAGCAACAGCAGAATCAAAAGCTAAAGCGGGCACGGTCCAAATGTGGGAGCGGGCTTGCTCGCGAAGGTCGTTAACGATGATGTGGGCATCCTGATTCAACGCGGCGGTCTCAGGTTTTCGCGAGCAAGCTCGCTCCTACAGGAAAGCAGCTTTGTTTTTGCTTTTAACACTCAAGCCGGCCGGTAGGCCTCTGTGCTCTTGCTTTTGATCTGCTTTTGATCTTGATCTGCGGGCCCCGTCAACCACGATGGCCGCAAGCAGGCACGGTGGAGCGGGTAAATCGGCAGGGAAGCCGATTTAGCCGCGCCGGGCCATGGATGGCCCGTCGCGGCGGCCCGCGGAGCCGAGCCGGAGTGCGGGCATGCCGAGCCTAAGCGAGGCACCGAGTGGTGGGGCAAAGACCTTTTGGTTACTTTTGGCTGGGCCGGCATTCCGGGCGTTTGCCAAAAGTGACCCGCTGTAAGAGCGGAACCATAAGCAGCCGTTACCGCAGCAACGGATATGTACACAATGCAACTAACCTAAAACCTCACAAACACCACGCAACCCACTGAATAAAAAGCAAAAAAAACGGCGCTCACGAGGCGCCGTTTTTCCACATCCGCAGCGAACACCCTTAGTAGTAGGCGTTTTCTTTCTGCGTATGGTCAGTCACATCCCGCACACCCTTGAGCTCCGGAACCCGCTCAAGCAGCGTACGCTCAATACCCTCACGCAAGGTCACGTCCGCCTGGCCACAGCCCTGGCAACCGCCACCAAACTTCAACACAGCAATACCATCATCAACCACATCAATCAGGCTCACCTGACCACCGTGGCTGGCCAGCCCGGGATTAATCTCGGTCTGCAGGTAATAGTTGATGCGCTCGTTAATCGGGCTATCCGCATTAACGTTCGGCACCTTGGCGTTCGGCGCCTTGATGGTCAGTTGGCCACCCATGCGATCAGTGGCGTAATCAACCACCGCATCGTCAAGGAACGCTTCGCTGAACGCATCGATATACGCCGTGAAGCTTTTCAGCCCCAACGCCGTATCTTCAGGTTTTTCTTCTCCCGGCTTGCAGTAGGCAATGCACGTCTCTGCGTACTGGGTGCCGGGCTGGGTGATAAAGACGCGGATCCCGATGCCCGGGGTGTTCTGCTTCGACAGCAGATCAGCCAGGTAATCGTGGGCGGCGTCGGTAATGGTTATGGCGGTCATGGAAACTCCTCGCAGGCTTGCCGGCAGTTTACGCCAAATTATTACCGAGGTACAAAGTCCTAGTATTTTTGTCGGGAAAGCATCAACCGTTCGTCGCGATCAAACCAGCCTTTGAGCCGACGATAACTGCCCTTTTCCAACCAGTGATAGCTGGCCAGCGACCCAAGGGCGATCAGCACCACACACATACCGAGCATCACGTAGGCGTTAACCCCGTAACGCTGGGCGACAAAACCACCGGCCGACAGCACCAGCACGTGCATCAAATAGACCGAGTAGGAACAATCCCCCATCACCTTGAGCAGTCGGCTGCGCTCGAAATAGCGCTCCATCGAAATACAGGCCACCACCAGCACCGCGCTCGGCAAGCCCCAGGTCAGGGCCCGTGGCGATGCCGGCCAGTGATAAATCGCCAGCAACACGCCGGCAATACCCGCCAGCGGCAGCCACAGGCCGGGGCGAATCCAGCCCTTGCGGTACAGCATGCCGATGCCAATCCCCAGCAAGAACTCGTACACGATGTCCGAACGATAGAAATCGCTGATCCAGCCAAACGACGTCCACGCTTGGCACACCGCGAACAACAACGCGCCCACCACCAGCACCCGCCACTGCCGGCGAAACAGCAGCGCCCAGGCAAACAGCACGTAGAAGAGCATTTCGTAGTTCAGGGTCCAGCCGACATTCAAGGTCGGGTACACGCCATAACCACCGGGATTTTCGGAAGGTATAAACAGCAATGACATCAACACATGAGCGGCATCGACGCTCTGGTCCGGCAACACCGGCCGGGCAAACACCACCAGCAGCGCCATCAGCACCGTGTAGAACCAGTACGCCGGGACGATCCGCAGCAGGCGATACAGCAGGAATCGCCAGGGCGGCAGCTGTTTGTTCTCGGTGGAGAGGAAGATCACCAGGCCGCTGATGACGAAGAACACGTCCACGCCCGCCGCGCCCTTGTCGACAAACAGGTGCCCCAGCGCCGAGTCGGCCTGGAAGCCAAAGAAAATCTGCATGAAGTGATGACCCACCACGGTCCAGGCCGCCAGGGCGCGCAGTGCCTGTACTGAAATCAACATCGTCGACCCGCTCTCCCAACCATCGACACCGATTATTCAGGTGCCTCTGGCTTGGGACAGCCGTCGACGGTCAAAGGTCGATCAAAGATTCTCGTAGCGGTTCATGTCCAGAACGCCCTCTTCCAGCGGCGTGGTTTCGTGGAGGTACTGCGACAGGTCGTGGAAGTACTGCCAGAACTGCGGATGGCTGCGGCGAATGCCCCAACGGTCGACAATCTTCTCGAAGCGATTGGCGTCCTTGGCATTCTCCATGGCGGCGACAAACTCCGGTACCTGCTGCGCCGGAATGTTGAACATGAAGTTCGGATAGCTGCTCAGCACCCCGGGATAGAGGGTCACGGTGTCCAGGCCGGGCTGATAGCGATAAGCCTCACCGAGCATGAAGGCCACGTTGCTGTGGGCGCGGTTGCGCAGCAGGCTGTAGATCTCACGTTTGCCGCTGCGGGTTTCGATGCGCAGCATGGTCGCTTCCGGCAACTGGTCGATCACCTTGAGCCCCGCCGCCGGGCGATTGGTCAGGCGGCTCAGGGCCTGTTCGGCGTCCTGCAGCGCCGAGTCGATGCCGGGACGCGAGCAATAAGCGCTGATGCAACGGTTAATCGGGTCCGGGCTGGCGTTCAGGTCGCCGTAACGGACCAGCAACTGGTTGGCGAAGTCGCGCTTGGGGTCTTTTTCATCGAGGGTCAGGCCAGTGGGCTTGTCATCGTCAATGGCTTCATAGTCCATCCACAGCTTGACCTTGCCGCTGTTCTGGTACCAATCGTCGAGGAAATCATCCCGCGAGTCCGCCGGCATCAAACGCAGGAAGTTCTGCTCGGCGCCGTTGCGGATCAGGTCGAAATACAAGCGCGTCTGGGCCTGATGGGAGACGTTGCCGAATACATCGAAATTCACCGCCAGCTGGTAATAGGTGCGCTCCAGCAGCGGGTAGTCGAACAGCCACATCGTTTGCGGCACTTCGCCGATCAAGCCCTTGGTCACCGAGGCGCTGTCGAAGTGGCGGAAGATGCTCAGCAAGGCGTTATCGTTGCCCGCCCACAGGGACGCCCAGCTCGGCGGTGGCAGGTCGGCATAGCTGTCTCGGCGCAGCGCTTCGTATTCGTTGCGCTTGTCACGGTATTTAAGCCACAGGCTGAGCACGCTGCCCACATCGTCAATCTGCCCCGGCATCGCCAGCAACGGCGTGGCCTGGCCGCGGTAGCGGGCATCGGTGATGTACAGGTCGTGGTCAGGGTCCTGGAACAGGGTCCAGAAGTTGTCGCGGATTACGTCCGTGGCGATTTGGCCCCGGCATACCGGCCCACGAATGAAGGTGCGTACGAAGTATTCGGCGTTATCCAGCATGAACTGGTAGCGCGCCTTGACCGGAATCGCCTCGAAAGTCTCGAACGGGTTGGCCCGCCGGCCCGGCCCGTAGCCCGGCAAGGCGTTCACCTGCCAGTCATCGGTGTAGAACAGCGACTTGATGCGGGCCATTTTTTCGGCGCTGAACGGGTAGCTGATGTGGGTTTTGTGCACGATCACACCCTGCACCGGCCACAGGCGGTAGTACACCTGGGTGCCCGGGTCGTCGTTGGGGCGACGGGTGTTTATCAGGTCGATCGGCTGCCCGCTCGGGGTGCGCGAACGCACCCACTGGAAGAAATGCCCCGGCTCGCCACCTTGAAAGTAGATGTGGGCGAGGAACAGGTGCTCGAACAACCAGCGCGCCACCAGGCTTTCCCGGGCGCCGGGCTGGTTGAACAGGTTTTCCCATTGCTGCACTTGCAGGGCTTCCTTGGCACTCGGGGCCAGGCCTTGTTCGTCGATCGGTGCACCCGAGGCCAGCCAGCGCTGCAAGGTTTGGTACTGCTGGTCGGTCAGGCCGGTGACCGCCAGGGGCATGCCTTCCTTGGGATGACTACCTGCGTAGGCGTTGAACTCCCCCGGCATCGGGCAGGTGTTTTCGCGGTTCAGGCCCAGCACGATGTCGTCAGGCAGCTTGGCATTGGGCTGCAACGGTGCGTTATGCCCCAACTCCAGCATGCGCGCCATCAGTGCGGCCTGGCTGCCCTGGGCGTCCAGTACCGAGTAGAAACCCTTCTGCTGCCACGCGGCCTTGCCGAAGGCGTCATAGAACAAACGGGTGGGCTGGCTGGCCTGGCTGCGTTCGCCGTCGTACACCGGCACTTTGGTCGCGCCACGTGCGGCGCCTTCAGCACTGCCGAGGTTTAGCTGGCAGGCCGAGTCATAGCAGGCGTGGCAGGCCACACACTTCTCGGTGAAGATCGGCTGAATATCACGGGTATAAGAGATCGCCGGAGCGGGACCTTCTGCCTGTGCGGTAATAGCGACCAGCGCAAAAACGGCGCTGACGATGAGGCGAAGTGACATGTTCCCGGTCCCGGTTCGATGCGTACGGTGAAAAACCTGGCGATTCTACCGATGTAACATCCCCGACAACATGAGCGATATTCATGCAAACCCGGCACATGCTCTAAAGGCGCACAGGTTTGTTATGATCTTCGCCCTCCGTAATACCTGACCAGAGTAGTCCCATGCCCGATCGTAGCGCTCGTCTGCAAGCCCTCCACCAAGCCCTCAAGGAACGCATCCTGATCCTCGACGGCGGCATGGGCACGATGATCCAGAGCTATAAGCTGGAAGAGCAGGACTACCGTGGCAAACGCTTCGCCGACTGGCCGAGCGACGTCAAGGGCAATAACGACCTGCTGGTGATCACCCGTCCGGACGTGATCGGCGGCATCGAAAAAGCCTACCTGGATGCCGGCGCCGACATTCTGGAAACCAACACCTTCAACGCCACGCGCATTTCCATGGCCGACTACGGCATGGAAGACCTAGCCTACGAATTAAACGTAGAAGGCGCACGCCTCGCGCGCAAGATCGCCGACGCCAAGACCCTCGAAAACCCGGCCAAGCCGCGTTTCGTCGCCGGCGTGCTCGGCCCCACCAGCCGTACGTGCTCGCTGTCGCCCGATGTGAACAATCCCGGCTACCGCAATGTGACCTTCGATGAGCTGGTGGAAAACTACACCGAAGCCACCAAGGGCCTGATCGAGGGCGGCGCCGACCTGATCCTGATCGAAACCATTTTCGACACCCTCAACGCCAAGGCCGCGATTTTCGCCGTACAGGGCGTGTTCGAGGAGTTGAACGTCGAGCTGCCGATCATGATCTCCGGCACCATCACCGACGCCTCCGGCCGCACCCTGTCGGGCCAGACCACCGAAGCCTTCTGGAACTCGGTCAGCCACGCCAAGCCGCTGTCTGTGGGCCTGAACTGTGCCCTGGGTGCGAGCGAGTTGCGCCCGTACCTGGAAGAGCTGTCGAACAAGGCCAACACTCACGTTTCCGCCCACCCGAACGCCGGCCTGCCCAACGAATTCGGCGAGTACGACGAACTGCCGTCGGAAACCGCCAAGGTCATCGAAGAGTTCGCCCAGAGCGGCTTCCTGAACATCGTCGGTGGTTGCTGCGGCACCACGCCGGGCCACATCGAAGCCATCGCCAAGGCCGTGGCCGGTTACGCACCGCGCCCGATACCGGACATTCCCAAGGCCTGCCGCCTGTCTGGCCTGGAACCGTTCACCATCGACCGCAGCTCGTTGTTCGTCAACGTCGGCGAGCGCACCAACATCACCGGCTCCGCCCGCTTCGCCCGTTTGATCCGTGAAGACAACTACACCGAAGCCCTGGAAGTCGCCCTGCAGCAGGTGGAAGCCGGCGCCCAGGTGATCGACATCAACATGGACGAAGGCATGCTGGATTCGAAGAAGGCCATGGTGACCTTCCTCAACCTGATTGCCGGCGAGCCGGACATCTCCCGCGTGCCGATCATGATCGACTCCTCCAAGTGGGAAGTGATCGAGGCCGGCCTGAAGTGCATTCAGGGCAAGGGCATCGTCAACTCCATCAGCATGAAGGAAGGCGTGGAGCAGTTCATTCACCACGCCAAGCTGTGCAAGCGTTACGGCGCGGCGGTGGTGGTAATGGCGTTCGACGAAGCCGGCCAGGCCGACACCGAAGCGCGCAAGAAAGAAATCTGCAAACGCTCCTACGACATCCTGGTGAATGAAGTCGGCTTCCCGCCGGAAGACATCATCTTCGACCCGAACATCTTCGCGGTCGCCACCGGTATCGAAGAGCACAACAACTACGCCGTCGACTTCATCAATGCCTGCGCCTACATCCGCGACGAGCTGCCGTATGCGCTGACTTCCGGCGGCGTGTCCAACGTGTCGTTCTCGTTCCGTGGCAATAACCCGGTGCGTGAAGCGATCCACTCGGTGTTCCTGCTGTACGCGATCCGCAACGGCTTGACCATGGGTATTGTCAACGCCGGCCAGCTGGAGATCTACGATCAGATCCCGGCCGAGCTGCGCGACGCGGTGGAAGACGTGGTGCTCAACCGCACCCCGGAAGGCACCGACGCCCTCCTCGCCATTGCCGACAAGTACAAAGGCGACGGCAGCGTCAAGGAAGCCGAGACTGAGGAATGGCGTGGCTGGGAAGTCAACAAGCGCTTGGAACACGCGCTGGTCAAGGGCATCACCACCCACATCGTTGAAGACACCGAGGAATCCCGGCAGTCGTTCAAGCGCCCGATCGAGGTGATTGAAGGCCCGTTGATGTCCGGCATGAACATCGTCGGCGACCTGTTCGGCGCCGGCAAAATGTTCCTGCCCCAGGTGGTGAAATCCGCCCGGGTGATGAAGCAGGCCGTGGCCCACTTGATTCCGTTTATCGAGCTGGAAAAAGGCGACAAGCCGGAAGCCAAGGGCAAGATCCTGATGGCCACGGTGAAGGGCGACGTGCACGACATCGGCAAGAACATCGTTGGCGTGGTGCTGGGTTGCAACGGCTATGACATCGTCGACCTGGGCGTGATGGTCCCGGCCGAGAAAATCCTGCAGGTGGCCAAGGAACAGAAGTGCGACATCATCGGCCTGTCCGGGCTGATCACCCCGTCCCTGGACGAGATGGTGCACGTCGCCCGCGAGATGCAGCGCCAGGATTTCCACCTGCCGCTGATGATCGGTGGCGCCACCACCTCCAAGGCCCACACGGCGGTGAAGATCGAGCCGAAATACAGCAACGACGCGGTGATCTACGTCACCGACGCCTCCCGCGCCGTGGGCGTGGCAACGCAGTTGCTGTCGAAGGAATTGAAGCCGGCGTTCGTTGAAAAAACCCGCCTGGAATACATCGACGTTCGCGAGCGCACCGCCAACCGCAGCGCCCGCACCGAACGCCTGAGCTACCCGGCCGCCATCGCCAAGAAGCCACAGTTCGACTGGAGCAGCTACACGCCAGTCAAGCCGACGTTTACCGGTGCCCGGGTGCTGGACAATATCGACCTCAACGTCCTGGCCGAGTACATCGACTGGACGCCGTTCTTTATCTCCTGGGACCTGGCCGGCAAGTTCCCGCGCATCCTCACCGATGAAGTCGTGGGTGAAGCCGCGACCTCGCTGTACGCCGACGCCCAGGAAATGCTCAAGAAGCTGATCGACGAAAAACTCATCAGCGCCCGCGCCGTGTTCGGCTTCTGGCCGACCAACCAGGTGCAGGACGATGACCTGGAAGTCTATGGCGACGATGGCCAGCCGATTGCCAAGCTGCACCACCTGCGCCAGCAAATCATCAAGACCGACGGCAAGCAGAACTTCTCCCTGGCCGACTTCGTCGCGCCTAAAGACAGCGGCGTGACCGACTACATCGGTGGCTTTATCACCACCGCCGGCATCGGCGCTGAAGAAGTCGCGAAGGCTTACCAGGACGCTGGCGACGACTACAACTCGATCATGGTTAAAGCGTTGGCCGACCGCCTGGCCGAGGCGTGCGCCGAGTGGCTGCACCAGCAAGTGCGTAAAGAACACTGGGGCTACGCCAAGGACGAAGTGCTGGATAACGAAGCACTGATCAAGGAGCAATACAGCGGTATCCGCCCTGCCCCGGGCTACCCGGCGTGCCCGGATCACACCGAGAAGGCCCAGTTGTTCCAACTGCTGGACCCTGAAGCCCGCGAAATGCAGGCCGGCCGCAGCGGCGTGTTCCTCACCGAGCACTACGCGATGTTCCCGGCAGCGGCAGTCAGTGGCTGGTATTTCGCTCACCCGCAGGCGCAGTACTTTGCGGTGGGCAAGATCGACAAGGACCAGGTGGCGAGCTACACCGCCCGCAAGGACCAGGACCTGAACGTGACCGAACGCTGGCTGGCACCGAACCTGGGTTACGACAACTAATTGCTGGATTGACTATGCTGTCCATACACACCTTCACTGGGGGATGTATGGACGATCCAGCCAACCACAAGCCACCGACGTTCTGGCAAATGCTCCACAGCGTGATGGCCGCCGCCTTCGGCGTGCAAAGCGGGAAAAACCGTGCCCGCGACTTCACCCACGGTAAGCCCAGCCACTTTGTAGTGCTGGGCATCCTGTTCACCGCCGTCTTTGCCTTGACCCTGTTTGGCATCGTCAAGCTGGTGTTGCACCTGGCCGGTGTTTGAACCCGGTCAATGCATCAGCAGTTGCAGGCTGAACGGGTAACGGTAATCCGCCGGCTTGCCCTGCGCTGACAGCGCGCGAAAATCCACCCCGTAATCCTCGCGCCCATGCACCTGCAATAGCTGGGCGGCGAGGGCCGGGTCGATCAATTGAAACAGCCCGAGTTTGCGCTCACGCCCGCCATGCCCGGCCATGTCCAGCCCCAAGGCATCGTCATGCACCACCACCATCGCCCAGCCGCCGACAGTAAAGTGCCCAGCCACCAAGGCACTGAGCCGGCCATCGAGCCGTGCCTGGAGGGCTTCAGGCGAGCTGTTGACCGCGCTGAACAACACGTCCTTTCCCGGCGTGCGCCCGTCTTCTTGCAGCGCATCCATCGCGCCCAGCGCCATCTCGTCATTGGCTGACCACACAAGTGCCGTCTGCGGGTAGCGCTTGAACAACTGCGTGGCCTGCTCGAAGGCGCGTTGGCGGCTCCATTCGCCATACACCAGCTGGCGCAGGCGCACCTGGGGGTAATCCACCAGCGCCCGGCGCAGGCCCTCCTCACGCAGTTGCGCCGCAGGGGTGGTCTTGGCGCCGGAGAACGCCAGCAGGTCAAGTGTCTGGCCTTCGGTAACCGGGCCATGCAGGCGCAGCAGTTCCTTGAGCATCAGGTAGCCGGCTTCTTTATCGTTGGCCACCATGCTGCCGATCCAGTTGGGGTATTTGCCGGCATCCAGCAGTTGAGTCTGGTCGGCGGTCAGGGCGTTATTGACGATCAGCAGCTTGACCCCGCTGCCCTGGGACAGGCGCAGGATCTGTGGCGCGATGTACTGCTCGTTGACCAGCACCAGGTAGTCCGGACGGTCTGTTCCTTGCAACGCCTCACGGGCCTGCACCAGTGTGGCCTCGGGGTTGCGCTCGGAATAGCGCACACGCAAATCCAGGCCGAGGTCCCTGGCGGCGGCCTGCATGAATTGCGCGTAGCTGACCCAGAAGGCCTCAGTCGAATTGCCAGGGTTGAGAAACACCACCGACGTCGCCTGGGCAACAGCCCAGAACGGCATGCTCAGCACCAGCAAGCACTTGCAGAGAACCTTCAACATCGTTTTCTGAGCCCTTGGAAATGACGGCCCATGATAATGGCATCGGGCCGATCAATCTCGGCTAATTGCCGATTGTCGGGCAGCAGGGCTCGGTAACGTCCTTTTATTGATGGCTGACCCAGAACACGGCAGTGGAAACCACCAAGATAATCAAGAACAGAATGGCCCAGGCATCGACACTGCTGTCACTTTTGCGGGCTTTGGTCGGATTGCTCATAGCATCGCCTCTTGTCGGTTTTATAGGTGATTGCATAAAGACACGAGCACAGTAAAGATCATGATTGCCCGCATGACAAATGTGGGTATCGCGATAACAGTTCTCATTAGTCGATTTGGTTATTTGCATATACTCAAACATCACTTTTGCGCATAAACGCAAACTGGTATCGTGCGCCGGCTCCGTTGGGAGTGCGCGGCCGTGCGCGCAGATTTGCCGAGAACAGGACCTATATGTACGTATACGACGAATACGATCAGCGCATCATCGAGGACCGCGTCAAGCAGTTCCGTGATCAGACCCGACGCTATCTGGCAGGCGAACTGAGCGAAGAAGAGTTCCGCCCTCTGCGCCTGCAAAATGGCCTTTATGTTCAGCGCTTTGCGCCGATGCTGCGGGTTGCCGTGCCTTATGGCCAACTGACTTCCCGTCAGACGCGCATGATGGCCAAGATTGCCCGCGACTTCGACAAGGGCTACGCCCACATCAGTACCCGCCAGAACGTGCAGTTCAACTGGCCGGCCCTGGAAGACGTGCCGGACATCCTGGCTGAATTGGCCACCGTGCAGATGCACGCCATTCAGACCAGCGGTAACTGCCTGCGCAACGTCACCACCGACCAGTTCGCCGGCGTCGCCGCTGACGAGCTGATCGACCCGCGCCCGTGGTGTGAAATCGTCCGTCAATGGACCACCTTCCACCCGGAATTCGCCTACCTGCCACGCAAGTTCAAGATCGCCATCAACGGCTCGACCTCGGACCGCGCAGCCATCGAAGTGCACGATATCGGCCTGGAGCCCGTGCATAACGCTGCTGGCGAGCTGGGCTTCCGTGTTCTCGTCGGCGGTGGCCTTGGCCGTACGCCGGTGGTCGGTGCGTTCATCAACGAATTCCTGCCGTGGCAGGACCTGTTGAGCTACCTCGACGCGATCCTGCGGGTCTACAACCGCTACGGCCGTCGTGACAACAAGTACAAGGCCCGGATCAAGATCCTGGTCAAAGCGCTGACCCCTGAGGTGTTTGCCCAGAAGGTCGACGCCGAGATGGAGCACCTGCGCGGCGGCCAGACCACCCTGACCGAAGCCGAAGTGCACCGCGTCGCCAAACATTTCGTCGACCCGGACTACAAGGCCCTGAGCAATCAGGACGCCGAGTTGGCCGAGCTCGACCAGCAGCACCCGGGTTTCGCCCGCTGGCGCACCCGCAACACCCTGGCCCACAAAAAGCCGGGCTATGTGGCCGTGACCCTGTCGCTGAAACCTACCGGTGTTGCACCGGGCGATATCACCGACAAGCAACTGGACGGCGTCGCCGATCTGGCCGAGCGTTACAGCTTCGGCCAACTGCGCACCTCCCACGAGCAGAACATCATCCTCGCCGACGTCGAACAGTCTCAGCTGTTCACCCTGTGGGGCGAGTTGCGCGAGCAGGGTTTTGCCACGCCGAACATCGGCTTGCTGACCGACATCATCTGCTGCCCGGGCGGCGACTTCTGCTCCCTGGCCAACGCCAAGTCGATCCCGATTGCCGAATCGATCCAGCGCCGTTTCGACGACCTGGACTACCTGTTCGACATCGGCGAACTGGACCTGAACATCTCCGGTTGCATGAACGCCTGTGGTCACCACCACGTCGGCCACATCGGCATCCTGGGCGTGGACAAGAAAGGCGAAGAATTCTACCAAGTGTCCCTGGGTGGCAGCGCCAGCCGCGATGCGAGCCTGGGCAAGATCCTCGGCCCGTCCTTCGCCCAGGAAGCCATGCCTGACGTGATCGGCAAGCTGATCGATGTGTACGTTGAACAGCGCACCGAAGATGAGCGTTTCATCGACACCTACCAGCGCATCGGCATTGACCTGTTCAAGGAGCGCGTCTATGCAGCGAATCATTAAGAACAACGAAGTCCTCGACGAAACCTGGCACCTGCTGCCCAAGGACGCGAGCTTCGATGGCATCTCCAACTGCGACGACCTGATCGTGCCGCTGGCCCTGTGGCGCGAGCACGCTCACGCCCTCAAGGCCCGCGACGGCGGCCTGGGTGTGTGGCTGGACGCCGATGAAGAAGCCGAAGAGATCGGTGATGACGTGGAGCACTTCCAGGTCATCGCCCTGAACTTCCCGGCCTTCACCGACGGTCGCAACTACTCCAACGCCCGCCTGCTGCGTGACCGTTATGGTTACAAGGGCGAGCTGCGCGCGATTGGTGATGTGCTGCGCGACCAGTTGTTCTACCTGCGCCGTTGCGGGTTCGATGCCTTCGCCTTGCGCGCAGACAAAGACCCGTATGAAGCGCTGGAAAGCCTCAAGGATTTCTCGGTGACGTACCAGGCCGCGACGGATGAACCGTTGCCGTTGTTCCGCCGCCGTTAAGCCTCGCTTCAATAAAAAGCCCCGACTAGTCGGGGCTTTTTGCATTCAGGCGGTGGGTTGCAAGGCGAGTTGCACCGCACCATCGACACTCAACCCGCTGATCAGCACCTGCGGCGCGCACGCTTCAGGCAACGTCTGCAACACCTCCTGCGCCTCATGCCGTACGCGGGCCAGCACCAGGCACTTGCCCTCCCCTTGCACCTGGACGAAAAACGCCTGCAACGCCTCAATGCTGGTGCCATCGAGGTCAGGCGATTCTTCCAGGCTAAGCACCACCGTGTGCACCGGTAACGTAGCGTGCCGCATCAGGCTCAACACCGCCCCCAGCACTCGCTCGGCATTCGCAAAGAACAGCGCTTCGCTGGGCCGCACGATCAGAACACCCGGGATCTGTTCGGCGCTCGGGTGATGCAGCAAGTCGACAAAATCATGCCCACCGTCAATGCGCCCCAGCTCACGCACATCCGCCGACGACATCTGGCGCAGCATCAACACCACGCTGATGCCAACCGCCACCAGCAGACCGTCCAGCACGCCGAGCACCAACACCGCCGCCACCGCGCAAATCACCAGCAACCGGTCGCGCCGCCAGGAGAAATAGCGGCCCAAGGGTTGCAGGCTCAAGCCCCGACCCAAGGCGTAGATAACGATGGCGGCGAGCACCGGCTCCGGCGTCAGTGCAACTAACGGCAGCACTGTAAGGACAATCAGCAACACCACCAGCGCCGCGACCGCCCCCGCCAGTCGGGAATTGGCGCCCGCTGCCTCATTGGCCGACGTCGCCGAATAACCGGCGCCTGTGGGCATGCCCTGAAACAACCCGGACAACAGGTTGGCGGCCCCCAGCGCCAGCAGGTCACGGTTGGATGACACGCGATCGCCATGCTTGAGGGCGAATGAGCTGATGGAGCCGTAGGACTCGGCGTAAAGAATCATCACCATGGCAAACGCCAGCTCCCCCAGGCGCAGCCAGTCGGCGAACGGCAATACCGGAAGGTGCGCAAACTCCAGGTGCAGGTCGATCACACCGATCAATGCCACGCCATGGGCCTGCAAATCCAGCCACTGGCCGGCGGCTATCCCGAGGATCACCACCAGCAATCCGCCCGGCAGGCGCCGGACCCGCGCGCACAGCCACAGCAAGAGCAATGCGACACCCGCGACTGCTGCGGCGGCCCAGTTCCAACGAGGCAGTTGCTCCAGGAGTTGGGGCAGGAAGCGAATCAGGTTGTTATCGGTCAGGTGTACGCCCACCACGCTGGCCAGTTGCTTGAGGATGATCGTCAACGCCAACCCGAAGGCAAAGCCACGCAGCACCGGCTTGGCGATAAACGAGGTCAGCCCGCCCAGCTTGAGCAACCCGGCCAGCAGGAAAAACGCCCCGGTCACCATTACCAGGCCCATTGCCAGGCTCGACCTGAGTGTCGGGTCGTCCCCCGCCAGCGTCGCGGTGGCTGCCGCCAGCACCGCTGCCGAGGATGACGTGGCGGAGACGATCGCGAAGCGGCTGGTACCGAACAGGCCGTAGCACAGTAACCCGGCGAACAAGGCGATCACGCCTGCCTGGGGCGGCAACGCGGCGATGCTGGAATAGGCCACGGCCTCGGGCAGCAGCAAGCCGGCGATGGACAGGCCGGCCAGCAAGTCTTGTGCACGGTTCGGCGTGGAGTCGCTCTCAGGCTTGATGTTCAATCCCTAATTCCCTGGCAAAAAAAACGGCCAATCCGCAGTCTGCGAATTGGCCGTGATCATTGCACTGAAACCGGGTGCTGTCAGGACATCAGCGAGTAAATCAGCGCGGTAATCGCCACCAGGCCCACCGCCGTCACAAACACGTTGGACGCCTGGCCACGGTACTTGGCCATCGCCGGTACCTTGCGGATCGCGTACATCGGCATCAGGAACAGGATCGACGCAATGATCGGCCCGCCCAGGGTCTCGATCATGCCGAGGATGCTCGGGTTGAGAGTGGCGACGATCCAGCACACCACCAGCATGAAGGCAGCCGTCATGCGGTCCAGGGTCTTGGCAGCCGGACGACGGCCGCTTTTGAGCACCAGGCCCTTGAGGCCTTCACTGGCGCCGATGTAGTGGCCCAGGAACGACTTGGCAATCGCCACAAACGCGATCAGCGGCGCGGCGAACGCGATGGTCGGGTTGCTGAAGTGGTTCGCCAGGTACGACAGGATCGACAGGTTCTGCGCCTTGGCTTCGGCCAACTGCGCCGGGGACAGGGTCAGGACGCAACTGAACACGAAGAACAGCACCATCACCACCATCAGGATGTGCGCCCGGGACAGGATCTGCGAGCTGCGCTCTTCCGCGTGTTCGCCGTACTGGCGCTTCTGGTCCACCGCGAAGGCCGAGATGATCGGCGAGTGGTTGAACGAGAACACCATCACCGGAATTGCCAGCCATAGAGTATGCAGCAGCGCCGACGGGGCCGGCACGGTACTGGCGGTGCTGAGGATGCCGCCATTCCAGTGCGGCACCAGGTACACGGCCAGGAACAGCAACGCCACGATAAACGGATACACCATCAGGCTCATGGCCTTGACGATCACCTGCTCGCCGCAACGCACCACGGCCAGCAGGCCGAGGATCAGCACCAGCGACAGGATCGCCCGCGGCGGCGGCGCGATGTGCAGTTGATGCTCCATGAAGCTGCTGACAGTGTTGGTCAGCGCCACGCTGTAGATCAGCAGGATCGGGAAGATCGCGAAGAAGTACAGCAAGGTAATCGCGGCACCGGCCTTGAGGCCGAAGTGTTCCTCGACCACGTCGGTGATGTCCGAGCCTTCACGGCCCGAGAGTACAAAGCGGGTCAGGCCACGGTGAGCGAAAAACGTCATCGGGAACGCCAGCAGCGCGAGGATCACCAACGGCCAGAAGCCGCCAAGGCCCGCGTTGATCGGCAGGAACAAGGTGCCGGCGCCGATGGCCGTACCGAACAGCCCGAGCATCCAGGTGGTGTCCTGGCGGCTCCAGCTTGTGAGGGTTGCAGGTGTCGTTGCGTAGCGTTCGTCGACACTATTGGCCTGATCATTCATCCGTTCGGATCTCCGCATTCACTCAGTCGGGGCGAGTCAGAAAAACCTGACAGGCAGCGCCGCGACCGAAACAGGGGCGCGATTGTCCGGGATTCGCTTGAATAAGCAAAGACTTAGCTGAGGAATGGTTGTGCAGAGCAGGTGATTGGAGAGGCGGTGCATTGAGTGATTTTCGTTTTTTACCCAGCCCATCAAGAGGTTCGCACCTCGACTCACGGCGAAATTGAAGGTCTTTGCTTCATCGCTATCATCACGTCTATTCGCACGGGTGAAAAAACCGTGCTGCAGTGATCGAATGCGCGTATGAATTGCAGCACTACCTTTCCGAGGTAAAAGACGTTGTGGTCGAGCATGTCCACATGATGTGTCCTCCGACGGTCAGCGGTCGAAGTGAATGGGCCCTTGAGAAGCTTGAGAGCATCGTTGTCTTTCAGGGGGCGCAACTAACGCAAACGCGGTTGTTTACCGAACCGCCATCGCGAGCTACATGCTCGGGGACCTAGATTTGCGGAAAAAAGAGTTCACGGGTTTTGTACTCGCCTCAGCATCTCCAAAACCCCACACCATCGCGTGGGCTGGAAAGGCTCCAAGGCGATAGCGGCGGCCTCTACGGCCCTCTATGGCGGAAGTAGCCGATCTTAGGACCGGCACTGGCAGAAAACGTCCAGCCGCTGGTTATCACATTCAAAACTGGCAGAGGTGTCCGGCGTGGATTCGCTCAATGCCTTCTGAAATACACCGGCATGATCGAAGCGCTCCTTTGGATCATTCTGCAATGCTTGCACGAGGATGTTTGCAGGCCACTCTTCGGAAGACTCAACCTGAGCCTGAATACTTGCAACGTATGCGGCGTCGAGCTTCAAAAGCATCGGCCAGGCCTGAAGCAAATGCCAACCCGTCAGCCCTGTGCGAAGACATCACGACGGAATGGTGTACTGCCTTCCATCGCGGTGTCCTGGTCTTCCTGTAGTGCGATAGCACCGGTGCTCAGCAAAAAGGTCCTGTCCGGTTTATTCGCCGATCACACTCCGACACCCTAAAGGGCACAACTCACAACCAACGAATTTAGGCCATCGCAGAAACACTCGGCTCTTCGAGCTGGTAGACCACGCACAGACGTTCTGTCCCCCTTCTGGATCGATGGCCGCTCGGGAGACTGACGCGATAGGAGTGAGCGGAAATGTCCGCATTCGGCAATCCTATCGGGTGCTTTTGATCATGTCGGCGACCTTTTCGCCGATCATGATGCACACCGAGTTGGGGTTACCTGAAATCAGCGTTGGCATAATCGACGCGTCGGCCACTCGCAGCCCCTCGATGCCATGCACCTTGAGATCCGGCCCAACCACCGCCTGTTTATCTACCCCCATGCGGCAGGTGCCCGAAGGGTGCAGCGCGGCATGGGCTTCCTGGTGACAGAATTTCCTCATGGCTTCTCGCGAACGTACGCTCACATCCGGTACATGCCGCCGTGCCACATAGGGTTTGAAAGCCGCCTGGGCCATGATCTGTTCGCCAATCAGACAACCGTCCACCAGGCTTTCGATGTCGTACGGATCGGAAAAATAGTTAGGCACAATGCGTGGCGGTGACATCGGGTCGGCTGAATACAGCTCCACATAACCCCTGGACCTTGGCCGTATCTGCCCCAGGTTCAAGGTACAGCCATTGCCGCCGGGCACCGAATCCACGCCCTCCTCGATGCCCGCGCCCACCACCATGAAATACTGGATATCCGGATGCGCCGCCGTCTTGTCGCCCCACCAGAACGCCCCGCCTTCAATCAGGTTCGACGCCGCCGGACCCTGTCTGAACAGCGCGTACTGCAAGCCCGCCATGAGTTTCCACCAGGGCTTTTTGTATTTGTCATAGCTGTGGGGGCCGGTCAGTTCATACACCAGCGATATTTCGATATGGTCCTGCAGATTCTGCCCCACGCCGGGCAAATCCTGAACAACTTTAATCCCGTGTTTCTCCAACTGCGCGGCGGGCCCGATCCCGGACAACATCAACAACCGGGGTGAGTTGATCGCGCCGGAGGACAGGACGATTTCCTTGTCGGCGTGCATCACCTGGCGCACGCCCTTCTCCAGGTATTCGACACCAACAGCCTTGTTACCCTGCATCAGGATACGCAGCACCCGGCAACCGGTCTTCACCGTCAGGTTCTTGCGCGACTTGGCGGGCGCCAGGTAGGCCACGGCGGCGCTGCTGCGAAAACCGTTCTTGGCGGTGATCTGGTACAGCCCGCAGCCTTCGGGCTGGCCCGAGTTGAAGTCGTCGTTATAGGGCAATCCGTACTGCTGGCAGGCGCGCAGCCAAACCTTGGTCAAGGGGTGAATATTGATCGGGTCCGACACGCCCAACGGCCCGCCGACACCGTGTACCTCATTGCAGAAACGCTCGTTGTCTTCAGCCTTTTTGAAGTACGCCAGCACGTCCTTGTACGACCAGCCGGCTGCCCCCTGCTCGGCCCAGCCATCGTAGTCGGCGGGCACGCCACGGATGTAAATCATCGCGTTCACCGAGCTGCCGCCGCCGAGCACGCTGGCCTGGACCATGGTCGGCGTTTCGCTGCGGTGCTGGTCCTCGGTGGGCTCCCAGGCATAGCGCTTGAGCAGCGGGCCCTGGGCAGTCTTGTAGTAGGCGCCGGGAATATGGATGTACGGGCTGCGATCGCGCGGCCCTTCCTCGAACAGCACCACTGACGCGCCTTCCTCCTCGCTCAGGCGCGATGCGACCGTGCAGCCTGTGGAGCCGCCCCCGATTACGATGAAATCCACCATGACAACCTCAGATCTTTTTAGTATTCAGCCAGTGTTAAAACGCGCGTTATCGACCGACCAGGCCGGTTAACAGCGTCTTCAATTGTTCGGCGACGACGTAGCTGTTTTGCTGCTGCTGTTTTTTGCAGAACAACTCACAACTCCACCACCCGACGTAACCGGTAGCCTTTACCGCGGCGGTCCACTCGGCCAGGTCGAGCACCCCACTGCCGGTGGGAACATCGCGCAGCACTTCTTCATTCGGGATGCCGCCTTCGAAGGCCAGCGAGTCGCAGACATGCACGCCGTAGATCACGCCCTTGTCGAGCCTGGCGACGTCCGCAGGAGTAACGCCGCTGGTAAAGCAATGCCAGTAGTCGATCACCATCTTCACGTTGCTGCGCCCTGTGCGTTCGATCAGTTGCAGTTGGTGGTCCAGGGTATTGAGTGGCGTCCAGGACAGCGCTTCGAGATAAAGCAGCAGGCCGTATTGCTTGGCCACATCGGCCAGCTCCGCCAGGTTGCTGGCCGTGCGAGCGTACTGTTCGGCTTGATCCAGGCCCAGCAAGCCCGAGTAATGGGCGCTCTTGCCCGTCGCCTGGAAATCAATCACCGCCTGCACATTGATCGGGCCGGTGAGCACTTGTACGCCTTTGGCGCCGGCCAGGATTGCTAACTCAAATAGCCGTTCAGCTTCCTTGAACAGGTCATCGCGCTCGGCACCCTGGCGCTCGATATCCCGCAGGTAGCCGATGCCGGTGACAGGCACGTCTTTGAGCAGTGCTTGAAGCTCCAACTCGGTATAGCCAGCCTGCAGATACGCTTCCAGCTTGCCGCTGTTTATCTCCAGCGCGTCAAAACCCAGTGCCTCTGCGATGTCGATATCCATCGCCAGGGTCGAGTGTTTGGCGACGGTGGAATGCAGGGCGAGAATATTATTTTGGGTTGCCATATGAAGCTCCTACGGTTGAATAACGATCAGCCAAGGCACCCACGGCCAGCGCCGCAGCGTCCAGCCGAGCCTGGGGCAAGGTGCCCCGGGCGACGGCGGTGACAATCGCCCGAGCGATTTGCGGCACCTGCGGCATGGCACCGGCAGAAATCAGCAGCAGGTCAGCTCCGGCATTCAACGCTGCCACTGCGACCTCGCCGAGTGACATCTGGCCAATGGTCGAGCGGTGATCGAGGTCGATGGTCATCACCAGCCCCTTGAAGCCCAACTCCTGGCGCAACACGCCGATCAATTCCGGCGATACCGATGCCGCCGTGGGCGGTGTGCACGCGGCGAATATCGCCGGGCCCATCATCACCGCATCCGCTCCCGCGTCGATCCCGGCCTGGAACCCCGGCCAATAGGCACGCAGTTGCTTCATGGATTCGCTGACCACCGCCGTCTCGGTCGATGGCTGCTGAAACAACACCGGATGCCCAGGGAAGTGCTTCAGGGTGCTGGCCAGCCCGGCCCGCCGCACGCCACGCACATACGCACCGACCATCGCCGCGGTCTGCTGCACGTCGTCCGAAAGCGTACGCCCTGCCAGCCACACATTGGGGCCGCCAACAACATCCGCCGTCGGCGACAGCAACAGATTGACCCCGGTCTCCCGCACGGCGGTCGCAACCTTGAAGCAGGCCTGCTCCAGCGCGGCGCAGTCCATCGCCCTTGCAACGTCGGGTTCAGGCAGCGCCGGGGTGATCCCTTGCAAGCGGTGCACGGCGCAGATGTCGGCGTCTGCCGCCAGCAGCAGCGGCCCGCCGAGCGCGGTGGCCGTGCCGGTAAAGCGTTGCCAGGTGTCCAGGGTTTCGGCTTCCAGGCGGCTGGCGCTCATTTTTCCGCTGATGTATTCCTCGCCCGTCTCGCCAAACAACAGACTGCGCCCGCCATTCCCGAGAAACCGGCGCACGTCATCCGTCATCTGTACGTCCAGCAACACCGGGAACAGCACGCCGTAGGCCTTGCCTTCATTCGCGCTCATGGTTAGTCCCCTGGGTCGCGATTGCCAACTGGCGGACCCTGGCGGCTGCATCCAGCAACACCTGGCGATCCAGCGTGCCTTCGTGAACGGCGGCGACGATCGCATCGGCGATGCTGTCCAGGCCGGACTCGCTGGAAACCAGCAACAGGTGCGCACCGGCCACCAACGACGCGACAGCGGTGTAGGGAATGGTGTTGCCGCGCAGAATGGAAACCGCGTCCAGATCATCGGAAATGATCAGGCCTTCGAAGCCGAGGGTGTCGCGCAGTACGCCGATAACCTTGGATGAGGTGGAGGCCGAGTGATCGGCATCAATCGCAGGGAACACCGCCGGGCCTGGCATGATGGCTTTCACGCCGGTGGCGATGACCTGCTTGAACACTTCAAGGTTGTCATGCAGCAATTCCAGCGAACACGGCACGGTAGCTTCGGCAATGGCCGGGTCGTGTTCGGTGACGTAATGCCCGGGGAAGTGCTTGGCGGTGGCGATCACACCGGCGCGCTGCACCCCACGAATAAACGCGCAGGACACCCGGCTGACTTCCACCGGGTCGGCGCCGAGGTGACGGTTATGCAGCCACGGATTGGCGCCGGTGACCACGTCCACGATCGGCGCCAGAAACAGATTCACCCCCAACTCACGGGCCACGGTGGCCATCTCGAAGCACCGTTGCTCGATGTCCTGGGCACTGAGGCCCTGGAGCTGCGCCCGGGAAGCGACCGCCGGGACCAGTTGGTGCAGGCGCTCGATCCCGCCGAGTTCCTGGTCTACAGCGATCAATACCGCAGAACCCGCCAAAGCCGTAGCTTCCTTAACGACATTGACAAAATCAGCCTTGGACTCGGCTGCCTTGCGCGCCGGGCTCATGCCTCGGCCAACGTATTCATCGCGAGTTTCCCCGAGCAACAGGGACACACCACCACGGCTCAGGTAACGGCGCACATTGTCGTCCAGGTGCAAATCCCCGAACGCGGGAAGCAGTACCGAATACGCGGCGCTATGCAGTTCGCTTGACATTGCTTTTCCTCAACAGCGTTATGGTGAGCGGAACGCTCAACTCGGTGGTTGCGCGGCGATGCCACGCATGAATTCAATTACAGCGGGAACGGCACCCAGGCACGCCGCTGGTGGGATTCGACGCAGGCCTGGGACAACAGCACCCCGCGTACGCCCTCCTGGATATCCGGCAACGGCACGCTGGTCGCCGTGCGCCACTGCGCCCCTGCCTCCAGGGCGTCGGCGAAGTCGGCGTACAACACCGCCAGCGCTTCCAGATAGCCCTCGGTATTGCCCGCCGGTAGGCTGGTGAAGTCCAGCGTCTGGGGCATATTGTCTGCCTGGCCACGCCGATAAATGCGGTCGGCGCCGTCGATGGGTGTGAACAGCAGGGTTTCCGGTGACTCCTGGCGCCATTCGAGCGAGGCCAGGCTGCCGACGATCTTGAAGCGTAAGCCGTTGCGATGCCCAGGCGCCGCGAAGCTGGCCCACAACAAGCCGTCTATACCGCCGTCGAACTCCAGTTGCACCACGCAGGTGTCGTCCAGGCCCCAACCCGGCACCACGCTGGTCAACTTGGCGTTGAGCTGGTTGCAGCGCTGCCCGGAAAGAAACTCCAGCAGGTTGAACGCGTGGGTGCCGACGTCGCCCAACGCACCGGTGGGGCCGGCTTTTTGCGGGTCACCGCGCCACGCCAGGCTGTTGCTTAAGCCGGCCACGCCGGGCGCCAGCCACTCCAGCAAATATTCGACATACAGGAAGCGCAGCTCTCCCAGCTCACCGGCCTGGATTCGACTGCGGGCGTCCCGGACCATCGGGTAGCCCTGGTAGGTGTAGGTCAGCGCAAAAAATGTCCCGTGACGCTCGGCAAGGTTTGCCAGCTCAAGGGCTTCGTGGGGATGGTTGACCAGGGGCTTGTCGCAGATCACCGGAATGCCCGCTTCCAGGAACAACCGGCACGGCTCGAAATGCAGGTAGTTGGGCGTCACGATGACCACCGCCTCAATCGGGTCAGGACGGCGCGACTCGGCGGCGGCCATGGCCCCGAACGACAGGTAGATGCGATCGGCTTCAATATTGAGCGCAGCGCCCGCCTCAAGGCATTTGTCCGCGTCCGACGAGAAGGCCCCGGCGACGATGTCGAAGCGATTACACAGGCGCATCGCGGCACGGTGGTAACTGGCGAAGTAAGCGCCCTGCCCGCCACCCACCATGCCGACCTTGAATCGCCGCTTTCCGGGAATGTCGCCGGTCAACCTTGTCATCACCCAATCCTCCGCAAAAAGCATGGGGCCGAGTATCAAGGGTGATGTTTGTTTCCACCATTTCGCACCCTTGGTGATACCTGACGCGGACTGAAGCACTCACAAGCAGCACGCGGTGTTACCCGCGGCATTTCAATGTGTTACTGGGCGCCGCGATTCTGCGACTAAAACTACGATGCCGCGCTTGTCGGCGGTGCCGAACAGCCAGCGAAAGCGCTTACAATCTGACGCATTCAGTGGTTCTAAAACTTCATGTAGAAACTTAAACAAACGGCATGAAAGATGCTTTGGTAATTACCCGAATTTTCAAACGCTGAAACGGTTATTAAGGTTATACGAAGGATTATTCAATAACTGCGATATAACTTTAATAACTGGCGCCTTAACCCAGCCAAGTACATCGAGATAATAATGCACAGTCGCCCGGACGCATCCCCCCTGTCGTTAGCCGCAGCCACTTCGCACCCCGAGCGACAGCAGGCGCGCAGTGACTTGCAGGCCAATGTGCAAAAGAACCTGAGCACCCTGGTCGAGTCGTGCCGGTCAGTGGCCGACATGTGTCGCAAAGTTGATGTGAATCGCCAGCAGTTCAACAAGTACCTGGTGGGCCAGCACGTTCCGTCGCAGAAGATCCTTCAGAAGATCGGGCGCTATTTCATGATGGAAGCGGAAGACCTTTTCCGTCCGCCCGCCGAGTTCAAGAAGTTCTATGAAGGCTATGAAAACGAATTGCCGACCGGCTTGCGGGCCTCGGAGCAGTTCAATCATTTCCTGCCGCTGGCCAAACAGTCGGCTGACGTGCTTGAAGACTATCTGGGTGTGTATTACCGCTATCACAATTCCTCGATCTACAAGGGGCGCATCCTGCGTTCTGTCACCTGCCTGTACCGGGCCGATTCGATGGTGCAGTACGTCACCGTCGAGCGGTTTCCGTTGCGCGATGGCAGCGGCAAGATCGGTTATTCATTTACCTACCACGGGTTCTGTTTGCTGCTGGGCGATCGCCTGTTCATGGTGGATTTCGAAGGCAAGCAGCGTAACGAGATGACGTTTTCAATCCTCACGCCGCAACATCGTCGGCCGATCCGCTTCCTGTATGGGTTGGTGACGGGTGTAGCCTCGTCCTCGTTTCGCCAGCCCTTCTCTACGCGCATGGCGCTGGGGCTGGTGGACAAGGGCAAGATCCGCAAGCATCACTTGCGCAATGCAACGGTGCTGTTGCCCAGTGATCAGTCGATCCCGCTGGATGTGCGTGAATACATGACCGGCGACAACGCAACCATCGTCTGGGGCGGTCAGGACTGAGGAGCTTGCAGGGGTTGGCGCGTGGTCATCATTTCAACCAGCGACGGGCCCTTGCTGTTGAGGGCTTTGACCAGGGTCGCGTTGAGTTGTGAAACGTGTTCGACGCGCCAGGCTTCCAAACCGAAGTTGCGGGCGATACCGGCGAAGTCCGGGGCGTAGGGCTTGCCATCGGGCAAGTTGAATTCACCGGCCCGGTGTTGCTCGATGGGCTGGGCTTGTACGTCGTTCACAGCGTCGTCAGCGCTGCGGTTGAAGACCAGGAATACCACCGGAATGCTGTGCATCACGCACACGGCCATCTCTTGCATTGACTGCAGGAAGTCTCGGCTGCCGATGGCGCAGACCACTTGACGGGCGGGCATGGCGAGCTTGGCGCCGATCGCTGCCGGGACAGCCCAGCCGAGGGTGGCAGGGTTGCCGGCGCATAGGTGCCTGCCGGGGTAATGCACCGGGAACATTTCGCGGGCCCTGGGCTGTGTGGGCCCGGCGCCCAGGACGAGGAGTGCATCGTGTTCCAGCACGGAACGTGAGGTGCGGCCTTCGCGCAGTACGGTTATTTTTCGCGGGGTGGGTTGGGGTTCTGCGCGCAGGGTGGCGAGTGGCAGGCTGGCGTTGGTGGAGGCGCGTTGGAGGGTGTCGTCGATGGACAGGCTGACGGGGCCGGAATGGGCGCTCAGCATGGTGTCGAAGGCTTGGCGCAGGGCTTGGGGTAGCTGTTGTATCGTCTGGACTGTCGTCTGGTCTTTCAAGACGTTGACCGATACCGGTTCGGCCTGGGCGTTGCTGATGACCATTAGTGCAGAGGCGTCCTGGTGCGCGGTGGCCAGGGCCCCCAGGGCTGAGGCGATGCCCAGCGAACCGGTCAGTACGACGGCCATGGGGCGCCCGCACGCGCGGAAGTAGCCGTCGGCGAGGTGGACGGCACTGTGGGCCTGGATGACGTGGATGAACGGGATGTCGGTGCCTGGGGTCAGCAATGCTTCGACCAGGGCCCGGGAGCCGTCGCCAGGGATGCCGGCTACGTAGTCGACACTGTTGGCTTTCAGTGCCTTGGCGATGATTTGGCCACCTGTGAGTTTCACTTAACACTCCAGCGAATGCGCGGCGTCTGGGCCGGGGATCAGGCTTGGAGTATTCGCCTGGTGCGGGGTGGGCTCAATTTCGCACCTTGGGTAAAAGAGACGCAGATTGACGCAGGTGCTTGGGGGGGGCCGGGTTTGGGGGGTATATCCGCTATTTGAGTAATTGTTAATACTCAATCCCCGACCAAAAACTCAAACCCGGAAGCCTGCGCCGATTAGGTCACTTCAATGCGTCAGAGTGCGTCGCTTTTAACCCCCCTGCGAAATTGAGCCCCCCGCCTCCCGGCTCAATACTCAACCCATGAAAACAACAAGCCGAGCCTATCAAGCGCTGGGCGCACCGCTTCAGGCCTGCAACTCTATAGCCCGGAAAAAGCGTGCGTCGCCCAGCCAAGGAAGAGTCAATCGGAACAGTGGAGGCCTTACCACCCTCCCCAGCAGCATGGAGTCAATGCTGGCCATAACACTGCCGATCCAACTGACTGCATACAAAAGGAAGCACCCGGCCACACCGCCGGGCCCACGCCTTGCAAGTCGCTCAACGTTCGCACCCACCACCCCAGGCAGGAACTCGAAATGAAAAAACAAATAGAGACGGGTTATGGTTTGACCGGCATAGACTTCAATTCCCTCAGCTTGAAACGACGCTCGTTTCTGCTGGGCGCTGCCGCCTCTGCCGCAGGCTTGTACCTCGGCTCGTTCGTGCCCAGCGCATTTGCCGCCACCACCGGCCACCTGGAAATCCTCGGCTGGGAAGGTGAAACCGGCGACGCCGAACTCGCCGACTGGCGCAAGCAGCGCAACGTCACCGTGCGCTCCAGCTATGCCAGCAACCAGGACGACATCACCGCACGGTTGGCAGGCTCCGATCCGGTGCAACTCGACCTGACCATGTACGCCCTGGGCTACGAAAAGATCTATCAGGAAATGGGTCTGCTCAAGGCCATCGACACCACGAAGATCCCCAACTATTCCGCCGACAATACCCTCGCGCTGTTCTACAAGGGCAGCCGCTGGTACTGGGACGGCAAGCAATGGGGCATCCCGTTGCTGTGGGGCATGAACACCATTATCTACAACCCCAAGAACGTCAAAAAACCTACCCAATACACCGACCTGCTGGACCCGAAACTCAAGGGAAAACTGACCTTTGTCGATGATGGCACCTCGAACTGGTCGCTGATCGCGACCATCGCAGGCTACGGCGACAAGTACCCCAACCTGACCCGCGCCGAATTCAACGATGCCTTCGAAAAACTAAAGCCGTACCGTGATCAGTGCCGGGTGTTTGCCGCCTCTTCGGGCGACGCAGTGTCGCTGCTGGTGTCGGGTGAAGTGGACGCGGTGTTCTCGGCCTCCGCCAACACCCCGAGCGAAACCATCAAGCGTGGAGTGACTACTGCCCTGTCGGTACCCACCGAAGGCGCAGCGCTTTGGTGCGATGCGTTGTTCATCCCGAAAACCGCAAAGGATATTCCCCTGGCCCTGGAATTCATCAACAAGACCCTGGAGCCCGACACCCAGGCCAAGATGGCGACCACGATGTTCTCCGGCGTAGTCAACCCCAAGGCCGTGCCGCTGCTGCCCGAGGACCTTAGAAACACTTTCGACTACGCGAACCTGGACAGCTTTTTCGAGAAATCCAAACTCTATGGCCAACCGCCCCTGAGCTCCGAAAAATATGTGACCTATGCTGAATGGATCGATCAGTGGGCGAACTTCAAGGGTTCGTTCTAGAGCGCTTGGCACGTCGGTGCAGGCAACCGTGGAGCGGGTGTTCACCCACACCCGTTGCACGGGTCAACGCGCCCTGACTATCGAATAAAAACGCAAAGGCAATCTCATCATGACCGTAGTCAACAATACCGAGTCCATGCCCCTGGACGACCGGGATTTAAGGGTCGGCAAACACATGAAGATCGACAAGAGAACCCTCAGCGGGTATTGGCTGGCGTCGCCACCGTTGCTGTTTCTGGTTGTGTTCTTTCTGATTCCGTCAGTGCTGCTGCTGGTCGCCAGTTTCTGGACCGCCAAGACCTTCAGCATGGAACCCGCCGCCACCCTGGCCAACTATGCCAAGGCCCTGAGCGCCAGCGGGTTTTATGACTCGTTGTGGATCGCCCTGCAAAACGGTTTCTGGACCGCCCTGCTCTCCACCGTGATCAGTGCGCCGGTAGCCTATTACATCGTGTACCGCACACGCTCCAACGCCGTGTTGTACCTGGCGCTGGTCTCGTGGTTTTCCAGCTATCTGGTGCGGGTCTACGCATGGCGCTCGATCCTGGGTACCAACGGCGTGATCAACTCCACCCTGCTGCACTTCGGCCTGATCGACCAGCCGCTGGATTGGCTGGTGTTCAGCAAGTTCGCGGTGGTGCTGACCCTGGTGCACATCATGCTGCCCTTCACCCTGTTGCTGCTGGTGTCGGGCCTGCGGGACATCAAGAAGGACTACCTGGAAGCAGCCGCCGACCTCGGCGCCGGCGGCGTCACCATTCTGTGGCGGGTGATCATGCCGATGGCGCACAAGAGCATCGTCAGCTCGTTCATGTTCACCTTCGTGCTCGCCGCCAGCGACTACGTCACCCCCCAATTGCTGGGTGGCCGGGATGCGATGACCACCGGGCTGGTGATCGCCAACCAGTTCCGTTCGGTGGGCAACTGGCCACTGGGGGCAGCGATGGCCTATCTGCTGTTGATCGTGTTCATGCTGGTGTACGCGTTGCTGCTGGCGGTGTTGCGCGCTGCGAACCTGGCACCCGGCAAGCGTTACCACGACTGAATACCGCCCATAAAAAAGGTAACTCGCCATGATCCGGCTATTCACTTACATCTACATGCTGTTCCTCTACGCGCCCATCGCGATTATCGCGCTGTTCAGCTTTCACTCGTCGGCCTCGTTGTCATTCCCGTTCGAGGGATTTTCCACGCGCTGGTATGAAGCGCTGTTCAGCAGTTCGGACTTTATGACAGCCCTGACCAACAGCGCGATCGTCGCCGCTGGCTCGGCGATTCTTACCACGCTGCTGGGCACGTTCTCGGCCCTGGCGCTGATGCGTATGAAAGGCCGGGTGAAGGCAGTGTTCGCGTTCATGAACTTCGCGCCCATCGCCTTGCCCGGTTTGTTCTTGGGGATTGCGCTGGTAATTTTCTTCTCGCTGATCGGCCTGCCCCGCTCGCTGCTGACGGTGATCATCGGCCATACGCTGTTCACCTTTCCGTTCTTTGTGGAGTCGGTGCGTTCGCGGCTGGAGTATTTCGACCTGTCGTTCGAGGAGGCCGCGCGCGACCTCGGCGCCTCGCCCCTCAAGGCGTTCTGGCTGGTGACGCTGCCCATCATCGGGCCAACCATCGCCGGCGCCGCGATCCTCGCGGTGGCGCTGTCGATGGATGAGTTCCTGATCACCGTGTTCGTCACCGGCAGCGACACCACGCTGCCGCTCATGATTCTTTCGATGATGCGCCGCGCCGTCAGCCCCACCATCAATGCCGCCTCGGTATTCATGCTGGTGGTAACCATCGCCATCATCGCCATCGCCGGCCTGGTCATGACCCTGCGTCGTCGCCGCCTCGAACTTGAACGTGCTGAAACTGCAGAGTAATCACCATGACCAACAGTATTGAACTGACCGGAATTTCCAAGAGCTACGGCAACCTCACTGCCCTGGGCAAAGTCGACCTGACGGTCAAGCGCAACGAGATCCTGACCCTGCTCGGCCCCAGCGGCTGCGGTAAGACCACCCTGATGCGCATCATCGCCGGCTTCGAAGAGCCCACCACCGGCAAAGTGGTGATCGACGGCAAGGACTCCACCGCCCTGGCGCCTGAACACCGCCCGGTGAACATGGTTTTTCAGAAATACGCGCTGTTCCCGCACCTGGACGTCTTCGACAACGTGGCCTTCGGGTTGCGCCTGAAGAAGAAGCCCAAGGATGAGATCAAGCGTGAAGTGAACAAGGCGCTGGAACTGGTGCAACTGGAAAGCTTCAAGAGCCGCTGGATCTCCGAACTCAGCGGCGGGCAGGCGCAACGTGTGGCCCTGGCCCGCGCACTGGTGAACCGCCCGGCAGTACTGCTGCTGGATGAACCGCTGGCGGCTCTGGACCTGAAGATTCGCCACCACATGCTCAACGAGATCAAGCGCATCCACGAAGAGACGTCGACCACCTTTGTGTACGTGACCCACGACCAGGACGAAGCGATGATTTTGTCGGACCGTGTGGTGCTGCTGAACAAGGGCGGCATTGAGCAGATCGGCGGGCCGCAGGAGATGTATTGGTCGCCGCGCACCTTGTTCGCCGCCAAATTCTTCGGCGATACCAATATCGTCAACGGCACGTATGGACTGGGCGGCGTGGTCGACTTGCCGTTCGGGCGCTATGCCCACACCGCCAAAAGCAGCGTGGGTGCGGGGCCGGTGAATGTGTCGATCCGCCCCGAAACCATCGGCCTTGAGCCCGCACTGGGGGCCACGCTGGCTGACGGCGCGTTTGCCGGCAAGGTCAAGGACACTTCGTTCATCGGCAACCGCGTGATCTACCGCGTGGAAGTGGCCGGTGGCACACTTGATCTCAAATGCCAGCAACTGCCGACTCCCGGCAGCCACGCACTGCCGCCGGGTACGAACGTGGCGCTGACCTGCAAACCGGAAAGCTTTGTGGTGATTCCAGCCTGAAGGGGTTGAACATGCGGCCTGGCTAAAGCAGCCGAGGTTCATTTTTACGCTGGATCATTCGCTCTTTCACGGGAGCCTGGTCTGGCGTTTTTTTTGCCCGGGGGGAAGAGAATAATGGTCGGTTACATTGAGCGGGTAGTGGTGGGCGGGGGGCTACGGGAGGCTGATAACTCGATTGCGCCGATGTTGTGTTCTAGCAATACCAGTGCTTTGGCGATCATGACTGGGGAAAGCCTGTGGATCGGGTTTTGCGGGGGGGGACTGTCAGTTTTTTTGTGTGCGGGCCGGTAACGGCCTGCCGTCAGGCAGGCCGTGCTTTTACCAGGTTGGCCTGATAAATCGATCTCCGTACAGAATCGCAAATTGATTCATCGCACTTTTCCAGTCATGGGCCGCCGAGCCCCAGTTTGCAGTGATATTTCGCAGCCCGAGCCAGATCAGTTTGGTTGCCGCATCGTCGGTCGGGAAGTGGCCGCGAGTCTTGATGATCTTTCGTAGCTGAGCGTTGATGCTCTCGATGGCGTTGGTGGTGTAGATCACTTTTCGGATTGCTGGCGGGAAGACGAAAAATGGAATGACTCGATCCCAGGCCCTTCGCCAAGCAGCCACTACCGTCGGGTATTGCTTGCCCCAGGGCCCGGTTTCAAACGCGTCCAGCGCCTGTTCAGCCGCTTCGGCGGTGACCGCCTGGTAGATCGGCTTGAGCGCCTTGGCCAGTTCGCGACGCTTATCCCACGCTGCGTAATCAAGGCTGTTACGGATCAGATGAACAATGCAGGTTTGCAGTGTCGTCGCTGGAAAGACAGCGCCAAGGGCTTCTGGCATGCCTTTGAGTCCATCTGTCACGGCGATCAGTACATCTTCAATACCGCGTGTTTTGAGGTCGTTGAACACCTTCATCCAGAACTTGGCGCCCTCGGTATTTTCGATCCAAATGCCGAGAATATCCCGTGTGCCGTCAGGCAGAACACCCAGTGCCAAGTAGATCGCCTTATTACGCACCAGTCCTTCTTCGCGGATTTTGACCCGCAGGGCATCGAAGAAAATAACCGGATACATCGGCTCCAAGGGCCTCTGTTGCCATGCGCCGATCTCAGCCATGACCTCGTCGGTCACCGAGCTGATGAAATCAGGCGAAACGTCCGTACCGTACTGCTCGGAGAGAAACGCGCGGATCTCTCTGACCGTCATGCCGCGGGCGTACATAGCGATGATCTTGTCATCGAAACCGGTGTAACGGCGTTCGTGCTTGGGGATCAGAATGGGCGAAAAACTGCCGTCCCGGTCACGCGGAATATCCAGCCGGAGCGGCCCATCGCCCGTGAGAACCGTCTTGCCGCTTTTGCCATTACGCTGGTTGGTTTCATCCTCTGGGCGCTGCGCGCCCGGCGGATAGCCCAGGTGATGGCCGAGCTCGGCATTCAAGGCTCGCTCGATCAGAGCCTTCTTGAAAGCCGCTGAGGCGTCTTCGATGGCCTCGGCGGTCATCATGCCGTCAGCGAACTGCTCGAGCAGCTCTTTCGGGATTTTTGGTAGTTCACGCAGCGGTGGTTTCTTTTTGGTTGGCATACATGCACCTCTTGCTCATGGTATGCCCGAACACAAAATTTCTGACACCCCCTGCGGGGGTGATGGGGTGTATATCCGTTACCTAAATAACGGATATACACACCTACCCCAAAAACCAAAAACTACCCCCCACAATTCCCACCAATCACCTCCCCCGCAAACACCTTACGCACAAACGGCGTCGAGTCCCCCAGCGAACCATTGACCGTCGCTGAATGATCAAGCTCAGGATAAAAATGCCATTCGATCCGGTCCCCCGCCTTGCAAGCATCCCTGACAAGCGCCTTTTGCCCCGGCACAAACACATCCCGATCCTGGCCACCCGTGCCCACGAAAACCGGAATATCCGTCTTCAACGTCGGATACGCCGACTCACGATAAACCTTGTCGAGTGCCGCTTTCGGCGAGCGCTTGAAGCTGTCATTGAACGTAAGCCCATCCGCCACCACCCGCTGCTCAATGGCATGTAAACAATCCCGCTGGCTGCTCTCAAACGCAGGCATCGCGCGCGCGCTCAAATAGTCGGCAGGCACAAACGAAGGATCAAACAAGGTCGCAGTACTCAGCCGCAGCAAGTTGTAGGCAAAGGTCGGCACCACCGAACGGCGTGCCGTTTCCAACTCGGCACTGTCTCCCGTTTTACGGGCCGCGGCGTATGGCGTACCCGTCGCCACCACACCGACGATATTCAACTCGGGCGCATAGTCTTTCCCATAGACCGCCGTGGCAAACGCAGCACGTGCACCCTGTGACTGGCCGAACACCACAACACGCCTGGAGAGCCCGAAATCACCCGCTATCACCGCACGAATGCTGTCGAGCACGCCATAAGCGAGCGGACTGGTCAGCCCATACGGGTGCAGGCCAGGTGTCCCGAGCCCTTGGTAATCAGTGGCGACGATGGCGTAGCCCTGGGCCAGCCAATAATTGAGATAGCGCGTATCCCGTGGGCTACGACCAGCAAACGACGGCGCACAGATATCGGCGCTGCCTACCGTGCCGTGAGCCCACGCCATCAGCGGCCAGCCACCCGGCGGCGGTGTACCCTTTGGCAAGAACAGAGCACCGGAAACGACAACCCGTTTGTCGGTGTCGAGACCGTCGGTGGACGTATACAAAATGCGGATATTCTTCCCCGCATCGGCAAGGCTTTGCTGGCCGGTCAACGGCTCGCTGCGCAGCATCTGCCCAGGTGATGCAGGCAGCTTGTCGGGCCAGGTATAAAACGCAGGAACACCACCATCACCAACAGGCGTTTGCCCGGCACTCACACCCGTGCATCCCGCAAGCAAAATCGCCAGCGCAAGCGACACCCGACGCGACATCACCAGCCCTCTTTCAACATCCGCAATTCAAGATACTGCAACAGCATGATGGTCTTGCCGTCGACGATCTCGGCACTTTCTACCATGGCCAGCGCGGCCTCAAACCCCAGCTCCAGCACCTCGATATCCTCGCCCTCATCTTCGAGCCCTCCGCCATCACTGACCCGATCACCCGGCTGATATTCGCCGATGAAAAAGTGAATGCGTTCAGTCACCGAGCCTGGACTCATGAAAGCCGAGTAGATTTTTTCTACATGGCCCACACGGTAGCCCGTCTCTTCTTCGGCTTCCAGGCGAATGCGTTCCTCGGGGCTGGCGTTGTCCAGCAGGCCGGCAGCAGATTCGATCAGGTAGCCGTGGTAGCCATTGACGAAGGTGGGCATGCGGAACTGGCGAATCAGCAACACCGTGCGCCGTTCACGGTTGTACAGCAGGATGGTCGCGCCATTGCCCCGGTCATAGATTTCGCGAGTCTGGGACTGCCAGCTGCCGTCGCGGCGGCGCAAGTCGAACGTGTACTTTTTCAGTACATACCAGTTATCCGAGAGCAGTTCCTCGGTGTGAATACGAACGGGGCTGTTTTCCATGGCAGGGCCTTTTTGTCTTGTGTTATTCAGCATGTCGTGCAAAATCGTGCACAGTCAAGAAAAAACGTGCAGGAAGCTACCAATGCTGACCCAACAACGCAAACAACACCTGCTGGACACATTGCACCGCGACGGCCGGCTGATTGCCAAGGAGTTGAGCCAGGCATTGGAGGTGTCCGAGGACACGATTCGCCGCGACCTGCGGGAAATGGCCAAGGAAGGTTTGCTGCTGCGGGTGCACGGCGGCGCCTTGCCGGCTTCGCCCGCGATGGCTGATTTTTCGGTACGGGAACACTTGGTCCCCGAGGAAAAGATCGCCATTGGCCGCACGGCGGCGCAACTTGTGCAACCCGGCCAGGTGGTGTTTATCGATGGCGGTACCACATGCCTGCAACTGGCCCATCACTTGCCAGCGGGCCTGAACGCCACCGTGGTCACCCACAGCCCGTCGATTGCCATGGCCTTGGTGGAGCATCCGCAGATTGAAGTGATCATGCTCGGCGGCCGACTGTTTCGCCACTCACTGGTGGGGGTTGGCGCGGCCACGCTGGAGGCCATCGGCCGGGTAAACGCCGACCTGTATTTCATGGGGGTTTGCAGTGTGCACCCGACTGCCGGGCTGTCTACCGGCGATTATGAAGAGGCGGTGGTGAAGCGCGCGCTGTGCCACGCCGCGGCTGAAACCATCGCGCTGGCCACCTCGGAAAAGCTCAATACCGCATCGCCCTACCAGGTGGTGGAGCTGGAACATGTCAGCGCGATCGTCGCATTGGCCAGCACGCCGCAGGCACTGCTGCAACCCTATGAGGCCCAAGGGCTGACGCTTTATCTTGCGTGACCGTCAACACTCCTTGATGGCCTCCCATGATGCGGCGACTTGCGTAGCGTCCGAGGCTTTGACCCGCGCCAGATCAACTGGATACTCGACATGCTGGTTCTCAAAGAACCGCGTGGCGGTGAACTGGCCGTTACTGGCCCGCAGGATGTAGCCGCTGTCCAGGCACGACGCCGAGGCCAGGAAGACCACCCCAGGGGTTACCCACTCCGGTTTGAGGTTGTCCGGCTCGCCGCTCACGCCCCACATGCGCGTCTTGGCTACCGGCGAGATGGCATTGACCAGGATTCCATCCTCGGCCCCTTCGCCACTCAACGCATTCATGATCCCCAATTGCGCCATCTTGCCGGCGCTGTAGGCCACGAGTCCCGGCTGGGCATAGTGCGTGTACATCGCTCGGTCCGAGGTGGTCAGCACGATGCGCGGCGCGGTGGAGTGCTGGAGGTGCCGCCAGGCGTGTTTGCACAGCCAGATAGGCCCGTAGACATTGATGTCCATTGCCCGCCGGATAAACGCCGCGTCGGCGGCCTCAATCGGCTGATAACCGACCCAGCCGGCATTGTGGATCAGGATATCGAGCTGCCCGAAATGGGTGATCGCGCACTCGATCAGTTCTCGGCAACCCGCTTCACCGGACAGGTCACCCGCGTGGCCAACCACCTGTAGGCCTTCGCTCTGAAGCGCCAGCGCAGCCGCCTGGACCACCTGTGGATCCGCACCATCGCCGAGGGTGTCCGCTCCGATATCACTGATCACCACCTGCGCGCCGAGGCCTGCCAACTCACGCGCATAGCTGAAGCCCAAACCACGGGCGGCACCGGTCACAATTGCGGTTTTACCTGTAAAGTCCATCGTTGCGTTCTCCTCATAGACGCCCCACCCTAACAACTCGCAACCGCACTGTTTAATACTGAAAAACAGCGATATTGATACCCGCCGCGTATCAGGCCATGCAGGGCCATTCACCTGAAGGAACAGCCGAGATGATCGAAACCCGCCTGATGCGCCAGTTCATTGCCGTTGCCGAAGAGCTGCACTTTCACAAGGCCGCGCTGCGCCTGCATATGGCGCAGCCGGCGTTGAGCCAGGCGATCAATCGCCTGGAGCAGAAGTTGGGGTTTGCCCTGCTGCAGCGGGACCGGCGCGGAGTGCAGCTGCTGCCGGCCGGGGCGGCGTTTCTTCAGACGGCTTACTCCGTGCTCGGGCAATTGCAGCAAGGTGTCGAGCACGCCCGGCAGGTGTCCCAAGGCGTCGCCGGCACACTCACCATCACCTCGGTCTCGATCGCCGGTTATCCCTGGCTGCTCGACACCCTCAAGCAGTTTCGCCTGGCGTTTCCCAAGGTACAGCTGGTGATCAAGGAAATGCCCTCTGCCAGCCAGGCCAAAGCCCTGATAAGTGGAGATGCAGATATCGCCTTTTTGCGCTATCTGCCGGGTCAGGCGGATAACATCGAGTCCCGGCTGCTGCTCGACGAACCTATCCTGATGGCACTGCCCGTGGACCATCCCGATGCCGGGAATGCCGTTATCGAGCTTAGGGATTTTGCGGGCGCAGACTTCGTGTTCACCCCCCAGGTATTGGGCAGTGGTTATCACCACCAGTTGATCGATTTGTGCGAGGCCGCAGGCTTCTATCCGCGCGTGGTCCAGGAAGCCGATCAATTGCATACGCTGATCGGCCTGGTGGCATGCGGGTTCGGCGTGGCACTGGTCCCAGAGTCGATTGCCCTCTCCATCAGCAGTGACAAGGTGGTGTTTCTTCCCCTCTGCGCCTCGCCCTCCACCATCGGGCTCTATCTCAATTGGAGCACCGACAATCCTTCCCCATTACCCGGGCACTTCTTCTCAGTACTGGAAGGAACGCTGTAATACTTTGCAAGCAATGCCCGGTGACGACTGTCTAAATATTTCCTGCGGGGCCAAGGCATCTGTTAAAAACCGTGCTTCACCCCTGTCCTGGAACCTTCATGTCTTCACGTTTGCTGTCCCGCCTCGGCCTGCGCTGGTTTCCCCTGCTGTGCATGGCCGTCTTGATCATCGGCCTGCCAGTGGGGTGTGCGGTGCTGCAACACAAGGAGCGCGAACTGCTGTTTCGCGTCGAGCCGGGCACTGCCAGCTGGTACAGCGGGTTGCCGCGTGATGTGCAGGAATTCGACCTGAAACCTTTGAGTTTCAAGTCAGGGCAAAACATTCATGGCTGGTGGTGGCCCGCTGCACAGAAGGACGCGCCGGCGATTCTCTATCTGCACGGCGTGCGCTGGAACCTCACCGGTCAGCTGTTTCGCATCGAGCAACTGCGGGCCCTGGGCTTCTCTGTACTGGCTATCGACTATCGCGGCTTCGGCCAGAGCCAGGGCGACCTGCCTTCGGAAACCAGCGTGTACGAAGACGCGCGCATCGCCTGGGAGCGCTTCCAGGTGCTGCAACCCGACCCCGCCAAGCGGTTGATCTACGGGCACTCCCTGGGTGGCGCCGTGGCCATCGACCTCGCGGCGGAACTAGGCAAACAGGCAGCGGATAATCATGTGCCGCCGCCGGTGCGCGGGCTGGTGATTGAGTCCACGTTCACGTCACTGGCGGACGTCGCCACGGCGGTGGCAAAGACTTCGCTGCCGGTGCGCTGGTTGCTCTCGCAGAAGTTTGATTCGATCGACAAGATCGCCGATATCCACATGCCGCTGCTGGTGGTTCACGGACTCGCCGACGCCTTTGTGCCACCGCGTTTCAGCCAGCAACTGTTTGACGCGGCACAAGAGCCCAAACACCTGTTGCTGGTACCCGGTGCCACCCATAACGACAGCATGCGGCTGGCTGGGCGCACCTATCGCCAGGCCTTGGACAGCCTGATGCAATCGAAGCGTCCAACTCAGGTGGCCGGCCCCTCCACAGGGCGCCCGAACAACTCGTAAATCTGCATTTCGGCACCGGTTTCGCCGGTGCCTGTCAAGGCGAAAAGCCTGCCCATACTGGCCATAAACAGCGACTGATCAAATATTAACCGCAGGTTAAATCGCCATACCCGCCGGGCTCAAGGGAAGTTATCCACAGAGATACCCACGGTTTTCGTGGACAACTCTTTTTACTTTTTTACGATTTTTTTTCTCAGCAATGCCCTGTTGGAAAGCTTCCCGGCAGCAAAATCTCCTGCGCACTCTCGCGAATCAAAACCCTGGTGCCGGGCACCGAGCATGCCCATGGTCCAGCGCGGTTTCGTCAGGCCGTTCAGCACATCTTGCAGGACGTCGTCAGAGCAACCACCCATTGCGTTTGCGCCAAATGCTGATTAATCTCGCATAAACACGCATTAACGAGCACAAACATGCATAACAACCATGCCGCCGTCGACCTGCCCTCCCTGCGTAAACAGAAAATCCTGTTGCTGCTGGAGCGCGACGGCAAAGTTACCGCCTCGGAACTGGTGGAACATTTCGCTGTTTCCCAGGACACCATTCGCCGCGACCTTGGCGAACTCGCCTCTGCCGGCCTGCTGCAACGCGTGCATGGTGGTGCACTGCCGCGGCCCAAGGACACCGGCAAGGACTTCTTCACGCGTTTCGGCGAGACCACCGCGACCAAACGCCACCTGGCGCAACTCGCCGCCGACCGTGTGGAAGACGGCCAGATCGTGCTGTTCGACTCCGGGACCACCACCCTGCAAATCGCTCAGTCCTTGCCGCATTTCATCAAGCTGACTGCCGTCACCCACTCACCGATGATTGCCATCGCGTTGTCCGAACACCCCAATGTGACGGTGATCCTCGCCGGTGGCCAACTCAACCCGGTGACCATGGCGGCCAGTGGGCACGAAGCGTTGCGGCTGATCCAGGGCATCAAGGCCGACCTGCTGTTCACGGGCGTGTGCGCCCTGCATCCACAGGTCGGCATCAGCTCGCTGCACTTTGAGGAGGTGGCGGTAAAACAGGCTATGCTCGACAGCGCCTCCCACGTGGTGGCCGTCACCCTGGCCGACAAACTGGGCGCCGTGGAGCCATTTGTGGTGGCACCGTGCAGCCGCATTCATACCCTGATTACCGAGTGGCATGTGCCGCCGGGCAGCGTCGAGGCTTATGAATGCCTGGGGCTGGAGGTGATGCAAGTGGATGCCTGACAAGCTCCCCCATAGCGGCCCCCGGTAGCCTTTGCAGAGGAATATTCCCATGGCGTTTCCCGTGCTGATCCTGGATGCCCCCAACCCTCCCCTGCTCCATGATGAGATCGAACGATGCCTGGCATACGGCCTGGAAATCACCCTCAACCTGCACTACTTCACCGACCAGGACAGCATCAAATCCCGTTACGCCGGGCGTATTCAGTTCGTGGATATCAACTGCCACGACACACCTTCGCTGATCAGCGCGGTGGTAAACGCCGGTGGCTACAGCGTACTCAAGACCCGCTTGAACATTCCCTTGGGCACGGCACTGATCAACGCTGCAGCTTCGCCTGATCTAAGCAGCCCGTTACAGGCGATCGCCCAGGCCGGCGTCGGGCTAAACCATATCGACTTGCAGGCCACCGCCGAGCGTGGCGTGACCGTACTCAATACCCCGGGGTCCAACGCAACGGCAGTGGCTGAATATGTGCTGGCACAAACGCTGTTTCTGTCTCGGGACCTCAATCTCTACAACGCTAAAACTCATCAAGGCCAGTGGTCAAAGGGCCTGCTTGCGCCCACGCTGCAAATCGCCGAGTTGACGTTGGGACTGGTGGGCACGGGCAGAATCGCCCAGGCGCTCGCCCATAAGGCCCGCGCCCTGGGCATGCAAGTGATTGCCACCGGCTCCGAGCGACTCACCCGACAGGCCGCCTCCAACCTGGGCCTGCAATGGCGCGCCACACTTGGCGAATTGCTGGATGAGGCCGACGTCGTATCCATCCATACGCCGCTCACCGCACAGACCAAAGGTTTGTTCGACAACACAGCGTTCACGCGGATGAAACCGGGTTCGATCCTGATCAATACAGCCCGTGGCGGCATCGTCGACGAGGGCCAACTGGCAAGCTTCATGACGCGCTTTCCCGGCCACATCAAGGGCGTCGCCATCGATACCTTTGCCCGGGAAAAAGATCAGTTCGAATCGCCGTTGACTGGCATTGCCAACGCGATACTCACGCCGCATATCGCAGGCAATACCCGTGCGGCGATCAGCGAGGCGTCAACCCAGATCATTGACCACATTCATGCCTATTACCAAGCAACGCTTGAAGGCTAAGGGCATCCGCAACCGCATGGCCACTGGCGGTGTTGTCAAAGATGCACCAGGTGGGAACCCCCTCGGCTGATGACCTTTGCACGGCCGCGCACAAGGCCTGCAGTCGATCCATTTCGTAGGCGCTGTGATAGATACGCGGCGAACCGTGCAGGCGCCAATAACGCACGCCTTGCCAGCCTTTCGGTACGTCACCTTCAGCGATTACCGGTGGGTCGGCAGCCACCCGGCCTATTCGGTACTCCTGCAACATGCCTTCGGCATGCACCCAACTGGCATGCCGCGGCTCCAGCACCACATTGCCGGCGAAGCGTTGGCGCAAGGCCGTGAAGAAACCGGCAGCGACGGCTGCCTCATAGTTCAATGAAGGCGGTAATTGCACCAGCAAGCAGCCCAGGCGATCGCCCAACTGCAGGCACGGTGAAAGGAATTCATCCAATGCCGTACCACAGTCATGCAGACGTAATTCATGGGATATAAGCCGAGGCACCTTGACCGAAAAACCAAAGCCGGGCGGCACCGATTGGGCCCATCGCTCATAGGTTTGCGGGCGATGGGGACGGTAGAAGGAGCTGTTGATTTCAACCGCATTCAAGCACGACGCATAACGCTGCAGATGGGTGCCGTGCGGGGGGAATCGTGGCCATTGCTCACGAGGCAGGCTCCAGCCGGCACACCCCAGAAAAATCGGCATCAGAACAACACCGACGCTGCATCCCTCATGAAAATCTCCACCGTCTTCGGCCCGACGCCCTCGAACGCGTTCAAGCGCTTCTCAAACTCCTCACGGTCGGCACTGGCATCCTGTATCTGGCTGATCTTGCCCGCGTACTCTGCGTTCAACTTGCTACTGAGGTCCAGCAGGCGCTGCGCAGTGCTTTCGTCGTAACGCACGTAATGCGCCTCGCCGAGCATGGCCACCAACTCGCGGGAGGTGCAGTGCTGCAATTTGCGCGGGGTGTCCCCGCCATGCTTCACCACAATCACCTGATAGGCCTGGGCCGCGATCTGCGCCTGAATGCGCTTGCCCATCAAGAAGCTGGCGATAAACCACTTGAATAACGCGTTGTCATCGCCAGGCCTGAGTTCAATACCCAGCTCACCGGCGCTGATGGATCGGCCCATGGCTGCCTCCGTTATTCACTTTCCCAACTTGCGTTCGGCCTTGGCGGCTTGCTCGTTGATCTGGTCGGTTTGCCGTTGTGTGTCCTTGATGGATGTCGGCGTGATCACCTTATCAACGGTTTCAGTCTTGGGGTTGGGGCGCTGTAAAGCGCTGTCCTGGTCGTCCACCTGGCGACCTTTCTGCGCCTGTTCGGAGCTGATTGCGTCGGGGGTTTTGTCGGCGGTTTTTTCAGTGCCCATGGAAGTTCTCCTGCTATTCAAAGGTCAGGCTCCAGCGCGGAACCGTTATGCAGCAGAGCCCATGGTTTTTTGATAGTTCAAGGAAATTGCGTGGGCTGCGGCCCGGAGAAATAAGCGCAAATTAATTTAAACCTTTTGCTCGGGCACCCGCCCAACAGTCCCAGCACGCCAATTAATTCTCTACCCACTCAGGAGACACTCGACCATGAGTTCGCAATTGCACGGCAAGAAGATTCTGATCATCACCTCCAACACTGGCATCGAGCGCGACGAATTGCTCAAGCCGCTGGAAGCCCTGCGCGGTTTTGGCGCCACGGTAACCCACGGCTCGAGCAAAGGTGGCAGCACCCAGACCTTTCTCCAGGACACCGAGAAAGACAGGACAGTGGAGTCCGATGCCAAGCTTTCGGATCTGCACGGCAGTGATTTTGATGCATTGGTCATCCCCGGCGGCACCGTCAACGCTGACACCCTGCGTCAGGATGCCGATGCCTTGCGGCTGATCAATGATTTCGTCAAGGCCGGTAAAACCGTAGCCGCCATCTGCCACGGCCCTTGGGCCCTGATCGATGCCGGCGTGATCGAAGGCAAGACCCTCACCTCCTACAAAAGCGTGCGCACCGACCTGGTCAATGCCGGCGCAGCCAACTGGGTGGATACGCAGGTGAAAGAATGCCCGGCCAATGGCTGGACGTTGATCACCTCACGCACGCCTGATGATTTGCCGGCGTTCAACGAGGCGATTGCCAAAACAGTGGCGGCCTGACGCCATCCAACGCAAACAGGCGCCCTTGGGCGCCTGTTTTTGTTCGATTCTGTCTTAGCTTTTGCCGTGCTCAGCGGCGTGTGTCGCGCGGTTCACACCCTTGGGCCCAAACAGCGCCCAGAGGATCAGCCCCAACAGCGGCATGAAGATCAGTACCACCAACCATAAACCCTTGGTTTCCCAGCCACTGCCACTGCGCAGCACGCTATTGATCGCCCACAGTTCCAGCAGCACCAGAATCACCGCCAAGCCAATCCAGACATATTCGATTTGCATGATTCATCCTCCTGAGGTCGTATGCGTTAGGTCAAGCAACACGCCCGAGGGTTCATTAAAATTGCAACGGATGGCTCTCGCCCAACGGTTGCGGCATATGCGCCGGAACCTTCTAGACTCAACTGCACGTCACCTCTCACCCCACGGAGGCCCAGGATGACCGAGCACATCATCCACTTTCACTGCCAGATCGATCAGGGCACCACCGAGCGCTTTCGTGATTGTTGCCTGGAGGCGATCGAGCAAGGTGCCAGCTCGTTGCTGTTGAACCTGTCGACCACCGGTGGCAGCACCAATTTCGGCTTTACCCTCTACACCTTTCTCAAATCGCTGCCGGTGCCGCTGTGTGCGATCAATGCGGGCAATATCGAGTCCATGGGCATCATCATGTTCCTGGCGGCCGGGCGCCGCATCACCACGCCCCACTCACGCTTTTTGATCCACCCGATGAACTGGTACTTCAGCCAGAACTCCGTCGATCACCAGCGCCTGCGGGAGTACCTTTCGAGCCTGGACAACGACCTGGCGCGCTACGTGAAAATCTATGAACTGGAAACCGCCACGGCGGAAACTCACCTGGACATCTTCAAGTGCCTGTCGGCAGAAGAAAAAGTGATTGCCGCCCACGAATCATTGGCCTACGGAATTGCCCATGAGGTCGAGCAGATCGTGTTTGCCGACGACATCAAGCACTGGAAAGTCAGCGGCGGCTAGGCATTGTTTAATGCATGCCAGCCGCCACCTGACCGTGCAACCTGCACGATCAGGACCGATATTTATGCGATATAAGCTATTGATTTATAAGCGAATAAATATTCAGTTCAACTTGGTACAACTCATGCTGTAGAGGTCTGCACAGGCGGGCAATTCGACCCGCCCTTTCGCTACCCGTGAGGTGTCACCCATGAATGCCATTGATCTTCTCAAGGCCGACCACGAACGCGTCAAAGCCATCCTCAACCAACTCAGTGAATCGACCGAGCGCGGCGTAAAGAAGCGCACTGAGCTCCTGGCCAAGCTGGAAATGGAAATCAGCCTTCACACCCGCCTTGAGGAAGAAATCCTCTACCCGGCTTTTCGCAAGGCAGGGGGCAAGGATCAGGAAATCATGTACCACGAAGCCAAGGAAGAACATCGCACCGTCGACTCCCTCGTCCTGCCAGACCTGAAGCAGACTTCGCCCTCCACCACCGAGTTTTCCGGTCGCGTGAAAGTCGTCAAGGAACTGTTGGAGCACCATATCGAGGAAGAGGAAAGCGAGATGTTCCCACAGGCCAGAAAGCTGTTGGGCAAGGCCTTGCTTGAAGAGCTTGGCGCGGAGATGGAAGCGATGAAAGCCGCGCACAAGAAAGCACCCGGCGCGAAGCCAATGGCCGCTTGATGCCCATTCGTCGCATGCCTGGAAACTATTTCAAACTTTGATTTGGCTGGAGGATTCCCAATTAGGCAACACCATTGATTCGCTCATCATTGAGGGTTTTCAAAATGGCTAATAGCGGAAAAACCACACCAGGTGCTGGTCACAAGGACCAGCAAGACACAAACCGTAAAAGCGGCGGCCAGGGTTCAGGCGGCAACTTCGCCAATGACCGCGAAAAGGCTTCTGAAGCGGGCAAAAAAGGCGGGGCTCATAGCCACGCTCCAGGCTCCAAGAAGTCTTGATTGAGGCGTCGCCGAAGCCTGGATGTGTTCCGGGCTTCGGTCCCCATCGCCAAGAGGGATTGAGTCATGAAGACCAGCATTTCCCAAAGGATCGTACTTGCCGCCAGCTTGACGCTCGTACTGTATGCCCCTGCCTACGCAGCCTTCGGCGACAACACCGCACCCGAGACGCCCGCCTTGAGCGGCAACAGTGTCCCAGGCTCGGCACTGCCGCCGGGCACCTACCCCAGCAGCCCATCAGGGGCCGACAGCAGTGGCAGCAAGGACACTGAAACCAAAGCGCCCGCGCCGTCAAAAAGCGTGAAGAGCACGCGCCACAAAGGCTCCTCGACCCAGCACCCGGCCAGCAAGAACGGCAAGAAAACCGCGCCTGCATCGGGAAGTTGAGTAACTAGAGCTCGCTTGGACCACCGATAAAGTCCAGGCGCAGATTTAACCACTGCCGAACGATTTCCCGGGACGCTTGCCGGGCATCAACTGCAGTGAAGCCGCGCTCGCGCTGCAGCCAGGTGCTCGTCGCTTGGCGCGCCGGCTCGATGGCCGCCAGCGCCTGCTGGCGTTGCTTGGCGGGCCACTGCTTATCGGCGCCCCAGTTACGCAGGGTTAATTCAGGATCCTGACCCTTCCCTGCGGCGCCTGGCTGGAGAAACAGCCGAGGTGACGCGGTGGCCTTGAGCGAAAGAGCGCTCCAGTCGGCATAGCTGGCAAAGCGGATCGTGCCCTCGTTCTGCGAGGCCGTGGACAAAGGCTCGGTCAAACTATCGTCCAGCCGCTTCCACGCCGGCTGTGAAAACAGATCACCTTGGGGGGCACAGATCGGCGCAAAGCTGTCGCGGGTGGAGCCGTACAACGACCCGAACGACTCATACGCAACCTCACCCTGCCGGCTGAAGACAAAGCAGTGCACATACGGGCGCTGATCGGCGAACAACTCATACTGCTGACGTTCAATCATCATGCGCAGCAAGGTCAACATCACCCGGTCACGACTGACGGCGGGATCGTTTTGCAGGTCCTGCCAAATCGACCACGGAAAACTGTCTTCCTTGAGCGCAACGAGGACCTGCTTGCGATTCTCCTCGGCCTCATTCTTCGTAACGCCACTGCCAGGCTCAAAACGCTGCAGGTAGACCAGCCATGCAGCGGCCAGATCGTTCATCGGGTAACGTCTGAGCCCTTCTGTTGCTTGGGCCGGATGGTAAGGAATACTGGCGATAATTGCGTCAAGGGCCGCCGTATCCTTGTGGGTGATCGTGCCTACCTCAACCACTCTATGGCTCAGTTGGGATTGCAGGCAGCTTGGGAGCGAGCCCGGGTCACCGGCACATGCGTTGCGAGCCTGCAGCCAGGTGCGCTGGCCACGGCGCAGTTCATCACGCTGGTCAGGTGCCAATTTGGCCATTGCCTGGCTGTAATAAAGGCCCAACGTGCTGTCGAGTTCGCTTAGTTCGGGATTGGCGCAAATCGCCTTTTCCACCGGTGTAGCGGCCTTTTTACAATCGAAGGACGCGCCACTGGCAGGCATCCCTGCGCCCATCAGCGCGCCAGCGAGCAACAACATTGGGTAGGCAGAATTAATACGGCGGGCCATTGCTTTCCTTGGGTGAGTTCCTTTCAAGGCGCTTATTGTGCCGACGCGCCTGCCAATGTCCAGCCTGTCGGCACTGTGCTACGAAGCACTTGCCATGGAGGGGCGATCACTTGCCAGCTCGCGCTCAATCTGTTCGATGCTGGGCAGGCTGGTTTGCAGCTCTTCCGGCAGGGATTCCACCAGCTGATACTCGGCAACCCCAATAGGACGGGAGCTGTCACGCAGAGCGTATTCGGCCACTACTTCGTTCTTGCTCTTGCACAGCAGCAGGCCGATGGTGGGGCTGTCTTGCGGGTGCTTGAGCTGGGCGTCTACCGCCGCGAGGTAAAAACCCAACTGCCCCAGATGGTCGGGTTTGAATTTACCGGCCTTGAGTTCGATCACCACATAGCACCTCAGCTTGAGGTGATAAAACAGCAGGTCGACGAAAAACTCCTCGCCCCCTACGTCCAGCAATACTTGCCGTCCCACGAAGGCAAAACCGGCGCCCAGCTCCAGCAAAAAATCGGTGACATGTTTGACCAGGGCGTTTTCGATTTCACGCTCCTGCGCGTCAAGGGTCAGGCCCAGGAAGTCGAAACGGTAAGGGTCTTTAAGTGATTCGCGAGCCAGGTCGGATTGGGCTTTGGGCAGCAGTCCGTCGAAGTTGCTGACCGCATTGCCGCTGCGCTCCAGCAGGCGACCCTCGATTTGCATCACCAGGATGTTGCGCGACCAGTTGTGTTCGATGGCCTGTGCGAAGTACCAGCGACGGGTTTCGGGGCCGGGCAACCTGTCCAGCAACACCAGGTTATGGCCCCAAGGCAATTGTGCAGCAGCCTGTTGCACAAATTCGGAATCCGGCCACGCCTCCGCAAATGCCCGCATGTACTTCAGGTTGCGCGGCGAAAAACCCTTCATCTCCGGAAACGCTGAGCGCAAATCCTGCGCCAGTCGCTCAATCACCTTGGTGCCCCAGCCCTGCCGCGCTTGCCGGGTCAAAATATCCTGGCCGATTTGCCAGTACAGCAACACCAGCTCGCGGTTTACCGCCAGGGTGGCGCGCTGCTGGGCGGAGTGGATTCTACCCTTGAGATCAGTCAGCCAGTCGCTGTATCCCTCGGGTGGTGTGATCAGGCTATCGGGGGTCTCACTCATTCCTTTTCCCTCGTGGGTTTGGCAGGCGGCCGATAGTAGCGAGGGAAAAATGCGTGATGGGCCAGCAGAATGCTTTCGATACAAATCAACTGGAACCGTACCTTCAGGCGCATCAAGGGGTGCCTCAACATGCGTGCTGTGGTCAAATGAGCCGGTCACTTCCATGGTTATTCCCGATCTATGAACGCCACACCCACCGACGACAGCCAGGCATCCACCGGGGACCGCATCCTGTTCCTGCTCAAGACCCGTGGCCCCTTGAAAACCACGGACCTGGCTGCGCTGCTGGACATCACCTCCGAAGCCGCTCGCCAGCAGATCCAGAAGCTGCAGGTCGCGGAGTTGATTGTCGGTGTGTCGGCCCCGATCTCGGGTGCCGGTCGGCCATCCCTGAAGTGGACGCTGACCGAAACCGCCCAGGGCAAATTCCCGGATTCCCACAGCGTGTTGACGTTGCACCTGATCGAGTCCATCGAAGGGATTTTTGGCAGCGAAGGCGTGGAAAAAGTCATCGCCAGCATGGAGGCGACCGCCAAGCACGAATACATCCAGGCTTGCTCCGTCGCATCCAGCTTGCAGGAGAAAGTCGAGATCCTGGTGCAGATTCGCGAGCGCGCCGGGTATATGGCGCAGATGGAGCCGCTGGACAATGGCTGGCTATTGGTGGAAAACCACTGCCCTATCTGCGTGGCCGCCCGTAAATGCCAGGGGTTTTGCCGCTCGGAGTTGCAGATTTTCCAGGCAGCGCTGGGCGATGAGAATGTGGTGGAACGCTGCGAGCATTTGATCTCCGGGGATCGACGCTGCGCCTACAGCATCCAGCCTCGCCGCCCGTAAGAAAGAGGCTGCGATGGGCTGCGCAGCAACCGCAATTCCAGCGCCGCAGTGTCCCGGATACACCAACGGTTCAGGATTCACAATTGCTGCGCAGTCCATCGCAGCCTAAACCTCAGGCCGAAGCCAGGCCCATTGCAGGTTGAACAGTGCGAACGCCAGCAGCGCCCAGATCGCCAGCACCAAGTGCGTCAGCTGCAAGCCCTCCTGGCGAATCCAGTAGCCAAACCACAAGCCTCCCAGCAGCATCGCAAACACGAAAGCCGAGAAGCCGCTGAGGGCGAGATTGAGCCATGGCCGGGCGGCCGAGAGGCCATCACCGAGGATCAACTGGTAGCTGCCGGTCCATGCCGCCACTACCGCGATAACTTGCAGCGCCAACACAATCAGCAGGGCCAATTGATGCAGGCGCGGGGAACGCACAGCGCGCCTCAACAGAGGGATGTCGATGGCCGGAGCCTGGTGCAGTGGCGCCATGGCCATGGTCGCGCCCACCGCACCGACCGAGCTGCGAAAAGCCTGCCCGTTGTTGACCACGGCGAGGGTCAACCAGACACTCAAACCCAAAGCCTGCGTGCCTAGGAACAACCCGGCAGAACCTCCCGGCAGCCATGCTTCTTCGCTCATCCAAAACTCCTTGTTCGCCGACAGCGAAAATCAGGTCTTGGGCCTATATCCAAGAACATATTTGGATAATACGTAACGCCGCCTAAATTAAACAAGCTAATACTTTGTTAATTGATCAGTCCACACCCTGATCACGGCGCCTGCTCAGCATCGAACTGCTCCCGGGCACGCCTGAATCCGTCGGCGTTTTCCACTACCCACGTCCACAACGGAATCATGTTCACCAGCAGCTGTTTGCCCAGCTCCGACAGCTGGTATTCGACCTTGGGTGGCACCTCCTGAAAGTCATGGCGCAACACCAGGCCATCGCGCTCCAACTGGCGCAACGTGCGCGTGAGCACGCGCTGGGTAACGCCGTCCATGCGGCGGCCAATCTCGGCGTGACGCAGGCGCCCGTTGACCCCTAGCAGGTGCACGATGCCCAACGACCAGCGGTTTCCCGCATGGGTCAGCACCTGGCGCTTGAGCCCGTCTTCATCGGCGCTAAGGGCTTCGCAGGCGGTTTGTGAGCGCCTGATGATCTCGTCGTTGTCCACCTTCTACTCCCGGTATCACTGGTGTGCCTTCTTATGCCCCGTCGGCAATTCTGCAAGCATGGCATGACTTTCAACCGAACCGAGAACCCTATGACTGCTTCGATCCTTGTACTGGGCGCCGGCGAACTGGGCCTGGCGGTACTGCGCCAACTGTCACGCCTGGCTGCACCGCAAAATGTGCCTGTGACGGTGTTGCTGCGCCCCGCCACACTGAACTCCCCCGACCCCGCCAAACAGCAGGAAATCACCGAGCTGCGCGCCCTGGGCATTGAGCTGCTGGCCGGTGACCTGGCAAACGGCTCCGAGGCCGAACTGGCAACGGTGTTCGCCGACTATCACACCGTGATCAGTTGCATCGGCTTTGCCGCAGGCCCCGGCACCCAGCGCAAGCTGACCCGCGCGGTCATCGCAGGCGGCGTGAAGCGTTATGTACCGTGGCAATTCGGCGTGGACTACGATGTGATCGGCCGCGGTTCGGCCCAGGACCTGTGGGACGAACAGCTTGATGTGCGCGACTTGCTGCGTGACCAACAGGGCACGCAATGGGTGATTGTCTCCACCGGGATGTTCACCAGCTTCCTGTTTGAACCGTCCTTCGGCGTCGTCGACCTGGCGCAGAATACCGTGCATGCACTGGGAGACTGGGGCACCGCTGTCACCGTCACCACGCCTGAGGACATCGGCCTGCTGACGGCGCGCATCCTGTTCAGCGAGCCGCCGATCACCAATCAGGTGGTGTACACCGCCGGCGACACCCTGACCTACGGCGAGCTGGCAGATACCGTGGATGCGCAACTGGGGCTCACGCTCAAACGCGAACGCTGGTCGGTGCCGTACCTGGAAGCGGAACTGGCCGCTGCACCCGAGGACAATCTGATGAAATACCGGGTGGCCTTCGCCCAAGGCAACGGCGTGGCCTGGGACCCCGCCGTCACCTTCAATGCCCAACAGCAGATCGCCGTAACCAACGTTGCCCAGTGGATCGGGAAAAACCTCAAGGCACCGCCAACCACCCGCTGAACCGGCCCTGGCTATCCAGCGCGCACCAGCCGAAATCCCACGGCAACGGTGGCAGCGTTTGCAGCGGCCCGCCACTGCCCGGCTTCCAGTCCACCACCTGTAGCGGCGCACCTTGCCAGGCCAGGACCACCCCCCGCGCCTGGCTGGTGTCATCGCTGACCCAGCGGGCTGCCGCCGCCGTCATGAACGCTTCGATGGGTTCTTCATCGATCTGCGTGCGATACACCGAACCGAGCAACCAACGGCACACACTCACGTGGTAGGTCCAGTTCAGGGAGGGACGGTTGCGGTAAGCCCAGGTCATGAAACTGCGAAACAGGTTCAAGCCCTCCGGTGGGTCGAGCTTGAGCAAACCTGGACAGATGTCGAACAAGGTGTGCCAGTACGGCAGCAACCGTGCATCCAGGTGGACGAAACAACGGGCGTTACTCGGGTATTCGACAGACGGCAACAACACGTTGCCGCGCGACGGACGGCGCGACGCCTGGCTGACCAGGCGGGCAGCGCCGGAAGGCAGGATAGAGCTCATGGAACGCACTCACACTCGTGACGATAGAACGCCTCCTAGGTAACAGGAAGCCCAAGGCACACGTCAGAATGCAGGGGAAGCGCGAGGGTTGGCCGAGGGCCAGGAATACCGCGGAGGCGCCTTGTTACGCTGCTCATGGGCCGGGCGCGGCTTTTGCCCCAGGCCCAACAACCAGGCCAGGCAAAACAGGAAGACGATGCCCAGGGTCACGGCGGAGCACACCGGGCAGGCGAAGAAGTTCGACCAGCTGCTGGCCGTCGGATTACCCAGGCCGGCATCCGAGGCCGGCGCCTTGGTGCCCAGGCTTGAACAGAACTGCCCGCCCAGGCCATTGAGCTCCAGGCCCATCATCTGCCCATGGCCCAAACCGCAGACGAACACATTGAACAGGACGCAAAAATACAGGGTCCAGGCAATGAGTGAACGGTCCGGGCGGGTCAGTTTCATGGCGGCGACTTTACCACTCCCCCTGTAGGAGCTGTCGAGCTTTAGCGAGGCTGCGAATGGATCGCCTCGGTGCCCCTGCAAGACCGTGGCGCCTGCATCGCAGCCTCGCTAAAGCTCGACAGCTCCTAGATTTGGTCCTGCCCGGCAGGGCCTGTGACAGAACGTCGCAGATTACGCCCGCAGCCCCAGGTTGTTAGAATGCCACGCTCTCCTCGCCTGATTTAACGCTTCGTGGTACCCAGGCGCTTCACAGGATGCACAGTTGATGAGTACGTTATTCACTCGCCGCAAAGTCCTCTCCGGCATGGGATTGCTGGGACTGGGCCTGCTGGCCGGCTGTGACAACAGCCCGAAACTGAACTTCAAGTACGGCAAGGATCTGAGCGACAAGATCATGGGCCGTACCTTCAAGCTCAAGAACACTGACGGCGAAACCGTCACCTTGAGCTCCTTCCGCGGCTTGATGCCGGTGGTGTTCTTCGGCTTCACCCAATGCCCGGCCGTGTGCCCGACCACACTGGCGCGCATGGCCCAGGCGAAAAAACTGATGGGCCGTGACGGCAAGATCATGCAGGTGGTCTTTATCACCCTCGATCCGGAACGCGACACGCCCGAGATTCTCGACGCCTACGTCAAGGCCTTCGACCCGAGTTTCGAAGCGCTGTACGGCACCCCGGAAGAAATCGCGGTGGCCGCCAAGGAGTTCGGGATCTTTTATGAAAAGATCCCTGCCGGCGACAGCTACACCCTCTCCCACACCGCCACCAGCTTTGTGTTCGACACCCGGGGCACCCTGCGCCTGGGCCTGTCTGCCTCGCTTAACGCCAAAGAGTGCGCAGAAGACCTGCTCACCGTCATGGAGGTCTGCTAATGACTGCCGTTCAACACCTCAAACGCATCGCCCTCGGTCTCTCCCTGCTGGGCCTCGCCGCACACGCCAGCGCACAGGCGGTGGTCAGCGACGCCTGGGTACGCGCCTCGGTACCGGGCCAGCCGTCCAGCGGCGCCTTCATGACCGTCACCGCCGACACCGACAGCAAACTGCTCAGCGTGGCTTCGCCGATCGCCAAGACCGTGCAGATCCATGAGATGACCATGAAGGACGACGTGATGCGCATGGGCCCGGTGGACTCGGTGCCGTTGCCCGCCGGCAAGGCCGTCAAGCTCGACCCGGACGGCTATCACGTGATGTTGATCGACCTCACCGCCCAGATCAAGGAAGGCGACCAGGTGCCGCTGACCGTCACCGTGGAAAATGCCAAGGGTGAAAAGCAGTCGATTGAAGTGAAGGCCGAAGCCCGTGCGTTGAATGCAATGGAGACGATGGATCACAACAAGATGCACTAAGGCGCAGATCAAAATGTGGGAGCGGGCTTGTGTGGGAGCGGGCTTGCTCGCGAATGCGGTGTGACAGTCACCGGATGTGTTGACTGATCCACCGCATTCGCGAGCAAGCCCGCTCCCACATCTGCCTTTCGGTGCTTGAGAAATCGTGCGCACCCTCCTGATACTTTTTTCGTCTCACCTCAACACTTTCTATATATTTTCAATCTGCAAAACAACTCGTTAGCCTGCGCAAGCCGGACGCGTCTCCCTGTCGCCGTCCGGCCAGATAATTCTAAAAATAAGCAGCAGACAACGGGAATAACAATGAACAAATCCCCCATTACCCTGGGCCTGACTTCGGCCACCCTCGGTTTGACCCTCGCCTTCCCAACCTTCGCCGAAGCTGACTTTTTCAAAGACAGCAAGGCCGACCTCGAATTTCGCAACTTCTACTTCAACAGCGATTACCGCCAGGACAACGCCAGCCAGTCCAAACGTGACGAGTGGGCTCAAGGCCTGATTCTCAACTACCAGTCGGGTTACACCGAAGGCCTGGTGGGATTTGGTATCGATGCCATCGGTCTGCAAGGCCTGAAACTCGACTCAAGCCCAGACCGCCAAAACAGCGGCCTGCTCCCCGTCGGCGAGGATGGCGCACCGGACAGCTACAGCCGAATGGGTGTCACCGGCAAAGCGCGCATCTCCAAAAGCGTACTTAAATTCGGCACGCTGATCCCCAAGCTGCCGACCGTGCTGCCCAACGACGGCCGGCTGCTGCCCCAGACTTTTCGCGGCACGCAATTGACCAGTCAGGACATCGCCGGCCTGACCTTCGACGCCGGGCGCCTGACCAGCAACACCCTGCGTAACGACAGCGGCCATGCAGACATTGAAGTCGACGGCAAAGGCATCAAGGGCGCCGTGCCCAGCGATAAATTCGACTTCGCCAGTGCCAGCTACGCCTGGACCAAAACCTTCGTCACGGGCTACCACTACGCCAACCTCGAGAACAACTACAAGCAACACATCTTCAACCTGGTCCACACCCTGCCATTGGGCGACGCGCAGTCGTTCAAGACCGACCTGCGTTACGCCGACTCCAGCAAGGAAGGCAACAGCAACATCGACAACCAGGCCTTCGGTGCCAAGTTCACCTACAACATCCACGGCCACTCGTTCGGTGCCGCCTACCAGCGCATGAAAGGCACCACCGGCTTCCCCCACCTGGACGGCACCGACTCCTACCTCGTCAACTACGTGATGATCTCGCCGGACTTTGCCAACCCCGAGGAAAAATCCTGGCAGGCCCGCTACGACTATGACTTCGCCGCCCTCGGCATCCCCGGCCTCACCTTCATGACCCGCTACCTCAAAGGCGACAACTTCGTACGTACTCGCACCCTGGAAGGCACCGAGTGGGAGCGCAACACCGATATCGGCTACGTGTTCCAGAGCGGCGCCCTGAAGAACCTTGAAGTGAAATGGCGCAATGGCACGTATCGCAGCAATGGCAGCGGCAGCGATATCGACCAGAACCGCTTTATCGTCAGCTACACCCTGCCCTTGCTGTGATTTTTTCCGGAGCGTTGCACATGAATACCAATAAAAGCCTGATCCACCTGGCCATCGCCTTTGCCCTGTTCAGCAGTTACGGCGCCTATGCCGCCGATACCGGTGCGCTGCCCTGCAACACCACCGAAGAATGCGCGGCCCAGGCGGCCAAAGTCGGCGCCACACCGGGCTCCTCGCAAACGGCCCACAAGGCCAAGGGCGACCCGACCCAAACCCAGTTCGCCTGGCTGAACCGCATCAACAAAGCCTCGATTGTGATGCTCACCGAAGAAGGCATCGTCAAGCCGGACATGGGCCACAAGATCGCCGGCGGCGTGCGCTTTGCCATCGACCAGGCCGATCAGCCCGACGGCAAGCGCCCGGAAGATGTGCTGCAGCTGGAAAAAATCATGACCGACAAGATCGGTCCTGAAGCCTCCCTGATCCACTCCGGCCGCAGCCGCCAGGACATGCTCGCCACCTACCGCCTGGCCAGGTTGCGCGCACAGGTGCTGGCCTACAGCGACGCGCTGAACGCCACCCGCCAGCGCATCCTTAACATCGCCGAGAAGAACGTCGACACCCTGATACCGGCCTACACCAACGGCGTGCAGGCCATGCCCATCAGCTACGCGCATTACCTGCTGGCGTTCGAAGCGGCGTTCGATCGCGACGGCCAGCGTATTCGCGAACTCTACACCCGCCTCAACCTGAGCCCGATGGGCACCGCGGTGCTGGCGAACTCCGCCTACCCGCTGAACCGTGAACGCCTGGCGGAGTTGCTGGGCTTTGATGGCGTGCGGGAAAACTCCCTGGATTCGAGCCAAGTGTCGACCTATGACATTCCGATCGAGGCGGCGAACCTGGCGGCGTCTTCGGCGATTCGCATCGGCGCGATGATTGGCGATATCCACACCCAATACCATCAGATCCGCCCTTGGCTGCTGCTGGACGAAGAGTCCACCTACACCAGCAGCGCGATGCCGCAAAAACGCAACCCGGGGCTGTTGATGCGCACCCGGGAATCAGCCTCGGACGTGGTCGGCCTGGCGCAGACCGTGACCTTGCGCGCGCACAACGTCACTACCGGGATGACCGACTACAAGTTTGCGTTTGATTCCTTGGGGCTGTTCCAGTCCACCGACGAAATGTTCAAAAGCATGGACGCGGTGCTGGATGCGCTGCAAATCAACCCGCAGCGGGCGCTGGATGAACTGGAGTCCGAGTGGACGACTTCGATGGAGTTGGCCGACACCCTGGAGCGCCAGTTCAAGGTGCCGTTCCGCATTGGGCACAGCTTCGCGTCGCTGATCGTCACCGAGGCGCGCAGCAACGGCACCACGCCAAAGACCTTCCCGTATGCGGACGCGCAGAAGCTATACACCCAGGCGGCGGACAAATACAAATGGACGCCGAATACCTTGCCGCTGGATGAGGCGGGTTTCCGTGCGGCGCTGTCGCCGACGGCGATGGTCAAGACCCGTAAAGGCACGGGTGGGCCGCAGCCGGAAGAGGTCAAGCGGATGTTGGTGGAAGCGCGCAAGAACCTAGACGCGGACCAGAGCTGGTTGAAGGAACGTCGTGAGAAGCTGAAAGGTGCTGAAGGCAATCTGGACAAGGCCTTCGACAAGTTGCTCAACACCAAGGGCTGAAATGCAACCTAAATGTGGGAGCGGGCTTGCTCGCGAAGGCGGTGGATCAGTTAGCAGGTGTATTGGCTGACCCACCGCTTTCGCGAGCAAGCCCGCTCCCACATTTGACCGAGTTGGGGTCTGGAAAGTCTGCTCGGCTCAGTGACTCAATTCCCGCTTCAACACCTCACCGTCAATCGACTTCTGCCACCCGCATATCGCCAGGCACGCCACACAATTGCCCAACACATTGGTCAACGACCGGCACTTCATCAGCCGCTCCACCCCCAACAGCAACCCCACCCCTTCCAGTGGCACCAGTTGCAGGATGTTCAAGGTGGCAATCAGGGTAAACAGCGCCGAGCCCGCCACACTGGTAGACCCCAGGGAGGTAAACAGGCAGATCACCAGCACCGCCAGCAATTCGGGAACGGCAATTTCCACCCCGGCCAGATGCGCCAGAAACATGATGGCGGTGGTCAGGTAAATATTGGTCCCGGCCAAGTTGAACGTATAGCCGGTGGTCAGCACCAGGCGCACTAATTGGCGATCACAGCCCAGCGCCTCAAGTTTGCTGACACAACCGGGAAGTGCGGCAACCGACGAACCGGTAAACGTCACCAACAACAACTCTTCTTTCAAGTAAACAATTAGCCGCGTCAATTTAAATCCAACCAGACGGGCAATCGTCGCAAACACTAAAATGACGAAAATCGCGCAAGCCAGATAAATAACCACGATAAACTTCAACAGCGGCAAGACAGAACTTACACCGTACTTCCCCACCACAAATGCCATCGCCCCAAAAGCCGCGAGCGGTGCAAATTTCAAGACAAGCCGCAGCAGCCAAAACAGCCCGGCGACGGCCGCTTCCAGCCAGCCGAGGCAGCGGTTGCCGACCGCGCCGCCACGTCCCAGCACCCACCCGCACAGCACCGCCAGCAGCATCACCTGCAACACCAGACTTTGGCTGAAAACCCTGTAAAGACTGGATGAAATCGAGGTTGCGGAGAGTTCACCCAAGAGCTTTTCTGGCGCAACGGACGAGGTCAGGTGGTCGAAATCCAGGTTGGCCACCGCCGCGTGATCCAGGCTGAACAACCACCCCGTCGACATTCCCAAGACCAATGCGGCAAGGGACATCAGCTGGAAATACACCACGATGCGCCCCACTACATGCCGATGGTGAGGCTCGCGCTTGATACCCGCCACTCCCGTCGACACCAACACAAACAGCAGAAACGGCATCAGTAATCCGACCACTTTTATAAAAGCGTCACTGAGCAATTTCATCTCGACCGCCACGCCCGGATAAAACAGCCCCAATACCATGCCAAGTGCAATGGCAATCAAAATAGGCAAAGTGGCGTTAGTGGAAAATCGGGCTGACATCAATGCTCCATGGTCTTTTTATTTATTGTTATTGTCGGATCAGGCCACTTTCGGCATATTGGTTGCCAAGGCGCATTCAGGCCACAAATAATAAAGTCTTGTCACGGGATATACCACCATGGAACTTCGCCATTTACGTTATTTCATCATGGTGGCCGAAGAGCGACATTTCACCCGCGCCGCCGCTCGCCTGAACATGCAGCAACCGCCCCTCAGCCAACAGATTCGCGCCCTGGAACAAGAGCTGGGGTTCGACCTGTTCAAGCGCCACCCCAAGGGCGTCGACCTGACAGCCGGCGGCCTGGTGTTTCTCGATGAAGCACGGGCCATCCTCGCCCGCGTCGAACAAGGCTCTCTCAAGGCCGCCCGCGCCGCCCAGGGCATTGAGGGCACACTGGTCATCGCCTTCACCAGCTCCGCGGCTGCCCACCCGCTGATCCCGCGGATCATCCGCGCCTACCGCGAGCAATACCCGGGCGTGGAACTCTCGATCAACGAAGGCAGCGCCCGGGAAGTCACCGAAGACACCATCGAAAAACGCATCGACATCGGCATCCTCCGCGCACCGGTCGGCGACCACCAGAGCCTGACTTTCCACCGCCTGCTCAACGAAGAAATGCTGCTGACCCTGCCCGTCGGGCATCCGTTGCTCAAGAGCGCCGAGCCAAAAATCACCATGGCCGACCTCAAGGACGAACGCTTCATCCTGGTCCGCCGCCCGGGCGCGCCGGGGATGTACGCCAACTTGATCAAGGCCTGCCAGAACGCCGGCTTCGAGCCGAAGATTGCCTTTGAAGTGGAGCGCATGCTGACCAACGTCAGCCTGGTGGCCGCAGGCGAAGGCATCTCGGTGGTGCCCGCATCGATGCGCGATGTGCACCGCGAGAGCGTGGTGTATTGCCGAATCAGCGATGCGCGACCAAGGTTATTGGCGCCGATCACCCTGGTGCGGCGCACGTTCAATCCGTCGGCACCGTTGCAGAATTTCATTGGGTTGGCGCGTGAGTTGGCGGGGGTTTATCGCAAGGGTTGAGCTGCATCGTCGGCGCGTCGAACGACTCAACGGAAAGAGATACTTCAGGCAAACCCGAAATACTGTCATTGAGCCACTAGTCCTTGTACGCTAAAGGGCCTTTTTGACCGTGAGATAGAACATGGATGTGCTGCACAAACTGAAAAACGCCTACGTCAGCGAACGCAAAGCCCATATGGTCGCCACCTATTTTACTTTCCGCCACATAGGCCTGCGGCTGGGTAACGCTGAGAAATACTGGGACGAACTGACTCGTCAGGAAGCCCGCCTACTGGAGAAAGGCTCCCAGGTTCTGGCCGATACACTAACCCAGCAGCCGAAAACGCAAGCCGAGTTGAAGGCCTATCAACTCGTCCTGAAAAACACCAACGCGAAGCTCACCGAGCGTGGCAACTTTCTGCTGGCGCTGGTTACCCTGATGACGGCCTTGAGTCTGACCAAACTCAATGAAGTGTTCCCTTGGCCTGATGGTTTCTGGTCCGCCGGACTCGCGTTTTCCGTCGTTGGTGCAGCCATCTTTTTTTCGATTTTCGACACCGTACGAGTACGTAGCCGGGCGGCGATCCACGAGGAACTGATAAACGTAATAGAACGTTATCTACAACACGCGCCCGCTGTCGCACCTATTACTCCTCTAATGCCTGCTCCAATCCCAGTGGTCCCTACGTCGCCTCCCGCCCCCGTAGCAGAAGGCGTCCTGGAAAGGGTCTTCAGCAAAGACGTCTACTCAGCGCTATTTAAGGCTTCCATATTGGCCTTTGGTGTTGCCTTGGTCGGAATATCACAAACCGGACCGACTCTTTACGAAAAAGAACTGAGCGCCTACGCCGACAAGTTCAACATCGAAGCCGTTACTGGTCGCACTCTCGAGGAAATCGACTGCGAACTGCTGACTGCGCATAAAGCCGGATGCAATATGGCCAAACACAAAATCGACGCGTCGAATAGCGCATTAGACCTGCTCGATACAATCGTCAAAGGTGGCCTGCGCTTCGGAATGGGATTGTTCCTGGCGGCGGTCTTCATCTTTATCGCATCATTTTTTGTGCATCGTGCCGCCAACGAAAGCCGCCCGTAATCGTTGGGTACTTCGTACTTAACGAGTCAATCAACAACAAATAACTTCGCTCCAATGGCGGTGGAGGAACGATGCCCTTCCATCTCATTGCCCACCTGATAACTCATCCCGGCAGTCAGCGTGAACTGCCGGCCATCCTCCAGCTCGGTGTGCAACTCACCTTCCAGGCACAACAGGATATGCCCCCGCCAGCACCAGTGATCGGCCAGGTAACCGGCGCTGTATTCAACCATGCGCACGCGGGTTGAGCCGAACTGACAGGTGCGCCAATACGCGCTGCCGGTTTCGCCGGGGTGCAGCACGGGTTCGAGGGTCGACCAGTCGGTAGTGCCAAAGGGGATTGCGCTCAGGTCCATGGTTTTCTCGGCATTGAATAGGTATGGATGAACCGTACCGATAAGGTGAATGCCGCGATAGAGACAGATCCGCTGCATTTGCGGGATACAGGGCAACAACTCTTGGTATCCTGCCAAGCCTCTTCGCATGGAAGCCCGTCGATGAAGATCGATCCATCCTTTGTTGTGCATGAGACCGAGCATTGGCTGCTCAATCATCACCTGTCGTCCACGCTGCCGGGCTACCTGATGCTGGGTGCCAAGGCGCCTATACACTCACTGGCTGACATGCCCGATGCGGCGCTCGCGGAGCTGGGCGGGTTGCTGGCCAAAATCCAGCGAGTGATGGAAGCGCAACTGAAACCCAAGTGGCTTTACATCAGCCGGTTCGGGCATATGCCGGGCTTCCCGCTGCACTTTCATTTCATACCGGTTTATGGATGGGTTGAAGCGCTGTTCTGGCAGGATGAGCGCTATCGGGTGTTGCAGCATTTCGGGGCGCAGCAGAAGGCAACCGACGGTGCGGAGCTGACGCTTTTTATCTGGCGGGAGTTTGGTGAGAGTCCTACGCCGCTGGTGGTTCAAGGCCCCTCTGTCAGCGAGGTGATCCAAGATTTACGTGCGGCACTCAATACCGAGGGCAGCACCTGACCTGTGGCGAGGGGGCTTGTCCCCCGTTGGGCTGCGCAGCAGCCCCAAAACAGTCACTGAGTTCTGCCTGCAAGACAGCGGCAGCCTGATTGGGGCCGCTTCGCAGCCCAACGGGGGACAAGCCCCCTCGCCACAGCAAGCCTCCCTGCCACAGTCTTTTTGTCGTGTCAGCGGACACTGTGCAGGTGTTTACGCATAGGAATACAGGCCAACTGCAACCCCGACGGCGAATGATAGATCGCCTGCTCATCGCCCACATACCCACACCTCCGATAAAAATCCGCTGCGTTCAACGTCGCGTCCAGAATCACTTCCTCAATCCCCAACTCCCGCGCCATTGCCTCCAGATACGCCAGCACCTGCTTGCCAATCCCACGTCCGGTAAACCCTGGAAGCACAAACAGCGCACCGATTTCGTTGTTCGCCAAATCCAGCATCCCCGTGGCCACAGGTTCACCGTTCACGCAGCCCAGGTAAAAATGCTTGTCCATCAGCGTGTCGTAACCGTCCTCGGCGGCGCCCCGGGTCCACAACATCATCTGCTCGGACGTATAGGCGCCGATGCATTGGCTGCGTATGGCCAACAGGCGAATGTCGAAGGCTATCTGTGCATCTTCCAGCGTGGCGCGTCGTATTTCGAGCATGGGTCCCTCCATGGACGTCAGGCGTTCTCGTCACCCGGTCGGGTAAACGAATAGCGGTCAATATCGTTCCTCAACTGCCAGCCCTGGCCCTGCCAATAACGGGCGGCGCTGTCATTGGTCTTGAACACATCCAGGTGGCATTTGCGGATGCCCAACTGCGCAAGGCTGGTGAGGCAGCGCTCTACCAGCGCGTTCGCAATGCCCTGGCGCCGATACTCAGGCAGCACCAGCAGATGCTGCAAATAACCGCGCCGGCCATCGTGCCCGCACATCACACACCCACCCAGCACCCCGTCGATCTCGGCCACGAAACTCATGCCCGGATTGCGCTCCAGGTAACGCGCGGTGGCCTCGCGGGAATCGGCATCGCGCAGGGAGATGCCGGGGGTGTTGCGCATAAGGTCTATGAGAGGCTCGTAATCGTCGAGGGTCATGATACGGATATCGGGCATGGCCTGGCGCCTGTTCGTGTGGGTTCGCTTTCAGCAAGGTATCAAATTAGACATGACAGGCTCGGGAAATAGAGCGAAAAAATATGGCTGAACGCCATCACCTGTCAAAACTCAATCTACTCTCAATATGCCATTCACTCAAAAACCCCAAGGAAGAGAGGCTGATCATGCGCTTACTACTGCTTTTTTTATTAATGGGCACGCTAGCGGGATGTCAGTTTTTTCAGGTTTTGACTACGAGAAAAATCGAGCCGCAAGCCAATTCGAAAGATGAAGTCTATATAAAACTGCTAGAGACCGATAACACAGACACCCCAGCCTGGCTGGATACGACAATTGCCAAAACCTGCGCTAGCCAGCGGAAAGCTGATCTTGTGCCTGCGATATGGGCGCCCATCGCAGGCAAGCTCGCCTTCGATATTGTCGTCGAAAAAATGGGCAGCTATGTCAAAGACACTAACGATCGATCAAACAAAAGCTACTCGGTCAAAGGTGTTTTCCACTCATCCACGCTCCGCAATACTAATTGCATTGTCGTGTATCGCGGCGTGATTCCGAAAGACGAGAACACAAAGAAAAGCTGGAAGCCTAGCGCTGCCTTTGTCGCTCAACTCGAATGGGCGGGCCCCTCGGCATTTGTGATGAAGCCGCTACTCGTGATAGCGCAAAACAGTGTGTCACTTACGAAATACTCATCCGATGAATCGGCTGCCAATAAAGGGAAAGTGAATCGCCCCGGGTTTCGTAGACACCTCCATGCCTTAAACTGAGGCCAATCAGGAGGTGCCATGAGCAACCCACGTTATCCCGAAGAATTCAAAATCCAAGCGGTCAATCAAGTGACCGAAAAGAAGCTGCCTGTCGCTGATGTGGCGGCGCGTCTTGGCGTGTCGACGCATAGCCTCTATGCCTGGATAAAGCGCTACAGCAAACCTCAGGCAGAACGGCAGCAAGACGACGATCAGCACGCTGAACTGCGTCGTCTGCGAGCGGAACTCAAGCGGGTCACTGAAGAGCGAGACATCTTAAAAAAGGCCGCCGCGTACTTTGCCAAGGAGTGCGGCTGAAGTACGCCTTTATCAAGCAGCGCGCGGGCGACTATTCCATTCGACGGCTTTGCCTGACGCTGAAAGTCCATCCCAGTGGTTATTACGCTTGGTTGTCTGAGCCGCAATCTGCACGCGCTAAAGACGACCAGCGATTGCTGGGTTTGATCAAGCACTCGTGGCTGGAGAGCGGCGGAGTTTATGGCTATCGCAAAATCCATGACGACCTGCGCGAGGTCGGTGAAGCTTGTGGTCGGCATCGTGTGGCGAGGCTGATGCGTCTTGAAGGTCTGCGCTCTCAGACAGGGTATCGACGCCGTCCTGGCAAATACGGCGGTAAGCCAGCGGTCGCCTCACCCAATTTACTGAAGCGCCAGTTCGATGTCGTAGAACCTAACAAAATTTGGGTCACCGACATCACCTACATTCGTACGTATGAAGGTTGGTTGTATTTGGCGGTGGTGCTGGATCTGTTTTCTCGTCAGGTCATTGGCTGGTCAATGAAGGCGCAGATGACCAGTGATTTGGCCATTGATGCGTTATTGATGGCGGTTTGGAGGCGAAAACCGAAACAAGAGGTGATGGTTCATTCCGACCAGGGCAGCCAGTACAGCAGCTCCGATTGGCGCAGTTTTTTGAAGGCAAACAATTTGGTTGCCAGCATGAGCCGCCGAGGCAATTGTCATGACAACGCCGTGGCCGAGAGCTTTTTCCAGCTTCTGAAACGGGAACGGATCAAGCGAAAAATCTACACCACGCGGGAAGATGCTCGCAGTGATGTGTTTGATTACATCGAAATGTTCTACAACGCAAAACGCCGCCATGGTTTCAACAATCAGCTGTCACCGGTAGAGTTTGAAAAACGTTACGCAATGAGCTTGCAAGGTGTCTAGAGAATCCGGGGCGATTCAGACCTCATAGATCAGCGAAGCTCCGAACTGCTACCTGCTCCGGATCAAGACGTAGCGATTCAGCTTTCGTTTGCGATCACTGAATCCGGGAATGTCGTAGGTGATGCTGACGCTGCGCAAGCTGAAATCAAAGCCATTGCAGCCGCAATAGGACCGGGGTTGGAAGCTGAAATCACACGACGTTACAAAGAAGATTGACCCCATCCCACACAGTCGCGAGGCCGCAATGCGGCCTTTGCGACTGCGCTGATCCAAGCCTCTCTCCAAAGCAACAACCACACTCTGCATCCGATATTTATGCTCACTTCCCAGCTTAATAATATTTTATTAAAAACCGCCCTCCCCCTAGCCTTGAAGCCATGCCTAAGCTGAATCCAACTGCATTACGCAAGGACAGACACATGACTCAAGCAATAACAAAAACAGACACGCTGGTAGTGGGAGCCGGTCAGGCTGGCGTCGCCATGAGCGAGCACCTGAGCAAACAAGGCGTGCCGCACCTGGTGCTGGAGCGCAGCCGTATCGCCGAGCGCTGGCGCACCGGCCGCTGGGATTCGCTGGTCGCCAACGGCCCGGCCTGGCATGACCGTTTTCCGGGCCTGGCCTTCGATAACGTTGCCCCCGATGGCTTTGCGCCAAAAGAGCGCGTGGCAGACTACTTCGAAGCCTATGCACGCAAGTTCAATGCGCCGATTCGCACCGGCGTGGACGTGACCTCCGTGGTGCGCAATGTCGGTCGTCCGGGTTTTACCATCCACACCAGCGAAGGCGTGATCGAAGCCAACCGTGTGGTGGCGGCAACCGGGCCGTTCCAGAAGCCGGTGATTCCGGCGATTGCGCCTAAAGACACTGCGCTGCACCAGATCCACTCCGCCGACTACCGCAACCCCGCGCAACTGCCGGCCGGCGCCGTGCTGGTGGTGGGCGCCGGGTCCTCCGGGGTGCAGATCGCCGATGAACTGCAACGCTCCGGGCGCCAGGTGTACCTGTCGGTCGGCGCTCACGACCGCCCACCACGCGCCTATCGCAACCGCGATTTCTGCTGGTGGCTCGGGGTGCTGGGCGAGTGGGACCAGGCCGCGATGAAACCCGGCCGCGAACACGTGACCATCGCGGTGAGCGGCGCCCACGGCGGCAAGACCATCGACTTCCGCGAGCTGGCCCAGCAAGGCATGACCCTGGTCGGCCTGACCCAATCCTTCGACGGCAGCGTCGCCCGCTTCCAGCCCAACCTGGTGGAAAACCTCGCCCGCGGTGATGAGAACTACCTGGCCCTACTGGATGCGGCGGATGCCTACATCGAACGCAACGGCCTCGACCTGCCGCCAGAGCCCGAAGCACGCCGCGTGTTTCCCGATGCCGAGTGCATCAAACACCCGATTCTGGAACTGGACCTGGCCAAGGCCGGTATCACTTCAATTATCTGGGCCACCGGCTTTGCGGTGGATTACAGCTGGCTGAAGGTCGATGCATTTGACGCCGCCGGCAAGCCACAGCACCAGCGCGGCGTGGCCAGCGAGTCGGGCATCTACTTCCTTGGTTTGCCATGGCAGTCGCGCCGGGGCTCGTCGTTTATCTGGGGCGTTTGGCATGACGCCAAGTACGTGGCCGACCATATCGCCATCCAGCGCCAATACCTTGAGTACCGCGAACCCGCACCGGTTGTTTACACCTCACCTGTCAGCGCCTGATCACTTTTTTTCTGGAGTTTTTTTGATGCCTACTCACACTCGCATCCGCATGTTCAACACCAAGGAAACCTACCCGAACCAGAGCCTGGACAATGACCTGTGCCAGGCCGTACGCGCCGGCAACACGGTGTATGTACGCGGCCAGGTAGGCACCGATTTCGACGGCAAGCTGGTGGGCCTCGGCGACCCGCGCGCCCAGGCCGAACAGGCCATGCGCAACGTCAAGCAACTGCTGGAAGAAGCCGGCAGCGACCTGAGCCACATCGTCAAGACCACCACCTACCTGATCGACCCGCGCTACCGCGAGCCGGTGTACCAGGAAGTCGGCAAGTGGCTCAAGGGCGTGTTCCCGATCTCCACCGGGCTGGTGGTGTCGGCCCTGGGCCAGCCACAGTGGCTGATGGAAATCGACGTGATTGCAGTCATCCCCGAGTAACCCAAGGAGGCAGGACATGACCTTTTCAATCGTCGCCCGCTGCGCGGAAACAGGCCAGATGGGCATTGCCATCAGCTCCTCAAGTATTGCCGTGGGCGCCCGCTGCCCCTGGCTGCGGCCCGGCGTGGGTGCGGTCTCGACCCAGAACATCACCCTGCCGGCCCTGGGCCCGGACGTGCTCGACCTCTTGGAACAAGGCCTCGCACCGGCCGACGCCGTGGACAAAGCCCTGACCCGCAATGGCTACAGCCAATACCGGCAACTGACGGCGATTGATCACCTGGGGCGCACTGTGCATTTCAGCGGCAGCGAAACCCTCGGCACCCATAACGCGGTGTCGGGTGAACAGTGCGTCGCGGCCGGCAATATGCTCGCCGACCGCTCGGTGATCCAGGCCATGGTCAACGCATTTGAACAGGGCGAAGGCCAACTCACCGATCGCCTGCTGGCCGCCATGCATGCAGCCATCGCCGCCGGTGGCGAGGCCGGCCCGGTGCATTCGGCAGCGGTCGTGGTGGTGGGCGAACTGACCTGGCCGATCATCAACCTGCGGGTGGATTGGGCCGATGAGAACCCGATAGGCGAACTGCAGACGTTGTGGGACGCCTATCGCCCGCAAGTCCAGGACTACATTGACCGCGCCCTGGCTCCGGACCGCTCCCCAGGCTACGGCGTGGCCGGAGACGACCGATGAGCACCAGCCGCGAATTGCTGCAGACACTGGTGGGGTTTGATACCACCAGCCGCGAATCCAACCTGATGTTGATCGAGTTCGTGCGCGACTACCTGGCGGGCTTCGGCGTCGCCAGCGAGCTGATCTACAACGATGAGCGCAGCAAAGCCAATCTGTTCGCGACCATTGGCCCAGCGAATGTGCCCGGGATTGTGCTGTCGGGGCATACCGATGTGGTGCCGGTGGATGGCCAGCCGTGGACACTGCCCACGTTTGCGCTCACCGAGCGCGACGGCAAGTTATATGGCCGCGGCACGGCGGACATGAAGGGCTACATCGCCTGCGTGCTGGCGCTGGTGCCATCGCTGGTGAACGCAGACCTGCGGATGCCGGTGCATATTGCGCTGTCCTACGACGAGGAAGTCGGCTGCCTTGGGGTGCGTTCGCTGCTCAAGGTGCTGGAGCAATGGCCGGTGAAACCGCTGCTGTGCATTATCGGCGAGCCCACCGAGCTGAAGCCGGTGCTGGGCCATAAAGGCAAGCTCGCCATGCGCTGCGAAGTGCATGGCGAGGCGTGCCATTCGGCGTATGCGCCTCAGGGCGTGAATGCAATCGAGTATGCGGCGGAGTTGATTGGTGAGCTGGGGCGGATTGGCCAGCGCCTCAAGGTGCATCAGGACGAGCGCTTTGACCCGCCTTTCAGCACCGTGCAAACCGGGGTGATTTCCGGGGGCAAGGCGCTGAATATCGTCCCGGCGGATTGCCGCTTCGACTTTGAAGTGCGCGCCTTGCCGTCGATGGACCCGGGGGAAGTGGCTGAGGAACTGCAGGCGTATGCGATGCAGCAGGTGTTGCCGCGTATGCAAGCGGTGAGCCGGCAGAGTGCGATTCGGTTCAGTGAATTGTCGGCGTACCCAGGGCTGGCCACCGACCAGCGTAGCCAGGCGGCAGAGCTGATTGCGGCGTTTTGCGGCTCGCGGGAATTTGGCACCGTCGCGTTCGGGACTGAGGGTGGGTTGTTTGATGCGGCGGGCATTCCCACTGTGGTGTGCGGGCCTGGGAGCATGGACCAGGGGCATAAGCCGGATGAGTTTGTGAGTGTGGAGCAACTGAAGGGTTGCGATGCCATGTTGTTGCGCATGCTCGACTCGATTCGCGCCTGAAACGCGGGCCAAATGTGGGAGCGGGCTTGCTCGCGAATGCGGTGTGACAGTCACCCGATGTATTGACTGATCCACCGCTTTCGCGAGCAAGCCCGCTCCCACATTTTGCTCTGTGTTTTACCCAAGTAACCGCGCCAGTTCCTCCCGGCAATACTCCACAAACAACTGCACCGGCTTGGTCAACGGCGCCCGCCGCAACCACACCGCCGACAACCCCGACCCCGTCACCGTCTCCGCCAACGGCACACACACCAGCTTCTGCCCGTCATAGGAGTACTCGGAAAACGGCTTGGTCACCAAAATCGAAAAGCCAAACCCGCGCCCCACCATCCCGCGCACCATCTCGATCGAGGGCGAGCTGAAGACAATATTCGGCGTCAGCCCACGCTCTTCAAAGATGCTCACGAAGTACGTCCGGCTCGGCAGCACATCCAGCAGAATCATCGGTTCCAACACCAAATCCGCCAGCGACACCTTGGCCTGCTGCGCAAACCGGTGATCCGCCGGCAACAACGCATAGGGCTGCTGCGGCGGCATCAACGGCGTGGTCTCGATGGCGCTGCCCAGGTCATGCTCAAACAGCATCGCCACGTCGATACTGCCCGCAGTCAGCGCCTGCACCAGCTCCTGCTGTTCACCGTCCCGCAGGCGGATTTCCACCCCCGGCCAGCGCTGCTTGAAGCCGGCAATCAAACGCGGCAAATACAACGGCGCCACCGTTTCGAAGCACCCGATATCGATCTGCCCCGCCACCACGTCATTGTCTGCCAGGGCGTTCTGCTCGAATTCATGCGCCACCCGCAGCAGCTCCAGGGCCTTGCGGTAAAACCTTGCACCGCTGGGGGTCAGCGACACCCCTTGGGCGTGATGGCGGATAAACAGCTGCACGCCAAAGCTGTCTTCCAGCTGCTTGATGGCGGTCGACACCGACGGTTGCGCGATATAGAGCTTGCGCGAGGCCTCGGCCACGCTGCCGCACTCGGCGGTGGTTACAAAATATTTGAGCTGGCGCAGATTATAGGCAGCCATCGGGACCTCCAGAAACGTGGGATTTCGCCCCAAACACGTGCAAGAACAGCCGCTTTTTTTGACGATTCAAGTCCATGCAACATACCGGAGCAAAAAACGCCGCGAGATATTATTTTTAAGGTCTATAGCAACAAACTTACTAATTTACCTACCCTTGACCATTGCACATGATCACTCCAACAACAAAAGCGACGCACACGCGCCGCCCAGCGAAGTACGTCAACGTACTCACCTTGCCTTGGAGCTCGTCATGGTTACCACCGCAACATCCTCCGCCCCGCTTATCGAAAAACACACGATCGGATACGTGCCCCCGGAAGATCGCCACGGAAAGGTAAGAGACCTGTTCACCCTGTGGTTCGGCGGCAACATCGCGCCGTTGCCCATCGTCACCGGCGCGCTGGCCGTACAACTGTTCGGCCTGAACCTGGTGTGGGGCATCATCGCCATCCTCGTCGGCCACCTCGTCGGCGGCGTGCTGATGGCGCTGCACTCGGCCCAGGGCCCGCAAATGGGCATCCCGCAAATGATCCAGAGCCGCGCCCAGTTCGGCTCCCTCGGTGCGCTGCTGGTGGTGGTAATCGCCGGCGTGATGTACATCGGCTTCTTCGCCTCCAACATCGTGCTGGCGGGCAAATCCCTGCACGGCGTGGTCGACGCGATCCCGGTGCCAGTCGGCATCGTCATCGGCGCCATCGGCTCGGGCATCATCGGCATCATCGGCTACCGCTTCATCCACGTGCTTAACCGCATCGGCACCTGGGTGCTGGGCGCGGGCATCGTCCTGGGTTTCGGCTACATCTTCACCCATGTGCAGACGGCCGACTTCCTGACGCGCGGCAACTTCAACATCTCCGGCTGGCTGGCCACCGTGTCGCTGGCGGCGCTGTGGCAGATCGCGTTTGCGCCGTACGTTTCTGACTACTCCCGCTACCTGCCAGCGGATGTGCCGGTGGCGTCGACCTTCTGGACCACCTATCTGGGCACCGTGCTCGGTTCCAGCCTGTCGTTCATCTTTGGTGCGGTTGCGGTACTGGCTACGCCGGTGGGCATGGACACCATGGACGCGGTCAAACTGGCGACCGGCTCCATTGGCCCGCTGATGCTGTTGCTGTTCCTGCTCAGCGTGATCAGCCATAACGCACTTAACCTGTACGGCGCGGTGCTGTCGTTGATCACCCTGGTACAGACCTTTGCCTACCGCTGGATCCCCACCGCCAAGGCGCGTGCCGTGATCTCGGTGCTGGTGTTGGCGGCGTGTTCGATTGCCGCGGTGTTTGCCTCGAAGGATTTTATCGGGCACTTCGTGGACATGGTGTTGGTGCTGCTGGTGGTACTGGTGCCGTGGACGGCGATCAACCTGATCGACTTCTATGCGATTCATAAGGGCAAGTACGACATCGGTTCGATCTTTCGCGTGGATGGCGGGATTTATGGCCGGTACAACCCCCAGGCGCTGGTGGCGTATGCGGTGGGGATCGTGGTGCAGATTCCGTTTATGAATACGCCGCTGTATGTCGGGCCGATTTCAGAGCACATCAATGGGGCGGATTTGTCCTGGTTGGTGGGGTTGGTGGTGACGTCGCCGCTGTATTTCTGGTTGGCGAGTCGGGACAGTGCGTATAAGCGTCGGTTGGAGGGGGGGAAGTTGGTGGGTGGGGTTTAATTGAGTAACCCATTGCCCTGATCCAGCGCCTACTCCACCACTGTCTTGCGGGTTCTAAAGCTCGCAGGACAGTGGTGTTTTATTTCTACGCCAACGGTCACCGCTACCTTTCTTTGATTGCCTTGATAGCATCCATGTAGGCGCTGTTACCAATACCGACTTGAGCCCAGACAGGCCTGGTTTCATCGCATTGCCGGTCGTACTGTTCATCCGCGTCCCACAAGGTGATCAGTTGATTGGGGAACAGGTATTGGTAGGAGTCGTAGACGTGAGGGCCAGATGCATCTTGGTCGGCAATAACCGAAAACAGCTCTGGCGCTGCAAGCGAATAAACATCCAGCCCTTTGTAGCTAACCGTGATTTCCGGGCTGGACGAAATACCAATAAAGTGAATATTGCCATCAGTGCCACATTCGGTTTGGATACAGGAATGATGGAAGTAATCGAGTGACTCTCTAGCGCTTTCAAGAGGAAAGCCGCTGGCATGCATGGCTTCCCTGGCCTCTGCGCGGGTTACGCCAAGCTTCAAAGGGCCAATGGAATCCAGCGGGATGATTTCAAACGTAATCACTACGATATGTCCTTATAAATGGCCGGGCGCTTTTTACTGTCGATGAAAATCAGAAGGTAGCAAGAATTGGTTACCTGCGGTGGCACCGAGTGATAAGACCTGACCGTAGCAGTTGTCGAGCCTCGGCGAGGCTACGTTGAGCGCGCCGCTACTATGGAGCCGGACGCATGACCGAGTTGGGGCTGACGCAGCCTCGCTGGGGCTCGACAGCTGCTACGGGGGGAGGATGGCGGATATTGTGGTGTTCCGAAGGCAGCCATCGCGGCCTCGCTAAGGCTCGACGGCTCCCACAGGGGGGCGGGGGTGTGGGTGGGTTTTGTGTTCGGCGGTGCTGTCGGGGTGTTCTTTCTTTATCATGGGGGCCGTCGTTCAATTTCTCCGGTAACCCAATGTCCGCCCTCACCTTCCGTAACGCCAACCCCGCCGACGCCAACCGTTGCTACGAGATCGAAATCTCGGCCTACGAAGGCGACGAAGCCGCCACCCTGGAAAAGATCGCCACGCGCATCGCGCTGTACCCGCAAGGCTTTCTGGTTCTGGAGGCGGATGGCGTTGTGGTCGGTTTCATCAACTGCGGTTGCGCCGATGAAGTGGTGATGTCGGATGAGGCCTTCAAGGAGTTGGTCGGGCATTCGGCCGACGCGCCGAATGTGGTGATCATGTCGGTGGTGGTGGATCCCGCCCAGCAAGGCAAGGGCTACTCGACGCGCTTGATGACGGAGTTCGTGCAGCGCATGCAGGCGATGGGCAAGAAGACCATTCACCTGATGTGCAAGGACCGCCATGTGGAGCTGTATAAGCGCATGGGCTATCGCTATGTGCAGCCGTCGGCGTCTGACCATGGCGGGATGGCGTGGCATGAGATGGTGATGGATATCTAGTATTGGCTGCTTCAGGAAAAGGATTTTGCTTATGTTCATCGGACGACTCGCCAAGCTCACAGGCTGCACACCAAAAGCTATCCGGCTGTATGAGCAACTGGGGCTGATCAATGAACCCCAGCGGGAAGGCCGGTACCGCCTCTATAACGCGCACCATCTGCAAATCGTGCACCTGATCCGCAAGGCGCAGGTGGCCGGTTTCAAGCTGGCAGAGATGGGGCCGCTGATCGCCGCCAAGAATCGACTGAAGGCTTTTCCGTTGGTGCTGGCAAATGAGGCGGTGGATTTGAAGCGCCAGCAAGTCCAGGAAAAGATCGCGCAGTTGCAGGCGCTGGATCTGCATCTGGTGGCGCTCAAAGGTGAGATGAACGCACTGTTCGACGTTGCAGGTAAGCGAACGCCGACCGCAATGCCGCTTCAGGCGGCCGAGGGTTGAAACCCAACTCGGTTTTTGCCTTGAGGATGCTGTATTCCTGGCGAACACCCCGGAACAGACGAACCTGGCTGAGCAGCAACTGCGCAGGCATTCCTGTCCATTGCGCCCGTCGCTCCTGAAACCACGCAACCGCCATCAGTAGCCAGCGAGGCGCGGATGGAGGTCGGCGGTAGTCGCTCGCAAGCACATCAAGCAGATCCGCCAGTGACGATGAGTGCTCGTTGGCCAGGATATAGCGCTGACCCGGGCGCCCCTTCTTCGCCGCCAGGATCAATCCGTCGGCCACGTCCCGCACATCCACGAAGTTGAAATGAAAACCCGGATCCAGCGGCAGTTGGCGTTGCTGTACCGACTGCAAAAAACCCATGGTGTCGGTCAACCGTTCCGCATTTGGCCCGACCATCGCGGACGGCAGCACCGAGACCATCCACAGGCCCAATGCTTCAGCTGTTTTCCAGGCCGTTTGTTCGGAGAGAATCTTGGAGAGGTAGTAGGCATTTTGCGCCTCGTCATTCCAGCATTCCTCGTCCAGTGCAGTGCCGTCATGGCCAACCGCGGCCACAGAGCTGACATACACCACCCGCTTGACGCCCGCCTGGGCAGCGGCCTCCAAGACACAACGGGTGCCCTGGACGTTGGGTTCGATGATTTCAAGCGCCGGGTTTCGGGCCCAATGCTTGAACACCGCTGCCACTTGAAACAGCACCTCGACACCTTCCAGTGCCTTGAGCAGGGAGGCTTGATCCTGCAACTCGGCGTAGACCAACTCGCAATCAAGCCCGGCGAACGGTGCGCGGTTGTTTGTGTCGCGCACGCCGGCGCGCACGGTGTGACCCTGTTCCAGCAGTGCCCGGACTAGATTATTCCCCAGGTGCCCGTTCGCGCCCGTTACCAGACATCGCATACCGAATCTCCATTTCGCGGGAGGATTGCGCTCCTCCTTCGCCTGGAAAACAGCCTAAAGTCTGCCCCGCGGGACAGAGTCAAGCAGGCGAGAGGGGACAAACGTTGATCAACAACGATGACGCCTGCAATGCCCAGGCGCTATGCTGTGCGCCTATTTACGCGCCCCCGGCGCCTCCCCCGAACGGACTCAACGGAGACACCCGTGCAACGCCTGATCCTGCCCCTCGCCTGCCTCGCCCTGAGCGCCTGCTCCACCCCCACGGCCAGCGTCAGCCATGGCGATGTCACCACCCATAAACTGCCCGACATCAACCCAGCCGTGATCAAGAGCATCGAGCAGTTGCAGATGCCGGCGCCGAGCAAGGCGCTGAGCTACCTGGATCTGACAGGCACCTCTACCTACCTCAAAACCTCGAAACCAGAACGTATCGAGTCGTTTATAGCGCCCGACCCGGCGACTGGCCAGTTGGCGATCAACTACACCGAGAACGGTCACAGCGGGCGTCAAATCAGTTGGCGCGGCCTGCTGACGCTCTCCAGGAGCGAGTCGAACAAGAGTGCGCAAACCACAACCCTGGTCGGCAGCCTGAATTTTGAAGGCGACTGGAAGCAATTGAACGTGGGCAGTCAAGTCAGTTATACCCGCCGGCAAACCCTCAGTAACAACTACCTCGGGACCTTGATGGATAGCACATGGAAGACGGTTTGCACGATCGACAGTGAGGTTTCTGCCAGTCAGTTAAACCCCAGTTTGAGTGGCAACGCCAAGGCCCTGAGCTGCCGCCAGCCCCGTGAAAACCTGCCGCCGGTCCCGACGCAGCATTACTATTATCTGGTTGACTATGGTTTTTTCTACCACGCCAGCACCGACCAGAGCGACGACATTGGCAAGCAGATGACAATCATGCAGGTGAGGTAATCCCGCGACCTGTTAGAAGCGTGACATGCCCCTAAGGAGTACAACGTGATGACACCGCATCTGATTGAAGTAGGTGACCAGCCGAATGCCGAGGCGGAGCGCATCCTCGGCAGCGGCCTCGCCGCCTTCAACGAACACATCACCGGTTCCAATGATCGGCGCCCGCTGACGGTGTTGATCAAGGATCCCGACACCGGTGAAGTCCTCGGCGGGATCACCGGCAAAACCACCCTTGGCATGGCCTTTCTCGATCTGTTTCATCTGCCCGAGGCGCTGCGTGGCTCAGGCCTGGGCACTACGTTGCTGAAGGCATTCGAAGATGAAGCCCGTTATCGGGGCTGCCGCTCGGCGGTGCTGTACACCCTCAGTTTCCAGGCCCCGGAATTTTACGAGAAGAATGGCTGGGTGCGTTTTGGTGAGATCCCTTGCAATCCGGAAGGCAGCAGCCGGGTGTTCCTGAGCAAAGCGCTCTGAGGGCTAGACGCCAAGCCTTTTGCCAAACAACCGATTTTCATGGGTTTCATTCTGGAACGTATAGGAAGGCGCGCCTAACAGCTCGTAGCCACGGCGCGGATAAAACCCCAGCGCCCGCTCATTGCCAACCCACACCGTCGCCCACAACAACGACGCACCACCCTGCCCTGCGCGCTGTTCAGCCGCTTGCAGCAAACGGTAGCCGAGTCCGAGCCCGGTAAACCGTTCCTGGATGTAGAGCCGCTGCAACTCCGCCGCTTTCGGGGTTGAGATCAGCGCATGGCCTGTGTCCATCGCCACCTGGGCAAACCCCACCAGATGCCCATTGGATTCAGCGACGATAATGCCCGTGCCCGGCTGGGCGATCAGTTCAGAGATCGCCTGGGGCGAAAACGCTTGCAGCGCCTCGGCAGCGATTGAATCGCGAATGCCTTCTGTGGCGTAGGTATCCAGAAAAACCTGCATGCCCAGCACACCAACGCATAACGCGTCTTCAGGGAGTGCTTCGCGGATAAGTATGTCGGGGAGCATTCGATGGGCGCTCTCATCATCAGGAAGGGCAACGTTTTAACACAACGGCACATCAGTTCTACGCGGGCTTCAGTTTCAAGGGTTGGATTGCCTACAAGCCCGCCTAGCTTCCGGGGGAGTCTTACCAACTCCCCGACGCCCCACCCCCACCGCTGGAACCGCCACCCCCCGAAGAGCTGCTGCTGGAACTGGAACTCGAACCGGAGGAGCTGGAGCCCCCACCAGACCCCGACCCCGACCCGCCGCTGATACCGTGGGCAAAGATGAACAGCGCCGCGAACGAGGCGAAGGGAAACGCCAGCAGCCACCCCGTGGTGCCCTTATCAATCAATGCCCCCACGATTCCGTACACCACCAGCACCGCCACCAGTCGCGCGATAAAGCCACCCTGGCTCTCTTTCCACATGCTTTTCATCACCAGGAACAGGCCGAAGTACAGGCCCAGGATCACCAGCCCGGCCATGGGATAAGCCAGCCAGTGGATCAGCGACAGGTCGCCAACAAAGTGATCGGTCAGCAACACCCCGGCGATATAGCCCAACAGCACCAGCACGGTGTAAAACGCCGCCCTCGCCTGCCACAACGCGCCGAAAGTAGCGCCACCGATCAACATGCACAGTGGCAGCAACAGCAAATAGACCGGCCAGTCTTTGCCGCCCGCCACCGCGACCAGCACCACGGTGACAACGACCACCGCCATCAGGGCCCGGCGCCAAGGGAGTTTTTCGGCCCCCATCAATACCCCGACCACCCCGCCAAAAATGAACGCCAGGAGCACCGCATACGCTTCAGGCGGAAAACCCGCCGTGGCCACCTCGGGCAGGTTACCGCCGTCCACCAATAGCGTCAGGTCGTCCACCGCCTGCTGCACGCCGCCGGCGTAATCGCCCTGGCGAAAGGCTGGGGTGATGTGTTCTTCGATGATGCGGTGGGCCAGCAGGTCGGTGACCACGCCTTCCAGGCCGTAACCGACTTCGATCCGCACCTTGCGATCGTCCTTCGCCACCAGCAGCAGGATGCCGTCGTTGACGTCCTTGCGCCCCAGTTTCCAGGCACGGAACAGTTGGTTGGCGAAGTCCTCGATGCCCACGCCATCGGTGCTCGGCAGCAGCATCACCGCCACCTGGGCGCCCTTGCGTTGTTCCAGGCCAGCGAGTTGCGCCGTCATGCGCGATTGAGTGGCGGCGTCGAGGGTGTGGGTCAGGTCGATCACGCGCTGGTCCAGCGCAACCGTGACCGGCGCCGGGGGAACGGTATCGGCCCACACTTGCGAGCCGGAAACGATCAGCAGCAAGCCCAAGACACATTGCCGTAGGAACACCATCATGTTTTGTTACCTGAAGTTTCATCCTGAATCGGCCGACTTTACCCTATCGACGCTATAAACAGGTGACCCAACGCCACCGACTATTTAGACTCACATCACCCCCACACACGCCCTACACGAGAACGCCATGGACCTTCAGCAGCGCAACAACGTCAGGGTGTATGGCAGCGGTCCCTCGACCCTGGTTTTTTCCCATGGTTTCGGGTGTGATCAAACCATGTGGAATTATCTGTTTCCTCACTTCACCGGGCGCTTCCGTGTGGTGCTGTATGACCTGGTGGGAGCTGGCCAGTCTGACCTGAGCGCGTACGACAGCGAAAAATACAGCTCACTGACCGGCTACGCCCATGATCTGGGTGAGGTCATTGATGAATACGCCGTGGGCCCGGTGGTGCTGGTGGGTCACTCCGTCAGCGCCATGATCGGCGCCCTGGCCGATCGCCAGGCCCCCGGAAAAATCGCCGCCCATGTGATGATCGGCCCTTCGCCCTGCTATATCGATTCCGATGGCTATACGGGCGGGTTCACCCTCGAGGATATCCATTCATTGCTCGATACCCTCGACAGCAATTACCTCGGCTGGTCCAGCACCATGGCCCCGGTGATCATGGGCGCGCCCGGGCAACCGGCCCTCGGCGAAGAACTGACCAACAGCTTCTGCCGCACCGAACCCGACATCGCCAAGCGCTTCGCACGGGTGACCTTCCTGTCGGACAACCGCCAGGACATCGCGGGCCTGATGACCCCCACCCTGATTCTGCAATCCACCGACGACTTGATCGCACCGGTCTGCGTGGGTGAATACCTGCACGCGGCGTTGCCCGCCAGCACGTATTGCCTGGTCGATAACGTGGGGCATTGCCCGCACATGAGTGCACCCGGGGCATGTTCAGCGGCCATGGACAGTTTCCTGGTGCCATGGGTAGGTGCCGATGCCAGCCGATAACCTGTCATTGCCGGATCCTCAACGTTTGTTCGACGGCGCGCCCTGCGCCTTGGTGGTTACCCGGGAAGACGGCACCATCGTGCAGGCCAACCAGTGCTTCAGCGACTGGACCGGCTTCAGCCTCGATGAGTTGAAAGAACGGCGGTTTCAGGACTTGCTGACGATGGGCGGGCGGATCTTCCATCAGACGCACCTGGGGCCGCTGATGAAAATGCAGGGCTCCATCGCTGAAGTAAAACTCGACCTGCTGCACCGTGACCGGCGCACCGTCACGGTATTGCTCAACGGTGTCAGGTACGAACATGCCGGCATTGCCTATAACGAACTGGCCCTCTTCGGCACCACCGACCGCGACAAGTACGAGCGTGAACTGCTCAATGCCCGCAAACTGGCTGAAGCCTTGTTGCAGGAAAAGACCGCCACTGAAGTCGCGCTGCAGCAGGCCCAGGCCGAATTGAGCAGCGCCTATGAAATCGCCCAGCGCCGGGCGCTGTTTGCCGAGCAGATGGTCGCGATTGTCAGCCATGACCTGAAGAACCCGCTTGCCGCGATCAAGATGGCCTCGGAGTTCCTCGCCCGTGGCGAGCGCAGCTCCAAGGAGCGCCAACTCCTGGGGCATATCGGCCTGTCCACCGAACGGGCGCAACGGATGATCGCCGACTTGCTGGACTTCACTCAGGCCAAAGTCGGCCAAGGCATCGGCATCAACCCCACAGCACTCGACCTGCACACCGTCACCCGTGACAGTCTCGACGAATTGCGGGTGGCGTTCCCCAAGGCGACCCTCGAACATCACGCCACGGGCAGCGCCCGCACGTTCCTGGATGCCGACCGCATCCAACAAATCATCGGCAACCTGGTGGCCAACAGCGTGGCGTACGGCGATCTGCAACAGCCGATTACCGTCACCTCGCACCAGGACGCGCAAGAGAGCCGGCTCTCGGTACATAACCACGGCCCGGCCATTCCCGAAGCGTTGATGGCCGGATTGTTTGAACCCATGACCCGAGGCACGGAGCAAGACAGTGAGGTGCGTAGCGTTGGCCTGGGGCTGTTTATCGTGCGGGAAATCGCCAAGGCCCATGATGGAGGTGTTTCGGTGAGCTCAAGCCCGGACCAGGGCACCAGCTTCAGTGTGCACTTTCCATTGCGCCACCCATGAGCGCGGCAGCCACCGTGCCGTGAACAACGGTTTGCACAGCCCTCGTCAACACCACGCCGCCGTGCCCATCCCAATGCACCGTCACGGTACCGCCATCGCATTGCACGTCGACGGTGTCATCCAGCAGCCCACGACGAATCCCGTTGACCACCGCACCACAACAGCACGAGCCCGAGCCCTGCGGGATGCCGCCGCCCCGTTCCCAGATCCGCAGACGAATATAGCTGCGATCCAGCACTTGCACGAAATGCACGTTGGTCTTGCTGGGGAACAGCGGGTGGGTTTCCAGTGACGGCCCAAGAGCCGCGATATCGACCGCCGCAAGGTCGTCGACAAAGAAGGTGCAATGCGGGTTACCCATACTGCACGCCGCCGGGTCGCCCTTCAGCGGCAAGCATTCGGTGGCCATCGCTTGGGCAAGCGGAATCTCTTCCCAGCCCAATGATGGCCGCCCCATGTCCACCGACACCCGCTGCCCTGATTCGCGCACGCAGGTCAGCAGCCCCCGGTTGGTTCGTAGCACGATGGTGGCGGTGCCGGCTTCGCGCATCAGCATGTCCGCGACCCCACGGGTGGCGCTGCCGCAGGTGTCGAGCGGCGTGCCGTTGGGGTTCCAGAATGTGATGCGGGCGGCGGCGTCAGCACAATCGAGCACCACGGCCAATTGATTGAAGCCAATGCCGCGATGGCGATCCCCCAGGCGGCGGGCGATGTGCGCGGTGATCGGGTCATCCTGGCCGCGTCGGTCGATCACGACGAAGTCATCACCGTGGGCGTGCATTTTCACGAACTGCAAGGTCATGGGGCGTCCTTTTCTAGACCGGGCAAGCCCTGCAAGGATAGAGGGCTGGCGGGTATTTCATCAAATACTCGTCACGGGCATGGTAGCGTGACTTTGCCCCGCCCGGGTCAATCCATCCCTGAGGAACAGCATGCTACAACGCCCTCTGAAAACCGTGGCCCTGGCCGCGCTGCTCGTCTCGCTCTCCCACGCCGCCTTCGCCGCGTCCCAGGTGCTGAGTGCGTGCCAGCCCGTCACCTCGAATCCGACCTCCAAATCGCTCCTGGCCGCCGCCCAGCGCCACCTCGGCGACCAACCCGACGCCCTGCCCCATCTGCACACCGAAGGCACGCTGCCCAACCACGGCATTCGCGAGCAAAGCATCACCGCCGAGAAGGATTGGCCATTGATGCGCCAAGCCGCCCTGGCCTGGCGCTTGAGCCGCGACACGCGTTACCTCAAGCAAGTGGATGACTACCTCAGCGCGTGGGCCAGCACCTATCAGCCGGACTTCAACCCGATCGACGAAACAAACCTCGACATGCTGATGAACGCCTACGCCCTCACCGCGAGCGACCTGCGCCCCCAGACCCGCGACGCCACCCGCGCGTTGCTGACCAACCTGGGCAATGGCTATATCGAACGCATCAAGCAGTTCCATGGCGCCAAGAAGGCCACCAACACCAATAACTGGCAAAGCCACCGCGTGAAGCTGGTCACGGTAGCCGCCGCCGCGTTGGGCGACCGCGAGATGCTGGAAGAGGCCTTCAAGTTGTTCCAGCAACAGATCACCGACAATGTGCTGCCCGACGGTTCGGTAACCGACTTCCAGGACCGTGACGCCCTGCACTACGTGGTCTACGACCTGGAGCCGCTGGTTCAAGCGGCGCTGGCGGCCAAGCCCTACGGCATTGGCGGCAACTGGCTGGACTTCACCGCGTCCCACGGCGGCTCGCTGAGCGAGGCACTGGACTGGCTGGCGCCATATGCCAAAGGCCAGCGCAGCCACGAAGAATTCGTGAACACCCACGTGCAGTTCGACAGGGACCGTGCCCGCATCGGCGAACCGGGCTACAGCGGCGAGTGGAACCCCAAGAGCAGCAATACCCTGTACTGGCTGGCAGCGCAGTTGGACGCGCGGTATTTGCCGGTGGCCGAACAGCTCTCACCCAAGCCTTCGGACTGGATCAGCGCCTGTTATTTGAAGTGAGTGACCCGTTAGACTGGCCCGCCCCACCCATTCGAAGGATCGACGATGCTTATTGTGTTCAGCGGCCTGCCCGGCACCGGGAAGACCACGATTGCCAAGGCCCTTGCTGTCCAGACCGATGCCGTTTACCTGCGCATCGATACCATCGAGCAGGCCATCCGGGATGCCGGGGTTCTGGAGCAAGGCGTGGGCAGCAGCGGCTATCAGGTGGCCAATGCGCTGGCGTTGAGCAATCTTCTGCTGGGCCACACGGTTGTCGCCGACTGCGTGAACCCGGTGGCTGAAAGTCGCCAGGCGTGGCGCGACACCGCTCTGCACGCGGGTAAGCCGCTGGTGAATATCCAGGTGATTTGCTCCGACACGCCGGAACATCAACGTCGTGTGGAATCACGCACCAGCGACATTCCAGGGCTTACGCCGCCCAGTTGGCAGTCTGTCCTGGCCCATGAATACGAGCCGTGGGCCGAGCCGCCATTTACTGTCGATACTGCGCACTTGTCGCCCGATCAGGCGCTGACGATGATCAACGCACAGCTAAGCGCCTAGAGCGCACTCTCCATCGCCTTCATCAACACCGGATCCCGCCCGTAAATATCCGGCGCGTACAACAACGCGCCCTGACTATCGACCTGCACCGTCCAGTACGCCAACAACACCGGCACTGGCATCGCGAGCCGGAACTCGTGGGTGGTTTCCGTCGCCAGCAGTTCTTCGGTGCGGATCTTCTCCGCCGGGCTCACCAGCAAGTCCCGCAGCAGCAGTGGCTGCTCAACCCTCACACACCCCGAACTGAAGGCCCGCGGGCCCTTGGAGAACAGCGGTTGGCTCGGTGTGTCGTGCAGGTACACCGAATACGGGTTGGGAAAACGCAGCACGATCCGGCCCAGCGGGTTGCGCGGGCCGGCGCCCTGGCGCAGCAGGATGTTGCCGGGGTGCGACCAGTCGACCTGCTCTGGCGCCAGTGGGTTGCCCTGGCTGTCGAGCACTTGCAGGTTCTGTTGGCGCAGGTATTCGGGGTTCAGGCGGATCGCCGGCAGCTTGTCCTCGCGCATGATGGTGGGCGGGATGGTCCAGGTGGGGTTCAGGGTCAGCCGGGTGATGCGCGACTTCAGCAACGGCGTCTGGCGGTCGGCGCGGCCGACTTGCAGGCGGGTTTGCCACACAGGCACGCCGCCCTGATAGAAGCTCAGTTGCGCCGCTGCCACGTTCACCAGCACACCGTCGGGCTCCATGTCCCGGGACAACCAGCGAAACCGCTCAAGGTTGATGCGCAGTTGTTCGCGACGAATCGCCGGGCTGATGTTCAATTCGGTGACGGTGCCGGGGCCGATCACGCCGTCGGCTTGCAGGGAGTGGCTTTGCTGGAAGGTCTTGACCGCGTTGACCAGCTCGCCACGGTATTGCGTCCCCGAAGAAGGGCTGGCCAGGTAGCCGCCATTGACCATTCGCCGCGCCAGTTGCGGCACCCGCGAATCGTCCATGCCCGGACGTAACAGCGGGCCGCTGGCTACTGCCTCCCAGTGCTGCAACGGTTGTTGGCGCAAGGCGGCATAGGCGCTGCGCAGGCTGAGGTACAGCGGCGCGCTCGGGCGGGCCTGGTCGAAGGCTTGGGCGATGTCCTGCAAACCGGGCCCGGCCAGCGCCAACAGTTGGGTGTCGGGGTCAAGGGCCGGTGGTTGCGAATGCCAGACGGGCTCGAAGCTCGACTGCTGCAAGCGACCGAAATGCAGATCCCGCAGGGCTTGCAAGTATTGCTGGCTGGTGCCGATGTCGCTGCACAGCACATTCCCCGTGGCATCTACCGGGGGCAGTCTATAGTGAGCGGGGTCGAGGCCGTCATCGGCCAGCATCAGCAGTTGGGCTTGCAACGCGCTGCGGCGTTCGCCCTCGGACCAGAGCACCACGTCGCCCTGCTGCTGATAAAAAGCCTGCAGGCGCGCCTGGGAAGGTGCATCGATTTGCCCGGTAAGGCCTGGGCAAACCGTCGACAATTGCGACAGCGCCAGTTGCACCGGGGCCGGCGAGACCACCAACAGGTCTTCGGCTGTCGCGACCAGCGGTGCAACGAGCAGGCAAATGCTCAAGTAACATGCGTGTTTTTTGAACAATCGCTTAGCTCCCATCCACGGCGGAGATGCTCTATACATGCTGACCTTTTGCTGCCGACTCGGCCTGATCATCTCGACCTTTGCCTCGCTGAGCACCGTTGCGCTCGCAGACACGGGTAAACCTCTTACTCTGTATAGCAGCCTCGCCCACGCCGCTCCAGAACTCAACCCCGACGTATTGAAAAGTGCCTTGAGCGCCATGCAATGCGCGGTGGGCAATGGCATCGAACAGTCCGACCGGCTGGCCGTTATCGACTATTCCCAACCTTCGACCGCTCGTCGCCTCTGGATCTTCGACCTGCGCAAGAAGACGTTAGTGCTGCGGGACCTGGTGGCCCACGGACAAAAATCCGGGGAAAACTTCGCCACCCAGTTCTCCAACCGTGAAGGCAGCTACCAATCGAGTATCGGGCTGTTCCGCACCCAGGAGAGCTACGAAGGCGCCCATGGCTACTCGTTGCGCATGGACGGCCTGGAGCCGGGCTTCAATGACCGTGCGCGGGACCGTGCCATCGTGATTCATGCCGCCGACTACGTGAGCCCCTTGTGGAGCAAGCGCGAAGGCCGCATCGGCCGCAGCCAGGGCTGCCCGGCGGTGCGCCCGCAAGTGGCGCGCCAGGTGGTGGATAAGCTCAAGGACGGCCAGTTCATGTTTTCCTGGTACCCCGACCAGCGCTGGCTGAAGTCCTCGGCGTACCTGAACTGCAAGCCACGCCAGATGGCGAGTGCCGGTACCGTCAAAGGCGGTTGATGGTCTCGCCGTTGCCGTGCACCATGCGGCTCATGCCACCAGGAACTCCACCGTGTTCCTGGGCTTGATGAGAGAGAGAACCTGAAATGCTTTTACATCAATCCACCTGGATCGAGATTGGCCAGTTTCTGGAACGCAGCCGCAGCATCGTGATTCCCATCGGTTCCAATGAGCAACACGGCCCCACCGGCCTGCTGGGCACCGACTGGATGTGCCCGGAAATCATCGCCCATGAAGCGCAAAAGAATGCCGACATCCTGATCGGCCCGACCTTCAATATCGGCATGGCCCAACACCACCTGGGTTTCCCCGGCACCATTTCCCTGCGCCCTTCGACCTTTATCGCCGCGATCGGCGACTGGGTGCGTTCGTTGGCGGGCCATGGTTTCGAGAAGATCCTGTTCCTCAATGGCCACGGCGGTAACATCGCCTCGATCGAAGCGGCGTTCTCCGAGCTGTATGCCGAAGCCAGCTTTACCGGGCGCCCGTCAGGTTATGCGCTGAAGCTGTGCAACTGGTGGGACCTGGAAGGCGTGAGCGAGCTGGCGCACCAGCAGTTCCCGGTGGGCCATGGCAGCCATGCCACGCCGTCGGAGATCGCCGTGACCCAATGGGCCTACCCGGATTCGATCAAGTCGGCTGACTACTCGCCGCAAATCGCCAACACCGGCCCGATCCGCGAAGCCCGCGACTTCCGTGCACGTTTCCCGGATGGGCGCATGGGTTCGGACCCGGCGCTGGCTACTGCGCAAAAAGGTGGTGAGTTGGTGGCGTTGGCGGCCAAGGGGTTGGTGAAGGCGGTCGATACGTTCAGCAGTGAGCCAAAGCCGAGCTGAATGGTTCGCTCAAGACAATGAAGATCAACTGTGGGAGCTGTCGAGCTTTAGCGAGGCTGCGATGGGATCACCTCGGTGTCACTCTCAAACCGCAGCGATGCCACCGCAGCCTCGCTGGGGCTCGACAGCTCCCACATTAGATCCCGGCCAGCCGACAGACCGACGCCAGTCGATTACAGGCAATCCCGCGCCGCATGCTCGAAACGCGAAGGCTTGAACGGTGACGCCACCGGCTTGCGCTCATACAAGAACACCTTGCCGCCGTCCTGCGCCTTGTAGACTTCCAGAATGTTGTCGGCGGCGATCTTGCTGCTCACCACGATCCGCGCATGCCGAGAGTTCTGCGTGACCGTGGAGGTCATGCCGTTTTTCTCGAACTTGGGCACCACGCACTCAACGTACGCATCGGGAGACTTGCTGGTTTGCAGCGTCAAGGTCGGTGCGTTGGGGGCAGACGCGCAGCCCGCCATCAATAAAGCAGCAGAAGCCATCGCTGGCACGAACAACAAGCGCATAGAAATTCCTGAAAAGTAAACGAAGTGGGCGTTAGCCTGCGGCGACGAGCGCCTTGAGCGAGGCATCGAACTGTTTCAACGCATTCAGCTGAACGTCGCGCTGCTGCCCAATCTGTGCAGCGATCTGGGGCGCCGTTTTGTCATGTACCCACACATTAGGCAAGTGCATTTGCATCGAGCCCTCGGCTTTGGCGATGTATTGCAGGTCAAGGTCATAGAATTTGGCCACAAACCGCGCCTCCACCAAATCATTGTGCTGAGTCAGCAACTGGTTGTAGGTGTCGAGCATCACCACCACATCCGGGTGCGCCTGCAACAGCGCATCAAGGGTGTCGTAGCGGGTGACTGAGGCAAAGGTGTGCCGCAACGAAGTCATCAGCCAGTCAATCGCCAGGTCCGGGTCGGAGCTGTCGACGAAGGCCCGGCGGATCTGCTCGTCCAGTTGGTCCTTGGCGCCATTGACCGCCATGTCGTGATAGCGACCCAAGTACTGCAGGTTGTCGAGGGTGTTGTCGCTGTAGAGCACGCCCACCGATTGCGAACGCTGCAAACCGACCGGGCTGGCGACGATTGGCGCCAGATGGCTGGCTTGAAGCCCACCCGCCACAGCCGACGCGGAGGCAGCCATTGAGCTCATCAGCAGCGCCATCAGCGCCCATCCGGTAAAAGTCCTCATCGCAACGTCCTTACACAGCATGTTCAATGATGGCAATTGTCCTCCTTTTTCAGAAAAACAGAACTCGCAATACTTGATGGTGACTATTATCTAGAGCAATAGTGTCGTGCAGGCCGCCTCACACAAAATGATAAGGAACGCCTATGAAGCCCCACCAGAAAACCTTCGATCGCATCCGTGAAGCCGTGCTGCCGGAGTTTCGCGAGCGGGTTGCCGATTACCTGGTCGATTATGAGGACGTGCTGCTGGATAACGCCGCAGAACCTGAAGTGATCTACGCCATCGCCCAGCAACTACGCGGTTACTTGCGCGGTTTGAACACCACCCGGGTGCTGGGCATGGCCGACTGGGAAGACCTTGACCGCCGGGTGGTGCAGACCTGGTTGGTGCTGCTGGAAGCCGAATAGCGCCGCGCTACCCGCTCAGCGAATATCCACGCGGTAACGGAAATGTTCGGCGTGGCCGCGACCGCGTCGCAACTCCAGGGGTTGACCGGCGTAATCCCGGGCCAGCCGTTCGATCACCATCACCGGGCTGCCCACCGGCACCTGCAGCCAGCGCGCCCACACGTCGTCGATGGACTCGGCGGTGAGGGCTTCTTCGGCAGACGCCACGACTTGCCCGCAGACTTCTTCGTAGGTCGGGTACAGCAACAAGCCCTGCCGGGTCAGGTCCACGTCCAGCAGTGCCTGGAACCGCGCGCGGGGCAGCCAGATTTCTTCGGCCAGCACTGGCCCCGTGTCCAACACGTGCACCCGCACGATGCAAATCACCGGCGCATCCGGGGCCAACCCCAGCACTTCGCTCACCGACAACGGCGCCTTCACCGGCTTGACCGACAAGATCCGGCTCTGCGGCAACTGGCATTCGCCGCCCGGGCCCTGGAAGCGGAAACACCGGAACAACGACGACTGAAACTTCGGCCGGCGCACAAACGTGCCCCGCCCTTGCTGACGCTCCAGAATGCCTTCACCGACCAATGCCTCGATCGCTTTACGCACGGTGCCGGTGGACAGTTGGTACTGGGTGGATAACACCGCTTCGGGAGGAATGGCCGCACCGGCACGCCAGTGATTGTTGGCAATCTGCTCAATCAGATGATCCCGAAAACGCTGATACAACGGCAGGCGGGAGTCACTCGACAGTATATTCATGGACCAGGATTCACTTAGTAATTGAGAAGGTGACTACAGCGACGGTCGTGCCTGCTTGACCCATTCCTGGACCGAAGGCCGTTGCCATTGGTGCTGGGCGTACGCCACCAGGTTGGCGGGCACGCTGTCACCGTTGAGGATCAGCCGGTTGAGCATCACGGCCAGGTCCACGTCGGCAATCGACCACTCGCCGAACAGGTACTCGCGGCCGTCGGCCAACAGCGCCTGTGCCGCGCTGATCAACTTGTGCGCCGCCGCTTCAGCAACGGGCGACAGCGGTTCGCCCTTGAGCCCGTAAAACACCACCAGGGTCGAGCGCTCCTGCCGAATTGGCATCAAGTCACTGCGCAGCCACGCCTGCACCTGCCGCGCCCTCGCCCGCTGGCGGGGTTCGGCCGGGTACACCGGCACCTGCGGGAACACCTCTTCCAGGTACTCGGTAATCGCCGACGACTCGGACAGCGCAAACTCACCCTGCACCAGGGTCGGTACGCGCCCGGTCAGTGACAACTGAGCGAACGCTTCGGTCTGGTTCTCGGCCGTGTCGAGGTTCAGGGTGAGCAGTTCAAATTCAAGGCCTTTTTCCCGCAGGGTCACGAACGCCGACATCGCGTAGGGACTGGTGAAGTGGGCGTCAACGTACAGGCTCAGCGGGCGATGGTTCACGGCGACATCTCCTTGGTGGGAGCACCACACTACGAGATCGCGCCGCGCAAATGAAATGCGCGGTTTTTATGGGGGCATTCCTGGCTGGAATACCATCGATAATGGCAATACTATGGCCCTTTGCACCCCGCCCGTAACGCCCCGAAAAGCAGATCAAGGAACGATCAACAGATGAAACAAGCGGTAGTCGTGATTCACGGCATCGGCGAGCAGCGCCCGATGGACACCCTGCGCGGCTTCGTGGAAGCAGTGATCCCGACGGACACCCCCGAGGCGAAGCCTTTCTACTGGAGCAAACCCGACCGGTTTTCGCGCAATTTCGATTTGCGCGTATTGAAGTCGGCGGGCCGCAACACCACCGATTTCTACGAGTACTACTGGGCCCACAAGATGCAGGGCACCAAGGTCGGGCATCTGCTCAGTTGGCTCTGGGACATTTTCAAGCGCCCGCGCCGGGACATTCCAACCGCTATCGTGCCAATCTGGCGCGCCACCCGCTGGACCTTGCTGGCCCTGCTTGGACTGCTGGTCAGCGGCATCCTGGCGACGCTGTATGGCCGGTTTCCCCACAGCGACAACCCCTTTGCCCTGATCCCGGTGCTGCTGGCGGTGATCGGCCTGGCCCTGAAGTACTCGGCGCTGTCATACCTCGGCGATGCCGCCCGCTACCTGAGCCCCAACCCGCAGAACGTGGTGGTGCGCGAACAGATCCGCGCCGACGGCGTCGACCTGCTGCGCGCCCTGCACGACAAGGGTGATTACGACCGCATCATCGTTGTCGGCCACAGCCTGGGCAGCGTGATTGCCTACGACATCGTCGGCTACCTGTGGCACGAGCATCACGACCAGTTGCACCCCAACAACCCGGAACTCGCCGCCCGCTATGCCAACCATGAGCGACTGCAGCCAGTGGTGCAGGACACGCTGCCAAAGGCCGGAAACGCCCTCGATGGGCGCCTCCAAAGCCTTCTCAGGTTTCGCGAGCAACAGGCCCAAGCCTTTATTGAACAACGCAACCTCGGCAACCCGTGGCGCATCACCGACCTGGTCACCCTCGGCAGCCCGATGGCCCACGCCAGCCTGTTGCTGGGCCGCAGCGTGAGCGACTTCAAGCGCCGCATCGAGCGCCGTGAAGTCCCTGCGTGCCCGCCTACGCTCGACGAAAAGGGCTACGGCTACAGCGGTCGGCTTCCGTTCACCGTGGGCGGTCGCCCATTTTCACCCCTGTACTTGCACCATGCCGCGGCCTTCGCCGTGACCCGCTGGACCAACCTCTACTTCCCCGCGCCCATGGGCCTGTTTGGCGACATCGTCGGCGGCCCGGTCAGCCCGGTGATGGGGCCCGGTGTGCTGGACCTGCCGGTCACCGTGGGCAAATGGAAAGGCTGGCTCGCCAGGTCCTGGCTCAGCCACACTCACTACTGGAGTGAACGCGGCGGCAAGCAGGGCTACCTTGGCAGACTGACCACCGATGAGGCAGCGATTACCCATGGCGAACGTCCGTCAGCGACTGAAGCGCTGCGTTGGGCGATTGACCTCAAGGGCGTTCGACGTTTTCGTCAGGCGGGCGTCAGAGACTTAGTGGCTGAACCCGAGGCCTAGCCCGAAAAGCCACCGTCCTCCAGGAACGCCCGCTCCTCTTCTGTCGTGCCCCTGGCCAACACCTCATTACGATGAGGAAAGCGCCCGAACCGCTCGATAATGCGGGCGTGCTCCTTGGCCCAGCGATAGGTATTGGCATCGAGATCCTTGTTCAGCGCCATCGACAGCTGTTGGTCCTCGGGGTCTTCAGAATGCTCGAAGGGCAAATAACAAAACGCCCGCAGCGGGGTTTCGATCAACGTGTCCATCCCCGCCTCTACCATCTGCCGCGCATACAGGCGTGCCAGCGGGTCGGTGGCGAACATATGCGCCGTGCCCCGGAAGGTATTGCGCGGGAACTGGTCCAGCAGCAACAGCAACGCCAGCGCGCCTTCAGGTGATTGCATCCAGCCCTCCAGTTCGCGCCGGGCCGCCTGCAAATGCACGGTGTAAAAAACCTCCCGAAAGCGCCGGTCAAACCCTTCATCCTTGGCAAACCAGAGCTTGGGCCCCGCTTGCTTCCAGAACTCGATAACCGCCAGCGCTCCATTTTCGATAGTCGTCACAAGCCTCTCCTCGCTCACGCCACACAGTTCATCATCACTTTAAACAACACCTATAAAGTTTCGGAAGGTGTCTGAGTGTTTGCACCGTACACAGGTGTAGTGTTGATGATCCTACGCCTTGCCCAGGTTTAAGGGGGCGATCTGGAACTTTATCGGCTCGCTGAACGACATCTTCGGGATGCTGGGCTACCTGATCAGCGGGATCTTTGTGGCGAGGGGGCTTGTCCCCCGTTGGGCTGCGCAGCGGCCCCAAAAAAGCTGGGAGCGCTTCGCACTCCAACGGGGGACAAGCCCCCTCGCCACAACAAGCCCCCTCACCACAACAAGCTTTCTCCCCAGAAGGTCTTCATTCACTTCGATAGGTTTTCCCAGGCTCAGAAATCCACCGTCGCCGACAATTTCACCGTCCGCGGCTCACCCTGGGTCAGGTAGCTATTCGCCGTCGAAGCCGACGACCAGTACGCCTTGTTCGCTACGTTTTCGACGTTGGCGCGCAGGGTGATGTATTTGTCGTCCGCCTTGAAGCCATACCGCGCGCCCAGGTCGACGCGGGTCCAGGCCGGGATGCTCAGGCTGTTGGCGGCGTTGACGTATTCGCCACCGGTGCGCAGCATCCGTGCGCTGACCGCCGCCCCCTGGATGCCCGGCACATCCCAATCCGCACCCACGTTGTACTGGAAGCGCGGCACACCGGCGGCGCGGTTGCCGTCGGTGGCACCGTTGGAGGTGCTCTTCTGTTCGGTGTCCATCCAAGTGGCACCGGCCAGCAGGCGCAGGCCGTCGATGGGCTCGCCGAACACGTTGAGCTCTACGCCTTTGTTGATCTGTTCGCCGTCGACGGTGAAGGTATCGAGCCTCTGGCCCGGGAATCGGGTGGTCGCGTTGTTCGGCTGTTCGATGCGGTACACACCCAGCGTGGCGCCATAGTTTCCCCAGTCCAGCTTGACCCCGGCTTCCGTCTGTTTGCTGCGCTTGGGCGGGAAGACCTCGCCGGGATTGGTCACGTTAGTGAGTGGCGCCGTCGGGCCTTGAGCCAGGCCTTCGATGCGGTTGGCGTAGAACGACACGTGCTCCCACGGCTTGATCACCAGGCCATAGACCGGCGTAGTGATGGACTCGGAGTACGGTGTACCGCGCGCGCCCGTGGCGGTGTTCCAGCTGTCCACCTCGATCGTCTGGCGCCGCACCCCCAGGGTCAACAGCACCCGATCATCCAAAAAGCCCAAGGTGTCGGATACCGCCGCACTCTTGATGCGGTTCTTGCCGACAACACGCGGGTCGTGGATATCGCTGCCGAAATAGGTGTTGGTCGGCCGCGGTGTTTGCGTCGGGTTGTACAAATTGCCCGGTTGACGGTTGGCCTGCAGGATCGCCTCGTAAGACGAGCGCTGCTCGCCCCAGATCCCCGACAGCCCGAAGTTCATCTGGTGGGTCACCGGCCCCGTCGCGAAGTGCCCGTTCAAGCCGGCCATGGCGCTTTTGTTGTCTTCGTCATGGGGCGAATACAGGAAGCCCACCTTGGCGCTGCCATCGTTGCCGACATACAGCGACGAATACTGGCCGTTCTCCCGAGTGTGCTTGGCGCCACCCGCGGCGTAGGCGGTCCAGTTATCGTTCAAGTCATATTCGGCGTTGACCATGCCATAGGTGTCTTCCAGCTCCGACCAGCTCCAGTCCTGGGCGTAGTTGTCCTTGGCCGACGGCGGGCCGGGCACTTTGGTGCCGGTCAGGTAAACCACCGAGCGGCCGTTATTGATGCGCTCTTTCTGGTAGCCAAAATCGGTGGAGACCCGCAAACGATCGCCGCGATAATCCAGGGCAACGGCGATCAACTGCGAGCTTTTGTTTTCGTCATCCACGGCGGTTTCGCCGCCGTGCCGGGCCAGGTTGACCCGGGCGCCGAAGCGATTGTCTTCACCGAAGCGCTGGCCGAGGTCGATGTGGCCGCCGGTCTGGCTGTCGCTGGCGTAATCGAGGGTGACGCTGCGGGTTGGCGTGTCTTCGGCGCGCTTGGGCACCAGGTTGACGCTGCCGCCGATCCCGCTGCCCGAAGGCGATACGCCGTTGACGAAGGCGTTGGGCCCCTTGAACAGCTCCACCCGCTCCAGGGCTTCAGTGGTGATGATCTGCCGGGGCAGCACGCCGTACAGGCCGTTGAATGCGATGTCATCGGTGCTCAGCGGCAGGCCGCGAATGGTGAACACCTGGGAGAAGTTGCCGAACCCGGACGACTGGCGCACCGACGCGTCGTTGAGCAACACATCGCCCACGGTTCGCGCCTGTTGGTCGGCGATGGTTTTCGAGGTGTAGCTGACCACGCTGAATGGCACGTCACTGATGGACCGGTTACCCAGCACGCCCAGGCGCGCCGAGCGTGCCACCTGGCCGCCGGCATAGGTGTCCGCCTGGGCGCCGCTCGCCTCGCCGCTGATGGTGGTGGCGCCCAGTTCCAACGCATCGCCGCTGGCCTGGGGCACCACGGTGTAGCCATTGGCGCTGGTACCTTGCAGGGTATAGCCGCTGCCTTGCAGCAACTGGGCAAAGCCCGATTGCGCGCTGTAACTGCCTTGCAACCCCGGGCTTTGTTGATCGTTGAGCAACGTGGAATCGAACGACAACGGCACCCCGGACAACGCCGCAAACTGTGCCAGCACATTCCCCAACGGCCCCGGCGCGAGGGTATAGCTGCGCGCCGCACTGCTTGGCGCAGCTTCTTCTGCCTGGGCGTTCTGCAGCGGTGCGACGGCAGCAAGGGCGACCGCCAGGCTCAATGCCTTCAACGGACGGGGGCAGTACGGGAGCGGTCTGGCGGTCATGGGCATTCCTGTCGGCGCGGAGCAATGTTGAGGGTTCTCCCCTACACCGGGCGACAACGAAAAAGGTATCAGCGAATGTTGAAAAAAATTCAGCGCGGCTCGACCGTCACCCAATACCCGGTGAGGCTGCTGACCTTGACCGGCAGGGTTTCCTGCAACAGGTGCAGGCTGGCGTCGGTATCCCGCAGGGAAAACGCGCCCGATACCGTGAGGTTGGCCACCGAGTCGTGGCAGCGCAACACGCCGGCGCGATAACGTCCCAGCTCATCCAGCAGGTCCGCCAGGCGCATGTGCTGGGCCAGCAGCATGCCGTTTTCCCAGGTCAGGGCGCTGACATCCAATGGCTCGACGGCCGCCACACGGTCCGCACTGAAGGCGCCCTGCTCGCCCGCCTTGACGATCACGCCCTGGCGGGCATGCTCCGCCAGCAACTCCACCGCGCCTTCGGTCACGGCCACTCGGCTTGCCTGCTCACCTACCCGCACGCTGAACCGCGTGCCCAAGGCGCGGGCGGTGCCGTGGCGGGTCTGAACGATAAACGGACGATGGGCGGAGTCCTTGGCGGTGGTGATCAACACTTCGCCCTTGAGCAACTCGATGCGCCGTACCTGATCGGAGAACGCGATATTCAGCGAGCTGCCGGTGTTGATCAGCAGGCGTGTACCGTCGGGCAAAGTCAGGTTCTTTTGTTCGCCAATGGCCGTGTGCTGGTCGGCGGTCCACTGCTGCCACGGCACCTGCCGATACGCCAGCCAGGCCGCCGGGCCCGCCGCCAGCAACAGCCCGAGCGCCTGGCGCCGACCGAGGGACTTTTTGCGCCCAATGCGCTTGAGGGTATCGCCGGCAATCGCCGCCGGCACGCTGTTGAAGTCCCCCAGAACGGCCTGCGCCCGTTGCCAGGCCTGGGCGTGCTGAGCGCTGCGGCCCTGCCATTGGGCGATAGCGCGGCGGTCTTCATCGGTGGCGCTGCCGGACTGCAACTGCACCATCCAGTCGGCGGCTTCACCGAGGATCAGCGGATCAATCGACTGGCTCATGCCACGCTCAGGCAGGCCAGGAAGGCATCGCGCATGTAGCGTTTGACTGAAATCAGCGACACACCCAGGGCCTCGGCAATCTGCTGATAGGTCAGGCCGTCGATCTGCGACATCAGGAAGGCCTGGCGGGTTTTTTCCGGCAGATCCCGCAGCATCGCCTCAATGCGGTACAGCGCTTCGAGGATCAGCCAGCGGGTTTCCGGCGAAGGTACATGCTGTTCGGGCAGGTGGGCGATGGTTTCCAGGTAGGCGCGTTCCACCTCCTGGCGGCGCCAGCTGTCGATCATCAAGCCCTTGGCGATATGCGTGAGCAACGCCCGTGGCTCGGCGCCCAGGTGGGTGCTGGTTTGCCGGGTGAGCAGGCGCATGAACGTGTCATGGGCCAGGTCCGCGGCATCGCTGGCATTGCCCAGCTTGCGGTCCAGCCAACGGTGCAACCATCCATGGTGTTCGCAGTACAGGTCCTGGATATGCAGATTGAGGGGAGACGACATGCCGATCACCGGGGCGCGCCGGGCGGTGAGACCCAAGCGTAATTAAGAATTGATCGCATTCTAATCTGCGCGGGGTGATGCTGGCAATTTCATGATTTTGATAACGCCGGAGACCCAATGTGGGAGCGGGCTTGCTCGCGAATGCGGTGGGTCAGTCAACATCTTCAGTGACTGACACCCCGTATTCGCGAGCAAGCCCGCTCCCACATTTTTTTGATCTTCACCCGGCGTTTGATTCCGAGTGTTTAGATCAGGCCAGTTCAGCCCGCAGTTGACGCGCCGCAGTCACCATGTGAATCAGCGCCGCTTCGGTCTCCGACCAGCCACGGGTTTTCAGGCCGCAATCCGGGTTGACCCACAGGCGTTCGGCCGGGATGCGTTTGGCTGCCTTGCGCAGCAGGTTGGCCATTTCCGAGGCATCCGGCACCCGTGGTGAGTGGATGTCGTACACCCCCGGGCCGATGTCGTTCGGGTAAGCGAAGGCTTCGAATGCCTCCAACAACTCCATATCCGAGCGCGAGGTTTCGATGGTGATCACGTCGGCATCCATCGCCGCGATGGACTCGATCACATCGTTGAACTCGCTGTAGCACATGTGGGTGTGAATCTGGGTTTCGTCACGCACGCCGGAGGCGCACAGGCGGAACACTTCAGTGGCCCAATCCAGGTATTCCTTCCACTGCGCCTGGCGCAACGGCAAGCCTTCGCGGAACGCGGCTTCGTCGATCTGGACGATCTTGATGCCGGCGGCTTCCAGGTCCACCACTTCGTCACGAATCGCCAGGGCCAGTTGGCGCGCCTGTTCTTCGCGGCTCACGTCTTCACGGGGGAACGACCACATCAGCATGGTCACCGGGCCGGTCAGCATGCCCTTCATCACCTTGTTGGTCAGGCCTTGGGCGTAGCGGATCCACTCCACGGTCATGGCGTTCGGGCGGCTCAGGTCACCGAAAATCACTGCGGGTTTCACGCAACGGGAACCGTAGCTCTGCACCCAGCCAAACCGGGTGAACACGTAGCCGTCGAGTTGCTCGGCGAAGTATTCGACCATGTCGTTGCGTTCGGCCTCACCGTGCACCAGCACGTCCAGGCCAAGGTTTTCCTGCACTTCTACAGCGTGACGGATCTCGCTGTGCATGGCTTCGACGTATTCGGCTTCGCTCAACTTGCCGGCCTTGTACGACTGGCGCGCCAGGCGGATCGAGGCGGTTTGCGGGAACGAACCGATGGTGGTGGTCGGGAACAGCGGCAGGTTGAGGCCGGCCCGTTGTTTCTCGATACGCTGGGCAAACAGCGAGTGACGCTGGCTGTCCTTGGCGGTGATCGCCGCCACGCGGGCTTGCACCGCGGGCTTGTGGATGCGCGGGGAAGCGACACGGGCAGCTTGAACGGCGCGGCTTTGAGCCAGGGCGGCGATCACGTTTGGCGCTTCAGGTTGATTCACGGCCTGAGCCAGCACGGCCACTTCCTCGCACTTCTGTACCGCAAACGCCAGCCAGCTTTTCAGCTCGGCATCCAGCTTGTCTTCACGGCCCAGGTCCACCGGGCTGTGCAGCAAGGAGCAGGACGGCGCCACCCACAGGCGATCACCCAGACGCTCATGAGCGTGCTGCAAGGTGGCCAGGGCTTTTTCCAGGTCGCAGCGCCATACGTTACGGCCGTTGACCACGCCCAGGGACAGCACCTTATAAGCCGGCAGGCGATCAAGGATGGTCGGGTACTGATCCGGCGCACGCACCAGGTCGATGTGCAGGCCGTCCACCGGCAGGTTGGCTGCCAGGCCGAGGTTCTCTTCCAGGCCGCCAAAATAGGTGGCCACCAGCTTCTTCAGCGGGTCACGCTGGATCAGGTTGTAGGCACGTTCAAAGGCATTTTTCCAATCCTGCGGCAGGTCCAACACCAGGATCGGCTCGTCGATTTGCACCCACTCCACGCCCAGGTCCGCCAGGCGCTGGAAGATCTGGCCGTACAGCGGCAGCAGTCGGTCCAGCAGGTCGAGCTTGTCGAAATCGCCGCCCTTGGCCTTGCCCAGCCACAGATACGTCAGCGGGCCGATGACCACCGGCTTGACGGTGTGGCCAAGGTCACGGGCTTCCTTGACCTCTTCGAACAGTTGATCCCAACCCAGCTGGAACTGCTGGTCGGCGCTGAATTCAGGCACCAGGTAGTGGTAGTTGGTGTCGAACCACTTGGTCATTTCCTGGGCGTGGGCACCGCCGCAGCAGTTGTCGCTGACGCCACGGGCCATGCCGAACAGGGTTTGCAGGGTGGCTTTGCCATCGGCCGGGCGGAAACGCTCAGGGATCACGCCGAACATCAGCGAGTGAGTCAGTACCTGGTCGTACCAGGCGAAGTCACCGGCGGGCAGCAACTCGATGCCGGCTTTCTTTTGCAGGTCCCAGTGCGTCTTGCGCAGCTCACGACCTACGGCGCGCAGGCCGGCTTCATCGAGCTCGCCCTTCCAAAACGCTTCCTGCGCTTTTTTCAGTTCACGATTGCGACCAATGCGCGGGAATCCAAGGGAATGGGCAACAGCCATGACGTAAAGCTCCAATGTGTGTGTATGGGAGCTATTGTCGGGACCGAGCGATAGTGAGACAAACTCATTTTATTCCAGATCATCACAAGTTCTACTCATGACGAAATGCGCCGCCCAGGCTTGAATGATCGCGCGGTGCTTACGCTCCACACTCCAAGCGCTCCCCGCGCGTATGCACGTATGCACGTATGCACGTATGCACGTATGCACGTAGCAGCTGTCGAGCCCCAGCGAGGCTGCGTTGGGCGCGACTCGGTACGATGCCTGGCACGGCAACCTCGCTGGGGCTCGACAGCTGCTACGCGCGGGAGTGGGTGGGCTTTCGTTTTGCTTATCACTGAAATAGCTGGCGGCGTCTGTTTCGGTGCCCGGCCGCTCTACATACTTTTGCTTCCCAAGCCCCAAGGAAGCCCTCACATGAAACCCCGTCGAACTCAGCCTGTAACCGCCCTGCTCGCTCACTTCGCCGCGTTGGGCGTGGCCATCCTCGGCATCGGCAGCCTGGCCCTGCTGATGGCTTGGGCCGGGCGCCTGATTTTCTAGTTCAGTCCGCTGGAATATCGACCGTGACCCGTCGCGGCGTACGCTCCAGCAGCTTGCGGCCAAGGCTTTCCTCGAGGCGTTTTATCTTCAGGCTGATAGACGCCTGGATGGCGTCGATATCGGGCATTTTCATGGATGGGCTGGCGATAGAAAGTCAAGGCGTGACGTTAGCATGCCGCGCCTGCTGCCCAAACCATTGCATGATCAGCGCACAGCCTGGGTGTGACGCCGCCGATGGCTGCAGGCACAGCGCATACACCCCGCCGGTCACCAACGGCTGACCAAACGGCACTACCAACACCCCACGCTCGATCGACTCTGTCGCCAGGGTCAGATCCGTCATCGCCACCCCAAGCCCGCGCGCGGCGGCATCCAGTGCCAGTTCGTCGAGGTTGAACGGGATATGCCGGTAGTCGTCCAGCGACCGCGCGCCATTGGCCGCCAGCCAGGTCATCCAGTCTTGTTTGTCGGCCGAACGATGCAGCAGCGCAAAGTGTGCGAGTTGTTCCACCGAAGCCAGCGGCCCCAGACCAGGGGCGCAAACCGGGACCAGTGACTCGTGGAACAAGGTCAGGCGCGCAGGATCGTTGTCGGGTTTTGGCAGGTAAAGGATGTAGGCATCGCTGTCACTGGCCGGCTCGACCACCTCGGTGGCGACAGTCTCGATCGCCAGGGAAATATCGGGATGGTTGCGATAGAAATCACTGAGCTTGGGCAGCAGCCAGCGCACCGCCAGCGACACATGCAGGCGGATGCGAAACGGGCGTTTGTGAGGCGAGAGCCGATCCTCCAGCACCTTCAGTTGCGCCAGGATGCTCCGGGCGCTGGCCAGCACCTGCTCACCTTCGGCGGTGAGGCGCAGGCTGCGGCTGGTGCGGGTGAACATCGGCACGCCGAAGTGGCTTTCCAGTTGCTGGATTTTGCGACTCACCGCGCTCTGGGTAAGGCATAGCTTCTGTGCTGCCACGGTGAAACTGGCGCAATCGCTGACTTCAACCAGCGCCTGCAGGCCCTGCAACGAGGGCACGTGACGAATGTTATCCATGCGTTTTCCGAATAGCTGGATGATTTTATAACGTTGGTTGTATCACCACCGCCCCTATAGATTCCAGCTGTAGCCCGAACTTAGTCATGCGAACAACGCATACAGCCGAGGTTCTTCATGGAAAACACATGTGGCTGGATTGCCCAGACTGACAGCCTCCCCGCCCGGGGCCGACTGACCGGCGTTCAAAGAGCCGACTGGCTGGTGATCGGCGCGGGGATTACCGGTTTGTGTGCGGCCCACAACCTGGCCGAGATGCACCCCGAGGCACGCATCGTGATCGTCGACCGCCAGCGCGCCGCCCAAGGTGCCTCGGCGCGCAATTCCGGTTTTGTGGTGGCCCATGAGCATCCCGCTGAAAGTGAATTGATGGGCCGTGCTGGCTTCGCCGATTTCGAGGTGGACACCGCCATCTCGCGCGCCGCCAGTCATGAAGTGCGCGAGCGCATTGCGCGCCATGCCATCGACTGCGATTTCAGGGACAGCGGCTACTTCTTCGCCGTGCACGATCCCGACAAGCTCGAGCATGTGGATGCCAAGCTGGCGACCTTGCGTGCGGTGGGTGCTTCAGCGCACTTTCTACAGGGTGAGGCGCTCGCACAAACACTCGGCACCGAGCATTACCAGGCCGCTATCTGGTGCGGCAATGGCAACGCCCTGCTGCAACCGGCGAAGTACGTAAAGGGCTTGCTGGACGCCCTGCCGGACAACGTGACGCTCTATGAGAACACCGACATCACAAGCCTTGAGCGCATGGCCAATGGCGGCATTCGCGCCAACAGCCCGGACGCCTGCATTGAAGCCAGCCAGGTGCTGGTGTGCCTCAACGCCTTTATTCCACGGGTGCGTATTGAAGACAGCGCAACGTTCCCGATGGAACTCAGCGCCAGCCTCACCCGCCCTCTCAGCGATGAGGAATACTGTCGTATCGGCGCGGTGGAGCCCTGGGGCGTACTGTCCACCCGGCCACTGGGCGCCACGGTGCGCCTGACGCCGGACCGCCGGGTGATGATCCGCAACACTGCGGAATACCGCACCCGTGACCTGTCCAACGGCGACCTGTTGCATCGGCGCGAGCACCATGTGAAGGGTTTGCAGCGGCGCTTCCCGTGGCTCACCGAACAAGACATCCACTACACCTGGACCGGCCACTTGAGCGCATCCCGCAGCGGGCAACCGTATTTTGCGCGGGTCGAAAACAACCTGTACGCCGTCGCCGGCTGCAATGGTTCGGGCGTGGCCCGCGGCACGCTGTGGGGTCGACTGCTGGCCGAGTGGGCGTCGGGCCAAACCTCTTCACTCCTGGACTCCGTGATGCACAGGGCAACGCCCGGCTGGCTGCCGCCTCGCCCGTTGTTCGACATCGGTGCCATGCTGCGTATGCGCGTGGAAACGGTCCGGGCTCGGACAGAAATCTAGAACAAAAAACCTCAACAAAGGTGATTCACATGCACATCAACAGTCTGTCCCTGGCGGTCATTCTCAGCGCGCTCCCGGCGGCCGTGTACGCCGCCGAGGAAGTGAATATTTCCAACTGGAACGGCTACATCGCCGACGACACCTTGACCAGTTTTACCAAGGCGACCGGGATCAAGGCGACCTACGACATTCATGACAGCAATGAAGTGCTGGAGTCCAAGTTGATGACCGGCAACACCGGTTATGACGTGGTCAGCCCGTCCAACCACTTCCTGTCGCGGCTGATCAAGGCCGGAGCGATCCAGAAGCTCGACCGAAGCCAGTTGCCCAACTGGAAAAACCTCGACCCGCTGCTGATGAAGAAGCTGGAGACCAACGACCCCGGCAACCAATACGGCTTCCCGTATATGTGGGGCACGGCGGGGATTGGCTACAACGTCGAGAAGATCAAGGCGATCTTCGGCACCACCGACGTCACCCATTCCTGGAGCCTGTTCTTTGATGAAAACACCATCAAGAAACTCAGCGCCTGCGGCGTGGCGATTATCGACAACCCCACGCAGATCCTGCCGATCACCCTCAACTACCTGGGCTTGCCTCACCACAGCCACGAACCGGCCGACTACAAAAAGGCCGAGCAGGCGCTGTTGAAGATCCGGCCCTACATCCAGTACTTCCACGCCTCCAAGTACATCAGCGACCTGGCGAATGGCAACATCTGCGCAGTGATCGGCTTTAACGGCGACGTCGTGCAAGCCGCCGCCAGCGCCAAGGAAGCCAAGAACGGCATCAACATCGCCTACTCGATCCCGGATGAAGGTTCGACGTTGTGGCTGGACATGGTGGTGATGCCCAAGGGCGCGCCGCACGAGAAGAACGGCTATGCCTATATGAATTACCTGCTGGAGCCCAAGGTGATTGCCAACATCAGCAACAGCATCCACTACGCCAACCCCAACAGCGCGGCGGATGAGCTAGTGACCCCTGAGGTGAAGCAAGAACTGGCGATCTACCCGCCGAAAAGCGTGATGGACAAGCTGTTTATCGTGGAGGACCTGCCGCCGGCGATTGCGCGGTTGGCGACGAGGTTGTGGACCAAGTTGAAGACCAATACGTGATACCGAAAACTGGACTTGCTCAAGGCTCACGGGAGAGCGGTATAGTCACTCCATTGAGCTTGGGATTGAATCAACATGGAAGGACTTCACCAGGGTAGCTGCCTGTGCGGCGCGGTCAGCTACCGAGTATCAACACCGCTGCAAGCAGTGACGCATTGCCACTGCAAAAAATGCCAGAAGGGTCATGGCGCCGCTTTTGCGACGTACGCGAGTGCCCCGAAATCGTCGGTGCACATCGCGTCCTCGCTGCAAACGCTCAAGGCTTACGAATCTTCCGAGGGTGTGTTTCGTGAATTTTGTTCACGCTGCGGCTCGTCGCTGTTCTGGTCCGATGCCAATGGGGTTTACCCGGACTGGGTCTCGATAGCGATCGCTACACTCGATACGCCGTTCTCGCCTGGCAAGCAGAAGCATTCATGCGCCGACTCCAAGGCCGCTTGGCTGGATCTGGAGAATCGCAGTGGCTGAATCAGAGGACGGTTTGTCGATACGCGCCCTCTCGGTATTGCCCGAACAAATCCAGGCATTGGAAACAGAGGCGGTAGCTGAAGGGTTCAGATTTCTAACGCGCTTGATTGCAGAGTGGCACAGCGGCGCCAACCGTTTCGACCAGCCAGGCGAATGTCTTTTGGGCGTTTTCAATAGCGGGCAGTTGATCGCCGTTGGCGGGCTGTCTTATGACCCTTATGCCGGTCCGGACGTTGGCAGGCTACGCCGGGTGTACGTCGCACGCGCTTCGAGGAAACGGCATATAGGTAAAGCGTTGGTGGGCCAGCTTTTGGAACGCGCGGTGCAATCCTTCCATGTTGTGCGCCTGTCTACCGACACCCGCGAGGGCGCAACCTTTTATCTGCGCTGCGGGTTTGAGCCGGTACAGGACGAACATGCAACTCACGCTAAATCATTAATTGATCAGGAGGCTTCATGCAGGTGATCAACGACAACCGGCCTGAATACATTCAGCGGCTTGAACACCTTCTGTATGGCTACAACTATCAGGTCTCGTTGGACGTCTACGGCCCTCTGGATTCGGGCGCCCCGTTGATAGACATCCTCAAGTCTGCGGTCAACTCATCCTGCGTGGTGAGTCGCTGTGCTCCCGTCAGTCTCAACGAAGTTCGCGAGCAAGTGCTTGAGTGGCTGCTCTACCCTGGCGACCCCGGTTCAGGCCCCAAAGACCTCGACATCAAACACGCAGAAATTCGGGCATTGGCCGAACAACTGTTGCAGGGAGCACAACTCGATAACGCTGATGCAGCCTATGATTTCTACCTCGCCAACGGCCATCCAGGCTATCCCGTGTTCTGGGAGTTCGCCTATGACATCCATGCCTCGGGCAAGCGCTGGATCTTGCTCGGCAGCAGCAGCGATTAATATCGGAGCGCCACCGCGCAAGAGATAAACCTCCGGGAAACTTCAGTCAATCAATCCATGAGCGTCATAAAACGGATACGGCCCCGGGTAGTCCCCGAATACGCCGTTGTGGCTGACCAACCCTTGTTGTTCATCCCAGCGGTGCAAGAGGTAACCCGCCGGTTCCAGATTAAAATGCGCCGGCGCGGCCTCCTGTAGATCCAGCACGATTTGATGGGACGTACCCGGGCATACGCAGCTCACACTGCCGCCGAAACGGCGCTGCATCGGCCGGTGCAAATGCCCGCACAGCAGACGCTCCACCTGGGGGTGACGGGCGATGACCTTTTCCAGCGCGGCAGCGTTACGGAACGGCTCGCGGTCCATATGGCCGATGCCGCTGATAAACGGCGGGTGATGCAAGATCAGCAGGGTCGGCACGTTCGGATGCAGCGACAGTTGCTCATCAAGCCACTGCAATTGGCTGTCCAGCAGCTGGCCGCCATGGGCATCAGGGATCGTCGAATCCAGGCCGATCAGCCGCACCGGATAGTCGTCCACCGCCCAGTCCAGCGGGCCGTCGGCGCTCGCCGGCAAATAGCGGTGATCATGAAACGCGTCGAGCAAATGCTGGCGGTTGTCGTGATTGCCCGGCACCAGGTAGCAAGGCATCTGCAAACGGGCCAGCTCGGGGTGCAGCACGGCGTATTCATCGGCGCGACCAAAGTCCACCAGGTCGCCGCTGATCACCACGATATCGGGCCTCGGGTAACTGGCATTCAGGTGGTCGACGGCACGGCGCAATGCACCGAGAGTGTCGACCACGCCGTAAGTCAGGCGCTGACCGGCTTTAAGGTGCAGATCGCTGATCTGCGCAACAAGAAACGGACGGTTCAAAATAGGCTCTCTGAAGTCAGGCATGCAGGGTGAACAGCTTGTGTGGGGCGATGGCCAGGGCAATCGGCGCGCCGACGGCGTAAAGCTGGTTGTCGCTGCTGTCCACCAGCAACGGTTGCGGGCCGCCGACATCCACCAGCAGGCGGCTTTGCGCGCCCTGGAAAAACTGCGCCAGCAAATGCCCGTGCAGGTGCCCTTCGCTCTCCATCACCCGCAGGTGCTCGGGGCGGCAGTACACGGTGGCCGGCAGATGGGGCTCGTGCCACGGCAGTTCGCCGCCGCACACTGTCAAGCCATGGGCCGTGCGATCAACCACCGAAAAGGCATTCAGGTTGCCCACAAAGCCTGCGACAAACGCGTTGGCCGGCTGCTGGTAGATCTCCCGCGGGCTGGCCAGTTGCGCGATACGCCCCTGCTCCATCACCAGGATGCGATCTCCCAGGGCCATGGCTTCGCCCTGATCGTGGGTGACGAACACCGAGGTGATGCCGAGGCCGCGCAATAGCTGATCCAGCTCGCTGCGCAGGCGCTCACGCAACTGTGCATCGAGGGCGGCCAGCGGTTCATCCAGCAACAGCACTTTGGGCCGAGGTGCCAAGGCGCGAGCCAGTGCCACACGCTGGCGCTGGCCGCCGGACAGTTCATGGATGCTGCGCTTGCCATGGTTCTGCAGGCCCACCAGCTCCAGCAGTTCGTCACAGCGCTTGTTGCGCTCTGCCGGCGCGACGCCGCGAATTTTCAGGCCATAGACGATATTGCCGGCCACATCCAGGTTGGGAAACAACGCGTAATTCTGGAACACCATGCCCACATCACGGCGCTCGATGGGCAGGCGCGTGACGTCGGTGTCACCGAAAAAAACCTGGCCCACATCAGGACGCTCAAGGCCGGCGATCAAGCGCAAGGTGGTGGTTTTACCGCAACCGGACGGGCCGAGAATGGCCAGGGTTTCGCCGCCCTCGATGGTCAGGTCAAGGTTTTGCACGGCAACGGTGCCGTCAGTGAATGCCTTGCGGCAACCCTTCAGGCGAATGGTGATAGCGGTCATCGACGCTCTCCACGGGACAGACGAGCACTGATGGCCTGCAACGCAATCAGCAGCGGTACGATCATCAGCAAAAAGATAAGGGTGTAGGCGCTGGCGATTTCCAGGCGGGCCGAGGCATAGCTGTCAGCGAGGCCGACGGGCAAGGTCTTGGTCATCGGCGTGTGGAGCATCCAGGTCAGGTTGAACTCGCCCAGGGACAGGGTGACGACCATCAGCACCCCGGCGAGAATCCCCGCCCGGCAATTAGGCACTACCACACTGAAAAAGCGCCGAACGGGGCCTGCGCCCAAACTGGCGGCGGCCTCTTCCAGAACCGGCAGTTGCTGGCGTTGCATCACCGCCATCACCGGGCGCACCAGGAACGGCAATGTGAACAACACATGCCCCACCAGGATGAACAACCAACTGCTGCGAAACCCGCCGAACTGGCCGTAGGTCAGCAACAACGCCAGGGCACTGGCCAGGCCGGGCATGGCCACCGGCAGCACCATCAATTCCTCGAAGGCGCGGCTGAAGCGGTTGTTCATGCGCACCAAGGCATACGCCGCCGGTACGCCGATCACGCAGACGCATACCGCGCAGGCCAGGGCCAATTGCAGCGAGAGCCAGACCGTCGGCGAGTAGGCCTGCCAGACCTGAATCAACCAGTCGAAGGTCAGGCCGCTGGACAGGCCGACAAAGAAATTGCGCGTCAGCCCCGCCAGCAATGACATCAATACCGGCACCAACATGAAGGCGCAGACCAGCAAGGTAAACAGCAGCTGGATGACAAACAGCGATGAGCGCTTCACAGGACGGTCCCCGAGTGTTTCACCAGGCGCCGCGTCAGCAACAACACGGCCCAGGTCACCGCGCCGAGCACCACCGAGAGGGCTGCCGCCACCGCAAAGTTGGCGTAGTTGGTGAACACGTTATAGATAGCGACGGGCGTCACGTTCAGCCGCGTGCCCAGGGTGAACGCCGTGCCGAAGGCGCCCATGGACGTGGCAAAACAGATCGCCCCGCAGGATGCCAAGGCCGGCGCCAGGCCCGGCACGATCACGTCGCACACCACACGCCAATGCCCGGCCCCCAGTGAATGGGCGGCTTCCTCGAGGCTGCGGTCGAGGCTTTCACACGCCGCCATCACCGTGAGGATCACCCGAGGAATCGAGAAGTACAGGTAGCCGACAAACAACCCCGCCAGCGAATAGGCAAAGATCCAGCGCTCACCGGCCAACTGAAGCCCGAGTGCGGCAAACAAGCCTTGTCGACCGGCCAGCAGGATCACCAGGAAGCCCACCACCACACCGGGGAACGCCAGGGGAAACGTCAACAACGCCACCAGCGCCGAACGCCCGAAGAATTGCTGACGGGCGAGAAACACACCGGCGATGCCGCCCACCAGCAGCGCCGCCAGCGTCACCAGCACCGCGAGCACGCAGGTTTGCGCCAGGCTGCCCAGGTATTGCGCGCTGCTCAGCACTTGCCAGTAACCGCTGCCGTGGCTGTCGCGGCTTTCGCCGCCCAGCACCATCAGGTGCGCCAGCGGCAACAACCAGAACGCGAGCAGCACCGCAAACGCCGGGGCCAGTGCCCAGGCGGGATTTGGCCGCAAGAGTGCCTTCACTTACTTGACCTCACTCAGGTAACGCGCGGCGAAGGCTTCCTGCACGGCGGCCATTTTTTGGTAATCCACCACGCCGGCACGGGCGTAGTCGCTGTCTGGCAAAAACTGCGCGGCGACGTCCGTCGGCATCTTCAATGGCCGCACCGGACGCAGGTAGGCTTTGGCCCAAAGTGCCTGGCCCGCATCGGACAAGACGAAGTCCAGGACCTTTTCACCGTTGGCGCGATGCGGTGCGTTCGCCACCAGGCTCATCACGTACGGCACGCTGATGCTGCCTTCCTTGGGAATCACGAAGGCGACGTTGGCGTTGTCCTTGTAGCGGGCGCGATAGGCGTTGAAGTCGTAGTCCACCAGGATCGGCAACTCGCCGGAAAGCACCCGCGCATAGGCGGTTTGCTTGGGCGCGATGGGGGCGTTTTTCGACAGTTTCTGGAAGTAGTCGATGGCCGGGGCGAAGTTATCGAGGTCGCCGCCCATGGCGCGGTTGATCGCCACCGCCGAGACGTAGCCAACGAAAGCGCTGGACGGGTCGAGGTAACCGACCATGCCTTTGTACTCAGGCTTGAGCAGGTCGGCCCAACTTTGCGGCACCGGCAGCCCGCCCAGGGCATCAACGTTGACCATGATGCCCAGGGTGCCGGAGTGAATTGCGAACCACTGGCCGTCCGGGTCTTTCAGGCCGGCGGGAATCTGTTCCCAGCCTTTGGGTTTATAGCCCTCCACCACCGCGGCCTTCTGCGCTTGCAGGCCGAACGTCACGCCGTAGTAGACGACATCGGCCACCGGCGCGGCTTTCTCGGCCACCAACTGCGCCAGGGACTGGCCGGAGTTCTTGTTATCCAGTGGCACCTGCACACCGGTGGTCGCCGCGATGGCCTTGAGTTGCGAGCCCCAGTCCGCCCAGTCTGGCGGGCAGTTGTAGCAAATCGCGGTGTCGACGGCCTGGGCCAGGCTGGCCGTGCCGCACAGCAGCAATGCCGCCAGGGTTTTACTGAGCATGCTCATCAAGCGTCTCCTTTATGGGGTTGGGTACTTTCGCCCGGCTGGATATGGCACGGCAGGCAGTGGGAAGTCGGTGGGTTGCCGGCGATTTGCGCCAGCAGTTGGTCGATCACGGTGCTGGCCAACAGCGCGATGGGCTGCACCACGCTGCACAGCGTCGGGTGCATCTGGGTGCCCAGGGAAATGCCGTCGAACCCCATCACCGAGAGTTGTTCGGGCACGTTCCAGGCATGGCGGCGCAGTTCGGCGATCAGGCTGATGGCGAGAAAATCGTTGGAACACACCAGCGCTGTGGGGGCCTGGGGGCCTTGCAGGAAGGGTTCAATGGCGGCGAACTCAGCTTGGGTGTGGGCCGGCATTTCGATCACCGGCTGGCTATCGAGACCGTACTCGCCCATGGCATCGCAATACCCGGCGTAGCGCAGGCGGGCCCGGTCGGACTGCAACGCGGGGCCGGCAACCATGGCGATCCGGCGATGGCCGGCTTCCAGCAGATAACGGGTAGCGAGGGCCATGCCGGCGCGGTTGTCCACGGAGACGGCGCTGTAGTTGGGGTTGTCGGGTTGGTGGTAAGCCAGCACGAACGGTGTTTCTTCCGTGGCCAGGCTGTGGAGCACGCTGTTGCTTTCGGCGTCGGTGACGGTCAGCACCAGGCCGTCGACGCGCTGGCGCAGCAGTTCTTCCACCACGCTGCTTTCGCGCTCGGCGCTGTAGTCGGTGGTCGCCAGCAACAGGTTATAGCCACGCAGGCGCGCGGCGCGCTCCATGGCCTGGAACTGCTCGGCGAACACCGGGTTGAGCAGATTGGGCACCACCACACCAATCAGTTGGGTGGTTTGCAGGCGTAGTTGGCGGCCCAGCAAGTTGGGCCTGAAACCCAGCTCGCGGGCGGCAGCGAATACCTGGTCGCGGGTGGCCGGGCGCACTTGTTCCGGGGAGGCAAAGGTGCGGGCGGCGGTGGCACGGGATACGCCGGCCAGCCGCGCTACGTCTTTCAAATCAGTCATTGTCACTCGCTTGAGATCGATCTCATTGGCGAGGACAGTAACGGGGGAATGTGGCAGTCAGACGATGGGGAGATGACGGTTTGATGTCAGTGTGGACGGGGTTTTGGAGGCCGCTGAAGATCTCCTGTGGGAGCTGTCGAGCTTTGGCGAGGCTGCGATAGCGGTGTGTCAGGCGACCTATTTAGAGGCTGTGCCGCCGCCTTCGCGGCCTCGCTAAAGCTCGACGGCTCCCACAGGGGATGGGGGGTGCTTGGTGGGTTTGTGTTTCAAGGCCGGGTCACGAGCCCTTGCTTGGTTGCATTGGCGAGTATGTCTTGGGCGGGCACGTTGACCCATGTGGCGGCGTCCACCTCACCCAGCGTTGCCAGCCAGGCCTCCACCATCTGGTAGCCGAGCGTGTAACCCAACCACCTTGGCCGCGCGCCGGTACCAAAGAACCATTCACTGTGGTCGTAATACGTGGCCTCGAGAAGCTGGCGGTCTACAGGGGAACTCAGCAGTTCCTGTGGTGCAAGCGCCCTCTCCCACAACTCCGGCTCACTGCCCAGCACCCGGCGCACAAACTGCCCGGCCAGGCCTTCACTGACCATCGCCTCCCCCAGCGTCCAGCCATAGCCGGGCCCTGCCATGCGCAGGCAATGATGCACTTCATGCACCACATGTCGGCGCAACGCGCCGCTTTGCAGGCTGGCGAGGAAATTCGGATTGTCGGGATCAAGGGTCATGCTGAACAGGGTGCTGCGATAAGCGCGCCCCACCAGGCCCAGTTCCGGGAGGGTCTCCCCCGGCAATCGCTGGATCAGAATGTCCAGGCGCGGCGGTGGCATCAGCTCCGCAATGGCCACGTAGGCGACTTCAAATTCACGGATCAGCTCAGGGCGAAACTGCGCCAGGCTCCCCGAAGCTTCCAGCCAATGCAGCGTCCATGCGTCCATTCTCACCTCTCGTCGCCAAAGCCGGGATGCGTTATCAAAGCGGCTCATCATACCTACGGGCTGTCATATTCACAGGCCAGCTTATAACCGGGCCAGCAAATTCCGCTGACTAACCTTTCGATCTGTCCCAAGTGCGGGCACAATGCGTGTCCTTTTTTGGCAGGCACCGCCGCAGGCTCTGAAAATGATCAAAACGCCGTACTACCTCATCGACAAACAGAAGCTTCTGGTCAACATGCAGAAGATCGCCTACGTGCGCGAACAGTCCGGCGCCAAGGCTCTGCTGGCCCTCAAGTGTTTCGCCACCTGGTCAGTGTTCGACCTGATGCAGGAATACATGGACGGCACCACCTCGTCGTCGTTGTACGAGCTCAAGCTGGGTCGCCAGAAGTTCGAAGGTGAAGCTCACGCCTACAGCGTGGCCTGGGCCGACGATGAAATCGAAGAGATGCTGGATAACTGCGACAAGATCATCTTCAACTCCATCAGCCAGCTGCAGCGCTTTGCCGAACGCAGCGAAGGCAAGACCCGCGGCCTGCGCGTCAACCCGCAAGTGAGCAGCTCCGACTACCTGCTGGCCGACCCGGCGCGCCCGTTCAGCCGTTTGGGCGAGTGGGACCCTGTGAAGATCGAAGGTGTGATCGAGCAGATCTCCGGCTTCATGTTCCACAACAACTGCGAGAACGGTGACTTCAACCTGTTCGACCAGATGCTCAACACCATTGAAGAGCGCTTCGGCGCGCTGCTGCACAAGGTCAACTGGGTCAGCCTCGGCGGCGGCATCCACTTTACCGGTGAAGGCTATGCCATCGACGCCTTCTGCCAGCGCCTCAAGGCGTTCTCGCAGAAGTACGACGTGCAGGTGTATCTGGAGCCCGGCGAAGCCGCGATCACCAACAGCGCCTCCCTGGAAGTGACCGTGCTCGACACCCTCTACAACGGCAAGAACCTCGCCGTGGTAGACAGCTCCATCGAAGCCCACCTGCTGGACCTGCTGATCTATCGCCTCAACGCCAAGCTGGCACCAAGCGACGGTGAACACACCTACATGGTGTGCGGCAAGTCGTGCCTGGCCGGGGACATCTTCGGTGAATACCAATTTGATCAGCCGCTGGCCATCGGCGATCGACTGTCGTTCATCGACACGGCAGGCTACACCATGGTCAAGAAAAACTGGTTCAACGGCCTGAAAATGCCGTCCATCGTAGTGAAACAACTCGACGGTACAGTCGAAGTGGTTCGTGAATTTGGTTACGACGACTACCTGTCCAGCCTTTCGTAAAGCGGACAGATAAAGGAGAGATAAAGCAATTGAAAAAGAACGTTCTTATCATTGGTGCAGGAGGTGTCGCCAAGGTGGTGGCCCACAAGTGCGCGCAGCACAACGACGAACTCGGTCGTATTGCTATCGCGTCGCGCAACATCTCCAAATGCCAGGCCATCATCGACAGCGTCAAGGCCAAGGGTAGCCTCAAGGTACCCGCCCAGATTCAAGCCTTTGCGCTGAACGCTTTGGACGTGGAAGCGACCAAGGCACTGATCCGCGAAACCGAATCGCAGATCGTCATCAACGTCGGTTCCTCGTTCCTCAACATGTCGGTACTGCGTGCCTGCATCGACACGGGCGTGGCATACCTCGACACCGCCATCCACGAAGAGCCGGGCAAGGTCTGCGAGACCCCGCCGTGGTACGGCAACTACGAGTGGAACCACCTGGAAGAGTGCAAACAGAAGAACATCACGGCCATCCTCGGCGTGGGCTTCGACCCGGGTGTCGTCAACGCGTATGCAGCGCTGGCGCAGCAAAAGCATTTTGACCGCATTGATTCGATCGACATTCTCGACGTCAATGCCGGCTCCCACGGCAAATATTTCGCCACCAATTTCGACCCGGAAATCAACTTCCGCGAATTCACCGGACAGGTGTGGAGCTGGCAGAACAGCCAGTGGACCAGCAACACCATGTTCGAAGTCAAACGCACCGACGACCTGCCTGTGGTCGGTTCGCAGAACCTGTACCTGACCGGCCACGATGAAGTGCACTCGCTGTCGAAAAACCTCGACGTGCCCAATGTGCGTTTCTGGATGAGCTTCGGCGAACACTACATCAACGTGTTCACCGTGCTGAAAAACCTCGGCCTGCTCTCCGAAAAACCGGTCACCACCGCCGAAGGCCTGGAAGTCGTGCCGCTGAAACTGGTCAAGGCCGTGCTGCCTGACCCGTCGTCGCTGGCACCGGGCTACACCGGCAAGACCTGCATCGGCGACCTGGTCAAGGGCACCAAGGATGGCCAGCCACGCGAGCTGTTCATCTACAACGTGGCCTGCCACGAAGAAGCCTTTGCCGAAACCGACAGCCAGGGCATCTCCTACACCGCCGGCGTGCCACCCGTGGCCGCAGCGCTGCTGGTTGCCCGTGGCGAGTGGGACGTGAAGCACATGGCCAACGTCGAGGAACTGCCGGCTGAGCCGTTCCTGAAAGCGCTGGACGTGATGGGGTTGCCGACTCGTATTAAAGACGAGAATGGTGATCGTGCCTGGGATGCGATTGCCTGATAGGCGATAGTTGACCGAACAAAAAAATGCGCCCGAAGGGGCGCATTTTTTGTTTGGGCTCACACCAATCTCCAAGAATGATGAAGATCAAAATGTGGGAGCGGGCTTGCTCGCGAATGCGGTGTATCAGTCGCCAGATGCAGTGACTGGCACACCGCATTCGCGAGCAAGCCCGCTCCCACATTTTTGATCTGCTGTGTTCTTGAGAATGGGGCTATTCAAGGTTCCGCGCTGAGTTACTCAACGCCCTTGAACACTGCAACAACGCCGGCGCCAACTGCTTCTCCGCATCCGCCCTGCTCCACCGACTGGTGGGCGCCACCACATGCACCGCCGCCACCGGCCGACCATTCGCGCCCAACACCGGCGCGCCGATGGTCATGTCGCCCAGGAACAGCTCCTGGCCATTCACCGCATAGCCCTGTTCGCGCACCTGCTGCAACGACGCCATGATCCTGTCGACCTCAGTCAACGTCTGGCTGGTATGCGCCACCCGCTGGCTGTTCTCAATCAACACCAACGCCTCATCCTGCGGCAACGCACTCAAATACGCCCGGCCCGACGCCGTGCAGTACATCGGCACCCGCGAGCCAATCGGCATGTGTACCGGCACAAAGCCTGAGCTGACAAACCGCGCGATATAGGTCATGTCGTAACCCGCAGGCTCGGTCAGGCACGAGGTTTCTCCGGTCAGCCGGGTCAATTCCGAGAGGAACGGGTTGGCCACCTCAATCAACGAATGCGCATCCAGATAACTGAAGCCCAACTCCAGCACCCGCGGTGTGAGTTGGTAATGGCGCGTGCGCGAGTGTTTCCGAAGGTAACCCAGGCTTTCCAGGGTAAACACCATGCGCTGGGCCGAGCTTTTGGTCATGCCGGCGGCCTCGGCCACCTCTGCAAGGCTCATGCTGCGGCGCTGTGCGCTGAATGCCTTGAGCACCGACAGGCCTTTTTCGAGGGATTGGTTGTGCAAGCTGTTGCGTTCTTCAGACATGGCGAACTCGCGGTCAGGTCGATCAAGCGTGGCGATATTTCTACACCAAACTGCCAAATTCGACCACATAAAATCGCATACCGATACGAATGGTTCATTTTGTCGATTTTCAATACCACTAAACGATTTTATTGAATCGAAATGGCATAGAGCTTGCGGTTTGCTTTCCAACCGCTTGCGGTACTGACGATCCGTTTTCCTTCTGGAGTAACCCGATGAACAGTCTTTCGCCCTTGTTTCGCCGCCTCGCCTTCGGTATTTGCGCCACCTTTTGCGTAGCAACCGTGCACGCCGCCGGTGCGGCCTCGTACAAAGTCGGTGCAACGGCCAGCGGTTCGCCGTTCACCTTCCTCGACATCAAGAGCAACAGCATCCAGGGCGTGATGGTCGACGTCGCCAATGCCGTGGGCAAGGCCGGTGGTTTCACCAGTGAAATCGAGCAGACCAACTTTGCCGCACTGATCCCGTCGCTGACCTCCGGCAAGCTCGACTTCATCGCCGCCGGCATGCTCAAGACCCCGGAGCGCGCCCAAGTGGTGGACTTCAGCGCACCGGTGTACGCCTACGGCGAAGGCCTGATCGTGAGTGTCGATGACAACGCCGCCTATCCCGACCTCAGCTCCCTGAAAGACCAGGTGGTGGGTGTGCAAGCCGGCACGATCTTCTACGACATGCTCAACAAGCTGGGGATCTTCAAGGAAATCCGCACCTACGACTCCATCGGCGAAATGGTCCGCGACCTGAGCCTGGGCCGCATCAAGGCCGCCGTGGGTGACCAGCCAGTGGTGGCCTACCAGATCCGCCAGAAGCTGTTCAAAGGCGTGAAGCTCGCCGCCGACTACAAGCCGGTCAACGTCGGCGAGGTGTGCCTGGTGGTGCGCAAGGGCGACAGCGAAACCCTCGCACGCCTGAACCAGGCCATCGCCAGCATCAAGGCTGACGGCACCCTGGACGCAATCCTCAAGAAGTGGGGACTTGATGCCCAGGTGCAACCATGAACCCGGCTGAATTCCTGCAAAACGCCCAGGACTTCTTGCCGATCCTGCTTCAAGGCGCCTGGGTAACGATCCAGATTACCGTGCTGTCGTTCCTGCTCAGCAGCGCGATCGGTCTGGTGCTGGCGTTGCTCAAGCTGTCGCCGATCCGCGCTCTGTCGTGGGCAGCGAGCACCGTGATCAATGTGATTCGCGGCCTGCCGATCATCGTGCAACTGTTCTACATCTACTTCGTGTTGCCGGACATGGGCGTGCACCTCAGCGCATTCCAGGCGGGTGTGATCGGCATGGGCATCGCCTACTCGGCGTACCAGGCGGAGAACTTCCGTACCGGCATCATCGCCGTCGAACAGGGCCAGCGTGAAGCCGCCGAAGCCCTGGGGATGCGCTCGGTGCTGATGATGCGCCGGGTGATCCTGCCCCAGGCCTTTCGCATCGCCTTGCCGCCCTACGGCAACACCCTGGTGATGATGCTCAAGGACTCGTCCCTGGTGTCGACCATCACCGTCGCCGAGATGACGCGCCAGGGCCAACTGATCGCCTCATCCACCTTCCAGAACATGACCGTCTACACCCTGGTCGCCCTGCTCTACCTGCTGATGAGCCTGCCGCTGGTGTATGGCCTGCGCCGCATGGAACAGCACCTGGGCCGGAGGAAAAAAGCATGATCAAGATTCGCCAACTGCAAAAACACTACGGCACCCATCGCGTGCTGCACGGCGTCGACCTGGACGTGGCCAAGGGCGAAGTGGTGTGCCTGATCGGCCCGTCCGGCTCGGGCAAATCCACCCTGTTGCGCTGCATCAACGCTCTGGAAGCCTACGACGGCGGCACCATCCGCGTATTCGGCGAGACCGTGCAGCGCAGCAGCAAGACCGTGCATGCCCTGCGCAGCCGCATGGGCATGGTGTTCCAGCGCTTCAACCTGTTCCCCCATCGCACCGTGCTGGAAAACGTGATGGAAGGCCCGGTGTACGTCAAAGGCGAACCGCTGAAACAGGCTCGCGAAGAAGCCCTGGCGCTGCTGGATAAAGTCGGCCTGTCAGCCAAGGCCGATGCCTACCCGGAACAACTCTCCGGCGGCCAGCAACAACGGGTGGCCATCGCCCGCGCACTGGCGATGAAGCCCGACGCCATGCTGTTCGACGAACCCACCTCGGCCCTCGACCCGGAACTGGTGGGCGATGTGCTGGAGGTGATGCGCACCCTGGCCGACGAAGGCATGACCATGATCGTGGTGACCCACGAAATGGGCTTTGCCCGGGAAGTGGCCGACCGCGTGTGCTTCCTGCACGGCGGCTACATCGTGGAGAGCGGGCCGGCCGAGCAGGTGCTGGGCAACCCGCAACAACCACGTACCCAGGACTTCCTGCGCCGCGTGCTGCATCCCACGGCCAACACCCGGAGCCTGTCATGAAGTCACTCTGGGCCGCGACCGCGCCCGCTGCACCGCCGACACCCGCGCTGGCTGAGTCATTGAAGGTGGACGTGGCCATCGTCGGCGCCGGGTACACCGGCTTGTCCACGGCCCTGCACCTGGCGGAACGTGGCGTGAGCGTGTGCGTGCTGGAAGCCAACGAACCTGGCTGGGGCGCGTCCGGGCGCAATGGCGGGCAAGTCAATCCGACGCTCAAATACGACCCGGATCAACTGGTGCAGATGTACGGTGCCGAGCGCGCCGAGCCGCTGATCCATACCGTGTCCAACTCGGCGGATCTGGTGTTCAACCTGATCCAGCGCCATGGCATTGACTGCGCCCCCACGCGCAAGGGCTGGATGCAGGTTTCCTATTCCGAAAAAGGCGTGACAGGCCTGCATGCCCGGGCCGAACAATGGGAGCGCCGCGGGGTACCGGTGCAGCGCCTGGATGCCAGCGCGGTGTCCGCTCGGATGGGCAGCCAGGCGTTTGCCGGTGGCTGGCTGGATGGCCGCGCTGGCGCCATCCAACCCCTGGCCTATGCGCGCGGCCTGGTGCGTGCAGCGCAGGCGGCGGGCGTACGCATCCACGGGCAAAGCGCCGTGACCGCGATGCAACAGGCGGGGGCTGGCTGGAAGTTGCAAACCGCCAGCGGCGCGCAGGTGTCTGCCGGCCAAGTGGTGCTGGCCACCAACGGCTACAGCGGCGACTTGTGGCCCGGCATGGCCCAGAGTGTGCTCGCGGCCAACAGCTTTATCGTCGCCACCCGACCATTGAGCGGGGCTGCGGCCGAGAGCATTTTGCCGGGCAAGGAAACCGTCTCAACCGCACAGCGCCTGTTGCTGTACTTTCGTAAGGACGCCCACGGCCGCCTGCTGATGGGCGGGCGCGGACTGTTCGAAGATCCCACGGGGCCAGCGGATTTTGCGCACCTGGAACGCTCGCTGGCGTTGTTGTTTCCGCAACTGGGCAAGCTGGACTTCGAGTACCGCTGGGCGGGGCGGATCGCGATCACCCGGGACTTTATGCCCCACGTTCACGAGCCCGCGCCCGGCTTGACTCTGGCGCTGGGTTGCAACGGGCGCGGGATTGCGTTGTGTACCAGCCTGGGCCAGCAACTGGCGGGACGCTTGTGTGACAGCCGTTCGGATTTTTCTTATCCGGTAACTCCGCTGCAGCGACTACCCTTGCATGGGTTGCAGCGGTTCTACATTGGCGCGGGCGTGGCGTGGTACAGCTTGCTCGATCGTTTGAATGTGACCTGAGGACCTGGGGGCGCGCCTGTGTCGCACCCCCAGCTCTGTCCGGCAGCGTTTACTACATCCATCCTTGTATGTTGGCCCAGCATGTACGAAAGGAGTCGTCCATGAACAGTGGAACACCCTCAAACGGTATGGCAGCACGCCTGGCCATGCTGTTCTATAGCGCCGTGAGCTACGGGTTTTTTTTGATCAGCGTGGTGTACTTGATCGGTTTTCTTGGACGCCTGCTCGTGCCCAAGCATATTGATGACGGCATCACCCTCGACTGGCTCCTGGCGGCGTTAGCCAACATCGGCCTGATCAGCCTGTTTGCCGTCCAGCATTCGGTCATGGCCCGCAAAGGGTTCAAGGCGCGCCTGACCCAGGTCATTCCAGCGACGATCGAGCGCTCTACCTATGTGTTGATCAGCAGCCTGATACTCGGGCTGATGTTCTGGCTGTGGCAGCCCATCACCGCTTCTGTCTGGACGGTGGATTCTCCACTCGCAAGAGCGCTGATAACGGGCCTGTTCTGGACAGGTTGGGCGGTGGTTTTTGTGGCAACATTGCTGATCAGCCATTTCGACCTGTTCGGCCTCAGGCAAGCGATTGATCACCTTCGTGGCACGGCACCCCGCGCCCAACCGTTCAAGACACCGGCGCTGTACAAGGTCGTTCGTCACCCACTTTACCTGGGCTTTCTGATCGCCTTCTGGGCAACCCCGGACATGACCGCCGGGCATCTGCTGTTTGCCCTGGCCTTCACCGCCTACATCTTCATTGGCGCACACATTGAAGAAAAGGACCTGGTGGCGCTGTTTGGAGAGACCTACCGGCGCTATCAGAAAGAGGTCGGCATGGTGCTGCCGTGGCGTCGAAAAGGTTAGCCGTGAAGGTCAAAGCTCGCAGGGTTCGCCGGCCTCATTGAAGCTGTAGATGTTTTCATGCTTGTAGCCCCAGCGACCGCCTCGCTGGCGAATATGAGGCTCGAAGGTGAAGCACGTCACCTCTTCAAGACGCCGGTGATTTCCCGCCTCAATGTAGAGCCGTTGGTCACGCTGTTCGCAGATGCTGTGACCGACGTTGCCAGCGAAATCGAGGTTCTCGAAACCTTCGGATGCGATCAGGTCATTGGCGAATGCGTGGAGGTCGTTGAACGTGGTTTCAGGCCGGGCGAATGTGCGCATCATCGCGTGTAGCTGGTGCTCGACTTCATAGCCCCTGCCAAACTCCGCTCCCGCCGGAACCGTCCGGCACACGCCCTCCTCCACATAGAATGAGCGGGCGCAGTCGCCCCATACATTGCCCGCTCTGGGGCTTAAATCCACCGTGATCAGATTGTGCAAACCGACCGCTTCGTCACTGGGCCTATAGTCGCGCCCCGACACCGAAAGCACACTGCGTGAACCCAGCAACACGAAGGCCGGGCAGTCGTAATACCAGGTCTCCGGATAGCCGGAATCCGCGAGCATCTGCGTCGCCATTTCGGCGATGGAGGCTTCAGTTGACTGTGGCGTGATTCGCGTAACGAGCTGCTGCAGCACCGACTTGGCGGCGGCCTGGACGACACGATTGGGCAACATGGACCGTCTCTAACTGATGGGTGATTGCGTCGATAGTATCAGCAGCAGACCTGACCGCGCGGCTGGCGACAGATGAAGTTCGGGAAGAAACCGCTCTCGGATTTTTCCGACAGCTGTTTCAGGTTGTCGATCGGACGGGGGCTGATTAACCTTCGCCGTCGCTGCCAATTCAGCGACCGGATTTGACCGTCCGCCTTCCCAAGTACACCTGTGCCAACATCGACTCAGGCGTTTTTTTCACGCCTGTTGTATCGTGTCGCGGCAGCTGTACGCGGGATACCTTCGGGTATGCCGGGTTTCCTTGGGACCGGTCGGTCAACCCGCGTATAGCTGCCACCCTAATTCGTTTGACCGCGAATCGTGGCAGCTCCACTTCCCTTGGAGTTTCACCATGATTAAAGACAGCCCCAATCCCCCTGGCCATTCAGACTTCGACACCAGCACACTGCACGAAGTGGCCTATCGCGCGATCAACCACTACCTCAATCCCGGCAAACCGATACCCGAACCTACCGATGGGCTCTTCACCGTGCGCGCCGACCTGGGCACGGAAACCCTGCTGGTTAACGCGTCCCAGGACCTGGCCTCCATCAGCGATATCGCCACCCACTTGGCCTTTGAAGTCGACGGAGCCCAACGCAATGTGGCGCTGGGCATCTGCCGCATGATCGAAGGCGTTCAATTGCTGGTCGACAAGGCACTGAATGTGACCCACCCAACGGCCTAAAACTTAGGCCAGCGCTCCTACGCAAAGCGTGGGAGCGATCAAGTCCTAGAACACCGACCACCCAATCCGCTCGCTCAACAACTCCAACGCCTTCATCCCCGCCAGCGAATTGCCCGCCGCGTTCAACTCCGGCGACCAGACGCACACCGTAAACTGCCCCGGCACCACCGCGAGAATCCCGCCGCCTACCCCGCTCTTGCCTGGCAAGCCGACGCGATAAGCAAAATTCCCCGCCTCGTCATAGAGCCCGCTGGTGGCCATGATCGAGTTCACTTGCTTGGTCTGGCGCGCCGTCAGAATCTGCTCGCCGCTGTGGGTGCACACGCCTTCATTCGCCAGAAAGCAAAACGCCTTGGCCAAATCCAGGCAGCTCATCTGCAACGCGCAGTAGTTGAAGTAGCTGTGCAGCACCGCATCCACATCGTTGTGAAAGTTGCCAAACGACTTCATCAGGTACGCCATGGCTGCATTGCGCGCACCGTGCTGGGCTTCGGATTCAGCCACGACGCTGTTGACCAGGATCTGCGGGTTGCCCGACAGCCGCCGCACGAAGTCGCGCATGGACAGGATCGGCACGGCAAAGCGCGATTGGTTGATGTCGCAGATCACCAATGCCCCGGCGTTGATAAACGGGTTACGTGGCCGCCCGCGCTCAAACTCCAGCTGCACCATGGAGTTGAACGGCTGCCCCGACGGTTCGTGGCCCAGGCGCTCCCAGATGCTTTCGCCGCCATGGTCGATGGCCTGCACCAGGCTGAACACCTTGGAGATGCTCTGCACGGAGAACAGGGTGTGAGCATCGCCCGCGCAATAGAACGAGCCGTCATTGCCATACACGGCAATGCCCAGCTGCTGCGCCGGTACGTCGGCCAGTGCGGGGATGTAGTCGGCGACCTTGCCGAGGCCGATCAGTGGACGAACTTCGTCGAGGATCGACTCCAGGAGGGCCTGCATGTTTTGTTCTGGCATGGTATGGGAATAGTTGTTGAGCGGGGCGCGGAGGATACCTGAAACACCGGCACCAGGCAGGCTGCTAGTGCAAAGATGGACGCTGCGCAGGCCGTGCGATATCTTCTGGCCGCCGCCGATTCAGGCGAAAACACACGAAGGAGTGGAACGTTGAAGATGCAGGACGCTTTGAGAGGACGAAGCTTTGCTGTGCTGATGGGCATTGCCTTTATTGCCTTGGACCAGTTGATCAAACTGCTGGCGCTGTTTTCGCTGCAAGCCACTACGTTCCGGTTCGGTTCAAGCCCGGTGAACATGGCGTTGGAACTGAGCCTGAACCCGGGCGCATTCCTCAGCCTCGGCGCTGGTTTGCCGCCGCAGGTCAAGCAACTGATCTTTATCGTCGGTGTGGCCGCCGTAGTGTGTTGGGCCGGTTATTGGGCCTGGAAGAACTGGAACCATTCCCTGCGCAAGGCCGCGCCGCTTTTTCTGATTGCCCTGGGCGGCGCCGGGAATCTGATCGACCGGGTATTGCGTGACGGCCATGTCGTCGATTACATGGTGGTGAATGTCGGCTCGCTGCATACAGGCGTATTCAATCTTGCGGATATCGCGATCACCTTGGGTGCGTTGTTGCTGATGGTTGATCTGTTCAAGAAGCCGGGTAACGTCTGAGGTTTGTCCAGTCAACCCGAATGGCTGTCGGAAAACCCTGAACACTTGTGGGAGCTGTCGAGCTTTAGCGAGGCTGCGATGGCGTCAGCTCTGCAACATTGATGCTGCCTGACCCACCGCTTTCGCAGCCTCGCTAACGCTCGACAGCTCCTACGTTTGATCTTGCGCCACCCGCTCCCGCCCCTTGAACGCCACCGAAAAACAAAAAAAGATCAACAACGCAAAACCCGCCGGAAACAGCCAGATGCTGCGCCAGTCATGGCTGCCCCCTGCCGCTAGATAGTGGTCGGTAACTTGCCCCGCCACCCAGAATCCAATCAACATTCCCACGCCATAGGTCGCCAGGGTAATCAGCCCCTGGGCCGAACTCCTGAAGCGCTCCGGTGCTTTCGCATCGGTGTAAATCTGCCCCGAAACGAAGAAGAAGTCATAGCAGATGCCATGCAGCGCAATCCCGGTAAACAGCATGAACGCCAGTTCGCCGTTGTTGCCGTAGGCGAACAGCGCATAGCGCAGCGCCCAGGCCAGCATGCCTACCAGCAGCGCGATCTTGATGCCGAAGCGCTGGATAAACAGCGGCAACAGCAACATGAACAGCACTTCGGACACCTGCCCGATGGCCATCTTCGCCGTTGGGTTGGTCATGCCGATTTCCGCGAGAAACGGGTTGGCGTTCTGGTAGTAAAACGCCAGGGGAATGCAGATCAGGATCGAGGCGATGAAGAACACCAGGTAGCTGCGATCCTTGAGCAACCCCAGCGCATCCAGCCCCAGCAGTTGCTTGATATCGCCACTGCCCGCCTCGGCTTTCAAAGGCGCAGTGCGCGGCAAGGTGAAGCTGTAGAAGCCCAGCACCAGTGACGCGATGGCAGACATCAGGAAGGTGTTACGCAACGCGCCCGTGGTGATCGACTGCTGGGAATCCCAGGCGAATACAAAACTGATCACCAACCCAGCGACGATCCAGCCCAAGGTGCCCCACACGCGGATGCGCGAAAACTCCTGCGCCGGGTCGCTCATTTGCCGGAAGGCCACCGAGTTCACCAGCGCCAGGGTTGGCATGTAGATGACCATGTACGCGAGCACGTAAGGGTAAAACCCGATGAAGTCCGGCGCGCGGTACAGCTGGTAGAGCAGCACTGCGCCGATCAGGTGCAGCACGGCCAGGATGCGCTCGGCATTGAAGTAACGGTCGGCGATCAGGCCGATGATAAACGGCGCGATGATCGCGCCCCACGACTGGGTGGAAAACGCCATGCTGATTTGCCCGCCACTGGCCCCCAGGTTGCTGGCGAGGAAAGTGCCGAGGGTGACGAACCAGCCGCCCCAGATAAAGAATTGCAGGAACATCATGACGCTCAGTCGCGCTTTCATTGGGTTCACCGTTTTATTGTTATTTTGGGTCAGAAGCGGTGTTCAGGCGTCGGGCAGGCCCAGCAGCCGTCGGTTGGAGTGCTCGTCGGACGTCACGCCGGCGAAATCGTCGAATGCCTTTTTGGTCTTGCGGATCATGTGCTGCTGGATGAACGTCGCCCCTTCTGCCGCGCCTTGTTGCGCATCCTTCAGGCAGCATTCCCACTCCAGCACGGCCCAACCGTTGAAGTCGTATTGGGTGAGCTTGCTGAAGATCGATTTGAAATCGATCTGGCCATCGCCCAATGAGCGGAAACGGCCAGGGCGGTCGACCCATCCTTGATAGCCGCCATACACGCCAGAGCGTGCATCCGGGCGAAATTCGGCATCCTTGACGTGGAACATGCGGATACGCGCGTGGTAACGGTCGATAAAGCCCAGGTAGTCCATTTGTTGCAGCAGCAGGTGGCTGGGGTCGTAGAGAATGTTGGCGCGAGGATGGTGATCGACGGCGTCGAGGAAGCGTTCAAAGGAGGCGCCGTCGTGCAGGTCTTCGCCGGGATGGATTTCGTAGCAGAGGTCGACGCCGGCGGCTTCGAAGCAGTCGAGGATCGGCAGCCAGCGCTTGGCCAACTCAGCGAAGCCTTGTTCCACCAGGCCGCTGGGGCGTTGTGGCCAGGGGTAAATGTACGGCCAGAGCAACGCGCCGGAGAAGGTCGCATGGGCCTTTAAACCAAGGCGCTGGCTGGCGCGGGCGGCGAGTTTCAATTGCTCGATGGCCCACTCGGTACGTGCCTGGGGTTGGCCCCGCAGATGGGCCGGGGCGAAGTCGTCGAACAGCGTATCGAACGCTGGGTGAACCGCCACGAGCTGGCCTTGCAGGTGGGTCGACAGTTCGCTGATTTCGACACCGGCGTTGGCACAGGTTGCCTTGAGTTCGTCGCAGTAGGCTTGGCTTTCGGCGGCGCGGGCCAAGTCGATATAGCGAGTGCCGAGGGTCGGCAGTTGGATCGCTTTGTAGCCTTGGGATGCCGCCCATTGAGCGATGTTGGCCAGGGTGTCGAAAGGTGCTTCGTCCGAGATGAACTGGGCGAGAAAAATGCCGGGGCCGCGCATGTTTGTAATCTCCTTCATGAATGGGCTGCCAAGGTGGTCCACTTAGCGTCGCCGCGGTGGTTGGTGATCACGGCTTCGATAAAGGCCATGCCGCGTACGCCGACTTCGATGCCGGGCACGCCAGCGGCCGCGGTGCCTTGGCGAATGGCCGTGGCAAAGTCGCGGTAGAGGTTGGCCATGGCTTCGAGGTAACCCTCGGGATGCCCGGCAGGCAGGCGCATGCGTTGCAGTGCCGCGTCGCACAGCCAGGGCTGGCCGACGCCGGAACGCAGGACGCGCAGGGGTTGATCGAGGGAGCGATGGATCAGGCTGGCGGGTTCTTCCTGGCGCCATTCCAGGCCACCTTTGTCGCCATAGAGGCGGATCTTCAGCGGGTTCTCTTCACCGGCACACACTTGGCTGGCGATCAGCACGCCGCTCGCGCCGGAGGCCATCTTGAACAGCATGGCGGCATCGTCATCCAGTTGCCGGCCGGGTACGTGGATGCCCAGGCTGGCGCAAAGCTGTTCGATCGGTTGGTCGGCGATGAACTCGGCCAGGGAAAACGCGTGGGTGCCGATGTCGCCGATGCAGCCGCCGAGCCCCGACAGCTCCGGCTGGCCACGCCACTCAGCCTGTTTGCTGCCCTGCCCGCCCACGTCCTCGCTGAGCCAGCCTTGTGGGTACTCCACGATCACTTTGCGCAGTGCGCCGATGACGCCATTGCGCACCATTTCGCGGGCCTGCCACACCATCGGGTAGCCCAGGTAAGTGTGTGCCAGTCCGTAAAGCCCGGGGCTGTTTTTGACGACTTCTGCCAGCGCCTGCACTTCGGCAAGGTTCAGCGCAGCAGGCTTCTCACTGAATACGTGGAAGCCGGCCTGCAACGCCTGGGTCGCGATGGGTGCGTGCAGATGATTGGGGGTGACGATCACCAGCAGTTGCATGCGCTGCCCGGCCGGGAGTGCCTGTTCGGCGGCCAGCATCTGTTGCCAGTCGCTGTAGCAGCGGGACGCAGGCAAGCCCAGCGCATTGCCGGTGTTGCGATTGTTCTCGGCCTGGCGACTGAAGGCACCGCACACCAGTTCAAAACATCCATCCAGCCCCGCCGCCTGGCGGTGGGCCTGGCCGATGAAGGCGCCTTCGCCGCCGCCAACAAAGCCCATTCTTATTTTTTGCACAGCAGCCGTCATCGCAAGTCTTCTCTTTTTGGGTCATTACCGGCCATGATGTAACCGGTTACATCGAGCCGGAAATTTAGGCCCAGTTGCTCACGGTGTCAAACCCCGACTGCGGTAAACTTGCCGGCTGCTGCTCTGATAACGAGGTTGTCTTGTCCAATATTCGCGAAGTCGCCCGCCTGGCCGGGGTTTCGGTGGCCACTGTGTCACGGACCCTGGCCAGCCCTGAACGCGTGCTACCCGAGACCCGTGACAAGGTCAACGCCGCCGTGGAACAGACCGGCTACCGACCGAACCGCATGGCGGTGCAATTCCGCTCGCGACGCACCGGCAACCTGGTGATTCTGGTACCGGCGATTGCCAACACGTTTTTCGCCCGGGTGATCAGCGGCGCACAGCAAGCGGCGCAGGCGTCGGGTTATCGGTTGCTGTTGTGCGACACCCGGGGCCAGGCTGAAATCGAAAAGCAGTTCGCCGAACTGGTCCACGCCCATCAGGCCGATGGCGTGATTCAGTTGCGCGCATCCGACCCTTTCAGCGATTGCAGCGATTCACCACCGCTGGTGAACGCCTGCGAAGTGATCCAGAACGGCCGTCATCCCACCATCAGCCTCGACAACCGCGGCGCGGCCATGGCCATGACCCAGCATTTGATCGACCTCGGCCACCGCCGCATCGGCTTGATCAAAGGCCCGAAAAGCAGCCCACTGACCCAAGACCGCGTGGCCGGTTATGAAGACGCCTTGCACGCCGCAGGCATCCCCCGCGACCCGGCACTCATCTGCCACGGCGACTTCACCTTGCACGCCGGTTTCGAGGGTGCCGGCAGCATGCTCGACCTGGCCGAACGCCCCACCGCGCTGTTCTGCGAAAACGACGAAATGGCCATCGGTGCCTTGAAGCGCATCAAGCAACAGGGCCTGCGCGTGCCCCAGGATATTTCCCTGGTGGGCTTTGATGACATCCCCTTCGCCGCCTACTGCGACCCGCCGCTAACCACCATTGCCCAGCCTGCCGAAACCTTTGGCCGCAAGGCGGTCGAGATGCTCATCGCCCTGATCGAGAAAACGCCACTGCCAGAACGCCAGGTGGTGTTGCCATTCGAGCTCACCTTGCGTGGCAGCACGGCAGCGCCCAAGACTCAATAGTGCGCCACGTCCGACACCTGGGTATCCAGCACGTCCCGCGCCAGTGCCCAGGCCTGATCCGTGGATTCGACTACCAGTAACGGGTAGCCCCACGCCTTGCCAAACATCACTGCAAACGGCTTGAGCGCCAGGCGCTTGGCCGCGCTGGGCTCCACCTGAATCATGCCTTTGACGAAAGCACGCAGGGCCACCTTGTTCTTCTTCATCCAGATAGAAGCGTGTTTGCGTTCTTCGTGGGAGTGCTCGTGAGTGCTTTCGTCCACGGCTTTTTCATGCAGCAGTACGAAGGGGTCTTCGCGCTGCAACAAGGCCTCGAAGGCCACGAAGGTGTCTTGTGGTGCGTCGCTGGGGGCGTCGAAAACGATTTTCACCACGGGAAATGTAGAAGTGTCGAGTTGCATGGGAAGCGCCTTTAACGAGAATGTTTCTCATAATAGCCATGCCATCACTGGACGCCATTGCACAGAATAGCCAGAATGTTTCGCATTCCAGCCAAGACCCGTCCCCGCCATGTACAACCACCGCCTCGAAACCCGTGACCCGTTGCGCCCGGCCCTTGCCGATGCGATTCCCCGTGCCGTGGTCGCGGTGAGCGCCTCGAGCACCTCCGCCAGTTGGGAGCACGCGCCGCACCAGCACCGCAAAGGCCAGTTGATGTACACCTTGCGCGGGGTGATTCATTGCGTCATCGAACAAGGTATCTGGATCGTGCCACCCCAGTGCGCACTATGGATTCCCGGCGGTCTTTCCCATGCCGCACGCGGTTCCGGTGCAGCAGATGTGTACTGCCTGCTGGTCGACCCAGACGCTGCCGGCGCCCTGCCACGGCAATGCTGCACGCTGGCGGTATCGCCGCTGTTACACGAATTGATCAGCAAGGCTGTCAGCTTCCCGCCGCTGTACGACACCGAGGGTGCACAGGGCCGATTGGTGGCCACGCTGCTGGACGAACTGGCACTGGCGCCGATCGAGGCCCTGCACTTGCCCATGCCACGGGACATTCGGCTGCGGCGCTTGGCCGAGAGTTTGCTGGCCAACCCCAGCGACAAGGCCACCCTGGGCGAATGGGCGGTGCGCATCGGCATGAGCGAACGCAGCATGACCCGGCTGTTGCTGGAAGAGATCGGCCTGAGTTTCGGCCGCTGGCGCCGACAGCTGCACGTGATCCTGTCACTGCAGCGCCTGGCGAAAGGGGAAAGCGTGCAGACGGTAGCGCTGGACCTCGGCTATGAAAACGCCAGCGGCTTCATCACCATGTTCCGCAAGGCCATCGGCCAACCTCCGGCGCGCTACCTGGCCGACCGCGCGAGCATCTCCCAGCACTCAACGCCCGCTATTGCCTTGCTGGATTATTATAAATAGTCACGTATAAGCGTTTTAGAGCTTAAGGACTAGAAGGGTTAAATCATTCCAGCCAAAAAATATCAACCCGCCTAAAATACTTATCGCACACTAAAAAATTTGCACTAGCATATGAGTACTCCTGCGCAGAAATCCGCTTTCAACACCCGCCTGAAATCCGCCTTACCCCTGCAAATAACGTGGCGAATGTTAAAATTTGTCACGTTTTGGCGTATTCAATTCGATTAACATCTAAACGCCTGCAGCGATTGAATTGACGGCCTCGCATGCCGGAAAAGGGAGCAACGTGATGCATTTTTCCAACGTCCTCGCTATTGCACGGACCCCATCGAAATCCGAGGACTTCAGCGAGCTTATAGTTCGTACTGTACCGAAAAATCTAAAAGTCGATACACGCTCCTACGGCCAACTAATTGGTCCCTATGAAAGCCATGGACATTACCGTGCCATCATCATAGAGATCGACACCCCCTCTGCCAGCACCCAAACGCTGGACATCATTAAAAAAACCAGATCCGAAAATCCTGGCAGCACGATTTTCCTGGTTGTCACCTTCGCCACTACATTAAGCAAAACCAAATACTATCTCGCGGGGGCCGATTACTGCATAAAGGTGGTCGAGAGCTCGCCCGAGAAAAAACTTGCCCTGTTTGCCGCGTTTCTCAGCGAGACGTACTGGCTAAGTAATACTGATTTGCTACTCGACCAGGACCGCATGTGCATCTACGGGGGCGGCAAGAAGCTCGAAGTCTCCTTCGTTGAAATGAAAGTACTTGAAGCGCTGATTCATAACCGGTTGCTCAGCCACGATGAAATTGCCGTCGTGATGGGACTTAACGCGCGTTTCTATGATTCCAGGGCGCTCGAAAAATCAATTAGCCGCTTGCGTGGCAAAATCAAGTCGCACTATGGAAGTAATATTATTCAAAGCATCCGGGGTTACGGCTACAAACTAAGCAGAGGGCTGGCTTCGGTTAATCATATTCAACCCGTCAGGGAGCGGCCAAACCGTGAATAGCGGAACTCTATTGCTTGCAGAGTCAGTCGACTTTAGATATTCACGACAAGCGATACTTGAACGAAGTTGTACGTTATGGGGCAGCGAGATCCGGGTCCATGCCGAGCATGCGCTCCACAGCCTGCCCGCTGATCCGAGCCCTTTTTATTCCGAGCAACTTAAAGACGCCTACAGCGAAGCCCTGCGGTACACCAAGCCAAATTCGTTCGCTCAAGAAGGAAAACGTTTGCGTGTGGATAAAAGCCCAGGCCTCCACAAGTTTTTCCGAATAGAGCAGTCATTATTGATGAATGAGGACCTGCTCACCGAAATTATCAGCACGTCAAACGCGCTGGAGAAACACAAACAACAACTCATCGTCAGTGTTGAAAACACACTGGACACTCTGCCAGGCCCGGTAGAGCGCCGGAACATGATCCGCCAGCTCTATAGCCTGAAAGACCGAAGCAGCCTGAAACTTGCCTATAACAATTACACATTAGATACAAAAAACACCGACCTGCTGATCGACTTGAGTCTTTATGACTATATAAAAATGCCCTTTCCAGACTCGGCCCTCAGGCTCAGTCTGAACACGCGTTCGGGCCTGTTCGACCGGCTTTACGACCAGATGCTGGGGGTGATGAGCACCACCCGGGTCTCGTTCATCGCCGACAACGTCGAGCACGCCGACAGCGCACTTCTCGCCAGACGCTTGCCTTTTGACTATTTTCAGGGCCCCTACTTTTCCCCTGCTGATAGTTTATGAACCCCCGTACTTTCCTGGAATCGGTGAATGCCATGAGTTCTCTCAAGAAACACACATTTACATCGACATACCCGTCAATCGCACTGCACGATTTCACGCCGAATGTGGCATTTTTACATTACGACGTCGACAGCGGCCCATTGATCGAAACTGCAGAAAAAACACCGGACTCTTCGACCAGCGCCTATGCCGTTAACAGCGAGCAAAATTTCAATCTATGGCTCAGTAACTATGTGGCTGCCAAAAGACTCTACGAGGCCAATAACCGACTGACCCGAAAACTTTACGACGCCTCGAAAAACCCGAAAATCACCGCACTGAAATCAGATATTCCACACCCGAACTTTACTAACACGCCGACAGAAACGGTTAATGCAACACCCGCCTTGCGCACCCCGGATGTCTGGCTACTTACCCAGCAAGACCGGGCGCTGGTCAAAGGTGGGCTGCGTATTTCGTTGACCACTATTGAGTCGGCGCTGATTAAAAAGATGCTGCACCATGAGGAGCGTGTGGTGAGCAAGGAAGAACTTATTCGCAACATCGGGCGCGAACCCGACCTGTATCGCGGGCTTGAAATGTGCCTTAGCCGGTTGCAGGACAAGTTCAAGCGCGTCAACGATGGCGAGCGCCTGTTCCGGGCGGTGCGCAATCGCGGTTATTGCCTCACACAAAAAATAAAAAGCCCGTTGAGCAACCGCAACACCGTCGCCGAACAATAATTATTTCATAAAAATTACAACTCACCCTGCCTATTAAAACTTCGTTCTATCTGCCATTTTATAACAACATGACCGCGTTATAAGTCGTCAGCCATTGCTCCCTGCCATTCATTACTATCAATACGCACGCCTACGCGTGCGCCTGCCATTTGATAGTCATTAAAACCACGCCTCGCTTTAACCTGCCAGCACGTGAGTGGATACCACAGGGAGCAGAAGTATGCTTAATAACAGAAGGATGCACCGTAATCTTACACCCAAGGGCCTTACCTTTTGGGGGCAGTGGGCTATTGCCTTGAGTGTGGTCGTTGTACTTTTGTTTTCACTGGTACTGTTCAAGACCGGACAATTGGAATCCCACTACCGGATATTGGCGGCCATTACAATACTGGCATCTATCCCCGCTTACATGTTATGTGACGTCTATAGCAAAAAAGATGATTTTTTTGTTGGGCTGGGACGGTTATTCACCGGCTGGTTATTAACCCTGGGCATATTATCGGCGGTTGGCATTGCCTGTAATGCCAGCTCGCTGTTTCCCTTGGAGATCCTGCTACTCTGGGCAGCTGTCAGCTATCCGATACTAGCACTTTGCTACATTCCGATTCACAGTCTGTCCAGGCACTACCATCGGCAACTTCACGAGCGCCAGAAATCGCTGATTATTGGTACGGGTAAACTAGCAACCGACTTGGCCAACACTCTTGCCAGGCAAAAACGCTCACCCTTAGTCGGCCTCGTCGGTCCCGGCACCGCTTCACCTCAGGACAGCACTCAACCGCAGATTCTCGGCGACTTGCCCGACCTTCCCTCGTTGATCCGAAAGCACGGAATACGCCGCCTGTACATCACTCACTCGCTCCAGGAAGCGACGCACATCGAGGCGCTGTACCTCAACCTGCTGGAGATCAGCGTGGACGTGATTTGGGTGCCCGACCTCAACAACATGCTGCTGCTCAATCACAGCGTGGCCGAGGTGGATGGCTTGCCCGCGATCTTCCTCAATGAGAGCCCGCTGACCAGTCGCCCCACGGCGGCACTCAGCAAGTCACTGCTCGACAAAAGCCTGGCGCTGTTGGCGATTGTGTTGCTCAGCCCGTTGTTGTTGCTGTTCGCCCTGCTGATCAAGCTGACCTCCCCGGGCCCGGTGATTTTCAAGCAGGACCGTCACGGCTGGAATGGCGAGGTGATCAAGGTCTGGAAGTTTCGCTCGATGCGCGTGCATGACGATCAGGAAGTGCGCCAGGCCAGCCGCAACGACTCACGCATAACCCCCGTAGGGCGCTTTATCCGCCGTACCTCCATCGACGAATTGCCGCAGCTGTTCAACGTGCTGCAAGGGCACATGGCACTGGTGGGACCACGCCCCCATGCGGTGGCCCACAATGACTACTACTCGGGCAAGATTCGCGCGTACATGGCGCGGCATCGCATCAAGCCCGGCATCACCGGCCTGGCGCAAGTCAACGGCTGCCGGGGCGAAACCGAGACCCTGGAGAAGATGCAGCAACGCGTCGATATCGACCTGCGCTACATCAACAACTGGTCGCTGTGGCTGGACATCAAGATCCTGTTCAAAACGCCGTTTACCCTCCTCTCCAAAGACATCTACTGACCCCTGCCTCCCCCGCACCGCCCTACCGGCGGCGCGGGGCACCACACGCCCTTAGGGGCGCTGTCCTCACCGCCCCCTCATCATCCCCGCCCGGCGCAAAGCTAACGCCCACAGCGACGCCTGGGCATCCAGGCCCAAGCCATTTGTATTGAGATCAGAAAGGAATATCAGGGAAGTGTCGCGCGCCGGCATTGCACCTGGCGCCTTACTGCTGCGGCCTGTTCACTGCCCGGCGCATTCAGCACCGGGCAGTGAGTTACCTTGTCGGCAGATGCCGCTACATCACTCGGTGATCTTCTCGAAGTTGTTGTAGAACAGCTCGCTGTCACGCCCGTCGGTCATGGTTTGCAGTGAGTACGCGCGGTTCAGGCGTGCGCCGCCATCCCGGGTCAGGGGTGCCCATACCACGTTGGCGCGACGCATGGTCGAGGTGCTCATCAGCTCGTCGAACGGGACGGAAATGTAGATGCCCTTGTCGAAGCTGCCCTCGCCGTATTCTTCCTTCGAGGCAGTGGTCAGCGTGACCCAGCCACCAAATTTCACGCCGTTCTTGAACTGCCGCGAGATGTCGACCGTGGTGCCCCAGTCCCGCGCCAGATAACGCCCCACACTGACGGCGGCCAAGGTGTCATACGGCAACTCCGTATAGCTGGTGACATGCCCGGTGATGGTCTGGTAATCCCGCAGGCCGAAGCCCTGATTGAAATCACGCTGGCGCACGAAGTTCAGGTCCGCTCCCACCGACCAGTGTTTGCCAGCCGGCCGGAACAGCATCTCGCCGCCAACCCCGGCGTACATCGACTCCAGGTAACCACCGTAGACCATGCCATACAGGTCGCGATCCAGCCGCGCCGCATGGTTGAACTGGAACGTCGGCATCGTCACATCGGACGTCGTCATGTATTGGCGCAGGTCGGTGCGCACCCGTGGCAAGCCGCTTGGCGCGTCGTAGGTGAACTTGTCGTAGTTGTTCAGCAGGTTGGCGCTGACCAAGCCGCTCCACCAGGTGTTGCGGGTAAAACGGTACTCTGCGTCGGCGTCGGCGGTGAACTGATAGAGCAACCCGTCGGGGCCGCCGATGTTCTGTTTATAACCCAGGCCGAGCCCGTAGCTGAACGGCTGACGCTTACCGGTGTAGAGCGTGGTTTCCCGGTGGGCAATCGCCGGGTTGACCTCGGTGCTACGGTGCAGGTCCTTCAACGGCTGATCGTTGTTGACCACCGCGCGGAACGTGTCGCGAGGCACGCTGGTTTCTTCGATGGGCATGTCATAGCGCTTATTCACCAGGGTGAACCAATCGATATCCTGATTGACGCTGTTGTCGAGAATCCGGCTGGCGCGCCCCACGGCCTTGGCTGAATAGAAGTAGCGTTGTTGCTCGCCATACACCATCAGCTCGGAACCGCGCTGTGCAATGCGTTCCACTTTGTAGCCGGCATTCTGTTGCAAACGATCGGATACATTGGCCCAGTTAACCTGGTCGGCCGGGGTCGTCGGCATGCGCGTCGGCAACGGTTCGGCGGGAGGGTCGTAGGTCTTCACCGGCGCCTTGCGGCTGACAAAGTTGGTGTGCAGGGTGATGCCAAACATCGCGGTATTCCCGCGCTCCCAGGCCGCGCTCAGATCGACGCTGTCGGCCAGCTTGTAGACCACGCCGATATTCACCGGCGAGTCCTGCTTGATCGGGTTGTCCAACGGCTCGTGCTTGTAGTCGTTGCCTTCGTATTCGAGCTTCAGGCTCAGGGGTTCCCAGGGCGTTTGATAGGCAATCCCGCCAAACAACGAAGGGCGCCCCCTGAAGTAGGCGTTGGAGTTCACATCCCCTGCCCTGGCGACAACCGCAGTGCTCTTTGGCCGGTCGTTGAACTTGCTGCCGAACACCGACAGCGGGTTACCGAAATCGCCCCGATTACCCAGGTAGCCCCACGCGATACCGAGGCTGAAATCCAGGTTGCCATAACGCTTGTTGGCGACGAAATATTCGCTGGAAAACAAGCCTGTACCCCCGATATCCCGGGCACCGAAGGCCAGTTGGGGCGCCCAGTGGCTTTCTTCCCAGAGCCGCGCCTTGAAGTCGATGGCCTTGTCTTTGAAGCTCTGGCTTCCGCTCAACGCCTCGGCGCCGTACTTGCGGTTGCTGATGGCGGTGTAACGAAACGAGCCCTCCAGCCAGTCGAACGGCTGCAAGGAAAAACTGTAGCGCGAGTAGGGATCGGTGCGGTTGGCGTTGGCGCTCAACTCACCCACCGGGGCCATGCGTGCGGTGGGGCTCTGGAGCAGGCCCACGCCGCCAAAATCATTTTGGGTGTAGCGCGGTTCTCCGTGAACCAGTCCGCAGGGCAAGAGCAATACCACAGCAAAACGTAAATTCAAGGGTTCACCTCAGCCAACGGTTGAGTGGCAAAAAACTCGGCCAGTTGTTGGTTGAGATCAGGGGTCGGCGTCTCAAGGTCATCGCTGCGCACCGGCACCAGGATCCGGCTGCCGGGCGCGGCCACGACGCCCTCCTCCCGATTCCACGCCGCCACACCCACCCGTCGCACCTGGCCGTCGGGCTGGATCAGCCACAGGTCATCACGCTCGGCATCGCCGAGGATGGTGCAGTCGCGAACATAATCCTGGACCTCCCGCATCGCGCGGTACGGCACATCACAGGCCTGCGAAACGGCCCCGAGCACTTCCACGGTGGACGGCCTTTCGGGGTAAACAAGCTGGTCACCGTCATCGAGCAATGCGTTGCGCGCGAAGCCCGCCTCCACGGCGATGGGGTCCAGCAGCGCCACCTGGCGGCCGGTGACCGGCAACTGCTCGACCTGCCGATACAGACGCGCACTCAAGTCCGCTAGCGTGTGCCGGTCATCCAGCAAGGCTCCGCGTTGCAGCAGTTTCAGATCGAACAAAACCCCTGCCTTCAAACGCGCCTGCTGATCCATCAACGACTGGTGCAACCACGCGGCGCCCAACCAGTAGCTTTCGGCATTCGGTTGCGCCACGCGAATAACGTCCTGCAAGCGCGCCCCTGGTTTTACGTCGTAGGTGCCGGGGCTGCGTACATCGCCACTGACCGTGACAGCTGCCTGGCCGGCGCCGGGGCCGATCAACAACAGGCCCAGCCATAAAAGATTCAAACGCTTCACCGGGCAACCTCCCGATCGGGACGCAACTGCACGATTTTCAGGGACAACCGGGGCGTCAGATGCTGCTCGCTGCGCAGGATGAAACCATCCTGCGGGTCGACCCAATAATGGTTGGTGGCGTGGAAATTCAAGGTGGGAACATCCACCTGCTCGTCGATGCGCAGCAAGGCATGATCCTTGTCCAGAATGCGGAGGGTCTCGATGTCGTGGGTGCTGAAACGGCTGTTGACCGCGACCCCGATTCGGTTGCCGTCGTAGACGTCGATCCAGCGTGTGCTGGTGTAGCCATCGGGCAGGTGCTGGAGGCCGCGCTTGAACGGTGACTCGCCACTGAAGCGAGTGCCATCCAGGGAAACACCCAGCCCGACCGTGCGTACCACCAGGCCGTCACGCATCATCACCACTTGCTTGCCCGAAGCGACCCAGAATTCCAGGTCGCCCCGGCGGCGTGCCATGGCCATCACCCCCTCGCTGACGGCAGTAGTGACCAGGATCTGCGGGTACGGCACGGCGTCGACCTGGGCGCGGGTCACGTTGATCGGGGCCGGGCCGCTGACGGAGGATTCGAGGGTGTACCAGGACGCCCTCATCAACGGGTTACACCCGCACAACAAGAGCGCCATCGACAGACAGGCGCAGGTAGGCAAAATTTTCACGACGGGATTGAGCCTTATCTGCTGTTGGCTTCGCTGAGGTCATTAAACGATCGTGCACCGAGCCCAATGGCACTGGCGGTCGGCAGCAACTGGCTGATCAGGCGGTTCCAGCGCGTCACGCCGGCCGGCCCGACGTACACGATGTCTTGGGGCTGCAAGTCGAACCGGGTGGCCAGCACCAACGAGGACGGTGATTGGGCATCGAGCTGGAACACCTTGGCCGGCTCGGCTTCCAGGTTGTCCACGCCGCGAATCACGTAGACCGCATTGCCATTGGAGGTGGTCTGGTTCAAGCCACCCACCGTGCCCAAGGCATCGGTCAGGTTGATCGACTTGCCCTTGAAACTCAGCGCCCGGGGCTGATTGACTTCGCCCATGAGGTAGACCCGTTTTTGGTCGTTATAAGGCAAATACAACCGGTCGCCGCCCTTGAGGTAGATGCCCTGCAGTTGCGAGCCCTGGCGATTCAGGCTGTCCAGGTCCAGCGTGTATTCACGGCCGTCACGGGTGAGTGTCAGGCCCGACAGGTCGGCATTCGTCGGGTCGATGCCGGCGGCGCCAATGGCTTCAACGGCACTCAATGGCGTGGTAGTGATCGGCTGTTGGCCGGCTTTGATCACCGCACCGGTCACCACCACGGTCTGGCTGGCAAAACGCAGGACGCTGACGTCGACCTGAGGGCTTTCAATAAACTGCGACAAGCGCCCGGCGATGAACGCACGCAACTCTTCGATGGTTTTACCGGCCACCGGAACGTTGCCGATATACGGATAAAACAGCGTGCCGTCGGGGCGAACCAAGCGACCGTTGGCGTCGATCTGCTGTTGCGGCCCGGACGGTGCCGTCAACTCGGGGTGATCCCAGACCGTGATAAACAACAGGTCATTGGCGCCTACCCGATAGCCACCCGGAACATACGCCAGCAACTCAGAAGGTACCGATTCACGAACGTGCGTGGCGGCATCCATGGCAATCAACTTGGGCGTGATTGGAATCAACTCCACCCGGGTACTTTCGGGAGAGCCTTCACTGGACATTTGACTGGTGTCCATGTGTTGACCAGGCGAAAACATGCAGCCGTGCAAGCTGATACTTGCCAGCAAAAGAACAGGTAACCTAGAAATCATAATGGCACTACGCTAGTCGAGGACGAGTCTAAAAAAGATCACCCAGAAAGTTCTGAGTGATCTTGTACAACAGGGTTTACGAGGGATTAGTTGGTACCGGTAGTACCGCCTGTGCCGGTGGTACCGCCGGTGCCGGCAGTACCGCCGTTGGAACTGCCACCCGAGTTGGAAGCGGCTGCCGCAGCGCCGACAACCGCCGTGCCGACCCCAACCCCTTCACCGAGCGTCACGCCGCCCAAGAGCGGGGCGCTCAACGACAGGGACTCACCTGCGCCGGCAGCCTCGCTTACCGCAGCGCCGGCGACTTCACCCGCCGCCATTGCCGCAGTACTTGTGAAAGCCAGCAAGCCGGCCAACAGTAATTTCCTCATATCAGACTCCTTCTCGATATTTACCCCTTATCAAAACTTTGCAATAAGGGAGTAGTGATGGAACGGAGATAAACAGGCCATGAAAACTGCACAAAGATCCAGTGGGATCACGCACTTAGCCTCCTCGAAATCATCTCACTTGTGGGTAGCTCAAACCACCAATGTTAATAATCGTCAGGTTTAAACAACTGGCCGTACCGACAAGCCGCGACCAATACCGTAATAGTCGAAACCATTGGCTTTCATACGCTGCGGATCGAATATATTGCGGCCATCAAAGATCACTGGCGTGCTCAGTTTCTCTTTAATCAAGTCCAGGTCCGGGGCTTTGAACTCGCGCCACTCCGTCACAATCACCAACGCATCGGCACCTTGCAGCGCGGCTTCCTTGGTCCCCATGAGCAGCAGGTCTTCGTTCATGCCGTAAATGCGCTGGGTCTCGGCCATTGCTTCCGGGTCGAAGGCTTGAACCCTGGCGCCCACGCTGCGCAATTGTTCGATCAGCACGCGGCTGGAGGCTTCGCGCATGTCGTCGGTATTGGGTTTGAAGGCCAGGCCCCAGATCGCAAAGGTCTTGCCTTCCAGTTGCCCGCCAAAGTGATGGTGGATATGCCCGAACAGGTGCTGCTTCTGGCGCTTGTTGACCTCCTCGACGGCCGACAGAAGCGTTGCCTGATAGCCGATCGACGACGCGGTACGCTCCAGCGCCTGTACGTCTTTCGGGAAGCACGAGCCGCCATAACCGCAGCCAGGGTAGATAAAGTCGTAGCCAATCCGTGGGTCAGAGCCAATACCCTTACGAACGGCCTCAATGTCTGCGCCCAATCGTTCGGCGAAGTTGGCCATTTCATTCATGAAGGAAATCTTGGTGGCCAGCAGGCAGTTGGCCGCGTACTTGGTCAGCTCGGCACTGCGGATGTCCATCGTGATGATTTTTTCGTGGTTGCGGTTGAAGGGTTCATACAGTTCCCGCATGCGGTCCACTGCGTAGCTGCTGTCACTGCCGATGATGATTCGGTCGGGGCGAGTACAGTCGGCGACTGCCGAACCTTCCTTCAGGAACTCCGGGTTCGAGATGACGTGAAATTCCACCTCAAGCCCCCGAGACGCCAACACCTCGGACACCTTCGCCCGGACTTTATCCGCCGTCCCCACCGGTACCGTGGACTTGTTCACGATAATCTTCGGCTCGGTCATGTTGAGCGCGATGGTCGCGGCAACGGAGAGCACGTACTTGATGTCGGCGCTGCCATCGTCATCCGGCGGCGTGCCCACGGCGATGAATTGCACCTCACCGTGACGCACGCCTTGCGCGGCGTCGGTGGTGAAATGCAAGCGGCCGGCATCATGGTTCTTTTGCACGAGGGCACTCAGCCCGGGCTCATAGATCGGAATAATCCCGCTCTTGAGGTTCTCGACTTTGGTGGCGTCGATGTCGACGCAGCAGACTTCATGCCCCGCATCAGCCAGCACCGCCGCTTGCACCAGGCCCACATAGCCGATTCCAAATACAGTTACGTTCATTTCAATATTCCTTTAAACAAGCTCGAGGCGGCCATAGCGGTCTTCAAAGCGGATGATGTCGTCTTCGCCCAGGTAGGAGCCGGACTGGACTTCAATCAGCTCCAGCGGGATGCGTCCCGGGTTTTCCAGGGAGTGCACGACGCCAATGGGGATGTAGGTGGATTGGTTCTCGGTGAGCAGCACCTGCTTGTCGGCGATTTGCACATTCGCCGTGCCGGACACCACGATCCAGTGCTCGGCCCGATGGTGGTGGAGCTGCACCGACAGCTTGTGCCCCGGCTTGACCGTGATCCGCTTCACCTGGTAGCGATACCCCTGGTCCACCGAGTCATATTTGCCCCACGGCCGATAGACTACGCGGTGACTGGCGCTCTCGATCCGGTGGTTTTTTGTGAGCTGGGTGACGATTTTCTTGACGTCTTGCGCATGGTCCTTGGTGGTCACCAAGATCGCGTCGGCGGTCTCGACCACCACCACATCGCTGATCCCGGCAACGGTGACCAGGCGGTGGCTGGCGTGCACATAACTGTTAGTCACGTCTTGCAGCAGCACGTCACCTTGGGTGCAGTTCTGGTGTTCATCCTTGAGGCCCGCTTCCCACACGGAATCCCAGGCACCCAAGTCGCTCCAGGGGGAGTTGAGGATGACCACCGACGCGATGTCGGTTTTTTCCATCACCGCGTAGTCAATCGACACGTTGGGCGCGTTCACGAAATCCACCTGGTTGAGCCGGGTGAAATCCTGGTCGTAGGCCGCATTGGAGAGGGACAGCTCTGCGGCTACCATGATCTCCGGGCTCAAGCGCTCGAGCTCAGCCTTCATCACGGAAGCGCGGAACATGAACATGCCGCTGTTCCAGAAGTAGTTGCCTTGGGCCAGGTAGCTTTGTGCGGTCTCAAGGTCGGGCTTTTCGACAAAGGCCTCGACATGTGCGGCGCCGTCGAGCGCAGCGGTTTGAGTACGGATGTACCCGTAGCCGGTCTCGGGCTTGGTGGGTACCACGCCGAAGGTGACGATCTTGCCCTTGTTGACCTCCACCGTGGCCAGCGTCAAGGCTGCATTAAAGGCACTGGTATCGCCGATCACATGGTCTGCCGCCAACACCAGCAGGATCGGATCATCGCCGTCTTGCAGGGCTGACAACGTCGCGGCGGCAATCGCCGGAGCGGTATTCCGGGCGGTGGGTTCCAGGAGAATTTTCTGGGGTATCAAGTCCAGCGATCGACTTTGCTCGGCCACGATGAAACGGTGTTCTTCGTTGCACACAATGATCGGAGGGCTGACGTTCTCGCCCTCTATCGACAGGTTCTTGATGCGGTCCAACGTGGCTTGAAACAAACTCAAGTCACCGTGCAGCGCTATAAACTGCTTTGGCTTAAGCGCTCTAGAAAGCGGCCACAGGCGCGTGCCTGAGCCGCCAGACAATATCACTGGGATCATAGCGATTACTCGATGATTAAACGTAATTGGAGCGTGTCGACCAACAGCCGAAACTCAGGACGTGAATGACTTCACATAACTGATCAAGCGGTCTCTTTCGGTAAAGTCCAATGGACTTTCCGAACTGCTGTAGTTAAGTGCCGAATCAATCGCCGAAAAGAAGCCGTCTTTATCGTGGGCAATAAACACCGACGGAAGGTCTGAAAAGTTCTCGGCGGTGTCGAACTGATGATTATTGATATGTTCACCTCGCCGACTGTCGCGCGGGACGATAACGATGGGTTTTCCCAACTCAAGGGAGCGAATGATATTGCCCATGCCCGCATGGGAAACGATCACTTTCGAAGCATTGAAGTTCTTGGAAAACAGCGGCTCGGCGATGGTCTTGTACGCCGTAATGCGGCCCAGGTCATTTTCGTTATTGCCCACCTGGGCCACAATCGGAACCTGCGGGTTTGCATGACTCCACTCATGCAAGTAGCCGAGCATTCTTTCAAAGGGTGCTTGAGTGCCAACGCTGCAAAATATCATTTATACAATCCTCCCTTTATATTGGGCGCGGCTGTTTTGCGAAAGCGAGGGCCACTGGGTCAGTAACTCATCGACAAAATAAACAGCGATGCGGCCGGACAACGAGAGTTTCTTGGGATTGGCGATGCTGTCGATCCACAGGGTCTTTTTCCCCATGAGTTTTCCCGCCACCAATCCCAGCAACCCTGGAGCGGCGCCGGTGGAGATCACGTACTTGGCCTTGCTGCGGTAGACGATCGCAAAGATCTGGCAAAAGCCCTTGATGATCTTCATCGGCTCACTGCGATTAAAGTCCGGGACTTTCGCAAAGGCATGGGCTGGATACTGCGAGCCAATGCTGATATCCACGGTGGCGATGGTAACTTTCTGACCGTCGAAGGCCGGCAGCAACTTGCTCATTTGCACCCAGTGCCCACCTCCAGAACAAATCAATAAAACATCACTTGATTGACTCATGACGGTTCCCTTCCTGTCAGGTGTAATAGACATCATTAAATAGTGGCGGCAGTTCTTAACAGTTGTGCCTGGCCTTTCCAGCGGGTAATTCGCTTGGCTTTGAGCAAGGCTGATTTCTCTTTATAGATTTCTTGATTGGCGATGAGCTGCGCTACGCCGGCCTTTATGGACAGCGGGTTCAGGGTGTCCACGAACACTGCGGCTTCGGAAAACAGCGAGCGCAGTACCGTGGTATTCGAGAGCGCCATCGGCCGGCCGGCGCTGACCGCTTCATTGGCCACGCTCAACTGGACGTTGTCGCGGGTGGTCAGGCCGAGCACCACATTCGCGTTGCACAGCAGCTGTTCGAACGTCGCTTTGCTGAGAAAGCCGGTCAGCTTGATGTTCGCGGGCAGTGACGCCACGAGTTCTTCGGACAACTTGCCCTGGTGCTTGCCGGTGATCAGAAAGTCCACCCCCGGCATTTCCCGGGCGGCGTTGATCACGATTTCTATCGGCTCATCGATATCAAAGGAACACGGAAACAGCACATAGGGCGTCTCGCGCTCAGTGGCGGCCGCCGCCGGGAAATCACACGGCAAGTCTTCCAGGATAAAAATATTGGTTTCCTTGACGCCAAGGCTTGCCAACTCTTCTTTGACCTTAAAGTTATGCACGACCACTGCATCGATTCTGTTCAACAGTGAAACGGTGCCCGGAAAGCCTATCCACTGTTTGCGCAACAAGCTGTTGTGGGCATCGGCAATAATCTTCAGGCGCCGGTTAAATATAAACTTGTAGGCCAGTGCTATATGCAATACAGGGCTCGGTGGCAACTGCACCCACAGCACTTCAGGCGAACCGGCCAACAGCGTCTTGATGGTTTTGAACGATTTGATCAAGTAGTCCAGTGGCCGTGCCGACTTCTTCTTGAACCGGTTGGGCAGATGCAGAATGTCATACGCCCAATATTGCTTCATGGTATCGGCGCGTCGTTGATAGCCAATCCATGCGATCATTAATGATTTCACGTCAGAGTCCTGCATAAATAGAGGGGGCAAGTGGAGTGCTTACACTGCAAACCAAATCGGAAAGTCGGCGCGGTACAGAATATTTTTATTCCTGTAGCGAAGATGTTTGGCCGGGTTGCCGCCCACAATCGAGTACGCTTCAACGTTGCGAGTGACCACACTGCCTGGATAAACCACGGCGCCTTTTCCGATGGTGACGCCTGGCATCACCATCACATTGGGAAAGATCCATGCGTTGTCTTCGATCACTACGGGTTTGCCCACCAGGCAACTCATCGGGTCATCGATATCGTGACCCAAGGTATAAATCCGGGCGTTGTGGGAAATATTGACGTTATCCCCAATCTGGATACCCGCCCTGTTGTCCAGGTAGCAGTCGTAATTGACCGTGCAGTTTTTCCCGATGGAGAAGTTGCCGAAGGTGAAAAAAACCACCTTGCGGTGAACCGTGGTTTTTGCGCCCACCCGGCATCCGGTCAGCCTGAGCAGTGAACGCCTCAGGTTGAAAAACAACGCCAGGCTGAGCAGCGAATTAAACAGCGCAACAGCGGCCTTCTTGATATTCAGTTTCAGGTTTTTCACTTAGTCACCCTGCCCTGATGGATCAGTCACGCGCTGGGAACTCATCACAAAATTCCTGAAGCGGATATTGGTGCTGACCGGCGTGGCGAAAGACGGGTTATTCCCACCAAAGAACGTAGAAAACAGCAGGCCATCAATGGTGATGTCCGGCGTGTCTCTGAACGTCAATCCGGTTTCGGAGTGCACCAGTTTTTTGTCGTACCAGATGGAAATCACACCGTCGGCCTGCCCCGGTGTATTCAACTTCACCAGTTGCTCCAATGTGTGCCACCGCCCGACAGTAAAGATCCAGGAACCCAGGCCTACTGCCGTGCCCCAGGTTTTGCTGGTGGGCAAATAGGCATAGATCGCACCGGTGCCCTTCTCTTTCCAGATGTAGCGCGTGGAAAAGCCATCATGGCCGTTGGGTATTTTCCCGCCGGTATTGCCGGTGCCACCGTAGAGGCCCGGGAGCTTGCCGCCTTTTACAAAGTTGAAATTCTTGTCGAACTTCAACTCGTACGTCAGCACCAGGCATTCCCTGCCCGGTTGCGGGAGCGCGGATTTGAATTCGATTCCGCCGTAGGGCAAACCCAACCGCACCATCGAGCCCGGGTCGTACGAGCCGGCGGGAAAATGCACGGCGATGTCCTTGATTTTTTGGCTGTAGGCCTTGTTCGTTAAATTGGCGCGGCCCTTGATGCTGTTTGGCGCCTGAGCACCGTCGAGCACCTGCGACACATCAGGAAGTGACGGATAGATGTTTTTGATGCGTTGCTCGCAGCGGTCGCTTACCTCTGTTGCGCCGCTCGCGGCCACCTGCAGAGAGAACGCCAAAGTGAGTAGCGTCGAGGCTGTCTTTTTCACGTCGGTTGCCCCTGCACTTTATTTTTCATCTACCCATTTCAAAAAGTCGTCGACGGCTTTTTGCGCAATGGAGGATCGCTGGGAGATTTCTTGCTTGAGGTGCTCGGCCATTTGCGCTTTCGATTGGCGGAATTCGCTGATGGTGCTCATGATCACGGCGGGGTCCGGGACGCTGACCAATTTCGTGCCGTGCGGCAGCATTTCATGGACTTTTTTCAGCTTGTTTTCGATTTCAACGGCGATGGTTGGGAAACCCAGGGAGGCTGGCAACAACACACCATGGGCCCGCGCACTGATGATCACGTCGGACTCAACGATCAGTTTCGCCATGAAGGTTTCAGGCGTATCGCCGGCGGCGTCCCAGCACAACCACTCGAAGGTGTCGTACTTGTCGATCAGGTGCTGGTCACGCTCTTTGTAGAGCGAGACCAGGCGTACCTGCTCGCCACGTTTGGCCAACTCATCAGCGGCCTGGACCATCGCCTTGATGAACTGTTGCCCGTTCGCGTCGTGGGGCCAGTCGCGCAGGATAAAGGACAGGTATTTGCCCTTCTTGAGGCTGCCGATTTCCAAGTCTTTGCTGGAGATCCACAGATCGGAAAGCAGGCTGGGGTCGGTGTACACCTCCACGTCTTTCTTTCCAAAGGTATTGCAATGCTGCTGGCTGGTACCGTCCCGCACGGAAATGTAGTCACAGCGATTGATCACGCTGACGGCACGGGTCAACAGCTTGCCGCCGCCATCAAACGGGCCCAGGCCGATACAGAACGCCGCCAGACGCCGGTGGAAATAGATCCTGTCGACACCGCCACGCAGCCCGACATACAGGCGTAACAGCGTGGACTTCAGGTCGGTTTGAGCCTTGATGCTCTTGTAGACCTTCGCCAATCGCCCGGTGGTGGCGGTGACTTCTTTGGCCGGCGGGATGAACGAGAAGAACTGGCCGCCGCCGCCCAACACCACCAGGTCAGCCTTGACCGGTTCCTTGATATGCAGCCACTTGATGCGCGGGTTGAAGTTCCTGGCGATCTCCGGATGATCGACACCCACCGCAATATCCGATTCTTTAAAGCGCTTTTTCAGAATATTGATAACGCATAGCATTAATACGTCATCACCCAAATTACCAGGACCGTATGCACCCCGGATATAAACTTTACTGACATTCATGCTGGGCTTCCATTTTCCACGGGGTCATTAAACACGGTATTCAAGGCAAACGTTGTTGCGAGAATGTAGATAAATATCATCGCCATAATCATCAATCGATACAGCACACTTTCGACGTAGGCGCTTGATATGAAACTGATAAAAGGCAATGTCCACAGGATCAGGATCCTGGGAGATATAAGCAGTTCCAAAGGCAGTATTTTCTTATAAACAAAATAAGGCAGGCCCAGTAGGAAGTGGATGAACTGCGAACCAATGAACGCCTTGGCAATTCCGATTGCGCCCTGCTCCCTGAGCCATAACGCGCCGGCGATAAACAGCAGGCCCCATAGAATGTTACTCATGACGCTGAACCAGGCCAGGTTCATCACGATCATCTTTCTTGAGATGCCGGACTTGAATGCACTGAGCAAAGATCCGAGGATGACCAGCACCAACGTGACTTCAAAATCCCGCCCGAGGAAACTGCTGCCATAGAGTTTTGCCAGCAACTCGGGGAACATGATCACCGGCTGTATGATCACCAGCACCACTAACCAGCCTGACAGAAAGTTCAAGGCGTCCAGTTTGCGGTTTTTACCACCCAGCGCTGCAGCCAGCATCGGAACCAGTACGGAGCCCAACACCACGGAGACATGTGAAAAGATCGCATTCCATTGCATGGCGGCGGCGTACATGCCTAACGCCGCAAGGCCGTTAGTTGTTTCTGCCAACAACTTGTTGGCGAACCAGTTCATTGGGGCGACCATCAAGCCCGTCAGCAATACCGGCAGGCCCACCGACAACACGGCATGCTTTTCAGTCATCGCACCTGTGAAGCTCAGGGTGGTGTTCCGGGCCTTGAGTATTTTCCAGCAAGCCAGTGCGCTGAAAAACACGATCAGCAATTGGGAACCGGCCAACCCCAGCAGCGCGCCGTTGAGTCTGAACTTGACCGTGAGGAAGTACGTCGCCGGGATCGCGACAATCGCGATGATTCCGTTGATCGTCGCAATCAACCGGTATTGCCCCCAACCGGTCAGGCAGCCTTGGGTCCACCCCGACAGAATAATGAACGTGATGGTGCTCAATACAATCAGCGACGCCGCGCTCAGGCTGTCTGCGCCCAAAATAACGCTGGAGAAGAAGTGCGGGAAAAACAGCGCTGTCCCGATGATCATCGCGCTGAAAAACACCGAAAATGTCAGTGTCAGGGCGATGCCCCGGCCGGTTTTCTCGGGGCTGCTTTCTTTGAACTGCCCGATATGCTTGGCCGTTGCCGTGGTGGTGGCTTGGGCGGCGACGTTGGCCAGCATCACAATCGCACTTTGGATCAGGCCGTATTCACCAAAGGATTGGGCGCCCAGTACCCGGGCCACTAATATGCCGGTAATGACCACCGACACCTTGGTCGCGACGGCGGATATAAAGCTCCAGGCCGTACTGGAGACGAATTTTTTCAACACTGTGCTGTTCATCCGGCATTCACCTGTAAGGGCGTGGTTATCAGCGGCAGGCTTGGCTTGAGCAGCTTTTTGCGTTGCCTGGCCGTGTGTTCCGCACAGACGCGCAGGACGATGGCGCCATAAGCGATACCGATGGCGTACGGCTGATAAGGCGTGGCCGACACAACGAACATCACGCCCAAAAACACAGCGATCGAGACCGCCACCCGGCTGTTCATGTGCTGGGTAATCGAGGTAATGAACACGTACAACAAGTACAAGCCGATCAGCCCGTACTTCACGAAGTACGTTAAGTAGGCACTGTCGATATTCGAGTTCTTGTCATCGAGGCCACGGTATTCAAACCAGGGAATTTCGAACGGCGTTCCCGCGCCCAATCCGACAAAGTAATGCAGCGGGTTCATGCCCCGGATCAGTTCCAGCGCGGGGCTGAAACGAGTGCCCAGTTGAGCGGCCATGCCTTCAGACGACAAACCGTCATTGATTCGGTCAGCGCCGATCATATTGCTGACGCCGATAAATGCCATCAGCACAACCGCCCCGGCCAGGGCGACCCCGATCATGCGGGCTGGCTTTATATATTGGTGAATGATGATCGCCGCAAACACCGCAACAAAGATGAACCGCGAGTTGGCGATAAACAGACAGATGAAAGAGGTCGCCAGACAAATTCTTGCGAGCTTTTTTCTCTGTTCAAACAGCCGCGGGTCTATGAAGTAATAAATCAGATAAGCCACGGCGGCGTACGTACCGCCATCCAGGTACCGGTAGGCGTTCTCTTCATAGTAGACGTCTTGAAACTTGTACAAGCCCAACCGCAACCAAGCGATATCCAGCACATTGAATGCAGTCATCGCGATCAATAGCAAAAGCACGGTTTGCAGCTTCAAGGTTTTCGCGGCAAGGGTCGCGATGTTCGAGAGCACAATAAACGACAGGATCATTATGAAAGGCCGGACATCCTTCAACAGGTACTTGTTCGAAGACTCCAGCAAGCCGCACGCGAGTAACACCAGATACAGTCCACAGCCAAACAGCAGGCCGCCTGGCGCTGTCAGTTGATTCTTCTGCGAAACCACCTGCCTGACCAGCAGTGCACCCAGCCCACCGACGATGTAAAAGTCAAAAAAGTAGATGCCTTTGAGCGAGATTATTTCGCTGTAGGAGTTACCCGTGGGAATAACAGCCAGCATTATCCCAAACACCACAATTGAGTATTTTGGATTTTTCGCCGCGAGCAAACCCGCTGACAGCGCGATAAGGGATAACAGGTAAAACATGGCTGGGTATTCTTTATGCTGATTTGAATTTGGCACGCTACCGCCCCAGGATTTTTCGTTCATTTCCTGAGAACGTGACCTCTATCCTGCAATTACAGTGGTGAATCAGCTCCGATCAGCCTGGTACTCGTACTGGTAATACCCGTAGTTGCCGTAGCCATATTTGGCCGAGGCCTTCTTTTCAACGCCGTTGAAGATCGCGCCCCTGAGCACGATGCCGTTCTGGGCAAACCGGCGAATGGTGTGCTCGATTTCTTTTGCCGGGTTCAAGCCATAGCGCGTGACGATCAGGTTGGTCCCCGACTGCCGTCCCACAATCGACGCGTCGGTCACGGCCAATAGCGGTGGCGTATCCAGAATCACCAGGTCATAACGTTCGCTGACTTGCGACAACAGTTCGGTCAGGTTGCGATGCATCAGCAACTCCGAAGGATTGGGCGGTATCTGCCCGCGGCTGATGATGTCGAGGTTTTCAATGCCGGTTTTGTGGATCGCGGTTTCAAGGGTGCATTGGTTGGAGAGGATGTCGGAAAGCCCATCCTTGGCCGGCACACCCAGCACTTTGTGCAGGTAGCCACGGCGCATATCCACATCAATCAACAAGACGCGCTGCCCGGTTTGCGCGATGACCGCCGCCAGGTTGACCGAGACGAAAGTCTTGCCTACTTCGGGGCTGGGGCCGGAGATCATGATGCGGTTATTGGGCGCCTCGAGCATCGCGAAGTGCAGGCTGGTGCGCAAACTGCGCAAGGCCTCCACCGCCAGGTCCGTGGGGTGACTGATGGCCAGCAATGAAGACACCGCATCGGTACGTCCACGGCTGCGAGTGATTTTGTCTTCTTCAACTTTTTGCAGCGGGCTGTACGGAATCGACGCATACACCGGCAACCCGAGCTGCTCGATGGCTTCCGGGCTTTCCAGGCCACGGTTCAGCGCCTTGCGCAACAGCACCAACGCCACCGCCAGGAAGCCGCCGAGCAAGGTCGCGATCAACACGATCAGGATCCTTTTCGGCTTGATCGGCTTGAGGTAATTGACGTCTGCAGTGTCGATCAGGCGCACGTTGCCCACGGTGCCCGCGCGCATCACATCCAGTTCCTGGGACTTGTTGAGCAGTTGGGTATAGATAGCCGTGCCGACCTCAACATCCCGGGTCAGGCTCAACAGCTCCTGCTGGGTCGAGGGCAGGCTTTCTACCCGGCTCGCCAGGCTTTGCTGCTTGCTGGTCAACTCGCCGATCTGGGTCAGCAACGCGCGATACGCGGGGTGCTGCCGGGTGAACTTGCGGTCCATCTCGGCCTGCTGCAACTTCAACTCGGAGATGCTGGTGTCGAGCCCCACGATCTGGTCGAGAATCGCCTTGGTTTCAAGGGTGATGTCCACCGACTTGCTGCGGGTCTGGTATTCATTCAAGGCCTTGCCGGCTTTTTCCAGGTCCTTCTTGACCTCCGGCAGTTGCTCCTTGAGAAACGCCAGGCTTTGCGCCGCCTCAGCCGAGGTGCGCTCGACGTTTTGCCGCACGTAAATGGCCGCGATCTGATTGAGGATTTTGATCGCCTGGTCCGGGTCGGTGCTTTCCAGCGCCAGGCCGATCATGCCCGACTCTTTCCCCCGCTCGACCACGTCCAGGTTCTCTTGGTAGTCGAGGATGCTGGTCAGGCGTGCATTGCGGATCACCCGGAAACGCGTGCCGGGTTTGGCGCGCAGTTCTTCAATCTGGAACGCGATGCCATTTTGCTCGATCAGTTGCCCTGCCTCGCCGGCCGCCAGCACTTGGTCATCTTCATCCACCAAGGTGAAATGCGCGTTTTCACCCACGGCCAGGGTCAGCTTCTTGCCCAATTGCCCGTCGGGCAGGTCCAGCTTGAAAATCTTCAGCGACTCGCCGCCCCAGGCGAAACTGTCCAGGCCCAGCAAGGGCTCGGCGATTGCACCGGGGTTAGTCTTCTGGAAGCGACGCGCGAGGAACTCGCCGACCACCGGGAAGTACATCGGCTGTACGACGACATCGAGTTTCAGGTTGTCGACGGTTTTGCCAATTACATAGCGCGACTGGATCAACTCGATCTCGGTGGCCGAAGGCGACTCCTTGCCGAGCATGCCGCCGATGTCCGAGAAACCCAGCAAGTCGTTCTTTTTCGCTTCGACCTGCAACAGGGCATTCGCCTGATAGACCGGGGTCGCCAACACCGCATACGCGGCGCCCGTGAGCATAAAGGCGCCGGTAACCGCGGCGATCAACCATTTGTGGTCGATCAGTGTTCCAAACAGACCGAGGAGATCAATCTCCTCGTTATCGTCTTCCCGTACGGTGACTGCTGGCGCTTGCTGCATAAGTCGGATTCTTAGCCTTTATTTCGATTCAAAAAGTCATGGCGATCAGCGTGCGAGACGCTGCGCCCATGCGTTTACGGCTTCTTCGATCAACGCATAAGCGTGCACAAAAGCAGCTTTCCCTTGCCGGTAGGGGTCGCTGATCTCTCGCTCGTTTTGCCATTTCCCCAGCAGCAAGACCTTGCCTCGTGCCTCGGGCGCCATGCTGAGCACGGCGCTGATGTGCTGTCGCTCCATCACCAGGATCAGGTCGGCTTCACTGATCGCCTGTGGCTCCAGCTGGACGGCCTGGTGCTCAATAACTGGATGACCATGAGCCTCGAGTACCGCACGCGCGGTGGTTTCAATCGGCTTGCCGACCAACGCGGCAATGCCCGCAGAACTGACCTTGATATCGCAGCGACTCAATGCGCCACGCAACAGGCTTTCCGCGGTGGGACTGCGGCAAATATTGCCAATACAGACAATCAACACTCTTTTAAACAAGACACTATTCCCCGGGCCATCCATTACCCCACAAAGCCATCAAATCAACTTCGCAACTTCGCGGCAGTATTTATTACCATGGAACCCCCACTTCACCAACATTATCGCCGGACGAAAAATAACAACACTCACACCAACCCGACGATTTATAACATTCATGACTTTGCAGCGTGCGTCGGCTTTAAATTACATGACTGCCGAGTTTCGTTATATATAGACAGAGGAAGTTCCATGAGCGCAAATGCCAACAAAGCCTGGTACCTGGTCCAGTGCAAATCCCGGCAGGACGAGCGCGCGGAGGAACATCTTCAGCGCCAGGGCTATACCTGTTTTCGCTCTACCTATAAACGCGAACGGCTGTTGAAGGGCCAGCGCAGGACCACTCGCGAATCGCTGTTTCCCGGTTATCTGTTTATTCAAATGAGCCTGCAGGACAGCTGGAGCTCCCTGCGCTCGACCCGCGGGGTGTCGCGGGTCGTGGCATTCGGCGCACATCCGCTGCCCATCAGCGACGCACTGGTGGGCGAGCTGCAAGAGCGAGACCATCAGGGCGTTGTGGCAACCCTGTTGCAGCCGGGCGAAAGCGTGCGCATCAACGAAGGGCCGTTCGCCGAACTTGAGGCCGTCTTCCTTGCCATGGACGGAGAAGAACGTGTGGTATTGCTGATGAACTTCCTGCAACGGGAACAGCGCATCAACGTGCCTTTAGCGGAAATCAGCCGAGTCGAGTTGACTTGCTGAAAACCTATTTATCCAGACGAAAAATAACATTCAACTTATTAGCAGACTAAAAATAACATCCCCTTACTTTTTCGCCTCTTCAGAATAAAGTAATAGCTGAATAAACAGCGAGGGACGGCCATGAAAAGTTCAAAGCTATTGGTAGAGCGTATCGGCCTGTTTCCTTCTTCGGGAAACATCCACGTCAAGGTTAATAGTTCAACCACCGTTGTAGAACGCATGCAGGTCTTATACGCCAGCAATTCACTGGACAGCGACGAATCCTGTAGCGGGCTTTCAATGGTCTTTGCCGACTGGCGCTTCAAATTGCAGGTGAGCAATCCCCTGTCCATTTGCCTGTGTGTGGAGAGTCGCGGCGACAGCCACCTGATGCAAATGAAGACGGCCGAATTACTCGCCAACATCTCCTGCACCGAGGAGCGGCCATGAGCATTTATGAAGACCTGAAACGCGCCTACGCCTTGAAAAGGCTGACGAACGCGTTTGAAGGATTCGTAGGCCTGGCGCCCAATGAACAGCTGCCAGCGGAGCAATATGCGCGCAACACCCAAGTGCTGTCCCACTGGCTGGATCGCTTGCGAGACAGCTCACCCCAGGACATCACCGATACGTTATTCAAGCAAATGAAGCGCGCTCAGCGCCGTGGCGATGCCCGGCGCTTGAATTGCCAGACGGTACTGCTGGAGCTGCTGGTGGAGAGTAACCTGGCCCTGGACCTGGCCACTTACTCGGCGTTCATCGGCATGGAAGAGGCGCGCCAGGAAGGTTCCTGATGGGCCTGATCGGCCCCTGAAACCGCCACCGCGACATGGTTGAGCAGTTTCTCGGCGTTGTACTTGGGCACCATCGCGCTTAACAACAGAATCACCATTCCCCCACCGATCAAGGATGGGGAAACCCGCACGTCAACCACCTCAAGTCGCCATAGAAAAGCGATCGCCGCCATTCCACCCAAGAAGCCACCGGCCAGCGCTTCGTTAAGCGGGTGAATATAGGGCGCGACGCAATAAGCGCTGAACCACGCGGTGATCAACAGCCCGCAGATAGCCGCGGGCCAGCGCCAATCGGGGTTGATGCGGCGGGCTACCAGGCTTATCGCCACAGGGACCATCAACGAGGTATTCATGGCGTGACCGCTGAGCACGGCGATATCAAGGTGTTGGAGCGAAACGCCCCAGCCCTTGAACAACAACTTGCTGAACGCGACGATGGAATAGGTGCAGGCGATTGTCATCAGCCACCACTTGACCGCCTGGGGCCGGGAGTACCAGAGCCAGACGGCGATCACCACTGCGGCCGGAATCATGACGGTGATACCGCCATATTGCGCCAGTTCTTCCCGTATCAAGTGTTGTTCCTTACCTGCAATTTTTCCTGGTCCCAATGAGACCTCAGACCTGGGTAAAACACAACGACTTCGGGGCTCGGTGGCCCATTTGGACGTGGACCGAGTACATATCCGTTATTTAGGTAACGGCTGCTTATGGTTCCGCTCTTACAGCGGGTCACTTTTGGCAAACGCCCGGAATGCCGGCCCAGCCAAAAGTAACCAAAAGGTCTTTGCCCCACCACTCGGTGCCTCGCCTAGGCTCGGCATGCCCGCACTCCGGCCATCGTGGTTGACGGGGCCCGCAGATCAAGATCAAAAGCAAGAGCACAGCGGCCTACAGGCCGGCTTGAGTGTTAGAAGCAGAGGCAAGATCCAGAGAGAAAGCAGAGCTGCTTTTCTGTGGGAGCGGGCTTGCTCGCGAAAAACCTGAGACCGCCGCGTTGAATCAGGATGCCCGCGTCATCGTTAACGACCTTCGCGAGCAAGCCCGCTCCCACATTTGGACCGTGCCCGCTTTAGCTTCTGATCTTGCTGTTGCTGTTGCTTCACCACACTCAAGCCGGCCTGTAGGCCGCTGTGCCCTTGATCTGCTTGTGATCTTGATCTTAGGCGCCCCGTTAAACCACGCTGGCCGAACGTAGGCAGTACGGAGCGGGTAAACCGGCAGGACGCCGGTTTAGCCGCGACGGGGCAGGGACGCCCCGTCGCGGCGGCCCGCTTCGTGCTGCCGGAGTGCGGGCACACCGAGCCCAAGCGAGGTGCCGAGTGGTGGGGCAAGAGCGTTTTGCTTACTTTTGCGCTTTTCAAAAGTGAGCCGCTGTAAGAGCGGAACCAATAGCGGCCGTTACCGCAGCAACGGATATGCACCCTCCTCTCGGGGGATGCCGCTAAGGTTGCAGGCTCACGCCACATTACGAACCTTGTGCAACGACCCCGCCACCAGCTTGCCAAACGCATCCACCGGCCCTTGCAGGTTACCCAGAAAATGCGGATAGATCAGCCAAAGATCCATCACCGGCTTGAAATCCTTCAACGGCATGGCAGCCAACTGATCACGATGAGCACTGCGCTCCAGCAACGGCCGTGGCACCAGCCCAAGGCCCAGGCCGTCAGCCACCAGCCCCAGTTGCAACTCGGTGCCAAAGGTCTCCAGATTGACCCGCAACGCCAGGCCCTGATCCGCCAAGGTACGTTGCAACCCGGCGCGGAACCCACAGCCATCCGGGTTGAGGATCCAGCCATTCTGGTACACGTCCGCCAGCTTGCAGGGCTTCTTGGGCAGTTGGGCCTTGGCGCAGACCACCACCAGTTCCATCTTGCCGATGGACTCGCCGACGATGTTATCCGGGAAGATCTTGCCCGCCGGAAACAGCGCCGCCGCTGCGTCCAGTTCGCCGCGTTCGATCTTGCCCACCAGTTGGCTGCCCCAACCGGTGGCCACCTGTGCGCGCAACTCGGGGAATTCACTGCGCAGGTGCTTGAGGGCATCCAGCAACACCACGTCGCCGATGGTTTGCGGCACGCCCAGGCGCAGCAGGCCGGTGGGCGGTGCGTCGGTGGCCACCAGTTCGCGCAGGGCGTCCATTTCCCGAAGGATCGAACGGCACTGCTCATACACCCGCGTACCGATCAAAGTAGGCTTGAGCGGCTTGGTGTTGCGGTCGAACAACTCCACACCCAGCGCCTGCTCGAAGTTCTGCACGCGACGGGTGATGGCCGGCTGGGTCAGCTGCAATGACTCGGCGGCATGGCTGATGGACTGGCAACGAATCACTTCGACAAAGGCATCGATATCGTCAATTTTCATTTGGGCCGCACATAGAGAACAGTCATTAAGATGTGTGAAAAGCATAGTTCCATTACCGGTAGCTGGATAGGCCACGGGGCTGCTCGATAACAACCCACGCGACTCAGGCCGGTTCTAAATTACTTTCAGCTATAACCTAATCATTAAAAGACAGCATATTAAGATCAAACATTATGCTTAGATAAAGCCATCACCCTGAACCACCCACGATGGAATTGTCATGACCCAGGCCCGACACCCGGAGAGACTCAGAGCATTCATTGGCGCCCTGGCGGAATTGATCGACGGCAACCCTCGCGAAGGCGACCTGCTGCACCGCGGCGGCAAGCTGCTGGCGCAACTGGTCAGCCACGATGACTGGCTGCCGGACGAGTTTGCCCAACCCAACCCCGAGCGTTATCAGCAATTCCTGCTGCACGCCGATTCGCGCCAGCGCTTCAGCATCGTAAGTTTTGTGTGGGGGCCGGGGCAGACCACGCCGATCCATGACCATCGCGTGTGGGGGCTGATCGGCATGCTGCGCGGTTCCGAGTATTCCCAGGGTTTTGAGCGTAACGCCGAGGGCGCACTGGTCACCGATGGCGAGCGCATCCAGCTCGAACCCGGCCAGGTGGAAGCCGTGTCGCCGAAGATCGGTGACATCCATCAGGTCAGCAATGCCTTCAGTGACCAGGTGTCCATCAGCATTCATGTGTATGGCGCCAACATCGGTGCGGTGCGGTGCGCCGCGCCGTGTACCAACCGGACGGCAGCGAGAAACTGTTTATCTCCGGTTATTCCAACGCCTTTCTCCCTAACATCTGGGATTTGTCCAAAGACGCCCTGTCCAAAGAGAGCCCTGCCCCATGACTGCATCGAACCGCAGCTTCGCCCAGATCCGCCAGGCCCTGCTGGACCATGAAGAAGTCGCCCTCGTGGATGTGCGTGAGGAAGCGCCCTTCGCTGAATCCCACCCATTGTTCGCCGCGAATATCCCGCTGTCGAAACTGGAGCTGGAGGTGTACTCGCGGATCCCACGACTGGACACCCAGGTGACGGTCTACGACAACGGCGAAGGCCTGGCACCGATCGCTGCCCAGCGCTTGCAGGCCCTCGGCTATACCGAGGTCAGCCTGCTGGAAGGCGGCCTGGACGGTTGGCGCAACGCCGGTGGCGAGCTGTTTATCGACGTCAACGTACCGAGCAAGGCCTTTGGCGAGTTGGTGGAAAGCCAGCGCCACACGCCGTCCCTCGCGGCTGAAGAAGTGCAGGCCTTGCTCGACAGCAACGCCGACGTGGTGGTGCTCGACGCCCGCCGCTTTGATGAATACCAGACGATGAGCATTCCCACCGGCATCAGCGTGCCCGGCGCCGAGCTGGTACTGCGCGCCCGTGAGCTGGCGCCCGACCCGGCCACCCGCATCATCGTCAATTGCGCCGGGCGTACCCGCAGCATCATCGGCACCCAGTCGCTGATCAATGCCGGCATTGCCAACCCGGTGTCGGCCCTGCGCAACGGCACCATCGGCTGGACCCTCGCCGGGCAAAAGCTGCAACACGGCCAGGCTCGACGCTTCGCGCCGACGTCGGAAGAACACCGCCAGATCGCCGCCAAAGACGCCCGCCAAGTCGCCGACAAGGCCCGCGTAGGCCGCGCCACCCTCGCCGACCTGCAACGCTGGCAGCAGGAAGCCGCACGCACCACTTACCTGTTCGACGTACGCACCCCGGAAGAATTCGCCACCGGCCACCTGCCCGGCTCGCGCTCCACACCGGGCGGCCAACTGGTGCAGGAAACCGATCACGTCGCCAGCGTGCGCGGCGCCCGGCTGGTACTGGCAGATGACGACGGCGTGCGCGCCAATATGTCTGCCTCCTGGCTCGCACAGCTGGGTTGGGACGTGCATGTGCTGGACGACCTGCAACCTGCGCATTTCAACGAACCGGGAGCCTGGGTCGCTCCCGTCCCGGCACCGCAACAGGCCGAGTTGATCAGCCCGCACACCCTCGCCGAATGGCAGGCCCATGGCGACACCGCAGTACTGGATTTCACCGCCAGCGCCAACTACGTCAAGCGCCATATCCCCGGTGCCTGGTGGGCGTTGCGTGGGCAGTTGCCCGAAGCCTTGCGCAAGATGCCTCCTGCCGAACGCTACGTATTGACTTGCGGCAGCAGCCAGCTGGCGCGCCTCGCGGTAGCGGAAGTCGAAGCGCTGACCGGCAAGCCGGTGTTCCTGCTGCAGGGCGGAACCGCCAGCTGGATCGCCGCGCAACTGCCCCTGGAAGAAGGCGAAACCCGCCTCGCTTCATCGCGCATCGACCGCTACCGCCGCCCGTACGAAGGCACCGACAACCCAAGGGAAGCCATGCAGGCCTACCTGGACTGGGAGTTCGGCTTGGTGGACCAGTTGGCCCGCGACGGCACCCACGGGTTTTATGTGATCTGAAAGGTCGTTAACGATGACGCTGGGTACCTGGCACCCAGCGGCGCTCTCAAGCTTTTCGTGAGCAAGCTCGCTCCTACGGTTAATTGAGCAATTTCGGCATGCGCACAAACCCCGGCGGCAGCCCGAACACCTCAACCCCTTGCACGGTGGTTTGCCCGGTGGTGACCACCAGGTTTTCCTCCGGCTGCGACAAGTCTTTGCGATAGGTTACGCGGTGCACGTCGCCCTCCTGCGCAATGGCCGCGGGTGGGACGACAAGCGCCTGGTCATTGCGATAGGTGACGATAGTCAAACGGGCACTCATGCCCAAGCGTACGCGCTGTAGCTGCTCGGGCGTTAGCCGCGCAATCGACAGCGTCACCGCAAACCTGGAGGCGCCTTCGTCAGCCAAGGCCAGGCTGTTGACACCCAACACAGAACCGCTCAAACGCTCACCTTCGAAGCCATCACCGAGCACCTCGACGGCTTGCCCCGGACGCAGTTGATTAACGTCCAGCTCCGAGACTTTTGCCACGACTTTCAGCTGCTCAATGTTAGCCAGGCTCAATAACGGCTGGCCCTGCGCAACTTTGCTGCCGGCTTGTAAAGACGGCGGCGCTCCAGGCTCAGCACCCTGTGAGGCGGGCAGCGGGAGCACCACACCATCGAACGGCGCCATTACCTCGCGGCCAGCCAGTAATTGTTGCAACGCCTCATACTTGACTGTGGCGTTAGTCAGTTCCATGTCAGCGATCTGACGATGTTCACCCGTGCCCTGCTCCAGCACTTGCTTGAGTTCACCGTGCGCGGCAGCCAGCTCCAGGTGCTGCATCTGAACCTGCTGTTTCAAGTCATCCAGCTCGTTGCGGGCAATGATGCCGCGGTCAAACAACTGGCTGCTTTCCTCGAGCTTGTGGGTCAGGTTGCTCATCAGCATCTGGGCAGTGCGCACTGCGCGGCGCGCGCGCACCACGGCACCACCGTTGTCCCACTCTGCAAGCTCGCGCACCGCACGCCGAGCCTTGAGCTGTACGGCCAGGGCTTCACGTAACTGCGTCTGAACCTGCGCCGGATCAATGCTCAACAAGACTTGCCCGGCAGTCACCTGCTGGCCCTCCTCCACCTGTTTGATCAGTACATTGCCGTCAAACGGCGCCGTCAGGATGACGGTGTGATGAGCCTCGATCCGGCCCGCCAGCGCGATCTGCCGTACCAGCGGACCCGGTTGTACCGCCAGCCAATTCGCATCCGATCCGGCGCTGACGCCAGGCGTGCCGGCGCCGAAGATCAGCCCGCCCGTCACCACCGCCAGTAGAACTGCACCGCCCACCAGCAGCTGTCGCGATACGGAGTTTTTAATAATCATTGAGGGCAATCTCCCAGCTCTCCAACGTCATGCCGAGGGTCAACTCCAGGCGGGTCTGGGCATTCAGATAAGCGATCAGTGCACCCAACCGCGCACTCTGTGCGTTACGCAAATCGCCTTCGAAACTGATGACCTGAAAGTTGCTGGAGCGTCCTGCGCCAAGCTTTTCCCGTTCGATGTCCAGCTTGCGTTGTGAAAGGTCGACAGAGCGCCGGGCGATTTCGTACTGGCGCCATAAAGTGCCCAGTTCGCGCACCACGGTGGTGACCTCGGCATCGAGGGCCTGGCGCGCATCAGCCAGGGCGATTTCCTGGGTCTGTTGATTGACCCGCGCCTGCACCTCGGCCTGATAGACGCCGCGATCGCCGAGGGGAATTTCCAACTGCACACCGGCGTAGCGATCCCAGCGCCGGGTTGCGCCGGTGTCATGGCGGTCGACCCTCTGATTGGCCCCCGCCACCAGCGACAGGTCCCAGCGCGACTGGTCCTTGGCGATCACCAGGTTCAATTCCGCCTGCTGGCCTTGCAGCAAGGTCGCCAGGTATTCCGGTTGCTGAACCTGCGCCAACTGCAGCGCCTGCCGGCGGTCAATGTGGGTCTGGGACGCATCCAACACCTCACTGGCCTGTACCGGAATCGAAAGGTCCAGGGCCAGCAGTCGCAGCAGCGCAACACGGCTGCGCTGCAACTGATTGTGTGCCTCTTCGACGCCCAACTCCTGGGCGGCAATATCAGCCTGGGTCTGTACAACATCAAACTCGGCCATGCGGCCCGCCTGGATCAGCGCCCGATTCACTTCCAGCAAAGAATGAGTGCGCTGGAGTGCCTGCTCGACGATGCTCAGTTGCTCCTGGGCATGGAGCAAGTCCCTATACGTGGTGATGATGCCACTGACGGTCTGGGCAACACTGGCCTTGAGGTTCAGACGCCGCGCCTGCTCCGACAGCCTGGCCAGGCGCAGGGGCGCAGTCGTGACCTCACGCCCGGCGCCACGCAGCAGCGGTTGGATCACCGCCAGCTCAAGGCCGTCACTGCGCATCCGGGCCGCCTGTTCGGAGGTATTCATCTGTCGGGTCCATCCCAGGCTCAGGCGGGTACCGTACTCGCCCAACAAATCAGCGCGGGGCGAAAGCTCAGCGTTGCGCGTGCGGTCTTCGCTACCCCGTGTATTGAGGTAGGTACTTTTCAGCGTCAACCTGGGCTTGAAGGCATCCTCGGCGACCTGCAGATCGAATTTTTCAGCGACGCGTTGCAAGTAGCCGCTACGGATACTCGGGTTATTGCGCAAGCCCAGAAAAATCGCTTCGCCGAGGGTAAGGCGGGTCATCTGCTCACCAAGGGAGAGGATGAAACTGCCCGGCAAGCTGGGTGCACTGACCCCGTCATAATGTTGCAGCGTGCCGTGTCCCGCCGGGCTCAATAAGCCAAGGAATACAGCCAGTACCACCGGGCCCTTACTCTTCACGCAAGGCCTCCACCGGTTGCAGCCTGGCGGCCGCCATGGCGGGGTATAACCCGAAAAACAGGCCCACCAGCAGGGTACTGCCCATCCCCATCCCCAACGCCAGCGATGACGCGGCGAGGGAAAAACTCCAGCCAGACAAGGATGAGTACGCCCAGGCACACAGGCCACCCAGCAGCGCACCCAACACCGCGCCCACGGCCGTCAGCGACAGCGCTTCCAACAAAAACAAGTAGCGAATGTCCCGGCGACGGGCCCCCAGCGCTATGCGCACACCGATCTCCTGGCGGCGCTGGGCAACATTCGCCAACATCACATTCATGACTCCCACCCCGCCGCTCAACAAAGACGCTCCGGCGAGCGCCATCAGTAAATAGCTGAAGGTACGGTTCTGGTGGGACATGCCTTCGATCATTTGCCGGGCAATCATGATGTCGACGTCGTGCGGCCCGACGATCGACAACAACGCCTCACGCACACTGACCGAAAATGCGTTCATGTCCTGATCAGGCATGGCACGGACAATCACCTCATCCACCTGTGCGCTGGCGTCAACACGGCGCATGCCGGCAAGCGGGATGATCAATGAAGAACTGGCTCTGACGGGCGCCATCAGCCCGTCCGCACTGTCTTGCAAGATGCCAATGACCTGATACAGGTAATCGTTGAGACGCAGGTGATCGCCCACAAACAATGGGCTGCCCTCTGCCGCCAGCACCTGGGCCAGTTGGTGCCCGACAACCACGTAGGTTGCACGCGAGTCAAAGTCAGACAAAAAACGTCCCACCTGCAACTCCAGCCCCATGGCATCAGCCAACTGTGCCGTGCTGCCAACCAACGTCGCGTTCAGGCTGCGTCCTTTGAACACGAACTCGGTACCGGTTTGCGCAATGGGTGCAGCGCTGCGCAGATGAGGAACTATCGAGCGCAGGCCTGCGCTATCAACGTGCAGGTTCGCCCCAATGCCCGGTACATCAGGAAGCCGAACGAGCAGTGTGTCGACGCCCATGCCCTGGAAGATTGCTTCAGCCTCTTGAGCGGCGTTATTGCCGATGTTGATCAAGGCAATGACCGAAGCGCTGCCCATGACAATACCCGCCAGCGCGAGAATCGATCGCTTGCCCAAGCCACGCAGGCTCAAGCCGGCATCGCGAACCAGCTCAACGATTCCCAGCCCGACCACCGTGCTCACGCAAGGCACTGCCGGTCCTCCTGTACAACTGAGTCGATGACGCGAATCTGCCGATCCAGGCGCCGCGCGATAGCAGGGTCATGGGTGACCACGACCAAGGTGGTCCCGTGCTCCCGATTGAGTGACAACAACAGGTCCATGATGTCGTGGGCCGTCTGGTGATCGAGATTACCGGTGGGCTCATCAGCCAGGATCAGAGAAGGTTGCCCCACCAATGCGCGAGCGATGGCCACGCGTTGGCGCTGGCCACCCGACAAGTCCGCAGGACGATGGGCAGACCGATCGCAGAGCCCGACTTGTTCGAGCATCGCCTTTGCACGCAACAAGGCCTCACGGCGACCAACGCCGCGGTAGCTCAGGGGAAGGGCGACATTTTCAAGCGCCGTCATCCGCGCAATCAGGTTGAAATTCTGGAAAACAAAACCGATTTGCCGGTTTCGCAGCGCAGCCAGTTGATCAGCACACGCCGTGAGTACATCGTGGCCAGCAAACCGGTATTGACCGCTGTCAGGCAGATCCAACAGGCCAAGTATATTAAGCAATGTACTTTTACCTGAACCCGATGCGCCAAGGATCGCACAACTTTCCTTGGCGCCGATAAACAGCGAGGTGCCCTTAAGCACATGACACGGTTTGCCGCCCAACTGATAGCACTTGGTGATATCTATGAGCGAGATAAACTTATCCAAATGAATATCATCACGCTGTGCCGCTGCCATCGGGACTTTATTCAGTTATAGCGCGAGGGTGGCAGTGCAACTCGGATCGTTACCACTCTTATCAAAAATGAATTGAAAATTCGCCGTCCGCCCATTCACAGCCGTACGTGAGAGATCGATCGAGTCAATAGTCCCCCAATTCGTGTGCTGCTTCAGGTTATCCGCAGATTTGTGTTGGCTTCCACTGTCAATACTGAGGTTCAGATTGGCCTTGTTACCGGCATTCTGCTTAATATAATGTTTATAAATGTTGTACCCAGTCACCTTGACTGTCTTGTGCCCCGTCGACGAGCGAGTCACCACCCCATATGCCGTCCCTCTAAATAGCGGCTGATAAAAGACGCCGCCAGCGTAATAAGCATTGCCCACATTCTTGGTGCAACTCTGCTGAAATTTTGTCGTTGTGGTTGTCACGGCGGGCATGGGATATGGCTTGATACTAATCCCAGAGTTCGCGGTAGCGGACAAAGACGAAACCGCACAGGCGGCACACAGTAAAATCGGCGCGATTATTTTTTTCATAAACTAGCTCACTTATGATTTTTTTAATTTATTGACACTTGACACCCTCTATCACTCAACAAAGATGCCAGTCCGGAAAATATAAACTTCACCACCAGGCTGACACGTAGGAGTTTCCTTAGCATTTATTTAGAATCGCTGATCAATCTATAAGTATCCAACCAGCAATCAATAACCGGAGTTATGCCAACGTCAGGCTTTCACGCAAGAACTCAATCAACGCCTGCACCGGCCGTGAGCTTTGCCGGTGTTGAGGGAACACTGCCGACAGGGCCAAGGCTTCAGGGGCAAACGCTTCCAACAGGGGGACCAGGCGCCCGTCGTTCAGGGCTTCGGCGACGATAAAAGTCGGCAGGTAGGTGACGCCCAACCCGGCGATTGCCGAGTCCCGCAGCAACTCACCGTTGTTCACGCGCATGCGCCCGCTGACATTCAACACCAACGGTTTGCCCTTCACCATAAAACGCCATTGCACTTGGCGACTGTGGCCATAGGGCAAGCACGCGTGCTCGGCGAGGTCTTCCGGGGTTTGCGGGGTGCCACATCGGGCCAGGTAGTCGGGGCTGGCGCAGTAGACGCGCTGTACGCTGGCGATGCGGCGGGCAATCAGGGTGGAGTCTTCAAGTGTGCCGATGCGCAGCACCAGGTCGTAGCCTTCGCTGATCAGGTCGACGGGGCGGTCGCTGAGGTCGACTTCCACCGACACGTGGGGATAGCGCTGCAAAAACAGCGGCAACAGACTGCCCAAATGAGCCATGGCAAACGACAACGGCGCGCTCAGCCGAATGGTGCCACGGGGGTCGGTGTTTTGCCCGGAGATGCCCTGCTCCACTTGCTCGACTTCACTGAGCAGGCGCAAGGCGGATTCGTAGTAACTCTGGCCCAGCGGCGTGACGTCCAGGCGGCGGGTGGAGCGGTTGAGCAGGCGTACGCCCAGGCGTTCTTCCAGCTGGATCAGGCGGCGGCTGACAAATTGCTTGGACAGGCCAAGGTGTTCGGCTGCGGCGGTGAAGCTGCCGGATTCCATGACCTGGCAAAACAGGCGCATGTCTTCGAAGGGGTTCATTGTCGCTTCTCGGTGGACGCTGGGCTGTTTTATAGCCCGCCAGTCGCCACACCACAAATCAAATATCGATACCCATGTGGAGAGGGAGCTTGCTCCCGCTGGGCTGCGTAGCGGCCCCAAAAATCCTGGGAGCGCTTCGCACTCCAGCGGGAGCAAGCTCCCTCGCCACAAGGTGGTTACTTCGGCCCTGAGGTTACTTGGCCGTCAGCGCCGAGTAGCTGTTCATCAGGTTGCGATAGTTGGGAATGCGCGGCGACAGCAGGTTGGCCAGGCCTTCCATGTCGTTGCGCCAGTCGACCTGCAGCTCACACGCCACCGAGAACCAGTTCACCAGTTGCGCACCGGCGGCCGTCATGCGCGCCCAGGCGGCCTGTTGCACGGTTTCGTTGAAGGTGCCCGACGCATCGGTAACCACGAACACTTCAAAGCCTTCAGCCAGCGCCGACAGCGTCGGAAATGTCACGCAGACATCCGTCACCACACCGGCAATGATCAGTTGCTTGCGCCCGGTGGCTTTTACCGCCTTGACGAAATCTTCGTTGTCCCACGCATTGATCTGGCCAGGACGCGGGATGTACGGCGCGTCCGGGAACAGTTCCTTGAGCTCCGGCACCATCGGACCGTTGGGGCCGCTTTCGAAGCTGGTGGTGAGGATGGTCGGCAGTTTGAAGAACTTGGCCAGGTCCGCCAGGGCCAGTACGTTGTTCTTGAACTCGTTGGGTGAGAAGTCCTGTACCAGCGAGATCAGGCCGGTCTGGTGATCCACCAGCAGTACCACGGCATCATCTTTGTTCAGGCGTTTGTAAGTCATGGGTGAACTCCTTGGGTTGTATTCAGAAGGCAAAACATGAGCAGCCAAATGCGCCCCAGAAACCCTGGAAGTCGCTGACCGGTACGTTCGACAGACGCGCCCGTTCATGGCTATGGGAATGCACGCCACACGGGCCGCTGCACTGGTGAACCTGGGCCTGCAGCGGTGCAGTCGGGCGCCAGTGGCCCGGCACCTTGGCCACCGGCGACCAGTCCGGCAGCACGGGCACGCGAGGCGGTGCGAAATCTTCAAAGTCGCCGGCGCCGTAGACCACCTTGCCGCCGACCACGGTGAGTACCGATTCGATCCACTTGATGGCTTCTTCGTCGACGCTGAAGAAATCCGCCGACAGTGCCGCCACGTCCGCCAATTGGCCGACCCTGATCTGGCCCTTCTTGCCCTGTTCGGAGGAGAACCAGGCACTGCCATGGGTGAACAGTTCCAGGGCGGTCAGCCGGGGCAAACCTTCGGCGTGCAGCTCCAGCCCGCCCACCGTGCGACCGCTGACCATCCAGTACAGCGAGGTCCAGGGGTTGTAGCTCGACACTCGGGTGGCGTCGGTACCGGCACCCACCGGCACGCCCTCGGCGAGCATGCGCTTGATCGGCGGCGTGGCCTCGGCGGCCTTGGCGCCGTAGCGCTCCACAAAGTACTCACCCTGGAACGCCATGCGGTCCTGGATCGCGATACCGCCGCCCAGTGCCCGCACACGTTCGATGTTCTGCGGGGTGATGGTTTCGGCGTGGTCGAAGAACCACGGTAGGCCGTTGAACGGGATGTCGCGGTTGACCTTCTCGAACACGTCGAGCATCCGCGTGATCGACTCGTTATAGGTGGCGTGCAGACGGAACGGCCAGCGCTGTTCCACCAAGTGGCGCACCACGGGTTCCAGCTCCTGCTCCATGGTCAGCGGCAGGTCCGGGCGTGGCTCGAGGAAGTCTTCGAAATCCGCCGCCGAGAACACCAGCATCTCGCCGGCGCCGTTGTGGCGCAGGTAGTCGTCGCCCTGGTGCAGGGTCACGCTGCCGGTCCAGTTCTTGAAGTCGTTGAGTTCTTCCTTGGGCTTCTGGGTGAACAGGTTGTAGGCGATGCGCACGGTCAGTTGCTGGTCCTTGGCCAACTGCTCGATCACGGCGTAGTCGTCGGGGTAGTTCTGGAAACCGCCGCCGGCGTCGATGGCACTGGTCAGGCCCAGGCGGTTGAGTTCACGCATGAACTGGCGGGTGGAATTGACCTGGTATTCCAGGGGCAGTTTCGGGCCCTTGGCCAGGGTCGAGTAGAGAATCATCGCGTTGGGCTTGGCCACCAGCATGCCGGTGGGGTTGCCGTTGTGGTCGCGTACGATCTCGCCGCCGGGCGGGTTCGGCGTGTCCTTGGTGTAGCCGGCCACACGTAGGGCGGCGCGGTTGAGCAAGGCACGGTCATACAGGTGCAACACGAACACCGGCGTGTCGGGTGCAGCCTGGTTGAGTTCATCAAGGGTGGGCATGCGTTTTTCGGCGAACTGGAATTCGTTCCAGCCGCCCACCACCCTCACCCACTGCGGCGTGGGCGTACGGTCGGCCTGGTCCTTGAGCATGCGCAGGGCATCGGCCAGGGACGGCACGCCTTCCCAGCGCAGTTCGAGGTTGTAGTTCAGGCCGCCACGGATCAGGTGCAGGTGCGAGTCGTTGAGGCCAGGGATGACGGTGCGGCCCTTGAGGTCGATCACCTGGGTGCCACTGCCGCGCAGGGCCATGGCTTCGCCGTCGGTGCCCACCGCGACGAAGCGGCCCTGGTGAATGGCGACTGCCGTGGCGCGGGGGTTTTCACGGTCCACGGTGTGAAACTGGCCATTGAACAGAATCAGATCGGCGTTCATAGGGTTTCCTTTACAGAGGCTTCAAGCCAGGGAGCGAACAGGCGGGTGGCCGCCGGCATCAGCAGGTAAACCACCAGGACAACGATGGTCACGGTGACCAGGAAGGTGGCGACGATGTAGTTGGACAGAAACGGATGCAGCCTCAGTACCGGGCCCCAGATGATCGGCACCAGCAAGGTCAGCGGCAGGATCACCAGCAGCGTGACCACCGCCTGCTTCCAGCGCGGCGGCTTGGCAGCGGCATCGGCCAGGGGCGAAAACCAGAACTCGTTGACCGCGCCGACTTCAGTCTGGTCGCCGTCGGCCAGCATCGGCGCCGCTTCGTTGATCAGCTCCAGGCGCTGCGGCGAATCGAGCCAGCGCTCCAGGTCATCGGTGGAGCGGTAACGCAGCACGCAGGTGAACAGCGCCAAGCCGCCCTGCCGGGTGCGCACCACGTCGACGCCGAGATGGCCCGGACGTTCGCCGGCGATACGCACGATGCGCCGCAGCCAAGCTTCATAGTCGGCTTCGTGGCCGGGCTTGATGCGGTGTTTGACCACCAAGGTGACAACCTCGTCCGGGCCGCCTTGTTGCGTTGCTGAGTCCATCGTGCCCCTCCCCTTAATACGTGAGCGATGGCCGCAGTGTGGGGTGTCACGTAGCGGAAAAATTGGATGTACGTGCTCTGTTAGAGCGCCCGCGACATGTGTTCGCCAATCCGCGATCGCAACCAGCGTTCCGCCGGGTCGTTGTCGTGCACCCCACTCCACACCATCGACAGCTCTGCGGCATCGATGCTGAACGGCGGGTCCTCGGCCCGTAAGCCGCTGCCTTGGGTCAACGCGCAGGCGGCATAATCGGGCACCGTCGCAATCATCTCGCTGCCGGCCAACAGGTCCCGCAACCCGCTGAATTGCGGCACCGCCAACACCACTCGCCGGGCTCGACCGATGCGCGCCAGATCCAGGTCGATATTGCCGCTCAAATCACCGGAAAACGAAACCATGGCATGGGGCCGCGAACAGTAGTCATCCAGGGTCAACGGTTCAGGCCGGTCGTCCCCCCGCAGGACCTTGCATGGAATGTCGCGCAGCTTCTTGCGCTTGGCATTGGCCGGCAGCTCGGTGGTGTAGCTGACCCCCACGGAGATCTCGCCACTGGCCAACAACGCCGACATCAGCAAGTAGTTCGCGCGCCGCACCACCACGATGATCCCCGGCGCCTCTTCGCGCAGCTGGCTGAGCAACGGTGGAAACAGCCCGAACTCGGCGTCGTCCGACAACCCGATGCGAAACACCGCGCAACTGGTGGAAGGGTCGAAGTCCTTGGCGCGGCTGACCGCGCCGGAAATGATGTCCATCGCCGGTTGCAACTCCTTGAGGATCGCCACGGCCCGTGGCGTGGGCTCCATGCCGCGACCATTGCGCAGCAGCAGCGGGTCATCGAACAGGTCGCGCAACCGGCCCAGGGCCGCACTCACGGCCGGCTGCCCCATGAAGAGTTTTTCGGCAACCCGGGTCAGGTTCTTTTCGAACATCAGGGCCTCGAAAATCACCAACAGGTTCATGTCGACGCGGCGCAGGTCGTTGCGATTCATAGGGTTTACCGGAGGGTGAACAGGCCGCCAGCTAAACACGTTCAAGGCGTGCGCAATTGCATGCCTGTGCTGTCTTTTCCCCCCGGACACCTGGCGAAATTAACAACGATTAACTCGCCAGCCAGACAGGCCGGAGCGAAAAATACGCCGGTCTACGCTGGATTTTCATTCACCGGGAACGCTCCCATCGACCACGGAATCTGTCATGGCCCGACTCGAGCACATCGCACCTGCCCCGCACTCACGCCCCTCCGCCACCGGCGGCCTGTGTGCCCGCCGCGAACGCATGGTCAAGCAGTTGATCCTGGCGAACCTGGGAGAAAGCCTGGAAGTCACGGAACTGGCGCGGGCATGTGCGCTGTCCCGTAGCCATTTCTCTCGCGCCTTTAAATGCAGTACGGGCCTGTCGCCCCAGGAATGGATTCGCCAACAACGCATCCAGCGGGCCAAGGAACTGATCGTCAGTTCCGCCTTGAGCCTGACTCAAATCAGCCAGGAATGCGGTTTCTGCGACCAGGCACACTTCTGCCATATTTTCAGCCGCAGTGAAGGCGTGAACCCCATGACCTGGCGTAACCACCAACTTCGCGTGATCGCCGCCTAGTGGTGATTGCACCCGGGCGCAAACCTCTGGAATATGCACCACAGACCCCACCCCAGAGCCCGCGCATGAGCAACCCCGCCGACCAGGCCATGCATTTCGGCCCCTACCGGATTCACCCGCGCCAGCGCGTGGTGCTGGAGGGTGGCCAGCCGTTGCGCCTGGGCCGGCGGGCGGTGGATATCCTCCTGATTTTGCTGGAGCACGCCGGTCAGGTGGTCAGCAAACAGGAACTGATCGCCCGGGTCTGGCCCAGGACGGTGGTGGAGGATGGCAACCTGCGGGTGCACATGGCAGCCCTGCGCAAGGCGCTCGGCGACGGCCAGGCCGGGCAGCGCTATATCGTCACCGTGGCCCAGCGTGGCTACAGTTTTGTGGCCCCCCTGAGCGTCGACCCCACAACGTTGGAGGGCGACGCCGCTTCGCCCTATCCAGGGCATAACCTGCCGCTGCGCCGCACGCGAATGCTGGGGCGCCAGGCCCTGATCGAAAGCCTGGTGCAACAGTTGCCTCACCACCGCTTCATCACCCTCACGGGTGCAGGGGGTATCGGCAAGACCACCGTCGCGCTGCGAGTGGCTGAACTGCTGATCGGACGTTACCGCGACGGCATCCGTCTGCTGGACCTGGCGCCCCTGAGCCAGCCCTCGATGATCGTGCCCAACCTCGCCGCCCTGCTGGAGCTTACGCCACCGAGTCACGACCCCTTGTCCGGCCTCGCCAGCCTGTTGCGCGAGCGCCAGATGCTGCTGGTGATCGACAACTGCGAGCACCTGCTCGACGATATTGCGCTGATCAGCGAAACCCTGCTGCGCCATGCCCCTCAGTTACACATTCTGACCACCAGCCGTGAAGCGCTGCGCGCCGAGGGCGAGTTCGTGCAGCGCCTGGAGCCTTTGGCGTGCCCGCCGGCCACCGGCGGCCGCGCCGAAGCCATGGCGTACCCCGCGCTGCAATTGCTGGTGGAACGGGCGCTGTCGCGCTGGGACGGCTTTGAACTGAGTGACGCCGAGCTGCCCCTGGCCATCGATATTTGCCGACGACTGGACGGTATTCCCTTGGCGATCGAGCTGGTGGCGGCGCAAATCGAACGCTTTGGCCTGAAGGGCTTGCTGGTGCAGATGGAGGACAACTTTCGCCTGTTGACCCGTGGTCGACGCAGCGCCCTGCCCCGGCACCAAACGCTGCGCGCCACCCTGGAGTGGAGCTTCGATCTGCTGACCGCTTGCGAGCAGGTATGCCTGCGGCGCCTTGCGGTGTTCCGGGGTAGTTTCACCCTGGCATCGGCGGCGGCGGTAATCGCCGGTGAGCACATTGCGCCGATGGAGGTGCTGGGCTCGATCACGCAGTTGGTGGCCAAGTCGCTGCTCAACGTTGAGGTGGGCGACGAAGAGGTGGCCTATCGGCTGCTGGACATCACCCGGACCTATGCCCTGGAGAAACTCAGTAGCGCCTGCGAACTGGAGGCCAGCCGTGAGCGACACGCCGGCCGCTGCCTGACGCTGATGAATCAAGCGCAAGCCGACTGGGAACGAGTGCCCACCCAGCAATGGCTCGACCGTTATGCAGCCTGTCGCGAAGACGTGCGTGCGGCCCTCGACTGGGGGTTGCGCGAGGAAGGCGCGCCGTTGCTGGCGATCCGCCTGACGGTCAGTGCAATGCCGCTGTGGCAGGAGCTGTCGCTGCTCACCGAGCACGGTTTGTATGTGGGCAAGGCCCTGGCCTTGCTTCAGCAATCGGCAGCACCCTGCCCACACTTGCACCTGCAACTGCAGTTGGCCCTGGGCAGCTTTTCCTATCACACCCAGGGCGCAACCCCGCAGACCATCAATGCCTTTGAGCATGCACGGCAACTGGCCGAAGCCAGCCACGATGTCGCCGGCCAGCTCAGGGCGGTGTCCGGCCATATGGCCGTCAACCTGTGCAACGGCAACTACCGCCAGGCCCTGCGCCAAAGCCTGCATTTCGACCGCCTGGACCCCAACGCCCAACCGCTGCTGGACTTGAGCGCCCAGCGCCTGCGAGTACTGGCGCAACATTTCGCCGGTAACCAGGCCCTGGCGCGGCACAACGCCGAACAGATGATGCAGCGCATGGCCCACAGCGGCCACCTCAATCGCTTTACCCATGGATTTGGCGTGCAATACGACCAGAGCGTGGCATCGCTGACGGTGCTGGCGCGCATCCTCTGGCTACAGGGTTTTCCGGAGCGCGCCTGGCGCACCGCCCGACAGGCGCTGGAGCTGGCGCTGCAAATCAATCACGGCACCTCGATCTGCTACACACTTGCCCTCTCGGGCGTCGTCATCGCCCACTACAACGGCGACGACGCGACGGCAAGGTCAATGCTGGAGCTGTTGTCGCAGCAGGCACAGAAGCACTCGGTGTTGCTGTTTGACACCTGGGCCAGGCATTACGCCCTGGCATTGGACGCAGGGGTGCCCGAGGACGATGTCGACGGCCTTGGCCTGATCAAGGACATCGTTGCGACCTTGCGCACAAGGGATGTGGATGAGGCCTGCTTCGAACGCGCCAGGCAGGGCAATGCGGGTTGGTGCACCGCAGAAATCCTGCGGGCGCGGGCCGAATCCCTGCTGCTGCGCCCTGACCCGCTCGCGGCGCAAGCGGCTGAAAGGCTGCTGCTGGAAGCGCTGGGGCTGGCTCGTCAGCAAGGAGCCTTGGCCTGGGAACTGCGTTGCGCCCTGTCCCTTGCCCGGCTATGGCAGCGCGAGGGTCGACAGGCTGCCGCACGCGAGCTTTTACAAGCGGTGTATGGGCGCTTCACTGAAGGATTTTCCACGCCGGACCTAGTGAGCGTGCGCCGCTTGCTCGACGAACTGCACCACCCGCTGCCGGCCTGAGAACGGCTCGAGCTCGTAGCCTTGTTGCAACAGCATCACCTGGGCCGGGTCACCCAGGCGGGCCAACGCGTAGGCACGCACGCTATTGAGCAAACGATAACGCCGGAGACCGGGACCGGGTTCGACGGTCAGCAGCGAAGTCGCCACCAACCGTGCCAGCAGATAAGACAGGTCGGCGTGTTCCAGCTCAGTGCCGGCAACCAGCGCGCCCAGCGTCGGCACGGTCACCGCCATCTTGAACAGGCCCAGTTGGAGGAACAGCCAGCGCTCCGGCAGGCTCAAGCGATCATAGGTCCAGTCCAGCGCCGCGCTCATGGATTGATGGCGCTCTACAGCCGTTCGCCGCCCGCGAGTCAGCACCTGTAAGCCGTTTACCAACTGCGCTTGCAAACTCTTGACCCCAAGGGCGTCGACCTGGGCTGCCGCCAGCTCCAGAGCCAACGGAATACCGTCGAGGCGCCGGCAGATTTCCCGCAGAGGCGCCAGGTCTTGCCTGCGTAACTCAAAGCCTTGCTGACTGGCCTGGGCCCGGCTGACAAATAGCTGGACCGCAGGCGAATCCAGCGTCTGCTCAACGCCCGCCAATGCCGACAACGGCGGCAATGCCAACGCGGGTACGCGCTGGGCCCATTCGCCAGGAATATTCAGGGCTTCGCGGCTACTCAGCAGCAACGTTACCTGAGGCGCCATGCCCCGTAGAGCCAATACCAGGTTGCGGCAAGCAGCCAATGCCTGTTCACACCCATCAAGCACCAGCAGCAACTGCCGTGACGACAGTTGTCGGCAAAAGCCATGCAACGTGCCGCCCGGTTCAACCTCAATCCCGAGCACCATGGACAATTGACGGACCACGTCCGATAACCGACTGATACCGGCCAACTCCACCCGCCACACTCCGTCGCGATAGCGCGGCAGCACCTGTGCGGCCAGGTAGAGGGCCAGGGTGGTTTTGCCGATACCGGCGCACCCGGTGAGCGTCATCAGCGTTTGCCCCGGCAAACGCCGGGCAAGGGCATGGGCCAGCGGGTCCAGGCCGAACACCGGTACCAGGCGCGCCGGCAGATTATGCTGAGGCAGAGGCTGCGCAGGTGCTGACTGTGTCGGCTGCGTCGCGACAAAACAATAACCGCGTTGCGGCAGGTTGATGATATAGCGCCGCCCGTCCTCGCCATCGGCCAGGGCACGGCGCAAGGCCGCGATGTGCACCCGCAGGTTGTTCTCCTCCACCACACTGCTGGGCCACACCCGTGCGATCAAGGATGCCTTGTCGACAAACTGCCCGGCCTGCTCCACCAGCACCCCAAGAATGTCCAGGGCGCGCCCGCCCAACGGCAGCGGCCGGCCCTCTTCGCACACCAGGCGCTGCTGGGGGTAAAAGGTGAAGGGGCCGAAGCGCACGGCGCATTCCGGTTCAATCGTATGAAGGCTGTTCATGCTCGTCAAAGCGCTGGAACACCCGGCCTTGGGCGCCTGCGCATCCTTTTCCATGAGACTGACAGCTATCTTGCCAGCTACCGGTGACAGGACAATGCTGGCACAGGGATCCACACGGACATTCAGGTGCGCCAGACGGACATCAGCTGAATTGCTGGCGGTATTGGGTCGGGTTCAAGCCGAGTTTTTCACTGAACAGAGACCGCATATGCCGCACGCTGCCAAACCCCGCGTGAAACGCGACGGTCTTGAGTGGCAGGTCGGTGCTTTCCAGCAAGTGCCGGGCACGATCGATGCGGGCACCTTGCAGGAAGGCCATCGGGGTCATCTGCACTTCCTTGGCGAACACCCGCGCAAAGTGCCGCGTGCTCATGCCCGCCAACTGCGCCATGGACTCGATGGTAAAGGCCTGGTCCAGCCGCTCCAGCACATGGGTCTGCACCCGGGTAATCGCGGTTTCCTGAGAGGCCACGGCTGCGGTCATCGGGCTGAACTGGGCTTGACCGCCCTGGCGCTTCATCACCACCAACAACACCTTGGCCACATCGACGGCCACCTGCTTGCCGTGGTCCTGGGCAACGATGGACAGCGCCAGGTCGATACCCGCCGTCACACCGCCAGAGGTGATAAGCCGACCGTCTTGCAGGTAGATCCGGTCGGTCTCGACCATTGCCTTGGGAAAGGCCTTGATCAGCCGTTCGGTGTAATGCCAGTGAGTGGTCGCGCGCTGGCCGTCCAGCAAGCCCGCGTACCCCAGCACAAAGGCGCCGGTGCAGATGGAGCCGAATCGCCGGGCGCGGGGCGCAGCTGTCTTGAGCCAAGGCAACAGCGCGGGATGGCATTCGTTATAGGCGCCGGGGCCGCCGGGGACCAACAGCAAGTCATAAGCCTCTAGGGCCTGATCCAGCTGCAGATCAGGGTGCACCACCACGCCATTGGAGGCCCGCAGCGACCCGGGCTCAGTACCGATGGTCAGGACCTGATAGTGGGCTGACGGCTCCAGGTAACGATTGGCAATGGAGAACACTTCCAGTGGTCCGGCCATGTCGAGCAGAAGGAAGTCAGGAAACAGCGCCATGGCCACGGTTTTCATTGTCAGGAATTGTCCGTTGAGAGAGATGAGCTTGAGCATTATGGCACGCTGAGCACTGTCAACTCATACAGGACAGTAATTCCGGTTTCAGCTTCTTAATCAACCTTTCGCTAACCAGTAACCTTCTTCTCACACCGAAGCCCTGCATCTCGCAGCCAAGCTTCCCTTGAGGAGAACACCCCATGCTGACCCTTCGCAAAGCCTCGGAACGCGGCGCCGCCAATCACGGTTGGTTGAAGTCGTTCCACACCTTCTCGTTTGCCAACTACTGGAACCCCAAGGAACAGGGTTTTTCCGACCTGCTGGTGATCAACGATGACCGGGTTGCCGCCGGCAAGGGCTTCGGCCAACACCCGCACCGCGACATGGAGATTTTCTCCTATGTGCTCGAAGGTGCCCTGGAACACAAGGACACCCTGGGCACCGGTTCGGTGATTCGCCCCGGCGATGTGCAACTGATGAGCGCCGGCAGCGGCGTGGCCCACAGCGAGTTCAACCACAGCCACACCCAGGGCGTGCACTTCCTGCAAATCTGGATCGTGCCGCAGGTGGCGGGCGCCGAACCGCGCTATCAGCAGGAGCACTTCACCGAGGCGCAAAAACGCGGCCGGTTGCAGTTGATCATCTCGCCGGAAGGCACCGACGGCTCCCTCGGCGTGCGCCAGGATGCGCGGGTGTATGCCGGGCTGTTCAACGGCTTTGAAACCGCCAGCCTGCCACTGGCCCCGGAGCGCTACGCCTACATCCATGTGGCGCGGGGCAGCGTTGAAGTCAACGGCCAACGCTTGCACGAAGGCGACGGTGCGCGAGTGCGCGATGAGCGGGAAATTCACCTGAGCCATGGCGAGGACGCCGAGGTGCTGGTGTTCGACCTGCGCCCTCAGGAATTGCCTGAAATGCCGTGATAGTCGGCGCGATGGCCCGGGAAACCGGGCCATCGCTGGCGTCGATAGTCACCATCAGCCCAATGAAGTTCTCTAAAAAAATCCACCGCGTAACATCACATCCATACCAACCAATGACATCCCGGAGCACACCCTCATGAAACGCCAACTCTTGCTTAGCCTCGCTTTCTCGGTACTTGCTGTAAGCGCCTTTACCCAACCTGCCCTCGCTGAAGGCGGCGCGGATCGCCTGATGGACAGCCGCGTGGCTGAGGGTGGTTCTGACCGTATGCTGGAACGTCGCGTTGCTGAAGGTGGCTCTGATCGCCTGCTGGAACGTCGCGTAGCCGAAGGTGGTGCAGACCGTCTTCAAGAAAACCGCGTAGCCGAAGGTGGTGCAGACCGTCTTCAAGAAAACCGCGTAGCCGAAGGTGGTGCAGACCGTCTTCAAGAAAACCGTGTAGCTGAAGGTGGTGCAGACCGTCTTCAAGAAAACCGTGTAGCTGAAGGTGGTGCAGACCGCCTGATGGAAAACCGCGCATAACCCCTGTCGTTCGCGGTTCACCCCCAGCCGGCCTGATCAGCCGGCTTTTTTTCGCCTGCTATTAACTGATCCTCACAAGCGCCACGACCACTGTGGCGAGGGAGCTCGCTCCCGTTGGGCTGCGCAGCAGCCCCAATGAACTCACTGCGTTTCTCGAGGAAGACCCCATTGGCAGGTTTTGGGGCCGCTTCGCAGCCCAACGGGAGCAAGCTCCCTCGCCACACAAGCTCTCTCGCAGTTAGTGAAGTTCACGATCCAGCCACACCACCGCCTTGCCAATCTGCTGCCGCGCCTCAATCCGCGCGTGCACCTGCTGCACTTCTTCCAGCGCGTAATGCCCTTCGATATCCACTGTCAGCGAACCTTCGAGCATCGCCGCGAACACCGCATTGGCACGCCGTTGCACGGTCGGGCCGTCGGCCATGTGGTCGTTGAGCCGTGGGCGAGTCAGGAACAGTGAACCGGCTTCCCCCAACTCCATCGGGTCCAGATCAGTGATCGAGCCCGAGACATTGCCGTAATTGACGATCAACCCTTGCGTGCGGCACGCCCTGAAGCTCTCGCGCAAGGTGGCCTTGCCCACCGAATCGAACACCACATCCACGCCCTGCCCCTGCGTTGCCTCCAACACCCGCTCGGCAAACCCGTCGTATTGCCAGGCCTGATCGGCGCCACGCTGCAGCGCAATCGCGCACTTTTCGGCGCTGCTGCCGGTGGTGAACACCGTGGCGCCGAGCCGGTGGGCCATTTGCACCAGCAACTGGCCGATGCTGCCGGAAGCCGCGTGGATCAAGCAGCGGTTGCCCGCCTGCAACCGCGCGACATCTTCAATCAGGTAGTGAGCCGTGCAGCCCTGGAACATCGCCGCAGCTGCTTGATCGAAGCCGATCGCATTCGGAATTTGCGCCACCCGCGCGGCGGGTACGCTGGCGTATTCAGCAAACGCGCCCCAGGCAATGCACCAGGCCACCCGATCACCCGGAGCCAAATGGCTCACGCCCTCGCCCACCGCCACCACCACACCCGCCCCTTCCATACCCAGAGTGCACGGCAGCCGTACCGGGTAGGTCACCGACTTGGCGTACTTGCCTTGGCGGGTGTGCACATCCATGAAATTGATCCCGGCACAGGCCACCTTGACCAGTACATGGCCGGCGGTCACCTGGGGTTTGTGCACATCAAGGCGCAGTTGAACGACCTCAGGGCCGCCGTAGGTTTCAAGGGTAAGGGCTTTCATCACGGGACAACTCCGTTTGCGGTGGGAATGCGCCATGGTAAAAGCCGCTACTCTGTACGAGAATTCCCCAATACATCCCACCCTCCGTGCGGAAATAACCCGATGTTCGACTGGCAGGACCTGTATTTCTTCACCGTGTTGGCGCGCACCCAGTCGCTGTCGGCTGCCGCCCGCGAGCTGCAAGTGGAACACGCCACCGTTGGCCGCCGCGTCGATGCCCTGGAAAAAGCCCTCGGTGTCAAACTGGTAGACCGCCTGCCCCGCAGCCGGCCGCTCACCGAGGAAGGCCGGGCACTGGCGAAATTGGCGGCAGGCATGGGCGACATGGCCACCGAAGTGATGCGCCTGTCCCGCGTGGCCTCGATCGAAGTGGCCGGCACCGTGCGTGTCAGTTGCCCACCGTCGATTGCCATCCACTGCATCGCGCCCCACGTCGCACGCTTCAGGGCGCAGTATCCCAAGCTGAATATCGTGTTGATGTCCTCGACAACGCTCGCCGCCCTTGACAAAGGCGAAGCCGACATTGCCCTGCGCACGGTGCGTCCCGATGAGGAAGCGCTGGTACGCAGAAAGGTCGGCGCCGTGCGTTTCGGGCTCTATGCCACGCCCGAGCTCAAACAACTACCCGCTGAACAGTGGACGTTCATTGCCTATGACGCCACCCGCGACCACCTGCCCCAACAGGCGTGGATGCATCAGGTACGCGGCAACCGCACGATTGCCTTCGCCGCCAGCGACCTGATCACCCAGCAAATGGCTGCCCGGTCCCAAGTGGGTGCAGTGGTGTTGCCCACGCTGGTGGGTGATCACGACGCGGCATTGGTGCGGCTGGCAACGAACACCGAAGGCCCGGTTCGCGATATCTGGCTGACGGTGTATCCGGATATGCGCCGCTCGCCTTCGGTGAAGGTGGTGATGGAGTTTTTGGTGAGTTGTATTGAAGGCGAGCCGCAGTTGCGGCGGTGAAGCGGATTACTGCGCCGCGTACTGTGAGTCGCTGACCTGTTCCATCCAGTCCACCACCTTGCCGTCGAGCATTTCGCTAATCGCGATATGGGTCATGGCGGTGTTCGCCGTGGCGCCATGCCAATGCTTGACCCCGGGCGCAATCCAAACCGTGTCGCCGGGACGGATTGATCTTACCGGTTGCCCCCATTTCTGAACCTGGCCCAGGCCTGCAGTCACGATCAGCGTCTGACCCAGCGGGTGGGTGTGCCAAGCGGTACGCGCGCCGGGTTCGAAGATGACGAAGGCCCCGGTGACGCGTGCCGCGTCGGTGCCCTTGAAAGGTGAGTCGACGCGTACCGTGCCGGTGAAATAATCCGCAGGGCCTTTTGCAGAAGGCTAGGAACCGTTGGGCGTGATGGTCAGCATGGGTGTCTCCTGTGCCTGTGAATCGAGTGCCAGTAATGACAATGAAAGCGCGGTGGCTGCGAAGCTGGTTTTCATAGGCCGGTCATCCTTTCCAGGGCGCATGCAGCCTCCTTTTCCCTGACGTTGAAAGGCCATCCGGTAAAGCCCTAAGCTAAGACCGAAAAATTATTTATCGAATAATTTTTAGAACAATAAGCTGACCTTAATCCATTAAGAGTCGAGCACGCCATGCCCCTGTTTTCGCTCCATCGCCTTTTCATCACTGGCCTGGCCACGCTGGGCCTCTGCACCGCCCTGAGCACTCAAGCCCAGGAAACTGTGCGCATCGGCTACCAGAAATCCTCGACCCTGATCACCCTGCTGAAAACCCAGGGCACCCTGGAAAAAGCCCTCAAGGCCGACGGCATCGACGTGACGTGGCACGAGTTCCCCAGTGGCCTGCCACTGCTGGAAGCACTGAACGTCGGCAACGTCGACATCAGCGCCGACGTAGCCGACACCGTGCCGATCTTCGCCCAGGCCGCCCAGGCCAAGCTCACCTACTTTGCCCAGGAAGCGCCCTCGCCCCAAGCCCAGGCGATTGTGGTGCGTAAGGATTCGCCGATCCAGCAACTGGCGGATTTGAAAGGCAAGAAAATCGCCGTGACCAAGGCTGCCGGTACTCACTACCTGCTGATCGCCGCCCTGAACAAGGCAGGCCTGGCCTTCTCCGATATCGAGCCGGCGTACCTGACGCCTGCCGACGGTCGCGCGGCGTTCGAGAACAACAAGGTTGATGCGTGGGTCACCTGGGAACCCTTCCTCAGCAGCGTGCAGCGCCAACTGCCGACCCGCACCCTCGCGGACGGTACTGGGCTTGCCAGCTACAAGCGCTACTACCTGACGGGCACGCCCTACGCCAAGGCGCATCCAGAAGTGCTGAACGTGGTGTACGAGCAATTACACAAGGCTGGCGAGTGGGTGAAGAGTCACCCGCGTGATGCTGCGAAAGTGCTTGGCCCGTTGTGGGGCAACCTGGATGTGGACACCGTCGAGGCCGCCAACGCTCATCGTAGTTATGAGGTGCAGCCGGTGGCGCTGGATCAACTGGGTGAACAGCAGAAGATTGCCGATGCTTTTTTCAAGGCGGGGTTGTTGCCCAAGGCGGTGGATGCGCAGGATGTGCAGGTGTGGAAGCCTTGACGGTTCAGTTGCCATTTGGGGTTGGGGCTGGCTGGGCTGGGCTGGGCTGGGTACATATCCGTTATTTAGGTAACGGCCACCTATGGTTTCGCTCTTACAGCGAGTCACTTTGCAAAAGCGGCAAAGTAACCAAAACGCTCTGCCCCGCCTGTCGGCACCTCGCTTAGGCTCGGTGTTCCCTCACTCCGGCATTACTCCGCGGGCCGCCGCGACGGGCCATCCATGGCCCGGCGCGGCTAAACCGGCGTCCTGCCGGTTTACCCGCTCCGCAATACCTGCGTTCGGCCTCGGGCTGAATGGGGCAGTCAGATCAAAAGCAGATCAAAAGCAAGAGCACAGCGGCCTACAGGCCGGCTTGAGTGTTAAAAGCAAAAGCAAAGCTGCTTTTATGTGGGAGCGGGCTTGCTCGCGAAAAACCTGAGGGCGCCGCGTTGAGTCAGGATGCCAACGTCATCGTTAACGACCTTCGCGAGCAAGCCCGCTCCCACATTTGGACCGTGCCCGCTTTAGCTTTTGATTTGGCTGTTGCTGTTGCTTCACCACACTCAAGCCGGCCGGTAGGCCGCTGTGCCCTTGATCTGCTTGTGATCTTGATCTTAGGCGCCCCGTTAAACCACGCTGGCCGAACGCAGGCAGTACGGAGCGGGTAAACCGGCAGGACGCCGGTTTAGCCGCGACGGGGCAGGGACGCCCCGTCGCGGCGGCCCGCTTCGTGCTGCCGGAGTGCGGGCACACCGAGCCCAAGCGAGGTGCCGAGTGGTGGGGCAAGAGCGTTTTGCTTACTTTTGCGCTGTTCAAAAGTGAGCCGCTGTAAGAGCGGAACCCATTTCAGCCATAACAAAAATAACGGATATACACCCAATCCAAAAAACGTGACCTATCGCCCAGGTCAGCCTTTGCGCGTCGCATCATCCAGCGCCAGGATGGTATGAGCATTGGTCACCGTGGTCGCCAGCGTATTGATCACCCCCGACCGCAACGCCCCCAACGTCGCCGCCGCCTTGGTATTTTCACTGGCAATCGCCACCACATCCGGAATCCGGAACAGCTCCTGCACCGTCAACCCGATCACCCGCCCTTGAATCGCGTTGACCGCCGGCTGGCCATGAATGTCGATAAAGTCATACCCCATCATGTCCCCAACCGTGCCGGACAAACGCGCCTGAGCAATCTCCTGCGGTGAAAACCACCCCATGCGCACCATGTTGCTATTTTCACTCATGTCACCGATGCCGATCAGTGCCATGTCGGCACGGCGGGCACGGTCAAGGGTAGAACGCACGGTATCGTTGCTGATCAACACGCCCCGCAGTTCCGGATTAGCCACCAGAGCCGGGGCGTACAAGCTTTCACTTTCGCCACCAAAACGCAGGGCCAGGCGCCGGCAGATGTGGTCGGGGTTCATGTATTCGCCCGCCTTGAGCGAACCGCCGATGGCGCACACAAACGTGCAATTGCGGGTCACCGGCAGGAACACGTTATCGGCCACCGCGCCAACGTTACGGCCCATGCCGACCGCGACGATCATGCCGTCGCTGAGGGTTTTGTTCAGGTAGTTGGCCACCAGGCTCGCAACCGCCGAACGCTGGGTGTCGGGGTCGCTGTGGTCGACCGCGATCAAGGCGCGGTCCAGCTGGAAACGATCCACCAGCGCCTGTTCCAATTCGTTGTTCATCGCCGGATGCTGCAACACCCGCACCTCGACGATGCCTTCATCCCGTGCGCGTTTGAGCAGGCGGCTGACTTTTGCCCGGGACAGGTCGAAGCGCTTGGCGATGGCTTCCTGAGTGACGTTCTCAAGGTAATAGAGCATCGCCACTTCGGTCATCAGGTCGATGTCGCTGGCGATGCGCTGGGTACTGTCACTCATGGGCACGGGCTTCCGTTTCGGTGTCAAAGGCGCATTCTCCCGACTCTTGCCCCGTTCCGTCCACTACTGATGCCCGTCACGCTCGATCGCGTTGATGCGGTCGACCTTGGCCCCGGAACGCGCGGCTTCGAACTCCGACTCCAGGAAGGACTTGACGATGCTCTTGGCCAGTTCCGCACCGATCACCCGTGCACCGATGGACAGGATCTGCGCATCGTTGCTCTTGCGCGCCCGCTCCGCCGAATAGGTGTCGTGGGCCTGGGCCGCACGAATCCCCAGGACTTTGTTGGCCGAGATGGCCATGCCGATACCGGTGCCGCACACCAGCACCCCCAGCCGCTGTTCACCGGCGTTGATCGCCGTGGCCACCGCCAGGGCGATGTCCGGGTACAGCACCGGGGCCGTGGAGTGGGTGCCGAAGTCGGTCACCGGGTAACCCAGCGCCTCGATATGGCGCTTCAACAGTTCTTTGAGCTCATAACCCGCTTCATCGCATCCGATAGCCACCGGGAAAGGTGTGTTCATGGCGTTTGGCTCCGCTGCCGTTTTGGGTACTTTCGAATGATCATATGATCACTCAATGAAATTTCGCTCAGTCATTTCTCGGATATTCCAGGCGCCCTGTCAAGCAAGATTTAGCTGACCTTACAGTCAAAGCCCTCTAAATCGGCATACTTTGCGCAAAACCACCCATTTACAACTTTTCAGTGAAAGAGATTGACTGATCAGAATTTCATTTGATACACATATGCTCACAGCGAAACATGACTGTGCGACCTAATAAGAATTCACAGCACGAGGACACGCCGATGGCCACGCCATTACTGCTCCAGGCTGAACACGTCGCCAAGGCTTACGCCGGGATCCCTGCCCTGCGTGAGGGGCGCCTCTCTCTGCGGGCCGGCAGCGTCCACGCCCTGTGCGGCGGCAATGGCGCAGGAAAATCGACTTTCCTGAGCATCCTGATGGGCATCACCCAGCGTGACGCCGGGACCATCCTGCTCAACGGCTCACCCGTTCAGTTCAACCGCCCCAGCGAAGCATTAGCGGCGGGAATCGCGATGATCACCCAGGAGCTGGAACCCATTCCCTACATGACCGTCGCCGAAAACATCTGGCTGGGCCGCGAACCGCGCCGCGCCGGCTGCATCGTCGACAGCAAGGAACTCAACCGGCGCACTCGCGAGCTGCTGGAAGGCCTGGAGTTCGACGTCGACGCCACCAGCCCCATGCATCGCCTGAGCGTGGCGCAGATCCAGTTGGTGGAGATCGCCAAGGCATTCAGCCACGACTGCCAGGCGATGATCATGGACGAGCCCACCTCGGCCATCGGCGAGCGCGAGGCCGAAACCCTGTTCAAGGCAATCCGCCGCCTCACCGCCCGTGGTGCCGGCATCATCTATGTGTCGCACCGCCTCAGTGAACTGGCGCAAATCGCCGACGATTACAGCATCTTTCGCGACGGCGCCTTCGTTGAGACCGGGCGCATGGCCGATATCGACCGCGCCCACCTGGTACGCGGCATCGTGGGCCAGGAACTCACCCGCATCGACCACAAGGTCGGCCGCGAATGCGCCGCCGAATGCTGCCTGGATGTCGACAGCCTGAGCCGCGCCGGCGAGTTCCAGGACATCAGCCTGCAACTGCGCCAGGGCGAAATCCTGGGCATCTATGGGCTGATGGGATCGGGCCGCAGTGAATTCCTCAACTGCATCTACGGCCTGACCACTCCGGACTCCGGCAGCGTGACCCTGCAAGGCAAACCGATGCCCATCGGCCTGCCCAAGGCAACGATCCAGGCCGGCATGTCACTGGTCACCGAAGACCGCAAGGACAGCGGCCTGGTGCTCAGCGGCAGTATCCTCTCGAACATTGCGTTGTCGGCGTACAAGCAGCTGTCGAGCTGGTCGCTGATCAATGCGCGCAAGGAAAACCAGCTGGCCCAGGACATGGTCAAGCGCCTGCAGATCAAGACCACCTCCCTGGACCTCCCAGTGGAATCCATGAGCGGCGGCAACCAGCAAAAAGTGGTGCTCGCCAAATGTCTGTCGACCCAGCCGATCTGCCTGCTGTGCGACGAGCCGACCCGGGGCATCGACGAAGGCGCGAAGCAGGAGATCTATCACCTGCTGGACCAGTTCGTGCGCGCCGGTGGCGCGGCGATTGTGGTGTCGTCCGAAGCCCCGGAATTGCTGCACCTGAGTGACCGTATTGCCGTGTTCAAAGGCGGAAGGCTGGTGACCATCAGCAGCGATACCGCCCTTTCCCAGGAAGCCTTGTTGAGTCTTGCCTCATGAATGCCAAATCACTTTCTACACCTGCAGCCGCCCCCATCACGACCGCACCCCGCAGTCGCCTGCGCTTGTCCCTCGACCGCTTCGGCCTGCCGCTGGTGTTTATCCTGCTGTGCCTGGTGATGGCCTTCGCCAGCGAGTACTTCATGACCTGGCGCAACTGGATGGACATCCTGCGCCAGACCTCGATCAACGGAATTCTCGCCGTGGGCATGACCTACGTGATCCTGACCAAGGGTATTGACCTGTCGGTGGGCTCGATCCTGGCGTTTGCCGGGTTGTGCAGCGCCATGGTCGCGACCCAGGGGTATGGCGTGCTGGCCGCGGTCAGCGCCGGGATGTTCGCCGGGGCGATGCTCGGGGTGGTGAACGGCTTTATGGTCGCCAACCTGTCGATCCCGCCCTTTGTCGCGACCTTGGGCATGTTGAGCATTGCCCGGGGCATGACCTTCATCCTCAACGACGGCAGCCCAATCACCGACCTCCCCGACGCGTACCTCGCGCTGGGCATCGGCAAGATCGGCCCGATTGGCGTGCCCATCGTGATCTTCGCCGTGGTCGCGCTGATCTTCTGGATGGTGCTGCGCTACACCACCTACGGCCGTTATGTGTACGCGGTGGGCGGCAACGAGAAGAGCGCGCGCACCTCCGGGATCGGCGTGCGCAAGGTGATGTTTTCGGTGTACGTGGTCTCGGGGTTGCTCGCCGGGCTGGCCGGTGTGGTGCTGTCGGCACGCACCACCTCCGCCCTGCCCCAGGCTGGTACCTCATATGAGCTGGACGCGATTGCCGCCGTGGTGATCGGCGGCACCAGCCTGTCGGGCGGCACCGGCACGATTGTCGGCACGCTGTTTGGTGCGCTGTTGATCGGCGTGATCAACAACGGCCTGAACCTGCTCGGCGTGTCGTCCTATTACCAGCAGGTCGCCAAGGGCCTGATCATCGTGTTCGCAGTCCTGATTGATGTGTGGCGCAAGAAAAAACGCTAGTCGATTTTCCTCGAAACCGAACTGAACGACCTACAACAATAAGCGGAGTTCTCATCATGAAAGTTGGTATTTCCCTGGCCGCCGTCGCGGCACTCTCCCTGCTCGCCAGCAGCATTGCCCTGGCTGCCGATGGCAAGACCTACAAGATCGGCGCCGCGGTGTACGGGCTCAAGGGCCAGTTCATGCAGAACTGGGTACGCGAGTTGAAGGAACACCCGGCCGTCAAAGACGGCACCGTGCAACTGACCGTGTTCGACGGCAACTACGACGCCCTGACCCAGAACAACCAGATTGAAAACATGGTGACCCAGCACTACGACGCGATCCTGTTTGTGCCCATCGACACCAAGGCCGGCGTCGGCACCGTTAAGGCGGCCATGAGCAATGACGTGGTGGTGATCGCCTCCAACACCAAGGTGGCGGACGCCAACGTGCCTTATGTCGGCAACGACGACGTGGAAGGCGGCCGCCTCCAGGCCCAGGCCATGGTCGACAAACTCAAGGGCAAAGGCAACGTCGTGATCATCCAGGGCCCGATTGGCCAGTCGGCACAGATCGACCGGGAAAAGGGCGAGATGGAAGTGCTGGGCAAGCACCCGGACATCAAGATCATCGAGAAGAAAACCGCCAACTGGGACCGCGCCCAGGCCCTGGCCCTGACTGAAGACTGGCTGAACGCCCACCCCAAAGGCATCAACGGGGTAATCGCGCAAAACGATGACATGGCCCTCGGCGCGGTGCAGGCATTGAAGTCCCATGGGTTGTCGTCCAAGGATGTGCCGGTGACCTCCATCGACGGCATGCCGGATGCGATCCAGGCCGCGAAGAAAGATGAGGTGACCACCTTCCTGCAAGACGCCCAGGCCCAGTCTCAAGGCGCGCTGGATGTGGCGCTGCGAGCGTTGGCGGGCAAGGATTACAAGCCGCAGTCGGTGATCTGGGAACGCTATGGCAAGGACGTGAAATGGGGTGACGGCACCGCCAAGAACTACATCCTGCCGTGGGTGCCGGTGACCAATGCGAATGCGGATGCGCTGTATCAGCAGGTCAGCGGCACGAAGTAAGTTTTGACTTGAAACCTGGTCAAGTGTGGGAGCGGGCTTGCTCGCGAAAGCGGTGGATCATTCAACAGATGTGCCACCTGATACACCGCTTTCGCGAGCAAGCCCGCTCCCACATTGGATCTCCACCGATCTGAAAAATGGAGTCATGTTCATGTCTGGATTCTGGAATCAAGCCTTCGACCTCACCGGCCGCTGCGCCGTGATCACCGGCGGGGCCGCCGGGATCGGTCTGGCTTGTGCCAGCCTGCTGGTGGAACGCGGCGCACGCGTCGCCCTGCTCGACCGTGACCCGGCCGTGGTCGAAGTCGCCGCCAGCCTCGGCGCCGGGAACATCGGCATCGCCGTCGACCTGCGTCAACTCGACCAGGTGCACAGCACCGTCGACTACGTATTCGATCACTTCAAACGCCTGGATTACCTGGTCAACAGCGCCGGCGTCGCGCTGCTGGACAAGGCCCTGGACGTCAGCGAAAACGCCTGGGACACCACCCTCGACATCAACCTCAAGGCGAGCTTCTTCGTGGCCCAGGCCTGCGCCAAACACATGCTGGCCCAGGGCAGCGGACGCATCGTCAACCTCGCCTCCCAAGCGGCGGTGATCGGCCTGGACCGTCACGTCGCGTACTGCGCCAGCAAGGCCGCCGTGGTCGGCATGACCAAGGTATTGGCCATGGAATGGGCGCCCCACATCAACGTCAACGCCATCTCCCCGACCATCGTCGAAACCGCCCTGGGCAAAAAGGCCTGGGCCGGCGAGCTGGGGGAACGGGCCAAATTGCAGATCCCGGCGGGCCGCTTTGCCCAGCCGGAAGAAATCGCCGGGCTGGCGTTGTACCTGCTCAGCGACGCCGCACAAATGATCACCGGCGAAAACGTGGTGATCGACGGCGGCTACAGCATCCAGTAATTCATCTTTTGTCGTGAGGTTTATCGTCATGTCTACCGTTACCGAACGCACGCCAGAGCAACTGTCACCCGTCATTCCAAAAACCATGCAGGCCGTGGTCTGCCATGGGCCCGAAGACTATCGCCTGGAGACCGTCGACGTGCCGACGCCCGGCCCCGACGAGATCCTGACCAAGGTCGAGCTGTGCGGCATCTGCATGGGCGACATCAAGACCTATCGCGGCGCGCCGTCGTTCTGGGGCGACGCCGAGCAGCCGCGCTACGTGAAGCCGCCGATGATTCCCGGCCACGAATTCGTGTGCCGCGTGGTTGCCCTCGGCCCAGGCGCGGAAAAACGTGGGGTGAAGGTCGGCGACCGGGTGATTTCCGAACAGATCGTGCCGTGCTGGGGCTGCCGCTTCTGCAACCACGGGCAGTACTGGATGTGCCAGAAACACGACTTGTACGGTTTCCAGAACAACGTCCAGGGCGCCATGGCCCAGTACATGATCTTCACCAAGGAAGGCATCATCCACAAAGTCCCGGACTCGATTGCCCCGGACGAAGCCATCCTGATCGAACCGCTGGCCTGCTCACTGCACGCAGCGGAGCGGGCGAATGTGGATTTCGACGACATTGTGGTAGTGGCCGGCGCCGGTACGTTGGGCCTGGGGATCATCGGCGCGGTGCGCATGCGCAACCCGAAAAAACTCATCGTGCTCGACATGAAACCCGAGCGCGCCGCCCTCGCCCTGCGCATGGGTGCGGATGAAGTGTGGAACCCGGCCGAAGTCGACGTGATGGCGAAGATTCGCGAAATCACCGATGGCTACGGTTGCGACATTTACATCGAGGCCACCGGGCACCACAAGGCGGTGAACCAGGGCCTGGCGATGCTGCGCAAGCTGGGGCGCTTTGTGGAGTTCAGCGTGTTCAACGACGAGGCCACGGTGGACTGGTCGATCATCGGCGACCGCAAGGAACTGGACGTGCTGGGCTCACACCTCGGGCCGTACATGTACCCGCGCGCCATCGACTTTATCGGTAACCGCAAGATCGACATGCGCGATGTAGTGACCCACAAATTTGCCCTGGCAGACTTCAAGGAAGCGTTTGCGGTGATGGAACGCGGGGACAAGTCGCTTAAAGTCGTGCTGGAACCCTGAAACACGCCAAAACCGCTTTTACTGTAGGAGCGAGCTTGCTCGCGAAAGTCGTTAACGATAATGCTCGCGTCCTGAATCAACGCGGCGCTCTCTGGTTTTTCGCGAGCAAGCTCGCCCCTACAGTTGATCAAAACAAAAACAGGAAACCGCGTTATGAATCGAGTGATAAACGATCCGGATCAGGTGGTCGAGGACATGCTGCGGGGCATCTTGGTCGCGCACCCCGAGCTGCGCCAATACGAAGCAAATCCACGGGTGATCGGCAAGTCCAAGCCGTCGCCACAGGGCCGCGTGGGCATCGTGACCGGCGGCGGTTCCGGCCATGAACCGGCCTTCCTCGGCTATGTCGGCCCCGGCCTGGTAGACGCCGTGGCCGTCGGCGAAATCTTCTCCTCTCCCACCGCCAAAAGCTTCTTCGACGCCTTCCGCGCCGCCGACCATGGCGCTGGCGTGGCGTGCCTGTACGGCAACTACGCCGGCGACAACATGAACGTGAAGCTGGCAATGAAAATGGCCGCCAGCAAGGACATGCAGATCCGCACCGTGGTCGCCAACGACGACGTGGCTTCGGCGCCCAAGGCCGACATCGCCAAGCGTCGCGGGGTGGCAGGCGAGATCTTCATGTGGAAGGTCGGCGGTGCAGCTGCTGCCCAGCATTACGATCTGGACGGGGTGATTCGTGTCGCCCAGAAGGCCGTCGACAACTGCCGCTCCATCGGCATCGGCCTCACGCCCTGCACCATCGCGGCGGTGGGCAAGCCGAACTTCCAGATTCCTGACGGGCAGATGGAATTGGGCATCGGCCACCACGGCGAACCGGGCATCGAGGTGATCGCCATCGAATCCGCCGAAGCCATGGCCGCGCGCATGCTCGCGCCGATCCTCGCCGACCGTGACTTCAGCCAGGATGACAGCGTGGTGGTGCTGGTCTCGGGTCTGGGCGCGACGCCGGTGATGGAACTTTACATTTTCTACGCCGAGGTTGAACGTCAGTTGCAGGCCAGGGGCTTGAAGATTCACCGCTGCTACGTGGGCAACTACTTCACCTCACTGGAAATGATGGGCGTGACCCTGACGTTGCTGGGCCTGGACGCCGAGCTGAAAACCCTGATCGACCAACCCTGCCGTTCCATCGGCATGACCCAGGCGGAATAAACCATGAGCCAGCATTTCTCCACCCATGACGGCAGCGCCATCGTTGCCGACCTGGTGAGCGTGATCGTTGCCAACCGCGAATACCTGAGCGAAGTCGACGGTGCCATTGGCGATGGCGACCACGGCATCAACATGGCCAAGGGGTTCGCGCATTGCGGACGCACCATTGAAGGCCGCCAGTTGACCCTGGCCGAAGCGTTGGACGAGTTGACGCTGAGCCTGATGGAAGGCATCGGCGGCTCCATGGGGCCGCTGTATGGCAGCCTGTTTATCGGTATGGCGGATGAGGTGCGGGGCAGCGAAGAGATTGATGCGGCGACCTTTGGGCATTTGCTACGGGGCGGGCTGACGTCGTTGCAGGACATCACCGAAGCCGGCGTGGGTGACAAGTGTTTGATGGACACCTTGATTCCGGCGGTGAAGGCGTTTGAGCAGGCCCATGGGTCGGGGGCGTCGTTCAGTGAGGCGCTGGACGCGATGAAAAGTGCGGCGTCGCGGGGGCGGGATTCCACCAAGGATCTGGTGGCAAAGATTGGTCGCGCCAGCCGCCTGGGCGAGCGCTCGCTGGGTGTGCTGGATGCCGGAGCCGTGTCGTGCTGCTTGATACTGACGCGATTGGCGGATTCGATTCAACCCCGACTGATCTAACCCAACCATCACCACCTCCGTAGCAGCTGTCGAGCCTTGGCGAGGCTGCGTAGCGGTACATCAGACACACCGCCACGCAGCCTCGCCAAGGCTCGACAGCTGCTACGGGAGGTTTGGAGTTTGTTTGACCTGCTCGATATACCGCGCCACCGCCGGCGCCTTTTCAAAGCGCCGGTGAATCAGCGACAGCCACGACGACGCCTCACTGCCTTCAATCGTGCGGTACACCACGTTCGGCAAGCTCACATGCCCCACCACCGACTCCGGCACCACCGCCACGCCCTGCCCCAGTGACATCAACGCAATCACCGCCACCAACCCGCCCGGCTGCGGCCCCAACCGAGGCGCATAACCACCCTGCGCGGCAACCTGCAGCGTGCCGCTGATCTGCTCGGGCAAGATAAAGGTCTCGTTTTGCAGATGCTCGCAACTGATCGCCTTTAATCCCAGCAGCCAGGAATCCTGCGGCAACGCCAACACAAACCCTTCGCTGTTCAAGCGCACCGCCTCGACGCCCTCGGGTAATGTCATCGGCGAGCGGATATAACCAATATCGAAGCGCCCCTCCGCGACCAGCCCCGGCAACGTCGCCATCGGGCTTTCGCGCACGCTCAGACTCACGTCGGGGAAGTTCCCACAGAACGACTGCACCTGGCGCTGCAACAGGCCTGAATAGACCGCCGACGCAACGTACCCCAACTCTATGTGACCAATCTCACCGCGCCCGGCGCGCTGGGCATTGCGCTGGGCGAATTCGAACTGACGCACCGTGGCCTCAGCCTCGATCAACAGCGCCGCACCCGCTTCGGTGAGGCTGACTTCGCGCTGCTGGCGGATAAACAAGCGCGTACCGAGGGTGTTTTCCATGTCCTGGATCTGCCGACTCAGGGTCGGCGGGGCGATGCCCAGCTGTTCGGCGGCCCGAGTGAAATTGCGTTGCCGGGCAACCGCCAGAAAGTAGCGGAAATGACGTATTTCCATCGCAGGATTAGCTCAAAGGTAATGAAGATCACTGTCACGCCTAATAAAGCCAAGACTCGGCGGGACTAAGCTGGGCGCACGCTCACAGTAGAGAGGCACCCCCATGTTAGTCAAATCCCTGATACTGGCACTCGCAGGGCTGGTCACCCTGCCCTCGGCAATGGCCGCCGAACCGCCTGCCTCCATTGCTCACAAGGCAATACTGACCCTGGCTACCGCCCAGCAGATCGCCGCGCAGGCCCGTAAAGCGGCCGCTGAAAAAGGCTGGCCCTGCGCGCTGGCGATTGTCGACGATGGCGGCTGGCCGATCCTCACCACCCGCATGGACGGCGCTCCGGTGGTCGCCGGGATTGAGTTGGCCCAAGGCAAGGCCCGCACCTCGGCGCTGTTCAAACGGCCGTCGGCCGATCTGGAAAACGCCATCAACGGCGGGCGCCAGGCAGCCGTCACCGCCGGCCTGCTGATGATGAAAGGCGCACAGCCAATCATCCTCGAAGGCCAGGTAGTGGGCGCCATCGGCATCAGCGCAGACACCCCGGCCCACGATGATGAAATCGCCCTGGCGGCGGTGGCTTCGGTGCAACCATGAGCAAGGTCAGCCCACGTGTCACGCTGCTGACTGCCTCCGGGGTGTGTTCGCTGATCGTGCTCGACACCAATATCGTCGCCGTGACCCTGCCGAGCATCGCCCGGGACCTGGGGGCGAATTTTGCCGATATCGAATGGGTAGTCAGCGCCTACATGCTGGCCTTCGCCGCCCTGTTATTGCCGGCCGGGAGCATTGCCGACCGCTTTGGGCGCAAGAAAACCCTGATCTGGGGCCTGAGTATTTTCATCCTCGCGTCCATCGGTTGCGGCGCGGCGCCGAATGCGTTGTTCCTGGATATCGCCCGCGCCGTCAAAGGTGTCGGTGCGGCGCTGCTGCTGACCTCGGCCCTGGCTTCCATCGGCCATACGTTTCATGACGAAGTGGAGCGCGCCAAGGCCTGGGCCTTCTGGGGCGCGTGCATGGGCGTGGCGATGACCGCCGCGCCGACCCTCGGCGGTTTGATCACCCAGTACCTGGGCTGGCGCTGGATTTTCTATCTCAACTTGCCGGTCGGCCTGGTGTTGATGGGGTTGGTGCTGCGCGCGATTCCGGAGTCTCGCGACGCCCAGTCCGCAAGGCTTGATCCCTGGGGCAGCCTGACCTTCAGCGCCAGCTTGCTGTGTTTGATCTGGGGCCTGATCGAAGCCAACCGCATCGGCTGGGACAACCCGCTGACTTACGCGCGGCTGCTGGGCGGCGCGGCGTTGTTGGGTTTGTTTGTACTCGCCGAACGCTTGCAACAGCGACCCATGGTGGACCTGCAGTTATTCAAGCACCCGCGCTTCATCGGTGCGCTGCTGGGGATGTTCGCCTACGCCGGCTGCGCCCAGGTGATGATGACGTTGCTGCCGTTCTACCTGCAAAACGGCCTGGGGTTCTCCGCGATCGCCTCGGGGTTGGGCATGCTGCCGTTTGCCATGACCATGCTGATTTGCCCACGGATTGGCGCACGCCTGGCCAGCCGTTTTGCCCCGGCAACGATGATGGCGACAGGACTGGCGTTGGTGGGGTGCGGCAACCTGCTGAGTGCCTGGGCGGTGAATGTCGGCGGTTATCTGCCGTTCGCCCTGGCGATAGCGGTCACGGGGGCCGGTGCCGGGCTGCTCAATGGCGACACCCAGAAAAACATCATGGCCTGCGTGCCACGGGACCGCGCCGGCATGGCGTCGGGCATGAGCACCACCATGCGCTTCAGCGCGATCATGTTGGCGATCGGTGTGTATGGGGCTTTGTTGAGCAGCCATAGCGAAAAGCTGCTGCACACCAGCCTGGGCTCGCAGTGGCAGGAACAGGTTGCGGGGATTGCTTCACGGGTGGTGGCGGGCGATATGCCGGCGGCCATGGCGCTGCTGCCTGAAACGGCACGCGGGATGGTGCAGCCACTGGCGCGGCAGGCGTTTGTCGGCGGGTTCAGCGCGGTGTTGTGGGTGGCAGGGTTGTTGGGCTTGCTGGGGGCGCTGGTGGTGGGGATGTTGATGAAGAACCCGATCCCCGCTGCACCGATACCCAACTGTAGGAGCGAGCTTGCTCGCGATGGACGTTAACGATAACGCGGGGAGCCTGGCTCCCCGCGGCGCTCTCAGGTTTTTCGCGAGCAAGCTAGCTCCTACAAGGTACTACCAGAAACGCTGCTGAGTCAGGCGGCTCCACCAGGCCAGCAACACCCGGTCTACCGAGCCGCTGGCCGCCAGGCCTACCCGCTCCTGCAGGCTTTTACGCTCGGCATAGTGCAGGTGGAACACCTCGGCAGTCTTGGCCTTGGTCGCCAGGTATTCGTCGCTGGTTTGCAACTGGTCTACCAGTTGCTTGTCCAGCGCCGCGACGCCGAGCCAGACTTCACCGGTGGCCACGTCATCAATGGCCAACTGCGGGCGGTAGCGCGACACGAAGTTCTTGAACAGTTGATGGGTGATGTCCAGGTCTTCCTGGAACTTCTCGCGGCCCTTCTCGGTGTTTTCGCCAAACACCGTCAGGGTGCGTTTGTATTCACCGGCGGTCAGCACTTCGAAGTCGATGTCGTGCTTCTTCAGCAGGCGGTTGACGTTAGGCAACTGCGCCACTACGCCGATCGAGCCAAGGATCGCAAACGGTGCGCTGATGATCTTCTCGCCGATGCACGCCATCATGTAGCCGCCGCTGGCCGCGACCTTGTCGATGCACACGGTCAACGGCACGCCCGCCTCGCGGATACGCGCCAGTTGCGATGACGCCAGGCCGTAGCTGTGAACCATGCCGCCGCCGCTTTCAAGGCGCAGTACCACTTCGTCCTTGGGCGTGGCCAGGCTCAGCAGTGCGGTGATTTCATGGCGCAGGCTTTCAGTGGCCGAGGCCTTGATGTCGCCGTCGAAATCCAGCACGAACACCCGAGGCTTGGCTTCGGGTTTCTTCTTGCTGTTCTTCTTTTCGGTTTTGCTTTCGGACTTGCGCAATGCCTTGAGCTGGTCCTTGTCGAGCAAGGTCTGCTCCAGGCGCTCACGCAGGCCCTTGTAGAAATCATTGAGCTTGCTGACCTGCAACTGGCCGGCGGATTTGCGACGCCCTTTGCTGCGCAGGGCGGCAAAACTGGCGAGGACCACCAGAATCGCGACCACCAGGGTGACGGTTTTAGCTAGAAAACTTGCGTACTCGGCAAGAAACTCCATAAGACACCTGTGAGGCTTGAAAGGCGCAGTCTACGGGGATTGTCGTCGTGATGTCTAACACTGTCGAACGCAACAAATTCCTACAAAAATAACCCATATTTCCTACTTGCGTAGTTCAATTCCCACAGGATTTTCAGACCTCACGCCCAGCATTTATAGGAGAAAACCGACTTAAACTCCGCGTTTATCAGACCCTGTAGAAGCAACGCTCATGTATAGCAGCCATTGCAACATTCCGTGCCAGATCCGTGCGTCCTGGATGCTCACGGCCCTGGCAATCGTGCTGTTTACCCCCACACCCACCCTGGCTGCCGACCCTCGAGCCCAGGAGCTTGAGCGGCGAACCCGGGAACAGCTGGAACTGGAGCAACGCTTGCGCCGGCTGGAGCGCTCCGGCTCCTTGCCACCCCAGGCTGCGTCGGGGCCGCCGCCACCGCTCCCCGCCGAGCCGTGCTGGCAGGTCCGAAAACTCAGGTTGCAAGGCAATACCCTGCTCAGTTTGGCGCAGATCAACGCACGCCTTCAGCCGCTGATGAGCGACTGCATGAGCGTCACCCGCATCAACCAATTGCTGGCGTCCCTGACGGCGCTGTATGCCGAGGCCGGCTTCATCGCCAGCCGGCCTTACCTGGTGCAACGGCCACAGGACGGCCAAAGCCTGGACGTGATCATCGAGGAAGGCTTTGTCGAGAGCATCGAGCTTGCCACTCCCGACCTGCCCATCTCCCTGCGAGGTGCCTTCCCGGGCATGCTCGGCAAGCCGCTGCAACTGCGGGAGCTGGAACAGGGCCTCGACCAGCTCAACCGCCTGCGCTCCCTGGACCTCACCGCCGACGTGAGCCCCGGCAGCTTGCCCGGCGGCTCACGGCTGCTCATTCGCCCCCGCAGCAGCGCGGCGCCGATGGGCGCGGTCGTAAGCTACAACAACCGTGGCACCGAATACATCGGGCGCCACAACGGCGCGCTGACCCTGACCTACGACAGCCCCTTGGGGTTGAACGATTTTGTCGCCCTCAGCACCAGCACCACCCTGGACCAGACGTCCGCCTACAGCCGCAGCCAAAGCCTTTACTACAACATTCCCTACGGCTTCTGGACCCTGGCCCTGAGCGCCAGCCACTCCCAGTACCGCTATCCGGTCGAGTTACCGAGCCAGACCTTCCGCGCCAACGGCCAGACCACCCAATACAGCCTCAGCCTCAACCGCCTGCTCTGGCGCGACCAAGGCACGTTGCTCAATGGCATGCTGCGCCTGAGTTCAAAACGCTCGCAGAGTTACTTCGCCGACCAATACCTGGCTATCCAAAGCCCGAGCCTGACGGTGGCCGAGGCCAGCCTTAACCTGCTGAAAATCAGCGACGGCCTCTGGAACATCAACCTGAGCTACGCCCAGGGCCTGGACTGGCTGGGCGCCGACCGCGACGAGCAACGACTGTCGCGCGCCCTGCCCAGCGCGCAATTTCGCAAGTACCGCGCGGACATCGGCTACTGGCGCCAGGGCCGCGACGCCCTATGGAGCTGGAACAGCCAACTGGCGTTGCAATACAGCCCCGACCCACTGCCCAGCCTGGAACAGATGCTGCTGACCGACAACTACGCGGTACGCGGCTTTCGTCAGGACCTGGTACAGGCGGCCAATGGCGCGGTGTGGCGCAACACCCTGAGCCTGCCCCGCCACCTCGGCGCGCAATGGACCCTCAGCCCGCGTCTTGGGCTGGATGTGGGCTGGAGCAAGCGGGTGGCGGGTACCGAAAGCCAGCGGCTGGCCGGGGCCAATGTCGGCGTCGGCTTGAGCACCTCCCACTGGCAACTCGACCTGGATTACCAACACGGGCTTTACGGCCCTCCTTCCTTGCGCAGAGAACCCGGTTTCTGGCTGCTTGAACTGAGCCTGCGAACCCCATAACAACAATCAAAAAGGTATCGCTATGCACCCTTCCACACGCTTCCCGAGAGTCCACCTCAAACCCTGCCAGACGCTGCGCCGGGCGATATGCGCCCTGGTGTCCCTCCACTCCCTGCAGGCGATCGCGGCCGCTGACGTGGTGCCGGTTGCCGGCGGCGCCACCGTATCCGCCCAGCAAGGAATGCCGGTGGTCAACATTGTTGCCCCCAACGCGGCAGGACTCTCACATAACCAATTCCTGAACTATGACGTTGAGCGCCAAGGGCTGGTGCTGAACAACTCAACGGTGCCCGGCCAATCGCAATTGGCCGGGCAACTGGGTGCCAACCCCCAGTTCAATGGCCGCGACGCCAGCGTGATTCTCAACGAAGTAATCAGTCGCAACAGCTCAAGCATTAACGGCCCGCAGGAGATCTTCGGCCGGGCCGCCGACTATGTGTTGGCCAACCCCAATGGCATCAACGTCAATGGCGCCAGCTTCATCAATACACCGCGAGCGGCTTTCGTGGTGGGCAGCCCGGAGTTCGAAGACGGACGTCTCGCACGCCTCACAACCTTTGATGCGCGCAACGAACTGATAGTCGGTGATCGCGGGCTGAGCAACATGGGCGGCGCCCTTGACCTGATTGCACCGCGTATTGACATTACCGGCAGCACCCACGCACGGGGTGACCTGAATGTCATCACGGGTTTCAACCAGGTGGCCTACAACGATCTGCGGATCGAACAAGTACGCCAGCCGGCCAGGCCGCCCGTCGACGCGCAACTGTTCGGCGCGATGCAGGCCGGGCGGATCAATATCATCAGCACCGTCGATGGCGCCGGGGTCAAGGTTGCCGCGCCGTTGCTGGCGATGGCAGACCTTGCGGTGGCCTCGGCCGGCAACCTGGAAATTACCGGCAGTACCCAGGCAGATTCGCTCAACGCCAACCGCACCCTGTTGAACAGCGACACCGGCGACGTGCAGTTGCAGGCCAAGGATGACCTGGTACTCACCGCCACCGACGTCAGCGGCCGCAAGATTGACGCCACCGCCGGGGGTGACCTGCGGCTCGACGCCCTGACCAGTACGCGTAAAACCGAACAACGGGAAAACTGGAAAAAAAATTTCTGTTCATCACCACCGAAACCTACGACAAAAAAACCACTGACACCCGCGTCCAGCAACATGGCAGCACTCTCACGGCCACTGCCGATTTGACCCTCAAGGCCGGCGACAACCTAGAGCTCAAGGCCTCCAAAGCGAGCGCCGCCGGCACCCTCACGGCAGAGGCCGGCAAGGATCTGCGCCTGAATGCACTCAATGACGCCAAGGCGACCCGCGAAACCCTCAACCACCGCAAAAACCTCTGGCGCGGCGACTACGATAAAACCGAAAAAATCGAAACCGCCCGCGGTAGCAGCCTCACCAGTGGCGGCGCAATGCAGTTGAGCAGCCAGCAGGACCTGCAAGTGCTCGGCAGCGAGGTCGTGAGCCAGGGCGACCTGTCAATGGATGCCGGAGGCAAGGTGCACATCGGCAACACCCGGGTCGTGCAGGAGAACTGGCAAAAAGACTACGAAGGCGACTTGCTCTCCGGCAGTTTTTTCGGCGAAAACCTGAAGGACGAACGCAACGAAGACCTGATGGTCGGCAGCCTGGTGGAGGCCAACGGTACATTACGGCTGCGCTCGGAAAACGTCGCTATCGTCGGCAGCCAGGTCGTGGGCGCGAAGGATGCGCTGCTGATCAGCACAAGCGGCGCCCTGAGCATCGACGGCGCGCAAAACCTGGTGACGTCGGACAGGTCCGTCACCGACAGCAAACTGTTTGGCCTGCTCAAGGACCAGACCCGCGAGCGCAAGAACACCACCACTCAGGTCCGCAGCCAGGTGCAGTCGCAAAGCAATCTGCGGCTGCAAAGCGCCAGCGACTTGAACGTGATTGGCTCCGACGTGTCGGCACAAGGCCGGCTCGAACTCGAAGCGGCCGCCGACATCAACCTGCTGGCAGGCAAAAACACCGCCCAAACCATCACTGAGACCGACCAGCACGGGTTCTCCGCCTCCGCCGGCGAAACCAAGGAAGCCGCGCCCGGGATCAAGGGATCGGAGCAATACCAGGCCGGGATCAACTACAACCAGAACCAAACCCTGACCACCGAGGACACACTCAATCACGAGGGTAGCCAGCTCACCGGCGGCAGCGTGGACATCAACGCCGGCAATAATCTGCTGGTCAAGGGTTCCGACGTAACGGCCACCAAGGGTGATTTGAACCTCACGGGCCAATCCATCGAATTGCTCAGCGAGGCGGATAAAAGCCTGCTGCTCGTCGAGGAAAACAGCCTCAGCCTTGGCCAGTTCTACACTGGCGGCATGGACCGCGCAGGCGGCGGCTGGCAGGTCGCCAAGGACAAGGACGTGACGACCACGGACACCTCCACGGTGCAATCAAGCCAGTTGAGCGGCGCCGGAAATGTCAATTTGATCGCCGGTAAAGGCCAGGGCCAACTCATCACCGAGGCCGCCAAGGTCAAGGCGGGTGGCGAGCTGAATGTCAGCGCGGGCACCCTGGAAAATCGCGCGGTGTATGACCGCGTTGTCGAGACCCGGGAGGTCGACCACTGGAGTGTCAGTGTCGGCGGCAACATCGAATACAAGGACGTGACCCGGCCGATCAAGAAAGTGGTCGACGGGATCGACCAGACCAAGGTCTACCAACCCTCGGTGCTGGATGCGCTGGACCCGCCCAACGCCGGTATCGACCTGGCCGTCAACGTGCTGGACAGCCGCGCCGAGTCAGGTTCCAGCACGGCGGTGGTGAGTGAGTTCGAAGGTGGCTCGGTGAAGGTACAGGTCAACGGCGCGCTGACCGACACCGGCACGCGTTATGTGGCCACCGACGGTACGCTGGCGATCACCGCCGGGAGCCATGTGCTTGCAGCCGCTGAAAACACCAGGTTCAGCCGAGACAAGGGCACCGATGTCGACACCGCATTGCGGGTCTATACCACCACCGGCAGCGACATCAACGCGCGGGTCCTCGGCTCGGGCGGCAGCTTCGACCTGCGGCAGGCCACCGGCACCGCCGTACCCGGCAGCCTGGAGGGCAAATACGGGATTCAGGTGCAACTGGGCACGGATGGGCGGTATGAGGGCACCCGTTTTGATGCAGGCCAGGGAGACCTGAAAATCCGCACGCCCGGATCCCTGAGCTTTACCGAGGCCCGCGACTGGCAAACCAGCGATGAAACAACCCTGGGCGGGTTTGGCTGGGTGGAGGCCGGCACCAGCCCCAACACCCTGAAAAAAGCCAACGCGGGTGGCCAGCTCGACAAGGCGTGGCTGGTGGTCGAAGACACGCAGGGTCGTGGCGTAAGCCTGCTTGCTGAAGGCGTGACCGAGATCGTCGCCGGGCAGGACCTTACGTTGCACGGCGCGCAAATCGGCACCGCTGAACGCAACAGCGGCGATGTGCGGCTCAAGGCCGGCGGTGACGTGGAGTTGCTGGCCGGTGTCGACACCTATTCGGCCGCCGGTGGCAACCTCGGCGGCGGTGCGCGGGCGAGCGTCAAGGCCAGCCAAAGCGAAACCGCCAGTGGAACGAGCGGCGGGTTCGGCATCCAGGGCGGCGCGGGCAGAATTGATGAGCGCGGCACGCTGCAACGGGGTGGCAGCCTCGACAGTCGCGGCACGGTACAAATCGAGGGCCGGAACGTGCGCCTGCAAGGGATGCAAGGCAAGGCCGAAGCGTTCGAGCTGGCTGCCATCGGCGGCGATCTGATCCTGGAATCCGCCGTCTCTGATGAACAGCGCGACAACAAATCCCTGACCGCCGGGCTGGGCGCCAGCCTTACCCGCAGCTCGGACTCGTCGAACAACGGCTCGGGCCTGTTCGCCCGGGCGAAAGGCGGCATCGACCAACTCGACAGCCAAACCCACGACAACATACGCCTGCAGGCTGGCCGGGTGCAGCTCGACAGCCAGGGCGATACGCGCCTGCTGGGCGCCACCGTCACCGCCGGCGAGGTCAGCGGCCGGATCGGCGGTGACCTGGTGGTGGAGAGTCGGCAAGACCAGGTACGGGGATTGACGGTGAACGTGGATGCGCAATTGACCACTGAAAAAAACCCATCCGGCGGTATCGATAAAGCCAGCGTTGCCGCAGGTCCGTTCGGTGGCACCGTGAAAAACACCGGCAAAAAGCTCTACGAAAAAGCCGCCGACAAGACCCAGGCGCTCAAGGACAAGTTGCTGGCCAGAAGCACTGGCCGCCCGGGCGCCTCCCGCGATCGCTTCAAGGACCTGCTGTTCCAGAACCCGAAAAACCGCGATGCAACCCCGACCTTGCTGGCGGACTTCAGCCGTAGCCGCAACAACACCGTGGCCGAAGCTTCAGGCATCCAGGGCCGCAATGGCGTCAACCTGCAGGTGGCAGGCGGTGTCGACTTGCTCGGTGCACGGATTGGCGCCAGCAACGGCGCCGTGGACCTGGGCGGCGCGGCGGTTACCGGCCAGGATTTGAGTGGCCGCGACCAGCGCATGGACCTGGGCCTCAATGCCTCCTCGTCCCCTTTGCTGCTGGCCCTTGCACTGCGTGACGCGTTCACTGAAGACCGCGACCCGCAAAGCCTGGCCGACGAGCAGTTCAACACCGGCCTGCTGCGCGTCGGCGGGCACGACGAGAGTCAGTTGCTGACCAGCGGGGTCGATCAAAAAGGCCGCTGACAGCGGCTGGCAAGTGATGCAGCCCCGATGCCGGGGCTGCCCTCTAACGAGCTTTTAAAACAAGCGTATGTTTTTTCATTGACAGCTTCCCGGCATCCTCATAACCTCGCCAGACTTTCAACGTACCGGGAAAACGGACGTGGGCAGCATCTACCTGATTCGACATGGCCAGGCCTCCTTCGGTGCAGACGACTACGACGTGCTGTCGCCCATCGGTGTGCAACAGGCGCAAGTGCTGGGCCGCCACCTGGCGGAACTGGGCCTGAGCTTCGACCGCTGCGTGTCGGGCGACCTGCGCCGCCAGCAGCACACCGCCACCGCCGCCTTCGAACAATACAGCGCCCTCGGCCTGCCGGTACCCACGCTGGAAATCGACAGCGCATTTAACGAATTCGACGCCGAGGCGATCATCCGCGCCCTGCTCCCGGACCTGCTGCACAGCGAACCCGAAGCCCTGCACATCCTGCGTAACGCCGCGCAGCATCGCGGCGAGTTCCAGCGCATCTTTTCCCTGATTGTCGAACGCTGGCTGGCCGGCACCTACGACCCGCCGGGCCTGGAAAGCTGGCTGGGGTTTGTCGAACGTGTCCAGGGCGGCCTGCAACGTATCCTCGAAGCCGCCGACAACAGTAACAAGATCGCCGTGTTTACCTCCGGCGGCACCATCACTGCCCTGCTCCACCTGATTACCCGAATGCCTGCTGCACAGGCCTTCGAACTGAACTGGCAAATTGTTAACACCTCGCTCAACCAACTGAAATTCCGTGGTCGCGAGGTGGCACTGGCTTCCTTCAACAGCCATACCCACTTGCAACTGTTGAAGGCGCCGCAGCTCATCACCTTCCGATGAATTGCGGCCAACCGTGACCCCAAGGTCACTGGACTCACCATAAAAGGATCGAAACCATGACTGACGTAGCTAAAGCCGTAGAAGCAATGAAAGCCAAATTCAACCCAGCCGCTGCCGACGGCCTGGACCTGGTGTTCGGTTTCCGTATCGACGACACCCAGAACTTCTCGCTGGTCGTGAAAAACAAAACCTGCGAACTGCTGGAAGGTGAAAACCCGGACGCCCAAGTCACCCTGGTGATGGACGGCGAAACCATGAAAGGCATCGTCGACGGCTCCACCGACGGCATGCAGGCATTCATGGGCGGCAAACTGCGCACTGAAGGCGACATGATGCTGGCCATGAAATTGAGCGAGCTGTTCCCGGCCTGATCAAGCCGGCTTTAAATGACAAATCCCGCCAATGGCGGGATTTGTCGTTTCAGGGGCGAAGCAAACGCCTAGCGGGTTCCCGCATCGTCCAACTCGTCAAAGGTCTCCAGGTACTGCGGGTCGTTGGTATCCCCCACACGAATCTCTCGCCCCTCGTACTCTGCGGTTATTTCGCCGGTGTTCACGTCCAGACCAATCATGACCAAGAATTTTTTGCGGCCAACCTGCACGTACAGATCGTAAAGATCCCGCGGCACATCCGGAGCCACAAACACGCTGTACGAGTAGCGCACGCGGCGGGTCAACACGGGCCACTGCGCCTCAAGGGCGATCACATCCTGCGACTCGCCACCGGCATTGCCCACGCCTCGCAGGGCAGCCTCCACCAACTGATCGTTATCCTTGGCGGTGAAGACCACTGGTTTTCTTCGGATCATCGTGATCATCGGGCTGGGGATGAGATCCGTTTCAAGGCGATACATCCCATTGCTGAACCACTGGGTCGCGTCAAACGTTTCGCCTTTCTTGCAATCACTGCAATGCATCATCATCGGTGCCGCAGCGCCTGCCCGGGGATAAAGGGACGTCATGAAAATACTGGTGGTGATCAGCAACGCACTCAAGAGAGTCGTACTGCTGAATCGCGCAACGACCTTCGCCATTGTCTACATCCTTGTATGAGGGGCGACGAATTTACCCGATTCTGATCGTTACCACCCATGGAAATGTTGCACCCTGCAGGAGCGAGCTTGCTCGCGAAAAACCTGAGGACGCCGCGTTGAATCAGGATGCCAACGTCATCGTTAACGACCTTCGCGAGCAAGCTCGCTCCTACAGGGGCTGCAACAACAGCGCCACCAGCGCACTCCACCCCGTCTGATGCGAAGCCCCCAACCCCCGCCCCGTCTCGCCATGAAAGTACTCATGAAACAACACCAGATCGCGACTGGCCGGATCCGCCTCCAATTGCGCATACCCGACCATCGACGGCCTCGAACCGTTCTCATCCCTCAGAAACAAACGCGTCAACCGCTGACTGAGCCCATCGGCAACCTCCGCCAACGACGCCAGATACCCACTCCCCGCCGGATACTCCACCGAGAAATTATCCGCGTAGTACCGATGAAACTCCCGCAGCGACTCAATCAGCATGTAATTGACCGGCATCCACAACGGCCCACGCCAGTTGGAGTTACCACCGTACAACCGCGAATCCGACTCCGCCGGCTCATAGCAGGCACAGAGGGTATTGCCATTCATTTTCAGCGCCAGCGGCTCCTCGGCAAACGCTTTCGACAGCGACCGCACACCAAACGTCGAGAGAAACTCAGACTCATCCAGCATGCGCCGCAGCAAATCCTTGGTCCGCTCCCCCCGCAACAACGCCAGCAACAATCGATTCCCCTGCCCCGGCTCGTTCCAGCGCGACACCAGCTTGGCCAGGTCCGGCCGATGCTTCATAAACCCCAGCAACCGCTCGCGCAAACCTTCCAGCCCCTCATGCTCACGCTGCTCCAGCACCAGCACCGCAAACAGCGGCATCAGGCCAACGATGGAGCGCAACCGCACCGGCTCACTTTCACCGCCCGGACGATGCAGCACGTCATAGAAAAACTGGTCCTGCTCATCCCACAAGCCTTCGGCGCTGTCGTCCACCCGGTTGATCGCCCCGGCGATATACAGAAAGTGCTCAAAGAACTTCACCGCGATATCCACATACACCACATTGCGCTTGGCCAGTTCCAGGCCCATACGCATCAGGTCCAGCGCATAGGCAGCGACCCACGCCGTGCCATCCGCTTGGTCCAACTGATAACCCGGCGGCAAATCAGCCGAGCGATCGAACAGCGCAATGTTGTCCAGCCCAAGAAACCCGCCCTGAAACAGGTTGCGGCCCTCGGCGTCCTTACGGTTAACCCACCAGGAAAAATTCAACAGCAGCTTGTGGAAGATCCGCTCCAGGAAATCCATGTCGCCCACGCCGTTCAGCGCCTTGTCCTGCTGATACACCCGCCAACTGGCCCAGGCATGCACCGGCGGGTTGGCGTCGTCAAAACGCCACTCGTAGGCCGGCAACTGGCCGTTGGGGTGCATGAAGCGGTCTTTCACCAACAACAGCAGTTGCTGCTTGGCGTAACCCGGATCGATCAGGGCAAACGCCACGGCCTGGAAACCCTGGTCCCACGAGGCGTACCACGGGTATTCCCAGGTGTCGGGCATCGAGAGGATGTCGAAATTCGACAAGTGCCGCCAATGGGTATTACGGATATGCAAACGCTCGGGCGGCGGCGCGGGCTGGGCCGGGTCGCCGTCGAGCCATTGATTCACGTCGAAGTAATACAGCTGCTTGGACCACAGCAACCCCGCCAGGGCCTGGCGCTGCACGTTGCGCGCATCTTCATCGGCGATGCCTTGTTGCAGCGCCGCATAAAAATCATCGGTCTCCTGACGGCGTTCTTCGAACAGCTTGCGCGCATTGATCCACGGTGCCTGCGCCGGGGCGAAGCGCAGGTACAGGATTTTGCTTTCCTGGCCCGCCAGTTCGAGGATGAACCGCGCGGCCACCTTGGTACCCGAGTCCCGGCGAATCGCCGCTTCCGAACCCGTGGTCACATAGTCGTTGATCCCGTCCTTGAACGGCCCTGGCCCAGGTTGCCCGTCCAGCCTGGGGAAGTTGGTTTCGTTCTCGCAGAACAACCATTCCACACCGTCCTGGCCCCAGGCACTCAGGTGGCGATCAAACAATTCATGGTGCCGCGCCACCACCTGTTCGCCCTCCAGCCGCAGTTCCGGTTTGGGGGCATCGTGGGCCCAACTCCAGTCGTTGCGCGCCCACAAGTGCGGCAGCACCTGCAAGCGAGTGGGCTGGTCCGAACGGTTGTGCACGGTGATGCGCATGAACACGTCATCGGGCTGGTGCTTGGCGTATTCCACCGTGACGTCGCAGTAGCGGTTGTCTTCGAAAACCCCGGTATCGAGGATTTCGTATTCGGCATCACCCAGGCCACGCCGGGCGTTTTCGGTGATCAGGTCGTCATAGGGAAAGGCCGCGTGGGGGTATTTGTAGAGCATGCGCATGTAGGCATGGCTCGGTACGCCATCGACGAAAAAGTACAGTTCCTTGACGTCTTCGCCGTGGTTGCCCTCGGCGTTGTTCAGGCCGAACAGACGCTCCTTGATGATCGCGTCGTGCTCGTTCCACAGCGCCAGGCCCAGGCACCAGCGCTGGGCCTTGTCGCTGAAGCCCGCCAGGCCATCCTCGCCCCAGCGGTAGGCGCGGCTGCGGGCGTGTTCGTGGGGGAAGTAGCGCCAGGCATCGCCGTCGGCGCTGTAGTCTTCGCGCACCGTGCCCCATTGCCGCTCGCTCAGGTAGGGGCCCCAGTCACGCCAGCGCTCGGCGTCATCCGTGGCCAGGCGCTGGCCTTCAATCGTGTTCAGAATGTTCGTCGCAGGCTGTGCCGTCATCGAGTCTTCCGTCGCGTTCAGAGGTGACGGCCAGTGTAGAGCCCATCGGCGCTGAGATGCACGTGAAGCTAATAACATCCAGCTCATTCATTTGCAGAATGAAGTCCAGAGGAATCTTCGTTTGCAAGGCAATGGCGGGCCCAACAAAATCAGGCAACCGTGTAGTTCACCTCGACAGCCGCCAGGAATTTTTCTATGCCCACCGCCCGCCATGTCAGCCCTGACGACATTCGCAAAGGCTTCTCCAAAGCCATGTCCGACATGTACCGCGATGAAGTGCCGTTGTATGGCGCGCTGATGGAACTGGTGGCCGAGACCAATGCCAGCGTGCTCAGCACTGACGCCGGGCTGGCGCACCAACTGCAGCGCACCGGGGAAATCCACCGCCTGGACATGGAGCGCCACGGCGCCATCCGCCTGGGCACCGCTGAAGAGTTAGCGACCATCAGCCGCCTGTTCGCGGTGATGGGCATGCAGCCGGTGGGGTATTACGACCTCACGGCCGCCGGAGTGCCGGTGCACTCCACTGCCTTTCGCGCCGTGCATGAAAGCGCGCTGCAAACCAGCCCGTTCCGGGTGTTCACTTCCCTGCTGCGCCTGGAACTGATCGAAAATCCTGAACTGCGCGCATTCGCCGAGTCAGCCCTGGCCAAACGCTCGATCTTCACGCCGCGCGCCCTTGAGCTGATCCAACAAGCGGAAGCCGACGGCGGCCTCGACGCCACCCACGCCGAAGCGTTTATCCAGCAAGCCCTGGAAACCTTCCGCTGGCACCACACCGCCACCGTCACTGCCGCGCAATACCAGCAACTGAGCGACCAGCACCGGCTGATCGCCGACGTGGTGGCATTCAAGGGCCCACACATCAACCACCTGACGCCGCGCACCCTGGACATCGACCAGGTGCAGGCCGCGATGCCCGGCAAAGGCATTACCCCCAAGGCCGTGATCGAAGGCCCGCCGCGCCGCCAGTGCCCGATCCTGCTGCGCCAGACCAGCTTCAAGGCCCTCGACGAGGCGATTGCCTTTACCGATTCCAAAGGCAGCCATAGCGCACGATTCGGCGAAATCGAACAACGTGGCGTGGCGCTGACGCCCAAGGGCCGCGCGCTGTATGACCAACTGCTGAATGCTGCACGGGATGAATTGGGCGCGTTTCCGAATGAGGCCAATGCCTGGCGCTACACCGAATTGATGGAACAACACTTCCAGGCGTTTCCCGACAATCACCGCGAGATGCGTGAGCAGGCGCTGGCGTACTTCCGCTATTTCGTGACCGAGAAAGGCTTGGCCGCCCAGGACAAGGTTAAAACCCTGGACGAACTGATCGCCGCCGGCCACGTGGACGTGGAGCCATTGGTGTACGAGGATTTTCTGCCGGTGAGTGCGGCGGGGATTTTCCAGTCGAACCTGGGGGATGCAGCGCAGAGTCACTACGCGGCCAACTCCAACCAGGCCGAGTTTGAAAAAGCCCTGGGCCGCCAGACGATTGATGAGCTGAAGTTATACGGAGAAACCCAGCAGCGCTCGATTGACGAATGCACCCGCGCGCTGCTGGCTTGAAAGAGAGAGTTCGCCCGGCCACAGCGCATTCCATGCGCCGTCTAAGAGCCCCAGTGCCGGGCGAACGATTGGCATGATAGGCAGCGGCGGTGCTGCTGTCTTTCAGGCAATTCTGAACAAATCTGCTACTTGGCCGTCGCTTTCTCCAGTTGCTCGACGATCTTGTCTTTGATCAACAGGCGTTTCTTCTTCAGCTTCTCCAGCTCCTCGTCACCGCCGCTTGAGGACTCAAGCTCCAGCACCTCCTTGTCGGCGCTGTCGTATTGGTGGAGCAGCGAATCCAGGTAGTTGTCGCCCGCCCTGCGCTGTTGAATGTCTTCCTTGGTGAAAGTCAGGTCCTGATACAGGTCGTGTTTCACTGGCATGGAGTACCTCCGCAAGTTGATCAATGACTGAATGCCCCTTGAAGCTAGCCCATCCGATGGGCTCTTGTCATGTTTGAGATCAACCTGCCGCGTTTGAGCCCCGTTCGTCGCTGGGCAGACGATTTCATAAAACCTTTGGCCCACCCTGCCCTCCACTGTAGATCGTCACCCGATGGAGAACAGGTTCCATGAATCACGCTGCCAACGCTGTCGACACCCAGTGCATCAACACCCTTCGTACCCTCGCCATGGACGCCGTGCAGAAGGCCAACTCCGGCCACCCCGGTACGCCCATGGGCCTGGCGCCCGTCGGTTACACCTTGTGGAGCCGATTCCTGCGTTATCACCCCGAGCACCCCGACTGGCCTAACCGTGACCGTTTCGTGTTGTCGGTGGGCCATGCCTCGATGCTGTTGTATTCGCTGTTGCACCTGGCGGGCGTGGTGGAGATTGACGCCCACGGCAAGCGCTCCGGCCAGCCGGCCATCAGCCTGGACGACATCAAGCAGTTCCGGCAGATGAGTTCCAAAACTCCCGGCCACCCTGAATACCGCATGACTACGGGGGTAGAAACCACCACCGGGCCTCTCGGCCAGGGTTGCGCCAACAGCGTCGGCATGGCGATGGCCGAGCGTTGGCTGGCCAAGCGCTTCAACCGTGACGACCAGGTGCTGTTCGACTACAACGTCTACACCCTGTGCGGCGACGGCGACATGATGGAGGGCATCAGCAGCGAGGCCGCGTCCATCGCCGGGCACTTGAAGCTGGATAACCTGTGCTGGATCTACGATAACAACACCATCAGCATCGAAGGTCATACCGAACTGGCCTTCAGCGAAGACGTGATCAAGCGTTTCCAGGCCTATGGCTGGCACACTTTGCACGTCACCGATGCGAACAACCTGCTGGCCCTGAGCGATGCCCTGAGCACCTTCCAGAAAAACACCGGGGCACCGACGCTGATCGTGGTCGACAGCGTGATCGGCTATGGCTCGCCTCACAAACACAACACCGCGTCAGCCCATGGCGAGCCCTTGGGCGAAGAAGAGATCCGCCTGACCAAAGCCGCTTACGGCTGGCCTGAAGACTCAAGTTTCCTGGTACCGGATGAAGCGCGCACGGTCCTGCGGGATGCGCTGCTTAAACGCAGCAAGCCGCTGTATGAGCAATGGACTGAAACCCTGTCCCATCTGGAACGGTACGAGCCGGAGCTGGCCGATGAGTTGCGCCGCATGCGTGCCGGCGAGATGCCCGAGCATTGGCAGGAGCAACTGCCGAACTTTGCCGCGGATGCCAAGGGCATCGCCAGCCGTGCCGCCGGTGGCGAGGTGTTGAATGCGTTTGCGAAACAGATCCCGTGGCTGCTGGGAGGCTCGGCAGACTTGTCGCCGTCCACCAAGACCAACCTGACGTTCGACGACGCCGGGCGCTTCAGCGCCGAGAACTACGGCGGGCGCAACCTGCACTTCGGTATTCGTGAACATGCGATGGGCGCGATTGCCAACGGCATGGCGCTGTCGTACCTGCGGCCGTATACCTCGACCTTCCTGGTGTTCAGCGATTACATGAAGCCGCCGATTCGCCTCGCGGCAATCATGGAGTTGCCGGTGGTGTTCGTGTTTACCCATGACTCGATTGGTGTCGGCGAAGACGGTCCCACTCACCAGCCCATCGAACACCTGACACAACTGCGGGCCACCCCGGGCTTGTTGACCCTGCGCCCAGGCGACGCAAATGAAACCCTGGAAGCCTGGAAGATCGCCCTGGCCCAGACCCACCGGCCGACCTGCGTGGTGCTGTCGCGGCAAAATCTGCCGACCCTGGATCGTACAAAATACGCCGCAGCCTCGGGCACGTCCCGTGGTGCTTATGTACTGGCCGGCGCCGAGAAGCCCCAGGTGATCCTGATGGCTACTGGCAGTGAAGTCAGCCTGGCCGTGGATGCCTATGAGCAACTGAAGGCTGAAGGCGTGGCGGCGCAAGTGGTGTCGATGCCGAGCTGGGAACTGTTCGAAGAACAGGACCAGGTCTACCGCGACAGCGTGCTACCGCCAACGGTGAAGGCACGCCTGGTGGTGGAACAGGCCGGCCCGTTGGGTTGGGACCGCTACGTCGGGCAGACCGGGGCCAAGGTGGTGATGAACAGCTTTGGCGCATCGGCGCCGTTGGCCAAGTTGCAGGCCCAGTTCGGCTTTACCCTGGAGAATGTGGTGAAGCTGGCGAAGGAGCAGATCAAGCTCAACAGCTGACTCCGCGCAAGCAGGCCGGGCGTGGCGTACCGAGGGGAGCCTCGGAGCCACGCCCTGCTGCTATTTACCGCCGGTGACATCCAGGAACGTACCCGTGATAAAGGACGCCTCGGCGCCTGCCAGCCACAGGATCGCCCGGGCCACTTCCTCAGGCTGACCGCCCCGCCCCATGGGGATCGAGTCTTTGACGCGATCAACCCGCCCCGGCTCTCCGCCGCTGGCGTGAATGTCGGTGTAGATATGCCCGGGGCGGATGCAGTTGACGCGTATTCCCTCCCGGGCAACTTCCTTGGCAAACCCGATGGTGAAGGTCTCAAGCGCGCCCTTCGATGCGGCGTAGTCGACGTATTCGTTGGGGCTGCCAAGCCGGGCGGATGCCGACGAGATATTGATCACAGAGCCTCCCCGCCCATCGTGACGAAACGACATGCGCTTCACCGCTTGCTGGGCACACAGCATCGGCCCGATCGCGTTGACCGCGAAAATCCGCAGCATGCGCTCGAAATCCAGGTCCTCGACCCGAGACTGCAACGCGTTGATCCCGGCGTTGTTAACCAGCACGTCAATGCGCCCGAACGCCCGATCTAACGCCGCAAATAACTGAACGACCTGCTCCGGGTCTGCACTGTCTGCACGCACGGCCAACGCCCGGCGCCCCGCTGCCTCTACATCCGCCACTACCGCGAGGGCAGCAGACTCGTCGGAAACGAAGCTGATCGCCACGTCATAACCTTGTGCGGCAGCCAGCCGCGCGGTGGCGGCGCCAACGCCACGACTTCCACCCGTTATCAGAATCAGCGGTGCCTGCGGGACGGTATCCATTGAGCGAACCTTCATGTGGTGGTGGGAAATGCGTGACCTGTTCTCAGCCGATGAGCATGGTGCCGGTGGCAATCACTACACACGCCAGCACCTTGCGCACCGTCAATGCCTCGCCGAGGAACAAATAGCCAATCAGCGCCGCGAACAACACGCTGGTTTCGCGCAGGGCCGACACCGCCCCCATCGGCGCACCGGCCATGGCATAGATGATGATTCCGTACGCCAGGAGCGACACCAATCCACCGCCAAACGCCGTGAAGAACCCGGGCCGCACGCTGAACAAACTCTTTGCCCCACGCAGGCCGATATAGACCGCTGGCATCAACACGCCCCACAGGGCGCACATCCAGACCGTGTAGGCCATCGGGGCACCGGACAGGCGTGCGCCGATGCCATCGGTGACGCTATAGGCGGCAATGAAACACCCGGTGCCCAAGGCGTAGGGCAGGCTTGGAACGGCCAGGCGGCGCCCCCTGGACGCCAGTGAAATAATCCCGCCAGACACCAGGGCAATGCCCAGCAGCGAGCTGGCCGAAACGCTCTCCCCGGCAAACACCGCGGCGCCAAGGGTGATCAGCACCGGCGAGGAGCCGCGTGAAATCGGATAGGTTTGCCCCAGGTCGCCCACCTTGTAGCTGCGCACCAGGAACAGGTTGTAGCCAACATGCAGTACCGCTGACAGCACCACATAAAACCAGCTGGCCGGCGCGGGCGGCTCCAGGAACAAGGCGATTGCGCCACTGGCGATGGCAACTGCCAGGCACATCACTGTCATCGACCAGAGTCGGTCGGCGCCGCCACGCAGCAGCGCATTCCAACTGGCGTGCAGTAAGGCGGCGAACAGGACCAGTAGAATGATGTGATAAGGCATGCGCCAATCCTAAGCAAACCAGCGCGTTAACTGAAACGAAGTCTCCTCATTGAAGAATGAGCAAATCCTCATGCCTCATTCGTAAGCCAGCCCGGCGTTTACGGCCTCCTGCATCAGCCATTCACGAAAGCTGACAATGTGCGGGCGCGTTTCGAGGCCCTTGGGGCACACAAAGTAATAAGCGACCGGGGACGGGAACGGCACATCGAACAGCTTGATCAGGCTGCCATCACTCAGTTCTGATTCCACATGCCCACTGCGTGCCAACGCGATGCCCTGGCCGAGCAAGGCGGCCTCGATCGTCATGTTGGTGTCCGCAAACCTGACGCTCTCCTTGAGCGGCGAAATCCCCAAGCCCACGTGTTGAAACCAGACTTCCCATTTCGGTACCAAGTCGGCACCGTCTCGCGTCAGCAAGGGATAGCGCAGCAGTTCGGCCGGCGTGCGCGGCATGCCAAAACGGTTCAGAAGATCGGGGCTCGCCACCGGAAAAATCTGCTCCCGGAACAGGAACTCCGAGTACAGGGCCGGGTAATTTCCGTTGCCGAAGCGGATCGCCACGTCAGCCTCCGCGCTGGAGAAGTTGATGGCTTTGTCACTGGAGTCCAGCGAGACCAATATTTCCGGGTGTCGCTGGGCCAGGCTCGGCAGCCGGGGCAGCAGCCATTTCAGCGCGAAGGAATAGGTGGTGCTGACCTTGAGCCGCACCCTGCCCTTTTGCTCCCGCAGGTCCGCGAGTGTGGCCTCAAGGTTCATGAAGAACTCACGCACGATGGGCGCAAGGGCCGCGCCGGCAGGTGTCAGGCTGAGTGACTTGCCCCGCTGGAACAGCTGCAATCCCCAGAGTTCTTCGAGGTGCTTGAGTTGATGGCTGACGGCACTTTGAGTGACGTGCAGCTCTTCTGAAGCCGAGGTGAAGGTTGCGTGACGCGTGGCAACCTCAAAGGCGCGCAATGTCGAGGTAGGTGGCAGGTCTCTCATGGCATTGCTTCCCGGACGGGCAGTCCTTTATGAGTTAACACTCATGATAGAGCATTCCATTTACCCGTCGAAAGCTGCCCGTTTATTCACCTGCCACACACACCTGCTGGAACCACGCCGAAAAATTCGGCCAGCGCTCATTCGTCGGGCCATCGTGCGACCAATACCGAACCTGCCCTGTCTGCGACACGCAGAAGTAGTCGCCGTTTTCTTCAATGAACGGCAACCACTCTTTTGGCACCCCCATTTGGTTCCAGGCGACCTGGGCGATTTCGAACAAGTCGAGATGGCTCGTGCCCGGCAGGATCACGGCCGGCTCGAACGTCGCATTGGCCACATCGCTGCCGCCCTTGAGGAACTCGATGTAGGCCGCAGGGAACGGGAAGTTCAGGTTGCTCGCGGCCTTCTCGATTTCAGCATCGGTTGGAATACGGAACGGATCGGAGGTCATCGAAAAAGTCCCTGGCTCGTCGAATTGGAGAGCGCTTCTTCCGGCCTCATACCACGCTGGCCCGACGAAGGCTGCTGGTGTGCCCGACGCCAGCAGCATTCAGGCGGCTCACCAGATCTTCCCGTGCTTCGCGCCCACCGGTGCGCACGTATTCAAGCTCGGACGCGGTGATCAATACCACGGGAACCAGCCTGACCGGGGACAGCGGCATGTCGTCCAGGCGGGTCGGGAAGTCCGGATCAGGGCCGCCCAACAGCACGCCCGTGGCATCGTCCTCGGTGACAAACAGAGGCGGCAATTGATCGCTCATGTGGTGCGACTGGCTGAACCCGGGCAGCTCCAGGGACAACACACCGTGGCGGTCCAGTTGATGGGTAATACCGCCGGCGTTCGCCACGGTTTTTGCGACGTGCTCGATCAGCTCAAACGCCCAGCTCTGCTTTAAAGGATCAATCTCCCCTAACACACCCCGGGCATGTTCGGGGATATCGGACGTTTCCAGGAACAGCTCCATTTCGAAGCCATTGCCCAAACCCTCGGCGTCATCGAAAGGGTCTGACAGGCCGTCTGTGGCGAGCACGATGGCATGGTCCCGGCGAACCACCCGGTACGCCTGGCGGGTCGACGGCCAATCAGGCCCACCGCTGAAACTTGGGCTGATGATGTACGAGAGAACGTCCCGCTCGACGGTGCCTACCGATTGCCAATGGCGATCCAGGCATTGCGCACTGGCCATGCACGCAGCGTGGTTCGCCGCTTCTGCTTCGGTCAGGTCATCGTAATTGAGCTTTTGCGCGGCGGTTTCGGGCGATGCCACGGGCTCGGGCGCCTGGGGCTCAGGCGTGTTCCGTGCCCCGAAGAGCTTCTTGAAGAAATTCATCTGCGTTCCTTGCTGGACTGTAGGGTGCTGAATACCACAGTTTGCCCCGCCAACACGCCCTCAACCCAGCTGGAACCGCGCGGTGTTATCGCTCAATGCCCGACTGCCCTTGCTCAACACATCCGCGGCCTGATTCACCGCCCGCGCGCCATCGAGCAAGCGCCCTGCGGCCTGATCAACCTGCTGGATATTGCCACTCACCTCGTCCGCCGTCGCCGCCTGTTCCTCTACCGCCGTGGCGATCTGCGCCAGGGTGTCGGTGACGCTCTGTACCGCGCTGGCGATCTCGCCCAGGCGATGACCCAAGCCCGTGACGGACTCGGCGTCGGTCACCGCCTGCTCACACGCCGCGCCCATCAGCGTGACGGCCTGGCTCACCGTCGCACGCAAGCTGTCCACCGTGCCGGCGATCTGCGCCGTGGAAGCCTGGGTGCGTTGGGACAGGCTGCGCACCTCATCGGCCACCACCGCAAAACCCCGGCCCTGTTCGCCGGCCCGTGCGGCCTCGATGGCGGCGTTCAGCGCCAGCAGGTTGGTCTGCTCGGCGATGCCGCGAATGGTGTCGACCACCGACTGGATCTGCTGGCCCTGCTGGCTGACGCGCTCCAGTGCGTCGGAGGTATCGGTCAGGCGCTGATTGAGTTGCTGGATACTGGCAGTGGTGCGCTGGCTGTCGCGGCTGCTGTCTTCGGCAATCTGCCGGGTTTTCTGCGCGCTGCCGGAGGCCTGCTCGCAGCTTTTGGCGACGCCCATGGAGGTCGCGGCCAACTGCGTGGCGGCAGCGGCAATCTGGCTGATTTGCTGTTGCTGGTCTTCCACTTCGGTGAGCGTGCTGCCCGATTGCGAATTGAGTGTCAGCACCGCAGAGCCGAGCTGCTGCGTTTCGTGGTTCACCCCCAACAGGCTGGTGCGCAACTGCACCACGGCGACGTTGAGCGCGGCGCTGATGGCGGCCAGTTCGTCACGCCCTTCCACCGCCACCTCCACACACAGATTGCCGTCACGCAGGGATTCAGCAAGCGTAGTGATGCCGCTGGCGCTACGGCGGATCGAAGCCTGCAAGCACACGAACAAGTACAGGGCCGCCAACGCCAGCACGCTGAACGTCACCGCCACCGGGATGAATTGCTTGAGCGAGCTGTTTCGGTAGTAACCCAGGCGCGCGTCCAGCGAGGTCAGCGATTGGCTACGCAACGCGCCCAGGGTACCGAGCATGCCGTCGACACTGCGTTCAAAGCCGCTGGTATCGAGCTTGATGGTGCCGCCGAACACGCCCTCGTCCAGGGCTTTCAGCTCGCGGTCCAACAGTTGCACGCTGTCGTCGTATTGCGCAATCCAGGGTTGCAGCCCAGGGTATTGCTTGGCCTTGAGGGACGCGGCGGCCTTGACCAACTGGTCCCGGGCATCGCCGATACGCCCGCGCAAATCACGCATCTGCAAACGGCTTTGCAGGGTGAACTGGCCCGATGCGATAGACGACTGCCCGACGCTCGCCATGCGGCCGATACGTTCGATAAGGTCGGGGGTCTGCTGGGTGGAAATCTGCATCAGCAAATAGGTTTCAAGCCACGGGTCGAGAATCAAACCGGTGTCCATGGTGATCTGCTCGCGCAGGGTTTGCATCGCGCTCAATGCGGAAGTGAAGCGGTCGTAGCCGTCCGGCCACCACCCCACGGTGCGCAGGGCTTGGGAGTCCATGCCGGTGACCGAGGCCTTTAGTGCTTCGAAGCGAGCGAGGGTATCAGCGCTGGCATTCTGGGCTTTCAGGGCCTCGCCCAGGGCCTGCACGCTTTGCAGGATCAGCGGGAAATTGGTGTCGACCGCGGTCATTGCGGCTTTGGCGGCGGGCGTCTGGTCGTGGAGGATGTCGGCGGCTTTCCAGCGTGCGGCCAGGTTGCGCTGGGCGGTCAGTTGGGCGTCCAGGGCATCCAGGGCCAGCAGTTCGCGCACGCCGGATTGCTCATTGGAAATCACCGTCTGCTTGGTGCGGTACTCCTGCGCGATCATCCACAAGCTGCCCGCCAGGGGCAGCATGAACAGGAAAAACAGGATCTGGAACTTGCGCGCGAATCCAAAACGTCCGAGCAGGCGGATTCCTGGCGACAAAATACTTTGCATGTCCGACGACTCCTAGAACCACTCGCCTGTGCGGCGATCAAGCTTTGAAATGACTGACGGCAAAGTGCCATGTCATTGATTAAGCTGGCTCTAGCAAGAAACGGACCGCTGCGCAGAGGCCGCAGGATAGGCGGGGCGCTGCTCAGAAAACGGAGTGCCGTGCGCGAAAATGGGGCGAAAGCACTCAGCGCCGGTGGCAGAACGGTAACCGTCTGACCAATACCGCAAGCGTGAGGGCAGACGACAACCTGTGGCGAGGGAGCTTACTCCCGCTGGGCTGCGAAGCGGCCCCAAGAAAAAGCGGGAGCGCTGCGCACTCCAGCGGGAGCAAGCTCCCTCGCCACAGCAAGCTCCCTCGCCACAGGGTGAGTGCTTGCTGAATCAGGATTGCCGACTGGCAATCACCAACACCCTCTCCAGCATCCGGTCACAGGGCTCAGGCTGCGCAACGCTGATGAACTCGTCAGGCTTGTGCCCTTGGTCCGGCGCCAGGTTCCATTCGCAGCTGGTGGTGTCGAAGCTGACCCGTTGCGCCAGCAGGTCACGACTGCGGCTCATCGATCATCTCCCGGCACCGCGTAGCCCGGCGCGCTTTGCGGGTTAATGGCACGCTCGATGTAGTCCTGCATTTGCCCGCGATAGGCCTGCCAGAGTTGGTCGAGGGCGCCGATCGGGTCCGTGTCGGCCCAGTCCACCCGCAGGTTGACGATGGGCCACAGGTGATCACCGACCACCACCATTGCGGCTGAATGCACCGGCCCCGCTTCGCCGCCTCCGGCCACCCCTGCCTGCATGGCGGCGAGCAGTCGGTCGGCGAGGTGTCCGGGCGTGTCTTCGAAGGCGCGCACCATGGCTTCGATCACGCCGGTATTCGCCAGCATGTTGCCCGCTGCCACACATTGTTCACCGCTGATCGCGTGGTGGATGCCCAGGGTTTGCGTGCCACTGAAGTGCGCGGTTTTGCCGGTGTTATCAATCGCTGTCACCTGGCGATATTCGCTGTGGTTTTGCGGGGTGAGTACCGCGGCCAGCGCGTCACTTGGTGCCATGCCTTGGGCCAGCAGGTCCAGGGTCTGGGGGCCGAGTGCCGGCAAGGTGATGTTCTGCGACGCCACCGCACCCACACCCGGCCGCAGCCACGGGCAACGTGCGCCCACGGCAATGCTCGACGAACTGATAGCGATACCCAGCTGGCCGGTTTCGGCACAGCGGGCGACAACCGAAAAAGTCATGGGAAATCCTGCCTGTGAGGGATCAAATCAGTCGAGCAACGAAGGGTCGGCATCGATCATCAGTTGCTTCATTTCTTCAAAATGCCGTTGCGAGAAATCCGTGATGCCTTCCCAGCCCCGTGCGGTTTTCTCCGCCACTTCGTCAGACAGTACCCGCAGCGGTTGGCCGGTAGACCAAGCCGTCACCAGGATCTGGCAGGCGCGTTCCAGGGTCCAGATGTCGTCGAATGCCTCACCGATGGAAGCGGCCGTGACCATCACTCCATGATTGCCCATCAACAGGCGGCGTTTACCGTCCAGCAACCCGACCAGGCGCTCGCCTTCAGCCTCGGTGTCGGCCATGCCGCCGTACAGTTCGTCCACCGCCACACGATTGAAATAGCGCGCGGTGTTCTGGTCGATCGCCGGGATGTGCGGCTTGGCCAGGCAAGCGACGGCCGTGGTGTACACCGGATGCAGGTGCAGCACGGCGCGGGTTTGTGGCAGCAAGCGGTGAATCTGCCCGTGGATTGACCAGGCAGTGGCGTCCACGTCCGGATGGTCAGCGCCGGACGCATCGTCGGCATTCAGCAACAACAGGTCACTGGCGCGGATACGCGAGAAGTGCTTCCACTTCGGGTTGAGCAAAAACTGTTTGCCATCCGCCGACACCGCCGCGCTGAAATGGTTGGCCACCGCCTCATGCATGCCCAGGTGCGCAACGATGCGGAAGGTCGCCGCGAGGTCGATGCGCGTTTGCTCTTCATGTGATAAGGCCATGTAGCTTTCTCCGCAGGGCAAGTACCCCATAATCTGTGGCGAGCGAGCTTGCTCGCGCTGGGCTGCGAAGCGGCCCCAAAAGCAGGACTGCTGCGCAGTCCAACGCGAGCAAGCTCGCTCGCCACAGGTAGGGTGTGTTCCTTAAGTGAACGGTTTTCGGTCATGGCTTCGGCATCAACTCGGCGATGTCGGCATCGGTAGGCGCCTGGAAGTTGTATTTCTTGAGCAAGGCCGCGTATTCAGGGGTGGCGCTGAACTTCTTGAGGCCTTCGATCAAGGCGTTCTTGACCTCATCGTTGCCTTTCTTCACGCCGAAGCCGTTCAGCACCGGGTAGATCAAGGTGTCGGAAGAAATCACCACACGGCCGCCGAGTTTCTCGACCGCACCACGAGCGACCGCGGCGTCGGTGATTTGTGCTTCAACCGCATGGGCCAACAAAGCCTGGGTGGTTTGCGGATCGGTGCTGTATTCGCTGATCGCGATCGGCTTCAGGCCTTTCTTCACACAGTACTCATCCGACAGCTTGTGCATCTGCGCCAGCCAGGACGTGGCGCCCATGGAACCGATCTTGTGGCCGCAGAACTCTTCCGGGGTCTTGGGCTGGAAGTCGCTGCCCTTGAGGGTGAGGATCGATTCGCCGCTTTTGAGGTAGGGAATCATGTCGATGACTTTCACCCGTTCGGCGGTGATGTACATGGACGAGTTGGTCACGTCGAAACGCCCCGCCTGCAAGCCGGTGATCAGGTTGGGAAAGCGCGTGTCGAGGGTCTCGACAGTGCGGCCCATGGTCTTGGCCAGGCCGTCCATGAATTCAATATCAAAGCCGGCGGGCTTGTTGTTATCCATGTACTCATAGGGAAAGAAGGTCACGTCGGAACCGGCGACAATCTTCCCGTCTTTCTGGAAGGCCGAAGCCGCCAACGACGTCATTGCAACCGCAGCGCCCAGCAGGCACACGGCAATAGGGCGAGCAATCGAGTGAAACGCTGTCATGGTAGTACCCTGCAAGGTGAGAAGGAGGTTAGGCAGTGACGGAGTCCTGGCCAGCCTGTTGCACAAAGAAAGAGGCGCCACGGGGCTTCTGCGGCAAGCGCATGCGGTTTTCCGTGGAACGCACCAGGCCACTTTCTTCACCGGCTACCATCAAGCCGGCGTGTGCGCTGGGCAGCGGGTTTTCGCCGAATGGCAGCGCGTCTTCAGCGGCGTAGACGCTGATGAACAGGGTGCGCGGCAGTTCGGTCTCGTTAGGGCTTGAAGCATGCAAAAGACGGGTGTGCATGAAGCACACGGAACCGGCCGGGCCATAACAGGCCACCGGGTTCTGGCACAGGTCGTCGACTACCGTGTCGTCCACCGAGCCGGTGAAACGCTGGTCATGCCAGTGGGACCACAGCGGGCCCTTGTGGCTGCCGGGGATCACATTCAGCGGGCCGTTCTGCGGCGTGACTTCGCTGACCATCAGCAAGGCGGTGACGATGTCGTCGTTACTGTGGGGCGTGAACAGGAAGTCCTGGTGCCACTTCACTTGCGTCGCGGTGTGGGGCAATTTCGAGTTGATCTTGCTGTGATGAAAGCGTGCACCACCGCCTCCGATCAATTGCGCAGAGATCGTCGCCATCCGCGATTGCAACGCCACGCGCTGGTAGGCAGGCGAGATCTCGGTGGGCGAACTCACCCGGCGCAACGAGGGATGATCCGCACGGTGGTCGCCCTCCAGGTCGAAACGCGCACGGCCGTCCACCGTTTCACCCCAGCCCTGGTGGTGGCTGCGGCTGTCTACTACCCACTGGTCGAAGTCGTGCTGCAACGCGGCGACTTCTTCAGCCGACAGCACGTCTTGCACCACCAGAAAGCCGTCCCGGTGAAATTGTTCAATTTGCGCTTGCTCGATCATGTTGTGGCTCTCTTGTTGTTCGAACGTTGAGGGGTCACGCCAGCGAGACGTCCTTGAGGAACGCCTCCACGCGTGGGTTTTCGCCGCTGCGCAATGCGTGCGGTGTGTCATCGCACACCACCCGGCCCTTCTCCATGAACACGATGCGGTCGGAGACCTTGAATGCGAAATTCATCTCATGGGTGACGATCACCATGGTGATGCCCTCCTGGGCCAGGGCTTCGATGACTTGCAGTACTTCGTTGACTTTTTCCGGGTCGAGGGCCGAAGTGGGTTCGTCAAACAGCATGATTTGCGGGCGCATCATCAGGGCCCGGGCGATAGCGACACGCTGCTGTTGGCCACCGGAAAGCTGGTGCGGGTACTTCCAGGCGTGGTCGAGCATGCCGACCTTGTGCAGCAACGCGTAGGCCTGTTGCTTCAGCTCTTCGACGCGCCCGAGGCGGTGGTACTTCGGCGCCATCAGCAGGTTGTCGAGCACGCTCAGATGCGGGAACAGGTTGAAGCTCTGGAACACCATGCCGATGTTCAGGCGGTGCTCGGCGTGCTCCACGTACTGCGGCTTTTGCGCACCAACTTTGTTCAGGTGAATGAACGGCTGGCCGTTGATCTGGATCTCGCCGTTATCCAGTTGCTCAAGACCGTTGAGCAGGCGGATCAGCGTGGTTTTTCCGGAGCCGGAAGGCCCGATCACCGACACCACTTCACCGGGCTGGATCTGCAGGTTGACCGAGCCCAGCACCTCGACGTCGTTGTAGGCTTTATGCAGCCGCGAAGCCCGTAGCGCCGGGCCTTCGGTGCTGACCGGGCGCTGCAGGGCGACACGCTGTTGGGTCGCCAACGCCAGCACTTCGGCGTCAGGAACCCGGGAAACGTTGCGTTGGTTGACGTCGAGAAAACGCTCGAGGCGTTTGAGCAGGAAGTCGAACACCGTAACGATGAACACGTAGAAAAACGCCACCGCCGCCATCGTCTCGATCACCAGGAAGTTCTGCGAGTAAAGCCGCTGGCCGACCATCAGGATTTCGGTCAGCGAGATCACTGACACCAATGAAGTGAGCTTGACGATAGAGATGTATTCATTGGCCAGGGACGGCAGCGCCACCCGCAATGCCTGCGGGATCACTACCCGCCACTGGATCCCGAAAAACTTCAGCCCCAGTGCCCGGGCGGCCTCGCCCTGCCCTTTGGGAATCGACAACAGGCCGCCCCGGTGAATCTCGGCGACATAGGCGGTTTCGCAGATCACCAGGGCCAGCAGGCCGGCCCAGAATGGGTCCGCCAGCATCACTGAAGTGGCGGGAATCGCTTGCGGCAGGTTGTAGATGAAGATCAGCAGCACCAGCAACGGCAGGCTGCGGAACAACCAGATGTAGCCGCGCGCCGGCAGGCTGATCAGCGCATGTTTGGATTGCTTGGCCAGGGCCAGCAGGAAACCCAGCGCGATACTCAGGACCCAGGTCAACGAACTGAGCTGGATGACCGTCCATGTCGCCCGCCAGAACTCGGCATCGGCCAGCAAACCAAACATGTAATTCCAGTTGAAAGTCATCGTCACTGTGCTCGACAAAAAAATGAAAATGCCCACCGAATGCTCAACGTGAAGGTCGAACCCTGATCTGCACCGATGGACTGAGATTCGTGGGGAGAGGCCCTTGGGGTCAATTCGTAAAAGCCGGCCTATTGGGTAGGAAGAACCTACGCAGCGTCACCGTTCCCTGGGTGACGACTGGACAGTCAAAACAGCCTGTCTCGTAATGGTGCGATGCCGCGTCCGCACTGCAGCCAGCGCAACCTTTTGGTGCAATGCAAACACAGCTCCCACAGGAAAGCAGGAAAGCCGACGGCTCAGCCCACACCGTCAAGCGTGCGCACCGCATGGGCATCAAAAAAACTCGGGGCAGCCATGCCTGGGATGTACTGGTCTGAAACGAACATCCGGCAACGCTCGGCAAACGCCGACACCACGCGGGACAATTGGGTATTGCTCGCCGTGGCATAGCCCAGTTGCATCGGCCGGTGCGGGCCGGACAAGCGCAAGCGGATCAAACGCTTGCCGTCCTGGGAGAGATTGGCTTTGGGCCGGGCATTGGCGAAGGAATAGCCGATGCCATTGGCAACCATCGAGCGCACGGTTTCAAGGTTGCTGGAGCGCATGATGATGTTCGGCGTGGTACCCGCCTGCATAAAGAAGCTGAGGAAATACTCCCGGCTCCAGGGCGTGTCCAGCAGCACCACCGGGTAATCCTCAAGGTCGAGCATGCTCACCGCCGACAGACTCGCCAGCGGGTGGTACTCACCCACCATCACATACGGCGGCAATTGCGCCAGCGGCTGGAAGTCGATGTCGTCACTGGTCACCAGGTCGTAGGTCAGGGCGATATCGATCTCGGCGCTGCGCAGTTTTTCCAGCATTTCCTCGTGGTTGCCCTCCACTTGCGTGAGGCGTACACCCGGAAACGCGCGGCCAAATCCAAACACCAGCTCGGGGGTGATCATCGGCGCCAGCCACTCCAGGCAACCCACCCGCAGCGGACCACGCACAGTGTTCAACGACTCGGAAGCAATGGTGTAGAGGTTGCTCATCTGCTCCAGGATCAGCTTGGCCTCTTGCATCACCTGGCGCCCCACCGCCGTGAGGGAAATGCCCTGGGCGTGATGCCGCACAAACAGCTGGATGCCCAGCTCGGCCTCCATATGGGTGATCGCCGCCGAGATCGACGGCGACGACACATGAATGCGTTCAGACGCGGCACTGATGCTGCCTGCCTCACCGGAAGCCACGAAATATTCCAGTTGGCGCTGGGTAATACGACTGAGCATCACGCCTCCACATCATCAATACGCTGACGCCAAGCTGGCGTCGACTGCCTCAACCACACCGTTGCATGGTTCATGCCGGGTGCTGTTTCGACCTACCGCTCAGGCCTGGGTACAGCGCTTCGGTTTTGCCTAAGCACTACCTCGCGCAAATGCTGGTTTCGCGCGGGCGGGGCCAATGTGAAGCTGGATTTATTCCGCCCCCGTGAGTTACCAGCAATGCCCACCCATACCCGTATTCGCATGTTCAACACCAAGCAGACCTACCCAAACCAGGCGCTGGACAACGACCTGTGCCAGGCCGTGCGCGCTGGCAACACCATTTATGTACGCGGCCAGATCGGCACCGATTTCGAGGGCAACCTGATCGGCCTCGGCGACCCGCGCGCGCAGGCCGAGCAAGCGATGAAAAACGTCAAGCTGCTGCTTGAAGAAGCCGGTTCCGACCTGTCGCACATCGTGAAGACCACCACCTACCTGATCGACCCGCGCTACCGCGAGCCGGTGTACCAGGAGGTCGGCAAATGGCTCAAGGGCGTCTTCCCGATCTCCACCGGCCTGGTGATTTCAGGGCTGGGCCAGCCGGAGTGGTTGATGGAGATCGATGTGATCGCGGTGGTGCCGGATGACTGGAACCCAAGCCAGCAACCATGAGCCACCTGGAGTTGCCCATGCCCCGCACTGTGTATTTCCTCAACGGCCCCAACGCCAACCTGTACGGGCTGGACAAGAACGGCACCTACGGCAGCGAAAGCTTCGCCAGCATCGAAGCGCGCTGCCAACGTCACGCTACCGAGTTGGGCCTGAGCCTGGAATTTCGCACGAGCAACCACGAAGGTGTGCTGGTGGACTGGATTCAGGAAGCCCGGCTGAGTGCCGACGCGATCATCATCAACGCCGCCGGCCTGACCTACAGCTCGGTGCCGATCCTCGATGCACTGCTGGCGTTCGATGGCCCGATCATCGAAGCCCACATGAGCAACATCTGGAAGCGCGAGGCTTTCCGGCATCACTCCTATGTGTCCAGAGCCGCCACCGGTGTGATCGCAGGCCTCGGCGCGCTGGGTTACCGCCTGGCCCTGACGGCGGTGGCCGAGCTGCTTCAGGCCGATTGAAGGGCTTTGGTTTTGCCTAACCTCTACGTTCAAAAAGCATAATTTCCGGTTGGCTGGCGCTTGATCACACTGGCACCTGTCGATGGTCGCTTATCTTTAGGAAGCTCACATGTCAGTTGAAAAAATCAACACCCTGGTGGTGGGCGCAGGCCAGGCGGGGGTCGCCATGAGCGAGCATCTGTCACTCATGGGCGTGCCGCATATCGTGCTGGAGCGCAACCGCATCGCCGAGCGCTGGCGGTCGGAACGCTGGGATTCCCTGGTCGCCAACGGCCCGGCCTGGCACGACCGTTTTCCCGGCATGAAATTCGAGGGCATTTCCCCCGAGAGCTTCCCGCCGAAAGAACGCATGGCGGCGTACTTTGAAGAGTACGTGAACATGCTGAAAGCGCCGGTGCGCATCGGGGTTGAAGTCCTGCAAGTGGAACGTCACACCGGTCGGCCCGGGTTCAAGGTGACCACCTCGGCGGGTGTGATCGAGGCCGCCAACGTTGTTGCGGCGACAGGCCCGTTTCAACGTCCGTCCATTCCGAGTCTGGTGCCCGAACACGCCACGGTTCAACAGCTGCACTCCTCGGCCTACAAGAATCCCGGCCAGTTGGCAGAGGGGGCTGTGTTGGTAGTGGGCGCTGGGGCATCGGGTTCGCAAATTGCCGAGGAACTGCAAAAAGCCGGCAAGACCGTCTACCTCTCGGTGGGCGAACACTATCGCCCTCCTCGCTCGTATCGTGGCCGGGATTACTGCTGGTGGCTGGGCGCATTGGGTTTGTGGGACGAGGTCAAAATCCAGCCAAAGAAGAAGCATGTGGCGTTTGCCGTCAGTGGCTATGAAGGCGGCAAGACCGTCGACTTCCGCCGCCTGGCGCACATGGGCATTACGCTGGTGGGCGTTACCCGATCGTGGAATGAAGGCGTGATGGAGTTTGAGCCCGGCCTGGCAGCTAACGTGGCTGAAGGTGATCGCGCTTATTTTGATGTGCTGCGGGACGCCGATGCTTATATCGAGCAGAACGGGCTGCCGTTTGCGCCGGAACCTGAGGCGTGGCAATTGTTGGCTGATCCGGAGTGCCTGGTGAATCCGGTCCTGAGCCTGGATTTGGCTGAGGCCGGTGTGACCACAATTCTGTGGGCCACGGGTTTCAGCTTCGATTTCAGTTGGCTGAAGGTGAATGCGTTTGACGAGAAAGGCGAGCCATTCCATAAACGCGGGATTTCGGCGGAGAGCGGGATTTACTTCTTGGGTTTGCCGAACCTGGTGAACCGCGCGTCTTCGTTCATCTATGGGGTTTGGCACGATGCGAAGTACGTGGCGGATCATATCGTCTTGCAGAATGAGTACATGGCCTATAGCAAGCCGTGAGGCGCCTTGCTCCATCCGCCGGCTTGTACTTCCAGATATAGGTTTCCGAGTTTGCTCACAGGTGGAGGTCGATCTACCTCTGCCTTCAGGCGAAAGGCGAAGACTTTTATCTGAAGGTTGAACAAGGCAACGTCGGCAACGCGCTTCTCAAAGTGAGAAGCGAGGATAACCTGGCACCGGATCATGGCAGCACACGCAAAGCTTGTTTCCATCCAGATCCCGAAAATACGCCCCGTAATAGTCGGGGTGATAGTGAGGCCTTAATCCAGGCTCTCCCTCACACATCCCGCCGAGCGCCAACGCTGTCGCATGGCTTCTATCGACCGCCTCCCGACTGGGCGCAAGTAACGCCACCATCTGCCCATTCCCCGGTGCACTCGGGTTGCCATCAAACGGCGCGCCGATGACGAAGATTGGCCGAGGCGCAGTGTTGGAAACCCAGCCAGCCCACGGTTTGTCCGCATCACAGAATTTCAACGTGAGGCCCAATTCAGCCATCAGCTTCGAATAGAAAGCGAAGGCTCGATCAAAATCACCTGTACCTAAAAACACATGGGAAATCATGGTGGCTACCCTGGGGCGATGAATGCCCCTGAGTCTGGCGCGAAATGATTGCTGGCGAAAGCCTGATGACCTCGCCCAGCAGATGTAAGGCTCCTCTCCCCTCATCCGCCCTTAAAAACCGCAATTCCCAACAATCCGCAGGGTGCCGCCCGGCATTTTGCCAACCCATAATGGACTGACAACAATAAAGGGGCTCACCCCGGGGCGCTCAAGCCATGTACAAAGACCATATCGTCAAGACTCGCATGACGGACAGCGTCGTATTCATGGGCGCAGTCGCCGTGGTGATTTTCATCATCACGCTGGCGTGCGGCGTGGGTGAAGGCCGCCTTGCCCACTTGATGGGGCCCATCGTTCTCGACCTGTCGGCCCCGCTGGCGCGTGACATCGCGGTGGGCGGCACGTTTACCCTTACGGTGGTGCTGAACCTGTTCATCCTTGGCCGGTTTCCCTTGCGCGCACAGATCATTACGGTGTGGTGCGAGTTGCTGGTGCTGTTCCTGTTGTTCTTCGACACCTTCAACCTTTCCTACAGTTTCATCGCGACCAAAATCGGCTTCATGATTACCCAGGGGGTGTTCACCACCGTCTACGTGTCGGCGATTTCGATTGCGATTGCGTTTGTGCTGGCCTTGCTGGGCGCTACAGCGCGCTTGTCTTCCAACGGCTTCGCGATTGCGATTGCCAGCTTCTACACCTCGTTTTTTCGCGGTGTTCCGCTGCTGATCCAGATCTATCTGATTTACCTCGGCATCCCTCAACTCGGTTATGTCGTCGGGGCTGTTCCGGCGGGGATCCTGGCGCTTTCGCTGTGTTATGGCGCCTACATGACGGAGATCTTCCGCGCAGGGATCAGCAGCATCTCGCGGGGCCAGTGGGAAGCTTCGCGGGCGATTGGCCTGAATCCGTTCCAGACCATGACCCGGGTGATTCTGCCGCAGTCCATGCGCCTGATCATTCCGCCGACGGGCAATCAGTTCATCTCGATGCTCAAGGACAGTTCGCTGGTGTCGGTGATCGGGGTCTGGGAGCTGATGTTCCTGGCGCGAACCCAAGGACGCGCCGAGTTCCGTCACCTGGAAATGCTGATCACCGCCGCCGTGCTGTATTGGCTGCTGTCGATCGTGCTGGAAACCGTTCAGGCCCGCCTGGAAAAGCACTTCAATCGCGCCCATCGCTGAATCAGGAGCATGACGATGAATCAGCCCTCCGTAGTCCCTGCTCCATACCCTGCGATATCGATCCAGGACATGCACAAATGGTATGGCGATTTTTATGTGCTCAAGGGCATCGACCTGCACATTGCCAGCGGTGAAATCGTAGTGGTGTGCGGGCCGTCGGGGTCCGGCAAATCCACGTTGATTCGCTGCTTGAACCTGTTGGAGGACTTCCAGAAAGGCCACGTGTTCATCGAAGGGACCGAGTTGACCCGTGATGCCGCCTGCGTGGCCGGCATACGCCGCCAGGTCGGCATGGTGTTTCAACAGTTCAATCTGTTCCCGCACATGACGGTGCTGGAAAACCTCATGGTGGGGCCGCGCCTGGTAAGCAAGCTCAGCGAACCCCAGGCGCGCGAACTGGCCCATGAATACCTGGACCGGGTGCGCATCGGGGACCAGGCCGACAAATACCCCAGCCAGCTTTCGGGCGGCCAGCAGCAGCGCGTCGCCATCGCCCGCGCCTTGTGCATGCGCCCGCGCATCATGCTGTTCGACGAGCCCACTTCCGCCCTTGACCCCGAGATGGTCAAGGAGGTGCTGGACGTGATGGGCGAACTGGCCCAGGACGGCATCACCATGGTCTGCGTCACCCACGAGATGGGGTTCGCCCGGCGGGTGGCCGACCGGATCATCTTCATGGACCAGGGTTGCATCATCGAGCAAGCCAAACCCACCGAGTTTTTTGACAACCCGCAGCACGAGCGTGCCCGGGAGTTTCTGTCGCAGATTCTCAGCCACTGAGAAGCATCGTCGGACATCGACCAAAACAACAAAAATCCGCATTCACGATATCTGGAGGCTTACCCATGATCTCGCTCACTCGCTTCGTCACAGCAGCCGCTGTCGCCACCGCCCTCGCCAGCGTCACAGGCGTTGCCTGGGCGGGCGCAACCCTCGACCGCATCCAAGAAACCAAGGTGCTCAAAGTAGCCACTTCGGCCAACTGGCCACCGCAATCGTTCCTGGGGCCGGACAATAAGCTGCAAGGCTTTGATATCGATGTCGCCAGCGAAATCGGCAAGCGCCTGGGCAGCAAAGTCGACTTCGTGACGCCCGAGTACGGGATCATCACCGCCGGGCGCTGGTCGAGTCGTTGGGACTTGTCGGTGGGCTCCATGACGCCGACCACCGAGCGCACCCGAGTGCTCGACTTTCCCGCGATCTACTACTACACGCCGTATGTATTCGCCGTGCACAAGGACGCCGCGGGGACGAAGTTGGCGGACCTGAACGGCAAGATTATCGGTGTCGAAGCCGGTACGACGTCGGAGGACTATATCAATCGTCGCCTCAAGATCGACGCCGCCGATGTACCGCCGTTTACCTATGAAGTCACACCCGGCGAGGTTCGCACATACGGCGACAGCATGGGCCCGCTGGATGATCTGCGCATGGGTAACGGGGTTCGCCTGGACGCTACCTTGTCCGCGCTTCCAACCATTGTGGCGGCCATCAAGAACGGCTATCCCGTCGTCAAAGTGGAAGGCAAGCCGGCCTACTACGAACCCCTGGCCATCGCCGTGGACAAGGGTGATGAGGCGTTCAACAGCGCGCTGACCAAGATCGTCACCGACATGAAAGCCGACGGCACGCTGAAGCAGCTGTCTGAAAAGTGGTACGGCGCCGACCTCACCCAAGTGCAATAAAACAAGCATTGGCCTACCAGGCGCCCGTCCTCGACGTGGCGCGCGGTACGCCTGCGCCGCGAAAAAAGGACGACGGACTTCATGTACACCTACAACAACAATTACTACACCGCCACGATGTGCGACACCACTGAACGCGAGGCGCTGTGTGGCAATGCCCAGGCCGATGTCTGCATCATCGGCGCTGGGCTGGCAGGGCTGAGTACGGCGTGGGAGCTGGTCTCTCGCGGGCAGTCCGTGGTGCTGCTGGACGCGGGACGTGTTGCCTGGGGCGCGTCGGGGCGTAACGGAGGCTTTGTGCTTCAGGGCTGGTCGGAAGGGTTGTCCTCCATCGAGCGGCGCTGCGGTAAACCGACCGCCGCCGCGCTGTTCAAACTGTCCCTTGAAGGCGTCGATATTGTTCGAGACATGATCGCCGGACATCAATTGCCAGGCTGCACGCCAACCCCCGGAAAACTCAGCGTGGTTCGCTACGACGATGGCGATAACCTGCAGCGCATGCGCGACAAAATGGCGGCGGATTTCGACTTTCACCTCGAGTACCTGGATCGCCAAGCGGTGCGCGAAAAGCTCAAGACCGAGCGTTATTTCCAGGCCCTGCGCGACAGCTATGGCTTTCACTTCCACCCGTTGAACTATTGCCTCGGCCTGGCCCGGCTGATCGAGGGCAGCGGCGGGAAAATCCATGAACGGTCGCCCATGATCAGCATCGAGAGTCGCAACGGGCGACACCGGGTCGCAACCGATCAAGGCACTGTGGATTGCGCCCACGTGGTGTACTGCTGCGGCGGCTATGGCGGGCCGGAGTTCGGCAAGTTACGCCGCGCCTTCCTGCCGATCGCGACCTATGCGGTGCTGACCGAGCATCTGGGTGATCGGCTGGCGGAGGCTGTGCGTACCACCGATGCCGTGGGCGATAACCGCCGGGCCTCGGATTACTACCGCGTCGTCGAGGGCGACCGCCTGCTCTGGGGCGGGCGTATCACCACCCGGAACCTGCAGGATGAAAAACGCCTGGGGCAGTTGCTGACCCAAGACATCCTCGACGTTTATCCGCAGCTGCGCGGCATCAGGATCGACAAAGCCTGGTCCGGGCTGATGGGCTATGCGCGGCACAAAATGCCGCACATTGGCCCGCTCGGGCAGGGATTGTGGACATGTACATCATTTGGTGGCCATGGTATGAACACCGCGCCGATCGGTGGACGCGTCATCGCCGAAGCGATCTGCGGCGAAACCGATCGCTACCGTCTGTTCGATGCCTATGGCCTGGAATGGAACGGCGGCCCGCTGGGCCCTGCGGCCGCACAAACGGTTTACGCCGGCCTGAAGATGATGGACATGTTTCAGGAAAGGCGTTCGCAGCGCAGGGCGACTCATAAAAAATGACCCGAGCAAGGTCAAGGAAGTGTCCATGGATACGCAGAATCCCGGCCCATTGTTTAACCTGACCGACAAGGACCGGCAATTGCTTGGTCTTCTCCAGGCCAACGCACGCGAGCCCACCGCGTCACTCGCCCGCAAACTCGGGGTCTCGCGCTCGGCGGTGCAGGAACGGATTACCCGCCTGGAAAAGGCCGGCGTCATCACCGGGTACAGCGTGCGCATCGACCAGGACCGGCTTCAGCAGACGGTTACCTGCTTTACCATGACCTCCTGCACCAACAAGAGCTACACCGATGTGATGACCTCGCTTCGCAGGATGGACGCGGTGCAGGCCGTGTATGCGGTCTCGGGCGAGTCGGACTTCATCATTCATCTCGCTACCGCCACCCTCAGCGAACTCAACGCCGAGCTCACCCGGATCAACATGATCAAAGGGGTGGCACACACCGCGTCCCACATCGTGATGGAAACCAAGTTCAGCCGGAAATTGACGGTCTGACGTACTGCCAGCCTTGGGAAACTCTGCGGCTCCAATAGTGGCTCAACCACCTGACAAGGCACTTCTTGCAAAACAATCCGCCCCGCCTCAATATAACAAGCAATAACTTGGTTAATTAACGCCAACCATAACGCCCATGCCATTCGCCGGCGCCTACACCGCGAACGCATTACAAGGAATCGTTGATGCAAACCCAAGACAGCAGTTGGGGCGAGTTGCTCCGGGGCAAAAACGCCACCCGTTCCATCGCGCTTTCAGGCGGTATCGCGCTGTATGCCACCAACACCTACATCGCCACCACCATCCTGCCGTCGGTGGTCGCAGAAATCGGCGGCCTGGCGCTCTATGCGTGGAGTACCACGTTGTATGTGGTGGCCTCGATCCTGGGTTCGGCCCTCACCTCCAAGCTCTTGCAACGTACCGGTCCACGGCAGGCGTATGCGGTGGCCACGCTGGTGTTCATGATTGGTGTGCTGATCTGCGCATTGGCGCCGAGCATGCCGGTGATGCTGGCGGGACGCTTTATCCAGGGCCTGGGCGGCGGGGTTCTGTTGGCGCTGTGTTACTCGATGATCCAACTGGTGTTCGAAGAACGTCTGTGGCCTCGGGCAATGGCTCTGGTATCGGGCATGTGGGGCGTGGCGACGCTGGTCGGGCCAGCGGTGGGTGGCGTGTTTGCGGAAATGGACGCCTGGCGTTTCGCCTTCGGCTCAATGGTGCCGGTGAGCCTGGCGTATATGGTGCTCACCAGCCGTGCGCTGCCCCCACGCGATACCGCAGCGACGGCGACGGCTCGTTTGCCGGTGCCGCAGTTGGTGCTGTTGGCCGGCGCGGTGTTGGCGGTGTGTGCGGGCAGCGTCTCTTCACTGCCGAGCTGGAACCTGCTGGGCATCGCGACCTGTGCGGTGCTGGTGGGGCTGCTGATCCGCAAGGAATCCAACGCCACGGTGCGTCTTCTGCCCAGGGATGCGCTGAAGTTCAGCACTCCGCTCTGCGCGCTGTATGCGACCACATGCTTGTTGGTGATCGGCATGAGCAGCGAGATTTTCATGCCGTATTTTCTACAGCATCTGCATGGCCAGTCACCATTGGTCGCCGGTTACATGGCGGCGTTGATGGCGGCCGGTTGGACCGTTTCGGAAATCCTCAGCTCTGGCTGGACCGGCCGTGGTCCGCACCGCGCCATTATCGCGGGGCCGCTGTTTATCGTGGCCGGGCTGGTGATGCTGGCAATCACTACACCAATCGCCGGTCACGGGGACTGGGCACTGTTGGCACCTATTTGCCTCGGGCTGTTCCTGGTGGGTTTTGGCATCGGCCTGGGCTGGCCGCATCTGCTGACGCGCATCCTGCAAGTGGCGTCGGAGCAGGATAAGGACACGGCTGCATCGTCGATCACCACCCTGCAACTGTTCGCCATGGCCATGGGCGCAGCACTGGCGGGGGTGATTTCGAACATGGCGGGCATCAATGACGTAGCGGGCGATGCCGGCGTCGCCAATGCGGCACGCTGGTTATTCGCGCTGTTTACCCTGGCACCGATGTTGGCGCTGGTCATGGCACTGCGGGCGACACGGACGAAGGCCCGCGTCGGGGAAGAAATAACGGTGTCTTGAGACTGGCTATCCGTTGCTACTGCGCCAATAAACACCCTCCTCTGGAAAAGCCCTGAATCTCAGGGCTTTTTGCATTTCCTCGATCAATACCCCGCTCCTGCCCTTGCCTTGATGCAGAAATAACTTCCATCGAGTTACTTTCATTATGAAACCCACCATGACATATTACGCATGTAATATTCAGTAACAAGCCAACGGGCGTTCGTTTCGCCACTCAAACTCAACGAGGTCATTTCGCCATGGACGCTCAAGTCAGCGCTGTGCCCGAACCCATAAAACCATCCCGGCGCAAACAGGCCCTGCGCCTGGGGCTGCTGACCCTGGCTGTGGTGGGCGGCGTCTGGTACGCCAGCCACTGGTGGCTGGTCAGCCGGTTTATTGAAGACACCGACGACGCCTACGTCGGCGCAGACGTAACGGTGATCAGTGCCAAGGTGCCAGGCTATATCAGCGAAGTGGCCGTGCAGGACAACCAGTTCGTACGGGCCGGCGACGTGCTGGCCCGCATCGATGTCCGCGATTACCGCACCGCCCTGGCCAAAGCCGACGGCGCCGTGGCCGCGCAACAGGCCGCCCTCGCCAACCTCGACGCCACCGAACAACTGCAACTGGCGGTGATCAACCAGGCCAAGGCGCAAATCGACGCCACCGATGCCGAAGCGCAACGGGCCAGCGACGATCAGACCCGTTACCAGAACCTGGTGCGCAGCCAGGCCGTGTCGGTGGAAAGCGCGCAACGGGTCAGCGCCGTCTGGAAGACTGCCCGCGCCGACCACTCCCGAGCGCAAGCCGGGCTGATGGCGGCGCGCCGGCAAATCGACGTGATTGAAACCCAGCGCGACCAGGCCCGCGCCGCACTGCAACAGGCCCAAGCCGAACGCGACCAGGCACAGTTGAACATCAGCTACACCGAGCTGCGGGCCCCGGTGGACGGCTATGTGGGCAACCGCCGCGCCAGGGTCGGCGCCTACGCCGCGGCCGGCAGCCAACTGATCTCGGTGGTGCCTGCGAAGGGATTGTGGGTGGACGCCAACTTCAAGGAAGACCAACTCGGCCGCCTGCAGGTTGGGCAAAGCGTGAGCATCCGCGCCGACATCCTCCCCGACCGTGAATTCCACGGGCACATCGAGAGCCTGGCCCCTGCCACCGGGGCGCAATTCAGTGTATTGCCGCCGGAAAACGCCACCGGCAACTTCACCAAGATCGTGCAGCGCGTGCCGGTGCGCGTGCGGCTCGACAGCACCGACGCCGACTTCGGCGCCCTGCGCCCGGGCTTGTCGGTGATGGCGAAGGTCAACACCGATGAAGCGTTCGAGGACCAGGCCAGCGCCCTCAAGGCCCAGCTATGAACAGCCCGTTGCCCGCCCTCAGCACCGCGCAAAAGGTCGCGGCCTTCGCCACCATGTGCGTGGGCATGTTCATCGCCTTGATCGATATCCAGATCGTCTCCGCCTCCCTCAAGGACATCGGCGGCGGGTTGTCTGCCGGGGCGGACGATACGGCGTGGGTGCAGACCGCCTACCTGATCGCGGAAATCATCGTAATCCCCATGTCGGGCTGGCTCTCGCGGGTGATGAGCACGCGCTGGCTGTTCGCGGCGTCGGCGGCGGGGTTTACCTTGACCAGCCTGCTGTGCGCGATGGCCTGGAACATCCAGAGCATGATCGCGTTTCGCGCCTTGCAGGGGTTTCTGGGGGGCTCGATGATCCCGTTGGTGTTCACCACTGCGTTCATGTACTTCAACGGCAAACAACGGGTGATCGCCGCGTCCACCATCGGCGCCATCGCATCCCTCGCCCCCACATTGGGCCCGGCCGTGGGCGGCTGGATCACCGATATTTCCTCCTGGCACTGGCTGTTCTACATCAACCTGGTGCCCGGTCTGTTCGTGACCTTTGCGGTGCCGATGCTGGTCAAGGTCGACCGCCCCAACCCGTCGCTGCTCAAGGGCGCGGACTATATCGGCATGGCGTTGATGGCAGTGTTTCTCGGCTGCCTGGAATACACCCTGGAAGAAGGCCCGCGCTGGAACTGGTTCAGCGACAGCACCATTTCCACCACCGCCTGGATAGCCGCCATCAGCGGCGGGCTGTTTATCTGGCGCTGCCTGGAAATCAAGGAACCGATTGTCGACCTGCGCGCGCTTCGGGATAGAAACTTCGCCCTGGGCTGCCTGTTTTCGTTCATCACCGGCATCGGCATTTTCGCCACCATCTACCTCACGCCACTGTTTCTTGGCCGGGTGCGCGGGTATGGCTCGCTGGATATCGGCCTGGCGGTGTTTTCCACGGGGGTGTTCCAGTTGCTGGCGATCCCGGTGTACGCCGTGCTGGCCAACCGCTTCGACCTGCGCTGGATTTTGATGTTCGGGTTGTCGCTGTTCGCCCTGTCGATGTGGGACTTCTCCCCCATCACCCACGACTGGGGCGCCAAGGAACTGCTGCTGCCCCAAGCCATACGCGGGTTTGCCCAACAAATGGCGGTGCCGCCCGTGGTCACCCTGACCCTCGGCGCACTGGCCCCCGACCGACTGAAACTCGCCTCGGGGCTGTTCAACCTGATGCGCAACCTCGGCGGCGCCATCGGCATCGCCGCCTGCGCCACGGTGCTCAACGACCGCACCAACCTGCACTTCCTGCGCCTGGCCGAGCACTTGAACATCCGGAACGAGTCGATGAATGTCTGGCTTGATCAGCTTTCAGGCAATGCCCAGTTGCTTGGGCAAAACAGCCTGGACGCGAGCCAGTTTGCGCTGCATCAGCTGTGGGCGCTGACCTGGCGTGAGGCACAGACGCTGACCTATGCCGACGCGTTCCTGATGATCATGGTGTGCTTTGTTGGCGCGGTGTTGCTGGTGCCGTTGATGCGCAAGGTGCAACCGCCGAAGCAGCCGACGGCGGATGCGCATTGAAGATGACGGCACCCACGCCACGCAGGGTGCCGCATCATCGTGCCGGTGGCGTATCCGTCCGTGATACGAGCAGTGCAAGCACGCAAGCCAACAGAAGAAACATGCCACTCACGATGAAAGTGGCCTGGTAGCCAGCCCCGTCATACAACACGCCCCCAACCGTCGCGCCGAGGGTGATCGCCAACTGAATGACAGCCACCATCAGCCCGCCTCCGGCTTCGGCATCCTGGGGCAATGTGCGCGATAACCAAGTGAACCAACCCACAGGCGCGCACGTAGCAACCAGCCCCCACACGCCCAGCAAAACGGCTGTAGCCAGCATTGAACTGCCGTAGACCACCAACGCCATGGCAATGCCCGACATCAACAGCGGAATCAGCATCAGCACTCGATAAAGACTGCGGTTCAACAACGAACCAATCAGCATCGTACCCACCAACCCGGCCATCCCGATGATCAGCAGTAGCAGGGATAAACCCGACACATTAACGCGGGTCACCGCCTCAAGGAACGGGCGCAGATAGGTGAATAGCGCGAACTGCCCCATAAACAAAAATGCCACTGCCGCCATGCCCAGAGAGACGTTGAGGCGACCCAACAACCGAAAGACATCAACGGCTGAGCCAGGCTCATCTTGACCAGGCATTTTCGGCAGGGTGAAGGCTTGCCAACACAGCGCCAGAGCCGCGAGTGGAACCACGCAAAAGAATGCACCTCGCCAGCCGATCAGCCCGCCCATAAAACTGCCAATCGGCGCTGCGACCGCCGTGGCGAGTGCGGTACCGCCCTGGATCAACGCGATGGCTTTAGGCACAAAAGGCTCAGGTGCAATCCGCATCATGACCGCGGTCGACATTGCCCAGCTTCCTCCGATCGCTATGCCCAAGATGGCGCGCCCCACCATCAGTGTCGAGTAGTTCGGGGCAAAGGCGACGAGCGCGCCGGAGGCAATCATCAAGACCGTCAGGAAAAGCAGAACAGGCCTTCGGTCAAGCCTGCGAATGACGCTGGAAATGAAAAGGCTGGTGATGACCGCGAAGAGGCCGGAAATCGAAATCGCTTGCCCAGCCTGCCCCTCCGTAAGCCCGAGATCGTTCGCAAGCGGCGTGAGCAAGCTCACCGGCAGAAACTCGGAAGTCACAAGGGCGAAGGCGCACAGCGCCATCGCCAGGACTGCTCCCCATACCTGACGGCTCGCTGTTTGAGTAGGCAAAACGGTGCTGCTCATTGGGTCGGTCACTTCAGGTTGGTCTGGAAGAACGAGGTCAGTTTGGCAAAAGGAATCAGGTCGACTCGGTCGTAGAGATCCACATGGCCCGCACCTGGAATGATCACGAGCTCCTTGGGTTGGCCAGCCAGTCGATAAGCCTCTTCACTGAACTCACGGGAGTGGGCCTGTTCACCGGCGACGAACAGCATCGGGCGTGGCGAGATCGTCTCGATATCGTTGAACGGATAGAAGTTCATGAACTTGACGTTGCTGGTCAGCGTCGGGTGAGTGGTCAGCAGCGGTGATTGGCCTTCGGGGGTGAACTCCCCGCGTGGCGTGCGGTAGAAATCGTAGAATTCGCGCTCAATCGCGTTGGATTTGTCCGTCAGTTCATGGACTGTCCCACTGGTGTACTGGGTATCGCCGCCGGTGAACTCGGCATAACGCTGTTCGGCAGCCGCAGCAATGCCTTGCTTCCTCTGCTCGACAGTGACGGAATGCTTCAAGCCGTTTCGGTTGGCTGCGCCCATGTCGTACATGCTGACCGTGGCAATGGCCTTCATTCGCGGGTCGATCTTTGCAGCGCTGATAACGAAGCTGCCGCTGCCACAAATGCCCAGGACACCCATCCGGTTGCGATCAACAAACGTCTGCGTGCCCAGATAGTCCACGGCAGCACTGAAGTCTTCAGCATAGATTTCCGGCGACACCGCATTGCGCGGCAGGCCATCACTTTCGCCCCAGAACGACAAATCGATGGCAAGGGTCACGAAACCCTGCTCTGCCAGCTTCTGCGCATACAGATTAGAACTCTGTTCTTTGACTGCGCCCATGGGATGGCCAACGATGATCGCGGCGTTTTGGCTGCCGGGCTTCAAATCTTTTGGAAAGAACAGATTCCCTACGGTATTCATCTGGTACTGATTTTTGAAAGTCACTTTCTGCATCGTGACCTTCTCACTTTTGTAAAAATTATCGGCTCCGTTTGACATGTCTGCTCCCAGTGCGCAGAGCGACGCCATCAGAAGGCCAAGCAAGACAACCAGTTTTCTCATGAGGTGCTCCCATCGGTGAATAGGTGCCGGCCAGGACCAGCAAGGGGTAAGGACCACGCCTGTGATAACAGACGAGGCTTGCCCTATTCTCCGTGAGTGCGTCATGCTTGATAATCTAATGAAAGCTTGTTGAAGTTATAAGCTAGGCTAATCAATCAAGGTAGGCGACCTACGATGCCAAGACATAATTTGAATGACCTTCTGGCCTTTGTGACGGTCGCCAGGGCAGGCAGCTTTACCCGGGCTGCGGCTCACTTGGGTGTCACACAGTCCGCGCTGAGCCAGGCTGTTTCCGGGCTTGAAAAGCGCCTGGAAATACGACTCCTGACACGCACCACTCGTAGCGTTTCGCCGACCAGTGCGGGGGAGCGCCTGATGCAAACCATCGGTCATCGCTTCGATGAAATCGAGGCCGAGCTGGATGCCTTGACCGAGCTGCGGGACAAGCCCGCAGGCACGGTGCGCATTACCTGTGGTGATTTTGTCCTGAGGACAATACTGCTTCCCCGGCTCACACCGTTGCTCCTCGAATACCCCGATATCAAGGTTGAGTTTGATATCAACTATGGCTTCCGGGACATCGTTGCGGACCGCTTCGACGCAGGCATCCGATTTAGCGACACCGTTGATAAAGACATGATCGCCATCCCTATCGGCCCGCAGGTACGGATGGCTGTCGTAGGGGCGCCAGCGTATTTCGCCGGCAATCCCGTGCCAAAAAAGCCACAGGATCTGGTGAATCACCGATGTATCGATATCCGCTATCCAACGCTTGGCGGGCTGGCTGTCTGGGAATTCGAAAAGCGTGGCCGCAAGGTCAACGTGCGAGTCGCAGGCCAAGTCATTCTCAACACCAGCGCACATGTACCGGCTGCGGCCGTTAACGGCTTGGGCATCGCGTACCTGCCGGAAGAAGAATTTGCACCGCATATCGAGAATGGCCGCCTGGTACAAGTCCTGGAGGACTGGTGCCCGTTGTTCTCGGGTTATCACCTGTACTACCCAAGCCGTCGCTTGCCAACACCTGCCTTTACGCTTGTTCTGAATGCGCTACGAGCCGATGGCCCTCTCTAGAACGAGGCATTTAAGCAGTAAGAAACTGGGTGACCTCGTTAACCGCCACACTCTGTGGCGCAGTCCTCACTGCGGCTTCCAGACTGCACCATGGGTAATTCAGCCCTGATACCCATTCCATGACACCCTCAAGATCCGCCGCTGGAAGGGTTTTCATATGCTCGATAGTGATGGTGAGCTTTTCAACAAGCCCCGACTCAACACTGAACTGCCACTCATACACCCCACACCCAACCCGGGCTTCGCCGGAGTTTTTGTCGGACATCCCCACCAGCCATTTGCACTGATAGGTTTTGGCCCCCGCTTCGGGTGGCTGCCCCAGGCAAAACGTATAGACGTTTTCAAAGGTCTGCCCGAATCGCCGTACCAGCACATCGCCGATGCCGGCAACCCCTTCAACGTGGGGCGGGAACGAGATGGAACCGGTGCGTACCACCATGTCCAGGGTCGCCTCCGGAACAAACGCCCGGCTGAGCAAATGCGGACGGTTGCCGTCCTTGGCGAGTATGTAGTGCTGAATCGCAAGTTGAGCAGTGTTCATGGTTTTTCCGTCGATTCCCTATCGGATGATGCTTAAGCCTTCTGGATCAGCTCTCAAAAGAAACAACTGACTCATCAGCGGATTCAGCCGCCAGTTTCAATCGGTCAGCTTTACTGATGTACTTGTCCTTGCGGGCGGGTGCCAATTTGGCGCTAGCCTTTTTGGCCTTGGCCTTGAACAGCTGTTGTAGTTTCTTTTGACGATTCATGTTGTCTATCCGGTTTGTAATCAGTGCTTGCCGCTGTGATTATCCATCTTTCATGCCTTTATCGAAGCACATTTAATTCACGGCACTCCACAGCGCCACAGCGGTCTGTCCCTATACGCCCCTATTCTCGCCCAGCGGAGCCACCATGATCATTGTCCATCACCTCAACAACTCCCGTTCGCAACGCATCCTGTGGCTGCTCGAAGAACTCGGCCTGCCTTATGAGCTCAAGCGCTATCAGCGCGACCCGAAAACCAATCTTGCGCCACCTGAACTCAAGGCCATCAATGCGCTGGGCAAATCACCGGTGATTCAAGACGGTCCCCACGTGGTGATCGAGTCGGGCGCCATCATCGACTACCTGATTCGCCACCATGGCAACGGCCGCCTGCAACCCGACCCTGCCACGGCCACCTATGACGAATACGTGCAGTGGCTGCACTTCGCCGAAGGTTCGGCCATGCTGCCGCTGATGCTCAACCTGTATGTCGGGCGCCTGGGTGATGCGGGTGCGCCCTTGCATCCGCGTATCGAATCCGAGGTCGCGAACTACCTGGGTTATCTGGACAACGCACTGGGGCTTACGCCATATCTGGTGGGCGACGAATTGACTGGCGCGGATATCCAGATGAGCTTCATCGGCGAAATCGCCAGGGCCCAGGGCAAGTTGCAGGCGTACCCGAATGTGGCGGCGTGGGTGCAACGCTTTCAGGAACGGCCGGCGTATCGCAAGGCGCTGGAACAGGGTGGTGAATATGCATTTGCGAAGTGAAGCCTATGGGTGCCTCGGTGCTTAACTTGCTTTGCAGGTCAGCCAGGCGCTCCAGAAAAGACTGCTGAAGAACCGGGTCGCGTCCCCGAACCCCGCGTCATGCAGCAGTTGCTGAACCGCCGCCTCGGAATGCGGCGGGTCAGCCCCTTGGAGGATTTTCCCGAGCTTGGCCTTCACCTCCTCCGCGCTGGCTCCATGCTGTCGCCACCGTTGCCCCCAGGCCGACAGCAATAAGGGTTGGCTGGCATAAGCGTATTGATTCCCCGCGACAATCAGCGGTGCACCCGGCTTTAGATGGTCCCGAATGGAGCGCAGGATTTGTCGCTTGGCATCATCCCCATCAAGATGATGGAGTACGCCGATCAACGTGGCCGCGTCGTATGATTCGTCTGCCGCCAGGTCTTCAACGTTTCCAAGATGTATGACCGTTCTTTCAAGCAGGTTGTTTGCCGCTAACTGCTGCGTCGCAGCTTCCAGCATCGGCTCGGAAGGATCGACTGCGGTGAAGTGCCAACCTGGCTCCAGCGCCGCCATCGCAATAATCTCCTGCGCCGTACCGCCCGCGCCGACGACCAGTACCTTCGCCGACGTACTCTCACCCAGGCTTGCCGCGAGCATGCACGCGGCGAGGTCTTGGCACGCGTCATAGCCTGCCAATGCGATACGGCTTTGCCTCGCGTATTCGTTGGCCCGTGAGGTATCAAACTTTTCAGCAGCGTTGAGCGAGGGTGATTTCAAGGCAATTCTCCAAGTCATCCAATCAAGCTATCCCATGGGTTTGGATAATAAAAATTCATTAATTTTATGCGCTGTATTCCTGTAAGGAATGCAGCGAACTCGGCTGTATTGCGTTAATGACCTGGATGAGGATTACTGTAGGCCGTTTCCAATTCCGAGATGACGCACGATGTTCGAACTGGCCCCCATCCTGACGTACATAGCCGTTGTAATTGGCCTTTTCCTGATCCCCGGCCCTGCCGTGTTGCTGGTGATCACCCGCACCCTCCAGGGTGGCCGCAAGGTCGGGATTGCCACCGGGCTGGGCGTTGCCTCGGGCGACCTTATCCATACGTTGTGTGCAGCGTTGGGCCTGTCCGCCATCCTGATGACCTCGGCCGTGGCGTTTAACGTGGTTAAAATCGTCGGCGCCTGTTACCTGATCTACCTGGGCATACGCGCGTTTATGGCCAAGCCTGGCGCAACCACGCGCAAAGACCTGCCCACGGTGACCTCGACCCAGGCGTATTTCCAGGCGGTGGTTGCTGAAGTGCTTAACCCGAAAACCGCGATTTTCTTCCTGGCGTTCCTGCCGCAATTCATCCATCCAGAATCGGGTTCTTCCCTGGCGCAATTCGCGGTGCTGGGGTTGATCTTTTCGGGGCTCAGTGCGGTGTACACCACGCTCGTTTCGGTCTCTATTCGTCCTTTGAGCAACTGGATGACGGGCCTTTCAAGGCTGCGCCGCTGGGAGGGGAAGATCATCGGTACTTTGTTTATGGGGCTGGGGCTGAAAATAGCTTTTCAGCAGCGCTAGAACCGGCGGATACCCACGGAGGAAACCATTGCGGATCTACATCACAGGCGCCTCATGTGCAGGCGTGACCACGCTGGGTCGTACCCTCGCCTCTTTGCTCAGCCTTCGCCATCTCGATGTCGATGACTTCTATTGGCTGCCCACCAACCCTCCTTTTACAACCAAGCGCCCGCCCGATGAGCGTGTGTCGCTGATTCAGCAACGCTTCGGTGATGACGGTTGGGTACTCACCGGCTCTTGTATGAGTTGGGGAGATGCACTGATCAACGACGCCGACCTGATTGTGTTTGTGGCAACGCCTACCCCCGTTCGTCTTGAACGCTTGGCCGCACGTGAAAAGGAGCACTTCGGAGATCGGATCGCACCAGGTGGCGATATGCATGAGATACATGTGGCGTTCCGGGCATGGGCATCACAGTACGACGACCCGAGCTTTTCCGGACGCAACAGGGCGTGGCACGAGAGCTGGCTGTCGAAGCAGACCGTGCCGATTGTCAGAGTTGATGGGTTGAACAGTACTGAAGAAATGGCGGCGGATGTCATGCATGCATTGTCGCAAGGCATCGCAACAGCTCGAAACCAGGAAGGCTAAGTCACGGCTCTCAACGTCCCTTCGTTATGTACGCTTTGGGACTCAACCACCGAGAACCGCTGCCGTTCTCGTTGATCCTGCGTAGATTCATAGCGTGCATGTTGGGCTTATTAAGCCCATATTGACTCGGTATTCTGATCGCTGTAGGTACGCTCAACCTGATATTGATGAGTTTAGAAAATTCACAGTAAGGGTCAGCATGCCTACACTCTGAAGAGGTCCATGAAAAGCATAACGCTCGTGTCTGGTCGGTTAACACCTAAAGCTCTTTCTGTGGGCCTGGTAGCTTTCATCTTCTTGGTCTGTGTCATGCTGATTTCCGCAATTGCCTGGCAGTTAAAGCAATCGGCGGACGAACGATTGACCAACGCAAAAATTGCTGTCCATAACATTGTTCGGGCTTCCGAGCAGCAGGCTCAAGATACCTTACGTCAGGCTGAAAGCATCCTCAGCAACCTTGCAGAGCGCGTTGAACATGACAAACTTGGCGACGAACAGAGAATTCGTTTATCCCAAGTAATGGCCAACAACGTAGCGGCAACCGACGGAATTCAAGGATTATTCATTTACGACGAGAATGGCGACTGGGTAGTCAATTCGTTCTCGTCAGTGGCGGTCGCAAAGAACAATAGCGATCGTTCTTATTTTATCTACCACAAGAACCACCCTGGCACGGCCATCCATGTAGGCCAGGTCATTTTGAGCCGCACCACCGGCGACATGATCATCCCTGTCAGCCGCCGCACTCAATACCCAGATGGCAGCTTCAGCGGCGTGGTTCTGGCGACGTTGCCCGTCGCCTACTTTCAAAGTTTCTTCGAGCGTTTAGACGTAGACAAACAAGGGGTGATATTGCTGGCGCTGAACAACGGCGATTTGCTTGCCCGCCGGCCCATGATTGACGCACTCATGACAACTAATATTGCAAAGGGAGAGCTGTTTAGTCGCTATCTGATCAACAGCAACGACGGGACAGCCAGCCTGACGTCCGTCGTGGACGGGGTAGAACGAGTCTATGCCTACAGCCGCATACGGGGCCTTCCGATGGTCGCTGCAGCAGGATTGTCATTAGACTCAGTATTTGCAACATGGTGGACGTACGTCTACCATGCATCGATTATGGTGGTGCTGATAATTTTTGTGCTGACCAGTCTGGGTTTTCTCTTTTACCGACAAATTCAACGTTTGTTAGTGGCAGAAGAAGAGCTGCGTCTTGCGCATTGTGATTTAGAGCATATTGCCAAAACGGATAGCCTGACGGGGTTGCCTAACCGTAGGTGTTTCGACGCTACATTGGCAAAAGAGTGGTCGAGAGCATGCCGCACTGGAAATAGCGTAGCGCTCATCCTTATCGATATCGATTGGTTCAAGCAGTACAACGACTATTACGGCCACGTTCTCGGTGACGAATGCTTAAAACAAATCGCAGCGTTGATAGGTAAAAATATAAACCGCCCAGCCGACCTCGCTGCCCGGTATGGAGGAGAAGAGTTTGTAATCCTGCTTCCAGAAACGGAGCTTGCAGGTGCGGTAAAGATCGCCGAGGAAGTGCGTTCAGCAATAGAGGGTGCAAAAATTGAACACAGAGGCAGTACGGCAGGCATCGTGACCATCAGCGCGGGTGTCACTTCCAACCACCTGCGTGGCGTAGTTGTAGCGATTGATTTGCTGGAAAAGGCCGACAGTCTTCTGTATCGCGCAAAAAAACTGGGGCGCAACCGAGTGGAGCATCAGTCGCGGGAAGTCCTCAAAATATAAAGCGTCGCGGCTACAGGTCGACGTCCCGCAGATCCGTTTAGATCAACAGCACAGAGTTCCTCAGATCAGTTCGTATCGCAGATAGCCATTGGCATCATTCCCCACGCAGATAAAACCCGCTCGCTCATACAGCTGCCGGGCCGGGTTATCAGGCCGCACGCTCAGCCTCAAACACGTGAAACCCTGCTGCCTTGCGGCGGCCGCATACGCGTAGAACAACGCCTGGCCGATCCCCTTTCGCCGGTACGCCTGGCTGACGTTGATGGTGCATAGCTCCGCGTAATCCTCCTCGGGTGTCCACAAGCAATAGCCGGCGACCTGCTCTTCAAGGGTCGCCACCGTCAGGCGCTCAACGTTTTCCACCCATCGAGTCAGGTGCCGCTCCAGTTGCAGCCGCCAAGCGTCTTCGTGGTCAGGCTCCCAGCTTCGGATGTAGTCCTGCTCTCCCCTGTAGATCGCTGGAAGATCTGTAATGCATGCAGGCCTTAATCTAAGCGCCATCCGGGTGCCTTTTGGGTAGTGAACAGGGCGATGCATCACATGATAAGGCGAACAAATCGGCGCAGGTCAACAGCGTTGAGCCCCCGCCATTCACTCATTTGTGCGTAACAAGCTTTTTCAGCGTGACAAATCCTGACATATTTATTGATAATGATTCTCATAATTATTATCAACACAGGAGTCTTCGATGTCGTCACGTGCCCTCCCCCAGCGTTATTTCAACCCTTCTCGCGATCTTTTGGCCATGACGATTTGCATGGCTACCCTGGCACCCGCCTTCGCCGATGACAACAGCAGCGCGCCGCAGACCACCGCGCCATCGACCCTGGAACTGGGCGCCACTGAAATCACCAGTACCCAACTGGGCAGCGTCACCGAGGGCTCCAACTCCTACACCACGGGCGCCATGTCGACGGCAACCAAACTCCCGCTGACCATGCGTGAAACACCACAGGCGGTCACCGTGATCACGCGCCAGCGTATGGATGACCAGGCCATGACCAGCATCAACGATGTGGTAAGGGCCACGCCCGGGCTGTTCCTCGACTTCTCAAGCGGCCCCGGTCGGCAGGGCTACACGGCGCGCGGGTTCAACATCGACAACCTGATGTACGACGGCATTCCGAGCGGCTACAACGGTGTGTCCATCGGCGCCCAGCCTAACCTGGCGATGTTCGACCGGGTGGAGGTAGTACGCGGTGCCACCGGCCTGGTGACCGGTGCCGGCAACCCGTCGGCAGCCATCAACATGATCCGCAAGCGCCCCCTGGACGAGCAGAAAGTCACGATCACCGGCGCCGCCGGCAGCTGGGACAACTACCGTGGCGAGCTCGACGCGTCCAGCCCGCTCAACGACAGTGGCACCCTGCGCGGCCGGGTCGTCACGTCATACCGCGACGCCAACAGCTTCGTGGACAAGGCAGCGGAAGACCACGGCCTGTTCTACGCCGTCACCGAAGCCGACTTGAGCGAAGACACCACCCTGACCCTCGGTTTCTCGCACCAGAAGGACAAGACCAATTACTTCTGGGGTTCCTCGATGATCGGCCTCGATGGCCATCACCTGAACCTGTCGCGCTCCTACAACCCCGGCACGGATTGGGAGAACAAGGACCAGGAGATAAACACGATCTTCGCCGAAGTCCGTCACCAGCTAGCCAACGACTGGAAGCTTCAGGTCAACGCCAACTACGCCGAACAGAACGGGCTGTTTTCCGGTTCTTACCAATCACGCTGGGTAAACAACACACTGGCGCGGACGGTCTACCAGTCCTCCTACGACGAAAACCAGGCCGGCGTGGACGCCTTTGCCAGCGGCCCCTTCGAAGCGTTCGGGCGCACCCATGAACTGGTGGTGGGCGCCAGCAAGCGCATCTACGACCTGACCACCCACAACTACTCGCCCTACGACTTGAACTGGCCACTCAACGCGGGCAAACCGGACTTTGTGCACACCGGCAACGACCATGAAGTCACCACCCAGGACGGTTTCTACGTCACCAGCCGCCTGAGCCTGGCCGACCCGCTGAAGCTGATCCTCGGCGGCCGCCTGGACTGGTACGACTACGACAACCGCGGTGGCGACGGCGACTACAAGGTCACCCGCAACCTCACACGCTACGCCGGCCTGATCTACGACCTGGACGACCATCACTCGGTCTACGTCAGCTACAGCGACATCTTCACGCCGCAGAGCGAAAAGGACACCTCCGGTACCCCGGTCAAACCCATCGTCGGTAAAAACTACGAGGTCGGCATCAAGGGCGAGTACTTGGGAGGTGCGCTGAATGCGAGCGTGGCCCTGTTCCGCGTCGACCAGGAAAACCGCGCCGTCGATGTCGTCGTAGACAACTGCCCACAAGCTTCCTGCGCGGTGGCCTCCGGCGAGATTCGCAGCCAGGGGATCGACTTCGAACTGCAAGGCGCATTGACCGAGAACTGGCAGGTCGGCGGTGGTTATACCTACGCCCACGTGGTCACCCTCAAGGACGCCGCCAAGCCGCAGAACGAGAACCAGCGCTTCGACACCGACACCCCGGAGCACCTGTTCAAGCTGACCACCAACTACCATTTCCAGGGCCCACTGGAAAAACTGCGGGTGGGCGGCAACATCTCCTGGCAGAGCCGCCTGTACAACGACGTCCCGCTGGCTGACGGCAGCACCTACCGGCTCAAGCAAGGCGCGTATGCGGTCACCGACCTGATGGCCGGCTACAGGGTCAACCAACATCTGGACCTGCAGCTCAACGCCAACAACATCTTCGATCGTAACTACTACTCGTCCATCTCCAAGTCTGTGAGCTATGGCGGCGATACCTACGGCAGCCCACGCAACATGATGGTGACCGCGAAGTACAGCTTCTAAATGGCACTGGCGCAGGGACGCGCCGTATCGTGGGGAATTCTGGCCCTACATCGAATCTGTTATCAGCCTGGCTGATCACTCACCTGCAAACCGCTCCCTTTTTACCCGATACATCTCCCCATCCGCATGGCTGAGCAGCGTGTCGGCGTCTTTCCCGTCCGCTGGATAAAACGCCACGCCAATGCTGCAGGACGGCATTTTCACCGCGCCAAACTCAGCGCTCAGCGGCTCAGCCATGACCGCGAGTATCTGCGCGACTTTTCCGGAAACGGCGTCCTCCGACTGGATGTCCGTCAGCAACACCGTGAACTCATCGCCGCCCATTCGCGCCACCAGGTCGCTTCCGCGTACACAGCCTTCCAGCCGCCGTGCAATCACGCAGAGCACGCGATCGCCCACGGCATGGCCATGCACATCGTTGATGCACTTGAAGTCATTGACGTCCAGAAACAGCAGCGCCAGCGTGCTGTTGTGTCGCTGGGCCGCTTGCAGGGCCGCGTCCAGCCGGTCATTGAACAGCGACCGGTTGGTGAGGGCCGTCAACGAATCATGATGGGCGAGAAAGCGCAGTTCATCCTCAGCCTGCGTGAGCGCGGTGACGTCACGCGCGACACCGATCCGCGCGCCCACCTCTTCAGACCAGAATGCCGCCCACAGAATGTGCACCACGCTGCCGTCCTTGCGCAGGTAACGGTTGCGGAAGTCGACGTGGGGCTTGCCATTCATGACCCGCACAATAGAGGCCCGGGTGCGCGCCAGGTCCTCGGGATGCATGTAGTCGGTGATCGGGGTGCCAATCAGTTCGCTGGCGCGGTAACCGAGCAGCGCTTTGCAGGCGTCACTCACAAAGACAATCAGGTTGTCACTGTCGACCACAAACACCGTATCCAGCATCAGGTGGATCAGTTTGGGATAGAGGGCTTGCAGGTCAACGGGCATAAGTCATGGAGCGTCTGGTTCATATGGGTCCGATCATAGCCCGATCATCAAGGATGGCAAAAAGGAATCATAACGGCCCGCAAAATAGCCCCAGGCAATGCTGTTGAACCAAATGCGTCGCCACCAGCAGGCTGCGCCACCCTTCGAGGTCGTAGGACAGCGCCCGCCAGAGCACCCACAGCGAATAATAATAGAAGTGGAACACGGCCCCGGTCACGGGGCCTGCCCGCAGTTGGCCTGGACCACCATGACCATGGCGTTCCAGCGCAACAGCGCAACCACCTGGCGCACGCCCCCGAGCCTGGCATCCCTTGTCATGTCGATCTGCTCCGAAAATGCAAAGTACCGGGGCTGCCAAACAGCTCAGGTCACCAGGCCACCGTCCACGACCATGACCTGGCCGGTGATGTAGGCGGCATCATCTGAGAGCATGAACGCCACCACCTTGGCCACCTCCTGCGGGGTGCCGAAGCGGCGCATGGGGATGCGGTTTTCCATCTCGGCTACGCGCCGCTCGTTGAGCTTGCGGGTCATGTCAGTGTCGATGAAGCCCGGCGCCACGGCATTGATCCGCACGCCACGCGCGCCGAACTCGACCGCCATCGAGCGCGTCATGCCGATCAGCCCGGCCTTGCTCGCGCAATAGTTGGCCTGGCCCGCGACGCCGACCAGCCCGGAAATCGAGGCCATGTTCACCACCACACCATGGCCCTGCTCGACGAACAGCGGCAATACCGCCTTGCAGGCGTAGAACGCACTGTCGAGGTTGCCGCCGATCACATCGTGCCAATGCTCGGCGCTCATCGCCAGTGCACCGCGGTCGCGGGTAATACCGGCGTTATTGACCAATCCGTCGAGGCCACCAAAATGCGCGACGCACTGCTTGACCGCCTGCGCAATGGCACTCGCGTCACGCCCGTCGGCGCGCACCGGCAACACCTTGCCCGCCCCCAGCGACGCCGCCAACTGTTGCGCCTGCTCGTCGCTATTGAGGTACGTGAAACACACGTTCAGCCCCCGCGCCGCGAGGTCTGCGACCACCGCCGCGCCAAGCCCGCGAGAGCCTCCGGTGACCAATACCGTGCGCATATTCGCGTCGCTTGCGTTAGATGCAGTGTTCATGGGCGTGCCTCCCTGGCAGGTTTGTCGAAGGAAAAGATCTTTCCGGGGTTGAGAATATTGTCCGGGTCCAGCGTGCGCTTGATCGCGCGCATCATCTCCACGGCGCCCTCGCCCGCCTGGTCGAGCAGGTACCCCTGCTTGTGCAGGCCAACACCATGCTCGCCGGTGCAGGTGCCGGCGAGGCGGATGGCGCGGGCCACCAAGCGATCGTTCAGGGACTCGGCCAGCGCCCATTGCTCGGGGTCTTCAGGGTCGACCAGGTAGCCGAAGTGGAAATTCCCGTCGCCCACATGCCCCACCAGGAAATACGGCATGCCGGTCGCATCGACTTCGGCAATGGACTCCAGCAGGCACTCGGCGAGGCGGCTGATCGGCACGCAGGTGTCGGTGCTGATCGCCCGGCAACCGGGGCGCGACTGAATGGCTGCAAAATAGGCATGGTGGCGGGCCGTCCAGAGCCGCCGCCGGTCCTCTACGCTGGTGGCCCACTGAAACGCCTGGCCACCCCAGTCGCTGGCGATCGCCTCCACGGCCTGCGCCTGCTCGCGCACACCCAGCTCACTGCCATGGAACTCCATCAGCAACATCGGCGCCTGGGGCAATTCCAGCTTGCTGTGCACATTGACCATGCGCACGGTGTTGGCGTCGATCAACTCGATACGCGCCACGGCGATCCCGGACTGGATCACCTGGATCGCCACGTTCACCGCCTGGTCGATGCTGTCGAACGAGCACACCGCGGCACAGATCGACTCCGGCACCGGGTGCAGGCGCAAGGTGATTTCACTGATGACGCCCAGGGTGCCTTCGCTGCCGACCATCAGGTGAGTGAGGTCGTAGCCGGCACTGCTTTTCTTCGCCCGAGTACCGGTGCGGATCACCTCGCCGCGCGCGGTTACCACCTGCAGCGCCAGCACGTTTTCTTTCATCGTGCCGTAACGCACCGCATTGGTACCACTGGCGCTGGTGGCGCACATGCCACCGATGGAGGCGTCGGCGCCCGGGTCGATGGGGAAGAACAGCCCGGTGCCCTTCAAGGCTTCCTCTAGTTGGCGACGAGTGACCCCAGGCTGCACGGTGACGGTCATGTCTTCGGCATGGATCGCCAGAATCTGGTTCATCTGACTCAGGTCAAGGCTGATACCGCCCTGCACGGCCAACAGGTGGCCTTCGACCGACGAGCCGGCACCGTAGGCAATCAAGGGCACGCGGTGGGCGGCGACCAGGCGCACCGTGTCAACGATGTCGTCGGTACCCTGGGCGAACACCACGGCCTGAGGCAACGGTGCGTCGACATAGGCCGACTCGTCACGGCCGTGCTGCTCGCGCACAGCAGTGGCGGTGGAAAAGCGTTCGGCGAAGCGTGCGGCAAGGGCCTCGATCAACTCGGCCGGCGCCTCGCGCAACGCCGTGCGGAAAAAAGCCTGGGCGGGAACTGTCATGTCATTTCCTTATTAGCGTGTCAGCGTCCATCGAACCTGCGGCATACCTGGCGCTGGGCACCCAGGCCAACCACTTCGGCCTCCACCACATCGCCCTCGCGCAGAAACGGCTGGTCCGGGCGCCCCAGGGCCATGCCACCCGGGCTGCCGGTGAGGATCACGTCGCCAGGGTGCAGGGTCATGAAGCGGCTGAGGTAGTGAACCAGGTGGTGCACGTCGAAGATCATGTCCTGGCTGTTGTCGTGCTGCATGACCTCGCCATTGACCCGGCAGATCAACTCCAGCGCCTGGGGCGACGGCACCTCTTCGGCCGTCACCAGGTAAGGGCCCAACGGCGCAAAGCCGTCGAATGACTTGCCCTTGATCCATTGCCCGCCCCGCTCCAGCAACCAACCGCGCTCGGACAAGTCATTGGCGGTGCAATAACCAAGAATGCAGGCGGCGGCGTCGGCGGGCGTGGGCAAATACTGGACCCGACGCCCAATCACCACACCCAACTCCACCTCCCAGTCGGTCTTATCGCCGTCCAGGGGCAGCACCAGCTCATCGAAGGGGCCGCCCAGCGCGTGCACGGACTTGCTCGACACGATGGGCTCATCCGGCACCGGCATGCCCGCCTCACGGGCATGCCGGTGGTAGTTCAGGCCGATCGACAGGATCTGCCCCGGGCGCAGCGCCGGGCCGATGCGTTCATGCTCGGTGTGCACCTGGGGCAGCGACGCCCAGCCCTGGGTGAAACGCCGAGCCAGTTCCGCGACCACCGGAATCGCCAGGGACGCACCTGCCCAGTCATCGACCCAGGCGCTCAAGTCACGCACCGAGCCATCGACGGCGACGGCGCAGGGACGCTCGCGCCCCGCTGCACCGACCCTCAGCAGGCGCATGACACGGCCTTGCGCGGGTTGAGGAAGCGCTCGAAAAACGCGCTCTCCTCGTCACTCATGGTCCGTGGGTAACGCCCTTCGTAGTTGAACGGCGCCATGGTGGTCGATGCCAGTGCGCACAAGGTCTCGCCATCGCGCACTTCATACTCGATGGTCACCGCCGCCGCGCGGACCTCCGACACCCACATATGAATCGCCACAGGTTCGTGACGGTGCACCAGCGGGCGCTTGTACTCGATCGCATGCCTGACCACCACCGAGCCGCCACTGAAGAACGCATCACCCTGCTCGGCACCCAGGCGCCAGATGAAGTCGACCCGCGCCTCCTCCAGCAGGCGCAGGAATGAGACATTGTTGACCACCCCATAAACGTCCATGTCAGACCAGCGGACGGGGCATTGATAAACGTGCACGGACATGGGGCTCTCCGAAGTGGCTGGGCGCGCAGCGAGCGCGCTGGCGTTATCAGTCGACATTGGCATTCACCTGTTTGCAGAACGCCTGGATGTAGTCGTCCTGGGCGATTGGCGCACGCAGCAGTTCAGGCGACAGGCCGAAGCCGTCGATCAGCATCGACACATGCGGGCGCAGGGCCACGCACTGCTGGTCGATCCGCCCCGGCAACGACAGGGCCTGGCCGGCATCGATCAGCTCATGGGCCAGGTACCAGGCCGCATCGCGGCGCAGCAGGTTGAGCCCGTAGAGCGATGCCAGGCAATTGAGCGCCGCCTTGGCCTCGTCCTGTTGTGCATGCAGCGAGGCACTCCAGAGTTGTTCCAGGGCAAGACGCTCACCCCGCAGGCGCGCGAGTTCCAGGCCCGGGTTCATGGCGTCATTCCACACCTCGAAATAGCCGCGCTCGTCGGTGTTCATCTCCTCGCGAATCGTCAGCCACAGTTGGTGCTCGCGGAAGGCGATCGCCGCGATCAACCACTCCGGCTCCGCCAGGCGCCGTGCACGCACAGGGCGCAACGGCTCCGGCCCTTGCCAGACCTGGGCCAACAACTGGCCAGCCACCGTTGCGAGCAGCACCAGGTTGTCGCCTTCAGCGGTCACCAGGCCTTGCAGCAGCGAACCGTAATCGGCGATGCGGTTGGCGCTGAAAATACCCTGGGCACCGCAGCGTTCGCGGCACTCGGCGATCACGGCGCTGGCATCCCAGGTCGCGAGTGCCTTGGTGATATTGATCAGGCTGACGACATCGGCCGCCGGCTCAGCCGTGTTGGCCAGGAAACGAGCCTTGGCCTCGTTGAGCAGCAGGGTCATCGCGTAGGTGCTGGCCAGTGCCGAGAACAGCGGCACCTGGTAGCTACGGTACTCGATGACCGGCATGTCATTGGTGCCCGGTGCGTTGGTCAGGCGCTGCTGGCCGTAGCGCAACGCGATGTACAGACTGGCACGGCTTGCACCCTGCGCGGCACTGGCCACACACAACCGCCCCGGCACGATCCGCGACATGGCCCGCAGGAAACGCGACCGCGCATTGCCCGCGCCGACCACAAAGTGGCCGTCTTCCGCGAAGTGGCCCATGTCACCGTGCAACAAGCTGCTGCGTGGCACCCGCACGTTATCGAACCAGGTCAGGCCGTTATCCAGCCCTTGCACCGGTTTCTCCGGGCACAGCGCGGCGCGGATACCCGGGCACAGGCCGGCTTCGGTCGACAGCCGGACCAGGAAAGGGAATACACCGTAGTCCTTGCCCTCGATCTTCAGCCGCGCCATCACCGTGGCGACTTTCGGAATGTCGCCAAACCCGCTGTAAGACATGTACTTCTGCGCACTCACACTCGGCGTATTGAGCGTGAAGGTCTGGCTCTGCCGGTCGTACACGGCCTCGGTCTGCAACGCCGCGACGTTGTTGCCGAAGCCCAGTTCGGTGGCCATGTAGGGCCCGAACGAGGTCAGGCCGTCCAGTGCCTCGGTGAGGTCGGCAATGTCGGAACGGTCCCGGGCATGGTCGAATACCGTGCCCAGGCACAGGTTGTAGTGGACCATCAGCAACGAGAAGCTGGCGACGTCCAGCAGGCTCGGCCATTCGGCCAGGGCAAACAGCCGGCGCGGGTTGGCGAGAATCTCCAGCGGGCGTTCCAGCGCTCCATGCACATGACGGCTGCGGGCATAGGCCAGCCGCCCGGCCTGCTCCATGTTCAGGCCCGATTGCGGGTCGAAGATCGGGTCGAGCAGTACCTCGCGGATACTCAGGTGATGGCTTTCAAACGTGCCAGCGAACAGCACGTCGCGCAGTTCATCGCGCGCTTTCAGGGCGTCAGCGCCCGGGATGCTTGAATCAGTCATGACATGTCCTGTGCAGTGAGCGGCAGCGTCTCAGGCGGCGAACACCAGTGAGACGTTCTGGCCGCCAAATCCGAACGAATTGGAAAGCGCCACCTTGATCGGTTGGGTGCGGGCCTGGCCCTGGACCAGGTCAACCGCGATCAGCGGGTCGGGGTTGCGCAAGTTGGCCGTCGGCGGTACTTGCCCATGCTCAAGGGCGAGCAAGGTGTAGGCCGCCTCGATGGCACCGGCAGCGCCCAGCAGATGCCCGGTAACGCCCTTGGTCGAGCTGACCAGAATCTGCGGCCCGAACAGCTCGGCGATGGCCTTCGACTCGGTCACATCGTTACCCGGCGTAGAAGTGCCGTGGGCGTTGACGTAATCCACAGCGCCCGCCTCGATGCCCGCATCACGCAGCGCACCTTGCATCGCCAACCGCGCACCGAGCCCTTGAGGGTGAGGCGTCGTCACGTGGTGAGCGTCGGCGGAAGCACCGTAGCCGAGCAGGCGCCCCCTGCTCCGCGCACCACGGGCCTTGGCATGCGCCTCGGACTCGAGCACGAACATCCCCGCACCTTCGCCGATGACGAAGCCGTCCCGCGCCACATCGAACGGGCGCGATGCGCCGCCCGCGTCGGTGTTGCGCGACAACGCCCGCATCTTCGCAAACGCCGCGACATACAGCGGAGTGATCGGGGCTTCTGCACCGCCGGCCACCACAATGTCGCAAACCCCACGGTTGATCAGGTCCTTGGCCATGCCCAGCGCCGAAGCGCCGGAAGCACAGGCCGAACACGGCGCCAGGCACGGGCCGCGCGCGCCCAACTCAATGGCTACCTGACCGGCAGCCATGTTCAGCAGGCCCATGGGCAGGGTCAGCGAGGAAATATCATCGGCACCTTCAGCCAACAGTACGGCGTGCTGTTGCTCCAGGGTGGCGGTACCTCCCGCACCCGAACCGATGATGACGGCCACGCGACTCTCGTCTTTCCAGTTGCCCGCTTCGAGCCCTGCATCCTCCAGGGCCTGGCGCGCCGCCAGCAACGCGAACTGCGCGTAACGGTCCCACTGCCAGGGGCTTTTCACCCCCAGCAGCGCGCTGTCAAAACTCGGCACTCGGCAAGAGATCCCCACCGGCAACGCTTCGAGGGTCTTGTCTGGCGCGGCGGTGGCTTCACCTGCCAACACCCGCCGCCAGTTCGCCTCGATGCCAATGCCGGCCGGTGTGACCAGGCCGATGCCGGTCACCACCACAGCCTCGGCGCCCATCACACCTTACCGTTGGCCAGCGCCAGAACGTCACCGACCGTGGCGACGTCCGAGAGCTGTGCATCACTGATTTGCACGCCGAGTTTCTTTCTCAGCAACTGGGCCAGGTCGACCTGCGACAGCGAGTCGAAACCCAGGTCTTCGAGTGAGGCTTCGGGAACGATACGGCTTTCTTCGATGTTGAAACGCGCGGAAATGGCTTGGGCGATTGCTTCGTTACTTACGGTCATCACATGACTCCTGTTGTGTGGAACTGTAGGTTGGGAAAAATCTGAATCAGTCTTGCCACTCACTGTTGCGGGTGGTCAGTTGCGGCCAGCGCAGCACGGTAGAACCCCACGAGAGACCCGCACCGAATGCGCTCACCAGTACCCGCTGGCCGGCTTGCAGGTCGCCGCTCAGGGCGAGGTCATTGAGCAGCAACGGAATGGAGGCGGTCAGGGTGTTGCCCAGGCGCTGGATATTCGCCGCGACCTTTTCGGCAGGCAGGCCCAGCTCGAAGGCCACGGATTGCAGGATGCGCACATTGGCCTGATGACCGACGAACCAGTCGACCTGGTCCATCGACCATTGCGTACGGTCCAGCACGCTTTGGGCCGAGGTAGACATGCGGGCGACGGCTTGTTCGTAGACCGCGCGGCCGTCCATGTGCAGGTAGAACTCGCTCGGCGCTACCGTGCCATGGCCCAGCCCAATGCTGGCCGAACGCTGTCGCGAGCCGCCCGCCGGAATCGCCAGCAAGTCCGAACGTGCGCCGTCACTGCCCAGGTCAAAGCAACCCAGTGCGCCGTCTTCATCAGCCTCGCCACGCCGCAACACCACCGCCCCGGCACCGTCACCGAAGATCGGCCGGGTGGCGCGGTCATCCGGGTTGACGAAGGTGGTAAACGCTTCTGCGCCGATCAACAAGACGCTGTCGGCAATGCCCGCAGCGATCAGCCCGGAAGCGGTCGCCAGCCCGTAGACGAAACCGCTGCAGGCGGAGGTCATGTCATAGGCGGCGATATCACCCAGGCCCAGTGCCGACGCCACTTCCGGCGCCACCGCCGGGCAGATGCGGTCCGGGGAAGTGGTCGCCACCACTACCGCTTGAACCGCCCGCCCACCCGCCGAGGCGAGAGCCCGGGCACCGGCCTTGATCGCCAGGTCGCGCACGCTCAAACCGTCACTGACCATCCTTCGTTCACGGATGCCGGTGCGCGATTCGATCCACTCGGGAGTGGTATCGAGCCCGCTGGAAATCTGCTGATTATCAATTATCTGAGGCGGAAGACAGCCTCCCAAGCCACACAGGATCACAGTCACGATCAACTCCCTTGATTCAACGATGGTTCAGACGGCCTGCGATGTCGCGCCAGGCCCTAAGTCACTTCCTGGCGCCTCGCCTTGCCCAGCGACCAGCCGAAGTTCATGCCGGCCGCCGCCAGCAGGATGGCGGCCGCGCCCACCACCTGCAGCACGTCGAGTGGATGGGCGAAGGCCACCCAATCGACCACGATGGCAACGATCGGATAGATGAACGACAGCGCCCCCACCAATGCCGTGGGAATTTTTTGAATGGCGCTGTACAGCAGGGTCGACATGAGCCCCGTGTGAACCACGCCAATGATGATCAGGTACGTCCAGGCCCCATCGATCGCGTCCACCGTGGAGAAATCCACGAACGGCGCCAGCACCAGGACGCCCACCACCATCTGGATCAGCACGATCAGATGCGCGGGCAAATCCTTGAGTCGCTTGGTGATCGCCGCGGCCACGGCGTAGAAGAAGGCCGAAGCCAGGGCCAGGCAAACACCCAGCAGGTAATCGGCGCCGGTGGCCTGGCCGCTGCCCTTGGCGGACACGATCAGCATGAGGCCGGCGAAGGCCACCAGCAGCCAGCCAACCTTGGCGGCATTCAGGCGTTCGGCAAAGAACAGCACACCCAGGCCCACCAGCATGAAAGGCTGAATGTGATAGACCACCGTCGCGATGGCAATGGAGGAATAACGGTAAGCGCTGAACAGCAACACCCAGTTGAGGATCAACGCCACCCCGCCCAGGCACACCAGGATGAATTGCCGCGCAGTGATCCGGGAACGCCGCAGCACGCCGAGCGCCAGGCACGCCACCAGCATCGCCATGGCGCCGAACAGGCAGCGCCAGAACACGACGGCCTCGGGACTCTGGCCCGACATGATGACAAACCAGCCCACCGTGCCGGAGATCACCATGGCCGAAATCATTTCGAGCGTTCCACGGGCTTGCGACTTCATCACACACTGCTTCCTTGCGGCAGGCATTGCCGTAACCTAAGCCACCTGTTTGCTGGCTATGGTTCGGCAATACGAACTTTATAATGAACTAATGACCACTATACTGAACAAGGTGTAACAGAGCGTCAACCCATTTTAGGATGATCTATAAAACAAATGAACGACATAACGAACAACCTGTTCAGCAACAATCCGAGTCGAATTGATCTGCTGGCCCTGTCTATCAAGCGCGAACGTCTGGCTGCCGGGCTCTCGTTGACCGAATTGGCGAAACGCGCGAGCGTGGCGAAGTCGACCTTGTCCCAGCTGGAATCCGGCATTGGCAATCCCAGCATCGAAACCTTGTGGTCACTGGCCATGGCGATGGGGTTGCAAGTCACCCGGTTCTTCGAACAGCCCCAGCAGAACCTGCGGGTGATTCGTGCCAACGAAGGCATGACCACCTATGCCGAAACCGCCAACTACGCGGCGACACTGCTTGCCGATTGCCCGGCCGGTGTGCGACGCGACATCTACCGGCTCAAGGTGCAGCCCGGTGAGGTGCGCCTGTCACAGCCGCACCCGGCCGGCACCGTCGAGCACGTGGTGCTGTGCAGCGGCAGCGCGAATATCGGCCCGGCCAATGAGCCCGTGCTGCTATACGCTGGCGACTACATCAGCTACCTGGCGAATGCGCCCCATGTGTTTGAGGCGCTTGAAGCGGATACCACCGCGGTGATGGTGATCGAGCACCCTTGATGGGGTGGGCATGTGCCCTCAGGCATGGATAGGCAGGGCCAGCCCAAACAGTACGAAGAACCCGCCACAGACTTTATTGAACCGACGCCCGGTTCGAGCCAGCCAAGGCCGGACCCGGTGCGCAGCGCTCGCCACCAGGTATTCAACGATGAACTCCACCACGGCGTAGGTCAGCGCGATGGTGATCGTCTGCGCGATGATGCTGCGGTGGGAATCCAGGAAAGGTGGAATAAACGCCGTAAACAGCAACAAGGCCTTGGGGTTTGAAATCGCCGATACCAGCCCCTGGCGGAACAGCGACCAGCTCCGCGAGCTGGTCGCGCCGGTCGCCTCAAGGCTGACTGGTGCCGCCCGCCACAGCCCGAAGCCCAGCCAGATCAGGTACAGCCCGCCGGCCACCTTCAACGCAAAAAACCAACTGGCCGACGCCTGAATCAGCGCCCCCAACCCCAATGCGCAAAGCGACAGCACGATGGCAAAACCGAGCACGCCACCGGTGATGGTGAACAGCGTCTTCCGATTGCCGTGAAGCGCGCCATGGGTCAGCGCCAACAACGCATTGGGCCCCGGCACCACCGCGATGCCGAAGCAGGTAGCCAGGTAAAGCAGCCAAGTATCAAAGGGCATGATCCGATCCAGTAGGTGTGAGCCAGGCCAGAATCTTGCGGGTGAACAAACAGTCATGAAAAGCGCATAATTCACGTCACAGCCATTCGATTAACGAATAGAGGTAAGCGCGATGCCGGCCAGTGATTTGCAACTCGATTGGCTCAAATGCTTCGTGGCCGTGGTGGATGCCGGCTCGTTGTCGGGTGCCGCCCATGAGGTCAACCGCTCGCAATCCGCCGTCAGCATGCAGATGAAAAAACTCGAGGCCGCCCTTGGACGACAGTTGTTGAGTCGAGGCCCTCGGCACCTGCAACTGACCGCCGACGGCCAGACACTGCTGGGCTACGCCCGCCGGATGCTAGCCCTCCACGCTGAAACCCAGGCAGCGTTCCACGGTGAAGAGCTGACCGGGCGCATCCGTCTTGGCGTCGCGGAGGACTACGCAGCCAGGTACCTCACGCCGCTGCTCAAGCGTTATTCGCCGCGCTACGCAGGCGTGGAAATCGAACTGACCTGTGAACAGTCGACCACCCTGATCCCGCAGTTGCGCAGCGGCGACCTTGACCTGGCGCTGGTGTCCAGGGACTCGCCCCAAAGCGGCACCTTTCTGTTCAAGGAGCCCATGGTCTGGGTCGGCTCACCCCAATTCGAACTGTGGCGACGCGACCCGCTCCCCATCGCCGTCTATGAAAGCGCAAGCCTGGCGCGGCGGTATGCGGTGAACTCACTGACCCAACAGGGCCGCGAATTCAAGGTGGTCTACAACAGCTCCAGCCTTGCCGGCCAGGTGGCTGCTGTCGAAGGTGGCCTCGCAATTGCCGCGATCACCCAGTGCACCGTACAGCCATCGCTACAGGTCTTGGGTGAGGAGCACGGTTTGGCAGCCATTGAACCCATGGACGTTTCGATTTTGCGTAGCCGGGCCTCTCGCAGCTCTAAAGCGGTGAACAGCCTGCATGCGTTTATCATCCGGGCGCTGAGGGTTCAGCCTTAGTGGAGAAAGCATTACGCTAAACCCACGCCTGAACACCAACGCGTGTGGGTCAACCAACAACCTGTGGCGAGGGAGCTTGCTCCCGTTGGACTGCGCAGCAGTCCCCTCCCCCGTAACCGCTCCCCCCTCACTGGCCCACTGGGAACTCAGCGGGCGACACAGAAGCAACCGCTCTACTCAGGCCGTCTTATCAACGAGACTGATGATTACTATCGAACCGGTCGCCTATTGGCTTACCAAAACCCATTCCTATAATCGCCTCCACTTTCTCCCTCCCGTCTGTCCTCAGGCGAAATATCCTCCCGGAACCCGACACCATGCCAAGCGCAAGCCGGGCCCCTAGCGGCCTCCCCGAACATAATCAACAAACCGTCCTGCAACAGTGGCTGGCGATTCTCTCGGTTGCCGTGGGCGCTTTCGCCCTGGTCACCAGCGAATTCCTGCCAGTAGGCGTACTCAACGACGTCGCCGCCGACCTCGGCATCAGCGCCGGCCACGCCGGCCTGATGGTCACCCTGCCCGGCATCATGGCCGCCCTCGCCGCCCCGTTGCTGTCGGTGGGCATTGGCGCCATGGACCGCCGCTACCTGCTGATCGGCCTGACCCTGATCATGATCATCGCCAACATGGTGGTGGCCTACGCCAGCGACTTCAGCCTGCTGCTGTTCGGCCGCGTATTGCTGGGCATCAGCATCGGCGGCTTTTGGGCCACGGCCATCGCCCTCAGCGGCCGCCTGGCGCCCAAGGGCGTCGGCGTAGCGAAGGCCACCTCGATCATCATGATGGGCGTGACCCTGGCCACCGTCCTCGGCGTGCCCGTCGGCACCTGGCTGAGCGGCCTGATGGGCTGGCGCATGACCTTCCTCGTCACCGCGCTGGTGGGCATCCCGGTACTGCTGGCGCAGATGTTCCTGCTGCCGCGCCTCGAACCGGAAAAAGCCATCCGCATCGCCGACCTGCCGGCCCTGTTCATCAACCCACAAGCCCGGGTCGGCTTGATCGCCGTGCTGCTGATCGGCCTGGCGCACTTTGCCGCCTACACCTACGTCGCCCCGTTCTTCAAAAACAGCTCCGGCTTCGACGGCCCGACCATTGGCTCCCTGCTGCTGCTCTACGGCGTGGCCGGCGTAATGGGCAACGTCTTCGCCGGCTTCGCCGCCAACCGCAGCGTGCGCCACACCCTGTTGCTGGTGGCCCTGATGATCGGCACCAGCACCGCCCTGTTCCCCTACTTCGCCACCGGCATGAGCGGCGCCGTGATGCTGATCGCACTGTGGGGCTTCGCCTTCGGCGCCTTCCCGGCCTGCGCGAGTATCTGGATGTTCGTGGTGGCGCCCAAGGATGTGGAACGTGGCATGCCGCTGTTCGTCGCGTTGTTTCAGGTGATCATTGCCGTCGGCTCGTTCTTTGGCGGGCAGATTGTCGACAAGATGGGGACTTCGGTGCTGTTGAGTTTGGCGACCGCGTTGGTGGGCGCTGGGTTTGTGACAGTGCTGGTGTTGGGGCGCAAGGTGAGTAATAGCCTGGCGGCCCAACCGGCCTGAGAAAGAAAAACGGGACTGATTGATTTCAGTCCCGTGGCTTGAGGCAGTGAGCACGGCGCCTTGCTCCATTGCCTACAGTTGCGTCAGAATCCGCCGGCTTGTGCACCTGGGTGGGCCTCTCTAAGGTTGCTCGGTCGCTGAAAACTCAGTGATCGGGTTTAGTAGCCCGAGGTTAACTGCAAGTGCATAAGCAGCATCTATCAGACCTTCTTGTCTGTGCTTGATGGTGGCTGTGCGCAGGGCGTCTTCGGACGCGCCGGCTTTTGTAGTTTCCCCGGTCTACTAACCTGCGTACAGCCGCCACCCCACTTCGTTTAGTAGCGATGTGGTGGCGGCCCAGCTCAGGAAAACTACTGATATGTTCAAGGTAACGCCGAATCCTCCGGGATCTCCCGATTTGAAACTCAACCAAGCCGCGCACCGTGCCTTGGATCACTATCTCAATCCCTCCTCCGCCAAAACCGCCCCCCCGTCGGCTGCGCTGTTCAGTGTGGCTGCTGATGCCAGCAGCGAAAGTTTGATCACCAATAGCTATGAATCCTTTGCCTCGGTCAGCGCGTTGCTGCTTGATCTGTCGGAGGATTTGAGCGGGAAAGACCGTGATGTGGCGTTGGCGATTCACCAGCTTAGTGAGTTGGGGGTGTTGTTGATGGGTAAGCTTATGGATCGGGAGGTGCCTTGTAGCTAGAGCTAGGGCTTATCTCAAATGAGGCTGTCCGTTCAAGCATACTCAATCGATTAGTCGTCGGACATTGCAGGTAGAAACAGCGACTCGGCAAAGATGGGGTCGAGTTGCTGCCTTTGACCGATTTGGTCGCGGTCATGCGGCGACCAGCGACGATTTTCGAACAGAAGACGCCATCAGCGAAAGACTCACTAACCTATTGCAGCCTCTCGCTATCTCTAAGAAACTAGGAAGCATTCATACCGACAGAAGGAGTTGCCGAATGTACAGCCTGATGGTCCATAACACTGAGTGGGAAGAAGGCCCAAACTCAATTTCATATGATCGTTTTCTAGAGGCCACGGACGCATCTCTACGGGAACGAATTAATGGTGGTGGACAATTCAACTCAGAACTTCTTGAAGCCATACCGGCAATTTTTATACAGGAAGACTCTCATGAGAACTCTAGCCCGGCTAAAATAGGAAGGGTGTCACATGTAAGACGAACAGGCGGGTCAATCTCTTTTGAAGTCACCTTTGAGCGCAATTCTCCTATCATATCTAGGAAGGAGATCCACAGACTGTGCGCCCACCTCCATATTTCGCTCCCTAATAGAGGGCTAACCGAGCTAAACAGAACCCATTGGGCAATTAAAGACGTGGACTTGTTCAGAGTCTTATTTACTCAGCTTCGCAGCGAGGTGAGAGCGCCCTTAATATTCAGAATGCCAGAAAGCCCTATAGTAAACCCCGCCCAGCTGTCCGCAATGATGCCTTTTGGGGCTCAGTTCACCCGAGTCTACGAGGCAATTCAAGAGGCGGCAACTTCCAACGGAATGCTTTGCAATAGAGCAGATAACATTTGGGACAACCCGGCAATCATTGATGATGTAGCAAACCTGATAGACAGGTCATCAATCATAGTCATCGACTGCACAGGAAAAAATGCGAACGTTTTTTATGAGTTGGGTTTGGCTCACGCCTGGGGGAAACAAGTTATTATCATTACCCAAAGCGCAGCCGACATACCTTTCGACCTACAACATATTCGGTACATTACTTATCACAATAATGGTGAGGGCTGCAACGAGCTAGCAGTTAAACTTCGCGAGCGAATTGAAACTCTACGCCGGCAGCTATAACTTTACAACCATCGAATCCCCCCACGAGACCTTCATCACTGAGTCAACTGGAGAAACACTTGATTTATATTATTACGATAGTCTCCACATGTATTTTGATTTTATCAATTTTATTAGCGGAAGCTAAAGAAAATTGGTTTGTCGAGTTCGGACTTTTCATCGTAGTTATTTCCACCCTCACTTCGATGACATTGGCATTTCGTAGTGGTCGCAAAGGAGCTCTTGCACAAAAGATAGAGTACACATCATTCCTCCCTCCTATTGAGGATGGCAAGTCACACTCATTCAAGTTTACTGCTGGCTTGATGGGAATTGACACACACAATCCGAACAAACATCTTCAAAATCAAATTGACGAGATAAAAAGAGTTTCCATTCAGGACGAGCAAAATTTTCGAACCTTAAATAAATTCACAGACAGACGTGTAGATATTTGCCTAGCACAAATTAGATATCATGAAAATGTGACGCTACCGAAAATTCTCGGTGAAAGTTCTGGCTCGATCATTTTTTCAGGCGTGCTCACGATAATCGGATCAATGTACCTTGCTTTTCCTAGTGGCTTGTATGCTCGCTTCTCAGTCGTTGCAGACGTCGTAATACCGTTTTTCTCTACACTCTAGCCGAATAAATTTGGGTGCAGCCACCATCGTTTTGAGATGTCCTCTGCTCTCAAATCTCTCCCTCTCAAGATCCCTATTGAAACCAATCAACCAGAACAATTAAGCTACAAGTTCTCATCCTAGTTCCATAAAAAAGGATTAAATAATGTCGAAGCTCGAAGCTTCTCTCTTTCTTGACTACTATCTTGACGATCGCACCGAAGCTGAGTTCGCAGTAATGCTTGATGCTCCATGGGGAGCGGGAAAAACTCACTTCATAAAAGAGTATATGAAAGATCGAGCTAGTAGTTTGTCAAACTCTGACAAGCGAAATTATTTTTATGCCAGCCTATACGGAATCACATCTACTTCAGATATCACCGATCAATTCTTCGCTCAAGCTCACCCTATCCTCAATTCCAAAGCATCACGTATCTTCGGCGCTATAGCCTCTAAAGCCCTGAATGGCTTTACAGGAACGGATGTCAACTCCGCCGCTGAAAACAACACTATTATCCAGAATATGATTATGACCCTTGAAGGGAAGATACTAATTTTCGATGACCTAGAAAGAAGCTCCATGAATATTGCCGAGGTAATGGGATTCATCAATAGCTACGTAGAACATGAGAAACTTAAGGTAATTATATTAGCCAACGAGAATGACATACCGCAAGACCAGCTAGACATCTACAACCGACAAAAAGAAAAGCTTATTGGAAAAACCATACGAGTTCAGTCCGACCCCAATGAGGTTATTGAAAAATTTATAGATCGACTTAACCTTTCAGTAGTAAAACGCACAGCTTTAGATGAGCGAACAGCGCTACTGAGTACCTTTCTAGCTTCAGGCAAGACAAACTATCGAAATTTACGAGCAATTCTAGCTGAGTACGAGCGACTAGTTAACGCTGTAGACCCGCGGCTTCAAGGATCCGCCGGAGCTATGAAACAGCTACTTCTATATATGATTGCGACTGGGCACGAATATCGAAACGGGGATCTAGATGCTAAAACATTGGAAAAACTACCCACATCTCAATATTTCTCCTATGGGATAGCTAAAGGCGAAGACAAGCCTGCAGAGGTAAAAGCTTTCGAAAAGCTCAAAAGCAAGTATCCTGAGGTAAAATGGATTGATCCTATTGTCTCACCTACTCACTTAGCCAATTTGTATCGGTCCGGCTCCATTGATATCAAAGATATAAATAACGCACTATCCCAGCACCCTTCAATTATTGGTAATGCAGAAACTCCTCCATGGAGGCTCCTATGGAGCTGGACGGACCTATCAAAAGTTGAGTACCTTAAAGCCAGAGAAAAACTACTAATCCAGCTTTCAAACTTTGAAATAACCCATCCTGGATTAATCTTGCACATTGCAGCTTCTATCGAACAAATCAAAGACTTCGAAGATAAAATCCTTGGAAAGAAAACCGATTCCATCGTATTTTTCAAAAAATACCTAAGAGAACTTATCAAGAGAGATTCTTTTACACCGGACCGAAAAACGTTTGACTCATTCTCAACTGGCTATGCTGGCTTTGGATATTCCTCCAGCGAATCCGATAATTTTAAATCAATTTACGAACTAGTCAAATCAACAAATGAATTGCAACTCACAAAAAAAATGAAAGCTATATCAGCAGGCTTTATCAAAAGAATCACATCTAATCCCGACGAATACAGCTCGCTTTACGATTATGGATTCGAAGAAGGAAAATATGCAGACGTGCCATTCTTACATAATATAAACACATCTGATTTCGCGAAAATTCTAATTATCGACTCCTCACCCAACGATCTTTTATTTGCGAGCTTGGCGCGCCGCTATGAAAGTGAGCCCCACTATTCACAGCGCCTTAAAGACGAGTACGAATGGCTGAGTGAGCTTGAACAAAAACTCAAAAAAATAATTGACACCAATACCCCGCCACACAAAAAACTCTTAATCATGCGCATAACCTATTACTTCGGACTTATAAACAAAATTATCCAAAAATAAAATTACCACCTCACAAATTAAAAACACCAAGCACAATAAAAATCAAATCTTCATATGTTCGCGCTGACCTAGTTGATGGCCCTGTTCTCTCTGGGTCTTGCGTTCTGGCACGACACGCTACTTCAAGCGATTTTCGACATTCAGGGACAAACCACGATTAAAAAAGCAGCCTGCCCCCTATTAACCTCCAAACCAAAACACCCCGCACTTCAGCCAAAGGCGGGGCGTTCTCTCCAGCATCACTTCACATCAATCACATCGCCGTATGAAAAATCTGCTCAATCTCATCCTGATTGGCAGGACGCGGATTGGTAAAGCCGCAGGCATCTTTCATAGCATTGGTTGCCAGGGTCGGAATATCGTCAGCCTTCACACCCAGCTCAACGAGGCCGCTCGGAATCCCCACATCCGCAGACAGTTTACGGATGGCCGTGATAGCCGCCGCAGCACCCTTCTCCGCATCCAGCTGCTGAGTCTCAACCCCCATCGCATGAGCGATATCCTTAAACCGGGCCGGGCACACGCTGGCGTTGAAGCTCGACACGTGAGGCAGCAGGATCGCGTTGCACACGCCGTGAGGCAGGTCGTAGAACCCGCCCAGTTGGTGCGCCATGGCGTGTACATACCCCAGCGAAGCATTGTTGAAGGCCATGCCGGCAAGGAATTGTGCGTAGGCCATGTTTTCCCGGGCGGTCATGTTGTCACCCTGGGCAACGGCGGTGCGCAGGTTGGCCGAGATCAGTTCGATGGCCTTGAGTGCGCAAGCATCGGTGATCGGCGTGGCCGCGGTCGACACGTAGGCTTCGACGGCGTGGGTCAGTGCGTCCATGCCGGTGGCGGCGGTCAGGCCTTTGGGCATGGCGGCCATCAGCGAAGGGTCGTTGACGGATAACAGGGGTGTGACGTTGCGGTCGACGATGGCCATTTTCACGTGGCGGACTTCGTCGGTGATGATGCAGAAACGGGTCATTTCACTCGCCGTGCCGGCGGTGGTGTTGATGGCGATCAGTGGCATTTGTGGCTTGGCGGATTGGTCCACGCCTTCGTAGTCGCTGATGTGCCCGCCGTTGGCGGCGCACAGGGCAATGCCCTTGGCGCAGTCGTGGGGTGAACCGCCGCCCAGGGAAATAATGAAATCACAGTCGCTGCGGGCCAGCAGTTCAAGGCCCTTCTCCACGTTGCTGACGGTCGGATTCGGTTTGGCACCGTCAAACAGGGTGGAGTCGATGTCTTGCTGGGCCAACAGGCCGGCGACCTTGGCCGCCACGCCGGCTTTGGCCAGGCCGGCATCGGTGACGATCAAGGCTTTGCGGAATCCGTACTTGCGGATTGCGAGCATCGCCTCGTCGAGGCTGCCAATGCCCATCATGTTCACGGAGGGAATGAAGAAGGTGCTACTCATGATAAATCCTCTTTTTATTATGGAGACACGGGAGTCAGTGAGGTTTTCTACTCATCTCGCAGGTGATGCGGCGCGTCTTGTTGTCATCGTTGACGATCACAAAGCTGAGCCTAAACCTATGGCGTCAGACCGAAATGGTCCTTTAGCGGGCATTGACACCTCCTTTAGTACTGGGAGCAGGGCTTCACCATTCGATGGGGGGCGGCAGCAAAATCTGACTTGCGCAGACCCCGACCCGCCCGGATGGTTATGATGGTTCGCTGATCAACAGCCCTCACCCACTCTCCTGTGCAGGAACTGCAAAATGAGCATTGATTGGATCAACTTCACGCCTTGGGCTTCATTAGGCGGAGGCGCCTTGATCGGGCTGTCCGTCAGCGTGTTTGTTCTCGCGAATGGCCGAGTCGCAGGTATCAGCGGCTTGCTGGGTAGCGTGATGCGGTTTGGCAGTGAGGGCTGGGGCGAGAAAGCGTTGTTTCTGCTTGGCCTGGTGATTGCGCCATTGCTGTGGGGGCTGTTTAGCGTCTTGCCACAGATCGAGATCACGGCACAGTGGCCGGCCTTGGTGATGGCGGGGTTGCTCGTCGGCTTGGGAACCCGGTACGGCTCCGGCTGCACCAGTGGTCACGGCGTGTGTGGGATCTCTCGATTGTCACCCCGCTCCCTGGTGGCGACCGCGTGCTTTATGACCGCCGGCTTTGCAACGGTGTACCTCATCCGCCATGTGCTGAGGGTTTGAAGGTGATGACCAAGTCGACCGCATTTCTCGCCGGGCTGATCTTTGGCCTGGGCCTGCTCCTGGCCGGCATGGCCAACCCCGCCAAGGTGTTGGCGTTTCTCGATGTGGCCGGGGCCTGGGACCCGTCACTCGCCTTGGTGATGGTCGGGGCCATCGCCGTGGCGGTTATCCCTATGAGTTGGGCACGCAAGAACAGGCTGTCCTTACTCGCGGCCCCCATGCAGTTACCTGTTAACAGGGCGTTGGACGTGCGCTTGATAGGGGGCAGCGTGGTGTTCGGTGTCGGCTGGGGAATTGCGGGTATCTGCCCTGGGCCAGCGGTCGCCATTCTGTTTACCGGGCACTGGCAAATTCTCATCTTCGTAGTGGCGATGCTGGTGGGTATGTATGTGTTTTCCAGCCTGGAAGGCCGGCGCACGTCTTGATGGGGTTTGACCCCGACTTTTACTTGGGCGTATGCCTAGAGGCTGCTTTTCGCATGATCAGCAAGCCGCCGTGAAAATCTCTTGTTTTTTGTGAGGCCCGATGTTGGCGGAATACTCGGTGAAAACGAGCCCTTGGCTGAACGCTACATCGCTGACCAACTGCCGGTTGGACAGGCTGTTGGAGGGATCTGCAAGGTAGGCTTCCAGCGCTACCCATTTCGCTTCTTCGATCTCGGCGGTGTCCAGTATGTTGATACGCTGGGTAAGGGCTGTCATTCGGCAGATAAAGTGAATGTTCGATTTGCCAAATTGGTAGGGGTGTTTGGTGGTAAACGCCACAATGGAGTCACACTTCGACTCGATTCCTGTCTCCTCCAGCACTTCGCGCTCGATCGAATCCTGAATTCGCTCGGCTGGGTCTACATGGCCCCCCGGTAGCTTGAACCCAGTGGTACCTCGCTCCCTTATGACGAGCAGTTCTCCTGCGTCGTTAATGACGATGGCGCCCGCCCCTACGGTATGGGTCGGTATGAATGGGACGAATGCCTGCTCGAATGGGCGGCGCACCAAGGTCAGTTGATCGGTCAGACAACTATGGAAGGAGAACCCGGCGGCGGTGAAGACCGGAATGCCTTGAGCATTGCTGATCGGCAGTGTGACCCAGGCCAGAGCCAGACGCTCGCGCTCAATGAGGGCGACTAACGCCTCGACGGCACCACGCAACGCTTGCGGGTCGTCCGGTAGCGAAGCAGCGTCGACAATGACGCCGTTGAATCTGTCCCGTTTGAATTCCACGGTGCACCTTTGGATTGATCGATCTGCCGAGATTCTAGTGAGGTGGCCACTGCTTTGCGAATGATGGGTGCCAGATGGACACACCTGTCTCTGCGGTGAGATTGGGTCTGGTCGAAATGGGGGCCATCAGAACTGGGTTTTATGGGACAGAGGCCTTCATCCGCTTCAAACGGCAATTTTCGATTACAGACCTTTGTGAGAGGCAGCAGTCGGCCAAAAGTAGTCATTCGAAAAGTCTACAAATGCGGGGGCGATTCAAAATATACCCGGCCCCTTTGCGCTCTACTCAGTTGGGCAACCCGCTGCCCGGCGTCCAAGCACTCACGGTTTTATCGGCACTGTTCAACTGCTGCGAGGTAAGTGCCTGAGCCAAAATCTGCGCACGTAGCGCAGGCACCGAAGGGTCACCTACTTGTTCAGCCAGACGATAATAGGTGTAAGCCCAGGTCAAGCTTTGCGCAACTCCCAAGCCAAGCTCGTAGCTTCGGCCTAGCCCACAGAGTGCGTTGGCATCGCCCTGCTCGGCGGCTTTGCGGATCCACTTGATCGACTCGGGTAGGTTCTTGGTCACACCCACGCCTTCCTGATACATCAGCCCCAGAAAATACTGCGCAATTGCTAAGCGTTGGTCGGCAGCCTTGCGCAGCCAGGATGCCGCCATGGGATAGTTCTGCTGGGTGCCGGGCAATGAATAGAAAACGCCCAATTTGTATTGCGCCATCATGTGGCCCTGGTCCGCCGCTTTTTGGTTCCAGACCATTGCCAAGCGGTCGTCCTTGGGTACACCAAAGCCATTGCTGTAAGCCATGCTCAGGTTTAATTGCGCATCGGCGTTGCTAAGTTCTGCAGCCTTGCGAAACCAGGCCACAGCCTGAGGCATATCACGCTCTATGCCCTCGCCGGCGCCGTACATCTGGCCCAGATTGTTCTGGGCGATGGTGTTGCCTGCGTCGGCCGCCTCGCGGTACAGCGTCAGCGCCTTGTCTGTGTCTCGTGGGACCGCGATACCCATCCGGTAGAACGAGCCGAGGTCGTTCACGGCAATTGGCAAGTGCTGGGCGGCGGCTCTGGTGTACCAGAAAATGGTTTGGCTCAGGTCCTGGGCCACGCCCTGACCGAGTTTGTAACTCAGACCCAAGCTGTATTGCCCCTGCGCTTCACCGGCTTCGGCGGCTTTGCGATACCAGCTCACAGCTTGTACAGCATCTTGTTTGACGCCCTGCCCCTTGTCATACGCATAACCGAGGTTAACCTGGGCCTCTGCCAAGCCTTGCTCCGCGGCCTTGCGAAACCACACGGCGGCCTTTGCCTTGTCGGCGTTCACGCCAACACCGAGGTTGTAGCAAAGACCGAGGTTGTATTGAGACAGCGCAAGGCCTTGCTCTGCAGCCTTGCTAAACCATTGCGCGGCTTGAGCGTGGTCCTTGGGTACACCAAGAGCGTCGTAGTAAGCCACTCCGAGGTTGTGTTGGGCAGGGGCGTAACCCTGGCGGGCGGCGCTTTTCAGCCAGGTGATGGATTCGGCCAAGGTCACGAGGTTCTGACCCTTGATGACAGACAAGTCGAACTGCGCTGGCGCCGAGCCGTTATTCGCAGCCGTGGTGAGCGCCGATAAATCGCTCGTGGTTTGCCGGTGAATCATCGCGCCTGCGGGGCTATAACTTGCAAAACTGTAACTGGTGAACCCCAGAAACACAGTGGCAATACAGACCCGAAACATCCTTTTCGCCTGCATGATTGAATCCTTCGTCAATAAGCTGGGTTCGGTTTGGCCAGAACTCAGCCTGCCAAAAGCCGATCATAGCCAAGCAGGCGTCAGCCGCAATTATGCAAATAGGATTAGCTCCTTATTTTTTCCCGGATTTAAAGCGTGGCTATCAGCGACATTACCGTGTCGATCTTTTAGCTTGCTGAAACGTTTCATCACGTTTATAAAAATGGCACAACTCCAAGAAAGGCTGCTGCCATGACCCCGCTCAAACTTTTTGTTGCCATCAGCGCACTGTCCACTGCCTCCCACGCCATGGCCTGGGATTACGTTCTGCTCGACACTGACAAAGCCGCCCAGAGCTGGCAGATCACCAGTCAGCAACTCGGAATAAAAACCGACAAACCCTTCAGTGTTACCTTACGCACCTTGCACGGCGGTCGGCAGGAGGGCGTCAGCATCGTCGACATTGATAACGGCACGATGAAACTCTCGGTAGTGCCGACCCGCGGAATGAACGTCTTGCAGGCCTCGGTTGGCAATGTACGCATGGGCTGGGATTCGCCGGTCAAGGAAGTGGTCAATCCGTCTTTCATCGAACTCAATGGCCGCGGTGGTCTGGGCTGGTTGGAAGGTTTCAATGAGCTGGTCACCCGCTGCGGGTACGAATGGGTCGGCCACCCCGGCGTCGACAACGGCGAGCTGCTGACCCTGCATGGTCGGGCCGCCAACATTCCTGCGAATAAAGTCACGCTGCATATCGATGAAAAACCACCGTACGCCATCACCCTGCGCGGCGAGCTGAAAGAGCAGGCGTTCAAGAAGGTCGACTTCTCGGTCGCGACCGAACTGGTCACCGAACCCGGCAGCGTGGTGTTCGCCCTTAACGACACCCTGACCAACAACGGCGACTATCCGAAGGAATACCAGGCGCTTTATCACAGCAACTTCAGCACTCCGTTCCTGGAGCAGGGCGCTCGTTTCGCCGCGCCGGTGAAACAGGTGTCGCCGTTCAACGACAAGGCCAAGGACGATCTTCCCGACTGGCAAACCTACCGCGCACCGACCAAGGACTACGACGAAACGGTGTACAACGTGGTGCCGTATGCCGATGCCAAGGGCGATACGTTGACCGTGTTGCATAACAAGGCCGGCAGCCTGGGCGTTTCGGTCGGCTTCAATACCCAGACACTGCCCGTGTTTTCCCTGTGGAAAAACACCGACACCCAAGGCCAGGGCTATGTCACGGGGCTGGAGCCGGGGACAAGTTTTTCCTACAACCGCCGTTATCAGCGGCCACTGAATCTGGTACCGACAATTGGGCCCAAGGAACACAAACAGTTCCGCATCAGCTATAGCTTGTTGGCGGATAAGGCGGCGGTGGATAGAGCCTTGAAGCAGGTTAGCGAGATTCAGGATGGGCGGGAGACTGAGGTGCGGCAGACGCCGTTGGTTGATCTTACCAAGGGGTGACACGGGCGGGAGCATTGTCGGCCGATATGGCAGCCCCTCGGCCATGTGTTCGCGTCTGATCCCGTCGGCTTGTTCAAGGTCCACCAGCGAGCGTGCGACCTTGAGCGGCGATGGGCTGCTCGCAACGATTCGGTCACTGTCCGCGGTTGGCCGATTGCAGCCCCTCGTGACAAACCTCTATTCGCCGTTTCCAACCTAAAGCCCCACCCAACAACGCCGATAACCTCCTACCACCCATCAATCCCCGCTCCCCCACACCTGATTCGCTCCCCGCATGCCCGTATGGCACGTCGCATGCTTGCCTGACCCTGGCCAGTCCACATGGAGTACGAGTGAATGCCTGCGCAAGCCCGTTTTATCGAGCACTACCGTAAAGCCGACCGCATCATGCTCGCCCTGATCTGGCTGATGACGCTGTTCTCCCTGGGCCTGTCGTTCTGGCACGACACGCTGCTGCAAGCACTCATCATAGGAGGCGGCACCAGTGTGGTGCTGACCCTGGCCTATCGCGTCATCGGCGGCACCCGTCTGATGCGCTGTGCGCTGGGCGTTGGCCTGATGGTGATGGCGGCGTTGCACATCAACCAGGCCGAGGGTGTCATCGAATCGCACTTCGGTATCTTCGCGCTGCTGGCGGTGCTGACGTTCTACCGCGACTGGCTGCCTATCCTGGTGGCCGCGGCTACCATCGCGGTGCATCACGTGGTGTTTCATGCCTTGCAACACCAGGGCTTCCCTGTGTTTGTGATGGAGCATCACGGCGGCTGGAGCATGATTTTCGTCCACGCGTTCTACGTGGTGATGGAGACGGTCGCCCTGCTCTATCTCGCGGTACACAGTCAGAAAGAAGCGGTGGAAAGCCAGGAAATGCTCGAAAAGATGCTCGCCGTCACCACCCAGTTCAGCGGTGAGGCCGTCAAGGGCAGCGCGGAAAAAGTTCATGTCTCACTCGCGACGCGTTTCGACCACTTTCTGACCCAGATCACCGGCCTGATCGACGGCGTCGCTCGCGACTCCCACGGCCTCGGCCAACTTGGCCAGGAACTGGCCCACGCCAGCGGCACTCTGGAAAAAGGCGCGCGCCACCAGTTGGCAGAAATTGCCCAGATGACCGACTCCATGCAACGCATGGAAGACGCCATGGGGCATATCGCGGTGCACGTGGAGCAAGCCGTCGAACACGCGGGGCAAGCCAGCCAGCAAGTCATCCGTGGCCAGGAAAGCGTCGGCCGCGCCCAGCAGGAAATCACCCAGCTCGCCACCCGCCTCCACGACACTAACGAAACGGTCCAGGGGCTGGCCGTGCAAGCCGAACAGATCGGCTCGGTGCTGGAAGTCATCAGCAGCATCGCCAACCAGACCAATCTGCTGGCCCTCAACGCCGCCATCGAAGCCGCCCGCGCGGGTGAGCAAGGGCGCGGGTTTGCCGTGGTTGCCGATGAGGTACGCAGCCTGGCGCAGCGCACGGCGGTGTCTACCCAGGAGATCAAGACGATTATCGAAGGCTTGCAACACGGCAGCCGGCAAGCGGTTGAAGCCATGCACGACAGCCGCCAGGGGGTGGAACGCTGCGTGGAAGACAGCCAGCTGGCGGTGGAGATGCTGCGGGCGGTGGGCAATGATATTTCGCAGATTGATCAGTTGAATGGGCGGATTGTGTCGACCACCCGCGAGCAGTCCACGGCGAATGTGGAGATTGTGGGGCGGCTGCAGTCGGTGCAGAGCATTGCGCAGAATACGGCGCAGGATGTTGAGACGCTGGCCAGGAGCAGTGAACGGCTGCCGCCAATTGCGGTGCGGCTGGATGCGCTGGGGCGCCGGTTTCATCAGTGAGCGGGCGCTCGATTGACCCCGATTTTTTCTAGTAAAATTTGGAGTTTAAGGACTAACCCATGGATGTGATTTCAGCGCACCTATTTTCTACAAATCACCGCACTCAAATTGAAGCAAGCGATCGCTGTGGCTGTTTTTACTGCTTAGGTGTGTTTTCGCCTTCAGAAATCACTGAATGGGTTGACCTAGATGGCACCGCTTTGTGTCCGAAGTGCGGGATCGACTCGGTTATCGGTTCAGCATCCAGCTTGCCGATCACCCCTGAATTTCTCTCGAAAATGCACGAATATTGGTTCTAAAAGATTCCGTCACTCGATGGCATCCCTTCTGTTTGAGATCTACAGAGGAGCTTTATCTCAGTGCCGCACGTTTCGGCTACGTATTTACACACTCTGGGCCGGAAGCATTCACTATTGGCTCTGTTAAAGTCTCTCTCTGAACACAACTCACGGACGGCTTCATGGAACGACTCCATCCTCGTGGCATTGATGCGGACGGTTATATCCTCACCGTCTCCAACGTCGAGATGCAGCCACAGTTTCAGGCTTTGCTGACGGACGTTTGCATGACGCTCACGCGGTCGGAACCTCTGCTGGACGGGATTTATCTTTATGGTAGCGTCGCTAGAGGCGACGCTGTGCCGGGGGTTTCTGACCTGGACCTAACCCTCGTTCTGCACAGCCCTCCTACGTCGCAGGATCTGGAAATGCTGGAGTCGAAAAGGCGCATGCTGGAAAGTCGGCATGCCGAAGTCACCAAGATCGATTTCGATATCGGTAGTCGTGCTGAAGTATTGGCACCTGACAATCGATTGAGCTGGGGGTATTGGCTCAAGCATCACTGTCGTTGCTTATGGGGCAATGATCTGACCAAACGCTTTGACCGGTTCAAGCCGTCGCGCGCTATCGCCATTGCCGTGAATGGTGACTTTGAATCCGTACTGACCCGGTATGCCGATCTTATCGATCAGGCGACCACACCGACGCAATCGCTGCGCTTGCAGCGAGAAGCTTCGCGCAAACTCATCCGGTCAACTCAAGTGCTTCGCTCTGAACAGGACCTGATGTGGCCGCAAACACTGGAAGAGCTTGTCGAGCAGTTTGTTCAGCATTACCCAAGTATGAGAATGCAGATCTCTTTTTTCTTGTCCCAGGCAAGGAACCCGGATGCCAAGCCAAAAAAGTTTACGACTCAGCTCCACCATTTTTTGACCTGGATGGCGACAGAAATGCACGGAGCTCATTCCACGTAACGAAGCCACAAATGCGTCCGACCGGAGATCGCCTGTGCGACTGCGCAAACCCGTGCTTGTAGGTCTTCATCGCTAGTGTTGTAGAGCGCACAGAAGTCTCTGGCCACGACGTTAGTCAGGGACGCATCAGGCGGCTCAGCACGAATGAAGCCGATGTAAGAAGCACCTACGCCCATCAATTCATAGCCATGTGCTTCTGAAAAGTGACGCGCAACCGCAAAGTTTTTTGCAGGATCCAGGTCGCAAGTGAAATAGCCATTCGGAAAAGCCGCGAGTGCCTGGCAAGACTGCTGAACGGGCACCAGGACAGCTGAAAGGGGCTGATCTAGAAGAGAGACAGGGTTGTTCTGATAACCGATCCACTCCTGCAGGGCCTGCTCATCCAGCGTCAAACCATGAGCGCAAGCGTCTTCGAAAGAGGTGGCTGCAACCAGGTTCATGAAATTGCGAAGACAGATTGCGAACTCCGCTTTCGTGGTCGGATAGCCTATGTATTCGCCATTCTCGAAGCACTCTGGAGGTAAGCCCGCTATGTCCTGCTCCGATGCATCGTCCATCCCTAAATTGTTGCGCACATGTCCCGAGGTGTAGCGGGCTTGGTGCAGATCATCGAGCGAGAACAGAGGTTTGAATCCAGGGTGCGACTCAGCAATCTTACGACGAGCTTCGGCTAGATCGTCAAAGCGGGTAATACCACTCACGCCGTACTCATCGCATGTACCTACAGACGGGTTATCACGCATGCCATTACCGCGAAATTCGATATCCATAACCTGTTGGCTGCTCCGTGGTGTTACTGAATTGAGTGAATCATCCTAAGCGTTCCAGGATCATCATCGAAAGATACGCTTCCAAGCGACAACAGGCCTTGGATCAACTCCCCATGAATGGCCGATGGTCCTTTTCTTATTGATGAGTATCAGCCTCCTCTGCGGGATAAAACTCGCCCTCCTTCCCCATTTTTTTCAGCCGTTCGCGCACAATTACCTCAACGCTGACCACGGCGGCTTGATCGTCAGGGTTGACCAACTGCAAGCACAGGCGTTGGACATTCTGATCGTGGGTGCCCTCGCTCATCATCTCGTGGGTGAAGACCTGTTCGCCACGCCATAGGCATAGCTGGGTATGCGTCCCGCCGAGCCATATTTCGTTGATTGATCTAAGGTCGGTAGTCTCTAGTTGATCGACGGTGATTGTCTTATCCATTGCGCTGTACCTTACCCATGAGTAGATACAGGTAGACTTACCGGCATAGCGGGTCGTTCCACGCGTTGGCAGTTCAACCGGGCTAATGGTGGTTAAGCACGTCCCGGTTAGAACCAGGACAATTGACGATTGAAGGCGGACGGTACGAGCCGATAAGGGCAATCACATGACTGATCCTGCTGTTTCACATGCAAATGGCCGCGCCTGGATCAATCTTGATCTCCCCTCCTCGGGCCGATACTGCCAGCTCAACAGATGGCGTGCAGACTATGGAACGACCGGCTGCTATCGACCCAAAGCGGACGTTGTCACTTCACCCAGCGTCTAGTAAAGGGTCATCTCCAGTTCCAGGCACTGAAACGAATTTATGACTACTGACTATGGTCAACGTGTTTGTAATCGATGCGGCGAATCAATTACTGCTTACTATCCATCAATTGAAACGCTAGCGATCATCGGGGTTTTCCACGAGAAGGGTGATCAGGCAGTAGTAGATGAGATAGTCCGCCGAGAAAATATTGATCCGAATGTTGTCTGGGAATATTTCCGCCATCGGATGAGGCCTCTGTGCGAGCAAAAAATTGCCCGCTGCTCATTCTGCGGAGGGCAGTTGAGGTCTTGGCGTGCGCGTCAATGCATGCACTGTTTTAGGGAGTGGCACTGACACACAGTATTATCGAGCTGAATTTTCAGATTCTGAACTGCATTCTTACGACTGCTGACTGACCGCTATTGGCCGATTGCAGCCAGTCACCAATGGTAGCCATCGGACAAAAGCTGCCCTCACAAAATACCGCTCTCAGCCAAAAGCAGCGGACAACGCCAAACTATCCGGCGTTACTGCACCTTGCATAGCCCTTTTCCATAGGACGGGGCTTTGAGCGTGAACAGGCTACTTGAAATAGCCTGTGCGGCGTATCCGCAGGCTGTAGACCCAAACGGCAATCAGCAAGGCTGCTTGTAGGGCGGCCGGCAGTACGAACCAGGCAACCTGCACATAGTGGCTGGCCGATACCAGGAAAACTTCCGGAAGCATGAGCGGGATTAGCATCAGCCCGAAAAGTAACGAGCCCAATAGAAACCACGAAGATTTTGCACTGCGCAACCATAGCAACAAGCTGCCCACGGCCAACAGAATGCAGGTCAATACAGCGGGGAGCAGCATGATGATCGAAATATCACCCGTCCTGGCCATACCCCAGCCGTCACTGACCACCCAGTAGGCAATTTTTATGGTGAGAATCAAGCAATAGGCCACCGAGAAGATGACCATCGCCGGGCGTGAGGGGTTTCGTACCTGAGGTGTACTTGTGTCCATAAGTTCCAGATCCAGCGACAGGCCGGATCATCCAGCCAACCGCTGCAGTCTACCGAACGCTCGGGCAATCACGAAGCTGCCGGCGAACATGGCGCACGTCGAGCAAAACTCAGCCCAACTCGCGCCCCAAAAACGGCGCAGTCCGGCTGCTCTTGCTCTTCGCCACCTTCTGCGGCGTGCCACTCACCACCACCTTCCCGCCTCTATCCCCTGCCCCCGGCCCGATATCAATCACCCAATCACTCTGCGCCACCACACGCATTTCATGCTCCACCACGATCACCGTATGCCCCGCCTCCACCAGATGATTCAACTGGCTCAACAACCGGTCCACATCCCGCGGATGCAACCCGGTCGTCGGCTCATCCAGCACATACAGCGTCGCGCCCCGAGCATTACGCTGCAGCTCGGTCGCCAGCTTGATCCGCTGCGCCTCCCCGCCTGACAACTCGGTCGCCGGCTGGCCAAGGCGCAAATACCCCAAGCCAATATCCCGCAGCACTTGCAGCGAGCGCAGCACACCCGGCTCTTCGGCAAAAACTTCTACCGCTTGTTCAACCGTCAGCCTCAGCACCTGGGCGATGGTCAGCCCTTCCCACTTGATCGCTAACGTTTCCGGGTTGTACCGCGCGCCATGGCACGTCGGGCATGGCGCGTATACGCTGGGCATGAACAGCAATTCAACGCTGACAAAACCCTCGCCTTCGCAATTCGGGCAGCGGCCTTTGGCGACGTTGAAAGAGAATTGCCCGGCATCGAAATTGCGCTTTTTCGCCGCCGGTGTAGCGGCGAACAGTTTGCGCACGTTGTCGAACAGCCCGGTGTAGGTCGCGAGGTTGGAGCGCGGTGTGCGGCCGATGGGTTTTTGGTCCACCTGGACCAGGCGGCGGATGTGTTCCAGCCCGCCGCTGATGCGGCCTCCACTGGTTTGTGGGGCGTCGTCTTCGAGGCTGGGTTCGTCTTCGGCTTCCACCACGCGGCCCAGGCCTGCGCCTACCAGTTCCAATAGCGCCTGGCTGACGAGGCTGGATTTGCCCGAGCCAGAAATGCCGGTCACGGCGGTGAAGCAGCCCAGGGGGAAGTACACGCTGAGGTCGTTGAGGTTGTTGCGTGTGACGCCTTCCAGGCTCAGCCAGCCGGTGGGTTGGCGCGGTGGTTGGCTGACCGGGCGCTTTTCGGCGAACAGGTATTCGCGGGTTTGCGAGGCTTCGATCTGTGCAAGGCCGGCGGGTGGGCCGCTGTAGAGGACTTGGCCGCCGTGTTCGCCGGCAGCCGGGCCGACGTCGATCAGCCAGTCGGCGCGACGCATGGTTTCAAGGTCGTGTTCCACCACGAACAGTGAGTTGCCGGCGGCCTTCAGGCGGTCGAGGGCGGCGAACAGGGCTTCGCCATCGGCAGGGTGCAGGCCGGCGGACGGTTCGTCGAGCACGTAGATCACGCCGAACAGTTGCGAGCCCAGTTGGGTGGCCAGCCGCAGGCGTTGCAGTTCACCGGATGACAGGGTCGGTGTGCTGCGCTCCAGGGCCAGGTAGCCGAGGCCGAGGTCGGTCAAGGTGCTGACGCGTTCCAGCAGGTCCTGGGCGATGCGTTGGGCTGCCAGGCGTTTTTCTACAGAGAGTTTTTTATCGCCCTGCCCTTCAGCCACCGGGCGCAGGAGTTCGGCGAGTTGCAGCAGGGACATTTGCGACAGTTCGCCAATGTCCACGCCGGCAAATTTCACCGACAGCGCGGCCTTGTTCAGGCGCTTGCCTTCGCACAGCGGGCATGGGCTGCCTTGCATGAATTGCGACACGCGCTTTTTCATCAGGGCGCTTTGGGAGTGGGTGAAGGTGTGCAGGATGTAGCGCCGGGCGCCGGTGAAGGTGCCTTGGTAGCTGGGTTCGAGTTTGCGTTTGAGGGCTTCGCGGGTTTGGGCAGGCGTGAAGCCGGCGTACACCGGGACGGTGGGGGTTTCTTCGGTGAAGAGGATCCAGTCGCGCTGCTTTTTCGGCAGGTCGCGCCATGGGATGTCGACGTCGTAGCCCAAGGTGACAAGGATGTCGCGCTGGTTCTGGCCTTGCCACGCCAGCGGCCAGGACGCCACGGCGCGTTGGCGGATGGTAAGGGAAGGATCGGGCACCATCAGCGCTTCGGTTACTTCGTACACGCGGCCCAGGCCATGGCATTGCGGGCAGGCGCCTTGGGGCAGGTTGGGGGAAAAGTCTTCGGCGTACAGCATCGGTTGCCCCGCCGGGTAGCTGCCGGCGCGGGAGTAGAGCATGCGGATCAGGCTGGACAAGGTGGTGACGCTGCCCACCGAGGAGCGCGTGCTGGGTGTGCCGCGCTGTTGTTGCAGGGCCACCGCGGGTGGCAGGCCTTCGATGGAATCGACGTCGGGCACGCCGACCTGGTCGATCAGGCGGCGCGCATAGGGCGCCACGGATTCGAAGTAGCGGCGCTGGGCTTCGGCGTAGACGGTGGAGAATGCCAGCGAGGATTTGCCAGAGCCTGACACGCCGGTGAACACCACCAGGGCGTCACGGGGAATGTCCACGTCGACGTTGCGCAGGTTGTGTTCCCGGGCACCCCGCACCCGCACGAAGCCTGGGCGTTGGGTGGTGAGTGAGGTGTCTGGGGGCAGATTGCGCTGGGAAGTCATGGGTAACCTTATCGGGAAGTCAGCACCGAGCGCACCCGTTGCGCCAACTCATCCGGGCTGTAGGGTTTGCTCAGCAGGTGAATATCGGCGCTCAGCAGGTGGTTGCTGGAGAGAATGTCGCGGGTGTGCCCGGAGGTGAACAGCACCGCTATCGCCGGCACTTGCTCACGCGCCCATTCGGCCAGGTCGGTGCTTTTGACCCGGCCCGGCATCACGACGTCGGTAAAGATCAGGTCCGGTTGCAGGCCGCCGTGCAGCATCTGCATGGCCCGGTCGCCGTCTTCGGCGGTGAGTACGGTGTAGCCGGATTGTTCGAGCAATTCCACTGCGGCCGCGCGTACGCCTTCATTGTCTTCGACCACCAGAATGGTCTCCTGGCCGCCGCAGTGCTGTGGCGTAAGGGCAACAGGTGCTTCCTGGCTTTCCGGCCGGAGGCTGCGGGGGAAATACATCTGCACCACGGTGCCGCTGCCCTCCACGCTCTCGACCTCCACATGCCCGCCACTTTGGCGCACGAACCCGAACACCATGCTCAGGCCCAGGCCGGTACCGTGCCCATTCGGCTTGGTGGTGAAAAACGGTTCGAAGGCCCGTGCCAGGATCGTCGGTGACATGCCGGCGCCGCTGTCGGCGACGGCCAGGCGCACGTATTCACCGGGGTTGATGCTTTTGCCAGCGCAATCCGGGGGGTTGAGGATGATGTTTTCGCCGGTGATCCGAATCACGCCCTCGCCTTTCATGGCGTCCCGGGCGTTGATCGCCAGGTTGAGCAAGGCGTTTTCCAGTTGGTTGCGGTCGACGTTAATGCACCAGGGATCCTGGGGCAGTTGCACATCAACTTGGATGGTTTCTCCCAGCGCCCGCTGCAGCAACTCACCCAGGCCTTCATAGATGCGCAGTGGGTTGTACACCGCTGGCGACAGCGGCTGGCGACGGGCAAACGCCAGCAGTTGCGAGGTCAGCTTGGCCCCGCGTTCCACTGCCGCGATGGCGGCGCTGACCCGGCGCTGTACCTGGGGGTTGTCCGGCTCATGCCGGGCCAGCAGGTGCAGGTTGCCGGAGACCACTTGCAGCAGGTTATTGAAGTCGTGGGCCACGCCGCCGGTCAGGCCGCCGATGGCTTCGAGCTTCTGCGATTGGCGCAACTGTTCTTCGGCGGAGGAACGGGCTTGCACTTCGGCGGCGACACGTTGTTCCAGGTTGTGGGTGAGTTCCTGGCGCAAGCGCTCGGAGATCACATGTTCGGTGGTCTCCACCACAATCGCCAGGACCCCGGCCGGTTGCTGGTCGTCACCGGCCACGGGGCTGTAATACAGGTCCATCCAGACTTGTTCCGGGCGGCCGTCGCGCAACAGCTCCAGGGGCAAGTTGCGATAGGACAAGGTGCCGCCGGCCAGGCAGGTGTCGACCACATTGCGGTTGAAGTCGGCGACTTCCGGCCAGCCCAGTTCTACCGGCGCCCCCAACAGATACGGGTGGCGACCGCCGGCAAACACCGAATAGCTGTCGTTGTAGATCATGTAACCCGCCCGTCCCCACAGCATGACCATCGGGATGGGCGATGCCAGCATCATCTGCACGGCACTGGTCAGGCTGGAGGGCCAGGCACCAATCGGGCCGAGGTCGGTGCCGGACCAATCGAATGCGCGAATCCTCTGGGCCATTTCCCCAGCCCAGCCATCACAGCCATGGGTATCGGATAAAAACTGCATCAGTCGGCTCTGCAAAAGATAAAAGGTGGGCGGCTATGAAAACTTTGAGCCCGACAGCGGCGGTTGGTTTCATCGCATATTGCTTATGCCGGTACGAAGGAGCAAGAGCCGGCTCAGCGAAAATCCCGGCTGCGCACACTGATGCCCGACAGCAACGGGGTCAGGTCGGTCAGGCGCCCGGCGATCAGGTGCCGAACCTCCCCCACTGCCTCCCAGCGCCCATCCACTTTAAGCAACCGCGAACCCACCAGCGCCTGGCGTTGGCGCTCGGCCAGATCGCGCCAGACCACCACGTTGATATTGCCGAACTCATCTTCCAGGGTAACGAAGGTGACGCCGCTGGCCGTGCCCGGGCGTTGTCGACCGGTGACCAGGCCGGCGACGCTGACGTTGCGCCCATGCTCAACCAGCAGCAATTCCCTGGAACTGCGGCAGCGTCGTGCGCGCAGTTCATCGCGCAACAGTGCCAATGGATGTGGACCCAGGGTGGTGCCGACGCTGGCGTAGTCGGCATAGAGGTCTTCGCCCACTGTCGGTTGCGGCAGTTCCACCACCGCTTCTTCGGGGCTGGCCACACCGGCAAACAGCCCCAGTTGCTTCTGCACCCCGGCCACCTCCCAGCGCGCCCGGTGCCGATGCCCGGCCAGGCCGCGCAAGGCTCCAGCATCCGCCAGCAGTTCCTGGGCGCGAGTGTCCAATCGAGCGCGCTCGCCCAGGTCGGCAATGTCGAAAAACGCCCGTGCCTGACGCGCCGTTTCGATGCGCCGGCCATCCTCTTCGCGAAACCCGGAGATCATCCGCAAGCCCATGCGAATCGCCGGCTGCTGGCCTTCGATCGGTTCAAGGCTGCAGTCCCAGTCGCTGGCTTGCACATCCACCGGGCGGATCTGCAAATGATGGCGACGGGCGTCCTGCAGGATCTGGTCCGGGCTGTAGAAACCCATGGGCCAACTGTTGATCAGCGCGCAGGCAAACGCTGCCGGCTCATGGCATTTGAGCCAGCAACTGGCGTAGGTCAGCAAGGCGAAACTGGCGGCGTGGGACTCGGGAAAGCCGTAGCTGCCAAAGCCCTTGATCTGCTCGAAGATCTGCGCGGCGAAGGCTTCGCTGTAGCCGTTTTTCAGCATGCCGGTGCGCAGGCGTTGCTGGTGAGGCTCGAGACCGCCGTGGCGTTTCCAGGCGGCCATGGAGCGGCGCAACTGGTCGGCTTCGCCAGGGCCGTAATCGGCGGCGACCATGGCGATCTGCATGACTTGTTCCTGGAACAGCGGGATGCCCAGGGTGCGCTCCAGCACGGCCTTGAGTTCCGGCGATGGGTAGGTAGTTTCTTCCTCCTTGTTCCGCCGCCGCAGGTACGGATGCACCATGCCGCCCTGGATCGGCCCGGGCCGCACGATGGCGACCTCAATCACTAGGTCATAAAAGGTCTGTGGTTTGAGCCTTGGCAACATCGACATCTGCGCCCGCGATTCAATCTGGAACACACCAATGGTGTCGGCCTTGCTGATCATCGCGTAGGTCGCCGCGTCTTCCTTGGGCACCGTGGCCAGGCTGAGGTCCTGATTGCGATGGCGGCGCAGCAGGTCGAAGCAGCGGCGAATCGCACTGAGCATGCCCAGCGCGAGGATATCCACCTTGAGCAGGCCCACGGCGTCGAGGTCGTCCTTGTCCCACTGGATAATGGTGCGATCGGCCATGGCCGCATTTTCTACCGGCACCAGAGTGTCCAGCGGGTGTTCGGAAATCACGAAACCGCCGGGGTGTTGGGACAGGTGCCGGGGGAAGCCGATCAGTTGTTGGGTCAAGGTCAGCACCCGGCGCAGCACCGGGCTGTCGGGGTCGAAGCCACCTTCGCGCAAACGCTCCAGGGGCGGCGCCTCATCACTCCAGCGCCCGCAACAGTCGGCCAGGGCGTTGACCTGATCCGGCGGCAACCCGAGGGCCTTGGCCACGTCGCGCACCGCACCCGCGCCGTGGTAACTGCTGACCACCGCCGTCAATGCGGCGCGGGTGCGGCCGTAGCGTTGGAACACGTATTGCAGCACTTCTTCGCGGCGTTCATGTTCGAAGTCCACGTCGATGTCCGGCGGCTCGTTGCGTTCCCGGGACAGGAAGCGCTCGAACAACATGTTCATCAGGCTCGGGTTGATCTCGGTGATGCCCAGGGCAAAACACACTGCCGAGTTGGCCGCCGAGCCACGGCCCTGGCACAGGATCGAACGGCTGCGGGCGAAGCGCACAATGTCGTGCACGGTGAGGAAGTAGCTTTCGTAGCCCAGCTCGGTGATCAGCTTCAGCTCATCATTGATCTGCCCAAGGGTCTTGGCGTCCACGCCGTGCGGCCAACGCTGGGCAATGCCCTCTTCGGTCAAGGTGCGCAACCAGCTCTCAGGCGTTTGCCCTTCGGGCACCAGTTCCCTCGGGTATTGATAGCGCAACTGGCCGAGGTCGAAGGTGCAACGCCGGGCAATATTCAGGGACTCTTCCAGCAAGTGCGCCGGGTACAGCGCGGCCAGTGCATCGAGGCTGCGCAAGTGCCGTTCGCCATTGGGGTGCAGGCGCGCACCGGCTTCGGCCACCGGGACGTGATGACGGATTGCAGTCATGGTGTCTTGCAGGGCACGGCGACCACGCACATGCATATGCACATCGCCGCAGGCCACCGCCGGCAGGTGCAGGCTGGCGGCAAGGTTGAGGCGTTGCTCAAGATGGCGGGCATCGTTCTGGCCGCAATGCAGCTCCACGGCCAGCCACAGGCGATCGGTAAACGTGCTGCGCAGCCATTGGATGTGAGCCTGGGTGTCGGTGTCTTCGACGATCCATAACGCCAGCAAACCTTGCACGGATGTGAAGTCTTCCTGCAGCAGGCGGTAGTGACCTTTTTCCGCACGGCGGCGGGCGATGGTGATCAGTCGGCACAGGTGCTGATAGCCCTCCAGGTTCTCCACCAGCAATACCAGCTTGGGGCCGTTTTCGAGGCGCATCTCGCTGCCGATAATCAGCGGCAACTCGACTTTCTTGGCCGCCTGCCAGGCGCGCACGATGCCCGACAAGGTGCACTCATCGGTGATCGCCAGCGCTGCGTAGCCCTGCTGCTTGGCCCGCTCGAACAGTTCGCGGGCACTGGAGGCGCCTCTTTGAAAACTGAAGTTGGACAAGCAATGCAGCTCCGCGTACTTCATGCGAACCAGCCTTGCAGCCACAGCGCACCGCTTTCGCCCACGGTGCGGTAGGCCCAACCCTGTTGGCCGGCGCGGGTGCGCACCAGGTAGTAATCGCGGCGCACATCGGCACCATCCCACCAGCCGGATTCGATGCGCTCCGGGCCCATCAGGATGTGTAGACCTTGCTCGGCCAGGGGCGTCGGTTCATGCAGCAACCAGCCGGGGCGTTGCACGTTGTTTGAGGGTGAGCACGGGCGAAGATCAGCACCGGGTTGCCAGGCGCATTCGGGGCGGTGGTCGGCGTGAAAGCGCAGGCCTTGCACCGCCTCGTCTCCGAGCCGCGCCCGCAGGCGTTCGCGCAGTTGTTCCCAGGGCAGGGTTTGTTGCGGGCGCTCGTCGAACAGGTCCTGGCGCTGGGGCACAAACACCGGCAGGTCCTGAGCCACCAAGCGAAAGCCACGCACCGGCGAGGTGACTTGCACCTGCTCCAGGCGGCCGCGGGCCAGTTCAAACAGCATCGCTGCGTCACGCTCGGCGCTGAGCAGGCCGACTTTGATGACGGTGTCGGGTTCTGCGGCGTGTTCCAGGTGCAGGTCAAAGCGCTGCACGCCACTGTCGCGGCCACACAGGAACGCCGATAAATCGCCGGTCAAACGGCGCAGGGGAAACAGCAAGGCCTGGTGGGACAGCACATCAAAATTCAGCTCGATGCGCACATCGAACTGGTCCGGCGGTTGGTAGAACGCCAGGGCCAGGGGCCGTTGCCCGCACAATGCATCGAGGTGTTTGAGCAACGCCGCGTCGAAACGCCGGGCCAGGGTATGCCGGGGCAATGCCTGCACCTGGGCCAGGGTGCGCAGGCCCATGCGCGACAGTGCGGTGGCGGCTTGCGGGTCGAGGCCGGCTCGGTCGATGGGGATCGGTGCCAAGGCTTGTTGCAGGCTGTGCTCGTCGGCCACGGCCAGGCAGTCGTAGGCATTCGCCAGAATCCGTGCCGCCGCCGGGTTCGGCGCGGCGACGATGCGATGACGAAACCCGAGGTCGGTCAGTTCCTTGCGCAAGCGCGCTTCGAGCAACGGCCAGGGCCCGAACAGGCCCAGGCTCGACTCGATCTCAAACAGTAACGCCCGTGGGTAATACACGCTGACCTGGGAGCTGAAACGGTAGGCCCAGGCGGCGAGAAATTGCTGCCAGTATTCGATCTGCGCCGGGTCGTATTCGGCGCAGGTAAAAGCCTTGGTCAAGGCATGGGCCGCCGTCAGGGATTGGCCGGGGCGCAGGCCGAGTTTGCGAGCGGCCTCATTGACGGTTTGCAGCACCCGTCGTTGCGGCGTGCCGGCCAACAGGGCCAATGGCTGATCCGGTTCGGGGCGCAGACGCAGCACCCCGTCCAGCGCCAATTGCGGGAAGACAATACACACCCAGCGCATGCCAACCTCAGTGCCCAAGCGCAATGGGCGCGGGATGGGCCAGGCCGCCCCGGCACTTGAGCACCCGCACTTGCGCAGGGCTCGCCTCCACCGCCAGGCGCAAGGCGGCCGGTGACGGGTTGATGGCCTCGCTCAAGGAGCGCCAGGCGAAGGCCAGGGTCTGGCCGGTTTCCGCCGCCACCTGCAAGCGGCGCAAGGCCCGGTCATCGGCCTTGCGCGGCCAGCACAGCACCGCGCCACAACTGCCGGAACGCAGGCATTGCTCCACGGCCCACAGGGCGTCACGTTCATCGGCCTGGATCACGGAAAGCTGGCGCACATCCACCCCGGCGTTTTGCCAGGCGTGGGGGTACGGCGTATAAGGCGGTGCCACCAGCACGATGCGCTCGCCGGCCGCCGACAATCGCGCCAGGGTCGGCCACACCAGTTGCAACTCGCCCACGCCCTCCTTCGCCATCAGGATTTCGCTCAACGCCGCTTCCGGCCAGCCACCGCTGGGCAGCACTGCATCCAGGGCCGCAAGCCCGGTGGGATGGATGCTGGCAGGCGGCGCGGCGGGCCGGCCTTTCCAGACCCGGCCGCCATTGAACAGCGAGTCCAGTGCAACGACGGCGCCCATCAGCCTTGCCTCACCAAACCGCAGAACACCCCTTCGATGGCCAGGTCCTGATCGGGGCGCACCACGATGGGTTGATAAGCGGGGTTGCGCGGCAGCAAGCGCACGCGCTCGCCGACGTGTTCGAAACGCTTGATGGTGACTTCACCGTCCAGGCGCGCCACCACAATCTGCCCGTTCAAGGCCTCGGCGCTGCGGCGTACACCCACCAGGTCGCCATCAAGGATGCCGTCTTCGATCATCGAATCGCCCTGCACCCGCAACAGGTAATCCGGGGTTTTCGCGAACATGGACGGGTCGAGCAGCAGGCGGTTGTGCACTTCAGCGTCGGCGCCGATGGGCAAGCCGGCAGCTACCCGGCCGAGTACCGGGATGTCCAGCAGCTCCGGCCGCGCCGGCTGATTGAGCAGGCGAATGCCGCGCGCCTGGTTGGGGTTGACCTCGATAAAGCCGCCCTCGGTCAGCGCCAGCACATGCTTGCGCGCCACGCTGCGGGAGGCAAAGCCGAACGCCTCGGCGATCTCGGCGAGGCTGGGAGACTGGCCTTGCTGCGCGATACGGTCGCGGATAAAGGTCAGGATGGCGGTACGGCGGGGCGTTAGGTTCGTCATGGAGTACATTTGTACTCCTGTGGGAAATTTCTAGCAATATCCGTCAGTCGCTTCCTATGTGGTCACGGGAAAAGCCCCCGCCAAGTTGACGAACGGTCTTTCGAATGTTCAGATGCCGGCCTGTTTCAGGTGCCTCATGCCGCCGTGCATGGGGTGAAACGGGAAACCGGTGCCGCTCTTTTCGAGCCAGTCCGGTGCTGCCCCCGCAACGGTAGACGCGTGATCCCTTCGACACACCACTGTGGCCTGCGCGCCATGGGAAGGTGAAGGTATCCATACGCGTGAGCCCGGAGACCGGCCTGGAATTCTGTTTGGCAAAATCCTGCGGTGGGCGGGCATGGGCCGGTATTGGCGTGTGCTCGGTGCCTACTCGTGCGTGCTTTTCGCGAAAGATACTTTTCCGAGAAGACTATGATTCGACCTTTCAAGACTCCCGTGCCCGGCCTGTTGTTCGGCTGCCTGTTCAGCCCCCTGCTGCTGGCCGACGACAACACCCTGGAACTCAAGCAACTCAACGTTTCCGCACCGTCGGTGGAGTCCACCACCGTGGCCGACATGGCCCAGTACGGCAGCAAGGTAGAGATCGTCACCCGCGAACAGATTGAGCGCGCCGGCCCCGCCGCCGATGTCTCGCGCGTGATGCAGATGTTCATCCCCGGCCTGTACGTGGCGCCCAAGAATGGCCCGTTCGACTACGGCACCTACTCCCTGTTGGGCGGGCGCAACGACGACACGCTGATCCTGCTGGACGGCGTGCGCCTGAACAACCGCCTGTACGGCGGCCTGTACCTGGACACCCTGCCCGCCAACGCCATTGAGCGTATCGAAGTGCTCAAGGGTGGCCAGAGCCTGCTGTTCGGCACCCAGGCGGTGTCGGGGGTGATCAATATCGTCACCCGAAGCCCGCAAACCCGTGTGGCTTCCGGTGAAGTGAACCTGGGCGCCGACACCTTCGGCGGCACCACCGGCGATGCCCGGGTCGAGAAGATTTTCAACAACGGGTTTGGCGACCTCGGCTTGCTGGCCTACGTCAGCCGCAACGTCTCCGAGGGCTACCAGCCGTTTCGCAACCGCGACATGAAAAACGTCACCGACAAAAAGCGCTCCTACGAAGTCACTACCTTCGGCACCAAGGCGATCCAGTCGTTTGGCGATGACACGCGCCTGGAACTGTTTTACCAATACGCCGACGCCAACCTCGATTTCGCCCGCCCTGTGGACAACCACAAGACCACCAACGACCGCGTGCAGCAGATCGCCACGGCGACCTTTGAGCAAACCTTCAACGACCGCCTGAGCTACTTCGTCAAAGGGCATATCAACGATTGGGACACGCGCTATACCCGCCTCAACAATGTCGAAGGCGGCGGCACCAAGGTCATCAACCACAACGACTACTGGGGCTTCACCGACTGGGGTGTGCAGGCCGAAGGCAAGGCCGTGTTGCCCGGTGAGCATGTGCTGGTATTCGGTTCCGACAACCAGTGGTTCAAGGGCCAGGACGATGTATTGATCATCGATGACAACAAGGCCCAGGCCCACGCGCTGTACACCCAACTGCGCCCGAATATCGAAGCCCTGCCGAACTGGCACCCGAGCATCGGTGTACGTCACGAAGCCATGAGCGGCGGTGACAGCGCCACCGTCGGCATGCTCACTTCGCTTTATGACCTCAACGACAACTGGGCCCTGCGCGGCCAATACGGCACCGCCTACAAACTGCCGAATGCCGAGCAACTGTTCGTCAACGAAGACGATGAGAAAGGCAACCGCAACCTCAAGCCGGAGAAGAGCCGCAACGCCGAACTGGGCCTCGACTACAAGGGCAGTCTGCTGGCGCGGGACTTCAGCGCCAGCGTGACGCTGTTCAAACGCAAGATCACCGACCTGATCACCCAGGACGATATCCAGTGGGTCAACGGCCAGGGGCAGATCCAGATGCGCGGTTTCGAGGCCGACGCCAAGCTGCAACTCAACGAACAATGGAGCGTGCAAGCCGACATGACACGCAACCTCACCGAGTCCCGCGCCGGTGTCACCCTCAACGATATTCCCGGCTTCTTCGCCCGCTCGCGGGTCGGCTATGAATCGGTGGACCGCCTGTGGGGCGTCGGTACCGCCGTGCGTTACATCGGCGATATCGTCAGCTCGAAAAAGGTCGAGTACGGTAACTACACCGTGGTGGATGCCGACGCCTATCGCTATCTCGACAACGCCCACCAACACCGGGTCAGCCTGCTGGTAGAGAACCTGTTCGACCGCGACTACGTCACCAGCCGCGCCAGCAACGTCGACAACCTCGGGCGGCCGTTCACCTCCGAAGTACGCTACACGTATCGCTTCTGATGAGTACGCCCGTGGAAACTCATCCGGACTGGTCCCGTGTGCCTGACCACGCCCGCCACGTGTTCCTGTGCACCGGACCGCGCTGCACCCAGCGTGGCGCGCTGCAATTATGGAAAACCCTGCGCCGCCACCTGCGGGAACACGACCGCATCGAAAAGCCTGGCGGCGTGCTGCTGACCCGCACCCACTGCCAGTTCCCGTGCAACCTGGGGCCGATTGTGACGGTGTACCCGGACACGTGCTGGTACGGCGTGCACAGCAATGCAGACGTGCAACGCCTGGTGGAAGTGCACCTGGTGGGCGGCGAAGTCGTCGAGGATTTGCTGATCAAGGAGCGCCCATGAAAGCGTCGTGGCTGGTGTTGGGCGCCCTGCTCTGCCCACCGTTGGCTCTGGCGGACAGTTATCGCAACTGCAACCAGAACTGGACTGCCGCCCACTCACCGCCCTCGCGCATCGTGGCCCTCAACCAGCATGCGGCTGACCTGTTGTTGGCGCTGGATGTCGACCCGGCATTGGTGGGCGTGGCGTATCTGGATGACAACGGTGCGGCCCATCGACACGGCGAGTATTTCAGCGTGCCGGTGATTGCGCCCAAGTACCCGTCCAGTGAAGTGCTCTACGCGCAGAAACCGGATCTGGTGGTCGGTGGGTTCGCCACTGCCTTTGGCACTGGCGTCACTTCCCGCACAGGGTTGGCAGGCAACGGGGTTGGGTCGTACTTGCTGGAGTCGGCGTGCGACGGGCACTCGCTGGATTACTTCGGGCATATCCGCAACGACCTGTTTACCCTCGGCGCCCTGGTGCACAAACAGCAACGGGCGCGGGCGTTGAGCGAGGCCATGGACGCCGACCTCGCCAGTGCCCAGGCACTGGCGGGCGAAGGTAAACCGTTGTCGGTGTTTTACCTGGACAGTGAAGTCAACGGGTTGGACAGCGAAGGCCAGCGGGGTTTTGTCACTACATTGGTGGCAGCTGCCGGGGCGCGCAATGTATTCGCCGGGATCAACCAATACCGCGTCACCGTGAGCAGCGAAACCCTGTTGGTGAGTGACCCGGATGTGATCTTGCTGGCGGATGCGGTGTGGTCACCGGCCAGCCGCAAGCGCCAGTTGCTGACCAGTGACCCGGTGCTGTCGCGTTTGCGGGCAGTGCGGGAGAACCGGATGATCGATATTCCGTTTACCCACCTGGTGCCCACGGCAAGCAGCGGGCGGGTGGCCCTGGGCCTGGCGCGGCAGTTCAAAAAGCTGGCTGAATAAACACAGTTTTCTGCCTTTGCTCTTCACCACTCATGACTTTTGGTAAAGAGTCCTTTTCGGATTCAGCGGTTTTTCTGAAGGAACGAGGGGTCGATACTCGACTCCATTGTTCACATCACTTCAGGAGTCACTCATGTCTATTCCCGCATTCGGCCTCGGTACGTTCCGCCTGCAAGGCCAGGTCGTCATCGACTCCGTCAGCACCGGCCTGGAGCTGGGCTACCGCGTCATCGACACTGCGCAAATCTACGAGAACGAAGCCGACGTCGGCCAGGCCATTGCCGACAGCGGCATCCCACGGGGCGAGCTGTTTATCACCAGCAAGATCTGGATCGCCAACTTCGCCGAAGGCCAGCTGATTCCCAGCCTCAAGGCGAGCCTGCGCAAGCTCCAGACCGATTACCTGGACCTGACCCTGATCCACTGGCCATCGCCGGAAGACCAGGTGCCGGTCGCCGAATTCATGGGCCAGTTGCTGGAAGCCAAGCGTCAGGGCCTGACCCGCCAGATCGGTATTTCCAACTTCACCGTCGACCTGATGAAACAGGCGATTGCCGCCGTCGGTGCCGAGCACATCGCGACCAACCAGGTGGAGCTGCACCCGTACCTGCAAAACCGCACCGTGGCGGATTTTGCCAAGGCCCATGGCATCCAGATCACTTCCTACATGACCCTGGCCTACGGCGAAGTGCTGAAGGACCCGGTGATCCAGCAGATCGCCGAACGTCATCAGGCAACCCCGGCGCAAGTGACCCTGGCCTGGGCCATGCAACTGGGTTACGCGGTGATCCCGTCGTCGACCAAGCGCGCCAATCTGGCCAGCAACCTCAAGGCGCTGGAGCTGACCTTGAGCGACGCCGATATGGCGCAGATCGCCGGCCTGGAGCGTGGCCATCGGCTGACCAGCCCCAAAGGCATCGCCCCGAACTGGGACTAAGCCGCAGGGCTGCGGGACAACTCTCGCAGCCACGGCAGTACCCGCAAGCCACAAGTGGCTGGCGGCGGGTCGATGATGTCCATGAAGTGTTCGAGGTTGACGCTGTCCGGCGCTCCCGGCAGGCGCACCAGCAGTGTCGGTGTGGCGGCCGGCGTGCCCAGGTCGCGGATATCGTAGACCAGCACATGGCGAATCTGCGGGTGCTGTTCCTGGTAGGCCAGTACCCCGCCCTCGCTGTCTGCCAACCCGGCATTGATGATCAGCACGTCGAACGGCTCCGTCGGGATGGCCGTGAGGATCAGCACTTCTTCAAAAGTTTGCACCGGGACGATGCGGTAGTAGCCCAATTGGTTGAGCATTTTTTCGATGTACAGCCGTTGAAGGTGCTGTTCATCGGCGATCAGGATGGTCAGTGCTTTGTTTGGCATGGCGATCACCTGAGCAAGGAGCGCTCGTGAGGGACTGGGCGGCCTATTTTCCAGACATATCTCGAAGACTAAATAAGGCTTGTTCCACCTTCATGTAGGAGTTGTCCCAAATAGCTCGAATGACAGCCCTCGCCGGTCAAGTCTGATTGCAATAAACCGACAACCCGTGATGCAGGTGAGCGAGCGCTTCGTCCACGTCGTCGACGGTACCGGCCAGCTCGTTATGCGCTTGCCGTTCACAGACGTTTTCCAGTACCTCGCAGCACTCCATCAATGCCTGGGCCTTGACCATGCGCGCGCCGCCTTTGGTGCGATGGGCCAGGTCATGCAGCCCGGCAAAGTCGGCCTTGCGTTGCAGGATCAGCAGTTGCCCATGGTCGGCTTCCAGGCTCTCAAGCAACGGCGCCAGCAATTCTTTTACCGCGTCGATATCGCCCCCGGTCAGTTTCTCCAGGTGGCTCAAGTCAAAGTCTGCCGATGGCTCATCTGCGGTGGCCGGTGCCACAGAAGGCGTGGCCGTTCGCAGCACCAGAGCCGCATGCAAATCCTCAAGGCCGGTGGGTTTGAACAGGCAGCCATCCATTCCCGCCTGCCGGCAACGTTCGGCCTCCTCGGGCTGGGCATTCGCGGTGAACCCCAACAGCAGGCAAGGCGCCAGGCCACGCTCACGCTCCAGGGTGCGGATATCCCGCGCCAGTTCGTAACCGTCCTTGAACGGCATATTGCAGTCGGTGATCACCCCGTCAAAATGACCGGACAACCACAACTCAAGCCCCTCGACGCCATCTTCGGCAGTGGTGATTCGGTGCCCCAGGAAGCTCAACTGCCGGGCCAGCAGCAGTCGGTTGGCCGGGTAGTCATCCACTACCAGAATGCTCAGTGCATGAACCGGAGGAGTTTCCAAGGCAACGGATACGGCCGGTCTCAGGATCGCGTCGGCGACGGCCAGCTCCAGCGTGACGTCCACCCGGGTGCCCTGCCCCAACAGACTGCTCAATTGCAGTTGCCCGCCCATCATCTCGCACAGGTTGCGGCTGATGACCAGGCCCAGGCCCGAACCGCTGCGCGCCGATTGCGCGGTGTTGTTGCCCTGGATAAACGGGTTGAACAGGCGTTTCTGGTCTTCGACACTGATGCCGATGCCGGTGTCTTCCACCCACAGCCTGAGGCTCAGGTAGCCGTTGGTAATCGCCGACGAACCGGACGCGCCAAGCCGTACCTGGCCATGGGGAGTGAACTTGATTGCATTGCTCAGCAGGTTCGACACCACCTGCTTGAAACGCATGGGGTCCACCAGCACGTATCGGTCAATCAGCGGGTCGAGTTCCACTTTCAATAGCAGGCCCTTGGCTCGCGCCAGGCCATCGAATACCCGTGCTACGGAAGACAGCAACTCGTGCAGGTTTGAAGGTTCAAGGGCCAGGGACAGATGGCCCGACTCAATGCGTGCGATGTCGAGAATATCGCCAATCAACTCCAGCATGCCCCGCGACGCATCAGCGGCCACCTCCAGCGCATCACGGTCGGCCCGATCCTGCTCGGCGGCTTTCAAGGCCAGTTCGATCATGCCGATCACGGCATTCATCGGTGTGCGTATTTCGTGGCTCATGGTCGCGAGGAAGGTGGTCTTGGCGCGATTGGCTGCGTCGGCATCCTCCTTGGCCTCCTGCAGCTGGCCCAGCAGGTGCTGCCTTTCGCTGACGTCGACCCAACCGGCGATCATGCCCACTACCCGCTCATCACCGTCGCGGTACGGCAGCATCCAGTGGTAGATGGTCAGCACCGTCCCGTCCGGCACCTTGAGCACACGGTCCTGGATCTGCGGCTCGCCCCGCTCCATCAGGCGCAGGTAATCCTGATGAAAAGACTCGGCCTGGGGACGATTGCCAGGGTCGGTCTCGACCACGGTTTTACCGGTCACATCCTCCAGCTTGTAATCGAACACATCGAGGTAAGCACTGTTGCATGCCATCAGCCGACCGAGGCGATCCCGCACATAAATCGGATGAGGCGTGCCGTCGATCAACACCCCCATAAAGCGCATCTGATCACTCAGGGCGCGCTCGGCCTGGACTCGTTTGCGAATCAGCTGGCGCAAATAAATCGCCCAACCAAGGGTGATCAGCAACAGCAGCGCCGCGAGGCTGAAGCCTTGAATGATTGCACTGCGGTGCCGCGCCCAGTAGCTGTCTTCAACCAGCACTTCGCTGCGCCAGTGGCTGGCCAACTCGTCCATTTCCTGGGGCGTGATGCTCAGCAGCGCCTTGTCGAGGATCGAATACAACTCCAGTTGGCTGCGGTTGACACCGAAAGCGATGCGGGCCGGCTCAGAGCCGACCGTACTGGTGACCCGTAACCGGTCACGGTACTCGCGGGCAATCATGTAGCGGGCGCTGATCAAGGTATTGACGGCGGCATCGGCGCCGCCACTGGCCACCAGCGCCATGGCGTGTTCAGGGCTCTCGACGTCCACGAACTTGATGGTGGGATAGTCCCGGGCGATCCCCTCCTGCAGGCTATTGCTGCCAATCAGCGCCAGGCGCATGCCGGCCATGTCTTCCAGGGTCAGGGGGTTGCCCTCATCAATGCGACTGACCAGCACAAACGGATTGATCAGGTAAGGTCGGGTAATGCGCACCTTTTCGGTCCGCTCGTCGCTGGGCGTGACCACCGCGATCATGTCTGCACCACCCGTGCTGACCTTGTCGATTTGCTGGGGCATCGAGGTGCCCGGGATGAAGTCAAACTTCAACCCGGTGCGCAAGCTGATGCGAGCCAGCACCTCCGCACTCAAACCTTCGAACGCGCCCTGCTTGTCGACAAATGAAACCGGCAGGAACTTGTCGAGTGCCGCAACCTTTATCCTGGGGTTCTTGTCCAGCCAACGCTGTTCACTGGCGCTCAAGCGCAACCGGTCCGCGCCCAGGAACCCAAGATTACCCGCACTCCAGCGCCGCAGGATTTCCATCTGCTCACTGACCGGAATAACGGCCAGCGCCGCGTTGATGATCGACTGCAGGCGCGTGTTGTCACGGGGGAATGCAAACCCGAAGGGATTGACTTCAAGTGACGAGAAATCCGCCATTCGAACGTTGTTCAGGTGGTTTCTGTTGATCAGGTAGTTGGTGCTGATTGCGTCCCCCAGGTAAACATCTGCTTGACCAAACGCCACCGCACCGATGCCCTCGAAGGTCGACGGGAAAAGCTGTAGCCGGGCATGGGGGTAAAACGCCTGCACCACATCAGGCTGCATGTAGTGATAGAACATCGCCACGCGCTTGCCGGCGAGGTCGGCACTCAAGGTCTGGCTGTCGCCTGTGCGGGTTACAAGCGCCGGTTGATCCATGGCGTAGGAGCGCGATAACACAAGTTGCGAGTCTGCTGCTTCGTAACCGTTGGCAGACCCCATAAAGTCCACCTCGCCGCGCTTGAGTGCGCTGATGACTTCATCCCGATTGTCGTAGCGCCTGACTTCTATGGTGATGTTCAGTGCATCGGCGATCAGCGCCGCGTAATCCGCCGTAATCCCCTCAAGCTCATCGCTGGTGCTCAGCTCGAAAGGTGCGTAATCAGGCGCCGAAATCCCCATCAACAAGCGGCGCCGTTCGCGTAGCCAGCGCCAGTCCGCCTCTTGCAGCTCTACGGTTGGGGTTTCAAGAATGGAGTGCCCCAGCAGGTACAGGGCGCGTGGCTCACCTAGAGCCAGGCCTTGTGTACAAAACACGCCCAGCAGCAGACTTGCACTGAGCCACAAGACCCGGAAGTTGGTCATTTCAGATCAGATGATTGCGCTGGGCGAACTTGGACAAATGCACCACCGACGACATTCGCAGCTTCTCCTTCAAGCGGGTTTTGTAAGTGCTGATGGTCTTGTGGCTGAGCAACATGTCCTCGGCTATTTCCTTGTTGCCAAGCCCCAGCGCCAGCTTCTGCAACACGGTCAACTCGCGATCGGACAGCTCAGCCACCAGGTCCTGCTCGGTGGACTGCAAATCGTCGCGCCGCACCGAACTGGTGGGCAGGCTCGGAAAGCAGCTGTAGTTGGACATCACGGCCTTGATCGCTTTTTGCAGTTCATCCAGCTCGCCGGTCTTGGCGACAAACCCCATCGCACCGGCCCGCATGCAGCGGGTGGAGAAGAACACCGCCAGGTAGGACGTGAGCACCAGGATCTTGCAAGGCAGGCCCAGCGCCTTGATTCGGCTGATCACCTCCAGGCCGCCCAATTTGGGCATCGCCAGGTCGAGGATGATCAGCTCGGGGCGCTCTTCCCTGGCGATCTGCATGGCATCTGCGCCGTTGCCGGCCTCGAAGATCGTGTCGAAACCTTCCTGCCTCAGCAGATAGCGCACGGTTGCGCGGATAAATGGATGGTCATCCACGATTAAAGCTTTGCTCATAAGGCTCCCCTGGGAGAATTCAGCACCGTTACACATCACACGGGACCTATCTACCTGTGAGAAATGACAGTTCCGACGAGCGGTTCTGAACATTCCTACAAGCAATAGCCGGGTCCCTCCACTTGAACCGCGCATAACCATAGGTAAGCGGCACCGGCGTGCCTGGCTAGTCGCAAGCGCGCAACCTTACCAATGGAATGACGCGGCAACTGAAGGGATAGTCCCAGCTCGATGTAGGACTTTTCCTCACTAAAGCATAGTAAACAGCGGCCTGCCGGGGAGTGGACCTCGTCTAGTCGGTGGTACTCGGGCTCCAGAACGCCTGTATCACCAAGGTCGAGGTCGAGATACGCGCCACCAGCGCGTCCAGTTCGTCACCGTCGACGGAGGTCACGGCCAGCGTCGCCTCGATTTCCACCTCTTCAGGACCAAAGGGACGTACGTCCACGTCACTGGCCGGGTAGTTGCAGCGTGCAAGCTCGGCTTCGAGCAAGGCCAGTACCGCCTTTTGCTGGGTACGCCGGGCCACCACGTAGAGAATGTTGGTGACCTCGGCCGACACCACGTCCAATGGCTGGCGGTTGATGTTATTGACGATCGGCCGCAGCAAGGTGTTGGCCGCCAGCACAAACAACGTGCCCAGCAGCGCTTCGAGGATCAGGTCGGCACCGGCACACGCGCCCACCGCCGCCGATGCCCAAAGGGTGGCTGCGGTATTCAGCCCGCGCACGTTGCCCTCTTCACGCATGATCACGCCGGCACCGAGAAAACCGATGCCCGAGACCACATAGGCCACGACCCGCACCGCCCCTTCCGCGCCGCCCAGACGGTTGGCCATGTCGACGAAAATCGCCGCCCCCACCGCCACCAGCACGTTGGTACGCAAGCCTGCCGTGCGCTGGCGGTACTGACGTTCGAAACCAATCAAGCCGCCGAGGATAAAGGCTGCGGTGAGGCTGACCAGCGTGTCGATCAGTGAGTTGAGGTTGATGTTGTTGATTGCTTGCATGGTGTGTCACTCCTGCGCGAGGAAACCTTCGGGCAGGTACGACCGTCCAGTGCCGTGGCCGAGTGGCGGGCACGACAGGACAGGCCCGCCTGTCGCAAACGACAGGCGCGTCCGTAGTACCGCGATGCAGGGCATCACGTACTGGTCAGCGTCGATGAGAGGGAACTCGGAATCGGGCCAGGACTGGCCGCTACCGGGATGCCGTTTCTCGCTTTTGGGCGAGACAACGGCATCGGAAAAATGCGCGTTATCTTGCCAAGTATGTGCCGGTTATCGAGACCGGCCGACGACTGTCACTCGAACAAGTACCCACTGAGGGTCTCCGCTATTGATGAAAACGCGCGAAGTTTACGCTCCGATTTAAGGAGAGTAAACCGTAGGAAAGCGCACCCGAAAGGGTTAGGAAGATTCTTCAGGGAGGGTTCAGGTAGGCACCTCCACCCCGTAGCAGCTGTCGAGCCCAAGCGAGGCTGCGTCGGCCGCACTGCGGTAATCAAGCCAGGCACAGCACCGAGTCGCGCCGAACGCAGCCTCGCCCCGGCTCGACAGCTGCTACGCAAAGGACGGTCGATCACGCTCTACCAGCGCCAAATACTCATTGATCTGCCCACCCGCCAAGGCCTTCACCTGAATGGAAACCCGATTCACCTTCCGGCCCATCTCGATCCCATCCCGAGTCCGCACCTGAACATACCCAAGCCGGGGCCAGAACCGCTCGGCCTTGACGTTCCCCACCACCACCGTCAACCGCAACCAGCGTGCGCCCAGGCGTACTACCCACTCCTGGAGATCCGCATGCAGCTGCCGCGCAAAACCGGTGCCATGCAACGGCGTGACCACCAACAGCAACCCGATATGCCAAACCCCGACCGCCAGCAGGTCGGACGCCACATTCACCACCGCAACCAACTGGCCATCGGCATTGCGATAGCCAATCCAGTACATCCGCGTGTAGCTCCAGGTGTCGGGCAGTTGAAGAGTCAACTCATCCCGCGCCTCCGTGGGCGTGGCAGGCTCACCGTTGACCGCGAGAAAATACTCCGGCGCCGCCTCGAAAAATCGCTGCAGCTCGGCTTCATCCTCAAGGGTCAGCTCAACCACCCGAATGCCCGCTATCGAACTGCGCGGCAAGGCCATCGTTTCAACAACATCCATGTTCATCCCTTCTCAATCGTCGCGCGTCAGTACTTCCAGCAACTCAATCTCAAAGCGCAGATTACTGTTGGGTGTGATATGCGCGCCCATCGAGCGCTCGCCGTAAGCCAGATGCGCCGGTACAAACAACGTGCGAATGCCGCCGACTTTCATGCCCATCAAGCCTTGGTCCCAGCCTTTGATAACGCGACCGGTACCGATCACGCATTGAAACGGCTTGCCCCGCTCCCATGAAGAATCGAACACCGTGCCGTCTTCGAGGGTGCCGGTGTATTGCGTAGTGATCAGGGCGCCTTTGACCACGGCTTTGCCGTCGCCGAGGCGGACGTCGGTTATTTCAAGTTCGTTGCTCATTTTTTCTCGTTTTGTGTAGTGCGTGGCTCACGCCAAACGGGCGTTTTCCCAGAGTCAAACGCGTTTGGCAAGCCCGGGATTGGGGTCACACGCCCCAACCTACAAAAAACCACGAAAACACCCCTGTCAAAATCTCCAAACTCCCGATTTACCTTGTTCGGCTCAACGATCAGCCTAACCCTGCAAAAACATAGAACATCAAGGATGACCAACGTGACAATAGGATCAGATTTCAATTACCCGGCTGACATTGCTACTGGTACCTCTAGAGAAAAGAGGTCTATCAAAAATAAATGGCGAGGTCGCTTTCCCAGCCCACCAGATTTATGCTTCGATTATCGAACCTTAGTTGAGCAACCTGGCGGAATAGCCAGCACGATTGATTTGAATCACAAAATATGTATTATCGGAGCAGGTATAACAGGGCTTACTGCAGCACGAGAACTTTATCGCTGCGGCTTTAAGAATATATCGCTATTCGAAAAATCCAAAAGAATCGGTGGCAGGCACCTCACCGTACTTGGCGCCCATCAATCCAACAGCATAGGACGTCCGCCCTTTGAGATGGGCGCAATGCGTATGCCCTTCTTTAATCGATCTGGCGAACAGCCCACTGACGGTAGATCCTTGATGGCCTATTACGCAAAAGAGTTTGAGCTTGCTCATTCAAACTTTCCAAACCCGGGAAGCCCATGGGTCAAATCAACCGGCATCTACCTACGCGAAGGGACTATAGACAATAGCAGTCAGCCCATAATGCTGATCTGGAAAAACAAAGATGGAATAACGCCACCGCCCGGCGAAACCCTACGAGCCGTGTCTGCAAAGTGGGAAAACTTTGCCAAACGCATGACTCAGAAAGTCGCGGAGTTCTATGGAAGCGAGCAATGGGAGTTAATTTGGGCTGCCATAGTGCAAAAATACGAAAGTATTTCGTTTCGGGATCTAGTAAAAATGCCGGCCATTGAATCTTGGCACAAGGACCGTCCCGGTGACTTCGGGGGTATGGGAATGACGTCACAAGAATCGTCGGTATTCTACGCAATTGGAATAGGCGATGGCAGTTGGGGAGCATTTTATGACATATGCTCGCTCTATCCACTGCGTACCGCGATTTTTGGTTTCAGCAGTCACCTTCAGTTGATTCATGGCAGGGTCAACCTTGACGGCGCGACCTTAGACTCTCCACACTTGAAAAGCGCGGCGGTTTTCGATTCCCGAGGGCTTAAGTTCAACAAACCTAACTACAAAGGCCTCGGCGCCTTGGCAGAGTGCCTGCTCTTTATGAGCCTCCCTGAAACAGGACACTCCGTGTATGAGCATAGCCTCGAGAAAACAACTGGCTTACTGACCGACTCTCCAGTAAAAAAACTGGAAAAACTCAAGAGCGGAAAAACACGAGTTCATTATGAATGGAACTCGAGCAATCCCAAAAAAACTGAAACGTGCTACGAAGACTTCGATTCAGTCATCATGACTCTCCCCTCTTGGCTGATCGAAACACAGATACTACTTGAGGGTTTCGATCAAGAAATGCTTACTTTCGAAACGATAAACGCTTATAAAACCGCTCACTGGGAAACCAGTTGCAAAGTATATGCCCCGTTAAAAAAGTCCTTCCTATCCAAAAATACAAAAATCCCTCAAGCCATAGTGACGGACAGCTTCATCCATGATGCATATACGTATCGCTACAACGAAAGTTACACCTACGACTGCATACTTCTAAGTTATACGTGGGAAGACGACGCAACGAAGCTCTCCTCGTTAAATGATAAAGAACTGGTAGCCAAGTGCATTGAGGAGCTGGACAGAATCCTGATTAATTCAACAAATATCCAGGAAAAAATCTCTCCATACATAGGCCGCGAGCAGGCTGTAGTGCAACGCTGGATGAATGACAAAAACTCGTTAGGATGCGCAAAACTATACAGACCGGGGACTTATTATGAGGCTGTAAGTTTAATGAAATATAACAAGGATTTTTCACTAAAATCCGGACTTTACCTATGCGGTGAATCTTTCTCAGTAGACGCCGGCTGGACAGAGCCATGTTTTAGAGGTGCAATCGATACTGTCATAAATATCTGCAGCCGGACGGGTGCCAAATTCAATGGAGGATTCACCATGAAAGACTATCCTGAATACAAAACTCAACGTTCACACTAATCAACTCCAGCACTCAGTTTAGAGCCTTGGCAGAACCAAACTACAGCGCTATAGGAACCGTCCGACTTTCATTTAAACATCAGTTCACCTCTTATAAACATCCAGCTATTCCTGGCTGAATAAAAATAAGAGGTCACCCGCAATGAGCGATCCAACAAGCCCTGTCCGCATAGCTGTCATACAGTTCGATCCCCAGGTCGGAATGGAAAACCGGGAACGTAACCTGCGTCATAGCCTTGAGTTGGCAACGGAAGCAGCGAGCGGTGGTGCCAATCTGATCGTGCTGCCAGAGCTCTCGAACTGTGGCTATTTCTTCTCCAGCCGTCAGGATGCGTTTGATCACGCCGAGGCCATTCCGGGCGGACCGAGTGTGCAAGCCTGGATGGATTTTGCCTGTAAACATCAGGTGTATCTTGTGGCAGGCCTCAGCGAAATCTCCGGCATGCAGTTGTTCAACACCGCCGTACTGCTGGGGCCGGACGGTTTTATCGGCAAGTACCGCAAAGCCCATTTGTGGAACCTGGAAAAGCTCTGGTTCAGTCCCGGCGATGTAGGGTTCCCCGTATTTGAAACACCCATAGGCCGCATAGGCCGCATAGGCCTGTTGATCTGCTGGGACATCTGGTTCCCTGAGGTGCCGCGCATCCTCAGCCAGCAAGGCGCCGATATTATTTGCAGCCTCAACAACTGGGTATGGACGCCGCCGCCGCTGTTCGACGACGCGGGGAAGTGTATGGCGTCGTACCTCACGATGACCGCTGCTCACGTCAACAACGTGTTTATCGCCGCCGCCAGCCGTATCGGAGAGGAGCGCGACGCGCGTTACCTGGGGTGTTCGCTGATTGCCGGAACCAACGGTTGGCCCATCGGCGCGGTGGCTTCGGCGAATCGGCAGGAAATCCTGTTTGCCGATGTTGACCTCACCAGCGCTCGCAGTGCACCTATCTGGAACAGCCTCAACGATTTGCAGCGGGACCGGCGTGCTGATCTTTACGACCAGATGCTCGGGTATACCCAACACCGCGCCCTGCCACGCTGATCGGAGGGCGCATGATGGAAATCCTTTTAGAAAAACCGTCCCTGCACCGCTCCCGAGCCGATAAAACAGTCATCGCCCTGGGCGCTGCCAGTGCATTGCTGATCCTATGGATAGCCCTGACTCACCCTTGGCCGGGCTATGTCGACATGGTGACCAGCCTTCCTCACCCCAGCGCCTGGCTTCGCTGGGTGCTGGGGGATATCAGCGAAGTCGCGTTCTACAAACATGAACTGGCCTCACTCGGCCTGCTTGGCGGCGCGTACCTGGCGTGGTGGGCCAGCCGTACAGGCAAGTCCTGGCAAGGCTTTGCCATCTCGTATGGCACCGGGCTGTGGCCCTGGCTGGTGACCAGCTCATTACTCGGTTTATTGCTGAGTAATGCGCTCTGGGGATGGACTGTGACTGCAAGCACTTGGCAGCCGACGTTTGCAGCATTTGTTTCGCTGCCGGCGGCCATGGTGCTGATGTTCGGCGGAGGCTGGAAAGTCACCCTCAACGGCGCGGTACTGGGTGCCTTGCTGGTCACGCCGATGTGTTTGTTGATCGTCAATTACATCTGCGTACCGCTGGGCTTGCCGGTGGTCATCGGAAATGTGCTGGGGATGGCGGTTGGCAGTGTGATTGCATTTGTGTTGTGCCATTGCGTGCCGATCCTGGTGCGCAGCCGCCACATAGCCCCGATAAAGCCTGCGCCCTTGAAGCCACCGAGCTACGGCGTGGTGTGGAGCGCGCGAAGGGTATTGGCAGACTTTTCCGAAGCGCCGTTCTTTGGCAATGAGCTGGCCAGCCTGGGCTTATTGGCTGGCGTGTTATTGGCTTATGCGCTGAACCCGATGAGCCCGGCCTATGGATCTGGCCTGATAGTGCATCTGATCGGCGCGCAAGCGTTGACGTCTGCGCTGGGCGTGGTGATCTGGAGACATCAGTGGATCAAACGTGGTTGGTATCCCACGTATGTTCCGCTGGTGTCGGTGGTCCCGGCGGCCGTATTGACCTATGGCGGCAGCTGGGTGGTGATGGGTTCAAGTGCATTGCTGGGCGCATTGATTGCGCCGCCACTGGCCTGCGCCATTGCAGGACGGCTACCCGCGCACTTTCATCCTTATATCGGCAACGTCATCTCGATGGCGTTGAGCACCTTGATGGTGGTGCCATTGGTGGGATGGTTAGCCGTTTAGCCACACTCCCTTAAGCCGGGCAATGGAATGCCCGCGCACTCAAAGCCAATGCCAAAACCGACTCCAGAACCCCCGCCCCAGATCATTCTTGCAGCCCGCATATTGCGCCGCATACATCTGCGAACGGGCCTGTACCTTACTGGCAACCGGCATCAGCCAGGCTTTGCTCGCATAGGTGCGCTGACGATAACCGCCCCAGCCTTCGTGGTAGTTCAGGTATTGGCCGTAGGCATCGTATTTGTACACGCCGTTGATGGTGTAGGTCTTGTCCATGTACCAGCCGACAAAATCGATGGCGTCGTCAAAGTCCTCGCGACTGGCGCCGGTGCGGCCGGTGCTTTTCTGGTAGTCGCTCCACACTTCATCCTTGGCCTGGGCGTAGCCGGAGGCAGTGGACACGCGGCCCCAGGGGATGATCCATAACAGGTATTTACGCGGGGTCTTGGCGTCCTGGCGGAAGCCGGACTCTTGATACATGATCGCGAACGGCACCTGGATCGGCACGCCCCAGCGCGCCTGGGTGACTTTGGCAGCGTCGTACCAATCATCCTTTTCACGGAAGATGCCGCAGATGTCGTTGGGGGTGCGGGGCGGCGAGGTTCCGCATCCAGCCAGTAAGGCGGTGAGTAATAACAGCCCTGTGGTTTTTACTGCGTTCAAAAGCCCACCGTTTCATCGTGAGGATAAAAAGGCGGGCAGTTTACTCGTTCGGCGGGGTTGATGCAGGGGGCAAGCAGGACTATTCCTGTGGCGAGGGAGCTTGTGCCCTCGCCACATCCAGCACCTCACATCATGATCAGGCCAATGGCACCCGACGTGTAGTGATCGCCAGGCGACCTACACCGAAGCTCAACGCCGCACCCAGCAGCAACATCAACAAGGTGCTCCACGCTGCGCGGGACAGTTGCTTGGCGGCCACTTCACCGGCTTCACGGGCTTTCTGTTCAGCTTGTTGCTTCAGCTCGTCAACCTTCTGCATGGCCTGCTGGTAAGCCTGGGCATAGTTGTCGACGATCTGGGTCGCTTCAGCCTGGCTCTTGCCGGTACGGGCGGCGACGATGTTAACCAACGCCTGCTTGTCTGCGGCATTCAACGCTGGCTCACCGGATGCCTTGACCCGCTCGAACCACTGCTTCAGTTCATCACCGGCCTGGGCTGGGTTGGTTGCGGCATCGTTGGCCGATTGCTTGCCATCCGCAGCTGCCTGATCGGCTTTGTGCTCAACATTGGCAGGGTCCAGTTCAGGCTTGCCGCTCTGCTTGAGCAGGGTGTCGAGTTGGCCTTGCAGGCTGTTCCAATCCAGCTTGATGCCCTGCTCATTCAACTGCTGCTTGACGCTGTCGCTGATGCCCGGCGCCACGGCGGCGATACCGCTACCGGCAGCCGACAACCCTTTACCGACGACGTTACCTGCGGCACCCACAACGCTGGTGGCCAGCGCGGCGAGCAGCCAGGTGGTGAACAAGGTGGTGATGGTCCAGCTCAACACGCCATGCAGGCCGCCGCGATCCGGTGCGGTACGCCCGGCCACGAATGCACCGGCACCGATGGCGAGCAGCGTCGAGACAAACAGCCAGATACCGGCACCGGTACCAAAACCGCTCAGCGGGTTACCGGCCGCCATCGGGTTTACAGCACTGGCGCCAATTGCGGTGCCGAGTACGCTCAACACCAAATAGGTCACCAGGGCAATTGCACTACCGGCCAATACCGAGCCCCAGGAGACTCGAAACAGCGAACGGTTGGTTTCATAGACAGTGGTCATGGTCGATCCTTTGAACAGTGGGTAGGTGGCCAGTTTGGCGAGGCACCTACCCTGCGGTCTCGGCCCAATTGCACTAGGCGCACTGGTGCATTCGCACCCCGCGCCGTGCACTTTCTCTGCACTATCCTGAGCCTCAGGTGTCGTACTTCCTATGCGACTTACCCCAGGAGAAAGCATGAGCCAGGCCGTCCTCGCCAAAGAAACCAACCGCCGCCAACTGCAGCAGATCATCTCCGGCTTGTCCGACGGAGTGATCCTCGCCGAGGCCGACCAGAACATCCTATGGGCCAATGAAGCCGCGCTGCTGATGCATGGCGTGGATAAAGTCGAAGACCTGGGTGCCAACACCCAGGAATACGCCGCGCGCTTTGCTTTGCGTTATCGCAACAACCATCCGCTGGCGCTGGAGAATTACCCGTTAAGCCGGGTGGCAGACGGTGAAGAGTTCAGCGATGTGGTGGTGGAAGTCACGCCCACCGGCGACGAGGAAAAAGTCTGGGTGCATCGCCTGCGCAGCCTGGTACTCGACGACGCGTCCGGCGAGCCGGAGCTGCTGGTGTTGATCCTGAGCGACGCCACCGAATGGGCCAGCGCCGAACAGCGCTTCGAAAAAACCTTTAATGCCAACCCGGCGCCGGCGGTGATTTGCCGCTTGAGCGACCTGCGCTATATCAAGGTCAACCAGGGCTTTTTGGAGATGACCGGCTACAACCGCGACCAGGTGATCGGCCACTCGGTGTATGAACTGGACGTGCTGGAACAGGCTGAAAACAAGGACCTCGCCGTGAAACGCCTGGGCGAAGGCGCGACCATTCCGCAGATGCAAGCCGAACTGAAACTGCCCGAAGGCGGCAGCAAGCTGGTGATCGTGGCCGGCCAGCCGCTGGACATGAACGAGGAAGACTGCATGCTGTTTTCCTTCACCGACCTGGAGCCGCGTCGCAAAGCCGAAACCGCCCTGCGCCAGAGCGAGGAACGCTTCGCCAAGTCGTTCCGCCTGACGCCAGTGCCGACCCTGGTGTGCAACGCCGCCAACCGCCAGGTGGTGGATATCAACGAAGCCTTCATGACCATCACCGGCTATACCAGTGAAGAACTGATCGGCAAATCCATCGAAGACATCGACTTTATCGACAGCCCCCAGGCGAGCACGCAACTGTTCACCACCCTGGAAAAAGCCGGCAACCTCGACGGCCTCGACCTGAAGATCCGCAAGAAAGGCAATGAGCTGATCGACTGCGTGCTGTCTGCCGACACCGTGAGCATCCAGGACGTGCCTTGCTACCTGCTGGTGCTGATGAACATCACCGAACGCAAGCGCTCCGAGCTGGAACTGGTGGCGGCGATCGAGGAAGTGATGCAGGACGCCTCATGGTTCAGCCAGACGCTGATTGAAAAGCTCGCCAACGCCAAGAGCGTCAACAGCCCCAATGTACCGAACATCTCCTTTACCGACCTGACCGCCCGGGAGCGCGATGTACTGGGCCTGATTTGCGAAGGCCTGGCCGACAAGGAAATCGCCTCGCGCCTGAAACTGGCGCCCAACACTGTGCGTAACCATGTGGCCACGGTGTACTCCAAGCTGGGGGTGCATAGCCGTAGTGCAGCCATCGTCTGGGCCCGTGAACGCGGGCTGTTTGCCGGTGAATTGCGGGTTAAAAAACCAAAATAGAGTGCAAATGCACTAGTGCGACCGGTGCAAATTCGCCTTATTGCACGGGGGCACACTGCTTAACCTTGAAGGGTGGGCACAGGGCTTTAGGTCCTGTGCTGTTGAGATGTCATGCCCTTTAAGGAATCCGTCATGAAAAGCGAACAAGTCAAAGGCGCCGTCGAAAAAGTGGCCGGCAAGGCTCAAGGTTTTCTGGGTGATCTGACCGGTGACGAACGTCTCCAGGCCGAAGGCGTAGCCCGCCAGGCCGCAGGCCAATTGCAGCAAACCTACGGTGACGCGCTGGACACCGTTGGCGACTTTGCCAAGCAAAAACCCTTGGCTACCGTAGCGATCGTCGCCGGTGTCGGCTTGCTGCTGGGTCTGTTGCTGCGTCGTCGCTGAGGAGCGCCTTAATGTTTACGCTCTCCCAACTGCGCAACTGCATCGAAGAGGCCCTGTCGCCCCTGACCTGCGAGTTCACCCTGTGCCGTGACGCCTCGTTGACCCTCAAAGTCTTCGACGCCGAAAGCGGCCGGGTGGACTTGGTGGTCACCGGGATCAGCGTCAACAAGCTGCAGACCCCGCAGGAAGTGGAAAAGATGGTCGACGAGTTGCGTTACGAATTGCAGAGCAACACCGTCGGCAAAGTCAGGCTGGATGACCTGCCGCTGCGCCCGCTGTAACTGTAGGAGCGAGCTTGCTCGCGAAAAACGCCCAGGCGCCGCGCTCATTCAGGCGTGGCTCATTATCGTTAACGACCTTCGCGAGCAAGCTCGCTCCTACAGTATTCAGCGGGCCTTCAACGACGCCCCGATAAAATAGAACACCCCTCCCCCGACGATAAACGCTGCCAACATGTAGAACATGTAGTGGGCCGGCAGGCTGGCCAGTACCAGCCCGCACAGCACCGGCCCCAGGGCAGCGCCGAGGTTGGAAAGGTTTTGCGCGCCGTAATACATGCCTCGCAGATGGTCCGGGGCGATGCGGTCGATAAACATGTACTCGGCCGGGAACACCACGATTTCACCCACGGTGAAAATCGCCATCGCCAGGATCCACCACCACACGTTGCTCGCCAGGGCAAAACCAATCACGCCCAGCATGAACATGCCCAGGCCGAAGATCAGCCACTGGCTCAGGTAACGGTGGGAAATCCGCCGGCCAATCGCGTATTGCAGGGTGATCACCAACACGGCGTTGGTGGTGAGTACCGCGCTGATAATCGTGTAGGTGTATTCAGCCGTGGTGGTAGTCACCAGGTATTGCGAGAGGTACGCGGTGAACTGGCCAAACACCACGGCACTGAGCAGGCCGCCGAGGGTGAAGCACACCAGCCGATGATCCCGCAGCAGTACGCGGCCCACGGCGAGGAATGACACCGGCTTTTGCGTGGTGTCGACGGTGGCCAAGGTGCGGTCGCCCCAACGCCAATACAGCAGGAAAAATCCAAGGCCCAGAACGGCCGACAAGATAAACGGCAAGCTGATATCGAGCTTGGCTATCATCGCGCCAAAAAACGGCCCTACTGCATAACCGATATTGGTCAGGGTGTACTTGATGGAAAACGCTTCGCTGCGTTCATCTTCCGGCAACAGGCTGGCAAACCCGGACTTGATCGCAATGTCGATCACCGCGTACGCCAGGTTGATGAGTATCAGGCAGCTGTAGAACGACCAGATTTCCCGGGCCAGCACCGTGCCGATAAACCCCAGGGCAAACACGACGCTCAGGCTGAGCAACAGCCGATAACTGTTGATGCGGTCTACCAGGAAACCGCCATACACACTCAGCAACGATCCGACGATCAATGAGCTGCCGATCACCAGGCCGACCTGGCTGATGTCGAGGGCGAAGTGGTTGGTGAGGTAGATCACGAGGTACGGAAACGTGATGGCTTTGGCCAGCGTGAGGATCAGCGTGGCCGACAACAGCAGATTCACGGTACGTGGGTAGTTTCTTATTGTGGCAAGCATCCTGCTCTCATTTTGATCAAGGTAACGAGGCCATTGCGGCCCGCAAGCGGATGTACCTTAACGCAAGATGAGACGAAATAAATGCTGATTTATGCATTTATGCAAAAAATAAATGCAGCGGGATGAGGACGCCGTCGCTCATCCCGCTGAACGCTTTATTTTTTAACCGGCGTGATGTCGAGAATCGTACCGTTGGTGGTTTTGAGCAACACGTATTTGTCGTTTACCCGGGCCCACTGGCTGTCTTCTTCCGGCTGCTTCAAGCCACGTTTCTTCCAGTCGGCAATCGCCGACTCCTTACGCATCAGAATGTCTGGCGCGCGGTCGCCCGTCTTGAGGTCGCGGGTATTGATGTTTGAAGGCTGCACGGTTTTTTGCGGGGTATCCGCGGCCTGGACGGTGAGACTCGCGGCGGACAGGCTCGCGGCAACCAGCAGGCAGGCAACAAGGGATTTGGACTTCATGGGCACTTCCTTCAATGAATGACGCGTAAAGATTCCGACCGCAGCCGTGAAGAATCATTCAGCGAAGTGATTGAAGCGGCGGATGGATGGACAGCCAACGACCGAGGCGACGATTAATCAGATAAGATTGGTTCTTTTTTCCAGCTGCTCAGGAAGTCCAATGACTGGTACCCACGTCATCATCATTTTCGTGACTATTGTCACTTTGCTCGCGCTTTACGTGTTCGGCACCTACCGGGAACTGGTGGCGCTGCTTGATCGTTGCAAAAAAGCCTTCGGCCAATTCAAAGAGGCCGAGCAACAATTGGCGGCGGCGCAAAACGCCTCGTCACCCGCCGCGGACATTGCCAGCCTGGAAAGCCGCGTCGCGTTCACCCGCCAGCTGTTCCACGACTCGGTTAACAACTACAACACCTACAAACACAAGTCGCCGACGTCGGTGGTGGCCGAGCTGCTGGGGCATCGTGATGATGTCAGCCTGTCCGGGTTTGAGGTCAAGCACACGGCTTGAACCTGCCGACACTTACACAGGTGCACGCTGACGCGTCGGCGTGCCCTGATGAAACACCATCTGCCACTGCCCGCCGCTCTCGCGCCATACCGAACTGCGCAACGACTCCCCCGCCGCATTGGCCTCAGTCGCCGCCCGCTGACAGCGATACGTCACCAACGCCACGCCTTCGGCCAGCATCTTCAGAGCAAAGTCACTGATACTACGGGCTGAAAACACCTCATCCTGCAGCCCCTCGATCACCTCGGCCTTACTGGCCCACACATTGCCACTGGCGCCAAATTCGACGAAATCATCCGCCAGCAGCACCGACAAGCGCGCGGCATCTGTACGGGTGGTGCATTGATGCAGCTCCTGTTCCAGGCTGCGTAAATGCTCCGACAACTCCATACCCATTGCCTCCATGAAATTAATCCTGTAATTTTTCATGAAATTTCTTGATAAGAATTTCACGAAACGCCTATGGACAAGCAAGAAGAACTCGACGCCCTGGCGATCCTGATCCACGACCTGCGCAAGCACAAGAAGCTCACCCTGGCGCAACTCGCGCAAAAGATCGAGCGTTCCGTGGGCTTCCTGTCCCAGGTTGAACGTGGCCTGTCGCGCCCTACCGTGGCCGATCTGACCGCCATCAGCCATGCCCTCGGTGTGCCCACCACCTACTTCTACAGTTTGTCCAAACCGAAGGCCGTGAACTGGGTCACGCGCCCCAATGAACGGCGCACGGTGTATTACGCCAACGGCATCACCGACATCCTGGTGTCGCCGAGCATGCACGGCGCGTTCTCGATGCTCGACAGCCTATTGGCCCCCGGCGCCAACAGTGGCGAACAGACCATGAGCGACCGTGCCGAACAGGCCGGTTATGTGCTGGAAGGCGAGTTGACACTGTGGGTTGAGGGCGAGGCCGACGCGGTCACCTTGCGCCCGGGTGACAGCTTCCACCTGGCCAGTTTCGCCCACTGCCGCTACGGCAACCTGACTGACCTGCCAGCCCGCGTGCTGTGGGTCTACAACTGAAGGCACACCAAGGAGCGTCACCCGTGAAAAGCCATTCCTCCACGCTGCTGGCCGAAGTCCGGACCTTTCGCCTGAACCATCCCGATGTGCGTTATGTCGACCTGATTGCCCTGGACATTCCCGGGCATTTCTACGGCAAGCGCTACCCGGTGGACATGCTGGAAAAGGTCGCCGCCGGCAGCCCTTTGAAACTGCCGCAGAACGCAGTGCTGCTGGGTGCCCAGGGCGGTTTGTTCAAGATCGGTGACTATTGCTTTCACGACGGTGACCCCGACGCCAACCGCCGCCTGGTGCCCGGCACCCTCAAGCCGGTGAGCTGGGAAGCCCAGCCGCTGGGGCAGATGCTGATTACCTCCGACGGCACCGAAGCGCCCATCGAATTCGAACCTCGGGAAGTGCTGGCCAAGGTGCTGGAGCGCCTGCACCACAAAGGCATTCACCCGGTGGTGGCGTTTGAGCTGGAGTTCTACCTGTTCGATAAAAAGCTCAGCGACGGCCTGCCGCAATTCGCCCGCGACCCGCTGAGCGATGACGCCGACGACCAGCCCAATTTGCACATCGAGCGCCTGTCGCGTTTCGCCCCTGTGCTGGACGACATGGTCGAGACCGCCAAGGCCCAGGGCATCGACATCACGGTGATCACAGCCGAACTTGGCCCCGGCCAGTTCGAAATCAATTTCGGCCACCTGGAAGACGGCCTGCGCGCTGCCGACTGGGCCGCCCTGTTCTGCCGCAGCACCCGTGGCGTGGCCCTCAAGCACGGCTATCGCGCCAGCTTCATGGCCAAGCCCTACCTGCAACATCCCGGCAGCGGCATGCATGTGCATGTCAGCCTGTACGACGCAGCGGGCAATAACCTGCTGGCCGCCCATCAGCAGCAACCGTTGCGCCACGCGGTGGCCGGCTGCCTCGAGCTGTTGCCTCATTGCATGCCGATCTTCTCCCCCAACCACAACGCCTTCCGCCGCCTCGGCGGCACGGTCAACGCGGCAACCCGCGCGTGCTGGGGTTATGAGGATCGCGACGCGTGTGTGCGAATCCCTGAATCCGACCCGCGCAACCTGCGCATCGAACATCGCCTGGCGAGTGCCGATGCCAATCCGTACCTGGTGCTGGCGGCGATTCTGGTAGGGCTTGAACAAGGTCTTGAGGCTGCCAAGGAGCCCATCGCACCGCTGAACGAAGACCGCAACAGCGGCACGGATTTCCCCCTGGAAATGCTCGAAGCCGTGCGCGCCATGCAGCATCAGCCTGCGTTGCGCGAAGGCCTGGGCGCCGAGTTTGTCGACGTGTATTGCGAAAACAAACGCCAGGACCACCTGGCATTCCATCAGGAAATTCATGCGCGGGAATATCGCTGGTACCTCTAACCCCCCACCTCTCTCCGTAGCAGCTGTCGAGCCTTGGCGAGGCTGCGTCAGCGGAGTATCAGACACACCGCGAACGCAGCCTCGCCTAGGCTCGACAGCTGCTACGACGTGGGGCGTGCGATATGGGGGTTTGCATGTAATCTGATGGCCAACTTCATCTGTGGACTTGCCCATGACCGACCAAAGCGCCCCGGCCCTGAAGGAAATCTTCAACGCCGAACGCCTGCAACACATCGCCACCGAAATGACCGCGGTGTACCCGGCGTTCGACGCCAAGGGCTTTCTCAAACACGCCAAGGCCGGGCTCGCGGACCTGTCGGTGATGCAGCGCATGGCGCAGGTCAGCGAAAGCCTGCACGCCGTGCTCCCGCTGGATTACCCCCAAACGCTGAAGTTGCTGTATGCCCTGGCACCCCGCCTGAACAGCGCCTTTGTCAGCCTGTCCCTGCCCCACTACGTCGCCAGCTACGGCGGCGATGATTTCAAGCGTTCCATGGCGGCGCTCAAGTACTTCACCACCTTCGGCTCTGCCGAGTTTGCCGTGCGGTATTTCCTGCTGAAGGATTTCAAGCGCACCCTGGCGGTGATGCAACAGTGGTCGCTGGATGACAACGAACACGTACGGCGCCTCGCCAGTGAAGGTTCACGGCCACGGCTGCCATGGTCGTTCCGCCTGGCCGAGGTGCAGGCCGACCCGAACCTGTGCGCCTCGATCCTCGACAACCTCAAGGCCGACAGCAGCCTCTACGTGCGCAAGTCGGTAGCCAACCACCTCAACGACATCACCAAGGACCATCCCGACTGGGTGCTGACCTTGATCGAAGGCTGGTCCCTGGACAATCCCCACACCGCCTGGATCGCCCGCCACGCCTTGCGCAGCCTGATCAAGCAAGGCAACACCCGGGCGCTGACGATCATGGGTGCAGGGGCCAAGGCCGAGGTGAAGCTCCATCAGCTGAAAGTCGAACCGGCGGTGATTAACCTGGGGGACCGGATCAACCTGTCCTTCAGCCTGGAATCCATCACCGACACCTCGCAAAAGCTGGTGGTGGACTACGCCATCGACTATGTGAAAAGCGCCGGTCACAGCGCGTCCAAGGTGTTCAAGCTCAAGGCGTTTACCCTGGGCGCCGGGGAACATCACGCCATCAGCCGTGGCCAACATATTCGTGAATTGACCACACGCAAACACTATTCCGGCAAGCACGCGGTGCACGTGCTGGTGAACGGCGAACGACTGGGAAGCGTCGAGTTTGAGCTCGTAAAATAATCCTTAAAACATTAACGAAGGCTCTATCTCGCGCCTTTCAGCGAAAATAATTGTCCGACAATGCTAGGCATTCGTGTTGCGATCCATTATCATCCGGCGCCTTCTCGGTACCCCCAGGGTACTTGTGTCAATGTTCCACCTGAGGCGCTCATGCACCGTTTTTCGTTTTACCGTCCCCTGATCTGCATCAGTTGGGGGCTTGCCAGCCACAGCGCGTTTGCCGCCCTGCAACCGATGGCCGAAGCCCCGCTGGCCAGCGACACCGAGCTGCATTGCCACTTCAACCGCGACGCCAGCGTCGACTGCACCACGCGCTACCACTACACCATCCTCAAGCCGAGCGGCCGGGAAATGCTCTCGCGGATTGACTTCAGCTATCAGGAAGAGGACGGCTTTGAACTGGTCAAGGCCGAGTCCACCCAGCCCGGCGGCAAACCGGTGCCCCTGGATCAGGCACAAATCGACACCCGCACCGCCCCCAATCCTGACCAGGGATTCTCCCGAGAAAAACAGACCTCCCTGGCATTCCCCAACCTGCGGGTCGACACGCAAATACGCTATACGGTGCGCGAACACTATCCCGCCAAACCGCTGATGACCGAGTTCTACTACGCCTTGCAGTTCGGCCCCAGCGCTGCACGACGTGACCACTTCAAGGCACGCTTCACCGCCGAGCGGCCCATCGAGTGGCGCAGCGAACTGATGGAGGGTTTCAGCATTACCCCATCGGCCAATCGCAAGACCCTGGACGTGGTGCAAAAGGCTCCGACCTACCTCAGCTACATCAACGAATCCGCCAACGCCTACATTCGCCACGCCCCGCGCATCGAAGTCGGCAGCTCGCTGGATCGCCAGCAGTACTTCGGCAACTTCGCCGAACGCTACAACCAGATCCTCAGCGCCAAGCTACCGCCCCAGGGCGCCGCCGCCGTTGCCGCCGTTCGCGGCCTGCCGCCGGTGCAACAAGTGGCCGACCTGATGCAGCACATCAACGACCACTACCGTTACCTGGGCGACTGGCGTGCATCGGATCGCGGCTATGTACCCTTCAGCCTGGCCGAGATCGAACAGCACGGCTACGGCGACTGCAAAGACCTTTCGACGCTGCTGGCGGCCATGCTCAAGGCCAGCGGAATCAAGGCCGAATCCGCCTGGGTCAGCCGCGGCGACGTGGTCAACCCGCTGCTGATTCCCGGCACCGGCGCGCCGAACCACGCCATTGTCCGCGCCGAAGTCGATGGCCAGGTGTGGTGGCTGGACCCGACCAACCCGGTCTTCGCCCCAGGCCAGACCCTGCCCGACATCCAGGACCGCTGGGTGCTGGTGACCAACGCCGAGGGCCAGGTACGTGAAGAACACATCCCGCTGCAACCTGCCGCCACCACATTGATCCTCGACAAGCAGGAACGCTTCGACGCCCAGGGCACCGCCCGCGTCTCGGCCACCGTTGATTTTCGCGGTATGCCGCTGATGCAACTGAGCCTCGCCGACCGCCAGCAAGGCTCCACCGCCAGCGACCAGAACATCTGCGACAACTTCGGCAAACAGATCACCGACTGCCAGGTCGAGCGCCCCGCCACGGCGTTTTTGATCCCGGCCAGCTACAAAGTCAGCGCCACCCTGACGGACATGCGGCCCCTGGAGCCCTTAGGCAATGACCACATCTACAACGATGCCTTGCTGCAGGAGAAATGGGACGGGCTGCTCAACTATCGCCGCAACGGGCAACTGGCGGACTTGTATGTAGGCAACCCCGAGACGCTGGATTACACCATCGCGCTGTCGGGTGGCCAGATCGACAAGGACATCAAGGCCTGCCAGGTGCACTCGCCGTGGTACGACCTGGACCTGACGGGTGAACGCGTCAAGGGTGAATGGCGCTATCACTACCTCCTGGTGCAGAAGATACGCTGGCTGACTCACGATGAAATTGTCAGCGCGCCGTTTGAAAAGATGATCAATGAGATCCGGGCCTGTGGTGAGCAGGTGCATCAGGTGGTGAAGCTCTAACCCTCCCCCAACAAAACCCCTTGCTCCCGCGCGCACAGTTCCACCAGGTAATCCCACAACACTCGCAACCTTACCGACTTGTGCAACTCGCGCCGGGAGCTGATCCAGTAGCTGCGCTGGATGCTCTCGCCCGGCAGCAGCGGCACCAGATCCGGGTCGCTCGCTGCCATGAAGCACGGCAACACGGCAATCCCTAACCCCGATCGCGCGGCCTGGTGCTGTGCGATCACGCTGGTGCTGTGGAACACTACTTTGGGGTTGCGGCAGAAGCTGCTGAGGAATTTCAATTCCTGGCTGAACAACAAATCGTCGACGTAATCGATCCAGGCATGGACTGCCAAATCCTCGCGCTTTTCAATCGGTGGCGTACGGTCCAGGTAGCTGCGGCTGGCGTAGAGGGCCAGGCGGTAGTCGGTGAGTTTGCGGGTCACCAGTTGGTCGACGCTGGGGCGTTCCAGGTGGATGCTGATTTCCGCTTCGCGGTTGAGGATGCTGACGAAGCGCGGCACCGCCAGCAGTTCCACTTCCAGGCCCGGGTAGCGTTCGAACAGGCCGCCCATGCGGCTGGCGAGGAACATCACCCCCAGACCTTCAGCCACGCCCAGGCGAATCTTGCCCAGGGGCGCGGCGGAATGGGTCAGTTCTTCTTCGGCCAGCAGTGCGACGTTTTCCATGGCTTCGGCGTGTTTGAGCAGGGCTTCGCCGGAAGGCGTGAGTTCGTAACCCTGTGCGTGCTGCACGAACAGCGCGGTGCCGAGGCTTTTCTCGATGGCTTCGATGTGCCGGGCCACGGTGGCGTGGGTGGTTTTCAAACGTTGCGCCGCCGTGAGCAGGCGTCCGCTACGCTGTAACTCAAGAAAGAACCGCAGATCATTCCAGTCGAACATGCCGCCTCCGCTCTCCACCTCAAAAGCATCGCTGTCTAAAAACGCACAGCAGCTGGGTAAAAACTAACATTTTTAAGACGAAAACTAACAACTAGGATGGAGCCAATAAGAAAAACAAGCGAGGTCACAGATGCATTCTGCAGCTGCTGAATACGATTACGTGGTGGTAGGCGCCGGCCCCGCAGGCTGCCTGCTGGCCAATCGACTGTCTGCCAACCCTGCCCATCGCGTGCTGCTGCTTGAAGCCGGCGGTCGCGATAACTATCCCTGGATCCACATTCCCGTCGGCTACCTGTTCTGCATCGGCAACCCACGCACCGACTGGTGCTTCAAGACCGAAGCCCAGGAAGGCCTGCAAGGCCGTGCGTTGAGCTATCCACGGGGCAAGGTGCTGGGCGGTTGTTCGTCGATCAACGGCATGATCTACATGCGCGGCCAGGCCCGGGACTACGACGGCTGGGCCGAGGACAATCCCGGCTGGGCCTGGAAAGATGTGCTGCCACTGTTCAAGCAGAGCGAAAACCATTTTGCCGGCGCCTCGGAATTCCACAGTGATGGCGGAGAGTGGCGGGTTGAACAACAGCGCCTGCACTGGCCGATCCTCGACGCGTTTCGCGATGCCGCGCAGCAGAGTGGAATCGAGAGCATCAGCGACTTCAACCAGGGCGACAACGAAGGCTGCGGCTATTTCCAGGTCAATCAGAAATCCGGGGTGCGCTGGAACGCGGCCAAGGCGTTCCTCAAGCCGATCCGCCAGCGGCCCAACCTGACGGTGATGACTGAGGTTGAAGTCGACCGCGTGCTGCTGGAGAACGGTCGCGCCACCTCAGTGGTTGCTCGCCAGCAAGGCCAGGCCGTCACATGGAGGGCGCGCAAGGAAATCATCCTGTGCGCCGGTTCGGTGGGTTCGCCCGGCATTCTGCAACGCTCCGGCATCGGCCCTTCCAGCGTGCTCAAGCCCTTGGGTATTGATGTGCTGCACGAGTTGCCGGGCGTCGGTGGCAACCTGCAGGATCACTTGCAACTGCGCCTGATCTACAAGCTGGAAAACGCCCGCACCCTGAACCAGATCGCCGGCACCGTGTTGGGCAAGATGGGCATGGGCCTGCGCTATCTGTACGACCGCAGCGGCCCGCTGTCCATGGCCCCCAGCCAGTTGGGCGCGTTCGCCCGCTCCGGGCCGGAACAGACGTCGGCCAACCTCGAATACCACGTGCAACCGCTGTCCCTGGAGCGCTTCGGCGAACCGCTGCACGCCTTTGCGGCCTTCACCGCCTCGGTGTGTGACCTGCGCCCGCAAAGCCGTGGCCGCATCGACATTCGCTCGGCCAACCCGGCAGACGCGCCGTTGATCCGCCCCAACTACCTCAGCCATCCGGAAGACCTGAAGGTGGCCGCCGACGCCATTCGCCTGACCCGTCGGATCGTTTCGGCGCCGGCCCTGAAGCAATTCAACCCGGTGGAATACCTGCCCGGCGAAGCACTGCAAACCGACGAACAACTGCAAGAGGCCGCCGCCCGCATCGGCACCACTATTTTCCATCCGGTGGGCACCTGCCGCATGGGCAGCGACAAGGAGGCGGTGGTCGACGCGCAACTGCGGGTGCACGGCATTCCGGGCCTGCGCATCGCCGACGCGTCAGTCATGCCACGCATTACTTCAGGCAACACCTGCTCACCCACGCTGATGATCGCGGAAAAAGCCGCGCAGCTTATCCTTTCGCCGAACACAAGGAGCCTCGCACCGGAGAAAGAACTGACCTTACCGGCTTGAACTTACCTTACCGGCTAGACCTGTAGGAGCGAGCTTGCTCGCGAAAAACGTCAACGATAATGCGTGCATTCCGGATTAACGCAGTGTCTTTGCATTCTTCGCGAGCAAGCTCGCTCCTACAGTGGAATAGCGGCGCTGATGCTGGCGCCGACAGTGGAACAACAATAAATAATCACTGTGAGGGCTACCCAATGTCAGAACACGCTCAACCCCTGGACCCGGCGCTCGGCGCACGCTCGAGCAACGACACGCAGAAAGTCATCTTCGCCTCCTCCCTCGGGACGGTGTTCGAGTGGTATGACTTTTTCCTCTACGGCGCCCTCGCGGCGGTGATCAGCAAGCAGTTCTTTGCCGGGGTCAACGACACCACGGCGTTTATCTTCGCCCTGATGGCCTTCGCGGCCGGCTTTGTGGTGCGCCCGTTCGGCGCGCTGGTGTTCGGTCGGCTGGGTGACCTGATCGGCCGCAAGTACACCTTCCTCGCCACTATCGTCCTGATGGGCCTGGCAACCTTCTGCGTGGGCCTGCTGCCGACCTATTCAAGCATCGGCATCGCTGCACCGATCATCCTCGTGGCGCTGCGCATGCTCCAGGGCCTGGCGCTCGGCGGCGAGTACGGCGGCGCAGCCACTTATGTGGCCGAGCATGCCCCAGCGGGCAAACGGGGCTTCCACACCAGCTGGATTCAATCTACCGCTACCCTCGGCCTGTTGCTGTCGCTGCTGGTGGTGCTGGCGTGCCGTTATTTCACCGGTGACCAGTTCGAAGTGTGGGGCTGGCGCCTGCCGTTCCTGCTGTCGATCGTGCTGCTGGGCATTTCCACCTGGATCCGCATGAGCCTGCACGAGTCGCCGGCGTTCCTGAAAATGAAAGAGGAAGGCAAGGCCAGCAAGGCGCCGATCCGCGAATCTTTCGGTAAATGGGAAAACCTCAAGATTGTGCTGATTGCACTGTTCAGCATCAACGCCGGGCAAGCGGTGACGTTCTATGCCGCGCAGTTTTATGTGCTGTTCTTCCTCACGCAATTTTTGAAGATGGACCCGGCATTGGCCAACATGCTGCTGATCATCAGCGTGGTGATTGGCGCGCCGTTCTTCATCTTCTTCGGGTGGCTCTCGGACAAGCTGGGGCGCAAGCCGGTGTTGATGGTCGGCCTGCTGCTGGCAACCGCATTGTACTTCCCGATCTTCAAGGGCCTGGCCTACTACACCAACCCGGCGATGGACCACGCGAGCCGCCAGTCACCGATCACGGTGTTGGCGGATCCAGCCACCTGCACCTTCCAGTTCGACCCGGTAGGCAAGGCGCGTTTTGACAGCCCGTGCGACAAGGTCAAGACCTTCCTGGTGAAACAGGGCCTGCCGTACGAAAGCGCGGCCGCCCCGGCCGGCAGTGCGGTGCAGGTGAGCGTGGGTGATGTGCGTATCGACGGTTACGACGAAGCTGCCCTGAAAGGCGCGGTGACGCTGGCGGGTTATCCGCAGTCGGCTGACGTGGCGCAGGTCAACAAAACCATGGTGGTGGTGCTGATCGTGGCACTGATCCTGATTGCCGCCATGTGCTACGGCCCGCTGGCGGCGCTGATGGTGGAGCTGTTCCCGACGCGCATCCGCTACACCTCGTTGTCGCTGCCTTACCACATCGGTAACGGCTGGTTTGGTGGGTTCCTGCCGACGGTGTCGTTTGCGCTGGTGGTGTACACCGGCGATATCTTCTACGGCTTGTGGTACCCGGTGGTGATTACCGGAGTGAGCTTGATCGTCGGGCTGATTTGCCTGAAAGAGACCAAGAACGTCGATATCGACAATAATTGAAGCTGACCCGCTGCCGGTCGCCCGACCGGCAGCGCAACCTTTTGCTGTACATCCATACAGATAAAGGTTGATCAATTCCCTTCTGTTGCGCATCCTGCTCCCCATTCAATTTCGTAGCGAATGTGGTGACCATGCGGCTGTTCCTCTGTGAAAAACCGTCCCAGGCCAAGGATATCGCCGCCGTGCTCGGCGCGACCCGGCGTGGCGACGGTTGTTGGCTGGGTTCAGGCGTTACCGTGACCTGGTGTATCGGCCACCTGCTGGAAACCGCCCCGCCCGACAGCTACGACGCCAAGTACAAGCGCTGGGTGCTGGCCGACCTGCCGATCATCCCCGAGAAGTGGAAGATGCTGGTCAAGCCCAAGACCGCCAGCCAGTTCAAGGCAGTCAAGCGCCTGCTGGGGGAAGCCCAGGAATTGGTAATCGCCACCGATGCCGACCGCGAGGGCGAGATGATCGCCCGGGAACTGGTGGAGCACTGCCGTTATCGCGGCCCCATCCAACGGCTGTGGCTCTCGGCACTCGATGACGCATCGATCCGCAAGGCCCTGGCCTCATTGAAGCCCGGTGCGGAAACCTTCAGCCTCTACCATTCGGCGCTTGGCCGCTCCCGCGCCGACTGGCTGATCGGGATGAACATGAGCCGCCTGTTTACCCTACTGGGCCGACAGTCTGGCTATCAGGGCGTGTTGCCGGTAGGTCGGGTGCAAACCCCGACCCTGCGCTTGGTGGTAGACCGGGACCGCAGCATTGCCGACTTTGTACCCGTCGCCTATTGGGCCATCGATGTGGATTTGCTCCACGACAACATCACCTTCACTGCGCAATGGCGCGCGACCGAAGATGCCTGTGACGATCAGGGCCGTTGCCTCAATCCGGAGCTTGCCCGGGACGCCGCCAACGCCATGAGCAACGCCGCCAGTGCGCGACTGATCAAACTGCGTACCGAGCGGATGCGCGACGTGGCGCCCCTGCCCTTCGACCTCGGCACCTTGCAGGAAATCTGCTCGAAAAAACTCGGCCTCGGCGCTCAGGAAACCCTGGATGTTGCGCAGTCGCTCTACGAAACCCACAAAGTGATTACTTACCCGCGCAGCGATTGCGGCTACCTGCCCCTTAGCCAGCACGGCGACGCGCCGAAAATTCTCGCGGCGCTGGGGCGGGCCGATCCGGCAGTGAACGCGTTGATGCCGCATATGGATCCACAACGGCGCTCACGGGCCTGGAACGACGCCAAGGTCAGCGCGCACCACGGCATAATCCCTACCGGCGCCGGCAAGGATGTCGGGCAACTGACCGGCAAGCATCGCGCGGTATACACCCTGATTCGCGCCCGCTATCTCGCGCAGTTCCTGCCCAATCACGAATACGACCGCACCCAGGCCGATTTCGACTGCGCCGGTGAAGCCTTGCGGGCTGTCGGCAAAGTCATCGTGGAGCCTGGCTGGAAACGCGCATTGCCGGAAGCATTGGCACCGGCCAAAGGCCGTGAAGCGCCTGCGCCGCAGTCCTTGCCAAAATTGGTTCAAGGCCAGGATTACGCCGTGGCCAAGGTCAACCTCAAGGACCTGTGGACCCAGCCACCCAAGCCCTTCACCGAAGGCGACCTGATCAAGGCGATGAAAAACGTCGCCAAGCTGGTGGAAGACCCGCTGCTCAAGCAAAAGCTCAAGGACACCACCGGGATCGGCACCGAAGCCACCCGCGCCGGGATTATCCAGGGCCTGCTGGATCGCGGTTACCTGGTGAAAAAAGGCAAGGCGCTGTCGGCAACGCCTGCCGCGTTCAGCCTGATCGATGCGGTGCCCCGGGCAATCGCCGACCCCGGCACCACGGCCATTTGGGAGCAAGCACTGGACATGGTGCAAAGCGGAGAGATGAGCCTGGAAGAATTCGTCGCCAAACAGGCGGCGTGGATGAGCAAGCAAGTCACCCGCTGCACCGGCATGCGCCTGACCATCAGCGGCCCGGCCAGCCCGGCAGGACGTGGCGCTGCACCGTGGAAAAACAAACGCAAACCGGCCAAGCGCAAGACAGCCACCAGCCCGAAGCGGGCGGCGAAACCGGCAAACAAAGGCTGAGAGGCACTGAAAAGTCGCGTCAATGACGTTTTTCGACGGGATGTATGCCGCTTTGGACCTTGCCCTGCTGCAGGCCATCCAGGATTCTGTAGGGCCTGCTAACCTCCCAACAATAACAACACCGGAGTGGCCTCCATGAAAACCGTTGCCCAAGTGCTGAAGTCCAAAGACCAGCAAAACCAGCAAGTCCACACCATCCCCCACGACCATACGGTATTTGAGGCCTTGATCGTGATGGCTTCGAAAAACGTCGGGGCCTTGCCAGTGCTCCAGGACGGGAAGGTGGTGGGCATCATCAGTGAACGAGACTATGCCCGTAAGGTCATCCTCCATGGATTGTCTTCGGTGGCGACCAAAGCCCACGAGATCATGAATTCGCCGGTGATCACCGTCGACACTCACCAGACTGTCGAGACCTGCATGACTATCATGACTGACCGACATCTGCGGCACCTGCCTGTGGTGGAGAACGGCGAGTTGCTTGGCTTGCTGTCCATCGGCGACCTGGTCAAGGAAGCCATTGCCGAACAGGCCGACCTGATCAAGCAGCTGGAGCAGTACATTCGCGGCGAATAATCATTGGGGAACCCATGCTCGATACCCTGCAACATCAGGTCGATGACCACCTCGTTACCTTGCACCGGGCCATGGCCGAACGGCGCTTCCTGGTACTGACGGGTGCGGGTATCAGCACCTCTTCGGGCATTCCCGACTACCGGGACAGCGAAGGCGTGCGCCGGGGCAAGGCGCCGATGATGTACCAGGAGTTCCTCGCGACCCCGGAAGCACGCCGCCGCTACTGGGCTCGGGCGATGCTCGGCTGGCCGAGGGTGCGTGTCGCACAGCCGAACGCTGCGCATATCGCACTGGCCAGCTTGCAGCAGCGCCAGCGCATTACCGGGCTTATCACCCAGAACGTCGACACCCTGCACGACCAGGCCGGCAGCCATGACGTGATCGAACTCCACGGCAGCCTGCACCGGGTGCTGTGCCTGGATTGCCAGCAGACCAGCGAACGAGATCTGATCCAGCGCCAGATGGAAGCTGAGAATCCGTACCTGGCAGGGGTGGACGCGGTTCAGGCGCCGGACGGTGACACCCTGCTGGACCCGGCCTTTGAAGGACGCTTCCAGGTGCCCCGCTGCCCCCATTGCGGCGGGCAACGGCTGAAGCCGGATGTGGTGTTTTTCGGCGAGAACGTCGCCCAGGGCACCGCCGCCAAGGCGATGGCGGCGGTGGATGACGCGGAAGGATTGCTGGTGGTGGGTTCGTCGCTGATGGCGTATTCAGCGTTTCGGTTGTGCAAGGCGATGGTTGAGCAGGGCAAGCCCGTGATTGCCATCAATCTGGGCAAGACACGGGGCGATGAGTTGCTGCAACTCAAGATCGAGGCCTCCTGCGAGCGCCTGCTGCCGTTGTTGGTGGAGCACCTCCTGTAGGAGCGAGCTTGCTCGCGAAAAACCTGAGGGCCCCGCTGACTCTCAGAAGCCCCGCGTTATCGTTGACGATCTTCGCGAGCAAGCTCGCTCCTACAGTTTTCATACCCGACTCGACTTCCAGAAAATGACGCCCAAGTCACGCTTTCCGCTCTCATCCCCGTCCCACGGGGATTTATGTAGTACTCGAAAATAATCACTACATAATCGTTGACGTAACCATTTTGTAATTGCATGATTCAAGCGTCTCCCGGATCGGGAGCGTTGGTAACAAGCGTTTTGAACAAGCTCGTCTGACCGCCGAGCTGTTTTTTCCGGATGTGCACTGCCCACAAGGCAGATTGATGAAGCTGACCGGCCCGAAAGGATCGGTACAAGGAGCTCAAACGCTGCTTGTCTTCGTTATGAAACCATTGCGTAGCAGTTCATCAGCAAGACTACATGCATCGGTTCAAGACCCTGCCCGTATTCGGCAGACAGTCGCTGACGCCCGGTTTTCTGAGCCGGAGACAACTTAGTAGTTTTAACGGATCAACTAAAGATCGCCAACTGGTCAAGGGGCTTACACATGAATCTGAACAACCAACCAACTATCGATGAATTGGCTGAGATGTTCGCAGCGCAGAAAGACACGCTCGACGACCATATCCTCTGGATTGGTAAATCGGGCCAGGTCCATATTGACTGCCTGGCGCCCCATACCGTGGAAGAAGAGTTCGACAAGAATAACCGTGAACTGGCAGCACGCCTGAAGATGTACCGCCGCGGCCAGGGTTATGTCGGCAAGAAAGCCGCCGCCGATCGCAACTTTATCGAGCAGGTCTTTCACACACTTAATACCGAATGGCAGAACCTTAAAGGCCATTCGCACGTTAAAGTGATCGACAGATACTGCTGATAACTACCCACTGATTACTTAAGCCTGCTCGCTTAAACGAGCAGGCTTTTTTATGGCCGACTGTTATTGCAGCAAGGCTGGAAAACGCCCCTTCCCTGCTTCATCGCGAAAGATATCAAACATGGCCTGGGCCGCCGCCGAGAGTTCGTGACCGGGCTTGGTCAATACACCAATCGGCCGTTCAATCACCGGATCGCTCAACGTGATGCAGTGGGCACCCGCTTCCTGCATTTGTCGCGCACACAGCGCCGGCACCGCACTGACACCCAAGCCACTGGCAACCATCTTGCCCACCGTCGCCAGTTGATGACTCTCCAGGGCCACGGGCAGCTTCATGTCGAGCGCCTTCAGGTGTTCTTCAAGCATCACCCGCACCGTGGAGGGGCGCTGCAAGGTGATGAAGGGTTGTTCCAGCAGGGTGTGCCAGTCGATATCGGACCGACGCGCCAACGCCGAGTCACCGGGCACTACCGCGACAAAGCGATCCACATACAGCGGGGTGAACACGAGCGACGAGCTTTCCGTAGGCTCAAACGCCACGCCCAGTTCCACCTGGCGATCCCGGACCATTTCCAGCACCTGCTCGTTGATCACGTCATTGACCGTCACGTTGACCTGGGGATAGCGCGCCCGAAAAATCTTCAGGATCGGCGGCAGCAGGTTCCCGGCAAACGACGGCATCGCTGCCACCGTCACCCGCCCGCGCTGCAAGGTGAAACGCTGGCGCAACTCATCCTCGGCATTGTCCCAATCGGCGATCAGGCGCCGGGCCAGGGGCAGCAGGGATTCACCTTCGGGGGTCAGCGCGACATTGCGTGTATTGCGGCTGAACAAGCGCCCGCCGAGGCCTTCCTCCAGACCTTTGATGGTCAGGCTCAAGGCCGACTGGGAAAGATGCAAACGCTCACAGGCCGCCGCAAAGCTGAGGGTCTGGGCCACGGCAAGAAAGGCGCGCATCTGTTTAACTGTCATGAAGCTTCTCCCGATGGCTGGTGACTATGCTGTTTTTTAAATCAATCAACCTTAAAAAACAACTTAACAAATCAATCCGTCGGCGCAACACTCGGTTCATATGGCTGGCCCACAAACAATAAAAGAGGTGCATATGGCAGGTTTTGATAAACGCGTAGCGTCCTATGAAGAGGCGCTGGCAGGCCTGGAAGATGGCATGACGGTGCTGGCGGGTGGTTTTGGCCTGTGCGGCATCCCGGAAAACCTCATTGCCGAAATCAAGCGCAAAGGCACCCGCAACCTGACCGTGGTCTCCAACAACTGCGGCGTCGACGGCTTTGGCCTGGGCCTGCTGCTGGAAGGCAAGCAGATCAGCAAAGTCTTCGCGTCTTACGTCGGTGAAAACGCGCTGTTCGAGAAGCAACTGCTCAGCGGCGAAATCGAAGTGGTCCTGACACCTCAAGGCACCCTCGCCGAAAAACTGCGCGCAGGTGGTGCCGGCATCCCGGCGTTCTTCACCGCCACCGGCGTCGGCACACCCGTCGCCGAAGGCAAGGAAACCCGCGAATTCAACGGTCGCCCGTACCTGATGGAAGAATCCATCACCGGCGACTTCGCCATCGTCAAAGGCTGGAAAGCCGACCACTTCGGCAACGTGATCTACCGCCACACCGCCCAGAACTTCAACCCGCTGGCCGCCACTGCCGGCAAGATCACCGTGGTCGAAGTCGAAGAAATCGTCGAACCGGGCGAGCTGGACCCGGCGCATATCCATACCCCAGGGATCTACGTCGACCGGATCATTTGCGGCACCTTCGAGAAGCGCATCGAACAGCGCACCCTCCGCAAATAATCCACCAGTCCAAATAATAAGGAGACAAACAATGGCTCTTACCCGCGAACAAATGGCTCAACGCGTCGCCCGCGAAATGCAGGACGGTTTCTACGTCAACCTCGGTATCGGCATTCCGACCCTGGTGGCCAACTACATCCCCGAAGGCATGGAAGTGATGCTGCAGTCGGAAAACGGCCTGCTGGGCATGGGTCCGTTTCCGACTGAAGAAACCATCGATGCCGACATGATCAACGCCGGCAAACAGACCGTCACCGCGCGCATTGGCGCGTCCATCTTCTCCTCGGCCGAGTCCTTCGCGATGATTCGCGGCGGCCACGTCGACCTGACCGTGCTCGGCGCGTTTGAAGTCGACGTGCAAGGCAACATCGCCTCGTGGATGATCCCAGGCAAGCTGGTCAAAGGCATGGGCGGGGCGATGGACCTGGTGGCCGGTGCCGAGAACATCATCGTGATCATGACCCACGCGTCCAAGGACGGTGAATCCAAGTTGCTGAGCCAGTGCAGCCTGCCGCTGACCGGTGCCAACTGCATCAAGCGCGTGCTGACGGACCTGGCTTACCTGGAAATCGAAAATGGCGCTTTTGTCCTCAAGGAACGCGCACCTGGCGTCAGTGTTGAAGAGATCGTCAGCAAGACAGCCGGTAAACTGATCGTCCCGGACCACGTTCCAGAAATGCATTTCCAGTGAGGACAGATTCCATGCAAGACGTCGTGATTGTTGCTGCCACCCGCACCGCCGTGGGCAGCTTTCAAGGTTCGCTGGCGAGCATCCCGGCCCCGGAGCTGGGGGCTGCGGTGATCCGTCGCCTGCTGGAGCAAACCGGCATCGACCCAGCGCTGGTGGACGAAGTGATCCTTGGCCAGGTGCTCACCGCCGGCAGCGGCCAGAACCCGGCACGCCAGGCCTCGATCCTCGCCGGCCTGCCCCACGCCGTACCGGCCCTGACCCTGAACAAGGTCTGCGGCTCGGGCCTCAAGGCCCTGCACCTTGGCGCACAAGCGATCCGTTGCGGTGACGCCGAGGTGATCATCGCCGGCGGCATGGAGAACATGAGCCTGGCCCCGTACGTATTGCCGGCCGCCCGCACCGGCCTGCGCATGGGCCATGCGAAAATGATCGACAGCATGATCACCGACGGCCTGTGGGACGCGTTCAACGACTACCACATGGGCATCACCGCCGAGAACCTGGTGGACAAGTACGGCATCAGCCGTGAAGCCCAGGACGCCTTCGCCGCCGCCTCCCAGCAAAAAGCCACGGCGGCCATTGAAGCCGGGCGTTTCAACGATGAGATCACGCCGATCCTGATTCCCCAGCGCAAGGGCGATCCAGTGGCCTTTGCGGTGGACGAACAGCCACGCGCGGGCACTACCGCTGAATCCCTGGCCAAGCTCAAGCCGGCCTTCAAGAAAGACGGCACCGTCACCGCCGGCAATGCGTCCAGCCTCAACGACGGCGCGGCTGCCGTGCTGCTGATGAGCGCAGATAAAGCCAAAGCGCTCGGCTTGCCAGTGCTGGCCCGTATCGCCAGCTACGCCAACGCCGGCGTCGATCCCGCGATCATGGGCATTGGCCCGGTATCGGCCACCCGACGCTGCCTGGACAAGGCCGGCTGGAGCCTGGGCGACCTGGACCTGATCGAAGCCAACGAAGCCTTCGCCGCGCAGTCACTGGCGGTGGGCAAAGAGCTGGAATGGGACGCGGCGAAGGTCAACGTCAACGGCGGCGCGATTGCCATCGGCCACCCGATTGGCGCATCAGGCTGCCGTGTGCTGGTGACCCTGCTGCATGAAATGATCAAGCGTGATGCGAAGAAAGGCTTGGCCACACTGTGCATTGGTGGAGGTCAGGGCGTCGCACTGGCGCTCGAGCGCCGCTGATTTCCAAGAGCAACATGGAGAAGGCCCGGTTGTGGCGAGGGGGCTTGTCCCCCGTTGGGCTGCGCAGCAGCCCCAGTACATTGACCTCGGTGTTTCAGGTAGAACTTCAGCGCGGGTTTTAGGGGCCGCTGCGCGGCCCAACGGGGGACAAGCCCCCTCGCCACAGGACTGCGATCGGTCAGTCCCGCACCTGGGGCACCGCAAACACCGCATTTGCCCGCACCACCACCTTCTCCCCCACCTGCACACTGACCGTGGCAAACGCCATCTGCCGCCCGCGCTTGTGGTGTTCCAGCCGCACCTCGATCCACTCCCCCACCTGCACCGCGCCGAGATAATCCAGAGTCATGCTCGCCGTGATCAACGGCAGCGGCGGCTCACTGGAAAAGGCCATGGCGTAGCCCATCCCCACATCCGCCAGGGTGGCCAACACGCCGCCATGCACGGTGCCGCGCCCATTGGCATGGCGATTGTCCGCACGCAGGCCAATCTCCAACTGCACCCCTTCACCACGGCAGTACACCGGGCCCAGCAGGTCTAACAAAGGGCTGCTGCGAGACAACGGGACAAAACCTTCGGGGATAACATGGGCGGTCATGGCGGATTCTTCCCTGGAATGAGCCTTGAGGTGTACCCCAGCCCTTGGGTGACGACTATCAAGATCAGCGCTGCAAATCCTTCACGATACTTTGCGTTAATTTGCCGGACCCGGTTTAATCGCCACTTTTGCACACCTCAAGGAACTGCAATGCGCCATCCGGACGGCAAAACCTCTCTGCTACTGATGCTGCTGGTCTTGGCCGGCTGCTCGCCCAAAGGCCATTCCGAAGCCACGGTCATCAGCGGCGAACAAGGCAAGGCCGGGGCGCAGCTGGCCTACGAGCATGAGCTGAGCCTGGCGCTGCCCGTCGCCTTGCTCGCACCGCGCATGCAGGCCACCCGCGAAGCCTGCGAGTCGGCGCGGTTCGGCCCGTGCAATATTCTCGGTATCAAGCAAGACAGCGACGGCGGCCAGATGGTGCTACGCATTGCACCTGCCGGCGTTGAACCGTTGGTGGCCATGGCGGCCGAAGGCGGCAAGCTGGGGCAGCGGATCACCACTGCCGAAGACCTGGCCGATGCAGTCGCCGATGTACAGCGTCGTCAGGAGCGGTTGCTGGCCCAGCAGCAGCGCCTGGATGAACTGGCCAAGCGCAAGGACATCACCGTGGGCGACCTGATCACCTTGAGCAAAGAGCAGGCGAATATCGAAAACGACCTGCAGGAACTGGCCCAGGCCGCCGCAGGCCAAAAGCGTCGCCTGGACACCAACCGCGTGACCCTGAATTTCAGCACCTCGGACGGCCTGCAGCAGCAATCACGCCTGAGCCGCATGCTCAGCAACCTGGGCGCCAACCTGGTGGACGGCACCGCCGATGCACTGGAGCGCGCCAGCTATGTATTGCCGTTCGTGATCCTGGCCTTCCCGGTACTGTGGCTGTGGGTGTGGCTGTGGCGCAAGTTGGTCAAGCGTCGCCCCTAACGCTTCATGCAACGCTGATAACGCTCATCCACGCGCTTGGCGAACCAGGCGGTGGTGAGGTTGCGGGTGATCTTCGGACTCTTCAGCACGATGCCCGGCAGGATGGCTCGCGGCACCGGTTTGCCGGCGGCCTTTTCGGCCAGGGCGAACACACGCTGGTACAGGGTGGTGTCTTCAAAATCCAGGCGCTCGCCCTGCTCCAGCTGGCTGCGGATGCTCGGGTTGCGCATGTCCAGCGCCTTGCCCAGTGAGCGTACTGCCAGCTCGGTGGTGCCTGGCAGGAACGAGCCGTAGTTGATCAAATCACCGTCCAGCGCCAGCGTGGTACCCGAGACCCGGCTGACCGCCGCCTGGAACGCTGCATTGCGGCTGGCATACCAACCCGCATTGAAATCGGCGAAGCGGTACAGCATCTGGTCGTAACTCACCGGGTAGCCCAGCAAATGGGTGATGCCAAAGTACATGCCGCCGCGGCGGGTAAACACTTCCCGACGGATGCTGCCATCCACGCTGTAGGGATAGTCCCGCGCCTGCTTCTGTGCGAAATCGATGCTGACCTGCATCGGGCCTGCGGTATGCACCGGGTTGAAGCCGCCAAACAGCGTATTGCCCAGGGGCACGACACTGATGAAGTCGTCAAAGATCCCACTCAAATCCCGCTCGGTACGCGCAGCGTTCAAGCGCTCGGCGTAGGACTTGCCGGTGGGCGAGCGCAGTTGCAGTGCCGTGCGCACCAGCACCGCCGGCACATGGACTTTAGCGGCGCGCCGCAGGATTTCGTCCTGGGCGATCTTGCCCATGTTCGGTACCGGCGGGTCGACCTGATAGGTGGACTCCTGCTCGGTCACGGCCAATACCGCGCAGATGTTTTCCGTACCGGGGTAGATTTTCTGCGTGTTGAAGGCGGTGTAGATGTCTTGAGCCCAGCCGTTGCGGTCCGGCACGCTGGCCGGCATCAGCCGCACAATCTGCGCCTTCACCTCGGCTTCGCTGCGCTCCGGCAGTTGCTGGGTGCGCTGGCTGGAGCAGCCGGCCAGCACCAGCAAAGTGGTGAGGCACAGGATCAGGCGAGATGAATGCATGGGGCTTCCTTGGGCGACAATGGGCCAGTCTTGGCAGATATCGACCGGTAAGTCTAACCGGGGTTCGCCGACCTGGCGCACTCGCCAAAAAAACCAGAACGTGAAAGGATCAGGCAACCGTCGTTCCTACAAGGAGTTTGAATGCCATGCTTAGCCTGAACTTCCTCATTACCTGCCTGATCGTCGTGCTGATTCCCGGCACCGGGGTCATCTTCACGGTGTCCACCGGGCTGACTGCCGGCAAGCGCGCCAGTGTGTTCGCCGCGCTGGGCTGCACCGCCGGGATCGTCCCGCACTTGTTGGCCTCGGTACTTGGCCTGTCCGCCCTGCTGCACACCAGTGCCCTGGCGTTCGAAGCCTTGAAGTATGCCGGCGCGGCCTACTTGCTGTACCTCGCCTACGCCACCTGGCGCGACCGCTCGGCCTTTGCCATGAACGACACACCGACGATTGCCAGCGCCCGCAGCCTGATGGTGCGGGGCCTGTTGCTGAATATTCTGAACCCCAAGCTGACGATTTTCTTCCTGGCGTTCCTGCCGCAATTCGTCACCCCGGGCGCGAGCGCACCCGCCCTGCAAATGCTGTTGCTGAGCAGTGTATTCATGGCGATGACGTTTGCGGTGTTTGTGATTTATGGCCTGCTGGCCAATGTGTTCCGCCGCGCAGTAATCGAATCACCACGCGTACAGAACTGGCTGCGCCGCAGTTTTGCGGCGGCGTTTGCGGGGTTGGGGCTGAACCTGGCGTTTGCCCAGCGCTAAGTTGCAAGCAGCCGCGAACAGGCTTCTTGTGGCGAGGGAGCTTGCTCCCGCTGGACTGCGCAGCAGGCCCATTTTCAGGGCCGCTGCGCGCCCCAGCGGGAGCAAGCTCCCTCGCCACAGGTTACTTAGATCCCGGCGAGTGCCAGGTCCATCGCAAAGTAGGTGAAGATCAAGTCCGCACCAGCGCGCTTGATCGACCCCAGGGTTTCCCGAACCACGCGGGCTTCATCGATCGCGCCTGCCTGGGCACCGAACTTGATCATCGCGTACTCGCCGCTCACCTGGTACGCCGCCACCGGCAAACGCGAGGCTTCGCGGATGTCGCGGATGATGTCCAGGTACGCGCCGGCCGGCTTGACCATCAGCGCATCCGCGCCTTCCTGCTCATCCAGCAACGACTCGCGCACCGCTTCGCGGCGGTTCATCGGGTTCATCTGGTAGCTCTTGCGGTCGCCCTTGAGCGCGCTGCCGCCGGCTTCGCGGAACGGGCCGTAGAGGGCCGAGGCAAATTTGGTGGAGTAAGCCATGATCGGAATATGGCTGAAGCCTGCTTCATCCAACGCACGGCGAATGGCCTGGACCTGTCCGTCCATTGCAGCGGATGGCGCAATCACATCGGCACCGGCGCGGGCGGCGGCCACGGCTTGCTTGCCGAGGTTGACCAGGGTGCGGTCATTGTCGACCTCAGCGCCGTGCATCACGCCGCAATGGCCGTGATCGGTGTACTCGCAGAAGCAGGTGTCGGACATCACGATCATTTCCGGCACCGCATCCTTGATGATCGAGGACATGCGCGAAACCAGGCCACGTTCTTGCCAGGTGTCGCTGCCGGAGGCGTCGAGGTGATGGGACACACCAAAGGTCATCACCGACTTGATCCCGGCTTTCGCATAGCGCTCGATCTCACCCGCCAGCTTCGACTCGGGAATGCGCTGCACCCCGGGCATGCTGGTGATCGGTACGAAGTCGTCGATTTCTTCTTCAACGAAGATCGGCAGTACCAGGTCATTGAGGGTAAATTCGCTTTCCTGGAACAGGCCACGCAACTCCGCAGAGCGGCGCAGGCGGCGTGGACGGGCTTCGGGGAACTGGCTGGACATTGATGCTCCTGAAAAAGGCAGGACGAAAAAACGTTGGGGCGAAAGCTTATGCCTCGTGCACCGCAGAGCACAAACGCCAAGTGCGGAACAGTTTATTGCAGGCCAGGTAACAATTGCATTGATCTAGAGCTGTACACGCCCGTCAATGCAAACGGCCACCGCGCCGCCGACCCAGATTTCCTCGCCGCTCTGTTCGACGCGGATTCGCCCGGCGCGGCCCATGGCGGTGCCCTGGCTGACCACATAGCGGCTGGGCGCCAGGCCTTCGCCGAGCAACCACTGGGCGACACCGGCGTTCAGGCTGCCGGTGGCCGGGTCTTCCGGGGCACCGTCGCCGGCAATGAAGGCCCGCACTTCAAATTGCGCCTCGTCGCCGTCCCGCCCGGGGTTCCACGGAGCGATCACGCCCACGGCCAGACCCTGCAACTGCGAGTAATCCGGATGCAGCGCCAGTACCTGCTGGCGATCCTCCAGCATGACCGCCAGCCAACCTGCACCGTTATCCACCCACTGGCTGCGCACAATCGTCCCGGGGCCAAGGCCCAGTCCCCGCCGCACGCGCTCAACCAACTCGCTTTCCAGCGGGCCGGAGCGCAGCAGTGGTGGCGCAATAAACGCCAGTTCATCTCCCTGGCGGCGGATGCGCACCAGGCCGATCTCACACTCCTGGATGATCTCCGCGCCGGCGGGTTGGCCGCCGGCCTGCAGCCAGGCATGGCAACTGCCGAGGGTCGGATGGCCGGCAAACGGCAGTTCCTGCAGGGTGGTGAAGATTCTTACGCGGTAGTCCGCCCGTGGATCACGGGGCTTGAGCAAAAACGTGGTCTCACTGAGGTTGGTCCAGTTGGCGAAATCCGCCATTTGCTGGTCGCTCAGGCTGTCGGCGCCCAGCACCACCGCCAGCGGGTTGCCCTTTAAGGCCACGTTGCTGAAGACGTCGAGCTGTTTGAAGTCGAAGGAAGGCATGCAGGTCCTTATGCCGGGATGTTCAAGCCACGGATCACCGCGGGCCGGGCGACGAACCCGTCCAGCGCCCGCAGCACGTTCGGGAAGTCGGTGATGCCTACCAGGTCGCCGGACTCGTAGAAGCCAATCAGGTTGCGAACCCATGGGAAAGTGGCGATGTCGGCAATGCTGTATTCGTCTCCCATGATCCAGGTGCGACCCAGCAGGCGTTTTTCCAGCACTTCCAGCAAGCGGCGCGCCTCGGCAACGTAGCGGTCACGCGGGCGTTTGTCCTCGTAGGCCGCGCCGGCGAATTTGTTGAAGAACCCAACCTGGCCAAACATCGGCCCGATACCGGCCATCTGGAACATCAGCCACTGGATCGTCTCATAACGCATTGCCGGGTCTTCGGGCAGCAACTCGCCGCTCTTTTCGGCAAGGTAGATCAGGATCGCGCCCGACTCGAACAAGCCCAGCGCCTGGCCGCCGGGGCCATTGGGATCGATGATCGCCGGGATCTTGTTGTTGGGGTTCAGCGACATGAATTCGGCGGACAGCTGGTCCTGGGTCTCGAAGCTGATTTTGTGCGCCTCGTAAGGCAACCCGAGCTCCTCCAGCATGATCGACACCTTCACCCCGTTGGGCGTCGGCAAGGAATAAAGCTGCAGGCGCTCGGGATGCCGGGCCGGCCATTTGGCGGTGATGGGAAAGTCTGTCAGTGAGTTCATCGCAAAAGCCCAGTTAAAACCTTGATAATAGTGGTTGAATGGTCGGCGCGCACCCGACTTAAATCCGCAACATCCGCCGGTTAATCTCCTGCAATCGGCAGGGATGCCGCCCCATTGTCCACCCGGAACGAACCAAAGTGCCCGGGCGCACTCTTAAGTGCGCCCCCAAGGAAGCCACTTTCACGACACGGAACACCTGGCTTGTCCGCCTTAACCCGCTGCACGAAGACTCGACCCTCAATGACTATCAAGCCTCTGTGCCTTGCGAAACGCCTGAAACGCTACTCCTACATCCTGCTGCCGGTATTGCTGGTAGGCACCGCGGTCGGCCTGACCCTGGAATCCAGAATCAGCCGCGCCCAGCAGGTCGACGGCGTGCAAACCCTGGTGTTCCTGCGCCACGCCGAAAAACCCGCCGGCGGCCTCGGCCAACTCAATTGCCAGGGTTTGAACCGCGCGATGAACCTGGCCAGCGTCCTGCCGGAAAAATTCGGCAAGGCTGACTTTGTGTTTGCCGCCAACCCGACCCGCAATGTCGAGGAAGGCGAGAAAGACAACTCCTACAGCTACATCCGCCCACTGATGACCATCAGCCCCAGCGCCATCAAGCTCGGGTTGCCGGTGAACATAAACTTCTCGGCCAATGACACCAGCGCCCTCGCCGATGAGCTGGTGGAAGACAAGTACCACAACGCCGTGATCTACACCGCCTGGTCCCACGGCTACCTGCCGGAGTTGATCAACAAGGTGGCCAGTGAAGCGGTAGGCGAAAAACATGTGATTACCGACGATTGGTCCGGCAGTGATTTCGACACCTTGTACGTGCTGACGCTGACCTGGCACAACGGCAAGGCCACGCTGCTGAGCCGCAATTACAAGCAAGGGCTGGATAACGGCGAGCAGAGTTGCCCGGATGCAACGCAGGTTAGCGCCGATATCTGAGTGCCACAGCGTATGATGCTGCGCTATTGACTCAGCTGCGGATCATCCACATGTCCAACCTCTCCTCCACCCAGCCTGCCCGGGGCTGGTCCTTCTGGTGGAAACCAGCGCTGTTCCTGCTGGTGGCCTGCATTGGCCTCTACTACGTGAAGTGGTCGCCCTACTACGCCAAGGCGTTTATTGCGGCAGACAACCACAGCATCGGCGCGTCGATTCTCAATGACCAGCAAAGCGCGCCGCTTGCCGCCGCATTGGCCTATGCCCAGGTGTATTTCCTGGCGATCTGGAAAGCCGCCGTGCTGGCGGTCATTCTTGGCTCATTGCTGCAAGTGCTGATCCCGCGGGACTGGCTGTTGCGCCTGTTTGGTCGTGCCGGGCTGGGCTCCACCCTGCGCGGTGGGCTGTTCGCGTTGCCGGGGATGATGTGCAGTTGCTGCGCCGCACCAGTGGCCGCCGGCATGCGCCGCCAACAGGTGTCGGTCGGCGCGGCGCTGGCGTTCTGGATTGCCAACCCGGTGCTGAACCCGGCGACGCTGGTGTTCATGGGTTTTGTGCTGGGCTGGGGCTTTACCGCGCTGCGGTTGGTGGCCGGGATCGTGCTGGTGGTGGGTGTGTCGCTGGTGGCGCAGCGCATCGCGCGGCCAGAGCAGGTGCCTGAAGCGGCGCTGGACGCGGTGGCCCAAGCCAGCCACACCGAAACCGAACCGTTCCTGAGCCGCTGGCTGCGCACCCTGTGGCAGCTGTTCTGGAGCACGATTCCGGTGTACATCCTGGCAGTGCTGATCCTCGGCGCGGCGCGGGTCTGGCTGTTTCCCCACGTTGACGGCGCCATGGCCAACAGCCTGGTGTGGCTGGTGCCGCTGGCGATTGTCGGCACGTTGTTTGTGATCCCGACGGCCGCCGAAATTCCGATTGTGCAAACCATGATGACCCTCGGCATGGGCACCGGCCCGGCCGTGGCGTTGCTGATGACCCTGCCGAGCGTGAGCCTGCCGTCGCTGCTGATGCTGCGCAAGGACTTCGATGCGCGGGTGCTGGTGACTGTGGCCGGCTTGACCATGCTGATGGGTGTGGTGTGTGGCCTGATCGGGGCGTTTATCCTGTAGTGAGTGGGTGAGTTCGAGGGCCTCTTCGCGAGCAAGCCCGCTCCCACATTTTGACCGCATTCCTACTGGATAAACGCGGTCGAATGTGGGAGCGGGCTTGCTCGCGAAAGGGCCGGCAAACTCAATCAATTACTTACGCCGAGCGAGCCTGTCCCGGAAATACTCCACCACCGCCGTTTGCTCTCCTGCAAACTCGATGCGCGCACCTTTGCTTTCCCGCTGAAAGGCGTACATCGGGTCGTAATACTCACGCAACAACCCTTCAATCCAGCCGCGGTGCAACTCCACCGCACCGCTGCGAGCTTGCTCCGCCAACGCGTCCTGCATGATCGCGTGCAACCGCGCAAAGCGCTCGCCGCCCAGGCGCTTGTGGATATTGCCCAGGCTCTGGGTCAGGCGTTCGGCAAACAGTTCCTGGCCAGTGTCGCCAAACACCGCGACAAACTCGGCGCAAAGGTCCACCACGTAATCCTTCAGGATGCGCTCCACGCGGCCTTCAACGCTGTCTTCCAGCCAGACCATCGGGAAGCCCTGCATGCCCTTGTGCAAGGGTAATGGCAGCGCGCAACTGCCGATCATGCGGCTCTCATCCTCGACCACGAACTGCTCGATACCGGCGGCACGCTTTTTCAGCAGGTCCACCGCCAGGCGGTTTTCGAAGTCGATGTTGGAGGGTTGCGTCGTGGCGCGCTTGCCGAAGCTGGAACCGCGATGGTTGGCGTGGCCTTCCAGGTCCAGGGCGTTGTTCAACTGGCCGAGCACTTCGGTCTTGCCGGTGCCGGTCATACCGCCCAGCAACACGAAGTCGCATTGCGCGGTGGCGCTTTCAACGGTGTCGAGCAGGAAGGTTCGCATGGCTTTGTAGCCACCGCCCACTCGCGGATAGTCGATACCCGCCTCGGTTTTCAACCATTGCTGGGCAATCTGTGAACGCATTCCGCCGCGAAAGCAGTACAGCAAACCATCAGGATTGGCCTGGGCGAAGCGCGCCCAGTGTTCGATACGTTGCGCCTTCACCGCCCCGGACACCAGTTCGTGACCGAGAACAATGGCCGCCTGCTGGCCTTGCTGCTTGTAACAGGTGCCCACCCGTTCGCGCTCATCGTCGGTCATCAACGGCAGGTTGATCACCCCGGGAAACGCGCCTTTGATGAACTCGATCGGCGCGCGGGTATCCATCATCGGCCGGTCGTTGAGAAAGATGTCGCGGTAATCGGTGATGTCGATTGGCATCAGAACACCTCTACCGCGTTGGTCTGTCGCTCAACCAGTTCGCCGATCGGCTCAAGGTTCAGGCCCAGTTCCGCCGCCACGGCGAGGAATTCGGCATTGCCTTCGGGCGTGACCGCCACCAGCAGGCCGCCGCTGGTTTGCGGGTCGCACAGCACGCGTTTGTGCAGTTCATTCAGGCGCCCCAGCTTGCTGGCGTAGCTGTCGAAGTTGCGCAAGGTACCGCCGGGCACGCAGCCCTGCTCCAGGTAGTACTCAACCCCGGGCAGGCGTGGGACTTTTTCGTATTCGATGCGGGCCGTTAGCTGGCTGCCGTCGGCCATTTCCACCAGATGGCCCAACAGGCCAAAACCGGTGACGTCGGTCATGGCCGTGACACCGGCCAGCTTGCCAAACCGGCTGCCGGGTTTGTTGAGGGTGCACATCCAGTCACGGGCCAGGCCGATGTCAGCCTCGCGCAACTTGCCCTTCTTTTCGGCGGTGGTGAGGATGCCGATACCCAAGGGTTTGGTCAGGTACAGCTGACAACCGGCGGTGGCGGTGTCGTTGCGCTTCATGTGGCGCTTTTCCACCAGCCCGGTGACGGCCAGGCCGAAGATCGGCTCGGGGGCGTCGATGGAGTGGCCACCGGCCAGGGGAATCCCGGCAGCGTCACACACGGAGCGACCGCCGCGAATCACTTCCCGGGCAATTTCCGGGGCCAGCACGTTGACCGGCCAGCCGAGAATCGCGATGGCCATCAACGGATCGCCGCCCATGGCGTAGATATCGCTGATGGCGTTGGTGGCAGCAATACGGCCGAAGTCGAAGGGATCATCGACAATCGGCATGAAAAAATCGGTGGTAGACACCACGCCGCGCTCGTCGTCGATGGCATATACAGCGGCGTCATCGCGGGAGGCGTTGCCTACCCAAAGCTTGGGGTCGAGGTTCTGCGCGCCACTGCCGGCGAGGATCACTTCCAGTACCTGAGGTGAGATTTTGCAACCGCAACCAGCACCGTGGCTGTATTGGGTCAGGCGAATCGGCTCGTTCATGGGTATCCCTCAAGGCGTCAAGTGGACGGATTCTATCAGACAGCAAAAGGCCGGCTGGGCTCTGATGAGCGCAGCCGGCCTTTCTTGTCAGCGTTTACTGTTTGGCAGCGAGGCGTTTATGCCGGTTGCGTCGCATCATGTTCAGGCACTCGATAGCCGCCGAGAACGCCATGGCCGCGTACACATAGCCTTTTGGCACATGGGCACCGAAGCCTTCGGCGATCAACGTCATGCCGATCATGATGAGGAAGCCCAAGGCCAACATCACAATAGTCGGGTTCTCGTTGATGAACTTGGCCAACGGCTCGGCCGCCACCAGCATCACGATTACCGAGACCACTACGGCAATGATCATGATCGGCAAGTGCTCGGTCATGCCCACGGCGGTGATGATGCTGTCGATGGAGAACACCAGGTCCAGCAACAGGATTTGGCCGATCGCCGAAGCGAAGCCCAGGCTCACGCTCGGTGCACCGCTGTCCACATGCTCCTTCTCAGGGTCCATGCTGTGATGGATCTCGGTGGTCGCCTTCCACACTAGGAACAGGCCACCGGCGATCAGGATCATGTCCTTCCAGGAGAACGACTGCCCCAGGATATCGATGACCGGTTCGGTCAACTGCACGATAAAGGCAATGGTGCTCAACAGGCCCAGACGCAGGATCAATGCCATGCTGATGCCGATGCGACGGGCCTTGGCCCGGTGTTGCACCGGCAACTTGTTGGTAAGGATCGAGATAAAGATCAGGTTGTCGATCCCCAGCACGATCTCCATGACGATCAGGGTGGCCAGTGCGATCCACGCGGTCGGGCTGGCGGCCAGTTGTAAGAGGTATTCCATAGGTCAGTCCTGGTGTGATGTGCGGGTATTAGGTTTCTTGGGAGGTGGACTCAGGCGTGTTGCCTTCCTGTTCCTCGTTGTCCTGCTTGTCCTGCTTGCGTTCCGGCGGAGCAATCAAGCCTTTGGTCGCGTCACTCAACGCCTGCTCTGCGGCCTGATGAGTGTCGTCAATCACTTGCTTGGCTGACTCGGAGGCTTTACCCAGCAGTTGTTGCGCGCTTTTTTCCGCTTGGTCACAGCCACTGAGCATGACTAATGAAAGCCCAAGTAACGCCGTTGCGCCCAGGGAATTGAGTTTCATGATGCGTTCCTCGTTAGAACCGTTGGGTCCAAGTAGTGGCCCCTCGATAGCGACGCATTCTATGCAGATGAACACTTCAGTAAAATTCGTATTTTTTTCGCTTATACTTCGGTTTTAACGAAGTGTTGGCCGCCATGCTCAATTACCGACAACTGCACTACTTCTGGGTCGTCGCCAAGACCGGCAGCATCGTGCGCGCCTGCGAGCAACTGAACCTCACGCCGCAAACCATCAGCGGGCAGATCAGCCTGCTGGAGCAGACGTTTGGCGTGGCATTGTTTCAAAAGGTCGGACGCCAACTGGAACTGACGGAAGCCGGACGCCAGGCCCTGCCCTATGCCGAGCAGATGTTCCAGCTGGGCAATGAGCTGGAGGCGATGCTGCGCACCCAGCCCAACGAGCAGCAGATTTTGTTCCGGGTCGGCGTGGCGGATGTGGTGCCCAAGTCCATCGTCTACCGGCTGATTGCGCCGACCATGGAATTGAGCGAGCCGATCCGCATTACCTGCCGTGAAGACAAACTCGAACGCTTGCTGGCAGACCTGGCGATCCAGCGCCTGGACCTGGTGATCTCCGACAGCCCGATGCCCCCGCACCTGGACATCAAGGGCTACAGCCAGAAGCTGGGGGAATGCGGGATCAGTTTTTTCGCGACCCAGGCGTTGGCTGACCAGCATCGCGGCGATTTCCCACAATGCCTGCAGGGTGCGCCGCTGTTGATTCCGGGTGCGGAGACCGTAGTGCGCAGCCGCTTGCTGCGCTGGTTTGCCGAGCAGCAGATCCAGCCACGGATAGTCGGGGAGTTTGACGACAGTGCGTTGATGCAGGCCTTTGGCCAATCCGGCAGCGGGATTTTTATCGCGCCCAGCGTGATTGCCGATGAGGTGGAACGCCAATATGGCGTGGTGCTGATCGGCCAGACGGATGCGGTGACCGAGTCGTTTTATGCGATCTCGGTAGAGCGCAAGGTCAAGCACCCCGGCATCGTGGCGATTACCGAAGGTGCAAGACGGGAGCTGTTTACGGCCCTGCCCTGAGGACTCAGGCGCAGACGGCGCGGGTCTTGGCGGTCATCAGCCACAGCGCCAGCAGGATCGACAGCAGGATAAAACCGGCCGCAGCAAAGCCGAGGCTGCCAAGGCCGAGGGTGTCGATCACGTGACCGCCCACCAACGCCCCCAGGCCAATCCCCAGGTTGGCCCCGGCGATGTTCAGCGAGGCGGCAAAGGCCGGCGCATGAGGCGCGGCCTTCATCAGCCGCACATGGCTGACCAAAAACAAAGCCGCCTGGGTCACGCCCCATACGGCCATCGCCGCCGCCAGCCCGACGGTGGAATGGATGGCAGGCACCAGCGCCACCATGCCGGCGATCATGAAGCCGCAAAACACCATCGACGCGATCAGCGGATGCCGGTCGACCATACGCCCGCCCAATGAGTTGCCGATCAGGCCGACCGCGCCAAAGCCCATCAGGCACCAGCCCACCACCGTTCCATCGAAACCCGCCAGGCGCTCAAGGATGTCCGCCAGGTAGGTGTAGGCGGTGAACATGCCGCTGAACACCAGGATCGACAGCAGGATATGGCCCTGCATCAGCGGGCTGCGCAAGATTTTGAACTGCGAGCGCAAGCTGACCTGGTCGTTCTTTGCGCGGGTCTTCGGCAGGTAGATAAACAGCAGCAAGGCCTTGGCAAACGCCACCACGGCGAGAATGCCAAAGGCGGTGCGCCAGCCGAACATATCGGAAATCAGCGTGCCCACCGGGATCCCGAAGACCGTGGCACACACGATGCCGAAGCCGATCTTTTCAATCGCACGGCCGGCAAAATCCGGCCCGACGATGTCCACCGCTGTCTCGCTGGCCAGGGCCCAGAACACCGGCAGCACCAGCGCCGGGATCAACCGGGCCAGGGACATGACCCAGATATTCGAGGCCATAGCCGCCAGAGTGTTGGCCAGGCCGAACATGATCAGGATCGTGATAAACAGCCGCTTGCGCTCAAACCGCGCGAAATACGCGGTCAGGAACGGGCCAAACGCCGCCACGGTGAAGGCGAACAACGTCACCAGCAGCCCGGCCTGGGACACGCTCACGTCGAGGTCCCGGGCGATGGAAGGCAACAGGCCGACGATGATGAATTCTGTGGTCAGCACGGTAAAACCGGCTGCCGACAACAGCAGGATCGGAAACAACATCAAAAACTCCAGAAAACAGCGACATCAACGACAGCCCGGAGGGCCCGCTGATAGAGAAGAAATAAGAGGATGGGCAATGTTAACAGAATGTGTCCCATCGTGGTGACGGAACGCCGCACCCGAATAAGACGTTGCCTACAGATGCTAGACTTCGCCCCTGCCAGATTCACGCTGCCTTAGCTGCATCTATTAAAAAAACTAGAGACAACCTTTTTATGACTGCTGCCCCTTCTCTCTTTCAGCGGCTGATGTCTATCAGCCTGGTCACCCAAATTGTCATCGGCCTGGTCGCCGGTATCCTGCTGGCCCTGTTGTTACCCGACGTGGCGCAAGCCACTGGGTTTATCGGCAAGGTCTTTGTTTCGGCGCTCAAGGCCGTCGCGCCAATCCTGGTGTTTGTGCTGGTGATGGCCTCGATCGCCAACCACAAGCACGGCCAGGAAACCCACATCCGCCCGATCCTGTTCCTGTACCTGCTGGGCACCTTTGCTGCTGCCGTGGTGGCGGTGATCGCCAGCACGCTGTTCCCCTCCTCGCTGGTACTCGCCACCCACGACCTGACTGTCAGCGCCCCCGGCGGCATTGGCGAAGTGCTGCAAAGCCTGTTGCTCAGCGTGGTGGACAACCCGATCAGCGCGCTGATGAATGCCAACTTCATCGGCATCCTCGCCTGGGCCATCGGCATGGGCATAGCGATCCGCCATGCCAGCGACACCACCCGCACCGTGCTGGGCGACCTGTCCAATGGCGTCACGCTGATCGTGCGCATGGTGATCCGCTTCGCGCCTCTGGGGATCTTCGGCCTGGTGGCCTCGACCCTCGCCACATCCGGCTTCGGTGCCCTGCTGGGGTACGCGCACCTGTTGCTGGTGTTGATCGGCTGCATGCTGTTCGTCGCGCTGGTGATCAACCCGGCCATCGTATTCTGGAAGCTGCGCCGCAACCCTTACCCGCTGGTGCTGATGTGCTTGCGGGAAAGCGGCATCACCGCCTTCTTCACCCGCAGCTCGGCAGCCAACATCCCGGTCAACCTGGCACTGAGCAAGCGTCTGGGTTTGCATGAAGATACCTACTCGGTGTCGATTCCGCTGGGTGCCACCATCAATATGGCCGGCGCGGCCATCACCATCACCGTACTGACCCTGGCCGCCGTGCATACCCTGGGCATTGCCGTGGACATCCCCACCGCCGTGCTGCTCAGCGTGGTCGCTGCAGTGTGCGCCTGCGGCGCGTCGGGGGTTGCCGGGGGTTCACTGCTGTTGATTCCGCTGGCGTGCAGCCTGTTTGGCATTCCCAGCGAAATCGCCATGCAGGTGGTGGCCGTGGGCTTCATCATCGGTGTCTTGCAGGACTCGGCGGAAACCGCGCTGAACTCGTCCACCGACGTGCTGTTCACCGCTGCCGCGTGCCTGGGCAAAGAAGAACAGACCGCGTAAACCTTACGCGCACAAAAAAGCCCGGGACGGTTCGTGAATGAACCGCCCCGGGCTTTTTTTATGCCTGAGGCTTAGAACGCGCCCATGTAGTCGCGCTTGCCCACTTCCACACCGTTGTGACGCAACAAGGCGTAAGCGGTGGTGACGTGGAAGAAGAACTGCGGCAGGCCGTAGCTCAGCAGGTACGACTGGCCGCTGAAGCGCTTCTCTTTAGGAGTGCCAGGGCGAGTAACGATTTCGATGCCTTCTTTACCGTCGACCTGGGCCGGGGTGATGGTGTCGATAAACGCCAGGACCTTGGCGATCAGCGCTTGCAGGTCGGCGAAGGTCACTTCTGTATCGTCGTATTTCGGTACTTCGATCTCGGCCAGGCGGGCAGAAACGCCTTTGGCGAAGTCGACGGCGATCTGCACCTGACGCACCAGCGGGAACATATCCGGGTACAGGCGCGCTTGCAGGAAGGCGTTCGGGTCGATGTTCTTGGCGGTGGCGTGGGCTTCGGCCTTGTTCAGCACATCGCTCAGGGCGTTGAGCATTTGCTTGAAGACCGGGAGGGAAGCGGCGTACAGGGAAATAGTCATGACAGTCTCGACAGTTGTGGCAGGGTTTGAAACAGCCGCGATTATAGACATGCTGGCCGCCAGCGCCGCTTGTCTTTTATTTTTTCAGGATTAGGCTAGTGGGCTCACTGCATTAGGGAAAGCGCGATGACCACCGAGCACGACACCACTTCCGAAGAGCCGCGCCTGAACAGCACGGAAATCCGCATCCTGGGTTGCCTGATCGAAAAACAGGCCACCAGCCCCGAAACCTATCCGTTGACCCTCAACGCGTTGGTGATCGCCTGCAACCAGAAAACCAGCCGTGAACCGGTGATGAACCTCAGCCAGGGCCAGGTCGGCCAGAGCCTGCGGGCCCTGGAAGGTCGCGGGTTTACCCGGCTGGTAATGGGCAGCCGCGCCGATCGCTGGGAGCATCGGGTGGACAAGGCGCTGGAGCTGGTGCCGGCCCAGGTGATTCTCAGTGGGTTGCTGTTCCTGCGGGGGCCGCAGACGGTCAACGAATTGCTGACCCGCAGCGGACGCATGCATGAATTTGAAGACACCGAGCAAGTGGTGCACCAACTGGAACGCCTGATTGCCCGCGGGCTGGCATTGTTGGTGCCGCGTCAGTCGGGGCAGCGGGAAGACCGGTATATGCATGCCTTGGGCGACCCGGCGGATATTGAAGCGACCCTGGCGGCGCGTGGCAATCCGGTGGAGCGTGGTGCGGGAAGCGGGGTTTCCCTGGAGCGTATCGAAGAGCTGGAGGCGCGGATTGCGGCGCTGGAAGAGCGACTTTCCCGGCTGGAGTAATGTTTGTGGTGAGTGAGCTTTTGTGGCGAGGGAGCTTGCTCCCGCTGGAGTGCGTAGCGCTCCCATTTTCTTGGGGCTGCTGCGCAACCCAGCGGGAGCAAGCTCCCTCGCCACAACAAGCTCCCTCGCCATACAGTCAGCTGTGATGCTCAGCTTCGGGCAAACGCCACCGCCGCCTGAAACTGTTCATCCGTCGGCCGCACGCCTGTGTACAGCACAAACTGCTCCAAAGCCTGGATGGCGATCACTTCCAAACCGGTGATCACTCGTTTGCCCTGAGCGCGGCCCCGCAGGATCAGCGGCGTTTCCGAGGGAATCGCCACCACATCAAACACGGTTTCTGCCGCATCAATCGCGTCGGCCTCAAATGCCAACTGGTCCGCTTCCGCACCGCCCGTCATCCCGACCGGCGTGACGTTGATCAGCATCTGCGGACGTAAAGCCCCCAACTCCGCCTGCCATTCATAACCCAGGCTCTGGGCCAGCGCCGGGCCCGCCACTTCATTACGCGCCACGATCACGCCATTGGCGTAGCCACCATCGCGCAATGCACTGGCCACTGCCTTGGCCATGCCGCCACTGCCGCGCAAGGCAAACGTCGAGTCCTTGGGCACTTCATGCTTCTTCAGCAATTGCTCGATGGCGATGTAATCGGTGTTGTAAGCCTTCAGATGGCCGTTGGTGTTGACGATGGTGTTGATCGACGCAATGGCTCGCGCCGAGGCATCCAGCTCGTCCACCAAGGCAATGCAGGCCTCCTTGAAGGGCATCGACACGCCACACCCACGAATGCCCAACGCACGAATGCCGCCCACGGCGCCCGGCAAGTCCTGGCTGCTGAACGCCTTGTAGTAGAAATTCAGCCCCAACTGTTCGTACAGGTGGTTATGAAAGCGCAGGCCAAAGTTCCCGGGGCGCGCCGACAGTGACATGCACAGTTGGGTGTCCTTGTTGGGGTTCATCTGCATCGGTAACTCCTTGAAGCCATTCCAGAGGCGATTTCGGATAGACGGAATACCCGCGCCGGCGGGTCGTGGTTAATCATACGCACTGTGCCCGGCCGCTTGTGTAAGCCAGCCGATACAGACCTTACACAACCTTTACCTACCGGCTGTGCTGTTTTTCAGAAATACGCTGTCTTAAAAGTATCCCCGCGACAATCCTTGAGTCTATTGATTGCAGACCACAAGCGCAGGGGCTAACCGAGGAATGACCATGATTCGTAAACTCCCCAAGATCGCCTTGCTTATCGGTGCACTCGCTATAGCAGGACAGGCCTCCGCCCACGGTGGTGGTTGGGGTGCCCCGCTTGCACTGGGAGCGGTAGTCGGTGCAGTGGTAGGCGGCTCGATTGTCGCCAGCCAGCAGCAACCGGTCTATGTGCAACAGCCGGTGTATGTCCAGCCGCAGCCGGTGTATGCCGCTCCGCCGCCGGTCTACTACGCACCGCCACCGCCGGTGTATGTGCAGCAACGGGTTTATTACCGCCCGGCACCGGTCTATTACGGCCCACCGCGTGGCTACTACGGCCCTCCACACGGCTATTACGGGCGCGGCTGGTAAGCATGAACTGATACACACGAACAGGCTCCGCCCTAAAAGCGGGGCCTTTTTTTGGCCTGCTGGTCTGAATAAATCTCGCCAAGGTCGTTATAAGGACAATGGCTGTGGCCAAATCCCACATCATTGATCCAAATAGGCGCTTGCCCGAACGGGGCCTGCGCTGTCATGTTTGTGTCTCAAAAGGCTTCCACTATCAACATTGTCCAGCCAAGAACAACAAGGACGACTGACCATGCCCACGCAAAACCCGCATCGCACCGCCGGCCTCTGCACGTCCAGCAAGGTCTATAGCGTACTGACCGAACTCAAGGCCCTGGAAGGCCATCGCAATGCCAAGTTCCTGTCCCTGCTGGCGGAAAACCTGGTGCGCAAGGGCCTGCTCAGTGAACAGGAAGTGGTGCACATGCTCGACCAGGTTGTCGACTGACTGATCGCTCGATAACAGTGATGTCGACTATCGAGCGGGTTAATTTTCCCTTAAGGCCTGCACACCGTAATGTCACCTCCATCGCTTATTGGAGGTCGTCATGCCCACTATTCAAATCATGTCTGTCATCGGCAGTGCCGTTCCCGCCCCCCTTCGGGAGCTGGGTTTGCTCGCCTGCTGGTACCTGGTACGCGACGGCGAACCTATCAGCGGCCCACTTACCTCGTTGCCAGCCGCCCAGGCCCTGTCGGTCAGGATGGCGGATTGTTTTCATGCCTAAGGCAGTTGCACCCGTGGCTTGGTTTCAACAAACAATGCCCAACTGGACATAAACAACGCAGCAATCAACGGGCCGATGACAAACCCGTTCAGGCCAAAGATCGACAGGCCGCCCAAGGTTGAGATGAGGATCAGGTAATCCGGCATACGGGTGTCCTTGCCCACCAGGATGGGCCTCAGCACATTGTCCACCAGCCCGATCACAAACACCCCGAACAGCCCAAGCACCACGCCCTGCCAGATCGCCCCGCTCAACAGGAAATACACCGCCACCGGCCCCCACACAATCCCCGCGCCCACCGCCGGCAGCAGCGACAGAAACGCCATCAACACCGCCCAGAGCAACGCGCTGGGAATGTCCAGGAACCAGAAGATCAAACCACCCAACGCGCCTTGCGTGACCGCCACCAGCACGTTGCCTTTTACCGTGGCCCGCACCACCCGGTTGAACTTCAGTTGCAGGCGACGTTTTTGCGGTTCGGCCAGCGGCACGGCGGTGCGCACCTTGCGCACCAGCTCGGGACCGTCGCGCAGCAGGAAGAACAGCAAGTACAGCATGATGAAAAAGCTCACCAGGAAATCAAACGTGCCCTGGCCAAAGCTGAACGCCTGGGTCGCAAAAAACTGGCTGCCCTGCATCGCGCTCTTGACGATTTTTTCCCGCAGGCCTTCCAGGTTGCCCATGCCGAAGCGGTCCAGCAGGTGCTGGAAATACGGCGGCAAGAAGTTCTTGAACTGCTCGATATACCCGGCAACGTCGAGCTTGCCGCTCTCGACGTTCTTGTAAAGCGTCGCGCCCTCCTGCACCAGCAAGGCACTGGTGATAATCACCGGCAGAATCGCAATCACAAGACACACCATCAGGGTTGCCAGTGAGGTGAAGTTGCGATTCCAGCCAAATCGTTGCTGGAAGCGCCGTTGCATCGGCGCAAAGATGATCCCCAGGATCACCGCCCAGAACACCGCACCGTAAAACGGCAGCAGGATCCAGATAAACGCGATGGTCACCAAGGCGAGCAGTAACAGCAGGGTTTTGAATTGCAGGTTGGTTTGGTTCATGGCCGATCCATCTCAAAAAACGCAGGACACTCGTGTGCACCTTGATGCTTAGTCCGCTGCAAATCCTGCGAGTGCCCTACTTCTTAGATCTGGATCAATAAACGTCGCGGCGGGCACCGCTACCCTGCCGCCCTTTTGCGACCAGAACCCATGCCCCCCGTTATCGCCCCCGAACTGCTCGCCCCCGCCGGCACCCTGAAAAACATGCGTTATGCCTTCGCCTACGGCGCCGATGCCGTCTACGCCGGGCAACCGCGCTATAGCCTGCGGGTGCGCAATAACGAGTTCGACCACGCCAACCTCGCCCTCGGGATCCAGGAAGCCCAGGCCCAGGGCAAGCGCTTCTACGTGGTGGTCAATATCGCGCCCCACAACGCCAAGCTGAAAACCTTCCTCAAGGACCTCGCCCCGGTGATCGCCATGGGCCCGGATGCGCTGATCATGTCCGACCCTGGCCTGATCATGCTGGTGCGCCGGCACTTCCCGCACATGCCGATCCACCTGTCGGTACAGGCCAATACGGTGAACTGGGCCAGCGTCGAGTTCTGGCAGGCGCAAGGCATCTGCCGGATCATCCTGTCCCGAGAGCTGTCGCTGGAAGAAATCGAAGAGATCCGCCAGCAAGTCCCCGCCATGGAGCTGGAAGTGTTTGTGCACGGCGCGCTGTGCATGGCCTATTCCGGGCGCTGCCTGCTGTCGGGCTACATGAACAAACGCGATGCCAACCAAGGTACCTGCACCAACGCCTGCCGCTGGAAATACCAGGCGACGCCGGCGGTGGAAAACGCCGTCGGCGACATCGTGCAGCAGTACGCACCCGAGCCGACCCTGGGCCTCGGCGCGCCCACCGACCAGGTGTTCCTGTTGCAGGAGGCCAACCGCCCCGACGAGCAGATGCCCGCCTTCGAAGACGAGCACGGCACCTACATCATGAACGCCAAGGACCTGCGGGCGGTGCAGCACGTCGAGCGGCTGACGCGCATGGGCGTGCATTCGCTGAAGATCGAAGGCCGCACCAAATCCCACTTCTACTGCGCCCGCACCACCCAGGTGTATCGCCAGGCCATCGACGACGCAGTGGCCGGGCGCGCCTTTGACCGCGGCTTGATGACCAATCTCGAATCCCTGGCCCAGCGCGGCTACACCGAAGGTTTCCTGCGCCGGCACGTGCACGATGAATACCAGAACTATCAGAACGGCAGCTCGGTGTCTGAACGCCAGCAGTTCGTCGGCGAGCTCACCGGTGAACGGCGCGGCGAGCTGGCCGAGGTCAAGGTGAAGAACCGGTTTGCCGTGGGTAATCACCTGGAACTGATGACCCCGGCGGGGAATTTCCACTTTGACCTGAGCACGCTGCACAACGCCAAGGGCGAGGCTATCGAGGTGGCGCCGGGCGACGGCCATACGGTGTATCTGCCGATCCCGGCGGAGACGGATCTGCGTTTCGGTCTTTTGATGCGCGACGTTTAACTTCGCCAGACACCTCAATGAGTGTGAGACAGCTTTCTGTGGCGAGGGAGCTTGCTCCCTCGCCACAAAAGCGCTTTTTTCCACAAAAACTTCCTCATCACAAAAAGCAGGGCATGCGCGCAATAGGCTCATTAGCACAGTAGAATTGGCGGTTCTGCGTACCGCCACCCTGTCTTGAGCGGTCACACTCTTTTTTACGGAGATCGCCTTGCGTCTGTTTCACACCTCCGACTGGCACCTTGGGCAAAACCTGCACGGCCAGGAACGCGACTTCGAACACGCCTGCTTCCTCGACTGGCTGCTGGGCCAGTTGGGCCTGCACCGCCCGGATGTGCTGCTGATCGCCGGCGATATTTTCGATACGGTCAACCCGCCGCTCAAGGCCCAGGAGCGGCTGTATGACTTCATCATCAGCGCCCACGAGCAAAACCCGGCGCTGACCATCGTGATGATCGCCGGCAACCACGACTCCGGCTCGCGCATCGAACTGCCGGCACCGTTGATGCGCCGCCTGCGCACCCACGCGTTGGGCCGGGTACTGTGGCTGGATGATGGGCAGTTAGACGTCGAACGCCTGCTGATTCCATTGCCCGGTACCGACGGTGAAATCGCCGGCTGGTGCCTGGCCCTGCCCTTCCTGCGCCCGGCCGAAGTGACCGGCGCGCAGTTGGGGGACGATTACCTGCGGGGCATCGGCCAGGTTCATGAGTGGCTCATCGCCGCCGCCAACGCCAAACGCCAACCGGGCCAGGCGCTGGTTGCCATCAGCCATGCGCACATGGCTGGCGGTTCGGTATCGGAAGATTCCGAGCGCAGCCTGATCATCGGCAATGCCGAAGCGCTGCCCGCCAGCCTGTTTGATGCCAGCGTCAGCTACGTGGCCCTCGGCCATTTGCACAAACCCCAGCGGGTGAATGGCGAGGAGCGTATTCGCTACTGTGGCTCGCCGATTCCACTGTCGTTTTCGGAAATCGGCTACCAGCACCAGATCCTTGACGTGCAACTGGACGGCGAAACCCTGGTCAGCGTCGAATCCCGCCTGATCCCGCGCTCGGTCAACCTGCAACGCCTGGAAGCCGCGCCCCTGGCCGACATCCTCAAGCAACTGGCCGACCTGCCCGACATCGACCTGCTGGCCGAAACCCAGCGCCAACCCTGGCTGGAAGTGCGGGTGCGCCTCGACGAGCCGCAACCCGACCTGCGTCAGCAAGTGGAAAACGCCCTGCAAGGCAAGGCCGTGCGCCTGGTGCGCATCGCCGCTGAATACGCAGGCGCGGGCAGCCGCGAAGACAGCCAGGAAGACCGCCTGATCGAGCTCGACCAGCTCACGCCCCAGGAATTGTTCAGCCGCGCCTGGCAGGAAAGCTACGGCAGTGAAGTGGACGAACAGACCCTCAAGGACTTCGCCGTGCTGCTCCAGGAAGTACAACAGGAGGGCGAACAGCCATGAAGATCCTTGCCATTCGCCTGAAAAACCTCGCCTCCCTGGCGGGACCGTTTGAAATCGACTTTACCGCCGAGCCCCTGGCCAGTGCCGGGCTGTTCGCGATTACCGGGCCCACGGGTGCCGGTAAAAGTACCTTGCTTGATGCGTTATGCCTGGCGCTGTTTGGCGCGGTGCCGCGCCTGGGCGATACCGGCCAGGCGAAGATGCCGGATGCCGACACCGACATTTCCATCGGCGACCCACGCACCCTGATTCGCCGGGGCACGGGCGGCGGTTATGCCGAAGTGGACTTTGTCGGCGTCAGTGGCCGTCGCTACCGCGCCCGTTGGGAAGCCAACCGCGCCCGGGACAAGGCCAGCGGCAAGCTGCAAGCCAGCCGCCAAAGCCTGATCGACCTCGACAGCGAGCAACTGCTGGCCAGCCAGAAAACCGAATACAAGACCCAGCTGGAACTGGCCCTGGGCTTGAACTTCGAGCAGTTCACCCGCGCCGTGTTGCTGGCGCAAAGCGAGTTCAGTGCGTTCCTCAAGGCCAACGACAACGAGCGCAGCGAACTGCTGGAAAAGCTCACCGACACCGCGCTCTACACCCAACTCGGCCGCCGCGCCTTCGATAAGGCCAAGGACGCCCGGGACGCCCACAAACACCTGCAAGACCAGGCCACCGGCGTCACCCCGCTGGCCCCTGAAGCCCGCGCCGAGCTGGACGCACAGCTGGCTGCCGCCCAGCAGCAGCTCAAGACCCAGCAAGCGCAGCTCAAGCAGCTTGAGCTGCAGCACACCTGGCTCAAGGAACTGCGGGAATGGCAGGAGCGCCAACAAGGCGCGGTCGAGCAACTGCAACAGGCCCAGCAACATTGGGAAAGCCAGGGCCCGCAACGCCTGGACCTCAGCCGCCTGGAACAACTGGCGCCGCAACGTCATCACTTCGCCCGCCAGGCTGAACTGACCACACAGTTGCAGCCCCTCGCTGCGCAGATCCAGCAGCACCTTGAGCAACAAACCGCGCTGCACACCCGCCAGACCCAACTGCAACAGCAGCAGGCCGACGTGCACGCCGCTCTCGCCCAGGCCCTGAAACAACAGGCCGATGCGGTCCCCCTGCTACGTCAGGCTTTCGAGGAACAAACCACCCTCGCCCACTTGACCCGTGAGCTGGCCAAGCGCAGCGAAGAAAAACAGCTGGGCGAAGCCGCCTGTGTGGAAGGTCAGGCCACGTTGACCGGGTTGCTCGACAAACAAAAACTCGTTGCCGAACGCCTGCACCGGCTGGCCGCAGAGCTTGAACGCAGTGCCGCACTCGCCCCCTTGAGCGATGCATGGAGCGCCTACCGCGACCGCTTGCAACAGCTGATGCTGATCGGCAATCGCCTCAATAAAGGCCAGGCCGAACTGCCGCAACTGGAAGAACGCGCCACCCGCCTCGGCGAAAAGTGGACCGCGCAACGCGAAGCGCTGGACCTGCTGTACCACGAAGCCGGCGCCGAACCCCATGCGGTGGCCGAACAGATCCAGTTGCTGGGCAGCCTGCTTCAGGACAACCGCAAGCAACATCGAGCGTTTGAAGATTTGGCGCGGCTGTGGGACAGCCATCAGCAACTGGATAGCCAGAGCCAGGCCCTGACGCAAAAGCAAACCCTCGCACAGCAACAACGTGAACTGTTGAACCAGAGCGGCCTGCAAGCCAAGGCCGAGCTGACCGTCGCCGAGCAGACCCTGACCGTCACCAAGCAATTGCTGGAACGTCAGCGTTTGGCCCGCAGTGCCAGTGTCGAGGAATTGCGCGGCCAGCTTCAGGATGACCAACCATGCCCGGTCTGCGGCAGTGTCGAGCACCCGTATCACCAACCCGAAGCGATGCTGCAAAGCCTGACCCGCCACGACGAAAGCGAAGAGGCCAACGCGCAGCAAGCCGTGGATGTACTCAAGGAAAAACTCACTGAGTTGCGCGGCGAAGTGGGCGGCCTGATCGCCCAGCAAAAGGAGTTCCTGCAACAGCAGGAGCAACTCGCCACCCAGTTGCAGGCCTTGGTACCGAGCCTTGAAGCCCACCCGCTGTCCGCCTCGCTGTTCAACCAGGACGTGGCCAAGCGCGACGCATGGCTCGCCCAGCAACTGAGCCAGCTCAGCCAAAGCCTCGCCCAGGATGAACAACGCCAAGGCGCCCTGCTCAACCTGCAACAGAATGCCGGCCGTATGCAGCAACAACTGCACGCCGCCCAGGACGCCAGCCAACAGGCACGCCAATTGCTGATCGACCAGCAGCGGGAACTGTCCAACGACCGCGAACGCCTGGACGAAGAACTCAACGCCTTCGCCAGCCTGTTACCCGCCGAGACCCTCGACGGCCTGCGCAGCGAGCCGGCGGCAACCTTCATGCTGCTCGACCAGCAGGTCAGCCAGCGCCTGGAGCAGCTGGATAACCAAAAAGAAGAACTGGCGGAGCAGCTACAGCGCCAGCAAGCCATCGAGAAAGAACAGGACCGCCAGCAGCATCGTCAGCAGCAGTTGGAGACCTTGCAAAAACAGCTCGCCGAACAAAGCGCCCTGCAACACGCCGCCAAGGAAAAACTCGCCGGCCTGCTGGGCGAAAACCCCAGCGCCGAACACTGGCAACAGCAACTGGACCTGGCCGTCGACCAGGCGCGGCAGCATGAGAACGAGGCCAACCAACAGCTGCAGGACACCCGCAACCAGCTGATCCAACTGGCCGCCGACCTCAAGTCGCTGCAAGAACGCCAACAATCTCTGGACACCGAGCACCAGGCACTCACCACGCGCCTGAGTGACTGGCGTGCCTTGCACCCGGAACTCGATGACGAAGGCCTGGCGCGCCTGGTGGCCTTCGATGAACCGCAGGTGGCCGAGCTACGCCAGCAACTGCAACACAGCGAAAAAGCCATCGAGCAGGCCAAGGTGTTGCTGCAAGAGCGCGAACAGCGGCTCAAGGATCACCAGGCGCTGCACAACGGCAACCTCGACGCCGAGCAACTGGACAGCGCCCTGGCCGAACTCAACGCCGCGCTGATCATTGGCGAAAAACACTGCGCCGAACTGCGTGCCCAACAGGCCGACGACCAGCGCCGCCAGGATGCCAACCAGGCCTTGGCGGCCGAGATCGCCAAGGCCTACGAAGAATGGCAACGCTGGGCACGCCTGAATGCGCTGATTGGTTCAGCCACCGGCGATACCTTCCGCAAGATCGCCCAGGCCTACAACCTCGACCTGCTGGTGCACCACGCCAACGTGCAACTGCGCCAACTGGTACGCCGTTACCGCCTCAAACGCGGCGGCAGCATGCTCGGCCTGCTGGTGCTCGACACGGAAATGGGCGACGAACTGCGCTCGGTGCATTCGTTGTCGGGTGGCGAGACGTTCCTCGTCTCGCTGGCCCTGGCCTTGGGCCTGGCGTCGATGGCGTCGAGTACGCTGAAGATTGAGTCGCTGTTTATCGACGAAGGCTTTGGCAGTCTGGACCCCGAGTCGCTGCAACTGGCGATGGACGCCCTCGACGGCTTGCAGGCCCAGGGCCGCAAGGTGGCGGTGATTTCCCATGTGCAGGAAATGCACGAGCGGATTCCGGTGCAGATTCAGGTCAAGCGCCAGGGCAATGGCTTGAGCACCCTGGAGGTCAAGTGAGCGAAGTGGTGTTGTATTCGTTCCGCCGTTGCCCGTATGCGATGCGGGCGCGGATGGCCCTGCGGTATTCGGGGGTGGCGGTGCAGATCATTGAGGTCAGTCTCAAGGCCAAGCCGGCTGAAATGCTGGCGCTGTCACCCAAAGGCACGGTGCCGGTGCTGAGCGTGGATGGCCGGGTGATCGATGAGAGCCTGGCGATCATACGCTGGGCACTGGCGCAGAACGATCCTGAGGGATGGTTGCTTGAGGATGACGAGGCGACGCAGGCGCTGATTGAAGAGAATGATCAGGGCTTCAAACATCAATTGAATCGATACAAGTATGCCGAGCGCTATCCGGAGCAGCCGATGGAGCACTATCGGGCCGAGGGTGAGGTGTTTTTGTCGAAGCTGGAGGGGTTACTGGCGCAGCGCGAGTATTTGCTGGCCGGGCACTTGAGCCTGGCGGATGTGGCACTGGCGCCGTTTGTGCGGCAGTTTGCGCATGTGGATCGGGAGTGGTTTGGACGGGCGCCGTATCCGCGGTTGCAGGACTGGTTGCAGCGGTTTCTGGAATCGCCTTTGTTCATCGCCGTAATGGCAAAACCCTGAGACTGTCACAGGACAAAATGTGGGAGCGGGCTTGCTCGCGAAGGCGGTGTATCAGTCAGCCCATGTATAGACTGACCCGGCGCTTTCGCGAGCAAGCCCGCTCCCACATTTGATCTTCATCAGCTTCAAGATCAGTTCTGGATTTTGTGGTCCAGCGCTGCATAGAAGTTGGCGCTTTGTTGCAGGTATTTCTGGGTGTAGGCGCTGGTGCTGGTTTTTTTGCTGCTGATTTCGACGCTGGCGCTGGCTGGCAACGCTACGGTGGCGGAAACAGCGGAAGCGGCGATGATCGAGAAGAGATTGAAGTTCATGTCGGTAACCCTTGTGTTCGGTTGGCTGGGTGGCCTGTGTTGGCCTTGGAACCAAACTTACGCCCGAGGGGTTAGCCTTAGAAATTCATTGAAACACTAGCCGCTATTAATAGTATTAATACAGCAAGTCAGGCCCCGCACTGCGGGGCCTGTGGCTTATTGTCGCACCAGGAACTTGAGGTCGCTGGGGGCATCAATCGCCAGTTTCTGCACGGTTTTGCCCAAAAGACCGGTCTTGGGGTCGCGCTCGACCACCACAATCTCGTTGCTCTTCTGGTTGGCGATCAGCAGGAACTTGCCGCTGGGGTCCAGGGCGAACTCCCGGGGATGATCACCTTCCACCGAGCGGCGCTGGATCTCTTTCAACTGCGCGGTGGCCGGGTCGATGGCAAACACCAGCATCTGGTTGGCGGTGCCTCGGTTGCTCACGTAGAGGAACTTGCCGTCGCTTGAGGTGTGCAACGCGGCGCCGGCCTTGTCGGACACCGGTTGGCCGTCGGCAAAGTTGACCAGTTGCTTCTGGGTCAGCTTGCCATCGTTGTAGTCAAACACCGCCACTTGTGCGCTCATCTCGGTGGTCAGCCACGCGTGCTTGCCGTCTGCGGTGAACAGCAGGTGCCGCGGGCCGCTGCCCGGTGGCAATTGCACGAACGCAGGATCGGCCGGGGTCAGCGGCAGTTCGTGGTTGGCCTTGGGATCGTAGTGGTAGGCAAAGATCTTGTCCGCCCCCAGGTCCTGAACAAACACGTATTTGCCATCCGGCGAAGACACCACCGAATGCACGTGGTTGGAGGCCTGACGCTCCGGGTTGACCCGGCTGGCCGGGTGCCCGCTCAACTGCACCGGCGGCGACAGCTTGCCTTGGGCATCTACCGGCAACACCGCGAGGCTGCCGCCCGGATCTTCCAGCACCGAATAGTTGGCGACGAACAGGTAGCGCCCGTCACTGGCCAGGCTGGAATGAGTCGGCTCGTTGCCCAGGCTCTGCACCTGGTTGATCAGGGTCAGTTGATGGTTCTTCGGGTCGATGCTGTAGCTGCTGACGCGCCCCACCGGGTCTTTTTGGCCCGGGCCGTTTTCGTTGACCACAAACAGGTGCTTCTGGTCTTTGGACAGGGTCAGCCACGACGGGTTGGCCGTCTTGGCGGCGAGCACCGGCTGGCCGCTGAACTGCCCGGTACGGCTGTCGAACTGCAGGCGATAGATGCCTTCGCTGGTGCCGGCGGTGTAGCTGCCGACGAGCAATTCATAGGTATCCACCGGCGCGGCCTGGACCGACATCGCGCCTACACTGCCGGCCATCAGCAGGGGCCAGAATTTACGCATCATCATCCGCTTCATCCTCGTCATTATTGTTGCCGGTGACGCCGCTCATGCAGACCAGGCGGTGTTCGCCCGAGTCACCGGTAAGGGTCCAGCTTTGCAAGGTTTGATCAAAGGTCGCCGCCTTGACCTGCTCCAGGCTGAATCTCCAGTGCTTCTTGTCACGACCGTCCATGCAGATGATCAACAACTTCTGGTCATCCAGGCTGAAATCGAAAGTGTGCAGGCCATCGATTTCAACCATCTGGCAGTCTTCAAAAGCATTGAGCAAGGTAGCGGTGTCAGCAGTCATAACCATCAATCATCAAGAGGAAAGACCCCATGATAGGTCAAATCGTTGCATCGACCTAAGCCCGCGCAATGCAAAACGCCGTGGCACAGGCCACGGCGTTTTGGCGAACAGCGATGAATCAGTGAGCGAACAACGAATTGCCCTTCTGCCCCGCCAGCTTCTCGGGCTTGATCAGGAAGCGTGCCAGCGCCGGCAGCAGCCACAGCGCGCCGAACATGTTCCACAGCAGCATGAAGGTCAGCATCAGGCCCATGTCAGCCTGGAACTTGATCGCCGAGAAGATCCACGTCGCCACGCCGATCGCCAGGCACAAGCCGGTGAACAACACCGCTTTACCGGTGGATTTGAGCGTCTGGTAATAGGCTTCCTGCAACGGCAAACCGGCGCGCAGGAAACTCTCCAGGCGACTGTAGATGTAGATGCCGTAGTCCACGCCAATCCCCACGCCCAGCGCCACCACCGGCAAGGTCGCGACCTTGACGCCGATGCCCATGAACGCCATCAGCGCATTGCCCAGCACCGAGGTCAGCACCAGTGGGAGCACGATGCACAGGGTCGCCGCCCAGGAGCGGAAGGTGATCATGCACATGGTGGCCACGCACAGGTACACCAGGATCAGGATGGTCAGCTCGGATTCCTTGATCACCTCGTTGGTGGCGGCTTCGATCCCGGCGTTACCGGCGGCGAGGATGAATTCCAGGCCCGCCTTGTTGTTCTCCTTGGCGAAGTCCTGCACCGCATGCACCGCGCGGTCGAGGGTTTCGGCCTTGTGGTCGTTGAGGAACACCAGCACCGGCGCCAGGGAGCAATTGTTGTTGTACAGGCCATCGGCACGGGCGATGGAGTTGTTCAGCACATCCGGGTTACGCGACAGGGTTTCCCATTTCAGGTTGCCCTCGTTCATGCCCTTGATCATCTGCTTGGACACGGTCACCAACGAGATGGCCGACTGCACGCCTTCGGTGTTCTGCATCTTGCACATCAACTGGTCGATGGGCGCCATGGCTTCATAACGCGAGCAGCCTTCCGGCGGCGTCTTGACCATCACCACCAGCACGTCGGAGCTGGTGGAGTAGTTGCTGATGATGAAGTTGTTGTCCTTGTTGTAGCGCGAATCCGGGCGCAGCTCCGGCGCGCCCTGGTCGAGGTCGCCGATCTTCAGGTTCTGGCTGTACCAGAGGCCGCCACCGAAGGCGACCAATGCCAACGCAATCGATACCGGCGCGACTTTGGGGCTGGCGAATTTCGACAGCAGGCGCCAGAACGGGTGTTCGCGGTGTGCGTCTTTCTTGCTGCGCTCGATGGCGCGTTTGCTGATGCCGACGTAGGAGATCGCGACCGGCAGCAGGATCAGGTTGGTGAACACGATCACCGCCACACCGACCGAGGCGCCGATGGCCAGTTCACGGATCACGCCGATGTCGATGATCAGCAGGGTGATAAAGCCGACCGCATCGGCGAGGATCGCGATCATTCCCGGCAGGAACAACTGGCGGAACGTACGCCGGGCGGCGGTCAGGGCGTTGTCGGCATCACTGGATTGCAGGGCGATGCCGTTGATCTTCTGTACGCCGTGGGAAATACCGATGGCGAAGATCAGGAACGGCACCAGCATCGAGTACGGATCCAGCCCGAAACCCAGGGCATGCATCAATCCAAGTTGCCAGATAACCGCCACCAACGTGGTGCTCAACACCGCGACGGTACTGCGCAGGCAGTTGGTGAACCACAGCAGCAGCACCAGGGTGATGACGAAGGCGATACCGAAGAACATCACCACCATCACCAGGCCGTCGATCAGGTCGCCGACCTTCTTGGCAAACCCGACGATGTGGATTTTGACGTTGGGGTTCTGTGCTTCGAACTTGTCGCGGATCTTGTCTTCGAGTTCATGGGAGAACTTGCGATAGTCCAGGGCCAGCAGCTTGCCCTGGTCTTGTGGGTCCGGGTAGGACTCCAGCAGCGGAATGTCGACGATGCTCGACTTGAAATCGTTGGCCACCAACCGCCCGACTTGCCCGGACTTGAGCACGTTGTTGCGCAACTGATCGAGGCTTTCCGGCGAGCCGTTGTAGCTCTGGGGGATCACTTCACCGCCGGCAAAGCCCTCTTCCGTGACTTCGGTCCAGCGTACACTTGGGCTCCACAGGGACTTGAGCCCGGAGCGGTCGACGCCGGAGATGTAGAACACCTCGTCGTTGATCTGGCGCAGGGTCTCCATGTACTCCTTCGTGAAGATGTCGCCGTCCTTGGCCTCCACCGAGATGCGCACCGTGTTGCCCAGGTTCGCCAGGTCGTTGCGGTGCTCCATCATCTTCTCGATGAAGGGGTGCTTGAGCGGGATCATTTTTTCGAAGCTGGTGGACGGGCGAATCAACGTCGCCTGCCAGAACAGGAAAATACTCACCAGCAGGCAGATCGTGATCACTGCCGGGCGGTTATTGAAAATCAGGCGCTCGAGAAACGTGGCCTTGTCGTTGTGATGACTGCTCATGGTGTCCCCGCCTTCTTATTGTTTTGTCGGCTCGGCGCCAGTTGGACCCGCCACGCGAACGCCGCCCTGCCCCACCAGAATCAAGTTGCCGTTGCCCGCCGCCGTGACCGCCGACAACGAAATGCGGTCCGGGCGATTGAATACGCTGAAGGTCAGGCCGTCATCGTGGCTGACCACCACGCTGCCGCCGTTGCCCACCACTACGATCGAGCCGTCGTCCAGCAGGGTCGCGCCCGACAAGCCGAACTCCAGCGCGCCACGGGTGGCGTTCAGCTCCACCGGCTCCCAGGTGCTGCCAAAATCCGTGGAGCGAAACAGGTTGCCGCGCAGGCCGTAGGCCAACAGGGTTTGCGCCTGGGCCGTGCCGATCACGCCGAACAGCGAGCCCTCGTAGGGGCCTTCGAGTTTTTCCCAGGTTTGCCCCTCGTCATGGGAGCGGAACATGCTGCCCTGCTCACCGACGATAAACAGCCCGGCGTCTTTCACCTGGGCGATGGCGTTGAGGTGGAACTGGTCTTCGTTGTCGAGGCGGTCGCTGACGTCGTCCCAAGCCTTGCCGCCGTCGGTGGTTTCGATCAGCGCACCGTACGCGCCCACGGCAAAGCCATTGCTGGCGTCCTTGAACCACACGTCGAGCAGCGGCGCTTCGCGCTTGAGGTCCTGGAATTGTTGAGTCCAGCTCAGGCCGCCGTCGGTGGTGGCGAGGATCTGTGCGTCATGGCCCACCGCCCAACCGTGTTTGTCATCGGCGAAAAACACCGCGGTCAGCAGTTGCCGGGTGGGGACTTTGGCTTGGCTCCAGGTCGCGCCCTGGTCGTCGGAATAGAGGATGTGCCCGCGATCACCGACCGCGACCAGGCGTTTGCCTGCGTGCACCACGTCGATCATCAGGCTTTTGGCAGCCTTGGGGGAATCAATGGCAAACACCGCTGCGGCGGTGGTTTCAGTGGCGGCGTGGGCCGATGTCGACAACGCGACAACCCCCAGCAACGAGAGCGCTGTGGCCAGCAATGCGACCCTGCGCGTGGCCTTCGGGCGGAAAAACACCACACCCATGACAGGCTCACTCATAGACCTTTCTCCCATTTATTATTGTTAGGTCGTCTTGCCTTTCAGAGCCCTGAAACCTGCAACCTAGAGCGCCTTGGGCAAGCTGGGCCATCCTAGCGGGCTTTGGAATCGTCTGACAATCGGCGCTACGTTATGTTTTGTTAACTGGAGGGGCTTTGAGCCACTGCTGAATGTAGCACTATCAGCAGCGGTGATCGTGGCGAGGGAGCTTGCTCCCGCTGGAGTGCGCAGCGCTCCTACGCTTTTTGGGGCCGCTACGCAGCCCAGCGGGAGCAAGTTCCCTCGCCACGGGATGAATGGAGAGCCTTGAAATGAATTTTTATTCTATGTATTGAGTTTTGGGAATATTTATTCCATAAATAGCCTTCTCAAAACAATAATTCGAAGGAACCCGGCTATGCGCGAACTCGGAATCGGCCTGATTGGCACAGGCTTTATGGGGCGTGCCCACGCTCTGGCATTCAATAACGCGCGGGCGGTGTTTGAGCTGCCGGTGAAGCTCACACTGGCCGCCCTGGCCGATGCCGATACCGAACGCGCGACACGCTGCGCCGCGGACTGGGGGTTTGCCCAGGCCCATGGCGACTGGCTGCAGTTGATCGACGATCCCAAGGTCGATGTCGTCGCCATCACTACCCCTAACCATTTGCACTACCCGATGGCCATGGCTGCGCTGGCGGCGGGCAAGGCGGTGTATTGCGAGAAGCCGCTGGCGGTGAGCCTGGAACAGGCGGCAGCCATGCGTGATGCGGCGAGCAAGGCCGGGGTAGTGACGCGGGTCGGCTACAACTATCAGCACAACCCGATGATTGGCCTGGCCCGGCAGTTGATCGCCAGTGGTGAATTGGGAGAGATCATCAGTTTCCAGGGGGAATTCAGCGAGGATTTCATGGCGGATGCATCGTCGCCGTGGTCGTGGCGCTGTGAGGTGGGGCATGCCGGCGGTGCGTTGGCGGATTTGGGCAGTCACTTGCTGTCGATGGCGCGGTACCTGGTGGGGGATGTGCTGAGTGTGTGTGCCGATACGCAAACGGTGCATGGGCAACGGCCTGCTACTGCCGGAAGTGACACGCTGCGGGAGATTGCGGTGGACGATCAGGTGCATGCGTTGCTGCGGTTTGCCAATGGTGCGCGGGGGACGGTGAGCAGTAGTTGGCTGAAGCATGGGTATAAGAATCACCTGAGCTTTGAGATCAGTGGCACGCGGGGCACGTTGTTGTTTGATCAGGAACGGTTGAATGAGTTGCAGCTGTTTCGGGTTGGGCAGGATGGGTTTCAGCGGTTGCTGGCGGGGCCTTCGCTGCCCGGATATGCCGCGTTCAGCCCGGCACCGGGGCATCAGTTGGGGTACAACGAGTTGAAGACGCTGGAGGTGCATGAGTTGGTGATGGCGTTGGCTGGGAACGGTAGCGATGGGACGGATTTTGCAGCGGCTTGGGAGGTTGAGCGGTTGGCTACGGCGATTCGGGTGGCGGCCAAGGAGGAGCGGTGGGTCAGGACTGAGGAGGTCTGAATTTGTAGAGGATTAAGTGTGGAGAGGGAGCTTGCTCCCGCTGGGGCGCGAAGCGGCCCCAAAAAATGGGCCTGCTGCGCAGTCCAACGGGAGCAAGCTCCCTCGCCACAGGTTATGTGTAAGCCATCAGGTTCGGGGGCGACGCATGAGGCGGTACGCCGCCGGGATAACGAAGAGGGAGAGCAAGGGTGCCGTGAGCATGCCGCCAATCATTGGCGCGGCAATTCGGCTCATGACTTCGCTGCCGGTGCCGCCGCCCAACAGGATCGGCAGCAAGCCGGCGATGATTACGGCGACGGTCATCGCCTTGGGGCGCACGCGCAATACGGCGCCTTCGGTGATGGCTTCCAGCAGGGCCTGGTCCCCTCCTCCTTGGCGTTCAGCCCAGGCGTTTTTCAGGTACAGCAGCATGATCACGCCGAACTCGGCCGACACCCCCGCCAATGCAATAAACCCGACGCCGGTCGCCACCGACAGGTTGAAGCCCAGCCAGTACAGCAACCAGACCCCACCGGTCAGTGCGAACGGCAACGTGGCCAGGATCAGCAGCGCCTCATCCACCCGGCGGAACGTCAGGTACAGCAGCACGAAGATGATCAGCAAGGTCGCCGGCACTACCAGCTTCAAGCGTTCATTGGCCCGCTCCAGGAACTCGAACTGCCCCGAGTAGCTGAGGCTCATGCCCGGTTGCAACTGCACCTGCTGGTTGATCGCCGCACGCAAGTCCTTCACCACCGACGCCAAGTCGCGATCGCGCACGTCGATGTACACCCAGCCGGAAGGCCGGGCGTTTTCGCTCTTGAGCATCGGCGGGCCTTCGGTGACCTTGATGTTGGCCACGGCGCCCAAGGTGATCTGGCTGCCCGACGGCGTATAAATCGGCAGGTTGCTTAACGCCGCCACCGAATCGCGCCATTCTTTCGGGTAGCGCAGGTTGATGGGGAAACGCGCGAGGCCTTCGACCGTCTCGCCGATGTTTTCACCGCCAATCGCCCCGGAGACGATGGACTGCACATCGCTGATGTTCAGGCCATAACGCGCGGCTGCCGGGCGATTGATATCCACGTCGATGTAGCGCCCGCCCGTCAGGCGTTCGGCCAGGGCGGAGCTCACGCCGGGCACCGTCTTGGCGACCTTTTCCACGGCCTGGGTTACCGCGTCGATTTCCATCAGGCTAGTGCCCGCGACCTTGACGCCGATCGGGCTTTTGACCCCCGTAGCGAGCATGTCGATGCGGTTGCGGATCGGCGGAATCCAGATGTTGGTCAGCCCCGGCACCTGCACCACGCGGTCGAGTTCCTTCACCAGTTTTTCCGGGGTCATGCCGGGGCGCCATTGATCTCGCGGCTTGAACTCAATGGTGGTTTCGAACATTTCCAGCGGCGCCGGGTCGGTGGCCGTTTCTGCGCGGCCGGCCTTGCCGAACACATGGGCGACTTCCGGCACGCTCTTGATCAAGCGGTCGGTACGCTGCAGCAACGCGCCTGCGGTTTGCGTCGACAATCCCGGCAGCGCCGAAGGCATGTACAGCAAGTCGCCTTCATCCAGCGGCGGCAGGAATTCACCGCCCAGGTGCGACATCGGCCACAGCGCACTCGCGACCATCAGCAGCGCCACCAGCAGGGTCATGCGCGGCCAGCGCAATACGGCTTCGAGGGCCGGTTGATAGAGTTTGATCAGGCCGCGATTCAGCGGGTTGCGCTGCTCGTCGGGAATGCGCCCGCGAATCCAGTACCCCATCAGCACCGGGATCAAGGTCACCGACAACCCTGCCGCTGCGGCCATGGCGTAGGTCTTCGTGTAGGCCAGCGGGCCGAACAACCGGCCTTCCTGGGCTTGCAGGGTGAACACCGGGATAAACGACAAGGTGATGATCAGCAGGCAGAAAAACAGCGCCGGCCCCACCTCCACCGCCGCATCAGTGATGACCTTCCAATGCTCCTCGCCCTTCAATTCGCGATTCGGATGTGCGTGGTGCCAGGCCTCGATTTTCTTGTGGGCATTCTCGATCATCACCACCGCGCCATCGACCATCGCGCCGATGGCAATCGCAATCCCGCCCAAGGACATGATGTTGGCGTTGATCCCCTGGAAGCGCATGACGATAAAGGCAATCAGCACCCCTACCGGCAACGAGATGATCGCCACCAGGGACGAGCGCAGGTGCCACAGGAAAATCCCGCACACCAGCGCCACCACCAGAAACTCTTCCAGCAGTTTATGGCTGAGGTTGTCCACGGCGCGGTCGATGAGTTTGCTGCGATCGTAGGTGGTGACGATTTCAACACCGGGTGGCAGGCTGGTTTTCAGTTGTTCCAGCCTGGTCTTGACCGCCGCGATGGCCTCGCGGGCGTTCTTGCCGCTGCGCAGGATCACCACGCCGCCCACGGCTTCGCCTTCGCCATCCAGCTCGCTGATGCCTCGGCGCATGTCCGGGCCCAATTGAATCGTCGCTACATCGCCGAGGGTCACTGGCACGTTGTTGGTGTCGAGCCGCAGGGGAATGGCGCGGAAATCTTCCAGGGTTTTCAGGTAGCCGGAGGCGCGCACCATGTAATCCGACTCGCCCATGTTCAACACCGAGCCGCCGGTTTCCTGATTGGCCTTGCCGATGGCTTCCACCACTTGCGCCTGGGTGATACCGCGACTGGCCAGGGCCAGGGGATCGATCTGTACCTGATACTGCTTGACCTGGCCGCCGATGGTCGCCACTTCGGCGACGTTGGGCAGGGTCTTGAGTTCGAACTTGAGGAACCAGTCCTGCAAAGAGCGCAACTGCGCCAGGTCATGTTTGCCGGTGCGGTCCACCAGCGCGTACTGATAGATCCAGCCAACACCGGTGGCATCCGGGCCCAGCGCCGGCTTGGCAGATGCCGGCAAGCGCGCCTGCAACTGGCTCAGGTATTCCAGCACCCGCGAACGTGCCCAATACAGGTCGGTGCCTTCGTCGAACAGCACGTAGACGTAGCTGTCGCCGAAGAACGAAAAGCCGCGCACGGTCTTCGCCCCCGGCACCGAGAGCATGGTGGTGGTCATCGGGTAAGTGACCTGATTCTCGACAATTTGCGGCGCCTGGCCCGGGTATGGCGTGCGGATGATCACCTGCACATCCGAAAGGTCCGGCAGCGCGTCCACCGGAGTGTTCTGGATCGACCACAGGCCCCACGCGGTCACGAATAACGTCGCCAGCAACACCAAAAAGCGGTTGGCCACCGACCAGCGAATCAACAGGGCGATCATGGCCGGGCTCCCGGTTGCATGCTCATGCCGTCCATGGCCCCTTTATTTGAAAAACTGTCGGACGCCTGAGTGGTAATCCCCTTCAAACTTGCTTCAGAGTCCAGCAGAAATTGACCCGAGGCGACTACCTGCTGGCCTTCCTGCAGGCCTGAAACGATGACGGTCTGGTCCTGGTTTTCTGCGCCCACCTGGACTTCCACCGGGCGATAACGTCCGCCCTCCCCGGCCACCATCACCAGCGCGCGTTTGCCGGTACGAATCAACGTCTCGCTCGGCAGCAACAGCACCGATTGCCCGGTCGATTGGGCCAGTCGTGCCTGGGCGGTCATGCCGGGGCGCAACCTGCCGTCAGGGTTGGGCAGTTCGACTCGCAACTGCACGGTGCGGCTGTCCATGGCGGTGGCTGGCAGGATTGCGGCGACGGTGCCTTTGAATACCTGGCCCGGTAGCCCGACAAAACGGCTCTCGACGGTTTGCCCGACCACCAATGCGCCGCCCTGGGCTTCAGGCACAGCGACTTGCAGCCACACAGTGCCCAGGCCGTTAACTCGCGCGAGGGTTTGTCCGGCCGCAACGGTCATGCCCTCGCGAACGTCCAGGGTTTGCAACGCGCCGCCTAACGGGGTGGTCATGGTCATCACCGATTGCACCCGGCCGCTGCGCTCCATCTGCGTGATCAACCCGGCAGGCATTCCAGTCAAGCGCAGGCGCTGGCGGGCGGCAGTCAACAACCCTGGATCGCTATGTCGCAGAGCAAGAAACTCTTCCTGGGCGGCGGCCCATTCGGGCACCAGAATGTCAGCCAGGGGCGCCTGAGCCTTGAGCACATCACCCGGCGCACGGGCGTAAACCCGCTCTACATATCCAGCAGCGCGAGCCTGCACCACTGCCACATCGCGGTCGTTGAAGGTCAGGATCCCCGACAGATCAAGACTCGACGCCAGCACGCCGCGACTGACACTCGCCAGGCGTACGCCGATGTTCTGGGTCAGGCTCGAATCGATTTGAATCGACGCACTCTCTTCGGCACCACCGGCGTAACGCGGCACCAACTGCATGTCCATGAAAGGCGACTTGCCCGGCTTGTCGAATTTCTGCTGCGGGTACATCGGGTCGTACCAGTACAGCGCCTTTTTCTCGTCCGGCGCCTGCATCGCCCCGGCCATGGCCGGTTGTGCCGCGCGCATCTGCGCCAGCCAATAGCCGCCACCCAGACCCAGCAGCAGGACGCCGCCCAACAGGGCCATATTCACGATTCGGTTATTCATTGGCGGGTTCCCCGTAAGCGAAATACAGCTGGGCGCCGGTCAGGGCGCGCTGCTCAATGGCATCAATCTGTTTGAAGCGTGCCTCGACCAGCTCACGGCGGGCGCTGACCACGTTCATCAGGTCGCCCTTGCCCGCGCGATACCCCGCCAGGCTCAGGGACACCTTCTCCTCGGCCAGCGGCACCAGGCTGTCCTGGCTGCGCTGCACGGCGCGGTCCAGGCGTTGATAGTTGGCCAGGTCGTCTTCGAGTTCCTGGGTGTGTTCACGGGTCTTGGCTTCGCGCTCGGCGTCCAGTTGGTCGAGTTCGGCCTGTTTGGCGGCGATACCGGGGTTCTGCCGGCGACCGGGGAAGATCGGCAAATCGAAGGTGAATTGCAGGCTGACCATGTCGCCGTATTCGCGTCCTCGGTGTTGGTAGTCCACTTCCCAACTCCAGTCCGAGGTCTTTTGCGCCTTGGCCTCGTTCAGCCGGGCTTCGGCCTCGCGGGTGCGCGGTACAAAGGCTTGCAGAACCGGATGCTGATGCAGGTTGTGGGTGAGGCCCGTGGTGTCGATTTTCCAGTTCGGCAACTGCCCGCTGGGGGCTTCACTGGCAGCCGGGCCGATCCAGCGCTTGAGCGCCGCGCGGGCCTGGGCGCGTTGCTGGATCAGCTCATCTTCGCGTTCGGCCAAGTCAGCCGCTTCCTGCTTCGGGATCACTGCGTCGGAGAGCTGCCCGCGACCACCGGCCAGTTGCGCACGCACGGTGTCTTGCAGCAGGCGATTCTGCTGATAGAAGTCCTTGAACAATGCCTCTTTGCGTCCCACCGAATAGGCGCGAATCCACGCCTGGGCGGTGGCCTGCCGTACGTTCAAGCGTTCGATCCGGCCCTCGGCGGCAGCCGTGTCCACGGTGGCCGAGGCCAACTCAACCCGTGCCTTACGCTTGTCGCGGCTGGGCACTTGTTGCTGGATACCGATCATTTGCTCGGTCATGTCATCGCCATACAGCGTCCCGCGATTGGGCCCGCCGACGGGGAAGTTTTGCAGGCCTACTACCAGTTTCGGGTCCGGCAGTTCACCGGCCGGAATCGCCGCCTCAGTGGCAGCCTGCAATTTGGAGGATTCAGCCGTCAGCGACGGCGCGTTGTTTTGCGCCAGGCGCAAGGCATCATCCAGGGTCAGCGCAGACGCCAGCGTCGGCCACGCCAGCACGCCCACCACCAGGGCACGCACGCATAGGAAATTCATCTTGAAGTGTCCTGTTCTGTTGCGCTGCGCACCGCTTTACGCGGCCCACAGCAAGGCCATCCCGGGTCAGGGACGAGTCTTCAGGTGCAACAGGATTCAGGTACGGGGCGGACGCCAGACGCCGGACGGCGTGCGGTCGGGAATAAAGTCAGAAGAGACGCTGACCAGCAGCGCATTGGAAACAGTCGCCGGCGCTTTAAGCACCGGCATCGACAATTGCAGCATGCCGCCAGTCTTGCATTCCTGGCCGGGTTTACAGCTTTTGCTGTGGTCGGCGGGAGTGGCGCCGTCCTGACAACAGTCCGGGGCCATGTCGCTCATCATCTGCATATCGGACATCTGCATCGGGCACGGCTCGGTACTCGACGGCACGCCCGCCATCCCGGTCAGGGGAAGCGCAAGACTCAACAGCAGGACCAGGAAAAAACGCAGATAGCGGCTCATGGGACGGGAGCTTAGCCAAATGGTGGTTAAGCAACAATTAACAAACAACAAAAAGCCGCACCTGCTGGAGCAGGCGCGGCTTGATTCAAACGGACAGCAGGATCAGTGCATGAAGATCGCGATCAGGATGATGACCGGGATAGGCACACCGAGGAAAAACAACAGTAATGAGCGCATGACGTTCTCCTTGAATTAACGAACGGGAGTGGTGTGGGGAGTGGTTTCCAGGTACACCACGGCATCCCGGCGACGACCGCCAAAGGTTGCAGCGAGGCTGGCAAAAAACGCACCGATCAACAGCGCCACGAAGGTCCACAGCGATGTGTAGGCCGCCACTTTCGCAGCCGTGTCGGCAGCCTGCTTGGCTTTCAACTTGGCGTCATCCAGCGCTTTTTGAGCCTGGCCGTAGACTTGGTCTACACGCGCCTCGGCATCAGCCTGGCTGAGGTTGGTACGCTGGCTGATCAACTGCGCGAGGTACGCACGGTCTTCAGGCGCCAGTTGGCCGTTGTTGCTCACGGTGCGAGCGAAGATGCGAGCGACCACACCGTGCACCGCGTCATCGCTGACGGCTGCCGGGCGATCATCACGGAACAGGCTGTCGACGTAGTAGCCGAAGTCTTCACCCTTGGTGGCAGCACCCGCTGCCTGGCTCATGCCGCTGGCGGCACCCGAGACCACACTGGCACCGGCCTTTACACCACCGCTGACCACACTGCTGACCGAACCGACGATCAACACCGCCGTCACCAGTGTCGCCACGGCCCAGGCCAGGAAGCCATGGGCGGTGTCGCGGAAGTACACCTCATCGCCGTGCATATTGGCCCATTTCACCCGCAGGCGACCGGCGATGTAACCGCCCATCCCCGACGCGATGATTTGCGTAGCCGCCAGCCAGACAATGGTGGAAATGCCAAGCCCTTTGGCGCTGATGCCACTGTCGGCCCACGGCGAAACCGCCGAAAAGCCCAGGCCGAAGCCCAGCAGTACCAGGATCAAGGACAACGCAGCCGCGGCAGCGGCCCCGGCAAAGATCGCGCCCCAGGAAACCCCGGAGAGCGAGCTCGATTCTTGCAGCGTGGATGAGGATGTGATCATTGTTGTTTTGCTCCAGGCATGAAAAATAGTGTTACAAGTCTCAAAAGGGACAGTGCAGGCGACGTGCCAGATGTCTCAAAATTAAAAGCCTATATATTTCAAATACTTAAGTAATTTGAACTAATTTGAACCATGCAACTTGCAAGAAATGCCCTGGAGCGGCGGGCGTTATGCATTCCTCGTAGGAAATAACCCATGCTCGCGCCATGGGAAGCAAAAAATCCTACACACACAGCGTTCGTTCAGATTCACCGGGGTAAGGTGAATTGTGTCGTTTGTGCCTACATAAATTTTTATTTAGGAAGCGGGCTATCATTTCTTGGCAAAATGCCCGTACTTCAGTGTGAATCGCTCACCAGGTAATCCTTATGACCCGCATTTTGACCATCGAGGACGACGCCGTAACGGCCCGGGAGATCGTTGCCGAGCTGAGTAGCCATGGACTGGACGTAGACTGGGTAGACAACGGCCGCGAAGGCCTGGTGCGTGCCGTCAGCGGTGATTACGACCTGATCACCCTCGACCGCATGCTCCCGGAACTGGATGGCCTGGCCATCGTCACCACCTTGCGCACCATCGGCGTATCCACACCGATCCTGATGATCAGCGCCCTCTCCGACGTGGATGAACGGGTACGCGGCCTGCGCGCCGGTGGTGATGACTACCTGACCAAACCGTTCGCCTCCGACGAAATGGCCGCCCGCGTCGAAGTGCTGCTGCGGCGCAAAAGCACGGTCAAGGAGTTCGAAACCGCACTGCGCGTGGCAGATCTGGAATTGAACCTGATCAGCCGCGAAGCCAGCCGCGCCGAACAGCCTCTGAGCCTGTTGCCGACGGAATACAAACTGCTGGAATTCCTGATGCGCAACACCGGGCAAATCTTGTCGCGGATGATGATCTTCGAGGAAGTCTGGGGTTATCACTTCGACCCGGGCACCAACCTGATCGATGTGCACATCGGTCGCCTGCGCAAAAAAATCGACCCGCCGGGCCTCACGCCGCTGATCCGCACGGTACGAGGTTCCGGGTATGTCATTGCTGAACCCCTCTAAAGGCTGGCGCTCCTCCAGCAGCCGACTGCTGGCGCTCTACAGTTCGTTGTTCGTGGCCTGGAGCTGCATTCTGATGGGCGTGCTGTACTACGAGGTCTCTGGTTACCTGGGCGACCTCTCGCGCCACTCGCTGATGCAGCGCCAGCATTTGTTCCAGCGGTTTGACGGCGAAGAACTGGTGGAAGCCCTGACCACCAGCATGACCTTCGACATGAAGGGCGTTGACGCATACGGGCTGTTCGATAACCAGTTCAACCCCATCAGCGGCCCGATCCGTGTGATACCGCCCGACCTGCCGATGGACGGGCACATCCATGCCCTGGCCAACTGCATCAATTCCGATGACCCGAAACTGCCCCGCGACAGCTGCGACGCCGTGGCCACCCACACCGAGGATGGCCGCTGGCTGATTTTGGTTCGCGCCAACGGCTCGCTGTTCGGTGTGACCCGCATCATCCTGCACGCCCTGCTGTGGGGGATTACTCTGACGATCATTCCTGGCGCGGCTGGCTGGCACCTGCTGCGACGGCGTCCGTTGCGGCGGATTCGCGGAATCCAGGCCAGCGCCGAAGCCATCGTGGCCGGCGACCTGACCCACCGCTTGCCGTTGTCTGACCGACGCGACGAACTGGACATGCTGGCGGCCATCGTCAACGCGATGCTCGACCGCATCGAGAAGCTGATGAACGAGGTCAAGGGCGTGTGCGACAACATCGCCCACGACCTGCGCACCCCGCTGACCCGCCTGCGGGCGCAGCTGTACCGGATCCAGCAGCAGGCCGATGAAGACGCGCCCCACGCCCTGCAACTGGACGCGGCCATCGCCGAGACCGACACCTTGATGGCGCGCTTTCGCGGCCTGTTGCGGATTTCCGAACTGGAAGACCACCAACGTCGCTCAGGCTTCCTGGTACTCGACCCCCTGCCCTTGCTGCAGGAACTCCACGACTTCTACCTGCCTTTGGCGGAGGAAGGCGAGATGGAACTGCTGCTGCAAGTGCCGGCCTCATTACCGTGGATCACCGGCGACCGCGCATTGCTGTTCGAAGCCCTGGCCAACCTGCTGAGCAACTCGATCAAATTCACCCCACCGGGCGGCGAAGTGATCCTGCGAGGCGTCAACGATGCCGGCAGTACCCGCATCGAAGTGCTCGACTCCGGCCCCGGAATTCCAGCAGCGGAACGCGCGGCAGTGTTCCAGCGTTTCTATCGGGTGGACGAAGGGAATCAGCAGCAAAGCGGGTTTGGGTTGGGGCTGTCGATTGTGGCCGCGATCATCAACCTGCACGGGTTCAAACTGGAAGTGGGCAGCAGCGAAAGTGGCGGCGCGAAGCTGACCCTCGAATGCCGCCAACAGCTAATGCCCGAGGCCTGAAGGACACCACAAAACCAATGTGGGAGCGGGCTTGCTCGCGAATGCGGAGTGTCAGTCAACCCATCTGGCACTGATCCACCGCATTCGCGAGCAAGCCCGCTCCCACATTTGATCTTCACTCAGCCAGGGAAATTGCCCCGCAACGCTTCCAGCCCACCGCTGTAAACACCGCTGAACAACTCCTCCACCGCCGCATCCGTCACACCCGCCACCGGGGTAAACACACCCGACCAGGTCACCTTCGCAGAGCTGTCATCCAGCGCCTCAACCTTCAACGTCGCCAGATACTCACTCACCGGAAACGGCGACTCACTGATGGAGTAGCTGTAAGTACGTGCCGCGTTATCAAAGCGTTGCAGACGCTCCACCACCACACCACCATCAGCCGTTTGCAGATGGCGCACACGGCCGCCGTCACTCGGCTCGCTCTTGACGATAAAGGGCAGCCAGTCCGGCAGCGAATTGAAGCCGCCGACCAATTGCCAAACCTGTTCGGCCGAAACCGGGATTTCAATAACAGCAGATGCTTTTGCCACGATTCACACTCCAAACCATTCAAGAAATTCAGATCGCCATGCTGTCGACAACGCCGCCGTCGACCCGCAACGCGGCACCGGTGGTTGCAGACGATAACGGTGAAGCAATGTACGCCACCAGATTCGCCACTTCATCCACATTCGCTGCGCGCTGGATGATCGACGTCGGCCGCGCGTTGCGCACAAACACATCTGCCTCATCCCGAGGACTGCGCCCGGACTTGGCCACCGCGTCCTTGAGCATGTTCTCCAGGCCATCGGTAAAGGTCGGCCCCGGCAGGATCGCATTGACCGTCACCCCGGTGCCCGCCAGGCGTTTGGCCAGGCCATGGGACACCGCCAGGTTGGCGCTTTTGGTGACGCCGTAGTTGATCATGTCGGCCGGCGTTGCCACGCCCGATTCCGACGACACAAAGATCACCCGGCCCCAGCCCTTCTCGACCATGCCCGGCGTGTAGTGCCGCGACAAACGCACGCCGGAGATCACGTTGACCTCGTAGAAACGCGTCCACTCGCTGTCGGGTGCGTCGAAGAAATCGACGTCGTTGAAGATCCCGAGGTTGTTCACCAGGATGTCGGCCCGCGGCTCGGCGGCGAACAGTTTTTCGGCGCCCTCGACCGTGCCCAGGTCTGCCACCAGGCCACGCAGCTCAGCGCCGGGGACTGCCTGGCGAATCGTCGCCAGCGCCTCGTCGACCTTGCTCGACTCACGCCCGATCACTACCACCGTGGCGCCGGATTGCGCCAGGGCCTGGCTGATGCCCAGGCCGATCCCGGCGGTGCTGCCACTGACGATTGCGACTTTGCCACTGATATCAATTTTCATGTTCGCGTTCCTGTGGTTAGAGCGGCAGCGGTGCACGGGCCGAAATCAATCGGGCGTCGCGCAGGGCCTGCCAAAAGGCTGCGGGAATCTTCTCTGACAACGCCGCGACGTCTTCAGCAATTCGCCCCGGACGACTGGCACCCGGAATCACTGCCGCCACTGCCGGATGGGCCAGGGAGAATTGCAGCGCGGCGGCTTTGACACTCACGCCATGGGCCGCGGCAATCGCCTTGATCTGCTCGACCTTGCTGATGATCGCCGGGCTGGCTTTCTGGTATTCAAAATGCGCGCCGCCCGCCAGGATGCCCGAGCTGTAGGGGCCGCCGACCACGATCTCGACGTTCTGTGCCAAGGCCGCGTCCATCAGGCGCTGCAAGGCACGTTCGTGGTCGAGCAAGGTGTAGCGACCGGCGAGCAGGAAGCCGTCGGGCTGGGCTTCGGTCAGGTCCAGGGTCAATTCGCAAGGCTCGACGCGATTGACGCCCAGGCCCCAGGCCTTGATCACGCCTTCTTCACGCAGGCGAGTCAGTACTTTGAAAGCACCGGTGCGCGCCTGGTTGAAATAATCCAGCCATTGGTCACCGTAGAAGTCCTGGGCAATGTCGTGAATCCACACGATATCCAGGCGGTCGGTTTGCAGGCGATTGAGGCTGTCTTCGATGGAGCGCAGGGTGGCATCGGCGCTGTAGTCGTTGACCATCTTGTTCGGCCGGCCGTGTTCGAACACACCGCTTTTCTCGCCGAGATCGCGGGCGTTTTCTTCCACTTCGTCCAGAATCAGACGGCCAACTTTGGTGCTGAGTACATAGTCGTCACGGTTGTACTTCGACAGGGCCTGGCCCAGGCGAATTTCCGAGAGGCCCGAACCGTAGAACGGCGCGGTGTCGAAGTAACGCACACCCTGGTTCCAGGCGGCTTCAACGGTGGCTTGGGCTTCTTCTTCAGGGATGGCGCGGAACATGTTGCCCAATGGGGCGGTGCCAAAACCCAGCACGCCGGGCAGTTTGTCTTTCAAGCTCATGGGGTAAATCCTCAAGATTGTTCAAGGTCGCTGTGTTGACCGTTGAGCAGATCGTAGATTGCAGAGATCGGACCGTCCAAGACATACTGCGACCAACTTGAGTCCTTACAGGTCTGACATGATCGATTTCCGCCAATTGCGCTACTTCGTTGTAGTCGCTGAAGAAGAACACGTGGGGCGTGCTGCCGAACGGTTGCACATCTCCCAATCGCCCCTGAGCCGGCAGATCGCGCAACTGGAAGAACGCCTGGGCCTGACCCTGTTCGAGCGCAGCCAACAGCGCATCCGCCTGACCCGCGACGGCCAGACGTTCCTGGCCGAAACCAAGGCGCTGCTGACCCACGCCAACCGTCTGGAATCCCTGGGCCGGCGCTTGGGCAAAGGCGAAGAAGGCGGGCTGTGCATCGGCTACATCGAAAACGCGATGCACGCGGGCGTGTTGCCGAATGCCTTGAAAGTCTTGCGCGACGCGCGGCCCAACGTGCATATCGCGCTGTACAACCTGCCCTCCGCCGAACAGCTGGAAGGCCTGCGCCAACGCAGCCTCGACATCGCCCTGGTGGGTGAACCACCGGCTGCGGATGACCCGGACCTGATGGCGCTGCAAGTGCTGGACGACCCGATGCTGCTGGCGCTGCCCGAGCAGCATCCGCTGGCCAGCGTCAGCGAACTGCTGCCCGAACATCTGGCCGAGCAGCAATGGATTGGCGTGCAACGCAAACCGGGCGCGAACCCGGCGGATGATTTTGTTGCCGCGTGCATTCGTGCAGGTTTCACCCCGCAGATTCCGATGGAAGCCAGCGAGCCGTTCACCGCGTTGGGGTTGGTGGCGTCGGGGTTAGGTGTCGCGATGGTGCAAAAGGGCTTGAGCCGCAATGCACCGCCGGGCGTGGTGCTGCGGGAACTGCCATGGCTGACCTACACCACGCCGCTGTGGGCGGCGTGGCATCGGATCAATTTGCGGCCGTTGGTGGAGACGTTCAGGAAGGTGTTGACGGAGCCCCTATCACATCTGGGAGCCGGGCTTGCCCGCGATGCAGGCGCCTCGGTCTGTCAGTAAGACCGCGGTGATGCCATCGCAGGCAAGCCAGCTCCCACAGGGTTTCAGCGTCGCAGTTAAAAGTGTGGAGGGATCAATACCGCCAATGCCCCGGCACCCACAACCACTGTCCGTTCCCCCAGCGATAGTGCCCCCGCACCCACTGATACCCCGGCGCCGGTGCCACCGGCACGACCTCAACCAACGGCGGCGGGCGCCGCGGGTGAACAGGTTCAACGATACAACCGGACAACGCAGCTGCCATCAACGTGGCGGCCAGCGTGGCCTTGAATATCCGGGACATGGCACGGTTCCCCAATGAGACTAGCCGTCGCCTGAGTGGCGGGCTTACCCGGGTTAAACGCGACCAACCGGGAAAATCCGTCGCCCGTCTCCGTGATTAATGCTCGTTCCGACGCTCTGCGTGGGAACGAGCATCAGTGGCTCTTGGCGGCCTTGCCCTTCGCCTGCCCCTTCATATACAACGCCTCCACCAACCGCTGGCGCTCATCCCGGGGCAACGTACTGGCGAACTGCGCCAGGGTGTTGTCCACCAGCGCCCGGAGCGCCATGTCCGCCTCCCGGGCCTTGCCTAAATCCGTCACCAACGCCGCACGGTCCAGGGTCGGCGCTTCCAGTTGCTTGATCACATCCAGCCGCGCCTCGCGCCCGGCGAGCACCAGTGGCTGGCTGTCGGCGCGGTTCTGGCGCAGCAGCTGGCGCAGTTCCTTGCGCCGTTCCGGCGGTAGCTTGACCATCGCCTGGCGCAAGCCATGCTGGTTCACCACGGCCTCGGCGGGCTTGGCATTGGCCAGCCAGTGGTAAAGGCCACCGCCGACACCACCGATCAAAAACACGTTGAACAACACCGACACAACCAACAGCGGCTTCAGGTACTTGGGTGACGGGGTCATTGCTCGCTTTCCTCGGCGTTGACGGTGAAGACGATGTCGGCGTCGCCCTGGTCGAAGACACTGGGCAGTACTTCAGGACCGAGCGTGGGCAGCGGCACGCTCAACGATGCCACCAGGATGCCGGCGGCAATCCCGGCGATGCCCACGCCGACGAAACCGGCGGGCGATAGCCAGCCAGCGTAGCGTGCCCAAAAGGACTGGCGCTGGGGAAACGAGTGGCGGATCTGCCGCGCCAGCGCCGGGTCGACGGGCGCCAGTTGATAGCCGTCCAACTGGCCATCGAGCCATCGCGCCTGGTGCAGCACCTCGAGTGCGCCGGCATCGCCTGCGTCCAGCAGTGCCTGGGCCTGCGCCTGTTCGGCACGGGGCCAACGGTGCAGGTGGCCGCCGTAAGCCTCGGCCAGTTGGGCAAATCGTTCGGGCGTCATGGTTTTCCCCTTCCTGGGCGGGCGGGCCCGGGTGTGTCGTCAAGGTAACTGCGCAAGTTGCGCCGGGCCCGAGACAGCAAGCTCTCCAGTGCCTCGACGCTGATGTTCATCAGCGCCGCGGCGTCGATATTCGACAGCTCTTGATAGTACTGCAGCACAATCGCCTCGCGCTGGCGATCAGGCAGCGATGCCAGCGCCTGGGCCATATGCGCGCTGCGGGCGGCGGCTTCCAGTTGCTCATCGGGCGCAGGCGCCGTGTCGACCACTTCGCTCATGGCCTCCTCGTCGTGCAACGGGCGCTCCTTGCGCCGACGCAAATGGTCGTGGCACAGGTTGAGCACCACGCGGTGCAACCAAGTGTCGAAGCGCGCTTCGCCACTGCGCCAGTTCGCGGCCTGGCGCCAGATCCGCAGGAAGCTTTCCTGGGCCACGTCCCTGGCCTCGTCGCCATCCCCGAGGATCCGACTGGCGAGTGCGAGCAAACGCGGGAGTTTGCGCGTCACCATTTCGTTGATGGCCGCCGGTTCGTTGTTACCGATGCGGGCCAACAGCTCAACGTCCGGATCAGTGTCTTTCAATAGGGCAAGTCTCGGTCCGGTGGCTAAGGGTCAGGTTGACGGGAGGGTCAGCGGATCCAGTGCCCTTCTCTCCAGTACCAGTTGGGGCCGCGCGATTCCCAGTGGCCAGGTTCCCAACGGGCGTTGCGCATCACCGGCTGCCAGTGGCCCGGCACCCAGGCATAACCACGCCCTTCGTAGCGCCAGTGCCCGCGGTCCCACACATAACCCGGGCGCTCGACGGGAACGGCCTCGACGCGCATCGGCGGTGGCGCTTCGCGGATGATCACTTCGGTCTGGGCAAAGGTCGGCGTGCTGACCAGGGCGGCCAGCGCCAGCGGGATCAACAAGGCGTAACGTAATTTGGCCAGCGGTCGTGCAAGTCTCATGACAACTCCTTCATCGGCGATCGCCAGTGATCGCAGCTGTAGGGTTGAACGGTGAGTGTCCGAATAATCCGTCGCGTCAAAATCAACTTTTTCCACGACCGCTCATGACGGTAGACAGGGCCAGTATTGCCCAGGGTTTGCGGGGGTTTGATGAAATATGCAAAAAGCGCCGACGGATTTGGCCAGGCGGTCGCGTTCAAGGGTTAACCGTTGGCAATCAGCAGGCATACCTGTTGATTTTCAACGTTCACTACCTTGAGGAAATCACCATGTCTCGTCGAATTTCACTGCTGGTTGCCGCTGTCCTGCTCATGAACCTTGGCGGCTGCGTGTTCCTGCCGGGGCACCGCGACCATTGCTGCTGGCGCGGTTACGGGGTGGTGACTGCACCGTCGGCACAAGCAGTCTCTTGAGCCTCTAACCGAATGCCGCAAACCCTCTGCGCCCGGCCTTGATCTCGGTGCGCAGTTCGCCAATCAGGTTTGAGATGGAACGGATGCTGTCCAGACCCTGGGGAGACACGCGGGTCAGCAGCAGGTCGACGCGCCCGGAAGCCGGGTCGAAGATATTGATGCGCAGAGAACCGTCGCTGTTCAATGAACAGTCACAGGCGAGCGGCAGGAAGCCGGACTCCATGATGTGGCGAAACTCGGCTATCGAGACCATGCGGGCACCCTTCGCTGGACCAGACTCGGTGGACGTGATCCGTCTAGGGTAGATGAGCTTTTTCAACCTGCCGGGGAATTAAGTCAAAAGTGATACTTGGTGCTCAATTTGCCTGAAACCGCTGGCCGGCTGACGCCAGAAAAACCACACCGGCCCCTCTCATCCGATGCCGCGCGAAGCACTTGATTCCTGGCGATGATGGCCAGATGCTATGGTCTTTTGCCGCCATCAAGAGCATCCCCATGAGCATCGAACCTTTGATCGAACCCGACAGTGCCGTGTACAAGACGTTGCTCGAATCGACCAAGGCCATCCCCTGGCGTATCGACTGGGCAACGATGACCTTCAGCTACATCGGCCCACAAATCGAGGCGCTGCTGGGCTGGACCCCGCAGAGCTGGGCCACCGTCGATGACTGGGTGGAGCGCATGCACCCGGATGACCGCGAATACGTCGTCAACTTCTGCGTCTCGCAGTCCCGCGCCGGGGTCGATCACGAAGCCGATTACCGCGCGCTGACTGCCAGCGGTGAGTACGTGTGGATTCGCGACGTGGTGCACGTGGAGCGCAAGGACGGCGAAGTGCAGGCGCTGATCGGCTTCATGTTCGATATCAGCGAGCGCAAGAAGACCGAAGAACACCTGACTCGCCTGCAAAAACAGCTGGAGGAATATTCGTTCCAGGACGGCCTGACTGGCATCGCCAACCGGCGCATGTTCGACACCGTGCTGGCGCGCGAATGGACCAGCGCGCAGCGCAGCCAACTGCCGCTGTCGTTGATCCTGCTGGATATCGACTATTTCAAGCAGTACAACGACCTCTACGGGCATATCAAGGGTGATGAATGCCTTAAGCAAGTGGCGAGCACGCTCTCCCGGGCGGCCAATCGGCCACGGGACTTCATTGCGCGCATCGGCGGCGAGGAGTTTGTGTGGTTGCTGCCGGAAACCGATGCCGAGTCTGCCCGGCGCGTGGCCGAACGCTGCCTGCACCTGATCCGCCAGCAGCAGATTGAGCACGGGCATTCGGCGGTGTCGAACTTGCTGACGTTGAGCCTGGGCGTAGGCACTTGCACGGTAAGGCCAGGCAGCGAGGCGCTGGTATTTGTCGAAGCGGTGGACAAGCTGCTGTACCAGGCCAAGCACAATGGCCGGATGCGCGCGGAGTTCGCCGACGCGCTGGATTGATACAACGCTCAAATCGCGGGCAAAAAAAATCCCAAGTAGCTGATGGAAACTTGGGATTTAAAAATGCATAAACCGTGGGAGGTGAACGCCCGACTATATTACCGAGCGGCAAAACTTGTAACAAGATAATTTTCAACCTTTCGTCGGATTAAAACAGCGCTAAGTCATTCAATAACCACACATTTTTAATGGATCCGATTATTGAAAGTGCCACTTTTTGGTGCAATAACGGCATGAATTAAACACACTTGCGCAGTTTAATTCCGTGAAAAAAATAAGGTTATTGATTAAAAGTGCGTGGGCTTTTTCAAGTAATGTTCCATCAAGTGTTTGCAGGGATCCACCAGCACAAGGTCGTCCTGGGGCGTAGGGCGCGAAACGCTGGCCGCCTGACGGCATAACGCCAGGCGCTCCGCCGCTTCTTCCCGCTGTCGGTCAACCTGGGCATTGAGCCGAACGAAATAGGTCCCCAACATCACCGCCAAGCACACAATCCCGATGAAAAAATAGCGGAAGGCGTGGGATTGAGGGGGTTCCGGATGACTCATACACTCATTGCACCTTGTGTTTCTGATAGCGAACGTCGTCGCCTTCGGCCGTGTCGACCACCGACCAGCCAAGCCGTTGGTAAAAGCCATTAGCCCGAATGTGATCTCGCCCATCGGTGATCAGGAACAGCGTGTCGTGGCGTTCGAACAGCGCCGCCTCGGCCACCGCCATCAATTGGCGACCCAACCCGAGGTTCTCGTGGGAGGGCAGCACAAACAGGGCGAACACCTCGCCTTCGGCAACATCCACCATTGAAAACGCCACAGGCGTGCCGTCCACTTCGGCGAGCCACACACAGGGCGCTTCATGCATGCTCTCGGCGACCACCTGCGGGGTAATGCCCAGCTCAGCCATCTGCTCGCGGCTTAGGTGGTTCTGCACCACTGCGGTGCGAATATCGAAAATCGCATTAATGTCATTCGGGGTTGCCAACCGTAAAACCGTAGCCATGTGCACCGCCTCCCAATGAGACGCTCAATTGTATGTAAATTGAAACACATCGATTGTGGTGGATTTGTAAAACACGCACCCGGTTTGCGCGTCAATCCTGCTCACGCCGCCTGAACTGCCCCGGCGCCAGCCCGTGGGCCTTGCGAAAACACCGGGAAAAATACGCCTCGTCGGTAAACCCGCAACGGTGCGCAATCGCGCCGATCATCTGTGGGCTGTTGAGCAGCAGCGTGCGCGCCAGTTGCATGCGCCGGTCGAGCACCAGTTGGGAGAAGGGTTTACCGGTTTCCTTGCGCAGCAAGTGGGTCAGGTAATTGGGCGACAGGAACGCAGCCGCTGCGGCATCGGTCAGGTTCAGCGATGGCTCGTGCAAATGCTCACGAATGTAGCCCTGCACACGGGCCAGTGCGTCCTTTCGGCCACGCCGGGTGGCGTTGTTGGCGGCGAACGCCTGGAGCGGTTCGGCGTACTGTTGGCACACCAGCCCGATCAGCTGGAACAGGTAACCCTTGAGCCGCTCTCGCGCGCCGAAGCTGCGGTGGGCGTCCAGGGTGCGCATGTGTTCGAGCCAGGTTTTGACTTCCTCGAATGCCGCGTCTTCAAGAATGAAGTCCAGCTGTTCCTGGAAGCGGAACGGCGACAGCTCCGGGGCCTGGCTGATGGGGATGTCTTCGAGGTCCAGCGGGTCGCAGGTCAGTTGCGGCAGGAAAAAGCCCTGGCTGAAATTGATCAGCAGGAAGTCACCGTCTTCGGGATGGGGAATCACATGCAGGCGATGGGGCAGGATAAAGGCCAGGGCCTTTTTCGGGAACGGGCGCACCGCACCGCCGATGTGCTGCACGGTGTCGCCGCCCAGGTTGATCTGGATCTGGAAGTATTCGTGGCGATGGGGACTGGTCAGCGCCGCCCTGCCCCGCTTGTCGCGGATGTAGAAGTCGGAGCGGTCGCTGCGTTGTTCCATGCCATAGGTGGTGATGCGGGTGCCTGGCATACGTATTTCCCGGAGAGCCTGGGCACCACTGTAGCGTCAACCCTGGCTGAGGGTGAAGCTCAGCTCGGCCAGGCCGTCGATCCCGGCGGTCACCACATCGCCCGGTTGCAAGGCGCCAACGCCCGCCGGGGTGCCGGTGAAGATCAGGTCGCCGGCTTTCAGCGCCACGGATTTGGACGCATGGCTGATCACCTCGCTGACCGACCAGATCTGGTCTGCCAGATCGCCCACTTGGCGTTGCTCGCCATTGACCTTGAGCCAGATACGCCCGCTGCCCGGATGGCCGACGGCGCTCACCGGCTGCAACGCAGTGCAGGGTGCCGATTCATCGAAGGCCTTGGCCCATTCCCACGGCCGCGACAGCTTTTTCGCCTGGGCCTGGAGGTCGCGGCGGGTCAGGTCAATGCCCAAGCCGTAACCCCAGATATGCGCGAAGGCCTCTTCCGGGGCAATGTCCACGCCGCCTTTGCCGATGGCCACCACCAACTCGACCTCGTGATGCAGGTCGGCGGTCAATGGTGGATAGGCGATCACGCCCTCGGCAGGCACCACGGCATCGGCCGGTTTCATGAAAAAGAACGGCGGCTCGCGGTCGGGGTCGTGGCCCATTTCGCGGGTATGTTCGCTGTAGTTGCGCCCGACACAGAACACCCGGCGCAGCGGGAAGCGAGCGTCGTCGCCCTGGATGGCGAGGGATGGGATTTCGTTGGGAGTGATGACGTAGCGGGTCATGGCATGTGCCTCTTCGGTTACCTGGGGCCAGTATGCGGACTGGCCTCAGGGCGAAGTTGGACAGGCTTACGCAGATTTTGTACTGGGCGGTGCATCGGTCACTTTGCCGAGCGAACCCAACACTGCTAGCCTCATCGCGGTTTCAACCACTGATCCCGCAGAAAGGACTCTGATGAACATCATTCGCGCCGTCGCCCTCTTCGCCGCCTCATTGTTCTCGATGAACACTTCAGCCAAGGCCCCGCTCCCGGGATTCCAGTTGCCCAAGGCAGATTCGGAATATGACGAGAAGGTGTTGGCGGATATCAAGAAGATCGGCTGGCACCATGTGCACGTGCGGGCCGAAGACGGTGACCCGTCGTTCGCGTACTCCCTGGGGTTCTACGCCAACTTCGGCCAACCGGAAATCATCGTATTCGGGCTGCCCCCGCAGATTGCCCAGCAGTTGCTGAACATCGCCGCGATCCGCTTTGCCGGTACAAAAGCCGCCTATGAAACCTACAAGCCCTATGACGATATTGCCGAAGGCATGCGCATCGCCTTCATTCCTGCAGACCGCCGGCACTACCGCGAGTACCTCGGTTATGCCGGCTGGTTCTACGCCTCGATCAAAGCTGATTTCCCTGCGCTGCAAATGGTCTGGCCGGACAAACAGGGGCACTTTCCTTGGGAGCCCACCTACGACCAGTCGTTCTCAAGGCTCCAATTGCTGCTGGATAAATAGGGGTTATTTACGCGCCAGCTTGTAGCGCAAACAGTCCTGATAAAAACTCTGGCGAATCACCTCGGGCTTGACCCGCGAGCGGCTGTCGTAGGTCTGCTCGGTGATGCCCATGGCCATCATGTGCATCCAGGGTTTCTTGAACTGGTAGGTCTTGAGCTTCTGGCGCGCGGCGTAGAGCGAGACGCCCGACAGCTTCAATTCCTGGGCCCGGGCGGCGGTGCCAGCCCCCCAGCTGCACATGTACTTGTCGTTGTCCCGCAGCTCCCGTGCCTCAACCGAAACCGCCCCACCCGCCAGGGAACAGGCGATCAGCATGATTCCAACATTGCGCATTTGCATCCCGCCTAACCACCTGAAAATAAAAGTGATTTTGGCGAGAATTTTGTTACAAAGGGGCCAGCAAATTGCCTTCTCGATGATTTTTCCAGCCGGTAACGGGGCCAAGAAGCCACGCATGTCTTAAGGCCTTTTGCCACTATTTGTTGCCGATAGGCCAGCGTCTGACGATAATCCCCGCGCTCTCCCACACTCACGCAAGGAAACGCCGTGAAAAAGCTTCTACTGTTAACCCCATTGCTCGCGCTGCTGTTGCAAGGTTGCGGCGTCACCATGACGCAATACGAGCCGAACTTCGACAACGTCCAGGTCCTCAAGCAAGCAGCGCCGCTGCAACCCGTCAGCAATGCCCAGGTGACGGCCGCATCGGGCGAAGGCTCGTTGTCCGTACGTGCCAACCCGATCCGCTCGCCCAGTGGCAGCATCCCGGCGCATATCCAGGCTGCGATCACCCAGGAACTGCAACTCGCAGGCCTGCTGAACCCGCAAGCGGAACGACATCTGCAAGTGTTGGTGGTGAAGAATTCGCTGTCGGCAGGCATGGGCTCCGGCAACGGCACGCTGGCCGCGCGGTTTACGCTGCTCAAGGGCAATGACGTGGTGTACGACGCGACCAAGGAAGTGAATCACACCTGGTCCAGTTCGTTCTTCGGGTTCATTGCGATCCCGAATGCCGCCAACGCCTACAACCCGATGGTGCGGGATTTGCTCAAGTCGTTGTACAGCGACCCGCTGTTCATCAAAGCGCTTAAGTAAGCGCCCAGCTTGCGAGGGCGGGTCACCCTGCCCTCGCTGCTGTTTCAGCTTACGTTGTGCAACGTGTCACGCCCGTGGCACGCCGGCATCCAGTGCCGAGTACTTCAGGTTATTGCCGTCGACCATTTGCTTGAGCAGGGCATTGACCTGGCGGGTGAAGGTATCCGTCACCGCCTCTTTCGGCGTGTTGGCCATCAACGGGATAAACCAGATGCCCATCCAGGTATTGATCGAGTCGTGGTTGGTGCCGGTGCTCAGCGCCTGGCCCTGTGCATCCAGCGACTCCAGCTTCATGGTGTACTGATCAGTACCCAGCGCCGGGATGATGGTGAAGGTAAAGCCGCTGATAAACGCCAGCACCATTTGGCCGCCACCCGGTGGATGGTTGTAGACCTTCAGGCGCAGGCTGTAATCGCCGGGCTGCTTCTGGAATTCATCCAGGGTCACACGGCCAAACAGGCCGGAGTCGGTCAGGACTTTCTGCAGCTGTGGCTTGAGCATGTCCCGCGCTTGTGGAACTTCGGCAGCGGCGGCGTTTGTCGGCTCGCCCTGGTAGAACTTGAAGTCTACGTAGACGTTCGGTTTGTTGGCGTAGCTGGCCTTCGATGGCAGCGTGACAGGTGCTACTTCGTCCTTCGTGAAGCTGGCGCAGCCGCCCATCGACAACGTGATCAGGGCCAACCCCAGCATTTTTCCAATGTGCATTACGGCTTCCTTAGTGAATGGAGCGTCTCCATGGCCGGAGTTGCTGGGGGCGGATGATAAAGAGTGAGCAACAATGTTAAAAGGCCATCTCCGATAAATACCTGCTCGCAGGCAGCACTAATTGGCGGAGACCAGTTTCAGGCCGATCACGCCGGCCAGGATCAGTACGATGCACAGCACTCGTAACGGCGCGGTGGAATCGCCCAGCAATGCCATGCCGAGGATTGCGGTGCCCGCTGCGCCGATTCCGGTCCACACTGCGTAGGCGCTGCCCACCGGCAGCGTGCGCAGCGCCGTCGACAGCAGGATGACGCTGGAGACGCCGGTCACCACGGTGAGCAATCCGGGGGTGAATCGGGTGAAGCCATCCGAAGCCTTCATCGCGAACGCGAAAGCGATTTCAAGAATGCCGGCCAAGCCGAGCAGTAGCCATGCCATGGGGTGAACCCTCAGGAAATTCAGTGGGTGTGTGGCGAGGGGACCCGCCACAACGAATCCGCGTTGGCTTATGCCTTGGCGGCCGCCGCCGGCGTGGTGCGGAAGGTGATGCCCAGGCGGTTGAAAGCATTCATCAGTGCGATGCCGTAGGTGAGATCGGCCAGTTCCTTGTCGCTGAACTCGTCGGCCGCTGCCGCGTAGTCAGCGTCCGAAACATCGCTGGCGGTCACTGCTTCAGCAAAGGCCAGCGCCACGCGTTCACGCTGGGTGAAGACCGCGCCAGCGTCATGCCATACGGGCACCAGCACCAGCTTGTCCACGGCCAGGCCTTGCTTGAGCAAGTCCCGCGAGTGCATGTCGATGCAAAAGGCGCAGCCGTTGATTTGCGAAACCCGCAGGTAGACCAGGTCGATCAGTTCCTTGGACAGGCCGCTGTTCTGCAGGTAGACGTAAACCCCGCCGAACGCCTTGTAACCTTCAGGGGAAGCTTTGGAGTAGTCGAGACGCGTTGTCATGGTGAAGTCCTGTAGCGGTTGGATGAAGCCGCCATCTTGCGACGCCATGGCCTATCCCAAAAGATCCATGATCTGGCTTGAACACCAGGCCATGAAGGCGCGGACATGGCCTACTCTGAATCTTGATTCTTGGCTCTTTGGCCTGGGTCATGGGGTTCGTAGACTGAAGGCCATCCATCCAGGAAGCAGCGCACCATGAATATCCTCCATGTCAGTGCCAGCCCTCGCGGGCCAGCGTCAGAAAGCAACGCCCTCTCCCTCAAGATCATTGAATACCTGCGCCAGCGAAATCCGGCCGCCGAGGTGATCCAGCGCGGCATCGCCGGGAATGCCCTGGCACCGGTGGACGAGCCTTATGCAACGTCCCAGCAGTCCCTCGTGGATGTCTCGTCCGAGGGTTCGATGGCCCAGTCCGAGCGGCTTGTGCGGGAATTGGAGCTGGCCGACATTGTGGTGATCGCCACCCCCATGCATAACTACTCGGTACCCGCAGCCCTCAAGCTATGGCTCGATCACATTGCGCGGGTGCGCCGCACCTTCGATATCTCGGCACAGGGCAAGATCGGCCTGTTGCAGGACCGCCCAGTGTTTGTCGCCATCGCCTCGGGCGGACGGTTTTCCGGGGAGCGTGCGCATCAGCCGGATTTCCTGACGCCGTACCTGAAAACCCTACTGGGCATGATCGGCCTGCATGACGTGACTTTCTTCACCGTCGAAGGCACCGCTTCACGCCCGGAAGTACTGGCCCAGACGCGCCGCCAGACCGACCAGGCGCTGCACGACTATTTCGCCACCTGAACAGGACCTGCCGCCGGATGAGCACCTCGATCAAGGCCTTTTCACCGCTGGACGCCGGCGCTGCCGAGCCGATTTACCGGCAACTTTATTGGCGCTTCCGCAGCGCGATTGCCGACGGTTTGCTCAAGCCGGGGGAACGCATCCCCGCGGCCCGAGCCCTGGCCAAGGAACTTGGGCTGGCCAGGGGCACCATTGACACGGCGTATTCGTTGCTGGCGGCCGAAGGCTATATCCAGGCCCGTGGCCAGGCCGGCACCGTGGTGGCGGAAGGGATCAAGTCCAGCCTGCCGGAACGCCCCATGACGGCCAGCGACCACAATGCAGTCCGGCACAAGGCCGCCGTGTTGCCGTTTCAAATGGGCCTGCCGGCACTGGATGCGTTCCCGCGCAAGATCTGGTCAAAAATCGCCGCCCGTTGCGTGCGGGCCACCCAGGTCGCCGACATGGCCAACCCCTGCGTGTTCGGCCTGCACTCGCTGCGCACGGCGATTGCCAGCTACTTGCAGGTTGCCCGGGGTATCCACTGCTCGCCGGCACAAGTCTTCGTCACCTCGGGCTACCGCAACACGCTGGGGCTGATCGCCCACGCACTGCTGGAACCGGGCGATCGGGTGCTGGTGGAAGACCCGGGCTACCTGTTCACCCGGCCATTGCTGGATTACCTGAATATCAAGGCCATACCGGTACCCGTGGATCAGGACGGCATGCAGGTGTCCCGAGCCGTGCAACAGGGCAAAGGCGCCCGCGCCGTGGTGGTCACGCCGGCCCATCAAAGCCCGCTGTGTGTCTCGCTGTCCTTGCCCAGGCGCCTGGAACTGCTGGATTGGGCGAGCCGCCAGCAGGCGTGGATCATCGAGGACGACTATGACGGCGAATACCGTTACGTCAGCCGCCCACTGCCGGCCCTCAAGAGCCTGGACCGCGTCGGCCGGGTGCTCTATGCCGGGACCTTCAGCAAAGTGTTGTTTCCCGGCATCCGCCTCGCTTACCTGGTGGTGCCTGCGGCTCAAGTGGAACGTTTCGAACACGTCAGCCAGACCTTTCTCGGTGGCTGTCCGGAACTGACCCAGGCGATCGTCGCGACGTTTATGGCCGAAGGGCATTTTGCGCGGCATATCCAGCGCATGCGCAAACTCTACGGTGAGCGTCGGGAAGCCACGGCCAGGGGCCTGCGCAAAGCGCTGGGCGAGCGTATTTCGATTGATGCCCAACCGGGCGGGATGCATTTGATCCTGCGCCTCAACGTGCACCAGTCCGACCGCCTGTGCGTGGAGCGACTGGCACAGGCCGGCATTTATGCCGAAGCCTTGAGCGACTGGAATATTCAGGGCCAGACCGGCCCGGGCCTGCTGCTGGGCTTTGCCAATATCGAATCGGAGGCCGTCGCCGAGGTCCTTGGAAAACGCATCCTGGATGCACTCATGGCCTGATCCGCAAGCCAACTCTTGGCTCTTTCGCCCTCAAGCCGGGACCGCCATGCTGGACGGCTTGTACTCACCAGCCTGGAATCTCCATGCCCACTCCCCTGCGCAGCCTTGCGGTTTTCTGCGGTACCAATTTCGGTTTCAACCCGCAGTACGCGGAAGGCGCCCAGGCCCTGGGCCGGGAAATCGCCCAGCGCGGCATTCGCCTGGTTTACGGCGGCACCCAAAAAGGCTTGATGGGTGTGGTGGCGGATGCCGTGTTGGCGGAAGGTGGCGAGGTCGTCGGCATCATCACCCGGCTGCTGCATGAGCGCGGCCATTCCCACGCCGGGCTCACCCATCATGAACTGACCCACGACATGCGCAGCCGCAAGACCCGTATGAGCGACTGCGCCGACGCTTTCATTGCCTTGCCCGGCGGGCTGGGAACACTGGAAGAATTGTTTGAAGCGGCCACGCTGACCCAGGTAGGCGAACACCACAAGGGCGTGGCGTGCCTGAATACGGCGGGGTTCTTCAACCCGGTGCGCGCCCTGTTGGATCACGCCGTGAAGGAAGGCTTCATGAAGGTCGAGCACAGCCAGATGCTGATCTCCAACGAAGACCCCGGCGCCCTGATTGATGCCCTGGAGCAGTGGCAGGCGCCGGTGGTTTCCAAACTGCTTGAGCCGATGGCGAACTAACTGTTTTTGGCCTTGGCGATGCTGCTCCCGAATCCTTTCGCCAAGGCCTTTTTATTTACCACTGATATGTCGCGCTGGCCTGCACGGTACGCTGTGAGCCATACCAGCACCACGAGTAGGAATAGCAGGACGCGACGTACTCTTTATTCGCCAGGTTGGTGGCGTTCACCGCCAGACGCAGGTTGTCACCCTGGCGATTGATGTGCGGGATGTCGTAGTGCACCGCTGCATCGAACAAGGTGTAGCCCGGCACCTTCAAGGTGTTGGCGGTATCGCCCCATGACGAACCGACATACCGCGCACCGGCCCCCACGCCGAAGCCCTTCAGCGTGCCGTCATGCAGGGTGTAATCCGCCCAGGCCGACGCGGTATGACGTGGTACGGCGTAGGTAGTAGTACCTTCGGCAGCCACAGCCGGACCGACACCGATGTCACTGATGGGCGCATAACGCACGGTGTTGTTGGACTTGCTGATGCGGTTATCCAGGTAGGCGTAGGCCGCGGTGATATCCAGGTTGTCGTTCAGGCTGGCCTTGCCTTCGAGCTCAAACCCACGGGATTGCACTTCACCGTCCTGAATCTGGCAGCGCGAGCCGTTGCACAGGTGGGAAGCGTCCGGATCCAGTGTCGGCACGTTGGTCTGGCGCAGGTCGAAAATGGCGGCGGTGATAAAGCTGTTGCTGCCCGGCGGTTGGTACTTGATGCCGATCTCGGTCTGCTTGCCTTCAGTCGGCTGGAACGTCGAGCCGCCATAGCCCGTGCCGGATTGCGGCTGGAAGGATTCCGAATAGCTGACATACGGCGCCAAGCCATTATCGAACAGGTAGACCAGGCCCAAGCGGCCCGTAAAGGCTTTGCTGTCCTGGCTGGATTTGGTCTTCTTCTGGGTCGTCATCGCCAGGGTGCTGTTGTCGGTGCTGGCCCAGTCATAACGCCCGCCCATTAACAACACCCACTTGTCCCACTTCATCTGCTCTTGCAGGTACACGCCAGTCTGCTCGCTGCGCGAAGTAGCGTCGCTGGTGTAGGCCGGTACCGGCACGGCCGCGCCGTAGACCGGGTCGAAAATATCCAACGTAGGGCCTGCGGTGTAAACGCCGCTGCCCGACTGGGTGTCAGTGCTGGTGTTCTGGTAATCAGCGCCCATCAGCACGGTGTGCTGCAACGGGCCGGTGTCGAATTTGGCCTGCAACTGGTTGTCGAGGGCATAGGCGTCGATGTTCACGTCGCTGGCGGTGGTCGAGCGCCGGATGGTGCGGTAATCGCTCTCCAGGTAGTTGCTGTAGAGGCTGCGGTACTGCCCTTCGCTGCGCAGGTAGCGCGCGTTCTGGCGCACGGTCCAGACATCGTTGAAGTGATGTTCGAAGGCGTAGCCGATGGAGTAATACTCGCGGTCACTCTTCTCGAAGCTTTTCTCGCCGTCATAGAAGTCCACGTCGATCTTGCGCCCGGTCGGGCTGTGCAACACCGAGCCCCAAGCCGGCATCGAACCGTAGGACGCGCCTTTGGGGTCCTTCTGGAAATGCCCGAGCAAAGTCAGCGAAGTACTGTCGTCCGGGCGCCAGGTGAAGGCCGTAGATAGGGATTGGCGACGGGTTTCGGTGTGCTCGATCTGGCCGTCGGCATCGTCGAACAGGCCGGCGACACGGTAGGAATACACGCCTTGATCGTCCAGCGGGCCGCTCAAGTCAAAGCTGGTGCGCTTCTTGTTGAAGGTGCCGTATTCGACGCCGACTTCATGGAACGGCGTGTCCAGCGGGCGCTTGCTTACCATGTTGATCACACCGCTGGGTGTGCCCTGCCCGTACAACACCGATGCCGGCCCGCGCAGCACTTCGACGCGCTCCAGGTCAAAGGCGTCTTTTTGCGGCAAGGCATCCCGGCTCGAAGGCATGCGCAGGCCGTCGAGGTAGGTCGCCGGGGTGAAGCCACGGATGGTCAACTGGTCGAGACGCGAGGCGGTGGAGCCACGGGTTTCCGGGATCACAGCAGCGCTGTAGCGCAGGATCTGGTTGAGGCTCTCGGCGTTCTGGGCGCGCATCTGGTCTTTGGTGACCACGGAGATCGACTGCGGGGTTTCGATCAGCGCGGTGTCGGTCTTGGTGCCCGACAGGCTGCGGGTGGCCACATAGCCAGACACCGGGCCGGTGGGGCTTTCCGATTGGTAGGCACCGCTGATGGTGGTGGCCTGCAGTTCCATGGCGCCGTCGGTTTGCGGAATGGCTTCGAGGCGGTAGCGGTCGTCCGCAATCTTCAGGGCTTGCAAGCCGCTGCCAGCCAACAATTGGGCCAGGGCGGCGTCGGTGCTGTACTGCCCGTTCAGGCCATTGCTGCGTTTGCCGCGAGTCAGGCTCGAATCAAAGGCCAATACCAGGGCCGCCTGTTCGGCGAGGCTGTTGAGGGCCTGGCTCAGGTCACCGGCGGGAATGGAGAACGCAGCGCTTTCAGCCGCGTAGGACGCTTGAACGGTCAGCAGGGGTACGGCGGCAAAAGCCATCGCCACTGAAAGGGCCAGTGGCTTTAAGGGACGAGCAAGGCGCGACATGAGAAGTCCTGGGAAATGGGGGTTCTATTAGTCATGACGGCCATGTCGGAAAATCGGGTATGAATGAGAGCAGTTTTTATTCAGACTTTTTATCGGGGCTTGATCACCACCACCAAATCGGTGAAGTACTCCACCTTGATCGGCAAGTTATCCGCCAGTGAAGCCAGGGCCGCGCCGGTGTCGTCGAGCTTGAACACCCCCGACACGCGCATCCCTTGCAGCGCCTGCGGATCAAAGCGCACCAGCCCATGGCGGTAACCGGCGAGGGTTTGCAGCACCTCACTCAGGGGTTGGTCGTCGACCTTGAGCAGGCCACGGGTCCAGGCATCCGGGTCGGCATTGCCGATGGGTTGCGGGTTGCTGGCGTGTCCGTCCTTGAGTGTGGACTTCTGCCCTGCCGGCACTTTCACGTCCCCTGCGCGGGTGCCTTTGACGGCCACGGTGGACTCGATCACGGTGACTACGGTCGAGCCGTCCTCGGCCTTGCGCACCAGGAACCGCGTGCCCAACGCCGTGGCCGTGCCCTGGTCGGTATGCACCACGAACGGCCGTTGCGCGTCCTTGGCCACCTCGACCCACATCTCGCCCTGCAACAGTTCGATCACCCGTTGGTGGCCGTCGAACTTCACGTCCAGCGCCGAGTTGCTGTTGAGCTGCACCTGGCTGCCATCGGTCAGTGCCACCTGACGCCGTTCGCCGATGCTGGTGCGCTGGTCAGCCATCCACACCGGCATCCGCTCAATTCCCGCCCAGCCGCACAACAACACACCCAACAGCGCGACGGCCTGAGTACCACGGGCGGCAAACCTTGGTTTTTGCGGGGCAAACGCGCGGTTCAGGGCAAGGCGCGCCGGGGCGGCGGGCAATGCGTCGAGGCTGCCCCACAGGCTGCGCATGCGCTCGATGGCGACGGCATGCCGTGGGTCGACCTGGTACCAAGCATCGAATGCGGCGCGGTCGGCCTCGGTCACGTGATCGTCGTGCAACAACGTCAGCCAGCGGGCGGCCTCACTGATGATCTGCTCGGAACTCACGACAGCGGGTCCGCCCCGTGCAGGGTGTGATAGCAGTGCACCAGTGCGCTGGAGATGTAGTTCTTCACGGTGCTGGGGGACACCTGCAGTTGTGCGGCGATTTCGCTGTAGGTCAGCCCGTCGAGGCGGCTGAGCAGGAAGGCTTCGCGGGCCTTGGCGGGCAAGCCGGTGAGCATCTCGGCGATTCGTTCCAGGGCCTGGAGTGCCACATGAATTGCCGCCGGATCCGGCATGCCGGCGTCTTCGCTTTGAATCGCCAGGGCTTCCATGTAGGCCTTCTCGATGCGCCGCCGACGCGCGCCGTCAATCATCAAGCGCCCGGCCGTCGTCGCCAGGAAAGCCCTTGGTTCCTTGATGGTGTGGGGTTCGGCCAGCAGCAGAATGCGGATAAAGGCGTCGTGGGCCAGGTCGGCGGCATGTTGTGAGCAGCCGAGTTTCTTGCGCAGCCAACCGTGCAACCAGGAATGGTGGTCGCTGTAGAGGGTGGCGATGGTCTGCTGGCGACGGGCTATATCACCCTCAGCTACAGGAAAGTCATGCATGCGCAAAAATTTCTCAAACAAGAAAGATTACCAATTGCGCAAACGATGACAGTAAAACGGAGGGGGAGCAAGAGGCTCACCGATAGAAGCCGACATGGGTGATGGGTGGTGAGCGGGATGCAGGTAGATAACAACTACCTTTTAACAGACGTATTAACACTTCACTTAGTTAGAACGCGCAATAGTCGACAGGCACTTGCGTACCTGCCAACTTAATGGACGCATGGCAATTAATGACGGGCGTCTAGCGTACGACGGTTACTTACAGCCAATCCGCTGCGGCAGTTGTCCTTGATTCGATTTAAGTGCAGTTTGTACCGCCTGCGGCAACTCACTCCAGAATGTCAGCCCGGAACGCTGTTCAATCTGTTCGACCGTCGCGCGATAGTCACAGAAGTTAGCCCCCTTGGGCGCTTCCTGATTCATGATGAACGAGGCATAAAGTCCGTCTTGCGGCGACTTGCCGACAGAAACAATCTTCCAGTAGCCGCTGGGAATCGTGTGGACTTTATTGGTTCCCGGCAAGGTGCCGATGAATTTCTCATACAGCGGGCCGGTCATCACGTACACCTCGTCCACTGCGGCGTCCTGGCTCAGGGTGCGCTCCTGATCCTCCAGGCGTGCCCACGGGCCCTGGTTCAAATCAGCCTTTTGCGGGGTGATATTCGACAGGTAATTGAGGGTCTGCCAATCGGAGACGCCGGCCATCGACGCCAGGTTTGCCTGGTGCCCACGGTCAACCTTCAGCGCCACGTTGGCGCCGTTGTAGTCAACAGGATCAAGGGTTTCACCCGCCGGAATGTCCGGATCGGTGTGCCAATTACGTGGGCGCCCGCTGGCCGATGTGGACTTGGTGATCCGGTAGGCCACCCAGTTGGCGAACTTGGTCGATGCATTGTTGTTGAGGGTGTAGGCCTGGCGATTCAATGTCAGCGGTCCACCGCCGGAGGGGCAACCCTGGGAACAATTATCGACCGTGACGGCCTGCTCGAGCGGCGCCTGTACGGCGCGCTCCGGTGCCTGTGTAGGCTGGGTGCTGATACAGCCTGCAATCAGCGGCACCCACAACAACGCCAGGTATTTGAACGGTGCTTTCCTTTGCATGGTAATACTCCATTTACAACAGATTAATTAAGCTTAAAGGGATAAAACGGACGCAATTGATCCCGACAGATGAAATAACACCACTATCAAGTCGATTGCTGGCAGTTATCCGGTGAACACTGTGCAGTGCTGGATAACTGTTTTTGCGCGTACGGCGACATTCCATGTGCGTACCCGCTTAAGTGCCCCACGCCAGTGGCGCGGGGAACTAACTGCTCATCAAGAGTTATCTTTCAGTTGAGCAGGCTTTATCTTATACACGCAATTGTTACAAAAAAACCAGCGTTAAAATCAAAAAAATCAGTCAGTAAAATAGTGCCCACAGTTGATCTTCGCTCGGCTTAACGCCAGCTCCAGGAAACCCCGGTGTAAACGCCCATGCCATCCCCCGGCGTCGACCGCGCAACGTCCAGCCCTTTGTCGTCATAACCCGGCGTGATCGTATTGGCGTAGCGCTGGTTGGTCAGGTTGCGCAGGTCGACCCAGGCTTGCCAGTCGTGCTTCGGCGCGTCATACCCGACCGTCGCACCGAGCAGCGTGTAGGCCGCCGCGTAGTAGGAATTGGCGTAGTCCACCGCGACCCGCGACGAGTGCTCGCCATTGAGGCTGGTGTAGAAACCGCTCGGATGGCTGTAGCGCAACTGCGCCTGATAGTAGTGCTTGGGGATGCCGGGCAAGGTGTTGTCGCCGAAGCGGTCGTCGTTGCGGTAATGGAAGTCGCTGTAGGTGTAGGCCTGGCGCAGGGCTAACTGGCCGGTGCGGCCGCCATCCCACAGCGGGCTGATCAGGCTCAGTTCCACGCCTTGGTGCACCGTGGGGCTGGCGTTGGACTCGGCGATGATTGCAGAGGTGGTGGAGGTCGCGGCTTGAGTTTCGACGCTGAGCAGTTCGTGGCGCACCTCGGAACGGTACAGCGCCAGGTCCCATTGGCCGAACCACTCTTCACCGCGACCGCCGATTTCCAGGGTGGTTGCAGTCTGGTTTTTCAGCTTCACGCCTTCGCGCTGCAGCCCGCTCGCCGGGCCGCTGTTGGCCGGGAAATACTTGTTGGAACCCCAGATCATCGACCACGCATGAGGCGGCTCAACCGAGCGGCTCAGGTTGCCATACACCTGCAGTTGCGGGCTGAAGTCATAACGCAAGCCAACCCGTGGCGCGTAATCCCAATCGTGCTGGCTGACCGGCGTGTGGGTTTCCGGATAGCTGACTTCGGTTTCACGGCGGGTGTAGATCGCCGCCAGCCCGGTGGTCAGCCAAAGGTCCGGCACCAGCTCCAGGTCGTTGCCGATATGCAGCACGGTGTCGGAACCCAGGTAGCTGTAATCGCGGGTCTTGGTGCCGGGTGCATAAATGGCGGTATTGCCGGTCGGGATCCGTACGAATTCCGAGCCGCCGTTATTCGGCATCGCCTGGGTGGTACGCAAACCGATAGTGGTCTTGCTGTCGCGCCCGAACAACGTGTCCTGGCGGATGTAGTTCACTGTGCCGCTGACGTCGGTGTAGGCGACCTTGAGACGGTTGGTGCCTTCGCGCAGGTCCATCGGGTAGTCGTGATACGCCAGCCCGACCTCGACCCGGGCGTTGTCGTCCAGGTGCAAGGTGGTTTTGTTGGCAATCCAGGTCGAGCCCGGTTGCAGGCGCTTGGAGTCCCGCGCCACGTTGAGGGTGGCGGCGGCGCGTGGGTCGTGGCTGATCAGGTCGCGGGTCAGCTTGCCGGGGGAATCGTTGTCGGTTTCGCGGTAGCGGAAGTAGAAGCGGGTTTCCAGGTCGGGGTTGAAGCGGTAGCCAAAGTTGGCGGCCATGCCTTTGCCGCTGCCGGCGCTGTGGTTCTGGAAGCCGTCATAGTGCGAATCGGTGAGGCTGATGTAGTAGTCGGCGTCTCCCAGCACCTGTCCCGAACTGATTTCCCGTTGGGCGTAGCCATGGCTGCCAGCTTCGTAGCGCACTTGCAGCTTGGGGGCGTCGTAGCCGGTGTGGGTGACGTAGTTGACCGCACCCCCGAGGGCCAATGCGCCCTGGTCAAAACCATTGGCGCCGCGCAGCACTTCAACCCGGCTGAGCCACAACGGGTCCTTGAGTTCGTAGGGCGTGCCGCCCGGGCCGGTCAGCGGCAGGCCGTCGAAGGTTTCATACAGGCCGGACGCATGGGCGCCGGGGCCACGGTTGATGCCCGAGCCACGGATGGAAAGCTTCACCCCTTCGTTGTTCGCGGCCTTGGCGTACACGCCGGCCTGGTACTTGAACACGTCCTCGTTGGTGCTAACCCGCCCTTGCTCGACGCTGCCCATGTCGATGTAGTTGGTGGCGCCGGGCACGCTCTTGAGCTGAACCTGGGCCAGTTCATCGGCGCTGAGTTCGGCGCTGCTGACCTCGACGGGTGCCAGTTGCAGCGTGTCTTGGGCCTGGGTGACCGGGCTGAAGCTAAGAGCGGCGCCAAAACCCAGCAAGGGCCAGGCTTTTCGGGCGGGGAACGGAAACGCGGGGGGCATTGGGGGCAAATCCTTGGAATTCGTTTTTGCGACGGGCTCGGTCCGGCACAAGGTCTGTGGTGGGAAGCCTGTGAAGCCCGGCGGGTCACCACTGATGGACGTACAGGCGCCAATCGGCGTTAAGTCCAAAATCGAATTACCAAATGCAAACTCAGTATTTATGGAAATAAGCGGTACGGATTACTGTAGGGCCATTGAGTCCCCAGAGAATTTACGTCATGCAAACATCCGCCACCGTCATCGATTTCACCCTCCACCGCAAACGCCGCCAGGCACGCGCAGCGGCTGAACTGATGTGGGCGATGTACGCGGCGCGGGCCGGGGTCGCGGTGTTTACCGCACACGTCACCACGTCCAGCGATACCCGCCGGGCGTGAGGCAATGAATGTCCTGCACGCGCTTCCCGAAGTGCCCGACCTCCCCTCCAAACCCAAGGATTGCAACAGCGGCGACGATGACGCCATCGGCCAATGCGTCGCGCAGAACCTGCAACGCCTGCGCAGTAAACGCTACCTGTCGCTGGATGCCCTGGCGCGCAACTGCGGCGTAAGTCGGGCGATGCTGGCGCAGATTGAATCCGGGCGCAGCGTGCCGTCGATCAAGGTGCTGTGCAAGATTGCCAAGGGCTTGAAAGTCTCGGTGGCGGCCTTCCTGGAAAACCGTGCGTTCGAAGGGGTCGAACTGCTGCCGGCACAACAGAGCAAACGCTTGGTGAGTGCCGACGGCAGCTTCATCAGCCGTGCGCTGTTTCCCTACGATATGGCGCGCCAGTCAGAGTTCTACGAGATCCGCTTGAAGGCACTTGGCGAAGAAGTTTCTGAAGGTCACGGGCCGGGAATCCAGGAAAACCTGTTGGTGGCCCAGGGCGTGCTGGAAGTCAGTGTCAACGAGGAACGCTACCTGCTGTCCACCGGTGACTCGATCCTGTTCTACGCCGACCAGCCCCACCGCTATCGAAACCCGGCGGACAGTGAGGCGGTGGCGTTCCTGGTGATCACTTACCCGGAGCGCCTGGACTGAAACGCAAAAAGCCCCGGCACTCGCCGGGGCTTTCTGGTTTCACGCCAAACGAATCAGCAGGTGCAGCACATCATCGGCATGCCGTTGCAGCTCATCATCATCGGCATGGCGCAGTCGCTCATCATCTTCATCATCAGCATGCAGCAGTTGTTCATCATGTCCATGCTCATGCCTGGCATCGGCATCATCTTGCAGGTCATGCAGTCGGCTTCCATCTTGCATTCCATGACGCACTTCATCATCGGCATAGGCATGCCCATCGGCATCATCATCGGCATGTTCATGGTCGACATGCTGTTCATCATCGCCATGCCGTCTTGCGACATGCACATCATCGACATGTTGGCGCACTGCATCATCATCGGCATGCCGCAGTTCATCATCATCGCCATCATTTCGGCGTTGTTCTTGAACATCGCCATGTCCATGCCGGCGGCCGGCTTCATGGTGCACATCATGGCCTCGTCGGTCATCGTGCAGGTCATGGTGGCCATCATCATCGGCATGCCCATCATCGGCATCATTGGCATCGCGTTGTTCATTGGCATCTGCATGGCGTTCATCATGTTCGAAACTCCGTAATCGACAGGAAATGAGTAAGTTCTGGGGCCGATTCTAGAGATGCGGCGCAACGGCGCAAGGCGCTGGCCCAGCAGCAGAAATGGACGTTGCATGGGGGTTTATCGGAGCGAGACAGCCGACAATTCCGCGATGACGGATTTAATGACGCGATCACGCCGACCCGCTCCGTTATCAGGTCCGAACCGACGTGATGGATATGCGATTGGGGAATGGCCTCCAATCATAAGGAAATAAACGATCTAACCAGCGTGAAAATACCGGTTTTCCGGACGCGGCAGCCCGAGGTTTTCCCGCAGGGTAGAGCCTTCGTACTCCCGCCGGAAGATCCCGCGCCCCTGTAACTCAGGCACCACTTTGGCGACAAAATCATCAAGCCCGCCCGGCAGCCACGGGAACATGATGTTGAAGCCATCGCTGCCCTCTTCTTCCAGCCACTGCTGCATCTCGTCGGCAATGCTGTGGGCCGTGCCGACAAACGACAAGCCGGCATACCCGCCAAGGCGTTGGGCCAATTGGCGCACCGTCAACTGCTCGCGGTCAGCCAGCGCCAGTACTCGTTCGCGGGAGCTTTGGCTGGCGTTGGTTTGGGGAATCGCCGGGAGGTATTGGTCGGGATCAAACTTGGTCGCGTCGGTACCCAGCGCTATCGACAGCGAGGCAATCGCGATTTCGTAATGCACCAGGCTGTCGAGGTGCGCACGAATCCGCCGCGCGTCTTCCAGCGTATCGCCGACCACCACAAACGCCCCGGGCAGAATCTTCAGGTGGTCGGGATGCCGACCGACCGCCAGCATCCGGCGCTTGATATCCCCATAGAACTTGCGCCCCTCCTCCAACGTGCCCGGCGCGACAAAAATCACCTCGGCGGTTTCCGCCGCCAGTTGACGCCCGGGCTCCGAGGCACCGGCCTGCACGATCACCGGCCAGCCCTGCACCGGCCGCGCAATATGCAGCGGGCCACGCACGTTGAGGTAGCGGCCGTGATGATTGAGGGTGTGCAGTTTGTCGGGGTCGAAGTACACGCCACTGTCGGCATCGCGGATGAAGGCATCATCGGCCCAACTGTCCCAGAGCCCGGTGACCACATCGTAGAACTCCCGCGCACGGGCGTAGCGCTCGTCGTGATCGTAGGCCTGTTCCAGGCCAAAATTCTGCGCGGCATCCGGGTTGGCCGTGGTGACAATGTTCCAGCCGGCGCGACCGTTACTCAAGTGATCCAGGGATGCGAAGCGACGGGCAATGTGGAACGGTTCGTCGTAGGTGGTCGAGGCCGTGGCCACCAGGCCGATGTGCTCGGTGGCCTGGCTGAGGGCCGACAACAAGGTGAACGGTTCGAATGACGTGGCGGTGTGGCTGCGCTTCAACGCGTCGATGGGCATGTTAAGCAAGGCCAGGTGGTCGGCCATGAAGAAGGCATCAAAACGTGCCTTCTCCAGGGTTTGGGCAAACTGCTTGAGGTGCGTGAAGTTGAAGTTGGCGTCACGGTAAGCGCCGGGATAGCGCCAGGCGCCGGTGTGGATGCTGACCGGGCGCATGAACGCGCCCAGTTTCAGTTGGCGTGGAGTGGTCATGGAAAGCCCCTGATCGAGAGGGGCTCAGCATCGGATGCGCGAACGGCGTCTGTCTAATAACGAAAGGATCTGGCTTATGCCTGCGCGGAGCGGCTGTTGTAGTCCGCCAAAAACGCTTCGGAGGCCACATGGTCTGCCATGCCGCGCAACTGCGCCGCCGAATCATGCCCCAGCACCTCCTCCACCCGGTTGTTGGCAGACGCCCAGAACACCAACGCCTCATTGAACAGCGCTTCGCCCTTGGGCGTGAGCACACAGCGTTTGGTGCGCTTGTCCAACGCGTCCGGACGTAGCTCGACAATCCCGTCGCGCACCAGCGGTTTCATGGCATGGGTCAACGCCGACATCAGGATCGCCAGGCGTCCGGCCAGTTCCTGCAACGTCGGGCCCCCATGCTCATCGACCGCTGCCAGCCGGGTGATTTCACCCAGCAAGCCGACCTGTGTGGCCTTCAGGCCAATCGGTGCCAGTGCTTCGTCATACAGCTGCCCCAGCCGCCTGGCGGCGCGGCGCAGTGCGTTGTTGGTGCACGCCACGTCCCCCAGCAGATTCAAAAGGTCGGCGCGAGCATCAGGCTTGTCAGTCTTGTCAGTTAGCATTTTCAGCTCCTCTATGCCCCTAGAATGATTGAGTACTAAACCATTGACAAGGACAAACGCCAAGCCTATAACTTGAGCCCTCAACAATATTGGTTGAGCACTCATCTATTGGAGCCGTTCATGTCGACCCCCGCTTCCACAAAAATTGCCCTCATCACTGGCGCGTCTTCCGGTATTGGCGCTGTGTATGCCGACCGATTGGCTGCTCGCGGCTACGATTTGATCCTGGTCGCCCGTCGCGAAGACCGCCTCAAAGCCCTGGCGGCGAAGATCACTCAAGCTCACGGGCGGCAGGTCCAGACCCTCGGTGCCGACCTGGTTAACCCCGCCGACCTCGCCCGTGTCGAAAGCCTGCTCGCCAGCAACCCGGCAATCCACGTGCTGGTGAATAACGCCGGCCTGGCGCGCCTGCACCCGCTGGCTCAATCCTCGGTCGAGGACTCCATGACCCAGATCGCCTTGAACATCACCGCCCTCACCCGCCTGACCCACGCGGCGTTGCCGGGCATGCTCGTGCGCAATGAAGGTGTGATCATCAACGTGGCGTCGGTGTTGGCCGTGCACTCGCTGCCGGTCAGCTCCGTGTACAGCGGCACCAAGAGCTATGTCCTGGCGTTCAGCCGTGGCTTGCAATCGGAACTGGCGGAAACCGGGGTGAAGGTGCAGATCGTGTTGCCGGGGTCTACCGCTACCGAGATCTGGGACGAGTCGGGCATTCCGCTTTCCGCCCTGCAACAAGAGTCGATCATGACCACCGAACATCTGGTGGACGCGGCGTTGGCCGGGCTTGACCAGGGTGAGACGATCACCTGGCCGTCGGTGGCCGATAGTTCGTTGTGGGATACCTATGACGCGGCGCGGGGTGCGTTGTTTGCGGCAACGCAGACGGGTAAGCCGGCACCTCGGTACGAGATTGTCTGAGGCGCCCGTTGGTTTTATTGAATACCGATGGAAAACCGCCGCACAGTCTGCTCCTCACGGGGCAGGCTGATGTCGCCTTCGTAGGTGCACTCGCGGCCGGCGCAGCTGTTTTCCACGGTCACCGGCGCAACGCTTTTGACCGGGAAGCGCGGCTTGGGCTCAGCCTGCGGCGTTAGAGGTACGGCGCTGAGGATCGGTGCCTCGTAGGTCAGGTCCAGGTTGGACGCGTCGGCCGGGGTGGCCAGAACGGCGAGCAGTGCGCTCGCCATGACAGTCCTTGTAAACAACATCGAAATCTTTCCGGGCAGCAAAAAATGAAGGGGCAATGATAAACCCTTGAGCCGCCGGGTTGAAGTCAGGACGTCTGAATCGCGGGTTCCAGCACCAGTACGTTGGCGGGGCCCGCACGGAATGTCGGGTTGTGCTTGGCGGCTTCCAGCATGTGAGGGGCCGCGTGGTGATCCTTGAGCGCCGCCTTTGAAGCCCACGTCTCGATCAACACAAAACTGTCGCTGTTGCCGTCAACCGGGTGCAGGTCGTACTGGATGCAACCCGCTTCAGCCCGCACCAGCGGAGCGAGTCTGGCAAAGGCGGCCAACTGGTCCGCACCCCGCCCAGGCTGGGTATTGATGATGACGACAAGCCGCACTTCATCGGACATAAACAGCACCGTTATCGATAAGGACATTGAGGGGCCACAGTAAGGGATGCCATTCTCTGGCGCTATGAAAAATCTATCAGTAAGCTACTTTCACTGAATGGCTTGAGTCAGCACTCAACCCCTCCCCTTTTCTGCACCCGGCGATAACCACGTGATCGAAGTAACCGAAGTTTCCATTGCCCAGCTGCGCGCTGCGCTCGAGTCCGGCCAGACCACGGCGGTTGAACTGGTAGAGGCCTACCTCGCCAGGATCGACGCCTTTGATGCCCCAAACACCGCCACCGCCCTCAACGCCGTGGTGGTGCGTAATCCTCAAGCGCTGGAGGAAGCCCGCGCCTCCGATGCACGCCGGGCCAGCGGTAAAACCCTCGGCCCGCTCGACGGCATTCCCTATACAGCCAAGGACAGCTACCTGGTCAAGGGCCTCACCGCCGCCTCCGGCAGCCCGGCTTTTGCCAACCTGACCGCGTATCGCGATGCGTTCACCATTGAGCGGCTGCGAGCCGCCGGCGCCATTTGCCTGGGCAAGACCAACATGCCGCCCATGGCCAATGGCGGCATGCAGCGCGGTGTATATGGCCGGGCCGAAACCCCGTACAACGCCGACTACCTGACCGCACCGTTCGCCTCGGGCTCCTCCAACGGCGCCGGCACGGCCACTGCGGCCAGCTTCGCGGCATTTGGCCTGGCGGAAGAAACCTGGTCCAGCGGACGCGGCCCGGCCTCCAACAATGGCCTGTGTGCGTATACCCCGTCCCGTGGCGTGATCTCGGTACGCGGCAACTGGCCGCTGACCCCGACCATGGACGTGGTCGTGCCCTACGCCCGGACCATGGCCGACCTGCTTGAAGTGCTCGACGTGGTGGTGGCGGAAGACCCCGACACACGCGGCGACCTGTGGCGGATGCAACCCTGGGTGCCGATCCCCAGCGTCGCTTTGGTTCGCCCCGAATCCTATGGCGCCCTGGCCTCGACCGGCGATGCGCTCGCCGGCAAACGCTTCGGCGTGCCACGCATGTACATCAATGCCGACCCCGAAGCCGGCACCAGCGACGACCCGGGAATCGGTGGCCCCACCGGCCAGCGCATCAACACCCGCGCCTCGGTCATTGACTTGTGGGAGGCCGCGCGCAAGGCACTCGAAACGGCCGGTGCGGAAGTGATCGAGGTGGATTTCCCGCTGGTTTCCAATTGCGAAGGCGATCGCCCGGGCGCACCGAAAGTGTTTACCCGAGGCCTGGTGTCGAAGGAATTTCTGCACGATGAATTGTGGGAACTGTCCGCCTGGGCATTCGATGATTTTCTGCGTGCCAACAACGACCCTGCACTGAACCGCCTGGCCGATGTCGACGGCCCGAACATCTTTCCCCACGACCCCGGCACCCTGCCCAACCGCGAAGACGACCTGGCCGCCGGCATGGACGAGTACGTGCGCATGGCCGAGCGCGGCATCACCCCGTGGGACAAGATCAGCACCGTGCCCGACGGCCTGCGCGGCCTGGAACAGACACGGCGCATCGACCTTGAAGACTGGATGGATAAGCTGGGGTTGGATGCGGTGATTTTTCCGACCGTCGCCGACGTAGGCCCGGCGGATGCGGATGTGAATCCCGCGTCGGCGGATATCGCGTGGAGCAACGGTGTGTGGGTGGCCAACGGCAACCTCGCCATCCGCCACCTGGGCGTGCCGACAGTGACGGTGCCGATGGGCGTTATGGCGGACATTGGCATGCCGGTGGGGCTGACCTTTGCCGGTCGGGCTTATGATGATTCGGCGTTGCTACAATTGGCGTCGGCGTATGAGTCGACAGGGAGCAAGCGCCGGGTGCCGCCGCGTACGCCGAAGTTGGTGGCTCGTCAGGCCTGATCGGTTTCGCTGCTGATGTTGCGCATCAACCGATCGGCTTCCGACCCGGGTTCAAAGCGAAAGCCGCTCATCTCATCGAGGAGCAGGCAATCGCTGATCGCCTCCCACAGTTGCTCTTGGGTTGGCTTGTTGCGCAGCAGAATGTACGAGAGCAAAAGTCGCTCAATGGGAACGCCTCGATTGGAGGCCGTTTCAATGATTGCCAGCAGGATAAAGCGCAGTCGAACTTCTCGCTCCGTGGGCCATACCGTTTTTCGCTTACCCAATGCAGGGCCTCAGTGTCAGGAAAAACGTGAGGCTATGGCCGAGGGCGGTGTTGTTTCAAGCACTGCATGGGGAGAAAGCCCTGCTCCTACGGAAAACAGGGAAAGGGCTTACAAAATCTCACAGGACACGGAGTCACCCAATGGAACAGGGAATAAAACCACTCGCACTGGTCGGTTTGGTACTGTTCATTTTGCTCGCAGCCCTCTTGCAAACTCTCCGGGTCCGGCGATGGAGGCGGAACGTAAAAGCCGACTTTGATGCCGCCTTGCAACGCCTGCACATCGAGACCTACGAGCTGCTTGTGGACCGAAACCTGGCCCGAGGTACGCGCAGGCCGCCCGAGATTTACCGGATCCTGCACGACCACGAAGACCACTACTTCTTGTACCTTCACTCCGCTGGCGGCCCAGGTGTCCTGACCCCGCTGACCAAAGAGCGCGCACTACTCGCCATGCAGATCAATGGTTAAAAGAACGCGCTTCAGTACACCCATGGTGATCAAGCAAGCTCCAACTGCTCATAGGCAAACAACCAATACAATGTATTGCCGTTCTCGAAAGTCTTGACGTCAAAGACGCCCCGCTCATCCGGCAGCCATTCATTGTCCCAACTGCGGCTGCTGTCCTTGGCTGTCCACCAGTCCACGGTAGCTTTTTGCCAAGTCTCTGCCAGCATGACGCGATATACGCTTCGCTCGCTGGTTTCAGCACGGGTGAATTTCTCCAGCACCGGCGCCAGGTTGATTGCGCTCATTCGATGAAAATCGAGGCGCAGTTGTTCCGCTTTTTCCGGGCTGTAGAGCCTCTTGCACTCCACGAAAGCAACAGTAGTTGGGTCGAACAACATGCAGTCGATACGAAACTCGTAGCGCTCGGTCACCGGGTTGAGAAAGGGCACCTCCATAAAGGCATGTGCATTGCTTCGCGCCGCAAACGCTTTGGACATTTGGTATGTCAGGTTGCGCTCGTTGAGGCCGTTGCTCCCATAAGACGGGTAAAACTCGTCCAGGCTGGCAGCAAAATTCTGGGCCGCCTGCTGTAAAACGCTGGTGATGACTTCGCTCACGGTAAGACTCTTTTCAAGCTGCTGGTGGCTTGCGCCAGGCATAGGCCAGGCGCTCATTAAAGGCGTCGGCGCTGTGAAATCACTCAGGTACTGGCGGCACGACTGTGATGGAAATACAGGTAAATCAAACCCACCGGCGCGATAAACAGCGCCATGCTCCAGCACATCACCATGGTGAACAGCTTGACCAGTAACATGGGTATGGCAGGCACGTAAAACACGTTCTCACCCATGATGTAACCCACCACGCTTTCATAGACGAAGCGTGCATACGGGTACAACAGACTGCACACGATCGAGAACACCACCACACCCCATTTGCCCGAAAGCCCATTTTTGGAATGGGCTAGGCTCCAGATGATGGCGACGCTGAACATCAAGCCAAACAGAAATTGTCGGAGGTAATACCGAGCCGTGAGGCCGCCGAAGGTTTTGGAAAGAAACGCGTGCATAAATTCCCTTTTATTATCAAATAAGTGGCCAAATGATATCACCCTGACGACCAGAGTTCCTTACTTGGTTCCTTATTCAACCGTACATCCTTTCAAAACCCACGACGCCTGAATCGACGTCTTACCCGCGCTTACCCATCAACGGATCACTGATACTGTGCGCTCCCGTCTCGATGCGCCCCGCCACTCGCCGCACCCAACCATGCTCGTCACGCAGCTTGAAGTCATACCACCCCCCATTCGGCTGGCATGAGAACGTGCGTTGCACTGTACTGCCGCCCGCAATCTCCAGCAGCCAGGGCCCCTGCTTGGTGTAAGGGCAGCGCTCGATGGTCACCGAGGCAGCACGCTTGCCAGGGTTGACCAGGGTCAGCAGCAAGGTATCGCCGTGATACGCCAGGGATAACTCGGGTTCGCGACGCTGCAGGTGCCCTTTGAACGAACGGTGGAAGCCATTCGGCCCCAACAGCCAAAGCTTGTAGGCACCCGCGACTTGCCAGGTGTCGCTGAGGTGTTTGCCGGCCTCTACCGTGTAGCGGCGTGGTACCTCGTCCAGGTGCAGGCGGTCGTAGACGTGGAACACCACGCCTTGTTCGCCATTGTTGAAGAAGTCGAGGCTCACGGAACTGGCGCGACGGTCAACCGAGCCCTCGACGTTCAACTGGTACGGCAGCGCTCGGGAGGGCCGCGCCATTCGCGCCTGGAACGGCGCCTGTTGCTGGCCCACGGTTGGCAGGGCGACCTGGGGCAGTTGTTCCTGGCGTTGGCGCAGGGAGTCGGCAGCCTGGCGGCTGATGGTGTGCAGCGGCGGCAGGGTCTCGGTGTTGGGGTTGACGAAGTTGAAGGCTGAGGTGAGGTCGCCGCACACGGCGCGGCGCCAGGCGCTGATATTGGGCTCGCGTACGTGGAAACGCTTCTCCAGGAATTGCAGCACGGAGGTGTGATCAAACGCCTGGGAGTTGACCCAACCACCACGGCTCCAGGGTGACAGCACCAACATCGGCACTCGCGGGCCGGGTCCGTACACGCCGCCATCGGGTGCGGGTTGCTGAGTCGTGCCGGGGGGTGCCGGGTGGGTGAAAATCTCGCTGTCGAACTTCACTGTGGACTTGCCGGCAAAGCTGCCGTCCAGGCGTTTGGATGGAGCCGATGGCGACGGCACATGGTCGAAGAATCCATCGTTTTCATCGTAGTTGACCAGCAACACGGTCTTGCTCCAAACGTCCGGATTAGCGGTCAACGCCTTGAGGATTTCCTGGGTGAACCAGCCACCCTGCACCGGGCTGGAAGGCCCGGGATGTTCGGAGTAATTGGCCGGGGCCACCAGCCAGCTGACCTGAGGCAGGCGCCCGTCGTTCACGTCCTTGCGAAAGCCCTGGATGATCGCCTCGAGGTCGCTGCCGCTGACGGCCGGGAGCGTGTTGCCGTTGCCTTTGTAAAGCGGCACGCGGGCATTAAGTTGGTCGCTGTAAGGCACAAAGTCTTTGAAGTCCTTCGGTGGCACCGCGGGGTTGCCGGCCGCGACACTGGCCGCGCGAAACTGACGAAATCCGGCCAAGGGGTTGTCGCCAAAGTTATCCGGCAAGTACTGGTAAACCTTCCAGCTCACGCCCGCATCTTCCAGGCGCTCAGGATAGGTTTTCCAGGTGTAGCCCACGCTCACGGCACCGGGGCCGTCCCATTCGTTGACCACCGCCGCCACGTTCGCGCCGGTCGGGCCGTTGGTGCCGGTCCAGTGGAACAGTCGATTGGGATTGGTGCCGGCGTGCACCGAACAATGGTAGGCATCGCACAAGGTAAAGGTGTTGGCCAGGGCGAACTGGAACGGCACTTCCTGCTCGCGGTAGTAGCCCATCGAGGTGGGCGTCTTGTACGTCGGCCAGGCATTCATCCGGCCACTGCCCCACGCGGCATGCTCATCGCTCCAGGAATGGGGCGTGCCGTCGACCCGCTGCGCGTTGCCACGGGCACTGTCCAGGTGATAGGGCAAAATCCGCCGCCCGACGCCCTGCTGCTCCCATACCCGGTGCCCGCCCGGCAGCGGAATGGTGAAGCGGTCACTGAACCCGCGCACGCCGGGCAAGGTGCCGAAGTAATGATCGAATGAGCGGTTTTCCTGCATCAGGATCACCACATGTTCGACGTCCATGATAGTGCCGGTGCGGTTGTTGGCGGGGATCGCCAGGGCCTGGCGAATGGAGTCGGGCAACAGGGTGTAGGCGGATCCGATGGCAGCTGCTTGCAGCAGCTTTCTGCGTGTAAGAGTCGGCATAAGACGATTCAATCCCTTGAGGTTCTGAAGCAAGGCTCAAGACAAAATAGGGACTCAAGGCGACAAAGAAATGACATCGTTCGAATCGCGTTCAACCTGCCCCACCTGATACTCCCTCGGCGTACACCCGAACTCACGCTTGAACACCGTGTGCAGGTACTGCGCCGATTTGAACCCGCAGTCGTAGGCAATATCAGCAATGCCGGCCCCGGTATTTTCCAGGCTCGCAACCGCCGCCGCGAGTTTGAAGCGCAGGATTTCGTCGTGGACACTGCGGTTCAGTTCACTGCGAAAATGCGCTTCCAGGGACGACCGCGACACGCCGACGTAGCTGGCGACCTGGGCGGTCTTGATGCCCTGGCAGGCGTACTGGCGAATGAAGTGCAGCGCCTGCATCACGTAGGGATGGCCGAGGGGTTGATGCAGGCTTGAGGTCTGCACGTTGACTGCTTCCGGCGGCACCAGGATCTGGCTGCCCGCCGAGGGCATGCCATGCAACATCTGGTGCAGCAAGCGCGCGGCGGTGCGGCCCATTTTTTCGGTGCCCTGGATCACCGAACTCAGTGGCACGCGGGTCAGGGTGCGGGTCAGCGGGTCGTTGTCGATGCCAATCAGCGCCACTTGCTCCGGCACCGGGATGCCGGCGGTAAGGCAGGCTTGCAGCAACTGCCGGGCACGGGCGTCGCTGACTGCAATGATGCCGATGGGCTTGGGCAGGCTGTGCAACCAGGCGATCTGCTGCTCCACCGCCGAATCCCACAGCGGTGCGCTGGTGCCCAGTCCGCGGTACACCTCAACGGGCAGGCCATCGCGCTCCAGCAGGCGGCGAAAGGCTTTTTCGCGCTCCTGGGCCCAGCGGTTGATATCAGCTTGCGGCAGGCTGAAACAGGCGAAGCGCGTCAGCCCGGCTTCGATCAGGTGTTCATAGGCCAGCTTGATCAGGGCGAAATTGTCGGTAGCCACGTACGGAATATGCCGTGGGTAAGCCCGCTCATCTTCATAGGACCCACCCACCGCCACCACCGGCAAATGCACACCCGCCAGCGCGGGGCCCATCGCCGGGTCGTCGAAGTCGGCGATGATCCCGTCGCCATGCCAGCGCTCGATGCCCTTGAGCCGGCAGACGAAATCCTCTTCCAGAAACAGATCCCACGACACCCGCGTACTGCTCAGGTAGTTGCCGATCCCGGTGATGATGCCGCGATCGTAGATCTTATTGCCGTTGAACAGCAGGGCAATCCGGTGCACTGGCGGGACGGTTTTCACAGGGCGGCTCCATGGGAGGTGTCGATCAACTATGCGCCCAAAGCTACTCAAAATCGAACCCCGCTCTGGTGATTTTCATAATCGGTTGGCCGGGGGCCGTTGCTAGTATCGAGGCAAGGTTAACGTGCACTCATAACAACAAGGATCTGGCGATGCCCTACTTTCCCGCTGTCGATAAAATCCTTTACGAAGGCCCGCAAAGCGACTCTCCCCTGGCCTTCCGGCACTACGATGCAAACAAGCTGATCCTCGGCAAACCCATGCGCGAGCACCTGCGGATGGCTGCGTGTTATTGGCACAACTTCGTCTGGCCCGGCAGTGACATGTTCGGCTCCGGCACCTTCCAGCGGCCCTGGCAGCAACCGGGGGAAGCCATGCAGATGGCGCGCGGGAAAGCCGATGCGGCGTTCGAGTTTTTCTCCAAGCTGGGCATCGACTACTACAGCTTCCACGACACCGATGTCGCCCCCGAAGGCGCAAGCCTGGCGGAGTACCGCAACCACTTCGCGCAAATGGTCGACGAACTCGAACGCCATCAGGAAGAGACCGGCATCCAGCTGCTGTGGGGCACGGCCAACTGCTTCAGCAACCCGCGCTTTGCCGCCGGTGCCGCGAGCAATCCCAACCCCGAGGTGTTTGCCTATGCGGCGGCCCAGGTGTTCAGCGCGATGAACGCCACCCACCGCCTCAAGGGTTCCAGTTATGTGCTGTGGGGCGGCCGCGAAGGCTACGAGACCCTGCTCAATACCGACCTCAAGCGCGAGCGCGAACAACTCGGGCGCTTTATGCGCATGGTGGTCGAGCATAAATACAAGATCGGCTTCACCGGCGAGCTGTTTATCGAGCCCAAGCCACAGGAGCCGACCAAACACCAATACGACTACGACAGCGCCACCGTGTTTGGCTTCCTGCATCAGTTCGGGCTGGAGAAAGAGATCAAGGTCAACATCGAGGCCAACCACGCCACCCTCGCCGGCCACAGCTTTCATCATGAAATCGCCACCGCCGCGTCCCTGGGCATTTTCGGCAGCATCGACGCCAACCGCGGCGACCCACAGAACGGCTGGGACACCGACCAGTTTCCCAACAGTGTCGAGGAGTTGACCCTGGTCACCTACGAGGTGCTCAAGGCCGGTGGTTTCAAAGGTGGCGGCTACAACTTCGACTCTAAAGTGCGCCGCCAAAGCCTCGATGAAGTGGACCTGTTCCATGGCCACGTGGCCGCGATGGACGTGCTGGCGTTGTCCCTGGAACGCGCAGCCGCCATGCTCCAGAACGATGCCCTCGAGCAGTTCAAGGCCCAGCGTTATGCCGGTTGGGACCAATCGTTCGGACGTTCCGTACTCGGCGGTGACTTCAGCCTGGAATCGCTGGCCGAGCATGCCTTCAGCCATGAACTCAACCCAAAAGCCGTCAGTGGCCGCCAGGAAATGCTCGAGGGCGTGGTGAATCGCTTTATCTACCCATGACCGCTACGCTCCAGGTCCAGCAGTGCGTCTAAACAACAATAAAAGGGACTCACCATCATGAAACACCTGAAAACCGTCTTATTCACCAGCGTTCTGGCACTGCTTTCCAACTCGGTCATGGCCGACGCGGCCCATCCGAAAATCGGCTTTTCCATCGACGACCTGCGCCTTGAGCGCTGGGCCCGCGACCGTGATTACTTCACCGCCGCCGCCGAGCAACTGGGCGCCAAGGTCTATGTGCAATCGGCAGACGCCAACGAACCGCGGCAGATCTCGCAGATTGAAAACCTGATCTCCCGGGGCGTCGACGTGATCGTGATCGTGCCGTTCAACGCCACGGTGCTGAATAACGTGGTGGCCGAGGCCAAGAAAGCCGGGGTAAAAGTGCTGTCCTATGACCGGCTGATTTTGAATGCCGATATCGACGCCTACATTTCCTTCGATAACGAAAAGGTCGGCGAGATGCAGGCCCAGGGCGTATTGAACGCGCAACCTAAAGGCAATTACTTCCTGCTCGGCGGCGCACCTACCGACAACAACGCGAAGATCCTGCGCCAGGGCCAGATGAAGGTGCTGCAGCCTTCGATTGACAAGGGCGACATCAAGATTGTCGGCCAGCAGTGGGTCAAGGAATGGAACCCCACCGAAGCCCTGAGCATTGTCGAAAACGCCCTGACCGCCAACAGCAATAAAATCGACGGCATCGTCGCCTCCAACGACGCCACCGCCGGCGGCGCGATCCAGGCCCTGGCGGCACAAAAACTCGCGGGCAAGGTACCGGTCTCCGGCCAGGACGCCGACCTCGCCGCGATCAAGCGCGTGATCGCCGGCACCCAGACCATGACCGTCTACAAGCCCCTGAAGCTGCTGGCGACAGAGGCGGCCAAGCTCTCGGTGCAACTGGTGCGTGACGAGAAACCGGCCTACAACTCGCAGTACGACAACGGCAGCAAACAGGTGTCGAGCATCCTGCTCAAGCCGACCGCATTGACCAAAGACAACGTCAACGTGCTGGAAGAAGACGGGTTCTACACCAAAGCGCAAATCGCCGGGCAGTAAGCGTACGGCTCACAGCAGGGGCGGCTTGAGGCCGCTCCTGCCTTTTCGCTGTGGAATGAGTGCCCGCCATGTCCGACTACCTGCTGGAAATGAACAACATCGTCAAAACCTTCGGTGGCGTCAAAGCCCTGAATGGCATCGACATCAAGGTAAAACCCGGGGAATGCGTGGGGTTGTGCGGCGAGAACGGCGCCGGTAAATCGACCCTGATGAAAGTGCTGTCAGCGGTGTATCCCCATGGCACCTGGGACGGCGAAATCATCTGGGACGGCCAGCCGCTGCGCGCCCATTCCATCGCCGAAACCGAGGCCTGCGGCATCGTGATCATCCACCAGGAACTGACCCTGGTGCCCGACCTCTCGGTGGCCGAAAACATCTTCATGGGCCACGAGCTGACACTGCCCGGCGGGCGCATGAACTACCCCGCCATGATGCACCGCGCCGAAGCCCTGATGCGCGAGCTGAAGGTGCCGGACATGAACGTCGCCCTACCCGTTTCGCAATACGGTGGCGGCTACCAGCAACTGGTGGAAATCGCCAAGGCCCTGAACAAGCAGGCGCGCCTGCTGATCCTCGATGAACCCTCGTCGGCGCTGACCCGCTCGGAAATCGAGGTGCTGCTGGACATCATTCGCGGGCTCAAGGCCAAGGGTGTCGCCTGCGTGTACATCTCCCACAAGCTCGATGAAGTCTCGGCCATCTGCGACACCATCGCGGTGATCCGCGACGGCAAACACATCGCGACCACGGCCATGGCCGACATGGACGTATCGCGCATCATCACGCAGATGGTGGGCCGTGAGATGAGCAACCTCTACCCCACCGAACCCCACGCCGTCGGCGAGGTGCTGTTCGAGGCGCGCCACATCACCTGCTACGACGTCGACAACCCGGGCCGCAAACGCGTGGACGATGTCTCGTTCAGCCTGCGCCGTGGCGAAATCCTCGGTATCGCCGGGCTGGTGGGCGCGGGCCGTACGGAGCTGGTGTCGGCGCTGTTCGGCAGCTACCCTGGGCGCTACGAAGGCGAGGTGTGGCTCGACGGCAAACCCATTGATACGCGCACGCCGCTGAAGTCGATTCGCGCGGGGCTGTGCATGGTCCCGGAAGACCGCAAGCGCCAGGGCATCGTGCCGGATCTGGGCGTCGGGCAAAACATCACCCTGGCGGTGCTCGACAGTTTCTCGCACCTGACGCGCATCGATGCCGAGGCGGAACTGGGCAGCGTCGAGCAGGAAATCAAACGCATGCACCTGAAGACAGCGAACCCGTTCCTGCCGATCACCAGCCTCTCCGGTGGCAACCAGCAGAAAGCCGTATTGGCCAAGATGCTGCTGACCAAACCCCGGGTGCTGATTCTCGACGAACCCACCCGTGGCGTGGATGTGGGTGCCAAATACGAGATCTACAAATTGATGGGCGCGCTGGCGGCCGAAGGCGTGTCGATCATCATGGTGTCCTCGGAACTGGCCGAAGTGCTGGGGGTGTCTGACCGGGTGCTGGTGATCGGCGAAGGCCAACTGCGCGGCGACTTCATCAACCAGGGCCTGACCCAGGAACAGGTACTCGCCGCCGCCCTCAGCCAACCAAACGGGCATGACAATAGTAATGATCGGAAGTCCGCTTAAATGAACCAGGTCAAACAGCTTTTCACCCGCTACAAAATGCTCGCCCTGTTGATCGCCGTGGTGCTGATCTGGGTGTTTTTCAGCTGGCAGACCGAAGGCGGTTTCCTGACCCCGCGCAACCTGTCGAACCTGCTGCGGCAGATGTCCATCACCGGCATTCTGGCGTGCGGCATGGTGCTGGTGATCATCAGCGGCGAGATCGACCTGTCGGTGGGCTCGATGCTCGGTTTGCTCGGCGGTGTCGCGGCGATTCTGGATGTGGTCTATCACGTTCCGCTGCCGCTCAACCTGGCCATCGTCGCCCTCTGCGGCTTGCTGATTGGCCTGGGCAACGGCTACATGACCGCGTACCTGCGCATCCCTTCGTTCATCGTCGGCCTGGGCGGCATGCTGGCGTTTCGCGGGGTGCTGCTGGGCATTACCGGCGGCACCACGATTGCGCCGGTGTCGCCGGAACTCGTTTACATCGGCCAGGGCTACTTGCCGACGGTGGTCGGGGTGATTCTCGGCGTGTTGCTGTTCGGGCTGACGGTGTTCCTGACCTGGCGCCAACGCCACAACCGCGCCCTGCACGGGCTGGCACTGCCATCGATGCTGCGGGACAGCGTGCGTGTGGTGCTGATCGGTTTCGTGCTGGCCGGCTTCGTCTACACCCTCAACAGCTATGACGGGATTCCTGTGCCGGTGCTGCTTCTGTTAGTGCTGCTGGGGGTGTTCAGTTACGTCACCAGCCAGACCGTGTTCGGCCGCCGCATCTACTCGGTGGGCAGCAACATGGAAGCCACGCGCCTGTCCGGGATCAACGTGCAGGCGGTCAAGCTGTGGATCTTCGGAATTATGGGCGTGATGTGCGCCCTCGCCGGGCTGGTCAACACCGCGCGCCTGGCGGCCGGTTCACCTTCGGCGGGCAACATGGGCGAACTGGATGCCATCGCGGCATGTTTCATTGGCGGCACATCGATGCGCGGCGGTTCGGGCACGGTGTACGGCGCCCTGCTCGGCGCGCTGGTGATCAGCAGCCTGGACAACGGCATGTCGATGCTCGATGTCGACAGCTACTGGCAGATGATCGTCAAGGGCAGCATTCTGGTGCTGGCGGTGTGGGTGGATGTGAGTACGCGGACCGGGCGGCGCTGAGGGCGCCAGCCGGTTATTGCACCGGCAGGAAATTCATCAGCAGCAAGCTTTGCGCATAGTTGAGACCGATGCGCCGGTAGCGCTCATCTTGCATCTGGGTCAACAGGTCGAGGCGCGCGACGATCTTGCCGAATTCGACAGCAAAACTGAGGTTGCTGCCCGCTTCCGAGATCTCGTTGGAGAACAGCAACAGCGAGCCATTGGCGTCCTGGCGCTGGCTGAGCAGCCAGGTTGCCTTCTCGATATTGCGCGCGGCATTGCTGACGAACTGGGGGTTGATCGAGTCCGTTATATAAAACTCGGTGCGCCCGCCGTGTGCCGTCACCAGCATGCTGCCGATCGCGTAGATGAACGCGCCCACCCGGTCGCCACTAAACTCCGGGCTCAGGGAATAGCTTAGCGCCGCCAGGTCACGGCGATCCCCAAGGGCGGGCAGCGGCTGGCGAAGTTCGATGGCCTGGCGGATTTGCCGGGCGGCGGTCACAGCGTCTGGGTAACCCGATTGACGCCACTGGTTGGGGTTGCGCAGGTAGAGCTTGCTCATCAGCAAATACAGGCTTTGCAGGTTGTCGCGCATGCTCAGGGTGGCCATGCGATCGACGCTGGTCTGGAAGAACTCATCGGGTTTGCCGTTGCTGAACTGCGTGGCAATATCGCGCCCCATCTGCTGGCTGCAACCGTTGGCGCAAAGCATCAAAACCGCAGCCAGCCACAGCGGCTGGCGCATCCATCGAGTGATAAAAACAGGTAACGTGCGATCCATCGGCATCAGGTCTGGGTCTTCTGTCCACGCCGGGAATTAGTGTGGCCGGGACAGAGATAGAGCAGGAGAACGGGAAAAAGTGCGACGGGACGCCCAAACGAATAATTTTTCGAGACATGCATCCACTTTGCTCCTTGGTACGTAGATTCAATACCCTCAACCGGGGGAACAAGAACCAAGGAGATACATCATGCATGCTTTCTACAAAAAAATTGCTGCCGTCGCCTGCTTCACGATCCTCTCGATCACAACCACCCTCAGCGTTGCAGCCGACACTGTGATGGTGGGCGGTGCGGCGATGTATCCGACGAAAACCATCGTCGAAAATGCCGTCAACTCAAAGGATCACACCACTCTGGTGGCGGCGGTCAAGGCAGCCGGACTGGTTGATACCCTTAACAGCAAAGGCCCGTTCACCGTATTCGCACCGACCAACGAAGCCTTCGCCAAACTCCCGGCAGGCACCGTAGATACGCTGGTGAAACCTGAGCACAAAGCCGACCTGACGAAAATCCTGACCTACCACGTGGTGCCTGGCACCCATACCTCTGCGCAACTGATGGCCGATGCCAAGAAGAACGGCGGCATGGTGATGTTGAAAACCGTGCAGGGGGAATCGCTGACGATCAAGCTGCACGACGGCAAGCTGTGGGTGGTGGATGCCAAGGGTGGCAAGGCCAGCATCAGCATTGCGGATGTGATGCAGTCCAACGGCGTGATTCATGTGGTTGATTCGGTGCTGATGCCGTAATCGCCGCTCGACACCGAAAAGCCCGGCGCAGTGCGCGTCGGGCTTGTTCGGATGCGTCAGTTGTCGGGGTGTTCGCTTGCGACAGAATCAGCCGCGTCTACATCCGACATATCCTCTTCCAGAGGGGCGTCATCGTCCGCTGGTAGAGGCACCTCAGGCTGATCGCGCCGAGGATCGTGACCGGTTTCATTGTCTGTACCACGGGTTACGCCCTGCTGGGATACGTTTCCAGGGGCCTTCTCGTCAATTTCCATGCTGGCTCTCCGTTCTGGCGCGCGGGATGTCCGTGCTTGAACATGAGAAACGGTGCGTGGTCGCGAGTGCCGGGCGATAGACGAACGGTGGGGGTAATTTCTGCTTCAGAGAAAGACGTGGGCTCGCTTGGACAGGACTTGAAATGCTGAAGGGTTGCCGGTATTTGTGTGCGCCTCAAGCAAGCAAGGAAGGGCTGACTCGCGATGCTCACGCAAACGTCAATGGCTGCAATGGCGCTGATTTTTATCTGCGCTCCCGTAGCCGCCGATACCTATTCGGATCTCAACACCCCTGACAAATCGGGCTTCATGTGGGGGCAGGTTTATCAGCGCACTAAAACAGCTTGCGGCACCCTGCCCCAGGATCTTGAAGACGACTACGCCAAAGCGATTCGACTCCTTTCAGAGTCCTCTGCGGAATTTGGCCCAACCTATCAAGATGGCCTGAAGCCTAGCGTGAAGAAAGGTCCTCCTAAGTCCGCCGAGGAAACGGAAGACATGTGTATCAAAGGTCAGTCAGGTCTCAGGAACCAGGTAAAGCTCGCCAGGTATTGGTTTACGGCGAAATGGTAGCAATGACACAGACCTTCACATTGACATATCGGTAATTCTCGATATGATCGCGCCATGGACTTACTCGAAATATTCAAAGCACTCTCAAACCAGACACGCCTCGAAATCCTGAAAGGTTTGAAAGATCCCGAAAAGAACTTCCCGCCTCAAGATGAAGGTGACGTTCACACGGTGGGTGTGTGCGTCAGCAGCATCCAAGAAGGTATCGGACTCTCGCAGTCAACGGTGTCCGGTTACCTTGCAACCCTGCAACGAGTGGGCCTGGTGGAAGTCCGGCGTATCGGCCAGTGGACCTACTACAAGCGCAATGAAGCAACCATCAGCATGCTTGCCGAGGTCATGGGGAAAGAGCTGTAAATTTTTCGCCCCATAATATCGAGATTTCGCGATATCCCTTTTTATCGAAATGAGGAAATACAGTGAAAGCGTTGATACTCAATTCATTTGGCGGCCCGGAATCGTTCGAACTGTGCGACGTGCCCAAGCCCGTGCCACACGCAGGACAAGTCCTGGTGCGCGTACACGCAACCTCCATCAACCCGCTGGATTATCAGGTCCGGCGTGGCGACTATTCCGACTTGGTGCCGTTACCGGCCATTACCGGGCATGACGTATCGGGTGTTGTTGAAGAAGTCGGGCCGGGGGTTACGACCTTCGCGCCCGGCGATGAAGTCTGGTACACCCCGCAAATTTTCGAAGGCCCGGGCAGTTATGCCGAGTACCACGTGGCGCACGAAAGCATTATCGGGAAGAAGCCCTCTTCGCTGAGTCATCTTGAGGCAGCAAGCCTGAGCCTGGTCGGCGGGACAGCCTGGGAAGTATTGGTGGTGCGTGGGGCACTCAAAGTGGGAGAAAGCATTCTGGTGCACGGCGGCGCGGGAGGCGTCGGCCATGTGGCGATCCAGCTGGCAAAAGCCATGGGCGCCAAGGTGTTCACAACCGTGCGCGAAGTGAACGTCGAGTTCGCACGAAGCATGGGCGCCGACGTGATCATCGACTACGAAAAGGAGGATTATGTCGACGTCATCCAGCGAGAAACGGCTGGTCGTGGAGTCGATGTCGTGTTCGATACCATCGGCGGCAACACGTTGTCGCGCAGCCCGGACGCGCTTGCGCAACTAGGTCGCGTGGTCTCGATTGTGGACATTGCACACCCGCAAAACCTGGTTCAGGCCTGGGGCAAGAACGCGAGTTATCACTTCGTTTTCACACGACAGAACCGCGGCAAACTGGATGAAATGAGCGCACTGATAGCCAACGGTAAACTGCGCCCACATCTTGGCGCGGTCTATTCGCTTGCCGACATCCCACTCGCCCATTCCCGGCTGGAGAGCCCTAACAACGGCATCCAAGGGAAAATCGCGATTGCCGTGTCTTCCGAGTTACAGGAGGATTGGCGCAACGGTGTTTGAGCTGATGGCACTGAACCATTTCTTTGGGGAGCACGGGTAGATGGCAGAACTGATGGAAATGCTCGACGGCCCAAGGACCGCACAACAGGAACTGTTTTACGACCTCGAAGATGCGATGGCCGTTATCGCCTGGTCGGTCAATGAGCTGGCCAGTATCGCCGGGGTCGCCAAATCTCCCGACGAAGCTGTCGCCCTCATGAAGATGGGCGCCCTGCTCGCGGCTCAGCAGGAAAAGCTCAGCGGGTACGCGGATGAGGTGAAGGCGGGAAGGATTGTGCGGGGGGAGGATCAATAGCGGTCAATACGCTACGCAACCAACAACCTTTCACATCCCTTTCACAGTCGAGCGCTTATGGTTACCCCAGCTCCTAAGTGAACACCTTTAAGCCCGCACTCCCCATCGCGGGCTTTTCTTTGCCTGGAATTCAGTAAAAGGGATATCAAAACATTCATCCAGTTTCATTTGTTGATGGCCTGGGCTCTCGCCTTAATGCTCCAACACGAACTCGTGCACAGGAGCAAAAAATAATGAAAAAACGTCAACCGTTACTTCAGCTCAATACCTTGGCAGTGGCGCTGGCATTTGCCTTGCCGGCCATGAGCTACGCCAGCGATCAGTCCGATTCCAAGGGCTTTGTCGCCGACAGCAGCTTGAATATCCTCAACCGCAACCTGTTCTGGAACCAGAACGGCAACGGCGCCCACACCCGTGACTGGAGCCAGGCGCTGATGGCGACCTACAGCTCGGGCTTCACCCAAGGCACCATTGGCATCGGCATTGATGCGTTTGCCGACCTGGCGTTGCGCATCGACGGAAACACCGACCGTGCCGGTGGCCCGAACATTCCGTCCGACGCCAATGGCAATCCGGACCATGGCTTCGCGAAGGCTGGCGGTGACGTCAAGTTCCGTATTTCCAATACCACGCTCAAGGTCGGTGACCTGCAGCCTACATCGCCGGTGTTCGCCACCGCCGATAACTACCTGATGCCACAGACCGCAACAGGCTTCCAGATCGACAGTCATGAAATCTCCGGCCTGAACCTGGAGGCCGGTCACTACACCTCCGGCACCGGTAACACAACCACCTCGCGCAGTGGCGACATTCTTGCCAGCTATGCAGGTGTGGCTGCGTCGTCGGCCAGCTTCGCGGGGGGCAAGTACCAGTTCAGCAAGGAATTCACCGCGTCGCTGTACGGAGCGCATCTGGAAGATGTCTGGAACCAGTACTACGCCAACTTGAACCTTGTTCATCCACTGACCGATGACCAATCCGTCGCGCTGGACTTCAACCTCTATCGCACACTGGACGACGGCAGCGCCAAGGCCGGCACCATCGACACCACCGCCGCCTCGCTGGCGGCGGCCTACACTCTGGGCGCGCAGACCTTCACCCTGGCCGGACAGAAGGTTCATGGTGACGAGCCATTCGACTACGTCGGCTTTGGGGAGACCAATGCCGGTGTCGGTGCTGGCCGCTACGGCAACTCGATCAACCTCGCCGACTCCGTGCAGTACTCCGACTTCAACGGCCCGGGCGAGCGGTCCTGGCAGATGCGCTATGACCTGGACATGGGCACCTTCGGCGCCCCCGGCCTGAGCTTCATGGCCCGTCATATTCGCGGTGCCGGCATCGACGGTACGCATACTCCCGGCAATTCGGCCTACACCGGGTTCTATGGTGCCAACGACCAGGAACACGAAACCGACGCCGAAGTGAAATACGTGGTGCAGAGTGGCCCGGCCAAGAAGCTGTCCTTCCGCCTGCGGGAAGCTTGGCACGATGGTGACGCATCCACCGGGGGGCATTTGGTGCAGACGCGGCTGATTACGGAGTATCCGTTGAATATCTTCTAAACAGACGGGAGTGCCCGGTTGATGGATCGACCGGGTACTCTGCGTGGCCAGGTATTGTTCGGCAGGCATTTTGATTCCACACACACACAAAAGGCGCTACCAAGAGCGCCTTTTTTGCTACCGCTGACTTATTGCAAACTAACCTGACGCAGTTCGGGCTCTTTCCCGCTGCCAATCGTGATGCGCTTGGGCTTGGCCTCTTCAGGAACCACGCGCAGCAAGTCGATGCTTAACAGCCCGTTGTTCATCGAAGCACCGCGCACCTCGATGTGATCTGCCAGCCGGAACGACAACCGAAATGCTCGTTGCGCGATGCCCTGGTGCAGATAAGTGACTGCTTTCTCGGTTTCGCGCTTGTCGCCAACGACTGTCAAAACGCCCTTCTCGACCTGAATATCCAGATCCGCTTCAGTAAGCCCAGCGACTGCAATGACAATGCGATATTCGTCATCACCGTGCTTTTCCACATTATGAGGCGGATAAGTGTTCGGAGCCTCGCTGCGAAGCGCCGACTCAAACAGGTCATTGAAGCGATCGAAGCCCACGGATTGACGGAACAAAGGGGCCAACGAAAGGGTAGTAGCCATCTCAAAATCTCCTGATTAAATCCAAGTGATTAAGTGCGCGACCCGCATTCGGCGTCGCGTGATGAAAATTTATGTTCGCCGGGGAAAATTTCAAGAGGGCAGAAAAATTTTTTTACAAGATCCACACCAAGGCTTGGTTAGCGAGCTTATTTGGCTTCATGGTCGGAAGCCGCAATCCCCAAAGCGCCATTTCCGCCGAAAGAAGACGGTACGGTGAATCAAGAGGGGTGAGTTGCACACTGTTCGAACATGCAAAGCCGCCTCTACAGCCTGTTACACCCCGAAAATAGCTTCAATTTCGATATTCAGCTCCGGGGAAAACAACTTTGAGACCTCCACTAGGGAGCTGGCAGGTAAATGCCCCTCATAGTGCCGCACCAGCACCTTGCGCAGCTCACCGACTTGGCTGAAGTCAGTGATGAATATAGTCACCTTCAAGAGTGAAGACATATCGGTGCCCTCTTCGGCGGCAACCGCTTTAATCTGTTCAAAAATAGCATTGGCCTGTTTTTCAAGGCTCTGCCCTTGAGCATCAGTTCCGAACGCTGTGAAGCCTGACAGGTACAGGGTATTGCCATTTTTCACCGCGTGCGAATATGGCCCCACGGCGGGAGGAAGTGCTACGTAAGTTTTACGTTCGATATTATTGCTTGGCATATTAGCGTGTCCGAAATTTTAGTAGATGGGTAATCCTGGAGTTCCTAAAAATCAAGTGATTATTCAGGATTTGTCCAAGTTAGCTATACGCTTGCTTAGCCTTGAAGTGAGCCCTCAAGGCCACTACTGCTAGTCTGCTTACTCTACCAGAGGAACGCCGATGCCCAACTCAGACCTTCTCCCCTCCCTGTTCTCCAAGTTGTAAGAAAACCAACTGGCCCTCGAAGCCTCGATCATGGAGCTGTCAAACTGGGTCGAGCAGCGTGGCTCCGCTGATGTGGCTGAAAACGTGCGCGGCGCTCTGCACACCATCGACGAGAACGAAGAGTTTATAAAGCTGACTCTGGCAGTCATCATGGCGCCTGACTGATCGTCGGGTAAACCTGCAGTTCGTCGCGTCAAGCCTTCTGAGGGGTACGAGGCAAAAAGCGTCGCGCGCACCCTCAGCGCATTACAACCGAGCAAGGGAACATGACTCACACTCTTGAGCTGGAAATCAACGGCACACCTCCGGACCTAGCCGGCCTGGCATGCAACTTCTTCATCTGCGAATCATTTGTCTGTGATGGGAGAGTGATCGCCCCGGCGAACGTGAGTCACATCAGTTTCGGTGGTCAGTTGTACAGAGCCTATTTTGATTGCGGCATTATCTTCTGGCGATCCTCCTCAACACCGCCCGAGCCCTGGACCGATCCGGAAGAAGACTGGGATTGCCCACATATAGATGTTGGTGCCCTTGCAGGCGTAGTAGGAGTCGCGTTGAGCTCATGTGTCCTGGCGCCCACCGCAACGGGAAGCACCATCGTGTTTCACTTTGCAAATGGGGTGCAGATCAAGTTAGAGGACGTGAACGATGAAACCCGATTCAGCATCCTTTGAACCCCGTTCCTTGACTCTAGGTTCATCACACTAAAATCTCTGCTTTGGCCAAGCACCCACTTCACTGGGGAGCCGGTGCAAGTAGCCCAACCCTAGCGGACCGTGGAGTCTTATGCGCCTGCTACCCGAGCTGAACGAATCTACAAAAGCAAAAATTCAAAAGCTGCTAACTGACGGCAAAATATTCTCAGTTATGAACAACACCAAGTGGACCGAGCTGATCAAGGAGATGCTTGCTTCACCAGAAATGAAGCCTGCATTCAGATTGCGCAGCATTTTAGCTTCGAGCGATTACTGCACAGAATGGGACCGGGATTGGCACTACCACATACACCCAGTTGCAGAAGTTGAGTGGATTGAGCTCAGGTCCACGTCATCAGACTGGCTGGTGTCCACCCTCAGAAAACACAGCATTCCATTTTCTTTGGAGGACGGAGTACCGCGTGTCTGGGGGTATACAAGACCTGGCGTACAACCTCTTTGGGTGAGCCTTGCGTAACACTACGAACGACGATGCTTTGCAGCGATGCGCCCAGTGACCTCGTTGTGGCAATCAACCGTCAGCTCATCCAGATAAGGGGTCATCTCCAGACGCCCCATCAGCCGGAGCAGATCTGTAGCGGACTCACGAATAGACTGCCAATCTTGATGATCGAATATCAACCGGTCGCCACAACGGGAAGCTTCTTCAGACAGGTCATTACATCGTTTCCAGAGGTTTTGGAGGCCGCACCTTACTTCGCTTGGCATGGCATTACCACAGGCGGCCAAGGCATCGTTCAACGGCAACATCGTCATGGACCAAGCCTCACATGCAGGGCAATCCGGAATAACTTCTCGCTACTCATCTGCACTCATCGCCAAAAATTCTAGAGCAGGAAACGTTTCACAAACGGCGAGCACCCGCTTGTAGTCCCCTTCCCCATACCACTCCCAGAGTGTTGTTGCGAAACCCATCTTAATGCTCCTAAACCGCTACCGCCGCTATCAACATCCGCATGATGCTCTACGTAGGAGTAGCATTCGTTGAGTGAAGGACGCAGATGTCTCAGTTTGTCCATCAATCTGGTTTTTCGAGTTTGGAAGTTAACTCGACGTTTATCTCAAACTGCTCACCGACATCGATCAGCGTGCGGCTGCTTTCGTCGATTGAGCCTTCTCTAGTCCAGAGAAAGGGAAAGAATGAAAAACACTGATCTGCTCTCAGTCCCCGCAGGTCATGACGCCAGCCATCCCAGCGCAGGCCGTCATAAAAAGTAGCGAGTCGATCGCTTAAGGCCCAACCAAAAAAGTCGGTATAACCAATGTCCAACTGCTCCCACCGTAGTGTGTCGGGTGCCCAGTAATACATTGCTCCAACATCATCCCCCAGACCGCCGCCGTTGATGGAAAAGAACCCTCCAGCAGCATCGTCGGCGACCAGTAAATAACCATCGGCACGGCCCTTGTTCCAATCAACAAGATTTCGGGACAATTGCGGATGACCGGAGCCGATCAAGCGTAACCAGCCGTGATCAATGAGTAGACCGCCAGTCTCATAGGCTATCGCCCCCAGCGCAGATCTAGTTGTGATCTGCAGGCCGGAAAGAACACGAGCTCTATCAGTGGACGGAGGGAGCAACTGATAACTCAAGGTGGCTTCTCCCAACATTTTTTCAATGAGGGGTAGAGCGGGGTCTCGGCTGTCTATCAGGTCTTCCAAACTTGTCATCTGCCGGTCCTTGGAAAAAGGAACCGATTATAGCCGCATAGGCAATATCGCGGATTGAGGCTAGGTGGGTACTAACAAGCCAGCTATGAGCCGGTATCCGCTCGATACTCGAAAGAGACCGGAACCATGTATGTCGCTGCGTCTGTGATCCCCGGCCCCTGCTCTACCGGCGACATGGTGACCACTGTGACGCCGCGCTTCGTGTCTGGGCATAGCCGGGATACACCAACTGATCATTCTAAATGTAGTCGGCTTCATCGAGGTTTGAGTGCTTGACTGGTTCAGGTTCAGGTTCGGCAAGCGATCATCTCTGGAAACTCTCTGGCATGTTCGCCATTACTCGCGGTATGTCTTAAAATATCCGGTTGCCGAAGAACCGCCATGACATATCCATGAAGGGCTTCAATCCTTTACAAATAAGTGTGGTTAAGATGAACAAGCCTTTCATTTCGCTGTGCCCTGAAATTACTCGGGCGCACGCGCTGACGTTGATGGATTGGTTAGAGGATGAGCGCATCACCTGCTATCTGAGCGATTCGCGTCATGTCTCCCGCTCCATTGAGCAAGCCATTGATCGGACTCAGTTGCCGATCCTGACTCATCTATTCAACCGGGGCGGCAGATTCTTTATGGCCTATGACCGGCATGACGCCCCGGTGGGCTTTGTCCGCCTAATCAAGACCGGCTCAAATTGCGAGATAGTCCTGGTCATCGGAGACAGCGACAAATGGGGCCGAAACCTAGGCGCCCGCACGATCCGCGAAGGCATGAAACTGGCCTTCCTCGACATGCGGGCCGAGAAGCTCATCGCCAAGATTCACCCGGACAACTCGCGCTCGCTGAAAGCCTTTCTGCGCAGCGGCTTTGCGCTTGAGAGCGAAACGCCGACATTGAAGTCATTTTCCATGACGGCGGCGCGCTATTTCCAGTTCTTGCGCGAAGGAGCCGGTGGCGACTCCACCAGGATCTACATCACTGAAATCGACAAGGCCAGGCTCGAGGAACTAATCGCGTTCGAGCAAGGCCCGGCGATTGTTGAACTCGAACATGAGCTCGAGCGAGCCATTGTCGTCAAGCCGCAGCAGGTGGCGTGCAATGTCATCACGATGAACTCCAGGGCGTTGCTGCAACTGGACGACGAAGAGTTCGAAGTGGCCTTGGTCTACCCTGAACACGCGGACAGCAACGCAGGAAAGCATTCCGTGTATTCCGACCTAGGCGCCGCCATCCTTGGCTATAAGGAGGGAGACGCCATCGACTGGCGAATTGCTGATCGGACCCGCCGGATTGAAATCAAGAAAGTGCTTTACCAGCCGGAGGCTGCGGGCGACTTCCACCTATAATTGCGCCTTTTTCTCAGTAACGAATCACGCCAGCCGGCGCGCCCGGCTTGGACGCCTGACTTCTCCAGAGCGAACTGATAACCGAGACGGTTTATCGGCGCGTGGGTGAGATCGTGAAACCTACCCGTTGACTCCCACTTTTTGCAGAGTTGCGGCAACTGCCTGAAATGATGCGGAGACGATTAGATGTTCCACTGCCGCATTCCTGAACGCCAGAAACGCAAAAGCCCCGCAATAGCGGGGCTTTTGAGTAAATCTTGGCGGGAAACCAGGGATTCGAACCCTGGGAACGCTATTAACGTTCGCCGGTTTTCAAGACCGGTGCATTCAACCACTCTGCCAATTTCCCTTGTGCAACACAGGATTAGCGTAGCCCATCCTGTCTCAGCGGGCGCCATAATACCCGAATGAAACACACTGTCAAACTCTCGCCATCGCTTGTTACAGAGCGTCTGTTATGATCCTTGCGACTGAATGTTTCAAAACTGAAGGAGTGTCGCCATGCGCGAACAAAATTACGCAGTGAATGGAAACGCGCAGGCTGAGCAGCTAGAAGTTAGCCGCGTCCTGCGCAATACGTACGGCTTGCTTGCTCTCACCCTCGCGTTCAGCGGCGTGATGGCCTTCGTAGCCCAGCAAATGCGCGTCGGCTACCCGAACATCTTCGTCGTGCTGATCGGCTTTTATGGTCTGTTCTTCCTGACCAACAAGCTGCGCGACTCGGCCTGGGGCCTGGTGTCGGCGTTTGCCTTGACCGGTTTCATGGGCTTCATCCTCGGCCCGATCCTTAACCGTTACCTCGGCATGGCCGGCGGCGCGGAAGTGGTCAGCTCGGCATTCGCCATGACGGCCCTGGTATTTGGCGGTCTGTCGGCTTACGTGCTGATCTCCCGCAAGGACATGAGCTTCCTGGGTGGTTTCATCACCGCCGGTTTCTTCGTGTTGCTGGCTGCCGTACTGGCGGGCATGTTCTTCCAGATCAGCGGCCTGCAATTGGCGATCAGCGCCGGTTTCGTGCTGTTCTCCTCGGCGTGCATCCTGTTCCAGACCAGCGCGATCATCCAGGGTGGCGAGCGTAACTACATCATGGCCACCATCAGCCTGTATGTATCGATCTACAACCTGTTTATCAGCCTGTTGCAGATCTTCGGCATCATGAGCCGCGACGACTGATCGTAGCAGCATGTAAAAAGCCCGCTTCGGCGGGCTTTTTGTTGCCTGCGGCTTTATCATTGCCACAGGTTTTGCCTTCAGAGTGTTCCATGAAGTTCGCGATTGCGCTTTTTTCCGCCGCCCATGCGCCCTCCTCGCGCCGTGCCTTGCTGTTCGCTCAAGCGGCGCTGGCCGGCGGGCATGAAATTGTGCGGCTGTTTTTTTATCAGGATGGCGTCTACAGCGCGTCCAACAACATTGTTGCGCCGCAGGATGAGCAGGATATCGCCCGTCAGTGGCGCGAGTTTGTCAGTGATCATCAGCTTGATGGCGTGGTGTGCATCGCCGCGGCCCTGCGCCGTGGGGTGCTGAATGCCGAAGAGGCCACCCGCTATCAGCGCAGCGCGGTGAACCTGGAGGCGCCTTGGGCGTTGTCCGGGCTTGGGCAACTGCATGACGCCGCCCAGGCCGCTGACCGCTTGATCTGTTTCGGAGGGCCGTGACATGTCGAAATCCTTGCTGGTGATCAGCCGACAGGCACCGTGGTCCGGCCCCAGCGCCCGTGAAGCGCTGGATATCGTACTGGCTGGCGGCGCGTTTGATTTGCCCATTGGCCTGTTGTTTCTGGACGACGGCGTGTTTCAACTGGCCGCACGCCAGGACGCCAAGGCTGTGCAACAGAAAGACCTCAGCGCCAACCTCCAGGCTTTGGAGTTGTTTGGGGTTGAAGATGTGTTTGCCTGCAGCCATAGCCTCACCGAGCGTGGCCTGACCGCATCCGGCAACGCGCAGCCGCTGAGCAGCGAACAGATCTCACAGATGATTGACCGTTACGACCAGGTGATTACCCTCTGATGTCGACTTTGCATGTGGTATCCCACTCTCCTTTTACCGATAGCCGACTGGACAGCTGCCTGCGCCTCTGTGGCGCACAGGATGCGATCCTGCTGTGCGGCGACGGCGTCTACGCCCTGCAATCCGCCAGCGCGCCCTTCCAGGCCCTGCAAGCCAAGGGTTTGAAGGTGTTTGTGCTGGCCGAAGACGGCCAGGCGCGCAATCTTGCGGTGCCTGCCTGGGCCGCCAGTGTCGATTACCCGGCCTTCGTCCAGCTGTCGATCGATTACGACAAGGTCAACACCTGGCTATGAACACCCTGACCGCAGGCGAACGCACTCTCGAACTGGACAAGGACGGCTACCTCGTCGACCTGAACGACTGGTCCAGCGACGTGGCCAACGCCCTCGCCGCCGCAGAAGACCTGGCGCTGACCCCGGAACACTGGGAAATCCTCGAACTGCTGCGGGGCTTCTACAGCGAATTCCAGCTGTCGCCCGCCACTCGCCCGCTGATCAAGTACACCGCCTTGAAGCTGGGCCCGGAAAAGGGCAACAGCCTGCACCTCAACCGACTGTTCAAAGGCACTCCCGCCAAACTCGCCGCCAAGCTGGCGGGCCTGCCCAGGCCGACGAATTGCTTATGACTGATTTTGCCCCGTTGATCACTGAAACCCCTGCCGAGCATCCGTTCGCACCGTTCGTGCGCATCCTTGGCAAAGGCAAGCGCGGCGCCCGCAACCTCACCCGTGAGGAAGCCCGGGAAGCCATGGGCATGCTGCTGGACGAGAAGGTCGAAGACACCCAACTCGGCGCCTTCCTGATGCTGTTGCGGCACAAGGAAGAAAGCCCGGAAGAACTCGCAGGCTTTACTGAAGCCGTGCGCGAGCGCCTGAATGCACCGTCACTCAAGGTGGATGTCGACTGGCCTACCTACGCCGGTAAAAAACGCCACCTGCCCTGGTACCTGTTGGCGGCCAAGTGCCTGGCACAGAACGGCGTGCGCATCTTGATGCACGGCGGCGGCGCACATACGGCAGGCCGGCTCTACACCGAGCAATTGCTGGAAGGCTTGCAGATTCCGTTGTGCCGTAACTGGCAACAGGTGGAAGCGGCCCTTGAACAGGGCAACCTGGCGTTTATTCCGCTGGGAGATTGGGCGCCGCAACTGCAGCGCATGATCGACCTGCGCAACACGTTGGGCCTACGTTCGCCGATCCACTCCCTGGCACGCATCCTCAACCCGTTGAGCGCTCGCTGCGGCCTGCAAAGCATCTTCCACCCGGGCTATCAGGGCGTGCACCGCGATGCCAGCGGCTTGCTCGGCGACAACACCATCGTGGTCAAGGGCGACGGCGGCGAGATCGAGATCAACCCGGACACCATCAGCCACTTGTACGGCACCACCGGCGGCGAAAGCTGGGATGAAGAGTGGCCTGCCCTCTCCGCCCAGCGCCACGTCAAACCAGCGGCCCTGGAACCCGAGCACCTCAAGGCGTTATGGCGCGGCGACGTGCAGGACAGCTACCCGCAACTGGCACTGATCGCCACCATGGCCCTGGCCTTGCGCGGCCTCGGCCACCCGCGGGAGCAAGCGTTCGAACTGGCCCAGCAGTACTGGGACGCCCGGGACAAATCGATTTAGTCGATCATTAACCCCCAGCCTTTGCGCTTTTTGTTCGAACTCAGACCTTTAGACTGCACTCCTACGCTTATTAGCCAAGGAGTCAGTCATGGGTTTGCTGATCGAAGGACGCTGGCATGACCAGTGGTACGAAAGTAGCGCAGACGGCGCCTTCCAACGGGAGCAGGCGCAACGTCGCAACTGGGTGACCGCCGATGGCGAACCCGGCCCGACCGGCGAAGGCGGTTTCGCGGCCGAAGCCGGTCGCTATCATCTGTACGTCTCCCTCGCCTGCCCCTGGGCACACCGCACCTTGATCCTGCGCAAGCTCAAAGGCCTGGAAAGCTTGATCGATGTGTCCGTGGTCAGTTGGTTAATGCTCGAGAACGGCTGGACCTTCGACAAGGCCCACGGCTCCAGCGGCGACAAGCTCGACGACTTCACCTACATGCACCAGCGCTACACAGGCGACACCGCCAACTACACCGGGCGCGTCACGGTGCCGGTGTTGTGGGACAAGAAGCTCAAGCGGATTGTCAGCAATGAATCGGCGGAGATTATTCGCATGTTCAACAGTGCGTTTAATCAACTGACCGGCAATCAACTGGATTTCTATCCCGAGGCCCAGCGCTCGACCATCGATGCACTGAACGACCGGATCTATCCCGCCGTGAACAATGGCGTATATCGCGCAGGCTTTGCCACGTCGCAAAAGGCGTATGAAGCCGCTTTTGATGATGTGTTTGCCGAACTGGATCACCTTGAACAGCACTTGGGTGAGCATCGTTACTTGGCCGGGGAATACCTGACCGAAGCCGATGTAAGGCTTTTCACCACGGCGATTCGGTTTGATGCGGTGTACTACAGCCACTTCAAATGCAACCTGCGGCGGATTGCGGATTATCCGAATTTGTCGAATTGGCTAAGGGAGCTGTATCAGTGGCCGGGGATTGCCGAGACGGTGGATTTTGCCCACATCAAGGGGCATTACTACGCCAGTCACCGCACGATTAATCCGACGGGGATTGTGCCGAAGGGGCCTTTACAGGCGTTTGATGCCGCTCATGAGCGAGACCGGTTGAGCGGGAAAGGCGTCTGGAGTTGACCCAAGCCCTGTAGGAGCAAGCTTGCTCGCGAAGGTCGTCAACGATAACGCACTCATTCTGAATGAACGCGGTACCCTTGAGTTTTTCGCGAGCAAGCTCGCTCCTACAGTTGGAATGTGTCGCGCTTGTCAGACTTGCGACTGAGCGCCTTCAAACCACTTCAGCTTCTCACGCAACTGCACCACTTCTCCCACAATCACCAGTGTCGGTGCATGAACTTCATGCTCCGCCACCATGCGTGGCAGGTCAGCCAGGGTGCCGGTAAACACCCGCTGGTTAGACGTAGTGCCCTGCTGGATCAACGCCGCCGGCGTATCCGGCGAGCGACCATGCTTGATCAGTTGTTCGCAGATGATCGGCAACCCGATCAAACCCATGTAGAACACCAGCGTCTGCGAAGGCCCCACCAGGTCACTCCATGGCAGGTCCGAAGTCCCGTCCTTCAAGTGCCCGGTGATGAAGCGAACCGATTGCGCATAGTCGCGGTGGGTCAGCGGAATACCGGCATACGCCGCGCAACCACTGGCTGCCGTAATCCCAGGCACCACCTGGAACGGGATGCCGTGGGCCGCCAGCTCTTCGATTTCTTCACCGCCACGCCCAAAGATGAACGGATCGCCACCCTTGAGCCGCAGCACGCGCTTGCCTTGCTTGGCCAGGTCCACCAGTTGCTGGTTGATCTGGTCTTGCGGCACCGCATGGTCGGCGCGACGCTTGCCGACATACACCCGCTCGGCATCGCGACGGCATAACTCAAGAATCGCAGGCGCCACCAGGCGGTCGTACAGCACTACATCGGCCTGTTGCATCAAGCGTAAGGCGCGGAAGGTCAGCAGGTCCGAATCACCCGGGCCTGCGCCCACCAAGTAGACTTCGCCCGGTGCGTGAGGCGGCGCGCCGTTGATTTTCTCCACCAGCAAACGCTCGGCTTCATCGCCCTGCCCGGCCAGTTGCCGATCAGCAATCGGCCCCTGAAAGACCTCTTCCCAGAACGCGCGACGTTGCTGCACATCCGGGAACAAGCCTTTGACCTGGCTGCGAAACCGCGCCGCCAACCCGGCCAATTGGCCGTAAGTCGAAGGAATCCAGGTTTCAAGCTTGGCGCGGATCAAGCGTGCCAGCACCGGCGCATCGCCGCCGCTGGATACTGCGATCACCAAAGGCGAACGGTCGACAATCGCCGGGAAGATCACGCTGCACAAGGCTGGCGCATCTACCACATTGACCGGTACGCAACGACGCCGGGCATCGCTGGACACTTGCGCGTTCAGCGGCTCGTCGTCGGTCGCGGCGATGATCAGGGTGCAACCGTCGAGGTCGGCCTCCTGATAACCGCGCAAAATCAGTTCACCACCACTGCCCTGCACCAGTTCACGCAACTGGTCTTCAATCTGGGGAGCAACCACCCGCAACAACGCGCCGGCGTCGGCCAGCAGCCGGGATTTGCGCAAGGCAATCTCCCCGCCACCGACGACCAACACACGACTGCCGCGCAGGTTATGAAACAGCGGCAGAAATTCCATTTAGCCGATGACCTCAACGCCCGCCATGTAAGGCTTGAGCACGTCAGGTACGCGGATCGAACCGTCAGCCTGCTGGTAGTTTTCCAGCACGGCCACCAAGGTACGGCCTACCGCCAGGCCCGAACCGTTGAGGGTGTGGACCAGCTCAGGCTTGCCGGTTTCCGGGTTACGGAAACGCGCCTGCATGCGACGGGCCTGGAAATCACCGCAGTTGGAGCACGACGAAATCTCGCGGTACTTGTCCTGGCTCGGCACCCACACTTCCAGGTCGTAAGTCTTCACGGCACTGAAACCCATGTCGCCGGTGCACAGCGCCAGAACGCGGTACGGCAGCTCCAGCAGTTGCAGGACGCGTTCGGCGTTGGCGGTCAGGCCTTCCAGCGCGTCCATGGACGTCGAAGGCTCAACCACCTGAACCATCTCGACCTTGTCGAACTGGTGCTGGCGAATCATGCCGCGCGTATCGCGACCCGATGCACCGGCTTCACTGCGGAAGCACGGCGAGTGGGCGACAAACTTGATCGGCAGTTGCTTGGCATCGAGGATTTCCCCGGCCACGATGTTGGTCAGCGACACTTCAGCGGTCGGGATCAGGTACAGATCGGCTTCGCCATCGCGGCTGATCTTGAACAGGTCTTCCTCGAACTTCGGCAGCTGGCTGGTGCCCATCAGCGCCGGCGCCTGAACCAGGTACGGGGTGTAAGCCTCTTCGTAGCCGTGTTCACCGGTGTGCAGGTTGATCATGAACTGCGCCAGAGCACGGTGCATGCGCGCGATCGGGCCGCGCAGCAAGGCGAAGCGCGCGCCGGACATTTTGGCCGCTGTCTCAAAGTCCAGGCCACCGGTCAATTCGCCCAGGGCGACGTGGTCCTTGATCTCGAAATCGAAGGCTTTTGGCGTGCCCCAGCGACGGACTTCGACGTTGCCGTCTTCGTCTTCGCCAATCGGCACGGATTCGTGCGGCAGGTTCGGGATACCCAGCAGGATAGAATCCAGCTCGGTCTGGATCGCGTCCAGCTCGACTTTGCCGGAAGCCAACTCGCCAGCCATACGCTCGACGTCCGCCATCAATGGCGCGATGTCTTCGCCGCGCTGCTTGGCCTGACCGATGGATTTGGAACGCGCATTACGCTCAGCCTGCAGTGCTTCGGTGCGGGTCTGGACGGTCTTACGCTGTTCTTCCAGCGCTTCGATGCGCGCAACATCCAAGGCAAAGCCACGGGATGCCAGGCGGTCCGCTACGTCCTGAAGGTTGCTACGTAACAGTTTGGAATCGAGCATGTCGGTCTCTCGTTTATCAAAGTTTGGTCAAGGACAGGCCAGCCCAGGTGGCGAGCAGCCCGCCGAACACACTGATGGCCAGGTACCCGAAGGCGACCGGTGCCTGCCCGCTTTCCAGCAGGCGCAGCGTGTCCAGTGAAAAGGATGAAAAGGTCGTCAGACCGCCTACAAAGCCGACAATCAAGCCGGCACGAATCTCAATCGGCACTTCCGGGCGAAGCAGAAACCACCCGTACAACAAGCCGATGATCAAACAGCCCACCAGGTTGACCGCCAGGGTCGCCGCATAAAAATGCTTCGGCCAGTTGGCGCTGACCCAGGTGCTGGTGGCGAAACGCAATAATGTACCAGCGATGCCGGCCACGGACACGGCAAGAATCGTTCTAATCACTACTTTCTCCGCTGTTTCGGACTGAGACGGTCAAGTTGGGCGAGGTGATTGAGCTTTTCGCCGATCTTCAGTTCCAGGCCACGAGGCACCGGCTGGTAGAAAGGCTGCGGCTCAAGATCATCCGGGAAGTAATCTTCGCCAGCCGCATAAGCGTCCGGCTCATCGTGGGCGTAGCGGTATTCATCGCCGTAGCCAAGCTGCTTCATCAGCTTGGTCGGCGCATTGCGCAGGTGCAGCGGCACTTCCAGGGAACCATGCTCGGCAGCAGCACGCAGGGCGGACTTGAAGCCCATGTACACCGCGTTACTTTTCGGCGCGCAGGCCAGGTAGGTGATGGCCTGGGCCACCGCCAACTCGCCTTCCGGGCTGCCCAGGCGTTCCTGCACTTCCCAGGCGGCCAGGCACAGGCTCAGCGCGCGCGGGTCGGCATTGCCGATGTCTTCACTGGCCATGCGCACCACGCGTCGGGCCAGGTACAGCGGGTCGCAACCGCCGTCGATCATGCGCGCAAACCAGTACAAAGCGCCGTCGGGATTAGAGCCGCGCACCGACTTGTGCAACGCGGAAATCTGGTCGTAGAACGCTTCGCCGCCCTTGTCGAAACGCCGACGGGTGTCGCCCAAAAGGCTTTGCAGCAAATCGACGCCGATCTCGCTGCCATCTTCTGCCAGGTCGGAAGCGTTTTCCAACAGATTGAGGAAACGTCGACCGTCACCGTCAGCCGCGGTCAGCAAAATCTTGAAGCCTTCCTCGCTGACACTCAGCTGCCGCTTGCCCAAACCCTTGTCTTCGCTCAACGCGCGCTGCAACAGCTTCTGCATCGCCGCTTCATCTAGGCTTTTGAGCACATAGACGCGCGCCCGGGACAGCAAGGCGTTGTTCAGTTCAAAGGACGGGTTTTCGGTGGTCGCGCCAATAAAGATCAGCGTGCCGTCTTCGACATACGGCAAGAACGCATCCTGCTGCGATTTGTTGAAGCGATGCACTTCGTCGACAAACAGGATGGTGCGCTTGCCGTATTGCCCGGCCTGCTGCTTGGCGACTTCTACCGCCTGACGGATTTCCTTGACCCCGGCGAGCACCGCCGAAACCGTCTCGAAGTGTGCATCCGAGACTTTCGCCAGAAGCCGCGCCAGGGTGGTTTTACCCACGCCCGGCGGCCCCCAGAAAATCATCGAGTGCAGCGCACCCTGCTCCAGGGCTTCGCGCAAAGGCTTGCCGCGAGCGAGCAGGTGTTCTTGCCCGACGTACTCGTCCAAGTTGGTCGAACGCAGGCGCGCCGCCAGAGGCTGAGCAATCGGGTCACTTCGAAACAGGTCCATGGGCAGCGTTTGAAACCTCTAGGCAGTTTATTCCTGGATCACGTCGGCACCCTTCGGGATGTCGAACTTGAACTTGGACGCGGCCACCGGCTCGTTGGCCTTGACCCCGGTGAACAGGATATTGGTGCGTTGGCCGACGCTGTCCACCAACTGCATGTCGTTGATCACGCCGTTGCGGAACGACAGGCGCAGGCTGTCGAACAGCGTGTCCTTGGATTTCGGCTTCAGCGTGAAGTCGATGACGTTGCTGGCCTGCTTGGAGGTGATATCAAAACTCTGGCTGATCTGCGACACATCGCCCGACAGCAGCAGCGCCGGCGTTTGGCTCAGGCGCGGATCGAGCTTCTTGATGGTCGCCTGTTCCAGGTCCGGGTCCCACAGGGTGACTTTCTGGCCGTCGGAAACGATGGTCTGCTCGTTTGGCGCGTCGGTTTTCCAGTAGAACAACCCTGGACGTTGCACGGCCATTTCGCCGGCGGTTTCCTGCAATTGAGTGCCGCCACCGTCCAGGGTCAACTGGGAGAAGCGCGCGCTCAGGGTCTTGGATTTGTCCAGCAGGTTGGTCAGGCTCGCAACGGAAGCCGGGTCAGCGTGAGCCGAAACAGCAGTCAGGGCCAATGCCGGCAACAACAGCATGCGGATAAGACGCATGGGAGTCCTCTTAGATTCGTTTACAAGGCGTGCCGCGTGTTGCCACGCGGCACGTAATCAGTCACGCATCTGCGCTGGCGCGATGACTTCGCGCGAGCCGTTGGTGTTCATCGAGGTGACTACGCCGGCCATTTCCATGGCTTCGATCATGCGCGCAGCACGGTTGTAGCCAATCTTCAGCTTGCGCTGTACCGCAGAGATTGAGGCGCGGCGGCTTTCAAGGACAAACTGCACGGCTTCGTCATAGAGCGCATCGGTCTCGGCATCATCGTCGCCACCGCTGCTGCCACCGTCGAAGCCGCTGCCGGCTTCTTCGACGCCTGCGAGGATGTCGTCGTTGTATTCCGGGGCGCCGCGCAGTTTCCAGGCTTCCACCACACGGTGCACTTCATCATCGGAGACGAAGGCGCCGTGAACACGGATCGGCAGGCTGGTGCCCGGCGGCATGTAGAGCATGTCACCGTGGCCCAGCAGTTGCTCGGCGCCGCCCTGGTCGATGATGGTCCGGGAGTCGATCTTGCTCGATACCTGGAACGCCATGCGGGTCGGGATGTTGGCCTTGATCAGGCCGGTGATCACGTCCACCGACGGGCGCTGGGTAGCGAGGATCAAGTGGATACCGGCGGCACGGGCCTTCTGGGCGATACGGGCGATCAGCTCTTCGACCTTCTTGCCGACGATCATCATCATGTCGGCAAATTCGTCGACCACCACCACGATGGTCGGCAGCTTGGTGAGCAGCGGGGCTTCGTCGTGAATGCTTTCGCGCTTGTACAGCGGGTCGGTCAGCGGTGTGCCGGCGTCCTGGGCTTCCTTGACCTTGGCGTTGAAGCCCGACAGGTTACGCACGCCCATCTTCGCCATCAGCTTGTAGCGGCGCTCCATCTCGGCAACGCTCCAGCGCAGGGCGTTGGCGGCGTCCTTCATGTCGGTCACCACCGGGCACAGCAGGTGCGGAATGCCTTCGTAGATCGACAGCTCGAGCATTTTCGGGTCGATCATGATCAGCTTGGCGTCTTCCGGGCCAGACTTGAACAGGATCGACAGGATCATCGCGTTCACACCCACCGACTTACCGGAACCGGTGGTACCGGCGACCAGCAAGTGGGGCATTTTCGCCAGGTCGGTGATCACCGGCTTGCCGCCGATGTCGTGGCCCAGGGCCAAGGTGACCGGCGATTTGAAGTTGTCGTATTCCGGGGTCGACAGCACTTCGGAGAAGCGCACGATCTGCCGGTCTTCGTTGGGAATCTCGATACCGACGGTGGTCTTGCCCGGAATCACTTCCACCACCCGCACGCTGGTCACGGCCAGCGAACGCGCCAGATCCTTGGCCAGGTTGGAAATGCGGCTGACCTTCACGCCGGCAGCCGGCTGGATTTCGTAGCGGGTAATCACCGGGCCCGGGTGGATCGAGTCCACCGAGACTTCGACGCCGAATTCCTTGAGCTTGATTTCCAGCAGGTGACCGACGGCCGCCAGGGATTCAGGGGAGTAGTTGAGCTGTTTCTTTTCCGCCGGGTCGAGAATCGAGATCGGCGGCAAGGTGCCTTCCACGGCGCTGTCGACAAACAACGGCGCCTGTTTCTCTTTCTGTACGCGGTGGCTCGGCTCGGGTGCCTTGGGCGGCGCAGGCGCGATCACCGGCGGTACCTGCTTCTCGCGGTCCGACATGTGCTTGGTCAGGGCCTGTTCGCGTTCGATCAGGCGTTCCTTGACCTTGGCTTGCTCACGCCGGTCCGGCGTGCTCGGGGCCACCACCTCATTGACGCGGGTATCGACCTCACGCAACTGCGCAACCATGCGCTTGCGATCAACCCGGGCCGACCACCAGCGATTGGCGGCGCCCTGGAACAGTTCGAGCAGGTCGAGGGTGATCTTGCCGGTCACGTCCATGACCTTGAACCAGGACAGGTCGGTAAACACGGTGAGGCCAAACAGGAACAGCGCGATAAACATCAGGGTGCTGCCCTGGATGTTCAGGCTCCTGCGGGCCAGGTCGCCGAGGCTTTCGCCCAATGCGCCGCCAGCACCGGCCGGCAAGCCGGTGGGTGCGTGGAAATGAATGTGTGCGAGGGCGGCGCCCGACAGTACAAGGAACACCAGGCCGATCAGGCGCCAGGAGAACAGCCAGCCGCTCCACTGCCACGGCTCATGACGCTGGCGAAAGATCTGCCAGGTCTTGATGGCCAGCAGCAACGGGAAGATATAGGCGAAGTAACCCAGCACCATGAACAGGATATCGGCGCTGTAGGAGCCGGCCGGGCCACCGAAGTTCTGCACGTCTTCGATCTTGCTGTTGTGGCTCCAGCCTGGATCGTCCTTGCCATAGGTGAGCAAGGCCATCATCAGGAACAGGCACAGGGCGCCGATGGCGATCAGTGCACCTTCCTTGAGTCGATAGTGCAGGTGCTGGCGCCAGGCGGGCACGACTGCGGCTTTAGGTGTTGCGGCGGATTTCTTCAAAACGGGTCTTTTCCTGCGCCTTTAGCGCGTCCATCTATTGAATGACTGCAAAATACTGCTCAATCCGAGCAGGTAAAAAATGAACGAGTGCCAGTGAAGCTACTTTTAACACTCTGCAACTGATTCATGAAACGGCGATAACGCCTGAATGGCCGCATTGTACGGGTTTGTGTGCGCTATGCCACGCACTAGGCCCTACGTTACACAGCATAGCCAATCTTCGGTTTCATAACGCTCAATTTGAGCATGCATTGTCTTTACTGACAAAGGCTTATGAGCTGTTTTTGCCAATCCAGGCTAGCTTGCCGACCGACGTACGCGATTACGACCACGGCCCCGGCATAGAGTTGCAGAAACACCCGTTCATGCTTATCTGCACCGATCCCATGTTCGGGGTAGCCCCAGAGCGTTTCGTCGACAATAATCACAGCTCTTGCAACGGGCAACATCGCCGTTACCGCCCTCCCCTTCCGTAAGCCTGGATGCCATGCTGACCTGGTTACAACGCAACACCCTGACGTTTCCACCGCTGGCCAAGGCCATGCGCGAACCCAATGGCCTGCTCGCCGCCGGTGGCGACCTGTCGGCCGACCGCTTGATCCAGGCCTATCGCCATGGCTGCTTTCCCTGGTTCTCGGAGGGCCAGCCCATCCTCTGGTGGTCACCCGACCCGCGCACCGTGCTGTTCCCCGACGAGCTGCATGTTTCCCGCAGCCTCGGCAAACTATTGCGCCAGCAGCGTTATACGGTGACCTTTGACCAGGATTTCGCCTCCGTCATCCAGGCCTGCGCAGCGCCGCGCAGTTACGCTGATGGCACCTGGATCACCGAAGCCATGCAGAGCGCCTACCTGCAACTGCACCAGCGCGGCTATGCGCACTCGGTGGAAGTCTGGGACGAAGGCGAACTGGTCGGCGGCTTGTACGGCCTGGCGATGGGCCAGTTGTTTTTCGGCGAATCGATGTTCAGTCGCGCCGACAACGCCTCCAAATTCGGCTTCGCCACCCTGGTCAGGCAATTGCAGGCATGGGGCTTTGTGCTGATCGACTGCCAGATGCCCACCGACCACCTGCACAGCCTCGGCGCCCGCGCCATTCCCCGCAGCGACTTTGCCAACTACTTACGCGACCATTTGGACCAAACCAGCTCTGCGCCATGGGTTTCCTAGGCGACTTCCCCGCACCTGGCTTACACTTATTTCAAAGCTTATCCGAGGGTTGATCATGACCGAGCTGGCGCGTTTGAAGTTTTATGCCACTCAACCCCACTCTTGCAGCTATCTGCCCGATGAGCAGGCCACCACGCTGTTCCTCGACCCCAGCCAGCCGATGGACGTGCATGTGTATGCCGATTTGTCGGAAATGGGCTTCCGGCGCAGCGGCGACCACCTTTACCGGCCCCACTGCCAGAACTGCAACGCCTGCGTACCGGCGCGCATCCCGGTGGCGCAGTTCCTGGCGGACCGTAATCAGAAACGCATCCTAAAGCGCAATGCCGACCTGACCGTCACCGCTGCCAAACCGGGCTTCAGCGAGGAGTATTTCGACCTTTACCAGCGCTACATCGAGCAGCGCCACGCTGACGGCGACATGTTCCCGCCCAGCCGCGACCAGTTTTCCACCTTCCTGGTGCGCGACCTGCCCTTCTCACGCTTCTACGAGTTTCGCCTTGAGGGACGCCTGGTGGCGGTAGCCGTCACCGACCTGCTGCCCAATGGCCTGTCGGCGGTCTACACCTTTTATGAGCCCGCCGAAGAGCGGCGCAGCCTGGGACGCTTTGCGATCCTGTGGCAAATCGGCGAAGCCTTGCGCATGGAATTGGAGGCGGTGTACCTCGGATACTGGATAAAAAACTGCAAAAAGATGAACTACAAGACCCAATATCGGCCCATTGAGCTGTTAATTAACCAAAGATGGGTCACCTTGAACTAGAACCTCTTGGCTTAAACACCCTTTTTCGGGCACAATGCACGCCGCTTTTGCCTGGCGCAGTTGCACCGGGCCATTCACTGGATACCGAGGGCTTTACTGCATGTCGAAAGAAGACAGCTTCGAAATGGAAGGCACTGTCGTCGACACCCTGCCCAACACCATGTTTCGTGTGGAGTTGGAAAATGGGCACGTCGTAACCGCGCATATCTCCGGCAAGATGCGCAAGAATTACATCCGTATTCTTACCGGTGACAAAGTGCGCGTCGAACTGACGCCCTATGACCTGAGCAAAGGGCGTATCACTTACCGCGCCCGTTAATCAAGTCAATACAAGACGCCCGGTTATGCCGGGCGTTTTTGTGTGTGCGCTATTTACCTGAGACCAGAAATCCCTTGTGGGAGCGGGCTTGCTCGCGAATGCGGGGTGTCAGTCATTGATTGTGTCGACTGGCACACCGCATTCGCGAGCAAGCCCGCTCCCACATTTGATCTCCATCAGTTCCAAGACAGCAAAAAGGCGCCTCTCGGCGCCTTTTTGTTTTGTTGCGTCAGCTATCAGGCCATTTCAGCCGTGGTCTCGAAGTCGAAGGTCAGCTCGCCGTCCTTCAGATCGATATGCACCACGCCACCATGGTCTGCCAGTTCGCCGAACAGGATCTCTTCCGCCAGTGGGCGCTTGATCTTGTCCTGGATTAGGCGAGCCATTGGCCGAGCGCCCATTGCCGCGTCGTAGCCACCTTCTGCCAGCCAGTTGCGCGCCGCGTCCGTAACTTCCAGCTGCACACGCTTGTCTTCCAACTGCGCCTGAAGCTCGGTGAGGAACTTGTCCACCACGCTTTTGATGACCTCATGGCTGAGGCGACCAAACTGGATAATGGTGTCCAAACGGTTGCGGAATTCCGGCGTGAAGCTCTTCTTGATCACTTCCATGGCGTCGGAAGAGTGATCCTGATGAGTGAAGCCAATGGAAGCCCGCGCGGCCGTTTCGGCACCGGCGTTGGTGGTCATGATCACGATCACGTTGCGGAAGTCCGCCTTGCGCCCGTTGTTGTCGGTCAGGGTGCCGTGGTCCATCACCTGCAACAGCAGGTTGAAGACTTCCGGGTGCGCCTTCTCGATTTCATCGAGCAGCAGTACGCAATGTGGCTGCTTGGTGATCGCCTCGGTCAACAGGCCGCCCTGGTCGAACCCGACATAGCCCGGAGGCGCACCGATCAGGCGCGACACAGTGTGACGCTCCATGTATTCGGACATGTCGAAACGCACCAGCTCGATACCCATGGCCTTGGCCAGTTGCCGCGCCGCTTCGGTCTTGCCGACACCGGTAGGCCCGGCAAACAGGAACGAACCGACCGGCTTGTCCGGCGACTTGAGGCCCGCACGGGACAGCTTGATCGCCGTGGACAGCGAGTCGATGGCCGCATCCTGACCAAACACGGTCAGCTTGAGGTCACGCTCCAGGTTGCGCAGCAGTTCCCGGTCGGACGTGTTGACGTGTTTTGGTGGAATGCGTGCGATCTTCGCCACGATGTCCTCGACCTGAGGCACATCGATGCGTTTCACACGCTTCTCTACCGGCTGCAGGCGCTGATAGGCACCCGCCTCGTCGATCACGTCGATGGCCTTGTCCGGCATGTGCCGGTCATTGATGTAGCGCGACGCCAGCTCGGCGGCTGCTCGCAGCGCCTCATCGGTGTACTCGATGCCATGGTGCGCTTCGAAACGCCCCTTGAGCCCGCGCAGGATACCGATGGTGTCTTCAACCGAAGGCTCGGACACGTCCACTTTCTGGAAGCGGCGCGCCAGGGCACGGTCCTTTTCGAAGATCCCGCGGAATTCCTGGAACGTGGTCGAACCGATGCAACGGATATCACCCGAAGACAGCAGCGGCTTGAGCAGGTTCGACGCATCCATCACGCCACCGGAAGCAGCACCGGCACCAATGATGGTGTGGATTTCGTCAATGAACAGGATCGCCTGCGGGCGTTTTTTCAGCTCACCGAGCAGCGCCTTGAAGCGCTTCTCGAAGTCGCCACGGTACTTGGTCCCGGCGAGTAGCGCGCCCAGGTCAAGGGAGTAAACGACGCTGTTGGCCAGCAGGTCTGGCACCTGGTTATCAACAATGCGTTTGGCCAGGCCTTCGGCAATTGCGGTTTTACCCACGCCTGCTTCACCGACCAACAGCGGGTTGTTTTTGCGACGACGCGCCAGGATCTGCGCCACGCGCTCAACTTCCAGCTCTCGCCCTACCAGCGGATCGATCCGCCCCTGGCGCGCCAGTTCGTTGAGGTTGCTGGCATAGGCATCCAGCGGGTTGCTCGAAGAAGAAGACTCACCGCCCTCGTCATCCTGCATATCCTGCTCACCTTCTGAGTGATCGCCATGCCCTGGCACTTTGGAAATGCCATGGGCGATGTAGTTGACGACATCAATACGGGCAACGCTTTGCTGCTTGAGCAGGAATACGGCCTGGCTTTCCTGCTCGCTGAAGATCGCCACGAGCACATTGGCCCCTGTGACTTCGCGCTTGCCGGAGCTCTGTACGTGGAAAACGGCACGCTGCAGTACCCGCTGGAAGCCCAGGGTAGGTTGGGTCTCGCGGTCCTCGTCATGAACGGGGATCAACGGCGTGGTGGAGTCGATAAACTCCTGCAGGTCATGCTTGAGTTTGTCGAGATTGGCACCACACGCACGCAGTACGGTGGCGGCAGCTTCGTTATCCAAAAGTGCCAGCAGCAGGTGCTCGACGGTCATGAATTCATGACGCTTCGAACGAGCCTCCTTGAAGGCAAGATTGAGGGTGACTTCGAGCTCGCGGTTTAACATAGCTTCACCTCATACCCAAGTGGTCGGAGTTAACCGTCCTTCTCGATTTCACAGAGTAGCGGATGCTGGCTTTCCCTGGCGTACTGGTTGACCTGCATGGCCTTTGTCTCGGCGATGTCGCGGGTAAACACTCCACATACTGCCCGTCCTTCTGTGTGAACGGCCAGCATTACCTTGGTCGCCAACTCGCGGTTCAGGTTAAAAAACACCTCGAGCACTTCGACGACGAAATCCATCGGTGTGTAGTCATCGTTGAACAAAACCACCTTGTACATCGGCGGCGCCTGTAAAGCAGGCTTGGCCTCCTGAACAGCAATGCCTGCAGAACCATCGTCGTCTTCATGACCATCCGGATGATCTTTATGGAGAGTCGGGCGATCCTGATTGAATGTTAGTCGAATCTGGCTGATTGCATGCATGGAAAGAAAGGTTCGTCAGTGGTTCAAATACAGTGGTGGGGGCGGCCTGTCAGAATTTCAACTCTGACCGACTGGTCGCCTTGACTATCGGCAAATCAGTGTTACAACCAATAGAACCCACAGTGGGTAAAAAAGGTCCGCGCAGTCAACCTTATTTATTCGGGTTAGGACGGATAAACTGGATGATACTCCAGTGATGGAGTCTGGTGCAGAGGGATATGGGCATGGCAAGCGGTAAGGTCAAATGGTTCAACAATGCCAAGGGTTACGGCTTCATTAATGAAGACGGCAAGGAAGACGACCTTTTTGCGCATTACTCGGCAATCCAAATGGATGGCTACAAGACTCTGAAGGCAGGGCAACCGGTTTCCTTCGAAATCATTCAGGGACCCAAAGGCTTGCATGCGGTGAATATCGGCGCGCCCGTCAGCCTAGGCACCGCCAAAGAAGACGTCGCTCAAAAATCAGAAAAACAGTCGGCCTGATCAGCCGCTGAGCAAACGTTCTAAAAGAAACCGGCCATCAAGGCCGGTTTTTTTATGCCTGCCTATAAGTCTACATATGCGAAATCAGCGCATCCCCGAAGGCGGACGAAGACAGCAACTTGGCGCCGTCCATCAAGCGATGGAAATCATAAGTCACAGTCTTGGCCGAAATCGCACCGTTGGTGCCCTTGATGATCAGGTCGGCCGCTTCAGTCCAGCCCATGTGACGCAGCATCATTTCCGCCGACAGGATCAGCGAACCCGGGTTGACCTGGTCCTTGCCGGCATACTTCGGCGCGGTACCGTGGGTGGCTTCGAACATGGCCACGGTGTCGGACAGGTTGGCACCCGGCGCAATACCGATGCCGCCCACTTCCGCCGCCAGGGCGTCGGACAGGTAGTCACCGTTAAGGTTAAGCGTAGCGATCACGTCATATTCCGCCGGGCGCAGCAGGATCTGCTGGAGCATGGCGTCGGCAATTGCATCCTTGACCACGACATTCTTGCCGGTGCGCGGGTTCTTGAATTGCATCCACGGCCCGCCATCGAGCAGGGTCGCGCCGAATTCTTCGGCCGCCACTTCGTAGGCCCATTCCTTGAAGGCACCTTCGGTGAACTTCATGATGTTGCCTTTGTGCACGATGGTCAGCGAGTCGCGGTCGTTATCCACTACATATTGCAGAGCCTTGCGCGCCAGGCGCTTGGTGCCTTCCAGGGACACCGGCTTGACGCCGATCCCGCAATTCTGGTCGAAACGGATCTTGGTGACGCCCATCTCTTCTTTCAGGAACTTGATGACCTTGATCGCTTCCGGGGAGCCAGCCTTCCACTCGATACCGGCGTAAATATCCTCGGAGTTCTCACGGAAGATGGTCATGTCCACATCGCCTGGCTTCTTGACCGGGCTTGGCACGCCTTCGAACCAGCGCACCGGGCGCAGGCACACATAAAGGTCGAGCTGTTGGCGCAGGGCCACGTTCAGCGAACGGATGCCGCCACCGACCGGGGTAGTCAGCGGGCCCTTGATGGAAACCACGTAGTCCTTGACCGCATCCAGGGTTTCCTGGGGCAGCCAGGTGTCCTGGTCGTAAACCTGAGTGGCCTTTTCGCCGGCATAAACCTCCATCCAGGAGATCTTGCGCTTGCCGCCATAAGCCTTGTTAACAGCTGCATCGACAACCTTGATCATCACCGGGCTGATGTCGACGCCAATACCGTCACCCTCAATGAAGGGGATGATCGGGTTGTCAGGAACATTGAGAGAATGGTCTGCATTGACGGTGATTTTGTCGCCGACTGCCGGAACCTGAATCTTCTTGTATCCCATGCTGAACTCCATCTATGGATTGAACATCTGGCTGCGTTCGAGCCTACTCCAGATAAATGAGGACTGAAACCTCAGGGCCTGCACATTTGCGTCGAAAACAGCACATTTAGTGGCCTACAAGCTTGAAAGCAAAGGGAAAAGCGCCAATCTTGAGCACCTCATGCGACTTTCGGCGTAACCCGCTGCCTGCGACCTTTAGACCAATGGACGACACACCTTTTGTATGAAGGCTCGGCGTAAGCATAGCGACCTATGTATAATGCCGCCGCTGACCAAAGAGTCACGACGGCCGACCGCTCTACATTGATGCCCTCCGCCCGAAAAGCCGGACTATTACAATAGTCCACCCGCTTGACGCTCGACTGATGCAACCCAACATCACCGCGAAGAAACTTCGACATTTCGCTCATGGATGACTTTGAACGAACGCGCTTTACCCGGCGCATCTCGAGTTTCTGCGCATGCTTTCAGCAAAGAAGAGAGTTAATCCGAATATGCCCACCCGCTCGAAGATCATCTACACCTTCACCGACGAAGCCCCAGCCCTCGCCACCTATTCACTGCTGCCTATCGTAGAGGCCTTCACCGCTTCCGCTGATATTGCCGTGGAAACCCGCGACATTTCCCTGGCCGCGCGCATCCTCGCAAGCTTCCCCGAGCAACTGGGCGCCAAGGCCGTGCCGGACCACCTCGCCGAACTCGGCGACCTGGCCGTAACCCCTGAAGCCAACATCATCAAGCTGCCGAACATCAGCGCTTCGACCCCTCAGTTGCAGGCCGCCATCAAGGAACTGCAAGCCCAGGGCTTCGACCTGCCGGACTACCCGGAAACCGTAACCACCGACGCGGAAAAAGAAACCCGTGCACGTTACGACAAGGTCAAGGGCAGCGCCGTGAACCCGGTACTGCGCGAAGGCAACTCCGATCGCCGCGCACCGCTGTCGGTCAAGAACTACGCACGCAAGCACCCGCACAAAATGGGCGCCTGGGCTGCCGACTCCAAGTCCCACGTTGCCCACATGAGCAACGGCGACTTCTACGGCAGCGAGAAAGCCGTACAGATCGAAGGCGCTGACGCCGTCAAGATCGAACTGATTGCCAAAGACGGTACCGCTACCGTCCTGAAAGAAAAAACCAGCGTACAAGCTGGCGAGATCATCGACAGCGCCGTGCTGAGCAAGAAAGCCCTGCGCAGCTTCATCGCCGCTGAAATCGAAGACGCCAAGAAACAAGGCGTACTGCTGTCGGTTCACCTGAAAGCCACCATGATGAAGGTCTCCGACCCGATCATGTTCGGCCAGATCGTTGCCGAGTTCTATAAAGACGCGCTGGCCAAGCACGCGGTCGTGCTGGAGCAGATCGGCTTCAACCTGAACAACGGCATCGGCGACCTGTACGCTCGCATCAAGGCCCTGCCTGGCGATCAGCAAGCGCAGATCGAAGCTGACATCCAGGCGGTGTACGCCGCTCGCCCTTCCCTGGCGATGGTCAACTCCGACAAAGGCATCACCAACCTGCACGTGCCGAGCGACGTCATCGTCGACGCCTCGATGCCTGCGATGATCCGTGACTCCGGCAAGATGTGGGGCACCGACGGCCAGTTGCACGACACCAAGGCTGTGATCCCGGATCGCTGCTACGCGACCATCTACCAGGCAGTGATCGAAGACTGCAAGGCCAACGGCGCCTTCGACCCAACCACCATGGGCAGCGTGCCAAACGTTGGCCTGATGGCGAAAAAAGCCGAAGAGTACGGCTCCCACGACAAGACCTTCCAGATCAAGGCTGACGGCGTAGTCCGCGTCACCGACAGCAAGGGCAACCTGCTGATGGAACAGGCTGTTGAAGCCGGCGACATCTTCCGCATGTGCCAGACCAAAGACGCGCCGATCCAGGACTGGGTCAAACTGGCCGTCAACCGTGCCCGCGCCAGCAACACCCCGGCCATTTTCTGGCTGGACCCACAGCGCGCACACGACGGCGTCGTGGTCGAGAAAGTTCAGGCTTACCTGAAAGACCACAACACCGAAGGCCTGGACATCCGCATCATGGCGCCGGTCGACGCGATGAAGTTCACCCTGGAGCGCACCCGCAAGGGCCTGGACACCATCTCGGTGACCGGCAACGTACTGCGCGACTACCTGACTGACCTGTTCCCGATCATGGAACTGGGCACCAGCGCCAAGATGCTGTCGATCGTGCCGCTGATGAACGGTGGCGGCCTGTTCGAAACCGGCGCCGGCGGTTCGGCTCCGAAGCACGTACAGCAACTGGTTGAAGAAAACTTCCTGCGCTGGGATTCCCTGGGCGAGTTCCTGGCCCTGGCAGCGTCCCTCGAGCATTTGGGTGTGAACTACAACAACCCGAAAGCCCTGGTGCTGTCCAAGACCCTGGACCAGGCCACCGGCCAGTTCCTCGACAACAACAAGTCGCCATCGCGCAAAGTCGGCAACATCGACAACCGCGGCAGCCACTTCTACCTGGCGCTGTACTGGGCTCAAGCCCTGGCCGCCCAGACCGAAGACACTGCACTGCAAGCGCAGTTTGGCGAACTGGCCAAGACCCTGGCTGCGAACGAGGCAACCATCGTTGCCGAGCTCAACGCCGTCCAGGGCAAGCCAGTGGACATCGGTGGCTACTACGCGCCGAACGCCGAGCTGACCAGCAAGGCCATGCGCCCAAGCAACACCCTCAACGCGGCAATCGCTGCGCTGGTGTAAGGTTGTAAGGATGCAAAGAAGCCCCGGCCCTGTGCCGGGGTTTCTGTTTCTGGACATGGCGCTTTTATTGAAGAAACCCAATCAAAATGTGGGAGCGGGCTTGCTCGCGAATGCGGTGGATCAGTCAATACCTCTTTAACTGACACGCCGTATTCGCGAGCAAGCCCGCTCCCACACTGAATGCAATCGCGCCTGAAGACAGCGTTACACCTTGAATCGAGGCACTTTATGACCTGGCTACCTCACATCACCGTCGCCACCATCGTCGAAGACAACGGCCGCTTCCTGATGGTCGAAGAACTCAAGGGCGGCCGCGCCGTGCTGAACCAGCCCGCCGGCCACCTCGACCCGAATGAAACCCTGACCGAAGCCGCCGTGCGCGAAACCCTCGAAGAAACCGGCTGGGACGTCGAAGCCACTGCAATTGTCGGGATTTATCTATACACCGCCCCCAGCAATGGCGTGACCTATCAGCGCGTGTGCTTCACCGCCAAAGCCGTGAAACATCACCCGAACTACCAGCTGGACGACGGTATCGTGCGCGCTCGCTGGCTGACTCGCGACGAATTGATGACCCTGCGCGAAGACTGGCGCAGCGAGCTGATTATCCGCTGCATCGACGATTATCTGGCCGGCCAACGCCACAGCCTCGAATTGATCCGCCCTTCTCTTTAGCCTTGCAGACGCGAGCCTGCTAGAATCGCGTCCTTTTTAAAGACTCCCGTTGAAATCCTATGCGTGATCCAGCCCCTTCTGACACACAAAAGAAGCGCGTCATCGTCGGTATGTCCGGCGGCGTGGATTCTTCCGTTTCCGCCGTTCTGCTCATGGAGCAGGGTTATGAGGTGGAAGGCCTGTTCATGAAGAACTGGGAAGAAGACGATGGAACGGAATATTGCACCGCCATGGACGACCTGGCGGATGCCCAGGCCGTCTGTGACAAAATCGGCATCAAGCTGCACACCGCCAACTTCGCCGCCGAGTATTGGGACAACGTGTTCGAGCACTTCCTGGCTGAATACAAGGCCGGTCGTACGCCGAACCCGGACATCCTGTGTAACCGCGAGATCAAGTTCAAGGCGTTCCTCGACTACGCGATGATCCTCGGTGCCGACCTGATCGCCACTGGCCACTACGTGCGCCGTCGCGACATTGATGGCCGCACCGAACTGCTCAAGGGCCTGGACGCCAACAAAGACCAGAGCTACTTCCTGCACGCCGTCGGCGGCGAACAGATCGCCAAGACCCTGTTCCCGGTGGGCGAGCTGGAAAAGCCCGAAGTACGCGCAATTGCCGAGAAACACGGCCTGGCCACCGCCAAGAAGAAGGACTCCACCGGGATCTGCTTTATCGGTGAGCGCCGCTTCAGCGACTTCCTCAAGCAATACCTGCCGGCGCAACCGGGCGAGATCAAGACCACCGAAGGCGAAATCATCGGCCGTCACCACGGCTTGATGTACCACACCATCGGCCAGCGCCAGGGCCTGGGTATCGGCGGCTTGAAAGACGCGGGCGAAGAGCCGTGGTACGTGCTGGTCAAGGACCTGGAACACAACGAACTGATCGTGGGCCAGGGCAATGACCACCCATGGCTGTTCTCCCGCGCCCTGCTGGCTTCGGACATCTACTGGGTCAACCCGGTGGACCTCAGCAGCCCGCGCCGCCTGACCGCCAAGGTTCGCTATCGCCAGAGCGACCAGCCCTGCACCCTGGAAAAAACCGCCACTGGCTATCGCGCCACCTTCGACGACCCGCAGCGCGCCGTAACGCCGGGCCAATCGGTAGTGTTCTACGACGGAGAGATTTGCCTGGGGGGCGGCGTGATCGAAGTTGCCGAACCCTGGAGCAGCAAGGCATGAGCCCGACCCAGGAGCAATTGACGGCACTGGGCGGCGTGTTTCTCGCCGCGGTGCTGGTGGACAAGATCGCCAAGACCGGCCAGGTCACCGAGGCAGGCCTGACCTGCATGCTCGGCAGCCTGCTGATCCGCGACCCGAAGGACACCCTGGAAGTGTACGGCGGCGACGACCTGGCCCTGCGCGAAGGTTATCGCGCACTGGTCGGCGCCCTGGAGCGCGACCCGAGCACCCTGCAGCGCGAGCCACTGCGCTACGCCCTGTCGATGCTCGGCCTGGAACGTCAATTGGCCAAGCGCGACGACTTGCTGGAAACCATCGGCAAGCGCCTGCCGCAGATTCAGTCTCAGGTCGAACATTTCGGCCCGGCCCACGAAAACGTGATCGCCGCCTGTGGCGCGCTGTACCAGGACACCCTGAGCACCTTGCGCCAGCGGATTCAGGTGCACGGCGACATGCGCAACCTGCAACAACCGAACAACGCCTCGAAAATCCGCGCGCTGCTGCTGGCCGGTATTCGTTCGGCGCGGTTGTGGCGCCAGTTGGGCGGTCATCGCTGGCAGTTGGTCGTCAGCCGTCGCAAATTGCTGAAAGAGCTTTACCCGTTGATGCGCAACGAATAAGTCGCAGCAACCGATTTTTTTATAGCCCCACGCGTAATACGCCGGTCAGTTGGCAACGGACCGGCGGATTTTTTCATGTATGATACGCGCCCCATTTCGTTGCCCGACTGTCCGAGAACACCCCATGCAGCTTTCTTCGCTCACTGCGGTTTCCCCTGTTGACGGCCGCTACGCCGGCAAAACCCAGGCCCTGCGCCCTATTTTCAGCGAATACGGCTTGATCCGTGCTCGTGTTCTGGTTGAAGTGCGCTGGCTCCAGCGCCTGGCCGCTCACCCTGGCATCAGCGAAGTGCCGGCGTTCTCCGCCGAAGCCAACGCGGTGCTGAACGCCTTGGCGGAAAACTTCGCTCTGGAGCACGCCGAGCGTGTCAAAGAGATTGAGCGCACCACCAACCACGACGTAAAAGCCATCGAGTACCTGCTCAAAGAGCAAGCGGCCAAGCTGCCGGAACTGGCCAAAGTCAGCGAGTTCATCCACTTTGCCTGCACCAGCGAGGACATCAACAACCTGTCCCACGCCCTGATGCTGCGCGAAGGCCGTGATGACGTGATGCTGCCACTGATGCGCCAGACTGCCGACGCCATCCGCGAACTGGCCATCCGTTTCGCCGACGTACCGATGCTCTCGCGCACCCACGGCCAGCCGGCTTCGCCGACCACTTTGGGTAAAGAACTGGCCAACGTGGTGTACCGCCTGGAGCGCCAGATCGCTCAAGTGGCCGCCGTGCCGCTGCTGGGCAAGATCAACGGCGCCGTAGGCAACTACAACGCCCACCTGTCGGCCTACCCAGAGATCGACTGGGAAGAAAACGCCCGCGCCTTCATCGAAGACGAGCTGGGCCTGGGCTTCAACCCTTACACCACGCAGATCGAACCTCACGACTACATCGCCGAGCTGTTCGATGCGATTGCGCGCTTCAACACCATCCTGATCGACTTCGATCGCGATATCTGGGGCTACATCTCCCTGGGCTACTTCAAGCAGCGCACCATCGCCGGTGAAATCGGTTCGTCGACCATGCCGCACAAGGTCAACCCGATCGACTTCGAAAACTCCGAAGGCAACCTCGGTATCGCCAACGCCCTGTTCCAGCACCTGGCCAGCAAGTTGCCGATCTCCCGCTGGCAGCGCGACCTGACCGACTCCACCGTACTGCGCAACCTCGGCGTGGGCTTTGCCCACAGCGTGATCGCGTACGAAGCCAGCCTCAAAGGCATCAGCAAGCTTGAGCTCAACGCGCAGAAGATCGCCGCTGACCTGGACGCTTGCTGGGAAGTCCTGGCCGAGCCAATCCAGACCGTGATGCGCCGCTACAACATCGAAAACCCGTACGAGAAGCTCAAAGAGCTGACCCGCGGCAAGGGCATCACCTCTGAAGCGCTGCAAACTTTCATCGACGGCCTGGACATGCCAGCCGCCGCCAAGGCTGAGCTGAAACTGCTCACCCCGGCTAACTACATCGGCAACGCTGTGGCCCAAGCCAAACGCATCTGATAGCTGCTTGACCCTTTGAGACGCCCGGCAGCGCCGGGCGTTTTTATTCCCGTCTGAAAAGTGCTTTTTTTCAATAGGTTACACATGAATCCTGATATTCCTCTTCAACTTCTGGGCGGCATCACGGCACGCGAGTTCCTGCGCGACTACTGGCAGAAAAAACCGCTGCTGATCCGCCAGGCCATTCCTGATTTCGAAAGCCCGATCGACGCCGACGAACTGGCTGGCCTGGCGCTGGAAGAAGAAGTCGAGTCGCGCCTGATCATCGAACACGGCGAGCGCCCGTGGGAGTTGCGTCGCGGCCCGTTCGCCGAAGATGCCTTCAGCACCCTGCCCGAGCGTGAGTGGACCCTGCTGGTGCAGGCCGTCGACCAGTTCGTGCCGGAAGTGGCTGAACTGCTGGAAAACTTCCGTTTCCTGCCGAGCTGGCGCATCGATGACGTGATGATCAGCTACGCCGCCCCGGGTGGCAGCGTGGGCCCGCACTTCGACAACTACGACGTGTTCCTGCTGCAAGGTTCCGGCAAGCGCAACTGGAAGATCGGCCAGATGTGCAACTCCGACAGCCCGCTGCTGCAGCACGCCGACCTGCGCATCCTCGCCGAATTCGAAGAAACCGCCGAATGGGTGCTGGAACCGGGCGACATGCTCTACCTGCCGCCACGCCTGGCCCACTGCGGTGTTGCCGTGGATGATTGCATGACTTACTCCGTAGGCTTCCGCGCCCCGAGCGCGGCTGAAGTGCTGACCCACTTCACCGACTTCCTCAGCCAGTACCTGACTGACGAAGAGCGCTACACCGACGCCGACGCCCAGCCGGTCAGCGACCCGCACCAGATCCAGGCCGACGCCCTCGACCGCCTGAAAAGCCTGCTTGCCGAGCACATGAGCGACGAGCGCATGCTGCTGACCTGGTTTGGCCAGTTCATGACCGAGCCGCGCTACCCGGAACTGGTCGCCGGCCCGGAAGTGGAAGAAGAAGACCTGCTGGGCAGCCTGCAAGACGGCGCCGTGCTGATCCGCAACCCAAGTGCACGCCTGGCCTGGTCCGAAGTGGACGACGACCTGCTGCTGTTCGCCAGCGGCCAGAGCCGCCTGTTGCCGGGCAAGCTGCGGGAACTGCTGAAGCTGGTGTGCGCCGCCGACGCATTGCACATCGACAACCTCGGCCCATGGCTGGCGGACGAAGATGGCTGCGCGCTGCTGTGGGAACTGGTCAAGCAAGGGAGCCTGGGGTTTGCCGATGAATAAGATTCACGTAAGTGTCGCGGACTGGCAAAAGGATATCGCCGAGATACGGCGCATTCGTGAAGCGGTATTTATCGCTGAACAATCGGTTCCACCGGAGCTGGAATGGGATGCTGACGACGCGGGTGCCGTGCATTTCCTGGCGTTCGAAGGCGACTTCCCCATCGGTACTGCACGCCTGCTGCCTACCGGCGAGATCGGGCGTGTGTCGGTCCTCAAGGACTGGCGCGGCCTGAAGGTCGGCGACAAGCTGATGGAAGCAGTGATCGGCGAGGCCGAGCAACGCGGCCAGACCCGGCAGATCCTCAGTGCACAGGTCCATGCAGCGCCGTTTTATGAGCGCCTGGGCTTCAAGATTGTCAGCGATGAATTCCTGGAAGTCGGAATTCCTCACGTTGATATGGTGCGCGAGGGCTGATCCGAGACCGCGCCGCGCCCTTCGCGAGCAAGCCCGCTCCCACATTCGATCCAGTACATCCTTGGAATGCGATCAAATGTGGGAGCGGGCTTGCTCGCGAAGGCGCCATCAGCAACACCTCAAAAGGCCCTGCCATCCACCGATGCCAGGGCCTTTTGCCGTCTAGGATTCAACTTGCACCCCGCCAGGCCGACAAACTGGCACTATCAAGCCTAATGACTCGCAGAGATAACGGACATGTCCCTACGCACCCTGCTCACTACTTTGCTCCTGGCCACCAGCTTCTCGGTGATGGCCGCCACCGAAGTCGTGCCCCTGAGCAACCGCACCAGCGCTGACCTGCTGCCCGTCGCGCAGAACTTTATCGGCAAGGACGGTACCATCAGCGCCTACGGCAACCAACTGATCGTGAATGCCGAACCCGACAAGATCCAGGGCCTGCGCGCCTTGCTTGCGCAACTGGACACGCCTTCCAAACGCCTGCTGATCACTGTCGACACCAACGAGAACAACCAGCAAAGCAACGGCAACAATCAAACTCAGGTCATCACCTATAGCACCGAGAGCCGCGACGGCGGGATCCAGCAGATCCAGGCCAGCGAAGGCGTGCCTGCGCTGATCCAGGTCGGCCAGAGCGTGCCGCTCACCACCACCCAGCCTGATGCCTACGGCCGCCCGCAGAACCAGACGCAGTATCGCAACGTGACCCAGGGCTTCTACGTCACCGCCAGCGTCACCGGTGAGACCGTTCACCTGAGCATCAGTACCAATCGTGACCGCATGAGCCAGGAACGTCCCGATGTAGTGAACGTGCAAAGTACCGACACAACTGTCAGCGGACGCTTGGGCGAGTGGATCAACCTGGCCGGGGTCAATCGCCAGACGCAGGCCGACAAAACCACTACAACCCGCAGCTACTCTACTCAGGGGCGCGATGACCTGACCTTGCGGGTCAAAGTCGACACCCTGAACTGAAGCACCAAAAACTGACTGGCAAGTCGTATTAGACTAAAGATGTAGTGCTTAAAAAAAAGCACTACAAAACATTTGACGATCCAAAAAAGCATGGGCATGATGGCCTCGCTCCCGCTAATCAGGGGCCCTGGCAAGGGCCTTCGGATCGTCGCTCTAAGCTACCCACCTGAGCCGATTCGTGTCTGTACCGCCCACAAGGTGTGTTTGACGAGGTTGCGACTGGAACGAAGTTGTCCCGAGGGACGGAAGCTAACCAGGTAACCCGGCAACACACTGATGGATCGTACAAAGGCCCACGACGCCTGAAGACCGTTCGCAGTTCGCCCCTACCTGCTCAACTCCCCCGCTCGATACTCGTTCATCCCGTCGCCTTCCCCGCCAAGCCTGACTTGACCGCCTAAGCTTCTGGTCAGCGAGCAGCCATTCCCACGCAACGATTGCGCGGCTGGCAAATGGAATTTTCCACCTAGACCTATGCGACGAGGTTTTTCCCCATGGCACTGACACGCGAACAGCAAATTGCAGCCCTTGAAAAAGATTGGGCTGAAAACCCACGCTGGAAAGGCGTGACCCGCGCTTATTCCGCTGCTGACGTCGTCCGCCTGCGTGGCTCGGTTCAACCTGAGCACACTTTTGCAAAACTCGGCGCCGAGAAGCTGTGGAAGCTGGTCACCCAGGGTGCCAAGCCGTCCTTCCGCCCAGAGAAAGATTTCGTCAACTGCATGGGCGCCCTGACCGGCGGCCAAGCGGTTCAACAGGTAAAGGCCGGCATCCAGGCGATCTACCTGTCCGGCTGGCAAGTGGCAGCGGACAACAACTCCGCTGAATCCATGTACCCCGACCAATCGCTGTACCCGGTGGACTCCGTGCCAACCGTGGTCAAGCGCATCAACAACTCGTTCCGCCGCGCCGACCAGATCCAGTGGAAAGCCGGTAAAGGCCCGGGCGACGAAGGCTACATCGACTACTTCGCACCGATCGTTGCAGACGCTGAGGCAGGTTTCGGTGGCGTACTGAACGCCTACGAGCTGATGAAGAGCATGATCGAGGCGGGTGCTGCGGGCGTTCACTTCGAAGACCAACTGGCTTCGGTGAAGAAATGCGGCCACATGGGCGGCAAGGTACTGGTTCCAACCCAGGAAGCCGTTCAAAAGCTGACGGCTGCTCGTCTGGCTGCTGACGTTGCTGGCACTCCGACTATTATCCTGGCCCGTACCGATGCCAACGCGGCTGACTTGCTGACCTCGGATTGCGACCCGTACGACCAGCCGTTCGTAACTGGCGAACGTACCCAGGAAGGTTTCTATAAAGTGCGCGCCGGTCTCGACCAGGCGATCGCTCGCGGCCTGGCCTACGCGCCGTACGCCGACCTGATCTGGTGCGAAACTGCCAAGCCGGACCTGGACGAAGCTCGCCGCTTTGCCGAAGCCATCAAGAAGGAATACCCGGACCAACTGCTGTCCTACAACTGCTCGCCTTCTTTCAACTGGAAGAAGAACCTGGACGACGCGACCATCGCCAAGTTCCAGCGTGAACTGTCTGCCATGGGCTACAAGCACCAATTCATCACCCTGGCCGGCATTCACAACATGTGGCACAGCATGTTCAACCTGGCGCACGACTACGCCCGCAACGACATGACTGCCTACGTGAAGCTGCAGGAGCAGGAATTCGCTGACGCCGCCAAGGGTTACACCTTTGTGGCGCACCAGCAGGAAGTAGGCACCGGCTACTTCGACGACATGACCACCGTGATCCAGGGCGGCACTTCGTCCGTGACTGCGCTGACCGGTTCGACCGAAGAAGAGCAGTTCCACTAAGTACTGAGTACACGGCCACTGCGGCCCCAAGGAAGACCTAACCGCAGTGCCGCACGATCTGACGCCCCGACTGGTTCGGGGCGTTTTTTTTTGCAACAGTTTTATCCTGCACGCTACTACCGCCGTCAAACGGCACTGGACAGGCAGATACGCCACTCTGCGTGCCCTGCAACGCTGAGTGACGACCAACTAAACATGCCCACTGGCGAAGAAAACGGGCAAAATTGCCACCTTATAAAATGGAGTGAAGGTATGAAGTTGCTCAAAGGCGTAATTCTGGGAGCAGTGCTGCTTATCGTCAGCGCCGGCGCACTGGGGCTTTTCTACGTCCTCCCCCAACACGAGGTGGTGCTGATCACCGGAGGCGAGGTCAAGCGGGTCGACCACGATGGCGTGATCAATGCCGAGAACCCGGCTGATGGCCCGACCCGAGACGTTTACTTCATCAACACCGAGCACCCTGACACCAAAGACGTCATGGTCTACCGCAATGAAGACACCGGCTGGTCGTTCCCCTGGTATTTCAAGTTCGACTCTGCGGACATCCAGGCCAAGGCCCAGGGTTACTCTCGCAACGCTGAACAACTGGCGCTCATCCGGTACTACGGATGGCGCATCAAGATATTGTCGGTGTTCCCGAACGTCACCGATATCGAAGCCACCAACAGCCGTGAAGAACCCTTCCCGCTGTTCAATACGGTGTTCCTGGGCATCATCGCGCTGGTGCTTATTGTTGTCGCGGTGTTCATCAAACGCCGCCTGAAGCGGCGTCATCAGACTGTCGTAAGTTGACCCCAGCCCTGATTGCTTAAACGGCAGACAAGAAAAAGCCCCGCTCGAAAGACGGGGCTTTTTTTTAACCCGATGGGTTAGCCAATGCTAACGCCATGGGCTTCAGCCAGAGGCTTCAAGCCGCCAGCAAAACCCTGACCGATCGCCTTGAACTTGAACTCTTCGCCGCTGCGATAAAGCTCGCCGAAGATCATCGCAGTTTCAGTCGAAGCGTCTTCGCTCAGGTCGAAACGCGCCAGCTCTTTACCGTCAGCCTTGTTAACCACACGAATGAAGCTGTTGGCAACCTGACCGAAGGTCTGTTTGCGGGCTTCGGAGTCGTGAATGGTGACAGCGAATACCAGCTTCTTCACCAGCGGGGCCAGGGAAGTCAGTTTTACGGTCACTTGTTCATCGTCGCCATCGCCGGCACCGGAGCGGTTATCGCCCATGTGCTCGACGGAACCGTCAGCCGACTTCTTGTTGTTGTAGAAAATGAAGCTGTTGTCGTCGAGCACCTTGCCGTTTTCACCTACGACGAAAACCGATGCATCGAGGTCGAACTCGGTGCCGTCCGTGACACGAGGGTCCCAGCCCAGACCTACAACTACTTCGGTCAACCCGGGGGCTTCTTTGGACAGCGATACGTTGCCGCCTTTGGAAAGACTTACAGCCATGATTAATTTCCTTGTTCTGGACGTGGGGGGTTAGAAGCTCATGCCGTACGAGTTGGCCACTGCTTTCAGGCCACCTGCGAAGCCCGAACCAACGGCGCGGAATTTCCACTCGCCGTTGTTACGGTAAAGCTCGGCAAAGATCATCGCGGTTTCGGTAGAGGCATCTTCAGCAAGGTCATAACGAACAATCTCAGCACCGCTGATCTCGTTTACGACGCGAATGAACGAGCCGCCGACCTGACCGAAATTCTGCTTACGAGCGTCTGCATCGTGAATCGTAACGGTGAACGCGATCTTGTCGATATCCGCAGGAACGCGGCTCAGATCAACTTTCAGAACTTCATCATCGCCATCGCCGGCACCGGTGCGGTTGTCGCCAGTGTGTTCGATGGAACCGTCAGCGCTTTTGAGCTGGTTGTAGAAAATAAAGTCGGCGTCGCTGCGTACTTTGCCGTTGGCACCCAGCAGGAATGCGCTGGCATCCAAGTCAAACTCAGTCCCGTCAGTCGCGCGAGGATCCCAGCCCAGACCGATCAGAATCTTGGTCAGTGTCGGGTCGGTCTTCGAAAGAGACAGGTTGCCGCCTTTTTGAAGGGTCAGTGCCATGAGTACAACTCCTTGTGGGTAATCTGTTTGAAATTACGATTTTTCGACTTCGACTTCTTCCTTTTGAGGGAAGAGCACGCTGGCAAAAATACCGATGGCCAGTACAACGACAACAATGATCAAGCTGGTGTTCGGATCAATGTTGTAGCCGTGATGGAAAATATGGTCTGTCGCATTCAAGCCAAGTTTTACGGCAATGAAGAACAGCAGTGCGATGACCGCTTTTTCCAGGTGAACCAGGTAGCGCTTCAGGGCTTCCAGCACAAAGTACATGGTCCGCAGGCCGAGAATGGCGAAGAGCATCGCCGAGAACACGATCAATGGCTCACGACTCACCGCGATAACTGCCGGGACAGAGTCAAACGCAAACAGCACGTCGGAGACTTCCATCACCACTAGGCAGAGGAACAGTGGAGTCGCGAACAAACCGCCTTTGGCGGCCAATGACATCCCGGCGTTTTCCGGCTTGGTCAGTTCGGCTTCCAGGGTCTTGCGACGTACGAAGAAGGCATGACCATGCAGTTTCGGCCACACAGGGAACAGTTTCTTGGCGAAACGGTAAGCCATGTGCTGGGAGTAATCCTCTTCTTCTTCGTCATCGCCGCCGCTGCGCAGCATCATGACGGCAGTCCAGGCGACGACCAGGGCGAAGACCACTTCGACCCAAGGCCCCAGGGCCAACAGTCCGGTACCAATGGCAACGAAGATCAGGCGGAATACGATCGCGCCGAGGATGCCCCAGTACAGCACGCGGTGACGCAGGCCATTGGGCACCTTGAACCAGGCGAAGATCGCCATGAACACGAACAGGTTGTCCACGCTCAGCACTTTTTCAAGGGCGTAGCCGGTGATGAACAGCGTGGCGACTTCAGAACCGTGCTCGACGTACAGGAATCCTGCAAAAGCGAACGAGATGAGAATCCAGAATATCGACCAGGCCGACGCACGCGCCAGGCTGATGGGCTGGTCGCCACGGTGGGTAAACATGTCAAGTACCATCGCGCCAATCGCCAATGCTACAAACACGGCAATGGTCAGCGGGGGGAAACCCAGGTGGCTAACTTCCACAGTAATGTTCCTTTAGAGTTCAAAGTCAGCTGGGGGGAGACCCAGCTCGAGACAAATCAGACGGCAAACGGCTTTTTCTTTTTCGTCGAAATCACCGTCCGACGCGCCAATGGCGCAGGCGACACGAACGAGCAAACGACCTGCCCCGTCCTTGCCTTTGATCTTGCTGATGTTTTTCAGGGCTTCAGCCTGACCGATCTGGAAGTCGAATTCGAACTTGGCACACGCGTCGTTGAACACCTTGATGACGTCGGTCAGGTTGAATACTTTCAGTTCGGGCGAGTTGCTGATGAACCCCGCCATCTTGGTTTTTTCTGCGGAGGTGACTTCACCATCGGCCGCCGCGACCATAGCGCAGCTGTTGGCGACAGCTTCCATGAACTCCCTGTTCTTGAACTTGCTCACCTCGGTGGTCAACTTCTCGCGGGCAAGCGCCGCATTCGTTTTCAGCCATGACAACATGTTGTTCACCTCAAGGGCGGGCCGGTCTGGCCCGCCGTATTCAATTGCAGTTGGATAACCGGGTTACTTGGAACCTGCCGCCCAGCGCATACCCCAGCCGTAAGCCTTGTCCATCAGCGAATGCCCTTTGTGGAAGTCAACGCGGCGGCTCACCTTGACGCTGCCACCGACGTTTTCCAGCAGGGCGATTGCACACATGCCCAGGCGACCGCCCTCTTCATTCAGGCGAACCTCGATAGGCGGCTGACCCGGGACATGGATAGTCACCACGCCATCGGTTTCCCGCCAGTTCGGGGCGCCTTCATAAATGAATGCGAACACCAGGACCCGTCGAATCTCACCCCAGTGTTTACCGTTGATGTGCAGCCATTCGCCATCGCTGACGGCGCCGGTACGGTCATCACCTTTGAGCTGAATGTAGGGGTCACGATTCAGTTCGCCGAAGCAATTGCCCAGCGCCTGAACGACGCCCTTGGAACCGTCCTGCAACTCGTAAAGGCACCCGACATCCAGGTCAATGGCGTTGTTACGCGAGAAGAAACCGCCACCACCCTTGCCTTTGTTCCAGTTCAGGTTGACCTTGATTTCGCCAAAGCCGTCAGCGGTTTTTTCCAGGCTGATCGACGAGCGAGTCTTGTCGAGGGTAATTTTGCTGAGGCTGACCGATGGCTTCGGCGCCGCTGCCGGAGCAGGCACGGGTGCTGGAGCTGGAGCTGGAGTTGGAGCTGCGGGTGCAGGCGCCGCGACTTCAACACCAAAGTGCTGGGCCAACGGTTCCAGGCCACCCGCAAAACCCTGGGCTACACAGCGAAACTTCCACTCACCCTGGCGACGATAGAACTCACCCAGAATCAGTGCGGTTTCCTTCATGCCTGCGGTGGGTATCTGCGCCTCAATGCCGCCGGTGACAGTCAGTGCGAGATGAGACACACGGTCGAAGCTGGCCTTGTTCTCATAGATCGTTGCGGTCAACGCGACTTTCTCGACTGCCGCCTCAAGGCGCGACAGGTCAAGCGTGAACCCGGCGCGACCGGCCGAGGACTCGGTCATTTGCACCGCGCCACCCAGTACATTGGTCTGCCCGTAGAAACACATATCTGTGTCGCCGCGGACTTTTCCAGCAGCCCCAAGGACAAACGCAGACACGTCGATATCAGCGCCCGGAATGGCCGAGTAGCTGATATCGACCCGTACCTGGCCGGTGGCGACCGGCGCGTTTGCGCCTGGCCCCAAGGTCGTCATGGCCGTACTGCCTGGATGGCCAGGTTGACCAGGTCGTCAGCTGTGCGGCCGTTGGTGACTTGACCGATAGCCTTGAATTCCCAGCCGCCGGCTTCGCGCACCAGGCTTGCCATCACCACGCCGGTATGACTGCCCTTCTCGGACAGATTGAAGCGCGCCAGTTCGGTCTTGTTGCTTGCGTTGACGATACGGCAGTAGGCGTTGGCAATTTTTTCGAAGTTTTGCCCCGTGAAACTGTTCACGGTGAACACCAGCGATTTGACCGTGGCCGGCAGGCGCTGCAGGTCAACGTTGATGGTTTCATCGTCGCCATCGCCTTCGCCGGTGCGGTTGTCGCCGGAATGCTTGATCGAGCCGTCGCGCGATTGCAATTGGCGGAACCACACCAGGTCCACTGGCTGAAGGTCTGCGTCGAAAAGGATGCAGGAGGCATCCAGGTCGATCTCACCGCTGTTGCCCATCAACCGCCCCAGGAACCCGGCTTTCTCCGGATCCCAGCCCAGTCCCAGGCTGATCGCTGTAAGGCCACCACCACCCGCGGTTTTTTCCAGGGAGATTGTTTGGTTTTTAGTCAGAGTCAGGGCCATCGGTACGCTCCTTGTTAATCGTCGTTTTCTGGTGTGTACGGTTGTTGTCTTCAGCCACGCAGGCGGCCATTGGCTTCAGGACAAAAGCAGGTATGCCCTGAGTCATCGGCCGGCCTCGGCGAGACGAATCGGTTGTTCGGTGTGGCTGGTTTCGACATGCCTGACGCCATGCCATTTGGCACGTTCAAGGATGTTGGTCGCCCATTTGAGATGAGTCGCTGGTTCGCACATTGCGTCATTGTGTTTGAAAACAGCGGGCGCGATCTCGTTCAGCATTAATTTGGCACAATTTAAATCCTCAACACTGACACGCAGGCTGTCCTGGATGGTGTTGATCTGGCTTGGGTGAATCGCCGTCTTACCCACCAAACCATGGGCAATATCAAGGCCCAGCTCTTCCAGCAGCAGATGCGGCGTGGCCAGTTGCTCGAACACCGGCGCCGTCAAGGCAAACCCTTGGGAGCCCATAACGCCGGCCAACATCGGGATCACATAGCCCATGGGCGTGTTGTACAGCGTCATGTCCGGGTTACGCCTCAACCCCAGGCAACCCAGCAAGTCATTGCCGCCGATGCGCAGCGCGATAATGCGCTGCGCCAGCGTTTCGTTGAGCGCCGTACCCAGCTCGACCATTGCCTGCGGATTGAAGACTTCCCGGGTTTCCAGGGTCGGCATCAGCAGAATCTGCGGGTTGGTAACCGCCAACTCCCACGCACGCAGGTTGGACAGGCTCAATTTGGGCACGACAAAGCCATCGACATGAGCCATCAGCGGCCAATCGTTCAGCACCGCCGCCATCTGCCAGTCGCGCGGGCGCACAAACAGCATCGGCCCGTCTTCCGACCGGCCGCCCTGCTGCTCAATCGCGCTCAACAACCGATGGAGATTGCGCAGGGCGGTGTCGACGTCGATTTCGGCAACCGCGTCCTCAAGGCACACCACCATAGAGCGCAGTTGAGGCAGCTTCTTGCGAAACACTACCTCGAGAATGTCCTCACGGGTGGCCGGCATGTAGAGCGTGGCACCCAGGGCGTAAGGCGATATTTTCTTCATCAGCTCAAGCTCCGGATGACGGTCACTGCACGGTAGGGGCCAAGGGCCGCCCCCACTTCCTCAACCGTCACACCGGCCCGTTCGGTCAGGTGCATCAGTAGTTGGACGTCCGGATCGCTGCGATCACGTACCAGCACGTGGTCCGGCACTCGGCGCAATACGGCGCGGGTAGCCTCGGCGATACCAGGTTTTACCCGGTTCAAATTAGTAATGCCAAAACGCTTGGCAATGACGTCGATCACGTCCAGCGCCGCCGACTGCAACTCAGTGCGCTGCGCTTGCGTCCATGCAGACGCTGGCGCGACGGCAGGCAATGCCCGGCGCACGGCTTCAATCTGGTTCACAAAGTCGCGGGTCACATCGTGTTCATTCAGGTGGTCGTAGACCACGCACCCATGCAGCCCACCCTCGGCAGGCCAGATGGAACGCGAGACCAGGCCGGAAACCGTGGCGCCCAAAATGCCCGATGGAATCACCCAGTCCTCAGCGGAAGCCGCCAGCCAGGCGCGCCCGCATGGATCGGCGAGCACCACAAGGCGTGGCTGCTCCGGGAACCGCGCATCGCCGTTGAGGCTGCGCTGGATCTCGCCGGAGATTGCGCCCTTTCCGGTCCAACCATCCACGAACACAACGTTTTCGGCGCCATGAGCGGCGATCACGGCTTCCAGGGCAACTTTGTCGATGCCACGGTCACGCACGATACTGATGCCGTAATGATGGGCATCACGCCCCAGATCCAGCAGCGCACGGCGTAAAAGCACGCCCAGCGGCAGGCCCGCGCGAACGAACGACACGAGCGCAATCGATGGCCCCTTGCAAGCCTGGTCCAGGGCCAGGGCCAAGGACTGAACGTCGCTGGCCATCCTGCCCGCGTTTTGCTGCATGGCCCGCTGGTACAGCTCTTTGTGCACCTCGGTAGGCGCCGATTCCTGGCTGATCATCTCCGAGTAATGCTTTTGTCTGGTCTGGATCAGGCGCTCTTTCTCATGGACATCCGTCACTTCGATCTCGACGGGCTGCAGCAGGAAGAGCACGTCGTCGGCCTGGTAGCTCCCGCTACCGACCGTTGTCAGGTGGGCGAAGGCATCACGCATGGATCATCGCCTCCACGACTTTTGCCAGTTGGCTATTGGCCGGCGTTGCCCAGAAGTTGCATTCGTTCATAAAACCCAGGTCAGTCACGCTGTCGCCAAACCCCAACACCGGGCGTTCGCCGTGAGCGGCACGGTCTCGACGCAGCAGTTCCTGGACCGCATGGCGCTTGGCCAGGCCATTGGGCAGGAACGCGAGGTTGTTACCGTTGCCGTGAATATGCATGCCTTCCACAAGGCCGCGGGCCTGGACTTCTGCCAGTACCTTCTGCAGCACCGAGTCGTCGGACTCGTTGTGCTTGGTCACGACATAGTTGAGCAGGCCTTGCTCTTCGACCACCCAGCCGCGCAGGGAAAAGCCCATTTCCTCGCCGATCGCCAAGGTTGCCGCGCTGAGCGCAGGCAAACGGCTTTGATAGGCGGCGAGCACCTCAGTCATCTGCCCATGCCAATCCCGGTCCAATGTTCCGTCGGGCTGAAGAATCACCCCACCGTGGGAGCACACTGCCCCTGCGACAAAGGGCAATTGCACGCGGCTGTAAGCTTCCACGCTGCGCGCAGTGACCGGAACCACATCGGCCGATTCCAGCAGCCACTCCACAAACGTTTTCTGCACGGCACTCATGTAACCGTTGGGCTGCCCATCGACATCCAGCGTCGCAGTATGCCGGGCACTGCCTTCGGGCATCTTGCGAGCCGTCTGGAACAACGTGTCATCCAGGTCTATGAGGATCAGGGGGCGCTTACTGCTCATCGACGATGACCTCTGCGTTCAATGCGTCTATCAACGATTGCGGAACCGCCTGGGCAGGTGTTTCGCTACAGATCAACACCCGGTCGAATTGGCCTGGCCGCACGTTGTAAAGAAAATTGGGGATGCCAAGGCCATAGTTGTCGGAGAACGACAACGCGTGGCCGATCTCATGCCCCAGGGCAATCGGCGAGCGGGTGGTGGAGCTGAAATGAACGTCGCCCCCCGCCTGTTCAAGGCGCTCGGCCAACAGGAACGGGCGCCACACGAATTCCCCGGTGCCCACCACGAGAATCCGTTCGCCCGGCTTCACCTGAATATCCGTTGCAAGCGTGTCATCCACATGACAAACGCCCAGACGCCCCCAATCGTTGCGCGGATCAATCGGCCAGTCGCCCACCGCCACCGCCCCGACATCCGGCATGTGCGGCAGCGGCGCGCTCACATCTTCAAGGAAACGGTACGTGCCCTGAAGCAGCGACACCTCATCGGCCGTCTCGCCCAGGACCTTGCGCACGGCCCCTTGGGACCAATCGGTAAGCACGCACGTCACCACCCGCTCGACCTTGCTCAGCCCGGCCTCTATCAGCGCCCGGTGCAGATTGATAAACGTCTTGCCGGTTGAGGCCTCGTCGTCCACCAGCACCAGAGAACGCGCCTGGTGCATCCGTTCGCGGATAGCGGGATCGGTTGGCTGATGGATCAAGTGCGCGCTGGCGTGGCTGTGCTCCTCTTCGAAGCGGGCGAACATTTCATCCCCCACCGGATGCCGGGTGCTCACCAGATAGACGGTGTCCTGGCGGGTCTTGCTGTACATGCGGTGCACGCCGGCGCCCAGGCCCACGGCGGTCTCGGCCATGCCGATCACCAGCACCGGCCCGGGCAAATCTGCGGGAATCTTCGCGGCTAGGCTTGCGTAACTGGCCTGCATGGCCGATGGGCGCACAGGGATATGCTTGCCCAACACCCGCGATACAAACAGGAACGCGCGCTTTGGATTGCGGCGTTCCGCGAATCCGAATAGTGATTCGGGTTCGAAGGCCGATTGGTCTATATCAACCTCCATCAACCCGCGCTTGAGTTGCGCGCTGAGTCGGCGTGTCGATGTTTTTACTGCTGCGGATTCCATGTACGACATTCCTAAAAGAGGCGTTTAGTGAGTGCGATGCCCCTCACTTTTTCTTCAAACCGGGTGCCTCTACGGGTTTCTGGCTTCAATCCGCCAAAGCGAGGATTGAGCTTCACGGGCCATTTCCGAGGTCGAATACGTTCGGCCCGTTGGAGATTTGGAAGGTGATACCTGGCAGGCATCCAGGAAGGCCAGGAGCAGGCCGGCCTTGACGGCAAAGTTCATGTTTTGCGCGTCCGGCAAAGTAGACGTCACCATCGCGATAACCCCGCCGCTGGTATCAAACAACGGGCTGCCACTGGACCCGGGCTGAATCGCTGCGGTGAATTGCAGCAAACTGGAATCGTTGTGCAGCCCGAACAAACTCGACACGCCTCCCTGGGTGACATGCACACCACCTCCGGCCAGGCCCGCCATTGGAAAACCCAGTGCAATCACTGATTCGCCCAGGGCACAACCGGCGCCGTCCTTGAAGAGCACGGGCGATAACGTCGGGCAGTCCTGGACCCGCAACAGCGCGATATCGTTACGTTGATCGACCACGACCACTTCAGCGCGGTAACGTCCGGCAAAAGAAGAAATGTGCAGTTCCTGCATGCCCTCGATTACGTGGGCACATGTCATGACGTGACTGGGTGAAACGGCAAAACCGGTGCCCGTTGCAGAACCACGGTTTCTTGGAGAGTCGCCGGAATAAGGGCGGCGGTTTGGGTGTGCGTCGTCGATGCTAATGCCCATGCGTCGCCCCATCGCGGCGAGGCCATAGGCGGAACCTTCGGCGAGCGCGCGGAACTTCCACTGATCGTTACGCTTATAGAACTCGCCGATGACAATGGCCGATTCGCCGTTGTTACGCAAATCCAGGTGCAATTCGACCTGATTGTCGACCTGAAGGCGCAACTCTTTGAGTTCACTGACAGGGCCTGCGGCGCCAAAGGTGTAAACGACCAGCAACACCCCTTCACTGCCGCCAGGCAACGCGGACAAATCAAGGGAACAACCGATCGAGGCTTGCTTGCCGCTCCACTCCATCCACTTCTGGGTGATTTGAAACAGCGCCGGATCGCCTGTTGGCAGGCGCTTCTCGGTGACGGGGAGCAATGCGACGGCAGCGTACTCACCGAAGGCGGTGGCGTTACCGGAGTCGAGTGTCCATGCAGTCTTTACACCTGAAATAGCGGTGTTTGCTCCGGGCGTAAGCGCCTTCATCCTAACCTTCCCTGATCGATGTGAGGGTGATTATGTCAAGACAGACATAATCATTCACTCTTTCTGTGGCGCGTTGATATCAATTAGAGGCTATTACGGCGACCGTAATGGGCTTCACGCGCACGCCTTCGGCCCATTGACCAGTCGGCTCCGGCAAACCAAGCCGACGAGTGGCGAAAATTCCGGCCAGGTTTACCCCGGTCGCGCGCGTATAGCCGATACCGCCGGAGTAGCGCGGATTGATCTCCAACAGATAGGGAACGCCTTCAAGGTCGTCCCGCGTCTGCACGTTCACCAAGCCATCGCACTTGAAATGCGCCGCAGCCTTGAGCGCCAACTCCACGGCCGCTGATTCGCGCTCGAATGTCTGGTGAACGCCCTGCTTCCTCCTGCCCACGAATGCCACGGGCCTGCCCGCCTCGCAAACCATGTCGACCGAACACTCGCTGCCGGCGAGGTAAGGCATGACCAGCATCGGCGCACGCTCTGCGCCAGACCGGTAAATCTTCAGGTAGGTGTCGAAATCGATTTCCCGGGCATCCGGGTTTTGCAAACAGCGAAACGGGTCGACATCCGACTTGAACCGCCAGAACCCCTGCCCGTAGATGCCGACCACAGGCTTGATGCAAACCTCTCCCTGCGCCGACAGCACCTCGTAGGCCGCCGCCAGTTCCTCGGCATTTGTGACCGTAATCGCAGGCGTGCAAGCGAGCCCCGCACGCCCGGCCTCAGCGGTGAACCGGCTTTTATCGTCGACCTTGTCAAAGGTCTCCATGGACATGCCGCCGGTGACAAGGCGCAAGCCAGCCGCCTCGAATCGGTCGCGTTCCGCCTCGTACTGGCTGCCAATACGTCCCGCAAGAATGACTTCGATACGGTGCTCAAGTGCCGTCTCAATCACCCAGTCGATACGCTCCTGGTTGTCTTGAGGCTCTTGAAAGGCGACGTCGGCCTGCCCTGTAATCTCGGGCCGATCCTGGCGGTGTGAGGCAAAGACCCTGACACCCGCCGGTAATGCTTCACGCGCACCTATAATAATGTCGCGCTGGCTGGATTGACCTTCAAGAAACCAGATCACGTGTACGCTCCTCAATGAACATCGGCAGAAATTGACGCACTCGTTGGGCGATAGCCCTCAACGCTGTGTAATTTTTCCGACACATTAACGAACATCAAGCAAAAGGCTATCTAAATCCTGTTTCGCCGTATCACAGACCGCCAACGCCCCAAGCCTCGCCGAGGTCGCTTTCGCGCCTTTTTGGACCTAACATTGATCCAGAGCGGTATCCGCGTGGCCAAAGTCAGTTAAAACATCCGCTTTACCAACTTGCGCCGCCCGCACAAGTAACAGCAACTTCCCCCGCTAAATGCCGAACAGTTGTTTAAAACCCACGCAAACAATATTCATTATCATTTAGAGCATGAAAACTTCGTTGCCAGTTAAACAAAACACAATTCATTAAATGCGCGCTAATGCCCGCCCCACAAGGGCTACAGCCCCAAGAAGGTGCACTATGTGCTTATTCCATCGAATAATTTCGCTATAGGAATTTTACTTGCCCGGTGTTTAGCCATAAAATCACCGCGATTGATTGCGCTGCGACATATCGTCACTGCATCGTTACTTTTTCGAGCTCAGAGACCTTTGCTCTCTGTTAAGGATTTCCAGCATGACCGAAGCGACAGGACTCATGGCCCACAACTGGGGCTTTGCCATTTTCCTCCTCGGTGTTGTCGGCCTCTGCGCCTTCATGCTTGGCGTCTCCAGCCTCCTCGGGTCAAAAGCCTGGGGCCGCAGCAAAAATGAACCGTTCGAATCCGGCATGCTGCCTACAGGTGGCGCCCGCTTGCGGCTCTCAGCCAAATTCTATCTGGTCGCGATGCTCTTCGTGATCTTCGATATCGAAGCCCTTTTTCTCTTTGCCTGGTCTGTGTCCGTCCGCGAAAGCGGCTGGACCGGATTCGTCGAAGCTCTCGTTTTCATAGCAATTCTGTTGGCAGGCCTTGTCTACCTATTTCGAGTGGGCGCCCTTGACTGGGCTCCGGAAGCTCGTCGCAAGCGGCAAGCGAAGCTGAAACAATGAGGCTTTGGCGATGCAATACAATCTCACCAGGATCGACCCGGATGCTCCTAACGAGCAGTACCCCATCGGCGAACGGGAAACCGTTTCCGACCCGTTAGAAGACCAAGTCCACAAAAACATCTACATGGGCAAGCTGGAAGACGTGCTGAGTGGCGCGGTCAACTGGGGACGTAAGAACTCCCTGTGGCCGTACAACTTCGGTCTGTCCTGCTGCTACGTGGAAATGACCACCGCCTTCACGGCGCCCCACGACATCGCGCGCTTTGGCGCCGAAGTTATCCGGGCATCGCCGCGTCAGGCGGATTTCATGGTTATCGCCGGTACCTGCTTTATCAAGATGGCGCCGATCATTCAGCGTCTCTACGAGCAAATGCTCGAGCCAAAGTGGGTTATCTCCATGGGTTCGTGCGCCAACTCCGGTGGCATGTACGACATCTACTCCGTGGTTCAAGGGGTGGACAAGTTCCTGCCCGTGGACGTCTACGTGCCTGGCTGCCCGCCCCGCCCTGAAGCATTTCTGCAAGGCTTGATGCTGTTGCAGGAATCGATTGGCAAGGAGCGTCGCCCACTGTCCTGGGTCGTCGGCGATCAAGGCGTGTACCGCGCCGAGATGCCTTCGCAAAAGGAACAGCGCCGCGAACAGCGAATCGCAGTCACCAACCTGCGCAGCCCCGACGAAGTCTGATCCAGAACCGCTTCTTTTATAGAACGAAAACCTGGCTTCATTCTTTACGTTGACCGAAAGCGATAAAAAACCATGACTACAGGCAGTGCTCTGTACATCCCGCCTTATAAGGCAGACGACCAGGATGTGGTCGTCGAACTCAATAACCGTTTTGGCCCTGACGCCTTCACCGCCCAGGCCACACGCACCGATATGCCGGTGCTGTGGGTGGCGCGTGCCAAGCTCGTCGAAGTCCTGAGCTTCCTGCGCAACCTGCCCAAGCCGTACGTCATGCTCTATGACCTGCATGGCGTGGACGAGCGCCTGCGCACCAAGCGCCAGGGACTGCCGAGCGGCGCCGATTTCACCGTGTTCTACCACCTGATGTCGCTGGAACGTAACAGCGACGTGATGATCAAGGTGGCCCTCTCCGAGAGCGACCTGAGCGTTCCGACCGTGACCGGTATCTGGCCTAACGCCAACTGGTACGAGCGTGAAGTGTGGGACATGTTCGGCATCGACTTCCCGGGTCACCCGCACCTGACGCGCATCATGATGCCGCCGACCTGGGAAGGTCACCCGCTGCGCAAGGACTTCCCTGCCCGCGCCACCGAATTCGATCCCTTCAGCCTGACCCTCGCCAAGCAACAGCTTGAAGAAGAGGCTGCGCGCTTCCGTCCGGAAGACTGGGGCATGAAGCGCTCCGGCACCAACGAGGACTACATGTTCCTCAACCTGGGCCCGAACCACCCTTCGGCTCACGGTGCCTTCCGCATCATCCTGCAACTGGACGGCGAAGAAATCGTCGACTGCGTGCCAGACGTCGGTTACCACCACCGTGGTGCCGAGAAGATGGCCGAGCGTCAGTCGTGGCACAGCTTCATCCCGTACACCGACCGTATCGACTACCTCGGCGGCGTGATGAACAACCTGCCGTACGTGCTCTCGGTCGAGAAGCTGGCCGGCATCAAGGTGCCGGACAAGGTCGACACCATCCGCATCATGATGGCCGAGTTCTTCCGGATCACCAGCCACCTGCTGTTCCTGGGTACCTATATTCAGGACGTCGGCGCCATGACCCCGGTGTTCTTCACCTTCACCGACCGTCAGCGCGCCTACAAGGTCATCGAAGCCATCACCGGTTTCCGCCTGCACCCGGCCTGGTACCGCATCGGCGGTGTCGCCCACGACCTGCCGCGTGGCTGGGAACGCCTGGTCAAGGAATTCATCGACTGGATGCCCAAGCGTCTGGACGAGTACCAGAAAGCCGCCCTGGACAACAGCATCCTCAAGGGCCGGACCATCGGCGTCGCCCAGTACAACACCAAAGAGGCCCTGGAATGGGGCGTCACCGGTGCTGGCCTGCGTTCCACCGGTTGCGATTTCGACCTGCGTAAAGCGCGCCCGTACTCCGGCTACCAGAACTTCGAATTCGAAGTCCCGCTGGCAGCCAATGGCGATGCCTACGACCGCTGCATCGTGCGCGTCGAAGAAATGCGCCAGAGCCTGAAGATCATCGAACAGTGCATGCGCAACATGCCGGAAGGCCCGTACAAGGCGGATCACCCGCTGACCACGCCGCCGCCGAAAGAGCGCACGCTGCAACACATCGAAACCCTGATCACGCACTTCCTGCAAGTTTCGTGGGGCCCGGTGATGCCGGCCAACGAATCCTTCCAGATGATCGAAGCGACCAAGGGTATCAACAGTTATTACCTGACGAGCGATGGCGGCACCATGAGCTACCGCACCCGGATTCGTACTCCAAGCTTCCCGCACCTGCAGCAGATCCCTTCGGTGATCAAAGGTGAAATGGTCGCGGACTTGATTGCGTACCTGGGTAGTATCGATTTCGTTATGGCCGACGTGGACCGCTAAGCATGAATAGCACGCTTATCCAGACAGACCGTTTCACCCTCAGTGAAACCGAGCGCTCGGCCATCGAGCACGAGCTGCATCACTACGAAGACCCGCGCGCGGCGTCGATCGAAGCCTTGAAGATCGTCCAGAAGGAACGTGGCTGGGTGCCGGACGGCGCCCTCTACGCCATCGGCGAGATCCTCGGCATCCCCGCCAGCGACGTTGAAGGCGTGGCGACGTTCTACAGCCAGATCTTCCGCCAGCCGGTTGGCCGCCACATCATTCGCGTTTGCGACAGCATGGTCTGCTACATCGGTGGCCACGAGTCCGTGGTCAGCGAGATCCAGAGCAAGCTGGGCATCGGCCTGGGCCAAACCACTCCGGACGGGCGCTTCACGCTGCTGCCGGTGTGCTGCCTGGGCAACTGTGACAAGGCGCCGGCGTTGATGATCGACGACGACACATTCGGTGACGTGCAGCCTGCTGGCGTCACCCAATTGCTCGAGGGCTACCCATGACCCTGACTTCCTTCGGCCCGGCCAACCTGATCAAGCGTTCGCCCGAGACCCACCCGCTGACCTGGCGCCTGCGTGACGACGGCGAAGCCGTTTGGCTCGACGAGTACCAGGCCAAGAACGGTTACGCGGCCGCGCGCAAAGCCTTTGCCGACATGGCCCAGGACGACATCGTCCAGACCGTGAAAGACGCAGGCCTTAAAGGCCGCGGCGGCGCAGGCTTCCCCACGGGCGTCAAGTGGGGCCTGATGCCCAAAGACGAATCCATCAACATCCGCTACCTGCTGTGCAACGCGGATGAAATGGAGCCCAACACCTGGAAAGACCGCATGCTGATGGAGCAACTGCCCCATCTGCTGATCGAAGGCATGCTGATCAGCGCTCGCGCGTTGAAAACCTACCGTGGCTACATCTTCCTGCGTGGCGAGTACACCACCGCCGCCAAGCACCTGAACCGTGCCGTGGAAGAAGCCAAGGCAGCCGGCCTCTTGGGCAAGAACATCCTCGGTTCGGGCTTCGATTTCGAGCTGTTCGTGCACACCGGCGCCGGGCGTTATATCTGCGGTGAAGAAACCGCACTGATCAACTCCCTCGAAGGCCGCCGCGCCAACCCGCGTTCCAAGCCGCCCTTCCCTGCCGCCGTTGGCGTGTGGGGCAAGCCGACGTGCGTGAACAACGTTGAAACCCTGTGCAACGTGCCGGCAATCATCGGCGACGGCGTGGAGTGGTACAAATCGTTGGCCCGCGAAGGCAGCGAAGACATGGGCACCAAGCTCATGGGCTTCTCCGGCAAGGTCAAGAACCCGGGCCTGTGGGAACTGCCATTCGGCGTGACCGCACGCGAGCTGTTCGAGGACTACGCCGGCGGCATGCGCGACGGCTACACCCTCAAGGCCTGGCAGCCAGGCGGCGCCGGTACCGGCTTCCTGTTGCCCGAGCACCTCGACGCACAAATGTACGCCGGCGGCATCGGCAAGGTGGGCACCCGTATGGGTACCGGCCTGGCCATGGCCGTGGACAACACCGTGAACATGGTGTCGTTGCTGCGCAACATGGAGCAGTTCTTCTCCCGCGAATCCTGCGGTTTCTGCACCCCGTGCCGCGATGGTTTGCCATGGAGCGTCAAGCTCTTGATGGCCATCGAGAACGGCGAAGGTCAGCCTGGCGATATCGAGACCCTGCTGGGTCTGGTCGGTTTCCTCGGCCCAGGCAAGACTTTCTGTGCTCACGCACCGGGCGCCGTGGAGCCATTGGGCAGCGCGATCAAATACTTCCGCTCGGAGTTCGAAGCCGGCATCGCGCCTAAAAGCGCCGCCGTCCCGCCTCTGGCAAGGCCGATTGTAGTCGGCGCGTAACGCTTAACAAGGCGAAGGGTCCGTGCCCTTCGCCTTCTCATGTGCTGACGCCTTTATGGCTGTGTTGATGCACATGAATAACAAGATTCCATTAGCCACGCCCGCTGACACCGGGCCAACGAAGAACTTTGAACCATGGCCACTATCCACGTAGACGGCAAAGAGCTCGAAGTCGATGGGGCAGACAACCTGTTACAGGCGTGTCTGTCGCTAGGCCTCGACATTCCATATTTCTGCTGGCACCCCGCCCTTGGCAGCGTTGGCGCTTGCCGCCAGTGCGCGGTCAAGCAGTACACCGACGAGAACGACACCCGTGGTCGTATCGTGATGTCCTGCATGACCCCTGCCACCGACGGCAGCTGGATTTCCATCGAAGACGAAGAAGCGAAAGTGTTTCGCGCCAGCGTCGTCGAATGGCTGATGACCAACCACCCGCACGACTGCCCTGTGTGTGAGGAAGGCGGCCACTGCCACCTGCAAGACATGACCGTGATGACCGGCCACAACGAGCGCCGGTATCGCTTCACCAAGCGTACCCACCAGAACCAGCAACTGGGCCCGTTCATTTCCCACGAGATGAACCGCTGCATCGCTTGCTACCGCTGCGTGCGCTTCTATAAGGACTACGCCGGCGGCACCGACCTCGGTGTATTCGGCGCCCACGACAACGTGTACTTCGGTCGCGTTGAAGACGGCACCCTCGAAAGCGAGTTCTCCGGCAACCTCACCGAGGTCTGCCCGACCGGTGTGTTCACCGACAAGACTCACTCCGAGCGCTACAACCGTAAGTGGGACATGCAGTTCTCGCCGAGCATCTGCCATGGCTGCTCCAGCGGTTGCAACATCTCCCCGGGCGAGCGCTACGGCGAACTGCGTCGGATCGAAAACCGCTTCAACGGTTCGGTCAACCAGTACTTCCTGTGCGACCGTGGCCGTTTCGGCTATGGCTACGTCAACCGCGAAGACCGCCCACGTCAGCCACTGCTGGCCGACGGCGCCAAGCTGAGCCTCGACGAAGCGCTGGATAAAGCCGCTGACCTGCTGCGCGGTCGCAACATCGTCGGTATCGGTTCGCCCCGTGCCAGCCTCGAAAGCAACTACGCGTTGCGCGAGCTGGTGGGTGCCGAGCACTTCTACTCGGGTATCGAAGCCGGTGAACTGGAGCGTATCCGCCTGGTGCTGCAGGTGTTGAACGACAGCCCGCTGCCGGTTCCGAACATGCGCGACATCGAAGACCACGACGCGATCTTCGTCCTCGGTGAAGACCTGACCCAAACCGCTGCCCGCGTGGCCCTGTCCTTGCGCCAGTCGGTAAAAGGCAAGGCCGAAGACATGGCCGACGCCATGCGCGTGCAGCCTTGGCTCGACGCTGCCGTGAAAAACATCGGCCAGCACGCGCTGAACCCGCTGTTTATCGCCAGCCTGGCTGAAACCAAGCTCGACGACATCGCTGAAGAATGCGTACACGCCGCGCCTGACGACCTGGCCCGCATCGGTTTCGCCGTGGCCCACGCCCTCGACGCCAGCGCGCCTGCTGTTGAAGGCCTGGACGCTGAAGCCGTTGAACTGGCCAAGCGCATCGCCGACGCCCTGCTGGCGGCCAAGCGTCCATTGATCATTGCCGGCACCTCGCTGGGTTCCAAGGCGCTGATCGAAGCCGCTGCCAACATTGCCAAAGCCTTGAAGCTGCGCGAGAAGAACGGTTCCATCAGCCTGATCGTGCCGGAAGCCAACAGCCTCGGCCTGGCCATGCTCGGTGGCGAGTCCCTGGACGCTGCCCTGCAAGCCGTGACCGACGGCAGTGCCGACGCGATCGTGGTACTGGAAAACGACCTGTACACCCGCACTGATTCGGCCAAGGTCGACGCAGCGCTGAACGCGGCCAAAGTGGTGATCGTTGCCGACCACCAGAAAACCGCCACCAGCGACCGCGCCCACCTGGTACTGCCCGCCGCCAGCTTTGCTGAAGGCGACGGTACCCTGGTCAGCCAGGAAGGCCGCGCCCAGCGCTTCTTCCAGGTATTTGATCCGAAGTACATGGACGCCAGCATCCTGGTTCACGAAGGCTGGCGCTGGCTGCATGCCCTGCGCGCTACCCTGCTGAACCAGCCGATCGACTGGACCCAGCTCGACCATGTGACCGCTGCTGCAGCCGCAGCCGCACCGCAACTGGCACGCATCGTCGACGCTGCACCGTCGGCCTCGTTCCGCATCAAGGGCATGAAACTCGCCCGTGAACCGCTGCGTTACTCCGGCCGTACCGCCATGCGTGCTGACATCAGCGTGCACGAGCCACGTACTCCACAAGACAACGACACCGCGTTCGCCTTCTCCATGGAAGGTTACTCGGGTTCGGTCGAGCCACGTCAGCAGGTGCCATTTGCCTGGTCGCCGGGCTGGAACTCGCCGCAAGCCTGGAACAAGTTCCAGGACGAAGTCGGTGGTCACATCCGCGCTGGCGACCCGGGCACCCGCCTGATCGAAAGCACCGGTGACTCGCTGAACTGGTTCGCCAGCGTCCCGCGTCCATTCAACCCGGCCCAGGGCACCTGGCAGGTTGTGCCGTTCTTCCACCTGTTCGGCAGCGAAGAAACCTCTTCCAAAGCCGCGCCGGTACAAGAGCGCATTCCGGCCGCCTACGTGTCTGTTGCCAAGTCCGAAGCCGACCGCCTGGGCGTCAACGACGGTGCCCTGCTCAGCCTGACCGTAGCCGGCAAGACCCTGCGTCTGCCGCTGCGCATCAATGAAGAGTTGGGTGCTGGCCTGGTTGCATTGCCAAAAGGCCTCGCGGGGATTCCTCCGGCGATCTTCGGCCTCACCGTTGACGGTCTGCAGGAGGCAGCTCAATGACCTGGTTCACCCCTGAAGTGATCGACGTGATCATCGCGGTGGTCAAGGCCATCGTGATCCTGTTGGCCGTGGTCGTGGCGGGCGCCTTGCTCAGCTTCGTCGAACGTCGCCTGCTGGGCTGGTGGCAGGACCGTTACGGTCCGAACCGCGTTGGCCCGTTTGGTATGTTCCAGATTGCCGCCGACATGCTGAAAATGTTCTTCAAGGAAGACTGGACGCCACCGTTTGCCGACAAGGTGATCTTCACCCTGGCACCGGTCGTGGCCATGAGCGCCTTGCTGATTGCCTTCGCAATCATCCCGATCACCCCGACCTGGGGCGTGGCGGACCTGAACATCGGCTTGCTGTTCTTCTTCGCCATGGCCGGTTTGTCGGTCTACGCGGTGCTGTTCGCCGGTTGGGCCAGTAACAACAAGTTCGCCCTCTTGGGCAGCTTGCGGGCTTCGGCCCAGACCGTGTCCTACGAAGTGTTCATGGGCCTCGCGCTGATGGGCATCGTGGTGCAGGTGGGCTCGTTCAACATGCGCGACATCGTCGAGTACCAGGCGCAGAACCTGTGGTTCATCATTCCGCAGTTCTTCGGCTTCTGTACCTTCTTCATCGCTGGCGTCGCCGTGACTCACCGTCACCCGTTCGACCAGCCGGAAGCGGAACAGGAACTGGCCGACGGTTACCACATCGAATACGCCGGCATGAAATGGGGCATGTTCTTCGTAGGTGAGTACATCGGCATCATCTTGATCTCGGCCCTGCTGGTCACGCTGTTCTTCGGCGGCTGGCACGGTCCGTTCGGCATCCTGCCGCAGCTGGCGTTCTTCTGGTTCTTCTTGAAGACCGCGTTCTTCATCATGCTGTTCATCCTGCTGCGCGCTTCCATCCCGCGTCCACGGTATGACCAGGTGATGGATTTCAGCTGGCGATTCTGCCTGCCGCTGACCCTGATCAATTTGCTGGTGACTGCTGCCGTTGTGTTGTTGAACACGCCAGCGGGCGCGGTTCAGTGAGGATTTGACCCATGTTCAAATATATTGGCGACATCGTTAAGGGTACCGGTACCCAGTTGCGAAGCCTGGTGATGGTGTTCGGTCACGGCTTTCGCAAACGCGACACCTTGCAATACCCGGAAGAAGCGGTGTACCTGCCGCCGCGTTATCGCGGCCGCATCGTCCTGACCCGCGACCCCGACGGCGAAGAGCGCTGCGTGGCCTGCAACCTGTGCGCCGTGGCGTGCCCGGTGGGTTGCATCTCGCTGCAGAAAGCTGAAACCGAAGACGGTCGCTGGTACCCGGACTTCTTCCGCATCAACTTCTCGCGCTGCATTTTCTGCGGCCTCTGCGAGGAAGCTTGCCCGACCACCGCAATCCAGCTGACACCGGATTTCGAGATGGCCGAGTTCAAACGTCAGGACCTGGTGTACGAGAAAGAAGATCTGCTGATCTCTGGTCCCGGTAAAAACCCTGATTACAACTTCTATCGTGTTGCAGGTATGGCCGTTGCCGGTAAGCCGAAAGGCGCCGCACAAAACGAAGCCGAGCCGATCAACGTGAAGAGCTTGCTGCCTTAAGGAAGAAAGATGGAATTCGCTTTCTATTTCGCATCGGGTATTGCAGTGGTGTCCACGCTTCGCGTGATCACCAACACTAACCCCGTGCACGCCCTGCTCTACCTGATCATTTCGCTGATCGCCGTGGCCATGACCTTCTTCAGCCTCGGCGCACCGTTCGCCGGTGTGCTGGAAGTGATTGCCTACGCTGGCGCCATCATGGTGCTGTTCGTGTTTGTGGTGATGATGCTCAACCTGGGGCCGGCTTCGGTCGCCCAGGAACGCGTCTGGCTCAAGCCCGGCATCTGGCTCGGCCCGGTGATCCTGGCAGCCTTGCTGCTGGGTGAACTGCTGTATGTGCTGTTCGCTCACCAGAGCGGCCAGGCCATCGGCCACACCACCGTAGACGCGAAAGCCGTGGGCATCAGCCTGTTCGGCCCGTACCTGTTGGTGGTCGAACTGGCTTCGATGTTGCTGCTCGCTGCAGCCATCACCGCCTTCCACTTGGGCCGCAACGAAGCCAAGGAGCAATGACGATGCCTGCTATCCCTTTGGAGCATGGTCTGGCGGTCGCCGGCATCCTGTTCTGCCTTGGCCTGGTCGGCCTGATGGTTCGCCGCAACATTCTGTTCGTGTTGATGAGCCTGGAAATCATGATGAACGCCGCGGCACTCGCGTTCATCGTGGCCGGTAGCCGTTGGGGCCAGCCGGATGGACAAGTGATGTTCATCCTGGTGATCAGCCTGGCAGCCGCCGAGGCCAGTATTGGCCTGGCGATCCTGCTGCAACTGTATCGTCGCTTCCACACGCTTGATATCGACGCTGCCAGTGAGATGCGCGGATGAACATGATCTTTCTGACTTTCGTATTTCCCCTGATCGGTTTCCTGCTGCTGTCGTTCTCCCGTGGACGCTGGTCGGAAAACCTCTCGGCCTTGATCGGCGTGGGTTCCATTGGCCTGTCGGCGATTGTCGCCGCCTACGTCATCTGGCAATTCAACGTCGCACCGCCGGAAGGCGGTCACTACACCCTGGTGCTGTGGCAGTGGATGTCGGTGGAGGGCTTCAAGCCCAACTTCGCCCTCTACGTCGACGGCCTGTCGATCACCATGCTCGGCGTGGTGGTGGGTGTTGGCTTCCTGATCCACCTGTTCGCATCCTGGTACATGCGCGGTGAAGCCGGTTACTCGCGCTTCTTCGCCTACACCAACCTGTTTATCGCGAGCATGCTGTTCCTGGTGCTGGGCGATAACCTGTTGTTCCTGTACTTCGGCTGGGAAGGCGTGGGCCTGTGCTCGTACCTGTTGATCGGTTTCTACTACAGCAACCGCAACAACGGTAACGCCGCACTCAAAGCCTTTATCGTGACCCGGATCGGCGACGTGTTCATGGCCATCGGCCTGTTCATTCTGTTCCAACAAGTGGGCACGCTGAACATCCAGGAACTGCTGGTGCTGGCACCGCAGAAATTCCAGGTCGGCGACTTCTGGATCACCCTGGCGACCCTGATGCTGCTGGGTGGCGCCGTTGGTAAATCCGCGCAACTGCCGCTGCAAACCTGGCTGGCGGATGCGATGGCCGGCCCTACCCCGGTTTCGGCACTGATCCACGCCGCCACCATGGTGACTGCTGGTGTCTACCTGATTGCCCGTACCCACGGCCTGTTCACCCTGGCACCGGAGATTCTGCATCTGGTGGGCCTCGTGGGTGGCGTGACCCTGGTACTGGCCGGCTTCGCGGCCCTGGTTCAGACCGACATCAAGCGTATCCTCGCCTACTCGACCATGAGCCAGATCGGCTACATGTTCCTGGCCCTGGGCGTTGGCGCCTGGGACGGCGCGATCTTCCACCTGATGACCCACGCCTTCTTCAAGGCCCTGCTGTTCCTTGCTTCCGGTGCGGTGATCGTTGCCTGCCACCACGAGCAGAACATCTTCAAGATGGGCGGTCTGTGGAAGAAACTGCCGTTGGCCTACGCCAGCTTCATCGTCGGCGGCGCGGCCTTGTCGGCCCTGCCACTGGTAACCGCAGGTTTCTACTCGAAAGACGAAATCCTCTGGGAAGCCTTTGCCAGCGGTAACCACGGCCTGCTGTATGCCGGACTGGTGGGTGCGTTCATGACCTCGCTGTACACCTTCCGCCTGATCTTCATCACGTTCCACGGTGAAGCCAAGACTGAAGCCCATGCAGGCCACGGCATTTCCCACTGGTTGCCACTGTCGGTGCTGATCATCCTGTCGACCTTCGTCGGCGCCATGATCACCCCGCCTCTGGCCGGTGTTCTGCCGGAAAGTGCCGGGCATGCCGGTGGTGCAGCCAAGCACAGCCTGGAAATCGCCTCGGGTGCCATCGCCATCGCCGGTATCCTGCTGGCCGCCCTGCTGTTCCTCGGCAAGCGCCGCTTCGTCACCGCCATCGCCAACAGTGGCATTGGCCGTTTCCTTTCGGCCTGGTGGTTCGCTGCCTGGGGCTTCGACTGGATCTACGACAAACTGTTCGTCAAGCCGTACCTTGCGATCAGCCACGTACTGCGCAAAGACCCGCTCGACCAGACCATCGGTTTGATCCCGCGCGCCGCCAAGGCCGGTCACACCGCCCTGAGCCGCAGCGAGACTGGCCAATTGCGCTGGTATGCAGCTTCCATGGCGGCCGGTGCCGTCCTGGTGATCGGCGCCATCATCGTGGTCGCGGTCTGACTATGCACATTGCGAACTTTGCGAACTTGCGAAAGGAAACGAGCCCGTCATGATTCTGCCCTGGCTAATCCTGATCCCTTTTATCGGCGGCCTGCTCTGCTGGATGGGTGAACGCTTCGGCGCCACCCTCCCCCGCTGGATTGCGTTGCTGACCATGTCCCTGGAACTCGCTCTCGGCCTCTGGCTGTGGGCCCATGGCGACTATTCATTTGCTCCGGCACCGGGTGTCGATCCAACCTTCGCGCTTGAATTCAAGCACGTGTGGATCCAGCGCTTCGGCATCAACGTGCACCTGGCCCTCGACGGCCTGTCGCTGTTGATGATCCTGCTGACCGGCCTGCTGGGTATCCTCTCGGTACTCTGCTCCTGGAAAGAAATCCAGCGTCACGTGGGCTTCTTCCACCTGAACCTGATGTGGATCCTGGGCGGTGTTGTCGGCGTGTTCCTCGCCCTCGACCTGTTCATGTTCTTCTTCTTCTGGGAAATGATGCTGGTGCCGATGTACTTCCTCATCGCGCTCTGGGGTCACAGTTCTTCGGACGGCAAAAAAACCCGGATCTACGCGGCGACCAAGTTCTTCATCTTCACCCAGGCTTCCGGCCTGATCATGTTGGTGGCGATCCTGGGTCTGGTACTGGTCAACTTCAACAGCACGGGCGTGATCACGTTCAACTACGCCGACCTGTTGAAAACCAAGATGTCCCTGACCACCGAGTACATCCTGATGCTGGGCTTCTTCATCGCGTTCGCGGTGAAGCTGCCGGTGGTGCCGTTCCACTCCTGGTTGCCTGACGCTCACGCCCAGGCGCCGACCGCAGGTTCTGTGGACCTGGCCGGTATCCTGTTGAAGACGGCGGCCTACGGCCTGCTGCGTTTCGCCCTGCCGCTGTTCCCGAATGCCTCGGCCGAGTTTGCGCCGATCGCCATGACCCTCGGTCTGATCGGGATCTTCTACGGTGCGTTCCTGGCCTTCGCCCAAACCGACATCAAGCGTCTGATTGCCTTCTCGTCCGTTTCCCACATGGGTTTCGTACTGATCGGCATCTACTCCGGTAGCCAACTGGCACTGCAAGGCGCAGTGATCCAGATGCTGGCGCACGGTGTGTCGGCAGCGGCACTGTTTATCCTCAGTGGCCAGCTCTACGAGCGCCTGCATACCCGTGACATGCGTGAAATGGGTGGTGTGTGGTCGCGTATCGCCTACCTGCCGGCCATCAGCCTGTTCTTCGCCGCCGCGTCCCTGGGCTTGCCGGGTACCGGTAACTTCATTGGCGAGTTCCTGATCCTGATGGGTGCGTTCGTGCATACACCGTGGATCAGTGCGATCGCGACTTCAGGCCTGGTGTTCGGTTCGGTCTACTCGCTGATCATGATCCACCGTGCGTACTTCGGTCCGGCCAAGTCCGACACCGTATTGCACGGCATGGACGGTCGCGAACTGATCATGGTGCTCGGCCTTGCGGTACTGCTGATCTTTATCGGCGTGTACCCGCAACCGTTCCTGGATACCTCTGCCGCAACGATGCATGGCGTGCAGCAATGGTTCAGCACCGCCTTCACTCAACTCGCTTCGGCCCGGTAAGAGCGCTATGGAATTCACGATCCAACACTTTATCGCGCTTGCGCCGCTGCTGATCTCCAGCCTCACCGTTGTGGTGGTGATGCTGGCGATCGCATGGCGCCGCAACCACTCACAGACCTTCCTGATTTCCGTGGCAGGTTTGAACCTGGCCTTGCTGTCGATTATCCCGGCACTCAAGGTCGCACCGCTGGCGGTCACGCCGCTGTTGATGGTCGATGACTTCGCGCTGCTGTATATCGCGTTGATCCTCGTGGCCACCCTGGCCTGCGTTACCCTCGCCCACGCCTACCTCGGCGAAGGCGGCACAGGCTACCCGGGCAACCGCGAAGAGCTGTACCTGCTGATCCTGCTGGCTGCAACCGGCGGTATCGTGCTGGTCAGCGCGCAGCACCTGGCCGGCTTGTTCATCGGCCTGGAACTGCTGTCGATCCCGGTCTACGGCCTGGTGGCTTACGCCTTCTTCAACAAACGTTCCCTGGAAGCCGGCATCAAGTACATGGTGCTGTCGGCCGCCGGTTCCGCGTTCCTGTTGTTCGGTATGGCCCTGCTCTACGCAGAAGCCGGCAGCCTGAGCTTCAGCGGTATCGGTCACGCCCTGGCAGCTTCCGGCAGCCCTGCGCCAATCGCCCAGTTGGGCCTGGCCATGATGCTGATCGGCCTGGCGTTCAAACTGTCGCTGGTGCCATTCCACCTGTGGACCCCGGACGTGTACGAAGGCGCCCCGGCGCCGGTGGCCGCGTTCCTGGCCACCGCGTCGAAAGTTGCCGTGTTTGCGGTGATGGTGCGTCTGTTCCAGATCTCCCCTGCGGCCAACACCGGTGTACTCAGCAACGTGCTGACCATCATCGCGATCGCCTCGATCCTGTTCGGTAACCTGCTGGCGCTGACCCAGAACAACCTCAAGCGTCTGCTGGGTTATTCGTCCATCGCGCACTTCGGTTACCTGCTGATCGCCCTGGTGGCGAGCAAGGGCCTGGCGATGGAAGCCATCGGCGTGTACCTGGTCACCTACGTGATCACAAGCCTGGGTGCATTCGGTGTGATCACGCTGATGTCCTCGCCTTACAAAGGCCGTGACGCAGACGCCTTGTACGAATACCGCGGCCTGTTCTGGCGCCGTCCGTACCTGACCGCCGTACTGACCGTGATGATGCTGTCCCTGGCCGGTATCCCGCTGACCGCTGGCTTCATCGGCAAGTTCTACATCGTGGCGACCGGTGTTGAGGCTCACGAATGGTGGCTGGTTGCTTCCCTGGTACTGGGCAGCGCCATCGGCGTTTTCTACTACCTGCGCGTGATGGTGACCTTGTACCTGATCGAGCCAAACCTGCGCCGAGTGGACGCCGAGTTGCACTGGGAGCAGAAAGCGGGCGGCGTAATGCTGCTGGCAATCGCCCTGCTGGCGTTCTTCCTGGGCGTGTACCCACAACCGTTGCTCACCCTGGTGCAGCATGCGGTGATGGCGGGTTGATCGCTTAGTTAAACGCAGCAAGCAAAACGGCGCCTTAGGGCGCCGTTTTGCGTTTCTGGAGAAGATAATCTTGTCAGGTTGAAGAAGCTTGCCTCCCGTAGCAGCTCTCGAGCTCAAGTGAGGCTGCGTCGGCTCAATTTGATCTTGTGCCTGGCTCTATAACGACGGCGTGGCCAACGTAGCCTCGCTTGAGCTCGACAACTGCTACGACACCTTCAGCAGTGGCGGTAAATCCGCAATCAGATCCTGAACTGCCCCACCAACTGACCCAACCGCTGCCCCAGGTCCGCCAGGCTGCGGGAGGTCTGGGCACCCTGTTGGGTTTCATCCGCCACGCTGTCCACCGCCACCGCGATCTGATGCACGCTGCGGTTGATCTCTTCGGCCACGGCGGTTTGTTCTTCCGCCGCACTGGCGATTTGCGCGTTCATCGAGTTGATGGTGCCGATCAACTGCGCCATGGTGTCCAGGGACGCACCGGCTTCATTGGCCTTGGCCGAAGTGCCGTCGCCGGCGTCGCTGGAGCGGCGCATGGATTCCACGGCGGCTTCGGTGCCTTTTTGCAGACGGTCGATCATGCCCTGGATTTCCTGGGTGCTTTGCTGGGTGCGGCTGGCCAGAGCCCGTACTTCGTCGGCGACCACGGCAAAACCACGACCGGCCTCCCCTGCCCGCGCGGCTTCAATGGCGGCGTTGAGGGCGAGCAAGTTGGTCTGTTCGGCAATCGAGCGGATCACGCCAAGCACGCTGACAATCGACGACACGTCCTGCTGCAAGCTGTCCAGGGATGCGCCGCTGCTGCGGATGTCGTTCACCAGCGCATGAATCTGCGCGATGCTGCCGTCCACGACTTTTTTCGCAGCCTGGCCTTCGGCGTCAGTTTGCTGTGCCGCCACCGCTGCACCTTGAGCACTGCGCGCCACTTCGTGGGCAGCAGAAGACATTTCGTTGATCGCAGTAGCCACCTGGTCCGTCTCGTGACGCTGGCGCTCCATGGCTTTTTCCGAGCGATTGGCTTGCTCGGCGACCTGACTCACCAGGCCGGTAAGCTGGGAGGTCATTTCGGTAATCTGCCGCACCAGGCCGTGGATCTTGTCGACAAAGCGGTTGAACGAGCCGGCCAGCTCTCCCAGCTCGTCCTGGCTGGTGATGGCCAGGCGGCGGGTCAGATCACCCTCACCGGCAGCGATGTCGTCGAGGTTGATCTTCATCAGGTGCAGCGGCCGCAGGATGGTATTGGCCACCAGCATGCCCACGGCGGCGATCACCAGCAGCACCACCACGGCAATCCCGATGATACTCAGCAGCACGCCTTCCATGCGCTTCTCGACCTTGGCCTGAACCTCAGCGACCTGGGCATCGATACCGTCCAGGTTCACCGACGTACCGATCACCATGTCCCATTTGGGCAGGTATTCGGTATAGCCGAGCTTGGGCACCAGCTCGGTCTGGCCGGGCTGTGTCGAGCTGTATTGCAGGTAGTGGGTGCCGTCCTTGCCGACCTTCACCAGGTCGCGGTTGACGTAGACGCCATTCGGGTCGCGGTTGTCCTTGAAGCTTTTACCGACGCCGTCCGGGCTGTTGCCCTTGAACAGGCGAATGGTCTCGGAGTCGTAGCCGAAGAAATAACCGTCCTTGCCGTAGCTGGTGTTGGACAGCAGCTTGACCACCTGCGCCCGCGCCGCCGTGTCGCCCTGGGCGGCAGCGTCGTACAGCGGCTTGATGGTGGTCATGGCCACCTCGACGTAACCGCGCAAGGTGGTCTTGGCGGCGTCGAGCAGGTTCTGACGGGTTTCTTCAACCTCGTTACGGGCCTGCTCTCGAAGGATCCAGACCGTGGTCAGGCTGATGATCACGGCAAACAACAGTACGGGCAGAACAGCAAGGGACAGTACTTTGGCCTTTAGACTCAGACGCATGGCTCTTCTCTCTTAAGGGACAACTTGAGAGGTTAACGGCCAGTTACAATAAATCTGTAGGACAATCCCGTCAGAGCGTCATTGCCGCAAACCAGCCAAACGCCAGCAGCGGAAGGTTGTAGTGCAGGAAGGTTGGTACCACGGTGTCCCAGATATGGTGATGCTGGCCATCGATGTTCAAACCCGAAGTCGGGCCCAGGGTCGAGTCCGACGCCGGCGAGCCAGCATCGCCCAGCGCACCGGCGGTACCAACGATGCACACGATGGCCAGCGGGCTGAAGCCCAGCTGCACGCACAGCGGCACAAAGATCGCGGCGAGGATCGGCACCGTGGAAAACGACGAGCCGATGCCCATGGTCACCAACAATCCCACCAGCAGCATCAGCAGCGCGCCCACACCGCGGCTATGGCCGATAAACGCCGCCGACGCTTGCACCAGTGTCTGCACTTCGCCGGTGGCCTTGAGCACTTCGGCAAAGCCCGACGAGGCGATCATGATGAAGCCGATCATCGCCATCATCTTCATGCCTTCGGTGAACAGGTCATCGGTGTCGCGCCAGCGCACGATGCCCGACACCGAAAAGATCAGGAACCCGGCCAGGGCGCCGATGATCATCGAGTCCAGCCACAGCTGGATAATGAACGCCGCCGCAATCGCCAGGCCGGCCACCAGCAGGGTCAGCGGGTTGTACTGCACCGCCACCTGCTCGACGCGCTCGATTTTCTCCAGGTCGTACACGCGCTTCTTGCGGTAGCTGATAAACACCGCCACCAGCAGGCCGACCACCATGCCCAGCGCCGGGAGGCCCATGGCGTGGGTGACGTTGACGTGGCTGATGTCGACGCCGCTCTTGGCCACGTTGGCCAGCAGGATCTGATTCAGGAAGATATTGCCGAAGCCCACCGGCAGAAACATGTAGGGCGTGATCAGGCCGAAGGTCATGACACAGGCGATGAGGCGGCGATCCAGTTGCAACTTCGTCAGCACGTATAAAAGCGGTGGTACCAGCAGCGGGATAAACGCGATGTGGATCGGCAGGATGTTTTGCGAGGCAATCGCGACTACCCAGAGCAAGCCGATCAACAGCCATTTGACGTGACTGCCGCCCGTGGCTTCCTGGCGATCCACCAGCAGCAGGGCTTTATCGGCCAACGCATGGGCCAGCCCGGATTTGGCAATCGCCACGGCGAAAGCGCCGAGCAACGCGTAGGACAACGCTACCGTCGCACCGCCACCCAGCCCGCTGTTGAACGCCTTGAGCGTTGCGTCGATGCCCAGGCCGCCGGTCAGTCCACCCACCAGGGCGCCGACAATGATCGCGATCACCACATGCACGCGGGACAGGCTGAGCACCAGCATCGTGCCGACCGCGGCGATTACTGCATTAATCATCGTTACCTCAAGACAGAAAAAACTAAAAAAAGCACACACCTGCCCGGGCTGCTGTCGGGAACGGCTGCCGCAAACCAGGTTTTAAAGGAGTTTTATTAGAGGGCGCGCACTTTGCAGCAGGTCGGCGGGCATGTCAAAGAACGGCGTCGCAAACGAGTTTAAATTGATCGTTTGAATAAAGAAAAATCCTGGGCGGCCGATACAGGCAGATCGTCTCTGTCGTATCGAAAGGTTAAGGAAGGCTCCATGTCGCTCAGACAGCTGTCCATTCAATGGAAAATCACCCTGCTGGCCGGACTTTGCCTGCTGGGCATCGTGACCTTGCTGGTAGGTCTCTCGCTGTACCGCATGGCGCAGAGCTCCGACCTGGTGAAGGCTTCCAGCATGGAAATGCTCGACGAAGCCGCCCAGGCACGCATTGAAGCCCAGGGTGAAGTCCAGGCATTGGGCATTCGCCAGCAGTTCATGGACGCCTATCAATACGGCCACGGTTTTTCCCGCCAGGTGCTGTTCCTGCGCGAACAGGCCGAGAAACGCTTCCTGGATGCCTTCGACCTGCGCGAAGACCTGACGCGCCAGGTCAAGGCCGCGCTGCAAGCCAATCCGGAACTACTGGGCTTGTCCTTGGTGTTCGAGGCCAACGCACTGGATGGCAAGGACGAGCTGTTCGCCAACCAGCAAGAGCTGGGCAGCAACGACAAAGGCCGTTTTGCGCTGTACTGGTCGCAGCCGACTGCGGGCAAGCTGACGTCAATGTCGCTGCCCGAAAGCGACATGTCCGACACCAGCGTCGGACCCAGCGGCGAAAAAGCCAACGCTTGGTTCACCTGCCCGCGCACCACACTCAAGCCGTGCGTGATCGAACCCTATTTCTATGTGATCGACGGGCAAAAGGTGCTGATGACCAGCATCGTTTTCCCGCTGATGGTCAACGGCAAAGTCATCGCCTCGCTGTCGGTGGACATCAACCTCAACAGTCTGCAAGCGGTCAGCCAGGGCGCGAGCCAGAAACTCTATGACGGCCAGACCAGCGTCAGCATCATCAGCCCGGTGGGCCTGCTGGCTGGCTACAGCCCGGACGCCGGCAAACTCGCCCAGCGCCTGGACGCCGTCGACACGGCCAACGGCGCGCAGTTGATCAGTTCACTTTCCACCAGCACCCAGACTCGCAGCGTGCGCACCGACCATCAACTCAAGGTGCTCGCGCCGTTCCAGCCGATCCCCGATGGCAAGCCGTGGGGCGTTCTGCTGGATGTACCGGAAAAAGTCCTGATCGCCCCGGCTGAAGCCCTGAAGTCCAAACTGGATGCCGACAACGCCAAAGGCACCCTTCTGGAACTGGGCCTGGGCCTGCTGGCCGCCATAGTCGGCCTGTTGCTGGTGTGGCTGATGGCCCGCAGCGTGACGCGGCCGATCCTCGGCGTGGCGCGCATGCTGGAAGACATTGCCAGTGGCGAGGGCGACCTGACCCGGCGGCTGGCCTACGACAAGCACGACGAACTCGGCGAGTTGGCCGGCTGGTTCAACCGCTTCCTCGACAAGCTGCAGCCGATCATTGCCCAGGTCAAACGCTCGGTGCAGGACGCCCGTGGCACCGCTGACCAGTCGGCCGCCATCGCCACTGAAACCAGCGCCGGCATGGAACAGCAATACCGCCAGGTCGACCAGGTGGCCACCGCCTCCCACGAGATGAGCGCCACCGCCCAGGACGTTGCCCGCAGTGCAGCACAAGCCGCCCAGGCCGCCCGCGATGCGGATCAGGCCACGCGTGAAGGTTTGACCGTGATCGACCGCACCACCACCAGCATCGGCCATTTGGCCGCAGACATGAGCACCGCGATGACCCAGGTGGAAGGCCTGGCCGCCAACAGCGAGAAGATCGGTTCGGTACTGGAAGTGATTCGTGCGATTGCCGAGCAGACCAACCTGCTGGCGCTGAACGCCGCCATCGAAGCTGCCCGTGCGGGTGAAGCCGGTCGTGGTTTTGCGGTGGTCGCCGACGAAGTGCGCAATCTGGCGCGGCGTACCCAGGAGTCGGTTGAAGAAACCCGCCTGGTGATCGAGCAACTGCAAAGCGGTACCCAGGAAGTGGTCGGTTCCATGAGCAACAGCCATCGCCAGGCCCAGGGCAGCGTCGAACAAGTGGGCCAGGCCGTGACCGCCTTGCGCCAGATCGGCGATGCGGTGACGGTGATCAGCGACATGAACCTGCAAATCGCCAGCGCCGCCGAAGAGCAAAGCGCGGTGGCCGAGGAGATCAACAACAACGTGGCGACAATTCGCGATGTGACGGAGTCGTTGTCCGAGCAGGCGAATGAATCGGCGCGGGTCAGCCAGGCTTTGAACAGCTTGGCGAATCAGCAGCAGGGCCTGATGGATCAGTTCAGGGTTTGATGAGGTGCGGGATACTCCGGCAATAAGCCCGAGTATCCGCAGCTGTCGAGCCTTGGCGAGGCTGCGTTGGTTTTCAATGGCGGCGTGGCAGGTCGATAACTACCTTTAACCCGCCCAGCTCGCTCTCCTGCAACAGAAGCACCCCGCCCCATACCTCAACAATATCCCGCACGATCCCCAGCCCAAGGCCGTGGCCGTCAATCTGCTCATCCAGCCGCGTGCCTCGGCTGAACACCTGGTCGCGCTGGCTCTCGGGAATCCCCGGCCCGTCATCTTCCACCACCAGCCGAAAGCCTTCCGGGGTTTCGCTGATGCTCAACACAATCTCCGCGTCCGCCCATTTACAGGCGTTGTCCAGCAGGTTGCCCAACAACTCCAGCAAGTCTTCGCGGTCCCACGGCAACTGCAAACCAGGCGGTACGCGGTAACTCAAATCCAGGTGTTCGCCATGGATCATGTTCAGGGTTGCCAGCAAGCCCGGCAATTCGCCATCGCAGTCAAACAGGGCACCGGGCAGCGTCTCGCCGGCCAGGCGCGCACGATTGAGTTCGCGATTAAGCCGTTGTTGCACCTGCTCCAGCTGTTCGCGCAGCAGCTTGCTCAGTTGCGGATGGTCCTTGAGCTGCTCACTGGATGCCACGCTCAGCAACACCGCCAACGGGGTTTTCAACGCATGGCCAAGATTGCCCAGGGCATTGCGCGAACGTTTGAGGCTGTCTTCGGTGTGGGCCAGCAAGTGGTTGATCTGCGCCACCAGCGGTTCCAGCTCTACCGGCACCTGGGTGTCCAGTTGCGAGCGCTGACCTTGCTGCAGTTGCGCGATCTGGTTGCGCGCGGTCTCCAGCGGGCGCAAGGCGCGGCGCACGGTGACCCGTTGCAGGAGCAGGATCAGCAACAGCGCCGCCAACCCCAGCACCAGGCCGATCTGGCGCATCAGGCGAAAGCTTTCTCTGACCGGGGTGTAGTCCTGGGCCACGCTGATGGAAATCGATTGGCCAAAACGCTTGTAGTCCGAACGCAGTACCAGCAACTGCTGGCCTTCCGGCCCCAATTGCAGGTTGCCCTTGAGCCCGGCTTGGGGCAGTTGTGGCAGTTCCTGGTCCCATAACGAGCGGGAACGCCAATGGGTGTCGGCAAAATCGATACGGAAATAGTGCCCGGAAAACGGCCGTTGATAGGCGGGAGACAACCGCTGTTCATCCAGTTGCACGCCCATAGGCCCGCGCACCAACGCCACCAGCAGGTTTTCGCTGTCGTTGCGCAAGCCCGATTCCAGGTAGCGTTGCAGGCCCATTTCGAACAGCCACAGGCTGGTCTGCGCCAGCACCAGGCCGACGATCACCATCACGCTGATCAGCCCAAGGCTCAGGCGCCGCTGGATCGACTTCATGCAGGGCTGGCGCCGAAACGGTAACCCTGGCCGCGCCGGGTCTCGATCACGCTACGGCCCAACTTGCGGCGCAAGTGATTGACATGGACCTCAAGCACATTGGAGTCACGCTCAGTCTCGCCATCATATAAATGTTCGGCCAAATGGCTTTTCGAAAGGATTTGCTCGGGGTGCAACATGAAATAACGCAACAGCCGAAACTCGGCGGCTGTCAGTTGGATCTCCTCGCCATCGCGCATCACACACTGGCGGCCCTCATCCAGGTGCAAGCCGGCAGCCTGCAAGGTGGGCTGATTGGCTTGGCCGTGGGAACGGCGCAGCAAGGCCTGAACACGCAGGTGCAGCTCTTCGGGGTGAAAGGGTTTGCTCAGGTAATCGTCGGCGCCCGCCTTGAGCCCTTCGATGCGCTCGGCCCACGAGTCACGAGCGGTGAGGATCAATACCGGCGTGGCCAGGCCGGCGGCACGCCACTGCGTCAACACTTCAAGCCCGGGCAAACCCGGCAGGCCGAGGTCAAGAATGATCAGGTCGTAGGGTTCGCTGCGCCCCTGATATACCGCGTCGCGCCCGTCCGCCAGCCAGTCCACGGCATAGCCCTGGCGATTGAGCCCGGCCATCAGCTCATCGGCCAGGGGAACGTGGTCTTCCACCAGAAGCAGGCGCATCAGTCGTCTTCCTTGTCTTTGAGCAGTTGACCGGTGTTGGCGTCGAGTTCGATCTCGCGCACCACGCCTTCCACCGTCAACAGTTCGATTTCATAGATAAAGCGCACAGGGCGATCCTTGTGCTCTTCAAGCTCTGCATCCAGCAACTTGGCGCCCGGGTAGCGCTCGAAAGCCGGGCCCAGCAGATGCTCAAGCGGCGCGATCACGCCCTTCTGGCGCAGGCGCAGTGCTTCATCCTGGCCCAGGTCCCGAGCGGCCAGGCCTGAGCAAAATGCCAGGAGCACCAGCGCCACTTGAACGCTGGTGCGTAGATTTACCTTCATTACGTATCCTGATGATCCTTGAGGACGGCGCCGGTGACAGCGTCCAGTTCCAGGTCCCACTCAACGCCCTGGGCGTCGCGCAGTTCAACCTGGTAAAGGTACTTGCCGTATTCCTCTTCAAGCTCGGTTTCATGCACGGTGGCACCGGGATGTTTGGCCAGTGCGATAGCATTGAGCTTCTCGAAAGACACAATGGTACCAGCGTCGCGCAACTTCAGCGCTTCGTCCGGCCCCAGGTCGCGAGCCTGGGCGACGCCAGCGGTGAGGGCAATGATACTGCTGGCGATCAAGGCTGTGAGGGTTTTCATGGTGAGTCTCCGTTTCAGGATATTTTGCCTACGGGGCTCACCGTACTGGATCCAACTTAACTGAAACTGAATTGCCACCATGGCAATTCTCTGCGAGACCTTTGCCTGCAACCAGGCCAGATTTTCTATACTGCCCTGCTCGCGGTAAATGAGACCGGTATGACTGCTATCCATATGAAGTTCCCCGCCTTGACCCTCAAGGCCGGTAAACGTGCGTTCTCGCGCATTCGCGAACAAGGGCTTGCGCCTGTGGACGTCGGCATCCTTCCCGGCGCCGCCGGTGGCCCCAAGGCTTTGGGCATCCAGGGTCTGGACCTGGCGCTGTTCGGCGACTGGCTTCCCCGCGCGCCACGGGAACGTGCGCTGATCGGCGCCTCGATTGGCTCCTGGCGGTTTGCCAGTGCGTGCCTGCCCGACCCGGTTCAAGGCCTGCTCGACTTGGGCCGGCTGTACAACGAACAGCGCTTTGCCAAAGGCGTGACCATGGCCGAAGTCAGCCAGAGTTGCGTGCGCATGCTCGATGATTTGCTGGCCGGCCGTGATGCCCGGGTGCTTGATAACCCGAACTACCGGCTGAACATCATGGTGGTCAAAAGCCACGGCCTGCTGGCGGACGATCATCGCGGTCGCCTTGGTCTGGGGCTGTCATCGGTGATCGCTGACAACCTGCGGGGTCGCGCGCGGTTGTCCCGGCACTTCGAACGGCTGATCGTCCACGACCCACGCCAGGCGCCTCCGCTGCATGCGCTCAAGGATTTCCCCTCGAGGTTCCTGAATCTGGAACTGGGTAACCTGCGCCAGGCGCTGCTGGCGTCGGGCTCGATCCCCATGGTGATGCAAGGCGTGCGCGACCTGCCGGGCGCCGGTGCTGGCACCTATCGCGATGGCGGCCTGCTGGACTATCACCTCGACCTGCCCTACCACGGTGATGACATTGTGCTGTACCCGCACTTCACCGACCGGGTCATTCCCGGCTGGTTCGACAAAGGCTTGCCGTGGCGCCGCGCCAATCAACAGGGCTTGCAGGATGTACTGCTGCTGGCGCCGTCGAAGGAATACCTGGCCCGCCTGCCCCACGGCAAACTGCCGGACCGCAGTGACTTCAAGCGCTTCATGGGCGATGACCCGGGCCGCAACAAGTATTGGCAAACCGCGATGAGCGAAAGCCAGCGGCTGGGGGACGAGTTTCTGCAACTGGCCGACACCGGGCAATTGGGCGAGCGCCTGCAGGCCCTCTAGCGCCCTCTGCGTAGCAGCTGTCGAGCCCAAGCGAGGCTGCGTCGGCGGCACCTCGGTTTGCCAAACAAACCGTAAACGCAGCCTCGCCAAGGCTCGACAGCTGCTACGCGGTATGCGCGCGGCCGCGACAAACTGTTAAACTCGCCGCCTGCCAGACACCTCACCGAGCTGAAAAACCCTGTGGAAATCTTCAAAGAGTTTACCTTCGAGTCCGCCCACCGCCTGCCCCACGTTCCGGAAGGCCACAAATGCGGGCGCCTGCATGGCCATTCGTTCAAGGTGGCGATCCACCTCAGCGGCGACCTCGACCCGCATACCGGCTGGATCCGTGACTTCTCGGAGATCAAGGCGATTTTCAAGCCGCTCTACGAACGCCTTGATCACAACTACCTCAATGACATTCCGGGCCTTGAAAACCCCACCAGCGAAGTGCTGGCCAAGTGGATCTGGAATGAACTGAAACCGTTGTTGCCCGAACTCAGCGCGATTCGTATCCATGAGACTTGCACCAGCGGCTGCATCTATCGCGGCGAATAAGCCGGCGAGGTAAAAAAACCACCCTTGAGGTGGTTTTTTTATGCCAGCGAGTCCCTTACAGTCGTGGCCTCTTGTACAGAAGGCGCACGCTGCGATGCCACCCCTTATCCGCCCCGCCACCGTTGACGATATCTGCGCTATCGAGGCCATCGTCCACGCCGCCTACTCCCCGTACATCGAGCGAATCGGGCGCAAACCAGGGCCGATGCTGGATGACTATCGCCAGCAAGTTGCAGCCGAACGCGTGCATGTGCTGGAGCACGCAGGCCAGGTGCACGGCTTTGTCGTGCTGATCCATCACGAGAAGTACCTGCTGCTGGACAACCTGGCCGTCGCCCCCGGCGCTCAGGGTTTGGGTTACGGCCGTCTATTGCTGGAGTTCACCGAATGCCAGGCCAGGCAGGGCGCCATCCGTCTCTACACGAATGAGGCGATGAGCGAAAACATCATGCTGTACAACCGCAAAGGCTATGTGGAAACCCATCGGGCCCTGGAAAACGGCCTGCGTCGGGTCTACATGCAAAAAGACCTCACCGCCTCGCACTGAAGGAGTTCCCATGGAAAACACCTGGCTGGCCCAGGCCAAGCGCTTGCAAGCATTGGCCTCCACGGGGCTGCACTTCTGCACCGATGACTTCGAGCGCGAGCGCCTCGAGGAAATCGCGCAGATCGCCCACAGCATGCTGGCGCAGTTGGGCGAAGTGCCGCTGGAGCGCATCACCGGGCTGGTGCCGGATTTTGCCAAGCGCTATTCAACGCCGATGATTGATGTGCGGGGCGCGGTGATTGACGGCGACCGGATCCTGTTGGTGCGAGAGCTGACGGATGGCTGCTGGGCGTTGCCCGGGGGTTATGCGGATATTGGCCTGTCGGCGGCTGAAAACATCGTCAAGGAAATCCGCGAAGAGGCCGGCCTGGCGGTCACCGCCCGGGCGCTGTACAGCGTCACCCATAAGGCCAAAGGCTTGTACCGGCCCGATATCCGGGATTTCTACAAACTCTACTTTCTGTGCGAACGGGTTGATCAACTGGCGCCGATGGCCGGTTTCGAAACTACGGAAGTCGGGTTCTTCAGCCTCGACGACCTACCGCCGTTGTCCCGGGGCCGCACGATTGAAAGCGACCTTGAGGCCGCCTTCGCCTTTCATCGCGGTGAGACCACTCACACCCTGTTCGATTGAATAGCCAGTGATCCAATTTGTATCACCACTGCACCGCTTTCGCGCCTGACTGGGCAGAAAGACCAATCCCTGCTGCGCGTCCTCCCTGTTTGGCTATAAATACTGTGCAACCTGCACAGTACTGACCGTGCGCCTGTCACTGCCTTGCACTTGGCACGACGGGTGCAATAGGCCTGCGTCACTCATTCAGGGAGAAAGGCACATGACGCAGAACGAACCGGGCAATGACTACCCTCTCAGCGAGGTGCCCATGCATGCCCGCAAAGGCTTGGCCTCCACCGCCATGGTACTGCTGGGCTTTACCTTTTTTACCGCGACCATGTTCGCCGGCGGCAAGTTGGGGGTAGCCTTCAGCTTTACCCAGATGCTCGGCGTCGTGGCCCTGGGTAACCTGCTGTTGGGTATCTACGCCGCAGGCCTGGGTTACATCGCGTTCAAGAGCGGTTTGAACTCGGTGCTGATGGGGCGTTTTTGCTTCGGTGAAGTGGGCAGCAAGCTGAGCGACTTGATCCTCGGATTCACCCAAATCGGCTGGTACGCCTGGGGCACCGCCACCGCGGCCGTGGTGCTGGGCAAATATTTCGAGTTGAGCCAGGGCAGCGTACTGGGGTTGATGGTGCTGTTCGGCATGGTGTTCTGCGCGACGGCCTACGTGGGCTATCGCGGGTTGGAGATTCTGTCCTACATCGCCGTGCCGGCCATGGGCATTTTGCTGTGTCTGTCGATATGGGTCGCCACGGTAAAGGTCGGCGGGCCGGACGGGCTGCTGGCCGTGGTACCCACCGGTGAGCTGGATATGTCCACCGCCATCACGCTGGTGTTCGGCACCTTCGTCAGCGGCGCGACCCAGGCCACCAACTGGACGCGGTTCTCGCGCTCGGCCAAGGTCGCGGTGCTGGCCAGTCTGATCGGCTTCTTTATCGGCAACGGCTTGATGGTACTGATCGGTGCCTACGGCGCCATCGTCTACCAGCAGCCCGACGTGGTCGAGGTGTTGCTGCTGCAAGGCTTTGCCATGGCGGCCATGGCAATGTTGCTCCTGAATATCTGGAGCACCCAGGACAACACCATCTACAACTTCGCCGTTGCCGGCTGCAACCTGCTGCGCACCAAGCGCCGCAAAACGGTGACCCTGGCCGGCGCGGTGATCGGCACCCTGCTGGCGCTGCTGGGCATGTACGACATGCTGGTGCCCTACCTGATCCTGCTGGGCACGGTGATCCCACCGATTGGCGGGGTGATCATGGCGGACTTCTTCTATCGCTATCGCGGCCACTATCCGCGCCTGGCCGATACGCGGCTGCCGGCTTTCAACTGGCCAGGGCTGATCGCTTACGCCGTAGGTACGGTGCTGGCGTTTCACTCACCTTGGGTGGCGCCGTTGGTGGGGATTGTGGCTGCGTCGCTGACCTACATCGTGCTGACCAGCGTCCTGCGCGTGCGGGCACCGTTGGCTGACGTCCAGGCATGAGCCTGACGATAGCCGATGTGCTGGCCTTGCCTGGCCTTGAGTCGATGTGCCTGCGGGCCGGGGAAGCCGGCCTGGAGAACACGGTGCGCTGGCCCTATGTCGCGGAAAACAGCGGCATTGCCGAATGGGTGTTGGGCGGCGAACTGGTGTTCGTCACCGGCATCAATCACCCACGGGATGAGGCCAACCTGCTGGTGTTGCTGGACGAAGCCTGTCAGCGCCAGGTCGCCGGCCTGGTAATCCTCACGGGGCCGGACTATATCCAGGCAATTCCCCAGCGCTTGCTGGAAGCGGCGCACGATGCGGGCATGCCGCTGATCGAACAGCCGTACTCGTTGAAGATGGTGCTGGTGACCCAGGCCATCGGTTCGGCATTGATCCAGTCGCAACAGCTGGGGCGCTCGCGACATGATGTATTGGAACGCCTGCTGGCCGGTGATTACCAATCCCTGGATTTGCTGTTGCACCGCGCCGCCCAGCTGGGCATGCAGTTGGCCGGGCACTGGCAGCTCGTCCAGCTGCAACTGGACGGCAGCGATGCACTGTTTGCCCAAGGTGAAGCGCCGGTGGTGGAGGCACAGCTTGCCCGTCAGCACGATGCCATTACCCGACGTTTGCGCCAGTTTTCGGCGCAGCATCCGTCGCGCCTGCCTGTGCTAGGGCGTGCCGGACAATGGACGTTGCTGTTGCCAGCGATGGACGCGGGTGCGGCATTGGCCAACCGCCAATTGTTGGCAGGTTGGTTGAAAGCACTGAACCTGCGCCTGGCACCGTTGAAACTGTTTATCGGCCTGAGTGCTGCCGCGCACCCACCCGCGCGACTGGCCCAGGCCCTGGATGAGGCGCGCCAAGCGTTGGCCGCTGCACGACGGTTCAGTGAGCGCGCCGGGCTGTGTGTCTACGACGAGTTGGGGGTACTCAAATTGCTCAGCGGCGTGCGGGATCGCGCCCTGCTCGACCAGTTTCTCAACGAACGCCTGGGGCCGCTGCTGCGGCACGACCTGCATCACGGCCCAAGCCTGATGCCGACCCTGGAGGCCTGGTTCCACGAGAATGGTAACCTTGTGGCCGCCGCCCAGCGGCTGGCGGTTCACCGTAACACCCTGACGCACCGCGTCCAGCGCATCGAAGCCCTGTGCGGACTGACGCTGGACAATTCTTATGACCGCCTGGACATCGGCATTGCGCTGATGATCTGGCGGCTGTCTGCCTGACTGTTTTTTGCCAAGAGGAACTTGCCCATGCACATCATCAACGCCCGCCTGCGCAACCGTGAAGGCCTGCATGATCTGCACCTGGAACACGGCCGGATCGCCAGCATCACCCAACAAGGCGCGGCTCCCATAGCGGGCCCCGACGACCTGGACGCCGCCGGCAACCTGGTGGTACCGCCCTTCGTCGAGCCGCACATCCACCTCGACGCCACCCTGACCGCCGGCGAACCGCGTTGGAACATGAGCGGCACACTGTTTGAAGGCATCGAGTGCTGGGGTGAACGCAAGGCCACCATCACCCAGGAAGACACCAAGACCCGTGCCAAAAAAACCATCCAGACCCTGGCTGCCCATGGCATCCAGCATGTGCGCACCCATGTCGACGTCACCGATCCGGACCTCACCGCGCTCAAAGCCATGCTCGAAGTGCGCGAGGAAAGCGGCCACCTGATCGACCTGCAAATCGTCGCCTTCCCCCAGGAAGGCATCGAGTCCTACCGCAATGGACGCGAGTTGATGGAAGAGGCTATTCGCCTTGGCGCCGACGTAATCGGCGGCATCCCGCACTTTGAATACACCCGCGACCAAGGGGTGAGTTCGGTGAAGTTCCTGATGGACCTGGCCGAGCGCACCGGTTGCCTGGTAGACGTGCACTGCGACGAAACCGACGACCCGCATTCGCGTTTTCTTGAAGTGCTGGCCGAAGAAGCCCGCAGCCGCGACATGGGTGCCCGCGTGACGGCCAGCCACACCACGGCCATGGGCTCTTACGACAATGCCTATTGCGCCAAACTCTTCCGCCTGCTGGGGCATTCGGGCATCAGCTTTGTCTCCTGCCCAACCGAAAGCATCCACTTGCAGGGCCGCTTCGACACCTTCCCCAAACGCCGCGGCGTGACCCGGGTCAACGAACTGCTGGAGGCCGGCATGAACGTCTGCTTCGGCCAGGACTCCATCGTCGACCCTTGGTATCCACTGGGTAACGGCAATATTTTGCGGGTGCTGGAAGCCGGGCTGCATATCTGCCACATGCTCGGCTACCGCACCCTGCAAAGCGCCCTCGACTTGGTCACCGATAACAGCGCCAGGGCCATGGCCTTGGGGGATCGTTATGGCCTGGAGCCAGGGCGTCCGGCGAACCTGTTGATCCTGTCTGCGGACAGCGACTATGAAGTGATTCGCAGTCAGGGATTGCCGCTGTATTCGATTCGCGCAGGCAAGGTGCTGATGAAGCGCCAGCCGGCGCAAGTGGAGTTTTTGTAGGCTCATACGATTGAGTCGATATCGAGGGTTTGCGGCTTTCCCCAGCCGTCATCCGGTTGTGGCGGGATGCTCGCCACTTGGGTGAGTTCGCGGTTTTGCGGGTGGGTGAACCAGCGTTTCAGGCTGGATTGAAGGATGGGTGATGAAGCTTGGCTGCCGTAGACGTCGCGGGCCTGGAGGCGGCGCCAGCGGAGAGTTTCCAGGCGGGCGCGACTGTCTTTCAGCCGGTCTACTTCCTGGCTCATGGGGTCGTGGGGTTCATAGCCACGCTGGTTGGCAGGACGATGCAGATCCAGCTTTTTTCGTTGTTCCCGTAGCTGGTGCTGCATGGTGAACAAGGCTTTGTCGATCAGTTCAAATTCACGGGAAGTCACGAGGGTGCCATGGGTGTCGAGGGTTTGTTGCCAGCGGCGCAACGTGGCCCAGGCGGCGGGGATGTAGCTGACGACCATGGAGTGATGGGCACTCTGAACAAGCTGTTTGATCAGGTTGGCGCGATCCGGCATATCGCCATTGAGCCTCAATGCGCGTTTGCAGGCCGCGTCCTCAATGGATTCACAGCCAGGGGTCCACAAGACGGAGGACTGTGTACCGTCCGGTAGCAGTATCGGCATGAAGTGCTGCTGCGCGCCGTGGTGCTGGTAAGGGTTGCCAGTCAGCCGTACCAAACCCAAGGCAAATAGCAGACCGCCGGGCGCAGGGTTGCTGAATAGCACCACGGCGCCAGGAATCCAGATTTTGGCGGTGGTGTTCATCCAGGGCGCAGGCACACTCGGGACAGGGTCGTTGTGGTTGACGATGCGGTGATGCACCAGAGCGGAGGCACCGTCGGTGAATTCGGAGTCGGCAGCTCGGGGGGCTCCGAAGGTGTATAGGAGGATGTTGTAGTGGGCATCTTCGGTTCGACGTAATCCCTCAGCCAGTAACAAGGCAATCGCACCGCCGAGGCTATGGCCGCAAATGACGATGCGCTGCCCTGTATAAAATTGGTCAAGGTAGCGCCGTACAAAATCATGCATGGCCTGATAAGCCTTGTGAAAGCCTTCATGAGCCTTGCCTACACCCTCGACAAATGCCACTTGATGGGCATTTGCATCCCGCAGTTTATCGGCGCCACTGGCCGTGCCCCTTATCGCAACAAGGATCACTTCATCGTGATGGCAGATATAGGCCTGGGTGTCAGTGCCGTGCTTTTTATCATCGAAAAAGTGCAGTCGTTCCGGATGTTCCTGCTCTGCCCCTAACTCAATGCGATTTTGCTGATACAACTCAGGGTCGAAGGGCAAAATTTCGAAACGTCGGGAATACGGTACGTCTTCATAAACGGGGTAAAAATGTTGCACCAGCTCAACATCGACTTTCCAGGGTTCCTGATAGCCCGATAGCCTGTCGGCAAAGAAATGACCAACGCTGGGCTCCAGTGGAAAGCTGACTTGATCGATGGGTTTTGTTGGAGGCTCTTGTCCAAAATCGCAATAGCTCAACGTGGACATCAGTGCCAATTGATAGACGTTCAAGGCACAGAATTGATCTTCGGTGGACAGCATGGGGCGCAGCGCTCGCAACGGCCGGACCTCAAGTACTGTGTGCCGGTTGGGAAATAAAACGACGCCGACCAACGTCGGCTGAGGCGGCCCGAATCCAAGGTCAGCCATCATTGTTAGAGCATGCCGCGGGGGCCGATGAGTGCGGGATGCCACGGGTGGAAGGTGAGCTGCATGTCGGACCAAATCACGCACTTCAACCTGATAGAAGTGGTCCGTCTGACTCTTCGTAACACTTCGTTCCACACGTTGACCGTCGGGGCGTAGAAAGCGGGTTTGCTCCGCGCGAACCTGCAGTTCAGTAATAGGTAGAGGGTAGCTGTCACGATGTTGCAAAGAGTCATAATAGTCAGCGCCAGCCGCCACATAGGTCGTGTCAAAAATCAGGACAACCGGGCCCCGGTACTGATTCTCCAACTTCGTATAACCTTCTCCATTTAACCGTCCCCTGTATCGTTGCCCTCCGCTGTCGAACGTTGTAAAGGCAAGCCCGCCATACGCTTTTCCGTCGCCCGCTTCGTCAACGAGAGCAAAACTCAGCCAGCATCCACGAAGCTGACATGCAGGCATATATTCACTAAAAAACGGCTGTTTCCATTCATCAAGTGCCATGGCTGAATATCCTTATTCAGTGCAGGTTGGGTAAATCATGCATTCGCGGCCGTCAGGCATTTTGAAAGGTTTAAAATTAGTGGTATTTCCCCGGCAAAAGGCAAATTGATCTTCCTGACTTTTCCCGAAGCAACGCTTCCACCCCTGGGGGAACCGAACCCAGTTATCACCCATGTAAGGTCGCTCTTCGCGCATTAACTCCAATACCATGCGGACGTTTTTTCCATTTAACTGGTCTCGCTGCAAAACTCCACCCGCACGCGCTTTGAGTAGCCGCCCTCCACCGTCCAATGAATTGCACTTCAGGATTTTTCTTATTGCATGCAGCGGACCTACCGTCCGGAACAACCACTGACACCGCCCCCGTAACTCCTGAACACCCGACTCAGGCATCCCGGCCCTACCTTCTTCCAACCGATCCAGCACATTGATGAATGCGAAATCCCCTCCAACATCCGCCGACCGCTCTCCCCACTTCGCATACATATCAAACGTAATACTGCGCAACACCAACGGGCACCCATCCACCCTCTCCGTCAGTGGTACCTCAAAGCTCACCCGATGGGCCACCGGCTTCCCAAGGGTGTCAAAAACTTTGTCCTCCGGCCGCTTACCCCGGCGTTTGGGCAGGGTGCAGGTCTCACCCGTTGCGGGCCGGTAAGCCGCATCACTCTTGAAGCGAAAATTCGCCGGCAAATCGACCTCCAGGGTGAAACTGTCCGCCGGTTTCATCGCACAACCGGAAGCAGCCAACACGCCACAAACGAGCAACCCTCGCCGCACTCTCAACATAACTCCCCTACGCATCCTGCTTCTCCCGCTCCATCCGACTCCACTCCCCAACCACCCGCTGAAAATGATCCTCCGCCACTTCCCCACGCATCGGCTGCCATCGAATAAGCACTTCCCCAGTGGCTTCCACCAATCGCCGCACCACCAAAAACTCCAGCTGTTCCGGCTTCTCCCATTGCCAAGCCCGCGCTTGTTCCAGCACTTGCTCCAGCCAGATTCTCGGGTCCTGAAATTCAGCCAGTTGACTGAGCGCCTCGCTGTACTCAGCCAGCAGATAACGCAGGATGTTGGCCTGCAGAATCGCTCCCGCCTGAGGATTCGGAACCTCCAGCCACGGCGCAGGGTCAGGCACCGGATACATCCCAGGAGCCGGGTTATCACCACGGCACCAACGCTCACCCTGCCAGTAACACACGCTGATCAGCGGCCCGAGAAAAGCGGACCAGTCCTGAGCAGGCAGGTGAACCAAAGCCCGCGCCAAGGTGCGGTTATCGTGGAAGCGGTACAGCGCCTGGCTCCCCGGCGCTCCCACCACTAACCTGTCGCGCCAATGCCGGGTAACACCCGATAAATCATCACCAAGCAGGCTGCCCAACCATCCCCAATTACGCTGAGGGTTTTGCAACAAGCCCACCAATCCGGGCTCGTTGACGTGGTCGAGCAACAGGAACATCGGCCCATCCGCCGCCATTTCCGATGCGACGGTTTCACCATAGAGGCTGCGATACTCAGCGACCGTGCGTGTCGCCAGCAGTACCCCACGCGCATCGCTTTCACCCTGTAGAACCAGGCAAAGCCGGCGCCCTGCCTGCTGCTGTTCAGCCATCCACTGGCCAGGCGCGATCTCCATCAAGCCGCCCTCCCCGTGGATTCGCACAGACCTTCGCGGCAGCGCTCGCACACTGGACAGAAGTCCGCATCCAGTCGTCTGGCCAGCTCCATGATTGCGCCTTGGGTAACCGAAGCCTTCGGCCCGTCCGCTACAAATGTGGCTGAGGCAGTCACGGCGCCCGGCCCGACAGGGTTGGCTGTGCGAGTTCCGGCAGGCACACCGCCCAACGTGATCGGGCGACTGCTGAAGATCCCGCCGGCCTGAATCAGCAAATGCTCACCACCAGCCTTGAGGCTCAACTGCGCGCCGGCATCGATAACCAGGTTGGCACCCGCCTTCAGATGGACCTGTTGTCCCGCTTCGATCACCAGGGTCTGGCCTACATGGGTTTGGCTGTTGCCCTGCACGTGCAGGTGATCATCCGCCTCAAGCCGGACCTTGCGGTGCCCGGCAATGCTGCGATGTTCCTCACTCCCAAGAGTGGCCGCACTCAAGCCGTGAATGGTTTCCTGGCGTTCGCCCAGCACCTCCAGCCGACTGTCATGGCCGACCTGCTGCTCCAGGTCGCGCTGGGCGCGCAGGTAGATGAGCTCCTGGCCGCTGCGGTCCTCGAGGTGCAGCTCGTTAGCTCCCGCCCCGCCCGGCGAACTGCGGCTGCGCAGAACGCTACGGGTCTTGTGTTGCGGCAACGGATAGGCGACCGGTTGCAACGTGTTAGGCAGGCAACCATTGATCACTGGCCGGTCCGGGTCGCCCTCCAGGAACGTCACCAATACCTCCATGCCCACGCGCGGGATCATCACCGCACCAAAGCTGTCACCCGCCCAACCGGATGCCACCCGCACCCAGCAGCTGCTCTTGTCGTCGTTCTTGTCAAGCCGGTCCCAATGAAAGCGAATTTTCACCTGCCCGTGTGCGTCGCAATGCACGTCCTCACCCACGGGGCCGGTGACGGTTGCAGTCTGGCTGCCGCTGATACGCGGTTTGGGGTGCTTGAGCGGCGGGCGGTAAGCGGCGCGCCAGGGCGTTGCGGTAAATCGATTGCGATAGCCTTGAAATGCCTCGGTATCCACCACCGCCTCCTCCAGCACCTGCGGTTGATAGCCTTCGTGGCGCACGCTGGTGATCAGCCACAAGTCGTTGCAGGAGAGGTCCGGGTGGTCGCGCAGTTCCAGGAAATGCCCACTGCGCAAAGCCGGCTGATCACTGCGGCCCAACGCACGATGGCGGTCTCGCTGATGACGTTCCAGGCCCCGACGGGCCAACTGCGAACCTCGCAGGTGCCCCGTGAATCCCGCTGGGTATTGATAGTCCTCAAGTGCCGGGGAAGATCCGGCCTGCTCGTGCAGGCGCGATGACGGATGTTCAAAGTCATAGTCACGCAGAACAACTTGAGCGCTGCGTGTGGCCAGGCGCACATCGAAACGCTGGATCACCAATGCTTCGGCCGCTGGGCCACCGGCCGCACAATAGTGCTGCGCCGGCAAACGACGAAACACCGTCTGATCATCACCAAACACCAGTACATGGCCGTCCGCACTGTGGCGAAAGTGATAGTGGATGCCCTCTTCCTCGCACAGCCGCTGGATAAAATGCAGATCGGTTTCCGCGTATTGCACACAGAACGTGCGTGGCGGGTACACCACCGGCCCTAACTCAAACGCATAGGCATCGGCGAAAATACCGTGATGCTCAAGCACCGCCGCGATGATTTGCGGCACGCTGCGCTGCTGGAAAATCCGCTGGTCGCTACGGTGGACCAGGTACGCCAGACGCGGAGCAAGGGTCAGGTGGTAGCGGGTCAGACGCCGCCCCGGGTCGTCCCGGCCAACGGCATAGATCTGCCCGTGAAGGCCTTCACCCGGCTCACCAAAATCCAGATAGGCCGGTTGGTGAAGCAGCTCCTCCAGATCAAGGCAGGGGTTTTCACTGACCCACTGCACTTCAATGAAAAAAGGCTGGTCAATACTCTCGCTGCCTTTAAACGCCAGCACCTGAACTTCCTGTTTTATTCCTGCGACGATCAACTTGAAGCGTGACGAAACAAGCGTGTTAAACATCCGTTGTTACCCGCCATTCATTGTCGAATTGAAATACCCCCTTCAGAAAACGAAGAGAAAACCACTCAATTCGAAGCCGATAAAAATTGCCAGAACCCCAGGAATACTAGCGCCTTCAGGCAAAAATCGACCGCCTAAAAATAAAAAAGAAGATTCGTACATTGATATTGGAAGAGTCTTTTATGAATTACGGAAATACAGTTAAACAGCCAGCATTCAACAACAGGAATACTCCTACACAACCATTCACCAAGATTACTTATTTATTAAGAACCGACTGACAAAGATAATTAAGCCAGTCATGCCTCTTTCAGAGTTCTTGCACCCGCGCCGTCCCGAACAGGCTGACGCTCAACACTTCACCCGCCTCAGCCTGCAGCCGCACCGGTGCAGTACCGCCAGGCATCACCACCGCCACCTCACCCGCAGTCACCCATCCTACAGACCAAGCGGCGCAAGCCACCGCACTGGCGCTGGTCCCGGAGGACGCCGTCGGCCCCTCACCACGCTCAAACACCCGCGCGATGACGCGGTTGCCTGAATCCCGTGCAACCCATTGCAGGTTGACCCCGGAAATACACGGTTGGCCGGCCCCGACAGGTGGTGCAAAAGCAATCGCCTTAAGCGGATCGAACAACGCTGGCCGATGCATCTGCGCGTTGTCCGGCAACGCCGACGCATCCTGTACCAACGTCACACAATGAGGATTACCCACCCGTACAAACTGGCTGTGGCGCCACTCAGGATTAAGCGCAGCCAGTGGTAAAACATGGCTCACCTCGGCTCCCTCAAGCGAGACCAAGCCAACGCCAACAGCCCCTACCGCCACAGGCCCGAATTCGGGACGCCCCAACGCCAGCCAGAAGCCCTGCACCTGTTCATACTCCGCAGGCTCAACTCGCGTAAGCACTGGCGACAATGCATCCATCTTGTCGTGATGCACCCGCAGGTCGCAGCCTTGCGCCATCAATCCCTGGTCGGTCAACGACTGCGCAAAAATCGTCAGGCCATTGCCACTGCGTTCGGCCAGGGAGCCATCCGTGTTGACGATCAACAGGTCAAAGGGCGGCGCTGCCTGAAACGGCCCCACCAACAAGCCGTCACAGCGATGCTCCTTGGCCTCTGCCGGGCGCGGCAAAGTACCCCAACCGCACTCGGCAGCAATCGCCGCCGATGCCCAGACACCCCGGGTGCCAGCGGCCAAGTCGGCGCGGTACGGCACGTCGATTCCCTTGTTGCGTAACTGCTCCGGGCTTACCACACCGTAGATGTTGCCGCGGGCGTCGTAGAACACAGTCATTGCGCAGTCCGCATAAAGATCCGTACCACTTCCTCCAGATGCTTGCGCATGGCTTGTCGCGCACCTTCCACGTCCCGTTGTTCCAGTGCATCAAGGATCTTGCGGTGTTCGTCTTCCGAGCGATGGGGCATGTCGTCCGAGGTGTAATGCGCCTGCAACCGCTGGAACATGCTGCCGTAACGATGCCCCAGCAGGTGCGCAATCATCAGCGCATAGGCCGGATTGCCCGAGGCCTGGGCGATACGGATGTGAAACAGGCGATCGCCCGGATGGGTGTGGGAGCCTTCGCGATTGTCCTGCACGTTGCGCTCGAACGCCTCGCGGATGCCTGCGAGCTCCTCGTCAGTTGCGTGTTTGGCCGCCAGGGCGGCGGCTTCCGGCTCAATCAGGCGACGGGCCTGGAGCAAGGAAAACGGCGGAATCTCGGCGTTGAAATCGACATGCAGGTTGAGTTCCGGATCGAACTCTTTCCATTGATCCCGGGTGGCCTGGGCCATTACCGGTTCCTGGCTGACTTTCGGTTGCACCGGCTCACACACCAGCACGCCGTTGCCCACCCGCACGTCCACCAACCCGATCACCTCCAGGGCAATCATCGCTTCACGAACGGAGGCGCGACTCACCCCCAACAGCTTGGCCAGTTCGCGTTCAGCCGGCAGACGGCTGCCCGGCGGAAATTCTCCACTGTCGATCAACGCCCGCAACTGGTCGGCGATCTGTCGATAAAGACGTTGGTTATCAATCACTTGAAATGGCATCTAGGCTCAGCTCGATTCATGCACGGCACGGTCCAGGTGATCAACCCGCGAAAAAGCCGCTTGTTGACCGGGAAGACCCATGCTAAAAATTGGATCAATGGCCTGACCATTGGATCGTTTCCAGTGTGCTGATCATAGCAAACCCTCCGGGGTTCGCTATGCCGCAGATGCAGGCGTTTTACGCCCTCAATGGCCTGACCATTGAGCCAATAATAACAATCAAGGGAGTCTGTCATGGACCTCACCGGTAAACGCGTGCTGATCACCGCCGCCGCCCAGGGGATTGGTCGCGCCAGCGTCGAAGCCTATCTGGCGGCCGGCGCCGAAGTGATTGCAGCCGACATCAATCAACAAGCGCTCGCCGAACTGCCGGGCGCGCAAACGGTATTGCTGGATGTCACCGACGCCAGCGCCATCCAACGCCTTGCTGCCGAAATCGGCCCGCTCGATGTGCTGTTCAACTGCGCAGGCGTGGTGCACGCCGGCAATATTCTTGAATGCCCGGAAAGCGACTGGACGTTTGCCCTGGACCTGAACGTCACCGCCATGTACCGCATGATCCGCGCATTTCTGCCGGGGATGCTCGCGGCGGGCGGCGGTTCGATCATCAATATGTCGTCGGTAGCCTCCAGCCTCAAGGGCGTGCCCAACCGCTTTGCTTATTGCGCCAGCAAGGCCGCGGTCATCGGCCTGACCAAGTCGGTCGCGGCGGATTTTGTCACCCAACGCATTCGCTGCAACGCCATTTGTCCCGGCACCGTGGAGTCGCCTTCGCTGCAGCAACGCATCATCGAACAAGCCAGCCGTGAAGGTCGCCAGCAGGATGAGGTGTACGCCGCCTTCACCGCGCGCCAGCCGATGGGCCGCCTGGGCACACCCCAGGAAATTGCCCAATTGGCGCTGTACCTTGGCTCCGATGCGAGCGCCTTTACCACCGGCACCACCCAGATCATTGACGGCGGCTGGAGCAACTGACCGCCCACTTCCAATAAGAGGATTGCTCATGAAACTGCTGCGCTATGGTGAAAAAGGCCAGGAACGTCCGGCCCTGTTGGACGCTGATGGACGTCTGCGTGACCTGTCCGCTCACATCAGCGATGTCGCCGGTGACGCCCTGCTCCCGCAAAACCTCGCTCGCCTGCAAGAGCTCGACCCCGCGAGCCTGCCCCTGGTACCGGGCAATCCGCGTTTGGGTGCCTGTGTCGGCCAAGTAGGAAAATTCATCTGCATCGGCCTGAACTACGCCGATCACGCCGCCGAAACCGGAGCGCCGATCCCTGACGAACCGATCATCTTCAACAAATGGACCAGCGCCATTGTCGGCCCCAACGACAACATCGAAATCCCCCGCCACTCCACCAAGACCGACTGGGAAGTCGAACTGGGCGTGGTGATCGGCCAGGGCGGTCGTTACATCGATGAAAGCCAGGCCATGCAGCACGTGGCCGGCTACTGCGTGATCAACGACGTCTCCGAGCGCGAATTCCAGCTGGAACGCGGCGGCACCTGGGACAAGGGCAAAGGCTGCGACACCTTCGGTCCGCTGGGCCCTTGGCTGGTCAGTCAGGATGAAATCGCCGACCCGCATCAACTGTCGATCTGGCTCGAAGTCGACGGCCATCGCTACCAGAACGGCAACACCCGCACGATGATTTTCCAGATCCCCAAATTGATCAGCTACCTCAGCCAGTTCATGAGCCTGCAACCAGGAGACGTGATTTCCACCGGCACCCCGCCCGGTGTCGGCCTGGGGATCAAGCCCACGCCGGTCTACCTCAAACCGGGGCAAAAGATCCGCCTGGGCATCGAAGGCCTTGGCGAACAGAACCAGATCACGGTCGACGCCTGACTAGAACCAAGGAGCCGTTCATGACCACCATTACCGCGATTCGCGTCGAAGATATTCGCTTTCCTACGTCCCAGTCCCTGGACGGTTCCGACGCCATGAACCCGGACCCGGACTACTCGGCCGCCTATGTGATTTTGCAGACCGACAACCCGGCCCTTGAAGGCCATGGCCTGACCTTCACCATCGGCCGTGGCAACGAGATTTGCTGCGCGGCGATCCAGGCCATGCAGCCGCTGCTGGTGGGCTTGACCCTGGAATGGATCGCCGAAGACATGGGCCGTTTTTGGCGCCATGTCACCAGCGACAGCCAGTTGCGCTGGATTGGCCCAGACAAGGGCGCCATCCACCTGGCCACCGGCGCGATCGTCAACGCCGCGTGGGACTTGTGGGCCAAGGCCGAAGGCAAATCCCTGTGGCGCCTGGTGGCCGACATGAGCCCGGAACAACTGGTGCGGTGCATCGACTTCCGCTACATCACCGACTGCATCACCTCCAGCGAAGCCCTGGCCTTGCTGCGCCAACGCGCTGAAGGCAAGGCCGAACGCATGGCCGACCTGCAAGCCCATGGCTACCCCTGCTACACCACCTCGGCCGGTTGGCTCGGTTATGACGACGAAAAGCTGCGCAGGCTGTGCCAGGAAGCAGTGGATGCCGGGTTCAATCACGTCAAGCTCAAGGTCGGCCACGACTTGCAGGACGACCTGCGCCGCGTGCGCATCGCCCGCGAAGTACTGGGGCCGGACCGCCAACTGATGATCGATGCCAACCAGGTATGGGAAGTCGACACCGCCATTGATTGGGTGCGCGAATTGGCGTTTGCCAAGCCGTGGTTTATCGAGGAGCCCACCAGCCCCGACGATATCGAAGGCCATCGCAAGATTCGCCTGGGTGTGGCACCGGTCAAAGTCGCCACCGGCGAGATGTGCCAGAACCGGATCATCTTCAAGCAATTGATCATGCGCGAAGCCATCGACGTGGTGCAGATTGACGCCTGCCGCCTGGGTGGGGTCAACGAGGTGCTGGCAGTGATGCTGATGGCGGCCAAATATGGCCTGCCGGTTTGCCCCCATGCTGGTGGCGTAGGGCTTTGCGAGTACGTGCAGCATTTGTCGATGATCGATTACCTGTGCATCGCCGGCACTCACGAAGGCCGGGTGATCGAGTATGTCGACCATTTGCACGAGCATTTCGAGGAACCGTGTGTGGTGTGCGATGCGGCTTATCTGCCGCCCAAGGCACCGGGTTTCTCGATCCAGATGAAAGCCGCGTCCCGGGAGCAATTCCGCCACCGGCCGTGACCTGAAGCACACATTTAAATGGACGGAGCACAATAATAATGTCGTCCCCATCACCTCTGAGGCTCGATGCGCACCAGCATTTCTGGCGCTACCGGGCCGCTGATTATCCGTGGATCGGTGCGGCTGAGGCTGACCTGCGGCGGGACTTTCTCCCACAGGATCTACGGCCGTTACTCGACGTTGCCGAACTGGACGGCTGCATTGCGGTGCAGGCCCGCGCGGGTGAGCAGGAAACCGACGCGCTGCTGGATATGGCGCGGCAGCACCCGTGGATACTCGGCGTCGTCGGCTGGGTCGACCTGTGCGACCCAGGCCTTGAACAACACCTGGAACAGTGGCGCGACGCACCGAGACTCAAGGGCTTTCGGCATCAGATTCAGGACGAACCTACACCCGCCAGTTTCATGGCTGACCTGGGATTCGCCCGCGGCCTGCGTCACCTGCAACAACAAGGCTACGTCTATGAGGTGCTGATCCGCTGCGCCGACCTCGACGCCGCCACCGCCCTGTGCCAACGCCACGACCAGCATCATCTGGTGCTGGATCACCTGGGCAAGCCCGACATCGCCAACGGCCCGGCCGGGTGGGCAGAACACCTTGCGCCGCTCGCCGCCCTGCCCCACGTCAATTGCAAGCTGTCGGGCCTGCTCACCGAAGCCGGGCCCGACCAGCGCAACGCGCGTGCATTGCGCCCTTATATCGAATTGGCACTGGAATTGTTCGGCGCCGAGCGCTTGATGTTCGGCTCGGACTGGCCGGTGTGCCTGTTGGCCGGGGAATACCAGGGCACCTGCCAATTGCTGCAACAGACCCTCGGCCAGCTGTCGCCCAATGAACAGCAGGCGATCTGGGGCGGCACCGCCCAGCGGGTCTATCACCTTGAAGGAAACTGCCCATGAATCTGCATTTGCAGGACCGCGTGATCATCGTCACCGGCGGCGGCTCGGGGATTGGCGCCGCCATCTCCCTGGGGCTGATTGCCGAAGGCGCGATCCCGGTGATTTTCGGTCATCAACCGTTGTCGCCAGCGTTCGCGGCAGAGCTGGAACAGCAAGGCCAAAGCCACTTCATCCGCGTCGAGTTGCGTGATGAAGAAGCCTGCCGCGCGGCCGTCAACGAAGTGTTGCAACGTTTTGGGCGCATTGATGGCCTGGTGAACAACGCCGGGGTCAACGACGGTGTGGGGCTGGACGCCGGCCGTGCTGCCTTCGTTGAATCCCTGGAAAAAAACTTGATTCACTACTACCTCATGACCCACCTGTGCCTCGACGCCCTCAAGGCCAGTCGCGGGGCGATCGTGAATATCAGCTCCAAGACGGCCCTCACCGGCCAGGGTGGCACCAGCGGTTATACCGCCGCCAAAGGTGCGCAGTTGTCCCTGACTCGGGAATGGGCAGCCTCCTTGCTGGAGTTCGGCATCCGGGTCAATGCCGTGGTGCCTGCCGAAGTGCTGACACCGTTGTACCAGCGCTGGATCGACGGCTTCGACAACCCCGAGGCCAAGCTCGCCGCCATCGTCGAAAAAATCCCCTTGGGCAAACGGATGACCACCCCCGAGGAAATTGCCGACAGCGTGTTGTTCCTGCTCTCACCCCGCGCCTCCCACACCACCGGGCAATGGCTGGTGGTGGACGGTGGCTACACCCATCTGGACCGGGCGCTGACATGAACGGCCGACGTTACTGCCTGGCCCTGGACCTGGTCGACGATGCGGCATTGATCGACGAGTACCAGCAGTTGCATCAACGCATCTGGCCGGCCGTGGCCAGACATCTGCGCAGCCAGCACATCGTGGAGATGCAGATCTGGCGCCTGGGCACGCGGCTGTTCATGGTCATGGACACTGCGGCCGGGTTCAGCTTCGAAGGACTGGACCACGCCGCACGCGCCAACCCTGAAGTGCAAGCCTGGGAAACCCTGATGTGGTGTTTCCAGGCGCCCACGCCATGGACTGATCCTGGCGGCAAATGGCAGCCGCTGACGCAGGTTTTCAGCCTCACCGACCAACCCTAGCACCCGCTGCATCGCACGCCTTGATCCCATAAAAACAACAGGAGAAGCGTCATGTTAAGCAAAGACACACACCTGGCAGGCACCCGTGCCGTGCCGACCTATCGCTGGGCGCTGATGTTGGTGACCAGTCTGTTCTTCCTCTGGGGCTTGTCCTACGGTTTGCTGGACGTACTGAACAAGCATTTCCAGGAAGTGCTGCACGTCAGTAAGGCCCAGTCCGGGCTGTTGCAAAGCGCGTATTTCGGCGCGTATTTCCTGATCGCCCTGCCGGCCGGATTACTGATGGACCGCCACGGCTACAAGGCCGGGATCCTGTTGGGGTTGTGCCTCTATGCAGCGGGCGCGTTGCTGTTCATGCCAGCGGCAGCGGCGGCGAGTTTTCCGTTCTTCCTGTTCGCGCTGTTCGTCATCGCCTGCGGCCTGGGCTGCCTGGAGACCGCTGCCAACCCGTACGCCACGGTGCTGGGCGAGCCCCAGGGCGCCGAGCGGCGGTTGAACCTGGCGCAATCGTTCAACGGCCTCGGTCAGTTCTTCGGGCCGCTGATTGGTGGCGCAATGTTTTTCAGCGCCGGCAGTACGCCGGCGTCGGACATGAGTTCGCTGCAAACTACCTACGTGGTGATCGCCGTTCTGGTGTTGCTGGTGGCGCTGTTGATCGCCCGCACGCCGCTGCCGGACTTGCGCGCCCAGGAGCAGGCACTGCAACCGGAGACTGGCAAAGGGCTATGGCAATATCCGGAATTCGTCGGTGGGGTGATCACGCAGTTTTTCTACGTGGCGGCCCAGGTCGGGGTCGGTGCATTTTTTATCAACTACGTCACCGAGCACTGGGCACAGATGGGCAATCAGCAAGCGGCTTACCTGCTGTCGATCGCGATGCTGGCCTTCATGTTCGGGCGTTTTTTCAGCACCTGGTTGATGGGACGGGTCAGCGCGCAGAAGCTGCTGCTGATGTATGCGCTGATCAATATCGCATTGTGCGCGCTGGTAGCGATTGGCCTCGAAGGCATCTCGGTGATCGCGCTGATTGCGGTGTTCTTCTTCATGTCGATCATGTTCCCGACGCTGTTCGCCATGGGCGTGAAAAACCTCGGGCCGCATACCAAGCGCGGGAGTTCATTCATGATCATGGCGATTGTCGGCGGTGCCCTGATGCCCTACTTGATGGGCAAGGTCGCGGATAACAGCACGGTGGCGCTGGCTTATTTATTACCTATGGGCTGTTTCGTGATTGTGGCGGTGTATGCCCGTAGTCGGTTGCGCCATCCATGAAGTACCGCCCCGGCGTCGTCCCGAACGTGCGTCGAAACATGGCAATAAAGGCACTGACGTTTTCATAACCCAGGTCCAGCGCAACCCGGGTCACCGGTGCATGGGCCGCCAGCAACTCCAACGCGCGCAACAATCGCGCACGCTGGCGCCATTGGCTGAAGGTGAACCCGGTCTCGGCGCCAAACCGTCGGGCCAGTGTGCGGGCAGAGACTCCGGCCCACTGCGCCCATTGTTCCAGCAGGCGGTTGTCGTCGGGGTTGTCGGCCAGCGCCTGGGCGATGCGCAGCAGGCGTGGGTCCTGGGGCAGCGGCAAGCCGAATGGCTCTTGGGGCAAGCCGGCGATTTCATCAAGGATCACCTGGGCAATCCTTACCTTTGGCGGTTCCAGCATGGGCTCGGCCCAGGTTGCCGCACGTCTGACAGCCTCCAGTAACAAGGCCGACGTGCCGATGACGCATGTCTGTTGCGGCAGACCGGCACACGCCTGAGGGTCGACATACACACTCCAGCCATCAAACGGCCCGTGGGAACGCAAGGCGTGGGAACAACCGGGGGCAATCCACACCGCGTGAGTGGCCGGCACCACCCAATGCTGATGCGCCGCCTGCACCGAGAGCAACCCGCGCTGGGCTCCGAGCAATTGCCCCCGGGCATGCTGATGGGGCGCGGTGGTGCGCTCGACGGGGCTGCTCCGCAACGTTGCCACCAGCAAGGGACCGCCGATTGCGTTGGCGAGTTGAGGTGAAACGAGGGTTGGCAGCATATGGCAGCTTTACCGTATCGAATGGCCCGAATAAGGCAGTGTAGCCATATGTGTGCGCCTAGACTGCGGATTCATTCATTGAGGACTCCGTCATGCGTGCAGAAGATCTGCTTCCCGATCATCTCGACCAAGGCCAGTTCAATGGCGTGACAGTGCGCAAAGGCACGGTGGGGGCATTCCTTGCGAATGCCAGAACCTGGTGCAATCCGGCCACCCCGGGTGAACAGCGATTAGTGGCCGAACAGGACATGCTGCAAGCCCTGCCCGCCCTGCAAGCCCTGGGCTTGTTTGAGGTGTTGCAGGTGCGGGATCCCGAGTTGGCCCGGCTGCTGAAGTGAGAGGATCGGCCTGGAAGGTGGTAATCCACCGCAAGAATCCCGGGGTTCGCCAGTTCTCGCGGGGATTACGCACCTTCCAGACCACCTCGCACAGCAGACGATTACTCGTCCTACAGGCTGATAGTGGTTGGAAAGGCCGATCGCGTTCCATGATTCAGAAAAAATTGTTGCCCCGTGTTCAGGTACACCCAAGGAACCCGGCTCGCTCGATACGGCCTGATGTGCAAGGATGTTGCGCTGCACATCGTTCGTTGAACGCAAAACCAAGGATTTTTCATGACCGCCATCAGCACCCCAGCGCCCGTGGTACCCGGACGGCTGGAACAAATGTCGACCCGCATCGCGTTTTTTATCGCAGGTTTCGGCATCGCCGCCTGGGCACCGCTGGTGCCTTATGCCAAGGCCCGCGCCCAACTCAATGAGGGCACCCTCGGCCTGTTGCTGCTGTGCCTCGGCGTGGGATCGATGATCGCGATGCCGGTCGCGGGTGCCCTGGCCTCGCGCTACGGCATCCGCCGAGTGGCCACTGGCGGGACGATCCTGATTTGCCTGGGCCTGCCGATGCTGGCAACGGTCACTTCGATTCCGCTGTTGATGGCCGCGCTGTTCGTGTTTGGTGCCGGCCTCGGCACGGTGGACTCCACGGTCAACCTGCAAGCGGTGATGGTCGAACGGGCCAGCGGCAAGACCATGATGTCGGGCTTCCACGGGCTGTTCAGCCTGGGCGGGATTGTCGGCGCGGCGGGTGTCAGCGGGTTGCTGGGGTTGGGCTTGTCGCCATTGCAGGCCACCCTCGCCGTCATCGTCGTCATCGCGGTGGCCTTGCTCAAGGCCGGACCGCACTTGCTGCCTTACGGCAGTGAAAGCTCCGGACCGGCCTTTGCCATACCCCACGGCGTGGTGCTGTTTATCGGCTGCCTGTGCTGCATCGTGTTTCTCGCCGAAGGCGCCGTGCTGGACTGGAGCGCGGTATTCCTGAGCGCCGAGCGCGGCCTTGACGAGGCCTATGCGGGCCTCGGCTACGCAGCCTTTGCCTTGACCATGACCGTCGGCCGCCTCACCGGCGACAGGATTGTTCGCCGCCTGGGCGCAACCCGGGTGATTGTATTCGGCGGCGCCCTCGCGGCGGCCGGCATGCTGCTGGCGACGCTATTCCCGGCGTGGGAAACCGCCCTGCTGGGCTATGCGCTGGTCGGCGCCGGGTGTTCGAACATCGTACCGGTGCTGTACACCGCCGTCGGCAAGCAGACCGTCATGCCGGAACACATTGCCGTGCCTGCCATCACCACCCTGGGTTACACCGGCATTCTCGCCGGCCCTGCGGTGATCGGTTTTATCGCCCACGGCAGCAGCCTGAGCACAGCCTTTGTGCTGATTGCCGTGCTGCTGATCGGTGTGGCGATCAGTGGAAAAATACTGCGGGTATGACGGGTAACCCCGTAACGCCTCATTCGTTGAGGCGTTACCCAGGCTATCGGGTTTTGTTGTGCTCGAGCCAGCGATCAAGGGTTTTATTACTCAGCCAACCCTCTTGGTGATAGCTGCCAAAAATACGCCGACCGCCGCTGTGGGCGTTTTCCAGGGACTGCAATAACCCGGGCCGATCCACAATATTCTTTGCCATGTACACCTGCTGCTCATCGTATTTTTTCCGCGCCAGTCCGGTGGCAGGGTCCAGGAGAGGCTCACCCTGGCTGTCGACTTCGTCCGGGTCCTTGCTCATGGCAACCAGCAACTCGATGTTGACGTAGCCGATCTGTTCAAAGAACCCCTTGCGGTCCTGGGACCTGTCACGCAACTCGGTAAACATTGCCTTGAATACCTGGACAAGTTCGGCGTTGCTCTTGGCGTGGAAAGGGTCCGGGCTGAAGGCGCTTGGATCGCTGTTGCCGAACACCACGCTTTCGGCCCTCGACAGGCTTTCCCGGGTGATGTAACCGTTCTGATCGGTGATCGCATCGATCAAGCGCGGGCGCTGGACCAGCGCCTTGGCCAACAGAATCGCAGCGTTGAACACCGGGTTGTCGCCGATTTTTTTGCCGGCGATTCGCTGCAGTGAAGACAGTGTCAGCCCGTCACTTTTCATGAAGTTCTTTCAACGTTGAAAAACTGGTTTTCAGCGCTTTCACCAACTCGCTGTCTGGCAGTTGAAGATTGGGATTCGGTGACCCGACGCGCGGGGCAACGCCGTTTTGCAGCGTACGATGATGGGGCACCACCTCATAGGGCCTGGCCGAGCGCAAAGGGGGCCGGTAACCGGAGGACCGAACAACCGTGGCGCCAGGTTGATGATTGGCTTGCCTACCCGCATCACCCGGTTCACTTGACGTAGCCTGAGCGGCGCGCGGCGCCTCATCCGGTTTTGCGTCAAATCGGCCTGTACCGCCGTGCTGCAAATAGCCTGACCCGTGATCAATTCTCATGATTCATCTCCACCAATTTTAGACCCACGCCTGCCTGGTCATCACCCGGGTAGCGACCGTATCGCTCGCGCGACGTACAAGCCAAAAGTGTGTGGTGTGTTGCAGGCAATGGTTCCTCAGCCACGAAGTGTTCCAATGACAACATGTAAAAACCAAAAAAATCAGGCAGCTTTCCGGGCCTCCGCAAGCCCGCTTTCACCTCCTGCCAAAGGCCTTGATCGCACCCACCAAAGACCCCATCGCTGCGCAAAACTGGCGTAACACAGAAGCTTCAGTCGCCGGCATCTGCCCATTGGGCAACATGCCTTTGATGAAGTCGTCGGCAGCCGGCACGTGAAACGTGTGCTGCCCGGTGAAGTTCTTCACTCGCCGGGCCTCGGCCCCCTGCTCGCGATTTTTACCCGGCGGCGAAACATCACCACCCGACGGCGGATCGCATGCTGGCTGGGGGCCGGGATCGCGCGACCCAAACGGCATTGACGTCATGTCTAAGCCCTGGCTGGGAGAGTAAAGCAACGGATTGATCAAGACGTCATCACGCCACGAAGGACTCGCGGCGTGATCAGGTCATGACAGGGTTAGCGAGACAACTCACGCAGCGCGTGCTTGTTGATTTTGCCGTTGGCATAACCGCTACCCGCCTTGTCCATGGCCTCCAACAGGCTTGAACGCTGAGTGACTTCCCTCGCCAGTTGAATGAGTGCGTCCGCCTGCGGGCGACCGGTCAGCGGCATGGCAGCCAATCGATTCAGATCATTGGTTTTTATCGAATTGCTGAAAAATCCTCCCTTCAACGCGTTGAAATTCTGAAGCATCAGTTGGGCAAGCTCTTTGTCGTCTTGATACTTCAAGGCGTTGTCTGAGCGAACTAACGCATCGATGTCTTGCCTGGTGAGTCGACCGTCCAGTTCGCCGGTCGAGCCGCTACGATCAAGGCCTAGCATCAGGTCTGGACGTCGCAGGATATCCCTGGCCAAGAGGATATTCTGGTCAACCGCCGGGTTGCCTGTTAACCGCCTGCCGGCCATGTTTTCCAGGCCCTGCTGCGTGATGTGTTGCGTTCCCCGGTCCCTGAAGGCATTGAAGCCGCTCAGAAGTCGTTCGGCCAACTGGTCATTCTTGGAATAATGCGGATCCGGCCTTCCATAAACTGGCCCGCAATACCCCGGATCCGGCTTCGGCGGTTTACCGGTACAGGGTCGGCACGGTTCTGGATCCGGCTTTGGCGGTTTGCCAATGCCTGGCCGGCATGCCTCCGGGTCTGGCTTTGGTGGCCTGCCGATGCCCGGCCGGCATGCCTCTGGGTCTGGCTTTGGCGGCCTACCGATACCTGGTCGGCATGCCTCTGGGTCTGGCTTTGGCGGCCTACCGATACCTGGTCGGCACGGTTCTGGATCCGGCATCGGTGGCTTGCCGATGCCTGGCCGGCATGCCCCCGGGTTCGGCTTTGGCGGTTTACCGATACAGGGTCGGCACGGTTCTGGATCCGGCATCGGTGGCTTGCCGATGCCTGGCCGGCATGCCCCCGGGTTCGGCTTTGGAGGCTTGACGATGCAAGGTGGGCACGGTGGCGCAGGGTGGTTATGGATTGAGGCGGTGGTCTGATTGGACACGGATACCGACATAGGCATCTCCTGTTCGGCTGGTTTCTGGGAGCGCCTCATCCTCCAGAGCACCACGACGAAGTGATCGTCCAGGCACTGTATGAAAAGTGGGCAAACCTGTGTGGCCGAACGGTCGGATTCAGTTCCTGAGAAAGCGAGGAAAGGTCGCAGCCCGTGCCGACAATGCCGGTGCAGGCTGCGACCTCTTAAATCAACTGCGGGTCAAAACCCGACGCTGGCCTGCACGAAGAACGTGCGCGGCTCGCCCAGGTAGATCCCGGAGTTGTTGTCGCTGGAGCGGGTGTAGTGCTCCTGGTTGAACAGGTTTTTAACCCCGGCGCCCAGCTTCAGGTTCGACAGACGCGCACCGAAGTCATAACCGCTGCGCACGTTGACCGAGACGTAACCGGGAATATCCCCGTACTGGCCGTCAGCGGTCGGCTGGGTGATATAGGTGGTGCCAGTGCCCGGCGCACGCTGACCAGACTGGGCGTAGACGTCCAGGTTATGGGTCCAGTGGTTCACGTCGTAACGCAGCCCCACGGTAGCCACTTCACGGGAGTACAGCGGCAAGTCGCGACCCTTGAAGGCAACGTCGCCTTCGGACGTGGCCTTGGTGTAGGTGAAGCCGGCGTTGGCGGTCAGGCCATCGAGGCGTGGGTCCAGGTTCGACAGGTCGTAATGGGCCGACGCTTCGATACCTTCGTGCTTGGTAGCGCCGAGGTTGGTCCAGCCCACATCGTTGCTGACGTATTGCAGTTCGTCCGAGAAGTCGATGTAGAACAACGTCACTTCGCCGCCCCAGACGTTGTCGTTGTAGCGGGTACCGATCTCGTAGGTCTTGGCTTTTTCCGGGTTCAGACCGTTCGCGGTCTGGTCTCCGTTACCGCCCTGACCCAACTGGAAGTACTGCAGGCTGCCGAAGGACGTTTCGTAGTTGGCGAACAGTTTCCAGGCATCGGAGACGTGGTACATCACGCTCAGGGCCGGCAGCGGTTCGTTGTTGTGGATCTCGCGACGCTTCTCCTGGACCGTGGTGCCATTCAGGGCGACTACCGGACGGTCGTGCCATTCGGTACGGATCTGCTCAAAGCGGATGCCCGGGGTAACGGTCCATTTGCCGATATCAATCTTGTTATCGATATAGAACGAGTTGGCCTCGGTACCACCGGTACGGTCCTGGTAAACGTGGCCGTCATTCTGGCCCACCGGCGTCGGCACGTTATTGACCAGCGCCAGGCTGGTGGCTTGCTCGTGCATGCCTTCCTTGAGGTAGCGGTAACCGACGCTGACTTCCTGGGTACTCGGCCCCAGGTCAAACACGCGGGACACTCGCGGCTCGATGCCGAAGGTGTAGTAGGTGCGCGGGTAGGAACCCAGGGTTTTCAGGTCGCGGTTGGCGATGTTGCTGCCGCGGAAACTGTCGGAGTAATACGTCAGCACTTCAGCCTGGGTACGGTCGTCGATCTGCCGGATGTACTTGAAGGACATATCCTTGCGCCGACCGCTGAAGTTGTCCCAGTCACGCACCGACTGATACGGGTTGGCGTCGTACTGCTTCTGGGTCAGGCCGCCGGGCATGTCGGCGCTGGCGTCGTAGTAGTGGAAATTCAGCGAGAAATCGTCTTGGTCGGTCGGCGCCCAGTGGGTCTTGAAGATCACGTCGTCGATGTCGTTGGAGTTGTTGCGATCGCGGTAGCCATCACCCTTGGTCCCGGAATACAGCAACGCCGCGCCGATACCGTTGTCAGCGGTGCCGCCGATGAAGGCGTTTTCGATGTGCTTCCAGCCGCCGTGGGCCGCCGTTTCCAGGGTGGTGCCGACCTCACCGGAGAATTTTTCCGGAATGGCGCGGGTGACGAAGTTGATCACACCGCCGACGTTTTGTGGCCCATAACGCACGGAGCCCGCGCCGCGGACCACGTCGATGCTGTCGAGGTTGCCGGAGGAAATCGGTGCCATCGACAACTGCGGCTGACCGTACGGGGCAAACGCCGCCGGTACGCCATCGATCAATACCGTGGAGCGTGGCGACAGGCGCGAGGTCAGGCCACGCACGCCGACGTTGAGGGAAATATCACTGCCGCCGGTACCGTTGGCTTCCTGCACTTGCACCCCGGGAATGCGCCGCAGCACATCGCCGACGTTCATCGCGCCCTGCTCCACCATGGCCTCACGACGGACCACGGTGCGCGCGCCGGGGTGGTTCTGCACCACTTCGGCATTCGCATCGCCCAGCCAGTCGCCCACGACCTTGATGTCGGTGGCACCCAGCTCCAGCGGCGAACCTGCTTCGCCGGTGCCTTTGCCAAGCGGGCGCAGGGTCACGGAGCCGGCGTCGATCTGATAATCCAGGCCGCTGCCTTGCAGCAATTGGCGCAGGGCTTGTTCCGGCGACAGGTTGCCGTCGACGGCCGGGGCTTGTTTGCCGGCCACCATGTCGGGGCTGAAGAACACTTGCAGCGACGTCTGCTGACCCAACTGGCTCAACGCCGACCCCAGGGACTGGGCCTGGATATGAATGGCGTCGTCAGCATAGGCTGCAGGCACTGCGGCACTGACGGCCAGCACCAGCACCAGCGGTGCCCAGCGGGATGATTTATTGTTTTTCATGGCGAGTTTTTTCACGTCGAACGGAGTCCTGTGATCGCAAGAGAGTGCGGCTGTTAATGCAAACCAGTTGCAGTTGCACAAGAAGACGAAGAACTCGGAAAAAACCTGAATCTATCGTGAAACTATTTCCTGGCTACCGTCGGGCAAGGTGCGCACGGCCACCGGAAGAATGTGCGGCAAGGCCTTGAGCAAGGCATCGGTGTCGGTGGATTTGAACACGCTGGTCAAGCGCAGGTTGCTCACCGCAGGCGTACTGACCCGCAATGGTTGCTCGCGGTAACGCGAGACTTCACGGGCCACTTCGCCGAGGGTAGCGTTGTTGAACACCAGTTTGCCGGTGCGCCAGGCCGTGAGCTCTTCGGGGTTGACGGCGTAGGCAGCCGCCACCTGGCCCCGGGCATCCACATGGGTGCCCCGGCCAGCGGTAAGCATCACGATCTCATCGGGTGCGCGCCCTTGCACCTTCACCGTACCGGCCTCGACCACCACACGGGTCTGGTCGTCATCACGGCGCACGTCAAAACGCGTACCGGTGACTGTCACCTGCCCTGCCCCGGCTGCCACCACAAAGGGCCGGCTGGTGTCGTGCTCGACACTGAACATCGCCTCGCCCTGCTTGAGTTCAATGCCGCGCTGGCCTTTTACGTAGTGCACCGCCACCACACTGCGGCTGTTCAAATCCATCAGCGAACCGTCGGGCAGCGCCACCTGCCGGCGCTCTCCCAGCGCGGTGCTGAACTCAGCATTATACGTCGCCGGATGATCCAGGCCACTGAACAACCCAAGGCCCAGGGCCACCGCCAGCACACTCGCCGCCACCGCATAGCGCAGCACTGGCCGGCGCTTCGCACGCGGTTCTGGGGAATCGCACAACGCCTGCAAGCGTGCCTTGGGCACCAGGTCGGTGGCGCTCCACAAGCCTTGCAGCACATCAAATTCGTACTGGTGTTCGGCATGCTCTGCACGCCAGGCATCAAACCGTTCGCGTTCTTCGACGCTCAGTTGGCTGTCCTGCACACGCACAAACCATTGCGCCGCCTCATCGCGGGCCGTCGCACTGCCGCAGGCACACTCACGGGTATCCATCATGGAAGATCCTGTTTCAAAGCGGGGCTTGGTCATGGTGCCATCGCGTCCAGGCGGTCGCGTAGATGCCGCAGGGTGCGGATCATATACTTTTCCACCATGTTTTTAGACAGGCCCAGGCGTTCGGCGATTTCCTGCTGGGTCAGGCCCTCGATTTTCTGCCAGATGAAAATCTTGCGACAGTTCAGCGGCAACTCGGCCAAGGCCCGCTCGATGGAGTCTGCCAGTTGGATCGCGTGCATGAAATGCTCCGGGTCGCCGCTGTTGGGCGAGCTCTGATCAAAGGCTTCCAACGCCATCGCTTCCCGGCGGTCTTCGCGACGATAGGCGTCAACTGCGATATTGCGCGCCGTTTGATGCAGATAGGCGCGAGGTTGCTCAACCGCGGTAGGCTTGGCCTCAAGCACCCGTACAAAGGTGTCGTGGGCCAGGTCCTCGGCCTGCTGACGGTTTCTCAGGCGGCGCGTCCAGGTCCCGATCAACTCTTCGTAGTGCTCGAAAAAGCCTGTTCTGCGGGGCGGCTGAGGAGTCATCAAGGGAGCACTGGGGAGGCGGGGCGTGAATAGTAATGCTTCCTATTAAGCGGAGCAATTGCTTCCCGTCGCCCTCCTTCCTTGACCCTTGTACAACCCGCCCAATCCCGGCAGCATTCGCCCGTGACTTTCACGGACGAGCACCTTATGACCCTGCCCTTTTTCGCCCCCGTTCTCCTCACCACCGAGCGCCTGGGCCTGCGCCCTCCCCATCAGGACGATTGGCGCGCGCTGTTTGCCATCTGGTCCGACCCCGAGGCCATGCGCTACTTTTCCTTCCCTACCATGACCCACGCCGACCAGGCCGTTGAGCGCTTCGGCCAACTGATGGAAGCCTCGATTACCGGTGAAGACCTGGTGTGCATGGTGGAGTTGCTGGCCACCGGCGAGGTGATCGGCAGTTGCGACCTTTTCAATGTCGATGAGCAATGCCGTCGGGCCGAAATCGGCTTTACCCTGAACCGTCAGCATTGGGGCAAGGGCTACATGAGCGAAGCCGCCCACGCCGTGATCGACCACGGCTTCAACACTGCCGGACTGCGCCGCCTTGAAGCCGATATCGACCCACGCAACTTGGGCTCCGCAAAGCTGCTTGAGCGCCTGGGCTTTGTGCGCGAAGGCCTGCTGCGCGAACGTTGGGTGGTCGGCGATGAGATCTCGGACAGCGCGCTGTATGGCCTGCTCAAGCGTGACCGCCCTGCCTGACCCACAGCGAGCGCCCCTTCTTCATTCCCACGATCAAGGCCAACAGAATCAACCCCATGGCCTGCCACTGGGAAACCCCGGGGCGCTCACCCAGAATCAGCATTGAGCTGACGATGCCAAACACCGGGATCAGCAGTGACAGGGGCGCCACCCGGGAAACCGGGTATTCGCGCAACAACAGGTTCCAGCCCCAGTAACAGAAGTGCGTAGCGCCATACACCTGGAACGCCAGCGAGCACAACGCCATGCCGTTCAACTGAGCAGGCAACGCGATAAAGGCTTGCGAGCCATCCAGCAGCCACGTCAACAGCACCAGCGGCAACGGTGCAAACAGGCTGGCCCAGACCACGAAGGCAAAGATCTCCCGTACCCCGGAGACCTTGATGATGATATTGCCGATGCTCCAGGCCAACGCGCTGAACAGCACCAGGGCAAACCCCAGCATCGTGGCCGTGCCCTGCACACTCAACAGCATGCCCACCAGGCCCATGGCCGCCAGCGCCACGCTGATCAATTGCGGCACGGACAGGCTTTCACGAAACAGCAGCACGCCCCAGCCCATGGTGAAAAATGCGCTGAACTGGATCAGCAACGACGCGCTGCCGGGCGGCACGCCCATGGCGATCCCAAGGTTGATCAAGGCCCACATCGCCACGCCGAAGATCAAGCCATAGGCCGCCAGCCACTTCACCGCCACCTGGGGGCGTTTCACCAGAAACACCCAGGGCAACGCGGCCAGGGTGAAACGCAGGGCCGTGAGCAACAGCGGGTTGATCTCGGCCAGACCCAGCTTGGTGATGGGGAAGTTGAATCCCCACACGGCCGTCACCAGGACGGCCAGTAACAGGTGTTTGTGCTTCATGGTGACGGGGTCCATTTGCGGGTTGGCACGACAAGAGGCCGTGCATCCGGCAGATTTTTTCGCAATCCGCGTTGGCCCGCCTGCGATTGTGGGTCAACAAAGGCTAGAATCAGGCCATGCCCGATATTCATCCCTACGAAAACACCCCACGTGACGTGGTCGTGACCGCCATCGACTATGCCGACGGCGAGCTATTCCCCGACCATGCCCACCCGCGCGGGCAGTTTGCCTACGCCAGCCGCGGTGTGATCACCGTGTATACCGCCACCGGTAATTGGGTTGTGCCGCCGCACCGTGCTATCTGGGTGCCGCCGCATGTGTCCCATTCCATGCAGATGCGCGGGCCGGTGACGATGCTTAACACCTACATTCGCCCGCAGGCGGCGCGGCGGCTGGAGTTGCCGCAAACGTGCCAAGTGCTGGATGTGTCGCCGCTGCTCGGGCAGTTGTTGGAGAAGGCCGTGGAGGTGCCAGCGCGTTACGCGATGGGGGGTCGCGATAGCTATTTGATGGGCTTGCTGCTGCACGAGATTGCCCAGATGCCGCGGTTGCCGCTTTGTGCGCCGTTGCCCGCCGAGCCGCGGTTGGCGAAGGCTTGCGAAGAGTTCCTGGCTGGGCCTTCGTTGGAGATCAGCATTGATGCCATGGCGCTCGGCGCGGGGATGAGCCGCCGGACGTTTACTCGGCAGTTTCGTCAGGCCACGGGTATCAGTTACTTGCAGTGGCGCCAGCAAGCCTGCCTGCTGGCGGGGATTGTGCGGCTGGGCAATGGGGAACCGGTGACCAGGGTGGCGCTGGATTTGGGGTATAGCAGCCCCAGTGCGTTTGCGACGGTGTTCAAGCGTGTGTTGGGTGAGGTGCCGAGTCGTTATTTCAGCAACGAGTTGCGGCGGTGATTGAGACCGGTGGGGGAGATTTGTGGATGGGTTGGGCCGGGGTATATAGCCGTTGCTGCAATAACGGCGTCAATGACTTTACCGACGCGGTACTACGGGAAAAAGCCCGCTTCAGGTAATCTGTCTGTCACCTTGATTGACGGATCAGACGGTTTTGGAGCGCCCTATGCAACGCATTGGTTTCATCACCTTTTCCGGTTTCGGCGTCATGAGTTTCTCTGCACTGTCAGTTTTCGAGAGTGCCAACAATGCCTTGGGTAAAACCCATTACGACGTACGCCTGATCTCGGAGCACGGCGGGCCGGTACGCAGTTCACTCGGCGTGGTGGTGCAGACTGAAGCCTTCGGCAAGACCGCATTCGACACGGTGATCATCGGTGGCGGCAATGACCGCGAATTCACCCCCGGCCTGCTGGATTACCTGCGTCAGGCCGCCAGAAATAGCCGGCGCCTGGCTGCCACCTGCTCCGGAACCTTCTTCCTGGCCCAAGCCGGTTTGCTTGACGGTATGCGAGCGACCACCCACTGGTTTTTCGCCGCAGAATTCCGCAAACGCTACCCCAAGGTGCGACTGGAAGAGGAGCGTTTGTTTATCGTCGACGGTTCGCTCTGGACAAGCGCCGGCATGACCGCCGGCATCGACCAAGCCTTGGCGATGGTCGAAGCCGATCTTGGCGCGACGGTAGCGCGGGCGGTATCGAAAACCTTCATCCTGCAAAGCCGCCGTGCCGGGGGGCAGCCACAGTCCTCAGCACTGCTGGACATGGAACAGAAGTCTGACCGTATCCAGACTGTCATGGCCTATGCGCGCAACAACCTGCATCGCAGCCTGAGCCTCGACGAACTGGCCGAAGCTGCCCATTTAAGCCTGCGCCAATTCAGCCGGGCGTTTCGAGCACAGACCGGCGTATCCCCAGCCAAAGCCATTGAAAAGCTGCGGATCGAAACAGCCTTGGTGCTGATCCAGGACGGCCGTCATCCTATCGAAGGCATTGCCCGCCAGACCGGCTTTGGCGACAGCGAACGCATGCGCAGGGCATTTATCCGCGAGTTCGGCAAACCGCCGCAGGTGATGCGGCGCACGGCAAGAAGCCGGTCGGAAACGACGGTATCGGGAATGTCCAGAAACGAGGGTTAAATGGCCTTTGCTTCGCCCTGCCCGAGCCTAGGCTAAACCTCAGGTCACTCAACCCGATTCCCGAGGAACATCATGAAACCATATGCCCTGGCCTTCGGCGCCTTGCTCAGCCTGCTTAGCGCCACCACAAGCTTCGCCGCCACCAAAGAGGATGACGCTCGCGCCTTCTTCACCCGGTTTGTCGCCGCTCAAAACGCCCACGACCTCACCCAGATCAAGGCAATGCTCTGGGACTCGCCAAAAATGCTCTGGTACGCCCGGGGTGGCGCAAACTGGGGGCCGGATGCGGTGGTCAGCAAGCTCAAGGTGTACTACCAGGGCGCCTGGCAACTAAAGCCCGACATGAGCCACTTCAGCGTGGTGCTGGTGGCCGATAACGTTGCGCAACTGATGGTACCGATCACCTTCACCCGTAGCCACGCCGGTGAAACACCTACCGACAGCACCTTCCTGATCAGCCAGACGCTGGTCATGGGCAAGGATGGCTGGCGTGTAGCGAGCATCATGCCGATCGCCGATACCAACTTCAAATAAGCCGCTGCCCGAAAACGAGACCTTGGCGCAAACGCTTACGCGTCTTAGCGTTGCGTCATCAATCTGATAGTTCTGGGTGGCCGGTACCTATATGACGAATAGGTACCCGCTCGCCCCCACACACTCACACCAACCGCTTGATCTGCTTATGCCGCCAAACCAACCGGTAATACGCCGTCTGCAACCCCAACATCGCCAGATACGTCACCGGAAACGCCATCCAAACCCCTTCCAGCCCAAACCGCGCATTCAGCAGATAAGCCACCGGCAACTCCACCCCCAACACGCAAACGATCGAAATCCCCACCGGCACCAGCACCACCCCGCTGGCCCGCATGATCCCGCCCACCACCGCCTGGAACCCAAACACCAAAATGCTCCAGAGCATGATATGCAACAGATGCTCAGCCTTGACCCGCGCATCCACATCGGTAATGAACAACCCCAACAACCAGTGCGACAACCCATACCCCAACACAATCAACCCACCCGTCAGGCACAGGTTGATCAAAATCCCCGTACGCAGGATCGGCCCAATCCGCTCCAGCCGCCCCGCCCCGATCGCCTGCGCCCCCAAAATCGACGCCGTGATCGCAATCGACAACGCCGGAAACTGCACATAGTTGACGATCTGCGTCACCGCCCCATACGCCGCCGTCGCCTGGGAACCATGGCTGTTGACCAGCGCCAGAATCACCAACTCCGACAGCGACAACACCACCATCTGCAACCCCGTCGGCAAGCCGATGCGCAGCACCTTACCCAGGATCACCCGGTCCAGCCGCAGCGCCGCCATCAACTCACGGTCCGGCGCCATCACGTGTTTTTTATGCCGCAGCCGCAACACCAGAAACGTCATGGCCAAGGCGTTACCCACCAGCCCTGCCACCACCGCGCTCTGAATGCCCATTGGCGGCAAACCCAGCCAGCCCTTGATCAGTGCCGGAGTCAGCAACAGACCCACGGTGGTCGACACCACCAGCGCCAGCAACGGCGATACCGTGTCACTCACGCCCCGCAACAGTTGGGTGAACAGGATGAACACCAGCAGCAGCGGCATGATCAGCATCATCATCTGCGCATAACCCACCGCGTCATCCAGCACATCTACCGGTGTGCCCAGCGCCTGCATCGCCGGGCCCGCAAACACGCTGCCCAGCACCGCCGCGATCACCCCGATCAGGGCGCCAAGGGTCAGGGTGGCGCCGGTGATCGACTTGACCATCGAGGTTTCCTGCGCGCCCCATGCCTGGCCGATCAGCACCGAAGCGCCCGCCCCCAGGCCGATCACCAGGGCGATAAAGAAAAACACGATGGGGAACATCCCCGACACCGCCGCCAACGCCTGGGTACCGAGCATCTGCCCGACATAGATCCCGTTCAGCGTGCCGGAAAAGCTCTGGAGGAAATTGGACAGCACCATGGGTGCCAGAAAGATCAGGTAGATCTGCCACAACGGGCGTTGCTGGGTGACTTCCATGAAGGTTCGGATCTCAATGCAATTAGGCAGGGAAAGCGTTGCGTGTTAACCAGGCCAGGTACAACTTCACATCCACCGGCCAGTGCGCAATCTTGTTGGAAAAGTCAGCGCCGTCCTGGGCAAACAACGCCCGCGAGGCTTCTTCAAAACCCGGCAGGTCACCGCCCAGGGCGCTCATGAAACGATAGCTGGATTCCTTGGCCTGACGTCGCTCATCGTGCTCGGCATGGGCGTTGCGCGCTTCATCCACCAGCCGGCGCAAGGCCGCCGAGGCGCCGCCGCGTTGTTGCCCCAGCCATTCCCAATGCCGTGGCAGCAGGGTCACTTCACGTGCGACCACGCCCAGCTTCGGGCGGCCTACGGTAGGTGACACTGGCACTTCGGCCTCCGTCACCGCGACTGTCGACTGCTGGGGTGCATAACCGGCTGGCCAGGGATAGTCGACTTGAACACCGCTGGCGTCATCAAACACCAACAAACTGCCGGTCGACAGGTCGAGACTTTTCAAGTTTTTGGCGACGTCGGCATAAGAGCCGGCGGCCACGCGTTGGTGGCCAAGAAAGGCGGTGCAGTGTGATGCGCTCATGACTTTTACCCGGAATATATTGTTTTACCCGGGTCATATTAGCCTGAATTTTATTTGTTGCAAGCCGCTCGTTGCGAAACCACCAAACGATTACTGATGGCAGTCGCACCCATGGAGCCCACACCCGGATCACGCAACAGGCACTCGGCAATCGCCGGCTCAAGCTCTACTCGCAATCGGCGGCCCAAGGCGCGGGCACCAAACCGTACGTCATGGTCGCGGCATAGCCAGGCCCGTGCCGACTCATCCAGCACCAGCGACCGCTGCTGTGCCGCTAGGCGTTGATTGAGTTTGCCGAGTTCCACCTCAAGCAGCGCTTCAAGCCACTGATGGTCGATGGGCTCGAACATTAGGATACGGTCGATGCGATTGAGAAATTCCGGCTCGAAATGGCTGTGCAAGGCGTCCTCCAGTACCGCCGCCTCCCCGCGCCCCAACCAGCGCAACGGAGCAAAACGCTGTCGATGGCGGCGCGCCTGTTGCGCGCCGATATTGCTGGTCATGAAGATCAGGCTGTTGCGAAAGTCCAGCGTGCGAGCCCCGCCCGTCAACGTCAGCTGGCCGTTTTCGAGGATGCCCAACAGGCTGCGCACCACTTCCTGGCTGGCCTTTTCCAGCTCGTCGAACAGCACGATGCCGGGGCGACTGTAGCTCCCCTGGATCAGCTCCCTGTTGAACAGGCTGATGCCCTCCTTGCTGCCGACATAGCCTGGTGGTGCTCCGGTCAGGGCGGCGGCGTAATGCTCCTGGGCCAGGGTGTGCATGTCGATACGGCAGAAACCGTCGGCGCGGCCGTGCAAGGCCAGGGCCAGCAGACGGACGATTTCCGTCTTGCCGACCCCGGTAGGCCCCATGAACAGGTTGACGCTCAACGGCCGCTCACGCTCGCCGATGTCGGCCTTGACCACCTTGAGCAGCCCTTCCACCTGGGCCAGGGCCGCGTCCTGGCCGACGATACGGCTGCGCAGCAAGGCCATGACCTGGGCCGGTTCAAAGGTAAACCGCATGCCTCAACCCGCCGTTTTTTCTTTACCGCCATGGGGCAACTGCCCCACCGGGCATTCAGCGACACCCACGGTGCTGCGGGTAAATGCCTCGACATTTTCCTGGGCCTTTTGCGCGTCCAGCACCCAGGTGCGATAGAACTCGAACGGGCAATCCGCCACGCCCTTGTCCCCGTTGCCCGAGGCGTGCATGCCGGTGTAGCCACGGTGCAGCAGCTTGAACAGATGGTTCTGCGACTGATCATTCGCCCGCGCATCGCGGATCTGTGACACCGACAACTGGGCGTACTGAATGCCCATTTCTTCCTCGCCGCACTCCCCCAGGGTACGGCCATCGAAACCAATGATCGCCGAGTGCCCGAAGTACGAATACACCCCGTCGAACCCCGCCGCATTTGCCACCGCCACGTAGCAGTTGTTTGCCCAGGCCATGCTCTTGGACATCTGCACCTGCTGCTCCTTGGCCGGGTACATATAGCCCTGGCAACGCACGATCAGCTCGGCGCCTTTCATTGCACAGTCGCGCCAGATCTCCGGATAGTTGCCGTCGTCGCAGATGATCAGGCTGATCTTCATACCCTTGGGCCCATCGCACACGTAGGTGCGGTCGCCCGGGTACCAACCCTCGATCGGGCACCACGGGATGCACTTGCGATAACGCTGGACGATCTCCCCCAGGTTATTGATCAACACCAGCGTGTTGTACGGCGCCTTGTGCGGATGTTCTTCATGGCGCTCACCGGTCAGGGAAAACACGCCCCAGGTATTGGCCTGGCGACAGGCCGCCGAGAAAATCGCCGTCTCCTCGCCGGGAATGCTCGCGGCGGTGGCCATCATCTCGTCGTGGTCGTACATGATGCCCATGGTGCTGTATTCGGGGAACACCACCAGGTCCATGCCGGGCAAACCCTGCTTCATGCCGACGATGATCTCGGCAATCTTCTTCGCGTTATCGATGACCTCGGCCTTGCTGTGCAGGCGCGGCATCTTGTAGTTCACAACAGCAACGCCGACCGTGTCCGGGCTGCTGGAAATATCGCCATGGCGCATTGCAAATCTCCTCGGTCAGTGACTGATCATCCAGGGCCGTGGCCCGGTCTTGGTCTTGAGCCCCAGCGGGTTGGCCTTGCTCGGCACCACCGGTTTACTGCTGCCACAGCAACTGCAGCCCGCCGGGTGCTTGCGCGCCTCCTGATACTCACCGACGGTTTGCGGCGCGTGGGCGCTGCGTTCATTGCCGGCGATTGCCTTGCGCTGGTTGGCCGACAAGCTGGTCAGCGCCGGTGCCGACAACTGCAACGGCCCGCCCGGGCTGTCGCAGTACGGGCACTGGCTGGGCTCGTGACGCTGGGCCATCGGCCGCAACATCGTGAAGGTGCCGCAGGACTCACAGGCATATTCGTAGGTCGGCATGGCTACAGGTCCGGTGCGATGGGCAGGTCGATGCTGCCGTCGAGGAACTTGGTGGGGCCGTTGGCGTTGGGGTTGATGTCGAACTCGAAGATTTCAGTCGGCAGCCACAACGTCGCGCAGGCGTTGGGAATGTCCACCACGCCGCTGATATGCCCCTGCACCGGCGCCGAGCCGAGCAACGCATAACCCTGGGCCGGCGAGTAGCCGAACTTGGTCAGGTAGTTGATCGCATTCAGGCAGGCCTGACGGTAGGCGACATTGACGTCGAGGTAGTGCTGCTGGCCCTGTTCGTCGACAGAGATGCCTTCGAAGATCAGGTAGTTCTTGTAATTCGGGGTGATCGGGCTTGGCTTGAACACCGGGTTCTTGATCCCGTACTTGGCCATGCCGCCTTTGATCAGCTCGACCTTCATGTGCACCCAGCCGGCCATTTCGATGGCGCCGCAAAAGGTGATTTCGCCGTCGCCCTGGCTGAAGTGCAAGTCCCCCACCGACAGGCCGGCGCCGTTGACGTAGACCGGGAAATAGATCTTCGAACCGCGGGACAAATCTTTGATATCGCAGTTGCCGCCATGCTCACGGGGCGGCACCGTGCGGGCACCGGTGGCGGCGGCGTCGTCACGGGCCGAGCCCTTGAGTTTGCCCATGTGTGCGGTGGCGGCCAGCGGGGCGTTGGCCAGGGGTGGTACGCGGGTCGGGTTGGTGTCGATCAGTTCCTGCTCGCGGCGGTTCCAGTCGGCGAGCATCACCGGGTCGGGCAGGCAGCCGATCAGGCCGGGGTGGATCAGGCCGGCGAAGTTCACGCCAGGGATATGCCGGGAGCTGGTGAACATGCCCTTGAAGTCCCAGATGGCTTTTTGCGCGCTGGGGAAGTGATCGGTGAGGAAGCCGCCGCCGTTCTGGCGGGAGAAGAAGCCGTTGAAACCCCACTGGGAGTCGGCTTTGGCGCCGATGTCGAGCAGGTCGACCACCAGCAGGTCACCGGGTTCGGCGCCGTGTACGCCCACCGGGCCGGAGAGGTAGTGCACGGTGGAGAGGTCGACGTCGCGCACGTCGCTGGCGTCGTCGTTGTTCTTGATAGCGCCGGCGGTCCAGTCGTAGGTTTCGAGGATGAAATCATCGCCGGGTTTGACCCAGCAGGCCATCGGGATATCCGGGTGCCAACGGTTGTGGATTTGCTCGTTTTCGGTGACGGGTTGGTTGAGGTCGACTTTGATCAGGGTGTCGGTCATCGAGGTGCTCCCGGAGGTGGCTTGGCTGTGGGAGCAGTCTCGCGGGGATGGGGTTGGGCGGGGAATACGTTGGATGACGTATGCGTCTTTGGGGTTGGGGGCATATCCGTTATTTAGGTAACGGCCGCGTATGGTTCCGCTCTTACAGCGGCTCACTTTTGAACAGCGCAAAAGTAAGCAAAACGCTCTTGCCCCACCACTCGGCACCTCGCTAATGCTCGGTGTGCCCTCAGCTCCGGCAGCACGAAGCGGGCCGCCGCGACGGGGCGTCCCTGCCCCGTCGCGGCTAAACCGGCGTCCTGCCGGTTTACCCGCTCCGTACTGCCTGCGTTCGGCCAGCGTGGTTTAACGGGGCGCCTAAGATCAAAATCAAAAGCAGATCAACAGCACAGCGGCCTACCGGCCGGCTTGAGTGTAGTGAAGCAACAGCAACAGCAAAATCAGAAGCTAAAGCGGGCACGGTCCAAATGTGGGAGCGGGCTTGCTCGCGAAGGTCGTTAACGATGACGTGGGCATTCTGGTTCAACGCGGCGTTCTCAGGTTTTTCGCGAGCAAGCCCGCTCCCACAGAAAAGCAGCCCTGCTTTCGCTCTGGATCTTGCCTCTGCTTCTAACACTCAAGCCGGCCTGTAGGCCGCTGTGCACTTGCTTTTGATCTGCTTGTGATCTTGATCTGCGGGCCCCGTTAACCACGATGGCCGCAAGCAGGCACGGTGGAGCGGGTAAATCGGCAGGGAAGCCGATTTAGCCGCGCCGGGCCATGGATGGCCCGTCGCGGCGGCCCGCGGAATCGGGCCGGAGTGCGGGCATGCCGAGCCCAGGCGAGGCACCGAGTGGTGGGGCAAAGACCTTTTGGTTACTTTTGGGGCGTTTGCCAAAAGTGACCCGCTGTAAGAGCGGAACCATACGCGGCCGTTACCGGGGGTGTCAGAAATTTTGTGTTCGGGCATACCATGAGCAAGAGGTGCATGTATGCCAACCAAAAAGAAACCACCGCTGCGTGAACTACCAAAAATCCCGAAAGAGCTGCTCGAGCAGTTCGCTGACGGCATGATGACCGCCGAGGCCATCGAAGACGCCTCAGCGGCTTTCAAGAAGGCTCTGATCGAGCGAGCCTTGAATGCCGAGCTCGGCCATCACCTGGGCTATCCGCCGGGCGCGCAGCGCCCAGAGGATGAAACCAACCAGCGTAATGGCAAAAGCGGCAAGACGGTTCTCACGGGCGATGGGCCGCTCCGGCTGGATATTCCGCGTGACCGGGACGGCAGTTTTTCGCCCATTCTGATCCCCAAGCACGAACGCCGTTACACCGGTTTCGATGACAAGATCATCGCTATGTACGCCCGCGGCATGACGGTCAGAGAGATCCGCGCGTTTCTCTCCGAGCAGTACGGTACGGACGTTTCGCCTGATTTCATCAGCTCGGTGACCGACGAGGTCATGGCTGAGATCGGCGCATGGCAACAGAGGCCCTTGGAGCCGATGTATCCGGTTATTTTCTTCGATGCCCTGCGGGTCAAAATCCGCGAAGAAGGACTGGTGCGTAATAAGGCGATCTACTTGGCACTGGGTGTTCTGCCTGACGGCACACGGGATATTCTCGGCATTTGGATCGAAAATACCGAGGGCGCCAAGTTCTGGATGAAGGTGTTCAACGACCTCAAAACACGCGGTATTGAAGATGTACTGATCGCCGTGACAGATGGACTCAAAGGCATGCCAGAAGCCCTTGGCGCTGTCTTTCCAGCGACGACACTGCAAACCTGCATTGTTCATCTGATCCGTAACAGCCTTGATTACGCAGCGTGGGATAAGCGTCGCGAACTGGCCAAGGCGCTCAAGCCGATCTACCAGGCGGTCACCGCCGAAGCGGCTGAACAGGCGCTGGACGCGTTTGAAACCGGGCCCTGGGGCAAGCAATACCCGACGGTAGTGGCTGCTTGGCGAAGGGCCTGGGATCGAGTCATTCCATTTTTCGTCTTCCCGCCAGCAATCCGAAAAGTGATCTACACCACCAACGCCATCGAGAGCATCAACGCTCAGCTACGAAAGATCATCAAGACTCGCGGCCACTTCCCGACCGACGATGCGGCAACCAAACTGATCTGGCTCGGGCTGCGAAATATCACTGCAAACTGGGGCTCGGCGGCCCATGACTGGAAAAGTGCGATGAATCAATTTGCGATTCTGTACGGAGATCGATTTATCAGGCCAACCTGGTAAAAGCACGGCCTGCCTGACGGCAGGCCGTTACCGGCCCGCACACAAAAAAACTGACAGTCCCCCGTTACCTAAATAACGGATATGCACACCGTCAATCACTCAGGAAGCGGAATCACCCGCAACGGCCGCACCGACTTATAAGAAAAACTCGAATAAATCTCCTTAACACACGGCAAACTCTGCAACACCTCCCGCGCAAACTCCCCAAACGACTCCAGATCCTTCGCCACCACTTCCAACAAAAAATCATACCTCCCCGAAACGTTATGACACGCCACAATCTCGGGAATCTCCAGCAGCCTTTGCTCAAACGCCCGGGCAACTTCGCGGGAGTGCGTGTCCATCATGATGCTGACAAACGCCGTCACCCCATACCCCAGCGCCTTGGGCGACAAGATCGCCTGATACCCCCCGATCACCCCGCTGTCCTCAAGGTTCTTCACCCGCCGCCAACACGGCGAAGTGGTCAGCGACACCCGCTCCGCCAACTCCGCCACCGTCAACCGCGCATTGCCCTGCAAGGCGTTTAAAAGCGCCTTGTCAGTCCGATCCAGATTCATGGGCATACCTTGCCTCAAAACGTCGTTTTTATTGTTTTTCATCCCAATCTACCGGCTTTTCCCAGCAAACTATGGAACGTTCAGCCGCGATTATAAGCATAGCATTGTAGGAAATAAGGAGCGTCCGGCCATGAAAAATAAACACAATACGTTCGGCTTTTCCACCCGTGCCATCCACCACGGCTACGATCCCCAGGACCACCACGGCGCCCTCGTGCCACCCATCTATCTATCGGCCACCTTCGCCTTCCCCACCGCCGAATACGGTGCCGCCTGCTTTGCCGGTGAAGAGAACGGGCACTTCTACACCCGCATCTCCAACCCCACCCTGGCCCTGCTGGAAGCGCGCATGGCCACCCTGGAAAACGGCGAAGCCGCCGTAGCCTTCAGCTCCGGCATGGGCGCAATTGCCGCGACGTTCTGGACCCTGCTGCGCCCCGGTGACGAAATCATCGTCAGCCAGACCCTCTACGGCTGCACCTTCGCCCTGCTGCATCACGGCATCGGCGAATTCGGCATCAAGGTGCGCCACGTCGACCTCACCGACCTGGCCGCCCTGCGCGAGGCCATCAACCCGGCCACGCGCATGATCTATTTCGAAACCCCGGCCAACCCCAACCTGCAACTGGTGGACATCGCCGCCGTCGCCGAAATCGCCCACCAGCAACCCGGCATCACCGTGGTGGTGGACAACACCTACTGCACGCCCTACCTGCAACGCCCGCTGGAAATGGGTGCTGACGTGGTGGTGCACTCGGCGACGAAATACCTCAGCGGCCACGGCGATATCACCGCCGGCATCGCCGTCAGCAGCCAGGCCCTGGCCCAGCGCATTCGCCTGCAAGGGCTCAAGGACCTGACCGGCGCGGTGATGTCGCCTCAAGATGCCGCCCTGCTGATGCGCGGCCTCAAGACCCTGGCCCTGCGCATGGACCGCCATTGCAGCAACGCCCTGGCCATCGCCGAAGCCTTGCAGGCCCACCCCTTGGTGGAATGGGTGACTTACCCCGGCTTGCGCTCCTTCCCCCAATACGAATTGGCCGCCCGGCAGATGAAGCAGTCCGGCGGCATGATCGCGTTTGAACTCAAGGGCGGCATCGAGATGGGCCGGCAATTCATGAACGCCCTCAAGCTGTTCACCCGGGCGGTGAGCCTGGGGGACGCCGAGTCACTGGCCCAGCACCCGGCCAGCATGACCCACTCCACCTACACCCCGGAACAACGCGCCCACCACGGGATTTCCGAGGGGCTGGTGCGGCTGTCGGCGGGCCTTGAGGATGTCGCCGATCTGTTGGCGGACGTTGAGCAGGCACTGCACGCCTGCGCCCTGAAACCGAAATCCAGGGTTGTGCAGCAAAACGTTCATCACGCTTGAGGTAAATTCACAACCAGGCGCGACGTTTACCAATAGCCCGGCCTGAAAAGGTCGGGCTTTTCCCGTTGCGCCCTGCACCGCAAAAAATTTGATCCATTCATTGGCCCGTTTGCGAAAGCCTGTACTAGCATACGAGGCGGCAGTCATGGAGATCACTGCCCTGTACGCCGCCCTCATTGAAACTCATGGATGAAATGATGAACTCACACCTGTTCCCCCACATTGGCAAAGTCATCGCCAGCACCGGCAGCCGACATTTCCCGCGCATGCTGCATGACCTGATCCTCACCCAACTGGCGGTCGATGCCACGCACATCACCCAAATGCCCGTGAGCCCAAGGGAACAAGCCCCGCGCAAGGCCGGCGGTTCGCGAATGCTCGGGATCAGCCCGGTGTATACCGACCCGGTGCCCGGGCTCGACGAAGCCCAGGCCGCCGCACAATTGCACCTGACCCGGCGCAAGGATGACGTCAGCTACGTGCTGTCGGTGTATCGCTCGAACCCCTCCGAAAGCTTTTCCCAGCAGGAACGGATCATCCTGCAAGACTTCTCCTCATTGCTGCTGCCGATGGTTGAAAAGCACATCAGCGCCCTGCAACCCTGCGGCCCCGACAGTGAAGCGCCGCAGCAACCAGGCATCGACACCTTGCGCCGGCGCTTTGAAGAACGCCTCGCGCAATCGGGGCTGGCCCTGTCCAGCCGTGAACTGGAGGTGTGCGTGGGGCTGCTGGCCGGGCGCACTGCGCCGGAACTGGCGGAGCAGTTGGCGTTGAAGGTCAACACCATCGAAAGCTACCTCAAGCGGGCGGCGATCAAGATGGGCATCAGTGGCCGGCATTCGTTGATGCGGTGGATGTACTCCACAGAAGAAAACGCCACTCTCTAGAACACCGCAGGACAAATGTGGGAGCGGGCTTGCTCGCGAATGCGGTGTGTCAGTCAATACATGTGTGACTGATCCACCGCATTCGCGAGCAAGCCCGCTCCCACATTTTGATCTCTACCTGGCTTAATCCCGGGCCAGGGCTTCAATCGGATCCAACCGCGCCGCATTCCTCGCCGGCACAAACCCGAACACAATCCCGATCAACGTCGAACACGCAAACGCCGTCACCACCGACCCCAGGGAAAACACCATTTCCCACTCTTTCACAAACAACGAAAACAGATAGCCAATGGCGAATGACAGCGAGATGCCGATCATCCCGCCAATCAGGCAGACCATCACCGCTTCCACCAGGAACTGCTGGCGAATATCCGACTGCCGCGCGCCCACCGCCATGCGAATCCCGATCTCGCGGGTACGCTCGGTCACCGACACCAGCATGATATTCATCACCCCGATGCCCCCCACCAGCAACGAAATCACCGCGATCAACGACAGCAGCAACGCCAGGGAGCGGCTGGTTTTCTGTACCGTCTGCATGATGCTGTCGAGGTTGTTGGTAAAGAAATCCTTGGTGCCGTGGCGCTGCAACATCAGCTTGGTGACGTTCTCTTCCACCACTTTGCTCGGCTGGCCGTCCTTGATACGCACGGTGATGCTGTCCAGATGGCGCTGGCCCAACAGCCGCCCGGCCGCCGTCTCATACGGCACCCACACGTTCAGTGCCTTGCTGGCGGCAAACATGTTTTTGTTGTCCGCCGTCACCCCGATCACCGTGCACGGCAGGCTGCCCACCAGGATCACCTGGCCCAATGGATCCACCCCGGGCCCGAACAACCGATGGCGCGTATTGTGGTCGATCACCACCACCTGGGCCTGACGCCGGGCGTCGCTTTCGCTGAAGGTAATCCCGGCTTCGAGTTTCAGGCCCTTGACCTGGAAGTAGCGGTCGCTGACGCCATTGACCTGGGCATCCAGGTCGATGTTGCCGTAGCGCAATAACAGGTTGCGCCCCACCACCGGCGTCGCACTGTCGACGTAATACAGCTGGTTCAGCGCCTCCACATCCGACGGCAACAATGTCTCGATGGCCGAAGCGCGGCTGTCGCCGAAACTCTTGCCGGGGAAGATATCGATGGTGTTGCTGCCAATGGCCTGGATGTCCTTGAGCACATAGCGCTTCGCGCCTTCACCGATGGCCGAGATCGACACCACCGAGGTAATGCCGATGACGATGCCGAGCATGGTCAGCAAGGTGCGCATGCGATGGGAAATCAGCGCAACCCAGGCCATGTTGAAGGCCTCCTTGAACAGCCCGAGGCTCGCCACCAACTTGCGCGCACCGCTGCGCTTGGGCTCGATGGGCGCTTCGGTGGGCAGGCCGAGGCCGACGCTCTCATTGGCGCGGTCACTGACGATCTCGCCATCGCGCACCTCAATGATCCGCTGGGCATTCGCCGCGACTTTCGGGTCGTGGGTGACGATGATCACGGTGTGCCCGGCGGCGTGCAGCTCGGCCAGGATGCGCATCACTTCCTTGCCGCTGTGGGTGTCGAGGGCCCCGGTGGGTTCATCGGCGAGGATCACTTCGCCGCCGTTCATCAAGGCCCGGGCGATACTCACCCGCTGCTGCTGGCCGCCGGAAAGCTGGCTCGGCCGATGGGTCAGATGCCCCGACAAACCCAGGCGTGCCAGCAACTCCCCTGCCCGGCTATGCCGCGCGGTTTCCGGGGTACCGGCATAAATCGCCGGCATCTCCACGTTGTGCAACGCGCTCAAATGCGCCAGCAAGTGGTAACGCTGAAAGATAAAACCGAAGTAGTCGCGGCGCAGTTCGGCCAATTGCTCATCCCCCAGGGTGCGGGTTTCGATGCCGTTGATCTTGTAGCTGCCGGCGGTGGCGTAGTCGAGGCCGCCGAGGATGTTCATCAGGGTCGATTTACCCGAGCCCGAGGCGCCGGTGATCGCGACCATTTCTCCGGCATGGATGGTCAGGTCGATACCCTTGAGCGCAATGAATTCGCGGTCACCGGCCATGAAACTGCGGACGATGCCTTTAAGCTCCAGCAGTGGCTGAGTCATCAATCAGCCCCCCGCCACGGCGGGCGATGGATCACCGATCACCACCTTGTCGCCTTCGGCCAGGCCATCAAGGATCTGCACCTTGACGTTGTTGTTGATGCCGGTCTTCACCTGTCGCGTGTTGGCCTTGCCCTTGGCGTCCAGCACCCGCACCGGGAAGCTGCCGTCGGCATTGCGCGGGCCGAGTGCGGCCACCGGCACGGTCAGTGCAGCCTTGGCGGTGTCGAGCACGATCCGCACCTGGGCAGTCATGGCGATGCGCAGGCGGTGGTCGGGGTTGGGCACGTCGAACAGCGCGTTATAGAACACCGCGGTGTTTTGTTTTGGGGTGCCGGCGGTCTGGGTTTCGAGGAAGTTTTGCGGGGCGGGTTCAGTGCCGCGCAATTTGGCGTAGTAGCGTTTGTCGGCCTCGCCGAGGATGGTGAAGTACACCTGTTGGCCAGGGCTGATATGGATCACGTCGGCCTCGGAGACCTGGGCCTTGACGGTCATGGTGTCCAGGTCTGCCAGCTTGAGCAGGACCGGCGCCAGTTGGCTGGCGATCACAGTCTGGCCTTCCTGGGTGACGATGCCCACCACATCGCCGTCGATCGGCGCGACGATGCGGGTGTAGGCCAGGTTGATCTTGGCGGTGTCGATCTGGATGTGGGCGCTTTTGATCTGGGCGTCGAGGGACATCAGATTGGCGCGCTGTACCTCGTAGTTGGACTCGGCGGTTTCGAAGTCCTGGCGGGACACGGATTCGTCCTCTTGCAGGCCCTGGTAGCGTTCGTAGACGGATTTGGTTTCCTTGAGTTGAGCCGCGGTGGCGCGGCGCTGGGCCTGGAGGTTTTCTTCGTCGACCTCGGCTTTGCGCAGGGTGTTTTGCAGGATCAACGGGTCGATTTCGGCGAGCCATTGGCCCTTCTTGACCTTGTCGCCGACCTTTACCTTCAAGGATTTGAGCTGGCCGGAGACCTGGGCACCGACGTCGACCTGCTTGACGCCTTCGAGCAAGCCGGTGGCCAGGACGGCGTTTTCGATGTCACTGCGTTCGGCGGTGGCGGTCAGGTATTGCGGCGCGTCTGCCGGGGCCTGCACGGTGTAGATAATCAGGCCCGCTGCGACGGTCAACACCAAGGCCAATCCTGCTTTTCGATACTTTGACTTTTCCATAAATGACCATAAGAGGTGTTGAAATGGGTCCGGCTTTTGGCTCGGAGTACATATCCGTTTTTTGGGTAACGGCTGATATAGGTTCCGCTCCTACAGCGGCCAGCGTGGTTTACCGGGGCGCCTAAGATCAAAAGTGGGCACGCTCCAAATGTGGGAGCGGGCTTGCTCGCGAAGGTCGTTAACGATGACGTTTGCATCCTGAATGAACGCGGCGCCCTCAGGTTTTTCGCGAGCAAGCTCGCTCCTACAGGCGTTTGCCAAAAGTGACCCGCTGTAAGAGCGGAACCCTAAGCTACCGTTACCGAAGAATCGGATATGTACACTCACGAAACCCGCTCCCCAACCACAACCCCATCCCGCCACCAAGCCGCCAAACTAAAAACATTCGGCGCCTTGAGCAGCGAAAAATGACTCCCGGGCCCGTACCAAACTTCCAACCCCCCCACGCACCCGCGCCACCCCTCAACCATCAACCCTTGCTCCCGCAGATTCCCCGCCGCATCCAGGGTCGGATCCTCCGCCAACACCAACCGCACCACCCCCTCATACCGCCGAACAGGCCGATAAACCGTACGCAACGCCGACGCATACGTCCGCGCCGGCCCATCCATCGCCTCCACCGAAGACCGCGCAGGCAACAACCCAACCCCCACCATCCCCCCATGCAACAACCGCCGCTGCTCCACCTCATCCCTCCCGGCAAAATCCACCGCATCAATCCCCAGGGACTTACCCGAAGCCACCTGCATCGACTCAATCAACCGCAACAACGCCGCCGTCGTCGTATAGGGCCTACCCACCACCCCATTCCCCCCGGGCGCCTCACTGTCGATCAACGTCAACGAAGCCACCTCACGCCCCTGGGCTTGCAACCGCACGGCCATCTCAAACACCACCCAACCGCCAAACGAATGCCCGACCAAATGCACCGGCCCCGAAGAACACTCCTGTTCCAAGGCCTGCAAATAACAGCGCGCCGCCGCCTCGACCTGACTGTGCGGCACCGCCTCCCCGTCCAGCCCGCGCGGCTGCAAGCCAAAGATCGGCCAGTCCCGGCCCAACGCCTCGGTCAATCCCACAAACCCCGTCACGCTATCCCCCGCCCCCGGCACACAGAAAATCGGCGCATGCCCGGCGCGACCACTCTGGATCCGCAACAACGGTTGATGCACCGCCACACTCGGCGCCTCACTCAATGCCAGGGTTTCACCCAACGCCTGCCCCAACGCCTGGATATGCGGCGCCTGCATCATGCTCTGGTGATCCCCCGGCACTTCAATCCGGCGCAATTGCCCCGGCGCCAGCGCCTCATCCCAACCCAAATCCAGGCTACGTCGCGACAGTTCCGTCGGCCGCTCTGCGGCGCTGAACAGGTGCACCGCCAAAGGCATAGGGAACAGGCTGTAATGCGCCAGCGCATGCCCATGCCCGACTTCTCGCTCGATAAAACTCAACAGGTCCGCGTCCGAAGCCGCCGCCATCTGCGCGTACAACAAATGCCGATCGCGGCAGCGTTGCAACAGCCCAGCAAAATCCAGCTGTCCAATCTGCGCGTCCAGTTGCTCAAGGCTTGCCAGCTCATCCACACCTCCCTGTGCCTTCCAATACGCCATGCACTGCAACAGCAAATGCCGCTTGAGGGCATCCGGTCCGGCCCAGCGCGCCTTGCCCTGGTCGGTCATGCGCGGCAAATAGCTGTCGATCAACCCGAGGAACGCCACCGGCTCGTCCAGCCCCTGCAGTTGCATCGCCACTTCGTAGGCCAACACCCCGCCAAACGACCAACCCGCCAGCCGATACGGCCCATGGGGTTGCACAGCCCGAATAATCCCCACCAGCCGCGCCGCCAGGCCTTCCATGGTCTGCAACTGCGGTTCACCGAGAGGCGCGCCGGGCAAGCCGTAGATCGGGTAATCCCCCGGCAGATGCCGGCCCAGCGCCGGGAAATACACGTCCATGCCGCTGAACTCATGCACCAGGAACAATGGCGGCTGGCTGCCGCTGGCGCGCACGGTGATCAGCGAGCTGTCGTCCTCCCGCACCGTGCGTTGACTGAGCATCGAGGCGACCGAGGCCACGCTGGCGTGCTGGAACAGCTCCGCCAGAGACACCGCAAGCCCCGCCTCTTCCATCAGGTTGACCAGCCGAATCGCCAGCAACGAATGGCCGCCCAGTTCGAAGAAACTGTCATGCCGACCGACCTGTTCCAGCCTCAACACCTCGGCCCAGAGGCGGGCCAGGGTCTGTTCCAGCTCATTGGCCGGTGCTTCAAACACACGGCTTACCAGCGCTTCCATCGCGGGCACTGGCAGGGCCTTGCGGTCGACTTTGCCGTTGGCCGTCAGCGGCATTTTTTCCAGTGGCACATAGGCCGACGGCACCATGTAGTCCGTCAAATGCTGCAACAGATGACTGCGCAGCACGTCGATCGCGAGTGGCTCACCGGTGTAGTACGCCACTAGGCGCTTATCGCCAGGCGCATCTTCCCGCGCAAGCACCACCACATCCTTGATCCCGCTGCAGGTCGCCAGACGCGCTTCGATTTCACCCAACTCGATGCGGAAGCCACGGATCTTCACCTGATCGTCATTGCGCCCGATGCACTCCAGCAGCCCGTCCGCCGACCAGCGCCCAAGGTCGCCGGTGCGGTACAACAAGCCATCGACAAATGGATCATCGACAAATTTTTCGGCCGTCAGCTCCGGCCGGTTCAGATACCCCTTGGCCACACCGTGCCCGCCAATGCAAATTTCCCCGACCACACCCAGCGGCACCGGCTGCAAGTGCGCGTCCAGCACATGGATTTGCGTGTTGGAAATCGGCCTGCCGATCGGCACGCTTTCAGCATCGGCGGCGATAGCCTGCACCTCATAGGTGGTGGCGTAGGTGGTGGTTTCCGTCGGGCCGTAGCAGTGCACCAGGCGCAATGCGGGCGCCTGGGCCAGCAGGCTGCGGAATGCCGCCGGGTCCGCCCGTTCGCCACCGCACAGGAGGATGCGCAGCCCGGCCAACGCGTCGGGAATCAGCTGCACGTACTGGTTGAACAGCGCGGTGGTGACGAACAGGATCGTCGCCCCGCCCGCCTTCAATACTCGGCCAAACGCACCCGGGTCGAGCAAGGTGGCATGGTCGATCACCAGCACCTGGCCGCCGTTGAGCAACGGCCCCCACACGTCCATGGTGCTCGCGTCGAACGCCGGGTTGGAGGCGAACGCCACGCGATCATGGGCGTTGAAATCGGCATAACCGTTGTTGATCACCAGCCGCGTGATGCCCCGGTGCGGCACCAGCACGCCCTTGGGGGTGCCGGTGGAGCCGGAGGTGTACATGATGTATGCCACCCGCTCGGAGGACTGCGACAGGTCCGGGTTATGACTCGGTTGCGGGTCCAGGGCCAGGGTGTCGAGGTCGATGCGTCGGGCCGGGTACTCGACGGGCTCACTGCTGTGGGTCAGCAGCCAGACCGCGCCGCTGTCCTGCACCATAAAGGCCTGGCGCTCGGCCGGAGCATTGATATCCAGCGGTACGTAGGCCGCCGCGCATTTCAGGATTGCCAGTTGACTGAGCAGCAGGTCAATCGAGCGCGGCAGCAGGATTGCCACGTGGTCGCCGGGCTGCACGCCCAGGGTGCGCAGGTGATGGGCCAGTTGGTTGGCGCGGGTGTTCAGCACGCCATAAGTCAGGGTGTCCTCGCCATGCACCACAGCGATGGCGCTCGGACGTGCCTGGGCCTGGGCTTCGAACAGACGCTGCACGGTATGTTCGTGAGGGAACTCCCGTTGAGTGGCGTTGAACTCCACCCGCAGCTTTTCACGCTCCGCCGGCGGCAATATCGACAGTTGGCTGATTGCGCCTCGGGCATTCTGTTCCAACGCCTGCACCAGCTGTTCCAGGGCGACATGCAGGTACTGACAGAGACGCGGCGCGCCTTGCCCCATGACGTCAAAGCTAAACCCGTCACCCAGGTCATCGACACTCAGGGACAGCGCAAAGTTGGTGCGTTCCTCGGCCTTGAGCATTTGCATGCCCTGCCAGGCCTCGGCCACCCCGCCAGCGTGCGGCGCGCTGTGGCGATAGTTGAACAGCACGCTGAACAGCGGTGTATTGGCCGGCAGCCCGCTGCAACGCTGGGCCAAGGCCAGTGGCGCATGCTCGTGACTGAGCAGTTTGGTCAGGCTGGCATGGGTCGCCATCAGCGCCGCGTGCACCGTGCGCTCACCCAGGTCGACCCGCAGCGGCAGGGTGTTGATGAATACACCCAATGCGCGTTCGGCGCCTTCACCGCCTTGTAACCGACCCAGCAATACGGTGCCGAACACCACCTGCTCACGGCCAGAAACCTTGCCCAATACCTGCGCCCAAGCCAGGTGCATCAGGCTCGCCGCACTTACCCCAAGATGACGCGCCAGGGTGCGCAGGCGCCCGCTCAACAGTGGGTCAACGCTCAGGCGTGCCTGCTGCGCTTCACCCGGTGCATTCAGTGCCAGCGTCGGCTCATCGATCTCCCCGAGCATCTCGCGGAAGAATGCTTCGTGCTCTTCCTCACGCATTCCCAGGCGTGTCTGCGCCACATAGTTGCGATACGGCACCGCCGCCCCCAACTGCTCGTGATGGCCCAACAGACAGGCTTGCATCTCGTGTTGCAATACTTCCAACGCCACGTGATCCATCACCAAATGATGGAACAGCAACAACGCAACCGCCCGTTGGTTGGCCGGGTCCTCGGCGTACACCAGGCGCATCAAAGGTGCCTGCCCCAGGTCCAGGCGATGCTGATGGAAGCGCGCCTGCAATTGCCCCAGCACATCGCCCGTCGCCTGAATCGCCTCGACCTGCAACGATGCCTGGCGCCACACCACTTGCACCGGTTCTTCCAGCCCGTCCCAGTGCATCGACGAGCGCAGGATGTCATGCCGTTCAATCACCGCCTGCAAGGCCTGGGCAAACGCTTCAAGGCGCTCGACGCTGGCGAAGGCGAACTGCGCCTGCAACAGGTACGCATCACCCTGTTGCACTGCGCGATGGTGATACAGGATCCCGGCCTGTAACGGCGCCAGCGGGTAGATGTCCTGCACGTTGGCCGCGCCGCCGGGAATGCTCGCGACAAGGCGGTCGATGGCGGACTGCTCCAGGTTCACCAGCGGGAGCATGTCCGGGGTGATCCGCCTGCAATCCGCGGCAATCCCATTGGCCGGCACCACCACTTCGCGACCACCACCCACGGCAGCCGCCAAGGCTGCAAGGGTGGGCTGGCCAAACAACACTTTCACATCCGCCGACAACCCGACGCGGCGCATGCGGCCGATCAAGCTGGCGGCCAACAGCGAGTGGCCGCCCAGCTCGAAGAAATGGTCATGCCGCCCCACCCGCTCCACCTTGAGCAAATCAGCCCAGAGGCCAGCCAGGGTGATTTCGGTTTCACCCACGGGCGCAACATATTCCCGGGCGATCACCGATTCCAGACCCGGTACCGGCAATGCCTTGCGGTCGAGCTTACCGTTGGGACTCAGGGGCAAGGCCTCCAAGTGCATGAAGGTCGCCGGCACCATATAGTCGGGAAGCTGTTCCAGCAGGTGGCTGCGCAGGGCATCGATGTCGGCCTGCACGCCGGTGTAGTAGGCCACCAGACGGGAATCGCGGGCGACCACAGCGGCTTCGTTGATCTGCGGGAATTGCAGCAGTCGCGCCTGAATCTCACCCAGCTCGATGCGCAGGCCACGGATTTTCACCTGGTCGTCATTGCGGCCCAAATACTCGATGGTGCCGTCCGGCAGGTAGCGCCCGACGTCGCCGGTGCGGTACATCCGGCCGTTGCTGAACGGGTCCTTGAGGAAGCGTTCGGCCGTCAGCTCAGGACGGTGCAAGTAACCCCGCGCCACTTGCACGCCACCGATGAACAGCTCGCCCACCACACCCAACGGCACCGGCTGCAACTGCCCGTCCAGGAGGTACATGCGGGTGTTGGCAATCGGCTTGCCGATAGGCGTGTTGTCTGGCGTAACCGGTCCGGCGCAATCCCAAGCCGTCACGTCCACCGCCGCTTCCGTTGGGCCGTAGAGGTTGTACAAACCGATGCCCGGCAACTGCTGTTTGAAACGGCGCACCAGGCTGCCGGGCAGCGCTTCACCGCTGCACATCACCCGCACCAGCCCGGCGCTCTGGCTGACGTCGCCATGGGCCAGGAACACGTCCAGCATCGAAGGCACAAAGTGCAGCGTGGTGATCTGCTCGGACTCGATCACATCACACAGGTAGGCCGGGTCTTTATGCCCGCCAGGACGCGCCATCACCAACCGGGCGCCGGTGAACAGCGGCCAGAAAAACTCCCACACCGACACGTCGAAGCTGAACGGAGTTTTCTGCAACACCCTGTCCTGCGCAGTCAGCCCGTACTCGTCCTGCATCCACAGCAGGCGGTTGACCACGCCTGCGTGCTCGTTGATCACGCCCTTCGGTTGGCCGGTGGAACCCGAGGTATAGATCACATAGGCCTGATGCTGCGCGGTCAGCCCATCCACTCGCGGGTTGGACGTTGCTTGGTGCTGCCAGGTGCTCCGGTCCAGATCCACCACCGGCACTGTGACGCCGCCCAGCAGCGCACGGGTTTCGCCCTGCACCAGCACGGCTGCCGGGGCGCTGTCCTTGAGCATGTAGGCGATACGTTCCAGCGGATACGCCGGGTCCAGCGGCACATAGCCGCCGCCCGCCTTGAGGATCGCGAACAGGCCAATGACCATCTCCAGGCCGCGCTCGACGCAAATCGCTACCCGCGAATCCGGCTGAACACCCAGCTCCCGCAGATGGTGCGCCAACTGATTGGCCCGTTCGTTCAGCTCGCGATAGCTCAGGCACTCCGAGCCTGCCTTCACCGCCAGCGCATCCGGCGTTCGTGCAACCTGGGCTTCGAACATACCGTGCAGCGTCTGCTCGAGGTTGTAATCCACGTCGGTGTCGTTGAAGTCGAACAGCAGGTGCTGGCGCTCCCGCGCGTCCAACAATTCAGCGTGCTCCAGCACCGCCTGATCGTTATCCACCATGGCCTGCAGCACCCGGGTGAAGTAGCCGACATAACGCTGCATGGTCGACTCATCAAACAAGGCGATGGCGTATTCCAGAGTGCCGCGAATTTCGCCCCGGGTCTCGCCGAGGTTCAGGGACAGGTCGAACTTGGCAAAGTGACTGTCCTCCACAATCCCTTCAAGGCTCAAATCCCCCAGGGCCAGGACCGGCGCGTCACTGTCCTGCCACGTCAGCATCGTTTGGAACAGCGGGCTATGAGCCAGGCTGCGCAATGGCCGGGTGATTTCCACCACCTGCTCAAACGGCAGATCCTGATGAGCCTGGGCGTCCAGGGCCAGCCCCTTGACCCGCGCCAGCAGCGCCTCGGCATTCAGCTCGCCCGAGGTATCGATGCGTACCGCCAGGGTGTTGACGAACAGCCCGATCAAGCCTTCCACCTCGGCCCGCTGGCGGTTGGCGACGGGCGAGCCAATCACCACTTCCTCCTGCCCGGCCAAGCGCGCGAGCAACGAAGCCCACGCCGTCATCATCACCATATACAGCGTGGTGCCGTGGCGCTGGCTGAGGGCCTTGAGCCCGGCGGTAAGGCGTTCATCCAGGCGCACGTCGACACTGCTGCCGGCGTAGTCCTGTTGGGCCGGGCGTGGGCGGTCGGTCGGCAACATCAGCAACGCCGGGGCACCGGCCAGGGTTTGTTGCCAGTAGCTGCTCTGGCGATGCAACACTTCGCCGCTGAGCCACAGGCGCTGCCACACGGCGAAGTCGCTGTACTGGATCGGCAATGGCGGCAATGGGTCAGCCTCACCACGGCTGAAGGCTTGGTACAACGCCATCAATTCGCGGGTCAGCACGCCCATGGACCAGCCATCGGACACGATGTGGTGGAGGGTCAGCAGCAACACGTGATGATCCTCGGCCATGATCACCAGGCGCCCGCGCAGCAACGGGCCGCGCTGCAAATCGAAGGGCGCCGAGGCTTCGCCCTGGATCAACGCTTCCAGCACCTGCTGTGCTTCGGGGTGACGACGCAGGTCCTGCACTTGCAGCGGCATCACCTCTTCAGGCGGCACGATCAGCACGTGGGCGTGGTCATCCTGCTGGGCGAACCGGCTGCGCAAGGTCTCGTGCCGCGCGACAATCCGCGCCAGGGCCCGTTGCAGCGCGTCGACGTGCAACTGCCCACGCAAACGCAGGCCGATAGGAATGTTATAGGCGGTGTTGGCGCCTTCCATCAGCGCCAGAAACCACAAGCGTTGCTGGGCAAACGACAACGGCAAATCCGTGTCCCGCGCCGCCGGCAGGATATCCGGCAAGGTGCTGCGCCCGGACTGGGCAAGCACCTGCGCCACCGCCGCCAGTTCGGCATTGGCAAACAAATCGCCCAGCGCCAGATCAACCCCAAGCCGCTGGCGAACCTGGGACACCATGCGCATGGCCAGCAACGAATGGCCGCCCAACTCAAAGAAATGATCCTGGCGCCCAACACGTTCCACTTGCAGCACATCGGCCCAGATCTGCGCGAGTACCGTTTCGATATCGCCATGAGGCGCCGCGTACTCACGGGTGAAGACGGCGGCCAGGTCCGGTTTTGGCAGGGCCTTGCGGTCCAGCTTGCCGTTGGCAGTCAGGGGCAATGCATCGAGTTTTACGTAGGCCACCGGAACCATGTAGTCCGGCAGATGCGCCACCAGGTGCGCGCGAATCTCGCCCACATCGAGGGGGTCGAACTGCGGGTTTTCGGTGAAGTAAGCCACCAGCCGGGGCTGGCCGGGCTGGTCTTCACGGGCCAGCACCACCACTTCCTGAAGGCCGGGCAACTGGTTGAGGCGGGTTTCGATTTCTCCCAGTTCGATGCGCACGCCACGGATTTTCACCTGGTCGTCGTTGCGGCCCAGGTACTCGATATTCCCGTCCGGCAACCAGCGCGCGAGGTCGCCGGTTCGGTACAGGCGGCCCGGATTGAAAGGGTCATCCAAAAAGCGTTCGGCGGTCAATTCCGGCCGGTTGAGATAACCCCGCGCCACGCCCTTGCCGCCCACATACAGTTCACCGGCAACGCCCATGGGCACCGGGCGCTGCAGTTCGTCCAACAGGTAAACCGTGGCATTGGCGATAGGTTTGCCAATGTGCAACGGCTGCCCAGGTTCAATCCGCCCGGAGGTGGCGACCACCGTGGCTTCGGTGGGGCCGTAGTTGTTGATCACCTCGAAACGCTGGGCCCGGGTGAACTGGCGCAGGCGGTCGCCGCCAATCAGCAAGGTGCGCAGGGTCGGGTGTTCGATGTTCTGGCTGAACGCATATTCGGCCACCGGCGTGGGCAGGAAACACACGTCCAGCGGTTGCGCGCGCCACCACTCCAGCAGCGCGTCGATGTCCTCTGCACCGTCGTGGGCCGGCGGCAGGTGCAAGGTCGCGCCCACGCACAGGGCCGGCCAGACTTCCCAGGCCATCGCATCAAAGCCGAACCCGGCGACGCTGGCGGTGTGACGGCCGGCGCACAGGTCAAACGCGGTGCAATGCCAGTCCACCAGGTTGGCCACGGTGTGGTGTTCCACCATCACGCCTTTGGGCAGGCCGGTGGAGCCAGAGGTGTAGATCACGTAGGCCAGGTTGGACGGTGTGACAGCGACCTGCGGGTTGCTGGCCGTATGGTGATGCCAGGTAAAACGGTCCAGGTTGATCACCGGCACGTCGAGTGCGGGCAGGCGCTCCAGCAGCGCGTGTTGCGTCAGCACCGCGACCGGGGCGCTGTCACTGAGGAGGTAGCTCAGGCGCCCGGCCGGGTGCGACGGGTCCACCGGTACGTAGCAGGCGCCAGCCTTGAGAATCGCCAGCAATCCGGCCAGGGTGTCCAGCCCGCGCCGGGCGACGATGGCCACACGGTCGTCGGGTTTTACCCCCAGGGCCAGCAGGTGATGGGCCAGCAGGTTGGCTTGTTGGTTCAATTCGGCGTAGGTCAGCTGACGGCCTAGATACACGGCGGCCACCGCGTCCGGGGTCAGCAACGTTTGCGCTTCGATACGCCCGTGCAGGGTGGTGCCTTGGGGGAAGTCGACCGCTGTCGCGTTGAATTGCTCCAGCAGATGCCGCCGCTCAGCCTCGGGCAGCACCGACAGACGATTCAACGAGGTGTCGGGCGCCTGCTCCAGCGCCTGTACCAGGTTTTCCAGTGCGGTTTGCAGATAGCTGCACACCCGCTGCGGATCCACCTGGGCACTGGCCAACAGGCTCAGGCTGAAGTCTTCGCCCAGGTCGTCGACGCTCAGGGTCAACGGGTAGTTGGTGCGTTCCTCGGAACGCAATGCCTGAATACCCTGCCAGGCCGATGCCGCCTCGGCACTCGCGCTGCCGGCGCTGTGGCGGTAGTTGAGTAACGCGCTGAACAGGGGCGTCGGCGCCACCACGCCGCTGCACCGTTGGGCCAGGGCCAGCGCTGCGTGTTCGTGGCGCAGCAAGGTGGTGAGCCGGGCATGGGTGGCCTTGACTCCGGCGCGCACGCCTTCGGCGCCCACATCCACCCGGAACGGCAAGGTGTTGATAAAGATCCCCAGGGCACGGTCGGTGTCGTGGCTGCCCTGCATGCGACCCATCAGCACCGTGCCGAACACCACCTGTTCCTTGCCCGCCAGCACTCCCAGCACCTGGGCCCAGCCCATATGGAACAGGCTCGCGGCACTCACTCCCAACTGCCGGGCCTGGGCACGTAAACGCCGGCTCAGTTGCGGGGCCAGCGCCAGGCTGATTTCTTCGATGTTGTCGCCGTCACCCTGCACATCCTGCAAGCCGTAGGGCAAGGTGGGTTCGCTGATGTCGCCGAGCATCTCGCGAAAGAACGCTTCGTGTTGCTGCTCGCTGATTCCCAGCCGCGCCTGGGCGACATAGTTGCGAAACGGCACGGCCTGGCCCAACAGCTCGGCCTTGCCCAGCAGGCAGGCCTGCATCTCGTGACAGATCACTTCCAAAGCGCTGTGGTCCAGGGCCATGTGGTGGAACAACAGCATCGCCACCACACGCTGGCCGGCTGCATCCCGGGCGCGCACCAGCCGCAGCAGCGGTGCCCGGGTCACGTCCATGCGGTAATGACGGCCATCGAACAATCGGTGCAACTGGGCAGCGATATCACCGTCGGCCGGGTCCAGCTCAATCGCCTGCACCGGCAGGCGTGCCGTGCGCCAGACCACTTGCGACGGTTCTTCCAGGCCTTCCCACACCACCCCGGTACGCAGGATGTCGTGGCGGTCGATCACCTGTTGCAGGGCCTGGGCAAACCCCTCGAAACGCTCGAGGCTGTCGAAGGCAAACAGCGACTGCATGATGTACGGGTCGCCGTGTTCGGCACTCACATGGTGGTAGAGGATGCCCTCCTGCAACGGCGCCAGCGGGTAGATGTCCTGCACATTGGCGACGCCACCCTCGACGGTCTCGAGGATGCAGTCGATGGACGCCTGGCTGAGCGTCGACAGGGTCAGCATCTGCGGGGTAATCAAGGTAGCGCCCGGCGCAATGCCATTGGCCGGCACCTGCACCTCACCAGCCTTGGTCGCCGAGTAATCCCCGGCCTTGATCAGCTCGATCAGCGCCGGCTTGTGTTCGCGCAGCGAGGCCACCAATGCCGTGTCGCTCAAGGCCTGTTTGTTGCCTTGCACCGACAGCTGATCACCCTTGAGCGCCAGTTGCACGTCCTTGGCCTTGAGTGTCGCCAACAGTTCGATGATGCTCACAGGACGATCTCCATTCGTTCGGTAATTGCGGCGTAGCCGGCCAGGGTCGGTTGTTCAAACAGGCCCCGCACATCGGCTTCCATGCCTTCCTGACGCAAGCGTCCGATCAAACTGACGGCCAGCAACGAATGCCCGCCCAGTTCAAAAAAGTTGTCGTGTCGCCCTACCCGCTCCACCTTCAGCAGCTCGGCCCACAGCCGCGCCAGGGTGATTTCGGTGTCACCCAGCGGGGCTTCGTACTCGCGCACGATCTGCGATCCCACACCCGGCACCGGCAGGGCCTTGCGGTCCAGCTTGCCGTTGGGACTCAGGGGCCAGGCGTCCAGGTGCACGAACACGGCGGGCACCATGTAGTCCGGCAAGCGCGCCAGCAGGTGCGCCCGCAGCTGTTCGATATCGGCCTGCACGCCGGTGTAGTACGCCACCAGCCGCTCATCCCGGGCCAACACCGCTGCTTCCTTGACCTGCGGGTATTCGGTCAGCCGCGCCTGGATTTCCCCCAGTTCGATGCGCAGGCCACGGATTTTCACCTGGTCATCGTTACGGCCCAGGTACTCGATATTGCCGTCTGGCAGGTAGCGCCCGACGTCACCGGTGCGATACATCCGGCCGGCATTGAACGGGTCCTTGAGGAAACGTTCGGCGGTCAGTTCAGGACGATGCAGGTAGCCGCGAGCGACTTGTACACCGGCGATAAACAGCTCGCCCACCACCCCCAGCGGTACCGGTTGCAACTGGGCGTCCAGCAGGTACATGCGGGTGTTGGCAATCGGCTTGCCGATCGGTGTGTTATCCGGCACCTCGGGCCTTGCGCAGTTCCACGCGGTCACATCCACCGCCGCCTCGGTCGGGCCATACAGGTTGTACAAACCGATGCCCGGCAACTGCTGCTTGAAGCGTCGCACCAGGCTGCCCGGCAAGGCTTCGCCGCTGCACATCACCCGCAGCAGGCCGGCACTCTGGCTGACATCGCCGTGGGCCAGGAACACGTCGAGCATCGACGGCACAAAGTGCAAGGTGGTGATCTGTTCCGCCTCGATCACTTCGCACAGGTAAGCCGGGTCCTTGTGCCCGCCGGGGCGCGCCATGACCAACCGTGCCCCGGTGAACAAGGGCCAGAAGAACTCCCACACCGATACGTCGAAGCTGAACGGGGTTTTCTGCAGCACCGCGTCAGTGGCGTTCAGGCCATAGGCGTCCTGCATCCACAACAGGCGGTTGACCACACCGGCGTGCTCATTGATCACGCCCTTGGGCTGGCCGGTTGAGCCAGAGGTGTAGATCACATAGGCCTGGTGCTGCGGGGTCAGTCCTTCGACCTGTGGGTTGACCACTGGCAGGTGCTGCCAGGCGTTCCGGTCAAGATCCACCACCGGCACCGTCACATTGCCCAAGAGCGAACGGGTTTCGCCCTGCACCAGCACCGCTGCCGGCGCGCTGTCTTGTAGCATGTAGGCCAGGCGCTCCAGCGGGTAGGCCGGGTCCAGCGGCACATAACCGCCGCCTGCCTTGAGGATCGCGAACAGGCCGATGACCATTTCCAGGCCGCGCTCGACGCAGATCGCCACCCGCGAATCCGGCTGCACACCGAGCCCGCGCAGGTGATGGGCCAACTGGTTGGCCCGCTGGTTCAGCTCGGCGTAAGTCAGGCGTTGCTCGCCCGCCTTCACCGCCGGCGCATCGGGGGTGCGCTCAACCTGGGCTTCGAACATCCCGTGCAGGGTCTGCGCCAGATCGTAATCCACCTCGGTGGCGTTGAAGTCAAACAGCAGCTGTTTACGCTCTGCATCCCCCAGGATCGGCAGGCGATCAAGAGCCTGGTGCGGCGCATGCTCCAGGGCATCCACCAGCTGGGTCAACGCCGTCTGCATATAACCGCAGGCCCGCTGTGCACCCACCTGCGCCAGGGTCAACGCGGTGAAGTCATAACCGTCCCCCAGATCATCGACGTTCAGGGTCAACGGGTAGTTTGTGCGCCCGTCGTTGGTCAGGGTCTGCATGCCTTCCCAGGCGTGTTGCGCGTCCTGTGACCGGGTGGCGCCGCCACGGTGACGGTAGTTGAGCATCGAGCTGAACAGCGGCAACGGCGCCGCCACCCCGCTGCAACGCTGGGCCAGGGCCAGGGACGCATGCTCATGCCCCAGCAGCGCGGTGAGCCGGGCATGGGTGCCGCACACGCTGTCGCGCACGTTTTGCCCGTCGATATCCAGGCGCAATGGCAGGGTATTGATGAACACACCGAGGGCGCGATCCGCCCCCTCGCCCCCCTGCATCCGGCCCACCAGCACGGTGCCAAACACCACGTTCGGCTTGCCCGACGTCACCGCCAATACCTGGCCCCACGCCAAGTGGAACAGGCTCGCGCTGCTCACGCCCAGCAGGCGCGCCTGGGCCCGCAAGCGACGGCTGACAGCCGCGTCCAGGTGGTGGGTGAATTCTTCGATATCCCGACCATCGCCCTGCACATCCTGCAAGCCGAAGGGCAGCGTCGGCTCATGGATATCACCAAGCATCTCGCGGAAGAAGCCTTCGTGCTCCTGCTCGCTGACACCCAGCCGCGCTTGGGCCACGTAGTTGCGATACGGCATCGGCGCGGCCTGCGGTGCGGCGTGGCCCAGCAGGTAATCCTGCATTTCCCGCAGCACCACGTCGAACGCGGTGTGGTCCAGCACGATGTGGTGATACAGCAGCACCGCCACCACGCGCTGATTGGCCGGGTCATTGGCGTACATCAGGCGGATCAGCGGGGCCTGGTCGATGTCAAGGCGATAGCGTCGGGCGTCGAAACGCTGATGCAGGCCGGCCAGTACGTCCCCCTCCAGGTGCAACGCTTCGACCTGCAATTCAGCCTTGCGCCACACCACCTGCACCGGCTGCGCCAGGCCTTCCCAGACCACGCCGGTGCGCAGAATGTCGTGGCGATTGATCACCTGTTGCAGGGCCTGGGCGAAGCTCTCCAGGCGCGCCTGGGTATCGAACGCCAGGTGCGATTGCAGCAGGTACGGGTCACCCTGCTCCGCCGTGATGTAGTGGTAAAGAATACCTTCCTGCAACGGCGCCAGCGGGTAGATGTCCTGCACATTGGCGGCGCCACCTGGCACGCTGGCGACGATCAGGTCGATGGTCGGCTGATCCAGCTCCACCAGGGACAGCATCGAAGGCGTGATGCGCTGGCAATCGGCAGCGATGCGATTGACCGGCACCACCACTTCCCGGCCACTGCCCACCGCCGCTGCCAATGCGGCCAATATCGGCTGGCTGAACAGCACCCGCACATCGGCGCTCAGGCCGACCTGGCGCATGCGCTCGATCAGACTCACCGCCAGCAATGAATGCCCGCCCAGTTCAAAGAAGTGGTCATGGCGGCCCACTTGCTCCACCTGCAACACCTCGGCCCAGATCCGCGCCAGGGTGGTTTCGACGTCGCCTTGTGGCGCTTCGTATTCACGGCTGAGCATGGCGGCCTGATCCGGCGCCGGCAGGGCCTTGTGGTCGAGCTTGCCGTTGGCGGTCAGGGGCCAGCTGTCGAGTTTGACGTAGGCCACCGGCACCATGGCCTCGGGCAATTGGCTGTGCAGCTCGGCGCGCAGGGTTTCGATATCCAGCGGGGTTTGCTCGGTGAACCAGGCGACCAAGCGGCCGTCGCGCACCAGCACCACGGCTTCCTTGACGCCATCGACGGCGGCCAGGCGGGTTTCGATTTCCCCCAGCTCGATGCGCACACCCCGGACTTTTACCTGGTCGTCGTTGCGGCCCAAATACTCAATATTGCCGTCCGGCAGCCAGCGCGCCAGGTCGCCGGTGCGGTACATGCGGCCCGGGTTGAACGGGTCATCAAGGAAGCGTTCGGCAGTCAGGTCCGGGCGATTCAAATAGCCACGGGCCACGCCGCTGCCACCTACATACAGTTCGCCTGCCACACCCACCGGCACCGGACGCTGTTGCTCATCAAGCAGGTACACCGCGGCATTGGCCATCGGTTTGCCGATATGCAGCGGCTGACCGGTGTGCACGCGGCCAGAGGTAGCGACCACCGTGGCTTCGGTCGGGCCATAGTTGTTGATCACCGCGAAACGGCGCTCCTGATTGAACTGGCGCAGGCGATCACCGCCGATCAACAGGGTGCGCAGGCTTGGGTGTTGAAGCTCCTGGCTGAAGGCGTACTCGGCCACCGGCGTGGGCAGGAAGCTCACGTCCAGCGGTTGGGCCAGCCACCAGGCCAGCAATTCATCGATGTTTTCATTGCCCACCTGGGCCGGTGGCAGGTGCAAGGTCGCCCCTACGCACAACGCTGGCCAGACTTCCCAGGCCATGGCATCAAAGCCGAAACCGGCCACGCTGCTGGTGTGGCTATGGGCGTGGAGGTCAAAGGCTTCGCAGTGCCAGTGCACCAGGTTTTCCACGGTTCGGTGTTCCACCATCACCCCTTTGGGCTGGCCGGTGGAGCCGGAGGTGTAGATCACGTAGGCGAGGTTCGTCGGGGTCAGGCTGGCGATCTGGGGATTGGTCTCACCGCAATACGCGCCATGCAGGTCGACGATGGCCACCTCACCGAGCACGCCACGGGTGCTCTCCTCGGCCAGTACCGCGACCGGTGCGCTGTCTTGCAGCAGGTAAGCGATGCGCTCGGCCGGATAAGCCGGGTCTACCGGGACGTAGGCGGCGCCCGACTTGAGAATCGCCAGCAGGCCCACCAGCATCTGCGGCCCGCGTCGGCAGCAGATTGCCACGCGGTCGTCGGGCTGCACACCCAATGCCAGCAGGTGATGAGCCAGTTGGTTGGCGCGCTGGTTGAGCTGTTGGTACGTCAGCTGCTGGCCGTCCTGGGTCAGCGCAATTGCCTGCGGCAGGCGCTCGGCCTGGGCTTCGAAAGCAGCGTGCAGGGTTTGCCCTTGGGGGTAATCACGGGCGGTGGCGTTGAAGGTACGCAGGAGTTTTTCGCGCTCGCCAGCAGGCAGTACCGGCAACTGATTCAGCGGCGTTTGCGGCGCTTGCTCAAGGGCCGCCACCAGCTGTTCCAGCGCGCTGTGCATGTAGTCACACAGGCGCTGCGCACCGATGGACTGCAGAGCCAGCACCGTCAAACCGAAGCCTGTGCCCAGGTCGTCCACGCTCAAGGTCAGCGGGTAATTGCTGCGCTCTTCGCCGCCCAGCAACTGCACACCTTCCCAGATGCCGTGGCCGTCGCGGGCCATTTCACCCGGGGTGCTATGGCGGTAGTTGAGCAAGGCGCTGAACAACGGCATCGAGGTCGGCACACCGCTGCAACGCTGGGCCAGCGCCAGGGATGCATGCTCATGGCCCAGCAACGCGCTGAGCCGGGCGTGGGTCGCCTTGACCCCGGCACGAACCGCGCTGGCGCCCACATCCACCCGCAACGGCAAGGTGTTGATGAACATGCCCAGCGCGCGGTCGGCGCCTTCGCCGGCTTGCATGCGGCCCATCAATACGGTGCCGAATACCACGTCCTGACGGCCCGATGCGAGGCCGAGTACCTGGCCCCAGGCCAAGTGCATCAGGCTCGCAGCGCTGACCCCCAGTTGCCGGGCTTGCTCGCGAATCCGCAAAGCCAGCCCTGCATCGACGGGCAATTCGGCCTCTTCGATATCCCGGCCATCGCCCTGTACATCCTGCACGCCGAAAGGCAGCGTGGGCTCGTCGATGTCGACGAGCATTTCACGGAAGAACTGCTCGTGCTCCTGGGCGCTGACACCCAGGCGAGCCTGGGCCACGTAGTTACGGAACGGTGCCGCAACCGGCAAGTCATCGACCTGGCTGAACAGGAACGCACGCATTTCCTGGCCGACCACTTCCATGGCGGTGTGGTCCAGCGCCAGGTGATGGAACAGCAGGATCGCCGCGACCCGCTGGTTGGCCGGGTCCTGCGCATACACCATGCGCAGCAACGGCGCCTGGGTGATGTCCAGGCGATAGTGGCGGGCATCGAAGCGTGCGTGCAGTTGTTCGATCACGTCGCCATCAGCCGGGTCCAGCGCAACGTTCTGCACCACCAGTTCAGCATGGCGCCAGACCACTTGCACCGGGCTGTCCAAGCCTTCCCACACCACGCCGGTGCGCAGGATATCGTGGCGCGCCACGACCTTTTGCAGCGCGCCCATGAAGGCCTGCAAACGCTCGACACTGTCAAACGCCATGCGCGATTGCAGCAGGTACGGGTCGCCCTGTTCGGCGCTGATGTGGTGGTAAAGAATGCCTTCCTGCAACGGTGCCAGCGGGTAGATGTCCTGCACGTTGGCCGCACCGCCAGGCACCGTGGCCACAATACGGTCGATGGCGGCTTGATCCAGCTTGACCAGGGTCAGCATCGACGGCGTGATGCGCTGGCAATCCGGCGCAATGCCGTTGGCCGGTACCACGATTTCCCGGCCACTGCCTACCGCCGCCGCCAGCGCCGCGAGGCTTGGCTGGTTGAACAACACCCGCACATCGGCGCTCAGGCCGGCCTGGCGCATGCGTTCGATCAGGCTTACCGCCAGCAAGGAATGGCCACCGAGTTCAAAGAAGTGATCAAAGCGCCCGACCCGCTCGACCTTCAATACGTCCTGCCAAATCTGCGCCAGCAGGATTTCTACCTCGCCCTCGGGGGCTTCGAAACCACGGCTGAGCAACGAGTCTTGATCGGGCGCAGGCAGGCCCTTGCGGTCCAGCTTGCCATTCGCGGTCAGCGGCAACAGTTCCAGCCAGACATAGGCCGACGGCACCATGTAGTCCGGCAGCCGGCTTTGCAGGTGCGCACGCAACGCCTCAATGCTCAACGGCGCCTGGGCGGTGTAGTACGCCACCAGGCGCTTGTCGCCGGGTTCATCTTCACGGGCCAGCACCACCGTGTCTTTCACGCCGGGAAAGTCGGCCAGGCAGCTTTCGATTTCACCGGGCTCGATACGGAAACCCCGGATTTTCAGCTGATGGTCGTTGCGGCCCTGGTACAGCAAGGTGCCGTCAGCCTGCCAACTCGCCAGGTCGCCGGTGCGGTACAGCAGGCCGTCGCCGAACGGATCGACGATAAACTTCTCGGCGGTCAGTTGCGGCTGGTTCAGGTAACCCTTGGCCACGCCCGCGCCACCGATGTACAGCTCGCCGACAACGCCCAGCGGCACCGGCTGCTGCCGCGCATCCAGCACGTAGGCACGGCTGTTGCCAATGGGTCGGCCAATCGGAATACCGCCCTCACCCACTGACGTGATCTCGAAGGTGGTGGAAAACGTGGTGGCTTCGGTGGGGCCGTAGCCATTCAGAAGATGCTGCGGCGCGCCGTGCTCAAGCACCCGGCCGATCACCTGCGGGTCGAGCACATCGCCGCCGACGATCAGGTAGCGCAGCTGGCGGAACATCGGCATCAACCCATCGGCGTATTGGTGGAATAGCCCCGCCGTCATCCACAGAACGCTGACGGATTGCTCCTGCAACAGGGCGGCGAAAGCAGCCTGGGACAGCAAGGTGGCGTGTTCGACCACCACCACGCAGCCGCCATTGAGCAGCGGCGCCCACACGTCGAGGGTACTGGCGTCGAACGCCGGGTTCGAGGCGAAGGCCACCCGGTCACGCGAGTTGAAGTCGGCGTAGCCATTGTTGATGACCAGCCGGGTGACCGCGCGATGGGGCACCTGTACACCTTTCGGTGCACCGGTGGAACCGGAGGTGTACATGATGTACGCCACGCTTTCCGCCGACTGGGCGAGGTTCGGGTTATGCGTTGGCTGCATGTCGAGGTTCAGCGCGGCGATGTCACGCAGCACGTGCTTGGCATGGCTGTCCTGCACCATGAACGCCTGGCGCTCTTCAGGCGCGTTGACGTCCAGCGGTACGTAGACCGCCGCACACTTGAGGATCGCCAACTGGCTGACCAGCAGGTCGATGGAGCGTGGCAGCGCGATGACCACGCTGTCCCCCGGTTTTACGCCTTGATCGATCAAGTAGTGAGCCAGGCGATTGGCCCGCAGGTTGAGGTCGCGGTAACTCAGCGACGCATGGCCGTGCACCACCGCCACGGCTTCCGGGCTGGCCAGGGCCTGGGCCTCGAAGAGAGCGTGAACGGTGCTCCCAGCCGGGTAAGCGCAGTCCGTGGCGTTGAATTCCACCAGCACTTGATGGCGCTCGGCGGCTGGCAGGATCGACACTTGATGCTGCGCAGTAGTCGGCGCCTGTTGCAGCGCCGTCACCAGGTTGCGCAAGGCACTGAGCATGTAGTCGCCAACGCGCTGCACATCCACCTCGGCCACGCCCTGCACCGTGAGCGCAAAGCCCACACCGAGGTCATCGACGTTCAGCACCAGCGGGTAGTTGCTGCGTTCCTCGGAGCTGAGAATTTCGATCCCGGCGTCGGCGAACGGGCTGGCTCCCGGCGCTTCGCCCGGGGCACTGTGGCGGTAGTTGAGCAAGGTACTGAACAGCGGCAGCGCACCGGACACGCCACTGCAACGCTGGGCCAGGGACAGCGACGCATGTTCATGCCCCAGCAACTGCGCGAGCCGCGCGTGGGTGGCGCGTACGCCGGCCTGCACACCCACCGCGCCGACGCTGACCCGCAACGGCAAGGTATTGATGAACATCCCCAGCGCCCGGTCGGCGCCCTCGCCGCCTTGCAGGCGGCCCAGCAATACCGTGCCGAATACCACGTCGTCCTGGCCCGATACCTGGCCGAGGACTTGCGCCCATGCCAGGTGCACCAGGCTGGCGGCGCTGACGCCGAGCTGCCGGGCTTGCTCCCGCAGGCCGAGGCTGAGGGCCGGGTCCACTGGCAAGTGCGCTTCCCGCACACCGCTGCCATCGCGATTCACGTCGTGCAAACCGAAGGCCAGGGTCGGCTCGTCGATATCGCCGAGCATCTCGCTGAAGAACGCTTCATGCTGCGCAGCGCTCACACCAAGGCGCGCCTGGGCCACGTAGTTACGGTATTGCACGGCGTCCGGCAGCAAGCCGGTTTCGCCTGCGAGGCTCGCGCTCATTTCTTCCACCAGCACCTGCAACGCGGTGTGGTCCAGCAGGATGTGGTGCAGCAGCAGGATGCCGACATGACGGCCCTGCTCTTCGGCGTAGGCAAAACGCATCAGCGAGGCACGGGACAGGTCGAGGCGATAGTGGCGTGGGTCGAAGCGTGCTTGCAGTTGTGCCAGAACGTCGTCGTGTGGATCGACGTCGACCCGCTCAACCACCAGCAGTGCCTGGCGCAAGACCACCTGCACCGGCTCGTCCAGGCCTTCCCACATGATGCCGGTACGCAGGATATCGTTGCGCTCGATCACGCTTTGCAGCGCACGGATAAACGCCTCGACCGGCTCATGGCCGCTGAAGCTGAACTGCACCTGCAACACGTAGGGATCGCCTTCGGTGGTCGCCAGGTGGTGGTAGAGGATGCCGGCCTGCAACGGGGCCAGGCCGTAGATGTCCTGCACGTTGCCGACGCCGCCGGGTACGTTGGCGACGATGTGGTCGATGGCCTGTTGGTCGAGGTCCACCAGCGGCAGCATGTCCGGGGTGATGTGCCGGGTTGCTTCGCTGATCAGGTTGGCCGGGACCTGCACTTCATGCTGCCCGCCCACCGCAGCGGCCAGCGCGGCCAACGTTGGCTGGCCGAACAGCACCCGCACATCGGCGCTCAGCTCCAGCTGGCGCATGCGCTCGATCAGCTTGACCGCCAGCAAGGAGTGGCCACCCAGTTCGAAAAAGTTGTCCTGGCGCCCGACCCGGTCGATTTTCAGCAGGTCTTGCCAAAGATGGGCGATCGCGGTTTCCACCGGGCCTTGTGGCGCTTCATAACCACGACGGGCCAGGGCGTCGGTGTCGGGTGTCGGCAAGGCCTTGCGGTCGAGCTTGCCGTTGGTGGTGAGCGGGAACGAGTCCAGCAGCACAAAGGCGCTGGGCATCATGTATTCGGCCAGGGACAGCAGCAGGTGGTCCCGCAGCTCGGCGGCCGTGGGTGCGTGATCCTGCTGGGGGATAACGTAGGCCACCAGCCGCTTGTCGCCCGGCTCGTCTTCGCGGGCAATCACCACGGCTTCGCGCACGCCTTCACAGGTAGCCAGGCGTGCTTCGATTTCCCCCAGTTCGATACGGAAACCACGAATCTTCACCTGGTCATCGTTGCGCCCCAGGTACTCGACACTGCCGTCGGCCAGCAACCGGCCGAGGTCACCAGTCTTGTACAGGCGCAGGCCGGTGACGGGGTCCGCCAGAAAACGTTCGGCGGTCAGCTCATCGCGGTTGAGATAACCCCGCGCCACCCCGGCACCGCCGACGTACAACTCACCGACTACACCGCTCGGCACTGGCTCGCGGCGGGCGTCCAGCACGTACAACTGCAAATCGGGAATGCGCACGCCAATCGGGCTCACGCCCACCAGCAGTGCATCTGCTGCTTCCAACGCACGATAGGTCACGTGCACGGTGGTTTCGGTGATGCCGTACATGTTGACCAGCCGCGTACCCGAGTTGGTCACCCGGGCGTACCACGGTTTGAGAATGCCCGGCTCCAGGGCTTCACCGCCAAAGATCACCTGGCGCAGGGAATGCAGTTGCTGGCTGCGGCCCTGTGCCGCGATCAACTGGCGGAACGCGCTCGGCGTCTGGTTGAGGATGCTCACACCGGCTTCACACAACAGTGCATAACACTCGTCCGGTGAACGGCTGACCAGTTGCGGTACCACCAGCAACTGCCCGCCGTGCATCAGCGCGCCCCAGATTTCCCACACGGAGAAGTCAAAGGCAAACGAATGGAACAGCGCCCAGGTGTCACTGGCGTTGAACTTGAACCAGTGCTCGGTGGCGCTGAACAACCGCGCGACGTTGCGGTGTTCGATCATCACCCCCTTGGGCAAGCCAGTGGAGCCGGAGGTGTAGATCACATAGGCGAGGCTGGACGAGCTGATCGCAACGTTGGGGTTAACGATGGGCTCGTGCTGCTGGCTGTTGAGGTCGATCGACGTGACGTCGCCCACCAGGTGGCGGGTGTTGTCCTGCACCAGCACTGCCAGCGGCGCGCTGTCTTGCAGGGTGTAGGCGATGCGGTCCAGCGGGTAGGCCGGATCGATCGGCACATAGCCCGCCCCGGACTTGAGAATGCCCAGCAGGCCGATGATCATTTCCAGGCCGCGCTCGACGCAGATCGCCACCCGGTCGTCGGGGCGAATGCCATGCCTGAGCAGGCAGTGCGCGACCTGGTTGGCGCGTTCGTTCAGCTCGCGGTAGCTCAGATGTTCGTGTTCAAAGCGCAGCGCGATGGCCTCGGGATGGCTGGCGGCGTGGGCTTCGACTTGCTGGTGGATCAGGGCTGAATCGGCGTAGTGCTGGGTGCTGGCGTTAAGGCCGTGCAGCAGATGTTGGCGTTCGGCAGCAGGCAGGATGCCCAGCCCGTGCAACGGTGCGTCTGGTGTTTGCTCCAGGGCCAGCACCAGGTTTTCCAGGGCGGTGTGCAGGTAATCGGCGATGCGCGTCGCGCCGATGGAGGCGTCCACCATCACGGTAAAGGCAAAGCCCTCGCCCAGGTCATCAACGTTGACCGTCAACGGGTAGTTGGTGCGCTCTTCGGCGCCGAGCACCTGGATGCCTTCAGCGATGTCGATCACCGCCTGGGTGTCCGATGCATCGCTGTGACGGTAGTTGAGGATTGCACTGAACAGCGGTGTGGGCGCGGCCACGCCACTGCAACGCTGGGCCAGGGCCAGGGAGGCGTGTTCGTGGTTGAGCAATTCGGTCAGGCGTTTGTGGGTGGTTTGCACCCCGTTGCGCACGCTTTGCTCGCCCACGTCCACCCGCAGTGGCAGAGTATTGATGAACATGCCCAGGGCCTGATCGGAGCCCTCGCCTGCGCCCATGCGGCCGAGCATCACGCTGCCAAATACCACGGACTCGCGGGCGGAGACCTTGCCCAGCACCTGAGCCAGTGCCAGGTGCATCACGCTGGCGGGGCTGACACCCAACGGCCTGGCCTGGGCCCTTAGACGGCGACTTAGATCGCTGTCGACGGCGATGCGGGTTTCGTCGATGCCATGGCCGTCACCCTGAACATCCTGGAGGCCGAACGGCAGGGTTGGTTCATCGATGTCGGCGAGCATTTCGCGGAAGAACGCTTCGTGGGCCTGTTCGCTGACGCCGTGGCGGACCTGGGCGATGTAGTTGCGAAACGGCACCGGGGCGCCGGCCTGTTCGGTCTGGCCGGCGAGGTGCAGCTGGATCTCGCGGCGCACCACGTCGAGGGCGGTGTGGTCGAGGATGGTGTGGTGGAACAGCAGCATGGCAACCACGCGCTGGTTGCGCGGGTCTTCGGCAAACACCAGGCGCAGCAGCGGCGCCTGGCCGAGGTCCATGCGGTAGTTGCGGGCGTCGTAGAGGGCTTGCAGTTGGGTCATTGCATCGCCATCGAGGCGGGCTTCTTCACAGGCCAGCGAGGCTTTGCGCCAGACCACTTGCAGGGGTTCGTCGAGGCGCTCCCAGGCCATCGACGTGCGCAGGATGTCGTGGCGGTCGATGACCCATTGCAGGGCCTGGGCAAAGGTTCCAAGACGGGCGCGGCTATCAAACACGAACTGGGCGTGCAGCACATAGGGGTCGCCCTGGTGGGCTGACAGGTGGTGGTAAAGCATGCCTTCCTGCAGCGGCGCCAGGGGGTAGATGTCCTGCACATTCGCCGCACCGCCGGGGATGTTGGCGACGATACGGTCGATAGCGGGTTGGTCGAGGTTGACCAGGGGCAGCATGTCCGGGGTGATGCGATAGGCCGGGCTGAGCCAGTCGCCGCCGTGTTGGGCGACGAGGTCGAGCAGTTGGGGTTTGTGGGCGATCAGTTGGTCCCATAGGGCGTCATCCAGCGCGTCGTCGTCACCCAGGATGATCAGGTCGCCTTCGTCCATTTGCAGGCGGATCGGGTGGGTGGAAAGAGCTGCCAGTAATTTGCTGAACTGCATGGGGTAACCTGCTGTTTTGAGTCGGATACGGTTGAGGAGAAAGTCCGTTTTCAGCTGTCGCGTAAGCGCCTGGGAGGCCCGGGTTAAAGCGCGGGCGCGGTCGAGGATCGGGTGGCGTCCCGCAGGGTTTGGAAATTAGAGGATTCGGGGGGTGGGGGGTGACATGGGAAGCGGGGACAAAGCGGTTGGCTTTGGGGGAGTTTCGTATTTTTTGGGGTGGCTTGGAGGGGGGGGCATATCCGTTGCTGCGGTCAGGGCCGCTATTGGTTCCGCTCTTACAGCGGCTCACTTTTGAACAGCGCAAAAGTAAGCAAAACGCTCTTGCCCCACCACTCGGCACCTCGCTAATGCTCGGTGTGCCCTCAGCTCCGGCAGCACGAAGCGGGCCGCCGCGACGGGGCGTCCCTGCCCCGTCGCGGCTAAACCGGCGTCCTGCCGGTTTACCCGCTCCGTACTGCCTGCGTTCGGCCAGCGTGGTTTAACGGGGCGCCTAAGATCAAAATCAAAAGCAGATCAACAGCACAGCGGCCTACCGGCCGGCTTGAGTGTAGTGAAGCAACAGCAACAGCAAAATCAGAAGCTAAAGCGGGCACGGTCCAAATGTGGGAGCGGGCTTGCTCGCGAAGGTCGTTAACGATGACGTGGGCATTCTGGTTCAACGCGGCGTTCTCAGGTTTTTCGCGAGCAAGCTCGCTCCTACAGAAAAGCAGCCCTGCTTTCGCTCTGGATCTTGCCTCTGCTTCACCACACTCAAGCCGGCCTGTAGGCCGCTGTGCTTTTGCTTTTGATTTTGATCTGACTGCCCCATTCAGCCCGAGGCCGAACGCAGGTATTGAGGAGCGGGTAAACCGGCAGGACGCCGGTTTAGCCGCGCCGGGCCATGGATGGCCCGTCGCGGCGGCCCGCGGAGCAATGCCGGAGTGAGGGTACGCCGAGCCTAGGCGAGGCGCCGACAGGCGGGGCAGAGCGTTTTGGTTACTTTTGCGCTTTTCAAAAGTGACCCGCTGTAAGAGCGGAACCATAGGCAGCGGGGGTGTCAGAAATTTTGTGTTCGGGCATACCATGAGCAAGAGGTGCATGTATGCCAACCAAAAAGAAACCACCGCTGCGTGAACTACCAAAAATCCCGAAAGAGCTGCTCGAGCAGTTCGCTGACGGCATGATGACCGCCGAGGCCATCGAAGACGCCTCAGCGGCTTTCAAGAAGGCTCTGATCGAGCGAGCCTTGAATGCCGAGCTCGGCCATCACCTGGGCTATCCGCCGGGCGCGCAGCGCCCAGAGGATGAAACCAACCAGCGTAATGGCAAAAGCGGCAAGACGGTTCTCACGGGCGATGGGCCGCTCCGGCTGGATATTCCGCGTGACCGGGACGGCAGTTTTTCGCCCATTCTGATCCCCAAGCACGAACGCCGTTACACCGGTTTCGATGACAAGATCATCGCTATGTACGCCCGCGGCATGACGGTCAGAGAGATCCGCGCGTTTCTCTCCGAGCAGTACGGTACGGACGTTTCGCCTGATTTCATCAGCTCGGTGACCGACGAGGTCATGGCTGAGATCGGCGCATGGCAACAGAGGCCCTTGGAGCCGATGTATCCGGTTATTTTCTTCGATGCCCTGCGGGTCAAAATCCGCGAAGAAGGACTGGTGCGTAATAAGGCGATCTACTTGGCACTGGGTGTTCTGCCTGACGGCACACGGGATATTCTCGGCATTTGGATCGAAAATACCGAGGGCGCCAAGTTCTGGATGAAGGTGTTCAACGACCTCAAAACACGCGGTATTGAAGATGTACTGATCGCCGTGACAGATGGACTCAAAGGCATGCCAGAAGCCCTTGGCGCTGTCTTTCCAGCGACGACACTGCAAACCTGCATTGTTCATCTGATCCGTAACAGCCTTGATTACGCAGCGTGGGATAAGCGTCGCGAACTGGCCAAGGCGCTCAAGCCGATCTACCAGGCGGTCACCGCCGAAGCGGCTGAACAGGCGCTGGACGCGTTTGAAACCGGGCCCTGGGGCAAGCAATACCCGACGGTAGTGGCTGCTTGGCGAAGGGCCTGGGATCGAGTCATTCCATTTTTCGTCTTCCCGCCAGCAATCCGAAAAGTGATCTACACCACCAACGCCATCGAGAGCATCAACGCTCAGCTACGAAAGATCATCAAGACTCGCGGCCACTTCCCGACCGACGATGCGGCAACCAAACTGATCTGGCTCGGGCTGCGAAATATCACTGCAAACTGGGGCTCGGCGGCCCATGACTGGAAAAGTGCGATGAATCAATTTGCGATTCTGTACGGAGATCGATTTATCAGGCCAACCTGGTAAAAGCACGGCCTGCCTGACGGCAGGCCGTTACCGGCCCGCACACAAAAAAACTGACAGTCCCTAGGCAGCCGTTACCTAAATAACGGATATGTACCCAACACCACCCCTCAAATCCTCCGCCTACGACCAAGCTCCGGAATCCCCACCGCAGGCGCCACCTCCACCCGCTCCACCCTCCTCCCAACTACCCCCGCCAACCCCACCACCGTCGGCTGACTGAACAACGAACGAGCATCCACCTCCAACCCCGCCTTACGCATCCGCGCCACCACCCCCACGGCCAACAACGAATGCCCCCCCAACTCAAAAAAGTGATCCTGGCGCCCTACTCGATCCAGCTTCAACACCTCCGCCCAAACCCCAGCAATCACCGTCTCCACCTCCCCCCGAGGCGGTTCATAGGCACGACTCAAAACCGCCTCCACCCCAGGCTCCGGCAGCCCCTTGCGATCCAGCTTCCCCGCCGGGTTAAGCGGCCACACCTCCACCCGCACAAACGCCGAAGGCACCATGTACTCAGGCAACCCCTCCACCATGTAACTGCGCAACGCCTCTAAACTCGGCGCCCCATCACGCACGGTGAAATACGCCACCAACCGCTCATCCCGAATCAACACCGCCACCTCGCGCAACGCAGGATGCGCACCCAACCGCGCCTCAACCTCCCCCAGCTCCAGCCGCACCCCGCGCAGCTTCACCTGAAAGTCATTACGCCCCAAAAACTCCAGATTCCCATCCGGCAAATACCGCACCAGATCCCCGGTTCGATACAACCGATCCCCCACCACAAACGGGCTATCGATAAACCGCTCGGCAGTCATCTGCGCCAACCCCAAATACCCCCGGGCCACGCCCACCCCGCCAATGTGCAACTGCCCACTGCACCCCAGCGGCACCGGGCGGTCATGCTCGTCCAGCACATACAACCGGGTATTGCTGATCGCCCGCCCAATCGGCAACTGCAACCCAGGCACCGGCGCGCCCGGCTCCAGGGTCCAGGCGCTGCTGTCCACCGTCGCCTCGGTCGGCCCGTAAACGTTGTGCAAACGCACCCCGGGCAACCGCGCCTGAACCCCACGAGCCAAGGCCTCGGTCAACTCGCCGCCGCCGCATAAGACGTCGGTAAGACTGGTGCAGTGAGCGTACTCTTCCAGCTCCAGAAACTGCTGCAACATCGCCGGCACAAACTTGATCACGCTGATCTGTTGCTCACGAATCACCTGCGCCAGGTACGCCGGTTCACGGTGGCCATCGGGCCGTGCCAGGACCAGGCGCATGCCGTTGGTCAACGGCCAGAACAGCTCCCACACCGAACCGTCAAAACTGAACGGCGCCCGCTGTAACAACGCGCCACCCTCGGCATTCGGGCACAGTTGCGAGCCCCAGTGCATCAAGTTACCCAAGCCGCGATGCTCGATCATCACGCCCTTGGGCGTGCCGGTGGAGCCGGAGGTGTACATCACGTACGCCAGGTTGCCGACGCTCAAGCCCGGCACCAGCGGATTGCCTTCGGGCGCGTGCTGCCAGGCGCAGTGGTCGAAATCGATCACCGGTATCGACACCTCCCCCGGCAAATCGCGGGTCGCGCCGTGTACCAGCAAGGCCACTGGCGCGCTGTCTTGCAGCATGTAGGCGAGACGCTCGCGGGGGTAGCCCGGGTCCAGCGGCACATAGGCGCCGCCTGCCTTGAGGATCGCCAGCAAACCCACCACCAGGTCCAACCCGCGCTCGACACACAGCGCCACCCGCGAATCCGGCTGCACCCCGCGCTCGCGCAGGTGATAGGCCAGGCGGTTGGCGCGCTCGTTGAGTTGGCGATAAGTCAGCTGTTGCTCACCGGCCTGCACCGCCACCGCGTGGGGTGTTTGCCGGGCATGGGCTTCGAACAGGGCGTGAACGGTCAGGTCCACGGGGTAGTCGGTTTCGCTGGCGTTGAAGTCCACCAGCTGCTGTTGCAGTTCGGTCGCGGGCAACACCTCCACGTCGAATAGCCGCGCTTCTGGGGTCTCCATCAATCCCGCGAGCACCGTGCCGAGGTAGTCCAGCAGGCGCTGGGCACCGACCTTGCGGGGCGCCTTGGCCTTGAGCCGGAAACCGCTGGGCAGGTCGTCCACCGTGAGCATCAGCGGGTAGCTGAGGATGTCTTCGCTGCTGAGCAATTCGATGCCGGCCTGCAGCGCCTGGAGTTCCTCGGCCGAGACATGTCGGTAATTCAGCAGGCTATTGAACAACGGCGTGACGCCGCTGCAACGCTGGGCCAACGCCAGCGAGGCTTGCTCATGGGCGAGCAAGGCGCTGAGTTGCTGCTGCGTGTCCTTGATCGCCTCACGCACCGTCAACCCGGCCAGGCGAACCCGCAGCGGCAAGGTATTGATGAACATGCCCAAGGCACGGTCGGCGCCCTCACCTGCTTGCAAACGTCCCAGCAGCACCGTGCCGAAGACCACATCGTCACGGCCCGAGACGCGCCCCAGCACCTGGGCCCACGCCAAGTGAAACAGGCTCGCCGCACTGACACCCAAGGTGCGCGCCTGCTCCCGCAGCCGCTGGCCGAGTGCGTCGGGGAGCAGCACATCAGCTTCCTCGGTCGCTTGGCGATCCGCCTGGCGCTCCTGCAAGCCGAAGGCCAGGGTCGGCTCGTCGACATCCGCCAGTCGCTCGCGAAAGAACGCTTCGTGCGCGGCCTGGCGTGCCGGTGAACGGGTCTGGGCGACCACGTTGCGATAGGGCACCGGCTCCGGCAGTTGGTGTTGCTGGCCGAGCAGATGTGCCTGGATTTCTGCCATCAGTACTTGCGTCGATGTGGCGTCGTTCACCAGATGATGGAAACGCAGCATGCCCACCCAACGGCGGTTCTGCGGGTCTTCGGCGTAATCCAGGGCCATCAGCGGCGCCTTGCGCAGGTTCAGTGGGCGCTGGCGTTCGCGCAGTTGTTGGAGGATTGAATCCCCCTGGAGGACCAACGGCTCCACGTCCAGAAGCGCCTTGCGCCACACCACTTGCATCGGTTGCTCGATGGCATCCCACGCCAGGCTGGTACGCAGGATGTCATGACGGTCGATCACCTGTTGCAGCGCCTGGGCGAAGGCATCGAGCTGTTCACGGCAAGCAAAGCTGAACATCGCGTGTTGCTGGTACGGATCACGCTCGTCGGTGATGTGGTGATAGAGCAAGCCCTCCTGCAACGGTGCCAGCGGATAGATCTCCTGCACATTGGCGCCGCCGCCGGGGATCGCGGCGACAATGCGCTCGATCGTCGGCGGGTCCAGCTCGGCCAGTACCAGCAGGTCCGGGGTAATCAATGTGCAATCTGCAGGAACGCGGTTGGCCGGCACCTCAAGCTCGGTGCCCTGGCCGACCGCTGCCGCCAGCGCGGCCAATGTCGGCTGGCCGAACAGCACCTGCACATCCGCCTGCAACCCGGCTTGGCGCATGCGCTGCACCAGCTGCACCGCCAACAACGAATGGCCGCCCAACTCAAAGAAATGGTCATGCCGCCCCACCTGCTCGACATGCAGCACCTCGGCCCAGATCTGCGCCAGGGTGATTTCCGTGGTGCCTTGGGGAGCTTCGTAGATTCGGCTGACAAACGCATTGGCACCGGGCGCCGGCAAGGCCTTGCGGTCGAGTTTGCCGTTGGCGGTCAGGGGCAACACGTCCAGTTTTACGTAGGCCTGCGGCACCATGTAATCCGGCAAGCGTGATCTGAGATGGGTACGAAGCAGGTCAATCGTCACCGGCGCGTGCTCGGTGAACCAGGCCAATAGCTGCCCCTCACGCACCAGGACCACCGCTTCAGTGACCCCCTCATAACTCGCCAGGGAGGATTCGATTTCACCCAGTTCGATACGCACGCCACGGATTTTTACCTGGTCGTCGTTGCGCCCCAGGTATTCGAGATTGCCGTCCGGCAGCCAGCGCGCCAGGTCGCCGGTGCGGTACATACGGCCCGGGTTGAAGGGATCATCGAGGAAGCGCTCAGCGGTCATTTCCGGACGGTTCAAATAGCCGCGCGCCACACCTTTACCACCGACGTACAACTCGCCCGCGATCCCGATGGGCACCGGCCGCTGCTGCTCATCCAGCAGGTAGACCGTGGCGTTCGCAACGGGCTTGCCGATGTGCAGAGGCTGCCCGACCTCAACCAGGCCAGAGGTGGCAACTACGGTTGCTTCAGTGGGACCGTAGTTGTTGATCACCGCGAAACTGCGTGCCTTGTTGAACTGGCGCAGGCGGTCGCCACCAATCAGCAAGGTGCGCAAGGTCGGATGCTCGATGTTCTGGCTGAAGGCGTACTCGGCCACCGGCGTGGGCAGGAAGCACACGTCCAGCGGCTGAGCGCGCCACCAGTCCAGCAGCGCGTCGATGTCTTCTGCGCCGTCGTGGGCCGGCGGCAGGCGCAAGGTCGCGCCCACGCACAGCGCCGGCCAGACCTCCCAGGCCATGGCGTCAAACCCGAAACCGGCAACGCTGGCGGTATGGCCACCCGCGTGCAAGTCGAAGGCCTGGCAATGCCAGTCCACCAGATTGGCCACGGTGTGGTGTTCCACCATCACGCCCTTGGGCAGGCCGGTGGAGCCCGAGGTGTAGATCACATAAGCGAGGTTGGCGGGCGTCATCACCACGGGTGGGTTGCTCGCCAACTGCACCGTGGCTTGATCCAGATTGATCACCGGCACGGTCAGTTCCGGCAAGCGCTCAAGCAAATCCGTCTGCGTCAGCACCGCCACCGGCGCGCTGTCATCGAGCAGGTAGTTCAGGCGTTCGGCAGGATGGGCCGGGTCCACCGGCACATAGCAGCCACCGGACTTGAGAATGCCCAGCAACCCCACCAGCGTTTCCAGGCCACGCCGGGCGACGATGGCCACCCGGTCGTCAGGCTTTACCCCAAGCTCCAACAGTTGATGAGCCAATGCATTGGCTCGTTGATTCAACTCGGCGTAGGTCAGTCGCTGGCCCTGGTACACCGCGGCTACCGCATGCGGGGTCAGCGCGGCCTGGGTTTCGATACGCCCGTGCAGGGTTTGTGCAGCCGGGTACGCTTGGGCCGTGGCGTTCCAGCGTTGCAACTGCGCGGCTTCCTCCGGCGTGATCAATGAAAAATCAGCCAGGGGCAGCGCCGTATTTTCCAGGCCCTGTTCCAGCAGATACACCAGACGTTCCGCCAGGGCCTGCACCTCGTGTTGCTGGAAATACGCCTCGTTGTAGACGCAGTGCAGGCACGCCGTGTCGTGGTAGCGATTGCTGCGCAGGTGAATCGAAAGCGGCAACGGCTCATGGTGGTTGGAGACTTTGATCGCCCGCGCGGATGCCTGGCCGTAGCGAAATTCATGGTCGTCCTGTTCATAGGACACCGACAGGTCGAACAGCTGGCCACGGTCGGCGCGCAGCAGACCCAGCTCGCGGTTCATCTCGCTCAGGGGGAAGCGCTGATGCCGGAAATCCTGCTTGAGCTGGTCTCGTACGCCACGCACTAACGCGCTGAACGGCAGGTCGTCGCTGAACTGCAAGCGCACGGCACTGACCTGAGTGAACAGTCCCAGGGTCGAACGGAAGCGCGCATTGGAACGGTTGAGAATCGGCAGCCCCACCACCCATTCCTGGCGCTGGCCGGTGCGGCTGAAGTACAGGTACATCGCGGCCAATAGCACATGGAACGCCGATGCCTCGTAGTGGTTCGCCACCCGCGCCATACGGTTGAGCAGCGTCGCCGGAAAGGGTGCCACGTAGGTGTTGCTCGGTGCCTGACCCTTGGCATGGTAACGGGGGGTCAGCAGCGGCTCGGGCAGCGCCTGGTATTTGTCCAGCCAGTAACTGCGGTCGCGGGCGTAACGGGCCGACTCGCGATAGCGTTCATCGCTGTCGATAAAGTCTATATAGGACGGTGCCGACAGGTCCGGTTGCCGTCCCTGCTCCAGGGCGCTGTAGATAACGGCCAGCGATTGCAGCATCTGGCCAAAGCCCCAGCCGTCGAGAATCAGGTGATGGGCCTGGGTGCCGAGGCGGTAATGCTGCTCATCGAGCTTGACCAGGAAGAAGCGGAACAACGGCTCGTCGACCAGCCCATAGGCCCGGGCCATTTGCGCCTGCAGCAAGGCCTCGGCCGCCGCCTCGGGGTCCGGCTGCCGCGAGACGTCATGCCGGGGCACCGATACCACCATCGACTCGGCAAACGCCTGCCGGGGCAAGCCATCGTCCGCCACCTTTAACACCGTACGCAACGCGTCGTGCTTGGCCACCAGTTGCTCAATGGCGCGCTGGATCAATGCGGGGTTCACCGGGCCTGTGAGGTCGACATAACCGCCGATGTTGTACAGCGGCGAATCGCCGAGGCGCAGTTGGTCCAGCCAGATATCCCGCTGGGCGGCGGTCAGAGGGAAATACGTCATAAGATCCTTCTCATGTGAGGTGTCGATAAGGCGCACAACGCCCCATTGAGGCGAAATCAACGGAATTTAAGCATCGCCCCCAAGGGCCGTATGTCACCCGAAACCCGGACAGCCAGGTACCGCGCCGGGGTTGGCTGATGGTTCAGTGCTGAATCGATTAAATGGGTGTAGGAAATTGGCTATCCCTGACCGCTGCCTTGCAGACGAGGCTTTTCCTAAAGACAAATAAAATTGTTCTATATCAACTAGTTAACAAACTCTAAAACACCCTCCCTGTGTAGCCCCGCGTTATTTGCCCGTCAGAAATGACGAAATAATGGCGCGCTTTTTATGGCAGGTTGTGTCCCTCGTTTCCGCTACATACGTAGGACAAATCCCCGTGGCTAAATAAAGCCTCGAGCACCGACCCAGGTTCAAGGAGAACGGGAGGCCTGCAGACGAACGGGGGCAACCGTCGACGGTTTTCGACATCAAGGATGAGATGGCTATGAGTCTGACCAGCAGTATTCGGAATATGGAAAGTCCGCATTTTTATTTCGAGTTGGGGGAATTGATTTCAAGCACAGGCACTGAACGCTTCGCAGCGAACATGCTGCAACTGGTCAACAAGCTGGTACCGGTTCACCTGGTGGACCTCAGTGAATGGACCCTCGACGAGCACCAGGCCTGCGTGCTCGATATCAAGCTACTCGGCAGCGATGGGTTGAAGCAGGACTTGCCGCCACCGCGCACCCTGCATCACCGCGACGATCATCCGCTGCTGAAGAAAATGCTCGGCATGAATGATCCGTTGTTGATCCAGATGAATGCCAAGGCCAACAGCACTCACATCCGCGGCACCTCTCATCAGTGCAACCTGGTATCGCGCCAGGCCAATCGGCGTTGCGTGATTTCGTTCTATCGGCCCCATACCCAACGCGCCTTTTCCCTGGCGGAGTTGTCGTTTCTCAAGAGCCTTTCGGAAACCTTGCTGCCCTTGATCGAGCGCCACGCGCAGATCAATCGACAGGCGCCGCGGGTGGCTCCCGAGCCCTCTAAAACCCTGTTGGAGCAGTCGCAATTGCAGCGCGAATTCTACAAACGCCTGTCACTCAGTGACATCACCTTATCGGCGCGGGAGCAAGAGGTGTGCCTGGGACTGTTGACCGGCGGAACCGTGCCGCAGATGGCCGAGAAACTCAGCGTGAAAAACAGCTCCATCGAAACCTACCTCAAGCGCGCGGCGGCCAAATTGGGCGTGAGTGGCCGCCATGGCCTGGCCAAATGGATGGTTGGCGCGTGATGAAAAAACTGATGCTCGGCGTGGTGTGTGTGCTTGGCGGGTGTTCGCTGATCCCGGACTATCAGCGGCCCAAGGCGCCAACGCCGACGCAGTACCCGGTGTACAACGCGGACAAGGTAGGCCCATCGGCCGCCGGGCCTGACTGGCAACAGTTGTTCCGTGACCCGGTGATGCGACAGTTGATTGGCCAGGCACTGGTGAATAACCGTGACCTGCGGGTGGCGGCGCTGAATGTCGAAGCGTTCCAGGCGCAATACCGCATCCAGCGTGCGGACCTGTTCCCGGCGGTGTCTGCCACGGGCGCCGAAAACCGGCAGAAAGTCCCACGGCGTGCCACGGGCACCGGCAAATCGGCGATCACCTCCACCTACTCCGCAACGCTGGGCGTGAGTGCCTATGAGCTGGATTTTTTCGGCCGGGTGCGCAGCCTCAGTGAGCAGGCGATGCTGCAATACCTCGCCACTGAAGAAGCCAGGCGCAGTGCGCAACTGAGCCTGGTGGCCAACGTGGCCAACGCCTACCTGACCTGGCGCGCTGACCAGGAACTGCTGGCCCTGGCCCAGCAGACATTGGCCTCGGACGAGCACAGCCTGCGCCTGACGTCGCGCAGCAAAACGGCGGGCAAGGCCACGTCGATCGATGTGATCCAGGCCCAGACCAGCGTCGAGAGCACGCGAGCAAGCATTGCCCGCTACCAGCGCCAGGTGGCCCAGGACCTCAACAGCCTGGCGTTGCTGGTGGGCGGGCCGGTGCCGGATTCTTTGCCGGCACAGCCGCTGTCCGACGACTTGGTGGCGCGCGTGCCGGCCGGGTTGCCGTCGGACCTGCTGCAACGGCGGCCGGATATTGTTCAGGCCGAATATCAGTTGCAGGCGGCCAACGCCAATATTGGCGCGGCGCGGGCGGCGTTTTTTCCTTCGGTTACGCTGACGGCCAACGCGGGGACCTCCAGCAAGGATTTGTCGGGATTGTTCCAGGGGGGGTCGGGGAGTTGGGCGTTTCAGCCGCAGATCAATCTGCCGATCTTTAATGCGGGGAGTCTGAGGGCGAGTCTGGATTACGCGAAGATTCAGAAGAACATCTTTGTCGCGCAGTATGAGAAGTCGATTCAGACGGCGTTTCAGGAGGTCTCGAACGGGTTGGCGGCGCGCCAGACGTATAACGAGCAACTGGCGGCGCAGCGGGATTTTGTTCGGGCTAACCAGAAGTATTACGACCTGGCCCAGCACCGGTATCGCAGTGGGGTGGACAGTAATCTGGTGTTTCTGGATGCGCAGCGGTCGTTGTTCAGTTCGCAACAGGCTTTGATTGTGGATCGGTTGGCGCAGTTGGTGGCGGAGGTGAATTTGTATACGGCGTTGGGTGGGGGGTGGGATTTGGGTTCCGCTGGGGTTGGGGGTGGGGGCATATCCGTTTCTTCGGTAACGGCTACTTATGGTTCCGCTCTTACAGCGGGTCACTTTTGGCAAACGCCCCAAAAGTAACCAAAAGGTCTTTGCCCCACCACTCGGTGCCTCGCCTAGGCTCGGCATGCCCGCACTCCGGCCCGGCTCCGCAGGCCGCCGCGACGGGCCATCCATGGCCCGGCGCGGCTAAATCGGCTTCCCTGCCGATTTACCCGCTCCACCGTGCCTGCTTGCGGCCATCGTGGTTGACGGGGCCCGCAGATCAAGATCACAAGCAGATCAAAAGCAAGAGCACAGCGGCCTACAGGCCGGCTTGAGTGTGGTGAAGCAGAGGCAAGATCCAGAGCGAAAGCAGGGCTGCTTTTCTGTAGGAGCGAGCTTGCTCGCGAAAAACCTGAGACCGCCGCGTTCATCCAGAATGCCCGCGTCATCGTTAACGACCTTCGCGAGCAAGCCCGCTCCCACATTTGGACCGTGCCCGCTTCTCGTTTTGCTGTTGCTGTTGCTGTTGCTTCACCACACTCAAGCCGGCCTGTAGGCCGCTGTGCTGTTGATCTGCTTTTGATCTTGATCTTAGGCGCCCCGTTAAACCACGCTGGCCGAACGTAGGCAGTACGGAGCGGGTAAACCGGCAGGACGCCGGTTTAGCCGCGACGGGGCAGGGACGCCCCGTCGCGGCGGCCCGCTTCGTGCTGCCGGAGCTGAGGGCACACCGAGCCCAAGCGAGGTGCCGAGTGGTGGGGCAAGAGCGTTTTGCTTACTTTTGCGCTGTTCAAAAGTGAGCCGCTGTAAGAGCGGAACCATAGGCGGCCATCACCCAAATAACGGATATGCCCCCAACATCAGCACCCCGCCTTAAGGCTTCAACCGCGCCACCCGCCATACCTTGTTCCCCACATCATCCGCCACCAGCAAAGCACCCTGCCCGTCCAGTGTTACGCCGACCGGGCGGCCCTGGGCTTCTCCGTCACCATTCAAAAACCCGGTCAGAAAGTCAACGGGCACACCCGAAGGCTTACCATCCCGGAACGGAACAAACACCACCTTGTACCCCGCCTGCGGGTTACGGTTCCAAGACCCGTGCTCCCCCACAAACACCCCATCAGCGAACCCCGCCGGCATCCCCCGCGCATCCGAAAAGGTCAACCCCAACGGCGCCACGTGAGTCCCCAGGGCATAGTCCGGCGCGATAGCCTGGGCAACCTTGTCCGGACGCGGAGGCTGCACCCGCGTATCAACATGAGCCCCGTAATAACTCCACGGCCAACCGTAAAAAGCGCCCTCCCGCACCGAAGTCAGGTAATCCGGCACCAGATCACTGCCGATCTCATCGCGCTCATTCACCACCGTCCACAGTTGCGAGGAACCAGGCTTCCACGCCAGCCCATTGGGATTGCGCAACCCACTGGCGAACAAACGCTTCTGCCCACTGGCAAGATCCAACTCCCAGATCGCCGCACGCCCGTCCTCGGCTTCAAGCCCGTTCTCACCCACATTGCTGTTGGACCCCACCGTCACGTAAAGCTTGGTGCCCTCAGGATTGGCCAGAACGTTCTTGGTCCAATGATGATTGATCCCGGCCGGCAGATCAGTAACCTTCACCGGCGCAGCATCGATGTGAGTCTGGCCCTGAACATAAGGCACCCTGACCACCGCATCGGCATTGCCGATATACAAGGCATCACCCACCAACGCCATACCAAACGCCGACGTCAGCCCACTGAGAAACACACTCTTCACCTCGGCATGCCCATCACCATCAGCGTCCCGCAGCAGCGTAATCCGATCAGCACTCGGCGTGTCGGCACCCACCCGCCCCATCACAAACCCCATCGCCGTACGACGCGCCCAAGCGAGCAGGCCGGTGCCGCCGTCCGTGGCGCCTTCAGGCATGGGCGGATGGTTACTCTCGGCGACCAATACGTCGCCATTGGGCAAGGTGTACACCCAGCGTGGATGGTCCAGGTTCTCGGCCAACGCCGTCACCGCAAACCCTTCCGGCGCCGTCGGTTGGGCATCGCCTGGCCAACCAACGGCCTTGGACACCTTAAGTGTCGGGATCAGCGATTCGGTGGGTTCGGGCAGTTGCGGGCTTGGCCCTACCCCGGCCTGAAACGGCAGTTTGGAGGATTCGCCACAGGCGCTCAGGGCAGCAGTGGCGGTGATCAGCAGCGCAAGGCGGCTTGGTGCATTCATTGGGAAACCTCGGGACAGCCCTTCATTGGGCAGGCAAAATCCCGACGGAGTATTGCGTCATTCCCCTGCACCAAACACCGCCTCCCGCGCAATTGAGTTTTAACTCAGTCGCACGAGTGGCTCGCCAGCACCTCTCAGGTTCTCCAAGGTCCCAATGACAGACTGTAGGGCGAAAACGCTTCGAACTGCCAACGCAGCGCCAGCGCCGCCTCCCGCCGAACCACATGCTCCACGGTCACCCGCCATAACCGCTCGGCGCCCTGGAACGCCATCACCTCGGGCCCTTCAAGAATCACCTCGGCCCGCCCGGTAACCTGCAACACATCACCCGTGGCAAAATCCACAAACAACAACCCGGCAACCGGGTTGAGCTGCAAATTGCCCAAGGTGTTGAAAAACGAGTTGCCGGTAAAATCGGGAATCGTCAGCACGTCCCCGTCCACCCGCACAAACCCACGGTCGCCACCCCGGTGCGAAACGTCCACCGAACGCTTGGCCGCATCCCCCTCCAGGTCCACATAACTGGCGACGAAGAACGTATCCGCGCTACGAATCAGCGCCCGGGCAGACTCATCGAGCGAGTTGGCCCTCTGCACCGCACCTTCAGCAGAACGCTGCCCCCGAACACCCGGGTCCACTGCACGCAACTGGATGTACTTCGGACAATTGCCAAAGGTGTGCACCACTTCCACGGCAAAACCGTCGACGCCGGCGGTACCTATAATGCCGTTCATGCGATTGCGCCGCCGCGTATTCAGATCAATGCCCAACAGCCCCACCGCCGCGCCTTTTTTCAACCCGGCCGCGGCGGGGTCATCCACCGCTGGCCAGCTGTCGATACGCAAACTGTGAGGATCGGGCGAATGAACAAACCCCGGCGAACCCTCCAACAGCGTGGCCCAGGGAAGCCCCTGAACATCCACGGCGCCCACCACCAGATAGGGCAACAACTCATAAAAAGCCCGATGCTGCTCCGGCAAGTGATCCCGTATGACCTTCGCGCCGATCACCTCCATGCGCTCAGCCACGCCGGCACTTTGCTGCAACTGCCGCTCGCCGGCATGCCATGGCGAGACGGGGGACGCGTCCTGGTAATTCATGATCAAGCCCTCGGTGGATGAAACGCCGGATGTTCACGCAAAGCCGCCACACTGAAATCGACGAAACTGCGCACCCGCATCGAAGCGTTGCGCCCTTCGCGGTAGACCACATGCACCGGCAGCGGCGGCGGTTCATGGGCCTGCAATACCCGACGCAGTTCGCCGCTCTCCAGGTAATCGTGGACCGGATAACTCAAGCACCGGATCAATCCTGCGCCCTGCACCGCCGCATTGATCGCGCCCTGCACGGTAGTGCAACCGAGGCGCGCGCGGGCCTTGATGCTGGAGGCCTGGAAATCCCATTGCACCCAGTCCGAATAAGCTTGGCTGGCGACCAGTCGATGCTGCTTGAGCGCTTCGGGTTGCAGCGGTTCGCCATGGGCACGCAGATAGCCAGGGCTGGCGCAGACGATGTTGCGTACATGACCCACGGGCCGCGCAATCAGGGATGAACCGGGCAACTCTCCCACCAGGATTGCCACGTCCAGACCGTCTTCATTCAGGTTCGGATAGTGATCGTAGTAGTGGGCAAACACCCGGACCCCGGGATAGAGATCCAGGTAGTCGGCCAATAGCGGCGCCATCACATAACGGCTGAACAAGAACGGAAAAAACACCCGCAGATTGCCCTCGGCCTGCGCATGCGCGCCCTTGGCAGACGCTTCGGCGGCGCTCACGCCGTCCAGGATCCGCGAACAGTCCGCCATGAACGTCGCTCCGGCTTCAGTGAGGCGAATACCCCGGGTGCTGCGCTGAACCAATGGCACCCGCAAGCGCGCCTCCAGCCGGTCAATCGCACGAATCACTGTAGGCCCCGAGACGCCCAGGCAGCGGGCTGCCGCAGCAAGGCTCGGCTGCCGGGCCAACGCCTGGAAAATCTGCATGTCGCGATAGCGGTCCATCAGGCAGGCCGCTTTATCGCGGGGTTGAGCGCGGCGTCCTGCCCGAGCCGACTGACCAGAAAGTCCACGAAGGTATTGATTTTCGCCGGCACCCGGGCGCTGTTCTGGAACACCACCTGGATCGGTAATGCCGGCGGCTCGAAGTCTTGCAGGATGATTTCCAGTGCGCCTGCACGCACATCGCTGGCTACCTGATAAGACAGCACCCGCGTGACGCCCCAGCCGAGGCGCGCCAGGTTGATTGCCGCGTTGTTGGCGGTGACCACCAGGCGTGGCTCAACGGCCACGCTCAATGGCTGGCTGCCCTCCCTGAACTGCCATTCGCTGACCAACTGGCTGGAAGACGAGGTGACAATCTTCGCCTCCCGCAGTTGCCCGGGGTGCAGTTGCCGACCGTGCCGCTCAAGGTAAGCCGGTGCTGCGCATACCACGCGGCGCACTTCGCCGACCTTGATCGCTTGCTGGCCATTTTCCTGCAAATGCCCGATGCGCACGGCCACGTCGACGCCTTCGTCGGTCATATTGACCACACGGTCCACCAGCAAAGCGTTGATGCTGACCTGGGCAAACTGGTCCAGGTACTCCCCCAGGATCGGTGCGACGAACAACTCACCAAACAACACGGGCGCGGTGACCGTCAGGTGCCCCCACGGGATCGAGAAGCTGCCGGCCGCCGCCTCTTCGGCCTCGGTCAGCTCGGCGAGGATGCGCCGGCAATCGTCCAGGTAACGCTGGCCAGCCTCGCTCAGGTGCAGGCTGCGGGTGGTGCGCGAGAGCAACTGCGTGCCGATACGCGCCTCCATCGCAGCAATCGCGCGGGTCACGCTGGGGGGCGAGATTTTCAGGCGCCGGGCCGCCGCGGCAAAGCCCTGTTCTTCGGCGACTGCGAGGAAAATCTGCATTTCCTGGAAACGGTCCATGAGCCCCCTTAATCGAATGTAGTCCACCAAACCAGTGGCTTGGGAGCGGTGGTGGCGAGGGAGCTTGCTCCCGCTGGGCTGCGTAGCGGCCCCAAAATACTGGGAGCGCTGCGCACTGGAGCGCCAGCCCGGTCCAGCGGGAGCAAGCTCCCTCGCCACAAAATCTTCAAGCCTTCGCCAGTCCCACGGCGGTGCGTTGCATACCGACAAAACCCGGCAGCGCCTCGATACTGCCCAGCCAGGCGCGAACCTGCGGATAGTCGTCCAGCGAGACGTTACCTTCCGGCGCATGGGCGATGTAGGTGTAGTGCGCGATATCGGCAATCGTCGGCAGGTCACCGGTGAGAAAACGGCCCTGTCGCAACTGTTGCTCCACCACGTTGAGGAACGCATGGGAACGGCTGATGGTCGCCTCGGCATCCAGTGCGGCACCGAACACAGTCACCAATCGCGCAGCGGCCGGTCCTGTATGCAGCGGGCCCGCAGCCGCCGAAAGCCAACGCTGCACACGGGCCAACGCCAAAGGCTCGGTCGGCAGCCACTGGGTGTTGCCATATTTGCCGGCGAGGTACACCAGGATCGCGTTGGAATCCGCCAGCACCACACCGTTGTCATCGATCACCGGCACCTGGCCGAAGCTGTTGAGGGTAGCGAGGAACTCAGGGGCTTTATGTGCGCCTTGCTTCAGGTCCACCAGCACCAGTTCGGCGGGCACGCCCAGCAGCGACAGCATCAGCTCGACCCGGTGGGAATGGCCAGACAAGGGGTAACGATACAGTTTGATCATGACAGGCTCCGCGATGTGCCAGGGACTCGACCCGGTGATCGTGTCGATGGCGCTATCTTCCGCCGCTACGGCACGCAGCAGAATAGCCAGTTTTTACAATCGAGCATTTCACCAGGTGAAATAATCACTCGCCAAACAACTCGCCGATCAGGTTGAACACGGTGGTTTTCACCGCGCTGTCGAGTTCGGTCCAGGCCAGGCCGGTCCTGGCCCGGAACGGCCCCAGTTCAAGGTGCCTGGACACGCAGTTGGCCGGCAACGCCCGGGCCGCCTGCAGCGGCAACACACCGACACCCAGCCCGGCCGAGACCAGCGCCAGCATGGTGGTGAATTCCCCGAGTTCAGAGGCAATCTCCAGCGGCACGCCCACGGCCTGGACGAACTCGTCATAGAACCCCGGGGCATACCGTCGGGCCAGGATAAACACCGGGACCTTGAGCAAATCCGCCGGTTGTATCGACTGCTGCGATGCCAACGGATGATCCGCGGGCAAGGCAACCACAAAACTTTCTTGCAACACCGCGCGGGTCTGCACGCCGGGATAGGCCGCCGGTAAACGCATCAGGCCGAAATCCAGCTGGCCGTTTTTCAACGCCGCCGCCTGATCCGGGCCGGGCATGTCCTTGAGTTCCAGTTCAATTCGCGGGTAGCGCTGATGCACCGCGCGAATCAACCCCGGCAGCAATTCCGGCAACACCGAGGAGACAAATCCCAGGCGCACTCGGCCGATTTCCCCACGGTTCGAAGCACGGGCGGCATCGGCGGCGCGGGCGGCCTGGTGCAGGGTGGCCTGGGCTTCCGGCAAAAACACTCGCCCGGTTTCGGTCAACGTCACCGAGTGCCGATTGCGGTCGAGCAGGCGCACGCCCAGGCCGCTTTCGAGCAGCTTGATCTGCATGCTCAGCGCCGGTTGCACGATCGACAGCTGCGCCGCCGCCCGGCCGAAATGCAGTTCCTGGGCGAGCACGACAAAGGCGCGCAGGTGCTTGAGTTCCATCAGGAGGCTCCGGTTATCACGGTTTTTGATCACTGGATCACAAATGAAAATTGGACGCTGAACCCGTGCTGCGGTGAAGTAAGGCCCGTCATACACGATATGACAGGGTTTGGCCTATAACAATGAGAACAAGGAGGCACCATGCTCGGCATGGCTAACGACACGTATCTGCTGCTCGATGCATTGGTCACGATTATCGGATTGATATTGTTGATCACCCATTTCAAGGTTCACCCCTTTGTCGCACTGACCCTCGCCGCAGGCTTTCTCGGCCTGACCTCCGGGATGCCGGTGGACAAGGTGATGAAGGCGTTCCAGGACGGGTTTGGCGGGGTGCTGGGGTTTGTCGGGATCATCCTCGGCCTGGGTACCATGCTCGGCAAACTGATGGCGGACTCCGGCGGTGCCGACCAGATTGCCCGCACGCTGATCCGCGCTTTCGGCAAACAGCGGGTGCACTGGGCGATGATGTTTTCCGCATTCCTAGTGGGCATCCCGCTGTTTTTTGAAATCGGCTTTGTGCTGCTGATTCCCCTGGTGTTCATCGTGGCCCGGCGTACCGGGCTGTCGCTGATCAAGATCGGCATGCCGCTGCTGGCCGGGTTGTCGGTGGTGCACGGCCTGGTGCCGCCGCATCCGGGGCCGTTGCTGGCCATCGGGATCTTCGGCGCGGATATCGGCAAGACGATTTTCTACGGGCTGGTAGTCGGCCTGCCCACGGCGATCATCGCCGGGCCGCTGTTCGGCAACCTGATCTCGCGCTACGTGCCGGGCAGCCCGTCCCCGGAATTGATGGAGCAGTTGGCGAAAGAATCCTCCGGCGAAAACCTGCCCGGTTTCGGCATCACCGTCACCACGATCCTGCTGCCGGTGTTCCTGATGCTGCTCAAGACCTTCGCCGATGTGGCGTTCGCCGTCGACAGCACGTTCCGCGTGTGGATGGACCTGATCGGCCACCCGATCACCGCCCTCCTCGCCGCCTTGCTCCTGGCGTTCTATACCTTTGGTGCCGCCCGAGGTTTTTCCCGCGAGCAACTCAGCAAGTTGCTGGACGCGAGCCTCGCGCCCACTGCCGCCATCGTGCTGATCGTCGGCGCCGGCGGGGGTTTCAAGCAGATGCTGGTGGCCAGCGGCGTCGGTGATGTGATCGGGCATATGGCGGTGCGCGCCGAGATTTCGCCGATTCTGTTGGCCTGGCTGGTAGCAGCAGTGATTCGCGTGGCGACCGGCTCGGCCACCGTGGCAACCATCACCGGCGCCGGGATCGTCGCGCCAGTGATCGGCTTGATGCCCGGGGTCAACCGGGAACTGCTGGTACTCGCTACAGGCGCCGGTTCGCTGGTGCTGTCCCATGTAAACGACGCAGGTTTCTGGCTGGTGAAGCAGTACTTCAACATGACCGTCGTCGAAACATTCAAGACCTGGACGCTGATGGAGACCGTGCTCTCCTTCGCCGCCCTGGGGTTCATCATGCTGCTGTCGTTGGTGGTGTGAAGCTTTAGGAGATCTATCCCATGCAAAGCGTTTTAGACAACTTCCGCCTCGATGGCCGCCTGGCCTTGATCACCGGCTCCAGCGCCGGCATCGGCCTGGCCATCGCCCGTGGCCTGGCCCAGGCCGGTGCGCGGGTGGTGCTCAACGGGCGCAACCGCAGCACCTTGCGTGACAGTGCCGCGTTGCTGGCGGCGGAAGGACTGGAGGTGCACACCCAGGCGTTCGACGTCACCGACGGCGCGGCGGTGCTGGCCGCCGTGGCGGATATCGAAGAGCGCCTGGGCCCGCTGGAAATCCTCGTGAATAACGCCGGCATGCAACGGCGCGGACCGCTTGAGGATTACAGCGAAACCCACTGGCGCGAGTTGATGAGCACCAACCTCGACAGCGCCTTCCTTGTCGGCCAGGCCGTGGCCCGGGCAATGATCCCGCGCAAGCGCGGGCGCATCATCAATATCTGCTCGGTGCAAAGCGAACTGGGGCGCCCGGGCATCGCCCCGTATGCCGCCAGCAAAGGCGCGCTGAAGATGCTCACCAAAGGCATGGCCATCGATTGGGGCCCACACGGGCTGACGATCAATGGAATCGGCCCTGGCTATTTCAAGACTGAACTGAACGCCAATCTGGTGGCCAACCCCGAGTTCAGCGACTGGCTGGTGCAACGCACGCCGAGCCGGCGCTGGGGCGACGTCGCCGAACTGGCGGGCGCTGCGGTGTTCCTTGCCAGCGACGCCGCGAGTTTCGTCAACGGTCATATCCTGTACGTGGACGGTGGCATCACCGCCTCGCTGTAACCCGGAGAATTTCATGCACGCTATCGTCTGCCATGCCTCGAAAGACCTGCGGGTAGAACCGCAAACCGAACCTCACACCCTCGGCCCCGACCAGTTACGGGTGCGCATTGCCCGGGGCGGAATTTGCGGCTCGGACCTGCATTACTACCAGCACGGCGGCTTCGGCACTGTGCGCCTGCGCGAGCCGATGGTGCTGGGCCATGAAGTGTCGGCGGTGATCGATGCCGTGGGCAGTGAGGGCGGCCCGTTCAAGGTCGGCCAACGCTTGTCGGTCTCGCCCTCGCGACCTTGCGGGGGTTGCCGCTATTGCCATCAAGGGCTGCCGAACCATTGCCTGAACATGCGCTTTTACGGCAGTGCGATGCCCTTCCCCCACGTGCAAGGCGCGTTTCAACAGTCCCTGGTGATCGAGACTCACCAGGCGCACCTGTTGGCCGATCACGTCAGCCTCGCCGAAGGTGCGATGGCCGAACCCTTGTCTGTGGGTTTGCATGCGATCCAGCGCGCCGGGGCGATCTTCGGCAAGCGTGTGCTGGTGACCGGCTGCGGCCCCATCGGCAACCTGTTGATCGGCAGCCTGCGGGCAGCGGGTGCGGGAGAAATCGTCGCCGTCGACCTGGCCGCCGGGCCGTTGGCCTGCGCCGAGAAAATGGGTGCCAGCCGCACTCATAACCTGGCCGAAGACGCCGACGCGTTGAAGCGCTATACCGCCGAAAAAGGCTACTTCGACGTGATGTTCGAAGTCTCCGGCAGCGCCCAGGCCCTGCGCAACGGCCTGGAATGCATGGCCCCGCGCAGCGTGCTGGTGACCGTTGGCCTGGGCGGCGAAGTCTCGCTTCCGCTCAACCTTTTGGTGAGCCGTGAAATCGACCTGCGAGGCACCTTCCGCTTTCATTCGGAGTTCGCCCAGGCGGTGGATTTGCTGAATCGCCAGCTGATTGATGTGCGCCCGGTAATCTCCCACACCGTGCCATTCAGCGAGGCGGTCCAGGCCTTTGAACTGGCGGCGGACAAGAGCCAGGCGATGAAGGTGCTGCTGGATTTCGGTGTGAGTGATTGAACCGGACTGGAACGGCTCCCATGGTGGTCTACGCTCTGACCTGAGTGGAGCAAGGAGTCGTTCCAGTCGCTCCACGGGGGCGTTTCAGCGTCTTAATTTGCGCAAGGATAGGCGAAGCTGTGGGAGCTGACAGATATCTACGGAGCTGTTAGGGCTGAGGAAGTGGGTTGGTGGAGATGGACCGGGTGTATATCCGTTATTTGGGTAACGGCTGCTTATGGTTCCGCTCTTACAGCGGCTCACTTTTGAACAGCGCAAAAGTAAGCAAAACGCTCTTGCCCCACCACTCGGCACCTCGCCTAGGCTCGGTGTGCCCTCAGCTCCGGCAGCACGAAGCGGGCCGCCGCGACGGGGCGTCCCTGCCCCGTCGCGGCTAAACCGGCGTCCTGCCGGTTTACCCGCTCCGTACTGCCTGCGTTCGGCCAGCGTGGTTTAACGGGGCGCCTAAGATCAAGATCAAAAGCAGATCAACAGCACAGCGGCCTACAGGCCGGCTTGAGTGTGGTGAAGCAAAAGCACAATCAGAAGCTAAAGCGGGCACGGTCCGAATGTGGGAGCGGGCTTGCTCGCGAAGGTCGTTAACGATGACGTTGGCATTCTGGATGAACGCGGCGATCTCAGGTTTTTCGCGAGCAAGCTCGCTCCTACAGAAAGCAGAAAAGCAGCTTTGCTTTTGCTTTTCACACTCAAGCCGGCCTGTAGGCCGCTGTGCTCTTGCTTTTGATCTTGATCTGACTGCCCCATTCAGCCCGAGGCCGAACGCAGGCAGTGCGGAGCGGGTAAACCGGCAGGACGCCGGTTTAGCCGCGCCGGGCCATGGATGGCCCGTCGCGGCGGCCCGCGGAGCAATGCCGGAGTGAGGGAACACCGAGCCTAAGCGAGGTGCCGACAGGCGGGGCAGAGCCCTTTGCTTACTTTGGGGCTTTTCCAAAGTGAGCCGCTGTAAGAGCGGAACCATAGGCGGCCGTTACCGAAGAAACGGATATGTACACAGTAGATCCCCCCAAAAAACCTTCCCCTCCAGGGTCACACCCGCTCTTCAAGCCGGTAGCGCAAAAACCGATGCCCCGGAGAAAACAACCGCCGGTAGGTAAGCAACACCGCACCTACCGTGCCCAGCGCCGACGCCGCAGCAATCAAAAACATAATCACGATCTGATAACGCACCGCGTCCACCGGGCTTTCTCCCGCCAGCACCTGACCAGTCATCATCCCCGGCAAGCTGACTATCCCCACCACCGTCATCTGGTTCAGCGTCGGGATCATCCCCGCCCTGACCGCCTGGCGAATCGCATCCTGCGCCGCTTCCCAACGTGAGCCACCCAGGGCCAGGATCATCTCGATGGTGTTGCGCCCCGAGGTCAGTTCCTGGGTCATGCGCTCAATGCCCAGGGACACGCCCGTGAGCGTATTGCCGAGAATCATGCCGAGGATCGGAATCGCATACTGCGGCTCGTACCACGGGTGAATCCGGATGATCGCGAACAAGCCGATGGCCGTCACCAACCACGAACTGCCCCACACCGACACAATGCTGTCGGCCCGCTGGCCGGCGTAGGTCCGCTTGCCGCGCCCGGCGGCCGAGAGCCCGGCGATCAGGGTCATCAGGCACATCAGCGGCAACACCACGTACCAGTAGGCGAACTCGAACACCCAGCCCAGCAGGTAACCAATCGCCAGCAGTTGCACCACCGTGCGCACGGCGGCCCAGAACAGCTGACGTTCCAGGCCCAGGCGCAGCAGCAGTGACAGCGCGCCGTTGATCAAAATCAGCGAGGCGGCGATGGCCATGTCCAGTGCCGTAAGGTCGTGATAGTTCATGGCTGCACGGCTCCCGTCAGCACGCCGGCGTCCATATGCAGGTGGGTGGTGCTCATGCGTTGTGCCTGCTCAAGGTCATGGGACACCCAGATGTAGGCGTGGTCGTTATCCGCTTCGGCCCAGGCGTTGATCAACGCCTCGACGTCTCGGGATGACGCCGGGTCGAGGGCGGCGGTGGGTTCGTCCAGCAGCAGTACATCAGGATTGAGTTGCAGGGTGCGGATCAGCGAAACCACCTGGGACTCACCGCCGGATAAATCGCCGGCATTTTTTGCCAGGAAGCCAGGTTCTTTTCCCGCGTGGGCCAGCAGTGCCTTGACCGCATCCGCATCGAAACTCAGGTGGTGCAGGGCCTTTAGGCTGTAGGGGAAACGCAGGTTGTCCTCCACCGAGCCTTCGATCAGTGCCGGGCGTTGGGAGAGGTAGCTGATACGGCTGCGGTACTGCGGGATTTGCGCGTTGGCAATGGGTTGCCCGTGCCAGAAGATTTCCCCTGAGGTGGGCGCGTCGAGCAAGGCAATTGCCCTTAGGAATACGCTTTTTCCGGAACCGGATGAGCCGGTAATGGAGATGCGGTCGGCACGGTGCAACTGGAAATCCGTCGGGTGCAGCAGTTGAAGCTGACGGCGCTCGTCCATACGCGTGAGCGCCCGGGTTTCTACTAATACGCTCATGGACTTGATGATCCTTGTTCCTGATTTAGACGCAATGGTAAGACAGGGTACGTCCCCCTGTGGCGAGGGAGCTTGCTCCCGCTGGGCTGCGCAGCAGCCCCAAGAAATTAACGGTGTTTTTTCAGGTGTATCGCAGTGACTTTATTGGGGCCGCTTCGCAGCCCAGCGGGAGCAAGCTCCTTCGCCACAACAAGCCCCCTCGCCACAGGTGCTTCAGCGCTTGGGCTCAAGCGACACCAGCCGCGGCTTGAGCGATTTCTCCTGCACCTCAAGCAGCGCCAGGGTCACCGGCAACTTGAAGCGCCGCCGCCCTGCACTGCCTGGATTGAGAAACAACCGCTCGCCGCGCCACTCGATCAATGGCTTGTGAGAGTGACCTGTGATCACCAGCCTGATACCCGGATCCAGTTGCTTCGGCACATCGGCGATGTCATGCACCAGCAGTGCCCGCCAGCCATTCAGCTCGAAATCCAGGCGGTCCGCCAGATGCTCTGCCCAGGAGGCGTCCAGGTCGTTGTTGCCGCGCACCACGTGCAACGGCGCGATCGAGGCCAGCAGCTCAAGAATTTCCGGGCTACCGATATCCCCGGCGTGAACAATCTGCTCGCAGCCTTCCAGGGCCGCCAGGGCCTCGGCACGGAGCAAGCCGTGGGTATCGGAAATCACACCAACTTTCATTTCGCTCTCCTGCTCAACTCAGCCGCACTATCCACCGCGCGGCTTGCAATCAATCATTGCACTGCCTATATTTCCCGCCTGGCGTCATCTACGCCACCATCCGCGGAAAGGGCTGCGCCCAAGACCTTGACTGAATATCACATTTCTACGACTCCCAACCTTAAAGCGGACAAGGTTTGTGCAAGGAGATCGTATGTCGCAATCATTATCGTCCTCTAATGGCCGTATCAACCTTGAGCAGCAACGCAAGCGCGCCAAGGTGCTGTTGCGCCGCCTGAAAAGCGCCGATGCCGCCGTTACGCCCACCTTATCCGATGCTCAATGGCTGATCGCCAAGGAACTCGGTTTCCCTAGTTGGCCCAAACTCAAAGCGCACGTAGACGCAGTGGATTTTGCCGCCCGCCATCCGGGTTTCGAGGCCAGCGACGAGGCCCGCACCACCCACTGGCGCTGCGGCAATGACATTGCCCACAGCCTGGGTGTGGCGGGGTTCAAGGGGCACTTTCGGATGCTGATCGATCCGCTGTGCATGGGCCCGGTCCAGGACGTGCCAGCCGAGCAATACCTGGCCGTTCGCAGCCGTTATATCAGCCAGGTGTTCGCGATAGACGAGGCCGAGGTGTCCCGCCGGCATGCAGACGAATACAAGCATCTTGAGCAACTGGGCAACGCCGGTCATAGCGTGTTGTGGTGTGAGGCGGATGCTTACGACCAGTTGTTCCTGATTCGGGCGCTGGCAGGGCTTGAGCGTTTGCCTGAAAAGCTCGAGCTGATCGAGGTCGACCGTATCCCCGGCGTGCAACGTTTTATCGGCATTGGCCAACTGGCGCCTGAAGTGTTGGCGTGGCTATGGCCACAGCGTCGGCGGGTCGATGAGGACATGCTGAATCTGGCGCGGCAGGCCTGGCTGGCGTACTGCGAGAGTTCGCCGGTCAAGCTGGCGGAACTGGCCCGGGGCAACCACCCATCCCTGCCCTTCCTGGCCCCGGCGTTGCGTCGACAGTTGCAGGAGTTACCGGGTGTGCGGGACGGCTTGTCACTGACCGAGCGCCTGTCCCTGCACTACGTGGATGAGGCCGGGCCTGTGCCGTTTGGCAGGGTGTTTGCCGAGTTGATGGGCAAACGTGAACCGCTGCCGTACCTGGGGGACATGATGTTCCATGCGCTGATGCGGCCACTGATTGATGGCGATAATCCACTGTTGATCGAGTCCGAGACTCAACTACCGTGGCCTCAACGTTTGTTGGCGTTGACTGCGTTGGGTCGTCAGGTTCTGAACGGCAAGGCTTACTGGCCGGACCACGCCTGCCAGGAACGCTGGATCGGTGGTGTCTGTATCCAGCCCGGCCAACCTCACTGGGTGATTGACGAGGGTCTCGTTCCTCTCTGGCGCAGCTAAAATACAGAGCTACGTATGTCGCGCAGTAGCTCGCCTGTTGCGTGACTAAAGCGCTCGGTCAAGATATCCAGTAGGGCACGCAAGGTCAGGCTGAAACAATCGGTACTTCCCAGGCTCGCTCACAGATCCCCGGCGTTTTTTTGAGAGTCTCGTCGACGACTGCGCGCGATTGTGTTCATCCCAATAGCACAAGGTCCGGGGAAAATAGAGGGTCGTCCTGACCTATAGCAGGTCATGCCTGCTTCACCCGTCAAATCTTGACGTTCTGCCGGATGTTCCAGCCAAACTTCACCGGGCCGCCTTCCTTGGCACCGTCGGCCTTTTGCGCCTGGTAGCTGACTTCCACGCTGGCAAAATTCAGGGCGATGTTTTCCTGAAGTCGTTCACTGTCATCTTCAGTGCGGATGTCGTAGCCGCACACCAGCACCTCCTTCAAGGTGATGATCAAATACTCCACTGCGCTTGGGCCGCCCGCCTTGCGCACCACCAGACGCGCCTCCGGATAATGCTTGCCACTGGCACATGCCATCATCAGATTGGGGCTGGATTTATCCAGCGCTTTCTTGAGATTCAGGTTGGCAATGCTGACCTTCCCCGCCCCACCACCCGTGCCGGTATGCATGGAACCCTCCTGGGACAAACCCCATGCCCAGCTGGCGATATCGATCTCGTCGCGATGGCTCTGGTCCCGCGACTCACCCTTGATATCGCCCAGTTTCAAAAACATATCAGTGGCCATGCTTACTCCCTGTGTTGGTTTTCGCCGGTAGTGGCGAGGGGCGCACTCTTCCTTATGCGGCGTGGTGCTCACAAGACGCCCAAGCGGGATCGGGAAGTGCCTGTCTTGAAAAAGCGAACGCTCCTACATTCATGTGCGCCACGCCCTCTCTACTCTCTCGGCTCTCGCAAACTCCAGGAGTTAAGGAATGGCTGCTTCCCTGCTGAAAGACGGATTCCCTTCAGCCCATCTCACCACCCGCCAACGGATTGAAAGCAGCCTCGACCTGCACCGGTTGTTCTTCGCCATCGACAGCGATCCGGCGCTGATCGGCGCCGGCGTGGTGTACATCGATGAGCAGTTCAACGTAGTGACCCTGCGCGAATTCCAGCCGATTTGCAGCGTGGTGCCCAAGAAGGTGGTGTTGCGCGAGGCGCCCAGGTATGTGGGGCCTTCAGAGTTCAAGCGGATGCTGGCCCACGAACCTCGGGAGTCGAAACGGGTGGCCGAGGCGTTGAATACTGCAGTGACGTGCACGGGGGCGATACTGAGCTGGGTGGTGATTTCAAGTGGGATTGCGCTGATGCCGTTTACGGCCGGGACCAGTGCGGTGATTACGTTTATTGGGAAAGCGGCTGCAACAGCGAGTATCGCGCAGTGCGTTGCGGGAGTGCTTCGAACTGGATTTGAAGTTGCGCTTCCTGCAGCTTATGACTACCTGGACAACGAAGCCTGGTATCGGGCCGTAATGGTTTTATTGGACAGCGTTGCCTTGCTGGGCATCGCGACCTCAACGTTGACCACGATAAAAGCGATCAATACGACCACAAAAGTAACCGGCAAGCCCTTACGACAAGTGCTGAGAGGACTTACCCGTCAAGAACGAGCGAAGCTGAATGATGAGCTGCTCAAGATCAGGGACCCGCGCCTGACACCGAAGCTACTCAAGTTAAAACAGGCTTCCGGTGCGGCCACCAAGCGCATCAGTGCAACACAAATGCAGAAAGCGACCACCAACCACATCAGAGATGCCTTGGCAGCAACGCTGGGTTTCACCAGCAGCGCCATGTCAGGAAACGTCAAGACACTGGCTATTGGTATCTATGAAGAGGTGAGCCAGTGAACAAGCATAAAAAGACAGCCCCCCTGGACAACCTGAGTGGCGACTTAAAAAACTGGAAAACAATGAGCGGGAAAGATCTTTATTACTCGGCTTTTTATATTGAAGACCCGCGCCCTCTGCTAAAGCGTTACATGCCGGTCATAGGGGGAGATCTTCTTGCTGGATGTTTTTCGATTGCGATGGCCGCTCTCTTGGTGGCAGTAAGTTATCTCTCCGGACTCCAAATAGACGTGGTCACCAAAAGCGTTTTTTTCGGAGCGTTGGCGTTGAGCGTGGTGTTTTCTCTCGCCAAGGCGCAGGTGTTGGCCGGGCGAACTCATTGGGTCTGGATACATATAGGGGTTTATCTTATCTGCCTGCTGATATCTCTCCCTGCCATCACCTACCGCCCCAACACCTACCTCTACTCCATGGCCCTTCTTGGCCCACTCGTGGGCTTGCTGATCCTAAACAGCAACCGCTGCCGGGAAATGCACCAGAAAATGCTTGAGATCCGGCACAAACGCGAAGCCATCATTGCGACGCTGAAAGAACAGGGAAGATGGAAGTGGTGGTGACCTGCGCCAACAGGAACAATAAGTGAGCGTGCCATGCCCGCTTCATCCTGATGATCAAAGGCGCCGCCACCAACCACATCAGAGACGCCTTGGCTGCAACGCTGGGTTTTACCAGCAGCGCGGTATCAGGAAACGTCAAGACGCTGGCAATCGGAATCTATGAAGAGGTTAGCCAGTGAACATACGCAAAAAGACAAAAGATCTGAGCAATGTGGACGGCGACTTTAAAGACTGGAAAACAATGAGCGGGAAAGACCTCTACTATTCATTTTTTTTCATTGAGGATCCGCGACCACTGCTGAAGCGCTATATGCCGACCATTGCGAGCTGGATGCTTGCAGGATGTTTTTCCATCGCAATGATGGGGATCCTGGTTTTAGTGACCTACCTTGACAATGCCCTCGAAGATCGCACGCTACGTAATTGGTTTTTTGGCGGATTGGCTGTAAGCATATTGTTTTCCCTGGCGCAGATTCAGGTTGTGTCCGGGCGGCCTCATTGGGTCTGGATAAACGTAGGGATCTATTTCGTCTGTCTGCTGATATCTCTCCCCGCCATCACCTACCGCCCCAACACCTACCTCTACTCCATGGCCCTTCTTGGCCCACTCGTGGGCTTGCTGATCCTCAACAGCAACCGCTGCCGGGAAATGCGCCAGAAAATGCTTGAGATCCGGCACAAACGCGAAGCGATCATTACGACGCTGAAAGAGCAGGGAAAATGGAAGTGGTGGTGACCTGAACCTGATGTCGGGATGCGTTGCCCACTGCGATGGAGACGCTGAGAGGCATCGAGGACATTCCCGCGAATTCACACCCGTGAAAGCTTGTGACTTGTTGCCAACAAACCCGCTTTTACCCGCTTTCAGCCCCTAAGATCGAGTCCTCGTGCGCCCCCTCACATGGACTGAACCGATGATCACCCGTCCCGAAAAACCCGCCTCTCCCCGCGTCGATCAACCCAACGCTCCCGAGCGCGTTTTCGACGCAGTCCTGAACAAAGCCAAAGTCCTCGCCAGCAGCGGACCGGGCGACAAAACCCTTAAGCCCGAGGACTATAAGGAAGTCACCGCCCTGCCGGGCAAACTCGACATCGACAAGCTCAAGGTCATCTCCCAGGACAAAGACGCCGGGGTGATCTACTTCGAACAGGACGGCGCCAAATACAAGATCAGCGCCGAGGGTGCGGCCAACGCCCAGGACGGGTTCGACGTGCTGAAAAACCTGCGCTTCGGCCATGCCGTGGCCCCGGTCAACCAGGGCGGTCCCGACGAAGGCACGCCGTTGTACACCTTCCTCCAGACTCTCGCCGAAACCCAGGGCACCCCGGCCGGCAAGGCCATCGTCGAAAGCCTGAAGAACCCCGACCAGCAACTGCTGCGCGAAGACGGCGACGGCGTACGCCTGGCCAATATCAAATCCGTGGGCAAGGCCGAAGACGGCATCCTCAAGGTGAGCCTGGAAAACGGCAAGACCCTGGTCATCTCCGAATTGCTCACGCCTCAAGCCTTCAGCACCTACACCCAGGCTGGGGTGACCAAGCAGGCTCTGAATGACGGCAAGACCAAGGGTTATGAAGCAGTCACCAGCCTGCCGGGAGACCTCGATTTCAGTCAGTTGAAAGTGGTGTCCGAAGACAGCAGCGCCGGGGTGATCCTGTTTGAACACCAGGGCCACAAGTACATGATCAGCAAGTCCGAAGCCGACCTGCCGCAACCCGGCGCCGATCTCAGTAATCCCAACCCCAATGCCGGCGGGACGTTCTACAACTTCCTCCACGCCGTGCACGCCAGTGAAGGTTCGCAAGCCTTCGACTACATCAAGAACGCCCAGTCCCTGCCCGGCCAGGCGCTGCTGCGCAAGGACGAAGCCAGCCTGAAGCTGGGGGACATCAGCAAGGTTGACGCGCCCATGGACGGCATCCTCGTGGTCAACCAGGCCGACGGCAAATTGCTGGTGGTGTCCAAGGACATCACCCCCGAAGCCTTCGCCGCCTACACCAGCAAGGGCCAAACCCTGGCCGGCATCGAAAAGGCCAAGGGCGACGGTTATACCCTCGCCGGCCCGGACGCGTACCTGCCCTCCACCGAGGACATCATGAGCGTTGGCGGTGCCGGTGATTATGGCCCCGGCCTGATCGCGTTCACCCAGCACAAGCCGGGGGGCAGCGAAGAGAAAATCGTGGTGTCGGAAGACAGCAACCCACCGCTGTTCGAGCAGATTTCCAGCTACCGCAGCGACATCGCCGCGCAGACCACCGACGTTGACAAGCTGCGCACCGACAACGGCCTGCCGCCCCTCAAGGACGTGTCCGTCGACAACCTGGCCACCACCGAAAAAGATGAAAGCGGCAACCCGCTGTCGGTGCAGGACCTGTCGATGAAAACCCTGGTGGACAGCTACCGCGCCGGGGTCAAGGACGGCAGCATCGGCAAGGACGACCCGCGCGCCAAGTTCCTGCGAGCGGTGGAAGCCCGGAGCATGGCCGACAACGGCATGTCGATCATTCCCGAGCACGGGTTCGGCAACCAGGGCATCGCCACCACGCCCATCGACGTGACCTCGCGGGACGTGCGCGACAACATCTTCGACACCAAGGCCATCGACCAGACCATCAACGACCTGCTCGGCGACTCGACCATCCAGCACGACATCAAGGCCAACCACGACGCGGCCCTGGGCAAGGTCGACGGCGGCCAGGCCAAGGTCGAGGAGACCCGGCAGAAACTGATCGACAGCACCTCCTCGGAGAATTTCACCAAGTACATCAAGTCCTTGCAGGACAGCGGCAAGACCGAACTGGCCACCCAGGAAATCCAGACCGCCTACACCGCCCTCGCCGACATCGACCCGGCCAAGGCCGACAACTTCCTGCAAAACCTGCAGATCGACGGCTACACCGATGCCGTTGAAAAGCTGATGGACGATCCCACCAAGATTTCCGACGACAATACCGCCCTGGCCACCACCGACAACACCATGGCCATCCTGTCGATGCTCAAGGGCAGCGCCGACGGCCTGCCGCGCCAGGCGCTGGGGGTGTATTCGAAATTCGTCGACCAATTGCTCAAGGACAAAAACGCCGCCGCCGACTTCGGTAAGGCGATGATTTCCCTCGGCGATACCTGGCAGAAAAACGGCGTGATCAGCTTCAGCGACATCGACAAGGCGGTGAGCAAGGAAATCATGCCGGGCCTCAGCGAAGAGAACCGCAGCTCCTTCGTGAAGAACCTCAACTTCCTCAAGGACAACGGCGTACTCGGCTCGGTGGGCGGGGCGATCGGCATGGGCCGGATCGTCTACCAACTCGCGGGCCAGGGCGGCAAGCTCGCCGACACACCGATGAAGCGCCTGGGCATCGCCAACGACTTCCTTGGCTTCCTCGGCACCGGCTCACACTTCGCCACGCTGGGCTTGAAAGTCTATGACAAGTTGCGCGGCACCAACGCCTACAAACTGATGGGCTTCGACCGTTCCCTGCCCGACCTGTGGGCCAAGCCCGGCGAGGGTTACCACGCGCTGCCCAAGGACGCCGAGGCGGTGCAAAAGAAGTACTTCGACATCGTCGACCAGGCCATGGACGACGGCAAGGACGTGGGCAAGGCCCTCAACAGTGGCGGCTGGAGCGACGAAGGCGCGAAGAAGGTCCAGGAAGGTATCGAAAAAGGCATCGCCAGCCGCGGCGGCGTGGCAGGTGCCGGGTTTGGCGCGAAGTTCGCCAGCAGCGCGATCAAGGTGATCGGCATGGCCACCGACGTGGCGGGCGGCGTGATCAGTGTGGTCCAGGCGGCGTTTACCTTGCGTGATGGCGTGCGCGAGAAAGACCCGGTGAAAATCGCCTCCGGTTCACTGTCCATGGCCGGTGGCGTCAGCAGCCTGGTAGCGGCTGGCGGCGGCGTGCTCACCACCCTGGGGGTAACCGGGCGGATCATTCCGTTCCTGGGGCCGGTGGGCTTTTTGATCTCCGGCGCGCTGTCGTTTGTCGGGGCGATCCTGAGCACCGTGCAGTCCCACAAACTGCACAAGATCTCGATGCAGAACTGGAACCAGATCCAGGACTTCAAGCAGGACGGGCTGCTCAAGCCCAACGGGGATGAGGCGTATGTGTGGTTGCAGACGTACCTGTCCGACTGGGGCCAGCGGGATGCGCCGCAGGACCAGAGTATTTTTGATTTCCGCAAGGAAGAGTGGGGTGCACGCTCGAGCATCCGTGGCGGCGATCATCGGCGGGACCATCCGGACTTTATCGGCGACGGGAACAACCGCAATTCAGAGGACTACAAATACTCACTGAAACCGTCGGAGTGGACCAATGAGAACCACGACATCATCTGGCGCGTGGGGGATGGGTATGGCGGTGAGTATCATGATGTAGACAAGCCCTGATCGCCCTGACACAAGGTAAAAACCCTGTGTAGCTTAACGGCTCCACAGGGGTTGAGGACCAGGGCGGTGTGCTTAGCGGCGCGCCAGGTGAGCGGATGTCAGTTGTGCATTGCGATAACCGATAATGCCGTCCTGCCTGCCGTTGTCATCGATGGAGTCCAACGCGTGGCTCACATGAGACCGCTTGACGATTTCTCGGGCAAGCAACGTCATGTTGTCCTCTGCCCAGTTGCCAGACAGCTGACGCCCCGCAATGTTGTAGATCTGCTCAACGTCGGCCACGCCATTTTCCGGTTTGCCAAACGCCTTGTAGTTATTACCAAACGCCAGCGCCAGGCTCGAATCCGGCATTCGATCATAAATATTGAACGGTTTGGCGCAGCAAGGCTTGGGAGGTGGCGGTGGCGTGTGACAGTTCGACAACTGCTCAGCCGCCAGTTTAGGGTTCCAGGGCCCGATCACTCCATCGCGCACGCCTTTGTCATCCACCGAATCCAATGCGTCGAGCACGTTGTCGCGCTTGATCACTTCCCTGGCCAACATCGTCACTCTGTCCTTGGCGGCATCGCCCGTCAGCGATTGCGCTGCGACTTGCCTGATTTTTCCGACAGTGGCGTTCGGCGTTGTCGGGTGTTTGAACGACTGGAAGTGGTGGCCAAACGCCGAAGCTACTGCGGAATCCGAATACTGCTCGAACGGGTTGGTGGGAGGGCGCACAGGATGCGCGTGAGAAGCAGCGTTCAAGCTCGCAGTGTTGGAAGAGAGATGAGAGTTTATCGCCATAATTGATATTCCTGATGCGTTCAACAGAACCGTTTCCCATCTGCCCGACCTGTCTCGCCTGAACCGTGCACAGGCGAAATAGAAGCCAATGGGTTATTGGTCTGTGGCGTCCCGTTTCGAATCAGTTCCAGAGCAGCGACCGTCAGCCTTCAAATCAACCGCGCCGCCACCAACCAATCCGCCACCGCCTGAAACGAAGCATCCGGTACCGGATCTCCCGGTACGGTCTTTCTTGCAATCGCCTCCGCCAGGTTTTTGTCTGGCGCCTGCGGAATGCCCAAATCAAACGCCTCCTGCAGCATCCCCAACGCCTCCTCCGGCGAAGCCCGGCACACCACCACCGGCACCGGCGTTTCCCCACGCACATAGCGCACACCGATTACCCAGCCATCGGTGGTGCCGATCATCATCGAAGCCCGGCCCAGCCCCAGCTTGGTGGCAAGCGCCTGCATCTCCTGGCGCTGGCGCCGCCTCTCGCTCTTGATCAGCGGGTCGCCATCGATATCCTTGCGCTCGCGCTTGGTCTCGCTGCGGGTCATTTTCATGTCGCGGCCAAACAGCCAGCGTTGCATCAACACGTCTACCCCGCCCACCAGGATGAAGGCCGCCAGTACAGTAAACACCAGCGGCTTGAGCACCAGGAAAAACGTCGATTCGATACACCCGGCACCACACCGCGAAGACTCCATCAATGCCTGCAACGCGTGCCGCCCCACCACGTAGAACGCTACGGCCAGCACATGCACCTTGATCAGGCCCTTGATGAATTCCACAAAATTGCGCAAGGCGAACAGCTTCTTGAAGCCTTCCGCCGGGTTGATGCGCTTGAACTCCGGCTTGATCGGTTCCACGGAAAACACAAAGCCGCGCATGGTGATGATATTGGTCAGGATCACCACCCCGGTGGTCACCGCCATCACCGGCAAGGTGATGCCGATCACCAGTTGCTCGGCATGGTCCAGCACCCGAGGCCACACCGTGGCGAAGGGTTCGATGTAGATCTGCGCGGTGAGGTCGATCAGCGCGGTGACCTGGGCCTGGGCCCGTGGCGCGAGGATTGAGATGCACAGGGTGCAAAACAGGATGACCATGCCCGAGACCAGGTCCTGGCTCTTGGCGACCTGGCCTTTCTTGCGCGCGTCCTTGAGCTTTTTGTCCGTGGCCGGCTGGGATTTTTCTTCGCTGGTATCGCCCATGCGTTACTCCATGCCCGCCAGGGTTTTCAGCAGTTCCACGGTGCCGCGAAACTCCGCCAGCTGGTCCAGCATCAATGGAATCAGGAAGCCGATGTAGATTACCATCAGGATCGAGAAAAACAGGTTTTTCACCGGCAGCGACAGGTCGAAAATATGCAGGTTCGGCGCCATGCGCGACAGGTACGCGAGCATCAGGTCGGTGATCAGCAGCGAGATGATCAGCGGCGAGACCATCAGCACCCCGACGCGCATGATCTGGTCGAGAATCGACAGCACCGCCAGCAACGCGGAGCTGGCAAATACCGGGGTGAACGCGGTGACCGGCCACAATTGGTAGCTGTGGTAATAGCCGTCGACCATCAGGATAAAACCGCCGGACATGAAGAACAGCGTGATCAACATCACCGTCAGCAACGTGGACATCACACTTGATTCCCCGGTGGACAACGGGTCCACCAGTTGCGCCATGGTCGAGCCGCGCTGCAGGTCGATCAACTCCCCCGCCACCTCCGCCGCCCAGAACGGGATGCCGAACAACAGGCCGATCAGGATGCCGATCAGGAATTCCTTGATCAGCAACCCGGCGATAAACAGGCTGCCGTGGTTGGGCATCGAGGTCATGGCGTCGAACACCGGCATGAACATCGGGATCGAAATCGCCACGGCCACGCAGCCGCGAATCATCCCGGTGAGCCCAAGGCGGTTGAACGCCGGGGTGATCACTACCACGCCCATGGCCCGGCAGGCCGCCAGCGAGGCCGAGCTGATCACCGGGTAGGCGACTTCGAGAAACTGTGCGGTAAGGCTGGCATCCATGGGCAGTCAGCGCGTCCACAACGGGAAGTTATCCAGCACCTGGCTGCCGAGTTCCGCCACTTGCCCGGCCAGCACCGGCCCCAGGAACACGATGGTCAGCAGCACCGCCACCAGCTTCACCACTTGGGGCAGGGTCTGGTCCTGGATCTGGGTGAGCGCCTGGAACAGGCCCACGCTCAAGCCGACGATAATTGCCACCCCGAGCGCTGGCGCGGAGAGCATCAGCACGGTCATCAGTGCCTGTTTCATCAATGACAGGAAAACGTCCTGGCCCATGGGTCGTGCCTCAGCCGTAACTCAGAATCAAACCGTGCATCAGGCGCGACCAGCCGCTCAATGACACGAACAGGAAGATTTTCAGCGGGATCGAAATCAGGTTCGGCGAGACCATCGACATGCCCATCGCCATCAACACGTTGGACACCAGCAAATCCACCACCAGGAACGGGATATACAACAGGAACCCGATCTCGAAGGCCCGGGTCAGCTCCGAGCTGACGAACGCCGGGATCAGCACCACCAGGTCGTCATCCCGCAGGTCGGCACGGGCTTCCGGCGACCAGATGGTCTCGGTGGCCTGCACGAAAAAGCCGCGCTCGGACTCATTGGCGAACCGCGCCAGGTGCGCCTGTAGCGGCGGGCGCAAGGCGTCGCCTAGGTCCTTGAGTTGCTCGACGTGCTCGATGTTCAGGTCGCGCCCTTCCACCTGGCGGTACATGTCGCCAATCAACGGCGTAGTGACGTACACCGAGAGAATCAGCGCGATGCCGTACAGCACCAGGTTCGGCGGCGTTTGCTGCACGCCCAGGGCGTTGCGGATCAGGAACAGCACCACCGAGATTTTCATGAAGCCGGTGAGGGTCACCACCGCCAGCGGGATCAACCCGATGGTGGCAACCACCAGGATGATCTCGATCAGGTTCGGCTGATAACCGGTCATGGGGTGGCGAAACTCAGCAGGCGCACACCCAGGCCGTCACCGATTTTCACCAGTTGGCCCTGGCCGACGCGGCGGCCGTTGACCATCAGGTCAACGCCATCCACCGTCGGCGTATTCAGTTGCAGCAGGCTGCCCGCGCCCAACTCCCGCAGTTGCGCCAGGGTCAGTTCCAGGCTGCCGACCTGGCACACCAGCTTGAGGGGCAAATCGTCCAGGGCCGCGGCGGCATCGACATCAGTCATTGTGTTCTCCATGTCCAAAAGGGGCGATTTCAAAGGTTCCTGTAGCTGCAGCGATGAGCCGTCGCGTCGGCAGCGGGCTTGCAGGCGGCCCTCAAGGTCCAACAGCAGGCCGCTGCCGGCTTCGAGCATCAGCACATCGCCGGGCTGCAGGCTGCGCAACTCACCGAGGCTCAGCCATTGCTGCCCGGTGAGCACCGAGAGTGTCTGGCGCAGCGCGGGCAACGGGTCGGCTTGGACCTGGCCGTGTTGCTCCAGCAACTGCGCCACAAGGAACGCAGCGCTTTCGCTCAGGTCGAGCTGGGCGGCCATTGGCGGGGTGTTGCCGAAGGTCAATGTCAGCGCCAGGTGCACGGGGTAAGACCGCGCCTCGTCACTGGCTTCGAGCAACTGCACGGGGTGGCCGAGCAACGGTTCGAGGCGCTCGATCAGATCCAGCACGGCCAGCTCCAGCAACAGCGAGCGCGGCAATGACGGCAGCACCTGCGCGTCGAACTGCAACGCCAGCGGCACCAGCACTTGTTCCACAGCGGCGGCGGACAGACGCAGGCGCACCGGTGACTGGCCGAGCAACAGCTGCACATCCCGAGGCGATTTCAGCGGCTGGGGATCGGCGGCCCAGGCGACGCTCAAGTCCTGCCCGGCACAACGGCCCTGCCACGCATGGCGCCGGCGGTGCAGCTGGTTATGCACGGTGAGCAGCGCCAGGTCGTGGTGTTCGAGCCAGGGGCCCAACGGGTCGGCAAGGGCGACGATCATGTGCCGAGCCCTTGTTCTTCACGCAACTCACCGGCGACCCGCTCGCAGCTTTCACGCCCGTCCAGCAGGCTTTGCCAGGCGTCGGACTGGCGCTGGCGGCTCAGGCGTTCCTGGCGAAACAGCTCACGCTCGCGTTCCTGGGTTTGCAGGGTGCTGGACACGTGGGTGACGTCGCCCTCGAGCAAGCGCTCATCGTCGGACAAGCCCCGCAGGCGATCCTGGGCTGCCTGCCAACTGGCCACCGACAAGCCCTCTGTGAGTGAGGCGTAAATCTCGCCGGCCTCACGGGCAACGGCTTCGCGGTGCAGGCGCAATTGCTCCTTGGCATCAGTCAGGGCGCCGTGGGTTTGCGCGCAACGTTGCTGCTGCGCCGCCAACTGGCTGGCCGCCCGTTGTTCCCGCAGCACCCGCAGAGTTTGCAGGGTGCGCAGTTGTTCAGTCTTCATCGGTTCTTTTCTCCATCGTCATACCAACAGCGCACTCACTGAGTGCATGAAGATTGAATGTGGGAGCTGTTGAGCCCCGGCGAGGCTGCGATAGCGATGTCGGCAGTGCTGACGCCATCGCAGCCTCGCTGAAGCTCGACAGCTCCCACACTGGATCTTGCTGCGCTTTCGGGCTCATGCCAGCACCTGGCGCATGCGGGTCAAGGTGTGTTCGGGGCTGCTGGGTTCGTCGGCGTTCTGGCGCAGGAAGGCTTCGATCGCGGCATGGCGGGCGATCGCTTCGTCGGCCAGGGGGTCGCTGCCGGCGGAGTACTCGCCGACGCGGATCAGCATTTCGATTTCGCCGTATCGCGCCATCAATTCACGGATGCGCATTGCCAGGCGTTTGTGTTCGTCACCCGCCACCTGCTCCATCAACCGGCTGCGACTGCGCAGCACGTCCACCGCCGGGAAGTAGTTGCGCTGCGCCAGTTCGGCGCTGAGGGCGATGTGCCCGTCGAGGATCGAACGTGCTTCCTCGGCCACCGGATCGCTGGCGGCGTCGCCTTCGGTGAGTACGGTGTACAGCGCGGTGATGCTGCCTGTGGGGCCCGGGCCGGCGCGCTCCAGCAACTTGGGCAAGGTGGCAAAAAACGACGGCGGATAACCGCGACGTGTCGGTGGCTCACCCACGGCCAGGCCGATCTCGCGCTGGGCCCGGGCGAACCGTGTGAGGCTGTCCATCAGCAGCAGTACGTTACGGCCCTGGTCGCGGTGGTACTCGGCCAGGGTGGTGGCGACAAACGCCGCACGTACTCGCTCGGCCGCCGGGCGATCCGAGGTGGCAACCACCGCGACGGTGCGCGCGCGGGCCTGGGCGTCCAGTTGCACGTCCAGCAGTTCGCGCACTTCCCTGCCCCGCTCGCCAATGAGGCCGATGACAATCACATCGGCTTCACTGTTACGGATGATGCTCGCCAACAATGAGGACTTGCCCACCCCGGGCTCGCCAAAGATGCCCATGCGCTGGCCTTGTGCAAGGGTCAGCAAACCATCGATGGAGCGAATACCCAAGGCCATGGAGCGTACGATCAATTGCCGCGAGAACGGTGCCGGAGGCTCGGCATGCAAGGGATAGGTCTGCAAGTTCAGGGTCGGCGATACACCATCACCGTCGAGAAACTCGCCCATGGGGCTGATCACTCGTCCGAGTTGCGCATCGCCTACCGCCACACCGAGGCTTTCGCCGGTGGCGATGATTTGCGTGCGGGTCGACAGGCCTTCCATGGAACCGATGGGCGACAGGATCGCTTCGTCACCATCAAAACCAATCACCTCGGCGCTGAGGCTGCGGCCACTGACCGGGTCGCGCAAATGACACAGCTCGCCGATGCTCGCCCCCGCCACGCTGGCCCGCAGCAACACCCCGCGAATACTCAGCACCGTGCCTTGCATCGGACGCAAGCGGGCCAGGGACAAGCGCTCGGTCAGGCGCGGCAGCAACTGATTGAGGTTCATGCCACGCCCTCTTCGGCAAAGGGCAACAGGCTGCGACGCAGGGTTTGCAACTGCGCTTCCAGCCCCAACTCAACCGAGCCCGCCGGACTGCTGAGGCGGGCCTGGCCAGCGCTCAGTTGCGCATCGGCCTCCACGGCGATGCCGTCCTTCAGCAACGGTTGGCGCAGCGCGTTCACTTCGGCCGGTGGCACCCACAAGATCAGCGCCTGGCCTTGGCGAAACGCGCTCAACGCCTGGCGCGTGCAGCGCACCACGCGGTCGGTGTCGTCCAGCTCGCCGAGCACTTCACGCACGATGCCCAGGGCCAAATCCGCCAGCGATGCTTCAAGCCCGGCCAGGTAATGCTGGACCTGGGCCTGGGTTTCCAGCAGCAACTGCGCGACCTGTTCGGCGCCTTCGCGCCGCGCGCTTTCAAAGCCTTCGGCACGTGCGGTGTGCAGCCACTGGTCGCTGTCGGCCTTGATCTGTTCGGCGTGTTCCTTGGCGGCTTGCACGAAGGCGAAACCATCGGTCCACAACGCCGCTTCATCGGCGCGCAAAATCCGCGCCGCAGGACGGCTGGGTAATTCACTCATGGGCATGCTCCTCGGCGAGCAACCGGGCGGCGACGGTCTGGACAATTTCCAGGTCGCGGGGCAAGCGCCCGCTATAGCCTTTGGGTGCGACAAAACGCAGGGGCAGCCAGCCCTGCAACTCGGCGGGCTGGGCCTGCAGCCAGGCGGCGACACAGGTGAGGCCATCGCGGTCGATGGCGTCGATCAACTCGGCGGGTTCACGCAGCAGGTCGGCCGCGCCGCCCAACTGCCGGTTCGCCAGGGCCAGGGCAAAGGCTTCCTGGCCGAGGCCTTCGCGCAGCTCATTGACCACTTCGCGGCGGATCTCCCGGCTCAAGGTCGACGCATGCCAGATCGCACCACACAGCCTGGGCAGGCGCTCAAATTGCGCCGGGCTCAGCAGCAGCACCGGCAAATCGGCGGCCGGCGGCGTGACCAGATGCGCAAGCGGCGCAAGCTGATAATGCCTGGCCAGCAACTGCTCCAGGCGCGACCGAAAACGCGGCTGCCCGTGCAAGGCTTGCAGCACCTCAGTGGGCAGGCCTTCGCCAAAACATTCGCCGAGGCTTTGCTCGCGCACAAACTGCAACGGTTGGGCGATCAGGCCCTGCCAACGCTCCAACAGGCTCATTCACCCTCCTTGAGCACATACAACGCCTGGGACTGGCGCCGCGCCCATTGTTGACGGGCCAACACGCCGCATGCGCCGAGGGCGAGCAGCAGCAAACCGCCGAACAGCAACCGCGCCTGGTTGAGGTTGTCTTCCAACAGCCACAGGCCCATGAAGCGCGCCAATCTCGGTTGCGCCGGGTTCTGGCTGATGGACACGGCGGCCTTGATCGCCGTCACCGAGACGCCGTCATAGCTCAGGCCGGAAATACCGTTGGCTACCAGGGTCTTGATCTGCGGGATCAGGGTGTTGATATCGGTGCCCGGGTCGTAGCGCACCAGTACCGAGGCCGACGACGGCGAGATCACTCGCTTGAGCAGGTCATTGTCCGGCAGCACTACATGCACCCGCGCCGAGACGATGCCGTCGATCTGCGACACCGAGTGGGACAGTTCTTCGCTCAGGGCGTAGATCATCTGCGCCCGCTCCTGCACCGGCGACGACACCAGGCCGTTGCCCTTGAACACCTCGCCCATGTTGGAGAAGCTCTGCTGCGGCAGGCCGGCGTTGTCCAGCAGGGTCATGGCTTCGGCGAAGCGCTGTTCGTCGACCACCACTTTCAGCTGGCCGTTGTCCTGCACCTTGCGCGTCGCCGGGATGCCGTCGCGCAGCAGCACCGCGACCATGGCGTTGGCGTCGCGCTCGCTGAGGTTGGTGTAGAGGTCCATGTCGCAGGCCTGCAAGAGGCTGGCGAGCATGCCGATCAGCAGCAGGCGCAGGGCACGGTTTGGGCTTGGCATGGCGTTATTGACCCTTGAGCAGCGTGTTGGCGGAACCGGAAATCTGCGTCGCACCGCGCACCACCATCTGGGTTTCGATGGAGTAGTCGAACATCTTGCCCAGTGAATGGACGATCTGGTCGACCTGCTGCTCGGCGACTTTCTTGCCCGGTTCTGCAGTGGGCGAGGCACCCGAGGTGCGGACATCCGCAGCGGCAACTGGCGGCGGCGCCGACGGGTTATTGGTGAGCAAATCGGCGCGCTCGGAAAAGGTCCGGGAGCGGTCGATAAAACTGTTCAGGCGCTCCATCAGGCCCGAGCCGATCTGATGGGGGCTGGCGCCCTCGGGCATGCCCTTGGCCGTATTGGCCATGTGCTCGAACAGATTCTGCGAGGCCCCGGCGGGCCCCGCGCCGGCGGACGGCGGCAAGGCCGTGGCGCTGGCAGCGAGACTGATGGTCATGGGTGCGCCCTACTCTTCGTCGTCATCGGACATGGCGTCATTCAGCATTTCCTGCGCCTTGGGCATGATGATGAATTGACCGCCGATGGTGACCGCCTGGGTGATCAGGGCATCGGTGAATTCGGCGTCGGTCATCTCCGGTTTGTCGGCGCTCTTGGCGTTATCCACCGCGGCGTTGAACTTGGCTTCAGGGCTGGCGCCACCGGGGGCGAGGTTGCTGTCTACGGCGGTTACGGACATGGTCATGCTCCTTTACTGGGGTTGGGGTGAATCAAGGGGTTTCAGTGCTCACCTGAGCACCGCGAAACACCCGCACGCCGTGCTCGCGCGCGACGACGGGCGCCGCGGCCTTGGGTTGCAGGTGATCCACATGCTGCTGAACCAGCGCCAGGTACGGCGGCGGCCCGGACACAAAGACTTCATCGCCCTCGGGACCATTGCGCATCGACAACTGCTGGCCGAACACATCGAGGTTGTTCAAATACGCCTGCAACTGGTCCAGGTTCAGGGCACTGGCCTTGAACAACTTGGTGGTGATTTCGTCGCTGGCATTGAGGTACAGCAGGTTGCCGTCGAAGTACCAGGTCAGGCCGTTAGTGCTGCACAGCGTCTGCAAAAACTCCCCGGCGGTGGCGGCGCGCACGGTGCTGCGGGCCTTGCCACGCACCTTGTCCGAGAGCACCAGCGGGATGTCGAGGTTGTGGCCGAACTCTTCGAGGGCGGCGCGCACGTCCTGATCCACCAGTACGTAGGCGTAGGGTTTGGCAAACCATTCGGGCTCTTCGTCGGCGTGGGCAATCGAGGCGCCAAACAGCACCGACAGACATAGGAGCGCCATGGAAAATATGCTTACATGACGTCCGCCTTCGCCCAACGAGTTGTGACGATGACCAAACACTTTTTGCTTGCCGGCAGCCTGTTGCTGGCCGCCTGTTCCAGTACTGCACCGAGCGATACCGATCGCTCGGTGCAGCTGGCCAACGACCTGAACAAACGCGGCGACTACGCCAGCGCGGCGGCGCTGTACGAACGTGCGGCCCAGCAACCGGGCGCCGGCATCGACCTGTGGCTCAAACTCGGCCAGGCGCGGCTCGACGGCAACGACGCGCCCGGTGCCGAACGCGCCTTCCAACAAGCCCTCGGCCTCCAGGCGCACAACGCCGACGCCTTGCTGGGCCTGGGCACCGCGCAACTGCGCCTGGGCAAAACCCAACGCGCCGTGACGGCCCTGGGCCAAGCCGCAGAGGCCAGCCAGTCGCCGGTCGCGTACACCCGACTGGGCGTCGCCCAAGTGCTGAACGGCCAGGCGGTGGCGGCACAAACCGCCTTCGCCAAAAGCCTGGGTCTGCAACCCGACGACCTCGACAGCCGCTGCAACCTGGCCCTGGCCTACGCCCTTGGCGGCCAGTCGCAACAGGCTTTGGACACCATCGCCCCCGTCACCCAATCGCCCCGCGCGTTGCCACGGCATCAGCGAAATGAATTGTTGGTGCTGGTATTGGCGGGATACGAACAACGAGTGGCCAGCTTGCCGCTGGACGATATACCGGCGGCTGAGCGTGCACGCCTGATCACAGAAGCCAACCGCATCAAAGCCATCAGCGATCCGGTCGCGCAAGCGCGTGAATTGGGGTTGGTGGACACGCACTAAAGCGTAACCTTGCCGTTGCTGTTGCCCTGCTTTTGATCTTGCTTTTGATCTATCAGGCCCCGTCAACCACGATGGCCGCAAGCAGGCACGGTGGAGCGGGTAAATCGGCAGGGAAGCCGATTTAGCCGCGCCGGGCCATGGATGGCCCGTCGCGGCGGCCTGCGGAGCCGGGCCGGAGTGCGGGCATGCCGAGCCTAGGCGAGGCACCGAGTGGTGGGGCAAAGACCTTTTGGTTACTTTTGGGGCGTTTGCCAAAAGTGACCCGCTGTAAGAGCGGAACCATAAGAAGCCGTTACCGCAGGAATGGATATGTACACGGTAAGCTTCAAGATCCCGGTCGCCTGCCAGACCGCTTTCGCGAGCAAGCCCGCTCCCACATTTGGGCAGTGGTGGGACAGACATATCTGCTGGGCCTGGAATACCGCTATCGCAGGCAAGCCAGCTCCCACAGTTGGACTGTGGTGTGACAGACAGATCTGCCGGGCCTGGAATACCGCTATCGCAGCCAAGCCAGCTCCCACAGAGGAAATGTGAACGCCGGTTCATTGCTCCGCTCCCGGAGCGCCCGCCTTGGCCTCTTGCTGAGCCTGACGCCGCTGCAACTGCTCCCGATCAAACCCCTCGATATACACCTGCGCCGCCCGCCCAACCGGCGCCGCCATCGCCGGGCCAGTGGCCCGCCCCTGATTCAAATCCTGCCGCTGCTCCACCATCTGCATCAAATTCAAATTGTTGGCACACCCCAACGGCAAGGTCGCCTTGAAATCCTCATCCAGCCCAATCTCATCCTTGGCCGGCGGCTGCTGGCACTGGCTCGGCAACCCATCCGCCTGATACTGCGGCGAGTAATACACCGGTGCCAAATGCGTCTTGCAGCCCACCACCAACAAGGGCAAACACATCAACAAACGCGAAACTTTCATGACATGCCCCCTCATCAATTCATGTAAAAACCAAACGCCCCACCACTGCGCGGCCCCGCCGTTGCGGCGGTCGCAGGCTGCGCATCCAGCGGCGTGGCCAACGTGCGGCTGCGCACCGGCTCCACCAGATACGGCGTGATCAAAATCACCAACTCGGTTTCGTTGCGCTGAAAACGCTTGGAGCGAAACAGGTTGCCCAGGATCGGCAAGTCCCCCAGCAACGGCAGCTTCTCGATGTCCTGGCTGCTCTCACGCTGGAACAGCCCGGCAATCGCGAACGTCTGCCCGCTGCCCACTTCCACCCGCGTATCGGCCCGGCGCACGCTGAACGACGGCACATGGAAGTTGCCGAAATCCACGGTGCCGCCACTCACCACACTGCTGACCTCCGGACGCACTTGCAGGGCGATCCGGCCGTTGGGCAGCAGGGTCGGGTTGAACAGCAGCGACACGCCGAACGACTTGTATTCAATCCCCACCAGATCCCGATTCACCGGCACCGGAATCGCCACTTCGCCGCCCGCCAGGAAGCTTGCGGTCTGTCCGGTCATGGCGGTGATATTCGGCTCGGCCAGAATTTGCAGAATCCCGTTGGCCTGCAACGCGTCGAGCATGCCGTCGATATTGGTGTTGCCCGAACCGCTGCCCGCCGCCGCCAAGCCACCCGCGGTCGCCGCTGCCAGTGGCCCACCGGTGATCAGCCCGAAGGAAAACGTGCCGTTGCTGAACATCGCGTTCCAGTTCACGCCGTAGTGCAGCAGCTCCGAGCGGGACACTTCAGCGAACCGCACGCGCAAGTTGACCTGGGCCGCACCGGCATATTCAGTGGTGTTGACCGCGCTCTGAAAACCCTGGCCCTGGGGGTTGAGCAAGGCATTCAAATCCGTCGCCTCGCCCACGCTGCGCACCGTGCCCTTGGCGATCAAGCGATTACCCGCGCCGCTGATCTGCGCGCCGTTGCCGGGATGCAATTCCTGCATCGGCGCGGTCACCGCCTGGGTGGCGCTGCTGACAGCCAGGGACAGGCTGGCGAGCTGTTTGCCATCGCTGCCGAGGGCAATCAGGCTAGTATTGCCCGGGGCTTTGCCGAAGATGTAGATCACACCGGGCGACACCACTTGCAGGTCGGCAACCCCCGGTTCGGCCACCAGCACCGACTCCACCGGAGCCACAAAATGCAAGATCCGGCCTTCTCCGGAGGCCAGGCTGATGGAGCCTTGGGCGCCATTGGCAATGTCCTGGGCGCTGCACAAAAACGACGCCAACGTCAGCAACAACAGAGAAAAACGGATCATGAGGCAGACGCCAGGGAAGTGACGGAAGCCGCGGCAGGTGCACAGCGGTTGGAGATATCGGTGAGGCTGATGGTCACCAGCGCTTGCAGGTTGTATTCGGTGGCCAGTTCGCGAAACGACAGCACCGCCAGTTCCAGTTCACCGCGCAGCACCAAGCGGCGCAGGCTGCGGCGCAATTCCGGATGCACCAGCAACACCGCGCTGTTGGCCTCGAGGGTTTTGTCGCAGGCCTGGCGCAGTTGGGCGAGCAAGGCGCGGTTGACCTCCTCCGGAATCACTTCGCGGCTCGGCTCCTGGCGACGCAGGGACGCGCGCAGTTGGTCTTCCAACCCCGGCGCCAGTACCAAGGCGCCAATCACCCGATTGCGGTCGGCGTATTGATGGCTGATCTGCCGCGCCAACGCGGCGCGCAGGTGTTCGGCGAGGCGGCCGGCGTCGGTTTCCCGGGCGCCCCACTCCACCATGGCTTCGAGCAAGGCCCGTTGATTGCGGATCGACACGCCCTCGCCCACCAGCAAGCGCAAGGTCTCGGCCACCCGCTGCAACGGCACCAGGCGCAGGGCTTCCTTGACCAGTTCACCGTAGGTGGCTTCGGTACGTTCAAGCAGCAGGCGGGTTTCCTGGATCCCGAGGAAGTCCGCGGCATAGCGGCGCAGGCTGCGCTCCAGCACGCCGCGCAGCACTTCGTCCGGCAGCAGGAAACCGATGCCGGCAGCGCGCAACGCGTCTTCGTGCTGGCGCTCGATCCAGTGCGCGGCGCGGCCATTGAGTGGCGAATCGGCTTGCAGGGTGGCGATGTCCAGCAGTTGCACGTGCACCGGATCGTCCTGCAACAACAGGCAGTTGATCGGCATCTCGCCTTCGCTGACCGGCACCCCTTCCAGGGACACGCGGAAGCTGCCCGGCGTGGCCTTGGCGTCCATGTGAATGCCCGGCACCGGCATATCGACGCCAAGGTCGCTGCGAATGTCGTGACACAGCGCTTCGATGCGTTGGCTCAGTAGCTGGCGTGGTGCACTCTGGGCCAAGGCGCTGCCGAGGGTCAGCAGCACCCGAGTGTCGGGGGCCACGCCGTAATCCTGCTCGGCCTGCACTTCCACCTCCGGTTCCAGGGTCTCGATCAGCGCCTCGGGTTCCACCTGATGTTCACGGGTATGGCGGCGGTACATCACGAACGCCGCGCCACCAAACACCAGTGACAACCCCAGGAATACCCAGGTCGGAAAGCCCGGGATCACGCTGACGCCGACCATGATCAATGCGGTCAGACCGAGGGCCCGGTAGCTGGCGCCCAACTGCTTGAGAATCTCGCTGCCGAGGTCACCCGCCTCGCCGTCGCTGTTGACCCGCGTCACCACGGTGCCCGCCGCGACGGAGATCAGCAGCGCCGGGATCTGTGCGATCAAGCCGTCGCCCACGGTCAGCAGCGAATAGGTGTGCACCGCCGCGCCGAACGCCATGTCGCGCTCGATCATGCCGATCAGCATGCCGCCCAGCAGGTTGACCGCAAGGATCACCAACCCGGCAATCGCGTCGCCCTTGACGAACTTCATCGCCCCGTCCATCGCGCCGAACATCTGGCTCTCGCGCTCCAGGCGTGAGCGCCGGCGACGGGCTTCGGCCTGGTCGATATCGCCGTTGCGCAGGTCGTTGTCGATACTCATCTGTTTGCCGGGCATCGCGTCCAGGGTGAAGCGCGCCGCCACTTCCGCGACCCGCTCGGCGCCCTTGGTGATCACCACGAACTGCGCCACGGTGATGATCAGGAACACCACCATGCCCACCACCACCTGGCCGGCAATCACGAAGTCGCCGAAGGCCTTGACGATGTGGCCGGCGTCGCCGTGCAGCAGAATCAAGCGGGTGGTGGTGATGGACAGCGACAGGCGAAACAGGGTGCTGAGCAGAATCAGCGGCGGCAGCGCCGAGAATTCCACCGAGTGGCCGATGTAGAAGGCCACGATCAGGATCAGGATGCTCAGGGCGATGTTCAGGCCGATCAGCATGTCCACCAGGTAGGTGGGCAGCGGGATGATCATCATCACAATCGCCATCAGCATGAACGCGACGATGATCACGTCGGTACGCTGGGCGGCCATGCGTGCGATACCGTTCAGGCGGTTGAGCAGGTTCATGGCGCCACTCTCCGTGCAGCCAGGTAGCGTTTGAAGCACTGGCGCGCTTCGTCCTTGCGTTCGCCGTACCACAACGCCCGGGCGCGCAGCAGCAACAGGCTGGCGGACTCGCCTTCCAGCGCCACCAGGCGGTCCAGGGCCGCGAGTGCGCGGGTAAAGTCGCCGCTGTCGGTGAACGCCAGCACCAGCGAGCGCAGCAGCAGGCCGTCGTCGGGCGCCACGCTCACGGCAATCAGCAACATCACCAGCGCACGCTGGGACTGGCCGTTGCGCCGGTACAGCTCGCCAATGCCCTTGAGCAATTGCACCGCGTCATCGTTATCCCGGGACATCAGGCCTGGACCTCCGAGCGTTGTTGTTCGAGGGTGCGGCGCATCTCGATTTCCTCGCTGATCAGGTCGTGGGCCAGCGCCTTGATCTCCGGCTCGGCGTCGAGGTTCGGCAACAGGTGCTGCATCACGTGATCCAGCAACTCCAGGGAACGTGCGCTGCCGAACAGCAGCGAGTCGACGCCGGCGGCGCTGGTGAGCTCTTCCAGGTCACTGCGCAGGGAGCGGCGGGACTGGACCTTGCGGGTTTTCAGCACCGCCTCGAAGACGGTGGCATGGCGCGAATTGACCGGGCGGATCGCCTCGACCGGCGCGCTGCGCACATCACTGGGAATCAACGGACGGGGTTCGACTTTCATCCCGGGGCCTTAGCTGAAAAAAGCAGCGTCATAGGGTGAAGGTGAAGCGTTCTTCGCCACGGGCGAGGATCACCTGGTTGTTCTCGATGCGTTCCAGTACCCAGTTGTCGGACAGGGCCGCGCCGGGGTACAGGCGCTTGCCGCTGTCGTTGATCACATAGGGATGGGTGCCGAACCACACCGCTTGAAAGCGCACCCGGGGCCGCGCCGCATCCGCGCGCACCGCAACCCGCGGGTTGAGCACAATCTGCTGGCCATAACGCTGGTCGAAGGCTTGTTGCAAGGCGACCCACTGGGGCTTCTGTGCCCGCTCGAAGGAGCCGACGGCGTTGAGTTGGCCATCGACGTCGTTGACCTTCACGGCGTCCAGGTGGGCGGCTTGTAATTGCCCTTCGAACCAGGCCTTGGCCTCGGCACGGGAAGGCTTGGCCACGGTTTTTTCGGCGACTGGCAGTACGGCCTGCGCTTGCGGTGGATCGTTGCGAAATGCCAAGGCACCTGCGCACACGAACAGCAAGGCGCTGGCGATGATCCACGGGGTGAATGTGCGTGTTGCCACAAGCGGTTTTTCAGGGCTGCCCGGCAGCGCCAGGCTCACACCCGCCGTGCCGATGCGCAGTTGCAGCGGCAGCCGCGCGCGATGGCCGCTGCCTTGGGGAATACGAATATCACCGGCAGTGCCAGTGATCAAGACATCACCGCCAAGGGCTTCGACGGCCACCTGTGCACCTTCAAAACGCAGGCGCAGATGCAGTTCGGCGATTCCGGGATCGCTGAGCAGAAGGTCGGCAGCCAGCGCGGCGCCAAGGGTGTAGACCGGCTGGTCGAGCATCAGGGAACTGCCCTGGTGCAAACCGTGGGTCACGAGCAGGGTCGGCGCGCCGTTCGCGGCGGGCAGGCCCAGGGAAATCAAGGCTGTCATGGTTGGGTTTGCCCCCTTGAGAATCACAGGTCGCAACCACACCTGTGCCGATCAACAACGGTGCAACGGGGTAACGCAGGTATACGGGCAGCGCCGGCGCTGCCCGTATGGCGAATCAGTTCTGCGGACGCTGTTTGGTGGCGTCGAGCTCTGCTTTTTTCGCGGTGCTGATCTCGGTGATCTTGGCCGACTTCTCGATGGCCATGTTGAAAGTTGCTTCCATCTTCGCGATAGCGTCGTCGGCGCCGCCTGCACTTACTGGTGGAGTAGTAGCCATGTTCAATCTCCTTGCATCGATAGGGAAGTTAAGCCGCATGCAAACCGAACCGAACTCCCAGCGTCAGACAGTGAGTTGGCAATGCAGCTGTCGGTTTGCATGGGACCCATACTACTCACGAATAAAACGCCTTCGCTGTGAAAGCTTGTGAAACGTTCGCGGCGGTCGCTGTGAAAAAACCGGCTCAATGCGGCGTTGAGAAAATCTCATCGCCGTACGGGTGTTGAACTTTTCCTGAAAAACCGATACACGCCACGGCCCAATGATTACAGGGCTTTTGCGCTCTAAAATGAACCACCTTGAACCATTCGACACCCTTAACACCCATGAAAAACCGTCGACCACTCAACATTCCTTAAAAAATAAGCCGACAACTTCACACTTTTAACTAATAGCCATTTGCCCAACTTCCAAGATATTTCCATTTGTAACAAAACCGACTTGATCATCGCGTTTTATAGCTCGGCGCGGGCCGGATCAATAACACTTCGCAACTTTATCTGGCCCCAGTTAGTGCACTTGCACTAAATACCGACTTATATAAAACAACTTCCAGGTGATCTATGACTGCGATCCCAAATGGCCTTGATCCTGCTGACAACAAGGGCCCGGATGGCTCCCGGGGCACGTTCGAAAAAGCCCTGTTCACCGCCGTCGACCGGCCGGTATTCGATCCCTCGAAAATCCGCGGCCCGTCCATCCCGCTGCCTTACCAGAACGTGCAGGCACCGGTGAACAACAGCATCACCTACACCCCGCTGGGCAGCGACAAGCCGGTGACCCTCAAGCAGATCGACAACCCCCGGCTGTTTGAGCAATTGGTCAACCAGTACAACGCGCAGCAAAGCGATGCGACGCTTGAGAAGAACCTGGCTGACAGCAAAAGCGCCGGCTACAAGGAGGCCGACGCCAGCACCGTGGCGCCCGGCTTGGGCAATTACAAGGCGATCGGCAGTACCACGGAATTGGGTCCGGGGTTGATCCGCTACGAGACCAGCGCCGGCGACAAAATCGTGGTCAGCCAGAAGGAAACGCCCGCGCTGTTCGCTCAGGTCAGCGGCGATTCGGCCAAGCTTTTTGCGATCAACGCCAGCCAGGCCGAGGGCTACCGCCTGGCCGGCCCCACCGAAACCATGGACCCGGCCGCGAAGATCGGCCCACCCGAGGAAGTCGGCCCAGGCCTGATTCGCTATACCACCGCCGCAGGCGACAAGGTTATCGTGTCCCAGGACATCACCCCGGCGCTGTACGACCAAGTGGCCAAACTGTATGCCGGCAGCACCGGCGCCGCGGGTGCCTCGGACACGTCCTGGATCGACACGTCGTCGTTCGGCGTATCCGGCGCCAAGGACTGGGACACCATCACCGGCAACACCAGCGGCACGCCGACCAAGGAAGAACTCGACCTGAACCGGCCGAAGGCGGCCGCGCAATTGCTCTCGCAAAACTGGGACGCCTGGGGCCTGCACGGCGCGCCGATCGACTTCGCCAACCCGCCGACGACCCTGCCGCCCGAAGCCCAGGCCGTGCTCAAGTACGTGGCCAGCAGCCCGAGCCTGATGGCCGCGCTGGACACCGGCGGGCGCGGCAAGGCCGACAACGTGATCACCCATTCGGACGTCGACCACTTCATCGACAACGCCGGCAAGGACCTCGGCGCCGCGTCGAAATCCTATGGCAGCTTCCTCGGCAGCCACCCCGGCGACCTGGCCAAGGCCAACGCCAAGTCCGCGGCGATCCTGATGGCCAACGAAAGCCTGTCTGCCGGCGCGGGTCCGGCGATGCGTCCCGGTGACGCCAACGAGCGCAGCAACGACGGCATGCTGCGCACCGACAACCTGCAAGCCTTGGGCAGCGATTCGGCACTGAGTACCGAGCTGACCGGCGCGGCGGCCATGTGGTCCAGACCCGGGATGTTCCATGCCCTGGAAACCGGTGGCGACAACCCGGCCACCGGCAAGTCGGACGGCATCGGCACCCGCGACAACATCGGCGCCTGGCTGGAAAAACAGGCGCCAAAATCCGACAGCGACACACTGACCTTCCTCGACGGCGCCGCCACCCGTGATGCCGTCGCCGGCGTCGACACCTCGGGCCTGACCGCCGACATCCTGGCCAACCCGCAGAACTACAGCGGCGAACAGAAAGCCGCGGTACTGGTGCAACTCACCGATGCGCAAACCCGCCTGCTGGTGAGCGACTACGTGCCCCACTCCGGGCTGATGGACAAGTACACCTCGCCCCACTACGGCCTCAACCCCAACGAAGACAAGATCAAGGCGCAGCTGCAAAGCGGCATCGAAACCCTCTCGGCCGATCCGGACGTGCAAGGCTTCCTGCAAAACAATCGCGGCCCGGCACTGGCCGACATCGTCGACAGCAACCCGACCCTGAAAGTCGCGATGCAGAACTACTACACCCACTCCATCGAGACCGGCCAAAACCTCAACGACAACCTCAACGCCAAGGACCAGAACGGCAAGCAGATCGACATGGGCATAGGCCTGCAAAACGCGGCCAACGACACCACCATCGCCAACCTGGCGCTGGCGGGCAACGGCCATGTGGACCTGACCGGCATCGCCGACAAGGCCGGGCAAAGTGACAACATTCAGCAGTACTACAAAAACCAACTGGTGACCGGCAAGGCCTTTACCGACGCAGTGGCCGGCGGCATGGACCCCACCGTCGCGGCCAGCAGCTTCGCCGCCAGCACTGCCTCGGCCCAGGCCTTCCTCGGCGACAAAGCCTCAGCAGAGGACGCCGCCACCTTGCAGGTGAACTTCAACGAAGCGCTTGGCGATGCGCTGCTCGGCGGCGCCACCACCGACACCCTGAACATCACTTTGGGGGACGGCAAGGGCAACTTCGACGAAGCCAAAGTCACCGCGGCGATCAACGACGCCCAGCAGAAAGACCCGCAGATGTTCGTCACCTCGGACGGCGGCAAGATCGACCCGGCGCAAGTGGTGTCGATGCTGCGTTCGGTGTGGGACATCGGGCGCCAGGGCGACAAGATCGCCGACGCATTGCCCAAGGCCATCGAAGGCATGAAGTTCGGCGACGTCAGCCCGGCGTTCAAACAAGGCCTGCTGCACATCGGCAGCGCGGTGCTGATGAGCGGCGTGCTGATGGCCCGTTCGGCCAGCGGCAGCAACACGCCGGTGGCGGATGCGAACCGGGTATCCGCCGGCCTGCAATTTGCCGGGTTGTTGATGGAGGGTGGTACCAAATACGCCAAGGAGGCGGGTTACGGCATCACGTGGGTCAATCGTCCGGACGGCGGCACCATCGGTGACTTCCCCGGCAAGGTGCCCGTGGGCAAGGGCCCGCTGAGTCCGCAGCAAATCGCCAATCTCGGTGCGGTCGGGAAGATTATCGGGTCGGCGGGCGGGATTATCGGCGGCGTGATCGGGGTGATTGGCGGTGTCGACTCGTTGAAAAAAGGTGATTACCTGAGCGGCAGTTTCTCGGTGGCCACCGGTGTGCTGGGCACGGGTGCGGCGGTGGCCGGATTGGTGGAGGCCGGGGCCGGGTTGTATGGCGCTACGGAAATCGGTGCGGTGGCCGGGACCATCAGCGGCATCCTCGGCGGGGCTACGGCGATACTCGGCGGGATCGGCAGCGCCTTCCTGCCCTTCGCCCTGGCCGATGCTCATGGCAAGGCGCAGGACGCGTTCTATGGGCAGCTTGTGCCGGTGCTCAAGCAATATGGTTTGACTGGCGGGCCGACGGAGCCGGGCGATTATCCGGAAGATCCGATCCCTGCGATCAACACCTGACCTTCCCTTGCAGCCTTGCGCGAAGGGAGCCGTGCGGGGTTGTGTTTTTGAACATGCATAAAGGTTAATCACATGACGTATTCACAACGCAGCCGACTTGAAGACAGCGCTTTTGAAATTCACTTTGGGCCTTATCGCCTGCTGCCCAAACGTCATCTGCTGCTGAAAAACGGTGAGCCGGTGAGTTTGGGGAATCGGGCCCTGACGTTGCTGATTGCCCTCGCCTCCCGGCCTGGTGAGCTGTTGGAGAAGACCCAATTGCTGGACATCGCCTGGCCACGGTTGGTGGTGGAGGAATGCAACCTGCGGGCGCAGATCAAGGCGATCCGCCGGGCGTTGGGGGATGAAGATTCGGTGTACATCGCGACGGCGACGGGCCAGGGGTATCGGTTTGTCGCGCCGACCTGGGTTGAGCGTGAGGCGCTGAAAAAGCCCGTGGTGTTGGGGGTTTATAGTTGTCGGCGTTGTTTGGGGGGTGATTTGGATCGGGGGCATATCCAGTATTTGGGTAACGGCTGAAATGGGTTCCGCTCTTACAGCGGCTCACTTTTGAAAGGAGCCGGAATGCCGGCCCAGCCAAAAGTAACCAAAAGGCTCTTGCCCCACCACTCGGCACCTCGCTAATGCTCGGTGTGCCCGCACTCCGGCAGCACGAAGCGGGCCGCCGCGACGGGGCGTCCCTGCCCCGTCGCGGCTAAACCGGCGTCCTGCCGGTTTACCCGCTCCGTACTGCCTGCGTTCGGCCAGCGTGGTTTAACGGGGCGCCTAAGATCAAGATCAAAAGCAGATCAAGGGCACAGCGGCCTATAGGCCGGCTTGAGTGTGGTGAAGCAACAGCAACAGCAAGATCAGAAGCCAAAGCGGGCACGGTCTAAATGTGGGAGCGGGCTTGCTCGCGAAGGTCGTTAACGAAGACGTTGGCATTCTGGATGAACGCGGCGGTCTCAGGTTTTTCGCGAGCAAGCTCGCTCCTACAGAAAAGCAGCTCTGCTTTTGCTTTTAACACTCAAGCCGGCCTGTAGGCCGCTGTGCTGTTGCTTTTGATCTGGCTTTTGATCTTGATCTGCGGGCCCCGTCAACCACGATGGCCGCAAGCAGGCACGGTGGAGCGGGTAAATCGGCAGGGAAGCCGATTTAGCCGCGCCGGGCCATGGATGGCCCGTCGCGGCGACCCGCGGAATCGGGCCGGAGTGCGGGCATGCCGAGCCTAGGCGAGGCACCGAGTGGTGGGGCAAAGACCTTTTGGTTACTTTTGGCTGGGCCGGCATTCCGGGCGTTTGCCAAAAGTGACCCGCTGTAAGAGCGGAACCCTAAGTGGCCGTTACCTAAATAACGGATATGCACCCAAAACCACCTCAGAGAACCAAGCTCAAATCCACCCGCCCATCACGCACCGGCGGACACCAGTAATACCCACCAGTCAAAGGCTTACTAATGCGATACAACCCATCAACAATCCCATCCTCAAGCCCACTCATCCGCCGCAGTTGCGCTTCAAACGCATCAAACGAATGCCCAAACGCCAGGAACATCAACCCCGCCTGACCATTCTCGGCCCAAGGCATCGACCGCCGCACCACAAACGCCTCAGGGGTAAAACTCTCCTGAGCCGTACGCTTGGTGTGCGCCGACTCCGGCGCGTCCTCCAGCTCCTCGTTATCACCATGACGCCGACCAATAATGTGATCCCGCTCCAGAGCCGGCAACGCCGCAAACCCATCCAGATCATGCTGCCACTGCTGGATCGCCGCAAAGCTCGCACCACCCGGCGCCACCGCCGCATCCACCGCCGCATCATCATGCGGATTCTCAGTACCATCCTCATAATCAGTCAGGTCAAACCCGGTCTTGTAGCGAAACCCCTCGGTCATCTGCACCAGACCAAACCCCGGCGCCAGGGCCTTCTCGAATGCCCGGCTGCGCAACAGCAACTCACCGCGATCCACACCATGCAACCAGACCCACAGCGCCTGCTGGGTCGACGGATTCTCCGCCCCCGGCCCGCTCACATGAGGGAACGCCCGCAACCCGTCAATCCGGGCACCAAGGGCATTGACCAGCGGCTCACCAAAACCGACCACCGCATTGGCGTCCACCAGCTGCACCAGCGCATCCAGTGCGGCAGGCACGGCATCCAGCGACTCAATGGCAAAAAACAGATGGCGTGCCTGCAACGGCACCGGTGCGGCAAGAATGCCCGGCTGGTACTGACTCATGTGAACTCCTTTAAGAAAGCCGCGCAGTTTACCCGGCGAGCGCCCGGTTGTGCTCAAGGTTTTCAAGGGCTCGCGGGTCGAGGTTCAACTGCGCCTTGAGTTGCGCCCAGCCTTTGGGCGTGACCAGCACCGCGCGGGAAGTTTTCGAGCGGCGCAGCCAGTCGGCTTCGCACAGGGCATTCAGCAGTTGAACGCCCAGGGGACCCGCCAGGTGATGGGTGCGTTCGGTCCAGTCCAGGCACTGGCGCGCCAAACCCTCCCGCGTGGGCTTGAGAGCTGCCACGTCGACGCCGAGCCCGGCAAACCACTGCGTCCCAGCCGGAAGGAGTTCGTAGCGTTTGTCCTCCACCGCAAGGATATAGCCGCCGTTCTCCAGGGCCTGGGTGATGGCGACGCCCATTTGCCCGGCCAGGTGGTTGTAGCAGCAGCGGGCAAATCGCAGGCCCTGTGCCTGGCGCTCCAGGGGTTTGGCCGGCACCGGTGTGATCACGCTGAGGTACTCGATGGCCCGCGCCACGTGCGCACCGGCCAGGCGGTAATAACGATGCCGGCCCTGGGTTTCGCAGGTCAGCAAACCACCGGCCAATAGCTTGGCCAAGTGGGTGCTGGCGGTTTGCGGGGTGACGGAAGCGGCATGCGCCAGTTCACCGGCCGGCAACGCGCGGCCGTCGAACAGCGCCAACAGGATCGCAGCGCGGGCAGGCTCGGCGATCAGGGCGGCGACGTCGGAAAAGTTGGCAGCAATGGGCATGGCAGGTCTCCAGCAGGACCGCGCCAGTATAGGCGCACCGGACGACGCCATGCTTCGATCACCGTCGAAGCATCGGCCCGGGCGCTCACGCTAGATTCGCCGCCTGGTTCTTCAAGGATGATCCGTAATGCCTTCTCCTCTTCTTGCACAACGCCGGGTACTGGCCGCCACCAGCCTGAGTTATGTGTTGGTGATACTCGACACCTCCATCGTCAATGTCGCCCTGGAACGCATCGCAACCACGTTGCACACCGGCATCAGCGGGCTGCAATGGATGGTCAGCGCCTATACCTTGAGCTTTGCCAGCCTGTTGCTCAGTGGCGGCGCGCTGGGGGATCGCTTCGGCGCCCGCCGCCTTTATCTGGTGGGGTTGCTGTTGTTTACCCTGGCCTCGTTGCTGTGTGGTGTGTCCGGGGACTGGATGACCCTGGTGGCAGCGCGGGTGTTGCAAGGCGTGGGGGCGGCGCTGTTGGTGCCCAGTTCGCTGGCGCTGATCAACCAGGCGTTTGTCAACGACGCGGCCGGACGCGCGACGGCCATCGGGGTGTGGGCGGGTTGCGGCGGTATTGCGATGGCGGCCGGGCCGCTGGTGGGCGGCGTGCTGATCGAGCTGTTTGGCTGGCGCAGTATTTTCCTCGCCAACCTGCCGCTGGGGCTGATTGCGATTGCCTTGAGTGCCCGCCTCAACGCCAGTGAGCGCTCGCCAAGGGCGCTGGACCTGCGCGGTCAGTTAAGCGCGATCCTGGCACTGGCAACGTTGATCGGCGTGCTGATCGAAGGCCCGGTGCGCGGTTGGTCTTCCACGCCGATCCTGTTGGCCAGCCTGCTGAGCGTTGTGGCCTGGATCGCCTTCCTGCGGATTGAAACCCGCCAGGCGCAGCCGATGCTGCCGCTCAAGTTGTTCGCCAACCCGGTGTTCAGCGCCTGTGTCGCGGTGTCGCTGATATCGGCGCTGATGCTCTACGGCCTGGTGTTTCTGCTGAGCCTGTATTTCCAACGAGTACTGGGCTACTCCCCGTTATGGACGGGCCTGGCGTTTCTGCCGCTGACCGCGCTGGTGAGCCTGGGCAGCCTGGTCGCCAGCCGTCTGGTCCGAGCCTGGGGCAGCGAACGGTTGATTGGCGTCGCGTTGCTTTTATACCTGGCGGGTTTCGGCCCGATGTTGCTCTACGGCCCCACCACATCCTACCTGTGGATCGCCCTGCCGATGCCGGTGATCGGCCTCGCCGCCGGGTTGATCACCCCCGCCGCCACCAGTGCCTTGATGGGCGCCGTGGACAAGCACCGCGCGGGCATTGCCGCCAGTACCCTCAACGCCGCCCGACAGGTGGGCGCGGCGCTGGGGGTGGCGCTTTTCGGCGGCCTGTTGGCGGGCCACTTGTGGGCGTAATGCGTCTAGCCCTTGCCACGCGGGGCGTTGATGGGTGAATCTCTAGTCACGTTTTGCATCCATTCCAGGGGTAGCGACATGACCACCGACAACCTGCTCGCCCAGCTGTTTCCCACTGCCGCCGAGATTCCCGAGCAATTCCGGCTCGCGGCGCCCATTGAACAACGTGATTACCTGGTCGGCGGCCAGTTGCATGTGTGGAACGGCCCCTTGGCCGAAGTGCGTAGCCCGGTGCAGTTGCGCGGCGCTGACGGCGACACGCCGGTAATCATCGGCAGCACCCCGCTGCTGGACGCCGACACGGCCTTGACCGCCCTCGACGCCGCCGTGGCCGCCTACGACCGTGGCCAGGGCGCGTGGCCGACCATGCGCGTGGTGGATCGCATCCAGCATGTCGAAGCGTTTTTGCGGCGCATGCGTGAACAACGGGACGCGGTGGTCAAGCTGCTGATGTGGGAGATCGGCAAGAACCTCAAGGACTCGCAGAAAGAGTTCGACCGCACCTGCGACTACATCACCGACACCATCAATGCCCTCAAGGAACTCGACCGCCGCTCCAGCCGCTTCGAGCTGGAACAGGACACCCTCGGGCAAATCCGCCGGGTGCCGCTGGGTGTGGCGCTGTGCATGGGGCCTTACAACTACCCGCTGAACGAGACCTTCACCACGTTGATCCCGGCGCTGATCATGGGCAATACCGTGGTGTTCAAGCCGGCCAAGCTCGGCGTGCTGCTGATTCGCCCGTTGCTGGAGGCGTTCCGCGACAGCTTCCCGGCCGGCGTGATCAACGTGATCTACGGCAGCGGCCGCGAGACGGTCAGCGCGCTGATGGCCAGCGGCAAGATCGATATCTTTGCGTTTATCGGCACCAACAAGGCCGCCAGTGACTTGAAGAAACTGCACCCGAAACCGCACCGCCTACGCGCGGCGTTGGGCCTGGATGCGAAGAATCCCGGGATCGTGCTGCCTCAGGTCGACCTGGACAATGCGGTCAGCGAAGCGGTTACCGGTTCGCTCTCTTTCAATGGCCAGCGTTGCACCGCGTTGAAGATCCTGTTTGTGCATGAAGATGTGGTGGACAGCTTTATCGAGAAATTCAACCGCAAGCTGGCGACCCTCAAGCCTGGCATGCCGTGGGAAGACGGCGTGTCGCTGACGCCGCTGCCCGAGCAGGGCAAGGTCGATTACCTCGGCGGCCTGGTCACCGACGCGCTGGCCCACGGCGCCAAGGTGGTGAACGAAAATGGCGGCGCCAGCCGTGGCTCGTTCTTCTACCCGGCGGTGCTGTACCCGGTGAACCCGCAGATGCGCGTGTACCACGAGGAGCAGTTCGGCCCGGTGGTGCCGATCGTGCCTTACCGCGACCTTGAGACGGTGATCGACTACGTGCTGGAATCGGACTTCGGCCAGCAACTGAGCATCTTCGGCACCGACGCGGGTGAAGTCGGACGGCTGGTGGACGCGTTCGCCAACCAGGTGGGCCGGATCAATATCAATGCCCAATGCCAGCGCGGGCCGGACAGCTTCCCGTTCAACGGGCGCAAGAACTCGGCCGAGGGCACACTGTCGGTACATGATGCGCTGCGGGTGTTTTCGATCCGTACCCTGGTGGCAACCAAGTTCCAGGCGAGCAACAAGGAGCTGGTGAGCGATATCCTGCAGGAGCGCACGTCGAGCTTCTTGACCACTGACTATATTTTCTGAGCCCTACACCGATCTAAAAATGTGGGAGCGGGCTTGCTCGCGAAGGCGTGGTTCAGTCGCCGGATGTATTGACTGACACGCCGCCTTCGCGAGCAAGCCCGCTCCCACATTTGGACCGTGTGAATCCTTACTGACGAGGCCACATCCAGATTGATGAACCTGCACTTGCCCCTCTTCGCGCGCCGCTTGCTGCGCCCGCTGCTGGACCCGTATCGGCGCTACCGTCACGCCAAATTGATCCATGCGGTACGGGTTTCCATTGGGTTGCTCGCGACGATCCTGCTCACCACCGGCATCAACCTGCCCCACGGTGAATGGGCCTCGGTGACGATGCTGATCGTGATCGGCGGTTTGCAGCACCACGGCAATATCGGCAAGAAAGCCGTCGAACGCGCCTACGGGACGTTGATTGGTGCCAGCGTCGGCTTGCTGCTGGTGGTGCAGGAGACGTACCTGGGCCAGCCGCTGTTGACCTATTTGCTGATGTCGGTGGTGTGCGGGTTCTTTTCCTATCACGCCATCGGCAAGGGTGGGTACATTGCGTTGTTGTCGGCAATCACCGTGTTTATCGTCGCCGGCCATGGCGACAATCCGTTGTCGGACGGGTTGTGGCGCACCGTCGACATTCTGATCGGCATCGTGCTGGCCCTGGCGTTTTCCTTCGCCCTGCCGCTGTATGCGGTGTATTCCTGGCGCTACAACCTGGCCAGTGCCTTGCGCGATTGCGCAGCGATTTATAGCCGGATCATCAGCGGCCAGTCGGTCACCGATGATGAGCACCTCAAGCTGCTGAATCGACTGAATGCAGCGATGCTGCAATTGCGCTCGTTGATGCCGTCGGTGTCCAAGGAAGTGCGGATTTCCATGACCGAGCTGGACACCCTGCAGCGGCATTTGCGGATGTGCATCAGCACCCTGGAGATTCTCGGCAACACCCGGCCCGATCCACGGGACAAGGAAGCCCTGGCGCGGATGCAGGTGGGGTTGAAGGCCGAGCATCGGCAGATTCGGGTGCAGTTGATCGGCATGGCACGGGCGCTGCAATCCGGGGCGACCGACCGGCTGGAACGACCGAGTAGTACGCCGACCCACGAGCAGACCTTTGAAGTGCCGGTGGTCAACGCCCTGGATGGTTACCGGTTATTGACCCTGCAACTGGCGGCCAATATTGATGGCATGCGCCAGCGGCTGGCTAAAACCGCCAGCCATTGGAAAATCTGATCAGCCGCGGTGCAGCGCCTGTACCAACAGTTGCTGCAACGCCTGCAACCGGGGCTCGGGGCTGTGCTCGGCAAAGCGCAACACGTTCGCCACTTCGGGCAACGGCATCTGCTGGTCGAAGGGGCGATGCACTTCCACGCGCTTGTCGAGGTGGTCGCTGCTGAGCAGGCCGACGCCCAGCCCGGCGGCGATGGCCGATACCACGCCTTCCACCGACCCGCACTCCACCACCACCTGCCAACGAATCCCCACTGCACTCAGGCGTTCCTGCGCCAGTTGCCGGTAAAAGCAGCCGGGGCCGAAGGTGACCAGCCGCACGCAAGCATCAGCGGTGTACTGCCAGCCGGGCCGGGCGCACCAGTGCACCTGTTCGGTCCACAGCAACTGGTCCCGCGCTTCGATATGCGGGATGAAATCCTGGTGCAGCGCCAGGTCCAGCTCGCGGTCCACCAGGGCCTGGCGCAGCACGTGGCTCTGTTCGACCACGATCCGCACATCCAGCTGGCGGTGCTGCCGAGAAAACTGGCCGAGCAAGTTCGACAATTCGGCCATCGGCACCTGTTCGGTGGCGCCCAGGCGGATGGAGCCTTGCAATTGCACTGGGTTGAAATGCGCCAACGCGGCGTCGTGGGCCTCGATGATGCGCCGGGCGTGGACGAGCAGTTGCGCGCCGTCGTCGCTGGCAACCAGGCGCTGACCCTCGCGCTGGATCAATGGCCGTTCGAGTTGTTTCTCCAGGCGCTTGATCCTCCAACTGACCGCCGACTGGCTGAGGTTGAGGCGCTCGGCTGCACGGGTGACGCTGCCGGTTTCGACCACGGTTTGCAGGGCTCGCAGCACATCGATGGGCAGTCGCTGGTTCATGATCAACACCTATGACAAAAACAGGATTGGTTGAGAGTAAGTTGTCATTGGCGTCATGACCAGCGGCACTTTAGGGTAAAGCCTTCATTCACCGCGAGGATTTGCCATGACTGCCCTGCTTAACGAAACCGCTCTGATCAACGGTTGGCGCATTGCCACTGGCCGCCATGGCGAGGGGCTGCCGGTGCTGTTGCTGCACGGCACGCCCGCCCACTCCATCATCTGGCGCAAGGTGGTGCCGCGCCTGACTGCCGCCGGCATGCAGGTCCATTTGTTCGACATGTTGGGTTTTGGCGCTTCGGAGCGTCCACTCCAGGGGGATACGTCGGTGGCTGTGCAAAGCCGCTTGATTGGCGATTTGCTGGACCACTGGGGGCTCGAGCGTGTGCACCTGGTGGGCCATGACATCGGCGGCGTCAACGCGCTGCTGTTTGCCCTTGACCATCCACAGCGGGTGCACTCATTGACGGTCGCCGACGCGCCCAGCTATGACTCGTGGCCATCGCCCACCTGGCGCGGGATTCATCAGCGATTTGCCGAACATGCGCGCATGGCGCCGGATGAACACCGCACGTTGATGACCCGACAACTGGCCATGGCCGTGTCCGACAAGAGCGTGATGCAGGGTGCGCTGCTGGAGGAATACCTGGCGCCGATCAGTGGCGTGATCGGCCAGCCGGCGTTCTACCAGCATCAGGTGGCGCATTACGACTCGCGGTATACCGCCGATTTCGCTGAGCGCCTGCCGGGCCTGGACATGCCGGTGCAGATTTTGTGGGGCGCTGAAGATGAATGGCAGCCGCTGGTTTATGCACATCGCTTGCAACAGGACATTCGTGGGGCAGAGCTGCACGTGGTGGAGAACGCCGGGCACTTTCTGATGGAGGATGCGCCGGAACGGGTGAGCAAGTACCTTTTGGACTTTATTGGCCGGGCTCACTGTCAACGCTGACAGCCATTTGTCGGGTTTACACAAGCCATTAGACTTCACACTTTCTCTTACATATTTTTCACGTTTTATTCACATCCAGAGACGTAGGGTAAAGCCTCATCCGTTACAAACGTTGCACATCAAGGCCCGCCGCCCCAGCGGGCTTTTTTTTGCCCGGGATTTGAGTTTTCGCAAGGATGTGTACAGGTGGATCAAGCAAGCCGGCTCATTGCGAGCCGGCCTTGATGTGTCAGCGAGCAACCTTGTTGACAGGCGACGACGCTTGCTCACGAATCGCACGCTGAGTGTCGAGCACCCGCGCCAGAGCCGTTTCAGCTTCAGGGCTTTGCTGCGGCACGCGAATCGCAGCCGACACCAGGGTGATCAGCTTGGCCATCACCTCGGCGTCCGTCGCCGGCCGCCCCAGGCTCATGGAATTCATCAGCAAACGCAGCTCGGTACCGGCCATTACCCCGGAGATTGCCTTGAGGGCAAATTGCAGGCGCACCCCCAACTCATTACGCGGCAAGTCCGGCAAGGCCAGGGCGAATGCTTCAAAGAAGCGTTGGAACACCGGCTGGTAATGCACCTTGAGGTATTCCTGGATAAACGGCGAAGTGTCGCTGTACACCCGTCCCAGGAAGCGGATGAATGAACGCCCCTCCCCACTGGCCGGATCGCTGCGCTCCAGGCCCATGGCCGGCGCGAACAGCACACCGAGCAAGGTGTCGCAGTCCAGCGGGCCGTCGGATTCGGCTTCGCACCTTGCCAGCAACTCCAGGCGCTGCTCGTTGAGCGGCTCCAGGCGCTGCATCAGCAGGGTTTTCATCAGGGAATCCTTGTCCCCGAAGTGGTAGTTCACCGCAGCGAGATTGACCTGGGCCCTTTCGGTTATCTGCCGCAACAAAACCGCGTCATAGCCGTATTTGATGAAAAGAGCCTCTGTCGCATCCAGCAATCGAGTCTTGGTAACGTTTGGAGCGCTGAGTTTCTTCGCGACCATAGGGGGTGGGGTTCCACTGCGGAAATATTGTTTTAAAAAATAATTTGATTTTTTATACCGGGGCCGCTGCCCGAAAGCAAGTAGTGACACTGCGCCATACTATTCAAAGCCAACAGCGACGGGCTCGTTGAGGGTAGTCGAAGGACTTTTGAAGCGCTTGAAATGCCTCTTTCAAGAATCGTTTCAAAGGGTAAAACCGCTCTATATCCATGGCTGGCGGAACAGCTGGATCGCGGTTAGTATTCAAACAATATTTTAAAAACAAGAAATAAAACCAGTCCGTGACGCGTACCAGGCGGCTCCTGAACTTGTTACAAGGATTTTCGGGGGAAGCACGGCGCTGTCGAGGCTGCAGGCGTAGTCACGATGACAGATACCCCCGCGCACCCAGGCTTCATCTCCCTGCAAGGCATCGGCAAAAGCTATCAGCTGGCCGGGCAACACCTGTCGATTCTCACCGATGTATGCCTGGCCATCGAAACCGGCGACAGCTGCGGCATTCTCGGCGCGTCCGGCTCCGGTAAAAGTACCCTGCTCAATATCCTCGGCCTGCTCGACTTGCCCGACTGTGGCCAGTACCGCTTTGCCGGCCATGACATCTTCAGCGCCAGCCCCGACCAACTGGCCGCGATCCGCAATCAGCAGATCGGTTTCGTCTTTCAAAGCTTCAACTTGCTGCCACGCCTCAGTGCACTGGACAACGTTGCCCTGCCCCTGAGCTATCGCGGCGTATCACGCCATGACTCGGTGGAACAGGCTTTGCGCATGCTCGACCAAGTGGGCCTGGCCGACCGTGCTCACCATCGCCCGGCCGACCTTTCCGGCGGCCAGCGCCAACGGGTCGCCATCGCGCGGGCGTTGGTCGGCAACCCGTCGGTGATCCTCGCCGACGAACCCACCGGCAACCTCGACAGCACCACCGCCCAGGAGATCATGGACCTGCTGCTGGCGCTCAATCGCGAGCAGCAGGTGACGCTGATTATTGTCACCCACGACCCGCACATCGCCGAGCGCCTGAATCGCAAGATCCTGGTGCGTAATGGCGTGGTGCAAGAGGCCGGGCGCCTATGAGCCTGCGGATCGAACAAAGCCTGAGCCAGTTGCTGCACGAGGCGTTTGTCAGCCTGCGCACCCTGGGCAAGCGCTCGATCCTGGCCCTGTTGGGTATCGTCATCGGCAGTTCCTCGGTGGTGGCACTGATCAATATCGGGCACAACGCCGCCGAGGACGCGGCGATGATTTTCAAGGACATGGGCACCGACACCCTGGTGGCGCAATTTCCACCCAAAGGCGCCAGCAACGCACAGATGCCGGCCAGCCTCGACCTGGAAGCCGTGCGCCGTAGCGTGCCCGGCATCGCCCATATCGCCTCGGTCTCGCTGTTCAGCGGGCCAGTGGTGTTCCACGGCCGCACCTTCAACGCAAGCTTTGTTGGCACGACGCCAGACTTGAAGGACGCGATGCGTCTATCCGTGCGCGACGGGCGTTTCCTGTCGAGTTTCGATGCGGGCGAAACCTATGTGGTGATCGGTGACCAAATCGTCCAGGCCTTGAGCGCGCCCGGCGACCCGCTGCAACTGGGCGACCGGGTGCGCATCAACGATTACCTGTTCCTGGTGGTCGGGATTCTGCACAGCCAGCCCCGGGCGATGCTGATCCCGGTACAGGCCAACGAATCGCTGTTCTTGCCCGCCCCGGGCATGCGCCGGATCTATGCCAGCCCGCAAGTCGGCAATGTGATTATCCGCGCCACTCCCGGCCAGGATATGGAACGTGTTGCCCAAGAGGCGACCGTGGCGCTAAGCAGCCAACTCACCGACCACGATGTCGACATCCAGGTGCCCCAGCAAATGATCGACGGCATGACCCGGCAAAGCCGCACCTTCGCCTACCTGCTGCTGGCCTTGGGCGCGATATCCCTGGTGGGCGGCGGCGTCGGGGTGATGAACGTGATGCTGATGAACGTCTCGGAACGACGCCGGGAAATCGGGATTCGCATGGCCCTCGGCGCGCGCCAACGAGACATTCGCAACCTGTTCCTGCTGGAGGCCGTGACGTTGACTGCCGTGGGGGCACTGTGCGGCGCAGTGCTGGGCATGACCGCCGCGTATCTGTATGCCTGGCTGTCCGGCTGGCAGTTTTCCCTGGCGGTGGCCGCGCTGCCGCTGGGGGTGGGGAGTACGTTGCTGGTAGGCCTGTTTTTCGGGATCTACCCGGCAGTCTCCGCCTCGCGGCTGCAGCCGGTGGAGGCCCTGCGCGATGAATAAACGGCTGCTGTTGTTGATCGCCCTGGTGAGCTTGCACAGCGTGGCCGCCGACGTGGTGATTCGCCCCTCCGCGCCCAGTACCACCCGCAGTGGCTACGAACGCAGTGTGTCGCTGAATGCCCAGTCCACCACCCTGACCCTGGGGGATGCGGTGTACCTGGGCCTGCGCAACAACCCGGCGATTCGCAGCGCCTACCTGCAGCGGGTGGCGCAGAAATTCGACCTGCGGGTGGCCGAAGACACCTTCAACCCCAAGCTGACCCTGAACAGCTACTACCGCACCACTAAAGGCACTGAAGACAGCTCCCGCAACGCCAACCTCGCGCCCAATGCCACCTTGCTCAGTGAGTACGGCACGCGGCTGAGCATGAACTGGACCCAGCAACTGAACAATGCCGATCGCGCCGGGCGCTACCGCAGCGACGGCCTCGACCTGTCGGTGATCCAGCCCCTGATGCGTGGCGCCGGCTGGAACGCCACCACCGCGCCGCTGCGCCTGTCACGCCTGGCGGAGCAGGCCAACCGCCTGAACCTCAAGGCCAACGTGGCGCAGACCATCAGCAATATCATCGCCACCTACCGCGAACTGCTGCGGGCCCAGGAACAGTTAAGCATCGTCCAGGACGCCCTCAAGCGCTCCGACACCTTGCTGGAGGTCAACAAGGCGCTGATCAGTGCCGGGCGCATGGCCGAGTTCGAGATCGTGCAGACCGAAGCCGATATCGCCACCCAGCAACTGGGGGTGGAAGAAGCCCAGAACCAACTGGACACCAGCCGCCTGGCCCTGCTGCGCCTGCTGGCCCTCGACCTGTCGACACCTATCCGTGCTACCGAAGCCCTTGAAGCCAAGCGCATGGACATCGACAAGCACCAGGCTTTCCTCCTGGCGCAGAACCAGCAACCGGAATACCTCGCCACCCTGCTCGGCAGCCAGCAGGCCGACCTCAACCTGGTGATCGCCAAGGACTCCGGACGCTGGCAAGTGGACCTGGTGGCCGGCGCCAACCAGATTCGGGCCGCCACCGACAACGACAACGGCTCTTCGAATAACCGGCGCTGGGACAGCTACGCCGGTGTGCAGGTGCAGATTCCCATCGGTGATATCAGCACCCGCCAGGCCGAGGTGCACGCGCGAGTCGACGTGGAAAACCAGGAGATCATCATCGCCGACGCCCGCCAGCAACTGGAGCGCGACGTCAACGACGTGGTGCGCGACCTGGGCACCCGCTGGCGTCAGTATGAAATTTCACAGCGGGCGGTGGAGTTGTCCAAGCGCAAGATCGAAATCGAACGGGAAAAACTCAGCGCCGGGCGCTCCACCAACTTCCAGGTACTGAGTTTCGAAACCGACCTGCGCAACGCCGAGAACTCGCGACTCAATGCACTGATTGCCTATTTGAACGCCCAGACTCAGTTCGACCTGACCCTGGGCATGACCCTGGAAAGTTGGGAAATCGCCCTCAATGACTACTAATAAAAAGCGCCTGCTGGGTGCCGTGTTGATTGTGCTGGTGGCCGGTGTCGGCATCACGCTGCTCAGCCGTCAAAGCCCGGCCGCCAACCCGCCCGGCAACGCCGAACAGTGGCTGGAGGTGAAAGTCGACCCACTGGTGCATCAGATCGGCCTGGTGGGCAAGATCGAGCCTGACACCACCATCACCCTCACCGCGCCGTTCGACGGCAATGTGCAGGCCAACCTGGTGGAACAGGGCCAGCGGGTGGAAGCCGGCCAGGTGCTGCTGCGCATGGACCCGGCCACCGTTGAAGTGCAACTGCGCGACGCCCTCTCGGCGCAGCTCAAGGCCCGACGCACCGTGCAGGAAATGCAGGACTGGGACAGCGGCCAGCAAGTCGGGCGCGCCCGCCGCACCCTGCGCACCGCCGAGATGACCGCCAGCAACACCCAGCGCAAACTCACCGAAAGCGAGAACCTGTTCAAGCGCGGCATCATCCCGCGCAACGAACTCGATGACCTCAAGCAACAGGCCACCCAGCAACAGCTGGACCTGGTGGCCGCCCGTGGCGAACTGCAACAGGCGATGGAGCAAGGCAAGGGCGAATACCGACAGATCGCCGATATGGAGCTGACCAACGCCACGGTGAAATATGACGCCCTGCGCACCTTGCTGGATGGCAAGGAGGTCAAGGCGCCGTTCTCCGGCATTGTGGTGCCGGCGCCGGGCAGTAACTCATCGGCCCAGGGTGGCGGGAACAACAACACGCCGGTGCAGGCCGGGAGCAAGGTCAGCCAGGGCCAGGTGCTGTTTGGGCTGGCGAACATCGAGAAGCTGAAAATCGTCGCCAAGGTCTCGGAGCTGGATATCAACCAGTTGCATCAGGGCCAGGCCGTGGAGGTAATGGGCGACGGGTTTGACGGGGAACGGCTGACGGGGTCGGTCAGTGTGGTCAGTGGCTTGGCGATTGCCAGCGACAGCCAGGGCAGCGCGCAGTTTCCGGTAACCCTGTCGATTCCCAAGCTGACTGCGCAACAACTGCAACGGGTGCGGCTGGGGATGAGTGCGCGGTTGACCATCGTGACCTACAACAATGACCAGGCGATTGTCGTACCGGCCCAGGCGATCAGTCGCGGGGATGGGGTGACGACTGTGGAATATCGCGCGGCGATGGATAAGCCGATGGAGCGAGTGACGGTGAAAACCGGGCAGTCGACGGCGCAGGGGGTGGAGGTGTTTGGGTTGAAGCCGGGGTTTGTGAAGGTCGGGCCATGAACCCCGACCTGTAGGAGCTGGCTTGCCTGCGATAGCAATCTGTCAGTTGATAAAGATGCAGCTGACCCACCGCTATCGCAGGCAAGCCAGCTCCCACATTAGATTTAGAGGTGTGCCAACCTGGCGGCGAGGGCCTTGGCCTGGATCGCTACATCCGTCACCGCGGTACTTTCCCACCACATCCCGCGCAACGGTGGGCCCATGGCAAACAGTCGCTGGCTGACCTGCCCGTTGGCATCCAGCACCGCCCCCGACACAGCCGCCGCAATCCCCAAGGCCAACGGCCCGGGTTGAATCAACCCACGTTTGAGCAACTGTCGGGGCAGCGGCCTGGCCACCCGCCGCCAGTCATATTCAATCCCGCTGGAGTTGATCAGCGCCGCCCCTGACACCTGGACGACTTCCTGCTCGCCACGAGGGCGCAGCCGGATGGTGACATCACCCTCGGAAGGCACCAGCCCCTTGTACGAAGCTGCCCGAATCCGCAACCGCCCTTCCCCCTGCAACCGCGCCACCAACTCGGCACTCAGGGGTGGCGAGCGGTGGTGATGGCTTTCCCACCAAGGCCGAATATGCCACACGAACTGGCGTTTCTCGGCCTCGCTGGCCTGGCTCCACAAACGCCCGATATTGGCGCGCACGGTGTCCAGCGGCGCTTGCCAGTCAATCCCCTGCTCCAGCGCGAGCTTGCATTGGCGGCGTACTTCCCGCAGCAATTGCCGAGGGCTGCGCAAGCGGTGGTCTTCTCCCAGGAAATCGACCCAGGCCGGCGGCTGCCGGCGCACGTGGGGCAGCAGGCCGTGGCGCGAAAAAATCTCGATGGGCCCGCGATGGCCGGCCTGTTCCAGTGAGACTACGGCATCCACCATGGTCAGCCCGGAACCGATGATCAGCACCGTGGAGTGCGGGTCCAATTGGATCATGGCCTGCACATCCCACGGGTCGACCGCCGCGGCATTCAAGCCGCTGGATTCGGTCTGAGGTGTACGCGCTGCCGGGAACATGCCGGTGGCTAACACGGCAAACGCACCGCGCAGTTGCTGGCCGTCGCTCAAGGTCAGCAGCGTGGCGTGTTCATCCACCTCAAGGTCTGTCACCTCAGCCCGGACATGCTCGACGGTCGACGCCGATAGCGCCCTGGCCTCCGCCAGCCGTTGTTGCGCATACAAGCCAAAAATTCCGCGGGGCGGAAACAGTTCGCTGATGGGCACGTGTTGTTGGTCCGACTCCGGCCAACCGCCTTTGGCAATGTAATCCGTCAGCCATTGGGTCAGGTCATCGGCGTTGTCCGGGTCGACGCTCATGCGTGCGGCGTTGCCGTTCAGGGTGTGGCCGAGTTCCACCGCACTGTAGGCCTCGCCGCGCCCCAGTTCCTGACGCGGCTCAATCACCAGGATCTGCCGCTTGCCCGGCAGGCGCAGCAGTTGCACCGCCAGCATCGTCCCGCTCAAGCCGCCGCCGACAATCAGCACATCAGCGTTGCGAATGGCGCTCGTCGCCTGTCCGCGTTCGGTTTCACTCATGAAATTGCGCCCTTACTGTCTGCCTGAATGGTTGTGGTAAAAATCGCCCCGCGCAGTATCCAGCACATCGACCCGGGACGCCTAGTTCAGCCCGACTGCGGGAAGCCCAGGCTTTGGCCGCTGCTCAGCCATTGCGCCAGCACCGCCGCCAAGCCGCCTTGCCAGTGGGTGCTCTCCTCGCTCCACAATTGGGTTTTGCCGGATGGCTGCCACCAGCGGCAGAGCCGTTGCGAGGTGTCCACGGGGCCGACCTGTCGCACAAGCGCCACCGGCAGCAGCCCATGGATGTACGCGTGGGTAGGACGAATGCGCCACACCTGTTGCTGCAAGGCGGCGGGCTCCAGGTCGTCCGCCAGGGTCAGAATTTGGCCACCGATCACCTGGGCGGCCAGGGCCAGCAGCAACAAACCGGGTTCGAAGGCACCGCTCAGGGCCAGCCGCGACTGCTCGGTAAAACCCTGCTGACGCAAGCCATCGGCCAGACGCTCGACGTCGCGCAGGGTGTCAATCCAGCGCCAGGCGTACCACTGGCCGTCACGTTTGTGGCGCAGGGCGTTGTGCAACGGGGTCACCTGCGCCCAATGGTGCAACTGCGCCAATGCCTTGGGCAACATCGTGACCCGTTCGGCGGGCCATTCCACATCCAGCGGAAGTTCGAGTTCATGCACGCTCATAGGGTGATGCTCCTATTGGTGAAACGAGCATGCGGTGGTCCGCTGGCCGGGTTGACTCACGTAGCAGCTGCCGAGCCTTGGCGAGGTTGCGTTTGCGGTGTGTCAGGCAGGCCGCTGACGCAGCCTCGCCAAGGCTCGACAGCTGCTATGCGACGTTTGTCTTGCGCAAGAGACCAAGGTCACGATAGCTGGCCCCGGTATGGTTGTCCGCCAACCGCGCGCCGTCTCCAAATAACTTTTCCCGCAGGGTGCCTTGGGCGTATTCAGTTTTGTACACACCGCGCTTCTGCAGCTCAGGCACCAGCAACTCGACTGCATCGATAAAGGTTTCGTGGGTCAATGCATAGGCCAGGTTGAAGCCATCCACATCGGTCTCCTCAACCCACTCCTGCAACAGGTCGGCCACGGTTTCCGGGCCGCCGACAAACAACGGGCCGAAGCCGCCGATGCCGACCCAGTCTGCCAGTTCATTCGGGGTCCAGACCTTGTTCGGGTCTGCGGTGGAGAAGGCTTCCACGGCCGATTGAATGGCGTTGGTGTGCACATGCTTGAGGGGTTCATCGGGCTTGAACTGGCTGAAATCGATACCGGTCCAGCCGGAGATCAGGGCCATTGCGCCTTCATAGCTGACGTAGGATTTGTATTCGTCGAACTTGGCCTTGGCCTTGGCGTCGGTTTCGGCAACGATCACGGTCTGCAGGTTGAAGATCAGGATTTTCTTTGGATCACGGCCTGCCTCAGCCGCACGCCGGCGGATGTCAGCGACGGTTTTCTTCAGCAGCACTTTCGACGGTGCGGCGACGAAGACGCATTCGGCCTGCTCGGCGGCGAACTGCTTGCCCCGGCTGGAAGCGCCGGCCTGGTACAGCACCGGGGTGCGTTGTGGCGAAGGCTCGCAGAGGTGAATGCCGGGCACCTGGAAGTGTTTGCCGACGTGACGGATCTCGTGGATCTTGCTCGGATCACTGAAGATCCGCCGCTCGCGGTCGCGTAACACGGCGCCCTCTTCCCAGCTGCCTTCCCAGAGTTTGTAGCAAACCTCCAGGTATTCCTCGGCGTAGTCGTAGCGCGCGTCGTGTTCGGTCTGGGCTTTCTGGCCGAGGTTCTTCGCGCCGCTTTCCAGGTACGAGGTGACAATGTTCCAGCCGACGCGGCCCTTGGTCAGGTGATCGAGGGTGGAAAGGCGCCGGGCGAACGGGTACGGGTGCTCGAAGGACAGTGAAGCCGTCAGGCCAAAACCCAGGTGTTCGGTGACCAGCGCCATCGGTGCGATCAGCGACAGTGGGTCGTTGACCGGCACTTGGGTGGCCTGGCGAATCGCCGCGTCACCGTTGCCGTTGTAGACGTCGTAGATGCCCAGCACGTCGGCGATAAACAGGCCGTCGAACTTGCCGCGCTCGAGGATTTTCGCCAGGTCGGTCCAGTATTCCAGGTCCTTGTACTGCCACGAGCGGTCACGCGGGTGCGCCCACAAACCCGGTGACTGGTGGCCGACACAGTTCATGTCGAAGGCATTCAAGCGGATTTCACGAGGCATTAAACAGTACTCCGGGGGGCGACACCGTTGAGGTGGTAGTTGCCGACAATCTGGTATTTCCAGCGCAAGGGATCATCAAGGGTGGGTGGCAGTACGGTGCGCTGGCCGGTGAGTTCGAATTCGGCGTTGCTGGCGGCGATGAGGGCTTCGGCGGCTGCGATCTGCGCTTCGGTGAGGGCAACCGGGCTGGGGTGGGTTTCGGCACGTTCAAACAAAGCGGCCGCGACCTCCACGCGAATCTGCAAATCGCCGAAGCGGCTGATCACGTAGGGGTCATCACTTTTCTCGACAAAGCGCCGGGTGCTTTCCAGCAGTTGGCGCGCCTGATTCAGTGCGGTCATGGATAAAGCTCCTCAGTTCCAGGCATGGCGTGCAGGCTTGACGCCGTTGAGCACGAAGTTGCCGATCAGGTGGTATTTCCAGCGGGCCGGGTCATGCAGGGTGTGGGTGCGTGCGTTGCGCCAGAAACGGTCGAGGTTGTGCTTGCCGGACACCGAGCGGGTGCCAGCCAGTTCGAAGAGCTTGCTGCTGGCGAGCAGCGCGGTTTCCGCCGACAACACCTTGGCCTGGGCGACCACCAGCGACGCGTTGGCCACCGTGTCTTCGTTGGGATTGGCCAAGGCCTGGTCTACGGCAACGCCGGCCTTGGCGAGGATCGCTTCGGTGCCGTGGACCCGCCATTCCAGGTCGCCTATGGCGGCAATGGTGAACGGGTCTTGCCAGCCGTGATCCTGCTGGCTGTCGATCCAGGGCCGGGCCTGGCGGGCATGAATCTTGGCTTGTTCCAGGGCACCGAGGGCGATGCCTGTGTCGACGGCCGCCTGGATGATTTGCGAAATCGGGCCGTTGGCGGTGGGCTGATCGAAGGCCTGGTGGGCGGGAATCACCGCACTGAGCGGCACCTTCACGCCGTCGAGGGTCACGCCCCCGCTGGCGGTGGTACGTTGGCCAAACCCGTCCCAACTGTCGACCACTTGCAGGCCCGGCGCGTCGCGTTCGACAAAGGCAATGAAGGCCTGGTCTTTTTCGTTGACGCCCACAGTCGGCACGATATGGGCGAACAGTGCGCCGGTGCAGTAGAACTTCTCGCCATTGATGTACGCGCTGTCGCCGTCAAAGCGCACTTGCGTATCAAAGGTGCCGGCGTTTTTGCTCTTGGCCTCGGAGAAGGCATTACCGAAGCGATAACCCTGCAAGACCTTCGCGAAGTAGTGCTGCTTTTGTTCCTCGCTGGCGGTTTGCAGGAGGATGTCGACGACGCCCAGGTGGTTCTGCGGAATTTGCCCCAGCGACGGGTCGGCGGCGGATATCAGCTTGATCACCTCGGCCACCGTCACATTGGACACCCCGGCGCCACCGTAGGCCTTGGGAATGGTGATGCCCCACAGGCCGCTGGCGGAAAATTCATCCAGCTCGGCTACCGGCAGGCGTCGTTCGCGGTCACGCACACCGGCCTCGACGGCAAAACGCTTGGCCAGCTCGGTGGCGACGGCAATGGCTTCGGCGTCTGAACGAATGATGTGGGCAGGTTGCAGGGGTTGGGCTGACATGGGCCGACTCCAGGCTCCAGAGAGATACTGGGGTAATTGCAGGAGTCGTGCCTGAATCCAATGATCAATGAAATCAGCGGGTTGCCGGTAAATCAGGGAAGTCGTTGGCGGTTCAAAACAGCAAAGTGTCCAACCACTGTTGCGCTGCCAACAGTTGATCATTCGGGAGCAAGGCCCCGTGGTGGCTTTCAATACCGGCGACACTGACTTCGGTATTGAAAGCCAACTCACTACCACTCAGGCGTCGGTAGGACGGTCGTTCACGATATAAAAACTGTGGTCAGAAGGACGCTCGTCATGTCCATCTTGACGCACGCTATATTTTCCCTCCACCACCTCATGGCGGAAGACAGTACCGTTCACAACAGCTTTGTATTGGTTCTCCAGCGACTCTACCTCGATGTAACCAAACAGCAAGCCATTCCCCCTGACCGTCCACCTGATTGTTTGCCCGATGGCCAGTCCCGGATACGCGGGAATAATGATCGAGGCTTGCCCACCCTGCATCTCGGGATAATTCACATGGTTTCCGTAAGAGGGATTAATCCGTGGACGGGGAAGCAAGTCACTACTCTTTATGTGCTTTGAGTCTTGCGTTGTCATCAGTCTGCTCTCCATTTAGTGAAGCCAGCTGCCCCTTCCTCCCGCGCTCCGATTGAGCCAGTTCTCTGAGCAGTAACTCCCACACTAGATTCAACCCAACGCTGATGTAAGCTGTGAAATCTGACAGTTGACAACACTTAAAACCGAGAGTCTTAAATCACCACGTTACGCACAAACCGCACCGCCACGTCGCCGTCATTGCGATAGGCGTGAAGGTAGCGACTGGCGAACATCAGGAACTCACCGGTGGCGACGTTTTTTTCCTCATCACCCAGCACCAGCGTCAGCGTGCCTTCGAACACAAACAACTGCACGCTCCAGCCCTCGGGGTCCGGCTCGGGCATGTAGCGATCGCCGGGCTCCAGGCGCATCTCCCATAGTTCCACTTCGCGACGCGCGGTGGCTTTGGCCAGCAGCACGGCTTTGCTGCCGGGGATGTCACCGGCCCAGGCCAGTTCGTTGATACGGCTGTGATCAGCGGCATCCGGGGCCTGGATCAGGTCGCTGAAGGCCACGTCCAGGGCTTCGGCCACTCGGTCAAGGGTCGACAGGCTGACGTTCTTCTCCCCCGCCTCGATTGCCACCAGCATGCGCCGGCTGACACCGGACTTTTCGGACAACGCCGTCTGGCTCAATTCGGCCGCATGGCGCAAACGCCGAACGTTCTGGCTGACGTGTTGCAGGACCGAGGCCCGTTGTGGATTTTCTTTGTGCACTATATTGCTCACAGGGTGGGGTTGCGCAGTATACTGCCCAGCTTGCGGCGCATTGTGCGGTCCGCGCCCCTACTGTGCAAGACCGAGCCGCCATGACCACCTCCCCCTTTTTTTCCCGTTTCAGCAAAGCCGAATGTGTATTGGTGGTGATCACCATGTTTTGGGGCGGCACCTTTTTGCTGGTGCAGCACGCCATGGCCGTGAGCGGACCGATGTTTTTTGTCGGCCTGCGGTTTGCGGCGGCGGCTGTGATCGTCGGGGCGTTCTCATTGCGCAGCCTGCGAGGCCTGACGCTGTTTGAGTTGAAGGCCGGGTGCTTTATCGGTGTGGCGATCATGTTTGGCTACGGTTTGCAGACCATTGGCTTGCAGACGATCCTGAGCAGCCAGTCGGCATTTATTACTGCGCTGTATGTGCCGTTCGTGCCGCTGCTGCAATGGCTGGTGCTGGGACGGCGGCCGGGGTTGATGCCGAGCATCGGCATCATGCTCGCGTTTACCGGGCTGATGCTGCTGACCGGCCCGGCCGGGGCATCACTGAATTTCAGCCCCGGTGAAATCGCCACGCTGATCGGTGCGGTGGCGATTGCCGCCGAGATCATCCTGATCAGCGCCTTTGCCGGGCAGGTGGATGTACGCCGGGTGACGGTGGTGCAACTGGCCACGGCCTCAGTGCTGTCGTTCCTGATGGTGGTGCCCATGGGAGAGGCGCTGCCGGGGTTTTCCTGGTTGCTGCTGTTCAGCGCGGTGGGCCTGGGGCTGACCAGCGCGGTGATTCAGGTGGCGATGAACTGGGCGCAGAAAAGCGTCTCGCCGACTCGCGCCACACTGATTTATGCCGGTGAGCCGGTGTGGGCCGGCGTGGTCGGGCGGATTGCCGGCGAACGCTTCCCGCCGATTGCCATGGTGGGCGCGGCGTTGATTGTGGCGGCGGTGATTGTCAGTGAGATGAAAACCCGGGGGCAGAAAGCGCTTGAAGCGCAGGATGAGTTGGAACAGGAAACCCAGGGCTAGGGTTTGCTGTCCCACCCACTGAAACAATGCCAAACAGTCTTTTTCAGCCTACCTTGTAGGATCCTGCCACATCTTGCCGTTTGGTGATCAAGATTCCGGCACGTATGATGCATCCCAAACTCCCGCAGATTAGAAGCCTATGTCCCTGATAGTTCTACTGCTTCTGCCCTTTATCGGCAGCTGTCTCGCGGCCTTGCTGCCGCACAACGCACGTAATACAGAGTCCCTGTTGGCCGGCCTCGTTGCCCTGGTCGGGACTGTTCAAGTCGCCCTGCTCTACCCCCAGATCGCCCACGGTGGTGTGATACGTGAAGAATTCATGTGGTTGCCCAGCCTCGGGCTGAACTTCGTATTGCGCATGGACGGTTTCGCCTGGTTGTTCTCGATGCTGGTACTGGGCATCGGGACCCTGGTGTCGCTGTACGCCCGTTATTACATGTCGCCGGAAGACCCGGTGCCGCGTTTCTTCGCGTTTTTTCTGGCGTTTATGGGCGCCATGCTTGGCCTGGTGATTTCCGGCAACCTGATCCAGATCGTGTTTTTCTGGGAGCTCACCAGCCTGTTCTCGTTCCTGTTGATCGGCTACTGGCACCACCGCGCCGATGCCCGGCGTGGCGCCTATATGGCGCTGATGGTCACCGGCGCAGGCGGCTTGTGCCTGCTGGCAGGGGTGATGCTGCTCGGGCATATCGTCGGCAGCTACGACCTGGACCAGGTCCTGGCTGCAGGTGATCAGATCCGTGCCCATTCGCTGTACCCGATCATGCTAGCCCTGGTGCTGATCGGCGCCCTGAGCAAAAGTGCGCAATTCCCCTTCCACTTCTGGCTGCCCCACGCCATGGCTGCACCGACGCCGGTGTCGGCCTACCTGCACTCGGCAACGATGGTGAAGGCCGGCGTGTTCCTGCTGGCCCGCCTGTGGCCGTCGCTGTCCGGCAGCGAAGAGTGGTTCTGGATTGTCGGCGGTGCCGGCGCCATTACCCTGCTGCTCGGCGCTTATTGCGCCATGTTCCAGAACGATCTCAAGGGCCTTTTGGCCTACTCCACCATCAGCCACCTCGGGCTGATCACCTTGCTGCTGGGCCTCAACAGCCCGCTGGCTGCCGTCGCCGCGGTATTCCATATCCTCAACCACGCCACCTTCAAGGCGTCGCTGTTCATGGCGGCGGGGATCATCGACCACGAAAGCGGCACCCGTGACATTCGCAAGCTCAGCGGCTTGGTGAAGCTGATTCCGTTTACCGCGACGCTGGCGATGGTCGCCAGTGCGTCCATGGCCGGCGTGCCGCTGCTCAACGGTTTCCTGTCCAAGGAAATGTTCTTCGCCGAAACCGTATTTATCTCCGCCACTGCCTGGGTTGAAATCGCCCTGCCGGTTATCGCGACTATCGCCGGTACCTTCAGCGTGGCCTATGCCCTGCGCTTTACCGTGGATGTGTTCTTCGGCCCTAAAGCCACCAACCTGCCTCATACTCCGCACGAGCCACCACGCTGGATGCGCGCGCCGGTGGAATTGCTGGTGTTTACCTGCCTGCTGGTGGGGATTTTCCCGGCCCAGGTGGTCGGTTCGATCCTCGCGGCTGCCGCCCTGCCGGTGGTCGGCGGCGAGCTGCCGGAGTACAGCCTCGCCATCTGGCACGGCTGGAACGCACCAATGATCATGAGCCTGGTGGCCATGTCCGGCGGTGTCGTGCTCTACCTGCTGCTGCGCAAGCAGCTCAAGCTGGGCCGCTTCAAATACCCGCCGATCATCAGCTACTTCAACGGCAAGCGCGGCTTCGAGCGCTGCCTGGTGGTGATGATGCGCGGGGTGCGCAAGATCGAAAAACGCATCAGCACCAAGCGCCTGCAAACCCAGTTGTTCCTGCTGGTGCTGGCGGCGGTGATCGCCGGCTTGATCCCAATGCTCTACAGCGGTATCAGTTGGGGCGACCGGCCAAAGATCCCGGGTTCCATCGTGTTCGTCACCCTGTGGTTGCTGGCAATTGCCTGCGCCTTGGGCGCCGCCTGGCAAGCCAAGTACCACCGGCTGGCGGCCCTGACCATGGTCAGCGTGTGCGGCCTGATGACCTGCGTGACTTTCGTCTGGTTCTCCGCGCCGGACCTGGCGCTGACCCAATTGGTGGTGGAAGTGGTCACCACCGTGCTGATCCTGCTGGGCCTGCGCTGGCTGCCACGGCGGATCGAAGAAGTTTCGCCACTGCCGAGCTCGTTGCGTAAGGCACGCATCCGCCGTCTGCGGGACTTCCTCCTGTCCACCGTTGTTGGTGGCGGCATGGCGCTGCTCTCCTACGCGATGCTGACCCGCCAGACCCCGAACGATATCTCGTCTTTCTACCTCAGCCGTGCCCTGCCCGAAGGCGGCGGCAGCAATGTGGTGAACGTGATGCTGGTGGACTTCCGTGGGTTCGACACCCTGGGCGAAATTACCGTGCTCGGCGCCGTGGCGCTGACTGTCTACGCCCTGCTACGCCGCTTCCGCCCTTCGAAAGAAAGCATGGAATTGCCAGCGCAACAGCGCCAGTTGGCACCCGACGTAGCCACCGACCTGGTCAACCCGCGCCAGGCCAGCGACACCGCCTTGGGCTTCATGATGGTGCCGGCCGTGCTGGTGCGCCTGCTGCTGCCGATTGCCCTGGTTGTCTCGTTCTACCTGTTCATGCGTGGCCACAACCAACCGGGCGGCGGTTTTGTTGCCGGGCTGGTGATGTCGGTGGCGTTCATCCTGCAATACATGGTTGCCGGCACCCAGTGGGTCGAGGCGCAGATGAGCCTGCGACCGATGCGCTGGATGGGCTTTGGCTTGCTGTCGGCAACGTTGACCGGGCTTGGCGCACTGTTTGCCGGCTACCCCTTCCTCACTACCCACACCTGGCACTTCAGCCTGCCGGTGCTGGGCGACATCCACGTCGCCAGCGCGCTGTTCTTCGACGTCGGCGTGTACGCCATGGTGGTCGGCTCGACCTTGCTGATGCTCACCGCCCTGGGCCACCAATCGGTGCGTGCCCATAAACCCAGCAACCAGGCGAAAGCCGTTGCCAGCCAAGGAGGAGCCGCCTGATGGAAGAAGTCATCGCAATTGCCATTGGGGTCCTGGCGGCCTCCGGCGTCTGGCTGATCCTGCGGCCACGAACGTTCCAGGTAGTAATGGGCCTGTGCCTGCTCTCCTACGGGGTCAACCTGTTCATCTTCAGCATGGGCAGCCTGTTTATCGGCAAGGAGCCGATCATCAAGGACGGCGTGCCGCAAGACTTGCTCAACTACACCGATCCGCTGCCCCAGGCCCTGGTGCTGACGGCGATCGTGATCAGCTTCGCCATGACCGCGCTGTTCCTGGTGGTGCTGCTGGCGTCCCGGGGCCTGACCGGCACTGACCATGTGGATGGCCGGGAGCCCAAGGAATGACCTGGATGAATCAACTGATCATCGCGCCGATCCTGCTGCCGTTGCTGACCGCCGCGCTGATGCTGATGCTCGGCGAGAAACACCGCCCGCTCAAGGCGCGGATCAACCTGTTCTCCAGCATGGTCGGCCTCGGCATTGCCGTGCTGTTGCTGTACTGGACCCAGCAAGGCGGCCCCGGTTCCATCGGTGTGTACCTGCCGGGCAACTGGCAGGTGCCATTCGGCATCGTGCTGGTAGTGGACCAACTGTCGGCGATGATGCTGGTGCTCACCGGGATCATCGGCGTCAGCGCGCTGTTGTTTGCCATGGCCCGTTGGGACCGTGCCGGCACCAGCTTCCATGCACTGTTCCAGATTCAGTTGATGGGCCTGTATGGCGCCTTCCTGACCGCCGACCTGTTCAACCTGTTCGTGTTTTTCGAGGTGCTACTGGCGGCGTCCTACGGCTTGATGCTCCACGGCTCCGGTCGGGCGCGGGTGTCATCGGGGCTGCATTACATCTCGATCAACCTGCTGGCTTCGACCTTGTTCCTGATTGGCGCAGCGCTGATCTACGGCGTCACCGGCACCCTGAACTTTGCCGACCTGGCACTGAAAATCCCCCTGGTACCCGAGGCCGATCGCGGCCTGCTGCACGCCGGTGCGGGTATCCTCGCCGTGGCGTTCCTGGCCAAGGCCGGCATGTGGCCGCTGAACTTCTGGCTGGCGCCTGCCTACTCCTCGGCGAGTGCGCCGGTGGCGGCGATGTTTGCGATCATGACCAAGGTCGGCGTGTACACCGTACTGCGCCTGTGGAATCTGCTGTTCTCCGGCCAGGCGGGTGCCTCGGCGCTGTTTGGCGGCGACTGGCTGATCTATGGCGGCATGGCGACCATCGTCTGCGCGGCGCTGGCGATGATCGCCGCGCAACGCCTGGAACGCATGGCCAGCCTGAGCATTCTGGTGTCCGCCGGGATCCTGCTGTCGGCGGTGGGGTTTGCCCAGCCAAGCCTGACCGCCGGGGCGCTGTTTTATCTGGTCAGTTCCACCCTGGCGTTGAGCGCGCTGTTCCTGCTGGCCGAGCTGATCGAGCGTTCGCGCTCGGCCAACGACATGCCCCTGGACGATGAAATCGAAGCCCTGCCCAAGGCCATGGAATCCCTGCATCCACCGCCCGGCACCAACCTCGACGATGAACAGAAAGCCGTAGTCGGCCAGGTCATTCCCTGGACCGTCGCCTTCCTCGGCCTGAGTTTTATCGCCTGTGCCCTGCTGATCATCGGCATGCCGCCGCTTTCCGGGTTTATCGGCAAGCTGAGCCTGCTCAGCGCGCTGATCAACCCGATGGGGCTGGGCAATGCCGTCGACGAACCGGTGCGCCCGGCGGCGTGGGGCCTGGTGGCGCTGTTGATCTTCTCCGGCCTGGCCTCGCTGATCGCCTTCGCCCGCCTCGGTATCCAGCGTTTCTGGACCCCGGAAGAACGCCCGTCGCCGCTGTTGCGCCGCTTCGAGTGCGTGCCGATTTTCTTCCTGCTGGGCCTGAGCATCGCCCTGACCTTCAAGGCCGAGCCGCTGATGCGCTACACCCAGGCCGCCGCCGAGAGCCTGAACAACCCGGAGCATTATGTGATGGCGGTCATGGCCACGCGCCCGGTGCCGAGCCCTGAAGCCAAGGCCGCCGCATTGGAGATGCAGCCATGAAGCGTCTGTTCCCTGCCCCGTGGCTGTCGTTGGCGCTGTGGTTGTTGTGGCTGGTGTTGAACCTGTCTGTCAGCCCCGGCAACCTGCTGCTGGGTGCGATTCTCGGTTTTGCCGCACCGCTGATGATGGCGCCGCTGCGCCCGTTGCCGATCCGCATCCGCCGCCCGGGCGTGATGCTTCGCCTGTTCTTCATGGTGGGCCGTGACGTGATCCTCTCCAATCTTGCCGTGGCCTGGGGCATCCTGGTCTGCAGTTCGCGTCCTCCGCGCTCGCGCTTTATCAAGATCCCGCTGGACCTGCGGGATGCAAACGGCCTGGCCGTGCTGGCGATGATCACCAGCGTGACGCCGGGCACCGTGTGGTCGGAACTGGCCCTGGACCGCAGCATCCTGCTGATTCACGTGTTCGACCTGGATGACGAAGCGCAGTTTATCGAGCACTTCAAACACGCCTACGAACGGCCCCTGATGGAGATCTTCGAATGAGCGCCCTGCTCTCCAATGCGATCCTGTTGAGCCTGTTCCTGTTTTCCCTGGCCATGGTGCTGACGTTGATTCGCCTGTTCAAAGGCCCGTCGGCCCAGGACCGGGTCCTCGCGCTGGATTACCTGTACATCCTGGCCATGCTGATGATGCTGGTGCTGGGCATTCGGTATGCCAGTGACACGTATTTTGAAGCGGCATTGTTGATTGCGCTGTTTGGTTTTGTGGGGTCGTTTGCCCTGGCGAAATTCCTGCTGCGTGGGGAGGTGATCGAATGATCAATGTGGGTGTGTTACCGCTGTGGGTTGAAGTGATCGTCGCGGTTTTATTGGTGCTTAGCAGCCTGTTTGCGCTGATTGGAGCGATTGGGCTGTTGCGGATGAAGGACTTCTTTCAGCGCATGCACCCGCCGGCACTGGCCTCGACGCTGGGGGCGTGGTGTGTGGCGTTGGCCTCGATTATCTACTTTTCGGTGCTCAAGTCCGGGCCGGTGTTGCACGGTTGGTTGATTCCGATCCTGCTGTCAATCACGGTACCGGTGACCACCTTGTTACTGGCCAGGACCGCGTTGTTTCGCAAGCGCATGGCCGGGGACGATGTGCCGGCTGAAGTCAGTAGCCGTCGGACCGACAGCGGCAGCTGAAAATACAGATAACTATCTGTCACCCCGGCCCTGACTCCCCCACGTACCTTTATCGGACAACCTACCTTTCCGATACAGGTAAAGACCATGTATACCCATTCCGATGCACTGACCACGCTGTTTGATTTACTCAACTCGCTGAACGCGCTGATTTCACAATTGACCACCCAGCAACAGGCCGCCAAAAAGCGAGGTCTCGAGTTGTATCAACTCGGTGAATTCGAAGAGTGCGAAACTCACCTGACCATCTCCGCTGCGGCCGGCGATGCCCCCTCCCAATACACCTTGGGCGAAGCCATTCGGCGCCGGGTCGGCAGTGTCAGCCCCGAGGCCCAGACATGGTATCGCCTGGCCGCCGACCAGGATCATGTGTACGCCCTGATGCGCCTGGGTGGCGAAACCAACCTGGCCAAAGCCAAGACCCTCGCCCAGTCGGGTGCCGACGCAGGCGACGGTGAGGCGATGCTGCAACTGTACGAGCTGACCCAAGACCGTTCATGGCTTGTAAAGGCAGGTGATGCAGGCTGCGCAGAGGCCTATTACATCGCCGCGCTGCTGTTTGACAAAAACCAGGCCAGTGACAATCGCGACTCCATGTTGAGGTATGCGGCCTTCAAGGATTTTCCACCCGCGATGACGTGGCTGTGCAACATGCCAACCTATTACCGAAACCTTGACTACCAACGCACTTACTTGCAGAAAAGACTGGCCCTCAATGAACTCGATGGAGTGATGACCTACGCCGCAGCGCTCGCCCGTTTCAATGTCGAAGAGACCAGCCGCTACTACTATCCTACGAACCTGGTCCATGCGTATGGGCTGTATTGGTTGGTCATGGACAGTACCCGGCAGAATGCGCGGCATCAGGAGGCTGCAGCCTATCTGCAGCAACTGAGCGAGTTGAGCGCCACGCAAATAGAAACCGCCAAGGCGTATGGCCTCCAATGGAAAGCCGATCACCCAGCCCTGTCGGAGTTCAGGTTGACCTACAGCGATTTGAAATAACCGAGGGCCCGAGGTGACCGTGGCAAGCCCCCCAACATTCGCCCGCGCCCCCCCGTGCTGCGAGCGCTTATTGGAGTTTCTGCGAGTGGTTTTTTTCACGGCCCCGGCTGATGGTCCGCGCTAAGGGCGCTGGGTCCGAAAGCGTGATCAGCCCACTACAGTATCGGCGCGCCAAATCGGCCCAATCGTGGCATCCAATGGTCCAGGATCTGCGCTGACGCCAGGATATGGTGGGCGTGTCCGATCAACAGCCGACGCGGCACGAACCCGATGTATCGGGAGTCATCGCTGTTGTCGCGGTTGTCGCCCAGCATGAAGTAACTGTCGGCAGGCACCACCACCGGGCCGAAGTTTCGTAACGCCCGTACTGTCGGCATGAACTGAATCGTGCGCTGGCTGTTGTTCGCAAGCTCGGTCAGTTTGATCCCTGGGACGGTCTGGCCAGGTGCGATAGGCTCGCTGATGTCCTGGCCATGGCTGTAGGTGGCCGGTGTGCCGTTGACCCACAGCACCTCATCGCGCATTTCCAGGGTGTCGCCGGGGATGCCGACGATGCGTTTGATCAAACGGATGCCGTCCTTGGGTGAGGAGAACGTGACTACATCGCCGCGCTGGGGGTTATCCAGTTTGGCCAGGGATATGTCCGTCAGGGGCAACTTGAGGTCGTATGCCACGCGGTTGACCAGTACCACGTCGCCCTCTAGCAACGTCGGGCGCATGGAGCCGGACGGGATGGGGTTCCAGTCGGCCAGGGACGTGCGGAACACGCCGAAGCACAGCCAGAAGATGATTGCGTAACGGTAGCGGATTAACCAACGGCGCATAGAGCCTCGCACTGCAAAAAAAGGGGTGTCGGCCTGCGCCAGGCAACCCATGGTTATTTTTGGTAATGGTCGCTTATTGCATCGGAAGATTAAATTAACATTAGCGTTACCGGCCAATCACAGCCGGTGTTTTCAAGCCCACAGAAAAGGAGTTTCACGCCCCATGGATATCAAATGCTCGGTCTTTATCGCAGCCAGCGTCGATGGCTTTATTGCCCGGCTTGACGGGGATATCGAGTGGCTTCATCGGCCGGAGTACGACGGGGCCGAATTGAGCGGTGTGACCTATGAAAACTTCATTGGCACGGTTGATGCTTTGGTGATGGGACGCAAGACCCTGGAGAAAGTGTTGTCCTTCCCGGAGTGGCCCTATGAGGGTATGCCGGTTATAGCGCTCTCTCGGCAATCGGTTGAGATACCTGCGGAGTTGAAGGGCAAGGTTGAGGTGGTGAGCCAGGATGTCACCAGCCTCGTGGCAGCGTTAGCCGAGCGCGGGATGAAACACCTGTATATCGATGGAGGCCAGACGATTCAGGCGTTTCTTGAGGCGGGGTTGATTGACGAGATGATCATCACGCGTATTCCGGTTGTGCTGGGTCAGGGGATTCCCTTGTTCAGCCAGTCGGGTGGCGAGCATGAGCTTCGGCATATCGGCACGTATGCGTCGGATAATGGGTTTGTTCAAAGCCTGTATGAGGTCAGTGGCAAGCGCTGATGCTCATTGAGCGATTGGGTTGAATCGAGTACATATCCGTTTTTTTGGTGAGGGCAGATATGGGTTCCGCTCTTACAGCGGCTCACTTTTGAACAGCGCAAAAGTAAGCAAAACGCTCTTGCCCCACCACTCGGCACCTCGCTTGGGCTCGGTGTGCCCTCAGCTCCGGCAGCACGAAGCGGGCCGCCGCGACGGGGCGTCCCTGCCCCGTCGCGGCTAAACCGGCGTCCTGCCGGTTTACCCGCTCCGTACTGTCTACGTTCGGCCAGCGTGGTTTAACGGGGCGCCTAAGATCAAGATCAAAAGCAAGAGCACAGCGGCCTACCGGCCGGCTTGAGTGTGGTGGAGCAACAGCAACAGCAAAATCTAAAGCGGGCACGGTCCAAATGTGGGAGCGGGCTTGCTCGCGAAGGTCGTTAACGATGACGTTGGCATCCTGGATGAACGCGGCGTTCTCAGGTTTTTCGCGAGCAAGCTCGCTCCTACAGGGGAGCAGCTTTGTTTTTGAACTCGAGCAGGCTTTGCCTGCACTTGAATGTGTCAACTATGTCTGCGCACAGGGGTCCGGTCAGCGACCCGTTGTAAGTTATGCACCAAAAAAAACGCCCCGAACCAGTCGGGGCGTTTTCATTCAGCATTCAGCATTCAGCAATCAAGCCTGATCAGCCAACCGCCACGTCGTCCCACCCTTCCCGTCTTCCAACACCACACCCATCGCGGTCAGTTGGTCACGGATACGATCAGACTCCGCCCAGTCCTTGTTGGCCCGGGCAGTCAAACGCGCCTGAATCAGCGCATCCACTTCAGCGGCATCCACACGCCCTTCAGCGCCCGCCTGCAGGAAGTCATCGGCTTCCATCTGCAGCACGCCCAGCACGCTTGCCAGCTCTTTCAAACGTGCGGCAAGCCCCGCCGCTGCGTCGAGATCGCTCTCGCGCAGGCGGTTGATCTCGCGCACCATTTCAAACAGCACCGCGCAGGCTTCCGGTGTACTGAAGTCGTCGTTCATCACTTCGGTAAACCGCGCAACGAACGCTTCGCCGCCCGCAGGTGCCACGGAGGGCAGGCCTTTCAGCGCGTGGTAGAAACGCTCCAGGGCGCCTTTGGCGTCCTTGAGGTTGTCTTCCGAGTAGTTGATCGCGCTGCGGTAGTGGCTCGATACCAACAGGTACCGCACCACTTCCGGGTGGTATTTCTCCAGCACGTCGCGGATGGTGAAGAAGTTGTTCAAGGACTTGGACATCTTCTCGCCATTGATGCGAATCATGCCGCAGTGCATCCACGCGTTGGCGTAGGTCTTGCCGGTGGCCGCTTCGCTCTGGGCGATTTCGTTTTCGTGGTGCGGGAACTCGAGGTCGCTGCCGCCGCCATGAATGTCGAAGGTCTCGCCCAGGCAGCAGGTGGACATCACCGAGCATTCAATGTGCCAGCCCGGACGCCCGGCGCCCCATGGCGACTCCCAGCTCGGCTCGCCGGGCTTGGTGCCTTTCCACAGGACGAAATCCAGCGGGTCTTGCTTGGCTTCGTCGACTTCGATCCGCGCACCAATGCGCAGGTCTTCGATTTTCTTGCGCGACAGCTTGCCGTAGCCCATGAACTTGGCGACGCGGTAGTACACGTCGCCATTGCCCGGGGCGTAGGCGTAACCCTTGTCGATCAGGGTCTGGATCATCGCGTGCATGCCCGGGATATGGTCCGTGGCGCGCGGTTCCATGTCCGGTTTAAGGATGTTGAGGCGTGCCTCGTCCTCGTGCATCGCAGCAATCATGCGTTCGGTCAGCGCGTCGAACGACTCGCCGTTTTCGTTGGCGCGATTGATGATCTTGTCGTCGATGTCGGTGATGTTGCGCACATACGTCAGGTCATAACCGCTGAAACGCAACCAGCGGGTCACCAGGTCAAAGGCAACCATGCTGCGGCCGTGGCCGATGTGGCAGTAGTCGTATACGGTCATGCCGCACACGTACATGCGCACCTTGTTGCCATCCAGCGGCTTGAAGACTTCTTTGGTTTTGCTGAGTGTGTTGTAGATCGTTAGCACGATGAATCCCTTAGATCACTGGCCCCACGAATCACGCAAGGTCACGGTACGGTTGAATACCGGAGCACCGGGTTTCGAGTCCTTGATATCCGCGCAGAAGTAACCTTCGCGCTCGAACTGGAAACGGTCTTCCGGCTGTGCGTCGCCAAGCGATGGCTCGGCACGACAACCAGTGAGAACTTGCAGCGAGTCAGGGTTGATGTTGTCCAGGAAACTGGCGCTGTCTTCGGCCTTCTCGGGGTTAGGCGAGCGGAACAGGCGATCGTACAGGCGCACTTCACATTCGATGCTGGCCGCAGCCGGTACCCAGTGCACGACACCTTTGACCTTGCGGCCTTCCGGGTTCTTGCCCAGGGTTTCCGGGTCGTAGGAGCAACGCAGTTCGACGATGTTGCCATCGGCGTCCTTGATCGCTTCGTCGGCACGGATCACGTAGCTGCCGCGCAGGCGCACTTCGCCGTTCGGCTCCAGGCGCTTGTAGCCTTTTGGCGGCTCTTCCATGAAGTCATCGCGGTCGATGTAGATTTCACGGGCGAACGGCAGCTTGCGCACGCCGAGTTCTTCTTTCTGCGGATGACGCGGCAGTTCGAGGTTTTCGACCTGGTCTTCCGGGTAGTTGGTGATCACGACTTTCAACGGACGCAGCACGCACATGGCGCGCGGTGCGTTCGCGTCGAGGTCCTGACGGATGCTGAATTCGAGCATGCCGAAATCCACCACGCCGTCGGAACGGTTGGTGCCGACCATGTCGCAGAAATTGCGGATCGACGCCGGGGTGTAGCCGCGACGGCGGAAGCCCGACAGCGTCGACATGCGCGGGTCGTCCCAGCCGAATACGTGCTTTTCATCAACCAGTTGCTTGAGCTTGCGCTTGCTGGTGATGGTGTAGTTCAGGTTCAGGCGACTGAACTCGTACTGACGCGGGTGCGCCGGTACCGGCAGGCTGTCGAGGAACCATTCGTACAGCGGACGGTGGCTTTCGAACTCCAGTGTGCAGATGGAGTGGGTGATGCCTTCGATAGCGTCCGACTGACCGTGGGTGAAGTCGTAGTTCGGGTAGATGCACCACTTGTCACCGGTCTGGTGGTGGTGGGCGTGGCGGATGCGGTACATGATCGGGTCGCGCAGGTTCATGTTCGGCGAGGCCATGTCGATCTTGGCCCGCAGTACGCGCTCGCCGTCCTTGAATTCGCCGGCTTTCATGCGGGCGAACCAGTCCAGGTTCTCTTCTACCGAACGGTCGCGGAACGGGCTGTTCTTGCCCGGCTCGGTCAGGGTGCCACGGTATTCCTTGGCTTGTTCCGGGCTCAGGTCGTCGACGTAGGCCTTGCCTGCCTTGATCAATTCCACCGCCCAGTCGAACAACTGGTCGAAATACTTGGAGGCATAGCGCACTTCACCGGACCATTCAAAGCCCAGCCACTTGATGTCGCTTTCGATGGCGTCGATGTATTCCTGGTCTTCCTTGGCCGGGTTGGTGTCGTCGAAACGCAGGTGCGTGACGCCACCGAACTCCTGGGCCAGGCCGAAGTTCACACAGATCGACTTGGCGTGGCCGATGTGCAGGTAACCGTTGGGCTCAGGCGGGAAGCGGGTGACGATCTGCGTGTGCTTGCCCGAATCCAGGTCCGCCTGGATGATCGGGCGCAGGAAATTGACCGGGACGGCAGGTCCGGCCTTGGAATTCGAGGTAGGGTCGACAGTGGGCTTGCTCATAGGATCCTTGAACAGACGAAGTACTTGGCCGGGTGAGGCCGACAAACAAAGGGCTTATCATAGCCGATGCTGTCAAGGCCCTGACAGAGCGTGGCCAAAAACTGCTGCATTTATTGCACGGGCGGTAAAAAACCACCTCGAAATTCCCGCAGGTCACGCTAAACTGCGCGCCTTGGCTGCCGTTTTTGCCAAGCAGGTAAGGCGCAAAACGCCCAAACCCACGAATTCCTTGAAAGAGTAGTGAACATGACTCAAGTCAAACTGACCACCAACCACGGTGACATCGTCATCGAGCTGAACGCCGAGAAAGCGCCGATCACCGTCGCCAACTTCATCGAGTACGTTAAAGCCGGCCACTACGAAAACACTGTTTTCCACCGTGTCATCGGCAACTTCATGGTCCAGGGCGGCGGTTTCGAGCCTGGCATGAAAGAAAAGAAAGACAAGCGTCCTAGCATCCAGAACGAAGCGGACAACGGCCTTTCCAACGACAAGTACACCGTCGCCATGGCCCGTACCATGGAGCCGCATTCGGCCTCCGCGCAGTTCTTCATCAACGTGGCCGACAACGCCTTCCTGAACCACAGCGGCAAGAACGTGCAGGGCTGGGGTTACGCGGTATTCGGTAAAGTCACAGCCGGCACCGACGTTGTCGACAAGATCAAAGGTGTGCAAACCACTGGCAAGGCAGGTCACCAGGACGTACCGGTAGAAGACGTTATCGTCGAGAAAGCCGAGATCGTTGAGTGATATTGCTGATTTCAGATTTGCATCTGGAAGAGGAGCGCCCGGACATAACCCGGGCGTTTCTGGATTTACTGAACGGCCGCGCCCGTTCCGCCCAGGCGTTGTACATTCTGGGGGACTTCTTCGAAGCCTGGATTGGCGACGATGGGATGACGCCCTTCCAGCGCTCGATTTGCGAGGCTCTGCGCGAGCTGAGCGACAGCGGCACCCAGATTTTTATCATGCATGGCAATCGGGATTTCCTGATCGGCAAGGCGTTCTGCAAAGCCGCAGGCGCAACCTTGCTCAAGGACCCGAGTGTGGTGCAGCTCGCAGGCGAGCCCGTGCTATTGATGCACGGCGACAGCCTGTGTACCCGCGACCTTGGCTATATGAAGCTGCGGCGCATCCTGCGCAACCCCATCACGCTGTTCATCCTGCGCCACCTGCCCTTGGGCACCCGGCACAAGCTCGCGCGCAAGCTGCGCAGTGAAAGCAGCGCCCAGGTGCGGATGAAGGCCAACGATATTGTCGATGTGACGCCTGAGGAAGTACCGAGGGTGATGCAGGCGTTTGGCGTGCGTACGTTGGTGCATGGCCACACCCACCGCCCGGCGATTCACAAACTGCAGATTGGCGAGCAGGCGGCCAAGCGCATTGTGCTGGGGGATTGGGACAAGCAAGGGTGGGCGTTGCAGGTGGATGAGCAAGGGTTTCAACTGGCGGCGTTTGACTTCGTCAACCCACAGTTGGCACTGCCCGGCGCATAACAACTGCCCCCTCTGCGTAGCAGCTGTCGAGCCTTGGCGAGGCTGCGTTCGCGGTGTGTCTGATACACCGCTGACGCAGCCTCGCCAAGGCTCGACAGCTGCTACGTCAGGGAAAGGCTTAGTGGCCCGAAGCCTCCGGCCCGGCCTTCGCCGCAAACGGCGGTTTCGCCAGCCACACAATCACGATCAACGCCATGAACATCCACCCCAGCAACGTGAAGTAATCCACGGTGGACATCATGTACGCCTGGCTCGTCAGTATCTGATCCAGCTGCGCATACGCCTTGTGCCCTGCCCCACCGAGCGCCTGCAAGGCGTCCCGGGTGGCCGAGTCGTAGGTGGTCATGTTTTCGCTCATGTAGGCATGATGCTGGTCCGCCCGGCGAATCCAGATCCAGGTGGTCAACGAGGCTGCAAAGCTGCCGCCCAGGGTCCGCAGGAAGGTCGCCAGGCCTGCGCCGTCGGCGATTTGCGCCGGGGGCAGGTCGGACATCAGGATGCTCAAGGTCGGCATGAAGAACAACGCCACGCCGATCCCCATGAACAGCTGCACCAGGGCGATGTGCGTGAAGTCGACTTCATTGGTGAAGCCGGCCCGCATGAAGCAACTCAAACCGATCGCCAGGAACGCCAGGCCAGCCAGCAAGCGCAGGTCGAACTTGTGCGCATACTTGCCCACAAACGGCGACATCAACACCGGCAGAATCCCGATCGGCGCCACCGCCAGGCCCGCCCAGGTGGCGGTGTAGCCCATCTGGGTTTGCAACCACTGCGGCAGGATCAGGTTGATCCCGAAGAAGCCGGCATACCCCAACACCAACACAATCGTGCCGATGCGGAAGTTGCGGTAGGCAAACAGCCGCAGGTTGACCACCGGGTGCTCGTCGGTCATTTCCCAGATCACGAACACCGCCAGGGCGATGACCGAGATTACCGCGCCGATGATGATGAAGTTCGACTCGAACCAGTCCAGGTCGTTGCCCTTGTCGAGGATGATCTGCAAGGCGCCGACGCCGACGATCAGGCTCAGCAAACCGACGTAGTCCATCGGCTGGTAGCTGGTGACCACCGGGCGTTTCTTCAGCTGCGAACGCACCACCATCACCGCAAAGATGCCGATGGGTACGTTGATAAAGAAGATCCACGGCCAGCTGTAGCTGTCGGTAATCCAGCCGCCGAGGATTGGCCCGGCAATCGGCGCCACCACCGTGACCATCGCCAGCAACGCCAGGGCCATGCCTCGCCTTGCGGGGGGATAGACCGCGATGAGTAGCGTCTGGGTCATCGGGTACAGCGGGCCGGCGACCAGGCCTTGCAGCACCCGGAAGCCGATCAGCTCGGGCATCGAGGTGGAGATGCCGCAGAGAAACGAGGCCAGCACAAACAGGATGGTGGCCCACAGAAACAGCTTCACCTCGCCGAAGCGACGGCTCAACCAGCCGGTCAGCGGCAGCGCGATGGCGTTGCTCACCGCAAACGAGGTGATCACCCAGGTGCCCTGCTCCGAACTCACACCGAGGTTGCCGGAAATCGTCGGCAACGCCACGTTGGCGATGGTGGTGTCGAGCACCTGCATAAAGGTCGCCAGGGACAGGCCGATGGTGGCCATCAGCAAGCTGGGCGGCGTGAAGGAGGCGTTAGCGTTACTCATCGCGAATCCTGTGCAACATGATTGGCGCTACGGCCGCCGGGGCTGTAGCTGATGGATTGGCGAATCAGCGCTGGGCAGCCTTGGGAGCGGCAACGCTGTTGTCATGGATCAGTTGGGTGATCATCGCGTCAGCTTCGGCCAACTGGCGGTCGTACACGTTGGTGGTGAACGAGGCCTTTTGCGGCGCCTGCTGGGCCAGTACCGGGCCGCTCTGGTCGTGCAGGTCGACGTTGACCACAGTGGACAAGCCCACACGCAGCGGGTGCTTGGCCAACTCTTCGGCGTTCACATGGATACGCACCGGTACCCGTTGCACGATCTTGATCCAGTTGCCGGTAGCGTTCTGCGCCGGCAGCAAGGCAAACGCACTGCCGGTGCCCGCGCCGAGGCTGTCGACGGTGCCGCTGAATTTCACGTCGCTGCCGTAGATGTCAGATTCGATATCCACCGGCTGGCCAATACGCATATCCCGCAGTTGGGTTTCCTTGAAGTTGGCGTCGATCCACAGTTGATCCAGCGGGATCACGGCCATCAGCGCAGTGCCCGGCTGAACCCGCTGGCCCAGTTGCACGGTACGTTTGGCCACATAGCCGGTCACCGGTGCAATCAGGGTGCTGCGGGCGTTGGTCAGATAGGCCTGGCGCAACTGCGCGGCGGCGGCTTGCACGTCCGGGTGGGACGAAATCACGGTGTCGTCCACCAGCGCGCTGGTGGTCTTGAACTGCTGCTCAACGTTGGCCAGGGCGTTTTGTGCCGAGGTCAGGTCATCACGAGCGTGGGACAGTTCCTCTTGGGAAATCGCCCCGCCGGCCGCCAGGTTTTTCCGACGGGCGAAGTTGTCCTGGGCCTTTTGCACGTTGGCTTTCTGCGCCAGCACCTGGGCTTTCATGCCATCGACGTTGCTGTACAAGCCACGCACCTGGCGCACGGTGCGGGCCAGGTTGGCCTGGGCACTTTGCAGGCCGACGGCGGCATCGTTGGGGTCGAAGTTGATCAGCACCTGGCCTTCATGGACCAAGTCGCCATCGTCGGCGCCGATGCTCACCACGGTGCCGGTCACCAGCGGGGTGATTTCCACCACGTTGCCGTTGACGTAGGCGTCGTCGGTGCTTTCGCTGAAGCGGCCATACAGTTCGTACCAACCCCACACGCCAACGGCGCCGAGGATGACGATCAGCGCCAGGACAAACAGCATGACTTTGCGTTTGCGCGGGTTGCTGGTGGACGGTTGTTCAGCCTTTTTTGTTTCAGGAGCGTTGTTGCTGGTTTCGGCAGTGGCCATGACAAGTACCTTGAATTATTCAGTGCGCGTGGCTGGGGTGGTCGAGGCCACGTTATCGGCGTGAAAACCGCCGCCCAGGGCCTGCATCAATTGAATCGAAAGATCGATTTGCTCGGCATTCAGGGTGGCCAACTGGCGTTGGGCCTGGAGTAATTGCTGTTCGATGCTGAGCACGTCCAGGTAATTACCGATACCTGAACTGTACCGCTGGACCCCGGTGTCGTAGGACTGCTGGGCAATGTCAGCGGCGTGTTGCTGGGCCTGGATCTGCCGGCCGGTCTCGCGCAATTGCACAAGGGTGTTGCCGATATCGCCCAAGGCTTGCACCAGGGTTTTGTTGTACTGGGCCACGGCCACGTCGTAGTCGGCGTCGCGGGCATCGAGGTCGGCACGCAGGCGGCCACCGTCGAAGATCGGCAGCGAGATGGTCGGCGCAATGCTGAAGAAACGGCTGGCCGAACCAAACATCGCATCTCCCAGCAACGACTCGGCCCCAGCGCTCGCGCTCAGGTTGAGGTTGGGGTAGAAACGGGTCTTGCTGGCCGCGATATCTTTGCTCGCCGCTTCAACACGCCAGCGTGCGGCGATCAGGTCCGGACGACGGCCCACCAGCTCGGCAGGCAGCACCGAAGGCACGCTAACGGCGCTGGGCTTGAGCACGTTGGGGCGTACCAGTTCGCCACCACGGTCGGGGCCTTTGCCGAGCAACACGGCGAGGGCGATCTTGGCGCTCTGCAGTTGTTTTTCCGCATCGATCAGTTGCGACTGGGAGCTGGCTTCCAGGCTCTCGGTTTGCTGGTACTGGTACTGGCTGTCGATCCCGGAGTTCAGGCGACGCTGGCCCAAGTCGAGCATTTGCCGGGTGCGCTTGAGGTCATCGTTGGCCAGGTCGCGCACGATATGTGCTTGGCCCAGGTCGCTGTAGGCCTTGGCGACGTTGGCCGCCAGGGTCAGGCGCGCGGCCTGTTGATCGACTTCGGCGGCGCGGGCCTGGCCCAGCGCGGCTTCCCAGGCGGCGCGCTGGCCACCCCACAGGTCGAAGTTGTAATTGAAGCTGGCACCGATGTTGCGCACGGTGGCGTAGGCATCGCCCTCGCCCCGCGGGTCCTGGTCCTTGGCCAGGCGCGAACGGCTGACACCGGCGCTGGCATCCAGGGTCGGCATGCGCGCCGCATTGGCGGCATAAGCAGCAGCTTCGGCCTGGTGGGCGCGGGCGCTGGCCACTTGCATATCGGGGCTGTTTTGCAGGGCTTCCTGGATCAGCCCGTCGAGCTGTGGGTCGCCAAGGCCTTTCCACCAATCGGCGGTGGGCCAGGCGGCGGCGGACAGGGTCACGCCACTGAGAGACTTGCCGGTTTGCAGGTTATTGGCTTCGAGGCGTTTGCCTTCTGTGTTCAAGCCGCTGAAATTGGCACAACCGGCCATAGTCATGGCCACCAGCACAAGGCTGAGGCCGGCACGCAAGGAGCGATTGTTCATGCACCACCTACCCGCTGAATGGTGATGGGGTCACCCGCAGCTATAAGAATTTTCTTCAAGATTTTTTCCAGGGTTTGCAGTTCACCCGGTTCCAGCGCGCCTGCCAGTTGGTTCAAGGCCTGGGCGCCGATGTGCGGCAACATGTCCGCCACGCGTTGGCCTTCCGCGGTCAGCACCAACTGCACCTGGCGCCGGTCCTGTTCGGAGCGCTTGCGCGCCAGCAGGTCCTTTTGTTCCAGGCGGTCGAGCATGCGGGTCATGGAGCCGCTGTCCAGGGACAGGTTGCGGCACAGTTCGGCCGGGGTGTCGACGCCGTACTGGGCCATGATGATCAACACCTTGAACTGCGCGGCAGTGATGCCGTGGGGTTCCATATGGGTGTCGATGATCTTGTCTTTGAGCAGCGCAGCCCGGCCCAGCAGCAAGCCGAGGTGGCAGTTGTGAAAGTTTTCGGGGGTGAAGTGCTTCATCGTGACCAGCCTATTAACTGCCTAAGCAGTGAATGTGTGACACGATGTTACTGCCTAGGCAGCGAATGTCAAACGAATAGTTAGGTTGCTTGGTAATTAGCGGATAAAGGGTGGGAGCCGGGCTCCCACCATGAATGTATACGGATCAGAAATCGCGCTTGTAGAAAATATCCAGGGAGCTGGCGACGCCGCTGGCCACTTCCAGGTACACCTTCTTGCTCAGCAGGTAGCGCAAGGCAATGGTGTTGGCCGGTTCGAAAACCCCGACGCCATAACGAAGGCTGAGCTTCTCGGAGATCTTGCCGCTGGCGACCACGGCGGTGTTGTTGCCACTGCCCTGGGTGTCCAGTTCAAAATCCTGGATGCCCAAGTTCTTGGCAATGTCCGACGTCACTCCGGCACTGCCCATCAACCCCAGCCCCAGCGCTGCCTGGGCCAGCATGTTGTTGTCTTCCCCCGTGGTGCTCAGCGGTCGACCCAGTACCAGGTAAGACAACGCCTGCTCCTGGCTCATGGCCGGTTCCGAGAAGATTTGCGTGGTGGGCTGCTCGGCGCTGCCGCTCAGGCGAATCCCGGCGGTTACGTCATCCGTCTGGCGGATGGCTTCGATGTCGAGGTAGGGCTGGTCAATCGGTCCGGCGAACAGCAGCCGCGCACGGCGCACCGTGAGCCGCTGGCCGTAGGCACGGTAGCGGCCGTCGTTGAGCCACAGTTCGCCACGGGTGTCCATGTTGTCGCCGATGTGTACGTGGCCTTGCAGGTTGGCGGTGAGGCCAAACCCGGCAAAGCTCAGTTTGTCCTTGCCCACTTCGACGTCGATGTCCATTGCCATGGCCATCGGCGGCTTGCCCTCCTCGGTCTGGCTGCCGACGATCACCGTGTCATCCGAGACCTTGACCGTCGATGGTGGCAGTTCGCGCACAGTGATCTCGCCCTTGGGAATCTGCACCTTGCCGGAGATCGCCAGCTTGTCGTTCTTCATGCTGATTTTCAGGTCGGGTGCCACTTCCAGGTCGGCGTACGGCTCCACGGTGACCGGCAGTTGCGTGCCTTGCAGGGCGATGTCCACCGCCAGGGCCTGGCCCCAGTCGATCTGGCCCTTGATGGTGCCCTGCCCGGCCTTGCCACTGCGCCAGCCGCCATTGAGCTGCACGCTTTCGCCGGCAATCAATGCCTGGATATTCAGGCCTTCGAAGCTGGTGGGCAGTTCCGGGCCGGAGATTTCGCCGCCGACCAGGTTGACGCTGCCATTGACCTGGGGCGACAGCAGGCTGCCGCCGATTCGCCCGCTACCGTTGAGCTTGCCGTTGAGTTTCTCGACCATGGGTACAAAGGGCCGGGCGACGGCGAGGTCGAGGCCGGTCAGGGTGAAATTGCCGGTGACCGGTTTGTTCTTCGGCAGCGGATTGATCTGCGCCTGCAACAGCAACTCGCCGAGCTTGCCGCCACGGAAGTTGAGCTGGGTGTCGATGCGCGTGGGGTTGAGGGTGGTTTCCAGCTTCAGCGTGTCGTACGGAAAGTCCAGCCACTGGTCCTTGTCCTTGACCCGCAGGGTGCCGCCGCTGGCATCCACCGAGACCACGCCTTTAGGGCCGCTGGCCGGCAGGTCAAGCTGCACGTCGGCATTGAGCTTGCCCTGCCAGGCGAAATCCTTGGGCAACCACTGGGCCAGGCTGTCGATGGGGAACTGCTTGAGGTGGTAACGCAGCTTCGGCTCGGGCATCAGGCGCTGGTCTTCGCCGCACAGGCTCGCCGGGCCGGAGACCCAGCAATGGGCTTCAAAGGTCAGTCTGCCGTCGGCCAGGCGCTCGATTTTCGCCGGGGCTTGCAGCTTCCAGTCCTGGCCACCGGCTTGCACATCACCGCTGGCCAGGCGCCCGCGCCAGTTGCCTTTGTCGAGATTGCCGTCCAGGGCCAGGGCCAGCTTGAGTAGCGGGCCGGCCAGGTCGAGCTGGACTTTCTGGCTTTTGATATCGCCCTGGGCGCTGGCGGTCAAGGTGCCGAGCTGGGTTTCACCGGCCTGGATACCACTGCCCCTCAAGTCGATTTTGGCGCGCTGGGCGTTATCAAGGTTCGCGTCCAGGGTCAGGTTTTGCAGGCGGTTGTCCTCAAACGCCAGTTGTTGACCCACCAGGTTCAGCTTGCCTTGGGGCGCCTGCAGAGTGCCCGCGACGTCGATGCGGCAGTTCATCTGCCCGCGCAGTTGCGGCCAGAGTTGGGCGAGGCGCGTCAGTTTGATGTCGATCTGCCCGGCCAGCCGTTGTTGCAGGCTGCCGCTGCCGTAGATGCGGTTGTCGCCGAGGCGGATGTCGAGGGCGCCGAGGGTCCACTGCTCGCCTGCGCCTTCGGCCTTGGCCTGGAGCACGGCGGGCTGGCCGCGCAGACGGCCCTTGAGGTCGAGGTCGGCGTTGAGCTTGAGTTGCTCGTTCTTCATTTCACCCTTGCTGCGCAGCGGGCCGGCCAGAGTACCCGGCAGTTCCGCGACCCAGTACGCCGGGTTGATGGCCGACAGGTCCAGCGCAGTGTCCCAGGCGATGCCATCGGCAAACTGCAGGTTCAGGTGGCCTTCGGCCTTGCCCTGACCGGCGGCGAGTTTCAACTCGGGGAGGAACACTTGCTTGAGGTCGCCGCTGAACGGGCTGGCCAGGCTGAACTTGCCCGCAGGGCCGTCGAGGTCGGCCTTGAAGTTGCCCAGGTAGTTACCGTCCTTGTAGGAGACTTCGCCATTGAAGGTACGCAAGGCGACTTGGGGTTCGTCGATCACCGGGTACAGGCGATGCCACGGGAAATCCAGCCAGTCGATTTTCGCGTCGGCGCTGAAGCCTTGCTGCCAGTCCAGATTGGCACTGAGCCTGAGGCTTTGCTTGTCGCCGGCCTTCAGGTCCAGCCCGGCGATCTGCGCGCCCTTGGCGTCGACCTTGCCTTGCAGCAGCAGGTCCACCGGGCCTTTTTCCGCCGGCAGGACGGCTTTGCCCAACAGTTGGTAACCGTTACTCAGGTCGCCCTTGGCCGTCAGGTCCAACTGATTGAGTTGCAGGGTATCGGGCAAATCGGCGCTGGGTTTAAAGCCGTCGGCGGTGATGTGCAGTTGCGCCGGCAGGTTTTCCACCAGGGGTTGCAACTCGCCGCTGAGCTTGGCAGGCAGGTAGCCGCTGCTGTCGGCATCGAGCTTGAGGGTCTTGAGCAAATCACCATCGACCTTGAGCGCCAGCGTCCAGGGCGCACCGCCCGGAGCGTAAGGCAGGCTCAGGTTGCCGCTGGCGGCCAACGGCCAGTTGCCGGTGGGTTGCAGCAAGCCGGACAGGTCGAGTACCAGGCCCTCCCGTTGCAGGTGCACCGAGTCGATCTGCATCCCGGCGGCAGTCCAGTGCGCCGCCAGTTTCAGGCCCTGGAGTTCTTCGCTGCCATTGAACAGCAGGCTGCCGACACGAATGTCACCCAACTGAATGGCGACCGGCAGTTTCAGGTCCGGCAGGGTAATCGGGCCGCTGCTTTCTTCGGTGCTGGGCGGAAATTGCAGGCTCACCTGCTCTACATCCAGTTGGTTGATGCACAAGGTCATGCGCATCAAACAGGCCGGCGACCAGTCGAACTTAGGCGCCTGCAGCTCCACGCGGCTGCTGTCTTGCTGCCATAACAGATGGTCGGCACTCCACTGGCCGCCCAGGCGACCCTGGAAATTCTCCACGGTCAAACCCGGCACCTGGCCCAGCACCCATCGGCTGCCGACTTGAGTACCCAGCACCGTCCACAGCGCCAGCAGTATCACCGCGAGGACCGCCAGAATGGCCAGCCCCGCTATTTTCAAACCACGCATCACAGCTCAGGCCCCATGGAAAAGTGCAAACGAATGCCGCCCGGATCTTCGAGGGCATGGGCCAGGTCGAGGCGGATCGGGCCGACCGGCGACACCCAGCGCACGCCCACACCCACGCCGGTTTTCAGGCTCGGCATTTCCAGGGTGTTGAACGAGTTGCCTTGGTCGATAAAGGTCGCGATCCGCCATTTTTCGGCGATGGAATATTGGTACTCGGCGCTCAGGGCCACCATGTAGCGGCCGCCGATGCGGTCGCCGCGATCGTTTTCCGGAGACAGGGTCTGGTACTCGTAACCCCGTACGCTCTGGTCGCCACCGGCAAAAAAGCGCAACGACGGCGGCACGGATTTGTAGCCGTTGGTGGCGCTGCCGCCAAACTGCGCCCGGGCCAGGAAACGATGGTTATCCCACAGGGTGGTCAAGCCCTTGATCGTCGCCGTGCCGTAAAGCAGGTTGGTGTCGGAGCCCAAGCCTTCCTTGGCGACCTTGGCGTCGAACAGCAGGCGATAGCCGTTGTGCGGGTCGATGCGATTGTCGCTACGCAAGTAGGAATAACTGATACCGGGCATCAGCAGCGTACTCAGGCCCGAGTCGTTGCCCAGGCGATATTCTTCACGCTGCCATTTGAGCGAGATCACCCGCGTCCAGCCGCTGGGCAACTTGCTGTGCCACTCGGGGCCGAGGGTCAGCAATTTACTCAGGGTGTCGGTGTTGGCGATTTCTTCATTCTGGTAGCCGCCGGCGAAACGCAGTTTGTCGGTGAGTGGCGGGTCCATGGGAATGTCGTACCACAGCCCGACGTTCTGCCGCGGCGCCGACAGTTCGGCTTCCCAGCCATAACTGTGGCCCTGGGGGTTGACCCAGTGGCGCGTCCAGTTGGCCTTGCCGCGCGGTCCGACGTCGGTCGAGTAACCAAGGCCGAGGCCCATGGTGCGGGGCTTGCGGGTTTCCAGTTGCACGGCCACCGGGATCACGTCATTGGCCGAGGCGGCCGGGGCAGCGTCCACGCGCACGCCCTCGAAAAAGCCGCTGGATTGCAGGTTCTGGTTGAGTTCGGCGATCAGTTCGGAGTCGTAGGGCGCACCGCTCTTGAACGGCACCATGCGTTGCAGCAGGTCTTCATCAAACGGCGTGTCGCCGGCAAAGCTGACCTTGCCCAAGGTGTAGCGTGGGCCACTGTCATAAATAAGTTCGATATCGGCCACACCCGCCTTGGGGTCGACCGAGAGTTTCTGGCTGGTAAAGCGCCCGCTGAAAAAGCCGAAGCGTGACGCCTGGTTCTGGATGACACGCTTGGCGTCTTCGTAGTTGCCGTGGTTGAGCACGGCGCCGGATTTGAGTTGGTCGCTGGCGGGCACGCGAAAGGCTTTGAGGTCGGCGGCCTGGCCATCGACCCGAATCGTCACATTGCGCAAATGCACCGGTTCGCCGGGATCGATGGTGAGGATCAGGCGCGGGTTCTTGCCGCCCTTCACATCGCTGGCAATCTGCGGTTGATAGTAACCCAACGCCTGGGCGGCCTTGCGGGCCTGCTCCTCGGCGCCACGGCTGAACCGCAGCAGGGCTTCTTCGTCACGATCGCCAACCCCGCCGATATAGCCTTCGATGTTGGCTTTCAACGCGTCGTTTGAAGGCTTGATGCGCACATCCAATTCGCTTTGCGCCAAGGCGCCGCAGCTCGTGAACAGCAGAATCAAGCCGCTGGTAAATCTTTCTGGAAACTTCATAGGCCGGGATGCTACACGAGCTTGGGAGCGGGTTAGAACCCGGATTTGTCTGAATAATTCTGTCTCAAACCGTTGCAGCCTGTAACACCTGCGGATTTGCGTGAAAGAACACGTGTTCCAGAACAGGTCCTACAGCCACCTCGCCAATCTCTTCATAGCCCTGGCGCTTATAGAACTCCAGATAGCGAGAATTCCCCGTATCCAGTACCACGCCCGAAGAATGCGGGTCTTCGGCGCACCAGTTGTGCACCGCTTCCAGTAATTGCTCACCGTAGTGTTTGCCCTGGAATTGCGGGTGAATCCCCAGCAACGGCAGCACATGCACCGAATCCGAGGGCAGGCACGCCAGCACCGCCTGATGGTATTCCAGGTAGCGCCGGGTGCCGCGCACACCGGTGCTCAGCCACATCCGCAACTGCCAGGCCCAGCTTTCGGTGATGCCCAGGCGGCGTGTCGGTGGCGCGATCAGGGCGATGCCGATCAGTCGGTCGTTGACCAACAGGCCAATGGCCGGCAGTTTCTGGAAGAAGTGTTGCTTGACCAGTTCACGCACCGTGGCGCGCACCCGCTGTTCGTAGCCTGGACGCTCGGCTTCGAAGATGTAGGCGAACGTCGGCTCATGGCGATAGGCCTGGTACAGCAGGGAACGGGCTTCGCGGGAATAGCCGCTGTCGAGCATGTGGATCTGGGCGATGGCAGTCGAGGTGTCAGGCATAACAGTGAATCTCCCCTGGGCGCTGACTCAAAAGGTTGCGCTCTTGTTATTACGAACGTCTGCGGCACTGTTTCGTTCAGTGTAGCCACCGGGGGCCGCTTCGCAGCCCAACGCAGCCTCGTGCCTCGGCAGCGGCTACAAGGCTGGCCCCCGTCCGACTTGTCGGCTAGCATCGCCCTTTTGCCAGACTGGACCGCCGACCATGAAAATTGTGTCTTTCAATATCAACGGGCTGCGTGCCCGCCCTCATCAGCTGGCGGCACTGATCGAGAAACATCAGCCGGACGTGATCGGCCTGCAGGAAACCAAGGTCCACGACGACCAGTTCCCGTTGGCCGAGGTGCAGGCCCTGGGCTATCACGTTTATTACCACGGGCAGAAAGGCCACTACGGTGTCGCCCTGCTCTCGCGCCAGGAACCGCTGGCGCTGCACAAAGGCTTCGCCAGTGACGAAGAAGACGCCCAGCGCCGCTTTATCTGGGGCACCTTCGCCGACGCCAACGGCAACCCGATTACCATCATGAACGGCTATTTCCCACAGGGTGAAAGTCGCGACCACCCCACCAAATTCCCGGCCAAGCAGCGCTTCTACGAGGACCTGCAAACCTTGCTGGAGTCGCAGTTCAGCAATGACCAGGCCGTGGTCGTAATGGGCGATGTGAATATCTCACCGGAAGATTGCGACATCGGCATCGGTGCCGATAACGCCAAGCGCTGGCTGAAGACCGGCAAGTGCAGCTTCCTGCCAGAAGAGCGCGAATGGATGGCACGCCTGAAGAACTGGGGCCTGGTGGACAGCTTCCGCCACCTCAACCCGGACGTGGCGGACCGCTTCAGTTGGTTCGATTACCGCAGCCGTGGTTTTGAAGACGAGCCAAAACGCGGGCTGCGGATCGACGTGATCATGGCCTCCCAAGGGCTGCTACCCCGGGTGAAGGATGCCGGTGTGGATTACGACCTGCGCGGCATGGAAAAACCCTCCGATCATGCGCCGATCTGGCTGGAATTGAGCTGATTTAGCACACAGGGTCGGGAAACCGGCCCTCGTCACATTTATGCAACCTGCCTGACTTAATCTCGCGGCACTCCCTTTGGCTTGAGAAGGTGCCGGCATGATGCTGCGCGTTCTATCCCTGCTGGCACTGCTCAGCGCATCTCCCCTCGCCGCTTTTTCCACCCCACTGCCCTTCCCCGAACATGGCCCGGCCTTGCGCATCCAGGGTTCCAACACTATCGGCGCGGCGCTTGGCCCGGCACTGGTCAAGGGGCTGATGGAGCAACAGGGGTTGCAAGCGGTGCACAGCGAGCCATCTGACCAAGCCAACGAACAACACATCATCGGCAAGACTCGCCAGGGCCAGCGGGTGACGGTGGAAGTGGCCGCCCATGGCTCCAGCACCGGGTTTGGCGCACTGAAAAAAGCCAGCGCCGATCTTGCGGCGTCTTCCCGGCCGATCAAGGACAGTGAACTGGTGGACCTGGAATCCCTCGGCGACCTGAAGAGCCCGGATGCTGAACAAGTCATCGCCATTGATGGCCTGGCGATCATCCTCAACCCGCGCAACCCGTTGGGTACGTTGAACACCGAGCAACTGGCGCAGATTTTCAGCGGCGAGGTTTCGACCTGGGAGCAAATTGGCGGCATCGGCGGCCAGATTCACCTGTACGCGCGGGATGATCAGTCCGGCACCTACGATACCTTCAAGGAGCTGGTGCTCAGCCGTCGCGGCAAAGCATTGGATGGCAGCGCCAAGCGGTTCGAGTCCAGCGAGGCGTTGTCGGATGCCGTCAGCCATGACCCGCAGGGTATCGGTTTTATTGGTTTGCCTTATGTGCGCCAGGCCAAGGCAGTCGCCATTGTCGATGGCGACTCACAGCCCATGCTGCCGTCGAACAGCCTGATTGCCACCGAGGATTACCCGCTGTCACGCCGGTTGTTCTTCTATTTGCCGCCGATTGAGCACAATCCCTGGGCCAAGGCCTTGGTGGACTTTGCGCAAAGCAGCAAGGGCCAGGCGATTGTGGCCGCCAACGGCTTTATCGCCCAACAGGTACAGGCCATGACCGTAGAACCGCGAGCGCCGATGCCCGAGGATTACCAGGCGATTGCCCGGCAGGCGCAGCGGCTGACGGTGAATTTCCGGTTTGAGGAAGGCAGCGCCAGCCTCGACAACAAGGCGCGCCAGGACTTGATGCGGGTGGTGGCCTATATAAAGCGCCACGGCAAGCTGGACAAGCAGGTGACGCTGGTGGGGTTTGGGGATGCCAAGAGTGATGCGCAACGGGCGGCGCTGTTGTCGAAGTTGCGGGCGATGGCGGTGCGGCGGGAGTTGGTCAAGAGCGGCGTGGTGCTGAGGGACATACGCGGGTTTGGTGCGGAGATGCCGGTGGCGGCGAATACGGCGGATGAGGGACGGATCATGAACCGGCGGGTGGAGGTTTGGGTGTATTGAGGACGCGGAGCGTCCGGGGCGGAATTCCCACGCAGAGCGTGGGAACGATCATCCGGGGTTACTGGCCGCTACGCATCATCTCCCGCGGCACGTATTTGCCGATCTCGAACTTGCCGATCGCCGCGCGGTGCACTTCGTCCGGGCCGTCGGCCAGGCGCAGGGTGCGCTGCATGGCGTACATATAGGCCAGCGGGAAGTCGTTGGAGACGCCAGCGCCACCGTGGATCTGGATGGCGCGGTCGATCACCTTCAACGCCACGTTCGGCGCCACCACCTTGATCTGGGCGATTTCGCTTTTCGCGACCTTGTTGCCCACGGTGTCCATCATGTAGGCGGCTTTCAATGTCAGCAGGCGCGCCATGTCGATTTCCATCCGCGAGTCGGCGATCTTGTCGATATTGCCCCCCAGGCGAGCCAGCGGTTTGCCGAAAGCGGTACGGCTGACGGCGCGTTTGCACATCAACTCCAGCGCGCGCTCGGCCATGCCGACGGAGCGCATGCAGTGGTGGATACGGCCCGGGCCAAGCCGACCTTGCGCGATTTCAAAGCCCCGGCCTTCGCCCAGCAGGACGTTTTCGTACGGCACACGGACGTTTTCGAAGAGCACTTCGGCGTGGCCATGGGGCGCGTCGTCGTAGCCGAACACCGGCAGCGGGCGCACGATTTTCACACCCTGTGCATCTACCGGTACCAGGATCATCGAGTGCTGCTGGTGGCGCGGCGCATCCGGGTTGCTCAGGCCCATGAAGATCAGGATCTTGCAACGCGGGTCGCAGGCGCCGGAGGTCCACCATTTCTTACCATTGATCACCCACTCGTCGCCGTCGCGAACCGCACGGGCCGCCATGTTGGTGGCATCGGAAGACGCCACGTCCGGCTCGGTCATGGCGAATGCCGAGCGGATCTCGCCGCGCAGCAACGGCTCCAGCCAGCGCTGTTTCTGTTCTTCGTTGGCGTAGCGCACCAGCACTTCCATGTTGCCGGTATCCGGCGCCGAGCAGTTGAACGGCTCCGGCCCCAGCAAGGAGCGGCCCATGATTTCCGCCAGGGGTGCGTATTCCAAGTTGGTCAGGCCCGCGCCCAGTTCGGATTCCGGCAGGAACAGGTTCCACAGGCCTTCGGCTTTAGCCTTGGCTTTCAACTCCTCCATGATCGCGGTGGGCTGCCAGCGATCACCTTCGGCAACCTGGCGTTCGAATACAGGCTCGGCCGGGTAAACGTGGGCGTCCATGAACGCGGTGACGCGTTCACGCAGTTCCTGAACCTTGGGCGAATAGGCGAAATCCATGGGCAGCACCTTCTCAATGGAGGTTGTTGAGGTCATGAATCGATGCTAGAACAGCGTTGATAATTTACCTAGCCTATTCTCGGCGTGTATTAACATTCATCACCGATATATGATCGGCGTATGGACACCTAACAATAAGAGCGCAGCGAAATGAATCTGAGCAAGGTCGATCTCAACCTCTTCATCGTCTTTGACGCGATCTACACCGAAGCCAACCTGACCCGCGCCGGGCAGATTGTCGGGATTACCCAGCCGGCGGTGTCGAACGCTCTGGCCCGCCTGCGGGAGACCTTCAACGACCCGCTGTTCGTGCGTACCGCCCAGGGTATGGTGCCCACGCCCATGGCCCAGAACATCATCGGCCCGGTACGTAATGCGCTGTCGTTGCTGCGGGTGTCCGTGCAGGAAAGCCGGATTTTCAACCCGCAACAGGCCGCCAAGACCTATCGCATCAGCATGACCGACCTCACCGAAGCGGTAATCTTGCCCGCACTGTTCCAGCGCCTGCGCCGCCTGGCGCCGACGGTGGTGATCGAGAGCTTTCTGTCCAAACGCCGGGAAACCACCAAGGAACTGGCCGCCGGTCGTCTGGACTTTGCGGTGGATGCGCCGCTCAACACCGACCCGCAAGTACGCCATGTGAAGCTGATGGAAGACCGCTACGTGTGTGCCATGCGCAAGGGGCATCCGATGGCGGGCAAGGACAAGCTCACCCTGGATGACTACCTGTCGCTGACCCACATTCATATCTCCAGCCGACGCAACGGCCTGGGCCACGTTGACCTGGCACTGGGCAAGATGGGCCTGCAGCGCAAGATCGCTCTGCGTTCCCAACATTACTTGATGGCCTCACAAGTGTTGCAGCAGACCGACATGGTGATGACCGTGCCGGAGCGGTTTGCCCGGCGCCATGAACTGCACTGGTTCAACCTGCCGGTAAATGATGTGCCCATGGTGGAAACCCATCTGTACTGGCACGAAAGCACCGACCAGGACCCGGCCAACCGCTGGATGCGCGAGCAAATGATCGAGTTATGCCAGCAAGTCACGGCCCATGAGAAGAAGCTGGATAAACTGTAGGAGCGAGCTTGCTCGCGAAAAACCTGAGAGCGCCGCGTTGAACCAGACAGCCCGCGTTATCGTTAACGTTGCAGTGGCAATGCGCTTGACGTTAACGTCAACCAGCCATTAGCTTAACGCTCAAGACACTCCTTGAGCGCCCCCATGAGCACGACCTACAGCATCTCCGACCTCGCCCGCGAGCTCGACATCACCACCCGCGCCATTCGCTTCTATGAAGAACAAGGCCTGCTGTCCCCGGAACGCCGGGGCCAGGAGCGCATTTATTCGCCCCGGGACAAGGTCAGCCTGAAGTTGATCCTGCGGGGCAAGCGCATCGGCTTCTCCCTGGCCGAGTGCCGGGAGCTGATCGAACTCTACGACCCCACCAGCGGTAACCAGAAACAGCTGCACAGCATGCTGGCGAAAATCGCCGAGCGCCGCGAGCAGCTGGAACAACAGTTGCTGGACATCGAACAGATGAAGCTGGAGCTGGACACCGCCGAAGAGCGTTGCACCCAGGCGCTGGAACAGACCATTCAGGGCCAGGTTGGCCATTCATAAAAGGTAGCTGCCATGTCCCTTCCCTCTCATGTGCGCCTGGTGGAAGTCGGTCCGCGCGACGGCCTGCAGAATGAAGCGCAACCCATCAGCGTCGCCGACAAGGTGCAATTGGTGGACGCCCTGAGCGCCGCCGGCCTGGGTTACATCGAAGTCGGCAGCTTTGTGTCGCCCAAGTGGGTGCCGCAGATGGCCGGGTCGGCCGAGGTGTTTGCGCAGATCCAGCGCAAGGCCGGGGTGACCTATGGCGCACTGGCGCCGAACCTGCGGGGTTTTGAAGATGCACTGGCGGCGGGCGTGAAGGAAGTCGCGGTGTTTGCGGCGGCGTCCGAGGCGTTTTCCCAGCGCAATATCAACTGCTCCATCAGCGAAAGCCTGGAGCGCTTCGTGCCGATCATGGACGCGGCCAGGCAGCATGCCGTGAGTGTGCGGGGTTATGTGTCGTGTGTGTTGGGTTGCCCCTATGAAGGTCAAGTCGCACCGGAACACGTCGCGGTAGTCGCTCGCGAGCTGTTTGCCATGGGCTGCTATGAGGTGTCCCTGGGCGATACGATCGGCACGGGCACTGCAGGCGCCACGCGGCGGATGTTCGAGGTGGTGGGTGCGCAGGTGCCACGGGACAAGCTGGCCGGGCATTTCCATGACACCTATGGCCAGGCCATCGCCAATATCTACGCCAGTCTTGAGGAAGGTATCCAGGTGTTCGACAGCTCTATTGCGGGCCTCGGCGGCTGCCCCTATGCAAAGGGTGCCAGCGGTAACGTTGCCACGGAAGATGTGCTGTACCTGCTCAATGGCCTAGGCATCGAGACGGGTATCGACATGGACAAGCTGATTCTGGCGGGTCAGCAGATTTGTACGGTACTCGGCCGCCCCACGGGTTCGCGTGTGGCGAAGGCTCGAAGCTCCGGTTGAGTAGCGCGCCTGTGACGATGTGTTACCTCGCGGCTACACATCGGGTAACACGGGAACATATCTTGTCGCATTTCCTGAAGGAAATTTCCCTCTTAAAAATCAAACCATTGATTTTAAAGGACTTTAAAAAGTTGGCACGGCTTCTGCTATCTCTATTGCATAACAAGAATAAAAAGCACCAAACCTAATAAAAATAAGACGTAACGACTCTGACATAACAAAAACAACACGGCAGAGACGCAGCTAACAGATTTTTTTGGAGAAGATGTGCTTCGCAGGGTACGGCAGATGCCGAAACCCGCAACCGGATAGAGAAGAACAAAACTACCTTCAGGTAGCTACCCACTGGTTGGATCGCGTGCGAAGAAGCAGATCAGCGCTCAAAAAAATACGTTTGCTCTTGACCCCGGATGGGGGTCGACAAAAACAGCGGTAAAGGGCCACGGTTGCCAAAAACAACAACAGACCGCCCCTCAATAATAAAAAAAGAGCACGCAACGACAAATTAAAGGGGACCTTCGGGTCCCCTTTGTGCTTTCTCGGGGAGGGTGATTTGTGTGTATATCCGTTGTTTGGGTAACGGCCTCCTATGGTTCCGCTCTTACAGCGGCTCACTTTTGAACAGCGCAAAAGTAAGCAAAACGCTCTTGCCCCACCACTCGGCACCTCGCTTGGGCTCGGTGTGCCCGCACTCCGGCTTTGGAGCGTGGGCCGCCGCGATGGGCCATCCTTGGCCCAGCGCGGCTAACCCGGCGTCCTGCCGGGTTACCCACGCTCCAAAGCCTGCGTTCGGCCAGCGTGGTTTAACGGGGCGCCTAAGATCAAGATCAAAAGCAGATCAACAGCACAGCGGCCTACAGGCCGGCTTGAGTGTGGTGAAGCAACAGCAAAATCAAAAGCTAAAGCGGGCACGGTCCAAATGTGGGAGCGGGCTTGCTCGCGAAGGTCGTTAACGATGACGTGGGCATTCTGGATGAACGCGGCGTTCTCAGGTTTTTCGCGAGCAAGCCCGCTCCCACAGAAAAGCAGCTCTGCTTTCGCTCTGGATCTTGCCTCTGCTTCTCACACTCAAGCCCGCCGGTAGGCCGCTGTGCTCTTGCTTTTGATCTGCTGTTGATCTTGATCTGACTGCCCCATTCAGCCCGAGGCCGAACGCAGGTATTGCGGAGCGGGTAAACCGGCAGGACGCCGGTTTAGCCGCGCCGGGCCATGGATGGCCCGTCGCGGCGGCCCGCTTCGCGGTGCCGGAGTGAGGGAACACCGAGCCTAGGCGAGGTGCCGACAGGCGGGGCAGAGCGTTTTGGTTACTTTTGACTGGGCCGGCATTCCGGCTTTTCAAAAGTGACCCGCTGTAAGAGCGGAACCATAGGCAGCCGTTACCGCGGGGGTGTCAGAAATTTTGTGTTCGGGCATACCATGAGCAAGAGGTGCATGTATGCCAACCAAAAAGAAACCACCGCTGCGTGAACTACCAAAAATCCCGAAAGAGCTGCTCGAGCAGTTCGCTGACAGCATGATGACCGCCGAGGCCATCGAAGACGCCTCAGCGGCTTTCAAGAAGGCTCTGATCGAGCGAGCCTTGAATGCCGAGCTCGGCCATCACCTGAGCTATCCGCCGGGCGCGCAGCGCCCAGAGGATGAAACCAACCAGCGTAATGGCAAAAGCGGCAAGACGGTTCTCACGGGCGATGGGCCGCTCCGGCTGGATATTCCGCGTGACCGGGACGGCAGTTTTTCGCCCATTCTGATCCCCAAGCACGAACGCCGTTACACCGGTTTCGATGACAAGATCATCGCTATGTACGCCCGCGGCATGACGGTCAGAGAGATCCGCGCGTTTCTCTCCGAGCAGTACGGTACGGACGTTTCGCCTGATTTCATCAGCTCGGTGACCGACGAGGTCATGGCTGAGATCGGCGCATGGCAACAGAGGCCCTTGGAGCCGATGTATCCGGTTATTTTCTTCGATGCCCTGCGGGTCAAAATCCGCGAAGAAGGACTGGTGCGTAATAAGGCGATCTACTTGGCACTGGGTGTTCTGCCTGACGGCACACGGGATATTCTCGGCATTTGGATCGAAAATACCGAGGGCGCCAAGTTCTGGATGAAGGTGTTCAACGACCTCAAAACACGCGGTATTGAAGATGTACTGATCGCCGTGACAGATGGACTCAAAGGCATGCCAGAAGCCCTTGGCGCTGTCTTTCCAGCGACGACACTGCAAACCTGCATTGTTCATCTGATCCGTAACAGCCTTGATTACGCAGCGTGGGATAAGCGTCGCGAACTGGCCAAGGCGCTCAAGCCGATCTACCAGGCGGTCACCGCCGAAGCGGCTGAACAGGCGCTGGACGCGTTTGAAACCGGGCCCTGGGGCAAGCAATACCCGACGGTAGTGGCTGCTTGGCGAAGGGCCTGGGATCGAGTCATTCCATTTTTCGTCTTCCCGCCAGCAATCCGAAAAGTGATCTACACCACCAACGCCATCGAGAGCATCAACGCTCAGCTACGAAAGATCATCAAGACTCGCGGCCACTTCCCGACCGACGATGCGGCAACCAAACTGATCTGGCTCGGGCTGCGAAATATCACTGCAAACTGGGGCTCGGCGGCCCATGACTGGAAAAGTGCGATGAATCAATTTGCGATTCTGTACGGAGATCGATTTATCAGGCCAACCTGGTAAAAGCACGGCCTGCCTGACGGCAGGCCGTTACCGGCCCGCACACAAAAAAACTGACAGTCCCGCGGAACCATAAGCCGCCGTTACCCAAATAACGGATATACACCCAATCACCCCCCCTCCCCCAACTCCTCAATCATAATTTCCCGCATCCGAAACTTCTGAATCTTCCCCGTCACCGTCATCGGAAACTCATCCACAAACTTGAAATGCTTAGGCGTCTTGAAGTGCGCAATCCGACCCTTGCACCACGTCTGCAGCTCCAGCTCATTGGCCACATGCCCCGGATGAAACTTGACCCACGCCACAATCGCCTCACCATAGCGCTCATCCGGAATCCCGATCACCTGCACATCCGCCACCGCCGGGTGGGTGAAGAAAAACTCCTCCAACTCCCGCGGGTACACATTCTCGCCGCCACGAATAATCATGTCCTTGTTACGCCCGGCAATGCACACGTAGCCGTTTTCATCCATGGTCGCCAGATCGCCAGTGTGCATCCACCCCGCGTCATCAATGGCCTCCCGAGTGCCGTCGGGGTTGTTCCAGTAACCGAGCATCACGCTATAGCCACGGGTGCACAACTCACCCACCTGCCCCCGCGCAACCGTGTTGCCCGCCTCGTCGATGATCTTGCTTTCCAGCTGTGGCTGGGTACGACCGACGGTGGTCACCCGCCGCTCAAGGTCGTCATCCGGCCCGGTCTGCAACGACACCGGGCTGGTTTCAGTCATGCCATAGGCAATCTGCACCTCGCTCATGTGCATCTCGCTGATGACCCGGCGCATCACCTCGATCGGGCAGGTGGCGCCGGCCATGATCCCGGTGCGCAGGTGTGACAGGTCGAATTCGGCACGGCGCGGGTGATCAAGCATGGCGATAAACATGGTGGGCACGCCGTAAAGCCCGGTGGCCTGTTCTTCGGCGACGGCGGTCAAGGTCAGCAACGGGTCGAAACCGTCATTCGGGTAAATCATTGTGGTGCCGTGGGTGATACAGCCCAGGTTGCCCATCACCATGCCGAAGCAGTGGTATAGCGGCACCGGGATCACCAGGCGGTCTTGCGCGGTCAGGCCCAGGCTTTCGCCAACCATGTAGCCGTTATTGAGGATGTTGTGGTGACTGAGCGTGGCGCCCTTGGGGAAGCCGGTGGTGCCGGAGGTGTACTGGATGTTGACGGGTTGATCGAAGTGCAGGCTGGCCTGGCGGGTGTGCAGTTGCTCGGGTGGAATGCCCGCGCCGAGCGCCGCCAATTGCGACCAGGGCGTGAACCCCGGGGGCGGGCTGGGATCCAGGCTGATGATGCCGCGCAGGTCGGGCTTCAATTCCTGCAGCATGCCGTGGTAATCGGAGGCCTTGAACGACCCCGCGCACACCAGCCACTGGCAACCGGATTGCTTGAGTACGTACTCCAGTTCACTGCTGCGATACGCCGGGTTGATGTTGACCAGAATCACGCCGAGCTTGGCGCTGGCAATCTGGCTGATGCACCACTCGGCGCAGTTGGGGGCCCAGATGCCCAGGCGGTCGCCGGTTTGCATCCCCATGGCCAGGAACGCACGTGCGTGCAAATCAACCGTCTCTGCCAGTTGCCGCCAGGTATAGCGATGCGGTTGATGGCACACGACCAGGGCTTCGCTGTCGGGGTAGCGCGAAACCGTGTGATCGAAGGCTTGGCCGATAGTCATGGCCAGCAGGGCTTTGTCCTGAGAGCCACGGCTGTAGCTCTGATTCGATTGATCCATAACGACCCCTGTTGTCTTTTTTGTAGGTTGACGTAAACGTAAACTACGATTGACAGGCCTGCAACGCAAGTTTACGTTAACGTAAAGGTGATCGCCCTCCCCGGCGCATTGACCACACAAAAACAACGCTAGAAGGTGCCCGTCCATGAGTTACCCCTCCCTGAACTTCGCCCTCGGTGAAACCATCGACATGCTGCGCGACCAAGTGCAGTCCTTCGTGGCCAAGGAGCTGGCGCCGCGGGCTGCGCAGATCGACATCGACAACCTGTTCCCCGCCGACATGTGGCGCAAGTTCGGCGACATGGGCCTGCTGGGCATCACCGTGCCGGAAGAATACGGCGGCGCCGGCCTGGGCTACCTGGCCCATGTGGTGGCCATGGAAGAGATCAGCCGGGGTTCGGCTTCGGTGGCGTTGTCCTACGGCGCGCACTCCAACCTCTGCGTCAACCAGATCAATCGCAACGGCACCCACGAGCAAAAACTCAAGTACCTGCCCAAGCTGATCAGCGGCGAACACGTTGGCGCCCTGGCGATGAGCGAGCCGAACGCCGGTTCCGACGTGGTCTCCATGAAGCTGCGCGCCGATAAACGCGGCAGTGTGTATGTGCTCAACGGCAGCAAGACCTGGATCACCAACGGCCCCGACGCCAACACCTACGTGATCTACGCCAAGACCGACCTCGAAAAGGGCGCCCACGGCATCACTGCGTTTATCGTCGAGCGCGACTCGAAAGGCTTCAGCCGCAGCAACAAGTTCGACAAGCTCGGCATGCGCGGCTCCAACACCTGCGAGCTGTTTTTCGATGACGTCGAAGTGCCGGAAGAAAACATCCTCGGCGCGTTGAATGGCGGCGTGAAAGTGCTGATGAGCGGCCTTGATTACGAACGCGTGGTGCTCTCCGGCGGTCCGACCGGGATCATGCAGGCGTGCATGGATTTGATCGTGCCCTACATCCACGACCGCAAACAGTTCGGCCAGAGCATCGGCGAGTTCCAGCTGATCCAGGGCAAGGTCGCCGACATGTACACCCAACTCAACGCCAGCCGCGCCTACCTGTACGCGGTGGCCCAGGCCTGCGAGCGCGGCGAGACCACGCGCAAGGATGCCGCCGGGGTGATCCTGTACAGCGCCGAACGCGCCACCCAGATGGCCCTCGACGCGATCCAGATTCTCGGCGGCAATGGCTATATCAATGAATTCCCGGCGGGCCGCCTGCTGCGTGACGCCAAGCTGTATGAAATCGGTGCCGGCACCAGCGAGATCCGGCGCATGTTGATCGGTCGCGAACTGTTTAACGAAACCCGCTGAACGGAGCGCGCACCATGGCTACCCTGCACACCCAGCTCAACCCGCGCTCGGCGGAGTTCGCCGCCAACAGCGCGGCGATGCTCCAACAGGTCGACGCCCTGCACAGCCTGCTCGCCCAGGTGCAGCAAGGCGGCGGCGCCAAGGCCCAGGAGCGTCATACGTCCCGAGGCAAATTGTTGCCGCGCGAGCGGATCAATCGCTTGCTCGACCCAGGCTCGCCGTTCCTTGAACTCAGCCAACTGGCGGCTTATCAGGTGTATGGCGAAGACGTGCCGGCGGCCGGGGTGATTGCCGGGATTGGTCGGGTGGAAGGCGTCGAGTGCATGATCGTCGCCAACGACGCCACCGTGAAAGGCGGCTCGTACTATCCACTGACGGTCAAAAAACACTTGCGCGCCCAGACCATCGCCGAGCAGAACCGCCTGCCGTGCATCTACCTGGTGGACTCCGGCGGCGCCAACCTGCCGCGCCAGGACGAAGTGTTCCCGGACCGCGAACACTTCGGGCGGATCTTCTTCAACCAGGCCAACATGAGCGCCCAGGGCATTCCGCAGATCGCCGTGGTGATGGGCTCCTGCACCGCCGGTGGTGCCTATGTCCCGGCGATGGCGGACGAAGCAATCATGGTTCGCCAGCAAGCCACGATCTTCCTCGCCGGCCCGCCGCTGGTGAAGGCGGCGACCGGTGAAGTGGTCAGCGCCGAAGACTTGGGCGGTGCCGATGTGCACTGCAAGATTTCCGGGGTCGCCGACCACTATGCCGACAGCGACGAACATGCGCTGGCCCTGGCCCGCCGCAGTGTGGCCAACCTCAACTGGCGCAAGCTGGGGCAATTGCAACAACGCACGCCGCTGGCGCCGCTTTATAGCAGCGAGGAGCTGTACGGCGTGATCCCGGCCGACGCCAAGCAACCATTCGATGTGCGCGAAGTGATCGCACGGTTGGTGGACGGCTCGGTGTTCGATGAGTTCAAGGCATTGTTCGGCACCACCCTGGTGTGCGGTTTTGCGCACTTGCACGGCTACCCGATTGCGATCCTGGCCAACAACGGCATCCTCTTCGCCGAGGCCGCGCAGAAAGGCGCGCACTTTATCGAGCTGGCCTGCCAGCGCGGGATTCCGCTGCTGTTCCTGCAAAACATCACCGGCTTTATGGTCGGCCAGAAATACGAAGCCGGCGGTATCGCCAAGCACGGTGCCAAGCTGGTGACGGCCGTGGCGTGCGCCAAGGTGCCGAAATTCACCGTGATCATCGGCGGCAGCTTCGGCGCCGGTAACTACGGCATGTGCGGCCGCGCCTATGACCCGCGTTTCTTGTGGATGTGGCCCAACGCACGTATCGGCGTGATGGGCGCTGAGCAGGCGGCTGGCGTTTTGGTGCAGGTCAAGCGTGAGCAGGCTGAGCGCGCAGGCCAGGGTTTCAGCAGCGACGAGGAAGCCGCGATCAAGCAGCCGATCCTCGACCAGTACGAAACCCAGGGCCACCCCTACTACTCCAGCGCACGGCTGTGGGACGACGGCGTCATCGACCCGTTGCAGACCCGCGACGTGCTGGCCCTGGCCTTGTCCGCCGCGCTGAACGCCCCCATCGAGCCGAGCCGCTTCGGCGTGTTCCGCATGTAAATGGAGCTGCACCCATGAGCGATTTCAATACCCTCGAACTGGTCATCGACCCGCGTGGCTTTGCCACCTTGTGGCTCAGTCGTGAAGCCAAGAACAACGCGTTCAACGCCGAAATGATCCGCGAATTGATCATTGCCCTGGACCAGGTGCAAGGCGACCCCGCCCTGCGCTTCCTGGTACTGCGCGGGCGCGGCAAGCATTTCAGCGCCGGTGCCGATCTGGCCTGGATGCAGCAGTCCGCCGAGCTGGATTATCACACCAACCTGGACGATGCCCGTGAGCTGGCAGAGCTGATGTACAACCTCGCCAAGCTCAAGATCCCGACGCTGGCAGTGGTTCAGGGTGCGGCCTACGGCGGTGCCCTTGGGTTGATCAGTTGCTGCGACATGGCGATTGGTGCCGATGATGCGCAGTTCTGCCTCTCGGAAGTACGCATTGGCCTGGCGCCGGCGGTGATCAGCCCGTTCGTGGTGCAGGCAATCGGTGAGCGGGCTGCCCGCCGCTATGCCCTGACGGCGGATCGCTTTGGTGGCCAGCGGGCGCGGGAAATCGGTTTGCTGGCGGAAAGTTATCCGGCTGATGATTTGGACGTCCACGTCGAAGTGTGGATTACCAATCTGCTGCTCAACAGCCCGGCGGCCATGCGCGCCAGTAAGGATCTGTTGCGCGAAGTCGGCCACGGGGCTCTGACGCCAGCGTTGCGTCGCTATTGTGAAAACTCCATCGCCCGAATCCGCGTCAGCGCCGAAGGCCAGGAAGGCTTGCGAGCCTTTTTGCAAAAACGCGCGCCCAACTGGCAGCCTCAGGAGCCGCGTTCATGAAGACGCTTACCACTGTATTGGTGGCCAATCGCGGCGAAATCGCCTGCCGGGTGATGCGCACCGCCAAGGCCATGGGCTTGACCACCGTGGCCGTGCACAGCGCCACGGACCGCGACGCGCGGCATGCCCGCGAAGCGGATATCCGCGTTGACCTGGGCGGCAGCAAGGCCGCCGACAGTTACCTGCAAATCGACAAATTGATCGCCGCGGCCCAAGCCAGTGGCGCCCAGGCGATTCATCCGGGTTATGGGTTTCTTTCGGAGAACGCAGGGTTTGCCCGCGCGATTGAAGCGGCCGGGCTGATCTTCCTCGGCCCGCCCGCCTCGGCCATTGATGCCATGGGCAGTAAATCTGCGGCCAAGGCGCTGATGGAAACCGCCGGTGTGCCGTTGGTGCCCGGCTACCACGGTGACGCCCAGGACCTGGAGACCTTTCGCCAGGCGGCCGAGCGTATCGGTTACCCGGTGTTGCTCAAGGCCACGGCAGGCGGTGGCGGCAAGGGCATGAAAGTGGTCGAGGACGTCAGCCAACTGGCCGAAGCCCTGGCCTCGGCACAGCGTGAAGCGCTGTCCTCGTTTGGCAACGCGCAGATGCTGGTAGAGAAGTATTTGCTCAAGCCGCGCCACGTGGAAATCCAGGTGTTCGCCGACCAGCACGGCCATTGCCTCTACCTGAATGAGCGTGATTGCTCGATCCAGCGCCGCCATCAAAAAGTCGTCGAAGAAGCCCCCGCGCCGGGCCTGAGTGCCGAGCAACGAAAGGCCATGGGCGAAGCAGCGGTGCGTGCCGCACAGGCCATCGGATACGTGGGCGCGGGCACGGTAGAGTTTCTGCTGGATGCCCGGGGCGAGTTTTTCTTCATGGAGATGAACACCCGGCTGCAGGTGGAACACCCGGTAACCGAGGCAATCACCGGCCTGGACCTGGTGGCCTGGCAGATCCGTGTGGCTCAGGGCGAGCCACTGCCGATGACTCAGGAGCAAGTGCCGCTGCTGGGGCATGCAATTGAAGTACGTTTGTACGCCGAGGACCCGGCCAATGATTTCCTGCCAGCCACCGGGCACCTGGCGTTGTACCGCGAATCCACGCCAGGCCCGGGGCGCCGGGTGGACAGCGGTGTCGAGCAAGGCGACAACGTCTCACCGTTCTACGACCCGATGCTGGGCAAGCTGATTGCCTGGGGCGAAGACCGCGAGCAGGCGCGCCTGCGGTTGCTGGGGATGCTCGATGAGTTTGCCGTGGGGGGCCTGAAGACCAACCTGGGCTTTTTGCGACGCATCATCGGCCATCCGGCGTTTGCGGCCGCTGAACTGGATACCGGGTTTATCCCGCGTTATCAGGATGAGCTGCTACCTGCACCAGGCGATCTGAGCGATGAGTTCTGGCAGGCAGCCGGCCAGGCGTTCATGCAGACCCAACCGAGCAGTGATTCCAGTTCGCCTTGGGCAGACATGCGCGGCTTTCGCGCCGGTTTGCCGGCCGAGGTTTCCCTGCATTTGAGCTGCAACGGCCAGGATCGCCTGGTGACGCTGCAAGCCGGCGTTAACCCGCCACAGTTGCGTGGTGAGCAGTTGCTGATCGACAAGCAAGGCGTACGCCGTTCCCATCTGGCGGTCCGCGAGGGCGGCAGTGTGTTTTTGCGTTGGGATGGCGAGGTGCATAGCGTCAGCCTGTTCGACCCGATTGCCGCCGTCGACGCCAGCCAGTCCCATCAGGGCGGCCTGACCGCGCCGATGAACGGCAGCATCGTGCGGGTGCTGGTGGAGGTCGGGCAAACGGTTGAAGCCGGTACGCAGTTGGTGGTGCTGGAAGCCATGAAGATGGAACACAGCATCCGCGCGCCCCATGCCGGGATGGTCAAGGCGCTGTACTGCCAGGAAGGTGAAATGGTCGGTGAAGGCAGCGCCCTGGTGGAACTGGAAGCCGCGAGCTAAAACCTCGTGACCGCCTGCACCACCACGCCGATGATCCGGCATTCTTCGCTGAAGAGCATTTTCGGGTAGGTCGGGTTGAGCGGTACCAGGTAAAGCTGGCCGCTTTGCTTCACCAGTTTGCGCAAGGTCGCCTGGGGATTGAATGCCCATTGGGCCACCACTAGCTTGCCGGGTTCGGCCTTGATGGCCGGGTCCACCAGAACCATCATGCCCTCGCGAATACTCAAGCCGCTGGGGGCAGCCATGGCATCACCGATCACCCGCATCCAGAACGCTTTGCCACGGGCGTGATAGTCGCTCATCTGGAAACGGGCAGCGTTGTAAGGCCGAGATTCTTCCTGCACTTGGTACGCTCCCTTTCCGTCGCTCAGCGGGTACCGGTAATTCGGGTTGTAGTGCGGCACTGGCTCCAATTCCTGCTCCACCGGTGCAAGCGCTTTTTCGCGAATCACCAGCGCCACCTCGAGATAATCGAGGCCCAGCTCCTGCATCACCCGGTTCATGTCGGCGAGGCTCGGCACCCGGCGCTTGTTCAGCCAGTGGCCGACTCCGCCCTGAGACATGCCCAGGCGCGACGCCAGTTGGTCCTGCGTGACCTTGCGGTCTTTCATGCTGGCCTTGACCAACGCTATCCACTTATCCATGGGGCCTGACAATACGTTGTGTACTCACAACGACAATAAACAGTTTGTAGTAATCAATAAAACGCCATAAATACGATTAGTACTAATATCGGTTGCAGGCTTTCGACATCCACCCAGAGCACCGACCTTATGACAATAAACTCGTATCCCCTGCCCGAAACCTGCGATGAAGACGAGCAGTTGTTCATCCGCAGCAGTGGCGCTGCCCAGCGCGCACTGGATTATTACTTGAAAGAAGATCTCGCCCCGGCATCCGTTGACGACACCCTGTTCGCGGTCAAGCCAGGCATCAGCGACGAGGAAGCCCTGGTCCACGCCTCCGACCTGCTGCGCAGCGCGGCGGCCACCGCATACGAATCGGCAAACAGCGCCCACGGCAATAGCCGGGACCTGGCGTTTTCAGTGGTCTATTTGATTGATATGGCGAAGGTGATGGTGGAGCGGTCGCTGCGGGTTTCGGCGAGGGACACCGAACAGTCGGCCAGGATGTAACAGACGCGAAGGAAAAATATTTCTATCTGAGGGATAAAAACATTTGACTTGCAAATGATAATGATTATTATTGGACCCAGCTGATCGCGAGATCAGTCGATAGACCAAGAGACCTTAGGTCGGACTCTTGGAATATCTCCTCATCAGGCTAATCACGGTTTTTGACCCGGCTCTTTGGCCGGGTCTTTTTTTTGCCAGTTTTTCCTGGCGTGGCTTCAGGCTAATGAAGACTGTGTGTTGCTTGATGGCGCGCATGGTAGCAAAAGACCATCGCCAAAAGAAAGTCGATCGAGCGCTCTAGGCCGGTTCTTCCCAAAATAGCACTTGAGAATCAATCTCATAGATTCTAAGCTGCTGCGGCGTCAAGGACGACGCCCCCTCTATTCCCCGCAAAAATTGCATCCAGGCTTTACCCCGCTCCGGTGTAAAATGCCCGCCACAACACTCATATTCAGGCAACCAGACTATGACCGTGGCCTTGACCTCTATCAAGATCAGCACCGACTTCGACAGCGGCAATATCCAGGTGCTCGACGCCAGTGATGCCCACCAGTTGCTGCTGGCTATCAAGCCCGATACGCGCAGCCAGCACTTCCAGTGGTTCCACTTCAAGGCCGAAGGCATGCACGTGGGCCACACCCACACGTTCCGCCTGAGCAACGCGGGCCATTCTTCCTACAAGCACGCCTGGAGTGGCTACAACGCAGTAGCGTCCTACGACCATATCAACTGGTTTCGGGTGCCCACCCGCTTTGATGGCGAGACACTGCACATCACCCTCGAAACCCGTGAAAAACAAGCCTGGTTCGCCTACTTCGAACCCTACAGCCGCGAACGCCACGACTGGCTGATCGACCAGGCGCTGAACCGCGCCGGCACGCAATTGCTGGCCACCGGCAAAAGTGTCGAAGGCCGTGATATCCCACTGCTGCGCCGTGGCAAAGGCGAAGCCGGCAAGCGCAAGGTCTGGATCATCGCCCAGCAGCACCCCGGCGAACACATGGCCGAATGGTTTATGGAAGGCGTCATCGAACGCCTGCAACAGGACGGTGACACCGAGCTGAAAAAACTGCTGGCCGCCGCCGATCTTTACCTGGTGCCGAACATGAACCCCGATGGCGCGTTCCACGGCCATCTGCGCACCAACGCCATGGGCCAGGACCTCAACCGCGCCTGGCAAAGTGCGAGCCAGGAGATCAGCCCGGAAGTGCTGTTCGTGCAGCAGCAAATGGAAAAATACGGCGTCGACCTGTTCCTGGATATCCACGGCGACGAAGAAATCCCCTACGTGTTCACCGCCGGTTGTGAAGGCAACCCCGGCTACACACCGCGCATCGAGCAGTTGGAGAAACACTTCCGCAGCCACTTGAGCGGCCTCACCCGCGACTTCCAGACCGTGCACGGCTACACCCGCGACCTGCCGGGCGAAGCCAACATGACGTTGGCGTGCAACAGCGTCGGCGAGAAGTTCGATTGCCTGTCGCTGACCCTGGAAATGCCCTTCAAGGACAACGACGACGCGCCCAACCCCCTCACCGGCTGGTCGGGCAAACGTTCGATGCAATTGGGCAAGGATGTGCTGAGCAGCGTGGCGGATATCGTCGGCGTATTGCGCTAACCCTCCACTGTCCCCGACGACGGCGGCACCACGGCAGCCGTCGTCGGGCAAGGCTTCAGTCCTTGGTCCCGGTCATGCTTTGCAGCACGCCGTCACGCCGGATCAAACCGTGGAACAGCGCCGCCGCCAGGTGCAGCAGCACCGTCAGAAACAGCAAATAAGCCAGGTAACCGTGAGCCTTGCGCAACACCGCAAACAGCGGCGCATTCGCCCCCACCAGTGCCGGCAATTGCACCGAGTTGCTGAGCATCACCGGATCACCCGCCGCCGAAATCATCGCCCAGCCCAACAGCGGCAATACCAGCATCAACGCATACAGCACCACATGGGACGCCTTGGCCGCCAGCACTTGCCACAGCGGCAAGTCCGCCGGAAGCGGCGGCTGACGGGTGGAAAACCGCACCACCAAGCGCACGATCACCAGCGCCAGGATCGCAATCCCCAACGGCTTGTGCAGGTGGATCAGCCACTCGTGGCGTTCCGATACCGAGGCCACCATGCCCGCGCCGATAAACAGCATGGCGATGATCATCAATGCCATCAGCCAATGCAGCAGCCGCGCCAGTGGGGCGAAAAACCGGGGTTGGGCATTCATGGCTTCGACTCCTGAGGGGCGCTGTGCAACTGGCTGACTTCGCTGGTGCGACGCAGGTAGGAACTGGCGTACGCCGCCGAACGGGCAGCCAGCAGCGGGTCATTCGAGGCTTCGATACCGCTCGGCAGAACCAGTGGATCAAAGTTGATGTCGCGGCAATCGCCGTCCATTTGCGGCTGGCTGCTTTCCAGCACCAGGGTGCCGGCGTTCAATACTTTGTGCTCACCGGTCCAGGTCTTGCTGGCGTCATCCACCGGGTCTCCCGGGTTGGCCAGAGTGACGTTCAACTGCCAGCGCAGCGGCCCGGCCACCAGGCGCTGGGCCAGGTCTTTTTCGAGGACATCGCTGCCGGCGGGCGCCGTGGCCCCCGCTGCATCCTGGCTTTGGGGCACGACGCCCCAGCGCACGGCCTGGCGTTGACCGCTGGCGTTTACCAGGTAGAACGCGTTGATCCCGTTATAGGTCTCGGTGGCGTAGCTGGCGGAAGGCTTGGCGGTCTTGACCCAGGCCAGGAACGGCGCGGTCTCGGGATGCGCCGCGAAGAACGCCGGCATACCTGCCGGGTTCGGCTTGCCAGTGGCCGGGTCAGGTGCGCCAGCCTTGAGCATCTCAAAGAAGGCCTCAGGCGTGCCCACCGGGAACACCGGCATGCTGTTCATCCCCGTGCGCCATTGCTGGCCGTTGGCCAAGCTGAATTGCAGGGCAAAACTGCGGATCGGCACGCTGCTGTCCGGCGCATACGGGTTACCGCTGGGCAGCGCAAAGCGCCCGATCACCGGGGTGCGCGCTTCGCTGAATACCTGGGCACTGGAGTACTGGCGCGCCTCGGGGCTGCTCTCGAAATAACCGGCCACGCACACGCCCTTGGCGTGGTTGCGACGGTAACCAGGGTGCAGGCCGTTGTTGGTTTCCAGGGCGTTGACCAAGGTTTTGGGGCGCAACCGTTGTGGGTCGAGGCTGCCGTTAACGTAGGCAAACGCCCCGGCCACAACCGCAACCACCACGCCGATGCTGGCCAACCGAATTATCAGGCTTGCGGTGCTCAGCGGCGGACGGGGCGGAGATGAGTGATCTACCATGAAATAACTCCAGGGCCAGGGGCCTTGAGTGGGTGAAACATAAGGTCGGAACATTTGGGACGAACGCCAGCGCACTCTATTCCCTGGCCTGCTGTTTATTTTTATTGGCCTGGAATAACCTTCAACGCCGGACGTCTTCCTAGTCCCAGCGTAGTGACTAGCCAGAATCCCATGCACGAACTCGACGAACAGTTACGTGAACTCATCCCCAGGCTGCGGCGATTTGCCGTGTCGTTGACGCGTAACAGCAGCAGCGCCGACGACCTGGTACAGGCCAGCCTTGAACGCGCGATCATCAGTTGGGCTGACAAACGCCTCGAAGGCGACTTGCGCGCCTGGCTGTTCTCGATCCTCTACCGGCAGTTTCTAGATGCCCATCGACGTTCCCGGCGGTACACGCGCATGTTGGAATTTTTCACTGGCCGCGATGATTCGCAGCCGTCGGTCGAGCGCACCGTCATCGCGCAATCGACCCTGCAAGCCTTCGATAAATTGAACACTGAGCAACGCGCGCTGCTGCTGTGGGTGTCGGTGGAAGGCTTGAGCTACAAAGAAGTCGCCGACATCCTTGAGGTGCCCCTGGGCACCGTGATGTCTCGCCTGTCCCGTGCGCGCCAGGCCCTGCGCCAGCTCAGCGACGGCGAAATCACCAGCCCTGCCCTGCGGATACTCAAATGATCAGCTTGCCTCCCAGCGAACGCGATTTGCATGCCTACGTCGATCACCAGCTCCTGGACGCTGACCGCCGCCAGCTCGAAACCTGGCTGGCAGCCCACCCGGACGTCGCCGCCCAGGTGCACGCCTGGCAACAGGACGCGCAGCACCTGCGGGCGTCCTTGAGCGGCGTGCTGCAACAGCCGGCCAACCCCGAGCTGGACCCGGCCCTGATCCGTCAGCGGATCAAACGCCAGTCACGCCGCCATCTCGCGACGGCCGCCATGCTGTTGATTGCCGTCAGTGTCGGCGGCCTCGGTGGCTGGCAGGCCCGCCAGGCCACCCTCCTCGAGAGCATGGCGCCCATGAGCGACGCGATGCAGGCCTACCGCCTGTTTGCCCAGGACGGCATCCTGCCCGCCGACTACCACGTGCAAGGCGGTGGCGACATGCAAGGCTGGCTCGACCGTTACTTCAACCAGGCCTACCGCCTGCCGGACCTGAGCCAGGCCGGGTTCAAGGCGGTCAGCGGGCGCCTGCTCAGCACCGAACAAGGCGCCGCAGCCATGGTGCTGTATGAAGACCCCCAAGGGCGACGCATCAGTTTCTATATCCGTCCGCCGGGCCCGGAAAACAAATTCCTGCCCCGTGGCAGCCGCAGTGCCGACGGGCTGCAGGCCGAATACTGGTCGGGCGCTGGCTATAACTATGCGATGGTCAGCCCGCAAGACCCGTCGACCACGCAGATGCTCAAGCAGACGATGCGCTTTTAGAAACCTACATCCAGCACCACGTTGTCGACGTAGACGCCCGCCGGCGGTGTGGCCTGGTTGGTATAGATCGCCGCGTTGTAATTGAACACCTGGCTGCCGGTGCCCAGGCCATTCCCGGGATTTACCTCAGCCGTGGAGCTGGCGCGCCGGGCGGTGCTCACGCTGCCCCAGCGGGTGGTGGTGGCGCTTTTGAAAATGTCGTAATTCAGGAAATTGCTGCCAGAAACCATCCGCCGCTGCCCACCCACACTCACCGGGTTCTGGCCGTCGCTGATGCCCACGGTGTAGGCGCTGCCCTTGGTGCAGGCAATCGTGGCCTGCCCGGTCACACTGGAAAAGCCACTGATCACCGGCGCGCTGCCGAAGCTGATGTTGGGCGCGGTGATCTGGCAGTCGTTGCTCACCGTCATGCTGACCGTCAGGGAAGATGTGCCCGAGCCGGAATCCCGGAAGACACACAGCGACCCAACCCCCAGCACCGAGCAATAGTTCCAGACCCAGGCGATGCTGAGTGTCTCCGTGTAGAGGCCGGCCGCCACGTTGCTGCCGGTGATCGAGCTCAGGTAAAGCGGCAAGGTCTTCGTGCCCGGCCCGGAAACCAGGCCAACGCTTTGGGCAATGCCCGTCGCGCCGAAATCGAATTGGGTGCCACGGTTGATCGGGTAACTGGTGCTGTTGTTGCCGTAAATCGTATAACCGATGACATCCCCGGTAGGGCCGACCATGCCGCTGGTGGCCGAGGTGATGGTTGCATAGAAGTGATCACTCGCTGCCAGCAGCGAAATCAACGTGGCCCCGCAGTTCAAGCCAGCGTTGGTGGTGGAACTGGTCTGGGGGGCGGTGCGCACCGTCATCGAACTGATCGAGCCAAAGCTGGCCGGCGACGTAGCTCCCGGCGCCGAACACGCGGCCATACCCTGTGCCGAAAACCCCAGCCCCACAAGCCCCAGCAGTCCAACTATCCATTCCTTGCCCCGCACACTCACACTCCTTATTTCATTGGCAAACCAGCGGCCCGATCAGCGGCACCTGCTCCTCGTTGATATCCAGATCAAACGTTGCCTGGCAGGTACGGCCCTCACCCACAGTGACTTGCAAGGTGTTGTGGGCCGCCAGGTTCTCCAGGTACACCAGGCCATCCCAACCCACTACCGCTCGCGCCCCGGTCTGCTCATGGCGCACCTGGCTGCCCAGGGGCAGGTCCTGATGCTGGGCATCCACCAGGGTGATACTGGCCGCGATCACCCGGCGCACCGGGAACTCCAGCAGGTAGCCGCTGCCGCGACGCACCGCCACGCGCTGCTCGACATTCGGGGTCTGCACGTTGACCGGTAGGTTCAGCGGGTCGATTTCATACTTGCCGCGGTAATAAGCGCTGCTCCACGGCACCAGCAGATGCCCGTTGCGATCGGTTTCACCCACCAACTGGTTTTCATAGAGCACCGGCACCCCGGCATAGCCGTCGGTGCTCACCACCACAAACGCGTCATTGACCCGGTTGGCCGCGAACACTTGCTTGTCCATCCACACCAGCGAGCCGCTGGCATCCGCCCAACGGGTCTCGGCGTCGTTGCTGCCATACACGCCTGCCTGCAATTGCACCGATTGCATGCGCCAGGTCAGGTCGGCCTGGCGATAGGCCGGCCCGTCGCCGCTGGCATACCCCAGGTTGTAGCCCACGCCGCCTTCGGACGGCACCGCCCGGCTGTAGTTGACCCGCTGGCGACTCTCGCCGGCCTGGCTGCGCTCGTTGCTCAGGGCCAGGCTGCCGTAGATGTCGAACGGGATGACCAGCTGCGCCTGCATGGCCCAGTTGCTGTCACCGACCTCGCGGTTGGCAGACAGGTAGAAACTGGTGTTGCGCCACAGCTGTTTGCTCCAGGTGAGGTTCATCAGCCGGGTGCGGGAGTCATCGGCCGCCTGCACATCGAAATAGCCGGCACCGATGCTGCCGAAATCGTTGAGGTTCAGGCTCAGGGTCACCTGCTCACTGCGTTTGCTGAGGCTCGCATAAGGGGTGTCGACCAAGGTCAGGTCGGCGTACTGGTCGCGACGCTCTACCCGCTGGTAAGACAGGCTGTAGCGCTGGTTGCTGTATTGATAACCGAAGCTCAGTTGCTGGCCGGTCTCGCCGTCAAACTGGCTTTGGCTGAGGGCCGTGTTGAGCACCCCGAAGTTGCCCAGCCGCACGTTGCCGCCGAGACCACCCAGGGTCAGGTCGCCCGAGGCTTCGGCATGGCTTTCCAGGGTGAAGTAGTCCGACACCCCGTATCGAAACGTGCCGCTGGCCACGCCGGGGCCGTAGCCAAAATCCCGAATGGTGTAGTCCCTGCGCAAATTACCGGCCGCCACCGAAAAGTCCGACAGGCCTTTTTGCAGCAAGGTACTGGTGACGTAGAACGGCACCGTGGTTGAAACCTGCCGACCCAACGCATCGGTGGTGACGACCACCGCTTCGCCGGCACCGTTGATAAACGGCACGTTGGTCAAGGTGTAGGGGCCTGGCTGCAGGTCGGCGCTGCTGGACTTGTAGCCGTTGATAAACAGGTCCACCGACGACGGCACCGCCGCCTCCCCGGCAAACTGCGGCAAGGGATAAGTCACCAGGTCCGGGCGTACACCGAAGTCTCGCGACACTTGCACCCCGCCCAGGCGCACCGAACTGCTCCACGGCAACGCGCCGCTGATCACATCGCCCGCTTCGTAGGTCAGCAGGCGTTCATCGTCGGAAAAGCGCCAGGTGGTGTCATAGCGCCGGTAGCCATTGTCCAGGGTACTGCCGCTGGTCTGGCCGCCAAAGGTGGTGCGGTACTGGCCGGTATTGGACAGCGTGCCCCACGTGTCGAACAGCCGCACTTCGTTGAAGATGCCCAGGTAAGTGCCTGCATCATCGGTGTCATTCAGGTAGGCGTCGTAGTTGAGCAACGCACCGAAACTGGTGAGCGCCTGGGTGCGCGGGTAGTTATTGCGGTTGCCGATGAACTGCGCCGGCAACCACGCCGGCGGTACTGTCAGCATCAGGCGCTGGCCCTGGCTGTCGTAATCGGTGTGCAAGTCGGGCACCTGGTCCAGTGCGACTTCAGTGGTGATGCCGGCCGGCAGTTTCATACCGATATCCCGTAAGGTCGCCGCCGGCAAAAACAAGCCGCCGGCGCGTTGATCCACGGCGACCACCCGGCCGGTGTCCAACTGGTTGACCACCAGTTCGAGGAACAACTGTGCATCGGCCACAGCCTCCATGTTGCTGGGGGGCGGCGGCAGCGGCGCGGCCATGCCAAGCGGCGCAAGCGCCAGGCCAGACAGGCCACCCACCCACACCGATCGCCATCGACTACGAGCCCGTTCATGGCTCACCAAGGCATTGTGTCCATCAATGGACATCTCCATCCGTTAAGACCAAGGGCGACTCCATGCCCTATTCCATTGTGTCACCGTCCCGGTACAAGGTTCTCCAGTTGCGTTGCGCCATTGACCCGTACCTGCAACGGCTGGTCGCCCGCGACACCTTCCGGCACCGGCCAGCGCATGGTTGCGCCCGGCAGCACGTAGCCCAGCAAGCCGTCCACCAGCGGCCGGGTTTGCCCGCCCTGCTTGAACGCCACATCGGTCAGCCGCGCATGCACCGCGCCCTGGTTGCGCATCTCCACATAGTTGCGCCCGCCCACCGTGACCTTCTTCCAGCTCAGGTCAGGTTTGCCCGCGCCCTTGGGGTCGCGCTGGCGGGTCGCGTCGTCCTTGCTCCACAGGCCTGCGCCGTAGGCGAACAAGGGCACCGAATAGCGCATCTGAAAGCGGATTGCGGCGGCCGTCTTGCCATCGGCGGCAGGCGTTTCAGGCACGGCGCCAGGAATTTCGTCGATGATGATCCGATACGCCAGCTCCTGGCCCGGCGGTATTTCTCGCGTGCGGGTCAGGCGCACCAGTTGCTTCTGCCCCGGCTCGATCTTCGCCACCGGCGGGCTGCCGATCACGTCGCGCTGGTTCTGGTATTGCTCGTCGAAACCGCCCTGGCTCCAGGCAAATACCCGAATCTGCAGGTTGGCGGTCTCTGTACCGCGGTTCTCCAACCACAAGGCGCTGGCCTGTTGATCGGCTTCCAGCACCGGGTCAATGGGCCAGATCAGCACCGAGCTGGCGGCCTGGACCTGCCCGGCGCCCAATGCCACCAAGCCGATAAAACCCGCGACCCAATACCGCCGGGAAGCTGCAAACATAGATTCCACTCCTCATGCCAATCGCCTTACCAGGACAGCTGCACCTGCAGCACGTCGCTGTACGTCCCCCCAGGCTGATTACCCGGTAACACCACCCGGCCGTAAATCGGCAGGGTTATATTGTTTGCGTTGCTATAGGCCACGCTGACGCTTTGACTGATCCCCAGGCTCTGACTGAACGCCGCGTCCCGAAACAGCTGATACGCCACTTGGGCACTGCCGCTATTGAGCTGCATGCGCCGGCCACTGACGTTGTGCAAACCGCCATCGACGGTCATGTTCAAGGTGACTCCCGGCGTGCACTGCAGCGTGACCCCGCCGCTCAGCGCCACCGACACCGTGCTGGTGGACAACGATGAATAGCTGCCGAACGCCAGGCTGCCGTAATTCGTGCCACCGCCCACCACCAGGCAGCCTGCGGCAATCGTCGCGCTGACCTGGATTGTCTGGGTGGTCACCGCCAGCAACGACAACGGCATCCCCCAACCCGTGATGACCGCCAGCACCGCCCAGCAGGCCCGTTTCATGGCACTAGAACGTCAGTTGCACGGACACCGTATCGGTATAGGTACCGGCCGGCAGCCCTACCTTGCCCACGGCCTGGCCGTAGATATTCACGGTTTGCGCAACGCCCGTGCTCGCGCCTACGTTGATGGTTCCGTTGATCGCCAGGAGCGTCGAATGCCCGGTGTCGGTGTAGAAGTCATACGGCACATAGTTGGCAACACCGTCGTACAGCGCCCGGGTGCCGCCAGTGGACTGGCCGTCATGGGAGCCGGCGCCGACGGTGATCACCGGCGAGGTGCCCGACGAACACTGGATCGACAACGCGCCCCCGCCACCACCCAGCACTTGGCCGGACTGGGTGGTGAACTGGCTGTTGGTGGTGCCGAAATTGATCGTACCGAAGTTCAAACCGGTGGTGCCGCCCACGCCGTTGACCAGGCAACTGTTGGTCAGGATCAACGTGGAGCTGATCTGCCCGGTGACCGTAGTGGCCGCTTGGGCGCCCGACACCCACACCAGTGCGATTAATGGAAAAACTGCTTTAGATACAAGTGCATGCATGATGTCCATCCTCATGATTTACCAATCCAGAGTCACCGTCAGGGTGTCTGTGTAGATGCCGGCCGGTAGGGCCCTGGTATTCGCCACCACCGAGCCGAATACCGGGATCGGTACCTGTGCGCCCTTGGTCACGACGAAATTGCGTTGCTGGCCGATGCTGTAGGTGCTCAGGCCTGCGGGGTCGGCCGACAGCCGATACGGTATGGTTTGCCGGCCATTGCTCAGGCGCCGGGTGGTGCCGTCGCCATGGGCGCCACCGTCGATGGTCACGGTGAAGCTGCTCACCACCGAAGGGTTGCAGGACACCGCCAGCGCCGCCTTGTCGCCATCACTGATGCCGGCGCCCAGGCCCTTGTCCCAGGTGGGCCCGTGGCTGCCGAAATCCAGCAAGGCCGAGCCGCCATCCGGGCTCACCGGCGCGCTTTCGGTGCCCTTGCTCACCTGGCAACTGGCGGTGATCACCAGCCGTGCATGAATCTGCCCGGCCACCGCCGCCTGGGCGTCCTCGGCCAGCAGCAACAGGCCGCCCAGCGCCACGCAGGCCAGGCCGCGGCTTACCATGTCACCGTCACTTTGAGCAGGTCGGAATAACGCCCCACGGCGGGAATGTCCTTGAGCGGTTCGATGCGCCCGTAGAGGGGCAAGTCCACGGTGCCGGAATCGGGCACGCGCCCACTCACCGGCACGTCCACAGCCAGGGGGATGCGACGCGCGGCGTCGGCATAAATTCGGTAGGGAATAGGCTTGATCGAAGGGGTTGCGGCGCCCAGGTAACGCACTTCGCCGACGCCGCCATGCAGGCCGCCGTCGACACGCATCTGATACGGCGTGTCGGGGTTGCACTCAAGGCGTGGTTGGCGCTGACTGATCAAGGCTGCACTCAAGGGGCCTGCCGGGTCATCCAGGCGGGCGCCACTGCCAAAATCCAGCACACCGAGCTGCTCGATGCCGGCCTCACGCGTGGTGCCGACCAACTGGCACCCCCGCTGCACGTCGATGCGCACTTCAACCTGGAGCTGAGCGCCATAAACCGTGTTGCAGAGCATCGCGCTCATGATTGCCAAGACTGCTTGTCCCTTCACTGCCCCAAATCCTTATACAGGGGTGACTGCTGTGTATGAGGTTAGTCACTTGAGGGGAATCCGCCAGTCAAGTCGTTGTTTTGGATCCATTCAGCCATGCCTTTTCCAGATAGCTCACCCTGTGCTTCTCTATTGGTCAAACCGCAACCGGCGCTCTAAAGTGAGCGACCACCGAAACAGAGTGACTGACATTGGCTGCTTTACCGCCCCTGCTCAAACGGTTGCTGGGTAAACCGGCGGCCACCGACGCCGACCCACGCATCGCGGCTTTTTTTCAAGCCAAGGCCCGGCAACAGGGCTATACCCTCAGCCCCAGCCAGTTGCAGGTCATCGAGACCATGGCCCGACAAACCGCGCACCTGCTGGCCGGGCGCCCTACCCGCAGCCTGTACCTGCACGGCGCCGTGGGCCGGGGCAAAAGCTGGCTGCTGGACGGGTTTTTCCAGGCACTGCCGATGGCCGAGAAGCAGCGCGTGCACTTCCACGACTTCTTCGCCCACCTGCACCGCGGCATGTTTACCCATCGCCAGCAGCGCGATGCCCTGGGCGTGACCCTGGATGAACTGCTCGATGGCTGCCGCGTGCTGTGCTTCGACGAGTTTCACGTGCACGACATCGGCGACGCGATGCTGATCAGCCGCCTGTTCAAGGCCCTGTTCCGGCGCGGGGTGTGGGTGCTGGTGACCTCCAATTACCCGCCTGCCGGGCTGTTGCCGAACCCGTTGTACCACCAGCGATTCAAGCCGGTGATCGAGCTGATCAGTGCGCGCATGGACGTGATGGAAGTCAGTGCCCCCCAGGATTATCGCGGCCTGGCCCAAGCCCATGGCGAGCAGCGCTTTACGGCAGGCCGGTTCGTCTGGCCCGGCACACCTGCGCAACGCGAGGCCCTGGGCCTGCCGTCAGCGGATCACCCGCCACTGAGCCTGGCGGTCGGTGCCCGGCAACTGATTGCCCGCAGGCGTCAGGGCCGCAGCATCGCCTTCACCTTCAGCGACCTGTGCGAACAACCGACCGCGGTCATGGACTACCTGCAACTGTGCCGCGACTACGACCATTGGATCATCGATGGCCTGCCGCATCTGGCGGAGTGCCCGATTGCCACCCAGCAACGGTTCATCAACCTGGTAGACGTGCTCTACGACCAAGACAAACACTTAGTGCTCATCGGCGAGCAGTCGCTGGAAGAATCCCTCAGTGGCCAGGCGATCGACTTGGCCCGCACCGCCAGCCGTCTGGGGCAATTGCAGAAGATCGGGCCGCAACCCGCTATCATGAGCGCCATTCACGCCCCTATTGCCGAGTGACGCGCCGTTCATGGATACCCTTGCCCAACTCAAGGCCGGCCAATTGGCCGGCATCAAACGCCTGGACCTGTCCTGCGGACTGACCGAGTTCCCCCGGGAAATCTTCGACCTGGCCGACTCCCTGGAAATCCTCAACCTCACCGGCAACGCCCTCAGCAGCCTGCCGGATGACCTGCACCGCCTGCCGCATCTGCGCGTGCTGTTCTGTTCGGAAAACGCCTTTACCGAAGTGCCGGAATGCCTGGGCCAGTGCGCGCAGCTGAGCATGATCGGCTTCAAGTCGAACCAGATCAGCAGCGTCCCGGCGGCATCGCTGCCGCCACTGCTGCGCTGGCTGATCCTCACTGATAACCGCATCAGCCAGTTGCCGAGCGAGCTGGGTGAACGGCCGTTGCTGCAAAAGCTGATGCTGGCCGGCAACCACCTGGAGCAGTTGCCGCCAAGCCTGGCCCGGTGCAAAAACCTCGAACTGATCCGCATCGCCTCCAACCGCCTGACTCGTCTGCCCGACTGGCTGCTGACCTTGCCGAGCCTGACCTGGCTTGCCTACGCCGGCAACCCGGTGGAAATGGCCGTGGAAGAGGCCCGGCATGACGCGACGCCAAACATTCCCTGGTCAGAATTGGTGTTGGACGACGTATTGGGCGAAGGTGCTTCCGGGATCATCCGCAAGGCGTCCTGGATCCCGCCAAACGGGCCGGCCAAGGCGGTCGCGGTCAAGCTCTATAAGGGCAGCATTACCAGCGACGGCTCGCCCCTGCACGAAATGCACGCCTGCATCGCTGCCGGACTGCATGCCAACCTGATCAAGGTAGAAGGCCGTGTCGTCGACCACCCGCAAGGCCAGGCGGCGCTGGTGATGCAACTGATCGAGCCGAGCTACCGCAACCTCGCGGCCTTGCCGAGCCTGGCGTCGTGCTCCCGGGATATCTACGAGCCCACCACCCGCTTCAGCGCGGACGTGGCGTTGCGCATGGCCCGGGGCATCGCTTCGGTGGCGGCGCACCTGCACGCGCAAGGCATCACCCACGGCGATTTGTACGGCCATAACATTCTGTGGAATGAGGCCGGTGAGTGCTTGCTTGGGGACTTTGGTGCCGCGTCGTTTCATGCCACGGTTGACAGCCAGGAAACCCGCGCATTGCAGCGTATAGAAGTGCGGGCGTTCGGCGTGTTGCTGGGGGAGTTACTGGAAAGGATTGATACGGGGTTAGGCGAGGAAAAGCGCGTGGCGCTGGAAGCTTTGCGGGATGACTGCTGCCAGCCGGATGTGCTGGCCCGGCCAGGGTTCGAGGAAATCACAACCCTCTTGCAGTCTTCTAAACACCGCTAAACCCATGTGGGAGCGGGCTTGCTCGCGAAGGCGGTGTGTCAGTCAATACATACTTGGCTGGTACACCGCCTTCGCGAGCAAGCCCGCTCCCACATTTGGACCGAGTTCACATCAGATTAGAATTAACCCGCCAACCCGACGAACATGTCCTGCACGTCATCATGGTTGTCCAAGCCTTCCAGGAAGGCTTCGACTTCAGCCATCTGCTCATCGCTCAAACCGCTTACCGGGTTCTTCGCGATGTAGCCCAGCTTGGCCGACAACACGGTGAAACCCTGCTCCGGCAAGGCTTTCTGCACGGCGTCCAGGTCGGTGGTCTCGGTGATGAACAGGGTCGTGCCCTCTTCTTCGCCTTCTTCGAAATCCTGGGCACCGGCTTCAATCGCGGCCATTTCCGGATCGGCGTCCGGGCTGTCCGGCGAGGCTTCGATCAGGCCCACATGGTTGAAGTCCCAGGCCACGGAGCCGGACGCACCGAGTTGGCCCTTGCGGAACGCCACACGGATTTCTGCCACGGTGCGGTTGATGTTGTCGGTCACGCATTCAACAATCAGCGGCACTTGGTGCGGGGCAAAACCTTCGTAAGTCACGCGGTGGTATTGCACGGTCTCACCGAGCAGACCGGCGCCTTTCTTGATCGCGCGTTCCAGGGTTTCCTTGGGCATCGAGGCTTTTTTGGCCTGCTCCACCACCAGGCGCAAGTGTGCGTTGGTGGAGGTGTCGGCACCGTTACGGGCAGCAATGGTGATCTCTTTCACCAACTTGCCGAAGATCTTGCCCTTGGCATTGGATGCCGCTTCTTTATGTTTGACTTTCCACTGTGCGCCCATGACTCACTCTCTTCTGTCCATCGCGCCGAGACGTCTACTGGCCGGCGCTTTGGGGGCAGAGTTTATAGCGCTGAAACACTCTAATCCACCAAAAAACCGGCCATGCCCCTCAGGTCCGCAAGGGATTGATTGCGCGCTCACGGTCGGGCACGAAGTCACCCACCTGCGCCAGCACCGCCGGCCTGGCGTTCCAGTACGGCATCAACACCAGCGAGGAAAACAGCGCGGCACCGGCAAACACAATGAACACTGTGACCGTGTCGAAGTAGCCCGGCAGCAAGCCGCCAAGGATCGCCCCCACCGAACCGCAGCCGTTGACGAACCCCGCCGCCGTCGCGCCGGCCTTGGCGGTGCCGAAGTCGATGGCGGCGGTGCTGCTGATCATTGAGTCCGGCCCGTACAGGGTCAGGCCCATCACAAACAGCAACGCCATCACCAGCGCCACACTGCCGGTGTGCAAGGCGCCCATGAACAACGCCAGGGCCACCGTCAGCGCCAACAGGCTGAGGACACAGGCCGGCATGCGCCGGGCGCCGAACAGTTTGTCGGACGCCATGCCGATCATGATCGGCCCCAGCAACCCCGCCAGCTCGAACGCCGTGGGCACAATCGCTGCACCGACCTTGCCCACCGACGGCATCTGCTCATACACAATCACCGGCCCCCACAACAGGATCGCGTAACGCGCCGGTTTCAACAGAAAGTACGCCAGCCCCAGGGTCAACACCGTACGGTTGCGCAAAATGGCACGCAGCGGCGCCAGCACACTGGCGTTCTTTTCAGCAGCAGTCTGTTCCGGCTCCGGTTCCACCGCCGGCAAGCCCACATCCTGTGGCGTGTTGCGCTGAAAAATGAAAAACAGCACCGCGACCACGGCGACCACAGCGGCACTGGAGATAAACGCCGCATGCCAGGTGCCGATCAGCGTATACGCCCACCAACCCGCAAAGGGCGACGCCACCAGGCCACCAAAGGCGTAGCACGAACTCCATAACCCCAGCACCCGCCCACGCTGCTGCGCCGGGAAGAAGCTGCCGAGGTTCTTGCACAACCCCGACCAGCCGGTGGACTGGGCCAGGCCCTGGATCAACATGCAGGTGACAAAGATCGGCAAAGTGGCAAACGTGCCCATCACCAGGGCGGCGGCGGCTGAAATCAGCAACCCGCCGAGTACCACCACACGTGGCCCGAAACGGTCGGCAAGCATGCCCCAGGTGAACTGGCCAACGGCGTAGGCCGCCAGGTAGATGCCATCCAGGTTGGCCATCATCATCTTGTCCAGCGGGAAACTCGGGTCGTCGACGATCCCCAGTTTGGCCACCGAAAAGGCTTTGCGGGTGAAGTAGAAGGCGGCGTACGCCAGCCAGGTGATGGCGAAAATCTGCACGCGCCAACGCTTGATGCTACTCAAGGGAGTATTCATGGTGGTTCTGACCTCGGGTGTGAGTGTGCCGGCAGAATGAAAAACAAACGCCTGTATTTTTATTGTTGAGCACTGCAGTACCGGCGCCTGGGAGGCGGCGGTGCTGGTCAGATGAGTCCTGCTGGTAAGCACGCAGAAGACCCATGGCCGCCGTAGGTGTAGGACTCGACCTACGGCGACTGGGGCTATAAAAGCAATGGCTGACTAATAGGTAAAATCGATTTATCGTATTTCAAATATAAGCTGAGCTTGTAAGAGGATTCGCAATGTCGGTGTCCCACGCCCAACTCAAAGCCTTCCATGCGGTGGCCGTGCACGGCAGCTTTACCCATGCCGCCGAGCGCTTGTTCCTCAGCCAGCCGGCCATTTCCGACCAGGTGCGCAAACTCGAAGAACGCTTCGGCGTGCTGCTGTTTCATCGCAACAAACGCTCGGTGCGATTGACCGACCTCGGAGAGCGCCTGCTGAGTATCACCCAGCGCTTGTTTGCCGTCGCGGCGGAAGCCGAAGAGCTGCTGCAGGATTCCCGCGCCTTGCAAACCGGCACTCTCACGCTCGCGGTGGACGCGCCTGTGCATGTGTTGCCGCAGATCGCGCGCTTCTGCCAGTTATATCCGGGCATCAGCGTGAAGATCGAAACCGGCAACACCGATGAATCGCTGTTTCGCCTCTACAACTATCAGGCCGACCTCGCGCTGCTGGGGCGCGATGTGGACGACGAGCGGCTGCTGTCACTGCGCTTGCCCGATGATCAATTGCTCGCGTTTGTCGCCCGCAACCATCCGTGGGCGGGGCGCGAGTCGATCTGCCTGGCGGACCTGGACGATACGCCGCTGGTGTTGCGGGAAATCGGCTCGGTGACCCGTCAGACCCTGGAACAGGAGATGCACCAGGCCGGGCTGCGGATTCGCCCGGCGATCCAGGTGGAAGGCCGCGAAGCCGCGCGGGAAGCGGTGGTGGTGGGGATTGGCGTGGGGGTGGTGTCTGCCGCGGAGTTTGGGGCCGATTCGCGGGTGTACGCGATGCCGATCCGTGATTGTACGCAGCGGATGAAGGAAACCCTGGTGTGTTTGAAAGAGCAGAGTTCACGGCGGGTGGTGGCGACTTTTCTGGAGATTGTGCGGGAAAGTTTGCGGTGAATTTGAGGGCCCCTTCGCGAGCAAGCCCTCTCCCACACTTGACCGAGCTCTACCCATGGAATGCGGTCAACTGTGGGAGCGGGCTTGCTCGCGAAGGGGCCAACTAGACCTTAAGCCAACACCCTCTAAGGCGCCAACTCGAAAAACGCCTGAATCAACCGCAACTCCCGCCGCCGCTCCATGCACCCGATCACATGCCGGTTCACCAGCCCCTCACCCTGGATCGGAATCGCATGCACCCGCGGGTCCCGACTGACCTCCATCGACGACACCACCCCAACCCCCAATTCCGCCGCCACTGCTTCCGTCACCGCCTCTCGGCTGTCCAGCTCCAGCAACACCTTGGGCTGCACCCCGGCCTGTGCACAGGCATCGTCAAAGGTGCGCCGGGTGATTGAGCTGGGCTCACGCAGCACCATGATGACCTGATCCAACTGCTCCAACCGAATCCCCGCAGGCTCCGCCAACCACGGATGCCCGGCAGGCACCAACGCGCAAATCCGGGACTCGATCAACGGCTGCAAATGCAAACCCTTGCGCGGCTCCACCTCCGTCAACACCGCCACATCGGCGCGTTCCGACAACAGCGCCGCGAGGGTTTCCTGAGCGTTGCCCAGCCGCAAATTGACGGTAATACCCGGATACCGCTGCCGCAGGCTGGCCAACATCGGCATGACCATGTGCGGCCCGTCCGCCGCTACTTCAAGGCGCCCGGTGAGCAGTTGCCGGTTGGCCTCCAGCAAGGTCTGCGCCTCCTCCACCAGGCCGAAGATCGCCCGGGTGATCGCCGCCAGCTTGGTGCCCTCCTCGGTCAACTCCACCCGCCGCGCGGTACGCCGCAGCAGGGCAATCTGGTAGTGCTCCTCCAGCGCCTTGATATGCCCGGTCACCGCCGGCTGGCTGATGAACAGGCGCTCGGCCGCCCGGGTAAAACTGCCCTCGCGGGCCACCGCATCAAACGCACGCAGTTGAAACAGGTTCATAGCTATCGGCCTCACTGATAGCTCGCATAACAACAAACAATTTGATTGATGACAAGCCAAACTGCAATTTAGGCGCCGTAAGTTCATCCCATTGTTTTGCGAGGACACACGAATGAGCACTGCCGCGCCGATCCTGCTGACCCCCGGGCCCTTGACCACCTCGGCCCGTACCCGCCAGGCCATGATGGTCGACTGGGGTTCATGGGATGACCGCTTCAATCAACTGACCGCCAGCCTCTGCGAGCAGCTGCTGGTGATCGTCAACGGCACACACAGCCACGATTGCGTGCCGTTGCAAGGCAGCGGCACCTTCGCCGTGGAAGCGGCCATCGGCACCCTGGTCCCACGAGACGGCAAGGTGCTGGTGCTGATCAACGGCGCCTACGGCAAACGCCTGGCGAAGATTTGCGAAGTGCTCGGCCGCAAGTTCAGTACCTTTGAAACCGCCGAAGACGAACCCACCACCGCCGCCGACGTCGACCGCCTGTTGAACGCCGACAAGGGCATCACCCACGTCGCACTGATCCATTGCGAAACCAGCACCGGGATTCTCAACCCGCTGCCCGAGATCGCCCAGGTCATCGCCCGCCACGGCAAGCGCCTGATCATCGACGCCATGAGTTCCTTCGGCGCGCTGCCGATCGACGCCCGCGAGGTGCCATTCGACGCGCTGATCGCCGCCTCCGGCAAGTGCCTGGAAGGCGTACCGGGGATGGGTTTTGTGTTCGCTGAAAAGCAGGCGCTGGCCGCTGCCCAAGGCAACAGCCATTCCCTGGCGATGGACCTGTTCGACCAGCACAGCTACATGGCCAAGACCGGCCAGTGGCGCTTCACTCCGCCGACCCACGTGGTCGCCGCACTGCACGAAGCGCTGCTGCAATACAACGAAGAAGGCGGCCTGCCCGCCCGGCACCAGCGCTACGCCAACAACTGCCAGGCGCTGCTGGACGGCATGGCCGAACTGGGCCTGCGCAGCTTCCTGCCTGCCGCGATCCAGGCACCGATCATCGTCACCTTCCATGCGCCGAAAGACCCGCGCTACCAGTTCAAGGAGTTCTACGAACGGGTCAAGGCCAAGGGCTTCATCCTGTATCCCGGCAAATTGACCCAGGTGGAAACCTTCCGCGTGGGCTGCATCGGCCATGTAAACCAGGCCGAGATGCAAGCCGCTGTCGCGGCGGTGGCCGAGGTGCTGCAAGAAATGAACGTGCTCGAGATATAAAACTGAATTCCCCCCTGTAGGAGCGAGCTTGCTCGCGAAAAACCCGAGGGCACCGCGTTCATTCAGGATGCCAACGCCATCGTTAACGACCTTCGCGAGCAAGCTCGCTCCTACATAAATCCGCTTTTAAACAGGATCTGAACCATGAACTACGCAAACCCAACCCAGCTTCAAGCCGCGATCCTCGACTGGGCCGGCACCGTGGTCGATTTCGGCTCGTTCGCCCCTACGCAGATTTTTGTCGAAGCCTTCGCTGAATTCGACGTGCAGGTCTCCATCGAAGAAGCCCGTGGCCCGATGGGCATGGGCAAGTGGGATCACATCCGCACCCTGTGCGACCAGCCGCAAGTGGCCGAGCGCTATCGCAAGGCCTTTGGCCGCACACCGACTGACGATGACGTGACAGTCATCTACCAGCGCTTCATGCCGCTGCAAATCGAGAAAATCGCCGAGCACTCGGCGTTGATCCCCGGCGCCCTGGACACCATCGCCAACCTGCGCAAGCAAGGGATCAAGATCGGCTCGTGCTCCGGCTACCCCAAGCAGGTGATGGACAAAGTTGTCGAACTGGCCGCCACCAACGGCTACGTCGCCGACCACGTGGTCGCCACCGACGAAGTACCCAACGGTCGCCCATGGCCGGCCCAGGCCCTGGCCAACGTGATCGCCCTCGGGATTGATGATGTCGCGGCCTGCGTGAAGATTGACGACACCGTGCCGGGCATTCTCGAAGGCCGTCGCGCCGGGATGTGGACCGTGGCGCTGACCTGTTCGGGCAACGCCCTGGGCCTGACCTACGAGCAGTTCCGCGCCCTCGATGCCGGCACGCTCGCCAGCGAACGCACACGCATCGAGGCCATGTTCGAAGGCTCGCGCCCGCACTACATGATCGACACCATCACCGACCTGCCTGCGGTGATCGCCGACATCAACCAGCGCCTGGCACGGGGTGAAATGCCGCAGGGCAACTGATCGAGATCAAAAGATCGCCTATACACCCTCCTCTCACGGGCAAACCTCGTAAAACAGGCTTACATTGGAAGGACTCCGTCGCGAAAGAACGGAGGTTTGCCCTGATGAGTGAGGAAGAAAGCGATGCCCTGGAAAAATTCCGATACGCGTTACAGCACCATGTCGATTGCGTTGCACTGGCTGATGGTGGTGCTGCTGGCGGTGGTCTACGCCTGCATTGAGTTACGCGGGCAGTTTCCCAAAGGCAGCGGCGCACGTACGTTGATCGTGGAAATGCACTTCATGTTCGGCCTGACGGTGTTTGTGCTGGTGTGGCTACGATTGTTCGCCCGCAGCCTGGGGGTGGCGCCGAAGATCGTGCCGGCCCCACCGCAATGGCAATCCTTCCTGGCCACCCTGATGCACATGGCGCTGTATGCCTTGATGATCGGCATGCCCATCGCCGGCTGGCTGATCGTCAGCGCCGAGGGGCATTCGGTGATGTTCTACGGCATCGAGTTGCCGCCGCTGATTGCCGAAAACAAGGCGTTGGCCAAGGAGATTGAAAGCTGGCATGTGCTGTTCGGCAAGGTCGGTTACTGGTTGATCGGGCTGCATGCGTTGGCTGCGATCGTTCACCATTACATCCTGCGCGATACTACAGCGCTGCGAATGATGCCGGGTCGCGAGCGAAATCATGGATGACTGTAGGAGCGAGCTTGCTCGCGAAAAACGAATAGGCGACACGGGCAACCTGATAGCGCTGCGTTATCGTTGACGTTTTTCGTGAGCAAGCTCGCTCCTACAGAAAGCCCCGGCGGCCTTGCAGGCCGCCGGTGTGGACGAAGATCAGGCGGGTGCCGGGGGAAAATCTTCCGGCTTCAATCTGCTGCTTCAACGCCAATAACGCTTTGCCGGTGTAAAGCGGCTCCAGGGGCAGGCCACAGGCTTGCTCGGTGGTGTCGATAAAGGCCAGCAACTCCGGATCGACCTTGGCAAAGCCGCCCCGGCTGGTCTCCAGCAATTCATAACCCTCTTGCACAAGCGCCTGTACCTGCTGCGCCACGCCGTGGTCGTCGGGCACTGCCAGCGCGCCATACACCGGATGCGCGCCCGCCTCGGCCAGCACCAATCCCGCCAGCGTTGTGCCGGTGCCTGCTGCCAGCCACCAACCGTGATAGTCCGCCCAGCCCAGGCCGCCTAACTGCGCCTGCGCCTGACTGACCAACACCCCGCAGCCCAACGCACCGGCCAAGCCACCACCGCCTTCAGGCACCGGGTGCAGGTGCGGGTACTGCTCGCGCCAGGGCAGCCAGAAGCCCGGCTCATTGCGCGCGCGATAGCCGCCATACCCCAGCCAATGCAGTTGCATGCCGAAGGCCTTGAGGTCGAGCACCGTGGGCGTGTCTTGTGGATGGCCACGCAGCAAGCCAACGGTGGGAAAGCCGAAGCGTTTCCCGGCCGCCGCCAGTGCATGCAAATGATTGGAGTAAGCCCCGCCCAGGCTGATGATCCCGCGGGCCCCCGCCGCCCGGCCTTGCGCCAGGTGCGCGGTGAGCTTGAACCACTTGTTGCCGCTGATCAGCGGGTCGATACGATCCAGGCGCAGCACGGCGACGTCCACCGGCCCCATCCAGTCGAGCTTCAGGGGTTCAAGGGGCGCGTGGGGAAGCCAGTCGAAAGGACCCATAAGGGCGGTTCTGCACAAGAAAAGGGGCGGTAGTCTACCACCGCCCCTTTTGAGTGTTTACAGCTCGGCCGCCAGGCGCGAACCCTGGTTGATGGCGCGCTTGGCATCCAGCTCGGCCGCCACATCCGCACCGCCGATCAGGTGCACGTTCTGCCCGGCTGCGACCAGGCCATCCTGCAACTCCCGCAGCGGGTCCTGGCCGGCACAGATGACGATATTGTCCACCGCCAGCACCTGCGGCTCACCCTCGGCGCCAATGCGGATATGCAGGCCTTCGTCGTCGATCTTCAGGTACTCGACGCTGTTGAGCATCTGCACCTGTTTGTTCTTCAGACCGGTGCGATGAATCCAGCCGGTAGTCTTGCCCAGGCCGTCGCCGACCTTGGACGTCTTACGCTGCAACAGGAACACTTCACGCGCCGGCGCATGGCGCTCGGGCTTGATCCCGGCCACACCGCCGCGGGCTTCAAGGTGGGTGTCGATGCCCCACTCTTTCCAGAACGCCTCGCGGTCCAGGCTGGTGGACACGCCCTGGTGCACGAGGAATTCCGACACATCAAACCCGATACCGCCGGCACCGATCACGGCCACGCGATGGCCCACTGGCTTGCGCTCCAGAATCACGTCCAGGTAGCTCAACACCTTGGCGTTTTCCACACCCGGGATGGCGGGCGTGCGCGGCGCGATGCCGGTGGCGAGGATGATCTCGTCGTAACCGCCCGCAACAAGCTGCTCAACGTCGACCCGAGTGTTCAGGCACAGCTCGACGTGAGTGGTCTGCAACTTGCGCTTGAAGTAGCGCAGGGTTTCAAAGAACTCTTCCTTGCCCGGCACGCGCTTGGCGATGTTGAACTGGCCGCCGATCTCGCTGGCCGAATCAAACAGCGTCACTTGATGCCCACGCTCGGCGGCAACGGTGGCGGCCGCCAGGCCCGCAGGACCGGCACCGACCACGGCGATTTTCTTGATCTGCTTGACCGGCAGGTAGTTGAGTTCGGTTTCGTAGCACGCACGCGGGTTGACCAGGCAGGTGGTCAGTTTGCCGCCGAAGGTGTGGTCCAGGCACGCCTGGTTGCAGCCGATGCAGGTGTTGATTTCATCGGCGCGGCCTTCGGCAGCCTTGTTGACGAAGTCCGGGTCGGCCAGGAATGGGCGGGCCATCGAGACCATGTCGGCGTCGCCTTCAGCCAGGATCTGCTCGGCGATTTCCGGGGTGTTGATCCGGTTGGTGGTGATCAACGGAATCTGCACCGCCCCGCGCAACTTCGCGGTGACCTTGCTGAACGCGCCACGCGGCACCTTGGTGGCGATGGTCGGGATGCGCGCTTCGTGCCAGCCAATGCCGGTGTTGATGATCGTTGCACCCGCCTGCTCGATGGCCTTGGCCAACTGCACGATCTCTTCCCAGGTGCTGCCGCCTTCCACCAGGTCGAGCATCGACAGGCGGAAGATGATGATGAAATTCGGGCCTACGGCTTCGCGCACCCGGCGCACGATTTCCACCGGCAGGCGCATGCGGTTTTCGTAGCTGCCACCCCAACGGTCGGTGCGGTGGTTGGTGTGAGCCGCGAGGAACTGGTTAATGAAGTAGCCTTCGGAGCCCATGATTTCCACGCCGTCGTACTCGGCGACCTGGGCCAGTACCGAGCAGGTGACGAAATCATTGATCTGCTTTTCGATACCTTCTTCGTCCAGCTCTTTGGGCTTGAACGGGTTGATCGGTGCCTGGATTGCGCTTGGCGCTACCTGTTTCGGGCTGTAGGCATAACGCCCGGCGTGGAGAATCTGCATGCAGATCTTGCCGCCCGCCTCGTGCACCGCTTTCGTGACGATCTTGTGCTTTTGCGCCTCTTCGTCGGTGGTCAGCTTGGCTGCACCGCCATACACCCCACCTTCATCGTTCGGGCCAATGCCGCCGGTGACCATCAGGCCCACGCCGCCACGGGCGCGCTCGGCGAAATAGGCCGCCATGCGTTCGAAGCCGCCGGGTTTCTCTTCAAGGCCGGTGTGCATCGAGCCCATCAGGGTGCGGTTACGCAGGGTGGTAAAACCCAGGTCCAACGGGGCCAGCAGGTGCGGGTAGGCAGCAGCGGTCATGGTACAGCTCCACAACGGATCATCACGGGACGTGGAGCGCTCGAATGGCACTCCATCGGTTTATGTCCCACAGACTAAGAGCCTGCCGGTTGCCGCTCAATGACTGTAACTGACAAGTTATTGATCCAAATGCGCAGCGCCCCTTGGCAACTGCGTACATGAGCCCTACCCTAGGTACCGAACCCTGCACCCGGTCCGTTGTCTTTTTCCCATGCGTAAACTTCTTGGATTCACCCTTATCATGGCCCTGGTCGCCGCCGTTTCCGCCTATCTGGTCTGGACCCAGGAACGCCCCGTGGGCCATTACCTGTCCGACCTGCGGATCAACCTGGCCGTCGACCAAGGCGTACCCGCCGACCGCGGCAACCTGCTGGGCATCCAGCCGGAACTGTTCCCCGCCGACTACCAGAGCCTGGAACGCCTGCACCTGAAGCTGGCGGCCTACCTGCAAAAGGCCCGCGACCAGGGCTTGATCAACGACAAGACCATCGTGGTGCTGCCGGAACATATCGGCACCTGGCTGATGGTCAGTGGCGAGAAGAACGAGCTGTACCAGGCCACCAACCTCAAGGAAGCGATGAACTGGCTGTCGGCGAGCAACCCGTTGTTGTTCGTGCGGGCGTTGATCAGCGCAAAGGGTGATGACCGCATCGACGACGCCTACCTGCGCATGAAGGCCCCGGCAATGGCCCGCGACTATCAGGTGCTGTTCGGCGGCCTGGCCAAGGAATTCGGCGTGACCCTGGTGGCCGGCTCCATTGCGCTGCCCAACCCGAGCGTCAGCCAGGGCCAACTGCAGATCGGCCACGGCGCGTTGTACAACACCAGCGTGGTATTTGACCGTGATGGCTTGGCGGTGGGCCAGCCGCAACGCCAGCTGTATCCGATTTTCGACGAGCGCGGCTTTATCGAGCCCGGCGACGAAAACACCGTCAGCGTGGTCGATACCCCGGCCGGGCGCCTGGGCATCCTGATCGGCAGCGATAGCTGGTACCCGGACAACTACCGCAAGCTCAACGAGCAAGGCGCCCAGTTGGTGGCGGTACCGGCCTTCGTGATTGGCCGCGAGACCTGGGACAAACCGTGGCGCGGTTTCAAAAGCGTGTCGACACCACCGGAAATCAGCCTCAAGCCCGAAGAGCTCAGCGAAGGCGAAGCCTGGCACCGCCTGACACTGATCAGCCAGCAACCCATCAGCCAGGCCACCGCCGGCATGAGCGTGTTCCTGCGTGGGCAATTCTTCGACATGGGCAGCGCCGGGCAAAGCTTCCTCAGCAGCAACGGCCAGGTGTTCGCCGACGGCAATGCCCGTGGCGCACGCCTGCTGAACGTGTGGCTGTAACGCGATGAAACCGGTGCGGCTTGGGGACCTGTCGGTAGGCTTTGTCCACACCTTGGCCGATGCGATCCACAGCCATGGCCTGGACCCGCAACCGTTGTTGCTGCAATACGGCTTCGACCCTGCGCGATTGGCCGAGGCGGGTGCTCGCTTGTCGATCCCGCGTTATATGCGCCTGGGCCACGCCGCCATCCAGTTGACCGGCGACCCCAGCCTGGGCCTGCGCATGGGCCAGCTCAGCCGCTTGAGCCAGGCCGGCCTCGCCGGTGTCACCGCCGCCCAAGCGCCCACCGTGCGTGAAGCCGCCCGCACCCTGACGCGCTTCGAAGCCTTGTACGGCTCCAACTATCGAGGCCAGTCGAGCTTTCACGAGGACACTGACGGCGCCTGGCTACGCTTCTATTCCATCAGCCCGTACAACGCGTACAACCGCTTCGTGGTGGACTCGATCATCGCCGGCTGGCTGCATCAATTGTCGAGCATAAGCTTGCAACCGGTGCAGGCGCAGCGCATCGAAATCGAATTCGAGGCCCCCGACTACAGCGAACGCTATAGCGTGCTGGGGGACTGCTCGATCCAGTTTGGCGCCGAGCACAATCAACTGCGCCTGAGCCAGCAAACCCTGGCCATGCGCAACCCGGAACATTGCCCGAGTACCTGGCAATTACTGGTGCAGTTGTGTGAACGGGAATTGGAGCAGTTGACGCGCACCCGCAGCCTGCGCGAGCGCATTACCCGGTTGCTCGGGCCGATGCTCAATGGTGGCCGGGAACCCGACCTGGAAGAAGTGGCGTCACGCTTGAAACTGCCGACCTGGACCTTGCGGCGCAAGCTGGCGGAAGAAGGGACGCAGTTCCGGGCGATTCTCAATGACACTCGCCGCGACCTGGCCATGACCTACATTCGCGATACCGAACTGGCGTTCGGTGAAATTGCCTATTTACTCGGTTTTGCCTCAGCGGAAGCCTTTCAACGGGCCTTCAAGCGCTGGAACAGCCAGACCCCAGGGGAATTTCGCCGCAGTCAGCGGCATTCCGCCTGACGTCTGTCTTACAGCTCGGTGGCATCATCGGCCGGATCCAGCGGATCCAGTTCGAAGGCGTGGTACTCCAGCAGTTCTTCCTGGTAATCGTCCATTGTTGACTCCTTGTTTTATGAAAAGGGGTTGCTAAGTGACCTGCACAACCAGCCTAAAGTGCCGTCATGACGAAAAAATGTCCGTGGCATGACGTTCCTGCACTTCAAGATTAAACGTAGCAGGGTTGGGTTGATTTAGCCGGGTGAATTTTAGATGCAACTGCAATCATTGCAATTGCAATCACAAGCCGAATTCCATTAGGGTAAGGGCACCCGTTGCCAAGCGACCCTGCTCATGACTGCCAGCACCGCACGCTCTGCCCTGATCTGTATCGACGCCCTGAATGCAACGCAGCAGCGCCGCTGCTCGCCCCTGTATAGCGTGATGACCATGGCCAACACCCTGGAGTCCAGCCGGCAGGCATGGGTGATTCGCGGCCAGTCGCGCTCCCGCCGGGTGATGAGCTGGCCCACGTGGTTCGCGCGCAACACCGGGGAAAAACCCATGTTGTACCTGCACACGGCCGCGTCATCGGCGCAGTTGCGCGCGCTGTCCAGCGAGACCCGCCAGCGGGGCATCTTGTGCAACGACAATGAAACCCGGCCCTCCCCTTCACTGCCCTTATGGCTGGCCAGCAATCCCCACTGCACACCTTATGACCCGGCCTCCGGCGAGGAAGCCCGGGCGATTGTGCTGGCAGGTTTGCAGGCGCTGTATGTCGACGGCCAGTCGGGCTTTTACTACCTGGCACTGCACGACCAGCACGACGGGCCGAGGTTGAGCCCGCAGGATTGTGACCATGCGCTCAGGGGCATGTACAGGGTCCGACGCTCATACACGAGCAAGTTGAAGGTGCGGTTGCTGGGCGCGGGTCGAGCGTTTGAAGAAGTCGTGCACGCCGCGCGGTTGCTAGAAACGGAGTGGAACGTCGAGGCACAACTGTGGAGCTGCCCCAGCTACACACGGCTGGCCCGCGAGGCGGAGGCGGCGCAACGCTGGAATCGCCTGCACCCGTTGGTACCGAAGCGCAGTTGCCATCTAAGGGATTGCCTGGCTGGGGATGGCGCGCCGGTGGTCGCGGTCACCGGGTATCCGCAGCCGATCGTCGATCAGTTGGCGGGGTATGTGGATGCGCGGTTTGTGGCGTTGGGCGCGGGCTCGATAGAGGCGTCAGCACCCGGTCGATATTGGATCGCGGTGCTGGCATTGAAGGCTTTGGCGGATGACGGCTGGATCGAAGCAGAACAGGTGGAGACCGCCCTGCATCGATATCACCTGAAATGACGATCTGTAATCCATCACAGATCAAATGTGGGAGCGGGCTTGCTCGCGAAGTCGGTGTGCCTGTTGATCTTTCTGTTGCTGACACACCGCTTTCGCGAGCAAGCCCGCTCCCACACTGGATCTTCGTCGCCTGGAGTCTTTGCTTCAGGTCTTACGCCGCCCACGGGTCTGCACGCCCGCCTCCATCGCCAGCCCCGCCGTGCGTTCCAGCGCCTCGGCAAAGCCCCGGCGTTGCTCGCTGTCGAGCTGCGACAAAAACAACTCTTCCACGCTGCTTTCGTAGATTTTCCACATCTTTTTACGCAACACCCGGCCCGCGTCGGTGATCGATACAAAGGCTGCACGCCCGTCACCGTCGGAGCGCGAACGCACTACCAGGCCGTCCTTTTCCAGGCGGTCCACCAGGCGCGTCAGGTTGTAGCGTTCGATGGCCAGCACATCGGCCAATTCGTGCATGCGCCGGGTGCCATCGGGGCCACTTTCCAGGCCCCATAAAGCGTCGTACCAGGCATACGGCGGCAGACCGGCATCGGCCAGGCGCCGTTCGATTTCACGGATGACCGTCCTGTGGGCCCGAACAAAACGGAACCAGACATCAGGCTCTTTCGACGACATGCAACACCATCCGGGGAATTTCAAGAAGGTTGCAATAGTAGCTCATCCCGCGCTAGATTCAGTCATGTAGTTGCAATTGCAACTATATTCGCGAAGCTCCCACAAGGAGCCCACACGCTGAAATCCGTCCACCCCTGGAGCCTGACATGACCCCGAACACTGCAGTACGCCTCGACGACGATCCACAGGAAACCCGCGAATGGCTGGAGTCCATCGAATCGGTGCTGTCCACCGAAGGCCGCCCGCGCGCGCATTACCTGATTGATCAGTTGCTGGATTTCGACGTGGCGCGGCATGGCGACTTCTACGGGCGGGTGACCACGCCTTACGTCAACACCATCCCGGTGGACCGCCAGTTGGCTTACCCCGGCAACCTGGCCACCGAGCGCCGGCTGAATGCGTTTATCCGCTGGAACGCGATGGCCATGGTGCTGCGCGCCGGCAAACATTCCGGCGTGGGTGGGCATATCGCGACCTACGCGTCGGCTGCCGTGCTGTATGACGTAGGCTTCGACCACTTTTTCCGTGGGCGTACCGAGAGTTTCGATGGCGACCTGGTGTACATCCAGGGCCACTCGGCCCCGGGCATTTACGGGCGGGCGTACCTCGAAGGCCGGATCAGCGAAGCGCAACTGGACAACTTCCGACGGGAAGCCGGTGGCGACGGTTTATCGTCCTATCCGCACCCACGGCTGATGCCCGACTTCTGGCAGTTTCCTACAGTATCCATGGGCCTCGGACCGATTACCGCCGCCTACCAGGCGCGCTTCATGCGCTACCTGGAGTTCCGCGACCTCAAGCAACATCAGGGCCGCAAAGTGTGGGCGTTTCTCGGTGACGGCGAGATGGATCAGCCGGAATCCCTGGCGGCCATTTCCCTGGCCGGGCGCGAGAAACTCGACAACCTGATCTTCGTGGTCAACTGCAACCTGCAACGACTCGATGGCCCGGTGCGTGGCAATGCCAAGGTGATCCAGGAATTCGAGAGCCTGTACCGCGCCGCCGGCTGGAACGTGATCAAGGTGATCTGGGGCGGCGGCTGGGATGCGCTGCTGGAAAAGGATAAAAGCGGCTTGCTGCGCCAGCGCATGATGGAATGCGTGGACGGCGACTATCAGAACTACAAATCGCAAAACGGCGCCTACGTGCGGGAACACTTCTTCGGCAAATACCCGGAGTTGCTGGCGCTGGTGGCGGACATGTCCGACGACGATATCTGGAAACTCTCACGAGGCGGCCATGACCCGGACAAGGTCTACAACGCCTATGCCGCCGCCGTGCGCCACAGCGGCCAGCCTACCGTGATCCTCGCAAAAACCGTCAAGGGCTTCGGCATGGGCGAGGCCGGCGAAGGCCAGAACATCAACCACCAACTGAAAAAGATGGGCGCTGAAGCCGTCAAAGCTTTCCGCGATCGCTTCGGACTGGAAGTGGCCGACGATCAACTGGCCGAAATCCCTTATCTCAAACCCGCTGCCGACAGCGAAGAAGCGCGCTATTTCGCCGCGCGCCGCCAGTCGTTAGGTGGTTACGTACCGGCTCGCCACAGCGCGGTCGAGTCGTTGAAGATCCCGGAACTGGAAGCCTTCGCCACCCAGCTCAAGGACACCGGCGAGCGCTCGATTTCAACCACCATGGCCTTCGTGCGCATCCTCGGCACCCTGCTCAAGGACCCGAACCTGGGCAAGTTGATCGTGCCCATCGTGCCGGACGAGTCCCGCACCTTCGGCATGGAAAGCCTGTTCCGCCAGATCGGCATTCACTCCGCGGTCGGACAGCTCTACACCCCACAGGATGCAGGTCAGCTTTCCTACTACAAGGAGAGCAAGGACGGACAGATCATGCAGGAAGGCCTGAATGAATCCGGCGCCATTTCCTCGTGGATCGCCGCGAGTACGTCCTACGCCAACCACGGGTTGATGACCGTGCCGTTCTACATCTTCTATTCGATGTTCGGCTTTCAGCGGGTCGGCGACCTGGCCTGGGCCGCAGGCGATGCGCGGGCACGGGGCTTCCTTCTGGGGGCCACCGCCGGGCGCACGACCCTGATGGGCGAAGGCTTGCAGCATGACGATGGCCATAGCCATGTGCTGTCATCGGTGATCCCGTGCTGCATTTCCTACGACCCGACCTTTGCCTTCGAACTCGCGGTGATCATTCGCGAGGGCATGCGCCGGATGTACGTCGAGCAGGAGGACATTTACTACTACATCACCCTGCTCAACGAAAACTACCCGCACCCGGCGATGCCCGACGGCGTCGAGGATGGGATTCTCAAGGGCATGTATCGGTTGAAGGCGGCTGAAGACACCGCGCAACCACGGGTGCAACTGATGGGCAGCGGTTCGATCCTGCGGGAAGTCATCGCCGCCGCTGATTTGCTGCGGGATGACTTCGCCGTGGGCAGCGACGTGTGGAGCGTCACCAGCCTGACCGAGCTGCGCCGGGAAGGCCATGCCGTGGAGCGCTGGAACCTGCTGCACCCGGAAAGCGAACCGCGTACCAGCTATGTCGAGCAGTGCCTGGAGGACCAGGCCGGGCCCGTGGTGGTCGCTACCGACTACATGAAGATCTTTGCTGACCAGATCCGCCCGTTCGTACCGGGCCGGCGCTTTGTGGCGCTGGGCACTGATGGCTTCGGGCAATCGGATACCCGCGAAACCTTGCGTGAGTTCTTCGAGGTGGACCGTTACTTCATTGCACTGGCGGCCTTGAAGGCGCTGGCGGATGACGGCCTGATCAGCCGCGCCAAGGTGGCGGAGGCGATCAGCCGCTACGGGATCAACGTCGACAAGGCCAACCCCGTAGCGGTGTAGTTACTGCGCAGGCGTCGGCAGAGGCGGAATCGCTTCGGTCGGTGCCGGCAGCGTTGGTTGGGTAGCCTCCGGCGCAGGTGCCGGGGTTTCCTTTGGCGCAATCGGTGCAGGTTCTGCCAGCGGTACGACCGGCTCCGATGCCGCTGGCTCAACCGCCGGCGTCACGGGGGCCGCCGGGGTGGCGGGCACTTCTTTCGGCGCTTCTTTAGGCGCCTCCACCTTATCGGCCACCGGAGCTGCCTTCGGTTCCGGAATGCCCAGGTCAGCCTTGGGTTTCTCTGGAATATGCGCAGCCTTTTTCACTTCCTGGGGCAGGAAAACATCCACCAGCGCGAAATAACGCTCATAGAACTTTGGCGCAGACACCGTCTCGCTGGCCACCTTGACCATCGAGTCATCGGTGGAGCCAATCGGCATCGACACCGAACCCAACACTCCCACGCCGAGACTCGCGGAGTTGTTAACCTTCTTCAGCGCGTAGCGATCCTGCAAGGCGTTGGCGAACATCGTCGAGTGATGATTGCCACTGCCATCGTCGGCACACACCACGTTGAAACTGATCTGCAGGTGAGTTTCGCCGGTCTGCTGGAAGCTCTTGTTACCCGCCACCAGCTTTGGATCGCTGCTGGTAATGATGTAACCCTGGCTCAACAGCGCACGCCGCGCCGCTTCGCAGGCCGCGGTGTCACTGACCGGGTAATCCCGGGAAAACGTACCGGAGTCGTCGAAATTCTCATGTTCATAAATAGCGGTCTTGGGTGACGAGCAGCCCGCAGCGCCCGCCAGCACCAGCGCCAACCCGAGGCTACGCAAGTGAAATGATGTCGACATCGAAAATCCTGAGGAAAACAGTCAGGGCGGTATTGTGCAACAGAACGTGGCCTTGGCGCGCGAATTCCTGTCGGTAAAACGTCACAGCCTTATGGGACGGTGTCTGCGGGAAAAAGCCGCTCGCCCATATGGTCAATAAACACGCGCAATTTCGCCGAAGCATGGCGACTTGATGGCCAGAGCATCCAGAAGCTGCCGCTGTGGTCCAGGTAATAGTCCAGCACCCGTTGCAACCGGCCCTGCTCCACCGACTCGCGGACCATGAAGTCCGGCAGGCAGGCAATCCCCAGGCCTGCATGGGCCACGTGCATCAGTGATTCGATGGTGGTGGAGACCAGCGGCGCTCGCAGGACCGGCTCTGGCAGGCCGGGCTCCGGGCGCAATGGCCAGGCTTCCAGCTTGCCGGTGGCGCAGAACTTGTGACGCAGGCAGGCGTGGTCGTTCAAGTCCCGGGGCTGGCGCGGCGTGCCGTGCAGGCGCAGGTATTCCGGGGACGCCACCAGCACCAGGCGGTAATACCCGAGGTGGCGTGCCATCAAGCGCGAATCCTCGGGTTTGCCGGTGCGGATCACCGCGTCGAAGCCTTCCTCGATCACGTCCACCATGCGGTCGGAGAAGTCCACGTCCAGTTCGATCTCGGGATAGGCCCGCATGAAGTCCGTCAGCACCGGCATCAACAGGCCGCGCACTTGGGGCAGGCTCACACGCAGCTTGCCTCTGGGTGTGGCTGACGCCTGGCTCAGTTCCTGTTCCGCGGCCTCGACTTCGGCCAGGATCCGTCGGGAGCGTTCGAGAAACAGCGCGCCCTCGCTGGTCAACGTGATACTGCGGGTGCTGCGATGGAACAGGCGCACACCCAGGCGCTCTTCGATGCGCGCAATGCTTTTGCCAATCGCCGAGGACGACACCCCCAGCAGGCGCCCGGCCTCGGTAAAGCTGCGGGTTTCCGCCACCTGCACAAACACTGAAATACTGCCGAGGCTGTCCATCGTCTCGCTCCCGAGGATTGCGGACGTTGGCGTCCGATAAGTTCGGAACCTTAGCCTGTTTTTCTACACCTCGCAGCACCCTACTCTGGCTCCCTGCCCTTTCGTTTGAAACCCGGAGCCAATAAACATGAGCGACAACGCCTTACCCTCCCCGGCCCTTGCGGCGAGCCGTGAACGCCTGCCACTGGGCGGTTTGCTGGCATTGGCAACCGCCGGCTTCATCACCATCCTCACCGAAGCCATGCCAGCGGGCTTGCTCCCGCAAATGGGCGCCGGGCTCGGGGTGTCGGAAGCCTTGGTGGGCCAATTGGTGACCCTTTACGCCCTTGGTTCGCTGCTGGCCGCGATTCCCCTGACCATCGCCACCCGGGGCTGGCGCAGGCGGCCGTTGCTGATGATTGCCATCGGCGGGTTTGCCTTGGTTAACAGCGTGACAGCGTTTTCCAGCGATTACCTGCTGACCCTGGTGGCGAGGTTCTTCGCCGGGGTGTTCGCGGGGTTGCTTTGGGCGCTGCTCGCCGGTTACGCCAGCCGCATGGTTGCGCCACACTTGCAAGGCCGGGCGATTGCCGTGGCCATGCTCGGGGCGCCCTTGGCGCTGTCACTGGGCGTGCCCGCCGGGACATTCCTGGGCACCACGGTGGGCTGGCGCCTGAGCTTTGCGATCATGACCGGTCTTACGGTTGTACTGCTGGCCTGGGTGCGCTGGCAGGTCCCGGACTTTGCGGGGCAGCGAGCGGAAAAACGCTTGGGGCTACGCCAGGTGCTGGCACTGCCCGGGATTCGTCCGGTGCTGTTTGTAACCCTTACCTACGTACTGGCCCATAACATTCTCTACACCTATATAGCGCCATTCCTGGTACCTGCCGGGATTGCGGCGGACATCGATCAGGTGTTGCTGGTATTTGGCCTGGCGGCGCTGCTGGGCATCTGGATTGTCGGCGCGTTGATTGATCAGCGGCTGCGTGCGTTGTTGGTGATCAGCTGCGCAATGTTCGCACTGTCGGCCCTGGCGCTGGCGTTCTGGATCACCTCGGCGACCGTGATCTACACCACAGTGGCATTATGGGGGCTGGCGTTTGGTGGCCTGCCGGCATTGCTGCAAACAGCGCTGGCCAAGTCGGCCGGGGATTCAGCCGATGCCGCGCAGTCGATGCTGGTGACGGTGTGGAACCTGGGCATCGCCGGCGGTGGGCTGCTGGGCGGGATGTTGCTACAGGGTTGGGGCGTGACAGCGTTTCCGTGGGCGGTCGTCGCGTTGGTCGTGCTGGCCCTGATGGCGACGCTGCGTTTAACCGATGTTTAAACGAAACGTGACGTAATGTTTCTTAACTCTTATGATCGCCCTGGGTGCGCTGCTGCATACGGCACAGCGCAGGTTAAAGGATAAGCATTGGTCGGGCCGCCAATGGAGATTTGTCGTGCCTGATAAACACCCTGCTATTCCTCGCCCCCAGGTTTTGGTCGAAGGCGCCCTGTCTGCATTGGAGCGGTTTTCACGCATCGAGGCCGTCAGCGGCATCGTGCTGCTGCTGGCGGCGATTGTCGCGCTGATCTGGGCCAACAGCCCCATCGCCGATTCCTACGAACACTTCTGGAACACCCCACTCACTATCGGGCTGGGAGACTTCACGGTCTCGCGCTCGTTGCACTTCCTGGTGAACGACGGGCTGATGACCATCTTCTTCCTGGTGGTGGGCGCCGAGATTCGCCAGGAGATCAGGGACGGTGCACTCGCCAACCTGAAACTGGCCACCCTGCCCTTGGGCGCTGCACTCGGTGGCGTGCTGATGCCGGCGCTGCTCTATACCCTGCTCAACCATGGCACTGAAGCGGCCAGCGGCTGGGCGGTGCCCACCGCCACCGACATCGCGTTTGCCGTAGGTGTGCTGGCGCTGTTGGGTAAATCCATTCCGGCCGGCGTGCGCATTCTGTTGCTGGCGTTGGCGATCATTGATGACATCGTCGCCATCCTGATCATTGCGATCTTCTACACCGCGAGCCTGGACTACATGGGCCTGGTGATCGCAGCCTGCGGGCTGGCACTGGTGCTGGTCTTTCAGCGGATGGGGATTGGCAAGGCGGTTGTGTACCTGCTGCCCGGGGCGATTGTCTGGTTCGGGCTGCTGAAGACAGGTGTACATCCTACGCTCGCCGGCGTGGTGCTTGGCTTGATGACGCCTGTCATTTCAAGGCCCACCCGTGAACGCCCCCTGGACACCATCGGGCGCACATTTAACGAACTGATGGACCGGCTTTCGCATCCCGCTGAAAGCGCTCATCAGGTGGCCAAACCGTTGCAGCAGTTGAGAAAGGCCCAGCGAGAAATGTTGCCGCCGGTGCAGCGGATTCAAGCCGGGTTACACCCGTGGGTAGCCTTCGGCGTCATGCCGCTGTTTGCCCTGGCCAACGCGGGGGTGAGCCTGCAAGGGTTCAATCTGGACGACCCGCTGCCCCACGGCGTGTTCATGGGCGTCATCCTGGCCTTGGTGCTCGGCAAGCCGCTGGGGGTGATGCTGGCGAGTTTCGTACTGGTCAAACTGAACATCTGCCAACTGCCGGAAGGCGTGACCTGGAACGGCGTCGCCCTGGTGGGCCTCTTGGCCGGGATTGGTTTCACCATGTCGATTTTCATCTCGTCGCTGGCCTTCTCCGATCCGACGCTGTTGTCGGCCGCCAAGCTGAGTGTGCTGAGCGCTTCGACCCTGGCGGCTGTGATTGGCTTGAGTTGGGGCAAGCTAAAGTTTGCGCGTTGAATCAAGGACTGGTTGAGTCAGCTGCTTGAGTGGATAAAAAAGACCCCGGCCTCTTCAGGCCGAGGTCTTTTTATTCAGGCAGTAACGAGATCAGAACTTCTTGATCTCAGCCTTGGTTTCCAACTGCTTGCGATAGGCGGCGAAGTCTTGCTGGCCCACACGGGACGCGAGGAAGCGGCGGTACTGAGCCTTCTCGTCATCGGTCGGGGCAGCGGCTTCGTTGACCGCGTTCAAGCGCACGATCACCAGGCTACCGTCTGGCAGAGTCACGCTGGTGAAGGTCGGCTTGTCCTTGGCCGCAGGCTTTGGCATGCGGAACAGGGCTTGCAGCACGGCTGGTTCGACGCCTTCCTGGCCACGGGTGGCCGCTTCGGTGACTTTCCAGGCCTGGCCATCCACCGGCTGATTCAGCGGTGTCTTGCCATCACGCAGGTTGGCAATCAGCTCGTCCGCGTGAGTCTTCGCCGCAGCGCTTGCGCGCTCCTTGGTCAACTGGGCACGGATGGCCGTGGCAACGCTTTCCAGCGGCAGCTGGGTAGGCTTCAAGTGCTCTTTGGCACGCAGCACCACGATGGTTTCCGGATCCAGCTCGATGGCGGTGCTGTTGGCACCTTCATCCAGTACTTCAGGGCTGAATGCAGCGGTCACCACGGCACGGTTGGCCGCGATACCTTCGCCACCTTCACGGCCAAACGGCGCGGAGGTGTGCACGGTCAGCTTCAGGTCAGACGCCGGCTGGGCCAGGTCGGAAGCTTCGAATGCAGCGTCTTCCAGTTGCTTGGTCGCGTCGACGAAACGCTGTTCAACCTGCTGGGTCTTGAGCTCGCGGGTCAGCTTGTCTTTCAGGCTGGCGAACGATGGCACTTCAGGTGCTTCAACGCCCAACAGCTTGATCAGGTGCCAGCCGAAGCTCGAACGCACCGGCGCCGAAACCTGGTCCTTGTTCAACGCGTACAGCGCTGTTTCGAAGGCAGGGTCGTAGACGCCAGGGCCGGCGAAACCGAGGTCACCGCCGTTGTTTGCAGAACCCGGATCCTGGGAGAACTCTTTGGCCAGGGCTTCGAACTTCTCGCCTTTGGCCAGGCGTGCCTGGATCTGTTCGATCTTGGCCTTGGCCTGCTCGTCGGTGGTCTTGTCGTTGACTTCAATCAGGATGTGCGCCGCGCGACGCTGTTCAGCGAGGTTGGCGGTTTCTTTCTGATAGAGAGCCTGCAGCTCATCGTCCTTGACCGCGACCTGGTCGAAGAAGGAAGCCTTCTTCAGCTCCAGATAGTCGATGACCACCTGGTCCGGGGTCATGAACTCTTTGGCGTGCTGGTCATAGTAAGCCTTGACCTCGTCGTCGGTGAGTTTCACCGCCGCAGGGTTGGCCTTGACGCTGGCGGTGGCGAAATCGCGGGTCTGTTTTTCCAGACGGGCAAAAGCCAGCACTTCGGCATCAGTCACAAAACCGCTGCCGGCAATACCAGCACGAACCTGGCCGATCAGCATTTCCTGGCTCAGCATCTGGCGGAATTGCATACGGCTATAGCCCAGCTGACGGATCACCTGGTCGAAACGCTCAGCGTTGAACTGGCCATCCACCTGGAATTCCGGTGTCTGCAGGATCACTTGATCCAGCGCGGCTTCGGAGAAAGCGAATTTCGAATCGGCCGCGCCCTGCAGCAGCAGTTTGCGATCGATCAGGCTCTTGAGCGCGGCGTCGCGCAGCAGCTTTTCGTCCAGCAAGGAAGCATCGAAGTCCTTGCCCAGCTGTTGCATCAGCTGACGACGTTGCATGTCGACGGCCTGGCCCAGTTCACTTTGGGTGATTTCTTCACCGTTGACCTTGGCCACGTCCTGCTTGTTGTTGGTCGAAGCCTGAAAAATAGCCTCGATACCGGTGAACGCCATCAATGCGACGATGATCCCGATAATGGTCTTGGCAATCCAGCCTTGTGAATTGTCCCTGATATTCTGCAGCATGCGTCCCCCAGAAACGGTTGAACTTCAAAATTAGGCAACCGTGGAGCGTGGGTAGAGTCCGGATAGAAGAAAGGCGCATCCGAGGATGCGCCTTCTCGTAACTGGCGGAGCGGACGGGGGTTTGAACCCACACCCCCGGCGTGGCGACCCGATGGATACTTGGGTCAGCTGCCGCTCCGCTGCCAGGTCAGACCTGCGTCCGACCCGGATGGGTAAGGCTTGAGCGAAGCTTAGTTAACGGCTTCTTTCAGGGCTTTACCGGCTTTGAAACCTGGCTTTTTGGCAGCGGCGATTTGCAGAGCCTTGCCAGTCTGTGGGTTACGACCAGTGCGAGCTGGGCGATCGGTCACAGAGAAAGTACCGAAACCAACCAGTACCACAGAGTCGCCGGCCTTGAGAGCGCCAGTGACGGATTCGATTACTGCGTCCAGCGCACGGCCAGCAGCGGCTTTCGGGATATCAGCAGATGCAGCGATAGCATCAATCAGTTCCGACTTGTTCACTCTAAGTCCCCTTATATCTATTGAGTATGATTCTAAGTTTTTTGGTGAAAGCAAAAACCAGTGCTGAATGGCCTACAGACACTTAAGAGCCGCTTTATAACAAGGGCTCTAAAAAGCTGTCAAGGAAGCCCCCAGGCTTAAACGTATTAATGCGTGCTAATTCTTTCCTTAGAGTCAGTCTCGCGTTTTTCATCCTTTGCAACTATCTCCGGAGCCACATCCGGCAAGGGCTCCGGCGCGTATTGCAGCGCAATTTGCAGGACCTCGTCAATCCATTTAACCGGTTTAATCTGCAGATCCTGCTTGATATTGTCAGGAATCTCCTTCAAGTCGCGAACATTCTCTTCAGGAATGATCACCGTCTTGATACCACCACGGTGTGCAGCCAACAATTTCTCTTTGAGGCCACCAATGGCCAGCACTTGCCCACGCAGGGTTATTTCCCCAGTCATGGCAACATCGGCACGCACCGGAATGCCAGTCAGGGCTGATACCAGTGCCGTGCACATGCCTACGCCTGCGCTAGGGCCGTCTTTCGGCGTCGCCCCTTCCGGCATGTGGATGTGGGTGTCGTGCTTCTCGTGGAAGTCCAGGGGGATCCCCAGGCTCTTCGCGCGGCTGCGCACCACGGTCTGCGCGGCGGTGATGGATTCGACCATCACGTCACCCAGGGAACCGGTCTTGATCAATTGCCCTTTGCCCGGGATAACAGCGGCCTCGATGGTCAGCAATTCGCCGCCCACTTGAGTCCACGCCAGGCCCGTGACCTGACCCACCTGGTCCTGCTGCTCAGCCAGGCCGTAGCGGAATTTGCGCACGCCCAGGAAGTGTTCCAGCAGCTCCGCGGTGACCTTCACCGAGAAGCGTTTTTCCAGCGCATGTTCCTTCACGGCCTTGCGGCAGATCTTCGCCAGTTGACGTTCAAGGCCCCGTACACCGGCCTCGCGGGTGTAGAAACGAATGATGTCGCGGATCGCGTCGGCATCAAATTCAATCTCGCCTTTTTTCAGGCCGTTGGCCGCAATCTGCTTGGGCGAGAGGTATTTGACAGCGATGTTGATCTTCTCGTCTTCGGTATAACCCGGCAGACGAATCACCTCCATCCGGTCCAGCAAGGCTGGCGGAATATTCATCGAGTTGGAGGTGCACAGGAACATTACGTCGGAAAGGTCGTAGTCGACTTCCAGGTAATGGTCGTTGAAATTGTGGTTCTGCTCGGGATCGAGCACTTCCAGCAAGGCAGAGGCCGGATCGCCACGCATGTCGCTGCCCATTTTGTCGATTTCATCGAGCAGGAACAGCGGGTTGCGCACACCCACCTTTGTCATCTTTTGAATCAATCTTCCTGGCATCGAACCGATATAAGTCCGGCGATGACCACGAATTTCCGCTTCATCACGCACACCACCCAAGGCCATGCGTACGAATTTACGGTTTGTTGCGTGAGCAATCGACTCAGCCAGCGAGGTTTTACCCACACCAGGAGGACCGACCAGGCACAACACCGGTCCACGAATTTTCTTCACGCGCTTTTGCACGGCGAGGTATTCGAGGATGCGTTCTTTGACTTCTTCGAGGCCGTAGTGATCGGCGTCCAGAATATCTTCGGCGCGGGCCAGGTCCAGGCGCACTTTGGTCTGGGCCTTCCACGGCACCTGCACCAGCCAGTCGATATACGAGCGAACCACGGTGGCTTCGGCCGACATCGGCGACATTTGCTTGAGCTTGTTCAGCTCGGCAGTGGCCTTGGTCAAGGCGTCTTTTGGCAGGCCGGCGGCATCGATGCGCTTTTTCAGCTCTTCGATTTCGTTGTGGCCTTCCTCGCTGTCACCCAGCTCTTTCTGAATGGCCTTCATCTGCTCATTCAGGTAGTACTCGCGCTGGCTGCGCTCCATTTGCTTTTTGACACGGCCGCGAATGCGCTTCTCGACCTGCAGCAGGTCGATTTCGGCATCCAGCAGCGCCAGGACGTGTTCGACCCGGGCAGACAAATCGATGATTTCGAGAATGTCCTGCTTCTGCTCGATTTTCAGCGCCATGTGCGCGGCCATGGTGTCGACCAGGCGGCTTGGCTCATCAATGCTGTTGAGGGAAGAGAGGACTTCTGCGGGGACTTTCTTGCCCAGTTGTACGTATTGCTCGAACTGGGACAGCAGGCTGCGAACGAACACTTCGGATTCGCGCTCAGGGGCGTCGACTTCGTCGATCAGCGCCACTTCGGCACGCAGGTGGCCGTCCACTTCCATGAAACGCTCGACCGCACCGCGCTGCTCACCTTCCACCAGCACCTTGACGGTGCCATCAGGCAGCTTGAGCAGTTGCAGGACAGTTGCAACGGTACCAACGCGATACAGGACATCTTCGCCCGGATCATCGTCAGCAGGATTTCTCTGGGCCAGCAGCAGGATCTGCTTGTCGCCCGTCATCGCGGCCTCGAGGGCTTCGATAGACTTCTCGCGCCCCACGAACAGCGGGATAACCATGTGCGGATAGACGACGACATCACGCAACGGCAGGAGAGGCAATTCGATGGTTGTCTTCATGATTTCGCCTCTATGACAGATGAAAGTAACTTGAAACCAAGATGGGGGCTGCCTGCAAAAAAAACAAGCGTAATGGCATCAGTTAAACGCAGTAAAAACAAAGGGGCCCGTTAAGGCCCCTTTATTTTGTACAGCTCGGCGGTGCAACGCTTACGCGTCTGGCGCAGCCTTGGCAGCCGGCTCACTGTTTTCGTAGATATACAGTGGCTTGGACTTACCTTCTATAACGCTTTCGTCGATCACCACTTTACTCACCTCGGACTGCGAGGGGATTTCATACATGGTGTCGAGCAGTACGCCTTCGAGGATCGAGCGCAAACCACGGGCGCCGGTCTTGCGCTCCAGTGCCCGCTTGGCCACCGATTTGAGCGCGTCAGCACGGAACTCGAGGTCCACACCTTCCATCTCGAACAGCTTGGCGTATTGCTTGGTCAGGGCGTTTTTCGGCTCGGTGAGGATCTGCATCAACGCAGCCTCATCCAGCTCGTCCAACGTCGCCAGGACCGGCAGACGGCCAACGAATTCCGGGATCAGACCGAACTTGACCAAATCGTCAGGCTCGACTTCACGCAGGGACTCACCGACTTTCTTGCCTTCTTCCTTGCTGCGTACTTCTGCACTGAAGCCAATGCCACCACGGGTGGAACGGTTTTGAATAACCTTTTCCAGACCGGAGAACGCACCGCCACATATGAACAGGATGTTGCGCGTATCAACCTGAAGGAATTCCTGCTGTGGATGCTTGCGGCCGCCTTGTGGCGGTACGGAAGCAACAGTACCTTCGATCAGTTTCAACAGCGCTTGCTGTACGCCTTCACCGGAAACGTCCCGGGTGATCGACGGGTTGTCGGATTTGCGCGAAATCTTGTCGATTTCATCGATGTAGACAATGCCCATCTGGGCCTTTTCCACGTCGTAATCGCATTTCTGCAGCAGCTTCTGAATGATGTTCTCGACGTCTTCACCTACGTAACCGGCCTCGGTAAGAGTGGTTGCGTCGGCGATGGTGAAGGGAACGTTCAGCAGGCGAGCCAAGGTTTCTGCAAGCAGGGTTTTACCCGAGCCTGTAGGACCGATCAGCAAGATGTTGCTTTTGCCAAGCTCGACGTCGTCACTTTTCTTGTCACGCTGGTTCAGACGCTTGTAGTGGTTGTACACCGCTACGGCCAGAACCTTCTTTGCACGCTCTTGACCAATCACATACTGATCAAGGATGCCGCTGATTTCTTTAGGCGAAGGCAATTTATGCGCGCTGCTTTCGGCCTGGGCTTCCTGCACCTCCTCACGGATGATGTCATTGCACAGGTCGACGCACTCGTCGCAGATAAAGACCGAGGGGCCGGCAATCAACTTGCGTACTTCATGCTGGCTTTTGCCACAGAAGGAGCAATAGAGCAGCTTGCCGTTGTCCTCGCCGTTGCGGGTGTCAGTCATTCGTTCGATCCAAATCCGATAGGCTTGCAACACAAGATGAAGGCTATTGAGGGCTTTTTCAAGCCCACTGGTGGTCGGACCTGCCGACCAGCCCTATTTTGAGCTGCTTATATTAAGCGGGGCGCTTTTCGATCACTGCGTCGATCAACCCGTATTCACGAGCCGCTTCGGCGCTCATGAAATTGTCACGGTTGGTGTCGCGCTCGATCTCTTCCAGGGTATGCCCGCTATGTTTGGCCATCAGCGTGTTGAGACGCTCACGAATAAAGAGGATTTCCTTGGCATGGATTTCGATGTCCGATGCCTGGCCCTGGAAACCGCCCAGTGGCTGGTGAATCATCACGCGAGAGTTCGGCAGGCAGTAACGCTTGCCCTCAGCACCAGCGGTCAGCAGGAAAGCACCCATGCTGCACGCCTGACCGATACAGGTGGTCGATACGTTCGGCTTGATGAACTGCATGGTGTCGTAGATCGACATGCCAGCTGTTACCGAACCGCCCGGGGAGTTGATGTAGAGATGGATGTCCTTGTCCGGGTTTTCCGCTTCAAGGAACAGCAGCTGCGCACAGATCAGGTTGGCCATGTAGTCCTCTACCGGACCAACCAGAAAGATCACTCGCTCCTTGAGCAGGCGCGAGTAGATGTCATAGGCGCGTTCGCCACGAGCAGATTGCTCGACAACCATCGGGACCAGGCCGCCAGCGGCCTGGATATCAGAGTTCTGCTGAATATACGAATTACGGAACATGCTCTGCAGTTACTCCCAAATAGTCATGTCTTGAATACGCATAAGCCAGCGCGAGGCTGGCTTATGGGTGTATTTTCAAACGAGTTGAGCGATCAGTCGGCTTGTGCTGCTTCAGCCGGCTTGACTGCTTCTTCGTAAGAGACCGCTTTATCGGTCACCTTAGCCTTCTGCAGAACAGTATCCACAACTTGCTCTTCCAGCACAACCGAACGCACTTCGTTCAGCTGCTGGTCGTTCTTGTAGTACCAGGACACAACTGCCTCAGGCTCCTGGTAGGCCGAAGCCATTTCCTGGATCATTTCGCGAACGCGGGTTTCGTCAGGCTTGAGGTCGAATTGCTTGACCACTTCAGCCACGATCAGACCCAGTACAACGCGGCGCTTGGCTTGCTCTTCGAACAGCTCGGCCGGCAGTTGGTCAGGCTTGATGTTGCCACCGAACTGCTGAACAGCCTGCACGCGCAGACGATCAACTTCGTTGGACAGCAGGGCCTTAGGCACTTCGATCGGGTTGGCGGCCAGCAGACCGTCCATCACCTGGTTCTTGACCTTGGATTTGATCGCCTGACGCAGCTCACGCTCCATGTTCTTGCGAACTTCGGTGCGGAAACCTTCGATGCCAGTTTCCTTGATGCCGAACTGGTTGAAGAACTCTTCGTTCAGTTCTGGCAGCTTAGGCTCGGAAACGGTGTTGACGGTCACGGTGAACTCGGCGGCTTTGCCAGCCAGGTCCAGGTTCTGATAGTCAGCCGGGAAAGTCAGGTTCAGAACGCGCTCTTCGCCGGCTTTGGCGCCAACCAGGCCGTCTTCAAAACCAGGGATCATGCGGTTGGAACCCAGCACCAGCTGAGTGCCTTTGGCGGAGCCGCCAGCGAACACTTCGCCGTCAACCTTGCCAACGAAATCGATGTTCAACTGGTCTTCGTTCTGGGCAGCGCGATCGGCCACTTCAAAACGAGTGTTCTGCTTGCGCAGGATTTCCAGCATGTTGTCCAGATCGGAGTCAGCTACATCAGCGCTCAGGCGCTCGATGGCGATCGAATCGAAACCGGCAACTTCGAATTCAGGGAACACTTCGAAGATTGCAACGTATTCCAGATCCTTGCCTGCTTCCAGGGACTTAGGCTCGATGGAAGGCGAGCCAGCCGGGTTCAGCTTTTGCTCGACAACGGCTTCGTAGAAGGAAGCCTGGATCACGTCACCTACTGCTTCCTGACGTGCATCAGCACCGAAGCGGCGCTTGATTTCGCTCATTGGCACCTTGCCTGGACGGAAACCAGCGATCTTGGCCTTTTGGGCAGTCTGCTGCAGACGCTTGTTGACCTGGGTCTCGATGCGCTCGGCCGGCACGGTGATGCTCATGCGGCGCTCAAGAGCAGAAGTATTTTCAACAGAAACTTGCATGGATATTCCTCGTTGCACAGACGTTAGCTGGCCGTTTCCGACCCCAGAATCAAGGGCATGCATTCTAGTGGGTCAAACTCAAGAAGTCACCCTACTGAAAACGGGTAAAAAAACAGCGGGCAATTTATAGGTACGAATGCACGAGTGCACCTCGCCCCGGTAGCAAATACATCCCATCACGCCAGGGCTCTGCGCCAACCCTTCTATATATAGAAGCAGCTGCCAATCATCTCCCTGACAACCGACCCTGCGGACAAGGCCAGCGAGCAGTGCGGCATCATCGCGAAACATAAATACGACGAAACGCCCTGCCCTTGCAGCCCAGCACCTGCGACTGCGTTGAAACTCAAACCGCTGAAACAAAAAAGGCGCCAGACTATTAATCTGGCGCCTTTCGAAATATGGGGTGGACGAAGGGGATCGAACCCTCGACAACGGGAGTCACAATCCCGTGCTCTACCAACTGAGCTACGCCCACCATATTGCGTGACCAAAAAGCCCGTCAAAATGGCTATTTGTTGAGCCTCAGGAAAGCCAGCAGGCTTTTCATGAAGCTTTATTTGGTGCGGATGAAGAGACTCGAACTCTTACACCTTGCGGCGCTGGAACCTAAATCCAGTGTGTCTACCAATTCCACCACATCCGCGCTTGAAGCTTTTAAAGCAAAGGCGCCAGACTATTAATCTGGCGCCTTTTAAATATGGGGTGGACGAAGGGGATCGAACCCTCGACAACGGGAGTCACAATCCCGTGCTCTACCAACTGAGCTACGCCCACCATATTGCGCTACTTGTGCCAAAGCTGCCTAATGGCGCACCCGGCAGGACTCGAACCTGCGACCATCCGCTTAGAAGGCGGATGCTCTATCCAGCTGAGCTACGGGCGCCTTATTAATCTGTACTCTTGGAGGATTACAAACTAACCAGTGCTAGGCTGTGCCCGACAAGTGCGACGAATAGTATAGATGCACCCGAAACCCGTCAAATCCTTTTTATAAAAAATTCATTTTATTTAAGGGGTTAGGGGAATTTGCAGACCAAGCGCCTTTGCCCTCGCGCCATGGCATGCGAGAATGCGCGCACTTTTCTTCCCCCTCTCGATGGTTAATCACGCGTAATGACTGCACAACTTATCGACGGCAAATCAATCGCCGCCAGCCTGCGCCAGCAGATCGCCAAACGAGTCGCCGAGCGCAGCCAACAAGGCCTGCGCACGCCGGGCCTCGCGGTGATCCTGGTCGGCAGCGATCCTGCCTCTCAGGTTTATGTCTCGCACAAGCGTAAAGACTGTGAAGAGGTCGGCTTTATCTCAAAAGCCTACGACTTGGATTCCGACACCACCCAGCAGGCCCTCACCGACCTGATCGACAGCCTCAATGACGATCCGGCCATCGACGGTATCCTGCTGCAACTGCCATTGCCCGAGCACCTGGACGCGTCGAAATTGCTTGAACGCATCCGCCCGGACAAAGACGTGGACGGTTTCCACCCTTATAACGTCGGCCGCCTGGCCCAGCGTATTCCGCTGCTGCGCCCGTGCACTCCGAAGGGCATCATGACCCTGCTGGAAAGCACCGGCGTCGATCTGTATGGCCTGGATGCAGTCGTTGTTGGCGCATCGAACATCGTCGGTCGCCCGATGGCCATGGAACTGCTGCTGGCCGGCTGCACCGTGACCGTCACCCACCGTTTCACCAAGGACCTGGCTGGCCACGTTGGCCGCGCCGACCTGGTAGTGGTCGCTGCTGGCAAGCCGGGCCTGGTCAAGGGTGAGTGGATCAAGGAAGGCGCCATCGTTATCGACGTAGGCATCAACCGCCAGGACGACGGCAAGCTGGTGGGCGACGTGGTGTACGAAACCGCCCTGCCCCGCGCCGGCTGGATCACCCCGGTACCGGGTGGTGTTGGCCCGATGACCCGCGCCTGCCTGCTGGAAAATACCCTGTACGCAGCCGAAACCCTGCACAGCTAATAACCAGCTGCTCTGAAAAAGCCCTGCCTTATCGCAGGGCTTTTTATTGGCCGGATAAAAAGTACTTTTTTCTTAGTTTTTAAGGGGTTTCATCTGTTTTCAGATGAACATTCGACAGTTTCTGATCCATACTCCTAAAATGTAACGGCATTTATCAGAAAGTCCGTGCAAAACGGTATATCCCTACTTTTTTTAGCGAGTTCATCCGCGTGAAAATTCATCTTTCCATCATCAGCCTATTTTTTGCATTTACAGGCACCTTCGCGAACGCCAGCGAAACCACTATGGCCCCCCGCGACATGTCCACCCTGCACATCGCCTCCGGCAGTGCGATGGTGGTAGACCTGCAGACCAATAAAGTCATCTATGCCAGCAACCCGGATGTCATCGTGCCGATCGCCTCTGTCAGCAAACTGATGACTGGCCTGATCGTGCTGGAAGCCAAGCAGAACATGGATGAATACATCGACATCAACATCAAGGACACGCCGGAGATGAAAGGCGTGTTCTCCCGGGTCAAGATCGGCAGCGAGATGCCGCGCAAAGAGATGCTGCTGATTGCCCTGATGTCCTCGGAAAACCGCGCCGCCGCCAGCCTGGCCCACCACTACCCGGGCGGCTACCCGGCCTTTATCGCAGCGATGAACGCCAAGGCCAAGGCGCTGGGCATGACCAGCACCCACTATGTAGAACCCACCGGCCTGTCGATCCACAACGTGTCCACCGCCCGCGACTTGAGCAAGCTGCTGGCCGCCGCGCGCAAATACCCGATGCTCAGCCAGTTGAGTACCACCAAGGAAAAAACCGTCTCGTTCCGCAAGCCCAACTACACCCTGGGTTTCTCCAACACAGACCACCTGATCAACCGCGCCAACTGGGACATCAAGCTGACCAAGACCGGCTTTACCAACCAGGCCGGCCACTGCCTGGTGCTGGTGACCAGCATGGGTAATCGCCCGGTGTCGCTGGTGATCCTCGACGCCTTCGGCAAGTTCACCCACTTTGCCGATGCCAGTCGCATCCGCAGCTGGGTCGAGACCGGCAAGAGCGGCTCGGTGCCGGACGTCGCCTTGCGCTACAAGGCTGACAAGAACCTGAAGAACCGCCCACGGGCGAACGTTCAGGTGACCGAGTCCCGCTGAGTATTCAATGGCGACAATAAAAAACGGCGCCCTTGAGCGCCGTTTTTTTATTTGGCCTGACTGGCCAGCGTCTTGACCGCCTGGGCCGCGGCCTGCTCCTGTCCTGCCTGGGCCGTGGCGCTTGCCGCCTGCTGCCAGCGCTGGGCGTCGACCTTGACCGGCAACTGGGTGGGCCGCTGAATCAGTACCGCCCACTTGCCGCCGTCTTTCCACGCCGACTCAAACGCGCTGAAATCCATCGGCATGCGTCGCTCCAAGCCCGAACGCAGCAACACCATGCTCTTCTGCTTGTTATAGCCCACCACCACGACATACCGCGGCCCGGCCCAGAAGGTCGAGCCCTGGGTGATACGCGCCATCACCGGATACCCGGCCGCGACCTGTGCCAGCAGCGCCGGCAGCTGATCTTCCAGCGGGTACACCAGCATCCCGTATTCACGGGCCAACACCTGCATGTTGCGCTCAAGGTCCGCTTCGGCGCCCGGCAAATGCAGAGGCTTATCCAATAGGCCCGGTGTAATCACAATGCCTTGTTGGGACAGCATGCTGGCCAGAGCGGCCGGGCCACCGAGGTAAGTCTCGCCGCGAAACGCCGGCACGCCCTTGAGTTCGACGCTCTCCGGCAGGCCCGGGATGCTCGTGGGTTTAGGGTGCGAGGTGCAGGCCGCCAGCCCCATGAAACAGGCTGCGACCCACCAGGAGGTTTTAATGTTCGAGGGAAACCGCAACTTTTTCACTCACTTGATCAACTGCCGACGTGGGCCCTGATCATAGGACGCTCAGGGGCGCGGGTATAGCCTTGTACCGCAGTAAAGGGCCCGCCATAGAGCAAACAAGTTGGATGCACACGACCATTGGTCAATAGCAAGCAACCTGCGGATAGCTAGACTGTCCATTGAGAAGACAGTGTGTGCCCCGTACCGGGCAAAGGAGGCACTTATGAGCCTGACAACAACGATTCTGCTTTTGATCTGTGGCTGGCTGGCCGTCGCCGCC